>NZ_JBOZXB010000006.1:0-1011 GCF_051660365.1 Oleiharenicola lentus | reverse complement strand
AAAGCTTTGATCACCGGTATCACCGGACAGGATGGATCCTATCTCGCCGAGTTGTTGCTCGAGAAAGGGTATGAAGTGCACGGGGTTATCCGGCGCGCCTCTACTTTTAATACGAGCCGCATCGACCACCTTTACAGCGATCCGCATGTGAACGGGGTCAGGCTTTTTCTGCACTACGGCGATCTCGCTGACTCGGTGCAGATGGTGAAGTTGCTTTACGAGCTGCAGCCGGACGAAATCTACAACCTCGGTGCCCAGTCGCACGTGCGCGTGTCGTTCGATGTGCCGGAATATACGGGCGACGTCGTGGGCGTGGGCGCAGTGCGCATCCTTGAAGCGATTCGTGAGGCGGGCCTCGTTAAGAAATGCCGTTTCTACCAAGCATCTTCCTCGGAAATGTTCGGCAAAGTGCAGGAAGTGCCGCAGACGGAAAAGACGCCGTTCTGGCCGCGTTCGCCGTATGGCTGCGCGAAGATGTATGCTTACTGGCTGACCGTGAATTATCGCGAGAGCTACAATCTCCACGCCTCAAACGGCATTCTGTTTAATCACGAGAGCCCGCGCCGCGGCGAGACGTTCGTCACGCGCAAGATCACGCGCGCGGCGACCCGCATCAAGATGGGTCTGCAAAAGGAACTCTACATGGGCAACCTCGACGCGAAGCGCGACTGGGGTTACGCCAAAGAATACGTCGAGATGATGTGGGTCATGCTCCAGCAGGATCAACCGGATGACTACGTCGTCGGCACCAACGAGACGCACAGCGTGCGGGAATTTATCCAGGAGACGTTCAGCCTGCTCGATCTCGACTGGGAGAAATACGTGAAATACGACGCCCGCTACGAGCGTCCGGCTGAGGTCGAATTACTCATCGGCGATCCCGCCAAGGCGAAGAAACAACTGGGCTGGGAACCGAAGGTGAAGTTCAAGGAGCTCGTCAAAATCATGACTGAGGCCGACCTCGAACTCGCCAAACGCGAAGCCCAGATCAAGCAGTTGCCCAAACCGTAA
>NZ_JBOZXB010000005.1:0-3758 GCF_051660365.1 Oleiharenicola lentus | reverse complement strand
GCCAGACGACGCTCACCGCCGCGACGGGGATGGGCGGGGCAGGGGCCGCGGATCTCGACACGACGATCAACACGCTGCAAGCGACGAACACTACTTCCGGTGACATTTATCTCCAGGAAACCAATGCGCTCACGATCAACGGCACGGGTATCCGCACCCTCGGTGGCAACGGCCGCATCGACTTGGAAATCCTCACTGGCACCGTCAACGTGACCGCCGTCATCACCGCCCACGGTTCCGGCACGATCCGCGTGAACGCCGAAGCCGGCGTGCTCTCGCTCGGGGCCAACGTGAGCTCCACGACTGGCAACATCACGCTCACGGCCGACACCGTCGCGCAAAATGCGAACATCTCAACCGGCGGCACCGGCACCATCGCCGTCACCGCGGACACGGCCGGGATCACAATGGCCGATGGAACGACGACGACCACCGCCACCGGCAACGTCACTTACACGGCCGCGACCTCGATTGCGCTTTCCCTCCTCACAAGCACCTCCGGCAACCTTGCGCTCACCGCGACCGTCGGAGCGATCACTGACAACACGCTCCTTGAAACCCCGAACCTCGTCACCACCGGCACCGCGTCGTTCACCGCTGCGACCGGCATCGGCGGCACCGGAGTCGCTGACATCGACACGGCACTGGGCAGTCTCACCGCCCTGAACACTGGATCCAACGGCATCGTCTTCGAAGAAACCGACGCCCTCACCATTACCTCTGGTGGTATCGTCAACCAGGCTTCTGGAGCCCCGATCATCCTGACCACGCTTGCGGGCACGCTGACGATCAACGGCCAGATCCGCACGACCGGCTCCGGTCACATCCGCCTGAGTGTCGCCGGAGTCGACTCTGATTTAATCTCCATTGCTGCGATCACCTCCGGCACCGGTTCGATTACTCTCCTTGCCGCGCGTTCCGTCACCCTCAACGCCGGAGCCTCCCTTGCGACGACCGGCACGGGCACGCTCGACGTGGAAGCCGCCGCCGGTTCGATTAAGCTCGCCGACAACGTCGCGGTCACGACCGCCGGCGGTAGTATCCGCTTCCTCGCCGCGCAGGACGTCACGCTCTCCGGCCTCAACGCCGCCACCGGCAGCGTCACCATCCGTGCGACCGCTGGATCGATCATCGACGCGGGTGCCACGCTCAACGACATCACCGCCGCGAACCTGCGGCTCTTCGCCGGAGTCGGCATCGGCTCCGCCCTCGACGTTCTTGAAATCACCATCGCCACGCTCGCCGCGGCCGCGACCACCGGTGGCATCCGCTTGAGCGAGCAAGACGATGTCACGATCGGCACCGTCGCGATCGTCAACGTGAACCGCGTCTCGGTGAGCAACACCACTGCCACGGTCGGTGACGTGGCCGCCACTTCCGACCTGACGACCACCACCGGCGCCATCGAACTCACTTCGCGCACCGGTTCGATTACCCTCACCGACGGAGTCAACGCCGACACCCGGGCGATCACGACCACGACCGGGTCGGTCGTCCTGCGCGCGCAAAACAGCATCACCTTCCAAGCGAGCATCGTGAGCACCAGCGGCGACTTTACGCTTACCGCCACGACCGGCGCGCTCATCGATGATACTCCGAGCGAGGGCGCTTTGCTCATCACGACTGGCACGGCAACGCTCACGGCCGCCACCGGCGTCGGCGCCGCGAACGCGAGCGACATCGACACGACGATCACGAGCGTCACCGCGACCAACATCACTTCCGGCGGTATCTTCCTCCACGAAACCGCCACCCTCATCGTCCTCGGTGCCACGACGCAAGCGGGCAACGGCTCGATCTCGATCCTCGTCGACACGGGCGATCTCACCGTCACCGGCGCCGTCACCGCGCACGGTTCGGGTAACGTTTATCTGCGCGCCGCGGCCGGCAATGTTACCGTCAACGCCGATGTCGCATCGACGAGCGGTCACCTGACGACCCTCGCATCGGCGACGCTCACGCTGAACGCCGACCTCACGACGGGCGGCACCGTCGACTTGGAAGGGAACCTGATCACGGCCTCGCTCACCGCGGATGTGACCGCCGGTGGCCACGTGCGCTTTGCTTCGGCGACGACCATTATCCTCGGTGGTGTCATCACCACGCCCGCGAACGTCTCACTCACCGCTGGCACCGGTTCGATCACCGATCTCGACACGGACAACTCGGTGGACGTGGTGGCTTCCGGCCTGCGCCTCGTGGCCGGTCTCGGCCTCGGCACGGCGACAAATCACCTCGAAACCACCATGGCCACTCTCTCCGCACGTGCGACCTCCGGCGGCATTTACCTCGACGAAACCAACTCGCTGACGATCGGCGACGTCGCTGTTACGATCCAGAAGGTGAACGTCGATGCGACGGTAACTCCGGTGACCGACGTGACGCAGTCCGACATCCGCACCACCTCCGGCAACGGCTCCATCGTCCTCGTGACCGGCGGCGATTTGACGCTCAACGACGGCACCGCGGCCGCCGACACGACGGCAGTGAGCGCACATGGCACCGGCAACGTCCTTCTCTCCACCACGGGCGCGATCACGTTGAATGCTGACATCCTCTCTGGCTCTGGCCACGTGACTGCGACGGCCACGGCGACGCTCACGTTGAACGCCGACATCACCACGACCGGCACGGTCGACTTGGAAGCGAACCTGATCACGGCTTCGCTCACCGCCGACATCACGGCGGGGGCCGACGTGCGCCTCGTTTCCGCGACGAACATTATCCTCGGTGGCGTTATCACCACTCCTGCCAACGTCTCGCTCATCGCGACCGCGGGTTCGATCACCGATCTCGATACGAACAGCGCCGTCGATATCGTCGCCGCCGGCCTGCGGATCGTCGCCGGTCTAGGCCTCGGCACTGCGACGAACCACCTCGAAACCACGATCTCCACGCTCTCGGCGCGCGCCACCTCTGGCGGCCTCTTCCTCTCGGAAACCAACGCCCTTACAATCGACGACGTCGCGGTCACGATTCAGAAAGTAAACATCGATGCGTCGGTCACTAGTGTCACCGACGTGACGCAATCCGATGTGCGCACGACCGCCGGCAACGGTGCGATCGTGCTGACGACCGGCGGTGACCTTACGCTCAACGACGGCACCGCCGCCGCAGACACAACATCGATCAGTGCGCATGGCACGGGCAACGTGCTTCTCGCGACTACCGGCTCGATCACCGTCAACGCCGACATTGTTTCCGGTAGCGGACATGTGACGCTCACCGCGACCGCAACGCTCACACTCAACGCTGATATTACAACGAGCGGCACCGTTGATTTGGAAGCCAACATGATTGTTGCTTCGGTCACTGCCGACATCACCGCCGGAGCCGACGTGCGCCTCGTTTCCGCGACGAACATTATCCTCGGTGGGGTGATCACGACGCTCGCGAACGTCTCACTCATCGCGATGGCCGGCAGCATCACCGACCTCGACACGGACCACTCCGTCGACGTCGTCGCCGCTGGCCTCCGCTTGGTCGCCGGCCTTGGCATCGCCACCGCGACGAACCACCTCGACACCACCATCGCCACACTCTCGGCCCGCGCCACTTCCGGTGGTATTTATCTCAACGAAACCAACGCGCTCACCGTCGGCGACGTCGCCGTGACAATCCAGAAAGTGAACGCGGATGCGAGTGTCACCGCCGTAACCGACGTAACGCAGTCCGACATCCGCACGACCGCAGGCAACGGTGCGATCGTTATCGTGACCGGTGGTGACCTGACCTTGAACGACGGCACTGCCGCTGCT
>NZ_JBOZXB010000004.1:0-7127 GCF_051660365.1 Oleiharenicola lentus | reverse complement strand
GGATCGTCGCCGGCTTGGGTGCAGGCGCGGCCACGAACCACCTCGACACCACGATCGCGACGCTCAGCGCGCGTGCGACCTCCGGTGGCATTTACGTTAGCGAAACTAACGCCCTCACAATCGACAGCGTCGCGGTCACGATACAAAAGGTCGCCACCGACGCGACCGCGTCGGTTGTTACTGACCTTGCGCAATCCGACGTGCGCACCACTTCCGGTAACGGAGCGATCGTGGTCACTACCGGCGGCGATCTGACGCTCGACACCACCTTGATCGCCCACGGCACCGGCAACGTTCTCCTCGCCGCGACGGGCGCGATTACGCTCAACGCCGATCTCACGAGCGGTTCCGGTCACGTGACGCTCACCGCCACGGTGATACTTACCCTCAATGCCGATATCTCGACGAGTGGCACCGGCACGGTCGATTTGGAATCCAACCTAATCACCGCGTCGCTGACCGCGGACATCACGGCGGGTGGGGCGGTGCGGATTACTTCTGCCACGAACATCGTCCTCGGTGGCGTGGTCACCACTGCTAGCAACGTCTCGCTCACCGCGACGGCGGGCAGCATCAGCGACCTCGACACTGACAATGCCGTCGACGTGATCGCCGCCGGCCTGCGGCTCTTCGCCGGTGTGGGAATCGGTAGCGCCGTCAACGCACTCGACACAACGGTCGCCACCCTTGCTGCGCGCGCGACCTCCGGCGGCCTTTACCTCTCCGAAACCACCGCTCTTATCGTCGGCGAGGTGGTCGTCACCATCCAGAAGGTCACCACCGACGCGACCACCACCACCGTGACCGAGGGGACTCTCACCGGCGTGCAAACCACTGCCGGCAACGGCGCCATCGCGCTCACCACCGGCGCCGACCTCACGATTAGCTCTGCGCTGACAGCGCATGGCACGGGCAGCATCGCGTTGACCTCCAGCCACGACATCAGTCTTGGGGCGGTCGTCTCGTCGACCAGTGGGGCGCTCACGCTGAATGCCGGAGCGCGCATCCTTGAAACCACTTCCGCGGAAACCCCCGTCCTCGTAACCACTGGCGCCCTCACGCTCACCGCCGTCACCGGCATCGGCCAAACCGGTCGTGGCGACCTCGATGTCTCCGTCGGCAGCTTGGGCCTCACCAACACCGGCATCGGTTCGGTTTACATCAAGTCGCAGTCCGCCACGACGCTCACCGCCGCCACGCTCGGCACCGCCGGTTCCTTTAACTTTACGCAATCCAGCGGCGCACTCGCCGTCACCGGCCCAGTCAGTGCTCCGAATGGCAGCATCACCTTCCGCGTTAGTGGCGCACTCACCCTCACCAACGCATCCCTGACCGCCGGCACCGATCTTACGATCCAAGCCACCTCTCTTAGCGCCACCGGCTCGGCGCTCACGGCGACCAGCGGCACCACAACGCTTGTATCCTCCGGCGCCATGGCGCTCAACGCCACTTCACCAGTGCGTGGCGGCACCGCGGTCTTGATCAGTGCCGGTGGCAACCTGGCCCTCGCGGCCGTGACCACCCCGGGCAACCTCGACATACAAACTGGCGGCACGCTCACCAGCACATCTGCTTCTGCTGAGTTGCAAGCGAACACCCTGCGCTTGGTGACGGGCGGAGCCGTTGGCACCACGGGCACACCGATCCTGACCCGCACCAACGTTCTCGATATCCGCGCCGGCGGTAGCCTGAACCTGCGCGAGCAAAACAGTCTCACCGCCGGTCGTTCCGGTCTGGACTTAAACTCCGGCGCCGGCGACCAAGTCGTGATCAACGTCAATGGCGGCACCTTAAACTCCAACGGCGGCGCGATCATCGATCGCGGCAGTGGCACGCTGGTCGTGCAAGCTTCCGGCGACCTGACGCTCAATACAACCCTCACTTCGAACAACGGTAACATCACGATCAACTCTGGCGGTCACCTTTACGATGGCACCAGTGACGAAGGGACGCTGCTGAATGCCGCCAACGGTATGATCACCTTGAACGTCCAAACCGGTATCGGTGGGGCGGGCAATGCCGACATCGACTTTAATGCAGCCGCGATTTCCGCCACCACCAACTCCGGCGATATCAATCTGCACACCACCGGCTCCACCACCGTTACCGGTGCAGGCCTCACCACCAATTCCGGCAGCATCTATCTGGAAGTAGGCGGCAACTTAAACGTCAATTCGAGCGTCGTCGCGACTGGTAGCGTGACCCTGACTGCGGGTGGTGCCATCGCCGCTTCGGCGACGATCAGCGCTCCGGGTGCCATCACGATCAGTGCTCCAGGTAGCCTGAACCTCGGCACGATTAATGGTGGTTCAGGCCCCGTAACTTTGAGCAGCTCTTCCGGCACGATCACCGTCAGCGGAAACTTGTCCACCACCTCGGGCGCAGTAAACGTGACTTCCGCTGGCAATCTGTCCTCGGGCACGCTCTCGACTAACTCCGGCAACCTGAGCCTTACCAGCACGCAGGGTAGTGTGAACCTGGGTTCAGCGAGCACGTCGGGTGGAATCACGGTGCGTGCGGCGGGCGGCATCACGACGGGTGGTCTCACCGGTCTGGCTGGTTTGAACCTCAACGCCACCGGCAACGTTACAACGAGCAATCTCAATGGCGGGTCGGGTGAGATCACGCTCACCAGCACGCACGGCAGTGTGAGCCTGGGTTCTGCGAGCACCTCGGGCAGCATCACGGTGCGTGCGGCGGGCAGCATCACAACGGATGGGCTCACCGGCCTTGCTGGTTTGAACCTCAACTCCACCGGCAACGTTACGACGGGCAATCTCAATGGCGGCTCGGGTGAGATCACGCTCACCAGCACGCAGGGCAGTGTGAGTGTGGGCGCGGTTTCGACTGCCGGCAGCATCACGTTGAACGCAGCCGGCAACCTGACCACCGGCAGCCTGACCGGCCTGGCCGGCCTGAACCTGAACGCAGCGGGCACGATCACGACCGGGGACTTGAACGCGGGCTCCGGCAACCTCGTGCTAAGCTCGAGTGGTGGGTTGAACTTGGGCACGGTCACCAATGCCAACTTTATCACGCTCACCACCGCCGGCACGCTCACCACCGGCTCCTTGAACGCCTCGGGCGGCATCACCTTGACCAGCACCCAAGGCGGCATCGTCACTTCGGGCACGCTCTTCACCCAAGGCGAACTGCGCCTCACGGCTTCCGGCAATATGAACCTAGGCAGCCTCACCACGACCAGCGGACTGCTCTCCGTCGTCAGCGACCAAGGCTCAATCACGATGGCCGCCAACGCGGCCTTCACCTCGAACTCCGGTAACATCGTCGTCCACGCCAAACACGACGTCTACCTCGCCAGCCTCACCGCCACCTTCGGGCAAGTCAGCGTTACCTCCACCACCGCTTCCATCCTGCGCACCCCCGGCTACTCCGGTATCAACATCACCACCGCCGCCAATATCCGGCCTTCGTTGCTGGCCACGAAGGTCATCGACCTCACCGTCGATGCTCCCTCCGTCACCGCCAACTCCCTCACCATTTTCCGCCGCAACTCCCAATACATCACCCTCTACCTCGTCTTCTCATGATATCCCAAATTTTTTGCCCTAAAGATTCCGAAATAATTTCTACTTTTGGGTTTACGAAATTCTCCGATACCCCCTGAGTGAATTTACTTAGGATATAAACCTCATTTGAAAATCAGGTCCGCAGATTTTGCAAAAAAGAGCGCCTTTGCCGTCGAGGCACTGGAGTCGCGTCTGTTGCTATCGGCGACACCTTTTTTGGTTGAAGCGCCGCTCGTCGGCGAAGTTTCGAATGTGGTTGAATTGATGCAAATCGGCCACGGCATTTCGCAACAGAGTGCCGCTGATTTGGTCACAGGAACAGATCGCGAGAGCTTGTTCACGGACACGCAAGCGCTCGCTTTCGCCGAGCCGCAATCGGTGGCATCAGAGGCCTCGACTGCGGAAACCGAAACACTTGCCGAAGCCTCGGAGCTCGAAACAACGGTTTTAATTTCTGACAAAATTCAGGAAGAAATTTCAGCCGTCTTAGTGCCGGATGCCCCGCAAATTTCCAGTCTCGTTTCGCAGTTGGTTGAGTCCCTGCACGTGGGCAACGGCCCTCCAGTTCGTGAAAGTTTTAGTGTAGAAGATGATGTAGATTTTAATTCTCCCGTAGAGGAGGATGATGGTGTTGTTGTCCCTCCTTCTGACGATACAACTACGGTTATTGGGGCCGGTGATCTCAGCGATATTTTGGTGTTGGGTGACCCAACCAATGTCCCGATCACGTTCAGCGGCACCACGGTGCTCCAAGGCGATGAAGTAACCATTCTCTCGCCGCTCATTACCGGTCATCTCGTGATTCTGGGAGACGGCACGACGACTTTTCTGAACAGCGACATCAGCGGCACGTCGCAGACGATCAACGATACGCTCGAAGTAAACGGAACCCGTTCGGTCACCGCCACCGGCGGTTCGATTATCATCGGCAATCCAGGTGGTCAGATCGACGGTAACAATACGGGTGTTGCCGACAGCCTGACGATGAATGCGTCGGCTTCCATCACGGTGGCCAACGGCATCGGTCAAAACAAGACGCTCACCAACCTCACGCTCAACGCGGGTGGCGCGATCGACATCGGCGGAGCGATCACCCTCGCGGGATCGCTCACGGTGCAAAACGGCACCACGGTGCGCTTCCGGGGTGTTGTTACCATCACCGGCGATCTTACCATCACGAACGCGACTGATGTGGTATTCGATGGTCCCGTCACGGTCACGGGCAATCTCACGATCACCAAAGCTTCCAACGTTTCTTTCAGTGGCAACGTCGCCGTCGCTGGCAATGTGAGCATCGGTGGCAGCGGCAACTATGCGAATATCGCCGGCGTCACTTTCGCCAACAACGCCCGCTTCGACTTCAACGGCGCCGCGTCGCTTTACGTCAACGGCAACGTGATCTTCGGTAACGCGGTGGGTGGGATTGGCGGCGTTTATCTGCCTGACAGCCTGACCATCGGCACGAACGCGACACTGACTTTCAACAGCAATACCAATCTCGCGCTCGCGCCGCTTTCCGTGGTGAAGGCCGCCGCGGTCAATGTTGGCGGTAATCTCACGGCGGGTGCCGTCACGATGACTAACGTCGCGGGGAGTATCGCGATGGATCTCTCTAACATCGTCGCCTCGCTCGACATCACTTCGACCGGTGATGGTGCGAGCACGTTTGTCCGCATCAACACGCTCGAAGTCGGTTCGGGCAACGCGGTCGTTATTTCCAACCAGATTATTCTCCTCGGCACGATTTCCGACACGGGCGCGCAATCTTCGCTAACGTTAAAACCCTACACCGTTTCCCGTCCGATCGTGGTGGGAAATTCCCCGCCTTCCGCCACAACGCCGACCGTCAACAATCGCCTTGATCTCTCCGCGTCTGAGATCGGTCAGATTCTTCCGGGCTTTTCGGTAGTGAACATCGGCGATGCCTCCGCCGGCACGGGCACGGTTTATCTCGGTTACATGGGTTCGCAGATTTCCACGGGTGAATACTACAACAAAACCCAAATCTTCGGCGGTTCGATTATCGTAACGCGCGATCAAGATATTCACCCCGGCGCTGCAGAGCTTCGGCTCGTAGCGCGCACTGGCGATATTACCGTCAATGCTCGCCTCGGTTACTCCGGCAACAACACCTATGGTGAACGCAATCCATGGATCCGCATGGAGGCGGCCGCGAACATCGTGATAAACGCCGGCGTCTACGCGACCAACCGCCTTTCACTGACCGCAGGGCAGGGAACCGGCACCGGCAACGTCACGATTACTGCCAATGGCACACTCACCACTTCCGAAACTGGTGCCGCCGACCGCCGTATAGAACTCGCCGCCGGCCTCAACAGCGGCGACATCAGCCTCACCGCGTCCGCCGATGAAACCGCGATCATTACCGCCGTCGGTAATTCCACGATTGTGCTCTTTGCCCGTTCCGGCGCGATCAGCCAAACGCAGGGTCGACTAGTCGGCGATCTCTTCACCGCGCAAGCTGCGAACAATATCAATGTGCGCACCACGGTCGCGCGCATTGGTGAGGCCACGTTGGCCGGCGCGATCTTCGCCGATTCCACGCCGCGAACGATTGACGGGATAAATATCACTGGCGGCGGTGCCTTGACGCTCACCGAGACCGACAATCTTCAAGTCGACCAGATCACCAGCACCACCGGCAACATCAGCCTCACCACCACGAATGCCGGCACGGTCACCCTTGATAACATCACTAGCGCCTCCGGCGAAATTTCCCTCACTGCTGATGGAGCCATCGCCGATCTCACTCCCGCCGACGATAGCACGCTGAATATCCAAGCCACGGGCTTGCTCACCATGACCACGAAGACTGGCATCGGCAGCGCGGGCGGGTTGGCGGACATCGACATTGAAGTCGGCTCGCTCACGGCGACGAATAGTGCTTCCGGCAACATTATCCTTCAGGATCCGAATGGACTCGTGGTTGTCGGCACTGGCGTGCGCACACTCTCCGCCAACGGCAATGTGACCATTTCCGTCGAGGCGGGCAGTTTCACGGTCAACTCCGCCGTCACCGCTCATGGCTCAGGCAACATCGCACTCACTGGCACGACTGGCACATTGAGTCAGGCCGCCGGCGCGACGATCAGTTCGACGACGGGAACCATCGCCGTTAACGCGGATGCAATCAGTCAAGCGGGCGCTATCTCAACCGGGGGCACCGGAACGGTAAGTGTCGTCGCGGATGCTACTGGCATCACGATGGCGGATGGAGCCACGACCACGACGCTGAGTGGCGCGATCAGCTACAGTGCGGTGACATCGATCGCGATTGCGGCACTCGCTTCATCTACCGGCAGCCTCAACCTCACCGCTACCACCGGGGCGATCACGGACAATACTGCAGCGGAAACTGCGAATCTCACGACGACCGGTCAGACCACGCTGACGGCGGCAACGGGGATCGGCGGCAGCGGTTCGGCGGACATCGACACGCTCATTTCGACTCTCCAAGCGACGAACACAACTTCCGGCGACATCGTGATCGAGGAAGGGGACGCGCTGATCGTCAACGGCACGGGCATTCGCACGCTCGCGGGCAACGGCAACCTCAACTTCAAAGTGAATGCCGGA
>NZ_JBOZXB010000003.1:0-431864 GCF_051660365.1 Oleiharenicola lentus | reverse complement strand
GCGAAGAAACAACTGGGCTGGGAACCGAAGGTGAAGTTCAAGGAGCTCGTCAAAATCATGACTGAGGCCGACCTCGAACTCGCCAAACGCGAAGCCCAGATCAAGCAGTTGCCCAAACCGTAATTTTCAACCCAACTCATACCTATTCTATGAAAGCTGTTATTCTCGCCGGCGGTCTCGGCACTCGTATCAGTGAAGAGACCCATCTTAAGCCCAAGCCCATGATTGAAATCGGCGGCAAGCCGATCCTCTGGCACGTGCTGAAAATCTACTCGGCGCACGGGATTAACGACTTCGTGATCTGCGCGGGCTACAAAGGCTACGTCATCAAGGAATACTTCGCGAATTACTTTCTGCACATGTCGGACGTGACGTTTGACATGAAAGAAAACCGGATGGAAGTGCATCACCGCCGCTCTGAGCCTTGGCGTGTGACGATCGTCGATACGGGCGAAGCGACGATGACCGGCGGACGTTTGAAGCGGGTCAAAGACTACATTGGCGACGAAACTTTTTGTTTCACTTATGGCGATGGGGTCGGCGACGTGAATATCACTGAATCGGTGGCATTTCATAAACAGCAAGGCCGCCGGGCAACGCTCACCGGAGTGCAGCCTCCGGGCCGTTACGGTTTGTTGGGTATCGAAGACACGCGCGTCAGCAGCTTTCAGGAAAAACTGGAAGGTGATGGCGGCTGGATTAACGGCGGATTCTTCGTGTTGGAGCCGTCGGTGATCGATCTCGTGGACGATGACTCGACGATCTGGGAGCGTAAGCCACTCGAAACCCTTTCAAAGCAGTCGGATCTCAGCGTCTACAAGCACACCGGCTACTGGCAGCCGATGGACACGTTAAGAGAAAAACAACAGCTTGAAGAATACTGGGCGTCAGGCAAAGCGCCTTGGAAAATCTGGAAATAATTATTCCAAATGGCATTCGCTAATAGTTATCGCGGTAAACGAGTTTTGGTCACCGGTCACACCGGTTTCAAAGGCTCGTGGTTATGTGAATGGTTACTGTCGCTCGGCGCGAAGGTTAGTGGCTATTCTTTAATCCCACCGACGCAGCCGGCGTTGTTCGACCAACTCGGGCTGGCTCAGCGGTTGGATCATCACATCGGTGATGTGCGCGATCTCGCGGCGGTTCAGGCCGTATTCGCTAAGGTTCAACCCGAGTTCGTGTTTCATTTGGCGGCCCAGCCCCTGGTTCGGCTTTCGTATTCAATCCCGGTCGAAACTTACGCCACGAACGTCATGGGCACGGTCAACGTGCTCGAAGCGGTGCGGCTCTCGGGAAAGCCCTGCGTGGTCGTCGCGATCACCACGGACAAATGCTACGAGAATAAAGAGTGGGTGCATAGCTACCGTGAAGAAGATCCGATGGGCGGCTACGATCCCTACAGCTCTTCCAAGGGCGCAGCGGAACTCGTCATCAGTGCCTATCGCCAGTCCTATTTTTCCGCACCAGATTCCGTGGTGAAACTCGCTTCGGTGCGCGCGGGTAACGTGATCGGCGGTGGCGACTGGGCACTGGACCGGATTGTGCCGGATTGCATTCGTGCGTTGCAGCGCGGCGAAAGTATTCCCGTGCGTAACAAAATCGCCACGCGCCCGTGGCAGCATGTGTTGGAACCACTCAGCGGTTACTTGTGGCTCGGCGCGTGTCTGGCCAATGCTCAACTCTCACCGTTCAACGCTCAACTGACCTCCGCTTTCAACTTCGGGCCAGCACTGACTTCGAATCGCACGGTCGCAGAGTTGGTGCAGGAAATCCTCAAACACTGGTCGGGCAAGTGGGAAGACAAAAGCGATCCGCACGCCGTCCACGAGGCGAAGTTGCTCAATCTCGCCACCGACAAAGCGTATCATTTTCTGCAATGGAAGCCGGTCTGGCCCTTTGCCGAAACGATCGCGCAAACAGTGGGCTGGTATAGTCTCCAGCACTCGAAATCCGCCGCCTCGGTTGCAGATGATACCCTGGCTCAAATTAACCGTTACACCCACGACGCCCGCCAACTGGCGATCAGTTGGGCCCTCTAATTTTTACATCGCCTCACAATGAGCAAAACGCCTGCCGACCTAAAAGCTGAGATCCTTCGCCTTACCCGCGAGTATTCGGCTCTCATGCACAAAGCCAATCGCCCTGGAATCGAAAACGCCGCGGCGTTCGTTCCCGGCAAAACCACGGTGCCGTATGCCGGCCGCGTGTTCACCGAAGATGAGGTGGAAGCAGCGGTGGGATCGACCTTGGATTTCTGGCTGACACTCGGGCCGGAAGGCGAAGCATTCGAACGCGAACTCGCGGCGCTGCTGGGCGTGAAGCACTCGCTCTTGGTCAACTCAGGCTCGTCGGCCAACCTCGTGGCCTTTGCGACGTTCACGACCCACAAGTTGCCGCCGCACAAACGCATTCAGCCGGGTGACGAAGTCATCACGGTTGCCGCGGGTTTCCCGACGACAGTTTCACCGATCATCCAACTCGGCGCGGTGCCGGTATTTTTGGACAATGACCCGGCGACGGGAAATATTCGTGCCGAGCAACTCGAGTCGGCTTACGTGGCCGGCAAGACCAAGGCCGTGATGATCGCCCACGCGCTCGGCAATCCGTTCGACCTCGGTGCCCTGTTGGAGTTTTGTAAGAAATACGATCTTTGGTTGGTGGAAGATAACTGCGACGCGCTCGGCTGCACTTACTCGATGCCTATCGAACGCGCGAAGGCTCTGGGCTTCATGCAAAACTCCCCGGGCATTCCGTCGAACGGCACGCACATCACGCGTTTCACCGGCACCTGGGGAGATATCTCCACGCAGTCGTTTTATCCTCCGCATCATTTGACGATGGGCGAAGGCGGCGCGGTTAACATCATCCATCGCCCGCCGCTGAAAACTTACGCCGAAAGCTTCCGTGACTGGGGCCGCGACTGCTGGTGCGCTTCCGGTAAGGACGATACTTGCGGCAAACGCTTCGGCTGGCAACTCGGCGAACTCCCGAAGGGCTATGACCACAAATATATCTACAGCCATCTGGGCTATAACCTGAAGCCGCTTGATCCGCAGGCCGCAATCGGTCGTCAACAGCTCAAAAAGCTTCCTCCGTTCATCGAAGCCCGCAAAGAAAACTGGGAAATCTTGCGCGCCGGCCTCGCCGATCTCGAACACGTCTTTGAGTTCACCTTGCCTACGCATGCGACAGCGTGGATTCCTCCGTCGAAACGTGGTGCCGCAGCTGGCTCTTCTTTCGAAAACGCGTTTGCGTGGGACTCCACCGGATGTCGCACGGACGCTTCATGGTTTGGTTTTATGCTACGGGTGAAATCAAGCGCTCCCTTCAGCCACACCGATCTCGCCCGTCATCTGGACGAAAAGAAAATTGGCAACCGCATGTTCTTCGGAGGCAACCTCCTCAAGCAACCCGTGTTTGTTCAGCTGAAGAAAGACCGTCCGCACGCGTTCCGCGTGGTTGCGGACAATCCGGGCGCGGACGAGATCATGCATCGCGCGCTCTTCCTCGGCACGTATCCCGGTCTCTCGAAGGACATGCTCAACTACGAAATCGAAACGATCCGCAACTTCGTGACGGAAAAAACGAAGGCCTGAGTCGTCGTTGTTGTTGAGTGTCTTCACCGCTATCGTGCCGGCTCCAGTAAAACCACTACCTTCCGCTGATCTCGCGCATGTGTTAACGCACACTCGCGAACTCTGGAACGAAGCGCGTGGCTGCTCTGTGTTTATCACGGGCGGCACCGGGTTTTTCGGAATGTGGCTGCTGGAAAGCTTTGCTTACATCAACGACGCGCTCGGCCTGGGTATGCGAGCAGTCGTCCTGAGCAGAGACCCGAAAGCGTTTGCGGCGAAAGCTCCTCATCTGACTTCGCGGAGTGACATCGAACTCATTCCTGGCGACGTGCGCTCGTTCAAATTTCCCGAGGGTAAGTTCGCGTTTGTGGTGCATGCCGCAACTGAGGCCAGCGTGAAGCTGAACGATGAAGCGCCGCATGAGATGTTTGATGCGATCGTCGCGGGAACCCGGCACGTTTTGGATTTCGCCGCCCAGGCTGGCGTGGAAAAATTCCTGCTCACCAGCTCAGGCGCGGTTTATGGTAAACAGCCCTCCTCACTCTCGCACGTCGGGGAGGATTATATGGGAGCGCCGGATACAGTTTTGTCAGGTTCAGCCTACGGCGAGGGAAAGCGGGTGGCAGAACACATGTGCTGTGTGCACGCCCGGCAGCATGGTTACGAAACCAAGATTGCCCGGTGCTTTGCTTTTGTTGGCCCGCATCTCCCGTTGGATACTCATTTTGCCATCGGCAATTTTATCCGCGATGCGATGCAGGGTGGCAGGATTCAAATCGGTGGTGACGGCACGCCCACGCGCAGTTACCTTTACGCCTCTGACCTCACGATCTGGCTTTGGACCCTATTATTTCGCGGATCGACGGGACGTGCTTACAACGTTGGTTCGGGTGAAGATCTTTCCATTAAGCAATTGGCGAAAACAGTGTCCGCAACCCTCGGAAAACATTCCGCCGTGAGAACCGCCCAGAAAATAGATGCTACGCGACCGCTCTCGCGGTATGTGCCGGCAGTGGGCCGCGCACTCAGTGAACTTGACCTCCGTATGCACATTACTCTCGAAGACGGGATTCGGAAAACCGCCGCTTGGAATGGATGGAAACCTGCTGACGGCACTAGCTAATTTAAACGATGAGTTCTTCCAATAAACTGAAAGTCGCAATCTTAGGCACGGGTAATATCGGGACCGATTTGCTTTTAAAGGTCATCCGTTCTCCGTTCCTTGAGTGCCGCCTGTTCGCGGGACGAAATCTCGCTTCGCCGGGGATGACCAAAGCGAGCATGCTCAATGTCCCAGTCTCCGCGAATGGTGTGAACACCATTCTCGATTTGAAGAACGAGGTGTCGCTGGTGTTCGACGCCACGAGCGCGGAAGACCATTTTAAACATGCCCCGCTGTTCGAGAAGGCGGGAATTGTCGCGGTGGATCTCACGCCGGCTAAAGTCGGACAAATGTGCGTGCCGGCCGTGAATTTGGAGCGCTGCCTGGACTTGCCTAATGTGAACATGATTACGTGCGGCGGGCAGGCGTCCATCCCGCTGGCTTATGCGATTTCGCAAGCCAACAACGTCGTCGATTACATCGAGACCGTGTCCAGCATCGCGTCGCGCAGCGCGGGTCCCGCGACGCGCATCAATCTCGACGAATACCTGTCGACGACCGAGACCGGACTGCAGGTGTTTACGGAATGCGCCTTCACGAAAGCGATTCTGAATCTTAATCCTGCACAACCTTGTGTGCATATGCAGACGACGGTCATGGCGAAAATCGCCAATCCTGATTTGGAGCTGACGCGAGCAAAAGTGCGGGAGATGGCCGCCTTGATCAAAGGCTACGTGCCGGGATATCAGTTGATCCTCGAGCCCATCGTGGAAAGTGGCCGCCTCATCACCATGGTAAAAGTCGACGGACTGGGCGATTACCTGCCGAAATATGCGGGCAATTTGGATATCATTAACTGCGCAGCCATCGCTTTTGCCGAAGCCTACGCAGCCAGAAAAACCGGAAAATCAGCATAACCATGGCGGACAAACCTAAAATCATTGTGTGCGATGCTACGTTGCGCGACGGCTCGCATGCTTACAGTCACCAGATCAACCTCGATCAGGTAAACGCTTATGCGGCGGCGGCCGAAGCGGCGGGCTTTTCGTTTCTGGAAGTGGGGCACGGTAACGGTCTCGGAGCATCCTCTTTGCAAGTCGGTGAAAGTTTGGTGCCGGAAGGTGCGATGTTGAGGGCGGCCAAACAGCAGCTCGTGAACACACGCCTGAGTGTCCACGTAATTCCGGGTTTCGCGACGATCAAACGTGAGCTGGTGAACGCTATGGAAGCAGGCGTGGATTTATTCCGGATTGGTTGCCATTGCACTGAAGCTGACGTCACGCAGCGCCACATTAGTTACGCGCGCTCGGTCGGCAAAGAAGTGTGGGGCGTTTTGATGATGAGCCATATGGTGGGGCCTGAAGTGCTCCTCGAAGAATCCAAGAAAATGCAGTCCTACGGTGCGCAAGGCATCGTGCTCATGGATTCCGCTGGCGCTTATTTGCCGAAGGATGTGGATGCGAAAATTGGCCTGCTTGCTTCCAAGTTGGATGTGCCGGTGGGATTTCACGCTCATAATAATCTGGGGCTGAGCATTGCGAATTCGCTGGCCGCTTTGGAAGCGGGCGCCCGGATCGTCGATGGCACCGCAAAAGGATTCGGTGCCGGCGCCGGTAATGCCCCGTTGGAACTGTTGGCGGCTGTGCTGCAGCAAGAGGCTTATCCTACTTCGCTCAATCTCTACAAGGTGCTGGATGCGGGCGATCTCGCCGCCAAGCTTTTCGCAGGCTCGTTACCGGACTCCAACGGCATTACCATCGTGAGCGGTCTTTCAGGCGTGTTTTCCGGATTTTCAAAACCGGTGCAACGTGCCGCCAAACAGATGGGCGTGGATCCTCGCGATGTGTTTTTTGAACTCGGTAAACGCAAAGTTGTCGGTGGTCAGGAAGATTTGATTATCGAAGTCGCGACTGAACTCGCGCGACGCAAAAAAAACGTGCCTTGAGAAGCGTCTTTTCCCAACCAGTCTAATTTTTCACTACTACTTTTATGTCGCGCGCCATTGATCTCGTTCGTTCCGATGCTGAAGCCGTGCTCACGGGCCGGCACCAACTCCTTGAGGCTCTACGCGGACAACACCTTTTCGTTTCCGGCGGGACTGGCTTTCTCGGGACTTGGTTGCTGGAGCTCATCAAGGTGCTTAACGAAAAGTATTCGTTTGGCATCAGCGTAACCGCCTATAGCCGACATGCGCGCGGGTTTGCGGCCAAGTTGCCGCACTTGGGCCTGCAAAAAGAGTTTCGCTTTGAAGAAGGGGATATTCGTTACCTCACGGAAATCCCCCGTGATGTTCGCTACATTATTCACGCCGCAGCCTTGACTGATCGCCGTTTGCTCGCGTCTCAGCCCGGTGCAGTGGCTGAAGTGAATGGGGTAGGGACAATGAGAATTTTGCGCGCAGCCAATCTGTTGGAAGACGTGCAGAAAGTGGTTTTGATGAGTTCCGGCCTGGTCTACGGGTCACAGCCATGGGAGCTAGCGCAGGTGGATGAGAATTTTGTAGGCCCGCTGCGTTGTAACGATGTCAACGCGGTCTATGCTGAATCGAAACGTTTTGCCGAAGTGGTCGCTCAAAGCTCAGTCAGCGAAACAAAATTGCCGGTGGTTACGTTGCGACCATTTGCGTTTGTCGGGCCTTATCAATCGCTGCAACTGCCGTGGGCAGTTACCGATTTCATTCGGGATAGTTTCACGGGAGGACCGATTCGCATCATGGGGGACGGGGCAACGGTTCGTAGTTTGATGTATGCCAGTGACTATGCGTTCTGGGTGCTCGCGGCGCTGGCTTCCGGCCGCCCTCGCGAGACTTATAACGTCGGCAGCCCGGAGGCGGTTGATCTTGGTGCCTTGGCAAAACTCATCACCCAGTCCTTTGCCCCGGTGCCCGAAATTCGCACCCGATTGGGCCAAACAGGACATGACCGCAACCGTCTCGTCCCGGATATCGGCAAAGCCCGTCGTGAACTTGGCCTAGAAGTAACCGTGCCTTTGCACGAAGCCATCCAACGCACTATTAGCTGGAATCGCTACCAACAATTTTCATGAAAACAAAAGTCAGCGACATCATCGTTCGTTTCTATGAGGAAAAAGGCGTCAAGCACGCCTTTGGAATTATCGGTTCCGCGAACGCGCACATATTTGACTCCATTTTTCACAACTCGTCTATCGAGCTGATCTGCAACCATCATGAGCAGGCCTGCACGATGGCGGTGCAGACCTATTGGAAAATCACGGGCGTGCCTGCCATCGCAGTCGTGACCGCGGGTGCCGGCTCCAGCAATGCAATCACCGGAGTGTTATCTGCGTGGGCGGACTCTATTCCCACGATCGTAATTTCGGGTCAGGAAAATGCGCGTTACATTCCACCAGATCACGACAGGCGTCTCTACGGGATTCAGGGTTACGATAGTCCTTTCGCGGTCAGTAAGATGACCAAATATACCGCGCGAGTGATGGATCCTGAGCAGGTTTTGTATGAGTTGGAAAAATCTTGGCACTATGCGACAACTGGCCGTCCGGGGCCGTGCTGGCTGGATTTCCCGATGAGCGTGCAATCAGCCATCGTGGAAACTGATACGATTCCACATTACACGCCGGAAGCGAATGTTCCTGCCCTAGGCGGCACGAAGCTTCAAGGCAGCGAATTAGCCAAGGCGGTTTCAATCGCACTGGCACAAATTCAAGCGGGCAAACGTCCGCTGCTTTGGTTGGGTGTCGGGATTCGCATGGCCGGCGCTGTCCCTGAAATGGTTCGTCTAGTCGAGGCGTTAGGGGTGCCGGTGCTGGTCACTTGGTCTGGTATCGACCTGCTGCCTTCTGCGCATCCGTTGGTGATGGGCAGCGCGGGTGTCTACGGACAGCGGGCGGCAAATTTCATTCTCCAGAGCTGCGATTCTTTGATCACAATCGGAACCCGCTTGGCGATTCCGCAGGTGGGCTACGACGTCACCGAATTGGCGCGAGCGGCTAAAGATATTACCGTGGTCGATATCGATCCACTCGAGCTCAAGAAATATCCCAATCGTTTTACGCACCCCGTATGTGCTGATGCTGGCGATTTCATTCGCGAAATGTTGATACAGGCGGCCGCTTCGCCACTTGCGGATCAAACCGAGTGGGTGAGTTGGTGCGCGGGTGTTAAACAACGTTTTCCATGGATTGGCCCCGAACACGCTGACAAGGGCGGCTTCATCAATTCGTATCGCTTTATCGATAAGTTGAGTTCCGCGATGAAGCCCGATCAAGTCGTGGTGACAGACATGGGCACCGCCTTGCTGTGTGGTCACCAAGCGCTGCCAATTCGACCACCGCAACGCCTCATTACCTCTCAGGGGCTCGGCGAAATGGGTTTCGGCCTTCCTGGAGCAATTGGTGCCTCGATTGCTCGCGATCGTGGCGAAGTGCTCTGTCTTAATTGCGATGGCGGCCTGATGATGAATTTGCAGGAACTGCAGACGGTGGTGCATTACAACCTGCCGATTAAGATCATCATTTTTAACAACGACGGTTACTTGATGATCAAGCACACCCAGAAAGCCGTCCTCAAAGGGCGTTACGCAGGCACCGATAAAAAGACTGGAGTGTCCTGTCCCGACTACGGCCGGCTTGCCGCCGCCATGGATATTCCCGCGTTCCAAATCCGGACGTGGGAAGACTTCGATCGTGAGATGCCTAAAGTGCAGGCCGCAACCGGACCGGTAATTTGCGAAGTGTTCATGCATCCGGAACAATTCTTCCATCCAAAGTTAGGCGTGGCCGTGCAATCTGATGGGGCGCTGATTTCACCGCCACTTGAAGATATGTCTCCATTTCTGCCTCGTGATACACTCGCCGCAAATCTTCATATACCTCTCCATGCAAAGTCAGTTAAGATAGATATATAATTTTCTAGTTCACCACATTTATTAAAAATGACTTAATGCAGCCCTTTTACTCAATTGAAAGTAGCTTTCCTCCGACTGACGAATAAGATTTTCAGAAATGAAAATCAGAAATGGGTGTTTATAGCCCAGGTGATTCGCATACTGTGCGGGTTTATAATTCTTTCGACACTTACCAAGAATTTGCCCAGTGATTTGATGGCCACTTGGTATATGTTTACATCGGTGTTTGGTGTAGCCTCGTTATTGGAGATGGGCTTTGGACAAGTGATCGGGAGACATATCGCTTATCTGAAGTCCGATTCCGAGCTCGGGAAGCGGCCTGCGGGGGTTGTGCGTAACTTCGCGCGTCGATGCGAAAAAATTTATTACGGCATAGGCTTTTGTGTATATTTTTTGGGCGGCGGCGGCGGCCTCTGGTGGTTCTCTAGGCATTTAATTCAGCCGGACTCCGTCGAGCAATTTTACGGCGTTTGGTTCCTGTATCTCGGTGCAGGGGTGATTACGATGTTCTCTGCTTTTTACGGCGCTCTACTGAATGGCATAGGTCAAATGTGGTGGTCTCAGAAAGCGATAATTGGAGCGACTTTATTAAGTGTCAGTATTACATTGTTTTTGTATATTGCGCCTCCAAGTTTGGTCTGGCCTGCGGCCGCGCTTTTTGTTTCTCAATTACTAACCGCGTTTATGCTGCGTCGGCGTTTTTTTAGTCACAATGGCGCGGGAGGAATTTCTGATGCCCACGGCCCTTCAATCGCGGGATTGATAATTCCGATTAGGCCTATTTTGGGGGATGTGGCGAAAACGGTTGTCGGAATGATTTCATTCCAGTTGCTGACCAGCGTGTTCATCCTGATTCTTGCAGCTCAAAATTACAAAGACTTGGTTGCGTCGTATGGTCTAACGATGCAACTGGTTACAATTGTAATGACTATTTCATCCACTTGGTCTCAAGGGAATTTCTTTGAGATGGCGGCAACCCGCCAGACTGGAGATGTAGTTAAGTTAAGTAAGATATTTTATAGCGGTTTCGCCAGAGCATTAATATGCGCCTTATGCGGACTTATGGCGGTTTACTTTATAGCTCCTGTATTCCTTTTGGTGATTCAATCAAAGACGTCCCTTCTTCCTGCATTGCTGTTGGCAACCGTGCTCGCAATGGCCTTCGTCGAATTTTCGTTTAGTCTATTTGCTCAGCTCTTGGTTGCCCGTGGTGAAATGCGGATTGCGTATATATCGTTTGTGACGGCGATCAGTGTGTGTTGTGCCTCAGTAATCCTTTTGAATGTGAATGTGCCTGTGATAACCGTGATTTTATGCAGGATATTTATTGTAATTATATTGTATGGGATACCTACCATTTTATTGAGTAGTCGGCATTTAAAAAAATGAAGACCGAAAAAATTCTTACCATTGCAATTCCTACTTTTAATCGGGTGCGGGAACTTGCGGCGCTATCTAAGGAATTTATCACTCCGGTTTTAGATTTGCATGAAGACTATCTCGAGGTAATCGTTTGCGATAATTCGAGCGCGGAAAACTCTGTCAAAAATAAATCTTTTTTAGATAACCGGGTTCGGTATTATCCAAATACTGAAAATGTGGGATTTTCTGGGAATATTATTCACTGTATAAACCGTGCTGAGGGAAAATATTTATGGATAGTTTCGGATGATGACCCGATCCAGCTCGAGAATTTCAATGAGGCGTTTGATGTCTTGAGGGGCGGCACTTGTGTTGAATGTTTGATGCTACCTTACGATCAAGAAGATCATCTAGGTCGCATCATATCGTCAAATCGCGGTGGGGATTGGGGATTTTCTGGTGAGGTTGCTTTAAGTGATCTCTTGGCCACGGGGCGGATGCCATTCATACTGTTGTCATCGGCAATTCTTAAACTAGATAAGAAATGTGTTGAAAGCTTGGAAGGCTATTTGCGCGGTAACGATTACCTTCACTCGATCTTGTTCCTGAAAATGCTGCGTGCTGATTCTAGGGTAGCATTTTTTGATAGAGATATTGTGCGCTACACATGCGACCATGCGCATGGCCGGGTTTCTATTACGTCGATGGCGGAGTCTCTCGCGGGCTTTAGGCGCTTTTTGTCGGAGCGGTTTTCGACGCCACTAGATCCACGCGGCGACTACGGTGGCTGGTTGCTTTGGATGATTCACCATCGAGGAGGGTTATATCGTCTCAAGGACGCCGACGCAGAACGTTGGGTTTTGTTGAGCCAATTGCCAAAAAATCTAACTTTGAAAAACTTGATATTGGCTTTAGCAATTTTGCTGCCGCCGTTTTTATTGAGACCATTTTATCTAGTGTATCGCGCGAAACTCGACGCTAGGAATGCAGAAGCCCCCTTGTCTTTTCGGGAGGCATTTAAGCTAAATTACAAGTTTACTTCCAAGATACTAAAAACGAAATAGCCCAATTTTATCGCGAATTGCCACTTATGAATCAGGCATTTAAATTTAGTTTCAGCGGACCGCTTCTTAGTATCTGTGTGCCCACATACAATCGTTCGCGGCAACTCAGCGCATTGTATAAAGATTTCCTTTCCAGGGCTATCTCGCGGTATGGATCCCAGGTTCAGGTTTTGGTGTCAGATAATTCCGACGCTCTGGTAGCAGATGAAAATCAAGAGCTGTTGGCCGTCAACGATATCCTATACTTGCGCAATAAAACGAATTTAGGTTATGCAGGAAACCTTATTCAATGTGCGAAGAATGCAAAAGGAACGTTTCTTTGGATTATTTCAGATGATGATCCAATTAGGTGGGGTGCATTCGAAAAGGTAATGCAGGCGATCACCGCGGCGGAAAATAAAAATGTGGACTGTTTTTTTCTATCTTACATAAACGAGAATATTTTTCGAGATACCGTTCTAGCCAACAGCGCGCGTGATTGGTCCGTTCCGGAGCGAACTCGCATGGGCGATGTTTTGAGAAATGGGGCTGTGCCGTTTGTCCTGCTATCCAATGGGATCGTTCGCCGGAAAGAGGCTGTATTATCCGAAATAAATAGATTTGAAGGAAATGACTTTATTCATATTATTCTTTATCTTAAGATGCTGCGAAAAGAGTCTGAAGTATTGTTCCTGCCTGAACCTATTCTGAATTATCAGAGAAATTACAATTTTCCGTGTTCAGTCGTGCATATGGCCGATTCCATGAGCGCGGTAAGGCTCTTTTTGAGCGAACAATTTCAACTAAAAGAGCCGCAACAACAGGATTTTGAGGGATGGCTTTTGTGGATGGTTCACCAGCGTGGAGGATTGTATACATTTAGAAGTGGCGAAGCGGATCAAACTATTATGATGAGGAGAGCGGCCAAAAAATTTACATGTAAAAGCTTTTTTTTATACATGACGCTGCTTATGCCGCGCGTTTTAACTAGAACGGTTTATCCTTACTATGCAGCGTTTAAAGAAAGTGCCCCGGATAAGCGTAATTCCATTCGTAAATACCTTCTTCGAGTAGACGAAATGAAGCGTTTCATAAAATCGAGGCAACCTGCGCACATTAATGGATAGATTAATTAAAGCTCTATGGAGACGTGGAAGCAATTTTTACAAGTTTTTTCTACTGTTTTCGAAGTGTATTAAAATTGGAGATAATCCGGTTTTTGTGGGAGCGCCTTGGATTAAAAACAACGGAACGCTCACGATCGGACATAATGCAGTGATTGTATCGATTGGCAGTGGGAATCCATTATGGTGTTTTCGTCCGTGTACCTTTCATGTTGAAGCAGGGGGAAGGATTGAAGTGGGAAATGATTTTTCCGCTTCAGGTTGTTGCCTGCAGGCGAAAACCTCGATCGCCATCGGAAATAATGTAAGTCTAGGAGCTAATGTCACAATTCTTGATAACGATATGCATAGCTTAGAAAATCCCTGCGCAAGAGGGGGAATCAAGGAGAGTTTGTCTTCAGCTGTCGTTGTTGAGGATGATGTATGGCTTGGCGCCGGAGTAACGGTTTTAAAAGGAGTCCGTATTGGCGCTGGTTCGGTTATTGGAGCTGGCGTTGTTCTGAGAAAAAGTGTTCCTCCTGGCGCGATTGTAACGAGTGCACCTAACGTCGTTAAAGCCAAGCACTCACTGCAGCAGAAGCGTGAACTATGAGGCATTACCAAAGAACTATTCGAACCGATCCCCCGAAGCACGTTTTTCTGCTTTGTTCGCTGCTGTTGATTGCTCCACTAGTGCAGCACCTACCCGCCCAAATTGAACTTCTTAAATCTGGAAAGGCTGTATACTGGGGAGACGCAGATGAGCTTGTTGCTCAAGCCGGCCCGTTACGTTACGTTAAAGACGCCATCGCGGTATTTTTCTTGTTCTATTGGGCTTCGGTAGCACTGCAAAGCAAGCGGGTATTTGTTGGGAGATTCTTCACTGCTGCTTCTAGCATTGCTTTTGGACTTTGCTGCATAGGCGTTATCGGCCATTTCTTAGATGTAAATATTGGTCTTTTTATAGCCGGCATGAGATGGATTGTGCATTTAACTGCTGCCATGGGTCTTATTGCCATATTCTACGAATACAATTTATGGGGAAATGAAAAGATAATCAAAAAATTTGAACGGATATTTTTTATCATATTAGCTTCGAATGCCTTTTATGTTTTTTTGCAGACTCGTTCTTACGATGTGGGTCGATATACCGGTCTTTTTTCTAACTCAGGTGTGATGGCGACCTATGTTTATGGTATATCTCTTTGCGTCTCATTCTTGTTTAGGAAGTCGCTCCTGATGATCAATTTTAGCTATCTTCTTATTTTTTACTCCATAGTGAAATCTGGCAGCCGCGCGTTCATAATACTATCGATTTTTACATGGATGTTTGTTATGGCACGAAGGCTCACGAGCAAGGCGCGTCTATTAATGATTGTTCTGATTCCGTTCCTCCTAGCTGGTGTATGGTGGAGTGTTTCTTACGCAGAGAAAAGTGCTGATCGGGGTGCGATTATAGCTACCCAAGTTGAAAGTGGCGGTCGACTGTCCAACGTGTTAGATTTCTTTAAATCGTTTTCTGATATTCCGGCTATTGATGTAATTTTCGGAAAAGGCTTGGGCTATGGCACGAATAACGCGTTTAGTGTAAACATTGGCAGCCAGTCATTTCATCCTTGGTTTACCTTGATTGATAATGGATATGTAACCTGGATCATGCAATTCGGCATGGTTGGTTTTCTAGGTCTAATTTTCCTGCAAATTCGCTACTCTTTTGCTCTCTTTCGGTATGGTCAGAGAAATCCGGAACTAGTTTCGATCGTGGTTCCCTGCTTGTTAGCGCTTCCATTTCTGATGTTTGTTCAGAATCCATTTGAGCAGTTTGGGTTTGTGGTGTCGTATGCAATGGCCTGCTCTTGGATTGTTTGTAGCGGAGAGCGCCTAAAACCTGTAGAAAATACTTTGAAGAGAAAAAATCATCTCAAGTGATGCAATAAATGGAACTACGTCATTATCCTCCACCTTCTAAGGTATTGGTTGTCGCTTCTTATTGTCCGGCTGGTCGTATCGGATTAGTTTCCTTGGGAGCGGCAAGTAAGATCGAGGGGGTTCTAACGGGGCTATTGCAGAATGGGTATGAGGTAATTTTGCTTAACTCCGGCCATCAAGCCGAGTCTTTTTCTGCATCATCCCAAGTGTTGTTGAACTTACCCGCTGGAACCCTTCTCGAATATCAGCTTTTCACGATAAATTGGCGCCCCCTAGGAAAACTACTTCATGCGCTATCTGCGCCTTTCTATGCGCTTAGATTTTATTTTAAATATCGTGTGAGTTTGGTGTGGATTTACAATCCCTACGTATTTGAGGTTCTATTTCTTTTCTTTTTGAAACTGTTAAATTCGCCTGTTAAATCAATTTTGGAGTTGGAAGATATGCCGCAAGCGAGACGGCGTGGAGGGATGGGTTTTTTCAAGACCGTCATAGATAATTTTGCCTTGTCCGTCGCTACAAGGCTAGTCGACGGCTTAACAGTCGTGCAGAAATCGATGGTCGAAGAGGTTAATTGGAAGAAAAGTTTGCCGTTTTGGCACCTGCCAGTGCTCATCTTTACTCCAGATAGGCAGAAGTCGATTTCGCAGGATATACATGTTGGCTATTTTGGGGGACTGAATGAAGAAAAGGGTGCAGATCTTCTGGCTCGGGTGGTCGAAGAGACTGCGAGCGAAGTTTTTTGGCATATCACGGGTGTGGGGCCGTTATCGCCTCTATTTGACCGCTTAAGTAAAGCTCATCCAACGCGGGTATTTTTTTACGGTGCGCTCGACGGAAATTTGTTCAAGACTGTCTATGGACGAACTCATGTTGTTATTAATCTACATCGTCCCCTTGCGGAGTTCGGAGGCGGCGTTTTTCCCTTCAAATTTATGGAGGCGGTAGGTAATGAGAAATTACTGATTTCGACTGCGATGGATGGCTGCCCTTCGGAAATAAAAGGAGCTATAACCTGGCTCGATGGTAATGTTTTTGAGTCTGCTTGTCGCGAGGTGAGATTGGCTTCATTCCATCTTGAGCATTCTATTCAAGAAAGAAAAAAAGCGGCTTCATGGGTAGCGTCTCTCTATGGATCAAAAGTGGTGATGAAAGATATCGTCGAGACGTTTTTGATTGCAGGTCGCTGATTTTATAATGGCCAATATTTTATCAAAATCGAGCGTTAGGGATTATTATACTAATCCCACATTTTCTTTATTAAATCGTTTTCGTAGGCTTGCTTGGAATATCGCAAGTCTGCTTATTTTCAGAACCTCTCCTAAGATTTTTTTTGGCTGGAGGGCTTTCGTTTTACGCGTATTTGGGGCAAAAATTGGATATGGAACATATATATATCCTTCAGCGAAAATATGGGCTCCGTGGCTGTTACGCGTCGACGATGTAGCGACCATAGGTCCGAAAGTAGAGATTTACAATCCAGGTGGTGTTACGCTTGAGCATCATGCGATAGCCTCGCAAGAGGCGTATTTATGCGGAGGTAGCCATGATTTTAACGACCCTGCGTTTCCGATGACATGGAAGCCGATCGTGCTTGAGCCTTATTCATGGGTATGTGCCAGAGCTGTGGTGATGCCGGGTGTAACCGTTGGGCGGGGGGCCGTGCTCGGAGCGGCTGCGGTCATTGGGAAGAATCTGGAGCCGATGGGTATTTATGTAGGTAATCCGGCTGAACGGATCGCCACCCGCACTGTCGTATTCCCTCATTGCGCTGTAGAGAAAGACTCGAAATGACAATTAACGCCGAAATGGCTTTGCGCACGCGTTACGCCCTTTGTGTAATCGGCGCCGGTCCCGCCGGGATAATCACGGCAATAGAATTTTCCCGCCGATGCCCTGGGAAGAAAATTTTGCTGGTAGATTACGGAACCTCGGGTGAGAGAGAGAAGAACAGTTTGGATGAGACGATTGAGGTTCGGAATTCAGCTAACCATCACGATCCTTACGAATGCACTAATAAGGGTTTAGGCGGTAGTTCGGCAACTTGGGGTGGACGTTGTGTGATGTATGACCGCGGGGATTTTATCCCACGTTCGGTGATCGGCGACACATGCACGTGGGATGCCTCATTTTTTGATGAGTGCGCGCAGTTTATTCCGACGGCCCAGGAATATTTTGAAAGCGGACGAGGCGCTTTTGATTTAAGCGTCGAAGGACTGAGCGTAAAGCCACTTGCGGAAGGCTTCCAATCTTCCCGCGTGACAGATACTGTGCTGGAACGCTGGAGTATGCCGACCCGATTTGGTCATCGGTATCAAGAGTTCCTTGAACGCTCGACAGTCATTCATCTTTTGCTCGGGTTTGAAGCGCGTGAGCTGCCAGTCCCAACTGCCGCCGGGGTTTTGAACGGAGTTGCATTCCGTAACGTAGAAGACGATTCAAGCCTGTCTGTGCATGCTGACTTTATCGTGCTAGCCGCGGGAGCGCAGGAGACAACTCGCTTACTCCTCCGCAATAAACGAATTTTTAGTAAGCTATCTAGTCCGCCTGCAAGCCTTGGTAAATTTTATCAAGGTCACATCTCAGGGAAAATTGCGTCGATTCGTTTTTCTGGACGCCCCGAAGCGACTGAATTCGGCTTTCGCCGAGAACAGGACGGGACGTATCAACGTCGACGGTTTCAGTTTACCGAGAAGACTTTGGTGGCCGAGAATCTTATCAACACCGCCTTTTGGTTGGATAATCCCCCTTACGTTGATCCTTCGCATCGAAGTGGAGCAATGTCGTTCATGTATCTAGCCATGATAACTCCGTGGCTGGGGCGCAAATTGGCCCCGCCAACTATCGCTCACTCCATAACGAAAGGTAAGGTCAATCAAGTGAGTGCGCATCTCTGGAATGTGCTGAAGGATTTGCCCGGATCTCTTTGGACACCTGCGTCGATTTTTATCCGACGCTACCTTCGCAAGCGAAAGCTACCTGGGGTTTTTCTATACAGCGCCGAGAATCGCTATGCCCTCCATTTCCATGCCGAGCAAATTCCGGTCGAGGCAAATCGTATGACAATTGCGGCAGATAGTGAAACCTTGGTTATCGACTACAGCGTGACAGCGGCTGATGCTCAAGCTGTGGTTCGGGCCCACGAGGTGTTGGATGCGGAGTTACGTCAATCTGGCTGCGGCGAGTTGGAGTATTGGTTTCGTCCTGAAGAGCGGGTTGCTGCTATCCAAGCGATGTCTAAAGACGGTGTTCACCAATCAGGCACGACGCGCATCGCCGATGCGCCCGAGCGAGGTGTGGTGAATCGTGATTTACGCGTGTGGGGCACTGAGAATCTTTACATCTGCAGCAGTTCCGTCTTCCCAACGTCAGGCCAAGCCAACCCTACTTTCTTTATGGGCGTTTGCGCGGTCCGGCTCGCTCGTTACCTATCGACCCATGCGCACAGTTGAACTGATTCCCGGAGTTAAGTCGTCTGTTTTAGGTTTCGGCTGCGCTCCCATCCTTGGGGCCGTTGATGCGGCTACTGCGAAAAAAGCGTTGTCGGTTGCTTTGGATGAAGGTGTAACGCACTTTGACCTTGCCCGCTCTTATGGGTATGGAGATGCCGAAAAGTTTGTCGGATCATTTATGCGCGGACGCAGAGAGCAAATTGTGCTCGCGACGAAATTTGGAATTGTGGCCACCTCGCAAGCGCGACTATTGCGACCGCTCAAGCCACTGGTGCGATTAATGAAGAAACTGCGAGGTAAGCAGAATGATACTAATAGGGCATATAAGCAATCGCCGGGAACAGTCGCTTCGACCATTGGAGATCGCTTTCACGCCCGTGTGCCTATTGAGCCCAAACGATTGCAAGTGAGTGTGGAAACAAGTCTGCGTGCACTACAGACAGACTATCTCGACTACATCTTCGTTCATGAACCGCAGTCACGAGTTGCCGACATGGACGCGATGCTCACAATGGTGGAGCGGTTAAAATCTGATGGTAAAATTCGAGGGTGGGGACTGGCTTTTATGCGGGAGCACTGGGCGACGCATGCACCCACGCTCTCATCCTTCGATGTGCTTCAATTTAATCTTTCTTGGAGGGCTGCTGACTACGAAACTGTGAAGCACGAGCGCGCTGTGTTGTCTAACCTTTTTTTTTCACCTTTTCGCGGCGCCGCTTCCCAAGCGAGTCGGTTGGAGGTCTTGAGCCGGCTTGGCGGCGATTTTCCAAAAAGTGTGATCCTTTGCTCGATGTTCAGTCCTGAACACATTCGCGCTAATGCGCGCCTCTTCTAGGTCATGTCTATTTCGGTTCTCATTCTCACTAAAAACGAACAGCAGGATCTACCTGACTGCTTAAAGTCTGTCGCGTGGTGTGATGATGTGCACTTATTCGACTCTTTCAGCACTGATCGGACAGTTGAAATCGCCAAAGCGGCAGGGTGTGTGATCACACAGCGCAAATTTGACAATTGGTCCGCTCACCAGAATTGGGGCCTCGCGAACATCCCGTTCAAGTATGCGTGGGTGCTTTACATCGACGCCGATGAGCGTGTGTCGGCTGAACTTAAGGAGGCGGCTCTGGCTGCAGGTCAGGACGGTGCCCCGGAGAGTGCTTTTCGATTACGTCGACGGGATTTTTTCAGTGACGGGACTTGGCTGAAACACGCGCAGATTTCGCCGTTTTATCTTCGTTTGTTTCGGCCGTCCAAGATGCGATATGAGCGCCTCGTTAATCCTGTTTCCATTGTGGATGGACTCATTGGTGAAGTTGGCGGTTATCTGGATCATTTTCCTTTCAGCAAGGGCGTAGGCTTCTGGCTGGAGCGCCACCTTAAATACGCCGACTTGGAAGCAATGACAATTTTGGAGAATCGGCGAAATCAAACCCCCTTTTCTTTGTGGTTGGCATTTAATGCCAATGATTTCACTCAAAGGCGCTTTCATCAGAAAGAATTTTTTTATCGAATGCCGTTTCGACCGCTGGTTAAATTTTGCTACATGTTTTTTCTGCGTCTGGGATTTCTTGATGGTCGCGCAGGCGTCACTTATTGTTATCTGCAAAGTATTTATGAATACTTTATAGTCCTGAAACAGCGGGAGGTCGATTATGGGCGTAAATAAATTTATTCGTTTTGGTTGGTTGGGTGTGGCGGCTTTTTGCTTGGTTACCGCATTGTCTGTCATTGTCTTTTTCGGGCCGGGCGAAGCTCCGCCAGACGCGCATGAGCCGCTGGCTAAGCGTCTGCCAAAGGATATTAATGGCTGGGTGGGTGAAGATCTGCCTCTCGGCACCATGGAGGCGTTAGAGGCTTCCCAGCGTATCCTGAATTACGATGATTACGTCTACCGCGTCTATCGGAAAGCCAGTCAGGAGGTGTTCCTTTACGCGATGTTTTGGAAGCAGGGGAGTATTTCGATCCGCGAGATCGCCGGGCACACGCCAGATGGCTGTTGGATCGCCAACGGAGCGCGTTTTAACTCAGGACGGGAAACCAGGCGTCTGCAGGTCGGAGTTCAATTGACTGTTCCAGCGGAGGCGCGCGAGTTTGTATTCCCAAATAATCAGCCGGTTTCTGCGGTTTGGTGGCATTTTTGGGGCAATGAACTTGTTGACCGGAGTTTTGACCGGAAATCCTTGCTTCCAACGTTGCGCGAAATGTGGGTTTGGCTGGTGAGACGAAAAGGCCAACGGCAGGATCAACTTCTGGTGCGTATACACGCGCCAAGTTTTGGGGAAGAATTCCTGAAGCAAGAACCTGTTCAGATTTTTTTGGGCCAGTTTCCTGCGGTTTTTTCAGCGGAGAGTATCTAATATGAAAAGTAACTATCGAATCGTTAGACTTGTATGCGCATTGCTTGGACAGTTGGTTCTGATCGGTTTTTTTGACTTCTATACAGGCTATGAAATCAAACTGGGTGCTCTTTATGCCCTGCCCGTGGCCTTCGCCGCATGGTATCTGCGAAGTCCTGCGGGCTGGTTAACCTCTTTGGTTTGCGCGTTGATTACGCTTTGGGCGGAGGTCGCTGCGGGCAAAGAGTATTCTTCGACGTGGATTGCCGTTATTAACACTGCGTCGCGATTAGCTATTTTTGTCTTTATTCAACTTAGTGTTAGTCATTTTCGACGGACAGTTAATCTGGCGAAAAAACGCCTGCGTGCTTTCGAAGGCCTTCTTCCCGTCTGCTGTGCCTGCCATCGCGTGGATGGTGGCGACGGTTTTTGGACGGACTTTCCCGCCTTTCTTCGGGCAAATACTCAAGCCCAAGTCGAATTTAAGACCTGTCCCTCGTGCTCCAGTGTGCTCGCCAGCAACTCCAAAACTTCCCTTTGAAACTACGTATACTTCATTCCATTCGCTCGGTTAACCCCGCTGGTGGCGGGCCGATCGAAGGTCTAAAGCAACTTTCGGCGGTTAATCGAGCGCATGGCCATATGGTCGAAGTAGTTTCGTTGGATGATCCAAACGACCCTTGGGTGAAAGCGTGTCCACTTGTTTGTCACGCAGTCGGCCCCAGTCTCATGCTTTACGGCTATTCGACGCGATTAAAGCCGTGGCTGCAAGAGCACCGTAAAAATTATGACGTCGTAGTGATCAATGGCATTTGGCAATATAATGCGCTGGGGGTATGGCGAGCGCTGCGAGGCACGGACACGCCTTATTTTGTCTACACGCATGGGATGCTAGATCCTTGGTTTAAGCGGACATATCCTCTGAAGCACCTTAAAAAATGGTTTTATTGGCCGTGGGCCGATTATCGCGTTTTACGCGACGCTACCTCGGTTCTATTCACTTGCGAAGAAGAGCGGCGGTTGGCGCGGGAGTCTTTTTGGCTGTATCGCTGCAAAGAGTTTGTTGTGAACTACGGCACGGCAGGCCCCGTAGGTAACGCCGAGCAGCAAAGGCATTCATTTCTGGAAAAATTCCCCCACCTGAAGGATAAGCGCACCTTGCTTTTTTTAGGGCGAGTGCATGTCAAAAAAGGTCCGGATTTGCTTTTTCGAGCCTTGGCTAAAACGATTGAACGCCTTCCCGTCGAAGTAACCGCAAAACTGCATTTGGTCATGGCTGGACCAAATGAGCACGACTACGGACAGCAGATGGCAAAATTGACAGAGAGGCTCGGTATACAAGATCGGATTACGTGGACGGGAATGATTACAGGAGATCTGAAATGGGGAGCTTTTTATAGCGCTGAGGCTTTTGTGCTCCCGTCGCATCAAGAAAATTTCGGCATCGCTGTTGCGGAAGCTTTGGCCTGCAAGGTGCCGGTGCTCATCAGTGACCAAGTTAATATCTGGCGTGAAATCTGTAACGACCGGGCGGGCTTTGTGGATACCGATACTGAGCAAGGAACTATAAACTTGATCGAACGCTGGCTGCAGACGCCCCGCGCCGAGTGGGAACTGATGCGGCAGCGAGCAAGGATTTCCTTTGAGGTTCGTTTCTCAATCGAGCAAGCTGCAAGTTCGCTGGTGCGTGCGATGGAAGCGTATGGATTGAAAGGAGCGAACGGTTCAGATGATCAGGCAGGCGGTAACCAAGTTTAGAGGAAATTTTGCCCAACTCGATTTTGGGTTTTTGTGGTTCCACAGCTGTCCCAAGTTAGAATGAAGGCTCCGTTATGCACATCCTCACCTTGCGAGGAAAGACAGCGTGCACGTGACTTTAGATCTTCATAATGCCAGTATCTTCACCGAGGAAGTTTGAGCGGGCAAAAACGGGTTTCTCTTTGCAGGGCCTAGCTTTGGTCGAATTACATCTTTTGTTAATTGTGCTCCTAGGCGGCTCACTGTTCAAGCCATTGAGCGCAGGGGAGCGGTCAGGATGGGGCATTGATGCGTGGCTGAGCTCTAACACGAACGCACCCGATCGTTCGTCTTATTTAGATCTTTTGGGTAGCTCGACAATTCGGTGGCTGCGCGAACGAAATCCGAATATCTGGATGGCCGAACAACAGAATAAGGGATTCAAGGTGGTCTCGTTTATTGAGCTCGAAGACAGTAGACCCCAACAGCGAGGTAATCATTTGCGAGAAGATTTGTTGTCGGTATTTGCCTCGGCGCAGTCGATGCAGAAAAAATATGGGTTGCATGTCGATGCGTGGGAAATGGTGGGTGAGCCGGATCTAGGTTATTGCACTGATCTGCCTGATCGCTTGGCTGCGTTTCAGAAAGCAGTGTATTTGGGGATCAAACGTGGCGCACTTGCTTACGGAGATGAGAAGTCGACGATAGGAGAAAGGGAACAGGAGCATGGAAGGCGGCCTGAGCCTTTTGTTCTAATGGGAGCTTTGGGAAACGCTCCAGGGCCGTGGTTAGAGCGAGCGGCGCGGAATAGGCTGCTGGAATATAGCGACGCTTATAATTTTCATTTCTATGGGCACGCGGAAGATTTTACCTCCGTGATTAATGTGCATGCGGCGTTCGTGAAGCGCTGGGATTCAGTGGATCGTGGGCGGTCAACGCTAGTCGGTGGGTGGGAGGGGGCGGGCCAAGAACGGTTGACTGTTGACCGTAGCAATTCACTGCCATTTTGGGTGACCGAATCGGGAATGAATGCGGTTGATCCGGATGATTTTCTCAACCCGGTGCGCCGGCAGTTGCAGGCGGAGTTTACCGTATCTACGGCCAAGCAGGCGCTGGCGCATTCGCGTGTGTCGATATTCATGCCTTTCATCCTCGTGCACAAAGGCGATCCTTATGCCATGACGTTATCGGCGACCAAACCGTTGCCGGCTTGGAACGCTTATGCAAAGTTCACTCGAGAGAATGCATGGCCGCAGCGGCCTCTCGCGCGGATCCCTGCGAATCCTAACCCGCTGGTGGTGCAGTGGCTGCCGGACAATGAGACTACGGTCACGCACAAGGTTTCGGGCACGTATCGCTTCAAAGGGGATCAACCGATTGTGGGGGCGTTCAAGTTATACAATTTCAGCGAGCAAGCGATTCACGGTCAGTTGAACGGAGGACAATTGAAATTCGCGACAATTGAGCTGCAACGAGCAAACCCCCATGAGCAATCAGCGGTGTGCTCTCACCTGTCGGCGAGCAAAGTGGAAGAGATAATTGTCCCCTCAATGGGCGTGGTTTCAGTGCCAGTAATAATTACCGCGAGGCAATCGGGTTATTTTTCGGAGTTTTACACGGCAGAATTTGTGAGCGATGATGGCCGCCGGTCACCGGTTCACTTCGGGATTGAGCGTGCGCCAATCAAGGAAGATTTTGTAAGTGTTCCACTCCGGCTGGCAGCTCTCAAGAAAAGGGAAACAAAACATCCCATTTTTCCGGGGCAGACTAAAGCGAGCGAAAGCGGCGTATGGACAGGATTTAACGGATTAAAGCTGCAGGCAGAAGCCGTCCCAGTGAAACCCTTTCAAGTTGCCGAGTTACCAGCCATTAACTCACAGCTCCAGGCTCTTAGCCCCAAACCTTCCAGTCTGACTGTATGGGCGGAATCGATCCCGAACGATCCATTGGCTCCTCCGATCGCGATTGCACGGGTTAAAAAATTGCCGAAGAAAGGGTTTATCTACCTGAAAACAAACCGTCCCATGACAGCGGCGGCTCGGGTGCGAGTCGATTTGGTGGATCGGGTCGGCCGGCGTTTTGCCATTTGGGAAAATGTCGGCATGCGCTATTCCGGACCCAACGACGAAGCTTGGCTCAATTTAGCAGATTTTAACAGCTACGCTTGGGGGAGGATCACTGACGATCCGCGTCTCCATCCGGAGCAGGTGGAGGAAATCCAACTGAGATTTTTTATTCGCAAAGCAAATGATCCGTTCTCGGTTTCGATGGAATTCCGGCATGCTAAAAATACACTTCAAGATGAACTGCAGGTTGCGTACGCACGGCAGAAAGGGTGGGGCGGAATGGGCAAATGAAACGTGTTTGAAGAGTCTTTTATAGATGAACCAGATCGCAGGCTTCAACGCCGACTTATCGACCAGAAATTCAATGTATCGGAGCGGTGGTTGGATTTTTACGCGGAGATCAGGTGCGGATTCCGATGTGGGTAGATTATTTATGCTTGGGCTGGTTGTGGCGGAGGTGCTCGGCTCCAAAAAAGTTATTGCCGCGTTATTGGAAGGTGCTCCGTTTAATGGGGTTGATGATCAAGTATCGCGAACGACCGCCAGTGAGCGCGGAAAAGTCGCGCGTCGGCCGAAGATGAGTTCCAAGCAGGGTCGCGGGTGAGATCAAAAACTCGCTATTGCGACTGAGACTGCAGTTGGGATGGTTTCACTAGTCGGCGAACCTAAATATCGGCCGGAGGTGTGATTAAATCACAAGGCTTTTTGCGCGACCATAGGTCGAGCTGCTATGGTCATAAAATTGCATCTTTAATTTGATCATTTCGCCCTTGTAAGGCATGCAGCGCTTTAGAGCATGAATGTCAGCGTCTGCGGTCGGGATCACCTTCGAAGCCGTCGTTCGCTCCGTCACCACACATGATAGCCCATCGCTTGCGCGGACTTGTTAACCTGCACATTGCGGCCACCGCATTGGTGTCCGGCGCCATCTTGCTGGCCTATGCGTCGATCTACCGTTATCTGCCTTTTGCAGAACTGAGTTCTGGAGTGAATCTGGTGGGTTATCTGGTTTGCGTCGAACTTGGGATGATCGTCGGATCCCGGCATCTGCATCAGATGGCTTCGCGTTACCATCGTTTTGGCTGGATGGATTCGATTCAGCTTACGGTGCGGCAAATGATCGTGGTTTCGCTCGTGGTGTTTGCGATGACGTTTGCCTTCAAGGATCGCGATATCAGCCGTGTCTTTATCGGCTCTTTTTTGGTGATTAATTGGTGCGCGCTGTTGTTCTTCAATCACAGCCTGCCCAAGGTGCTGGCTCGGATTTTTTTCGAAACATCACACCGGATTCCCACGTTGTTCGTGGGGAGTGAAGGCAGTTTGGCAAAGCTGAAAAACTGGCTGGCTTCCAAGGAGGCGCTTGGGCTGAAACCGGTCGGTTTTGTGACGTTCAGTGGTCATTCGATCGCTCATTCATTTCCGACGTTCGTCGGAGGGGTTGCTGATTTGCCCACTTTGATCGAGGAACGTGCCATTATGCAGGTGGTCGTGCTGGAGATCCCGCGTTCTGCCGGCGAAGGGAGGTTTATCATTGAAACGTGTCAGGCAAAGGGTAGCCGCCTCTTGATCTACAGCAATCTGTCGGATCATTTGCAGTTCCCTTTGGTGACGGTCAACGAGGCCGGCCACCAATTCTATACCCTGCAGGACGAACCGCTGGAGGATCCGCTAAATCGCTTGATGAAGCGCTTGCTTGATATCCTGATTGCGCTGCCTGTGGTGCTATTTGTGCTGCCGCCGCTGGCATTGTTAGTTTGGGCCATGCAAAAAATCCAAGCCCCGGGCCGGGTCTTTTTCTCTCAGGAGCGAACGGGTCACAGCCATCGCGTTTTCCTGCTGCACAAGTTTCGTTCGATGTATGACATTAGGCAGGATTCTGCCGGAGAAGCCAAACAGGCTAGCAAAGGGGATAAGCGTATTTATCCGTTCGGCGAATTTTTGAGGAAGAGCAGTCTCGATGAATTTCCGCAATTTATTAACGTGCTTTTTGGCACCATGAGTGTGGTCGGGCCGCGTCCACATTTAATCGCGCACGACAAGCTTTTCGCCAAGGAAATGAACAGTTACCGCACGCGGTTTTTCGTTAAGCCCGGAATTACCGGTTTGGCGCAATGCAATGGTTTCCGTGGCGAGATCACCGATCCCACATTGCTGCACAAGCGCATCGAATACGATTTGGCTTACATCACCCAGTGGTCGTTATGGTTAGACTTGGAGATTATCATGCGGACGGCCCATCAGATTTTATTTCCGCCAAAGTCGGCTTATTGAGCAGCGTGCGTCAGCTGATTACAGCAGATTTCAACACGATGGGTTTCGTCGATTGCTCAGTGGCCTGTTTTGGGATACCACTAGCCGACAGCCGGATCGCGTGTTGTTTCCGCTGAGGTCTCAAGTTCCAGCCACCGCATCGCGATGATAATTAAGGCGAGCCAAGTGTAGAGCACAGCGGGAGATTGAAATGGAAAATCAAACCAAGCATGTGCCAGCGTTTGGCCTGATCCGATTAAAAGCACAAATACTGGCGAAGACCATTTGGCTCGCTGTTTGATAAAAAAAATCACTACTACGCCGGCACCGAGCAATAAAATCGCGCAACCCACGAGCCCAAGTTCGATTGGAATCTCCAGCCAGTCACTATGCGCATGCCTCCAGAAGAGTTTGCCGTCTTGATAGGCTTCAGGGTATTTATTGATGTAAGCTGGGAAGAGATAGCTGAAGGCCCCTGAACCGACACCACGGCCCCAGTGATCCGAAAGCATTTGTTGAGCCGATTTATGAGCCAGAATGCGGCCCTGCGCGCTCTCCTCTTTTCCTTGTTGGCGGTATAGTTTAGTAAACTTAACCCCGATGTTAGAAAAATCCAAGCTCCGGGCTGTGAATATTGCGATGCCGAGGAATAATCCGATGACCAATAAGTTTACTGTGCTATTTAAGCCGGCTTGCGGCTTCAAACGACCGCGTAGCCAAAGCCACAGGCCGAAGCTCACAAAAAATGCTCCCGCTAAGAGGATGGCTCCCCGAGACAAAATAACCAGCAGCGCCCCGCTTAACAAAATAGCAGCAGCAATAAAGAGACTTGAGGGCGAAGATTTACGCATCTTGGCGATGCGCTGATCTGCCATAATTACGGACATCGTGACTGTGCAGGCGATTAATAGGGAGAAGTAAGCACCTGCGTGATTATGATAGATAAATGTGGCAAACGGCGTCGTGTTGTCGGGCGCCCGAATCAGTCCTAGGATGATTCGATGAAATAACATGTTTTGCGCAAACCCAGCCAACGCCAGCACGCAGGCATTGCTCACCAGTATGATCAACAGGAGTTGGAGCGGGCGTTTCCTTGTAATGCCGATCCATAATGTGCAAACGAGCAACCAGCCTGATGCGTAGATGATCAACTCACGCCACGCATTAAAACGTTCGAACGGGGCTTCGACGCTCGTGGGGAGCCAGGAGATACTTTCAATGCGACGCAGCCACCAAACCTTCTCGTTTTGCTCAAAAGCCCAAGAGGGGTTGAGCCCCTGAATAACAATGTAGACGAGCAGGGCTAGGCCGACCCAGAAAAGCGGGAACTTGAGCAGGCGCGGCCAAGGGCTCAATCGAAACGGCGTGCCACCGGATTGGGCCGAATTATAGTCACGAGGAAGCAATGCGATCGCGAACCCAACGGTCGCGAGGCACAGGCTGATGATCTGCGCCCATGCCCGCGTGCTACCCAACGCCCACGGCAGAAAGCACAGGTGAATCGCCACCGCGGCGACAACGGCTTTCTCGAGCGGGTGGAGTGGCAGTCGTTTCCGTTCAGAACGGAATTTTTGCATCAGTGACGGGTGCGGCGTTTCAGGGCTCACGCAGACGAGTAAGGTGAGGCATTCAAGGAGCGTCGAGGAAGATTCGCGTCAGGAGAATGCTAAGGTATTGGCTGCCAGTTGTTCGGATTGATCCGAACTTGCGGGATCGAGGTCGGTTGCTACGTTCGCTCGCTCATGATTAACAACCGTCACCGTGGACTTGTTCGGATTCACGGCATGATTGTTATTCTGGCGGTCGCCGTTTTCTTTTGGGCCTACGCGGAATTGATCATGCGCTACGTGCCGGTGATTCGGTTGAGTCGCGAGGTTAACTTGGTGCCTTATTTTCTGTGTTTGTTGATCGGGTTGCTACTGGGGAGCGGGCGCATTCGTGCACTTGAGGATAAAATTACTCGACTGACCGGGGCCGAGGCGGCGGGGCTGGCAACCGGCCAGGTGGTGCTGATCGCGCTGGCGCTTTTCACGATGATGTTTGCCACGCTCGATCGAGACATGAGCCGTTTGTTTCTCGGCACGTTTCTCGTCTGGACGTGGCTCGGGCTGACGTGGATTCATCGCGTGCTGCCGAAGGTGCTGGCTGGCGCGCTTTATGGCCGGAGCGAACGTGTGCCGACATTGTTCATCGGGCGTGCGAAGTCGTTACCATTTTTGGAAACCTGGCTCGCGCAACGTTCACACCTCGGGCTGCTTTCGGCGGGTTTTATTTCGCTGGATGGCGAGTCCGCCGTGTCAGCGTTGGATGGGCTCGTGCAAACGCTCGACGAAAAATCTGTCGGGCAGGTGATCTTCATGGATTTACCGGCTGATGAAAATCTCGCGCGTGAAATCATTGGGCGATGCCAAGCCCGGGGCTGCCGGTTGCTGATCCAGCACAAGATTGATGAGATTGTCGGGCATCCGTTGATCTCGGTCGATGAGGGCGGCTATCGTTTCCTCGCGCTTCATCGCGAGCCATTGGAAGAGCCGCTTAATCGGGCGCTGAAGCGCACGTTCGATATTCTGGTCGCGCTGCCTGTTGTAGTGCTGGTGTTACCCGTGTTGATTGCGGTGGTGTGGCTGATTCAGCGCAAACAATCGCCGGGGCCCTTGTTTCATGTGCGGGCTCGCTCGGGAGAAGCGCGCGTCGAGTTTCCGATGCTGAAGTTTCGCTCCATGCACCACGGATCTCGCGATCCTCACGCGGAGGCGCAACAAGCTCAGGCCGGCGACGCCCGCGTGTATCCGCTCGGACGTTTTTTGCGGCGGCATAGCTTGGATGAATTTCCGCAGTTTTGGAATGTGCTCACGGGCGATATGAGCATTGTCGGGCCGCGTCCGGTGATGCCGTTGTTGGACGCGGAATTTGAGCGGCAGGTGAAGGCCTATCGCTCGAAGCATTGGGTGAAGCCAGGAATTACCGGTCTCGCGCAAAGCGAAGGGTTTCGCGGGGAAATCACGACACCGGAAGCGTTGCAGGAACGCATCCGGCTCGATCTTTACTATATCGCGCATTGGTCGATCTGGTTGGATGCGCAAATCACCCTGCGCACGTTTGTGCAGATTTTTAATCCGCCCAAATCTGCTTATTGATGACGCTCGGAAGCGCTCGTGCCTTTGGGTGTTTACGCGACTAAAAATTCCGCGTGTAACGGGATCCGTTTTCTTTCTGGAACGTGAGCGCGCTGGGGGCGATTTCCACAAGTTTGAGACCGAGTTCGTGATCGATGGTGTCACCCGCGCGATAAACTCGATCGTTCATTAAGACTTTGCTGTCGCTCGCCGAGGCGCGGATGCCCGCGATGCGCAAACCTTCAATCACCGCGATCGTCTTCGTGTCCATGCGCGCTGGGCCGACAGGAGTTGGCGGGGGCGGCAGTTTGATTTCCACGGGTAAGATGGTCGTGGCTGCGGAGGGCGTGAGTGTGCTCGCGCTGTTCGTTGCCGGCTCTGCTTGAGCGGAAGCGCTGGAAGCCGGGGTCACGACAGGAACCTTAAACGAGTCCTCAGCTTTGGCGGCAAGTGGCTCCGTGGGTTTAATCGGCGTGGTGGCCGCGCTCGTGATGGATTTTTCAGGCGCCGTTTCGGTGAAAAAGCGCACCGTGAAGACTCCGCCGATGACGACCAATGCTAACACTCCTAGCCCAAGCGCGAGGCGGATCACAAACGAATTAAAGCCAACCGGCTTTTCGCGCCGGATAATCCGCACCGCCGGCTCGTTGTTCGCGCCAGCAGTTGCAGACGGCGTCACGTTCTCGCCGCTGCGTTGGCGTTGGGCTTTTTTGAGGGCTTCGTTGATGAGGCTCATCGGGGAATCTCCGCAGCAGGTTAGTCGGTCAGTTGTTCCAACTCTTTGGAAGCGCGGCGCGCGTCCCAGTAATTGACTTCATCCGAGTCGCGAACGTAGGCGGACAGCAGCGCTTTGTCGCAAAGATTATTGATGATGCGCGGTATGCCGCGACTGACTTTGTGAATGTGCCGCATCGCCCACGAAGTAAAATAAGGTCGCCCGGAGCCACCGGAAACGCTCAGCCGATGTTGGATATAGCGCTCCATTTCATCACGAGCGAAAGGCCGCAATTCGTAGTGAACGAGGATGCGCTGGCGGAGTTGGCGCAGCTCTTCCGCCGCGAGCTTCTCTTTTAACTCTGGCTGGCCGAGCAGCACGATTTGGAGAAGTTTCTGTTTGTCCGTCTCCAAGTTAGAAAGCAGCCGGACTTGTTCGAACACCTCGAAGGAAAGATTCTGCGCCTCGTCGATGATCAACACGATCTCGCGGCCTGATGCGATGCGCTCGAGCAACAACTGGTTCATTTGCGCAACCAGGTCGCTTTTGCTCCGGCCGATGTTGGGTGCGCGGAGTTCCGTGAGGATCGCCTTAAGCATCTGCGTTTCCGTAACGCGCGGATTCAGGATGAGCGCCGTGTCGTATTTTGCAGGATCGAGTTCGTTGAGAAACTTGCGACAAAGCGTTGTTTTGCCGCAGCCCACTTCACCCACCAGCACGATGAATCCCTTCTTTTCCGCCACGCCGTATTTTAAGTGCTGCAGTGCCTCCTGGTGGGTCGCGCTCAGGTAAAGAAACTTCGGGTCCGGCGTGATATGGAACGGCATTTCGGTGAAGCCGTAGAAGCTCTGATACATCGAATGAAAGTATTTGACCGGCAGGATAAAAGGCACGCTAAAACCGCGTGAATTGCCTTTGAAAAACGTTGCTTGAGCTTGCGGTGGCTTCTTTATCTTCGGGCTCTCCCACGGATGAATTTGCGCAACTTGATTATTGGCTTTTACACGGTGCTTTTTATCGCCGTGGGACTTTGGGCCGTGGTCTTTTTCCTGCAAATTCACCGCGACGTCACCGCCATGAAAGCGCAGGAGAAATCCAACCAGCTACGCCTGGCGCAAGCCGAAGCGAAGCTGCTCAAACAGCAGCAATATCTCGACCGGTTGCTGCACGACCCCGCACTCGTGGAGCGAATCATCCGCGAGAAAATGCGTTACGCGCGCGCCAACGAATTTATTTTCCGCTTCGAAGAAGATCCCAACGAAGCCAAGCCCTGACCAATCCTTTTCTCACTCAATGAACCACGACCAACTCATCGCCGCTTACCGAACCGCCGGACAGGAACAGATTTTCGCATTCTGGGACTCGCTTACCGCTGAAGAGCAAACGCAACTCGCTGCTCAGGCCGCCGAAATCGATCTCGCGGAGGTGGATCGCTTAAACCGCACGCTCGTTTTGAAATCTGAGGGCGCGGCGGGCGTTGATCTTTCCGGACTGGCTCCGGCCCCGGTGCAATTTCTCCCGGAAAATGGCGGCGACGTCGCCAAATGGGCTGAGGCAAAAACCAAAGGCGAAGACGCATTGCGCGCCGGTCGCGTTGCGGCGTTTACCGTGGCGGGCGGGCAGGGCACTCGCCTTGGTTACGATGGCCCGAAAGGGACGTTCGCTGTGACACCGCTGAAGAACAAATCACTCTTCCAAGTCTTCGCAGAAAAAATCAAGGCGGTGGGCCTGCGTTACGGGAAGCCATTGCATTGGTTCATCATGACGAGCCACGCCAACCACGAGCAGACGGAATCGTTTTTTACGCAGAATAAATATTTCGGCTTGGACAAAGCTCGCGTGCATTTTTTCCGCCAAGGCCGCATGCCGGCGGTCGATTTCAAGGGCAAGATTCTCCTCGAAACGAAGTCGTCAATCGCGCTCAGCCCGGACGGGCACGGCGGATCACTGCGTGCACTGCATCGCAGCGGCGCGCTCGATCTAATGGAGCGCGAAGGCATCGACACGATCAGCTATTTCCAAGTCGATAATCCCATCGTGCGCTGCGTCGATCCGGCTTTTATCGGGTTTCACCTGCTCGCCGGTTCCGGCATGTCGAGCAAGATGGTGCCGAAAGCTTACGCGGAAGAAAAAGTCGGCCACTTCTGTCTGCAAAACGGCAAAATCGTCGTCATCGAATACAGCGACATGCCAGCGAGCATGCAGAAGGAAACCAACGCCGATGGCTCGCTGCGTTACAGCGCCGGCAGCATTGCGATCCACGTGATCGACCGTGAGTTTGCGCGCCAAATGGCTGCGGGTGGTGAGGGCGTTTCGCTGCCGTTTCACCGGGCAGATAAAAAAATTCCGACTGTCGACGGCGGCGGCAATGCAGTGAAACCCGAGAAGGCCAACGGCGTGAAATTCGAAATGTTCGTGTTCGATGCGCTGCCGTTTGCGAATAATTCAATCGTGATCGAGACGGCTCGCGCGGATGATTTTAGTCCGGTGAAAAACGCAGAAGGCGTCGATTCGCCCAAGACTTCGCGTGAAGATCAACTGCGCCAATTTACACGTTGGTTGAAAGCATCCGGCGCGGCGGTCGAGGCCGACGCTACCGGATTACCGAAAGCGGCGATCGAAGTTTCGCCTTTGTTCGGTTACGATGCGACGACGTTTGCCGAACGCTGGAATCAACTTCCCTACAAACCGGTCGTTAACGACGGCCTTTATCTCGAATAATTACTCCCATGAGCCTCACTGAAAAAGTTTCTCAAGCTGGCAAAGACGGAAAGTTGATGCCGAGCGCCGTCGAAAATCTCATCGCCTGGTCAAATGGCGGCCTGCCCGAGTGGGCGATGCAGAGCATCCACGAGCTGGTCGATCGCGGCGAATGGGCGGAGTTGAATGATCGTTTTTACCGCTACTTGGAATTCGGCACCGGCGGCATGCGCGGTCGCACGATTGGTAAAGTTGCCGCGAAAGGCGAAACCGGCATGCTTTCCGCGAGTGGCAGCCCCGAGCACGCGGGCATTGGTTGCAATATGCTGAATGATTTCACGCTCGTGCGTGCGACGATCGGCCTGCACCGCTACATTTCAAAATACCTCGCGACTGAAAAATTGGTGGTAAAACCCAAGATCGTGATCGCCCACGATGTGCGGCATTTCTCGCGGCACTTCTGCGAGCTTGCCGCGTCGGTGTGGACGAAACTCGGGGGCGAAGCCTACATTTTCGAAGGTCCGCGCTCCACGCCGCAGCTGAGTTTTTCGGTGCGCTATCTGAAGGCGCATACCGGTGTCGTGATTACCGCGAGCCACAATCCGCCGCATGACAACGGCTACAAGGCCTACTTCGTCGATGGCGCCCAGGTGACGCCGCCGCACGACAGTGGCATCATCGCGGAAGTTGACGGCGTGCCGTTGTCTGCGGTGCACGCGTTTCTGAAGACCGATATTTCAAAAGTAGTGACGCTCAAGAAAGACGCGGACGATGCTTACCTCGCGGTCGCGGCGGAAGCCGTGATCGACAAGGAGCTGTTGAAGAAATCCGGTTTGCGCGCCGTCTACACGAACATTCACGGCGTCGGTGGCGTCTCCACGATGCCGTTGCTGAAACAAGTTGGCGTCGATGTCACGCAAGTGCCGGAGCAGGCGGCGTTCGACGCGCGTTTCCCGACGGTGAAATCGCCGAATCCGGAAAATGCTGAGGCACTTTCGCTCGCGGTGGCACTCGCGGAGAAGGGCGGCCAAGACGTCGTGATGGCGACCGATCCCGACAGCGATCGCATGGGCGTCGCCGTGCGTAACAAGGCTGGCAAACTCGAGCTGTTAAGCGGCAATCAAGTCGGCGCGCTGCTCGCGGATTATCGCGTCAACAAATACAAGGAACTCGGCTGGATTCCGAAGGAAGGTTCACAGTCGGCCGCGCTCGTGAAAACATTCGTGACGACGCCGCTGCAAGATGCCGTCGGCAAAGCGCATGGCGTAAAAGTCATCAACACGCTCACGGGCTTCAAATGGATCGCGGGTAAGATGCGCGGTTATGAGGAGAAGTTGGCCAAGGCGATGGGCCCGGGTTTCAACTACGACGCCACGCCGTTCCGCGAACGGGCAAAACTGCTTCAGCAACACAGCACGTTTTACCTTTTCGGCACCGAGGAAAGTTACGGGTATCTGCCGAACGATTCCCTGCGCGACAAGGACGGTAATGCGGCTTGCTTGATGTTCTCCGAGTTGTGCGCGTGGGTGAAATCACGCGGGCTCACCGTGCCGGAATATCTCGACGAAATTTATCTGCGCTGCGGCTTCTACCTCGAAGGAGTGATTAACATTTATTACGAAGGCGCGAGCGGTGCGGCGAAGATCAAGCGCATCCTCGATACCTATCGCTCGGCTCCGCCGACTGCGTTTGGTGATACGAAAGTTACGCGCTTCCAGGACTTCGGCCGCGAGAAATTCTACGATACTGATGGTGAGCAGATTCCGGCGCAGGATCTTTATCTGGTGACGCTGGCAAACGGGTATTCATTTGCCGCGCGCGGTTCAGGCACGGAACCCAAGATGAAATTCTATCTCTTCGCCGAGGAACCCGTGAAGTCAGCGGCCGATTTGCCGAACGCGAAGATGAAGGCCAAGTCCACGCTCGATGCGCTCAAAGCGCTGATCGAAGCCGACGCCCGCAAGCGGGCGGAAGGGTAAGTTCGGCATTTTTCTCAAGGGCATGCCTGCTGCTATCGCGGGCATGCCTTTTTTATTTCCTAAGTTGTGACGACGCGCTGCCGGTTTCGTCGGTGCGGTTTTGCTGTCGGCTCTTCCTGTCGAGGCGAAGCGCGACGCTCGCTCCGCGATTTAGTTTTGTGCGGGCAGAGTAATTTGCAGGTAAGCGCAGGCGGCTTCCCACGTGGAGCAAACCTGGATCGACGGTTTCGTCATGGAGCGGGAAAACAAAATCCCCAGCGCGGTCATCATCGGATCCGACACGAGCACCACCCAGCGGCCTTCGCTAAGCTGATGTTTTTGGATCACGAAATTGGTGAGCGAGCGCACGTCGGAAACACTCGCCGAGGGCGTGCAGGCGGTGAGGTCGGAGATCCCGTTAAAGTTTCGATCGTAAGCGGGATCCGCCCAAAGCCGATTGATGCCGCCGATCACATCGCCAAGTCCCACCTGACCTGAGAAGCGTTGGATGATGGTGCGCTTTTCCACGAGAATGGTGTGTGAATAGCCTGGAAGCACGCGGCGAGCTGATAGGAGCTCGGTATGTGTGACAAACTGTAAACGTCGTTCGCGCGTTTGGATTTCGCGAAAGATGGAAATGAATCTGCTTAATGAGACCGAATTGCGTGAACTAAAAAGAACACACCAGCCACTAACACGAGAAGGACCGCAAGCGAAACGAGCACGATGGTGCGCCGGTGTTTCCGGTCGGCATCTAGCCACGCGTTCTCTTCTTTGCGCTTCCGCTTTGTCGGCATGCGGAGAAAATGAGCTAACTCAAATGGGTGTAAACGCCTATACGCAATAGGGTGTATTTAGGTGGATTTTTTACAAAAAAACGCGCTCCCGAAAGAGCGCGTTGAAGGTGAGAACGAGATGTTGGCGAGCGGTTAAACCAGCAACAGCGCGGGTTTCTCAAGGAGGTCCTTGAGGGCACCGAGGAACTGCGCGCCGAGGGCACCGTCGACGACGCGGTGGTCGCACGAGAGCGTGAGCACGAGCGTCTGGCCGATCACGATTGCACCGTCTTTCACAACCGGCTTGGTGACCGTCGTGCCGACCGCGAGGATCGCGGCGTTGGGCGGGTTGATGATCGCGGAAAACTTCGTGATGCCCATCATCCCAAGGTTGGAAACGCAGAAGGTGCCGCCGGTGAATTCGTCGGGTTTTAGCTTCTTTTCCTTGGCGCGCTTGCCGAGCGGTTTGGCTTCGGCGCTGATTTGGAAGACCGTCTTCGTGTGCGTGTCTTTGATGACCGGCGTGATGAGACCGTCTTCAATCGCGACGGCGAACGAGACGTGTGCGGCGGCGTGATACTGGATGCCGGTGCCGGTCCACGAGGCGTTGACGCCCGGGACGCGGCGCAGGGCTTCCGCGCTCGCTTTGAGGATGAAATCGTTCACGGAGAGCTTTACGCCTTCCTTTTCGAGCGCGCCGTTGAGCTGCTGACGAAGGACGCTGAGCGGTTCGGCATCGAGTTCGATTTCGAGGTAGAAATGTGGGATCTGCGTCTTGGCTTCGAGCAGGCGCTTGGCGATAGTCGCGCGCATGTTGCTCGCGGCGACGGTGCGGGCTTCCTGAATCGGACCTTTCGCGAAGAAACTCGCGCCAGCAGGCAAAGGAGCTGCGGATTTCGCGCTGGCTGCCGAACCAGAAGGCGCGGCGCCAGAGGGCGATTTGAGCTTCGTAGGATCGGCGACGGCGCCGAGGACGTCAGCTTTCACGATGCGACCGCCAGGGCCCGTGCCGACGAGGCGGGATGGGTCGATCTGGTGTTGCGCGGCGACTTTCTTCGCGAGTGGGGAAATCTTAATGCGTTGAGCCGGTCCGGTCACCGCGGGCGCGGTCGTCGCGGGTTTTGCTGCGGCGGCGGGAGCTTGTTCGGCTTTTTCGACGGCGGCTTGTTTCGATTCGTCGGCTGCGTCGGTGTCGTCGGATTCTTCGGCGGCAGGCGCGGCTTCAGTTTTGGCGGGCTTTTCTTCGGGAGCGGCAGCGGCAGTTTTCTTTTCTTCTGCGGCGGGCGCGTCTTCAGCTTTTTTCGCGGCGGGGGCGGCGCCACCGGCGGCGGGAGCATCGACTTTTTCGCCGGCGGTGCCAACGGCGCACAACGGGGCGCCGACGGTCACGACCGAGCCAGCGGGAGCGAAGATTTTGACGATGGTGCCGTCGAAGAACGACTCGAGTTCCATCGTGGCTTTGTCGGTTTCGACTTCAGCGAGCATGTCGCCGGCTTTGACGACGTCGCCTTCGTTTTTGAGCCACTTGACGAGCGTGCCAGTGGACATCGTGTCACTGAGCTTGGGCATGTCGATAATGTTGGCCATAGGATGGGAGATTGAAGTTGGGAGATGAGGGTTGGGATGGGGAACGGCCCGCCCGGAGGTCGGGCCCTACCTTTATTTCAGGACTTCGAGGGCGGCGGCGAAGATGCGCTCGGGGGTCGGGAGTTGGATCTTTTCCAAGGGCGGGCTGTAGATCGCAGGAGCGTCGATGGAGGTGACGCGGCGGATCGGGGCATCGAGATGGTCGAAGGCTTTTTCCTGGATGATACAGGCCAGCATCGCACTGACGGAGCAGAAGGGTTTGGCTTCTTCCACGAGCAGCACGCGGTTGGTTTTACGGACGGAAGCGAGGACGGTCTCCTCGTCAAGCGGACGGATGGAGCGCAGGTCGACGACCTCGGCGTTGATGTTGTGTTTTTCTTTCAACATCTCGGCGGATTTGAGGGCCATCTGGATCGCGCGACCGTGGCCGATGATGGAAATGTCGGTGCCTTGGCGCATGACGTTCGCGAGGCCGAGCGGGATGAGGATGTCGCCGTCTGGAACTTCGCCTTTCTCGCCGTAAAGCATGGTGTTTTCCATAAACATCACGGGGTCGTTATCGCGGATGGCCGATTTCAGGAGGCCTTTCGCGTCAGCGGCGGTCGAGGGAACGACGACCTTGATGCCGGGATGGTAGGCGGCGATCGATTCGGGCGTGTGCGAGTGCGTGGCACCGACATTGGTGCCGCCGTTCGCGGGGCCGCGGATGACGATCGGGCAGTTGATTAAACCACCGGACATATAACGGATGTTGGCGGCGTTATTGAAGATCTGGTCGAACGCGACTGAGTAGAAGCTGAAGAACATCAGTTCCATGACCGGACGCATGCCGAGCATCGCGGAACCTATGCCCATGCCGATGAAGCCGGCTTCGCTGATCGGCGTGTCGACGATGCGCTTCGGGCCGTGCTTGGCGAGGAGGCCTTCGGTGACTTTGTAGGCACCGTTAAATTGGCCGACTTCTTCGCCCATGATGACGACGTTCGGGTCGCGGGTGAGTTCTTCGTCCATCGCGTGGCGGAGAGCTTCGCGGTAAGTGATGAGAGCCATATTCTGAAAAGTTGAGAGCTGAGAGTTGAAAGTTGAGAGCCGGAATCAGCGGGCTCAGTCGAAAAAGAGGCTGCCTTTGGATTTCTTGTCGGCCGGATTATCGACCTCCCAATAGACGTCTTTCTTGATGTCCTCGATGGTCGGGTAGGGGCTTTGCTCGGCGAACTGGGCCGAGGTTTCGGCTTCGGCGCGGGCGGAGTCGTCGATTTGCTTGATCAGTTCTTCCGTCAACGTGCCTTCGGCGGTCAGCGCATTCTGGTAAACCATGATCGGATCTTTCGTGCGCTTGTATTCCTCGATCTCGCTTTTTTCGCGGTAAGTAGAATCCGGATCGGCGACCGAGTGACCGCGGTAACGATACGTGCGGATCTCGAGGACGGTCGGCTTGGATTTGTCGTGCGCGAGCTTGAGGGCGGCGGCGACTTTGTCGCGGACTTCGTAGATGTCGTGACCGTTTTCAACGATGTCCCAGTTCATGCCATAACCTTCGGCGCGGGCGGCGAGGGAAGGACCGGCTGAGGAACGCGCTTGGCTGGTGCCCATGGAGTAACCGTTGTTCTCGATCACGAAAATCACGGGCAAATCCCAGAGCGCGGCCAAATTGTAAGCCTCATGCACCGCGCCTTGATTCACCGCACCGTCGCCCATGAACGCCAACGCGGCGCCTTTGCGACCTTGGTATTTGAGCGCGTAGGCGAGACCGGTGCCGAGCGGGATCTGGCCGCCGACGATGCCGTGGCCGCCCCAGTAATTCCGGCTCGGGTCGAAATAGTGCATCGAGCCGCCTTTGCCTTTGGAGCAACCCGTGTATTTACCGTAGTTCTCCGCCATCATCTCGTTCATGCCCATGCCGACGGCGAGGCCGTGGCCGTGATCGCGGTAAGCGGTAATAATATGGTCGTCGTCGCCCATGACGGACACGACGCCGACGGCGACGGATTCCTGACCGATATAAAGATGCAGAAAGCCGCCGATCTTGCCGCCCGCTTGATAGCTGCGCAGGCAGCGCTCCTCAAAGCGGCGGATGCGCACCATGTCGCGGAAGAGTGCGATTTTCTCGTCATTGCCCAACTTGGCATTGAGCGGCACTTTCTTTGCATCGTAGTTCTCTGCGGCCACTTCGGCCTTCTTGCTGGGAGCGATTTTCTTAGTCACGGGAGAATAGTTTAAGTTTGAAGCAATATTCGGGCGTCAAGTCCCCGTCTTTCATACAAAGGCCGGCGAAGACAAGCGAAAGTTCGTGAAAATTAAACGAACTTCCCGACTTTAAGGATTCGACGCCTGTCCGGCGGTGATCTGTTCGACCACGATTTCGATCGGCGCGACGCTGCAATCCGCCCGCAGCGACACGAAGCCATGCTTATGCTGGTCGAAGATTGGCCAAAGCGCCTTCTTATCGGTCTCCGGAATCGGCAGCGTATCGACCGCCGCGCGTGAGAAAAACGCGAAGGTGCCTTCGACCATATCCGGCGGCAAGGCGCCGATCGGCAGCTTGCAGCGGAAAAGAAACATCAGCCAGTGGTTGTGACCTTGGTAAGCTTTCTCCGCGATCATTGCAAAGAGGTGCAACTGCTCCGTCGTCACCACGAGGCCGGTTTCTTCCTGCGTTTCGCGCACGGCGCATTCGAAAGGTGACTCGCCGGTCGCCATTTCCAATTTTCCACCGATGGGCGTCCACACGCCAAGGTTCGGCTGCTTGGCGCGCAACATAAGGAGCTGCTCGCCGGCGGCATTTTCGATAAAAACCAAGACGCTGATTTTGTAGGGCAGGGCCGAAGACATCACAAAAAAGCGTGACCTTTGAAAAAAGTCCGGCAAACAAATCTCCACACGGGCCGTGTAATACTTTTAAGCCCGTGGTGTTTCGAAGAACAGTAATTGTCGATTGTGGAGCCAGCCGGACGATGCTCGGGATTTTCTCGCGCAAAGGAAACCGACTTCGTCTCGACGATTACGCGGTGGAATTTTTTCCACCCAGCGCGGCGAGCGAAGATCACTGGCTCGAACTCACACGTGACGCGCTGACGGCGCTCGCGAAACGCATCAGGGGCGCGATCGGCTCCGTTGTGCTCGTGCTGCCCCCGCACCTCGCGCTCACGAAGTTGATCAAGACGCCGCGCGTCGACCCGGCCAAGCGCGAGAAAATCATCCGCTTCGAAGCTGAACAAAATATTCCTTACGCGCTGAGCGATGTCGTCTGGGATAGCGTGGTCGTCGGCGAGCGCGCGATTGATTTCGAGATTATGCTCGTGGCCGCGAAACTTGACGCAGTCGTGCCGCTTTGCGCGGCGGTGCAGGCCGTCGGATTTCAGCCGCGCGCGATTTTACCTGCGCCGCTGGCGACGCTCGCGGGGTTTCGTCAACTAGACACCGGGTCGCAGCCGGCTTTGATTCTTAACCTCGGCGCGCGCTCCACGACACTGTTGTTGACGGACGAAAAACGGTTCGTCGCTCGCTCACTGTCGCTCGGCGGCAACGGTGTCACGCAACACATCGCGGAGAGCCAGCACTGCGATCCCGACGAAGCTGAGGCCACTAAAGTCTCTGAACGCAGCACGAATCTGACGACTGCCGCGATGGAGTCGCTCGCGGCGCGCCTCGCGCAGGAAATCACGCGCTCCGTGCTGCATTTTAAACGGCAGAGCGACCTGGAGCAGCCGGCTCGCGTGTATCTGACCGGTGGCGCGGCGCAACTGGCCCGCCTCGCCGACGCGCTCGCGGCCAAACTTAAAGTGCCCGTCGAGCGGCTCGATTGCCTCGGTCTGGTCGAGATTGGCAGCGCGGCTGGAAGAACTGATCTCTCCGAGCATGCGCTGGCGGTGACTGATTTAATCGGCGCCGCGATCACGCAACTTCGCGCCGACCAGCTGACACTGAATCTTTTGCCGCCCACGTTGCGCGGTCATGAAAATTTGCGGCAACGTCAGCCTTGGTTGATTGCTGCTGCCGTGCTCGCGGTCGCCGCGTTAGTGCCGCCGGTGTGGCATGGGCGTAATCTCAACGTCGAAGCGAAAATCAAATCCGTCGCCGTAGAAAGCGAAGTATTACCGCTGCGCCTGCGCGACGCGCGCCTTCGGGAAAATTTGCAGCAACTCGAAGCGTTGAAACTCGAACTGGCCCAGTTATGCAGAGTTTACGATCGACGTGCGAGTTGGCTGAATCTGTTCGCTGATTTGCAGCAGCGTGTCGTGAGCGTCGAAGATGTCTGGCTCGAGAAGCTGCAGGTCATGCCGTCCACCACCGCAGACGCGCCTGTGAAGTTGATCATATCGGGACGCATGCTCGATCAGGCCAATCCGCTTTCGAAGGTGAGCCCGGAAACGTATAACCGTGTGAAGACGCTGCTCGCGAGTTTCGTGGAATCGCCGTTTGTCGCGACAATCGAAGGCGAACGTTTCGACAACAACCAGCCCGGCATCCTTCAATTCGACTTTGTGCTCGTGGCCGACCCGCAACGCCCGCTCTGACGCGATGATCTGGTTTAAACAAAATCCGCTGTTCGCAATCGTTCTGTTGTTCGTAGTGGTCGCGATCAGCGCGGAAGCGTGGTTATGGTGTGACGGTCATGCGCAGGGGAAAAAAGCCCTCGCGAATCTCGCTCAGCAAACTCAGGAGCGCGACTGGCTCGCGGCGCAAAAACCTGCGTTGAGCAAAGAAAACGAAACTGCGATCGCCGAGGAACTCGTAGCGACAAAAAAGAATCTCGCAGAACTTCGCGCCGCGCTCGCCGGCAAAGATGAGCGGCTGCTCGCTGTGCCGCTGCCTGCGCAGGCGATCGATTTGTATTTCGACATCGCGGCGTTTGTGGAGCGCACGCGGGCACTCGCCGGTCGCGCGCAAGTCGTCATCAAACCGGACGAACGTTTCAGCTTCGCCTCGCATGCCAACGAAGGCCCGGAACTTGATTTGGTGCCGGCCGTGTTTCGTCAGCGCTTGCTCGCGCAATACATCATCGAGGCGTTGATCGAAGCACGCCCGCTCGCGTTGTTGTCGATCCAGCGCGAGCGTCCGATGAGCGCTGCTGCACGTGCGCAGCGCAATCAGCCGGTCGATCCGAGCACTCATCCCGCGACGACAAACTCAGCTTCCGCAAATATCAGTGGACACCCCACCGACTTTTTCGAAATTGACCGAGCGCTTTCATTGCGCGTGCTGGCGCGAATTGAGAGCGATGCGTTCAAGGTCGAGTTCACCGGGCAGACGCCGTCGCTGCGGGCGTTTCTCAACACGCTCGTCGAATTTCGACTACCGCTGATTGTGCGCAGCGTCGAGGTCGAGCCGCTCGGTCGTGAAGGGTCGGTGGCTGGGGCGGGAACTCCCGAAGCCGCCGCGCCGGTGCCGCTCGTCACGCAGAATTTCTCGAAATTCTCAGTCGTCGTCGAATTGGTCTCGTTCCTTGTCACGCCCGAGCCGCCCGCCCCATGAGCCATTTTTTCAAAGCCAACTACGAGAAATTGCTGTGCGCTTTCGCCGGGTTGTTGGTGGCGGGCAGCGGATATTTTATCTGGCGGGAACAAGCGGCGACGCGCCGCGTGCGCCAGCAGGCGGTCACCGCGCAACTCTCCGGTGCGGCCTACACGCGCGCCGACCTCAAACCACTAGAAACCGTCGCCGCGAACTGGCCAAAAGCCGCGCCGCAGTCCTCTGGCAGCGGCTGGCTCTATGAAGTCTTCACTCCACCGGTGATTTATTACAACCCGCTCGCGAAATCATTTACGGTGACGCCGCCGCGTTTCGGCAATGAAGTCGGCGATCTCCAATTCGGCCTCGAATTGCTCGCGGTCAAACTGGAGCCGTTTCGCCTGCAACTGGTCGGTTACTTCGGTTTGACCGGCGATTATCTCGCAGCGTTTGTGAGCCCGCAGCAACCGGAGACGTTGCTGGCGAGGGAAGGGAAGCGCTTCGAAAAACTCGGGCTTACGCTGAAAAGTTTTGACGTGAAAAAAGTTGTCGTCGCACACCACGACGCGTGGCCCGTTTACGATATCGCCGGGCTGGCTGTATTGCAGGACGAGAAAATCGGTGCCGACATCGTGCTCGATAGCCGCGAACGAAAACTTACCGATACGCCGATCGCCGTGCTAAAGTTGCTCACGGGCGACGGCAAACCGCGCGAAGTGCGCGAAGGCGATACATTCTCCGACGACGTTACGATGTATCGCGTCGAACGCATCCAAATCGAGCCCGCTGAAGTGGTCATTGCGCGTCTGACGCCGGGCTTACCGGTGCCGGAAACCAAAGTGCTTCATCCCACCACCAGTGGCGATGCGCATGGCGCCGCGAAGCCAGCGACCTCGCAAAAGTTTCCCGCACATACCTTCACGGGCCTCGTCACGAATCGCCCATAATTTTTCGCATGAATCGCAACGCCCGGTATTTTACACTCACAGTTGGCTTGGCTGCTTCTCTCGCCGTGGCTGGCTTTGCGCGATTGCAGGCTGAGCCTGATGTCGCGGAAACGAAGATTCGCCTGCTCTCCGATGCCCTGCTCGCACGCGATAGCGGCGATATCGAGCGCGCTCGCAAAAATCTCCAGCAACTGCTCGCGATCACGCCCAACGACGAAACCGTGAAACGCCTGCTCGCAAGCTTGGATCGGTTGCCACAACCGACAGTCACCGTGTCGGGCGCGATCGTCAGCACGTCGCCAGCGAGCGAAGTCAGCGAAGTGGACGAACTCGCTCGCGCCGAGGAGCAACGCCTCAACGCGCTGATCGAAGCCGCTAGCGTCGCCGCGCGCGAAGCCCGCGCGTTGGAGAAAGACCAGCGTTTCAGCCAAGCCCTCGCGACGGTCGAGCGCGCAGCGAGCGCCTTGCCTGAAAACAATCTCACGCAACCTGCCGCCGCCGAACTCACCGCCGTGAAAGCAGAAATTTTAATCGCTCAGGAAAAGCATCTCGCGAGTTCCGAGCGAGCCGCGCCACCTTCCGTTATCACGCCGTCAACGACAAGCGTGCCGGGGGTGGCCACTTCAGTGCAAACCCCGCCCGCCGCGTCAGCCTCGAGCGAGGTGGCAGGATTGGTCGTGCGTGGGCGCAGCCAATACCTCGCGGGCGATTCTGCGGCGGCGTTGGAGACTTTTGAACGCGTCACGGCGGTCGAGCCCGCTCACTCCGACGCGCTTTATTTTATCGAGCGCATCCAACGCGAACAAGTGACTGCCGCTTCAGATCGCGAGCGCACGAGTGCGCGGATGATTGGCGAGGTGAATAGCGCGTGGCAGCGTCCAGGAGTTTTCACCGAGCGCACGCCAGGTGCCGCCGTAGTCGCAGGCCCTTCGCCGTTTTTGGAGAAACTGAATTCGATCGTGCTGCCGAGCGTGAATTTCAGCGGCATGGAGCTTAGCCGCGTCGTGAATACGCTAAGCGTGATCTCGGAGGAGTTCGACAATTCCGGCAGCACGCCCAAAGGCGTGAACGTGGTGTTGCTCGACCCGACTGGCACGAATCCGACGGTTAATATCACGTTGCGCAATTTGCCACTGAAGCGCGTGCTCGATTTTATCACCGACTCCGTGGGCTACCAATATGAGGTGCAGGCCGATGCTGTCGTAGTGCGTCCCGGTGGCGAGCAATCCGCCATGGACACCCAGTTTTTTGCAATCTCGCGTTCGACGGTGTTGCGCATGTCGGGCAAAGGTGGTGCTTCCGGCGCGTCGACCGTCGACCCGCTCACCGGTGCGACGACTTCGGCTAACAGTGCGGACGTAGCGAAAGAAGGGCAGGATATCCGCACCTTCCTGCAACTTGCCGGCGTGAATTTCGACGACGTGAAGGGAAGTTCGCTCGCCTTCGATGGCTCGCAACTCATCGCCACGCAAACGCCGCGCAACCTCGAACGCATCCGAAATATTTTGAACCGCTACAACGATGTTAGGCAGGTCGAGATCGAAGCGAAGTTTATGGAAGTCCAACAAGGCGCGCTCGACGAAATTGGAGTGCAGTGGAATGTGCGCAACCAACGCGCCACGAGTTCGCAGGCTTACTCGACCGGTGACGGCGTGAATCGTGCGCTGCGAGATGCCTTTCGTAGTTCGGGCACGACTTCTTCGGGCAGCATTGTCCGCCCTGACGAGCCTGGCTTGCCAATAGTGAACACGCCGCCGCTGATTCCTGGCACGAACAATATTGGGCTCGGGGCTGGCGCGCTTGGAAATATTGTCGGAGCGATCGGTCAGTTCGACGTGAATGCCGTCGTGCGCGCGCTTTCTCAAAAAACGGGCACGGAGCTTTTGAGCGCGCCAAAACTCACCGTGCTTTCTGGTAACGCCGCGACGATCACGGTGGCGCAAGAATTACGTTACCCGCAATCCTACGGACAGGTGCAAAGTCAGGTCGGCACGGGCAGCGCGAGCGGCGGTGGCTCGGCGGGCGTCGCGATTACGGCCGGCACGCCGCAGGAATTCGCCACGCGCAACGTGGGCGTGGAATTGAAAGTCACGCCGACAGTCGAGGAGGATGATTACAGCATCAGTCTGGATTTGAACCCGAAGGTCACGGAGTTCGAAGGCTTCGTGGAATACGGCGGCCAGAGCATCGCGATTTCGGGGAGCACGACAGTTACGGTGCCTTCAGGCTTTTATCAGCCGATTTTCGGCGTCCGCGAAATGAATACCAAAGTCACGATTTGGGACGGAGCCACGCTCGTGATGGGTGGCCTGACGCGCGAAGACGTGAAAAAAGTGAACGACAAGGTTCCTGTGTTGGGCAGTTTGCCGGGCATCGGTCGGCTTTTCCGCAGTCAAGGCGAGAGCACGCAGAAGCGAAACCTACTGATTTTCGTGACTGCTAATTTGGTAAGCCCGGGCGGCTCGTTGAAAAAGCAATCGGTGCAAGGCGTCGCGCCGGGCACACTGTATCAAAATCCGACGATCGTGACGCCGGAAGGCAGCGCGCCGCGCGGCAAGTGATTCGTCAACCAGCTTGGCTCGCGACTGCGCGCCATTGAGCGTGCGGTGATTTTGGTTTACCCGACGCGGGGAGCGCGATTGCGTCGACGGCATGGCGAAATGGTTGTTGGTGGATGGTTACAATATGGCGTTCCGTGCGTTTTACGGAATGCCCGAGCTGACTCGCGCGGATGGATTTCCCACGGGCGCGATGCATGGTTGGATCAAGACGTTGTGGCATTTGAAAGATCGCGAGAAACCAGATGGTGGCATGCTGGTGTTTTTCGACTTGGGTGGATCGCAGGATCGGTTGCTGCTGCATCCCGAATACAAAGCGCAGCGCAAGGAGACACCCGAGGCTTTGGAGAAGCAGATGCCGTTGATCAAACAGCTCACGCGTTCCATGGGGTTAGTTGGCGTCGAACTGGATGGCGTTGAATCCGACGATCTCGTGGCGGCACAGGCGCGCATGCTCGCCGCAGCGGGTCACGACGTGCTTATCGTGAGCGCGGACAAGGATTTTGCACAGTGCGTGGATGAACGGATTAAGATTTTGCTGCCACCGCCGACCGCGAATCCGAAACTTGGTTGGCGCGTGCTCGATATCGCGGGAGTGCTCGACAAGTTCGGAGTCGCGCCGGTGCGTATCGCCGAATACCTCGCGCTCATCGGCGACGTTTCCGATAACATTCCCGGGGTGAAAGGCGTGGGCGCGAAGACCGCGACGAAGTGGTTCGCTGAACATCAGACACTCGAAGGTATCATCGGGGCTGCGGCGCAAAGTCAGTTAAAACCGGAACGTTTCCGCGAAGCGGTCGTGGCGCAGGCGGAGAATTTGAGGCGTAATTTGAAGCTGACGACGCTGCGCACCGAGTCGCCGTTGACGCATGTGGCGCCGGGTGAGCCGAATACAGTAGAAATTTTTGCGCTGCTGGAATCGTTGGAAATGCGCTCAAGCTTGGAAGACGCGCGTAAACGCTACACCGGCCAAACCGAATTATTTTAACCTGCTCTTTAACTCATCCGAACTATGGACAAGAAAGCCGTCATGAAAAAAATCGTGGATAAACTTGGTCGCGACAAAGCCGTCGACCTCGTCACGCAGGCTTACAACACGGAATTGTTGACGACCCATTTGAGTCGTCTGGCGGATCCGGAAAAGAAGTTGGGTGGCTACAAATCCCGCGACCACTTGGGCGACGCATTGGAACGCGTGAGCGAAGTGTGCGATTTGACGAGTTAAGTTGGATTTTTGGGCATGAAAAAGGCGCGGTGGATTACCGCGCCTCGTAGTTGGAGTGATTTATCGGCAAACGATTACTTTGGTGGTTCGAAGATGTAGCCGATGCCGTGGACGGTCTTGAAGGCGTCGAGCGTGAGCCCGTTTTGCTCGAACGCGGAACGCACTTTCACGATGTATTGGTCGAGCGAGCGGCTGCGGACGTCGGCGTGAATTCCCCAGACGGAATGAATGAGTTCCTTGCGGGTGATGACTACCCCGACGTGGGAATTGAGGTAGGCGAGGATGCCGAGTTCCTTACGACCGATTTTGTGCACGGCTTTATTCGGAAACTGAATTTCCAAACGCTCCGGATGAACGACCGCACCGAGAAAAGGAAAAGGGCTGTCGGTGGTGCGGACGTTTTTCGTGACGTTGTAATCAGTCTTGGCCTCGGTGCGGCGAAGCACGGCGTTGATCCGCGCCACAAGCTCGGCGTAACTGAAAGGCTTGGTGATGTAGTCATCGCCGCCCATGTTGAGGCCTTTGACTTTGTCGGCTTCAATGGCACTGCCGGTCAGGAAAATCGCGGGGATGTTGATGTCCTCTTCTTTCAGCTGAGTGAAAAGCTCGAAACCGGACGTGTCTGGCAAATTGAGATCAAGCAGGACGAGGTTCGCAAAGTTGTGCTGGAGAAAACGCAGCGCAGGAGCGGAGCGGTTATACACTTGGACGTTCATGCCGGCATTTTCGAGATGCTGGGCAATTAACTTGGCCAACTCTGTCTCGTCTTCGACAACAACAATCAGCGGGCGGGGTTCTGCGCACATAAGTTGAGTGAGTGGGTGGGAACGGACGCGTTTTTTACAATTATGGCGGCGCTTGTAAAGCCTTGTTACAGCGAGATGAAGAATGAGTGTCAGGCTCAGAGATTTCTTGTCATTCGCGGCGAGTGCCATTCGCTTCGTCGCGATGAAAGTCACCCTCGGACTTCTGCAGCATGCCTGCTCCGCAAACCCTGCGGAAAACCTCAAGAAAACCCTCGCGCTGACCGAACAGGCGGCGAAGAAGGGTGCGAAGATCATTTGCACCCAAGAGCTCTTCCGCTCGCAGTATTTCTGCCAGGCGGAAGACCACGAGTATTTCAAGCTCGCCGAGCCGATCGACGGCCCGACAACGAAGGCTTTTCAGAAGCTCGCGAAGAAATACAAGGTCGTGATCATCGCGTCGCTTTTCGAGAAGCGCGCGTCTGGTCTCTATCACAATACGGCCGTGATCATCGATGCCGATGGCACGCTGCTCGGCATCTACCGTAAGTCGCACATTCCGGACGACCCGCTGTTCTACGAGAAATTCTACTTCACGCCTGGCGACACCGGCTTCAAGGCGTGGGACACCAAATACGGCAAGATCGGCGTGCTCATTTGCTGGGATCAATGGTATCCGGAAGGCGCGCGCCTCACGGCGATGGCCGGCGCGGAAATCCTTTTTTATCCGACCGCGATTGGCTGGCATCCGAAGGAAAAAGCCGAATATGGCGTCAACCAGCACGGTGCGTGGGAAACGATTCAGCGTTCGCACGCCGTCGCCAACGGTTGTTATGTCGCCTCGATCAATCGCATCGGACTCGAACAACCCATCGGAGGGGACGGCCTCGAGTTTTGGGGGCAAAGTTTCGTCGCGGGCACGAGCGGCCAGATTCTCGCGAAGGCAAGTGCGGATAAGGAAGAGATTCTCATCGTGCCGGTGGAGTTGGACAAGGTCGACACCACGCGCACGCACTGGCCATTCTTGCGCGATCGCCGCATCGATATCTACGGCGACCTGACGAAACGTTTCCGCGACTAATATGGCCGCCGCAAAAATGCCAACCGCACTCGGATTCCGTATGCCGGCCGAGTGGGAGTCGCAAGTGGCCGTGTGGCTCTCGTGGCCGCACAATCTGAAAACGTGGCCGGGCCAGTTTCGCCCGATCCCGAAAGTGTTCGCAGGGATCGTCGCGCAAATCAGCCGCTTCGAAGAAGTGCGCATCAACTGTGCCGTGAAACTCCAGCCGCGCGCGAAGCGCTTGTGCGAACTCGCCGCCGCCGACATGACGCGCGTGACGTTCTACAATCACCCGACCAATGACGCGTGGTGTCGCGATCACGGCCCGATCTTCGTTAAGAACGACAAGACCGGCGAGGTCGCCGTGACCGATTGGGTGCATAATGCGTGGGGCGGCAAATACCCGCCTTACGACCTCGATAACAAGATCCCGCCCAGCATTGCGAAGAAGCTAGGGCTGCGTCGTTTCGAGAACGACATGATTCTCGAGGGCGGTTCGATCGACGTGAATGGCGACGGCCTCTTGCTCACGAGCGAACAGTGTTTGCTCAACAAGAACCGCAACCCGCATCTCACGCGTGAACAGATCGAGCAGAACCTGAAAGATTATCTCGGCGTGAAGCAGGTGCTGTGGGTGGGTGAGGGGATTGTCGGCGACGACACCGACGGCCACATCGACGACATCACGCGCTTCTACAAAGCCGACGGTTTCGTGACCGTCGTTGAAAAAAACAAACGCGATCCGAATCACAAGTTGCTCGAAGACGTGTTGGAGCGACTGAAGGCGATGCGCACGCCGTCGGGCAAGAAATTCGACATCGTGACGCTGCCGATGCCGAAGCCGTTTGGTTTCCAAGGTCAGCAAGTGCCGGCGAGCTACGCGAATTTTCTCATCATCAACGGCGCCGTGCTCGTGCCGCAGTTCCGTCAAAAGAAACTCGATGCGGAAGTGTGCGAGATTCTCGGTGACTGCTTCAAGGGCCGCGAGATCGTGCCGATCGATTGCTACGAACTCATCTGGGGCCTCGGCACGTTGCATTGCATTTCGCAGCAGCAGCCCGCTTAAGGTTTCATTTTTATGCGTTCACTTGCTTTTGTTTTGATTGCTCTGGTGGCGTTGGTCAGTGGCTGCGAATCAGTGTCGACGCGCGTTCAGGATCGTTTTTCGGGCGTGCCGCCGCAGGTGCGTTACTACGCGGCGGACAGCAAAGACGTTTACGATGCCGGCATCAAAGCGGTGAAGTCGCTGGAATTGAACCTAGGACGCACCTCCCGCAGCAACGGCACGATTGAGGCCTACAACTCGATTCGGGCGGGCGACGCGATTCACGACACGCGGCAGACATCGATGCGTTTGCAGATTTTCCCGGCCGATGGCGGCGAAACCAAGGTAGAGCTTCTCGTCACCGAAGCCACGGAAGGCAGCTTCCCTGGAGGGGTCAGCGAGCAACAGCTGCGTGTGCATAGTCTTTATGAGCTGTATTTTGGGGCATTGCAGCGCCAGTTGCTGGAAGCCGGCACTCTGAAGAAACTGTAACCGTTTTGATAAGGTAGGGGCGGTTATCCTTAACCGCCCTTTTTTTTGCGTCCGCGAATCGATCCGTCGAGGGCGATTCGACGGTTAAGATAACCGTCCCTAACTCCTAATTTTCTCTTGCCGGAGTGACGGCCTTTCGAGACGTTTTTCCCCTTACGCGGTGTTCTTTCTTCAAGCCGGTGTCGCCGCGACACTCCCACCGGTTTGTGATTCGTAAAACCCTCAACCATCGGATTCGAAAGAATCCACGTTGAAAAGCGGATGCCTTGGAGTAGGCGGCCGCGTTTCGACACCCTCGTTACTATGAGTTCGTTAATGCAAGACCTGCTCGCACAGAGCACGTTCGATAAACTGAAAGCCGGCACCATCGTCCCCGGCGTCATCACTGAAATCCGCGCCAATGAAGTAGTCGTCGACATCGGCGGCAAAGCTGAAGGCGTGATCCCGGCCAATGAGTTTTCCGATCTCGGCGAGCTCCAGATCGGTTCCACCATCGAGGTCATCCTCGAGAAGCTCGAAGACAAGGAAGGCAATCCTGTCCTCTCTTACGAGCAGGCCCAACAAAAGAAGAACTGGGAAAACATCCTGGTGAAGTGCACCGAAGGCACGATCATCCCTGGTCGCGTCAAAGCCAAGGTGAAGGGCGGCCTGATCGTTTCGATCGGCGTCGACTCCTTCCTGCCGGCGTCGCACATCGACATCCAGCCTCCAAAGAACCTCGATCAATACGTCGGCCAGACCTACGATTTCAAGGTTCTCAAAATCAATCACGAGCGTCAGAACATCGTTCTCTCGCGCCGCGAGCTCATCGAAGAGCAACGCATCAACAAGCGCCGCGACCTCCTCGAGAAGTTGCAACCGGGCCAGGTCCGCAAGGGCATCGTCAAGAACATCACCGATTTCGGTGCGTTCATCGATCTCGACGGTATGGACGGCTTGCTGCACATCACCGACATGAGCTGGGGCCGCATCGGTCACCCGTCCGAGCTGTTGAAGCAGGGCGAGGAGATCGAGGTCATGATCATCGACATCAACCGCGAGAAAGAGCGCGTGTCGCTCGGTCTCAAGCAGACCAAGAACAATCCTTGGGACGCGATCGACCAGAAGTTCCCGGTCGGCTCCAAGATCCACGGCAAAGTGGTCAACCTCGTTCCCTACGGCGCGTTCATCGAACTCGAGCCGGGCGTCGAAGGTCTCGTCCACATCACCGAGATGTCCTGGACCAAGCGCATCAGCAAACCTTCCGAACTCCTCAAGGTCGGCCAGGAACTCGATGCCGTTGTCCTCGGTATTCAGAAGGAAGAGCAGAAGATTTCCCTCGGTCTCCGTCAGTTGGAGCCGAATCCGTGGGACATGGTTCGTCACAACTACCCGGTGGGCGCTCGCGTCCGCGGCAAGGTGCGCAACATGACCACCTACGGTGCCTTCGTCGAACTCGAGGAAGGTATCGACGGTATGGTCCACGTCTCGGACATGTCCTGGACGCGCAAGATCAATCACCCGTCCGAAATGCTCAAGAAGGGCGACGAAGTGGACGCCATCGTCCTCGACGTCGATCCGTCGCAACAGCGCATCAGCCTCGGCATGAAGCAGCTCGCGACCGATCCGTGGACGGACATCGACGCCTTCTTCCGCATCGGCGACGTCGTCCCGGGCGTGATCTCCAAGATCACCACCTTCGGCGCCTTCGTTGAGTTGAAGGACGGCATCGATGGCCTCGTGCACATCAGCCAAATCCAGGAAGACCGCGTAGAGAAGATCAAGGACGTGCTCAAGCCCGGCCAGGAAGTCACCGCGCGTGTCATCAAGATCGACCGTGAACAGCGCCGCATCGGCCTGTCCATCAAGGCTGCGAACTACTCCGCCGAGCAATTGGCGCAGGAAACCGCGACCTACGACCAGTTCTCCAAGAGCTCTGGCGGCACCGATCTCACGAGCCTCGGCGACATCTTCGACGAAGCTTCCAAGAAGGAATAAGCCGTCCGCGTTTCACGCGAACGAAACAACTTCAAAGCAAAGGCGCTCACGCAAGTGGGCGCCTTTTTTCTTTTGCGGGGAAGAATCGCCACAAAAGCACAGAAGACGCGAACGCTGTTTGTTTGAACAGGAGATCGCAGAGGACTTTATTTTTACAGAAGAGAACGAAGGCAGGCTCAATGTGGGCTAAACTTATAGTGTTTTTTTTCGAGGCCATCAGCCCCGCGGGTTATGGTTTTCGCTGCATGTAGCTGGCCCGTTTGCGGGCCACGTTGCGCGCAAGCGCACAACCGACAGGGATGGATTGGGAAATCACACGACCTATAGTTGCGAATTCAGAAACCGCGCCACGCGGGGCTAATGGCCCCGCCTCCAAAATACCTCTGCGTTCTCGGCGGCCTCCTGTTAAAACTAGTCATGCGCTTTGCGCCTTTTGCGCTTATTGTGGCCAATAAAAAAGCGCCCGATTACTCGGGCGCTTCGATTTAAAAACTAACTTTGTCCGCTGCGCTTAGCGTGCGCTGGCCGTCGCTTGTTTCGACACGAACTCGCGGATCACTTCGGCGCGTTCTTCGGCGAGGGTTTCTTGTTCAACTTCGTCGGCGGTGCGTTGCTTGTTATAGCTGTGCATCTGCTTCCGGAGTTGCGAGAGCGCGATGTATTCGAGCTGACGAATGCGTTCGCGGGTGACTTTGAATTTCTTGCCGACTTCTTCGAGGGTCATTTCTTTTTCGCCGTCGAGACCGAAACGCATTTTGATGATCGCGGCTTCACGAGCGTCGAGGGAGTCGACCATTTTGCCGAGGTCTTCCTTCATGCTCTTTTCGCCCAAGCCTTCGTAAGGGCTCATGGCGGCATCGTCGCCGACAAGGTCGCCGAGTGTGGCGGAGCCGTCGTCTTCGCCCACGGGGGCATCGAGCGAGGCAGGGCGCACACTGACTGTCTTGAGCAACGCGACCTTGGCGGTCGGGATCTGCAATTCCGCGGCGATCTCCTCGTTTTCCGGCTCGCGACCGAGTTCGTCGGTGAGCTTGGCGATCATCTTCCTCATCTTGGAAATCTTGTCCACCAAGTGCACGGGAAGGCGGATCGTCTTCGATTGGTTCGCGAGCGCGCGCTTCATCGATTGTTTGATCCACCACGCGGCGTAGGTCGAGAGCTTGCCACCTTTGTTAGGGTCGAAACGTTCGACGGCCTTGATGAGACCGAGATTGCCTTCGCTGATGAGATCCATGAGCGGCAGGCCCATCATGTTGTAATCGTAGGCAATCTTCACCACGAGGCGAAGGTTGGCTTTGATCATGTGATCGCGCGCGGCCTTGTCGCCTTTCTTGATGCGCGCGGCGAGACGGATCTCGTCGGCAACGGTCAGCAGCGGAGTCTGGCGAATCTCGTTGAGATAAAGCTGGAGGTTCGAGCGCTCATCGCGGCGGTCAACCGGTGAAGCGACATCGAATTGAGACACTTCGGTCGCGGGCTTAATGTCCGCGCGAACGGTGAGGCCTTCGTCGGTCGAAGGAATTGAAAGGGTAGCTGACGCGCGATCGGGAGCCGAGACGGCTGCGGCGGTCGTGGAGCTGAGAATTTTTTTGCGGTAAGGCATATGCGTAATCTCGAGCGGTTGTGACATTGGGAGGATTCCCACGTCGTTCTTTGCATATTAGATGCCGAACTCCGGAAGGAAATTCCCGCGATGCTGTTCCGACCACTAATACGCGGTTCTGTGCCGCGCGGTTGCCTTAACTGGAAAGCTTATCGGCCAGTGTAATGGCCTTAAATAGCGCCGAAGCCTTGTTAATTGTCTCCTGATACTCAGCTTCGGGGACGGAATCCGCGACTACTCCCGCACCTGCTTGGATGTGCACTTGCCCGTCTTTAACTAGTGCGGTGCGCAGGGTTATGCAGGAGTCGAGATTGCCATCATAACTAAAGTAACCCAATGCCCCGGCGTAACTTCCACGCTGTGTGCCTTCTTTTTCAGAAATTAACTGCATTGCGCGAATTTTTGGAGCCCCGCTCACCGTGCCGGCCGGAAAGGTAGCGCGCATGAGGTCAAAAGCGGAACGTTCTGGCGCAAGTTGTCCCTCTACCTGTGACACAATGTGCATCACGTGAGAGTAGCGCTCTATTATCATGAATTCGGGGACTTTGACGGTGCCGTAACTGCAGACCCGCCCGATATCGTTGCGGGCAAGATCCACCAACATCAGATGTTCGGCCTTCTCTTTCTCATCCGCGAGCAGCTCTTTTTCAAACGCGACATCGGCTTCGGGCGTCTTGCCGCGAGGGCGGGTGCCGGCGATTGGACGGATTTCCACCTTTTGTCCGGTGAGGCGCACGTGCACTTCAGGGGAGGCGCCGACCAACGCAAAGTCGCCCGCTTCCAACAGAAACATGTAGGGCGAAGGATTTACCGTGCGGAGTGCACGATAGAGATCGAGCGGGCTTTTGGTGAACTCACGCGAGAAACGCTGCGAGAGCACGATCTGGAAAATATCGCCCGAGCGAATGAACTCCTTCGTATCGTCCACCATCTTCTCGAAGGCTTCTTTCGTGAAGTTACCTGCGGGCACTTTCACCGCGCCGGTGTCGCTCAACACCGCTGGCTTAAGCGGCGAAGGCTGGGCGAGGGCGGCGCGCATGCGTTCAAGTTCGGCGCACGCGGCATCATAAGCAGCGCTGGGGTCCGATCCGATGTGGGCGTTGACGATCAGACGCATCGTTTGATGCGCACGGTCAAAGGCCAACACCGAGTCGCACCACATGAACCACATCATCGGCACGCCGAGTTCGTCCTTGGCGGCGAGCGGCACGGTTTTTTCGACACTGTGGATAAATTCGTAGCCGAGGTAACCAACCGCGCCACCGGTGAACGGCGGCAGGCCGGGCACTTTCACCGGTTTGTAGTTCGCGAGCTCAGCTTGGAGCGCCGCGAGCGGATCGGGCGCACCGGGTTCGGCGCGCAAAATTTTGCGCGGGTTGCAGCCGATGAAACTATAACGCGAGACGTGCTCGCCGCCTTCGACCGATTCGAGGAGAAACGCCGGGCCATTGCCGCGCAGCTTGGCGTAAGCGGAAACGGGTGTTTCCAAATCAGCCAGCAGGTCGGCCCGCACGGGGACAACGTTACCTTGTTGGCTCAGGCGGAGAAATTCGTCTTTAGTGGGCGTTACTTGCATCGGAAAGTGCACGGTAGATGAGTCACTTGCGTTGGGATGGTCAAGCGACGGGAGTGTGTCACCTTAGTTTTGGGGGTAATTGTGGTGCTCGCGACCGCTCATTCTGGACGCCATGGCACAAAAAATGCCAGCCGTGAAGGGCTGGCATTTTGCAAATAAGAGCGTGAGCGGTCGCTTACTCCACCGTGACCGATTTCGCCAGGTTGCGTGGTTTGTCCACATCGCAACCGCGCTCCACCGCGATATAGTAGCTGAGCAGTTGCACCGGCACGGAATATACGATCGGCAACACCGCTTCATGGCAGTCCGGCACGACAATCGTTTCGTCGGCGAGACCTTCCGGCAATTCTACACCTTCGGTGATGATGGCGATGATCTTGCCTTTGCGCGCTTTGATTTCCTGCATCGAGGAAACGATCTTGTTCAAGATCTCGCCATTCGGGGCGAGGAAGACGCTCGGGCATTTTTCGCTGATGAGCGCGATCGGGCCGTGTTTCATTTCGGCTGCAGGATAACCTTCCGCGTGGATGTAGGAAATTTCCTTCAACTTCAGCGCGCCTTCGAGCGCGATGGGGAAGAGCGACAGGCGCCCGAGGAACAGCATGTCGGTGTAATGCGCGTAACGTTTCGCGATTTCCTTGATGTGCGGGGCTTGCAGTAGCGCCTTGCGCACGAGGTCAGGTGAGGATTTGAGTGCGGTCACGTAACGCTGGCCGGCGCCGAAACTCAAGTCGCGCATGCGACCGATGTAGAGCGCGAGCATCGCGCCAATGAGGAGCTGTGAGGTGAATGCCTTCGTGGACGCGACGCCGACTTCCGGGCCGACGTGCTGGTAAATACCGCCGTCCGCTTCGCGGGCGATGGTGGAGCCGACGACATTATTAATCGCGAGCACCTTGTAGCCCTTGCGCTTGGCTTCGCGCATCGCGGCGAGGGTATCGATCGTCTCGCCGGACTGGCTCATCACGAAGAAAAGCGTGTTCCGGAAGAGCGGAATATTGCGGTAACGGAACTCCGACGCGTAATCGCATTCGACGGGCAGGCGCGCAAAGCGTTCGATCTGATGCTCGGTAACCATACACGCGTGCAATGCAGTGCCGCAGGCGCAGAACATGAAGCGATCGATTTGCCGAAACTCGTTCGGAGAAATATTCAAACCACCGAATTGTGCCGTGCTGCCATCTTCGGCGAAGCGACCGCGCATGGCATTTTCGAGTGCGGTGGGCTGCTCGAAAATTTCCTTTTCCATAAAGTGGGCGTAGTTGCCCATCTCGGAATCTTCGATCGACCAGTTTACTTTATCGATGACCGGGGTGACTTCACCGGCTTCGAGTGTGGTGATCGTGAAATCTTTTGGCGTGAGGTGCGCGACCTCGTTGTCCTTAAGGTAAACGACGCTCTGCGTGCGGCTGACGATCGCGGCCACATCGGACGCGACGATGCTTTCGCCGTCGCCAATTCCCAGAATTAGCGGTGAACCTTTACGCGCAGTGACGAGTTCGCCGGGAGCATCCAGCGCCATGATGACGATGCCGTAAGTGCCTTCAGCGTGACGCAGGCTCTTGCGCACCGCGCTCACAAAACGACTTTCGTCTGCGCTGACCGGCTCTTTCGCGTAGTGGTAGGCGACGAGATTGCAGAGCACTTCGGTGTCGGTTTCAGACTTAAACGTATAGCCTTTCTCCAGGAGAAATTTTTTGATCTTCGAATAATTCTCGATGACGCCGTTGTGGATCATCGCGATCTGTCCATCGCTGCTGATGTGCGGATGCGCATTGGCGTCGGTGACGCCGCCGTGGGTCGCCCAACGCGTGTGGCCGATGCCGTAATTGCCGTTGAGCTTGATCTTGGCTGCTTCCACTTCGAGGTTGGCGACGCGCCCGATTTTCTTCGCGACCGTAAAACCGCCGTCTTGCAACACGGCTACACCGGCCGAGTCGTAGCCGCGATATTCGAGACGTTTGAGGCCTTCGATGATGAAGGGAGCTGCTTTATGTTTTCCAACGTAGCCGACGATGCCGCACATAGTTTAGATGGGTTGGGGGTGGATTGATGAAACGGTGATTGTTGCTCGCGGAGGGTTCAAGAGTAGACCGGTTGCGAAGTGAAAGTCCTGTATTCCAAGCGCAGCAGCGCGCGATTCGCGTAGATGCCCGCGAGCACGATCGCCACCGCGGCCGCCGCCGTGAAGCCGATGCCATACCAGCGCTCGTCCGCCATCAAACCGGCCAGTGTGAGCGCAAAATTAACCACCGCGAACGCTGCGCAACAAATCAGCGCTTCTCTTAAGCGATCGAGGTAGAACAGCACCGTGAGCAGAGCCAGGAACAGCACCAGCAAACACACGCCGAGCAGCGTGACTTGAAACACCAGCGTCTGCACCGAGCCGAGGCCGAGCGCTTTGAGCAGACGCTCCGCGCCAAGAATGAGCGCGAGGGTGACCGCGCCTTGGAATTTCAGCAGACGCGCCAAACCATCGCGCAATGCGTCCACCATTTCCGCTTTGGTGCGGGAAATCTCTCCCCACGTGCCTTTTTCCACCACGAGCCGGAAAAATTCCGCATATTTTCCCGCGAACGTCGTTTCGAGCGTGAGCAGAAAAACCGCCATGCCCGGCGCGACCGAGAGAAAACTCAGGAACACCGCCTGATCATAAAGCGGCGAAGCGTGCAGCGCGCCTGCTACTTTATAACCGTGCGGCGAAAACCACCAGTGCAGCGGCTTGTCGATCCAGATGCCGAGATTGTAAACCAAACCGCACAGTGCGAGGTCGCGGTGCTTTTTGAAATAGCCGAGAAATGAAAAACTCGGCGCCGCGATTGTGCCAAACGCGCGATAGATCACGCGCATGATCGCGAGCAACAACACGACTTGCCCGGCGAGAAACCCTGTCATGGTGCCGGAGAGTCCGGCAACTTTCGTCAGCGCCCACGCGGCGACGAAGCTCGTCGCGTAACCAATCGCGAAGCACCGCAACACCGCCGCGTAATCGCGCACCGCAGTCAGGTAAACCGCGCCGATCCAAATGGCGGACACCACGATGAGCACGCCCGCTGCGGAAAATTGAAAAAGGGGGTCGGCCGGCACAAAGCCGACGAAAAATACCAAGCCGATGCCGGCGTTGATCGCAAACGTGAAGGCCAGCGCGCCGAGCAACGACGGAAACACGCGTTCGTCTTGCTTGGCGAACACCGCGTCTGCCGCGTAGCGCGACAGCAGCAGTTGCAGCGGTCCCGTGGAAATCAGCGAGAATCCGAAGATATGCGTCACCGCGACGAAAAATAGATCGAACTCGTGCGTCTCGCCCGCGCGGTGCAGCATGAGTCCGAGCGCCGCCAAGGTTGTCATCGACAACACCCACGGGCCGCTCCCGATGAGCGCGGCGTAACCATACGCCTGCAGCCCGCCGAGCAGCGTGCGCTTTTGCATGAGTTTCGTGAGTTGGAAGCCGATGCCCGCCATCAGTGAGTGAGTTGAGACATGGAGGACGATGCCACCGCGTTCGTGGGCGCCAGATTCGCCCACGAATGATCGGTGTAGAACTTGCGGTATTTGTCCATGATATCGCCTTGCCGGTAATGCCGCTCGGCGCGCGTGCGACCGGCGCGACCCATTGAGAGAAGATTTTCCGCAGATGAAATCGTTTTGAGCACGGCGTCGGCGGTGTCCAACGGCGAACAGATTTTCGTCAACAAGCCCGCGCGGCCGATGGCTTTATCTTCCGGTGTGCGGCCAAAAATCATTTCGCGGCACGCGCCCACATCCGTCGCGACGCACGGCACACCGGCGGCGAACGCTTCGAGGATAATCAACGGCAGGCCTTCGCTGATGCTCGTCAGTAAACACACGTCGAGGTCGGACAGAATTTCGCGGACATTTTTCGGACCGAGAAACAGCACTTTTGATTCGAGACCCATGAGGGTGACCATCTGTTTGCACTCTTCGAAATAGTCCGGGTCTTCCTCGGTGGGGCCGATGATGTGGAATACCGCCCGCGGCTCGCGGGCAACGATGGTGCGCGCGGCCCGAATGAGTGTTTTAACGTCTTTGATCGGCACGACGCGCCCGATGAAGCCGATGAAAATTTCAGCGCCCAGGCCTTTTTCCAAACGCGCGGTGCGCTTCGCGAGCGCGGCGTCGAATTTCGTCACATCAATGCCGTTGGGAATCACCTCGAGCCGGCGGGCTTCCGCGCCGAATTCAATCTGCAGGTAAGTGTTACCCTCAAACAGCGACACGATGCGCTGCGCACTGTCGTAGGAAACCTGTCCGAGGAACATGAACAGGTTGATCCAAAATTGCTTAAAGGCCCCGATGCCTTCGCCGACGTCGAAGTAGCGGCTGGCCGGATCGTAGATCCACGTCGCCTGGCTAATCTCCGCGATGCGTTCCTTGGTGTAGATACCGTGCTCGGTGATGAGATAAGGGGCGCGAAATTTCCGTGCGGCCACCGCGCCGAGCAATCCCGCGTAGCCCGTTGAGACGCTGTGATACATCCGCGCGGGCGGCAGCAGATGACGCGACCGCAGCGCGATCCACACCGGTAAATGCACGAAGCGCACGGCCCAGAAGAAATCGATGAACGACTCGGCCGGCGCGAATTTGGTGCACAGTTCGGTCAGTAATTCCCACGCTTCCTCGTCGTTGGTGAAATTGCCGAAGGTGAATTTTCCGCCGGCCGCTTCGATCGCGTCGATGGCCGCGACGACCGACCAAAACGCGTCGATGCGTTGGGTTTCGTTGACGCAGAAATAAAAGTTTCGGAGCGCTTCGTAAACGGTGGCCCGCGCGGCGGCACTGAGTGGCGCGGGCACCAAATCTTCGCGTGGCAGCGGCTCGAACAAGAAAACTTCGGTGAGCGAAATGACATTCGCGGGCGGCGTGTAGCGTTTCTTTTCCGCCTGTGCGCGGGTGCTGCCGAGGTAGTAGAGCGCAAAGGTAACTTCGGGGAGTTCGTTGACGATTTGGTGCACCCACGACGAAACGCCGCCTTGCACGTAGGGATAGGTGCCTTCGAGCACGAGGCAGACGTCCGCGATTTTTTCAGGCGCAGCGCTCATGCTTTCGCGGAATCGACTCGATTCCAGAACGTCGCGAGGTGTTCGATGCGTCGGTTAACGTAGCCGGCTTGAGTGAAGGCGGCGAACTGCTCTTTTAATTTGGCCCAATTGCCTTCGAGGAATGTCAGCTCCATGTGCCATGGCAGCACTTGTTGCACCTCGACATTGCAGCGTTGCGTGCGCGCAAGCCAGCGTTGGGCGGCAACGATATCCCGCGCGCGCAACGAATACTTGAGTCCGAGAAACGCGATGCGCCCGTCGTTGGGTTCGCGCTCTGCCGCGCGTTCGAGTAACGCGAGGGCCTTGGAAAGATAGTGCGCGGCGGTCTCGTCGTCGCCGGCGACATCCAAGTAAACGAGTTCGAAGTATTGCTCCGCGAGGTTCACGGCAGCAATCACCGCATCGGGATGGGCGACGAGCCGTTGTTCGAGTTCTTTGACGCTGCCTTCGAAACGTTCGAGCATCGTGCTGAGGATGTTTTGTGCGTAGATGCGGACTTGTTCGTCGCTGTCTTGCAGGCCTTTTCTCAGTAACGGAATCGCGAGTTGCGGATCGAGATCGCGCAGCGCGAGAATGGCATTGCGGCGCAGTTGCGTGCGCGGGCTTTGCAGGATTTCGACGATCGACAATCCCGGGGCACCGGCGGGCAGCGTGGCGCTCCACTCGGCCTGCGAACGCTCGCTCCAGATGACGTAGCGCTGGGTGTTATTCTCGGGCGGTTTGAGGCGCAGCAGTTGGATGAGCGCCGCCGACGCCATTAGGCCGCCGACGGGAAAAATCAAAGCGCACGCGCCGGGCAGCCACCAGGCTTGCACTTGGAGCAACGGGAGAAAATTCGCGACGCCCCAGCCCCAAGCCAACGAGCCGACGATATGGAGAATGATCGCGAGCCATTCGTATTGCTCGGAAACGAGCAGCAGCAGTGCCACGACGTGGAGCACCACGGCGATGATCACACTGATGAGGCGAATCGGGTTCATCATTTAGCGAACAGTCACGCCGTCGATTTCGGCGAGCACGTCTTTCACGTTTTCCGCGTGGCCAAACTCGACCCGACGCACCTCGACTTCGACCGGCCACGGGCCGGTGTTGCGGAGGAAATGGCGGCAACGTTCGATGAAAATATTCGCGCCGCGTTCGCCGACGAGCGGGAGCAGCACGGCGAGATGCGGCTCGGAGCGCCCGAGTTCGGCCGCGTAGTCGCCGGCGCGCACGGTGCTGATCAGTGCTTGCTCGAAGCGGGCCTGCTCGCTCGCGGGTGCGCCGGGTAACGAGAAAATTACCACCGAGGAAGGCAGCCGATGACGCTGGTAAGCGATCAACGCGAGTTGCAGCAAATGCTCGAAATGGTTGCGAGTGAACAAGCGTTGGTTCTCGCGACCCGAGACGATGCGGTAGCGCCCCGCTGCGCCTTGCGCGAGGTCGAGCACTTCGCCGGCCCATTCGCAGACAAGTTCGATGAGGTTGGCGGTTTGCGCCGTGAACGAGATGAACGGCATACCGGTGACCACGAGGATCGCCGTTACTTCGCCGGAAGCGTTGAGCAAGGGGGCGACTAACAATAGGGGTTCGTTGGCGGCAGGTTCGCGTTGCTGGAGAATTTCAGGTAGCGTGACGAGTGAACTGCGTTGCAAAGCCAGTTGCACGATCTCGCTGGCGTCGCGCGCAAGCGAAGCGGGCAGGTGGGCTTCGCGCCCGATAAAGGCGATGCGTTGCAGCGCGCCGTCACTGCGATCGACGCGGTAGAGCGCGGCGTCACTCAAACGCACTTGGCGGCGCAGAAATTGCAGCACGGCCACCGGTAGATCGTCGGCGCTGGTGGCGTAGAGGCGGCGCAATTCCGTGTCCAACGCACTGACTTCGCCGTCGCGTGCAGCGACCAAGCGGTCGAGTTCGTCTTTCACGCCACGGAGATAATTCACGTCGGAATCCAGCTGCCGGACGGAGGTTTGCAGTTTCTCCTGCTGGGCTTCGGATTGCACACGCTCACGGCGGAACCAACCGAAGAGTTCACCGGCGATGCCGCCGATAAACAAAAATCCCGCATGCAAATAAACCGATTCCGAAAGCGCGTGGTTGACCGAATAAAATTGTCCGGAGAAATGCTGCTGCACCAGCACGAGCGCGCTCGCACCGATGCCGGCAAGCACGCCTGAGGTAAATCCGTAGCGTCCGCCGACGAGGAGCGGCAGTAGGAGATACGGCGACGGGCTGAGGTTAACCCAACCGGGATGCGCGCGATCGAAGAGCAAGTTCGATCCTGTGATGACAATCGCGATCACGACTGCGTCGATCAGGATGGACTTGGGTCGGGAGACGTCGCGCCAGTTCATGGGGTGGGGTGGGCGTTTGCGAAAAGCACGCGGCGTTTACCGCGTGAAGCGCACGTTGCCGCGCAGGCGATTGCCTGCGACGGGCATGTCGCGCACGAGTTTGCGCACGGATTTTTCCGCGGCGGAGGTCACCGACGCGAACGCGTAACCGACGTTGCCGCTGGTGCCCTGCCAGACGGTCTGGCCGCTGGTGGCGTCGACCAGACGCAGCGTGATGCCGACGGCCGGATCGCCGTCGAGATCGGTCTTGTAACGGTATTCGTGCACCGTGCCGATGAGGAGATGCGAAGCATTCACGCTGCGGGCGAGTTCGGCGTAACGGCCATCATCACCCTGCGCTTTGTCGGCGGCGGACTTGATGACTGTTTCCTCGCTTTGGAAAAGGGGGATGCCGGCTTCGACGAGCGCGCTGCCGGTCATCTCGGTGAGGGCGCGGCTGGCGTGTTGGTCGTCGGTGGCATTGACGAATTTAGGCATCAACAAGCGGGTGACCACGATGCTGCCAGCGGGCGCGCCGCCGGAGTATTTGACGGTGGAGCAGCCGGCGAGAAGCACGAGGAAGCAAGCGGCGAGGATTTGTTTCATGGGAGGAGGGTGGTTGGGATTAATGATAAATGCGGACGTAGAAGTTGAGCAGACTCGCGGAGGAACCGGCGTTGCTGGAGGAAGCGCTGGACGTGTAGCCCGCCTCGGCGGTCATCTCGATGCTCTTGCGCGGGAGAAAGGTCAGCGCGAGCGCGCTGTTCCAACTCGTCGAAGACAACTCGAAGTCATAATCCACGCCGGCAGTCAGACGGTAAAGCCACGCGTCTGCAAGGTTGTCGGTGATCAGCAGGCCGATGCCGTGACGATTGATGCGGCGGCTCACGAGGTTGTTGAGAATGCCGAGTTGCGAACCGATGCCGCCCGCCGGGTCGGCGATGGGTGCAGCGGGCGACGGATCGTTGAGTGTTTGGAGAAAACTGGAAATCGATCCGCGATACCCGATGGAAACGCGCGGGCCTTGACGCCAGAGCGTGTAATCGAGGTTCAAGTCAACGCCCGAGCCGCGGCCGAGTTTGCGATCGTTCACATAAACTTCGCGCCAGTGACCGCGCACGACGAACGTCAGATCGGTTTCGATGAGCCAGCTGGCGGTGAAATTCGTGCGGTATTGGCGGCCGTCGAGCGCTTCGAGCGTGAGGCTGTCGAGCGCCCGTTCGTTGGCGGAGTAGTCGAGCGAGACTTCGCGCTGGTTGGCGAAACGATAACTCACGCGCGCGCCACCGAGCAGGCCTTCGCCGGAGTGACCGATCCACGCGTCGGTTTCCCAACGGCGGTCGTAAACCGTCGAGAGCGTGGCGACCGCTTCGGCGCGTTCTTCGCGGGTGGCGCGTAGGCTGGGGGCTTCTTCGATGGTGACCTGGTCGCGCGTGTAGTTGACCGAAACCCACTGGCTGTCGCTCAAGTGCTGCGCTTCGCCGCCGGTGTAACGCCAGACGCGCGCGTTCTTGAGCGTCGTGCCGTAAGCGCCGAAATCCCAGCGCGGCAGATGCTCGCGATAAAGCGAATCGAGCACGATGCGCACGCGGCTGCGGAGGTCGTCGCCGAGCGCGTGGTGACGCAGCAATTCCTGATACGAAAGCATCGCGCGATACCAATCGCCCGCCGCGTAAGCCGAAGCGGCGAGATCGGTTTCGTAAGGGTATTTGCGCGCGAGAAATTGTTCGTGCTTCAACTCGCGCAGGACTTCGTTCGCCTGGGCGTATTGCTTCGCGAGGTAATGGCCCGCGCCGAGGAAGTAACGGCCTTGGTGGTCACCCGGATAATAGCGGAGAAATTCGCGCGCGATGCGGAGGATCGCTTCCGGGTCTTTGCGTTCGACGGCCATCGACGCGAGCACGAGCAGCGTCTGACGGTCGCTCGGGTTATCTTTGAGAATCTGCTCGGCGAGCGCTTGGGCGACCGGCGCTTGGTTCAAGCGGGCGTAAAGATAAACAAGGTAACGGCGCTCTTCGATCGTGAGCGTCGGCGCGCGCTGCAGCACTTCCGCGTCCGCCATGAATTCTTCCGCGGCTTGCAGCGCGGGAGCGGCAAGCAGGAGGCAGCAGAAGATGACGCGGGGAAATTTCACGACTTGGGAGATTTCGCGCGGATTTGACCATGCATGCGGCGCAAGGCTTCGGCGTAAGCGCGTTTGGCGCCTTCGCGATCGCCTCGTGAAAGGCGGATGTCGCCAAGCGCGCCCCAATCGGTGGCACCGGCGGTTTTCACGGTGTCGAGGTAGGCGAGTTGATAGGTCTCCGCGTTCTTGTAGTCGCCGGCGTTGGTCGCGATTTCAGCGGAGAGGCGCAGCACTTCCGGGGTGGGTTTGATCAGGAAAGGAGCGAGCAACTGGTTCGCTTCGACGTGACGCCCGGTCGTGAGCAATACGCGCGCGAGACTTGCAGTGCGGTTGAAATCCGTGGGGCGAATGACGTAAAGCTCGCGCCAGATGCGTTCGGCTTCCTTGTAATTTCCCAATGCTTCCTGCGCGCGGCCGACGCGTTCGAGAATGGCTTCGTTTTGCGCGAGGGCGGGCGCGAGCGGTTGCGCGAGGTAAGCGCGCTCGGCGGCCTTGTCGTTGTTCAGCCGCATCAATTCCAGATAGAGCGTGGCGGCGGTGGCGTTGCTGTGGAGCGCGGCGTGACCCGAAAGGGAATTTTGAGCGGCGCGGTAGTTTTTCTCCGCGCTCAAGGCCAGCGCGAGCGAGAGCTTGAGGTCGTCGTTGTCACCGAGTTTTCGTCGGCCTTCGGCGAGCGCGGCTTCGCGGCTGACCGGGTCATCGGCGAGTTCGTAGCCGTAAGCGAGCATCAGATAGTCGCGCGCGACGGGCTGGGGCGAATGATCGATGCGCAGGCGATACGCACGGATGAAGTGATCGTAACGACCGAGCGTTTCCGCGAGCACGATATAAGGTTGCAGCACTTCCTCGACGGGCGATTCCTGCGCGAGCACGGAATAATAATCGAGCGCGTCGCGGTGACGGCTTTGCAGCACGAGGCTGTCCGCGATGCGCCCGCGTAGAGCGAGGTCTTTGGGTCGCAAGGCGGACGCACGGCGCAACCATTTCTCTGACTGGTCGAAACGGTAAAGTTCGTGGTGCAGGTCGGCGAGATCGAGCATCGCATCGATGTCGGTCGGATCGGCGGCGATGAATTGCTCGTAGTATTTCTGGCCTTCGTCGTAACGACCCACGGTCACTTCCAGTTCCGCGAGCTTGAGCGTGTAGTCGTTATGATTCGGCACTGGCACAACGCGTTCGAGCGCACGGCGCAAATCTTCGTCGCGGTAAAGGCCGGGGTTGAGCGCGACGAGTCGATCGACGGCCGGCAGGTCGCCTTGCAACGCGAGTTCGAGCCACAGGTCGAAGGCTTGGTCGCCTTCGCCACTGTATTCGAGAATCTTGGCGAGGTCGCGCAAATCGGCCGGTTGACGCGATCCGAGTTTCACCGCTTCGCGGCCGGCGGGAACGGCGTCCGCGGCGCGACCCGAGGTGACGAGCAAGTCGCGCAGCCGGCGTTGCACGGCGAGGTCGCTCGGATTCTTCGCGGCGTAACGTTGGAGCAGCGGCACAGCGTCGTTCGGGATGCCGGCGGCGAGCGCGACGGTGGTGAGTTCTTCGAGCAAGGCGGCATCGGGCGAACCGTCGGGCAACGCTTCGGCGCGCGCGCGCAGTAACGCGAAGGCTTCGCGGTTGCGGTTAAGTTCCCGCAGGATGGCGACCCGGCGGGCATTGACGGCGGGGGATTGGTCGCTGCCCAGTGCCGCGAGAGCGTCGGCCGGTTTGCCGCCGAGTTCCCAGAGGCGGGCGAGTTCGAGCGAGTTCTCGACGGTGCGGCTTTCCGCCGGATGTGCGTAGGCGAAAATCTGCGCGGCTTGCGCGGGCTGACTCGCGGCGAGCGCAGCGCGGGTGAATTCAGAGGCGAGACGTTGACGCAACGGCTCCGGCGCGCCGGGAAGAATCGGGAGCAGCATTTCCCATGCAGCGGCGGGGTCGCTCAGGCGCAGGATGACGGGTGCGAACTCAAGGAAGACTTCGCCGGAAAACTGCGAGTCGCGCCACGTGTCGACAGCGAGTTTCCAAAAGCGCGTCGTGGCCTCGGCGTCGTTGGCTTTGAGTTCGAGGCGCGCGATTTTGAGTTCGACCACACGGAGACGACGCGCATCGCGCGCGCGTTCGTCGGGCGACATTTTCGCGAGCAAACGTCGGGCCTCGCGGGTGTTGCCGTCGCGCACGAGATCTTCGAGCAAGCCGGGATCGTCGGGTAACAAAAACCAAATACCGAGCGCGCAACCGACCAGCAGCAGCCCGAGCTGCCACCACGGAATGATCGGTTTATGGCGCGCGGCGCTGGTCATGGAGCGGCTTCGACGATGACGTTGGCCTGAAGAGGCAGGGAAAGTTTAACGCGACCAGTTGCGTCTGCGGTGAGCGGTTTCGTCTCGCCGTCGACTGTCACGCGGACGCTGCTGGACGCTGGGAAACCGGCGAGCACGGTCGTGATTGGGCGCGTGTCGCTGACGCTAAAGGCGAGTTTCGCCGGGGTGCGTTCTGTGAAATTAATTTCGCCGGATGACGTTTCCAAGTAAGGCTGTCGGCCAGGCCGATCCGAAAGCGCGAGGATTACGCGCGGCGAGCCGTCGGTATGCACATAAGTTTCGTTTTGATAAACAGACCAGCCCGTCACGCCTTCGCTGCGGGCGAGGTCGATGCGGCTGGCGGCATTTTCAGGGAGGCGGAACGTGCGCGATTCGCCGCGGCTGGTGATGAGCCAACGATCCTGGCCGGCGGCAAAAATGGCGGTGTCGCGGGCATCGCGGGCCATGCGGGCGTAGTGCGAAACGGTGACCGAGTGGAGCGGTTGCGTCATGACCCAGTCGTGAATCGTTTCGAGCGCTTGCACGGCGGCGGGATAATCGCCGCTGTAGAAATGATAGTAAACATTCACCGGCTTCATGCGGCGCGGCGATTCGGTCAGCTTGAACGTGTCGATCACATGCACGTAGGTGCCGAAGAGCGGGCCGCGCCAGTTATTGGTGTAGACGTTTTCGTTTTGGTTGGGCGCGAAGATTTGCAGTTCGTCGCCCCACGGCATCGTGCGTGGCGAAATCGCGGTGAGCGTGCGGTTGCGGGCCGTGATGATCGTGTCGCCGCCGTTGAGGTTTTCGATGCCGAGACGGCGCGTGAGGGCGAGCGCCTCGGGCGGCGGGCGGCAATTGCCGCTCCACAGAAATACTTTTACGGGGCGGTCAGGCGGCGCGAGTTTCTCGTTGATGTAGCGGACGGAGCCGTCGATTTCTCGCGTGAGGTCGAGGTTGTCGTATTTCTGTTTTAGCTCCAAATTCTGTTCGTCGTAAAATGATTCGGTGCGGTCGCCGGTGATCCAGAAAAACGGGTGAGAAAAACTGTGCGACGCGACTTCGATGTGAGGCAGGCGCAAGATGTCGCGCGCGATGGCTTCGAGTTCGGCGGATTCGTTGGGCTGCTGATGGAGCACGAGGCCGCGCATCTCGGCTTCGATGACGGACACCGTGACGGGGAGCGGATATTTCTTGAGGATGCGATCACGCACGACCTCGGCGGAACGGCGGCCGGCTTCTGTGTGGCTGAAGCTGCCGAAACCGTCGCCGTCGATGTGACTCATATACATCCGCAGTCCATCGCGCGTGGTGGTGTCAGGCGCGGGCGCATCAGTTTTGCCCAGCGCGCGTTCGAGAAATTCGAAGGGGTTTAAGTGCCAGAAATCACGATAATCCGCGCGACGGAAAAACAGATACGGGTCCATCGCCATGCCGCCCCATTCGCAGGTGAAGATCGGATCGAAAGTAACGGGCTGTTTTTCGGGCTGCTTGAAACGGGCGCGCACCGAGAGAATTTTTTCGGCGCCTTCCGGGGCGCGCAGGCGGAGAAAATTTGCGGGCAAACCCGTCACGGGCGCTTCGTAGTCCATCACGGCGGCGTCTTTCGTGATCACGTCGACTTGGAACGGCGGGCCGATAATCGACCCGTCGCCGACGAGATTGAAGGCGGTGGTGAAACGCAGGCGCTGTTCGGGATCGTTGAACGGCAGGGTGCCGAAGATGATGATCTTTTTGCCGGCCTCGCGTTGTGCGATCAGCCAGTCAACCACCGCCGGCTCGATGGAGGACGGAATTTCCCAGGCGCGCGGCAGGATGACGCCGCGGTAGTCGTCGCTCAACGTGGGCAGATCCGTTGCGGTCAGGATGCGGTGATAATCGACTTCGTAGCCGAGCCATTCGAGCGGCGCTTGCAGGCGTTGGGCGACAAACGACTCGGCAGGCCAGCGGATTTGGTCGACCTGGACTTCGGTCAAGTTGCCGAAAAATGCACAGATGCGTCGTGGCACCACGCGCAACGGCGCGAGCATTTTTCCATCGAGCGTCGGCGTGGAAACGAACGCGTGGTAACCCAGCGCGCGAATCCGGTCGGCAGCGTGGTCGGCGCGCTCGGGTTTCGCTGGGTCGGCGTAATCAAGCACGTAGACGCTGCGCCCGGCGTCGGCGACGCGTTTTAGTTCGGCGAGCAACGCTTCAGTTTCGGGCGTGGCGACCGCGCGGTAATTTTTAACCGTGAAGTCGTGCGTCTCGAAAAGTGATTCGACGAGCACGCCGTCGACGGTGTCGCGCAATTCATCGAATGCGAAAAAGCCGCGGTTGATGACAATGCGTTTTTGCGGGAAGCTCGTGCGGAGTTGTTTGACGAGGGTGACGAGGCCAGCGCGGGCGCTCGTGGTGCGCGCGGTATTTCCCGGCGCGATGAGGTCGACGGAGTCCGCGGTATCGAGGAAGAAACCATCGTAGCCTTTCTTCGCGATTTGGGTGGCGAGTTCGTCGACGAGAAATTCGCGCCAACGGGCGTCGGCGAGATCGATCAAATCGGATTTCCACGTTTCATTACGTCCAGCGAAAGGCAGGCCGCGCTTCAAAACTTCGCCGCGATAGGGCGCATCGCTGGCGATTTCGCCGATGCTGAGGTAGGCGAGCACGGTGTTGCCGGCGCGGTGCGCGGCGTCGAGATCGACCTTGGCGTCAGGATGGACGATGGAGGTCTCGTGTGCGAGCAGCGGCGCCGTCGGCACCGTCGCGGAATAATTAACGTAGAATGCGAGCGGCTCCGCGGCGCTGGCGTTCAGCGCCGCGACCAATCCGAAGACGCCGAACCGCAGCGCGGTGAAGAGAGCGCTGACGTTGATGAAACGAAATTTCATCCCACGCGGATGAGTTCGGTGAGACCGTCTTCGACGGAAACTTGGGCGGAAAAACCGAGCGCGGCGTGAGCCTCGTCGGCGGCACCCAGCGAGTGGATGATGTCGCCGGTGCGCGGTGCGGCGTGAGCGGGCGGGGCGATTTGCGGGTAATGTTTTCCGAAGACTTTCACTGCATCCAACAACGACGTGGCACGACCGGTGCAGATGTTGGCCACGCCGGACGCGATACCGGGCTTCGTGGCAGCGAGGGCGTTGGCGCGGGCGACGTCGTGCACCGAAATGAAATCGCGCGTCTGCTGGCCGTCGCCGTAGATCGTGACGGATTTTCCGTCGCGGTAACGGCGGTCGAAGATCGAAATCACGCCGGAGTAGGGCGACGCCGGATCTTGCCGCGGGCCGAAGACATTAAAGTAGCGCTGGCAGCGCACCGTAATGCCGAACGCCGCACCGTGGCCGAGGAGGATCGCTTCCGAGGCGAGCTTCGCCGCGCCGTAGGGACTGATCGGTTTCTTTTCGAGGCCCTCGCGAATCGGCAACGCGGTGGCGTCGCCGTAGATGGCCGCGGAGGAGGCAAACACGATTCGCTTCACGCCGGATTTACGCGCGGCCTCGGCGACGAGATGCGTGGCGTGGATGTTGAGCGAATAATTCAGATCCGGGTTCGTCATGCTTTCCTGCACGCTGACGAGCGCGGCGAGGTGAATGATCCCATCCGGCTTGACGGAAGCGACGAGCGCATCGAGTTCACCGGGCTTGGCGACGTCGCCTTCATGAAAAGAAAACTGCGGAGACTTCGAGGCTTCTGCCAAGTTCTGGCGGCGGCCGGTTCGGAAATTATCGATGCCCACGACCGTGTGGCCATCAGCCAGCAAGCGATCCGTCGTGTGACTGCCAATAAATCCTGCGGAACCCGTGATGAGAATTTTTGCCATAAGGGTAAGGTAAGGCTCGTTTGTGCTGGCACTAACGTGAGCGCCGCGCAAATTCGCGCAAGAATTTATCCCCAAATCCCATGGCTGACTCAAAAAAAGTTTTATCGGTAATCATGGGCGGTGGACGCGGCACGCGCCTCTTTCCGCTCACCAAGGAACGTTGCAAACCGGCGGTGCCGCTCGCGGGTAAATATCGCCTCGTCGATATCCCAATCAGCAATTGTCTCAACTCAGGGTTTAACCGGATTTTCGTGCTCACGCAGTTTCTCACGGCGTCTTTGCACCGGCATATTAACAAAAGTTTTCACTTCGATCCGTTCGGGGCGGGCTTCATCGACATTTTGTCCGCTGAGCAAACGGAGAAGAGCAGCGCGTGGTATGAGGGCACGGCCGACGCCGTGCGCCGCAATATCGTCCATTTCAACAGCCACGGCCACGAATACATCCTGATTCTCTCGGGCGATCAGTTGTATCGCATGGATTTCAGCAAAATCATCGAGCAACACATCTCGACCGGCGCGGATGTCACGATCGCGGCGATTCCGTTTCCGGTTTCGAAGGTCGAAGGTCTCGGTCTGATGCGCGTCAACGACGATCTCACGATTTCCGAGTTCGTCGAGAAACCGAAAGATCCGGCGGTTATCAACAGCCTCACGATCAGCGACGCGCTCGAAGCCAAGCTGACTCAAAAGGTCGGCGAGAAACAGTGTCTCGCGTCGATGGGTATCTACGTGTTCAGCCGCGATGTGTTGAACAAGTCCCTCGAGAACTCGATGAAGGATTTCGGCAAGGAAGTGATTCCCGCGCTGCTCGGAAAATCGAAACTCTATAGCTACATTTTCGAAGGTTATTGGGAAGACATCGGCACCGTCCGCGCATTTTTCGAAGCGAACCTCGCGCTCGCGCAGCCGCTGCCGCCGTTCAACTTTTTCGATCGCAGCGCACCGATCTACACGCATCCGCGCTACCTGCCGGCGTCGAAGATCAACCATTGCGACATCGACCACGTGGTCATCGGCGACGGTTGCTTAGTAACCGATTCGAAACTGAAGCACTGCGTCATCGGCATCCGTTCCATCCTCGGCGAAAACGCGGATCTGGAAGACGTCGTGATGATGGGCTCGGATTATTATCAGACGGAAAAAGAAGTGCTCGCGGACAAGGCGCAAAACCGCCCGGCGATCGGCCTCGGTCGCAATTGCCGCATCCGCCGCGCAATCATCGACAAAAATGCCCGCATCGGCGATGGCGTGTCGCTCTCGCCCGAAGGGAAGCCCGACGGCGATTACCAGCACGGCGTCGTCATCCGCGATGGCATTCTCTGCGTCACGAAAGACGCGATTATCCCGTCGGGTTACGTGCTATAAGCCGTTTACTTTCGATTTGAAAATTCAACGCGCGCCCGCAACCACGGGCGCGTTTTTTTTGGCCGCAACGATCAACGCCACGCCGCCCGCGAACAGAAAGATCGAATAAAACGTGCCACTGCTCAGGCCGAGAATGATCGCATCGGGCGTGCGGAAAAGTTCGCCGATTGCGCGCACGAGCGCGTAGCCGATCCAGTATTCGCCCGCGATGCGTCCGGGCTGGCGCTTTGTCACCTCACTGCCCCACACGCGCCATTGCATGTAGGCGAGCAGCAGAAGTCCTTCGAGCGCCGCTTCGTAAAGTTGTGAAGGGTGCCGTGGCTCAGGCCCGCCGCCGGTGTTTTCGAAAATCACCGCCCAAGGCACGGCCGAGGGTTTGCCGTAGAGTTCGCCGTTGATGAAATTTGCCACGCGTCCGAAAAAGAGCCCGATCGACGTCACCGAAGCGACGATATCGGCGAGGTGCAGGAACGGAATTTTGCGACTGCGCGCAAACCACCAGAGTGCAACCGCGACCCCGAGAAATCCGCCGTGGCTCGCCATGCCGCCTTCCCACACGCGGAAAAACGCGAGCGGATCGCTGAACAATGTTTTCGGGTGATAGAGTAAAAATTCGCCGAGTCGCCCCCCCACAATCACGCCGATGACCAACGCGAGCACGAGATCCACGGAGGCGTTCGGCGTCAGCGTCGTGCGTCCTTTCTGGTAATAAAGCCGCAGCAGCCACATCGCGCCGCCAAATCCTGCCAGATACGCCAACCCGTAATAACGAATTCCCAGTTTCTCATTAAACTGGATGAGAAACGGACTCAGGTCGTGGACCCAGTAAGCGAGGGCAGGAGCGAACATTGCGCAAGTCGTGTCGCTCGCGTGGAGTGAAGACAATTCCTTTTAACCGATTCGCTTTGTCAGTGAGCGATCATGCCAGCGACTCAAGAGGAGCAACGCGAGCACCGCGCCGGCCAGTGCCCACGCCATGTCACTCTGCGTGTCCCACGCGTAGCCCTGCGTCCCGAGAAAATCGTCGGACGCCGCTCCTGAAAGTTCAGCGGTCAACCATTCGATGAGTTCGTAGAGTGCAGAAAAAGCGAGGCAGATGCTGACCACAATAAATCCGAGCCAGCGACTGGGCGTGCCATCGCCGCGATCCCGCAATGACGAAGTGCGCAAAAGGATTTCGCGCGCTAGGATTGCCGGCACAAACCCTTGGATAAAATGCCCGACCTTGTCGTAGTTATTGCGGGCTCCGCCGGTGGCATCGCGGATCCAATCAAACAGCGGCACGCGCGCATAGGTGTAATGGCCACCGACGATCAACACCACGCAATGCACCCAGATCAGCGCGAGTAACAAAGTGGAGAGCGGAAACCGCTTTTGAAATCCGATGATCAGCGGCACGCCAATCAGCACGGGTGCCACTTCCAGCCACCACGTGAGCCGGTCGTGCGGGCTGATGGCCGACCACCAAACTACCGGGAGCAATAACCCGAGAAACCAAATGAGCCGGCGATCCATGTGCAGTGGTTGTAGAGATGGTTTTTGCGCAATCAATGGCGGTTACACCGGCAGCGATGATTGTGGAGTTGAAGCGAGGTGTTTCGAAGCATTTTATGCAAAGCTTGGAAAGCTTTCTTCAGCTCATTTTTGAGTTTTTCTTCCAATTCCTTTTTGAAGGGGCCGCTGATTTAGTCCTTAAGAAAACTTATGCGGATCGGACGTTTTTGCGGGTTTGGATTTACTTTGTTTTCGGTGGAATTGCAGGCGCGGCGTCGCTGCTGATAGTGAATGCTCACGTGATCGGGAACTTCCCGTTGCGCTGTATTGCTTTGCTGGTTTTCCCGGTGCTGATCGGGTTCGTTATGGCAAAAATCGGGACACTGCGAACCAAGCGCGGAAGCGAGCGTTATGGCTTGGAGTTTTTCGCCTCCGGCTGGGCCTTTGCTTTTGCCTTTGGCGCGGTTCGATTGATTTTCGCCAGGTAGCGCGAACCATCAGTTTCTCGTGGCCATTTACTCTGAAGAATTACACCTCGATCTTTCCGAGATAAACTCGGATGAGGCACTGCTCACCCGACTAGGAGAATTATTCGAATGTGGAGGCCCAGGAGGAAACTTTCCCTGCACCGAATCGACTCCCGGAAAAGGGTAGGGGCATAACTGGAATGCGCTCTTCGATAGTTTGTGCTACCTCGCTGACGGTGGCATCTGGGGAACGAGCCGAATTCCGAAGTTTCCATTGCTCCTTATTATTCACGGATGTGAGCGTTATCGGGCGGGTGATCCTCAAAGCTACGCGGTGTTTATCAAAGCCCTTGAGGACGCTAGTTCGAGTCTGGGCGGATCGCAAAATCTTCAGTTAGATATGGAGCTTGCTTAGGTGAGCTAGGCGGCTCGTTTGTTTAAGCTGTTTTCAGGGGTTGGCGCAGGCAAAGTTTCCTTGCCCGCGTCATAGGCGGGAGCCTTAGTTGGGGCATGAGCGTGTTACAGACGACCCCCCTCAATGCATTTCACCGCCAGCACGGCGGGCGCATGGTGGACTTCGCCGGCTGGGATATGCCGGTGCAATACAAGAGCATCCTCGATGAACACAAGGCGGTGCGCCAGCGCGTCGGGCTCTTCGACGTCAGCCACATGGGCGAAGCCGATGTGAAGGGCCCGGAAGCGCTGAAATTTCTCCAACACCTCGTCACCAACGACTGCTCGAAACTCTTTCCCGGACGCATCCTTTACACGGTGATGTGCTATCCGCACGGCGGGGTGGTGGACGACTTGCTCGTCTACATGCGCGGCGAAAACGATTACCTGCTGTGCATCAACGCCGGCAACATCGCCAAGGATATCGCGTGGATGCAGAAGCAGGCGAAGGGCTTCAACTGCACCGTCGTCGATCGTTCTCCTGATTACGCACAACTCGCGATCCAAGGTCCGCGCGGCGCCGAACTCGTGCAGTCGCTCACGCCGACGAATCTCGCCGAAGTTAAATATTATCATTTCACGGAAGGCGAAGTCGCCGGTGTGAAGTGCATCATCAGTCGCACCGGCTACACGGGCGAAGACGGGTTTGAACTTTATTGCGCGTCGGGCGACGGCGCGAAGCTCGCCGAGGCGGTTGTAGTCGCAGGCGCGGCGTTTGGCCTCGAACTCACTGGGCTCGGTGCGCGCGACAGTTTGCGGCTCGAGGCGGGTTTCCCGCTTTACGGACACGAAATCACGGATGCCATTACGCCGATCACGGCGGGACTCGGCTGGGTGGTGAAATTCGACAAAGGCCCGTTCATCGGCTCCGACGTGCTCAAAGCCGAAAAAGAAAAGGGCTCGGCGAAGAAGATCGTGTTCTTCAAAACCGGCGACCGTCGCATCGTGCGCGCGGGCTCGACCGTGTTAAACGCCGCCGGCGTCGAAGTGGGGCAGGTCGTTTCGGGCACGCTCTCGCCGATCATCAACGAAGCCATCGGTTCTGCGCTCGTCGACGCGGCGGCGGCCAAGGAGCAACTCGCGGTCGATATCCGCGGCACCAAACTCAATTTGCAACTCGTCAAACCTCCCTTCGTCCCGCTAAAGAAAAACTAATTTTCCCATGAGCAACGTCCCCTCCGAACTTAAATACGCCAAGTCCCACGAATGGTTGAACGTCGCCGCTGACGGCACGGCCACGGTCGGGATCACCGACTACGCGCAAAACAGCCTCGGCGACATTACCTTTGTCCAACTGCCCAAGGTTGGCGCGGTGTTAAAGGCCGGCGAAACGTTCGGCGTCGTGGAGTCCGTGAAAGCGGCCTCCGACGTTTATTCGCCGGTTTCGGGCACGGTGATCGAGGTCAATAAAGCGCTCGATAGTAATCCTGAGAAGGTGAATTCCGGGCACTACACCGATGGTTGGATGTTAAAGCTCAAACTTTCGAATCCTGCTGATGCTGCGGCGCTTTTGAGCCCGGAAGATTACGTGAAACTTACGTCCTGAGCTGGCGTCATGTCCGGGGCGCACCCCGAGTGAGCAGTAAACCCACAATTCCCACTTTGGATGTCTTTCCCCATACGCTTCGTATTCGCTTTCGCCAGTCTCGCCCTCGTTTTCTCTGCCGGTTGCAGTAAGAAAAGCGCTTCGGCCACGGCGGCTGCCTCCAACGCACCGCAAAAGCAACCGGTTGAAGTCGTCGCGGTGGAACGCCGTGACTTGGTCGAGTCGCTTTCGCTCGTCGGCTCACTCGCTCCCAACGAAACCGCCCAGCTTCGTGCCGAAATTTCTGGCCAAGTGTTATCCGTGCTCTTCGAGGAAGGCCAACAGGTGAAAAAAGGCCAGGTGTTGCTGAAGGTCGACGACTCCGAGCTCCGCGCCCAACTCGCGCAAGCCGAGTCGCGCCTCAAGCTCGCCGAACTGAATTACAAGCGTAGCCAGGATCTCACGGAAGCGCGCTCGCTTTCCCAAGCCGAAGCGGATCGCACGAACTCCGATTACTCCTCCGCTCAAGCGGAATCCCAGTTGCTTCGGGTGCGCCTCGCTAAAATGGAAATCAAAGCGCCCTTCGACGGCACCGTGGGCGCGCGCACGATTTCCCCGGGCGATTACATCACGGCGGCGACGGTGATCACGACGCTCGACGATTTGAGCCGCTTGAAAATCGATTTCCAAGTGCCGGAGCGTTTCACGTCGAAGATCGCCTCAGGCACGAAATTCAGCATCCGCGCCCAGACGCCCACCGGCGACGCGAAGGCGGAAGGCGAAGTTTATTTTATCTCCTCGGTCATCGACCGCAGCACGCGTTCGAGTCAGGTGAAAGGTTACGTGACCGGCAATCCCAAGGGATTTCAACCGGGCATGTTTGCCGGGATCGAACTCGTCTTAGCTGTGCACAAAGGTGTGCTGACCGTGCCGGAAGGGGCGATTCTCACGACACCCACCGGGACGCAGGTGATCACCGTGCTCGGCAAGGACGGCGAAAAAGTTGCCGGTTTTGTGAAAGTGACGCTCGGACTGCGCGAACGCGGTCTGGTTGAAATCACGCCCGAAAAACCAGAGGATCTCCCCGAAAAACAGGAAGTGGTCGCGTCCGGTGTGGGCGCTTTGATTTTGTTTCCCGGGGTAAAACTTGAACCACGTCCGCTGCGCGTTGAATTCCGGGTGGGAGAGTAATCATGGTTCTTTCCGACATCTCCATCAAACGCCCGGTCGTCGCGCTGGTTGCGTCCATTGTCGTCGTCCTGATTGGTCTGCTGAGTTTCGGCAAATTGCCGGTGCGCGAATACCCGTTGATCGACTCGCCGACCGTGTCAGTGGAAACGAGTTATCGCGGTGCTTCCGCTGAGGTCGTCGAAGCCAAGATCACCGAACCGCTCGAGAAAGAAGTCGCGTCCATCGACGGCATCCGCGTCATCCGCTCCAGCTCTCAAGAAGAGCAGTCGCGCATCACGGTGGAATTTACCCTCGACCGTAATGTCGATGAAGCCGCGAACGACGTGCGCGACCGCGTCAGCCGCGCGCGCCAACGCCTGCCCGAGGAAATCAACGAGCCGGTCATCACGAAGGCCGATGCCGATTCCAATCCGGTCATCACGATCGCGTTTAATTCGGATCGCTACAGCCGCTTGGAAATTGTGGAACTGGTCGAGCGCATCGCGGTGCAACGCATCCAGACGATTCCCGGCGTAGGTGCCGTCAACATCCGCGGTCCGCGTTACGCGATGCGCCTGTGGGTCGATAGCGATAAACTCGCCGCGCACCAGCTCACCGTGACCGACGTGGAGAACGCGCTGCGTCAGCAAAATGTTGAGATTCCAGGCGGTCGCATCGAGTCGACCTCGCGCGAATTTCCCGTGCGCATCGAAGGCCGCATGACGCAAGTGGCCGAGTTCGAGAATCTGATTCTCGCTTCACGCGGCACGCACCAAGTGAAATTTTCCGACATTGGGCGCGTCGAACTGGGTGCGGAAGAATATCGCTCCGAGACGTATTTCAAAGGCCTGCCGACCGTGGCGGTGCAAGTGCTGCGTCAATCGCAGTCCAGTTTGCTCGACGTCGCCAATGGCGTGAAAGCGGTGCTGCCGCTTATCCGCGCCGACATGCCAGAGGGCATGAACGTCAACATCGGCTCCGACACTTCCGTCTTCGTCGAACGCTCGGTGCGCGAAGTGTATCACACGTTGTATGAAGCTGCGATTTTGGTCGTGTTGATGATTTTCCTCTTCCTGCGCGATTGGCGCGCGACGTTGGTGCCGCTCGTGGCCATCCCGGTTTCGATCATCGGCACCTTCGCGATCATGGCGATGATGGGCTTTACGATTAACATCCTCACGTTGCTTGCGCTGGTGCTCGCGGTCGGCCTCGTCGTCGATGACGCCATCGTCATGCTCGAGAATATTTACCGCCGTATCGAGTTAGGTGAAAAACCGATTCACGCCGCGATCTTCGGTGCACGGCAAGTCGCCTTCGCCGTCATCGCGACCACGCTTACGCTCGCGGCGGTGTTTCTGCCGGTGGCGTTTCAGTCCGGGCAAACGGGACGGTTGTTTTTTGAATTCGGTATCACGCTGGCCGTCGCGGTTTTGGTGTCGGCTTTCGTCGCGCTCACGCTGACCCCGATGATGTGCTCGCGGTTGCTGCGGGCGCAGGTGGTCGACGGGCACGCGCAACACGGTTGGTTCTACCGCAAGACCGAGCCGTTCTTCGTCGGCATGAACTCGGTCTTCGAGCGCGCGTTGAAAGTCGCGTTCAAGTTTCGCTGGGTCGTGTTGATCTCGGCCTTTATTTTCACCGCCGGCGGCGTGTTCCTCTACACGAAACTGCAACGTGAACTCACGCCCACAGAAGATCGCGGCGTGTTCACGGCCAACTTGATCGCGCCGATTGGCGCCACTCCGGAATACCTGCGTCTCTACTCCTACGACATGGAGCAGATGATTCTGAAAATCCCGGAAATCGATCGCACCTTCCATCGCACGGGCGATGGTGGCCGCGCCTTTGTGTTCGCGACGCTCAAACCTTGGGAAGAGCGCACGCGCAAGACGCAGGAAATCACCGCGCAACTCCGCCGTGATTTCCAAAAACAAGTCACCGGCGGCCAGGCGGTCGCGAGTCCGGTGCGTCCCTTCAGCAGCGGCGGTGGTCGCGGCGGTGGTGGTGGCGGCGTGCAAATGGTGTTGCTCGGCAGCGATTTTACCGAGCTTCAGAAATTAGGCGCCGTGTATCTCACTTCGATGCGCGAGAGCGGGATGTTCATTCAACCGCGCGTCGATCCTTCGCCGACTAAGCCGCAGCTCGATGTGAAAATCGATCGCGCCAAGGCGGCCGATTTGCGCGTGCCGGTCAGCGTGATTGCGTCGACGTTGGAATCGTTGCTCGGCGGGCGCCGCGTGACGGAGTTCCAGCGTGGCAACCAGCAATACTACGCCATCGTGCAAGTGACCGACGAGAATCGCACCACGCCGAGCGATCTCGCGCGACTCTATGTGCGCTCGACGGACGGCGTGCTCGTGCAATTGAGCAATGTCGTGACGTGGTCGGAAAACACCGTGCCGGAAAGTTATCCGCACTTTAACCGCCTGCGTTCGGTGACTGTTTCCGCGCAATTGGGTGAAGGTCGAACCATTGGTGACGCCGTGACCTTCCTCAGTGCGTTGGGCGAAGAAAAATTACCCGCTGGCTACACCTATGCGTGGGACGGTGAGACGCGTGAATTCGTCGAGAGCGGCAACGATACGCTGATTCTGTTTGGTCTGGCGCTGCTGTTCACGTTCCTGATTCTCGCCGCGCAATTCGAGTCGTGGATTCACCCGATTACGATTTTCACCGGTGTCTTCATCGCCGTCGCGGGCGGCTTGCTCGTGCTTTACTGCACACGTTTCTGGGGTGTGGCGATGACCGACAATCTCTTCTCGCGCTTCGGGCTCATCATGCTGATTGGTCTCGTGGCGAAGAACGGTATTTTGATCGTGGAGTTCGCGAACCAACTTCAAGTCGAGCACGGCAAGAACGTCATGGAGGCGGCCTTCGAATCCGCCACGGTGCGCTTCCGTCCGATTATGATGACCTCCATCGCGACGGTGCTGGGCGCGGTGCCAATCGCATTCGCGACTGGAGCGGGTGCGGAGACGCGCAATCCGATGGGCATCGTCGTCGTGGGTGGGTTGACGTTGTCGACGATCATCACGCTCTTCGTGATTCCGATTTTCTACGTTCTCATGGATAAGATCTGTGTGAGATTCACCGGCAAATCCAGCGCCCACGGCTTGAAGAAAGCGGCTGAAATCGAGCGCGAGACCCAAGGGTTGAGCGAGGAACCTCAACCTAGCGCTGCCCACTGAGATGCGGTTTGCCGGAAAATATCTGTTATTAGCCGCCGTGTTAAGCACAACGCGCGCTACGGAAACTACCGCGGAAAAGTCTCCACAATCGGCGGCTGAAAGCTTGCAAGCCGCCGAGGCAAAGCAGACCGAATATGCAGACCGTTATTTCGAAAATCACCCTCGGTTGGTGGAGCAGACCCTCCGTGTGACCGAGTGGCGCCAAATCGCGTCGGCTAATTCCACGGAGCCACACATTTTGCAGGAGGCTCGGGTCGAACTCGCGGTCTGCGAAAATCGTTACCAAGAAAAACACCCGCGCTTGCACGCGCAGCAGGTGCGTCTCGCCGCGATGGAAAAGCGCTGGCGTGAAACTCCGACCGCTCCGACCGTTTTATTGGAGGCGGACGCCGAACTCGCCGCGATGAGCCTGCGCTACGAGGAAAAGCACGCCAAGCTGCGCTACCAGCGGCAGAAAGTCGCGGCGCTGGAAAAATACCTGATCGGTGACTCGACTGAGTCTTACGAACTACGTCTGGCTCGAGCGGAACAAGAATACCTTTTACAGCGTTACGGTGAAAAGCACCCGACATGGATCGAGCAGACCGAACGCGTCGCAGAGCTGGTGAGGAAATCGCGAGCGAGCGCCAACTGAGTCGGCAGCCAAAGGTGACGCAGCGAGTGCGTGGTCGTTACGCGGGTCGAGCAGGCGGCACTGCCGAGCCTCGGCGCACCGGGGTTGGATCGCCTTACCTGCATCGACTCACAAAATAAAAAACCCGCAGGGCGATGAATCGCGCCTGCGGGTTGAAAGGTTTCGCGAAAAACGCGTGGCTTACTTACTTGCCTTGGAGGCTTTCTGACGAGCGCCGTTGTTGAGGATGCGCTTACGGAGACGCAGATTCTTCGGCGTGACCTCGACGAGCTCGTCGGCGGCGATGTATTCGATCGAGCGCTCGAGAGAGAGCTTCGACGCCGGCGTGAGACCGGTGGCGACGCCTGAACCTTGGGAACGGAAGTTGGTGAGTTGTTTCTCGCGGACGGCATTGATGGCGATGTCCTCGTTACGAGGATTTTCGCCGACGATCATGCCTTCATAGACTTGCTCGCCGGGATTTACGAAGAGCTTGCCGCGTTCTTGACACATCACGAGCGCGTAGGAAGTGGTTTCACCGGCTTCCGTGGCGATGAGCGTTCCGGTGATGCGCGTGAGCACTTCGCCGGCATACGGGCCGTATTCCTTGAACAAATGGCTCAACACGCCGCGGCCGCTGGTGGCGTTGACGACGTCGATTTCCATACCGATGAGACCGCGCGTCGTGATGACGGCTTCCAACATCGTGGAGTGGGCGAGCTTTTCCATGTTCGTCAGGCGACCTTTGCGGTTCGCGAGATTTTGCATGATGGCACCGACGCACTCGTCGGGAACTTCGATCCAGACGGTCTCGTAAGGTTCGAGGCGTTCGCCGTTGTCGCCTTTCTTCTCGATGACGGTCGGGCGAGAAACGAGCATTTCGAAACCTTCGCGGCGCATCGTTTCGACGAGGACGGCCACTTGCATGGCGCCACGGGCCTTGACGTTGAAGATACCGGCTTTGTCGGAGTCTTCGATTTGGATGGAAACGTTTTGCTTCAGTTCGCGCATCAGACGCTCGCGCAGCTGGCGGGAGGTGACGAGCTTGCCTTCCTGACCGACGAGCGGGCCGTCGTTGACGCAGAACTGCATCTCCAGGGTCGGCGGATCGATTTGTTGGAAGGGCAGCGGGTGAGCGTCGTCGCGCACGTCGAGCGTGTCGCCGATGTCGACGTCTTCGAAGCCGGAGAGACCCACGATGTTACCCGCGTGGGCTTGCTCAACTTCGCGCTGACCGAGACCGGTGAATTCGAAAATTTTGGTGATCTTGGCGCGGATCTTCTTGTTGTCCGAGTGACGGAGGACGAAGACCGGGTCGCCGACTTTCACGACGCCACCAAGGATCTTGCCGACCGCGATACGGCCGACATAGTCGCTCCAATCGATGTTGGAAACGAGCATGTGGAAAGGATCTTCCGGTTTCGCAAATGGCGGTGGGACGTGGTCGATGATCGTCTGGAAGAGAGGAGTCATGTCCTTCTTTTCTTCGCCGAGGTGATACATCATGTAGCCGTCGCGGCCGGAACCGTAAACGACCGGAGCATCGAACTGCTCTTCGGTGGCATTGAGCTCCATGAGGAGTTCGAGCACTTTATCATACATCTTGGCCGGATCCGCGTTGTCGCGGTCGATCTTGTTGATGACGATGACGACCTTCAACCCGTGGGCGAGCGCCTTGCGGAGCACGAAACGCGTCTGCGCTTGCGGCCCGTCGTAGGCGTCGATGACGAGAAGCACGCCGTCGACCATGCGGAGGGCGCGTTCGACTTCGCCGCCGAAGTCAGCGTGTCCAGGGGTGTCGAGAATGTTGACGATCTTGTCCTTCCAGTGAACGGAAGTGTTCTTCGCCTTGATGGTGATGCCCTTCTCCTTTTCGAGGTCCATGGAGTCCATGGCGCGTTCCTCGACGTGCTGGTTGGCGCGGTAAACGCCGCCTTCCTTAAGCAATTTGTCGACAAGCGTGGTTTTGCCATGGTCGACGTGGGCAATAATAGCGATGTTGCGGATGTTCTGATTCATAACTCGGAGACGGTAAAACGTGAGAAAAGAGGCCCAACGTGCGCGGGCGTTTTCCCCTTGGCAAGGCCTAACCTGTTTAAAGCCCCATTCGCCAGAAATAGACCGCGTAAAACACCGCCCAAGCGCCCGCATGGATGCGTAACTTGGCTTGGGCTGAAAGGTTGTGAAATACGGTCGCTCCTGTTAGCCAGCTTAAACCAGTGACCAGAACAAAGCGGCTGAGTCGCGCCACTGCGGAAGCGATCAGGAAATCGCCGAACGCAAGACCCACGAGAGGAGTTTGCAGTGCATACAATTTGTAAGGAATGCCACTTAGCACACCCACAAACAACGCGACCAAGCCATGTTCCGCGAGTCCGGCCTGCGCTTTCGCGATGATCGCCGGACTGACTCCGGGCACATAATCAATCGCCGTGAGAGCGTCCGCGCGCAGGCCGCTTTGCGAACCGACATAGAAAAGAACGATGCCGCCGAGCAGCGCACCGACGAGACTGGCGAGACACGCCAGAAAACCCACGCGGGCGCGTTTTAGCACCAGCCGGCTGGTCAATACATCGGGGACGACGAAGAAAAACGTCGCCTCCGCAAATCCCCACACCGCTGCCAGCCAGAGGCCGCGGCGTTCATGCGCATCCAGCGCAGTGGAGGTGGGCACTGAGTCGGTCACCGTCCGGCTGAATCAGGTGACGTGGCCAACGCGCGCCGCGCACGATTCCAAATCGTCACCACGAGCAGCCCCAGCACCGCCCACAGCGCGTAATGGAGCCACGCCCCGCGCGGCACACCGCATGCAACGAGCAATGCGAACAAACCGAACACGAACGCGCGATCGCTTTTGCCCATCGGGCCATCGTAACGGCGCGCCACACCAATCTGCACCGCCACCACGCCGGTCATTTCGCTAATGATCGCCAGAATCGAAATCACGACAACGAGCCACGGCGAAAACCCTGGCACGAACGCGAACGGCAAATAAAGTGCGGTGTCCGCGACCACATCGCCGACTTCGTTGAGGACGGCGCCGAGCCGGGACTTCATACCGTGTTCGCGCGCTAGCATGCCGTCGATCGCGTTGAGCGCCATGCGCACAAACAAAAATGCGGGCAGCAAAAATAATGGCCACCGGGCGAGCGGGTTGAAATAGATGCACGCCCCCACCGCCGCCGAGAGCAGTGCCGCCGCGACGGTGACTTGGTTGGCGGTCACTCCGGCCTGCGCGAGCGATCGCGTGATCGGGCGCAGCAGATTTTGAAACGTGGGCTTAATGTCGTAAACGGAGGGCATGGGTTTGTGGCTTGAACTCAGGTGAAATTATACCGCACGAGATGAAAGAAAACGGGCGCGGCAAAACAGAGCGAATCGATGCGATCCATCACGCCGCCGTGGCCTTCGATCATCGTGCCGTAATCTTTGACGCCACGGTCGCGTTTGATCGCCGACATCACGAGTCCGCCGAAAAATCCCATCAACGTGAGCAGCCACGCGAACAGCGCCGCTTGCCACCACGTGAACGGCGTCGCCCACCACAGCGCCGTGCCAATCGCCGTCGCCGACAACGTGCCGCCCCAGAAGCCTTCCACGGTTTTGTTGGGGCTGATCTGCGGGGCGATCGCGTGCTTGCCGCAGAGTTTGCCCCAGACGTATTGCAGCACGTCGCTCAACTGCACCACGATGACGAAGAAGAGCAGGAGCTTCGCGTTTTGTCCGGCATAGCCGACGATATTCAAGGTGAGCAGCGCGGGCACGTGACTCACGCAGTAGACGCATACCATCAGCGCCCACTGGATTTTTGCAGTGCGTTCGAGGAAATGTTCGCTGTCGCCCGCGAGCGCACTGCGCGTCGGCACGAGGATGAACGCATACACGGGAATCAAAATGCTGAACAATCCATACCAATGCATCGCGACGAGGTAGTATTGCAGCGGCGTAATGATAAAAAACGCCCAGAACAACGTCCGGTGATCGCCTGGTTTGGTGGGCGTGAGCGTGATGAATTCGCGCAACGCGAAGAACGACATCAGTCCGAATAAAATCACCGAGCCCAATCCGCCGGTGGCGAGCGCGACGCCAAATACCGCGACCATTACCCACCACGCTTTCACGCGCGCATCGAGATTGGCGATGACCTTGTTTTCTTTTCCGCCCGCGCGGCGTTTGAGAAGAAACGTGATGGTCGAAGAAAGCGCGAGCAGCGCGATGATGCCGCCGACGATCCAAAGTAATTCGCGATCAAGTTTCATAATTGAATGGTAGGGTCCGATCTCCGAGCGGGCCGATGTTGGGATACGTAAAATGTTCGCGGCCGGCCCGGAGGGCGGGCCCTACCTTGGCTACGGCGAATGTCGGTGTAGTCTTCATACCTTCGCCAAACTTACCACCGCTTCCCGCGCTCGCGCGAGAAACGCCGTTTTCTCTTCGGCCGCTTGCAACTGCATCGGCTCGCCGACGACCAAACTGCCGAGAATTGGCACGGGCAGAAAGTCGCCTTTCGGCAGGATACGGCTTAGGTTTTGCAGGTAGATCGGCACGAGTGGAACTGTTGGCCGCGCCCGGGCGAGATGATGCAAGCCGGATTTAAATTCATGAATCGCTCCGTCCGGGCTGCGCGTGCCTTCGGGAAACACGATCAACGAGCTACCCGCATCAAGCGCAGCGAGCATGGGTTCGAGCGGATTACTCGCGACGGTGACACGCTGTCGTTCGATGAGCACGGCGTTGAAAAAATCGCCCGCGACCCGCCGCCTGAATTTTGTTTTGCCCCAATAATCGCGGCCGGCAACCGGGCGGGTGTGCGCTCGGACTTCTTTCGGCAGCGCCGCCCAGATTGTTGCGAAGTCCAGATGGCTCGAATGATTCGCGAAATAAATCGCGGGAGTTCTCGGCAATTTCTCGCGCGGCAGCAAACGGATGCCGCATACGATGCGAATTAACCAGGCAACGAAGTCTTTGGCCATGACGCGCATTCGTTAGTGTCGGTCGCACACCACGCTGTCAATGTAACCAAATGCCGTTGCCTGGGTCGTAGTGAAGGGTTGATGCATTTCGCGTCGGCGTGCCGGGGGGCAGATCATCATGCGCATTCATTTTCCATTGGTTAAAGCCGGCCTTAGCCTTCTGGCCGCGACGTTGGGCGTGCTCACGTCAGGCTGCGCGACACCAAAAACCATCGATGGTCGCCAAGTCGTCGCGACGCGCTGGGTGGATGGAAAATTGGTGTATGTGCTCGCGCCACCCGATGCCGCCGAAAAAACGGAGATTCGCCAAGAAGCCGACGCACTCCGAAAATTAAACGATGAAACGTGGGCCGCGGAACGGAGTGCGGAAAAGCCGAAAAAATAGGGCAGAGCCCTAACGGTCAGCGCGCCGGGTTTCGGCTAGAGCCATGGTTCCGGGCATAAAGTCTTATCCGGCGCGCTGACAAAGGGGACTTTGGCTAAAAAACCCGACGCCGAAACTGCGCGAACGCCTTCCGAAAGTCACGGCGAGCTTGCCCACAACTTATTCACCGCCACCCACGTGCGTAAATGCCTGGGTCACCCGAGAGTAGCGCCCTTGGCCGCCAAGGTTGTTCACAAGCCGCTTGCCACGCATCCAAACCAGTTTTTGCCTCAACCTTCATGCCTGCACCGCGCGAACTCCCCATTTACGAACTCGAACAACGCCTCATTTCGGCGGTGACCGAGCAGGGGCGGCTCATCGTGCAAGCCCCCACCGGTTCAGGTAAATCCACCCAAGTGCCGCAGATGCTGCTGAATCACGGGCTGCTCGGTGATGGCGAGGTGGTAGTCTTGCAACCGCGCCGACTCGCGGCGCGCATGCTGGCAAAACGTGTCGCCGAAGAAGTCGGCACTCAACTCGGCGGCGTGGTCGGTTATCAAATCCGTTTGGATTCGCGCGTTTCGAAGGCGACCAAAATTCGTTTCGTCACCGAAGGTATTTTGCTTCGGCAGATGTCGTTCGATGCATCGTTGCGCGGCGTGAGCGCGATTGTCTTCGACGAATTTCACGAGCGGCACCTCTATGGCGATATCTCGCTGGCGCGGGCGTTACAGATCCAGCAGACGATTCGGCCTGATCTGAAAATTGTGGTGATGTCCGCGACGCTGGATGCGGTGCAGTTGAAAAACTACATGGCACCGTGCGAAGTGCTGACCTCGCAAGGCCGCACGTTTCCGGTGCGCATCGAGTATCTCACGAAGACGGCGGATTTCGAACATGACCCGGTGTGGTCGGTGGCCGCACGAGAAGTCGAACGCGTGGCCGCGCTGACTTCTGGCGACATCCTTGTGTTCATGCCCGGTGCGTATGAGATCAATCGCACCGTGCAGGAAGTGCAGGGTGCGCACGCGTTGCGCGGCTTCAGTTGTTTCCCGCTGCATGGCGAATTGCCGCCCGAGCAACAAGACCGCGCCGTCGCGCGTTACGACACGCGCAAAATCATCGTTTCGACGAACGTCGCGGAAACATCGCTGACGATCGACGGCGTGACCATCGTGGTGGATTGCGGACTCGCACGCGTGGCGCGTTTTGATCCTCACCGTGGGATCAATACGCTGTTGATCGAGAAAATCAGCGTTGCGTCTGCCGACCAACGCGCGGGTCGCGCCGGCCGCACGGCACCGGGCGTGTGCGTGCGGTTGTGGACGGAACGCGAACATGCGCAGCGGTCGTTGCAGGAATTACCCGAAGTAAAGCGCCTCGATCTCGCGGAAGTCGTGCTCACGCTCAAGGCGTCCGGCATCGACGATATCTTTGCATTTCCGTGGCTGGAGAGACCCGAGCCACGTTCGCTCGAGCGCGCGGAGACGTTGCTGGAGGATTTGGGTGCGCTGGCGGGCGGGCAAAAAACAATCACCGACGTCGGGCGCAAGATGCTGCGGTTCCCGATGCACCCACGTTATGCGCGCATGTTCCTCGCCGCGCAGGATTATGGCTGTGTGCGCTCCGTAGCATTGATGGCGGCGCTGACGCAGGGCCGCAATTTCCTACTGCGTAACGTCGATAAACGCACTGAGGAGGCGCGCGAAGAAATTTTTGGCGAGGAGCATGAGTCGGATTTTTTCCTGCTGATGCGCGCGTGGCGTTATGCCGACAAGGCGAACTACAATATCGATGCGTGCCGCCGACTGGGCATTCACGCGCAGGGCGTCCGCCAAGTTGGACCGCTCTTCGAACAGTTCCTCGGCATCGCGGAAGCGGAGAAATTGGACGTCTCTGAAAAACGCATCGATGGCGTTGCCGTGCGCAAATGCGTGATGCTCGGCTTCAGTGATCAACTCGCGCGCCGTCTCGACCGCGGCACCCTGCGTTGCGAGTTGGTGCATAAACGGCGTGGGGTGCTCGCGCGCGAAAGCGCGGTGCACGCCGCCACGTTGCTCGTCGCAGCCGAGATCACGGAGGTCGAAAGTCGCGGTGAAGTCACGGTGTTACTCAACACTTGCACTGCGATCGAGAAAGCGTGGTTGAAGGAATTGTTTCCGCAGGATTTCCACGACGCGACGGGCGTGATTTACGACGAGACCGCGCGCCGCGTGATCGCGAAGAAAGAGCGACGTTTCCGCGACTTAGTGCTCGAATCGAAACAGACGGCGGAAGAACCACCTGAAGGCGACGCCGCCGCGTTGCTCGCGAAAGAAGTGATCGCAGGCAACATCGTGCTCACCGAGTGGAACGAAGCGGTCGAGCAATGGATTGTGCGCGTGAACTGCCTCGCGAAATGGTGGCCTGAGTTGGAAGTAAATCCGATCACCGACGCCGACCGCGCGACGTTGATCGAGCAGATTTGCTACGGCAGTTTCGGTGCGCGCGAGTTGAAGGATAAGCCCGTAATGCCGGTGCTGCGCGATTGGTTGCTCGCGGAGCAACTCGCGGTGCTCGACGATTATTTGCCAGAGCGCATCGTCATGGCGAACGGTCGCAAGGCGCGCGTGGCCTACACGAAGGACGGGCCGCCCGTGATGAGCGCGCGCATCCAGGAACTCTACGGCGTGGATTCAAAGTTCACGCTCGGCCACGGTCGCGTCGCGGTGAAAATCGAAGTGCTCGCGCCCAACCAGCGCCCGATCCAAGTAACGGACGACTTGTCCAATTTCTGGCGCGAACAGTATCCGAAAGTGAAAGCCGAGTTGTCCCGTCGCTACCCGCGCCACGAATGGCGCTAAAATGAACATGACACGTATTACGTGTCATTCGGTCTTTAACGAATTTAGTGGAAATCGTGCGAGGTCTGCGCCGGAAGATCCGCTTCGCGCAACGGTTCGATGTGTTCGGTTTTTACGTGCACGACATTGGCGACGTTTTGCACGCGACCGGTGATGCGCAGCGCGGTTTCCTGCGTGATGAGGAGCCGGTGCTTTTCGAAGAAGTCAGCGTAAACGACGGCGTTGGCGATGCCGGTTTCGTCTTCGAGACTGATAAACACCACGCCCTTGGCGGTGCCGGGGCGCTGGCGACAGATTACCGAGCCCGCGATGGTCACGCGCTCGCCGTTGGGAATGCTTTTCAGTTTCCCTGCCGGCACAACGTCCGGGAGCCGCGCACGTAACAAGGCCATCGGGTGACGGCCCGCCGTGACCCCCGTGCCGCTAAAGTCGGCTTGGAAGCGTTCGGTTACAGTCATGGCGGCGAGGGGAGAGTGTTCGGTGTCGGTTTCAGCGAATTTTCGGAACAGATCTTCCTGTTCCGACCAGGCCGCTTCGACCTGCCACATGGCGGAACGGCGATGCAGCCCGAAACAATTTAAGGCACCAACGGCCGCCAGCGCCCGGCGATCCGTGGCGGAGAATTCCGTGCGCCGGAAAAAATCATCGCTGGAAACAAAGGCTCCGTTTTGGCGGCGCGTTTCGATCAGCTGCTTCGCAGGTTTTTCGCGCACGCCTTTCACGTAGCGCAATCCGAGGCGAATCATACGTTCGCCTTCGACGGTGCAATTCCAGTCGGAGTGGTTCACGCAAACCGGATTGGTCTTCAAGGTCGCGAAGCGGCGTCCGTCCTGCAGCAGCGTCGAAGCGGAATAAAATCCCATGGGCTGATTGTTGAGCAGGCTCGCGTAAAATTCCGCCGGCCGGTGCACCTTGAGCCACGTGCTGGAATACGCGAGCAACGCGAAGCTGATGGCGTGCGATTCAGGAAAGCCATACGCGGCGAAGGTTTGCGCCGAGTGCATGACCAGATCGATCGCGGCTTGGGGAATCTTTCGGTCGGCGAGGGACTGTTTGAGCCTCGCGAGCGGTTTTATCAGACGTCCGTTGTTGTGCACGAAGCCCATGGCGCGGCGGAGTTGTTCGGCATCCGCGCCGCTAAAGCCGGCGAGCTTCATCGAAAGTTCGATCATCTGCTCCTGAAATAAAATGATCCCCGACGTGCGTTCCAAAATGGGTTTAACGATGTGCGCGACGCTTGGGTGAATGTAATCGATCGCCTCCAAACCTTCGCGGCGGCGGATGATCGGATGCACGGCATTACCCATGATCGGTCCGGGGCGCACCATCGCGACTTCCATCGCGAGATCGTAGAGGTGCCTGGGTTTGAATCGCGGCAACGTCGACATCTGCGCGCGGCTTTCGATTTGGAAAACGCCGACGGTATCGGCGGCGCGAATGACTTCATAAGTTTTAACGTCATCTTGCGGCACGCTTAAGAAATCTTTCGGCCACGGATCAATCGGGCGCTTTGTGCATAATTCAAACGTGTCCTGCATTACCGCCATCATGCCGAGACCGAGGAAATCGATTTTCACGATGCCGAGGTCTTCGCAGCCGACTTTGTCCCATTGGCAAATCGAACGATCCGGCATGGTCGCCTGCTCGAGCGGCACGACTTTATCGAGACCGCCCTGACAAATCACCATGCCACCGGGGTGTTGTCCGAGGTGACGCGGCAAGCCTTTGATCATTCCATAAAGGCGGAAGAGCGTGGCGGCGCGGGGATGATTTGCGGCGATGCCTGACATTTTAAGTTGCTCCGTCACGTCGAGCGTTTCCGGAAAATCGCCGTTCGCGTAGAGGTTAGAGTAGCGATCGAGCGCATCGTTATCGAAGCCGAGCACTTTACCGACTTCGCGCACCGTGCTGCGCCCGCGATAAGAAATGATGTTGGCGGTCATCGCGGCGCCGCGCCGACCGTAGCGGCGGTAAATTTCTTGAATCACTTTTTCGCGCCGCTCGCCGCTGGGGAAATCCAAGTCCACGTCGGGCCACGAGGGTTTTCCGTCGGCACCGATGCGGCCTTTGCTGAGGAAGCGTTCGAAGAGTAAGTCGAACTGCATGGGATTCACGGCGGTGATCCCGAGCACGTAGCACATCGTGCTGTTGGCGGCGCTGCCGCGACCTTGCACGAGAATGCCTTGTTCTTCGCGCGCCCAGCGACAGATGTCCCAAATGATCAGAAAATAGCCGGAAAAACCCAGGTCTTTGATCAAGCGAAGCTCCGTGTGTAATTGTCGCTTAACGCGCTCAGGAATCGTGCCGCGAAAGCGTTTTCGTGCTGCTGAAAAAGTTACCTGAAAAAGAAAGTCATGCTCTCCGGCGATCGTTTGAAAGTGCGGGAATTCGTAACCGAGATCTTTGAGCGTAAAATCCAACCGGTCCGCGAGGCGGAGCGAGTTTTCGACGGCTTCAGGCACATCGCGAAACAACGTGCGCATTTCGCGGGCCGATTTGAGATGACGTTCTGAATTGCGCGCCAGCTCATGCCCCGCTCCGTCCAGTGTGGTGTGCAAGCGCAGGCAGGTGAAAATATCGGCGACTTCGCGGGCAAGTGGCACGGCGTAGTTCACCCCGCCAGTGGCGAGGATCGGGAGCCCGTTGGCCTCAGCGAGGTCGCGCAGAAATTGAATTTCCCGCTCTTCACCTCGGAGATTTTGACGCTGGAGTTCGACGAACAACCGCTCGCGGCCGAAAATATGAGAAAGTTTTTGCAGTGCAGTGGCCGCAGAATCTTTTCCTGCCGTCCGCCACGCCCGCCGCACGGATCCCTCTTCGTCGCCGGTGAGTGCAACGAGTCCTTCTGAATAGTCCGCCAACTCACGCCACGTCGCGAAGCAGGGGCGTTTTCGTTCGTAAGGATCGAGCGCGGGCTCTTTCTCGGACGCCTGCAATAATGGCGGACGTTCGGTAAGTTTGGCCTCGGTGATGAGCTGGCAAAGATTTTGGTAGCCGCGTTGCGAGGCGGCGAGGAGCGGCACGACACTGCCGTCTTCCATCGTGATTTCGGCTCCGACCAGGGCGCGGGTTCTATTTTCCCGCGTGGCGTCGTAAAGCTCGGGCGCGCCGGAAACGCCGTCGCGATCAAGGAGCGCGATGGCGGAAAGCTCCAGGGTGTGCGCAGCTTTTGCTAAATCCCCAGGATGCGAGGCCCCGCGCAAAAAACTGAAGGCGCTGCGGGCGTGGAGTTCGACGTAGCCGCTCATCAGTCGTATTGTCCTTCGAGGAACCATTCTCCGTGCCGGTCACGGAAAAGACGATAGATGCCGCCTTCGAAAAGTTCGATGTCTTGTTCGATGCGCGACCACGCCCGGTCGCTTTGCCACCATTCGCCGCTGAGTGGATATCCCTTGGAGCGATGGTTGATCGGGCCGCTGATCAAAGCGCTCCAGAGTGTCCAGCTATTGTCTTGTTGGACGAGGTTGGCGCGAATCGGTGGGCGGAGACGGCGAAGAATTGGCGAGAGTGGTGCGTGGATCGCAAGCGGTAGCGGTTGTCCGACGATGGTGGCGGGCACGGTGAGGGTGAGCGCGTCGGGGCGATGCGTGTCCTGGCATTGCGGCGTGCCGACGCGATCGGAGCCGACGAGGGCGGCGGCGCGGGCGAGGGTTTCCGCGAAGCCGTGCGGGTCGCGCAAACCGGCTTCGAACAGGCCTTGTTGGCGGACCAGCGGACGAACGGGCAGCAGTTCGAGCGCGAGCCCGACGATACACGACTCCGTGCGCAGCGATTCGAGGTGCGTGTGGAGCGTGCGGAAAAGAATTTCGGGATCAGCGGTCGGTTCGGGCAAACGGAAGCGACGCGCGTGGCGGGTGCCGTCTTCGAGTTTGAGGGTGAAATCGATTTCGCCGGCGACGTAGTGCGCGGCTTGGAGCTCCAAGCTCAAGCGATCGAGGAAGCGGCGCAGGATGAAGAGCAACGGATCGAGCGTCTCGACGGCGTGTTCGAAATCCAGGTGCGCGGAGAATGTCTGCGGAAGCGGGATCGGTGTGAGCGGGCGCTCGCTACCACCGGCCGCGCGGTGCCAAAACGCGAGACCTTCCGCGCCAAAGCGCCGGACAAATGCTTCGCAGGAAATTGCCGTGACATCGCCGAGCGAGCGCAGGCCCCAAGACGCGAGGACGTCCGCGATTTGCGGAGAGGGCGAGGCGACGGCAAGGGGCAGCGGGGCAAGGAAATGAGTTTCGTTACAAATTTGATGAGCCTGAAGGCAGGCGCCGATTTTCGGGTTGTCCGGTGTGATGTGTGGATGCGAACGGCCCGGCTGGAGGTCGGGCCCCACTTGCGCCGCGTAGAGCGCGAGCAAGGGAGTGCGGGCGATGCCGGCGGTGGCTGCGAGACCGAGCGCGTGGAGTTGGGCGAGGGCCGCGTTGGCGATGGTGGACTGTTTTTCAGGCGCGAAACCTTTCAAATCGACGGTGCAGATGCCGGGCGCGGTGTCTTCGATTAACGGCGAGAGCGTGAAGCCAACGGCGTGCAACGTGGCGCGGGCTTCTTTTTCAAAATCGAGATTGGGCGTGCGGATAAGCAAGTGTGCGCAGCGTGCGACGGCTTGCGGTGCAGTCATGCCTAGCTCGACGCCGGCAGCGGCGGCCTGCGCGTTGGCCGCGATGATGCGGGATTTTTTTTCGGTGCTGAAAAGTGCGACCGAATGCGCGGTGGCCTGGGCATCGTGGCACAGCACGGCTTGCAGCGGAAAATTGGCGAGGTGGAGGACGGCGAACAAAGTGGCGATGGACTGGGTAGGGGCCGATCTCCGAGCGGCCCGCAGGACGGCGAGTATTTTTCGGCCCGCCCGGAGGTCGGGCCCTACCTTACCCCGTGGCGACTTGGAGGCGCTGGCGGTGGAGTTGCGGGGAAAGTCGCGCGTGCAGCGTGGGGCGCTCGGTTTCGAGCGAGGCAAGCGGGAGGGAATGATTTAATACGAGGCGCAGCTGCGCGCTCGGCACGGAGGGGCGGGGCGTGTTGACAACGAAGGCCAGATCGGTGGTTTCCACGGCGCGTTGCAAGCGATACCATTGCGGGCCGGGAATTTTGCGCAGGTCGGTTTCGGGTGCGTGGCGCAGGTCGAGGAAGACGAGTCCGAGATTGGCATCGCGGGCGAAAAGATCGGCGGCTTGCAACGCTTGTTGCGTGTCACGGCAACGCACCCAAATGAGGTGCACGAGCACATCCGGTTCGTGCGAACCCGGATCGAATTCATCGAATGCATCGATCAACGCGACTCGTTTACGCGCTTGGCGTGTCACGTGAAGGAGTTGGCTGAAGAAAAGTTGTCCGCCGCTGCTTGGTTTGGCGCAGACCAGTTCCGTGATGGCACTCAGCGGGAGGCCGCCGCCAAATTTATCGAATTCCGGCAGTCCCGTGGCCAGCGCGCCTGCCGCCGGTCGCTGGGCGGTGGGGAAGCGTTCGGCCATGAGTTGGCGCAGCGCAGCCAGTTTTTCGGGCGCAGAATTCACGAGAGAACCGGAAAAAGAGGCTCAATTTTGCGCCGTGCGGAGCAGGCCGACCATCACGCCCTGAATGAGGAGTTCGGTGGCGGGCAGGAGGTCAGGATAACGCGGATTCTCGGCGCGGAGGAAGGGCTGACCGCGTTGCACGAGGAAACGTTTCAAAGTCGACTCGCCATCGATGAGCGCCGCCACGATGTCGCGCGGGTGCGGCTCCCGGGGCGTGAGAAACACGGTGTCGCCGTCGACGATGTTGGCGCCGATCATGGAGTCGCCGCGCACGCGCAGGGCGAAGAGCTTGGCGTTGCGCGTGAGGCCGAACGTGGCGGTATCGAACGTCACGAAGCCGTCCGGTTCTTGTTCGTTGGCGGCGGGCAGGCCGGCGGGAATGACGCCGTAAAGCGGAACTTGGGTCACTTTGGACAGCAGCGCGTGGCGGCGTTTCTGCGCAGGGTCGATAAAACCGCGGGCTTTGCCGGCAATGCGCTCGAGCAGTCCTTTCTGCTCCAAAGCCTGCAAATGGCGGGTAACGGCGAATGGACTGGCAAAGCCGAAGTGGGCTTGAATCTCTCGAATCGTCGGGTGATGCGCGTGCTTCGCGTGGTGTGCCTGCACGAAATCCAGCACGGCCTGTTGTTTTTCGGTGACCATGGAGTGTTCAATTGAACACTAGCCGTGGTTCAGCAAGCGGGAAATCGGTGAAGGATAAAATTTCCCTCATGCTGGTTTAATATGACAGCCCGGGACTTTTATTTCGCTTTAGGGGCGGCATGATACTTGCGTAGCTGTAACTCAATGGCTGCTAGCAATAACGCTTCGGATTCGCTCAAGGCCCTCAGCGCAGAAGTGCGCAGTTTGGGCGCAATTTTAGGTCGCACGATCGCCTCGCTGGAAGGCGAGAAGACGCTCGAGACAGTCGAGACGCTCCGCAAGCTCGCGAAAAGCAGCCGTGGCGGCGACGCCGGCGCGCCCAAGGAACTGGCGCAAGTCGTCAGTAAGCTGAAACCTGCCGAAGCGTTTAACCAGGCGATGGCATTCACGCTGTATTTCGAGTTGGTGAATCTCGCAGAGGAAAATTTCCGCATTCAATTGCTGCGGCAACGTCGTGAAAAGCACCGCAAGGAACTCGCTGCCGGTCAATCGAGCGAACCGATGCGCGAGTCGATCGAGGCGGCGATCAAGGAATTGAAAGCCGCTGGCGTCACGACGGCGCAGATGCAGAAGTTGGTGAAACAACTCGGCATCGAACTCGTGTTTACGGCGCACCCGACGGAATCGAAACGTCGCACCATGCTCGAGAAACTCGCGACCCTCGGCACGATTCTCCGACAACATTCGCCCGAAGAAATCGCGAGCGATCCGGCTGATTTGAAACGCGAACTCGTGTCGCTGTGGCTCACGGATCGCAGTCGCACGGAACGTCCCGAAGTGACGGACGAGGCGCGGACCGGGCTCTGGTATTTTGACCGCACGCTTTATCAGTTGCTGCCTCGCTTGCAGGAAGATTTGCAGGGCGCGTTGGATCGGTATTTCCCGGGCGTGAAGGCACCGCGCAAATGGCTTTCGTTCGGTTCGTGGATTGGCGGCGATCGCGACGGCAATCCCGGGGTCACGGCGGCGGTCACCGGCAACGTCCTGAAAATGCATCGCCGTGCGGCGTCGCGCAAACTGGCGGACTCGCTCTACAGTCTGGCGAGTTCGATCACGGTGTCCGATCGCCGTTCGAAAATTTCGCCCGGCATCAAACGCATGGCGGAGGCGTGCCGCGAATCGTCGGAGCTGATGACGCGCGTCGGTGCGCGTTATCCCCGTGAGCCGTATCGCATCATCCTGAGCAGCCTGCGCGAACAACTGCTGCTGCAAAGCGAAGCCGATCTTTCGAGCCCCAGTGTGATCGCGAAAAAATCGCTGACGGCGAGCGATGTGCGCGACGTGCTGACGACGATTGAAAAAGATTTGTCCACGGGCGCAACGAAGGCGCTTACGGGTGGCGAGTTGCAGGACGCATTGACCAATGTCGAAGTGTTCGGTGTCGGCATGGCGCGCCTCGATATTCGGCAGCACTCGAGCTGGCACGCGAAAGCGATCGCCGAGATCCTCGACCGTCCCGATTACGAAAAACTCGATGAAGCCGCCAAACAAGAGGTGCTCGCGAAGGCCTTGCGCACGGCGCGCCAACTCAGTGCGGAAGCCGTGGCGGCGATGTCGATTGATGGACGCATCGTGCTGGAGCCGCTGCAACTCGCGTTGCGCGCGCAGCGCGAATACGGGCCGGAGTCGCTCGGCATTTATATCATCAGCATGACGAACGAGGTTTCAGATCTCCTCGAAGTCGTGTTGCTGCAAACGCTCGCCGGTATTCGCCTGCCGATCGCGCCGTTGTTCGAAACGCTCGACGATTTAAACCGCGCGCCGAAAGTGCTTGAGGCGTTGTTCGCGCATAAGAGTTACGCGCCGGAGTTGAAGCGCAACGAACATCACCAGCACGTGATGCTCGGTTATTCCGACAGCAATAAAGACTGCGGTTACGTCGCGGCGAACTGGGCGCTTTATCAGGCGCAGGACAACATCATGGCGGTGTGCGCAAAACACAAAACGCGCGTGACGCTCTTCCACGGACGCGGCGGCAGCATCGCGCGCGGCGGTGGCCCGGCGGCGAAGGCGATTCTCGCGCAACCCGTCGGTTTGAAAGACGGCGGCATTCGCGTGACGGAGCAAGGCGAAGTGCTTTCGACGCGTTATCACGATGTCGATCTCGCGCACCGCGTGCTCGAGCAGATGGCTTACGGCGTTCTTCTCGGCACCCACGAAGCGCAGAGCGGCGCGCGCAAGTTGCCGGCCCACTGGGTCGAAGCGATGGAGGAAATGACGGCGGCTTCGCTCAAAGCTTACAAGTCGTGCGTGCACGAAGATCCGGAGTTTCTCACGTTCTGGCGGCAGGCGACGCCGATCGACGAGATTGGTGAACTCAATTACGGTTCGCGTCCGACCTATCGCAAAAAAGGCAGCGTAAGCGTGTCTGATCTGCGCGCGATTCCGTGGGTGTTTTCGTGGATGCAGAGCCGTTTCAATTTTCCGGGCTGGTATGGCCTCGGCAGCGGCTTGAAGGCGATCATGGAGCGCGGCGAGGATGGCGCGAAACTGCTGCGCGAGATGTATCAGCAATGGCCGTTCTTCCAGACGATGATTGCGAACGCGCAGCTCACGATGTGCAAAGCCGACATGTCGATCGCGACCGTTTACGCGGGACTCGTCGAGGATGTGGCGATTCGCGAAAAAGTGCTGGCGCGCATTCTTGAGGAATTCCGTCTGGCGGAAAAAGCGGTGCTCATGGCCACGGGCCAGAAAGAATTACTCGAAAACGAGCCGGTGCTCGCGCGTTCGATCAAGCTGCGCAATCCTTACGTCGACCCGCTGAATTATTTGCAGGTGGAAATGATCAAGCGTCGTCGCGGCGGAAAATTGAAAAAAGCGGACGAAGCCGGTGTGCGCGCGGTGCTTGAACTCACCGTCAACGGGATCGCCGGTGGTTTGAAGAATACGGGTTAACAGCCCGCGACCGGGTTTTGTCGGTGGCCCGCTTGCGGGCCACGTTGCGCGCGAGCGCGCAACCTACAATTGCCTGTTCGGAAACGAGATCATATTCGGGGCGGAGTCAGCGACTCCGCCCTGCAAAATCAGGAAGTGGCTTCGCCGAAAAACTCGTCTTCGAGCATCAGCGAAAGGCAGTGATAAATCGGCAGGTGGTATTCCTGAATCCGGTAGGTTTCAGTCGAAGGCACGCGAATCGCGAGATCACACAACGGCGCCAGTTTGCCGCCGGTGCTGCCCGTGAGCCCGATCACTTTGAGGCCACGCGCGCGCGCGACTTCCGCGGCGGCACAGACATTGCGCGCGTTGCCGGAGGTGCTGAGGCCGATCCAGACATCGCCGCGCTGGCCGAGTCCCCAAGTGAGCTGGGCAAAAATTAATTCGGGTGAAACGTCGTTGGCGAACGCCGTGGCGAGCGCGGGAAAGCCCGTGAGCGGAATCGCGGGCAAGGCGCCTTGGAGTTGCGTGGCGATTTCCGGGCGGAGCGTGGCTTGCTGTTGCGGAGAGAGCGCGCGGTGACGCTTGAACCCTTTGAGTAATTCGCCGGCCCAGTGCTCGGCATCGGAGGCGCTGCCGCCATTGCCACAGAGGAGGACTTTGCCGCCGTGGCGAAAGCAGTCACGCAGCGCGTCGAAACACTGCTGGATGATTTCGCGGTTAACGCTGAGTTCGGGAGCGCGTTGAACGAGTTCGTCGAGGCGGGAGGCGGGCATGGTCGGTTGGAATGGGAAGAGGATAAATTTAACGGGCGAACGCGTGCAAGGCTGCGGCAATTGCGCCGTGGCTGCCGATGGTTTCGCCGAGTTGGGCGGGCGCGATCGCGCAGTAATGCGCGGGAACTTCGAGCGCTTCGCGGGCGAGGGCGGCGTTCAGCGCGGGTGCGAACAATTTTTCGCAGTGCGGATAAAAACCGCCGATGACGATTTTCTCGGGGTTAAATAAATCGATGAGGATCGCGAGCGTCTCGCCGAGTCGCGTGCCGGCTTCGTGCATGATTTCGAGCGCGAGCGGTTCGCCGGTCAGCGCGGCTTCGGTGATGCGTTTTGTGGTGATTTGTTTCTCACCGTCAGCCGCCCACGTGGGCAGGGTGAATTTTTTTTCTTTCAGTTTTGAAATCGCGAGCCGGGCAATGCCGCCGCCGCTGGTAAATCCTTCGACTGAACCGGCTTTTCCGAAGCCGATCGGCCCGTCGGCGCGCAGGCGCACGTGGCCGATTTCGCCGGCGTCGCCCGTGGCGCCTTCGTAGAGGCGCCCGTTGAGAATGAGCCCGGAGCCCATGCCGGTGCCGGACGTGAGAAAAATCATGTGCTGGCTGCCGCGACCGGCGCCGAAATGCCATTCGGCGAGCGCGCAGGCGTTGGCGTCGTTCATCAACACAGCCTGACCGCCGAAGCGCTGCGTGAGCAGTTCGCAGATCGCCACGCCGTGCCAGTCGACAGCGAGATTGGGCGGACCAACGATAACCCCGCGCGCGGCGTCGAGCGGCCCGCCGCAGGAGATGCCGAAATTGGCTCCGTCATTTCCGACGAGCGGAGCAATCGCGGCCGCGAGGGCTTCAAACGTCGGCGCGAAGGCTCCGGTTGGAATGCGCAACACTTCGATCACGCGATCGCCTTCGAGACGACTGACGGCGCATTTTGTGCCGCCGATATCGACGCCGATGGTCGGGCGGGAATTGAGTGAGGGAGGTGACGAAAGCGAAGCCGACATGCGTGGGCGAACTGTAGGCGGAGATGTCGGCTTGGCGAGCGCGCATCAAACGGCGCGCCCGGCTTGTCCGCCGTAGCGTCAGCGTCGGCAGAAGGTCGGGCTTACCTGTTCACGAAAACGAGATACATGGCGCCTTCGGTGAGGTTCGTGTTTTCGGTGTTGGCACCGAGGGTGAGGCTTTCGCCGTTCGTGGCGATGGTGCGCTTGAACACCGTGAACGACTGCCCGAGCACGGCGAGAGTTGTGGTGGTGGCGGTGAATTGTTTCGTGAGCCATGCGGGGCGGGGCAGGCGATTGTCGTGCGCGATATAAACTGTCGAGCCCCCGCTGACGGCGATCTCCATAAAGTCGACGGCGCTATAAAGTGCGTCGCGGTTGTCGGCTTGCACCCAGTCGCCATCGTGCAAAACGGAGGGCAGATTGGTGAACGGTGAATCGGTATTCACGTAAGCATTCTTGCCGTCGCGCGCGCCGATTTCGACGTGGACGATCGAGGCGTTGGGCGCGGTGTAGTTGAGCGTCTTGATGAATTTACCAAGCATCAGCGCGCCGGATTTTTTCGGTGCGTTCGTGATGACGGTCGCGACGGCTCGGACCGGCGCAGCCTTTGGCAAATTCACGGAAGGAACTGCAGGCAATGCGCCGGTGAATTTGGTCGAACTCACTTTGACGCTCGCGGGTTTCAGGCCTTCGGCGCGCGCGGCCAGAGTGATAGCGCCGGCTTGTCGTGTGGCGCGGATGGCGACGCGGTTGAGGCCCGCTTCGAGGTCGAGGTGGCGATGATTGATGGAGTCGAGTTTTCCGCTGTTGTAGCCGCCGCGCCAAATGGCCGGCCCGGTGAGGTTGAAATCGACACGCTGCTGGAACGTCGGAACGCGTTCGCCTTGGGCGTCGATGGCTTCGACGTCGAATAAGGCCACGTCAGAACCGTCGGCGACGAATCCGTTTTGGTCGATGATCGGCGTGATGCGCAGGGCCACGGCGGGGCCGGCGGTGCGTTTCGTCGAGGTGGCGATGACTTTGCCGTCGCGTGAGCCGACGGCGGTGAGTTCGCCGGGTTCGGAGGAAATGTCGGCGAACGTGAAAAGGTATTTGTCAGACTGTTGGCCGAGACCGAGGGATTTTCCGTTTAAGAACAGTTCGACGCGCTCGGTGTTGGCTGCGACGTAGATTGTTTTCCTGGTGTTCGCCGGATAGGTCCAGTGACCGATGAGGTGGACTTGCGGATCGTCGCGGAACATCGCTTGCGTGACGAAATACGCTTCCTTGGGCAGGCGGACGGCATCGACTTCGCCGCTCGTGCGGGCGACTTCCACCGCAACGCGCCCGCCGCTCGTGCTGTCGGAAAAAATCCAGTTGGCGCCGCCGGTGTGATTCTCTGCGCCAAGTTTTTTCACGTAGTGGCTGACTTGGTTGACGGCGAATTGCTCGGAGGTGAGTTGGTAAGTTTGGCCTTTGGCTTCGGGGTAGCCGAAGTTCGGCGGTGAGAAATTATCCCAGACACGGCGCGGCGATTCCTCGCGGTTATATTCACCTTCGACGACGGGCAGGAGCGCGATCTCACGGCCGCCTTCGGTGCCGATACCGACGTCCATAAACTCGGCGGTGATCGCGTCGGCGCGACGGTGCGCGTAGGCGCGGCCGCCGTGCGGATCGTATTTGTCCATGAGCGCACGAAGTTCGGCGGCGTGTTCGCGGGAGACTTTCTGGTTGCCGCCTTCCCAGATGAAGATCGACGGGTGGTTGCGGTAGTAGATCAGCACGTCGCGGAAATTTTCCACGCGGAGCTGCCACGCGCCGCCTTTGGTGTCGTGCTCGCCGTCGCCGCCGGGTTGGAGCGCGATGATGCCAAGACGATCACCGGCGGCGATTTGCGCCGGGCCGCCGGGCACGTGGCCCCAGCGGACGAAGTTGCCGCCCGCTTCGCGCATGAGGTTCATCGTGTAGTATTGAAGCCAGTCGGGCAGGGCGGCGCCGAGGCCGGGCCATTCATTGGTGGATTTTTGACCCCAGCCGCGGAGCTTTAAGTGTGCGCCGTTGAGAAATAAGCCGTTTTCCACCGTCCACTGAATCGCGCGAATGCCGAGTGGGATTTCCGTGGTGTCAACGGGCTTGCCGTCGGATTTGAGCGTGATGACCACGCGGTAGAGATGTGGATAGGCGGGCTCCCACAGACGTGGAGTGGGAATAACAATCCTGGGCGTGAATCGCTTGGTCGCAGTGGCGGCGATTTCCTGACTGCCAATCCGCACGGCGAAGGACGACTTTCCGTCCTGGTCGAACGCTTCGACCTGCACTTCAAATTTCGCAACGGTGTCGCGCTCGTTACGGACTGGAATATCAAGGCCCACGGTCGCGGATTTTTCACTTACCTCGGTGGCGTAAACATAGGGCCCTTCGGTTTGCAGGAAACTGTAGAGCGGCAGCGTGACATGCAGTGGATCGGTGACGATGAGACGGACATTGCGGTAAATGCCGCCGTGTGCGGGGTGCCAGTGCGGGTTATTCCACGGGATCTGGTCGGCTGAGAGTTCGGCGAGCGTCGCGGGAATTTGCTCCATCAGCGCTTTCGAGAGCTGCGCGAGGTTGGGATGGGTTTTCTCGTTGGTGGCGGCTTGCGGTGCGAGTGCGGGGTCGAGCGGATCTTTTTGAAAACGGTTGTCGGCCATCACGGCGAGGACGTTGCGTTCGCCAATTTTTAGGTGTGGCGTGAGGTCGAAACCAAACGGCGTGAAGCCGCCTTTCGCGGTGCCGAGTAATTTGCCGTTGAGATACACTTCGGCGACTTGGCGCACGGCCTCGAACTCGACGAAAACTTTTTTTCCACGCCACGCGACGGGCGCGTCGAAAGTTTTTCGATACCACGTGCGGCCGCTCCATTGTTGTTGTTCGCCGCGATGGCCGGGCAGCGACCAGTTGTCGAAGGTGTCCGTGTCGTTATAAGTGTGCGGCGCGGAGACGAGCGTCCAGGCGGAGTCGTCGAATTTTTCGGAGGACGCGCCGGCAGGGTCGGCTTTGAGGAAACGCCAGTCGGGGTTGAAGTTGATCGTCTCGCGGCCGGCGGCGTGGGCAAACGCGGTGACGATAAAAAGTAAAATCGCGCCAAGGGGTAGTCTCATCGTTTGAGAGATTCGCCACTTCGAAGCGAGCGCGCTAGCGAGTTTTTGCCGCTATCGTTAACCAACGACAGGCACAAAAAAGGCGTCGGTGCGGACACCGACGCCCACCTGAGAATGGCGTTTGCTTAACGCTTCTTTTTCCCGGAGACCGACTCGATGTTGAGGTAGGTCTTCGAGAGCATTTGCGATTCGTAGAATTCGACGAGGCGCACGCCTTCGCGCGGTTTGATCAAATCTTTCTTAGTGGCGGCGTCGACCTGCTGTTTCACGCGGCGGCAGAGTTCTTCCCACTGGTATTGCACGCCTTCGATGACGTCGGCGATGCGGGAACCAGCGAGCGCTTCTTCGATGTAAAAACCGTTGGGTTCGTCGTCTTCGAGGAAGATATGCACTTCGTTCACGCGACCGAACAAGTTGTGTAAATCGCCCATGATGTCCTGATACGCACCGGTGAGATAAATACCGAGGTAGTAGGGCTGGCCGTGTTTGAGCGAGTGCAGCGTGATGTAGTCCTTCACGTCTTGCAGATCGATGAAGCTGCCGACTTTGCCGTCGGAATCACAGGTGATGTCGACGAGGATGGCGTTGACCGTGGGCTTCTCGGTCAGGCGGTGCAGGGGAGTGATCGGGAAAAGCTGTTTCAGCGCCCAGCTGTCGAGGAGCGATTGGAAGACCGAGAAATTACAGACGTATTGGTCGGCGAGCAGCTTTTTGAGGTCGTGCAGTTCCTCAGGCTGGTAACCGGATTTCTCGCCTTCCTTGTCGATCTGCTCGCAGACCTGCCAAAAAATTTGTTCGGCGGCGGCGCGGTTTTCGAGGTCGAGGTAGCCGAGGTTGAAGAGCGAGAACGCTTCTTCTTTTTTCTGGAGCGCGTCGTGGAAACGTTCGAGGCGACCGAGCTTGGCTTTGTTTTTTAACAACACCGCCATGTCGTCCACGATCTTGTGGCGCGTCTTGGGCTGGTGCTGTTTGCCGAGCGACTCGTGTTTGTTAATGCGCTCGAACACTTCGACGACGAGCATCGAATGCGGAGCCGCGACGGCGCGACCGGATTCGGTGACGATGTCGGGCACCTTGACGTTGGAAGCGGTGCAGATTTCGCGGACGCTCGACACGATGTCGCGGGCATATTCGCCGAGCGTGTAGTTCATCGACGACTCAAAGTTCGTGCGCGAGCCATCGTAATCGATGCCGAGGCCGCCGCCGCAGTCGAGGTAACCCATCGGGAAACCCATTTTCGAAAGCTGGCAGTAGAAGCGCGCGGCTTCGGTGACGGCGGCTTTGATCGTGATGATGTTCGGAACTTGCGAGCCGATGTGGAAATGGACGAGACGCAGGCATTGCTGCATCTTGGCGGCGCGGAGTTTTTCGACGGCGAAAAGAATTTCAGCCGTATTGAGGCCGAACTTGGCGTTGTCGCCGGACGAGGAAGACCATTTGCCTTCGCCGCGCGTTTGCAGCTTCACGCGGAAACCGATCATCGGTTTCACGCCCGTTTCTTTGGAAATCTGGATGATGCTGTCCACTTCAGACAGCTGTTCGATGACGATGATGATCTTCTTGCCCAGTTTGCGACCGAGGAGGGCGAGCCGCATGTAGTCGTTATCCTTGTAGCCGTTGCAGATGATGAGGCGGTTGGCGCCTTCGTGCATCGCGAGGGCGATCATCAGCTCGGGCTTGGAGCCGGCTTCGAGGCCGTAGTTGAAATCTTTGCCGGCCGCGACGATCTCATCGACGACTTCGCGGAGCTGGTTGACCTTGATGGGGAATACGCCGCGGTATTCGCCTTTGTAGTTCTCCTCCTTGATGGCCTTGTGAAACGCCTGGTTGAGCAACGTCACGCGGTGACGCAGCGTGTCTTGCATGCGGATGACCATCGGGGCCTTCAGTCCCATGCTGGTCGCCTCGTTGACGACATCCATGAGGCGCACGGCGCGGCCGTCGGAGAGCGGTTCGACTTGCACGAAGCCGGCTGAATCCACGGAGAAGTGGTTGGCCCCCCAACGCTTAAAACCATAGAGTTCTTCAGACTGAGCGGCTGACCAGTTGGATGCGGATTTTGTCTTCAATTTACGTCGGAGGAAGGGACGGGGTTAGGCTTGCTTTTTAGAATGTGGCTGGGCTTATTCGCCCTTTTCAATTTTTCAAAACACCTGAAGACGCAATGACTAAAATATCCGTGATCCTCGCCCAAGCCGCTCCTGCCACGCCCGCCGCCCCCGGTGGTGCCGCTATGTTAATGCAGATGGCCCCGCTCGTTCTTATGTTTGCGGCGATGTATTTCCTCTTGATTGCGCCGCAGCGCAAGAAGCAGAAAGCTCACGAGAAGATGATGTCCGAACTCAAAGCCGGCGACGAAATCATCACCAGCGGCGGCATCCACGGAGTGATTTCCAGCGTGCGCGACGACCGTTACGTGGTCCGCATCGGCGACAATAACACGAAAGTCGAAATCGCGAAGGGCTTTGTCAGCGCGCTCGTGAAGAAAACCGACGCGGCCTAATCGTCTCGCGTTCGTCCGCGCATACCCCTTTACCCCAAGACCGGCGCGACCTCGCTGCGTCACCTGAATTTAACAAACAACATCCATGCTTCGTCGTAATCTTTGGAAACTGATCCTGTCCTTCGCCATCGTGCTTTGGGCGGTTTTCACCACCCTGCCGCTTAAAGACCGTGATTTCGGTCAATATATCCGCAGTGAATCGTCCGCAAAAGAAGCGGATCTTGCCAAGCTCATCACCCGTGCCGAAGAACGCGTCAAAGCCGGTCGTGCGACCAGCGTTTACGTCGGCCTCAAGCAGATCGCGTTCGAAGAGCAGATCGATCTCACGCAGTTTTTCCCGCACGTCCGTCTCGAGAGCACGCTCAAGAACGTCAACAAGCGTAACGAAATTCTCCTCGCGCACCTCTCGAAGGAAGCGAAGAGCCCGTTGCAGCTCGGTCTCGACTTGAAGGGTGGCGTCGCCGTCACGCTCGAAGCCCCGCCGAAACCGGCCGGCCAAGGCAACGACTACGAGCGCCAACAACAGCTCAGCAAAGCGATCGAGATCATCGGCAACCGCATCAATAGCATGGGCGTGGTCGAGCCGATCATCCGCCCCGTCGGTGACAACCGCATCGAAATCCAGCTGCCCGGCCTGAACGTCCGCGAAAATCCTGACGTCATCGACAGCGTCAAGAAGCCTGCGCAACTCGCATTCCGCATCGTGATGGAAAACACCTCCGCGATGGTCGAGCCGCCGCAGAGTGTCCCGCCCGGCTACGAGGTGCTCAGCATCGATGAAGACGATCGCCAAACCGGTCGCTCTTACACGGCTTACTATTTGGTGAAGCGGATCCCGGAAATGACGGGTAACACCGTCAGCAGCGCCCAGGCCACGGTTGACCAATTCGGCGGCTATCAAGTTCACCTGAGCTTCAATCCGGAAGGTTCTGATAAATTTGCCGCCGTCACCACCGAGAACAAAGGCCGCATGCTCGGCATCGTGCTCGACGGTAAACTCTACTCCGCTCCTCGCATCAACGATGCGATCACCGGCGGTTCCGCCCAGATCACCGGCCACTTCACCGCGCGTGAAGCTGAGCAGCTGGCGAACGTGCTGAACAATCCCCTCGATCTCCCTCTCGAAGTCAAAGAGCAGCTCGAAGTCGGGCCTTCGCTGGCCGAAGACGCGATCTCGAGTGGCGTGAAATCCTCCATCATCGGTGCCGTGCTCGTCGCTGCATTCATGATTACTTTCTACTCCACGGGCGGATTCGTCGCAGTGATCATGCTGGCTGTAAACATCATCATCATCATGGGCACGATGGCCAGCCTCGGCGCGACGCTCACGTTGCCCGGCCTGGCGGGTATCGTTCTCACCATCGGTATGGCGGTCGATGCGAACATCCTGATTTTCGAACGCATGCGCGAAGAAATCGCGGCGGGTAAGTCGTTCGTGACTTCCAATCAAAGCGGTTTCCTCAAGGCGCTCACGACCATCTTGGACGCCCACTTGGTGCAGCTCCTGATTTGCGCCGTCATGATCTGGCTCGGCACGGGTCCAATCAAAGGCTTCGGTGTAACGCTCGCGATCGGTGTCATCTCGACGCTGTTTTCGGTGCTCATCACCGGTCACATGCTGATGGATATGCTCGTTGAGAGTGGCTGGATTAAGAAAATCACGATGCGTCGCATGATCAGCGACGTGCACGTCGATTGGGTTAAATACGGTAAATTGTCCTTTATTGGTGGTTGGATCATCGTCGCGATCGGTCTCGGTGTCGTCATCTACAAGGGCGACGGCATCTACGGTATCGATTTCGCCGGTGGCGACATGGTCACTATTACTTTCAAAGATAAAATCGACACGGGTAAGATCCGCGAGGTTGCGACCGCTGCCGGTATCGGCGAAGTCAATCCGACCTACGTGCAAGCCCTCGGTGGCGGCCAACAGCAGCTCAAAGTTGAAACCGGCTATGGCAAGTCCGATGCCTTGTTCGATGCACTCGTTAAAGCGTATCCCAACTCAGGCCTCGTCAAGGGGGGCAAAACTCAGATTGGTGCCACCATCGGCAGCGAGATCAAGTGGAACGCCATTCTTTCCATCGGCGTTTCGATGCTGATCATTCTCGTCTATATCGCGTTCCGCTTCGAATTCGGCTTCGGCATCGGCGCGATGTTCTCATCGCTCCACGACATCTTGATGACGATCGGTCTTTTCGTAATTTTCGGTCACCATTTCTCAGCTCCAATGGTCGCGGCCATTCTGGCGATCGCGGGTTACTCCATCAACGAAACGGTCGTCGTATTCGATCGTATCCGTGAAGAGTTGAAGCTGAACCCGACCGGCTCGCTGCGCGAAGTGGTGAACAACGCTATCTCGAAAGTATTCGCCCGCACGATCATGACTTCTACGACGACGCTGCTCGCAGCCGGTTCGCTGTATGTGTTCGGCGGCGGCGTGTTGAAAGAAATTTCGTTCATGTTCCTCGTCGGTATCGTGACCTCGACCTTTTCCGCGATCTTCATCTCTTCGCAGGTGTTCTACTGGTGGCACAAGGGCGAGCGTAAGCACGTCGAAGCCCATCAAGACGTCGCTCCGAAATACGAGTGGACCGGTTCTTCCCGCGCTTCTGAGTAATCGGGCGGCTTTTCGCCACTGATGCGCTGGAATTACACGCCGGTCCACGCCGAGAGCGTGGCCGACCTCGCGCGCAGCGTGGGGACGACCACGGTCGTGGCAGAATTATTGCACCGCAGCGGTCTCACCGAGTCCGAAGCGGCGCAACGCTTCCTGCAGCCGACGCTCGCGACGCTCGGGGATCCGTTTCTTTTGGCCAACCTCGAGGCTGCGGCCGAGCGGTTGCTGGTCGCTTTGCGCAAAGGCGAATCGATCGTCGTGTTGGGTGACTACGATGTCGATGGCGTGTGCAGCACGGCCATCATGGTCAATATTCTTCGCCGGCTCGGGCTCTCACCGCGCTACGTGGTGCCACGCCGCGCTGACGAAGGCTACGGGCTCACGCGCCCTTCCATTGACCGTGCACTCGAAGGCGGGCCGACGGATTTGTTTATCGCGTTGGATTGCGGCACGAATTCCAGCGAAGAGGTCGCTTACCTGCGTTCGCGCGGCATCGATGTAATCATTGTCGATCACCATCGCTCGACGGAGCCGCCGGCGGCGGATGCGCTGTTGATCAACCCGCACGTGAATCCGCGCGAAGGCGACGACGCGTGGCGCTACCTGTGCACGGTGGGTTTAGTCTTCAAACTTGCGCACGGCCTGTTGAAAAAACTGCGCGCCGAGAATCACCCCGTGGCGATGTCGATCGTGTTGCGCGAATACCTCGATCTCGTCGCGATGGGCACGATTGCGGATTTGGTTTCATTGCACGGGGAAAACCGCGTGTTCGCGCGCCACGGTTTGCGCGTGCTGGCCGAGACCCGCCGCCCGGGCTTGCTCGCGCTGATGCAAGTGTCGGGCTTGAAACGCGAGCAAGGGCTCGTGCCGAGCGATATTTCGTTTCGCATCGGACCGCGCATCAACGCGAGCGGCCGTCTCGCCGATGCGTCGTTGTCGGTGGACCTGCTGCTGAGTGAGCAGGTCGCGTTTTGCGAAATGACCGCGCGCAAACTCGATGAGCTGAATCGTGAGCGGCAGGATATCGAGCGCGACATCACGGAGCGCGCCGAGCGTTACGTGGAGGAACATTTTAGCGCGGCGAGTGGCCTCGTGTTGTTTGATGAAGCGTGGCATCCTGGCGTGGTGGGCATCGTGGCTGGCCGGATCTCGAGGAAATATAACCGACCGACGATCGTGCTCGGGAACGAAGGCGATTTTGCGAAAGGGTCGGGCCGAGGTGTGAATGGTTTCAATCTCGTCGAGATTCTGGGCGCATGCGCGTCGCATTTGGAAAGTTGGGGCGGCCATCCGATGGCGGTCGGCATTTCGCTGAAGAAATTGTCGCTCGAAAATTTCCGCGTGCAGTTTGAGGAGGCGATTCGCAGTGGTCGCGATGGCGCGGCGGCTGAGATGTGCGTGGAGCTTTCCGGCTGGATCGACGGCACGCAGCTTAACGAAAAATTGATGACCGATTTGGAATCGTTGCAGCCGTTCGGCATGGGGAATCCCGAGCCGATTTTCGGGGTGCGCGGACTGCGGTTACGGAATCGTCCGGATGTTTTTAAGGAGCAGCATTTTCGTTTTGCCGCGGAGGATGCCGATGGGCGTCGCATCAGTGGCGTGGCGTGGAAAATGGCCGACCGTCTCCCGCCCGTGAACCAGGAGATCGAAGTGGCGGTGCAGTTGAATTGGAATTATTACAACGGTCGCCGCTTGTTGCAGATCGAGCTGCTCGACTGGCGCCTCGCCGGAAGCTGAGAAAATCGTGGGCGCACTCAGGACACTCTCGGCGATTTTCGTGAGCGTTTTGCTGGGGTTGGTGCTGGTGGTGGCGACGGTGGGCAGACAGCTCAATCGCACCGCCTTGAATGCCGATTTCGTGGCCGACGAATTGGAGAAAGTAGATTTCGTCGGACTCGCCACGGCGCACGTGGTCGCAAGCCTGGACAATGAAACCCACGATTTCTGGCCGCCGATCGAGGCGTCGTTGCTCGCGAATCGTGCCAAGATTTCGGCGGAAATCAGGCGCGTGCTCCAAACGAGTTTCACCTACTTTAAAGGCGAATCGACGCACTTGGAATTTACGGTGCCGCTGCGACCCTACGTGCAGGATTTTCGCCAGCGCTTTCGCGATTATCTGCGCGAAAACCCGCCCGCGGAGATCCGGTCGTTGCCCGTCGCTGAACAGGAAAAGGCCAGGCGCGACATTGAGAACGGGTTCATCAACAACCTCGGATTGCCTGCGAACTACGTGTTCAATTCAGCCAAGGCGGCACCCGACATGGTGGCGGATCTTCGCCGTATCCGGGATGTTTTTGGTGCAGTGGAACTCGGTTCGACGATTTCGCTGGCGGCGGTGATTCTCTTTGCGGCTGCGCTGGTGTTGGTTGGCTCGTGGAGGTGGCTCGCAGTCGTGCTCGTTGGCCATGGCGCGCTCGTTTACCTGATGGCGTCGCTCTCTGATGGCACGAGCATGGCGGCTTTTCTCACTGAAATATTCAGTCTGCCCAAAATTGCCGAGCAACACCTGCCGCGACTCTATCGGGAATTCGTTGGACCGATGGCTGAGGTCGGATTGATCAGCCTGGTGGTGGGCGCGACGATCCTGTTGGTCACATTTTTCGTGAAGCGTGAACGGAAAAATTCGGTGGCGGTTACGTGAAATCTCACCGCGTGCCTTGGTTTTGTAAAACTGCGCTTGTCATGGCGTTATTCGTGGGCTTGGTGATGCCTGCTCATCGCGGTTAGGCGGGTGGGCAAATTTTTCCCCGCGTAATGTTCGAAACCCTGCTGAAATTTTTTCAGGACTCCCCGTTTTCCATGTGGGGGCCGTTCTTCGTGCTGATTTTGTGCGGACTCGGTCTGCCGGTGCCGGAGGATATCGTGCTGGTGGCAGCGGGTGCCTTGGGGGAAATCGACGGGCGTTCGTGGATTCAAGTGAGCGTGTTGATGTATGCCGGCGTGATGGCGGGCGATTCGATGATTTTCCTGGCGGGCCGTTTCTTCGGGCGCCGGTTACGGAAATCGAAGTGGTTTCAAAAAATTTTCCCCGAAGCGAAGCAGGACAAGGTCGAAGCGATGTTCGATAAATATCACTCGTGGGTCTTGTTCGTCGGACGCTTTTTGCCCGGCCTGCGGGCGCCGATTTTTTTCACGGCGGGCTCGGCGAAGATTCGCTTCTGGAAATTTTTCACGCTCGACGGACTTGCGGCACTGGTGAGCGTGCCGGTGTTTGTGTGGCTGGGGCACTGGCTCTGGAAAAATTTCAAGGATGACATTGCGGAACTCGAGCGCACGTTGCACCGCACGCAGTCGTATACGTTGGTGGTGACGGGGTTGATCGTGGTCGTGATTTTGCTTTTCGTTTTGTCACGGGTGCGCGCATCACGAGCGAAGCGCGCGGAATAATTTTCGTTTTTTAGAAAACCGCGCTTGTCATGTCGCGTGAGGTTGCCTTGGTGACGCTTGCACCTGCCTTCGGATCCAGCTGAAGGCACTGCGTTTGCCTATGCATAACCTGGACTTGATCCTAACACTTACGGGCGGCCTCGTGGCGGCCCTTGCCCTTGGGTTGATTACCAATCGACTCGGCCTCTCGCCAATCGTCGGCTACCTGCTCGCAGGCATCGTCGTGGGACCTTACACGCCCGGTTTCGTCGCGAACAAGGAGATCGCCGACCAGTTCGCCGAGATGGGCGTGATCCTGCTGATGTTTGGCGTCGGACTGCAGTTCCATTTCAAGGAATTGCTGGCGGTGAAACACATCGCGATTCCCGGTGCGGTGTTTCAAAGCCTCACCGCGACGGCACTCGGCGCGCTGGCGATGCATTTCCTCGGGTGGACGTGGACTGCCGGTATTATTTTCGGTCTCGCGATTTCCGTGGCCAGCACGGTCGTGCTGATTCGCGTGCTCGTGGATAATAACGATCTCCACACGCCAACCGGCCATATCGCGGTCGGATGGCTGGTGATGGAGGATTTGTTTACGGTGTTCGCGCTTGTCATGTTGCCCGCGATTTTTGGCGCGGAGTCAGGCGAGTTTAATCTGCTGACGGCGATTGGTCTGCCGACGCTAAAAATCGGTGCCCTCGTCGCGTTTGTGTTTATCGTGGGCGGGTGGGGCGTGCCGCGTTTGCTAGGCTACATCGCCAAGACAGGTTCGCGGGAATTGTTCACGCTGGCCGTGCTCATGATGGCACTCGGAATCGCCGTGGGTTCAGCGCAATTTTTTGGAGTGTCGATGGCCCTCGGCGCGTTCCTCGCCGGCATGGTGGTCGCGCGCTCGGAATTCAGCATGCGCGCGGCGACGGAAGCGTTGCCGATGCGCGACGCGTTCGCGGTGTTGTTCTTCGTTTCGGTCGGCATGCTTGTGGATTTCAAGAGCCTGCTGGAATCACCTGCTGCTGTCATCGCGGCGCTGGCGGTCATTCTTATCGGCAAGCCGCTGGCCGCGTGGCTGCTCGTTGTGGTGATGCGTTATCCGCTCAAGGTGGCGCTTTCCGTCGCCGTGGCACTGGCGCAGATCGGTGAATTTTCCTTCATCCTCGCGACGGTCGGCCGGCAACTGAACATCCTGCCCGACGCGGCCTCCAACGCGCTGGTGGCGGCGGCGATTGTTTCAATCACGATCAACCCGATGCTGTATCGCGCCATCGATCCGATTGAATCGTGGATGCAACGCCAAGGCTGGATTCCAAAATTCCTCAAAGGCGGCGCGGGCACAACGACCAAGACAGCCAATGCGCCCGGTCCGAAAACTTCGCGCCGCGCCATCGTGGTGGGCTACGGCCCGGTGGGCCAAACCGTCAGCCGCTTGCTGCGGGATAACGAAATCGAGCCTACGGTGATCGAACTCAGTCATGATACGTTCGAGAAACTTCGCCAGAAGGGCACGCACGTCATCTATGGTGACGCGAGTCATCCTGATACTTTGAAAGGCGCCGGAATCATGGAGGCTGACTTTTTGATTCTGAGTGCGAGCAGCATCCAAGCGAGCCGCGAGCTCATTAAGGAAGCAGTGAAATTGAATCCGCGCCTGCGGGTGCTCGCGCGCACGGCGTATTTGCGGGAATTGCCGTCGTTGCTCGAAGCCGGTGCGCACGAGGTGTTCACGGGCGAGGGCGAAGTCGCGCTTTCGATGACCGAACACATCCTGCGCAGCTTCGGAGCGACTCCCGAGCAGATCGATCGCGAGAGCGAACGTATCCGCGAGGAAGTGCTCGACGTGAACATTCAAAAATCAGCCGCCGCCAAGGCTTGAGCGCTTTTCGGCGAGGGCATTTTTAGTTAAAAAATTCTGCTTGAAGTGCCCTCAGGAAATAAGCTTATTCACCGTTCCTTCGTGCGGGCATAGCTCAACTGGATAGAGCGTCAGACTACGAATCTGAAGGTTTGGGGTTCGACTCCCTATGCCCGCACCATTTTTTAACCGCCGAATCTTTAACAGGTTCGGCGGTTTTTGTTTTAATGGCGATGCGGATGACGGCGACCTTAGCGCACCAATTGTCCGCCGCAGACGACCAAATCCACAGGATTGCCGCCGAGTTCGTAGGTGAGGGCGCGTTCGTCTTTGTGGCGGAGCAAAATCAGGTCGGCGCGCTGGCCGACGGCGAGGGTGCCGCGGTCGTTCAAGCCCAGCACGGCGGCAGCGTTCACGGTGGCGGCGGCGATGGCCTCGGCGGGAGTAAGACCGCAAAATCGCACGGCGAGGGCAATCGCGAGCGGCATCGAATGCGAAGGCGAGGAGCCGGGGTTGCAATTGGTCGCGAGCGCAACAGCGCCACCTTGCTCCGCCAAAAATCCCGCGCGGGCGTAGCGTCCGTCGACTTGAAACCCGGTGCAGGGCAACATAACACCGATTACACGCGACGCGGCGAGCGCGAGCAGGTCGTTTTTCCTCGCGGCCTCCAGATGGTCGATGCTGCGCACCCCGAGTCGGATGGCTTCAGGAATCATCCCGAGTGACGTAAACTGATCGGCATGCACGCGGAGCGGGTGATGCTTGCCGGCTTTTTCGAATAATTTCACGCACGCCTCGACGGACCATGCGCCATCTTCGCAGTAAGCATCGATGGCGATGTCCGGGAACTCTCGCGACACTTCTGCGAGCATTTCCTTCACGACCATGCGCGCATACGTGTCGAGATCGCCCTCGAACGCATGACCCAATAGCGCGGTCGCGACGACTGTGCCCGGCCATTCGCTGGCGGCGCGACGAATGGCGCGGAGCATTTTTAATTCAGCTTCGGTGGTGAGTCCGTAGCCGCTCTTCACTTCGACGGTCGTAGTGCCTTCGCGTAACATCAGTGCGAGGCGGTCGCGGAGATTGGCGGCGAGTTGTTTTTGGGTCGCTTCGCGCACGGCGTTGACCGTGGCGTGAATGCCGCCGCCTTTCTTTAAAATTTCGGAGTAAGGCGTGCCACTGAGTTGGAGCAGCCATTCGCTCATCCGTTCGCCCGCCCAGCAGGCATGCGTGTGGCAATCTACGAATCCCGGCATCACTACCCGGCCTTGCGCATCGATGGTCTCGGTGTCGGGCGGGGCCGTGACTTTTGCGCCGAAGGCAGCGATTTTGCCCTCTGTGACGAGCACATCGCCAACGGGAATGATGCTTAATTCGCTCATTTCCTTTCCGCGTCGCGGGCGGGCACCTTGGGCAAGCGTGAGCAGACGGGCATTGCGAATAAGCAGAGTCATCGTTGGCCGAAAGCAGCGCATGCACTGTCCCGCGCCGCAAGTGCGGATGTGCTCTGAATTTCAACGCGGACGGGTGTGCGCGGCGCCGCACACACCTGCCGCGTGGCAAATAACCAAAAGAAAGCCCGCCGTCGTGGCGGGCTGGAATTTGCGGCAAACGATTCTGCTGACTCAGATCGCTTTGGGCAGTTCGACGCCGTCGAACTCGATCGCGTGCGGGTGGTTTCGCTTGTCCTTGTGCAGGCCGTGGCGTTTGCGCAGGCCGTGGTCGAGTTTGTCCACGAGCAGGTCGATGGCTTTGTAGCAGTCTTCCGCCTGGACCGTGGCATTGATGTCGGGGCCGTTGATAACGACGTGGCCTTTCGCGATGAACTTGTGGTCGTGGTCGTGTTTACGGTCACACTCAAGCTCCACCTTCAGTCTCACGATGTGTCCTTCATGACGGAATAATCGCTCCATCTTTTCGCGCACATGATCTTTCATTCCCTGCGTGAGTTCGAGATGGATACCGGACACAATCACTTCGTGAGGACGATTATTTTGGTTCATGGATTTCCTTTGGTTAACGAGGCAGAAAAATTTCTGCTTAAATTGTCGGTCGAACTTATCTTCCCGATACCGCCGCCGTCCTGAGGACCGGGAGCACGCATCACTGGGTTAAACCACTTCATTCGACTAATCAGACACGTAAACGCGCTTGTTGTTTTTGCAATTTTTCTCGGCGACATATTTCTAAAAAATTATTGAACATAACACATGATACATGCCGACGAACCTCTGCCCGGACTGACCGCACCGCTTGTGCAACCGGGCGAATTGCCCAAATGGGTGATTCTGGAGGACGACAAAATGCTCGTAATCGACAAGCCCGGCTGGCTCGTGGTGCATCCTTCCAAGAACGGCCCGTGGTCGAGTTTGGGGGGAGCGGTGAAAGAGGAATTTAAACTTGAGACGATTCGCTTCGCCTTTCGCCTGGATCGCGAAACGAGTGGCGTGATCGTTCTGGCGAAGACCGAGGCCGCCGCGGGTCGCTTGGGAAAAGCCATTTTGAAAAGGCGGATCGGCAAGGCCTACGTGGCGATTCTCGAAGGAGAATTGCGCGAGTCGGTTTCGGTCGATCAGCCGCTGGGACCAGACATCGAGTCGAGCGTGACGGTGCGGCAACGCGTCGATGGGGGCGAGGGTTCGCAAGAGTGTCACACGATTTTTCATCCGCTCGTCACGCGTGGCGGTTACACGCTCGTGGGCGTGGAACTGATGACGGGGCGCAAACACCAGATCCGGGCGCACGCGGAATGGCTGAACCACCGGGTCGTGGGGGATAAACTCTACGGTCCGGATCAGAACTTGTATCTGGATTTCGCAACCAGCGGTTGGACGTCGAGACATTCGGAATTATTGCCGATCACGCGGCAGGCGCTGCATTGCGCGGCGATCGATCTGCGACCCTGCGGGATGAATTATCTGTTGAAAGCGCCGTGGCCGAAAGACCTCGCGCGTTTCGCGGAGCGCGCCATGGGGTTGCCGTCAGAAGAAGCCCAGGCGTTGATCGATGCGTTTATCGCGGCAAAGTTGCCGGAGCCGGAGTCGCCTGCGAGTTGAGGCAGCGTGACAATTCGATGACGCGGGCGTTTCGCTTTTGCTGAAGCGGCGAGCCTGCGCATAATTCTCGGCATGCTGAAATTTTTCTTGGTCGGTCTGATACTGGCAGTGACGACGGTGGCGGATGCGATTGCGCGACCGCTGGTCATCGCCCATCGCGGCGCGAGTGGTTATTTGCCCGAACATACGTTGGAGACCGTCGCGCTCGCCCATGGCATGGGCGTGGATTTTATCGAACAGGACGTCGTGCTCACGAAAGACGGAGTGCCGGTCGTCTTGCACGACGTGCAGATCGACACCGTGACCGATGTGGTGAAGCGATTTCCTGAGCGGAAACGCGCAGATGGACGCTACTACGCGATCGATTTTACGCTGGCGGAAATCAAGCAGCTCCGCGTGAGCGAACGTTTCAATTTTCGCAGCGGGCGGGCAATTTTTCCGAAACGGTTTCCCGTCGGTAAAGGTGAGTTTCGTGTGCCGACGTTGGAAGAGGAACTGCAGTTGATCCAAGGGCTGAATCAAAGTCGCGGTTTGCGCACGGGAATCTACGTCGAACTCAAGCAGCCGGAGTGGCATCGCGAGCAGGGATTTGATCTCGGTGGAACCGTTTTGCCGCTGCTGGCGCGTTATGGTTACGCAGGGAAGGGCGACGCGTGTTTCGTGCAATGCTTCGAACTGGAGGAAATTCGCCGGATGCGCGGAGAACTGGCGTGGAAGGGCCGCATGGTGCTCTTGTTTGGCGGGGTGAAGGGTGCGGACGGCACTGATTATAATGCGCTGGCCTCGCGTGATGGGCTCAAGCAACTGGCGGTATTGGTCGATGGAGTTGGGCCCGCGATTAATCGAATTGTATCGTCGAGCGGCAGCGAAAGGCACGAGCCAGGAGTGAGTGAATTGGTCGCTTGGGCGCACGCTGCGGGGTTGGTCGTGCATCCTTACACCGTGCGCGCGGACGAATTGCCGCCGGGGTTTGTTTCTCTCGACGCCTTGCATTCGGCGTTGTTCGCGAAAGCCAACGTGGATGGTGTGTTCACCGATTTTCCTGACCTGACGATCAAGTGGCTTGAGTCCAACCCGCGGACGCACTGAGCCGATGGGGAGAGGTTTTGACAGCGCGGGAAGGTTGCGGTTTATTGACCGCTCCTCTTTTAAATCACGTCATTCCATGTCCCAAGTCCGCGTCCGTTTTGCTCCCAGTCCCACCGGTTTTTTCCACATCGGCAGCGCCCGCACGGCGTTGTTTAACTGGCTCTACGCGCGCCACACCGGCGGCACGTTCATCCTGCGCATCGAAGACACGGACCAAGCGCGCAACAGCGAACAGTTTCTCCAACTCATCTACGACAGCCTGACGTGGCTCGGCATGGATTGGGACGAAGGTCCGAATCCCAACGGCGTCGGCGAGCGCGGCGACTATGGTCCGTATCGCCAGAGCCAGCGCGGCGCGATCTACGAACGCTACAAACAAAAGCTCCTCGATGCCGGCCGTGCTTACGAGAAGGACGGCGCGATTTGGTTTAAAATGCTCGGCGAGCGTTATCGCGTGTTCGACGATCACCGCAAAAAAGAAGTCGAGAAGGTCAAAATCGACCCCGTCATCATCGACGACAAAATCCGCGGCAAAGTGGAGCGTCAGGAAGACGAAGATTTCGTGATTTTCCGCTCGGATGGCAACCCGGTGTTTCACTTCGTGAATGTCGTCGACGACATTGAGATGAAGGTCACGCACATCATCCGCGGCGAAGACCACCTTTCCAACACGAGTAAACACGTGCGCCTTTACGAAGGCTTCGGGGTGACCGCGCCGGTGTTCGCGCACATCCCGCTGATTTTGAAGTCGCCCGAAATGGGTCAGGGCAAAATGAGCAAACGCGACAAGGGCGCGCTGATCGAAGAATACCAGCAACGCTATTTCCTGCCGGAAGCGCTCGTAAATTATCTTTCGCTACTCGGTTGGAATCCCGGCGACGACCGCGAAAAGATGCCGATCGAAGACATCATCAAACTGTTCGATTTGCCCAGCGTGAACCAGAGCAATGCCAAGTTCGACGGCAAGAAGCTCGCGAATATGAACATGAATTATCTGCTCGTGCAGCCGGCGGAGCGGTTCGTGGAATTGGCGAAAACCTATTTTCAAAAACAGCCGAACGTCGAACTCGTGCTGAAAGATGAAAAGTATTTCAGCGAAATCATGCTGCTCGCGCAGCCGAAGATTAAGTCCATCGACGAACTCGGTGCCTACACGGTGTATTTTTTCACGGAAGATTTTCCCCTCGATGTGAAGGTGAAGGAAAAAGTCATGGGCAAAGGCGACCCGAAGGCGCGCCTCGCGGAACTGATTTCGGTGATCCCTGTGATCGATTTCTCGTCGGACGCCACGATCGAAGCGGGCTTGAAAGGACTCGCGGAGAAAAATCACCTCGGTTTTGGCGATTACCAATCCGTCGCGCGCCTCGCCGTCAGCGGCTCGAATGCCGGGCCGAGTCTCACGGCGATCTTCCGTGTTCTCGGTCAGCAAAAAGTGCTGGCGCGGCTGAAACGGTTTGCTGAAACCAACTGAGTCGTCCGTCTCACGCGCGATGTCCTCGGAGTTTATTCTCCCGGCAGTGGTTTCCTACCGGGAGGTTGACCGCGACCAGCTGATGACGCTGGGCAGTGTTTTCCAGCTTCTGCAAGAAGCGGCGATCAAGCATGCGGACTTGTTTGGTCTCGGCACAAAGGCGATGGAAGCGCGCCAGGAGAGCTGGGTCCTAAATCGGATCGCGGCCAAAATCATTCGCTATCCGGGTTACGAGGAAAATGTCCGCGTGGTGACGTGGTCTGCCGGTATCCGTGGATTTCGCGGCTATCGCGATCTGCGCGTGTTCAGTGGTGAAGAGTTGCTGGTGACCGCGTCCACGCTGTGGCTGTATCTCAATTTGCAGACGAAGACGCTGACGCGCGTGCCGCTTGCGCTCGCGGAACAGTTTCCCGTCGGTGAGACCGAGGTGTTTCGTCCTGATTTGGAAAAATTACGCTTCACGCCGCCGGGAGACATGACGCAGTCGCATGAGGTGTCGCTGCGTTATTCGGATTTTGATGGCAACCGGCACATGAACAACACCGCTTACTTCGACTGTTTGCAGACGGCACTCGTGCGCGCGGGCCAGCCGCCGCGCCCAGCGGGAATTGAAATGCAATTTCTGAAAGAGGTGCTGCCCGCGCAGGAAAGCGTGCGCGTTGCGCTAGAAACTCGTGGTCAGGAGGTAGCGTTCGGTATTGCCAGCTCCAGTGAACTGCACGCGCAAGGCGCCGTTACTTTCTAACACCTCATTTTGCCCACGTGTCTTTGAGCGTAATCGTGCGATTGAAAACGAGTTTGCCGGACGCGGAGTCTTTCGGATCAATCGAGAAGTAGCCGAGGCGCTCGAATTGGAAGCTTTCGCCGGATTTCGCGTTGGCGAGGGACGGCTCAAGCTTGGCGGAGACTACTTCGAGCGATTTCGGATTCAGCGCTTTCATGAAATCTTCCTCGGCGCCGGGTTCCGGCACGGTGAAGAGGCGATCATAGAGGCGGACTTCGGCGTCGATGGCTTGCGTGGCGCTAACCCAATGGATCGTGCCTTTCACTTTCTTATCGGAATTGGGCTGGCCGGAGCGCGTATCGAGTTGGGCGGTGCAACGGATCTCGGTGATCGCGCCGTTGGCATCTTTCACCAGCTCGTCGCACTTGATGATGCACGCGTATTTGAGGCGCACTTCGCCGCCCGGTTTTAGACGGAAGTATTTCGGTGGCGGCACCTCGGCGAAATCATCGGTCTCGATGAATACTTCGCGAGTGAGCGCGATCGCCCGCGTCGTGGGCGTTTCAGCCTGCGGGTTGTTCGTGGCCTTGCAGTCCACCGTTTCACCTTCCGCGATGTTCGTGAGCACGATCTTGATCGGCTTGAGCACACCGAGGCGGCGTTCCGCGGTCGTGTTGAGTTCGTTGCGGACAGCGTGTTCGAACACGGCGATGTCGGTTACGCTGTTGAAAGTCGTCACGCCAACGCCGGTGACGAAGGCACGGATTGCGCTGGCGGGCACGCCGCGGCGACGCAGCCCGGAAAGCGTGGGGAGGCGCGGGTCGTCCCAGCCGGCGACGACGTTTTCCTGCACGAGGCGCAGGATGTTGCGCTTGCTCAGCAACGTGTAAGCGGGAACGAGTTTCGCGAACTCATATTGATGCGGCAGCGGTCGCGGCAGACCGAGGCTTTCGAGCACCCAGTCGTAGAGCGGGCGGTGCGGCACGAATTCGAGCGAGCACAGGCTGTGGCTGACGCCTTCGAGGTAATCGCTCAGGCAGTGCGCATAATCGTAGAGCGGATAGACGCACCATTTCGCACCGGCGTGATAATGCGGGATGTGGCGGATGCGGTAGAGCAACGGATCGCGCAGCCACATATTTGGCGACGTCATGTCGATCTTGCTGCGCAATGATCGCGCGCCGTCCGGAAACTCGCCGGCGGTCATACGTTGAAAGAGGTCGAGATTCTCTTCGACGCTGCGATTGCGAAAAGGCGAATCCTTGCCCGGCTTGTCGGGCGCGCCGCGATATTCCTCGGTCTCCTTCGGGCTGAGATCGCAGACGTAGGCTTTGCCACGTTTAATCAGTGCGATCGCGTAAGCGTGGAGGGCGTCGAAATAATCGCTCGCGAAAAAGGGTTCGCTTGTAGCGCTCGGTGGAACGGAACCGAGATACTGGTCGGGTTTACCGTTGCTGGTGATCGCGGCGGGGTGAGCGCCTTTGGCTTTGAAACCGAGGCAGTGGTCGGCCCAGCCGGCGATGAGCCATTTCACGTCGGTCGTGATCGAATCCACGTATTCGGCTTCTTCCTTAGCCGGGTTGGTGTCGTCGAAGCGGAGGTTGCAGACGCCGCCTTGTTCCTTGGCGATACCGAAGTTTAGGCAGATCGACTTGGCGTGGCCGATGTGCAAATAACCGTTGGGCTCTGGCGGGAAACGCGTAACGATTTTCGCGTAACGGTTCGCGGTGACATCGGCCGCGACAATATCGCGGATGAAGTCACTGGGCACAGGCACGGGCGTGGTGTTTTCGACGGACATGAGAGGGCAAATTGCTGGCCGCGCGCCTGCGAGGCAACGATTTGTTTCGCGCGTAATGGAAGCGCGGATAACAAACAGTTTATGGAGAATACGCGTTTGGTGATGGGCGGCGTTTTGATGTTGGCGGGAGTGCTTTCGAGCTTGGCCGCGGATAAACCGCGCTACTTGCGTCCGGCCGATATCGACGCGCTTCCCAGTGCGCCACCCGACGCGAAAATCGTCTATGGCACCGACCCTAACCAATACGCCGACTTGCGCCTACCGGCGGGCAAGGGGCCGCATCCGGTGGCGATTGTGATTCACGGCGGTTGCTGGATCGAGCGCTACGCGAGTGCGCCGAATACGGCGGCGCTGGCCGACGCGCTGCGCAAGGAAGGCGTAGCGACGTTTAACATCGAATACCGGCGCGCGGATCAACCGGGCGGCGGTTGGCCGGGGACCTTTCTTGATGTGGCTGCGGCGGCGGATAAGTTACGCGAGATCGCCGCGAAATATTCGCTGGATTTGAATCGGGTCATCACGGTCGGGCACTCTGCGGGCGGACATTTGGGTCTCTGGCTCGCGGCAAGACCCAAGCTGCCGAAAACCAGCGAAGTGTATTCGGCCACGCCGTTGAAAATCCATGGGGTCGTGCCACTGGGCGCGTTGGGAGATTTGAAACAGTTTCAGCCGGTGGAAAACGAAATCTGCGGTGCGCCGGTCGTGACGTTGCTGATGGGTGGATCCGCGGCGCAATGGCCGGTGCGTTACGCGCAAGGTTCCCCGCGCGAACTGCTGCCGATTGGCGCGCCGATGATTTTCATCAATGGTGAAAACGAAACGATTTCCCCGCCGAGAGTAGCGATGCTGTTTGTCGACGCCGCCGCCGCTGCGGGCGACGATGCCGTGATGAAAGTGGTGCCGAATGTCGGGCACCACGAATGCAATTCACCGGAATCGCCCTCGTGGCCGTTCGTGCGCGCCGCGGTGAAATCGCTGCTTGGGCTGAAGTAGGTGTAGCGGCCTTGGGAACACTTAACTCGCTTTGCTAAACGGGGCGGAGGTTTCTTTTTTCGAAGCGGACACGCCGTCGGCGCTCATTTCACGGAGCACGCTGGTGAGGTAGGGAATCAGTTGTTTCTTGCGGCTGACGACACCGGGTAGATCGAAAATTTCGTCCTGCTCCACGTGCGAGTAGGAAATGCGTTGGATGAACTCCGGCTCACCTTTGACGAGCATAAGCGAGTTCTGCGTGTTGATGTCGGTGACGAGCAGGCAGGCGAAGGCGAGTTTCTCGGATTTGCGGAGATCGTGGAGCGCTTGGGTGAGTGCTTTCGAATGCTGCCAGAAATTATCGAAGCCGAGTTCTTCGACCTGCGAGACGGAGAAACGAATTTTTTCCTCGTCGTAGATTTTGAAATCAGAACGCACGACCTTGTCGGGAGCGCTCGCCAGAATGACAGAGCCCGAACTGAAGATGAGTTCCGCGAGCGCTTTGCCCGTGATGTTCGCGTGTGATTCGAGCCACGCGAGGATGTCGGCATCTTTCGGCGTCGAAGTCGGGCTTTGCAGGAGCAGCGTATCGGAGATCAGACCGGACATCATGATGCCGGCAAGATTGGGCGAGGGCTTTAATCCGTGGCGACGGAAGAGGTCGGCAATGATCGTGCACGTGGAGCCGACGGGTTCGTTGATGAACAGGATCGGCTGCTGCGTCGCCATGGGCCCGAGGCGGTGGTGATCGATGATTTCTGCGACCGTGACTTCGTCGGCGCCGGAGACGGCTTGCGTGAGTTCGTTGTGGTCGACGAGGACGATGCGGGTTGGCACCGGCTTGAGGAGATCGGATTTCGTGAGGATGCCGAGCAGCGTGCCGTCGTCGTTGGTGACCATCATCGCGTGCGCGGCGTTCTGGCCGAATTTGCGGCGAATGTCGGTGATGCGAGAATCGGGGTTCAGGGCGGAGAATTCGCGTTCGACGAGTTTTTCAACGGTCGCGGCGGTGCGCACAAACCACGCGGTCGTGGCGGTGTCGTGCGCGCTGATGATGATGCTCACGCCGCGTTTTTTCGCGCATTCAACCACGGCAGGTTCGACAGGTAGGTTTCCGCTGATGATCAGGGCGCGGATCCCGAGTTCGATGGCGCGTTGCTGCACATCGGTGCGGTCGCCCACGATGATGATCGAGTTGCCAGCGGGAATGTTGTCCTTCTCGGAAATTTTCCAGAATGTGCCGATGTCCATCGCGCCGATGCGGACGTAGAGTTCTTCGAGTTTGTCGCCATCGGACAAATGAAGGACGGAGGCTTTGAGCGTCTGCACGATGCGGGCGAGGCTGGTGCGCACGAGGCGCATCGAACGCGGCTCGTCCAAACGTGGGATGAAAAAGTGGCCGAGTTGGGTGAGGGTGACCGTCCCGACGGCATGATTTTCAGCGGAAACGACGGGGAGAACGGTGATGGGGTTCTGGTCGAACATCCGCAGCGTTTCCGCGCAGGTCGCGCCCATGCTCACGGAGATTGGGCGTGCCGTCATCATATCGCGCACGCGGGGTGACACGTCGCTTAGATAGATGGGGAGGGGCGTTTTGAAGCGTTCGAGGATAGCGTCGATGCGAGCGTTGGAATTGCCGCAACGAGCGGCCACAAACCCAGTTTCACCGCGGGCTTCCTTAAAAGCAGCGTAAGCAATGGCCGAGCAGATTGAGTCTGCGTCGGGATTTTTGTGACCAATGATGTAAGTGGGGGTGGCGGGGGCCATGTTGATATCGGCCAGATATGGGGTTACGCCTGAAAGAGGGGAAGAAAAAAGCCCCGCGGATATGCGGGGCTGCAGAAGTAATGATGGCCTTTGGGATTAAGGTGCGGTCGCGACGACTCCAGCTGGCGTGCCCGTGCCGCCTTGGCCGGTGGCGTAGACGCGCGCGCTGTTGGCGGGAGCGGTGGCGTTGTAGGGGATGGCCTGGAGGACGTTGGTGCCTTTGACACCATTGGTTTTGGTGAACTGGTTGGCGGCGTCGGAGGTGTTGGAGAAGAATTGCACGTTGCCGCCGAGGAAAGCGATGTGGCCGCCGGAATCCTTATAGACGCCTTTAATGTTATCCCATGCACCGTCAGTTTTCAGGCCGCGCGTGAAGGCGACGGGTGTCGTCGGGGCATCGCCCATGCGCAAGCCACCGACGAATTCGAAGCTCAACTCGCGACCGTTGACGAAGGTCGGATCTAGGCTGTTGCGAGCGGTATCGGTGGCGAGAATGATGGCGGTGGGCGCGGTGCCATTGAACGCCGGGTCGTTTTTCGCAAAATAAAAACTGGGGTCGCTCAAAATGCCGCGTTTGGCGAGAATTCCGGCCCATTTGAATACGGCGTCGCCGCCGGTAATGGCCGTAGTCGCGCCAGTCTGGGGATCGGGCAGACGGTCGTTGTTGTCCGCCGCAAAGATAGTCGCGGCTTTGACGATTTCGCGGAGGTTGTTTGCGTCGACGGTGCGCTGGGCCGTTTCGCGGACTTTGCCGACCGTGGGGAAAATCAGAGCTGCGAGAATGCCGATGATGGCGATAACTGTAAGCAGCTCGATGAGCGTGAAGCCGGCTGTGCCGACACGGGAACGTATTTTCATAAGTGGAGAGAAAACTACGGCCCGTTGACTGCGCGACAGTTGAGGCTGAAGTGGCGAATTCAAGAGCATTTCCGGTATCGCGGACTGGACAAAGCACGGCGGGTTTTTGCAAGATGGGCGCATGATCGTTTATCTAGACGGCAAGTATGTCGATTCGTCCGAGGCTAAAGTGTCCGTGTTTGACCACGGTTTGCTCTACGGAGACGGCGTGTTTGAGGGCATCCGCATTTACGGCGGCAATGTTTACCGCCTCGATGAACATCTGGAACGTCTCGAAATGTCCGCCAAGGCACTCATGCTGGCCGTGCCGCTCGATCGCGCGGCGATGACCGAGGCCGTCCTGGAAACGTGTCGTAAAAACAATCTCGCTGACGGCTATATCCGCCTCGTGATCACGCGTGGCGCGGGCGATCTCGGCCTCGCACCTTGGTTGTGCGAGAAACCGACGCTATTCATCATCGCGAGCAAGATTTCGCTCTATCCGCAGGAGCACTACGACAACGGCCTCAGCATCGTCACGGTGCCCACGCGCCGCATCTCGCCGGACATGTTGCCGCCGACAGTGAAGTCGCTGAATTATCTCAACAACATCCTCGCCAAAATCGAAGCCCGCCAAGCCGGCGCGCTCGAAGCGATCATGTTGAACCAGCAAGGCTACGTCGCGGAGTGCACCGCGGATAACATTTTCATCATCCAGAAAGGCACGATCATCACGCCGGCAGCCTCGGCAGGTGCGCTCAAAGGGATCACGCGCGGCACAATTTTCGATATCGCCGTCGAACTGAACATCCCGATTCGCGAGGGCGATCTCACGCGCTATGACGTGTGGTGCGCCGACGAGTGCTTTTTGACTGGCACGGGCGCCGAAGTGATTCCCGTGGTGAAACTCGATGGCCGCGTCATCGGCACCGGTAAACCCGGAGCAATTACGGCGTCGATTTTGCAGAGTTTCCGCAAGCGAGTGCGCGTGGAAGGCACGCGGACATAAATCCATCCCGCGCAGCCTCTGCGCTTGCTTCGGCCAAACGGGATTTGGCATAAATGGTGCAGGAAAGCACCGGCCTTTCAGCGCGCAATTTGCGTTTCTGAGCTGAGGCATTATTTTCCGCTTCAACTTTACGACATGGCCAACTCACTCAAGTGCGACCTCTGCCCCAAGCCCGCTACCGTTCACCTGACTCAGATCGTTAATAATAAGATTCATAAGGTGGATTTGTGCGAAGCGTGCGCGCAGGCCAAAGGCGTTACTGACCCGAGCGGGTTTTCGCTCGCCGATTTGCTGCTCAAAGCCTCGCTCAATCCCGAGCCGTCCGGCGACGTGCGTTGCAAGGCCTGCGGGTTTACGCAGCAAGATTTTAAGAAAAGCGGCCGTTTCGGATGTCCTTCGTGCTACGAATTTTTCGGCGACACGCTCGAACCGATGCTCGACACCATGCACAAAGGCGTCGCGCACACTGGCAAGGTGCCGCAGCGCGCGTTGGAGCGTCGCTCGCACTACGAGCGCCTGACCCAACTCGAAACCGATCTCGACCAGGCGATCAAAGCCGAGCGTTACGAAGACGCCGCGCGTTATCGCGATGAATTGCAGCAAGTCCGTGAATCTTCCGGTCCGAAAAACGCCGGAGCCGCCGAGTAATGAAGATCAACGAACTCATCGACTCGCATTCCGAGCTCACGGACACCGCTACCAGCAAGAGCGCCATCGTGCTCATGACGCGGATGCGGCTGGCGCGCAATTTGGCACAGCAGCCTTTCCCGGGTTGGGCCAAGGAGTCGCAAAAACGCGAGATCCGCGATCGCTGCATGCAGGCCGTCGCCGCACTTCCACAAATGAAACGCGGTCTCGCGATTCCCGTCGAGACGCTCGATGACCTGCAAAAACAGATCCTCGTCGAACGCCATTTGATCAGCCGCGAACTCTGCCAGACGAAGTCGGGTTCCGGCATCGTGATCAGCAAAGACCAATCGTGCGTCGTGATGATCAACGAAGAAGATCATCTGCGCATCCAGGTGCTACGCGCGGGTTTTCAATTTAAGAAGGTCTGGAACACGATTAACACGCTCGATACCGACCTCGAAGAACACCTCGATTACGCGTTCTCCCCGAAGCTCGGTTATCTCTCCGCGTGCCCAACGAATCTCGGCACCGGCATCCGCGCCTCGGCGATGATGCACCTGCCGGCGCTGGTGATTTCCGGGCAGATGGAAAAGGTCGTTCGCGCCGTAAATCAGCTCGGGATGGCGGTGCGCGGACTCTTCGGCGAAGGTTCGGACGCAAGCGGCAGCATCTTCCAGATTTCGAACCAAACCACGCTTGGCGAAAGCGAAGAAAACATCATCAAACACCTGCACGGCGTGCTCAGCACGATCATCGAGCAGGAAGAAAACGCTCGCGCGAAACTCCTCGAGACCGATCCGACCAAACTGTTCGACAAGATGGGCCGCGCTTATGGGATTTTGCAGAACGGTTATCTTCTCAACTCCGGTGAAGCGATGAATCTGCTTTCGCTCATTCGACTCGGCATCGATCTCGGCATCTTCGCCGACGGCCAGCGCGGGGTCGTGGATCGTCTGTTTATCGAATGCCAACCTGGCCATGTGCAGCACGCGGCGAAAGGTTCTTTTGAGCCCGGCCAGCGCGATTTGTTACGCGCGGAGCGTTTGCGCACGGAAATTGCTAAGATACCCGCACCGGACTTTTCCAACGCTTCGCGTTGAGATTTTGTCACACTTTAAAAACCACCAACAAAGCACCACATGGAACCAATGAACAACTTCACGCCACGTGCGCAGCAGGTGCTCGCGCTGGCTCGCAAAGAAGCCGATCGCTTCCACCACAACTATGTCGGCACGGAGCATCTGTTGCTCGGCCTGATTAAATTGGGTCAGGGTGTTGCGGTCAGCGTCCTCCAAAAGATGGGCCTCGATCTCGAAACCGTGCGCTCCGAAGTCGAAAAACAAGTCGGCATCGGCCAGGAATCGAAAACTCCCGTCGGCAGCATTCCTTATACGCCTCGCGTCAAAAAAGTCCTCGCCCTCGCCGGCAAGGAAGCGAAAGCGCTTAATCATTCTTACGTCGGCACGGAACACATCCTTCTCGGTTTGCTCCGCGAGGGTGAAGGCGTCGCCGCGCGTGTGCTCAAAACGCTCGAAATCGACATCGAACGCACCCGCAACGAAATCCTTCGCGAACTCGATCCGCAGTTCTCGTCCAATCAGGGCGGGGACGGCGGTCAATCCGGCGCTGGCAACAGCGGCGGCGGTGAAGAATCCGCGTCACGTGGCGGTGAAGAGGGCGGAAAAAAAGAGCCCAAGACTCCCGCGCTGAAAGCGTTCGGTCGCGACCTCACTGAACTCGCCCGCAAATCCGAAATGGATCCGGTGGTCGGCCGTCAGAAAGAAATCAGTCGCGTCATTCAAATCCTTTGCCGTCGCACCAAAAACAATCCCGTCCTCGTCGGTGAAGCCGGCGTGGGTAAAACCGCGATCGTCGAAGGTCTCGCGCAGGAAATTGCCAAGGGCAACGTCCCGGAAATCCTCGCCGACAAAAAAGTCATCACGCTCGACCTCGCGCTTATGGTCGCGGGCACGAAATACCGCGGCCAATTCGAAGAGCGCATCAAAGCGGTGATGGACGAAATCAAACGCGCCAAGAACGTGATCATTTTCATCGATGAAATGCACACGATCGTCGGCGCTGGCGCCGCCGAAGGCGCGATGGATGCGTCCAACATCTTCAAACCCGCGCTCTCGCGTGGCGAACTCCAGTGCATCGGCGCGACGACCCTCAACGAGTATCGTAAATACATCGAGAAGGACAGCGCGCTCGACCGCCGTTTCCAATCGGTGAAGGTCGAACCGCCGTCCGTCGAAGACACGATCACGATTCTCAAGGGGATTCGCGGTAAATACGAAGATCACCACAAAGCGACGTTCACCGACAAGGCGATCGAAGCTGCGGCGAAACTTTCCGACCGTTATATCACGGGTCGTTTCCTCCCGGACAAGGCCATCGACGTCATGGACGAAGCCGGTTCGCGCGCCCGCATCACGACGCTGAATCGTCCGCCGGAAATCGAAGCGATGAACAAGGACATCGAAGCCGTCTGCGCTCAAAAGGAGCAGGCGATCGCGGCCCAACACTTCGAGGAGGCGGCTAAGTATCGCGACCAGGAGAAACAACTCCGCGCGAAACAAGAAGAGCTGATCACCACGTGGAAAAAGACGCGTGACGAGCACCGCATCATTGTCGATGAGGAGCAAATGACCGTGGTCGTCTCCGAGTGGACCGGCATTCCGTTGAGCCGCATGGAAAAGAAGGAGAGCGAGAAATTGCTCACCCTTGAAAAAGAACTTCAGAAAATCATCGTGGGCCAAGATCCTGCGACGATCGCCATTGCGCGCGCCCTGCGTCGCAGTCGTGCCGATCTCAAAGATCCGCGCCGTCCGATTGGTTCGTTCATGTTCATGGGCCCGACCGGCGTCGGCAAAACCGAACTCGCGAAGCAACTCGCCGCGCAGATGTTCGGTTCGCAAGACGCGATCATCCAGATCGACATGTCGGAATACATGGAGAAGTTCGCGGTGTCGCGCCTCGTCGGTTCGCCTCCCGGCTATGTCGGTTATGAAGAGGGCGGCCAACTCACTGAAGCCGTCCGTCGTCGCCCGTATTCCGTCGTGCTTTTCGACGAAATCGAAAAAGCGCATCCGGACGTCGTGCAGATCATGTTGCAAATTCTCGAAGACGGTCGCCTGACCGATTCGTTGGGTCGCAGCGTGGATTTCCGTAACACGATCCTTATCATGACGACCAACGTCGGCGCGCAACTCATCCAGCGCCAGACGACGATGGGCTTCGCGGCGGCCGGTTCGTCCGACTTCCACGACATGGACAAGCTCAAGGAAAAGGTGCTCGAAGAAGCCAAGCGCATCTTCAAGCCCGAGTTCTTGAATCGTATTAACGACCTCGTGGTGTTTCGTCCCCTCAACAAGGACGACCTTCTTAAGATCGTTGAAATCGAGGCGTCGAAAGTCATCAAGCGTCTCGCGGCGCGCAACCTGCACCTCGAATTCTCGCCGGAATCGAAGACTCTCCTGATCGAGAAGGGCTACGACGAGAAATACGGTGCACGGCCGCTGCGTCGTGCGGTGGAGCACTACCTTGAAGATCCGTTGGCCGAAGCCTTGCTGCGTGGCGAGGTGAAGGAAGGCGATACGATCCTGATTGTGCGCAACGGCGAGAAGCTCGAATTCAAGAGCACCTCGCCGGCCGCGGAGAGCGGCGTGTCGCAGTAACGTGATTCCAGTTTAATTCCCAAGCGGAGCCCGAAACGGCTCCGCTTTTTCATTGGCGAAGTGAAACCAGCCGGCTTGCTCCTTGGTTGGAATCACACTTTGGTTAAAGCAGTGCGTTTCTTAGGACTTTTTTTTCTGCTGGGTGTGAGTGCTGCGCAGGGTGCCGAGCCATTCGCTGAGGGGGAATTGGCGCGCGCGCCGACTTCGGCGCGAATTGCGAGTCTTGTAGAAGAATCTTCAACAAGAGGTTGGGGTGGTGCCGCGTCGCAGTTGCGCAAGGCGGCGCAACAGGCTTACGAGGCCAATAGCGGTTACGTCGCGGCGTGGTATTTTCTTTATCGCTGGGCGGATTTGCTGGCGACGCCACGCGGGCGCGCGATTGATGACTGGATCAAAGCAGTGGAGACGGCGGGTGTGGCGCATCCGAACATGGCGGAGAGTTATCCGATGCAGCCGGGTTCGCTGGCGGCGGTGATGTCACGTGAACTGCAATTGGCCGTGCTTAATAATGCGGCGTTTTCGGAAGAGTTTTTCCTGACGCTTTCACCGCTCGATAATTTGCGTGAGGTGCTGGCCACCCTTCAGACAATTTACGCGAAAGAACCGGCGTTGTTTGCGGAATATGGGAATCTGGCGGTTGCGATTGCGGTCGTTTACGATGTGCCGCCGCCCCCGCAATGGCCGCATGGGCAGGTGAATGCCCGCGTGTTGCCGAGAAAGCTGCCGGCACCCGAAGTGGCGTTTAGTTACTGGGCCAAGCTGGATCGCGCGAATTTCACCGCGCAGCGACTCCGCCGTTTGCCTGCGAGCGAACTGAAGTTTGTCGTCGATAATGTCGCGCCGTTTGGGGAGTTGGACTGGGCGCGCAAAAATGTCGGGCCGGGGCTGGCGGATTTCGGCAAAGCTTACGACCTGATCAAATACCGGAAGGATCGCCTCGCTCAGAATCAATACATGTGGGGTGGCTCGGACTACCGGTTGGAAACAATTTTGGCTCAGGGCGGCATTTGCGTGGATCAGGCGTATTTTGCGAGCACGGCCGGCAAGGCGAAGGGCATACCCACGCTGATGTTTCGCGGGGCGGGCTTGGACGGGCGCCACGCGTGGTTTGGTTATTTGAATAACACGCAAAGCTGGCAGCTCGATTGCGGGCGATACGCGGAGCAGAAATTTATCGTTGGCCTGGCTTACGATCCGCAAACATGGGGCAACCTCAACGACCACGAATTGCTCTTTATTACGGAGCGCTTCCGGGCGCTGCCGACTTACAAGATATCGGTCATGCATGCGCTGTTTGCGAAGGAGTATTTGCGCGATAACCAGTCCGCTGCTGCGCTGAAAACAGCCAGGGAGGCGGTGAATCGTGAGCGCCGTAATCTCGCTGGCTGGCAGGTTTTGATCGAGGCGCAGCAGGCCGCGGCACCGCAGGATCTTCGGGCGCGCGAGACGATTTTGCGTGAGGCGTTGTTGGTGTTTCAGAAATACCCGGACTTGGAGAACGACTTTTCCCGTCAACTTGGTGAGGTGTTGCGCGCGCGTGGTGAGACGAGTCTGGCGAACTTCGAAGCGCAGCGAATGGCGAAAAAATATCAGAGCGGGCGAGTAGATTTGAGTATCGAACGCGCTGCCGAGACGATTCGAGTGAGCCTCAAGGAAAACGATTTGGCGGGGCAGATTAAGACTTACAACCAAGTGCTGTTGACAACCGGAGGGGGCGCATCGATCGATTATTACGATAAAGTGGTCGTGCCGTTTGTTGTCCATTTGGCGAACCAAGGGCAGATTCCGGCAGCGTTGCAGGCGTTGACCAAAGCCCGTCAGGTGCTGCGGGTGGAGGCCGGCAAACAACTTGAATTAGAGATGAATGCACTGGCTGCGCGGCTCAAAACGGGAAAGTTGGAATAAAAGCGCTTGGCGATGAACCTTTTCCGGCTTGTCCGCGTCTAAGACGCCACTTCACTTAACAATTCCATATGCGCGATATCATCACGGGTGCCGGATTACTGTTCTGGCCGCTCCTTCTCTGTTCCATCATTGCGATCTACATTATTGCCGAGCGCCTTTATGCCCTGCGTAAAGATGCGATTCTCCCGGACGATATCGTTGACGCCATTATTGAGGGCAAACCGGTGCAGGGTGGTCGCCACTCGGTCATCGCGCGCATCGTGGAATTTTCCCAACTCCACAAAGACGATCCTGACGCGGTGAAAGCGTTTGCCCGGCTTCAACTCAACCGCATGGAGCGGGGTGTGCCGTATCTCGATGTGATTTACGTGACGGCTCCGTTGCTCGGATTGACCGGCACGATCACGGGTTTGCTGAAGGTGTTTAAACAGATTTCGCCCGAGACCGGCCTGCCTGACCCGGTGGCGTTTACCAACGGTGTCTCGCTGGCGCTCTCCGCGACACTGATTGGTTTGATCGTCGCGCTGCTGGCGCTGGTGCCTTCCGGTTATTTGTTGCGCAAGATCGATAACTACGCCGCGAAGATGGATCTGCTGCTCGAGCGTCTGCTGGCTCGCAATTCTAAATCATGAGCACACTGGTTCGGAAAAGACGCCGGCGTCCCGAGATGAATCTCGTCGCGCTGATCGACGTGCTCGTAATGCTCGTGTTTTTCGCCTTCGTCACGATGCAGTTTCGCTCGATGACCACGATGAACCTGACGCTGCCGAAAGCGGAGACTGCGGGTAAGAGCGAAATTAAAGATTCGTTGACGATCACGATCACGAAAGACGGCAGGGTTGAAGTGAACGGGAAACCTGCGTCGATGGATACGTTGGAGCAGATCGTGCATGAAATCGGCGGCGTCACGAAAGACATTACGGTGCTGATCCGCTCCGACGAAACGGCGGAGCTGCAATTCGCGCTGAAAGCGATGGATATCTGCCGCAAGCAAGGCCTGAACAAGATCCGTCTCCAAACGCGTTAATGGGCAAAGTCATTGTCATCACCGGCGTGACCAAAGGCCTCGGTCGCGCGCTCGCCGAGTGGTATATTTCCCACGGGCACACCGTCGTGGGCTGCGGACGCAGTGCCGAAGTTCTGAACCTACGTCTCACGCATCCTTCACCGAACGATTTCACGGCGGTCGATGTGACAGAGGAGACGCGCGTGGCGATTTGGTCGGAGAAAGTGTTGGGCACGCACGGTGCGCCGGATTTTTTGATCAACAACGCTGCGTTGATGAACAACCCGGCTCCGCTATGGAAAGTGCCGGCGAACGAGTTCAACAAACTCATCGACGTGAACATCAAAGGCGTGGCGAACGTGCTGCGACATTTTGTGCCCGCGATGGTGGCGAAGAAGAAGGGCGTGATTGTGAATTTTAGTTCGGGGTGGGGACGCGGCACTTCGCCAGAAGTTGCCCCGTATTGCGCAAGCAAGTTTGCGATCGAAGGTCTCACGCAAGCGCTCGCACAAGAGTTGCCTGCGGGCATGGCGGCAGTGCCGCTGAATCCGGGAGTGATCGATACGGCGATGCTGCGCCAGTGTTGGAACGATCAAGCCGCGAGTTATCCCAAGGCGGACGAATGGGCGGAAACCGCCGCGCCTTTTATTCTTAAGCTGAGCGCCAAAGATAACGGCAAGAGCCGGAGCGTCGAAGCGTTCGAGGACTGAGCGCGATTAACGTTTCGCAGATCCCAGTCGCAGATTGCGCTGGATTTGATCGATCCACGCGTCCGAGACTTTGGCTTCGTGCGCGAACTCTGGCCAGCGCGTGACGGCAGTGATGACTTCGTTGACGATGGTTTCCGCGCGGCCTCGTTTCATAATTCCGACTTTAGCGCAGGCTTCAAAATCACCGAGATCGAAGCCGTCGCGTTTGCCGTTGAGGGTCATCTGGTGACGTGACGTCCAGTCGCCGCTGGGATTGTAACTGTAGCTGACATCGAAGGCCGGTGAGAGCGACCACTGGCCGCGCTTGTTCATGAGGAACGCGATATTCTTCACGTGATCGTCTTGGTTGCGCGAGACGATGTTGAACGCCATGCGGCGAAACTGTTCTTCGATGGCTTCCATCGGGAGGTTCAGCTGCCGCATGACGAGCAGCGCTTGTTCATAGGAGTAAGCGCCAGCCGCATTAAAATCAAAGTGAGCGAGGGCGCACAGCGACTGCATGTGCAGTTTCTCTCCGCCGGGGAGACGATCAAAGCGGCGCGTCATGAAGTGACGCCGGCCGTTTTCTTCAAGGAGGCGGCATTCAGTCATCGTGATGCCGGCGGCTTTGGCCATGAGCGAATACGCGTATTCGCTCGCGCCGTATCCTTTCGGATCGTCGAGTTCCTTGTCCTTGTTGCCGGAGACACCGTCGAATTTGAGGAGCCAATAGTCGAAACCTTCGCCGGCGGCAATTTGTCCGGAACGCACTTCGTTGCTGTCACGATTCCACGCGATGACGGCCTTCGCCCGCGCACCACCCGCCGATGTGCCGACGCGAAGAATGTCGTTGAGCGCGGTCGCGCGTTCCTCGTCGGCGAACGTAGCGTTGAGATTGCTGCGTTGAGTGAGCACGTCGGAAGCGAGTTTCACCAGAGCATCGATTTCAATCGGGTGGGGCTTTTGCAGGCGCGGGCCGACCGTCGGCACGAACTCCAGCGCGCCCATCCCGCGAGCGCCGGTGTAGCAGAGACGTTCGACGGCGTTGAAACTATTGGGCGTGCGGCCTTGGGTGGCGAGCCAGGCATCGATGAGGGCGTTGCCGAATTTATCCGGCAGCGAATCTGCAAGCATGCCCGGCAAGCCGTGGAACGTTCCCAAGGGCAGGTCAGGAAAACGATAGATGCGATTCGACAGAGGCATCATGATCGGCGCGGCCTCGATGCCACTCTGCGTGAACGCGCGATCGTATTCGAAAGCGGCATGTGGGCTGTCTTCTCCTAGTGAAACGGCTCCGATGGTGCGGCCCCATAGTTTGACTTCGGCGAGTGTGCTCATTTTTCGTCGCCCCATTTCCACTCAGCAGCAGGCTCTTCGACCACAAGATGTTTTTCGCGGGAAGCGCGCTGGCGTTTGCGACCGCCGAGTCGGAGTTGCTCCATCGGGCTTGGCGTCGGCTCAGGAACAAATGTTTCCAGGCGTTCGAGCAGATCGAGCGCACGACAAACTCGTAGAAAGCCCGACAACTGCGTGCCGACTTGGCCGGCCTCTAAACGCTCAATCGTCCGCTTGGACACACCCGCGTTGAGGGCTAGCTGAGTTTGAGTCAGATTAAGATGAAGGCGGGCATTCGCCAAGCGGCTGCCCAATTCCGTTAAGATGGCTTCGTCGGTGGCTTGTTTGGACATCTTCATAACACGCCTAGGGTGGCGAATTATAACTTTAAAGTCAAATAAATCGTCCTGTTTGGCGATTTATATACACATCATAAATCGCCAAAAATGACGATAAAATGCCTTAAATTCGTATTAATCGCCAAATAAGACGATTTACGTGGATCCTAATTTACGCCTTTCACGTTGAAGTTAAAGAAATCCATAATGCGCTGTTGTTGGCGTAGGCGCACCAAGGGATCGCTGATCATGTGAGTTCCGAGCATGGGGAGCAGTTCGTAGGGTTTGCCTGCCATGAACAATGCGTCGGCGAGCTGCAGCGTGTGTTGAAAATAGACGTTATCGTCCGTAAGTCCGTGGATGAGCATAAGCGGCCGGCGGAGTTCGTTTACGTAGGTGGTCACGTTGCTGATGCGGTAAGCCTCAGAATTGTCCTGCGGGAGGCCGAGGTAGCGTTCCGTATAGTGCGTATCGTAGTTTTCCCACGTGATGACTGGAGCGCCCACGACGCCGCCGCGAAACACGTCGGGCCGGCGAATGGCTGCCATTGCGCTAAAATATCCGCCCCACGACCAACCGGTGACGCCGACGCGCATGAGGTCGATTTCGGGGTAGTGTGAAGCGAGCGCTTGCAGGCCGGTCACCTGATCGTTGAGCGCGGTGTCGATGAAATTACCCTTGATGATGCGTTCCCAATCGCGGCCTTGCCACGGCGTGCCTCGTCCATCGAGTCGCACCACAATGTAACCTTGATCGGCCATCCATTGATCGGGGAGGTAATCGCGAATCGTGGCGTTAACGCGTTTCGAAGTCGGGCCGGCGTAAACTTGAAGAATGACGGGATATTTCGCGCCCGCTTTGAAATTCGTCGGCCTCGTGATTGCGGCATCGAATGGCAACAGACTCCGCGTGCGCGTAAGTTCCGTGGTCGGGAAACGCGCGGGGTTTTCCGCGGTGACTTTCATGGTCGCGAGTAACTGGCCGTTCAGGTCGAGCACGCGAGCGCCGTAGCTTCCGTCGAACAGGTCAAAGGTGTGCACGAGCTTGCCGGTTTTCTTGGCGAAAAATGCCGTGTGGTGCCCACGCTCATTCGTAAGAGCGGTGCCTTCGCCGCCCGCTAACGGGAAACGCCAAAGGTGAACTTCGCGTGCGTCGAGGCTGCCGCGGACAAAAATGCTGCCGCTTGATTCATCGATACCCAGCAGGCCGCGATAACCAAATTTCAGCGGTGTGATTTCGCGGACAAGTTTTCCCGAGGCTTCCCGAAGTTCGATTTGCCACCCACCGCGCTGCTCTGTGGCCCATAGAAATTGGCGACCGTCTGATAGCCAGAGCGGGGCGGGGATTTCATTTACAGCGCCCGACCAGTTGGCGTCCAAGTTCAGCCATGCCGGATCGGTTTCCTTTAATAATTCCGTGACGGCCCCCGTGATTTGGTCGACCGCGAGAAGCACTTGTTCGGTCTGGGTGCGATTTTGCACGAGCAAGGTGAGCGGCGAATTCGCGTTTTCCCAGGTGACCCGAGCGAGATACGGATACTTTTGGTTGTCCCATTGCACCCAGCGCGTTTCGCCGCCGGCGCGAGCGATGAGGCCGACGCGCACCACGGCGTTGGGTGAACCTGCTTTGGGATACGCGAAGCTCGCTGGCTTTTCCTCGGGATGTAGCGCGTTGGCGATGTAGCGGGTTTCGACGGCGGACTCATCGGTTTGCTGATAGAGAAACTGCGATGCATCCGGCGACCACCAGTAGCCTTGAAATCGGTTCATCTCTTCTTGCGCTACGAATTCTGCGGTCGCGTTCGTGATTGCCCCGCCAGCGCCGGTGGTGACGACGCTCGCGGTGTTGCTCGCGAGATCGATCGTGTGGAGTTCGCCCCCTTTAACGGCGGAAACATAACGTCCGTCGGGCGAGAAGCGCGGGTCGATCCAATTTTCCCCGGGAAGTTCAGTGAATTTTAAATCAGCGCGCGATACGACGTAGAGTTTTCCCGAAAGGATAACGAGAAGCTTGGCGCCATCGAACGACATCGAGAACGACGTGAAACCACGGAGGCTTTGGCGCATGCGTTCACGACGCGCTTTTTCTTCGGCGCTGAGTTTTTCTTCACCGCTGCCGAGAATCTGTTCGGGCGAAAGCAATTCACGTTCCACGCCCGTGGCGATGGTGAACTCGTAAAGGCGCAGGGTGGGATTACGCGGAGCGGCGCGCAGAAAAATAACAAAGGCACCATCAGGGGTGATCTTCGGCGAAACCGGTCGCCCGAGCGTGTAATTGCGCGTCTCGGCGAGGTCCTTGAAATACTTGAGGTTGGCGTCTTCCGCGGTGTTTTCTGCACCGAAGACGGTCAGCGTGAATGCGAGAAACAGGGCGACTCGTTTAAGCATGCAGCGATAAAAGCCGTCGGGCTGCGTGAGTCGATGCGAGACTCGGCTGCGCTTACTCGCGTAGTTTGGAATCGATGATAATCGTCACCGGCCCTTCGTTGACCAACGCGACGGCCATCGATGCGCCGAACTCGCCGGTTTGCACGGGACGCCCAAGTGCAGTGCCAAGTTGCGTGATGAACTGTGCGTAAAGCGGACGCGCATGCTCGGGACGGGCGGCCGCGTTAAAAGACGGGCGTGAGCCTTTTTGCGTGCTGGCGTAGAGCGTGAACTGGCTCACGAGCAAGATCCCGCCGGCAATATCGGCCACGGATTTATTCATGTGGCCGGCCTCATCGGGGAAGATGCGCAGCTTGGCGATTTTTTGCGCGAGCCATTCGCCGTCGGCTGCGGTGTCGGCAGATTCAATGCCTTGAAGCACGAGCAAACCGGCGCCGATTTCGCCATTGATGCGACCGTCGATGGTGACGCTCGCTGAGGAAACTCTTTGAATGACAACTCGCATGAAAAAGGCGGGGTCAATGACCCCGCCGTAAACAAGCAATCGAGTTACAGCATCGCTACGTGCGGCTCGACTTCTGCTTCGTAGTTCACGCCGGCCACGCCGAAGCCGAAGAGTTTTAAGAACTCCGCCCGATACCCAACGATGTCGGTGAGCTGCGCGAGATTCTCGGTCGTGACTTGCGGCCAGATCACGGAAACGGGTTCCTGGATCTCCGGACGCATTTCCCAATCGTCGACGCGCACGCGGCCTTCCGTGTCGAATTTGAGGGCGCTGTTATTGTAGAGCTGCGTCGCGAAGAGGCGTTGCATTTGTTCGATGCAACCTTCGTGGGTGCCGGCTTCTTTCATCACTTTGTAGAGAATGGAAATGTAGAGCGGCACGACGGGAATTGCGGAACTCGCCTGCGTGACGAGCGCTTTGTTGACCGAGATGAACGCGCGGCCGCCGCCGAACGCGTCGAGCTTTTGGTGGATGGCCTTGGCGGCGCGTTCGAGATCGATTTTCGCGGTGCCGATGGTGCCGTCTTTGTAGATCGGCCAGGTGTGGACGGGGCCAATGTAAGAGTAGGCGACGGAGGTCGCACCGGGAGCGAGCAGTTTGGCTTCGATGAGGGCGTCCATCCACATTTCCCAATCTTCGCCGCCCATCACCGCGACGGTGTCGGCGGTTTCGGTTTCGTTGGCGGGCTCGATGGTGACCTCGCTGACGATACCTTTGTCAGTATCGACCGTCTTGTTGGTGTAAGGAGCGCCGAGCGGCTTGAGCGTCGATTTGTGCACCGCGCCGGTTTTTGGGTGCGTGCGGCGCGGGGAAGCGAGCGAGTAAACAACCAGGTCGATCGGGCCCATTTCGCGGGCGATAACGTCGAGCGTTTGCTTCTTGATGTCGTCGGAGAATGCATCGCCGTTGATGTTGCTCGCATAAAGCCCGGCGGCTTTGGCGGCTTTGGTGAAAGCGATCGTGTTATACCAACCCGGCGTGGCGGGGCGGCCTTCTTCCGAGGGACGTTCGAAAAAGACGCCGAGTGTTTTCGCGCCGGAGCCGAAGGCCGACGTGATGCGGGAAGCGAGGCCGTAGCCGGTGGAAGCGCCGATTACCAAGACGTTTTTCGGGCCGTTTTTGATCGGACCTTTCGATTTTACGTAATCGATTTGTTCCTGGATGTGGGCGGCGCAGCCGGTGGGGTGGGCGGTGACGCAGACGAAGCCGCGAACCTTCGGTTTAATGATCATTGTGGGATGAGTTTTTCGCGCCCGCCCGCAGTGACAAGGTTCAAGTTACCTGCGGAAAATTTTGCTCGCCAATCGAATAAATCTAATTCGCGCGCCGCGAGTTCACGGCGCGAGTCGCTGGCGCCGCCTTATTTGCCGAGGAGCACGATGGGGCCTTCCGCTTTCGGGACGCCGCCTTTCTTTTCGAGGCTGATCGCAAACGCGGCCACTTGTGCCACAGGCTGATCAGGTTTGAAAGCGAGGGCGGGAATTTTGCCGTCACTGCTCACGTGGAAAACACCGCCATTGACCGGGTTTTGGTAGGCCGGATCGACGATCCAAATCTGATAATCCTGAGTGTCGGCGATCGGCGGAAGCTTCTCCATTGAGAGCAAGCCGGTCTGTTGCTCGGGATCCCACACCGCGATGACTTTGGCTTCGGTGGTGTTGCCGGCGAGCGAGGCAAGGGCCGTGATCTTGAGACGGGAAAGGTCTTCGTTACGCTGCAATTTTTGCCCAAGCTCGCTGATCATTTTTTCCGCGAACATCGAGCGTTCGGCGAGCTGTGCTTGGGACATGCGGTAAGCGACTTCGGCGAGCTGCGTCTCTGTGACGAGGGAAAGGTTTTCGGAACGCAGAAAAGCATTTTGCGTCGCAAACCAAGTTGCGGCCAAAGCGAGCACTGCCGCTGCGGCCCAAGGTAGCGTAAGAAAGCGTGCTACGGAAAAGGGCACTACATTTGTCGGGCGCGGCGTCGAAGCCTCTTGAAAGCCAGCCATGGCGAGAACTTGGGATTTGAGCACGGGCGGAGGCGCGATTTGTGGAATCGTCAACGCGAGCGCGGCGCATACTTCGATGAAATCCCGGGTGAGTGCGCGCAGCCGCGGGCTCGACGCCAATTCGTTTTCGAAACGAGCGACCTCCGCGCTTTCGAGCAATCCGAGCGCGTAGAGCGAAGCGTGTTCTTCTTGATGATCGGTGATCACAAGCGAGCGGGGAGAGATTCGCGGAGTTTCAGCAGACCACGGCGGATGCGCGCCTTGATCGTGCCGAGGGGCTCATCGAGTTTGGCGGCAATTTCCTGTTGCGTGAGCCCGTTAAAGAAAGCGAGTTCAATGGCCTTTTTTTGGTCGGGAGCGAGCTGCATGAGCGCAGCGCGGACGGCGTCGGCTTTTTCGCGCACCCACAGGGTTTCGGCAGAATTGTCGCCTGAGTTTGAACTCGCCGGTTGGAGGTCGTGAGCGGATTCGGCGAGCAGTTCGGCGTGGCGCTTGCGCATGCGGATGCGATCGATGGAGCGATTGCGCGTTAGCGTGGCCGCCCAACTAAAAACCGAACCACGACTTGTGTCGTAAGAAGAGGCTTTGCGCCACAGCTGAAGAAAAACGTCCTGCACGATGTCCTGCGCTTCGGAGGAATCGTTCGTGATGCGGTAAGCGAGGGAGTAGAGCGGGCGAGAAAGCGAATCGTAGAGCGAAGCGAGGGCGTTTTTGTCGCCGTTGGCCATGGCGGCGAGCAATGCGGCTTGCTCGCGGGTTTGCTCGTTTCCCGTGGAATCGGAGCGTGATGTGGGCTCGCTCGGGGTCATGCGCGGGCGTTCTGCGGCGACGTCGGGCGGACGAAGCATCGGCATGAACGGATACGAAGACTCGCGGGCCCAAAGCATTTCATGTGGTTACGCACGGTGAGCGAAGAAAGATGCTTTTTTGTGAGTCTGCGCGCGAAGCATGGCAATCGCAATGAACTCAGAGCACCAGCATGCCAACGAGGCCGAGCACGATGAGCGTGGCGAGCAATCCCATGATAACGCGTTCTTGTTTCGTGACGGATAGAGGCATGGGTTAAAGTGTTTTCAGGCCGAGGGGCGCGAGGTTGGCGAAGATCTCGCGAACCAGTGGCTCGCGCGAAATTTCGCTCCAAGGTTTGTTACTGGAGACGCGGATGAAGAGTTGTTCGCCCTGACGGCGGAAACCATATTTGAGCGCGATCTGGAGCAGCGCGGGGACTGAATAAGGATCCTGATAATTGATCACGCGTCCATCGTGCACGTGCCAAAACCACACGTTTTGCGGGTAGCCTTGGACGGTTTCGAAAAGCCGGTGTTCGCCGGCGGGGATTTTTATCCCGGGGAGTTCGAGGGCTTCGTTGGTCTTTTCAACTGGCCGTGAAATCCAGCCGGCCCCGGGCCAGCACGCGTCGGGCGTGTGTGAAGCCACGCGGCTGACCGAGGCCTGACCGGGAGCCCAATAGGCGACATACACCGTGAATTGCGTGAACTGTCCGTCGCCGTTGGTGTGGAGGTAGGTGCGCTCAAAAAGCGTGTCGGTCTGGAGGATGTCGGTGAATTGATAGAGATCTTTCGGCACCGTGACCGACCAACCTGCTGGTTCCGCTGGCAGTAGCGCCGCAATATTTGGAATGGGCGCGCCGGCGCGGTCGGGTGCGCGCGACTTTACGAGGTAGAAAATCCCGAGAGCCAGCGTGACCGTGACCGTCGCGAAGAATGCGGTGCTCAGCGCGCGACGCGGCGCGCAGGCTTTTGAAATTTGCGGTGCAGCTGGTTTGGTCGACTTTGATTCCAGAAGGATCGCGAGACCGGCCAGCATCAGTGCGGTGATGCCGAGAATCGCAAAACCGGTCGTGTCGTGCCAGAAGCCTTCGATCTCTTTGCCGGCGTTGGCCAGCAGTGTGAGCAAAAGAGAGCGCAGGAAATTCATGCCCAACGCGAGCAGCGGTGCGGCGATAATCAAAACGGCCCGGGCGAGTGGACGCCGCACTTGCCACGCAGCAAAGAAAAACCCCGCGTAGATACACGACAACAAACTGCGGATGCCGCTGCACGCTTCCTCCACGCCAACCGTGGTCAGCGCGAGTTCGATGACATTGCCGTGTTGTCGCGCGGGAATGCCGAGCAAGTGAAGGGTGTGCAGCACACTGCTTGTGACCCAACTTTGCAGCCCCAGAGTGAGGCGTGCATACGTGCCCTGCGGCAGCGGACTCACGAGCAACCACAACAAAATCGCAGTCAGGCTGATCCAGTTAAATGGCACTGCTCGCACCCGTTCGCCGGAGAGAATTACGAGACCACCAAAAAGGAACGCGCACAACGATGCGCCGAGCACGAAACTCACGAGCGAATGCGTCCACGCCACCGAAGCAGCGAGCAAGCCAGCCATGCCAAACAATGCCACGCCGGTCACCAGCGAGAATGTGGCCAAGGCGCCGATGGCCGCATTCTCGGGCAACCAGCGCGGTGTGCCGTTTTTTCGGCTTTCCCAAACTAACAGCGCGAAAATTAATGGGGCGAAAAAACCGTGCGAGAGGTCAGGATTTTGCTGCCACTCAGGCCAGAGCAAAATCGTGAAGCCGACCACGAAACCCAACAGAGTCGCGCCAATCACCAAGGTCGAAGGCGCGAGGCGAACTTTCGTTGCGGAAGTGGACGTGGAGGTGGTGGCGGGAGCTGGATTCATTTAAGCTCCGTGGCAGAAGCAAACTTTTCCAAAATGGCGTAGATCACCTCGGTTGGCAATGGCACGAGTGGCAGGACGCGATGCAGGCGGTCATCCGCATTTTTTCCCAGGATGAGGGTGGTCAATCCGTCGAGCACGCGACCGTCCGACGAAGTCATGACGCGCAGTTTTGCTCGCAGCGTGTCACGCGTAACGGCATCGCCGCATACGGCCGCTGTGACGAACGCTGCATTGTAAACGGCGAGCGAATCTTCCGTGAGCGCCGGGCCGCGCGTCGACAATACTTCGAAGTAGCGATGCATCTTCGCCGGTGAAGGATTGGCCATGAGGTAGGCGCAAAATTTTGCCGAAAGCGCGGGACTCATGGGGAGTTTCAACAACGCATCGAATTCACTGTCGAGCGACTGGGTCGTGTTTTGGGTGCGCGGCATTCTCATGCGCAGGAACCCTGCTTCGTGCGCGGGAATGTTAGCGCTGTATGTTTCCAGCGTTTTGCGCGCGTCGTCGGCACGACCGTGGAGCAGCAGGCGGTCGACTTGGTAATGGGGCAGGTAGGGCGATGCCGGGTATCGATGCAATTGGGTCAGCCGATGGATAACCTCGGCGTCGTGCTTTTGAATCAGGGCGATTTCGATCGTGATGATTTCTGTGCACCATTCCGGGTAGTGCGGGTTTTGTTGGAGGACGACATTGAGCGCCCGACTATCACGGGTCTGGCGGGCCGAAAAAAGCAGCGCGTGCAGCCACACGGCGCGCGACTCCGGGTCTTCGCCGATCATCGTCGCCGCGAGCGGAATGATTTTGTGGTAAGCTGAGCGAGCGAGCAGCGCGCGAAACCACAGCTGAGCGGTCTGCACGCGTTTGTCGGGGGCATCGGCGAGCAAGCGTTCGTAAACCTGATCGGAGATTGTTGGCTGGGCGGCGACCTGGGTGAGCCGCGCCAAGGTGAGGGCAGCAGGATAGTTTTGAGGGTTGAGTTCGCACACTTTTTCCAGCGCAAGAATCGCTTCGCTAAAACGGCCGGCGTCGAGCGCAGCTTGGGCACGAGCGGCGTAAAGATTTTCCTGCGCATTGCGCAGTTTGGTCCAATGCGGCGGCCAGGCGATCGTGGCGTAGTTCAAATCATACTTCGCAACGCGCAGGGCGATGTAAACTCCCGCCGTGCCGATCAGGTAGAGCGCGACGAGCAGTCCGGCGAAATAGACCGTGGCTCGGCCCCAAAATGGACGCACACTTTCCGCCTCGACCGAACATCGCAGGCCATCACGGGTTTCTACCAGTAACGGGCAGACGCGACGAAAGCGCTCTGGCTTGTTCCAATGGATGATCGCATCGCATCGCGTGTCGCCGGCGAGGCCTGAGTCGCTGGAATTTTGGCAGGGGCAATCATCGCGTTGCGCGCCACGTAGGCAAAACCAGCCTTTGCGCGCGTTCCAATAGAACAGCGCCCACCAAAATCGAAAAAAATCTCCAATCCAGCCAATCACTTTGGAAACTATGTCGCGGGTTGCCGCTCCCGCAATTCGCAATTGCAGGCGGACTTAGCTGAGAATTTAGGGGATAATTGTAACCAACGTTATTTTGACGGCGTCGACCTCTTGTGTAGTTTGAACCCGTCTATCCTATGAAACTCCTGAATAAAATCCTCCTCGTCGGCGCCGCTTCATTCGCGGCTTTTTCGCTCGGACACGCTGCGGCAGTGGTTGGTCAAGCGGCTCCCGATTTCACGTTGACTGATATCAATGGCCAGAAGCACTCGCTGTCTGATTTCAAAGGCAAGACGGTCGTCTTGGAGTGGGTGAATCAAGAGTGCCCGTTTGTCGTGAAGCATTACGACAAGAGCGGCAACATGCCGAAAACTCAGAAGGCCGCGACCGATGCCGGCGTTGTCTGGCTGCAGGTGAACTCCGGATCACCGGGCGCTCAAGGTGATTTCGATCCGGCAAAAGTCGCTGCCTGGCAGAAGAAAAACAACGTCGCTTCGACCGCCTATTTCCGCGACCAAGACGGTAAAGTTGGCAAGCTTTACGATGCACGCACCACACCGCATATGTATGTGGTCGATGGAAGCGGCACGCTGGTTTATGCGGGAGGCATCGACAGCATCAACTCCGGGAAGACGGAGGATATTTCCAAGGCGACGAACTACGTGAACGCCGCGCTCGCCGATATCAAGGCTGGCAAGCCGGTCAGCACTCCGAGCTCCAAGCCCTACGGTTGCTCGGTGAAATACGCTAATTAATCGCAGTTAGTTTTAACCGAAAAGCCGGAGCAAAACGCTCCGGCTTTTTGCGGCCATTGAAACTGACCTAGATAAAGGGGAATCAAACGGCGTTGGCGGCGGGGACTTCTGGCACGACTGATTTGCTGCCGTAGCCGAGCAGGCGGCGCTCTTTGATGAATTCGGCGACTTTGGCGGGAACGAGTTTTTCCCACGAGGCATCGCCGGTTTTGATTTTTTGAAGCACGTCGCGTGAGAAAATATTCAAGTAATCCGGATTGCTGCCGACGATGCAGTCGATGTTGCCGTTTTCCAAAAGGTGGGCGTAGAGATTCCGCAGATGATAGGAGACTTGGAGATTGCGCGCGGTGATCATCACGCTGCTTGCGAACGCATGCGTCGGAAATGCCGTGACAGGCGAGGTGGGCGTCTGGCCGTTGGCGAGGTAGCGGTCGAACGCGTCCTGCCGCATCGGGTAAGCGTAGAGTTTGACGGCATTGCGGAACATGCGGCCCATCGATTCGAGAATACCGCCTTCGAGCGACTCGTAGTATTTCTCGTTAAAGATCTCGAGGAGGTTATTAATGCCCATCGCGACGCCGATCATTTCCTTGGTGTAACGGCGGAAGTAGGAGACGAGGCGGTAGAACTCGGAATAGTTGGAAATGAGCGTCGTAAACCCAATGTGTCCGAGCATATCGACGCGCGCGAGGAAGTCGTCGGCGTCGAGATCACCGGAGGCGAGCAGGTTGTTCATGGTGATTTCCATGAGCACAATCATCTCTTTGCCCTTCACGATCGGTTCTTGCATGAACTGGGCGGTGGCGCAGTTGAGCATGTCGACGTTGACGTGCGTGACGGGGCGGAAGCTGCCGCGTTCGACGAGCACGGCTTTATGATGCAACACTTCGGACGGCTGGAGCACTTCTCCGTTGGGCGCGAACATGACCGCGTTGGTGAGGCCGTGCTGCACGAGACGCAGCGAAATGAGGCGGTTGTCGATATGGCCGAAAGCCGGGCCGCTCACGCGGAGCATGTCGACCTCGATGCGGTCGATGCCGATATTGTCGACGAGCGACGTGACAAGTTCCTGCGGACTGTTCGAGTAGTTGAACGCGCCGTAAATGAGGTTCACGCCGACAATGCCGAGCGCTTGTTGTTGGAGGACGTTTTCTTTGTCCCACATGCGCACGTGGATGATAATCTCACTCGGCTCGGCGAGTGGCTCGTGCTGGAAACGCACGCCGAGCCAGCCGTGGCCTTCGTTCGGGCCCTTGAAACTTTTTGCCACGACGGTGTCGGCGAAAACGAAGAAGCGTGTGCGCTCACCGCGTTTTTCGGAAAGGCGTTCCTTGAGCAACTTGAACTCGTGATCGAGCATCGTCTGCAGACGCTCCCGCGACACGTAGCGCGGTGCTTTGCCGTAAATCGCATCGCTAAAGGTCATGTCATAAGCCGACATGGTTTTCGCGATCGAGCCGGACGCGCCGCCGACTTGGAAAAAGATGCGCGAGACTTCCTGCCCGGCGCCGATCTCCGCGATCGTGCCGTAACGGCTGCCATCTAGATTGATGGTCAGCGCTTTTCTGTTCGTGGTGAGCAGCTCTTTATTCTCGCCCATGCCATCACTGTAAGCCGGTTCCGTTCCAAATGAAAAGCGTGCGATGGTGAAATCGCGGTGTCGGCGGAGGCTATTAGCAGGGGCGCGGGCATTTCATCGTGAAGTATTGCCGTTTGTCCAAGTCACGTGCCAGCAATCGCTTTTCGCTGGCTGTAGCGGGGGTGTTGCCTAGCTTCCGAGGCCATGAAGAACTTTTTCACGTCTTTCTTCGCCACCCTGAGCGCACTGATTGTTTTCCTGATTGGCGCGTGCTTGATGTTTTTCCTGTTGATCGCCGCGATTGCCGCGATGGGGCAAAAGAAACCCGTGATGGTGCAGGACAACTCTTACCTGGTGCTCGATTTGTCCGCCAATATCCAGGATTCGCCCGCGCAGGCCGACGGCTTGGAGGAGTTCGCGGAAATTTTTGGCGGCAGCGCGCCGCAACGTCTGCAATTGCGCGAAGTCACGCGCGCTCTTCAGGCCGCATCGAAGGATAGCGAAATCAAAGGTCTTTATATCACCGGTTCGAATCGTCCGATGGGTTACGGTTCCGGTTACGCGGCGCTCAAGGAAATGCGCGCGGCCATCGAAACCTTCAAAGCGTCTGGCAAGCCGGTCAAAGCCTACCTTGAGAATGCCGACACGCGCGACCTCTACGTCGCGTCTGTGGCAAGCGAACTGGTGCTTAATCCCTACGGATTTGTCGCCGCGCCGGGCCTTGCTTCGCAGCCGATGTTTCTCACCGGCGCGTTTGAAAAGTTCGGCATCGGCGTGCAAGTCACCCGCGTCGGCAAATACAAGAGCGCGGTCGAGCCGTTTACGCGCAAGGATATGAGTCCTGAAAATCGCGCACAGACGCAGAAGTTGCTCGACGATGTGTGGGGCGAATTGACCGCTTCGATCGAAGACGCCCGCAAATTGCCGGCTGGCACGTTGCAAAAAGTGGCTGACGAAAAAGGGTTTTTACGCGGCGAGCAGGCGAAGGAATTGAAGGTCGTCGACCGCGTGGCTTACCTCGACGAAGTGCTCGCCGAACTCAAAGCGGAAACGGGCCGCAAGGGTTCGAACGATCCGTTCAGACAGGTTTCGTTGAAGGAATATTCCCGACTCGTTTCGCATAACGGCGTCGAAGGCAAACGCATCAATGAAGGAAAAATTGAAATTGCGTCCGGCGGCCGTGGCAAAATCGCCATCGTCTATGCGGAAGGCGAAATCGTCGACGGCGACGGCAATGATGAGGGTTATGTTTACGGCGCGCGGGTGGCGCGACTACTGCGCCAGGTGCGTGAGGACAGCGGCGTGAAAGCGTTGGTGCTGCGTGTGAACAGTCCCGGTGGCAGCGTGAGTGCTTCAGAGGAAATTTTGCGTGAAGTGCGGTTGATTAACGAAAAAATCCCCATCGTCGTCTCGATGGGTTCGCTTGCAGCTTCGGGCGGTTATTGGATTTCCACGGCTTCAGATCGCATTTTCGCCGAACCAACGACGATCACGGGATCAATCGGCGTGTTCGGCATGTTCCTGAATTTCCAAGGCCTCGCGACGGACAAGATTGGACTAACTTTCGATACGGTTAAGACCGGAAAATTCGCCGATCTCACAACTGTTGTGCGCCCGAAAACTCCGGAGGAACTCGCGCTCTTCCAGGGCATGGTGGATTGGGTTTACGATCAATTCCTCACGAAGGTCGTCGATGCGCGAAAACTCGACCGCAAGGTCGTGGAAGAAATCGCGCAGGGTCGGGTGTGGTCGGGAGCCGAGGCGCTTAAACTCGGTTTAGTGGATCAGCTCGGCGGGTTATCGGATGCGATTAGTTACGCGGCCGAAAAAGCCGGTCTGGGTGAAGATTTTCGCGTCAGTGAATACCCGCGCCGCCGTGATTTTGCGGAGTCGTTACGTGATGCGATCGAAGGAAAACGTCGCGAACAAGCGTTCGCGGGGCCGGTCGGTGCGTTGGTGAAACAGGCGACGCAGGAAATGGAATCACTCAACAAATACAATGACCCGCGCGGCCTGTATGCGCGTTTGCCGTTTAATCTTCGTCTTAACTAATCATCTCCGTGAACCAAAACTACACGCTTACCAAAGATTGCCCCGCCACGCTGATCCCCGCAGGTGATCCTGCCACGCTGAAGACCGGCGCGGAGGTTTATATTACGCAGACGCTCGGCGGAAATGTCACCGTGCGCACCGATCAAGGATTGTTTCGGATTGCGCGTGAGCACATCGACGCAATTGGCGGCTTCGTGCTGCAGCCGGAGACGAAGGCGGCGGCAGTAGGAGAGTTCAGCGAACAGCTCGTGTGGGACACATTAAAGACCTGTTTCGACCCGGAGATTCCGGTGAACATCGTAGATCTCGGTCTGGTTTACGACCTCGCTGTGGAAAAAAGTCCGACTGGCCAGCACAACGTTGAGGTTAAAATGACTTTAACCGCGCCGGGCTGTGGCATGGGTCCGGTTATTGCGGAAGATGCGCGCTCTAAAATCGCGGGATTGCCGACGGTTGAATCAGCCAAGGTTCACATCGTCTGGGATCCGCAATGGGCTCCGCAGATGATTTCCGAAGTCGGTCGCAAAACGCTCGGCTTGGAATAACGCGTTTCGTCACGCGGTAATAGTGTCGAGCGAGCAGCTGTCGGCGGGCGTCTCGCAATTCGGGCGCGCGATGATGCCGGGGTAAGGTTCGTCGGAGAAAATCTTGGCGGGCTCGCTGAGGAGATGGCGGTCGCACACTGCAAAAAGTTGCGCTTCGGTCATGGCGCGCCGCATGTCGTAAAGAAACGCGCCGGTCGGATCCACGCTCTGGCCGACGAAATTCAGGTATTTCTTCATCTTCGCGACGTGCGCGGCTTCGGGAATATCGGGCGTGTGGGTTTCGCGATAGAGGCGGTCGACGTATTCGCGCACTTGCGCGAGGGTGATTTGCGCGACCGGCTGACCGGCTAATTTTTGACGGGTCTGAAGAAAAATCCACGGATTGCGGATGGCGTGACGGCCAATCATCACACCGGCAGCGCCGGTTTCCTGAAGCACCGCGGCGGCTTTCTCCGCGGAGAGCACGTTGCCGTTGGCGAGGACCGGGCAACGCACGGTGCGCGCGGCATGGCCGATAAAATCGTAATGCACCTCGCTACGATAACCTTCCTTTACGGTGCGGCCGTGAACACTCAGCAAATCGATGCCGTGCTTGTTGATGAGTTCGAGGATGCGGTCGTAGTTCTCTGTGGAGTCGAAACCGATTCGCATTTTCACCGTGAAAAGACCGGGAATCGCATCGCGCATCGAGCCAATGAGTTCGTCGATTTTGTTCGGGTCACGCAACAGGCCGCCGCCGACGTTTTTCTTGTAAATCTTCGGAGCGGGACACCCCATGTTCAGATCGATGCCGGCGACCGGATATTGTAGCAGATCTTTCACGGTGCGCACCATGTGATGAATCTCTTCGCCGATGAGTTGGGCGAAGACGGGACGTCCGGTTTTATTTTCGGTGATGGAGCGAAGAATATGTTTCTCGGGACGCGACTGGCCGTGAACGCGGAAGAACTCAGTGAAATAATAATCCGGTGCGCCGTAGTGTGCCGCCACCCGCATGAAAGGGAGGTCGGTCACATCCTGCATCGGCGCGAGCGCCGTGAGTGATTGACCGGCGATGAGGCGCTCCGGAAGTTGACGGGAAGCCGTGTTCATCGGCTCACTGGTCGGGATCTTCTTCCTTGGGCTCGTCCTTTTGCTGCTTCAGGACGCGCTCGAGAATCTCGGTCATGTCTTCGACGACATCGAAGACTTTGCGCGCGACGAAAATCGGACGCTTTTGTTGGAGCGCGAGAACGATGGAATCGCTAGGACGGGCATCGAGTTCGAGAAATTTGCGGCCGAGTTCGTTCTGCATGTGCAGGATTACACGGGCGAAATAAGTGCCATCGTTGACGTCGTTGATGACGATGCGCTCAAGGGCGATTTCGAATCCGAGAAAAATGTGGCCGATGAGATCGTGGGTGAGCGGGCGTTCTTTTTTCACGCCGTTGATCGTCATGGAAATCGCGCTGCCGACGCTGGGATCGACGTAGATTACGAAGACTTTCTCGTCGTTGCCGAGGAACACGGCGCAGCCGTTGGCCGTGGGCATAAGGCCTTTGATGGAAACTTCGACGATATCAGCGGGCATGGGAAAAGCGTGTGCGCGGGAGAAAAAAGTGCAAGTGGCTCAAAATGTGTGGGCGACGCCGACGATCAAAACCCGTGCAGCGCGATCCCGTAGGCGCGGGCCTGTTTCAGCACGGCGGGCTTCTCTAGCACGATGACTTTGCCGGCTTCAAGTGCGGCGGCGGCGATGCCGGATTCTTTCATCGTTTCGAGCGTGCGCAGACCGAAAACCGGCACGTCGAAGCGGAAGTCTTGTTTCACTTTCACGGTTTTCACGAAAAGCGTCTCGTCGGTTTTGAACGTGCCGGCGCGGCGCAGCATGTCGTCGGTGCCTTCGAAGGCTTCGACGGCGAGGACGGTGCCCTTGCGCACGACACAGCCTTGGCCGATGTCGAGGCGAGCGATTTCGCGGGCGATCGTGATGCCGTGCTGGAGGTATTCGTCGTCAGTTGGCAGTTTGCCGTTCATCGCGCCGGCGGAAGCCATATGGTCATCGATAAAGGCGCGAGCGTCGAGTAGCGTGACGCCAATTTTTTCGATCTCCTCCGCGATAGCACCGAAGATCGTTTCGGCATTGCGACGTTTGAGGCGGAAGAGGATTGCCGCCGCTTTGAGGTCCGGCGTGAGACCGTGGAAGAGTTTTTTGGGCTTAACCTGACCGGCCATCAATGCGTAGCCGGCGCCGAATTTTTTCAGCGAATCGAGCATCTTGCCGACTTGGCCGACGTTGATGGTGACGCGTTCGTTTTCCGGGAAACTCGCGATGAGTTCCGCGCTGGTTTCGTCGTCCATCGCGATGAGCCTCAGTGGCACGCCGGCACGACGAATCGCGGCGGCCGTGATGACTGGATATGAGCCGCGCCCGGCGATGAGCGCGACGGGGCGGCGAGCATCGAAATCGGCGGGAAGAAAAGCGGACAACATGGAGGACAGGTTGCAGGGCCGTTGCGGAGTGGGCAAGCAGGCTCCTCGCAATAAAAAAGCCGCGCGATAAAGCGCGGCTTTGAGAGAGGAATGAATTACGACTGAGAGCCGTAATATTTCTTGTAGCTGCGGTAGTAGCGGTAGTTCGAGTAATACTCGATGCGGCGAGCGGAGAGCCCGTTGAGCACGATGCCGAGCAACTCGTTTTTGCTTTCGCGGAGCTGTTTGATGTAAAGACGGATGTGTTTGCGATAAGCGCGATTGAAGCGGCAAACGTAAAGGACTTCGTCGGTGCGCTCCGAGATGAGGAGCGAATCGGTCACGGCACCCATCGGCGGCGAATCGATCACGATAAGATCAAAATGAGTTTTCATCGCTTCGATGAACTGACCGAAGACTTGGGTTTCGAGCAACTCGGTCGGGCTCTTCGAGCGGCCACCGGAACGCAGGAGGTAAAGGTTTTCGTCAACCTTGGTGAAGCCAAGCGCTTCGTCGGTGAAAGGATCTTCCGGAATGTTGGCACCGGCTTCAAACCAGGCGATCAAGCCGACTTCGTTGGTCAATTTGAAATGGCGGTGAAGCATCGGACGGCGCATATCGCAATCGATGATGAGAACGCGTTTGCCGTGGCGGGCGAACGAGGCCGCCAGATTGCAGCTGATCATCGTCTTGCCCTCGCCGGGAATCGTAGACGTCACCAAGATCGACTTCGGGAAATCCAGGCGAGACTGGATTTTCACGGCGCTGTAAACGCTGAGAAATGCTTCCGAGCCAGGTGAGGTGCGGTTGCTGTTGACGAGCGAATGCTTCTCGGTGTCGGGCACGTCATCCAATTCCGGAATGATGCCGAGAAGATTAGCGCCGATAAACCCTTCGATGTCCCACGCGCTTTTTACGCGATCGTCGAGAAAGCTCAGACCCACGGCCACGCCGGCAAATACGAGCAGGCCGAGTAGGGAGCTGGTTTTGATAATGTTATTCAGATTCGGCGTGAACGGGCCGCCGGGCTGAACGGCCGGATCGAGCGGCTTGACCGGGATGTTATCGAGATCCTTTGACGTCGTGGTCTGATTCAGGCGGTCGAGGAGCTGGATATAATTACTCTTATGAACCTGGGCTTGGTTCTCCAAGCTCTTGAAATCGACGGAGAGTTCACCGAGACGCAGTTGGTCGCGGCTGGCTTCGTCGTATTCCTTTTGGTAGGCGGATTCGGTTTCCTGCAGTTTGATATAGTTGGTGCGCAGATCCGCGATCGATTGTTCGATGTTTCGGTTAATTTGGCCGTTAACCACGTCAATCGAGTTGGCGATGTCGACCATCTTGGGGTGACGCTCAAGGTAGCGCTCGCTGTAGATGGATTGATTGCGGTTGAGATCGGAGAGCTGGCTCTTGAGTGACGGAATGCTTCCGTAGCTGGAAATATAGTTAATTTCGAGCAGGTTGCCGTTGTCTTGCTGCATCTTCGTGATTTGCGCGATCAGGGTCTCCACGTCCAAACGGTTGAGGCGGGCACTGGTCAGAGCGCCGTAGATTGCTTTGAGGCGGTCGTTGACGATGTTAACGCTGTTATCGAGCGAGACGAGGTTGTGCTTGCGGCGGTATTCCTGGAGGCGCCCTTCAGCGGCCTCAGATTCTTTGCGCAACTCTTCGCTGCGGGTGCGCAAGTATTCGATGGCGGTATCGTTTTTTCCGCCGGAATATTCGAAAAGGTAGCGCATGAACTGGGCTACGTAGCGATTCGAGATGAGCGCGGCACCTTCGGCATCGCGATTGATCGCGGTGATGCTGATCAGGAAACTATTGCGGATGGAGCCGATGGCGACGTCACCCACGAGTTCGCCGGCAGTGGGCAGGCTTGCGCCTGGAGCCAGATCCTTGAGGTAGGGCCGTTGGAGGATTTTGATTTCATCCGGCGTGAGCGACTCGGACACCATTTTGCGAAGCTTGGCGCTTTCGAGAGTCTTGATGTAAGTGTTGAGATCGAGTTCGGAGCGGACGGTGGTATCGACGACTTGTTCGATTTGCACGACGCGTTCGCCGCGCTCGAATTGCATCGTGGCCTGCGCGGAAAATTTAGGTGTTTCCTGTGCTTTGTAGTAGCCGTAGGAAAGGGCGACGAGCAGTGCGACGGGCAACGCAATCCAGAGGCGCTCGCGAAGGATGACGTAGTAGTCGCGAAGTGAGCGGCGTTCCACGATTTGGCTGTCGTTGCCATGCAACGAAGGGCCGGAGTTTTTCCCCGCAGAAGGGGATGCTGGAAGTAGGTCAGTGGAAGCCATGGGGAAATTAGATCAGACGCTCTGGCACGTAAACGTTATCGCCGGCTTGGAGGAGGAAGTTGTTGTCGTCTTCCTTGTTTCCTTTTTTGCCTTTGATCAGGCTGTCCACGTCGACGGTGAAAACCTTCTTGCTGCCGTCTGGAAGAATTCGGGTGATCGTGACGGAATTGCCTTTGCCGATATCTTTCACGCCGCCGGCTTTGGTGACAAGTTCCACGACGGTCCAAGTCGATTCGATCGGCAGTTGATAACGACCGGGATTACCAACCTGACCTTGGATCGATACTTCGCGAATGGCATATTCTTCGACATTCACGGTGACCTGCGGATTGCGAAGGAAGCGGCCTTCTTTGTAGGCATTTTCGATCGCGGCTTGGGCCTCGACCACCGTCATTCCGCCCAATGCGATTTCGCCAAGGAGCGGGAGGTTGATCTTGCCACGGGCGTCGATGCGCTGGGTCGTGGTGAGTTCGTCCTCCTGGAAGACCCCGATGCGCACGCGGTCAGCGAGGCTAAGCGTGTGAACGTAGCTCTTTTTTTCAGATTTTACAGCGGGCTGCGTTTGCGCAGGCAGCAAGTTTCCAATCACCAAAGCGGTGAGAAAAATCACGAATTTACGGGAGGTTTTCATAGGTGGAAATTAGTAACGGCTGGAGATATCAACCGAGAAGCCACGGCGCACGAAGTCCGAGAGGTCAACGGTGGACCAGTTGCGATAATAGGTGTAGCTCGCGCCGACGCGCAGATGTTCGTTAAACTTGTAATTGGCCCCGATATCCCACGTGAAAAAATCGTCACGGCGGAAGGGCTGTAAGCTGCCAAGGAACACGTTGCGACCGTAAGCTACGCTCGCATCCATGTTAAACTTTCGGTTAAACGTGTAATCGCCTTTGAGGGAGATGGAGGTCGATTCGACGGTGGCACCGGTTGCGATCGTGTTGAAATCACGGCTGATCTGGCTGCCGAGGGCGAATTTGCGCGTAACGGGCCAGTTGAGCGAAGCGACAATATTAAACTGGTCGAACGTTTCGCGCGGCCGGGTGGTGTTGCGGATCTGATAACCGAAGCGCAACGAACCATGCAGCTTCGCGAGAATTTGCTCCATGATGCCAACGTTGAACCAGTGATCGTAACTGTCGCCCGTGAAATCGTTTTGGGAAACGCGAATACGGTAGCCCGCGAGCCATTGCTGCTTCTCGTTGCGGGTGTAGAAAAGATCTACGCTTTCGGAGTAATCGGTGAGATTGGAAAGCACGGCGACGTCGATGTATTCCCGGCGCAAGTAAGTCGTGGAAGAAGTGACGTAAAGCTTGTCGTTGATCGGATACTTGACGTTCAGGCCGAGCGGAAAATTCCACGAACTGGTGCGGGTGTTAAGAACGCTGTCGGCGCGGCTTTCGCGAAATGCATTGATTGTAAATGCACCGGTCGTGCGTCCCGTGGTCTTGTTGAACTCAATATAGAAACTTGGATTCCAAGAGCTCTGATCGGAGTATTCTGCGTATCCCTGATACGTCAGGGTAAAGGTCGAGTTTACCGCAATAATCCCGGCGCGGCGCTTGAGTTCCACCCCGACTGCAGCGCTCGTAGTGTAATCGCCACGATTCGAGGATTCCGAGAAAATATTCGAACTGTAACCGAACGTGACGCTACCGAAGACAAAGACCTGGTTACGCGAACCGTCGATGTTCAAGAGTGCCCAGGCGGGCGACGACGCTACCCAAAAGGCAGCGACCAGAAGCAATAGACGGGTCTTGAGGACGAAATTCACAATCGCGCGAAAGAAAATTACTCAGGTGCCGGGCAGGCGATCTGCGCTGACCACCACGTTGGTCGGAAGATTGGCCGGCACAGTCGGACGGACGACAATTTCTTGATCGGAAGGAAGCTCATCGACTGCGACATCCGGGGTCTGCCCAGTTGCGGAATTGGAATTGGCTACCGGGGTGCTGTTGTCTCCATCGGGCCCGAATGCGGATTTTTTCTCAATGACGTCGAAAGTGACCGTCTTGCGGGCGTTACAAGCGATGGCGACCCGTTCATCGACGACCTTCCGGGCTTCCTCCGGAATCTGCATGATGGTGACGGTGGGTGCAGCCCCCGTGAGGCTCGGGCGAATCACCGCGCGTTCACCGGCACGCAGCACTTGACCACCGATGTCACGCTCGCCTCCGCGCACCGTGATATCGCCTTCGAGGAGATCCACAATCGTTTCCTCGGGAGTCGCTTCGATGGACATGCGACCGCCGCGAATGTTGATACCGGCTTGCGGTGTGCCGTAGTTCATCGAACTGCCGGAGACAAATTCGCTCGTGCAAAGACCGACGGCGCCGCGAGCGACAAATACGTCACTTTGCGAAACCGAGGGTTCGATCGGGCGATCCGACGGAGTTGCGCGTTCTGGTTTAAAGGGTTCCTGAACAAAACGGTCGATCTCGATGCGGGTGTCGTGATCAACAAACATGCCGGTGCCGTTAGAATAGACGAAGGCATTGTTCGAGTCGCTTTTTGTCTCGATCACGGTGCCGGGAGCGTCAAACGCGGTCGCCTGTTTTGCGGTGAAAACTTGACCGTCGGATTGAATCTGCGATTCGCCTTTGGCTTCAGCTAAATAAATTTTGCTGGTTGGGCCTTTTTTCTTACCCAATTGGCGCTGAGCAAATGCTTCAGGAGCCAACGCAATTGCAGCGGCGAGGCTGGCAACGAAGAGGCGAACGAGGCTGGTTTTCATGGCGATTGGTAAATTCGGATGGTTAATTGCAACGGAGCGGCAACCCAACGAAAAGAATAGGGAATAAACCCTAGTTCAAGGCTTTTTCTCGTTACCTAGATAATTACGGAAATTTCAAACAATCAGGTTAATGAGGCGATTTTTTACGTAAACGCTTCGTTTGAGCGGCTTATCTGCCAAATAGGGCAGAATTTTTGCATTTGTGGAGGCTAATGCGAGGATTTCTGCGTCCGTTGCGTCGACCCCTACGGTGAGCTCGCCCCGATGTTTGCCGTTAACCTGGATAACGATCTTCAGCGAGGTGGCGACGAGTTTGGCCGCATCGTAGGTAGGCCACCCGGCAGCCATGACCGAGCCGGTTTCACCCGTGCGTGCCCAGAGCTCTTCGCAAATATGGGGAGCGAACGGCGCGAGAAGCCGCAGTAAATCGCGCACCGTGGCCCGCGGGAGAGCAGGTTCTTTTTGCAGCGCATTGAGCAAAATCATCATTTGTGAAATGGCGGTGTTGAAGCGCATGCCTTCGATGTCTTCGCCGACTTTCTTGATGGTCTCGTGCAGGACTTTTTCTGCATCGGCAGAGAGCGTCGCAGTGTCGGAGATGCGCGGGTTGACCGCGCCTTCTTCGGTGATGCACTCGCGCCAGACTTTGCGGAGAAAGCGATAGACGCCCTCAATGCCTTGCGGATTCCACGGCTTCATCGCTTCGAGCGGCCCGAGGAACATCAGATACAAGCGCAATGCATCCGCGCCGTAGCTTGCGATGATATCGTCAGGGTTCACGACGTTGCCGCGACTCTTCGACATCTTCACGCCGTCTTCGCCGAGAATGATGCCTTGGTGAAACAGCTTCTTAAACGGCTCGCTCTGCGGCACGACGCCGAGATCGAACAGCACCTTGTGCCAGAAACGCGCGTAGAGGAGATGCAACACGGCGTGCTCGGCGCCGCCGACGTAGAGATCGGGAACGTCCCAGTATTTCAGCGCCTCGTTCGAGGCCAGCGCATCGGGATTACGGGGATCGAGATAACGCAGGTAATACCAGCACGAGCCGGCCCATTGCGGCATGGTGTTCGTCTCGCGGCGAGCGCGCACCCACGCGTCGCCTGCGGGTTTCGCTTCCGTCGCGGGCACCGATGCACCGCTCTCGGCGTTGAGCCAGATTTCGAGCCATGCAGTTTCGTTGGCGAGCGGGCTTTCGCCGTTGCCGCTAGGCAAATACGATTGCACGTCGGGTAATACGAGCGGGAGCGCTGCGTCAGGAATCGGCAACGCGTATTGCGTGATGCCGTTCTCGATGAACGTCACGGGGGACACCGGTAAATCCCGGCGGAATTTTGCCGCCCGCGCGTAATCTTCCTTGCTCACCCACGCGATCGGGAACGGTTCGCCCCAATAGCGTTGGCGCGAGAACAACCAGTCGCGGAGTTTGTAATTAATCGTGCCTTTGCCCACGCCGCGCGCGGCGAGGTCGGCGGTGATTTTCTTTTTCGCTTCAGGCCAGGAAAGACCGTCGTAACCGGGGGAGTTAATGACTTTGCCGTCGCCGGTGTAAGGGAGCGTCTCGTCGCCCGTTTCGCCCGCGATGACGCGCGGAGTCGGGAGCTGGTAAAGTTGGGCAAACTCCCAATCGCGTTCGTCGTGCGCGGGCACGGCCATGATCGCGCCGGTGCCGTAGCCCATGAGCACGTAATCGGCGATCCAGATGGGCACGCGCGCGCCGTTGATCGGATTGATCGCGTAGCTGCCGGAAAACACGCCGCTCTTGTCTTTCGCGAGATCGGTGCGCTCAAGGTCGCTCTTGCTCGCGGCTTTTTTGCGGTAGGTTTCGACGGCGTCGCGTTGCTCGGGAAGGGTCAGCGAATTCACGAGCGGGTGCTCAGGCGCGATCACCATATACGTGCAACCAAACAGCGTGTCCGGACGCGTCGTGAAAATCTTCAAGTCACCGAGTCCGGCGGTTTCGAGTTTGAACGTGACTTCCGCGCCTTCGCTGCGGCCGATCCACGCTTCTTGCATGCGTTTCGTCGAGTCAGGCCAGTCGACGTCTTTGAGGCCGTCGATCAACTGCTCGGCGTAGGCCGTGATGCGCAGCACCCATTGACGCAGATTGCGCCGCTCGACGGGGAAACCGCCGACTTCGGATTTACCGTCGACGACTTCTTCGTTCGCGAGAACGGTGCGCAATTCCGGGCACCACCAGACGGGACGCTCATCGACGTAGGCCAAGCCTTTTTTAAAGAGCTGGAGAAAAATCCACTGCGTCCAGCGGAAATATTTCGGGTCGGTCGTATCGACTTCGCGATCCCAGTCGTAGGAAAAGCCCAGCGCTTTGATCTGCCGGCGGAAATTTGTGATGTTGTTCTGCGTGTTCGTCGCCGGGTGCGTGCCGGTTTTGACCGCGTGTTGTTCAGCGGGCAGGCCGAACGCGTCCCAGCCGATCGGATGCAGCACATTGAAACCGCGGGCGCGCTTGTAGCGGGCGAGAATATCGGTGGCCGTGTAGCCCTCGGGGTGACCGATGTGCAACCCTGCGCCCGAAGGGTAGGGAAACATGTCGAGCACGTAGTATTTGGGCAGCGTGGAATTATTTTCCGCGCGGAAAGCCTTGGTGTTTTCCCAGAAAGATTGCCAATGCGGTTCAATCTGGAGAAAGTCGTAGTCTTTGCTGTTAGTGGCCATCGATATAAGACCCTCCACATTGAGACATAACCGCGCACCGTCCATCTCAATTCCCCGCGTTCATCCGCAGGGGCTTAGGTTATTTCGGGCCGTCCTCGGAACTCATTCGAACGGAATCGGACAAACCGCACCAGGAAGCGGGCTGTGTGGCATTTCCGAGGGTGATTTGACCCGGATCCCAGTCTGAATTTTTAAGCGATTATGTTTACAGGAATTGTCGAAGAAACCGGTCGGGTCTCTGCATTTGTCCAAATGGGCAATGCATGGAAACTCCACATCGCCGCAAAGGTCGTTTCGTCGGACGTGGCACTGGGCGATAGTGTTTCAGTCAACGGCTGCTGCCTAACGGTGACGCAATTCGATGCGGAAAACCTGTGGTTCGATGTGCTGGAGGAGACGCGCCGCCTCACGAATTTCTCGCAACTCGCGGTGGGCTCCAAAGTGAATTTGGAGCGAAGCGTCCGCGCTGACACGCGGATGGGCGGGCATTTTGTGACGGGTCACGTCGATCTGATGGGGCGCGTGGTGGTATTCGAGAAACGCGGGAATGATTTTTATCTGCGCGTGAAGGCGCCGGGCGGATTTGCCCGCTACCTCGTTTACAAGGGATGCATCGCGATCGACGGGATCTCGCTGACCGTCGCGGAAGTGCAGGGCGATGAATTCGCCGTCTGGCTGATTCCGCACACGCTTGAAGTCACGAATTTGCAGGACAAAAAAGCAGGTGATGCGGTGAACTTGGAATTCGACCTGCTTGCGAAGTATGTCGAAAAATTGACTGCAAAATAACCTGTGGCCACGCGCGAACAACTTATTGCTCTCACTGACGAACTGCGCCGCCTCAAAGCAGGCGGTCAGCGCACGGTGAGCGTGACCGAGGAAAGCTTGGCGGAATTACGCGTCGTGGTGAGCGAATTTCAGGACGATTTTGAGGATGCGCCCGACGAAGTGCGGCCTGCCGCAGCTGCGTTTGCACCCGCCGAGCGTCCGCTAAAAGCTGAAGAGCCGGCCGCGAAAGCTCCGGCGATTTTTGCGGAGCGCCGAGTGCCGGTGGCGACTCCGGCTTCGGTTCGCGTGGGTGCGCCGATTCCCACGAAAGCTCCGGTCGTTGTGCTCCCAGAAGGTGACAAGGCCACGCGTTGGGCGGCGCTACGCGACCTGGTTTTGAATGACCCGGTGTGCAAGGAACACGTTCGTCCGGGCAAAAAAGTGGTGCTCGGAGTGGGGAGTTTGGACGCGCAGATTTTCTTCTGTGGCGAAGCCCCGGGAGCAGACGAGGAAATAGTCGGTGAACCTTTTGTCGGCGCTGCGGGTCAGTTGCTGACGAAAATGATTCAAGGCATGGGACTGAAACGCGAACAGGTTTACATCGGCAACATCATGAACTGGCGCCCCGAAATGGCATTGGCCGGCGGCGGTGTCCAAATCGGCAACCGACCACCGACACCGGAAGAGATGAATTATTGCCTGCCGTATTTACGGGCGCAGCTCGAGATTGTGAAGCCGACGCTGATTGTCGCACTCGGAAAAACTGCCGCCGAGGGATTGCTGGGCTTGGGCACAGTGCCGACGCTGGGGGCGGTGCGCGGACGCTGGAAGGAGTTCGACGGCATACCGCTCATGGTGACGTATCACCCGTCCTACATCTTGCGCAATCAGAGCAACAGTTCCAAACGCGCGATCTGGGAGGACTTGCTCCAAGTGATGGAGAAAGCCGCGCTGCCGATCTCCGAGAAACAAAAAAACTTTTTCCGTTCATGATAAAACACTGGCGCATCTTTTTCGCTTTGAGCTTGGCGACGGCTTCACGGCTTTCCCTTGGGGCGTCGGAAAAATTCGATTTTGAAATCCTGCGTTTCCGCGCCAAGTCGCTTTCAGAAAAACCTTATGTGGTGAAGCCGGTGACGGTGCCGTCGTGGCTGCAGAAATACACTTACGACCAGCATCGTGAAATCCGTTTCGATCCACGGCATGCAACGTGGCTGGGCTTAAATTTGCCGTTTCATCTCCAGTATTTCCATCCGGGAGGCGGCTTCACCAATACGGTTCAGATCAATGAACTCGTCGGCAAAGACGCGACGCACGTGGATTTTTCGACCAAGCTTTTTTCTTACGGCACGGGTAAAACCGGGCGCGTGCCCACGGATATTGGGTTCGCGGGATTTCGCGTCCACTCGCAGCTTAATTCGAAAGAATATTACGACGAACTCGTCGCGTTTCTCGGGGCGAGTTATTTTCGCGCGCTTGGGGTGGGCCAGCACTACGGAATCTCCGCGCGCGGCCTCGCGGTGAATTCCGGCGAGCCGGGCGGCGAGGAGTTTCCAGCGTTTCAGGAATTTTGGGTGGAGCGCCCCGATGCAAATGCCAAAAGCCTCACGATCTACGCATTGCTCGACAGTCAAAGTATGGCGGGGGCGTATCAGTTCACCATCATCCCCGGCCCGAGCACCGTGATGCACGTAAAGGCCGTCGTGTTTTGTCGGAAGAATCCCAAGGTGATCGGCTTGGCTCCGCTGACGAGTATGTATGCCCACGGCGAGAATACGAATTGGTCGCGCAACGATTACCGTCCCGAGGTGCACGATTCCGACGGATTGCTTGTCGAGAACGGCGCCGGCGAATGGATCTGGCGGCCGCTCGATAATCCTAAGAGCGTTCGCTTGTCATCGTTCGTGGATAAAAATCCCCGCGGCTTCGGATTGATGCAGCGTGATCGCGACTTCGGACACTACGAAGACTTGGAAGCGTTTTATCACAAACGTCCGAGCGTGTGGGTTGAGCCGGTCGGCGAGTGGGGCCAGGGCGTCGTGCGTTTGGTCGAAATTCCGACCACGGATGAGTTTAGCGATAACATCGTTGCGTTTTGGGTGCCGGAGAAATTGCCAGAGCCGGGCGAGCCGATCGAATTTGAATATCGGTTGCATTGGATGATCGACCCCGAGAAACGTCCGCCGGCGGGCTTTGTGGCATCTACACGCACGGCGACAATCGACGGAAAGGAAAATAAGGAAGTGCGCCGTATCGTGATCGAATTTGAAGGTCCGGCCTTGAAATCGCTGCCCGAAAACGCCGCGGTTCAAGCCGTGGTAAACATCGGCAAAGGCGCCAAGCAGCAAGGTTCGACCGTGGTGCATAAAAATAGCATCACCGGCGCGTGGCGGGTCATTTTCGAAGTAAAACCTGAGTTATTGGGGCGTGACGTGGAACTCCGTTGCTTCCTGCGTAAAGACCAGCATGTGCTCTCTGAAACATGGAGCTATCTTTGGAATCCTTGAATTCCTTCCGCCCGCGCACCGGCACGCTTGACCAGTGGAACGCGGCCTACGTTCGCGTGGAAGATTATCTCCGCGCGCACCGGCTGCATAATCGCCTGCACCAGAGTCGGCTCTTGCAACGCATCCTGGTCGCCGCCGCGCAGCGTCATGAACAGCAACCCGCGGCCGATCCCGTCACGCTCGCGGTCGAGGAAGCGGATCGGTTAATGGACGGATGGTTCAGCGATTTGCTGGACGAAAAAGAACTTTCGCATGATCGAATCGCGGCTGAAGGACGCGTTGCCCTGTTGCTCTCGGATGGCACGCAGCGCTGGCCATTTGCATTTTTGGACGAACAAAACACGCCGGCAGAATTCAAGGACGCGATGAAGCGCAGCTCCATTCAAGCCGGGCCGGACCTGGCGATTTCCAGCATGGTGCCGCGTGAAATCGATCTCGGCGTAATCACGGAAGCTGCGGGCCAGGTGCTCGCGAGCATGGATAAACTGCCGATCCTCCGCGTCGTGTTATTGTGGGGCGTGTTTGTCACTACCCTGGCGTTGGTGTTTCTCGCGACACGTTGACCATGGCGTCTTTTTTCACTGTCGAGAAATTGGATCGCAGTCGCATCGGGCGCCGGCGCATCACGTTTTCCACCCTCACGTTTTTGCTCACAAGTCTCGCGACATGGTTCATGGCCGACTTGCTGTGGCGTGGCGGCATGTCGGAAGTCGAGTGGGTGGTGCTGGTATTGTTCGTGATTCTTTTCGCCAATATCGCCGCAGGTTTTAGCACTGCGCTGCTCGGACTTTATGTGATTAATCGCGGCGGCGATCCGTATCGCATTTCGAAATCAATCGACGGCGAAGAAATCGCCACGCTGCCGCTCGCGTCGACGGCGATCGTGATGCCCGTGTTCAACGAAGATCCCAGTCGCGTGTTCGAAGGCCTGCGCGTGATCTATCGTTCGCTGCAAACGTCAGGGCGCTTGGAAAATTTCGACTTCTTCATCCTCAGTGATTCGAACAATCCGAATAATTGGATTCAGGAGGAGGTCGCGTGGGTCGAACTCTGCAAACAGCTCAACGGTTTCGGGCGAATTTTTTATCGCAAGCGTCGCATCTCGATTAACAAAAAGAGCGGCAACGTCGCGGACTTTCTCCGTCGTTGGGGACGCAAATACCGTTACATGGCGGTGCTGGATGCCGACAGCATCATGACCGGCGAATCGCTGATCAAGATGGTCGCGATGATGGAGCGGAATTCGAAGGTCGGCATTTTGCAGACGGCGCCGCGCGTGGTGAATGGCGTGACGCTTTATTCGCGCCTGCAGCAATTTTCGAATCGTCTCTACAGTCCGTTGTTTCTCGCCGGTTTGAATTATTGGCATCAGGGAGAAAGTAATTTCTGGGGACACAACGCAGTCATTCGTGTCGCGCCGTTTATCGATCATTGTTGTTTGCCGGAGTTGCCGGGCCGCGAACCGTTTGGGGGAAGAATTTTAAGTCACGATTTCGTCGAGGCTGCCTTGATGCGGCGCGCAGGCTGGGGCGTGTGGCTCGCTTACGATCTCGAAGGAAGTTACGAGGAAGGCCCGCCGACTTTGATCGATAGTGCCAAGCGCGACCGACGTTGGTGTCAGGGTAACATGCAACATAGTTGGCTGTTGGCAGAGCGCGGATTTCACCCGGTGAACCGCGTGCATTTGCTGATGGGCATTATGGGCTATGTGTCCTCGCCGCTTTGGATGTTGTTTTTGATGATCAGTAGCATTCACACGTTCCGCGAGGTCGCGAGTGGCGCGTATGCGAATCACCCGCCGGCGAGTTACATCAATATTTGGGGTTACAGCGTGGAATTGCCGGAGGCGTTTGCGCTGTTTTTATTCACACTGCTGCTTTTGTTTCTCCCGAAAATTATCAGCGTAGGCTTGGAAATTAAGAACAAGCGTGCGGCGCTTTACGGCGGGTCGTGGCGGCTGATGTTAAGCGCGGTGTTGGAGATTATCACGTCCGCGCTGCTCGCGCCGATTAACATGATGTTCAACACGAAATTCGTGCTCTACATTTTGCTCGGCCAAGGCGTGGCGTGGGTGACACAGAAACGGCAGGCGAGCGATGACACCGACTGGCGCGAGGCAATCATCACGCACGCGGGCCAGATGGCGTTTGGTCTCGTGTGGGGCATCTCTGCCTTGATTCTCGTGCCGAAGTTTTTTTGGTGGCTGAGCCCGGTGTTACTCGGCCTGGTGCTCGCCGCGCCGATTTCGATTTTCTTGGGCAAGGCGAGCTTTGGCCGTCGTGCCAAAGAACTCGGGCTTTTTCTGACCCCGGATGAAACCCAGCCGCCAGCGGAGCTTATTCGTTTGGAGCGTCATATGGAGCAGTGCTACCGGCACATGCAGCCGATTTCGCGGCTACAAAATGACTATGGGCTGCTGCAGGCCGTGTTGGATCCGTATGTGAATGCCGTGCACGTGTCGCTGCTTCGCCAGCGCGAAGGCAATCACGCGGTGCGTTCTTATTTTCTAGAGTTACGCCGCCGCCTTTTGTCGGAGGGACCGGCTGAACTGACGCATCGCGAGAAGATGGCGCTGCTGCTCGATGCGGAGTCGATGATTTGGCTGCACGAACAATTGTGGAAGCAGCCCTCGGAGCAGTTGTCGGATTGGTGGCGTCTAGCGATGCGCCAATACAACGTGCTCACGGCCACCCCGGTCACTGCGCTGTATCGTTAAGCAAAATTTCGGGATGAATCCGCGAGGCGCGCGGAGCGTAACGAATTACTGAACGATTGCGTAAGCGCTCACGATGAGATCGCGGCCAGATTTTTCGCGACCGAAAATCCTGATCGCCGCACTGGCGCGCTGGGCTGTGCTGACCGGCTTCACGTGCAGACGGTAATGTTTGTTCGGCTCCACAATTTCCAAGCGCACTTCGAATGACGGGTTGGTGGCCTTGGCGTCGGCAAAATGGATTTCGAGTCCTGACGCTGGTTTCAGTTCGATGATTTTCTCCGCATTTTCGGCACTGACTCTCCAACTCACGTTACGTGGTTCGATTGAGGTAATCTCAGGCACTTCGATCCGAACGAGCAAGCGCACGGGCTCCGGGGATTCATCGGTCACGACAGCGATGCCGCGCTCGGTGAGTCCGGCGCGTTCGCCAACCCGGTAGTTGGCTTTGATGACGCCGCCGGTTCCCGGCGCGTAGATTTTTTGATCGGCAGATGCCTCTAGGCAGTCGCAGTTGGTTTGGACGTCGAGAATGGTAACCGCTTTCGAGCTGTTATTGCGGAACTCGAACAGCACTTCCTGTTTGGCCTGAAATGGCACGGTCGTGAACGTCAGCGTTTTCACTTGCCAGTCCAACGCGAAACTCTGAGCCGCGAAGACGGCGAAGAGCATCGATGCGAATGACGTTTTGCTTAGACGGTTCATTAAACTGCGATCAAGCGAACGAGAGAGAGGGAGATATAGCCGAGGGCAACTCGGCAAGGATTCACGCCTGATTAGCGATTTGCACAAGCGCTGCGCTCACGCGCGCATATTCTTCTTTGAATGCCGGCACCAAACTGGCGGCAGCTTCGAGGTTGGCCGTTTTGGCGTGGCTCTCGATTTCGAGCGCCATCTTCACGAACGTGCGGGCACCGAAGTTTGCCGAGCTGCCTTTGATCGTGTGCGCAGCCCGCAGGAGCGTGTTCGCGTCCTTATTTGCCAGGGAAGTCTCTACTTCCGCAATTCGAGCCGGAGTATCCTGAAGATAAATATCGATCAGCTCCTTCATAAAGCCGGTATCATCAGGGCTGAGCGAACGCAGAGCTTCTATCGCCTGTGGGTCGATGACAGTAGGGTCGGCCATGTGAGCTTCTTGATTAGCACTTGAATGCATTAGGGAAAGACAATCCTGTGCCGTGCTTAGTTAACATATCATGAAATCCAGATACGATGATAATCTGCTTGCTGGAAGACTTGCGGCGCTCTTTTCTCAGCGCCTATGGCTAATTCTTTCGTCTTCTCTTCCGAATCAGTGGGTGAAGGTCATCCGGACAAAGTCGCGGATTTGATCTCTGACAGCGTTCTCGACGCTTGCTTGGCTCAGGATAAATCCAGCCGCGTGGCGTGTGAAACCATGGTTAAGTCCAACATGGTCATCCTCGCCGGTGAAATCACCACGAATGCGAAGCTCAATTACGAGTCCATCGTCCGCGAGGCGATCCGTCACATCGGTTACACGAACGGCGACGACGTTTTCCACGCCGACCAGGTTTTCATCAACAACTACCTCACGAAGCAATCCTCTGACATCGCGCAGGGCGTCGATGCCAAGAAAGCCAAGGGCAAGAAGACCGCCGAGCAGGGTGCCGGCGACCAAGGCATCATGTTCGGCTACGCGTGCAATGAGACCCCTGAGCTCATGCCGACCCCGATCATGTTTGCCCACCGTCTTGGCCGCGAGCTGACGGCCATCCGCAAATCCGGCAAAGCGCCGTGGCTCCGTCCGGATGCGAAGTCCCAAGTCTCTGTCCGTTACGAAAACGACAAGCCCGTCGAAGTCGTCAACGTGGTCATTTCCACGCAGCACACCGCTGACGTCGAACACGCCACGATCGAAAAATATATCATCGAAAACGTCATCAAGAAAGTGATCCCGGCCAGCATGCTGACCGCGAAGACCGAATACTTGATCAACCCGACCGGCCGTTTCGTCATCGGTGGGCCGCAAGGTGATTCCGGCCTCACGGGCCGCAAGATCATCGTCGACACTTACGGCGGCTGGGGCCGTCACGGTGGTGGCGCGTTCTCGGGCAAAGATCCGTCCAAGGTCGACCGTTCTGCCGCCTACATGGGCCGCTGGGTCGCCAAGAACATCGTTGCCGCCGGTCTCGCGACGCACACCGAAATCCAATTCGCCTACGCCATCGGCCACCCGCAACCGGTCTCGGTTCGCGTGGAAACCTTCGGCACCTCGAAGATCGGTATCTCCGACGAGCAAATCACCGAAGCCGTGAAGAAAGTATTCAGCTTCAAACCCGCTGACATCACCAAGCAGCTCAACCTTCTCCGTCCGATCTATCGCGAGACGACCAATTACGGTCACTTCGGTAAGAATGGTTTGCCGTGGGAAAAAACCAACAAGGCCGCCGCGCTCCGCGCTGCGATCAAGAACGCTTAACTCTCTCTAAACTATCATGGCTAAAGCCAAAAAGTCCGCGTCCTCAAAACAGGACTACCACGTCAAAGACATCAGCCTCGCCGGTTGGGGTCGGAAAGAAATTTCCGTCGCCGAGCACGAGATGCCGGGCCTCATGTCCGTCCGCAAAAAATTCGGTGCGAAGAAACCCCTGAAGGGCGTTCGCATCACCGGCTCGTTGCACATGACGATCCAGACCGCCGTCTTGATCGAGACGCTCGTCGAACTCGGCGCCTCCGTGCGTTGGGCGTCGTGCAACATTTTCTCGACGCAAGACCACGCCGCGTCCGCGATCGCGGCGACTGGCGTGCCGGTCTTCGCCTGGAAAGGCGAGACGCTCGAAGAATATTGGGATCTCACGTGGCGCGCGCTCGTTCACCCGAACGGCACCGGCCCGCAACTCGTCGTCGATGACGGTGGCGATGTCACGCTGCTCATTCACAAAGGCTACGAGATGGAGCAGGGCAGCGATTGGGTGAACACCGCTTCCGGTTCGCACGAAGAGCAGGTCATCAAAAACCTCCTCAAGAAAGTCGCCAAGTCCCACAAGGGCATCTTCGCCGCGATGGTGAAGGAATGGCGCGGCGTTTCCGAAGAGACGACGACCGGCGTGCACCGCCTCTATCAATTGCACGAACAGGGCAAACTGCTCGTTCCTGCGATCAACGTGAACGATTCCGTCACGAAGTCGAAGTTCGACAATCTCTATGGTTGCCGCGAATCGCTCGGCGACGGCCTCAAGCGCGCCACCGACGTCATGATCGCCGGCAAGGTTGCTTGCGTGTGCGGTTACGGCGACGTCGGCAAGGGCTCGGCGTTTTCGCTCAAGGGCTTTGGCGCTCGCGTCATTGTCACCGAAATCGATCCGATCAACGCGCTCCAAGCCGCGATGGAAGGTTTCGAAGTCAACACGCTCGAGTCCACGCTCGGCACCGCTGACATTTACGTCACCACCACCGGCAACAAGGACATCATCACGCTTGAGCACATGCGCAAGATGAAGGACCAGGCCATCGTGTGTAACATCGGTCACTTCGATAACGAAATCCAAGTTGAGAAGCTGAACGCCTCCGACGCCAAGCGCGTGACGATCAAGCCGCAATACGACATGTATACGTTCCCGAAAGGTAACAGCATCTACATGCTCGCGGAAGGTCGCCTCGTGAACCTCGGTTGCGCCACTGGCCACCCGTCGTTCGTCATGTCGAACAGCTTCACGAACCAGACGCTCGCTCAGCTCGATCTCTGGAAGAACAAGGATACTTACCAAGTTGGCGTCTATCGCCTGCCCAAGTATCTCGACGAAGAAGTCGCCCGTCTCCACTTGGAGAAGATCGGCGTGAAACTCACGAAGCTCACCAAAGCGCAGGCCGAATACCTCGGCGTGCCCGTCGAAGGTCCCTACAAGCCCGAGCACTACCGCTACTAAATTTTCAAAGCCGCGAAGCAATTCGCGGCTTTTTTTTTGCTCTGCAACCAGCTCGCACCCGAACAAAATAATCCCATGGCAAAACTCATCGCAAAACCCACGGTCATCGAAGCTGCCGGTAACAAACCGAAACTCATCGAAGAATTCTTCGGCCACGTGAATAGCGGAACCGCGTCCACCAGCATTGCGCGCATGCGCAGTCCGGGCGGCTGGGTCGAACCCGGCCAGACCCCGGAGTTCGACGAATACACGGTCGTGCTCAAAGGCGAACTACAGGTGAAAACCCAACTGGAAACGATCAACGTCAAAGCCGGCCAAGGCATTCACACGCCGAAGGGCGAGTGGGTTCAATACAGCACCCCGCACGCAGAAGGCGCCGAATACATCGCCGTGTGCCTGCCGGCATTTGCGCCGTCTACTGTCCATCGCGACGCATGAGGTAGGGCCTGATCTCCGGGCAGGCCTTCATACGTTCAACCCGCGACGATGTCGTAATTCTGCCCGTGTCGCACGACCCGCAATTTCGCCCCGAATAAATCCGAGAGCGATGCCGACGTCAGGTGCTTTTGCTTCGGCCCGTCGGCGACGATGCGACCTGATTTTATCAAGATCACGCGTTCGATTTCGGGAATCAGATCGGCGATTTGATGGGTGACCACGATCAGACTTTTTCCCGATTGCGCGAGCTTGCGCAGCACGAGCAGAAATTCGTTCACTGCGCCGGGATCGAGGCTCGCGGTCGCTTCATCCAAAATCATCGCCTCGGGATCGTGCACCAGTGCGCGACCAATCATGATGCGGCGCTGTTCGCCGGAAGACATCTCCGCCATCGAACGATTGGCGAGATGCGTGACTTCCAGATAACGCAGTAATTCTTTCGCGCGACGTTCATGCGCCGTCGTCGGACGATGGTGCGGCCAGAGACCGAGACTATTAAAAAATCCGGACAGCACCATTTCGCGGCCGGTCACGACGCGCGTCGTGATTTCGTGTGAGAGGTGCGAAAGCATATCGAGCGTCACGATGCCGATGCGCTCGCGCACATCGTCGAGCGACCACGTCTCTCGACCAAATAATTCGAAGCGCCACTTCCGAACGCCGGTGTGCGGGTAAAGTTCACCCGTGATCAGCTTTACTAGAGTCGATTTGCCGGAGCCGTTCGGGCCGAGGAGGGCGACATGTTCGCCGCGCCGCATTTGCAGCGTGAAGCCGCGCAGCACGTTTTTTTCGCCGCGGGCAACGGTTACATTTTCGAAGTCGAGGAGCAGTTCCGAATCGGGCATCGCGGCATTGAGATTGTTGAAGCGTAGCGGTGCAATCCTGCGCTGGTTCGGTTCTTGCTGGATAAAGGGAAATTTCGAGACTTACCGCATGCGCTTTCTCGTCACACTTTGCTTGTTGGTTTCAGTTTCGCACGCGGAGTCGGCTGGCTATTTGCTAAAACCCGCTCGCGTATTTGATGGCGAGAACATGCACGCGGATTGGGCGGTCGTGGTGCGCGGCGATAAAATCGAGCAAGTAGGCGCATTGGCGGACTTGATAACCGAGGGAGTTGAAACGGTTGAGTTGCTCGGGCTCACATTGTTGCCGGGTTTGATTGAAGCGCATTCGCATGTGTTGCTGCATCCTTACAACGAGACGCCGTGGAATGATCAGGTTGCGCGGGAATCGGAGGCGTTGCGCGTGGCACGAGCGACGAATCATCTTCGCGCAACGCTGATGTCGGGTTACACGACGATTCGTGATCTCGGCACCGAGGGCGCGGGCTGGGCCGATGTCGGCCTTAAGCAAGCGGTCGCTCAGGGAATTCTCGTCGGCCCGCGGATGATCATCACGACCAAAGCGCTCGTCGCGACCGGCAGCTACGGCCCGAAAGGCTACGCCGCCGAATGGACCGTGCCGCAAGGTGCGGTGGAAGTGGATGGCCACGATGCGTTGATTAAAGAAGTGCGCAGCCAGATTGGCCACGGCGCGGATTGGATTAAAGTTTACGCGGATTATCGCTGGGGCCCGAACGGCGAAGCCCAGCCGACGTTTTCATTGGAAGAACTTAAGCTCATCGTCGAAACCGCGCGCAGCAGCGGACGGCCAGTCGCGGCGCATGCCGTCACACCCGAAGGTATGCGTCGCGCGACATTGGCAGGGGTCAAATCCATCGAACATGGCACCAACGGCACGTTGGAAGTCTTCAAATTGATGAAGGAGCAGGGCGTGACTTGGTTTCCGACGCTGGCCGTTTCGGGCGCGCGACCCGGCGCGAAGGAATCATTCGCGGCCGCCGTTGCCGCTGGGGTGACGATCGGCGCGGGTAGCGATGTCGGTGTTTTTCCGCACGGACAAAGCGTTTTGGAACTTCAGCAACTCGTGCGTTTCGGCATGAAGCCCGCTGATGCGGTGCGGGCGGCGACCGCGGTCAATGCGGGCGTGCTTTTGATGGAGGAAAAAATCGGTCGCGTAAAACCCAGCCTCTGGGCTGACCTCATCGCCGTCGAAGGTGATCCCACTCAGGACATCGACGCGCTTTGGCAGGTGAAATTGGTGATGAAAGGTGGGGTAATTTTTAAGCGCCCTTGAGCGGTAGCGACTCCAGTTTCGACCAAGCCTTTTGTTGGCAAACGCATGTCCCGATCCTGACTTCAGGTAGTTCTCAAAAGCGAGGGCCTGCGCTTTACTGGAGAACGCGCAGTAAGTGGATACTTGCCATGGGCGATGCGCGGCGGTGCTCAGATTTTTGCCGCTGTTGTGGTCGTTGAGTCTCTGAGGCAGGTCTGTGGTATATCCGACGTAGCGCTGGCCTTTGATCCCGGTGCTTTAGATTAAGTAAACGTAGTGCATGACTGCGATTCCGATAATGATAACGCGAGCCGGCGCTGCTTCGCTAAAGCTTCGCAGGGTATCCTTCGCTGCAACATACGCACTGCGAGCGGAAAATATCACGCGCTCTACAACTGGCCGTGCCATCCGAAGCTCGTCGAGCGAAGGATGGCGGAGGGGAGAGGATTCGAACCTCCGGTAAGATTTCTCCTACGCATCTTTAGCAAAGATGTGCCTTAAACCACTCGGCCACCCCTCCAAACAGGATTGGCAAGAAAAAGCCCGCGCCGGTTCAGTGCAAGGTATTTTCCTCCGCTCAGGAGGCGTAATATTTGGGCTTCAACACGCCGATGCAGGGCAGGTGGCGGTAGCGTTCGTTGAAATCGAGGCCGTAACCGACGACGAACTCATTGGGGATCTCAAATCCGACGTAATCTGCCTCGAAAGGCACGGCCCGGCGGGCTTTTTTATCAAGTAAGACGCAGGTGCGCACCGAAGCGGCGCCCTTGGCTTTAAGCATGCCAGCGACGGCGGCGAGGGTTTTGCCGGTGTCGAGGATGTCATCGACGAGGAGCACACTTTGGCCGCGCACATCGAGTTTCATTTGGTCGACAATGCGCGGTTCGCCCACGGCTTTGGTGCCAGTGTGGTAACTGGAGGCGCGCAAACAGTCCAAGCGAAGCGGCCCGGTGAGATTGCGCAAGAGATCAGCCGTGAAAATTAGAGCCCCGTTAACGATGGCGACGACCATCAGGTCTTTCTTGGCGTAGTCCTTGTTGATTTTGTGACCGAGCGCGACGATGCGGCGTTTGATCGCGAGGGGCGTCACGAGCACGTGATCGAGATGTTTCAGTTCCGGTGCGGGCTTGGGGGCGGGCATGCGCTGATAAGAAGCCAACGCCGAGGCATGGCAATCTGTTACAAAGCGTCCGACGGGGTTTATTTTTTTGACTTACCGGAAGCCCGCCGGTTGCCTCGCCGAGAACGAGCGTTCGACCGCACCACACACTGCGAACACCGGGCCACGACCTCATGATTTCCATCCAGGTTAAGCAACTGACCAAACAATTCGGTAGCGTAGTCGCGCTCCACGGGCTCGACCTGACCATCAATCCCGGCGAACTCTTTTTTCTCCTCGGCCCGAGCGGTTGCGGCAAGACGACGCTCCTGCGCAGCCTCGCCGGTTTCTACATTCCTGAGAAAGGGCAGATTCTTTTTGGCAACGAAGACGTCACGCGCCTCGAACCGCACAAGCGGAATACGGGCATGATGTTTCAAAGCTACGCGCTCTGGCCGCACATGACGGTCGCACAAAACGTGGCGTTCGGTCTCGAAGAGCGCAAAGTGCCGGCGGCGGAGATTAAAAAACGCGTCGGTGACGCGCTCGCGTCGGTGCGCATGGATGTCTACGCCGACCGCAAACCCAACCAGCTTTCCGGCGGCCAGCAGCAACGCGTGGCGTTGGCGCGCGCATTGGTAATTCGTCCACGCTGCTTGTTGCTCGACGAACCGCTTTCCAATCTCGACGCGAAACTCCGACTTGAGATGCGCACGGAAATCCGTCGCGTGTGTAAGGAGTTTCAACTGACGACCGTTTACGTCACGCACGATCAGAAGGAGGCGCTATCCATCGCCGATCGCATGGCGATTCTCGATCACGGGCACATTCTTCAAGTCGGCACGCCGCGCGAAGTTTACAAACGTCCGACGCGCAAGATCGTGGCGAACTTCATTGGCGAAACCGATTTCCTCCCCGGCAAGGTGCTCGGCATCGTGGGCAACCACGTGACGGTGGAAACTGCGGTCGGAAAATTCGACGGCGTGTTTGGAGACCCGACGTGCATTCCGGCGGTGGGGGCCGAGGTAACGGTTTCGATTCGCCCCGAGTGTTGGGAACTCCATCGCAACCCTGAGGCGCGTAATGTAGTGCGCGGACGCATCGGCGAATCGATTTACCTCGGCGAAGTCGCGCAGTATGAATTTATCACGGGCAACGGTGCCAAATTGAAAATCTTCGAACGTAATCCGCGTTTCGTTGACGGGGCTACGCGCGGCGAACTCTACGCGACGGTCGAACCGGAAGATGTCGTGGTGTTGGTTGGATAAGCTGCACGCATGAAACGCGCGCTCATCATTCTCGCGCTGGTGGCGATTGTCGGACTGCCTTTTGTGTTTCGCAAAAAGCAGGTGACGATCCGCAATGCCGACGAAACACTGGTCGTCATTACGCCGCACAACGAAGCGCTGCGTCATGAATACACGCACGGCTTTCGCGAGTGGTATCGCGCAAAGACCGGGAAAACCATCGCGCTCGACTGGCGTGTCATCGGCGGCACGAGCGAGATCACGCGCTTCCTCGAGTCGGAATACGTGTCGGCGTTTCAAAATTATTGGACGCGCACGCTGAATCGTCCATGGAGCATCGAAGTGCAGGCGGCGTTTCATAATCCGCGCCTGACGCCTGACGACACCCCGGCGGACGACACGCCCGAGATGGCGGCGCGCCGCGCGTTTCTGGAATCCAAGATCAGTTGCGGCATCGATATCTTTTTCGGCGGTGGTAGTTTCGATTTCATTCGTCAGGCGAATGCAGGCCGGCTCGTCGATTCCGGCATCATGAAGCTGCATCCCGAGTGGTTTAAGGATGATGTCATTCCGCAGTCGTTTACGGGCGAACCTTACTGGGACAAACAAGGGCGTTGGGTCGGCGATGTGTTGAGCAGCTACGGCATGATCTACAACCGTGACGCGCTCGCGCGAATCGGCATCACGTCAGAGCCGCGCTCGTGGGACGATTTGGAGAATCCGAAACTGCAGGGCGAAGTCGCGCTGTGTGATCCGACGAAGAGCAGTTCAATCGCGAAGGCGTTCGAAAACGTCATTCAGCAACACATTTATCGCCAGTGGGCGCGCCTCGAACGTGAGACCGGAAAAGAGCGGAAGGGCCTCGAGAAAGACGCCGTCGCCGCCGGTTGGGCAAGTGGCTTACAACTCCTCCAAAAAGCCGGAGCCAACGCGCGCTACTTCACCGACACCTCGCAAAAACCGCCAATCGACGTCATCCAGGGCAACTCCGCAATCGGCATGTGCATCGATTTCTACGGGCGCGGCAGTTACCAGAATACTGCACTGCGGCTTGATGGCTCGCACGGGCGCGTAGGTTACTATTCGCCGCCGGACGGCACCGTGCTTTCGCCCGATCCTATTGCGGTGATGCGGGGCTCGCCTAACCCGAGTGCAGCGCTCGCGTTCATGGAATACGCGTTGTCGATGGACGGACAAAAACTCTGGAATTTTAAAACCGGCACACCGGGTGGGACGGATCGTTACGAACTGCGTCGTCTGCCGATTCGCCGCGACTTCTACACGTCAGACTTTGCTCAATATCGCTCCGATCCCGATGTGAATCCTTACGAAGGCACGAATCCGCTGGTTTACAATGGAGCGTGGACAGGCGGTATTTTCCGCGAAATGGCTTTCGTGATTCGCGTGATGTGCCTCGATACGCACACGGAACTCGTCGAGGCGTGGCGGGCGATCATCAAGGCCGGTATGCCCGCCGATGCGATCGCGGTGATGAGCGACATGTCAGCAGTTTCGTATGAGGAAATGAACGGTCGCATCAAGCAGGCGCTGAACTCGAAAAACAAAGTCGACGAAATCCGTCTGGCCAACTCGCTCGCGAATCAATTCCGCCTGCAATACGTGAAAGCCGCCGAAATGGCGCGCGCTACACAGAAAGCGGATTAACGAGGAAACGGCTGCTCAGGCGCGTAAGCGTTGATCAGCCGGAGCACCATGTAGCTCTCGTGATTCTCGATCGGCTTGAAGCCGAACTGTGCGTAGAGCCCGTGGGCGTCACGCGTGCGGAGATTCCACGTGCGCAAGCCTTGCAGACGGGGATGTTGGAGCGTGAAAGTCATCATCGCTTTCGAGAGGCCTTGCTTGCGATGCGCTTCGAGCACGTAGACATCACACAGGTAGGCGTAGGTGGCATAATCGCTGATGACGCGGATGAGCGCGACCTGTGCGCCGGACTGATCGTAAGCGCCGATGCAGAGAGAATTTTCCAGCGCGCGTCGCACGGTTTCCAGCGGGATGTTTTCGCTCCAATAAGAACTGCTGAGATAACCATGAACCGCCGCGGGCTGGAGTCGCGCGGCGTCGTCGGAAACTAAATAACTGCCGCAGCGAATTTCCATGGCTTCACGGAAGTTGGGCAATGGTTTTCGCGAACGTGATTTTATCGGCGGCGCGAAAAAAAGAAGTGCCCGCGACAAAAGTGTCGGCGCCCGCGGACCGACATTCCAACGCACTTGCGAGATCGATGCCGCCATCCACTTCGAGGCGGAATTTCAGGCCGCGCTCGCGGCGCCATTGGTCGACCTGTTGCAATTTTGGCAGCATGTCGCGCCGGAAGGGCTGGCCGCCGAAACCGGGTTGCACGGTCATGACGAGCACGAGGTCGACGCAGTCCAACAGGCTTTCGATGGCCGCGGCGGGCGTGCCGGGATTGAGCACGATGCCGCACTGGCAACCGAGTTCGCGGATGCGAGCGAGCGTGCGACGGTGATCGTAGTTCGGCTCGATGTGGACGCTGAGCAGATTGGCGCCGGCTTTGGCGAACGGTTCGATAAACGCGTCAGGGTTTTCGACCATCAAGTGCGTATCGAAAAACTGAGTTGCTCCGGCGCGTCGCAGCGCCGCGGGCACTTCGGGACCGAACGTCAAGTTGGGCACGAAATGGCCGTCCATGATGTCGATGTGGAGCCACGGCGCGCCGGAGTTGGCGGCGACGAGTGCGCTGGCACCGAGGTTGGCGTGGTCGCCGGCGAGAAGAGACGGAGCGAGGATGGCGGGAAGCGACATTTCGCTTTCCATGGAGCACGCGTGGCGGCGTCAGCTCAACCTTGTTTTAACACGCGCGGGTAACGCGTGTTGAATTCACCACGTGTCGAGAACGGCGTGAACGGTTTCTTTCGCGAGCTGCTCGGCGAGCAGCGGCATTGCTTGATATTCGGATGGCACGAGGCCGCTGTCGGTAAACACGCCGCGTTTGGCGAGAAGCGGGCGTTGCAGGAAGTAATCTTTCTTCGTGCGATTGTCCGTGAGCGTGGCCTGCGCACGGAGTGAAACGTCGAAGCGGCGCGCAAGTCCGGTGTCGTCCGAGCGGGCGACCGCGATGGCACGGTCGTAGCCGATCAGCGAAATGTGCAGCGTGGCATCGGCGCTATCGGGTGAGTCGACTAATTTGACGCGGCTGTCGCGAATAATAGCTTCACGCAGTTGCGTGGTGACAAGCACCTGAGCCTGCGGAATCAGCGCCTCGCTCTTAACCGGCGCGATAAACAGGGTGGAGAACTGCGGCGTGCTGCCGGTGCCGAGTTGATAGCCGGCGCAACCGCTCAACGCGAAGCAAAGTGCGATGCACAACCCCATCAGACCCATCGTGCGGGCGGCAGCGCGTTTTTCGGAAACGGGGCGAGCGGGAATCATGGCAACAGGGCGGGGCAACGCTCGCGGCAAACTTTGGCTTAGAACAGCCAGAAACGTTTCTTCTTCGCCGGAGCTTTTGGCTTGGCGGCGGGTTGACTGGCGGCGGCCGCAGATTGTTCTTCGAGCTTGGCGTCAACGACGACGAGCTTGGCGCGGGCTTGGGTGGCGACTTCGGAGTCGGGATAAACGGTGATCGCTTCGTTGTAGAAGACGCGGGCGGCTTTGTAGTTTTTGCGGTATTTGAAATAGTAATCCGCGATGGTGAGCTTGCTCTTCGCGAGGACGATTTTCATGTCGTCCAAGCCCTTTTCGGCGGAGGTCATGCCTGCGTCGCCCGGGAAGAGGATCATGTAATCTTCGTAGTAAGTTACGGCTTCTTTGGTCGAAGCCTGATCGTAATACGGGCCGTCCACGAGCGAGGCGTGCGTCTGGGCGATTTTCAGGTAGGCGTCGGGAGTCAACACGTTGCGCGGGTAGGTGTTGATCATGCGGTCGAGCGCGTCGATGGCCGCTTCGGTTTCGCGGATGTTCTTGTAGCCGCGGGCGGCGTTCATCAACGCGAGCGGCGCGTAGTCGCTGTAAGGCGCGGTGCGGACGATGGTCTCGTAGTATTCGAGGGCTTTTTCGCGATTTTTGAAGCCGGGGATAATGCCGAAAATCTTCGCGCGTTTGCCTTCGGCGAGTTGCGTGGCGATGCGGTATTGTTCCCCGATGACTTGGATGAATTTCTCGGAGCTCGGGTAACGCACGAGCATCTGCTGGAACGAATCGAAGCTCTTGTAGAACTGATCGCGCTTTCCATACATCAAACCGGCGCGATAAAGGGCCTCGGAAGCGTAGATGGAATTCGGGAATTTTTTGCTGACTTGAACGTAAAGCTTACGGGCCGAACTGATGTCGCCGCTTTCTTCTTCGGCGCGGGCTTTGTTCATCAGCTCGAGGGCATTTTGGCCTTCTGGGCCGGCAATGGCGCTCAGCGCGCCACCTTCCACGCGCCAGCCAGTCTGGGGCGTCCAGACGAGGTCAGCCGCGAGGCGCGCGGGAATCAGCGCGAGGGCGGCGAGAGCTGCAAAAGAGAAACAGAGAATGAGGCGACGCATGAAATGAATGATTACCAGCGAATAAGAGTGGAGCCGTAGGTCAAGCCAGCGCCGAAGGCCACGAAGAGCGTATAATCGCCCGGCTTGATGCGACCGGCGCGACGGGCCTCGTCCAAGGCGAGCGGGATGGAAGCGGCGGAGGTGTTACCGTAGCGGTCAAGATTGACGTAAAACTTCTCCATCGGGATGCCGAGATTGGTGGAAAGCGCCTCAATGATGCGGATGTTGGCCTGATGGGGAATAACGAGGCTGATTTGGTCAACGGTCAGGTGGTGTTGTTCCACCATTTCGCGGGCGACCGTCTCCATGACACGGACAGCGTTCTTGAACACCTCTTTGCCTTTCATGCGCAGGAAATGCTGGCCGCTTTCGACTGATTTAGTCGAGGCTGGGCAACGACTGCCGCCGCCGGGCATCAAAAGCGCATCCACCATTTCGCCATCGGCACCGAGATCGGAACCGATAATGCCGATCCCGGGTTGATCGACTTTCTTCAAGACCGCTGCGCCGGCGCCGTCGCCGAAGAGCACGCAGGTGGTGCGATCCTTCCAGTCGACGATGGAGGAAAGCTTTTCCGCGCCGATGATGAGCGCGCATTTGTAGCGGTTGGTGAGGATCAACCCGTAGGCGACCTCCATGGCGTAAAGAAAACCACTGCACGCCGCCGAAATATCGAAGCAAGTCGCATGGGGCGGCACGCCGAGCTTGTGTTGCACCACGCAAGCGGTCGAGGGCAAGGGGTAGTCGGGGGTCGCGGTCGCGACAATCAGCAAGTCGACTTCGGAAGCCTTGATATTGGCGTCGATTAAAGCGGACTCGGCGGACTTGATCGCGAGATCGGAAGTGGCTTCGTCATCAGCGGCGATATGGCGTTCGCGGATTCCCGAGCGGCTTACGATCCATTCGTCAGTCGTATCGACGATTTTCATGAGATCGGCGTTGGTAAGAACGCGTTTCGGGGCATAGGAACCCACCCCAGCAATGATGACGGAAGCCATGAAAGAAATTTAGTTAGAACTGACCTCGGTAGTCGGCGCTTGAGTCAGCGTGTTGGCACTGGCGACGTCGGCTTCGATATGATGATAAAGATCGTGTTTGATGATTTTGCCAGCGGCCTTGATCGCGTTTGCCCACGCGTGCCGATTGCTCGAACCGTGAGCTTTCATGACATTACCCCGCACCCCCAGCAGGGGCGCCCCGCCGTATTCATCGGGGTTCATGCGACGCTTAAGGGAATTAAACGCGCCTTTCGCGAGGATCGCGCCGCCCATGCGGAGCGGGTTGGCCTTCAGCTCTTCCTTGAGCATCGACGTGATAAATTTTGCGAGCGATTCCCACGTCTTGAGCAGCGTGTTGCCGACAAATCCATCGCAGACCACGACGTCGACGGTATTGCGAAAGACCTGAAAGCCTTCGATCGGGCCGACGTAATTGATAACCGAAGTGATCTTCTTGAGATGCTCGTGCGTCTCGGTGATCAGCGCATTGCCTTTACCTTCCTCGGTGCCGATCGTGATGAGACCGACGCGAGGGTTTTTAACGCCGAGAATGACCTTCGCGTAATTCGCGCCGAGAATGGCGTTATGCATTAAGTGCTCGGGCTTGGCTTCGGGATTGGCGCCGGCGTCGATGAGAATAAAATGGCCTTCCGCACGCGGAATCACGGCGGCAAGGGCAGGGCGATCCACGCCGTCCATCATCCGCAACTTCAACGTGCTGCCGGCCATCAATGCCCCGGTATTGCCCGAGCTAATGGTAACGCTGGCTTGGCCGCTTTTGACCAGCTCGATGGCTCGAACCATCGATGAATCCTTCTTGGTTTTCAGCGCCTTCAGCGGCTTGTCTTCCATGGTAATAACCTCGGAAGCATGCACGACTGAGACCTTGGCGTGACCTTTCAAACCGGCCGCAGCCAGTAACGGATCCAGCACCGCTTGATCGCCCACCACGACGATGGGCGCGAGAGAAGCATCAGCCGCCAAGGCAAGCTTGACGGCTTCGACTACTTCGGACGGCCCGAGATCGCCCCCCATCGCGTCGACCGCGATACGGGCTTGAGCTGACGCGGGAATGGCCGTTTCGGGGTGGATAACGGAAAACCTGCCCGACGAGGCTTAGACTTCGACGTTCAGAACCTGGCGACCGCGATAAATACCCGTCTTCGGGTTCACGCGGTGAGGGCGGAACTGGCCGCCATCGGTGTCTTTCGCGAATTCAGGAGCTACGAAAGCGTTGGCTGCACGGCGGTTAGCGCTGCGACGCTTGGACTGTTTGCGTTTCGGATTTGCCATAAAAGAAGTGTTTTTGCGGTGTGCCGGTGGTTTTAAACCGGCTCAGTTTTAAGATATAAAGATGAGGTTGGTATGGTTCGGCCAAGAGGCCGTCAAGCGCTATAACCGTAGGATGTGAGCGACGCTTAGATCAGATAGAAAATCGTGAGCACCGCCGCGAGTGCGAGCCGGTAGTAAGCGAAAAGCGTCAGCCCGTTCCGAGAAATAAAATGCACGAGAAATTTAACGGCGATCACCGCGGAAACTGCCGCGACGACCGCGCCAACAATCACATTCGTCCATCCGAATACTTCGATCATCGCGCCGCCGGATTTTGCGCCTTTGTAAACCGCGGCGCCCGCGAGCGTGGGCAGGCCCACCAGGAAACTAAACTCCGCCGCCTTGGCTGGATTCAGGCCGGCAAGATAACCGCCGACGATGGTGATCATCGAGCGACTCGTGCCGGGCCACAGGGCGAGACATTGCGCGAGACCGATGCCAAGAGCGCGTTGTGGCGTGAGATCAGCGGGTTCGTTTTGCGATGAACCGACGCGGGAGTTGGCCCGCCGCCATTTTTCGGCCCACAACATGATGAAGGCGCCGATCACGAGCGATCCGATGACTGAGCCGACGGAAAAAAGATATTTATCGATTAGGCCGCTCAGGAAAAATCCGGCAAACGCCACCGGCGCGAATGCCAGCAGCACATTCCGCAGCAAGCGCACGCCCGAACTGCTGCGCCCAAACAAACCCGCGAGCATCGCGGTGAGTTGCGACCAATAGAGCACTACCACGGCGGCAATCGCGCCGACTTGAATCACGACGGCGTAGGTGTCTGCGGCGAGTTTCAGGGTGAGCGGCCGGCCTTCAGGATTTTTTTCCGAAGGTTTTTTATACCAGAGCGGCTGGCCGGTTTTATCGGTTAACTGCTCCTCCGATTCCAATCCCAGCACACGATTTGCGATGATGAGGTGACCGGTGGAAGAGATGGGTAGAAATTCCGTCACGCCTTCGACCACGCCCAGCACGATGGCGTCTCCCACGCTCAATTCGGCGACGGGCTGCTGGGCTTTTTCTTGCGCGAGCGCGGGAGCGCAAAACGAGAGGCACAGCAGCGCGGCTGTCACGAGATTGTTCTTATAGAAACGCACGCGGTGAGGATTCAATAACTCATGACGCTGTCGAGTTTTATGCTTTGCGCGCGCGGCGAGAAATGATTCTTCTGCGTTCACGAATGGCCCTACTCGTTGAGCTCACTCCCAAGCTGGCTGCACGGCAGAATTTAACCCCTGAGGAAGTTGCGCTCGCTGCGGCCGCGCTCGCGGCGACAGAAGAACCGGACGACATCAAAGGCGCATTTCTCACCGCGCTCGCGCTCAAGGGCGAAACCGCGAGCGAGATCGCCGCGTTTGCTAAAGCATTTCGCGCCCGCGCGATCGATCCGGGTGTCGGCCCATGGTCACCGCGTGCCATCGACATCGTGGGAACCGGCGGCGATCACGCCGGTGGGTTTAATATTTCCAGTCTGGTCGTGCTGGTGCTCGCCTGCGCCGGCGTGCCCGTGATGAAACACGGCAATCGTGGTATCACCTCAAAATGCGGCAGCGCCGATCTGCTTGCGGCGCTGGGCGTGGACTTGGCGGCGTCGCCGGAGAAATTACGCGCAGCCCTCGATAAGTTGGGCTATGTGTTTTTCTTCGCGCCGAATTATCACCCGTCGTTCAAACACATCGGGCCGGTGCGCAAGGCGCTCGCCGCGCAAGGCCAGCGCACGGTGTTCAATATTCTTGGGCCGTTGATTAATCCCGGGCGACCCGCGCACATTCTGCTCGGCGTGTATTCGCAGCCATTGGTGGAAAAACTTGCGAGCGCGCTCGACGAACTCGGCCAGGAGGCCGGTTTGGTCGGCCACGGGATTATCAGCGCGACGCAAGGCATCGACGAACTCACGACGGCCACGGACAACTACGTGCGCGGCGTGGGCCGGTTGCGCGACGTGCGGGCGACGTGGCGCGCCACCGATTTTGGCCTGAAAATTTCTCCGTTCAGTGAACTGCAAGGTGGGGACGTCACCGCAAATCTCGCGATCGTGGAAGCGATTCTGACGGGCAAAGGACCGGGCGGCTTGGTTGACACCATTGTCTTCAACGCCGCGGTTGGGCTCCATGTCACCGGGCACACGCCCGAAATCCGCGCAGGCATCGAGACTGCGCGCCAACTCTTGCTCGGCGGTGCGGTGCGCGCCAAGATCACGGCCACGAAAGAATTTTATCTCTCATGAAGCGCCAATATTTCGGAACCGATGGAGTCCGCGCCCCCTACGGCAGCGCCACGATGAATGAGGATTTCGCGTGGCGTCTCGGCGCAGCAGCGGCGCGTTTTGCCAAGGGCAAGATGCGCACTTCATCCAAGGATGTTTTCATCGGTCGCGACACGCGTGCTTCCGGGCCGTCGCTTGAAAGCGCGCTCGCCGCCGGGATCGCTTCAGAAGGCTTTCAACCCATCAGCCTCGGCATCGTGCCGACTCCCGTGGTGAGTTTGCTGACGCGCAGTAGTGCGGCTGCGTTCGGCGTGGTGATCACGGCGTCGCACAATCCCGCGAGCGACAACGGCATTAAATTTTTCGGTTCCAACGGCATCAAGCTCACGGATTCTGATGAGAGCCAGATCGAGCATCTCCTGCCGGTTTCGCCAAGCGTGTTGAGCGACGAAGATCGGCTAGCGCAAAAGACGGACGCACTTGCGACCTACCTCGAACTCACTGGCGCACTTTTGCCGCCTGACAGTTTACAGAACTGGAAAATTGTCCTTGATACCGCAAATGGCGCGGCGTGCGTTAGCAGCCGCACGGTGCTGGAAAATCTCGGCGCGGAATTGACGCTGATCGCGAACCAACCCGACGGCCAAAACATCAACGCGGACGTGGGCAGCCAGCATCCCGAAAAAATGTCCGCGGCAGTCAAAACCGTTGGGGCGCGTCTGGGCATCGCCCACGATGGCGACGCCGATCGTTGTATCCTGTGTGACGAAAACGGCGACGTCCTCGACGGTGATGAAATTCTCACGCTGCTCGCGTTGCGTGCGCTGAAGCAAAAGCAACTCGAGAAAAACACCCTCGTGATCACGGTGCAGAGCAACCTGGGCGTCGACGCGGCGGTGCAAGCCGCCGGTGGTCGCGTGAGTCGCACGGATGTCGGCGACCGTTATGTAATTGAGCGGATGCTGGCTGAAGGCGCCACCCTCGGCGGCGAATCGTCGGGCCACGTGATTTGTTCGGATATTTCACCCACGGGCGACGGTTTGGTCGCCGCGCTTAAAGTGATCGAAGTGATGCTGGAAACCGGTAAGCCGTTGTCGGAGTTGCGGCGTGGCTTGCGTAAATTTCCGCAACTTACCGCCGCTCTTAAAGTGAAGGACAAGAAACCGCTCGAATCGCTTCCGACGCTGCCTGCGGTAATCAAAAAAATCGAAAGCGAGCTCGGCAATCTTGGTCGTGTGCTTGTGCGCTATTCCGGGACCGAACCCAAGCTTCGTCTCCTGGTCGAAGGGCCCACCGACGAACGTGTGCAGTCCGCCATGGATCAACTCACCGCGGCGACGAAGGCCGATCTCGAAGTGGTGTAACCGGGAACCAGGAAAACCGCGGCCGGTCTTTTTAGCATGTCTGAAATACCCATCGTTTCCCTCGATTTCCGCTGGCAAAAACAAGTCGAGAGCGCGCGCCAATCATTCGAGCGCGGACAGTTCGAGCAGGCACTCGAAAAATCAGAGGCCGTATTGATGGAATTTCCGGCGTGCCTCGCCGTGCGCAAACTAGTCCGCGCCGCCCAACTAAAATTGGAGGGGAAAAAAGCGGGGTTGCTCGGCAAATTGGTGAGCTCGGTTTCCAGCGCGCCGTTCATGTTGAGCGGCAATTCGCAGCTCAAAGACAACCCGTTGAGTTCGGTGGCTTCGGCGGACAAATTGCTTTTCAAGAATCCGAACAATGTTTCAGCGCTTGCGCTGCTGGGCAAAGCCGCCGCCGAGCTTGGCTGGAATGAAACGGCGGTGTTTGCGTTCGAGTGCGCGCGAGAGGAGGAACCGGATCGCCCGGACTTGTTGTTGGGTTTGGGCGCAGCATTGCTTGCGGTCGGTCGGGCAGAAGAAGCGGTAAAAGTTTCCCGCGACTTGGTGCAGTTGCAGCCCAACAATGCCGACGCGCAAGCGCTGTTCCGCAATGCGTCGATCGCCGTCACCGTGGCGAAAGGAAAATGGGAAGCGTCCGGCGACTATCGTGGAAAGCTGCTCGATGAAAAACGTGCGGCCGAACTTGAGGCCGTCGCCAAAACTTTCCCCAAGCCGGGCAAACCGAAGACGCCCTAACGTGGTTTGGCCGAGGTTTTGTCCGTGTTCGTCAGCCAAAGGGCGGCACTAAATAATGCCAAACTTGTGAGTAATCGCGGCACGTTGGCCGACTCGCCAAAAACGAGCAACGCACACGCGACGGCGAGCGGGATTTTCAGGTTGTTCATCACGGCCAGTTTGCCGCCGCTGACTTTGAGCGCGCCGAGATTCCACAGGAAAAACCCCAAGCCGGACGCGACGAGTCCCAGATAAACCAACGTGAGTAACTGCGGCATTTTTAAAGTGAGGTCGATCTCTGCACTCAGCAGAATCGCGATCAGCGCGGTGACAAAGGCCCCCAGGTAGAGCCAGGCGAAAATATCGCGATCACGCAGCGAGGTGTGTTGTGCGCGCAACCGCCGATAGCCCACCTGGCCGAAAGCAAAAGCGAGGTTAGAAGCCTGAACCAACGCGAGTCCCTGCCACGTGGCGTTGGGGATTTGATGGCGGTAAACCAGCACGCCGGTCGCGATCACCGCGAGGAGGGCTGCGAAAAGCGATCGCGCGTGAAAATTCCGGTCGAGTAAATCGGCGAGCAGCGTGACAAAGATCGGGGTGGTCAGCGTGAAGAGTGCGACCTCGTAAGCGTGCAGGTATTGGAAGCTCGCGTTGTAAGCCAGATACATGAGCCCGAATTGCACTGCACCGAGCGCAATTAATTTCAGTGCGAGCGGGAACGTCACTCCGCGAAAACGCAGAAACGGAATGAAAACCAGTAGCGCCAATCCAAGCCGCACAGCCGAAACAAACGATGAGTCAACGCCGACGAGGTAGCGCTTAATCAGGCCGAACGAAAACGCCCACAGCACCGAAACGATCAACAGCAGCCACATGAGAAATTAAACTGCCGCAGCGATCAGACGCGGAAGATCGCGCCCAGTTTTTTGCCGAGGAGAATGGTCATGCCCGCGATGGTGACGCCAAGGAAAGCCATGGCCCACACGCCGAGGGCGGAAGCGATGTATTTGCCGTCGCCGAGCAACTGGAAGAGTTCGTAGATCGCCTTCGTGATCGGATAATAGAGCTGCTTTTGCGCGAGCACGAGGGAGTCGGACACTTCGAGCATCGCGAAAGAAAATGCGAGCAGGCCGCCAGCGATGAGATTCGCCATGATGAGTGGGAGCGTGACTTTGAACGTCGCTTTGAGCGGCGGGCACCCGAGGTTTTGCGCGGCTTCTTCGAGGGTTTCGCTCGTTTGCTGAAAGCCGGCGGCGGCGGAGCGCACCACGTAAGGCAACCGACGCACGGAGTAGGCGATGATCAACAAGATCGTCGGGTCGCGCGTCGGGTTGAGGAACGAGAAGAATTTTCCGTCCTGACTCATCGCGAGATAACCGAACGCGAGCACGAGGCCCGGCACCGCGAGCGGCATCATCGCGAGGAAATCAAGAATCTGCCGGCCCGCGATTTTCGAGCGCACGATCACGTAGGCCAGCGCGACGCCCAGAACCAGATCGATGACGGTCGAGATGCTGGCGTATTTAAGACTGTTGGCGATGGCCGGCACCGTGAGGTCGTGGCCGAGGGCGATCTCGAAATTGCCCAGGTTGAAACTGCTCGGCAAGACGCTCCCATACCAGTCGTTGGAAAACGCCACCAGCACGACGCCGATGTGCGGCAGCACCGCGATAAAAGTTACCGTCCCAAACAGCGCCGTGCACAGCCACGCGCGCCCTTTGGGCAACGCCTGCGGGCCACCGGAAGAGGTCGCCTTTGCCATCATCGCATACGAATCGCGCCCGAACAGGCCTTTGCCGATCGCGTAAAACGCGACCGAGCTAAACAACATTACCGCCACCAGCGCATACGGGAACGGGTTGCCGCCGATATCTTTCAAACCGTAGAAAATCTGCACCGAGGTGACGCGCGAGTAGTCGAAAATTAGCGCGACGCCTAAATCGGTAAACGCCCAGATGAACACAATCGTGCCGCCAGCGAAGAGTCCTGATTTGATGAGCGGCAGCGTGATCTTGAAAAAGCGTCGAAAACCGACGCAGCCGAGATTTTCTGCTGCCTCCTCCATTGCCGGGTCGATATTGGCGAGCGCGGCCACGGCGTTGAGATAAATGATGGGGTAGAGACTGAACGCGTTGACGAGGGCGATGCCCAGAAACTGATTCGCGCCGAGCCAGTCAAAGGTCCAACCTTCCGGCCGCAGTCCGAGATCGATAATGAAGGCGTTGAGCGCGCCATATTGACCGAGAATTTGTTTAATGCCGATCGCGCCGACGAAAGGCGGCAGAATCATCGGCACCAAAATCAACGAACCGAGAAAACCTTTCGCCGGAAAAACGAAGCGGTCGGTGATAAACGCGAGCGGCATCGCGATCAGCAGCGCGAACGTCGTCGTCGTCAGCGCCAACAGGAAAGAATTGGCGAGACCGCCCAAATAAATCGGGTCGGTGAGCAGCGAGGCGAGGTAGGCGAACGTCAGTTTCCCGTCGGCGTCGATAAAACCGCCTTTGAGGATCTGCAGGATGGGCCACAGAAAAAAGACGGCGAAAAACACGAGCGTGAAACCAAAGACAAGGCGCGCGAAATTTTTCGACATTCACCCGAAGGAATTAACGGACGCCTCATCGCTGACAAGGGAGAAGCCGGTTTAGATAAAAGATTAGTCTTGTCTAATTATCTTGGTCTAACAAATCAATGTGCCGTGAACCAATTTTCCATTGCCCGACTTAATGTTGCCCGTCTTCACAGTCGTCGGGTCGTAGCGATGGCGCTTGTTGGCATGCTTGCGACGGGGTTGTTTGCGCAGAGCACCGCCGACAAATCCGATTATTCGTTGTGGTCTCCAACGCCGGCCTCGCTGTTGCGTGAACTGAGCACGGATCGTCCCGATCAGACGGAAAGCCCTTACACGGTGGATGCGGGGCATTTCCAGTTGGAGATGGATTTGGTGAATTTCACGTTCGACCGAGATTTTTCAGGCGGCAGCGAAGTTCGCGGTCAGGTGTGGAGTATCGCGCCACTGAATTTGAAAGTTGGGCTGACCAATCGGATCGACGTGCAACTCATGCTCGATACCCATGTGCGTGCGCGAATCGAAGATCGCACGACGGGCCTGGTGTGGCGTGCGTCCGGGTTTGGCGATGTGACCACGCGCGTTAAATTCAATTTTTGGGGCAATGACGGTGGCACGACGGCGTTTGGTATCATGCCGTTCATCAAGTGGCCGTTGTCGGCTTCAGGTCTGCGTAACGGTGAAACCGAGGGCGGGATTATTTTCCCGTTCGCGATGGAATTGCCCGCGGGCTGGGGCATGGGTGCGATGACCGAGATCGATTTTGTCAGCGATGACGCGGGCGGGCATGCGACGGAGTGGCTAAACTCGATCACCTTCAGTCGGGATTTGAGTGAGCGTTGGGGTGGCTATGTGGAGTTAGTCGCGGTGACCGGCGATTCACCGGGTTTCAAATGGCAGGGGCAATTCGACATCGGTTTCACGTATGCGTATGCTGAGAACGCGCAGTTCGATTTCGGATGCAATTTTGGCGTCACGCGCTCGGCGCCCGATTATCAGCCGTTCGTGGGATTTTCGCGCCGCTTCTAATTTAAAATGAGAACAAACTTACTTCCTCGAAACGGGATGATCGGCGCAGTCGTATTAATGAGCGCACTGGTAGCCACGACGGCCCACGCTGGGCCGAAGAAACGCATCGTGACCACCTTTACGATCATTCAGGACATGGCGCAGAACGTCGCGGGCGACGCCGCCATCGTCGAATCGATTACCAAGCCCGGCGCGGAAATCCACGGCTACGAGCCGACGCCGCAGGACATCGTCAAAGCACAGAAAGCCGATCTCGTGCTTTGGAACGGATTGAATCTTGAGCGTTGGTTCGAAAAGTTTTTCGGCAACTTGCGCGGCGTGCCGAGCGCGGTGCTCACCGAGGGCATCCAGCCCATTGGCATCGAAGAAGGCCCTTACACGGGAAAAGCGAATCCGCATGCGTGGATGTCGCCGCGCAACGCCGTGGTTTACGTGGAAAATATTCGCCGGGCACTGGTGAAACTCGATCCGGCAAACGAAGCGACTTACACCGCCAACGCCAAAGCCTACACGGAGAAGTTCAAGCTCATCGAAGAAAGTGTGCGCGTAGAGCTGGCGAAATTGCCCGCCGGCCAGCGTTGGCTTGTAACAAGCGAAGGCGCTTTTCCTTACCTCGCGCAAAATTTTGAACTGAAACAGCTTTTCTTGTGGGCCGTGAACGCCGACCAGCAAGGCACGCCGCAACAAGTCCGCAAGGTCATCGACGGCGTGCGGGCGCACAAAATTCCGGTGGTGTTTAGCGAGAGCACGGTGAGCGATAAACCTGCGCGGCAAGTTGCCAAAGAAACCGGGGCGCGCTACGGTGGCGTGCTTCATGTGGATTCACTCACAATCGCTTCCGGCCCGGCGCCGACTTATTTGAAACTCATGGAATATAACGCCCAAACCATCGTGGAAGGGTTCACCGCTCCATGAGCGATTCAAAACTGTCTTCGGGCCCGATTGAGCTAAAGGTTACCGACGTCACGGTCAGCTACCCGAATGGTAACGTGGCGTTGCGCGACGCGAGTTTCCATCTCACGGGCGGATCCATTTGCGCATTGGTCGGCGTGAATGGCAGCGGCAAATCCACGCTTTTCAAAGCGATCATGGATTTCGTGCGCCCGGCGCGGGGCAGCGTGCTCATCGCGGGCAAACCGGTGCGCGATGCGTTGAAAGCCAATCTTGTCGCTTACGTGCCACAGTCGGAGGAAGTCGACTGGAGTTTCCCGGTCAGCGTGTGGGATGTCGTTTTGATGGGGCGCTACGGCTACATGAATTTTCTGCGCATTCCGCGCGCGGAGGACAAACGCATCGCCGAGGAAAGCCTCGCGCGCGTGGGGATGTTGGAATTTCGCGACCGCCAGATCGGTGAACTTTCGGGCGGACAAAAGAAGCGCGTGTTTCTCGCGCGAGCTTTGGCGCAACGCAGCCGCGTGATCCTGCTCGACGAGCCGTTCACCGGCGTCGACGTGAAGACCGAGACCGCAATCATCGATTTGCTGCGCGACTTGCGCGCGGAAGGGCACTTGATGCTCGTGTCGACGCACAACCTTGGATCCGTGCCCGAGTTTTGCGATCAAGTCGTCCTCGTGAATCGCACCGTGCTCGCGTTTGGTCCCACGGAAACAGTCTTCACGGAGAAAAATTTGTCCGAGGCTTTCGGCGGCGTGTTGCGACATTTCCGTTTCGACGAATCCACGGTGCAGAAGCACGACGGGAAAGCGGTCACGTTGCTCACCGACGACGAGCGCCCGTTGGTGTTCGGCAAGGACGGTCATTTGGAATACAGTCGTCGCGAAGGTCGCGAGAAAGTCATCGAGCAGCGTGCGGAGAAAGAGGACGATCAATGATCGATACGCTGCTTCTCCCGCTGCAGTATGAATACATGCTGAAAGCCATTCTGGTGAGTGGCTTGATCGGCGGAGTGTGCGCGTTCCTGTCGTGCTTCATCACGCTGAAAGGCTGGTCGTTGATGGGCGACGCGCTTTCGCACTCGGTGGTGCCGGGCGTGGCGGTGGCCTACAGCTTGGGCTGGCCGTTTGCAGCCGGTGCATTTGGCACGGGATTGCTGGCGGCGGTGGGCATGGGGTTCGTGAAAACAAAAACGCGGCTGCGCGAAGACGCGGTCATTGGCGTGGTGTTCACGGCGTTCTTCGCACTGGGGCTTTTTCTGATTTCTATTTTTCCAAGCTCTGTGGATCTGCGGACAATTATTTTTGGCAACATCCTCGGTATTTCCGATCCGGATATTTTGCAGGTGGCGATTATCTCGGGCATCACGCTCGCGGTGCTCGGGCTCAAATGGCGTGACTTGCTCCTGTTTTGCTTTGATCCGAACCAAGCGCGCGCGATGGGCCTGAACGTGACTTTGCTTAACTTCACGTTGCTGACGTTGCTTTCGGCCACGGCGGTGGCGGCGCTGCAAACGGTCGGGGCGTGTCTGGTGGTCGCGATGCTCGTCACGCCGGGCGCGACGGCGTATTTGCTTACGGATCGCTTTGGAAAGATGATCGTCATCGCTTCTTCGATGGGCGTGGTGACGTCGCTCGTGGGCGCTTACATCAGTTACTTTTTCGATGGATCGACCGGCGGGTGCATCGTGACATTGCAGAGTTTGCTGTTCGTGTTCGCGCTCGTGTTCGCACCGAAACACGGCCTGCGCGCGGCGAAGAAACGCCGCACGGAAGTTGCGGAGGGCGGGGCGGCATGAGCACTTTGTTGGAACCGTTTAAATATCCGTTCATGGTCGATGCCATGATCGTCGGCGTCGCGATCGCGAGCGTGTGTGCGGTGTTGTCGTGTTATCTGGTGTTGAAAGGCTGGTCGCTGATGGGCGATGCGATCTCGCACGCGGTGCTGCCAGGCATCGTCATCGCCTACGCCATCGGGCTGCCCCTGGCCATCGGCGCATTCTCGTCGGGACTCTTTTGCGCGGTCGCGACGGGTTACATCAAAGCGAATACTCGCGTAAAGGAAGACACCGTGATGGGCGTGGTGTTTACCGGCTTGTTTGCTTTTGGCCTGGTGCTGTTCACTAAAATCAAAAGCGACCTGCATCTGGATCATATTCTCTTTGGCAACATCCTCGGGCTCGAAGCGGGAGATTTGCGCGACACGCTGATCGTGAGCGGCATCACCCTGACCATCGTGCTCGCACTGCGCCGCGATTTGTTGCTGTTCTGTTTTGATCCCGCGCAGGCGCGCACCATCGGGTTGCCGACCACGGTGCTTTATTATCTGCTGCTATCGCTGTTGGCCGTGACGATCGTGGTGTCGCTCAAGGCCGTGGGCATCATCCTCGTCATCGCGATGCTCGTGACGCCTGGGTGCATCGGGTATTTAGTGACCGACAAGTTCAACCGCATGCTCGCGATCGCGGTGAGCGCGGCAGTGTTCTCCAGCCTGACGGGAATTTATGTGAGCTTCTTTATCAACGCCTCGACCGGTGCGTGCATCGTGCTCGTGCAAGCGCTGATTTTTCTCGGAGCGCTCGTGTTCGCGCCCAAACGCGGGTTGTGGCGGCGACGCCCGAATGCGGCCGCGCAGAAGGCGATCACTTAACCGAGAAATTCCTCGCGAAGGATCCCGTAGAGCAGGACGTCGTGGAATGAGCCGGCTTTTTTCACGTGAGCGCGCAGCCTGCCTTCCGGTTTCATCCCGATCTTTTCCATGACGCGCCCGGAAGCCGGATTGATGGGGTAATGGTGCGCGGCAATCCGTCGTAAGCCGAGCGTCTCGAATCCATAGCGCACGCAGGCTGCCGCGGCTTCGGACGCGTAGCCGCGATTCCAGTGTGGCTCGGCGATCCAGTAACCCAGTTCACCGCGCTCATCTTTAGCGAAGAGGGTCAGGCCGATGCAGCCGATGAGTTCGCCGTTGAGGCGAATCGCCAAGGTGAGACCGTCGCCGTTGAGGAAGGTCGCTGCGTGAGAAGCAATCCACGGCGTCGCCGCGCCCGCTGGGTAGGGATGCGGAATGTTGAGCGTCGTGCGGGCCACGGCTTCGTTGCCGGCGAGCAATTCGACGTGCGGTGCATCCTCGGCTTGGAATGCGCCGAGAGTGAGCCGTGCGGTCGTAAGCGTAGGTATCATTGAGCCACTCACTTGAACTCGAAACCCCACGTGCGTTTCGCGTAGCCGTAGGTCACGGGTTTCACGGCGGCGAGTTGTTTGAGTGAATCAGCGGGAAGGTATTTTGCTTCGAAGGCTTTGACGGACGCATCGTAGTCGGCGAGCAGTTTTGTTTTCACTTCAGGTTGCACGAATGAGTAGGCGAGGGAGTTGCGGCCGAGCTGCACGATTTCGTTCCAGGACAAATTGAACAGCGTGACGGCGGTGTAGTATTCATCGGTCAGGTTGCTGTCCCACATGCCGCGGTCGTCGGTGTTGAGGCACACGGGCACGCCGGTGCGGAGATATTCGGGAAACGGGTGTTTCGAGAGATCGGGCGTGTATTCCAGAAGCTGGTTTGAAATGAGGTTTACTTCGACGAGGAATTGATTGTTCCGCATCAGGAGGAGCGTGTCGGGATCTTGAATCAGGTTTACGCCGTGACCGATACGGCTCGCGCCGAGCAGCAGGGTGTCGCGGATGTGCTTGTCGGGGCCGTCCATTTCGCCGGCGTGAATCGAGAGCGGCAGCGTGGGGAAAATCCGACGTAGCTCGCGGTATTTCTGAAGAAAGCGCGCGGGGTAACCTTTGCCGTTTTCCTCGATGCCGGCCATGTTGATGCCGACCCAGAGATCGCGATTTGCGTCGATGAAGTGATAAGTGTTTTCGAGCGAGCGCTCGGCATCGGCAGCGAAGCGAATCACCGTGTCTTGAAAACGCACCGTCACGCCGCTGTTCACCGCGTCGCTGCGGGCGAGACGCGATTTGATAAACGCCACGGCGGTTTCGACCGGGATCGCCTTGCCGTCGTTGTCAGAGTAGCCGTCGGCGCCAAACTGAGTCTCTAGATAACGCAGGCCTTCCGCGCCGAACGCTTGCAGGTTGCGCACGAGGATCTCCGTGCTGACGTGGATATTCTGTCCAATCTGCCCGCGGCGCGGCCAGATCCACGCAAAGAATTCGTGGCGACCCTCGCCTTGGCGATCAAGGCGCAGGCCATCGAGCCAGCCTTTCTTTTGCTCGGCGGTAAGTTTACTGAGTTCGACGTAGTCCGTTTTTTCGGCATCGGCGAGTTGGGCGTAAGCATACTTTCGAATCGTGCGATAGACGATGAGCGGCTGACCCGTCTCGATCGGTGTGCTGAATTTTACCCGAGTGTAGAACGTATCGCCGCCGTTTTTTTCGGGGTTGGTCGCGAACTCATACCACCATTCGGAGAGGCCCGAACCGCCCATGTGGTTGTGGATGTCGCCGCCTTTGGGGAGCGCGTAGAGCAACGTGTAAAGCTCCGCTGGATTCGCCGTGCGCTTGATGATTTCGAATCGTTGATCGAAAGGCGCGGCGTGAGCACAACTGAGAGCAACCGCGAGCCAAAGCAGGTATTTCATCCGGCGATTAACGCGGTTCCATCGCGCAGCTCGCAACTGAAAATCATTCGAAAAATAGACGCGTGCACCGCGCGAATGAGATGCCGGCCGAAAATTGTTACGCGGCTGGTGGGGTTCTCAGCTTGCGAGGGGAGTGTGGGCGAAGATTATGAACGCCCACTTTGGAATTCTATGCGAGTGATCGACGCTCATGTGCATCTTTATCCGCCGGCAGCAGGCCACGAACCCGCCGCGTGGGCAGCCGCGCGTGGCGAGACGCATTGGGCATTGCTGTGCACGCGTCGCCGCAAAGACGGACGAGGCGTGCAGGGTTTTCCCACCGTGGATGAATTGCTGCGTGATCTCGATCTGGCCGGCGTGGAAAAAGCGGTGTTGCTCGGCTGGTATTGGGAAAACCACACGACGTGCTTCGAGCAAAACCGTTTTTACGCGGAATGTATGAAAGCGCATCCGGATCGCCTGGCGGCGTTTGCCACGCTGCATCCGGCGGCGGGCGAGGCCGCGCTCGCGGAAATGCGTTGGGCCGCCGATGCGGGTTTCAAAGGCCTGGGCGAACTTTCGCCGCATTCGCAACGCGTGAGTGTGGAAGATGTGAATTGGAAGCGCGTGCTCGCGCTCGCGGGTGAATTAAAACTGCCGGTGAATCTGCACGTGACTGATCCGCTGAGTCGGTCGTTTCCCGGTCGGGTCGATACGCCATTGGCGGATTTCGGGCAGATGGCGCGCGAGTTCCCGCAGACGACATTTATTCTCGCTCATTGGGGTGGAGGACTGGCGTGGGATGAGCGCGTGGCGAAGTTGCCAAACGTGTGGTTCGATACCGCCGCGTCACCGTTGCTTTACGGGCCGGAGGTTTGGAAAAAAGCGCCGGATGCGCGAGTGTTGTTTGGTTCGGATTATCCGCTGATTTTGTATCCCGGGCAGGAGCAAGCGCCGTCGTTGGAGCGCATGCTCGTCGAAGCGTCGAAGCAGAATGTGACCGCTGATGTATTCGGAAAAGCCGCCGAACAACTCTTAAACTGGTAGGGGCGGTTAAGGACAACCGCCCTAACTATGTTTTGAGCAGCCCGGGAATCGCGGCGCTCGTCGCGGATGGCACGATGATTTGCAGCCCGGTGGTCAAGCCGGATGAGAGTATCACGGGAATCGTCACGACCGGCAAACCGCCCAAGCTCGCCGGCGCGGTGAGCGTGAGCAGGCTCTTGCGGGCTTCGGGCGTGCACTCGTCCTTGCGCAATGCCGGAAACGGAGTCGCGGGGAGAATCAGGTAGTCGTGGTTAACAAAAAATGCCGCGAATGCGGCGCGCACGGTTGCGATGGTCGCGCGGGCTCCTTCGATTTGCGCGGGCGTGTAGTGACCGCCGTCGGTGAAGCGTTGCCAGATGCTCGGGGTGTAATGCTCCTTAAAGCGCGTCAACCACTCACGATGCACGACGTGCGCTTCGCTGAGTGCGATCACGGTGTAGGCGTCGATGGCGTTTTGCCACGACGAGAAAAGCGCCTCGCTCGCGACGGAATCGATGGAAGGTGCAAACGCTTTGGCGGCGTTCTCGTAAGCCTCGGCGGTCTCGGGATCGAAAGTGATGCCAAACGATTTCGCGGGCACATAAACGCCGCGCAACGAACCGTGTGCGGGTTCGAATTCACCGAGCAAGGCACTCGTCGCGGTGAGCAGATCGGCTCCGTTGTTGGTAAACCATCCTACCGTGTCGAACGTGGGCGAGAGCGCGACTGCGTCGCGAATGAAGGCATCGCGCGGTGCGTTGCGAAATCCATAGACGCCGCAAAACGCCGCCGGCACGCGCATCGAACCACCGGTGTCGGTGCCGATGGCAAATGGCACGGCGCCGACGCCGACGAGCGCTGCGGAACCGCTGCTGGATCCGCCGGACAGTCGTTCCGGAAAATGCGGATGCGGACAGTCGCCGTAGTGGAGGTTGTCGCCGAAAAGGCCGGCGGCGAATTCCACGAGGTGAGTCTTGGCGACGCACGCGGCACCAAGTTCCCGCAGGCGCAGGACGATGGCGCTATCGGCCACAGGGGTGCCGCGCGCTTGTTTCAGAAAAGTCGATCCGGCAAATGTGGGCACACCGTAAAGGTCGAACAGATCTTTCAGCACGTAAGGAATTCCGCGCAATGGCGCGGTGGAATCCTTGCCCGCTTCGAGTTCGGTCACGAGTTCGCCTTCGAGCCGCAGCCACGCGATGGCGGCGCGATGGAGATCGTCGGGCAGGGCGGCGATGCGGATCTGCGTCTCACGCGCCACTTCGGCCGGTGACAAGGATTGCCACGCGGCAAAAGGCAAAGTGGCTGGCGTTTTGAGCGCGTTCGTGTCCATTGACGTGCACTCATGGACGCAGTTGCGCCGATCGTCAAATTCACCTCGCTGATTAAACGCTACGGCGATGGCCCGGTCGTGCTCGACGGTATTAATCTCACGGTGGCGCCGGGTGATTTTGTTTCATTTATCGGGCCGAGCGGTTGCGGGAAATCCACGGTGCTGAAACTCGTGTCGGGCTTGAGTCCGTGGACGAGTGGCGAGTTGACCGTCGCGGAGGTAAAACCACGGCAGGCGCGCGACAAGCAGGCGTTTATTTTTCAAGATGCGACGCTGCTGCCGTGGCACACCGCGCAGATGAACGTGGAAATCCCGCTGCGATTGCGCGGCGTGGCAGCCACTGAACGCGCCGTGAAAGCGCGTGAGATGTTGGAACTCGTCGGACTTGGCCACGCCACGAATTATTATCCGCGTCAGTTGTCTGGCGGCATGAAGATGCGGGTGTCGATCGCGCGCGCGCTGACGCTTTCGCCGCAACTCCTGCTGCTCGACGAACCGTTTGGCGCGCTCGACGAGATGACGCGAAACCGGCTCAACGAAGAGTTGCTCGCTTTGCGGGAGCGCTCGCGCTTCACCGCGCTCTTTGTGACCCACTCCGTGGCAGAAGCGGTGTTTCTTTCGAATCGGATTTTTGTGATGGCGGCTAATCCCGGAAGATTTCACGCCGAAGTGAAGGTGGATTTCGCCTACCCGCGTGAGCCCGAACTGCGCGGTAGCCCAGAGTTTCAAACCAAGGTGAACGAAGTCACGCGTTTGCTGCACGAGGTCGAGGAGGGCGTGACGCGATGAAAAAGATGTCACCGATTTGGTTGTGGATTCTGCCGGTGGTCAGCGGGGCGTTGTTTGTGGCGATTTGGTATGCCGTGAAATATTTTAGCGGACTGCCGGATTGGATTTTGCCGACGCCGCTGGAAATTCTGAATGCGGCCTGGAACGAACGTGAACGCTTACTGCGCGCCGCTGGGCAAACCGTGTGGGGTGCGATTGGTGGATTTGCACTGGCGGCGTCGACGGGGTTTTTAATCGCGGTGGGGCTCGGCACGTCGCGATCATTGCGCGCGAGCCTTTATCCGTGGCTGCTCGTGCTGCAGATGACGCCAGTGATTGTGCTCACGCCGATCATTATGTTGTGGGCCGGGCCGGGAATGCCGGGCATCATCACGATCACGTGGCTGATTAGTTTTTTCCCGATCGTGGCGAATACCACGCAAGGATTGCTCTCGACGGACATGAATCACGTCGCGCTTTTTAGAATGTGCAACGCGAGCCGATGGCAGGAGATGTGGCTGTTGCGCGTGCCGACGGCGATGCCGCTTTATCTGGCCGGTGTGCGGATCGCGGCGACGCTCGCCCCGATTGGCGCGATTTTCGGCGAATACATGGTCGGTAATTCGGCGGGAAAATCCGGTGGATTGGGGTTTCTAGTCTACAGCTACAACACGCAGCTGAAAATCCCCGCGCTCTTCGCGACAGCGCTGACGAGCTGCCTCATCGGTTTTATTTTCGTCGCGGCAATTTCCTGGCTCAACTGGGCTGTGTTGCGCAAATGGCACGACTCCTACGAACGCAACGATCACTAACTATGAAACTCATTAAACTTTTTCCCCTCATGCTCGGCGCCGCGGCCATGGCGCTCGCGGGCTGCGGCAAAAAATCCGATGCAACTGCGGCGGCGGCCAACGGCTTGGTCAAAGTGCGCCTGCAGACCGATTGGTATCCGCAGCCTGAACATGGCGGGTATTATCAAGCGGTCGCGAAAGGATTTTATGCGGCCGAGGGACTCGACGTCGAAATTCTTCCCGGCGGACCGAACGCGCAGGTGATGAGTTCGGTGGCGATTGGGCGCGTGGAATTTGGGATGACCAACGGTGACGACGTAATCGTCGCCATCGCGCGCGGCTTGCCGATCAAAATGATCGGCGCCGAGATGCAGCGCGACGCGCAGGGAATTCTTTTTCACAAAGAAAATCCGATTCGTTCGCTGAACGACTTGCAGGGCAAAACAGTGATGGCGGGCTCCGGCTCCACGTGGATTCAAGTCGTGAACCAAAAGATGGGTGTGCAGTTCAACCTCGTGCCGCTGGTCGGCGACCTCGCGCGCTTCATGAGCAATCTGCAGTTCGTGCAGCAGTGCTTCGTGACGAATGAGCCTTTCTTTGTGCGTCAACGCGGCGCTGAGGCTGAGGCCATCCTGATCGCCAACGACACCTACGAGCCGTATCGCGTGATGTTAACCAGTGACGACTACATCAAAAAAAATCCTGAGATCGTCGCAAAATTTGTCCGCGCGAGCGTGCGCGGGTGGGTGGATTACCTGACTGGCGATCCGACGCCGGCGAACAAGTTGCTCGTGGAAAAGCGCAACGACCTGACGCCGGAGTTCATGGCTTACAGCGTGAAAGCGATGAACGATTACAAGATCGTGCTCGGTGATTCTGCAAAGGGCGAGTATCCGGGGCAGATCACGGATGCACGGATTAACAAGCAAATCGCCATTCTGCAGGAAGTCGGCGTGCTCGATAAAAAAGTCGACGTGAAGGACGTCGTGGCGTTTGAGTTTATCCCCAAGAAATAATCCCATGAATTACGAAGCCAAACTCAACGAACTCGGGCTCACGCTCCCGAATCCTCCCGCGGTCGCCGGCGCTTACGTGCCGTTTATCCGCACCGGAAATTTACTCTATTGCGCGGGCCAAATTAGCGCATTGAACGGCGCGATGACGCACGTCGGGCAGGTCGGCAAAGAGCAGACCGTGGAAACCGCCTATGAGTCCGCTAAAGTCTGTGCACTCAATACGCTCGCCGTAATCAAGCTAGCGACCGGCAGTCTCGACAGCGTGAAGCAGATCGTGCTGGTGACCGGCTTCGTAAACGCGATCAGTGGCTTCGAGAACAGCCCGGCCGTCATCAACGGCGCATCGGAACTCTTTGGGAAGGTTTTCGGCGACGCCGGTAAACATGCACGCGCGGCGGTCGCGGCGGCGGGTTTGCCGAAAGGCTCTACGACCGAAATTCAAGTGATCGTCGAGTTGAAGAGCTAAACGCGGTTCTCGAAGGCTTGAGACTCTCCTCGAAGGGCACGCGCGAAAGCGGGTGCCTTTTTCTTTTCTAAACGGCGGGCGTTGTGGTCGTGATGCTCGCTGACTTGCGCGGCAACGTCACCGTGAACGCGCTGCCGACACCGAGGCTCGATTCAGCAGTGAGTTGGCCGTGGTGCAGCGCGACTAATTCGTGACAGATGGAGAGGCCAAGTCCGGTTGAACTTTCGCCACCGGTGGGCTTGGCGGAAAGGCGGGTGAAAGGCGCGAAGAGACCCTTCAAATCGTCGGGGGTCAGGCCCACGCCGGTGTCTAGAATCTGCGTGGTGACGTAATCCGCGTCGCTCGTAATCGTGACGGTTACTTTGCCTCCTGGTGGGGTGTATTTAACGGCGTTGTCGACTAGGTTGGTGAATACTTGGTGCAACCGCTGCGCGTCGCCCGCGATTTCGCAGGAGCCGGCGTTTGTGTTCACGACGGAGAGCGCGATGGATTTTTGCGTGGCGCGGGTTTGCTGGGCAGTGACGACGCGGCCGACGAGCTTGGCCAGATCGAGCGGCTCGCAGTCCAGTTTGAGTTGGCGGGATTCGAGCGCCGCGTGATCCAGCAGGTCGCGAATGAGGTCGGACATGTGCTCGCTTTCGGCGAGCAGGAGGTCGATGAATTGCGTTTCGCTGGGCATCGATTCGCGCAACTCAACCAAGCCACCGGTGATGGCCGAGAGTGGATTTTTGAGATCGTGCGAGGCGATGCCGAGCAGCCGTGTCTTGAGAGCGTCGGCTTGTTCCGCGGCTTCCTTGGCGATCTCGGTCTGTTCGATGATCCGGCGCTTGCTTCTTAGTTTAAGCCGTTGACGGCTGATGATGGCGGCGAGTGCCACGAGGCCAACGCCCGCGACGCAAATCAGCCAGTAACGTTGGGCGCGCGTCCGGGCGAGTTCAGAGTCTTTTAAGGCCTGATCGCGACGCAGCAGCGTGACCTCCAAGTTGCGGCGTTCCGCAATATAGCGGCTGTTGAGGACGGCGAGTTGCAGGCTTGAGCGCTCGTTGAAAAATGCTTCGTTGGCCGAAACCAGATTTTGCTGGGCTTTGTAAGCGGCGGGCAGATCGCCGGCGGCTTCGTAAGCGCGGGCGAGTTCGCGATAACTGTAGGCGATCAGCGAACGGCTTTTAAGATCGATGGAAAGCGCGAGCGTGGCTTCGAGTTCCTTGACGCCCTCGGAGGCGCGCTTGAGTTTTACGAGGAGGCGGCCGGATTGGCGCAATGCGTTGACGAGTTGGCGGCGCAGCGCGAGGCGCTGGTAAATTTCAATGCTCTTGCGGGTTTGTTCGAGAGCGAGGGAAAGTTCGCCGAGGTGTTCGTTCGCGTAACCGAGGTTCTGCCACGCGTCCGCGATGCCGCGTTCACTGCCGGCTTCGGTGTGGATTTCGAGCGAGCGTTGCTGGGATTCGAGCGCGCCTTTATAGTTGCCGCTTGTTAATAGGTAATTGCCACGGATTTTGTAGTAATCACCGAGCCGCACCTTGTCGTTGATTTCGTTGGCGATCCGGCGGGCTTGTTCGAGATGGTAGTCTGCTTGCTCGGGCTGCTTGAAGTCACGAAACAGCGCGGTGATGCCGCTGTGCGCATCGAAGGTGAGCCCCCTGTCGTGCATTTCTTCCGCGAGTCGGAGCGTCTGGAGGAAATGCTCCATCGAGGTCGGATAATTGCCCAGGTTCCACTCGGTGCGGGCGAGCACGTAGTTGAACTGCGCCATCAACGAACGGTCGTTCAATTCGGTGGCGCGCGCCAGACCGCGCGTGCTGAGTTCGTGGGCCTGCGCGTATTCGGTAATCGCGCGATGCAAGCGCGCCATCACCGCCTCGGCTTTGAGCTGGGTCATTTCGTCAGGCGCAATCGTGCGGGCTTGTTGCGCGAGCTTTAAACCTTGCTCGGGATTTATCGCGTCGAGCGCGTCGGCCTGGGCGAGCAGAGTAACCGATTGTTGGGTGGCGTCGGGCGGCGTGGGTGCGGGCAGCGCGGCGAACGCTTCGAGCGCAAATGCGACCGTGCCGACCCAGAAAAGGACGGTCACGATTAATTTTTGTGACGACCGCATACGGAAAATTACGAGGCGGGAATCGCGCAGCGCAACGGCGGACTCTATTTTTCGTGGCTTATGCGCAAAAACTTCAACCGCTCGGCACTGGGATTCAACGCGCTTATGGGCAGTCGGCGCGAACCTCAGATTTTCTTTGCAAGCACTTTGGAATTACGCCCGCTTTCCTCGTAGGCTTTGAGGCGGGATTCGGGGAGCACATCTTTATCGGCTTCTTCGAATCCGCAGACGGAGGTGAAGAACGAAAACGCCTGCGTTGAGAGGGCGATGACCTTAGTCACACCGAGTTCGCCGGCGCGCATGCAGGCGAAGTCCACCATCTTTTTGCCGATGCCGCGGTTGCCATAGAAAGGCATGACGTAAAGCGAACCGATCTCCGCGACCTTCGCGTCTTCGGGGTAAAGCGTGAGCGAAATGCAGGCGATGAGATTCTCGTCGATTTCGAAAACGTAGAATTGGTCGATCGTTTTTTCGATCGATTGCTGCGAGCGCGCGCGGAGTTCCTCGCGCTTCATGCCGGAACGCGTGAGGTTGTAGATCGCGCGGACGTCGCGCTTGGTGGCTTTGCGAATCTGTTGGTATTCGTTGCCGTGGATGAGCGTGCCGACGCCTTCGTTGGAGAAAATTTCCGCGAGCAGGCCTTCCGGTTCGCGTCCATCGATCAAGTGGATGCGCGGCGTGCCGTTATCGATGGCTTTGATGGCTTGCTCGGCCTTGCTGCGCATCGGCTCGTTAATTGATTCCGGTTTCGTTTCGAGCAAGCGACGCAGCGCGTCGACCGGGATGTTGTGCTGAAGCTTACCGTTGATCTCGAGACCTTGGTTCGGCGTGAGGTAAATAATCTTCGTAGCTTGCATCGCCTCGGCCAGTTCGGCGGCGAGCGCGTCGGAGTTGATGCGCAGCGGTTTGCCGTCGCGGTCGAAACCAATCGGATTCACGACTGGCACGACGCCCGACGTGATCAGTTGCTGGAAAAAATCCTTGTCGATGCGATCGACGCGTCCCGTGAACTGGTGATCGACGCCTTTGATGATGCCGAAGGGCATCGCGCGCACGGCATTCGTGAGCGCGGCTTTCAGCGCGTTGGCGGTTAGGCCTTCGATGACCAGATGGGTGACGCGTGATGACGCGCGGATCGCGAGGTCGAGCGTGGCGGCGTCAGCGACGCCGGTGCCGATGGCGTCCGTGATGGCGATGTTACGGATCTTCGCGAGCTCGACGATCTGCTGGCCGATGCCATGCACGATGACGACTTTGATGCCCAACGAACGCAGCACGGCGATATCCGTGAGCAAATTCGGGATATTGTCATCGGCGACGATGCTGCCGTCGATCGCGATGATGAAGATCTGTCCCTGGAAACGCGGAACGTATTTCAGGATGCCACGCAAATCCGTGGGCTTGATGTGGGCGCCGTTGCTCATCGTTGGTTGAGCGCGATTTAATCAGGCATGTCGCCGCGCTCGTCAATGGATTGTTGCGCCTCAGCGCACCGTGAAACTCCACGTCACCGCCGGGCCGTTGGCGACAATGCGGATTTGATACGTGCCGGCCGACAGCGAGGCTGTGGAAAAACTGAACGCGTAGTCCGCATCTTCCCAACGGCTGCGCACGTCGCCGGGCAATGTGTCGAGCGTGGGCACGAGGACGAGTTCGTGGGCTTTGAAATACAGCGCGAGATCGCCGAGTTCGGTCTTCAGGTCAGGCGTGATGCGCGCGGTAAAGAAGCCGCGGTAGGTTTCACCTTGGTTGATGGAAGCCGGCGCGGTGACGCGATCGATGGCGGCGAGCAGCTTGGGTTTTTCGGCGAAGTTGGCTTCGAAGTTCAGGCCGAGGCCCATGGAGCCGCGTCCGGTCTTGGCAATGTTCTCGGTCGGCGGACGTTCGGTGGGGCGGCGGAGGTCGACGGGCAGGGTGTGCCAACCGGCGGCGACAAGCCGGGCGAGCGTGGCGCGATCCTGGGCGTCTTGGTAAGGGCGGTAAGCGGGGCCGGGCTTCCGGAAGTAAAGGTTCACCAAGGTGTAACCGACCACGAAAATGACGATGGCGATGATGGGCCATTTCATCGACCAGGGTTTGCGTTCAGGACGGCGCGGAGGCGTGGACATTTCAGGGGTTAAAACGGGGGAGGGCGGCCGGGCGCAAATACATTTGCGCCACCGTGGGCGACTTGTTCTCGTCGCAGGCTCTCATGAAATATTGGTCCCAGACTTTTATTCCCACGCTCAAGGAAAGCCCGGCGGATGCGGAAATCGCCTCCCATAAGCTGCTCGTGCGCGCCGGACTCGTGCGCAAATTAAGCGGCGGCCTTTATACGTTCATGCCGCTCGGCCTGCGCGTCATGCAGAAGATCTCGCAAATCTGCCGCGAGGAAATGGAGCGCGAACAACCAGCGCAGGAACGCGGTGGCGCGATCGAACTCTGGATGCCGCACGTGCATCCGGTTGAGCTTTGGGAAAAAGGCCCGCGTTGGGCGGCGGCGCGCGAAATCATGTTTCGCGTCGACAGCGCAGGTGCCGGCAAAGGCCGCTCGAAGGAGCCGGAGTTCGTGCTCGGGCCGACCCACGAGGAAGTCATCACGCCGCTCGTGAAAGCCGAGATCACGAGCTACCGCGACCTCCCGAAAAACTTTTATCAAATCGCCACCAAGTTCCGTAACGAAATCCGCCCGCGCTTCGGCCTGATGCGTGCGCGCGAATTCGTAATGATGGACGCGTATTCGTTCGACGCGACCGACGACGGCGCGATCAAGAGCTATCTCGCGATGAAGACCGCTTACGAAAACTTCTTCCGTCGCATCGGCGTGACCGCGATCGCGGTCGAGGCCGACACCGGCGTGATGGGCGGCAGTTTCTCGCATGAGTTCATGGTGCCCGCCGAAATCGGCGACGACGACGTGATCTACAATGAAGAGAGCGGCTACGCGGCGAACCGCGAGAAAGCCACGAGCGGCCTGGTGCCGGCTGATCTCGTCGATGCGGCTCCGGTGGGCGAATTGGAAGAATTCGCAACGCCGGGGGTCGTGACGATTGCCGCGCTCGAAGCCGCGCCTTACTCGGTGGCGGCGGACAAACAATTCAAGACGCTCGTTTACGTGGGCGACGGCAAACCGTTCCTCGTGATTCTGCGCGGTTGCGACGAACTCGAAGAAGCGAAGATTGGCTCGCTCGGTTTTACGGTGTTCCGCCCGGCGACAGCGGAAGAAATCGAGCCGGTGTTGGGCGCGAAGCCCGGCTCTCTCGGTGCGGTGAATGGTTCGGTCAAAAACCAGAGCGCGCTCGCCGGTATTTTTGCCGACCACGCGATTCGTCTCGTGGGCAACGGCACGACCGGCGCGAACAAAGACGGCGTGCACGTGCGCAACGTCAATGTTACGCGCGATCTCGCGATCACGAAGTTTGGCGATTTCCGTCGCGTGCGTCCGGGCGAGCCCGACCCGAAATCCGGCCAGCCGCTCAAGGTGCGCCGTGGCATCGAAGTCGGCCACATTTTCAAACTCGGCACGAAATACTCCGAGAAATTCGAAGCGGTTTACACCGACGACAAGAAGCAGTCACACCCGATGGTGATGGGCTGCTACGGCATCGGCGTGAGCCGCACGCTGCAAGCGGTCATCGAACAGAGCCACGATGCCGACGGCATCATCTGGCCGTGGGCGATTGCCCCGTGGCAGGTGCTGGTCGTGAATCTCGATCCGCAGGACGCCGCGGCCACCGCTTTGGTCAAACAACTCGCGACTGCCGCCGAAAAGGCTGGAGCCGATGTGTTGATCGACGACCGCGTCGAACGTCCGGGCGTGAAGTTCAAGGACGCCGACCTCATCGGCATTCCGCTGCGCTTTACCGTGGGTGGCAAAGGCCTCAAAGAAGGGATTTTCGAGTTCAAGCCGCGCAGGTCGAAAGAAGTGCGTAAAATCGCGATCGCGGACGCCGATACGGTGGTCGCGCAAGTCGTGCACGAAGCCGCCGTGAAGGCATGATCGTAGTCGCGGCCAAAACCAAACAGGCGCCACAGCCGGCCACGGAAACGCAGGTGCAACCTGCGGACATGTGGCGCGTGGTCGTGTTGAACGATCCGGTGAATCTCATGTCGTATGTCGTCATGGTGTTCAAACGGGTCTTTGGGTTTCCCGAGATGCGGGCGCGTCGGCACATGCTGGAAGTGCATGAGAACGGCCGCTCGGTCGTGTGGAGTGGCGTGCGCGAGCAGGCCGAGGCTTACGTCTTCACGTTGCAACAATGGCATCTCACGGCGGTGATCGAGAACGATGAAACGAGTTGAGGTTAGGTTAAATCTCGAAGCGGTCGCGCCGTTGCTCGACGTCATCAAAGACGCCGTCGACGATCTCGGCGTGAAACTCGCGGTGGCGCCGCAGTTGCCCGCCAACGAGGAGGAATTGGCGTCGGAGTGGTCGCACGAATTGCTCAGCAGTCAGCGCAGCGACGTGGCGGTGCTGCTTTCGCTATTCGGAAGCGAGTTTTTCGCGACCGGTGTGGTGCCGTTGGAATCCACGAACAGCGAGCCGGTCTTGCGCGCGTGCTCGGCTGTGCGCCTGCGGTTGCGCGAAAAGCATTTAAAGGAACTCGGTGACGAAGCGTTGGAGACGGGTGAAGTGAATTTGTCCGAATTATCGGAAACCCAGCAGAAGGCGTTCGCGGCGTATGTGTTTCTCGCAACCTTGCAGGAACTCGTCGTGCAGCACTTGGATCCGACCGTGATGGAGTAAGCTCCGTTTTTATTGAAGCTTTCATTTGACGGGAAGAAGGGGAGGACTACGGTCTGCGGCTGACACCCTGTAGTGTTCGAGGTGCTCTATAATTACGCTCTTTGCCTTTGCTATAATTTGGGAACCGCTGACAGGCGGGTGGATGTCAGGCCGCAACCGGAAGACAGAAGCTCGTCGGGTGGTGCCCACCTTTAACTTAAAAAGGACATGAGCCTTGGGGCATACGGCACAAATGGGGTGTCTTTAATTTTTTCCACACACGCTAAATGAGCCCCACGTTCTATCACATCCTCCACGTCTTCTCTTTGTTCGTCCTGATCGCGCATACCTTCATGGCTTTTGCGAACCCGGATCCGGTGAACAAAAAGCGCACCATGATCATCACCGGCGTCGCTGGCCTGTTGGTGTTGGTGAGCGGTTTTGGACTGATTTCGAAAGTGTATTCGAATCAATTTTACGCGTGGATGTTTGTGAAACTGGGCTGCTGGCTCGTGCTCGCGGCGCTTGGCGGCGTGGTGTATCGCAAGCCGCACCTGCGCGCGACGCTGAGTTTTATCACGCTCGCGTTGGTCCTCGTCGCGCTGGTGATGGTGTATCTGAAACCGTTTGCAGGTTAAGCCTGCATGGCGGACACCCTTTGCGGCCTCTGGATCGACGATAGCGGCAAAGTGCACACGTGCTACGCCACGCCTGAGGGCGGGCGGCGTGAGCAAACGGAGGAATTCAAGCCCTTCGCCTGGCTCGGCGCAGAAGTCGCGCATCCTGGGGTGACAGTGGAACGTTTGCAGGGCGACGGACTCTTCACTTGGCTCGCGCACGCTGACTCGCTCGCGACGTTTGGCGAGTTCCTCGATAACCTCCCGCAAGGCACGCCGATCGACGTGTTGAAGCCTTACGAAAACCAGTGGCTGGTGCAGCAACGCACGCGGCTTTTTGCGGAGTTGCCATTCACGGAATTACGCCGGTGCCAGCTCGACATTGAAACGGGTGCGGCGGATCCGGGCGCGTTTAGCGATGCGAAGAAAGCCGGTGATCGCGTGCTCGCCATCGGCCTGCAGTGCGGCGGACGCCGCGAATTGCTCGTGCTCGAAGAAGAGAGCGATGCAGGCGAAAAGGCGTTGTTGATTCGCTTCACGGAGATGCTGCGCGAACTCGACCCCGACGTCGTCGAAGGGCACAACATTTTCAAATTCGACCTCGATTACCTGCGCACGCGCTCGAAGCGATATAAGCTCACATGCGCGTGGGGCCGCTTCGGACTGACGGCAGAGTTTCGCAATAGCCGCATGAAAGTGGCGGAGCGTTGGATTGATTTCACGCGGTGCGACATGCCGGGACGCTCGGTGATCGACACGTATCTGCTCGTGCAAGCTTACGATGTCACCGCGCGAGAAATGACGGCCTACGGATTGAAGGATGCGGCGATTTATTTCGGCATCACGCCGGAATCGGGCGAGGGGCGCACGTATATCGACGGCGCGGAAATTCAGAACTTCTTCCGCACGAATCGCGCCGATTTCCTCGCGTATCTCGGCGACGATCTGCGCGAGACGCGCGGCCTGGCCAATGTGCTTTTGCCGACGTATTTCGAGCAGGCGCGAGCGTTTCCGATTTTGCTGCAGGAAGCGGCGCTGCGTGGAAATGCCGGGAAGATCGACCTGTTGTTTCTCGAAGAATATTATCACGGTCGCGCGAGTTGTCCGGGGCCGGTCGAAGTCGCGTCGTTTGAAGGTGGGTTTACGCGGAGTTTCCAAGAAGGTGTTTTCAAACACGTGCTGCATTTCGACGTCGCATCGCTTTACCCGAGCTTGATGTTGAACATCGGACGCAATCCGAAGGGCGACAAACTTGGCGTTTTTATTCCGCTCTTAAAACGGCTGCGGGATTATCGATTGAAATACAAACAGCTCGCGAAGAAAGCTCCGTCGCAAGCCGAGCGTGACGAAGCGCAAGCGCGGCAAACGGCCTTCAAGATTCTGATCAATTCGTTCTACGGCTACCTCGGCTTTTCCGCGGCCCGCTTCGGTGACGGCGAGTTGGCGGCGGAAGTCACGCGCGAGGGTCGTGAACTACTTCAACGCTTGATCGAAGAATTTCAGCGGCACGGCTGCACGATTCTTGAGGCGGACACCGATGGAATTTATCTTTCGACGGAAAAATATTTCAACCAGCCCGAGGCGTTGCTCGCCGAGGTGGAAAAGATCCTGCCGCCCGGGATCGAGCTGGAATTCGATGGCAGCTACGACGCGATGTTTTGCTACAAAGCGAAGAACTACGCGCTGGTTTCGAGCGGCGAGGTCACGTTGCGCGGTTCGGCGCTGCGCTCGCGTGGCATCGAACCGTTTTTGAAGCGCCTCAGCGATCAGCTGATCGGCTATTTGCTCGGCGCGGTGGCAACGTCGCCGGTGGACGAAGTGAGTCGCTTGAAGAAATCCATCGCTGCGCGCGAACACCCGGTGAACGATCTCATGAAATCGGAGACCTTGAGTCAGAATCCAGCCGCGTATGAAACGTGGATTGCTGGCGGAGGTAAACCGCGGCGCGCCGCGGCCGAAGTTGCGTTGAAAATGAGCCCGCGTCCGCGCATGGGCGAACGCGTGAGTTATTACATCGGCCCGAAGGCCAAAGGGCAGACTTCCGACTGGCAGCGCGCGCAGCCGATTGCGGGCTACCATCCCGCGACTGCGCCTTACGATGCTGACTATTATCTCGTAAAAATCGACGACTGGTTGGAACGCTATGGACGTTTTCTTGGGGTTAAGCCAGAAACCGACCAGCAGGAAATGTTTCTTTGATGAGCCGCACCCGACTTTGTTTCTATATCATTTTGCTCACACCGCTGCTGGTTTACTGGCAGACCGTATTCCTTGATTACGGGTTGCGCGACGATTACTCGCACCTGCGTGAGTCGCGCGAGGAGCCGGGCAAAATGGTGAAGTTTACGACGTCGCAAGGGCGTCCGCTTTACGGTGCGTTGCTCGAGACGAGTTTCGGGCATGTCGAGACGGTCTCGAATCTGCGCTGGTTGCGGCTCGGCGGCGTCGTGTTGCTCACGCTGCTCGCGTTTGCGCTATGGCGACAACTGTATCGCTCGGGTTGGTCGGAAGTCGAAGCGATGGCAATTGGCTTGGGCGTCGCGCTGCTGCCGGCGGCGCAAGTGACGGCGGGTTGGGCCATCGGGTGGCCTTATGCACTGTCGTTGCTGCTCGCGGTCGCGGGCTTTTCCGCGATTGAAACTGAACTGGAGCGCGGCGGCTTGAAGCGCGTCGTGGCCTTTCTCGGCGGTTGTTTGATCTACATGCTGGCGGGATTGATTTACCAATCGAATGCCATGTTCGCGGTCGTCGTGATCGGCGCGGTGCTGCTTGTGCGCACGGGGCGCGAGCCGCTGCTGGATTTACGCTGGCTGGTCATTCATCTCAGCGCGCTTTTTATCGGGTTGGTTGCGAGCTATGTGTTGGTAAAATTTCTTTTTGCGAGCGGCATGTTCGAAGCGTCGCCGCGCATGCGTCTGGAGAGTGATCCGGTAGGGAAACTCGTTTGGTTTTTCGCGAATCCGCTGCCGAATGCGACGGCGCTCTATGCGTTGCGCGATATGTTCGGCACCGGCGCGGCGATTTTTTGGAGCGCCACTGGTTTGATGGCGGCGTTCATCGGGATCGCGGGAAAATTCGTGCCGGATGTAGTGACCAAAAGGAAGTGGCTGCTGTGTGTGTGCGTGCTGCCGTTCGTCGCGCATGCGGTGAGTTTCGCGGCCGCAGAGCGAGCAGTGGGCTACCGGGTCTTATTTGCGCTGTCGGCGTTGATGCTGGTATTGGTTGTTTTTACCCTGCGGCTGCTGCGTGAAACGAAGCGCGTGCACCGCAAGGCGACCTACGTGGCGTTTGCAGCGTTGCTTGGCATCGCGGCGATTTCGGCTTGGTCGAATTCATTGGGACTCATCGCCGAGCCGCAGGGCCGTGAGTGGGCGTTGATCAAAAACGGCGTGCAGCGCTATAATTTCAAAACTGCCACCAAGGTTTATATCATCACACCGACGCCGGACGACCGGAGCACGGAGCGGATGTTTGCGGACGAGTTTGGGTCGCTAACGTCGGATTCAGACTGGGCTCCGCGAGAGATGTTTCACAACGCCATCTATGAACGCTACGGCGAACGCTTGCCGAAAGGCGCGAGCTACACCGTGGTGCTGGGGCGCGAGCAACCGGCGGTCGGCGCCTACGATGTCGTGATCGACATGCGGCAGTTACGGGCGGCGCGCTCGCCTTGAGTGGGTGAGGCGGGATCGGCGATCCCGCCCTGCAGGATTTCAACTTACGCCCATTTCAGATCGTTTTTGCTGATCGGAAGACTGCGGGTGCGTTTACCGGTGGCGGCGAAGATGGCGTTGCAGAGCGCGGGCGGCACGACCGGGTAGGCGGGTTCGCCGAGGCCGGTGGGCGGGTTTTTGCTTTGGATAAAATTCACCGAAATCACCGGCGTTTCCGTCACGCGCAGCAGCGGGAAATTGTGATAATTACTCTGCATTGCGCGACCGTTCTCATAGGTCATTTCCTGTAGCCACGCCATGCCCAGGCCGTCGATGACAGAGCCTTGGATCTGGTTTTCAGCGCCGCTGAGATTGATGATCGGACCGACATCGACGGCCGCAGTGACCTGGCGGACTTTCAGCGTGCCGTCTTTGGCCACGCTGACTTCGGCGACGATCGCGACGTAACCTTGATGGCTGAAATGAAACGCGATGCCCATGCCTTCGCCTCTCGGGAGTTTTTTGCCCCAACCGGATTTTTCAGCCGCATGTTTGACGACGCCTTTCATGCGCGCGGTGTCGTAGGGCGCGCCGCGCTGACCTTGACTTGGTTGCACGACGCGATCTTCGCCGAGCAACTCGAGACGGAATTCGACTGGGTCGCGACCGGCGGCGTGGGCGAGTTCGTCGATGAAACTTTGCATCACAAACGAAAGCCCGTTGCTGCCGGGTGCGCGCATCGGGCCGGTTGGAATAATCGTCGGGATGAACGATTGATCGAGACGGTAGTTGGTGGTGAAGCGCGCGGGCAGTTCGTCGGTGCTGAGTGCGGCGCTGGAGGCAGGTCGCTCGGTGGTCTTATAACCGAAGCTGACGAAGTGATTGTGCCACGCGGCGAGTTTGCCGTCGGCATCGACCGCGCCTTTTAGAAAGTGAAAAGCGGCCGGGCGATAGAAACAGTGCTGCATGTCGTCCTCGCGGGTCCACGTGAGTTTGACGGGCGCGCCGTTCGTGCGCTGGGCGATAGCCGCAGCTTCGACGAGGTAATCATTGGCGAGACGCCGGCCAAAGCCGCCGCCACCGCGCACGAGGTTAAGCTTCAGTTTTTCTTTCGGGATGTTAAGCGTGCGCGACACCAATTCCTGGCCGGAGCCGGGCGTTTGCGTAGTCGTCCAAAATTCGATGCCGTCTTCGCGGACTTGCGCGGTGCAGCCTTGCGGCTCAAGCGTGGCGTGATTGAGGAACGGGTAAAAATAAGCGCCTTCGACGACTTTGGCTGTGGGCGAAGCGAAGGCTGCGGCGACATCGCCGTCGGTGCGCACGGTAGTTCCGCCGGCTTTGGCAAGTTCCTCGGCTTTCTTCGCGTAAACTTCAGTGGTGTGGCCGGCACCGGCGCTTTCGTCCCACGTGATGCTGAGTTGTCGTTTTGCGGAAAACGCCGCCCACGTGGAGTCGGCGATAATCGCGACGCCCGGGAGCAGGCCGTTGATGTTGTCGGTGCCTTCGATGACGAACGCGTCGCGGACGCCGGGAAGTTTTTTCACTTCGTCGAGATTGGCGCTGAGCACTTTTCCGCCGAAGACCGGGCATTTCGTGTAAGCCGCGTAAACCATTCCGGGTAATCGCTGGTCGATGCCGAAGAGTGCTTTGCCGGTGACGATGGAGGGATTATCGACGCCGCCGACGCGGGCGCCGAGCACGGTAAATTCCTCTTCGTTTTTTAGTTTAATCGTCCGCTCATCGGGAATCGGGAGCTGCGCGGCCTTCGTGGCGAGTTGACCATAGGTGAGCGAGCGACCGGAAGCAGCGTGATGCACGACGCCTTTTTCCGTGGTGAGTTCGTTGGCGCGCACGCCCCAGGTTTGTGCGGCGGCTTCAATGAGCATGGCACGCGCGGTGGCGCCGGCGCGACGCAGCAGCATGTAGTTATCCGGCGTCGAGCGACTGCCGCCGGCAAACTGCGTGCCCATATCCGTGCGCAACGCGGCTTGTTCGATCACGACCTTGGAGAAATCCACATCCAATTCCTCGGCCACGATCATCGGCAGCGAAGTCTTTACGCCCTGACCGGTTTCGGGATTTTTTGCGAGAATCGTGATGATGTTTTCCGGCGTGATTTTGATGAACGGGCCGGGCGTGAATACCTTGGCGGTGTCGTCGAGCGCTTGGGATAGCTGGCCAAATGCGTTGACGGGAAGGGCGAAGCTTAGCGCAAAACCGCCGCCCGCCAGCGTGGACACGCGGAGGAATTCGCGGCGCGAGACCGTTGAGCGAGGTGAGGAAGAAGCGGATGCGGAGCTCATTTGGCGCCTCCGGTTTGCTGCATCGCAAGGGAAGCGTCTTTCACGGCGTTGCGGATGCGGACATACGTGCCGCAGCGGCAAAGATTTCCCGCGAGTGCGTCGTCGATTTCTTTTTCAGCGGGTTTGGGATTTGTTTTGAGAAACGCAGCAGCGGTCATGATTTGGCCGGCCTGACAATAGCCGCACTGCGGGACGTCGTGGTCGCACCACGCTTTTTGCAGCGGGTGTGAACCGTCCGCTGAAAGCCCCTCGATCGTGGTGATGGCCATTTCAGTCGCAGCCGAAACCGGGAGTTGGCAGGAGCGCACCGCGGTGCCGTCGACGTGAATCGTGCAGGCGCCACACAAGCCCATGCCGCAGCCGTATTTTGTCCCGAGTAATTCCAGATTATCGCGCAGCACCCATAACAACGGCGTATCAGCGGCGACATCAACCGGGCGGCTTTGCCCGTTAATTTTTAGGGTGTAAGCAGGCATAGGTAATTCTCAGAGTGAAAATTACCTGCAACCGGTCAACGCCGCTTTCAGTCCGCGCACTAGAAAATAAAAAAGGGGGGCGTTTGCCCCGCTCGGATGAAGCGATTGAAGCCCGCTCTCTTTTTATTTCTTGGCCGTGGCGCTGCGTGCGACGACCCAGTCGATGATGGCGTCATCGTTGTTTTCGTTGCGCCAAACGAGACTGAGAAACTCGGCCGGATTAATGTCGTGTTGCTTGAAGAAATTACGGTCACCGCCGCACGAATACATGAGCGAATCCGGAAGCTCTCCGCGCAGCTTGGCTTTCGTCTTCGGAATGATGCGCGGAAGCCATTCGATGCCTTTCACCGTATCCGTTTTTCCGGGCATCTTGGTGGCGTCGATGACGGTGGTGGACGCTTTGCCTTTTTGCGCGTTGAGGAAGTAGTCGCGGCGGATCGTTTCAATCTGGAGCGCGCGATCGTAACCGGGCTCGCCGTAGTTGTTATGATCTTCGGCGTAGTCGTAAAGGTTTTGGGCCGAGAGGCCATTGGCCGCGAGAAATGCCTGCTCGTCGGCGTCGAAATATGTCCCGGCTCCGGTTTTGCCGGAAGCGAAGAGCTTGACGGCTTTGTCGTAAAGAGCGCGGAATTTATCGGCGAATGCGTAGTGTTTCATGATGGGTGTGAGTCACGAAACCAACGATGCGGGGAAAGGCAAACGACGGCGCCCCAAACTCATTTGCCCTCTGGCACGGTGAAATCGATGAGGCGTTTCTGGCGGTCGACCTTGTCAACGACGACCTGAATTTTGGCCCCGAGCGTGAAGGTGCGCTTGGTTTTCCGTCCGATGAATGCCGAGCCAGCGGCGTCGAGCATGTAGAAATCGTCCTTGAGCGACGACACCGGCACCATGCCGAAAGCGCCCGCCTCCGCGATCTCGACGAAGAATCCGTGGCTGCGGACGTCCGTGATGATGGCGTTGAACACCTGCTTTTTCTTTTTCTCCGATTCGCGTTCGAAATATTCCATCAACTTCACTTTCACCGAGTCGCGTTCGGCTTCCGTGGAATTGATTTCCGTGAGGCTGATGTGTTCCGCGAGCTGGTCGATCTGAGCGATGCGATAACCCGGCGTCGGCTTACCCTGGATTTTGCCGAGTGCGGTGTCGAAGACGCGATGCACGATGAGGTCGGAGTAACGCCGAATCGGCGACGTAAAGTGCGTGTAGTCGGCTTTGTTGAGACCGAAATGGCCATCGGGTGAGGCGCGGTAACAGGCTTTGCGCATCGAGCGGAGCAACTGCGTGCGCAAGAGGTAACCTTGCGGGTGCTCTTTTAACAATGAGAGCAGGCGCACGATTTCGTCACGGTTGGTGAGGTCGCTGACTTTGATGCCGAACGTCACGAGGTATTGGCGGAGATCGTCGAGCTTGGCTTCGTCGGGTTCGTCGTGAACGCGGTAAAGTGAAGGCAAGTGATTCGAGCGCGTGAGGCGGGCGACGGCTTCGTTGGCGAGGAGCATGAACTCTTCGATGAGTTGATGGCTTTCGTCGTTATGAATGAGTTCGATGCGGTCGGCATAGCCCTCGGCGTCGACAAAGATTTTCGTCTCCGGCATGTCGAGATCGAGGCTGCCTTCCTGCATGCGTTCGCGACGGATTTTGCTGCCGAGGGTCCAAAGTTGCCGCACCCATTTTTGCAGGTCGTGCAGTTCGTCGTCGGAAAGACTGCTGAGCGCTCGGCCGGTCGAGCCGGTTTGATGCGCGGCAGGCAAGGGGAGTTTGCGGATCTTGTTGAGGTCGTCCTCGAACATGAGCGCGAAGGCTTGCTTGTAGGTGAGGCGCTTGACGCTGCGAATGACGGTGTTCGCGAACTGCGTGTCTTTCAGGCGGCCTTTCGCGTCGAAGGTGAAAATCGCAGCTTTGGTGAGACGGTCTTGCGCTTCGACGAGCGAGCAGAGGCCGTTGGATAATTTTTCCGGCAACATCGGAATCACCGTGCCGACGAGGTAGGTGGAATTGCCCCGGCGTTGGGCTTCGCGGTCGAGCGCGGTGCCGGGTTTCACGTAGAAGCTGACGTCCGCGATATGCACGCCGACGCGGATGTCTCCATTCGGGAGATATTCAATGGAGAGAGCGTCGTCGAAATCCTTGGCGTCGTCGGGATCGATCGTGAACGTGGAGATGTTGCGATAATCGAGTCGCTTGGCCGAGTCAGCGGGATTTACGGTGTTGGGAATCGCCGCGGCTTCGCGCACGACTTCATCGGGGAAAATCGGCGTGAGGCTGTATTTGTGATAAATCGCGGCGAGTTCGGCGCGCGGTTCGAAGGCACGGCCAAGTTTTTCAATGATCTCGCCGTCCGGGATGTGATTGCGGTCTTTCCACTCGCTAAGTTTGACGACGACCTTGTCGCCGACTTGCGCGGGCGGACGCAGCGCGGCTTTCGCGGGATCCTGCACAAGGATATCGCGGCCCATGCGCGGATCGTCAGATTCCACATAGAAATAGCTGCGCCCGCGACGAAGTGTGCCGGTGAGCGTGGCATTGCCACGTTCGAGCACGCGGATGACGGTGCCGGCTTCTTCACCCGGTTTTAGAAAATGCGGATAATCACGCGATTTTGGCGAACGCAGACGCACGACGACCTTGTCGCCTTGCATCGCGACGTGGGTGTCTTCGGCAGCGATGAAAATGCCGGCCTTGCGCGACTCGGTAGCTTTCGTTTCCGGGAAGACCATCGCCGAACCTTTTTGGCGGAAGTTGATTTTGCCGGTGATGAGGCCGACTTCGTCGGGCGCGCTGAGGCGGTCGCCTTTAATGATGGTGATTTTGCCCGCTTGGACCAGTTCCTCGACTTCGCGCTGAAATTTGCGGCGGTCTTTCGGTTTAAGTTTCCACTGGTGCGCGATGGCATCAGCGGCGGCAGGGACGTAATTGCGGCGCTTAAGGTGAGCGAGAAGACGATCAGAGTAATTCATGAATTTTGATAACAAACCGGGAGCCAGAGTGGCTTGAACGTAACAAACGTTCCGGGATTTTCTAGTGGCAGGGTGCTGGGCAGCGTGTAGGGTTGCAACATGCGAATTGTCCACGCCACGAGCGAATTGTTCCCTTACCTCAAGACGGGTGGCTTGGCTGACATGGTGGCGGCTTTGACGGGAGCGCTCGCGGACAACGGCCATGAACTCGCGATCTTCATGCCGGGCTATCGGTCGGTGCTCGATGGCCCGCATGTCGCGGGCGCAAAACCGAGTCACAAATTGAAGGTCGAAATGGGCGACGCGTTTCTCGCGGGCGATGTTTACACGATCGAGCTGCGCAAAAATGTTTCGCTGTATCTGGTGTGTCGTGAGGAATTTTTCGACCGCAAGCTGCCGTATTGGACGGGAGAGCGCGATTACGACGACAACGATGCGCGATTTATCTTTTTCCAAAAAGCTGTCGTCGAACTGCTGCGGCTGACCGACTTCAAGGCCGACATCGTGCACTGCCACGATTGGCAAACGGGATTGCTGCCACTTTTCCTGCGCGAGGCGGAGCGGCGTTATTCAGTGACGCTCGCGCTCAAGACCGTCTTCACAATTCACAACATCGCGTATCAGGGGATTTTCCCGCGAAAATCGTTCAAGCTGACGAATCTTCCCGACGATCTGATGACCATTGATGCGTTGGAATACTTTGACCAGATGTGCATGCTCAAGGGCGGCATCGTTTTCGCGGACAAGGTCACGACCGTGAGCTCGCAGTATGCGAAGGAAATCCAGACGCCGGAATTCGGTAACGGCATGGACGGCGTCATCGGCACACGGCTCGACGATTTGCATGGATTCATCAACGGCATCGACACGGCAGTGTGGAATCCCGCGAAAGATAAAACCATTCCCGCGCGTTACAGCGTCGATAACATGCAAGGCAAGGAGGCGTGCCGCACGGCGCTGCTCAAGGAATTTGGCTGGAATCCAAAATTCAAGGGCCCGATTTTTGGCAAAGTCTGCCGCTTCACCGCTGCGAAAGGTTTGGATCTCGTGCTCGGGGCGAAGGATTTTTTCCTGAAAGAAAACTGCCGGCTGGTCGTGCTCGGTAGTGGCGAGAAAAAATACGAGGAAACGTTTCGCGAACTTGCGAAGGAGCACTCGGGGAAAATTGCCGTATGCGTGCGTCATGACGAGGCGATGAGCCATTTGGTGGAAGCCGGCTCGGATTTCTTTTTGATGCCGTCGCTGTTCGAGCCGTGTGGCCTCAACCAGATGTATAGCCAGGCTTACGGCACCATACCGCTCGTAAGCCGCGTCGGTGGCCTTGCAGACACCGTGACCGATATTGACGCGGATGTTGGCGCCGGCACGGGGCTCGTATTCGCCCCGAAGCAGGAAGAATTCGAGGCCGCGCTGAAACGTGCGCTCGCACTTCACGCGGATCGTCCGCGTTACGCCGCCGCGCAACGCCGCGCGATGCAGAAGGATTTTTCGTGGACGAAAGCCGTGGCGGCCTACGAGAAACTTTACACGGACGCGCTCTGATTGCTCATGGGCGCGACGATTGTCTGGTTCCGGCAGGATCTGCGGTTGCACGACAATCCTGCGCTGACGGCCGCGTTGAAAAGCGGAGGCGCAGTGATCCCGGTCTACATTTTCGATGAACAAGGCGAGGGCGACTGGCGGATCGGCGGCGCGTCGAAGTGGTGGTTGCATCATTCGCTAAGCCGGCTCGATGAATCGCTGCGGGAGCGGGGATCGCGGCTGATTCTGGCGAAAGGACGCAGCGCGGACGTGCTGGCTGCGGTGATTAAAAACAACGGAGTAACGAGCGTCTTTTGGAACCGTCGCTATGAACCGGCGGTGATCGAGCGCGACAAACAGTTGAAAACGTCGCTGCTCGCATCCGGCATCGAAACGAAAAGTTTCGACGCCGCACTGCTCTTCGAACCGCATACCGTCAAAAATAAATCGGGCGGGCCGTTTCAAGTATTCACGCCGTATTGGCGGCATTGCCTCGCGTTGCCAGTTGAAGAGCCAGTTAAACTTCCGACGGGCGAATTCTCCGCACCAGCGAAATGGCCGGCGTCGATCGAACTTTCGCAGTTGAGTTTGTTGCCGAAAATAAAATGGGACACGGGCATTGCCGCTGCGTGGGAACCGGGCGAAGCGGCGGGCATGAAACGCTTGAAGAAATTCGTGGCGGACGGGTTGGAGGATTATGACGACGCGCGTAATTTTCCGAACAAAGACGGCACGTCGTCGATGTCGCCGTATTTGCATTTTGGGGAAATCGGCCCACGGCAGATTTGGGCGGCAGTGCGGGCACTTTCAAAAAGCAGCGGGGTGTTTCCGGCACATCTCGGCGGACAGGTTTACTTGAAGGAGATCGGTTGGCGCGAATTCGCGCATCACTTGTTGTATCATTTTCCGCAGACGCCGGCGGAGCCATTGCGGGAGGATTTCAAAAAATTTCCGTGGCTGAAAAATGCGAAACAACTTCGCGCGTGGCAGCGCGGGCTGACCGGTTACCCGATTGTCGACGCCGGCATGCGGCAATTGTGGACGACAGGCTGGATGCACAATCGCGTGCGCATGATCGTCGCGTCATTTCTCGTGAAACACCTGCGCATGTCGTGGCAGGATGGCGCGGCGTGGTTTTGGGACACGCTGGTCGATGCCGACCTCGCGAACAACACGCTCGGCTGGCAATGGTCGGCGGGGTGTGGGGCGGACGCGGCGCCGTATTTTCGGATTTTCAACCCGACGTTGCAGGGCGCGAAGTTCGACCTCGAAGGTGATTACGTCCGCGCGTGGGTGCCGGAATTGAAAGACTTACCGAGCAAGTTTATCCATGAGCCATGGAACGCACCGGCCGAAACGCTTGCGCGAGCTGGGGTGCTTTTGGGCAAAACGTATCCGACTCCGGTGGTCGAGCACGGTCAGGCGCGCGACGCGGCGCTCGCGGCGTTGAAAACGATTCGTCGGGCCGGCCCCGTCTGAATCGAGTTTCGTGGGCTCTGCGGTCATTTGCTTGCATAAACCGCTGTGGGGAAGTGGCTAAAGATTTCTAAATCTAGACTTTTCACGGAAGTCCCGCGGTGTATGTTCGTCCGTTCATATGCAAAGAACATTCGTGATTTTTAAGCCTGACTGTATGGCGCAACGCCATGTGGGTAGCGTGCTCAGTCGCTTCGAAGGCGCTGGTTTCACCATCGTTGGTGCGAAGATGACCCGCCTGACGCCTGCGCTCCTCCGCGAGCATTATGCACACGTGGCCAGCAAACCGTTTTATCCTGAGATCGAGCAATTCATGAGCTCGCGTCCGGTGATCGTGCTGGCGCTTGAAGGTGACAACATCGTCGCCCAAGTGCGCGATTTGCTCGGGCCGACCGATTCTCGCAAGGCCGCCAAAGGCACCATCCGTGGTGATTTCGGCACCGAGATGATGAAGAACGTCGTGCATGCTTCCGACAGCGACGAGAACGCGAAGATTGAACTCGCGCGCTTCTTCAAGCCCGAGGAACTCTACACCGTCTAACGGGATTCTGTGCACTTGACGCACCGCGTCGCGTGCACATCTCTAACGACAAGTTTTTCGCCCTCATCGTCTAGCGGCTAGGACAGTTGATTCTCATTCAATAAACCGGGGTTCGATTCCCCGTGAGGGCACCAATTAACGCTGAATTCCGAAACGGGATTCAGCGTTTTTTTTGTCTAGTTGTTCAGAGTTGAGATTAGCGTCGGTATTTTTTCCGCGTGCGGTAATCGTGGAGGAAGATACTGATGACCAACCAGAATCCGCCGATCGCGGCGGCGACGAAGCAGAGCATGGCAAATCCGGGGTAGCCGAAAATTTGGAAACGCGTTTGGACGCGCATCAACAGAGAAGCGCCGACGAGCAGCCCTGCGAGCACGATGCCGCACGTGATGCGGTTCGCGATCTTCTCCATACCTTCCATCATCACGGTGGAGTCGACGGCTTTGACTTTGATTTCCAACTCAGAGTTGGAAACGGCGTCCATGATTCGGTTTAGCCGCGACGGCAGCATCGACACGAAATCTTTCATATCGAGCATCGAGCTGAACACGTTGCCGCGACTAAAATCCTTGCGCATGCGCTGCGCCATTAAATCGGAAACATTGCGGCGAATCGCGGCGTTCGGATCGAATTCGGGGTCGAGTGCGCGGCCGATTTCGTCGAGTTGAAGCAGCGTTTTGCCTAGCAGGGTGAGCTCGCTTGGAACGAGTAGGCCGCTCTCTCGTGAGTGTTTACCCATGTCGAGCAGCGCGCGGCCAACATTGAGTTCTTGGAGCCCCTGATCGCGTCGGCGAGCGACGAGACGGCTAATGTTTTGGCGAAACGCCGATGAGTTGAATTCAGGAGTTTTCGTGCTCATACGCACCACGATGTCGGCGGCGTCCTCGCCATTGCCGTCGCTGAGTGCGAGGAGGAGTTTCAAAAGATTCTCCTGCATACCAGGCGTGGAGTGTCCGACCATGCCGAGATCGAGCAACGCGAGGCGATGATCATTAGTGATGAACACATTTCCTGGATGCGGGTCGGCGTGGAAAATCCCGTCGACCAGCACTTGTTGCAGGTAGGCTTTGAACAGCTCCTCGACCAGCGACTTGTTCTGCAATTCCATGCGATCCAGCGGCCCGATGGCCGTGATCTTGCGGCCTTCGATGCGCTCCATGGTGAGCACACTCTTCGTGAAATAATCCGGGATTGGCTGCGGAATCTGGATGAGCGGAAATTTCGCGAGGTTGCGCCCGACCGTGATTAAGTTTTGTGCTTCGAGTTCGTAATTGAGTTCCTGACGCAGCGTGATTCGAAACTCCTCCACGACATCTTTGAAACGATAACGGTGCCCCATTTGCGTATGGTCGTCGAGCAAGGTGGCGATTTGATCGAGAATCTCGAAGTCCTCGGCGATCTGTTTGCGAATGTCTGGACGCTGCACTTTTACGACGACGAGCCGACCATCCCGCAATACGGCTTCGTGCACCTGACCGAGTGACGCGGCGGCGATGGGCACGGGGTCAAATGACGAAAATGCTTTCGAGAGGCGCACGCCGAGTTCGTTGACGACGATCTGTTCTACCTCGGCAAACGAGAATGGCTTTACCTTATCCTGTAATCGCGAGAGGCCTTCTTGATAAGCGGGCGGCAAGAGGTCGGGACGCCCGGCGAGGACTTGGCCCAGCTTAATATAAGTCGGGCCCATCGCCTCGAGATCATCCGCGAGTTGGTCGGGAGTGATATCACCTTTGGCCTCAGCAATGAGCTCAGCTTCGTCACCATCGGCGGCGGCATTGGCGCGACGAACGATGTCGGAGCGGCTGTATTTCCACAGCAGCTTGATGATTTCTTTGTAACGTTTCAGGTGGGTGCCAGACAATTTCATGGGTGGGTGCAGGAGTTGAAAAATAAGCATCGCCCGAGCGGTGGGCTCTGCGCGCGCGTTCAGTTTCGAGGAACGTGCGCGGGGTGATTTTCAGGAAGATGACTGCGTCAGTCGGTTCGTTTGCGACGCGAAGCAGCAAGCATTTGATCGTGTTGGGCTTCTTCAACGCCTTCGGTGACCAAGCGCTCGACTGATTTCTGTTCATCCTGCGCTTCCACGGCGGGCACTTCATGACCGTAATCTGAAATCGGTTCACTTGGATCGCGACTGGCCCCACGGGAAGTGATCTCGTCGGTGCTCGTGGAATCGGGAAGATTGGTTCCGCGCAGTTCTTCGCGCGCTTGGCGAAGCTCGTCTTTACCGATGTGTTTACGGCCATCGATAATTGCATTTTCCTGTGCGCGCCGGGCGACATCTGCGGGCGAGGAGATGCCCGCACCGTCGCCATGGCGGAGAATTTTTCCAGAGGAAGGAGGAGGTGTTTGTTTCATTTTAAATTTTAGTTGAAGGTTGGTGAATCGAGTGCGGGAACTTCGAGGAAGGGTGGTTTATGCCGGTGGAGTGTGTTTCTTGGCGGATGCGATTTCAGCCGGAGTCGCCGTGACGGAGCGATCGGGTGTCGGTTCTTCGGCGGCGGGCTTTGTGTGTCCGACCGGAGCGGGCTCGGATTTTTTCCGGCCGGGGATAATTAGCGCAGCAATGACGAGCAACAGCACCAAGCCTGCACCGATCAGAAACATCGAGTTGTTCATGAGGGTAGTTTAGTTCGCGCGATGTCTTTTGGATATCCGGCATGAGCCCAGCGTCGCGCTCGGGAAAATCCTCATGGCAAAAAAAAACCGGCCACGTGGACCGGAATGAAAAAGCGGGGTGATGAAAAATTTATCCGCGCCAGTAGCCGCGCACGTAGACGTGGCTGTGACCCCGCCGCACCCAATGCGGCGCGACGTAGTGCCGGTAGCTCGGTGGCGGCACTTCCCAGTGGCCGGGCACCCATACGTAGCCCCGAACGCGCGGGGAGTAGTCCCAGTAACCTTCGACCCACACGGCGTCCGGACGCGACCGCGCGACGATGACTTCTTCGCGGACCATGGGTGGTGGCGGGGGAGGCGGCGTGGTGATGACGACTTGGGTGGCTGCTTCCGGCTCGTTGGCATAGACCACCGGCGGTTGGCGGTCGTAAGTGGAGCCGCGTTCGCGATCGGCGGCATTGCCAAGCGTGCCGCCCGCGAGTCCACCGGCAGCCGCGCCAATGAGCGCGCCTGACGCGGCATTGCCGCTGCCGCTGTTGTTACCGATGATGGCACCGGCAAGCGCGCCCAATGCGGCGCCGCCGACAGCCCCCCGTTGCGTGTTCGGCCCGTAAGACGAGCATCCGCTAAAAAAGCCCACCACCAGCGTGGCCGGAATGAGAATGGCTTTGGTGAATTGTTTCATAACACCAGAGACGTTTCCGCAGGGAGAGCGGTTCCTGCGGTTACCAGAAATGCGCAGATTTTCTCGGGAACAAAATGCTGTCGCGGCGACAGATTCTGGGCGCATGCATAGTTAGGCCTAACCAAGTCACGTTAACCACAGACTAAACGCAAATGGACACAGATGACTGCATGAATAGGCCGGAAGCAGATCTGGGCTCATCCGTGTTTATCTGTGAGCAATTCGGTTTGGCCGTAAGAGTTTTAAAATTGTGACCGAAAGAGGCCGCAGAAGTGATCGGCGAGTTTGATATACCAGGCGCGGGTGGCAAATTCGTCGAGTGTGAGCGGGCGCGAGTGCTTCACGTCGCTGTCGAAGAGTTGCAGATTATCGCGCACGACGGCGCGGTCGAGGATGTTGACGTTGACCTCGTCGTTGATGCGAAAAGAGCGATTGTCGAAATTAGTGGAGCCAATCGTCATGAAAACGTCGTCCACGATCATGGTTTTGCAGTGATACATCGCCGGTTCGTAGAGGTGGAATTTAACGCCCTTGGCCAGCAACTTGCCCCAACGCGAACGCGACGCGGCGCGCCCGAATTTGGAATCGTTGATCGCAGGCACGACGACATCGATTTCCACACCGCGATCACGCGCGGCGATCAGCATGTTAATTGCGAGATCGTCAGGCACAAAATAGGCGTGGGCGATCTTGATCGATTTACGTGCCGAAGCGATGGCGAGCAGGTAGGAGATTCGCGCGTTTTCCGGGTCTTCGTCCGGGCCGCTTTTGTAGCAGAGCGCGACAGTGCCAGCTGGCTCAGCAGAATGGGGGATTGATTGAAAATAATCCGGCCCCACCAACAGTCGCCCGGTGGTTTGAATCCAGTTGGTGGCGAACACCGCTTGCATCTGGCGCACCACAGGGCCTTCGAGTTTTAATTGGGTCTCGCGCCAATGTTCAGGAGAGGTCGCGTTGCCGAGCCAAGCATCACCGATGCACATGCCGCCGGTAAAACCGACTTTGCCGTCGACGATGAGCAGCTTGCGATGCGTGTGGTGATTGATGTTATATTTTACCTCCCACCAGTGTTCGCGACCGTAGGCGACGTATTCGACGCCGGCATCGAGCAGTCGGCGTTGATCAGCGTCTTTGAATTTCAGCACGCCCATTCCGTCCACCATGACGTGGACTTTCACACCGGCGCGGGCGCGCTCCGTAAGTGCGGCGATGAACTGATCGCTGATAATTCCAGATTCCCAAATATAACTTTCGAGCGTGATGGTTTTCTTGGCTTCACGAATCGCTTGCAACATCGGTGGAAAAAATCCGTCGCCGTTCGCCAGCGTTTCAATGCGATTGCCCCACGTGAATTCTGAACTCAGCAGCGGGCCAAGCGTGTCGCGGAAAATTGCAGTCTCCGGGCCGTAGTCCACTTCTACTGGCTCTGATAGCATGCGCGCGGAGGTTGCCCAGAAAAGCAGCCCCAAGCCGACGGCCAGTGCGCCGAGGCTGATCCACCACTTACTAATGCCCTCATCTTTACCGGATGATTTCTCGCGCGTCGCGGCGCTCTTGCGACGGCTGCGGCGAGCTCTGAACTCATGCCACCAATTCGCCGGCGCCGTGACGATACGTTTAAAAAAGCTCGGCGCAGGATTGGTTTTCATCGGTGGGGTAAAGTGGTGAGTGCGCGCGTGTGACCGTGACATCCATGATTCAGTTCCGATGTATCGACATCTTACGTAACCCTTCGGTGAAATGCGTGTCCGGTGTCATGACTAATCGCACGCATGACCGAAAACCATTCAGCCTCTTCACAAATTTCCGCCGCGCACTTGAGGAATTTTTTAAAGGGTCGTTCCGCGGATGGAAAACCATGGAAGCCTGCTTCCATCGCAAAATGGTTGATCGCTGGCACCGTGCTGGCGGTGGCGGCGGTTTTTATTTTACTCAAAACGGATTGGCGCGCGATTCCCGGGTATCTGGCGGGCATCAATGCTTTCCTGCTCATCGCATTGATGGCGGTTCTGCCGATGGGTGGATTCTCGATTGGCATTATCTATCTCGTGGCGGGCGTGCGTTTCGGACCGATCTGGGGCGGGGTGGTGGTCACGGGAATCACGGCAGTGCATTTATTGCTCAGCCACTGGATTGCGCGCGGACTGCTGCGCGGGCCGCTTGAGCGCTTCATGAAGAAGCGTCGTTACCAACTTCCGGAAATTCCGAAAGGCGAAGAAATTGGTTTTTCGCTCTTGGGAGCACTCATTCCCGGGCTGCCTTATTTCGCGCGTAACTACCTCATCTCGCTCTCAGGATTGCCGCTGCGGATTTATTTTTGGGTGTGTCTGCCGGTCTATGTTATCCGATCCTACCTCGTGATTTTTCTCGGGGATTCCACGACCGATCCTGATCTTACGCGAATTCTCGTCCTCGGGGGATTCTACGTTTTAAAGCTCTCCATTTGCGCCTACGTCATCTGGCGTTTGCGGAAACGTTATCAGCTAAAAAAAGCGCACCGCTGAGGCAGTGCGCTCGAAGTTGGGAGAGAATTTAGGCGAAGCGTTACTTTGCTTTGGCGACTTTGCGCGCACGCGCTTTGGTCTGCGCCTTGACGAGTTTGACCTTGGCTTTCGTTTTCACGGATTTCGCTGCACTCTTAGTCGTGCGGGCAACGGCTTTCGTTTTGGACTTCGTGGCGATGCTCGCTTGTTTTACGAGCGCCTCGGCTTTTGCAACGAGGGTGCTAAGGCGGGCGACAATTTTCTCACGATCTTTGGCCGGAGCCGGTTTTTTGTTTTTCATTAAAATTGAGGATTCATTTGCGCGGCGACTCTAGCAGTTCGGTCGTGATCTTCCTATCAGGCACGCTGCGACGTTGTTCACCCGATAATTCCCGATGAGCATTTCGTGAATCGACTTCGAACTGCCGAGCGAAACACGTGTCGCAGCGTCATGTTATTTCGCATCGGCTCATTCGAGGTCACGTGGAAAAGATTATTGATTGCCCTCGTCGTGATCGCCGTGTGTGTCACGCCTGCTGTTCTCGGCACGGGCATCGACATCGATAAGCTGCACCAAAAGGCCGCAGCGCTAAACGGCTTCGCCGTGTTCGCCGCGCTGGCGCTCCTCCCGCTGGCCGGCTTTCCGGCGACGGTGCTGCATATCGTAACCGGCGCGCGATTTGGTTGGGGCGTGGGTGCGTTGCTGATTGGGGCGTCGATTCTGTTTCAGTTGCTGGCGAGTTATGCCCTGGTGCGTATTGCGCCGGGATTTTTCAAACGGAAACTGCAACCGGTGCGCGAAAAAATCCCGCGGGGCGCGCACACGAGTGTCACATTGTTCACGATGTTGCTGCCCGGCGTGCCTTACTTCGTGCAGAACTACACGCTTGCGATGATCGGGGTGCCGTTCTGGACGTATATTTTAATCTGTCTGCCACTGCACTGGGCGCGCTCGCTCGTAAGCCTCACATTTGGCCACATGGTAAGCGACCTTACCCCCATGCGCATCCTCGGCTTCGTGCTCTACAACCTGACGATTATCCTGTCTTGCGCGCTGGCGTTTCGGCGGCTGCGGTCTCGGTTAAAAGGTCCACGACCAGCGGCAAGTGATCGGAAGCCACGCGCGTCAACGCGTTCCGCGGGACGGTAATTTTTTGTGGCACGAGAGCCGGTGACACGAAGATGTGATCGATCCGCGTGAAGGGTCGCAGTGACGTAAACGTGCTGAGCGGACTGTAGCCGGGCATGCTTTTTTGGATGTCGCGCAGTTTGGACGCGGCCAGACGGTAAGGCTTGCTGCCAGGAGTGCAGTTGAAGTCGCCGCACACGATGATCTCTTCTTCGGGCGGAACCGCGCCGACCCATTCTTCGCCCATGAGTGCCTGCATTTGCAGCTGTCGTTCTTGAAGTCCAAGCCCGAGATGAGTGGTGAAAATGTTAACGCGGCGCGCTCCGATGATAACCCGCGCCCACAGCGCAGAGCGCGGTTCCGGCCACCAACTGCCCGGGGCCGACGGAAGGAAAGCGCGTTTCACGACTTCGATTGGCCAGCGACTCAGCAAGGCGTGGCCATAGTGCTCGCCGTCACGCGTCACGGTCGGGCAGAACACATACTGCATTTCCAACTCGCTCGCGATAAGCGCGGCTTGGTCTTCGGCGCGGGAGCGACGTTTGCCGAGATCCAGTTCTTGTAGGGCCACGATGTCTGGTTCGCTGTTGGCAATGACGCGGGCGATTCGTTTCGGTGAAACGCGCCCGTCCACGCCGCTGCAGCTATGCGTGTTGTAGGTCATCACGCGCAGGGCCACCACGTCGCCCGACACCGGCACAATCTTTTCCATCTCGAGTTTTCCTCGACCGAGCAAATTAAGCGCGGCGGCGCGTAACGCAGCGGGACGGATGAAATGTTCAGTGCCTTTCGGCAGACGCGTGTGACGAGGTAACAGCACGAAGCCGCGCGTTTCCTCCGGACCGGGCCCGCCATGCGCGCCGTGTTCGGGCGCGAAACTCCATGGCGCTTTATCGGGACTCCAGCCCATGAGAATGATGTCACCGGAATGCGGATTCTCGGCGAAAGCGACAAGATCCTGAGCGAGTTCGTTACGCACGGGTTCAGAGTGCGTTTTCGCGAGAAACGCCGGCACTTCTTCGGGAACCGCAATCGCCCCGCCGGCGTGGAGCCATTGGAGTTTTCCGGCTTCAGAACGGAGCATCACACCCGGCACGTCTTTCGCAATCAAGCGGAGCGCGAGCGCGTGGAGTTTGGCCGGTTCCGGTTTGTGCGTGAAATAAACATGCCCGACCGGGCCCATCGACGCGATGGTGAACGTCGCTTCTTCTTGCGGCGTGAGCTGGGCTTGCGCGGAGCGTCGACGGCGCGAACGCATCCAGGGCGCGGCGGGACGGCGCTGCGAACGCGGCCGCCACGCGTGATCGAGCTTCTGCGCATCTTCGAGGCACTCGTGGACGATGCGCTCAACGCCGCCCGGAAATTTCAACGCGAACGATTCGGTGCGTTCCTGGCCGTGATCCGAAAAGACCCACACGGCGTAATCCCGCCGCGACGCCCCTTGCGCGGTGTAGTAAAGATTTTTGATATAACGATCGATCCCGCGCAGTGACCAATGGGCGAAACGCGACCCTGGGCCACGGCGGTGGGACTGTTCATCGTAACCGAGAAAATTCATGTGGATCACCGGCAGTCCGCGCGTGAGGTCGATCGACACACCGACTTTGACGACCTCGCGCAGCCCGATCGCCACGACTGCACGCGAGAGTGCCATGTGCACTTCGTGGATGAAGCGCTCGCCACGTTTGAGACCGACGATGACATCGCAGAAAGCGAGCACGAGTTCGACCAGCATCAAGACGATGATCTTGATCACCGACACGAAATTCATGATGAGAAACGCGAAAAACTTCAGCACCGCGCCGCTGCGCCACATGTCGCGCCAGCCAAGACTCGCGCCGCAGAAATGACTTTCCTCCTGCTTGGCACCGCCGGTGTAGATGTTCGACCAGCAACTCCCGTCTTTCATCAAGCCTTCGGCCTGTGCCGCGTAGCTGGCCTCAAAATCCTTGGCCCACTCGGGGTAGGCCATGAGCCCGTGCTCTTTTTTGACTCGGTCGAAAAAACTAAATGCCGGCACCGCCGCGCGCAGACCGTAATACAGCTCCGCTTGCACTGCAGGCGTAGTGGAAGGCATGCCCGGATAAAAATCGTGCATGCGATAGTTTTCGCGGTTCAGCAGTTTCTTGAGAAACGGCATGCGACCAGACGCGATGGCGCGCTCCACTTGCGTGCGCGCGAGGCCGTCGATCTGGATCAAGAGTAAGCCGGGAGCCTCGGAGGTGCCGGTTGACGGCGTGAGACCGAGATTGCGGATGGCCCATTCGCTGCGACTGGAACGGGCCCGGGTTTGACGAAACCATGCTTCGATTTTGGCGAACATGGTCAGGACGCGATCGCGGTGGTGAGGGTGCGCGCGTTACGAGCGAGGATTTCCCACTCGATGCTGATTCGATTCATGACCGTGCCGAGCGGAGTAAGATGATCGACGAGGCGTTGGCGGCGCGTGTCCTGCCGGATTTTTTCGTAGAAGGCCAAGGCGAGTTCCGCGCAGTGCTCGCGCGAAAAATTGAGCGACGTCTTGCTCGCGGCCTTGGAAAATTTTTTGAGGAGCGTGCGATTGCCGTGCAATTTGATGATGTGCGCCGCAAACGTGCGTGAGGGCGTGCGCTCAGGCAACAAGTAGCCGTTGACGCCGTGTTGAACCACTTCACGCACACCAGACGCGTTGAGCGCAACCACGGGCAGACCTGCGGCCATCGCTTCGGCGATTACCATGCCTTGGGTTTCGCTGAACGAGCTGAAGGCAAAAATATCCATCGCGCGATAGGCATCATGTAGGGAGCGTCCGGTGTGTTTTCCGGCCATCGTGAGTTGCGGTTCGATGCCGTGCTTTTGAAAGACGCCGCGTAATTTCTCTTCGTCAGGCCCGCCGCCCACGACGAGGAAACGGCTGTTGGGAATCTTTTTAAGAGCAAGCGCGACGCTCTCTGCGAGGTAAGCGAGATTCTTCTCCGGCGCCAAACGACCGATATGGCCGACCACAAAAGCGTTGGCTGGGATTTTGAATTTCTTGCGGAAACGTGCGCCGTTGCCTTTCGCGAATGATTTCACATCGATGCCCGTGGGCACGACGGCGATGGGCGCTTTCACGCCGCGACGACGGATGAGGCGCGCAAGGCTTTCGCTCGGAGCGATGACCCCGTCGCAAAGATTCGCGAATTCGGTGGAGAGATTGACGGCGGCTTTCTTTAACGCGGGCGAATCGTAGGGGACGTAATGGACGTAATCCTCATAACGCGTGTGATGCGTGAAAATCACCGGCACGTTTTTTCCCGCGGCCACGCGCAGCGCCGTGTCGCCGAGCAGGAAAGGGTGGTGGGCGTGGATGATATCGGCTTCGAAAAGATCGATCCGATCAGAAAGAGCCGTGGCGAGCGGCAGACGGACGGAGAAATCGCTGCCGTTGAAATTTTGGATGGCAGCGACGCGTTCGACGATGGCCTCCTGTTTTTTCGGCACGGCGGCGCCATCGAAATTCGGCGCGATTACGAGCACTTTGTTTCCGAGCTTTTTATACTCTTCGGCAAAAGTGCTAACTGAGCGTGCCACCCCGCCGACGTGCGGCAGGTAGGTGTTGGTCATCATGCAAATCTTCATAGAGGGGAAAGGGCGAATTCCGTGCGGCGATCGCCGGCGGAAATTTCAATCGGCGCGTAGCCGGGAATGTAGAGCGAACGGGCAGGTGCGCCGTTGCGCCATTGGCCGATGATATGCGCGACGGGCTGGGCGCCAGTGATGAAACGAACGCTCACCGCGCCGTGCGGCGTGAGCGTCGGGCCGAAGGAAAGTTCGCCGGATTTCAGCCACTCCGTTTTGAGACCGGAGCCGATGATGAGCGCTTCGCCTTCTTCGCGAACAAACAGGTTTCGCACCATCATGAGCCAGTCGGACGCGGCCCAGATATGCTGACCGTCGCCCATGCAGCCACCGCCGGTGCGGGGATGCACGGCTTCGGGCCATTGACCGGTCGGCGAGGCGAGTGCGATGACGCGTTCAACGAGCGTCCACATCGCGTCGGGCTGATTTGCGCGCAGTCGGATTTGGGCGAGATGAAGCGTGAGATAGATGTTCACGCCGGAGTGAATCATGTCCTGATAAAACGCGCCGCCGTGCGAGCTGTGGTCACGCAGGAAATCGACGGTTTTGATGATACTTTCATCGCCCGCCGGGAACAGATGCAGCGGATAATCCGCGACAATCGAGCCAATCGCACCGGAATCCATGCGTCGATAAGGTGACGCTGGAATCGAACCCGGGAAACGGCGATGAGGGCCGCTCGGGACCGAGCGCATAATGGTCGCGAGAAACTCCTCCGCTTCGGCCGCGCAGGCTTCGGCATGCTTCGCGTGTTTGCGATGATCGCGCAACAAGTCGTGAGCTGCCCGCAAACCCGAGACCGCCCAGAAATCGTCCCAATAATAGAAATCGTTCGGCCCGAGATGCTCCGCACTAAAACCGGCGGGCAGGAGGCCAGCTTCGCGTTTGCCAGTGTTTTTGGGTAAACGCTTGCGAGTGATCCAGCGGGCGCCGCGCGCGACGGCTTCAAGCCACTCTTCCGGGAGTTTCTCGCCGGTGAGTTTTGCGAAGCGGTGGAAGAACCACAGGGCCTCGCCGTTGCTGTCCCATTCGCCTTCTTGGGAGAGAAAGTAGCCGTCGCGTCGTTGGCGGGGAGTGAATTCGTGCATCACCCGGCGCGTGCGTTCGACGCCACCGAGCGTGACGAGTGCGTTCAAAATATAGACGGCGTCGCGAAACCAAAAGCGTTTGTAGGTGTAGGGGCCCGGATAAACTTCCTTTGGCGAATGCAGCACGAGATTTGCGAGCGCTTGGTCGTAGAGACGTTGGATGCGCTCGTCGGGCACCTGCAATTTCGCGAGAGGCGCCATCGATTCCTTCCAGGAGACGGCTTTGAAATGTGCCGGCTTTTTTCCCGGAGCAAGTTCATCGAAAATCGGCGAGCGAATTTCGAGACCGTGCTCGCGCAGCGATTCAACGGGGAATAATGCGACTGCGGTCGCCATGCCCGCAGGACAAGAAATCTCCGTGGCGTCCCTCTGCTCGGCGAGGCGCAGCGAGACATCACCCTCGGCATAGTTGGAGAGCAATTGGCGTTCGGGTGGACGACTGAAGTCGACCGATTGCACCTTGTTGACGAGCCAGCCGCGGCCGCCCGGAGGAAATTTGACGCTCTCAACGAGACTGACGCCTTCAGGATTGAAGGGCCGCAACGCCACCGCGAGGTAACCGGTGGCGCACGCGTTCACGGTTACATTAATACAGCATTGCGGTTCACCTTTGGCGAGGCACATGCGGACATCGGAGGTGAGTTCCATGCCGTCGCGCTCGGCGCTGGAGCGCACGTGGAGATTTTCATCGAACAGCAGTTCCTGTTTGAAATTCTCCAACTTCGACGGGAGCAAGCGTTCGCCCGCTTCCGGGAGCAGCCAGAAGTCCAGCGACCAACCGTCGAACAACGGCGTGACGAGACCGCGCGGATCGACGATCGGGTAAAACGGCACGTCCGGCAAACCGACTGCAGTCCAGTTGCGATGCGTGAGATTGATATGGCTGAAAGAGAATGCGCGCGGGATGAACGAGGCGCTATTGGGATTGAACTGCTGCTCGACCCAAAATGGCCACACCCAGTCGAGATTATGCTGAATCGCTTTTGTATTAAGAAGACCGCGGGCGTGAAATAACAGGCCCGCGCGCAGCAACTCAATCGGTTCGCCGACTTCGGAGGCTTGCGCGAATTGACGCAGACGCCCGAGCAAACGAACTGGGTCGAGAAAACCATAAGCGCGTGCGACTCGAGTGACGAGATAACGGGTGGGTTTTGAGTTCAGCAGCATGGGAGTTGTGTCCGCGGATTGAGGAGAAAGTGCCGCGTGGCGCGCGTTTCACGCACGAACTCCGCGTAACCTTCCGAGTGAGAATAGCGCGACTCGCTCAACGACTGGCGGAAAAGGCGGGCGGTAAAATCAACAGCACGTAGCGGCACACATCGGCACAGGTGCGGCCATTTTCCACGCAATGATCCCAGTTGCTGAAATCGTGATAACGCGCGCACAATTTCGCGCAACGATCGCACAACTCGGCGCATTCACTGAGTTGCAGGCGAAGAAACGTAAGCTCTATTTCTGCAAATTCCAAAAGCATGTTTCCCGCGCGTTCGCAGCGCGCCTGGCAGTCGTTGAGCATTTCGATGCAAGCCATCAAGCCGTAGGATCCCACCGTTTCATCTCCCGCCGTCTCGCAGGAGTCGCGGCACTGCTTGAGCGCGTCGAGCGCGCTGATGAGCGCGGAAGTCGGCAGCAGCGGAGCGCTGACTTGGTGAGGAGATGTTTCGTGTTTGAGGGCGAGGGCGTGCATGGGAAATCAGGCCGTGAGATTGCGGGCGGCGGGCTTCGTCGCGGCCCCGAGGGCGGGAGCGGAGACCGCGCCAGTTGCTTGTTGATTGATGCGGGCATCGGAGCCCAACAGTTGGCGTTCGGCTTCCAGCCAGATTTCAGCGGAGCGACCGTCGGGTTCGCCGTATTTTTGCCAGAGATAATAAGCGCGCTCGGAAATTGTTTCGCGCAACGAAACTTCGCGGAGATCGGGTGACACCGGGGCGTCAGGCGTCGGCAAATTATTGGATGATTGCTTCGGGAGCGTTGTTTCCGGCAAAGGGGTTTTCGATTTCGAAGTCGGTTTCATCGGCGCGAGACTATAGCGCGAACTCCAGAAAAGAGTATCGGGCCATTGGCGCTGAGTCGGGCAGGTGGAATGCGGTGTGAGTGGACGGCAACGTTTCCGGTATCAAATGGGAGAATTTCCGGTGGAGTAAGTGTGCCATCGCCCGCTAGCGCGACCGATCGCATTCCTTTAGTCTCGCAAGAATAGGCTGCGGCGTAGTGCTGCGCTTTCGCTTTAACTCCTCTTCATTCTTCTCAATGCCAACTCCAGCTGCCAAGACGCCACGCAAATCCGCCGCCGAACCCACGGTCCTGCCAACCGCCAAACCTGCCGTCACCCCGGTAGTTGAAGCGGTGAAGAAGACGAAAGTTCTGCTGGTCGACGATCATCCGATCACGCGCCAAGGCATCAAAGCGCTTGTGGAGCAGTTGCCGAATGTGGAAATTTGCGGCGAAGCGGATAGCGCGCCGAAAGCGATGGAGCTCGTTTCGAAATTGGAGCCTGATCTGACCATCGTCGATATCACGCTCAAGTCGACCAACGGCATCGAGCTCACAAAAAATCTCCGGGTGCAGGCGCCGAAGATGCAGATTCTGATCGTCTCGATGCACGACGAAAATATTTACGCCGAGCGCGCGCTGCGTGCCGGTGCGATGGGCTACTTGATGAAGCAAGAGGCGAGCGAAAATATCATCACCGCCATCAAGCGTATTCAAGGCGGCGACATTTACCTAAGCGATCGCATCAAGGAGAAGATGCTGCATCGCCTCGTGAATCATCGGAACGAAGAAGTGGTTTCGCCCATCGAGACGCTGAGTGATCGCGAAATGGAAGTGTTCCAGCTCATCGGCAACGGTTACGGCACACGGCAGATTGCGACGAAGCTCAATCTGAGCGTGAAAACCATCGACTCGTATCGTGAGCACTTGAAAGAAAAGCTGAATTTGCCGACAGGATCGGAACTGGTGCGCTACTCGATTCAATGGGTGAAGAGTCAGGGCAGCATGTAGCATAGGGGAGCACCTGCGGGTTTTCCCCTTGGAGGTGCGACGTTGTTCACCGGCCTTGCTGGCAGGTAGCAGTCGGATTGCAGGCATTTTGCAGCTGGGGTAAAGTGGGGCATCCTCAATGAGGGCGCGACGCCTTCGTAAAATTTCAACCCATCATTACCATGGCATCATCTTCATCGGCATCGATGGATTCTGCGGACGCTGGCGACGATCTTTCGTCCGGACGTTCAGGCAGTGAACGTAAAGTTTTTTCCAGTGAATCGCGGCGGTCGTTTGAGCCAGCGAGCCCGGAGGTGGCGGAGCAAGCGAGCAAATCGAAGAGCAAGCCGCAACGTGAGCAGGCCGCGGACGAGACAAAAAAAGTAAAAGACGAGACGAGCTTGCAAGATGAGGGCAGTGCGAAAACTCCGGCTTCGTCGCGCGAACCAGACATCAAAAAACCGGAAGGCGACGAGCCGCCAGCGTCACTCGACAAGTCGGTGGACGAAGGCCCGCTATAATTTTCGGCGCGCAGGCGAGTGCTTTCGGTAGGGCGCTTGGGGTGTCCTCGGCAACCCGCCTCGGGAAGCGGCCTGATACCGCGGTGAATTGATCAGGTGTAGGGTAGTCGCATGAAAATTATCGCCCAACTCGCTTTTCGCGGTGCCTTGCTCGCGCTGCTTGCGCTCGGTTTTTCGTCCCTGACCGCGAAAGCCCAAGCGGTGCTTGAAGTGCAGGAATCCGCTCGCGAAACGAATCAGGTCGCGAGGCTCAAGTTAATCGCCGAATCGCCCGTGCCGCTTGCCCACGAGACGATTGATACCTGTTCGCCACAGAAATATTTGTTGCACGTCAGCGATCGCGCGCAACGTGGCCGCGTCGAGCCCAAGGAAATTCGCGGCGAGTCAGTGTTGCCCGAGTTGAGCGATTCGGTGCCGACGGAAACGCGGAGCCAAGTGATTCGCGAAGAAAAAACCGAGCCCGGCGAATAATTCACTGCCGGATCGAAACCCTCAAGCTGGAGACAGCCATGAATTTTTCCAATGCAACGTGTGCCACGCTGGATCAGTTCGGGATTTTTTATTTGTTAGACAATACCACTGCTGCCCGAGCGGCAATTGGTCTGCCGAAAGTGCAGCTCAACCCTGACATTGTCGTAGTGAACGCGCAGCAAATTGCCTTGCTGATGGCAGAGAAACTTCGCCGTATCGAGCTGCGCTTTTTCAAGCAATCGCTTGCGATCGGGAATCGCGGCGTGCGGATGGCGCGCCTCACACTGGAACGTTCGCCGAATCAATCCCTGCGAATCCTCGCTCGTGGTGTCGCCAGTTTGAGCGAAAAAATAACTGGTGAAATCGCCCAGCTTGCGTGCGCACATGGCTGCGATGTCGGCCAGCTCGCGCCTGAAACTGAAGTGAATCCGCTGGCGGCCGTGCCAGCTGGAAATTTCGACGAGAGCTATTTGGAATTTCTCATCACTGACTGTGAAAACTTAGTCACGCTGTTCGAAGACGTCGCGCGAGGCATGCAGGATCCCGGCGTCCGCTCGTTCGCTGCCAAATATCTGCCCGCGTTGCATGAGCAGCTTTCTCAAGTTGAGAAATTGAGGTGCGAAATCACCACCTGATTTGTTTCCGATAAAATCCTTAAATAAGTTACCCCAATGTCAGCCACGCCTTACCCCCGTGCCCGTTCGTTGTTTGCCTCCATGTGGCGTCCCTCTTCTGCGGAAGTGGAAAGTTACGCCCGCCTTATCGCTGAAAAAGAAGGCTGCCCGATAGAAGCCTGTCGCGAACAGGCCGAACTCCAATTGTGGACGAGCCGGCCGTTTCGTCCCCGTAAAATCACCGCGCGTCGCCTTGAGCTGAACTCAAGTCCGCAGGCTATCAGAGTTTGATGCGGCACGAGTTCGGATCGTTTGCCGCCGTGCTTTCTAAAGTTCGCCGCAACGGGCAAAGCCGAACAACTCAGCGTCCGGATGCGTGCGTCCGAGGCAGCCTTCGCGAATGATTTCCGAGGCAATCTGGCTGTAGATGATGCCGTTGCCACCATACCCGAGGGCGAACCAAGTGTGTGGCTGGCTCTTGACCCGCCCAATATAGGGCAGGCCGTCGTCAGTGGTCGCAAAAGTGCCCGTCCACGAATACGCCAGTTCCGGTTTGATTTTCGGAAGCAGTTTTTCGAAGCGATGGAGCAGCCAGCGCACTTTGGCTTGGAGAAGTTTGTCGCGTTCGACCGGGTCGCGGAACGGCACATCACCACCACCGATGATGGCGCGCCCGTCCTGGGTCGTGCGCAAATACACGTAGGGCCGCGCGGTTTCCCAAATCAACCGGCGACCGGGCCAGCCCGGAAATTTGTCCAACGGTTCCGTAACTAACGCATACGTGCTGTGCAGTTCCATCACGGGCTTGGGCAAAAATTGCGCCGCTTCGTATCCGCTCGCAACTACGAGGTGACGGGCCCGGACGCGATGACCTTCCGCGGTGCGGAGTTCGACTCCGCGCCGCGTCGTGCGATGGCTGACGACTTCGGTGCGATCATGGATCCGCAAACCCGAGGCCACCGCCGTGCGGAAAAGCGCATGCGTCATGCGGTAAGCGTCAATCTCCGCCGCTTCGTGAGAAATAATCGCGGCACCATACGGCAATGAACATTCATCCCTGATGTGGGCGCGCTCCCAGAAACTGGCTTTGAAGCCGTGCTGACGCCGCAATTCGAACTCACGGCGCAATCCGGGAATATCGCGTGGATTACTCGCGCCATAAAAACTCTCGCGCCAAATGAAGCCATTGTCTCCGCCGACACGTTCGGCGAGCCGACCAATTTTTGCCAGCGCGTCGCGGCAGGCGCGGTAACTGCGCACGGCTTTGTCCTCGCCGTGGATGCGGGCGAGCTTGGTGAGGTGAGTGTCGACTTCGTATTGGAGCAGACAGGTGCTGGCTGAAGTGCTGCCGAACCCGATGTCGCGCTTGTCGAGCACGACGGTGTTGAGGCCGGCCTCTTGCAGGGCCTGTGCGGTAAATGCGCCGGTGATGCCTCCGCCGATGATGACTACGTCACAATCGATCGGCTCATGCAGACGCGGGTAGGCGGCGAGCAGGCCGCTGTTAATCGTCCAAAACGGACATCCAGAAATCAGATCCATGAAAGGTGAGGGGTGGGCGCGCGAGGTGCGGCGCTGGTGCGACCGCGAGCTTTGGCGATTGTGCCGGCAGTTTGGTCTTGTTGGAGAGACGCGGGTCTCATTTCATGGAGAAACACCCCGCTGATGAAATCGCCGAGCAAGCACACTACTGCCAAGTCAACCGCAACGCCTCCGACTTCCACCCCGGCCCCTGCGGCCCCGGCAAAAGTGCGCATCATGATCGTCGATGACCACCCGATCACCCGCCAGGGTTTGAAAGCACTCATCAGCCAGCAGCCGCGTTTCGAAGTTTGCGGCGAAGCCGACAGTGCCCCACAGGCCGTCGACATGCTCGGCAAGCTCAAGCCCGACCTCGTCATTGCCGACATCACGCTGAAGACGACCAATGGCATCGAGTTGATCAAAAATCTTCGCGCGCAATCGCCGCAGCTCCGCGTGCTCGTGGTTTCGATGCACGACGAAAATCTTTATGCCGAACGCGCGTTGCGCGCCGGCGCGCAGGGTTACGTGATGAAACAGGAAGCTAGCGACCAGATCATTCCTGCCATCGAGAAAATCCTCAGCGGCGACTTGCATCTCAGTGCAGCCGTGAAGGACAAAATTCTGCACCGTTTCGTTAGTAACAGCGGCGAAAAAAATGTTTCCGCCATCGAAACGCTCAGCGATCGCGAGATGGAAGTATTCCAGTTGATCGGCAACGGCCACAGCACGCGCCAGATTGCCACGCGCTTAAATCTCAGCACGAAGACCATCGATTCGTATCGCGAGCATTTGAAGATCAAGCTCTCGCTTGCGACTGGTTCAGACCTCGTGCGCCATGCGATTCAGTGGGTGAAGAGCGAAGGCTTGGTTTGATTCTGCGATACGGTTTTTAAGTTTTTCGGGGCGTCCAATCGGCGTGCATCGGTAATCGCCCGATGGCGCTTCGGTGGGGCCCGATGGGGCGCGTAGTATGCCGCTCCACCACCTGCGGGCGGATTCAGCCTGATGGTAGAGTTTGGCGCGGTTTTGTAGAGTAGTGTCATGTCAGCTTACACCGGCTCAATGATCCCTGCTCCCATCGGACGGGGTATTGTTTTTCCCGGTAAGCGCGTGACTTCTCAGTCAGGCAATTCGAGAAGTAAATTGGGTGTCGGTCTGCTCGCCGTGGTGGCCCTGGTCGCGACGGGTTGCCTGGCCGGATATTTTTTGAACTCGCGCAGCGAACAGAAGACGATCGCAACAAAGCCGTATGAAATCGGGGTGCCAGCCAACGTGGTCGCGAATCTTTTCCTGGTTGAATCCACCGGTGCATATGGCGAGCCCCGCCGTTTTCTCATCGATACGGGTTCGACGATTACGCTGGTGTCGCCGGAATTTGCGGCGCGCTACGCGACGGCCAACGCAGGTGGAGCCGATGCCCAGATCCAAGCCCCGACAGGTGCGGAAGTGGTCAAGTCACGCGTAACGGTTTCCAATCTGAAATTGGGCAAGGCCAACTTCGCACAAGTCCCCGCAGTGATTTCCGATCTTGGTGAACTTTCCCATTACCTTGGGCTGCGAGTGGACGGGATTGTCGGCTTTCCGGTTTTCAAAAATTATCTGCTCACGCTCGACTACTCCGAGAAACGCATGACCATCGCGCTGCGTCCGGTGAACACCGATTCAAGCAATCGCGGCTTGGTGTTTTCGACGCGTGGCGATACCCGTGTGCCTTTCGTTAATCTTTCCGTGGGCGGTCAGGCGTGTGAAGTTTTGATCGACACCGGCAGCGACGGCGGCGTGAGCCTCAATCCGGAAGGACTTAAACTCAATCTCGTCGGTCCGGCGCGCGCGGGTGCGCTGGTCTCCACGGTGGCGGGGGATCGTCGCCAGTATCTCGCGCGGATCGAAGATCACGTGGAAATCGGCGGGACGAGCCTGCAGCGCCCGGTGGTTGATTTCACGTTTGGAAAATCGTCCGTCGGTGGTGAAGTGCTGCGGAACTTTGCGCTGACGTTCGATCAGAAGCAGGGTGAGGTCACTTTCCGTCGGGTGACGGAAGGCGCGGTTGAACTGGCCGCACGTCGCACCGTGGGGATGAGTTTCTCGCGCGCATCCGGCAGTTGGGAAATTTCCGGAATCGTGCCGCAGACGCCGACGTCACGCCTTGCGCTGCAAGCCGGTGATCGCTGCGTGAGCATTAACGGCGAGAGCGTCGATCGCTGGCCGGCGGAGCGTTACGCTGCGCTGATGCGCACGTCGGACAAAATCACTTTTACTTTTGCGCATGGTGACATCCAAACGGATTACCAAATCCCGGTCGTCAGCTTGCTCGAATAAACCATCCACCCAACTCAACCCCCACCCATCATGGCTCAACTATTCCTCGCGATCTTCCTTATTGTTTTTGGCGTTAACATCCTCTTTGGCCTTGGTCTTCCCGGCTGGGTGACCGGCTCGCTCGCGCTCATCGCAGGCGTGTTGTTGCTCGCGGAACGTTTCCGGGTGCGCGTTGACCGGAAGTAAAACCTTCGCGCAGTTTTAAGTTTCGATTGAACCGGCCTGCATCGGGGTTTTCCCGATGGCAGGCCGGAATTTTTTTGGCCTCCGCGTAGGTTAGTTGCGAACGCGTCAATTCTTGTAAAAGTGGTCGGAACGCCGGCTTAATCTCTTAACCCTTATGATAAAGAAATCAGTTCAAGTGCTCGTGGTGGATGATGATGAAAACGATTTCTTTCAAGTCTCGCACCTACTGCGCCGAAGCGAGTTCGTGGACTATCAGTTCACGTGGGCGAAGAACTATCAGGAAGGCCTGACGACGATCCAAAAGGATAGCTTCGACGTCGCGCTTTTTGATTATCGTTTGGGCGCGTCGACGGGATTGGAACTGCTGCAAGCCGTCCAACTTTATCGCGCGGATCTGCCGGTGATTTTACTCACCGGTTACGACAATCCGGAGATCGACTTTCTCGCATCGCGCGCTGGTGCGGCGGACTACCTTTGCAAAAACGGACTCACCCGCGCACAGCTCGAACGCTCCATTCGCTATTCGCTGCGGCATGCCAGCACACTCGCCGCGCTGCGGCATAGCCAGAAACAACTCGAACTTTTCATGCATAGCGTGCCGTGCGCGGTGTGTATCTGCGATGAGTCGGGCGTGCCGATTTTCCAAAACCAACTGGCGAAGACGCACTTCGAAGCAGGGGACTTGGTCAAGTGGATGAATCCAGACGTAACCCGTCCGCCATTATTGCATCTCACCGGCGACCGGCACTGGTTGGTCAGCACCTTTCCGATGACGGATTCGCAAGGCACGGCGCTGCAAGGTTTCGCCGGCACAGATATCACCACGCAAGTGCTCTCCGAGCAGGCGTTGCGCCGCACATCGAATTTATTGAACGGTATCCTAAGTAACCTTTCCGTCATCGCGGGCCGGCTCGATTCCGACGGCAATATCCTCGAGATGCGCGGGAGTGGCCTGCGGGAAATCGGCATGACCGAGGAGGGCATGCGTGGCGTCAATCTCGTCGAAAAATGTCCGGCGACCGCCGCAGGTTTTGCCAAAGCCAAACTCGGCCAGAAAGCGAACTACGTGTGGGAAATGGAGAACGAGGGACGCAAACATTACTTCGAAAATTATCTCCATCTCGATTCCAGCGAGGGCCAGCAAGGCGCAATCATGTTCGCGGTCAATGCGACTGCACGCATCGAAGCGGAAGCAGAGCGAAATCGTCAGGCGCGTCTGCTCGATGGTTTGATGCAAAAACTACCGATGCTCATCGGGCAACTTGATCGCGAAGGCCGCGTGACCGACGTGCAAGGGGAGCGCCTGGCGCGCTACGGTTTGTCGGCGGATCAGCTTCGCGGGAAACTGTTTTCGGAAGTGTTTCCTTCGGCGAATCAGGCCATTGAACGGGCGTTACGCGGCCAAGAGGTGGCATTTTCCCTGCGCGGCACGACCGACGATGATCAGGAGTGGCACGTCGACTTGACGATTGCACCTGCGGGTGACGGCAACCTTGCGCTGTTTGGTCGCGACGTCAGCGAACGCCGCTGGCTCGAGCAGCAAGTGCTTACGGCCAGCGACGCGGAACAGTCCCGCATTGGCGCGGATTTGCATGATGGCCTCGGTCAAAAATTGACCGGGCTCGCCTGCCTGGCCTCCGCATTACGCGAGCGCTTAAAAACCGGTGACCCAAAACTTGCGGAGCAAGCCGCGCTCATCGCGAAATTTTCCAATGAAACGATCTCCGAGGCGCGGGCGCTCGCGCGCGGTTTGTGCCCGGTGGAGTTGGAGCAGATGGGACTTGTTTCCGCCATCCACGAACTCGCCGCGCAGGCGGAGACGATTCATGGAATCCAAGTTTCGCTCGACATGAAGGCCGCGGCGGTGGAGTGCGATCACCTGACCGCGACGCACTTGTATCGCATCACGCAGGAAGCGATTAATAACGCGATTCGCCACGGCGGCGCGCAGAAGATCGAGATTACCCTCGTCTCCAAAGGCGACACGCACCGCTTGACGATCAAGGATGATGGCAAAGGGTTTGATCTGGAAGCCCAGCGACGCGCTCGCAGCAATGGACTTAAATTAATGGATTATCGTGCCACGATGATCGGCGGCTCTTTCAACGTGGAATCCAAGCCCGGCGAAGGCACGCGGATCACTTGCGACTTCAACACCGAAGTCGACGCGGTTCCGAGTGTGCATGCGTTGTCGGCGGATGTTATTACCTGAGCAGTGATGCAGCTTGCGGTCGCGATCCTTCAGAAAAACAGTCTGGATTTAACACAAGCGTTCGCGGTAATTCGCGGTGCAGTGCTATCCGGGATTCAACAGTTCGCGAAGCGTGCGTATGCCTGAGCCGCAGAATATCCAGCAGTTACACCTGGCTGCGTTGTCCGTCATGGCGGTCGGCGTTTACACCTGCGACGTGTCGGGACGCATCACGTTTTTCAACCGGCGCGTGGCGGAATTGTGGGCGCGCGAACCCAAAGCGGATGACCCCGCGGATCGGTTTTTAGCGGGAGGAAAACTTTATCAAACTGACGGTGAAGTCATCCGAATCGAAGAGACTCCAATGGCGGTCGCCGCGAGAACGGGAACGTCGTTCCGGGAACTGGAACTGATCTACGAACGGGTGGATGGTGTGAGGTTTTTTGCGTCGCTGAATATCGAAGTGATGCGTGACGCCAGCGGAGTCATTACGGGTGTGGTGACTTCGTTCCAGGATGTCTCCGACCGCAAACGGCACGAAAATGTGCTGCTCCAGCTTTCCAAGCGCATGGAGACACAGGCGAAGCTTTTCGATACCACGCTCTCGAATCTCACCGATTTGACTTATGCGTTCAGTCAGGACGGTCGGTTTCTCTACGCAAATCGTCCGCTCTTAGCGATGCTCGGGAAAACGCTGGAAGAAGTGGTCGGCCGGAGTCTCTACGATTTAAATTATCCCAACGACGTCGCGGAGCGCCTGCTCTCGGAAATGAACCACGTGTTTAACACGGGTGAAACAATTAAGAGCGATATCGTGATCGCGCTGGGCGAAGGTCGCGAAGAGCACCACGAGTATATCTACAACCCGGTGAAGGATGAAGCAGGCCGTGTGGTCGCGATGGCAGGATCGACGCGCATCATTACCGAACGTCGCCGCACGGAAGACCGGATCAAGTTGTTGGCCGAGTTGGTGGAGAAAGCGGATGCCTCCGAGAGCCCCGATGAAATCATCCGTTTCATTTCGCGAAAGGTCGGCGAGCATCTGCAGGCGCAGCGCTGCTTGTTCTGTGAATGGGACGCTAACGCCGAGCGGGTCAACACGGTGCATGACTGGCACGTCGCCGGGTTGGCGAGCATCGCGGATAGCGATACGCCGGTCGATTACGGGCCGTCGGCCTGGGTGCAGCAATTGACTTCGGGACCGGTCAGCGTGCCTGATGTGGAAGTTGACGTGCGCTTGCGCGGATACGCACAGAGCCACCGCAAGAACGGCGTGCGCTCACTGGCCGTCAGTCGTTATCTCCGTCAGGAAACGGGCGGAGTCACGCTGTTTGTGACGTCGGGGGAAGTCAGAAAATGGACGGACGATGAACTCGGATTTTTGAGCGAGGTCGTGATGCGCATCTGGCCTTCGGTGGAGCGAGCCCGCGCGATGCAAGCATCCCGCGCTGGCGAGCAACGTTACCGCGAATTGGTGCAAAGCATGCCCGTGGCGGTTTATACCAACGATATCGACGGGCGCATCCAGCTTTACAACGAGGCCGCCGTGAAGTTGTGGGGCCGCGTCCCTGTTCTCGGTAAGGCGGAATTCTGGTGCGGCTCGGAAATGATGTTTACCAATGCGGGCTTGCAAATCCGCCATGCGGATTCGCCGATGGCACGCGCCGTCCTGGAAAAACGCACCGTTCGGGAGGAAATCGTGATCCGCCGCCCGACAGGGCAAATGCGATATGTGATCGTGAATTCCGAAGTGACGCGCGATGCGACGGGGGAAGTGACGGGAGCTGTCAATGTGGTTATCGACATCACGGATCGTAAGCGCGAAGAGCAGCGCTCGGCTTTCCTGCACCAGTTGTCGAACCAACTGGCCTTGCTGAATGATGAAGCCGAAATCATCCGCGTAACGACCGCGGAATTGGGGAAACGTCTGAATGCGGATCGCTGTTATTTCGTGGAATGTCACGAAGTGCGCGATGTGATTATTGTCAGTGAGAACTGGCTGCGTGATCCCAACAAGGCGAGCTTGGCAGGCTCCTATGCGCTCTCGCAATTTGGCGACCGCAAGTGGTGGAACGCTTATGCGAGTGGCAATTTTCGCGTGGAAGACGTGACCGAGCATCCGCTCACGCAAGCGACGGCGGATCCTTATTTAAAACTAGGGGTGCGTTCGTATGCGGTGCAGCCGTTTCGCGAAAAGGGAGCCTGGCAGACGGTAATCAGCGTCACGGAGAAAGAACCGCGCGCCTGGACCGACGACGAGATGGCGATCATGGAAGACGTGGTCGCGCGCGTGTGGCCGATGGTGCAGCGCGCGCGCGCCATGGCCGCTTTACGCCACAGCGAAAACGATCTGCGTTTTGCGTTGGACGCAGCCCAGCTTGGTTCGTGGGAGTGGGAAATCGACACGGGAATCCTGCGCAGTTCGGATCGCTGCAAAATAAATTTCGGCCTGTCGGTGGATGCTGATTTTGTGGATGGCGATTACTCGAAATCCATTCTCGCAGCTGACCGGCCCGGCGTGAATCGCACGATTGAGCAGGCGATCAAGAACCGCACCGTTTACGAAACCGAATATCGGGTCGTCTGGCCCGACGGTAAAATTCATTGGATTCTCGAACGGGGACAGGGCGTCTATGATGAAAACGGAAAAACCCTTCGCGTCGTCGGTTTAAATTTGGACATCACCGAACGAAAGGCGACGGAGCAATCGTTGCGCAATTCGGCAGAACGGCTGCAACTCGCGTTGGACGCGGCCAAGCTCGGCATCTGGAGCTGGGACGCCGCCACGGACCGTCTTGAGACATCACCCCGCATGGATCAGATCATGGGAATTCCGGCCGGCGGTGAATTCCAACGCGCGAAATTGCGCGAGCTGCTGCATCCGGATGACCGCGAACGTTCCCGCATTGCGAATGAACACGCGATGGCGACGCACACCGACTATGACGAGGAATACCGCCTGCACCGCGACGACGGGCGGAACTGGTGGATCTCGTCGAAAGGGCGCGGCATTTACGACGCAGAGGGAAAACCAATTGGCATGCTCGGCGTGGTGCAGGACATTTCCGCGCGGAAAAGCGGCGAAAAATACCTGCGCCAGCAGCGGGATGTTCTTGAGCAAGTGCTCAAGAGCACCTCGCTGGCGGAGATCATGAAAAGCCTCGTGCAACAAGTGGAGTCACTGGCCGAGCGCCGGTTGATTGCCGCGATTTCGCTGTTGGACGAGCAAGAGAAAACCCTGCGCCCCGTGACCGGCTTGAGCGTTCCGGCCGACTGGAATCGCTACATTGATTTCCTCAAGCCGAGCCTCGAAGCGGGTTCCTTTGGTGCGGCGGTATTTACCGGTCGCCCCGTCACGGTCGACATTATCGCGACTTCACCTTTGTGGAGAAATCTCCGCGAAGAAGCGGCACGACATGGTTTCAAGGCATGCTGGTCGACGCCGATCGTTTCTGCCGGTGGTAATGTGCTCGGTGCGTTCAGCATTTATTATTTCGAACACACCGAGCCTACGCAGCATGAACTGGAGATTGTCGATATCGTGGTGCGCACCGTGAGTATCGCGATCGAGCGCCGTCGCAACGAAGCGGCGATGCGCAACAGCGAGGAGCGTTTGCGGCTGGCCACTGCGACCGGCAAGGTCGGGGTGTGGGATTGGGATATCGCCGCCAACCGCATCACGTGGAGCGATTCCGTGTATAAAATTTACGGGATCACGCCCGATCAATTTGACCGCACGCTGGAGGGGTTTGCGCGTTTCGTGCACCCCGAGGATCGAAATGCGCTCTCGCACGCGTTTGAGATGGCGACGCGCACCGGACAATCGTTCGAGTTGGAGCATCGGTCGCTGCGTGCCGATGGCCGGCTCGTGTGGCTCTTTACGAATGCCAATGTGCTGCGTGAGAACGGTGTCGCCCTGCGTTTGACCGGAGCGACGCTCGATATCACCGAGCGCAAGCGCGCGGAGGAGGCGTTGCGCGTGAAAGAACAGCAGCTCAGCCTGGTGGCCGGGACCGCGCCAATTCTTCTTACGCAATGCGACAGCGACGAGCGTTTCACCTTCGCCAATCGCGCCTACCTGGAAAAACGCGGTTTGAGTAGTTCGGAAGTGATCGGACATCGGATTAGCGAGGTGCTCGACCAGCAATCCTATCGCAGTGTAAAGCCATACATCGACCAAGTGCTGCGCGGCGAAAAAGTGGTGTTTGAAGCGAATCTCACTTATCGCGGTGAAGTGCGCACGATGGAGGCGAACTACGTCCCGGAAATCGACGCGAACGGAAAAGTGAAAGGGTGGGTCGCTGCGGTGAGCGACGTCACCGAGCGCAAACGCGTGCACGACGCCGTGCGCCAGCTGGCGGCAATTGTCGAGTCCTCGGACGATGCGATCATCAGTCGCACTCTTGACGGTCGGATCATGAGTTGGAACCGCGGCGCCGAACGACTTTTCGGTTACGCGGCCGCCGAGATTTTAGGCGAGTCGGTCATGACGCTGATTCCGGTGGAGCGGCACGGAGAGGAATTTGAAATCATCGGAAAAATCCGCAAAAACCAGAACGTCGAGCACTACGAAACCAAACGGCTCCACAAAGACGGCACGATGATCGATATTTCCCTGTCGGTATCGCCGATCCGTGATGAGCATGGTCACGTCGTCGGTGCTTCGAAGATTGCGCGCAACATCACGCAGCAGAAACGATACGAAGCGCAGTTGGAGGCTGCGCAAGTGCAGTTGCAGGCCCATGCGCAAAATCTTGAACAAAAGGTCACGGAAAGAACCGCCGCGCTGCGCGAGGCCGTCACGCAGATGGAAGAATTTTCCTACACGGTATCGCACGACCTGCGCGCGCCGTTGCGCGCGATGAACAGTTACTCGCAAGCCTTGATGGAGGACTATGGGCCGCAACTAGACGCGACGGCTAAGGAATACCTGAATCGTATCCAGCGCAGCAGTCAGCGCATGGAGCAACTGACGCACGACGTGCTGATGTATAGCCGCCTGGTGCGCTCGGAGGTGGTGCTCGTGAATTTGAACCTGGAAAACATGGTGCTGGATGCGATCGACCAATTCGACGTCTTGCAGCAACCCAAGGCGCAGGTCGAAATTGTTTCCCCGCTCGGGCACGTGATCGGGCACGAAGTTTCGCTCGGGCAATGTCTGGCGAATTTAATGACGAACGCCGTCAAGTTCGTAGCACCGGGCGTTAAACCGCACGTGCGGGTCGTTTCAGAAAAACGCGAGAGCCGGGTGCGCCTGTGGATCGAGGACAATGGCATCGGCATCGCGCCGGAACATCAGGCAAAAATCTTCATGATCTTCGAGCGTCTGCATGGCCGTGAGCAATACGAAGGCACGGGCATGGGCCTCGCGATTGTGCGCAAGGCCATGGAAAAGATGGGCGGTTCCTGCGGAGTGGAATCGACGGGTAAGGACGGCAGCCGCTTCTGGCTGGAATTACCGCAAGCTCCGTCGGCTTAACTCTCGCTACTCAGTTCGATCGGCTGCTCGTGCAGTTTCAGTTCGGGATTTTTTTCGCTGAAATAACGCATCGTCCAGTCATTCGGGAAAAGCACGACGGGCTGGCCAAATTTATCAGCGCCGAAACTTACGCCGGTTGCGACCACGAGGCGGGAGTAGTCGAAACTCTTGCCCGGAGCCGGCGCGATGGAGGGCGCGAACGAAAGCCAGCGGAGTAAGGTCCACGGCGTCGGGGTCAGGCGCGACTCGGCGTTGTATTCGCTTTGAAGGCGCCATTGCACGACTTCGAACTGCAGCGGGCCGACAGCCGCAAGCAGCGTGGCGCCGGCGGGTGCATTCTTCGCGGAGAAGGATTGCACGACGCCTTCCTGCAACAGCTGCTCGAGGCCGGCGCGGTATTTTTTCGCATCACCCGTGTTCGGATTGGAAATGTAAGTGAACACTTCGGACGGGAACCGCGGAATCTCGTCGTAGTAAATGGTGCGATCCGTGGTGAGCGTGTCGCCGATGCCGAACTCGCTGTGACCGACGAGACCGATGACGTCGCCGGGCCAAGCCACGTCGACGGTTTCACGTTCGCGCCCGAAAAGTTTGTGCGAGGAGGAAAGGCGGACTTGCTTGCCGGTGCGCTGATGTGTGACGACCATGTCGCGCTCGAACTTGCCTGAGCACACGCGAAGAAACGCGATGCGGTCGCGGTGCTTGGCGTCCATGTTCGCCTGAATCTTGAAAATAAAGCCCGAGAATTTCGGGTCATCGACCGGAATCTCGCGGGCTGTCGTCGGTGCGGGTGCGCCGGGCACCGTGACGGTGACGGACGTGCGCGGAGCGGGCGGCACAGAGTCTTTTAAAAAACCGTCGAGGAGGAGTTGGATGCCGAAATTATTTACCGCTGAACCGAAATAAACCGGCGTCTGCTGACCGTGCTGAATCGCGTTGAGATCGAAAGGGTGGCCCGCGCCATCGAGCATTTCGAGCTGCTCTTTGACGGCGTTGTAGGTGTCGTCATCGAGCTTTTCCCGGACGATCGGATCGTCGAGCGAAGCGACACTGACGGGCGCTTGGAATTTGCCGCCGGGGACGCGTTCAAATAAATGCACCTCGCGCGTGCGACGGTCGAAGACGCCTTTGAAGGACGGCCCGTTGCCGAGCGGCCAGATGACCGGTGACGACTGGAGACCGAGCACGCTCTCAAGCTCGTCGAGGAGGTCGAGCGGGTTGCGCGTCGGCCGGTCGCACTTGTTCATGAATGTGAAAATCGGCACGCCGCGACGACGACACACTTCGAAGAGTTTGCGCGTCTGTGTTTCCACGCCCTTCGCAGCATCGATGACCATCAGCGCGGCATCGACGGCGGTGAGCACGCGGTAGGTGTCTTCGGAGAAATCTTTGTGGCCGGGGGTGTCGAGCAAGTTGACCGCGCAGCCGGCGTAATCGAATTGGAGAACCGTGGACGAAATGGAGATACCGCGCTGCTTCTCGAGTTCCATCCAGTCGGAGGCCGTGGCGCGCTGGTTTTTGCGATCTTTGACGGCACCCGCGAGGTGGATGGCGTTGCCGTAAAGAAGGAATTTCTCGGTCAACGTCGTCTTGCCCGCGTCAGGGTGCGAGATGATCGCAAAGGTGCGGCGGCGGGCGATTTCCTGAGCAGGTGTGGACATGGAAGTTGACCACGCAAATGAGCAAACGCGTGGAGGGAAAGCCTGAACTTTGGGGCGCAGCGGCCGGTTAGCGAGCTTCGGGGCCGGCCAAGGGCTATTTTGTGCTTCGTAAGCGCGGGCAGTTGGGCAATCGTGCTGGCATGTCTGCGAGCCTAAAACTCAAACCAAGCATCAAATCACGCGTCATGGCGGGCCACCCGTGGGTGTTCGGAAACGAATGCGAGGCGCTGTTGCCGGCTGAGCACGACGGCGAGTTGGTGGAATGCCGCGACCGCAACAGTCGGTTTCTCGGGATGGGCATCTACAATAGCAAATCGCAGATCGTGTGGCGACGGATCAGCCGTGATCGCGTGGCCTTGGACGAAAACTACTTGCGCACGGCCTTGACGCGGGCGTTGAAGCGTCGCGAAGGCATGGGAAATTTCAAGCGACTCGTGTGGAGTGAATCGGATGATTTGCCCGGCGTGGTCGTCGACCAGTTTGGCGATACGCTCGTGGTGCAGGTGCAGACGCTCGCGCTGCACAAACGCGAAGGGATCCTGAGCGATCTGCTCGCGGAACTCGTTCGGCCGGCAGAAATTATTTTTCGTAACGACGCCAACATCCGTAAACTCGAAGGCTTGCCGTCGGAAGTGCATACGCGTTCCGGCAAGGCGTGGGAGTCGCGCTGGGTAAATATCGATGGTTTCGACTATTGGCTAGATTTGCAGAACGGCCAGAAAACCGGATTCTACCTCGATCAGCGCTTGCAGCATCAAGCGGTGGCGAAATACGCGAAAGGCCGGCGCGTGCTTGATGCGTTTTGTAACCAGGGTTCGTTCGCGTTGCACGCGGCCAAGGCCGGCGCAGCGAGCGTGCTTGGTTTGGACAGCGCTTACGATGCCGTGGGGCAGGCGAAGAAAAATGCCGAGCGCAACGGGCTGCAGGCGGAGTTTCTTGGCGAAAACGTTTTCGATTGGTTTACCGCACGCCGCGACGATGCACCCGCTTGGGATTTGATCGTGCTAGACCCGCCGCCGTTTGCGAAATCAAAGTCGGCGCTCGAAGGCGCGTTGCGCGGCTACAAAGAATTGAATTTGCGCGCGATGAAATCGCTCACTCCGGGTGGCGTGTTGGCCACTTACACTTGCTCGCATCACATGCAGGATGCGCAGCTCCGTGAGGTGCTTTCAGAAGCCGCGGCGGATGCGAAGCGCCGCGTGCATGTGTTGGAATTTTGCCACCAGCCGCCGGATCATCCGGTGCTCGTGACGATGCCGGAGAGCGAATACCTCCGCGGCTACATCCTGACCGTGGAATGAAACACGGTCGTTAAATTAACGCGAAGCGCGCCCGATATTGTCGAGGTTGCGGCGCGTGATGCGGAGTTGATCCAGTTCTTTTTCCAAGGCGGTCACTTCGGCTGCATCTCGCGGGCGCTTTAAACTTTCGAGCACGACGCGTTCGTTTTCCATGAGACTGACGCGTGTGGCGGCGACGTCCGAAAGGTGAGACGCGGAGTTACCACCTAAGAATGCGGCGGCCGTGGTGAGCTTGTCGTTGTTGAGGGCTTTATCCAGTTCGCTGGATTTTACCTTCTTCTTTTCGCGGGCGATGAGCTTGTCGAGTTTGCGGATGGTCGAATCGAGTTCGCGAATGCGGCTTTCCTGGACTTTAAACGTTGGCAGCTCAATCACAGGGCCGACGGTTTTCGGGGCGAGCTCCGCTTTTTTATCCGGCTGGGCGGATTTGGTTTCGGCGGCCTGCAGGGTGATGCCGGTTAGAACCAACGTAATGGCCAAAAATGTGCGGATAGCGGAAATCGATTTCACGACGAGAAGGTGTTGGGATGGGAGATACGGGCAAGTCGGATGTCGGCAGGCTGGAAAAGTTCCGCCAAAGGAAAAGGCCGAACCTTGCGGCTCGGCCTTTCCTCAGTGTGTGTGTCGAAGCTTAGTGTTAGGTCGGCTTCGTAGACGTTTTGAATAGCAGTTCGCGTGCCGGAGGCAAGGATTACAACTGGCCGCCGTAAACCGCGCTCGCGCCGAGCTCTTCCTCGATACGGAGAAGCTGGTTGTATTTCGCCACGCGGTCGGTGCGGGAAGCGGAGCCGGTTTTGATCTGGCCGGCGTTCGTGGCGACGGCGATGTCAGCGATGGTGACGTCTTCCGTTTCGCCGGAGCGGTGGGAGATGATCGTCGTGTAGCTGTTGCGCTGCGCGAGGGCGATCGAATCGAGCGTTTCGGTGAGGGAGCCGATTTGGTTTACCTTCACGAGAATGGAATTTGCGGTGCCGGTATCGATGCCCTTCTGGAGGAATTCGACGTTCGTGACGAAGAGATCGTCGCCGACGAGTTGCACCTTGTCGCCGATGGCGTCGGTGAGCTTCTTCCACGTGGCCCAGTCGTTTTCAGCGCAGCCGTCTTCGATGGAAACGATCGGATATTTCGCGCAGAGGTCTTTGTAGTAAGCGACGAATTCGTCACCGGTGAAGCTGCGACCGTCAGATTTTTTGAAGACGTAAGTCTTCTTTTCCTTCACGTAAAACTCCGACGAGGCGACGTCGAGCGCGAGGAAGATGTCCTTACCGAGCTTGTAGCCGGCGCCCTTGATGGCTTCGGCGATGGCGTCGAGCGCGTCAGTCGTGGAAGCGAGATTCGGAGCGAAGCCGCCTTCGTCGCCAACGGCGGTTTGCAGGCCTTTCGCTTTGAGCACTTTTTTGAGCGAGTGGAAAACTTCGGCGCCGGCGCGGAGGGCTTCGGAGAACGTTCTGAAGTTTTTCGGCACGATCATGAACTCTTGAAAATCGATCGGGGCGTCGGAGTGCGCGCCGCCGTTCATGATGTTCATCAATGGAACCGGGAGGACTTTGGCGTTCGGGCCGCCGATGTATTTGTAGAGCGGGATTCCGGCGGCGGCAGCTGCGGCTTTGGCGGTGGCGAGCGAGACGCCGAGGATGGCGTTGGCGCCGAGGTTGGCCTTCGTCTTGGTGCCATCGAGTTTGAGCATGGCGCGGTCGACCCCGGTTTGATCAAACGCATCGAAGCCGAGGAGGGCGGGAGCGATCTTGGCTTTGACGTTGGCGACAGCCTTGAGCGTGCCTTTGCCGAGGTAACGTTTTTTGTCACCGTCACGGAGCTCAATGGCTTCGTGTTCGCCGGTCGAAGCGCCGGAGGGCACAGCCGCGCGGCCGAAGGCGCCGTTGGCGAGTTTCACATCGACCTCGACGGTCGGATTGCCGCGGGAATCGATGATTTCGCGGGCGTTAATGGCGGTGATGGTGGTGTTCATGCGATAAAGGAAGAGGTTAACGTTAACTGGTCACGCTAGGCGCGAGAAAGCCGAGCGCGAGACGTCACGCTGGCATAAATCTCCGTCGCAGGTCGAGCCTCGCGTGGCGTTTTAGCCAAAAGGCGGACGCGAGGCGCCGATACGATACATAAACTTCTGCACCGCGTTCGGCTTCTTCGGGATAAATTCCTCAGGCAACTGGTTTTCGTGGCCGTGCCGGATCGCCGCGCCGATGGGGGTGCCGCCGTTGTAATTCCGCATCATCATCGTGGAGCGATTCATGAACTGAGTCGGAATTTTATCGAGGTGGCCTTCGACCGCCGCTGCATGCAGGGGAGTGTCGCCAAAATCGTTACGGCTAATCATCAAATCGATCGTGAGAAGTCCCGTGGGGATTTGCGTAATGCTGCCTGATTCGGCGGCGGCGTGGATCGGCGTGTGGCCAGACTTGCTGGCGAGCACCAGATTGTCGTGGGTTAAAAATTCTTCGGGAATCTGGTCAAGGTGACCGGAGATCGCGGCGGCGTGCAGGCAGGTGTCGTGGTTCGCGGTCTTCGTCAGCAGCGTCTCTGTCGTGAGCAGTTCGGCGGGCACTTGGTCGAGGTGGCCGTTGAACGCGGCGACGTGTAACACGGTTTCTCCGCTGATGTTTGGCGACAGCACGGTTTCACGCGTGATAAATTGGCGAGGGATCTTGTCGAGCGTGCCGGCCTCGGCGGCTTCGTGAAGCAGGGTGTTGCCGTGATCGGTTTTCGTGAGGATGATCTCAAGCGAAAGCAGGCTGGAAGGGACTTGATTGAGTGTGCCCGCGGAAGCGGCTTGATGCAGCGGAGTGTAACCGCTGTTGGAACGAATAAGCAGATTGTCGCGCGTGAGAAGCGAAGCGGGAATCTGCAAAAGGAATCCGTGGCGCGTCGCCAGATGGACGGGCGTGTAGCCGGCATCGTTTTTGCGCAGCAAGGATTCGGCGACGAGGAGTTCAGCCGGGAGTTTGGCGAGCGACCCGTATTTTGCGGCGATGTGCAGCGGGGTGTTGCCGGATGCATTGGCTTGCGTGAGTTGCTCCAACGAGAGTGAGCCGGCGGGTAATTCGGAAAAATTTCCTTCACGCGCAGCAGCGAAAAAATCGATTTTAGCCATGCGCGTTTCAGAAAAAACACGGCGTCTGAACACGCAAGCAAACTAAAAATTTCACATGATTTTCATCATCTTTGGGTTCCGGGTTTTTGATTTGGGTTTGCCAACGTTTTCAGGGGTAACAGCATCCGCGCTAATGACAGCCCCGTCCCCTGCGACAAACCCGAGCAAAACTCCTTTAAGTGCCGTTTTACTAGTCGATGACGAAAAACCGTTGCTCGCATTGTATGCCGAAGCGCTGGGTTCGCAGTTCGAGGTCGTCACGGCGGGAAGTGCCCGCGAAGCCGGCTTTGTTTTGCACAAAAAGAAATTCAAGGTGGTCGTGTCGGATCATTTGATGCCGGGCGGCAACGGGCTGAGTTTTCTGATCGGCGTGCGCGAAGAATATCCGGAAATGCAGCGGGTCTTGGTCACCGGCTACATGAAGCCGGAAATGTTGCTGCGCAGCGTGAACGAAGCGGCGCTCTATCGCTATCTGCTGAAACCGGTGTCGCTTCCCGAGTTGGTGAAGACGGTGCAGGAAGCGGTGAAGCTCTACGACCAGACGGTCGTCAGCTGAACGGGCATCTGCGGTGCGTCAGTCGTAACGACGGCGCAGGTTGCTGGGCAGCAAGCCGAGTTCTTCGCGATATTTCGCCACGGTGCGGCGGGCGATTTTGAGGCCTTTGCCGTCGAGCAGTCCGACAATTTCCTGATCGCTGAGCGGTTTGCCCGGATCTTCGCTGGCGATGATGTCGGCGATCATTTCCTTGACGCTCGTATTGGCGACAGACTCGCCGGCGTCGGATTGGTAGCCCGACGTGAAGAAGTATTTCATTTCGAACACGCCATGCGGCGTCTTCATGTATTTGTTGGCGAGCGCGCGGCTCACCGTGGTCTCGTGCACGCCGATGATGTCCGCAATCTGCGTCATCGTGAGCGGCTTGAGTTTCGAAATGCCTTCCTCGAAAAACTCGATCTGGTGCTTGATGATCTCGTTCGTGATCCGCTCGATGGTGCGCTGGCGTTGCTCGATGGCGTTGATGATGAATTTGCCCGAGCGTAACTTCTCGCGGAGATAATCGCTCTCTTGCTTCGAGAGTTTTCCTTTTGCGATGAGATCTTTGTAGGTGTTGCTCAGGCGAAGGCGCGGGATGTAATCGTTGTTGAGCGATATCTTCCAGGCGCCGTCATCTTTTTCGACAGAAACATCGGCTACGACCACACGATTGGCGTCATCGGCGAAACGACGACCAGGTGCGGGATCGAGCGTGCCGATTTCTTCGATGGCTTCCTGAATGATGTCGGGTGCGAGGCCGGTTTTGCGCGCGAGATCGGGAATGCGGCGACGCACGAGGAGTTCGAAGTAATCGCGGATGATGCGCGCAGCGACGGATTTTTCGCGGCCCTTGTGCGTGAGCTGAATCAACAGACAGTCGGCGAGGTTTTCCGCACCGATACCGGCAGGGTCGAACGTTTTGAGGAGACGTGAAGCCTCCTGCATGGTGTCGAGCGGCAGGCTGGCGAGCAGCGCGAGATCGGAAAGCGTAGACGTGAGGTAACCGCGGTCGTCGAGACTTCCGACGAGAAACTTTAACGCTTCGAGAAGTGGCGCGGGGCTATCCGACAACTCTGCTTGCTGCATCAGGTGCTGTTGCAGCGAAACCTCGGTGGTGAGGGAGTCAAAAAAGTGTTGGCGACGTTCGTCTTCTTCGCCGGTGGTTTGCCGCACGCCGCCGGTGTCGGTCATGTGATCTTTCCAATCCTGCCCGATTTTTTCGAGCACTTGGAAGTCCTTCGAAAAGTCCATTTCCTCGCGAGGATCGTCGTTGGTTCCGGAGTTTTCGTCACCGCTCGAGGCGGATTTATCGAGGCTGACGTCGTCCATCGACATCTCTTCGAGCGTCGGGTTCGCCTGCAATTCCTCCTGGATGGCCGCGCGCAGATCAAGCGCGGCGACTTGCAAAATCTTGAGAGATTGCCGCATCTGCGGCGCCAGCACGAGTTGCTGGGTCTGCCGCTGGTGAAAGCCTTGGCTGAAGCCGGGTCCGCTCATACTCGATAGGAATTAACGCTGGCGATCGAGTGGGGTTGCGCGGGGTAGCAAGGGTGGGGTAGTGGCGGGGTTCGAGCCTACTTTGGCCGGGGGAAAAACGTCTTCGAGATAGACCGCGAGCTTTTCGTTGGTCGGGCCGTAACGGTCGCTGTAAAGATAAAGCTCCAGGTCAGTCAGCATTTCGCTCGCGCTCTGGTAACGCTTGTCGCGTTCGCGGTTTAGCGCTTTGTGCAAAATAACCTCCAGCTTCTCATCAATATCCGGGCGCAGTTTCGAGAACTTCGGCAACTGCATCGATAGCACGTTGCGGCGCGATTCAAGCCGGCTGGCACCGCGGAAAAGGTTTTTTCCGAGCAAGATTTCCGTCAGCACGATCCCGAGTGAAAACAAGTCCGAGCGTCCGTCCGTGACCGCGTAGCTCGCGCCTTCGGGTGAAAGATACTCGTCTTTGCCCGGGATCACTTTCCCTTCCTCGTTATACATCAGGTCGAGGGCCTTCGCGATGCCGAAGTCGGTGAGCTTCACGTCGCCTTCCATGGCCAGCATGACGTTCTTCGGATTCACGTCGCGGTGAACAATGCCAAGCAAACGGCCTTCCAGGTCACGCTTGGCATGCGCGTAGCTCAAACCACGGCACACGCGTGACGCGATAAACACCGCCATATCGACCGGCACCTTGCGGTTCAGTTCGATGTGGCGGTCGATGAGTTGCTCGAGGTTCACCCCGCGCACGAACTCCATCGTCATGAAATACTGCCCGCCGTTGACCTGACCCAAATGGTAGGTCTGGACGATATTCGTATGAATCAGATCGGCGACCAAGCGGGCCTCGCCGATGAAATTTTTCTGGAATTCGGGGATGCTGGAATATTCCTCGCGAATTAATTTGATGGCCACAGTCTTGCGGAAATTACCCGAGCCACGCTGCACCGCTTCATACACCAATCCCATTCCGCCCTCGGCGAGTTTGTTGGTGAGCTCGTATTGGAGCTCGTTGAAGATGTGCTTCAGGTTGGTCACCGGAAGCGAGAGAAGCGGTGTCAGTTCCGGGTTGCAAGAACACAGCTGCGCAATTTGCACGATTCCTGCTACGCGGAAGAATTTTGCGGGAAGCGCCGGTTGACACGATGCGGCTCGCTCCTACGTTGCGCTTCATGATCACGCTCACCAATCGCGCCGCCCGCCAGGTTCAAGCGATGCATTCGAACCAAGATGACGCTCAGAAAAAACTGCGCGTGTTCGTGGAGAGCGGCGGCTGCTCGGGCTTCGAATACGGCATGTCATTCGATCTGCCGAAAGCTGACGACAACGTGTTCGAGAGCGAAGGCGTTCAACTGCTTGTCGACCCTACGAGCTTGGCTTATTTGAGCGGGATCACCGTCGATTTCGATGACGGCCTTCACGGCAAAGGCTTCGAGATCAAAAATCCCAACGCGCAAAGCACGTGCGGTTGCGGGAAATCGTTTAATTAAAACTTAAACGGGTAGGCCGCCCGCCGCTACTGCTCGGGTATTAAGCCTGCGCTTCGTGCAACGCCACGATGCCAAATGTCAGCGGTGTGGCGTGAACCGATTTGAATCCGGCGCGCAAAATTTCCTGCGACATCGCCTCGCGACCGGGAAATAATTCGATGGAGCCGCAGAGGTATTCGTAAGCGGAACGATCCCCGGTCACGATTCCGGCCACGGTCGGCAAAATAAACTTTAGATAGAAATAATAAAACGGCCGAAACCAGAAAAACGGCTGCGAAAACTCGAGCACGAACAACTGTCCACCGGGCCGCAGCACGCGGCGCATTTCGCTGAGGGCTTTGTGGCGATCGGCCATGTTGCGCAGGCCGAAAGAAATGGTCACGGCGTCGAAGGTCGCATCGGCCAAGGGCAGTGCCATGCCGTCACCTTGTTTGAACTCGATGCTCGCCCAGCGCGCGCTTGCCGGACGCTTTTTCACGGCCTCATCCAGCATCGGCTGGCAAAAATCCATGCCCGTGATGCGAACCGCTGGCGGCAAGCCGTCGGCGAGCGCAAAAGCCACATCTCCACTGCCAGTCGCGAGATCGAGCACCGCTTTCGGATGTGAATCATGCACGACGCGCACGAGGCGTTGACGCCACCAAAAGTCTACGCCGCCACTCAGCAGATGGTTCGCCACGTCGTAACGGGCGGCAATGCGGGCAAACATCGAGTTTACGGCCTTTGGGTCGGGCATGGTTGGCCTTTAGCCTTTGTGCGCCTTTGCGGTTGACGCAAGCACTGGGTGGTGAATTGTTTGTGCTGTAACCAACAGGCATTAACTTTAACCCACGCCTAGCCATGTCGACTAACCTGACCAAACGCGAAATCGTGCTGGAAATCTACGAGAAGACCGGCTTTCCGCAGAAACAAATCCAAGATACGGTGCAGATGACCCTCGATATCGTCATGGAGGCGCTCGCCACCGGTCGCAACGTCGAGCTCCGCAACTTCGGCGTCCTCGAAGTGCAAGTCCGCAAAGCTCGCGTCGGTCGCAATCCGAACAAACCGGAGACGGAAGTCGTTATTCCTGAGCGCGCCGTGGTGAAGTTTAAGTCCGGCAAGATTCTCAAGCAGAAGATCAAGCAACTCAGCTTGGATAAACTTCGCAACAATCCGCCGGCAGAGCCGACGGACGACGTTTAAGGCGTCTTAACAGTCGCAGCGAGGCATGGCCGGGTTTCAATCGTTGCCGGGCTTCCGTGATTTTTATCCGGAAGACTTTTCCCGGCGTCAGCATATTTTCCGCAACTGGCGCAGCACCGCGTCCGCTTTCGGATTTCAAGAATACGACGCGCCCGTGTTGGAGCCCTTGGAGCTCTACACGACGAAATCAGGCGACGAAATCGAGGGGCAGTTGTTTAGTTTCAAGGACAAGGGCGAGCGCATGGTTTCGCTCCGTCCCGAGATGACTCCGACGGTGTGTCGCATGGTCGGAGCGAAAGCGGGCGCGCTCAAGCGTCCGATCAAGTGGTTTAGTATCGCGGAATTCTACCGCTACGAGCGCCAGCAAAAGGGCCGCCTGCGCGCCTTCAACCAGTTCAACGCCGACATCTTTGGGGAAGCTGGCCCTGAAGCGGAGATCGAACTTATCGCACTGCTCGTGCAGTGCATGACTGGCTTCGGGCTTACGAAGGAAGATTTCTATGTTCGTCTGAGCGATCGCGATCTGTGGTTTTTCTATCTGGAAGCGCTTGGTTTTAATGACGCGCAAGCGCGCGGTATTTTGTCGGCGGTCGATCGCTTCGAAAAGATGGGCGATGATGCGTTCAAAGGTTACGCCGAAGCGCATGGCGAATTGCCGGCGGATAAAAAAGCCAGCGTGCTCGGTTTTCTCAAAATTCGCGGTCTCGAAGAGCTTTCCTCTGTCCTCGCTCCTTTTAATTCTGAAAAACTTTCGGCGCGGCTCGTCGATTGGAAGCGAGTGCTCGATGGTTTGGCGGCGATGGGATTGAGCGACTTTATCACCGTCGATCTCGGGGTCGTGCGCGGGCTCGCGTATTACACGGGTTTCGTTTTCGAGGCGTTTGATCGCAAAGGCGACTTGCGCGCGCTTGCGGGTGGCGGGCGCTACAATGATCTGGTTAAGAAATTGGGCGGCCCGGATTTGCCGGCGGTGGGGTTCGCGATTGGCGACGTCACGACCGGCTTGCTGCTCGAGCAGCGTGGCTTGATGCCCGCGTTCGCCGCGGCGCCAGACGTCTATGTGGTTATCGGTGGCGCGGCGGAAAGGACGGCGGCCTTTGCGGATATCCACGCGCTGCGCGCGACGGGGATTCGCGTCGAATATCCGTTTAAAGACACCGCGTTCGGTAAACAATTTAAAGTCGCCGCCGAGTCCGGCGCGAAGCTTGCGCTGATTTACGGTGGCGACGAACTCGCAAAAGGCGTGGTGAAAATCCGCAATCTCACCGATCGCTCCGAGCGTGAAGTCGCACGCGAAGCAGTGGGTTTAAGTGTGCGCGAATTCTTGTCGGGCCGGTAAACCATGAGCCGCAAGTTCGCACTCAAAGCGGCGATTGCGGCGATCGTGTGTTACGGGCTGGTAGCGATTGCGGCCCAAGGGTTGGTCGGATCGATGCTGTATTTCCCGGAATATGGCTCGCGGCGGGAACCGGCAGGAGCGGTGCGTTTGAAAATGGCGGACGGCGCCGAACTCTGCGCGCTGTATCTGCCCAATCCCAAAGCGCGTCACACGCTCTGGTATTTTCACGGCAATGCGGAGGATCTCGGCGATATCGAGCCGCGCCTACGTGAATTTCATGCGCGCGGCTTCGCGGTGTTTGCGTGCGATTATCCCGGCTACGGTCAGAGCGGAGGGCAGCCGAGCGAAAAATCTATCTACGCAGCCAACGAAGTCGCCAAAACCTACCTGAGCGAAACGCTGCGGGTGCCGCTTGCTCAAATTATCCTCTATGGGCGATCGTTGGGTGGCGGCTCCGCTGTGGATTTGGCGAGCAAGCATGGAGTTGGTGGACTCGTTTTGGAAAACGCGTTTACGAGTGTCTTTCGGGTGATGACGCGCTGGCCGCTGCTGCCGGGCGATCAGTTTAAGAATGCTAAAAAAATCTCCACGGTGCGTTGCCCGGTTTTGATCATGCACAGTCGCGAAGATCGCGTGGTGCCGTTTCACCATGGCGAAACTCTGCTCAAGCAAGCGCGGGAACCGAAGCAGCATTACTGGGTGGATCTGGCGGGGCACAACAATCTCGGATTCACCGCGGGTGAGGAATATTGGAAACGGCTGCTCGGGTTTACTTCTGGAATATAATCTGAACCTGTGAGCGTGTTTTTCATCAGCGTCATTGCACTGGTCAGCTTGGGCGCACTGATTGCGGTCGGCATCCGGCTCGCGCATCACGTTTCGCTCACGATGTTGTTTCCGCGGTTTCCTGCGAACTACCAACTTTCCGAGGAATACTTTCACCTGACGGCTCACGACGGAGTGAAACTCGCGGCGCGCTACTGGCCTAATCCTACGGCGAAATACACCGTGCTTTTTCTGCACGGTAACGGTGAAGATCTCGGCACCATCAGTGAATATCTCCCGCTTTATCATGCGGCTGGATTTGCAGTGATGGGCTTGGATTATCGGGGATACGGCCACAGTGGCGGACGCTCGACGGAGTTCACGGCGTATGACGATGCCGAGCACGCACTCGCGTGGTTGCAAGCGGAACACAAAACGCTGGCCGAGCGCGTCATCGTCATCGGCTTTTCGCTCGGGAGCGGACCAGGTGTTGAAATGGGAGTGCGCCATCAGTTGGCCGGTTTGATTCTGATTGCGCCGTTCGCGAGCGCTTACCGGGTGAAAACGCGCTGGGCGATTGTGCCGGGCGACAAATTCCAGAACGCGAAAAAAGCCCCGCGGCTGCGTTGTCCGCTGTTATGGGTGCACGGCACCGAAGATCGCACCGTGCCGTTGTGGCATGGGAATTTGATCTACACTGCCGCGCCCGAACCGAAAATGAAACTCGTCGTCGACGGTGGCTATCATTCTAACGTCATCGATGTCGCGGGCGAACGCTACTGGGACGCCGTGCGCCAATTCACGGCGCAACTCTCACGCTAAATCCGCCGGACCAAACGCACCCGGCAACAGCGCGTCGATCGAAACATCGACTTCCTGCGAGCCATCGCACGTGGAAATGACGCGCGAATCCGGACCGAATTCAAAAATGACCTGACGGCACGCGCCGCAGGGAGCGGTCGCGGTTTTCGTTGGCGTGTAAACGACGACGCATTCGATCTTCAGCGGCTTTTCGCCCGCGGCGACGGCGCTAAAAATCGCGGTGCGCTCGGCGCAATTGCACAGGCCATACGAAGCGTTCTCCACGTTGCAGCCGGAATAGATTTTTCCGGAGCCTGCGAGCACGGCAGCCCCGACGCGAAATTTGGAGTAGGGTGCGTAAGCGCGACTCGCGGCCGTTTTGGCGAGGGCGCGAAGCTTGGCGAGTTTGGCGGGGGAAATCTTGGTGTTCACAGGCCGAATTCCTGTTTCACCTCGGCGAACTTCTCAATCGCAAAGGCGAGGTCTTCGCGAGTGTGCGCGGCGGACACTTGCGTGCGGATGCGCGCGGCGCCTTGCGGCACGACGGGATAGAAAAAGCCAATCACGTAAACGCCTTTTTCCAGCATGCGCGCCGCGACTTTTTGCGAGAGCGCGGCGTCGCCGAGCATCACGGGCACGATCGGATGCGTGCCGGGTTTGATCGTGAGGCCGGCTTTTGTGAGGCCGTCGCGGAAGAATTTCGTGTTGGCTTCGAGTTTATCGCGCAACGCGGTGGACGCACTGAGCATTTCCAAGCATTTGATCGACGCGGCGGCGACGCTGGGGGCGATGGTGTTGGAGAACAAATACGGGCGTGACCGCTGGCGGAGCAGATCGATGATCTCTTTTTTCCCGCTCGTGTAACCGCCGGTGGCGCCGCCGAGGGCTTTGCCGAGCGTGCCGGTGAACACGTCCACGCGGCCTTCGACGCCGCAATGTTCGTGCGTGCCGCGGCCGGTTTTGCCCATGAAGCCGACGGAGTGGCTGTCATCGACCATGACGAGTGCGTTGTATCTGTCCGCGAGGTCGCAGATGCCTTTCAGATTGGCGATGAAACCGTCCATCGAAAACACCCCGTCAGTCGCGATGAGTTTGAAGCGCGCTTTGTTGGCATCGGCTTCTTTCAACTTCGCTTCGAGGTCTTCGAGATTGTTGTTTTTGTAGCGATAACGCTGCGCCTTGCAGAGGCGCACGCCGTCGATGATCGAGGCGTGGTTGAGTTCGTCAGAAATCACGGCGTCTTCCGCGCTAAGCAACGTTTCAAACAAGCCGCCGTTCGCGTCGAAGCACGATGAGTAGAGAATCGTGTCTTCCGTGCCGAGGAACTTGGAAATCGAGGCTTCGAGGTCCTTGTGGATTTGCTGCGTGCCGCAGATGAAGCGCACCGACGCCAAGCCGTAGCCCCAGCGATCCAGCGAATCGCGCGCGGCCGCGATGAGTTCGGGATTGTCGGCGAGGCCGAGGTAATTGTTCGCGCACAGATTGAGCACTTCCCGACCGCCGGTAACCGCAATGTGGGCGGTTTGGTGCGTCGTGATGATGCGCTCGCGTTTGTAGAGGCCGGCGGCTTCGATTTCGCCGAGCGTTTTCGTGAGGTGGGCTTGGTAGGCGGAATTCATGCGGATTACTCCCAGTTGAGCACGATTTTGCCGGACTTGCCTGCGCCCATGAGTTCGAAACCTTCCTGGAATTTATCGACCGGGAAGCGATGGGTGATGACCGGCGTGATATCCATGCCGCCCTGGACGAGCGCGGTCATCTTATACCAGGTCTCGAACATTTCGCGGCCGTAGATGCCTTTTAAGTGAAGCATCTTGAACACGATTTTATTCCAATCGACCTCGGCCTTCGCGGAGTGCGTGCCGAGTAGCGCGATGCGTCCGCCCATGATCATGTTGTCGATCATTTGATTGAGCGCGAGATGACTGCCGGACATTTCCAGGCCCACATCGAAGCCTTCCGTCATGCCGAGTTCCTTGTGCCAGACATCGGCGAGATTTTCTTTCGCCGTGTTCACCGTGCGTGTCGGGCCAAACTTTTTCGCGAGTTCGAGGCGACCATCGTTGATGTCCGTGATGACAACTTTGCGCGCGCCCGCGTGTTTCGCGACGGCGATGGCCATGCAACCGATCGGGCCCGCGCCGGTGATGAGCACGTCTTCGCCGACCATGTCGAATGACAGCGTGGTATGCACCGCGTTGCCAAGCGGGTCGAAACACGAGACCACATCCAGATCCATGCCGGCGGGCACTTTCCAGACGTTGCTCGAGGGAATCGAAACGTAATCCGCGAATGCACCGTCACGATTCACGCCCACGCCGATCGTGTTCGGGCAAAGGTGGCGGCGGCCCGCGAGGCAATTGCGGCAATGGCCGCAGACGATGTGGCCTTCGCCGGTGACGATCTGGCCTTTTTCAAAACCGGTGACGCCATTGCCGACATCTTCAACCGTGCCGACGTATTCGTGACCGATGACCAGGGGCGGTTTGATGACGCGCTGGGCCCACGAATCCCATTTGTTGATGTGGACATCAGTGCCGCAGATGGAGGTCTTTTTGATTTTGATCAGGACGTCGTTCACGCCCGGGCGGGGCTTGGGACGTTCGGTCATTACGAGGCCGGGGCCGGCGGTGGGTTTTACGATAGCACGCATCTGCGAAGACATGGCGGAGAGGTTTAAATGTTTCCCAAAAACTACTTCGCCCATCCTATGACACAACTGCGAACGCGGTGTGCGGTCCGCTATTCGCGGCGCTGTGCGGCGCAATTAGAGCAGCCAAAAAGTTGCCAGCCCGAGAAAGCAGCCCATCGAAATCACGTCGTTGAGCGTCGTAAGAAAAATTGCCGATGCCACCGCGGGATCAGCGCCGCAACGCCGCAAAATCACCGGCACCAGCACCCCCGCGATGCTGCTGCACGTGCACGCCACCGTCATCGCGGTGCATACGATGATCGCGAGCACGAGGGGTGGTTCGGCGGCGTTCTGCTGTCCGGCGAAAATATACATGCCGACGCCCGCGAGCACGCCGACGACGAACCCGTTCATCGCGCCCAGCACCGTTTCCTTCCATGCAAACGACCATACGTGGCCGCTTTTCATTTCACCTAGCGTCATGCCGCGCAATGCCACGGCGAGCGATTGGCAACCCGTGTTGCCTGACTGGCCCGCGATGAGCGGAAGGAACACTGCGAGCACGATGATCTTATCAATCGAATCCTGAAACGAGCCGACCACGCTCGCCGCGAGCGCGGCGGTGGCGAGATTCACCAACAGCCAGGGATGACGAAATTTAAAGCTGCGCAGCCACGGTGTCGCGATGTGTTCTTCTTTATCAACACCGACCATCGATCCGGCTTGGGCGCTGATTTCGAACGCCTGCTTTTCGAACAAATCCGAACCACGCACGACACCGAGAAGTTGCCGGCTCGCATCGCAAACAGGGTAGGTCGGGAAATGTTTGTTTACCGTGCTTTTCATCGCGTCCATGACGGACGTTTCCGGCCGCAGCGAAAACGGGTTGCGCAGCATGAAATCCTCGAGCGGAGCAGACTTCGACTGAAGCAGCAGATCACGCATCGTGATTACGCCCACCAAAATCCCGGTGCCGTCGACGACGTGCCCGTAAGTAAAACGCACGGATTGATTCGCAAGATCACGGACGATTTCGGTGGCTTCGCCCGCGGTAAGGGTTGGCAGAAACACCGCGACCGGCGGTTCCATCAACCGACCCACACTCAATTCAGGATAATCTTCAGTGCTGGTCGGAGATTCGCTTTGAGGCATAGGCGCGTTGGCTCACGAAGCTCTAAAAAACTTTTCAGCCACTGTCGAGCGAACGCCAGAGATACCAACTCGCGACCGAACGATACGGCTGCCATTTGCGCGCGTGCTTAAGGATCGCCGCCGGCGTGGGGTCTTTTCGTTTCCGATAGAGTTTTTTAAAACCAAGGCGGATGGCGAAATCGCCGGTGGGCATCACGTCGGGCCGGCCGAGTTGGAAAATCAGCAGCATATGCACCGTCCAGGGACCGATGCCACGCACGCGGGTGAGCCGGGTGATCAGTTCGTCGTCAGTTAAATCGTGCGCCTCTTCAAGCGAGGGCACGGTGCCTTCGAGGCACTTCGCGGCGAGATCGCGCAGAGCGAGCAGTTTGTTTTGCGAGAGGCCCGCGCCGCGAAGTTCGGCATCGGTCGCTTTGGCCAGTGCTTGCGGTAGATGGCCTCCGCATTTTACCAAAAGTGCTAACACTCGCTCATGGATTTTCGCGGCCGCTTTCCCGTGGAGCTGTTGATAGATGATCGAGCGCAGCAACGCTTCAAACAGACTGTCAGCTGCGTGCATCTCCATCGCAAACGGCCCCACGCGTTCTATGAGTGCGGCGAGTTTCTCATCGCTGCGCAAATGCGCGAGCGCGTCTGCGGGCACGAAGCGATATTTAGGTCTCACGTTTAGCTAAGGATGAAGGTAGGGCCCGACCTCCGGGCGGGCCGATAGGTATTCTCCGATCCTGAACGGCCCGCTCGGAGATCGGGCCCTACCGTCGCGGCTAATTTCATTCGGAAAGCAACTCCGCGCCTTCGATTGCGAGCAATCGGGTCTTGGTGCGAATGCCGCCGGGTGCGGAGAAACCAGTCATTTTGTCGCTCGCAGAAACCACACGGTGACAGGGCACGATAAGCGGCCAAGGATTGGAGCCGAGCGCGACGCCGACGGCGCGGGCCGACTCGTTGCCGAGGCCCATCAATCGGGCGATTTCTCCATAGCTTTTTTTGTAGCCGGGTTTGATCGCGTGCGTGTGTTCATAGACCCCGCGTTGGAAATCGCTGACCAGCGACCAGTCGAGCCGGCTGACGTCGAAATAATCCTGAAGCTGCCCGTCGAAATGCGCTTGCACGCTTTCGATGAGTTGCTGACTCCACGCGGGAGTTTCTGCGAGGGACAACTCAGTCTTTGCCCGGCCGAAAAATTTCTGCCGAAGCTGGGCTTCATCGGTTTCGGGAAACGAAAATGAACTAAGCCCGATTTCGTTCCACGCGAGGCCGCACGTGCCGAAGTTGGTTTTAAAAAGCGTGAAAGGCATCGCGTGGATCGCCGCGTGGCGGGGGCTTAGTTTTCGCCGAGGTAACGGCGGAAAAATTCTTCGTAGCGCACGAGGCGATCAAGGCGCTGCTTGGGCTCGCCGCTGCGGGAAAGTTCGTGCGTGGCGCGCGGGTAACGCACGTATTCGACATCCCGACCGAGTTGTTTAAGGCTCTTGTAGAGAATCTGGCTTTGGATCACGCCGGTGCGAAAATCGGTATCGCCATGTTTGATGAGCAGCGGCGTTTTGATGTTTTCCACGTAGGTGAGCGGGGAATCGTAATTGAGTTTTTCGCGCACGGATTTTTCCCACGGATAACCGCCCCAGTAAAGCGGCACAAGGAACCACGCGTTGCCTTCGCCGTAGAATGTCGCGAGGTCATACACGCCGCGTTGCGCGACGGCGGCCTTGAAGCGGTGGTCGTGGCTCACGATCCACGCGACAAGGTAACCTCCGTAGGAACCGCCTGTGACGACCTGACGATCGCGATCGACGTAGGATTCTCCTGCGGCGAGTTCGGCGGCGGCGAGGACATCGCTCGACGGGCCGTCGCCCCAGTTTTGATAATTGGCGCGTTGAAATTCTTTGCCGTAGCCGCCGGAACCGCGCGGGTTCGCAAAGACGACGACGTAACCACGCGCGGCGAAAAATTGCATTTCGTGCCACGTGCTCGCCTCGCCCGGGCCCCACATCGCGGTCGGACCGCCGTGGATGTTAAGGAGGAGCGGGTATTTTTTTGCCGGATCAAAATTCGCCGGTTTCACCACCCAGTATTGGATTGGTAGGCCGCCTTTGTTCACGAAGCTGTGCGCCTGGTAAGCGCTCAAGGTGCGCTCTTGCAACCACGCGCTGTTGTGGGTGGTGAGTGGCTTGGCAATTTTTCCATCCGGTGTGCTGGCGTAGAGTTCCCACGGATTTTTTGGGTGGGTGACCACTTGGACGAGCGTGCCGGCGGCGACGTCGTAATCTTGAACTCCCCATTCGGCTTGATGCGTGACGCGCCAGATTTCCTTCCGGTCGAGCGGGATTTGGTAGAGCGGAAACTGGCCCTGATCCGCCACGGTAAAATAAATCGATGCGCTGTTGCTCGCCCACTTGAGGTTCTGCACCGCGCGGTCGAGGCTCGCCGTGAGCACTTTAATTTCACCGCCGTTGACGGGAATGAGGGCGACCTTGGGCTGATTGAAACTGAAAATGCCGCCGGGCGTGAATGAAAATGCAATCCACTGACCGTCGGGCGACGGCGTCGGGTTGCCGTAGTTCTCTTCCGCGTTGGCGAGGAAGACTTTCGCGGCACCGCTTGCGACATCGATGGTGTAGAGGCTGGTTTCGCGGCTGCGGTCGGGATGCTCGTCGAGTTTGCGGGGGCCGACGGCGATGAGGGTCTGGCCGTCGCGTAACCATTCTGCGTTCGCGAAACCTGCGTAGCTTTGCGTGATGGGTTTCGGTTCGGCGCCTTCGCGGGCGTCGACGACGTAGAACTGCGGAAAGTTCGGATCGACGGCGAGGTCGCCCTCGGCGAGGAAATTCAAGCGGTCGGTGACGCGCGGGTTGTTGTCAGCTTCGTTTTTCGCAAGCCATTCGCGGATTTCCTGGAGCGTGCCGTCCGGATTAGTCGCCGGTTTCTTGGCGGCTTCGTCGTCTGGGCCTTTCGGTTTATCTTTGTCGGCACTTTTAAAGGCCCAGTTGGCCGTGTCGTTTACTTTGCGACCGGGGATTTCTTTGCTCCAGTCAGGCGCGGCAGGCTTTTCGGATTTTTCGAGCGCGGCGCGCACTTGCGCGTAAGTCTGCGAAGAGGTGAATAGAATCTTTGAACCATCCGGCGACCAGCGCGGTGCACTTGCGCCGTTTTCAAGTTTCGTGAGGGGCATCGCTTCACCACCGGCGAGCGAGAGCAGGTAGAGTTGCGGCTTCTCTTTTTCCACCGTGCGCACGAACGCGATTTGTTTGCCGTCGGGCGACCAAGTGGGGTTTGCGTTCCCGCTGCTGCCAAACGTGAGCGCACGGGGCGCGGTTTTTCCATCGGGCGCGGCGAGCCAGAGTTGGGTGCGGTAAATCCAGTCGTCCTTCGCGTCGGGTTTTGGTTCGATGCTGCGGAGAACGTAAACGACCCATTTGCCATCGGGCGACAGAGCGGGAGTTTCGACCTGCTTGAGGTTAAAAAGATCGGCGGCGGTGATGAGCGATTGCTTCGGTGCGGTGACTTCAGCGCTGCGCAAACACGGCACAGAGACCAAGCATAGAGCGGCGAGCCAGAGGAGGGGAAATGAACGCGGCATAAGGCTGGCATCCTGTGCGTTCTCCTGTTTCTGTCCAAACGAATCATGCCGCAGAACCGATTCTACAACGCCTTCGATACGCAGGAGTGGGGCACGTCGCGCAAGACCGACTATCGCAGCCCGTTTCAGATTGATCGCGACCGGATCATCCACGCGCACGCGTTCCGGAAATTACAGTCGAAGACGCAGGTGTTTCTCTCGGGTGAATACGATTTCTACCGCACGCGCCTGACGCATTCGATGGAAGTCGCGCAAATCGGCCGCTCGATTTGCCATTTCCTGCTGAGTCGTGGCGATCCGCTTAAAGAAGATTTCTACATCGATTCTGATTTGGTCGAGGCGAGCAGCCTTGCGCATGACATGGGGCATCCGCCGTTCGGTCATTCCGGCGAACGCACGTTGCAGGAACTGATGAAGCGTCGTGGCGGGTTCGAGGGCAATGCGCAGACGCTCCATTTGCTGTGCGAAACCATGTATCAAAACGAGTCAGGCGTAAAAGGCATGCAGCCCACCCGCGCGCTGCTGGACGGCGTGCTCAAATACAAAAAACTCTACACTGAATTCGCGACGCCGCCGCTGAATCATTTCATCTACGATTCGCAAGGCCCGGTGCGGGATTTCGTGTTCGGCGGCAATCGCATTCCCGGTGGCCTCACGAAGAGCGAATCGCTGAACGATTTCAAAAGCGTCGAGTGCCAGATTATGGATTGGGCGGACGACGCGGCGTATTCGCTCAACGACATCGTCGATGGGGTGCGCGCGGGTTTCCTCACCGTCGAGCGCGTGGAGCGCTGGGCCGGCGGCGAAAAGATCGGCCCGCTGGAGCAACGGCATCTCGATTCGTTTTTCGACGCGATTCGCAAAGACCGGCTTGAAAACACGTTTTCAAAAAAGATTGGCACGTTCATTCAAGCGTGCCGGCTCAAAGAGCGGGACAACTTCATGGCGGGAAAGACCAACCGCTACAAATACGACTTGGTCGTCGAAGAAACTGCGCGCACCGAGGCTAACTTTTTTAAGAAAATGGCGAACGATGTCATTTTCGAAAGCCCGCAGCTGGAACAACTGGAGCACAAGGCGCGCGTGGTGATCATCGCGATTTTCAACGCGATTTGGGAAAACTACGCCCAGCGCAACGAGCGTGTCATCCGCATTCTTCCCGGCAACGTGAGTCGCCTAATCGAAGCCGAAAAAACGCAGGATGGCAAAGCGCGCCGCATCTGTGATTTCCTCGCCGGCCAAACCGACGGCATGATTTCCCGCACGTATCGCCGACTGTTTGATCCCGAGTTTGGTTCGTTTCGGGATCTGAACTAAGAGCGGTGAATTGCGTCAGAGTGCGCGCGAGATTTTTTGATTTTCCAGCCAGTCACGGAAAAGCGAAATCCACGTGGCGGCAGCATGGGGTGAGTTATCCGCTTTTAGGCCAAAGCCGTGGCCCAGGCCTGCGAGAATATGCAACTCCGCATCCACGCCCGCCTTTTTGGATTTGAGATAAAATTCGGGCAACACTTCGGAAATGCGGGGGCGATCGTTGGCTCCGCACAGAAGAAACAATGGGGGTGTTTCCTTCGTGATTGGGAGATCAGGATGATCCAGACCTCCAGGATAAATGGGAGCCGCGAAATTCAATTTCGAGGAAGCTCGGTCAATTGGATCGCTCGCATGCGGTTGGCCCTCGGTGCCATGAGTTGCCGCAAGCAGAGTGACGAGCCCGCCGGCGGAGAAGCCCATCATGCCGATGGCATTGGGATTTAAGTTCCACTCCGTGGCGCGTGCGCGGATGAGGCGGATGGCGCGCTGCGCGTCGCCGAGTTCATCGCGCTCAATCGTGTAAGGTTGAGGCGTGCCCGCAGGCGTCGCGTTGTCCTTGGCGAGTCGGTATTTCAGGACGAACGCGGCGACCCCATGGTCCGCGAGCCACTGGGCCACGGCATAACCTTCGTGCTGAATCGCGAGCCGTTCGTGACCACCGCCGGGTGCGATGAGCACCGCGCAACCTGTCGCGGTGTCGGGTGACGGGAAATACGCCGTCACACTCGGGTTGTGAATATTCGACACATTGGTGCCGGTGATTCTTTCCGATTCACCTCGTCGTGCTTCCGAGCCGGGTGCGCCGTTCTGATATAGAAAGATGATCGGTTTCGGTGCTTCCGCGTGGGCAGAAATTCCAAACAAGATGGAGGCGAGCGCACCAAGGAATAGTTTCATGAGGGGAGGCGGTGATTACTGAGGCGAATCCTATGACGTCACTTTTGTTAAGCAGATTACACGAGCAGTCCAAGGTCACTCGAGCATGGCGCGCGGCGCGTTGACGGCAGATTTTGCAGGGTTGGTCGCAACGCGGTCGACTCGCACGCAATGCGCGGGTGGAGTGGGTTCATGAACCCGGCTCCGCCTGCACAGACCATTTTCTTTGGCCGCGTGTTTTATGGGACGGCGATAATTTTCTTTGGAATAGTGCATTTGGTCTCGGGGAAATTTCTGACCCGGGCGATGCCGCCTTGGCCGAGTTGGCTGCCGATGCCTGAACTGTGGGCTTATGGGATGGGGCTTGGATTTTTGGCTGCTGGGATAACAATCTTAACGAAGCGGTTCGCTCATCGTGTGGCTATGGGGTTGGGCTTCGGCATTTTAATTGGAGTGGTGCTACTCGCCTTACCGATGGCGATGAAACGGGCGGCGTGGGGCGCGGAATGGACTTTTGCCGGGAAAGGTTTCGCGCTCGCGGGTGGGGCGTTCGTGGTGGCGGACTACATCGCAACGCGATTTAACCAGCCGCGATCTGCGTGGGTTCTCCCGCTGGGCACGACGTGTTTGGGCGGGTTTTTAATTCTGGGTGGAATCCAGCATTTTATCTGGCCGAAATTCGTCGCGCAACTGGTGCCCGCATGGATTCCCGGGGCGACGTTTTGGACTTACTTTTCCGCAGGGGCATTAATCGCGGGCGGAATCGGAATACTGATTCCGCGCACGGCGCGATCTGCGGCGACGCTCGTCGCGTTAATGATTTTTTCGTGGGTGGTTATATTGCATATCCCGCGAGCGTGGACCACGTCACCTTCTTTAAACGAATGGCTGGCGGCGTTCGAAGCGCTTGCGATGAGTGGAACCGCTTGGCTGATCGCAGGCGCGAATCGCCGAACTATCGGGGATTAAAGTTTTTTCCCGTGTAGGAAAACCCCGCCATAGTAAGCAATGTAGTAGCCCGCGGTGAGTCCGAAAATTCCCATCGTGAGGCCGCCTTGAAAAAACTGGGGCTGCGCCAACGCCTGCACCGGCGGTGCGGCGAAGAGTTGCATCATGCGATAGGCGATGCGTCCGACGAAAATCAAAGTCAGGCCGACGCCGATTACGGTGTTGGGGGTGTAGAATTTTCCTTCGGTTGTGATTTCAAATTTTGTCAGACGCAGGCTGTAGAGCGCGAGCGGCACGCCTAACCCCAAGCCGATGGCCAAACCGATGAGCACCGATGGATGAGTCATGCCTCCGTATGTGAGCAGCGCCGTGATCACGCCGAAGATCACCACACTCGCCAGCAAACGGCGTGATTTGAGCTCCTGACGTCCGACGTTTTTCTTGAAACGGCGATACATGCGCCACGCGACAAGCGGGATGACGATGGCCGGAACGAGTTGGGCAGAAGTCATGGCGGTGACGCCAAGGTGCTATTTCAGGACTGACGATGCGAGTGGATTTCCGGATAAATTGCGCAACGCCGCTGTGACTACCTCGGCGTTGAGATCAGCGCCGGCTTTACTCGTGTGCGTGTGGGCGTCGGCGAAGAGCGCGTTCACTTTTTCTTCCCCGAGGGATTCGTAACGCGTGGCGACGAGGTCATTGAGATCGATGAACGCGACGTCTTCTTGCGCGGCGACTTCGCGGGCCCAGGTGCGGTAGCTGTCGTCGGAGCGGACAATTTTGCCGTCCTTCCATGTTTTGCGCGGGACGGGCGAGCAAACGATCGGGGTCGCGCCGGCAGCTTTGGCCTCGCGGATGTAATTGCGCAGATACCAACCGTAGGTGTGCACGACTTCGTGTTTTTTGGTGAGGAGATTGTCGATCGCCTCGGTTTCTTCGCCGATGCCTTTGATCGTGCCGCGAGCGCGCGTGGTGTCGTTGAGGGCGATGTTGTCGTTGTGGCCGAACTGCATAATGACGACATCGCCGGGCTTGATCAGGGTAAGCGCGCGTTGCCAATGGCCTTGGGTGAGAAAGGTGCGGCTGCTGAGTCCGCCGACGGCGCGGTTGGTGATGTTGAGTTTCGTGAGGTCGAAATGTTGCGCGAGCGAATCACCCCAGCCCCATTCGCCATTTGCACCGTCACCCCGACCGTTGCGCACCGTCGAGTCGCCGATGAGCACGAGCGTTGGCAGGGCGGCGTTCGCGGGTTCGGGCAAATTAAGCCAACCGATTTTGTCGGCTTCGACCGCGACACCTTTTGACGAGAGCAACGCCTCGAACGGGCCTTTGCGAATGCCCTTCAAGCCTGCGACCACGGCGGCGGCATTGAAATCGGCGCCGGCGGTATTCGTGTGCGTGTGGTCGGTGCCGAACAGCGCTTTCACTTTTTCAACGCCAAGCTCATGGTATTGATCGGCGATGATTCGCGTGAGATCGATAAAGGTTAGCCCGGAAGCTTCGGCGATTTCGCGATCCCACTGGCGGTAATTGCCCGAGCCGCGCTCGACTCTACTGGCTTTCCAGTTGTTGCGGACGGTGAGCGAAACGATGAGCGGTGTCGCGCCCCGGGCTTTTACGTCGGCGATCATTTTGCGGATATACCAGCCGAAGGTATGAATTGTTTCGGGCTTGTTTGTGATCACGTTTACGATGTCGCGGGTTTCTTCGCCGAGGCCGGGAAGGGAACCGCGTGAACGCATCTTCTCGCGCGGAACTGAAGCGTCTTCGTTCACCGGGCTGGCGTCGTTGTGGCCGAACTGGATGAGCACGAAGTCGCCCGTCTTCACGTCGGCGAGCAATTTATCCCACAAGCCTTCGGTGATGAAGGTGCGGCTAGAGCGTCCGCCGCGTGCATGATTGGCGACGTTGACTTTTGCTGCGTCGAAATACTCGGCGAAAGGTTCGCCCCAGCCCTGCGTGGGATTGCCGTTATTTTTTGCGGCGGTGGAATCGCTCGCGATAAAGATCGTGGGCAACGCGGGGTTGAGGACGCGAGCGGTTGCGGCGGGATTGAGCGTGAGATCAGGGGCAGGCGGCGTTTGGGCGACGGCGGCAAGCGGGAGCAGGCAAAGCAAACGGAGAAGCGCTTTCATTGGGTGACGGGGTAATTGGGCAGCATGCGCGGGAGTGGCCGGCTGTGGAGCGTGCGTGAACCTGACAGTTCGCGTGGATCAAGGATTCGCCTCGGGCTTGGGCGCGAGGTGGCCGGCGCCGACGGCGTCGTCGATCATCTTGACGGCGTATTCCCAAATCGTGGTCGAACCGTCGGCGACGTGGGCGTTGCGCGCGAGCACGCGGTCGTGCGTGACGCCGTGGCGCTGCCAGGCGTGGCCTTGCGTGAGGCAGTTCAGCAACATGGGATGAAAGCGATCGCACGCGGTGGCGAAACGCGCTTCAGGGGTGGCGCGTTCTTCGAATTCATCCCAGAGTGCGCGAAATTCCCGCGCTTGATCCGCCGGCAACAGGCCGAAGATGCGCGTCGCAGCGACGGACTCGCGGGCGTGTTGGTCGGCCATGTTTTTTGTGTCGTAGGCGAACGTGTCGCCGGCGTCGATTTCGACGAGGTCGTGGATCAGCACCATTTTGAGGATGCGTAGGACGTCGAGCGGCTGGTGGTTCGAATGCTCGGCGAGCACGATGATCATGAGCGCGAAATGCCACGAATGCTCGGCACTGTTCTCAGCACGCCGGCTTTGCGTGAGAATCGTCTGGCGGAAAATTTCCTTCAGTTTGTCGACTTCGGTGATGAACGCGATCTGCTGGCGCAGGCGTTCGGCGGACGAGAGGAGGATGGACACACGCGAACGCTAGTTGGTCGATGTCGCGTTGCGCAACTCAGCGCTTGTGCTTGAAACGTGGGTCGGGCCCGACCTCCGGGCTGGCCGGATGTCAAAGTAAGTCCCGCCGGGCCGCTCGGAGATCGGCCCCTACCGGCTTGCGCGCCGTAGATTTCACCGTTTGCTGGGCGGCATGCTAAAACTTGTCCGCTTGTCCCTCGTGGCAGCGACGGCGCCGATGCTGGCGCTCGCTGCGGTTAATTATCCGGTCAGCAAAACGGTCGAGCATGTCGACGATTACCACGGCAACAAAGTCGCCGATCCGTATCGCTGGCTCGAAGAACTCGATTCCGCGGATACGAAGGCGTGGGTCGCCTCGCAGAATGCGCTCACTGATTCCATTGTGGATGGATTGCCGGAACGCGCGTTGGTGCGCGAGCGCCTGACGCAACTATGGAATTACTCGCGCACGGGCCTCCCGTTTAAGGAAGCGAACTGGTATTTCTACACGAAGAACGATGGCCTGCAAAATCAGTCACCGCTTTATGTGCAGGATGGTATCAGCGGCACACCGCGCGTGCTGATCGATCCGAACACTCTATCGACTGACGGCACGGTGGCCGTGGCACTGACCTCACCCTCGCCAGACGGTAAGTGGCTCGGTTACGGCCTCGCGACCGGTGGCTCTGACTGGCGTGAACTGAAATTGCGCGACGTCGCGACCGGCGAAGATGGGAGCGACCACGTGAAGTGGGCGAAGTTTACGGGCATGAGTTGGACGCACGACAGCAAAGGTTTCTTTTATTCGCGTTATCCGGAGCCGGCGGGCGGCGACAGCAAGGTGTTCAGCAAACTTGCGAACCGGAAAATTTATTATCACCGCGTCGGCACCGCGCAGGGCGAAGACAAACTCGTGTTCGAAATGCCGGAGCAACCCGCGTGGTCTTTTGGCGGCGGGGTGTCCTCGGACGGACGTTATTTGGTCATCTCGGTTTCGCAGCCGGGCAAGCTGGGCAACAGCGTTTACTACCTCGATCTGGTGGACGCGCAAAAACCGTCGCTCGAGGGCAAGGTCGTGAAACTCGTCGATCAATTTGTGAATAGTTACGGATTTATCGGGAATATCGGCACCGATTTTTATTTCACGACCGACGAGAGCGCGGCGCGCAATCGCATCGTCGCGCTGAACATTGCGCAACCAGCCGCAAAGGCGAAAACCGTCGTGGCGGAATCGAAAGACACGATCGAAGGCGCGCGGATTTCCGCAGGGAATTTCATCGTTACCTATTTGCATGACGTGGTGAATCGGGTGGCCGTGTTCCAATTGGACGGCAAGCCGGCGGGTGAGATTCCGCTGCCCGGTCTTGGCGCGGTCGCAGGAGTTTCGGGCAAATTCAAAGACCCCGAGGTTTTTGTCGCGTATTCGTCGTTCCTCGCGCCGGGCACGATCATGCGGCATAATTTGCAGACGAATATCAGCGAGGTGTTTAACGAAACCAAAATCGCGTTTCCCGCGAGTGGGTATGAAGTGCAACAAGTGTTCTTCCCGTCGAAGGATGGCACGAAGATCCCGATGTTTCTCGTGCACAAGAAAGGCCTGAAACTCGACGGCACGGCGCCAACCTGGCTTTACGGTTACGGTGGTTTTAATGTCGTCATGAAACCGCAGTTTGCCGTGCCGCCGCTGGTGTGGATCGAGCGTGGTGGCGTTTATGCGATGGTGAATTTGCGCGGCGGTGGCGAATACGGCGAGGAGTGGCACAAAGCCGGCACGAAGGAGCGCAAACAAAACGTTTATGATGACTACATCGGCGCCGCTGATTGGCTCGTGGCGCAGAAATACACGCAACACGCCAAGATCGTGCTCGATGGACGCTCGAACGGCGGCTTGTTGCTCGGCGCGGTCTTGAATCAGCGCCCTGATCTGGCCGGCGCAGCGGTGCCGGCGGTCGGGGTAATGGACATGTTGCGCTACCACAAATTTACGGTCGGCGCAGGCTGGGCGTCGGACTTCGGCAACTCGGACACGCTCGATGCCTTTAAATATCTCGTTGCTTACTCGCCGCTGCACACGGTCAAGCAAGGTGCGAAATACCCCGCCGTGCTCGTGACGACGGGCGATCACGACGACCGCGTATTTCCGGCGCACTCGTATAAATACACCGCCGAGATGCAGGCGAAAGTTTCGCCCGAGAGCGGCCCGATTCTGATTCACATCGAAGCCAACGCCGGCCACGGCGGCTCAAGCGGCACGACGCCCGTTTCGAAAACCATCGAAGACTGGGCGTATCGCATGGGTTTCGGCGCGCATTATACCGGTTGGAGCGCTGAGAAAAAGTAAGCGTTGCGCAACTCTGCTCTGAATGGAGGCGGGGCCATCAGCCCCGTGAGTTGTAATTCGAATCCGTGTAGGGTGCTTGCGTGCCACCTACACTGGCCGATCATCTGATTAACCGCGGGGCTGATGGCCCCGCCTCCCATCTTCGGCTTGCGGGATGCACACGCGTTGGCAGTTTCGTTCAAATGAAACTTATGTCCGTCCTGACGATTGCCGCGGCGGCGCCGCTTTGTGCGTTGGCCGCTCCTTACAATTATCCTGCCAGCAAGACCGTCGAACACACCGACGATTATTTCGGCACCAAAGTCGCCGACCCGTATCGTTGGTTGGAGGACGTCGATTCCGCCGACACGAAGTCGTGGGTCGTAGGCGAAAACAAAGTGACGTTCGACTTCCTCGCCACGCTGCCGCAACGCGACACGATCAAGCAGCGCTTGCTGGAACTGCTGAATTATCCGCGTTACGGCCTGCCGTCGAAGCAGGGCGGGCGTTATTTTTATTCTTACAACACCGGCCTGCAGAATCAGTCGCCCTATTTTGTCAAAGACACGCTGAGCGGCGAGGGACGCGTGGTCATCGATCCGAATACGATGTCGAAAGACGGCACGGCGGCGTTGACGGCGGCGACTGCTTCCGAAGATGGCAAGTGGCTGGGTTACGGAATCGCGAAAGCCGGTTCCGACTGGAATGAATTTCGTGTGCGCGATCTCACGACCGGTCAAGACACGAGCGATGTGATTTCGTGGGTGAAGTTTTCCGGCATGAGTTGGACAAAGGACAGCAAAGGTTTCTTTTACTCGCGCTATCCAGAACCGCGCAAAGAGGGTAATAAAACCTTCAGCGATCTTGCGGATCACCGGGTTTATTATCATCGCCTCGGCACGTCGCAATCGGAAGACATTGTGATTCACGAACGTCCTGACCAGCCCAAGTGGAATCTCGGCGGTTCGACGACGGAAGACGGGCGTTATTTGATCCTGACAACTTCTGCTGGCACGGATCCGCGCGACGGTGTCGCGTTCATCGATCTCGGTGATCCGCTCTCCCCGAATTTGAAAACCGACGTGGTGAAAATTGTCGAGCCACTCGACGCGAACTACAATCCGATCGGCAATCATGGCACGGTGCTTTTCCTCACGACCGACCTCGATGCGGCGCGCAAGAAAATCATCGCCATCGATCTCAGGCAACCCGATCGCGCGAACTGGAAAACGCTGGTGCCTGAAGCGAAAGGCGTAATTGCTTCTGCGAGCTACATTGGCGGAAAATTTGTCGTGAATTACATGGAAGACGCGAAGAGCCGTCTCGCCGTGTTTGCGACCGATGGCAAATCACTCGGCGATATCCAACTGCCCGCGATTGGCACGGTGGCGTCGGTGAGCGGGCGTGAAGACGACAGCGAAATGTTCTTCAGTTTCACGTCGTTCACTTACCCAACGACGAATTTCCGCACTGATCTTTCGACGGGAAAAACTGAGGTGTTCCAAGCCCCCAAGGTCGCATTTGATCCCGCGATCTACGAAACGAAGCAGGTCTTCTACACCTCGAAGGACGGCACGCGCGTGCCGATGTTTATCACGCATCGCAAAGGCATCAAACTCGACGGCTCGCACCCGACGCTGCTTTACGCTTACGGCGGTTTTAACATTTCCCTGCAGCCCACGTTCTCCACGTCGAATCTCGCGTGGCTCGAACTCGGCGGCATTTACGCGGTGCCGAATCTGCGCGGTGGTGGCGAATACGGCAAAGAGTGGCATCTCGCGGGCACGAAAGAGCGCAAACAAAACGTGTTCGATGATTTCATCGCAGCGGGCGAATTCCTCATTAAGGAAGGTTACACTTCCTCGGCAAAACTCGTGCTGAGCGGCGGGTCGAATGGCGGCTTGCTGGTTGGCGCGGTGGTCAATCAACGCCCCGATCTTGCGCGCGTCGCCTTCCCGGCGGTCGGGGTGATGGACATGCTGCGCTTCCAAAAATTCACCATCGGTTGGGCGTGGGCGAGCGACTACGGTTCATCCGACGACGCGGAAGGTTTCAAATATCTTTCTGCTTATTCGCCGGTGCATAACGTCAGGAAAGGCGTTACGTATCCTGCGGTGCTCGTGACGACGGGCGATCACGACGACCGCGTGCATCCGGGGCATTCGTTTAAATACACGGCCGCGCTTCAGGCCGCGAATCCGCAGAATCCTTATCCGCTGATGGTGCGCATCGAAACCAACGCCGGTCACGGCGCCGGTAAACCGATCTCGAAGCAAGTTGAGGAAACCGCCGACAAACTCGCCTTCGCGTTGAAGTTTACCGGCGGCAGTTCGAGCAACTAAGTTCGACCCACAGTCCCGTTTAACCCACCCCGCCCATTCGGCGGGGTTTTTATTTAACAACAAATCGTGGTGCCGAGTTGCGCGAGTTGCCGGCCTGACTATTAAATCAAAATCTCATGCCCACACTGAACGATCCTCTCCGCGTCGGCGCGCTGACTTTGCCGAATCGGGTTATCATGGCTCCGCTGACGCGCTGCCGCGCCGGCGCCGGTCGCGTGCCGAATGACATCATGGTTGAGTATTACCATCAGCGCGCGAGCGCAGGTTTGATTCTCACCGAAGCGACGTCGGTCGATCCGATGGGCGTGGGCTATCCGGACACGCCCGGTATCTGGTCGGAAGAGCAGGTGGCGGGTTGGAAAAAAGTCACCGATGCAGTCCATGCGGAAGGCGGACGCATCTCGCTGCAACTTTGGCATGTGGGGCGTTTTTCAGATCCGTATTATCTCAATGGTGAACTGCCGGTCGCGCCGAGCGCCATCGCCGCGCCGGGCAACGTGAGCATCTTGCGCCCGCAACGTCCGCATGTGGTGCCGCGGGCGCTCGAGCTAAACGAAATTCCCGGCGTGATCGTCGCCTACAAGCGCGGGGCGGAGAACGCGCAGCGCGCCGGTTTCGACGGCGTCGAGGTGCACGGCGCGAATGGTTATTTGCTCGACCAATTTTTGCAGGACAGCGCGAACCAGCGCACCGATGACTACGGCGGCCCGATCGAAAATCGCGCGCGTCTCGCGCTCGAGGTCACCGACGCGGCGATCTCCGTGTGGGGCGCGGATCGCGTGGGTTATCACATCAACCCGCGCGGCATCGGCGACAGCAACCTCGTGGCGACGTTCGGTTATCTCGCGCGTGAACTTGGGAAAAAGCATATCGCGTTTCTCTTTTCGCGGGAGTCGCTCGCGGAGCCACGCCTTGGGCCGGACTTGAAACGCGCGTTTGGTGGCGTGTTCATCGCCAACGATAGTTTCACGGCCGAATCTGCGCAAAAAGCGCTTGATGCGGGTGAAGCCGACGCGGTCGCGTGGGGGAAACTGTTCATCGCGAATCCCGATTTGCCGCGGCGCATCGAACGCGGGCTCGCGCTCAACGCGCCTGTGCCGGCGACATTTTACGGGGGCGATCACAAGGGCTACACGGATTACCCTGCGTTTGTGACGTAAGTGAGAAAGCTGGCTGCAGCAGGTGGTCGCCGGTCTCCGCACCGGCGATTTATCGGTGATTGCTCAGAGGCGTGGGTGAGGAGACCGACGCCCACCTGCAACCTGTCATAAAACTTTCTCCCGGAGCCTGATTATTCACGCCTGCGGGGTTGCCTTTTGGGGCCGACGGCTGCTTTTTGGACGGCTCTATGAAGATTCTCGTAGCCGATAAAATCTCACCCAAGGGAGTTGCCTACCTGCGCCAGCAGCCGGGCTTTGAAGTGGTGGAGGCTTACGGCTCTTCTCCGGAGAAAATTTTGGAGCTGGTGAAGGACGTTCACGCGATCGCGGTGCGTTCGGAAACGAAAATCACGGCGGAAGTTTTTGCCGCGGCACCGTTGTTGAAAGTTGTCGGTCGCGCCGGCGTCGGCGTGGATAATGTCGATGTCGATGCCGCTACGGAACGCGGCGTCGTCGTGATGAACACGCCGGCGGGTAACACCATTTCGACGGCGGAACTTACTTTCACGCATATTCTCTGCGGCGCTCGCCCGATTGCGCAAGGCGCGCAATCGATGAAAGAAGGGAAGTGGGATCGCAAGACGCTCAGCGGCGCGGAACTTTATAAGAAGACGCTCGGCGTCGTTGGCCTCGGTCGCATCGGCGGCGAAGTGGCCAAGCGCGCGCTGGCGTTCGGCATGCGCGTGCTGGCTTACGATCCGTATCTTTCGCCGGCGCGCGCGAAGGCGATGCAGGTCGAAGGCGTGACGCTTGAAGAACTGCTGAAGCAGTCGGATTTTATCACGGTGCACATGCCGTTGACCGATGCGACGAACAACATGATCGACGCGGCCGCGATTGCGAAGTGCAAGAAAGGCGTGCGCCTTTTCAACTGCGCCCGCGGTGGTATCATCAACGAGCAGGCGCTCATCGATGGACTCAAGAGCGGCCACGTCGCCGCCGCCGGTCTCGACGTGTTCGTGGAGGAACCGCTTTCGAAAGACAGCGAACTCCGCAAGCTCCCGAACGTCGTGCTCACGCCGCACATCGCGGCGTCGACCGCCGAAGCGCAGGAAACCGTCGGCATCGAAATCGCGGAGCAAATCGCGGCAGTGCTCGCTGGCGGTGTGATCAGTAACGCCGTCAACATGCCTTCGCTCGACGCGACTGCGTTGAAAATTTTCGGTCCGTATCTCGAACTCGGCGCGAAACTCGGCTCGCTCGTGCAACAACTCGCGAAAGACCGCGTGGAGCGCGTGAAGATCACGTATTGGGGCAAAATCGTCGAACTCGACGCCAACCCGGTTACGCGCGCGATCCAGAAGGGTTTCCTGCGTCGTATCAGCGGCGAGAGCCTGAATTTCGTCAACGCGCCGACGATGATGCAACGCCTCGGCATTGAAGTGGAGACGGTGAAATCGAATTCCAACGCCGACTACACCGACCTCATTCTCGTCGAAGCCGTGCAGGCCAACGGCGAAACGGTTTCCGCGTCGGGCACGTTGCTCGGCAAAGCGAGCTCGCCGCGCCTTGTGTCGCTGAATGGCCGCGACGTCGAAGCGGTGCCGTCGGGTTTCCTTTTGGTTTACGAGAATCACGACGAGCCCGGCATCATCGGCATGGTCGGCACGTTGCTCGGCAAGGATGGTGTGAACATCGCCGCCATGTCACTCAGTCGCAATAATGCGGGTGGCACGGCGCTGTGCGTGTTGAATCTCGATAGCCAGCCCTCGGATGCGGCCCTTAAGGAATTGACCAGTCACCGAGCCATCAAGCAGGCTTTCGTGGTCAATCTCTAAGGAATGCCTCACGCCTGGCTCATTGCTTCAGCTCTCGTCGGATACGTGCTCGGGTCGCTGCCATTTGGTTGGCTGGTGGCCCGCGCGCACGGCGTTGATATTTTTAAAGTCGGCAGCGGCAATCCCGGCGCGACGAACGTCAAACGCGTGCTCGGCTCGAAGGCGGGCAACACCGTGTTCGCGCTCGATGCGGTAAAAGGGGCGCTCGCGGCGGGTTGGCCGATGTTGCCCTTCTTCGCGGTGCCCGATCCGCGCATGGCGGGCTTGGTTGGCGTGATTGCCGCCGTGCTCGGACACTCGTTCTCGATGTTCACGAAGTTCAAAGGCGGGAAGGGCGTCGCGACCGCGGCGGGCGGCCTTGTGGTGTTGATTCCGATTTCCTGCCTGATCGGCGCGGCGGTGTGGGTGATTACGTTCTTCGTATCGCGTTATGTGTCGCTGGCCTCGATCTTGGCGGCCGTGGCGGTGCCGGCGGCCAGTTGGCTGCGGGGAAATCCTTTATCTTTGAATATCGTCGCGACGGCGCTCGGCCTTTTCGTCATCATCCGCCACCGCGAGAATTTGAAACGGCTCCTGAACGGCACCGAGAGCCGTTTTTCTAAAAAGAAACCTACGCAACCCTGAATCACTGCGGTGTTTCAGCAGTTGCGTATGACGCGAGGGTGATACTCGCGCCTTGCCAACTGCCGTTCCGCTAAGGCATCAAAAACGGCTCACTCCATGGCTCTTATCGTTCAAAAATACGGCGGCACTTCTGTGGGCGACGTTGATCGCATCAAGAATGTCGCGCAGCGCATCCTCAAAACGCGCTCGGAAGGTCACAGCCTCGTCGTCGTGGTCTCGGCGCGTTCCGGCGTGACCAACGAGCTGATCGCTCGCGCCAAAGCCATCAATCCGAATCCCGACACCCGCGAAATGGACATGCTGCTGGCCGTCGGCGAGCAGGAGACGATTGCGCTGACCGCGATGGCGTTGCACGCGATCAATATTCCTGCGGTTTCCTACACGGGTGCGCAGGCGGGAATTTTTACCGACCAGGTTTTCACCAAAGCAAAGATCAAACAGATCAACCCGAAGCCGATCCTCAAGGATTTGAAGGAAGGCAAAGTCGTGATCGTGGCCGGCTTTCAAGGGATCAACGACGAAGGCCAGATCACCACGCTTGGCCGTGGCGGCTCCGACCTCACGGCGATCGCACTCGCGGCCGCCGTGAAGGCCGACAAATGCGAGATCTACACTGACGTGGACGGCGTTTACACGGCTGACCCGCGCATCGTGAAGACGGCGCAGAAACTCAATGAAATCAGTTACGACGAGATGCTCGAACTTGCGAGCCAGGGTTCGAAGGTCATGCAGTCGCGCTCGGTCGAGTTCGCGAAAAAATACGGCGTCGTTTTCGAAGTCCGCAGCAGTTTTAATTTTAACCCAGGAACCATCGTGAAAGAAGAAGTCGCTTACATGGAAAAAGTCGTCGTGCGCGGCGTCGCCGTCGACAAAGATCAAGCCAAGGTCGTCATCAGTGGTTTGCCGGATAAACCGCTGGCCGCTGCGACCATCTTCAACGCGCTCGCGGATGCCGCGGTCAACGTCGACATGATCGTCCAAAACGTCGCGCACACCGGCGGCGTCGATTTGACATTCACCTGCCAACGCGACGATGCACAAAACGCGGTTCGCGTGCTCCCGGCGGTGCTTAAGAAACTCGGCGGCGGCGAAGTCGCTTCGTTCGACAACATCGCCAAACTTTCGGTCGTCGGTGTCGGCATGCGCACGCATTCCGGCGTGGCCGCGACCTTGTTCACCGCGCTCGGCGACAAAGGCATCAACATTCAGCTCATCGGCACGTCAGAAATTAAAATCACGGTGGCCGTCGACCGTGCCTCGGCGGACGAAGCTTACCGCGCCGCGCATACGGTGTTCGGTCTCGATAAGAAAAGCTGAGCCGGCTTGCTGGCTCAGCGGGGGAAGCGCTCCATGAAATTCATCTCCACTCGCGGGCAGACGCCGCCGGTTCGTTTCAGCGAAGCGGTCGCGATCGGCCTCGCGCCGGACGGTGGATTGTTTTTGCCGGAAAGCTTGCCGGATATTTCCGGGCAACTTTCCAAATGGGAAAAACTGAGCTACGCGGAACTTTGTTTCGAGTTTTTGAGTTTGTTCGCGACGGACATCGAGCCGTCGGTGTTGCGGGGGTTGATCGAGAAATCTTATGCGACGTTCTCGCACCCGGAAATCGCCCCGCTGAAAAAACTCGGCGCGAAGCTGTATGTGCTCGAGCTGTTTCACGGGCCGACACTGGCGTTTAAGGATTTCGCGCTGCAACTGCTCGGCAATCTTTACGAGCACCAGTGCCAGCGCGACGGCCGCAGCATCAATGTGCTCGGCGCCACTTCGGGTGACACCGGAGCCGCCGCGATTCACGGCCTGCTCGGAAAGCCGAATACGGCAATTTTTATTCTTTATCCGGATGGCCGCGTGTCGCCGTTGCAGGAACGTCAGATGACCTGCACTGGCGCGGAGAATGTGTTCTCCATCGCGGTCGACGGGAGTTTCGATGACGCCCAGGCGGCGATTAAAACAATTTTCGGAGAGAAAGATTTTTCGGCGAAGCACCGGCTGTCAGCGGTGAACTCCATCAACCTAGCGCGCGTGCTGGCGCAGTGTGTCTATTATCTCTTCGCGTGGCTGCGCGTGCCGGCGAGGGATCGCGCGAACATTGAATTCGTGGTGCCGACCGGAAACTTCGGCAACGTGCTGGCGGGTTGGCTGCTCTCACAGATGGGCGTAGGCGTGGCGGGATTTAAAGTCGCCACGAATCAGAACGATATTTTGCACCGCTTGTTTTCGACGGGCGAATACCGCGTCGGCGACGTGCAGGCGAGCCTGGCGCCCTCGATGGATATCCAAGTCGCGTCGAACTTTGAACGTTTCCTGTATTTCTCCGTGGGCCGCGATGCGGACAAGGTGCGCGCAGTAATGGCTCAGCTGAAAGCGACGGGTGGCTACACGTTCGAAAATTTAAACACTTTCGGCTTCAGCTCGTCGCGAGCGAGTGACGCCGACATCACGGCCATCATTCGCCGCGTGCACGCGAACCACGGTTACGTCATCGATCCGCACACGGCGTGCGGCTTTCAGGATTTGAATCCAGATCGCGTGAGCGTGGTGTTGTCCACTGCGCACCCGGCAAAATTCCCCGACGCGATTCGCGCAGCAATCGGACAGGAGCCGGTTCACCCCGCGCTCGAAGCCCTCAAATCATGCCCGATCGTGAAGCATTTACTGCCAGCCAAAGTGGAGGCGATCAAAGCTTTCGTCGAATCGCGCGCGGTGTGAGGCACGCGCAGGAGCGGCATGCGCCGATTCGTTGCGTGAATGACCAGAACTCAGTTCGAGCATAACGCTCGAACTACAACAGCGGCGCGAGCAGGCGCGCGACTTCCTCGCCGATCGACGGGATGAGTCGTGGCTTCTTGCGGGGCTCGGGCGCGGGTTTCGATTGCGCGAAGACGTCCTCCATCCACGCGGTGATGGCTTTGGCTTCGGATGCGGAGTAGGTCACGGCGCCGACTTCGAAATTAAGAAAGAGGCTGCGCAAATCCATGTTGGCTGAGCCGAATAAGCCGACCTTGTTATCGACGAGGAGCATTTTGGCGTGGTTCATGCCGCCTTGATAAAGGAGCACTTTCGCACCTGCAGCTTGCAGCCCGCGTAAGTAAAAACGTCGCGCGAGATCGGTGATCAAGTGGTCGGAGCGTTGCGGCACCACGAGGCGAACATCGATGCCCGCGCGCGCTTGCACGAGCAAGGAGCGGTAGAGCACTTCGTCGGGAATGAAATACGGCGTGACCACCCACACGCTTTTCTCGGCCTGTTGCACCAGAGAGAGAATTCCTTCGTAAAGCGCATCGCCCGCCACATCGGGTCCGCTGGCGACGATTTGCACATCGCTCGTGCCGGCAGGCTTGAGGGCTTCAGCGACGAGATCGCTTTGCAGGTGGGCGAGTGGTTGACCGCTGGCGAAGCACCAGTCGGCGTTGAAAATATCATTCAGCACCGCGACGGCGGGACCCTCGATGACGGCGCCGAAATCGCGCCAGCGTTTTTTGCGCGGCGTCGGGCCCATGTATTCGATGGCGAGATTGCGGCCGCCGAGCGCAGCAATCTTGTGGTCGAAGATCGCGATTTTGCGGTGATTGCGGAGATTGGCTGAGCCGCGGGTTTGCAGCGGCAACACCGGCATGAAGCGAACTACTTCGCCACCGGCTTTGCGCAGCGGATCGCAGAAACCACGGCTGCTTAAAAAGCACCCGAGCGCGTCGAGCATGAGGCGCACGCGCACGCCTTCGCGCGCGCGCTCCGCAAGGAGTTTGATGAGGCGTTTGCCCACGGGATCGCGGCCGAGGATAAACGTCATGATGTGAATGCTGTGCTTGGCTTCGCGGATGTTGCGTTCGAGAGCTTCGAACGATTCCTCGCCGGACGCCAAAAACTGCACGCGATTGCCACCGAGGGGAGGGCAGCCGCCGTTGAGTGTGAGCACGCGTGCCGCCGGTGTGTTGGAATCAGCCGAGGCGGGCGTGTCGGGCGCGATGGGGCAGAGGCGGGCTTTGCGCGCGGCGATTTTTTTCACTTTGCGACCACCGAAAATCAGGAAGAGCGGCACGCCGACGTAAGGGATCAGCGTGATCGCCAAGAGCCACGCGAAGGTATTGCCGGGTTGTTTGCGTTCGCTGATGAGTCGCGCGATGGCGAAGAACGCCAGCAGGAAGCCGACCACGGTGTAAAGGTGCGGCAGTAGGCCGTTCGCCACGGGGTGTTCGACGAGCGAATCGTAGGCCTGATTAACGGAATCCATCGCGGGTTGAGCGTTGCAAGGTGGGCGGGGTTGGCAAGCGGAGGTTGTGAGGCTCAGGAGGCAGACACTAAAAATCCCTTATCGTTGCAGATAAGGGATTAAAAGTGGTGGTGGAGGCCGGATTCGAACCAGCGAACTGCAGTGCAGAATTGATTTACAGTCAACGCCCTTTAGCCACTTGGATACTCCACCAACAAAAGCGAACGGTGAAGGTATGGGAGCGTTTCAGGCTTTGCCAAGCGGTTTTTGTCGGAATTTTTGGGCGGCGAATCCGGACTGTGGCCAGTAGCGCTCAGATGAGTCCCGCTTCGCGAAAACTGTAGTAACCGAGCCCGAGCGGATCGGTTTTGACCGAACCGATGATGACGTGGTCGAGGAGGTCGATATCGACGGTCTTGGCGGCTTCGCGGAGTTGTCGCGTGACTTGGATGTCGGCGGTGCTCGGTGCGGGATCACCGCTCGGGTGGTTATGCACGCAAATGATGGCGGTGGAGCCTTGCGCGATGGCTTCGCGATAAACTTCACGCGGGTGCGCGAGGCTGGCGGTCGCAGTGCCGGAGGTCACTTCGACGAGTTTGATCAGACGATTTTTGCGACTGAGGCAAAGCGTCCAGAATTTTTCCACGATCAGGTCGGCGATGAGCGGACGGAAATGTTCGAAGACGAGTTCGGGGCGATTGAGAATCGGGGTGAGTTCGCGTTCGGCCGCGACGACGCGGCGCGCGATCTCCATCACCGCCAGCAATTGCAGCGCTTTGACCGGGCCGATGCCTTTTATTTTTCGGAAATCGGTTTCCGACCAACGCGTGAGTCCGGAGAGCGAGCCGGCTTCGGCGATCAGGGCCTGCGAGAGCTGGACGACGTTGCGGCCTTTCTGTCCGCTGCGGATCAGCATCGCGAGCAGTTCGGTATCGCTGAGCGAGCCCGCGCCGAGGCGGGCGAGGCGTTCCTGCGGGCGGTCGTTGACCGCGAGGTCTTTCAGCCGAAGCGGCTGGTAGGTTTCGTTGCTCATAGGGCCGGAGGGTTGCGCTCGCGGCCCGGCGAGCTGGATGCACTTTAGAAGTGCTTAACGTAGGCGTTGCGCCGCAATTTCTCGAGCCAGCGCTCGGTGGATTGGCGGGTGCCCTGAGAAATCAGCATGCGCTCGATCTCGGGGCGAACCTCGTCGATTGGGAGGATGCCGGCGTATTTGCGATCTTCCGCGAGGAAGATAAATGCGCCTTCGGTCAGAATGATCGGTTCGCTGTATTTGCCCTTTTCGAGGCCGAAAATCGCGTCGCTGAATTCTTTGCGCAGCGCCGAGCGGAGCTGCCAGCCCATGTCGCCGCCTTTGCCCTTGCGGGAATCCTGGCTGTATTTGCGTGCGACGTCGCCGAAGTCGGAGCCAGCTTTGAGTTCGGTGACGATGATTTCCGAGCGGCTGCGGAGGGTTTCGTCGGTATCGCCGGCGTTGCGCGAGAGCTGGATGACGCGGAGCTTTACGCTGTCTTCCTGGTTAAACTGATCTTTGTGCTCTTTGTAGAACTCTTCGATTTTAACCGGGCTGACCGTGCTCGAAGACTTGCGCTGCTGCGACTGCATGTAGCCGTAAATCATGTCCTCCTCGCGTTCCTTGCGGTAGTCGCGCTGGGAGATGCCGCGCTCGCGCAGGTAAGCGAGGTATTTGCTGCGGTCACCGTCGAACTGCGTGATGATCGTCTCGGCGACCTCGTTATCAATATAGCTCGCCGGCACCTGACGCTTTTCGTCTTTGTAGAATTCTTTCACGATCAACACCCGATCGATCAGGTTCTGGATGACGTCTTCCTGATACGCTTCGAGCTTCTCGTTGAAATCCTGTTCGCTCTTCGCATCGCGTTGGATTTGGGCCACGACCGGCGCGATTTCCCGGCGGATATCGTCCACGGTGATGATGCGGTCTTCGACGATGGCAGCGATCCCGTTGGCGTAGCGTAGGTTAAGATTGTCCTGCGGACGATTAGCTTGGGCTTGGGCGTTAAACGCAGCTGCCACGGCCAAGGCCAAAAGTGAGGTTAAACGAACGAAACGGTGACTCATGAAACAGCGGGGAGATTTTGCAGAAAAACGATAATTTCTTTCAACCTTGAGAGGGGAGTGGGAGCGGTCAAGCGGGGAAAGCGACTGCTCAATTGGATGAAATCGTCACGTTTTCCCGAATTTCGCAGGCACTTTAGGCGGTTGCCTTGGGTTTCGACGGAAATGACCCCTTTTTGTTCCGCACGCGAACGGATTTCCGTGACCAACAGCAGCGCCTTCACCGGCTCGCCGAACTTGCCAAAACGATCGCGCAATTCCGCTTCGATTTCCTTCAGGTGCTTCGGACTCTCCGCCATCGCCAAGCGCCGGTAAAAATCGATGCGCAACCGGGTTTCGCCGATGTAGCTGGCCGGTAGTCGGGCTTGGATCATGTCGATTTCGCCTTCGACGCGTTCGGCCTGTTTGAGGGCGGTGAACGTGTCGGTGGCCTCCGCACGGACTTTTTCGCCGTCGCCACCTTCGCCCACGAACACGAAATCCAGCTTCACGCTCGCGCGAACGAGCGACGCGTGTTTCTCGCCCTTCAAGCGCGCGACGCTTTGCTTCAACAACTGGCAATACAGTTCAAAACCGACGCCCACGATGTGGCCGCTTTGCTCCGCGCCGAGCAAATTGCCCGCGCCGCGCAGTTCGAGGTCGCGCATCGCGATGCGGAAGCCCGCGCCGAGCTGGTTGTGCTGGCGAATCGCGCTCAACCGTTGTTTCGCGATGTCGAGCAGTCGCGCATGCCGATGCAGCAAAAGATACGCGTATGCCTGATGCTTAAACCGCCCGACGCGGCCGCGCAGTTGGTAAAGTTGCGAAAGCCCGAACCGATCCGCTCCTTCGATGATGAGGGTGTTGCAATTCGGAATATCCAACCCGCTCTCGATGATCGTCGTGCAAACCAGCACCTGATATTGGCCCGCGACAAACTCCGTCATCACGCGCTCCAGCCCTTCCGCGCCCATTTTGCCGTGGCCGACGCCGACGGTGAGATTGGGCAAAAGTTCTTTGAGCCGCGCGGCGACCAGATCGATCGTCATGACGCGGTTGTGGAGGTAGAAAACTTGTCCGCCGCGCCGAATCTCGTGCTGAATCGCTTCGACGATCACTTTTTCGTCGTAGCTTTTCACGATGGTCTGAATCGGCAGCCGGTTCGACGGCGCGGTTTCGATCGTGCTGAGATCGCGCGCACCGGTGAGCGCGAGATAAAGCGTGCGCGGAATCGGCGTCGCGCTCATCGAAAGCATGTCGACGTGCGCGCGCCAGCGTTTGAAAACCTCTTTGTGTTTCACGCCGAAGCGCTGCTCTTCGTCGACGATGACCAGGCCGAGATCTTTGAACTTAACATCGTCCTGCACAAGGCGATGCGTGCCCACGACAATGTCGATTTTTCCCTCGGCGAGCGCGGCGATGATCGCTTCCTGTTCTTTCTTGGTGCGGAAACGACTCAGCATTTCCACCGCGACCGGATAACCCGCCATGCGTTCGCGAAACGTATTAAGATGCTGCTGTGCGAGCACCGTCGTCGGCACCATGACCGCGACTTGTTTGCCGCCCATCACCGCTTTGAACGCACCGCGAATCGCGACCTCGGTTTTGCCGAAGCCGACGTCGCCGCACACGAGCCGATCCATCGGGCGTGTGCGCTCCATGTCAGCTTTGACGTCGACGATCGCCTTTCCCTGATCGCGCGTTTCGGTAAACGGAAACGCGGCCTCAAATTCCTTCATCCACACGTTATCCTCGGCAAATGCATGGCCGGGTTGCGCCTCGCGTTGCGCTTGGATCGCGAGCAACTCGGCGGCGAGATCGAGCGTGGCTCGCTCGGCCGATTGACGCGCTTTTTCCCAACGACCGGAGCCCACGCGGCCGAGTTGCGGTTTGGTTTTCGTCAGGCCGACGTAACGGCTGATGAGGTGCGATTCCTGCAGTGGCACGTGCAGCGTGACTTTATCGTCGAACTCTAACGAGATAACTTCGCGGATGCCGTCGTGCGTTTCGAGTTTTGTCAGCCCGCGGTAAAGTGCGATGCCATGTTGGAGGTGCACCACGAAATCCCCTTCCACTAATTCCGAGAAATCCAGCAATTGCTCGATAGCCGATTGCGTCGCAACCGCGCGTTTCGGTGCGGAGCGACGCGCGCGACGACGACCGAAAATTTCCGTTTCGGTGACGACGACGAGGCCTTTTGTCTTCGCCGAATCGGCACGAGTCGTGCGCCGAAACCCTTCATTGAGCGCACCGCGCAGGTAGCGCGGTTTGATTTTTTTTAACGCGGAGTCGCTTTCGATGAGTTCGCGGACGCGTTGCTCTTCGCCTTCTTTCGAAACGACGACGTCGACAGCGTAGCCTTCCGTTTTCCATGTTGCGACCTGAAGCAGAAAATCGCGGCGCGCGGATTCCTCGGCTGCAAGCCGTTCATGCGCGAGCAAACGATCTTCCGGATACGAGCGGTGATGCGAAAGCGATTCGGTGTCCCACGTATCTTCGCTCGTCGCTTGGTCGAAGAGTTGCGTGGCAAGATCGAGATCGCTCACACCGAAAAGCTGCGCGCACGTGCGAGGTAACTCGCCAAGAATCGTGGGGCCATCCGATGCGTGCGCGTGAAAAATCTCTTCAAGCGACTTGGGCTCAAGCAGCGCGGCGTGTGCGGCGGGATTTAGATAGTCCAGCAGCGACGCCCGCTCCGAGGACGTATGCAGTTTCGGCGCGGCCGTCAGCGTGATGCGTTCCGCCGGCTCGCCCGAGCGCTGCGTGACCGGATCGAGCGCGCGGATTTCTTCGAGCGTGTCACCAAAGTAATCGAGGCGATACGGCTGCGGTGCCGTGATGGGATAAACATCCACGATGCCGCCGCGCACCGCGTATTGGCCGGGCGCTTCGCACACGGCTTCACTGTCGTAATCGAAGGAACGCAGCAGATCCAACAGCGCTTGAAAAGAAAGTGCGTCGCCGCGCGAGAGTTCGGTTTCACGCGTCGCAAAATCGACGAGTGGCGGCACGTTTTGCGAGAGCGCGGCGGGCGTGGCGAGCACGACGAGCGTGCCGGCGTGAGCGGTGACGTTGCGCAGGCCGCGGAGTTTGCTCAACACGCCGAGGCGATCGCTCGCAGCATTGAAAGCCTCGCGCATTTCCCGATTCGTCGTCTGGGCTTCCGGAAAAGAGATGATTTCCAGTTTCGTTTTTGCTCCGGAAGCGTGATGGAAAAGAGCGATGTCCTCGCCGAGTGAATCGGATTTTTGCGCCTCTTCATGCACGACCAGCCAGATGGGCGAGGGCGCGGTGCGGATGAGTTCGGCCACGGCATGTGCCTGCGCGGCGGGACAAACGCCGGTGAGCTTGGTGCGTGGTGCGGGTGAAGAGGAATCCATCGAACGGAGAGGGCGCTACGAAAGGCAGATTTCCCGGCGGCGCAATTCTGCGCTGGGCTATTTTGCGGAGGCGCGCTCGTTTTCCAACACGGTCAGGGCGACGCGCGCCGCGGCTTCTTCGGCGACTTTTTTCGAAGGGCCGTTACCCACGCCGAGTTGCCGGTCGTGGAGAAACACGGCGACGGCGTATTCGCGTGCGTGTTTCGGGCCGGTCGTGTCGGTGACCTCGTAACGCAACGCAGTGTTGCCGTGCACGGGTTGGATGAGTTCCTGCAAACGGCCCTTGGGATTCTCTGCGTCTTCGGTGTGCGTGAGGCGCTTTTCGAGCGGCCCATACCAGCTGAGCACGAGGCGCTGCACCGTGGCCAAATCACTGTCGAGATAGAGTGCACCGACGAGGGCTTCGAAGGCGTCCTCCAAAATCGATGCGCGCGAACGGCCGCCGGCATCGTGCTCGCTTTTGCTGAGCAGCAGGCACTCGTCGAGCCGGAGGTCGCGCGCCATCTCGGTGAGAAATCCGCCTTTCGAAAGAATCGCGCGACGACGACTCAACACGCCTTCGCGTTCCGTCGTGTAGCTGCGGAAAAGGGAGTCCGTCAGAATAAATTGGAGCACGGAGTCGCCGAGGAATTCGAGGCGCTGATTGTGCGCCACGACGGTGGGATCGTCCTGCAAATAAGAACCGTGCGTCAGCGCTTCCTGCAACAGCGCGGGCGAGCGAAACTCGTAGCCGAGGCGTTTTTGGAAATCGTGGATGATGTCGGCGTTGGCCATGGTCAGGAACTGGCGCTGGTGTAACGCCGCAGTCCGCGATGAAAGGTGAAAATCGCGGTGCCCAGCCACACCACCGTGATGCTCAAAATCCAGAGCACGAGCTGGAGATCGAAACCCTTCATCAGCGTTTGCGCGGGAATGTTACTGACCGCGACCATGGGCAGCACCCAGACGAAGGCCACCTGCGCAATCCCGCGAAAAGCCTGCCGGGGGATGCGCGAAAATTCGCTGAGCGTGAAATAACTTCCTTCGATGCCTTGCGCGCTGGTGATCCAGAATGCGGCGGAGATGCTCATCACCAGCACGCTGTAGTGGATGATCACACCGCACACGACGAGCAGAGCGTAGAGTGCAATGTCGAGCCAACTGGGCGAGAGGTGCAATTGATGCGCCGAATACGCCACTACGGAGATCGCGACGAGGGAATTAATCAGGCTGTCGGGATCCAGTTTCCGCGTGGTCGCGGTGAACATGACGTTACCGGGCTGGGCGAGAAAAAAGTCGAAGTTGCCGGTGCGGATATTCCGGCCCATCTCGAAAATGCTGCTCCAAAAAAATCCCATGAGGAAGCGCTGGATAAGCATCGAAGTGCCCACGAGCAGCATCATCTCGTATTGGGTCCAGCCAGCGACGGTATCCGTGTGTTGGTAGATTACCGAAACGAGCATGACATTCACCGTCATCCAGAAAAGTTCGACCATGGCCCACACAAAGAAATCTCCGCGGAACATGAGCGTGCGCGTCACCGCATAGCGCGCAGAAGCGAGCCAGATACGAGCGTAATGTCCGATGGAAAACATACGTTAGCCTCCGACTGCGGTGTGCAGACGTAATCCCCGGCGCCAGAGCAACTGGCCCGTGCATAAAATCACCACGGTCCAAAACAGTTGAATCAGCAGCATGTTGCCTGCGGTTGCCGGATCAGTGATGCGCCCGGTGAGCAGGGCTACGGGAAAATACATTTGATAAAAATACGGCAGACCGGTCGAAAGGTCGAAGATCCATTTGGGCAGCAGATCGAGCGGGAAAATCTGCCCGCCTAACACAGACTCCAACGCCATCGAAAGAATGACGAAGCCTTGGATCTCCAAGAACCAAAACGTCAACATGCCGAAGCAATACGCGATGCCGAACTGGATTAAGGCCGACATCATCAACGCAGGAATCGCGTAAAGGTAAGGCCACAGCTCCTGGGGTAAGGTCAGGTAATTTTTAAGCAGCGGATACGTGACGATCAGCGGCAGTAAAATGAGCAGCCCGGTCACGAGTCGCGCCGACAGGTAAATGCTGAAGCGGTAAGCGAAATAATTAACCGGCTTGAGGAGGAACTGATTGATGAGGCCGTTGCGGATTTCCTCGCTGATCTGGTAGTCTTCATTGAAGGCGCCGATCATGAACTGCACCACGATCAGGGCCACGAAGTAGGTGATCGTTTGCTCCAAGCTGAACCCGCCAATGGAATTATTACCCGCATACGCCGCGCTCCACAAAATGAACACGACCACCAAATGGAAAAACGAAAAGAATCCGCGGATCGCAAAGTTCACCCGGTAAATCAGGTTGCTTTGCAGGCCGACGAGAAACGCCGTGTAGTATTTGGAAAAAGTGGCGAGCACGGAGGGTGCAGGGAAACGCGAACCGCCTTAAACGCAACTAGGCGCTCGGCGCGGCGGGCGCTGCTGCGACCGGAGTCGGCGCGGGTTTGTCTTTCAAATTGAAACGTGTGGCGACTTCACGGCCCAACGCGCGATAGGCGACCGCACCGGGGCTGGCGTTATCGTAAGCAAAGATTGGTTTGCCGAAGCTCGGGGCTTCGCTGAGGCGCACGGTGCGCGGAATCACCGTGCTGAAAATTTTGTCGGACAAATGTTGCTTCACCTCGTCGACGACTTGCTTCGAGAGATTCGTGCGACTGTCGAACATCGTCATCACGACTCCGCCGATATCGAGGGCGGGATTGACGCCGGCGGTTTTGAGGCGGTCGACGACTTTAAGAATCTGGCCCAAGCCCTCGAGCGCCATGTATTCGCATTGGAGTGCGATCAAAAGATGATCAGCGGCCGCCAAGGAGTTCATCGAAAGCATGCCGAGCGCGGGCGGGCAGTCCAAGATGATGGCGCGGTAGTTGCCGGAGTTGCGAATCGGGTCGAGGACGGCGCGAAGTTTGAGGAGATAATTTTCCTGCTGGGCGAGTTCGATTTCGATCGCGGCCAGATCGACTTCCGAGGGGATGACCGAGAGATTCGGCCATGCGGTGGGCGTGACCATTTCCAAGGCGGTGCCTTCACCGCGCAACGGGCCGTAGAGGCTTTTGCCCTCTTGTTTCTCGATGCCGAGGGCACTCGTGGCGTTGGCCTGAGGGTCGAGATCGACGACGAGCGTCGGGATTTTTTGCTCGGCGAGAGCGGCCGCGAGGTTGATCGCGGTGGTGGTTTTGCCGACGCCGCCTTTTTGGTTGGCGATGGTGAAAACAGTGCAGGGCATGCCGGATTAACCGGAAACGCCGCCGCATAGTCTAGCGCGAAGTAGGTGGCATTTCAGTTCTTGCAGAACGTGAAAAACTGACCCAACTTGCGCGCTCGTTTGATTTGGGTGCGGTAGCCAAGTGGTAAGGCCGAGCTCTGCAAAAGCTCTATCCGGCGGTTCGATTCCGCCCCGCACCTCCAATTTCAACTGCCTGCGCAGCTCTGAGATCGGAGGGTCGATGTGGAAACGGACACCAAAACGGACACCAGATTTTCTACTCCTAGAAAATTTGGCGTAACGGGAAGTAACTCGCCCGCTACCCGCTAACGCTGCGGAACCGTTTCCGGCTATCGTCGAGCTTGTGCTCACCACCATGAAAACCCGCTATCGTTTGACCCGCCGCGGCAGCCGCGGAGATACGTTTTATTGCAAAGACACGCTGACCGGAAAGCGAACCAGCCTTGCGACGAACGACGAGGATGCCGCCGAACAAATCGTGCTGGCGAAAAACCAGGCGGAACGACAACCGATCCTCAATTTGCAGATCGCCCGGGCGTATTTGATGGGAGCAGACAAGGCCATCGGCACGCGCACCTGGCGGGATGCGGTCACGGCATTAACGGAGACAAAGTTGGGCTCCAACAAGGACCGGTGGATCACCGCGCAAAAGGACAAGGCGTTTGCGCCGCTTTGGTCCCGGGCACTGGTCGAAACCCAAGGAGAGGAACTCTTGAAAGTCATGCGGGCGGGCTGCGTGTCCACCAATACTCACCTCAGGAGGCTGCATAATTTCTGCGTGGACATGAATTGGCTGCCCTGGCCATTGGTCCCGAAACGGCAATGGCCGGCGATCCGGCACAAAGAGAAACGCGCCATTACGTGGGAAGAGCACGCCCGCATCGTGGAGCGTGAAGGCAATGCCGAGCGTAAAGCGTTCTATCAGTTGGCGTGGTATCTTGGACCGTCCCAAGGCGACCTCGCGAACCTCCATGCGGAGGACATCGACTGGGCCAGCCACACGATCACGTACGTCCGCATGAAGACGAAGTGGCGCGAGAATCAGACTCCGCCCCAGGTTAAGTTCGGTCAGAGCGTCGCGGAGATTCTGCGGACGCTGCCGAAAGCCGGACCCTTGTTTCCATACCTTCGCGGCCGGAAGCCGGGCTACCGCGCGAACGAATTTCGCGAACGCTGTCTTGGTCTCGGCATTCACGGGGTGAGTTTGCACAGCTACCGTTACGCCTGGGCGGAGCGCGCGAAGACCGCCGGTTATCCGGAACGTTTCGCGCAACTTGCTCTCGGTCACAACAGCAAGGCCGTGCATCGCGCTTACGCGCGCAAGGCTCGCGTTACGCTGCCCGCTCTGGAGGACTATGAAAAAAACGAAACCCCTGCGGCAGTGATCACTCTCCCAGTTTCGGCAACGGCGTGATCATATCGTCGAGTGGCGTCAGGAAGACGCGACAAGGCGCCAAGCGAAGCGCTCATCCACGCATGCTTGCCTCGGTGTCCCACACTGGCTTTCAAACTCCTGTGCCAAAACTCAGTGCTCTCATTTTCTGTTTACTGTTTGTCTGTGGATTTGGAGCGGCTCCCGAATCGTCAATCCCCGGGCCAAGTCTCGTAGGTGCGTGGAAGCACAATGCCTCAACCAGCGGCAAAGTCGTCGTGCTGCGTTTCCATGCCGACGGCAAGTTCGACGGCACGATCGAACTGAAGGATCAAGGAAGCATCCGCTTCGCTGGGAAATGGGAGTTCAGCGCAGGTAAAATTATTTACGCCTACCAGAAACCGAACGCCTTTCAGGATGAAGACAAAGTCATCACGTTAGAATCGGACTATTTTATCATCCAAGCCCTTGACGGTGCACAGCGTCGCTACGATCGAATCGGCAAATCAAAGAAATCAGTTCGCCCGTGAAGGTATGATCCGACTCTACCGTAAAAATTCAGATGGCCTTGAATATTGGGAGACGTGGGAGGCCGACGGAAAGCACACCATTCATTCGGGACAGGCCGGCTATCGTGGAAAAAGCGAAACCGTCCGGGGTTCCTTGTTTCGGTCATCAGCGAAGACGATTGATGCGCTGATCGCCGAGAAAAAGAAAGAAGGGTTTTATCAAATCCCCAATTTGGAGACCATGATCATTGAGTTCACTATTCGAGGCAGGGGCACGCCTGAAGATCTTGAGAAGCGCCACCGCCTCGAAGACCGCATGAACGAAACCCTAGGATGGACCGGCCTCGGCCATTGCGACGGGGGGAGAATTGGCAGCGGCACGATGGAGGTCCGCTGCTTCGTCGTGAATTTCGAGATCGCCGCAAAGTCTGTTACAGCTGATTTGGCTGGAACCGAGTTCTCACGCTTCTCGCGCATTTACCGACGGGACTAGGAACGCGCTCAATGAAGTTCATCGAGTGTTGGTCGGGCGCCGCGATCTTCTGAACCGAGCCATCTTCCCGATTATGTGAAAAGCTAAGCCCCGCAGTCCCGATCACTCTCCCAATATTGGCGACAGAGTGAACCTCGCGGAGAAAATTCCAGAGCAATGTCCACGGACGCCGCATGGGCTACTCGAATTTATCCGACCGCCGAGCGTGGCGGTGAAGAACCTGCGGCCCCGTCGGTTTGGAATTCGACAGGCGCGCCCGCGCGCCGATTTTTCTTTTGCCAGTGCACGCTGAGCGCGACCGTTAGCTTTGACAGCCATGCGGTGTCCTCAACCGCCGTGAGGATTTCTGTCGTCGCGAAATACTTCACTGAGTTTGGTTGAGGTTTACCTAGAGGTTTGAGTAAACGAGCTGCAATTAGCACGGGCACGTCGTGTGGTTGGCAATTGAGGATCCATGCAGTTTGTTCAACCGTCAGACGAGCCGGAGGCTTTCGGAATAGGCTCAGGAATCGGTGCTGATCGTCGCGCATTGAGGACGTTTTTCAGGGCTGCGCGTGCGATCGACTACTAGGAAAAACGCTCTTTTGCGGCACGCGGCGGTGCGACCGGTTCCGGGCTAGCGAGTGGGCTACGGAATTTTGCGCTAAAATCGCGCAGTTGATCGTATGGCTAATGGTGGCAGAGAAATTCGACGATGGGCACATAGTCACAGTTTAACTCGATTACGTTGTTGGAATCACGTGCGCCGTAGTGACGGCCGCGACTTGTGGGTGATTCGTTTCCCAGCAAGCTCTTGGTTCCCAACTATGGGGTCATGGTGCGCTTTTAGCGCACAACAGGGTTAATATAGCGGTTTTTTTTGCCTCGTCAAATCAGCCCCTCTAGCCGCGAACGCGTTGATGCATGTCGTGCGCCGGTCAACGCTGACGGCGCAATTCCGGTGGGATCGATGAAAATGGTGGCCGACTCGGGCGCTGGATGGTCGCGTAGGTTTTCGCTTCCACGTTCCGCGGTCGGCTGAATCTACGCCGGAAGAATGCTTTCGATCACGGTTGAGCAGAGCTTCTCGACGGGCCGACTTCGGCGCAGACCATCACGTTGGCCATCTCTCATTTGGTCCCGAGGCGGGCATATCAAAGTTCTAATGGAAACAATTTGACAATACGTGTTCAAATGAACACGTATGGTCAAAACTGCAGATCTTCACAGGCATCTCACGGTTTCTGCTAAACGAATTAAAACGTTTCGAACCCATGCAACCGAACACGCGAATTACAGGTCGGGGCCCAAATATAAATCCGCCGAATCGATTTGATCCACTCATCGTGGCTCCCGATGAGAGCTATGGTGAATTCGATGAATTCACTGGTGTCCCGATAGAGCGAGGCAGTCCCAGAACCAAATATTACTTCGACGCTTCCGAAAGTATCATCACAAAAAACGAAAGCCCCGACCTCGGCAGGCATTGGGGATTGAACAGTTACAGGGGATGTTCTCATGGATGCTCATATTGCTTCGCCCGTCCTTATCACGAATACCTCGGTTGGAGCAGCGGCATAGATTTCGAGACGAAGATTCTCGTGAAATTGCGGGCGCCAGAACTACTGCGCTCAGAACTGGAATCACCCAAATGGATTCCCGAGCCGATCATGATGAGCGGAGCAACCGACTGTTACCAGCCAGCGGAACGACACTTCCGAATCACCCGCCAGTGTCTCGAAATAATGGCCGAATTTCGTCAGCCGGTCAGCATAATCACTAAGAACTTTTTAGTAACCCGGGACATCGATCTACTTCAAGATCTCGCCAAGCATAATTGCGTTTCTGTGCACATCTCTGTCACATCTCTCGATGCCAATTTAGCTGGCAAGCTGGAACCTAGAGCCGCACGACCCGAACATCGATTGCGCGCGATGAGAATGCTGAGCGACGCGGGCATTCCAGTCGTGGCCATGGTGGCACCCGTAATTCCGGGACTCACTGATCACGAGATTCCTGCTATTCTCGACGCCGTTGCTCAAGCAGGAGCGAAAGGATGCAGCTGGGTTATGCTGCGCTTACCGCACGCGGTGAAAGATGTTTTTCTCAGCTGGCTCGAAGATCACGCTCCAGGAAAAAAAGAAAAAATCATCTCGCGAATTCAAGACGTTCGGGACGGAAAACTCTACGATTCAAACTGGGGGACGCGGATGCGAGGCACAGGGATTTTCGCCGAGCAGATTGGTAAGGTCTTTGAAGTCACTGCCCGGCGGGCAGGGCTGAATCGCGAGCGCCCGCAACTTTCCGGCGCAAACTTTCGAAGGCAAAGTCGCGGACAACTCGAGATGTTTTAGTTGGCCGGTGAACTCCAGAATAGCTGAGAGTATTCAATTATAGCCGGCATACGCGCTCGCCTCGTGGGAAATCATGCAGCACAGCCGTCAGCACACGCAGCGGACTTTTCGGGTCTTCGATAGCACCGGCGAGTTGTCCGCTTTCCGAAAACCTCGCGCTCCCGAAGTTATCTAGGAGGCTTCTCCGCTCGCTGCGGAATAGTGCGGCGCAAGGAGCCACCGATATGCCCCACCGCCCAGCACCGCTCCGACTAACGGCGCGACGACATACACCCAAAACCAGCCGGTTTCGTTCGTGGCGAACGGGACGCTTTCCCATCCGGCGAATGCACTAAAGATGCGCGGCGCTAGATCTCTGGCCGGATTAAAAGCAGCCATCGTGAGCGCGCCGAAGACTGAGATGAGAATCGTGACCGTTAGCCCGATCATCGCCGGTGCGAGAATGCCCGCGCGTGTCTTATTTCTCAAATCCGTGATGCTCATCACAGCGAGCGCGAGGATGCCCGCGCCGATTGCTTCGATGAAGAACGCGGTTTCGAGGGTGACGGCAGCGCGCGCCGCTTCCGTGAGCGCTTGGCCTGCGGGATTAGGAAAGAACTCGCCGAAAATCATGGCGGATGCCTCGCTGCCCACTGCGCCCCGCGTAATATCGTTCGCGGCCTCGTAGCTCCGCAGCGCGCCGTGAAAGGCAGCGTAGAGTGCGGCGCTTGCCGCGAACGCTCCGAGAAACTGCGCGGCGACGTATCGCGGAACGAGCTTCCATCGGAAGTCCGTCCATGTCGCGAGCGCGACGGTGATCGCGGGGTTGAGATGCGCTCCGCTCAGTCCGCCCGCAATGTGAATCGCGAGGGCTATTGCGATGCCCCAAACAACCGCCACTTGAAACACGCCCACCTGCGCGCCTGTGAGCACCGCAGAGGCGACGCCCCCGCAGCCAAAGAACACGAGGATAAACGTGCCGAGGAATTCACCGACGAGCCACGCCGGAAGGAATACCCGTTTGCCTTGCCTCATTATCGAGCCATCTGATTTTCGCCTTCGAGCTTGTGCGCGTCGCCGATGGCGCGCACGCGAGTCGCGTCGAGTTGGCCGTCGGGGAGCGCGCAGAAAAGTTCGAGGCGGCGGGAGATTTGAGACGCGACCTGCACGAAGAGCCACTTGCGTTGGTCTTCCGTTCCTTGCGCATCCGCGGGGTCGGGCGAGCCGAAGTGCGCAGCGACGGGCATGCCGGGGAAGATCGGGCATGCCTCTTTGGCGTTGTCGCAGACCGTGATAACGAAGTCGAAGTCAGTCGCTTTGAATTCGTCCCATGACTTGCTACGCGCATCGCTCGCATCGATGCCGTGGTGTTCTTTGAGCACCCAGAGGGCCAGAGGGTTCACTCTGCCAGTGGGCTTGGAGCCGGCGCTGTGCACCTCGAAGCGACCTTTGCCTTTTTTGCGAAGGAGGTATTCGGCGATCACGGAGCGCGCGGAGTTGCCGGTGCAGAGGATGAGGACTTTGTAGGGACGATTCATGGGTAGCAGGCTTTTGAAGCTTTCTTTTTGGGCGACGGCGGACAGCAGACGGGACTCTCTTCGAAAATCTTTTTTTTGATTTTCTGCTTGGCCTGTCGGTCGCGGATGAAGGTCTTGTGCTCGGAGGTGCAGTCTTGGAGGCAGGCGAGGTTCGCGGACAACTCCTTGGAGCGCTTCTCCGGGATGCTGTAGATCATCCAGTTCGCTTCGCGGCGCGCCTCGACCATCCCACGGGCGCGTAGGTAGGCGAGGTGCTTGGATATCTTCACCTGCGGCTCTCCGAGGATTTCTTGGAAGTGGCAGACGCACAGCTCTCCGTCATGGAGTAGATTCAAGATGCGTAGGCGCGTCTCGTCGCAGAGGCACTGGTAGATTTGAACGAGGCTCATGGCGTCAGCAGCACTCATCTTCGGTTCTCCTCGTCGTTCGGGAGGACGAAGCGGAGTTCTTTTTCCGAGTGCTGCAAAGCGCGGACCTGAATTCGATTAACTGCATGCCTAAATAGGAATATGCTTTTTAAAGAATATGCAGCAAATTTAAAATTCAGATTTCCATGTCTTCAGTTTCTAAATCAACCTGCCGGACTTCCATTAGACCGGATTACTCGCACCTAATCCGATGCGAGTTGGTCGAACAATTCTTTTTCAAGCATTCGGGCTGTTGCGGGTAAGTTGGCGGCGCTTGCAACGAGTCCTTGGCCTGTCTTGGAGAGATAAATTTCTCCCGCAGGATCCACTGCGAAAGGAGATGCACTGTGCATGACGTAGTCTACACTCACTCCCGGCCTTCTGTCGCTTAGCTGACCATCTCTATCAATGGGAAATTCGCCGCGCTGAGGTTGGAACACCGCAATCAGCACAGCGGGGTTTTTGCTCCGTTCACGGATTCCATCGAAATCGAACGGAGCAGTGCGCTGATTTGCGGGTTCGCTGCGTTGGGATTTTTTTGAAAGAGCATCTGACTTGGCTGCATCGAGAAGGGTTACTTCGAAGTTCTCCACTGTCGCCGCATGTAGCACCAAGTCGAATGAATGCGTTTCCACCGCCGCCGTGAGTAAGGTGAATAGTTCTTTGGCCGTGTCGAAATATTCATCTGCTTCGTCTCCGACCCCGACGGGCTGTCGGCTACCCAACAACTTGACCTCATGACCACGCTGGATGAATTCCCGAACGAATTCCGCCCCCGCTTGGCCCGCGCTCGGATGCGGGGACAGCTTCCATCCTCCGGTCACGGCAAAGGTCTCCCCGCTTGTCACCAAAATGCGCAGGCGCCGTTTCGGACGAGCGAGTGCGACTTCGATCTTTAGCACCGCTTCTTCGGCAGGCATCATTTCGTCGCCGGCATGGTTGCTTGGCTCCGGGGACAGAGCGGTAGGGGAAAAAATGTGCACTCCCGAGTCGGCGAGACGGGCAATCGCCAAAAGCGAAGAAGAATGCTGCGCCATTTCACTGGTCATGGCGGAGACAATTATTCGCGCTTTGTGACGATAGTGAGCAAGGAATAGTTCGCTCAGGAAGTCTTCTGTTACGCCGGCGGACAACCGTGTCATCGTGCTGGCCGTTCCCGGACAGATGATCAGGCAGTCGGCCCAAGTGGCGAGAGTGGCGTGGTCAGTTCCTTCTTGGACGCCCCAAGTTAGCTCGAGCACCGGCCAGCCCGAGAGCGTCTCGAGCGTGGCCGCGCCCACAAAACGCAGTGCGGCCGGAGTGGCCGCCACGCGCACAGGGTGTCCGTTGCGGACGAGGCGTGTCAGCACATCACATGCTTGGTAGCAGGCGACCGACCCCGTGAGGACGAATAAAATTTTTGCATCACTCATGGGAATAAGTGCGCAGGCATGCGTTCGCGTCCACTCGACCGGTGCCTCGATTCTTAGAATAAGAGGGACGGTTCGATGAAGCTGAGCAGTCGCGTTGCAGGCGGCGCGACCGAATGATTTGGAAGAATGGTTTCAACGAAGGGGCGTTCAGGTGTGCACGCCGAGGCAGGTGAACTGGCCAGCGGCGAGGTTACAGAAACGCGTTCCGTGGATTGGGGATTACGTGTGTGTGTCGAAACGGAGCAGAGATCGTTCGACGCGTGACGCTTTCGGTGCGTGTCACCGTGGCGGCAAATTGAAAAGAGGCCGTAACCGCGAATTCACTTTCGCGCTTATTTTTGGGAGATTCGTTACGGCAAAGTAACGACGGCGTAGCGAGTTTGGCATATACAATCGTTAGGATGCTCCGCTTCCCGATGATCACACCCTCATCCCCGTTTTCAATTTGGTGCAGCCTTGCTCAGAAAATCCTTCGCGCTGCTTCGTGCGTGCTGGCGTGGACGCTCGTGATGTCCGTTCACGCCGCCACGGCCCCAGATGGTCGGGCGCTGGCCGAACAGGTGCGCGAGATCGCCAACGAGACCGGCACCTCGCGTGCGAAAAAAGAAAAACGCATTTCCAATGCGGTGCGCGTCGCGACGGTCGCGGCCACGGCCTATCAAACTGAGTCGTCCAAGATCTCAGCCGTGGCGTTGGAGTTTGCCGAACGTGCGGCGGCAGCGGCGCCGAAATTTTCTGAGACGATCGGTAGTGCCGTGGCGTTTACGCCCGCGGTGACGAAGATCGATGGCATGACCGCGCGCGTGCGCGCCACCGCGGCGGCAGCGGCCAAGTTGCCTGCACCTCGCTATGAAGCGGTGGCTGCGGCACCTGCAGGCGCTTCGCGTGCGCGCACGCTTACGCCCGAGACAGTGGCGGTCGCCCCGCATGTTAACGTTGAATATGCGCCGGTTGCGCAAGCGCGTGCGCCCGCTATTCAGGAAGAAGTTGAACGCGCCGCCTCTCCGCGCGTGGGATCCGCTCGCGACGGCGACACCGGTCTCAAGGCGACGGACGTTGTCCTGTCGCGCCGCTATCGATTGCACGCGACGCTTGATGTCGGTGCGCGTTACGATGACAATGTTTACCTGAATCACGGGGATGAAGCGGACGACGTGATTGCAACCGTGGCCCCCGGTATTGATTTTGCGTGGGGTGAACGGGCGAACGCTCACGGTGCGCTGGCCTATCGCCACGCTTTCCAGCACTACCTCGACGATACGTCTGAAAACGTGAATCTCGGACGCGGCAGTGCAGCCTTTGGCTTCATCGGCAACCGTCTGAGCTTTCAGTCATCGGCTGCATTCCAGCAGAGTAACCAAAACAACGGTGACGTCGCGGTGCTCGGCGAGAACGCAGCATTTCGGCGAGATCAATTAAATCTCGGCGCGGCTTCGGCCTTCAGCATCTCGGAAAAAACGAGCGTCAATGCCGGCGTCGAATACGATCAGGTGCGTTATCGTTCCGATACATTCAGCGGCAGCGAGGCAGTGTCGTTGCCGGTTCGCTTATTCTGGAAAACATCGGCCAAACTTGAAGTGGGCGGCGGCGCGACTTATCGCGTGGAAGAACCGCAACGCGTCGGAGCAAAAGCGAAAGACTGGTTTTATAATCTCGGGGCCAAGGGAGATTTTACCGAGCGTCTCACAGGACGTTTCTTCGTTGGCTATCGCACCCGCGAGGTCGAAGGTTTCGAACGCGATGACGGGTTGGGCCTGGAAGGTGGTTTTGATTATAGGGCGAGCGCTAAGAGTCGGCTTGCGTTGTCACTCTCCCGGGATTTTGCACTTGGTGCACGCGGTGAATCAGTGACACGCAGCCGCTATGCACTTCGCTGGATTTCGACTCCCACGCCGTTTCTGCGATTCGAAGTGGGCTCGACTTACCAAGCTAGCGACTACGGTGCGTCGATTTTTACGGGCAACCCGAACTTGGCCCGCACTGACGACTTTTGGTCGGGCGACGTTTCCATGGCCTATAGTTTCAACCAGTGGATCAGCACCTCGCTGGATTATCTGTTCCGGAATAATCAATCGTCGATCGCGACGGCGGAGTTCTCCAACAATATCCTAAGTTGGAACTGGCAGTTGCGGTATTGAACGGAGGCATCATGACCGCACGCAATTCACTTTTCTCGAGTCGGCTTTTTTGGACGTTGTTGATTTCTATCTTCGCGCTGGCGGGCGGTGAGATCTCGGCGCAAGAAAAGCGCTCTGCTAATCAAGCGGCGTATCTTTTGCGTCCGATGGATGTGATCCGCATCGAAGTCTTTCAAGAGCCCGACTTGGTGCGCGAGGTGCGTGTGTCGCAGGATTACATGATCGTGGTGCCCCTCGTAGGCGCAGTAAATGTCGAGAATCGCACACTGCGCGAGGCGGAGTTAATCATCACGGAGCGTCTCGCAAAAGATTTTATCAAGAATCCCCAGGTTAACATCATTATCGCGGAATATTCGCCGCGAGTTGTTAACGTGCTTGGAGCAGTCAATGTGCCTTCGTCCGTCAGTATCCCGCCGGAGCGCAACTTCACCTTGCTCGACGCAGTGGCGCGTGCCGGTGGATTTTCACGTCTGGCCAACCGCAATCGCGTGATCTTGACGACCACGCGCCGCGACGGCGCCAAAGAAAACGTGGTGATCGATGCCGACCAAGTCGTTAACGGCGGCGCAGCTAATCGCTGGATCATCCAAGATGGCGACGTGGTTTACGTGCCTGAGCGCATGCTCTGATTCTAAAGTTCAATGCAATCGCCTCTTCATTCAAACCCACCCGATTTCCACAACGGCGACGATGGCTCGTCGTCAGATATTCCTCTCGGTGTGAAATTACGCCAAGTGTGGTTTTTGCTTCGTGAGCGGAAATGGTATTTGGTGCTCGGCTTTCTGTTGGTATGCGTGGCTGGCACCGTGTGGACATTTGGCCCCAAGCCCATCTACGAAAGTGTGGCGTCGGTGCAGTTACTGCGGCGCGCACCTATTCTCCTCCGCACTGTCGATATGGTGGAAAGTGGAGTGACCAGCGATGCGGACTTCAATACCCAGTGGCGGCTGCTCGACAGCGTCGCGGTGTTACAGAATGTAGCCGCCCGCCTAACGCCTGAGGAACAGCGCGACTTGTTGGAGCCCTTGAAGTCCGGTGGCGAAACCACGGCCAACGTGGTTGATATTCTTTTTCGCGGACGCAAGATCATGCCTGTCCGGATGAGTCTTGTAGCCAACATCCGCTTTGCCCATCCCAACGGAAAAGTGGCGGCGCGAATGGCAAATTTGATCGCTATCGAATACATCGCTTATAACACGCGCCAACGCATCGAAGAATCGATGAAGGTGGTGGACGATCTCAAAGCGCGAGCTGACCAACAACGCAAACGCGTCGATGAAATCGCTACCGCGCAACAGACTTACCGTCAGCGCGGCAACCTCGTTTCGCTCGTGCAAAATAAAGACATCGTCACCGAGAAGCTCAAAGCGCTGAACCTAATGGGCACGCAGACGCAATCGCGTTTTCTCGATGCCGAGATTCGCTGGCAGCAGGTGCAGCAATGGACCACCGAGGGCCGCGATTTACTCGAGCTTCCGTTCATCGCCGAGCAAGGGAAAGTTACGCAATTGATACTTGAGATCACTCGTTTGAAACTTGCGCAGGGGCAACTTGAGGAGCGTTACAACGCGCTCCATCCGCGCATGATCGAGGCGGCGCACGCCATCGCTCAAGCGGAGGCGGAGATGGCGATTGCAATCAAGGTCGCGGCTTCGTCGATCCGCGCGGAATACGAGAATGCCAAACGCCGTAATGAGGAAGCGCGTAAAGCGCTCGGAGAACAGGAGGCGCACTCGCTCGCCGTGGATAAACTCGCGGTGGAGTATGAAAATATCGACCGTGAGTTCCGGGTGAACAATCAATTGCTTGAGGCGATGATCGCCCGGATCCGCGAGGCTTCCGTCACCGGTAACATGGAGTTGGAGACCGCCCGGTTCATCGATCGCGCGTTCGAACCCATGCGACCGGTTTCGCCCAACATTCCGCTTTATCTTGGTGCTACGGTGGTGCTCGGGATTTTCGTTGGATCAATGTTCGCATATGGAGTGGCTCGGCTCGACGACAAAGTGATGACGCCGACTGATGTGGAACAGTTCATCGGCCTTCCACTGCTGGGTATCATCCCGGCTGAAGAAAAATCACGGGATCCGCGCGGCACGCTGGGGCGGAAGGACGGTGCGGTAAATGAGGCCTTCCTTTCGCTCTATTCACTGTTGCGCGTGTATGCCGAGACGAGCGGCGCGCGCGCGATCGCCATCACCAGCACCATGCCGGGCGAGGGCAAATCATTCGTTTCGTCACGCCTCGCGGAGACGTTTGCTTGCCAGGAAATGCGCACGGTCATTGTGGATTGCGACCTGCGAAAACCGACGTTGCTGCAAAATTTCCAATTGAGGAAAAACATTGGCGTCGTCGATTATTGCCTGCGCGGTGCATCACTGGAAACGATCGTGCAGAAATCCGCGACGCCGAACCTTGACGTGATCGTCGCCGGCACTGGCACCCATAGCCCTGTAACGGTGCTCAATAGCGTTCGCTTCGCGGCATTGGTGGAACAACTCCGCGAAAAATACGACCGCGTGATTTTCGATACTCCGCCGCTCGCCGCCGTCAGCGATGTGATGAGTCTGTTGCCGCTTGTGGACGGAGTGCTCTACGCCGTTAAATTCAGCGGTGTGAACCGCCATGCGGCCCAACACACGGTGCGGAAACTCGCCCAAGCCAATGTCCCGATTTTTGGCGCAGTGTTGAACCAGGCGGACGCCAGCTCCGGTGCCATTTACTACGGACGGACTGATCGCAAAGCCCTGAAGGCCTACCAGCAGGCGACGATGCCTGAATCCGGAGTGCCAGCATGAGGAATGCACGAAACGCCGTTTCGCTGCCGCTGGCCGCGCTGCTCATGGCGACCTCGCCTCTCGCGATTCGTGCGCAGCTGGTTGAAGCGTCACCCGTCGCACCGGTTGGAGAAAAAGGATTCACGAGCGACAACTTGCCCGATGCGCGTTTTTCCGCCGGGCAAATCGCGCTCGTAACCAGCTGGATCGAACGGGAAACGTCGGAGTGTTCGCCGGAAATCCTGACGAAGGTCGTGGCCGCGGTGCTCGCGGAATTGAAAGAGCGTCGTCCGGTGTTGTTTGACCAACTCGCTGATTTTCCTGTGCCCACCTCCGAATTGCGGTCCGTGGTGCTGCGACACTTAGCGGCGAAACTCATGGTATTGTCCGATGCTCCGCTCCGCGTGGAACTGGCGCGCCGTCGCGTGCTCGCTCTTGCTCCGACACAAGCGGGCGATACGGCGAGCCCCGCACCGCAAAGTGGCGAACAGTGGCTGGAAAAAATTAAAACGCGTTCCGATGTTTTTTACCGGCGATTGCTCGATGGAAAATTGGAGGACGACGATCTCGTGCTTTTGCTGGCGTCTGCTCGGGCACCTCATGCAGGCACCTCGCCAGATGTTACCGCTGCCACTGCGTCACCACTTTTGGCCATGGATATTCTCGGCGAGTTCGCGCGACGAAATCAAAATGGTGCGGCGTGGCAGAAGTTTGCCGCGTATCAGGTTCGCGCGAAGTTGCATGCGGCCGATGGTAGCACGCAGGACATCATCCTGCTCAAGCTCCGGCCCGCGAAGTTTCGCCTCACCGTGATGAACCAGGGCCTCAGCCACTACCTGTTGGCGGGTGATGGTGAACGTTTCTGGCAGCGTTCGACCACGCTGCCGTTCAGTCCTGTCTCGGGAGAGGCGCTCGGAGGCAGGCGTCACCTGGGCGAATTTGAAAATGCTCTGTTTCGGCCCGAGGGTTATCAATTCGAGCGGCTGCCCGATGGCGTCGTCGCGGAAAAACCGGTTTACCGGATCGCGCTGAATCGCGCGGACGGTTCCGGTTATACGGCATGCATCGATCAAGCGAGTTATCGGGAAGTGGCGCGGGAGATCAGCGATGGCTCCGTGGTGCGTTATGATGATTTCCGCGAAGTAGCCGGCGTCACGTTTGCGTTTCGCGAAGTCGTGACTGATGCCAGCGGCCGCACCGGTTCGCTTCAGATCGAAACCATCGCGCCCAATCCCGGTGTGTTGCCGGCATTCTTCCAACCACCACCGCGTAGCGGACCGGACTTTTTTGCTTTGGAGCGTCTTTGGGGAGCGAGTGCCGCCGAGAGTCAGCCATGAATTCCGCCGCACCGAGTGAATCGCCGAAGGATAATGCACCCCTGACTGCACCGATCGTGCGGGTGCCTCGCCGCCGCTGGGGGCGCTGGATTCTCATCGCACTTTGCGGATTGTATGTGAGCGGAGCGGTGGGCGGGTGGCTCGTGCTGCGCTATGCGGGCAAGCAGCGCGAAGTGCGTTTCCTGGATGTTGCGTTGCTGCGCTGGCAGGAAGTGCGTCGTTCCGTGGCCGCGCAGCAATTCACCCGGGCTCGCGCCGAGGTGGAGGCAAAAGATTTTCGTGCGGCGCACATGCTGTTCAATTCTGCGTTGCGCCGCGATCCCGGCAACCTCACCGGGCGGCTGGCAGCGGCGGATTTTTTCCAAAAGCTTGGCGCTACCGATCTCGAGATCGAAGTGCTGGAAGCCGGCCTCGCACTTTCTCCCGATGAGCCGAAATTGGTGCAACGTCTGTTCGCGCTGCTCACTTCCACGGGGCGCGATCAGCATGCGTTGAATTTGCTGCGGCAAAATTATGGTGCCGGCTTCGCGGGCCGCGCCCAAGCCGACTGGCTGCAAGTTTACGAAATCGTCGCGACGCGAAATGTGCGCGGGCCGGCAGAGGCGCTGCAGTTGCTGCAGAAAAACCCTCGCCTGCGGGACGCGACGACGACGGCAGCCGTGATTGCGCCGATCTTATGGGACGGGGGGGAAGCGGCGGCGGCGATCGATTTGCTGGGGAAATTTATTTCTGCTGAGTCGGCGCTGCCTGCAGCCTATGCCACGCTCGCGAGCTGGCAGGAAGCGGCGGGTCGGGTCGACGATGCTGTGCGCACCGCCGAAGCCGCGTCCCAGCGCTTTCCGCACGAGGTCGGTTCGCAGGTGCTGCTGGTGGAAACGCTTTCGCTACGGCCGGCCTACGCGTCGCGCTGGTCGCAGCAAGTCGGGTTTTTTCTCCACACCTTTCGGGGAGATCCTGCCGCGCTACACTTGCTGGCCCGCGCGGCCGGTCGACGTGGTTGGCTGGAACTTGCCTGGACGCTCTACGAAATCGGCGCGACCCACGATGCGGGCGCGAGTCAGCTGGCGCTTTACTATGCCGACGCGCTCGCGTTTCGGGCGCGTTTTGCGGACACGTGGCAGGTCCTCGCCGATATCGAAAAACAATCGGCGGCCGCGCCGCTCGCGTTTGTGGTGCAACTCCGTCAGCGGCAAGTGATGACGGCCGCCGCGTTGGATAATCAGGAAAACGTGCGCGAGTATGCGCGGCGTTTGGCCGAGCAGGTGAGGGGCGATGCGGGAAGTTTTGAGCTGTGTCGTCGCCTTTTCACGAAGCTGAATATCGCGCTTGCCGCCGCAGAATTTTCGCCCGAAGCCGAGCGGCGCTCACCCGCAGCAAAAAATCTCGCTGATCTTCCCGCGCCGTCGCCCGTTGATACGCCCGTTGCGGAAAACGGCGGGAGTTGAAGTTCACACGGTTGTTGCAGAGCGCGCGGCGCGTCACGCAAACGTCGCGACGATGTGACGGCGGTGTCCTCACATTGCCACAATGCACTGCTAGGATGTTTGGACTGAAGCGCCGGCACACACCCTGTGAGTCAATCGTCTTCAGTAATAATCACACCCTATCAGTTCCTGTTTATGAAACTCTTCAAAACACTCGCCGCGAGCCTGCTCGCTGTCGCCTGCCTTAACATGGCCTCTGCGGCCACGATTAAGATCTCCGGCTCTTCCGCATTCCGTCGTGCGCTTTTCGCCTCGGTGATCAACCACCTCGGTTCCGGTTCTGTCAAAGCGCTCTACGTTGGGTCTGCGCTCAATGGCGCCAACCAAGTTATCTTCACCAACGGCACCGACACGGTTCAAGTTTGCTTGGCCGGCTCGGTCGGCGGCGTGAACTGGATCGTGAATAACGTCAATGCGGCCACTTCCATCGGCGGCAACACTGCGCAAGCCTGGCTCTCCACCACGAGCAACAATGGTTCCGCCACGTGGGCGACGGCCTCCGTCGCCAGCACCGCTCCGTATGCGGTGACGGGTGGAACGTCCACCACCGCGGTGGGCTCCGGCACGGTGGCTTTTGAAGCAGCCGCTGCTCCCACGGTCGTGATGTCCGACTCCTACCAGGACTCGACGGCTTTTAGCAGCAGCAACACGGGCGTGACCCTCACCGATGTCAGCGGCGGCGTTGGCGTCGTCACCTTCGTTTGGGCCAAGGGCACGAAACACCCGAGCGTCGCTCAGGCTTCTTACGATCGTCTGACGAACATCTCCTCGCTGCTTACCCAAAACTTGGTGGCGAACGGCATTGCGCCTCTGGCGATGTTCACGGGCAACGATTCCGACCTCGGCGTCGATGTGGTTTTGGTCGGTCGCGACAATGACTCCGGCACCCGCCTCGCGGCCTTTGCCGAAACCGTCACCGGTGACGTCAATACGCCTGCTGCTCAATACCGTGCCTTTGATGCGTCCAACGTCGACGTAGGCCCGAACTCCGGTGCAGGCTCGATCAACAGTCTCGCACTCGCCGCCGGTGTTAACGGCAGCGGTGGTTATTCCAGCGGCGGCCATGTGAAAGCGGTTCTTCAAAAAGCCATCCTCTCCACCGCGACCAATGCGAACGGCAATCGTTTCATCCTCGTCGGTTACCTCGGCACCGGCGACACTCCCGGCGCCGCTCAAGAACTCACCTACAACGGCGTTCCGAACACCGTCAACGGCGTGCTCCGTGGCTCCAATACGTTCTGGACGCTCCAGCACATGTATTATCGCTCTGACCTCGCCAGCGGCCCGGCGGCGCTCGCTGACGTCATCGGCCAAGGCATGGCTGATACCTACGCCGTCGCTTCCGGCACGCTCCTCGCGAACATGAACGTCGTGCGTTCGGTCGAGGGCGGCGTCGTCAATCCGATCTACTAAGTTTTACCACAACACTCGTTACGGGAAAAATAATATGAAACTAAAATTCCTTCGCAGCGCTGTGCTCGTCGCCACCTTGGGCGTCGTTTGCAGTGCGTCCGCGCAGGTCGCATCCACGACCAGCGATTTGATCCTTGGCTTCCGCCAGGGCAACACGTCCAACAGCCTCGAAATCAACCTGGGCAACATCAACTCGTTTACGGGCGCGAGCGCTTCCGGTATCTCCGGCACGCTTTCTCTCGGCAATATCAGTTCCGTGCTCACCACGGCCTACGGTGCAGGTTGGGCTTCCGACTCCACGTTGGTCTGGGCCGCCGCTGGCACCGCCGGCACGGGCGGCGCAGCTACGAACGGCCAGGCCGCGCGCACCTTCTGGGTCACCAATCGCTGGACGGATGCCGGCTCGGCGCTGGGCGTCGCCAATGATACCGCCTACGGTAACATCGGCACGTCCCTCGCGGGCACGGCTGCCTCCAACATCGGTTCGGTCTACAACGGTCTGTCCCTCGCTTCGTCGGGACAAACTCTCGACTCGGACACCGTGTTGCTCCCTGCGGGTGGCAATGCGTGGGTGACCAAGGCCACGACGGGTGCCAATTCGTTCGGCGTTACCGGTCTCACCACGGCCAAGTTTGTGAACCCGGTGACGAATACCTTCACGGGTTATTCGGCTTCGGATTTGTATTCGATCACGCCGACGGGTGGCGGCACCAGCACGAACCTGTTCTTCGGCACGTTCGCGCTTTCGAACACAGGTGAACTCTCGTTCACCGGCTCGAACTTTGCGGCCATCCCGGAACCTTCCACCTACGCCGCCATGTTTGGCGCCGCAGCGCTCGGTCTCGTGATCTATCGCCGTCGCCAGCAAGCCAAGGCCGCGCAAGCTGCCTGAGTTCGCGATCACTAGAAATCCGGTCGCGTCTCACGCTGGCCGTTAACTTTGTGGCCGCGCTATTGAGTGGGCGCGGTCACTTTTTAAACTTGGGCAACGGGCTTCAGTCCCCCGTTGCCCAAGTTTTTTTTGGTCTCCATTTTCAGCTGAGTTGGCGCAAGCCTGACGCTCGCAGTGGCTGCGAAAAAGGCACTTGAAACACAGGATCTGTTTGGGGATTTCGGTCACTACGGTGACCTCTGAATTTTTGAGCAGGGGTGATTATATCGAAGGCGAGAGATTTCCTCTTAATAAACGCTGAGTGGCGTCTTTGATTCAGGTCAGAAGACCGCGCATTTCTCTGATGATTTTCTGAATCCAACGCCGATTTTTTGGCGCGTGAAAATCACACGACGTCTGTGCGACGAATAGGTGACGAACCCACGAATTTTTCGGGCGCGTTGTTACAATCTCGCTCTCGACCCGAGCGCGCTTGAAAGGGTGAAAACGAAATCTTCACTCGCCCCGCTGTGCGTATTTCCGGCGACTGATTGCGATTCAGGCCGGGTCAATGCGCACCGCTCACACACCTGTTTCCTTGCCGCGCTTTTTTTCCAGTTTCGATTGTATCCGTCGTCGCGTGATTTTTTCACGGACAACGATGGCAGCCACATGGCTTGGCTTGTGCGCCGCGTGTGCGACGCCCGTGATGGCCCAGACGACCGGTCGCACGGAGAAGGCGTGGTTCATCCAGGAATATCGCGTCGAGGGCGCGAAGAAACTCCCGCGCCTCGCCGTCGAAGAAGCTGTGTATCCTTTCCTCGGCCCGGATCGCACGGCGGAGGATGTCGAACTGGCGCGGGCTTCGTTGGAAAAAGCTTACGCCGATGCTGGCTATCAAACCGTCGGGGTGCAGATTCCGGAACAAACCCCCGGTGGCGTCGTGCGTCTGCTTGTCATCGAGCGTCCAATCGGGCGGCTGCGTGTGCGCGATGCGCGCTACTCGCAGCCTTCGCGGCTCAAGGAAATGGCTCCGTCGGTGGCCGAGGGAAAAGTTTTGAATTTTAACGAGCTCACGCAGGACGTCATGGCGCTCAACCGGCTTTCCGAGCGGCAGGTCACGCCGTCGCTGCAAGCGGGCGTCGCGCCGGACACGGTGGACGTCGAACTCACGGTGAAAGAAAACGCGCCGTTTCACGCGAGTGCGGAAGTGAACAACCGTCGCAGCGCCGACACCACTGACTTGCGCGTGAATGCGTCCGTCAGCGCCACGAACTTGTGGCAGCGCGGCCACGCACTGAATTTCAGCTACCAGACTTCGCCGCAAAATACCTCCGAGGTGAAAGTGTTTTCCGGTTACTACCTCGCGCGTTTCGAGCAACCCGACTGGTTCGCGCTTATGGTGCAGGCGTCGAAGCAGGACAGTAATGTTTCCACGCTCGGCAGTGCCGCCGTGCTTGGTCGCGGCGAGACCGCTGGCGTGCGTGCCATGATCACGCTGCCCGGTCCGGCCACCACGGCCGACGGGCGCGGCTTTGTGCACTCCGCACATGTCGGCGCGGATTTCAAAAACTTCGATCAGCTGCTCCAACTTGGCGAGCCGCAGCCGGACGGCTCGACGGAGATTTACACGCCGATCGCCTACGTGCCACTTTCCACCGGCTATAGCGCGACGTGGCTGACGCGGAAAACGTCGACGGAACTCAACGCGACGGTCACGTGGCATTTTCGCGGACTCGGCGACGACGGCAGCGGGTTCGGCAACAACCGCTACAACGCCGACGCGAACTTCGTTTATTTTCGAGGCGACCTCGCGCACACGCGCGAACTGCCCGCAGGCTTCCAGGCCTTCGGAAAAATTCAGGGCCAGATTTCCGACCAGCCGTTGCTCAGCCAGGAACAACTCACGGGCGGCGGGTGGGGCACCGCGCGCGGCTACCTCGAAGCCGAGCAAGCGGGCGACGGCGGCGTGTTCGGCACGCTCGAACTGCGCAGCCCGTCGCTGCTCAACCGTTGGAAGTCCCTGCGCAGCGAGTGGCGCCTGTATGTCTTCGCTGATGCGGGTTGGTTGAAAATCATCGATCCGCTGGCGTCGCAAAAAAATCATTTCAACTTCGCCAGTTACGGCGTCGGCAGCACGGTGCGCGTTTTTGATTTCGTCGACGGCACCGTCAACGCCGGGTTCCCGCAAATCACCCAGGGCGAAACCAAGGCGGGCGACGTCCAAGTCACTTTCCGCCTCGGCATCGAATACTGAGCCCTCTTTCCCTTCCCATGCACCACACACCCTCCCGTTTCGGAAAAATCCTCACGCTGCGCGCCACGCTGGCCTGGCTGGTGTTTGCCGCCACCGCGCTCGCCGCTCACGCGTCGTGGTGGAACAAAGAGTGGCAAGTTCGCAAACCCATCACGCTCGACGCATCGTCGGCCGGCGCGAACATTGCCGATGCCGTCGGCACCGTGCCGCTGCTCGTGCGATTGCACGACGGAAATTTTAATTTCGCCGGTGCGCAGCCCGACGGCAGCGACCTGCGCTTTGTCACGGAGGACGACACCACTGTGCTGCCGCATCACATCGAGAAATACGACGGCGTGCTGAACGAGGCACTCGTGTGGGTGAAAATCCCGGACGTGAAGCCGGGCGCAAAAGTTTCCCTCTGGCTCTATTCCGGACACGCAGCCGCCGCCACGACTCCGGCGGAAACGAAATCTTCCTACGACGATGCGACGGTGTTGGTTTACCATTTCGGCGAGCGCGGCCAGCCGCCTTACGATGCGTCGGGGCAGGGCAACAATGCGCAGACGTCCGGCTTGCTCGTCGAGGGTTCGTTGATCGGTTCCGGCCTGCGCCTCGACGGCCAGACGACGGTGAGCATTCCGAGTTCCGCCTCGTTGTTCTGGGCCGAGGGCGGCTCGGTGACGTGGTCGGCGTGGGTTAAATTCGGCGCGCCCCAGCCGCGCGCGGTGTTTTTCAGCCGTCGCGAAAACAGCAAATATTTTCTCATCGGCGCGGACAACGGTTCGCCGTTTGTCGAAGTCACCTACCAAAGCGCGGTCACCCGCAGCACGGCGGGCGCGCCGGTGGCGGCCAACACGTGGCATCACCTGGCGATCGTGGCGTCGGGCGAACGCATCACGGTTTTTCTTGATGGAGCCGTCTACGGCACGGCGGCGGCGGCGTTGCCGGCGATGACCGGCCCCGCGTTTCTTGGTGGCGACGGCGCGAATGGCTTGATGAACAGCGGCGGCGGAAAATTCGCCGGCGAGATCGACGAACTGCGCATCACGCGCGACGCACGTCCGGCGGGCGCGCTGCGGTTTGCCACGCTGGCCGAGGGCCCGGATAGCGCCGCGCAACTTGTCACGTTGGGCGCGGATGCGCAGCCCTCGTCGTGGATGGCGGCGTTCATGACCGGCTACATGGGCGTCATCATCGGCTCACTCACTTTCGACGGTTGGGTGGTCATCGTGATTCTCTTCATCATGTCGATCGTCAGCTGCGTGGTGATGTATCAGAAAGCCGTTTACCTGAACCGCGTCGGGCGCGGCAATTCGCAGTTTCTCACCGAGTGGCGCCACGTCGCCCGCGACCTCTCCGTCCTCGATTCCGAAAACGCCGAGCAGGCGAAAACGATGGGCGGACGTTTCAACGCCGGCAATCAACGCGCGATGCGCAACTCCTCGCTTTACCGGATCTACCATATCGGCGCGGAGGAAATTCAACATCGCCTCGGCTCCGGCAAAAACGCGGAGAACAAGGTGCTCTCCGGCCAGTCGATCCAGGCGATTCGCGCTTCGCTCGATGGCGGGCTCGTGCACGAGATGCACCGCCTGAACAGCCACATGGTGCTGCTGACGATCGCGATTTCCGGCGGCCCGTTCCTCGGATTGTTGGGCACGGTGGTTGGCGTCATGATCACTTTCGCGGCCGTCGCGGCGGCGGGCGAGGTCAACGTCAACGCTATCGCACCCGGTATCGCCGCGGCGCTTGCGGCAACGGTCGCCGGACTGGCCGTCGCGATCCCGGCGCTGTTCGGTTACAATTATTTGCTTACGCGAATCAAGGCGGCGTCGAACGACATGCACATCTTCATCGACGAATTCGTGACGAAGCTCGCGGAGTTTTATTCCGGCCCGAACTCGTAACCCACCATGCAAGTCCAAGGCGAAGACAAACCCTACGACGACATCAACATCACGCCGATGTTGGATCTCGCCTACGTGCTGCTCGTGATCTTCATCTTGATGACCACGGCGTCAGTCGCGGGCACGAAGGTCAACCTCCCGCGCGCGAGCGCCTCGACGAGCCTCGCGAAGCCGAAGACAAAAGCGGTCTCGATCAACAACGAGGGAAAAATTTTCCTCGATACGATCCCCGTCTCGTTGCCGGAACTCGAGCAACGGCTCGGACGGTTGAAAACCGAGATACCGGACTTTCCTCTCGTGATCCGTGGAGACAGCCGCACGCAGTATCAGACCGTGATGGACGTCCTCGATGTGGCCGGACGGCTTGGCATCACGCAGGTCGGCCTCGCGACGAAATCCGTGAACGCGAAATAACCGTCGATGGACTCAGGCCCTTTCAACTATGATGAAACGAAGCGCGGCTTTTGGGCGCGCTATGGCTTTGCGGTCGGCATCGTCGTCGTGGTTGGGCTGTTGATTTTTCTCGGCAGCAAAATGCTTTCGCAACACCAGTCCACGCCATCCGCCAAGCCTGCGGATTTGGTGATGGTGCGACCGCTGCCGGCACCACCGCCGCCACCGCCACCCCCCCCACCGCCTCCCCAGGAGATGCGCCAGGAAATGGTGGAGCAAAGCGCGCTGACCGAAGCCGACATGAATCCGCCCGAAGAGGCTGCGCCCGATGCGTCGCCTGACGCCGGCACCAACATCCAAGGCGGCAGCGGCTCCGACGGTTTCGGGCTGAGCGGTCCGGGCGGCAGCGGCCTCGGTGGCAAAGGCGGCCCGCCGCGCGCGAAGGGCAGCCGCTTCGGCTGGTATGCGACGCAAGTGGTGAAGACGGTCGACGACGCGCTGCGCCGTCATCCTAAAACGAGTTTTGGGAATTTCGATTTGCAGGTGCGCATCTGGGCCGACGAGTCCGGAAAAATCACCCGCGCCAAACTCGCGCGCAGCACCGGCGATGTGAGCGTGGACACCGCCATCGAAGTGGAAGTGCTCGCTGGCAAACAACTCGCCGAAGCGCCGCCGGCGGACATGCCGATGCCGATTGTCCTGCGGATCAAAGCGCGCCGTCCCTCCTGAAATTTTAGATTTTCCACATGAGTCACCATCCTCGCCTGGTTACAAAAATTCTCGCCGTCGTGCTGGCCGCGACGCTGGTGCCGTCCGGCGCCTACGCAGTTGAGCCGGCTGCGGCGTCGCCGGGCCTGACCGTTGCGTTGATCCGCCGGCTCGCCGAGCGCGGGGCGATCACATCGGCCGATGCCGAAAGCCTGCTCTTGATTGCGGAAGCGGAGGCCGCCGAAGCCCGCGCCCACACGGCGCGCGCCGAAGCTATGCTGGCGGAAGCCAACGCGGCGCTCGCCCGCGCTCGCGCTATCGCGGCCACTCCACGGATCGATCCCGCTCCCGCCGTGGTGATGGCGCAGGTGGCTCCAACCGTTCCGGTCTCGAATCCCGCGCGCACGGTGCAGGCCGCCGCTCCGGAGGAAATCGTGCCCGACGAAACCGTGCGCGTGACTTACGTGCCCGAGGTCGTGAAGCGCCAGTTGCGTGACGAAATCCGCCGCGATGTGCTCGCGCAGGCCCGCGAGGAAAACTGGGCCTCGCCGCGGGCGCTGCCGGACTGGATTTCGCGTTTCCGCTTGTTCGGTGATTTGCGGGTGCGTTACGAGGCCACCAATTATCCGCCGGAAAATCTCACCGGTTTCGGCAGCAGCTTTTGGAATTACAACGCGATCAATACCGGTTCGCCGTTCGATTACACCGGCCTGGCGAATCCGCCGTTTGCCAACGTGACCGAAGACCGCCAGCGCGCGCGGTTGCGGGCGCGCCTCGGCACGGAAATCGACCTGAGCGAAGGTTTCGCCGGCGGCATCCGCATCGCCACGGGCGAAAATAATTCCCCGGTCACGCAAAACCAAAGCCTCGGCGCCGCCGGTTCGGGGCAGGGCGGTAATTTCAGCAAATACGCGCTGTGGCTCGATCGTGGTTTCTTGCGCTACCAGGTCGGCGGTCTGCCGGATCAGGATTTTACCGTCAGCCTCGGTCGTTTCGATAATCCGTTTTTCTCGACCAATATGATCTGGGCCGACGACATCGGCTTCGACGGGCTTGCGATGCAGGGTCGCGCCGGGCTCGGTGACAGCCTGCTGTTTTTCTTTTCCGGCGGTGCGTTCCCCGTGTTTAACACCGATCTGAATTTTGCGACTACGCAGCCCGTGAAATTCAAGAGCAACGACAAATGGCTTTACGGCAGCCAACTCGGCGTGACGGTCGAACTCGGAAACCGGTTCTCCGCAAAAATCGCGGCGGGGTATTATCATTTCGAAAATATCGAAGGCCGCGTTTCCACGCCGTTTATCCCGCTGACCGCGACCGATGCCGGCGACACCGATGCGACGCGCCCGACGTTTGCGCAGAAGGGCAATACTTACATCGCCCTGCGCGACATCACGCCTGACGTCACGCTCAACGCCAACGGCACGATCAACCAATGGCAGTATTTCGGTCTCGCGACGCCGTTCGAGGAACTCGCGTCGACCATGCAACTCGACTACACGATCGCTGAGACCTTCCAAGTTTCGCTGCTCGGCGAATACGTGAAGAATCTCGCATTCGATGAAGTGTCGATTCTCGCCGGTGGCCCGGCGCAATTGTCCGGCCCGGTGAACAACAACGCCGCGAACGGCACGACGTTCGGCGGCGGCGACACCGCGTGGAACGTGAGCTTGAAATTCGGTTCACCTGCGTTGCAGGCGCGCTGGGATTGGTCGCTGGCGTTCGGTTATAGAAAAGTCGAAACGGATGCCGTGATCGACGGATTCACGGACACCGATTTTGGCGGCGGCGGCACGAACTCCAAAGGCTTCACGCTCGTCGGCAATCTCGCACTGTCGCGCCGCGTGTGGCTCGGCTTCCGCTGGCTCAGCGCACGCGAAATTACCGGTCCGACGTTCGAGAGCGACGTCATGCAGCTCGACTTAAACGGAAAATTCTAGTCATGAAATCTTCACTTAAACTTTGCGGCTGGCTCTTCGCCGGCAGTTTGCTCACCGCAGCGACCGGTTGGTCGGCTGACGCTCCCAAAGCCGGCGGCGATGACCGTGTGCGCGCCGCGTTGCGCGAAACCACGCTGCAACTTCGCACCGCGCAAGGCGAACTCGCCACGGTGCAAGCCGCGCAAGTTACGCTCACAGAAGAAAAGCGCGTGCTGGCTGAAAAATTCGAAGTGCTGAAAAAACAAAGCCTCGCCGACCGCACCGAAAGCGACCGCGAACTGGCCGCGTTGAAAAAACAACTCGCCGCGCTCACCACCGGCAACGACGGCTTGAAAGTGGCCTTGACCAAGGCAAGTGCCCACGGCGAGCAGACCTCCGGCGCGCTGCGCGAAGCTGAAGGCAAAATTACGCAGTTAACCTCCGAGAAAAATGCGTGGGAGCGTCGCGCCGCTGACCGGCAGGCCAAGAACCTCGCGCTGTTTCTCACCGGCAACGAAATCCTCACGCGTTACGAGGAGTTCGGTCTGGGCACTGCGATTCGCGCGAAGGAACCCTTTGTCGGCACGATGCGCGCGAAGCTCGAGACGCTCGTGCAGGACTACCGCGACAAGCTGCTCGATCAAAAGACGGAACTCTGATGTATCGACGCGGGCCTGAGCTTCGTGAACGCGAAAGTGCGCTTTATCTGGCGCGCTGCCTGCCTGCGCGAATGACCCTCGTTGCGCTGGTGAGCGCGATGCTCGTGTTCTCGCCTGTGCACGCGATCGAAATTCAGCGGCCCACTGCGCGCGTCCCCGTAAGCACGCCGGCCCGCCCGATTGTCGATGGCGCCGATGCGGCACAGCCCGCGCCCAGTGCACCGATCCAGAGCGCGCAGCAACGCCTCGCGCGCACCGATCAGGCATTGCAAGCGGTGCGCGCCATGCAGGCGGCCGCGCGCAACCTCGCGCTCGCCGGCCCGAATAAATTACGCCCGGATCTTCCGGACGTCCCGGTAAACAGCTACCTGCAACCCGGTGGTCTCGTGCCTGCGTCGGCCGGCCCGCGTTCGCCGTGGACGGGCGCGAACCAGCCCACCGCCGTCACGCAGACCGCCGGCGGCACGACGACGAGCACCGTCACCGTTACGCAAACGGCCCAGCAGGCGTTGCTCACCTGGCAAAGTTTCAACATCGGCAAAAACACCACGCTCGTGTTCGACCAGAGCGCCGGTGCGGCCAATGCAAGCCAGTGGATCGCGTTCAATTACATCCGCGACCCGAGCGGCAACCCCACGCAGATTCTCGGCGCGTTGAAAACCATCGGCCCGCCCGACGCCAAGGGCGGCGAACAAGTGGGCGGACAGATTTACGTGCTCAACGCGAACGGTATTCTTTTTGGCGGCTCGTCGCAGGTGAACACGCACGGCCTCGTCGCTTCGTCGCTGCCGATCAATTACAACCTCATCCAGCGCGGCCTGCTTAACAATCCCGACGCACAATTCCTCTTTTCCGCGCTGCCGCAGAACGGCGGTGGGAAAGGCCCGACGGGCGCGTTCGATCCGGCCGTGGCGTCGGAGACCGGCCTCGCACCGGAACAAACGTCGTTTGCGCCGGGCGGAGTTTACGGCGACGTCATTGTGCAAGCTGGCGCGCAACTCACTGCGCCGACCACCGCCGACAAGGTGGGCGGACGCGTCGCGTTGCTCGGCCCGAACGTCACCCAAGCCGGCACCGTGTCCACGGAAGACGGGCAGACGATCATCGCCGCCGGTTTGGAAGTGGGCTTCTCGCCTCACCGCAGTTCGGACCCGACCCTGCGCGGCCTCGACGTATTCGTCGGCAAGATCGCGAGCGGACTTTTGTCGAATCAACCCAGCGCGGGCCGCGCGACGATCGCGGGCCTCGATGCGCCCGGCGTCGCGGGTAACACGGCATTCAGCAACCCAACGACCAATCCCGGCGGACTCAATGCGCTCGGCCTCATCAACGCTCCGCGAGGCAGCGTGTATGTGACCGGCGCGCAAGTGCAGCAGGCGGGCGTGATCGAGAGCAGCACGTCGGTGTCTTACAACGGGCGCGTCGATCTCGTGGCGGGCTACAACGCGGTGGCTAATCCCAAGTATGACCCTTCGGTCGACGCGACGGCGGATTTTACGGTAGCGTTGCCGTTTTATTATCAATCGCATGTCGGCAACGATCCGACCGCGGCCGCCGTCGCGAACGCAGGCGCCGTGACTTTCGGGGCGGGCAGTGTGTTGCGCATCATGCCGGAACTCGGGAGCGAAGATGAAATCGCCGGCGACCTTTCGCTGCCGTCGCAGGTGAACGTGCAGGGGAGTTCGATCTATTTCGCAAAGGACGCCACGCTGCTCGCACCAGGCGCGTCGGTGCCAAAGCCACTCGTGCTGGCCACTGGCGGCACAGTGACGCGCAATGCGCTCGGTGCCGATGGTGCGTCGCTCGGCGCAGGCGTTTCGTTACGCGCCGGCTCATGGTTTAATCCCGGCTCCACAGCGTATCGCTTCGTGCACTCCGCCGGCACCCAGCAGATTTATTTGTCCACGGGCTCGGTGGTCGACGTCGCCGGGCTCACTGAAGTCGCGGCATCGGTGACGGACAATATCGTCACGGTGGAATTGCGCGGCACGGAAGTAGCGGATTCGCCGGTGCAGCGCGACGGGCCGTTGCGCGGCAAGACCATCCAGGTGGATGTGCGTCAGCACGGCGAATGGGATCAGACCCTCAACAACGGTTTTGGCGGCTACACGTGGGTCGGCACGCGCCTCGCTGACACGGCGGGTTGGATTGGCCTCGCCACCCACACGGTCGGCCAACTGTCGGTGGATGGCGGATCGGTTTCGTTGCAAGCCGGCGGGCCGGTCGTCGTGCAAACGGGCGCGACCGTGGATGTCTCGGGTGGATTCATCGATTATGCGGGCGGCGTCACGCGCACGACCCAGATGACGGCCAACGGTCACCTTTACAGCATCGGCTCGGCCGACCCAACGCGCGTTTACGACGGCGTGTATGATGGCAAGACGACGGCTTCGGACAACAAGTGGGGCGTGACCACCACGCACACCGATCCGCTTTCGCTCGGCGGGGTCTTTGAGCAGGGCTATCGCCAGGGCGGCAACGGCGGCAGCCTCGCCATCACGGCGCCGGTCGTGGCGCTCGACGGCAGTTTTCGTGGCACCACGCTGGAAGGCCCGCTCCAGCGTTCGCTCGCGCCGAATTACCAGCCCGCGAATCCGCCGAACGCCGCGAGGCCGTCCGTCGCTGGAGTGAACAACTGGCTGTTGACCACGCTCAGCCGCCCCGTGGCCTCGCAATTTTCGCTCACTGTGGGTCGCTCGCAACTGGCCGACATTGGCGGCAACTTCGATTTCCGCGCGTATTCGCCGAACCCGGCCGACATCGTGATTCGCTCCGGGTCGACGTTGCCGAAAGCGGACAATTACAACGTGACGGCGGATTATCTTTTCCCGACGCAACGCGATTACCGTCTCGATTTGGATCCGGTGCTCTTCAGCGCAACGGGCGGCGGCTTCGGAATTGTGAGCATCGATAATCGCGACGACGACACCGGCGAAAGCGCCGAGGCCGGCAGCATCACAGGGGCCGCCGGCACGACGGTGTCGCTCGCACCCGCTGGCAGCCTGAGTCTGCTCGCGGGAAATGTCACGGTGCAGCAGGGCGCGACGATCTCGGCGCCTGGCGGTTCGATCCGTCTCGAAGCCTACGGTGTGTCGACTTCCGCGGCGGCGAAAATTGCGCTGGAACGCAGCGTGGGCGCGGTGGAAGCCGCGGATCTTCCGAAGTATGATGCAACGCGTGGAAATATTTCGATCGCGACGGGCGCGCGGCTGACCACGGCCGGATTGCTGGTGGACGACAGCGCACGCTCGGCGGAGGCCGGCACATCCCCGCTCGCGACGGCTGGCGGAGCAATCGCGCTGAGCGGCAACGATGTGACACTCGCTACCGGCAGTGTGCTCGATGTGTCCGGCGGAGCGCAGGTCACGGGCGCGAATAAAATTTCCTACGCCAACGCGGGCAGCATTGCGCTCACCAGCGGTCGCGCGCTGGGCAGTGGATTCGGCGCGGTGCTCGGCGGCGATCTTTCGCTCGGCGCGGAATTGCGCGGCTATGCGGGCACGGGCCGCAATGGCGGATCGCTTTCGATCCAGGCGCCCTCCGTGCGTGTCGGCGCGCTCAACGCGGGTGTCGTCAATCGCACGGATGCCACCAACGGACAATTTTTGGTGGCGCCGGAATTTTTCAACCAAGGCGGCTTCGCGGCTTTTTCGCTGACGAGCTTGGGCGTAACAACGGGGCGGACGCCGTTGAACATGCCATCGTTCTGGGTGACGGCCAACACCGTGGTGGCGCCGCAAGTGCGCAGTTGGACGGAGTTGCCGGGGGGCGGCACTTTTCTCGCGCCCGAGGGGGTGCGACGTGCCGCGCGCTTGACTTTCCGTGCGGGCGCGGCGCTGCAAGACGCGAATGGTTTGGATATTTTCAACGACACCGGGTTTGTGCTCGGCGGCGGTGCGGTCGTGCGCACTGATCCGCGCGGCAGCGTGACTTTTGGCGGCGGCAACGTCGAGTTGCTCGGCCGGGTGGAAACTCCCGGCGGCACGATCACGGTGACGCAAGGGGGCGACAGCCGTTATCTTTTCACGCCGGGCCTGCATCTCGGTGGCGCCGCCGTGTTGAACGCGGCGGGCGCGATCACTTATTCCGCCGATGCCACGGGTTATCGCGCAACCGATGTCGCGGCGGGCGGCACGATCGCGCTCACCGGCAACATCGTCGCAGAGCGCGGCGCGGTGCTGGATGTTTCCGGTGCGGCTGGGAAAATCTGGGTTGCCGCCGCCGAGCAGGATCCCTCGGTGGCCGTGGGCGTGGCTGGACGTTTGACCGAAGTGGAAAAAGCCAGCGACGGCGGGCGGATCACTTTGCAGGCGGAAAGAATGTTGTTCACCGATGCGACGTTGCGCGGTGCGGGCGGACGCACGGCCGGCGGGCTCGCGGGACAAGGCGGCGAATTGATCGTCGACTCGCAGCGCAGCGATTATGATTTGTCTGCGGTGCGGCCCGACGGCTCCACGCGCACCAAGCCGTCCGACGTGGTGCTGAGCCTGACAGCGAGTGCCCCGGTATTTGTGTATGCGGGAATCGGCAACACGATCAGGACTGGCGCGGGTGCGGCTTTTGGCGATCAATTCGGCCTGGGCCTGATTTGGTTTGGCGCGGATCGTTTCACGTCGGGAAATTTTGGTTCACTGCAACTGTCGGTGGGCTCGGGCGCGACTCAGGTGCACGGCAACGTGGCGCTGACCGTGTCGCGGCAAATCGCGGTTGCCGACGGCGGCGTGTTGTCATGGCAGCCTGAAACAGTAAACGGCAACGTCGTGCCGGCCACGCTGGCGATCACCGCGCCTTACGTCGCGATCGGCAGTCCGTTCCTCGCCCCGACGGGCGTCGCGCCGAGTAATCCTTTCGGGCAGGGCGTCGCGCCCACCACGGGCGAGGGGCGTTTGACCGTCACAGCGTCGTCCTTGATCGATGTCGGCTCGCTGCTTTTGCGAGGCGCGAATCAAGTGACGCTCGATGCGACGGCGGGCGGCACCACCGCGGGCGCGATTCGCGGTAACGGCCAGGTCGTGGCGAGTGCGGATCTCACGTTGAAAGCGGGGCAGGTGTATGCGCCGACCGCGACGGATTTTTCCATCACCACCTTTGATCGGGTCGCGCCAGATGCGACCGTCACTGCGAGTCGCGTCACGATCGCGGGAGCGCCGGGCGCGTTGCCTGCGCTGCCGTTGTCGGCGGGCGGCAGCCTTTCGATTTATGCGTCGGAGATCGACCAAGGCGGCGTGTTGCGCGCGCCGTTGGGCTGGATTAATCTCGGCGACAACTCAGGCGGCGTGGAACCGATCTCGGGCCTCGCGCTGCCGACGACGTCGCGCCTCACGATTGCCGCGGGCAGCGTGACTTCAGTGTCGGCGGTCGATCCGCTGACAGGGCAGGCGATGATCGTGCCGTATGGCATCAATTTGAATGGCGAAGCGTGGATCGACCCGGCGGGCGTGGATATTACGAACATCGGGCCGAATGCGAAATCCATCACGCTGTCCGCAAACACGGTCGACCTGCAGGCCGCGAGCGGCGGACGCGCGGATGCGTTGATCGATCTCGGCGGCGGCGGCGAATTGCTCGCGTATCGCTTTGTGCCCGGCGCGGGCGGCACGCGCGACACGTTGGGCGCGACGAGCGGCGCGTTTGCGATTTTGCCCGGCGATGCGACGAAACAGATCGCGGCCTATGCAGATCACTTTGCGCCCTTCGCGCCGTTTAACCGCAGCTCTGACGCGCTCCTGACGCTCGGCAGTGACCCGGGCTACGTGGTGGCGAATGCGGCGTTAAATTATTCCGTCGGTGATCGAATCCATTTGGCTGGGGGCGGCGATTTGCCGGCCGGCGACTACACCTTGCTGCCTGCGCGCTACGCGCTTTTGCCTGGCGCATACCTGGTCACGCCGACGACGAATGCCGCCACGGCGGGTCCAGCCGCGAACGCTGCACGCACCGACGGCTCGGTGGTGGTGTCGGGTTATCGTTTCAACGGCTTCGATCCGGCAGGCCGCAACCAGTCTGTGTATGCGCGCTACGAAATTGCGCCCCAGAAAGTGGCGCTGGCGCGCTCGCGCTATGAAAATTACGAGGCCAATAAATTTTTCACGGACGTCGCGACGAACGCCGACGCGGTCGCGCCGCGCCTGCCGATGGATGCGGGCCGACTCTCTTTGCTGGTGGGAACGGGCCTGAGTTTGCGGGGCGCGGTGAAAACCGGGGCCGCGACGGGTGGACGCGGCGGCCTCGTCGATATCGCCAGCCCGAACGACATTGTCATCGCCACGCCGGCAGTCGCCGCCGCTGCGCCGCTGGGCACGGTCAACGACCTCGTGCCACCGCCGCTCGTGTTGGACGCGACGGAACTCAGTGCATTCGGCGCCGCGAGTTTGCTGGTCGGTGGCGTGCGCACCGAAACGATCGAGGGCACGATCGTTTCCGTCGTTACCGATAATCTCAAAGTGGACAACGCCGGCGCGCCGCTGGCCGGCACCGATGTGATTCTCGTCGCCAATAAAACCATGGAGGTCGCGGCCAACGCCGAGATTGGCCGCACCGGCCAGACCGCCGTGGCGGGTGACGATTTAATTTTGCAAGGCCGCGCGGAACTCGGGCTCGTCGGCGATACGCTGGATTTCACGCGCGGCGGCGTCCCGATACTTTTGCCGCAGGGCACGCCGGGGAATGGACGTCTCACCTCCACCAGCGCGGGCGTCGTCACGCTGGCGGACGGTTCCACGGTCCCGTTCCTCGCGACAACTCCACTCTTAGCCAATGCGTTTACGGTGCCGGCGGGGGCGTCGATCACGTTGAACAGCGCGGGCACGATCAAGTTTTCGAGTTCGACGGATACCGTGGTGAGGCCCGTGACCTTTGCGGTTTCCGATGGCGTCATGGTGCGCGCCGGCAGCGTGACCTCCAATCTGTTCCGCACCGATGTCGCGGGCTTGGCGAGTCCCACGCTGACAATCGGTGCAGGGGCGCGCACGGTGGGTGCAAGCGTGGTGCTCGACTCTACCCAACGGCTCGACCTCGCCCCGAATCTGAGTTTCGGCGGCACGCAAAGCATCGCGTTGGCCAGTGGCGCAATCAGCGTGCGGCTCGATGCGAATGCCGCGCCGGCCATCGCGGGCAGTCTCGATCTCGGGCCGGCGACGCTGACCAATGTTCTGGGTGGCGCGCGGAGCCTGCAACTCGTCAGCTATTCATCGCTCGATTTGCTCGGCACGGGCACGCTCGGCTCGGCGAATCTCGAAGCGCTGCGACTCAATGCGGGTGTGCTGCGTGGCGATTTAACCGGCAAGGTCACGTTGCAGGCAAAGACAGTTTCGTTTGGCAATGTTGCGGGAGTCACGCCGCCGCCTGCCTCGACGGTGGCGCCGGTCAGCACGGGCGAACTCGTGGTCGCGGCTGATCAGGTTGAACTGACTTATAATTCTCTCGCGGTGCGGCAATTTGCCCATGTCACCATCAACGCCACGGCGGCGCTGACTTTCCTGCAGGATGGCGCGTTGAATGTCGCGAACGGCGCGCTGGCCGTGACGACGCCGTTGATTTCCGGCGCGGCTTCGAAAAATTACGCGCTCTCCGCGGATGGCGCGATGACGTTGCGCGCGCCGACCAGCGCGGGCAAAACGACGATCGAGCCAGGCTTGGGCGCGCGCTTGAGTCTCGCCGGTGGCTCAGTGGACATCGGCACAAAAATCGCGTTACCCAGCGGGTCGCTCGCGGTGACGGCGACGACGGGCAATGTCTCGGTGCTCGCCGCCGGTGCACTCGATGTCGCGGGAACGAGCCAGCAATTTTACGACCTCTCCAAATTTACGGACGGCGGCAGCATCGCGCTTACAGCGGAAAAAGGTAACGTGGTCGTCGCAGCGAAGAGCTCACTTTCCGTGAGTGCGCCGACCGGCGGCGGTTCCGCGGGTGACATCGCTATCGCGGCACCGCTCGGCACAGTGACACTGGCGGCGGGCACGCTCGTCGGGCGCGCGGGGTCAGGCGGGGAGGGCGGCAGTTTCAGTCTCGATGCGAGTGCAATTCCCGCCAGCGCGACCAATGCGGCGAATAGTTTGTCGGCGCTGACGACGGAATTGCAGGCGGGCGGCTTTGCGCGCGCGCAGGAATTTCGCGTGCGCACCGGCGATGTGCTCGTGGACGGAAAAGCGCGCGCCCACACGTTCGCGGTCGCGGCCGACGCGGGCGACATTCGAGTCACGGGCAGCATTGATGCATCGGGTTTCACCGGAGCGTCAGCGAGCAACGTAATGCCGACCACGTTCGATCCCAGTAATCCAGCGGGCGGGGTAATCCAGCTTTCGGCTGCGGGTGATGTGGTGCTCGCAGCCGGATCGTGGTTGTCGGCGGCAGGCTATGCTTTCGATAACGCAGGGCAGGGCGGTCGGGTGAATCTTTCGGCCGGCGCTTACACGCACAACGGCACGGCGGCGCAATTCGACCAAGCGGCGCGCGTCGACGTTCAGGCTGGCGCGCAAATCGATCTCGGCGTGAAAAATCGTTTCACGGTGGAAGACATGTTCCTCGCCGGCGGCGGCACGGTGCCGGTGAGCACGCGTCCGGATTTTGCAACGGGCGTGCTGCACATCCGCGAAAGCCTGGCAGCGTTCGGCAGCGGAGCTCAATTTGCCGCGCTCGGCGATCGCGTGAACGGTGCATCGTCGATCGTGCTCGAAGGTTTTCGCGTGTTCGATGTCTCCCTTGGCAATGGTTTGGTGACGACGAGCGGCAGCGTGACGCGCGTCGGTTCAGGCGGATTGATCGACACTGCGGTGAAACGCGAAGTGTTGAACAATGGCACGGCGTTTCTCGCGGGCGTGGACGCGGGCCTGCTGGCGGACACGCGTTTCCAAGTGCGGCCGGGCGCGGAGATCGTGAACCACACCGCCGCCACTGGCGCGATCACGCACCGGCTGGTGACGATGACGCGCACTACGGGTGTGATGAATTTTTCGCTGAAGCCCGGTGTCGGTATTTTCACTAACGTCGCGATCCCGGGCGGGCTGCCGACGGGCGTGGGTCTGCGTCCGACCACGGGTCGTCAATATACGCTCACCTTCGCCGATGGCACCACGTCGGCCCTCACGACGGCCAACGCGAGCACCACGATCGCGTCGACCTCCGACACGAATCCCGTGATCGCGGTTAACTTCCGCAACGCTGGCGCGACGGCCTTGAGCACGGCGGTGACTTACGTGAGCGGCAGCGGCGCGTTCACGGTGGCGCTCACGCCCGACATCACGCTTGGCACGCTTACCAACACCGTGCTCACCACGGCACTCGCGGGCGACCTCACTTTGGCCAACACGTGGGATCTCGCAGCGTATAAATTCGGCGCGGCGCAACAGCCCGGTTATCTCACGTTGCGTGCCGCCAACAATCTCGTGTTCACGCATGGCGCGAGTTTGAGCGATGGTTTCGATGCAACCAAATCGACCGACGTCACGATGCCGTTGTGGACTGCGCCGCTGCTGCGCGCGACCGCCCCGGTCGGCAGCATGGCGGTGCCGGCGGGTCTCGCGTCATGGTCGTATCGCCTGGTCGGCGGCGCGGATTACACGTCGGCGGATTCACGCGAAGTGCAGGCAATTTCGAAGATCGGCGCAACGAACGGCATGGTGGTAGTCGGCAACGGCGGTCCCGCGCTGCCTACGACGACGGCCGGCACCGCCGTGGCGCGTTCGGTGATCATCCCGCAATTTTTCCAAACGATCCGCACCGGCTCCGGCGACATCGAGGTAGCCGCCGCGCGCGATGTGCGCCTGCTCAATCCGCTCGCGACGATTTACACCGCCGGCCGCGCGGTCGCGAACCCGGCATCCGTGGCCGGCCTCAACGACTTCGATCTGCCCCTGCTCAATGTGGCTCGCGACAGTGTGCAGGCGCTCCAGCCCTACGGCACCGCGCAATACAGTCAGGGTGGCGGTGATGTTTTGATCACGGCGCAAGGCGACATCGCGCGCTATATTTTGAACGGAACCGTGCTGCGCGCCGATTCGAGCAAGGGCCTGCCGAGTAACTGGCTCTATCGTCGCGGCACCGTCGGTTCGGATGGGCGTTTCGCCGCGTTGCTGCCGGTGGGAACCTCGCTGGCACCGACAACGGAAATTCAATCGACGTCGTGGTGGGTGGATTTCAGCAATTTCTTCGGCGACGTCGGCGCGCTCGGCGGCGGCCATGTGAGTCTCGCGGCGGGCCGCGACATCAGCAACGTCAACGCGGCCTCGCCCACGAATGCGCGCATGCCCGGCAAGAGCGCGACGGGCACCCCGCTCGCGCCGAATCTCGCGACCCTCGTCGAACTCGGCGGCGGTGATGTGCGCATCGCGGCCGGTCGCAACATCGACGGTGGAATTTATTATGCGGAGCACGGCGCGATCGACTTGCAGGCGGGCGGCGAGATCACCACCAACGCGACGCGTTCGGCTTTCGGCAACAACGGCCGCCTCCCGATCACGTGGCTACCCACGACGATTTTCCTCGGCAAAGGTGAGGTCAGCGTCGCTGCGGCGGGCGATGTGCGCATGGGCCAGGTGGCCAACCTTTTCTGGTTGCCACAGGGCGCGAACAATCGCGCTTACGAAAAAACTTATTTCACCACGTTCCATCCCGGCAACACCGTCGACGTGTCCTCGCTAGGCGGAGACGTGTTCCTGCAGGGCCGCCCGGACAGTTCGTCAGCCAATTCCGTGGGCTCGGCGGCGTGGCTCGGCTCCTGGTATGGGAACGTGCTTTCCTCCGCGACCACGGCGGCGGCCGCGCCGCAACCGTGGCTGCGTTTGAACGTGACCTCCGGCTCGGCGGTGGCGGCCATCCTGCCTTTCCAAACCGTCGCGTCGGTCCAGCCGGCCACGTTGCGGGCCACGGCCTTTGGCGGCGATATCACGGTGAGTGGCACGCTGACGCTCGCGCCGTCGCCGACGGGCACGATCGATTTGCTCGCGGCAGGCAACCTGAACGGCATCGCCGAAAACGGCGCGAGCAACGTGATCTCGGTCATGGGCTCGGCGGTGATCAACCTTTCCGACGCCTCGCCCGCGCGCCTGCCGGGATTGATGAATCCGATTTCGTTCAGCACCTACACGCCGACGACGTCGCTCACGTTGCTGAACGCGATCAACGCACTCTTCGCGGAATCGGGGAAGAGCAACTTCAGCCTCGAGGAAAAACTCGCGTTGCACGGCACCACACCGAACGCGCAAGGCGTCAACGGCCCGCTGCACGCCGCCGACTCGCGCCCGGTGCACCTCTACGCCGCCGACGGCGATATTTCCGGCCTCACGCTTTACTCGGCCAAGTCCGCGCGCGTCGTCGCCGAACACGACATCACGGACATCGCGCTTTACGTGCAGAATGTCCGCAGCACCGACACGACGGTCGTGATGGCGGGCCGCGATCTCGTGGCCTACGCGCCAGCCTCACCGTTGCGCCTCGCCGCGCAGCAACCTGGCAATTTGCTGCCCGGCACCGCCGGCGACACGGGCGCGGGCACGGGCAATCCCACGACGGGCGACATTCAGATTTCCGGCCCGGGTGAATTGAAGGTGATCGCCGGTCGCAACCTGGTGCTCGGCAGCGGCAATCGGGCCACGCGCGACGGCACAGCTGCGGGCATCACGAGCGTCGGCGCGTCGCGCAATCCCTACCTGCCACTAAGTGCGGGCGCAGACATCTTGGCTGCCGCGGGCGTCGGTAGTATCTACACCACATTGGCGGCGAATCAGGGAATCGCGCCCGGCCTCGCCACCACCGGCCTGGGTTTCAGCGCGTTTATCAAACAGTTCCTCGACCCGGCGACCGCCGGGCAGGCGGCGGTGCGTTATCTGCCGCAACTCGCCACCGCCATGGGTCGGAGCGAAACCAATTTGGACGCGATCTGGAGCGCTTTCGGTTACGTGCCGGATCAACCGCTCACGGAGCGGCAGGCGACCTGGCTCGTGAAAGTATTCTACGGCGTGTTGCGCGACACCGGCATCGATCGCGACGACGAAAAGAGCCCGAATTTCGGCACGTATGCGCAGGGCCTCGCGGCGATCGCGGCGTTGTTCGCGGACAGTCCGTTGCCCGCGAACGAACAGACCAAGGGAGACCTCACGGAACCGCCGGTGAGACCGTTGACGGGGCCGTGGCGCGGAAACATTTCCATGCCCACGCGGCAGATTCGGTCGTCGGAAGGTGGCAGTATTTCGCTCCTGATTCCGGGCGGCGCGGTCACGGTGGGTCGCGCGACCGACGCGCAAAAAGCCGATCAGGGCATCCTGACGGAACGCGGCGGGCAGATCGATATCTTTGCCGCCGACAGCATCGAGGTCGGCACGTCACGCATTTTCACGCTGAAAGGCGGTGACGAAATTCTTTGGTCGACGTGGGGCAATATCGCGGCGGGCAGCGGATCGAAGACGGTTTCCTCAGCCCCGCCCACGCGCGTGCTGATCGACCCGCAAAGCGCCGACGTGCAAAACGATCTCGCCGGTTTGGCGACCGGCGCTGGCATCGGCGCGCTCGCGACCGTGAGCGGAGTAAAGCCGAGTAACATCTATTTGATTGCCCCGGTCGGCACCGTGGATGCGGGCGACGCGGGCATCCGCTCGTCCGGCAATGTGAAGATCGCCGCGCGCGTCGTGTTGAACGCGGCGAACATCAACGCCGGCGGCAGCGTGGCGGGCACGCCGCCGCCGCCCGCCGCGCCAAACATCGCGCCGATTTCCGCGGCGGCCTCCGCAGCAGCCGCCAGTTCGAGTGCGGCGACCGAGACGGCGCAGTCGAAAGAGGCTCCGGCACCCGCGGCGGATTTGCCCTCGATCATCACGGTCGAAGTCATTGGTTACGGTGGCGGCGAGGAAGAGGACGACGAAGAGAAAAAAAACGAGACCGAGAACGTCGCACCGACTGAAGCAGGCGTGGCTCGGTAAAATTATTTCCCATGCCCGAACTCACCCAGAGATTCGAATTGGAACGCCTGTTGCGAGAAGTAGTGCCTTTTGCATCCAGGATGCTCGCGGAGTTCCCCCAGTTCTGTCCGTTTGGCGGCTATCTTACGGCGACTGGCGAGGTCGTTTTGAGTGGAGCGGATCATGCGGCGCGCGATCCGCTTAAGCCGCAGGCACTGCACGCGCTGTTAAAAAAAACGTTTCGTCGCCGCGCGCGAGTCGAGCTGTGGCGCGGAATTGCTATTCTGAGCGTCGTCAATGTGGTGTCCGCTGCGAGCGGCCGCAAAGGCCCGGCCATCCAAGTTTCGCTCGAGCATCGGGACGGATATGCGGTTACGCTGTGGTTGCTTCACCCGAAAAGAGGTAAGGTGGTGCGCTGCACGCCCATTAAGGAACGAATCGGAACGCCGGATATTTTTAAGAACACGACGCGACGCGGTCGCGCTCCGTTCCGGCTGGCTGCCCGCGTGTAGCTTTTGCATTTAACACCTGACCTCTCTTTCGATGAAAACATTCCGACAGCTTTATTGTGAGCGTGAGAAAATCGATCCCGCTCAATTTGACGAAACGGTGTTTCGCCGGAGTCTCTATCCGCAGGCCTGGCTGGCGCGGGGATTACTCCGATTGTGGAACAGCGATTATTTTTTGCCGGATTATGATTTTGTGAACGGCGTCGGCGGGCTCGCGTTCCACAGCGATTTCCGAACGGAGCTTTCGGAGTATTATTACCATCCGCGCAATCGCGGTTTCCTGCGTCGGGTGTTGCGGCTGCGCGTGTCAGCTGAGCGCCTGCGCCGGCAGTTCGAGCAGGAAATAACTTCTTAACGCAAATCCGTGCCCGCGCGTTCCAAGTAGGGCCGGCAGATAGCGCGAATGCTATCGATCGTGAAGGGCTTGCGGATGACGGGGCACGAGATGTTTTCAAGACCGAGGTCGAGGTGCATGTCGCCGGCGTGGCCGGTGACAAAGATAAAACGTTGGCCGAGCTCGGGCTGATGTTGCTGGATCCATGCCCTGAGTTCGAAGCCATTTCGTCGCGGCATGCGAACATCCGAGAGCACGAGATCATAACGCGATGCCCCGATTGCCGTGATGGCTTCGTCGCCATCAGCGGCGATATCCACTTGGCAGCCGAAACAGACGCGAAGCGCTTCCTGCATAAACTGGCGCACAAACTCTTCGTCATCGACCACGAGGACTTTGATGCGTTGCGGATTCTCCACCGACAGCGTGCGATTCCCGGCGGAAATGCTCGGTGAGGCCAGCGGAAATACTTCGGTGGTCGAGGCGAGCGGCAGTTGCAGCACAAAGGTCGCGCCTTCGCCGGGCACGCTCGTCACGCTGATTTCGCCGCCGTGTTGCCGGGCAATGCTCGCGGAAATGCTCAAGCCCAGTCCCGTGCCCTTCGGCCCTTTGGTCGTGAAAAATGGATCGAAGATCCGGCGTAAATTTTCCGGACTGATTCCCACTCCCGTGTCACGCACCTGCAAAAACGCACTGCCATCGCGCGGCTCCAGCGAGAGATGCACCGAGCGATTCGGCGCTTTCTCCATCGCATGGAGTGCGTTCAGGATGAGGTTGATCAGGATTTGTTTTAACTGGGTGAAGTCACCCTCGGCGCGCACCTCCTTGTCGGGTGCCGCCCAGTCCAACACACAGCGCGCTTCACGCAGTTGGTAACGCAGCATGGTCGCCGCTTCGTCGACGACATTACGCACGTCAAAAATTTCGCGTTTGGCGGAGCTCGGTTTGGACAAATTAAGCAGTTGCCGGATGATCGCGGCGGCTTCTTCCGCGCTGGACTGGATGCACTGGGTGTGCCGGCGAAGTTCGGGTGGCACCAAGTGCTGCAACAAGTCCGCGAAGCCGAGCACGGGTGTCAGCTTGTTGTTCAGTTCATGGGCGACACCGGCCGCCAGTGTATCCAGCAGGTTTTGTTTTTCGCGTTGGGCGAGTTGCTTTTCCAGCTGACGCTCCTGCGTCACGTCTTCGAGGAATGCGCAAATTTGCCCGGTCTCGGTCACCCAGCTCAGATGCAGTTCGAATTTGCGCGGTCCGATCGGCAGCTCGAAAGCGAACTCCGCCACGATGGGCTCACCGTTGGGCGCTTGGCGCTCAAGTTTGTTTAACGTGCTGGCGAACGCCGGTTGATCAGTCGCGGCGAGCCAATGGCGCAGATTGCTCGTCGCCGCTTCGTTCTCAGAAAAGTGCAGGAGTTGCTCGAGGCGGCGGTTGTGGGCGAGCAAGTCGCCGCGCACATTCAGGATGGCGACGCCGAGGGCATTATTTTCGAAAAGCACTTTGTAGCGGCCTTCCGATTGCCGGAGCTGGTGGTTGATCTGGAAGAGATCGAGATTTTGCTGCCGCAACTCCGCGTCCTGCCGCGCGGCCCGGGACAATTGCGCGCCGAACAACTGCGACTGCAAACGAGCCAGTCCCGGCACCGGCACGAGACCGATCAAGCCGCCGTTTTTATCCACGAGCACCACGTCTTCGAAAAACTCCGCGCCAGTCCGGGATAAGGCCGTGTCCAACACGTCGCGCAACGGAGTGTTCGGATAAAATATCAGCGGACGCGGCGCGCGCGCGGTCATGATCGGACTGCTGCCGTAGAGAGAAAACCCGTAACGCGAGCCAAGCATGAAACCGACGTTGGCGCGGGAACAGAGCCCGGTGACGCGATCCGATTCGATGATGGCAAAAAAATCCTCGCGGGAGTGTTTGAACTTCAACTGCACGTCCGAGAGGGCCATGTCCGCAGGCACGCTTTCTGCGTGGGCGACGAGTGAAGCGAGTTCAGGGGATTCGGTCAGCAGCTGGTTTTGTTCGGCGGCATCTTCGGTGGTGCCGGGGGGCGATGGCGGGGCGGGGAGCATCGGGCGCGATTTTTAATTTTCACAGCGCTTCCGCAAGGGACGTGGGTGACGTTTCGGTGAATTGGCGGGAAGCAATACCTGGCGCAACCGACTTGGTCTGCGGCAAATGTTACAATCGAGTGCCACGGGGTTACGCGCCGTCCTCAAGCTGGCATCGGGCTCGTGAACCGCCTATTGCGTGCGCATGGAAAAACAGCGGGTGTTGATCATTTCCACGAGTGCCGGCACCGGCCACGTGCGCGCGGCGCAAGCGTTGGAAAAAGAATTTTCCCGCGATCCGCGCGTCGCCGAGGTCGTCCACGAAGATGCCCTGAAATTCACGAACAAACTATTTCGTGAATTCTACTCTTCGCTTTACCTCAAACTTGTGCGTTCGGCTCCGAGCGTGCTGGGCTGGTTTTATCGGGCGAGCGACGAGCCGTGGAAAGGTGAGGCGGTGCGGACGCAACTCGACCGGCTGAACACGCGGAGTCTGGTGAAATTCATTCGTGAGTTTCAACCGCACCTGATCGTTTGCACGCACTTCATGCCGGCAGGGATCATTTCGCACCTGCTGGAAAAAGGAGAAATTCAGACGCGGCATGCGATCACCGTCACGGATTTCGATTGTCATGCGATGTGGCTGACCCACTGCTTTCACCGTTACTTCGTGGCGCTGGAAGAAACCAAAGCCCACCTCGAAGCGCTCGGGCTCCCGCCTGAGCGCGTGACGGTGTCGGGCATTCCCATTGATCCGGTCTTTGCTGAAAAATTCGACCGTGCGGCGATCCGCAAAAGTTTCGGACTGGATCCGAAGCGCACGACCTTGCTCCTTTCCGCCGGCGCGCTCGGGGTCGGCCCCACTGAACTGCTGGTCGAGCGACTCAACGAGTTGCAGCACCCGTTTCAATGTTGGGTCGTGTGCGGAAAAAATCCGGAAATTCGGGAGCGTGTCGAAGCGGCGGCGCGTGATTTTCCGAAACGATTTTGCGTGCTTGGCTACACTGACCGCATGCACGAACTGATGCACGCGAGCGATCTCTACATCGGCAAGCCCGGCGGCCTGACGACTTCGGAAGCGATGGCGTGCGGATTGCCGCTCGCGGTGTTCGCGCCAATTCCCGGGCAGGAAGAACGCAACAGCGATCACTTGCTGGAAAATGGTGCGGCCATCCGTTGCAACGAACTCACGACGCTGGCGTTTAAACTGGATCAACTCTTCGCCTCGCCGGGGCGGTTGATCGCGATGCGAAAAGCCGCGAAAGTCTTGGGGCGGCCGCACGCGGCGCGTAAGGTCGTCGCGACATTGTTGGAAGATCGTCTGCCCACAGTCGCTCTGGAATCTGAACAACGGGAAGCGATGACCCAAGCCGCCGCCCGTGCCGCCGGCCGATGAAGAATTTTCTGTGGGGCGTCGCAATTTCGGCTTATCAAGCGGAAGGTGGCTACAATCGTCCCGGTGAACCCGAGACCAACTGGGCGGAAGCGGAGCGTGCGGGCGAGGTCGCGCCGGTTGGAAATGCGGCGGATTTCTGGACCCGTTTTCCGGAAGACTTCGCGCGCTGTCGGGAACTGGGGCTCACTGCGTTTCGCCTGAGCGTGGAATGGAGTCGCGTGCAGCCGGTGGGACCAAACGTGTTCGACCGGGCCGCGCTCGAACATTACGCGCGCATCCTGAAATCCTGTCGCGCGCACAGCTTGGAGCCGGTGGTGACGTTGCATCATTTCGTCCATCCCGCCTGGCTGGGCCCCGATCCGTGGCTGGAAGAAAGCACGCCGGAACTGTTCGTCTCGTTTGCCCGCACGACGATCATGTTCCTCAACGCCGCGCTCGCGGAGCCGCTTCGTTGGCTGATTACCATCAACGAGCCAAACATGCTCGTGCTCAACTCCTACCTCGCGCGGCAGTTTCCCGCCGGCCCGCACCGCGGTGCCCGGGTGATGATGCAGGCTTACAACCAGCTTTTGCGGGCGCATGTGCTAGCTTATAACGCCGTGCACGATGTTTACGCGGAGAATGGCTGGGCGCCTCCGCAGGTAACCTTCAACAACTACTGCAGCGACGTTTACTGGTCAGACAAAGTGTTGCTCGATCTGGTTTGCGCGCGGGAGCGGGGGATCGCGCGAGATCAGATCGAGGATCATGTCGCAGCGCGAGCTCGCGAATTCGACCGGCTGTTCCGCGAGGCGCGGCTGCCCTTGCACCGCGATATCGCTTTTTATTTCGGCACAGCGGCGAAACGGTTGGGCAACTGGTTTGGGTATAAGTTATTTTCGGCGGAAATCTTTTCCTCGTTTCTCGACACGCTCTACGCGTCGCCGCGCGCTCGGTTGATGGATTACATCGCGATCGACTATTACGATCCATTCGCCGCGCACGCCTTTCGTCTGCCGGTGTGGTGGGATCACGAATTTAAGAACAAATCGTTTCGCTCGTGGATGCTCGCCACGGTAACCAGCAAATGGTGGGACTGGCGCGTGCTCCCGAGGGGGCTGGATTTTTTTTGCCGGCATTACGCGAGCGATTACCAGCGGCCGGTGTTGATCGCTGAGAACGGCATGGCGCTGCGCCGCCGGGCGGATGGCCGTCGGCCGCGCCGGGACAAAATCACGCGCAGCGAATTTCTCCGGCTGCATGTGCGCGAAGTCAGCAAGCTGGTCCGCGACGGGGTCCCCGTGATTGGTTACCTGCACTGGTCGCTGTTCGACAATTATGAGTGGGGCACGTTCACGCCGCGATTCGGACTGTATGCGATCGATTTCTCGCGCGGCACGGAGCGCGCACTCACCGATCCCGATGGCGACCGGCCGGCGGAAACCTATGCGGCGCTCATTCGTGAGGTGCGCGACTAGGAAATATTTTCCGGGAAGGGAGGCGACGTGGGCGAAAACGCCATCGGTTTTTGGTCGACGCGATTTTTCACGCGCAGCCAGTGTTCTTCCATCCACGTGTTTTCGAGCAGCCCTTTTTTCTCAATCTCGGTTAAGAGTTGAAAGAGCTCAGCGCGATCTGCGGGACGGAATTTTACTGTTTCCTTTTTCAACCTTTGCCAGACCGCGCTGAATGGCGAGTTGTCCAGTCGGCCGTCATCATCGGCGGCGTCGAGCAGGGAATAGAGTAATTTTGCTTCGTGCGAAGTGAGGATCGGAATCACGGGAGAAGAAACCCGAGCGTGGCGGCTTCAGTCAGTTTCGCAACCGAAGCGATGTTACATTCCTGTTTAGGAAAATGAAAAGGCCGCCACACCCCTGTGGCGGCCCTTTAGGCAAACCTACACCAAAGCTACACGTGAGCAGAGACGTCGACCGGCGCGAAGTGTTCAAACACGCCGAGGGCGTCACAATTTTGTCACATGATGAAAGGCACGGAAGGAAAGTTTCAGGCCTTGCGGCACCGACGGCGCACGAGTGCGAGGCCGAGCACGGCGGCACCTGCGATGGCCGCGACGGTGCTGGGCTCGGGAATCGCCGTCGCGCTGGCGGTGAACTCGAGTTGCGAGCCATTGAACGAAAACACGCCGGTGAAACCGCTCGCGAGATTCGTGTAGTTGAACTGGCTCGCGCTGGTGAAAGTCGTGCTGCTATCCCAATCGACCAGGATGAACGTGGCCGCAGCACCCGTGCCGAGGAAGTCGAAAGTAAAATCGCTGCCCGTGCCTTGCAGGAAATTTCCGCCGATGATCAATTGATCGGATGCACCGGCGAGACCGAGTTCGAATTGCCACGCATTGCCCGAAGAGCCGTTCCACGTCGCGTCACCGTTCACGGTCAGTTCACCGATGCTGTTGCCCGGGACGACGAGGCCGGAAAGTTCGACGCTGCCGCCGATGATGCCCGAACCTGCGAGGATCGCGTTGCTTGCGAGCACGAGACTGCCGCTGCCTGTGGCGGAGCCTGAGGAATTATTTACGCGGAGCATGCCGGCGGAAACCGTAGTGCCGCCCGTGTAGTCGTTGGCCGCGGTGAGTTGCAACGTGCCCGCGCCGGTTTTGGTGAGGCTTGTGCCGCTTACTGTGCCAGTGAGCGAAGCGCTGCCGGACGCGACGGTGATGGTTTGAAAATTTTGCGTCGCATAGTTGTGCGTCACGCCGTTGCCGAGGCTGAGGGTGTTCGCGCCCGAGCCGCCGTCGATTGCACCGGTGATCGTGCCGGACTGGTAATTCAAAGTGTCGTTGCCACCTTCAAGGCTGACCGCGACGGCGGAAGTGTCGTGTTGGATCGTGCCGTTATTGGTCACGATGTCGTCGCCATCGCCGGTTTGCAGGACGGCGCCAGCGCCGGTGCCGCGCAGCGTGCCGCCGGAGCTATTGGTGACGGTGTCGGCAAAGTTGCCGATCAGTTTCACGGCGAAGCCCGCTTTTCCTTGGATGAGGCCGCTGTTGGTGACGGTTGTGACGGCGAGAGCGTTGCCGCCGTTGCTGTCATCGATCAAGATGCCGTTGCCGCCGCGCAGCGAGTCGCCGTTGGGCGCGTCGCTCGAGAGCGAACTGCCGATGATCTGGCCGGTGGCGGTGTTGGTGATGCTGCCACCGCCTGCGGCGACGCCTTCCGCGTTGTTGGTGCCACCTTTGGCGCCCAAGCCGAGCACATCGCCGGAATTGGTGAGCGTGAGAATTCCGTCGACGTCGATGCCGTCGCCGTCGCCTTCGAGGGAAGCGGCGAGCAAGCCGCCTTTGATCGTCGCGCCGGCGGCGTTGGTGACCGTAGCGGTGACAGAAGTGCTGACACCGTCAATGTTGAGGCCGGAGCCGTTCAACGCCGTGATCGTGCCAGCGTTGTTGTTGAGTGTGAACGTGGACGGGCCGGCGTTGGCTCCGTCGGTCGCGATGCCGTGACGACCGGAGATCGTGCCGGTGTTCGTCACGCTGATGCCCGTGAATGTGCGCAGGTCGATGCCATCGCTGCCGGACGGGGCAGTGGTGCCCGAGGGAGTGGCTTGAATGGTGCCGGCATTGTTGACGACGCCGTTGGTGCCCGGACGGACCGCATCGTCGCCCACTGCGGAAATTACGCCGCCTAACAAATTGTTCAGCGTGTTGCTGCCCGTGGTGATCGCGGCCCAGTCGATGGCTTGGCCACCGTTGGTGACTTGGATCGAGCCACTGTTGGTCAGGGTGACGCTCGAAGCAGGCGTGTTGACGCGAAACGCATCGGAACTGACGGTGCTAATGAGGCCGGTGTTGGTGACGGTGAGATTGGCAGTTCCCGAGTTGCTATCAATGGCGCGGCCGGTGCCGGTTTGGCGAATCGTCCCGTTGTTGACCAGAGTGGAAGTGCCGCTCATTCCGAGCGCCACGGTCGAACCTGCAGTGCTGATGATGCCACCGACTGCGACCGTGCCCGTGCCACCGGTCAAAGTTTGCGCGCCCACGGTGCCCGTGACAGGATTGGGGCCGGGATTAAATTGAGCAAAGGCCGATTGCGTGGCGAAAGCCAGCGACAGGGCAAAAACGCGACTCAACGGAGCGCGGAGAACGAATAATGAAAAAGCGGATTGGTGCATGCGCCCTAGAAAAAATGGGACAGGTGCGCCTGCCTCGATTGCTATTTCGATTGCTGGGTGACAGCCGGGTTACGCCAAGGAAAAATTCTGGTGACGGGACTTTCTGGGCTCTGCGGGTGGCCTCGAAAAAAATTCGCGCAACTGAAAACCAATTCAGACACGTGCCGAAAGGCGGCGCGAATCGACGTAAACCGAGATGTCGTCAACGTGCGTTCGTGGTGCGAAGAATGAAGTTTGCCGCAGTTGAATCGAGATTTGTAGTGCCCTCGAAAATTGCGGCCTATTCTGAAGCAAAGAGTTCAAAACTCTCTCGCCTTTGCCGCGCAAAGCATCGAGGCGGAAAATCTTTAACTCGCGACAGGGAGTTCGTGCAGCACAACTGACAGCACAAAACGTGGTCTTTTCCCGTCTTTTGATGACATTCGCAGTCCTTCGCTGTCCGTTCTGACTGCCCTGAAAAATCTCAGAACTGGTTTTGGTGAGGGTATTTGTCACCTCTAGTCGACCATTGTCACTTCCAGTCAATGGTCGGGACGGAGAGATTCGAACTACTTTGCCAACAATTGGAGGAATTTCGAAAACAACTATTTAAGGTGGGGCGCACTACCTTTGCAGCACAACTATCAGCACACGCTGAAAAACCGCGCTTTCGGGGCATCCCATCGCATATTCGGAGGCAGCTTCCACCGGTGGTAAATGGCGTCCGACATTTCGAGGAGCAAAAAAGAACGCGGAATGCTTGAGTAAATTCAGCGGACTATATTTCGCAAGGTTACCTCCCGCCGCTGTGTAATAAAATTCGCTTTGGGTTACTGATCTTCGGCGTTGAATATTTGAGTAGGTAAGGTGCGATACATCTTCCATGTCTGGACCTCTCGCCTTCAAGCAGGGGAGTGCCGCCAAGTCCGTCTCGCCATGCCCGTGTAGCCGGCGCTATAGGGATGCGGTGGACACTTTTACCGGCTCCTATGCCAAAACCCCGTTCTGGATCGGTGAAGAGCCAGATTTCGATGGTCCTGGAGGGCGGGATAAAATAAACCCGGTGACTAGCACCGTCGTGTACCACTCGGCGCACGGAGGGACCTTCGTGCGTATGTACCGGGACGGGTGCATCGAGGTTCGCGTGCCTGAGTTGGAGCAGATCCTTACTGCCGCAAACAAGTCTTTCGATGACTCAGCCAGAGCATCGGCGGGTTACGCCAAGCATCTGAACGTTCTTTTCCTGTGCTTGGAGATTGTGTGCTTAAAAGTTCAGAACGCCGCCGTTCTCAGTCATAGTGAACTAACGATTCCCGATCTGTTTCGCGCCAATTATCGCCCCGGCAGCACCGATGCATCGGGTAACATCTGCTTCGATTCCCATGTCGGTGCCTACCAGCAAGGCCGAATGCAAGGCCACTATAAGCAAGAACTGCCGCCTTCGTTCGACATGCGAATCTTCCTGCGGCGCAATCGGGTCGTGGACCCGCGCTGCTGTGAAGCGGCGTTTTTGTGCTACTGCGCGATTCGCAAGGATCCGGCTCTCTTCCAAGATGTATCCTCACTCTCCAAAGCTGTCGGCGAATACAAAGGGGGCAATTTCTCCACCAGCACGGTTCTCTGCTGGTTCATCCTCGAACGCTGTCTCAACGAACGCTTTGCCGCCTACTTGGAAACGAAGATGGAAACGCTGGACCAAAAGCCCCGCATTACTTCGGAGCGGCGTAAATTTCTCACTGGCTCGGCATTCTCCGCCGCCGTCGTCAGCAATGTCCTAGAACTCGCCGATCTGCTCACGCACGAACAGTTCCTACGCATCAATGAAATCCGCAAGATGCGGAACGATATCGCCCACAGCCTCAAGGACGACGTGGTGACGGTAGATCGATGCAGGAAAAACATCGAATTCACTGCGGATTTCCTCCTTGGCGGAGTAATCGAAGGGCCACGTCTCAATTTGGGATTGATGACAATGGGGAGCTGAGAACCATAGGACACAGGCGCGATTCGTAGGAGCTATTCCGGCGACTCGTGGTATGTTTGCTGTCCATTGAGAAATGAAGTCACTGCTTGTTACCGCATTCATCTCGGTCGCATTATTACTGCCTTTCGCATCGGCAAAGGAGGCAGATTGGAAAATTGCGCGGGCCGACGTCGTCCTGATTTCTGATCACCGAGTTTCGGATTGGCGCGCGACTCCGCTCAAGATCGTGGATTCGAAAATAGTTTTAGAAATCGTCGGACTTTTGAAGCAAACTGAGGGGAGTTGGAAAAAAGGTTGGGCTACTGCACCAACCGGCGAGGTGAGTTTTGCTTTTTATCGGGGCGAGGAATACCTCGGTATCGTGGGTGTCGGAGATAAGTTTCTTATGCGCGGCCGAAAGGGCGGTTGGGAAAGTATTCCGATTAGCTCGGAAATGAGGGAGCGCTTGCGAGCTTTCGCTGAGAACAAACCCAAACAGTCTACCGATACAAAATCAGAGATTCGCCCTGCCGACCCCCAGCGTTAGCGAACGCAAGTTCCGGTATATGTTCGATGGGATATTTGAGGTGCCCGCCTTCTAAATTTTTGTGTCAGCCGCCTCTTTGAACCAATTGTGTAGTTCAGCGTATTCACGGGAAAATGGCTCAATCCGGTTTGCCCAAGGAGCGAGCTGTTCGGTCTGCTCTCTGTCTTCGATGTTTCCGGAGCGTCGATTTTTAAGGATCTTTTCTATCTCCGCGTGGCAGTCCGCAATTTCTGTTTTGAGGTATTCCAACCGGTATTTTTTCGCGTCAAACTGAAGCACCTTCAGCGTGGCGGCCGTTTGCTCCGCCATTTTCGCCAGCTGCGCTGCATGCTGCTCGTTTCGGCGTTTAGCATCCGCGTCGCGCTCGGCCGACTCTTTCGCTCGTTGACGCTCATTTTTCTGATCGCGCAATCGCTCCAAGGTAAATGCCAGGATTAATATCATGATCGTGGCCGCCTGGAAAAATGAGTTCAGGCCCCCGAAACTGTCGCCGAATTGTCCGAGCCGGGCCAGCAGCGCAGCATCGTCTGCGCTGTCCTTACCCGATTCCACCAGCGGTCGATACAACTTCCACCAATCCAACGCGGCCCCGAAAATCCTGAGCAGCAATGCGCCTATCGCTACCCCGCACGCGAACACCAACGCCGTTCTCCCGCTGAATCTTTCGCCGTTGTTTAGTGCCTTTACCCACGAAGTCATGGGCTCACTGCATTAGCCTGCGCCGCTTATTCTACAACGGCAAAGGTCTGGGGCGTGAAGCCTGCCACAGGACCATGAGCCACAGGAGAGCCCACGCGGCGCCGATACTCCATCCGGCCAGAACATCGCTGGGGTAGTGGACGCCAAGGAACACCCGACTGAGCCCAACTACGCCAATTAGCCCGAGAGCCACGCTCAAGATCGCAACTTTGTCACGACGTCGTGCCGCATGCCGCGAAAGCAGCGCGGCCAGCGTTAGATAGATCACAGAAGAGGCTTGGGAATGGCCGCTGGGGAAACTTGCCGAGCTTACCTCGGCTAAGTGAGGAACAATCGCAGGCCGTTCGCGGGCATACTCGGATTTCAATGCATGATTCAACGCGTAGCTGCCTGCTACGGTAACCACGACTAACGCCACGTAGATCCATTCCTTCCGACGACCGAGGTAGCCGATCATCAAGACCGCCAGTGCGACGACAGCGAATGCGCTGCCCAGATGAGTCACCAATCCGGCGAACTGGCCTAACCAGTGTGGACCGACGGTCTGGGTCAAATCCGTCGGTTCACGGAAACTCAGCAAAATCTTTTCGTCGAAGGCGCGCGTTGCGTCTGCGCCAACAGAATTCGCGATCGCGATGAAAAGCCATGCGCTCGCGCACACCGCCAGCACGGTGCTCAACAGCACGAACCCGCTCCAACCGGAGATTCTTTTGCGATCTGTCATAGCCTGAGATTCAGACACGCATCACGGAAATTAGACCCACCCAGATGGGAATTTCTCCGGGCAACCAACTTTGATGAGTGGGGTCGGGATGCACCGATGCAATGGATGGTAATTCTGAATGCTCAAGCAGGACCCGCGGCTAAGGGAGATCCGGCCGTGGAGGTGCGCACGCTCCTCCACGCTGCCGGAATTTCTGGGGAGGTTCGCATGGTTGAGCCCGATGAGATCGAACGCGCTTTGAGTGCCGGCGTCACGGCTCGGCCTGATGCAATCATTATCGGAGGAGGGGATGGGACCGTGCGCAGTGCGGCCGCCGCCTTGGCGGATTCCGGCATTTCTCTCGGAGTGCTCCCGATGGGCACGCTCAATCATTTCGCGAAGGATCTCGAAATCCCGTTCACATTGCCCGAGGCGGTGGACGCGCTCGTCAGCGGCACCGTGCAATCGGTCGACGCCGCCGAAGTAAACGGTCACCTCTTTATCAATAACTGTTCGCTCGGCACCTATGCGGAAGCCGTCAAACGCCGCGAGGCCCTGCGCCGCGAACAGGGTCACGGCAAATGGCGGGCGATGTTTAAAGCATCTTGGCAGGCATTTCGTCGCTTCAAACGGATGCGGATGCGCGTGAGCATTCCGGGGGTTGCCGTGCGCGATCTGCACACTCCGCTGATCGTCGTGGGTAACAACGCCTATTCCGGGCATGTGCTCCACGGCAGTCTGCGGGCCCGTCTCGACGAAGGAAAACTCTGGCTCTACATCGCGCATGTGCACCGTCACCTCGCCGCGTTGCGCATGGCCTGGCAATCGTTGACGCGCCGACTGGACGCCGCCGACGCTTTGGCTGCGGAACCAGTCACTGAATTCACGATCGAAAGCGACACACCTATTCACCTCGCCGCCGACGGAGAAATTCTCGAACTGCCGAGCCCGTGGCGTTTCCGCATCCGTCCGGGTGCACTACGCGTAATCGTGCCTAAGACCACGACTTGAAAACGATCGCACATATCTCCGATCTGCATTTCGGCACCGAACTGCCCGTGCTCGCGGCAGCCTTGCGCGATGAATTGCAGAGCAATCCGCCCTCGCTGCTCGTGGTGAGTGGAGACCTCACCCAGCGCGCTCGTCGCCGTCAGTTCTCGGCCGCGCGCCAATACCTCGACGAACTGCCGCAGCCCCAACTGGTAGTGCCCGGCAATCACGACGTTCCGCTCTACGATGTCGTCCGCCGATTTCTGTTTCCGCTCACGCGGTATCGGAAATTGGTCACCGACGAACTCGATCCCATTTTCGAAGATGGCGACTTGTTCGTGGCCGGCCTTAACAGCGCGCGTTCCTTGACCTGGAAAAGTGGCCGACTTTCGCTCGAACAAATCGAAGCCTTGCGCGCCCGACTGCTCGCGACCCGAGCCGCCTTCAAAATTGTGGTGACGCATCATCCGTTTATTCCCCCTCCAAAAGGATCAAGCGAAGCGCGCATCGATCTTGTCGGGCGCGCGGCTCAGGCGCTGGCGGTTTTGGATGCGGGCAAGGTGGATCTGCTTCTCGCGGGGCACCTGCATCACGGTTATTCTGGCGACACCCGACCCTATTATCCTGGAAATCGAGCGATCGTCTCAGCGCAAGCGGGCACTGTGTTTTCGCGACGCGTTCGCCCCTCCGACCCCAACGGTTACAATCGCATTACTTTAAACGGTAATTCGATTCGCATTGAAGTGCGCACGTGGCAAGAACGTCGGTTTGAATCCCTCCGCACGACGCACTACCAGCGGGTCGAAGATGGATGGCATATCGTCGAATAGCCGCGAGGACGTGGACTAGTTCGCCCCTTGTCGCCACGAACGTCGGGTCGTCTAGTCTATCGCCTGCGAGGCTTGCGTTTACTCATTCCGACGATGTGCTGGCCGCCTTTCAATGCGCACGCTCGCCGCTTCAATTTTGGCCGTCATGGCTGGCTTGCTTTTTGTTTCTCGCGGCAATGCCGAAGGTTATCTTCTCAGAGAGGAGGGGCATTACTCGGGGGTGCTGGATTTCTTTAATAACGAACCCAACCTGAGGAATCGAGTCACGCATCCCAATCCCGCCGTTAATGGATTTCAGGGGAACGGCGACGGGTGGGTGGGCACCGAGGAAATCAGAGTCAAAGGATTGATGCGTTCCGCTCGTCTGAGTGTCGACTGGTGGACGCTTTTCGATGAACCAGTCGCCAATTACTTTTTTTATTGGGAGAGTTCCGGGGGCTATTCGATTCAATACCGTGATCCAGCGAAAGGATGGATTTCCGCAGACATCGACCGCAACCGCCTGATGAAACATCCATTGCTCGCGAGACGTTTCGATGCGCTCAAACCGGAATCCGTTGCCTTCGAAATTCTCTGGAATATCGGCAATCAAGGCGACGCGGAACGCGAAGCTTTCAAAAAGCAGTTTCGCATCTTCGGGAGTATCGGCGGAAGCGCTCCGTTCACAAAAACCGCGATGCGCACGCCGGTCATTTCCGGCCAGCTGATCACCGAGCCGTCAGGCAAGAAGCCCTTCGCCGTTCCGTCCAGTCCGCCCGGTGGATGGAAAACTTTCGGCACCCGCAAGGACACTCTCACCGATAAAGAAAAGCGCATGCTCGCCGCTTATTTCAACCTCGCCGATAACCAAACGGTCCGGGATTTCAAAGCCACGCAAGTCACGTGGCCGTTGGTGACAATGAAACAAATCGCGGTCGACTTCGCGCGCGCGGAAGCCGGAGAACGGCCGCTTTCTCCGACTGAAACCGCCGATCGCGCGACGCAACCGCCCTTATCGGCCTATCGCCAAACGGACACCTGGGCCGAGCCGAGCGCAGCCCCCCGGCCCCCAGTTCCGCCGATTCCTTACCGACGCACCGCAGACAACCTCGCTTATTTCTATCGCCCAGACGGCACCAAAGCTTTTCCGCAAGGCTTCATCCACGCCGATCCGTTCGATTCCAAAGAAAAACTCTCGTCCAAACTTACGCGCGTGGTGACCCATGCAACCCCCCAATGGCACTACAATTACTTGGATCGCGAGGGTCGCCTGCAGTTCGATACATCGCGAACGATCCTGGAGGAGATTTCCCCTGATCTTTTTGAAATTGGCGATCGGGCTTTGGTGGGCCGTTACGGCAAGCGGGTTGCTGACCGGCGGGGACTCTATGATCGGCGCTCCAAGCGTTACCTTATTCCCGAACAACTTCTCACGGCGGTGGGCATACGCAGCGAATCTCCCGGACCGGGAAAAATTGCTGTTCGTGCCACGCGAATCGCGCGCATCGGGCAGCCGTATGTTGGCCGCGACACCTTTGTGAACCGGCAGGTAAATCTGGTGGAAGTCAGTTTCGAGTTCATCGACTACGAACTTGATCTGAACACCCGCCAGATTCGTGAAATCAGCCGAGAGACCACGCCGTATCGGTCTACGGCCGCGAGCAATATCTTAGGTATTCCTCACGAAGTATGAAAGCTGGACTCAGCCTGTTCCTAACACTCGCAATTGCGTTGCCTGCGCAAAACAGCGCCGTCTCCGATCTGTGGGAGAAAGCAGTAAGCGCTGCGAACGAACAACGTGCCGGGGAAGCCCTGCAATTGGCAGCAGAAACCGAAAAAATCTTGGGGCGGCCCGCGCCAAAAATCGAATCGCTGCGCGTGTACCTGTATGTTGCACAGAGCGACTGGATCCGTGCACGAAGTGCGCTCAATCGCTATAAACAACTCACGGGGCCAACGGCGAATTCGCCCGCGCACACTGAAGTGCTCGCATTGCAGACACAAATCGATGCCGGTTTGAAACCGCTGGAAACGAAATGGGCTGCGGAACGGCAGCAAGCCGTCGCGGCGGAGGTGGCGGCATTCGATCACCAGGAATCGGCAGCCCGCCAGAGTGCCGAACGCACGCTCAAGCAGCAGTGGCCGCAACCCGCCGAAGGTCCGGCAATGTCGACGACCGAGGAACCAGGAGCGGAAAACGAAACGGTGACCGACGCGCAGATTCAGTCGCTGGCCGGGGATATCAAAGAATTGATGGGCTGGCGCAACGTGCACGGCACCGGTGAAGCTAACGCCGCGTTGTGGGCGCGCTTGAAAGAGGCTTTCAAAAATACCCCGCCCAAGGGCGAACTCGTTTCTAATTGGGGTGGCAACATGCTGATCGGATTCGCCCGTGAAACCCAAACCCAAGTCTTTCTTGATCATGACGGGGAGGGGCGCGTGGACCAGCAGCTCGCGAAGATTATCGGCGGCAATCAAGCCTACTTGGTTTCCTTTGGTGGCACGTCCCTGGAATTCGCGCCTCGCATGCAACCGGCATACCCAACTGGCAAATTTCAAGTCACGTTCTCCAAGGGATTTCCCTCCGAGGAATTCGAACGTTATCAAAATCAGGGATACTTCTGTACCGGCCTAAGCCCATCGCTGGACGGCGCGCACTGGATTGCGTCTTGGTATACGGCCCCGCTGCGCGAGACGAAGCCGGAGCCGTGGGTGGACATGCCCGCCGTGCAAAAAATCACGGCCCCCTCGGCAGCCTTTCCCGCAGAGATGATCAACCAGCGTCTCTCTGCCGGTGAAAAACTCGTGGACGTTTTTTGGTCCCAAGCGGGTTGGCAGACACTTTTTTTGGTTCCACCTGCCACCAAGCGGGTCCCGTTCGACGATGTCCTGCTGAACTACGAGAGCCATCGGTTCGTCGCATCGCCCGATGCCGCTCAGCTCGTAGAACTGCTCCAACCCTACGTTGGTAAGGCGACCGTGGTCAAAATCATTGGCGGCGCCGATACCTGGGTGGCTCTGCTGCGTCCGGGCGCATCAGAGGAAGTCGATTGGGTGATCAGCGAATACATCAACGGCGAAAACGTGACGTTTATTCATGGTCTCGGTCGCCAATATAAATTCATGCGAGGCCGGATGTTTGACCAATGAGTTCATCACGAAAAAAAATCCTCGTAGTGGCCGTGGTCGGTTTGCTCGTACTCGGCGGCGGCTTCGGTTATTGGCATCAGCAAAAAACGCAGCGCGACGCAGCATGGCGCGCCCAACAACTAACGGAAGACGTGCTATTGAAAGATGCTTCCGCCAAGAGTCTCGCAGAGTTGAATCGTTGGCTGACTGAAGAAAGATTTCGCTGAGATTCCTAGCAGACGCTTCGCTTTTATCCATGCCATCGCTCCCACGCAAATCCGCGAAACCGGATCGCGCCAAATCCAAAGAAAAGATTTCGGTGCAGCCGAAACGGTCGACGCGGAGCAAACGCGACGATGCCCCGCGCGTAGGCGGGGGAGGAACGTTTGGTGGCGAGTCTAGTTACGTTCCCCGGATCGGCCTCGGTAATTTTCTACGCCCCGAACAGAATTCCGCCTGATTTACCCGTGGCCTGAAGGGTGTTAGATTGAGCGCTTTTGGTGTAGGAAAAAACTCACTTGGGAAGTGGCAAGGGGAGCCATGGATCAAGTGAGTTTTTTTTGCCCGATCATTTCTCGAGAACCACCCGTTTCCATGAAAACGTCCAAAAACAGAAAACGCGCATCACGTGCCAAGTCTTCGAAGATCGATGGACTGGAATTTGCGCAAGTGTGCTGGGTCGTGCCTAACCTGCGCGCGGCAGTGAAATTTATCTCGGGAGCGTTGGGAGTCTCCGGCTTTCCCAAACCTACTCGGATGAACGCGGAAAAAATCCAAATGTCCTATCGCGGGCAACTCGTGCCGGGCAAATGGATCACGACGCAAGCATTCAACGGCCATACGTTTCTCGAAATCGTGCAGCCGCTCTCGGGGCAAAGCATGTTTCACGATTATCTGGCGCAACATCCCGAGGGCGGAATCCAGCACGTTGCGTTTCGGCTGCCGATCGCAGGGTTTGAACGCGTTACCGCAAAGCTACGAAAGCAAGGTCACGCGATCATCGGCGAAGTGGATCACCCGATTGCGCACATGACGTTTTTCGACACTTACGCAACGCAGGGAGTCGCGACTGAGATCATGGGCGTGAAGGCGGACGGGTGGAAGGCGATCAAGGAGCTGGAGAAAGCGTGCTGACGCATTTCGCGGTCACGCGATGCCTCCATGCAGCACCAACCACTTTCCTTGGCGTCCTGACCGCATCAGGCTAAGCAAATCCTGCACCTGTTTCAACTGGTCCGCGATATTGGAAAGTTTTACGAGGTAGGCGTCCGCGCCGTGAGCTTTGGCGAGGGTGACGTCGCTGAGCAGTTCCGACGTGGAATACATCACCACCGGCGTGGCACCGAAAGCCGGTCGCTCACGCACCCACTTCAAAACATCGATGCCGTCGGCTTGGGGCATTTTTTTATCGAGCAGGATCAGGCCGGGATAGACGGATGATTCGCCCAAAAGTTGATCATTCAAATACGTGATCGCCTCCCATCCGTTCAGGGCGCGAATCAAGGGCCACACGATCCCAGCGCGGGTGATCGCCCGCTGAAGCAGAAAGTAATCTGCGTCGGAATCGTCCGCGTAGAAGAGAGGAGGAATGGATGCGTTGCCCAAGCATGCTCACTTTAACCCCTTTGATCCGGATGAAGAGACATTTCGGCAAAGCGCTGCGTCCGAAACCGAGGTGTTAGTTTCGCTAAGCGAAGCCATCACTGCGTTTATTTACCACGGCGGTAAGCGAACCAGTAAGAAATTCCGATGAGCATGCCACCAAGGATATTTCCGAGAGTCGCTCCCGCCAGATTACGTGCGAGGCCTCCCAAGGTAAGTCCGGCGAAAGCCTCGGGCGAAACCTGAACGCTCAACCAAAATTTATCCGCCGCGGACATTTCGATAAAAAGTCCCATCGGAATGAGGGACATATTCGCGACGGAATGCTCGAGCCCCGCCGTAACAAACGCCGCGATGGGAAAAATAATCGCGAGGATTTTTCCCGGTGTCGTGCGAGCGCTCAACGAAAGCCACACCGCAAGGCACACCAACATGTTGGCCAGAATGCCTGACGCCACCGTTTGCAAGAATGGCAGTTCTGATTTCGCCGACGCGGTTTTTAGCATGACCAGTCCGACCTGGCCCTGACCCGCGGAGTGAACCCCGGCGAGAAAAACTAGGTAGGCAACGGCCACCGAGCCGACCAAATTACCCACATAGATGATGCCCCAAGCCTGCCCGATTTCTGCGGTGGTAGCCCGTTCCTGCGCGCGCGGAATTACCATTAAGATATTTCCGGTGAACAACTCCGCGCCTCCCACCACCACGAGAATGAGGCCGACGGAGAATGCGGTGCCCGAAAGCAGTCGCGCGATGCCAAACGGCACCACGCCTTCAGCCCCCGCCAACACAACTTGCGAGAACACCGAACCGAAAGCGATGTAGGCTCCCGCCAGAAGTGCGAGGATCACGAGATTGCTCGTCCGCACGTCCGTCTTTTGCGCATAGGTGGTTTCAGCTTTCTTCGCGATGTCTGCCGGCATCCTGTCATCAACGCCAAGGGGTGGGGTGGGCATGCTGAGATTATAGCGTTTGCGGCTGTCTTGAACTATCGGGGGCTTTACCGGCGGGCAGGCCGGAACATGGGAGCTATTTTCTCCTCATAACGGGAAAGAGACCCCGGCAAACGCGGATCTCATCCGGAACTTCTGTGCATAGGCGGCGGTCGCTTGACCGAATGAAAACGCTGCGTCTCAAGATGTCGCTCTCGGCAGATGGGTTCTGTGCCGATGCCAAAAGTAAACTCGACTGGCTGTTCGAAACAGAAAGCAAGGACGCGACAAAGTGGGATGTCGCCGCCTGCACCGACGCGAGTCTCCACCTCATGGGCAGTCGGACGTTTCGCGACATGGCCGCGTGGTGGCCGACATCCCGCGAGCCGTTTGCGCCCGCCATGAATACGATTCCGAAGGCGGTATTCACGCAGCGCGCGTTTGATCCCGCAGCAAATCGCAAGCTCACGACGCTCGGCCTGAAGAGCGCGCAAAAAGCCATGGGCCATACGCAAGGGGCCACACCTTCGGAAGAGGTCATCAACTCTTGGCTCCATCCCCAGATTTTCAAAGGTAAGCTCGCCGCATCGATAAAACAGCTCAAGCACGGTCATGGAAAGCCGCTGCTTGCTCACGGCGGCGCTGGCTTCGCGCGGAGCCTGATTGCCAGCGGTCTGGTGGATGAGTACTGGCTCCTGATCCACCCCGTAATTTTGGGTCGAGGGCTGCCAATTTTTTCGGAAGCCGGCGGACGCATTGACCTCAAGCTCGTAGACTCCAAGCGCTTCAAATCCGGAGCGGTCGCTCAAATCTATTCCGTGAAGTAAGTCGCCTCTCTTCGAACATTCAAAATTGAACATCATGACCAAAAATCGAATGGATCGTTTTCAATGCTTCATCGGCACGTGGAATACCACCGGTGAAGTCTACGCAACGGAGACCTCACCTGCGACCACGTTGGTGGCGACGGACACGTATCGTTGGTTGCCCGGCCGTCATTTTATCGTCCATGACGTAGACGCGCGTTTCGGCGGCGACGTCTCTCGCTCTCTGGAAGTTTTTGGGTACGACACTAAATCTAAAAAATACCTCGCGCGCTCCTATGACGACCAAGGCGCGAGTGAGGATTTTACCGTGAGTCTAACGGGCAAGCGGTGGGTGATTTCAGGCAAGAGCGTGCGTTTCGATGGCAAGTTCAGTGGCAACAGCAACCAGCTGACGGGGCTTTGGGAGATCAAAGGGAAGCGCGGGTGGCAGCCTTGGATAAAGCTCAACTTGTCGCGCGCCTAACGTTCCCGATCAGGGCGGCCGTTGTCACCGGACATATTCTGCAACGCCCAGAAGTAACTCCGCCCAAAGAGGGAAGGCGGCATGCGCGCCCCTTGAGGGGAAGTCGTGACGATTCCGTCGGCTCGTTCGTGGGTCGCGATGAGCCCAGTGATGGTTGCAATCTGAAAATCCATCTGGTCGCCCAAGGTGAGGATGACTGCCTCAGGATCCGGCTTTCGGAGAGTGCGCATTCCGCAACCAATCGAACTGTTAAGTCCGTCCTCCCACCGCCGGTTCGTGACGACAATCACATGGAGATCATTGATCGTTCGTCCGATCATCTCCGCGTTCGAGCCGAGGACGACCAACACGTCGCGGGCTTGGCTCGCCGTTGCAGCCGACAACACATGCCGCAACTGGGGAACACAGCCAGCTTCCATCAGTTGGGCTGGCAGTCCCATTCGGGACGAATCGCCGGCGGCCAAAACGATCACATCGTAGTGTTTGCTGAATGCCGACATGCTGGCTCCGTGACGGTTTCCTTTTTAGCAACCGCAGAATTGCGGTCGCAGGACCGGTGTATCGGAGACAGCGCGGAATGCACAGACTTCATTTCCGCTGCATGGCGGTGCCCGTTCGCCCGCACCGTTCACTCCCTGCGAATCAAAAATGCGTTCTCGACCAACGCTCGGGCTGGGGCCGTGAATGACCTAGGATAGTCGATGGGCCTCAATGACGTTTGACGCATCTTACAAATTCGCCCAACATACTCATCTCCACACGGGGCCACGCGCGGAGTTTTCATGAGAAAACGATACGTGGTGTCGATCGACTTACTCGTGCTTGTGCCCAATGCATTTGGGCGGGCATTTCCTCAAGTGCGGCTCATCGGGTTGCCGCGCAAACGCACTGTGTTCGTAGCGACCCTTGATGAAGTGGTTTCGATGATTGTCTGGCTGCGCGCTCGCACCGAACAAGAAAGGTGCGCGTATGAACAGGTTCGGCTATGGAGCGCCATCGCCGGTCTGGAGGCGGTTTGGAATATGGAATCAGAGCACGCTGCGACACCGCGGACTGACTAATGGTCGAAGCGCTATCGGAAATTCCCTGATACCATTTCTGCGCGTGAACGGTTATGTTACTCCGGACGGCTGGGGCCCGCTGTCGTCAATGAACTCTTCGAAGAGCGAAGGCTTGCGCGTGTTGCACATCGAAGACTGCGTCTCCGACGCAGCCTTGATTCATCATTCCCTCAACGAAGCCTGGCCGAACTCAAAGATCCATCGTGTAGCCTCGGAGGAGGAGGTGCGAGTCGCACTCGATGAAAAACAAGAATGGGACGTAATCCTCTCGGATTATTCCATGCCCGGCTTCAACGGTCTCTCCGCGCTGGAGATCACGCGATCACGCGGATCCACAGTGCCGTTTATTTTTCTGTCCGGCACCATCGGCGAAGTGAAAGCCGTCGATGCACTCAAGCGCGGGGCGACTGATTACGTGTTAAAAGACCACATGGGCCGGCTCATCCCGGCCATCCGTCGCGCGCTGAACGACACGCAGCGAGAAACCAGCCGTCGTAGTTTGGAATCTCAACTCCGCCAAGCGCAGCGTCTCGAAAGCATCGGTCTCCTCGCCGGTGGCATTGCTCATGACCTCAACAACATGCTCACGCCGATCTTCATGGGCATGGAAATGCTGCGCCGCAAAGTGCCCGACGAGCACTCCCAGCAGCTGATCGATCTCATGACCAAAAGTGCAGAACACGGTGCGGGACTCATTCGGCAGGTGCTCTCTTTTTCCAAGGGGACGGAAAGCTCGCGACAGATTCTCGCAATCGGCCCGGTGATTGCGGATGTCGCCTCCCTGCTGCGGGAAACGCTTCCGCGCACCATCGCGATGAACGTATCGATCCAAGACGATTTGCCCGGCGTTCGGTCCGATGCGACTCAACTCAGTCAGGTGCTCATGAACCTCTGCGTGAACGCACGTGATGCGATGCCCGATGGAGGACGTATCGATATCAAAGTAGTCGCTTGCTTACTTACCGCCGCTGACTTGAGAGGAAAGGCTGCTGTGTTGCCGGGGGACTTCGTCAAAATTATCGTGCACGACACAGGCACGGGCATTTCGCCCGAAGTGCTCTCCCGCATCTTCGATCCCTTCTTCACCACCAAAGCGCAACGTGGGACGGGACTGGGCCTCTCCACGGTGGTCAGTATCCTCAAAGAGCACGGCGGGTTCATCGACGTGGAGACCGAAGTGGGGAAGGGCACCACGTTCCACGTATTTCTTCCGTCGGCTACGACCGCCATCATTACCCTGCGGGAGCGCTCGGCATCACCGTTCGCCCAAGGTCGTGGGGAAACGATTTTGGTCGCAGACGACGAGCAAACGCTGCGAGAAATGATGCGCTCGATTTTAGAGCAATCAGGCTATCACGTACTGTTAGCTAGCACCGGGCAGCAAGCCATCGAACTCTTTAGTCAATATTCGTGGTTGGTAGCCGTGGTCATTGCCGATTGCACCATGCCCCAGCTGAGCGCGTCGGCCATGGTTACGGGACTGCGGGCCCTCAATCCACAGATTAAAATTATTCTGATGAGTGGATTGGAAGGTGCCGAATCGGAGGCCGCTCGATTCGGTGCAAACCGCTTTCTCGCCAAGCCGATGAGCGGAAAGGTTTTAGTTCGCGCCGTCGCTTACACCCTCGAAAATAATCAAGTAGAAACCCCGCCACACTAGTCTGGCGGGATTGCTTTTCGCTTTCCCGGACTGGAGTTGCACAGACGTTGAAAGACATCTGGTCGCCGGCGTACGGCGAGAATCAACCCGATGGAAGGTTACCTGCGACGCGTTGGAGTTTCTCGTGCGAGAAGTGTTTGATCCTCAATTCGGTGCGCGCCCTTTTAGCAAGACGTGGATCGGCAACAAAAGGACGCGGTGGTTTACGAACTTTTTTGTGCGACCTGCCCGCACGTCGCGTCGCCCGTATTAACCCAATTGGGGCGTTGCGCACCGAGTGATTTGTGCGCGGTTGCCGAAAAGATCTCGGATATGTCGCGGTCGCGCGCGGCGAACTTGCCTCGCGATTCCGTGTGCGATAGCTGATAAACAATTATCCATGCAACGCTTCAAAGATTCTTCAGTGGCTAGCGTATTTGCGGGGTATCCCCAGGGCGTGCGGATAAAATTGATGGAGCTGCGCGAACTTGTTTTTTCAACCGCGGCTGAAGCGGCGGAAGTGGGTCCATTAAAAGAAACGTTGAAATGGCGTCAGCCGAGTTACCTGACAGAGCTGACCAATAGCGGCAGCACGATTCGGATGGACGCGATTACTTCCGGACAAGGCGAGTATGCGCTCTACTTCAATTGCCAGACGACATTAGTCGCAGACTTTCGAACGCAGTTTGGATCCTTGTTCCGGTATGAGGGCAACCGAGCCTTACTGTTTAATGAATCGGACGTGGTGCCCGCGCGGGAATTGCGGCGGTGTATCGCAGAAGCCCTCACTTACCATCTGAGGAAGCGGCACCACCGCCTTACTAGCAGCTAGATCCCTGAATCGAACGTCATTTAAGCGGACGCTGCACTCGTTTCCCCTTGGGTCGGAACGTTTGAGGAAGTGTCCGCGGGCGTCGTGGGGACAGGCTTCTTCTTCGCAGAATTTTTCGAAGCACTGGGCTTCTTCGCCGCCGCTTGCTTCGCCAGTTTTTTCGACACGACGGTCAACTCCGCCTCCAACACCTTCAAAAATTTCTTATCTTTTTTGGCCGTTTTCTTCGCGTCCTTAAATTGCTTCTTCGCATGTTGCAGGTCGGCCTTGGCATCTTTCGCAATTTTCTTGGACGCATTCGCCTTCAGTTTGGCGCTGGTGATTTGGGAGACCAATTTGTTTTTCTCTAAAGGGGTGACAGTTGGTTTCATAGATAAGACGCTAGGCCGTTTCATCATAAAGAGCAATGCCGAGAAAGTTGATTTCATTGGGAGTGCATTGCAGCGAGTGAGGTTATCCGCAGGGCTTCGAATTGCCGAAGGGTGAAAGCTTCAGCTTGGGCCGCCGGCATCATTGCGTAACCCAACTTTCACGGTGATTTCACCTCAAGGTTAAGACTGAGTGACGGATCTGCTCGTGCATTGACCGTTTTCATGCGCTCGCGTCTTCAACGCGGGTGCATACCCACGCTCACACCAAACCCACCTTAATTCTTCGCGCGAACTTGTTGCGCGCAGCCTTCTCACTCACGGCCTTCGCCCTGACGTGCCATTCCCTCAGCGCGCAAGCTGATGCCAGCACGGTGACTGTGGCTGCGGAAGCATCCGTCGGCGGTCATGTGACCAATGCCGTCACCGGCAGCCTGCTCGAAGGCGCCACGGTCCGCCTTGCTCCCGCTAATCGCACTGCGGTCACCGCGCGCGACGGCAGTTTCAGTTTCACGCGCGTGCCCGCCGGTTCCTACAACCTCATGGTGTCCTACGAGGGGTTGGAAACCTACGAGGCGGCCATTGAAGTCGGCCAAAATGCCGCCGTGACCAACGTCGCGCTGCGCTCCGAAATTTTCCAACTCGATCGCGTCATGGTCTCCGCCCGCCTCGAAGGCCAGGCTGCCGCGATCAACAATCAGCGTGTTTCGCCCAGCCTCCGCACCACGATTTCCGCCGATGCCCTCGGTCAAATTCGCGAAGGTAACATCGGTGACGCCCTTGTCCGTCTGCCCGGTCTCTCCGTCGAAACTCGCGCCGGCGTGCTCCGCACCGCCACGATCCGCGGCCTCGCTCCTCAGTATAACACCGTCAACGTGGATGGTCTTCGCATGACCAACGTCGATGGCGACCGCAACATCGCGATCGATTCGTTTCCTGCCAACATGCTGGCGCGCGTCGAAGTCGTCAAAGCGCCCACGCCCGATCTTCCCGCCGACGCCATCGGCGGCACCGTCAACCTCATCACTCGCTCAGCCTTCGACCGTTCCGGTCGCACGCTCACAGCGGAAGCCGGCACGTCCTACAACGAGCGCATCGGCAATTGGAATTCCCAGTTCGGCGGTTCCTACGGCGAACGCTTCGGCAAAAACAAACAGTTCGGTGCCCTCGTGGTCGCCAACTACTACCACGACCTACGCGGTTACGATCAGCTCGACCAACAATACACCGTTAACGCGACGACTGAGGCCTACACGGTTTCCCGTGCTTACTATTACGATCGGGCTGAGGAAAAAGTCCGCATCGGCGGCGGGGCGGCGTTCGACTATCGCCCGTCCGATACCTCGAAGTATTTCGCGAAGGCGCTCTACAGTTACGACTACCGCGACCTCAATCAACGCGGCACCGATTACCGTCCCGCCGACAGTCGCGTCGATGTGATCAACAACTACCGCGAACCGAAAAATGTTTTCCAGATGTATATCGTCGGCGGTGAAAATCGTCTACCCGCCGACATCCAACTCGATTACCGCGCATCGTATTCGAAAGCCAAAAAAGATTATCCCGAGACGCTCGTCGCCACCAGTTCGTTCAACAACGTCACGCTCGCGACGGATCGCACCAATCCCGACTTTCCGACATTCACCGTGACCAACGGCGTCGATCTCACCAACCCCGCGCTGCTCGCATTCCGCCAAGTCGAAATCAGTCAGGTTCCCCGCGTAGAAGACGAGTGGAGCTATGACGTCAATGCCACCAAGGAATTTGTCGGGGCGCGCATTCCGTGGTCCGTCCGCGGCGGTCTGCGTTTCAGCCGTAAAGATTCCTCGCAAGCGCAGCCGCTCACCGTCCGCTACAGCGGTCTTACGACACCCACCGCCGGGTCGCTCGTGGCCCCTTACAGCAGCAGTGACTTCATGTCTGAAACGAGCAATGGCCGCTCCGTCATCCTGCCATTCTATCCGAACTGGAGCCTCTACAAAGATCTCGTCCTTAATTCTCCCGGACAATTCTCCCAGAACGCCGCCGCGGTTAACTTCACCAACCTCACTCGCGCCAACGCCGACTTCGCCACCACGGAAGACATCGATGCCGCCTACGTCATGAGCACGGCCGATTTCGGCAAGCTGCGCTTGATCGCCGGCTTGCGCGGGGAGGAGACGACCAACACGAGCGCTTCGAATAACGTCACGCTTTCCAGCACCGGTGCCGTCACCAGCGTAACCCGCGTGAACGCCGCCCGCAGTTATTCAAACATCATGGCCGGCCTTCACGCCCGTTATCTGGCGCTCAACGATCGGCTCGTCTTCCGCGCTGCCTACACCGAAGGGCTCTCGCGTCCCGCGCCCGCCGACTTGATCGGTTCAGTTCAAGAAAACGTGCAGATCAATCAACGCAATCTGGGTAATCCCGACCTTCAACCCGCCGAGTCGCAAAATTTCGACGCCAGTGCGGAATACTATTTCGGCCGCCTCGGTCTACTCTCTGCCGGGGTTTTCCACAAAGACATCAAGAAGTTTGTCTTCACCAGCACCCGCACCGCCGCCGACGGCGTTCGCGAGAACCTCAAAGTAAACGGTGAGGGCGGCACAGTTACGGGCCTCGAACTCGTGTGGCAGCAAAACTTCACCTTTTTGCCTGCGCCCTTTGACGGTCTCGGAGTCGTCGCTAACTACACGCGACTGGATTCCGAAGGAAAATATCCTGGGCGTGAAACTGAAAATCTGCCGCTGGCCCTCGCACCTGACTTCATCTTCAACGGCATCGTTTCCTACACCAAAGGCCCGATCAGCCTGACACTGTCGTACAACGAACTCGCGAAACGCATTGAAGCTGTCGGCGCGAGCCGTCTCCTCGACACGTTCAACAGTGCCACTTCCAGCTGGGATGCCGCCGCCAAATACCGCGTGTTCAAGGGAGGCAACTTCTTCTTCAACGTCAAAAACCTGACGAACGAGCCGACCGTGATCTATCAAGGCAATCGCGCCAATCCGACCTCGGTCGTGTATTACGGCACGCAATATAACTTCGGCATCAACTTCGAACTATGAACCTGCTCAATCGTCTGATGCGCCGCGCCTGGATCGGCCTCGCACTCGCCACGGTGCTGCAAGCAGCACCGCCCGAACCGGTCAAGGGAGCCTTCACCCTCGTCGTTTTGCCTGACACGCAGTTCTACGCCGCGAGTTACCCGGAGACGTACCGCGTGCAAGGCCGCTGGATCGCCGCCAACGCGCAACGCTACGCGGTCCGCCACGTCCTCCACGTCGGCGATGTGACCGACAACAACAACGAAGCGGAATGGGCCGTCGCTCGGGAAGCGCACGCGCTCTTCACGGACGTCGTGCCGTGCGTCCTCGTTCCGGGCAATCACGACTTCGGCCCCGGCGGTAAAACCTCCACCCGCGACACCCTCCTGACCGAAACGTTTCCCGTTACCGAAGCGCGGCGCGGTGCCACCTTCGGCGGCACCTACGATCGCGAGCCCACTCGGATGGAAAATACTTTCTATCTGTTCGAAGCCGGCGATCGGCGGTGGATCGTCGTCGCCCTGGAGTTCGGTCCTCGCGACGACGTCGTCCGGTGGGCCAACGAGGTGGTGCAGCGTCACGCAGATCGCTCGGCGATCCTCCTGACGCACGCGTATCTTCGTCCCGACAACACGCGCTTTGACCGGCAAGTGCCCGACACAAATCCCAAAGCCAAGTCACCGAACAAAGGCATCGATCACGTCGCGGTCAGCAAGTCGCCCGAAGGTTTCAACGACGGCGAAGACCTCTGGCGGAAGCTGGTTTCACCAAACGGTAATTTCGTGCTCACGATCAGTGGCCACCAAGGCATCGCCGGCCACCTCGAAAGTGTCGGCGCCAAAGGCCAACGCGTGCAGCAAGTAGTCGTTGACTATCAGGGCATCGCCAATGGCGGCAACGGCTTCCTCCGTCTCCTGCAATTCCTGCCCGATGGCCGCACGGTGCGAGTGAACGACTATTCACCGTTGCTCGACGAAACGACGACCGACGCACGGAGCTCTTACGATTTTACTCTCTCCTCCGCGCCTTCTTCGCGCTAACGTGGGACTCAGCTTCGAAGGGCTATGATGTTCGGCTTAATGAACGAGTGAACCGAAAGCTCTCTGCCAAAGCCTGAGAATCACTGCGGGGTGATATTCAACCCACCACGCATTTTTACATTCTAATACTCTATTTGTCTGTGAAGAGAACATCGACCTCATCGCCAAGCCATCAAAGAGATCATACTCGACCTCTTACTTCTAAGTTCGCGCCCGTCTTAAAAAGACGGGTAGTGCTCATGGCCGCGTTGACCCTCACAACCTTGGTCGGCTGTTCGACCCCCGAGCCAAGCAAGGAATCTGCCTACGTAAAACTTGCCAACGAACAGGGAGCAATGATCTCGGACGAGACCGCGACACCCGAGCAGGCAAAACTAAGTGAAATCCATCGGAAGCTATTTAAGACACCGATTCATACGATTTCGGAGAATGATGCGATAGAACCGCCAAAGCTTCTGAAAGTGGTGCAGCCGAAGTACCCTGATTTAGCGGTTAAAACCCGTATGACGGGCACGGTAAATGTGTCTGCGATTGTTGATGAGTCGGGACGCGTTGCAGAGGCCAAAGTCGTTTCGTCATCGTGGCCGCTTTTTGAGGCGTCAGCACTGGAAGCGATCAGCCAATGGATATTTTCCCCAGCGAAAAAAGACGGGCGGCCCATCAATATGGTCGTGACGATTCCGGTCGTCTTTGCTCCGCAGTAAAAGACGGTTTTTCTTGCTTGGGACCGGTGCGCAAAAATTTAACAAGTCGCGATGCGTTTTCGTTCGCCACGCCTCGGGATCAAATTGAGTTTCTGAACCCCGATGGCGCTCTGGCAGATCAGCTTTCTTTTCCTCCCAAAAGCGCTCGTCGGCGGTGTCGCGGAACTTCCCTTAGACCTCGTCGCGTGGCGCTTCGCTTGTCGGAAGCCCGCTACCGGCAAGGCATGGATAATCACCTGCGCTACTTGGAAGCCCAGCGCACCAGCTACGCGGATTTGATCACGCTCATTGAGGTCAAAGCGCAGAAACAAATTTCTCTCGTGATCTTGTTTAAGGCTTTGGGAGGAGGATGGAATCCTTCGGAGAACGGTGCCACATCCATCGGCGTCGCCTCGCACTAGTTGGCCATTGTGTTCAAAGCCTTCTGATAAATTCGTGTAACGGTTTGGGAAGCCTGCGTAACTACAAATTGTTGATCTGACGAAGAGTGTGCGTTGTCTTTGCCCGTGCCCCGAAGTCAGTGCACACGCACATGATTTCACCCTAGGCGTGTCCCCCTCAGTCAGACCGGATGCGCTAAACTCAGAACGTTCCTACCCCGAATATGAAAACTCGCGTCTTAGTTTGGTTTCTCGCCGTGGTGTGTCTACTCTCAAACGGTCGGGCCGATCCCGTTGAACCCGACAAATACGATCTGGTTCGCCTCAAGTGGCGGGAAAATCTAGTAGGCCCGCCGTCATTCACATTAACCACGGCGCGCACGACTCAATTGCAGACCCTTGCGCTGGCGGTGGCATCCAACGGTTCGAGTAGAAACACAACCACCGGCACTGGGCATTGGGATCGCATGGATACATCGCCAAGTAGGACGACTTTGTGGCCAGATCTTGATCCGGAGACTGAGTCGGCTGACATCACGGCCACCTACAGTCGGCTAAAAGCGATGGCGCTGGCATACGGGAGCTATGGGGGCGCGATGTTTGGAAACACCAGTTTGCGCGATGATATCATCGCGGGCTTAGACTGGATGAACACCAATTGCTACGGCGGATTAAATGCCAGGGTTTCCGGTTACAACTGGTGGGACTACGAAATCGGTGCGCCGCTTTCTCTGAATGACATCACGATCATAATGTTCGACGATTTAAATCCGACGCAAAAATCTAATTATATGGCTGCGGTGGAGAAATACAAGACGAGCAAAGTCTACACAGGGGCTAATCTTACGTGGACAAAGAAAGTGGCTGGATTGCGCGGTTTGATTGTCAAGGTTGACAGCAGGGTCGAGGGGATGAAGACCGCCGTTAACACGGTGCTCGCTTACAAGGAATTGGGCTCTGTTTCGGATCCGGAATCTGATCCGGATGGATTTTACCAAGAGGGATCTTTCCTCCAGCACCGGTATTTTGCCTACAGCGGCGGATACGGTTTGGCAGCGATTATTGATATTTTTGATCTGATATATCTGCTCAAAGGCTCAGAGTGGGAAGTAAATGGCACGAACACGGCCAATGCTTTTACAGCGCTTTATAACACCTTCGAACCGCAGATTTTTCGTGGAGAAATGATGGACATGATGCGTGGCCGGGAGGTTTCACGTTATGATTCACCCTCGCACAAAGCGGGTCGTAAAGCGGTGGGCGCTTTTATCCGGGCTGCGCAAACCGCTTCGGCGGCGGATGCCTCCCACTACAAGAGCCTCGTAAAACATTGGCTGCAGGTGGACAATACCCTCGGGAGCACTTATGCGGGGCTAACCTTGAGCCAGATTATTGTAGCAGAGAGTATTGTGGCCGACGGAGCGGTCACACCGCAGCCAGAGACGCCCGGCTTCCTCGTTTACCCGGTGATGGATCGCGCCGTGAAGGTGGGTTCGGGTTGGGCCGCCGGATTATCCATGCACTCGACGCGAATCAAAAATTTCGAAGTGTTCCCGACGGAGAATTTCAAAGGATACAACCATGGGTTTGGAATGCTCTATATCTACAACGGAGATTTGCAGCAGTTCAGCGAAAACTATTGGCCCACGGTTGATCCGTTCCGCTTGCCTGGAACTACCACTGAACGAGGGCGAGCAAATTCTGCCAATCAAAGCGGCGCCAATTTTGTGGGCGGAGTTGAAGCGCTGGATCTTCAGCGTGGCGTGAGCGTCATGGATTTGGCTCCTGCAGGATCTAATACGATCAGAGGAAAGAAAGCGTGGTTCTTCCTCGATAACGAAATCATCTGCCTTGGTGCGGGCATCACAGCTCCCTATAATGCGAACCGGTCAGTGGAAACGATCGTGGAAAATCGAAAACTAAATACTGCAGGTGATAATGTTTTCTTGGTGAATGGCGTGTCCAGCGTCACCGCGTTCGCCACCACCACCAATCTCACTTCAGTCACGAACGCACATCTCAGCGGTAACGTCTCCGGGAGCGACATCGGTTACTATTTTCCGGGCGGCGTTAATTTGAGTGCGGTTCGTGAACAGAGAAGCGGCGCATGGACTGCCCTCAACACCAGCCCCTCTCGGATCGATTACACCACCGTGTTCACCAATCGATATCTGGCGCTCTATTATAACCACGGCAATGGCCCGACGGCGGGCTCTTACAGCTATGCGGTGTTGCCAAACTTCACCGCCAGCCAGGTCCAAAGCTATTCGGCTAATCCCCAATACGAAGTCTTGGAAAATAGCACGGCAGCTCAGGCTGTTAAAGATACAGTGAGCGCGGCGATTGGCGCGGTATTTTGGCAAGCCGCGACCAAAACGGTGGGCAGTGGAACTGAAGCGATCACTTCCAGTGGGAAAGCCGCGACCTTTGTTTCGTTTGGCAGCACGATCGACGTCGTGATTTCCGACCCCACGAAATTAAACACGGGAGTAATCGAGTTAGAGATTGCCCGACCTGCGTCGAGTGTTATCGCCGCCGATGCGTCGATCACGGTGACGCAACTTACGCCAACGATTAAGTTTTCCTTCAATGCGAATCAAAGCTATGGGCTGACTAAAACGGTGCGGTTTGCCATCTCAGCTGCGGTATCAGATGTCACCGCGTATGCGGGTGATGGCCGGGTCCTGCTCGCTTGGCCCGCAGTGAGCGGAGCAGTTTCCTATAACGTGAAGCGCGGAACCGTTCCGGGAGGCCCTTACACGACGATCGCCACCGGCCAAACCGCTAACGCTTACACCGATTCTGGAGTCAGCAATGGCTCTGCGTGTTACTACGTGGTCACATGGATCAATGCGAGCAATGTGGAAAGTACTCCATCGGGAGAGGTTTCGATTGTTCCCACTACCGCAACGTTGATTGCCGACAATGCTGACGCGAGTGGCGTGACGATTGCGGGGAGTTGGGTGGCGACGACTGCGAGCACCGGCTACTATGGGTCTAATTATCTGCATGACTACAATGCTGGTGGCACGGGCGGCAAAAGCGTGACTTATGCACCTTCGGTTGCGACGGCCGGTTACTATGACGTTTACGTGCGGTGGACCGCGGCAACCAATCGCGCGACTAACGTTCCCGTGGATGTGATCACGACGGAAGCGACCACGACCTACACGGTGAACCAGACAGCGACTGGAAGTGCATGGGTATTGCTGGGGCGCCATCTTTTCAAAAACGGAGATAGTGTGCGGGTGCGTAACGATGGGACCAACGGATATGTCGTAGCAGACGCGGTGCGGCTGATCTTGCGATAGGTGTGCCGCTGGCTATCGACATTGCCTCACGCCGTGATGATATTTCCTCGACTCGCTCAGATTGGTCTTCTTTTGGTTTCCTTTTTTTGGGGAAATCTCTGGGCGAGCGAGGAAGTGCGAGTCGTCAATTTGTGGCCAGAGGGCGTGCCTGATTTGCGAGCAGATGCTGCTCCCGAAGTTGTTCGAGGCAGCATTATCTCTAACATCCACATTCCCTCCATGATGGTATTTCCAGCGCCAGCGGGAAAAGCAACGGGCACTGCGGTGATTATTTGTCCAGGCGGTGGCTATGTCAGTCTTTGGATCGAAAACGAGGGCAGGAAAGTGGCGGAGTGGCTGAACTCGATTGGAGTAACGGCTTTCGTGCTCAAATATCGTCTGCGGGAATATGGACATCCGGCACCGTTGCGGGATGTTTTGCGCGCGGTGCGGACGATTCGCGCCGATCCAAGAGCGTTCGGCATATCGAGTGATCGGATTGGAGTGTTAGGTGCATCCGCAGGCGGCCACCTCGCGGCTTCAGCTGGAACTCTTTTTGAGAGCTCTGACGGGAAAACCGGCGATGCGTTCGATGCGATTTCCGCGCGCCCGGATTTCCTAGTCCTCCTTTATCCCGTGATCACCTTGAAAGGTGCGTTTGCGCATGCGGGATCGCGCGAGGCGTTGCTTGGCTCGAAACTGAATGACCGATTGATTGAAGAACTTTCGTTAGAGACGAAGATCACAAAACTCACGCCGCCTACATTCATCACTGCCACGGAGATGGATAAAACTGTGCCGGTTGAAAATTCACTGATGTTTTTTCAATCGCTGCGTTCAGCTGGGGTGCCAGCAGAGCTGCATGTTTACGAGAAGGGACCCCATGGGTTCGGGATGCAGAAGGATTTGGGAACCGTAAGCAGCTGGACAGGGCGGTGTGAAGACTGGCTGCGAGCTAACGGTTGGCTTACGCGTGCAAATTAATAAAAATGCCAGCTAGACCGTGAGTAAGCAGAGACTGCTGATTAACTTGCTGGTTGTGTCCGTGGGTGTCGTGTCGCTGGCGCACGCAGGGATGGATCACGTCGCGCGCCTCCGCATTCCGCAGGTTGAGATTGTTTGCGTGGAAAATATCACTGACGGCCGATTGGAAGCGGCGGAATCAGTGCTGGGAAACGAGACGTCGTTGGCTCCTTTCGTCCGTGTTGTAGCGGTGGCGAAACCCTCGGCTGAATCTCGAATCAACATCGAGGTCTGGTTGCCTAATGAAAATTGGAACGGAAAGCTTCTCGGCACTGGGAATGGCGGTGCGGCAGGAGTGATCCGATATCAAGGGCTCGTGGGTGGTTTGGGAAGAGGATATGCGGTAGTTAATTGCGATCTTGGAACCGCTCCGACCGCCGACGTTCAAGGTTCTTATCCTGAACGGTGGATAGATTTTGGTCATCGAGCTACGCATGAGATGACGGTGGTCGCTAAAAAGGTAGTGGCTGCGTATTATGGTAGCCCCGCTCAGCGAGCCTATTTTATCGGCGCTTCCACAGGGGGTCAGCAGGCATTGATGGAGGCGCAAAGGTATCCTGACGACTACGATGGGATTATCGCCGGAGCGCCGGCTAACAACCGCACCAGCCTGCACGCGATGTTTGTTTGGAACTGGCAGGTGCTGCGAAGAATTCGCGACGAAGCATTCACTTGTGAAGAAATTAACCTCGTGACGCAGGCCGTGATTAAGGCGGGAGCGGGTAAGGACGGTGGCGCACCGAGCGACAATTTTCTCACCGACCCGCGCCAGTTTCTCCTCGAGGCAAAGTTGTTTGAGAATGTTCTTTCTTTGGAGAAAGTCGCCGCGTTGCGCCAAATCTATGCGGGCGCAATCAACCTGCGCTCGCAGCAGCAAATTTATCCCGGCCCGCCGGTTGGCAGCGAATCCACAATGCATCTAGGTAGTCTGAACGAGTTCCCGCCGCACTCGTATCTCTTACGTTGGGCGTTAGGTGTTGGCTTTGATTTCGAGAAATTTGATTTTGATCGCGACTTGGAGCACACCCGAGCGCGCTTGGCTCATGCGCTTGATGCGAACGATCCCGACCTCCGCCATTTTGCCGAAAACGGTGGAAAAATCCTGATGTATGCAGGCACTGCCGATGCGATCACTCCGTTTCAAGCAACGGCAGATTATTACGAGCGCGTAGTAGCCGCGAATGGGGGCTGGGAAGAGACCAAGTCGTTTTTTCGTTTTTTTGTCGTGCCGGGCCTGGCCCATGTAATAGGCGGGCCGGGACCGAATCAGTTTGGACAAACTCTTGAGGATAACCTTCCTCGTGATCGTGAGCGCGACATACTGATGGCGCTCGAGTCTTGGGTCGAGGACGGGCGCGCGACTGATAGGCTGATCGTTTCTTCTGTGGTGGGTGACGGATCTGCGCCTAAGGTTCAGCGGCAACGACCCGTTTACCCTTATCCCTACTTCCCGCATTACGTCGGGGGAGATCCCGATCAGGTTGAGAGCTATGCGCCCATGATGCATAGAACTAGGCCCACTTTCGACCGATGACTTGAGGTCAGAATTCGGTTAAGTGATGACAGATTTGTGACATTTTTTGCTAGGCATGGAGTGTAAATGGTAAAAACGTGTAACTGTTTGACGAAGCCGAGCAAGTGGTCGATGTTGAACGAAAGCGAAGGATCCCATTTTCTGGAGACGTCCAATTTCTGGCGGCCTTTTAGCATGATAAGTGTTCAGTTTTGATTCTTACTTAACCCCATTTTCGCCGTGTCTTTCTGTCCAGTTGCAGCTCTCTTTAGCGCAACTTTGTGTGGTGAGAGCGCGAACTGTCCTCCCAAGTGAATCCTTGCACCCTGACCAGTGTTGCCCGCGCAGCAGGAGTAGGTGTTTCCACGGTTTCCTACGCATTGCGGGGAAACCCCAAAATTCCTCAGGAGACACGGGCGCGGATTCGCGCAATTGCGACTCAAATGGGCTACCGGCCAAATCCTGCAGTTGCGGCGTTGATGTCCCATGTGAAAGCTGGGCGTCGTCCCAAGGCTCCTTCAAAAATCGCGTTTGTCTGGATCGAAAAAAATCCGTCGGGGAAGCAAACGCCGTTTCACCGCCAGTCCATTGCTGGGGCGCGGCGGCGGGCCCAGCAACGCGGTTACCTGCTAGAAGAATTTTGTTTGTTCGATGCAGGGATGACCTCGTTGCGCTTGAGCCAGATACTGCATGCGCGAGGCATCAACGGGATCGTTTTCTCCGGTTGCGAAACCAATACATGCTTTCATCTCGAGATGAAATGGGATCAACATTGCGCAGCGATTATCGGTAACGCGCGGTGCACTCCGGAGCTCCACCGTGCGGGGCATTATCATTTCATGGGAATGCGACGAATCATGACAGAGTTAGTGGAGCGAGGTTACCGGAAGCCGGCGGCAATCCTGGAGTCGGTCGTGAATGAGCGGGCAAGTCGCACAATGGAAGCTGCATTTTTGGCGTATCATCCAACCCCGTCGAACGCGCGAAAATTAATGGTGCAACTCCCGTCGCTGGATCCCTCGCCAATCGAGCGATGGCTAAAGATGCATCAACCTGATGCGATCATTGTCAGTAAAAAGGGTATGATCAATCCACTCCGAAAAATCTTGGAGTCTGCGACAGAAAAACCTGGCTTCGCGGTGATCTCTATCGAGGACGAATCACCCGCCGTATCGGGAGTGGATCCAGGACATGAAATGGTCGCCGCTAATGCGGTTGATATGGTAGTCGACCAGCTGTTACAAAATGCGATGGGTGTCCCGGAGAATCCCAAAGAGCTGCTGTTCGACGGGCACTGGATTGAAGGTTCGACTTTGCGCCCTGTGCGCGGTTGAGGCTCGCTGCAGTTTAAGCGTGAAATGAACAATCTGCGCCATGGTGAACGTTTTCACCGACGGCGGGATTTCAAAATAGAGTCTCTCATTTCACAACGGAATCGTTCTTCAAAAAAACGCTCCGCCGTTACGCGGAGCACCCGTTCAGTTCTAACACCCCTAGCAACCCCATGAAATATCAGCTCTTCGGCTCCGCCGTTTCATACAAGTCGCCCGCAGCGGCTTTACTCTGCCTTTTCGGCACTTCGCTTTCTGCACAACAGGCTCCTGTCGCTCCTTCTGCGACGCAAGATCCGGAGGTTCTGACCCTGTCGGTGTTCGAGGTTCGCAGCACAAAAGACTCGGGTTATCGGGTGCAGAATTCTGTCGCGACCACGGGCGTTGCCCAAGCGTTGGTCGACACACCGCTGCCGATTACCGTAATCACTGGCGAGTTTCTGCGGGATGCAGGCCTCGATGGTTTCATGGGATCGTTGCGTTATGTCAGTGCGATTAGTTTCGACCCGCACACGAGCAATGGAAATTTTGCTCCTGGTTTCAATCGCGGCAACTCCCAGCCTAACGGAACGACTTTCCGTGGACAGCCCTACAACGGAACTTTCCGCAATGGCCTCCGGCTGCAATTTGGATTTGCGACCGAGAACGTCGACCGCATCGAAGTTGCCAAAGGCCCGATGGCGGTGTTCGTGGGCGGGGCAACCTTGGGCGGCGAAGTAAACGTCGTGACGAAGAAGCCGTTGTTCGCTGCTTCGCAGGAAGCGTTCTTTCAATATGGCTCGCACGACAGCTATCGCGCAGCGTGGGATAGCACCGGGCCGATTTCAAAAGATTTCGCGTATCGGCTCATCGCTGAATACCGCGACGGTAATACGTGGCGCGATTATTCCCATTCGAGAACTTTGTTCGTTAATCCCCAAGTGCTTTGGCGTCCGTCCGATAAATTTTCTACCAAGCTCGACGGCTATATCCGCAACTCGACTGGTAACCTTGTTTCGCAGAATGTGGTTTCCACCCAAAATTATCAGCGGGACTACAACGATCCTAACCAAGCGTTGCTCAACTTGGGCACGCGCCGGAGCGTGGGTGCCGCGCCTTATACGGTGGCAGAATATCGCACGCGTATCGGTCAGGCTTTCGGCACGTGGCGGCAGGACGTTTTTGATGTCACTGGTAAGTGGGTGACGCTCGGTTCACCCGAAGAAGATCTGATTGATGGCTCGGGCGGACGTAGCTACAACTGGTATGGCCCGAATGCGAAATTCGACGAACCGGTGCGACTTTTGGAAAGCGACTCGACGCTCGTTGTAACTGATTGGCTCCAATTCCGCGCCATCGGTCGTTACGCGGACGTAGATCTCGAGCACAGCTTCTACAGCTTTGCCCAGCGCGCTTATCCCGATGGCAACAACCCGCTCGATTCCGGCAGCGGCACGCGCGTGGATCAAAACGCGCTAGACGGAAAACTGGAAGGTGTGTTGAAAGGAAGCCTTTGGAAGATCGATGCCACTCTGCTCGCGGGCACTCAATACAATCGGACGGAAAGCCAGTATGAGGATGCGTTTTTCGACTACACGAGCGCTGTCAGCGTGGCTGCGTCACCTAACGTTAACAACAATCCCACGCCGACACTCGTCGGACAAAACGTGTATCACTGGTTCGACCCGCGCGTGCATGCATTCCCGGACACGCGTCTCGTGACGCGCTGGCCGAGCGAAGTGCGTTCAGCGGGTCAATTGGCCTACAATCACGCTAAGGAAACCAACCAAGCTTATTACGCCGCGACTAGCCTCAGCGCCTTCGATCAACGTGTAACGGTCACTTCTGGCGTGCGCCGCTCAAAGGCGAAGAGTGAAACGGTGCAGCTGGACTTGAACGAAACAGCGCTGCCTGGCTCGGCGACCAGCAGCTCTACTCCCACCACGACATCTTACATGTATGGTCTGAGTGCGCGCATCGTCAAAGGGCTGAATGCCTACGCGAGTTTTAACAAAGGAAATACGGCTCGCACGGGTTCGCTAGTCAGTCGTGTGTCGTTCGGGATTTCACCACCGGACATCGTTACGCCAGCCGAGCAAGCTGCGAACCCTGTGCCCAATGATCTCGGTGAGGGCATGGAGGCCGGTTTTAAATTCGACATCATTCAGAATAAGCTCACCGGCAGCATAGGCTGGTTCCGTCTCACGCGTGGTAACATCCTAGTCGCGGACACCGATCGCAACGGCACCGATCCACGAAACGTCGGCACGGAAGTCGACAGCAATCCAGTCACGGCCAATCCGGCGGTGCGCCAGCGCGTGGCTTGGTTGCAACCGGTCGACGGTAATATTTCTGAAGGATTCGAAACCGACATCGTTTGGACTCCGAATCGTAACTACAGCTTGGTGCTAGGAGCTTCCCATCTGACAAAAAATGCCATCACGGTTTCCCGTCCGCTCGGCACCGACGCGACGACTAACCGGACTTATCTGCTGCTCAATGGCCGCAAGCTTGAGTTGGCTCCGGATGACACGCTGCGTGTTTATCAACGCTACGAGTTTGTCAGTGGCGCGCTTGAGGGTGCCTCCGTTGGTCTCGGCGTTCGTTATCAAAGCGACTTTTTCCCGCAGTCATCGAACGCCAACTGGGGCGTCAAATTCCCCGCGTTCACCGTGTGTGATCTCACGCTGGGTTACAAAACGAAGCTCATCAACCGCGATGTCACGTTCACCTTGAACGTGAACAACGTGCTGGATTCGACCTACATCGAAGGCCGCAATGTGTTCGGCCCGCAGCGAGAATTCTACCTGTCGACCCGGCTTTCGTTCTGAGGTCGTACGGTTGATCGCTTAAAACTTTGGATCGCGGCAGTTTGTCACGCAGCGATCCAATTTCAGACCCAAAACTTGAGAAAAATCCCTTACCTTCGTTGGTGGATTGCCGTACTTCTGTTTGGAGCGGCGGTGTTGAACTACGTGGATCGTCAGACGCTTTCCGCGCTTGCGCCGACGATTCAGCGCGATCTGGCGATGAACGACCGTGACTACGCCAATGTGGTCAATCTCTTCCTGATCGCCTACACGATTGCATACTTGATCTCAGGTCGACTCACCGACGCCTTGGGCACGCGCGCAGGGATGGCGCTTTTCGTCTGTTGGTGGTCGATCAGCAACGCACTTACGGCTGCGGCCACGAGTGTGCACTCGCTCGGGGTGTTTCGTTTCGCACTTGGCTTGGGCGAAGCGGGAGTCTGGCCTGCCGCCTCCAAGGCCGTGTCGGAATGGTTTCCTTCACGAGAGCGCGCGCTGGCGATCGGATTTTACACGATGGGTGCAACGATCGGCGCTACGCTTGCCCCTTACATCGTGATTCCATTGGCCGCGTGGCCATTTGCGGAAAACTTGCCTTGGGTGAGCAATTTGCTCGGGCAAGGTGCAGGCTGGCGGATGGCTTTCATCTTAACCGGTTTGGCAGGAGTGGTCTGGTTACTGCCTTGGTGGCTGATCTATCGGAAGCCCAAGGACAGCCCGATAGTTAGCGAAGAGGAACGTCGGCTGATTCTGGACGACACCGCAGGGCAGTCATCCGACACGGAAACGCCTTGGACTTGGAAGCAAATTTTCACCAGCCGCATTGTTTGGCTGTTGCTGTTGGCGCGACTGATCACTGACCCGGTGTGGTATTTTTTCCAATTCTGGTTCGCGAAATACCTGCACGCGATGCGTGGGCTTGATCAGCAACAGCTCACTATTACATGGGTGATTTATGCGGCGGCGGGAGTGGGCAGTTTGTTCGGAGGATGGATTTCGGGGCGGCGAATTCTCCGTGGAATCAAGCCTTCGGAGAGTCGATTGCAGGTGATGCTGGGTTGCGCGTTGCTGTTGCCGCTAGCACCATTGGTTTCGACCGTTTCGAACTTCGGCCTTTCGATTGCCTTTGCGTGCGTGATCGTCGCCGCAGCGTTGGCGTGGCTCATCAATTTGTCGGCACTGGTGGTTGATTTGGTGCCGAAGCACTCACTCGGCAGCGTTTTTGGGGTCGTCGCGGCCGGTAGCACGGTGGGTGGTCTGATTATGAACACCCTCGTGGCATCGATGGTCGCGACGCAGGTGTCGACGGCCGCCGGCTTTTTGGATCAGGCAATCTATGCGGTCTTTGGGAAGCTGCTCGGAGCTTTGCAGGGGCAAGGTTACGGCCGCTGGTTCCTGATCATGGCGTTTCTCCATCCGCTCGCCTGGCTTTTACTGAAGGGCGGAAAAATTTCGCGTTCAAGCGCGGCAAATTAGTTTTCATGATTTTAGAACCTGCTGTTTCCGAACGGAAATTAAAACTGGTCAGCACTGTAAGCGACCTCGTCGTCGTGGGCGGCGGCCTCGCTGGCACGTGTGCGGCAATCGTCGCGGCGCGCGCGGGCTTGCGCGTCACTCTGGTGCAAGACCGACCTGTGCTTGGGGGAAATTCCTCGAGCGAAGTGCGCTTGTGGGTCTTGGGTGCCACGTCTCATCTGGGTAACAACAATCGCTGGTCCCGCGAAGGCGGACTCATCGATGAACTTCTCCTCGAAAACCAATTCCGTAATCCCGAGGGCAACGCGCTCATCTGGGATTCGATTCTTCTCGAGAAAGCCGTTGCGGAATCACGGCTCACCTTGCTGCTCAACACGGCGGTTCACGAGGTTCGTAAATCTGGGCCCGACGCGATCAGCGGCGTGAGAGCGTTTTGTTCGCAGAACTCCATTTCCTACGAACTGAGTGCACCCCTGTTCGTCGACGCCTCCGGTGACGGGATTGTCGGGTTTCTGGCGGGTGCGGCGTTCCGCATGGGGGCGGAATCCTCGCAGGAGTTTGGCGAAGGCTTCGCGCCGCGCGAAGCGGGCACAGATCTTCTCGGGCACTCGGTTTATTTTTATTCGAAGGATGTTGGCCGGCCGGTTGCCTTCGTGCCACCGAGTTTTGCTTTGCGCGACATCACGCGCGTGCCGCGTTATCGGGATTTCAACGCGGCTGATTACGGCTGCCGGCTTTGGTGGATCGAATACGGTGGAAAGCGCGACACGGTGCATGAAACCGAGGAGATCAAATGGGAACTCTGGCGCGTCGCTTACGGTGTGTGGGACTACATAAAAAACTCGGGCCGGTTTCCCGAAGCGGCTAATTTGACACTTGAGTGGGTCGGCACAATTCCCGGCAAACGCGAAAGCCGCCGCTTCGAGGGCGATTACATTTTGACGCAACAGGACATTGTGGAGCAACGGCTCCACGCGGACGCGGTCTCAGCGGGGGGATGGGCGGTCGACCTGCATCCGCCGGAAGGGGTATTCAGCGCTCAACCGGGCTGCCAGCAGTGGCACGCCAAGGGGGTTTATCAGATCCCGTATCGCTGTCTTTATAGCCGTAACATCAACAATCTCTTCCTCGGGGGTCGGATCATTAGTGCTTCGCACATCGCATTTGGATCGACCCGAGTGATGGCGACCTGTGCACACAACGGACAGGCGATCGGTCTGGCGGCGGCGTTGTGCGTGAAGCACGTCGTGGCACCGCGGGCAATCGCGCAAGGCGAATTGTTGGAGGAGTTGCGGACCGAGTTGCTCCGCACGGGGCAGTTTATTCCGGGAGCTGTCTTGAGCGATCCGGTGGATCTTACGCGTCACGCGAGCATCCATGCTTCAAGTGAATTTCGTCTGGGCGAGCTCATGGCGGGCAAGGAGCGGGTCGCGCTGAATTTTGCCCGCGCCATGCTGCTTCCCTTGTCAGCGGGCCGCTGCCCGAAGTTTACGTTCGTGGTGGATGTCGCGGTGGCGACTACGATCGAATTCGAGCTACGCACGGCGAAGCGCGTTGGTAATTTCACGCCCGATCTCACGCTGGCGAGTCGTTCGATCTCGGTCGAAACCGGCCGGGCGCAAAGTGTAGCGGTCACATTCGATGTGTCGATTGATCAGGCACGTTACGTATTCGTCTGCGCCGCAGCCAATCCTGCGGTGCAAATTCATCTCAGCGACGCGCGGTTGACTGGGGTTCTTTCAGTGGCGCAGAGCTTTAATAAATCAGTTGGCAAATCGCCGCGTCAGGAGCCGCCGGCGGGTGCTGGGTTCGACAGCTTTGAATTTTGGCTGCCCGCGCGACGACCGGGTGGAAAGAATTTCGCGCTCAAGGTTGAGCCGCCGTTGCGTGCTTTTGACTCGGAAAGCGTCCGCAATGGCATCGACCGTCCGACCAATGCGGTCAACGCGTGGCTCGCCAGCCTTGATGATCGCCGTCCCGAGCTGATACTGAAATGGCCGGAGCCTGTTCGCGTGGCTAGGGTGGTGCTGCGTTTCGATAGTGATTTCGATCACCCGCTCGAATCAGTTCTCATGGGAAATCCCGAGCGAATAGCGCCTTTTTGCGTCCCTGAATTCACGGTCCATGATGACGGTGGCCGGTTGCTCGCGCATGCGCAGGGGAATCATCTGTCCCAACGTGAACTCATCTTGGAGTCGCCAGCGTTGGTTCGCGGGATCACGATCCGTCTTTCTCCCCCTTCAACCGGCGTTCCTGCGGCGCTCTTTGCGGTGCGTTGCTATGCCGAGTGAGTGAACGCAAAGTCTTGCCTGCTTATGAAAACGAAACTCTCCGGACGTTTTTTTGCGCCGTTATTTTTTTTGATCATGGTTTCGTGCGCTTGGGCGCAACGCACGCAGGTGGATTTAGGCGGGGAGTGGCGACTGGCGCTTGATCCGGTGCAAGTGGGCGCGACACAGGAATGGTTCCAACCGTCGTTGCCTGTCGATAAATGGGATAAGGTTACGGTGCCGCACAGTTTTTCGGTCGACCCGCGTTATCATCAATTCACGGGGAGCGCGTGGTATCGCAAAACATTCAAAGCCACTCGAGTCGCCGGGAATCGGGCGTTCGTTCGCTTCGAGTCTGTCTACTACACGGCTCAAGTCTGGTTGAACGGCGTGTTACTGGGAAAACACGAAGGCGGCTACACGCCGTTCGAGTTCGATGTCACCGATTTGCTCGCGGAAGAAAATTCGCTCGTGGTGCACGCAAACAATGCGTGGAGCCAAACGACGATCCCCGGCGCGAAGACAAAGGTTGATTATCAAAGTCTGAATTACGGGCAGATGTTTCCGTGGATGAACTACGGCGGCATCATCCGGGAAGTGAGCCTCGTGTCCCGACCGGAGGTTTATTTGGAGAAGCTCAAGATCGAAACAATTCCCGACCTAGAGCGTAAGACCGCAAAGATCAAAGTGGCTGCGGTGGTTCGGAATCGTTCCGAAGCGACCTGGAAAAACGGTGAAGTTAAAATCGATGTTTTACTCCGGGGCCTACGCGTCCCGGTGAAGTTCGCGATTACGGTGGGCGAGGTAGCGGCGCGCGCAGACGGATTAATTCACGCGGAAGCGGAGTTCGGCGAAGTGCAGCTATGGAATTTAGGTGATCCGGTGCTCTATCGTTTAGAGGCGAAGTTGGGCAAAGACCTCGTGAGCTCTCATTTTGGCATTCGGAAAATTGAAATTCGCGGAACCAAGTTTTTTCTAAACGGCGATGAAGTCGCTCTCGGCGGGGTGAACCGCCCCCTAGATGCTCCCGGCTACGGTTCAATGGATCCGACCGACATCTTGGAGCGCGACATGCGGCTCATCAAAAGCGGTAACATGGAACTCTCGCGTCTCCTCCATTATCCTGGCTCGACGCAGCTGATGGATTGGGCGGATGAACATGGCATGTTGTTGATCGGCGAAGCGGGAAACTGGCAGATGACTCCCGAACAGCTGGCGGATCCGGTGATGCAGGAAAAGTTTCGCGCCCAGATGCAGGAAATGGTGGAACGCGACTGGAATCATCCCTCGCTGATCGGTTGGAGCGTCGGCAACGAATATCCTTCGCAGACGCCGGAAGGAATCGCGTGGACGCGCACGATGAAAGAGTTTGTGCAGTCACTCGACGCGAGTCGTTTCATTACGTTTGCGAGCAATGCGCTGACGCGCATGTCGATCAAACGGGCGGAGCAGGAGGCCTCGCACTACGTGGATTTTGTCAGCGTAAATATCTATGACCGGCATCGCGAACACCTGGCGACGATTCGTGCCGTTTATGCGGACAAACCAATTTACGTGAGTGAATTCGGAATACGGGCTGACGCGGTCAAAGAGGAGGGTGAGCGCATAAAACATCTCCGGGAAGCAATGGCTGCATTCCGTGAATTTCACGTGATGGGCGCGTCCGTGTGGACGTTCAACGATTACCAAAGTATCTTTCCGGGTTCGGACGCGAAAGGTTACCGTCCGTGGGGTTTGGTTTCCGCTGAGCGGGAAATCCGAGGGATGTATACGGCGGTTCAAGAGGAGTTTTGTCCGGCGGTGGTCACGTTGCGTTTCCGCAGCGGCGCACCGACTGAAATTGTTGTGAAGGCGCGCAACGATTTTCCGCGATACACTTTGAGAGGCTATCGACTTCGCGCAGGATCTGAGACTTTCGTGATCGATAATCTTCCACCCGGAGAAGAAATTTATTTTCCGATCAAAGAGGTGAGAAGCGGAGAATCGGTTGAGGTCGCTCTGGAAAAACCCAACGGCTTCGTCGCTCTGCGCAAGAGCCTCCGTTGATATGGAAAATTCAAGCGATCTTTCAAAATCACTCCTGACGCCGGAACGGCGGCGCTGGATCATACTCGGGCTCATCTTCTTCGCGATGGTGCTGAACTATGTCGATCGACAGATCGTCTCGGTGCTCAAGCCTACGCTCAAGGCGGTGTTCGATATCGATGACCGCGGATATGCGCTTCTGATCAATGTGTTCATTATCTGTTACGCGATCACTTATGCGGCCGCCGGTTGGTTGGTGGATCGTTTTGGAGCGGGGCGGATTATGCTGTATGGAATCATCGCCTGGTCCAGCGCGTGCATCGGCGCCGGGTTCACCAAGACATTTGGGCAGCTCGCATTCTTCCGCGGGGCGCTCGGCGTGGCCGAGCCGATGGGCTTCCCGGCGCAACTGCGCGTCGTGACGATCTGGTTTCCGCCGGGGTTGCGCGCGACGGCGAACAGTATTTGCGCGGCCGGCAGCACGATCGGTGCGATCATCGCTGCGCCGCTTGTGGCCTGGCTCGCGCTGAACTTCAACTGGCACGCGGCATTTTTTGTGCCCGGTGTGTTGGGGTTGGTCATCGCGGTCTTGTGGTGGATATTTTATCGCGATCCGCCGTCGGCAGCTTTCTCTGGTGAGAAAGCTGCCGCGCCCGCTTTTCGCTGGGGCCAACTATGGCGCACACGCAGCCTGTGGGGTATTTTGATCAGTCGTTTTGTCAGCGATCCAGTTTGGTATTTCTGCCTCTTCTGGCTGCCGGGGTACTTACAGGAAAGGTCAGGGCTGACGCTGGCTCAGATTGGCATGGTCGGATGGATTCCCTTTCTCGCTGCGGATATCGGCGGAGTAGGAAGTTCGCTGTTTTCAGATCGATTGGTGAAGCGCGGCGTGGAGCCATTGCGTGCGCGCAAGCTGACTTTGCTTGGCGCGGCTCTGCTGGCGCCTGTGTGCGTGCTGACGCCGCATTTTCCAAGTGCGGTCGCGACGTTGATCATTTTCAGCATCGTCGGTGCGGTGTGCCTGACGTGGTTGTTCAATCTTGGGGTGGTCGTGGCGGAGGCATTTCCGTCCGCCAATGTCGGCAGCGTGTGGGGTATTGCGGGAGCTTTCGGCGCGGCGGGTGCCATGTTTTTCAACACGTGGGTCGGGGAGATCATGCACACGTTCGGCCCGGTCCGGGTTTTCGCGCTGATGGCTGTGCTGCATCCACTGGCCATTTTGATTCTCTGGAAAATGGTGAGAAAAGAAACACCGTCCTCAGGAAACGGAAGTGCTGGTCACTTAACGCCGGCCGAGGCAATCGGTTAAGAACAACATGGGCAAGCCCGTCGCTGCACCCGGAATGCACAAGACTTCACTCGCGGAGTGGGCTAATTTGCATGCCCATCTGCTTTGGATCTACGACGGCTTGGTCGATCCGAACGGTCGGGGGAACGTGATGGCCTACGACATCACCGCGTGGTTGATGCGGAAGGGTTCGGTCAAAGTTGTATCGAGCAGCGGCACCTTATGCGCAGGAGCTGGAGAGTGGCTGTTTCTTCCGCCTGGGAAAAGACGACAGGAATTCTCCCCAGATGCGCACATTCTCTCGGTGCGGTTTAGGGCGCGGTGGCCGACTGGCGAAGATATTTACCAAGGCGACTTCGGACTCGCGCTCGCCGCGACATCACACCCGCAGTTGCTGAAAGCTGCAATGCCGCTGATGCGAACGGTCGCACAGAATTTTCCGACTTCGACTGTAGATCTCATGCAAGCGCCGGCGGATCTGGCGTTGCACGTCCGCTTGCAAACGCTCTCAGCGAAATGGTTCGAAGCGGTGGTAGCGGTGTTCAATCGCTTTGGAATCCAAACCACGCGCATGGGGAAATTCGACCCGCGCTTGCTGCAAGCAGTGCGCCGACTGGATCGGCAGCCGCTTTCGAAACCGATCTGCGAGGCGGAAGTCGCGATGGTCGCAAATTTCAGTGTCAGCCAGATGAACCGGCTCTTCCACCGGCAGTTTGGGGTGAGTTCGCGAGGGTATTTCGAGCGTCGTCGTTACCAGCATGCGATTGCTTCCTTGGAAAGTTCGTCCGCCGCGATCAAGGAGATCGCGTTCGGCCTGGGATTTTCCTCGCTGCCGCATTTCTCGGCGTGGTTTCGCAAGCGGAATGGAGTTTCGCCCCGCGCATTCCGGCTCGCGCCCATCGCCAATTTTCACTCGATGAAAGCAAGCGCTCGAAAGAGCGACCGGCGCACGCTTCAATCATGAGTCGATCGCGTTTTCACCGCGGGAGGGGATTTTTGGCCGCGATTTGTCTGTTCGCGGCGGCGTCGGTCGCAGCGGGAAAACCGTTAACGATCATGGCGCTGGGGGATTCAATTACGGAAGGAGGCGAGAATTTTTCTAGTTACCGAATGCGCTTGTGGGAACTCTTGTTTGGGCACGGCTATGTGGTGGAGTTTGTGGGGTCCCGCTCATCTGACGAACGGATCGGTGCGCTGAAACACGAAGGCCACAGCGGAAAGTCAGCAGAGTTTTTGAATGAACGCATCGCGGAACTTTACACGGCAAACCCAGCCGATGTCGTGTTGCTCCACGCGGGGCACAATCACTCCAGCGAGGAGACAGATCCGGTGGCGTCCATCATGGAAGCGACGCGGGACATCGTTGCGGCGGTCCGCCGAATCAATCCGCGGGTCGTCATCTTGATCGCCCAGCCAATCACCAGCGGGAAGCTGCCGAAGTATAGTTACATTCCCTCGTTGAATGAGTCGCTCGCGGAATTTGCGGAGAAAGATCGCCTACTGCAGGCGGAACAAGGTGTTCGTCCCGTAGTTTTGGTGGATCAAGCGACCGGCTTTGATTGGCGCGACGACACGATCGAGGATCGCGTGCATCCTAATCCTCAGGGAGCGCAGAAGATTGCGAATCGATGGTTCGAAGTGTTGAGAAAAGTGCTGCCCGCGCCTCCCAACAAAATTCCCGAGCCGAATCGATTCGTCTACAGGCGGGTCGAGGGCCGCGAACTCGCTTTGCATGTATTTCAGCCCGATTCGGCGACTGTGAAGCCGGCACCGGCAGTAGTTTATTTTTTTGGCGGCGGCTGGCGTTTCGGGACACCGATTCAATTTTACCGCGAATGCGCGCGCTTGGCGGCGCGAGGCATGGTCGCGATCGCGGTCGACTATCGCATTCATGCGACGAGCCAGACGACGCCGATCGCCAGCGTGGCTGATGCGAAGGCGGCGATGCGGTGGATTCGAGCGCATGCCCTTGAGTTGGGTTGTGATCCCCATCGCATCGCTGCGGCGGGTTCTTCAGCGGGAGCGCATCTGGCGGCAGTGCTCGCGTTCGTGATTGTTCCCGAAGATCTGAATGAACCGGCAGATTCGAGTCGGCCTGATGCGATGGTTCTGATCTCCGCGGCGCTGGATACGAGTCCAGATGGTTTCGGTGCAGATCAGTTTGGCGAACGCGCGTTGGAATTTTCTCCGTTGCATCATGTTTCTAAACCCGCACCTCCCGTGGCGCTCTTCGTGGGTTCGAAGGACCCGGTGCTGCCGGTTGAAAAAGCGGAACTTTTCAGGAATCGAATTCTGGCGGCTGGCGGCACCTGCCAGTTGTTTGTTTATCCTGAGGCAGGGCACCAGCTTTGGGCCTACCGTTCGGGAGAAAACGAGATTTCTCGTGATGTTGATTCCAAGACCGCGTCGTTCTTCGAGTCGCTGGGTTGGATTAGGCCGACCGTGCCGTGAAAATAGTAAAATCGTGTAACTCTTCGCGAATACAGGTAACCGAGCTGCTTTGCTGTCGGCGCGATTGATTATGATTTTCGACATCATTTTTTTTAAAAATACGCCATGATCATTGAGACTTTACCGAACGGAAACTATGACCTGATCGTTATCGGCGGAGGCGTCTCCGGTAGTATCGCGGCGATTGCGGCGAGTCGCGCTGGTGCCAAAGTGTTGGTCGTGGAAGAGCAGGGATTTCTGGGCGGCTCCCTCACGGCAATGGGCGTCGGCCCAATGATGAGTTTCCACAACCCTGCGGGCGAGCAGGTGGTGCGCGGTATTCCTGACGAAATGATTGAACGGCTTAAGGCTCGGGGCGCGAGTCTCGGACATATACCCGACACCACGACCTACTGCAGTACCGTTACGCCCTTCGAAGCTGAGGAGTTGAAAATTGAGCTGGAGACGATGCTCATAGAAGAAGGTGGTGAATTTCTCTATCACACACAGCTGGCTGCGGTGGAGAAGAGGGGGGATCGCATCGATTCTGTGACCGTGTGCAACAAGAGCGGACTTCTTCGGCTTCAGGCGAAGATGTTCATCGATGCCACGGGCGATGGGGATGTCGCTGCCCGCGTGGGCGTGGCTTTTGAAGTTGGTAGGGAGGGCGACGGGGCGATGCAGCCCATGACGATGAACTTGAAGCTCGGTAATGTGGACATTGCCGCAATCAGGCAATACGCCATGGAGCATCCGGAGGACTTTTTGTTTCACCCGGTCGGACAGGAGGAAGCGTTGCGTCGTATCCGGAGTTCCCCGCGATTAAGTTTAGCCGGATTCCTAAAGGAATGGTCGGCGGCCCGGCAGCGCGGCGAGGTTGATATTCCCCGTGACCAAGTGTTGTTTTTCGAAACACCGACGCCCGGAGTCGTGATCGTCAACACCTCGCGCATCACCGGCCTCGATCCCACGAACCCTTTCGAACTCAGCCATGCGGAATCAATCGGACGGAGGCAGTGCGTTCAAATTTTTAACTTTTTACGCGGACACGCGGTCGGTTTCAAAAACGCCATCCGCATGGATACGGCGGCGAAAGTAGGTGTACGTGAAAGCCGGCACATTCACGGGCGATATACGATCACGGCTGACGACATTTTATCGGCGCGACACTTTGATGACTGTATCGCTTTGGGCGGCTACCCAATCGACGTGCATGCACCGAGCAATGCAGCGACGGTTACGAAACATTTAAAACCACACTCGAAATACCAGATTCCGTTAGGGGCCCTGCTCCCTCCAGGTGTTGAGAATCTGATCATCGTGGGCCGTTGCATAAGCGCGACCCATGAAGCTGCAGCGGCCTTTCGCGTCACTCCGATCAGCATGGCGATTGGTCAGGGGGGGGGCGTGGCCGCAGCCGAAGCCGTAAGGGCAGGCACGTCGCCCGCCTCCGTACCGTTTGACAAAATCCGCGAGAAGCTGCTTTCGCAGGGCGCGTTACTGCCCCATTCGAAATTTGGAAGTTGATGTGTGCGCTTACATCGAAGCCAGTCATCCGCCGCGGTGAAATTGAAGAGAACAGATGCGCTCGGCATTTGGAGGATTAATGCATGTGCCTGCAAAAAATCTCCGTGGATGCAATTGTGACGTCCGACCCCGATGAATTACCTGCCAGTGGTTCGCTAGTCCCGAAGCGGTAAGTTACCCGACTCCACCATGGAGCACCACCCACTTTCCGTGACGCCCTGTCTTCATTAAGTGCAACAAGTCGTGAACCTGCTTAAGTTGGTCATTGGTGCTGGCTAGCTTTACAAGATAAGCATCCGCCCCGTGCTCCCTCGCCAGTGCGACGTCGGTCACTAAATCCGAAGTCGAATACATCACCACCGGCGTTGCATCAAACGCAGGCCGTTCGCGGACCCACTTGAGCACGTCAATGCCGTCGGCCTGTGGCATTTTTTTATCGAGCAGGATTAGGCCTGGCTTCACGGCAGTCACGTTCAGGAGTTGTTCGTTGAGATGGGTGATAGCTTCCCAACCGTTGTTAGCCCGAATCACTGGCCAATTCACCCCTGCGCGAGCGAGTGCGCGCTCAAATAAAAAATAGTCCGCTTCGGAATCGTCCGCGTAAAAGAGAGGAGAAAGGGAGATGGAAGATGCGTCAGCCAATCGCGCCAAATCCTATTCATTTTCTTTCATTGCAGAAGGAATTTCGAAGCGATCCGCACTGGAAATTCGGTCGTTAATTCCACACCGCAATTCGAACAAAAAATTTTATTTTCGACGCCGGTAGGCGTACCAAGCTCCAACTAAGGTTTTCTTTAAGGCGAGGAGGTATGTTGTGATCGAACAAGGAGAACATCACTCCCTTCGCGCAAGCATCCGTATCCACTCCGCACACGGTGACTTCCTTCACTCCACTCGCTTTAATCTTTCGGACGTCTTTTTCCTTGAGACCATAGCCGGTCTTTTCGATCACGATGTCATCTGGTAACGGCTAAATCAGTAAACGCAAATCATCCGATCCGGGTGCGCAGCATTTTTGGCCCAAACGCTTTCTAAATAGGGAATCGGGTGGATTGACGAACACGGTGAAAATTCTGCGCTTGAACAGATGGGAGCATTTTCGAATCCGTGCCACCACTGCGGGCGGAATGTCGAATGACTCTTGAACGTCGACAATACCGGAATCGTGCTACCAGTCATGGGTGGGACGACGGTAGGTGGCTGAATTTTCGGATCGCAGCAGATATCCGCTTCCGCATGTGCTCCTCCTTGATCTCAAAATGCCGGAGCTAACCATGTTTTAAAGTGTGAGCTTCTCCGTCGTGAGCAAGAAATCGGGGCAGCACCACATCGTCGGCCCGGTGACCGACCTCTTGGAGAAGTCCCATTACTTGACCAACCTGTCGCGCATCTGGGAGACGGTGGAGATGGGCCCAGTCCGCTACTTGTCGTCGGAGCGAGCGTTTCGGAGCGAGGAGGTTTCGAGTCTTAATTAGAGTCGCGGACATGCTCCGATGAAAATCTGCCCGCAATTTCCCGCAAGCGACCCAGCACGGTGTCGCCTGAATGTCACATCGATCGCACGCATCTTTGTTACAGTTGTGTAAACGTGAGTCTTCGTTTGAACGAAGATGCCCTACCTCGGTCTTTCTCGACGTGTAAAGTTTGCTTGGTGTTAGGTAAAAGGCCGTCTCAGGGGTGAGGCGGCCTTTGTGTTTTTTCGAACTCGTGAGACTGCGCGCACAACTTCGCCACGAATCGCCGCCGCTGCGAGTTTTCACACCAGCCCAGCCTCTCGGAACGAATAGTATCCGAGGCCGGTCGGATCTGCGTTAACGCGTCCGAGGATTTCCAAGGAAGCGATTCACTCACTGCACCAATGTTGGTTTTCTTCAGTCTTATAAATTTTTCGAAAAAATATGTCCGCTTCAGTCCCTCGTAAAGGCATCCTCGCTGCGCTCTGGCTGCCGACAGATGCATCCGGTAATCTGCTAGTCGCTGAATTGTCACGACACCTATCATTTCTCAAGAGCAAGGGTGTCTACGGCGTCCTCGCATTAGGCAGCACGGGAGAATTCCCGCAGCTGGATATCGAGCAGCGCAAACGGGCGCTCGCCACTGTCGCCGAACTGGCAGCGCCGCTTCCGGTCAGCCGCTTCGATGCGCTTCTTAACTTCCGGCGACTGCTGGTCGAAAAACGCTTGCATGTAGGGCATTTGGCGCTCGATCCGCTTCATCGTCCCCTCGAACGCTTCCAGATCCCGCAACATGAGCGTCCGGGCGGCGCGCTCGGGATTTTCTGCGATCAGTTTCGTGTAGTAGGCGAGATCTTTGGGATGCGCCGCGATATAGGGATTTAGACGTTCCTCGACTTTTCGGCTGGTGCGATTTCCTGGGGTAGATTCAGGAGCGTTGCCAGCGGCTTGGCCTTCGCCGGCGGGCTGCGTTGACGGGGCCGGCGTTTTCGCGGCCGGAGTTTCAGGTTTCTTTTCAGGGTTGGATTTATTCGAGCGCATGAGGGCTTTGGTTTGGACATGCCGGCCTCTTAAATTGGTGCGGGCCGGACGGGGAGCACCTGGCGATAGCGCCTTAATTCAGAACCGGGTTGAGCGGAGGCGGTGCAGCGGTAACCACGCGCAATGCGAGGTCGAACTGGTCGCTGACGTCTTTCGCGTCGTAGCGGGAGAGGGTGAAAGCCATGAGCGATTTCGCATCAATCTTGGGCTTCGTGTCGCCGAAGCGTTGGTTCAATTCATCGGCTGCCTGATAGTATTCGGCGGCGATCAGCAGGAAAAAGTCGCCACCGCTTCGCCGTTGCCCGCGCCCACGGACAAACTCGCGGCCACGCTGCCATTCCGAATCCTGCTGGCGGATGATAACACGGTGAATCAACTCGTGGCCAAACGCGTGTTCGAAAGGTTTGGTTATTCCCTGAAAATCGTTTCCACGGGTTTGCAGGCGGTCGAAGCCGCCCGGACGGGAAATTACGAGGTCGTTTTTATGGACATCCAGATGCCCGAAATGAACGGCTACGAGGCCACGGGGCGCATTCGCGAAATCCTCCCGGCGGACAAGCAACCGTGGATTGTGGCGCTCACCGCCAATTCGCTGGAAAGTGACCGTGAGACGTGCCTGCAAAATGGCATGAACGATTTTCTCACGAAGCCGGTCCGGTTCGCTGAACTTGAAACCTGCTTAAAAGCAGTGCCGCGCCGGAACTGATTTTTTTTCGCGACAAACCTAAAACTCTGCGGCGCGAACTCACGGCCCTGCGCGCCTTCGAGCAGCGAGATTACTCGATGATCACATCTGCGCGCAGGCCCGGCTTGATGACGCGCTTCGGATTAGGCACGAGAACTTTCACCCGCAGCAAACCGCTGGCGGCATCGACGCGGGGATCGATGAAATCAACTTTACCGGCGAAATTTCCCGTCGTGCCGTCGGTGATCGCAACCGAGCAGCGAATTTTCACATTGTCGCCAACCTGAAGTCGGCCGAGCTGTTCTGAGTGAAGGTAGAACTGAACATACACTTGATCGATGTCGACGATGCGAAACATCGGTTGGGTGGCAGTCACGCTTTCGCCGACCTCCCGCATCCGCTCGACCAATAAGCCGTTGATTGGGGCAACCAGGGTGCGCTGGTTGAAAAGTTCGGTCGCCTGTTCCGCCTGCAAGCGGGCGAGGTCGAGTTCGATCCGATTCTTCAACGCTTCATCTTCGGAAATGATTTTGTCGGCGTAGAGATTTTTCGAGCCCTTGAAATCGAATTCGCGTTTTTCCAGCGCCGCTTTCGTGCGCTGCATGTCGAGTTCCTCGATGCGTCCGTAAAGTTTCGCCAGCACGTCACCCGCCTTCACCGTGTCGCCTTCTTTGAAATGAATGGACTGAATGCTGCTTTGCACCGGCGACGAAATGACAACTTCTTTGAACGGTAACACCAGGCCATCGAAGCGCAGCGCGTCGGCGGCGTGGGCTTGCACGAGGTTAGTCAGACATCCGACGACGAATGCGAAAAATTTGAGACGGGTGACAGTCGATACATTCATGGAAAAGGACGGCGGCGGTTAATTGACGGCGAGGGAGACGCGAAGATTTGAGTCCAAGGTGCCCAGCACAAAATAAAGCTGAGTGATCGCTTTGTTCAGGTCGACGTAGGTGGCGAGTTCGCGTGAACGGGCCTGGCTGAGGTCACGTTGCGCTTGCGCGACGTTGAAGCTGGTGGTCTGGCCCGCGCTGAGACGGCGAAGTTCGACGTCGAGTGTGGATTGGGCGAGGCGCACCGTGTCTTTGACGAGCGTGACGCGTTCCGCGGCATTGGTGATGTCGCGCATGGCGTTGTCGAAAGCGGAGAGGAGGGTGACTTCCGTGCGTTTAAGTTCGAGCAGCGCCTGGGTTTTGCGTTGCTTGGCTTCAAGCACGCGACTGCGACCGGTTTTGTTGAAGACGGGAATGTTTACCACCACGCCCGCGCTCCAAGAAGGATCACTGCGTTCCCAGTAGTTTTTGTAAGACATTTCAATCGTGCGATTGAGACCGTTGTAACCGATCGAAGCTTTCAGATCCACGCGAGGCCAGCGCTGATTCTCGGCGTAAGCGATACGCACGTCCTCGGCCTTCGTGACCTCGCGACTCGCGAGATAGGATGGATTGTGGTTAAACAATTCGCCGAGGGCTTGATCGCGGGAGATCGCCGGCACCTCGGTCGTCGCGAAAGAGGTGTCGACGATGAATTCATTGGTGTCATCGAGATCGAAATTATCGCGCGTGAGTTCGCGCAGCACGTTGCGGCGTTGCGCGAGAAAATTCCGGGCGATGAGCAGTTCTTCGCGCGCTTCCGAGGAACGGCTCTGAGCCTGCGTGACATCGATTGGCGCCATACGGCCTTCGTCGACGCGACGCTGATTTTCGCGCACAAGATCGTTGGCGACTTTCACCGCTTCATTTTTCACCGTCACGTTCTGCTGCGCAAAAGCGAGTTCGTAGTAGGCGTTGGCGACATCACGCATGATGCGCAGCGCCACGGTTTGCAGTTCGTAGCGCGCGGCGGTCGTTGAGAATTTCAGCAACCGAATCTCCGCGAGGTTGGAGGTCGGTCCGAAATCTTTCAGCAACGGTTGCGTGAGCGTGAACGTGGAAGTCGCGACGTATTCCGTTTGGAAGTTATTGTAACTGTTGCGCAGACGATCGGACCCCGTGAGTAATTCGTAGACGGTGCCGGTGGGCAGGCGGCCGTTTACACCGACCTGGCTGCGCACAATATTTTCGCGGAGGATCGGGTCGCTCTTACCGCCGAAAATTGCGCCGAGCGAAGAATTCTCCTGTGCGGTTTTCGGACGCTCATTTTTGATGTAGGAAAAACCGCCGACCAAACTCGGCTCGAAGGCGCCACGCGCGGCTTCCGTGCGTAACTCCTGAATTTTTGGGTCGATGCGTTTCGCTTGCAGTTCGAGGTTGGCGTTCACGGCTGCGACCAAAAGATCGTGCAGCGTGACGACCTGCGAAGTGGCGGGTGAAGGCGTCGCGACGGCGGGCGTTTCGGCCGCGAGCGCCATGGAAACCGCACTCAAAAATCCGGTTAATGCAAAAGAGAGACGAGTCATTTTTAGAGAGGAATTGAAAGTGAGTTGCGTGAGCACGTGCTTAAAAAAATTGAAAGGCACTCATCACGAAAATTTGGTGCTGTTCTTGAAATTTTTTTTTCGGATGTAGAGTAAAATCTTGCCGTCGCATAAAAAAATAAACGTAGCTCTCGCTTCCAAATCGCACGTTTCACACAGATTTTTTTTAGAGAGCTCCGATGAGTAATCCCAATTTAAAGGCGTCGTCCCTCAGCGAAGCCGTGGCCCGACTTGAGGCCTGCCGGTTGTTTGAAGGACCTGTAAAAGATTTCTGGCAGCTCTTCGCGCGCACGTGTTCGGAGATCGCCGGAGCCAACGGTGGTCGCGTGATCGTGCGCAGCGAAGGGCAGTGGCGCCTCGCCGCCGCGTGGCCGGATCCCTGCGAATTCGCGGTGCCCATGACTGGCGCCGCTTTCGAAGCGCTTGCGGGACAAGCGCTCAATGAGGGTCTCGCGGCGTCACCGACAAACGCAGCTCATTTGCCTGGACTGCTGTTGCTCGCTTTGTCCACGGGCGAAGAAAAAGATGAATGCCTTTTTGCGGCGACCCTGGTGCCGGGCACGCGCGAAGCGCTGCTGACCGCAGGAAACTTGCTGAGACTCGCGGCAGACACGCCGCTGCTTTATCAACGGCAGCGTCAGCTCGAGCGCTCGAAACGCGAACTCGTTAATTTTTCGCAGGCGCTCGAAGTGCTTGCCGCAACCAATGTGCACACGCGTTTCCTTGGCGTGGCGATGGCGTTGGTGAACGAGCTCGCGGTGCGGCACCGCTGCACGCGCGTTTCGCTCAGCTGGCGCGTGGGCTCGTATCTTCGCGTTCAAGCGGTGAGCGGCACGGATAATTTCGAGAAGCGCATGGCTGTCGTGCAGCGCCTGGAAGCCGCGATGGAAGAAGCGCGCGATCAAGATGAGGAGATTCTTTGGCCGCCGTTGCCGGATTCCGACGCCATTGTGCGCGATCACCAAGCTTACGCTGAAACCGAACGCGTGGTGGGACTTCTCTCGGTGCCCGTGCGGATCGATGGCGAGCCGCGCGGGGTGCTTACATTAGAGCGCACCGAAGCCTTCGGGGAATTTGACGCACTCGCGTTGCGCGTCGTGGCTGATCAGGTGGCGCGGCGGCTCGATGATTTGCGCGCGCATGATCGCTGGTTTGGCGCGCGCTGGGTGGAGTCGGCGCGTCCGTGGTTCTCGCAGTTTCTCGGCCCGAAAAATACCTGGCTGAAAGTGGCGGCGATTGTGGTGACCTTGTTTCTGCTGTTCTCCGTCTTCGTGCCGTTGCCATATCGCGTGGATGGTTCGTTTATCGTGCGCGCGGAACAGCTGATGCATCTGCCCGCGCCGTATGATGGTTATTTGGGTGCGGTGAAAGTGCGCCCCGGCGATTTGGTGAAAGCGGGTGAAGAGTTGGTGCGTCTCGACACCAGCAATCTCCTGATCGAACTCGCTTCGGCTCAGGCCGAACGTCAGCGCTATGCGAGCGAGGCGGAAAAAGCGGAAGCGGATCGTAAACTTTCTGACATGCGTGCGGGACGTGCGTTGGAGGCTCAAGCGCAGGCGCGCGTGAATCTGATTCGCTACCGGCTCGATCGTGCAGTGATGAAAGCTCCGTTTGACGGCGTCGTGGTCGAAGGCGATTTGCGCGAACGCCTGGGCGCACCCGTGCGCGCCGGCGACGTGCTGTTAAAATTTTCCCAACTCAAAGGCCTCTACGTAGAGATGCGCGTGCCGGAGCGCGACGTGGATCTTATTGGTCGTAGCAAAACCGCGGACATCGCGTTCACCACGCGGCCGGAAGACAACTTTCAAGTGCGCATCGATCGGCTTGAGCCGTCGGCGGTGCCTGATCGCGAAGGAAATTTTTTCGTGTTGCGCGGTCAGATGTCGGGCACGGCGGAGTGGTTGCGGCCCGGCATGACGGGTGTCGCGAAGGTGGAAGCAGGGCACCGGAGCTTTCTTTGGATCGCGACGCATCGCTTGATCGATTTCCTGCGGTTGCGTCTGTGGTGGTGAGGGCACTGCAATGAGCGAAGCGCGCGCAATGTTCAGTGAGTCGTGGCACCGCGTAGCGGGGCAGCGCCTGCGTCTACGTCCGTCCGTGGAATTGCGCCGCCAGCGTTTCCGCGGCGAGCCGTGGTTCGTCGCCCACGACGGATTTACCAACACTTTTTTCCGGTTCCGACCGGAGGCCCACGATTTTATCGCGCGGCTGGACGGCACCAACACCGTCGAAGAAGTCTGGCTTGGATGTCTGCGACGCTCGCCCAATACCACGCCGAGTCAGAACGAAGTGGTGAGCATGTTGGCGCAGCTTTACCAAGCCAACCTACTGGCTTCCGATACGGCGGCCGATACGAAACGACTTTTTGAGCGTCACCAAAAGCGTGCGCGCCGCGAACTCGCCTCGCAAATTTTTGGAATCTTTTTTCTGCGCATCCGACTCTTCGATCCCGACCAGTGGTTGAACCGCACGTGGCCGTGGCTGCGCTGGCTCGCCACCCCGGCAGCAGGAGTGGTCTGGGCGTTGGTGGTGCTGACCGGGCTGGTGATGGTGCTGGGCAATTGGGATCGCGCCATGGATCAATCCCAGGCGGTGCTCGCGCCCGGCAACCTGCTTCTATTATACTGTGCGTTCACCGTTGCGAAGCTGATCCACGAGTTTGGCCATGCCTACGCGGTGAAAGCCTTTGGCGGCGAAGTGCACGCGATGGGCGTCACCTTGCTCGTGTTCACGCCGATTCCCTACGTGGACGCCACCGCCGCGTGGGCGTTTCGCGAACGCTGGAAGCGCGTCGTGGTGGGCTTGGGCGGCATGATTCCTGAATTGGCGTATGCGGGTATCGCGGCCGTGGTGTGGACATTCACCGGTCCGGGCACCTTGAACAGCCTCGCGTATAACACGATGATCGTGGCGTCGGTCTCGACGATTATTTTCAACATCAACCCGCTGCTGCGTTTCGACGGTTATTATATTTTGTCGGATCTCACGGACTCGCCGAACCTGCAGGCGCGATCGATGCGGCAGTGGCTCTACCTGTTTGAAAAACACGCTGTCGGCGTGGACGTGCTCGAAAGCCCGGCCCGCTCGAAAAACGAAGCGGTCTGGCTAACCATTTTCGGCGGGGCGAGTTGGGTGTATCGCATGATCGTGACGGTGACGATTATCCTGCTTGTGGCGGATCGTTACTTCGGCATCGGTTTGCTGGCGGGTATCCTGACTTTTGTCGGCGCGTTTATCATTCCGGCCGTGAAGGCGGTGCGTTATCTGGTGCGCGAGCCGCGGATCGAGCGTGAGCGTCGTCGCGCGTGGTGGGTTTCGGCGGGTGGCCTGGCTCTGCTCTTAATCTTTCTGGGCGTGGTGCCGCTGCCGCATCATTTCCGCGCTCCGGGCGTGGCCCGCGCGGCTGGATCGTTTGAAGTCTACACGCAAGTTCCGGGTTGGGTGTTGCGCACGGGCATGACGAGTGGATCGCCTGTCCAAAGCGGGCAGGAGCTTATCCGCATGGAAAGTCCTGAACTGGAATTTGCGCTCGCGGCGGCGCGCAGCGATCTGGAGGAAACCCGGGTGCGCGAGCGCCAGATGCTGTCTGATTTCGCGGGTGGGATTGAGCCGATGCGCGTGCGCCGCGAAGCCTCCGAACAACGCGTGTCTCAGTTGGAAGCGGATCGCACGCAGCTGGAAATGCGCGCTCCGGTGACGGGCGAATGGGTGGCACCGACCTCTGATGATTGGAGTGGGCTCTGGTTGAATCGCGGCGTGCGGGTGGGCGAGATCGTCGGGCGCGGGCCGGATTGGGAATTTTTCGCGATCGTTTCGCAGGAGGATGCGAGCGCGTTGTTTGGCGCCGCCAAAGACGGAGCGGAAGTGCGTTTCCCGGGCGTTTCCGGCGACGTGCAAGCGGTGCGCGAGTGGCGCGTGGTGCCGGGACGGCAGGAAATTCTTCCGAGTCCCGCCCTCGGCTGGAACGCCGGCGGCCCCGTGCGAGTGGCTGCCGATGACACGCATGGAGTGCGCGCAGCGGAACCGTTTTTCCTCGTGGTGGGTCGAATCGCGGGCGCGGGATCGGTGCAGGGTCACTCGGGCGTGCTCTGGCAGGGGCGTATCGGCGTGATGCGTTTTGATCTGCCGTGGAGTCCATTGTTGGTGCAGTGGTCGCGACAATTCCGACAGATGCTGCAGCAGCGTTATCAACTCTGATCGCCATGCCTGCACCCCTCACGGACGTGCGCCGCACGGAGTTAGCGCAACCGGAAAAACTTCCGTCCGGTCTCGATGCAGTGGTGCATCGGGCCCACGGCGCGTGGCGCAGCCGGCTGAAACATTCCGAAGAGCTGCGCGCACAAGCCATCGAGTTGCACGCCCGCGCCGGGGAACTGGCGAGTCTTACGAGTGCGGAGTTGAAAGTAGAAATGCGCCGGTGTCGTGAAGGAGTGCGCCGAGCCGGCAAAGCGTGGAAGCAACGATTTGCCGAGGCGCTGCCGGTTGTCGTGGAACTGGCCTATCGTTCGCTCGGATTGCGCGCGTATCCTGTGCAACTGATGGGCGCGCTGGGTCTGGCAGAGGGCCGACTGGTGGAAATGGCCACAGGCGAAGGCAAGACCCTGACCATTGCGCTGGCGGCAGCGGTGGCGGGCTGGCAGTCGCGGCCGGTGCACGTGATCACCGCCAACGATTATCTAGCCGAACGCGATGCGGATGCGTTACGGCGATTCTATGAGGAGTGCGGGCTGACGGCGTCGGCGGTCACTGGGCCGATGGAAGCTCCGGCCCGGCGCGTGGCGTATCGTGCCCACGTGGTCTATACCACCAGCAAGGAGTTGGTCGCGGATTTTTTGCGCGACCGCTTGGTGCTCGGAACGCTGGCGGATCCGGGACGACGCATGGTGGCGAAACTTGTGCGGGCGCGCGCAAGTGAGGAGCAGATCGTGTTGCGCGGAATCCACACCGCGATTGTCGATGAGGCGGATAATCAGTTGATCGATGAGGCCGTCACGCCGCTCATCATCAGTCGGCCGCAGCCGAACGAAGCGCTCGTGGAATTATGCCGTCAGGCAGACGCACTCGCGGCGAGCATGTTGCCCGAGGAACACTACGCCCTGAATCTCCGGCACAAAGAAGTGAAGTTGAACGAAGCCGGTCTGACGCGCGTCGAAGAATGGTGCGCCGGTCATCCCGGATCGATTTTTAACCAACCTTCGTGGGTGAGCGGTTTGGTCACGCAAGCACTGCAAGCGCGGCATTTTTTCCTGCGCGATAAACAATACGTGATCGTCGACGGACAGGTGGTGATCGTGGATGAATCAACGGGCCGATTGATGCCCGGTCGTTCATGGCGATTGGGCCTGCACCAAGCAGTGGAGGCAAAAGAGGGCGTCTCGATCACGCAGCCAAACGAGTCACTGGCCCGGTTGAGTTTTCAGCGCTTTTTCCGGCTCTTCCGGCGATTGAGCGGCATCACCGGAACCGCGGCGGAGGCGGCGCCGGAATTCTGGCGCATCTACGAACTGCCCTTCGTGAAGGTGCCCCCGCACCGGCCAAATGTCCGCCAACAGTGGCCGACGCGATATTTTGCGACGGCGGATGAAAAGTGGCAGGCCGTGGTGAAGGAAATCGCTTCACTGCATGACTTGGGTCGCCCGGTGTTGATCGGCACGCGGAGCGTCGCAGCGAGCGAACATTTAGGTCGTTTGTTGAAAGGGAGAGGGTTGAGTTTTACGCTGCTCAACGCTGTGCGCCACGACCAGGAGGCGGCGATCGTTAACCTCGCAGGCGATACTCAAGCCATCACGGTGGCGACGAATATGGCGGGACGCGGCACGGATATCCGGCTTGGAGCAGGGGTGGCTGCGAAAGGCGGTCTTCATGTCATTTTGACGGAGCTTCATGAATCCGCGCGCATCGATCGCCAGTTGGAAGGGCGCGCGGGTCGCCAAGGCGATTCGGGTTCGACGCGGACGTTCGCGTCCTTGGAAGACGATTTGGCCGAACGTTTCTTGAGTAAACCCAGTCGGGGAATCGCGCGAAACTTGCTCGCGAACCACGGAGGCGGAAACCGTTGGGTGGGTTATTTGCTACGTCGCGCGCAGCGCACCGCCGAGTCCGCAGCCTACCGGCAGCGTCGGTTGGTGATGGTGCAGGATAACGAGCTTTCCGAAGCGCTGATTCCCGGTCAGGCGCTCGATCAATTGTAAGGTCATATTTTTGCAACAGCATCGGAGAAAATGGAAGCGCATGAATCGGTGAATTTCCCTGAAGAGTTCCCCCTATTTGCTTGCGCTCGTCGTTTCCCCGCAGCTTTCATCCGCATCTGAAATTTTTCGTGTGAGTAGAACGACCAACACGTCTCGCAGCTCCCGTCAGTCCTTCGCCGTCGAAGCGTTGGAATCGCGCCTGCTGTTGTCGGCGACGCCGTTGAGTCAGTTGGAAATTTCTTCGCCTTCGAATGACGCGCAGGTGTTCGTGCTGGCCGATCAAGGTCACGCGTCGACGGTCAACGCGGCCGTTTCGGCATCATCGGATTTGTTCGACGATACTTCGTTGATCGCGCTTACCGCGGAGCCGATTGTTGCGGAAGTAGCATCGTCGGAAACCACCGGCCCGACTGCACCGCTCGCGCCGACCGCACCCGTTGCAATGACGGAATCGATCCAGCAAACCGTCGCGCAAGTGGCGGTCGCGGTCGAAGTTTCGTCCACGAATTCAACCTCCACCACGTCGACCCCGACCTCGGTGGCACTGCCGGTTTCGCCCGACGTTCCTTCTTCAGTTTCGCAACTTGTCACCTCACTTAACTCCGGCCAAGGGCCGCCCGCGAGCCCGAGCCCCACGGCAGTAACTTCTTCCGCCGCACCGGTTCCGAACTACACCCAAACCTCTTCGCAAACACTTACAGTCACCATCGGCGGGACTGCAGCGGGTGAGTTCACGCAAATCCAAGTAATCGGACTGGCCACGTTGGCCGGAAATTTAGAGGTCAAATTCAACAATGATTTTAAGCCCGAAGTGGGTGATGTGTTCGACATCCTGACGTTCGGCAGCATCTCCGGAAAGTTCAGTGAGGCCAAAGGCATCTTTGGTTTTGGAGATGGCAAAGTCTATTTGGAGATCGTGCAAAAAGCCGATCGCATCCAACTGGTCGCGCGTTCGTTTTCGATCGGCACCGACAACTTCGTTTTCAATCTCGCGGGCGATACCGTCAAGCAGCGGATGGGCGAGTTTTTTAGCTACTCGTATTTCGCTCTGACCTCGATCACGGTTACCGGCGAGCTGAACCTGAGTGGCTTCGCGCAACTCGCCGGGTCGTTCACCTTGACCCGCCTGACCGACTTTTCGGCGACGGTCGGATCTGCGACCAAAGTGCTTTCCGGTTTCACGCTCACGGCGACTAACGCCCGTTTGTTCGCCGGATCCGGCGGCCCGTATTGGATCGATTCCAACAACGATGGGGTGATCAACGACAGCGATACACCCGCTACGGCCGCATCCGGCGTGGCGGCTTCGGGGGTTGATGTGGCCCTCCTTTGGGCCAAGCCAAACGGCACGACCGACACCTCTTCTTATTATGCGGTCAAAGCCACGGCGGCCACGGCGGCATTGTTGGGCCTCGGTTCCTCGTTCACTTTTTCACTCAAGGGCCTGACCCTCGAACTCAACCGAGGAACGGATGCAGCCGGCAACTCCGCGACACCGATCAACTTCTCGGTGCGGGGCGGTGGCGGTTACACGATGGCCGTCGGAAGCGGCACGATGCTGCTCAACTACGCTGCGACCACCAAGACCGTGTCGGTGAAACAAGCGCTCATCCAAGTCGGCAGCTTCATCTCGTTTGAAGGCGGCATGGTGATCGCGCCGCAAGGTTACCGCGACGTCACGCTTTCCGATGGTGCGACTAAGAACGTCGCGTTGCTCGCGCTTACGTTTACCGGCGCTCGTGCCTTCGTGGGTGTTGCCGGTCCTTACTGGAATGATTCCAACGGCGACGGCACCATCGACAACGCTGACACTCCCGACGCCAACTCAGTCGGTCTCGCGGTTGACGGCGTTGATCTCGCGCTCGCACTCTTCACGCCGTCCGACAAATCCGACGCGGCCCGCTACTATGCGATTTCCCTTTCCGGTGACAGCGCCTCGTTGGTGGGCGCCGACGCGGTGACGCTCGCAGCGACCGGGTTTGCGGCCGAGGTCAACGGGGTGAGTGGCGTGGCGGCGGGTTCGCCGGTAATCAATTTCTCGAAGTTCGATGGCGGCGGCCTTTCGCTCGCGACCGGCGGCGATGCGGTCTTTTTTGATTTCTCGGCCAAAGTCCTTCGCGCATCCAGCAAGGATGCGACGCTGGTGTTGAGCGGGTTCATCTTTATCCGTGGCGGTTTTGGTTTCGATTTCACGCCGGATATCGGCGAACAACTCGAAGGCGGCGCCGTCCGTGAATTGGATGCGCTCGTCGTGGGCATGGCCAACGCTCATGTGTTTATCGGCGTCGGTGGGCCGTATTGGACAGACTCCAATAATGATGGGGCCGTCACCAGCGATGACACCCCGATTTCTGACGGCGTCATCGGTCTCGCGCTTTCCGGCGTCAATCTCGGCTTGGCCCTTTTACGCCAGACCGGCGTGCCGGCCGCTGATGCGGTAGAATACATAGCGCTAAAGGCGCACGCCGAAAGTGCCTCCTTCATTGGTTTTTCGACCACGCTGGTCGTGAGCGCTTCGGATATTGATATTGAAGTGAACCGCGCCGACGACCCGGCTGATCGCATCGTCGCCGGTGACTTCAGTGCCATGGACGGTGGCGGGCTCACGGTGGTGACGGGTGGGGAGAGCATCCTCATCGACTTCGATCGCGCAGTGCTGCGGGCCAGCGTGGGCCAAGCGACCATTCAAATTACCGAGTTCATTTACATGAGCGGTGGTTTTGCTTTCGAGAAGGGCCTGCCGGTCGTTGAAACGTTAGACGATGGCACGGAGCGCGATTTGGACGTGCTCACGGTGGGCGCGTCCAACGTCCACCTTTTCGCCGGAACTGGCGGCCCGTATTGGAACGATTCCAACGATGACGGCACGATCGACGGCACGGATACGCCTGATGCCAGCGCGGCGGGTGTCGCATTCAGCGGTGTGAATTTCGGGCTCGTGCTCCTGCGTCAAACTGGCGTCGCGGCGGCTGATGCCGTGCAATACCTCGCGATGAAAGTGTCCGCTGCCACTGCGTCGTGGGTCGGGTTCGGCGGTGCGTTCACCGTGACGTTGCGCAATCTCGTGGTTGAAGTGAACAAAGCTTACGATCCTGCCGGCGTGATTCGCGCGGGTGATTTTAGCAACATGACTGGCGGCGGCCTTACCGTCAAAACGGGAGGCGAGGACATCCTCATCGATTTCGAAGACGAAGTCACCCGCGTCCAAGTCGGCCAAGCCACCATCGGTGTCTCCAGCTTCCTCACGATTAGCGGTGGCTTCTCGCTCGTTCGTTCGCACGAAACGGTCACGCTGGCCAACGGCACGGAAGTGAAGGTCAACGCCCTGCGCCTTGGTGGGCACGACCTCACGGGATTTGCCGGCATCAACGGCCCGGCCGATGCGGCGAATGCTCGCGGCTTCCAACTCACCGGACTCACGTTTGGCCTCGCGCTGTTCACGCCGGACGCCTCCGAGACCGCGATGGAAGGACTTAGCTGGCAGAGTCTCTATGCGACCGCCAATGGATTCACGCTCCTCGGTCTGCCGAGCATCGCGGTTTCCGGTGCCGCGCTTTCCGTCTCTATTAATAGAGTGTTCGGGCTCCGTGAGGGAGAAGATGCCGATCAGTTCGTCATCGATTACGCGGATAAGCCATTCACCGTCGCGACGAGCAGCTCGACCAGCCTCAACCTGGCTTTCGCCGGATCAGACGGCGAACTCCTCCAAGTGGGCGGCAACCTCACGCTCACCGTGGGCCGCTTCTTCCACGTTTCCGGTGATCTCGCATTCCGCAAGTCGCTGGCACAGGTCAAACTGGCCGACAATACGACCGTCACCGCGAACATGCTGACCGTCGGCGGCCGCAATCTCACTGCCTTTGCCGGCGTGAACGGACCGGCCACCGCGAGCGGTGCCGTCGGCTTGAGTCTCACGGGCGTGACGTTTGCCTACGCTTATTTTAACGAGAAACTTTCCGAGGCTGACGCCGCGCTCTATATACCGCGCGAATGGGACGCGCTTCGTGCCACGGCGGAAAGCGCGAGTTTCACCGGGGTCAGCGGCCTGACGCTCGCGGTCAAGACCGTGACAGTGGAAATCAATCGCGAGATCGAGGTCGACCCGGACAACGATCCCAACGTGATCAACTTCTCGGCCGCGCCGCTCGAAGTCGCCACTTCCAGCACGAGCACACTCGCGCTTGATTTCGATTCCGAAGACGGCCCGCTGACCCGCGCGATCGGCCGGATGGAAATTAATCTTTTCGGCTTTGTCCAATTCTCCGGTGACCTCGCGTTCAGCAAGAGTGACGGCATCGTCAAAGTGGGCGCAGCCAACACCGAGGTCGCGGTCGATCGCCTGACGATTGGCGCGCACGGCATCGATGCTTTTGCCGGTCTCGCGGACGAAAGCGGCGCACCGCAACTCGGCTTTAAGTTGGAGCAAGTCGACCTCGCGCTCGTCATCCAAACGTCGAAAGCCGATCCCACCCTGGCGTGGACCTCGCTGGAAGCCGAGGCCGGCCGCGTGGCGTTTATCGGAGTCGAGGGCCTTACCGTTGAAGCGAGCACGATCAAGATTGCGATCAATCAAGCCGCCATCGACCACAGCATCGCGAACCTCGCTGCCGCGCCGGTCACAGTCACCACTGGCCCGACGACGACGCGAACAATCGCGTTGTCCTCGGCCAACGGCGAAACGCTGCGCGCCTCGGGTCAGGTCAACTTGGATGTCTTCAGCTTTGTGCAGCTCTCCGGTTTCTTCACCTTCGAGAAAACGGAAAAAGAAGTAACGCTCGCAAATGGGTCGAAAGTCGCGACCGAACTTCTTTCGGTCAGTGGGACCAACGTCGACGCGTTTGTCGGCGTGAACGGCCCGGTCGATTCCGGCTACGCCATGGGCTTCGGCCTGACCGGCGCGACCTTCGCGCTCGCGCTCTTCAACGGTGAAATCGACGACACCGCCGTCAGCTGGACGACGCTTAAAGCGTCAGCAGACAACTTCAGCGTCGTCGGCGTGCCCGGCTTGGTCGTTTCCGGCGACACGCTGAAGGTCGAACTGAATCGCTTTAATAATACTCTGGCGGGCCGCGATTCCGATGACCTCGTCATCGATTACACGACGACCACGCTTGGTTTTGAGCCGGTCGACGCGAAGTTCGATTTCGAAGGTTCCAAAGGCAACCTCACCCGCGCTGCAGGTGACCTCACCATTTCAGTCGCCAATTTCTTTTCGGTCACCGGCGGATTTGCCTTCGAACAATCACGCGGCACCGTTCGCCTCGCGGATGCCAACAGCACGCTGGTCGACGCAGACCTCCTTATGATCGGCGCCACCCGCGTCGACGCGTTCGCCGGAATTAACGGCGGCTCGGATGACGCAGTTGGTCTCAAGCTTGAGCAAGGTCAGATCGCACTCGCGCTGGTTGCCAATCGCGCGAATCCGGGTTGGCGTTGGATGGCCGTGCAGGCGAGCGCAGACCGCCTGGCGTTCGTCGGCGTCGATGGACTCGTCATCGAAGGCACCGGCGTTTTGGTCGAGGTGAACCGCAACACCAGTTCTTCGCATAACACGGTCCTCGCGCTCGATCTTGCCGGCACGTTGGGCACGGTGACTTTCACACTCGGCGGTTCCTCTGGTTCGCTCGAACTCACCGGCGACGAAAACGACTCTCAGATCGCGGCCTCGCTGCAAAGCGCGCTCGAAGGTATCACTGGCATCGGGGCCGGCAATGTGCTCGTCACCGGCAACCGCGGTGAAGGTTTCATCCTCGAATTTATCGGCATCCTGCAAGGCCACGACCTCACCGGCCTTTCGGTTGTCACGGTTGCGCCAACGCTCACGGCGACGGTTACCGAAGGCACGGCGGCCCGACCTGGCGTCAACGAAGTCCAACTGCTCACGCTCGCCATCAGTCCTTCCGCGCAAGGATCCTTCGCCCTGAGATTTGGCAGCCAACTTACCGGAACGATCAATTACCAAGCCGATCCGATTGCGCTCGCGGCGGCAATCCAATCGGCGCTTGCCGCACTTTCCACAATTGGCACGGGCAATGTTACGGTTGCAGAAGCGAGTGGCTCCACCGCCACGAAGCGCGTTTTCGCCGTCACCTTCAAGGGCGCGCTCGCGGCGCAGGACGTGCCGGAAATCGCGGTGCGCAATGTCGTCAGCGGTATCGTTGTTAACACGCGCTATACGCTGACCCTCGGCTCCGCCACTTCCACGCTGACCTTCTCGCGCAACGGCGATTCCGCCATCGTCGTCATCTACGACACTGACTCAAACAGCGCGATCATCGACGCACTCAAGCTCGGTCTTGAATCACTCGACACTGTTGGCACCGGCAACGTCCAAGTCACCGGCACGCGCTCCGCGGGTTTCACCATCGAGTTCATCGGCACGCTCGCTCGTCAGCCGGTCGCCGGCCTTTCGGTCACGACGGCGTATCCGCCAGTGCAGACGACCGTGCTTCAGCTCAACAGCAGCGGCACGAGCGCAAATGAAATCCAAGCGATCATCATCGACGCCAGCCTGTCCGCATCGGGCACCTTCACGCTGAGTGTTGGCAACTATACGACTTCGACCATCCGTTTCGCGAACAACGACATTGAGAATAATTCCCGCCGCATCCGCGAAGCGCTCGCTGCCTTGCCGATCATCGGCGATGGCAATGTGACCGTGGTTTATGATCAGTCTTCCACGATTACGCATCAGCGCTACGTCGTCACTTTCCGTAATGGCGTCGCCGGTCGCAATTTCCCCACCGCCACGGTCGACAACACCCGCCTCCATGGCGCGATTGTCTCGATCGAAGGCGTGCAGGACGGTGTTTCCGCCGCCCGCGCCAGTCAGCGCATCACCATCATTGCGGAAGAAGGCGGCACTTTCCGCCTGCAGATCACCGACAACGGCACGACCTACATCACCGCGTCGCTGAAGATCGGCGCTTCTGCTTCCGATGTCGCGCGGGCGCTGACCGCCGCGTGGAGTCCCGCTTCTTCCGGCACCGTCGAAAAAGAATCCGATACCGCTTACGTCATCAGCTTCAACCCGACGAGTTTCGAAGGCCGCAATCCGGCGCTCATCGTCGTTTCCGCCGTCGCGTCCGGCACGCCCGCGAAACTAAACCTCACGCAAACCGGCGGTTCGACGAGCTCGCTCGCCGGTGCGCTGCTCGTGACCGCTGGCACCAAGACCAAAGGTGCCTCCGCCACCGGTGAAACTCAGCACCTCGTCATCACTGAGGGCGCTAACGGCACGTTCACCGTCACGCTGCGGATCGACGGACATGTTTTCACCAGCGCCGCCGTCAGCCTCGATGCGACCGCGGAGGAACTCGTCGACGCGATCTTCAACTCGCTGAAAACCACCTACGCGACGCTCACCGTCACGGTCACCGAATACGGCCATCGCGTCTGGGATATTGAATTCGAAGGCGCGCTCGCGGGACGCAATTTGGCGAACATGGAAATCGCCGTCAGTGTTGTCATCACCAACGCGGATCTGGCTACCGAACAAGTGGGCGTCGTAAACCCGCAGGGCGGCGAAACGGTAATCGATTGGGAAGCGCAACCGCTGACGATCATCACCGGCCCGAACGTCGACGATAAGGTCGAAATCGAAATTTCCGGCGACGACGGCAACGTGGTGCGTGCCAGCGCGAATCTCCAAATTCAAGTATTCGGTTTCGCGACCATCGCGGGCAAATTCGCCTTCGAGAAAAAGGAAAACACAATTCCATCGACGGAAGAGGGCGGGGCGGAAGAAACCTACGATATCCTCACGATCGGTTCTGCAGACGCTTACCTTTTCGCCGGCATCGGCGGGCCGTATTGGGTCGACTCTAATAATGATGGCGCAATCACTGCCGCCGACACGCCCGCTGCCAATGGTGCCATCGGTATCGCCGTGGGTGGCGTGAACACCGCGCTCGCTCTACTCGTTAATCAGAGCGCGCCGTCGATCACCTACACTGCACTGCAAGTTCATGCGGATTCGGCGTCCTTCGTCGGCCTCGCCGGATTGCTCACGATTGATGCGCGCAACATCACGGTCGAAATCAACAAGGCGGTCGATCGCGACCACCCGAACGCGACACCGGATGTGTTTGATTTCAATCGTTTCGAAGGCGGCGGTCTCGCCGTCCTCACGGGTGGCGAAAAAATTACGCTCGCTTACGATCTTCCGCTCACGCGCGTCGTGGTGGCCGATGCGACCATCGCCATTTCTCAATTCATCTATGTTCGCGGCGGCTTCGCTTATGAGCGCAGCCCGTCGGTCGTCGAAGTGTTGCCCGACAACACCACGCGCACCCTGGACGTGATCAAGATCGGCGCCTCCAACGCTCACGTGTTCGCCGGCCTCGGCGGGCCGTATTGGACGGACTCGAACAGCGACGGTGTGATCGATGACAACGACGAGCCGCTCGCTGATGGTGCCGTGGGCATCGCGCTCGGTGGCGTGACCTTCGGCCTCGCACTTCTCAAACAAACTGGGGTCGCTGCTCCCGCGACTTACGTCGCGTTGAAAGCGGAAGCCGCGTCTGCCGCGCTCGTTGGATTTGAAAACTTCCTCGTGGCCAAAGCCGCCAACATCACCGTCGAAGTCAATCGCGCCAACGATCCGAGCAACAAAGTCGTCGCGGGCGACTTCTCCGGCATGGACGGCGGCGGCCTCACGGTGCTGACTGGTGGCGAAAATGTGTTGATCGACTTCGACCATGCGTTGCTGCGCGTCACTGCGGAGAGCGCCACGGTTCAACTCGCTGACTTCATTTATGTGAGTGGCGGCTTTGCTCTGGAGAAGGGCGTGCCGGTGGTTGAGGAACTGCCCAACGGAGACGAGCGCGACCTCGATGTCATCACGCTCGGTTTCTCCAATGCGCACGTCTTCGCCGGTGTCGGCGGGCCGTATTGGGTCGATTCCAATGACGACGGCGTGATCAACGCCAGCGACACTCCAGCTGCGGCCGGTGCGGCGGGTATCGCCATCGGTGGCGTCAATGCTGCGCTCGTGATGTTAAAGCAAACCGGCGTGACGACTCCGGTTACTTATATTGCGCTGAAGCTGCACGCCGCCTCTGCGGCGTTCGTCGGTTTCGAAAGCGTCTTCACGCTCAAAGCCACCGACATCACGGTAGCCCTAAACTACGCGAAAGATACGAGCGGCGCGATCCGCGCGGGCGATTTCAGTAACATGACCGGCGGCGGGCTCACCGTGCTGACAGGCGGCGAGAGTATTCTGATCAATTTCAGTGACGAACTTCGCCTCGTCACCATCGGCCACGCCGAACTGGTGCTCGGAGATTTTATTTTCTTGAGCGGCACGTTTGCGCTGCGTTCGGCTCCGCAAAACGTCACGCTGGCGGATGGCACCAAACTGGAAACCACGATGCTCACGATCGGCGGCACGAACGTGACCGGCTTCGCCGGCGTGAACGGCCCGGCGGACAATGACGGCGCAATTGGTTTCGGTTTCAGCGGCGTGGAATTTGCGCTCGGTCTCTTCACGCCAAACACGGAGCAGGCGAATCTCAAGGACCTGCGTTGGACGACGTTCAAGGCCACGGTCGAGAGTTTCAGTCTCGTCGGTTTCAGCGGGCTGCAAGTCAGCGCGGACGAACTCGTCATCAAACTCAATCAAGTCACCGGCGTGCCTACGACGGATGATGCAGACCTGCGCGTGATCGATTACAGCACCGAAGCGCTCGCGGTTTTGGTCGGGCCGTCTGCCACGGTGGAGTTCGATTTAGCCGGCGAGTTCGGTCAGTTGCTCGAAATTGGCGGCACCATCAATATTACGGTCGGTGGCTTCTTCTACGTTTCCGGTGGCCTCGCGTTCCGCCAAGCCACGGAAACCGTCAAGTTGTCCGACAATACGGAAGTCAGCGTGCGTGCGCTCACGGTTGGCGGCAAAAATCTCAACGCGTTTGTCGGTGTCAACGGCCCAGGCACACAGGCCGGCGCGGTGGGGCTGCGACTCACTGGCGTCGACTTCGCCTATGCTTACTTTGTCGAAAAACTCTCGGAGGACGATGCCGTGACCTTCATCCCGCGCGAGTGGGATGCGTTGCGCGCCACCGCCGCGACCGCGAGTTTCATTGGCATCACGGACGTCTCGCTCGCGGTGAAGACACTCACGGTGGAGATTAATCGCGAGATCGAGGTCGATTCCAACAACGAACCGAACGTTATCAATTTCTCCGCAAAGCCGTTTGTCGTGCCGACGTCCAGTTCGACCGAGATGGCGCTCGCGTTTGATTCCGTTGACGGCCCGTTGCTGCGCGCAATCGGTCGCATGGAAATTAATCTCTATGGCTTCGTGCAGTTTTCGGGTGACCTCGCGTTCAGCAAGAGCGACGGCGTTACGAAGCTAAATAATAATACAGAAGTCGCGGTCAACCGCCTGACGATCGGCGCGCATGGCATTGATGCATTCGCCGGTCTTCCTGATAAAAACGGTTCACCGCAACTCGGCTTCCAGCTGGAACAGGTCGACCTCGCGCTCATCATTCAAAGTTCGAAAGCCGATCCCACACTCACGTGGACGACGCTCGAAGCGGAGGCTGGCCGCGCCGCCTTCATCGGTGTCAACGGGCTCACGGTTGAAGCCAGCACGATCTCGATCGCGATCAACCAATCAGCTCTCGACAACACGATCGCAAATTTGGCCGCCGCGCCCGTGACGGTCACCACCGGTCCGACGACCGAGCGCATCGTGGCTTTGTCCTCGGCCAATGGCGAAACCCTGCGCGCCTCCGGCCAGGTAAATCTTGATGTCTTTGGTTTTGTGCAGCTCTCCGGTTTCTTCACCTTCGAGAAGACGGAGCAGGAAGTGACCCTCGCGAACGGGTCGAAGGTGGCTACGGAATTGCTTTCAGTGAGTGGCTCGAATGTGAACGCCTTCGTCGGCGTCAACGGCCCCGCTGATTCCGGTTATGCGATGGGTTTCAGCCTCACCGGGGCGACCTTCGCGCTCGCACTCTTTAACGGCGAGATCGACAACACCGCCGTCAGCTGGACCACGGCAAAAGCGGTCGCAAATAATTTCAGCGTGGTCGGCGTGCCTGGTTTCCAAGTTTCCGGCGATACGCTCACGGTCGAACTCAACCGCTTCAATAACACGCTCGCTGGGCGCGACTCGGCGGATTTGGTCATCGATTACACGCACACGACGCTCGGCTTTGAGCCGACGGCGGTGAAATTCGATTTCGACGGCGCCAAGGGCAACCTGTTGCGCGCAGCGGGTGATCTCACGCTGTCGATCGCCGACTTCTTCACGGTCAGCGGCAGCTTCGCCTTCGAGAAATCACGCGGCACGGTGCAACTCGCGGATGCCGACGATACAATGGTCGATGCCGACTTGCTCACCATCGGCGCTACGCGCGTCGATGCCTTTGCCGGTGTGAACGGTGGCGCGTCGGACGCCATCGGCCTGCGCCTCACGCAAGGCGAACTCGCGCTTGCGCTCGTGGCGGATCGCGCGAATCCGGCGTGGCGTTGGCTGGCCCTGAAAGCTTCGGCCGAGGAAGTGACTTTCATCGGCATCACCGGATTCGAAGTTACCGCGACGGGTATTCTCGTGGAGGTGAATCGCAACACCAGTTCTTCGCACAACACGGTGTTGAACCTCGATCTCGCCGGCACCGTGGGCACGGTCGCTTTCACGCTCGGCAGCTCCACGCAGTCGTTTGTGCTCAGCGGCGCCGAAAATGATTCCGCCATCGCGGACATGCTGCGCACCAGCTTGGAATCAATTACTGGCATCGGCGCAGGCAACGTCCGCGTCATCGGCAGTCGCGGCGAAGGTTTCATTATCGAGTTCATTGGTGCGCTGCAAGGCCACGATGTCACTGGCTTGGCGGTCCGCACGACTGCGCCAGTGCTGACGGCGACGGTCACCGAAACCCAAGCTGCGGTTGCCGGCTTCAACGCGGTGCAGGTGCTGACCCTGATGGGAGCGGCTGACACTTACGGTTCGTTCACCTTGAGCTACGGCACGCAAACCACCACGGTGATCCAACTCGTGGCCAATGCGGCCGACCAAGCGGCGGCAATTCAAGCCGCGCTCTCCGCGCTTTCGAGCATCGGAGCAGGGCAGGTGAGCGTTACCGTCGATGCCGCCTCCACCGCGACGAACCGCCGCTTCAAAGTCGCTTTTGGCGGCTCACTGGCCGCGACGGATGTGGCCCTGATTCGCGCGCGCGTCGTCTCTTCGGGCGTTATTCAAAACGCAATCTACTCGCTCTCGCTCGGCACCGCCGGGGCCACGTTGACGTTCCGCTATGGCACCGACTCCGCGGTGCTGATCGTCAGCGAGACCAACACCAACGCGCAGATTCTCAACTCGCTCAAACTCGCGCTCGAATCGCTCGACGGCATCGGCGCGGGTAATGTGGCGATTACCGGCACGCGCGCTGCCGGCTTCACGATCGAGTTCATCGGGGCGCTTACGGGCCGTCCGGTGAACGGCCTTACGGTCAACACGCTGTTGCCGGACATCAATACTCACGTCGAAATCATCGCCAATTCAGTCGCCGGTTCTTCGGAAGTCCAGGCCATCATCATCGACAATCCGCTGTTGCGCGGTTCCGGCACCTACACGCTTTCGCTCAACGGCGTCGACACCGTCGCCATCCGTTTTGCCGCCAGCGATGTCACGAGCAATGCCCGCTACATCCGCCAGGCACTGGAGAATCTAGTCACGGTTGGCGTGGGCAACGTCACGGTCACGTTTGACCAAGCGTCGACGATCACGCGTCAACGTTACGTCGTCACCTTTAGCAGCAGCGTAAAGGTCAAGAATCTCGCGGTGATGATTCCGGACAACGCGCGTTTGAGTTCCGCAGTCGTCTCCGTGCAAGGCGTGAGCGACGGCACGCCGTCCACGGGCCAAAAACAGGAAGTCACGTTGGTCTCCCCGAATGGCGGCACGTTCCAACTGCGCATCACGGATAACGGCATCACCTACACGACTGCGTTGCTGAAGATCGGCGCGTCGGCTTCCGAGATTGCTCGCGCGCTCACCGCAGCCTGGAGCCCGGCTTCGTCCGGCACGGTGTCGGCGGAAGGCGACGATGTTTACGTCATCACGTTCAATCCTTCCAGCTTCCAAGGTCGCACGCCGCAACTCGTGGTGGTGCTCACGACTCCGAGCGGAACTCCCGCGAAACTCACCGCCACCGCCGTCGGCGGCGCGCAAAAGAGCACGGCGGGGGCGCTCGTCGCGGGCGTCACGATCGCCACGAAGGGGGCGGCCCCGATTGGCGAAACTCAACGCCTTGTCATCACCGAAGGCGCGGACGGCACGTTCACGGTCACGCTGCGCATCGATGGCCACGTCTTCACCAGCGGCGCGGTCAAACTCGACGCCACTGCGGAAGAGCTCGTGGACGCGATCTTCAATGCGCTGAAAGCCACCTATGCGACGCTCACCGTCACGGTCACCGAATACGGCCATCGCAAGTGGGATGTTGAATTCGAAGGCGACCTCGCGGGTCGAAACCTGGCGAACATGGAAATCGCGATCAGCGTGGCCAGCACGGATGCAGTGTTGAAGATCGAGCAGGTTGGGGAAGTAAATCCGCAGGGCGGCGACACCGTGATCGATTGGGCCGAGCGTCCGCTCGATGTCGTGACCGGCACGCAAGTGGGTGACGTGGTTACTTTGGATATGTCCGGCGCCGACGGTAATCTGGTTCGCGCCAGCGGTTATTTGCAGATCAACGTGTTTGGTTTCGTCACGCTCGCGGGTAATTTCGCGATCGAGAAAAAGGAAACCACGCTGCCTTCGACCACGGTGGGCGCTCCGGATGAAACCTATGATGTGCTCACGTTCGGTTCTTCCGACGCTTACCTTTTCGCCGGCGTGGGCGGCCCGTATTGGGTCGATTCCAATGGTGACGGCAAAATTACCAACGCAGACCAACCGGAAGCTGATGGCGCGATCGGCGTTGCCGTGGGTGGCGTCACGGCGGGTCTCGCAATTCTTTCCCGCAGCGACGTCGCGAGCTCGATCGTTTACACCGGACTCACGGTGAAAGCGGACAGCGCGGAGTTTGTCGGACTCGGCACTCTTCTGACGATTCAAGCGCGCGATATCCTGGTTGAATACAATTCTGCGAAAGACCGGGCCAACGCAAACGCCACTCCCGCGGTGTTCGACTTCACGCGCTTCGGCACCAGCGGTCTCGCCGTGCGCACCGGCACGGGCACGGATCCGGTCAATGTTGCTCACGAAGAAAAACTCACGCGCGTCACCATCGGCGATGCGACCCTGATCGTTTCGGAATTCGTGTTCATTCGCGGCGCCGTCGTGTTTGAAACCGGCCCGGTGAAGACCATCAAGGACACGGCGGGCGTGGAGCACGAAGTCGCGACGCTCACCCTCGGCGGATCCGGTCTGCATGTGTTCGCGGGTGTCGGCGGTCCCTATTGGAATGACTCCAATGGTGACGGCCGCATCACTTCGGCGGACACGCCGAATGCCGACGGCGCCGTGGGAATCACTCTCGCGGGGGTCAGCGTGGCGATCGGTATTTTTACCCCCACCGACTTAACGAGCACGACGAGCTACCTCGGCCTCAAAGTGGTCGCGGAAGGTGCACAATTTGTCGGCATTGATGGCCTCACCATTGAAGCGCACGACATTGAGATTTCGGTCAACCAAGCCCGCTCGCGGACCGTGGGCGCGACGCCAGCCGCCTTGGACTTCACCAAGATTGTCACTGCGGCCGGGTTGGTCAGTGGCTTCGAAATTCTCACCGGTGGCGAGACCATCACGCTCGATTACGACTCCACGCTCACACGCGTGAGCGTCGGCGATGCGACCTTAGCGATTTCCGAATTCCTTTATGTGCGCGGCGGTTTCACGTTCGAAAAAGGCCGTCAGGTCGAAGTGAAGACGACAACCGGCGCGACAAAGACGCTCAACGTAATCACCTTCGGCATGGCGAATGTCTATGCGTTCGCCGGTATCGGTGGCCCGTATTGGGTCGATTCAAATAACGATGGGAAGATCACCAGCGCGGACACGCCCGATTCTGCCAACGCGCTCGGCGTCGCGCTTTCCGGTGTCACGCTCGGTCTCGCAGTCTTTAGTTCGACCGACGCTGCCGACAAGACCAGCTACACCGCGCTCAAAGCGAAGGCCAATTCTGCTGCGCTCGTCGGTGTGGGCGATTTCCTGACGCTTGTGGCCAACGATATCTCGATCGACGTCAACACCGCCTCGCGTCCGGGTGAAGTCGGGCCGCCATGGCCGGCCTCGCTCAACTTTACCTCCCTCGAAAACGGCTACCTGGCGGTTGCGACTACGGGCGAGGAGATGCGCCTCGACTTTAATTCGCGGCTCCTGCGCGTCGTGGTGGGCGACGGCACGCTGACGCTCGGCGAGTTTGTTTACGTGCGCGGTTCGTTCGCGTTCGAACAAGACCAGAAGATCACACTCGACGATGCAACCGGCACCCCGCGCACCGTGCGCGGCATCACGGTCGGCGCGTCCAACGCCTATGTGTTCGCCGGCGTGGGCGGCCCGTATTGGAACGACTCGAACGACGACGGCAAAATCACTTCGGCCGACACGCCGAATGCCACCGGTGCGATGGGCCTGGCGCTCGGCAACGTGACCGTGGGTCTCGCGATGTTCCGCCCGACCAATCTCGCCGACAAGACACGCTACACCGCGCTTTCCGTCACCGCTGAAACCGCCAGCCTCGTGGGCGTCGGCGTCGATATCACCGCGCGCGGCATCAGCGTCGAAATTAACACCGCCTCCAAGCTCGACGACGCGAACGCGACGCCTGCCGTGCTCAATTTCTCGAGTCTCGCTGGCGGCGCGTTGAACATCGTCACTGGCGGCACGCCGGTCGCGCTCGCGTTCAACAAGCAACTCTTCCGCGTCGCGGTGAAGGATGCGACGATCTCGATTTCCGAATTCATCTACATCCGCGGCGGGTTCTCACTTGAGAAGAGCGACTCGCTCGAAATCACGGATCTCGCCAACGGAAAGAAAGAAGTCTCGGTGCTCACCCTCGGCCTTTCGAATGCTTATGTGTTCGCCGGTGTCGGCGGCCCGTATTGGACCGACAGCAACGGCGACGGGGTAGTGAACAGCAGCGATACGCCCAACGCTGCGGGCGCACTCGGTGTCGCGCTGGGCAACGTCAATGTCGCCCTCGCGCTCTTCAAGCCAACTGACGTCAATGACAGCACGGCTTACACGGCGCTCAAAGTGGAAGCGGGTTCCGCTGAACTGATTGGCCTCGGCAGCCTGCTGACCATCGTCGCAAACGACATCACCATCGAGGTGAACACGGCGAGCGATACGCTCAATGCAGACGCTAATCCGCCGGTGATTGATTTCTCCAAACTCGAAGACGGCAAACTGCCCGTCTCGACCGGCAACGGCACGATCGATCTCGACTACACGTCGCGCCTGCTCCGCGTGGAGATCGGCGACGCCACCTTCGTCGTCTCGGAATTTATCTATGTGCGTGGCGCGTTCTCGTTGGAGCAGGGCAGGGTGCTCGATGTGAAAACGACCGCGAACGGCGCGCCGGAAAAGGAAGTTACCGTCCTCACATTCGGCACCGCCGATGCTTACGTGTTCGCTGGGATCGGCGGCCCGTATTGGACGGATTCGAATAACGACGGGAAGATCACCAGCGCCGACGTGCCGGCTTCGGCGGGTGCGGTGGGCGTGGCCGTCGGCGGGGTGCGTCTCGGCCTGGCACTTTTCAAGCCGACTGATGTTGCCGATACGGACAGCTATTTTGCGATGTCGGCCGAAGCCGCGACTGCGCGTTTGGTCGGGATCTCGGGGCTCACCTTGGAAACAAACGGGGTTTCGATCGACGTGAACAGCGTGCGCTCCACCAACCCGAGCGCGCCGGTGCTTGACCTTTCCAGCATCGGCACCGGCGGTCTCGAAGTCGCCACCGGCGGCGTTCCGGTCACGCTCGATTTCGCCAGCAAGCTACTTCGCGTCACGGTGCAAGATGCGACGCTCAGCCTCTCGCAATTCATCTACGTGCGTGGCGGCTTCTCGTTCGAGAAAGGCCCGCAAGTTGAAGTCACCGATACCACCGGTGCCAAGAAGATGGTCAACACGCTGACCTTCGGCGCGTCGAATGCCTACGTCTTCGCCGGCATCGGCGGCCCGTATTGGAACGACAGCAACGACGACGGCGTCATCGACGCCGGCGACACACCGAATGCCGACGGGGCGATCGGCATCGCGTTTGGCAATGTCACGATGGCGCTCGCGATGCTCACTCCGGTTGCCGTGTCAGATCTCACGCGCTACACCGCGTTGAGCGTCACTGCCGGCAGCGCCGCATTTGTCGGCTTGCCCGATGCATTGGATTTCGAGCTGAACGACATCACAGTTTCCTACAATCAAGCGAGCGGCCCGACCGCCACCGCGCCCCCGGCGGTTGACTTCACCAAATTGTCCGGCGGCGGCCTCACGGTCGGCACGGGCAACGGTGATGTGAAGCTCGCGTTCAGCGAAAAATTGCTGGGCGTTTCTGTGGGCGATGGTCGTTTGAGCATCGCCAACTTTGTGACGATCTCCGGGGCGTTCGCATTTGAGAAGACGGATGACCTCTTGTTGGTGGTGGCCGAGAACGTGAATGCCGGCCTCGCGGTGGGCGACTTTGCGGTCGGCATCGAGAATGGTGCGCTGGCCTTGGCGATCTTCTCGGATAGCACGGTGGCGCTCGAGGCGAGCGGCGAATTTTATCTCACCGGTCTCGATTTTGCGGGCGTCACGGTCGATTCGATCACGCTCCAATACAACACGAGTGGCATCGACTTCTCGGCAGATCCGATGGATCTCGAGATCAATGGCATCAGTGCTCCGCTCACGCCTGAACTCGGCACCGCGGCCCAGCCGTTCATCGCCTTCACCGCGCTCGGCCTTGCGGTCAATCTCGGCAATGTGATTCGCATCGAGGGTGACTTCTCCTTCTCGAAGGGCACCGATGCGGCCGGCCAGTCGATCATCAAGATCGGCGTCGATAATTTCTCCACCGCGCTGGGCGACGGCACGAAGGATTACCTTAGCATCACGCACGGCTCCGGCGCGTTCCTGCTCACTTCGGCCGGTTACGTGGCAACGCTCACCGCTACGGTCGCGCTGCAAAATGTCCCGGGCGTTTCGATCAACAACAGCGTCTTTACGGTCACGCTCGCCAACCTCACCGCGGCGGTAAATCAAACCGTCATCGTGGGCGGGACCACGTTCCACTTCGATGTCGCCGCCGGCTCGCTGGTGCGGGTGGTGGCCAATCCGCTCGATGTCACGGTGCTCGGCATTACGCTGAAGGGTCGCTTCTCGTTCGAGCAAACCACCAGCACCGCCGGCGCGAAGCTCATCGTGATTTCCGGCGCGGATATCGAAATCCCTGGATTTATCGGACAGGGCAGTGGTGGCAGCCCGATCAATATCGAGGACGCGCAAGGCTTGTTCGTCATCTCTGACGCCGGCCTCGCGGGTTCGCTCTCGTTCACGGCCAATCTCTCCTTCGGCGTCTTCTCCGCCGGTGCAACGCTCGTGTTCGAGATGAACGACACGAACCAAGCGGTCACCGCGGAAGGTGTCTTTGGCACGGTGCGGCTCGAAGCGGGCCGTTATACGCGCATCGTGCTTAACGACCTCAGGATTTCTTTCCCCGGCATCGAGATCACCGGAGACTTCAGCTTCAAGTCGGCCACCGTGAATGGCGTCACCACCCGCGTGATCGTGGGCGCGAACGTCACGATTTTTGTCGGCGACAATGTCAGTGGGAATCGCGTGGGCCTCGAACTCACCGGCGGCGAGGCGATCTTCGTGCAGGACGGCGAACTCAAAGCCGGTCAGGTCACTGGCACCGTAGCACTTGTCGGCGTGCCGGCGCTCACGCTGTCCGCCACGATGACGCTGCGCTTGAATCAGTTCGCGACGGCGATCAACCAGAGCGTGATCCTCAACGGCGAGACGATCGAACTCAATTTCGACGCGGACGAGACCAACGGCTTCATCCAATTCACGGGCGAAAACATCGCCTTCTCGATCGCGAACACGCTCGAGATCTACGGCAACCTTTCGTTCACGCGGAAATCCAACCAGTTCGCGATTGGGCTCGCCGGTGGCGAAGTGTTTGTCGGTTCCGGTCCGATGCGCTTGGCCAATGGCACGTTGAATCCAGATGCGATCGGCATCCGCGTTTACGATATCGAATTCGCGATGGTCGTCTTCACCAACGCGCCCGGCAAATACGCGTTCCGTGGCGAAGGCTCGGTGGGCTTCGTCGGCCTCTCCGGTTTGGACGCCGCTACCGACTCACTCGGTCTGCGCTTCGGGGTCGCGCAAAACAAGACCGGTGCTGCATTCTCGCAAGTGGTCGATGTCACCGACGACATCAGTATCCCGCTGACTTTCACCACGGCCAACGATGCGCCGATTTTCATCGGTGGTATCACCATCAAGGTCGGCGACATCTTTACTCTGTCTGGCACGGTGGAATTCCAACCGCAGGCCAACGGTGACCTGAATATCAATATCACCCGCGCGGAACTGTCGTTCGGCGGCGGTGACTACTCGCTCTCCGGCACGGCCGAGATGAAGATCACCAAGACGGAAGGCTTCAAGCTGGTGGCCTTCCGCATCACGGGCGCGACCATTGCCGGCTTCGAATTGGAGTTCGAACGCAATTCGCCGAGCCCAGCGCCGGCGGATGAGAATGCGCCTTCGGCGGCGACGCCGGCCCCGGTTGTTACCCCGACCAGCCAGAGCACGAGCACGTTCTCAGTCGGACCGTTGTCCTTCGCCAATCCGAGCGTCGGTCTCGCGGACTTCGGTTTCAAAGACGGCAAACTCGTCATCAGCCTGATGCTCTCGCTCGGTCGCGCGACCCTGGCGTTCGGCAGTTCTGCGTCTGCGGGCGCGCAAACCAGCTCCGGCATCGTGGCCGAACTCACCGGGCTCGATGTCACGTTCGACATCGGCGTCGATCTCGCGGCTGGGTTCGGCCTTTCCGCCACGGGCAAGTGGAGCGTGCACGCTGACGGTCTCGCGATCACGGTGCCGAAGGTCTTCAAGATCACGGGCACGAACATCGATGTCGCTTACGACCCGGCGGCGGGCGGCGACCAGGAAATTTTCGCAGCTGACGATCTGGCCATCCAGATTCTCGCGCTGCCGGGCAACACGATCACCGGACAGCTCAGCACCTATAATAATCCGGAAACTGGCAAGACGATGCGCGGCATCGTCGTCACCGGCAATGGCTTCACGATCGGTCAGGCGCAAATCATCGTCGGCGGGCCGTTCACGCTCGGGAGCTTCCTCAAGCTCGACGATATCCGGGTCGGTGTGACGAACTGGTCGGTGCGCTTCGACGGCACCGCTCAGCCGGCGTTCAACGGTTCCATCTTCGTCGCCACCGGCGGCGCGACCCTCACTATTGGTGGCAACGCGTTCACGGCGAAGATCAAGGACAGCGCCGACACCGGCACCGAGGCGATGCGCGTCGAACTCACGTTCACCGACGGCAACGTCGACGGACTCATCTTCAAGGTCGACACGCTCGACTTCACCATCGGCAGCTTCCTGCACCTGTTCGCCACCGACTTCGAACTTAACACAGCGGCGGGCGACGATGAAGTCATGGCCAGCTTTGGCACAGTGGGCGCGGATCTTTCCGTCGGTTCCGTCACGCTCGGCGGCGAAGCGCGCAACTTCTACATCACCGGCGATGGCAGCTTTCACGCCGGCGACCCGACCGATTCCACCGCGCGGTTCGGCGTCATTCTGCGCATCGGTGGCGCCAACGGAGACAGCTTCAAGTGGCCTTCCTGGCTGCCGATCCAGATCAAGAGCATCGGTCTCGACTGGGCGGATTTCGAAAACGATCCGGGCGACTTTGACATCCTGCTCTCCGCGACCATTGCCGGTATGCCGGGCGCGCCCGGCTTCTCGTTCACCGGCACGGTGGATGGCATTCGCATCCGTCCAAGCCTGCTCGCGGAAGGCAAGTTCCCGATCATCGATATCGGTGCGCTCGGCGTCTCCGTGTCAGGCAACGGCATCGAAGGCACGCTCATCGGTGGCTTCGCGCGCATGAAGGAAGCCAGCCCGGGCAATTACGTCCTCGCGAGCGATCTCGATTCCGAGTCGGTCATCGTGGATCGCGTTTTCTTCATCGGCATCACGGGTAGCTATTCGGTGGCGGGTGCGTCTGGTTTCGCGGTGCGGCTCGCCTTCAGTGAAATGGGACCGCTCGGCATGACCGTCAGCGTCAGCACGCCAACCGGCATCCTGCTCGAGCCGAACACCGGCCTCACGATCAATGATTTTACCGCGGGCGTGGAATTCTTCAAAACGCTCCCCTCGATCGACGAAGCCAAGCAACTTCGCAGCAATGAATTTTCGACCAGCGTCACCGCGCAATCCGCTTCGGAGTGGCTCGCCTCGGTCAAGCAACAGGTCGCCAACCAATATCAGGACATCCAGGACAACCCGAGTCGCAACGGCTTCGGCGCGGCGTTCACGTCGCCGTTCCTGATCAAGGGCTCGGCCAAGATCTACTCGGCCTACACCTCGAAGCAGGTCTTCAACGGTGAAGTCGGCATTATGATCAGCACCGACGGGAAGTTCCTCATCAGCGGTAAACTCAACTTCGCCGCCGACAATCTTTCTCTCTCTGGCAAACTCTACGCCGATCTCTCCAATATCTCCAACGGCGCGGCCACGGTGCTTTTCCTCGCCGATCTGCCGGACCAGTTCCCGCTCGTGACGATCGACGGCAAACTCAAGATGGGCTTCCGCAACGCCGCGGGTGAGGAAGTCGAGATTCCGGTGTTGCTCGCGCCGTCCGATGCGGATCTCGCCGGCACCAGCATCGCGCCCACCGCGGGCGTGGTGCTTCCGACCAGCACGAGTGCGGCTGACGTGGGCCGGCTCAACCTCGTGAAAGATGGCGGCAGTTACTACATCGATGTCACTTACTCACCCGGCGCGCGCGGCACGCTCAATTACACGTCCATTCTCGATGCGGATGCGGAATTCAGCGCCCTACTGCGCCGCGCGGATGGTAGCACCGTGACGCTGCAATTCGACCCGACTCCGGTGGGCATCGTTGTCGGCACGTCGACCGTCGCAGGGCAGGAGGGTAAAGTGGTCGAGACACAGGTCGCGGCTTCCGATCTCGGGGCGAATGGCGTCCAGCGCTTCCGCTACAAAATCACGACCGCCAACTTCGCGTGGGATTCCGGTGTGCTTGAAATCGCGTTCGCCGCTGGGGCCGTCGCGCAGACCACCATTGGCAGCACCACCGAAATCACCAACGAAGCTTCGACTGCGACCATCCTCATCCATGGCCCGACCGTGAACCTCTATTCGCTCGGCTCCGGCGGCAGCACCGGCATCGCGGCGCTGAATCGTCAGGGCTATATCGACTTCCTCGTCACACCGTCGAACGGCGCCACGCTGACCACACTCACCACCGGTCCCCCAATTCTTCTGGCAGGAATTGGCAAGGGATCGGCCGCGCTCAGCGCCACCGGCGTGCGGCAGGGCAATACGAACGTCTACCGTTACGCGTTCACCGGTGCGTTCGACTCAGGCGAAGTTACTTTCAGTATTGGCGCGGCGGCAGTCACCGATTCCGCGGGCTTCAAGAGCAACGCGACGACCATCAAACTGACGGTCGAAGGCAGCACGGGGGCGATGGCGGGCATCACCAACGGCACCACGATCGGTCTCAACGGCTTCAGGGACCGGGGTTACATTGACATCACCTTCAGCCCCGGCATGGGCGCAAAGGTAACGGCGGAATCGATTCTCGATGCGTCGGGTGAATTCACCCTGACACTCGCCGATGGCAGCCAGCTCTCCGTCGCCGGCACGCCGACCCTGCTGGCGGGCAACACGTATCGTTACAGTTACACAGGCACAGTCACGGCCGGCCTCGTCACGCTTAATTTCCTCGGCGGCACCTTCACCGACGACAAGGGCACGGATAACATCGAGACGAGCGCCACGTTCACGCTCTCACTCGGCAGCGCCGCCGCCGCCAGCTTCACGAACGGCGGCGCCATCGACAATGCCTCGCTGAACAGTCTTGGCTATTTCGATCTCACGCTCACCGGGGCGACGCGCGGCGCCGGCATCGACTTCAGCAGCCTCAGCGCGGCCGACCTCATTCTGAATGCCTACCGCACCCGCGTGGTGTCGGCGACGGGTGAGAACACGGACGGCACCACCAACACCTTCGAGACCGCCACGGCGCACGGTTTTAGCAGTGGAGCCAAAGTCACGCTCTCCGCCATCGGCACGCTCCCGTCCGGTCTGGCCGCGGGCGATTACTACGTCATCGTCGTCGACGCCTACACCTTCAAGCTCGCCAGCGAGTCCGGCGGCGCCGCGGTCGATTTCTCTACCAACACCGACACGGCGAATGCGAGCTACCGCTTCACGCTGCGCGGCGCCGATGTTACCGGTATCAGCATCAGCAGCGTCGAGGAACTCAAGGATGCGCAAGGCAAGGCGACCGGCGTCTATCGCTTCAACTTCACCGGCAGTTTCGCGCCGGCCGATTCCGCCGAGACGATTCAGGTCGAACTTTCGATGGCGCAGGGCGCCTGGAAGGATTCGAACGGCACCGACTCCTCCGCGTTCACCGCTTCGCTCACAGTTCGCCGCCCGGCCGAACAATTTTATATCCGTCTCGAAGGCGGCATCTCAATCGGCCAGGGCCTGATCAATCTCGGCCTCATCGACGAACCGATCCTCGACGTTCGCGGCTACGTAGAGTTTTCCGCGACGGAATCTCCGGGTGGCGGGAATCGGTTCGAACTCACTTTCGGCGGCACGATCCGGGTGATCTACCTCGGCAATCTCGGCTCTTCTGCGGGCAAGTTTGTCCTCGATACGACCTCGCCGGCGAACGATCCCGACCAACTCACCGCGGGTGACTTCTTCCGCGATTTCGGCGTCAGCATCGAAGAGGGGAGTTTCCTCGATGAACTCAAGCTGCCGAAGCTCTGGGGCGTCATCAAGATCGAGGCCAATCTCGCGTTCCTCCAGAACCTGGGCCTCGACATTCAGCTCGCGGGCACTTTCCAGATCAACACGACCAAGCGCGACAAGGTCGAGACGCTCACGCTCGAAGGCATCCCCGGTGATCTGATCGCCACGGGCGCGCTTATCGCCAACCCGACCGACGCTGACATCGCCTCGCTCAACGACGGTGTGTTGACGACGCAGATGGTGAGCGTCTTCGCCAACGCGGGCAAGACCCTCGGCGATGGTTACAAAGTCGTCACGGTTCTCGCCGGTTCGATGTGGCGCGTTGAGGACAAGGCAAACAGCAAACAATACTTCCTACAGCTCGGCACAAACAGCGACCTCAACGCTTCGGGCGAACCGACGCAGGTGCTCAACTTCCGTGGCGAAGAACAGGAGTTCACGCTCACCGCCAAAACCGTGCTCCTCGGCGGTTATGCGTTCGCGCGCTTCACTGTCGGCGGCGAACAGCTCTTCTCGATCAGCGGTGCTTTCTCGATCAAGCTTTCCACTTCGAGTCTGGAGATTTTTGCGGATGGCCAGATTTCCGTCACCCCGGGCGGAAATCATATTTTCGATGCCCGTGTCCAAGCGCTCTTGCTCATCGGCAACATCCCGCTCGGCGACCGCAACACCGACGGCGTCAACGACGGCAACGTCATTGGCATGGCCGGCAAATTCAAGCTTGGAGCCAGCCTCAATCTCCCGGGGATCGAACTGGGTGGAACGCTCGAGCTGCTCCTGAATACCACGAGCGAAGATATCCTCTGGTCCGTTCCCACCTTCCTGCGCGGCGCCACTGGCTACGATAGCATCACCATTTCAGGCCACCCGCCGAAGTTCGCTGACGGTTATGACCCGACTGCGGCCGCGACGACCGATCTCCTCGTGCCGGACCTCGGTCAGGCCGCGGCGCCTTATGTCGCCATCGGCGGCCTGGCGCACGCTAATGTCTTTGATACACTGACCTTCGACGGTGCGTTCATGCTGTCGATCAGCGGCAACGGGCTTGCGCTCTACGCGGTGGTGCACACGGAGTTCAAGATCCCGGTCGCCAACGTTACCCTGTTCGAACTGAAGGGCAGTCTCTCGCTCGTGATCGACTCCGAGGGCGCGCGGGGTGCGGCGTCGCTGCAAGTCATCAACTTCCCGGGTCTGCCGCGTCCCTTCAATCTCGATAGTGGCGAATTTGCGCTGCTCATCAACACCTCCACCTCGCAGCAAACGATCAACGCCTATCGTTTCGATGACGACAACAAGCTCGTCGCCGACGAGATCGTCATTCGCCCGCTGTTCTTCCAACTCGTCGCAAGTGCGAAGATTTCGTTCGTGCTGCTTGGCGCGCGTGCAGCCACGCTCACCGGTCGCTTTGAGTTCACCCTCGCGGCCGCCGATGGCTACGTGCAGGTGCTCGTCAGCGCCGAAGCCGCTGTCGCGGGCACCACGCTCGGCACCGCTTCCGGCGGCATGCGCATCGGCGTCAAGGACGGCACGCCTTACCTCGCAGCCTTCATCCAAATCCAGATTGGCATCGGCACGAGCGCGGACGCGGAGCCGACGGATGGCGCGCAGGCGATCATCGGCAACGTCTTCCAGATCGAGTTCAAACTGGCCTTCTTCCTCAACACGCTCGACGAGGATGTCGTGCTCGGCGGCATCACGCTGAAGGCCACGGAACTGAAACTCGCGGCGTCCGGCTTTATCCAATTCCAACTGCCCGGCGTCGACACCGGCTTCCGCATCGAGGGTGAACTCTCCGTGACGGTGAACGGTGACGGCTTCGAAATCACCGTCGCCGGCCAGATGACCCTGAAGGTGCTTGGCGTCGTCATCTTCCGCGCCACCGCCCAGGGCGCGCTGAGTATTTCCAAGATCGGCGAAGTCGCGGGGGTGCCGGTTTACGGCATGGCGGGATTGCTCAGCATCACGATCGGCACGGATGGCTTGCTCGACGGCAATGGCTTCGGTTTCCGCGCCTCGTTCCGTTTCGAGGTCAACACCACCAATCAGGAGAAGACCTTCAATTTCGGCTCCACCGGTTCGGTCACGCTCCAGGCGGGCATCTATGCGCGCATCCGCGCGGAAGGTTATCTCTTCGTCGGCACCGACAGCACCGGCTTCCGGATCGAAGGCACATTCTACCTCGAGGTCGGCTCGCGCGGTCTGATTATATCTGTCACCGCCGACATTTCGCTGCGCGTCGCCGATACCAACGTGATTACGTTCAACGGCATCGCCGCGCTCATGATCGGACCGAAGGGCATCGCGGGCAAAGTGTCGCTGAATCTCAGTGTCGATATCGGCTTCCTCGCGCTGAACGGCGGGGTGGTCGTGGAACTGAATACCACCGGTGAAGCGGTGCCCACGATCGGCACGGCAAACGTCAATCTCCCTGCGGGGCCCTACCTGCGCATGAACATCCATGGTGACATCACCATTGGCGGGGTGCTGCACCTCGAAGGCGACGCCACGTTCACGATCAGAGGCCTGCAGGTCACTCTGGAACTCGCTGCTATCGCCGACCTCGATCCGCTCGGCCACCTCGCGGCGGCGGGCACGCTGTCGTTTGGAGCCGAAGGTATCTGGGGCAGTGTCGAACTGAGTGGCGCGCTTGATGGCTTCGGGGTTGTCTCTCTCGAAGGCCGGTTCCGCCTCGCGTTCAATACCACGAGCGTAGGCCGCGTCGTCAAAGTCCTCGATGTCGATTCGAATAGTGGACAGGTCGCGGGCCTGAAAGACGAAACCCTCGAGGCGCAGTCCATTATCGTCAGCTTCGGCGGTGCGTTTAAGATCGGCTTCTTCACCATCGAGGGCGCGGCTTATCTCAAGCTCGGCACGAGCGGCTTCGAGATCCGCTTCAACGCGTCGCTCGACCTGAAACTCTTCGGCCGTCTCTCCGTGCGCGGTGCCGCCGCCATCGGCGTCGAAGGCGGCACGCCTTACTTCATGATCGATGTCGGTCTCGGTGTCAGCGTGCTTTCGATGGGCCTGATCGAGATTTCCGGTAACTTTAACCTCAAGCTCGATACGCGTATCAGCTTCTTCCAGGTCTCGATCGACATGAAGTTGAAGATCTGGGTCTTCGAGGTGAGAGGTGCGGCGTCGATCACCTCCACCTCCGAGTATTTCGAGATTCGCATCAGCAATCTCGGAATGAATTTCTTTAACATCATCAATGTGAACCTGAGCGGCTATGTCCGCTCGAACGGTCAGTTCGAGTTCACCGCCTCGGCCGGGATCGAACTGGAATTCGGGCCGATTTACTTCGGCGCCTTCTTCTCGCTCACCCTCGCAAGCTGGGGCTTCAGCGTCAGCGGCAGTCTTACGCTCGGCCTGCACATCGATCTCTTCCTCTTCGAGATCAACATCGATTTCACGATCAGCTTCGGCCTCACCTTCAACATCGCGAAAGGCGAAGCGACCGTCAGCTTCAGCATCGGGCCGTTCGATATCGATGTGGTCTGGAGTTTTGGCGCGCCGCCGATTCTTGCGACCAAGATTGGCAGCACGCTGCGCCTCAACATCGGCGTCGATGCCAACCAGCGCGGTGGTAGCTACGGCACCGATAACAATGAAAGCTTTACTGTGTCCCACGTCGGCGGCGCGAAGGGCAACGAAACCCTCAAGGTTTCCGCGATGGGCTACGATCAGACTTACGGCGGCATTTCCAGAATCCTCGTCAACAACGCCGGCAACGGTAACGACACCATCAACATTATGTCCGGCGTCCTTGCGGATACCGACATCTTCGGTGGGGTGGGCGACGATAAGATCTACAATCTCAGCTCTGGCACCAGCCTCCTCCGTGGCGGCGACGGCAACGACACGATCGTCGGCGGGCCCGGTGCCGATCTAATTTACGGTGGCAGTGGCAACGACACGCTCTACGGCGGTGGCGGTAAGGATAGGCTCTATGGCGAGAGCGGTAACGATACCCTCTTCGGTAACGATGGCGACGATATCTTGGAAGGCGGCACCGGCAACGATAGCCTGAACGGCGGGGCCGGCACGGACGTCTATATTTTCAGTGGCGACTTCGGCGAAGACCAAATCGATGACGGCACAGCCGACTCGGACGATCGCGTCGACTTCACTGCGATCACCGGCCCGATCACATTTAATCTCGGCAATACTTACGTCGCTTCCTTTAGCGGCAACACGGTTACCGACGCCAATCGCACGGCCGAAGTCTGGATAGGCGGCAGTGGCCGCGACGTTTACAATGTCACCTCCACGAACACAAATGACGTCACCCTCCAAGGCGGCAGCAACAACGACACTTACAACGTAACGTTCCGGCATCTCCAGGGCGAGGTGAACATCGACGACGATGCCAGCAGTTCGAACGTCGATGTGTTGAACCTTACGTCGCCGGACTCCGGTGCGATCCGTGTCTCCGACAGCGCGGGCGACTCGCGCATTTCGCAGGGCACGCAGGTCGTCAACTACGACTCGGGTTACAACAACGTCGAAACGATCACCATCGTCGCCAACGCCGCTCCTGTCACGCTCACCGGGCCGGGCGTCGAGGTCATCGACCTGCGCCGCGAACTCACCATCCGCGCCCAATCCGTCTCATGGACCGGCCGCGTGCACGCCGGGCTCATCGACTTCAACACCGCGTCGACCATCCAGATCGATTACGACTTGGTCGCGCGCCTCAGCGGGCCAGTCACGCTCGTCAACTCCGCCGGCAACATCAACCTCAACGCCGGTATTTACAGCGCTGCGGACGACGCCGGCTACATCGGCAACGGCGAGGGCGACATCACGCTGACTTCGACCACGGGCGCCATCACCACCACCGGCTTGGGCTGGCGCACGGGCTCCGACGACGGTGGCTTCCACCTCTGGCTCGATTGGGCGCTGCGTTTTGCGAAATACACCCAAGCCTCGGTCAACTTTGACACCGGCGCGATTGTGCAAGCGGGCGCGTTTGGCTGGGAAGAAACGCTCTACACGCCGAACGGCACGCAACTCCGCAACGCGAAGGGTGCATTCATCCAATCGGACAAGGGCAAGCTGGTGCTCACCGCGGCGCTCGGCGTTGGCGCCCCGGTCAACAACGACCAGATCAGCCCGCTTTCGATCTTCACCGATGTGGCCGAACTTTCTGTCAACACGCCGACCGACAAGGCCAGCTACATCATTGATCTGGACGAGGTGATCAACGTCGCGAGTTCCACCTCCGGGCGCCTTGAACTCGTCAGTCTCTTTGGCACCCAAACCGTCAGCCAGCCGATCAACACCACGGTTGAAGTCATCCTGTCCGGCAACCAGCTCGAAATTCTCCAACGCGTCGTCAGCTCGAACAACATCTTCGTCTTCCCGACGAATCCGACGCTGCCGATCGTCTTCATCCCGACGACCTCCACGCTGTCCGCCGTGCCGCAAGGCGCAGGCGGCCTGGTGCTCACCCAATCCGAGATCAATAATCTTATTTCGAGCAGCCTGATTTATTTCGGCTCGGACGAACTCCTCAACAAGCTTATCCTCGGCGACCGTTCGCTCACGCCGATTACGTTCACCGCGCCGGGTGTTGTGTTGCGTGGCGACACCGTAGACATCCTTTCACCGCTCTTTACGCAGCATCTTTATATCCTCGGCGACGGTTCCACCACCACGCTCTCCGCGGACATCAGCGGTCTCTCGCAGACGATCAGTGACACGCTAGAAGTAAACGGCACCCGCTCCATCACCGCCACGGCCGGTTCGATCATCATCGGCAATCCAGGCGGCCAGATCGACGGCGATGGCACCGGCATTCCCGACAGCCTCACGCTCAACGCCTCCGCCTCGATCACCGTCGCGAACGGCGTTGGTCAAAACAAAGCGCTCACCAATCTTACGCTCAACGCCGGTGGCGCGATCGACATCGGCGGCGCGGTCACGCTCGCGGGTTCGCTCACGGTGCAAAACGGCACCACGGTGCGCTTCCGCGGCGCGGTCACGATTGCCGGCGACCTCACGATCACCAACGCCGCCGACATCGTCTTCGACGGCCCGGTTACCGTCACCGGCAACATCACGATCGCGAAGGGCGCGAACATTTCCTTCAACGGCAACGTCGCCGCCGCCGGCAACGTCGCGATCGGCAGCAACGCCGCTTACGGCAACGTCGCCACGCTGACGTTCTCCAACAATGCGCGCTTCGACTTCAACGGCGCCGCCGCGATCTACGTCAACGGCAACGTGGTCTTCGGCAACGCGGTCGGCGGCATCGGCGGCGTCTATCTGCCTGACAGCCTGACCATCGGCACGAACGCCACGCTCACGTTTAACAGCAACGTGAACATCGCACCCGCGCCGCTGAGCGTGGTCAAAGCCAGCGCCGTCAACGTCAACGGCAACCTCACCGCTGGCGCGGTCACGATGACCAATGTCTCGGGCAACATCGCGCTCGATCTGACCACGATCGTCGCCTCGCTCGACATCACTTCGACCGGCGATGGCGCGAGCACGTTTGTCCGCATCAACACGCTCGAAGTCGGTTCTGGCAACGCGGTCGTTACGTCGAATCAGATTATTCTCCTCGGCACGATTTCCGACACAGGCGCGCAATCTTCGCTTACGTTGAAACCTTACACGGTCTCGCGCGCGATTGTGGTCGGTAACTCGCCGCCTTCGGCAACGACGCCGACGGTCAACAACCGCCTCGACCTTTCCGCCTCTGAACTTGGCCTCATCCTGCCGGGCTTCTCAGTGGTTAACATCGGTGACGCTTCCGCCGGCACCGGCACGGTGTATCTCGGCTACATGGGCTCGCAGATTTCCACCGGCGAATACTACAACAAGACCCAGATCTTCGGCGGCTCGATCATCGTCACGCGCGACCAGGACATCAACGCCGGCGTCTCCGAACTGCGCCTCGTAGCTCGCACGGGTGATATCACCGTCAATGCGCGCCTCGGCTACTCCGGCGACAATACTTACGGTGAGCGCAATCCGTGGCTCCGTCTCGAAGCTGCCGCGAACATCACCGTCAACGCCGCGATCTACGCCACCAACCGGATTTCACTGACCGCCGGACAGGGGACGGGCACAGGCAACATTACCGTTACCGCTAACGGCACGCTTACCACGTCGGATGCGAACGCGGTTGACCGTCGCATCGAACTCGCGGCTGGTCTCACCAGCGGTAGCATTTTCCTCACCTCTTCCGGCGCGGAGACCGCCATCATCACCGCCACCGGTGCTTCCTCGATCGTGCTCTATGCCCGCGGCGGTGCGATCAACCAAACGCAAGGCCGCCTTGTCGCCGACCTCTTCACGGCGCAGGCCGCCACGGACATCAACGTCCGCACCACCGTTGCGCGCATCGGCTCGGCGACGCTCGCCGGCACGATTTTCTCGGACGCCGCATCCCGCCTCGTTGACGGCATTGCGATCACCGGCACCGGCAGCCTGACCCTCACGGAAACAAATTCTGTTGCGGTCGACCGCATCACCACCGTCAGCGGCAACGTCACGCTCACGACCACCAATGCCGGCACCATTTCCGTCGCTTCCATCACCAGCACCTCGGGTAACATCACCCTCACCGCCGACGGTGCGATTACCGACGCGAGCTCGGGTGCGGACAGCAGCCTGAACTTCCAGACCGCCGGCCTGCTCACGCTGACGGCCAACACCGGCATTGGTGCCGCCGGTTTTGCTGACCTTGATCTCGACGTCGGCTCGCTCACCGCGACGAACACGATCTCCGGCGACATCGTCCTGCAGGACACCACCGCGCTCAACGTCGTCGGCACTGGTGTTCGCACACTCGCCGCCAACGGTAATATTTCTCTCACGGTCAATGCCGGCACCTTCAACGTGAACGCCGTCATCACCGCGCACGGTTCCGGCAACATCACGCTCACCGACACTTCGGGTGCTTTCAATCAAGCCTCCGGCGCAACGATCAGTTCGACCACCGGCACGATTGCGCTCAACGCCGACACCGTCACGCAAGCCGGTGCAATCGCCACCGGCGGCGCCGGCACGGTCACGGTCGTCGCGGACCTCACCAGCATCACCATGGCCGATGGCGCGACGACCACCACCGCAGAGGGTGCGATCACTTACACCGCTGCGGTCTCGATTGCGGTCGCCAACATTGCTTCCACCAACGGTGCACTTTCGCTCACCGCCACGAACGGTTCGATTACCGACAACACCGCCGCCGAAACGGCCAACCTTACCACCAACGGTCAAACGACGCTGACTGCCGCGACTGGCATCGGTGCCGTCGGTGCCGGAGACATCGACACCCTGATCAACACGCTGCAAGCGACGAACACAACTTCCGGCGACATCGTGATCGAGGAAGGGGACGCGCTGATCGTCAACGGCACGGGCATTCGCACGCTCGCGGGCAACGGCAACCTCAACTTCAAAGTGAATGCCGGA
>NZ_JBOZXB010000002.1:0-1099782 GCF_051660365.1 Oleiharenicola lentus | reverse complement strand
GCCAGACGACGCTCACCGCCGCGACGGGGATGGGCGGGGCAGGGGCCGCGGATCTCGACACGACGATCAACACGCTGCAAGCGACGAACACTACTTCCGGTGACATTTATCTCCAGGAAACCAGCGCCCTGACGATCAACGGCACCGGCGTGCGCACGCTCGCCGGCAACGGCCGCATCGATTTGGATATCCTCACCGGCGCGGTCAACGTGACCGCCGTCATCACCGCGCACGGCTCGGGCGCGATCCGGGTCAACGCCGAAGCCGGCGTGCTCACGCTCGGGGCCAACGTGAGCTCCACGACTGGCAACATCACGCTCACGGCCGACACCGTCGCGCAGAACGCGAACATCGCAACCGGCGGCACCGGCACGATCGCCGTCACTGCGGATGTGGCCGGCATCACGATGGCCGATGGAACGACGACGACCACCGCCACCGGCACGATCACTTACACCGCCGCGACCTCGATTGCCCTCTCACTCCTCACGAGCACCAGCGGCAACTTTGCCCTCACCGCCACTGCGGGAGCGATCACTGACAACACGCTCCTCGAAACGCCGAACCTCGTCACCACGGGCACGGCTTCGCTCACTGCGGCGACCGGCATTGGTGGCACGGGTGTCGCCGATATCGACACGGCACTGGGTAGCCTCACCGCTCTTAATACTACTTCCGGCGGCATCGTCTTCGAAGAAACCGACGCTCTCACCATCACCTCTGGTGGTATCGTCAATCAAGCGAGCGGAGCCCCGATCATCCTCACCACACTCGCCGGCACGCTGACGATCAACGGCCAAATCCGCACGACCGGCTCCGGCCATATCCGCCTGAGTGTCGCCGGCGTCGACTCCGATCTTATCTCCACCGCGGCGATCGTTTCCGGCACCGGTTCCATTACTCTCCTTGCCGCGCGTTCCGTCACCCTCAACGCCGGCGCCTCGCTCGCCACGACCGGCACGGGCACGCTCGACGTGGAAGCCGCCGCCGGTTCGATTAAGCTCGCCGACAACGTCGCGGTCACGACCGCCGGCGGTAGTATCCGCTTCCTCGCCGCGCAGGACGTCACGCTCTCCGGCCTCAACGCCGCCACCGGCAGCGTCACCATCCGTGCGACCGCTGGATCGATCATCGACGCGGGTGCCACGCTCAACGACATCACCGCCGCGAACCTGCGGCTCTTCGCCGGAGTCGGCATCGGCTCCGCCCTCGACGTTCTTGAAATCACCATCGCCACGCTCGCCGCGGCCGCGACCACCGGTGGCATCCGCTTGAGCGAGGAAGACGATGTCACGATCGGCACCGTCGCGATCGTCAACGTGAACCGCGTCTCGGTGAGCAACACCACTGCCACGGTCGGTGACGTGGCCGCCACCTCCGACCTCACCACCACGACGGGTCCCATCGAACTCACGGCCCGCACTGGCTCGATTACTTTGACCGACGGCGTCAACGCCGACACCCGGGCGATCACGACCACGACCGGGTCGGTCGTCCTGCGCGCGCAAAATAGCCTCACCTTCCAAGCGAGCATTGTGAGCACCAGCGGCGACTTTACGCTTACCGCCACGACCGGTGCCTTGATCGATGATACCCCGAGCGAGAGTGCGCTCCTTATCACGACCGGCACGGCGACGCTCACGGCCGCCACCGGCGTCGGCGCCGCGAACGCGAGCGACATCGATACGACCATCACAAGTGTCACGGCGACGAACTCGACTTCCGGCGGTATCTTCCTGCACGAAACCGCCACCCTCATCGTCCTCGGCGCCACGACCCAGGCCGGCAACGGCTCGATCTCGATCCTCGTCGACACGGGTGACTTGACTGTCAGCGGGGCCATCACCGCGCACGGTTCGGGTAACGTTTATCTGCGCGCCGCGGCCGGCAACGCGACCGTCAACGCTGACCTCGCTTCCACGACCGGTCACCTCACCGCACTCGCTTCGGCAACCCTGACGCTCAACGCCGACCTCACGACGGGCGGCACCGTCGACTTGGAAGGGAACCTGATCACGGCCTCGCTCACCGCGGATGTGACCGCCGGTGGCCACGTGCGCTTTGCTTCGGCGACGACCATTATCCTCGGTGGTGTCATCACCACGCCCGCGAACGTCTCACTCACCGCTGGCACCGGTTCGATCACCGATCTCGACACGGACAACTGGGTGGACGTGGTGGCTTCCGGCCTGCGCCTGGTCGCCGGTCTCGGCCTCGGCACGACGACGAACCACCTCGAAACCACCATGGCCACTCTCTCCGCACGTGCCACCTCCGGCGGTATTTACCTCGACGAAACCAACGCGCTCACGATCGGCGACGTCGCTGTTACGATCCAGAAAGTGAACGTCGATGCGACCTTCGCCCCGGTGACTGACGTCACGCAGTCCGACGTGCGCACCACTTCTGGCAACGGCTCAATCGTCCTCGTGACCAGCGGCGATTTGACGCTCAACGACGGCACCGCCGCTGCGGATATCACTTCGGTCAGCGCCCACGGCAGCGGCAACGTGCTCCTTGCCACCACGGGTGCGATTACGGTGAATGCTGACATCCTCTCGGGCTCTGGCCACGTGACTACGACAGCCACGGCGACGCTCACGTTGAACGCCGACATTACCACGACCGGCACGGTCGACCTCGAAGCGAACCTGATTACCGCTTCGCTCACCGCCGACATTACTGCCGGTGCCGACGTGCGCCTCGTTTCCGCGACGAACATTATCCTCGGTGGCGTGATCGCAACCCCCACGAATGTGTCGCTCATCGCCACTTCGGGCAGCATCACCGACCTCGATACAAATAATACGGTCGACGTGGTCGCCGTCGGTCTGCGCTTGGTCGCCGGCCTCGGTGCAGGCGAAGCGACGAACCACCTCGATACGACCCTCGCGACCCTCAGTGCGCGCGCCACCTCCGGCGGCCTCTTCCTCTCGGAAACCAACGCGCTTACAATCGGCGATGTCGCCGTCACCATCCAGAAAGTAAACACCGATGCGTCGGTCACCGCCGTCACCGATGTCACGCAATCCGATGTGCGCACGACGGCCGGCAACGGCTCGATCGTCCTCACGACTGGCGGCGACTTGACCTTGAACGACGGCACCGCCGCAGCTGACACGACCGCCCTCAGTGCGCATGGCACCGGCAATGTGCTCCTCGCCACCACCGGCTCGATTACCGTCAACGCGGACGTCCTCTCTGGCTCCGGCCACGTGACCGTGACCGCCACGGCGACGCTCACCCTCAACGCCGACCTCACGACCACCGGCACTGTGGACTTGGAAGCCAACACGATTGCCGCCGCGCTCACGGCCGACATCACCGCAGGTAGCGACGTTCGCTTGGTCTCCGCGACCAACATCGTCCTCGGTGGCGTGATCACGACGCCCGCGAACGTCTCACTCATCGCGACTGCGGGATCGATCACCGATCTCGACACGGACAATGCAGTGGACGTCGTCGCCGCTGGCCTGCGTCTCGTGGCCGGTCTTGGACTAGGCACGGCGACGAACCACCTCGACACCACGGTTGCGACCCTCACCGCGCGTGCGACCTCGGGTGGCATTTACCTCGACGAAACCAACGCGCTCACAATCGACGACGTCGCGGTCACGATCCAGAAAGTGAACGTCGATGCGAGTGTCACCGCCGTAACCGACGTAACGCAGTCCGACATCCGCACGACCGCAGGCAACGGTGCGATCGTTATCGTGACCGGTGGTGACCTGACCTTGAACGACGGCACTGCCGCTGCTGACACGACGGCCATTAGTGCCCATGGCAGCGGCAACGTGGTTCTTGCCACGGCAGGATCGATCACCGTCAACGCGGACCTTCTCTCCGGCAGCGGCCATATCACCGCGACCGCCACGGCGACCTTGACCCTCAACGCCGACATTACAACGAGCGGCACGGTCGACCTCGAAGCGAATCTGATTACCGCTTCGCTCATCGCCGACATCACCGCGGGAGCTGACGTGCGCCTGGTCTCCGCGACCAACATTATCCTTGGCGGTGTCATCACGACCCCTGCGAACGTCTCGCTCAATGCCACTGCCGGCAACATCACCGACCTCGATACCGACAACTCCGTCGATGTCGTCGCCGCCGGTCTGCGTATCGTCGCGGGTGTGGGTGCAGGGGAGGCGACGAACCATATCGAGACGACCATCGTCACGCTCTCAGCGCGCGCCACCTCCGGTGGCCTCTTCCTCTCTGAAACCAACGCGCTCACCATCAACAGCGTCGCCGTTACGATCCAAAAGGTTGCCACCGACGCGACGACCGCCGCCGTCACCGACGCGGCCCAATCCGACCTGCGCACGACCGCCGGCAACGGCGCCATCGTGGTCACGACCGGTGGCGACTTGAACGTCGCTTCGACCATCGACGCGCACGGCACGGGCAACGTGCTGCTCGCCACGACGGGCTCGATCAGCGTCAACGCCGACATCGTCTCCGGATCCGGCCACGTCACCGCGACGGCCACGGCGACGCTCGCGTTCAACGCCGACCTCTCAACCCTCGGCACCGTTAACCTCGAAGCGAACCTGATCACCGCTTCGCTCACCGCGGACATCACGGCCGGCCTCGACGTGCGCCTAGTCTCCGCGACGAACATCGTCCTCGGTGGTGTGATCACGACACCAGCGAACGTCTCCATGATCGCGACCGCCGGCAGCATCACCGACCTCGACACCGACAACTCGGTCGACGTGGTCGCGGCCGGTCTGCGCCTCGTCGCCGGTGTGGGTGCGGGCACGGCCATGAACCATCTCGACACCACGATTTCGACGCTCAGCGCGCGTGCGACCTCGGTTGGCATTTACGTTAGCGAAACCAACGCCCTCGAAATTAGCAGCGTCGAGGTCACGATCCAAAAGGTTGCCGCCGACGCGACGACCGCCGCCGTGACCGATGCCGCCCAGTCCGACCTGCGCACGACCACGGGCAACGGCTCGATCGTCGTCACGGCGGGCGGTGACCTCACGGTTGCCTCGGTCATCAGTGCCCACGGCACGGGCAATGTCCTTCTCGCGACCACGGGCGCGATCACGGTCAACGCGGACATCCTCTCAAGCTCCGGCCACGTGACGCTCACCGCCACGGCAACGCTCACACTCAACGCGGACCTCACCACGAGCGGCACCGTTAACCTCGAAGCGAACCTGATCACGGCTTCGCTCACCGCCGACATCACGGCCGGTAGCGACGTGCGCCTGGTCTCCGCCACTAACATCGTCCTCGGTGGTGTGATCACGACGCCCACGAATGTCTCCCTCATCGCGACTGCGGGCTCGATCACCGACCTCGACACCGACAATGCGGTCGACGTCATCGCCGCGGGCCTGCGGATCGTCGCCGGGGTCGGTGCAGGCACCGCGACGAACCACCTCGACACGACGATCGCGACCCTCAGTGCCCGCGCCACCTCCGGCGGCCTCTTCCTCTCCCAAACCAACGCCCTCGTAATCGACAACGTCGCGGTCACGATCCAAAAGGTTGCGACCGACGCCACGACCGCCGCCGTCACCGACGCGGCCCAGTCCGACCTGCGCACGACCGCGGGCAATGGTGCGATCATCCTCACCACTGGCGGCGACTTGAACGTCGCTACGACGATCAACGCGCACGGCAGCGGCAATATCCTCCTCTCCACCACGGGCTCCATTACGGTGAACGCGGACGTGGTCTCCGGTAGCGGCCATATCACCGCGACGGCCACGGCGACGATCACGCTCAACGCCGACATTACGACGAGCGGCACGGTTAACTTTGAAGCGAACCTGATCACCGCCGCGCTCACTGCGGACATCACCGCCGGAAGCGACGTGCGTTTAGTCTCCGCCACCAACATTATCCTCGGTGGTGTAATCACGACGCCCGCGAACGTCTCGCTCACTGCGACCGCCGGCAACATCACCGACCTCGACACCAACAATGCAATCGACGTGATCGCCGCTGGCCTACGGATCGTCGCCGGCTTGAGTGCAGGCGATGCGACAAACCACCTCGACACGACAATCGCCACGCTCTCCGCGCGCGCCACCTCCGGTGGCCTCTTCCTCTCTGAAACCAACGCCCTCGAAATCAACAACGTCACGGTTACGATCCAAAAAGTAGCGACCGACGCCACCACCTCCACGCTCACCGACGCCGCGCAATCCGACCTGCGCACGACGGCTGGCAACGGTGCCATCGTGGTCACGACCGGTGGCGACTTGAACGTCGCCACGACGATCAACGCCCACGGCAGCGGCAATATCCTCCTCGCCACCACGGGCTCGATTAGCGTCAACGCCGACATCGTCTCCGGCTCCGGCCACATCACCGCGACCGCCACGGCGACGCTCACACTCAACGCCGACCTCTCAAACCTCGGCACCGTTAACCTCGAAGCGAATCTGATCACCGCCTCGCTCACGGCTGACATCACCGCCGGAGCCGACGTGCGTTTGGTCTCCGCGACGAACATCGTCCTCGGTGGCGTCATCACAACCCCGGCCAACGTCTCCTTGATCGCGACTGGGGGCAGCATCACCGACCTCGACACCGACAGCGCAATCGACGTCGTGGCCGCCGGTCTGCGCTTGGTCGCCGGTGTGGGTGCAGGCACCGCGACAAACCACCTCGACACGACGATCGCCACGCTCAGCGCGCGTGCGACCTCCGGTGGCATTTACCTCAGCGAAACTAACGCCCTCACAATCGGCAGCGTCGCGGTCACGATCCAAAAGGTCGCCACCGATGCGACGACCTCGGTCGTGACCGACCTCGCACAATCCGATGTGCGCACGACGGCCGGCAACGGTTCGATCATCTTGGTAGCGGGCGGCGATCTCACCGTCGCCTCGGTCATTAGTGCGCATGGCGCGGGCAACGTGCTCCTCGCCGCCACGGGTGCGTTCACGGTCAACGCCGATATCGTCACCGGCAGTGGCCACGTGACGCTTACAGCCACGGCCACCCTCTCGCTTAACGCCGACCTCTCGACCGGTGGCACCGGCACGGTCGATCTCGAAGCGAACCTGATTACCGCTTCGCTGGCCGCGGACATCACGGCGGGTGGGGCGGTGCGTATCACTTCCGCCACGAACATCGTCCTCGGTGGCGTGATCACCACTGCCGCCAACGTCTCGCTCACCGCGACGGCGGGCAGCATCACCGACCTCGACACCGACAATGCAATCGACGTCGTTGCCGCCGGCCTGCGCCTCTTCGCCGGCCTCGGGATCGGGAGCGCCACCAACGCCCTCGACACGACGATCGCAACGCTCGCGGGCCGGGCCACTTCCGGTGGTATTTACCTCTCCGAAACCACCGCTCTTATCGTCGGCGAGGTGGTCGTCACCATCCAGAAGGTCACCACCGACGCGACCACCACCACCGTGACCGAGGGGACTCTCACCGGCGTGCAAACCACTGCCGGCAACGGCGCCATCGCGCTCACCACCGGCGCCGACCTCACGATTAGCTCTGCGCTGACAGCGCATGGCACGGGCAGCATCGCGTTGACCTCCAGCCACGACATCAGTCTTGGGGCGGTCGTCTCGTCGACCAGCGGGGCGCTCATCTTGAATGCCGGAGCGCGCATCCTTGAAACCACTTCCGCGGAAACCCCCGTCCTCGTAACCACCGGCGCCCTCACACTCACCGCTGTCACCGGCATCGGCCAAACCGGCCGTGGCGACCTCGATGTCTCCGTCGGCAGCTTAGGCCTCACCAACACCGGCATCGGTTCCGTTTACCTCAAGTCCCAATCCGCGACGACCCTCACGGGTGCCACGCTCGGCACCGCCGGTTCCTTTAACTTTACGCAATCCAGCGGCGCACTCGCCGTCACTGGTCCGGTCAGCGCTCCCAACGGCAGCATCACCTTCCGCATCAGTGGCGCACTCACTCTTACCAACGCGAATTTGACCGCCGGCACCGATCTTACGATCCAAGCCACCACGCTCAACGCCACCGGCTCGGCGCTCACGGCAACCACCGGCACCACCACGCTCGTCACCTCCGGAGCCCTGACCTTGAACGCCACCTCGCCGGTGCGCGGCGGCACCGCCGTGGCCCTGAGCGCCGGTGGCAACGTGAGCCTCGCAGCGGTCAGCACCCCGGGCAGCCTCGATATCCAAGCCGGCGGCACGCTCACCAGCACCTCCGCTTCCGCCGAACTGCAAGGGAACACCCTGCGCTTGGTGACGGGCGGAGCCGTTGGCACCACGGGCACACCGATCCTGACCCGCACCAACGTTCTCGATATCCGCGCCGGCGGTAGCCTGAACCTGCGCGAGCAAAACAGTCTCACCGCCGGTCGTTCCGGTCTGGACTTAAACTCCGGCGCCGGCGACCAAGTCGTGATCAACGTCAATGGCGGCACCTTAAACTCCAACGGCGGCGCGATCATCGATCGCGGCAGTGGCACGCTGGTCGTGCAAGCTTCCGGCGACCTGACGCTCAATACAACCCTCACTTCGAACAACGGTAACATCACGATCAACTCTGGCGGTCACCTTTACGATGGCACCAGTGACGAAGGGACGCTGCTGAATGCCGCCAACGGTATGATCACCTTGAACGTCCAAACCGGTATCGGTGGGGCGGGCAATGCCGATATCGACTTTAACGCTACCGCCATCACGGCCACCACCAACTCCGGCGATATCAATCTGCACACCACCGGCTCCACCACCGTCACCGGTGCGGGCCTCAGCACCAGCTCCGGCAGCGTCTCATTGGAAGTAGGCGGCAACTTAAACGTGAATGCTGCAGTCTCCGCGACCGGCAGCGTGACACTCCAGGCCGGCGGCGTCATCAACGCCCCGGCGACCATCAGTGCCCCGGGCGCCATCACGATCAGTGCCCCGGGCGGCCTCGCCCTCGGCACCGTGACCGGCGGCTCCGGCCCGGTGAACCTGACCAGCACCGCGGGCACGATCACGGTCAGCGGCACCCTCTCGACCAACTCCGGCTCGATCAGCCTGACCTCCGCTGGCAACCTCTCCTTGGGCACGCTCTCGACTAGCTCAGGCAACTTGAGCCTCACCAGCACGCAGGGCAGTGTGAACCTCGGCTCCGCCTCCACCTCCGGCAGCATCACGCTCAACGCCGCGGGCAGCCTGACCACGGGTGCCCTGACTGGCCTCGCCGGCCTGAGCCTCAACGCCACGGGGGCCATCGGCACGGGCAACTTGGATGCCGGTTCCGGCAACCTCACGGTCACCAGCACGCAGGGCAGTGTGAACCTCGGTTCCGCCTCCACCTCCGGCAGCATCACCCTCAAGGCCGCGGGCAGCCTGACCACGGGTGCTCTGACTGGCCTCGCCGGGGTGAACCTCACTGCCACGGGCAACCTCAGCACGGGCAACTTGGATGCCGGTTCCGGCAACCTGACAGTCACCAGCACGCAGGGCAGTGTGAACCTCGGTTCCGCCACCGCCTCGGGCAGCATCACGTTGAACGCAGCCGGCAACCTGACCACCGGCAACCTCACTGGTCTGGCCGGTTTGAACCTGAACGCAGCGGGCACGATCACGACCGGGGACTTGAACGCCGGCTCCGGCAACCTGGTCTTCAACACGAGTGGCACCCTCAGCCTGGGCACGGTCACCAACGCCAACTTTATCACGCTCACCACCGCCGGCACGCTCACCACCGGCTCTCTGAACGCCTCGGGCGGCATCACCTTGACCAGCACCCAAGGCGGCATCGTCACCTCGGGCACGCTCTTCACCCAAGGCGAACTGCGCCTCACGGCTTCCGGCAATATGAACCTAGGCAGCCTCACCACGACCAGCGGACTGCTCTCCGTCGTCAGCGACCAAGGCTCAATCACGATGGCCGCCAACGCGGCCTTCACTTCGAACTCCGGTAACATCGTCGTCCACGCCAAACACGACGTCTACCTCGCCAGCCTCACCGCCACCTTCGGGCAAGTCAGCGTTACCTCCACCACCGCTTCCATCCTGCGCACCCCCGGCTACTCCGGCATCAACATCACCACCGCCGCCAATATCCGGCCTTCGTTGCTGGCCACGAAGGTCATCGACCTCACCGTCGATGCTCCCTCCGTCACCGCCAACTCCCTCACCATTTTCCGCCGCAACTCCCAATACATCACCCTCTACCTCGTCTTCTCATGATATCGTTCGGCCGCTATCTTTTCGCTGCCGCCTCGTGTTTCGCCGCTTTAAGTTTGGCGAGGGGGGCGGTTGTCCAGTCTGACCTCGTCGCGCTTACTCGCACCGGTTCCATCTTGGTGGGTATCTCCACCGCCGGAGAGGTAAAACGCTCGACGAATGGTGGCAGCAGTTTCAGCACGGTGCGCAACGCCTCTTCTTCGGCGCTTCGCAACCTCGAATCATTTTCGAACACCGTGGTGGCGATCGGTGACGCCGGTTTCATCGCGCGCTCCGGCGACAGCGGCCAGAGCTGGAGCGATCTGAGTGTCTCTGCAGCGCCGGCGTTTGTGGGTGAACTTCGCGATGTCGCGAGTAAGGATGGCAGCTTCTGGGTCACGGTGGGCAAAGCCAACGGTAACTTGGTCACGCTTTGGTCGGACAACGGTGGCGCGACATGGAATTATGGCTCCGTTCCCGGTCTTAGCGGGACGCTTCACGCCGTGGCCTACGATACCGGCACCACGCGTTGGACTGCAGTGGGCTCTGACGGATTTTTCGATGCGCGTATCCTCAACTCCACCGATGGCAAAACTTGGTCGGCGGTTTCGGTTGTTGGGGCTGCGCCGCTCAATGATGTTTCGAGTAACGGCGCTGGCCGGCTCCTCGCCGTGGGTGATGCGGGCACGCTCTTGGTGTCGGTGGACGGTGGACAAACGTTCAACGCCGATGTCAACTCCGGCCTGGTCTCCGAAAATCTCAATGCGGTGGTCAGCACTTCGACCGGATGGGCTGTCGGCGGTGACGATCTGGTTCAACTCAACTATCCCACAGCAGGCAGCGCGACTGTGACGCAATCGCCCGTTCCCGGCGGTGGTGCCATCACCACGCTGGCCGTTGACTCCGGCGGCGAAGTCTTGGTGGTGGGCGAAGATTTTTCTGGTTATCAAACCATCACATTTAGCGGCCCGGCAAATCAGGCCTTCAGCTCCACTCCAATCACGTTGAGTGCGACCGCGAGTTCGGGCCTGAGCGTGGCATTCAGTGTGGTCTCTGGCCCGGCTACCGTGTCGGGTAATCAACTCTCCCTAACCGGTGCCGGCACCGTCACTGTTCGCGCAGAACAGTCGGGCAACGCGACCTATAATCCTGCGCCTCCGGTTGAACGCAGTTTCGTGGTCAGCGCGCCCGCAGCGACCGTCTCGTTAGGAAATCTCAGCGCAACCTACGATGGCACGGCGAAGAGCGTTACCGCCACGACCATGCCGACAGGCCTCACGGTTTCAATCACCTATGCTGGCTCGACTACCGCTCCGACCAATGCGGGGAGCTACGCGGTCGTCGCGACGATTATCGATCCCAACTATTCCGGATCCGCCAGCGATACCCTGGTCATCGCCAAAGCGTCACAAACCATCACCTTCGCGCCCTTGGCGGATCGTCCATACTCGACCACGCCGATCACGTTGACGGCGACAGCAAGTTCGGAACTCGCGGTGACTTTCAGCGCCACCGGTTCGGCCACAGTTTCAGGCAATGAACTCACGCTCACTGGATCGGGTGCGGTCAGTGTCACCGCGACCCAAGCGGGGAATACCAATTACGCTTCCGTCAGCCTTACCCGATCGTTCGTTGTGAGCGGCGGATTCGAATCGTGGCGCGCGACTAATTTTACGTCGTCCGAACTCGCAGATGCCAACGTCAGCGGGCCGAATGCGGTCTATGGTCAGGACGGTTTGTCCAATCTGCTCAAGTATGCGCTCGGATTTTCGGCCAGGACCAATGTCGCCGAAGACCTGCCAGAGGTCAGCACCACTTCGTCAGACTGGGTTTATCTCTACACCCGCCCGACCGCGATCACTGACGTTACTTACGAAGTGGAAGTATCGACCAGCTTGACGTCTTGGAGCGCAGTCGGTGTCACCCATGAAATCGTTTCTTCCAGTGGTGGCATCGATACGTGGCGTGCCCGTTATCCGCTATCGTCCGCGACGAATGCGTTCTTTAGATTAAAAATTTCCCACTGATCCCAGCTTTGCAGGATCTCTCGTTTCCAATCACTCCACCGTATACTACCCCAGTTATGAGCTCTCGAATCCCTTCGTCCCGCCTGTTTGCTTTCGCGCTATTGACGGTCGCGATTTCGTCGGGGCTCCCGGCCCAAGTTTCAAACTTTGATACTCTCAATGGGTATGCTTCGGGCGTCGAAACCCAGGTGGCGCTCTCGCGGCACGATCTTGTAGGTCTGGATAACTCGCTGATCGCGGCTACCGGAATTGTAGCCTCGACCGGATATCTTTCCCGCGAGATCGATCGCGGTGATGATAGCTTTTCCCGCGAAGCAGACGGTGCGACCGGCCTGATTGGCTACAACTGGAAAAAAGCTAACTGGAATTTTGGTATCGGTGTCGGCGGCGCTCGTATCAAAACGAGTTACAGCGAGGTGAATTCCCCTGCGCCCACGCCGATCCACGGCACGGTGGAAGCCTCCACCGTTCAGGGCCGTGCATGGGTGGGCGTTGAAGCGGGAAACTTCCGTATGTCGGTAGCCGGTGCGATCGACAACACGAGTAACGATGGCACGCGTGTGAACGATGCAGGCACGTCGAAGGCCAACTACGACAGCGAGGGCGGTTCGTTTGCCGTGCGGATTTCCTATGAGATCCCGATGAACGACGCGGTCTCCGCCCAACCTTTTATCGGTCTGAGCAAAGCGACTTCCGACACCGATGGGTTTACGGAGCAGGGGACGGCTCCCGATCGCCGTATCCTGCAAGCTTTCTCGGTGGATGAATCTTACGGCGTGGCAGGCGTGCGCGTCAGCGGCCGTCAGGGAAATTGGATTCCTCATGCGACCGTGGCGTGGCTCGAACATTTATCTGGAAGCGATGCCACGATTCGCAGTTCAGCCATCAACGGATCTAACCTTGGCGCGGGTCTCTCGAAATCATCATCTGCCGGCCAATTTTACTTTGGGGCAGGAATCAGCGGCACAGTCGAACGCTTCCGAGCGGGAGCTGATTTGGGTTATTTCACAAGTGACCGGGAAAACTGGTTCGTGCTGCAAGTGAACGCGCAATATTCCTTTTGAGGTTCTCCCCGAGTAGAGGAGACCCGCGGGCGTCATTTCACGTGCATGCTGTGCTGCCGGCAGAGTTCAACCGAGTCCTTCGGAAAAAAGACGTGTTGATGTCCACTCCGTAAAATGAATGCGCGTTTTGGTGTGCTGCTCATTTCGCAATTTCTGTATCGCGTTGATGGTTCGGATGACTCGTCTGCGCCTCTCTGAGTTCGAATCTCACCGGCCCGACCATTTTTTTGTGAAAGGGTGCGGCGGAAGCTTGGCAGCATGCCTGCATTTCGCACGGTTAAAGCAGGTTATGCCGCTACCACTCCCCGAGCTTTTTCCTGATGAAGATTACCGCTTCCATCTGACGTTGAGGAAGGGCGATCTTACAGAGTTTTTCAGCCGGCCGGATTTGGCGGTGCTGGCGGAACGCAAATGGTGGTTGGCCACGGAACCGCAGCACTACTTGGGATTTTTACCGGAGGCCGAACCGCTGGTTGATGAGTTGGCATCGCTGGCACCGCAATGGGTGGGCGCGGGTGTGAAACCAGGCAGCGCGCGCGAGCGGTTGCTGCAACTTGGCGAGGCTCTGGAGCCGGATTTTATGCTGATGCGTGAGGACACACCCGGGCATTTTCAACTTCAGGCGGGCGTGGTGTGTTTTCCGTCGTCGTGGGCTCCCGCCGAAAAATTTGGACTCGGCTTGGAATCAATTCACGGGGTGGTGCCGCGACTGAATGCGACTTTGGGAGCCAGCATCGGGCAGTTTCTGCAAAAACTGCGTCCGGGTCTGGCCTTTGAGCGTGCAAATTGGGGCCTCGCCGCGACGGCGGAACTCAACATGCACCCGCATCGCGAGAACCCGCGACTGGCGCTGCCGATCGATCTCCAAAAAATGTGGGTGCGCATCGAGGACCAAATTTTGGCCGCGCTGCCGGTGACACGCGGAGTGATTTTTGGAATCAAGCTCCGCGTCATTCCGGTCGAAGTGCTTTTGAGAGACGCGGTCGTGGCGAAAGGATTTGAGCGCGCATTGCGAACCATGCCCGATGATGTCGCGAGCTACAAAGGAATGTTGGCGATTCGTGAGCCGCTTTTGCGCGCAATCCAAACCTCGCGATGAGCAGACGTTGGAACGCAAGCCGCGCTTGGATGTGGCCGATGTTGCTCGCGGCCACCGTCACCTGGTGCTCCGGGCGCGCCGCGGTGGCGATTGAAAGCGGATGGTTTCAATTGGATAAGGTGGCGCACTTCGCCATCTACGGCGCGCTAGCCACCGCGGTGATTCGTAATCGCTGGCTGCGTGAACGACCTTTGGCGGGCGTGATTTGGGCGGTGCTGCTCACTTCAGGGTATGGCTTGGGCGACGAGTTTCGCCAAAGCTTCACGGCGATGCGCACGTTTGACCTCAAAGACTGGATCGCCGACACGCTCGGCGCAGTGGTGGCGGCGACGCTTTATGCGTATTGGAAACCTTACCAGCTCCTGCTCGAAATGCCGTTGCGGCGACGCAGGCCCGGAGTTGAATCGTTACCTCTCGCCAATCTCACGCCCGCCCCATGACACCGGCTGATGCCAAAAAAAAGATTTCCACGCTCCGCGAAAAAATCGCGCGGCACGACGAGTTGTATTACCGCAACGCGAAGCCGGAGATCGCGGATTTTGATTACGATGCATTGAAGCGCGAACTCGCGGACTTGGAGGCGAAGTTTCCGGAGTTCGCCACGCAGGAATCGCCGACGGAGAAAGTCGGCGACGATCGCCTAGCGAGTTTCACCCAATACCGGCATCGGGCGCGGATGCAGAGTTTGGACAATACGTATTCTGAGCAGGAATTTCGTGAGTTTCACCAGCGGCTGGTGAAACTGTTTAATCGCGAAGAACTGGCATACGTGATCGAGCCCAAAGTTGACGGCCTCGCGGTGAGCGTGACTTATGAACACGGAAAACTCGTGCGCGCAGTCACGCGCGGCAACGGCGAGGAAGGCGACGATGTCACGGAGAACGCCAAGACGATTCATTCGCTGCCCCGCGAGCTGAAGGCGTCGAAGCATGCGCCCATTCCCGATGTGATCGAGATTCGCGGTGAAATTTATCTCACCACGGAGGAATTTCAGCGCATCAATAAAGAGCGTGAAGAAGCGGGCGAAGAACTTTACGCGAATCCGCGCAATCTTGCATCGGGCACAATCAAGCAGCTCGACACGAAAGAAGTCGCGAAGCGTAAACTTGAGATCGTGCTTTACGGTGTGGGTTTTTGCGAACCGGCCGTGGCCGATAAACAAAGCGGTTACCACGCACTCGTGAAGCAATGGGGTTTGCCGACGGTGGAGCGCTATTGGTGCGCGACGGGAATTGATGCGGCGTGGGCGGCGGTGAACGAACTCGATAAATTGCGCCATTCGTTCGCTTACGCGACTGATGGCGCGGTGGTGAAGCTGGACGATTTTCGTCTGCAACGCGAAGCCGGCAGCACGTCGAAAGCACCGCGTTGGGCGATCGCGTATAAGTTTGCCGCCGAGCGCGCGGAGACGCGCATCAAGGCGATCACGGTGCAAGTGGGGCGCACGGGAGTGCTGACGCCGGTGGCCGAACTTGAGCCAGTGTTGCTTGCTGGAACCACGGTGCAGCGCGCCACGTTGCACAACAAAGACGAGATCGCGCGCAAAGACATCCGCATCGGCGACTACGTGCTCGTGGAAAAAGCCGGCGAAATCATCCCAGCTGTCATCGAGGTGAATTTGAAACGTCGGACTCCTTCGTGTGAGCCGTATCAGTTTCCAAAAAAATGTCCGGTGTGCGAGACGCCGGTCGTGCAACTAGAGGGCGAGGTCGCGATGCGTTGTCCGAATTTGAGTTGTCCGACGCAAGTGCGGCGTCGGCTCGGACACTTCGTTTCCAAAGGGGCGCTGGATATCGACGGCTTGGGCGGTGCGATGATCGACGATTTGGTGGAGAAAGGCTGGGTGAAGGAAATGCCTGATCTTTTCCGGTTGAAGCGCGATGACTTGCTGACGCTCGGCAAAAACGTCGGAAAATCCACGGACAACTTACTCGCGGCGATTGAAACGGCGAAGACCCGCGAGCTGTGGCGCGTGATTCACGGGCTCGGCATTCCGCACGTCGGCGTGGCGGCGTCGAAGGATTTGGCTGCGCACTTTCGTGATTTGGAGAAACTCGCCGACGCGAAGATGGAAGATTTTATCGCGAACAAAACCGTGGTGATCGCCGGCATCGGTGAAACGATGGCGGCGGCGATTGTCGGATTCTTTGCAGAGCCAAGAAATCGGGCCGTCGTTACCGAGTTGCTGGAAATAGGCGTGAAGCCGCAGGCACCTGCGGCGAAAGCCGCGGGCGGAAGCACGGTGTTTGCGGGCAAGACGTTCGTGCTCACGGGCACGTTGCCAACAATGACTCGCGACGAAGCTGCTGAAAAAATCGAAGCCGCCGGTGGCAAAGTGTCCGGGAGTGTGAGCAAGAAAACCAGTTATGTGCTCGCGGGGGCGGAAGCCGGTTCAAAACTTGAGAAAGCGAAGGAGTTGGGAGTCGCGGTAATCGACGAAGTCGAATTCGTGCGGATGCTGAATGCTTAACCGGCAAACATTGCTTGGCGGTGGCGCGCTCTTGATCGCGGCTTTCGTCGTTTATTGGAATTCTTTCGACGTGCCGTTTGTGTTCGACGACGGCCCATCGATTCAAGGCAACCCCACGATTCGTCAGCTCTGGCCATTGACCGTGCCGCTTTCACCGCCGGCCAACGGCGAGGGCGTAACGGGGCGTCCGCTGGTGAATTTGTCGCTGGCGATCAACTTCGCCATCGGCGGTTTCGAGGTGCGCGGGTATCACGTGATGAATGTTTTTTTGCATGCGCTCGCCGGACTGGCGCTGTGGGGAATCGCGCGCCGGACCTTGCGCTCGGACGTGATGAGTGCGCGCGTGCGCGAAAATGCCGAACTATTGGCGTGGTGCATGGCGCTGATTTGGTTGGTGCACCCATTGCTGACCGAATCGGTGACGTGCGTGATCCAGCGCACCGAGGTGCTCGGTGGGCTGTTTTTCCTGGCGACGATTTATGGTTTTATCCGCGCGACGGCATCGGGCAGCCAAGTTTGGTTCGCGCTGACGATTGCGGCCTGTGTGGCCGGCATGACGAGCAAAGAAATCGTGGCCGGCGCGCCGGTGCTGGCCCTGCTTTACGACCGCACCTTTATCAGCGGGACATTTCGCGGAGCGTGGCAGCGGCATAAAAAACTTTATCTCGCGCTGGCGGCGACCTGGTTGTGGCTTGCGTGGCTAATGCTGCACAATCAGCAGCGTGGGCGCACCGTGGGCTTCGGCTTAGGCGTTACCTCGTGGGAATATTTACTGACGCAGTGTCGTGCGCTGACGATTTATCTGAAGCTGTCGTTCTGGCCGCATCCGTTGATCGTCGACTATGGCACGCCGGTGGTGAAATCGCTCGGCGACGTTTGGTGGCGGGGCGTCATTATCGTGGGATTGCTCGGTGGCACGGCGTTCGCGTTGTGGCGTCGGCCGGTAATTGGTTTTGTGGGCGCGTGGTTTTTTGTGATTCTCGCGCCGAGTTCGAGCATCGTGCCGCTCACGACGCAGACTATCGCGGAGCATCGGATGTATTTACCGCTGATTGCGGTCGTGGCGCTGGCTGCGGTGGGCGTGGTGCACTGGCTGGGGCGACGTGGGTGCGTCGGGTTAGCGCTGATAGCGGTGGCTTCGGGGGGAGCAACGATCGCGCGTAATCATGATTACCGGGATGATCTGACGCTATGGGAAGGCACCGTCGCGGCATCGCCGCATAACTCGCGAGCGTTGGCCGGGCTCGGCACCGCGCATTTCGCACGCGGGAATTTGGCGGAAGCGATAAGGTATTATGCGGAATCACTAGAGCTTGATCCCGACTCCGCGCTCAAGCGTTACAACTTGGGCCTGGCTTACGGGGCATCGGGTCAGGTGGATGAAGCGATCGCGTGTTATCGTGCGGCGCTGCGGATCGCGCCGCAGTATGTGCCAGTGCATGCGAATTTGGGTGCGCTGTTGGTGGATCGCGGCGCTTACGAGGAGGCGATTCCGCATTTACGCGGAGCAATTCTCGCGGTGGCAACGATGCCGGATGCGCATTATTTTCTCGGGCGTGCGCTGACGGGTGTGGGTCGAACGGAGGAGGCGATGGCCGCTTACCGCGAAGCGATTCGATTGGATGCTGAGCAGATCGCGGCCCGGTTAAATCTGGGGATATTGCTCGCGCAAGCGGGGCGCATGGACGAAGCGCGGACGACGCTTGTGGAAACGGTGCGTCTGAAACCCTCGCTGGCGGAAGCGCACGCGAATCTGGGAATTGTGCTCGTTGAATTGCGACAGCCACTCGAGGCCGTAGCGAGTTATCAAGAGGCGCTAAGGTTGAGTCCAGATTATGCGCTGACCCACTACAATCTCGGCAACGCGCTAATCCAACTCCAGCGCTGGAGTGAAGCGAAGAAGCATTTTCAGGAAGCGGTGCGGCTTCGTCCTGATTTGGATGCGGCGCGGCAAATGCTGGAGCAAATGCGCGAAGTGCCGTGATCACCGCTCGTCGCTAAAGACTGATCGGCGCGCGGGCGATTTCCCCGAAGCTCAATAGCCCTGCTTCTGGAGCTGGACTTGGAGTTCTTTTTGGAACGCTTGGATGTCGGTGGGCGAGGGTTTGTAGCCCTTGGTCGCAGCGTCGAGCATTAGGCGGCCGTATTGATCAAGGCCCCAGTTGCCGGTCATGCCATCGGTGAAGGTCACGGTGCCGCTCACGACGGTGCCGGGGCGGACAATGCGGTCGAGTTCGAGCGAGACGTTCGTTGCGAGCGGGAGCGTGCCGTCTGGGGCCACGCCGGCGTCTTCGGGAAGCTCTTCGTCCGGAGGTGCGCCGCCTTCGGGTAGATTTTCGTCTGCGTGGGAATCGTCATCGGCTGCGGGCGCGGCAGCAGGTTGGGGCGCCGGAGTTTTGCTGACGTCAGACGTGTCGGCTTTAGGCGCGGGATTTTTGAGTTCGAGGCCGAGATCATCCACGAGAAAACGGACGTCCATATAAGTCATCGAAATCTTGAGCTCGTCGCGGAGCTTTTTCTGGACAGTGGAAAGGTTGTCACCGGCGGCCACCCAGGTGGCGACGGTTTCTTTTTGTTCGGGCGAAAGTTTCATGGATGAGTTGGCGGGAAACCTACCAAAGAAAAAGGGCTTGGCAACTCGCCAAGCCCTTAAAGTCAGAGTGAAAAATGCTTACTTGGAAAGTTGGGCTTTCAAGAAGTCGACGCTGCCTTTTACGGAGTCGTCCTGATCCATCATGTTCTCGACGGTCTTTACTGCGTGAATGACGGTGCCATGGTCGCGTCCGCCGAAAGCCTGGCCGATTTCCTGCAAAGAGTGACGGGTGAGTTGGCGCGAGAGATACATCGCTATCTGACGCGGAAACGCGATGGCGTTGGGCCGGCGCTTGCTCGTCATGTCGGAATGACGGATTTGGTAGTGATCGGCGACGCGCTTTTGGATGCCTTCGATGTTGAGGCGATTTTGCGCCTCCTCCATGAGCACGTCCTTGAGAAGATTTTCGGCCGTCGCGAGGTCGAGCGTTTTGCCGGTGAGGGCAGCGTAGCTAGAAATCTTGATGAGCGCACCTTCGAGACGACGGATGTTTTTCGAGATGTGCTGCGCCATGAAATCGATCACGGCGGGCGGTAGCTGAATCTTCAGCGTGGCGGCTTTGGTGCGAAGGATGGCGACGCGAGTCTCGAGGTCGGGCGACTGAACGTCGGCGGACAGGCCCCATTGGAAACGAGAAACGAGCCGGGCTTCGAGTGTGGCGATTTCCGTCACGGGACGATCGCTGGAAATGATGATCTGTTTCTGCGACTCGAAGAGGTCGTTGAACGTGTGGAAAAATTCTTCCTGGATGCGTTCCTTGCCGGCGAGGAACTGCACGTCGTCCACGAGGAGGACATCGACGTTGCGATAGCGCTGGCGGAACTTCGTGAGCGCGTTCTCTTGGATCGCGTGGATGTATTCGTTCGTGAACTTCTCCGTAGAAAGGTAGGCGATCTTGGCCTCGGGGTTGCGCTGTAAAATGCTGTGCCCGATGGCGTGCATCAGGTGGGTCTTACCGAGACCAGTCGAGCCGTGGATGAAAAGCGGATTGTAGGCCTGCGCGGGAGCTTGCGCGACCGCGAGCGCGGCGGCGTGCGCGAGTTGGTTGTTCGAACCAACGACGAAATTTTCGAAGGTGTTGCGCGGGTTGAGCGAACCGGCGGCAGCAGAGCGCTCGTCGTAGCGAACCGTGCGTTTAGCGGGAGCGATGCGGCTCTTGGGTTCGATGGCCGGCACTTGCACAGCGGTGCCGTTGCTGGCGCACTTCTTCAAATTAACCGAAACCATGCGACCGGCGGCGGCACGCAGTTTTTGGGTGATCAGATCGAGGTAGTTGTCGTGAATCCAGATCGCGGCGAAATCATTAGGCACGCCGAGCGCAATGGCGTCTTCGGAGCTATCGAGGCAGCGCATCGGTTCAAACCACATTTGATACACGTCATCCGGAAATACGGCTTTGAGGTCGGATTTGACGGTTTCCCAGAGACTGGCCTGGAGTGGTGATGGGGGCATGAGCGTGCGAGTGTGGTGACGGTTTATTCACAACCCGGCAATTGCTTTTGTTTCAGGGCCGTTTCGCTCGTCGTGGGCCGTCGCTCGCAAGGGAAAATGGTAAAGGGAGACTTTAACCCAATCGCGCGTGGGGAGGATGCGGGAAAGTAGTTAGAAGCCAGCGTCTAAGGAGAACCTTGAGGGAGGCGGTGCACGGAGTGCGGAGCGGGACTGAACAAAGAACAACCGGGAGGAGGACGGTTAAAAATGACTTTGCGAATAACGTGAATCAAAAAATGCGTTTCAAGAGCAACTTCCCGACAGTTTATTCACAAAAACCGAACGATAACTTTTCAGATTATTTGGTTGCGAAAAACGCTTCGTAACTCGGCGGTGATTTTTCCTCTGAAAACACCCGGAATATGCATTTCAGAAGCGGCGCGCTAACGGCGATATGACGTAAGATCGGGAAATTGGCACGAGGGCTGAGCGCGAAATTTTTTTAGTTCACGCATTGAAGCGTGCATTTCACGCCGGGCCTGCGCAGCAGCGCAATAACGAGCGCCACTGCGACGGTGCAACTAGGCGTTCGCTAACTGATGCGGCTCGGGGTCGGCCCATTTGCCGTGCTCGCGGATGAGTGCGATGAGGCGGGCGTCGGCTTCAACCTGCGGGATGTTGTATTGGACGCAGTTTTTGCCGACGTAGAGATTGATTTTTCCCGGTGCACCGCCGACGTAACCGAAATCGGCGTCCGCCATTTCTCCCGGGCCGTTGACGATGCAGCCCATGATGGCGATTTTCACGCCTTTGAGGTGACCGGTTTGCGCGCGGATGCGCTGCGTCGTGGTTTGCAGATCAAACAGTGTGCGACCGCAACTCGGGCAGGCCACGAATTCGGTTTTTGAAATGCGCGCTCCGGCGCCTTGCAAGACGTTGTAGCAAAGTTTAGTGGCGCGGGCGGCGTCCGTTTCGGTTTCGATGCTGACGAGATCGCCCACGCCATCGCAAAGCAGTCCACCGGTAAGGAAACTCGCTTCGATTAATTTCGACAGAAAACTATTGTCGCCGCTCACGGCGACGCCGGCGGTGTTGCGAATCCAGATTGGAGCTTTCGAGCTGGCGGCTTTGAGGTGTTCGAGTAGGCGACGATATGCGCCGGTCGCGTGCGTTGCTACGGATTGCGGACGCAGCACAGAGAGCGTGAAGAGCAGGTTCGCGTCGCCGAGTTGGCGCAGGAGATTTTCGTAAGCCGTGAAGTGTTCGGGCGCGATTTCGACGGCGAGAAAATGACCGTGCTTGCGCACGAGCGTCACGAAATCGTTGAGCCTCGCCGTTTCGTCGGCGGCGAAAGAACGCACAAGCATCAACCGGCGTTTGCTCGCGACCAGCGTGGCGTCGAGGTCGGCGGGCGTGAGCGCGGGCGAGAGTTCGAGCGCAAGGAATTCAACCGGAAGATCGAGCGTCGCGACGGAGTCGCGCAGCGCGGTGAGGTCGGCGACGCACTCGATTTTAACGAGCAGGCCTTCCGGCGGTGTGTCTTTGAGCTTCGGCGCGGAAAGTTGTTTCGCTGTTTCCGAAAGCGCGGCGATGCCCGCGGCGCGCACGATGACGCGGGGCGCTTGCTCAGGGCCAACCGTGCATTTTTCAGAAAGCTGCAAGACGCTGGTCTCGCGACGCACGAAATGAAACGGGTCGAGCGAATCACTCAGCGGAAACGCGCTGGCGTCGGGTTGGGGCGCTTGCCAGAGGCTCATCGCTTTTTGGGCAATGGCGCGCGCGACCGGGATCTCGTAAACGGAATCCTCGGTGAGCGATACGCGGATGGTGTCACCGAGGCCGTCGAGGAGCAGACTGCCGATGCCGATTGCGGATTTAATGCGGCCATCTTCGCCGTCGCCGGCTTCCGTCACGCCGAGATGCAACGGATAATGCATGTCCTCCTGCTGCATGCGTTCGACGAGCAGGCGATAAGCTTGGATCATCACCTTCGGGTTGCTCGCTTTCATCGAAAGCACGATGCCTTGATAATCGTGCGAACGCGCGATGCGGAGAAACTCCAGCGCGCTCTCCACCATGCCGAGAGGCGTGTCGCCGTAGCGGTTCATGATGCGGTCGGAAAGTGAACCGTGGTTCGTCCCGATGCGCATCGCGCGGCCGAGCTCTTTGCAACGCTTCACGAGCGGCGAAAACGATTCGTGCAAGCGCTCCAGCTCCTGTTCGTAATCGCGGTCGGTGTATTCCTTGACGGCAAATTTCTTTTTGTCGGCGTAGTTGCCTGGATTGACGCGAATTTTTTCCACGTGCTCGACGGCTTCCATCGCGGCGGACGGTAGGAAATGGATGTCAGCGACGAGAGGAATGTGCGCGAAACCGGCGGCGGAAATTTTTGCGCGAATATCCTTGAGGCAGCGCGCCGCCGGCACGTTGGGCGCGGTGATGCGGACGATTTCGCAACCGACTTCGGCGAGCGCGATGGATTGTTTTACTGTGGCGTCGATGTCTTGCGTGTCGCTCGTCGTCATCGACTGGATTCGCACGGGATTGTGCGCGCCGACGCCGACAGAACCGACCATCACTTCAACAGTGCGGCGGCGGATCGTGTGGTAGCGGGACGCGCAATAAGACATGCGTCACAAGGTGCGCAGGGCGCAAAAAGCGTCAAGGCTTGGCCGGCTCTGCTTTGCTCGACTCGGCTTTTTGAGCCGCCGCTTCGGCGCGGAAATCACTCAAGATGCGGCGCATGTCGCCGAACACCGTGACGTAGAGCATGAGCCCGAAGAGCAGCACCATGAAGACACTTTGGGTGGTCAGGACGAAATTTTGCGGGAGTGGTTTACCTCGCAGCTTCGCGATCGTGGCGAGGACGATGTGGCCGCCGTCGAGCACGGGAATCGGGAGCAGGTTGAAGAACGCCAGGCTGACGTTGATCATAACCGTGAACCAGAGCACGAACGCGACCGGATGATCCGATTGCAGGGCGTCCCAAAAACCGCGACCGATTCCGATGACGCCGCTCATGTTCTGGGCGCTGACGTCGCCTTTGGGGTGAAGTAACGTGGTCAGCGTTTGGTAAGTGTTCGTGAGCACGACTTGAATTTGCTCCAAAGGCGATTGATGAAGCTGGCGCCAGTTGGTGGTGAACTCCACGCCTTGAAGTGACTTCGAGGCGTCGGCCCCGACGGATTTGAGCGTGAGCACGAGCGGTTTTCCATCGCGCAGGATCGTGAGCTTTTGTTCCACGCCGGCTTCTTTGGACAACTGCATGCCCAGCGAAAGGAGACTCCAGATGCGTTTGCCGTCCAACTCCGCGAAGCGATCGTTCGCCTGGAGGCCGATCTTGGCGCCGGCCGAATCGGGGCGAACATTTTTGACCAGCACTTCGTAGGCGGCGTCGATGCCGACTTTGCGAAAACGTTCTTCGCCCGTGCGGACAGGTTTCACGGTGATGTCTTGAATCGAGTTATCGCGCTCGATCGTGAAGATCGCTGTCCGCTCGCCGGCTGCGTCCACGCGAGTGCTCAAGACGATGGAATTGAGAATATCCTGCCAGCTGCGCATCGTCTTACCGTCGATCGAAATGATTTTGTCACCGGGCTTGAGGCCGGCGGCGAAGGCAGGACTGGGCACGATGGTTTTATCGGGCAGTTCAATCCGCTCCGCGACGTAACCGATGCGAGTCGACGTGACGTGTTCCGATTCAGGGCGGCCGGAAATCCAGAGGATAGTCGCGAGCACCAGCGCGAAGAGAATATTGAAGACTGCGCCCGCGACGAAAACGATCACCTTGGTCGTGTAACTGACCGGCGGGAGTTTTTCCACGTCCTCGGATTCGCCTTCGATGGCGGACATATCGGCGAGTTGCGGCAACGCGACGTAGCCGCCGAGCGGAAGCCACGAGAGGCGATATTCGACGCCGTCTTTGCCGCGCCACGCAAAAATCTTCGGACCGAAGCCGATGGAGAAACGTTCAACTTTTACTCCGCGACGGCGGGCGGCGAGGAAGTGACCGAGTTCGTGGACAAAAATCGAACCGCCGAAGAAAAGGACGATGAGAAAGATCGACCAGATGCTGCTAAAAATACCGGAAAATAATTCCATGTGGGGATGGCTTGGGTAGGGAGCGAAGCCGAACGGCGAATCTGTTTAAATAAATTGAAGGGCGAGGCGCCGGGCTTCGGCGTCGGCCGCAAGGACTTCGGCCAGTGTGCCTGGTTCGAAGTTTCTCACGGCGGCCAAGGTTTTAGCGATAATGCCGGGAATGGCAAGGAAGGGCACCTGGTTTTGCAAGAAAGCCGCCACGGCGACTTCGTTCGCGGCGTTATAGGTGGCGGGAGCGACACCGCCTGCCTGCATCGATTCGCGCGCAAGGCGCAGACACGGATAACGGCCTTCGTCGGCCGGCCGAAAATCGAGGGAGAAAATTTTCTCCAGCGGCAACGCGCTGTCCGTGCCGGCGGGCGCGCGTTCGGGGTAAAGCAACGCGTGTTGAATCGGAAACGTCATCGACGGCGGGCACATCTGCGCGAGCATCGAACCGTCTTTAAATTCAACGAGACAATGCACGACGCTCTGCAGATGAATGACGGCCTGACACTGCTCGGGACGCAGGCCGAACAGCACTTGGGCTTCCATTAATTCGAGGCCTTTGTTTGCGAGCGTGGCCGAATCGACAGTAATCTTCGGGCCCATCGCCCAGTTCGGATGCTTCAGCGCGTCGGCGACGGTGACGGTGGAAAGTTTTTCCACGGGCCAATCGCGAAACGCCCCGCCCGACGCGGTGAGCACCACGCGGCGCACGTCGCTGGAGCGGTGGCCTTCGAGACATTGGAAAACGGCGTTGTGCTCGCTGTCGACGGGCAGCAAGGCGCTGCCGCTGGCGCGCGCGGCGGCCATCACAAATTTTCCTGCGAGCACGAGCACTTCCTTCGAGGCGAGGGCGATGGTCTTCTTTGCCGCGATCGCCGCGAGCGCGGGTTGCAAGCCGGCCGTGCCGACGACGGCGATCAAAACGACATCAGCCTCGGGTAACGCGGCCAGTTCGCTCAAGCCGGCGGCGCCTTCGTAGAATTGCGTGCCGACCGGAAACTCTGTGCTCTGGCGCGCATTTTTATACGCAGCGGAATCGTAAACACCGACATGCTTTACGCCGAACTGGCGCGCGATCTCGGCGAGGCGTTGGTGCTTTCCGTGCGAGGCGATGCCGACGAGTTCGAGGCGATCTCGATTCGCCGAGATGACGCGTAGCGTGTTTTCGCCGATGGAGCCAGTAGCACCGAGGAGAACGACGCGACGTTTAGAATTAAATCCGGACACAGAGTGGGATCAACGCGCCGGTTATTGCAGGAACTCGAAAATGAAAAATGCCAGCGGTGACGTCAGGATTAAACTGTCCGTCAAATCGAACGCGCCGCCGATTCCAGGAATGAGTGCGCCGGTGTCCTTGGTGTCGGCGCGACGCTTGATGGCGGACTCGATTAGATCTGAAACAATTGTCGTGATCGCGAGCGGCACGGCGATGAGCGCGGCGATGAGGGGCGTCATGGCCTCGGGCAAACGAGCCGAGGCGAAAAATGCGATGGTTGCGCCGAGTCCGGCGGAAATCAAAACGCCGCCGACAGCGCCTTCCCACGTTTTCTTCGGACTGATCGTCGGGCACATTTTATGTTTACCGAAGGCAAGACCGGTCAAAAGCGCACCGACATCGCAGAATTTTGAAACCGCGATGAGCCACAAGCACAGCGCGAGATTGTCGCCGCTATCCGCGTCGCGCATGAGGATGGCGCTGAGGAATTGCAGCATGAACGGGATAAACAACAGGCCGCCCACCGTGGAGGCGATCGTCTCGACGCGGTTACTGGTGTCGCGTTCGCCCAACACTCGGTAACACGAAATGATGAGGGCCGCGATCAGGAGCAGGGTGGGAATTCCGCCGACGTCACGTTCGCCGGTGAAGTAAGAGATGTAGTAAGGCGCGCCGACCATGAGCGCGGCGATAAATACGCCCATCCAGTGAAACGGGCGCGCGCCCATCTTCGCCGTCATGCCGTAGAATTCATGGAGCGTCAGTGCCGTGAGCAGCGTGAGCATCACGATGGCGGCGTGAGCGCCGAAGAGGTAGAGTCCGCCGAGAATTGTGCCCCAGAGCAGGAGCGTGCTGAAAATGCGTTTGGCCATGGCGAGGTGGGGTAAAGTTCGGGTTATTTCGAGACGCTTTTCAATTGTTCGGTCGTGAGGCCGTAGCGGCGTTCGCGTTTGTTATATTCATCGATGGCGGCCTGCAAATCGTCTTTGCCGAAGTCGGGCCACAGCACCGGCGTGAAAACCATTTCCGAATACGCGCATTGCATCAGCAGGAAGTTACTCATGCGTTGTTCCCCGGAAGTGCGGACGAGTAGATCGGGCTCGGGAATATCCGCGGTATAAAGGTAGCGCGCGAAATTTTCCCACGAAGCGTCGTCGAGCTTTTCAGTGCCGGCTTGCACGGCCGCGGCGTAGGCTTTGGCGGCGTCGGCGACTTCGGTGCGCGCACCGTAGTTCAACGCGAGCACAAGCGTCCACTCGGTGAACTCTTTCGTCGCTTCTTTAACGCGGTTCAGTTCGCGTTGGACGTTGGCGGGCAACTGATCCGTGCGGCCGATTGTGAGCAGGCGCACTTTGTTTTTGATCAGATTGTTCAGCTCACGCTTGAGGAAATAATCGAGCAGTCCCATCAGCCCGGAAACTTCCTCGGTCGGACGTTTCCAGTTTTCCACGGAAAATGCGTAGAGCGTGATGTAACGGATGCCGAGTTCGCGGGCGGCATCGACGACGGTGCGCACGGTTTCGACCCCGCGGCGGTGACCTTCGAGGCGCGGCAGGCCGCGTTGTTTCGCCCAGCGCCCGTTTCCATCCATGATGATGGCGATGTGCTGTGGGATTTGAGCGGAATTCTCTGAAGGCATGGGCGGTTGGCGATTTAGGGAGGCGCGCGCAAATTTGACAAGGGGGAAGGGCGGCAGTTCAGTGCGTTTATGGCCAAACCCTTATCTCGCTCTAAAATCGATGCCGCGCTGGAAACTCTGGACGGTTGGAAATTCAAACGAGATGGACTGGTGAAAGAATTCGAATTCGGCAATTTTCGCGAAGCGCTGTCGTTTATGGTGCGGGTGGGCTTCGAAGCTGAATCGTTGAACCATCATCCTGAATGGACGAATGTCTACAAGCGCGTCGCCATCCGGTTAACTACCCATGACGCCGGTGACAAAGTGACGGCCAAAGACGTCGAACTGGCGCGCAAGATCGAAGCGGTGTCGTGGGTGCAGTGAGTAGCACGGGGCTCTCGCCCGAGATGGATTGAACACAGGCGAAAGACGCCCCGGGTTACTTTCAAAATACGCGCACGAGTGACCGTGCGCCGGCATCAAGCGCCGTGATGGCACCTTCAGGACGCCCCCCTGTAATTCCGAGCATCTGACCGTTTGCGTCGAATTCGCCAATTTCATAGCCGTTATCAAGCGGCACAAAGTAGTGCCGGGCGTGAGAGTCATATCCGAGCGAAACGGGGCGGTTAATTGGCGCATCAAGTGTCACTCGATCGACTTCGCCCCCCTGCACAGAATAGCGCACGACAAGGTTTCCTGTGAGCACAAGCAAATGTCCGTCGCGTTGATCGAAGGCGAGACCGTCGATGGACGCAGTTTGGCCGACGAGTGAAAATACGCGGAGTGTTTTCCCGAAAAGATGCAATTCCACGATCGAGCGTCCGTCACGATGAACGGCGAACAAGTGACGGTCGCTCGAGCGAATCGCGAGATCAGCATGCGTGGTTGCGTGCAGTTCAATCGGCAACGGCATCTCGCGCAGGATTTTTCCCGAAGGACGTTCGATCACCCGAATGATCTGCGCGGGTGCGATGCGCGCGAAGAGATGATCGGTGTTGAAATCGTAGGCCAGGCCGACCACGTGGTCGTCGGCCCGGATGATCTTCGGGATGTCTTTGCCCGCAGTGACATCGTGGATGGCGCTGTCTGTTGTGAAAGTCGCGTAGAGATGATTCGGCCCGCTCGTCGCGCAGCCGCTCGCGAGTGCGATGGCGGCGAGCGCGGCGAGATTTCGCATTGAACCGGGCAGTGCGCGCAGTGTTAGTGACAGAGTGAACTTTGCTTTCATCGGACGGTGGCTAAGCGACGGCAGATTGTGGTGCAGTGCAACGGCGTTATTTTTCCTTTCAGCGAACATCGCGTTGGGCGCGGAGAGTTCTGCCAGGTCGGTCGCGTCGACCTACTCCTCCTTGCTCGGTGGGAACGTTGATACCATTGAAGCCGGGCAATCCAACCACCTTGCGATCATCGGGAATGGCTACGATGCGCTGCTGCTGCGCGTGCATCTGATTCGCGAGGCGAAGCGCTCGATCGTGGTGCAGACGTTTATTTGGACAAACGATGAATCCGGGCGGCTGTTGATGTATGAATTGATCGAGGCGGCGAAACGCGGGGTGAAGGTGCGAATCATCGCGGATCACATGGTCTCGGAGCAGAATCCGGAGACGGCGGCGTTTCTGGCCACCGTGCATCCGAATCTGGAGGTGAAGCATTACCGTCCGACGATGGCGCGGATGAAGGCGTCGTTTTATCACACCATTCTCGCTGGCATCCAGTCGTTCCGCGACGTGAACCAGCGGATGCACAACAAGCTGATGGTTTTCGATGACGCCGTGATGATCACCGGCGGGCGCAACATCGAAAACACTTACTACGATCACTCGAGGTCGATGAATTTTCGCGACCGCGACGTGCTGGCCATCGGGCCGGTGGCGCGAGAAGCATCGGAGTCGTTCGAACAGTTTTGGGCTTACCGGCAATCGGTGCCGAGTCGCGAACTTAAGGATGTCGTTACGCTGATCGCGAACGGGAAATATCCACACTACGCCACGCGCGCCGACTACGATTTCGGCGGCTACTTTGATGAACTGGGTCGCGAGGCGGGCGACGTTGCGCTGATTGCGAAACGCTTCGGCACCTTGCTGAGGCCCGTTGAAAAAGTGACTTTTATCAGTGACGAACCCGGCAAGTCCTCAGGTTATTTTTCGCGCTCGGCACGCATTACTCGCGAACTGCGGAAAGCGCTCGAACAGGCAAAAAACGACATCGTGATGCAGACGCCGTATCTCGTGCTCAGCAAACCGGCGCGTAAACTGATCCTCGATTTGCGTGAGAAGAAACCGAACCTGCGCATTCGAATTTCGTCCAACAGTTTCGCTTCGACGGACAACTTGCTCGCGTATTCGGCGAATTACCGGCTACGCTCGGGTTACGTTGAAGATCTGAAGTTGGAAGTGCACGAATTTCGGCCGCTGCCCGATTCGTTGCTCACGTTATTCCCACGCTATCCCGCGATGGTTATCGATGCCAAGTCCCGTCCCGTTTCAGGCAAGCCCGCGCGCGGGCCTTTTCTTTGCATGCACGCGAAGTCGCTCGTGGTGGACGATCGCGTCGCTTACATCGGTTCCTATAATTTAGATCCGCGCTCGGAATCGCTTAACACCGAAGTCGGCCTCCTCGTCGAGGACGCGGCGTTTGCTCGTGAGCTCCGTGAAGAAATCGAGCGCGACATGCGTGCGGAGAATAGCTGGGTGATTGCGCGACGCGCGGTGCCACTCGGCTTGGATTCGCTGAATAGCTTGATCGACGGCATCCTGGGACTCGGGCCCGTCGATCTCTGGCCCGTGCAAAACACGACGAGCTTCGAACTGCGCCCCGGTGGAAAGGAAGTTCCGGCGGGCGACCCAGCGTTTTATCAAAACTATCGCGAAGCCGGATCGTTTCCGGGAGCAGACGGTGCGTTGAGTCAGAAAGAGATTTTAACGAGGCTCTTCAAAGCGGTCGGCTCGCCGCTCACGCCGATTCTCTGAGGCGGGCGTTACGCTTCCTGATGCTCGGGCTGACCGTCGAGTAACGATTCTTCGTAGTCGAGCAGCTGCTGCAGCGGACGGTGCGTCTCAATCGTGATGATGTCGCGGCGCCACAAATCATCAACGGCGTGACGTTCGGCGCGCAACGCATGGAGTCGGTGCTTGCGGCTGGATTTGCGGCGTTTTTGCGCGCTGGTTTGGGTTTCGCCCTGGGCCGTGAGTTCGGCGAGACGGTGTTCGTATTCGGCGATGACGGCGCCGAGTGCGGCGGCTTCTTCGGGCGAGTCGGCGGTTTGTTCGAGGCTACGCAGGCTGCCCAAGCCTCCTTCGACGGCGGCAATCCGCGCGACGCGGTCTTCTTTTAAACGAGTATCGTCGACAGGCAGTTTGAGCCAGCAGAGCAGCGAACTGAGGGTCATGCCTTGCAACGACAACGTCACGACGATTACACCCAGCGCGAGAAAGATAACAATGTCACGACCCGGGAACGGTGATCCGTCCGCCTGCAATACGGGGATCGAAAGTGCGGCCGCGAGGGTGATGGTGCCGCGCATGCCGGCCCAGCCGATCGCCAGAACGCTACGGGAGGAAGGTGCGGTTTGCGTGGGAGTTTTTTTACGCCGCAACAAATACGGCAAGTAAGCTCCGGGAAACACAAAGACCAGACGACTGATTATCGCGGTGCCGGCAACCGCGGCGGTGAAGAGCAGGAGTTGCGTGCCGGAAAATTCTTGCAGGACGTTGGTGAGCAAGCCCGGCAATTGCAGCCCAAGTAGAATAAATGCGAGGCCGTTGAGCCAGAAGAGCACGACCGACCACACCGTCCACGAGGTCTGCCGCGCGGAGACGCTCAGTTTGATTGGGTCGCGCCAACCGGAATACAGGCCGGCCGCGACTACTGCGAGAATGCTCGATAAACCGAGTTTCTCCGCCGCGAGATAAGCGGCGTAGGGCGTGAGCAGCGACAGGCTGGTTTCAACAAACGCGTCGGAACTGCGGACATTTTTGAGCAAATCGCGGATGCGACCGACGCCATACGCGATCACGATTCCCACGGTTAAACCGCCGATGGCCAGCCAGAGAAAATCAAGCGTCGCGGCTTTCAGCGAGAACGTGCCCGCCAACATGGCCGCGAGCGCAAATTTAAACGCCACCAGGCCTGTGGCGTCGTTCATCAAACTCTCGCCATTCAAAATCGTGGTGAGTCGCGGCGGGATCTTCAGCTTGTGGGTGATTGCGGATACCGCGACGGCGTCGGTCGGGGAAACCACCGCGCCGAGCGCAAACGCCATCGCCAGCGGCAATCCCGGCACCAGCCAATGCGCGACCAGGCCCACGCTCACCGTGGTGAAAACCACCAGCCACGTCGCGAGCAGCAGAATGGAGCGCCGCTCGGCGAGAAAGTCACGCAACGGCATCAGCCAGCCATCTGAAAAAAGCAACGGCGGCACAAAGCAAAGAAAGAAGAAACCCGGATCGAGTTCCACGCGCGGAAACCCCGGCAGCAAGGCCGCGAGCGTGCCGCCCGCGGCAAACGTGATGGGTTGCGGCCACGGCAGCCAGCGCCCGACGACGCTCAGGGCGGTCAGCAGCAAAATCAGGATCAACGCGTGTTCGAAATGCTCCATGGTGCCCGGTGGTTGTTGGCGCAAACGTTGGGGATGGCCATTTCAAAACTGACGTTACACGAAATTGGAAAATCGTTTGCGCGGTCGGGGTGCGAGCCTAGCGTGAGCGCATGAGTGATTTCGCTTCTGCTGCTGATGTCGCGTTGGTGCGCGACGCTTTGGAACGCCTGAAGGCTAACATGCGCCTGACGATTCGCGGCAAGGACGACGTCATCGAACAGTCACTCGTGTGCCTGCTCGCGGGCGGGCATTTGCTCATCGAGGATTTGCCCGGCGTGGGGAAGACCACGCTCGCGTATTCGCTCGCCCGCTCGATGGACTGTGCGTTTTCGCGCATTCAGTTCACCAGCGATTTGCTGCCGACGGACGTGACGGGAGTTTCCATTTACGATGATACGGTGAAGGAATTCGTGTTCAAATCCGGCCCCGTGTTCGCGAACATCGTGTTGGCGGACGAAATCAATCGCGCCACGCCCAAGACCCAGTCGGCGCTGCTTGAAGTCATGGATCGTGCGCGCGTGACGGTGGATGGTGAGGCGCATCCGGTGGGCGCACCGTTCATGGTCGTGGCGACGCAGAATCCCGTGGATTACGAAGGCACTTTTCCGCTGCCGGAGAGCCAGATGGATCGTTTTCTGATGCGTTTGCAGATGGGCTATCCGCTGCCGGCCCATGAACTGGAAATTCTTCGCGCGCCTAAATTGGGTTACGATGCCATCGCGCTCAATCCGGTGGTGACACGCTCCGAAGTGCTGAAAATGCAGGCGCTCACGGGTCAGGTGTTTGTCGAGGACAGCGTGCTTGATTACATCCTGAAAATCATCACCGCCACGCGCACGGAATCCGAATTCAAAGCCGGGGCGAGCGTGCGCGGGGGACTTGCGTTACGCATCGCTGCGCAAGCGCGCGCGATCGTGCTGGGACGTGATTTTGTTTTGCCCGAAGACGTGCAATCCATCGCAGGAGCCGTGCTCACGCATCGCTTGTCGCTGGCGCGCCAGACGTCGGATGCGATGGAGGAACGACGCACGGTCACGGCGGCGTTGAAGCGGATCATCGCGTCGATTGCGGTGCCGGAGTGAAGCGGGTGGAACGTCGAACACGGAACTCTGAACTTTGAGCACCCAAACCACGGCTTTACCTTCGACGTTGGATGTTGAGCGCTCGGCGTTCGATGTTGCTGGCAGTGGTGACTGGCACGGGCCCGGCGCGAAGGAGCGGCGGCGAGGGTTTCGCTGGAAAAATTTGGTGTGGGCGCTGGTGTTTCCGGTGCGACGCCACCGGATCTCGGCAACGGTGCCAGGCATTTTTTTAATGGTGGTCGCGATGGGCATCGGCACGGCGGCGTATAATACCTCGAGTAATATTTTGTTCATTACGCTGTCGCTCCTGCTCGCATGCCTGCTGCTCAGCGGACTGCTCTCGTGGTTTAATTTTAAGGGCGTGTGCTGGCGGTTGCGTCCGCAAGGGCCGTGGCGCGCGGGGCACGATACGCTTGTCGTGGTGGAGATTTTGAATCGGAAGAAATGGCTGCCGACTTACGGGCTGTGGTTTGATCTCGCGACGCAGCCGTGTCTGCCTGCGATTGATGTTAAACCGACGAAAGAACTCAAAATGCGCGAGATTCTGGCGGCGGCCGAGAAGCTCGTGACGCCTGGGCGCGTCTTTTATCGCGAACGCATCGAGCCCGGGGCCGAGGTCGCGGTCGACTGGGGCGTGAAACCCGACCGGCGCGGCGAAGCGTTGGTCGAACTTTCCGCGGTGGGTTCGCTTTTTCCCTTTGGATTTTTGAAAAAGAATATCGGCGTGGCGCTGAAACGTCCGGTGCTCGTGTGGCCGGCGCAGGTGGAGTATCAATGGACGGGCGCGGTGGCGAATTTCGCCGGCAGCGCGGGCCGAAAGACATCGCGCGCGGGTATCGGCGAGGACTTGCTGGCACTACGCAAATACGAGCGCGGCGATTCGCACCGGTTGATTCACTGGAAGGCGAGCGCGCGGCTCGGCAAGCTGATGGTGCGGCAATTCGCGGCGGACAGCCAGGATGGCTACGCGCTGCGATTCGATACGCCGGCGGAGGTATGGACGCATTCGGAGCAGTTCGAGTTGTTGTGCGCGTTTGCCGGGACGTTGGTGGAGGATTTGTTCGCTGCCGGGCGTTTGCGCGCGATCAGCGTGAACGGCGGGCCGCTGGTGGAGGTGCGCCGCGTGCGGGATGTGGAAGCGTTTCTGGATACGCTGGCGTTAATCAAGCCGACGACGTTTGAAAGCCGTGGGGCTGACGGTCCGACGGCGACGAAAAATCTAATCACATTTGCGCCCAACGGGGCGCGGGGAGTTGCCGCTTATGTCGATGGCCAGCAAACCGCGTCAGCTTAATCTCGACGAACTGCGTCGCCTGAAATGGCTGCTCGGCGGCGCCATGTCACTGGTGGCGGTATGGACGGTGTTCTTTCTCGATATCGAAGCGCTCACATTGGTGGGAATCGTGACGTTAGCCGTGGGCGCAACGTTGATCTGGCCGCAACTGCCGTCGCGCGTGCCCGCGCTGGTGTGGAGATTAGGTGTGCCCGCAATCATCGCGGTGGCAGTGGTGGATTACGCCATCAGCCCAGACACGATGCCGGTGCTCATTCGGCTGGCGGTGTTGCTGGTGTTGTATCGCGCGGCGAGTTACCGGCGTAAACGCGAAGACTTGCAGCTGATCGTGCTCGGCTTGTTTTTGATTGTGGTGGCCGGTGTGCTGACGGTGTCGCTGGGCTTCGCGTTTTTGCTGCTGCTGTTCACGGCGTGTGCGCTGGGATTTCTGTTTGTCGTCACGTTGATCGATATGTCGGAGCAGACGGCGACGGCGCTGACTTACGCGGAGATGAGCCAGTCGCCCGCGTGGGCGAAAGGCCGGTGGCGGCCGTTTTTTGGACGGATGCGCGCGGTGACCGACTGGCGATTGCTGGGATTTGCGAGCGGGTTGTTTGCGCTGGTCGTGGGATTTTCGGCGCTGTTGTTCGTGATCATCCCGCGCTTCGAAATCGCGGGCGGATACTTTCTTGATAAATATCTCACCCGACAGAACCGCACGGGTTTTACCGACACGATCAAGCTGGGTTCAGTTTCCGAACTCGTGCAGGACAGCGGCGTGGCGATGCGCGTCGACTTGAGTGACGCGGCGAGTTTGCGAGAAGTGCCTTATTTGCGAATCGCGGTGTTGGACGAATATACGAAGGACGGATTCAGGATGTCGGCGCAACTGAAGGGGCAACTGATGCGCGGGCAGCGTCCGCTGCAAGTCGTGCGCGGGCGCGCTCGGCGCACGAGCGATGTCGTCGGTGGCACGTGGACATTTTATTACGAAGCAGGCGTCAGCCGTTTTTTTCCGCTGCCGGGTTCGTTTGGCACCTTGCGGCTGCGCGAGACCACGCCCCTTCAGTCGTTGCCGTCGCAGCAACTCGTGGCGTTGCGCGCGGATCCGATGACGATGACGGCGTTCCAACTCGACGGAGTCGTGATGGGCGACACGTTGCGCGATGCCGAGTTTTCGGGACTGTTGCAGGAATGGGCGCGGGCGGACCGGCCAACTGGCCGAGCGCAAAGTTACGATGCGCGCGTCGTGCTGAAAACACCCGAGGGCGCGGTCAACGAAGCCACGGTGAAAAAGATGCTCGCGGAAATCACGCAGGGCAAACGCACGACCGCGCGGGAGTTCGCGACTTTGGCGACCGCGTGGCTGCGAGCGAGGCACGCGTATGCGCGTTCGTCGAATATTCCGAGCGGCGACGGCGACGCGATTGTGAAGTGGCTCGATTCGAATGAGGTCGGTTTTTGCGAATACTTCGCGTCGGGGCTGGCGGTTTTAAGTCGCGCGGCGGGACATCCGGCCCGCGTCATTGCCGGGTTTCACGGCGGAACGTTAAACGCGTTCGAGAATTATTACATGGTGCGAAACTCGGATGCCCACGCGTGGACGGAGATTTTTGACGGAGAAGGATCATGGCTGCGGATCGATGCCACGCCCGGTGCGGCGAACACCATCGAAGCCGCCACCGCGCAGGCGGCGGAGCGGGCGAACGACAGCAGCTGGTCGGCGCGGCTCGATAGTTTGCGCGTGCTGTGGTATCGGCGGATCGTGAATTTCGATTCGCGTGCGCAGGTGCAGATGCTCCAACAAGTGAAGGCGCTGACCACCGATGCGGGCGCGGCGCTACGCGAGAAATTCGGCGCGATTTCCAAGCAGTTGAAAACCTGGATCGGTAAACCCTGGGACGGGAAACGCGTCGCGCGGGCCGCGGTATTTGTGCTTGGCGTCGGAGCAGTGGCGTGGGGCTTGTGGCGGGCGTTCGGCTGGTTTTGGAGTCGCGCCCGCGGTTGGGGTCGGGCGGAGAAATTTGACCCGGTGCGACGGGATGCGGGTCGCTGGCTGACCACGATGCGCGAGCGCGGAGTGAGCGCGGAGCAATCGACGGAGTCGGCGCGCACGCTCGAGCAGTTGCGGCGGTTGCGTTACGGGCGACGCGAAACGTGGCCGGAGCCGCGCGTCGTGTTCAAGCAGGCGAAGCGGACGCGCAAGCCGCGCTGAAGTCGCTTATTCGATGCGGAGATTCACGGGTGCCGCGCTGGGAAGGGTTGGCGGTCGGTCGCGTTTGTCTTTCCACGCTTGGAGGATGGCTTTCACGACCGGACCGGCGTAGGTGCCGCCGCCAAAACTTTGATCTTCTTTGCCTTCAAGCACGACCGCGACAGCGATCTGCGGGTTTTCCGCCGGCGCGAAAGCGACGAGCCACGCTAGTTCGATTGGATGTTTTTGAGCCGTGCCTGACTTTGCGGCGCCGCTAAGTCCGTCGACTCTTGCGAGCTTTCCAGTGCCGATCTGGTAGCACTGTTTCATGCCCTCAAGGATCAGGTTGTAGTCGGAAGGAGACAGGCCAAGAGGCGCGGAATGAAATGCAGGGCGCTTCGGATCGTGGAGGAGCGTGGGTTTCGTCTCGGTCTCACCCCGCGCAAGTGATGCGATCATACAGGCAGCCTGCAAAGGGGTGATAAGCGTGTCACCTTGCCCGATAGCAGTGTTGGCGGTGTCGCCCATTCGCCAAATGCCGTCCTGCAAGTTGGCGCTTTTCCACCCAATCTTGCGCCATTCCGGATCGGCGACTCGTGGTGTTTTGAATTCCGAGGGCAGCTCAATGCCAGTTGGGTGATTGTAGCCAAAGCGTCGAGCTTCAGAGGCAATCAGCTCTGGACCAATTTCGAGGCCGTATTTGTAGAAAAAAATATTACAGGAATCGCGGATTGCGCCTACGATGTCGCGTTCACCATGACCGCTGCGAACATGGCACACGAAGCGTTGACGCCCCACCATGTAATAACCGGGGCATAGCACCCTGTCAGAAGGAAGAACTGCCCCAGCACGCAGGCTGGCGATCGCGGTGATAAGTTTAAACGTCGATCCAGGTGGATACTGTCCTTGAATGGTTCGGTTGAGCCACAATCCAGAACTCTCTACGTCAACGCCGGGCTCCAGATTGGGTTTAAGTGTTACCGTGTCGTAGTCGGGCTTCGAGGCGAGCACGAGCACCTCGCCCGTGCGCACATCAATCGCGACGGCGGCGCCGGTGCGGCCTGCCATGGCGGTTTCTGCGGCGAGCTGTAATTCCATATCCAGGCTCGTGTGCAGATCCTGGCCCTGTTGCGGCTTACGCGTCTCCAGCGGAGTGTCGATTTTGTAGCCGGCGGGATCGACGAGGTAAATCGCGGCGCCGGTCGTGCCTTGGAGTTGTTCGTCGAAGATTTTTTCGAGACCGGCGCGACCAACCGTGCCTTTCATTTTGAATTGCAGCAGGTCGTCGCCGGGAAAATCGAGGACCTCGGGGTCGGTGTTGACGCCGATGTAGCCGAGGGTGTGCGCGGCGGCGGAACCGAAATTATAATTACGTTTGCTCGACGTGCTGACTTGCACCGGCGCGTTGACCGGCAGGCGTTCGAGCAGGCGGGCGTATTCCTCGGGCGCGAGATCGTCGAGCAGCACGTAGGGCAGCAGCAGGGTTTGCTCGATGTGGCGGCTGAGTTCGGTGCCGTTCACTTTTTCCTTACGCTTCAGAATCGTGTTAACTTGATCCAGGTAGCGTTGCGCCACGGTCGTGCGGGCAATTTGCGAGAGTTGGGCGACGTTGGGCCGTTCCTTGACGTCGAGGGAACTGAAGTTGCGCTTGATCTTATTGTATTCGGAGCGGAATTCGCCGCGCAAGGTTGCGAGGTCGAGCACCACGGAGAAACGCGCGCGATTGCCCACGATGATTTCGCCGTCGCGATCGTAGATATTTCCGCGCGGCGCGGGCGTGATGACGCGACGTTGGTTTTGTTTGCGCTCACGCTCGCTGTAAATCGCGGTCGTGAAGAGTTGCCGGAACGCCATCCCGCCGATGAGCACGGAGATGAGGGCGAGCACGATTCCGTGGAATACCAGCAGGCGCGGGTTGCGATTGCTGTAGGTTTCGATGGATTTGCTCACGGCGTTAAAAGAGTCAGGCGCGCCAAAAAATCAAAGCAGCACGCGGCGGCCGGTTTCCGGATGAATTTTCAAAAGCCCCATGATTTTTTCCTGAAGCGCGAGAAACCAAGGTGCGACGGCGAGAATGCAAATTTGCGAGGCCAGCAGATCGACAAAGATGCGCAGCCATGCTTCCGCCGGGTGCGGATTGGCGCCGACCAACAGAAAGGACAGTGCGATAAACAAAAAGAGGTTGGCGAACTGCGCCAGCACGATGCCAAACACGCCGCCTTCCCGCGGGAAACGGCGACGCCCGTAAACCAGCGTGGCGTGCACGAGGCCGAGGAGCACCACGTGAGTTCCGTAGGGAACGGGCTCCATCGCGTCGTAGGCGAGTCCGGTCAAAATCATCGCAATGGCCCCGTGTTTTGGATCAAGCCGCATGGCCGAATATACGACGGCCAATCCGCAGATATAGAGGTGCAGCGAAGCGTGGGTAAGTCCGAAGAGTGAAAAGTGGGCGAGATGATTGTTCGCGATACCCACCAGCCAGAAGAGCAGCAGGTTGGAAAGAAAGACGACCAGCCAGCGCGGATCAAAACGGCGCATCAGAAATCCTCGGAGTTCAGCGGAACGAGAATGGTGACCTCGCTCAACGTGCTGAGGCGTTCGTCGAAGCGCACATTGCCCGTTTGGAAAAGCCCATCGGGGCTGCTCTCGAGTTTGATGACGTCGCCGAGGTAAAGTCCGGCGGGAAACACGCCACCCAAACCGGAAGTTACGAGGCGTTTGGGCGCATTGGCGGATACGAGAATTTCGTTGGGCACAAATTCCACGCTGCCACGCGGCGGTTGGAAGGAATCGTTGATGCCGCCTTGGAAACTAATCGGGCGGTTGTCGCCCGCGATAGTGGCGGCAATGCGGAAGGTCGGGCTGGTGAGCATATCGACGACGCACGTGTAGCTGTAAACTTCCGTGACGCGCCCGACGACGCCGCCTGAAAATACGACCGGTGCGCCGACCGTGATGCCGAAGTTTTTACCTTTGCGGAGAATCATCCGCTGCCACCAGCCGCTGAAATCGCGCTTGGCCACGCGCGCCGGCTCGAAGCGATAAGCCGGCATGGGCGGCAGGTTCAGCAAGTTTTCGAGGCGCATGATCTCGGCCTCGAGGTGACGATTTTGCTGCACCGCAAAATCGTATTGCGCGATCAACCCGGCGGTTTCGCGGCCGGCTTTAAGGAGTTCGTCTTTTGAATGCAGGCGGTTCGACCAGAACGTTTGCAGGTCTTCCGCGTAAGAATCTGCCAGCGCGAGCGGCGCTTGAATTTCGAAAAACGTAGTGCGCGAAAACGTCTTTAAAACCAACGGGACGAACAGCCACACGAACAGCACCACGCCAAGCGTGAAGAAGGGGCGAATCTGATCGAAACGTTTCGGGAGCACGGCGCGGGTTGCGGGTAATCCGACTTAAGCGCCGCTCACGTGTTTCGAGAAGGCGGATTCGTTTTGTTGCCAGATTGCGCCCGCGATAAAATACGTCGTGACGCCGAGCAAGACCGTCATGAAAACAATGCCTTTCCAGTTAAAGTCGGTCACATTACTCAGCGAGAGCAACGATTGGAGAATCGCGTGAATTCCACCTGCAATTAAACTGGAGCGAACGCGAAACGCCTTTTGACCGGCAACTCTTCGCTTAGACCACGTGTCCAGTTTTTGCGGTGACATTCTCATGTCCGGCTTAGAAATCCGCCGCGGTGCGGTAGAGTTCGTCGATGTTGTTCAGGAACACGCCGGTGCCGTTGGCGACGGCCGACAGAGGGTCGTCGGCCACCGTGACGGGCAGGCCGGTTTTCTCGGAAAGGAGTTTGTCGATGCCGCGGATGAGCGAGCCACCGCCGGCCATCACGAAACCACGGTCGACGAGATCGGCGGAAAGTTCCGGCGGGCAGCGTTCGAGGGCGGCGCGGACGGCTTCAACGATCGAGGCGATGGTGTCGGCGAGGGCTTCGCGAATTTCCTGCGAGGTGATGTGAATCGTTTTCGGCAAACCGGCGACGGAGTCGCGGCCTTTGACTTCCATGCCGAGTTCGGTATCGAGCGGGTAGGCGGAGCCGATGGTGACTTTGATTTCTTCCGCGGTGCGCTCGCCGATCAGCAGATTGTAGGCGCGCTTCATGTAGTTGATGATCGCGAGATCGATCTCATCACCGGCGACGCGGATGGATTTGGAAAACACGATACCGTGGAGCGAGATGATGGCGATCTCCGTGGTGCCGCCGCCGATGTCGACGATCATGTTCGCAGCAGGTTCATCGACGGGCAGACCGACGCCGAGCGCAGCGGCCATGGGTTCGAGAATGGTGATGACTTCGCGGGCGCCGGCGTGCGTGGCGGATTCTTTAACGGCGCGTTTTTCAACTTCCGTGATGCCGCTCGGGATGGCGACGACGACGCGCGGCGAGACGATCTTGGAGTTGTTGTGCACTTTCTTGATGAAGTAGCGCAGCATGGCCTCCGTGATGTCGAAATCGGCGATGACGCCGTCTTTCATCGGGCGGATGGCGGTGATGTTGCCGGGCGTGCGGCCGAGCATCTTTTTCGCCTCGTCACCGACGGCCAGCACCTTGCGGGAGGCCGTATGCACGGCGACGACGCTGGGCTCGCGGAGCACGATGCCCTTGTCCTTGACGTAAACAAGGGTGTTGGCGGTGCCCAAATCGATGCCGATGTCGTTGGAGAAAAGTCCCAGCAGTTGGTTAAACATTGTGGCGGTGGCGGGTTGACGAATAGAAGCGGGCGGCGACGGAAATTGTCAAAAGCAAACTCGTGGGCGGAAAGAGTTTAACGCGGACGAGCGCCTGGGATTTTTCGATGAAAACAAGCTGGCGAATCCACGGCAGGCAGATTCATGTGAACGTCACTTCATCGAATCCATGTTTGTCGTCAAAACCACGGACGGAATTTCCAAAACCGAGCGCTACCGCGAATTGAACGCCCAACTGGCGGCGTTGTTGGACGGTGAGCGCGATGGGCTGGCGAACGCCGCGAACATGGCGGCGCTGTTGTGGCAGGGGCTCAGCGGGCTGAACTGGGCGGGTTTCTATTTTCTGCGCGGTAACGAACTCGTGCTGGGGCCATTCCAAGGGAAAGTGGCCTGCGTGCGCATTAAAGTGGGCAAGGGCGTGTGCGGGACCGCCGTGCAACGGCGCGAAACAGTCGTCGTGCCGGATGTGGAGGCGTTTCCCGGGCACATCGCGTGCGACCATGCGTCGCGTTCGGAAATCGTGCTGCCGTTAATCGATGCGGCCGGGAATTTGATTGGCGTGCTGGATTTGGATAGCCCAGAACTGGCGCGTTTTGATGCGGAGGATGCAGCCGGGCTCGCGGAGAGCGTGAAGATTTTTCTCAGAGCGTCGGATGTGACGCGGTTGGCGTGAAAATGGAGCGAGCGAGTCGGCAACGCTACGTTGCGAGCAAGCTCGCAACCTACAACGACCCATTCAAGTTCGGCTGCCAAAACCTGCGGGCTTGACGGTCGTGGTGATTGTGCCGTGTTAGGCCCTGACGCGCATGCACGGCATTGATTTCATCCAAGATCTGGCGGTGGTTTTAATTGTGGCGGGGCTGGTCGGCTGGCTTTGCCATCGGATCGGGCTTTCGGTGATCGTGGGGTTTCTCGGCGCGGGCATGTTGATCGGTCCGTTCACGCCGCCATTTTCGCTGGTGACCGACGTCGAGCGCATTGAAACGCTTTCGCAACTCGGGCTGGTGTTTTTGATGTTTGGCATCGGGCTGCGGCTGAGTTTTCGCCGGCTGCGGCGCATGGGGCTGCCGCTGGTGTTTGCGGTGACGATCAACACGCTGCTGATTTATTATCTCACGCGGATTTTCGGCGCGGCGATGCACTGGAATGCGGCGGAGACGTTGTTTCTCGCGGCGATGTTAATGGTCTCGTCGTCGGCGATTATTGGAAAAATTCTCGTCGAGGTCGGCGTGACGCACGATGCGACGGCGCAATCGGCGATGAGTTTGAGCGTGGTCGAGGACGTCGTGGCGGTGGTGATGCTCACGATTCTCAGCTCGTTCGCAAAATTTGATGGAGGCGGTAGTGGTGGAACGAAAATCGGCGAGACGATTGGCGTGATGGGCGCGTTTGTGGTGCTCGCGGGCGTGTTGAGTTTGCTCACCGTGCCGTGGCTGCTGCGGCGGCTTTCGGTGGCGGTGAGCGAGGAACTCCAAACACTTTGCATGGCCGGCTTGTTGCTGGGCCTCGCGGTGATCGCGGCGCGCGCGGGCTATTCGCTGGCGCTCGGGGCGTTTCTGCTCGGCTGCGTGGTGGCGGAAACGGCGCAGCGCACGCAGGTCGAACGCACGTTCGAGGGACTGCACGATGTGTTCAGCGCGGTATTCTTCGTGGCGATCGGCATGCAGATTGATATCCGGATGCTCGGCAGCACGGCAGGTCTGATTGTGGTGGTGGCGGTGTTTTCGCTGCTGATGCGTCCGCTCGTGTGCACGGTGGGATTCTTTTTGTCGGGCACGCCAGTGCGCGACGCGTTGCGCATCGGTTTGATTGCGACGCCGATCGGGGAATTTTCCCTGATCATCGCGCAACTCGGCGTAAGCCTCGCGGTGGTGCCGGCGAAATTTTATCCACTGGCGGTGGGCGTGGCTTTGTTGACGTCGTTAGTCGCTCCTTTGCTCACGCGGCACTCGGAAAAAATCGCCGACGCGCTGCTCGCGCGGCAGCCGCAGTGGTTGCAAAGCGTGCAGAGCGGCTACCGGAACTGGTTGCAACGGCTCCAACAGCGCGGCCGGAAAAATGTGCTCTGGCAGCTGAGCCGCAAGCGCCTGATCCAGATTGGCGTCGAGGTGTTGTTAGTGTCGGGCTTGCTGCTGTTCTCGAACCAGCTTTTCGTCCTGGTCGAAGAATACCTTCCAAGTGGCAGCAATTTTCCTCGCGCTGCCGAGATCGTGTTTTGGGGAACGCTCGGACTCGTGACGCTCGTGCCATTGCTGGCAATTTGGCGCAATGTTTCCGCGCTCGCGATGATCATCGCGGACTCCACGACGCAGGGGCATCCGCGCGCGGCGATTTTTAGAAAAGTGGTCGAGACCGGGCTCAAGGTGGCGGCGGGGGTGGCGATTTTTCTGTGGGTGAGTGCGCTCGTGCCATTCGAAGGCATGGGGCGCTGGGTGCCTTTGATTGCGCTGCTCGTCGCGGGAATCGTCGTGACGCTGCTGCGCACCAAATTTGTTTACTGGCACAGCATGATGGAGGTGGAGTTGCAGGAGCGGCTGAACCAGAACGAACAAAAGGCACCCGCCGCCAAGGCCCCGTGGCTGGCTCCGCATGGCGATTGGGAAATGGCCCTGACGGAATGCGTGCTGCCGGATCTGGCGGATGTGCGGGGACGCACGCTCGATGAACTCGGCTTGCGCACCAAGTTCGGCGTGGTCGTGGCGGGAGTCGACCGGCAGGGGGTGATGCTCGGGAATCCAGCGCCATCGACGGCGCTTTATCCCGGCGATCGCGTATTATTACTGGGTGAGCCGAAGCAAATCGCGGCGGCCAAGACGTTCCTGCGCGCAGTGTCAGGCGTGCAATCGGTATCAGATTTCGAAGACGTGCGCATGGACTCGGTGCAGATACCGGAGGAAAGCGCGTTTGCGGGAAAAACTTTGGCCGAGCTCGCCTTGGGCAAGATCTACGGGTTGCAAGTCGCGGGAATCAACCGCGCTGGCGTGCGCCTGCTCAATCCCAGCGGGACGGATTCTTTTTCGGCCGGAGATGATGTGCTCGTGCTGGGCAGCAGCGACCAAATCGAACTCTTCAAAAACGATCTGCGGAAATAAAAAAGCGCGCCGTTTGGGGCGCGCTTTGAAAAAGCAGTGGGATTAAATCCGGCTTAGTTATTGCCGGACTTCGAACTGGCGTCGGACTTCTTGGAGTCTTTCTCCTCTGGATCGTCTTTGGCCGCGTTCTTAAATTCCTTGATGGATTGGCCGAGGCCTTTCGCAAGGGAAGGAAGTTTTGAACCGCCAAAAAGAAGCAGGATAATGATCAAAACGATGATCAATTCCGTCGGACCGATGCCGGCGATGGCCAGAAAGGTTGGGGCGAGTGAGGACATGGTGATTAATTTGTTTTAACGAAACGGTGAGTAAAGGGCTAAAGCAGAGGCTTAGTCCTGCGGGAAAAGCGCTTTCACCAGCGGGCCGCCCTGTTTGATGAACTGCGGGGGGATTGCCGGCGGCTTCTTGAGGAGGTTTTGCGGGTTGTCGATTTGCTCGGCGTCGAAGAAGCCGTGCAACTGACGAATACGCGTCGGGTGACGCATTTTGCGAAGCGCTTTCGCCTCGATCTGGCGGATGCGTTCGCGGGTGACTTTGAATTGTTTACCCACTTCTTCGAGCGTGCGGCTATAGCCATCGACGAGGCCGAAGCGCAGCGTGAGCACGCGGCGTTCGCGTTCGGTGAGCGAATCGAGGACGTCCATGATCTTTTCGCGGAGGAGCGAGAAGGCGGTCATGTCGTAAGGATTGTCCGCGGACTTGTCTTCGATGAAATCGCCGAAGCTCGTGTCGTCGCCGTCGCCGACCGGGGATTGGAGCGAGATGGGCTGCTGCGCCATCTTCATGATTTGCTGCACGCGCTCGACCGGGAGATTCATTTCTTCCGCGACTTCTTCCGGGGTAGGCTCGTGGCCGAATTCCTGGAGGAGTTGCTTCTGAACCTGCATCACCTTGTTCAGCGTCTCGATCATGTGGACCGGGATGCGGATGGTGCGGGCCTGATCGGCGATGGAGCGAGTGATGGCCTGACGGATCCACCACGTGGCGTAGGTCGAGAATTTGTAACCGCGGCGGTATTCGAATTTTTCGACGGCCTTCATGAGGCCCATGTTGCCCTCTTGGATGAGATCGAGGAAAGAGAGGCCGCGATTCGTGTATTTTTTCGCGATGGAGATCACGAGGCGCAAATTGGCCTCGACCATCTCAGTCTTGGCTTGGTGCGCGTCACGAATGAAACCGCGGGCAACCTTCAACGTTTCCATCAGGCCTTCCGGCGTGATGCGGAGTTCGTGTTCGAGTTGCTTGAGGCGCGCGTTGACTGCGCGGACGTCAATCGTGGTGTCTTTTTTCGATTTCGGATGTTTCGCGCGATGGAGATCGCTGAAACATTTTTCGACGTCGCTGATCTTCGGGCGCAGTTCGATGAGGAAATCCTCGAAGACCTTCAGCTTGAAATAATATTTAACGTAGGTCGCACGGAGAACGTTATCGCGCTTCTTGAAGCGGATCATCGCGTTCTTTTTCAGTTTCTCGTCCTTGGATTTTTGCGCATCGTCCCACGCTTCAGTGGCGGCGACGTCGTTGTCGCGCGTGGTTTTGACGAGACCTTCGAGGCCCTTGAAGTAGGCGTCGCGGCTTTCGATTTTCTTGTCGATGACCAGACGGTCGAAGCGCTCCGTGCGGAGGATAAGTTTTTCGCCGAGGTCTGAAAGGTGTTTGCCGACCGGCCCGAGAGCGAAAAGGGCGGCGAGCGCATTGATTTCGGCGGTCTCGATGCGTTTGGAAATTTCGACTTCCTGTTCGCGCGTCAGCAGCGGGACCTGGCCCATCTGCTTGAGATACATACGCACCGGATCGTCGAGGATGTCGTTATTCGACGTGCGGGATTCTTCTTCTTCCGCTTCTTCCTGGCGGGCTTTGTAGCCCTCGACTTCTTGCGGATCGAGGATGTCGATTTCGAGATTCTGGAGGACGGAGATAACGTTCTCGATGTCCTCGGGATTGTCGACGGACTCGGGAAGCGCCTCGTTGATGTCCGCGTAAGTGAGGTAACCTTGCTCTTTCGAGAGACGGATCAGGTAACGAATCTTGTCGTTGAGATCGCCGGAGAGATTTTCGAGAGCCTTTTCCTTGAACTCCTTGGTCGCATCCACGGCGGCGGCGAGGGCGGTGTTTTTGCCGGACTCGACCTGTTTGCCGTTACCATTCGCCGCTGCTGCGACGGGTTTCGCCGGAGCCGCGTGTTTGGCGGGAGCGGCGTGCTTGTCGTGAGCTTTTTCCTTGGCCTCAGCGGCGTGCGCTTTGGCATGGGCTTTATCATTGGCGGTCTTGGCGTTCTTGGAATGCGGCATAGCGTAAATAGTTACTCAGCGGGCAGCTTAACGTTGGTCGGCGGCGTTTACAGGTGCTTCAGAAATCGAGCGAAAGCTTGAGGGGATTGAGGAGCTGTCGAGTGATTTCTGCGCGCTGTTTTAGGAGAGAAAGTAAGTCAGAGTCACCATTCGACCCTTTCGAGGCTATTTCAAGTTCTATTTGCCTCTGGCGCGGCTCGAGGAAACGGCGCTGTAACGCGCGCATTCCTTCGTTCGCGATCTTCGCCAAACCATCGTCGTCGACGACCTCGAATAACAATGACGCGATTAAAGTCTTTTCTTCCTCTGTTTCAATTAGTTGCTCCAAGCTTTCACGGCCCAGCCAATCGCCATGGCTGACCTCGGCGAGCACACGATCCAATAAGCGTCCAGAGATATGCGAGGAATCGATCCACTCGTGCGGGAGTTGCGTCGCAAGTGCGCGCAAGAGCCGTTCGTGGTGCAAGCACAGGAAGAGCAGGTGAGTTTCCGTGGCTTTGCCGCGCGAGTCGTTGGGATTGGCGGCGGCGCGTGCGGGCGCGCCGGCGGGCTTGGCGTTGTTCGCGGGCGCGAAGCGCGAGTTGGCGTTTTTCGCGAGGTAGCTTTGCAAATCGCGCTCGAGTGAACCGGGAGGCACGCGCAACAAACCGGCTATTTCGCCGAGAAACGACATGCGCGCGACATTGGAATCGGTCTGCGCGATGATCTCGAATAGCGCCGTGGCGGCGCGCGATTTTTGTTCGGCGGAAGCGCCGGAGATATTCGGCAGGAGCGAGCGACACGCGAAGTCCATCGCTGAAAGAGAACTTTTCCGAACCTCTTCGTAGGCCGCCAGGCCGCGTTCGAGAAACAGTAAATCGGGATCGAGTTTCTCTGCGCCTGCGAGCATCAGGAAACGCACTTCGAGTCCGGCCTTCAGAGCCATCGGCAGAAAGCGCAGGGCGGCTTTTTGACCGGCGCTGTCGCTGTCGAAAAAGCATTCCACAGTCGGATGATAACGCCGCAGCAACGCGAGTTGCCCCTCGGTAATGGACGTGCCTTGCGGCGCGATCGCGGTCTTCAGGCCGACGCTCCAGCAGCGCAATGAATCAAGTTGTCCTTCGACGAGCACGAACGGTTTTCCATCGGCCACGTGACTGCGGGCGCGATCGAGATTAAACAGCAAATTGCTCTTCGTGAAAATCGGCGTCTCGGGCGAGTTGACGTATTTGGCCTCGTGCGAGGCGTCGTCTTTCGGCGTGAGTTCGAGCTGGCGCGCGGTGAAGGCGACGACGCGGCCTTGATGGTCGCGAATCGGAATCATCAACCGGCCGCGGAAACGCGGGCGCATCGTGTGATGCGTGAGCACGGCGCCGTCGCGCGTGAAAAACAAACCGCATTGGCGCAGTGCGTCTTCGGAGAATTTGCGTTTTAACAATGCCGCCGCGAGTCCGCTATCTTCGGTGGGCGCGAAGCCGATTTTAAATTCGTCACCGATTTCCGCCGTGAATTTGCGGTTATTTTCCCAGTAATTCCGGATGAACTCGCCGTGCGGTGTCTGTGCGAGAAAAGCCTGCCGATAATATTCCGTCGCGAGGTCGTGGATGTCGAAAATTTCCTGCCGCAACGAGCGCGTCTCTTTCGTCGGGCCGCCGGAGCCTTCCTCGTATTCGAGCGTGATATTGAAGCGTTGGGCGAGCGCTTCGACTGCTTCGGTGAACTGCAATCCTTCCGTCTCCATCACGAAATTCAGGATGTCGCCGGCTTTGCCGCAACCGAAGCATTTGTAGAAACCTTTGTCGGCGGAAACGTTGAACGAGGGCGTTTTTTCCGAGTGAAAAGGGCAGAGGCCTTTGAAGCGTCCGCCCCCGGCTGGTTTCAAGGCCACCACGCGTGCGACGACGTCGTGGATGTTTACGCGAGTTTTGAGATCGCGAAGGCTGGTGGTTTTGATGACTGGCACGGTGGACGAGGCGGCGGAATGTGAACCGCGCAAGGAAATGCGGGAAGATTAAACTTTTAACCGCCGTTGGGGTCTGTCAAGTTGCGCGCCCGTCTGACTCGGCGCTTCGCGCGCTCATCCACATGCGTTCACTCCTGCAGAAAACGGTTCTCATTTTAACTTTCGCCAGCGCGATCGCGTCGGCGTTTCCCGCTGAAAAAGCGGCGCCCGTCGCGCCGATTTGGGAACACAAACTCGCTGACTTCAGCGACGCGGATTACCGCTACGCCGTGGAGCAGCTGCTTCAGGATTTCGAGCGCCAGAGCGGTAAGAAACTGGAGCCCGGCCCAAAAAAGAAGGTCGGCCTGAAAATCTACGCTGACTCCGGCCCGGGCCTCGCGACGCCCTTTGGGCTTGTGCGCGGTGTGATCGTCGCGCTCGAGAAACGCGGGTTCACGAAAGAAAATATCTTCCTCGTCGGTTTGAATCCGCTGCGCCTGCGCCTCACGGGGTATTTGCCGTCATTTTCAACAGGCGTGCTGCCATTCCCGGGCCACCAGATGTTTGTGTTGGAATCGGGTAAATATTACGACCCGACCTGGTTCTACGACAGCCCGTTGCCAGCGCGTTTTGATCCGGTGACCAATGAGCGCGCCGTCGAGCAAGCGGCGGGAGGAAAATCCACCACGACGACCGAGGAGGATCGCAAGAGTTTCCTCGCGACGCCCTTGTTTCTCGAAGCCGATTTCTGGATTAATCTTCCTGTTTATACCGATCATCCCGTGCTGGGCGTGAACGGTTCACTGGTGAATGCGACGTTGTGGAACGCTTCGAATACATTCCGCTTTTTCAGGAGCCCGGCCACGGCGCCGGCAGCGGTGGCGGAGATGTCGGCGATTCCCGAATTGCGTGAGACGTGGGCGATCACGCTGACGAGCTTGCAGCTCTATCAATTCATCGGCGGCCCGTATTTCAACTCGCTCTACACGGTGTCCGAGCCGCGTTTGCTGATGAGTGCGGATCCGGTGTTGTTGGATTCGGTCATGCTGGAACGGCTTAATGCGGCGCGCAAAAAGAATGGGTTTGAACCGATCAGCGAAGAAGACGCGCGTATGCTCGATTTTGCCGCGCAACTGGGCGTGGGCTCCACCGATACCAAGCATGCCGCCTGGCAAAAACTCGGCGAAGCGCCGCGGTGATTGGTCGGTGCTTTTTCGCGGCGCGAGCGTCGCGAAAATTGCAGGCACGCTATCCCGCGAGGTTTAACTGAGCGCGATTCTGAGCGCCTTGGCTTCGGCGGCCAGTTCCTGGGCCGCTGCAATCGCTTCTGATGATGCCCCAACGTTCGTTGTCGCGGCGGTTGTTGTCGCGTGCTGGTTGGAAAGCCAGTCGGACGCGTGGACAGTGCGAACTTCATCCGGATCGCCCAGCCCGGTTTCACGAAACCGTTTCAACCGAGCGAGAATCAGGTCGCGAATTTCATCGGCATGTTCGACGCCGTGAAAGAGACCGGTGTGCATGCCATCGGCCGTTTCTCCATGATGCGTGTCAGCGCCGCCACCGGCGGATTGGACCCGCACATCGGCCAGTTTAAGTAATCGTTGGAGGGGGCCTTGCGTGACGACGACCTGCTGGAGATTGGCAAAACTCATGGTGAGTTCCTGCACGCTCCAGACTCCGGTGCGGATGCGCAGCGAGCGGTCGGTGACGACATACCAGCGCATCTCGTAATCCAGTCGGATGACCGAGTAGGTGAGCGGGATTTGCGCGAGGTAGATCAGGAAGCCGACGATTTTAAGTGCCCACAAGAGCGGCCAGGCTTTGGGTGGGATTCTCATAGCTAGCTCAACAAACACGTTGACGATCCCTTTATAACCCTGGCCGCGCGCGCGTTTTTTCTTCACCGGCTTGGCGCTGGATTCGGCGGGACTTGGTTCGGTGAGGGTGCTCGATTGCCCCGCAGCGGGCCCTGGGTTCGCAGGCGCAGCGGCCGTTGCGTTGGCGCGTTCCGCGCGCGCCACGCGCTCGGCTTTTACGCGATCCTCGACGTGCAGAAACAGAAACGCCCAGAAAAGAACACCGGCGAGCGCGACGAGCTGACCGACGCCCCAACCGAGGAGCTTGAGTTTGAAAAAGTTTTTGCCCGCGCGAAATACGCGCAAGGATTCCGGTGCGCCGAACGGTGCGTGCGGTTCCGGCGGGACTTTGAGCCAGCGTAAAAGCAGCGAGCTTGAATGAGTATACATGCGTCGTCGCGTTAAGATTGTTTTTTGTCCAACGCTACGCGAAGGGCGCGCAACTCGCTGGTGGCTTCGCGCAATGCAGCCGTCAGCGCGTCGTGGTCATTGGTCAATGCGGCGCTCGGTGGCACAATTGCGGACGTGATGATTGGATGCGGATGATGATCTTTCACGCCGCGCATCCGTGCATAGAGGAAATCGCGCAGCTCTTCGAATTCTTTGATGCCTTCGATGGTCATCTCGGCGGAGCTGTTGCCTGAGGCGGTTTGCACGAGGATGCGCGCGAGGCCGAGCCAGCGTTCGACAAAATTTGACCGCAGGTGGATGTCTTGAATGCGCGCATAATTCACGATGATCTCGCGGCGAAATAAGATCCCCCAGCTCATGGATATGCCATCGTCGGTGAATTTATACCGCATCGTGTGATAGCGGAAATACATCGGTAATATCACGAACGGAAATGCGGGCGGAATCGCTATAGCGCCCAGTAAATAATATTTCCACAGGGCTTTGTCAGGGCGTGTGATTGCTTGGATGCGTGCGTCGCGAGAGGAGTCGTGCATGGAAGTTTTTTGGTGTCGTTGCGAGAAGCGGCTCGGCCAAGTTAGCTGACGTGGCGGTGATAGTTCTGATTATTCACAAGACAAGCTATCGATACAGGGTATATACGGATTGCGTTTTGGAGGGAGTTTTCTCTATTGTGAGCTATGGGCAAAAATAAATTCCTCGAACTCGAAACATTGAAAAAGCAGGTGGCTTCCTTGGAGAAGCAACTTATTAAACGTCAGCGCAAGCTGCTAGCGCTGCCGGGTAAGTTTGGTTTCAAGACGGTCGGTGATTTTGTGAACGCAATTCAGTCCGCAGGTAAAGCCGCGGGCGGGGCTTTCCAGAAGGCCCAAGCGAGCAGCGGTAAGCGCACGCGCGCTAAAATCACGCCAGAGATCAAGGCGCAGGTGAAATCCCTCGTGCATGATGGAAAAACGGGTGCTGAAATCGCGAGCAAGCTGGGCATTTCTGTTCCGAGCGTGGCAAACATCAAAAAGGAACTTGGCTTGGTAAAGAAGCGCTAAGCGCGCTTCATTGGATCAAACCTAAGTCAACAGCCGCGGTTAAAAGCCGCGGCTTTTTTGTGCCTGGAGCCATTCTCCTCTAATCTGCTCCGTAAGCACCCGTGCTCGAATCGCTTGTTTCTGAAAATTTCCACTTGAAGCGGAGCGGGGCTTCCGCGCATGGTGACAGCGATGAGTTCTGCTGCCTATCTTCCTATTCTCGTCCAAGTTGTGCTCGCTGGCGTGATCACCATCACGGTGATTTTGCTCAGCCAATTTTTTGGCCAGCGCTTTCGCAAGAATGCGATCAAGGATACGCCATACGAGTGCGGCGTGCCGGTCGAAGGCACCACGCATACACGTTTTTCGGTTAAATTTTATGTGACGGCGATGTTGTTCATCCTGTTTGATATCGAAGTCGTGTTTTTGATTCCTTGGACGTTTGTTTACCGCGATTTCCTCGCGAACAACATCGCGATTCTTTCCCCGATTTTATTTTTCCTAGGCGTGCTCGTGCTCGGTTTAATTTACGAAGTGAAAAAGGGCGCGCTCGAGTGGGAAAAATGAGCGTCCCCCACGCTAACGCATGCGGCTAGACAAATATATTTCCCGCAACCGGGTGGTGGATCTGAGCAGCGCCGACATGGACGGCGCGATGGAGGAATTGCTTAATCAAACGGTGGAACGGTTTCCGGATTTGAATCGTGATTCGCTGTTGAAAGGCCTGATGCGCCGCGAAGACACGATGACGACTTATCTCGGGGGCGGTGTGGCTCTGCCGCACGTGCGCACAAAGATGAGCCGGCGTTATATTCTCTCGGTGGGGCGCAGCCATTACGGCGTTCGTTACGATGGTGCGATGGAGAACGAGCCCGTGCGTCTTGTGTTGATGCTCATCGCGGACGAGAAAACCCGCGATTACCTTCAAGTGCTCGCTGCGCTGGCGCGTTTGCTGAAGGAGCAGGATTTCGTCAACAGCCTCGTTGATGCACCGGATCTCGACACCCTTTATGAGCGTCTTTTCGCAGGCTTCGGTGGCATTGCGATCAAGGCGGTGCCAGCGGCGCAGAGTAAGGTTAACAAAGTTATTTTGCGTGAAGCGGAAGTGATTGCGCGCGGCAGCGGGTGCACGGGCTTGATGGTTTTCGGCGATACTTTTTCGGGCGGTTTTGAATCACCGAAATGGAAGACGTCGTTGAAAACGATTCTGGTGACGCGCAGTCTCACTGATGCGGATGATCATCCCGCGCGTTTCGATGAAACGATCCAGGTGCGTTCGTTCTCCAACCAGCGTTTGGCGCAATTACGCAGTGCGGTGCTCATCGGGCTGACGCGTGGATTGATTGTATTTACTGACCGCATTTGCTGCGTGGGCGGCCTCGCGGGCAGCAACCAGTTCGACACCGTCGTGGTGGTCGATGTGGAAAACGAATTTCAGACGCTCCTCACTGGGCACGCGGATTTGTTGCCTGCGGATGTGAAACCGGAAGTGCTTGAGCGTGTAATGGCGGTGGCGATGGAACTCGCGGTGGAAGGCCGCGAGGGCCGGCCCGTCGGTTGTTTGTTTGTGATCGGCGACAGCGAAAACGTAAAAAACGTCATCAAGCCGCTCGTGCTTAATCCATTTTACGGCTACAAGGAGGAAGATCGAAACATTCTCAATCCCTTCATGGACGAGACGATTAAGGAGTTTTCGTCGATTGATGGCGCATTCGTTCTGCGGGGCGATGGCGTGGTGGAGTCAGCGGGCTCGCTGATTCAGGCGGCGGACTATAATCACTCATTGCCGAGCGGTCTGGGTTCACGCCACGCGGCGGCGGCGGCGATTTCGGTGGCTGTAGATTGCATCGCGATCGTGGTTTCTTCGAGCACCGGGCAAGTGACTCTTTTTCGCCGCGGAGTGATGATGTCACTGACGGAGAAGAAGGTAAGCTCTTAAAGACGAGTGCCTTGCTCGTCGCTTGGAGCGACCCAAAGTGGGAGGTTATCCCGAGGAACGTTCTCTTCGCTTCGGTATTCCAGCTTACTTTTGCACTGCGAAAACTTTTAGGTTGCACGCGGGATGCGCGCGGCTTTGCTCTCGGCCTTTACAACCCATTTAAAGCCATGCAAGAAACCGTCACATTGGAATGCACCGAAGCCCGCAAAGAGGGTAAACCCGCCTCGCGTTACCTCACGAAGCGTAACAAGAAGACCGTCACCGAGCGCATCGAGAAGAAGAAGTATAATCCCTTCCTCAAGCGCCACACGCTGCACAAAGAGATCAAGTAAGCGCGTCTCGGGTTAATCCCCGTTTCACTTTGAGGCCGGTTCCTTACGGAGCCGGCCTTTTTCTTTTAGTTCCAGCCGATGCTCAGGTTGCCCCAATCGAGCGCCACGATTAGGCCCAGCAGGATAAACGGGTAAAACAGGGCGATGTAGCCGAGCCACACGCACAGCCGCGACAACACCGGCACGAGCAAAATGCAGCCGAGAAAAGCGAGGAACCAGACGTTACCCAAAAAGCTGCCATTCGGAAACCACCGCGAAGCGATACTCAACACCGCCAGCAAAACAAAGGGTGCGGCGAGACCGACGCGTTTCATGCGCGCGACTTACTTCTTTTCCAACGAAACGGGACCTGCGGGAGCGGTCGCGGCGGCGGAAATTTGCGCCCGCCGGGCCGCGCGCCAGCTGTCGCGATGCTTCCGAATCCAGTCGAGGAGGGCGCGTTCGAAGCCGATGTCGTAGCCGAGACGCTCGGACTCAATCCACTTATGCTTCAAGATCTCCTCACGCTCAGCGAGAAACTCTTGGTAAAGGCTGGATTGCTTAACAAATTCGCGATTTCCGCTGGTTTCGATCGGGCTGTTGGTGGTGCCGGTCATGGATAGGTCTTACGGGCGGCAGGAAAAAAAGTGCCAAACGCGAGTGGTCAGCTGAGTTTGGCCTGCTTCAATGTCATCTGCGGCCAAAGTAGAGAACTCCGCGAGCATCTGTCAACCCGCGTGCTCAGACCTTCAGCTTTTTCAGGAGGGTCTCTGCGATATCGCGAAAAACGTGCGCGGGTCTGCTCTCGGGCGAGTTAACCACAACGGGTAACCCGCAGTCACCGCCGGCGCGGATTTCTTGGAAAAGCGGCACTTGGCCCAACAATTCCGTCGCCAGGGCTTCCGCCGTGTGCGCGCCGCCGCCCTCGCCGAATAAATACTGCTTCTTGCCATTGGCGTCTTCGAACCAACTCATGTTCTCGGCCACGCCCAGAATTGGCACATTGACCTTTTGAAACATGATGCCGCCTTTGCGGGCGATGTTGGTCGCCGCGGCTTGTGGCGTGGTTACGATGACGGCGCCGTCGAGCGGCAGCGTTTGCACGAGTGACAATTGTGCGTCGCCAGTGCCCGGCGGTAAATCCACGAGTAACACATCCAGTTCGCCCCATTTCACGTTTTGGACGAATTGCTGGATCGTTTTCATGATCATCGGGCCGCGCCACACGACTGGAGTGTTGTCGTCCACCAGAAAGCCCATCGACATCACCTTCACGCCGTGGCGTTCGAGTGGAATTAGCGATTCGCCCTCGACGTTCGGGCGACCGGAAACGCCGAGCATCAACGGCACCGACGGCCCGTAAATATCGCAATCCATCAGTCCCACGCGCCCGGGCGTCCCGCGTTTCTCCAACAACTGCGCGAGCGCGCACGCGAGGTTTACGGCGAAGGTCGATTTGCCCACGCCGCCTTTTCCGGACGCGATCGCGACGGAGTGCTTGATGCCGGGGGGCGTCGAGCCGCTGGCGAGGTTACCTTGGCCGGCTTTTGGCGCGGCTTTTGCGGCGGAGACGGCGAGTTCGATGATGACGTCCTTCACGCCGGGCTGAGCGCGCAGGCAGTTTTCAATTTCCTGCTTCAACATCACCGGCACTTTCGGATCGGAGGTCGTGATCGCGACGGAAACTTTGGCTGTGCCTTCTGCAAATGTTGCCGAGCGCACCAGCCCAAACGACACGATATCGCGGCTGAAGCCGGGATACTTCACTTGTTTGAGAGCTTCTTTGAGGGAGTCGGAGGTCACGAAAAAACGGTGCGAAAATTGCTTGGAAAACGGTGCGCTTTTGACCTTGTGAGGAGGTTGCCGGGAGTAAAACAAAAACCCCGCGCGCACTTTCGTCATTAATTACTGACTCACCCTCATGCATAAAGCTTTTCGCCTCATTCTCAGCCTCGCTTGCGCGACGGCTCTCGTCGTCAAATCCACCGCCCAGGACATCGGCACGGTTAAAGTCGCCGCCGGCGATGCGATTTCGGTCTCGCTGTCCGCGAGCACCCCCGAACTGCAGGCGCTCGCGCGTCAGGCGTTCAGCACCCACGGTAAATTTCGTGAAGTTGCCACGGGCGGCGCGTTTGCGATCAAGTTCACGGCCGCAGGCGCGAATCAAGTGACTGTCGCGATCTCCAAGGGCAGTGGCGGCGCGGTGCACAGCGAGACTGTGACCGGCGCGAACGCGCGCAACGCCTTGCTGAAAGCGGCCGACGTCGCCGTGAAAAAAACTTCCGGCCTGCCGGGATTCTTCGCCGGTAAAATCGCCTTCGTCGGCGGCAAGTCGGGCAAATCGGAAATCTACACCTCGGATCTTTTCTTCGGCGACGTCTTGCGTTGGACGAGCGAAGGCAAACAAATCGTCAGCCCGCGTTGGTCGCCGGACGGCAGCAAAATTGTTTTCACCAGCTACCGCACGAGCTTCCCGGATATCTACGTGATCGATTTAGGCACGCGTCGCATTTCTGTGCTTGTGAGTTTGAAGGGCACGAACAGCGGTGGTCGTTTCAGTCCGGACGGTTCGAAAGTCGCCATGGTGTTGTCGGGTGAGGGTAACCCCGAAGTTTACGTCGGAAACTCATTTGGCCGCCAAATCAAACGCCTCACACGGAACACATCAGTCGAAGCTTCGCCGGCGTGGTCGCCGGATGGTTCGCGCTTAGTCTTCACGTCCGATAACATGGCGGTGGGCCGGCCCCAACTTTTCGTGATGCCTGCGGGTGGCGGCACGATGACGCGCCTCGCGACCAATGTCTCCGGCTATTGCGCGGAACCGGATTGGAGCGCTGCAGCGCCGAATAAAATCGTTTTCACGGCTGGCGCCGGCCGCGGCTTTCAAATCGCGGTGCATGACATGACCGCCGGCTCGGCCAAAATCGTTTCCAAGGCTCCCGCCGATGCGATCGAGCCGGTGTGGCTCGCGGACGGTCGCCACGTGCTGTGCACGTTCCGCGCTGCAAATTCGACGAGCCTTTGGGTGCTTGATACCGAAAGCGGCAAGGCGACGCGCGTCAGTCCGACCTCGTTCGGCAATGCGGGCAGCGCCAGCTATCTGGCAAAATAATGGGCGTTGCCGAGTCGTTCCCTGCGCGGTTGGCTCACCGGTCTAGCTGCGCATGAAACTTCTTTTTATCGGCGACATCGTTGGCAAACCTGGGCGCGAAATCGTCACAACGCTCGTGCCCAAACTGCGCGTCGAGCGCGGGATCGATTTTGTCATCGCCAACGGTGAGAACGCCGCGGCGGGCTCGGGCATCACCGCATCGATTTGCAAGACGCTCCTCGAATCCGGCGTCGATGCGATCACGCTCGGCGATCACGTGTGGGATCAAAAGGGATTCGAAACTGATATCGTCGGTTTAGAGCGCGTGTGCCGTCCGGCGAATCTGCCTGCTTCGTGTCCGGGCCGCACGCATCTCATCTTGGAAAAAAATGGATTCCGCCTTCTCGTGGTGACGGTGCTCGCGCGCAGTTTGATGAATTTGAAAGCGGATTGCCCGTTCCTCGGGATCGACGCGTTGCTGACGAAACTTGCGGGGCAATTCGACGGCGCGCTCGTCGAGGTGCACGGCGAGACCACTTCGGAAAAACAGGCGCTCGGCTGGCATCTCGACGGACGCGTCACGGCGGTTTTGGGCACGCACACGCATGTCGCCACGGCGGACGCGTCCTTGTTGCGCAAGCAAACCGCCTTCATGTGCGATGTGGGGATGACCGGCCCCCATGAGTCGGTGATCGGTCGCGAAATCGAGCCGGTGATCAGTCGTTTTCTCGACGGCATGCCGCGACGTTTTGAAATCGCGACGGGCGACAATCGGCTGTCGGGCGCGCTGGTGGAATTTAACGCCGTGGGCCGCGCGGAAAAAATCGAGTGGCTGAATCTCAAAAGCGAATAACGGTTTTTGATTTATGAATCTTTCCCAAGTTCACGCTGACATTTTCGTCCCAAGCAAAACTCCGGTGGCCGAAGCGCTCGCGCGCACGACGCACCTCTGCCTTGCCGCGCACCAAGACGACATCGAGATCATGGCGTATCACGGCATCGCCGAATGTTTTGCGAGTGACGAGCGCTGGTTTACGGGCGTGGTCGTCACGGATGGCAGCGGCAGTCCGCGGGCAGGGCGCTACGCGAACTTTTCCGACGAGCAGATGAAGGCCGAGCGTCGCCTTGAGCAGCGCAAAGCTGCGAAGCTGGGAAAATTTTCCGCGATGCTGCAACTCGCGCATCCGAGTTCGTTGGTGAAGAGCGCGAAAGAACCGCGCGTGCGCGCCGATATCGGCGCGATTCTCGAAGCCACCGCGCCGCACACCGTTTACCTCCACAATCCCGCCGATAAACACGACACGCACATCGCGGTATTTCTGCGGTGCATCGAAGCGTTGCGTGCGATGCCGAAAGCGAAACGGCCGCGTCAAGTTTACGGCTGTGAAGTGTGGCGCAACCTCGACTGGCTGCTCGACGAAGACAAACAAGTGCTCGATGCCTCCGCGAATCCGAAACTCGCCGCGAAACTTGTCGCCGTGTTCCAGTCCCAGATCGCGGGAGGAAAACGTTACGACCTCGCGACCGCCGGTCGCCGGCTCGCCAACGCGACGTTTCATACTTCGCATTTTACGGACAAAGCCGATGCGCTCACGTGGGCAATGGATCTCACGCCGCTCGTGCAGAACGAAAAACTCTCGATCGAAAAATTCACCCTCAACTACATCGACCGGCTGCGCGCAGATGTCGCGGCTCGATTAAAGAAATTCAACTAACTCCTCCGATGGTCAAAAGCACTGGTGTTTATAAAGGCGGTTTGAACTGCGAACTCACGCACGGTCCTTCGAATCAAGTCATCGAAACCGACGCACCCAAGGACAACCACGGCCGCGGACTCGCATTTTCGCCGACGGATTTAACGGTCGCGTCTTATGCCTCATGCATGGTGACGACCATGGCGATTGCGTCGAAAGTGAAGCTCGGCTTCGACATTCCCGGAATCAAGTGGGAGATCACGAAGGAAATGTCGACCGATGCTCCGCGTCGCATCGTGCGCATGGCGACGCAGGTTTGGTTGCCGTTTCCAAAATCAAAAGATCCCGAGGGTGTTTTGGAAAAAGCCGCACTGAACTGCCCCGTGCACCACAGCCTGAATCCGGCAATTGATAAGCCGGTGACGTTTCACTGGGCGGAGTGAGGTCGGGATTGGGGTGGGGGCCGTTATCCTTAACGGCCCTTGGCTTTCGATCATCGCACAGGGCGGTTAAGGGTAACCGCCCCTACCTACGTTTTGTCCGGCCCGCGTTCCGCCGTGAACTCGTAAGTGGAGTTGAAAATCAGTTCCACCCCGTCGGCCATGATGCGGACTTTGATTTTGCCGGTGGTTGCGCTGTTGGGCTGGGCACGCCCCGTGATGGATCGTGTTTTCTTTTTCTCGTTTACAGCGTCACCGGTGAATTCGACCGTTTCGCCCATCGCAAGTCGACCGAGCGAATCATGCGTGAGTTTGATGAGCATGGTGCCGCTTTCGCCCCAGAAAAACCATGGCGTGACTTTGGCCTCATACGTGGTCGCGAAACCGTCGCCCTGCCACGTGAGCACTCCCGGGTTGAGTTTTACGCTGCCCACGTAAATGGAGGTCTTCATTGGCGCCACGATCACGGTGCGTGAGGGCAGCGCGGGCGGCGCGGCCTGAAGTGCAGCCACCGCCACCAAGAGAAGACTGGCTAACGCGAGCAAACGCATAGAATCGAAGATGCTCACGCCCAGACCGGTTTCGCAACGTTATGTTGCGCGAACGCGACCCAAAATCTCGTTGCCAAGACCGGCGGCGCGGCGTTGCTTCGCCCTCTATGGCGCATAAAGCACAAGCGACTTGGGGCGGACGTTTCTCGGCGGGTCCCGCCGACCTCATGCTGCGGTTCAGCGAATCCGTTTCGTTCGACCGCCGACTCGCTCCGTTCGATATTCAAGGCAGCAAAGCGCACTCCGCGATGCTCGCTCACGTCGGCCTGATCACGGCCGACGAGCGTGACGCGATTCATCGTGGCCTCGACGTCGTGCTGAAAGAAATCGAGAGCGGCAAATTCAAGTGGCAGACGAAGCTCGAAGACGTGCACATGAACATCGAGCAGGCGCTGACGAAGATCGAGCCGGCCGCCGCCAAATTGCACACCGCGCGCAGCCGCAATGATCAAGTCGCAACCGACATGCGCCTTTATTTCAAAGCGGCCTGTGCGGAGATTATCGCCGGCATTCAGGATGCGCAGCGCGCAATTCTTTCCGTCGCCGAAAAATACGGCCACGTGCTCATCCCGGGCTACACGCATTTGCAGCGCGCGCAGCCGGTTTACGTGTCGCATCATTTGTTCGCTTACTTGGAGATGTTGCAGCGCGATGCAGAGCGTTTCGCGGTGGTCGCCGATCACGCGAACTGGTGTCCGCTCGGTTCCGGCGCGATTGCGGGCACGACGTTGCCCAACGACCGCGAGTTCACTGCAGAGACGCTCGGGTTTGTCGACGCCAAGGGCAAACCGCGCGTCACACAAAACAGCATGGATGCGGTCAGCGATCGCGACACGTTTATCGAGTTCGCCTCGGCGTGCGCGCTCGTCGGCGTGCATTTTTCGCGCATGGCGGAAGACCAGATTTTGTGGGCGAGCCAGGAATTTAAGTTCGCCGAGCTGCCCGACGCGTTCTGCACCGGATCGAGTTTGATGCCGCAGAAAAAAAATCCGGATTCGATGGAATTGCTGCGCGGCAAGTCGGCGCGTTTGCAGGGAAATCTCCACACGTTGCTCACGCTCGCGAAGGGTTTACCGCTCACTTACAACCGCGATTTGCAGGAAGACAAGCCGCCGGTATTCGACAGCCACGACCAGACGGTGCTCTGCTTGCAAGTCCTCGCGGGCACGTTTGCGGGCATGGAAATTTTGCCGGAGAAATGTGCGACTGCAGTGGCCGATCCCGCGCTGCTCGCAACCGATTTGGCCGACTATCTCGTGCGCCAAGGCGTAGCGTTTCGCGATGCGCATCACGCCGTCGGCGCGGTCGTCAAGCTGGCCGAGAAAAACAATGTCGCGCTCGATCGCCTCACTTTCGAAGAAGTGCAGAGCGTTCATCCGAAGTTCGAAGCCGATTGGGTGGAGTCGTTCCACCTCGAGAAAGCCATGGCGCGACGCAAGGGCACCGGTATGCCGGGGCCGGCGCAAGTCGCGCGCCAGTTCAAACGCTGGAAGAAGTTGCTCGGTTAAGACGATTGCCGCCGGGCGTGTGTTGCCGGTGGCAATTTGAAATCCGATGGCATCGCTTTTTCCTCATCGCGATCCCGAACTGCATCCTTTCCGGCAGGGATTGTATTTCGCGTTTTTCAACGCGCTCAACTGGCAGATCGCGACCGGCACGCCGATCGTGCTGTTCATGGCGTATCTCGACGCGGACGCGTTTCAAACGGGCCTCGTGTATGCGTGGCCGTTGCTGCTGACCCCGGTGCAAGTGGTCGCGACCGTCTTGTTGCCGAAACTCGGCTTCAAACGGCTCACGATGGCGGGGTGGGGTGCGCGGAGTTGGTTTTTGCTGGTGCCGCTCGCGCTGGCGTTGCTGTCGGCCTACGGGGTGAAACCGTGGATGATCGTCGCGATGGTCGTCGCGATGTTTTGTTATTCGATGAGTCGCTCGGTCGGCGCGGCCGCGATCACCACATGGCTGCAAGGACTGGTGTCGGAAAAGGTGCGCGGGCGTTACTGGTCGACGGATCAAATCATGAGCGGCGTCGCTTCGGTGGGCGCGCTGGTGTTGTGCGCGGTGTCGTTTGCAGTGCTGCCGCCGCAGTGGGCGTTTTTTGTGCAGTATGCGTTTAGTATTTCGGGGGCGTGGCTTGCGCTGCGGTGCTTGAAGCTGCTGCCGGATATCGAACGTCCGACGGTGATGAGCTTGCGCACGATCTGGGCGGACACGCCGCGACATCTTTTCGGTGCGGGGGTGTTTCGGCCCTACCTGTGGTTGGCGGTGGCATTTTATGTCATCACGACGCCGGTGATTCCCTTCAGCGCGTATTATTTGAAGTCAGTCGGTGGTTTCACGTCGGCCAACATCATGGGGCTTACGATTCTGCAATATGGCGGCGTGATTGCGGGCAACTGGTTTATGCGTTCGCGCATCGACTCTTCGGGAGCGAAGCCCTTTTTCCGTATCTCGTTTGGATTGTTCGCGGTCATCGCGGCGTGCTGGCTGGGGTGTTTGCATTGGACGGTCACGACGCCGTGGGTGATGCCGATGCTCTACGTCATGCTGGGAGCGGGCTCGGGGATGTTCACGGCGGCGAACGTGAGTTATCTTGCAAAGATCATTCCGGAAAAAGAGCGCGCGCTGCCGGTGGCCTTGCATGGTGCGATGACGTATTTCACGGGCGGGTTGGCCCCCGTGGTGTGGGGCTTGATGTTGAAAGGTAAGCAGGCGGAGCCGTCGTTGAACCTCTTCGCGTTCGAGTGTTTTTTTATCGTCACGCTAATCGGCGCGGTCGTGCTCGTGGTGCTGACCAATCGTCTGGAGGAAAAAATTGCCGGTCACGTCGATCCATTGCTGGAAGGCGGCTGGCTGTTTCGGCCGTTTCGCGTGGTGGCGAGCCTGATCAAATTGGGCGGCGAAAACGGAAAACGATAGGCTCGCGACAGCGCATTTTTTCTGCACGTTTCAAACTTCTTCATGCCGACCATTCGCATACTTTCCGACCGGGTGGCCAATCAGATCGCCGCAGGCGAGGTGATTGAGCGGCCGGCGGCGGTGGTGAAAGAACTGGTGGAAAATTCGCTCGATGCCGGCGCGACGCGCGTCGAAGTGGAATTTCGCAACGGCGGCCGCTCACTCATTCGAATCGAGGACAACGGCTGCGGGATGTCGAAAGACGATGCGTTGCTTTCGCTCGAGCGTCACGCCACCAGCAAGCTCGTCGAGACCTCGGACCTCGATCATTTGAATTCGTTTGGATTTCGCGGCGAGGCGGTGCCGTCGATCGCGAGCGTCTCGCACTTTGAAATGCAGACGCGGCCGGCGGAGGCGACGGCGGGCACGGAGATTTTAATCAACGGAGGGAAACTGGTGCATGTGCGCGAGTGCGGCATTGCGCCCGGCACCCGGATCACGGTGTCGCATTTGTTCAACTCGGTGCCGGCGCGCCGGAAATTTCTCAAGACGGACGCGACCGAGTCGGCGCACATTATCCAGACGGTGCGGCTCTACGCGCTGGCGTGTCCACATGCGGCGTTCACGTTGATCGAGGACGGGCGGGTGCTGTTTAGATCGCCGGTGTGCACGACGCTGACTGAGCGGGTGGGCGAAATTTTTGGCCGGCAAATGGCGGCGGATTTGCTGCCCGTGGAAATGGCCGAGCCAGGGATGAAGCTTTCCGGACTCATCGGGAAACCCGGCGTGAATCGGGCGACGCGGCATGAGTTGCTGATGTTTGTGAATCGCCGGCCGGTCGACAGCCGCACCTTGAATTACGCGTTGATCGAATCGTATGCGACGTCGCTCGCGAAAGGCCGGTTTCCGGTGGCGGTGTTGTTTTTGGACATGGATCCGATCGCGGTGGATGTGAACGTCCACCCGGCGAAACGTGAAGTGCGTTTCCGCAGCGAAGGGGCGATTCGTGGTTTCGTGATTCGCGCAGTGTTGCAACGGTTGCGCGAATTCGGTTCCCCCGCGCCGATGCCGCTCGCGCCGGAAGTGATCGCGCGCACGGAAGCAAATCGGTCGTTGAGCGAGCCGCCGTTTTCCGTGAGAGCCCCGGTGAACACATCGCTGGCTTCGCCGACGTCTATTCCAGTATTCACCCCATCGGCGGCGCCGACGGCATCGCGTCCGGTCGCAGCGGAGCGCGAGCCCGCGCCGGCCGCGTCAGTCACCACATCGCCTTCGGCACCTTCGTTGCTGGGCTGGCGGTTTCTCGATACGGCGCACGGCGACTACGCGCTGTTTGAGGCGCCCGGCGGGCTGGTGGTGCTGGATCGACGCGCCGCGCACGAACGCGTGTGGTTTGAGCAATTGCAGGCGCAGTTTGCGAAAGGCGAAATCGCGAGCCAGCGGATGCTTTTTGCCCAATCGGTGGAACTCGACGTGATCGCGAGCACGCTCCTGCTGGAGCGCCTGGATTTTCTGAATCGTCATGGTCTTGAGGTCGCGGAGTTCGGGCGGAATTTTTTCCGGATCGAATCTGTGCCGGTGTGGCTCGAACCAGCGGATGCGGAGGGCTTCTTGCGCGACCTCATCGGGTTGATGCGCGAAGGGCGGCTCGATGAAAAGAAGGCGGAGCTCGCGGAGGAAGAACTCGCACGACTCGCGGCACAGAAGGCGGTGCGGTTGCCGGTTTCGATTTCAGAGACGGATGCGATGGCGCTGCTGGCCCAGCTTTTTGCCTGTGCGCAACCGCACACGAGCCCGACGGGCAGGCCAACGCATTTTGAACTGAGCAAGGGCGAATTGGCGCGGCGTTTTCAGCGTTAATCCCGCCTTGCATGCGGGGTTGGCACGACTTGTGATTCAAGTCTTCTATGCCATCCAAACCTGCTGTCGCCAAGTCTGCCCAAAGCCCGGCTCCCGCCGCTCAAGACTCGAAAGAGGAGATTTTCCGCTCGTTGATCCAGCGGCATCTGGTGTCCACGCTGGCGCGCCATCCGGAAACGGCCACGCCGCGCGATTGGTGGGTGGCGACCTCACTCGCGGTGCGCGACACGATCCACAATCGTATGATCGCGACGCAGACGGTGCACAACCAGCACAACGCCCGTCGCCTCTATTATTTCTCGCTCGAATATTTGATGGGCCGTCTGTTCGGCAACAATCTCATCGCGACCGATCTCCTCGAGATAGCAGAGTCCGCGCTCAAGTCGCTCGGCCAGGACTTCGACAAGATCCGCAATTCCGAAGTCGACATGGGTCTTGGCAACGGCGGTCTCGGTCGGCTCGCGGCGTGTTTTCTCGATTCGCTCGCGACCCTGGATTATCCGGCGCTGGGTTACGGCATTTACTATGAGTTTGGTCTTTTCCGTCAGGAATTCGTGAACGGCGGGCAGATCGAGCATCCGGACAACTGGACGATTTTTGGCGATCCGTGGGAAATCGTGCGCGCCGAATACACGCAGGAAGTCCGCTTCTACGGACGCGTGGAAAATGTGTTCGATGACAATGGCAACTACCGCCCGCGTTGGGTCGACACGAAGACGATTCTCGGCGTGCCGCACGATATTCCGACGGCGGGTTATGGCACGGGCACGGTTAACTTGCTGCGGTTGTGGGCGTCGAAGTCGTCGGAAGATTTTGATTTGGCCGCGTTCAACAGCGGCGGTTACGTCGAAGCGGTGCGTGAAAAAGCCATCGGCGAAACGGTTTCGAAGGTGCTTTACCCGAACGACAAAACGGAAACCGGCAAGGAGCTGCGTTTGATGCAGCAGTATTTTTTCGTGGCGTGCTCGCTGCGCGACATCATCCGCCGGCACTTCCGGAATAAGGAAAATTCCTGGGCGAATTTCTCCGACAAAGTGGCCGTGCAACTTAACGACACGCATCCAGCCATCGCGGTGGTTGAACTCATGCGCATCCTCGTCGATGAACAAAATACGCCGTGGGATGAGGCTTGGGCCGTCGTCGGTAAAACGTTTGCTTACACGAATCACACGCTGCTGCCGGAAGCGCTTGAGAAGTGGAGCGCCGGATTGTTTGAGCGCGTGCTGCCGCGTCACCTTCAGATCATTTACGAGATCAACACACGCCTCCTTAAGACCGTTGAAACCAAGTGGCCCGGTGATAACGCCAAGAAACGCGTCTGCTCGCTCATCGAAGAGAGCGGCCAGAAGATGATCCGCATGGCAAATCTCGCCGTCGTCGGTTCGCACGCGGTCAACGGCGTCGCGGCCCTCCACACGCAGCTGCTCAAGAAAGATCTTTTCCCTGAGTTCGATTCGCTGTTTCCCGGTAAATTTCAGAACAAGACCAACGGCATCACGCCGCGGCGCTGGTTGTTGAAGAGTAATCCGAAGCTTTCGGAACTGATCACGAAGAAAATTGGGAAGGACTGGCCAAGGAATCTCGATTTGCTCCGGGGATTGGAAAAGTTCGCCGACGATGCGGCGTTCCAAAAAGAATTCATGACGATCAAGCGCGAGAACAAGGTCGCGCTCGCCGAGGTCATCAAAGCTGACTGCGGCATCGACGTTTCTCCGGATGCGATCTTCGACGTGCAGATCAAGCGCCTTCATGAATACAAACGCCAGCATCTGAATTTGCTGCACATCCTCGCGCTGTATCGCCGCTTGTTGCAAAATCCGAGCCTCGATGTTGTGCCGCGCGTGTTTGTCTTCGGGGCGAAAGCCGCGCCGGGCTACGACCTTGCGAAGAATATCATTCGCGCGATCAACGTCATCGGCGCGCGCATTAATGCCGATTCACGCATCGGCGGGAAACTGAAGGTCGCATTCCTTCCGAATTATCGCGTGTCGCTCGCGGAGAAAATTATTCCCGCGGCCGACGTCTCCGAGCAGATTTCCACCGCGGGCAAGGAAGCATCGGGCACGGGCAACATGAAGCTCGCTCTCAACGGCGCGCTGACGATCGGCACGCTCGATGGCGCCAATGTCGAAATCAAGGAAGAGGTCGGCGACGACAACATCTTCATCTTCGGCTTGAACGTCGATCAGGTGGAAGAGTTGCAAGGCAAGGGCTATAATCCGTGGAATTACTACCAAGCGGACGAGGAACTCCGCGCGATTATCGACTGGCTCGGCAGCGACTACTTCACGCCAGACGAGCACGGTGCGTTCTCGCTCGTGCATCGCAGCCTGCTGGACGGTGGCGATCCGTATCTCGTGCTCGCGGATTTCCGCGCCTATAGCGACGCGCACGCCAAGATCGACGCAGCGTATCGCGACAAGAAGCGCTGGGCGCGCATGGCGATCATGAACACGGCGCGCGTTGGAAAATTCTCCAGCGATCGCACGATTCACGAATACGCGAAGCAGATCTGGAAGCTCAAGGCGCTGCCCGTGTCGGGTAACTTCACCAAGCTGCCGTCCTAAGCGTGTTTTAGCACCGGCGCGCAACGGGCGATGACCTATCGCTTGTTGCGCGCACGATAGGTCCATGGTGCGAGTGGCTCTTTGTCCTGCCACAGACCGATCTTCTGTTCCTTCGCGCGGCGTTCGAGTCCGGCAATGACAGTGTCTTTTGGGTAAACCCGTTTATACCACCACGCCCAGCCGGCGGCGACGATGTCTTCGTTGAGCGATCGGCCGCCGCGGTAGCTGATGTCGCCGATGAGGCGTCCGTATTGATCCATGGTTTTGCAGCGCACGATCACCGTGTGGCCATCGACTTTGATGCGCGTGAAGTCTTTCGCCTGCTCGCCACGTGGCTGCTTGATTTCGGGCGCGTCGATGCGCGCGAGTCGGACGTCGTAGATATCTTCGCCTTTCTGGATCTGAAGGGAGTCGCCGTCTTTGACGCTGATGACTTTTGCGGTGAAGTCGCGGAGGGCGACGGGCACTTTGCGATTCGCGGCCGCGCTGTCGGTGACGGCGACGCACAGACTGAGCAGCAATGCGCCGAGCGGGGCGAGGAAACGGGTAAATCGGGCCATGGGATAACTTTTGCGTGGCGCAGCGAACTGCGTGTTATAGGAATTGGCCCACCTGCACGTTAGTCGCTCCGGCTAGGTTGCCGAGTTTTAAGTCTCATGAACCTCACTCAATCCAAACGCCGCCTGCTTTATGGGTGCCTCGCGCTGGTCATTGCGGTGCCGTGCGCGGCCTATTTGGGACGAGTGGCGCTCGCGGGTTGGGCGTTTCGCGGGGCACTGGAGATGGTCGGCGCGGATGCGATCAAGTTTCGCGTCGCTTCGGCTTCACCGTGGCGCTTCGTGGTGGAGGATTTGAAGTTTAACGTGCGCACGCAGGCGTTTGCGGCGGAGCGCGTCGCGATAGAGCGGACGAATTGGTGGCAGCCGTCGCTCGGGGTGCTGCGCGTCGAAAACGCCAAAGTGCCGTTGGTCATCGACGGCTCAGATACGAATCCGTGGCAGTGGGCCTCCTATGGCGGCGGCGATGTAAACGTGGATTCATTAAAGGTGCCGTTGCAGGAAATTTCCGTGGATGGGCAATTGGTGATTCAGGCGGCGACGCTTGAGGCTGAGCCCATCGCGGTGAAATTTAACGCGCGACAGGGTGCGGGTGGCTTGTGGACAGCAGATGTCCACGCGACGGGCGAAGGACTGGTCGTGAAGGCGGAGGGCACCGTGGATCAGTCGACGTTCGAGGTGAATTTCAAAGCGCCGGAAATCGCAGTCGATTTGAAGGTGTGGCAGACTTTCATCCAACGGATGGTGCTGCTGCCGGGCGGACCATGGGAAATGGATGGCAAGCTCACGGCGAGTGCCCAAGGTCGTGTGAAGGGCAGCGAAATCAAAACGCAGGGTGAGGTGCACATCCGCGATGGGCGCGCCAAAGACGGAGTGGGCCGCGTGGACGCGTCGGGCATCGAAGTCGATTTGGCGCTGAACGATATTTGGGAAATCAAAACGCAACCTGGTTCGCTGCGGGTGAAAGAAGTCCGCTCCGGCAAACTCGCGCTGCGCGATGCGAATGTGGAATTTGCCTTCGACGGCGCGGAAAAAATTTCGGTGACCAAGGCTTCGCTGCAAACGTTGGGCGGATCAGTGGCGGCAGAGCCGTTCCGATATTTTCCGAACCTGCGTGAACTTGAAGTGACGGTCTCCGTGGACGGAATCAGCGTGGAGGAAGTGATGGCTTTGACGGAAGATTTGCCGGCGCAAGCCAGCGGGCGGGTGAGCGGTAGTCTGCCGCTCCGGGTTGATGCGAGCGGCGTGCGTCTCGGCACAGGCTGGCTCGAATTGAAGAAAGACGCGCCGGCTGAAGTCCGTTTCAACGCCAAGGGATTGCTCACTTCGGGCACGAGTAAGAATTCGCCGAGCTACTCCGTGCTGAACAAAATCGAGTCCGGTTTGCTGCGCCTTCGCCTAAGCGAACTGCGGCTCGACATTCGTCCGCCTAATTCCCCGCCGGGCCGCTCGGCGCAGTTGCGCATCAAAGGCGAACCGGTCGATCCCTCCGTGAAGGCACCGGTCAGTCTTGATCTCAATGTCAACGGCCCGATCGAGAGCCTGCTCAATCTCGGCTTGAACACTCAATTCGGCTTGGGAACGAAACCGTAGGCCGGTTGACTAACTTCATTCCGCTTCGCCAACCCATTTCCATGAAATATCCCCTGATTATCGCGCTCGCTACCGCTCCTTTCCTCGGCGGCTGCCTCAATGTGAAAACCGAACCCATCGAGGTGAAGCCCATCCACATCACGGTTGACGTGAATGTGAAGGTGGAGCGCGCGCTCGAAGATTTCTTCGGCGACCTCGACCAGCAATCCAAGACCATCAACGTTCCTGCAACCAAGTGATTTCTATGAAAAATTTCATTCTTCGTTTAGCTCTCATTTGTGGCCTGCTTTCGCTCGGCGTGACTGCCGTGCAAGCGCAGGATCTCGGCGCAGTTAAAACCCGCATGAAGCAACGCATCGCGCAGATCGATCAACTCAAGTTGAAGGGCGCGATTGGTGAAAACAATCGCGGCTTCGTCGAAGTGCGGGCAGAAGCGCCCGATGCGTCGAGCGTAGTTTCGGCGGAAAACGCCGATCGCGAAGCGGTTTACGCGGCGATTGCGAAGCAGAGCAACACGACGGCCGACGCGGTCGGCAAAGCTCGGGCGCGTCGCATCGTGGCGGAAAGCGCCGCCGGCGTCTGGGTGCAGGACGATTCCGGCAAGTGGACGAAGAAATAAGTTCCCCGCTTCGCTCAATCACGGCCCAACCTTTCGAGGTTGGGCTTTTTATTTAGAGCAACGCGCCCGCGATGGATGCGCCGAGGAAACAGCAGAGGCTGCCACCGATGAGTGATTTCACGCCGAGCTTGGCGAGGGCGCCGCGTTGATTCGGAGCAAGCGTGCCGATGCCGCCGACTTGAATGCCGATGGAAGCGACGTTGGCGAAACCGCAGAGCGCGTAGGTGAGGATGATCTGGGCGCGTTGGTCGGGAATCTGGCCGCTGGCGATGAGGTTACCGAGCGTGCCGTATGCGTAGAATTCGTTGAGAATCGTCTTTTCGCCGATGACCTGGCCGGCGGTCGTGAGCGAACCATAGTCGATGCCCATGAGCCAGCCCAGCGGCGCGAACACGATGCCGCAGATATACTGAAGCGAGAATTCGGTGTAACGGCCGGCGGTGGTGGCGGCGATCCAGTCATTCAGGCCGCTCCAACTGCCGATGCCGTGGGAGAGCATCGCGTTGGCCATTGCGATCAGTGCGGTGAAAACGAGCAACATTGCGCCGACATTGACGGCGAGTTTGACGCCGTCGGTCGTGCCGTTGGCGACGGCTTCAAGCGCGTTCGCGCCGATTTTTTCCTTCGGCACGATGATGGTTTCGTCCACCGGCTCGGTCTGCGGCAGCATGATCTTCGCGATGTAGAGCGAAGCGGGTGCCGACATGATGGAGGCGGTGATCAAGTGCTTGGCGAAAGCAAGGCGTTGCACCGGATCTTCGCCGCCGAGCATGCCGATGTAAGCGACGAGCACCGCGCCGGCGATGTTCGCCATGCCGCCGATCATCACGGCGAGGAGTTCCGAGCGCGTCATGGTCGGGAGGTAGGGTTTGATCAGCAGCGGCGCTTCGGTTTGCCCGAGGAAAATATTGGCCGAGGCGCTCAGGCTTTCCGCGCCGGAAAGTTTCATCGTTTTCGACATCAGCCAGGCGAAGACGTAAACGATTTTTTGCAGCAGCCCCAAATAGAAGAGTAACGAAGTGAGCGCGGAGAAAAATACGATCGTCGGCAGCACGTTAAACGCGAAGAGGTAGCCAAATGATTTCGTGTCCGTCACGAGACTGCCGAACAGGAACTGCGTGCCGGCTTTGTTGAAATCGAGAATCGCGACGAAAGCGTTGCCGACGGCGTCCACCATGCTGCGCACGAAATCGACTTTCAGCACGAGCACGCCGCACGCGATTTGGAGCAGCAGGCCCATCGCCACCAACTTCCACGGAATCGCGCGGCGGTTTTCACTGAAAATAACTGCGATGCCAATAAACGCGGCGATGCCAATCAGGCCGCGGGTGATGTGCGTAAGTTGTTCCATGTGGTGGGGTAGGGGTAACGCAGAGCATTACTCGCGCCACTTGTTAGAGCGAGAATGATTTGGCGAAACTAAAATCCGACCCGTGCGTCCATACTGCACGGGTCACTCAACACTCTATGAATTCAATCGATCTCCTGATGCTCGCGGGCGGTTTTGTTTTAACCACCATGCTTTGTCTCGCGTGCGGCCTCGGCCTGATGGTGTGGCTTTCCGCCAGCCCGAATCTGCCGCGTAAATAATCCGCTCTGCACTTGGCGGACGGAGGCCGGCGCGTAGTATCAGCGCATGGATATCGACGCCCGATTGACCAAACACCTCGAGAAAAAGCCCGAGATTTCAAAGGCTCTGTTTATCGCACGCAACGCCACGGTGTTGGGCGATGTGACACTGGGGCCGAAAAGCAGCGTGTGGTATGGCAGCGTGTTGCGCGGCGACATCAACTCGATCGAGATTGGCGAGGGCACGAATATCCAGGATCTCGCGATGGTGCATCTCGCGGACGATTACGGGGTGAAAATCGGCAACTACTGCACAATCGGGCACCGCGCGATTGTGCACGCGTGCGAGATCGGCGACGAGTGCCTCATCGGCATGGGCGCAACGATTCTTGATGGGGCGAAAATTGGCGATCAATGCATCGTGGGCGCCAACGCGCTCGTCACGCAGCGTTTCGTCGCACCGGCCGGGTCGATGATTCTCGGTTCGCCGGCGAAGGTCGTGCGCTCGCTCACTGAAGCGGAGCGAAAAAGCCTGCGCGGATGGGCGGAAAAATATGTTTCGGTGGCGAGCGCCCACGCAGTGTTACCGTAAGTTGCCGAACTGACCTACGCCCGCTCCAGTGTGCTGAACGTGTAACGGTAATTCGCGTCGGCGCTTTCTTTCCGCCACGTCTCGCGCCATGCGAGGTGACGCCATTCGGGGAAATACGTGTCACCGCAAATCTCCGCGTGCACGAGCGTGAGTAAGAGCCGGTCGGCGAGCGGCAGGGTTTCTTCGTAGATGCGCTGGCCACCGCACACCATGATTTCGCCGGGCAAGGTCTGCGCGATTTGCAGCGCGGCCGCCACATTGCGCGCGACCCGGACGCGCGACGAGGCGAGCGACTGATTGCTGGTGATCACGATCGGCTGACGGCCATCCGCGAGGACTTGCGGCCAGGTCTCGTAGCAAATTCGGCCGAGCACGACGGTTTGCCCCGCGGTCTGGTCGTGGAACCAGCGTTTGTCCTCGGGAATATCGAAAGGCAGGCGGCGGTCGCGTCCGATGACGCGATTTTCCGAGCAGGCGACGATGAGCTGAATCGGTTTGGACATGGGCGGGAGGCGAGCCGGCACGATGCGGTAAACGCCACCTCAAGGCAAATCTGCGTTCGGCTGCTTACAGGTTGCGTGAGAGCCCAGAATGCCGTGTCATAACGGCCTATGATTATCGGAGTTCCTAAAGAAGTTAAGATCGGCGAAACGCGCGTTTCCATGACGCCCAGTCTTTGCCGTCGCGTGACCTCGCTCGGCGGCAAGGTCTTGCTCGAAAAAAGTGCCGGCATCAGCGCTGGTTTTGTCGATGCGCAATATAAGGCTGCCGGCGCGACCATCGTGCCTTCGGCCTCGAAGGTGTGGAAGAGCGCTGACGTGATTTTGAAAGTGAAAGAGCCGCTGAAAGAAGAATACAGCCTCATCCAACAAGGGCAGACGATCTTCACCTATCTGCACCTCGCCGCCGGTCCGGAACTCGCGAAAGAACTTTGTCGCAAGAGCGTGCTCGGCATCGCCTATGAGACGGTGGAAGGCTCGGATGGCTCGTTTCCGTTGTTGAAACCGATGTCGCAGATCGCAGGTCGCCTCTCGATTCAGATCGGAGCGTATCGTCTGCAATCCCAACTCGGCGGCTCGGGTGTCTTGCTCGGCGGCATTCCCGGCACGATGCCCGGTCACGTGGTCGTGATCGGCGCAGGTAACTCTGGTGCGCACGCGGTGCAAATGGCGGCCGGCATGGGCGCGCGCGTCACCGTGCTCGACCTCGATACGCGCAAACTCGAAGCGCTCGATACCGAGTATCGCGGTCGCATCGTCACGCTCATGTCGAACCCGGCGAACATCGAACACGAAGTCGCTGACGCGGATTTGCTCATCGGCGCAGTGCTGATTCCCGCCGCGAAAGCCCCGATCGTTGTCTCCGAAAAAGTCGTGAAGAGCATGCGTCCGGGAAGTGTGATCGTGGACATCGCCATCGACCAAGGCGGCTGCGTCGAAACGATTCGCCCGACCTCGCACGAGAAACCGACTTACAAGGAGCACGATGTCATTCACTACGCCGTGCCGAACATGCCGGCGCTGGTCGGCCGCACGTCGGCGCTGGGCCTCACCCAAGCGACCGAACCGTTCGTCGCGATGATGGTGCAGAAAGGAGTCGAGCGCGCGCTCAACGAGCACAAGGGCCTCGCGAAGGGCGTGAACACTCGCAACGGCCGCATCGTTTACGGTGCCGTCTCGCAGGCGCTCGGATTCGAGTCGTAAAAGTTAATCAGCGTTCAGTCTTTCGACCCGGTTGCACGCGCGTGCACCGGGTTTTCTATTTGCGCGGCCGTCTGAGCCGTCGACAGCGTCGCGAAACGGGCCGAGTTCATGGGCGCTCTTTCAATCGGTGGATATTTAAGGCCATTTTTTGGGGCACCCCTCTCTTGCGCAAAGTTCCTAGATTGGCACTCGAGCCCGTTCCGGATGAGACCGTGAAAACCCCGCTTGAGCTCAAGCCCATGCGCTAGGCTTTCGTCACGCGAACCGCGCACGCTTTGTAGCTTGGTTGTCGCGAGTGCGGGTCGTAGGCGGGGAAGGTGAGTTTGTTTACGTCGGGAAAATGCATCGGCATGAAAACTTGGCCGGGTTGCACAACGTGGGTTACGAGCGCGACGGCTTCGACGGCGGCGCGGCGCGATTGCACGGTAACCTTCGCGCCGTCGCTGATGCCGACTTGGGCGGCGTCGGCGGGATTGATTTCGACGTGCTGCACCGTCGGCGCGAGTTTGCGGAGAATCGCGCTTTTGTTCGTGCGTGAGCCGGTGTGCCACTGCGCGGAGGTGCCGCGTCCGGTGAGTAGGATGAGCGGGTAGTGTGCATCAGCCTGCTCCGGCATGGGACGGGGTTCGTCGAAGAAAAATTTCGCGCGCCCGTCCCTCGTGAAAAATTTCCCATCGGCGAACAACCGCCGTTCGGGCGCGGGATCGGCGCCGCGTTCAGGCAGAGGCCACTGGATGCCGCGCGCTTCTTCGATGTGGGCGTAGTCGCGGATGCCAAAAAAATCGAAGGGCTGGCCCACGGACAGTTTTTTCAGAATTTGAAATGCGGCCGCGGGCGAACTCCACTCACGAAACATCGCGCCGCAGCCCCAGGCCTCTGCGATCAGTTGGAAAATACGAAAATCGCTGAGCGCAAGGCCGGGCGCCCGTGCGACTTTGCGCGCCACGCCGAGACGGCGTTCGCTGTTGATGAAGACGCCTTCCTTTTCACCCCACCCGGCGGCGGGGAGCACGAGGTCGGCCAGGCGCGCGGTTTCGGTCGTCGCATACATGTCTTGCACGACGAGGAAATCGAGTTTCGCGCGGATCGCGGCAAAGCGGCCTTGGTTAATCCACGAGTGCGCGGTGTTGGTCGCAATGATCCAGAGTCCGCGAATATCGCCTCGCTCGATGCCGTCGATAATCTGGTCGTAGGCCCAACTTTTTTCAGAGGGGATTTGGGTTGGGTCGATGCCGAGAATGGCGGCGACGTGGGCCCGATGGGCGGCGTTGGCGAAATCGTAGCCGCCGAGCAATGAGGTCGCGTTGCCAAAGAGGCGCGAGCCCATCGCATTGCACTGGCCGGTGATGGAGTTCGCGCCGGTGCCGGGCCGCCCGATGTTGCCGGTCATCAACGCGAGGTTGATGATTGCCTGCGCGGTGCGCGTGGCTTCGTGGCTTTGATTGACGCCCATCGTCCACCAAAACGAAACGCGTTGCCCGCGTGCGATGGTTTCCGCGCAACGGCGGAGTTCTTCAACGGAGATGCCGGTTTCGTGCGCGGTGCGTTCGGGGGTGAATGTTTCGATGAATTGCACGAACTCCGCGAATCCCGCGGTGTGTGCGTCTATGAATTCCCGTTTAACGGCGCCGAGGTAAATCAATTCGCGCGCGAGTCCGTAGAGGAGCGTGAGGTCTGCCTTCGGGCGCAGGGCGAGGTGTTGCGTGGCGAGCATCGCGGTTTCGGTGCGGCGCGGATCGACGACGATGATGGCCGGCTGGTGTTGGTTCATCATCACTCGCTGCCACATGATCGGGTGCGCGATGCAGGGATTCGCCCCGATGAAAAACAGCACGTCGCTTTCCTCGAAATCCGCGTAGGTGAATGGCGGCGCGTCGAAGCCAAACGATTGTTTGTAAGCGACGTGCGAGGTCGCCATGCACTGGCGGGTGTTCGAATCCACGTGCAGCATGCCGAGGCCGAATTTCGCGAGCGCGCCGAGCAGCGCCATTTCCTCCGTCACGATCTGTCCCGTGCTGAGCAATGAAATCGCGTGGTCGCCGTGACGCGCCTGAATGCCTTTGAAATTTTCTACGAAAGCCGTGAGCGCGCGCTCCCAACTGACTGGCTCAAGCTGTCCGGTGAGCCGATTGCGCAACAGCGGCGTGGTGACGCGATCCGTGGCGGCCAGCGGCGTGAGCGCCTCCCAGCCCTTGGGGCAGGCCATGCCGAGATTGACGGGATATTCCGGATCAGGCGTGAGGTTGACCGCTTCGCCGCTGGCATTGAGGTGGACTTTCAGCGAGCAACCGGTGCTGCAGAACCCGCAAATGGATTTGGCCACCGCTGCGGGTTTCAGTCGCGCGGGCACGTGGCCGAGACCGAAGTCGCCCGGACGGAGCACCAGTTCGCTCGTCATGGGCCCCTGGCGGGCGTGCAGCAGGGCGTCGACTTCTTTTTTCATTTGCGCACGGTGCCCGGCATTTTCGGTGAATCGACCGTGCGGAAAAATAAATAACGCTCCGCAAACTCGCCGAGCAAGGCGCTGGCGAAAATCACCCAACCCGCCGTGGCAGGTAACTGCTCCCCGATGAGCAGCGCTGGCAACACCAAGCCGGTGAACAACGCGCCGACGATACGCAGGCGGAAAATTTTCCCGAAATAACCGGTGAGCAAACGCGCGGTGCTGAGCTCAGGCGTGGGCACAGATTCATCGTGGGCATCGGGGTGATCGAGCGGGTGGAGCAGGCGCGCGTCGCACGCGAGTTTTCCCAACGTGACGAGCGCGAGAATTGCCGCGTTCGTCGTGTCCGGCGCGACGGCTAGCGCAGCGGCGGCCCCGATCACGAGGGCGTTGCCGAAAAAACGCGGAGCGGTTTGCGCGAAACGCCATAGCCGGCGACGGGTGTCCACGTAGATCATGACGGAGCAAAACAAGCCGGCTGCCCCGATGAGCGTTGCGGGCAACAGGAGTTGAGGATCGAGCCAACTCGCGCTCGCTAGCGGAAACCACGCGCCAAACACCATGGCCTCGCGACTCAGCCAGCTTTTTCTCCAGCCGAGAAATATCCGCCATGCGCGCAGCGGCTGGCCTAGATGAAATCCACTCGCGGCGAGCCCCGCCGCTCCGATGAGCCAAGCCAGGTTTGTCATATAATATATGACAAACGGCTCGGCCCGACCGGCGTGGAAAAGCGCGGCGAAGAGGTAAATACCGACCGAAGCCGGGATCAAGGTGAGCATGAACACGAGCGGCCAGTGCGGGGGTTGTGGGCGCAGTTCGGCGGCGTCGGTCGCAAGCAGATTTTCCGGCAGCGGTCGTTTGCTCACGTAACGTGTCGTGGGCTGCGTGTAAGCTGGGTCGGGCGCGGTGGCGAGAAACGCGGAAGTGTCAGCCGTGGGCCGGGCGGTGGCACCGACGTGGAGTGAAACCTTGACGACCTTAATGGCGTGCGTCGGGCAGGCTTGGACACAGGCGGGCGCTTCGCCGACGGCAAGCCGTTGGTGACACATATCGCATTTGCGCACGATGCCGAGACGTTCGCTGTATTTCGGCACGTCGTAAGGACATTTCAGCACGCAATACTGGCAGCCGATGCACTGGTCGTCGAGGTGTCGCACGATGCCGGTGATCGGATCTTTTTCGTAGGCCAGCACCGGACAGCCGTTGAGGCAGGCGGGATCGACGCAGTGGTGACACGCAGTGGTGACGGTTTGCTGAAACGGCTCCTTCCACGTGCCGCCGTGAACAAGCCCGACGTCGCGCCACGATTCAGTTTCGTCGAGCCCGTTGAGCGCGTGGCAGGCGACCACACAGGCTTTGCAACCGCTGCACGCGTCGAGGTCGACTTCAAACGCGTATTGCTCGCCCGGACCGGGTGCGCTGAGCGGGATGAGACTATGGTAACTGGAAGTTTGCGCGCGCTGATTTGAGAAATCGTCATGCGCGGCGCTGGCTTGCACCACGGGCGTTTGCAACCGGCCTTGCTCGGCGAGCAGTTCGTCCAAAAAATCCTGCAGCGGCTGGCGCGGGGCGACCATCGTTCAATATACGTCGCGCGCGTAACGTTTGGCGGCCTTCAGCGCCTGCACGTAAGCCGCGGCGGACTCGGGGGATTTTTTGCCAGCTTTTTCGATGACTTGGTGCAGCGCGGCATCGACATCCTTCGCCATGCGCGAAGCGTCGCCGCAGACGTAGAGGTGCGCGCCGGCTTCGAGCCACGCGAAAAATTCCGCCGCGTGTTCGAGCATGCGGTGCTGCACGTAAATTTTTTCCGCCTGATCGCGTGAGAACGCCAGGTCGAACCGCGTGATCAGCCCGCTTTCCTCCATGCCGAGTAATTCCTCGCGATAAAGAAAATCGCTCGCTGCTTTCTGGTCGCCGAAGAACAGCCAGTTTTTTCCTGTCGCCCGCGTGGCGCGTCGCTCGTGGAGAAATGCGCGGAACGGTGCCACGCCCGTGCCCGGGCCGATCATGATCATGGATTTCGCGCCGTCGGCGGGCGGACGGAATGCGGGGTTGGTGTGGACAAACACGCCCACTTTACCGGCCGCGAGCGCGCGCTCGGCGAGAAAAGTGGAGCAAGTGCCTTTGCGGAAGCGGCCGTCCTTGTCGTAGCGCACGGTGCCGACGGTAAGATGCACCTGACCAGCGTGGGCTTTCGGCGACGAAGAAATGGAATAGAGGCGCGGTTGGATTTTTTTTAACCGCGTGACAAGTTCGCCGGGCGCTGGTTTGGCCGGGAGCGCAACGAGTGCATCGATCACGTGATGCGGCTTGGTCGTGGTGTCCGCGCCACCGGCAATTGCCGGCGCGAGCGCGAGGAGTTCCGCCGAAGGTTTTCCGAGGTCGTAATATTCGGTCAGCGCGCGGCGAAACGGCAATTCGCCCTGCGGAGTGTTGACCGCCTCTTCGCCGTCGCAGCCGAGCGCGGCAAGCACCTCAGCCACAAGCGCGGGGCAATTGTGCGGCACGACGCCGAGCGCGTCGCCGGCGGCGTAGCTCAAACCGGAACCTTCGAGGGAAAGTTCGACGTGATTCACTTCTTTGGCGGACCCCTCGCCATTGAGTGGGCGCACGGTGAGCACCGCGGCGGGGAAAGGATTTTTTTTCGAATGCGCGGTGACGTCGACGGGCGCCGTTTCGATTTCGAATTTTCGATGTTCGGTCGGAGCGGAGCCAAGCGCGGCGAGCGCGGCATCGAGCCATTTCGTGAAAGCTTCCTCGTAATCGAGGTCGCAGTCGACGCGGGGAGAAACCCGCGTGGCGCCGAGGCGTTCGAGCGCGGCGTCGAAGTCTTTTCCGCACTGACAGAATTGTGCGTAGTTAGTGTCGCCGAGCGAGCAGACAGAAAATCGAATGGACGTTAGCGGTCGGTCGCCGGCGGCGAGGAGCGCGGCGTGAAGGGCTTTGGCATTGTCGGGTGGTTCGCCGTCACCGTAGGTGCTCGTGAGCACGAGCAAGTTTTTCTCGGCGGAGAGTTTGGCGAGATCGGTCTGGGCCATGTCGAGCACGGTTGGGGCGAATCCGCGTTTGCCTGCTTCCTTGGCGATTTTTTTTGCGAGTCCTTCGGCGGTGCCGGTCTGCGAGCCGAAGAGGATCGTGAGCGGAGCCAGCGCCGTGGCGGGAAGCATCTGGCTTCCGGCGGCGGATGTTGAGGTGGCGCGGGAAAAGACGCCGGCGAGAAAGCCGTTGAGCCACGCGCGTTGCTCGGGTGAGAACGGCGCGGTGTCCGGAATGAGCGGGACGAGTTGGTTCATGAGGAAAGCATCTCCTGGATTTCTTTCACGCTGTGGCGGCGGCTCCATTGCACGAAGCTTTCGCCGGCGGACCGGCGGTCGCGGTAGGTGCTGAGCACTTTTTCCACGAGCGAAGGCAGTTCGTCCGCGCCGACTCCACGGAAAATCTCCCGCGCGATGCCTTGCTCGTGATCCATCCCGCCGCCGAGCACAACGTGGTAACCCTCGCGGCCATCGGCGAGTTTGGTGGCGATGCCGCCGATGTCGCCGCAGTAATGCTGAGCGCACGAATGGTTGCAGCCGGTGAGGTGAAGGTTGACCGGCTGGTCGAGGCCGGGATCGCGTTTGCGCAGGTGTCCCATGATGGCACGCGCGTGGCTCTTGGTGTCGGCGGCGGCGTATTTGCAACCTTGGTTGCCGGTGCAGGCGATCACGCAGCCCGCGGCGGTGTGCGCGTCCGTGAAAAATCCGAGACTTTGCGCGGCGCGGTTGAGCGTCGCGACGAAGGCATCAGGCACGTGCGGGATTACGATGCTCTGCCACACCGTGAGACGGAGTTCGCCGCGACCGTAGTGAGTGGCGAGGTCGGCGAGGCGGCGCATTTGCTTCACGCTCATGCTGCCTACGGGCACACCGATGCCGACGTAGTTGAGGCCAGTTTGACTTTGTTTATAAGTGCCGAGGTGGCCGTGCTTGATGACGGGGCGGCGGGGTTCAGCGATCGCGCGTGGCGCGTAGATGAGAGGGAAGGCGAGTTTCTTCTGGGTTTCTTCAAGGAAACGCGGAAAGCCGCCCCACTTTTCGAGCAAGTATTTGAGGCGCGCTTTTTTCCGGTCGGTGCGATCGCCGTGTTCACGGAAAACCCGCACCATCGCGGCGGCGACGGGCACGAGTTCCGATGGTTTCAACAACAGGCCGGTGTCGCGGGCGAAATCCTTGTGGCCGGTGATGCCGCCGACTTCAGTTCGGAAATAAATTCCGGGTTGAATCTCGGATTTTGAATTGGAGATTTCGACAGTGGAAAGCGCGGCGAGCGATTTTTCGGTGATGCGGACGGCGAAGAAACCGATGTCGTTGGTGTCGACGGCGGACGAGATGGCGCCGCCGGAATCGAAGGCGATGTTGAACTTGCGCGGCAGGCCGTAGAGGTCGCGGTGATTCAGGATATAGTGATGCAGCGCGTGCGCGTAGGGCCGCACGTCGATCAACTCGTCGCGGTCGAAGCCACTCGTGGGCGTGGCGGTGACGTTCCGAATGTTGTCTGCGCCCGAACCGCGCGAGGTGAGGCCGAGATTCTGCACGCACGTGAGGGCGTGGACGATAGCGCGCGGACGCAATTCGCGGAGCTGAAGGTTTGCTCGCGTGGTGATGTCGGCGCGCCCGTTGCCGCATTCTTCGGCGAGGCTGGCGAGGCCGCGCAGTTGGTGCGCGGAGATTTCCCCGGCGGGAATGCGCAGGCGCATCATGAAACTGTCCTGCGCGGGCGCGACGTAGAACAAACCGTGGAATTTGAAACGGAACGTATCCGCTTCGTCGGGAAATTTGTCCGCCGCCGCGTGGGCGACCATTTTTTCCCAGACGTCGAGGCCGTTTTCCTCGTGTTTCCAGCGCTCTGGTTTCGAGAGATCGGCGAGCGGGGCGCCGAAAATCGTGTCTTCGGCTGGCGGCGCGGCGAAGTTTTCCGATGACGAGGCAGTGGCCTGACCGGTGAGTTGTCCGCTGGCCGTGTGTCCGACAAATACGCCACTCGCGGCTGCTCCGGCCATGAACCCCTGCAAATATTCTTTTTGCTCGGGCGTGAAAGCGCCGTCCTTCGCTAGAGCGACAGAGGGCGGGCCGGGATGCTTAAATGCGTCGGACATTGGCTCGCTCAGAGATTCAGAGTGAGCTGGACGTAGCAGTAACTCGCGTCTTTGGAGCCGACGGCGGCGAGCGATTGTTTGATGTAGTCGCCGCGGAAATAATGCGACATGCCGACTTCGAGCTGCGCGTAGGTGGTAAACGTCCAGCCTGCGACGAGATCGATCTCGGTGCCGAGCGTGCGACTGTAGGTGGGATTGATGCGATAGCCGCCGCCGCTGCCGACGGCGGCGCCGGCAAAGTTACGCGGCACACCGGCGACGTTATACCAGAAATCCGTAGGGCGATCGAGAAACTGGAAATGCAACTCAGCGGCGAGGCTGATGTTGGCTTTCGGTTTAGCGGTGTAGGCCAGGCGGAGATCGTGGAGATTTTGCAGACTGTTCAAATCCATGTAGCCGTAGTGCAGGTGAGTCGTGGCAAAGAGATTTTGAAAGGTGCCGCTCTTCGCATCGGCGGAATTTTTGTCGCCCGACGCGTAACTGTAGAGCAGCGCGAGGCGCGGTTGCCACGCGTGTTCCGTCCACGTGTAGCCGGCCTGCAACACGGCGGCAAAAGCGTCCTGGTCGAGACGCGGCGCAGCGAGCGCGGCGGCCACAGTGGTCGCGGGAAACACCGCCGTGCGACTGCCGAACTGGTGCATGACTTCGACGCCGTAGTCCCACGCGTTGTAGGCGAGTGGCTTGGATTTCACACGGAGGCCGGCGGTGTAGAGATCTTGCGCGCCGGGAAAACGAAATGGCGCCGCGACGCCACTCCAGTTATCGGTGGCGATGCCGCGCGCGACGTTGCGCGCGAGCAGGTAGGCTTCGACGATTTCGTTTTTCGCGAGGGTCGGAAAATTGAAATACGCGCCCGAAAAACGATCCTGCGAGTTGGAGCGGTTGAGATTGCGATGGTCGTTATAGACGAGGCCTCCCGTCCACACATCGACGCCGAAGATAGCGTTTTGCCAGCGGACTTTCGTCGCGTCGAAGGTGCGCGCGCCATTGTTCCAACGGAGATGTCCGACGAGGCGCTGGTCGCCGTAAACGAGTTCTTGGCGACCGAGTTTGAGGGAAACCGGAAACTCCTTGTGGTTGCCGACAAAGACGTAGGCTTGGTGCGCATCGAGGGCGCCGTCGCGTTCTGGGAGGCCCTGGCCGGCGGTGGTGGCGTTGAAGCGTTCGTCGCCGTAGGAATAACTCGACCGGCCTTCGACCAGAAACGCCCATTTTTTAGCGGTGTAACCGACGCGCGGCAGAAGGCGGAGCAATTCGTAGTGGTTGTTATTGTCGTCCTGCGGGCGTTGAGAGAAATCCCAATTCGATCCCGCGTCGGTGAAGCCGGCGTCGTCCTTGGCTTCGTGACGCACGCGCACGTTTACGCCGATGTCCCATGCGCTGAGGTAAACGTCGCGGGTGCGAATTTTTTCGTTGAGGACACCGGGAAATGGCCGTGCGGGTGGTGGCGGCACGTATTGGGAAAATGCGGGAGCAGCAGAGAGCAGCAACGCGGCGAGCGCGGTGGCGCGAGTGAATGAGTTCATGGTGTGCAGGTTGGTCGTGGATGAAAATCAGACGGCGGTCAGCGCACTGAGAAAGCGTTTGAGCGGCGAATGCTTGGCGGGCGGTTTCACCTCAGGGGTGGAAGGAGGGCTGGGCGGACGAGTGGGACGGTGGTGGGAACGTTCTTCGAGAAAACCGATCAATTCCTCGCGCAGACGGTAATACTCGGGATCTTCGAGGAGTTGTTTGCGCGAGCGCGGGCGGGGGAATTTCACCTCGACAATTTCGCCGACGGTGGCGGCGGGCCCGCTGGTCATCATCACGATGCGGTCGGAGAGAAAAAGCGCTTCGTCGACGTCGTGCGTGACCATGAGCGCGGTCTTCTGATCTTTTTGCCAGAGATCGATAAGAACTTGCTGGAGTTCGACGCGCGTCAGGGAATCGAGCATGCCAAACGGTTCGTCGAGCAGCAGCATTTTCGGCGAGAGGGCAAATGCCCGGGCGATGCCGCAACGTTGGCGCATGCCCTGGGAAAGTTCGGCGGGTTTTTTGTGCAGTGCGTCGCCGAGACCGACGACCGTGAGGTAATACTCGGCGATCTGTTGGCGCTCTTCGCGGTCGGCGGTGTAGTAAACCTGGTCGACCCCGAGCATCACGTTTTCAAACGCCGTCAACCATGGGAGCAGGCAAGGCGCCTGGAAAACGACGCCGCGATCCGGCCCCGCTCCGGTGACTTCCTTGCCGGAGAGCACGATCGCGCCCGCGCTGATTTCGGTCAGCCCGGCGACCATCGAGAGCACGGTGGATTTGCCGCAGCCCGAGTGGCCGATCAGCGAGATGAATTCGCCTTTACGGATCCGGAGGTCGAAATTTTCGACGATGACGGCGGGGCCTTTCGGAGTGTCGTAAATTTTACCGAGCTGGGAAATTTCGAGAAACGATTTCATGAATGGAGCGAGACTTCCTCTTCACGGATCTCGTTCGGGCGGAGCGGGCGGCTGCGGTCGGTGCGCGGGAGGTCGAGATTTTCCGGGAGGATGTCGGGGAGGATTAATTTGGCGCGGACGGTGGCGGCTTTGCGCCGCTCGCCGTAGCCGAGCAACTCGGATGTGATGACCGCGCGCAGGCGTTTGAACTCGGGATCGTGATTAAGCGCTTTGCGGTCACGCGGGCGCGGCAGCGAAACGGTGAACGACGGCCCGAGTGTCGCGCCGGGCCCGGGCGTGAGCGGGATGATGCGGTCGGCGAGCAGGAGCGCTTCGTCGACGTCGTTGGTGATAAGGACGACGGTCTTTTTATCTTTTTCCCAAATGCGTTCGAATTCGTCCTGCAGCGTCGCGCGCGTGAGCGCATCAAGGGCGGAGAGCGGTTCGTCGAGGAGGAGAATTTGCGGATCCATCGCGAGTGCGCGAGCGACGGACACGCGCTGGCGCTGGCCGCCGGAAAGTTCGCGCGGGAGTTTGTGCGCATGCGGAGTGAGGGTGACAGTGGCGATGGCGGTCGCGGCGATCTGGCGGCGTTTTTCCAGCGCGTGATTGGGGAACACCTGGTCGACGGCGAGACGGATGTTCTCCGTGACGGTGAGCCACGGGAGGAGCGAGTAGTTTTGAAACACCACGCCTCGGTCGGGCCCGGGGGCGGTGATTTCAAGGTCGTTGAGTTTTACGCGGCCCGAGTCGGGCCGGGTCAATCCGGCGATGAGCGAGATCAGCGTGGTTTTCCCCGAGCCAGAATAGCCGACGATGGCGACAAACTCGCCGCGCCCGATGCTTAGGTTGATGTCAGCGAGGACCGGCGGGCCGCCGAAGCCTTTGGTGACGTGAGTGAGTTCGAGGAAAGCCATGGTGCGTCAGGCTGACTTAAAGCGGCGCTCGAGCAGGCTCATCAGGCGGTCGAGGCCAAAGCCGACGAAGCCGATGGTGATAATCGAAAGAATGATGTGCTCGTAGATGAGCGCGTTGTATTCCTGCCAAAGAAAGCCGCCCGCGCCGGGACGACCGGTGAGCATTTCCGCCGCGACGATCGCGAGCCACGCGATGCCGAGCGACAGACGGAAGCCCGTGAACATGTAAGGCAGGGTCGCGGGGATGAGGATTTTGGTGAGCGTCTTCCAGCGCGAGAGTTTCAGCACGCGGCCCACGTTGAGAAAATCCTGCGGCACGGCGCGCACGCCGACGGCGGTGTTGAGCACGGTCGGCCACATCGCGCAAATCGCGATGGTGAACAACGCGCCGTAAGTGCCCGCTTCCTTGCCCGCGTTCATGAACAAAACGAGGCCGAGCGGCAGCCACGCGAGGGGTGAGACGGGGCGTAAGATCTGGATGATCGGGTCGAAGATTTTGGTAAACGTCTTCGAGAGCCCGAGAAAAAATCCGATCGGCGTGCCGACGAGCAGCGCGAGGCCGTAGCCTTGCGCGACGAGGACGAGCGAATACCACGTGAAGCGCAGGATGCCTTGATCCATCTCGCCGCGTTTGGCGAAGGGCGACAGCACATACTCGCGACTCGCCTCCCACGTCTTGGTCGGCGAGGGCAGATTGCTCGCCCACGTGGCGCTGGAAAAGCTCCACAGTGCGAGCACGATGGCGAAGCCGACGAGCGGAAGGATGAGCCAATCGAGTTTGAAGTTTTTCATAGTGACGAAGGTGGCGAGCGGGCGCGGGGCGATTAGCCCTTGAGGTTTTTAACGGCGAAGCCGGTGGCGTAGGCTTCGGGATTCGCGGGGTCGAATGTGATGCCGTCGAAAAGCGTTTCAGCGGATGTGTCGGCGCCGCCGTGGGCGTAACCGATTTCCTTCATCGCTTCCTCGTAGAGATCGGCGCGCATCACGCGCTTCGCGACACCCTCGTAATCTGGCGTGCCGGTGACCATGCCCCAGCGGCGGTATTGCGAGAGGAACCACTTGGCATATTTTGCCTGCGGGTAATTGCAGTTCCGTTTACTGAAATGCATGTAGAACTGATCGTCGGTTTTTCGACCGTCACCGTAGTCGAGTTTTCCCTGTAAACGACCAAGGATGATTTCCTTTTGGCAATTGATGTAGGTGGCTTTGGATACGATGTCGCATTGCTCGGGACGGTTGGCCAGGTCGTCGAGCCACACGCTCGCTTCATGCAAGGCCTTGAGCACGGCCTTCACGGTCTTGGGATTTTTTTCGGCGAACTCTTCAGTGAAGGCGCAGACTTTTTCCGGATGATCTTTCCAGATGTCCTGCGTGGTGACGGCGGTAAAACCGATGTTGTCGTTGATCGAGCGCGCGTTCCAAGGTTCGCCGACGCAGAAGCCGTCCATTTTGCCGATCTTCATGTTGGCGACCATTTGCGGCGGCGGGACGGTGATGAGGCTGATGTCCTTGTCGGGATTCACGCCGCCGGCGGCGAGGTAGTATCGGATCCACATCGCGTGAGTGCCCGGCGGAAACGTCTGCGCGAACGTGAGTGGCTCGCCGAGTTTGTTGGCTTGATCGACGAACGGTTTGAGCGCTTTCGGATCAGCCCCGACTTTGCCTTTCCACTCGGCCTTGAGCGTGATCGCCTGACCGTTGCGGTTGAGCAACCACGGGATGACCATCGGTTTTTTCGGCGAACCGGCGAGGCCCATGGTCGAGGCGAGCGGCATGCCGAGCAGCATGTGGGTGGCTTGGATCGAGCCGGTGGAGAGATTGTCGCGGATGGCGGCCCAGTTGGCGCCTTTCGTCACGGTGGAGTTGATGCCGTATTTTTTAAAAAGCCCTTTTTCGTGCGCGATGACGATGGGTGAACAATCGGTCAACGCGATCATGCCGAAGTTAATGTTCGGCGTCTCCGGTGCGTCGGAGGCTGCCCCGGCGGTGGCGGCCCAGCTGCGGTTGCCGAGCGCGGCCCAGAGTGCGGCGGTGCCGGCGAGCGTGGCGCTGCGCGTGAGAAATTGGCGGCGGTTAAGCGGGAACGAATGTCCCGCCGGGGAGCTTGGCTTTGGTGTGGGCATGGTAGTCGAGTTGGGCGGTGGCTTCGCGATACAAGTCCTCGCGAAAAAGACGGCGGGGTAAATTAGGTGCGGCGAGCGATCGTGGCAGCAGCCCGGAGGCGACGAGTTCGGCTTGCAGCGCGGTGGCGCGCGCAAGGGTCGGCGCGCTGGCGTCACCGCGGCTGAACACGTGAAAATCGGGCACGTCTTCCACCCGACTGCGGTTGCTGCTGAAACGTCCGAGCAGAGCTGGGGCAATCAGTTTGGCCGACAGGTTGAGGTAGAGCGGCGAAGCGAGCATGTCTGCGAGTTGCGAGCGGTGGGTGGGCTCATCGCACCACGCCGCAGAGTCGGTGATGGCCGCGATCAGCCCCGCGTGTTCTGTCGGATGAGTGTGCGCAAACGAGGCGCGCACCATCAGGACTTTTTCGACGTGGCCGGGCGAGAGCGTGGTGCTCCACGCCGGGCACCAGCCTTCGTCTTCGCGCACCGCGACCGTGTTCCAAGGTTCACCGACGCAGTAGCCGTCGAGCGTGCCGGCGGCGAGATTGCGAAACATCTGGGCGGGCGGCACAACGACGATGCGCACATCACGCTCCGGGTCGAGGCGGGCGGCGCGCAGCCATTGGCGCAGCAGCAAATGGTGGCTCGAAAAAGGAAACACGATGCCGAGCGTCAGCTTCTTTTCGCCGCGACGGCGGAGCGCCTCATCGCGAAAAGTTGCGGCATCGATTACGCCGTGCGCCCGCAGGCGCTTGGATAGCGTGATAGCGTTGCCGTGCAGGTTAATCACCACGCCCGTGCAGACGTCGGTCGCTGCGCAATCGCGGCCGAGTTGCGCCGCCCACAACATCGGCGCGGGCGCATGCACTGCTTCGAGTTCACCGAAAATTAATTTATCGCGGATGGTGGCCCAGCCGACTTCACGGCAGAGGTGCACGCGCACGCCGTAGTGCGCGAAAAAGCCCAGTTCCTGTGCGGCAATCAGCGGCGCGGCGTCGGTCAGCGGGAGAAAGCCGAGCCGCAGCGTGCGCAGCGAGGAAATGGTTTGGGCCAAAGGCATGGGAAATGTCTGCCCGAGATAAAGCCGGTGATATGCCACTACGCCGCCTTGGCGTGATTAATGCTTCTCAAAGAATTCATACAATCGATGAATCCCATTCATACTAGAAAAGGAGTGAGTCGAGGTGAGTAACGCGGTTTTTGACACCCGACACCTCCTAGCTTTCTCCGCGCTGGCGCGCTTGGGGAGCTTCACGCAGGCAGCGCAGGAACTTTTCCTTACGCAGAGCGCGGTGAGCCACGCGATCAAGGCCCTGGAGGAGCAGGTAGGCTGCCGGTTGTTCGAGCGCGCCGGCCGAAGTGTCAGCCTCACCCATGCGGGTGAACAGCTTCAGCGAAGCGTGGAGAAGATTCTTGCCGAGATGCGCGCGGCGCGGAGTGGGCTCGATGAGTTGTCACGCTGGGGACATGGGCGCCTGCGTCTGGGGGCCAGCACCACGGCGTGCCAATATATTCTTCCGACCGTGCTGCGGGAGTTTAAGCAGAGTTTTCCGAAGTGCGTGATCTCGATCGACCCGGGCGATCACGCACGGCAAACCGAATTGCTGCTGAATAATCGCATCGATCTCGCGCTGATGCTGGAGCCGGAAACGACGAAGGAACTGGCGTTCGTGCCGTTGTTCACCGACGAGATGCGTTATCTCGTCTCACCGACGCACAGCTGGGCGCGGGCCGGGCACGTGCAACGCGACACGTTTGCAAGCGAAACGCTGATTCTCTATAACCAGACGAGTTACACGTTTCGGTTGGTGAAAGAATATTTCCAAACCGAGGGCGTGCCACTCGCGAACTTTCTCGAACTCGGCAGCATGGACGCGATCAAAGAACTCGTGAAGATCGGCCTCGGTGTCGGTGTGCTCGCGCCGTGGGTCGCGAAAGGAGAGATCGCCAGCGGCGCGTTGGTGTCGTTGCCGCTTGGTCGACGGAAACTGCGGCGGCGTTGGGGCGTGGCTTACCACAAAGGCCGCCGGCTCTCGCTCGGGGAAGAGACGTTCGTCGGGTTATGCCAGACAGTGACGACGGACTTTTCGGCATGATTTTTTTTGCTGCGCTTGTGCAGGGTGAAAACAGTGCTGACTGATCGCATGCAAACGTCGTTACGGGTCACGGTCTTGTTTCTGTTGTTATCCATGCCCGCATTGGCGGCGAAGTGGATGCGGTTAGAGTCACCTCACTTCACCATGCTGAGTGACGCCAGTGAAAACGCCTCCCGGGAGTTGCTCGAAGAACTGGAGAATTTCCGTTTTGCTTTCTTGAAATTTACTGGCGTTGAACCGGTGATGCCGATTCGCCCAACGGTTGTTTTATTTGGAAGCGAAGCCGAATTTCAGCGCTACGTGCCTCTTTATAACGGGAAGAAAAAACGAGGTGTAGCTGGCTATTTCCGTGGCACGGAGGTGAACGCTTTCGTGGTTTTGTCGTTGGGAGCAAACTCTGACCACGCAAAATCCGTTATTTATCACGAGTATGTGCACTCGCTCTATCACGAAATTGATTGGAAACCCCCGCTCTGGTTTAACGAGGGAACCGCTGAGCTCTTTTCGACGTTCGAGACGAAGCGCGGTTTTTCATTTTTGGGAAAAGCTCCGCCGTGGACTGTGGCACAATTGAGACAAACGCGTTTGATGCCTTTGTCCCAGCTCTTCTCGATTAACACGGCATCGGCGGATTATCATCAGGACGGTCTGGCGCGGTCATTATTCTATGCGCAATCGTGGGGACTGGCTCATTTTTTAATTTGTAACCAAAACCAGAACTGGCGGCAGCAGTTGAATCACTATCTTGCGACTGAAGGGGTGAGCGGGATGAGCGATGTGAACCAATTCGCCTCTGCGATGGGCGTATCAATTCCTCAACTGGAAAAATTATTGAATGACCATGTTTACAGCGGTGGTTATTCGGTTTTCAAAGATGCGTTTGTAGATCGCGGGCTTAAGGAAAAAATTACCGTGCGGCCGGCGACCCCGGTTGAACAGGAATGTATTCTCGGGGTGGTGGATGCGACCAATCAGCCTGCCGGCCAAGCGGCATTTGCGTTGATCCGATTGCAAGAACGGTATCCGCGGGAGGCGCTGGCTTTCGAAATGGATGCAATGTTGGCGTTGAGCGAAGGTGACGAGCGCCGGGCCGGAGATAAACTGCGGCGCGTGGTCGAAATGGGATCTGCCAGTGCGCGAGTGCATTGGTTTTTGGCGGAGGATCTGATTAAGAGATGGCTGACTGAGCAGATTTCGGCGCGAAAGCGCATCGGCGAATCCACCGCGACAGAGCTGAGGCTGCTATTGCATCAGGTGACGAAACTATCGCCGTCATCGCTCGAGGCGTGGGAAGCCCTAGCTCGCACCGAGGCCTTTTCACCCGAACCTGAAGCTTCTACTTTGATCGAAATCGAGAGACAAGCATTGCGGTCACCGAATGATCCTCTCGCGGCACAAATGCGAATGCTTGTGGGATTTGGTTGGAAAAGAAAGGGTGACCAGGAAAAGGCGCGGGTGATCACAAATGCAGTCGCGGAATCATTCGTCGCTGCGAAAAGCACCAAGACACTTAATCGCTTGCTGATGGGTGAGCTCCTCACTGACGCGAACCGACTGCGCTGATACCGGATACGCGTCGAAAAAAAAGCCCGCTACCGTTGGGGCGCGGGCTTGGTCAATTTAACCGGCCTTCTCAGCTCAGGCCTTCTCGACAATCTTCACGCTTTCGAGGGCGACGCGTTCGATCGGCGTGCTTTTTTCGCCGCCGCCGCCGGATTTTGTCGGGACGTTCGCGAGTTGCTCGAGGACGCCGTCGCCCGCGATGATTTGGCCAAACGCGGTGTATTGACGGTCGAGGAATTTGGCGTCGCCGTGGACGAGGAAGAATTGCGAGCCGGCTGAATCAGGATGGGCTGAACGCGCCATCGAGATGACACCGCGAACGTGCGACTTGGCGTTGAACTCGGCTTTGACCTTGTAGCCGGGGCCACCGGTGCCAGGCATCCCGGTTTCGCCGGCCTTCGTATTCGGGCATCCGCCCTGGATCATGAAACCTTTGATGATGCGATGAAACGCAGTGCCATCATAAAAACCCTCGCGGGCAAGTTTCTTGAAATTTTCGACCGTCTTCGGCGCGACATCGGGCCAGAAAGCGATCGTGATCTCGCCGTAGCTCGTTTTAAGGACAGCGACTTCGTTGGAGGCGTTGGGAGTGCTCATGGGAGGATTAACAAGAAGCGCCGCTCGCGTAGTCGCAAGGCACAAAAATCCGGGGACACTTCACCCGGCCGGTGCTCGGCCTGCGGCATGATTCTGTCCGGCTGCAACGTTGACCTCCGGGGCTAATCTCAGCAGTGTCACCCCATGAAATCATGGAAATGGTGGTGCGTGGTCGTGGGGCTTACCGTCAGTGGCCAGATAAGCGCGGCGGAGCCACAAAAGATCACCGCACTGGAGCGCTCGCAGGGATGGCAGATGTTGTTTGATGGAAAGTCGCTCGTCGATTGGCGCGGCTATCAGCAAAATAAAGTTCCGAAAAACTGGCGCGTGGTGGACGGTTCGCTCGTGACGAGTGGCGGCACGCCGCTGGTAACGGAAAAAGAATTTGGCGACTTTGAATTGCTGTTCGACTGGAAGGTCAGTGAAGGCGGTAGCGCGGAAGTTTTTTTTCGCGTCGATGAAGAAGTCGATTTGCCGGGCAACTCCGGGCCGGTGATGAAACTCGCGGGCGAAGGCGTCGAGATGGGCAGTAATGGATTTGCCTCGCCGACGCGGAAAGTGACTTTGCAGAACGATGTGTGGTATCGCACCAAAATCGTCGTGTTCGGTAACCAAGTGGACTATCTCGACGGCAGTGATCGCATCGCGTCGTTCATGATCGATTCGGCAGATTGGCGCGCGGCGGTCGCGGGTAGTCTGCTTAAGCAGTTTAAGGAATTTGGAAAATTGCGCGGTGGCCGCGTGGTGATTTCCGGCACGAACGCGACGTTTCGGAATATCAAGATTAAGAAACTCTGAACACTGCGTGAGCAGGATTCTGCTTATTTAACCACGAATGGACACGAAGTGACACGAATGAAGGAACCTCCCTCGGTCGCTTTTGACTGTTCCTCATTCGTGTGAATTCGTGTCCATTCGTGGTTGAACTGGATTGAATCGGTTGGGCGCGCATTATTGCGATTTGCTCGGCGCCGGGGATTTTTCCGTGGTGCTTGCTGAGGAAAAAAAGCAGGGGCGGCTTCTTGCGAAACCGCCCCTTGGGGGATGTAACTACTGACGAAATTTTCTCGTAACGCTTACTTGGGCGTTTCGATCGTGATGTTCAATTTCTCAAGCGTGACGCCAAGCTGGCGGTCATAGTCGGCGAGCGCTTTGTGGTAATCGGATTGCGCGCGCGACGCGCTGACTTCGAGACTCGAAAGAATTTCCTGCTGCTGAAGCACGAAGAACGTGCTGCTTTGGCCGGCGCGCAGGCGCTTTACTTCGGCGTCAAGTGTGTTTTGCGCGAGGTCGCGCGCTTGGCGGGTGGCTTGAATGCGTTTTTGCGTCGTGACGATCTGGTCGGCGGCGTTGCCGACCCGGACGACGATGTCTTGCTCGACTTGTTCGACGGTGGTCTCGGATTGGCGTTGCTGAAGTTTCGCGGCGCGGGCGCGACCGCGTTCGGTCGTGAAGGTGAGCGGCACTGAAACGACGACGCCCCAACTGTAGGCGCGATACTCCTCTTCACGGATTTGCTGGCGACTCGTGCGGAGGTCGCGATCGTAACCGCTGTAGCCGTAGCTGCCGACGAGATCGACGCGCGGGAGAAGTTGGTTGCGTTGGAAGCGGGCGTTGACGGTGTCGCGTTTGAGGGCGAGTTGAGCTTGCTGGTAGTCAGGGCGTTTTTGGAGCGCGAGACGGAAGTCGGCAGCAGCGTCGACGACGACGATCGGCGCGAGTGGCGGGGGTTCGATCTGGATGCGATCCTGAAGCAGGGTGGGAGTTTTTTCGTCGGTGATGAGCTGCTTTAAGGCGTTTTCGGAGACACGAACGGAGCGCTCGGCGAAGAGAATGCTTTCCTCGCGGTTGGCGACGCGGGAGCGCGCGGAGTCGACGTCGAATTGGGACATGCTGCCGACGCGGAAACGTTTTTCGTTTTCACTGAGCAAACTGGCCGCGAGTTCACGGGAACGGACGGCGCTGCGCAGGTTGGCGTAGGCGAAGTTGAGGTCGTTGTAGGCGAAGATCACGGCGGTGATGGTATCGATCACGTCGGCGCGGAATTGCCACTGGCTGATGCCGCGATTGGCTTGAGCGATGCGAATCGAGGCGAGCGTGGAGCCAAAACCGAAATTGCGCAGCAGTGGTTGCGTGCCGGAAACACCCGCGAAGGTGTCGTAATTGTCAGGAGAAAGGGCGGTGCCGTTGAACGCGCCGCGCGTGTTGGTGGAGTTCGCCCCGAGGCGATACGTCATGCCCCACGGCAGCAGCCCACCGATACCGGCTTCGGCGTCATCGCTTTTCGAAAAATCCGGCACAGGCCGCAGGCCGGTGGTTGAATTGGTGAGCTGCGGGTCGAATCGTTCCGAGTAGCTGTAACTGCCGCTGAGCACGGGATCGAATTTCCCGAGCGCTTCCGTGACGCGAGCCGAAGCGATCGAGGCGTCGAAGCTGCTTACTTTGATCGAAAAATTCTTTGCGAGCGCGCGCTGGATGGCGTCGTTGAGATTGATGGTTTCCAGCGCGGAAGCCGAGATCGTGGTCGGGCTCACCTCGGTTGGAGCCGGCTGCGCAAAGCTTGCGACGATCAGAAAGGGGGAAAGAAAAAGGGCAAAAATGCGCCGTGACGTGAGCATGAGTGATTGAGTTGCCGCCCACTTTGCAACCCGCGTGCCAGAGATTGAGTTAAAAATAAAACGCTGTGGCGCAATGAATTGAGAATATGCCAGGGCGCTTGTGACCGCTCCGAACTTCATCGGCGGGATTACGGAATCCCGAAAATGGGAAGCGAACTCCAACAAAACACGAGAGCCCGCTCAATTTACTAGTTCATGAATTTGCAAAAATAATGCGTCCGCGCGCGCCGCGTGAACGTAAACCTCCTGAACGTTCATTCAAAAACCCACCACTAAGATCAGGATTCTCATGCATAAACACATCGTCAAGTTGGCCCTCGTTAGCGTTTTCAGTCTGGCCGCCGCTGCGGCTGGATTTGCCCAGACCGGTTACGGCGTCAATGCCGCCGGTGACTTGTTTAGCTTCAACCTTGCGACGCCTTCGTCGCAAACGACGATCGGTAATCTTGGCTTTACCCCGGTGGGCATCGATTTTCGTCCGGGCAGCAATTCTCTCTATGCACTGCAAGTGGGTGCAACGACGACGCAGCTCTACACCGTGAACTTGAGCACGGCAGCCGTGACCGCGGTGGGTTCGGGTTTCGCGTCGGTCGCAGGCGGCTACAATCTCGCGAGCGCGACATCGTTTGGTTTCGATTTCAACCCGCGCACCCTGCAAGGCGATCTCAGCGCGCGCATCCGGTTGACGACTAACTTGGGCGACAATCTCCGCCTGCATGACACGACGGGGGGACTGGCGGCGGAAGACGGCGACGTCAATGGCATCGTTGGCTCCCTGATCGGCGCCTCGGCCTACATCAACAGTAACACGCTTCAGGCTGCCGCGGGCACGCCGGCGACTGCGCTCTACAATATCGATTACGCGAATGATTTTCTCGTGCTCCAGAATCCTCCTAACAACGGCACGATCGCTAACGTCGGCTCGGGTCTTGGCGTGGATTTCGGCGCCAACATCGCCGGTGATATTTTCACGGTCGGTGGCGTAAACACGTTTTACGTGGTCAATACGGTGGGTGGAAACGCTTCGCTCTACACGGTCGATCTGACGACTGGCCTGGCGTCGTTTCAATCGATGATTGCGGGCGGCGACTTCACCGGCGGTTTCGCGGTGGCCGCGATTCCAGAACCCGCTGACTTTGCCGCCGCCGCAGCCGCCTTGATGCTCGGCGTCGCGATCTATCGTCGCAAACGCAACGCAACGAAAGCCACCGCGACCCTCTGATTTTGGTGTGGGTAGTTTTAGTTAAAAAGCGCCTTCGGAAATGAAGGCGCTTTTTTTGCGCCGTCACTCCGCGCGCAGGGCGATCATCGGATCCACGCGGGCCGCTCGTCTCGCGGGCAAACAGCACGCCAAACCGGCAACGATAGCGAATGTGACAATCGTCAGGAGATACGCCGCGGGATCGTGATTCGACACCTCGTGCAGTTGGCTTTGCAACAACCGCGTAACGGCGAACGCACTCGCGCACCCGACCGCGATGCCGAGGCACACGCGCCGCCCGCCTTCGCGCAGAATTAATTTCAGGATGTCCGCCTGCTGCGCGCCCAACGCAGCGAGCGCGCCAATTTCGCGGGTGCGACGCACGACTTGAAACGACAGCAGCCCGTAAAGCCCGATGGCCGAGAGAACCAATCCGAGTCCGCCAAAAAGCGTGACCAGCAAAAGCGCGAAACGATCCTGCGCATACGATTCTTCGACCATGCGGTCGAGCGTGCTGAATCCAATACCCACCACGAGAAAGCCAGGCCGAGAGTCATTAAGTCGTCCGCGTTTGATCTCGCGGCCGAGCACGTCCTGGCCCGGCCACAGACGTTATTTGGCCATCAAGGCGAGGCCATAGGGATGCAGCGTGGCGGTCATGACGCCCGCCGCGACGCAGGGATCGCCGTTCATGAACTCGCGCGCGGCGGTTTCGTTTGGCGCTTTGAAAATGATCAAGCCCATCGTCACCTCGAGCGCCTCCTCGGTGCGACCGGCGAGCAACACTTTTCCCTCGGCGACGCCGGCTTTGAGTCGTTGGAAATGTGCGCCGACGGTCGCGCGGTCTTCCTTCGTCCATGCTTTCTGGTCGTAGAGTCGCGGCACGAGTTTGAGCACAATAAGGAAATGTTTCGCCCCAACCGGAGATGGTGGCGGGGTGGCTGGCTCAGCGGCGAAAGTTGCACAAGTGAACGCGAGGCAGGCGAGGAGCAGGCTGAATTTCATGTCAGGGTGTAGTGAAAGAAATAGCTACGGGCGCTTTTTCAGCCGTGACGAGACGCACGACCTCGTAACGCCACGAGCCATCGGGCATCGCGCCCCACTTGGGATAATTGACCGAGCCGTTGCTCGCGAGCGGGCCCATCGCACCGCCCGTCTCATTGTCCCACGTGCCGAAGAGCATGGGCTCGCCGCGCGGATTTAAGACGAACCAATTGAGGCGTTTGCCGTCGGCGCGGAAGATTTCCAAGCGATGTTCGCCGACGGCGCGTGCAGTGAGTTCGGGGTCGTTCACGGCGAGCCGGTGCAGCGTGCGGTAAATATTCGCTTCCCACCAGCGGCGATCCTCTTCGATTTGTGCGGGCGTTGATTCACTCACGACGCCATCGCGGGAACGCCAGCCTTTGCCGTCGTCGATGGCGCGGCGCCGGTCGATCTGCGCGTTCTTCGCCTCAAAACGCACACGCGGGGCGGTGAAGTCGTTCCAAATTTTATTGGTGAACGGTTGCGCGAGCGCGAGATCGTCGTGGACAGCTTCGACGTGCGCGAATTTCACTTGCGACCACGCGGCGCGTCCGCCCATCGCCGTGAGGAAACGCTCCGCGCGTTCCTCGGCTGTTTCGGCCAGGGAAGTCGTTGCGAGAGCGAGCCACAGCAAAACTATTTTCATGGCACGTGAGGTTATTCGGCGCGTAACGCGATGATCGGATCGACTTTCGTCGCGCGCCGGGCGGGCAGGAGACAAGCGAGCAGGCCGACCGATCCGAGAATGAGTGGAATCAACACATACGTCAGCGGGTCGCGCGCGCCGACGCCGAAGAGGAGCGATTGCATCAGCCGCGCGGAGAATAGTGCCCCGACTACGCCGAGAATTACGCCGAGGCCGACCAAGCGCACGCCGTCGGCCAAGACGAGCGCGAGAATGTTGCCGCGCCCGGCCCCGATGGCGAGCCGCACGCCAAATTCGCGAGTGCGTTGCACGACGTTGTAGGCGATGACGCCGTAGAGTCCGATGATCGCGAGGGTGAGCGCCACCACGGCGAAAGTCGCGACGAGCAGCAGCGAGAAATAACGCTGACCGAGCGAATCCGTCACGAGTTGCTCCATGGTTTTTTGCGTGTGCACCGGTTGTTGCGGATCCACCGCGAGCACTTCGCGACGCATCGCGGCAGCGAGTATCAACGGATCGCCGCTCGCGCGAAGCACGAGCGCGAGACTTGGGAAGGAAAACTCGTGATACGGTTCGTAAGTCTGCACGGGCGTTTCCGCTTCGAGGCTGTCGATCTTCACATCGGCGACCACGCCGACGATTTCGCCCCAGCGCGGAGGATCGTCGAGCGCGATCTCGATGCGTTTGCCGACCGGATTTTCTACGCCCGGAAAAAATTTCCGCGCGAACGCCTGGTTGATGATGACGACGCGAGGGCTGCCCGGCACATCTTGCGAGGTGAATTGCCGGCCGCGCAGCAATGCGATGCCCATCGTGTTGAAATAATCCGGCGTGATGCCGCGGTAACGCGTGACCGGCGCGCTGCTGGGCGTGACGGCAGGCGCGCCTTCGATACGCATGATAAAGGTCGGCCCGCTGGTCAGGGGTGCGGCGTTGGTCACCGCGGCGGATTGCACACCGGGCAACGTGCCGAGGCGGCGAACAATTTCAGTGACGAATTGGCGCCGCTTTTCCGGCTCGGTGTAACGCGCGAGCGGCAGATCCACGCGCATTGTCATCACGCGCGAAGGATCGAAACCGGCATCGACTTGCTGCAAGCGATGAAAACTGCGGATGAGTAAACCGGAACAAATTAGCAGCATCACGGTGGCGGCGACTTGCAGCACCACGAGCGCGTTGCGCAGCCAGCCGCGTTTGCCAGTCGAGCCGTGGCCGCCGGCGCGCAGCGCGTCGGTGAGCTGCGTGCGCGAAGCCTGCCACGCGGGCACAAGCCCGCAGATCAGCCCGGTCAGCAGCGTCGCAGTCGACGTGACCGCAAGCACGCGCCAGTCGACGGAGACTTGCGCGAGGCGCGGAATATTGGCCGGAGCAAAGGCGAGCAAACCGTGTAACAACCATGCGCCGAGTAATGCGCCGACAATTCCGCCTGTGCCGAAAAGCGCCAGTGCTTCGATCACCAGTTGCCGCACGATGCGACCGCGCCCGGCGCCGAGCGCCGCACGCACGGCCATTTCGCGGCGCCGTGATGCGGCGCGTGCGAGCAGGAGATTGGTGACGTTGGCGCACGCGATAAGCAGCAGCGCGATCACTGAAGCGACGAGCACAAGCAGCGCGGGTTTGATCTGGCCCACGGCGTCTTGGAGCATCGGAAACGTCACGCAGGCCCAGTCGGCGTCGGTGTTAGCGTGGTCTTTGGCGTAGCGCGTGGTGAGCGCGGCGAGATCGGCCTGGGCCTGCTGCGCGGTGACGCCGGGTTTGAGCCGGCCCATCACTTGGAGATTATGGAGATCGCGGCGCGTGCGGTTGAAATCGTCTGGCGCGAAGGGCGCCCAGAGTTGAGATTTACCAGGGAAATTAAACTGATCGGGGGCAACGCCGATGACTTGGCGCGCGCGTCCGTTCAGTTGCAACGTGCGCCCCAACACATCGCGTGCTCCCCCGAAGCGCTGCTGCCACATCGTGTAGCTGATGATCACCGCGCCATCCTGGCCGGGTGCGAATTCATCCGCTTTGAAATCGCGCCCAATGACAGGATTGATTTTCAGCGTGCGAAGAAATCCATCGGTCACCGCCGCGCCTTCGATGCGCTCGGGCTCCGCACCCTCGGTGTAGAGGTTAAAATTATTCGTCTGCCACGCAGTGATGGTTTCGAACGTTTGGTTATCCGTGCGAACGGAAAAGAAACCGCCCGCGGCGTAGGGTGCCTTGGGAAAATTCTGACTGCGGTGATAAATCCGCATCAATTGTTCCGGCTGGTCGTAAGGCAGCGGGCGGAGCAGCACGCCGTTGATCACGGAAAAAATCGCCGTGTTCGCGCCGATGCCGAGCGCGAGGGTCAACACGGCGACGCAAGTAAAGTCCGGTGCTTTTAAGAGCTGCCGGAAAGCGTAACGAAGATCGTGCATGGTGGGGAGTGCGCGTGGCCCCAAGCTTAATTCGGTGGAAGCGGCCTCTGGAAAACGCTGCCGGCGTTGCGTCCGACGAGCCAATCATAGACCGGCTTGGCTTTGACGCCGCCTTGTTTCGCGCAGTGCAACAGGGTGAAACCGTGCGGCCCGGGAATCTCCTGCGCGTTGGGATTACCGACGAAGGCCGCTTTGACGAATTCCAATTGCCCGAGCATGGCGGCGGCGAAAACGTCGGGGCGGGCGTTTTTGCTCAGCAAATATTCCGCGATTTCACGCTGACCGGTGTGCGCGGCCGCTTGTAACGGGGTTTCGAAATCGCCGTTGCCCCAATCCCAACTCGCATTCACGAGCAGCGGGTGGCCTTCGACCAGCTCACGCACTTTATCGAGACTGCGGTGAGATTGGCCGACGACATTTTGCACCAACTCCGGTGCCAGCGCGGGTAATTTGGGGCGCTGGCTGGGTGTCGGTGCCGGTGAAGGCGCGGTGCCGCCGGTCGGATCGCCTTGCGGAGCGAAGAGCGGCGAAATGGCGGCGACCATCGGCGCGGCGGCGATGAGCTGCGCGGACGACAACAAAAAGAGCCGGCGGGTGAGTGGGGTTTTCATGGAATTAAAATTTAATCGCTGCGGAGTGCGACGAGTGGGTCGATGCGCGCTGCTTTGAGCGAAGGCAACAAGCATGCGACCAGCGCGATGAGCGCGAACAGCACGCTCACTCCACCGTAGAGCACAGGGTTGACTGGCTCCACGGAGAATAGCAACGAGCGGATCAAATATGAGGTGCCTGCCGCGGCGGCGAGACCGATGAACAGGCCGATGACGACGAGACGCATACCGTGTTTCAAAACCATCGAAACCACGTCCGAACGACTCGCACCGAGCGCCATGCGGATGCCGATTTCGCTCGTGCGTTGCGCGACACTGTAAGCGAGGACGCTATAGAGACCAATGGCCGTGAGCAGCAGTGCGACAGCCGCAAAAATTCCCGTGAGACTCGCGACGAGGCGTTGGAAACCGGTGTTGGTCGTCACGAGCGTTTGCATCGTATTGAAAAATGCCAGCGGTTGTTGCCGATCGATTTCAGCGACGGCAGTGCGGATGACCGCTTGCAACCCCGCCGGATCGCCCGTCGTGCGCACGATGACATTCGCGCCGGAGCGCGGCAGTTGGTAAAACGGATAATAGACGACATCCGGTGGCGGAGCGCCGAGGCCGTTCGAACGCACGTCGGCCACGATGCCCACGATCTCATGTTTCACGTCGGCGTCGCGGCCGCGCGTGAGCACTTTACCGAGGGCTGATTCGCCGGGAAAAATCCGTTTCGCAAACGATTCGTTGATGACGCACACGCCCGGCGTGCCGGTGCGGTCTTGCGTCGTGAACGTGCGGCCTTCGCGCAACGTGATTTGAAACGCCTGGAAAAATTCCGGCGTCACGGCTTGCAAGCTCGCGAGTGGACGTTCCGCGATCGGCAACACCGTCGTCCCGAAAATCGTGTAAGGTGCAATCGGCCCCCCGCCGAGCGGCACGGCCAGGGCGGCGGCGGCGTGCGTGACTTGCGGGTTGGCTTTGAGTCGTTCGAGCACGCGCTCGTGAAACTCGGCTTGTTGCACGGGCGTGCGGTAACGTTCGACGGGCGCGTTGACGAACGCGTAGGCGATGCCCTCGGGATTGATGCCGGACGGCGTTTTTTGCAGGCGCGCAAAACTTAACAACAGCAACGCCGAGCCGACGAGCAACACGACGGACAAACCCACTTCGGCCACGATGAGCACCGAGCGGAAACGCCCGCTGCGCGCGCCGCCGGGCGTGCCGCGGCCGGCATCCTTGAGCACGTCGGACAAGCCGAGACGCGACGCTTGCAGCGCGGGCACCAGCCCGACGGCGAGCGCGCTGAGCAGGCAAAGTGCGCCGGAGAAAGCGAGAGTCGGGCCGTTGAGCGCGAAGGTGGTGTTCGGGGCGAGTTGGTTGGCCGCGAGTTGTTCGACGCCGATAAGCCCGAGTTTGGCAAGCGCGAGTCCGAGCAGCGCGGCGCTGACCGCGAACAGGAGGCTTTCGAGCAGGAACTGGCGAATCAGGTGTTGCCGCGTCGCGCCAAGTGAGAGGCGCACGGCGATTTCTTTTTGCCGTGAGGAGAGGCGCGCGAGGAAAAGATTCGAGACGTTGGCGCACGCGATCAGCAGCACGGCGGCGACCGCGCCAAGGAGCATGCGGAGTGTCGGGCGGAGGTTGCCGGCGAGTTCCTCGGTGAGCGTGCGGAGTTCGATCGGGTTCTTCGCGTCGAGCCGGTCGGAAAATTCCGCGGCGTAGCGCTGATTGAGTTGCACGATTTGCTCGTTCGCTTGTTGAAACGAAACGCCCGGTTTGAGGCGGGCGGTGACTTGCAGGTAGGTTGCGCCGACGCGGACTTGGTCGACGTTGAGACCGGCGGGTTCTTGCACCCGATTCGTGAAGACGAGCGTGGTGGTGAACGGCGTGCCGAGTTGCGGCGGGAGCACGCCGGTGATGGTGTGCGGCAGGCCGTTCAAGTTGAGCATGTCGCCGTCGACATTTTCGCGACTGCCGAGGCGCGTTTGCCAGAACTCGTGGCTGATCACGACGGCGGGCGCGGCGCCGGGTTTATCTTCATCGAGGCTGAAAACGCGTCCGCGTGCCATCGGCACGCCGAGGGCTGGAAAGAAATCGCGCGTGACGCGCAGCCCGGTGATTTGTTCAGGCTCGCCGCCGTCGCGCACAAAGGCGAAGCCCGCGAACGCCGATGCGGCGAAGGCCGAGAACGCGGACTGGTGGTCGCGGATCAGTTCGTATTTTGGCAGCGAGAACGCCGGCCCGACGAAGTTCGTCGCGGGATTATTGGTCCACACGCGCACGAGCGCCGACGGTTCGGGAAACGCGTGCGGGCGCAGCACGAGTTTATCGAAAATGCTGAAAAGCGCAGTGTTTGCGCCCAGCGCGAGCGAGAGCGAGAGAATCGCGGCGCTGGTGACGAGCGGGGCTTTGAGGAGTTGGCGGACGGCGTAGGTGAGGTCGGAGAGCATGGGTTGTGTGTTCGTAGCAACCCGGGTGTTGGCTGTGTTGGGAAAAATTATTCGTTCCGCAGGGCGATCATCGGATCAACCTTGGTCGCGCGCAGCGCGGGGATGAGGCAGGCGAGAAAGGCAATGATCCCGAGCAACAGTGCGATGGAGCCAAGCGTGAGCGGATCGCGCGCGTTGGTGCGGTAGAGCATGGATTCCACGAGACTGCCGGCGAAAAGCGCGGCGACGAGCCCTGCGCCCAAACCAACGGCGACCACCGCGAGCGCCTGTTTCAAGATCAGTTGCAACACGTCGCGCTGGCTCGCGCCGAGCGCCATGCGGATGCCGATTTCACTCGTGCGCTGGCTCACCGAGTAAGCGACGACCCCGTAGATTCCGACAGCGGCGATGACCAGCGCCACGCTGGAGAAAATGGTGAGCAACAGCATGGCGAAACGCTGCCGTGAAATCGTCTCCGCGAGTGTTTCCTCGAGCGGCTTGATGCTCGCGACCGGCTGGTCTTTATCGACCGCGAAGACTTGGGCGCGCAACGAGGTGTGCAGGGCCCGCGCATCGCCCGTCGTGCGGATCACCGCGACGAGGTTGCCGTGGGGTTTTTGCGCGAAGGGCTCGTAGGTCTGCCCCATAGTTTCCTTGTCGACGCCGTATTGTTTCACATCGCCCACGACACCGACGATTTCCCGCCACGTTTCCGGACCATTGGTGACGTTGATGCGTTTGCCGATCGGGTTTTCGTTGGGGAAATACTGCTTCGCCATCGTCTCGTTGATGATGGCGACGCGCGGAGATTTTTCGTTGTCCTGCTCGGTGAAAACGCGCCCGCGTAGCAACGTGATGCCCATCGCTTTGAAGTAGTCGGCGGTGACGGCGTAGTAGTTCGTGCTCGGTTCGTCGTCGTTCGGCGCGACGGTGCGCCCTTCGATCGCGAAGCCCAGCACCCAATCGTTGATGAGGGGCAGGGTGTGAGTGAGACTGGCCGATTGCACGCCGGGCAAGGTGCGCAAGTTGGCGACGAGTTGCTCGCCAAACTGGCGTTGTTTCTCGGCGTCGGGATATTTTCGAGCGGGAAGCGAAATACTAATCGCCGTCGCGTTGGCGGGATTGAAACCCGGGCTGACGCCGGAAAGTTTGGCGAAACTGCGCACGAGCAAGCCGGCTCCGGTGAGCAATAACAGAGAGAGCGCAACCTCGGTGACAATGAGTCCTTGGCGAAACCAACGGCGTCCGCTCTCGGTGGAGCCGCGCGTGCCCTCCTTGAGCGTCTCGTTGAGATTGTGGCCGGTGGCAAGCCAGGCCGGAGCGACACCGAAGATGAGTCCGGTCAGCACGCTGAGGGTGAAAGTAAACGCAAGGGCGCCACCATCGAGGCCGAGTTCCTTGATGCGCGGCAGATTCGCCGGCGCAAACGTCAGCAATAAATCCAAGCCCCATTTCGCGACGAGCACGCCGAGCGCGCCGCCACAAATCGAAAGCACCACGCTCTCCGTGAGGAGTTGGCGCACGATGCGGGCGCGGCTCGCGCCCATGGCGGCGCGAATGGAAATTTCGCGCATGCGGGCGTTGGCGCGGGCGAGGAGGAGGTTGGCGATGTTGGCACACGCGATCAGCAGCACGCAGCCGACGGCGCCGAGCAACGTGTAGAGCACGCCGCGCACATCGCGCACAAGGTAGTCGCCCAATGCGAATGCTTTGACGCCCCAACCTTTGTTGGAATCGGGATATTGCGTCGCAAGTTGCGCCGCGAGCACTTCCAACTCGGACTGCGCTTGCGCGAGCGTGGCGCCGGGTTTGAGACGGGCCGCGACGTTGATGTAATGCGCGCCGCGGTTGTTGTTGGTCTTTTCGTCATCGGTGAAAGCCATCGGCGCCCACAACTCAGTGTTCGTGCTGGCCTGGAAGTTTGCCGGCATCACGCCGACGATGACGTAAGGTTCGCCGTTGAGCTGAATGGTTTCGTTGATCACTTCGGAGCGGCCGCCGAACTGGCGCTGCCACAAGCGATGGCTCAGGATGACCACTTTGCCTTTCGCGATGGAATCTTCCTCGGGAAGAAAATTACGACCGAGCATCGGCGGAACCCCATAGACCGTGAAGTAGTGCGCGGTGACGCGCTGGCCGGCGAGTCGCTGCGGTTCGCCATCGCCGGTCAGATTGTAATTCTGCCCGCGATAAGCGGTCATGTGGGAGAAAGACTTGGTCTGGCCTTCCCAGTCGTAGAAATTTGGAGGCGAAGCGGAAAATTCGGGAAACTGCGGCAACGCGGTCTCGCGAATCAAGACGAGTTGATCGGGTTGCGCGTAGGTGAGCGGCTTGAGCAGCACGCCATTGACGACGGAAAAAATCGCCGTGCACGCGCCGATGCCGAGCGCGAGCGTGATGATGGCGACTGCGGCGAAGCCGGGAGTTTTGCTGAGTTGGCGCAGGGCAAAGCGGATATCTTGCATGGAGTGGGGCTCCGCGCAGTTGCATCGTGTGTGCCACGTTCTTTTTAAAAATAAACGCCGGCCACGCAGCGAGTTGCGCGGGCGGGCGTTTTACCGGAATGGCGATGTGTCCGCTCTTGAAATTTTTTCGTCCCGAAAACGGGACGAAATTTGCGGCGGGAAGACTTAGTTTTGTGAGTCCGCCCCGGCCTGACTTTGCCGCCGCATCATATTGTAGATCGTCTTTTCGGTGATGCCGAGTTGGCGGGCGGCTTCGGCGCGATTTCCGCCGCAGGCGACAAGCGTGTGTTGCAGCGCGAGGAGTTCGATTTCGTCGAGGCGTTTGCCTGCGAGGCTGAAGGCAAAGCCCGGAGCAGATCCGGCGGAAGGTGAGTAGCCTGGTTGAAAATTCGGAGGCAGGTCGGTCACTTCGATCGCACCTGACGAGCGCGCGAGCGTGGCGGTGCGGGCAAGCAAGTTTTCTAACTCGCGCACGTTGCCCGGCCATGGATACCGCATGAGCGCGGCCCACGCGTCGGAACTTAATTTCGGAACCGGCACAGTATTACGCGCGGCAAAATTCTCGAGGAAGTGCTGCGCGAGCAAACGCACATCAGCGGGACGCACGCGCAGTGGCGGCATTTCCAGGGGCAACACATGCAGGCGGTAATAGAGATCTTCCCGGAACCGGCCCTCGCGGCAAAGGCGCGGCAAATCCTGATTGGTGGCGGCCACGATGCGCACATCAGCGTGGAGCGCGCGTTGTCCGCCGATGCGGAAAAACGTGTGATCCTGCAGGAACGTCAGCAGCTTGGCCTGCAACTCGAAGGAGAGTTCGCCGACTTCGTCGAGAAACAGCGTGCCGCCTTCCGCGAGTTCGACGCGGCCGAGTCGTTTTTGATGCGCGCCGGAGAACGCGCCTTTTTCGTGGCCGAACATTTCCGACTCGAGCAACTCGCGTGGCAGTGACGGGCAACTCACGGTAATGAACGGGCCGGTCGAGCGACGACTCATCGCGTGCAGTGAACGCGCGACGCGAGTCTTGCCCGTGCCACTCTCGCCGGTGAGCAACACGGTTTCCTCGGTCGCGCTGATGCGCGCGAGTTGTTCCTTGATGTGATTCATGGCCGGAGAATCGCCGAGCAGATCGACGACGGGGCCGGGATCGCCGACGCTGTGTTTGAGATCGGCGCTCTCCTGCGCGGCGCGGGCGAGTTGCAGCGCACGACGCACCGCACGCACGAGTTCGGCCGGATCGAACGGTTTTGTTTGGTAATCGAATGCACCCGCGCGCACGGCGGCGAGTGCATCGCGGGCTTCGTTGACGCCGGTCAGCATCACGACTTCGACGGTGGGGAAGCGCTGTTTGATTTCGCGCAGGCAGGCGAGGCCGTCCATGCCGGGCATTTTCAAGTCGAGGATGCAGACGAGTGTCTCGTCGTTCAGCGTGTTTAATAATTCCGACGCGCTGCTAAAAACATCTGCGTAGAGTCCAGCTTCCTTGAGACACGCGCGGATGAGGTTGCGCATGAACTCGGTGTCGTCGGCGACCAGAATCGTGGATGGACGGGCAGTCGGCATTAGGTGGGGTGCGCAGCAGGGTGGCCAAACCTCGCGGGCAGAGCAGTGAGTCCGCGCCAAGCGCGCCCGGCAATGTTCGATCTCTGAGTAGTTCCGGTAAAAATTTCCGACGGACTGGCCGCTTTTCCGGTAATTGTTACCGGATGAGCGGGCGCGCATGTCAGAGGTCAAATGTGCCGATAAAATTTATCGCACGTGCGCCCAGTGACTTGCGTGAGGTTACGAAAAGCTGGCACGGCGCATGTGATAAGGAGCGGAAACCCATGAACACCCTCGTCTCCGCTAAATCTCTCGCTGCTCCGCTTCGCCGGATGGCTCTTGCCCTGATTGGTCTCAGCCTCGTCACCGTCGTCAGCGCGCGCACGCATTTCGCCACGAAGGAAAAAGGCCTGCACGTGGTGCACATTGGCGACTTGGAAGATTCGCCCACGGCGCCGGCCACGGAGTTGCCGGATCATGACATTGATCTCGTCACGGGGAGCGCGGCGGTGGCTCACGTTAAATTTGAAAATGGCATGAGCTGGGAAGTGGGCGAGGGCGCCGAACTGTCCCTTGATTTTTTTCAATACGCCGGCCGTGAAATGCAGCTGAGCCCGATGCAGGTGACCAGCCAGATCGCCTACCAAAAAATCCGCGCCATCGACCTGCCGCGTGAAGAGTCGGTTTCTACGCTGCGCGGCGCGTTGACCTGCGGTGAATTCGCCATCACCTGCGCGCGCCTCCAACCGGCGAGCAACTACGAAATCCACACCAGGGAAGCCGTCATCAACCTCCGCGTGGTGGCGGCCAAGTTAAGCCGGTCTGAAGATAATGGCACCCGACTCCAGGTGTTTGGCGGCTACGCGGAAATGAAAATGGCGTCCGGCAATGTAGAGGTCTTGCGAGCCGGTGACCAAGTGACGATTTCGCCGAGTGGCCAAATCAGCCGGCTCCGCATCGGCAGCGAACTCGTCGTGAGTTACCCGATTTCCGAGGAAGTGCTCGGCTCTCTCCTCGGCCTGGCGCCGGGTGAAAACGTCGGCCCGATCGTGGTGACGCAAGGCACGCGCCTCGACGCCGACACCGTCAGCGTGTCGCTCTGATAAACTTTTCTCCGTTCACGTTTAATTTTTTAACCCATGAATTCGCTGCTCTCCTTTTCCGCTACGAAAATCATCTGCTCGTTCGCGCTGGCCCTGGTGGCGCCGGTCGCGGTGCTCACCGCGCAGGTGCCGAACGGCGATTTCTCCTCGACCACCAACGTTGGCAGCATCGGTGGCGGGCTCATTACCGGAAATATCACGGAAACCGCCGGGTCCGGTCCCTGGTCGATGGAAACGCACGGCGTCATCGGTTTGCTGGTCGCGCCACGCGTCACGATCGGTTCAGGCATCGCACGCATTTCGGGGCTGACTGACCTCAACGTGCTCGGCGTCGGTTTGCTCAATAATTCTGCTTCCGTATTCAACAACGATATCGGTTCGACTTACGCCGCCAACACGACCTACACGCTAAAAGCGGACTTTAGTTCGGCCTCGGTTCTCTCGGCCGCGCTGCTCACGAATGCCGGCACGGGCATCGCGTTGCGCGCGAATGGCACGCAAGTCGCCACCACGTTGGGCAGCCTCACTTCCGTTTCGCTGCTTTCTGCGAACAGCGGCCAGTTCACCCTGAATTTTTCCACCGCGAGCAACCTCGTGGGCCGCAACGTCGGCATCGAATTGTTCGCTGGTCGCGGCAGCGGGCTCGCCGACCTGAGTCTGTTGGGCGGAGTTCGTTTCGATAATGTGACGCTCAATTCGGTCGGCGGAGCGGCGGCGATTCCTGAGCCTGCCGATGTCGCCTTGATGATTGGCGCCGCGGGCTTGGCGGGCGTGATCGCAATGCGCGTGCGTCGTCAGCGTCACGCCGCGCTCGTCACTGCGGCGACTGCGTAAAATTAAACCGGGCTCACCAACGCGCGCCTCACCGCCTCGCCGATCGACTGCATCGTGGGTGGTTTAAGGATGAGTTCACGGATTCCAAAAAACTTAATCTTCTCCGGCGTGAGACTTGCCGTGTAGCCGGTCGCGAGGATTACCGGTAGATCTGGACGAAGCATCCGAATCTGTTGGATGAGATCCGTGCCGGTTAAGGTGGGCATCGTCAGGTCGGTGATCAGCAAATCAAACGCGAGCGGCGTGGCGCGCACAGCTTCGAGCGCGGCGACTGAACTCGTGAACGCGGTGACGTGATAGCCAAGTTCGCGTAGCATGGCCTGGCCGAGTGCGACGAGCGGCTTCTCATCGTCGACGAACAGAATGCGTTCGCCGTTGCCGCGCGGAGTTTCCGCCGGTTGGGAAGCAGTGCGTTTCGTGCGGGTGTTCTGCGCGGGAAAATAAACTTGGAAACTCGTGCCTTCGCCGAGGCGACTGGTGACCGTGATGGCGCCGTCGTGGTTTTTGACGATGCCATGCACTGCGGCGAGGCCGAGGCCCGTGCCTTCGCCGGGAGCTTTCGTGGTGAAGAAAGGTTCGAAAATTCGTTCCTGCGTCGCCCGATCCATGCCGTGGCCGGTGTCGCTCACGGTGAGGCGGATGTATTCGCCGCGTCGTAGATTTGGGTCGGCCGCGGCCATGCGCGTGTCGACGGTGACTTGATCCAGTTCGACGGTGAGTCGGCCCGTGCGGTCCTTCATCGCGTGCCAGGCATTGGTGCACAGATTCATGACGATCTGGTGGATCTGCGTTTCGTCGGCGAGCACCGCGGGGAGGTCTTCCCGTAAACGCAGCTTGAACTCGATCGTTGAAGGGATGGTCGCGCGGAGGAGCCGGAGCGGTTCCGCGACGATTTCACGAAGCTGAACCATCGTGCGGCGCTGTTCCTGTTGCCGGCTGAAGACCATGATCTGCCGCACGAGCGCGGCCGCCCGACTGGCGCCTTCGAGCAGCGCGTCGATGTATTCGAGTGCGAGCGGGTTTTCGGTGGATTTTAGTTTCGCCAACTCGGCAAAGCCCACGATGCCGGCGAGCACGTTGTTGAAATCGTGCGCGATGCCACCGGCCATGGTGCCGATGGCTTCCATTTTTTGCGCCTGCTGGAATTGCGCCGTGAGTTTCCGGTGTTCGGTGATGTCGGCGGCGACGCCGGCGATGCGGTAAACGCTGCCCGATTCGTCTTTGATCGGATACGCACGCGCATTGATCCAGCGCACGGTGCCGTCGGGCCGCACGATGCGAAACGTTTCATCGTAAGTGCCGATCGCCTGTTTTTCCAAGGCGGCTCGGCGCACGTTTTCGCGATCGGCCGGGTGCACAGCTTCGAGCCATTCGAGCGAGTTCGCGTAAACATCGTGGCGCGAGCGGCCCCAGATTTTTTCGTAAGCCGAGCTGATGTAGAGCATCTGCCGCGTGTGCACATCCGTCATCCAAAAGACCTCGCTGATGTTTTCGGCGATTTGCCGGAAACGTTCTTCGCTGTCGCGCATCGCTTTTTCCTGAAGCTTGCGCGGAGTGATGTTTTCGTGGGCGACCACCACGCGGCGCGGGCCGTCGCCGGGAAAGGGCGTCACGCGCACCATGAACCAGCGCAAATCGGTCGGGCTGTGGCAGGGATATTCCGCTTCGAAAAGGGTGCGTCGTCCCCGCATGATGTCGCGAATCCCGGCGGCGGTGGCATGCGCTTCTTCGGCGCCGGGGCCGGTGACTTGTTCGCATACCTCGAGGTAATTGAGTCCTTCGCCAAAATTTCCGGAATTAAAATCGTTGCCGTCGGCGAACGCTTTCCACGCATCGTTCACCGCGAGGATCGCGCCATGCTCGTCAAGGATCGCGATGTGCGCGGTCAGCCCGTTGAGTGCGGCGCGCACGAAGCGTTCATTTTGCCGCAAGGCTTCCTCGCTTTGCTTGCGCTCGGTGATGTCTTGGAATGAGCCACGCACTTTCACGATCTTGCCCTGTTCCAAGACAGGGTGCCCGATGGTGCGGATCCATTTGTGCACGCCCTTGGCGGTCGTGAGCTCGAGTTCGAGATCGTAAGGAATGCCTTTTTCGACCGTGAGCTTCAACGCGGCTTCAAGGCGCGTGCGCGAGGCGGCATCATAGAAGGAAATGCCCTCCAGCTTATTGGGAGTATGGTCGAGCGGGAGGTCGTGGATGCGCGCGACTTCTTCAGTCCAATAACCCGCTCCCGTGACGGGATCGAACTCCCAGCCACCGACCTTCGCGATGTGCCCAGTTTCGCGCAGCAATTCCTGTTGTTCGATCAACGCGCTCTCCGCGCGTTTGCGATCGGTGATGTCTTCGAGGGAGCCATCGTAGCAAACGCGTCCGCTGTCGGTGGTGACTCGCGCACTGACGCGGGCCCAGATAATTTGATGGTCGCGTCGAAGGAGCTGAATTTCAAATCCTCGCACGAACCCCTGGGTTTTTAACAACTGGAGCATCCGGGCACGTTCCGCCGGATTGGCGTAAAGCTGATCCGTGATGAATACTACGTGCGCCAGCATTTCTTCAGTCGAATCATAGCCGATGATGCGAGCGAACGCGGGATTCGCGGTGACCAAACGTCCATCCTCGGTCGCCTGAAAAATGCCCTCGACTGAGTTTTCGAACAGGCTGCGATACTTGGCCTCCGCGTGCAGCAACGCTTGTTTGTCGCGTTCGCCGGCACGGCGGATTGCCGCCTGCTCGCACGCCTGCCGCACCGCACTGCCGAGGCGGGCCGGGCGATCTTTTAGCACGTAGTCAGCAGCGCCTTGGCGCATGATTTCCACCGCAGTTTCTTCACCGATGGTTCCGGAAACGAGGATGAAGGGAATATCGAGCCCGCTTTGCTTGAGTAGAACGAGCGCCTTCAAGCCGTTGAATTGCGGCATTACGAAGTCGGAAATGATAACATCCAGTCCCGCATGCAGACTGCGCACGTAGTCGGATTCGGTTTGCACACATTTCCAATTCAGCTCGAAACCCGCCCGACTCAGCGTGTCGATCAGGAGTTCGACATCGGAAGGATTGTCCTCGGCGATAAGTAGATTGAGAGGCCGGCTCATCGTCCAAATTCCTGAGCAGACGGACAGGTATCAAGCTGCGCCGACCTCGACTGGAGCCAAGGAACGATCAACACGGGGTAATTAAGGCGGGGTTTCACGATTAGTTTCACGACGCTCGTCGTTTTTGGCCCACGCTTAACTTCAGAATTTTTTCACATTATACAACCTCCCGGCTGCGCTTTAGGGTAACTACTCAGGCCTCGGGTGGCGTAGGCACGAGGCGCACGTGCTCGCCAAGTCTTAATGTTTTCGGATTATTTCTGTCCGGAAATTTCGGGCTGCGTGCTGCCGTGATAAAACGGACGAAACTCATCGACCTGCGCTCTGAATACACCCGCGGCGATCGCAGGATCTTGAGCGAGCTCGGCGTGCACGGCGGCTTCGTCCGGGACGCGCAGGAGAATCATGCCCTTATCCGCGTAACGCGCACCCAGCACGAGGAGTCCGGCTTGGCGCAAACGAGCGAGGTTCGCGGAATGCTCTTTAAAATGTGCCTGTTGTGGCGCCGGCTTGGCGGCATCCCACGCGGGGCCGATCGTGAAGTGCACGATGAAGAGTTTACCGGCCACTGCCGGCGGGGGTGAGGCGGAAGCCGGAGTTTGCCCGAAAAATGCAGTTGAAACGACGAAACTGAAAACGACGGCAATGAGGATTCTCATAGGGATAAAATCATCGCCATCATTGGGCTCAACTCACGACCACGCCGTCGGCGAGGCGGATGACGCGCGAGCCAAACGTCGCGTTCTCCGCAGAATGAGTCACCTGGATGATCGTCGTGCCTTCTTCGTTAAGTTTTTTGAAAAGCTTCATGATCTCGCGACCCTGGTCGGAATGGAGATTACCCGTGGGCTCGTCGGCGAGGATAAGCGAGGGTTTTGCGATAAGCGCACGAGCGACGCCGACGAGCTGCTGCTGACCGCCGGAAAGTTGATTCGGATACAGATCTTTTTTGCCGACGATCCCGAACTTATCGAGCACGTCGCAGACGATGGCTTCGCGCTCTTTTTTCGCCGTGTCGCGGTAGGAAAGCGGAATCTCAAGATTCTCGTAAACGGTAAGGTCGTCGAGCAGGTGATAGCTTTGAAAGACAAAACCGATGTGCTTTTTCTGCAGCTCGAAGCGTTTCTTTTTATCGAGCTTGTGGACGGGCTCGCCACCTAGGAAATATTCACCGTTCCACGCGCTGTCGTGCAGACCGAGGATGTGCAGCAAAGTGGATTTGCCCGAACCCGAGTTGCCCATGATGGAGACAAACTCGCCCTCATTGATCGTGAGGTTGATGTTGCGCAGGGCGTAGAAGACACCGCCTTTAAGCGGATAAACTTTTTCGACGTTATTGAGTTTGATGAGGGACATGACGAGGGGAGGTTGTGAGAGAAGCCGTGCGGCGCAAGCGGGCGATCACGACTCGATGTGCGTGATGCGACCGTTAACGTGAGTCCATTGATGGAGTTCGGGGCCAGCGGAGTGTTTAAGTGCTTTGAAAAGCTCGGGTGCGTCGCGTTTTTGCATCATCAATTCCGTGAGGCCGCTCGCGTCGCAATTGAAAATCTTCGCGTAGCCTTTGTAGTGCCGCGCTTCGCCGATGATGCGCGAGTAGCCGGCAGCCTGATTCACTGGGCGGCGATCCACTACTAGAAAACTGTAAGGCAGCGAACGCAGATCGATGCCGGCGCGCTGGCCAAATTTCACCCACTGCGAATCGGCGTAGATGTTAGCCGGAGGCGCTGCGAAGAAATGGCACCAGTGACGCTCGTTGCCCGGCGCGAACATGCCGCAAGCGTTTTGATGCGTGCAAGGCGCGACGACGTTTACTCCGGCACCGCGGAGTTGTTCGCGCCAACCGCCGAGCAAACGGCTCGCTTCGTGCGTGCCTGGCTCGACCCAGATAATGCTTTGTGCACGCGCGGCGAGGGCGGCGAGTTGCGCGCGGGCTTCGGCATTGAGTTCGTTGAGCACATGGCTCACGACCAGCACGCCGATCGGTTCGTCGCTTTCGAGAAATTGATTCCCGGCGCGCTCGACAGTGAGCGTAGGAAACAGTCGGCGGCCGTGGTGCGTGGAAAACTCCATCGCGAGTTCCGAGTGGTCATGCACGAGCAATCGCGGAAAATTTTCCGCGCCGAAAAAGTCCACCACGCGCCTTCCCGCGATGCCGCTGCCGCAGCCCCAGTCGAGCACCGGGCCACCTGAAGGCGGAATCCAGCCGCGTTGTTTGAGTTCCGCGAGCACGGCATCCCATTTCCAGCCGATGCGCTCGCCGTAGGTAAAATTGTAGCACTCGAGGTCAGTTATCGTGTGCCAGTAGGGCCCGCGTGTTTTCACGTCGGTGAGAAACGTTTCGCGCAGACGGTCGAGCACTTCCCAGTCGAGTGAGTCCCAGTCCATGTGCTAAAGAATAAACCCGAAATGCCGGGCGAGTGCTTGCGATTTGATTCCGTAAAACGCGGCGAACTCGCGCGCTCTCGCGGCTGCGCCATCGGTGCGCACTTCGCCGTTCGCCCGTTTGATCGCGGTGATCATAAGATTACGGGCGGTGTGTTCCGTGGAGATAAATTCGAACACTTTCGTGTCGTAACCGGCCCATTCGAGTAGCAGCGCGCGCAGCGCGTCGGTGGCAAATTCTGCGTGGCGCTCCTGGAAAATCCCGTGGCGCAACGCCGGCGCGAGCACGGCTGGCGCGTGGAGCTGCGGGCGAAGTTCTTTCTGGCAGCAGGGCGAGACGACGATCAGCGAAGCCCCGGCTTGCACGCCTTTGGCGATGGCGTCGTCGGTCGCCGTGTCGCACGCGTGCAACGCGATGAGCACGTCGAGCGGCGGCAGTTTCGCGGAAGCGATATCTCCTTGCACGAAACGCAGCTGCGTCCGGCCTGTCTCGGTGGCGATGCGATTGCAGAGCGTCACGAGTTCGGCGCGACTCTCGATGCCCTGGACGTGGGCGGCGCGATGCGCGACGTGATTGAAATAATCGTTGATCGCGAAAGTGAGGTAACCTTTGCCGCAACCCATGTCGGCGATCTCGATCGGGCGATGCGTAGGCAGATTGGCCTCCGCGGCGAGATGGCTGAGGATTTCGACGAACTTGTGAATCTGGCGGTGTTTGTCCGCGAGGCCCTCGCGCACGGTGCCGGCGTGGTTCGTGACGCCGAGCTTTTCCAGCCACGCTTGGCTTTCCGGTGTGAGCAGGCGCGGTTTCGTGCGGTCGTGAGCGACATCGACTTTCTCGGTCGTGGCCGGGCCGTAGGTGAGGCGCGGCTCGCCTTTTTTATTGAACTCCAACTGGGCGAGCCGTGCGGTGGTAAATAAATGCGCGCTGTAAAAATCCGTGCCGATCAGCGGCGTGAGCGCGGCCAGCGCCTCGCCCACTGGATGATTTTTCGTGATATCTTGGCGCTCGTGCCGCCAGACAAACGACAGATGGGCCGCGCCGCGCAACGCGATCGGACGCACGAGCAGATTGCGCAGCGTGGCGTCCGCGCCGCGTGGTTTACCGAGCGTGAGTTTGACGAAACTCTCGTCGCGCACGCTGGCGGTGAGTTGCGCGAGAAAATCGGCGTGAAGTGGATCGACGGCATTCATCAGCTCATGAAGTAAGAGAACACGCGACGGTTCCGCGCGATGCAGCGATAGCCAAGATTCATCAGCGGAGCGGCTCCCGGCACAGTTTCGTAAAGCCAGCGCAGGAACCCGCGTTTCCCGCGCCCGTGCGAACGAGCGCGCAGAACCGCATACGCGCCGGAATACACCGAGCCGTCCGGCTCGACGAGTTGGAGCGCTTCTTCGAAAGCCGCGGCGGGAATTTCCGGGAAACGCGCGTGCACTTCTTGCCCGGGAGCGACATCGAGGCGTGCACCGTAGTTGCCGCGCCACTGGCCGGCCCAGTGACGGCAAAAGCGGCAATCTCCATCGAAAAGCACAAGCGGTTTGAGCGGGGGGGAGTTGACGCGGTAGTTGGGTGTCGGCACGTGAATAATTTCAAATCAGGAGAGCAGCGCGAGTTCAGCCGCGCAAGCCCGCTCCCATCTCGGGGTTTACTGCAAGGCCTGTAGCGAGGCGGCCGCCTGTGGAAAGGACGGTTCGAGTTTCAGCGCCGCTTCATAGGCGGACCGAGCGGCGGCGCGATCGTTTTTCTTTTCAAGGATCTGGCCGATGCGCCAATGCGCTTGGGCATGGCCGGGCTGACCTTCAGGCGGCGTAAGTGCGAGGCATTGACGCAACGTTTCGAGGCCTCGATCCACGCGTTCTCCGCTGAGTGCGGCGAGTTTCCCGACTTGGTAAAGAGAGACGTAATTCCCCGGGTTCGCTTTCAGATCTTCTTCGTAAAGGGTGAACCCTTCCGTGAATTTTTTCTCGCTTGCGTAGAGTGCTGCGTAAGCGGCGCGACCTTGCGCGGCGTCGAGTTTTTTTATCTCCGCCGCCTGCGCGTAGGCCTTGTCCATGCCGCCGCCGGCGAGAGACGGAGCCTGCCGGTAAAATTCCATCAACGAAAGCCGCGCCCCGATATTGGCCGGATCCAGCGAGACCGCCTTGGCGTAAGCCGCGGAGCATTTGTTCGCGAAGCCCAGTTTTGAAAGCAGACCGGCTTTCATCGCCGAGAGTCCATACGCATCGCCGAGCTGCTGATTAAAACGACTGTCTTCCGGTTTCAACGCGACCGCTTTTTCCAGATGCGCAACCGCTTTGGCCGGCTCGTTGCGTTGCAAGGCGAGACGACCGAGGTAGGATTGGATGTCAGCATTTGTGGGGTCGGCACTCGCGAGTTTTTCGAAGGCCTGTTGTGCCTCCGCCGGCTTGCGCTGCGCGTAAAGTTCTTTTGCCGCGTTAAAGGCGGCCGGATCCGTCGCCGCGTAACTGAGCGACACCGCGCATCCGAGCAGGAGCAAACAACTGAAAAGTCTCATTGGTTTGAGAGACTGCTCGACTCGCGAAGTTCCGTCAATTGCCGCGCAATGCCGTGAGCGGATCGACGCGCATCGCGCGAAACGCGGGCATGAGACAGGCCGCCGCGCAAGCCAGCGCGAGCGCGATCCCGGCGGCAGCGTAGGCGAGAATGTCCAGCGGCGCCACGCCGTAGAGCAAGTTGTCCACGCTGCGCGCCGCAAACCACGCGAGCAACGTGCCGGCCAGCAAGCCGGGCACGGTCATGCGGGCGGCGTCGCGCAAGACGAGTGCGGCGACTTGCGGGCGTCTCGCGCCGAGCGCGAGGCGCACGCCGAATTCTGCCGTGCGTCCAGCCACGGCAAACGCGAGCACCGCATACACGCCAGTGAGGCAGAGGGTGACGGCCAGTCCGGCAAACGAGCCAACGAGAATCAGTCCGAAGCGGGTTTGCCATGCGCTATTGGCGAAAAATTCCGACGCGGTCACGTAGGCGTAGGCGGTATTATTAAGGTCAACTGCGGCGACCGCGCGGTCCACCTGATCCCGCGTGAGTGGTTGCGTTCCGCGCACGCGCACGACGACGCCGGTATCAATTGGCGTGATCTGCGCATGCGGCAGGAAAAATGAGTCGATCACCGCGGGCTGCGCGCCGTGGCTGATGATGTCGCTCACAATGCCGACGATCTCGGACCAGTCTTCGCGTCCTTCGAAGCGCACGCGTTTCCCTAGCGGATCCTGGCCGGGCCAGTATTTTTCTGCGAGACTTTGGCTGATCACGGCGACGCGTGCCGTGTTCGCGCGGTCGTCGGCGCTGAGCCAGCGGCCCGCGATGATTTTCAATTGAAGTGCGTCGAGCAACTCCGGGCTGACCGCGCGGCGCACGGCGCGCTTGGGCGTTTCCGTCAGCAGCAAACCGTCACCTTCCTGCGTGAAACCCGAATAGGAACCCAACACATTGGGAAATACAGCGTCGGAGATGCCGGCTTCGGCGACGTGCGGTAGCGTCCTCAATTGGGCGGCGACCCCTTCGAAATAGCGGATGCGTGCGGCGTCATCAGCATATGCCGCCCCGCGCGTGCCGAGACGAAATGCGTAGAGTTGTTCAACGGGAATGCCCCGGTCGACGGTTTGCACGGCTTGGAAACTACGCACGAGTTGCACCGCCGTGATCAACAGCGCGAGTGCGATGGCGATTTGCAATGAAACCAGTAATCGCGTTGCCGCCCCGCCCGCGACCGAACCCAATTGCCGCGAGCCGTCGCGAAGCGTGGCCTCGATGTTCAACCGGCGCGCTTGCATCAGAGGAACCAGACTGAACGCGACGGCGATGACGATCGCCATGGCGGCGGCGCACACCACCACCGCGCCGGTGATGCCAGGTGCCGGGAGTTGACGGACGCCGCCGGGGAGCAGCGTGGCGGCGAGCGGGGAGAGCCACGTGGCGAGCAACAGGCCGAGCGTTGCCGCTCCGAGGGAAAGCCAGAGAGATTCCGCAAAAAACTGCCGAAACAGATCGCGCGTGCCGGCGCCGAGTGCGAGGCGCAGCGCGAACTCACGTCGGCGGCGAATCGCTTGCGCGAGCAACAAGCAACCCGCGTTGACGCAGGCGACGACCAGCACCAGACCGACAGCGCCTTGGAGGATCAGCAGTTGTTGCCGCAGGTTGCCGAGGAGGCTTTCGCGCAAGCCGACTGCGTTGATGCCGCGCCCAGAATTCTGGGCGGGATAATCGCGACGCAGCGCCGCGGAAATCGCGGTCAATTCAGTCTGGGCCGCCGCGAGGGTTTTACCGGGCGCAAGTTCGCCGAGCATCATGTGGCGGCGGAAATAGCGTTCGTCGCGAATAAAATCCACCGGCAACAACGCGGCCCACGCTTGCTGGCCTTCGCCCACGTGGGGTAACACGACTGCGGCCGGCAGCACCCCGACGACGCGGTAGCTGCGTTGGTCCAGTTGCACACTTTGCCCGAGCACGTTGCGGTCGCCGCCGAAACGACGCTGCCAGAATTCGTAGCTGAGGAGCAACGCGCGCTCGCCGCCGATCTCGGCGTTGGCGGCGTGGATGGTTTCTCCGAAAAGTGGCTTCACGCCGAGCATCGGAAAAAACTCCGGCGTCACGCGTTGCACGAAGGCGGTTTCCACACCGCCGGGTGCGCGCACGGTGAAGGATTCGTTGCGAATGATCGCCTTCCGCGAGAAAGACGCGGCGTGCTCATAGACTTCGACGGCGTTGCCGTAGGTCATTCGCCACAGGATGTTTTGGCCGGTCAACGGGTGTTCGTTAATGGTGACGAGCCGCGTGGCGTCGCCGTATGGCAACGGCCGAACCAGATAAGTATTCACGAGCCCGGCGACGAGTAACGTGGCGGCCAGCGCGAGGCCGAGCGTGGCGACGATCCCGGAAGAGAGCCACGGACGTTTTGATAGGGAGGTGAGGCTTTGGCGAATCATGACGAGGAGAGGTTAGCGTTCAGCGATCAGCTGTCGGCTTGTGGTAATAAAAAGGAGGCGTGGATCACGTAGCGATGTTCGAGCTGACTGCTGGAAGCTGTGCGTTGAACAGTCATTTTACTCTGAGCGCAGCGCGACCATCGGGTCGGTTTTCGTCGCGCGACGGGCGGGGACGAACGTGGCGACGAGACTGACGACAATCAGCAGGCCGATGACGGCGCCGTAGATGAGCGGGTCGAGCGGGCTGGTTTCAAAGAGTGAGCCGGCAATGGCATCGCGCGCGAGCACGGCAGTGATGACCGCAAGCAGCACCCCCAGCGCGACGCCCGCGGCAAGTTGCGCGGCGCTTTGTCGCAGCACGAGATCGAGAATCTGTCGCGGCAACGCGCCGAGCGCGACGCGCACTCCGAATTCGCGCGTGCGTTGGTTCACCGCGAAACTGGTCACCCCGTAAAGCCCGGCGGCGGCGAGCACGGTCGCGACTGCGCCGAAGATCACAAACAGCGTGGCGACAAGTTGGTTTTGCCCGAGGAAAATACTGAAGCTCGTCGCAGGTGTCTCGACGAAGTAGGGCGGCAGGTCTGCGTCGACGCGGCGCAAGGCCGCGCGCACAGCATCGAGGGCCGCTTCGCCGGATTGCCCGCCGCGCGGGCGGGCCACGATGGTTGCGAATTGCAAGGCGCGCACGGTGGTCGCGGCAGGGCCGACGGCGGCATCGAAGAACGGCACATAGTAACCGGCGTTGTCGAGGACGTTGGCTTGCGGCCCGAGCATGCGCACATCGCTCACGACGCCGACAATTTCACGCCACGGGCCGCCGCCGGAGCCGTCGGGATTGGCCGTGCGAAAACGGCGACCGACGGCGCTTTCGTTGCCGAAATGTTTTTTTGCAAACGTGGTGTTCACGATCGCGAGCGGCCGGCGTTGATCACTGTCTTCGTCCTTGAAGAAGCGGCCTTCGAGCAAGCGTTGGCCGATGGTGGCGGAATAATCCGGAGTGATGTTTTCGAACTGCGCGATCGTGCGGTCGGTGTCGTTGGGATAATCGCTGCCCTCGATCTCGATATTGCTTTGCCCACCGAGAATCGAGCGGATGCGGCTGCTCAGCGCGCTCGCTTCGAGTTCGGGCGAAGTGCGTAACTCGTGTTGGAGTTTTTCGTAGAATACCTGGCGCGATTTCGGGGTTGGATAAATTCCCGCCATCAATCCGATGCGCGCGGTGATGACTGCGTCGGGCTTGAAACCGTAATCCTGGGTCGACTGCCGGTAGATTGAGCGCGCTTGGAGCAAGGCCGCCACCAGCAGCACGCACGTCACGAAAATTTGAAACACCACGAGCCCGCGCATCCAGCGGATCACGGAGCGGCCGGTGAGGCCGCGACCGCTTTCTTTCAACGTGGAAGCCGCGGCGCCACGCGAAGCGAGCAGTGCCGGAATAATCGCAGACAACACCGCCGAGATCGCGGTGGTGCCGATGACGACGCCGAGCACTTGGAGATTTACTTCAAAGCGCATCCATTCCGGCAGCGAGTTCGGCAGCGTCAGCATGAACGCCTGCAACGCATCCACCGCCCAGAACGCGATGCCGACGCCCAGCAACGCGCCAATTGCCGCGAGCAACAAACTTTCAGCCAGCATCTGGCGCACGAGTCGCGAGACACTGGCCCCGAGCGAGGAGCGAATCGCGAATTCGCGGCCACGCGAGATGGCGCGCGCGAATTGCATGTTCATCACGTTGACGCACGCGAGCACGAGCACGCCGACGCAGAATGCGAGCATCGTCCACAGCAGTGGGCTGAATCCGGCGGGAATCGCGAGAACGAGCAACGGGCGCACGAGCGCTGAGGAAAACGCCCCGTTGGTCGCCCGATACGCCACGGAAAACTGTTTGGCGAGGCCGGCGATCTCCTGCTGCGCCTGCTCGATGGTGACGCCGTCGCTGAGTCGCGCGGCGACAGACACGAATGTTTGGTTGTTATCGGTGCGCGTCTTGCCGCCGAACTCCGCCCGGATCGGCAGCCACAGTTGCTCTTTAAACGGAAAAACAAAACCGCGCGGCATGACGCCAATGATGACGGCCGGCTTGCCGTTCACGCGCACGGTGCGTCCGATGACGTGGGGATCCGCGCCAAAATCCGCGCGCCAGAGCGAATCGCTGAGCAACACCGCATGCGTGGCACCGGGACGATCATCGTCGGGTGTGAAATCGCGACCGAGCGCCGGCTTCGCGCCGAGCGTGCTGAAGTAATTGTGGGTGACGTAACCGCCGTTGTAGCGGCGCGCTTCGGACTGCCAGGAAAGATTGACCGTGGAAAACGACAGGTAAGCCGCGAGACTTTGGAACGATTTTGGTTTCGCCGCTTCAAGTTCATCGAAGTCGATGAGCGCCTGCCGTGGGCTGAAAAAATTCGGAGTCGCGCTGGCTGGATCGATGAAATTGACGTCCATCAAACGATCCTGCCGCGCAAACGGGAGGCCGCGGAGCAGCACTGCGTTGACCACCGAAAACATGGTCGTGACCCCGCCGATGCCGAGGCAGAGCACGAGGATCGCGAGAAACGAAAATCCTCGGTCGCGGAGCAAGAGACGCAGAGCGAGGCGCAGATCGTTCATGGGTGTGGTTGGTGGTGGCTGAATCAGAGATGAGTGCAGCGAATCGACGCGCACTTATTCTGCGCGCAGGGCGATCATGGGATCGACTTGAGTGGCGCGGCGGGCCGGCACCAACGCGGCAATCAACGATACGACGGTCAGCAGCAGCATGACGCCGAGGTAGGTGACTGGATCGTGCGGGCTGATATCGAACAGCACCGTCTGGATCGCGCCGCCGCCGATGAACGCGATCGACAGCGCAACGACGACTCCGATGACAAGACCGAGGCCGATTTGAACGGAGGCTTGCTTGAGCACCATGCCGAGGATTTTTGAATTGTCCGCGCCGAGCGCCATGCGCACGCCGAATTCTTGCGTGCGTTGATTCACGGAGAACGACATCACGCCGTAGAGTCCGACTGAAGCGAGCAGCACCGCGACGCAGCCGAAAATCGTAAACATCACCGCGTTGATCCGCACTTGGCCGAGGAAGGAGTTCTGGTTGGCCTTGGGGGTATTCACGAAATACAGCGGCAGGTTCGGATCGACCTTCTTCACCTCGTTGCGAAGCGCCGCGAGCACCGCTTCGCCGGGTTGCCCGCCGCGCGGCCGCACGGCGATAGTCGCAAACTGGGGCGCGTTGTCCGAAGCAGTCGGTGAAAAGAGATTCGCGGAAAACGGCACGTAGTAACCGGCGTCGTCGGGGAGATTCGGATTATTGAACGGGCCGCGCATGCGGACATCGGTCACCACGCCGATGATGGTGCGCCACGGGGTGAAGGATTGGCCGTTGTTGAGCGAGATGCGGAAACGGCGGCCAAGCGCGCTTTCGTTGCCGAACATCTTTTTCGCGGACGTCGCATTCACGACGGCGACCGGTTGTTTCACGTCAATGTCGGCATCGTTGAAATCGCGTCCCTCGACCAGGCGTTGTTCGGTGACACCGAAGAAACCGGGCGAGATTTGTTCGAAGCTGAGGTTGGGGCGGTCGTTGTCGGCCTTGTATTCGCGACCTTCGATTTCGTGGCGCGCGTTGCCGGAGAAAGCCATGCGGAAACGATTCGTGAGGCCGGCGGCTTCGATCTCAGGATTCGCGCGCAGGGTCTGCACCAATCGGTCGTAGAAAAGGCGCCGCGCTTGGGAATTCGGATAGTCGCCGTCCATCAGGCCCATGCGGGCGGACATGATGCCGGCGGTGTTGTAGCCGTAGTCCACGCCTTGCTGTTTAAGAATCGAGCGAAGTTGCAGAATCGAACCGATGAGCAGGATGCAGGTGAGGACAATTTGGAACACCACGAGCCCGCGCGTCACGAGATTGATGGTGCGACTCGTGTTGCCGCGACCGCTTTCTTTGAGCGCTTCGCCGGCGCTGGTGCGCGAAGACATCCAGGCTGGCACGAGTCCGGAAAGCAGCGCGGCGGCGAGCGTTACGCCGACCGCCACCAGCAGCACGGTGGCATTGATATCAAACGTGATGTAAGCGGGCGGGGGATTCTCCATGCTGTGAATCGTTTTGGTCAGTAGATCGACTGCCCAGTAAGCGCCGCCGACGCCGATGATCGCGCCGAGGCTCGCGACGAGCAGGCTTTCCGTGAGCATTTGGCGAATGAGGCGGCTGCGCGACGCGCCGAGCGAAGAACGGATGGCCAGTTCCTTGCTGCGCAGGGTGGCGCGCGCGAACTGCATGTTCATCACGTTGACACACGCGATCAGCAACACGCCGCCGCAGAAGCCGAGCATCGCATACAAAATATTGGCGACGAAACGCGGGGTAAAGGTGCGCAGCAACGGTTCGACGTAGCCGGTGTTGAACTGCTTGTTGGTATCCGGATAATTCTCGGAGAAACTTTTCGCGAAGGTCTGCATCTCCGCGGTGGCTTGTTCGATGCTCACATTCGGTTTGAGCGCGCCGATGACGAAGACGCCGTTACCTTGGGCCGAGGTGTCGTTGCGGGCGCGCGGAGGGAACTCGCTGAAAAGCGGAATCCAGAGCTGCTCGTTTTGCGGAAACGCGAATCCCTCGGGCATTACACCCACGATGGTAGCGGGCTTGCCGTTGATGCGGAGCGATTTTCCGATGATGTCCGAGACACCCCCGAATTCGCGCTTCCAGATTTGGTAGCTGATAATCGCGACTTTTTCCGCGCCGGGTTGGTTGTCCTCAGCGGTGAAATCGCGGCCCATGATCGGGCGAATGCCGAGCGTGCGGAAGAAATCGTGGGTCGGATAAGCGCCGGTGAAACGCACGGGATTGCCATCGATGGTCGCGTTGACCGTGGAGCCGTTGATGTAACCGGTGAGGTATTCGAAGGATTTTTGCGTGGAGATGATTTCCTGGTAATCCAACGCGAAGATCTGTGACGCGGGGCCGAACTGGTTGGGTTGCGTCGGATCGATGATGTTGACGCTGACGAGCCGCTCCGCGTTCGGGAAATTGAAGCCGCGAATCATCGTGCCGTGGACGACGCTGAAGATCGTCGTCACGCTGCAAATGCCCAGTGCGAGCACGAACACGGCGAGGGCGCAGAAGCCTTTTTCTTTAACGAGCACGCGCAGGCCGATGCGGAGGTCTTGGAGGAACGTTTCGAGGAACATGGTGAGCAGGATTAAAGTGTGCTGGAGAGGATCGTGACGTTGCGCGCGGTCGCGGCTTCGCGGAGCAAGCCGCTACGCACAGGCTCGGCGCTTAAAACGACTGCGAGCAGGCAGAAGATCACGACTGCCAGCGTCGTTAAGCCGCTGCCGGCTCTGCGGATGTGCAGATCCCCATTCGAGGTGCGGGTGAACGAGAGGAGCCAAGTGTATTCAAAGCCGAGCATGTGCGCGGGAAATATTGCATGCCCGATGCCAAGCGAATCGACTGTTATTAGTGCCTCTATTTCAATGGTTAGGGAATAATTCGATCGGGCGGCAGCTCGGTGAATCGCCTGAAAATGAAATTATGACGTCCCGCTTTCGGGACGATTTCTTGAGCGACGGGGTGAACTTCCGATGGGGCCAACCGAGGTAATCTGGGCGGTAGTTCGCAACTCCTCTGCCGGCGCCTGGTCGGAATGGGCGATGTCGAACGAACTCATCATCGAGGGCCACACGCTGGCCCTGTCGAATCTCACCAAGGTGCTTTATCCCGACACGGGGTTTACCAAGGGTGAGGTGATTCGTTACTACATCGCGATCGGTGACGTGTTACTGCCACACCTGCACGGGCGCGCGTTAACGATGAAGCGCTATCCGGACGGCGTGGAGAAATTTTTCTTCTACGAAAAACACTGCCCGGATCACCGGCCCAAATGGGTGAGGACCGCGACCATCAGTTCGAAACACGGGAAGAAAGACACGACCTGTTACTGCCTCGCGAACAACCTCGCGACGCTCGTGTGGATGGCGAACCTCGCCGCGCTCGAGTTGCACATTTCGCTCGCGAGAGCCAGCGCCGTGCAACGACCGACCGCGATGGTGTTTGATCTCGACCCCGGCGAAGGCGCGGATCTCGCGGACTGCGCGCAAGTGGCGCTGTGGCTCCGCGAGAAACTGGCGATTTTAAAACTAAAAGCGTTTCCCAAAACGTCCGGCTCGAAAGGCCTGCAAGTTTACGTGCCGCTCAATACACCGATTTCCTACGAACGCACGAAGCCCGCCGCGCTGGCGATCGCCGAAGCGGTGATGCGTGACCATCCGGAAAGAGTGGTCACTAACATGCGCAAATCCCTGCGACGGGGAAAAGTGCTCATCGACTGGAGCCAGAACGATGACCATAAAACGACTGTCGCCGTGTATTCGCTCCGCGCGAAAGCGGAACCCAGCGTGTCGACTCCATTGAAGTGGACGGAAGTCGCTTCGCCTTTGATGCAGAAAAAACCTGCGACGTTTCGTTTCACCCCGGCACAACTGCTCGCGCGGGTTAAAAAACACGGCGACCTGTTCGCGCCGGTGCTTACTTTGAAGCAGACGCTTTGATGCGGCGTCTCCCCGGTGTAGCCTCCGCTTCGCGCACCACCTCGACGGCGGGTTTGTCGGCGCGCAATCCGAGGAATACCGGCTGACGCAGCAGTCCGTCATGCGTCCATTCGACAAAGCGCACCTGACAAATCAGTTTTGGTTTCAGCCACTGAACTGTCTTCATCGTGCGAGCGTTCATCGGCGTGCCGAACCGTGAGGCGTGGGTGAGCGGCAGGTTGACGAACGGGCATTTGTCGCTGCGGATTTTTTCGAACGAGTGATGTAGTGAAGCGAGCAAACGTTCGTTGAAGCCGGTGCCGACTTTGCCCGCGTAGAGGAAGCGTTTACCCTCGTAATAGCCCACAAGCAATGCGCCGAAGTAATTGCGCCCGCCTTGCGGCGGCGTGTAGCCGCCGATCACGAATTCCTGCTCGCGCGCCACGCGACACTTAAGCCATGCGCCGGAGCGGCGCCCGGGCTCGTAAGTTGAACCGAGCCGTTTGGCGACGATGCCTTCCAGGCCAAGCCGCCGAACTTGGTCGAGCAAAGCCGCGGGCTTGACGTCAAAAGAAGGAGAGATTCGCACCACGCCGGAGTGCTTCTTCGGCAATAGCGCCCGCAGTAAAAATTGCCGCTCTTCCAATGGCGTTTTCAGGAGGCTGCGCCCATTCAGACTCAGTAAATCGAAAACGTAATAGTGAATCGGCGGGCGCGGGCCTTCCGAACGATTCTGGAGTAATTGAAAGCGCGAATGCCCGTTGGCATCAACCGCCACGACTTCGCCATCGAGCACGGCTTGTTCGCACGTGAGCGATTTAAGCGCGGCGATTACCTCGGGATAATCGGCCGAAAGCGAAATGCGGTTGCGCGACCAGAGCTTTACTTCGCCGTTTTTTATGACCGCAAGCGCGCGGTAGCCGTCGAACTTCAACTCGAGTTGCCAGTCGCCTTCGGGGATCGAATCGACTGCGAGCGCCTTCATCGGCTCGATGAATTCAGCGTTGGCGGTGGGCTCGGTGGAAGCTACGGAGATTTTAGACGTGCGCCGAGCGGCTGCGGGCTTCTCCGGTTTGGGCACAGGGGCGTGGCGGGCTTGCTGGCCGCTCCGAATCTCATCCATGCTGCGGCCGGAGAGCACGGACATCTCGCGATGCGTTTTGCTTACGCCGGGATTTTTCGGGTTGGCGTCGCGATTTTTGAGGAGCAGCCAGTTGTGACGGTCGTTGTCTTTTTCTTTCTCCTTGAGACGCACGAGTGTCCATTCGCCGCGGCATTTTTCGCCGACCAAACCGAGGTGAATTTTTCCTTCGCGATAGGCGCGCACCGGGTCTCCGCCGCCAACGGTGTAGATGCCGCGATCCCAGAGCATCACAGGGCCTGCGCCATAATTTCCCTCGGGAATCACGCCTTCAAATTTTCCGTAGTCGAGCGGATGATCTTCGACCTCCACCGCGAGCACGCGCTGCCCGATGCGGGTGGGCAGGCCTTTCGGCACAGCCCAAGAGCGGAGCGTTCCCTCCATCTCCAACCTAAAATCAAAGTGCAGCCGCGTGGCGTCGTGTTTCTGGATGACGTAAGTTGGAAAAGGTGAGGCTTGGGCCGCTCGACCGCCGGCGGGTTCACCACTCTGCGCGAGCCTGCGCTTGCGATGATACGTCGCGAGCCGGGGATGCGCGTTTGAGGCGGACGCTCGCTTGGCCATGGCAAGACGGGATAAAAACTACGCGGCCTTACGGCGTTTCTTGCCGGTGGCCTTTTGACCTGAGCCAGAATCGTCGAGGCTCTTTTGCAGCAGAGCGACGAGATCGACCACGTTGGACGCGGCTTTGGGTGCCGTGACTTTTTCGGGAAGCTCTTTGCCGCCGCTTTCGATTTTGCGATCGATGAGCTTCATCAAGGCCGATGCGTAATCGTCGTTATAGCGTTTCGGATCCCATTTCTCCGTCATCTGGCTGACGAGCGTGCGCGCCATGTCGATCTCACGCTTCGACGGAGTCTTGGCCTTGCCCATGTGAATTGTGCTGCTGCTCACGAGTTCATCGGCGAAGTGCATCAGTTCGAGGACGAGCGCCTGGCCGTTCGCTTTGATCGCGGCAAGGTGCTGGCGAGTTTTGATTACGACTTTCGCGATGCCGGTTTTGCCAGTTTGAGAAAGCACGTCCCGGAGCAACGCATACGCGCTTCCGCCGCCGCGCAGTGGTTCGAGGTAATACGGTCGCATGAAGTAGATCGGGTTGATCTCGTCTAGCGGCACGAAATCCATGATGTCGATCGTCTGAGTGGCCTCGATGTCGACGCGCTTAAAGTCGTCGTCTTTGAGCACCACAAATTTGTTTTTCTGATATTCGTAACCCTTCACGATTTCATCCCACGGGACCTCGCGACCGTCGACTTGCGCGACACGCTTGTAGTTTACCGGGCTTAAATCTTTTGCGCGCAGCAGGCGAAATTTAAGTTCTTCGCGCCGCGTCGCGGCTTTCAAGGAAACGGGGATATTGACCAGCCCGAAACTGATCGACCCTTTCCAGATGGCGCGCGCGCCTTCACGAGGTTCATCGGACGAGGGAGCGGTGGAGGATTTTTTTCGCGAGGCCATGGCAACAACGACCGCCTCGGTTCGAAAGCAGTTCCGTCGCCGGGGGAAAATGTGTCGCTAAAAGGCTGAACACCGCATCCGGCATTTACCGGATGGGGAACTCACGGCGCGCTCACAAGCGTGGCGGCGAGGAGTCCGATGACGACTTCATTGGCCAGCGCGCGGACCGTGAGCGAGTGGAGCTGTTTTTTTGGATCGAGCGAAAGCGCGAGGACGGTCGCGGCCCCGCCGGGGATTTTCGCACCGACGCCTTTTGAACTGTAGACTTCGCCGGTCTTGAGTGAGACCCGCCACGGACGCGGTGCGTCGTGTCGAAACTGATAATCGTCGATGAAATAGTCCTGTTCGATCGGCCACCAGGTTTCCGGATTACGGAGCGCGAGGCGGTCGGTCGTGCCGTCAGTGTAGGTGACGATGACTTCGCCGTTGTCGATGCGGCTCTGCATCCAGTTGGTCGAACCCGCCATGAGCAAGTAAACGGCGGAAGCGCTGCCGTGGAGCGACACGGTTTTTTCGATAGGATAATTTTCCCAGTGGGAAGTGAAGAGCGCGTTGGGGGCGTCGGGAGAGGCTGGGGTTTTGAACACCACGCCATTGGTCAATTTGACTTCACCCGCGCGGCGCAGGCCGCCGTCGTCGATTTCCGCCGTCGCTGCGAAACTCCCGGCCCAGCCACCGAGGCCCTGCTTGGGCAGCGCGAGTGAGACGAATTTCGAGCGCGGGGCGCGGTATTCGTTGCGGAAGATTTGCGTGACGCGGTCGTTAAACGCGGACTGCAAATCGACCGGCGTAAATGTGGCCTGCGGAGAAATCGGCTCGAGCCAGGCGGGCTGCGCAGGCGATTCGGAGTTTGGAGTCGGTGCGCTCGTCACGACGAGCGAGCGTTTGGCCCCTTGCCAGATGACTTCGATCACGTAGCGATCCGCGACTGACGCGGGTTGCACAATCAGCGAACCATCCTCTTCGATTTGGGCGGAGACCTGGACACCGTTGATGTTTACCTGCGCGCTGCGACCGTGAGCGGGAAGTTGCATATGAAGTTTGAGCGGTCGCGTAAACTTTGAGACAACCTTGAAGGTTTCCCTTGCTCCAGAGCGTCGGTAATCAAATTCGAAATCGCCGTGTGCGATCGACGCATGATCCCATGCTTCCGGAAATCCGGGCGCGAGGCGCAGCGTTCCGTCGAGCAAGTCGGGGCGGACGCCGAAGAGTCCTTCGACGATGGCGCGCGACGTCACGCCGGAGCCGTCGGCGAAGTCGCGTTGCGACTCGCGGCGGTAAACATCGAGATACGACATCGAGCCAACATTGCCGGGACAAATCCCCATGAACATCGCGGCGAGGAGAGAACCTTTGGTGAGTTCCCACGCTTCCTGCGGACGGCCCGCTTGCCAGAACGCGAGCGCGGTGTGCAGATTTTCGCCCATGACGACATTGTTGATCGACCATTCGTAAGGCATCCAATTTGTCGTCGCGTAAACGTGATACTCGGCGTCATTCGGCACACCCGGTCCGTGGATGGGAAGCGCGGGCAAATTTTGTTTTACGTAATCGACCATGCGCCCGGCTTCGCGCGGAGTGGCTGCGTGGGAATCGATCGTGTGGTAAATTGTCCATAAGGCTGCGCTCGGGTGAACGAGTTGGCGTCCGAGTGAGTCTTTGAATTCCGCAAACGTGCCAGGGCCCTCGAGCCAGAGATGTGCGCGCATGCCTCGCGCAATGAGTGCGGCTTCGCGTTCGTAGGGCGTGGCGTCTTCGCCGAGTAATTTCGCGACACGCGCGGCCGTCGTGTGGTGATAAAAATTGTAAGCCGACGCGTGGGTGACGCCGCCCCCGTGGTATTGCAGGTCGTCGCTCGCCCAGATCGCGGCGTAGGCTTCGTAGAGCGGCAGCGTTTCGCCATTCGTGGTGAACTCGCGGCGAAAAAGACGTTTTTCCCAGGCGAGATGACGCTGGATGACCGGCCATAGCTCACGCGCAAACGTGAGGTCGCCCGTCCAGAGCAAGTGACGGAACACGGCGTCGATGTAGACGAGGTTCATGTCGTAGTGCGAATTCGAGAGGTCGCCGTTGCTGTGCAAGGCGACTTCGCTGCGCGCGAGATTGCTGTTTTCGTCGGGCGGCGGAATGCGCTCGGGAATCGCCGCAGTGTTCTGACGCGTCGCCCAATAGCTCAGGTGGCGGCGCGCGCGATCGTGCCAGCCGAGTGCGTCCATCGCGTAAGGCCCGCGCCAGCCAAGGAGACGTGAGCGCCACGCAATCGCGCCGTGCATCACCGCACCTTGCGGTTCGTCCCAAATGGCATCGGCGGCGACATTGAGCGCGCCGACGGCGGCGTTGAGAAAGGCATCGGGCGTTTCGACGCGAATTTGCGAGCGGAGTTTTGCGAAGTGCGTTTCGGCCGCCGTGAAGGTGCGCGGCAAATCATCGACGCGGTAAATCGGTAATGCTGTCGCCGAAGCGGGAGCTTTTTCGACAGACTCTTTTGTGCGATCGGTGACCGCGAGGTAGTCGGCGAGTTCAGTCGCGAGAGACGGAGAAACGCGTTGAATCGCGAGGTGCAGCGTGGTGTTCGCAGGGAAGGCCGCTCGGCCGACGAGGACAGGCGCGGTGGCAGAAGTGTTCGATGCAAGGATCGCCGCGCCGTAGCTCCACGCCTGCGCGTCGCCGATGTGGAGTTGGCTTCCGGCAGGCATGATACCGGCGAGCGTGGCATTTGGGGTTTTGAGTGAAAAATTGCTGCCGGTGATAGCGAATGTCTGGCCCGCGCAATGCTCGGGCTTGAGCTGAAAATATTCGCTGATCGGCACATTTTCGGTGCCGATGTCGCCGTCGCGTTTGCCGCGTTTACCGTTGGCGCCGCCGTAAGCCCAGATGAGTTCAAGGCCTGCGCAGATGTCGCGGCTTTCGACGCGCACGATGATTCCTTCCGTGGTCGCGGGTGCGATTAAGGTGAGTGTGAGCCGCCCATCGTCGCCAAGAAGTGGATCGCGGATTTCGTAGAGCATCGAACCCGGGCGGTAGCGCGCGATAATTTCTGCGGCATCGTTGAGCCAGCGGGCGCGGCCGTCAGTCGTGCGGATGCCGAGGCGCAAGTTGCCGCCGCGACCCGGCAAGTAGAGCGCGAATTCAGGTTTGTCGCCGGCGTCGACGCGGAAGGCGGTGTTGCCGCCGTAGAGCGGGCGGTTGAAAAATTCACCGCCGTTGCGGATCACGAAATCGCCGTTGTCCGGGGTGTAGCGCAGCGGACGCTCCAGTTGTCCACGGAGATTCGGTTGTCGCTGCGACGCGCTGAATGGTTGCGCCGGCGCGGAGATGATTGAAAACAAGCCGAGGACGCCGAGCAGGACAGGGGTAACGAATCTCATGGGCAAGCCGAGTGAAGTCCGCGACGTGGCGGGCGCGAGCGAGGAATGCGCGGACAGTCTGAATGCGTGGCTCTCTTGAAAAAGGAAAAGGCGGGATCGATTGATCCCGCCTCACCGGTGTAGAAATGGACTAACGGCTTACTTGGTTTCCGTGATGGAGATACTACCGTTGACGGTTTCGATTTCGAATTTGGGCCCGCCGGATCCGAGGTCGCCGCGTAGGGAGCGCCGGCCGGATTTCGACAGCTTGATGGCTTGATCGACGTTGACGCGGCCGTTGACGGTCTCGGCGTCGATGCTCGCGTTGGCGCCTTTCGGCAGAGCCACGGTGACGCGACCATTGACAGATTCGAGATCGACCGTCTGGACATTTTCCAAGGAAGCGAAAGCCACGTTGATGGTGCCGTTGACGGATTCCAGTTTGGTGGTGCCGCCGAGATCGCTCGCATTAATGCGACCGTTGACGACGTCGACATTCACGCGTCCTTTTACGCCGGCGATGGTGACCTCGGAGTTGACGGCGTCGATTTTTTCGAGCGTGGCGCCGGCGGGCACGGTGAGCTTGTAGGTCACGGAGCCTTCGACGTTGTTGAACTTCAATCCGGTTGGCTTCGCGTATTTTGTTTTGATGGAAAGAGTGCCGGGCTGGGTGTCGATCTCGACGGAAATGCGTTTCAGTTTCTCCTCATCCTTGGCACTTTTAACCGCTTCGAGCGCAACTTCGGCTTTGTCCCATGTCGTGATCTCGATGTTGCCATTGACGTTGTCGAGGCGGATGGCGCCGGTGGCATTGAGCGGATAATTTTGTTTAAATGTCTCGGTCACGGCGGCGTGGGCCGCAGCGGCGATGAGCAGGCTCGAGGCGACCAAGGCGGAAAAGCGAGAAGTGAAAATGTTCATGGGATGAAGATGGCAGTTGGGTGGTTCTGAAATGATAACCCGGCAACGCACGAAAAGTTTCAGGAAAAATTCGCCGGCAACGGCCATAAAAAAAGCCCGCGGTAAAAGCGGGCTTGGGATTTGATCGATGGGCGGAGGTTAGACGCGCTCGTTGATGACCGGATTGGCCAGAGCACCGATCTTTTCGATTTCGATAGTCACGCTGTCGCCGGATTTGAGCCAGCGTGGCGTGGGTTTGGCCGCCATGCCGACGCCTTGCGGTGTGCCGGTGAGAATGACGGTGCCAGGCACCAGCGTCGTGCTGCCGCTGAGAAATTCGATAATCGCGGGCACGTCGAAAATCATGTCGCTCGTGTTCGAATCCTGCACGCGTTCGCCGTTGAGCACGGTCGAGATGCGCAGCGTATTCGGATTAGGGATTTCGTCGGCGGTCACAAGGCACGGACCGAGGGGGGCGAAGGTATCGAAGGTTTTGCCGCGGCACCATTGGCTGCCGCCGAACTTGATTTGCCAGTCGCGCGCAGAGACGTCGTTCGCGCACGTGTAGCCGAGCACATAGCTCAGGGCATTTTCGCGCGTGGCGTTTTTGCAGGATCGGCCAATGACGATCGCGAGCTCGCATTCGTAATCGACTTCGTGACTTGCGAGTTTCACGGGGAGTTCAATGGCGTCGCCGGGATTTTGCACCGTGTTCACGCCTTTGACGAAAAGGATGGGGCGCTCGGGAATTTTTGCGCCGGTCTCGGCGGCGTGCTGGCGATAGTTCAAGCCGATGCAGAGCACTTGGGCGGGAGCGATGGGCGCGAGCAGTTTTTTTACGTCGGCTTTTTCGGTTGTAACGGAATGTTGGCCGTAAATGTCGCCGGAGATGCGGAGGGCGGAACCGTCAGCTTGTTGAGCGCCGTGGTGAATAGTGCCGGTGGAGTCGGAGTAGCGGATGATTTTCATGAAAAAGGTGGGAAGGGATTATTTTGCAGAGGAGCGCGAGGCGTCAACTACGGTGCAGTGAATACAGGCAGCATTTTAAAGCAGTGAGGGCAGGAAACGTCGGGCACATAGCGGGGGTCGGCTTGTTCGGCGACGGTGACAGGCATCTGGCAGCGGAAACAGAGCTCGGTGTCGGTTTCGCGTAATTCGGGATCCACGCCCACGCGTTTGTCGAAGACGAAACATTCGCCCTCGTAATGCGCGCCGCCGACTTCTTCGAAATATTTCAGGATGCCACCGTCGAGTTGATGCACGTTCTTGAAACCGACTTTCTCCATGAACGGGCCGGCTTTTTCGCAACGAATGCCGCCGGTGCAGAACATGACCACCGGTTGTTCTTTAAGCGCTTCCGGCAACTTCGCGACGGACGCGGGAAAATCGCGGAAGTTTTCGATACCCGCCGCCACGGCGCCATGAAAGGTGCCGAGCTTTACTTCGTAATCGTTGCGCGTGTCGAGCAGCGTGACGGGGCGGCCTTCGTCGAGCCATTGCTTGAGCGTATGTGCGGAAAGCTTGGCCGTGGGATTGCGCGCGGGATCGACGCCATCCACGCCGAACGCGATGATCTCTTTCTTGATTTTCACGAGCATGCGATTGAACGGCTGGTCGTCGCTCAAGCTCTCCTTCGGCGTAAGTGTTTCCAATCCCGCGATGGCGCGAATCGCGACCAGCAGTGTATCGATCGACTCGCGGCGGCCCGCGACGAAAAGATTAATGCCTTCCGTGCTCAGCAGAATCGTGCCGCGCAGTCCGTGTTCCAGACAGATTCCGAGCAAGCGTTGTTTCAACGCAGGCAAATCATCGAGCGGCGTGAAACGGTAGGTGGAAATGTTAACGATTGAAGACATCGACGAATGGTCAGGGTAGCCGCGAAATCAGCGCGGCGGCACGGTAAAAGTTTCCCCGACGTTCAGGGCGAGCAGTTGCATGCGGCGTTTTTGTCCGGCGAAAGCGGCGTGGAGGCGTGCAGCGGGTTCGTTCATGGGCTCGCTACTGAGTTTAAACGTTTGGTGGTGGATCGGCACGAAGCTACGCGCGCCGGCTTGTTCGGCCATGGCGACCGCCTGCTCCGGGTCGCAATGGGCGCGGATCCATGGGTCATAAGCGCCGATCGGCATCAGCATCAAATCAGGTGACTGACCGTTTTCGCGCAAACGCGCGAAGGCTGCGGTGTAAGCCGTGTCGCCCGCGAAACACACGGAGCGGCCCGCGCGTTCTATGAGGTAGCCGTTATAGCCACGATACTCGTCACGCATCATGCGCGCGCCCCAATGATTCACTTCCAACGCGGTGACACGCAGCGCGCCGACTCGTGTTTCCAAATCGATGCTCTGGCCCCAATCCAGTTCGTGCACGCGATGAAAACGTCGAACCAGATCGCTCGTGGCTCGCGCCGTGACGACGATCGTATCGCGAGAAAATTTTCGCAAACTCCAGCGATCGAGGTGATCGAAGTGCGCGTGGCTGAGCACAATCACGTCGGGCGCGGCGAATTCTTTGACGCCTAACGCTGGGCGCAGATATCGCTTCGGCCCGAGAATGAGCGGTGGCACGCCGGGTCCGACGCGTTTGGAAAACACCGGATCGGTGAGGATGCGCAGACCGTGGAAATTCAGCAGCACGGTCGAATGGCCGAGACAGCTGCCGGTGAGTGCATCGTCGGGCCACGTTTGCGATTGCGGACGCGAGGTCGGAGCGGCGGGCGCGCCGCGCCCGTCAAAAATCATTTTCCAGATAAACCGCAGCTTCGGCATCGCGAGTTACTTCACTGCCACGCCGGCCTGGCTCACGAGCGTTTTGAGCCGCGAGATTTCGTGCGCGGAGGTTTTCGCGACGAAGCCGCGCGCGTGCGCGAAATGCACGTCGGATTCTTGATTGATGCGGGTGAAGTCGAGGCGCGCATTGTCTCGAAAGCGCGTCAGCCCGTAACCGGTGCTGCGGCGGTCCGGATACACCATGCCGACGATTTCTGCGGTGAGGCCGCGATCTTCGATATAGTGTTCGATGCCAAAGGAAGGTTCATCGGGCAGCGGTTCGGTGCGGGGGAGAAATAGAATTTTCGCCGGCTGACCCGCGAGATCGAGCGTCCAGATTTCCGCATGGCGTCCGATGAAGTCGATACGCTCGCGGAGCGTTTTGACGTAGTTGATCAGGTCTTCGCCGATCATGCGCATCATTTCCCAAAGCGGATCGCCGGGCACGACTTGTTTGGCCAGCGCGAAGCGGCGCAGCAGCGTGATATCGATGGGCGAATTTAGTTTCGGCAACACGTCCGGCGAGACGCCGAGCCATTTTGCGGTGCTGATCGCGCCGCGACAATCGAACCACTCGGCGGATTCCAGCCAGTCGCAAAATTGCTTCGCGTCTTCATAAAGGCCAAGATGCTGGAGCACCAGCGACAGCGAACAGGTCGGCGGGTGATCTTTGGGGAGTTGGTGGTGGTCGAAATTGTTGCGCTCCGGATTGTGTTCATGGCCAACATCTACGACGCACGTGGCGGCATCCGCCAAGTCGTCGGCGGTGGGTTCGCGGCGCACGATCGGCACCGGATGCAGCGAGAGGAGCACGCTACAGGCGAGAAATTCGTCTTTGTGGGCACCGCCGGGATGCGTGAGAATCGTGGAAATTTGAGCCATGAAAGTCCCAGAATGGCGTGCGGAAACCGCTGGAAAGCGAGGGAAAAATTATAGGCTGGAGCGGGCAACTAAGTTGCGAATCGGACGTCTCAATTCATGTTACCAACCATCCCCTATGAAATCCCCATTCTCCCTGTGTCTGGCCCTGATCGTGGCTGCGCCGGTGTTTGCCGAGGACGAAAAGACCGCGCAAGGCGCCACGCCTGCGGCTGATGTCGCCGCGAAAGCAGTGACGACGCAACAGCCGCCGGCCAAGCTCGACGAATTGCTCGGGCCAATCGCGCTCTATCCCGACGCGCTCGTCGCGCTGATTTTGCCGGCATCCACGGTGCCTTCCGACATCGTGCTCGCGGCGCGCTTTCTCAATGACGGCGGTAAAATCGACGAGGTCGAAAACGAACCATGGGACGACAGCGTGAAGTCGCTCGCGCGTTACCCGGATATCGTGAAGTGGATGGACACGAATCTCGCGTGGACGAAGCAGATGGGCGAAGCGTTTTCCGCTCAGCCCGCCGACGTCATGAATTCCGTGCAACGCCTCCGCGCGAAGGCGAAAGCCAACGGGTCGCTCGTTGATACGCCGCAGCAAAAGGTGATCGTGGAAGATGAGAGCATCGTGATCGCGCCCGCTGAACCGGACGTGATTTACGTGCCTTATTACGATCCTCAGGTCGTGTATGTAGAACGCGTGCGGTATGTGTCGGACCCGTTTATTACGTTCGGCATCGGTTATTCGACTGGGTGGTGGCTGGGTTACGGGGTGGACTGGCATCATCGTCGCGTGTGGTGCGTCGAGCCGAGTTATCGCCGCACTTATTGGGACAATCGCTACGTGCATAACCGCACCTATCATCGTCCGGATTATCGGGGCGATCCGCATTTTCAACCATGGCGTCCGCGCCCGGGTTATCCGCGCGGGCCGCGTTACGATTCGAATCCCGGCCATGTGCACCGTGAAATTTCGCGCCCGGCGCCTTTTCCGCGCCGCGCGGAAATGCCGCGCAGCCGTTTGAATTCTGCGACGGGCGACACCGTGCAACCGGTGGCAAACGCGCCTGTTAACAATCGCTCGCAACGTCCCAACGGCGGCATGCCGCATCGTTCCGGTTCGCCACGACAAATTGTGCCGCAAACTTCGCCGTCGGTGAGCGGCGTGCCCGCGACCGCGATTGCAGAAATTAATTCTCAGAACGCTCCCGCCAACGCCAACCGCACTCCGCGGGCAGAGCGCTCGCGCCAGCCTCGGATCGATCAAGGCGAGCCGCGTTCTGATGCAAACTCGCCAGCGCAAACGACGACGATTCAGCCGCGCCCGGAACGCGAACGTTCCTCGCCACCGCCGACTGGTCGCACCGGCATGCCGCGAGAAAATCGCCCTGAACCGCGCTCCGAGATTCGGCAAGAACGTCAATCGATGCCACGCTCCGAGCCGAGTTCCGCTCCCGAACGCTCTTATCGTCCCGAGCCGCGCGTGGAGCGCGCCCCGCCACCTTCGTCGTCATCGTCTGATTCCTCATCCGCAGTGAACGGTCGACGTCCGCTTGATTCGACACGCGAGACTCCGGAACGCGAACAGCGGTAGCTGCCGGATTTCCCGCGCACGTTAATAGAAAACGTTTCTGTCGAGGGAGCGGTATTGGATGGCTTCGAGCAGGTGTGGGGATTCGATGTTTTCGCTGCCGGCGAGGTCGGCGATGGTGCGGGCGACTTTTAATATGCGATCGTAGGCGCGGGCGGAGAGGGAAAGTTGCTCCATGGCTTGCTGAAGCAAGTCGCCGAGCGAGGAGTGGATGGCGCAAAATTTTTTGAGCTGCGAGGCGGGCATGCGGGCGTTAGCGGTCACGCGGCTGCCGTGGAAACGGGAGAGTTGGATCTGGCGCGCGGCCTCGACGCGTTCGCGAATAGCGGCACTGGTTTCCCCGGGTTGGTTGTTCCGAAGTTCGGCGATCGAAAGCGCGGGTGCCTCGATATGGATGTCGATGCGGTCGAGCAGCGGCCCACTGATGCGCGCGCGGTAACGCTGGATCTGCGGCGGCGAGCAACGGCACTCGTGTTTCGAATCTCCCAGATACCCGCAGGGGCATGGATGCGTTGCCAATCTGTCAGTTGACGCTTGCTGCACCAAAGCCTGCTATCCTCCGATGTGCGATTGAGCCTAGAACTCTCGGTGAGCATTTGAAAAAATGCCGTATGGATCGCAGATTGTTTCAGAAGCACGTAGCTGCGGAAATCGGAGTCACGACGTCGACAATGGTGAACTGGGAGAAAGCGCATGGCACTGTGGAGCTGCCGTTCATCCCTGCCGTTCTCAGGTTCATCGGCTACGACCCCCGGCCTAGACCAAGCAAGCTGCCTAAGCTGATCGTTTGGTATCGAGAAGGTCATGGCTGGTCGCAGTCTCACTTCGCGGCCCGGTTGGGCGTCGACGTATCGACATTGGCAAGATGGGAACGCGGAGAGAGGAAACCTCAACCAAAGCTTAAAGCACGCCTTGCAGCAGTTAGTGGCTGTTTCGCATTTATCTGAGTAGATTAGTATATGTAAGACACAATAATGTATCTGTGTTTCACTACGTTGCAGTGAAAAGAATCATTGAGGACGTTGCGAACGACTATCCTTTCTGAGTCGCCCCACTGCTTTCGCGAAGACTGCCGATAGGATGATGCCTGAACCAATCACCTTTACTCCTTAGATCAGGCTAAACTCATCACCAGAGTTGAGCGCTGAGTAGTCGACTCGCGGATGATAACTCAACTCAAGCTCCGCGCTGTATTCCGCATCGAAGCTGCCGCTCGCCGGTAGCCCGTAAACTCTGATCGCAAGTCCTTCTTTCAATGAAGAAGTTCGGATGTATGGCGCATATCCGCTCCCAACTGGCATGAGGGTTCGCCCTCCTTTCGATGGTGACAAAACCGGACTCTCGCTCTGACGGATGAAAGTTGCATGTTTTACCTGGGGCCGAGGACATTCACGCCCTTGAGCCAGTCGTAGAACTGAGGATTTTCGAAGACATCGATACCGATGGCTTTGCCCACGCCACCGGGGTCACCGTGACGGCTCATGAAGTCGATTTTTTCGGTCGGAATATCTATAAAAGTCTCCGTGTAGTTCCTTCCCGGATTGGGTTTTATGAAGGCGTCAAGCAAACCTTCATCGAACGCGAACCGCTTAAATGTCGAGTTCCGATAGATGTCATAGTCGCCGTATCGCAACACGTCTTTCAGCTCTTCGCCTTCAACAGCGCGGAACAAACGCGTTTTTCGAGCGGCTCCACTCTCTGCGGCTAGTGGATAATTCGACGCAACTTCGTAACTATGGGACGCACTCCTGCGCCAACATCGGGACGCGCGATGGCGCTCTTTGTCGATTTCCACCTCATCGCGCATTTGCTCACCAGCTTTCCCGTCGCACAGCTCTGCCACTACACGCTCGAATCGAGCGCCACCTAAGGCGACGAGCCGCCGGAGCGGCTGACGCATGCCTTTCCGACCGCCGGTGTCGCCGTCCTAGGCGCGCCTCGGCAAGCTCGTCGAGGCGATCCCGAGCGCTCGCTCGAAGCCGTCATGCCGCTGGCAGCGGCTTTGGTTCGGGCGGGTGATAATTTCACGGCTGGATAAATCCAGCGGCGCAACGGGCTAGGTACAGCGCAAAGGTCGCTCCCGCTCCGGCGGCACCGGCCTTATGTGTCTAGCGAAACAGTGTCCCAATTATCTTCGCTGAGCAGCCATTCAAGAGCTCGACGGCGCTCCGTAACGACATGGGCTTTCAACCTACCGGGAGGCGTTTTCCCCTCCAACTGAGCTTGGCGGACACACCAATGTAGGCAGTAAGCCAAGTCACACGACGCGACGATTTCATCCGCTGCACGTATCCTCGCTTTGCTATACCAATCCGCGCCGCTCTGGCTAATTTTCAAGTTGGGCAGCGTCGCCACAAAACGATCGTCGCAGTCCTTCCAAAAATCAAGCTGCGGAACCATATTTAGTGCCCACGCGAGGGCCCACATTCCTTCGATTTGCATCTGGAACGCTTGGGGGTTTCCTTCACCTGCAACGAGGAACTTCGATTCCGTGGGCGTGAGTAAGTCGTCTATCTTCTCCTGTTTTAGCCATGCTAACGCCTTTGCCTTATCGAAGCCATACGAAGCCGCCGCGACCGCAGTCAACGTGAGCAGTCGATTGACCGCGTCAGCCGTCGGCCGCGTGGGCATTCCGTCGTCGAGCAGCGGCAAAGTTTCTGGCATTTTGATCCCAACCTTGGCCGCAATGCTAAGCGACTGAGTTCTAATCTGCTTAAGGTCCATAAAAGGTGCCAAAGCCGCCGATTCCTTGCGGGTGCAACACTGGCTGCAAGGCCGGATTCGTATGCTCTAGCTGTCGAAGCAACTGGACGACGTTGGGATTATCTACTGGGTGGTGCCAGACGGTGCCCGGAGGATTCAACGGACCGCTCTTACCCAGGCGCATGGCCGCGCCTATGTCAATGTCGAGCTGTTGTTTGAACATACTCGCTAACTCCGGGCTGTTATCTAGCTGGTTCAACAACGCACGGTTAGCCGCTGCCCGATGAGCCGCGCGCGTCGTTCCGCTAACCGTTCTTTCGGACAGCACCTCGTAAACTTGGAAGTTCGTCCGCGCCGCTGTTGTTTCTGCGGCTGAAAGTTTACCTATAACGGGCAGTAATACTTCGAGTGCCGCTAATTGAGCTGGTGGATAATGAAGGAACACCATCACAAACTTCGCTCCGGTGGAGGCCTGTTGAAATTCACCGTAAAACGCTCGTAATCGATTGAGCTCGCTAAGATCCCCCTCGGTGAGTGGGTTTCTAATCAAAACTTTGTGGCCCTCTAGCTCTTCGGCTCGATAAATAGCTTCACTGTAAGCGCGAGTGTCGCCCTTGGCTTTTGCTTCTCGAGCAAGCGCGCGTAAATTTTTTTGTGCACTTTCTATGCTAGCTATAATCGCGGATCTATCTGATTGTAATGCAGGATGTCTAGCGTTAGGAAATCGTGAAGCTCCGCCAATTTTTATTTCAAGGGCATTTTTCTCGAAAGCAGTGGGAAGAGTATATTGAGCAGGGAAGCCATTGCCGTCACTTAGCCCGGGGTTAAGCCACTTTCTGTAACTTCCAATGAAATTAGCTGAAATTGTCCAAGCCCACCCTTGTAGAGTTATGCTTGGCGCTTCGGTTCCGGTCGGTTTCTTTCCGGTCACTTGGAAAGGATCGAGAATGATTGTATCGATAACCACCATTCCTAAATAGTCTGTTTGGTTGATCGCATTGTTGCCGACGAATCCATAGAGATTGGCACCACCTGACTCTCCGACAGGATCCTGATTGATAAATCGACCTAGGCTAGGATTGTAATAGCGATATCCGTAGTAACTCAGTCCGCTCTCATTGTCCCAATATTTACTTGAGAATCGGAAAGGGTTATCTGCGACGATTGGATTCAGCGCTTCGGCACGTAATTGATCACCGAAAGGATCGTATTCGTAAACTGCGGCCAATGCTCCCGTGCTCGCGTCAATGAGGCACGAGACGTCCCCATTGCCATTGTAGGCAGGGTAGTAGTTGGAGCTAGGTAATCCCGCAGAGTAATATGTGATCCGTAACAAGGCGCCAATGCCACCTGTGCGATCAAGGGTGCCACTCTGGTCAAGCCCCCATGCGTAACTGCGGACAAGTTGTGTTCCTCCAGCGTTTAGTTCAGCGACCAAATTCCAGCCATCGTAGAGGAAGCGGCGAGTGACGACTGCGCTAGTGTCGAGATTAGTGACTGTTTTCTGCACGCGGCGGCCGAGATAATCGTAGAGGAATTCGATCTGATGGCGAGTGTTCCCCGGTTCAGCAGCCAAGGTGCTCGTCATCATCCTCAGACGATTTTCCGCATCATAAATGTAGGTCCAAAGACCGTCTCCCTTAAGGTTACCGTCCGGGTCGTAGCTGAAGTCTTGCGCCGCAGGCGGCGCTAAATAGGAACGCGTTTTTTTCCCGACGAGATCAGCTCCCGCTGTGCCTCCGCCGACTATCGCGGTGAAGATGTTTACTGAGCCATTGCGAGCGGGCTCTGTGCTGCCACGCGCGATCTGTGCACCCCATGTGCGATCTTTCAGGATGGTCGTAGCTGCACCATCCACAGCCACTTTCGTGTTGGCGGTGGTGCCAACGGTTCCAATGACTCGCAGGGCATTATTTTCTTTAAAAGTATACTGATTCACTCCGTTGGTACTGTACTCGTCATCAGAAGTGGATGCGCTCCCGGTCGCGCCGGCAGTCTGCCGATTACCAACGGAGTCGTAGCGATACTCAAATCTCCGGCCTGGTAACTCGTTTGTCGACGAAGGTGCGGATCCTACGGCTGGAATAGTATCTCCTCGATACGAGGCTGCCGTCTGTAGTTCGTTCTTGGAGTTGTAAGCGTAGTGATGGAAGACGCTGGTGTAACTGCTAGGAAAGTAATCCGCGAAAGCTGTGCCACTCTGCTTTGCTGTTTCGCGGCGCCCCAGAATATCGGCGGTGTAATCGAAACGCGTTAGTGAACTGCCTGACCATTTGGCTTCGATTCGAGCGAGCACATCACGCTTTGGCTCATAATCGCGTGAGATAGTGAGATTGCCGGCCGTGTATCCGTCCAACAGCCCCGAAGAAGCTGTATAACTATAAATAAAATCCTGTCCCGCGAGGCTGCCAGTGCGTGATGTCACGCCAACTAGACGGTGCAGATTTGAGTAGGTGTAGTGTTGGTGGAGGTCACTGTCCGAATCAAGACTAGTGCCGAGTTCGAACCCGACTGGCCGCCCCCTGCGGGTTCCGACCGCGTATGACCCAAAAGTCGCGCTCGATGAATTGGAGTCCTCGTATAGCTGCGTGATCTGCTTAGAGCCGTAGAATGATGAGAGCGCCTCCGAAGATAGTCTCCATGGCTTCGAGCTATCGTAGTTAAAAGAGCGGCTACCGGTGGCGTCGCTGACGGTGCTAACGCGACCCGCGCGCGTATACCCATATGTTAAGCCGCCAGTGGGGACCGTTTCAGTGGAATCGTTGTAGGAAACTGTGTGAAGCTCTCCAGTCGTGTCGTAGTAGCCGTATGATACCTTCAACTTCTCGCTGGAGGAGGAGAGGGTCCGTGCCAATTTCCGCGACGAGATTTGGCCGCGCGAGTTATAGTCTAGTTCGACAATTTCTCCCTTGGCGTCCTGCTTTTTCCAGAGCAAACCGCTGACCCCATCATAAATCCATGCGGTAGTATCCGGTGTGCCGACAGTCGGCCAGGTTGTGCTATCCGCGCTTGGCGCTGCGCGGTAGGTTTTCATCGAGGTGCGATCCCCAAAATCAGCGTCGTATCCGTAGGCAATGGGATACGTCGCATCACCCCATTGGTAGAGCACTTGCCCGCGAGGGTTGTAGTCGAAGCGAGTATACTTTCCCGCGGCATTTTTGCTCCATTTGACGCGACCGAGATCGTCATAGGCATTAGTCGTGACCGCGTTAACCGCGGACGTTACCGCAGTAGTGGTCTTTTCAATCAATGGAGATCCCGTATAGTAGACAGACGTAGCGGTGTTGGCCCTCGAATCAGTTATGACTGAGGCTCGCGAAAGGTCATCATACTGAGTGGTTGTGGTAAGCCCGTCGCGCGAAGTTACAGATGTAGGCAAACCATTTACTGACTTCTGTTCTATGATCGAATATCCGCCGTCACCAATTGTCGTAATCGTGGTCGTCTTTGTCGACCGATTGGTTTGTGTGATTCGCGTAGTCTCGTTCGATTCCGCGTCGATTTCAACAATTTCCGAAATGCGTCCCGTGGGCATGCCAGTCAACTTGGTCTTCGTTGTGGTCGTGACCGGAGTGTCATTGTTATCGATCGGGTAAGTTTTAACCTCTGTGACCGACCACCATTCTCCGGTTAGATGCTGAACGGTGGTGTCCTGACTCGTGACACGGTCATTTGAGGCGAGAACCAGAGTGTCGGTGGCAGTCACATCAAGACCCGATAGCGTTACTTCGCCGAAAGCGTCGTGAGCATAGAGGGAAGGGGATAAGCCTGTTTTGACGGTCTTAGTCAGCCAATCGGTGCCGCTCGCGTAAGTGTTTGTTTCAACGAAGTTGGCCTGCGAGCTTTTCGAGAAGCCGGGGCGCTCAGTGCTGACCACTCGCCCGAGCCAATCGCGAGTCGTCTTACTCCAACGTGATGTAGTCGCAGATTCTAAACCGCCCTTAACAAGATATGTGATATCCCCATTGGTTTCGACGCTGCGCTCATAATATACTGGCACGACGCCGCTCCCGGTCATCGACTTGATGGTTCCGTCCCGATACTGTGTTTCCACAGCAGAGCTGGAGTGCGGGCGGTTTACTGTGTGGGTTCGGGCGGCAACGTCATAGTCGTGCGTAACTTGACCCAAGCCCGCAGGCGTTTCACTGGTAAGGCGCCCCGCGGTATCGAAAGCACGCAGGGTCACCAGTTGCTCGGGTGCTGGAGATGCGCTGGTCCAGCCGATTCGCTCGGAAGTGATATGCGCGGACGCATCATATCCGAATTTCGTTGTCAACGCGGTGATCCCTGTGGCTGCGGCCTTAGTTGCGGTATCCACACGCCCGGCGGCGTCATAGGTGTAGCTCACCGAAATTCCCTCGGCATCCGTTTTTGAAGTCAGTTCGAAGCCATTATATCCGCAATCAGCAATCCGCCCCATACTGTCTTCAGTCTTTTCCAGACGACCAAAGAAGTCGTAAGTATAGTTGGTGTATCCGACTAGCTGCCATTTGTCGCTAGAGCCGTTCCAAATGTGTCGCTCTGTGCGCGCCAATTGGGCCCGCGAGTTTCGAATCTCAACATCCATTGAGGATTTTCCAGTGACCAGTGAAACGTCGTCGACGTCATATTTCTCCTCGGAGACGTTTCCACCGTCGTATTCGGTGTATGAATCGCCGGTGCTAACTGTCCCGTGAATAGTAACGAGACGACTACCAGCCGCAGGCGTAATCCCATTGCTCGCTGAAGGAGAAAAGCTGGTGCCGTTCCAAGTTCCCCTTTGGTAGACGTAGGAAGTTTTAGTTCCGTCAGACAGGGTGACGGCGTGGGCTTTGTTGCGATAAAAAGGGTCTATTGTGTCTTCCCGAAAATATCGTGTGGTTGTGGTCAGCGATTCGCTGTTGTAATTTTCGTAGTGAACATAGTTCTTCCGAATGGCCTTGAACATGTTCATGCCACCAAAGGTTCCGTCTGAAGAATATGTCGTGATCATCCTTTCTACCTCCACGCCGCCGATCTTGCGATACATGCCGCCCGGGCGAGTCGGATAGCCGAAAACGTCTTCGGTATAGCTAAAAGTTGCAGATTCCGCCTCATTGACGTTGGTTGTGATGGATTCGCCTAACGTCTGCCAGGGGCGGTTTCGCTGACTGACTATACTAGCCGCAAAACGATTTGTGGTTGTGCTCGCATAGACGTAGGACTCCCAGCCTCCGTCGGACGCAGACTTGCTTTTGGGACGACCATAGAGGTGCGAAGCGCCCAAATTGTCGTAGTAATCGTAAGTTGATGTGAGACCCAGCTCTGAACCGACTTCACGCGAAAGGAGGCATTCTCCCCAAGGGTAATTGTGATAGGTTTCGATAGAAGTAAGCGCAACGATGCCGCTGGTTCCTGGCCCTTTTGTTTTATAGGTGACCACGCGATCTCCGGAAGAATTGGTCGTGACGACAGCTTCATGCACGACCAGAGCGGTTTCGCCATCTTTCGTCCAGTCTTGCACTTCCCATGTGAACTCGGGAGCAGTGCCGGTTCTTGTCATTGTGGTAGTTTTGGTTGTCGCGGCAGACAGGCCAGTCGACGTCGCATTGGCGACATTTCGTGTGGTTTGAGTGATTATGATGGATGTATCCGTAGACCCCTTTTCAACGAGGTATGTCACAAACGGCTCTCCGGTATAAGTGTGAATGAGCGGCTCTGTGATGGTGAGTTGCGCCGGGGTGAAAAAAGCCACCTCGAAGGCATCGGTCCGTTGGTCGATCCTGACTGCAGCCTCGTTCGAGAGATATAGCTGATAATACTTTCCTCCTATCAGGGAAGCACCCATGTATTTGGCTTCTTTATATTGTTCGACGAGCGAAAGTGAATTGGTGTTAAATATGAGGTTCCAGTTATCTCCGTCGGCAGGATCCATTAGCACTAACTCGCCGGCAGATTCACCATTGAGACTAGCTCCCATTGAAAGGCGCCATTCCATGCGCCCGGGGATGAGGGAGGTAGAGGTTCCGGCGGGGCTTGGCGAACCCTGTTGGGAAACAGGCTCGACGCTGAACGTAATCGTCCCGTTGGTCGCGATGTTCTGCTCAGAGTTTGCGTAGGTTAGTCGCGTGCTACTCCCCGAAAAACTGTCTCCTCCGGTTCCTATGCTGCCTTCTATCTTTACGCGATAACCCTGGGGAGCGGTGACGTTCGCGACTAGGCTCAACAGATATTGAGCATTCACCATTATCGTTACCGGCTTGTATGGAGTCACGCGAACCGTCCCAAAGTCGGCGGTCGTCTCCTGAACGTTGGGCCAACTAGATGTCTGATATTTAAAAATGTTTTTCACTCCGTCGCTGCCGCCTGGCGTCGACGGCAAAAAGTATCCGTCGGTCTCTAACTTCCATCCGCCAAGGGACTCTTGAGCAGCCATCTCGCCCACGAGCCACAATTGCACCGGAACGGCATTTCCGTAGACTCGTTCTATTTGAGCATGAACCTTAAGTGTTAAGCAGGTTAGGATCGTTAAAAAAAATATCTTTTTCATCCGGTCGGTGTGTGAACTTTCAATGCAAGGCTATTTGTGGGATCGCTTGTGTTCGAAATTGAGGACTTGGGATTTGTCCCAAGCTGGTATTCGACACCGTCAGGGACGCCATCGCCGTCGGTATCTGCTTTCAACGGATCTGTGCCATAAGAAATCTCGGCCGAATTGCTGAGTCCGTCACCATCGAAATCCGCCGCTCCCGGATTTGATGACACCTTATCTATTGAGGAAATCCTCCAGAAATTATTCGCTGCAGGAGATTCCATACTAATAGTAATGATCGAATCACCACCGGTTGAGATCTCGCTCAGGTGTGTCCAAGTTAGCAAATCGAGTGAGTGCTGAATAAAATAAGTGCGCCCCGAGTAGCCCCACCAAGAGATGTCGTAGTCTTCAGTGGTTGAATTATAGACGACAGTTTGCCCGTTGTCGGGATCCCCAGCTGACTGAGCGATCACGCGTGGAAATGAAATCAGGCTTATGCCGACGAAGAGTAGAAATAACCTCATCTTCGCGCTGATGCTCATGGCCGTATTATTTTTGATCACTTGCTCCTCCAATAATTGATTGTGACGGGCGCGCGCCGAGCTTTCTCATCATCCGCTTGTTGTTTGATGAAATCTTCCTCACGACGAGCTTTGTCCTCAACTAGCTTAGCGTAGTTCACGGTATAGTAAGCGTGTAAAACCGCTAAAGCATCGACGTCTGCCTCCTTGACGTTGGATTTCTCAGACTTGGGCACAAGGAAATCGTATTTGCTCGAGCGGGACAGCTGTTCCGTTGCTGATTTTTCGACGAGATTTGCAATTGTTCGCTCACTCTTAGCTAGCGCGCGTCCTGGCATGAAGCTGAAGAGGTAATACGTTTTCTCGACTTGGAACGCTAAGATTGAAGGCAAGTTGCCAAAGTCCAAATTACTGAAGAGGTGATGAGGTTCTCCGTCCTGGTCGCTCCAACTAATCTCCGAGGTGCTGTCACTCGTCGTCGAGTAAAACAGCGTCATAGTGGTGGTGTGAATAGCGTCTTCTATGACTGCCGCGGGCGCGGATAAAGCCTCTGTCCGCGTCGCCGACGCCGTAATGTTCGCCACCGGCCTAACTCGGGGGGCTACTTTCCGGTAAGTAACGGTCTTTTCGCCAGCTTGCACGCCGCGAGAAGCAATAACTTGATCAACGGAGCGTGGAATAGCTTCCTGCTGAGCTACCGAGCGGACCGTAAATAGGCATAAACATGAAAGCAGGCAGATGCTCTTCTTCATAGACAAAATGGGCGTGTGAATTTGTGTGTGCAGATATGACGCGAAGGGCCCACTTCCGTCTGCTTACCGAGTTCTGGTATCATAGTTATTCGTGCAATCAAGCGTTGGTTTATTTATCTGATTGCTAGCATGAGAACTCGTGATTTTGCGATCAATTAGGATAGGGGATCGGCAATAAAATCGTGGAATCGGCCGCAGAGGCGGATCCTGACCGGTTGATCATAACGGGGCGATTATGGAGATTGAAATTGTCAGCGCTGATTGAGGGAAAGCCATTTCTCTGCCAGCGTAGGTTCGTGGAATCGAAGTAAAATGTGTGCCATGAGGCTCCACCCCAAACTTGAATATAGTCGGCGCCTGGAACCGAGGTGCCGGTGACCCATCCGGGCGCGCGCGTCTCTAGTCCGAGCTGCGCGAGCGTTTGCCCCACCGGAACACCTAGGCTGAGGAAGGTTACTCCCATCCGTGCGTGGAAATAGCGCGGCGCGATTTGCGGCACTCTGCCGCCAACGCGTAGGATGAAATCCGAATCATACGAGCGCCTCGCGAGAAAAAAGCCCCTATCTGGCCTCAAGATTACATTATTGGCGCTTAGCGACGGAGTTCCGCTGCGCTCCCACCGGTTGCGAGTCGTATTATAGTAAAAAGGCTGCCATGAGGCTCCGCTCCAAACTTGGATATTGTCGGCTGTTGCGGCATCTGCACCGCCCATTAGTGTCGTTCCAAAAAGGGAGCTGAGCGTGTCAGCAGGCACCAGTTCATAAGTGTCTCCAGAAACGATGCCTGCGCCGGTGGATAGATCAATGCCATCGTTATTCACGAATAGGCGGCTTGCGGTGTTTGGAGTTGTGCTAACCGTCATTACTCGGCCGGCTGCCGTGCCGGAGGTTATTCTTAAATAATACGGTGAGCTGGCGTTGGAGAAAGCGCCCGCGGTCCAGCCAGCTCCTGTAACGTCGATGTAGTTTGATCCGGCCGCCGTGACTGCTCCGTGAATTGCGCCTGAGCCGGAAACGTAATTCAAGAGCGGGAGTGCAATCGAAGTGGTTTGCCCTTTCGGTGCCGTGAAGGTCATGCTTCCAATCGGCGGAAGATATTCGACGCCAGAGTTGAGGTTAAGAGCCAAGATGAGAAAGGTAGTCGCGACTATTTTCATTGCTGATTACGGGAGTGTGTTGCGTGAGAATTTCGTCTTAGAATCCCGTCGCCATCTGCCATGTAGTGCTACCTGCTGCAGGTGGCTTCCGAATTACGAAGCCGTGGCCGGATGGTATCGTAACCGTCGAACCGAAGTCGAGAGATGCGCTCGATCCGGTTTTACGCCAAGCGCCATTGTAGTAATAATATGTTCCGCTCGGCGACCGATTAAGCCCGGTTCCAGAGGGGTCAAATAAGAGGAGCTCGTCGGTTCGGCTGAGTGGCGAAGGGCTGCTCGCGAAAGCTGACGTTGCGAGCCCAGTCTCATTCAACGAGACGGCCATAGGTAGCGCTAAAGTGAGATAATTGTCGTTCGCGCTCACCGCTCCTTCAAGGACGGTTCCGAGAAAGTCCGATTGGACTCGTCCCTTAAAGGTCAGGGTCGTTGCCGTCGCCTTGTTGCGCTGGATGTAATAAGTGTCAGGATAAACCACGACCGTATCGAAGCTCGTGGTTACTGACGCACCGGTTTTTCTCCACGCGCCGTTGTAGAAGAAGTAGGTGGCGCTAGGGGAACGATTGGTTCCGGTGCTAGTCGGATCGAAAAAGAGCAATTGGGTCTGCGTGGAGAGGGCCGAGCTCGATGCGATATAAGTGACGCCTGCTGCGCTTGGTGGGTAAAGTGCCCCGATTGTCCAGAATGGCGTGATTTCGAGAGAGTCGCCAGAGGACAATGAGTTGATGGGAAGCCCCGCAGCGTCTACGGTCACCGTGTTCGAGGTATTTGACGTAACTACGAAATAATGCCCGGCGAGCGCGCCGGTTCGCACGCGAACGTGATAGATGTCAGTGGCGGATGAGGAGGGGATAAACCTGTTGGTAGTCCACGAAGGTGAGCCCTGGATGGTGACGACGTTGCCTGTCACGCTTGCAACCGCGCCGATCCATGATGCGTTTCTAACGAACGGCGGTCCAACGTGACTGTCCGTATTCGCGGGCGCGGCGCGGCTAACCGAGCCTAGGATGCTATAAACCTCCACCTCCACCGCCGCAAAGCAGCGCAAACCGAGTAACAGCGAAGTGCAGAAAAGGCGCATGGAGAACTTCATGCTTATATTAAAAGCCCGTATAGGGTAATGGCATTTGGACGAACCTATCCGCATTATTCGCGGCATTGTCTATTCTCCGGATCATGAACGAAACACCAGCAGGGATCTCCACTCCGTTTCTGCTGCCGCTCATCGAATTGTCGGTGGAGCGTTGCCATGAGTTTCTTGTGGTGTCATAGTAATAGTTAAGCCAAGTGGTGCTTGCCCAAATTTGCACCAGATCGCCATTCGTGAGTGCGGTTGACGGATCGGCAGCTCCTTTCCAGTCAGTTGCGCGCGTTTGAAGAGCTAAAGTTCCGAGCGTAACCGGCACAGGCAAGCTCGTGCTGAAGAATGTGGTTCCTGGAATTGTTGTCAGGTGGTAGGGAGCGCAATTTGGAACCCTGCCCGTGACGTAGAAAGTAAAATCTGTGGATGCCTTACGGACTAGCATAAACCCACGGTCTTGCCGGAGTAGCACATTGTTCCGCGATGAGGAAGCCGCGGTGTCTGTGTCACGCTCCCACCGGCTCCGCGTAGTGTTATAGTAGTATGTAATCCAACTCCCGCTCGCCCAGATCATGACGTTATCGGCATTGGTCGAGTCAGTCCCTCCAAGCAGGGTCGTCCCGAAGAAGCTCCCCAGCGTGTCCGCCAGAGTTAGCTCGTAGCTATCGCCAGATGCTGGGCCGACGACTAGGTCTAGCGCAAAGCCCTCGTTGTTAAGATAGATTCTGGTTGCCGTATTTGCAGTCGTGCTGACCGGAATAACGCGTCCCGCCGCGCTCCCCGAGGTGATTCTCAGTATGTAAGGCGTTGCGACGTTCGAGAACGCGCCCGGAGTCCATCCGGCACCAGTTACATCGACATAGTTAGATCCAACAGATGTGATATTGCCTGTAGTGGCACCGGTTCCAACCACTGGACCTAAAAGGGGGAAAGACACCGCTTTTGTGAGATAGGCCTGCGCGGTCATCTTTAGGCTCCCTATCGGAGGGAGGTATTTTACCTCTGACGCTACCGCTTGCGATTGCTGCATCCCCGCTAAAAGAAAAGTTAAGGTGAGGCGCCGCACGGGTGGTTTATAACGAATACGGGAGATCTCTCTCGAATGTTGAAAATCCTGAAGCGGTGCCCTGCTTGAAAACCTGGAGAGCAACTCCTACGCCGATTACTATCCCATCACGATTTGTGGAGGGACCGGTAGTTCTTTGCCAGTAAGATCCGTTGTGGAAATAAAAGCTCCAATTAGCGCCACTGCTCACGCCAATAGTGTCGGCTAGCCCCGGCGCTGCATTGGACACCCAACCGGATAGCGTGTTCTGGAGCGCTAGGTTGCCGAGCGTGACTTGTTGCGGGAATCCTGAGTGGGTATAGGTAGAGCCAGAGTTGAGGATCGCCCAGTTCACGCGGCATTCAGGAACATAGCCGGAAATCCGCAGTGCAAACGCGCTCGATTTGCGTGTTATCCTGATCACGCAGTCAAAGGGGATAGGGGTGTTGCCTCGGTCGGTCGTTGGTCCAGTAGTCCTAACCCAGCGACCAAGTGAAGTATTGTAGTAAAACGAGGTCTCACTCGCAACGCTTAACGTCAGGATGTCCGAGTCCGCCGCAGTGGCACCACCGAGTAATGTCGCAGATCCGAAAAGAGAGTTCAAAGTGTCTACGGGAATGAGTCGGATGAGATCGCCGTTCGCTCCTGCTGTAATCCCTAGAGTTGTGAGGTCACGCCCTGAAACAGTGAGCGTGTCGGTGGTATTTGCGTTCACGCTGAGCGTTACCCCTGCGGCGACACCCGTCGTGATACGAACAGCGTAAGGGTAGGCTGGCAGTGCAAGTGCGCCAGTGGTCCAGTTAGCGTCAGGCACGACGATAGTGCCGGAAGTCAGCGAAGAGATGCGCCCGCGCGCCACACCCGTGGCGGGGGATTTGTCGGTTAGTGGTATTGAGAACGAAGTTGTGTTGGGAATAGTCGTTGAGCCTCCTCCAATCGTGTAGGCGATCACGCCTAGAGGCTGGTTGTAGACTATGTCTGGAACCGCGCAGAGCGTGCCGCTAAGCATAAATCCGACTATGGGAATTTTAGAGGTAAACATAAACTAAGGAACGTATGGACCTTCCAAGGCCAGTAAACCGACGCTACCTCCGAAGGCCGCGCTGCCGCGCTCAATGAAGAACGGAGTTCCCGATGGGATCTGGAACGAATTTCTATTGAATGGAGATGATCCCTCCCTCCATTCGGAGGCGGATGCGTCAAAGTTAAAGGCCCGCCACTGCACGCCGTCAAAAACGCGAACCTTGTCAGCTGCGGAAAGCGAGCCTGAGTAGGGGACGAATCCGGGCATCGTCTGAACGTTCAGGCTCGCCAGGGAGCGCGGCCTCGGAAAGCAGTTCGAAGCAGGGGTTGCGCCGATCACAGGGATAAGCTTTTTCTCAGCAGTCGATTGCGCAGAGCCGAGTATTTGCAACTGGAGGTTTCCGGTTGCCTTGCGGATAATAGTAATTCCCGAGTCGGGCCGGATCACTACGTTTCCCCGATTAAAGGATGCCGAGCCTTCTCGCCATTGCCCCGCCGTTGTGTTGTAGTGGTATTCGCGTAGATTCGTGCCGTCATGAATTTGCACTGCGTCAGCAATCGTTGCATTGGGACCGCCCATACTTGAGGTCAAGCTACCCAGTAAAATATTGAGAGTGTCCCCCGGAACGATTTCAAATGTGTCGCCCAGAGTCGCTCCCAGCGACGCGGCTGTGCCTTGGTTTGAAAAAAGGAACAGCACGGTGCCCGTGTTGGCTTGCGAGGTGGATATCTGCCACCAAGTCCCGATTGCCGCTCCAGATGTGAAGCGAACGAAATAGGGTGCCGCAACTTGCGAAAGCTGCCCACCAGACCAACCGCCTGAGGCGTCAGTTATCGAAGACGACGTGATAGCGGTTACAACGCCTTTCTTCTTTCCAACGAATCTGGATCCGATGAAAAGCCGTAAGGTTGGAGTTAAAGAGGTTATTTTTAGTAGTCCTCCGCTTGCTCCGTTTATCGCTATAACCGACGAGCCGATAGGCGGATTATACACGGGCGCATCACCCAAGCACGGTGATGCGGCGGCAAGCAAACCAACGATGCGAAAAATCACCTTCATGCTCTAGGGATAGATGTAAGGCACTAGATAATTCATGTCATCGTAAATTTTTGAAATAATGACCGAAGAGGTCTCGCCAAACAGGAGGTCGTTGCTGCGATCAGTGCTGCCGCCACCGCTGAGGGTCCATTGCTCAATCGAGCCGAGGGAATTCCGCAATAAATAGTATGTTGCGAAAACATCGCTGTTGTTCTTCAGGATCTTGTCGGCGGTGGTGGGACTAGTCGATCCGGTCATGCCATTGGCCGTGGTCATTTGTCGCTGCAGAGGGGAGGCAGCAATCGGCCAAGGCTGTGCAATGAGATTGTTGCCGGCGACCAGCGGTTGGGCGAACCCGTTCGTGCGTGCCTTGCCTGCTATGTGGATCGTCACCGGTGAAGTGGCATTTCGCACTACTGAGAAACCGGCGCCGGGAGCAATGATCTCGTTGTCGCGATTCGTAGATCCGCCTCCAGTTTTGGTCCATTGCACGATTGATCCGGAACTATTCTTCAAAAAAAAGTAGGTTTCCCATGCCTGTGAAGAAGGATTGAAGAATTGGAGACGGTCGGCTGTGGTTGGGCTGGTCGAACCGTGCATGATTTCGTGATCTTTAATGCCGAAAATCTGGCCTATCGTGACATGCGCCCGAACTACAAAACTGTAGCCTGCTAGAGCAACTGTAGGGGGAAGGGACGCGAGTGTGTTGCGTGGGGTCGTCGCGACTACTAACGTGTTGTTTGCATTAGCCCTCGTAGCTGTCACGTCGATATCAAACCTATCCCCAACGTAGGTAGCGGTAGGACCATCAACAAATTCTACATAGTAGGCTCGATTTGGAGAAAGAAGACCCCCAACGTTTGCAGGCGAACCGACTGTTAAGGTGCTGGTCGAGATGCTCGTAACTGTCCCGCGGGCAACCGCGCTGTTGACGAGCGGTATCCCAGTGAACCGAGTCCCATTCTCGAACGTGACGTGAACTGTTCCAATCGGCTCTAGGTATTTTACGTCAGAAGCGAAAAGATTTAGTGATACCGCAATCGTATAGACCCAAAGCAATCTTATGAGATGAAAAGGTTTCATTGAAAAATGTTTCATGATGATAGCTGCGGTTGTTCGCGATCGTATAAAAAGCCCCGCGTTCTCACGGGGGCCTGTTTCCTATCGCATCAGTTTTGATGAATACTACTGCTCTTTACGGGCGGCGAAGCAAGCATCCCCTATGGGCCCTCTTTCGCCTAGATTCGCTTCAAACAATTGTGCAAATCCCATCCCGTCGCAGCTGATCGCATGCGAACAGAAGGGATTTGTTTCGTTGATGAAGTAGATCGGGGCTGGTCCGCCTGCCGTCAGTGACTTCCAGATGATCTCGGGATGCGTTTCGATTAGTCTAAGTAAGTCGATTGCAGAAGCAGGCACAAGCGCACGCGTCTGCATCTGCGTGATCGCTTCTTTAGCCGACGCTCGCTGATCGCAGCATACCAACAGGATCGGTATACGACGTCGCACCGAGTCTTTCTGGTAACCGAGTCCGTCGGCGATCGTCGCGTATGCACGGTTGCCGTTATGAATCGACTGGCGCCATTCCTGTGAGAGTTTAAGTCGAATCTGGTCGGGATTTCGCCTGTCACCAACAATGATCGAAGTCTCGTAACACGACATTTGCCAACAAGGTTCGCGGGGTGTCGGGGAGTGGATTTGCCCACAAGCATTGGTTCTTTCCATACAACCGCATCAAGCTCATGTGTTCCCAAGCATTGGGAATTATCGAGTGCTTAGGGATGCAGAACGGGAACTATCAAACGTCCCGGCTCCACATCCCTAATTTTGGTAAGAGCATTCCTTTTACAATCCTATTACGGAATACATCTGTTGTGAAGTCAGCGCGTCGACTGCTTCAATACCATTCGTTCGATTTCATCGATAGCATCGTAAACCGCCAGTTCGTCTCCGAACGACGGATGGCACTTGTCGGGACGTTGCTCAATGGCAGCGTTAGCAAACAGGCTTATTTCGGTTCCGTAACCCGCGTGATCGTATCCGAATTCCAATGTCTTGGATGTCCACGTGGTGCGCCATGCCTTGTCTGATTTGACGCCGTCGCCGGCCTCGACTTCTAATTGCCGCAGGGCATCGAATCGAACCACCTTGTGGGCGTCCGTAACGATCGTGCCTGCGAACGAGAATCGCGGGGCAGATGAGGTGGCGAAAAGGGTGCCGACAGCGCCGCTCGTGAATACAAAGTGAGCGCTCAAAGCTATGCCATCGGTTTTGGTGGAGGCGATGGCGGCGCTCACGCGAGCGATCGAACCCATCTGAAAAATCATGAAATCGATCGCATGATTGACGTGGGAAAGAAGAAAACTCCGCAGAGCGGAACCCAGCCCCCACCGGTCGCCGCGGGGCTTCGATGCGAAGTAACGCATTTCCATCGCGACTGGTTTCCCGATGGGAGGCGCAAGCGTGACCTGCTCGTCCCCATTCAGGACCCGTCGCAGCTGCTGGGCGGCATCAGAGTGTCTAAGGTTGTGGCCCACGCAGGTTACCAGTTTTTTGCTAGCCGCTGTTTCGGCCAGGTGCGAAAGTTCTTTAGCCGTGATTGCTGGAGGTTTTTCTACGAAAACGTGAAGTCCTCGCTCTAGCGCTTTGAGGGCGGCAACCGCATGCATCTGGGGCGGCCCTACTGCAATGATGGCGTTCAGATCGTGGTGACGAATCAGCTCACCTAGATCCCTGGCCACTGGAATGCCACCCAAGAGCAAAGAGGCTTCAGTCGCGGCTGACACTTGGGAATCGCACACGGCGAGCACTTTGATGTTAGGGATAGATCGAAGCGTCGGGATGATGATTTCGGTCGAATGTGCGCCACAGCCGATGAGACCCACCCGGAGGATATTTGAATTCATCAGAGTGGGTTGTTTTTGAGCCACGCTTCAAACTTTTGTCGCTCAAATACCTCAGAACAGATTGGTTCGTGTAGAAATGCTAGTTCAGCTCCAAACCAGTCCCTAAGTTTGGCGTTTTGCGCAAGTTCCACGAGAATCACAGGAGCAGTTTTCGCAGTTCTTGGACAATGTGCGTAGGGCGAAAGCGCTAGGTATTCATTACCGAGCTTCATGCCGAAATACCAGTTGGTGTTTTTTACGAGTCTGATGTTCAGCTTACCGGCAACCTTACTGTTTTCTTCAGGAGTAGTATTTTCGAATCCGCTCGATCATACCGATCCTAATGCAATACATATGAACCATTCGGAAGCGTTGGTGAGGGCATTTGAGTCCACCCCACATAATGGAGGCAGTCGCTGTGATTCCGGAAGAATTCTTCCCTGCCATAGCGGCCATGATGGCCACAGTGATGTGTATGGACGCATTGATCCTTCAAAGCCAGGTCCGACAATGACTACAGCATGTGTTAACCCGTCCAAGGGGCGGTTTGTTCATCCGACCGAAAATCACGGAATCACCGCGCGTCACGCCGCACGAATGCAGGGATTTCCAGACCAGTTTGTGTTTGAAGGGGGATTGATGGCTGCGGGTGTCCAAATTGGCAACGCAGTGCCGATTGGATTGGGTATGGCGACGCTCGGCGCAGTCGCGCACTTTATTGACGCAAAAACTTCCAAAAGACGCGTAATTTCGTGCAATCGAAAAGTAAGGCGTCTCGCGGCATAGAAATTTAGAAATCGAAAACCACCTGTGAAGCTTTGCGAATTGGATCTTTAACAGCGATCTGCAAATTCGGGTCGATTATGAAAACCTCCTTATTTACGAATTTAGCGGCGGACGATTAGCTATTCCACGATGTGATTGTTAAGTAGTCTCGGAGTGTGTTTCTTGATTAACCCGTGCCGCGCGCCGAGCGGTCGGCGCGAATCCCACCCGCGTCGTCCGCGAACGCGCGGCCCTTTTGGTTCTTTTCCCAAAAGGAGGGAGGGGCAGTCTGCGGCCCGCGGGATTCGCGCACTGGAGCGGAGAGGGAGAAGGGCTCGCGAAGCGAATTCCCAGGTCCGGAGCGCAAGGGAGAGAATTCCTCGGGCCTCAGTCTGCGGGCGGGAACCCTTTGGACTGTTCTGCAGATTGCTGTTGTCCGCGGCCGCGGAGCATACGTATATGGAGCGGGCCTCCCGCTCCGGGACTCGGAGCGCTCTACGGATTCCTATATGATCAAGTGCACGGTGCCCGCGGACCTGCTGGCGATGTTCCCATACGACCTCGCGGTCGGCTTCCCCGACGGGACCTTCACGCGCTTCTCCGACGGCCAGACCCGGATCAACGTGGAGGCGCACGACGCCTACCGCCTCATCTCCACCCTCCGCGTCCGCGCGCCGCACGTGCAGGACGCAGCCAAGGCCGCGGGCCTCTGGTCCGCGATCGCCTCGGTCGAGGCGGCGGAGAAGGCGGCGAACGGGTAGGCGTCTTTAGAATTATTTTATCTCCGCGTGATACGCTTCCCGCCGGAACGGGAACCTTCAACAAAAGGAAAGCGTATGGTGTCGGACATCGGCGGGGCCGCTCGCGCCCCGAAGTTCGGGCTCGGAAGGCTCGTCACCACTCCGGGAGCCCTCGCGGCCGTCTCGCCTCCAGAGATGGCCCGCGCGCTGCGCAGGCACGTCTCGGGCGACTGGGGCGACGTCTGCAAGGAAGACTGGAAGTCGAACGACGACGCGCTCTCGGGAGAGGGCCGGCTCTTCTCCGTATACACCACTGCCTCTAAAGAGAGGTTCTGGGTGATAACGGAGTGGGACCGGTCGCTGACCACGGTGCTACTGCCCTCGGAATACTGAGGCACTCGACGGCCCCGCGGAAGCGGGGCCGTTTTTTTTCGTTTTCGAATCTATACAGGGCGGCGGAAGCGTGGCGCAGTCTTGAGATTTTATTTTTCCTTTATGCGCGATTGGTAGAATCCTCCCGTCAGGAGCGAGAATTTCGTTCTCGGCCGTGCCCACATTGTCTTGGCGGCTCGCAAAAAACGTATGTCGCCAATAACGGATCCGCTTACTTCGACGGCGAGCGGGGCGTTTTCGGAGGTTCTCGGTTTACTTCGAGGAGTGTGCGCCCGGATGAGCGCGAGCGATGAAATCATAATAGGGGAGCGTAACGCGTGGGGCGCCGAATGGGAGCGCTTCGGGATCGCGCACAAAGACCGGCTGCAGCACATGCTCGTGATAGGCATGAGCGGGGCGGGCAAGAGCACTCTCTTGGAGAACATGGCGGTTCAGGACATCGAGTCCGGGCGCGGCCTCGCATTCCTCGACCCGCACGGCGCGTCCATCGCGAAGATACTGCCTCGAATCCCTTCTAACCGCATAGAAGACGTCGTGTTCTTCAACGCGGGAGACGCCCGATTTCCTGTCTCATTCAACATCTTCGAGGGAGTATCCGCCGAGAGCCGCCATCTCGTAGCCTCGGGCATCGTAGAGGCTTTCAAGGGCATATGGTCCGAGTCTTGGGGGCCGCGGCTAGAGTATATTCTATACGCCGCCGTCGCGGCGGTTCTCGAGTGCAAGAACGTGAGCATACTCTCAATTCAGCGGATGCTCACGGACGAAGTCTACAGGATGTGGATCGTCAAACAGGTCAAAGACCCGGCCGTTCGTTCCTTTTGGAACCACGAATTCGCGGGATACGACAAGAGGTTCGTGGCGGAGGCGGTCGCTCCGATACAGAACAAGATCGGCCAGGTCGTCATGTCTCCCGTCTTGAGGAATATCCTCGGGCAGGTGAACAGCGACGAGGACAGCCGCGTCAACGTCAGGCGCATCATGGACACCCAAAAGATATTTCTCGTGGATCTGTCCAAGGGGAAGCTCGGCGCCGATAAGTCCGCGCTGCTCGGAGCCCTGCTGATATCTCAGTTTCAAGTCGCCGCGATGTCGCGCATGGACCGCGATACCCTCGAGGACGAAGCCGATCCCGAAAATAACGTCGTGTTGCCGGAAGAGCCTCTTCCGGACTTCACGGTCTATGCAGACGAGTTCCATTCCTATGCATCAGACTCTGTGGCGGCGACTCTCTCCGAGTCGCGAAAATACGGCTTGGCGCTGGTTGCCGGAGCGCAGTATCTGGCGCAGCTCCGGCAGCGCGTATTATCGGCGGTCTTGGGAAACGTTGGATCGATTGTGTCCTTCCGAGTGGGGTATGAGGACGCTGCGGCACTAGAGCGCGCGTGCGGCGATAGCGCTCGGGCGTCAGACCTGACGATACTCAACAACTGGGAGGTTTGCGCTCGGATATTGTCGGCGGGACGGAGCCTACCGGCGTTCTTCGGCAAGACCCTGCCGCCTTGGGGGAATCTCCACAACCACGTGAAAACGATAGTAGACCGGTCTCGGGAGAGGTTCGCTCGACCTAAGGCCGAAGTGGAGCGGCGGATACTCCAGTGGTATGACGATACAGGAGAGGCAGCAAAAGCCGCCGATCCCAAGAAGGACCGGCGGCCTGCGTCGAGCGCTAGGCGCTTCGACGCTAGGCAATCACGCGAGGGGCCACCCGAACGTATTGCTCTTTTAGGATAGCACGGACTCCGCGACGAACAAACTACCTGCCGACTTTCGGGATGATCGAATCCCACGGGCAGCCGAGGGCCGCTTGGATGCGGATGAGAGTCAGCGATTGGAGGTTCGTGCCAGCTCCCTCGATTTTCTGTAGCGCGCGGGGATGTATGTCCGCAAGCTCCGCCAACTCCTCCTGCGTGAGGCCGGCCTTCTCGCGTGCAGCGCGTATGTTAGCCCCGAGTTTTTTCAGGAGAGGGAGGTCTTCTTTTTTTCTGGGAGCCGGCACGCCTCATAATGGCGGAAAACGTGATTGACCAACACGCCCGTATGGGCGTGTTTTAACGACATCTGATTTCAATCGGAAAAACTTCTCCCGCCATGAATCCCCCCGTCTTCCTCCGCCGCCTCGGACCAGAGTCTTCCTGCTATAACACGTCCGCATGCCCCGACATTCTGGAGTTGGCGGACGGCGACTTCGCCGTGATTGGCACCGACATCACTGCCGAGTCACACGGAAGGCTCCCGCCCCGGGTCGGATGCGGGAACGGGGAACGGATCGTGCGTATACCTCGGAAGGTGATGCTCGCCGCGCTGCCGGACATGCCCGCGAGCTGACCGCTTCCCCCGCGCGCGGGGTTGATGTATACTTTTCAGCAATGAGCTTGCTGAGCTGGATACTGGAAGGCGGGTGGACCGTTTTCGAACGGGCATTCTTCGTCGCAGATCGGGCTTTCACCGGGATCCAATACCGCTCCAACAACACTCACACCCGGATCGACAACCATATCCGATTCGCCGAACGGCATCACAGGATATGGGGAGACATACTCTCGAAGCCTGAGACAGCCCGGATAATAGTGCCGACCGCCGATGCCGCACTGATTACGCCGCTACAAATCCGCGCGGTCAACTTCGTGCTTCTGCACACCGAGACCGTCTTCCGCGCGTCGAAAGCCGGGCAATATCGCGCGCCTGATCGCGAGAAGATGGAGGCCGATATAAAACATTTTCTCTCGTTGCCAATTCCCGGAGCTGCATGGGCGACGCTAAAAGGCAGCTACAGCGCCGACTTCGTTGCGTTCGTCGACAAAATCACTGGCAAGCTCGCGTAGAGTTATTCACCCGATGGAAGAGAACGGCAGCGCGCATAAAGCACTCGTTCTTCAGAACCGCGACATAGAGGTTCTCCGTGGCTTCTTCGAAGCCCGTATGATGACGGTCGCGCACATCACGGACATCTGGTTCGCGGGGAGGCTGGAGATGGCGAAAAAGCGAGTGGGTCGTCTGAAAGCATCGGGGCTACTTCGCGAGAGGCCTCGGAACGTGAACGAGCGCGCGATCCTTTATCTCGACAACAAAGGGCTGCGGACGCTGCGAGACGCGGGTATCATCGCAGAATATCCAGGCTCAAGTAAACAAAAGCTGCTGCGGCGGGCGCAGGTGCACGGCGTCTCGACGATCGCGCACGAACTCGCGGTGATGGACGCGAAGGCCGCTTTCTACCGCGCCGCTCGCGCGCGCAACGTGGAGATTATAGAGTTCGTCACGTGGCCGCAGCTGAACGAATTCTGGGTGAGCATGCCTCGTCAGAAGCCTCGGCTCGTGAAGCCCGACGGCTATCTGCGCGTGAGGGACGGAAGCGTAGAGAGCGTCTTCTTCCTGGAAGTGGACATGGCGACCGAGCGCCTCGACGTGCTCGCGAGGAAGGCGGAGCTATACCTCCGCTATTCCCAGTCTGGCGCGTCCGACGCGTTTCGCGTCCTTATCGTGTGCCCGTCGATCGAGCGGATGGAGAACATCGCGCGGCGCATCCTCCAGAACGTCCCGCCGTCGCTCACCCATGTACACGTCGCGACGATGGACGACGCTCTGGCGGATCCGTTCGGCAAGATATGGGCAAGGCCTGTAGACTATCGCTGATGAAATTTAGCGTTACGTGCTCAGCCTGTATATTATTAATATTTGCCCTCGGACAGTTACTACGTAGTCAGAGGCATGGGCCAAAATCATATCTTACAGATCGAGAAATATCAGAAGCAGATCGCCAAACTTGAGAAGCAGATGGCGAAGCAGAGCCGGAAGCTCCTGTCTTTGCCGGGCAAGTTCGGCTTCAAGACGGTGGGCGACTTCGTGGGAGCCGTGCAGGCCGCCGCAAGCGCTGCGGGGACGTCTTTCGCGAAGGCGAAGAGCGCCAGCCGTAAGCGGGCTAAGATCACACCGGAGGTCAAAGCGAAGGTGAAGTCCTTGGTAGGCGACGGGAAGACGGGTGCCGAGATCGCTGAGGCCGTGGGAATATCGCTCCCGAGCGTCGCCAATATCAAGAAAGAGCTCGGCCTGGTTAAGAAGCGCAAGTAAGCGCACGGGTATAAAAACGCGACCCTCGCGGGTCGCGTGCATGCCTCACACAGTGAAGCATGTTTTGATCTCTTGTTTGGAGAGATCGGTCATCTGCATGCCGTAGTCTAGCTTCATCCAGTGCACGAAGCGGTAGAGCGAGAGCCGCACTAGCAGGCTCTGGGCGAGCGCGTCTCCCGCCTCGCTCCCGCTGGGAGCGATCCACACCCGCCCCGACGACGTGACGAGCGAAGCGAGCAGCTTCGCCCGCTCCTCCGAAACGCCCTCTCCCAACACCGCCACCGCGTTCGGCCGCCCGTTCTGGTGCAGCCACCAGACCGACGGCAGCGAATCGACGATCACGAGCCCGCTGCTCGCGGAGTCGATGCGGTGCGCGTTGTATACGAGCGAACTGAGGTCGAACTCGTGCCTCACGCCCTGCCGCTCGCGCGGCTCGGGATACGCGAATTTCAGGCCCAGCTCGGTGGCCGCGCCCTTCGCGTAGCCGACGAGCTTGCCGTCAGAGCCGTGAAGCGCCGCAGCCACGTGGCCCTTCAGGCTGCCGCGCGAGCAGTAGCCAGCCTCGAAGTGGTCCATGACCTCCGCTTCGAAGCCGAGCCCCGACAGCGAGGCGTGGGCGTAGTCGAGTTCCTTGAGGTGGAAGTCGAGCGGCGCGTTGACGGCGAGCTTTGCGGGCTCCGGCGCCTTCGGCTCCGCGGCCGCCAGCGGGTGCCGGCGGCTCGCGCCCTCGGGAAAGAACTTCGCTTGAAGCTCCACGGCGACCGCGCGTAGCGCGTTGCCGTCCTTTATGTCCGCGCCCGCCATGAGGCCGGCGAAGTCCAGGACGTTCCCCTTGGCCCGGCACGCGAAGCATTGGAAGATGCCACGCTCCAGGTTCGCGGAGAAGGTCTTGCCTTGTTTTTCGCTGGGGTGCGACGGCAGAGGGCAGGGCCCCAGATGCTGGTCGCCCCTGCGGGCGAGCGTTACGTTGTAGTGCGCGAGCACGTCCTCGAACTTGAGGCGTGCGCGCAGCTCCTTGAAGTTGATCCACGGACGGTGGTTCACTGTGTATCCTTTTGTTGATGGTTGAAGAGCTGTGTCCGCCCTCCATTCAACCACGCCGAGATAAAGAAAAGATAAAGGGGACTGCTTCCGCTCAATTCGTCCGCGCGCCAAGCAGTCTGCGGAAATCCCATTTTCGCAGTCTGCGACCGCGCGGAATTTTGGTTCTTTTCCCAAAAGAAGGGAGGCGCGGTCTATGGGGATGCAGTGCGACGCAGCGCAGCCGGAGGCTCGGCGGAGGCGGAGCGGAGATCGCGCGAATCCCAAGAGTCCGCGGGCGGGCCACGTTTTAATATTCGATAATTTGCATCTTATATGCAGAAGAAAAATAATATAATAGTTTCTATATTTCGCGTTGCATTTCTCGCTCCGTCTTTATCCGCTCCGACCACGGGCCGCTCTTTTTTTCCACATGAATGCTAAACAGCAGACTGGGGTGGTGTTGCTCGTCGCTGCGGTAATCGCAGGCGTCTGGTCGTATAACAGGTATTCCGGCTTAATGGGTCAGCTCCATTCGTGGTCGCCCCCATTTGACCAATTCGAGGTCTATACAATCGTCGGCGCGCTCGTCGGCGCCCTGTGCCTCGTGGCCGGGCTCCGCATGGTGAGCGCGAAGAAGCCGGAAAAATCCGACTCATAGGAGCGCAACCGTGAGCGCTAAGGGCGCGGCGGACGCCGCGAGCGGGAAGCACGCCAAGGCGGGCCCCGAGGTGATCGAGCACTGGTTCACGCTGGTGCCGGCGCAGCAGTTCTCGGCGAACGATTTCTACGCGGAGATCCAAAAGGAGATCTCTGCCCAGAAGATCCCCGCCCTCGACATCGCGCGCGTCGAGATTCCCGAGGGCGGGCCGCTGTCGGACAACCGCGAGTATCTGCAGATGAAGCGGGAGCGGCTTACGTTCGACGTCTGCGCGGCTCCCGTCGGGGTGAACTACTTCTTCTCGTATCGCTTCTTCGTCGAGGAGGTGAAGGTGCGTCCGTGGCAGATCGCGGTGGTGATCGCGGCGCTCTGGTTCCTCCTAAACGCGAGCATCCGGCACGTCGGAATATTCCTCGGTCCGACGCTGCTGCTCGCGATCTTGTGCCTCCTCGGTTGGACGATGCGCAACGCGATCGGGCTCGGCTTGCGCGACCTCGATGCGACGCTGGTCAAGCTAGCGGTGATCGGGCCGATCTACGAGCGCTACTTCCGGAAGGACTCGTATTACCGCCAAGACATGCGCATGGCCTACGGGTCCATAGTTTCGAGCATAGTGAAGGGACGCGTCGCGGAGATCACAGGAGAAAGGGGCGTCCAACTCGTCCGCGAATACAGCTACAGCCCCGTGTTCGAGGGCCTGTATTCCGCGAGGCAGGGGTCGCCGAAGCAGCCGACTGCGTAAGCCCCTATGCTCGGAATGTCAGACAGGCTCTCGGCAGAGTTCCTCGCTTGGGAGAGGCGGGGACGCGGGTTCCAAGTCTGGGAATACCCGGTCGAGTTGGAGCCCGCGTTCAAGCCGTTCCCGTTCCATGGATACGCGGCGACCGCGCCGGCCGACGACGGGAGGAAGCCGACCTTCCTGAGTTCGCTCGTGAGGAGAGCGAGCCAGCGGCTCGCTCCGCCGCTTCCCGACGCCGCCTCGGACCCGCGGGAGGACGCCGCGCCCGCGGAGCTTTCGCGCGGCGAACTCGTGGAGCTTCACGCTCACGTGCCCGACGGGTGGAAGGGCGGGGCGAGGCACGCGGAATTCCTCCGAAGCCTCTCGGTCTCGGTCGCCCCCATCGCCTTCGAGGTCGTGGGAACCTCAGAGAAGATCGTCCTGCAGTTCGCGGTCCATCCGCGCGACGAGCGGCTCTTCCGCCGCCAGTTCGAGGCGTTCTTCCCGGACGCGGCGCTCGCGCCCGCGTCGCGCTTCCTGGAGTCCGCATGGAATGGGGTCGGCGAGGGACACGTCGCGGCCGTCGAGTTCGGCCTGGGGAAGGAGTTCATGGTCCCCTTCGAGGCGACGGGAGGGGAGCCATACGTGGGACTCATGGGCGCGCTCTCGGAGCTGGGCCCGGGGGAGGTCGCGGTGTTCCAGACCATCTTCGCTCCCGCGTCTTCGCCGTGGGGCGACAGCGCCCTGCGCTCCGTCTCGCGCGGCGACGGCGGCGCGCTCTTCCGCAACGCGCCTGAGCTTCTGGCCGGCGCGCAGAAGAAGTTCTCTTCGGCCCCGTGGGCCGCTGTTGTGCGGGTCGCTGTGAAGACGGTTGACGTGAACCGCACGTGGGAGGTCGCGTGCAACGTGGCGGGGGCTCTCGGCGCGTATGGGGCGGCGCGCGGTAACCATTTGGTGCCCCTCGAAAACGAATCGTATCCGAGCGACGCGCACGAGCGGGACGTCCTGCTACGCCAGACGCGGCGCTCGGGGATGATCCTCAGCCTCGAAGAGGTCGCGGGCTTCGCGCACCTCCCCGGCGCGGAGGCGCGGTCGCCGCGCCTGCGCTCCGCAGAGAAGACGAGGGAGGCCCCGGCGCGCGTCCGCGAAGGGAGCGGCGTCGTGCTCGGCGAGAACACGCACTACGGCGCGTCCGCGCCGGTCTTCCTCTCGAACGAGGACCGCGTGCGCCACATGCACGTCGTCGGCGTGAGCGGCACCGGCAAAAGCTCGCTCTTCTATAACCTCGCGATGCAGGACGTCGAGAGGGGCGAGGGCGTCACGGTCATCGACCCGCACGGCGACCTCGTCGACCGCATACTCGGCGCGATACCGGAGAGCCGGATCGGCGACGTCGTCGTCTTCGACCCGTCGGACGAGACGCACGTGGTGGGGCTCAACATCCTGTCGGCGCACTCGGACTGGGAGAAGGGCCTGCTCGCGGCCGACCTCGTCTCCGTGTTCCGCCGCCTGTCCACGTCGTGGGGAGACCAGCTCAACAGCGTCCTGCATAACGCGATCCTCGCCTTCCTCGAAAGCGAGCGCGGCGGCACGCTCATCGACCTTCGCCGCTTCTTATTGGAGCCGGCTTTCCGCAGGGAATTCTTGAAGACGGTGCGCGACCCGAACGTCTCGTATTACTGGGAGAAGGCGTTCCCGCAGCTCTCGGGCGGAAAGTCCATCGGCCCCGTCATCACGCGCCTCGACACGTTCCTCGGGCCCCGGCCGATCCGCGAGATGGTCGCGCAGGCGAAGAACTCGCTAGACCTCGGAGACGTGCTCGACTCGGGGAAGATCCTCCTCGCGCGGCTGCCCATCGGCATCATCGGGGAGGACTCGGCGTATCTCTTGGGTAGCCTCCTCGTCGCGAAGATGCAGTCGGAGGCGATGAGCCGCCAGCGGAAGAGCGCCTCGGCGCGCCGTGACCACTTCCTGTTCGCAGACGAGTTCCACAATTTCCTCACGCCGTCCATCGCAGCCTGCCTCTCGGGCGTGAGGAAATACCGGCTCGGCCTCGTGCTCGGCCACCAGGAGATGTGGCAGGTGGAGCGCGAGACCGGCATCGCGAGCGCGCTCTCGAACGCGTTCACGCGCGTCGTGTTCCGCGTCGGCGACAAGGACTCCCGGAACCTCGAAGGAGGGTTCTCCTCTTTCGAGGCACGAGACCTGCAGAACCTCGAAACGGGGTGCGCGATCTGTCGCGTCGAGCGTAGCGACTGCGACTTCAACCTCACGGTGCCGATGCCGAAGTATCCGCCGCAGGCGACCGCGGCGGCGCGCGCGAGGGAGGTCGTCGCCGCGTCGCGATTGAAATACTCGACGCTCCGCTCAGAGCTGCCGCAGGCGGGCGAGGCGATTCCCTCATCCGTCATTCTTCCGGAGAAGATAGAGACGCCGGTCGTTCTATCGGAGCCGCAGCCGTCGGAAACCCCGCCCGCTCCGGCACCGGTCGAAATAAAGATGGAGCCGATAACGCCCGCGCGGAAGCAAACCGTCCCATCCGCGTCATCGACCGATCTCGGGAAAGGCGGCGCGCAGCACAAAGCCGTTCAAGACCGCGTGAAGGAGGAGGCTGAGAAGATCGGGTTCCGCGTCGTCGTGGAGAAGCGGATAGACGCGGGCAGCATAGACCTCGTGCTCTCGCGGGACGGCGTGGACATCGCGTGCGAGGTGACCGTCACGAACACGATCGACTACGAGGTCGGCAACGTCTCGAAGTGCATCAGGGCGGGATTCGGCAAGGTCGCGGTCGTCGGCGTGAGCGAGGACAAGCTCGCGAAGCTCTCCGCCGCCGTCGCTAACAGCTTGGGCGCGGAGAAAGCCAAGCTCGTGGGCCTCTTTCTGCCCGACGCTTTCATCGAACATCTGCGCGCGCTCCCGAAGCTTTCTTCGCCCGCAGCGGAAGTTCCGCGAACGCGCGGAGGGCGCGTGGTGCGGCGCACGTTCACTCCCGTTTCGGAGGCAGAGGCGAAAACGAAAGAGAGCGAAGCGCTCCGCATTATGTCGGAGATGATGCAGAAGAAAAAATCTTCAGAGCGAAAAAAATGAATAGGATTGAACATCCTCGAAGAAGAGCCCGATAACTAGTTCTATGGAGCACTATACTCGCACGGCAGGCCTCCGGAAAAAAGTCGGAGTGTGGATCAGGGTCTCGACGGACGAGCAGGCTCAGGGCGACAGCCCGAAGCACCACGAGCTGCGCGCGCGCCACTACGCGGAGTCGAAGGAGTGGGACGTGGTCGAGGTCTACAACCTATCCGGGCAGAGCGGGAAAGCCGTCATGGAATACCCGGAGACGAAGCGCATGATGGCGGACGTGAAGCGCGGGAAGATCACGGGCCTCATCTTCTCGAAGCTCGCGCGCCTCGCCCGCAACACGAAGGAGCTCCTGACGATCTCCGAGTTCTTCCAAGAGCATCAGGCGGACCTCGTGTCGCTCCAAGAGGCGATAGACACCTCGACGCCGGCCGGCCGGCTCTTCTTCTCCGTGAATGCCTCGCTTGCGCAGTTCGAGCGTGAGGAGATCGCGTGCCGCGTCGCGGCGTCGGTGCCGATCCGCGCGAAGCTCGGCAAGCCGCTCGGCGGGCTCGCCCCTTTCGGCTACGTCTGGAGGGACAAGCGGCTGGTGGTGGAGCCCAAGGACGCGCTCGTGCGGAAGGCGATGTATGAGCTGTTCGCGGAGCATAAGCGCAAGAAGACGGTGGCGCGGATCATGAACGAGCGGGGATACCTCACCCGCAGCGGCGGGAAGTGGTCGGACACGACCGTCACCCGCGTGATCTCCGACCCCACCGCGAAGGGCGTGCAGCGCCAGAACTACACCAAGAGCCTCGGGGACGGGCTGAAGTGGGCGGTGAAGCCGGAGCACGAATGGGTCATCAACAAAGTTGAGCCCATCGTGTCGGAAGAACTCTGGGAGAAGTGCAACGCGCTCTTGGAGGCTCGGAGGACGAGGGGAGAGCGCCCCGCGAGGCGCGGCAAGAGCGCGTTCACGGGCTTCGTCGTGTGCTACTGCGGGCAGAAGATGTATGTCCCGTTCAACACGCCGAAATGGGTCTGCTACAAATGCCGCAACAAGATCCCTGCGACGGACCTCGACGCGGTGTTCCGCGACGAGCTGAAGTCGTTCATGGTTACTTCCGAACGCGTTTCGGCATATCGCGAGGAGGCGCACAGCGGGATCTCGGAGAAGGCCGAAATGCTCGCGAGCCTGCAGGCGCAAAGGGACAAGACGAAGGTCGAGGCCGACAAGTGCTTCGAGCTTTTCCAGGCGGGCGCGCTCACGGTCGTACAATTCAAAGAGCGGTTCCAGCCGCTCGACTCGCGGAAGGAAGAGTTGCAGCGGGAGATCCCACGATTGGAAGCGGAGATCGACTCGCTGAAAGTGGTGAACCTGAGCGCGGAGCACGTCGCCGCGCACGGGCGGAATTTCTACGCCGACTGGCCGAAGCTCCCTGAAGAGCGCAAGCGGCCTATCGTGGAATTGCTCCTCAAGAGCATCGTGATCGGTAAGGAGGACGTGTCGATCAATCTGCTCACGCTGCCTGTCTTTGAGCTAGCGACCGATAGGCAACACATCCCCAGGGGTTCATCGCGGCGACGAGCATGAAGTTGCACGGGAGCGTGATTTTGCCCGCGCTGCGAGAAATGGTGACGTGGCCGTCTTCGAGTGGTTGGCGCAACACTTCGAGCGCGGAGCGTTTGAACTCGGGCAACTCGTCGAGAAAAAGCACGCCGTGGTGCGCAAGGGAAATTTCTCCCGGCCCAGGAATCGTGCCGCCGCCGAGCAGGCCGACGTCGGAAATGGTGTGATGCGGGGCGCGGGCGGGACGTTGGAGAAATTGAATGCCGTCGCGCATGGTCTGGCCGGCGGCGGAATGAATGCGCAGGATGTCGAGATACTCATCGAGCGTCGGTTGCGGCATGATACCAGGAACGCGTTTCGCAATCATGGATTTTCCGGATCCAGGCGGCCCGATCATGATCCTCTTGTGCTTGTTTTAACCAAATCTGCTCTTTAAGCACTGGGGCGTGCGCAAAGCCTATAGCTACGTTCGATTTTCAACTCCAGACCAGATAAAGGGAGACTCGTTAAGGCGACAAAAAGAGTCATCTCAGGCTTACGCTATTCAACATGGGCTTGAGCTTGATGAAACTCCAATTGCTGACTTAGGCGTCTCTGCCTTCAGGGGAAAAAATGCGGAAGACGGCGCTTTAGGTAGGTTTCTCGCCGCAGTTCAAAGCGGACGAATAGCCAAAGGCTCAACGCTGATTGTCGAGTCTCTTGACCGCATAAGTCGTCAAGACCCGATGACGGCGTTTAATCGGTTCGCTGATATCCTAAAACGAGGGGTGCGAATTGTTACCTTAATGGACGGGCAGACCTATTCGGAGGAGTCAGTTAAGGGAAACACTTTCCAGTTGATTGGGAGCATAATGATTATGGCTCAGGCCAACGAGGAGAGCAGAAAGAAGTCGAATCGCCTTAAAGCAACAACCGAAGTGTCAACAAACAGAGTCCCATTTGCCCACTTTTCGAACACTGCTTTTTTGGACGGCAAATAGTCTGTCGTAATTTTTTCCGGCGAGAATTTCTCGTAGAACCAGTCCGCGACGTATCCAAAGGCCGAAAAGGTCAACATGCTCACAGGCATCCCGAGGCCGTTTACTCCTGCGGTTCCCGATGGCTCCAGCCACTTGGGGCAAAGAGAGGTGAGGCGCTCAACTTGAGCTTTCTTTCTTTTTCGAATCCATGCTGCGGCGATTCGTTCGGCCTTTCTTTTCGATTCCTCATGCGCACGGCTCATTACGGAAATCGAAATGATAAGCTCATTCATGTTTAAATGACCCGTTTTGTAGGTCATTCCATCGGTTACGGTCACAATCGTGATGCCTGACTTCACTATCGCGAGAAATTGTCCGAGAGCTGTTTCGATATCCTGTCGAGATAGGCGGTCTAAAGACTCCACCAAGAGAAACGAGCCCCGCGCTACTCGTCCGGCTTTAACTTCTCTCAAGAAGCTTCCGAGCGCGCCTGTAGCTGCATTCTTACCGCGGTAGGCCGAAACACCCTCATCAACCAAGGATTCATCGAGGATGAGACCGTGGGTTTTGCAATAGTCGCGTGATAGCTCTATCTGCCTAGTGGCACTGTCGCCTTTTTTTTGTTCTAGTGTCGAGTAGCGGACGTAAGAGTAAGCCAAACGGGGCATGTGAGAGCACTACTTTGAAAATTGGTTAAAACAAGCCAACAAGTATGAGGTTGGGAACGCCGGATTCGCCTGTGTTGACTTCAACTTGGACAGGCACGGCATCGATGCCCAGCAAAGCTGCCGAGCCGATAATCGCTAACATGGAACAGTGGACTGGAGGGAATTAAGTGTGACCCGCGCCCACTTGCAGGCGTCGCTGAACCTCGACGAGATTCGTTTCAACGGCTTGCAAATAAGGATTGGGTTGGCCCGCTGTCGACAGGTAGCGATGCACGCCGCCCGCCTCGAAGTCGAGCATTGGCCGCACATAATTTGCCCAGAACGCAGGGGTATTTTCCAACATGCGTCCGAAGTCCACAAATTGCCGCTTGGAGACGGGCACGCGATCGTAGTCGTAAGCTTCCTGGAATTCGCGGAAGAGCGCCGAGAGACTGTCCACGTAATCCGGCGCGCTCATCTGCGCGAGGTAATCGGCCGTCACCAGCATGAATGTGGCGATGCGAGTAGCGTCGCGATTGAAGGGGACCTGGCTGAGTTTTCCCTGCGGCCCGGTGCACATGATCGCGGCGCACACATCGGCAATCTCGACGGAGCTGACACCCAGCTTCGGAAGATAGCTGCGGGCAAAATTACAGCTCCGGCGTTCGTGGATAAACGTGTATTTCGCACCAGTGCCATTTATGTCACCGGTTTCTTTAAGGTAGCCGGTGTCGTGCAACAGCGCGGCGGTCACAGCCAATTCCCAATCGCGGCGCGTCAACACGGGCAGGTCGCCGCTGTGGTGGCGCCCTTCGAGCAAATTGGTCAGACACAGCACGGCCTGCAACGTGTGCTCAAGGTCGTGGTATTTCATATCGATGCCTTGATAGCCGGGAAAACGGCCTTCGAACATCGCCACGACATCGTTGAACAAACGGTCGATTAACGGAAAACTCTCACGCGCTCCAATTCCTGCAAAGGCAGCTTTGACAGCATCGGCCACCGCTTTAGGGTTGCTCGTATTGATTGCGTGGGGTGCGACCATGACTGGCGCGTCACCATAGGGTTTATCACCTATGCGGCAAGGGGATTGTCTGAAATTCACTGTTTAATGCTTCATCACACCAACCTTAGAATTGGCCTTACCGGCGGCATGGGCACAGGCAAATCCACCGCGGCTGCAATGTTTGCCGAGCGTGGCTTCATGCGGCTCGATGCCGATCAAGTCGTGCGCGAAGAGCTTTTGCCCAGTCCGGCGGTGCGGGAGGCGATTCGCGCGAAGTTTGGCGAAACCGTCATAAACGCCGACGGCCATGTGCGTCGCGACCAGCTCGCGGCGATTGTTTTCAAGGATCCCGTAGCGCTCGCTTGGCTGGAGGAACTGCTGCATCCGCTCCTGCGAGCGCGCTGGCGCGAGATTTTTGACCAAGCGGCGGGCGAGGCGTTTATTGCCGAGGTTCCGCTGTTGTTTGAGAAGGGGATGCAAAATTGGTTTGATTTCACGGTCTGTGTCACCACACAGTCCGAGCTTCAACTAAGGCGGTTGGAACAGCGCGGAGTTCCCCAAGAACAGGCCCGCCAACGCCTAGCCAGGCAACTGCCGCTAGCCCGCAAGTGCGAGTTGGCAGACCACGTTCTCCTTAACGACGGATCACCCGAATTTTTGCGCGAACAGGTTAATGCCTTGGCAGATCGCCTCCTGAAATCCCACCACGCCCGGTTAACCGGCCCACTTCATGTCAGTCCCCCCTAAATCCGACGAGGATCACAGCAAATCCGACCGTGCTTCCGCCGAGTCGACCCCCAAGCGCGCGACGCGCTCCCGCCTCACACGCGGAGCCCCGAAAAAAGCCACCAAGGCGACCGCCGCCGCGGAAACCGCGAGTGTCGCTCCGGCGAAAGCTCCCGCCAAACGCCCCAGCCGCGCCAAAGCCAAAATCGACGCCACGCCTGAACTCGCTTTCACGCCGCCGCCGGCCCGCGAACCCGAGCGCGCTCCGAAACCGGAGCCCGTTCGCGAAGTCGAGCGCGAGACGCCGCCGCCGCAAAAACCTTACGTGCCTGAACCATCTCCGTTCGCGGAAGAGCCCAAAGCTCGCGCCGAGCACGCCGAGTCCGGCCAGCAAAGTGGTAATCAAAACCATGATGCGCAGCGCGAACCTGCGCAGTCGCGCGATCAGGGCCACGAAAGCCGCGACAAACCCCAAGGCCAGAATCAAGGCGAACATTTCGATGACCAAGCGCATCAAGACCAAGGGGGCGGCAACGCCCATGGCGGCGGCGGTCACGGCGGCCAGCAAGGCGGCGGTCATTTCCAACAACACGGTGGCCAACAACAGGGCGGCGGCGGCAAATTTGGCCGGCGTCATCGCGAACGCGGCAATAAATTCCGCGGCGGTCAGGGTGGTCAGGGAGGCGGCGGTGGTGGCGGTGGCAAATGGGGAAATCAAAATTTCCAGCCCTCTCCAAAACACCCGCCGCAACCGTTACCGCCAAAAGAATACGTGCATGTCGGCGACTTGCCCGATCCGGCGCGTTTTCAAAATGTCGACGATGTCGCGAAAGTCGCGACCGATATTTCCAGCGGCACCCGCGAGCCGATCTGGTTGAATAAACTCTACGCGCTCAATCTTTCCGAGCTGATCGCGTTCGCACGCCAGCAGGATCTTAAATTTGAAGGCGCGCCCAATCGCCGCCAGCTGATCACGCAAATTTTCGCGGCGATCAACGAACACAAGATTCCGCTCTATGATCGCGGTTTCATCGACCAGACGGATCGCAACCAGTTTTTTGTCGTCCACGACGACGTGAACTACCGCCTTTATCCTGAAGATGCGTTTCTTCCGGAAATTTTCGTGAAGCAGCTCGGCCTGCGTCGCGGTCACGAAGTCGAAGTCCAATTGCAAGCGCCGCAAGGCAACGATCGTTGTCCGGCCGTCGTCGCGATTCGCACAGTGATGGGCAAAGACCCACAGGAAATTTCGAAGGTGCAGCCCTTCGAGGAACTCGTGCCGTATTATCCACTCAAGCGGATCATGCTCGAGCAGGAAGGCGCAAAAGACGTGTCGATGCGCATGACCGACATCATCACGCCAGTCGGCTTCGGCCAGCGCGGCTTGATCGTCGCGCCGCCTCGCACCGGCAAAACGGTGCTGATGCAAAATATGGCGAACTCCATCGTCGCCAATTCGCCGTTCGCGAAACTCATCATCCTTCTCGTCGACGAGCGTCCCGAGGAAGTCACCGATTTCAAGCGCCACTGCAAAGGCGAAGTCGTTTCCTCGACCTTTGACGAGACGCCGGAGAGCCACGTGCATTGCGCCGAGATGGTCATCGAAAAAGCCCGTCGTCTCGTCGAACAAGGCGAGCACGTCGTCATTCTCCTCGATTCCATTACGCGTCTCGCGCGCGCTTACAATGCGCTCGCGGGCAACTCCGGTAAAATCATGTCCGGCGGTCTCGAGGCCAACGCGCTGCAAAAACCGAAGCGCTTCTTCGGTTCCGCGCGCAACATCGAAGGCGCGGGCAGCCTTACGATTTTGGGCACCGCGCTCGTCGACACCGGCAGCCGCATGGATGAAATTATCTTCGAGGAATTCAAGGGCACCGGTAACATGGAGCTCCACCTCGACCGCGATCTCGTCAACAAGCGCATCTTCCCGGCAATCAACATCGACAAGTCCGGCACGCGCAAAGAAGAGCTCATCTATCACCCCGACGAACTCACGCGCGTGTATTCGTTGCGTCGCGCCATGCAAGGCGTGCCGGCCGCCGACTCGATGGACATGCTCATCGGGCGCCTTAAGAAGACCAAGACCAACGCGGAATTTTTAATGAGCCTCAACCGTTGATGCCGGTTCGTCGGCACTTCACGTGATCACCGCCGACGACTACATAATCCAAATCGCGCTCGAGCGAGGCTTGCTCCAGCGCGATCGATTCGACGCCGCCAAACGCCAGGCAGCCGAGCACACTGATCTTACCAAAGCGGCGCCGAGTATCACCGAGATTTTGATCGGCGACGGTGCGCTGGATGTCGACGCGCTCGTTCGTGCCGTAGCGGAAGAATTTGGAATGCCTTACGTCACGCTCGGCACTCTGCAAATTCCGCGCGAAGTGCTGGCCGCCGTGCCTCGCTCGTTCGTGCAAGAGCATCGCGTGATTCCTTACGCGCGTGAAAACGGCATCCTACGCGTCGCCGTGAGCGACCCCATCGCAGTGGATGCGATTGACGGACTGAGTTACGTCGCGGGCGGAGAAATCCAACTCGCGCTTGCTTCTTCAGATGAAATCAGCCGCGCGATCACGCGCTTTTATGGACGCGAATTGACCGATGTGGACGAATTGCTGGCGAACTCCGATGGCGTTTCCGCCAAAGCAACCGGTTACCGTGTTGCCGCCGCCACGCCGACGTCTGTGGTCGGTGAACAAGACGGACAGCCGAGTGAAGGCGACGCCCCGATCATCAAACTCGTGCACGGCATCATCAACGAAGCCATCCAGCGCCGTGCGTCCGACATCCACCTCGAACCGCTCGAACGCCGTTTTCGTGTGCGTTACCGGATTGATGGCGTGTTACTCGAAGTCGATGCGCCGCCAAAGCGACTGCAACTGGCGATCATCTCCCGCCTGAAAATCATGGCGAACATCAGCATCGCTGAAAAACGTGTGCCGCAGGATGGTCGCATCCAAGTCGACGTCGGCCACCGCACGCTCGATTTGCGCGTGTCGTCGCTACCCACCGCGCACGGCGAAAGCATCGTGATGCGTATTCTCGACAAGGAAGGACTGAAACTCGGCATGCCCGAACTCGGATTCCTGCCCGACGATCAAAAAGAGTTTGAGCAACTCATCGCGTCGCCCGACGGCATCATGCTCGTTACTGGCCCGACCGGTTCGGGCAAAACGACCACACTCTATGCGTCGTTGCATCACCTGAATCAGCCCGACCGGAAAATCATCACGGTGGAAGAGCCGGTGGAGTATCAACTTTCCGGTATCAACCAAGTGCCCGTGAACACGAGCATCGGCATGACGTTCGCCGCGGCGTTACGCGCGATGCTGCGGCAGGCGCCGAACATCGTGATGGTCGGTGAAATCCGCGACATGGAAACCGCTGAGATCGCGATCAACGCGTCTCTCACCGGGCACATGGTGTTTAGCACGCTGCACACGAATGACGCCCCGTCCGCCGTGACGCGCCTTATCGACATTGGCGCAAAACCATTTCTCGTGGCTGCGTCGTTGCGCGCGGCGATGGCGCAGCGGCTCGTGCGGCGGAATTGCCCGCATTGCCGACGCGCCTACACGCCGTCGACGCGCGAGCTTCACGCCCTCGGGCTGACGCCGGCGCAGCTGGCGGGCGCGCAGTTCGCGCATGGTGCCGGTTGCGCGAAATGTCACGGCACGGGCTACACGGGGCGCATGGGAATTTTTGAACTTTTTCGCATCAACGACGACATTCGCGGCATGATCTACGATAACGTCAGCTCCTCACGCCTGCGGCAACGCGCGCGGGCCGACGGCATGCGCACCATGCGCGAGGACGGCGTGCGCAAAGTGCTCGCCGGGATGACGACAATCGAAGAAGTTGTCTCCGTCACTGTCGGCGACGAACTTTGATTTTTCAGCCCACCCAATTTTAACCCACCCACCGCATGAGTTACGAAATGAACGATCTTCTCGAGCTGGTCGTCGACCAGAAGAGTTCCGATTTGCACTTGCAGGTCGGCGTGCCGCCTTGTCTGCGCCTGCGCGGCAGCATGACGCCGATCGACGGTCCTGAGTTAAAGCCGGAGGACACCGAGAAACTCATGCTTTCGATCACGCCCGATAATCACATCCAGAACGTGAAGCTCAACGGCGGCACCGATTTCGGATTCGCTTACGGCGAAAAAGCGCGCTTCCGCGTTAGCGTGCTGAAATCGAAGGGCAACTACGGCCTCGTGCTCCGCCAGATTCCCAATCAGCTCTTCGATCTCCGCCAGATCGGCATGCCGGACAAAATCAAGGAGCTGCTCTATCGTCCTCGCGGATTGTTCCTCGTTACTGGTCCGACGGGTTCCGGCAAATCCACGACGCTCGCCTCGATGGTGAACTACATCAACGAACACCGCGACGGTCACATCATCACCATCGAGGATCCGATCGAGTATTATCATCCGCACAAAAAATGCGTCGTTACGCAGCGCGAAGTTGGCAGCGACGTCCCGAGTTTTGCGGAGGCGATCAAGCGCGCGTTGCGTCAGGATCCCGACGTGATTCTCGTGGGCGAATTGCGCGACTTAGAAACGATTGAAGCCGCCATCAGCGCCGCCGAGACGGGCCACTTGGTATTCGGCACGCTGCACACGAACAGTGCCGCGAAGACGGTTGATCGTATCGTCGATGCGTTTCCGGCGACGATGAAGGAGATGATTCGCATGCAGCTCTCGACTTCAATTATCGCGGTCATTTCCCAGACGCTCTGCAAAAAGAAAACCGGCGGGCGCATTGCCGCCTACGAGATTATGGTCAACACGTCGTCGATCGGCTCACTGATCCGCGACAACAAGACGTTCCGTATTCCCTCTGACATTCAAACGGGCGCGGCGCTCGGCATGATCACGCTCGATACGCATTTGATGAGCCTCGTGAATCGCGAGTTGATCGAACCCGACGAGGCACTCGAAAAATCCCAAGAGCCCGTTGCCATGCGCGAAAAACTCACGAGCATGGGCTATAAATTACATCAAGTGTAGCGATCTAGAGATTAATGTTCGAAGGACATGATCGGGCCGTTTTCGATTTGTTGACCGAACGTCGGCAAGTCGAAGCGGTAGCTTTGCAAAGTGCCTTCGACCAACATCAGACTACGGGAAAACCATTCGCGACTACGCTGCTCGACCTTGGGTTGATCGAGAAACCTGCGTTGCTGCAGGCCGTCGCTGAATATCTCGGCTGCGGTTATGCGGAGGAGGTTCCCATTGCACTGCCAGCTGATGCGGTCGCATTGGTCGCGAGTAACATGGCGCGCACTTACGGCGTCGCGCCGCTCTCGGTGGACGGATTTTCTGTTTCTTTGCTCGCCGTCGATCCGTTCAACCCGAATTTGATAAACGACCTGACCTTTGCGCTGGAACGCGATGTGCGCGTAAACGTCGCCGATCCCGATCGCGTGCAGGCGCTCATTAAGCAGCACTATGGCGAAGACGACATCTCGCTCGACGACGCGCTGAATGAACTTCAAGCCGGCACTGCAGACCCCGGCGATGGCGAGACGCTCACGGAAAATGATATCGAGCAACTGGCCGGTCAGACCCCGATCATCCGTTTCGTGAACCTCGTGCTCGGCCAGGCGATTCGTGACAAGGCGTCCGACGTCCATTTCGAGCCTTTCGAGCACGATTTCAAAATTCGTTACCGCATCGACGGCGCGCTCTACGAAATGTCGCCACCGCCCAAGAATCTCGCACTGCCGATCATTTCGCGCATCAAAGTCCTCGCGAATCTCAATATCGCCGAGCGCCGACTCCCGCAAGACGGGCGCATCAAGCTTAACCTCAGCGGGCGCGCCGTGGATTTGCGCGTGTCGACGTTGCCCACGCAATTTGGCGAGAGCGTGGTGTTGCGCGTGCTCGATCAGTCGGCTGTGCAGCTGGCGCTAAAACAAATTGGTTTGCCCGAGGAGATTAAGGCCGGCGTTGAGGAAATCATTCGCCGACCGAATGGGATTTTTATCGTCACCGGCCCGACTGGCTCGGGTAAAACGACTACGCTCTACAGCTGCCTCAAGGAGCTCAACACGATCGATTCAAAACTGCTTACGGTCGAAGACCCGGTGGAATACGAAATCGACGGCGTGATGCAGGTGCCGGTGAACATGACCGCGGGCCTGGATTTCGCGCGCGCGCTGCGCACATTCCTTCGCCAGGATCCCGACATTGTAATGGTCGGTGAAATCCGCGATCTCGAAACGGCGCAGATTTCGATTCAAGCAGCGCTCACCGGGCACTTGGTGCTGAGCACGCTGCACACGAACGACGCAGCCGGTGCCGTCACGCGGTTGACCGACATGGGCATCGAGCCGTTTCTGCTCGCTTCGACTCTCGAAGCGGTGCTCGCGCAACGCTTGGTGCGTCGCGTGTGCACCGCGTGCAAAACCGCCTATGAACCCGCTGAAGCGCTGCTCCGCCAAGCCGGGATCGATTCGGCTTCCGTGAAGAATAGACTGTTTTACTACGGCGCCGGCTGCGCCACGTGTCACGATACTGGCTACAAGGGACGCTTGGGAATTTTCGAGTTCTTGCGCATGACCGAACCGTTGCGTGAATTGGTGGTGCAGGGCGCATCTCTGGTGGCGTTGCGGCAAAAAGCCATGGAGGCAGGCATGATTTCTCTGCGTGCGGCGGGGCTGAAAGCCGCGCTCGCAGGCGATACCACACTCGAAGAAGTCTTCAAATACACCTGACATGCCGCGTTTCGCATACACTGCCGTCGACACCCGCGGCTCGGAGAAATCCGGTTTGCTCGAAGCATCCGATTCGAAAAGCGCCGTGAGTGTGTTGCGCGGACAGGGGCTTTTCCCCACCGACGTCGCGCCGGCAAAGGTGGCGCCGCCGGTGAAGCGGCTTGAAACTAAGTCAAAGTCCGCGGGCAAGGGCTTGCAGCGCGAGATAAGTTTCTCGTTTGGCCGCGGGGTCAGCGCGAAGGAATTGGCGGGCTTCACGCGGCAACTTGCCACGCTGTTGAAAGCCGGCATGCCGCTGCTGCGTGGATTAGAGGTGCTCGCGCGTCAGGAGCGGAATCAGGCCTTTCGTCGGATCACGGAAGCGCTGGGCGAGACGATAAAATCCGGCGGCACGCTTTCTGAGGCGATGGCGCAGCATCCAAAAATTTTCGACCGACTCTACATCAACATGGTCAAAGCCGGCGAGGCGAGCGGCGTGCTCGATGTCGTGCTGGATCGCCTCGCGCGGTTTCAGGAGAAGAGCTTGCAGCTGCGCGGAAAAATCAAAGCAGCGATGATGTATCCGATCATCGTGATGTCAGTCGCTGTGATCATTCTCGTCGGCTTGCTCGTTTTCGTCGTGCCGAAATTTAAACAAATCTTCGCCGACCTATTGAAAGGCGCACCCTTGCCCACGCTCACGCAAGCGGTGCTGACCATCAGTGATTTCGTGCAGAAGCATTATCTCATCTCGATCGGTGTGGCCGTGGCAGCGTGGATCGGGTTCAACGTTTTCTCAAAATCTCCTCGCGGCGCGCGCATGATCGATACGTGGATGATCAAGGCGCCGCTTTTCGGAACGCTTTTTCTAAAAGGGATCGTGGCGCGTTTCGGGCGCACGTTGGGGACGTTGCTCGCGAGCGGCGTCCCAATTTTGCAGGCGCTGCTGATTACGCGCGATACTTGCGGCAACACTTGTGTGGCTGATGCCATCACCGAGGTGCATGACTGCGTGAAAGAAGGTTCGTCGGTCGCGCGGCCGCTCGAAGCGACGGGTGTATTTCCGCCGATGGTCACGAGTATGATCGATGTGGGTGAACATACCGGCCAGTTGCCGGAAATGCTGAACAAGGTTGCCGACATTTATGAAGACGAAGTCGACACGGCCGTCGCGGGCCTGAGTTCGATGATTGAGCCGATCCTCATCCTGTTTCTCGCGGTGGTCGTCGGCACGATCGTGATCGCACTGTTCCTGCCGATCATCCGCATCGTGCAATTGCTGACCTGAGTGCTGACCAAGCTCAGAGTCTTCCGGCCTGCGCGCTGGTAATTTATCCGATAAGCACGTCGTTGAAACGAAACGCGCCGGCCCTTGTCATGAGCGCATGCCCAATGCGCTCACCCGCGAATGGAACGCCATGAAACGAGGCTCCCCAGGGAGCCGTTTCAAGAATCGTTACGCCTCTGCGAAGAAGGCGCGCAAGGACGGCAGCTGGACGCAGCACATTTTCCGGATTGTTCGACTCATCGTGGCGGCGGGTGCGCTCGCGGTGGGCGTCCTGCTGGTGTTTATCCCCGGCCCGGCGATTTTGTTTTTCTTCATTGCGGGCGGCTTGCTTGCCTCGGAATCAAAACTTGTGGCGCGGTTTCTCGACTGGACGGAAGTGAGGCTGCGTGCCTGGTGGAAATGGGGCATGCGTCATTGGACAAAAATACCGCTGGCCGGAAAGATCGCCGTCGTGACTCTTGCCGCCGGCGTGGCCGGCGCGGCGGCATTCGGCATGTATCAACTGATGGCGAAGTGACGCCCCGCCCGCACAAGGCGTCTGAGTTCGTAGCTGAATTAGCTCGAGGCTGCAGCCGGTGACGGATTCCCACCCGGCGGGCGCAACAACAGTTGCGAATTCAGGCCCAGGTGACGATCGGAGAATTCATCGTTCTCACCCGCTTGGCGGAGCAGGCGTTGCACCATGCCCATCTTGGCATCGAGGTCGTCGATCTTCGCCACGAAAACCGCTTCGGGCGTGGCGGCGATCACGGCGGCGCCCCATTCAAGTTCGCCTTGGTGACTGAGCACGATGTGTTCGAGACGTTCGAGCAACTCGGAGGACAATTTCACTTTCATGCCGGCTTTGCGCACGAGTTGATACCCGAGCACGACGTGGCCTTGCAGAATGCCGCGCCGGCTTTTGCCGGGCACGAGGTCGCCTTGATACTCGATCACTTTGCCCGTGTCGTGCGCGAGCACTCCGGCCATCGCGAGATCCGCGTGCACTTCCGGATAGAGTAGGAGGAGCGCCTTGCAAGCGCGCGCCATGTGCACGGTGTGTTCGAGCAACCCGTGACGATACGCGTGGTGCATGGAAACGGCAGCGGGCGCGATGCGAAATTGGTCACCGATGTCTTCGAACAACGCTTGCATCGTCGCTCGCAATTCCGCGTTGCCGATGCCGGCGATGAAACCTTGGAACTCCAGCCACAGTGAATCGGCGTCCTCCGGCGCGGTTTCCACGAGATTGGCCATCAGCGGCGAACCCGCGAGTTGTTCCTGAGACAACGGCTCCGCGCGAAGCAACTTCGGCGAGAGCCGGCTTTGATAATAGTCGACCTTCGCTTCGATGCGCACGATGTCGCCTTCCTTGAGGGCTTTGAAAAATTCGTAGGCGGGATTGTCGCTAAAGCAATTGCAGGTAAACGAGCCGGTCTTGTCGCCGAGTTCGACCGCGAGAAACGTATTGCCGGTTTTCGTCGGACGCTCCGCGAGTTTCCGAATGAGCAGCACACTCGTGAAAGTGTCGCCGCCGGTGCGGTCGAGCGCCTTGATGTCGCGAACGGTAAACGGGGTGGAGATGTCAGCCATACTTTTTAACGAGTTGAGTGTAGGCCCGGAAGAAAGGGTGTTTCGTATCGCGCAGCAAGGCGTAGAAAATACTTTCGGCGGGCAACACGTTGCAGCCCGCGTGACGCAACTGCGCCAGCACCACCTCCGCATCGTCGCGCCGACGAGCGCCGATGCAGTCTGAAAGCACGGTTACCTCGTAGCTGGCTGCGAGCGCGTCGCGCGCGGTTTGATACACGCAGATCGGTGTCTCAATGCCGCAAATCAAAAGGTGTTTCGCGCCGCTTTGCGTCAGTGCGTTCGCGATTGCCGGGTCGGCCAATGCCGAGAAAGCATTTTTCGCGAACACATGGGGCGGGCCGCCCGCGCCGAGCAACTCTTCGGCGGTGTGGCCGAGTTTATCGGGCACTTGTTCGGTGAACACCACCGGCAGGCCGAAACCCTTCGCCGCTTCCAACGCAAACGCGCACCGCCAATGCACGCGCTGGCTATCGCAAATTGCCGCGAGAAACACGGGCTGCAAATCGATGCAAAGGAGGAGAGGAGCGTTCATGGCGACGAGTCAGATGAGAGACACGAATCTCACGAAACGTCACGAATTGAATAGAGAAGCAGTCGGCAGCTAGATCCTGACTGGAATGCAGGTAAGCCGCCGACCTGTCCAATTGCCTCGGTTGTTTCCTGCTTTCCTGAGCTCCAGATTCAAACCTTATCTGCTTCGTGAAAATTCGTGCGATTCGTGTCTCTGTCCGAACCTTTCGAAACGCGATCACTTTCCCGGATTAAAATATTTCTCCCGCGCCTTTACCTGCACGATTTTTTTCTCGGGCAACACATACGCGGTCAGCGCACCGCCGAGCACGCACGACGTGTCGATGCCGAGCGTCCATTTCGTGCGCGAAATCTCCGGTCGCGGCGTGTGTCCGTAAACGACGAACGGCGCGCGTGTCCACAACTCCGACCAGTGCGGGGCGTTGGGGGCTTCGGAACGTTTGCGGGGCTCGCCGTCTTTGTCGACGACCTGGATGCGCGTGACAACGCGAGCCGGTTGTTTTTGCCACGGGCGGTCGGGCAAAAATCCACCGTGCACCAAAACAACGCCGAGATCTTCGTCTTCGTAAGTCAGCTTCATCGACTCGAGATAGTCCCAGTCTTTGCTGCGCAACTGCTTCATCGTCTCGTAATCGTATTTCTTCAGGTGGCTGGGATCGTCGGTGCGGCGGTAGTTGAGATGACGCAGTTCGTGATTCCCGAGCAGCGAGGCGGTCGCGTATTCGCGGGCGAGTTCGACGACTTTGCCACTGTCCGGCCCGCGGCTGATCAGATCGCCGAGCAGCACGACGCGGTCGTCTTTCGCCAATTCGAGCTTGTCGAGCAGGTCCGCAAATTCCTTGTGGCAGCCATGAATGTCCCCGATGGCGATGAGGCGGCCTTTCATGAATTCAGAGACACAAATTTCACGAATCGCAGGAATTGGCCTCGGTCAGTGAGTTTTCGATAGGTTGAACGTAGGTTCGATTTCTCGAACGCGCCCAGGGTGGACAGATGATCGATGCGCAAGTCAGGTTCCTTGGTGAAATTTGTGGAATTCGTGTCTCTCGACGAGCACTGAATTTTGCTAGCGTTCGCTCCCCGCGAGGGTAAACAAGAAAACGCCCATGGAGTTAAATCTTCACGCAATTGCCACCAAATGCTTCGTCAGTGGACGCGAGTTCCAGGAGAACGATCGCGTCGTCAGTTATCTCGTGCGCGAGGCCAACGGCGAAGTCATCCGCCGTGACGTCGCTCTCGAAGAGGATGGTCGCTTCATGCCGCCCGCGTTCGTGTTTTGCCGCTGGACGGTCGGTTTCAAGCACCGCAAGGCCGAGGAAAACTCCGCCCAAACGCTCAAGCTCACCTCGGAAAATCTTTTCCTTTCCCTCGCGCCGCCGTCCGAAGGGTATCAAAACACCCTCGCCGAGGGTGAACTGCCGCCGATGGAGCGCGATCCCGAGGCCGACGCCACCAACACGCCGATGCTGCAATTCCTCGCGCTCATGCTGGAGCGCAAACGGGCGATCAAACCCATCGGCAAAAGCGCTGATGGCCTGCGCACCGTTTACGAACACCGTGGCACGCACAATCGCTACGAAGTTCCCATCGGTGATCTCAACGTCGAGTTCTTCCAGAAAATCCAAGAACACCTCGGCGTCCTCGTCGGCACCGGCAAGAAGAAGCCAGAGGCGACCGCGCCCGCTGCCGTTATCGCGGCAGCCGAGCCATCCGCAGTCAGCGATCAACCGTCAGCTTCGTAGGCGAGAGGCTTGCCTGATCGCCAACGGCTTGGCGACGGCGGAACGCTTCGATTAGGGATACACGAATCAGTAAAGTCAGCTGGGCGATCAGGCCCTACCACAAATTCGCGTTATGAGTGCAATGGGTGTGGCGGGCGTTCCTGCTTTCTTGATTTCCACGTCTATTGCTTCGCTGGCCCCAATCCAAGAATCCGTTTCCCACGCTTGAAGCGGAGCGCGTAGAGGTGCACAACAAGTTGTGATCACGACTACGCCTGCCCCTTTCGCGCACTTTGTTTTCGTGGATTTTGAGAATGTGTCGGACGTCGATCTCTCGCTCGTGGCCGGGAAGACGGTGCATGTGACGTTGTTGATTGGGAAGAACCAGAAAAAACTGGAGGTTAGCCTGGTGAAGCAGATTCACCAATTCGCGGCTCAAGTGGAGCTGGTTGAGCTCGCGGGATCGGGGCGCAATGCGCTGGATATGACGCTCGCGTATTATCTGGGCCGCGCTGCGCAGCGGACGCCGGACGCGCAGTTCTGCGTGGTGTCGAAAGACAAAGATTTCGAGCCGATGCTCGATCATGTAAAACTAAACGGCGTAAACGCGGGGCGCGTCGATGCGTTTGCGGAGGTGCCGTGTTTCGATCGTCCGAAGAAAGCGACCGTGGTGGCGACGCCGGCAAAAAAAGTGGCTAAGCCGGCGGCCAAGAAAGCGGCAGCGGCGACCACGGTGCCCGCGTTAGTTTCGCCCAAACGCAATGCGGGAGATCGGCCTGCGCAGATTTTGGCGCGATTGCGCAATCGCGAGAACCTCGCGCGCCCGGCGACACTGGGCAAGATGCTCGCGCACATCAAAAACGCGTTGGGGAAAACTTCGACGACCGCGGCGGTGGAAGCCGTGCTGGAAACGTTGAAGGTCGAAGGCACGCTGACCATCGATGCACAAGGGCGGATTGATTACGCGTGAGTGAGTCGAGAGGAGCGTAATCACGTTGAGCTAATCGTTGGATTGCTTCGTCGCGACTCTTCCTCGCAGTGACAAGCCCCGGGTGGAACGTGCGACTCTGGTCCTTGGGTCCTGATGAGCCCTCGTGGAATTCGTATCTCAAGAATTTCTTTCAAATGCTCCAGTGGCTCGTTCCTGTTTTCCTGATTTCCAATTAAAATTACCTGCGCGCGCGGTGAGCGCCTCCGAGATTGCTCACTTCACTTCGAAGTCGAGGCCGGTGAGTTCGTTTAAATGAAACGGGGCGCTGGCGATGACTTCCTGTAATTTTGCCAAAGCGTCGGGGAGAGTGGGCGTTTTGAATTCGCAGAAGGCATCGAGGCTGTCGTGGACTTGCACGATCCAAGAACCGGTGTCGGCGTCGGGGCCGAGGTGGAAAACGGAACCGTGCAGGTAGTTGCCGGGCAGGCCAGGATTCGGGCCGGCACCGGGAACCAGGAAGAGCGTGTGCATCGGATCGTGAATCGCGGCGACGCCGTGTTTCGCGCGGTGGTGGGCGGTCTTGCCGATGACGGCGAGGCGGTTGGCTTCGGCGCGGGTGCGTTGGTCGGTGGAGAGCGATTGCACGTAACGGTCGTAGATGCTCGCGCTGGATTCGAGAGCGTCGTCGGTGATCTCGCCGGCGATCAAGGCGTCGAGATTGTTGGCGTAGAAGGACGGCAAGCTCGTCAGCGAGCGGGCGGTGACGTGGCCACCCTTGTGATTGGCGCTGGCGTAAACTTGTCGGGCGGCGTAAAGGCGTTTCAACGCATCCTGGTAGGCAGGCGTCATGGGCAACGCGCCGATGGGGCTGAGTTCGATTTTATCGAGGATAGTGTGGTCGAATTCGGCGTTGGGATCTTGGGACATAAAAGAGGATGGGATGAGTGATCCGCACAGGCGCGACGATGGCGCGTTGTGATGCGGGTGGGGGACGTGGGGTTGCGTGAAGGGTGCAGAGGCACGCGGGGAACGCAAGGGAGGCGTGCGGTTCAATTCACGGCGGGCGAGGCCTTCCGTGCCTTATGCCGATCGTTCATGCGTTCCTGATTTCCAGATAAAATCAATGGCTTCGGCGGGTTGGGGGTGCCGCAAGCTTTGGCCAGCTAAAAAACGCCGGAATCGCGGCTTTTTTCAGAGGAGAAAACATGTTTTTTCCGTTGCACCGCGTAAATGCGAGCCGTCTAGTTTTCCCTTCCAAGTTTCATGCATCTCAAGGCCCTAAAGCTTCACGGCTTCAAAAGTTTCGCAGACAATACCACCCTCAGCTTCGAGCCCGGTGTGACGGCCATCGTCGGGCCCAACGGCTGCGGTAAGAGTAACATCGCCGACGCGATCCGCTGGGTGCTCGGTGAGCAAAGTGCCAAGGCCCTTCGCGGCGGTAAGATGCAGGACGTCATTTTCGAAGGTGCCGATACGCGCAAGGCTTCGCAGTTTTCCGAAGTGGCGCTGCTTTTGACCGATTGTGAAAAACAGCTCGGCAGCGAATTCCACGAGATCGAGATCATGCGTCGCGTGAATCGCGATGGCGGCGGCGAGTATTATTTCAACGGTCAGCCGTGTCGGTTGAAAGACATCCACAAGCTTTTCATGGATACCGGCGTGGGCCGGACGAGTTACTCGATCATGGCGCAGGGCCAGATCGACCAGATTCTTTCGTCGAAGCCTGAGGAACGCCGCGTGGTGTTCGAAGAAGCCGCCGGCATCACGAAATACAAGAGCCAGCGCCGCGAAGCCCTCAACAAACTCGCGCTCACCGATCAGAATCTCGCGCGCGTGTCCGACGTCATCAGTGAAGTCGCGCGCCAGATCGGTTCGTTGAAACGTCAGGCCGCGAAAGCGATGCGTTACAAACGCCTCAGCTTCCGCCTGCGCCACCTCGCGCTCGCGCACAGTAGTTTTCAACACAAGCAGCTCAGCACGATTCTCTCCGACCTCGAAGGCCGTGTGACTTCGCTTCGCAGCGAGTCCGAGACGCGCCGCACGTTGCTCGATGAACGCAGCACGAAACTCAATGAAGGTCGCGTGCTCCGTAATCACCTCACGCAACGCGTGCAGGACGCGCAGCAAGCGGTCTTCGATCTACGTTCGCAACGCGAGCAGGCGGAGAACTCCGCGAACATGGCGCAAGTCAAGCGCACCAATCTCACTGAGCGCCTCGAGACCGGTCGCAGCAATCTCACCGAACTTGAAATGCAGCTCCGCGAGCTCGCCTCGCAAGTCGACTCCGGCGCGCAGGACAAGCAGACACAACTTGGGTTGCTCGGCAGCTCCGACGCGGTGTTCCAGGATCGCAATCGCGAGCTTTCAGTGTTGGAAGGCGAGCTGTCGCGCGCCGAACAGCAGATCAGCCAGGACAAGTTTCACCTGTTGCAATTCGAGAGCGCCGTCGCGCGTCATCGCACCGAGAGCTCCAGCCTCGAAGTCGACGCCCGCACGAGTCAGAACCGTTACGACCAGCTCACGCAGGAGTTGAGCGAAGCCCGTCAGAACGTCGACGCGGCCATCGAAGCCATCGCGTCAATTCGCGCCCGCGCGGAAGAAGCGCGCATGAATCAAGGCCGCGCCAACAGCGAAGCGCAGACCGCGCAGGCCGACCTGCAGACTTACACCACGCAATTCCGCGAAGCGCAGCGCAAGCTGCAGGAAATCGATCGCGGCCTCGCGCAAAAGACCGCCCGCTTGAACCTGCTGCGTCAGTTGCAGGAAAAGTGGGAAGGTTTCGGCGAAGGTGCCAAGGCACTCTTGTCCGGCCGGATCGCCCCGGCGGAAGGCGAACAAAAATTTACGCCGATCACGCAGGGGCTCGAAGTCCGCGCGGAATACGCCAAGGCGCTTGAAGCGCTGCTCGGCTCGTCCGTCGAAGCGATCTCCGTGGCCGACGTCGCCACGGCACAACGGATTTTGGCGCAGTTGGAAAACGAGCAGATCGGCAGCGTGTGTCTGCAAGTGTCCGGAGTCAGCGGGCAGGGCACGCCGGCGAGCGAACTTCCCGCAGGCCTGAAGCCGGCCACTGACGCGGTCGCGAATCTCGAGCCATCGCATCCCGCCGCGAGCGTGCTGTCCGCATGCTATCTCGCGGATGACCTCGGCGCGTTCCTCGAATTCTGGAAGACGAATCCCACGTTCAGCTTCCTCATGGTCGCGACGCCGAAGGGCGATCTCGTCGACCGTCGCGGTTTGATTTACGGCGGCCATCACAAGAAGCCGGCCAACAGCATCGTGCAGCGCGAGGTTGATTTGCGCGAGACCGGCAAGGCCGTTGTCACCGAGCAAGCCGCGCACGACGAGCAACGCGCGTTGATCGACGACATCAACAACAAGCTCAATCACGCCGAGACGACGCTCGAAGAGAAGCGCAAGGAAGTGCTGCAAAATTCCCAACTCGTCGCCGCGATCAACGCCGAGGAAAAAGGCGCGCAGCGCAACGTGGAAGACGCGATGAGCAAGCTCACGCGCATGGAGCACGACCTCGGTGCGCTCCAACGCGAGCATGACGAAGCGCTCGCCCGCCTCTCGAAAGCACAGGGCCAACTCGCCATTGCCGAAACGAACGTCGATCAGCACAAAAAGAAAATTACCGAGCTCGAAACCACGATCGTCACGAAGCGCCAGGCGCGTGACGAACAGCGTGAATCGCTTTCGACTGCCCGCCTCGAACTCGCCGAGCGCCGCCAGAAAGTTGAAGTGCTTGATCGCGGCCTCACGGAAATGGAGCGCCGCCGCGCCCAACTCGAAGACTTGCTCACGCAGCGCCAGATCGAGATCGAAAGCTGGTCTGAACTCGTCGCGACGCTTGAACAGGAGTCCGACGGCCAGCGCGCCCGCGCGGAAGAAATTCAGACGACCCTCGGCATCGCTCAACAAAGTGTCGAACAAGTCCGCAACGAACTCTCCGAAGTGGAGCGCGAATTGAGCTCCGTTGAAAACGGTATGGTCGACATCCGCGTCGAAGCCGAAACTTCGCAGACCGAACTCGCCCGTCATGAAGTGCGTATGGCCGAGACCGGCGCCCGGGTGCAATTCCTCGTCGAGGAAGTTACTCGTGAGTTCCAAACCGATGTTTCCACGCAGGACTGGCGTCAGCTGATGTGGCGTTCCGACGACGAGCCGGAAGGCATGAAGGAGTTGGATTTGGACGAAGATGACGAGACCGGCGGTGCGCCCGTGGCCGCGGTGCCGGCGTTGCCGAGCAGCCAGCCGTCCGTAGTCAGTGCTCTGCCGGAAGGCGAAGTGGCGGTGGTCGATGGCGCGCAGCCGGAAACTGCGCCGGCTGAAGGTGAAGCTGCCGAGGCGGCCAAGCCGAAGCGCAAAAAGAAAAAGGAAAACAAGGGCGAGCCGACCGAAGCCGATCTGGCTGCACTTGATTCCACAAAGTGGGAAGACGTTAAGGCCGAGGTCGACGCGCTGCGCCAACGCATCGCGAACATGGGCGCGGTCAATCTCGTCGCCATCGAGGAATACGCCGAACTGCGCCAGCGCTTCGATTTCCTCAAGACCCAGAACGACGATCTCACGAACGCGAAGGCGGCGCTCTTGAAGGCGATCGACGACATCAACCAAACATCGCTCGAGCAGTTCAAAGTCACCTTCGAGCAAATTAAGAAAAACTTCGCCTACACTTTTAATATTCTCTTCGGCGGTGGCCGCGCGGAAATCGAACTCATTTCGGCGGACGATCCGCTTGAGAGTGGCATTGAAATCGTCGCGCAGCCTCCGGGCACGAAGTTGAAGGGCATTACGCTGCTCTCCGGCGGACAGAAGACGCTCACGGCAGTCGCGCTCTTGTTCGCGCTCTACATGGTGAAGCCGTCGCCATTCTGTTTGCTCGACGAGTTAGATGCGCCGCTCGACGAGTCGAACATTCACCGGTTCACGAATCTCTTGAAGCAGTTCGTCGGCGAGTCGCAGTTCATCATCATCACGCACAACAAGAGCACAGTGGCGGCCGCCGATGCGCTTTACGGTGTGACGATGCAGGAACGAGGCGTGTCGAAGACCGTGTCGATGAAGTTCAACAAGGACCGTGGCGAAGCCGAAGTCCTCCCGACGACCATCGCCGATTCCGTGCGCAACGCGAAGATGCAGACGACGGCCGAGTAATCGGCTGAGTCGTGCCTGCTGGTGGGCGTCGGTCTCCGCACCGACGCCTTAGCCCACGCGCAGCCAGTCGCCGGTGCGAAGCCGGCGCCCACCTGAAGAAGTGTGTGGATTCTGGCCCTTGCGGCTCCGTCGGTGATGACTACACGTTTCGTCATGGCCATTCACATCGGGTGCGGGAGTTGGACGGACAAGGAATACGTGGGCGTGCTTTATCCGAAAGGTGTGCCGCCGACGGAGCGCCTGGCCATTTACGCGCAGTGGTTTGATCGCGTAGAGGCGAACTCATTTTATCGCGCGATCCCGAAACGCGAATACGTCGAGCGTTGGGTGGCGCAGACGCCGGCGAAGTTCACCTTCGATGTAAAGCTCTCGAAAGAGTTTTCCGACGATCCTGACGCGGCAGCCCGCGGCGAAGTGATGAGCCGATTTCTTTACGCCGCCGAACCGATTCTCGCGGCGAAAAAACTCGGCGTGTTCCTGTTGCCGATGCCGCCGTCATTTGAGCCGAAGAAACATCGACTGCAGGAGTTGGACGCGTTAATTGAAAAACTAGCACCGCGTGCGCTGGCAGTTGAGTTGCGCAACCGCGAGTGGCTCGAAGGTGCGCAGCGCGCGGAGACGCTGGATTTTTTCAACGAAAAGAAACTCGTGTGGGTGTCCACCGACATGGCGCAAGCTGACGCCAAGCGCGTCATGCCGCTGCTGGACGTCGTGACGAATCCGCAGCGCGCCTATTTCCGACTGCACGGTCGTAATCCCGCTTACGCCACAGCGGGTAGCACTGACGAAGGTCATCATCACGATTACACCGACGTTGAACTGAAAGAAATCGCGGCGCGCATCAAAAGCGTCGCCTCGAAAGCGAAGGAAGTGCACGTCACGCTCAACAACCATGCGGAAGATTTTGCGCCGAAAGCGGCGATCGCGCTGAAGAGACTGCTCGGTCAGCCCACGTTAGAGCGGCCACCTGAAAAGCCGGGCCAGCAGGACGAGTTATTCTAAGTGGTATTTTCAGGCGTCCGAAAAGCCCCCATGGCCCTTTCGGAACTAAGCACGGTTGCACTCCAAGAGGGCGCACGCACGGTGCGAGTCATGCAGAATAATTGCCAAACGGGAACGTTACGCAGCGCGTGAGGCGGCCATGACTGAACTCGCAAAATTTAAAGAGGCGCAGGCGCGTGATTTCGACACCGCGCTCTCCGAGATCAATGCCGGGCGGAAGACCAGCCACTGGATCTGGTATGTGTTGCCGCAACTCAGCGGGTTGGGGCGCTCCGAGACGGCCCGGCATTACGGGCTGAAAAACTTAGCGGAGGCGTGCGACTACTTACGCGACTTTTTGCTCTGCGAACATTACGTGCGGATACTGCGCGCCGTTTCCGAACAGCTGAAAAAAGGCGCACAACTCACGAAGCTGATGGGCGGCTCGACGGACGCGTTGAAACTGATGTCCAGTGTGACGCTTTTTCAGGACGCGGCGCGCCGGTTGGGCGACGAAGAGCCGGACGAGATTTGGAGCCAGATCGCGCAGCTCACGGAGACTATTTTGATCCTCGCAGCTCCACAGGGATTCGAACGTTGCAGCTACACGTGGGCGGAAGTGACGAAGCGTTAACTGGAAACTCGCTCACTGCGGTTTGCCAAGGCCCTTTATGATTTCGTCGTTGAAGGCTTTACCGGCGAGCAGGAGGTTCGCTTTGAGCGCGGCTTCGTCGAGCTCCGCAATATAAAGGCCTTTAGAAGCATTGATGCTGCCGCCGGGCCCGAGGAAGCTGAGTGCCTCAGAAAGCGCGTTGGCGACTTTCGGGGAGACGTCGGCAGCTTTTTTGATTTCGCCGACGTCGCCGGCGACCGGGATCGGGCTTTTAATCTTCACCCAGCCGAACGCCGTCTTGTTCGTTACGAAGGTGGCTTGGGCGTGCGCGAGCGCGAGGTTGGCGGCGGCGCTCGTCGAGGCGGTGTTGCTGCCGATGCCATGGCGGCGTTCGCCTTGCATGGCGATGGGGTCAAAGCGGTAAGTGGTTTCGAGCGAGTGCGTGTCGCGGGCTTTTAGCAGCGAGCGCAGGCCGAACATCGGCATCGTCATGCCGGGATCCATCGCGGGCATGCCGGGTGGCGTAGCGATCGTGTAATTCATCTTTTGTTTGCCGAGATTCACTTTGCGCACCGGCGCGCCGAGTTTCGCGTCAGTTAGTTCCTGTTTGATGCCGGAGAGTATGGGATCCGATTTTGCTTCGTCGTAGGTGAGCACTTCCCAGCCGGCAGCACGCAGCTTCGTGGCGAGATCGTCGTAAAGCTCACTCGCGACGCCACGCAACATCGCGACATTAGAGGGCACGGCGACTTCCATCGTGGAGCGAGCGCTGCTGTTCTTGGCCCCGCCGAGTGATTGTAACGCCGAGGTCGAAACCACGCTCGTGATCTTGCCCCAATTCATCACCTCAACATTTACGCTCGGCAGAAGCATGCGCTTCGAGGACTTGAGGTATTTGGCACCAGTGATGTCGATTTCATCGGCGGGAATAGAGAATGTTTGGGCGGAAGCGAAAATGGCTACGCTGCCGAACACGGCAGAGGCGAGGGAACGAAGGGAGAGAGCACGCATGAGGACTGCACTCTAGCGATTCATGCGACGTGCAACCATACGCACATCTACGTAATTAAGTTCTGCGCAGCTGCGTGGGGCATTTTCCCACGGGGTTTGGGGCGAAGCCTTGCAGAAGACTTAAGAGAGTTATCGTGCAATGCAGCGGAACGGGCGACGCCACTTCCGTGACCAATGTGACATGAACTCCCAAAATAAAGTTTCGGACCAACAGGCTCAGGAGCACGACAAACTGGAGCAGCAAAAGAAAGCTGCGCGCGCCCCACAAATCCCAGCCAAGGAAGCGCCGAAGGATAAGCCGGCTCCTCCGAGTAAGCCGATCTGGGACAAACCCGATTCTTCCTGATTCACTCTCGTTCCTGAATTCATTACCAACCTACCCAAACTCATTCACCCATCATGAATGCATCCACCCACCATAGCTCATTCGGCGTTCAGTTTATCACGGCCATTGTCATCTCGGCGTTGCTCGGCGTTCTCGCGTTGAGCGGATGCCGCACCATGGAAGGCGCGGGCAAAGATATCGAGCGCGCCGGCGAAAAAATCCAAGAGAACGCGAAGAAGTAAGCTTAGCTTTCGCGCTCCGTCTTCTTTTTTCTCTCACGCGTTTCGACCTCCCTGGAGGCGAAACGCGTTTTTATTACCGCTGCTAAAGTAAAAGCTGCGAGCAGTCCCAGCATCACGAGCACAAAAGTTTTTGCATGGAGTTACTCATCGGCGGGCCAAGCCGTCCGACGATTAATTAGCGCCGGCTGGAACCGCGTTGAAGCCGATCTTCGCTTCGGCCTCTTCGTAAACTCCTTCGTTTTCCGCTTCGGCTTCTTCCATCGGGGCAAAACGCTCGGCTTTGAAGCCAAGTTCGGCGCCCGCGCAAAACGGATCGGGTGGATTGCGCAGTTCTTCGACCAGGAGATAAATTTCCGGGTGTTCATCGCTCGCGCCGTTTTTCACCGGTTTGCCGTCAACGATATGCAACGGCTTGCCACGTCCCGGTGACATCGAACGCACGGTGTAGGTCACGCCCTTGACCGGCAACGCGGTGTAAGCCTGCCGTGCCCACGCGGGAAAAATATCGTCGACGCACACCACTTTGGAACCGTTTTGCATACGAGGAAAAGAAAACACCCACAGGATTTATTCAAACGTGGTTTTTATGATTAACCGGGGAGGTGCGCGGCGATGCGATTATCGAGCTCGCTGATGCAGCCTTAGAAGCATTATTCGTAAGGCTCGACGGTCTTGCTTACATTTTGCGGGCTCGTTTCCGGAGTGAAAAGTCGGCCTCGCTATTTGGGCTCAGGTGAGGCTGTTTAAGGGATGGATTCGCCAGATACTCACGCTCACGACTCAGCTCATGCTCACAAGCACGAGGAATTTTCACTGCCGTTGTTTACGGTCACGGTTTTGCTGTCGCTTGCAGGGTTCACCGCTTTGCTTTGGCTGCTGGCACCGCAGGCGGTGTGGCATGCGCAAGTGGCCGCAGACTGGTGGAAATACCTCATCACCTTCCTTTCCATCCATCTGTTGCTGGCCTTCATTGAATATGGGTTTCACCGCTATGTGTTGCATCGCCCGGTGGTGCCGTTTTTGCGTCGTTTTTATCGCCAGCACACGTTGCACCACAGCTTGACGCGCATCGGCAGTCGGCGGACGCCGGGTGGCAAAGATTTGTTGTGCGTGGAAAATCTTTATCCGATGACCGAGCCGCATCAGGGCGAAGCGGCGTTCTTCCCGTGGTATACGTTTGCGGTGTTCACGGTGGTGCTGACGCCGTTGTTCGTGCTGTTGCAGTGGTTGATGCCGTCGTATCCGTGGTTTTTTGGCGGACTAGGCGCGATGACCTTTTCGCTGGTGCTGTATGAAGTGTTTCACGCGATCGAGCATTGGCCGTTCGAAGTGTGGGCGCCACTCGTCGAGAGCAAACATTTCGGATGGTTCTGGAAGCACATCTACAGTTTTCATCTGCGCCATCACGCGGCGATTCATAGCAACGAATCGATCTCCGGCTTCTTTACGCTTCCAGTGTCGGACTGGGTATTTGGCACGGCAGTGTTCCCGAAAAATCTCTACAAGACGGGTGACAAATGGGAGGCGGAGAACTTCACAAATCCGCGTCCGATCTTTTTGATTCGCTGGGCGGATCGTTTCGCTGATTGGGTCGTTTCACGTCGTCGCGAGAAAGCGCGGGCGTAATGCATCGCGCCGGGTTTCTCTGCTGAGAACCCGGTGTTATCCTCTGGTTTGGCGCGCAAAACTGAGGCAAAGTTTTGTGATGGTATGTGGCGCGGTTCCCGCTTGTGTGAGCACGCGGTCGGCGGCTAATCGTCCGGCTAAACCCTTAGAGTGCTTATGATTCCTGTTCCCTCACTCGCGACGCTCACCGTCGGGCCATTTCTCTTGTTAGGGTTGGCGATCCCGGTGTTGTTATTCGGCGAGTGGCTGACGCGGAAGGTGGGTTGGTTGCGTCACTCGAATATTCCCGCGCCGATTATTGGCGGGTTGCTGGTGGCAGTGGGAATTTTGATCTGCAACGAGGCCCGTCCGGGCTGGCTCTTATTAAACGGGAGCACATCGAGCGCAGGTTGGCTGTGGCCGGTGTTGCCTCAGTGGAATTTCACGGCGGTCAAACCTGCGGATGTCGAACGCCCGCTGCTCATTTTGTTTTTCACCTGCATCGGATTGAATGCGAGTTGGCGGGTCGCCAAGCAGGGCGGTTCGCAATTGGCGGTTTACCTGGCGCTGGCCGCCGGGTTGGCGGTGTTGCAGGCGGGCACCGGAATCGCGACAGCGCTGGCGTTGGGCGAAAGTGCATTGCTCGGCTTGATGACGAGCACCGTGGCGTTGATGGGTGGATTTGGCACGGCGGCGGGTTTCGCACCGGAATTCGAAAAGGCCGGACTCGTCGGGGCTCCGGCGATCGGCGTGGCGGCGGCGGCTTTCGGGGTGATTGCCGGTGGGCTATTGGCCGGCTGGGTTGGCGGTCGTTTGGTTAAGAAAAGCGGGTTGGGTCCGGCCAAAAAAGAATCCGGTTTGCCGGCGGGCACCGTGATCGGGGAAGCGGCGCGGGGATTTTTGGGGGAAGTTCGCGAGTTGTCGAAGAGCGCTGGCGCGACGTTAGCCCATCTCTTCGTGCTGCTGGCCTGCATGAAACTGGGCGCGTTTTTGAGCGTGATGATCCAGAATGCCGGCCTGACTTTTCCCGTTTACATGGGCTCGCTGGTCGTCGCAGGCGTGGTGCGTAATGTGCACGATTTGCTGGGTGGAAATTTTCTCAAAACGGAATGCGTGGACGGCATCGGATCAGTGGCGCTCTCGTGGTTGCTCGCAGTGGTGATGATCGACTTGCAACTGGCGCAACTCGCGCACGCGGCGGTGCCGATGCTCGTGATTCTCACCGTGCAAGTTATCCTGCTTGGTGCGGTGACCTATTGGATCGTGTTCCGCGCGATGGGGCGCGATTACGAAGCGGCGGTGATGAGTTCGGGCATGATCGGGTTCGGTCTCGGGGCGACGTCCAACGCGCTCGCGACGATGCGGGTGCTGGTGCAACGCTTCGGGCCGGCGCCGCGCGCGTTTTTAATCGTGCCGGTGGTCGGCGCGTTTCTGATCGATTTCGTGAATGCGTTGCTGACGACGGTGGCGTTGAATTTTTTGAAGTGAGGTGGTCACCGGTCTCCGCACCGGTGATTTGCCGCGGTCGCGCCAAGGCGTCGCTACGTTGACCACCGCCCACTTTTTGCCGTGCCTCGCTGCGCGAAATCCACACAAACAAAAGGCGCGACCCACTTAAGGATCGCGCCTTCTTTGCTTGTCCGTTTCCCGGAGTAGTGGGAGCGGAAATTTTTTAGAGGATGAGATCCGGCGGGACGTTGCTCAAGGCGTCTTCCATCGTGGTGAGGCCCATTTTGACTTTGAGCATCGAATCCTGGTGGAGCGTCTTCATGCCGTTTTTCATGCACACGCGCTTCAAGTCGGCGACTTCGACTTCCTTGTTGATGGCTTCAACGATTTCTTCGCAGTTCACCATTAGCTCGTGAATGCCGACGCGGCCTTTGTAGCCGATGCCGCCGCAGATGTGGCAACCACCGGGGGCAGCTTTGTAGATTTCAAAGGGACCGACCTCGCCAAGGGCCTTGGCCATGATGTCATGCTCGCGGCCTGAGGCGGTGTATTTCGTTTTGCAGTTTTTGCAGACGCGGCGGAGGAGACGTTGCGCGCACACACAGACGAGCGCGGCGGAAATGTTGAAGGGCTCAATGCCCATTTCACCCATACGCGCGACGGTGGACGGTGCGTCGTTGGTGTGGAGGGTAGAGACGAGCAAGTGACCGGTAAGGGCCGCTTCGCACGCGATCTGGGCGGTTTCTTTGTCGCGGATTTCACCGACGAGGATGATGTCCGGATCCATACGCAAATAACAGCGCAGCGCGCGCTCGAAGGTGAGGCCGATCTGGCGGCTCATCTGCATCTGGTTGATGCCGGCGAGGGTGTATTCGATCGGGTCTTCAGCGGTCTGGATGTTAACGTCGGGCGTGTTCACTTCGCCGAGCGCGGAGTAGAGCGTCATTGATTTGCCAGAGCCGGTCGGGCCGCAGTGCAAGATCATGCCGTAGGGCTGGCGGACGCATTCGCGATACTTCGCGAGATTCTCTTCGGAGAAACCGAGCGCGGGAAGAGGCAGTGTGGATTTCTGTTTATCCAGAATACGCATGACGACTTTCTCGCCATGATTCATCGGCCCGGTGGCGACGCGCAGATCGATATCGATATTTTTCTTCGTGTATTTCTTGAACACGATACGACCGTCCTGCGGCAGGCGTCGCTCGGAAATGTCCAAGTTGCACATGATCTTCAGACGCGCGACCATGGCGAAAGCGACTTGCTTGGGCAGACGAAGTTTTTCCTGGCAAAGACCGTCGATGCGGTAGCGCACGAGGAGGTCTTTTTCCATGGGTTCGATGTGAATATCGGAAGCCCCGGAAACGTAAGCGTCCTCGATGATACGATTCGTGAGTTGAATGATCGGCGCAGAGTCTTCGCTTTCGAGGTCGCCCGCTTTGACTTCACCCGTGCCGCCTTCCGTGTAGGCGCCGGCGATGAGGTCGGTGACTTCTTCCATGTCGACGTCGTCGGTTTGCGGGCCTTTCGCCGAGGCGTCTTTGAAGAACTTCTTGATCAGCGCCTCGAGCAACGTCGCAGGGATGACCTTGACGTCGTCGATAGACATTTCCGTCGCCTGCGAAAACGCCTCGCGTTTCGCGTAGTCGAGCGGATTGACCATGAGCACGGAAGCGGAGTTCGTGCCGGTTTTTTTGTAAGGGAAAATGCTTTCGCGGCGGATGATGGCGTCGCCGGTGATTTCCACCAATTTCTCGTCGATATCGACGTCTTCGATTTTCGTGACGAGTGGGAGGTCGGTGAACTTGGAAATGAATTTCGCCGTGTCCTCCGGCGTCAGCTGGAACTTCGGATCCAGCATGCGCTGGATGAGCGTGGAAGAATACTCGGCGACTTCCTGAAGAACGTGGAGGTCCTTCGTTGTGAATTGACCGTTGGTGCCCGCGGCGGGCTCTTTGTTGAGAACTTGAATCGCGCCGATGACGATGTTCGTTTTCAGCGGAACGGTAAGCATCGAGGTGACCTCGAAGCCGACATCCATTTTCTTGAGGCTCGCAACGTCGGGGCCCTTGCCGCTGAAAAAGAGCGGTTCGCCGCTCTGGATGACTTTGCCGACGTTACCCGTGCCCGCAGGCAATTTTAACATCAACAGCTTGCGGGCCGTTTCTTTAAACTGAAGTTCCTTGTCCTTGTTGCCGTTCCAAAGCGTCGGAGAGTAGTAAACGTGCTTGAATGCAATCTCGCCGTTTTCGACGAGGTAAAGGGTCATGGACTGGGCTTGAAGCGTCTCAACTACTTTGGACGCGGTCAGTTCGATGACAGTGTTAACGTCTTCGCGGCTCGGGGCCGGTTTGGAAATGACCTTGATGAGAAGCGAACGGCGAAGTGTGCCCGTGAGATTGCTAGCGATGGCCATGTAAGAGGTAAGGTCTAAACGAAATTACGCGCGGACGGCGCAATGGATGCGCGGGAGATTGAAAAAACGCTCTTGCTTGTAGGATTAAATTTTCGCGTGGTCGAGGGTGAACTTGTCTATGTTCAGGCCGCTCAAAGATTTTTGGAAGAAACTCACCGCGCGCAAAAACGCAACCGGTCGGGCCGCCGACGGCGCGCGCGGCGAAGAAGCGGCGGCTGATTTTTTGAAAGCACGGCGCAACTTCTCGGTCGTCACGCGCAACTGGCGCAATCCCCGCGATCACCGCGATGAGATCGATCTGGTGTGCCGGGATGGGGACACCCTCGTGTTTGTCGAAGTGAAAGCCCGCGCGGCGGGTGCGCTCGTGCCGGGTTATCATGCGGTCGATGATCGCAAGAAACGCGCGTTGCGTCGCGCCGTGCATGTTTACCTCGCGCAATTATCGCATGCGCCAAAAACGTTTCGTTTCGACGTCGCGGAAGTGACCCTGCATCCGCAGTTGCCGCCGCAAGTGCTGCATTTTGAGAATGTGCAGCTGTTTCCCAAAGGCTACTATGTGGCGCGGCAAAGCGGGTCGCTGGGTGAAATGGGTGGCGGCGGAAAAAAAGGCTAGGGCCGGTGGCAATTGATCCGGCCGTGGAGTTCCCTGACAAAGAGGGAAGCGGGTGCGTGAAATTTCAAAAGCCACGCGTGTCACAAACGTGCGGGTAATAGTGATTAATAGCCTTGCGGGAGGGTGAGTTCGGGCGGACATTTCGCCGCGTATGGCCGAAGAAACTCGTCATCCATTTCTGCATGGTCTCAGCAAACACCGCGGCTCACCGCCGACGGTGATTGTGATTTTCGGCGCCTCGGGCGATCTCACGGCGCGAAAATTAATTCCGGCTATCTACAATCTCGGCTTCGACGGCCTGCTGCCGACGGATTTCCATCTCATAGGCTTCGGCCGGAAGCCGATTCCGAATGCGAAGTTCCGCAAAATCGCCGAGGGCGCGATCGAGGAATTTTCACGCCGTAAATTGAGCAAGGAAGTCTGGGCGCGCCTGGCACCGCGCACGACTTACATGGATGGTGGCTACGACGATAAAAAAGCATTCGTCGAACTCGCGAAAACGATCAAAGAGCTCGAAAAGAAAACCGGCCAGGAACTGCAGACGCTGTTCTACATCTCGACTCCGCCGAATGTGTTCGCGCCAATCATCAAGAATCTTGGTGCGAGCGGACTTGCTTCGCGTTATCTCGGCAAACCGCATCAATCACGCGTCATCATCGAGAAACCATTTGGCCGCGACCTCGCGACGGCGCAGGCGTTGAACAAGGAACTGACGACGGTGTTTGCGGAAGACCAAGTGTTCCGCATCGACCATTATCTCGGCAAAGAAACCGTGCAGGACTTGCTCGTGCAGCGTTTCGCCAACTCGATTTTCGAGCCGATCTGGAACCGAAATTTCATCGACCACGTGCAAATCACCGTGGCCGAACAAGTCGGCGTGGAGTCACGCGCGGGCTATTACGAGCAGAGCGGTGCGCTCCGCGACATGATTCAGAATCACACGATGCAACTTCTCGCGCTCACCGCGATGGAGCCGCCGGTGTCGATGGACGCGGAGTCGATGCGCGACGAAAAAGTGAAAGTATTGAAGGCGATCCAGCCGCTCAAACTCGATGGCCCAGATCCGGATTTCGCCCGCGCGCAATACGGCGACGGCGTCATCGATGGCAAACCGGTGCACGGTTATCTGAACGAGAAGGATGTCGCGCCGCAGTCAGGCACGGAAACGTTCGCGGCGTTGCGTCTTTCGATCAACAACTGGCGCTGGCAAGGCGTGCCGTTTTATCTGCGCTCGGGTAAACACATGGCGCGCCGCGTCAGTGAAATCGCGATCCGCTTCAAGCAACCGCCGGGCAATTTGTTCGGCGCTTCAAGCGGCTTCCAACTCGCGTCCAACACGCTCGCGTTTCAAATCCAGCCTGACGAAGGCCTGAGCCTGATCCTCAACGCAAAAATTCCCGGCCTCGAAACGCGCACGCAGCCGGTGAAAATGAATTTCAAATATGCGACCACGTTTGGTTCGAACACGCCGGAAGCTTACGAGCGTCTCGTGCTCGATGCGATGATCGGCGACGGCACGTTGTTCATCCGTGGCGACGAAACCGAGCGCTCGTGGCAACTGTGCACGCCGTTGCTCGAACATTGGGCAAAGCAAGGCCGCGAAGGCATGGACACTTACGCGTCCGGCTCGTGGGGTCCGAAGGCTGCGGATAAACTGCTCGCCGGCAACGGTCACACTTGGCGCGAGCCTTAAGCTATGGCGCGACTCTTCGACGTATTGCCCGGTCAAGAGGTGCCCGTTGGCGGCATCTGGTCGGGTTTCAAAAAACTGTGGGCCGATTCACCTGCGAAGGAGAATCGCGCGGTGCAGCTCAACTTGGTGTTGCACCTCGGAGCGAACACCAAGCCTACCGATGCCCAGGTGCAGTTCGAAAACACGCTGAAGTTTGCGCAGCGTTATCCGTGTCGCGTGGTCGTGCTGTGTCCGGATTTCGATGACAAAGCGCCGGCGGAAATCCGCGCAAAAATCTACGGCGAGTGCTTTCTCGGCAAATCGAAGAACGACACGCGTTGCGTCGAGATCGTGTTGTTGCACTACACGATGAAAGTGCGCGAACACTTGGAAAACCAAGTATCCGTGTGTCTTTCGACGGACATGCCGTTGTATTATTGGGGACACCAATTTTCCTCGGCGAAACGTTTGTCGGACTACGATTATTTGCTCACGCAGTCGCAGCGCATCTTGTTCGACAGCGCGATCGCCCCGGCCGACACCTTTACCTTTCCGTGGCCCAACCAATCCGCGGTGCGCGATCTTGCTTACACGCGCACGTTGCCGCTGCGTCAAAATCTCGGGCAGTTCCTAAGCCGTTACTCGCCGGACGCGATTAGTGGCGGACTTAAGAAAGTAACCATCCGGCATCGCGAACAGTTTTCCGCGGAGGCGGCATGTTTGCTTGGCTGGGTGAAAAAAGGCCTCGTGCGCAGCGGCGTCAATGTGAGCCAGGTGCAGTTCGTGGTTGTGCCGGAGAAGTGCCCGGGATGTTTCGCGATGGAGTTTGGCTACGATGCGAAGAATAAGAAAAAGATTTTCTGCTGGTCAGCTGACCTCAGCAAAGATCGCGCAAAATTCACGGGCGATCTCGGCACCGGTAAAACCACGCTCGATGCCGCCGCGCATTTTCTCGCGCCGGAGCAAGCACTCGCGGAAGCGATGTTCTTTTAATCGAGGGGCGCTCCCATGCCTTGGATCTGGCTCATCATTGCAGGATTGCTCGAAATCGTCTGGGCGACCGGTTTGAAATATACGGAAGGATTTTCAAAATTCTGGCCGAGTGTCGGCACGATTGCGCTGATGCTGTGCAGTTTTTGGTGCCTCGCGCAGGCGATGAAAACGCTGCCACTTGGCACGAGTTACGCGGTGTGGACTGGCATCGGCGCAGTCGGCACGGCGATTGTCGGGATGGTGTTATTTAAAGAACCGGCGACCGTCGCCCGGGCATTGTGCATCGTGCTCATCGTCGCGGGGATTGCGGGATTGAAGCTGACGGCGAAAGCTTAAAGGTTCGCAGCATGAAAGCATTTCGTTGGTCGATCGCTGTGTTGGCCGTTTGCTTCATGCTCGCCGCCCACGCAGCGGACAAGAAACCGGCAATAGCAGCAATTGATGCGTCCGCGGTCACGGCTCAACTCACTTGGCTGGCAGGCAACTGGCAGCTGATCAAAAATGGCCGTGTGACCGACGAACACTGGATGGCTCCTTCGGGTGGCGTGCTGCTCGGTATGTCGCGCACGGTGGCGAAAGGCAAAGTCGTCGAATATGAATTCATGCAAATTCGCGGCGGGCCTGAAGGGAAATTGTTTTTCATCGCGCAGCCGTCAGGGCAGAAAGAAGCCGCGTTTGCGGCGATCTCGGTGAGCGAGACGGAGGTGATTTTCGAAAACAAAGAGCACGATTTCCCGCAGCGCATCATTTACACGAAGCAGGCGGATGGCGCGCTGCTCGCGGCAATCGAAGGGCCGACGAAAACCGGGCACACGCGGAAGATCGAGTTTTTCTACACGCGGAGATAGCGCTCGATGGGCAACTGAAGGTGGCGCCCCACTCCGGGCGGGCTATAAAACGGACGAGGCCTGTCCGGTAAACGTGCGTCCTTAAACCCGCCCGGAGGTCGGGTTCCACCTCCGATAATCACTTCACATTGAGCACGGCGTAGCTCCGCTTTCCTTTACGCAGCAGGAGATACTTACCGAAGAGAAGATCCTTGGGGATGACTCCATAAGTATGCTGGACTCGCTGATTGTTTAAATAGACGCCTCCGGCTTCAAGGTCTTTGCGTGCGGCGCCTTTTGAAGACGCTAAACCTGAATGAACCACTAGATCAATGATCGAGAATCCTTCTCGAGCCACAGCGATATTTTCGCTAACGAAAGGAATAGCGTCTTTGAGTAATTGAGGAAATGTCCCTTCGAGTTTTGCTCTTTCAAAATCTTTCGTCGGCACCTCACCGACGACGTCGTTGAAAATCTCTTCGCTCACGCCTTCCAACGAGCCGCCGAACAGAATCTCGGTGGCTTTGAGCGCAGCAGTGAGTGCGTCGCTGCCGTGGACGATCGTGGTCATTTCGCGGGCGAGTGCTTTTTGCGCAGCGCGCGCGCCGGGGTTGGTTTTCAGTTCCGCTTCGAGCGCGTCGATGTCGGACTTGGGCAGAAACGTCAGTGTCTTGAGCAGCTTGATGACGTCAGCGTCGTCGGCATTGACGAAAAATTGGTAGAAGCGATACGACGAGGTTTTCTTCGGGTCGAGCCACACGGTGCCGGTGGCGGTTTTGCCGTATTTCGTGCCGTCGGATTTCGTGAGCAGCGGAAACACGAGGCCCCAGACGGTGACGCCAAGTTTTTTGCGCGTGAGTTCGGTGCCGACGGTGATGTTGCCCCATTGGTCGGTCGCGCCGACTTGGAGTTCGCAATTCAAGGCTTTCCGCAGGTGGTAGAAATCGTGGCCTTGGAGCAGCATGTAGCTGAACTCCGTAAAGCTGATGCCGGTGCTGCGATCTTCCATGCGTGAGCGCACGGAGTCTTTTGCGACCATCGAGTTAACCGTGACATGTTTGCCGACGTCGCGAAGGAAATCGAGAAACGAGATCGGCGCGGTCCAGTCGGCATTGTTCACCAGCTTGGCGGGATTCGGAATCGACGGTGAAAAATCAAGGAAGCGCGCGAGCTGAACTTTCACTGATGCGATGTTGTGCGCGACTTGCTCGGGCGTCTGGAGGTTGCGTTCGTCGGATTTGCCGGAGGGGTCGCCCACCATGCCGGTGGCGCCGCCGGCGAGAGCGATCGGGTGGTGACCGGCGAGTTGAAAGCGACGCAGCGCGAAAAGGGGCACTAAGTTGCCCACGTGAAGTGAGTCGGCGGTCGGGTCGAAGCCGCAATAGAGCGCCGTCGGGCCATCGGCGAGGCGCTTGGCGAGCGCGTCGCGATCCGTGGAATCGGCGTAGAGGCCACGCCAGTCGAGTTCTTCGAGGATGCTCATGCGGAAAGAGGGCGTTTATCGGCGTCGCGGGCGGGAGTGGCAAGGGGAAGTTTTACTCGAGTGAACCGCCGGCGCAGCGAAAAGGCGAAGGCATCGGAAAATAAATTGCTACGCGCCACGACCTCGCTGCATAACGCACGCCGCGTGTTAATCGATTCACCCCTCGACTCATGAAATTCGCGTTTGTTTGGCGGCTTTTGAAATGCGGCTTCCTGGTTGCGTGTAGCTTGCTGGCGTTGTTGCCCTCAGCCTTGTTCGCGCAAGAAACGTGGACGTGGCGCAATCCGCGGCCGCAGGGGAATGGGCTCTCAAGCGCGGTGTGGAACGGCGTGACGTGGGTGGCGGTCGGCCAGGGTGGCGCGGTGGTGACCAGCTCCGACGGGGTTACCTGGACTAAGCGAGACGCAGGGACGACGGAATGGTTGCGCTGTGTGATTTGGGACGGCGGCCAGTTCGTGGCGGTTGGTCACCTGAGCATGATTTTAACGAGTCCGGACGGTGTGAACTGGACGCGTCGTGGCACGGCACGCAGCCGGGATTTAAATGGCGTAGTGTGGAACGGCAGCCAGTTCGTGGCGGTGGGAAGTGCAGGTGAAGTGTTAACCAGTCTGGATGCGATCAACTGGGAGGTGCGCTCGTCCGGATCTGCGGCGGTGTTTTACCAAGTGGTGTGGAACGGAAGCTTTTTCACCGCTGTAGGGTCGGGCGGCATAATTCTCGCGAGTTCGGATGGAGTTACTTGGAGCGCCCGCACATCGGGCACACCGACAACGATTCGAGCTGTTGCGTGGAGTGGTTCGCAATTTGTCGCCGCCGGAAACGACGGTGTGTTGCTGAGTAGTGCGGATGGAGTGACCTGGATCAGCCGTGCGTCGGGAACCATGAGCTTGCTCGAAACGGTGTTTTGGGACGGCACGCGATTTCTTGTCGGAGGGTGGGAGGGAACGGTGCTGGCCAGCGCGGAAGGCGCGACGTGGTCGGCGATTCCCTCGGGCACCAACGACCAGTTTTTGGAGCTGACCTCGGGAGGCGGACAATACCTTGCCCTCGGCTCGGCGGGGGTGATTCGCACGAGCCCCACGGCAGCAGCGTGGACAAATAGAATTCCAAGTGTGGCCAGCGCGCTTGGAGACGTGATTTGGGATGGAGCGAAATACGTCGCGGCGGGCAGTGGAGTGCTGACCAGCCCGGATGGCAGCACTTGGACGGTTCGCTCGGCGGGTGGGCTCTTCGCTGACATCGCTTGGAATGGATCGATGTTTGTGACGGTGGGGCAACTGGGGGCGATTCGCAGTAGCCCGGATGGAATCACTTGGACGAACCGAACCTCCGGCGTAACCAACACGATTCTCGGCGTCGAGTGGGGCGGCGGTCAGTTCGTGGCCGTCGAGAATTCTGGCACCGTTATTACCAGCCCCGATGGCCTCACCTGGACTACACGTGCGTCCGGCACTGCGAATGCGCTTTGGGGCGCAGCGTGGAATGGCAGCCAGTTTGTAGTGGTGGGAAATTCCGGGGTGATCTTGACGAGCCCGGATGGGATCGCGTGGACGGCGCGGTCGTCCGGCACGACGACGCAATTAAACGGCGTGGTGTGGAGTGGCAGCCAATTCGTGGCCGTCGGCGCTAACCGTAACGTTTACGTGAGTTCCGATGGGGTTGAGTGGAGCAGTCGGGCGACGGGGGCGCTGCAGCTTCCCAATGGCATCGCATGGACAAACGGTCTCTTCGTTATCACCGGGACCGCCGGCTCAATTGTGACGAGCCCGGACGCGATCACTTGGACTAATCGGAATTCCGGCGCGGTGAATACCCTGCAAGGCGCCGCCAGTAATGGCGCACAGTTTGTCGTCGTGGGCAATTCCGGCACGATTCTCACCAGCGAGATCGCCTCGCCGCAGATTACCTTGGTAACCCCGTCCGCCACGCTCGTGGTGGGTGCGAATGCGACGTTCACGGTAAGCGCAATGAGCGAGGTGCCGATGACCTATCAGTGGCGCAAGAATGACATCGATATTCCAGGGGCGACGAGTGCGACACTTTCATTGAGCGGAGTGCAGTTGGCCGACGCTGCCAATTATACCGTGGTCGTCAGCAATAGTGCCGGTAGTGACACCCGTTTGTCGACGTTGACTGTGCTGACGCGTTACGAGTCGTGGCAGCGCAGCGCGTTCACGGCAGCAGAGCTGCTGTCGCCTGAGACCAGCGGTTCGACGGCTGATCCGGACGGTGACGGGCTCACCAACTTAGTGGAATACGCGCTCGGCCTTGACGCTAAAGCACCCAATTTCGCAGATGCGCCCGAAGTGAGCGCTAGCGGCACGCATTGGTTGTTCAACTACTCGCGCCCCGCTGATCGGTCGGATTTGGCTTATGTGGTCGAGGTTTCCACTAACCTTACCGATTGGGTGACAGCTGGAGTCATTCTCGAACGCCTCAGCGAGGGCGTTACCGAGACGTGGCAGGCTAAGTATCCAATTAGCTCCGCAAATCTCTTTTTCCGACTGAAAGTATCTGCCCTTTGAAGCGTTTTGTATTTCTGAGCCGGCAGTAAAACTAATGGGGCAGGGAGTGAAAAAAGTAACCGGCCTCATACATCCGAAAATGGGTTGCCGCACCTCCGTGCAGACGTCTAGTTATGACGGCTCACGCGACGCAACTTTGTCGCCCACTCAATCCGTCTAATTCCGAACTCTCATGCCTCTCGCCGTTGGCTCCAAAGCCCCTGACTTTACGTTGAAAACCAAGACCGCGGACGGTCTCGTCGATATCAAGTTGAGCGATAATTTCGGCAAGAAGCAGACCGTGCTGCTTTTCTTTCCGCTGGCTTACACCGGCGTGTGCACGACGGAAATGTGCGACCAGACTTCCGGCCTCGGCGACTACGAGCAACTTGGCGCGGCGGTTTACGGCATCAGCGTCGACAGCCCGTTCGCGCACGAAGCGTGGGCGAAGGCCAATGGTATCAAAGTCACGTTGCTCTCCGATTTGAACCGGGTGGCCACGAAAGCTTACGATGTGCTTTTCCCGAATCTCGCCGGCGTCGGCGACACCTCCGCGCGGGCCGCGTTTGTCATCGGCACCGATGGCGTCGTGAAATATTCCGAACAGACCGCCACGCCGAAAGACCTGCCGAACTTCGTCGCCGTCAAAGCCGCGCTCGCGAGCTAATTACGATTTCCCGACCGCATCCGCTGCGCACCGACCGCACCCCTTAAATTTAAAATTCCCATGTCACTCCCGAATCCTTTCAACACCCTGCAAACGTTCGAAGACGGCAAGAAATACTATTCTTTGCCCGCCCTCGAAAAAGCTGGTTTCGCCGTCTCGCGCCTGCCGGTCAGCATCCGTCTCGTGCTTGAGGCCGTGCTGCGTAATTGCGACGGCAAGCGCGTGCTCGAATCCAACATTCGCGAACTCGCGACGTGGAAGCCGGTCGAAGAGCGCACCGCGGAAATCCCGTTCGTTGTCGCGCGCATCGTGTTGCAGGATTTTACCGGCGTGCCGCTGCTCGTCGATCTCGCCGCGATGCGCTCGGCGGTCGCGAAACTCGGCAAAAACCCGAAGATCATCGAGCCGCTCGTGCCGGTCGATCTCGTGGTCGATCACTCGGTGCAGGTCGATTTCGCGGGCTCGCCGTTGGCGATGCAGAAGAATCTCGATCTCGAGTTCTCGCGCAATCGTGAGCGTTATCAATTTTTGAAGTGGGGCATGCAGGCGTTCGACACGTTCAAGGTCGTGCCTCCGGGCATCGGCATCGTGCACCAGGTGAATCTCGAATACCTCGCGAAGGGCGTGCTGAGCGCAGGCGACGTGTATTATCCTGACACGCTTGTCGGCACCGATTCGCACACGACCATGATCAACGGCATCGGCATCGTGGGTTGGGGCGTCGGTGGCATCGAAGCCGAAGCCGGCATGCTTGGCCAACCGGTGTATTTTCTCACGCCTGACGTTGTCGGCGTTTATCTCACTGGCGCGCTCAAGGAAGGCGTCACCGCGACCGATCTCGCGCTCACCGTCACGCAGCTCATGCGCAAGACGAAGGTCGTCGGCAAATTCGTGGAATTCTTCGGCCCCGGCGCCGCCGCGCTGCCGGTCGTGGATCGCGCGACAATTGCCAACATGGCACCCGAATATGGCGCGACGATGGGCTTCTTCCCAATCGACGCCGAATGCGTCAATTATCTCAAAGCGACTGGCCGCGACGAAGCCGCCGTGGCGACTTACGAAGCGTATTACAAAGCGCAAAATTTGTGGGGCATCCCTCAGAAGGGCGAAATCGATTACACGCAAGTCGTCGAACTCGATCTCGGCACCGTCGTCCCGAGCGTCGCCGGCCCGAAGCGTCCGCAAGATCGCATCGAACTCGCGAACCTCAAAAACACCTTCGTCACGTCGTTCTCGAAACCAGTTACGGAAAACGGATTCGGCAAAGCGGCGGAAGATTTTTCCAAGGCGGTCGAAATCGCCGCCGCGCCCGGCGCGGATTTTCATCCGGGCGGGGGCAGCCACGCGCACGCGTCGCCGGTCAAAGCCGACATCAAGGAAACCAACGTCAGCACCGAGCGCGAGATGGCGAACAATCGGCCTGTCGCTACCACGGACACGCTCGCCGTCGCGCCGCGTTTCGATGGCTTCGTGGCCAACGGCACCGTGCTGATCGCCGCGATCACAAGCTGCACAAACACTTCCAATCCGAGCGTCATGCTGGCTGCCGGTTTGCTTGCGAAGAAGGCCGTCGAAAAAGGCCTGCGCGTCAGCCAAGTCGTGAAGTCCTCGCTCGCTCCTGGTTCGCGCGTCGTCACCGACTACCTCGATAAAACCGGTCTCACGCCATATCTCGACAAACTCGGTTTCCAAACCGTCGGTTACGGTTGCACGACCTGTATCGGCAACTCCGGCCCGCTGCACCCCGCGATCGAAGAAGCGGTCGTCAAAAACGATCTCGTTGCGGCGTCGGTGCTCTCCGGTAATCGCAATTTCGAAGCGCGCGTCCACCAGAACATCAAAGCCAACTTCCTGATGTCGCCGCCGCTCGTCGTCGCGTTCGCCCTCGCGGGTCGCGTTGACATCGACATGGCCACCGAATCGCTCGGCAAAGATCACCAAGGCAATCCGGTTTACCTGAAAGACATCTGGCCGACCTTGAAGGAAGTGCGCGATCAAATGCAGGCCGCGCTCAAGCCGGAGGTGTTCCGCAAACTCTACACGGACTTCGCAGCGCAAAATCCGAAGTGGAACGAAATCCCGTCTTCCACGGGCAACGTTTACCAATTCGACGCGAACTCTACCTACATTCAAGAACCGCCGTTTTTCACGGATTTCTCGCTCACCCCCGGTTCGATCAAATCGATCACTGGTGCGAAGGCGCTCGGTATCTTCGGCGACTCCGTCACGACGGACCACATCTCTCCGGCCGGCGCGATCAAGAAGTCTTCCCCGGCGGGCAAGTTCCTCCTCGATAACGGCGTGACCTTCGAGGATTTCAACTCCTACGGCTCGCGTCGCGGCAACGATCGCATCATGACGCGCGGCACGTTCGCCAACGTCCGCATTAAGAATCTCATGCTCGGCGGCGAAGAGGGTGGCAACACGCTCGGCGCTGATGGCGTGAAAACTTCGATCTACGATGCCTCCATGGCGTATCAAAACGCCGGCGTGCCGCTGATCATTCTCGCCGGTCAGGAATACGGCACGGGTTCTTCCCGTGACTGGGCCGCCAAGGGCACGAACCTCCTTGGTGTCAAAGTCGTCGTCGCGCAAAGCTTCGAGCGCATTCACCGCTCCAATCTCGTCGGTATGGGCGTGTTGCCCCTGCAATTCAAGGAAGGCACGACGGCGCAGACGCTCAAACTGGACGGCAGCGAAACTTACGACGTCGTCGGCCTCAGCGCGGCCATCAAGCCGCAACAAGACCTCACATTGAAAATCACGCGCAAAGACGGGACGATCGACAATGTGCAGGTGCGCTGCCGTATCGATACGCCGATCGAGATCGATTACTACCAGCACGGCGGCATCCTGCCGTATGTGTTGCGCCAGATTGTGGCCCAGAACTAAATCCGACGCTTGCTGTCGGTTAAATTGTCCTGATGTTTCAGGCGCGGCTTCAACCCCGCGTCTGAAATTACGCACTTCGTATCCATGGCTGATCCTGCAAAACCGTCGTTTCTTGTCGACGCCTACGCCGACCCGGTGCTCGTGCGCATCGAGGGCCGTGCATCTTTTGCCAACGCCGGCAGCCTGAAAGATTTTATCGGCGAGATGATCCGTCAGGGGAAGACGCGCTTCGTGTTGGATTTTTCCCAATGCACCAGCATGGACAGCACGTTCCTCGGCGTGCTGGCAGGCGCGGCGTTGGAACTCCGCCGACAAACTACGCCCGGCGTGCTGACGATGGTGCGCGTGAGCGAGCGCAACCTTGAGCTCATCCGTAACCTCGGCCTGCACAAGCTGGCGACCGTCGATTCAGGCGAATTTCCCATGAATTTCGGCGGCGGCGCGCAAGCGCTCGACACGAAAAAGAAAGACGAGATCGAAAGCGCCAAGCTCGTGCTCGAGGCCCATGAAAATCTCGTCTCAGCGGATTCGGCCAATGCCGCGAAATTTCAGGACGTGCTCGCTTTCTTGCGCAATCGCGTAGAATCCCGCTAAGCTTTTGCGGACATGATTTTATTCCTGCTTGGCGGCATCATCGGCGCTTCGCTGGTCTACGCGTTTTACTGGCGCGCCCAGCGCGAAGCCGCGCGCGTCGAAGAAGAAAAGCAGGCGCTGCTTGAAGAGCGGCAAATCGTGCTCGATTACATGCACACGATGGTGGATGCCGTGGGCGAACGCCTGCCGCGCGAAGAACTTTTTCAGCGCATCGTGCACGCGGCGATTCTCAGCACGGGCGCGTTGAGCGCGTGTATTTTCGAGAAAGGCGCGGACAACATGATGCGCGGCGTCGCGGTCGAAGGATTGTTTCCGCCGCATCGTCCGATTGCCGATACAGCGCGCATGAAGATGGGCTCGCGCGCGAAGTTCATTGAACAAGTTTTAAAATCCGAATCTTTTCCCGTGGGCGAAGGCGTCGTCGGCCGCGTGGCCGCGACGGGGCAGGGCTTGCTGGTGGTGAGCGCGCCGGATGATCCGCGCATCGTGAAACACAGCGATCCCGCGCTCGTGGTTTACTCCGTGATCGCCGCGCCGATTCTCGTGCACAAAAAGCTCATCGGTGTGCTGTGCGTGTGTAACGCAGCTGACGGACTGCCGTTTACCGAGACCGATTATTCGCTCGTCGCGACGCTCGCGGAACAGGCGGGTCTCGCCGTGCATAACGCGGATTTCCTGAATCTGCAGGTCGACAAGCAACGCCTCGATCTCGACCTTGCTCTCGCGAGCAATGTCCAGCGCATGCTCCTGCCGAAAGAAATGCCGAAGGTGGCGACGCTCGACATGGACGCTCGCTACCTCGCCGCGCAAAAAGTCAGCGGCGATCTCTACGACGTTTTCAAACTAAGCCGCGACTGCGTGGGCCTTGCGGTGGCGGATGTTTCCGGGAAAGGTATTTCCGCGTCTTTGCTGATGGCGATTTGCCGGACGACGCTGCGCCGCATCGCGCCCCTCGATAACTCGCCGGCGCGTGTCCTCGCTGAACTCAATCGTGCGCTCGCCGGCGACATGCGCGAGGGCATGTATATCACGATGACTTATGCGGTCGTCGACGCGGCGCGTAACGAAGTGACTATCGCGCGAGCCGGTCATGAATTATCGCTGCTCGTGCGGCGTGACCCGAAGACGGGAATATTCGTGACCGATTATGTCGGCGCGGACGGCATGCCGTTGGGGATGGTGGATCCGGAATTGTTTGATCAGGTGATCACCGATCAAAAATTGGATTTCGCGCCAGGCTCTGCGCTCGTGCTTTACACGGACGGTCTCACCGAGGCACCCAATGCAGATGAAAAAGAATTCGGCGGTGCGCGCCTCGCGGATGTGGTGCGGGCGGCTCATGCTGGCTCGGCCAAAGAGATCAATGATCGGATTCTCGCTGCGGTGGAAAAATTCACGGGCTCAGCGGGCCTGCGCGATGACTACACGCTGTTAAGCGTCAAGCGCTCCGACACACTGCCCGAAGGTTAAGGTGGCGAGCTGCGCTGATTGGCGCGGTGTATGCCGGAAATCCCGTTTGCGTTTGGCCCGATCGGTTTCTACTTTTTCCGACTCATGTCCGCTGCTTCTTCACCGCTCGAACAAACCAAGCTTCCCGATGCCACCGGCCGTTTTGGCCAGTATGGCGGCATCTACGTTCCGGAAACGTTGATGACGGCGCTTGAAGAACTGACCAAGGCTTACGAACTCGCGCGCGACGACGCCGGATTTCAAAAGGAACTGAGGCATCATCTCAAGGAATTCGCCGGCCGCCCGACCGAACTGTATTTCGCAGAGCGCCTCACTGAGCACTGCGGTGGGGCGAAGATTTATTTTAAACGCGAAGACTTGCTCCACACCGGCGCGCACAAAATCAACAACGCTATCGGCCAGGCATTGCTGGCGAAGCGCATGGGAAAAAAACGCATCATTGCGGAAACCGGCGCCGGTCAGCATGGCGTGGCGACTGCGGCGGTGTGTGCGAAATTTGGCTTCGACTGCACAATCTACATGGGCGCGGTGGATATGGAGCGGCAATCGCTGAACGTATTCCGCATGCGTCTGATGGGCGCGAAAGTCGTCGGCGTGGACGCCGGCCAGAAAACGCTCAAGGACGCGGTGAACGAAGCGATGCGCGACTGGGTGACCAATGTGCGCGACACGCACTACATTCTCGGGACGGCTTATGGCGCGCATCCGTATCCCATGATGGTGCGCGATTTTCATCGCGTGATCGGCCAGGAAGCTCGCGCACAGATCCTCGCTCGCGAAGGCCGCTTGCCCGATGAACTCGTGGCGTGCGTGGGTGGCGGAAGCAACGCGATCGGGCTGTTCTTCGAATTTCTCAGCGAGCCGAATATCAAAATGACCGGCGTCGAGGCGGGCGGCCGTGGCATCGCGCGCGGCGAGCATGCGGCGCGTTTCGCCGGGGGCCGACTCGGCGTGTTACAAGGCTGCAAGACCTACGTGTTGCAAGATGACGATGGCCAGATCGAGCCGACGCATTCGGTGAGCGCGGGCCTCGACTACGCCGCGGTTGGGCCGGAGCACGCATTTTATCGCGAGAACGGTCGGATCGATTTTGCTTACGCGACTGACGAAGAAGTGTTGGAGACGTTCAAGCTCTGCTCGCGACTGGAGGGAATCATTCCCGCGCTCGAATCAACCCACGCGATCGTCCACGGCCTCAAGCGCGCGAAGGCACTTTCAAAAGACAAGATCGTCCTCGTGAACCTCAGCGGTCGCGGCGACAAGGACGTGCAGCAGGTGCAAAAAATGATTTCCGCATGAACAGCATGACAGGCTACGGTCGCGCCACGGCCACGTTGGGAGCGCAGACGCTTACCGTGCAGGTCAACTCCGTGAATCGCCGCGGGCTGGATTTGACGCTCGCTTTGCCGGATGAGTGGCAACCCTTTGAAGCGGCGGTCGGCGACGCGGTGCGCAAAGTCGCGTTGCGCGGCAAGGTGCACGTGGCCGTCGACGTTGAAGGTAAGTCCGGCGCGAATGCCGAATGGGATGAGGAAGCGATCGCTGTAATTTTAGAAAAACTCGAGCGCGTCGCGGCGGCCCGCGGGGTGAAATTCGAGCCGACGGGCGAATTACTTTGGCAGATCGCGAGCGCGCAACGCACGGGTTCAGCGCTTTCGGCTGATGAGGCCACCGCGGATATTGTGCTCGCGACGGTGAATCAAGCGTTGCGTGAGTTTTCCGCGATGCGCGCGAAAGAAGGCGAGGCGCTGCTCGTGGATTTTCTCGGTCGCTTGCTGAAACTTCAGCAAGCGTTCGATGCCATTGCCGCGCGGGCACCGTTGATCAGCGGTGGTTACCGTGAACAGCTGCACCTGCGGTTGCGTCAGGCGGGGCTGGAACTCGACCTCAACGACGAGCGGGTTTTGAAGGAAGTGGCGTTGTTTGCCGATCGCTGCGACGTGACGGAGGAGCTGACGCGTTTACGCAGTCATTTTTCCCAGCTGCGCGATCTGTTTAAAGCAAAGGGCGAGATCGGCCGCAAAGCAGAGTTCATCCTGCAGGAAATCGGTCGCGAGATTCACACGATCGGCAGCAAGGCCAACGATCTCGCGATTTCGCAACAGGTGATTGAGTTCAAAAATGAACTCGAGCGCGTCCGCGAACAGATCGCGAACGTCGAGTGAGTTACGTGTTTGAACTGGTCGGCTGGCGCAGCGACCAGAGCACATACCAGAACACCCCCACGCAAATCGCCGAGTCGGCGACGTTGAACGTGGGATAAACGTAGTTGCCGAAATGGAGGTCGACGAAATCGATCACGTGGCCGTGGAGCAAGCGATCGACCAGGTTGCCGACGATGCCGCCGCATAGCAGGCCGAACGCGATTTGCGCGGTGGGATGTTTCAAGCCAAGATGGCGGCGCCAGAAAAAGAGGGCGACGAGCGTGGCGAGCGCAAGCAACGCGAGGAGCGTGCTACGTCCCGAAAACATGCTCCAGGCCGCGCCTGTATTACCGACGTGCACGAGATTGAAAAATCCGGGAATGACCGTGATTCCGTCGAGGCCATAGCTGTTGAAGGGCAAAGTCGCATTCACCCAAATTTTGGTGGCCTGGTCGGCAACGAAGATGATGGCCGCAATGATCCACAGGCGGCGATACGCGAGCACGCGCGAGAACCGGGTGGGTTCAGGCGCAGATTGTCGTGGTTGCTCCGCAGGCGAATTGGGCGGAACGGACGCGGTTGGTGAGGGCGAAAGTTTCAAACTGAGTGGGGCCAACCGCGGGTGACTTATTCGTCGCCGCTGTCGTCGGCGGTGATTTTGCCACCGTCTTCTTCGCCGGCTTCACCGAAGAGGCCGCCGCGTTGCTGGGCACGGTGTGAGTGACGCTCGACTTGTTTCTTGGCCTCAGCGGAATAGCGGGTGAATGGGACCGCGAGTAGGCGTTCCTTGGCGATGGGCTTTTGCGTGGTTTCGCAAATGCCATAGCTGCCGTCGTGCACGCGTTTGATCGCGGCTTCGATTTCGGCGAGCGCTTCTTGTTCGTTGGAAACGAGGCTCAATGCGAAATCACGGTCGAAGGTATCGGTGCCGGCATCGGCCATGTGCTGGCCGTAGCCGGAAAGATCGCCAGAGTCGTCTTTCGAAGACTTAAGCAAGGTCTCTTCGGTGTGTTCGCCGAGTTGCGTGAGGACGTGCAGGCGAAGATCGAGCAACAGGCGATAGTAACGGCGGAATTTCTCCGGCACTTCAGATTCATCGATCATCGCGGAAGGCTTTTTGCCCTTGGCGGGATTGAAACCGAGAATGTCCATCAGCGAAGCAGGCTTCACGTGGTGCGGCTTCGCGGCTTTCTCAAGCTTCGCGGCATCGATGACCTTGGTCGATTTTGCCGTGGCGCTTTTGGCGGTCTTGGCGGCGGTTTCGATCTGAGTCTCGTTCTTTTTCGCGATCTCGCGCACTTCATCGAGGCTGAAGGCGATGGCTTTCGGCGCGGCTTTGCGCTCGAGGAGCATGCGCTTCAGTTCGGCAGCGTTGAGGGGTTGTTTACCGCCAGCTTTACCCGGGGCTTCCGCGGCTGCAGGTTTTTTGGCAGGTGCAGCGGCGGCGGTTTTGGCCGGAGCGGCTGCTGGCTTGGATGAAGATTTAGCCGGAGCCGCTTTCACCACGGGCTTGGCGGGAGATTTAGCAGGAGCTTTGACGGGAGCGGATTTTTTTGCGGGGAGCTTTTTCTTCATGGCCATATAAAAGTCGAGATTAGGAGTTAAGGGCTTCTTCGCAGCGTGGGCAAACTTCTCCGTGGGGAGTCGTGTGCAGCGCCGGCACCCATCGCCAGCAACGCGGGCAACGGACGAATCCGTCTTCGCGGGCATGACGGGCGGTGAGGCTGATCGCTTCGGCAGCTTGGGCGGCCAGAGTGACATGCGAAACAATAAACAGTTCGGAGAGAAAATCCCGGTGTTTTTCCAACACCTTGAACATTGCGTCATCCGCCGCACCGGTGATGGTCACGACGGAATCGAGCGACTTGCCGATGGTGCCGGCTTGGCGGAGCGGTTCGAGGGTTTCGTTCACCTTGGCGCGAAGCTGGAGGAGGGTCGCCATTTCGCCTTCGACCTCGGCATTACGCCAGTCGGTCGAGACGACGGGCCAGTCTTCGAGGTGGATGGAGCGGTCGGAATATTCCGCGTTGGCGACGTGATACGACCACGCTTCGTCCGCCGTAAAGGTGACGATTGGTGCGAGAATTTTAATCAGCGTCTGGAAGATGTGGTGAATCGCGGTCTGCGATGAACGGCGGAGCGGATGCGCCGCGCCGAGCGTGTAAAGGCGATCCTTCAACACATCGTGGTAGGTCGCGGAAAGCGTGACCGAGCAGAACTGGTTGCAGAGCTGGTAAACGCGGTGGAATTCGTAGGCGTCGTAAGCCTTCGTGCACTCTTCGAAAAGAATTGCGGTTTGGTGCAGCGCCCAGCGGTCGAGCACGTTGAGTTGCGCGACGGGCACTGAGTCTTTGGTGGCGTCGAAATCAAAGAGGTTCGAAAGCTGGAAGCGGAACGTATTACGCAGCAGGCGATACGCCTCGCCGACGTTTTTGAGGATTTCGTCGTCGACGGGAATGTCGTCGCGGAAGTCCTGCGACGAGATCCAAAGACGGATGACGTCCGCGCCGTGTTGCGCGATGTAGGCCTCGGCGGTTTGCGGTTTTTGATACGTGCTGCTCTTCGAGATTTTTTGGCGATCTTTATCAACGATGAAGCCGTGCGTGAGCACCGCTTTGTAAGGCGCCGCATCGGACGCGATGACGCTGCACCAGAGCGACGACTGGAACCAGCCACGGTGTTGATCGCTGCCTTCGAGATAGAGATCGGCGGGCCAGTGGGTGCCGCCTTGACCGTGTTTGAGCACGGCGGCTTGGGTCGAACCGGAATCGATCCACACGTCGAGTGTGTCGCGTCCGCAAGTGAGTTCACTCGGCGCGGGCCAGTCGGCGGGCAGCGTTATGCAATCGAGGATTTGCGCGGCATCGGATTCATACCAGAGGTTGGTGCCGTGTTGCGCGATCTTGTCGGCGATGGCGCGTGCGACCTTGGCGTCGAGATAGGCTTTTTTCTTGGAATCGTAGAACGCCGGAATCGGCACGCCCCATGAGCGTTGACGGCTGATGCACCAATCCGGACGCGACTCGACGGCGCCACGGATGCGGGCTTCGCCCCACGCGGGAATCCAGCCTTGGTTTTTCGCGATGTTCGAGACTTCGGAAAGTGCGGTCTGGCGGACACCGGATTTGTCGAGCGACACAAACCACTGGTCGACCGCGCGGAAAATGATCGGCGTCTTCGAGCGCCAGCAATGCGGGTAGCTGTGCGGGTATTTCGCCTTGGCGAGCAATGCGACGTGTCCCGTGGCGTCAGGCGTGGACAGTTTTTTCAATACGGCGAGGTTCGCCGGCGAAGGTTTCTTCGCTTTCAAGTCTTCGACGGTTTCGAGCGTGGTGAGGCCGACGAGGTCGGCGGGCACCTTGCCGTCGTCGAGGTATCTGCCGTCATCACCGACCGGGCAGTAAATTTCCAACTTATACTTCAGGCCGGTTTGGTAATCCTCCGCACCGTGGCCCGGCGCGGTGTGGACGGCGCCGGTGCCGCTGTCGGTCGTAACGTAATCGGCCAGCACGATCGGCGAGGGCCGATCGATAAACGGGTGACGCGGCTGCATCTTTTCGAGCACGGCGCCCTTCATCGTTTGCACGACGGTGGGCTGGGGTTCGAGTTTAGCGGCAGTGGCGACCGAGCCGAGCAAGGCTTCGGCGACGATGATGCGTTCCGCGCCGAGATCAGCGACGACGTAATCGACTTCCGCGTGCAGTGCGATCGCGAGATTGGCCGGAATTGTCCACGGCGTGGTCGTCCAGATGACGACTGAAATGGGCTTATCCGTCGGCAGGTTGAACTTCGCCGCTTCCTCAGCGGGAATGGCAAACTTCACCCAGATCGCGATGGAGACGTGGTCTTTGTATTCAATCTCAGCTTCGGCGAGCGCGGTTTCGAAGGGGATCGACCAATACACGGGCTTCTTGCTCCGGTAAACGAGGTCTTTTTCCACGAACGCGGCGAAGGTGCGCACGACATCCGCTTCGAAGGCCGGGGCTTTCGTTTTGTATTCGTTTTTCCAGTCGGCGAGGACGCCGATGCGTTTGAACTGCGAAGTCTGCTTTGCGATCCAGCTTTCGGAAAACTCGTCACATTTGGCCCGCAGTTGGGCGGTCGTGAGTTCGAGTTTATTTTCGCGGATTTCCTGGGAAACTTTTTGCTCGATCGGCAGGCCGTGGCAGTCCCAACCCGGCACGTAAGGCGTGCGGTAACCGCGCATGGATTTGTAGCGGTTGACGATATCCTTGAGCGTCTTGTTCAGCGCGGTGCCGATGTGGACGTCGCCATTAGTAAATGGCGGGCCGTCGTGCAGGACAAAGGTCTTGGCGCTGCCGGCGTGCTTGCGTTGGATGGCGTTGTAGAGGTCGATCTTTTCCCAGTGGGCGACCCGTCCCGGTTCGCGTTGCACGAGACCTGCCCGCATGGAGAAGTCGGTTTTAGGAAGCAGGAGGGTGTCTTTAAGCTCTTTGGCCATCTGAAATAAGGGGCGCAGGCTACCCAGCACGAGGGGGTAGTCAAGTGGCGAGACAGTCGGGATTTGCCCGGTCTCTCAGGCGGAGAATTCGCCCGCTTTTCTGGCCAGTTCAGCGCCGCTTTTCAGGCAGTCTGGGACAGAGATTCCATCTTTGGCATTACTGCCGATAAACAGCCCCGTGTGGCTATTTTCGCAACGGGTCAACGGCTCCACGAAACGCTCGTGGCCGAGGTTGTATTGCGGGATGGCGCGCGGCCAGAATGTGTGGTGAACGAAGGCCGGCTCGCCCGTCACGCCGAGCAATTCGCGCAAATCCGGCAGCACCCGCTCGACCAGTTCCGCTGTTTCCAAACGGCCCATCTCCGGCCGATTCGCGCCCCCGGCAAAAACCGTCAGCGCCACGTGACCTTCCGGCGCGCGTCCGGGGAACAGCGTGGAGGAAAAGAGCGCGCCAAGGAGATTGCGGCGTTCGCGGGCTGGCACGAGCATGCCGAAACCATCGAGCGGATGCGTGACCTGCTCCCGTTTAAAACCAAGGAAAAGCGAACTGACCGGCGGGTGCGGCTGGTGATCGAGCGTGGCTAACGGACGTTCGCCGAGCGTGCCAAACGCCAGTTGCGCCAAGCCGCCCGCAGGCAAGGCGAGGACGACGGCGTCGAATTCCGACGTCTGCACGGCACTGTCGCGCGACCAGATGATTTTCCACGGACGACCGGGAATGATATTGGTCACCGTGGCGTTGGTTTTCACCGACCCGGCCGGGAGCGCGTTTGCGAGTGCCTCGGGCAACGCCTGCAACCCGGAACGAAATGAAATGAGCGGCGCGGCCCCGGAGGTTTCGCCTCTGGCGCGACGAGCGGCAGTTTCGGCTTTCATGCCGCGTAAAATCGAACCGTGCGTGCGCTCCAATTGCCACAGGCGCGGGAAGGCATAACGCGCGGACAGCTTCTCGGGATCGCCCGCGTAAACGCCCGACACAAATGGATTGAGCCCGTAGTCAGTGATCTCGCGCCCGAAATGCGCCGTAACAAAACTGGCGAGGCTCGTATCCGTGGTGCGCACGCGCGGGCGCGTGAGCAATTCGGTCAGGACTTTAAAACGCGCGCCGAGCGAAAATAACGGCGACGCGAGCAACGCGGGCGGCGAGAGCGGCACAGGTGTGAGTTGGTCGCGGCGCACGATAAACCGTTTCGCGGCGGCGGGATTTGCCGCGACGCGCTCGGTTTGCAGTCCGAGTTGCGCAATCAATTCCGCGACCGCGCCGTTTTCTTGGATGGAATTCGGGCCGGCTTCGATGAGCCAGCCGTCGCGTTGCGAGGTGCGCACGACACCGCCGATATCCGGGGCTTTCTCAAACACCGTCACGCGATGCCCGGCGCGATGCAGGTGCCACGCGGCGGAAAGTCCGGTTAATCCCGCGCCGACAACTGCGATGGATTTCGGCGAGGCGACGGGCATGTTATTTCCAGTGTGTGACGGTATTCACGAGCGCGTCGACGCACTCGATCTTCGCCTGCGGCATGATGCCGTGACCGAGATTGAAGATGTGACCGTTCGCGCCGCGCATGGTTTCCAGCAAACGCGTGACTTCGCGCTGCACGATTTCCGGCGTCGTGTTCATGAGCACGGGATCGAGATTTCCCTGCAGCGCGATGTTGTTGGGCACGAGGCGGCGCGTAACGCCGAGATCAAGCGTCCAATCCACCCCGAGCACACGTGCGCCGCTGAATGCCTGGTCGGTCAACTGGGTCGGCGTGTTTTTGGCGTAGAGGATCACCGGGAAATCTTTCGGTAGCGCGGCGATGATTTCACGAATCCAGCGCAACGACGCCGCCTCGTAATCCTGACCGGCGAGAATGCCGCCCCAGGAATCGAAAATCTGGATCGCATCCGCGCCGGCGCGGATCTGCATGTGGAAATAATCGATGAGCGCCTTCGTGAGTTTTTGCATCAGCGCCTCGAAAAACGGCCGGTCGGAATAGAAAACAGTTTTCGCGCGCTCGAATTCGTCCGCGCTGCCGCCTTCCAGCATATAAGTTGCGAGCGTCCACGGGGAACCGCCGAAACCGAGCAGTGCTTTTTCGCCTTTGAGTTCGGCTTTCACGCGCGCGAGCGCTTGACCGACATAGTCGAGCCGCTGCGCGACGCCGTCGGGATTTAAACGGTCGAGCTGGGATTTGTTTTCGAGGCGGAAATCCATCCCGATGCCGCCTGTGTCGCGAAATTTGTAGCCCTGGCCGAGCGCCTCGGGGATCACGAGGATGTCGGAAAAGATAATCGCAGCATCGAACGCGAAACGTTTCAGCGGTTGCAGCGTTACTTCTGCTGCGAGTTCGGGTGTGCGCACCATTTCGAGAAACGACGACTTCGCTTTCAAGACGCGATATTCCGGCAAATAGCGACCGGCCTGGCGCATGATCCAAACGGGCGGACGGTCGAGCGGTTGGCAGGCGACAGCGGAGAGGAAGCGTTCGCGGGAAGTCATGAGGAAACCACGAATGCACACGAATGCACGCGAGCGGTGCAGGAGATTTTTCTATTCGTGGTCATTCGTGTCTATTCGTGGTTGATGGATTCAGCCCAGTTTTGAGGCTTGAGAAAAACGTCGTAGAGTCGCGCTTCGGGCGTGCCGGGTTCGGGTTGCCAGTTGTAGCGCCAGGTCACCAGTGGCGGCAGCGACATCAAAATCGATTCCGTGCGACCGCCGCTTTGCAGGCCGAAGTGCGTGCCGCGATCCCATACGAGATTGAACTCCACGTAGCGCCCGCGGCGATAGAGTTGAAAATCGCGCTCGCGTTCACCGAACGGCAGGGCGCGGCGTTTTTCGAGAATCGGCCAATACGCCGTGAGGAACGCATCGCCGACACTGCGCATCAGGGCGAAACTTTTTTCGAAACCCGGTTCGTTGTAGTCATCGAAAAAGATGCCGCCAACGCCGCGTGGTTCACCCCGGTGCTTCAGGAAAAAGTAGTCGTCGCACCATTTCTTGAACTTTGGAAAAAGGGTTTCCCCAAACGGAGCGCACGCAGCGCGCGCCGTGCGATGCCAGTGCACCGCATCTTCCTCGAAGCCGTAATAGGGAGTGAGGTCGAAGCCGCCGCCGAACCACCAGATCGCGCGCTCGCCTTCGCCCGCGATGAAAAAACGCACGTTCATATGCGTGGTCGGCACGTATGGATTGCGCGGATGAATCACCAGTGAAACACCGACGGCGTGAAAGGATTTACCGGCCAGCTCCGGCCGCGACGCGGTCGCCGAAGCGGGCAGGGTTGCTCCACTTACATGCGAGAAGCCCACGCCGGCTTTCTCAAACACCGCGCCATCGCTTAGCACGCGGGAACGGCCGCCGCCACCTTCTGCGCGTGTCCAAAGATCTTCGGCGAATTTGCCGCCATCCGCTGCTTCCAAGGCCGCGCAAATCCGGTCCTGCAACGAAAGCAGGTAGGTGCGGACAGCGTGGAGATCGGGCGGCATAAGTTGAGCTGGACAAGGAAACGCGGCTCTTTGCCTGTCGCAACCACTTAAGTCCATGGTGCAAGGGTAGCAGCACCCGTTACGAGGGTGATAAAAGTTCAGCGCACCCCTTGACGACTTTGGTAGAGTCCGGGTTCGACACGCACCTGCACCCTGGTTTCCTTCTCGTTCCGCACCACGCATGAATTCCGCCGTTCTCACCACCATCGCTCTTACGGGATTCACCGTGGCGTTTTTTCATGCGGCCATTCCCACGCACTGGCTGCCGTTTGTGCTGGTTTCGAAGACGCGTAAATGGAGCCATGCTAAAACGCTCGCAGTTTCGTCGTTCGCCGGTCTCGGGCATGTCGCGCTCACGAGTTTGCTTGGGCTCGGCATTGCGTGGTTTGGGTTTCAATTAGACGAGCGGGCCGAAGAACTTTTCCCGAAAGTCGCCGGCTCGGTGCTGCTGGCAATCGGTGCGTTCTATTTCTGGCGCCAACTCAGCGGGCGTGGCGTGTTGCACCATCACGCGCCAGGCAGCCATCACGAAGCGAGCGAGCACTGCGGTCATGGCCATGGCGGACACAGTCATTGGGACGAGGAATTGAAAGGCACGAAACTCATGTCGCTCAAGGCAGGCGACTGGCCAGTAATCAGCGGTTTGTTTTTGATGCTCACGCTTTCCCCGTGCGAAGGGTTTTTGCCCGTTTATCTTTCCGGCGTGCAGTTTGGCTGGCGCGGGTTCGTGGTGCTGAGCTTGATCCTGGCGGTCGGCACCCTCGCGGGGATGCTGCTCTTCACCTGGCTCACGCTGATCGGCATGGACAAACTTCCGATTCAAAAACTCGAGCGCTACGAAGCCGCGTTGCTCGGGGCGATTTTTTCGGTGCTCGGGTTGCTGGTATTTTTCGTGGAGCACGGGCACGATGGCCACGTGCATTGAGGAAAAGTGAGTGGGTAGGGGCGGTTATCCTCAACCGCCCTGTTCGTTCTCGCACCTTTGTCTTTCCCTCGCGCTGAAGCGCGTGCTTACTGCTGCAAAGCGTCGATGAACGAATCCGGACATTCTTCCGCAACTCCTGAGCATGCACCGAAAACTCCGAGCGGGAATGTGCGGCTCTGGTGGTTGTTGCCGGCGTTGGTGATCGCGGTGTTCGCGGCGTATCAGCCGGTGTGGACGGCCGGTTTCATTTGGGACGACGACGGCCACATGACGCCGCGTCTGCTGCGTTCGCTGCGCGGGTTGTGGGCGATTTGGTTTATTCCCGGAGCCGCGCAGCAATACTATCCACTCACGCACAGTGTTTTTTGGGTGATGAATCGTTTGTTCGGGCAGGATCCGACGGCATATCATTTGCTCAACATCGCGTTGCATGCCGCGAATGCGCTGCTGGTGTTCGCCGTTTTGACGCGGTTGCGTGTGCGGTGCGCAGCGCTGGCGGCGGTGGTTTTTGCGCTGCATCCGGTGATGGTGGAATCAGTCGCGTGGATTTCGGAAATTAAAAACACTTTGTCCGCGCTCTTCTATTTGAGCGCGCTGTGGGTTTACTTGCGCTATGCCGAAGAAAAACGGCGCGGCGACTACCTGTTGGCCTTCCTGCTTTTTTTCTGCGCGTTGCTCTCGAAAACGGTGACGGCTTCGCTGCCGGCGGCGTTGTTAGTGATCTTCTGGTGGCAGCGCGGGCGTCTTTCCTGGCGGCGTGAGGTGGAGCCGCTGATTCCGTTTTTTGCAGCGGGGATCATCATGGGACTGTTCACGGCATGCGTGGAGAAATACCAGATCGGCGCGAGTGGCTCCGATTTCGAATACACCCTGGTCGAGCGTTGTTTGATCGCTGGGCGCGTGGTGTGGTTCTACGCCGGCAAACTCGTGTGGCCGGTCGATCTCGTTTTTGTCTATCCGCGCTGGCACATCAGCCAGAGCGAGGCGGTGCAATACCTCTGGCCGCTCGCGGCAATGATCGCCGTCGCGGGCTTGTGCTGGCTGGCGCGTCGCCGGCGCGGGCCGCTGGCGGCCGCGCTGTTTTTCGGAGGCACGCTGTTTCCCGCGCTTGGCTTTGTGGATGTGTTTCCGTTTCAATATTCGTTCGTTGCCGACCATTTCCAATACCTCGCGTCGCTCGGCGTGATCGTGTTGCTGGCGGCAGGGGTGAGCGAATTGTTGCGTGCGCCCAGACTGGTTTTTGCGGCCGGCGTGGTGCTCGCGGGAGTGTATGGGACGATCTCCTTTAAACTAAGTCGCAGCTACGACGATGAAGTCGCGCTCTACACGCACACGCTTGAAGTAAATCCGCACGCCGCGCTTGCGCACCTGAATCTGGCGAATTTTTACGTTAAGGTGGACGAGGACGAAACCGGGCTGAGACATTACCAGCAGGCCAATGCGCTTCGCCCGGGCGATCCGAAAATTCTTTCCAACCTCGGGGTTATTTCCGGGAAACTTAAAAAATATCCCGAGGCGATCGGTTACTTTGAGGAAGCGCTGGAGATCTTACCGTCGCTACCGGAGGCGCGGGTTGGGCTGGCGAATGTCTTTATCCAGCAAGGAGACCTTCGCCGCGCTGCCGCGCAACTGCGCATGGCGCTTGCCGTGAGTCCCTACAATGCGCGGTCGCGGTCGACCTTGGGGAAACTCTGGATCGACCTCGGCTATGAGCAACAAGGGTTGCGCGAACTCCGGATCGCCCGCCGTCTCGACCCGCTCAATGTCACGATCGAGCGCTTGTTAGACGACGCGGAATCGCGATTGAACGCAAAATGAGGCGCGTGAAATACCCCGCAGAAAAGCGGACGCGTTTCCGGAAACCATTTCGTAGTAGCGCAGCGCGGTGCTGCGATCCGTGACGCGCCCAACTTCTTTAAACCCGCAGTTGGCGTAAAATTCGCCTGCTCCTGCGGTAGGATGGTCGAAGGCATTCGAAAAAATCGCACCAGCCTCGGCGCGGCGCGCGAGTTTCAGCGCTTCATCGAGGCAGGCCCGACCGTAGCCGCGACGTTGAAACTCGGGCGCTACGCAGAGCGCAGTGAGATAAAGTGGCTTTTCCACGGGGGTGAAAAATTTCAGATCGAGCGCCCACGGTTTTTTCGTGGCGAGTTTGAGCGACGCAATCACTTCGTCGCGGCGCAATGCGGCGTAGAGTTTGGCGTTCCGGAGATCGGAAAGCACGCCGGCGGTGGTGTGATGCACAGTCCACGGGCCGCGGCCGTGATTGAAGGTGAGGTGGTCGGAAATCGCGTTGCGCAATGCAGCGATGGCTTCCGCGTCTTCAGCGGTGGCGAGCGATAATTTTATCGCCGCCATGTCAGGACGATGGCGCGTCTTTGGTGCGCAAATAATAGAGATAAAGTTCTTCCACTTTCGCGCGTGCCCACGGCGTGCGGCGTAGGAAGACCAAACTCGATTTGACGCTCGGGTCGTGGTTGAAGCAGCGGATGTCGATGCGCTGGCCGAGTTCGGGCCAGCCGTAATGTTGCGAGAGTTGCGTGACAATCGCTTCGAGCGTGACGCCATGCAGCGGGTCTTTGGACGGAGATTGGTTCATGGCGAAGCGGAGAAGTGGCGCGCGATTTGTTCGCGGCGGTAGTTGAAGATGCGTTCCAACGTGGGTCGAACCCAGAATCGATGCACAAGGTCGCCGATCGGGCCAAACGAGAGTGCGTAGGTCACATGGTCAGTCATTTCCACGCCGCCATCTTTCGGGGCGAAGTGATGTTCATGATACCACAATTTATACGGACCCGCGCGCTGCTCATCCACGAAGTAAGTGTTCGCGCGCACGTGGCGAATTTCCGTGAGCCAGCGAACGCGGATGCCCGGCGCGATGCGGATCCGATAAGCGATTAACTGGCCGGCGTGCATCGGACCGGGTTTGCCGAGCGTTTCGAAATGCAACTCAGGTGGCGTGAGTGCATTCAGATTACTCGGCGTCGCGAAGTAACCCCAGACGCGTTCCGGCGAGGCGGGAATAAATTGAGTGCGATGAAGCGTGTGCACCATCGGCTTATTTTGATTTTCGCGACGCGGCTTTCTTGTCAGCGATCTCGCGGGCTTTTTTTGCGGCGTCGAGGTAGCGCTGGCGAATCTCGTTGAGTTCGTCCTCCTCGAGTTCTTCGAGATCGAGCAACGCGTTGTCCGCGGTGTCGAGTTTGTGAATCAACTCATCGAGTTTGATCTGCAGCGCCTCACTGTCGCGGTTCTGGCTGTTCTGGATAAGGAACACCATGAGGAAGGTGACGATCGTGGTGGTCGTGTTGATCACGAGTTGCCACGTGTCCGTGAAACCAAAAAGCGGGCCGCTCGCCGCCCACGCGACGATCAAGGCAACCGAGCAGCCAAACGTCACCGGTTTGCCGGCGTAGCACGCCGCCTTGCGCGCGAAACGGCTAAACCACGAACTGTGCCGGGTAACGATGCCGTGGCCTCGACGGTGACGGGGCGAATGTGACATAATGAACGGGCGTGTTTAAGGAATACTCAACAGCTGCTCGACCGTGGCCTCCGGCAGAAACCATTGGGGGTTATGATCGGCCTCCATCTGGACAACGGGCCAGCCACGTTCCTTGGCTCGGAGCGATTGCGCGTAGAAGTCGTCCTGTTCGGCGGTTTTGCCTTTGTCGACGGTGAGAATGTAGCTGGCGTGAACCTTTTTCGCCGCGGGATTTTTTAATTCAATCGGGTCGGTGAATGTTTTCAGCGGGTGCGGAACGTCGCGCGGGTAGGGCTTGTCGGCCTTGACCCAGAAAGGAATCACGAAGCCGTCTTTCGCCATTTTTTCGATGGGCATATCGGGGCGCGCGCCGCGCACACTCATCGCACTCTCGCCGTCGGAAGGAACCATCGCATCGAGGTAGATCACGCGCTTAATCCGCTCCGGCGCGCGGTCGACCACGCCTGTGACCACCATGCCGCCGTAGCTGTGCCCGACGAGAATCACGTCGGTGAGATTTTCGAAGCGGAGGAAATTCACGATGTCCTCGATGTGCGTCGCGAGGCCGATGTCGCGTGTGGCGAGGTGCGAACGCTCGCCCAATCCTGTGAGCGTCGGGCGCCACACTTGATAGCCGCGTGCTTCGAGCAGTGGCTGCACTTTTTTGAACTGCCAGCCGCCGCCCCACGCGCCGTGCACGAATACGATGACTGGTTTTGACGGGGCAGCATCGGCGGCATGCAGCGAACTGAAGAGGGCGACGCACAGGGAGAGGAGTAAGAGGCGGAGTTTCATAAAAGATGAGGCGATGCCTCTGACAGGTGACCGTGGGCGAGGGTTCGCGCAATTCGCATTTTTCAAGCGCAGCCCATCAAGGTTGAGCGATCCGACCGCAGGGCGCTACGTTAACGACAAAAGCGCACCGAGATCAGCGCGTTCCGCTGCGGTCGTTTTTCAGAGCAGTCGACGCCCGGCTGCGTGCGCGGCGATGAGTCGTGCAAGGCGCGCTTGTTGGGTTGCGGCTTGCTTCGCACTCGCGACCCAATCGGTCTGCCGGCGGCGATAACCGGGCGGGCTCGCTTCCCAATGTTTCCAGGCGGCCTTGGCAGCTCGGAAGTTTTTTTCGAGCGCGGTCGGAAATTTTTCAATTAACGATGCCGGCGTGGCCTGTTCGTAACGGTAGATGCCCGTCTTGCCCGTCGTGCGGGCTTCGAATGCTTTCACGCCGGCGGAATGCATTTTGCCGGCGGCGGTGAGGCGGGCGACGTGAGCGACGTTGATGTTGCTCCACGTGCTGCCGGCGCGACGCGGCGTGAACCGGTGCATGTAGCTTTCCGGTCCGAGACTTTTCATCACGCCGTCGATCCAGCCGAAGCAGAGCGCTTCATCGACCGCTTCCTGCCAGGTGAGCCCGCCTTTGCCGGAGGTCTTTTTGTAGAAGCCTACGAAAAATTCTGTGCTCGTTGCGTGGTTCGCTTCCAGCCACTCCCGAAACAAAGCCTGCGTCTTGAAAAAACTTGGCTTCATGCCACGGAATCGGCGGGCAATTCCACGACGAAGAGCGAGCCGCGCCCGCTTGGCGAGGGCTCCACGCGAATCGTGCCGCCGTGCAGGCGGACAAGTTCGTGCGCGATGGATAATCCGAGCCCCGTCGACGATTCACCGCCGGTGGGTTTGGCGCGCAACTGCGCGAAAGGTTGAAAGAGTCGCGCGATTTCGTCGGGCGTGATGCCGGGGCCTTGGTCGAGCACCATGAGCAACACGTGGTCGTCGACGCGCCGCACGCTGACATCGACGGTCGCGCCCACTGGCGAGTATTTCAGCGCGTTGCTGATCAAGTTCGTCGCGATCTGCTGGAGCTTGGTGGCGTCGCCGTTCAGTTGCGCGCTGCCGCCGGATGCCGGAGAAAAATTCAAAATCTGTCGTTTGGCCTTCGCGCGAACGGCGAAATGTCCGGTGGACGCGCGCACAATCTCGGACATGTCGACCGTTGTTCGATTGAGTTTGATGCCGCCGCTCTCCAGCGCGGTCGCATCGAGCAAATCCTGCGCAAATGCCACCACGAGTTCGGTCTGATGCGCGATGAGATCGAGGCGTTCATCGTGGCGATCGGCGGGTTGCTCTTCGCGCATTTCGTCAGTCAGCGAAATCACACTGCTCAACGGGCTGCGAATATCATGGGACACGATGCCGATGAGGCGCGATTTGAGCACGTTGGCTTGTTCGGCCGCTTCTTTCGCAGCGACGGTTTCAGCGTGGATGCGACGTTCTGCGGCGATCTTCAGACGCTGGCGGCTGACGATTGCCGCCACGCCTGCGCCGCCCACCAATAACAGTGCGAGCAAGCCGCCACGCTGCCATCGCGCGATGCTCGTTTCCGAAGCCGACGCGTGGATCTCCGCCTTTTGCCGTAAGATTTCCGCTTCCTTCACTTTGAGTTCCGCCGCTTGCAACGCGCGTTCTCGATCCAGTCGCTCAATGGCTTTTTCTTTTTGTTCAAGCTCCATGCGCTTCTCAAACTCCGACGCGCGGATGCGGGCCTGTTCGCCGGCAAATTGATCGCGCCCGCGGGCGGCGAGGCGTTCGGCGGCGAGGGCTTCACCGTAGGATTTTTTCGCTTCGTGCACCAACGCGAGCTCGGTGTAAACGAGGTTGAGGAGATCGTTTCCACCGATGGATTTGGCGCGGCTGCTCGCATCGACGATGCGCACGAGGGCCTCGTCCGTGCGACCGAGTTTGCGGAGCACGCCGGCGACTTGCGCGAGCGAGCGCACTTGGCCGCGGCGGTCGTCGAGGTCGACGCGGATCGCGAGCCCGCGTTCTTGAAACTTGAGCGCTTCCTCGAGGGAACCCGCGCGCTCGGCGACGTCGCCGAGATTGGTCAGCGAGCCCGCGGCGTCCCAGAGGTAGCCGTTGGCTTCACGGTAGCCGAGCACCTCCTCGTGGATTTCCCTCGCGCGCTTGAGGTTGCCCTCGGCCATATACATGTTGCCCAGGTTATTCATCGCCGCCACGCGGAGCGGTTGGTCGTTGGCGCGCTCGGCAAATTTCAACGCCAGTTCCGTATGCTCGCGCTGCTTCTGAATGTTTTTTAGCTGATAAAAAATCGTGCCGATCACGCGATGTCCGATGGAACGCAGGCGGTCGTCGTCGAATTTATCCGCGGCGGCGAGCAACCGCTGGCCGTAGTCGAAACCCGCCGTCGATTCGCCCATCAGCCAGCTCGCATAAAGCGCAGCCTTCAGAAACTCAGCCTCGTCGCGGGGACGATGGGCGGCTTCGGCGATCGCAAGTCCGTTGCGCGCTTCGGCGATGGCGTCGACCAGCTTGGAAGTGGTGTAGAATTCGGCGTAACGGGCGGCGCTGGCCTTGATGGCCTTGCTATAGTCCGCCGGAGCATCGTTGCCGTGCGGGACATCCGGGAGGTGAGACAGCACACGTTTCGACTTTTTCGCTGCGACAACCGGCTGCTGCGTCAGCTTCGGCTCGCCGGGCAGCGTCTGCGTCCATCCACTCAGGCCGAGAGCCATCCATCCGGCCACCATCAACCCCACGCGGTAGGTTCGGCGGTGGAAGAGGGCGGAGGAAATCTTAACCATTGAAGTGATTCGAATGACAAAATCAGCCGCACGATGCAATCACTCGCTAGGTCGGTGACGACCCTGACGGCAACTCGTCTGCGGCTGAGTTAGTCGCGACTGCTGCACGTTCCACGCCATATTTCTCGGGGGAATCCCGCCGAGCGAGAAAATGGTTTTGGCGCAAGTAGGGCGCGTCGTCTCGACGAGCCCGAGCCGCGGCTTATCCGGAGGATTCTCCCTACCGATAATGAGAATACCACCTCATGGATTCGCCTCACGGTTGTCGTCAAAAAACGACAGACGCGAGCGATTGAACTTCGGTCACCCTCAACCCGAGCGGGCTTCAAGGGTGTTTTTTAGATTCCGTGCAAGCAGCGCCGCAGCGGTCGCAACGACGCTCGACGCGACAATCATGAAGAAGCACATGGAAATCGCCCCCGTCCGGTCTTCTTGGTCGCCCATCCTCATGATGAACCCCACTCCGCCCGTCACGAAAACAATGAGAGCCAGCGCACACCATTTGATGGCGCGTAAAGCATCCACGGTCACGCGCGAGAATTTCCCGGTTTGCCGCACGTGCCCGAACAGCCCGAATGCCCGGTAGAGTGCCACGAAAAACGGAATCGAACCCGCATAAGCATACGCGAGGAGAGGATCGTTGAAATAAATCTCGAAGGTCGTCGCGTGAGCATTGCGACCTTCGAAGTGAGGTTCACCAAGCATCAGGGCGAGGGTGCCGAGGGCGATGACCACCACGGCGATCTGAAACAAGAATGCGGAGCTATTTTTCATAGTGAGATCAATGGACGCTAGAATGACTCCCCCTAGTGAAGCGCATATGAAGCGGCGATGAATTCCGCGTGAATTCAGCCGGGAATGCGATGCGCGGATGGCATTTCGTCCAATCGGTCAGTCTCTTCTTCCGCACCGCCTGCAAAATTACCACGCCACCTGCAGCAAGGCCCGGCTCACTTCGAGGTTAGTGGTTCGAAGTTCAGTGCTCGCTGTTTCCTCAGCGATCAGTCCGCGCGCATCGCGGTGATGGGGTTAATGCTCGCAGCGCGGCGGGCGGGGAGCCAGCACGCGAGTGACGCCGTGGCGAGCAGTGCGCCGGTCACAGCGAGCGCGGTGATTGGTTCAGCGGCCGGTAGCGCGGGAATCAGTGTGCTCAACAGCGACGCGACCCACCACACGCCCACTAATCCGAGCACGATCCCCAGCGCGGCGAGGCGCAGGCCTTGTCCCAACACGAGTCGCAGCACGTCGCGGATTTCCGCGCCGAGCGCCATGCGAATGCCGATTTCCGTCGTGCGTTGGGCGACGTAGCCGGAGATGACCCCGTAGAGTCCGATGGCGGCGAGGCCAAGTCCGAGCAGCGCGAACGCGGTGAGAATCCAACCGATGAGCGTGTAGTTGGCCGTGTTGAGTTCGACCACTTGCAGCGCGGGCATGATGTTGTTGATCGTGGCTTCCGGGGAAGCCTCGGCGACGGTGCGGCGCAACGTTGCCGCGAGCGCGGCAGGCTCCAATTCGCTGCGGAGGGCGATCGAAAGACTGTTGTCGGTTTCGCGTGTGAGCAGGCGGTAGGTTTGAAATCGCTTGCCGGGATTTTCGAGGCTGGAGGCGAATTTCAAATCGCGCACGACGCCGATCACTTCCTGCCATTCAGTCGGGCGGTTAGGATGGGCGATGCGTTTGCCGATGGCGCTTTCGTTGGGCCAATATTTGCGCGCCATCGATTCGCCGATGACGGTGCGCATCGGGCCAGTAAGATCAGAGGAATTAAACGCGCGGCCGTCGATCAGTGTGATGCCGAGGGTGTCGAAGTAAGTGGGCGCAACGAGATTCACATCGCGCATCGGCTCACTGCCGGCGACGAGCGCGGGCTGGCCTTCGACAATAAAACGCTGGCCCCAACCGAATCCGTAGAAAGGCAACGTGCGCGAGAGGCTGACTTTTTCCACGCCGGGCAAGGCCTCGAGTTTGGGCTGCAAGCGTTCGTAAAATGAAACGAGCTCGGCCTCGGTCGTGGCGGCGGGGAGGCGCAGGTTCGCGGTAAGCAAGCCGGCGGGTTGCCAGCCGTGGTCGCGCATGAAGAAACGGTCCAACCCGCGAATGAAAAATCCCGCGCCGGACAGCAGCACGAGCGCGAGGGCGACTTCGACCACGATCAAGCCGTGGCGCAACCGATGATGTGTGGCGCTGGTGGAGCCGCGCGTGCCTTGTTTGAGCGCGTCGTTCACGTCAGTGCGCGAGGCGAGCAGGGCCGGCAGCAACCCGAACGAAATCGCGGCGAACGAGGCGGCCGCGACGGCGAATCCGATGATGCGCCAATCGAGTTTTAATTCCATCGGCTGATCCGCGACCATCAGATGCGTCCCGAGCGCGGCGTTGCCCCACGTGGCGATCAATAAGCCCAGCGCGCCACCGACGGCGGCGAGCACGATGCTCTCGGCGAGCGACTGGCGGATGAGTCGGAAACGCGTGGCCCCCAGTGCGGCGCGAATCGCGTGTTCGCGGGCGCGGATGACGTTGCGCGCGAAGAGCAGGTTGGCGAGATTCACGCACGCGATGAGCAAGACGCAGCCGGCGAGACTCATCGCAAACAGTGAAAGGGTGCGTGTTTTTCCATCCTGCATAGAACGCAGAAACGGCGCGACATTCACGCCGGCCTGCGCGTTGGTCTGCGGATGAAGCCGGGCGATCTCGGCCGCGAGTGCGCTGAGTTCAGCAAACGCTTCGACCGAGGTCGCGTGCGGTTGGAGCCGGCCGATCACGGAAAGCCAGTGGCCGCCGCGATCTCTGAGCGTCTCGTCGCTGAAGGCGAGGGGCCGCCACGTGGAAACATTTTCCCACACGAGCCGGTCTTCGACGCCCGCCGGCATCACGCCGACCACGCTCACGAGTTCGCCATCGATGCGGACCTGCTGGCCGATCACTTCAGGATTCGCGGCGAAACGCTGACGCCAGAACGGCTCGCTCAACACGATCACTTTTTCTTGGCCGGCGCGGTCGTCTTCCGGAGTGAGCGCACGGCCCAACAACGGTTGCACGCCAAGCGTGGTGAAAAAATTTCCGCTGACCAACAAGCCGGGCACGAGCTCGGCCGGCTGGCCCGCGTGCGCAAAATTGCTGAGGCCTTTTGAAATCGCGGTGAGCTGGCTGAAGGTTTTTGCCTGCGCTTGAAAGTCGATGAAGTTGGCGGCGGATTGCGGCCCGAGTTGCGAGGAAGGCGTCGTGCGATAGATCCGCAACAAGCGATCAGGTTCGAAGTAGCTCGGCCGGTGCAACAGCAGCGCGTTGAGCACGCTGAACATCGAGGTGTTGGCGCCGATGCCGAGGGCAAGCGTGATCAGCGCAATGAGGGTGAACGCGGGCGTCTTGAGCAACGAGCGGAGGGCGAAGCGGAAATCGTTCATGAGGGAGGAGCGGAAAAATTATTCAGTGCGAATTGCGACGAGCGGGTTGATGCGCGCAGCGCGGCGCGCGGGCAGCCAGCAAGCGATGAGGCCGGTGATTGCGAGCACGCCCGTCAGGGCGAAATACGTGGGCGGATCGCTCGGGCTGATTTCGTAAAGCAGGCTCGCCATTAATTGCGTGAGACCGAGCGCGGAAATTAAACCAATGCCGATGCCCAGGGCGACGAGCATCAACCCCTGGCGACTCACGAGGCGCATCACGTCTTTCTCGGACGCACCGAGCGCCATGCGCACGCCGATCTCGGCGGTGCGCTGCGTGACGGAATAGGCCATCACGCCGTAAACGCCGAGGGCGGCGAGAAACAATGCGCCGAGCCCGAACGCGCCGAACGCCTGACTGAAAAACCGGCGAGCCCAATAAGCGGTGTCCTGGATGTATTCCATCGTGTGCAAATGATAGATCGGAATGTTGGGCTGCACGGAGAGCACCGCTTTCTGGATCGCTTTGCCGTAAGAAGCCGGATCGCCGGTCACGCGGAGCGCGTAGTTGACGAAATTATTTTCGCTCTGATCGATCGAGTAATACAGGCCGCCAATCTCGTAAGGCTCGTCGAGTTTTTGAGGAACGTTGCCGACCACGCCGACGATTTCGGCCCACTTGCGATCGGGGTCACTGTAGAGGCCGAGGCTCACGCGTTTGCCGATGGGATTGGCGCCATTCATCCACCGGTCGACGAAACGCTGGTCAACGAGCGCGACGATCGGCTTGTCGCGCGTGTCGGTTTCGTTGAACTCGCGCCCGCGCAACAGCGGAATTCGCATCGCCTTGAGGTAGCCGTGCGTGACGGCGTGAAAGACTGCGTGCGGCGCGTCCACTAAGTTTTTGGGCATCGGTTCGCCTTCGAGCAGGAATGCAGTTCGATCATTGCCATTGCTCGGAAGCACGTGCGTCGCACCGGCCGCGACCACGCCGGGCATCGCCTCGAGCGTGGGAGTCAATTTGTCGAAGAACGCCCGGATTTGCGCTTTATCTTTATATTGAGTGGGTGGCAGGCCGACACGGAAGGTGATAACGTTTTTCGGATCAAACCCGGGGGGCGTGGATTGGAGTTTGAGGAAACTCCGCACGAAAAGCCCGGCGCCAATCAACAGCACCGACGACAGCGCGATCTGCGCCACGACGAGCGATTGGCGGAAAATCCGGGCGTTGCGACTGCTCGTGACGGAGCGACTGCCTTCGCGGAGGTCGACGGAAGCGCTGCGGGAAATTTGCAATGCCGGCAACAACCCGAAAATCAGCGCCGAGATAATCGCTGCGCCAAAGGCGAATGAGAAAACGCGCCAGTCGAATCCAAACGTCATCCAGAAGGCGATCTGCGCTGGGGGCACGCCGGCAAATAAAATGCTGTCCGCCCACGTGGCGACCAACAGGCCGAACGCTCCGCCCAGTGCGCCGAGCAAAAGACTTTCCGTCAGCACTTGTCGCATGATGCGACCCCGCGTGGCGCCGACGGAAATGCGAATCGCAATTTCATGCGACCGCCCTGCCGCGCGCGCGAGCATGAGGTTGGCGACGTTGGCACACGCGATTAGTAAAACGATAATCGACGCGCCGAGCATCAGCCTCATGAGTTCGCTGACGTCTTCCGTGGCTTCTTCGCGCACGAGGCGCACGGCGAGGGTTTTGCCTTCGTTGGTGTCTTTGTAAGTGAGGGCGAGTTGCGCCGCGAGCGTGGCAATTTCTGCCTTCGCTTCGTCGAGCGTGACGCCCGGACGAAGCCGCGCCCAGCCGGGGAAATCGTGTGAGCCGCGCTCCTTGTCTTCGTTCTCGTAGATAAACGGCACCCACATTTCGCTGGTGTCGGGAAACGTGAACCCGGGCGGCATGACGCCGATGATGGTGTGCATCGCTCCGTTGACTTCGACGGTCTGGCCGACGACTTCGTCCTTGCCGGCGAACCGTTGTTTCCAAAGCGCATGGCCGATGATCGCGACGCGAGGCGCATCCGCTTTGCCCTCCGCCTCGGTAAAAAGCCGGCCGCGATGCGGCGTGACTCCGAGCATGGCCAAGCCTTCCACGGAAATTGACGAACCTAACACGCGTTGCGGATCCGCGCCCGCAAAGATCATCGTGCGATCCATCGTGGTGGTCGCGCCTTCGAGCGTCTTTGACTGCTTTCGGATATCGAGAAAATCAGGCAGCGAGAGTTCGTAGTAATCGTCCGGTTTATCGATTTGTTGCGAGTTGAGAAACACGAGCCGGTGTTCGTCTTTCAAGTGCGGCAGCGGACGGAGCAGAATTCCCGCAAAGGCGTTGAACACCGAGGTGGACAAACCGATGCCGAAGCCCAACGCCACGATCGCCGCGGCCGTGAAGCCGGGGCTTTTTATCAGCAAACGAAGGGCGAAACGCAGGTCGTGGAGCATTGAGTGGGCTTTCTATTCAGCGCGCAGCGCTTCGGTCGGACTGATCCGGGTGGCGCGTCGCGCTGGCAGCCAGCTGGCAATGAGCCCGATTGCGATGAGCAAGGCGGTGACTGCCACCAAACTCAGCGGATCGCGCGGCGAGACTCCATAAACTACACTCTTCAAAACTTGCGCGAGCGCGAGGCAACCGACCAAGCCAATCCCCAAACCGTAAGCAGCGAGCTTGAGGCCTTGGCCGATCATGAGCTGGCTGACGTTTTTAGACGTGGCACCGAGCGCCATGCGGATGCCGACTTCTCGCGTGCGTTGCGCGACGATGTAACTGAGCACGCCGTAGAGCCCGATGGCGGCGAGGAACAGTGCGAGCGCGGCAAACACCGAGAGCAGCGTCAGCATGATGCGCTGGTTGGTGACGGTGCCGTCAAAAACTTCGTCCATCGTGCGCACGGAGAAAATGGGCAGCGTCGACTCAAGTTCGCGCATCGTGTTGCGAATTGCGGTGGTGAGTGCGGCGGGCTCGAGGGTTGTGCGCAGAACGAAGCTTACGGTTCCCGGAGTTAACTGACGGTAGGAATAGTAAAGCTGCACGCGCGAATCTTCGCCGATGCCGTAGTTTTCAACGTGACCGACCACGCCGATGATCGTCGAGAAGACGCGCTGGTTGGGTGGCCCCATCGCAATGCGTTTACCGATCGGATCCTGTCCGACGAAATGCGTTTCAGCGAACTTGGCGTCGATGATGCACACGCGCGGGTCGTCCGCTTTTTCGCGGTCGGTGAACGCGGTGCCACGCAGCATGGGAATGCGCATCGTGTCGAAATACCTACCGCTCGCGGCGTTGTTCTCCGTGGAAAAACCCTGGCCGGGAGCTGGCTCGGGTTGGCCTTCGGGCGTGAAAAAAGTTTGGTTGCCGTTGCCGGAAAGCGGCAGCGGATTCGTGAGTGCGACGTGCGAGACGCCGGGGAGGGCACTGAGTTTTTCCAGCGCGCGGTCGAGGAGTTGGGTGCGCTTGGAAGCATCGGCCCAATCGCGGCCCGGCATCGAATAACTGAAGCTCAGCACATGATCCGTTTTCAATCCGGTGTCGGCGCGGTAGAGATTGAAGATGGTGCGAATCATCAGTCCGGAGGCGAAAAGCAGGATTAAGGTCAGCGCAAATTCGCCCGAAACCAGCACGGAGCGCCAGCGGGCGTTAACGTGACCGCCGCCCGAACGCGTGCCGGCGGCGAGTGCTTCATTGAGATTCACCTTCGAACTCGTGATGGCGGGCACCAGGCCGAAAAGCAGCGTGATGCCCACGCCACCGAGGACGGAGAAAAGAAATACATTCATGTCCATCTCGACTTGGTGGCCGAAGGCTGAGTTGGCGGGGATGAGCGTCTTGATGCCTTTCATCGTCGCGTCGCCGACGAGCAAGCCGATGCCGGTGCCGGCGAGTCCGAGCAGAAAACTTTCCGCGAGCACCAGACGCACCAGCCGCCAGCGGCTCGCGCCGATTGCGGCACGCACGGCGAATTCGCGCCCGCGCACGGCGGCGCGCGCGAGCAGGAGATTGGCCACGTTGGCACACGCGATCAGGAACACGCAGCACGCGGCGGCAAAGCTCACCCAGACAGCGGAGCGCTGCTGGCCGACGGCGCGGTCGACGAGCGTCATCATGGAGATCGACGTGCCGGTGTTGCTTTGCGGGTATTCGGTTTCGAGTTGTTTCGCAATGGCCGTGAGGTCGGTGCGGGCGCTTTCGAAGGTGACGCCGGGGCTCAAGCGCCCGATGCAATAGAGGCCCGGGTGGTTGCCGCGCTCCATGTTTTGCGCCGCGAAAAGTCCGAAGGGAATCCACACATCGGGGCGGCCTTGCGGCATCTGGAAGTGCGCGGGCATCACCCCGATGATCGTATAAATTTCGCCACTGAGCGTGAGCTTCTGGTCGAGAATATCAGGCGAGCCGCCGAGCGTGTTTTGCCAAAAACGTTCGCTGATGAGCAACGTGCGCGCGGCGCCGGGTTTGTCTTCGTCGGCTGTGAACCAGCGACCGAGTTTTGGAGTGACGCCCAGCGCGGGCCACACGTCGGCGGAAAACTGCGCACCCACCACCCGTTGCGTTTCGCTCGTGCCGATGTAGTTGAAGCTCTGCGTGCGAAATGTGCCAAAGTGCGCGAAGCTTTTTTGGCGGTCGCGCCAATCGAGAAAGTTCGGATAGGACACCGACATGTTCGGCACCTGTTTCGAATATTCGCCGACATAGACGAGTTCCTCGACGTTGGGCAGCGGCAGCGGCTTGACGAGAATGGCGTTGAGAAAGCTGAAAACGCCGGAGTTGGCCCCGATGCCCAGGGCCAGCGTGAGCACGGCGACAAGCGTGAAGCCGGGAGTTTTGAGCAGCGAGCGCAGGGCGTGGTTGAGGTCAGCGAGCATGGGGGAGGTTTGGGTTGAGTTCGCTGTCAGCAGTGGGAGGAATTAAAATCTTTCTCTTTCGTCAGGTGAATTGGTTGCGATGGGAGAAGGAGAGACGGCAAAACTTCGAGAGAAAGATTAAGAGAGAGAGGAAAGAGAAAGATTCCTATTCCGCGCGCAGGGCGAGCAGCGGATTCACACGGGCGGCGCGGAAGGCGGGGATGAGCGAAGCGGCGAGGGCGGTCACCACGAGTGCGAATGCGGCGACCAAATAGCTGAGCACATCTGTCGCCGGCGTCGCGTAGAGCACGCTGGAAAGCAGGCGTGACGCCGCCAACGCGATGACGAGACCAATGACGATCCCGAGTCCGGCCAGCCGCGCACCTTGACCGAGGACGAGGCGTAACACGTCGGTGGTCTGCGCGCCAATGGCGATGCGGATGCCCACTTCGCGCGTGCGTTGTTGGACGACGAATGCGATCACGCCGTAAGTGCCAAGCGCGGCGAGCAGCAGCGCGGAACCGGCGAATCCGCTGAGCAACGCGATGAGCGTGCGCTCTTGTTGCAGGCTGGCGGCGCGAATTTCGTCCATGGGCCTGATTTGAAAAATTGGCACGCTGGGATCGATCTTTTTGACGGTCTCGCGGAGCGCGGCGACCAAAGGCGCCAGCTCCCCGGTCGTGCGCACGACCAGCGATTGCGGCCCGTAAGTGAAACGGTTGATCGACATGTAGAATGCCGGAATCGATTCCATGCCGAGTTGCTGGCTGCGCACGTCGCCCACGACGCCGATGACGGTGAAGATGCCGTTGATGCGTTTGATCTGGCGACCGATGGGATCATCGTTGCCCCAGAGCGTGCGCGCGAGGGACGCGGAGATCACCATGGCGTTGCGCGCTTCGTTGCGCGTGAGCTTACGGAAATCCTGTCCGCGCAGCAGCGGGATTTGCATGGCGCTGAAGTAATCGCCGTGAATCAACCGCCAGCTCGCTTGCACGGGCTGGTCGTTCGCCACGGCGGATGGGCCGACCGCGAAGATTTCGTTTTGGGTGTTGCCGGAAGTGAGCGGCAGCCGGCTGATCGATCCCACGTGCGTGACTCCGGGTAAAGCGGCGACGTCGCGCTCCACTGCGTCGTAAAACGGCACCGTATTGCGCGTCGGTCGCAGGGCGAGCGTGAGCACTTGGGTGGAATTGAAACCCGGATCGACCCGAATCAAACGCCAGAAACTGCGAGCCAACAGCACAGCGCCAATCAGCAGCACGAGCGAGAGCGAGATTTGCAGCACGACGAGCGAGTCGCGCATGCCGGAACGCGATCCGGCGCGCGAGGAGCGGGTTTTTAATACTTCCTGCGGGTCAGTGCGGGCGGCTTTCAGGGCGGGGCCAACTCCGGCGAGTAAACCGGTGAGCAAGGTTGCGACGCACGCGACTGCCAGCACGCGCCAGTCCAAGGAAATTTCTCCAGCGCGGGGCAGCGGGAGCGAGCGCACGGCGGCGACGAGCCAGTAGGCAAGTAGCAAACCCGCCACACCACCGATCGCCGTGATCGACAGACTTTCCGCCACGAAGCCGCGCACGATCCGCGGACGGCTGGCACCGAGAGCGGCCCGCACGGCGGTTTCGTGGGCGCGGGCTGACGCGCGCACCAACATGAGGTTGGAGAGATTCGCGCAGGCGATCAGCAGCAATACGCCGACCGCACCGAGCAGCACATAAATGCCGGTGCGCACGCTGGCGCTGACGATTTCGCGTTCCAGCGGCACGACGGTCGTGCTCCAACCGTGGTCGGCTTTGGGCAGTTCGCGTTCGATTTGTTTAGCAATGGCCTGCAGTTCGAGGTTGGCCTGTTCCAGTGTGACGCCTGCCTTGAGGCGACCGTAAACGTCGAGGTAATGATCCATCCGTTCCTCCTTGGCTGCGTCGGCAGCGAGCGGCACCAACACATCGAATTGAATCGGCAGCACGGATTCGGATCCGGTTACGCCCACGATGGTGTAAACCGTTCCGTCCAGTGTGAGGGTTTTGCCGAGCGCGCTGGCCGTGCCACCGAGTCGACGTTTCGCGAACGCATCCGAAATGATCGCGAGTTTTTCGCCGCCCGGACGGTCGGCCTCGATCGGGAAATTATTTCCTAGGACGGGCAGCCGGCCGAACGTGGTCAGAAAATTTGCCGTGACGGCACCGACCTGCACGAGTTCCGGATCACCGCCTTCCGTCAGATTCATCGTGCGACCGGTGTAGGCCGCGAGCGATTCCCAGGTGCGATTGCGATTCGTCCAATCCACGTAGTTTGGCACCGAAATGGCGAACTGCGGGAGATTGCGCTCCAGGTGCGTTTCATACACCACGGCGAGCCGATCAGGATCCGGCAGCGCAATGGGACGGAGCACGAGTGCGTTGACGATGCTGAACATCGCCGCTGTCGCGCCGATGCCCAGTGCGACAATGACGACGGCCACGACAGAAAAACCGGGCGACTTGGCCAAGGAGCGGAGTGCGTGTTTTAGATCGGAGATCATGGTGAAAGGAGTGAGCAGCGCGTAGCGGAAAGTGAGTCGTTTTTTTTTAAACCTTTCCTCTTTCTCTTAATCTTTCTCTTTCGTCAGGCCGGCTCGGTGAGCAGTAACTTTTTTGGAGAAAGAGTAAGAGAAAGAGGAAAGAGAAAAATTTACTCGGAGCGCAGGGCGATCGCCGGATCCACTTTGGCGGCGCGGCGCGCGGGGATCAGGCAAGCGAGTAACGCCACGGCGGCGAGGATCGTGGGCACGATGAAGAACACCGTCGGGTCGTAAGCGGAGACCGTGAACAAAAGTTGTCGCAGCAGTTGCGCGGAGAGCAGCGAGCCGCCGAGGCCCAAGGCCAATCCGATGAAGACCAGCAGGACACTCTCCTTCAGAACGAGGCGCAACACGTCACGCGTGCTCGCGCCAAGCGCGGTGCGAATGCCGAATTCGCGCGTGCGTTGGGCCACACTGTAGGCAACGAGTCCGTAAAGACCGACGGCAGCGAGCACGAGCGCGATGCCGGCGAAGATACCGAACAACATTAAGTAGAGGCGCGGTTGCGTCGTGGTGTTGGCGACGAGGTGTTCGACCGTGTTGACCGAGCCGATCGCCTGGTCGGGATCGACGCTCCAAATCGCGCGTTGCACCGCTTGGGAAACGCTTTCGGGGAGCACGGCTGTTTTCACGAGCAGCGTCGCGAAGGCCGGCGGGCGTTGCAGCACAGGACGATAAATTTGCAGCGGGACTACGTTTTGGCCGAGGCCGTTGCGCGCGACATCGCCGACGACGCCGACGATTTCGAAGCGCGTCGTTTGTTTCGGATCGGTGGTTTTTAAGAAACGTCCAATGGGATTTTCGGTGCCGAAAAAAGTTTTCGCGGTGGCAGCACTGATGACGACGACGGGGCGGCCTTTCGCGTTGTCGGCTTCGGAGAAAGTGCGTCCGCCAATCAACGGAATCGTGGTGGCTTTAAAGAAATCGACGCTGACTGAATCGTAGAATGCGGACGGCGCGTTCTGGTCGTTGACGAGACTCTGGCCGTCGGGAATGAGCGTGATCGGAATGCCCCACGTGAACGGCAGCGTTTGGGTAAAGCCGGCGGCGACCACGCCCGGCACGGTGCTGACTGCTTGTTCAGTGCGGACGTAGAAACTGCGGCGCGCTTCCGAGTCAGTGACAGGGTAACGTTTTTCCGAGAGCGAGAGGCCGATCGCGAGCACCTGTTCGGTGCGCATACCGGGATTTTGTTTTAAGATTGATGTGAAGCTGCGTCCGAGCAGCGCTGCGCCCACAAGGAGAATCAGAGCGAGCGCGATTTCCACCACGACGAGGCCCGAGCGAATCCGGCGCGAAGTCGGGCCTGCTGAGCCGCGTCCGGCGGAATCTTTGAGGACTTCGCTGGCATCGGCGCGAGACGCGCTCCACGCGGGCGCGAGCCCGAAGGCGACACCGGTCGTGAGGGTGAGCGCTAACGAGGCGAGCATCACGGGCATATCGAGCGTGATTTCTTGCGCGCGCGGCAACCAGCCATCGCCGACGACGTAGATGATCGAGGCAATGCCGTAGTTGGCGAGCACCACACCGAGCGAGCCGCCGAGCAGGGCGAGCGCCAGGCTCTCGGTGAGCGTCTGCAGGATGAGATGTTTGCGCGATGCGCCGATGGCGGCGCGCACGGCGAACTCTTTGCGGCGGCTCATGGCGCGCACGATGGCGAGCCCGGCGACGTTGGCGCAGGTGATCAGCAGCACACAAGCGACCGCGCCCAACACGATGAACAATCCGGTGCGATAACTGCCGACACTGAGCGTTTGCAAGTCGTCGGAGCGCAGCGTCCAGCCCTGGTAATTTTCAGGAAAAGTTTTTTCGAGCTGGCTCCCGTAAGCGGCGAGTTCGGCGTTGGCCTGTTCACGTGTAACTCCGGTTTTCAAGCGGGCGAACCCTGCCCAATAACGTGCGCTGCGATTTTGCGTTTCAGAACCGTCCATCGGCATCGGGCGCCAGATAGCCGCATTCCCCCACGGGTCACTGAACGAATCGGGCATCACGCCGATCACGGTGTGCGCGACATCGTCGAGCATGATGGTCTCGCCGATGATATCCTCGCGCGCGGCAAACTGGCTGCGCCAGATCTTGGCGCTTAAAATCGCAATCGGCGCGCCACCTGAACGGGTTTCGGCGCGATTCCAGGTGCGGCCATGGAGCGGTTGCACGCCCCAGAGTTTAAAGTAATCCTCGCTCGCTTTGACTTCGGTCAACAGCGCGGGAGAGGCGGTCTTGGTAAGATTGACGTAGTAGTATTGCTGCGCGGCAATCGTCTCGAACGATTTCAAATCGCGGTGCAAATCCATGAATGTCGCCGGCGCGAGCGATGAGTCACCTTGCTCACGATGGTTCGACTGGATCTGCACCAGTTGGCGCGAGTCCTGATAGTCGAGCGGCTTGAGCAGCAGCGCGTTGACTACTGAAAAAATCGCCGTCGATGCGCCGATGCCGAGCGCGAGAATCAAAATGGCGGCGGCGGAAAACCCGGGAGCTTTGCCCAGCGAGCGAAACGCGTAGCGGACTTCGGTAATCATAAGTGCGTAGAATCACCGCCGCCATCCGGAGGCCGGCAGGATGACCACCGACGGTTCCCGAACAGCTGCGAATGACGGAGGTGAAAAGATCAGTGTGTAACTAGCGAACTGGCAAAACCGGCGAATCGAATGTGGCGTTCGACGCGCGGGGGAAGAACTGAAAGATGAAGCGGCCTGAAAATCTTTCTTCTTTCTCTTACTCTTTCTCTTTCGCCAGGCGGTGAAACGGCTGGAGAGAAAGAGTAAAGAGAAAGAGTCAGAGGAGGATTTTAACTTAGTGCGAACCGGCTTCCACTTGTTCTTCGACAACGCGGCCGTCGAAGACGTGAATGGTGCGGCCGGCGTGGCGGGCGAAACGGGTGTCGTGGGTCACCATGACAATCGTCGAGCCGGCGCGGTGCAGCGAGTGGAGGAGTTCCATGACGGCGTCGCCGTTCTTGGAGTCCAAGTTACCGGTCGGTTCGTCAGCGAGGAGCACGGCCGGGTGGCCGGCGAGCGCACGCGCGACGGCGACGCGCTGTTGTTGACCGCCGGAGAGCTGCGACGGGAGATGCTTTGCGCGGTGGCCCATGCCGACTTTTTCGAGGGCTTCGGTCACACGGGTTTTGCGCTCGCTTGCGGGCATGCCGCGGTAGGTGAGCGGAAGCTCGACGTTTTCGTAAACCGTCAGATCACCGATGAGATTGAACGATTGGAAAATGAATCCGATCTCGCGATTACGGATGCGCGCGCGCTCGGGGAGCGTGAGACCCTGCACCGGGCGGCCGTTGAGGATGTAGCTACCATCGGTCGGCGTATCGAGGAGGCCGAGGATGGAGAGGAGTGTGGACTTGCCGCAACCGGACGGGCCGGCGATGGAAACGTATTCGCCTTTTCGGATATCCATGTGGATGCCGGAGAGCGCGTGGGTTTCTACTTCGTCGGTCAGGAAGACTTTGGTGACGCCTTCGAGTTTGATGAGGGACGGATTTTCGGTGGTCATGTTTGTGGGGACAGTTGAGTTGAGCGGAGTGTGTATAAGTAACCCGTGAAAGGGGGCGGAAGTTACAGGGATTTTCGGGAGATTTTTTTTACCACGGATTGGACGGATCTTGGCGGATTGAACGGATAAAAACTAAGATGGTTCAGAATCTGTGAATTGATCCGTTTTAATCCGTGTTATCCGTGGTTAGATAAAATGAGCGCTTACTCAGAATGTTGCTCGGGTTCGGTGGCGATGAGCAACGAGAGCGCGGAGAGAATGATGACAGGGCAAAGCACGACAGGATTTTAGTTCAGGCGGATGCGGTCGTTGGAATCCCACGGCGACATGTCGGAGAGGATGACTTTGTCGCCGGGCTGGAGACCGTTCACGATTTCGATCGTGTTGACGGAACTGCGACCGAGTTGGACTTGCGCGCGGCTCGCTTCGCTGCCGTCGACGCTTAGCTTGAAGATACCGACGGTGCTCTTTTCCTGACCGAAAGCGGGGCGGCCGACGTAAACGACGTTGTCGAGGCGTTCGAGTTCGATGGTGCCGTCGACCGAGAGGTCAGGGCGGGAGCCGCGGGGAAGTTCGTTGGTAATGGTGACGTCGACGAGCACGGTGCCGTTTTGCACGGCGGCATCGATGCGGGAGACGCGGCCTTCGACCACGCCGTTGCGGGTGTCGATCATGGAAACCTGGCCGATGGCGATGTCGCGCGCCTGGGTTTCCGCGATGCGGACTTCGGCTTTGAGTTTGGTCGGATCGGCCACGCGGGCGATGTTGGTGCCGGGTTGCACTTGCGCGCCGACTTCGACGGGGAGGGCGGAAAGCACACCCTTGATGCTCGAGCGAACTTGGAGCGCTTCGAGTTCGTCGTGGCGGAGTTTGGCGAGCGAGCGAGCCGACGCGACGGCAGCCTCCTGCACGGCCAGCTGCGGCTTGATGGATTCCTTGGTGAACGCGTAACGCTTTTGCTCGATCTCGTTGTTCGTGGCGCCGTCGGCGGCGGTGGCCAGCGCAAGTTTCAATTCGAGCTCAGAAACGAGACCGTCTTTGAAAAGCGCTTCATTCACTTCGGCGCGGAGCTTGGTGGTTTCGAAAGTGGATTTGGCGCGCGCGGCGGTGGCTTCAGCGGCGAGCAGGCTGCTTTCGAGTTGCACGCGCAAGCTGGTCAACGCGGCTTCGGCGGCGAGGAGTTGCGACTCGGCGTTGGCGGCGGCGGACTCGACGTCAGGATTGGTCAACTCGAGAATGAGCGTGCCGGGTTCGACCGGCGTGCCGGGGCGGATGATAATTTTGTCGACGCGACCTTGGGTGCGCGCCGCGATCCAGCGGATTTCCTCAGGCACGAGGGTTCCGAGGCCGCGCACTTGGCGCACCATCGGGCCGCGTTTCACGGTGTCGATCCAGACCAAGTTGCGCTCAACGGTCGGAGCGGCGGGCTTGAGCTTTGAAAGCGCGACCGTGATTCCGATCAAAATGACGCCGGCGACTACGGCGTAAATGATGCGTTTTTTGCGTTTGTCTTTGGCGGCGTTAGGGCGGGCGATGTCCATGAAAAGAGTATTTGCTGTCCCGATATTTGCAGCGCGCGTGCCAAGTCAGCAGATAGCTATAAGCTGTTGAATTTAAGCTGTAAGCGAGATTATTGCGTTGCGCGGAATTTGCGCTCCAGAGCGATGCTGGGAAGAAACTGTCCCGATAATGGGATAGGTTTTCGAGTCGTGATATCGCTACTCGTCGCAGTTTGGTCTAGTCGCTTGAAGGATTTAAGACTTCATGACTCTTCGTTTCGATGACCTATCTAGTTCTGATTCTGATTCTGCCGCTCATATTTCTGGGAGCGTTTTTAGTTTGGTGGGAAAAACTCCGAGCCGTGGTGCTCGGGTTCCGTTGGATCTTCTCAAAATCTTTTCGCGATCAGATTGAGAATCAAGAGTCCGATCTACGTTCTCAGACCAACTTCGGCCTATTTGTGATTTTGAGTTTTACGCTACTTCTTGCGCTCTGCGTTGGACTGTGGCTGCGCGAACACGCGATAGCCTAGTAACTTTTAGACTGGCAACCGCAGCCTCGCCACGCAGCCGTTGGTGCCGTCGGGCCGGTTTTCCAACGTGAGCGAGCCGCCGTGGTTTTCGGCGATCTGGCGGCAGAGCACCAAACCGATGCCCGAGCCGGAGGGCTTCGTGGTGAAAAACGGCACGAACAAATTCTGCGAGCTGGCGAGACCGGGGCCGTCGTCTTCGATTGTGATTTCGAAATCCGGGCCGTTCTTGCGCCACGCGAGGCGCACGCCGCCGCCGGTTTCTTCGGCGGCTTCGACCGCATTTTTCAACAGGTTGATGATGACCTGTTCGATCTGTGCGGCGTCGGCACCAATGGTAACCTCGGGGCCGCCGAGGACTTCGACGGGCAGACGCGTTTCGAAAGTCGCGATTCGACGCAGAAGCGAAGCGATCTCGGTTGGCAGTTTGTTCGGCGCCGGCAGTTTCGCGAGGCGCGCGTAGGACTGCATGAATTTGTTCAGGCCTTCGGCGCGGGTCTCGATGATTTCCAAACCGCCGCGCATATCGTCTTCCCAATCGGGCGCGCGTTTCTCGCGTTTCAGCATCGTGCCGAGCGAGCCGGCGATGGATTTGATCGGCGCGAGGGAATTATTGAGTTCGTGACCGATGACGCGCACGAGGCGTTGCCACGCTTTTAATTCTTCCTCGCGCAACGGCTGGCTGAGATCGGCGATGACGACGAGTTGGTGGGGCAAACCGCCTTCGCGGAAATTCGTGCGACGCATGCCCCAGCGTCCGGTGCCGCCGGGAAAAGTGCGCGCGAGCACGCGGGTGGATTCGCCGACGAGACAGTCGGCGAGACCGAGATCGCCGGCCTGGCGTCCGAGAATGCGTTCGGCCGGTTGCGCAATGAGTTCCTGCGCGGCGCGGTTGACGAGGCGGAGCGTTTCGTTGGCGTCGAACGCGAAGATGGCGACGTCAATTTCCTCCATGACCGTGCGGAGAAGCGCCGTGGCTTCGAGCGCGCCGAGGCGTTGTTCCTGGAGAACGCCGGAGAGCATGTTGATTTCCGTCATTACGTCGCCGAGCGGTTCGTCGCGATTGGCGCCGCGCGCGCGGACGGAAAAATCGCCCTCACGCAACGCGGTCAGGAGATTCGCCATCGTTTGCAGCGGACGGATAACTTGCTCACGCACGCTCAAGGCAAAACCCAACCAGCAAAACCCGATGAACAGCGTGAGCGTCCATTGGGATTTTAGATCATGGAGATCGTTAAACCAGAGATAATACATGGCCACGCCGACTGCGGGCAGCCCGCCAAGCAGCACATACCAGAACACGCGGTTCTCGTAAGCGATACGGCGTTTTTTTGGGGCGGCCATCGGGGATCAGTGGTGGGCGGATAATTTTTTAACCACGGATTTCACGGATAGTCACGGATGGGTTACAAGCGAAGTAACTTTTATCCGTATTAATCCGTGAAATCCGTGGTCAAAAAATATGACCGATAATGCCTGAACGCAGCGGCCAGTTCACAGCCCGTAGCGTTCGAGGCGGCGGTAGAAGGCGCTGCGGCTGAGGCCGAGTTCTTCGGCGGCCTGGCGGGCGTTGCCGTCGCAGCGGGCGAGGGTCTTTTTGATCAAGAATGCTTCTACTTCCTCGATGGTCATGTCGTCGAGACGCGGGGCGGTCTGGCCGGCGTTGAGGCCGAGATCGCCAGCGCGGATCACTTTCCCTTGCGACATCAACACGCCGCGTTCCACGGAGTGATCGAGTTCGCGGACGTTGCCCGGCCACGCGTAATTTTTCATCGCTTCGATCGCACCGTCTTCGAAGCCCGTGATGCCTTTGCGGTAACGCGTGACGTGGGCCTTCAGGAAATGTTGGGCGAGCAACGCGATGTCTTCGCGACGCTCACGCAGCGGCGGCAGATGAATGTGAATCGTGTTGAGACGGAAAAGTAAGTCCTGGCGGAATTTCCCGGCGGCGACTTCGGTGGGCAGGTCGGAATTGGTCGCGGAAATCAGGCGGACGTTCGTGCGGCTCGTGCGGGACGAGCCGACGCGTTCGAATTCGCCGGTCTCGAGCGTGCGCAAAATTTTCGCCTGCTGGCTCATCGGGATATTGCCGATTTCGTCCATGAACAACGTGCCGCTGTCCGCGAGTTCGAAGCGGCCCGCACGGTCAACTTTCGCATCGGTAAAAGCGCCACGCACGTGACCGAAGAGTTCGCTTTCGAACACGCCTTCGGGGAGACCGCCCATGTTGACCGAGATAAAGGATTTTCCGGCGCGCACGGAAACGGCATGCAGCGCTTGCGCGACGACACCTTTGCCGGTGCCGTTTTCGCCGGTGATGAGCACGTTTGCATCAGACGGGCCGACGCGCGAAATCATTTCGAGCACCGGGCGCATCGCGACAGATTGGGCGATGAGATTCGGGCCGCCTTTGCCGCGGAGAATTTGGTTTTCCTGCTCGAGACGACGATACGCGCGGACGGCGCTCGCGAGTTCGATTTGATTTTGGACGATCGCGAGCAAGCGCGGGTTATCCCACGGTTTCGTGATAAAATCCTTGGCGCCGCGACGCATCGCTTCGACGGCGACTTCGACGCTCGCCCACGCGGTCATCACGACGACGGGCAGGGTGGGATCGGCGGTTTGGAGTTTCGCGAGGAGATCGAGCCCTTCCTGACCGGACGTGGTGTCGCGCGCGTAATTGAGGTCGATGATCGCGAGAGAAAAATCCTTGGTCTCCACGGCCTTGAGCACCGCGCTCGGCGACTTGGCGGTTTCGATTTGGTAACCCTCGGCCTTGAGCAGCAGGCGAAGTGCTTCGAGCACGTCGGGTTGATCATCGGCGACGAGAATGCGGTGCGGTGCGGATTCGTTGGCGGCCATTGCGGAGAAGTGACTAGTGACGAGCGACTAGTGTCAAGAGCGAGGCTTGGTGAGTCGTGGCGTAGGTGGTGCTTGCGCGCCACGTTGCGAGCAAGCTCGCAACCTACAGGCAATGACGCGGGTTAAGCGGCGAGACGATCGCGGCGATTACGCGGCAGGCCGTAGGCGGTCGCGCGGGCGCGCGGGCCGGCGGCGACCGCCGTGATCGCGGTGGCGTTGCGGGACTTCGCGGCGGGAAGGCGCAACGATTGCGGGCGGCGTGCGTAGTCGCTCACAAAAAACGCGATGAGCGCAGCGGAAGCGACGAACCCAAATACTTCGGCGACTTGAAAGCCGGCGAGCGCGGCGAGATTCACGAGCGCGTAAAGAGCCACGCCGGAAACGCCGGTGGCGGTGAGGAGGACGGGAAGTTGAGTGGACTTGTTCATGAGATTTTCGAGTTGGTGAAACTCTCTTTGCTAGCGTCGTGCCAAGTGTCGGGGGCGCGAAGCTAACTGAGCGCATCGCAGTGATATAAAAAATTCTCCGCGGTTTTCGCATCGCGTGAGTGATGGTGTGTCGGGCCGGGTTTAAAGCGGTGACGGGAAGCGTGATTCCCGCGATTGGGACGCTGCGCCCGAGCCTTGCACTTTTAAATGCGAGCGGCAGCGTCGGCGCGATGACGACATCCCCTGTGACGGTGGCGGCTCCGGATCCGAAGGCTCCGATTCCTCGCCAGATTCCTTACATCATCGGTAACGAAGGCTGCGAACGATTCAGTTTCTACGGGATGCGTAACATCCTCACGGTGTTCCTGATTTCGTCGTTGTTGATGGATATGCCCGAGGCGGAGCGGACGGGCGAAGCGAAACACGTTTTCCACACGTTCGTGATTGGCGTTTATTTTTTTCCGCTGCTCGGCGGTTGGCTCGCGGATCGCTTTTTCGGAAAGTATAATACGATTTTCTTTCTCAGCCTGATTTACTGCGTCGGGCATTTGTGTCTCGCGGTATTCGAATCGAGTCGTGCGGGATTTTTCACGGGCCTGGGTTTGATCGCACTCGGGTCGGGCGGAATTAAACCGTGCGTGTCGGCGTTTGTGGGCGATCAATTTGACCAATCGAACAAGCACCGCGCGAAAGTCGTGTTCGATGCGTTTTATTGGATTATCAATTTCGGCTCTTTTTTCGCGTCGCTGCTCATGCCGATTTTTCTACGCAGCTACGGCGCGTCGATCGCGTTTGGCATTCCCGGCGTGCTGATGTTGATCGCCACGATTATTCTCTGGCTCGGTAAAAAACATTATGTGCTCGTGCCGCCGGCGCCGAAGAATCCGCACTCGTTCGTGAACGTGTGCCAGACGGCGCTGACCGCCGGCACGACCGGCAAACTATTCGCGGTGGTCGGAGTGGTGGCGGCGCTGGGCTCCTTCGCGTTGATGCCGACCTTTGGCTTTGTGGTGTCGTTTTGCTCGGCGCTCGTGGCGCTGCTGGCTTTCGCGGGCATCGGCGTGTGGCTCCAACTCGATCGAGCGCGCGCGAAGCATCCCGATGAAGCGGTCGACGGCGTGCGCACCGTGTTGCGCGTGTTGGTGTTGTTTTTCCTCGTGACGCCGTTCTGGTCGCTGTTCGACCAAAAGGCTTCGACGTGGGTTTTGCAGGCGAATGCGATGACGAAACCGTCGTGGTTTGAGTCGTCGCAGATGCAGGCACTCAATCCGGCGCTCGTGATGATTTTAATTCCGTTCAACAATTTCGTGTTGTATCCGGCGCTGAAGAGTTGGGGCTTTGAACTGACCGCGTTGCGCCGCATGACGGCGGGGATCGCGTTTTCCGGCCTCGCGTGGATTGCGGTCGGTGCGATGCAAGTCGTGCTGGATGGCGGCACGGCATTTTCGATCACATGGCAAATTCTGCCGTATGCGTTGCTCACGCTCGGCGAGGTGCTCGTATCAACCACTGGATTGGAATTCGCCTACAGCCAGGCGCCGCAGGCGATGAAAGGCGTGCTCATGGCGTTCTGGAGTCTCGCTGTGACCATCGGAAACCTCTGGGTGCTGGTCGTGAATGCGGGCGTAAAGAACAGCTCCGTCACCACTTTCATCGAATCGACCGGATTCGGCGTGACGGCGTTTCAGATGTTTTTCTTCGCGGCGTTCGCATTTGCCGCGGCCCTGGCGTTCGGGTTGGTTGCGAGGACTTACCCGGTGAAAGATTACTACCGGAAGGCATGAAAAAGGCGGGCCGCGAAGCCCGCCTCATTTTGAAATACTGGATCAGCGGCACTCAGCGCCTCCAGCCGCCGCGAAATCCACCGTGGTGGTGATGGTGATGGCCGAATCCGAAACCGAGACCAACGCCGATTGAAACTGGCGCCCAGAAATCGCGCACAGGTTCATAGGAGCGAATGTAAGTCGGGCGTTCGTAATAAATCACGCGTTCCGGTTCAGTGTAGATGACCGTGGTGCGAGGCTCGGCGTCGCGATATACGACGGTCGGCGAAGGTGTGGTCGGGCGCGCGACGGTGTCGAGACTCGTGGTCGAATACGCAAAGGCGCGCGTGCGACCGTCTGAGTATTCGTAAACTACCACGATGCGGCCCGGCGAACGTTCCATGCGTTTAATGATCAAGCCCTCGCGATCCGCTTCGTCGGAAAGTTGGGTCGGCGTGGGCAACGCATCCACGTAAACGTAACCGTCGATCGGCGTAGGCGCGTTATCCGCGACGGCGGGTTTTGATTTTTCGGCGGCGTCAGCCAACTTCGCGGTTTTGCCACTTTCCTGGGCAAAAAGGGACGAAGCCGAAAGCGCGATCAGCGCAACGAGACCGGAGGTAGTTTTCAGAGAGGAAATCATGATTTAGCTAGGACAGATACGCGCCTTGAATGTGCCGTCAAATTGCGTATCGGAGGGGCGTCTCCGGCAACGGGATATGCAAGTTTCCCTGCGAGACGGGTGGGGAAAGGCCTGATGTTCGAAAGACCGAGGGGCTGCTATTCTCTTGGCCCATGAACACCCTATTACTCATCATCCTGGTTCTTCTCTTGCTCGGCGGCGGCGGATTTTATTTTGGCGGCCCGGTCATCGGTGGCAGCGGTCTCGGCCTCGTGCTGTTGATCGTGCTGATCGTCTGGATTGCCGGCGGATTTAAACGCTGAAGCAAAACAGCGCATTGGTTCAAAACGAAGCCGCCCATTTCCGGGCGGCTTTTTTAATGCCAATTATCCGACGACTTCGAGCTGAGCGGCGGCACGTTTCTGAGCGGCGGCCATAAAGAAGCGCTGCGAGCTGAAGGGCTCTTCGCCTTCTTTGCGCGCGGGCGGAAGGTAGGTGCCGTCAGGCTGGAGCTCCTGGGCGTCGAGATTGTCCTTAAATTCAGCACCGAGAATTTCGCTGATGATGCGGGTCTTGAGCGCAGTATCGTAAACCGGATAAAGCGCTTCGACCCGGCGGAAGAAATTGCGCGTCATCCAGTCCGAACTGCCGCAGTAAAGCAGCGGGTTGCCGCCGTTCTCGAAATAATAAATGCGCGAGTGCTCAAGGAAACGACCGACGATGTTTCTCACGTGGATGTTTTCGCTGAGGCCTTTGACGCCGGGCAACAAACAGCAGGTCGCGCGCACACAGAGATCAATTTTTACGCCGGCTTGCGACGCGGCGTAGAGATTGTCGATGGTGACCTTATCGACGAGTTTGTTCATCTTGCCGATGATGCGCGCAGGTTTGCCAGCGGCGGCGTTGGCAGCCTCGGCCGCGATGAGTTCCTGAATGCGCGAATGCATGTTAAAAGGCGCGACGATCAGGTGTTTGAACTCAGGAGAACGCGAGAAACCGGTGAGCGCGTTAAACAGCATCGCGACTTCCGCCGTGATGTCCGGCTGGCAGGTGAACAGGCTGAGGTCGGTGTAAAGACGGGCGGTCTTCGGATTGTAATTTCCCGTGCCTAAGTGCGCGTAGCGCCGCACGGTGCCGCCTTCCTGGCGGACAACCATGCTGATTTTGCAATGGGTTTTGTGGCCGACGAGACCGAAGACGACATGCACGCCCGCTTCCTCGAGTTCGCGCGCCCACTTGATGTTGTTGGCTTCGTCGAAGCGCGCCTTCAGCTCGATGAGCGCGGTGACTTGCTTGGCGTTGCGCGAGGCTTCGATCAGTGCGCCGATAATCGGCGAGTCGCCGCTGGTGCGATAGAGGGTTTGCTTGATCGCGAGCACATCGGGATCGCGCGCGGCTTGCTGCACGAATTCCACGACGGGATTAAACGACTCGTAAGGATGGTGCAGCAGGATGTCGCCGCTTTGGATGGAGTTGAAAATATTTCCGGTCGCGTTGATGCCAGGCTGTTCGACGGGCGCGAATGGCGCGTATTTCAAATCCGGGCGATCCACGAGATCAGACAGGCTCATCATGCGGACGAGATTGAGCGGGCCGGTGAGTTTGAAGACGCGATCGCCGTCGAGCTGCAGGTGTTCGCAGAGCGTGTTGAAACACGGCTCGGTGACGTCGGCTTCGATTTCAAGACGGACGGCGGCGCCACGGCGGAGATTACGCAATTCCTCCTCGATGCGTTTCAGGAGGTTTTCGGCCTCTTCGTCGTCGATGTAGAGATCGCTGTTGCGCGTGACCCGAAACGCGTGGGCATGCGTCATGCGGTAGCCAGGGAAAAGTGCGCCGGCGAAAAGCTTGATGATTTCGCTCAGGAAAATGAACGCATGCGGGCCTGACTTCTCTGGATTGATCTGCACGAGTCGCGGCAAGATGCGCGGCACCGGGAGAATTGCGGTGAGCGTTTCTTGTTCCGGCGTGTCAGGATTATCGAGCGAGACGATGACGTTGAGCGTCTTGTTGCCGATCTGGGGAAACGGGTGCGCTTGGTCGATCGCAAGCGGCGTGAGGACGGGAAGAACTTGTTTCGTGAAATACGCTTCGACCCACGCGCGGTCGCTGGCGTTGAGTTGCGCGCCGGACTTGAAAGTGATCTTTTCCTTAGCGAGCGCAGGGACGAGGAGTTCGTGCCAGCACTTGTATTGCTCGTCGACGAGGGTGCGAATCTCGCCGAAAGCGCGCTTCAGTTGTTCCTTGGGTGAAAGACCGTCCATGCTGGCTTCGCCGGCGGTGGAATCTTTTTGCTGAAGGAGGCCGGCGATGCGGATTTCGAAAAATTCGTCGAGGTTCGAGCTGACGATCGCGAGAAACTTGGTGCGTTCGAGCAGGGGGTTGGCGGTGCTTTGGGCCTGTTGCAGCACGCGGCGGTTAAAGGCCAGCCAGCTGAGTTCGCGGTTTGCGTAGACGATTTTCCCGCCGCCATCTGCGGTCTGCACGATCGAGCGGCCGGTCTTGGCGGTGATTTTGGGGGAACGTTGCTTGCGCGGAGTGGGAGGCATGTGGGTGGGTTGACAGCGAGTTGGTTACGCGGGTGCCATCCGTCGCACGAGGCAGAAGCGAGCCCGTAACGTAGATGTAACGTGGCGGCGGCGCAAAAGCGAACCGGTGTTCAGGCAGCTTTGAATCTGGAACTCAGGAAAGCAGGAACGAACTCCTAGTTCATGGGCTCCAGTTGCTTGATTGCGCTCAGAGTCGCTTTCGAAAAGTTCCTGATTTCTGAGTTCCGAATTCCAAATAGGGAGATGAAAAAAGCCCCGCGTTTCGGCGGGGCTTTGAAGAGGTGTTTCGACTTACGCGTCGGCGACGGTCAGATCCGGGTCGAAGCTCACGGCGAGGCGGTAAACCTGGCCGGGACGCATGACGAGCGGATGATCGCGGTGGAATGTCTGGATGAAGTGCAGTTTGCCGTAGTTCGTCTTGTATTTCGGGTCAGCGGTGACGACTTCGGTTTCAGCCCAGTTGCCGTGGAAATCATCTTTCAGCACCGAGCACCGATGGCCGGCGGCGCCGAGCGCAGGCGACGAGCCGACGCGATATTTCGAGTGCGGTGCACCGATGACGAGCGCCATGCGGAACTTGTCGAGCGTCACTTGGTTTTTAACCGTGTAAGCAAATTCGGCGGAGATCTTCGAACCGGTGAAGGTCCATTGGACCTTTACGCTGCCGAGGCCTTTGACGATTTCTTCGTTGGTGTTGACCAACTCAGGCTGCTCGTAACGGAAGTAGAAGGAATTTTTCAGGCCGAGACCCGTGACGCACTTCGTGCCGTAGAACGCCGGGATGGTGACGTTGTTGCCGAACGTGAGTTCGGGAATCATGACCGGCAGGTAAACATTGTTCGGCCAGTCGAACACACCCGGGCAATGCGGGAACGGCAGGTTATCCGCCGTGCAATCCGTGCCGGAGCTGACGAGCGGGATCTGCACTTGCAGGCCGGACTCGGCGTCGCGGTAGAGGAAAAGGCCTTGTTCCTTGCGGTTGCTCTTGTCGTAGATGACGAAGCGCCCGGTCGTGCGCGGGGCCTCGACTTTGACGCTGTCCGGCATCTTGACGGTGTTCGAAAGACGCGCCCATTGGCACAGGTAGCGCGCGGCGTCGAAGTTGGCCATGCGCGTCGTGTGGGAAGCGTAGGCAGTGCGCTCTTCGTCGCGAATGTCCAGGAAGCCGTGCTCTTGATCCAGATACGTCTGGAAGAAGTAGTAGAACAGACGGCGCAGGATATCGAAATACTTGTTTTTCTGGTCGTCAGCGATCCAGCCGTCGCGCAGGCCTTGAAGGATGAGCGTGATGCAGTGCATCTGGCCGTAAGCACCGGCGGCGCGACCGTAAGCCCAGCCGAGACCGTCCGCGCGGACGAGGTCAGGCATCATCTTGATGTATTTCTCCGCATAAGTGCGGAGCGTGGGCAGCTTGCGTTCGCGGAGCGCAGAATTGGCGTGTAATTGCAGCGCGGAACGGGCGAAGACGAGGGTCATTACGCCGTAGAGATTGAAGTGACCGCCGATGCCTTTCTCCGCGTCATCGAAAAAGCCCGCCGAGCTGGTTTGCTCGATGCGCTCGACCATGCGTTCGATGAGGCGCGAGGTTTCGTCTTTCTTGGAAAGACCGAAGCTGAAACGGCACACCGCTTTCGCGATGTTGAAGGCCTGCCAGTAATTGTCGTAGTCGCTGCGCGTGAGCAGGAGTTTGTCGAGGCGCTCGCGGGTTTCTTCGACGAGGCGTTCCCAGACGGGATTGCGCTCTTTCGAAGGGCCGAACGACAGGAGACCGAGGGCGGCGTAGGCGAGACCGTTTTCGCCAGCGGGTTCGGTAAAGGCCTGTGCGGTGACGCAGCGGGCGGTGAGGTCGATCAGGTCGTAACCTTTGAGCGTGGTCTCGCCGGTGGCGCGGTAATATTCGCCGAGGGCGAAGGCGACGTGGCCGGGTTCGTCGGCGCGGGGCGATTCGCCCGCAATTGGAGTGACGGTGCCGTCAGCGTTGATGGCGTCGAGGTTGTGGCTCAACATTGAGCGAGCCATATCGAGACATTGCTCGGAGAAACTATTCATTCAGGAAATCGGGTGAGAACGTGGGTGCGGGAGGTGGAATTTGCCCTGACGGCGAACGGCGGGGCAAGCGGTAATTAGCGGGCGATGAGTTTAAGGAACTCGTCGTTGGTCTTCGTCTTGCTGAGACGGGTGACCATCGTATCAGTGGCTTCCTCGATCTTTTGCTGCACGAGTGCGCGGCGGAAGAAGTGGATGCCTTCGAGTTTCTTGGCGTCGATCAGGAGTTCTTCGCGACGGGTGCCGGAGGAAGCGATATTCACGGCCGGCCAGATGCGCATTTCGGCGGTCTTGCGGTCGAGGACGAGTTCCATGTTACCGGTGCCTTTGAACTCCTGGAAAATCACGTCGTCCATGCGTGAGCCGGTCTCGACGAGAATGGAGGCGACAATCGTGAGCGAGCCGCCGTCTTCGGTGTTACGCGCGGAGGCGAACAACTGGCGGGGCTTCTCGAGCGCGCGGACATCCAAACCACCCGTGCCGGTGCGGCCGGAGTTCTTGGCGGTGTTATGCGCACGCGAAAGGCGGGTGAGCGAATCGATGAGCAAGACGACGTCCTTGCCGGCTTCGACGAGACGCTTGGCGCGTTCGATGCAAAGATCGGCGATGCGGATGTGATTCTCGACCGGGTCGTCGTTCGACGAGGCCCAGACTTCGGCGTTCACGCTGCGGCGGAAATCGGTGACTTCCTCCGGGCGTTCGTCCACGAGGAGAATCATGACGTGACACTCGGGGTGATTTTCGAGCACGCCTAGCGCGATATCGCGCAGAAAAGTGGTTTTACCCGTGCGCGGCGGCGCGACGATGAGACCGCGCGTGCCTTTGCCGATGGGAGCGAAGAGATCGATGACGCGATTCGTCATGCGGCCGTCTTTCATCTCGAGCTTAAGTTGTTTGTCCGGCGTGACGGTGGTGAGATTCGGAAACTCAATCGCGCGGCGACGATCCTCGATCTCGAGGCCGTCGACTTTTTCGATGAAGCGCACCTTGGGATTCGGGAAGCGACCGTCCGGCGTAGCCGTGGCGGTGATGATGCTGCCGACTTGGAGTTTGAAGCGGCGCACGAGTTCGCGCGGCACGAAAGGGTCGGTGGGGCGGCGTTTGCCGTGTTTCGCGAGGTCGAGCAACTGGCCGTTACGGCTGTTGTCGATATCGAGAATGCCTTCGACGCGGATGCTATTGTCCGGCTGGGCCGGAGCGGGGGAGGAAGCCTGGGCTGCTTCGGGAGCAGTAGGCTGATTATCTTTATCCATATCAGAAACTGAAAAACGGGTTACGCAGCTGCTAGGGCTTGACCGTGCAATCCGTCGGGGGCATTTCTGCGCTGTTTTTAGTTCAACCCCTTAATAAAAAGAGTGAAACAATGACGGACCAAACGATTACCTCAGTGTCCCGGGAGAGTCGAATTTTCAAGCCCTCAGCCGAGTTCAAGAGCCAAGCAAATCTTGGCAGCTACGAGGCTTACCGTAGGCTCTACACCGAGTCTGTCAACGCTCCAGACAAGTTTTGGTCAAAACAAGCGAAGGAACACCTCGTCTGGCGCAAGCCGTTTAAAAAGACACTCCAATGGAAAGCCCCGCATGCCAAGTGGTTTACCGGCGGCAAGTTGAACGTCTCCGAGAACTGCCTGGATAAACACCTCGGCACGGCCCGCGAGAACAAGGCGGCGATTATTTTCGAAGGTGAACCCGGCGACGTGCGCACAATCACGTATCGGCAGCTGCATTTTCACGTCTGCCGCCTCGCACACATTTTGGAAAACTCCGGCATCAAGGCCGGCGATCGCATCGCCATTTACATGCCGATGATTCCTGAGGCGATGATTGCCATGCTCGCGTGCGCCCGCATCGGCGCGGTGCACACGGTGATTTTCGGCGGGTTTAGCGCCGAAGCGATCAAGGATCGCCTCAATGATTGCCAGGCAAAGCTTGTCATAACTGCCGACGGCGGCTGGCGGCGCGGAAAAATCGTCGAACTCAAGGCCAACGTCGACAAAGCCCTCTACGGCGCTCCGTCCGTGCAGTCCGTGCTCGTCGTCAAACGCACGGGCAACGAGGTCAACATGGTCGAAGGCCGCGACACGTGGTGGAAGGAAGCGTGGGAAGGCGCGCCGAACAAGCACACCGCCAAGGCATTCGATTCCGAGCACCCGCTCTTCATTCTTTATACCTCCGGCTCCACCGGCAAACCGAAGGGCGTGCTCCACACGTCTGCCGGCTACCTGCTCGGCGCGAAACTGAGCTCGCATTACATTTTCGATCTCAAGGAAAACGACCGCTATTTCTGCTCCGCTGATATCGGTTGGATCACGGGCCACAGCTACGTCGTTTACGGTCTGCTTTCGAACGGCTCGACGGTGTTCCTCTACGAGGGCGCGCCGAACCAGCCCGAGCCGGATCGTTTCTGGCAGATGATCGACCGCCACGGCATCACGATTCTCTACACGGCGCCGACGGCGATTCGCGCGTTTATGCGCTGGGGCGACAACTACGTCACGCGCCACAAACTCGACTCGCTGCGCCTGCTCGGCTCCGTCGGCGAACCGATCAGCCCGGAAGCATGGCGTTGGTATCACAAAATGATCGGCAAAGGCCGTTGCCCGATCGTCGACACCTGGTGGCAAACCGAAACCGGCTCCATCATGATCGCGCCGATCCCCGGTGCCATTCCCGCGAAACCCGGCTCGGCCACGCTGCCGTTCTTCGGCATTGTGCCCAAGATCGTCGACGAAAAGGGTAAGGAAGTCCCGCGTGGCACCGACGGTAAAATGATCATCACGAAACCGTGGCCGTCGATGCTCCGCACGCTCTGGGGCGACGACGAACGCTTCAAGAAAGCCTATTTCGGTGACTATCCCGGCGTCTACTTCACCGGCGATGGCGCGAAGCAGGACAAAGACGGCTATTTCTGGATCTCTGGTCGCGTGGACGATGTGCTCAACATCTCCGGCCACCGCATCGGCACCGCTGAAGTCGAAGCCGCGCTCGCTACGCATCCTTCGGTTGCCGAAGCTGCCGCCGTAGGCCGTCCGGATGACTTAAAAGGTTCCGCACTTGTCGTGTTCGTGTCACTCAAGACCGGCATTGCCGCGGATGACGCCTTGAAAGAAGCGCTGCGTGCGCACATCGGTCGTGAGATCGGTTCATTCGCGAAGCCCGACGCGGTGCGTTTCGCCGCCGGTTTGCCCAAGACCCGTTCCGGCAAAATCATGCGCCGCATCCTCAAGGAAATCGCCGCTGGCCGCGAAGTGAAGGGTGACACCTCCACGCTTGAAGATTTCTCGGTCATCACCGCGCTTCAGCAGGAAGATTAATCGATCGACGAAAAAATCTTTCATCAGGCGGGGCCATTTTTGTGGCACCGCCTTTTTTATGGTCAAATTTTGGTTGGAGCCGTTCGTCACTCTTCGTTTTTATTTTTAACATGTTCACCGGCCCAACCCACACTCCCTTGCCTTCGAGGCCGCCGGCTGAGCGTAATTTTCAAACGACCCGCAAAGCGCGCGGGTTTACCCTGCTCGAACTCCTCGCGGTGCTCACCATCATTGGCGTGCTGAGCGCGATCGTGATTGGAGTGGGGCGCCACGCCGCGACCGCCAGCAAAGTCGCCCGCGCCAAAGCCGAACTCGCCGCGCTCGCCGCTGCGCTCGAAGCCTACAAACGCCAATACGGCGACTACCCGCGCATCGCGTCCGACGACAGCCTTGATGACGTCGCGTCGTGCGAACAACTGCATCTCGCCCTCAGTGGCCAACGCGGCTCTGCGCTCAACGCCCCGCGCATTCTCCCGCAACAACGCATCCTATTCGAGCGCTCCCGTTTCACGATGGCTGACCTCCGCGCGCCCGACGATGCCCTGCAAAACCACTTCGTCGATCCATGGGGTCAGTCGTATCGCTACGCCTATAAACCAGCCGGCAACACATGGACCAACAGCGCCTACATTCTCGTGAGCGCGGGCCCCGACGAAAATCTCACGCTGCCGCTGCCGACCACCGGTAACATCGATGCGACCTACGAAGCTGCCACCCGCGACAGTAAACCGGTGAACACGGATAACATCTACGCTGATCGGAACTGATGAAAACCATGGAGCGAGCAGCCGTCAGCGCTCAGCCCTTAGCAGGAAAATTTCGTGAACCTAAACGCGGCTTTACGTTGATCGAGTTACTTTCAGTCATTGCCATCGTCGGTATTTTGGCTGCGTTAATTTTCCCCGCCGTCGGCGCTGCGCGTCGCTCTGCCAACAAAGCAAAAGCCAAAGTCCAATTTAGCCAGTGGGCCGCCGCGATCGAAAGTTTTCGCAGTGAATACGGGTATTATCCCACGTTTCATTCCACCAATCTAGTGAACGGTGGTGCAGTCGCCACGATCACGGGCGATCATCCGTTTCACGATGTGCTCGCCGCCAAGAAACGCGATGGCACGACGCCCAGCGCAACGCTGCTCGCGCAAAACCGAAAACAAATCCCGTTCTATGCGTTCAGCGAAAGCGATTTCATTGCGGCAGGTGAACCGAACGCGACGCTTATTAAAGACGCGTTTGAGAACGCGTCGATCGCAGTGCTCGTGGATCGAAACCTTGATGGGACGATTCGCGCCGGCAGTGATTTCACAACTTTGCCCGCAGCAAACGGCATGACGCCGACGGCAGGCGATTTCCCTGCGACGGGCGTGCGAGCCGGAGTATTATTTTATTCGCCCGCACCCAACTCCACCGCGGCCTCGCCAGAGTTTATTTTTAGCTGGAAATGAGCCCGCGCAGTTCCAGACGTGGCTTTACGCTGATGGAACTCCTGGTGGTGATTGGCGTGATCGCCGGGCTCACATTTTTTTTAGTTCGCGGTGTGAATCAAGGGAAGGGTGCCGCGCTTCAATCCGGCCAAGCGCTGATCTCGAATCTGTTGATTGCGGCGCGCACCCAAGCCGTGTCGTCCGGACAAGGCGCTCGAATCTTAATTCAAAACGATCCGACTTCAGTCGACGCCTCGCGCCGTTATTTGCGTTACGTCGTGCTGCAGGTTTCCGATGGCACAAATTGGATTACAGTGTCTGATGCTTACCTGCCGGACGGAGTTGCGGTGCTGCCGCGTGACCTCACGAATCCCAGCAATTTGGTGAATTCCGAGAAACTGTGGACACGTCCGTCTGACGGTGCCGCGTTGCGTTCAACTTCGCTGCGCACCACTTCTGAATACACGTTGGCCGTGAATTCAAATACCGCGGAGCAATGGACCGCAGTGGCGATCTCTGCTTCTGGCGCGACCGGGAATTCGGGCGATCTGATCCTCGGCTCCGTGAAAATGTTTCCGCCTGATGCCACGGTCGCCGGTATGTCGCCAATTCAGTTTGAGGATCCTGAAACCGTGCGCGGTGTGAGTATCGGCACTTACGGCGTCGCCGTGTTGGTTAACGGGCGACAAGGATTTTAGCCGATGCTTTTTCGGAGAAAAACCCGCGCGTTTTCCCTCATCGAAGTGGTGTTAGCCGTCGGTATTTTTGCCGTCGCCGTGGTTGCCGTGCTGGCGATGCTGCCTGCTTTAACGCGCCAATCCATTGAAGCCGAAGACTCACTCGTCGCGCAGCGTTTGCCCGATTCGATTCGCGTGGAATTACAACGGCTCGTGGCGGTGGGAGGGTTTGATGCATTAGCGACTCACGTTCCGATCATGGCGGCGCCACTAATCGGCGGATTTGAAATCGTTGGAAACCGAGATGGTTCGCGCGTTCACGCTCAAACCCATCTGGTGCCCGCGAGCTCACTCACTATTCCAGACGCGGAGCGCTATTTCCTGATTGAGGCATGGCGATTTAACAGCGGCACGCTCGCCTACGATTCTGCTGCTGCAATGATCGCTTTAGAGGTGAGGGTGTCATGGCCATATCGCGTGCCCGACTCCACGACGAGCACCGACCTCAAAGACCGGCAGCAAATCTCCTTCACGGTATCTGTGCTGCGATGAACAAAGCGTGCACGCAGGCTTTCACCTTACTTGAGTTGCTCGTCGCGGTGACGATCACCCTTGTGCTGGCGGGCATCATGCTAAGCGTGACGACCAACACGCTCACGGTGTGGAAGCGCACGCAGGACGGCTTTTCCGGCAGCACCCAAGCGAAACTGGCATTGGATATGATCGAACGGGATTTGCAAAGCGCGTGTCATGCTCGAACAGCTGTAGGCAATAACTGGCTGGCCGTTGACGTGGTTAATTCCACCGCGGGACTAAGTGGTCGCGGCTGGCTGAGCTCCGCGTTCATGAAACCAGCGACAGCGCTGAGCCTGTCGCTGGTGCCGCCAACGTCCGTGATTGAACCAACGATTGGCGACACGCGTTTTGGTCTTTCCGGTGCGTGGCTGCGGTTCATAGCCGCTACTGCAGAATCTTCGACCCAACTCGCGTTACCTCGCGCGCTTTCATACCAAATTGTCCGGCGGCCAGTGAGCGGAACTGTCAGCGCCACAAATCCTGCGGACGTGCGCTACACGCTTTATCGAACGTTTATCAATAACGACGACACGTTCTCGAGCGGATACAACGTCACCGCTTACGGGGCGAATCTTTCAAATCCCAGTTCGAGCTCAGACGCGCTCGCCACAAATGTGGTCGACCTCGCGGTGTGGCTTTACGCGCGTGATGCAAGCGGACGCCTTCAGCGGATATTCCCTGCCAGCGCCAGCGACACGACGCATCGCGCGACAGATGCAGTAACTCCCAATCCGGAAAATCAATTCCCCGATGTCGCAGAAATCATGCTGCGCGTGCTGACCGAGGAAGGCGCGCGCATCCTGGCTGCAATGGAAGGAGGCAGCGGACAGATCTCACGCCCGCCGGCGTTTGCAACAGACGATGCGTGGTGGTGGAGCGTCGTGGAAGCTCACTCTCGAGTGTTTATGCGACGTGTTGAAATCAAGGCACGCGGTCTATGATCATCTCTCGTATGCAACCAAGTCCGCGAGGCTTCGCCTTGGTCATCACTCTGGCGCTGCTGGCCTTGTTGATTCTAGGGGTGTTCGCTTTGAGCGCTTTGGTTAAAGTCGGCAGTGATGTCGCGCACGCGGGCTCCTATCAAGTTCGAGCGAGGCAGCACGCGTTGCTTGCCCTCGACTTAGCGCTCGGGGAATTGCAACGAACCGCCGGTGACGATTCACGGATCACCGGCATGGCGGGAATCGCCGGAGTTTCTTCAGGAGCCACCAATACTACGCGACACTGGTGTGGAGCTTGGGATGCGAACGGCAATTTTCTACGGTGGCTCGTTTCAGGTGCCAATGCGTCGCCCATGATTGATCCCAGCCTCACGCGGATCACCTTAGTGGGGGCAGGCAGCGTCGGTGCGAGTTCGACGAATTCCGAACAAGTTGAAGCAGGAAAAATCGAGGTTCAGACAATCGACTCAACTAGTCATCAGAGCCGCGTGGTGGGCGGAATCGCTTATTGGATTGGCGATGAAGGGGTGAAGGTCAGCGCCTATTCAGCGCCGGGCGAACTCGCGGCTCCCGGAGTCATTCCCGTTCTCAGTGACGTGCCGGTAAACTCTGCTGCGTTGAAATCAACCCTCAGCGCGAATTCCGCTAAAATTCCGAGTGTGCTGAGCTTCGAACAGCTCCGCGTCATGCCTGCGACTGCACTCGCGGCGAGCGTGTTGAAGGATAACTTTCACCACGCCACGCTGAGTTCAATCAGGCTGGTTCCGCAAAGTCTCGGCGTGGCCCGGAAATCTGGCACCTTCAACATCAACACGACGTCGGCGATCACTTGGCGTGGGCTTTTCCAAACTTACAACCAGAGTGGCGCGACTCCTCAAATTTCGTCCTCCGCACTTGGCACATCCGTGACCACGCTCACCACGCTGCAGGGCAGAATTACCAGCAATTTTGCTGCAGCGACGACTGCGGGGAAATCAACCCACGGACCCTTCACGTCAGTCGATTCGTTTGCCACCAGCGGGCTATTGTCTGATGCACTGCTAGCCAGCGGAAGCGGCGTTACGCCTACCCAGTTTATGGTCGTGATGCGCGATGTGCTCACCGTGCGCTCCGATACTTTTCGGATTCGCGCTTACGGCGATTCGGTGAATTTAGATGGCCGGATAGAGTCGCGCTATGTCTGTGAAGCAGTGGTGCAGCGCACGGTCGATTTTGCTCCTAATGGGTTAGGCAGGAAATTTGTGATCACCTGTTTTCGCTGGTTAAGTTACGACGATATTTAAAAATCCTCTCTCACATTCACTTTATGCTCACTCACTCGCGCCTGCGTTTTGTAATTTGTAGTTTGCTCGCCCAATCATTGCTCGCCGCGCAGCCATCCATTCCTGCGCCGGCTGCGATTGATGCGCGGGTGGCGCAAGCGTTAGCGAAAACCGAGGCGAAAGGGCTCGCGTTGGCGGTGATTGATCAAGGGAAGATCGTTTACGTCAAAGCCTATGGCGTGAGGAATTCGGCGGGCGAGCCGTTGCAAACGGACACTGTGATGTATGGCGCTTCGCTGACGAAGACGGTGTTGGCTTACGCGACGTTGCAACTGGTGGATCAAGGGAAGCTGAATCTGGATCGACCGATTGGGGAGTATCTGGCGAAGCCGCTGCCGGAGTATCCGAGCGAACCCAAATACGCTGATTGGTCGCCGTTGGCCGAAGACGAGCGCTGGCGCCTGATCACGCCGCGCATCGTCCTCACGCATTCCACGGGATTTTCGAACTTCGGATTTCTTGAACCCGACGGGAAATTGAAAATCCATTTCACGCCGGGGTCCCGTTATGGCTACTCTGGCGACGGCATTCAACTGTTGCAATTCGCGATCGAGAAAGGCCTCGGCCTCGATGTGGGCACGTTAACCAACCGAATTTTCACACAATTGGAGATGCCACGCACCGCGTTGCAGTGGCGCGCCGATTTCGCGGGCAATGTCGCTGACGGGTGGAACGATCGCGGTGAACCTAAACCACACGACCAGCGTTCACGGGTCCGCGCGGCGGGCTCGATGGATACGACCATCGCGGACATCAGCAAATTTGCCCGCGCGCTCGTGAATGGCGAAGGCCTCAGCGCTGCTTCCGCTCAAGCACTGGCGCGCCCGATTTTGCCGATTACGACCGCGACGCAGTTCCCTACGCGCCAAGCCGACGCGCCTGCGGATAAACAAACGAAGCATCTCCATGCCGGACTGGGCGTGATCGTGTTTACCGGTCCGCAAGGGAAGGGCTTCTTCAAAGGCGGTCACAATAACATCACCGCGAACACCTTAGTCTGCCTCGAAAACGGCAAGCGTGCCGTCGTGATCCTGGCCAACGACGTTCGCGCTGAAGCCGCGTTCGCGGAGCTCATCCAATTCATTCTCGGGGACACCGTCATCCCGTATCACTGGGAATACGGCGACAGTGCTGGCAAATCCTGAGAATTGACGAAATTGCTCGTCACGTCGTTTGGCAGAAGCGGAATACCCGCCGTTAGTTGATTTTCGCCAGAGTAGCTCAGTGGTAGAGCAAAGGACCCATAACGGCTAAACGGCATTTTCAGATGTTTTCTCTATTTTTCTGAATTTGTCAAAATCCACCCAATCAAAGGGTTGTGTTGTTTCCGTGATTCTCACTTTTTCCCAATTTTGCTCAATTTTCGGCTGCACTGTAGACAGCCCATGTGACAGAAAATCTAATACTGGAATACTGCGCGATGGCCTTGAAACGACGTTTTCATTCCCACAATTCACGGTGATGAATAATTCTATCCAGCTGTCGCTTTACGTGGATATTCCTCGTTGACGGGTCGAGATAGTAGGCGCTTGCGTCACTCGCAATCGGGGAGCGATGTCCAGCTCCCGAAGTTGACCGTAAAAATGGAACGGGTCACACCATCAGGAGCATTGCCGAAGTAGATAACCGAAGAGAAGTGTTTCGAAACTTGGGGGAGAAACGCCTGCCCAGTCGTTATACTCAGGGTTGAGTCGCATCTCATAATTTCTCTCCGACAAATTACTTTCTTTGACGTCGGCGATAAAACGCAAAAGCGAGAGCACCGGCGCCAAAGAAAACGGCGTAAGCAGAAGGCTCTGGAATCGCCGACGCGGCGGCGAAGTTGAGATTTAGATTATTGCCGACGTGCGAGAGATTCCACGATCCGCCGTTAGTCGCGTTGAAGAAACCGGCGGAGTTGATCGTGAACGCGTTGGCGTCGAAACCGATGATGCCGCCGGACGCACTGGCGATGGTGTAGGACGAATTTATGTCGCTGTTGAAATTCACGACATTGCCGGCGGTGTTGTCGGCGAGAAGCGACGCGAGGGTGATTGTGAATTTGTTTCCGCTCGTCGCGGCAATCGTGAGCGTGCCGGAAACGGAAAGCAGGTCGTAACGCGTGCCGGCGCCCGTTCCGGGCGAGGCGGCGTCGTTGATTTCCCACACATAGTTCGCGCCACCCTGCCAGGTCGTGTCACCGGCGTGGAGCGCGCCGGGGGAGTTGCCGGGAGCGAGGGTGCCGCCGCTGTTCAAAGTGAAGGCGCCAATGGTGCCGCTGCCACCGAGCGTGCCGCCGGCATTGATGGTCGTCGCGCTGGAGCCGAAGTTGCTTTCTACACGCAGCGTGCCGGCGTTGATTTCGAGCGCGCCCGTGAAGTTAGAGTTGTTGCCGCTGAGCACCGTGGTGCCGGGGCCATTTTGGGTGAGGCGGGCAGTGCCAGTGAGCGGGGTGTCAAACGCATAGGTGGCGTTGGTATGGTTGAAATTAATTCTCCCGCCGCTGACGGAATCGATGCTGCCGATCGCGAGCGTGCCGGCGGCCTTCGCCGCGCTGTCGGGCGCGCCGCCGAGGGTGAGCGTTCCGCGAGTGTAGAGCGTCAGGATGTTGGCTTGAAATTTACCCTCACCTTCGACCGAGACGGTGCCGAAGTTATATTGCCCGATGGAGGCGGCATCAGCGACCACCGTCCCGCCACTTTCGATGACGAGGCTTCCCCGGCCATTGCTGGCGATATTGAGGGTGTTTACATTCAGCAGTGCCTGGTTGCCGACGATGGTGGTCGCGGTGTTGAAGGAGGAGCCGATCGACATCGTGCCGGTAGCGACCGTGCCGCCGTCGCGGATGGCGAGTGAGGCGTTCCCGGAAACATTGAACCAAGTGGCGTTGTTCCAAACCGAGCCGGCCCCAGAAACGGTGAGGGCCACCGGCAACAGAGGGTTGGGACCCCAAGCGGCTGTTCCGTTGGTGATGAGTTGACCACCCGAGTTAATCTCGAGGGTGCCGGTTCCCGTGCCCCAACCGATATAGACCGCATCCAGCGTGGCGGTGGCGGCCGGGCCACTGATTACCAGGCTGCTGTTGCCGACTTTGCCAATTTCGGTCGCTCCCGCAGTCAGGCTGCCGTTTGTCACGTGCAAGGCCGCCGCTTCCGAGGAGTTGCCGATGGCGAGTGCGGCGTCGGGGTGCGCAATGGAACCGCCGCCCGCGATTTCAAGGGTGCCGCCATCGATGCTCGTGCCGCCGGTGTAGGTGTTGGCGCCGGTGAGCGTGAGTGTGCCCGTGCGCGCGATACTGAGCTGGCCGGTGCCGGTATATTTACCGCCAAACGTTTCGTTGCCGCTGCCATTCAGCGTCAGCCCGCCGGAATTGATCTGCACGGTGCCTGCGCCACCCACGCCGCCGACGTTGGGATCAAAACCGTTCGTGTCGAAGGTCGCGCCCTCGGCGACGTGCAGCGTGGTGTGTTCGTTAAAAGCGGAAGCGGAGGTCAGGCGGAGAATGCCGCCGTTCACGAACGTATCGCCCGTGTAAGTGCCCGCGCCGCCGAGCAGCAAGGTGCCCGCGCCGATTTTGGTGAGCGAACCTTCACCGGCGATCGCGCCGTTCCAATCGAGCGTGAGACCGGAACCGACCTCGAACGTGCCGCCACCGGCGGCGAGGATCGTCGTGTGCGTGGTGGAGAAACTGGCCGCCGCTTGCAGCGCGCCGCCGTCGAAGGTAACCGTGCTCGTTTCGTCCCACGTGTAGTTCAGGTTTTCCGCCGAGCCGACGCGCAGCGAGCCGGAAGCGAGGATGAGGCGGTTGAAAAGATTTTCTCCGGTGAGGGCGAGGGTGCCCGGGCCTTGCACGTTTAACGTCTGGCCATCGATCCTGCCGGACAAGGTCAGCGTGGCACCGGCGGCGGCGGAAATGGTATTGCTCGCATTCGAGGCGAGCAGAAATGGACGCGCGATGGACGTGTTGCCCGTGGCGATCAGGTGTCCGCCGTTGAGCGTGATTTGGCCGGAGGTGCCGGCGAAATTATTGACAGTATTGGAGAGCTCGAGCGTGCTGGAGAAGGTGACCGCTCCCGTGTAAGCTGCATCGCCCCGCACATAACCGGTAAACTTCAGGCCGGAAGACTGCACCGTGCCGTGGAGGACGGAGGCATCGGCTGCATTGTTCGGCGTGGCGAGAGTGCCGGTGCCGCGCAGCGTGCTGCCGGCGTCGAGTTCAAGGCCGTGGGCCGCAGTAAGAGTGGCGTTGGAAGCGAGCGTCGTGAGCGAGCCGATCTTGGCGCGTCCTGCAGAAGCGAGCGTCAGGGAGGACCCGGCACCCAGATCGAGTTGACCGGAATAGATAAATCCGTCGCTGCGCGAGGCATCACCGATCGTTGTGCCTTGGAAGGTGGCGCCGGCGAAGTTCGCGCCGGAGAGTTGTGACGTGAGCACGCTGGTCTCCCGCAGGCTGGCGCCGGAAAAGTTGGCGTTCGTAAGATTTGCGCCGGTGAAACTGGCTTGGTCGAGCGCCGCGTAGCTCAAATTCGCACCGGAGAGGTTGGCGCCGGAAAAGTTGTTTCGATACAGATTTCCCGACTGGAACGACATACCGGTGAGAGTCGCGTCGGAGAAATTCAAATTGCTGAGGTTGGCGCTGGAGAAGTTGTAATTCGTCAGCGTGATGCCGGAGAGGTTCGGATTGGCGGTCGCGAGTTGCGCCGGCGTGATCCACGCGCCGGTGAGATTGGCGCCGGTGAGGATCGTGGAATAAAGCTGAGCCCCGGTGAAGTTGACGCGCGCAAGGTTGGTGTTGGTGAAGTCGGCATTCCATAGCGTGCCCGACTCGAATTTCACGTCGGTCAGGGTGGCCCCTTGGAAGTTGAAATTATTGAAGTTGGCATTCGAAAGGGTCTTGTTCGCCAGGTTGGTGGCGGAAAGATTTTTGTTCGCGCCGGCCAGTTGCGCCCCGGTCAGCCACGTGCCCCGGAGGTCGGCACCCGCGAAGTAGGCGTAATAAACCTGGGCGTTGGTGAAATTCGCGCCGCTGACATTGGCGTTGGTGAAGTTGGCGTCCCACAACCGCGAGCCGGTGAAATCCGCATTGTTCAGCGTCGCGCCGGCGAAATTGACGGAGTCGGCGTTGCCATTGGTGAAGGAAAGGTTGGTCAGCGTGAGCCCGGAGAGGTTGGTCTGATAAAGATTTTTGTAGGCGACGCTCAACTGCCCGCCGGTGATGTTGGTCTCGCGGAGATCGGCCTGGTAGAAACCGGCACCCGTGGTGGTCGCGTTCGTGAAATCGGCGCCGCGAAAGTCGGTGACGCTAAAGGTGCCGGAGTTGAGCTTGGCTAAGGTGAAGTTGGCGTTGCGGGCATTGCCGGAGAGCGTTGTGCCCGTAAGGTCGGCGGAGGTGAAATCCGCGCCGGTCATCACGGTGTTGCTCAGGTTCGCCCCTTTCAGGGTGGCGGAAGTGAAATTAGCCGAGGTGAAATTTGCTCCGGACGTTCGGACCCAGGTAAGGGTGCTGCGGGATAAATTCGCCCCGGTGAGATTGGCGTTGGTCAGGTATGTGCCGTCGAGGCTGGCATTCTGGAAATTCGAACCGCTGAAATCGGCGCTGGTCGCGATCGTGTTGTAGAAGCTGGCGGAGGAGAAGTTGCTGTGGGTGAACTGGGCCTGGGTGAAGTCGGCCGCGCGGAAATCCCCGTGGGAGAAGTCAGCGCCGGAACTTTTTGCGGAGGTGAAGTTGGTGCCGCTAAAAGTGACGCGGGAAAGAGCGATCGCGCCGAAATCGTCGCTAGTGAAATTGACACCCGAGAGGATGAGGTTGGAACGGACGCTGCCAGTCGAGGCGAGCTGGGCTGCGGTGATCGTGCTGTTGGTGAGGTTGGCGTTGTCGAGGCTGGCGCCGGTGAAGTCCGCTCCGGTGACATTGGCGCCGGTCAGGTTGGCACTGCTGAAGCGCGTGCCGGTGAGATTCGCGTTGCTGAGATTGGCATTGGTGAAGTTCGCGCCTACCGCAACGTAACTGGCGAGGCTGGTGCCGCTGAAGTTGGCGCCAACGAGGTTTTTGACGTTCTGAAACTCGGTCGCGTTGAAGATCGTGTTGCGCAGGTCGGCGCCGGCGAAAGTCGTGTTGGCGAACCGCGCTCGCCAAAAGTTGACGCCGAAGAGGTTCGCGTTGGTGAAGTTGTCGTCGACGAGCGCGGCAAATTCGAAATTCGACCCGCTGAGATTGGCGCCGGTGAAATTCGAATTGCTGATGGATTGGTTGTGGTAATCCCCATTGGCGAGATTCTGCCCGCTGTAATTCGTGTGGGAGCTGAGCGTCTGCGCGCAGAGCGTCGCTCGGCTGGCGGAAACGGCCAGCAGGCCGAGGCTGATTAAGAGATGCGCGAGCGGGCGCGAGCGGAGGGAGCGAGAAGGCGACATGTGGCGGCATGGGCCAACTCAACAGGAAGTGCGGGTATACCAGACGCCGCGCTCCGCGCTGCGTCGGCCCGAAGGGGTTCAATCTACCAATTCTTGGCGACCGTCCCTATAGGCCATTCGGCCCCATTTTGGGTAGACGAGGAACTTTTCGGACCGGCCGGCTAACGTCCCAGCCACCTCACACTCGCTTCCGTGCGTGAGCGGACCTGTAGTTTTTCGTAGATGCGCGCCAGATGATTTTTCACGGTGGCGGGACTGATGCCGAGTTGCGCGGCGATCTCCTTGTAAGCGAGGCCACGGGCGAGTTGATCCAAAATTTCTTTCTCACGGACGGTCAGCGCGGCCTCCACCGCCGAAGGTGTCAGGGGGCGGGCAAACGATGTCAGCACGCGTCGCGCGATCGGACGCGACATCGGCGCGCCGCCGGCGACGGCTTCATCGAGTGCGGCGAGAATTTCGTCCGGCGCGGAGGTTTTCAAAAGATAGCCGATCGCACCGGCCTGGAGCGCGGTGAAAAGATTATCGGGATCGTCGAAAATCGTGAGCATCACGCAGCGCGTGGCCGGCAGCAGTGTGCGCAGACGTTGCACCACGGCGGGGCCGGGCAGTCCTGGGAGATTGATGTCCGAAAGCACGAGCGAGGGCGCGACTTTCGGCAACGCGGCCAGAGCGGCTTCCGCGGACTCGTAGGAACCGACCAGCGTGAAACGTCCACTGCTTATGATCAGACGCTCGAGGCCGGCGCGGTAGTCGGCATCGTCTTCGATGAGGGCGAGGGGAGTCACGGTGTCTAAAGACCGCGAAAAACTCCCGACGTCACTCAAAAGTTTCCTGAAAGATCATGCTGTCGATGGAGTGATCGGGATGCGCAACACCACGGTCGTGCCACGACCCGGTTCGCTCGCTATCTCCGCAGAACCGCCGAGCGCTTCCGCGCGGATTGCGAGGTTGCGCAAGCCGTGGCCCGAGCCGCGACGCTCGCCCGGCGCGAATCCGCGGCCGTCGTCCGCGATCGCCAGCGTGAACTCCTGTCCGATGACGCGTGCCGTGATCTTCACCGTCCTGGCCTCAGAATATTTCACGCAGTTGTGTAAGGTTTCCTTCACCGCGAGAAACAAGCTATGGCGCGCGTCGGAGCGCAGCGGCCACGCCGGCAGATCGACGGGGATATCCGTCTCGCAACGCATGCCGGCGGCGCCGATCGTTTCCATCGCGTAATCGCCCACGCGTTCGGCGAGACTGGCGACCGAGTCGTGTTGCGGGCTGACCGCCCAGACGATTTCGCGGGCATGTTGCACGAGGTCGTGGGCAGTGTGCCGCATGCGATCGAGCGACGCGGCGAGTTTGGCGGGATCGTCTTTCGAGCGCTCGGCCTCGCCGGCGAAAAGAATCACCCGGCCGAGCCCCGAGCCAATGTCGTCGTGCAAATCGCGCGCCAGGCGGAGGCGTACCTGCTCCACGGCCGCTTGCGCTTTAAGCAACTCGAGCCGGCGGTTGAGTGCGCGCACGGCGAGGGCCCGTGTCAGGATGACGACGGTCGCGATCGCGAGGAGAGTCCACAACACGATTGCCCAAGTCGATTTCCACCACGGCGGGAAGAGAGAAAACGAGAGCGTGGCGACGTCACTTAAACTTCCGTCGGCGTCTTTCGCGCGAACTTCGAAACGGTAGTCGCCACGCGGCAGGCGCGCGTAGTTTCGGGTGTGTTCGGTGGACCACGTCGACCAGTCATCGTCGGCACCGACGAGCCGAGTCTGGTATTCCACCGCGGCACCGGTTTGAAAGCGGGGCGCGGAAAAAATGAATTTCGGGGTCGTTTTGTCCGCGGGGAGACGCGCGCCCTCGTCCACTGCTTCCGCGCGCAACAACACGCGCAGCGGCGTGGGTGCGCGAAAGGCCCGGTCGAGTTCCACACGCAGCAATCCGTTGACCGAGCAAATCCACAACACCGGTCCCGCCGGGGTTGTTTCCTCCTGAAACTGCCAGATTTTTCCGGCGGTTTCGGCGATGGCGCGGGGCAGAAACTGCGGCGCGGTTTCTCCCGCGCGCAATCGATAGATGACTTGCTGGGCTGATTGCGGATTATTGGTCGTGAACCACAGGCTTTCGCCGCTGGGGTGCGAGGACCAGCAGTTGGGAATTATATTGGTGGGCAGTGCCGCGGCTTCCTGCAGGGGCGCGAACTTCTGGCGGACGGGATCGAAGTGGTAGGGATGCGCACTGCGGTCGAAGAGAAAGATCGGTTTTCCATGCCAACTGTAAACAGCGCAGTGGTCGAATTCCGGCAAGCCGTGCCCCTCCGCGTAGCGCTGCACTCGCGTCACCCCGGCTTGCGGATTCGCGAGATCGCGAAAATGCAGCCGAAAGAGTCCGCGTTCGAAACTCGAAATCCACATCGTGCCATCGTCCATCTCGAGCAATCCGGCCACGTGTTCCGTGAAGCCCGGCACCAGTCCCTCATCGCGCCAGCTGACGCCTTCGCGATAAATCGAATGCAAGCCTTGCATGGTGTTAACCCATAGTCGTTGGGGATCGCGCTTCGACGGGCCGAAGCTGCCGAAGGCACTGGGAAGCGGAAAAAGGATTTCGCTGCCGCGCGGCGTAATGCGCCCTAATTTGGTTTGGTGACGAAACAATAATCCCGAGGCGTCCGGCCGCAGACCATAAACCGCCTCGCTGAGGACTGATTTAAAAACGGCTGGCTCCGCAGAATTCCTGCCCGGCGACAACTGGTGCAGTCCGGAAAGTGTCGACGCATACAAACTGTTTTCCTGGCGCGCGATACTCGTGACGAATCCGTTCAGCCCGTTTACGGGATCGAACAACGTCACGCCGGAGGGCCAGTCGAGGCGGGCGATGCCGTATTCGAGGCCGACCCATAATCCGCCTTCTGTATCCGTCGCGAGACTGCGCAGGTTGCGATTGGGTAGGCCGCTGGATTCGTCGAGCCAACCTTGCACCTCGCCTTGCTCCGAAAGGAAGATTCCACCCCCTCCGCTGCCCGGGCTGAACGTGACCACGCACGAACCGTCCGCGAACCGTTGCGCAAAGAGCACGCGCTTTCCAGCGAAGAGTTTGTCCGCCGACGTTGGCATCGCGGTGACTTCGCCGTTCGCGCTGACCTGAAGGAATCCGCGATTGTGCGTCAGCACCCGCAGCGCGCCTTCGGTCAGCGACTCGATCAAAACCAAGTCAGTGCCGATGAGGAGCGGATCGGTGGTTACGGGGACGAGCGCATCCTGTTCGATGCGAGCCAGCGAAGCGTCGTTGCCCTTTACGTAAACAATTCCCGCGGCAGAAAAGAGTTCGGTCTCCGGCGGGAGCGATCCGCCGATGCTAACGAGTGCGCCGTCGCGCCACGCGCGCAAGGTGATGCCATCGGTGAAATAAACTCCCTCGCGTCCCGCCGCGATCACATAGCTCCGAGCGCCGTCGCGTTCTTTTTCGGGCAAGGCGTCGCGCAGCGAGCGATAAGTTTTTTGTCCGACCGGCCCTTCGAAGTAACCGAGCACGCTGCCGCCAGCGGCGTAGGTGACGCCATCCGCGCCGAGGACCAGTTGACTGATTCCCGTGGAAGCGGGGGGCAGGGCGATTGATTGCCACTGCACCCCGTCGAACGCGATGGCCGCAGTGTTGTTGGCGATAATCATCACGCCATCGCTTCCTTGCACCACGGCCTGGCAAAGCGGGTCGGCTTGGTATTCGCGCGGCGTGAACACCTGCATGAGCGGCCGGCCGGTTTCCGAGACGAGCGCGGGCCACGACAGCGGCGAGGCGCCCTGCAGCAGGATGGCAACTATTAACAACCGTAGGGTCGATCGCATGACTCAGGTGGTGAAGTTTCATTTCCCCATGCCTGTGAAAGTAAAAGAAAACTCGCGTTTAAGCGACGCCGGCGGCTCGGCTCGAGAAAATGGGTAAGGGGCATGACGGCAGTGTTCGCGCTCGCCCGCGCGCGGCAAGTCGCGAGTCACCTAGCGACGCGCATGGGAGGCGCCCCATTTCCCCTCACGCCCGTATCTCAAATGAGATTCCAGCCGCTGGGAGGTGGTGCAATTCGGTGAGTAGTTAAGTCCAGTTACGGTGAATTCTCTCGGCTCCTACACTAGCGAAAACGCGGATCGTTACGTTTCGGAGAATGTGTCGGATAACGGTTAGTCTCAATGCAGGCACACAAAATTTTAACGAAAACAATTTGACCATGAGTGTTCAAATGAACACGTATGGTCAACACTCCGAATCATCGCCGTCGTCATCCGCGTAATCGCTGAAAAGTATTGTCGTTCGTGACGCCAGCGCAGGCGTCCCACGATTTCTACTAAACGAATTATAACGTTTCGAACCGATGCAACCGAACACGCGAATTACAGGTCGAGGCCCAAACATAAATCCGCCGAACCGATTTGATCCACTCATAGTGGCTCCCGATGAGAGCTACGGTGAATTCGATGAATTTACTGGTGCCCCGATAGAGCGAGACAGTCCCAAAACCAAATATTACTTCGACGCTTCTGAAAGTATTATCACAAAAAACGAAAGCCCCGACCTCGGCAGACATTGGGGATTGAACGGTTACAGAGGGTGTTCTCATGGATGCTCGTATTGCTTCGCCCGTCCTTATCACGAATATCTCGGTTGGAGCAGCGGCATAGATTTTGAAACGAAGATTCTCGTGAAACTTCGGGCGCCAGAACTGCTACGCTCAGAACTCGAATCCCTCCAATGGATTCCCGAGCCAATCATGATGAGCGGAGCAACGGACTGTTACCAGCCAGCGGAACGCCACTTTCGCATCACCCGCCAGTGTCTCGAAGTAATGGCTGAATTTCGTCAGCCGGTAAGCATTATAACCAAGAACTTTTTGGTAACCCGGGATATCGACCTACTTCAAGACCTCGCTAAGTATAATTGTGTTTCTGTTCACATCTCCGTCACCTCTCTCGATGCCAATTTAGCTGGCAAGTTGGAACCTAGAGCTGCACGACCTGAACATCGATTGCGCGCCATTAGAATGCTGAGTGACGCGGGCATTCCAGTCGTGGCCATGGTAGCGCCCGTGATTCCCGGACTCACTGATCACGAGATTCCCGCCATTCTCGACGCCGTTGCTCAAGCTGGGGCGAAAGGATGCAGCTGGGTCATGCTGCGCTTACCGCACGCCGTGAAAGATGTTTTCCTAAGCTGGCTCGAAGATCACGTCCCGGGAAAAAAGGAAAAAATCATCTCGCGAATTCAAGACGTTCGTGACGGAAAACTCTACGATTCAAACTGGGGCACGCGGATGCGAGGCACAGGGATTTTCGCCGAGCAGATTGCGAAAATCTTTGAAGTAAGTGCCCGGCGGGCAGGGTTGACTCGGGAGCGTCCGCAACTCTCCTGCACAAACTTTCGAAGGCGAAGTCGTGGACAACTGGAGTTGTTTTGAGATCGGCAGCTGCGGAGTATCCGCTGTCATCGCGAACACTATTTACAACGCTACCGGCGCCCGCGGGCGCGGTCACCGACGAAAAGCTAATCGAACATTCGCCGACCGCAGGGCTACATTTAGAGACCGTTCCTCCAAGTATCTTGCTTGTGCAAATAATTGGCGGCGTCTGTAGAAAACTCATTGGGAAATGCCAGTCGTGAGGATTCAAATCTCCCGAGGCTCTCGACACCCGTATAACATTCGAAATATACTACACATCCTCGAACCGCTGAGCTCTTTGGCGGTCATTGGTTGTTCTTGAATAAGTCTATCTTGCCGGTTTTGCGGAAACTCCACCGGCGTCGGGCTGCGGGCGCGAAGGGTCATGGCCAGGTTTCCGGAAAGGTAAAAAGTTTTGCCAGCAGTTTTCCCATCGTGGGGATTGGGGCGTCGGCGGGCGGGTTGGAGGCGTTGACGGATTTTTTCAGCAAGGTTCCCGATAACAGCGGGCTGGCGTTTGTGGTAATCCAACACCTTGATCCGACTCAAAAAGGGATGATGCCCGAGCTACTTCAGCGCGTGACGAAGCTTAAGGTGCTGCAAGTGGCGGACCGGATGCGGGTACGTCCGAACTGCCTGTATGTCATCCCGTCCAATCGCGACATGTCGGTTCTGCATGGCGTCTTGCATTTGATGAAGCCGGTGGAAGCGCGCGGGATGCGGCTGCCGATTAATTCATTTTTCCAGTCGCTCGCGGAGGATCAGCGCGAACGTGCGGTCGGAGTGGTGTTGTCGGGGATGGGGAGCGATGGCACGGCGGGATTGCTGGAGATAAAAGAGAAATTCGGGCTTACGCTGGTTCAGGAGCCGGGCACGGCGAAGTTTGACGCGATGCCGCGCAGTGCGATTGCCGCCGGGCTGGCGGATGTCATCGCGCCGGCGGCGGAGTTGCCCCAGAAGCTGTTTGCCTACGTTAAAAACCGGCCTCGCGTGGCGGCGGTGGCACCGATGGCGGAAGAGGCTGTAAGCGGGGAGCTTGAAAAAATCATCATCCTGCTACGCACGCATACCGGCCATGATTTCACTCTGTATCGACGCAGCACGCTTGATCGCCGCGTCGAGCACCGAATGGGCATCCATCAGATCGTACAGGTGGGCCATTACATACGATACCTTCAGGAAAATCCCCAGGAGGTCGGCATCCTGTTCAAAGAACTGTTGATTGGCGTTACCGGTTTTTTCCGCGACCCGGCGGCGTGGGAACGGCTGGCGAAGGTCGCGTTGCCCGCGTTGATGTCCAGTCGTCCGGCCGGCACACAATTGCGTGCGTGGGTTACGGGGTGTTCTACGGGAGAGGAGGCGTTTTCTCTGGCGATGGTGTTCATGGAGACTCTTAAAAAAAGCAAATCACGGGGCCCGCTGTCGTTGCAGATTTACGCGACCGATCTTGACAAAGACGCGATCGAAAAGGCGCGCGCCGGCTTTTTCTCGGAAGCGATTGCGTCGACAGTTTCGCCTGCCCGGTTGGCGCGGTTCTTCATCAAAGAGCCGCACGGTTACCGGATAAAAAAAGAGATCCGCGCGATGGTCGTCTTTGCGCCGCAAAACCTGATCATGGATCCTCCTTTCACCAAGCTGGATATGCTCTGCTGCCGGAACCTGCTGATTTACCTGACTCCGGCGTTGCAACGAAAAATCCTGCCGCTCTTCCATTACGCGCTCAACCCGCGCGGAATTCTTTTTCTCGGCAGTTGGGAGAGCCTCGGCACTTCTTCGAGACTGTTCACGCCGCTCGCCCAAAAGGAACGGATTTTTCGCCGGAATGACGTCGCGCGCCGCGAATCGGTTCATGATTTCCCTGCGGTGTTTAATGCCCTCACGCTGGCGGCCCCCGCAAATACGCCCGCGCTAAACCATCCGGCCAATCTTCAGTCGCACGCAGACCAGTTTCTGCAAACCCGCTTCTCGCCACCGGCGGTGCTCGTTAACGACCAAGGCGATGTCCTCTATATCAGCGGACGCATCGGCCTTTACCTGGAGCCTGCGGCGGGCAAGGCGAATTGGAACGTTATTGCCATGGCGCGAGACGGCCTGCGCCACGAGCTCGCGCGCGCGCTTCCGCTCGTGCAGAAGAAAAAAGGCCCACTCGTGTTGCCGGGCATTAAAACCGATGCCGGTGACACGGCGCGCTGCGCAGACGTGACGGTGCAACTGCTGCAAGAGCCCAAGGAGTTGGCAGGCTTGATCCTCATCGTTTTCACAAGGGTTCCTCTGCCCATTGAAACGAAAGCGCTGGAGAAAACTCCAACCGGTCGCGGCCGTTCACAGTCGCGCGATTATGCACGGGAACTCGCGCGCGCGCGCAAGGAGGTGCAGTTGTGTCGCGAGGAGATGCAGACATCGCAGGAGGAACAGCGCTCGCTGAACGAAGAACTGCAATCCACGAACGAGGAATTGCAGTCCACCAACGAGGAACTCACAACTTCGAAGGAAGAGATGCAGTCTTTGAACGAGGAGCTGCACACGGTGAACGCGGAGCTCCACGCGAAGCTCGATGAGTTATCGAGCGCGCAGAACGACATGAAGAATCTCCTGGACAGCACCGACATCGCCACGCTGTTTCTGGACAACGTCCTGTGCGTGCGTCGATTTACGCTGCAAGCCAAGGCGCTCATAAAACTAATCGCGAGCGACGTGGGCCGGCCGATTACCGACCTCGCCTCGGATTTGATTTACACGGCGCTGGTCGACGATGCGCACGGGGTCTTGCGGACCTTAGTGGTGGTGGAGCGGACGGTTGCCACGCATGACGGGCGCTGGTTCGGCGTGCGCATCATGCCGTACCGCACGACCGACAACCGCATCGATGGCGTGGTGATTACGTTTGCCGATGTTACCGAGGCAAAAAAGACCGAGGTCAGGTTGCGTGAGCAACGCGACAGCCTGTTCAGTCGCATCGAGACGCATGAAAAGGCCTTAGATCAAGCAGCGCATGGGTTGGCTCAACACGTCCGTGGTCAACCGCTTCGCGTTCTTTAGCCGCAATGTTTAACTTCGCGGTGAGCTGGCGTTGAGTGTCGACTGCCAAAGCGATAAATGCGGCGTCATACTCTGGGCCGGATTTGGTGTTCAAGTCTCGCAACAGGCGCGGTTCGACTTGCGTGATCGCGTCGCCAGGCGTCAGCAACGCGCAGGCTTGGTTGTGCAATTGTTCGGCGGCTTTAAAAAGTCCCGCGGCATAGCTGCGGATTTCCGGAGTCGAGGCCCGATTGAGCGCATCTTGGGCGACCGCACCGTAGCATACAGTATGCAAGTATGCAAATATGCGGGATTATGGATTTGTCAGATTTGCGTAGGGTCAAGAGAGAGCAACTCGATATTGTATGACTCCGGAAGCCGGGACGTTTTCGAGGAGGGTCGTAGATCGGCATTAGCGTCTGTTCGCTCAAGATAAGCGCTGATTAGCTCTCCCATCCGCGCCCGACCTTTAGCAACGGCCTCGATCCCGCGGAGACGGTCAATCTCCGGCACTTTGTCCGACAGACGCAGTTTCGCTACGGAAAAGACGTCCGTATTGAGGGGGAACCATTTTTGCTTGCCGCGCAAAGTGAAGCGACCGTAGTAATTCCCGCTCGTCCGGCGCCTGACAAGGTTTTGGACGGCCGTTGATTCCCAGTCCGACCTTTCAGGGGTGTTTTTTGATTGCATGGCTACACTGTAGACAAGCACTGTAGACATGCAAATTATCCACCTTCGTAAGTCACGGGTATTAGCACTTTTGCCAGAGTAGCTCAGTGGTAGAGCAGAGGACTCATAAGCCTTTGGTCGGCAGTTCAATCCTGCCCTCTGGCACCAATTTTTAAGCGACGGTTAATGTGTCGCATTTTGACTGGTTGTCGTATTGTTCGAAGGCTTCGCAGGCGGTTCAACTGATCGCCCGTTGACCACACACTCGCTTTGCCGCAGATCGCGGCGTAATTATTCTCAATCCCCGGCGCGCTGCGTCGGCGCTGCCATGAAAAAATACCACGCAACGATTCTCATCGTGGATGATGACGAAAACGACCTGTTCTTTATCGAAAAAGCGTTCCGGGACGTCGGGGTCACTGAGCCCATCTACCTCGCGCGCGGTGGCGAGGAGGGGATCGCTTACATGAAGGGTGAAGGGAAATTCGCTGATCGCACGAAGTATGTTTACCCGACATTTGTGATGACCGATCTCAACATGCCGCGCGTGAATGGATTTGCCGTGCTGGACTACCTTAAGCGTCACCCCGACTATGGCATCATTCCAACGGTTATTTGGTCGTCGTCGGCCGATCCGGATGACGTAAAGAAGAGCTATCATCTCGGCGCGAGTTCGTATCATGTGAAGCCGACCTCGTTGCCGGAGTTGCGCTCGCAGTTGAAGGTTTTGCACGATTACTGGATGACCTGCCACACGCCGCTCGTGGATCTGAACGGCAAGCAACTTGCCACGGCAGGCGAGGGCAAGCTGGGCGAGGATTTCCCGACCCGTTAAACGCGCGATCGGCTTGCGGGCGTTGCGTGGCGACTTCGCGTTTCTATTCTGTTGCCGCGTGTCGCGGGCTTTGCCGACATAGCGGGCATGGCGATTAAATCTTACGACTTGGTGATCCTCGCAGCGGGCATGGGCAGCCGTTTTGGCGGCTTGAAACAGGTTCAGCCGGTCGGGCCGGCCGGTGAACTCATCATCGAGTATTCCATCTACGATGCCTTGCGCGCAGGATTTAACCGACTCGTGCTCGTGATCCGCAAAGACATCGAAGCGGATTTCCGCGCGAGCATCGGCAAGCGTCTCGAATCGCGCATCGACGTGAGCTACGTTTATCAGGAACTGGATTCGAATCTTCCAACCGGGCGCGAAGCCGGCGCTCGCACGAAACCTTGGGGCACCGGCCACGCGGTGCTCGTTGCGCAGCAAGCGGTGCGCGGGCCGTTTGCGGTGATCAATGCCGATGATTTCTACGGTGCTTCGGGCTATGCGGAACTGGCCCGACACTTCGATCGCACGGGCGCGACCGTGAAACCGAGCTACGCGATGGTCGGCTATCCGCTGAAGCAAACACTGTCGGAATTCGGCACCGTCAGCCGCGGATTGTGCGCGACCGATGCGCAGGAACGGCTGAAAAATATCACCGAGATCACGAAGATTGAAAAACTCGCGGCGGGCGGCGCCCAATACACCGATGCGAGCGGCGTGATGAAGCAGCTGACTGGCGAGGAAATTGTTTCAATGAATTTCTGGGGATTTACGCCGGCAGTATTTCCGCAGCTGGAAAAACTCTTCGCGGATTTCTTCGCCAAGAACGGCAACGAACCGAAGGCGGAGTTTTACCTGCCGACCTCGATCAGCACACTCAACGAGCGGGGCGAGGCTGAAGTCGCACTTCTCAAGAGCAATGACGCGTGGTTCGGGATCACTTACCGCGAAGATTTGGCCGCGTCGCAATCCGCGGTGCAGGCGCTCGTCGCGGCGAAGCAATATCCTTCCCCGCTTTGGGGTGTGTGAAATTCGGGGTAGAGGCTTTTGTGACCCGATTTAAAACTGAAGGCTGGTTAATCGGGGGCATGAAGCCCTCCTACCGCCTCAACCAATCTCCGCCAAGATTGCCCGGAGCTCGCGCTCCGGATCTTCGTGGGTCTGCGCGACAGCCAACGCGAGCGCTTCTTCGAGCCAGGGCTTGGCTTCGATTTTTCGACCGAGACCAACCAGGGCTTTTCCGAGAAGAATGCGCGGCATCATCCACTCGGATTTTTTGCGCGAGCAGCGTTCGAGGTGCTCAACCGCATCGGCGGGGCGATTTTCGTTGAGCAGCGCCTGCGCGAGGCTGAAGCGGAAAAGTTCGTTTTCCGGCTGCTTGGCGACGAGGTCGGCGAATTGCTGTGAACGAGACATCAAAATCCTCAACCGACTCCGCTTAATCGACGTAAATCAACACCGCGGTCGCGTTGTCGAGGCCGCCGCGCTCGTTGGCCATGTTGATTAATTTCTTGGAGGCGTCGGTGGGGTTGTTGGTCTCGGCAATTGTCTGCTTGATCTCCGTCGGCGACAGGAAACGGCTCACCCCGTCACTCGCGAGCAGGATGCGATCAAAGGGTTGCAGCGGATAAGAAACACATTGCCCCGTCAGCGGTGGCGGCTGGCCGATGCAGCGGGTGAGTGCGGCGCGATTCTCCAGCAAGACGGCAAGCGATTCGCCACGCGCGGTGCGCTCTTTGATTTCGTTTTCGATCGTGTGATCGGTCGTGAGTTGTTCGAGCGAGCCGTTGCGCAGGCGCAGCCCGGTGGAATCGCCGACGTGGCCGATGTGCAGGCGGCCCATGACGAGGTGGGCAAACGTGAGCGTGGAACCGATGCCAAAGCGCGGGCTGATCCGGTGGCCGAGCTCAAAGACGGTGCGATTCACCTCGCTCAAGACGTGCGCGTAGTCGATGCGTTGGCCCGGGGGCTGTTCGCGGAATAATTTCTCCAGCGTAAACACGGTCTGCTGGCTGGCCTGCGCGCCGGCGGGGAGACCGCCAATGCCGTCGGCTACGGCGTAGAGGTGCAACGTGTCGTTACACAGAAAACTGTCTTCGTTTTCCGAGCGCACGCAGCCGATATCAGAGTGTCCATGGGAACGCAGCTTCATCAAATTTTGACCAAGTGAAGCAACTGCGGGCCGGAGTTCAAGGGAAAGGCCGAAAAAGGTTGGCGCGATTTTCCCTGTTTAGGCGCTCGTAGTTTTGCGTCGGGAGAGACCCGAGGAATTCCCGTCCGTAGGGCTTGGCGAGAGTTCGCGAATCGAGAATCGTGATGAGCCCGCGGTCAGTTTTGCTGCGAATGAGCCGGCCGATGCCTTGGCGGAACTTGATCAGTGCGTCGGGCAGCGTGAGGTCGTTGAAAGGATTACCGCCGGCCTCGCGGATGTGTTCGCATTTGGCCTCGGTGATCGGATGCGTCGGTGGATCAAAGGGCAGTCGCGTAACGATTACTTGGGACAATGCCTGACCTTGCACGTCGACGCCGGTCCAGAAGCTGTCGGTGCCGAAGAGCACGGCGTTGCCGAGTGTGCGCATCTGGGTGGCCAATTCTGTGCGAGACAGATCGGCGCCTTGCATCAGGAACGGCCGGCCGGCGGCGCGAAATACTGGTTCAAGTTTTTGCGCGATGGCACGCATGTCGGTGTAGCTGGTGAACAAGACCAGCGTGCCGCCGGTGACGCGCGCGGTGCAAAAATCGATGTAGTCGGTGAGAATATCCAGCGCGAGTCGCGCCTCGTTGGGCGAAGGCAAGGGCACGTCCGCAGCGACATAGACGCGCATGTTGCGCTCGTAATCGAAAGGCGATTTCACCGCGACGGCGCGGGCGTTGTCAGCGCCCATGCGTTGCGCGAGCGGTTCGATGCTACCGCCCATCGCGAGCGTGGCGCTGGTGCAAACGACACTCGTGCCGCAGCCGAAGAGGTGTTTGCGGAGTTGCGGTGCGACGTCGATGGGCGCGCTGCGTAACGAGACGATCGTCTGCTTCCGTCCGCCGCGTTCCGTCCAGTAAACATGGCCTTTGTCACCTAGCGTGAGCCATTCGGTGAGGCCGGCTTGGACGGACTTGATCCGATTTTTCTGATCGAGGAGCTCGTCACGCTCGCGGCCTTCTTCGAGTTTATCGGCGAGTTTTGCGAGCAAGCGGTGGATCGCACCGAGCGGGCCATCAAGCATCGGCTCGGCCGCGCCATCTTCGCGGATGCGCAAGATGGGACGCTGAGCGAGCAGTTTGGTCGCGATGAAATCGAAAAATTGCTGCGATGCTTCCAAGGCATCGAGCACGAGTTGCTGGCCGTCGGTGCTTCCGTGTTTGCGAAAAAGGCCGCGCTTGGTGCGCGGGTTAAACAAATGCTTGAGCGCGCGATCCACTCCGTAGCTGCTCAGCGACAAGCCGAAATTATTGGTCGCGACTTCGGGCACGGTGTGAGCCTCGTCGAGCACGACGAAATCGTCAGGAAACAACACGCCGCGCACATCCGTGGTCGCGCCTTGCGCTTGCGCGCCGCCGGCGTTGATCAACGCGAAGAGCAGCGCGTGATTCACGATTACGACTTGCGCGGTGCGGAGGCGGGCGCGGGCGCGTTGGTAAAAACATTTTTCGCAATCGCAGTGCTTGCGCGAGCACGCGGAGGAGTCGGCGTTAACCGCATCCCAGACTTCGGGGCGGGGCGGCGGTTTCAATTCGTGGCGCAGGCCCGTGTCGGTCGTATCCGCCCACGTGGCGATGCGCTGCAGTTCCTCGTAATCGGCGTCGGCGAACAGTGTCGCTCGATCCGCGAGCGTGTGCGCGAGCCGCGTGGTGCAGAGGTAGTTCGATTTACCCACGAGCACGGTCGATTTGAATTTCGCGTAGGGCGCCAGCGTGGGATCGGCGTTAAATACTTTGCGGCAGATTGGCAGGTCTTTCGTTTCGATCTGTTCCTGGAGTGAAATCGTGTGCGTCGAGACGATCATCTGCCGGCTTTGGTCGACGGCGTGGATGATGCCAGGGATCAAGTAGGCGAGCGATTTACCGACGCCGGTGCCGGCTTCGAACAGCAGCGGTTCGTCGTCGCGCATCGCCCGCGCCACGGCGATGGCCATGGTTTCCTGTTCCAAGCGATGCTCGAGACGTAGGGTTTCACAGATTGGGCCGGTTTCGGAAAAGACGTGACGCGCAAGCTCGCGCACGCGGGTCGGCTTGAGGCCGTGATCCGCGGGTGAGCTGAGTTCGTCGTTTAAGCCAATCACGCGCTGAATGAGTAGCCGTGTCAGCTTCGCAGCAAACTTCTTCTCTTACTAATTCTTACGACAAAACTCAGTCCTCGATCCACACCAGGTCGCCGACGCGGACTTGGTCGTAGAGATTGATCAACTCAATGCTGTTCACGAGCACGCAGCCACTGCTGGCGGGCGTGCCGAGTTTGTCCTCGTGGTTGGTGCCGTGGATGTAGACGTAGCGGTCGTGGGTATCGACGTTGCCACCGAGATTGACGCCGGCCTCGTTGCCGCGGAGCCAAAGGATGCGGGTCGTGATGAGGTATTTGGCGAGATCGTCGTCTTCCAATTCGTTAAAATGCAGGCCGGTGTTCACGCGGCCCTTGAACACGGTGCCCGGAGGCGCCCCGGCGCCGATTTTTTCCGCGATATGGTGGAGGCCGCGCGGGGTGCCGAGGGAGTCCTTGATATTCGAGGGCGGACGACGCGAAGTGGAGACGATGTGGCTCTTTTGCAGCACACAATCATCGAAAAACATCAGCCGCTGCTGCGCGATACTGACACCTATGACACGACGAGAGGGCTTGATTCCCAGCGCATCGCACTTTTGTTTAACCCGTTCTAACATTTCATTCACGTGAGTAATAATTCCTATCGAGTCGGTATCGTCGGGGCCACCGGAGCAGTCGGTCAAGAGCTGATTGCTTTATTGCAGGCCCATGCATTTCCCCTCGCGGAGCTGCGGCCGCTGGCCTCGGCGCGTTCCGCGGGCAAGAGCATCGATTTCGCCGGGAAGAAAATCACCGTGCAGGAAGCCACGCCCGAAGCCTTTACGGGCCTCGACGTCGCATTTTTTGCGGCAGGTGGCTCCGTCACGAAAGCGCTCGCGCCGGAAGCGGTGAAGCGCGGCTGTCTAGTCATCGACAAGAGCTCGGCGTTTCGCATGGACGCGAAGGTGCCGCTCGTGGTGCCGGAGATTAATGCCGACGCGATTCGCGCCCACCAAGGCATCATCGCGAGCCCCAACTGCTCAACGTCCGTGGCGCTCATGGCGCTCTATCCGCTGCACAAGGCCTTCGGTTTGAAGCGCGTGATTTTCGCCACCTATCAATCCGTATCCGGCACCGGTGCCGACGCTGTCGTGGAACTTGAGCAACAAACGCAGGCCTACGTCGCCAAGCAGCCGCTGACGCACGAGGTGTATCCGCATCAGATTTTCCAAAATCTCATCCCGCACATCGATTCGTTTGGCCCGGACGGTTATACCGGTGAAGAAACCAAGATGCGTCTCGAGAGCCGCAAGATTCTCGGATTGCCCGATCTCAAGGTCACCGCGACGTGCATCCGCGTGCCTGTGGTGCGGGCGCACTCGATCTCGATTAATGCCGAGTTTGAGCGCCCGGTTTCCGTAGCAGCTGCCCGCAAAGCCATCGCGGCCTTCGAAGGCGCCGAGTTGGTCGACGAGCCGGAAAAGAAACTTTATCCGACGCCGCTAGCTTACAGTCGCAAAGAGAAATGCGGCGTGGGCCGCATTCGCCTCGATACTGCGCTCGACAACGGCCTCGCGCTATGGGTGAGCGGCGACAACCTTTGGAAAGGCGCGGCGCTCAACGCAATTCAGACCGCCGAAAAGATGATCGCGCTCGGGATTCCGCTGCGCGCCTAAGTCTTCGCTTTTTTGGAGGCGGGGCCATCAGCCCCGCGAGACCTGCTGTTCGCTGGCCGTAACACACGGGGCCTGATGGCCCCGCCTCTAATGACACGGCTTTGGCTTTGCACACTTCGCCCTTGCGCCGGTCGGGCGATAGCTTTTCGTTGGTCGGCTCTACTGGACGCTTAGCTCAGTTGGTTAGAGCACCTCGCTTACACCGAGGGTGTCGGGGGTTCGAGTCCCTCAGCGTCCACCAGCCTTCGCTCGCGAGGCGAGCTACGGCTCGGCGAGCCGCGAAGGCTGCCGCGTCGAAGTGTGAGCGAAGACGGGCCTAAAGCATTCCATGACTGATTTCTCCTACGTCTACATTTTAGAGCCTTTGGACGATGAAGCTTACTATGTCGGTCTCACGGACGACCTGAAAAAGCGTCTCGCCAAGCATAACGCCGGCGATGTGTCGCACACCGCGAAAAAATGTCCGTGGCAAATCAAGAGCGCGGTCGCCTTTCGCGACCGAAAGCGTGCCGCAGATTTCGAGAGATATCTCAAGACTGCTTCCGGGCGCGCATTTGCGAAAAAACGCCTGTGAAATTCGTTTTCCATCCGTCCCAATAGCCTGCTTAGTAAATACTCCCCATGAAACTCATCCTCGCCACTCGCAAAAGTCCGCTCGCGCTCACGCAGACGGAGATGGTCGCGGCGCGTTTTCGAGAAAAGCTAATGGGCGCGGAGTGCGAACTGCTCAAAATCGTCACGACCGGAGATCGTAAACTCGAATGGTCGCTCGCAGAAAAGGGCGGCAAGGGACTTTTCACGGCGGAACTCGAAGAGGCGTTGCTGCGTGGGGAGGCGGATGTCGCGGTGCACAGTTGCAAAGATCTGCCCGGCCAGAATCCCGCCGGCCTCGCTGTCGCCGGATATCTGCCGCGCGAAGATACGCGCGATGTGTTGGTCTTACGGCAAAACGTCTCTGAACCGGCGACGATTGCTTCCGCGAGTCCGCGTCGTCGGCTGCAATTGGCGCGGCTTTTTCCTGCGGCGCAGTTTTCTGAGATCCGCGGCAACGTGGACACGCGTTTGCGCAAAATCGCCGAGGGGCAGGCTGATGCGACGGTGCTCGCGGCGGCTGGGCTGAATCGTCTGGGGATCAAAGAGTGGCCGGGGCTCACGTTTCGTCCGCTGTCGTTTGAAGAAAGCGTGCCGGCGGTCGGGCAGGGGGCGATCGCGGTGCAATGTCGCGACGCCGATGCAGTGAAGTTCGCGCCCTTGCTCGATGCGAATGTGGCGAAAGCGGTCAACTTCGAACGCATTTTCCAGAACCTACTCGGCGGCGGCTGCCAGATTGCCTTTGGGGCGCACGTCACGAACGACAGGCTTTATTTTTTTCACGAAAACACTGGCATTCACGCGTTGCGACTTACGGAAAAAGATTTCGACGAGCCCCAACGCAGCGCGATGCGCATTCTCCAAGAGTTAGGGTTTAAGGTCTAAGCTCGGTCCGCCTGAAGCGGGGCCTCTTCTGCATGCGCGTCTAGCTGGAATATCGTCACGGGGTGACGGGGCCTAGCACGATGAACTCGCCAAGTGTGACGTTCTCGGTGCGCTTGCGATCTTTGGGATATTCGAAAGCGACGTTGTCCTGCGGGATGCCGAAGTAGAGGCTCGCGACATTGCCGATGCGATCCAGCGCTTGGTGGAAGTTGACGCCGGCGGAGTTGATGCTCGTGCGCATCGTCCACACGCGCTTTAATTTTTTGGTGCTGAGCAGCGTTGGCGCGTCGTAAGCCACCACGATCACGAAGTAGCATTCCTCTTGGGTCATTTCGAAAAGCGTCTTTCGACGCTCATATTCAAACAGGCTTTTATCCTCCCCGCGGAGCGCCGCCGTCAGCCCGAGCAGCGAGGCACTGTCTTCACCGTTCGACGACGAGGCGCTGCTCGCGATCGTCTCGTATTCGGATTTGGTCTGGTTTGCCAGCGAGGCCAAATTATCCCGCGCTTCGCCCGCTTTCGCGAAATCGCCCGCGGCAATCGCTTCGTCCAATGTGCGCTGCGCTTCCTGCGTGTCGATATTCATGCCGGCAATGTTTTCAGCGCTCATGGACATCGCGACGGAATCGCGGTTTCTGCCTGCGGTGACACCCCAATGCACGACGAGAAGCAGATCGGCTTTCGCCAATGAAGCGGCGGGATAAAATTCCTGCGAACGGAGATCCTGGGCCAGGCGCTCGGCAATCGTCCGGAAGGAGGTTTTTTCCAAACTGCGGTCATGCCGATTCCCCGCGAAATGGCGACCGGTCATGAACACGTAGGTTTGTGGCTGAAGCTTTCCGTCGACCCGGCGATTTTTTAGGTAATCGCTTGAGACGGTGCTGCGTGCGAGCACCGGCTTCTCCGCTTTCACAACCGGAGCGAGGGCAAACAAAATTAGAAGCGGCGAATGCCGGAGCAGCATCGTGGGGTAATGCATCGCGTATTTCCATCGGGCATACGCGATGGGCAGAAACGGGCAAACTCGAATGATGACATAGAGGTGACGACGACTCGCCATGCTGAGTCGAGTTGGCAAAAAGGGCTTGCGTTGCCCCATGCGCGGCTTGCTGCTTAATCCTTTATGAAGCAGACACCGTCCAAGCAAACGTTCGCCGGTCGGCGCATCGTGGTAACCCGTCCGCGTGAGCAGGCGACTGAATGGCGCGCCCGCCTTGAGGCGCTGGGCGGCGAGGTGATCGAGCTGCCGCTCATCCAAGTTAGCAAAGAGGTTAACTTGGATACGCTCGCCGAGGTGTTTCAGGAAATCGGCACCTACGAGTGGATCGTCTTCACGAGCGTGAATGGCGTGAAATATTTTTTCGAGGAATTCCACCGCATCTATGACGACATCCGTTCCTTCGGGCTGATGCGCGTCGCAGTCGTGGGCGAAGCGACCGCCGCGGCGGTTCGCGAGAAATACCTGCGCGTGGAAATCCAGCCGAAGAAGGCCAGCGGCGAAGAACTTGCCAAGGCGCTGATCGAGCGAGAAGGCATGGACAGCGCCAAGGTGCTCGTCATCACGGGTAACAAAAACCGCGAAGCGCTCGTCGAGAAACTCGAGGAAGCGCGCGCCATCGTCGACACGTTGCCCGTTTACAAAACGGAAGAAACCGATCTCGCGAAAGACCCCGTGGCTGGCGATTTCCGGGCGAAAGGCGCGGACGCGATCTTGTTCGCAAGTCCGTCTGCGGTGCAGTCGTTTTTCGACCAGGCGCCAGCGCTGAAGCTCGCCGCCAAGGCGAAGCGCCCGCTCACGGGCAGCATCGGCCCGAGCACGACCGCGGCGATGAAGCAACTCGGCCTGCCCATCGATTTCGAAGCGACTGAGGCCAACGTGGATTCATTGCTCGAAGCGTTGAATCAGGCGCTGGCAAAACGCTAATTGCCGCCATCGTAGCTAACGATTGCAGGCTTCACATTGGCGAAAATTAGCGAAGATTAGCGGTCCAAAATGAAAGTCCCGTTTCTCGACCTCAAGCTTCAGCACCAAGCCATTCGCACCGAAGTCCTCGCGGCGCTCGCCGACACTTACGACCACACACGTTTCTGTCTCGGCAAGGACGTGGAAAATTTCGAGCAGGCCTTCAGCGCGACGCTCGGTTACTCCCGCACGCTCGGCATGAACAGCGGCACGTCGCCGTTGCACGTCGCGTCGATCGCCGGCGGTTTTGGGCCGGGCGATGAGATTATCACGACTCCCTTCACGTTCGCGTCGAGTTGCTGGGGCATCAGCTACGTAGGCGCGACGCCGGTGTTCGTCGATATCGACGCCGACACGTGGTGCATCAGCCCGGAGGCGATTGAAAAAGCGATCACCCCGAAAACGAAAGGCATCGTGGTCGTGCACATTTTCGGCCAGCCAGCGCGCATGGACGAAATCATGGCGGTCGCGAAACGGCATAATTTGTTCGTCGTGGAAGATTGCGCGCAGTCCGTCGGCGCGACGTATCGCGGCCAACCGGCGGGCGCGATTGGTGATTGCGGCACGTTCAGTTTTTACCCGACGAAAAATCTCGGCGCGTGCGGCGAGGGCGGGGCGTTTGTTTCGAAGCATGCGGCGGTCATGGACCAGGCGCAGTTGTTGCGCGTGCACGGGTCGCCGAAACGGTATTCGCACACGGAAGTGGGTTTTAATTTCCGCATGGATGGGTTCCAGGGTGCGGTGCTTAACATCAAGATTAAGAAACTCGCGGGCTGGACGGCGCGCCGCCGTGAAATCGCCGCGAAGTATCGCGCCGGTATCACGCGCAGCGACGTGCAGTTGCCGATCGTGCCGGCCTACGGCGAAAGCGTGTGGCATCAGTTTACACTATTGCATCCACAACGCGATGCTCTGCGCGTGCACTTGGAGAAAAACGGTGTCGGCACGGAAATCATTTATCCCGGCCCGATGCATCGCCAGCCGTGTTATGCGTCGCTCGGCTACAAGGAAGGGAGTTTACCGATCGCGGAGAAGACCAGCGCGACCTGCGTGAGTCTGCCGATCTTTCCGGAACTGACCGACGAACAGGTCGCGCATGTAATCGCGTCGGTGAATTCGTTTTGAAATGGCCGCCGCGTGGCACCTTGCGCAGATCAACATCGGGCGCATCGTCGCTCCGATGGACGACCCGCGCATGGCCGAATTTGCCGCGGCACTTACCGAGATAAACGCGCTCGCCGAAAGTAGTCCCGGGTTTGTCTGGCGGTTGAAAGACACCGGCGGCGACGCGACTTCTATTCAGGCGTTTCCGGATCCACTGATATTGGTGAACATGTCCGTATGGACCAACGTGGAGTTGTTGAAGCACTACGTTTACCGGAGCGTGCACGGAAAATTTTTTGCTCGCCGGCAAAACTGGTTCGAGAAATCCGAGACGGCGCACCTCGCGCTATGGTGGATTCCCGCGGGCCACGTTCCAACGGTCGCGGAAGCAAAAGAACGTCTGGCTCTCTTGGACGAACGCGGCCCCAGTGAACGCGCCTTCACATTCCGCGAACCGTTTCACGCGCCAACTGAAGGGAGCACATCATGATCAACGGTATTCGCATCAAAGTCTGCGGCATCACGTCGCTCGTGGACGCGGAAGCGGCGGACGCCATTGGGGCGGACTCGCTAGGATTTATTTTCTACGCGAAATCTCCGCGTTGCGTCGCTGCGCAACAATACCAAGCGATGAAAAACCTGTTGCCTGAGCGCCGGCGCGTGGCGGTTTCAGTTGAACCGACGCGCGATGAACTCACCGCGCAGTTGGCGCTCGGGTTCGAGCATTACCAGATCCACTTCAACGTCGACACCGCTCTCGAAACCATCGCGATGTGGTCTGAGGTTGTTGGTAAAGATGAACTGTGGCTCGCCCCGCGTCTGCCCGTGGGTGTCGATGTCGCGCCCGAATGGTTGCCGTTCGCGCAGACGTTCCTGCTCGATACATTTCACAAAGACAAAATCGGCGGCACCGGTAAGACGGGGGACTGGGGGAAGTTTAAACGTCATCGCCTGCAGCATCCGCAGCACCACTGGATTCTATCGGGCGGACTTTCGCCGGACAATGTCGTCGACGCTATCCGCGCCACGGGTGCGAACCGGATCGACGTGAACAGCGGCGTAGAGTTGTCACCGGGAATCAAAAGCCCGGCGAAACTGAACGCGTTGGCCGCGGCGATGAAGACGCTCTAAGGGTGAAAATATCGCCGGGCGCTTTGATCAAGGTGCGCTGTGGGTGACGCGTGAGAAAACGAGGAAGACTGCGGGCACGCAGTTATGCAAAATATGCAACGCAGCCGTCATGCCGATGGCCTGCCAGGTGGAGCGTTTTTGCCAGGTGACGTAGCACATGGAGAAAATATAAAAGCTCCAAAAAATCTGCAGGCCCCACCACGGCGCGGCGAGCGAGTGGAATCCGGCCCACATGAGCGCAGAGGCGAGGGGCACGAATTCTTCACGTTTGATAAAAACCCTGATCAGCCAAAAGAGCGGCACCATGAGCAACGTCTCCGCGACTGGCGCGAAGAAGCACATCGCGAACAACACTCGGGGCAGCGAGAAACTGGAGAAGTCCGGCCAAGGGGTATGCGTTATGAAGTTGAACGCGGCGACGATCAATAAAGTCAGCGGCACATCGAGGAACCACGCGCGAGCGAGGTAACTGGTGCGCCTCTGGTTCGGGTCGGACAGGCTTTGCCAGAAACGAGCCAAAGGGAAGTTAGCAGGCGAGGACGGCAACGGGGCGTGGGGATAATTTGCGGAGCGCATGGTCGGGCGGTGCGATTAATGACACGTCCGAAACCGTGTGGTCTCGTGGAGCGAAGCTGAGTCGTGAATAGGTAATTTTCCGATTAGTTACGATTGAACCTCGCGTGCTAACCGCGGCGCCGGCGACTGCGTTTCGCCGGAGTGTGACCTTTCCAGAACCACCAAAAACTCCCGAGCAGCAGTGCGGCACCGATTCCGTAATACTGGTGATGCGTCAGCACGCGGGTTTTGCCGTCGATGCCAGTCTTTAAATAAACACCCGCGGTCTCGGCTTTGGCGGCGAGCGATAAGCTGCGCTCGTAACCGCCATAGATAAACCAAAGCCCGCCACCAAAAGCGACGAGGGCGATGAGGAGTTGGAAGAAACGGTGCATGCGCGGAGAGACTCGTGCTTCAAGTCGACCGCATCACACTCAGAACGGCATGCCACCGCGGCCTTTCATTTGCTCCATCTGGCGCATCATCTTTTTTGCGCCGCCGCCTTTCATCATCTTCATCATTTTCTGCATCTGCTCGAACTGTTTGAGCAGCTGATTCACTTCGACGACTTTTACGCCGGCGCCTTTGGCGATGCGGATGCGACGGTTGCCATTTAAAATCTGTGGCTTGCGGCGCTCTTGCAGCGTCATCGAGTAGATAATCGCTTCGGTGCGAGCCATTTGTTTTTCGGAATCGTCGGGCAATTGCACGCCGCTCATGCCCGGCATCATGCCCATGATCGACTGCATCGAGCCCATCTTTTTGACCTGCTGCATTTGCGCGAGGAAGTCTTCCAAATTGAAATCCGCCTTGCGCATTTTCTCCGCCATGCGCTCGGCTTCTTTCTGGTCGATGTTTTCCTGCGCTTTTTCGACGAGCGACACGACGTCGCCCATGCCGAGGATGCGCGAGGCGAGGCGATCAGGATAAAACACCTCGAAGTCCGCCGTCTTCTCGCCGGTGCCGATGAATTTAATCGGCACGCCCGTGACCGACTTGATCGAAAGCGCTGCGCCGCCGCGGGCGTCGCCGTCGAGTTTCGTGAGAATCAAGCCCGTCAGGCCAAGCGCTTCGTGGAAGGCTTTGGCGACGTTCACCGCTTCCTGGCCGAGCGCGCCGTCGGCGACGAGGAGGACTTCGTCGGGCTGGATGCGGGCGTGGAGCTTTTTAACTTCCTCGATCAGTTCGGCGTCGATCTGAAGGCGACCGGCGGTGTCGAACAGAATGACGTCGGCGTTTTGCTGCAGCGCGATATCGAGCGCGGTCGCGCCGATAGCGGGCACATCTTTCGAGGTGCGGTCGGCGTAGAGTCCGAGTTCTTCCTGCTTCGCGAGAATTTCGAGCTGGTCGATGGCGGCGGGACGATAGACGTCGCACGCGACGACAAACGGACGTGCGCCTTTCTTTTTGAGGAGTTTGCCCAGCTTCGCGGTCGACGTGGTTTTGCCGGAGCCGTGCAAACCGACCATCAATACTTTTAGCGGGCGCTTTTGACCGAGTTCGGTGGAGCCTTCACCAAGCAATTTAACGAGCTCGTCATGGATGATTTTGACGACTTGCTGGCCGGGCGTGACGGATTTGAGGACGTTCTGGCCCATGCAGGCGAGCTGCACGCGATCGATAAATTCCCGGGCGACCTTGAAATGGACGTCGGCGGCGAGGAGGGCGGCGCGCACTTCTTTGAGCGCGTCGGCCATGTTGGCTTCGGACAGGGTGCCGACGCCGCGGAGGTTGCGGAGGGCGCCGGACAGTTTCTCGGTTAGGCTTTCGAACATGGGAGCACCGGACTGAAACCACTAATGGACACGAATAAACACAAATCTTAGCCGCCGCGCCGGCCAACTATCGCTTGCCAGTCGTGCTCTCCCTCGCGAAGGTCTGGTTCAAATGAGTTCCGCACCGCGCATCGTCGCTATTGTTGGCCGTCCCAATGTGGGCAAAAGCCGCCTGTTCAACCGGCTGGCCAAAAAGCGCATTTCCATCGTGCACGACATGCCCGGCGTCACGCGCGACGTGTTGAGCACGGAAATCAAGGACGGCGAATACACGCTCCTCGACACGGGCGGCCTCGGTTTGACCGGCAGCGATACGCCGGCACGGATCACGAAGGCTTCGGAGGAACAGGTGCAGTTCGCGATCGAGGCGGCCACGGTGATTTTGTTTACCGTCGATGCGCGCGAAGGCGTTATCCCGCTCGATGAGCGGATCGCGCAAATGCTCCGCAAAAGCAAAAAGCACGTCCTGCTCGTCGCCAACAAGGCCGACAGCGGTAAGGAAAAAGTGCCGGACTTCTCGGAGTTTTATCGGCTGGGATTTGGCGAACCGTTTTTCATTTCCGCCGAGCACGGCAACGGCGAAGCGGAATTGCGCACCGCGATTCTCGAAAAACTCGGCCCGGTTGCCGCGAAATCCGACGAAGAAAAAGAGCGCCTGCACATCTGCTTCGTGGGCCGCCCGAACGTCGGCAAATCCTCGTTGAGCAACCGCCTCCTGAAGAGCGATCGCTTGATCGTCAGCGACGTGCCCGGCACCACCCGCGACGCCATCGAACTCGATTTCACGTTCGTAAATAAGGACGAGAAAAACTGGCTCTTTCGCCTCGTCGACACCGCCGGCATCCGGGCTTCGACGAAGCTGTCGTCGTCGGTCGAATATTTTTCGCGCCTGCGTTCCATGGAAGCGATCCACAATTCCGACGTGATGTTCATGGTGCTCGACGCCATGGACGGTGTCACGATGCAGGACAAAGCCATCGCGGGCGAAATCGTGAAGGCCGCGAAGCCAATCGTGATCGTCGTGAACAAATGGGATCTTGTTCACGCGGCGATTCGGCGCGGTGAACTTAAGCAGTTTAAAAACGAACGTGATTTCCGTGAGAAGTTCGAGAAGGCGTTGTTTAATCAATTATTCTTCACGCCGGGTGCGCCCGTGATGTTTGTGTCCGCGCTGACCGGCCACGAAATCGAACGCATGCTCCGCGCCGCGCGCGCCCTCGACCAGCGCATGGAGACGAAGATCCCGACCGCGAAGCTCAATGACGCCATCGTCGAACTCGCCGACCGCACCCCGCCGCCCGCAACTTTCGGCACGCGCTTCCGTGTTTACTACGCGACGCAGACCGGCACGCGTCCGTTCCGCATGAAACTTTTCTGCAATCAGGAGCGCTCGCTGACGGAATCGTATCGCCGCTACCTTGAAGCCGGTCTCGTGGAAAAATTCGGCCTCGAAGGCTGCCCAATCCATTTCGACGTGATCGGTAAGAAAAAGCGCTCTGCCGCCGACCGCCTCGCGGCGAAGAACACAAAACGTAATTTGGAAGCTGCCGAAGCGGGCGATGATGCAACCGATGACTTCGATCCGGGTCTGTTGGATGACTAACTCATGCCACGACTCGTCTTCATGGGTTCGGACGCCATCGCGCTGCCCGCGCTAAACTGGCTGACAGGCGCGGGGCGCGGCGTTGCCGAAATCGTCGGAGTATTCACGCAACCCGACCGCGCAGTCGGTCGCGGTCAAAAGATTCAGCCCAACGAAATCAAACTCTGGGCGCAGGCCCGCGGAATCCCTGTTTATCAGCCGGAGAAATTCGGCCCGACCGACGAGCAGCAACTCGCCGCCTTAAAGCCCGACCTCACGCTCGTGATGGCTTACGGGCATATTTTAAAACAAGCAGTGATTGCCACGCCGAGCCTCGGCACGCTCAACCTGCACACGTCGATCCTGCCGAAATACCGCGGCGCTTCGCCGATTCAAACCGCAGTCGCAAGCGGCGAAACCGAAACCGGCGTCACGCTCATGCGCATCGTGCCCGAACTCGATGCCGGCCCGGTCGCCGATGTGGAGCGCGTGCCGATCTCGCCCCGCGATACCGCACTCGAAATCGAAGCCAAGCTCGCGGAAGCCTGCGTGCCGTTGCTCGCGCGCGCATTGCCGAAAATTATTTCCAGCGAACAGGGTTTCGCCGACCAAGTCGGGGCGGATGCGACGTTCTGCCGCAAGCTGCACAAGCACGACGGCGTGCTCGACTTCACGTCTTCAGCCGGCGTGCTCGCGGCGCGCATCAATGGCCTCATGCCGTGGCCCGCGTGCACGATCGATCTCGATGGCCAGCCGGTGAAAGTTGGCCTCGCCGACGCGCTTTCTGACGGTGGGAAAATCGGTGAAGTGCTTGGCACTGACGCCGAAGGTTTATTGATCGGCACCGGGCAGGGCACGCTGCGTGTGTTGAAACTTCAACGCGCCGGCGGCCGCATGTTGCCGGCGCTGGAATTCCTGCGCGGCTCGCCGGTTGCGGCTGGCACGGAAGTCGTTTCAAAACCGATGCCCGCACTCGTCGGCCGCGAACCGTTTCCTCGACTCAAGAGCTAGCTTGTTTTTGGGCCAAAATTTCCAACCATGATTCTCATGCGTAACCGTATTTTATTTTTCGCAGGATTGTTCGCTGCCGCGTTTGTGTATGCCACCGCGCAAGAACAACAGGCTCGCGTCGAAATGGCCAACCTTCGTCAGGACGTCATGCTGCTCTCGCAACGCGTGGGCGAACTCGCGATGACCGTCGAACAACTCAACCGCGACAACGCCGCGCTGCAGGCGAAAACTTCCGAGAGCTACGTCACGATTGCGCAGCTCAACGCCGCCATCGCGGACCTCAATCGCACGCTTCAAAACGGCCTCGCCGACCAGAAGCGCGACGTGCTCGCGCAAGTTTCCACGCAGATGACACGTCTGGGTAGCCAGACGAACGCCGCGCTCGATTCCCTCGCTAAATCCCAGGCCGCCCGCCCGGTCGTGCAGACCAGTTTCAGCGAAAATTTTCCGAAGGAAGGCATCAATTATACGGTGCAATCCGGCGACACGCTTTCGTCCATCGCCCAAAAAAATAATTCCCGCGTCACCGATATCCGCAACGCCAACAAGATCACGGACGATAGTAAAATCCGCGTCGGCCAGACCTTGTTTATTCCGCAGCGCTAACCCTCCCCATGGCTAAACCCACGCAATCTCGTCTCGGCCGCGGCCTCGGCGCCCTCATCACCAGCGGCACCACGCCCGCTAAAACTCCCGCCCCGGTTGCTCCCTCAACTCCCGCCGCGTCCGCCGTCGCTGCGGCGCCTGTGGCGAAACCAGTGGTTCCCGATGGCCTGACCGGCTACCGCGAAATCGCGACTGCGCAGATCGAGCCGAACCCGTATCAGCCGCGCAAAGAATTCCTGCCGGAGCAACTCAACGATCTCGTCGAAAGCATCCGCGCGGAAGGTTTGCTGCAGCCGATCGTGGTGCGTCAGGTAGGCGATAAGTTTCAACTCATCGCCGGTGAACGCCGTTGGCGCGCTTTTCAGCAGCTCAAAATCAAATCGATCCCCGCGCGTGTGATGACGTCGAGCGACGCTTCATCCGCGTCGCTGGCAATGATCGAAAATCTGCAACGCGCCGATTTGAACCCGCTCGAAGAAGCGCATGGTTACGCGAGTCTCATCCGCGATTTCGATCTCACGCAGGAAGCCGCGTCGCAACGCGTCGGTAAAGGTCGCGCCACCGTCGCCAATTCGCTGCGCTTGCTTTCGCTCGAAGCTGAACTCCAAGGCTACGTCGGCAAAGGCCTGCTCAGCGTCGGGCACGCTAAAGTGTTGTTAGGCGTCGAAAATTCCGCCGAGCGTATCGTGGTTGCCCGCCGCGCGTTGGAGCAGGGGCTCAGCGTCCGTGCGTTGGAAGAATTGCTGAAGCAAAAGTCCGCCGTGAGTGGCGGCGCTCCCGGTAAAACCCGCAAACTCCCCACTGCGACCTCGACCGCGCTGGCCGACGTGGAAAAACGCCTGACGTCGCATCTCGGCGCGCGCACCAGTCTGAAGCATTCCCCCAAACGTGGCCGCATCATCATCGAGTATCACGGGAACGAGGATCTCTCGCGCGTTTTGGAAAAGATCGGCGTTACGCTCTAAAGCTATTTCGTTTACCCGAGGTCGCTTACGGGTCGTGGGCGTTTTGGTTCCATCCCCGAAACCTGATCAAAACTGCCCGCGCGCGATATCAGAACTTTGGTTGACAAAGCCACGGCGACTCCGTTGGTTCTGCCCCTTTTATGAGCCTGATTATTGGTCTTCTTACCTTCGTCCTCGTCATCACTTCGCTGTTTCTCGTGTTGGTCGTGCTTATGCAACGCGCCAAGACCGACGGCGGCATGGGCGCTGCCATGGGTGGCAGCAGCATGGAATCGGCCTTCGGTGCCGACACCTCCAATGTGCTCAGCGGCGCGACAATCAAGGCTTCCATCGTTTTCTTCGTGGTAGCGTTCGCGCTTTACCTCGCGCACATCGCTCAGGCCAAAAAGGTTGAGGCCGTCGACGGCGCGCTGCCGACCGTGCCGGCTTCCGCGCTTCCTGCGCCGACTCCGCAACCTGTGACCGTAACCCCGGCACCGGCTCCCGTTGAGACCAAGAATCCTTAATCTCTCAAGCCCGGCCACTCGCCGGGCTTTCTTATTTGCGCTGGTGCTGATCGCCGTCCCGGGCGGACTGAAGGCGCAAGCGACTCGTTACCGTCCGGCGGCGAACTACACTGCCGGTGGCAAAGCCGACCAAAGCGAGGGCGCGAAAATCTTAAGTGATTTCCGCCAAGCCGGCATTGCTGGCACTTACTGGCTGGAATTCCAACTCCGCGTGATGCCGCGCAAAGGCGATGAGCGCACGTTGAAGGGCCATCTGCTTGGCTCGCGGAACGAACACGGCCCGATCTCACGGCTCACGCTGGCCGGCGGGGACGGCGGCATTGCCGCGGAACGTCGCTGGCTAATCCAAAGCGGCCCCAAACCCGCCGCGTGGCAATGGGCCGGCGACACGGCCAAGACCGCGGAACTCGCCGCAGGCGACGCGTTCACGTCCATTGGTGGCACCGATCTCACGCTCTTTGATTTGCAGATGCCGTTCATTTATTGGCCGGACTTTATTTACGAAGGCGTGGCCAAAGTGCGTGGCCGGCCCGCGCACAGCTTCTTGTTTTATCCGCCAGCGGATCTGGCGGCGGCGCGACCCGCGTTGACGGGGGTGCGCGTGCTTCTCGACACCCAATTCCAAGCCCTCGTGCAAGCTGAGTTGCTCGGTGCAAAAGGCGCCTCTGAGAAAACCATCAGCATTCTCGACCTGAAAAAAACGGGCGAACAGTGGATCGTGAAGTCGATCGACCTGCGCAATAACCTGACACGCGATAAAACCCGGATCACGTTCACCGCCGCGTCGCTCAACCTCACATTGCCCGCCGACACGTTTTCGCCGGACGCGCTCGCGCAAGAACCGCTGGCGTTGGCTGAGGCCAAAATCGAACGCTTTTGACCAGTTATGACCGACGATACCGCCAGACCTTTTCCCATTCAGATGGAGGTCGAGTTCATCGACCGCCTGCATGAACCTGTGCGCGACAACAAAGCTAAGTCGGTGAGCGAAATCATTCGCAATGCGCTCGAAAAATTCAGCTTCGAGAACGCCGTCGTGATGCATCCTGTGCACACCCAGATTTCCGTGCGCTTGCCGGCCGAGATTCGGAAAAACTTGAAGCGCGTGTCGCGCAGCAAACACACGAGCATCGGCCACCTGGTGCGCGCCGCCGTGGAGGCCTATTTACCGGAACTGGAAGCGTTGCCGCATCCCGATGAACCCAAGCCGGCGCCGAAACGGAAACCGGTGAAAAAGAAACGCACCGCCAAAGCGCTTCTCGCGAAGAAAAAACGGTCGAAGGCGAAGCGCTGAGGCGGGCAAATTTGGGCGTAGCTATGACAGCCGCCCGGCAACGCCTGTCTTGCCAAGACGAACGTCAGACTTTTGATTTCAATTCCGAATGAGCACTCCGCATCCGTTGTCTACTTGGGCCCGTAATGTCTCGCCGTCGCCGACTCTCGCAATCGACGCGAAAGCCAAAGCCATGCTGGCTGCCGGCGAAGACGTCTGCAGCTTCGCCGCCGGCGAACCGGACTTCGATACTCCCGATTTCATCAAGGAAGCCGCCATCGCCGCGCTCAAAGGTGGCAAAACGAAATATGCGCCCACGCCCGGCATCGAACCGCTGCGCGTCGCGATCGCGGAACGCTACGCCGTCGAATACGGCTACAAAATCGCGTCGTCCCAAGTCGTCGTTTCGCCCGGCGGAAAATATTCCTGCTACCTCGCGATTCTCGCGACCTGCAATCCCGGCGACGAAGCGATCATTCCCGCGCCGTTCTGGGTGAGCTATCCCGAGATGGTGAAACTCGCCGGCGCGACGCCGAAGTTCGTGCTGTGCGACGACCAGAGCGGTTTCAAACTGACGCCCGCGCTCCTCGAAGCCGCGATCACGCCGAAGACGAAGCTCCTCATTCTGAATTCACCTTCGAATCCGACCGGCGCGATCTACACACGTGCAGAACTCGCGGCGCTCGCCGACGTGTGCGTGAAGCACAATCTTTACGTGCTCGCCGACGAAATGTATGAGCACCTGATTTACGACGGCAACGTGCCGGTGAACTTCGCTATGCTCGGCACCGAAGTGGAAAAACGCACCATCACGATCGCAGGTTTTTCGAAGAGCTACTCGATGACCGGCTGGCGCCTCGGCACGTTGGTCGCGCCCGCGCCGATCGCGAAAGCCTGCGCGGAGCTGCAAAGCCAGATGTCCTCGAACGCCACAACCTTTGCCCAATACGGCGCGCTCGCGGCGTTAAAGGAGAAGGCCAAGGCCGACGCGGCGTTGGCGGAAATGAAGGTGGCGTTCGACCGCCGCCGTAAATTCCTGCACGCCGAGTTGAATAAAATCTCCGGCGTCTCGTGTTTGCTCGCCGGTGGCGCGTTCTACCTTTTTCCGAATATCTCCAGCTTTGGGCTCAAGGACGTCGATTTCTGCGCAAAGCTCCTCGAACAGGAGAAAGTCGCCGCCGTTCCTGGCTCGGCGTTCGGGGCCGAAGGTTACCTACGGCTCAGCTACGCCACGAGCGACGACATTATCCGTAAGGGTGTGGAACGCCTCGCTCGTTTCTGCGCGACGTTGAAACGCTAACGAGGTTTCTCGCGAAAATTTCGGGCAATCGCGCGCGTCACGCGCCTGATTGCCCGTTTTCGTTTTAGATTATTTGCGCAGAGGCAGAACGGCGCGGAGCCGTGGCTCACGCAAGTAGATGCCTGCCCAGACGACCACGCCGATGATGATCTGCGTATGAAACGGATCGCCGACACGGACATGGGTGAGAATCGCTCCGCCCATGTAGCCGGTGAGCAGCACGGCACCGAGCACCGCAGTGCGGGGAATCAAATAAATCACGGCACAAATCAGTTCGAGGACGCCGATCTTAGGAATCAGATCCACGGTCATGCCGATGTGCGCGAGGTTTTCGAGCAGCTTGGGATCATCTTTTTGCGCGATGATTTTCATCACGCCGCTGCCGATTAACGCAATGCCCACCAAACCGGTAAGAATGTAACCGGTCACGCGGGCGCCTTTGGATGGAGTAGGGATTTCAGGGTTCATAGTGTGTAGGATGAGTTAAAATATCAGGGATGCGTTTTCAGATAATTTTCGAGACGGTCGAAGTTCTCTTCGTTGGCGTGGGTGATGAAGCTGCGGAGATTAGGCGGTTGTTCGCGATCCACGAAATCCATGTGCCAGGTCAGGCGTGAACGTGTGGCGCTGATTTCATCAAAAATCAGAGTCATCGTGAACCGATGCGTGGGTTGGAAATGTTTAAACACGACACGTTCCGGCACGATCACTTCGGTAAATTCCTTACGGTTCGGATAATTGGCGCCGTTGGGTCCGTGCATGGTGAACAGCCATTCGCCGCCGGCGCGCAGGTCGAATTTTTCGAAGGTGTTGGTGAATCCTTTGGGCCCCCACCAATGCGGGAGTTGCTGCGGGTCGCTAAATGCGCGGAAGAGCCTTTCCCTCGACACCGGAAATTCACGCGTGCTGAGGATCGAGAACGATTGATCAGGTGCGGACATGTTAACGGGCTGCGGTAGATGCTTCGGAAACCTTTTTTAATTGAGCCAGGCCTTCCTCGAATTGTCCGCCGGCCATCTTATCCATCGAAATAAAGAGACAGAAAATGCGTCCGATATACGGAGTCTTTCCGCTCATGCTCCACGTGACGGTGGTTTGGTTCGCCTGGGACGCGAAGGTGAACTCCACCTGATTGTCGCACGGAAACGGTTTAAACATTTCCAGGCGCATGCGGATCAATTCGGACGGCTGGCTTTCGGTGATGGTGATGCGGCCTTCGCCGGCCTGGCTGTTACCTTGCCATTCTTGGATCGCGCCGGTGCCCGTCGGTGCTCCGCTCAGGGTCTTCTTCATGGCCGGATCTATTTTTTCGTAAGGCGACCAAGCCGGCCATTTTTTGAAGTCGTTCACCTGTGCAAACACGACCGTGGCCGGGGCTTGGATTGTGGCGGAACGCGTAACAACGAAATCCGGAGACTTGAAGGCCGCGATAATGAGGATAAGCGCGATGATCGCGCCGAGACCAATGAGGATTTTAATAAGCATGGCAGGTAGGGTTAAAGTTGCGCTGTTTCGCAGGTGTCGATGGCGATCAAGGCCACGAGGCCGGACAGGACGATAAGGCAAATTATCATGAGGAAAAGCGGTTAAAGCGTGCAGACTACCGCGACGAGCCGATCGAGGCTCTCGCTCCAGCCTTGGTGGAAACCCATTTGCGTGTGTTTCTCGCGGTCGTTCGCCGACCAGTGACGCGCGATTGCTGTATAGCGCGTGCGCTCCTCCGGTAATGCTTCGAAGCTGATAATCCCGAGCATGAAGGGCTGTTCCGGAGTAGTCCAACTCGGGCCAAACGCGTCGGTGAAGACGATGCGTTGGTTAGGCACGATTTCGAGAAACACGCCGCTCGTCGGATAATCGGTGCCGTCCGGCGCGCGCATGACCGTTCTAAAAATGCCACCCGGGCGGAGTTCCATTTCGCAGACGGGCGTCGTGATGCCGTGCGGTCCCCACCATCGCGGCAAGTGCTGCGTCCACGCGGTGAACACTTTTTCGCGCGGAGCGTCGATAACACGGGTGAGCACCAAGTCGCGACTTGCGTCAGTCGTTTGTGGTTCAGCGAAACTGGAGTCGGTGCCGGACATGGCGGGTGGTTTATTATTCGACGAGCGGCGCGGTGCTTTCCGGACAGGCCTGATTGAAGTGGGAGCATTCAGAGTGAAGTTCACCCAGCTGTGCGGAAATCATCATGGCAATATCCGCGGCGCTCAGATCGCCGCGCCGATCCAGTGTAAAAGCCAACTCCACCAACTCGCCGCGAATCGTTTCGAGCCGGTGGAGGAAGTGCGGAGTTTCGCTCATAGGGTGGCAGCAGCGAGCGGTCGATCGTTACGAGACGATGACCTTGAAACCACCGTAGAGCATCCGGTTGCAATCGAACGGCATGTCATTCGGGTCACACATGGCGGCGAGGCGCGGGTCCTTCATGACTTTGGCGTTCACCTTGTCGCGATGGGCGCGGGACTTGAAGACAATGTAGGAAAACACGACCGTCTCGCCTGATTTTGCGCGGATGCCCTTGGGGAAGGGCAGGCCAAATTTAACGGAGAGGTCGTCGCCGACGCATTCCTTATAGTCGAGCGCACCGTGCTCGCGCCAGATCTTGGCGCCTTTTTTTGCGGTGGAGAGATAAGCAGCGATTTTGTTTTTCGGGACAGGGATTACGAATCCATCGACATAATTAGCCATTTTGAATGTTCCTCGATTTTGGGTTTATGTTTTGGGCGTTGGCCCGTATTCATAGTCTCAACGAATGAAACTGAGGGTTCCGGACAATGTGCGTTATTTTCGATGAACTTTGCGGTAATTGAGACGTGATGAACTTATTTTAAGCTAACCATGTCCGTAACCGGGAAGCTCGTTCGTTGTAGTTCAAAGACCAAACTCTTCGCTCAAACCCATACGCCTTATGAAGACTGTCGAAACCGCCACGGCTCCCTACATGCTGTTTTTCCGCAACACCGGCCCGGAGAATATCGCGCACCTCTCCGCGGAAGAGCGCCAGCAGTTCATCGCGCGGTGGAACACGTGGTATGACGCGCTCATCAACCAAGGCAAAGTGGCGTCCGGCCAGCCGTTGGAAATGGAAACCCGCATTGTTTCCGGCCCGGGCGGAAACCGCGTCGTGGACGGCCCGTTTCCGGAAGCCAAGGAGGCCATCGGCGGCTACGTGATGCTGCACGTGCACGATCTCGACGAGGCAACCGCGATCGCGCAGGGACATCCCGGGCTCGACTACGGTTTCAAAATCGAAATTCGCCAGTGGGTTGCGCAGTGTCACCTCGGTTTGCAGGGTCACCGCGCATCTGCGAAACCGCAAACGGCCAACGCCTGATCTCACGTGTCGCGCCTCGAAAAAAACTCTCCGGACGAATCGACGCCCACGGTAACGCCCGTCGGTAATGAGGCGGTGGCCGCGCGCACTACGCAGTTGGTGGAGCATTTTTTTCGGCACGAAACCGGCCGCTTGCACGGTGCGCTGATTCGTCTGCTCGGCGTGCAAAACATATCGCTCGCGGAGGATGTCGCGCAGGAAGCGCTTTTGAAAGCGATGCGCACCTGGTCGATTGGCGGCATCCCGCCGAATCCTTCCGCGTGGATCACGCAAGTGGCGATGAACCTCGCGCGTGATGCGCTTCGCCACCGTCGCATGTCACTCGCCAAACAGCCGAGCATCATCATGCACCTGGAACACCGCGTGCCCGATGCTGCGGTGCCCAGCGGAGAGGAAGAAATTCGCGACGATGCGTTGCGTTTGATGTTTGTGTGTTGTCACCCGTCGCTGCCACCGGACGCGCAAGTGGTGCTCGCCCTGAAAGTGCTTTGCGGTTTCTCCACCGGCGAAATTGCGCGGGCGTTTCTCAGCAGCGACGCTGCGATCGAGAAACAACTCACGCGCACCAAATCACGCATCAAGGAAACCAACACCGCGTTCGAAATTCCACAGCCAACGGAATTATCGGCGCGCCTCGACGGCGTGCTCGGCGCGATTTATTTGTTGTTCAACGAAGGCTACAAAGCGTCGGCGGGCGAAAAACTCCTGCGCGAGGATCTTTGCAAGGAGGCGCTGCGGCTACTCGCGATCCTCATCAAGCATCCGGCGGGCAACGTGCCGCGCGCTCATGCGTTGCTCGCGTTGATGTTACTGACCGCGGCGCGGTTTCCTTCACGGCTCGACGAACACGGCGCGCTCATCCGGCTCGATGACCAAGATCGCTCGAAATGGAACCAAGAGATGATCGCGCGCGGCTTGATGGAACTCGTCGCAGCCGCGCAAGGCGCCGAACTCAGCGAATATCACCTACAGGCAGGCATCGCGGCGATTCATTGCACGGCGCCCGATTACGCATCGACCGATTGGGCGCGCATCGTGGCTCACTACGACGAGCTCTATGCGCTCAAGCGTTCACCCGTCGTCGCGTTAAACCGGGCCGTGGCCCTCGCTCATTTGCGCGGTGCCCAGGCTGGTCTCGATGCCATCAAAGGCATCGAAGATCGCGACCGGCTCGAATCGAATTATTTGCTGCACGCCGTCATTGGCGAACTGCACTGGCGTCTGAAAAACAATCGCGCTGCCGCCGAGAGTTTGCGCCGCGCGCTGCAACTCGCGCATGTCGGCCCCGAGCAACTTTATCTTACCCGATTACTGCAGCGTTCCTCGCAGCTGGTATCAGAAGATAGGGACGCAGACTTCAAGCACTCCCGAAATTGAGGTGGTCGGTGGTCTCCGCATCGGCGACAGCTTGCGAACAGGCTCTCGTCCCCGGAAGGGCTGAAGCGTCGGTGCGGAGACCGACACCCACCTGCCGACTCGCGGGGATTTACGAGCGAGTCGCGGTCGCCGGCGGCGCAATGGTCACCGCATCACCTGAGCGCAACAAGCTGTTGGGGTTAATGATCACGGCTGCATCGGGGGCGAGCGTGGCGGAAGTAACTTCGACTTGAGCGCCCAAGTTTCTGCCCAGCGCGACGTCGATGAGCGCGATCTTGCCGTCTTTCACCACTGCGATGCGAGTCTGTCCCGCCTGAGTCAGCACAGTGTTCGTGGGCACGAGAAAAGTCCCCGCCGACGGCACGACGTTAAACGTCGCGTTCCCCGTCAGCCCCGCTGGCAGCGTCAGGTCGGGGTTCTCGATGATCAGTTCAACCCGCATGGTGCCCGAGATGGGATCGAATATCCGGCTTGAGCGCGCGACTTTCGCGGAAAAAATGCGACCGGGGAACTCGCCAAAGCGAACTTGCGCGGATGATTCCGCGGTCAGGCGCAGCGCAAGATCCGGTGCCGCAAACACGGTAAAGCGCAGCTTGTCGATTTTCACTAAATGGAACAACCAGCCTTCGGACGTGGCGGAGTCCCCGCGCACGCGGTCGCCACGGTCAAAGTTACGCGCGGCGATGACGGCGTCGAACGGCGCCCGCACAGTGGCGAATTTTTGCTGTTCTTCGAGGCGCGCCAATTCGGCTTGGGCCACGCGCACGGCGGCGCTCCCGGCGGCCGCGTCAGAGACGCGTTGATCGGACTCTTCTTTTGATACGGCGCGGGCGTCCAACAGACTCGTCGAGCGATCCGCGAGGTTTTTTGAATTCGCGGCACGCACTTGGGCTTGCTCAACCGAAGCGCGCGCTGCCTCGACGGCGCGATCAAGGTCAGGAGCAGACACCACGGCCAGCACGTCGCCCGCCTTGACGATGTCGCCGATATCGAGCGTGCGTTCGCTGATGATGCCCGTCGCGCGGGTGAAAACGCGCGCGGCTTCAAACGGTTCAGTGCGACCGGGAATCGTGTAGGCGGCGGCTTCCGAGACTTTTTTCGGTGCGACGGTGCGCACCGTCAGCGGGGTGTTTTGCGCAAAGAGCGCGGGCGTGAGCGCAGAGAGAAGCAGCAGGCGACGGAGCGAAGAAGGAGCGTTCATTGATTTCGATTTAAAGGGTTCTCAAATTTCAGGATGAAGCGGCCACCGAGGCCGAGGTGGGGCTGACTGGCTCCGATTCGCTTTTGCGGCGTAGTCGGCCGCACACGGCGGCAAACATCACGGGCACGAGAAACAGCGAAGCGCTCGTGCCGAACACCAAGCCGCCGATCACCGCGCGGCCGAGCGGCGCGTTCTGCTCGCCGCCTTCCGCCTGGCCGATGGCCATCGGAATCACGCCGAGAATCATCGCGGCCGCCGTCATCAAGACAGGTCGAAGTCGCGTGGTCGCGGCTTCGATCGCCGCCGCGGCCGCCGTTTCACCGGCTTCGAATCGGTCACGCGCAAAGCTGCTTACGAGCACGCTGTTGGCGGTGGACACACCCACGACCATGATCACGCCCATGAGCGCCGGCACACTGACCGGCGTGCCGCTGACGAGGAGTGAAAAAAGTGCTCCGGAAATCGCCACCGGCAATCCGCTGATCGCGACGAAGGGCAATGACCACGATTGGAAATTTACAACCATCACGAGGAACACGAGCACGGCGGCGAGCCCGAGACCGCCGATGAGTTCCGAGTAAGCCGAACGCATAAGCGCGGCCTGGCCGGAAAGTTCGATGCGATTGCCGGGTTTTAGTTTTGCGCGCAGGTCCGTCAGGATTTTTTCGAGATCCTTGGTGACCGCGCCGAGGTCGCGCCCGAAGGAGTTGGCGACGAGTGTAAAGGTGGGTTGGAGCGTGTTGCGCGACACGGAGGCGGGCGCGCGCTTTTCCGTGATCGTGGCAAACGCGCGCAATGGCACGGCAGGACCACCGTTGGTCGGACGCACGGGGAGATTGAGCAACTGTTCCATCGAGGTCAGTTTGCTCGGCGGCGCGATGACCTGCACATCGTAGGACGAGCCGACTGCGGGATCGACCCAGACATTGGCGGCGATGGTGCTGCCGCTGCCCAGGGCGGCGAGCAGCGTCGTCGCGGCGTCTTGTTGATTGATGCCCAGCGTCGCGGCGCGCAGGCGATCGACGCGGACGGCGTAGCCTGGCTGATCGAGGACTTCACGCAACGTCACATCCACCGCGCCCGGAACCTGGCGCAGGCGCTCGCGCAGTTCGGAAGCGAGCGCGAGATTGCCCGGAATATCGCGCCCGGTGAAACGCACTTCGAACGTCGTCGGCGCGCCGGAAGAAAGCGTCTGACTGGTGGCGTCGGCGGGTCGGAAAAACGACTGCACGGCGGGGAATTTAGCAGCCAGCATGGCGCGGATTTTCTCTTCGTAAAGCGCGCTGGGCGCGTGATCGCCTTGCAGCTGAATCATGATTTCGCCGTCAGCCGATGTCACTGCGGTGGTCGCTACCCACGCCTGATTCACCGCGGCGGGCGCGCCAATGTTTTCGACGATGAACTGGAGTTCGTTTGCCGGAATGATGGCGCGAATCTCACGCTGGATTTGCGACATCTGATCCGCCGTGTCGTCGAGACGGAGACCGCTGGATGTGCGCACAAACAAGCGGAGCAAGCCGGCATCAGTTTTCGGAAAGAACTCCCGGCCCAGCTGCCAGATGGAGAATCCGCCGAGCAAAACGGCGATGAGCACGGGAATTGCGATCAGGATTTTACGACGCAGAATGCGTTCGATAATTTTCTTTTGGAGAGAAACCAGACCGTCCAAGCCGTGTTCGATTTTATGATGAATCCTGGAAAGACCGCGGGGCGGCTGGCCCGCATTTTTCTGTTCCAAGCGCAGTTCGGCCGGCAGGATGATCGACGCGAGCGTTGGCACCAAGGTGCGCGCGAGCAGGTAACTCGCGGCCATCGCAAACACGACCGCCAGCGCCAGCGGGCGAAAGACATCGGCCGCCGTCCCGGTGAGCAGGAAAATCGGGATGAACACGATGCAGATCGACAGCGTCGAGACGAACTCGGGGAACGCGACTTCACGCGCGCCGTCGATTATCGCCGTGCGCACATCCTTGCCGAGTCCGATCTGGCGCTTGATGTTTTCGATTTCGACGAGCGAGTTGTCGACGAGGATGCCGATGGCGAGCGCGAGGCCGCCGAGTGTCATCAGGTTGAAAGTCGCGCCCATCAAGTTCAGGCCGATGATCGAGCAGAGCAGCGCGAGCGGGATCGAGGTGAGCACGATCAACGTCGAACGCCACGAACCGAGAAACAGCAACACCACGGCCGCCACGAGTCCACCGACGAGGAAGATTTCGTGCTCAACGCCTTTTACGGCGGCGCGCACAAATACCGATTGGTCGAAGATCGGTTCGATGTTCACCCCGGGTGGGGCGGACGCGCGAATCTCGGGGAGCCGCGCCATGATACTGTCCAGGATGTCGACCGTGGAAGCGTTGCCGAGTTTAAGGATGGCGAGCATGACCGCGTTTTGGCCGTCGAGGCGCGCGATGTTGGTGGCGACCGCTTCGCCGTCGCGCACGTTGGCGACGTCGCGCAGAAGAATCGTGCCGCCGGCCGCTGAACGAATCGGCAGATCAAGAAACGACTGGATCGTCTCGGGACTGGCGTTGATTTCGATGGGCAACTCGCGATCGCCTTCGCGAATATTTCCCGCCGGCAGCGTCAAGTTTTGCCGCGAGACCGCGGTGTTCACTTCCGAGGAAGAAATGCCGAACGCATTGAGCGCGTCGGGATCGAGATCGATCATCACTTGGCGCGCCGCGCCGCCGTAAGGCAGTGAGATGCGCATGCCTGGAATGCTTTGCAGCTGGGAACGAATCGGCAGACGCGCGTAGTCAAAGAGCTGTCCGCTGCTCATCGTATCCGATGAAATCACTAACTGCACAATCGGCACGCTTGACGGACTCGTGCGCACCACGATGGGAGGCGTCGTGCCGGAAGGCATGCGGCGGAGAATCGTCTGCGCGAATGCGGTCGTCTGCGACATGGCCATGGCGATGTTCACATACGGTTGAAACCGCAGTTTGATCAGCGCGACTCCGTTGGAGGTTTCCGAACTCACTTCGACGAGATCGTCGACGTTGTTCATCGTCGCGATTTCAGAGAATGACGTGATTTTTGCCGCCATCTCGGCGGCGTTAAGGCCACCGTAGGTCCAGACCATCATCAGTTCCGGACTGTCCACGCGCGGCAGGATGTCCGTGGACATCCGGCGCCCGCTCAGGATGCCGAACAGCAGGATGAGAATCGCAAGAACGGCGATGGTGTATTTGTAGCGAAGAGCAAAAAGGACGATCCACATGAGAAATGAGCGAGTGAGTGTAGAAGAGCAGGGCGCTTACCAACCGCCACCCAGTGCTTTGATTAAGGCGACGGTAGCAGATAAATTTTGACCGCGGATTAGCACGAGGCGGCGCTCGTTGGTGATCGCGGTGCGTTCGGCGTCGATCACGTCGAGGTAGCCGAGTTGGCCAGCCTCGAAACGCTGCCGCAAGAGCGACGCGGCCTCATGCGACGAAGTTCGGGCACGCCCTTGCAGGGCGTCGCGCTCCGTGAGGAGTCGAAGATCGGACAGCGCCGTCTCTACTTCGCGAAAGGCGTTCAGCACGGTGGATTGGTAATCCGCGAGCGCTTCAGCGTGAAATGCTTGGGCGCGCCGGTAGTTGGCGGTGTTGCGACCGCCTTGAAAAATCGGCAACGAAACGCCCGGGCCAAACGACCACTGGCGATTGTCCCACTGGGTTAACGTGTCCGTCGACGCGCTCTGATAACCGCCCGAGGCAAATAAGGTGAGCGACGGAAAAAATGCCGCCTTGGCGGCACCGATCCCGGCGTTGGCTGCCGCGAGCGAGCGCTCCGCGGAGGCGATGTCGGGGCGACGTTCGAGCAACTCTGACGGAAGACCGACGGGGATCTCGGGAGCGGTGCCCGCGAGCGAAGCAGCCGGGGCAATTGAGAAGGTTTCCGGCATTTGTCCGAGCAATACCGCCAGCGAGTGCCGCAGCGCGGCGCGATCTTGTTCGAGGCTGAGGCGGTCGCCTTCCGCCGTGGCGAGTTCCGTGCGCGCGAGTTGCACGTCGAGTTCCGCGCCTGCGCCGAGTTCGAGCCGGCGCGTGACGATTTCGAGCGATTCGCGGCGACTCTCAACCGTGCGGGTGAGCAACGTATATTCCGCATCGACCGCTCGCAGTTCAAAGTAAGTGCGCGCAACCTCGGTTTGGACGCTGAGCAATACGTTGTGATAATCCGCCTCGCTGGCTTCCGCGCGTGCGTCGGTGGCCTCGACACTCCGGCGCACCCGGCCCCAAAGATCGAGTTCGTAAGCGAGGTCGAGCGGCAGTCGAAAATTATTATCGGTGAAAGCCGGCGCGCCAGTGCGAGCGTTGGGCGGAGTGCGACTGCGTTCGGCCGAAGCATTCACCGTGGCGCTGGGAAATAAATCAGCGCGTCCTGATCGGCTGAGCGCGCGCGCTTGATCGCGGCGGGCGAGGGCGGCAGCGATCGTTGGGCTCGCTGCCGTGGCGGCGGTTTCAAGGCGATTCAGTTCGGCATCGCCGAAGAGCGTCCACCAGTCGCCTTTCGGCAACGCGTCACGTGGCGCGGCGCTTTTCCACGGGCCCGGTTCGATAAACGCCGCCGGGGTCGCCGGCTGCGGCGCGCGATAATCGGGCCCGACTGCGCAACCGGCAACTAAGACGAGCAGGCAAGCGATTGAAAATGTTTTGGTGAAGGCGGATTGCATGCGACGCTCGAACCCTACCAGTCGATTTGGTCAGGATTATGCCAGCCAAGCCCTTTAGTGTAACGATTGTGGGCAACGCCCGCGGCCTGATACACTTTGTTACAAATTTAGCCGCTCCATCGCGGAAATTTGTGATACGATAGCTTTTCCCCCGCACCATGGAGCAAATGCCGCACATCGCCGTCGTCGATGACCACAAGGACATTCGTGAACTTGTGGTGCGCTACCTTGGCGAACATGGCTATCGCGTCAGTGCGGCGGAAAGCGCGCGCGCTTTCCTGCGGTTGATGGATGCCGGCGCGCCCGATCTCGTCGTGCTGGATATTATGATGCCGGGTGGCGATGGACTCGCGTTGTGCCGCGAACTGCGGGCGTCGAACCGGCAGATTCCGATTATTTTTCTTACGGCGATGGTCGAGGACACCGACCGCATCATCGGTTTGGAAATGGGCGGCGATGATTATCTCACCAAACCGTTCAACCCGCGCGAACTGCTGGCGCGTATCAAAGCCGTGTTGCGGCGTGCGCAAAGTCTGCCGGTGCAGCGCACCGCGGTGTCGGCGCGACGTCTACGTTTCGACGACAAGGTGCTCGACACCGGGCGTCGCGAAGTGGTGGGCGCGGACGGGGTCGCGGTCGCGTTGAGCACGGCGGAATTTCGATTACTGTGTGCGTTCGTCGAACATCCGGGGCGCGTGCTCACGCGCGATCAGTTGCTCGATCTCACCAGTGGCCGCGCCGCGGACGTCTGGGATCGCAGTATCGATAATCAGGTCAGTCGGCTGCGTCGGAAAATCGAAACCGATCCCAAGCGCCCTGAACTCATCAAGACTTCGTGGGGCGGCGGCTATCAATTTACGGCGGAGGTTGTGCCCGCATGAAACCATTTTTACCCCGCAGCTTAAGCAGCCGGTTGATCGGCTTGATGCTGCTTGCCCTCGCACTTTCGCAGGGCGTTTCGCTCATCGTGTATCGTTACGAGCGCGCACACGCGGTGCGCACGATGATGCGCGAAGAATGTCTCGGCCGTGCTTCCTCGGCGGTTCAACTGATGAACGCCACCGCTCGCCCTGAGCGTGATGAGGTGTTGCGATTGGTGAACACTCCGTTGGCGCGCTACTGGATGAGCGCGAGCGCGCCGCAAGCGTTGCCCGACTGGGAGGCGACGGCCAAGGCCGCGCTGCTGCATCCTGTGCTGGGAAATAGCGGCGTCGAGACGCCAAGCTTGTTCGACCCGGAACAGGATCTGTGCGTGGCAAATCCCGGCGAGTGGGAAAGTCACCCCGCGAGCTATTGGCCGATTGGAATGCCGCTGCAGCTGGTGGAGCTGCGGAAATGGAACGGTTATGGCATCGTGGTGAAACTCAGCGACGGCGCGTGGCTCAACATGGTTTACGCCAAGCCGGCGCATCTTTCCAACACGACGCCCGCGCCGGGCTACTATGTGACGCTGCTCAGCACGGTGATTATTTTTTCTTTCGCGGCGTGGTTGATCGCCCGACACATCGCGCAACCGCTGCGGCACCTCACCAAGGCCGCCGAACGTCTCGGTCGCGGCGAAGAGGTGGCGATGTTGGTGGAGGAAGGGCCGGACGATATTCGCAAAACGATGAGCACGTTCAACCGCATGCAGGTGCGCTTGCGGCGATTCGTCGAGGATCGCACGCGGATGCTCGCGGCCATCGGGCACGATTTGCGGACGCCGATCACCTCGCTGCGTTTGCGCGCGGAGTTCATTCGGGAAACCGAAACGCGCGAAAAAATCCTCGCGACACTCGCCGAGATGCAAGCGATGACGGAAGCCAGCCTGGCCTTCGCGAGTTCGGAAGCTTCGGCGGAAGTGACCCGTTCGGTCGATCTCTCTTCGCTGCTGGAAAGTCTTTGCGACGACCTCGCCGAACTGGGTTGGAAAGTGAACTTTATCGGCAAGGGCGAAAAAATTGCCTACCTTTGCCGGCCGGATGCTTTGCGCCGGGCGTTGCGAAACTTGATTGAGAATGCGGTGCGTTACGGTGAATGCGCGCGCGTCGACGTGAAACCATCGGCGGAAAACGTCGAAATCATTGTTCAGGATGATGGCCCGGGAATCAGCGAAGAAGATCGCGAACGCGTGTTTGCGCCCTTCGTGCGCCTTGAAGCATCGCGCAATGGTTCGACGGGCGGCGTGGGTTTGGGGCTGGCGATCGCGCGCTCCATCGTGCGAGCCCACGGCGGCGATATTGTTTTGTCCGCCGGTTCGCCGGGCTTGTGTGTGCGCGTGACGTTGCCGCGGGACGAAGAGCAAATGGCTGGCGAGTTGAAGCAGCGGCTCTGAGTAGAACCAGTTCGGCGGCAAAATGAAAAAACGGTTGCGCGAAGCGCCAGCGTTTTTAGCTTCGCGCGCACAGCAACTGATGAATTTCTCCTCTCAACGCGTTGATGCCAGCACCCGATGATTATCGAACGGGATAATCTGAGCCTGCGCTGGGTGCTGATCATTCTCGGCGGCCTGGGTGTGGGGATCGCGGCGGTGATTTATTTTTCGGATATTAAACAGACTTTCCTGCGTTGGAAGCAGGGTGGTTCGGTCGCACAGGTGAAAAAATTCACGACCGAAAACGATGTGCCCAACGCGTTGCTCGCGATCCGCACGGCGCTGCAGCAGGAACCCGGCAACGCGACGGTGTGGCGCATGGCGGCGGATTTCGCCGAGCAACTGGGCGACGCTGATTCGGTCAATATGCGCGAGCAAGTCGTGCGCCTCGAACCCGGGGTGCTGGAGAATCGGCTTGCGCTCGCGCGCACGGCGTTGCGTTTCAAGGATGTGCTCACTGCGCGCGAGACACTGGAAAAAATTCCGCCGGCTGAGCGCCTCAGTTCAGACTATCGTCGCGTCGTCGCCGCGTTGGCGATCGTGAGCGATTTGCCCGCCGAGGCGGCAGCACAACTCACTTTGATCGTCGAAAAAGAGCCGGGGGATTTACAAGCTCGGCTCGACCGTTCCACACTCGCGTTGCGTTACGCTTCGTCGTCGCTGGCGGCCGCCGCGCTGGGGGAATTGCAAGCGCTCGAAGATCGTCCCGAGACCCGCGTGCGGGCCCGACGCGAACTCGCTGCAGCGGCGTTGCGCAACAAGGATTACAAAACCGCGTTGGACTACGCGAATCGTCTGACCGAGGAAAGTGCGCCGCAGTTCACCGATTTTCTGTTGAAGGCGAACATCGAGATCGCCGCGAACACGGCAACGGTGACGGCGCTGCGTCCGCAGTTGATCCAAATCGCCGCGAGCAATCCCGTGAGCATCGCGGAGCTCAGCGCGTGGTTACGCGCAATGAACCAACCGGCTGAAGCCGCACGCTGGCTCCAGACGTTGCCGCCGGAAATACAATCGATGGCGGCGGTGAAAGTGGCGCGGGCGGATGCGTTTATCGCGCTGCGCGATTGGGAAGCAGCGCGCGCGCTGCTGGCGGACGGCGCCTACGGGCGAATTTCTCCGGATGCAGTGCAACTGGCGTTTGCCGCGCGCGTGTTTCGCGACAATGACCGCGACGCGTTGCAACGCTCGGCGTGGGATGAAGCGATCCGACTCGCTGGCCTGGATCTGCCGGGGCTGCGCGTGTTGCACCGGCTCGCGTTGGAGTGGGGCTGGGGACCTGAACTCAACTCCGTGCTCTTTGCGATCGCGACCAAACATCCGTCGCAAACGTGGGCATATCAGGCGCTCGTCGAACGCCATTATCGCGCGCGCGACACGTCGGCGTTGAAAGCCGTGTATAATCGTTGGCGCGAAGCCGAACCGGGTTCGACATTTGTGGAGAGCAACGCGTTGTTCCTCGAACTGCTCACGGCACCGGTGAAAGTGTCTTCGAAAACGAAAGAGCGCGCGGCGGAACTCTACGCGAGCGACGATAAAAATGCATTCTTCGCGACGATTCACGCGTTCAGTCTGTGGCAGTCCGAACGCGCGGGCGCAGCGCTCGCCGTGATGGAAAAACTTCCCCTAACGGAACGTCGCGCGCCCACGCGCGTGCTTTACATGGCGCTTTTTCAGAGCGGGATCAGGCGTCAGGAGGCGCAGCGTTATTTGGCGCTGGTGCAGGTTGCGAACCTGTTGCCTGAAGAAGCGACTCTGTATCGCTCGCTTGTGCGCTCGCTCGAAGCGCCGGTGGAAACCACACCTGCGCCCAAACCGGTGAAAAAGACCTGACATGGCCGCCGTGGCGGAGTCGCGCTCCGAGGAGAAAACAATCTGGCCGTGGGTGATCGCCGCGGTCGCAGGAGTCGGCGCAGTCCTGGTGGCGCGCTGGGCGCCCGTGTGGCGGGAGAGCGCGGATTTCGCGCACGGGTGGATCGTGCCGGTTTTCGCAATTTATCTCGCATGGGAACGGCGCAACGACCGGCCGATTCTCGTCGGTGTAGCGAAGTCTTACTGGCCGTGGGTGGCGGCGGGCATCGTGGGTGGCGCGATGTTGTTGATCGGGAGGTTTCTACTGGAACCGTTTCCCACGTGGCCGGCGGCGTTATGGTTTTTTTCCGCGGGCGGATGGATTTTAATCGGCAGTTTGTTGGCGATCGCGGGCGGCGTAGCGACGGCGCGGCATTTTGCGTTTCCGATTTTGTTCACGGCGACAGCGCTGCCGTGGCCGACGTTGCTGGAGTTAAATTTTATTCTACCTATGCGCGGTGCGTTGGCGTCGATTGCGGCGGAGGTGATTCATGTTTTGGGTTATCCGGCGGTCGCGCAAGGCACGGTGATCGAAGTCGGGCGAGGGCAGGTGGGCGTCGACGAAGCGTGCAGCGGGGTGCGTTCGCTGCAGGCGGCCATCATGGTGGGGCTTTTGCTCGGCGAAGTGTTTCGCTTGAAAGCGAGCCGGCGTTGGTGGTTGCTCGGCGTGGCGCTTGGACTGGCGCTTGCGACTAATCTGGCGCGCACGTGCTTTCTCGCGTGGCAAGGCGCGATGCGCGGCCCAACGGGAGTTGCGGAATGGCACGACGTGGCGGGCACGTTGCAAATGAGCGTGGCGCTCGGCGGCATGGTGTTGGCCGCGTGGCTTTGGCGGAAGGACTCGGCGCCGGCTTCGATCACAGGCACTTCTGCGCACGGGCAAAAATCATTTGAACATCATGGCGGGCGGGCCTTGGCGGTTTTGGTTTTGAGTGTCGCGCTCGTAGTCGAGGGCAGCGCGCAACTTTGGTTTCACTCGGGCGGATTTACGCAAACGGTGTCGCGGTGGGATGCGCGTTTGCCGGAGACGCTCCGCTCGTATCGTGAGACAAATTTCACGCCGTCGATGCAGTCGATTCTGCAATGCGATCGCCACCAACTCGGTCAATGGGAATCGCCGCAAGGTCAGCGTCGCGCGGGTTACGTGTTGAACTGGGAGCGAGGGCACGCGGCGCGCCAAGTCGTGTCGCTCCATAATCCCGAGATTTGCCTGCCTTACAGCGGCCAGCGGTTTATCGCGCAACGCGGCACGATCGATCTTCCGCTTCAGGACGGCACCGCGCTGACGTTTCGCGTGAGCGAATTCGACGGGCCGACGGGCGTGTTCTTTGTTTATTACGTAGCGTGGGATCTTGATCGCGGAACGGCGTTGACGCCTGCCGCTGACGACAGCCTCGGCGCATGGTGGAAATACCGCTTGGATACCGTCGCTGAGCGTCGTCGCCAAGTGGCGGCGCGGGTGGTGGCGGTGGCGCTTTACGAGCCCCACGGCTTGGCTGAATCCAAGGAGGCGTTCGTTAGTGAAGCGCCGCAGCTATTTATGGGGTTAACAGGCGTTAAAAACTAAAAATCAGAGATTTGCATAAATAGAAAATGTTTCAGCCGATCAAAGTGAATTCTTGACTAGGGTTAAACACCTACGCTATTCGGGTGATGCTCATGAAGCTGTTCGGCGTCAAATTTCCAGCCCTTCGCCTCGCGATCACCCTTTTGGGTGTCGTGGCCGGCTCGGTGGTGGCGCACGCGCAGTTCAACCCGATCGGTTTTGAGGGAACGACGATTTATAACATCCCCTACGCGACCAACGTCGGCATCCCGAACGGCACACCGGTCAACACTCCGTTCAGCTACACGTTTGTTTCGGGAAATAATCTTCAAGCTTTCCGCAATTCCAGCGCAGGTATTGTGGATTCTGACGACGGTTCAGGTGGTTCGGAAGCGGTGCCGGATTATTTCAAGTCGCCCGAGTTTGGTTGGAAAGTCGATGGCTGGCAGACCACGAACAGCACCAGCGCAACGTGGAATGCGTTCGACTCCGGATACATCGGTAATGGCAACGGCACAGGCACTGCCTATCCCGGCAACGGCGCTCCGGCCAGCGAGTGGGGCGAATCGTTTAACGTAAATCATCTCTTTTCGCCCGCGGCCGGAAATCTAGCCAAAGCCCCGGGACTGGGTGACCAGTTCCTCGATATGCATGGTTCGACGGGATTCACCACGCAGCTTTCGTTGCAGTTCCTTGCCACGCAAACGGACACCTTTTTCATCACGCTCGCCTTCGGCGGCCGCGATTCGAACTCACAGAATTACAAAGGCTATTTCCGGCTCCGCGACATCACGAACAACACCGTGGTTTTCAGCGGCGATACGTCACAAACGCCCTTTGAGGCGTGGACGCCCACTGATCCGAATAATCCATCACTGGGTGCGGTTGCGGCCACGCCTACGAACAACACCGGCGTAAACCAGAAGGATTGGGAGTATTTCAAGCAGACGTTCAATGTGACCGCTGGCACGATGTATTCCCTGGAATTGCTCCTCCCTGAAGAGCACAACTTCGACATGGCGCTGGGTTCGCAGTATAGCTACACGCCGGGCATCCAGACTAACTTTTCCGTGGTGCCGGAGCCGTCAACCTACGGCATGATGGGGCTTGCGGTGGTGGGTGTCGTGATTGCGCTGCAACGTCGCTCAAAGAAAAAAGCGACTGCGGTCATCGCAGCAAATTCGACGAAGAGCTAGTCCCGTTGAACCGTTGGTCGACGAGGCGTTGACCTCGTGACAAGGAAATCTTGGGTCGTGTGCGTCATGCCGCGCACCTCGAATCCTCAAGGTCGAAACCCTGCAAAAAGAATTACTTTGGACGAGGCGGTCGCGTGGTTGCATTCGCAAGCTGACCCGAAAATCCGCGACGGAATGCAACGCTTCGGTCTGCCGAACGATAAGGCGCTGGGTATCAGCGTAGGCGTGATTCAAACCTACGCACGCAAAGTCATCGGGCGCGATCATGCGCTCGCCGAGGCGCTGTGGGACACGGATATTTATGAGGCACGTTTGCTGGCCTCGATGATTGGCGATCCGGAAAAACTAACTCCGAAATCGATGGATCGTTGGTGCGCAGGATTCGACAACTGGGGCATCGTGGACACGGTGTGTTTCAAACTCTTCGACCAAACGCCGCATGGCTGGGGACGCGTGATTCCGTGGACAAAAAAGAAAGGCGAGTTTCAGCGTCGCGCCGGCTACGTGATGATGGCCTGCCTCGCCGCCCACAACGCCGACGCGAATGCGCGAACCTTGCGCCCGTTTCTCGCGTTGATTGAGAAAGGCGCGACCGACGAACGCAACTTTGTGATGAAAGGCGTGAGTTGGGCGCTGCGCATGATTTACCACTGCGAACCGAAACTCCGCGCGGAATGCGTGACGTTGGCGAACCGCCTCGCGAAGTCCGAAAAAGCGCGCGCCCGCTGGATCGGAAGGGACGCGCTTCGACAGTTTAAAAAATAACCGAACGAAGAGTGCCGAGACGGCGATTGGCGAAACACCGAGAACTGGCTATATCGGGCGGATGGAAATTGGCGTAGACAGTTTTGTAGCGACGGCAAAGAGCGGGCCCACCGGCGATGTGGAGCGCGTGCAGGAATTGCTGGAGCAAATCAAACTCGCGGACGAAGTCGGCCTCGATGTGTTCGGCGTCGGCGAACATCACCGCGCGGATTACGTGGCGTCTGCCCCGGTGGTGCTGCTCGCAGCAGCGGCCGCGCAAACCAAGCGCATCAAACTCGCCAGTGCCGTCACGGTGTTGAGCTCCGATGATCCGGTGCGGGTGTTTCAGCAATTCGCGACGCTCGATCTCATTTCGCAGGGTCGCGCAGAAATTATCGTGGGTCGCGGTTCATTTATCGAATCGTATCCGCTCTTCGGCTTCGACCTGCAAGATTACGACGAACTCGCGACGGAGAAGTTGGAACTGCTGCTGAAAATTCGCGAGCAAACCAATGTGCATTGGTCAGGGAAACATCGCGCACCGTTGACCGGGCAGGGGGTTTATCCGCGTCCCGCCCAGGTGAAGCTGCCGGTTTACATCGGCGTCGGCGGCACGCCGGAGTCGGTCGTGCGAGCGGCCAAGTTGGGCCTGCCTCTGATCATCGCGATCATCGGCGGACAACCGAGCCAGTTCCGGCCGTTCGCCGATCTCTATCGGAAGACTTGGCAGCAATCCGGACACGATCCGGCGAAACTTTTCATCGGAGTCCATAACATCGGGTTTCTCGCAGACACTCAGGAGCAGGCGCTGGAAACGTTCTGGCCCGCCTATCGCGATGCGTTTGGAAAAATCGGCCGCGAACGTGGCTGGGCTCCGCCGACGCGACCGCAATTCGATGCGCAATGCAGCCCGCACGGCGCTTTGCTCGTGGGCGATCCCGAGGCAGCCGCGGCCAAAATTATCGCCGAACACCATTCACTCGGCGGCATTTCGCGGCTCACCGTGTTGCTGGATAACCGCGTGCTGACTCACGGGCAACTGATGCGCGCCATCGAATTACTGGGGACGAAAGTCGCCCCGATCGTGCGAAAAGAACTCGATAACGGCTGATGGCGGTGAAGAGTGACGCGCGTGAAATCCGACAAGACGCGCCACACCACCGCAGCCGACACGAGTGCAGCGGTCGATGCTTTGATCGCCGACTTGGACCATCCGCTGAAATCCGAGATCGAAAGCGTGCGGCACATTATCTTGAAAGCGGATGGTTCAATTCTCGAAGGCGTGAAATGGAACTCGCTCAGTTTTCGCACGGCGGACTATTTCGCGACCGTGCACCTGCGTTCGCGCGATGCAGTGCAGCTCATTTTTCATCTTGGCGCGAAAGTGCGCCCCGACGTTTCCAAGGTCGAAATCGCGGATCCGGCTGGATTGGCAAAGTGGCTGGGGAAAGATCGCTGTCTGGTGAATCTCGGCCGCGGGAAGGAATTCAAGGCCAGGCAATCCGCGCTCACGGAGTTCGTGCAAGCATGGATTCGCCACGTGTGATGCGACTGACGCGATTTTTCAGAATTTAAAATAACGTGTCCGGATCGCGAGGGCTCGTTCGTTGAATCAATGAGCGCGGACAACTGTCCGCGAAACCCATTCCCAATCCGCGAAATCCCATGCCAAAGATTACCCCCTTCCTCTGGTTCAACGACGAAGCTGAACGTGCTGCAAAATTCTACGCCGCTGTGTTCAAAGGCGGAAAGATTATCGAGACCGCGCGTTATTCCGAAGGCGGTCCGGGGCTCGCAGGCTCGGTGATGACGGTTAAATTCAAAGCCCTCGGGCAGGAGTTCGTCGCGCTCAATGGCGGCCCGGTTTACAAAATCACCCCGGCTGTTTCGTTTGTCGTCAATTGTCAGACGCAGAGTGAAGTCGACTACTATTGGAAAAAACTCTCCGCCGGCGGGAAAAAGATTCAGTGCGGCTGGCTCGAAGATAAATTTGGCGTGTCATGGCAAATCGTGCCCGACGCATTGTTCACGCTCACGCGCGGCAAAGACGTCGCAAAAACCCAGCGCGTCTTCGGTGCGATGCTGAAGATGGTGAAACTCGATATCAAAAAACTCCACGCTGCCGCTGCAGGAAAATAATCACGCAATCCTTCCACTCCACCAACCATGAATCCACAAACTCCCGCTCCACTCTCCGAACGCGAACTCGTGCTTACTCGGATCCTCAACGCCTCGCCTGAAAAACTTTTCCGCTGCTGGACTGAGCCGGCTTTGATCAAGCAATGGTTTGTCCCGAAACCGTGGACGATTGCGAAAGCCGAAGTCGATCTGCGGGCCGGCGGCTCGTCGCTGATCGTGATGCGCAGCCCCGAAGGCCACGAAATGCCGAATCCCGGCATCTACCTCGAAGTGATCCCGAATAAACGCCTCGTGTTTACCGATGCGTATACGAAAGCGTGGGAGCCTTCGGGCAAACCGTTCATGACGGCGATCGTCACTTTCGAAGACGCGGGGAACGGCCAGGCGAAATACACCGCGACGGCGCGTCACTGGTCGAAGGAAGATCGCGAAGCCCACGAAAAAATGGGGTTTCACGAAGGCTGGGGCATTTGCGCGACCCAACTGGAAGCACTGGCAAAAACCCTCTGAGTTAAACGCAGACACAAAAAAGCGCACCCGTGAAGGTGCGCTTTTTTAGTAAACTTTATTGCGTGAGCGAAAGCACGAGCAGCAGGGTGTGCTGCGGGCCTTTCCATGATTCGATCGGATCGTAAGCTTCGGCGAGCGAGTGCGCGCCAGTGCCGACGCCGCCTTTGCCGACCGTGATCGCGGGAATACCGAGATTCATTGGATAATTTGAATCCGTGGAGCTGGCGCCGAGCTTCGGTTTGCCGCCGAAGGCTTTGATTACCGATTGCGCCACTTGGACGATTTCGGAATCGCTCGACGTGCCGCCCGCCGGCCGGTCGCCGACTTGTTCGATGTCGACTTCGACTTTGCCGTGCGGCCAACGGGAATTTTCTTCGGTTACGGCAGCCTTCGTCGCGGCCATGATGGAATCGCGCACCGCGTTCAGCGCGGCGGTATCTTCAGAGCGCATGTCGATTTCCATCCACGCCTCGAAAGGAATCGAGTTAACCGACGTGCCGCCGCCGATGCGACCCACGGTGTAGGTGGTTTTCGGTTGGCTGGGCACTTTGACGTCGGCGATTTTGGCGATCGCCCGACCCAGCGCGTGCGCCGGATTCACCATGCCGAACGCGCCGTAACTGTGGCCGCCGGGGCCGCGGTAAGTGACGCGATAACGGTAGCTGCCGACTGCGCCGTTGGTGATGCCGTCGGTGCCGCCGCCATCGATGGAGATGAAGCTGTCGATCTTTCCCTTCATCGTGGTGTTGAAGAGTTCTTTCACGCCGCGCAAATCGCCGAGGCCTTCTTCACCGACGGTGGCCACGAAGGTAATCGTGCCTTGGGTCTGGATTTTGTGCGCGTTGAGCGCGCGAATGACGCTGATCATCTCAACCAATCCGCGGGTGTCGTCAGAAATACCAGGCGCGATCATCTTGGTGCCTTCGCGGCGCACTTTTACATCCGTGCCTTCCGGGAAAACGGTGTCGAGGTGGGCGGTGACCGCGAGATTGGGCTTGGCCATCACGCCGCGGCGCGTGCCGAGGACGTTGCCTGCCTTGTCGATGAACACGTTTTCCAGACCGAGGCTTTCAAAAATCTTTTTCACTTCGGCGGCGCGCGCTTGCTCCATGAACGGCGGCGCGGGGATTTCCGTGAGCTTCACCAAAAGGTCGAGCATCTCAGGCTCCTGCTGCTTGATTGTCTCAAGTGCTTTTTGCACGGTCGGGTCGGCGAGTAATTTCACCGGGTCAGCGACGGCGTGGAGGGAAGGCAGCGCGAGAACGGCAGCAACTGCGGTGGCAACCAAACTACGAGGCAGGTGTGAGATCATAGGCGTGAACATTACGCGAGACAGCCAGCAATTCGTGTGCCCGGCAACGCCGGACATGAGGGCGGTGGTTTTTAAGGGGATTTCCCTATGAATCCGAACTCAGAACGCCGCGGCATTTAGACTGGAGCGATTTTGGAAGTAACGATTTGTTCGAACTCAACCACCGCTCATTTATGGCTGAAAACACACCCGCGAAGCCGAAACCTTTTTCCATGATCCGGTCGTTTGTCGCGGCGGATTTTTTGACGCTGGGCAACGGGTTTTGCGGAGCGGGCTCGGTGTTGTCGGCGATGCAATACCTAGTCACGGCGGATTCGCGGTGGTTGGTCACGGCGATGGTGCTGTTGCCGCTGGCCGGGATTTTCGATTTTGCCGACGGACGCGTGGCGCGTTGGCGTCATCGTTCGTCCGCGATCGGCGCCGATCTCGACTCGCTGGCAGATGTGATTTCGTTTGGACTCGCGCCGGCTGCGCTGGGCTTTGCCGTGGGGCTGCGTGGTGCGCTGGATGTGGCGATTTTGCTCTATTTCGTCGCGTGTGGCATCAGCCGCCTCGCGCGCTTCAACGCCACCGCCGACGCGCTCGCCGACGACAGCGGCAAGGTGAAATATTTCGAAGGCACCCCGATTCCGACCAGCGTGGTCATCGTGATGCTGCTCGCGGTGCTGCACTCGCAGGGGTTGCTCGGCGCAAACATCTGGCTGGGCGCATGGCACGTGGGCGGCCTCGTGCTGCACCCGCTCACCATTATCTACGCGCTCAGCGGCAGTGCGATGATCAGCACGATTCGTTTCCCGAAATTCTGAACGCTGCGGAACGACGCGCGCTCGTTAAAATAAGAAGGTGCGCGAAGAAAAACGGCTCAGGCCTTTTTCACAAAGCACGCTTTGAGCGCGACGGGCATGCCTTCGATTTTGCAGGAGATCTCGTGGTCGCCTTCCTGCAATCGGATGTTTTTGGCCTTTGTGCCGGCTTTCAACACCTGGGCGCCGCTGCCCAGTTTAAGATCTTTGATCAGAGCCACCGTATCCCCTTCGACGAGCGGCGTGCCGTTTGCATCCTTTACCACGCGCACGGTCTCCGGCGCGTCTTCTTTAGGCCATTCGTGGCCACAGGTAGCGCATTCCCAGTGATCGGCGTGGCCGAGGACATCGTCGAGCGTGCATGCAGGGCAGGTGGGTTTGGACATGACCAGTGATCGAGACGGCGCCGGCGCGGCGCTTAAAGCTTAAACATCCACGTTGTGTTACCACTTTAGTCCGCCGACAGTGAATTATGGAAACCACGCCCACCTGGCAGGAACGTTTTGAACTCACCACCTGCACCGCTGCTGAAATTGAAAAGTTAATTCCCGCTGACGCCCTCGGCGTCGCGGTGATTTATCAAGAGGTGGCCGACGGTGGGAAAACATTTCTCGTGATCGAATCGCGCGCCAAAAGCCTGTTGGCGCAATGCACCACGCGCCTCCAAACCGCCAAGCTGCCACCTGCAGAGACGCTGCGCGTGGCGTTTCAAGCCGCGCCGCTGGCCGATGCCACGCCGGAAACGCTGCGCGAGGTCTGCCGGCAGCAAGTGTATCTCGCAGGCGAATTGCGCCGCGAACTGAGACCGGCGATGCGGTGAGTGGGTTTATCACGCGGTGTCTCGGGAGATGAATTTTCAAACGAGTTGGCCTCGCCCTCGGTGCTAGAAACCGTTTCCTCAGGACATGCTTCGCCGATCCATTTTCGTTTTTGTAGCAGTGGCTTCTGCGGTTATCGCCCGCGCTGCAGAGCAGGCGCCGATCCGTTATACGCTGAGCTTCGCTGAAGCTGCGGCCCACTACGTCGATGTGGAGGCGGAGATTCCGACCAAGGGAAAAACCGAACTGGTCATTTTCATGCCAGTGTGGACGCCGGGCTCATATTTCATTCGCGAGTATGCGCGCAACATCGTTGCGCTCGCGGCGTCCAGACCTGATGGGCAAACGCTCGGGGCGGAAAAAATCACCAAGAACCGCTGGCAGATTGCCACTGGTGGGGCGCCGAGTGTGCGCGTTAAATACCGGGTCTACGCGCGAGAGATCAACGTGCGCGGCAACTGGGTCGAAAGCGACCATGCCCTGCTCAATGGCGCGCCGACTTTCATCAGCGTGGTCGATGATTACCAGCGTCCGTATGTTGTTCGGGTGATTTTGCCGGAGAGATGGAAAGGCACTTACACGCCGCTGCTTTCGGGGAATGAGCCGCATACTTACAGCGCGCCTGACTTCGACACGCTGGTGGACAGCCCGATTCTCGCCGGCTCGCCCTTGGTGGACAGTTTCGAGGTGGACGGCGTGCCGCATTATGTCGTCACGCTGGGCGGAGAAGACGCTTGGGATAATCCACGGGTCACGAAGGAATTCAAAAAAGTGGTCGAGGCACAGCGAGCATTCTGGGGGCAACCACTTCCGCTCCAGTCGCCCTATTACGTGTTTAATATTCTCGCGGGGTCGCGCGGTGGTTTGGAGCACCGCAACTCCACCGTGCTCGCTGCAGACCGGTGGCTTTCGCGCACGCAGGACGGGGTGACGTCATGGCTTTCGCTCGCGAGCCACGAATATTTTCACGTGTGGAACGGCAAGCGCCTGCGTCCCGTGGAATACGGCCCGTTCGATTACGAGAAGGAAACCTATTCAAAATCCCTCTGGGCCGTGGAAGGCCTCACGAGTTACTATCAGCACGTTTTTCTCGCGCGGGCTGGCTTCTACACGCGCGAGCAATACCTCGGCGCAATCAGCGGTTCGATTGCGGGTGCACAAAAAACTCCGGGGCGCTTCGTTCAGTCGCTCGGCGATGCCTCGTTCGATGCGTGGGTAAAAGCATACCGTCCCGACGAGAACTCTGTGAACGCGCTCTTCAGTTATTACGGAGGGGGTTCGATCGCCGGGCTGCTTTTCGATGCGGAGATCCAGCGCGCGACTGACGGGAAACGTTCGCTCGCTGACGTGATGCGCGCCGCGTATGCCCGCTACAGCGGCGAGCACGGCTACACCGAAGCGGAATTTCTAGCTCTCACCAACGAGATCACTGGTCAGGATTTCAGCGCGTGGTTTACGCGTGTGCTGCACACGCCGGGCAACTTCGATTACCAACCCATGCTGGATTGGTATGGGCTGGAGTTTGAAAAACTGGCGGAGCCAAAAACCGAAACCGATGGCAAGAAAACCGAGCCGCGTGATCCGCCGAAAGGCTGGCTGGGTGCAGACACGGCCAATCGGGAAGGGCGGCTCATCGTGACGAATGTCCGCGCTGGCACGCCAGCCGCCGCGGCAGGTCTTTCCGTGGACGACGAGATTCTCGCCGTGGAAGACTATCGCGTGCGCCCCGACGATTTTGTGCGTCGGCTGACTTTGTATCCGGCGGGCGCGACCGTGAAGTTGCTCGTGGCGCGGCAAGATCGCCTGCTCACACTTCCCGCTGAACTTAAGGAAGAGCCTAAGGAAACGTGGAAGCTCAAGGTGCGTGCGGATGCGAGCAAGTTGCAGAAATCGCGCTTGGATTCCCTGCTCGGGATAAAATCGTAACGCGCTTCATTTAATCCACGTCCCGATGACCACTCCTTCCACTGCCTCAACTGCCAATTTCATGCTGCTGTTTCGCAATGCCGGCCCGGCGGCGCACGCGCATCTTACCGCCGAAGAACGCGCGCAGCTAACCCAGCGCTGGAACGATTGGTATGACAGCCTCGCCACCCAAGGCAAAGTGCACCAAGGCCGCCCGCTAGCACTCGAAGGCCGCGTGGTTTCCGAAAAGAACGGGCGCATCATTGACGGGCCGTATGCCGAATCGAAGGAAGCCATCGGCGGCTACTTCATTCTCAACGTCGCCACGCTTGCGGAAGCGACCGAGATTGCGAAACAGTGCCCCGGTTTGCCGATTGGCTTGGAAGTGGAAGTGCGTCCGCTGGCCGATGTCAGCCCCGTGTTGAGCGAAGTGCGCGGACGGCCAGCCGTTTCGTGATCGAAGGCAAACGCACACCCTGTTGGGTCGCGACGAAGTTTCAAAAACGCAGCACTACCTCGGCGCGGCCGGTGAAATTATCCACGCGCACCAATTCTTTTTCGGGTAAATAATCTCCGCCTTCGACCGAGCGAGCGTGTTTTCCATCGGGATGCGGGAGTCGGATTTCGATCACGCGCGGGGGTGTTCTTTCGCCGCACTCGATGGCGATCTTCATGTCTTTTCCATCCGCTGACACGGTGGCTGAAAACGAAAGCGGCCCGAAATAACTTCCGGCGTTTTCGACGGAAATTTTCGCGCCAGCTTTAAAATATGCGCGCGGAATGCCGCTGAAAAGTTTCAACGTGTCACCCGATTCCAAGTAAAGCATCCAGCGTGTTTCCATGAGAAACCAGGCTTCCTCATGCGTCTTGTGTGCGCTGACCGGAAAAAAATGTTCGGTGAATGTGTAGGTTTCGCGATCCGCGAGCGCGGCAACGCTCGCATACCACGCCTGCAGAAACGCCTTGGTCTCGCCGCGCTGTAAATGAACCCACGGGTGCCGACTGTAATAGGGTTGGCTGAACGCGACGTTGTCCCGCGTCGCGAGTTCACTGTGCGTCTCCAGCAGCTCCTTCGCGATGGACTCGTCTGGTGCGATGACTTCTTGAAACACCAGATAAAGTGGTCCGAGCAAAGAGTCGCGCGAAGTCATCGAACCGTGCGTGAACCATTTGCCGCCGTCGGCGTGCAACATCACCGGCCCGCGATAATTCGTCCACGGCGGCGCGGCGCGCAGCCACGTGCCATCGCCCAACGGCACGACCGGGGATTTTTCCAGCGCATCGGTGAGCGCGAGACGAATGTCAGCTTTCAATTCACGAGCGATGGCGAGATAACGCGCTGATTCCTCGGGAGCGATTTGCCGCAAGGCCTCCGCTGCGCGCGCAAGGCCCAGATACGCGTAACCGTTCAACATGTAGGAACGATACGGGTCTTCGGGATCAGCGGTTTTTCCATCGAGCAATCCATGTCCTTTGCCGCGCAACTCGGGCAGTTGGTTGCGCTTTCGCCACGCGATTAGGTAATCGCAGGCCTTTGTGATATGCGGGTGCACACGCTGCAGCCAGGCGTCGTCGCGCGTGTAGCGGTAATGCTCACCCAGCGTCCAAAGCACCGCGCCGGTCTCAAGCATGTAGCCGTTGAAATTCTGGATAAAGCCACTGTCGTGTTGTTTCTTTAGGAAAAATTCCAATGCGCGCGCCGCCGTATCGTGCCAGCCCATCGAATCCATAAACTGAATAATCGGCGCGCTCTCTGAGCCAATCGCTGTGTAGAGACCGATCGCCGGTAGCAATGGGCCAGTTGGCTCACGTCCGTAGTTGATCAAATCGAGATGGAGCAATCCGGCGCGCACCATTTCTTGAATGCGCGGCTCCGGCAGGTGCCATGATGAGGCCGTCGCCAGTTTCCCGGCCCAAAATTTGCGAGCTTCGGCATGACGCGTTTCAAATGACTGCTGCGTCAAAGCAAGTGCGCGCTCGCGGCTGACCGGGCGGTGTGGCAGGAAAAATTCCATGACCGCGCTCTCGCCGGGCTTGATCAAAACGGAAACTTCCTCGGCGGGAAGTGGCTGACCGTTGAGCCTGCTGATGGCGAAGACTTGTCCGGACTCGTAAACGCCGAAGCCGTGCATGGAATCGAATTTCCATTCCGGAAGTCGCGGCGAGATCGGCGTGGCGAGGGTAGGCGCGGCGGTTTTGAAAAACGCGTAGCTCGGCGCCTTGCCCTGATTCGTGGCCACTGCGCGCGCATACATGACGGTTTCTTCGCCGGGATTGAGTTCGGTTTCGTGAATATTTTTTTCAGCCTCCGCCTGCGCAGGCGTGAACATGTGGCCGTGGCCAAACGCGTCCGCGACGAGGTAATCCGTCCCGCGCAATGTCGCCGGCGTCAGCGCTGAACGCTCAAGCGAGGTGAACAAGGTGACGTCATAGTGCATCGACTCGTCGTCGATTTGCGCTTTCAGAATCGGCAGCGCGCCTGCTTCGAGTGAGCGTTTGAGGGCTTCGCGTGCGCCCCAACCGCGACCAAACTGAAAACCGTAGGTCGCTGGCTGCTTCGGTAACTCCGGGATTTTCACATCATAACCGGCGAATTTGGGACGGATGGTTTCGAGATTCTGGTCGATCCAAAAAATTCGCATATCGCGACTCAAGCCCAGCCAGGTTTGCTCTTTGATTTCACGGCCAGAGGCAGCGGACGTCTCGAAGCTTGCTTCCGGCGCATGAGCGATGCGTTGCAGTTTCGTCTGGCCACCGCGCTGTTGAATGGCCGCCACAATCGCTGCGTAATCGCGCTGGTCTGCAGACTCCGTGATTACGACGCCGTCGCCAGGCAGGAAAATTGGGTAGGCCGCGCTCACGTCTTCGAGCCGAAAGGTGAAACCGCGGCGTTCGCTCGTAAGTGTTACCAAGGTGGGGAGTTTCTCAGTGCTCGCTATTGGTAAAATCGAGACGCGCAGGCGCTGCGAATCCACGAGCCTAAATGTCCCGGTTTGCGCCTCGGCGCTAAAAACTTGCGTGTCGATCGACTCCAGCACACCGCGATCCACGTGAATGTGACCGCTGGATATTGGCTGAGCCCAAAGCACCGAGATGGATTTCTGTGCCGCCGTAAGCAGGGAGACCGCCGACAGGGCCGCGGTGAAAAACAAAACTCGGCATCGGGGGAAATGCATGCGCGGCGAGTAAGTTGCCGGAGATTTTTCGATGCAAAGAAAAAGCTAAACCGCACACGATTTCGTTCTCTGGCCGATGAAATTTCAGGCGTGAATCCGTGCGTCTTTTATTTGTCGCGCGCCAACTAGAGAGGAATTGATTTACGATCCTTGTAATGCGGCGCGGCCTCGGGCCTAGTGCGATGACATGAGCGCCGGATTTTCAATCTCTGAAGAAGCCCTGTTTAACAAAACGGGCGAGGGCGTGCTGCGTCGTCTGCGGAAGACGCGCAATCCGATGGAACTGCTCAACGTGCTGCGAAGTGCGCGCAAAGAATTCGATCGCGCCTACGATGAAGCGCCGGCGGAGTCGCGGGCGGCGGTCGCGTGCCGGGCTGGCTGCGGGGCGTGCTGTCACGTGTTGGTGGGCGTGCAGGCGCACGAAGTGCTCATCGCGGCGGAGTTCATCCAGAAATACTTCTCTCCCGAAGACCTGGAAGGCGTCATCGCGCGCACCAAGGAGCATCGCGATGCTTTCGCGGGACGTTGGGCGCTGGAACGCGCGGCGTTGAAACTGCCGTGTGCATTGTTGAAGGAAGGCAGTTGCTCCATCTACGAGGCGCGTCCCGAGGCGTGTCGTTCGCATCATAGTAACAATGCCGACACGTGTCGCAGCAATCTCGACCTCGCCAGCGGCGCACTTCACGTGACGATCCCGGGGTTGCACGGCCGGATGTTTGCGGTGATGCTCGGCACCGACCAGGCGATCGCGGAGGCGGGCTTCGACGGACGGGCGTATGATTTTAATTCTGCACTGCATGAAGCGCTCACCGACAGCCAATGCGCGATTCGTTGGATGCAGCGGCAGGCGGCGTTCCCCGATTCGTGTCGTGAAGTTCCCGACGCGGCCGATGGGGAATACGGCGAGATGGTGGCAGAAGGTTATTTTCAATAGTCAACGCAGGCTTGTGTGCGAGTTCGCAGCCGCTACATCGGCATCGTGACCCCATCCGAAGCGATCCGCGCCACCCGCAGTTACATTGACCACCATTGGGAGGAAACTTTTCGTATTTCGCGGGAAGACACCGCAGATGAGCTCGCGTTGCCATTCCCACACACGGTGCCGTCGACCGATCCGACCATGTGGTTGTTTTTTTACTGGGACACGTATTTCACCAATCTCGGCCTGATTCGTCAGGGCCGGGTGACGCAGGCCCGGAATAACGCTGAAAATGTGTTACACCTGATCGAGACGATCGGTTTCGTCCCGAACATTTCCGTGCGCATCGCGCTGAATCGTTCGCAGATTCCGGTGGCGGCGGTGCTCTTCGATGAACTGCACCGGCTCGCTCCAGATCGAGCATGGCTCGAACGAATCTATGCGGCGATCACCCGCGAGTATGCTTTCTGGACGGCGTTGCGTGAGTCGCCCAATGGCCTCGCCGCGAACAACACCCACGCCGACCCCAAGACGCTCGCGGATTTTTATCACGTGATAAAACACCGCTTGCGCGACATCCCCGAATCGCCGGTGGAGCGACTCGTCTATCTCAAGCATAAGATGGCCGAGTGTGAAGTGTGGGATTTTAACCCGCGCTTCGACCAGCGTTGCGCGGACTTCAACGCGGTCGACACGAACAGCGTGCTTTTCCAAGTGGAGACGATCGCTGCGGGCTGGGCGCGAGAACTCGGACGTGGCGGAGAGGCTGCGATTTGGCAGGAGCGGGCGCGACGTCGCCGTGAGCTGATCGATCGGTATCTGTGGGACGAGGCGCGCGGCTTCTACTTTGATTATGATTGGACGCGGCAAAGTCGGAGCACGGTGGTTTCAGCGGCTCCGTATTTTGCGCTGTGGACAGGCGCATGTTCGGCAGCGCAAGCCGCCGCGCTGGTGCGAAATCTTTCGCTGGTGGAGCGAGCGCATGGATTGATTACTTGCGCCGAGGGCAGCAATGCGTCGGAGAACACTTACCAATGGGATGCGCCGAACGCGTGGCCTCCGCTGCAAGCGGCCGCGATCATAGGCCTGCAGCGTTACGGCTATCACGTCGACGCGAAGCGTCTCGCGGAGAAATATATTCTGACTTGTGCGAGGAATCTGGAGGCGACTGGCCAACTCTGGGAGAAATACAACGCGCTCACCGGCGGGATCGATGTGGCCGACGAATACAAAATGCCTCCGATGATGGGTTGGACTGCAGGCACATTTTTATTGGCAGCGGAGGTCTTGGAGCGCTGACGTCTTGTTTTGCGCGGGGTGATCGACCTGCATGGGTGACAGGTCTCACCGAAGCTCGGATGATCAATGCCTAATTATCGTTGTGTCAGCGCAGTCCTAGGCGAGCATCGGCGATCATGAAGAAAGCGTTTCCACTCCAAGCTGTCGGTAAGGACGATGCCCGTGTGCGCGATAAAATCCGTCACGAGGTGAATAAATACGTGCGCCGCTCGCGTAAAAGGGAGATTCCCGAGGGTTTCGGCATGTGGGAATTCGCGTGCAAGATCGGCCCGCAAGCCGAGCAGGCCGAGTCGAAGCCACTTGATGCAATCGCGCATGAGATCGATGCAATTGCCGAGACCGGCGTGAAGGAAGTCTACATCGAGATCGAAGCGGTTCCCGCGCAGTTGAAACGTAGGTAAGCTCACCGCTTAATCGGAGAGTTTCGGGTAATTTCCGGCACTGCACTTATACGTTCCTACTGCACCGGTAGGTAACGCCCTGATGGAAGCGCGTGCGACTTTAAAGTAGGATGCAGCGATTAACCATGATCCTTACGGATCAAACTGAACCCCTCATCCTATGAATATGAACTCGAAATCCGCCCGCACTTTTCCGCTCTCCATTATCGCGGTCAGCCTCTCGATTCTCGCCATTGTCGGTTGCTCCAAGAGCGATCGCCACACGGCGAGCGAAAAAACCAAGGAAGTTGTCGCTGACACCAAGACCGCCGTGACCAACGGCTGGGACAACGTAAAGTCCTTCACCTTCGATAAGAAGAACGATTTTACCGCTAGCGCGAAATCGATGTCGGCTTCGATGGATGCCCAAGTCAGCGAGCTGCACGCCAATTATTCCGAAGCCAACGCCAGTGCCAGCCGCAAAGCTGCGATGGCCGAACTCAAGGATTCCGAAGCCGATTATAAGCAAAAGATGTCCGCGCTTGGCAACGCGACCGCCGATACGTGGGACAGCGCGAAGCAAAACGTCATCGCGTCCTGGGATAAACTCCAGGCGTCTTACTACAAGGCCCGCGCCAACTAAGTCGGTCTGCGCGACGCGATAAAATCGCTTCGGTGCGTCAGTTTTCTCAAACACCGTCCCTAATCGGGCGGTGTTTTTTTGTGGACGCGCACCTCGACACCAAGGAATCGAGCGCACATTTTCAGTTCCCCAGCAATGCCTGCGAGTGATCTTCCCAACGCTGAATCCTGTGCGCTGTGCGCTCAACCGAGTCGCCTTCGGCAGAGTCACATCATCCCGCAGTTCGTTTATCGGTGGCGACTGTCGGTTACGCATCACATGGAAGTAGTGGAAACGAAAACGCAGAGTCGTCGCGACTTGGACGGCCTAAGCCGACGGATGTTATGCACCGACTGTGAAGCCGCTTTCGGTCGCTACGAGTCGGAGTTTGCGTGCAAAGTTTTTCATCCGTTCGCGGAGAGAAATAGCGTAGTGACGAAATACGGTGATTGGTTACGTAAATTTGCCACGAGTGTGGTGTGGCGGATTGGCGAGGATTTTTGTGCGGCACGGCAACTGGATGCTCGTGCGCAGTCTCAAAACGCGGAATTTACCTCGGCTCAGGATATTTGGAGACGTTACCTGCTCGGCCAGCGGCCCGACGTCGGGAGCCACGAATTGCATCTCCTCCCTTGGAGCGCCATCGCCGGCAGCGATATCTCCGGTCAGCGAGAGACGATCGAGGGCGTAATTCATCAGGACGAGCACGGTGGATTTATTTACGCAAAACTCGGACCGTTCATCGTGTTTGGCGTGGTGGTCGGGCTCACTTCTGACGACTGGCAGGGCACGCGCATCAACGCGGAGGGGAAGCTCAAGCCACGCGAATGGCGCATTCCGGCACGTTACCGGGATTTTGCGCTATCTCGCGAAAACGCGCGAATCCGACCACTTTCAGAAAGTCAGCTCCGTTGACTCGATCGACGAATCCCACGAAGTTGCGGCGTGGCTTTAAAAATTAAATGGAATGACGATCGGGTGCGTGGTGCGACGACGGCGATCTTGCTCATCGCTCGCGCACACCTGGCGCGCGGTGACACGGCCAATCTCATCGAGACGGCCTTGAGCGAATATCGCGACGATCCCGCCACCTATAAAGAAAACAAAGCGGGGTGGCCGGATGCTCATGAGCTGGGATCGCTGACTAAGCCCCAGCACGTCGCGTATTACCGAAAACTAATCGAGGCCACCGACTCGCTGCTTGAGAAATTTACCCGTTCAAAGCGTCAATTTAACAGCCTGCTCGAGCTAGATAATTGCCTTATTTCGAGTCTCGGCGATATCCGCTGAAGAAAGGCAGTCGATGCTGCGCGCGGCACTTTCAAAGCACCGCGCAACTGACCTAAACCGCGAGGGCTTGCGCCACGCAATCGGCGAGGGTCGTCGTAGGCCGACCGATGAGCCGGCTCAGTTGGTGGTCTTCATCAAGTAAAGCACCCTGCGAGGCGTCCACGTCCCAACGCGCAATGGCTTTCGCGAAATCTGCCGACAGTCCGACTTGGGCGAGGATCGCTGCGTAGTCCGCTTCCAGTAGGTTTCGATAGGGAATCGGTTTTCCAGTCTGGCGTGAAATTTCCGCCGCGAGCTCTGCGAGCGTGATGGCTCGGTCACCGGCCAGTTCGTAAGTGCGTCCGGTTTCCGCGCGACCGGTGAGCGCAACCACGGCGGCGGCGGCGTAGTCAGCGCGTGCGGCGGCGGAAATGCGGCCTTCGCCCGCGCTCCCGATCAAGGCACCGTTGGCCACGGCAGCTCCGACGGATCCGGTATGATTTTCCACATACCAACCGTTGCGCAGGATAATGTGCGAGAGACCAGAATTTCGCAGCGCGGCCTCGGTGGCGAGGTGCTCGGGCGCCAGATCGAGCGTGGTGGTGTCAGCGTGGAGCAAGCTGGTGTAAACAACGACTTTCACGCCCGCGCGACGGGCGGCATTGATCACATTGGTGTGTTGGGCGGCCCGCTGACCGATTTCGTTGGAGGAAATCAGTAACAGTTTTTCAACCCCCACCAATGCGGTTTCCAGGGCGGCAGGGTTGTTATAATCGGCGGCGCGCACCGTGACGCCACGAGCGGCGAGATCAGCGGCTTTGGCTGGGTTGCGAACCACTGCGACAAGTTGGTTTGCGGGAATGGCGGCAAGAATTTGGTCGATGACGAGGCGGCCGAGTTGGCCGGTGGCGGCGGTGATGGCTATCATGAGAGATGAGTGGATTAAGGTTGAAGACGCGAAACTGATCCGAGCTTGTCTCGGTTCTGATTCAGCCTTTGGTTACGAAACAATACCGATAATGATGCCGCGCCACAAGAGAGGTTCTTTTCGTCACTTGGTTACTTCGAAGTAACCGTCACCACCATGCCCGCTCCACTGTCCATTCCGCCCGTCGAACCCGGCTCCGGCCACGAAACCCGCTGCCCGGTGCGCGACGTGCTCGACTGCATCGGCGACCGCTGGAGCTTGCTCGCATTACTAGCCCTCGCGGACGGCACGCTGCGATTTACCGAGGTGAAGCGTGCGATCGGCGATATCTCGCAGCGCATGCTCGCGCAGACGTTGCGGGCGCTCGAGCGCGATGGCTACGTGTCGCGCGAGGTGTTTCCGACAGTGCCGCCGAAGGTGGAATACACGCTGACGGAGTTGGGCGAGTCGTTGCTTACGCGCGTGAAACCGCTGATCCGCTGGGCGGACGATAATCACGCACGCGTGCGGCGGGCGCGCAAAGCTTACGCGCCGCCCGCAGCGGTGGCGGCGTTGTAATCGAAACAGACTGCCGCTCGCTGCGCCGCAGATTGACTAATCGGCGGGATAATTTTTGCTGCGGTGATGGACGCACACACTGCTCAATCGGTGAAAACACCGTGGCATCTTTGGGTCGTCGGAGTGATTTCACTCCTGTGGAATATAATGGGCGCTCTGGACTTCACCATGACGCAAACGAAGAACCCGGCGTGGATGGAAAAATTCACCCCGACGCAGCTGGAATATTTTTACAGCATTCCAGGCTGGGCGGTGACGACGTGGGGCATTGCCACGTGGGGCAGTATGGTCGCGGCCATTGTGCTGTTGCTCCGTAAACGCCTCGCGGTGGCGCTCTACACGGTAGCGTTGATCGGGATGGTCGCGACGACCGTTTACAGCTTCGTGCTTTCCGACGGGATGAAAGTCATGGGCGGAACCGCTCCGCTGATTTTTAACGCCATCATTTTTATCATCAGCGTGCTGGAAATAATTTACGCCCGGGCGATGCGTGCGCGCGGGGTGTTGACCTGAATTAAATAAGCGACCGGCGTCTCACGCGTGGAGAGGCCGGTCATTTCCACTGAGCAGGTTAGTTCAACCCGCGCTCTTTCAACAGGGCCGCCAGTTCTACAGGATCGGCTACGCCTTTGACCGTGTTGAGGTGGCTGAGGATCGTCAGGCGGTCATCGGGACCGCAACTGGAGATCTCGATCATCCAGTCATCGGGCTTGGCGGCGGCTTGAAGCACTTCATCCGACCACGCGATGACTTCCGGCGCGTCGACGGCGCCTTGCGTGATGCCCTTGATAAAAAATTCCGCTTTGGTGCGATAGTTCATGCGCCCAATGTTGGGACGCCGCGCCGCTTGCCAAGTGCGAAAGCGCCTTGGCGCGAAGCCTGAGCGCGACTTAAGAGGACGCAGGAGCGTTCATAATATTTTGTCGCTGGTCAGTCGCGCTTTAACGCTCAAGCGTAGGCGCACCCATGAGTCGCGTGATGTGCTATAAATGTTACTGGCCACAGCCGTTGTGCTGGTGCGCCTCGATCACGCCCATGCCGTCGCGCACGAAGTTCGTGTTTCTCATGCACCCGTATGAGTTCAAGCGCATCAAGGCCAACACGGGCCGCCTCACGCACCTTTGCCTCGCCGATAGCGAACTGCACATCGGCATCAGTTTCGACGAGCACGATAAAGTGCAGGCATTGATCAACGATCCACAAAATTACCCAGTGCTGTTGTATCCTTCGCGTGAGGCTCGCGATCTTTCGAAGGGCGAGCTACATGCCGAGGACTTCGCCGGGAAGCGTCTCGTGGTGTTCTTGCTCGACGCGACCTGGCGGCTGGTGCGACCGATGCTGCGCACGAGCCTGACGCTACAGCGGTTGCCGTGCATCATGTTTTCGAACGCCGCGCCCAGTCGTTATGTGATCAAACGTCAGCCGGAGCCAGGTTGTCTTTCCACGCTCGAGGCGACGCATGAATTGCTACTCGCGCTCGATCGCTCCGGCCTCGATCACTACGCGCAGCCGACGCAACTGCTCGAGGTGTTTCAACGCATGCAGGATTTCCAGATTCGCTGCACCGCCGAGAACAAGCGCCTCGGCATCAGCCGCTACACGCGGCGCACCCGCCCTGAAGGACCGCCGATGCCGCGCCCGGAGCCGAAGCGTCGGCGGATTTTTCCGAAACCGCCGCAAAATTCACCGGATTTATCCGCCTGATGTCCGGCGTGGGAAAGCTCGTTCGTTGAGTAATTGAAACCACGCACTCAAACTCCATCCAAGGAATCCATCCCATGTCCACGAATACGATCCGTCTTCACCGTGTCATTCGCTCCACGCCTGAGAAAATCTACAAAGCGTTTCTCGACGCCGACGCCATGTGCCGCTGGCTGCCGCCGTTTGGGTTCACGGGCAAAATTCATCACCTCGAGCCGAAAGTGGGCGGCACGTTTAAGATGTCTTTCACGAACTTCGGCACCAGTGCGAGTCACAGTTTCGGCGGCAGTTTTCTGGAGCTCGTGCCCAACGAAAGACTGCGCTACACCGACAAGTTCGATGACCCGAATCTACCCGGCGAAATGACCGTGACCGTTCAGATCAAAAAAGTCCTGTGCGGCGTCGAGCTTCACATCGAACAGTCGGGAGTGCCCGCGATCATCCCGGCTGAGATGTGTTACCTCGGCTGGCAGGAGTCGCTCACCCAACTCGCGCAGCTCACCGAGCCAGATATCCCGAATAACTAAAGCTGTTCGCCCAAAGCGCGGAGAAGATCGTAAAATTTTCCGCGCATCAGGAATCCCTAAATGTTTTCCCAAGGCCGCGTCTCGGCGGGATCGCGACCTTCGTCCACTTCGATGTGGTCGATGATCGTCTCGATAATTTTCCCGGGATAACCGCCGCCGTCTTTGATGCGTTGCGCGAGGATCGCGGAGCGTTCGTCACGCCAACCGAGTTTCAGGATGAATCGATTCCACGTGTGACATTCTTCATCGGTGCGCGCCGCGCCGCGGGCATGCACCCACGCGAGAATTTCCCCATCGGTGCCGCCGGCGAGGGTGCGTTCACGAATATCCGTATGCGCCACACCCAGGAAGCGGCAGCAGCGGCCATCGAGCACGTAGAATTGCGCGTCGCCGACGTTCGCGACGTAGTCGGCGGGAAGTTGGCCGGTGGCGTGCAGGCGGATTTTGTCGAGCATGCGGCCGAAGTAAATCAGCCGGCCAACTTTGGTATAAACACTGCGTAGTCCGGGAACGTGGGGCATGGCGGGTAGGGTCTGAGAATTAATTTTTTCAGCCGTCAGGTTTGCGCCGCAGAACGACGCATTGCCCAAAGCCGCGGGCCGAAAAGATTGAGCAGCAGTCCTGACAACACGAGCGCAGCGGCTTGGAATTTCCACGCGGGTAAGCTCTCCCCGAGGATTAACGCCGAACTGATCATCCCAAAAATCGGCACGAGGAGCATGAAGGGTGCGACCACCGAAGACGGATGTCGCGCGAGCAACCAGCTCCACAACGAGTAGGCGAGTAACGTCGATCCATACACGATAAACGCGACCGAGGTTATCCCTGCGCCGCTCACCTGAGTGAGGCTATTCAACACGGCATCGCGGCCTTCAAACATCAGCGACGCGCCGAGCATCGGCACGGGCACCACGAGGCTGCCCCAAGCAACCAGCGCGAGCGGGTTGACACGCCCGATCCGCTTCGAAGCGACATTGGCAAATCCCCATGAACACGCCGCGATCAACACGCAACCGAGTCCCGCCACTGTCACGTCACCGCCTGTGTGCATCGCCACGACTGCGAAACCCGCGACCGCAGTGCACATGCCAGCAATCTGAATCCCGCTGATGCGCTCTTTTAAAGTCCAGGCCGCGAGCGCGAGGGTGACGAACACTTGGAATTGCAGCGTGAGCGACGCCAGGCCGGCCGACATGCCGAGTTTCATGCCAAGAAACAGAAACCCGAAATGCAGCCCGAACATCGTGGCTCCATAACTGGCAAGTTGCCGCCAGGGAATCGCTGGACGTGGCACGAGCAACGCCATCGGAAAGCCGACGAGGGTGAAACGAACCGCACACAACAGCAGCGGCGGCAGGTCACGCAGCGCGACTTTGATTGCGACGAAATTCAGGCCCCAGATCGCCACGACCAGCAGGGCGATGAGCAAATGGCGAAATGGAATTGGCGCAGACATGCGCTCTTTGATATTCCGGTGCGATCTGTTGACCAGCGCGGGCCACGTCATCGGCCCCGCAGTGCCTCAACGCGATTGCCGACACAGTGGACGGCAAATGCAGAGACAGAGCCCGACCTGCGGGCGGGCCGCGCTCGATGCCGCGCGCGTCTGCCCGCGAAGCTCTTACTTCGCCATGCAATTGAACATCCATTTGATGCCGAAGCGGTCGGTCAGCGTGCCCCAGTAGGCACCCCAAAACATTTCCTGCAGCTGCATCTCGACTTTGCCGCCTTGGGCGAGCGCGGCGAAAAGCCCATCGGCCTCGGCGCGCGTGTCGGGTTCGAGGTTGATATAAATGTTGTTTCCCTGGTTCAACGTGAAGCCCATCGACTCCGGCGCATCCGTGCCCATGAGCAGGTGCCCGCCGAGAATCGGCAGCGAGATGTGCATGATGAGTTTCTTGTCAGCTTCCGGCAGCGGCGGCTGGCCGGGGCAACCGGGTCCATCGCCGAAACGAGCGATCGGGCAGGCGAACTCGGTTTTGAAAACCGATTTGTAGAAGAGGAACGCTTCCTCGGTGTTGCGGGAGAAGTTGAGGTAGGTGCTGACGCTGGCCATGGGAATGAGGGAATTGAGGTGAGAGTTGAAGAGTTGGTTTACCTTACTTCGACGAACGACATCCCGCGATTCGGACAGCGGAGGACTATTTCGCTAATTTTCTCCGGAATAGATCGACCGCCATGCCGAGCGCCAGGTGAGCGAGTTCGGCGTCGTAACGCAGACCTTCGTCGCGCAGGAACGCGTGGGCGCCGTTAAATTCGTGCCACGTGAAATGTGTGCCCGCGGCCGCGAGCGCCGCATAGATTTTGGCCCGACCTTCGGCCGGCACATGCGGATCCTGCCGACCCCAGATCATCATAAGTTCGCCTCTGATGTCCGAAATCCGCGCAAGCGAATTGTCGGTTTTGCCTTTGCCCAAACTGCCTTGGTGAACATCAGTCGCGTAGAAACACACCGTCGCGGCGACCTCGGGCAGCATCGCTGCGCGCAAGGCAAGATGCCCGCCGAGGCAAATCCCGATCGCCCCGACGCTGCCGTTGCCACGGTCGTGGCTTTTCAAAAAATCCACGACAGCCCGCGCGTCGTCATCATAGGATGCGAGTTCCTTGGCGTATTTGAGTTCGTTGCCGCGATCAGCGCCGGCTTGGTCGTAAGCGAGCACCGTGCCTGCAGACAGGAACTCGTGGTAAACTTCCGGCACCGCGACGATGAAACCATGGCCGGCCAGAAACGCCGCCGTGCGTCGAATCGGCGCGGTGATCTGAAAAATCTCCGAATACAGCACCAACCCGGGATGGCGGCCTTCGCCGGTCGGGCGAAATACCAGCGTGCGCATCGCGCCGCGAGCGGTGGCTAGTTCGACAACTTCAGGTTCACGGATCGTCATGACGGAAACCGCAGCAGAGGCGGGGAGGCTTGGCAATATTGTGTCATCTTCGCCCCGTCGCGCACTCGAAGATTGTTCAGCGAGGAAATCATTGTAACTTTTGCCCGTCCGCCCGGGTTATCACCCCACGCACCCATGGCTTCCCCCACTGACTCCGCATCCGGCTCCGCTGGAATGTTGGCCGGCATCTCCGGCGATCTTCGTCACGCGCTTCGTTTGCTTTGGAAAGGCAAGGGGCTGTCCGCGACCACGCTGCTTACGCTCGCGCTCTGCATCGGCGCGACGACGGCGATTTTTTCCAGCGTGTATTCGCTGCTACTCAAGCCACTGCCATTCGACAAACCGGCGGAAATCGTGGAGCTCTACAGTTCCGCCACGAAAGCCGGACTCGACAAGATGCCGGCCAACGTGCCGATCTACCTCGATTACTCGAAGAACGCCACATCCTACGAAGCGATCGCACTGTGGTCGTTTGGCCAGCAGATGTTCGGGGAAGACGAGTCGCCGGTTCGCTTGGATATGGCCAGCGCACTGGCGGAAATTTTTTCGATCCTGCGCGTGCAACCATTGCTGGGTCAGTTTTTCAGCAAAGAACAAAATCGTCCCGGCGCCGACAAGGTCGTCGTGCTGACGCAATCGTTCTGGCAGACGCAGTTTTCCGAAGACCCAACCATTATCGGAAAAACTGTCCGGATCGCCGGCGAAACTTACACCGTAATCGGCGTTGCCCCGCGGGTATTGGAGGCGTGGGACGCACGCGTGAAATACATCTTGCCGCTCTCCTGGCAGCCGGCGCAGGAAAACCCCCAAGGTCGCTACGGCGTGGGCATCCAATTGTTTGGGCGTCTCAAGCCGGGGGTTTCCGCCGGCCAGGCCGACGCCGAGGCCAAAACTCTCGAAAAACGCTACGTCGACGCTTCGCCTCCGCAGGCGAAGAGTTTCGTGGAGCGTTCCGGCATGACGATGAATGTCGGCGGCGTGCAGGAGCAGCGCGTGAAGCCCGTGCGCTCGACGTTGCTCATGTTACAAGGCGGCGTCGCGTTCGTGTTGCTCATTGGGTGCATGAACGTCGCCAACCTCCAACTCGTGCGCGCCAACGCGCGTCAGTCGGAACTCGCGATTCGGTCGGCGCTCGGCGCGGGCCGCAGCCTCATCGCTCGCCAACTGATTTTGGAAAGCCTCGTGCTCACCGTGCTCGGCGCGTTGCTGGGACTCGTGCTGGCCTGGGGCGCGTTGCGCGCGAGTAATTTTTATCTGGCGAAAATGTTGCCGCAGTCGCTGCCCGCCACGCTCGATCTTCGCGTGCTCGGTTTCGCGGTTGGGTTGACGTTGGTGATCGGCGTGCTGATCGGGCTGATTCCGGTATTTCACATCCTGCGCACGAATCTCGCCGAGATCATCCAAAGCAGTTCACGCAGTTCGTCGTCCGGACGCGGCGTGCGGACCTTGAGCAGCATGCTGGTCGTGGTGCAGGTCGCGGTCGCACTGATTCTCCTGACCGGAGCGGGACTGCTAATTCACAGCTTCGCGAAAGCGCTCGCGGTCAATCCCGGCTTCAATCCGAAAGGAGTGATCACCGCGCGCATTGTCATCCCCGCCGCGCAGCGCTCGACTCCCGAGGCGGCGACCAAGTTTCAAGAACGCCTGACGCAATCTCTGCAAGAACTGCCCGGCGTCACGTCCACCGCGCTCTCGGGCTCGACCCCGTTTCAAGGCGGGTTGCCGATCAACGCGTTCACGCTCGAAGAAGACACGCTGCCACCCGGCGCGCCGCAACCCGGCGCCTACCGGATTCAAGTCACGCCTGGCTACGCCGAAACGCTCGGTCTGAAATTACTTGAAGGACGTTTCTACGAAGAAGCGGATCGCGATCCCAAACGCCGGTTCTTCGTGGTCGATGAAAGTTTCGCCAAAAGATATTTCCCCAATCGCTCTGCGATCGGCGGACGTTTCAGCTTCGGCCAGCGTCCGGAAAAACCTGAGGATTGGCCCACGATCATCGGCGTGGTGCGCGATATTCCGCATAACGGGGTGGAGGAGAAGAGTGGCAATCCCTTCATTTACCAAGTGGTGCCGCAAGGCGCGCGCCCCGGCGGCGTAACGATTTTTCTACGCACGACCCGTTCGGCGGAAGAATTGATTCCGGCCCTCCGTGCCAAAATGCGCGACCTCGATCCCAAGATTTTTCTCTACGATGCCAACACGCTCGAAAGGGCAGTGGGTTCGTCCTTCGATAATCGCCGCGCGGTGATGCTGCTGCTCGCGGCGTTTGCAGGGCTCGCGCTGTTCCTTTCGTCGCTGGGAATCTACGGTGTGCTCGCTTACGATGTCTCGCAACGCACTCGCGAGATCGGCGTCCGCGGCGCGATCGGTGCGTCGCAAAGTCAGATCGTCGGCATGATTCTCAAACAAGGCCTGTGGAAAACCGGGATCGGGATCGTCATCGGCTTGACCGGCGCTTTCCTCCTGAGCCGCTACATGACAACGCTGCTCTTTGGAGTAAAGCCTACGGATCCGCTCGTGTATGCGGTCGTTTCGTTGGTGTTGATTATCGTGGCTTTGCTTGCCAGCTATCTGCCCGCCCGCCGCGCTGCGAAAATCAATCCACTCGTCGCGCTGCGTGACGAGTGAGTCGGTGCGCGGTGGATTACGGCACGCACTTAACCGCGAGAGGAGCATCAAATTGGTTGCAGGCCGTAACGGTTCCGCGCGCACTGGCGTCAGAGTAACGAATCGATTACCCAATACCCAAGCCAACCGTCCTCACCATGATCCGAGTAGTCTGTGCCGTCGCGTGTGTTTTGCTTTCGAGTGTTTTTCTCCATGCGCAAACGCCGCCGCTGACGGCGACACCCGTGGAAAACGATGCGGCGGTTTTTGAACGGAGAATCGGTGGGCGCGCCGATAAAATCATGGAGCGACTCAGCCTCACCGACGCGACGCTGGCTCGGGACGTGCGAAACCGCGTCCTCAAATTTTACCGCGATCTTCACGCCGCGCACGCTGACCGTGACCAACAACTCATCGCGTTGGCGTCGGGCGATCCGCATCAGATCAATCGGGTGAACTTTAACGCCGACAAACACGCGCACCAAGTTTACGGCGAGTTCGTGGGCGCGCTGGCGCGCGATCTGGACGACACCCAAATCGAAGCCATCAAAGACTGGATGACATTCGATCTGCAGAGTCTTTCCGTGGACGAGTATCGACGCATGTTTCCGACCATGACGGCGCGACAGCAGGCGCAGATTCTCGCGTGGATTACCGCCGCGCGGGAAGCGGCGGTCATCGCCGGCTCAGCGGAGACGAAACTCGATGTCTATCGCGTGAATAAACTGCGTATGCACGCCTACCTTTCGGCGCAAGGATTCGACGTGGAGACTGCCGTCAAAGCCGAGGCCGCCCGCAAGGCTGCGTTGAAAAAATTGGAGTGAGGACGCGCGAATAATCCGTTCGGAAAATTCCTTCAAACCCGTCAAATCTCCATTTCAAATGCGCCAGCCATCTTTCGGTAAACTTCGCGTCGCCTGCTTCAGTATCTCGCTCGACGGCTATGGTGCCGGACCAAATCAAAGCCTGAAAAATCCACTCGGAGTGAATGGTCCCAGTCTCGCCAAATGGTTTTTTCCCACCCGCACTTTCCAAGCCATGCATGGCGACAGCGCTCAAGGCACCACGGGAATCGATGACGATTTCGCGGTGCGCGGCATGGCCAATCTCGGCGCCTGGATTCTGGGAAGAAATATGTTCGGCCCGATCCGCGGCGACTGGCAGGACGAGCAATGGAAAGGATGGTGGGGCGATACCCCGCCGTATCGCGTGCCGGTGTTCGTGCTCACGCATCACCCGCGCGCGTCGATCGAAATGGCCGGTGGCACGACGTTTCATTTCGTCACCGAGGGCATCCACGTCGCACTCGAGCGCGCCCGCGCGGCGGCCCAAGGTAAAGACATTCGTATCGGCGGCGGTGCCGCAACCATCCGCCAATTTCTTCAAGCTGGTTTGATCGATGAACTGCATCTTGCAGTTTCGCCCACGCTGCTCGGCTCGGGTGAAAATCTCCTTGGGGACATCGACCTGCCGAAACTCGGCTATACCGTGACCGAACACGTCGCATCGGCGGCTGCGACGCATGTAGTGCTCAGCAAATTGGCCGTTCCCACCTCGAAATAAAAATCAGGCGGTTGCGCCTGAGAGTTTGCGGGTCGTCTCGACGAGTGCCGTGGCAATCGTGCGGACTGACTTTTGGGCCCGCGCATCGGTCAGCGCCCCGGCGGCGTCGAACGCTTTATCGGCGTGAGGCAGGGCCGTGTTTCCCGGCACAACGTGGCAGCCCAAGTGTAAGAGCAGTTGTTGGGCGAGCTTGAGTGAGCGCACGCCGCCAAACGCACCCGGCGACGCCGACACGACGGCCGCAACTTTGCCGGGAAATGGATCCTCGTCTGCGCGCGAGCACCAATCGATCGTGTTCTTTAGCAGCGGCGTGATCATCGAATTGTATTCGGGCGATGCGATGAGCAGCGCCTGATGGTCTGCGATGAGTTCATTCAACTTCACTGCGTTGGCCGGCAGTCCGCTCGCATCTTCTAAATCGCCATCATAAAGCGGCAGCGCGTAGTCGTTGAGATCGATCAACGTGACTTCGCCTCCGGCTTGGCGCACCGCATCGACGGTGGCCGCGAGCAGTTTTTTGTTCAACGAGCCACGGCGGGCACTGCCGGAGAACGCGAGGATGCGGGGAGAATTAGCCATGCACCCATCCAACGCGCTTTGCTGAATCGCGCAAGAACCCAACGCGCCCGGGTTTACTTCTTCGCGGGCTTCGACTCGAGCCGGCCGTTCAGCGCCTGGTCGCCGATGACCACATTGTCGAGCACGAGCCCGTTGACGTTTTTCAGCACGAAGTTCCGACCGGCTTCCTTGATCGTGATGTTGCGCAGGACGACTTCCATCAGCGGCGCTGCGGCGGGCGCGTCGCCGTCGAATACGGTGCCGGCTTTCTCGACGGTGAAATTTTCGAATACGATGTCGCGATACGTGGAGGGAAAATTGCCGCCCAGGCCGCCCGGATAATCGAGCTGAAACCAGAAAAGATTTTCAAAAGCCTCGACCGTGAAATTACGCACGCGGATATGTTCAACTACGCCACCGCGATCGAGGCTCGCCTTGAAGCGAATCGCGGACACGCCCTTGCGGAGAATGTTGTCGCTAAAAAACACGTGGCGCACGTCGCCGGACATTTCGCTCCCGAGGGCGATGCCATCTTCGCCGCCCATGTCGTTATGGCGGACGACGACGTATTCGCTCGGCTTGCCCACTTTGCGGCCGTCGAGATCGCGGCCGGATTTTACGACGACGGAATCGTCACCCGTGCGGAAATGGCAGTGTTCGATCAGCACGAAGCGGCAGGAGTCGACGTCGATGCCGTCGTTGTTCGTGTGATGACTGTCGACCTTGATGCGGCGAATCGTGGCATGGTCGGTGTAAACGAGGTGGTTCACCCAGAACGGCGAATTCTTTAGCGTGTAGTCTTCAAGCAGCACGCGCTTGGCTCGGAAAAATTGCACCAGCGGCGGGCGCAATTTTGAGCCTTCGCCGAAAATACGCTTCGTCGCCGGCGTGCCGTCCACGCCGCTGCGCCGCAGCTTGTTCATGTCGGGCCCTTGCTGTTTGATCCAAGTGAAGAATTCGCTCGCGCCGTTGCCGTCGATCACGCCCTTGCCAGTAATGGCGACGTCCTCGACTTCGAACGCATAGATGAGCGGAGAATAAGAGTAGAGTTCCGTGCCTTCCCAACGCGTGAGGACGACTGGCAGATAGTGTTTCGCTTCCGGTCCGAACACTAGCACGGCGCCTTCCGCGACGTGAAAATCAATCCGGCTCTTCAAGTGCACCGGTCCGTTACTCAGCCATTCGCCCTTCGGCACGATGACGCGTCCGCCGCCGGCTTTCGTGGCGGCTTCAATGGCGGCTTTGATCGCAGGCAACGCATCGCCGCCGCGCTTTGCGCCGAAATCAGTGATCGGGAAATCTTTCTTGGGGATGCGCGGCAATTCGATCGCCGCGGTGATTTCATCGACCATCGCCCAGTCGCCGGGCTTGCTTTTGATCGCCGCGTTCGCGGACATCAGCAGCGACGTCAAAATCAGAAGGAAACGAGGCAAAAAAGAAACAGCAGCGGGGAGGGGTTTCATTGGGAAAAACTCTTTGCGCAGCGGGCTTCACGGTCAACCCGCAGTTTATCTGACCGTCCAGCCGGCGCGCGCCGATTGAGCAAACCCTTCTGCGTGTCGTGAAATTAACTTGGCGTTGCGGGTGTGCGTGGCGCCTTTATCGTGTGAGCTATGGCTTTCGCCCAACTAGCACTTCAGTCCGTCGAGTTCGCGCATCCCGGGATGACCGCGCCGCTGTTTAGCGAGCTCACCGTGCAGTTTCCCTCGGGCTGGACCGGCATCGTCGGACCCAACGGCGCTGGCAAGACCACGCTGTTGCGCGTCGTCACGGGCGAGCTCACCCCGCAAAGCGGCGCGGTCACGAGTCGCGGGCTCACTTTGTATGTGGCGCAACGCACCGACGATGCGCCGGAGATGTTTGAGGATTTTATCTGGGCACCTGACGCCACCGTGCTCAAGGCGCGGCTGCACGTCAGCGAGGACTGGCCGGAGCGCTGGTCGACTTTAAGTCACGGCGAACGCAAACGCGCGCAAATCGCCGTCGCCTTGTGGCGCGAGCCGGCGGTGTTGGCGCTCGATGAACCCAGCAATCACATCGATGCCGATGCACGCCGACTATTGCTGCAGGCGCTGCAGGAATTTCCCGGCGTCGGTCTGCTCGTGAGCCACGACCGCGCGCTGCTCGACGAGTTGTGCACGCATTGTCTCATCATTGATCCGCCCGATGCAGTGCTACGGCCGGGCGGGGTGACCAAGGCCATGGAACAGCAGGAAACCGAAGAAGACGCCGCGCGCCACACGAACGAAGTCATGCGTCGCACCGAAACCCGGCTCCAAGCTGAGGCGCAGCGCCGTCGCGTCATCGCCGACCAGAAATCGTCGGCGGCCCGCGGATCGAAATCGAAAAAAATTCCCGCTCACGACCACGACGGTCGTGCCATGCGCAATCTCGCCAAGATGTCCGGCAAAGACGCTTACGCCGGAAAAATGGTTGCGCAGATGAATCAGAAAGCCGGCAAGATCGCGAAAGAGCGCTCTGAGTTGACCGTGAAGAAACGTTACGAAACCGGCATCTGGGTCGACGGTGCTTCGTTCATGCCGCGCGATTTTCTGTTGCGATTGCCCGAGGGCAGCATGCCGTTGGGCGGCGGACGTCAGTTGCATTTCCCCGACTTGGAAATCGGCGGCACGAGCCGCATTGCCCTCACGGGCGCCAACGGTCTCGGCAAAAGCACGCTCATCCGCCACCTGCTCACACACCTGCAAGTGCCCGCAGAGAAACTGGTCACCGTCCCTCAGGAAATTTCCGCCGGGGATTCGCGCGCGTTGCTCGAATCGATTAAACGTTTGCCCAACGAAGAACTGGGGCGCGTCATGATCACGGTCAGTCGACTCGGCTCGCGTCCGGCGCGTTTGTTGGAGAGCGCCCTGCCGAGTCCAGGCGAAGTCCGGAAATTACTCCTCGCGCTCGGCATTGTGCGCGGCCCACACCTCATTGTGATGGACGAACCGACCAACCACATGGACTTGCCGGGCATTGTGTGCCTCGAAGAGGCGCTGGTGGATTGTCCGTGTGCGCTGTTGCTGGTGAGTCACGACGAGACCTTCCTGGAAAAAATCACCGAGATCGAATGGCACCTCGTGCGCGACGATTCCGGCGACACGCGTTTGCAGATTCATAAATAATCCAGTGCTTCTCGCGGTCAGAAATCCTGATGTCCAAGCCTGCACCCAAAAACAAACTCACGACGCAACCCGAACTGCTGACGTTCGCCGATGCGGGAGCGTGGAAAAAATGGCTGACAAAGCACCACGACCGCTCTGATGGAGCGTGGCTGTTAATCGCCAAGAAAGGCACGGATCAGAAACTGATCGCGATCAGCGACGCGCTCGACGTGGCGTTGTGCTACGGCTGGATCGACAGCCAGCGCAAAGGCTACGACGCACATACGTATCTTCAGCGTTACTCGCGACGCACGAAGAAGAGCCCGTGGTCGCAACTGAATGTCGAGCGCGCCGAGTCGTTGATCGCCGCCCAGCGCATGCGCGCACCCGGCTTCGCCGAAATTGCCGCGGCGAAGGCCGACGGACGCTGGGCAGCCGCGTATGCGCCGCAACGCGGAGTCACGCTGCCACCCGACGTCGCTGCCGCCTTCAAAATCGATTCACGCGCCAGGATTGCCTATGCGCACCTCGCCAAAACCGCCCGCTACGCGTGGCTATTACCCGTGATGAAAGCCACGACGCCGGTCGCCCGCGCGGCGCGTTTAAAGAAAGCGCTTATCACTCTTACCGCGCTCTCGTCCAAGTCGCGGCGGGGTTAAAATTTACGAGATAGCCCGAGCGTCGGCCCAAGTGCGTTGAGGCCGGGATTTATCTTATCCATGCCGCGGTTTGAGATGTGCTGAAAATAAAGTCCGACCGAAACGCGCCAATCGTGCGCGGTGCGAAACCGCACGCCGGCGTGGATCAGCCAGTTCAAATTGAAATCCTGCCCCTGGCCGCCGGGCATTTCGTAACCCTGGCTGTCCATCCAACCGAAGCCACCGCCGCTGGAGAAGAAGCCGGTGAAACGCTCGTATTTGCTGCGCCATTCAATTTCTCCCGCAGCGGCGGCACCGACGTAATAACTCTCGGGGCCGCGCACGATCGGCTCCAGCAGGAGACTGAAGCGTGAACGAAACACGAATGTGCCGCCTGCCCAAGGTCGCTCGGTGATCGGCGGAATTTTGAATGAAATGATCTGCGGCAACAGCGTGTAAGACAGAGGCGTCGCGCCTCCGCCGACTTTCCACAATACGCCGGACTCGAATTCGACTTCCCAGCGCAACCGCGCGGGAGCGTCGGGTAACGCCGGCGGCGTTTCGGCGCTAAAGGCGAGAGGAGAGGTGGCCAAGGCGAGCACGGCCGAGATGCACCAACGGAAAGCAGGCATGCGGCGATTGTGTCGAGCGCGTGACCCGAGGCGAATCCGTTTCTTAAAGCGCGCCTAAAAGGTGAGGGCACGTATCCAATTTTGGATTGAATGATTCGGTTGGATGCGGGGCTAATGGTCCCGCCTCCAAGTCCGAGTGACAACGCGACGAGAGCGTAACTTGACGCTCAAGTCGGTGCGTTCACGTCCGTGCCAAGGGCTCTCCCTTATTTTTGCGTTTTCGCTGCACCCAAAGCGACCCGCAGTCGCTATTCGCTCTGCGTAAGTTCAACTTCAGTTCGCTTCCGCACTCACCATGTTTTTCGACACGTTGCTTCAAGACCTGCGCATCGGCCTGCGCGTGCTCATCAAGGAAAAAGGCTTCTGCTTTCTCGCAGTCTCGGTGCTCGCGATCGGCATCTGCGCCGTGACCACGCAATACGCGGTGATCAACGGCGCGTTATTGCGCGGATTTTCGTTTACCGGCGCGGACCGCCTCGTGTCGGTGCAATTGGTCGATCCGACGACATTCACGCCAACGAGTTATCAGTCGCGCGTGACGACTGCCGATTTCGTCGACCTTAAGGCGCAGTTGCAATCGTTCGAGGCGATGACCGGTTATCTCGGCAACACGACCGTCAACCTCACGTATCAGGACCAGCCGCGCCGCCTGCAGGGCGGCTATGTGCCCTGGGATTTCTTTCAAATGCTCGGCGTGAAACCCGCGGTCGGCCGCGACTTCACACCCGAGGATGACCGTCCCGGCGTGAACGAAGCGGTGATGCTGAGCGACGCGTTTTGGCGGAGCGATTTCGGCGCGGATCCTGCGGTCATCGGTCGCGCCGTGCGCATCAATGGTCGCGCGGGCACTGTCGTCGGCGTGATGCCACGCAGCTTTGCGTTTCCGAGTTACGAGCACGTGTGGATTCCGTTCAATGCGGAGTATCCCGTCCGCCCGCGCAACGACCGCGCCGCGAATTTCATTTCCATCGTCGCACGTCTAAAGCCCGGCGTATCGATGGTGCAGGCCGAAGCCGAGGTCACGAGCGTCGCGCGGCAGTTCGCGGAAAATTATCCCGACAGTAACCGTCAATACACCGCCGGCTACGTGCTGCCGCTCATCACCACATTCACCGGCCCGCAGTTGCCCAAGCTGCTGTTCACGATGCTCGCGTTCTGCGCCGGCGTGCTGCTCATCGCCTGCGTGAACGTGATGAACATGCAGTTCGCGCGCGCCACGTTGCGCTCGAAGGAACTCGCGATCCGTTCCGCGCTCGGCGCGACGCGGTGGCGCATCATCCGCCAGATGCTCACGGAAAGCCTGTTGCTCGCGGCGCTCGGCGCGCTGATCGGCGTGGGGATGGCGTATTACCTGACCGATTACCTCAACTTCGCCAAAGCCAACCTCACGAATCCGCTGCCCGGCTGGATGGTGTTTACGATCGATCCGCAGGTTATGGGCTTCGTCGTCCTCATCACGCTGCTGGCCGCGCTGCTCGCCGGGTTTGTGCCGGCGTGGCTGGCTTCGCGCACGACCACCGCGCAAGTCCTCAAAGAATCCGGCCGCGGCAACACCGGCCGCGCGGTCGGCGTTATCACGCGCGGACTCGTGGTGTTTCAAATTCTCGTCACGTCGATCCTCCTCATCGGCGCGCTGCTGCAACTGCAGTCGATCCGCCGGCAGCAGACGATGGATCACGGCTACGATACGCGCTCGCTGCTCAGTGCGCGCCTCGGCTTGATGCAGGCCGATTACCCGACACCCGCCGCCCGGCATCAATTCTACGAAACGCTGCTGCGCGAACTGCGCGCCACGCCGGCCTTCGAAAGCGCCGCGCTCACCAGCCGCAACCGCATGGCGCTCGCCACCACCGCGCGCATCGAAATCGAAGGCCGCTCCTACATGAGCGACAGCGACCGACCACTCGCGATCTACGAAGCCATTTCGCCCGGTTACTTCGACGTGCTTGGCGTCAAACTGCGCGAAGGTCGCGAGTTCACCGATGCCGACCTTGACCAACGCGAACCCGTCGCCGTCGTGAACGCAGCGTTTGCACGCGTGCATTTCGGACGCGACAACGCGATCGGTCGGCGCTTCCGGACAATTCAACCGACCGGCGGCGTGGCGGCCGGGCCGTGGCGCAAGATCGTCGGCGTGGCCGGCGAACTCCGCATGCAAGGCCCGCTCGACCGCCAGAGCGACGGCACCGGTTTCTACCTGCCGTTTTCGGGCACGACTTTCGGCGCCACGCTGGCCGGACCCGCGCCCGCTAACTTCTCCACCATCGTCGTGCGCCCGCGGGGAGGGCAGCGCGCGGAAAGTCTCGCGCCCGCCATCCAGACCGCGACGAGCCGCGTCGACGCGAACCTGCCGCTCTATTATTTTCTCACGCCCGAAGCGGCGATCGAAGGCTTCCTCACGCAAAACCGGTTTATCGCCGTGATGTTCGGCGCGTTCGGCGTCGTCGCCGTGCTTCTCGCGTCGGTGGGCTTGTATGGCATCATGGCGTTCTCCGTGAACCAGCGCTTGCAGGAATTCGGCATCCGCATGGCCCTCGGCGCCACGCGCGGTGGCATCTACCGCTTAGTCTTCGGTCAGGGCGCATGGCAAGTTGGCCTCGGCCTCGCCGTCGGCCTGAGCGTGTCGCTGGTCTTTTCCTTTCTCGGCGCCGCGATGCTGCAATCCGTGCTCTTCAACATCAGCCCGCGTGACCCGCTCACTTACACCGCCGTCGCCGGCCTGCTCATTCTCGTGTCGTTGCTCGCGATGATCGTCCCCGCCCGACGCGCCACGAAAGTCGATCCCATGGTTGCGCTCCGTGCGGAGTAGCAACCGCGTTTTTTTTGGAGCGGTCGCTTACCGTTCAACGATGGGCGTCCAACCATCGAGGACGAACGCGGGCTGACGGTAGTTGGCGATGAGTTCGGCGTCCGTCGCCAGGGTGAGTTGCCGCGACGCGGGATGGCGCTGCCTCACGTCGACGGGCAGGCCGTCCGCGAGGTTCGTGCTGTTAAACTCCCAGAATTTGACGTCAGACAAACCTTCCTGAATCGGGCCCCAGCCCTCGGGCGGCACGTCCTTGAGCCGGCAGTCGATCAGCACGGCCTCGGCGTGAGGATAATTGACGCCCTTGTTGTCAGGCAGCCGCGCGAGGACGGATTTGGTGACGCGGCCGAAGAGGGGATTGTCGCCTGGCGGCGTGTCGAACGTGCATTCGACGAACACGTGACCGTGATTCGTCGCCGGATTGCGAATCCACATGTAAGGGCCCCACGAGGCCAGCGTGCAGCGGTTAAAAAACGCCGCGCCCGTGCTAAGGATGGTGTCGCCGTGGCCGTTGATGGTGCTGTCGGTCAGGTAAACCGTTCCCTTCAAATTCAACGCGTCGCCCGAGCCGTTGATGGTCACGCGGTCGACGACCACGCGCTGCCCGGCGATGAGCAGTCCCTCCGCCTGACCCAGGTAATAGTTGCTCACGGTGAAATTAGACAGCGTCACATCGGACGAATTGTAGCACGCGAACGCGCAGCGCCGCGACGGGCCGCCGAGGAGATTGCCGTCGGCGTCGGTCAGATTCGGGGCGTTGAAGCGGCTGTTGTTGCCGTAACCGATGCGCACTTTTTCGCGGTCTTCGCCGCGGATCGTGAGGTTGGATTTTCCGTGGAAAAAAACGATTTCCTCGTAGTGACCGTTCCGCACGAAGATCGTCACGCGCGACGACGGTTGGGCCGGCACCCAATCCAACGCGCCTTGCACCGTGTTGAAATCGCCCGAGCCGTCCGCGGCGACCACGACGCGCGTCGTGTCGGTGGCGGGCGGGGCCGGTTTAGTGGTGAAGGTCCAGCCCTGCGCGGCCGGGATGCCCGCGAAGCTGCCGTCTGCCAGCGTGAGCACGCCGGGATCGATCTCGACGCGGTAAGTGCGTCCGTAGGTGAGCAGGTTGTGGTGCGGGTAAATCGTCGCGACATTTCCGCGGATGATCACCGGATGAAAATGGAAGCCTTGCTGCACGCCGCCGATGATCGTGAGTTGGTAATCCTTCGTCGGATTTTTGCCGTCACCGAGGGTGCCCGCGACTGCGGTGGCGTTGGTGACGCGACCCAACGGCTTCGCACCCAGCGCGGCCAACCGCGCCACGCGCGCGGCGGCTTCGGCGGGCGGCAGCGACGGCAACGTTTGAATCGGCCCGCGTTCCGTCGGCCCGGCCGGGATGCTCAAGTCGAGCGTGTCGGCGAGTTGATTGGTGGCCGTGTCAAAAATCCGGATGAAGCCACTTTTGCCGAGCGTCGGTGCGCTGGAGAAGGTGAGCACCAAGTGCGTGTCAGGATTAACGTCGCTCGCTTTCGCGGCAGGAAAAAGCTGCGCCGCCTCGAGCGCAGAAACCAAGGCCATCATCACGATCATCAACCGGGGACAGAGCTTGGGGTAAAGCATGGCAATCTTCTGGCAGGTTGCCCCGACTGAGTCAGCCCCAATTCGCTGAGAAATTGCAGCTCCGCAGTTCAACGTGCGCATGGCACTCGGCGCCGCGCTACTCTAATCCGTGCTCTTCAACATCAGCCCCCGCGACCCGCTCACTTACACCGCCGTCGCCGGCCTGCTCGTCCTCGCTTCACTCCTCGCGATGCTGGTCCCCGCCCGCCGCGCCACGAAAGTCGATCCGATGATCGCGTTGCGCGCGGAGTAGAGTAATGCGCACGAGACTTCTCCGACTTATTTGATCTAGTGCGATTTATCGTCAGCCTTTTGAAGTTCACTCTGAACTAGGGCGATGAATGCATTTAGGTCAGCATGCATGTGCCCATTAACAACCAGTTTCCCATCTTTAGTTACAACAAACAAACAGATCAGGTCTGAATTAATTTGTGGGGAGTAATTAGGTATGCTCGATCCCCAACATCTTACGGAATTTGCTTTAGCCAAATTCCGGTCAAAAAACTCCGGGTTATCAGAGACTTCAAAAGGGATTTTTAGGCCCTGCATTAAACCTTCCCACGAGAGACCTTTTTGCAAAGCGCGCACCACTAAATCCAAGTCTTGTTTTAAAATTTTTTCGAGTAAGTCGCGAATCCACTTCTGTTGATCTGCGATAAGAAAACGTAGGACGACTTGGTAATGCCGACTGACTACGCTCCTTTTCTTCCCGATTTCTTGGCGCAACGTCTTTATTTCGGCCAAAACATCTTTCACTTCCGCGCGCACGGGATCGTAACGCTTCGCAAGGAGGTCGCCAAATAGAAGCGCCAATTGCTGCTTCACGGCACGTCGTGCTTCGGGTGCACTGGCATATTCAAGAACTCCGTTATTTGAAGGAGACCTAGATACTGTCTCAACGAAATCAAATGTGCGAACGGGATCATCCATCCCAGGAAACTGGAGGTTTTTATCGTTTAATCGGTTCGCTTCGTATACACGCTTGAAAGCCATTACTTCGCGGTCAACCAAAGTAACGATTGGGATTTTTCTTTGAGCGGCTGTCCGATACTCATTTTCAGTCACGCTAAAACTATTTGCTGAAACCTTACTATATCTTTTCCCGATGATAAGAATGGCCAAATGGGATTGGGCCATCGCCGTGTAACATGATTCAGCAGCGCTTTGATCAGGCAGATAACCTATTTCGCCATGATCACTCATAACGGGACTGTATCCAAGGTCATTTATGCAATCTCGAATTGTGTCTCTGAGATACTGAAGGTCTCGAACAGTGGAGCTAACGAAGATTGATGGTATCATAAATTTTATTCCAACGCCGTTACTCAACCGCTTGTAGCACGGCCTTAGGATGCTTAGCCACAACTTTAAGAAAAAACGCGTGCGCCACCGATTCAGGTTCGATGCGATCGACGCACGTGACGGCGTTGGCCAAGATTTGAAATTGCTGACGAGCGAGGTCTTCCTGTTCGCTATTTAGTAAGCAAAGATGAGCAAAACCTGATGTCCCGACATGCCGTGAAATAAGTGACGCGCACCAACAGCGTTTGTCACCCCCTTTGCTAGGCGCCGCATCTTGCTCAGTTCGCCACATCAAAAATTATAACGCGTGCCTATGCCGAGCCCAGAGATGCAAGTCTGATTCGGGAACGCGATGATATCTAAGCCAAATTTCCAGTGCTATCGCTTGTGCGGCAGCGTTCGATCAGTTGGAGCAGTTGACGGATTTCATCGGTGGTCACGGGCGCGGGTTCGCCCAAGGCGAAGTGGCGCCAGGCGAGGTCGTAGTAATCTGGGTCGCTGGTGGCGTCGGCGGGCACGGTGAGTTCGCGCCAGGGGAGTTCTTCGTGGGCATATTTCCGCCCGGCGGCGGCGAGCCCTTGCTGCGCGTTCAGGAGCGGGGCTTCCTCCGGCACATAATAAAGCACGCGCCAGACGTGGGCGGGGGCATCCCACGTCGCTGCACCGCGTGAGCCAAACACCTGCCACGCGGTCACGGGTTGGGCGGCGGCTTGGGTGATATCGACGTCGATTAAGACGCCGCCCTCGGTGACGAGCACGATTTTGACGAAGTCCTCGGCGTCCCCCGCGGTCGCAACGCACCGCGTGTGACAAAATACGCTGCGCACGGGGGCATGACCCGTCAGCGCGAGCATTTCATCCAGCTGGTGCGAGGCATAATTATTTAACATCCCGCCGCCATTCGCGCGAAACGCCTGCCAGTCGGCGCGTCGCGTAAAACTGGAGTTGGCTCGCTTGATCGCATGAATCGGTCCGAGGAGATTTTGCGCGAGGATGTCGCGCAGCGTCCGCAGCTCGGCTTTGATCCGATTCGGCTGGTAGGCGAGAAACTTACGCCCCGCCGCCGCGCCTGCGGCCACCATGGTATCGAACTCCGCCACGCTCCGTGCCACCGGCTTGTCGCAGAGCACATGCGCGCCGTGCGCGAACGCCGCCGCCGTGTGCTCCTGATGCAAAGTCGTGGGCGAGGCGATCACGACTACGTCTGGACGCTTTTCGCGCAGCATCGTTTCGACGGAGTCAAAGCCCGGCGCCTGCCAGTTGGCCGTGGCCTCCGCACGGCGCTCGGGCAGCGGATCGGCCACGCCCACTAAATTAAATGCGGGGTGATTCACGATGGCCGGCGCGTGGTAGCCAAAGCCGATGCGACCGAGGCCAATGAGGGCAGTGCGAAGAGGAGCGGACGACGAAAGAGGAGACGAGGACATCGAAAAATGAGATAGCTCGTGGGCGTTTAATTTGCAGGTTTCCACCACACTTGGTTTTTGAGATCTAAATCCTTCAACCCGCCGCCGGCGCCGCCGACGGTATAAATGATTCCCGGTTCCTTCGGCACGCGATTGTGGCCGGTGGGATGTTCGAGGTTGGGCAGCCAGTGCGTTTGCTGCGCGTTGACCGGCGCTAAGATTTCACTCTGGAACGTTTTCATGCCGTCGTCCGACCACAGGCGCACAATCTCGCAGGTCGGGTGCGCCCATTCTTTCAACGGAGTGCGCTCCTCGAGCGGGACGTTGACCGCGACCGCCACGAGCGTCGCACGGCCCGTTTCGCTGAAGGTGAAGCCGCCACCCATGCCCAACGTGACATTCCAGCCTTTGATTGACTCCGGCAGATACGCGCTCAAATCCCGGCGCGTCCAACCGAGTCCCACGACGGGTGTGGCGAGATAGAGTCGCGTCTGTTTCCCAATGGCCGCGCTGTAGAGGACGTGTGGGTTGCCTTGCGCATCCACCCCGAGCGGGCCGGACGCTAGGCCCGGGCGCAGCCCGCTGACGTCGCCGGCAATGATATCCATGGTGTCGGCGGTGGCCGGCAGCGGGACGAGCGTGCCGTCGGATTTCGCCCACGTAATCCCGGCGTCGGCACTCACCATGTAGGCCAGCGTTTGTCGTTCAACGCCGGCAATGGTCTTTTCATAAATCCGGGTGGAGAGGTGAATCGTGCGGCCATCTTTGCCCCATGCCAGGGCCGCGGGCAGTTGCGCATAACCATTCACGCGCGACGTCATCACAATCGATTCGCGCCGCCAGTCGCCATTCTTAGGTTTCTTCCACAATTCCTGATCGATGCGCGTCGCGTCGCCGCTCCCCGGCAGGTAGTAGGCATGCCGCGCCGTGAGGACCAGCGTGTCGTCCGGACTACAGATCATGGACGGATAAGTGATACCCTCGCCGAACTGAATTTCCGGTTCCCACGCGGAAAGATCATTGGGCCGGGTCGAGCGCCGATACCGGCACGGCTCGTGATGCGGATAATAAACGATATGGAGATAACCTTGGCTATCGACCGTCAGCGAGGGACCGCCGTGGTTATCCTGCGCCTCGCCAATCAACACGATCGGCGACCATTGACCGGTGACGCGATCGAGCGTGCGCCCGCGCACGTGAAAGCCATCCGCTTCCGCATCCAGCCAGACCACGTGCGTTTTTTCGCCGAAAGTGATGATCTTGCCCTGCTCCTGATACGCCGACGCCCGGCCGCTGCCGCGCTCGGTCAACACCACCGGGGTGACGGTATTTCCCGTCGCCGCGGCCGAAGCGACGAAGGGCGCAAGCAAAGCGAGGCCCAATGTGAGACTAGAAAAAACGCGGGAGGAGGAAAAGAATTCGGGCATGAAAAGAGTTAGGTGAGGACCACGGAAAAAATGAGTCAAAGTATTCCGCTGAATCAAGCGGCGCGCAGTCACGGTGGTGGTTTAAAGCGCTTTTAAGGGGAGGCCACTGTCGTTGGTGACTTCGATTTTCCAACTGGCGGGTGCGTGCAGGCGGTAGTCGATTCGGTCGGCCTGGCGGGTCCACTCGAGTTCGATGAAGCCGTCGGGCGTGGGAATGCGACCGCGGCAGGAGTTGAGTTTCAAGTCGGAGAAACCGATCACGAGTTTCTTGGCGGGCGCGTTCACCTGACGCAGGCCGAGGACGTCGCGCAGGAGCACGTGAGCGGCGTGGGAGGCGAAGCCGTGGTTGCAACTCGCGTTGGTTCGATCGTTTTCCCAGAGCGTGCCGGTGAGTTCGACTTGGAAGAGCCAGTAGTCGCTGGCTTCGTCGAGAACCTGTTGCTGACGACTGTAGCGCGAAAGCAGCTCGAAGCGAAGCACGTTGCCGACGAACGAATTTGCCGGCCAGACCTCGGGCCAGGCTTTCGTCGCTTGGCGGTGCGGGCCGAAGTCGGTGGTGAGGCGCGACCAGAGTTGCGGGTGCGAGGTTGGCGTGACGACGTCGAAGTAGAACGCGAAGTATTGGCAGACTTCGGTGCGGTTGCGCGTGACGGAAATTTTTCCGTCCACGCGCGTGGCGTTATCGACGAAAAATTCTCCGTCGAACGATTGCTGCCGGATCACATCGCGGATTTTTTCGGCCTTGGTAGCGAGCACTGGCTCATCGTAGAGGCGCGCCATGGTTGCGAGTGCGCTCGCGTAGAGCATGTTGGTCGGATAGTTCACGTCCTGGACGAACGCGTTGGCTTTCGACCATTCGACGAAGACCCACGAGGGCAGTTTCTCGAGGAGGCCGTCTTCGTTTTCAAACGGTTTGAAGTAGTCGAGTAGAGCATGCAGGCGCGGTCGAAAGGCGTCGACCATCGTGCGATCACCGGAGCGGGCCGCGTATTCTTCCAGTTGCAGCACAAACCACAGCGACCAGTTGGGAATGAAAATGCCGTCGGGGTGATCGGCGGGATAACACATCGGCAGCATGCCGGCGGGCAGGTGTTCGAACTTTTCGGGGAGCAGATAATTTTGCAGGAAGTTTTTCTCCACGACAGTCGTGCCGGTCAGGTCTTGCGCGACGCGCGCCGCAAACAGGCTGTCGCAGAGCCAGCCCGCGCGTTCGCGCGACGGACAATCCATAAAAATGTCCACCGCGTTCTGGGAAAACGTTTCCTGCGACGCGGTGAAGATGCGATCGAGCCGCGGATCGGAGCTCGTAAACTGCGCGCGCCACGCGTCGGGATTGGTGAATTCGCGCAGCGTGAGTTTCGACACGGAGCAATCGCCCGAAAGCACGATGAGTTTTAGATAACGCAGCGTGTAGGGCTCGAAGGACTCGACGTCGTAACTGCCCGGGGCGAGTTCGTAGGCGACGAGGTTGACGTTGTGGTCGCGCCGGAAATTCACGTCTCCGTCGGTGAGGATTTCATCGAAGATGAAAAACAACCGCGTGGGGCTGCGCACGTCGATCCGCGCCCCGAGAAAGCCCGTGCGGTTGACGCCAAGATCGAAGAGCGCCCATGTTTTCTCCGCGAGCGCCACCGGCTGGCCGTCATACGCACGTGCGGAAGTGAGCGTCGAGGGCAGCGTCCGCACCGTTTGTATTTCAAGACTGGGAATCGCCGCGAGTTCAGCTTCGGGATAGCCCGCGAGCTTCGGGCCAATCCAAGTCAACGAACGATCTTTCCAAGGCTTCGCCGGCAGCGGAACGATCTCCAGTGAACCCGCGCCGAGTTGCTGCACCGGCGATTTTAGCTCGAATCGCGAGTAAGCCACCCCGCGCGGCAACAGTGCCTTCGGTTCGACTACCGTGAGGCGCAACGCGGCCGAGTCGAACAGAGGTTTTGTGCGCCAGTCATCCCAGCCGGGCGCGAGTTGCCACACTTCGGAGAACGGCCGTTGAAAGCTGTAGCGCTGCACTTTTTGCACGCGCTCTTTGATAACCGTTGCCGCAAACGGGTGGCCTTCGCCGGCCGTTGAGGCGAGCACGCGTTCGCCCGCGATAACTTCAGCTTGAAGAAACGACGGCTGGTTGAGCAGGTAATAACTGTTGGCGTTGTAGCCGGCGACCTCGATGGCGATGACGTTGTCGCCGACACGCAGTTGCGCGGTGAGATCGATTTCATCGACGCGATAGAAGCCGTGCGCCGCGCGCGCGGGGCCGTGGCCGGCGAATTTGCCGTTCACAAAAATGCGGTAAAGTGAATGGCCGGTGAGGCGGAGCGTCAACGGGCTCGCAGAGGGTTTCTGGATCGTGGCGGAAAACCCGACGGTGAGGTTCATCTCGCGCTCGCGGCCCTCGAGCCAAACAGGGCGGGCGGAGTGGAAGGTGGTGGCTGTGGCGGAGGTAGCTAAAGCGATGGCGGTTACGCAGAGGAAAAGCGGGGCGAGCATGCAGGGAGATACGACCTATAGGGCTTATAGGTCGTATAGGACTTATGTTTTGGAGCTTGAGGTGATGAAGTTGCTGGAGTGTGGTGGGCGTGCGGGCCGCAACTCAACTGGGGAATATTTTATGGCTCGCGATGACGGCGTCGGATTTTTGCCGAAGCACGGAAATTATCAGGCGCTGTTGGCGTTTCGGAAATCGGAGGTGGTTTACGATCTCACGCGGGTGTTTTGTGCGCGTTTTTTGCGGCGCGGAGACCGCACGGTCGATCAGATGGTGCAAGCGGCCCGCTCTGGGAAACAGAATATTGTGGAGGGATCGAAAGCTTCGAAGACCTCAAAAGAAATGGAGATCAAATTAATGAATGTAGCGCGGGCGAGCCTGGAAGAGTTGCTCGTGGACTATGGCGACTACTTGCGCACGCAGCGCGCGACTGTGTGGGATAAGGATTCGCGCGAGGCGCGCTACGTGCGGCGCCTAGGGATGAACCCAGAATTAAAATTTGAGGACATCCGCGAACTGACCGAAACGCGCGCGGGGCCAGTGGTGGCGAACATGGCACTGTGCTTCGTGCACCAAGCGAATTACCTGCTCGATCGACTGATTTGGAGACTGGAGGTCGATTTCGTGAAAGAGGGCGGGTTGCGGGAGCGGATGACGAAGGCGAGGATCGATTACCGCAGGGCGGAAAAGAAATAGGTCCTATAAGTCTTTTGAGACCTATAGGACCTATGGGCTGAAATTCAGCAGCGCTTAAAGCGTGGCCAAAATGTTATTCAAAGTCGCGCTCGGACGCAGCGCCGCCAACGCTTTCGCGTTATCGGGCTGGTAGTAGCCGCCGATGTCGGTGGGCTTGCCTTGAACGGCGATCATCTCGGCGACGATTTGTTTTTCGTTAGCGGTGAGCGCTTCGGCGATCGGGGTGAAGAGTTTTTTCAGTTCAGCATCGCTGTTTTGCACGGCGAGGGCCTGCGCCCAGTAAAGCGCGAGGTAGAAGTGCGAACCGCGGTTGTCGATGCCGGCGCCGACTTTGCGCGCGGGGCTCTTATCGAACTCGAGAAACTTGCCGTTGGCAGCGTCGAGCGTCTCGGCGAGGACTTTGGCTTTCGCGTGATTCTGGGTGATGCCAAGATGTTCGAATGAAGCGGCGAGGGCGAAGAATTCGCCGAGGCTGTCCCAACGCAGGAAGTTTTCCTCCGTGAATTGCTGCACATGCTTCGGCGCCGAGCCGCCGGCACCGGTTTCGAAGAGACCGCCACCGTTCATCAACGGAACGATGGAAAGCATCTTCGCGCTGGTGCCGACTTCGAGAATCGGGAAGAGATCGGTGAGATAATCGCGGAGGACGTTGCCGGTGACGCTGATGGTGTCCTGGCCTTTGACGATGCGTTCGAGGGTCGCCTGACACGCGGCAGCGGGAGCGAGGATCTTGATGTCGAGGCCGGCGGTGTCGTGTTGCGCGAGGTAGGTTTTAACTTTGGCGATGATCTGAGCGTCGTGGGCGCGCGCTTGATCGAGCCAGAAAATCGCAGGCGTGTTGCTGAGACGGGCGCGGTTAACGGCGAGTTTAACCCAGTCTTGCACGGGAGCGTCTTTCGTCTGGCAAGCGCGCCAGATGTCGCCTTCGGCCACGGTGTGTTCGAGGAGCAGTTTACCGCTCTCGTCAGTGATGCGAATGGTGCCGGCGGCGGGCGCGACAAAAGTTTTGTTGTGCGAGCCGTATTCTTCGGCGGCTTGCGCCATGAGGCCGACATTCGGGACGGAGCCCATCGTCTTCGGGTCGAAGGCGCCGTGTTGTTTACAGAAGTCAATCGTCGTGGCGTAGACGCCGGCGTAGCTGCTGTCGGGGATCACGCAGAGCGTATCCTGACCTTTGCCATCGAGATTCCACATCTGGCCGGAGGTGCGGATCATCGCGGGCATGGAAGCGTCGATGATGACATCGCTCGGCACATGGAGATTCGTGATGCCCTTATCGGAGTTTACCATCGCGAGGGCGGGACCAGCGGCGTAGGCGGCGGAAATTGACGCGTCGATCGCGGCGCGTTGCTCAGCGGGCAGCGTGGCGATTTTAGCAAGAAGGTCGCCAAAGCCGTTGTTCACGTCGACGCCGAGCGCAGCGAGCGTGGCGGCATGTTTGGTGAAAACGTCTTTGAAGAAGACGCGCACGAAATGACCGAAGATGATCGGGTCGGAGACCTTCATCATCGTCGCTTTCAAATGCACCGAGAAGAGCACGCCGTCTGCTTTGGCTTTCGCGATCTGAGAGTCGATAAACGCGAGCAGCGCAGCCTTGCGGAGGACGGTGGCGTCGAGAATCTCGCCGGCTTTGAGCGGCGTCTTTTCTTTAAGAACTTTCGTGGTGCCGTCGGCGGTGACGAATTCGATCTTCACGTTCGTGGCGGCAGCGACGGTGAGGGATTTTTCGTTGGAGAAGAAATCATCCTTGCCCATGGTGCCGACGCTGGTCTTCGACTCGGCGGACCATTTGCCCATGGAGTGCGGGTGCGCCTTGGCGTAGTCCTTGACGGCTTTCGGCGCACGGCGGTCGGAGTTGCCTTCGCGAAGCACGGGATTCACGGCGGAGCCCATGACTTTCGAGTAGCGCGTCTTGGCATCTTTCTGCGCGTCGTTTTGCGGGACTTCCGGGAAATCGGGGAGACCGTAACCCTTGGCCTGGAGTTCAGCGATGGCGGCCTTGAGTTGCGGCACGGAGGCGCTGATGTTCGGGAGTTTGATGATATTGGCCTCAGGCTTAAGCGTCAGCGCGCCAAGTTCAGCAAGGTAGTCCGCAACTTTTTGGTTGGCGGGAAGGATGTCCGCAAAATTCGCGAGGATGCGACCGGCGACGGAGATGTCGCGCGTCTCGACATTGATGCCCGCGTGCTTGGTAAAGGCCTGCACGATGGGGAGCAGGGAATACGTGGCGAGGGCCGGCGCTTCGTCGGTGATGGTGTAGATGATCGTGGATTTCGTGGACATGGTGGCTTGTTAAAGTTGAGAGGTAAAAAGTGGGTTCATCGGGTGCACCGTTGTGGCCTGCTGGCCGCCCGGTGTTTGTCCTCAGTTCTCGCTGCCGCGAAACAGAGGCAAATAGATGATCGTGGATTTCGTGGACATGATTTAAGGCGGTCGGTGGTCAGCGTTCAGCTGTCAGCAAGAGTAAGAAAGTCGGTGAGAGTAGGAAGCGGCAGGCTCACCGGTCAAAGGCTTTTCCTCAAGCTGCGCGAAGCATCACGGCAGGTAATGCACGCGCACAGAAATCTATAAGCTGCGGTTTACGTAGTCGTCCGGCCCGATTCCGCGAAGCGGCGTTTCCGCCACGCTGACTACTTCAAGACGCCGAGGCGAAATGCTTCACGCGTGAGGTCGGTGGCGTTTTTCGCGCCGAGCTTTTGCATGAGATTTTTACGGTGGTTTTCCGCAGTCTTGATGCTGATGCCGAGGTCGTTCGCGACTTCTTTGTTGCTGCGGCCATTGGCGACGAGGCGAAACACTTCCTGTTCGCGGAGAGTGAGATCGTGGAGCGAAGCGTGGCCTTTCGCCGCGGCGGCCCAGTCACGCATTTCACCAACAAGGAGTTCATCGTAGTAAGTCCGGCCGTGCGCGACGGCGTCGATGGCTTCCAGCAGAGTCGGCAGCGGTGCCGCTTTGCGCGCGATGCCGTGCACCTTCGCGGCGACGGCGGCTTGCAACAGCGACGGCTGCGCGGCACCCGTAAAAACCAAGATGCGCGTGTCCGGCACGGTTTCCATCACGCGGTAGGCAACTTCAATCCCGGTGATGTCCGGCAGTTCCAGATCAAGGAGCAGCAAGTTTGGGTTTAGCTGCGGCACTTCGCGGCACGCCGTGGCTCCGTCGGCGGAGTAACCGACGACATGATAGCCGGGCATGCTATCGAGTTGGCTGATCAACAGCTCGCGAATGACCACGTGGTCTTCTACGACGTAGATAGTGACAGGCATGGAAAACGGTGTGGGGTGGATGGTTGCGGCGGGCCCATTCGTCACAACACGGTTCTAAAAAGTGCCCACGCGTCGCGAAATACAAGCCCCCAATGTGGCGAACCAGTGGATTTATCCTCAGACAGTAAAGAGGTTGCACTAAGCCACACCTAGCGGGGCGTAAGTCCAAATATCAGGGTTTTTACCCGGGTGTTCACTGTCATGGGGATGAACTGGTGAAAGCCGGCATTCGGGGAATTATTTTGAGGCATCGCCTGATTCAATGACGCCCAGAAGTTTTCTCTGCATGATTAGCTCACGGGTCCGAAGTGCTTGGCACCTGGGACTAGCGGCGGCGCTTGCGGTTTTCGTGGGGAGTTTTGCACGCGCGCAGACTACGCTTTACTGGGACACGAATGGTGCGGGAATTATTTTCACCGGTTCGGGCGGACCGTCACCGACGGGGACATGGTCCACCTCGGCAGGGAATTGGAACTCGGTGAGCAACGGCGCCGGACTGTTGACGGGAAGCAGTTGGACTCAAGGTTCGCACGCAGTCTTCAGCGCGGGCACCGATGCGACGGGCGCTTACGACGTCACGATTTCTGGAAATATGTCCGCCGCGAGTGTGCTAATTGAAGACGGCACGCCGACAATCACAGGAGGGACATTGACGATTGGCGCAACCGGATTTGAGGTCGGCGCATCGCGCACGGCGACAGTCAGCTCCGTCATCGCTGGCGCGAACGGTCTCACCAAAGCTGGCGCAGGCACGCTCGTGTTGAATGGAGTGAACACCTTCACCGGTGGCGTAAATATCAACGCGGGCACGCTCCGTCTCAGCGGCCCCGATCAAGTGGGAAATCGTCTCGTGGCTAACACACTCGTGAGCGTGGCGAGTGGTGCGACGCTCGAGATCGCCACGACGAACCCGACCGGGACATTTACGAACGCCATCGATATTGCGCTCAACGGCGGCACCTATCGCTTCGCGGGCGCGGCGAACACGGGTTCACACATTCGCAACCTCACGCTGACGAGCGGCGCCTCGGTTACGAGCGATGCAGGCGTTGGTAGCTACAGTGGGTTCAACGTCGCACTCAGCGGCAATGTTTCGATGACGTCGACAGGCACCGCGACAATCTCGCTCGAAGACGGTCTAGGATTGTCAGCCGCGCATAATTTTTCCGCCGTCACCAGCGGCACGCTCAACGTCAACACCACGATCACCGAACATCCCGGCTACACGGGCAGTATTAATAAAACCGGTGCCGGTGTCGTGACGCTCAGCGGAACTGCCGCCAACACCTACACCGGGGGCACAACCGTCTCCGAGGGCATTCTTTTGCTTTCGAAAACTGACGGCGTAAACGCGGTGGGCTCCGGCGGGATTACGGTAGGAGATGGAATCGGGGCGGCTTCGTCGGCGACGTTGCGACTCAATGCGAGCAACCAGATCGCCGACAATCTGGTCGTGAACATCAACAGCGACGGTCATTTCCACATGAACGGAAATAGTGAGACCGTGCGCGCCGTCACTGGCACGGGGCGCGTGCATGTGTCGCCAAGTGTTCAGCTCACGCTCAACGATTCGGGCAATTCCTCTTTCGCGGGAAACATCACCGGCTCCGGCACCATCGTGAAACAGGGCAGCGGCACCGTCACTTTGACGGGAGGAAATACGAGCACGTTTACCGGAGCGCTCACGATCGCAGACGGCACCATGGCGTTCAATAAAACCGCCGGGGTCGATGCCGTGGGCGCAGTCACCGCGATCACCGTCGGCGATGGTTCCGGTGCCGCGTCGAGCGCGGTGCTGCAATTGCTTTCAAGTCACCAGATCGCCAACACCACTTCGGTCGCGGTATCCCTCGATGGGCTTTTCAGCGTCAACGGGCTCACCGAGGTCATTGCGGCAGTCACCGGCATCGGTCGGGTGGAGTTGGGCGGCGGACATCTCACGGTGGGCGAGGGCGGGGGCGCCTCGCTGTTTGGCGGCACGATCGCCGGCACGGGCATCTTTGAAGTCACCACGAGCGGGTCGCTCGCGTTGCAAAGTTCGTTGGTGCTCGAAAGCGAACTGCGCCTTTCCGGCGGCACGCTTTATCTCAGTGGCCATAATCTCACGGCCGAGACGCTGCACATCACGGCGAGCAGCACGATTGATTTCGCCGCGGGCGGAAACTCCACGCTCACCGCACAAAATTTCATCATCGATGAAGGCGCCGTTCTCACGATTCAGAACTGGAGCGACGCCGCTGATTATTTCTTCGCCTACAATTGGGAAGGCGCAGTGCTGGATCTACGGGGCAACGCACCAAACACGCGCGTGGTGTTTGCTGATTTCACGCCCAGCTCACCGGTGTGGCAGGGCTACGACAAACAAATCACCCCCGTGCCAGAGCCGTCGACTTACGGTGCAATTATCATGGGTGCGCTCGGATCCTTCTTCGCGTGGCGCCGTTGGAAGAAGAGCCGCGTGGAAAAGCGCACTGGGGCTGCATAATTACCGTCGTCAGAGCACCGCGCAAATGAAGGAGAGGTTGCGCTGCAACCTTGGCCGTGGGAACTTGTCCATGCACCCCACACGCCATGTTTTTACTTCGCAAATTCGGCAATCTCCTCCGTGGCAAAGCCACGCCGTTTCAAATTATCGCCGGCTGCTTGCTGGGAGCGCTGATCGGTTTCATGCCGGGCTTCAGCCACGCGCCGGGACTGATCGTGGTGCTCTCGCTTGCGCTGATTCTCATCAACGCGAATCTCTTCCTCGCCACCATCGTCGGCCTGCTGGCCAAGCTGCTTTCCATCGCGCTCATGCCGGCCTCATTTCACGTCGGCCGCGTGCTGCTCGATGGGTCGACCGAGACTTTCTTCAGAAAACTGATCAACGCGCCGGTCTTTGCGCTATTCGGTTTTGAATCCTATGTGGCGACCGGCGGACTCGTGATCGGCGGACTCGTCGGGCTCGTGACCGGCATCTTGATCGCGCGCGGCATTCACTCATTTCGCGTGAAGATGGCTACGCTCGACAAAGACTCGCCGCGTTTCCACGAGCTCACGCAAAAGAAATGGGCGCGCTACGCGACATTCGTTTTCGCCGGCGGCGGATTGAAAAGTCCAGATTACGCGGCGCTGCTTCAGCAATCGAAAATCGGCAATCCGATCCGCACGCTCGGCGCGATCCTCGTGGTGCTCTCCGTGGTGTTGGTAGCGGTCACGTATCAATTTTTCGCCTCGTCGATCATCACGTCACAACTGCGCAGCGGCCTCGAACTTGCCAACGGCGCCACGGTTGATTTGGAGAGCGCTGAACTCGATTTGAAATCCGGCCGCATGGCGCTCATCGGCGTGGCCGCCGCTGATGCCAGCGCGCTCGACAAAGACATTTTTCGCGCGGCGCGTATCGAAGCTGACGTGAGCGGTGCAAACCTGCTTCGCAAACGTCTCCAGCTTGATCGCGTCGTCGTCTCAGGCGCTACGAGCGGTGAAACCCGGCGCGTGCCCGGCCGTCGAATTGACTCCGCCGCCGAGCCTTCGAAACCCATTCAATGGCCCGACGCCGAGACGATCGAAGATTACATCAAGAATGCGCAGCTTTGGCGCGAACGGCTCGCACAAGTAAAACAGTGGATAGAAAAAATCACCGGCCCCTCTGAAAAAAATACCGACGGCACGCCCGCGCCCGTAGAAGAATCGCTTGAGGAGCGCTTGAAGCGCCTCGCTCTCGAGCAAGGTTACGCGAGCGTGAAAGCCACGCATTTGATTGAAGGAGCGCCGACTTTGCTCGTCACCGAACTCACCGCAGCAGGCGTCACCGTCGCCCAACTGCCCGGCGAGAAGCTCGATATCACTGCACGCAATCTCTCGACGCAGCCAAGCCTCGCCGGCGGCGCACCGGAAATTTCCATTAAGAGCGCATCCGACAAACTCGGCTTCAACGCGAAGTTCAGCGGCATCAGCGCGCTGCGCGGCGACAACACGCTCGCGTTTCACTACCGCGGTCTGCCGATCGATACGCTCATGCAGAGCTTGAAAGTTTCCGGCAGCACGAGCCTCGCCGGCGGCACCGTCGATCTCGCGGCCACTGGAAAATATTTCACGCAAGGCGGCACGATTGAACTCCCGGTCGAAGCGACCTTGAAAGACACGACCGTGAGCATCGCCGGCAAAGCGACGAAGGTTTCCAGTTTCGCGTTGCCCATCGGGCTGACCGGTTCGCTCTCGAACCCTAAAATCAAAGTGGATTCAAAATCGCTCGGAAATCTCGCGCTCAAAGCCGGCACCGATGCATTGAAGGAAAAAGCGACGAGCGAAATTCAAAAGAAACTCGGCGATAAAGCCGGCGGCTTGCTGGACATGTTTAAAAAGCCCGAGAAGAAATAACGAACAGCTCGGCATTTTTTATCTGGAACGCAGAAAATCTGGAAACGGCACCACGCCTTCTGGGTTCGTTCCTGATTTCCTGAGTTCCAGATAAATAAATTTCTGATCCACGATCTAATTTAAGCCACAGGATTTATCTAGCCCGTCGCGGTTCCTCGCGCACACTCCTCGACGCATGAAGCCAAATATTCTTCTCGCTGAAACCCAGACGCCCAACGGGTCGCGTATGACGCTCGTCGAGCACGACGGCAGTTACTGCATCCGCGTGAACGGCCAACAACTCATGCATTCGTCGGTGTCGACTTCGGAGGTGCACCTCGGCGCGCTCGGCTGCGAGCACCACACGAAAGCCAAAGCCGGGTTGCGCGTGCTGATCGGCGGACTTGGTTTGGGTTTCACTTTGAAAAGCGTGCTTCAATCGGTGGGTCCGAAAGCCGTGGTGCACGTCGCGGAATTATTTCCCGAGATCGTGGAGTGGAATCGCACGCATCTCGCCAAACTCAATGGTGACGCGCTCAAGGATTCGCGCGTCAAAGTCTTCGTGAAAGACGTGCGAGCTTTGATCAACCACGCCCCACGCGAGCCTTACGACTGCATTATTCTCGATATCGACAATGGCACCACCGCGATGGTCGCCATCGAAAATCACGAACTTTACAGCGAAGCGGGCGTGCGGCGCATCGCCGACGCCACCAAATCTGGCGGCCGCGCCACGATCTGGTCAGCCTGCCCAGACGGCGTTTTGGAAAAACGCATGAAGCGCGCCGGACTGGCCGTGACCGCCGTGCCTTCGAAACTCTACGCCACCGCAAAGCGCGCTGCGTATATGATCTACGTCGGGGACAAGGCGGCTGCGACGCCTGCGAAGTGAATGCCTCCAATCAGATGTAGGTTGCGCGCTTGCGCGCAACGTAGCCTGCAAGCAGGCACTCTACAAAACCGATTTCAACCCACGGGACGACAACCGACGAAGCGAATCACCGCACGGTTCTCGGTCTTTGATTCGTCGAGCAGCACCACGAAATTCGCCTCCCAGTCATTCGCGCCCTCGGGATCGATCAACATCTGCGCGACGCGCCACTGGCGTGGTTCGCCCGTTTCCAGCGCAGGTTCGGTATCGAGGTGGGTGTTGTTCGCGGCGCGACCTTCGGGATCGAGGCGGAAGCGCCCGCGTTGTTCGAAGTAGGGCGCGAAGGCGCGCTCGATGCGGCGGGTCTCGGCGAGTTGCGCGGCTTCATCAACGGGAATTGCCGTTACGGTTCGCAGGCGCGCAGCCTCCCAATCGCGCGCGGCGACATCTTGCAAGAAACCAAGCACGGCGGTGCGCACGAGGCGCGTGAACGCGGCAGTGTCGCGCGTGACGTCGAACGTCGCGGGCCGCGCCGGTTTATCGGAAGCTTCGGCGGCGACAAACTCGGGATTGCGCAGACGTTCCCATTCGTCGAGGAGACTGGAGTCGATGCCACGGATGAGTTCGCGGAAGTAATCTTCCATTTCGACGACCGCTTCGGTCTTGGCGCTCGTCGGCACAGTTTGCGCGAGCACTTTCCACGTCTGCATCAGGTGGCGCAGCAGGAGACCTTCGCTCCGTTCGAGTCCGTAATCGCGCACGTAATCGGAGAAAGACATATAGCGCTCGAACATCTCGCGCGCGATCGACTTGGGCCGCACGTTTTCCTGTTCGATCCACGGGTGCGCAGCGGCGAACGCGTTGAACGAGTCGTAGAGGAATTCGCGCAACGGCTTCGGGTGCTCGACTTCCTCGAGTTTCGCCATGCGCTCTTCGTAGGGAATGCCCGCGGCTTTCCATTCCTCAATCTTGCGACCTTTCTCTTTGTCGACTTGTCGCCGGAGGATTTGGTCGGGGTCTTCGACAATCGCTTCACACAAGGTCAGCACGTCGAACGGATAGTCTGCGCTCGCCGCGTCGAGCTTCGGCAGCGTATCGATCAGGTAGAGCGACAGCGCTTGGTGCAGCGAAAAGTCATCCTGCAATTCGACGTTTACGCGCAGGCGGCGACCGGTCGGTTGGCGTGGAATGATTTCGACAATCTTGCGGTCGAGCAACGCGCGGAAGAGTTGCCACGAGCGTTTGCGGAGCGCGACTTTGCGCGCCGGGCGTTCATGACAGTCGGCGATGAGCTTTTGCATCGCGCGGCACCCGTCGGTGTCGCGGCTCAGCACGAGCAACAGCATCCCGTGCGACACGTCGAAATGCGAATTCAGTTCCTCGGGCTTCGCCTGCATGAGGCGTTCGAACGTTTTCGCATCCCAGCCGACGGAGCCTTCGGGCGCGCGTTGTTTGACGAGTTTCTTTTTCTTGGTCGGATCGTTCGCGGCTTTTTCCTCGGCACGCTTGTTTTCGATCACGTGCTCCGGCGCCTGCACGATGACGTAACCTTTGGAATCGTAGCCCGCGCGACCGGCGCGGCCCGCGACTTGGCGGAAGTCACGCACGCTGAGAATCGCGGCTTTTTTGCCGTCGTATTTCCAGATTTGGGTAAAGACGACGGTGCGGATCGGGACGTTGATCCCCACGCCGAGCGTGTCGGTGCCGCAGATGAGTTTCAGCAAACCGCGTTGCGCGAGTTGTTCTACGAGGATGCGGTATTTCGGCAACAACCCTGCGTGGTGCACGCCGATGCCATGACGCAACCAGCGTTTCAGGTCTTTGCCGTAGGGACTGTTGAATTTCACGGTCTCCAGTTCTTTCGCGAGAACCGCTTTTTCTTCTTTCGAACAAATCGGCAGACTCATCAGCGCTTGCGCGGCTTCAGCGGCGGCGCGTTGCGTGAAGTGCACAAGGTAAACCGGCGCGCGTTGATCCGTGAGCAACTGCGCCACGCGTTCGGCGAGGGGCGTTTCGGAGTATTCGAATTCCAGTGGCACCGGCCGGCGATCGCTCCGCACCGTGAGCGAAGGCGCTCCAGTGAGCTTCGTCATTTCCTTCTCGAAAAACTCCGTCGAACCCAGTGTCGCCGACATCAGCAAAAACCGCGACTGCGGCAGTGTGAGCAACGGCACCTGCCACGCGTAGCCGCGCTCGGCGTCGGAGTAGTAATGGAACTCGTCCATGATCACCGCCGCGACGTTCGCCTTTTCGCCGCGAGTGAGCGCGATGTTGGCGAGAATCTCCGCCGTGCAGCACAACACGAGCGCACCGGGATTCACCGACGCATCACCCGTCATCATCCCGACATTCTCCGGCCCGAAATCGCGGCACAGGCTCAGGAATTTTTCGTTAACCAGTGCCTTGATGGGACACGTGTAAACTGAACGCTGGCCGGAGCACAGCGCCTTGAAATGAAAGGCCGCCGCTACGAGCGACTTTCCGGAGCCGGTCGGCGTGTTGAGCACCACATTTTTCCCAGCGAAGAGTTCGAGAATCGCTTCCTCTTGCTCAGGATAGAGCGTGATGCCTTTCGCGGCCATTGCGGCAAGGAATTTATCCAGCACTGCATCCGGACTCGGGAAGCCAGTCAGCGGGGCGAGGGGAGCGATGAGCGCAGTCGACACGTGAACAGAACGGCGGTTGCGCGTCGCCAACACAAGCAAGGAGCAAGTGCGCAGGCGAATCGCCGCATTTTTTAGCATGCGGAGCGGCTCGAAAAATTCCCGCTCGACCGCGCAACGCCTACCGTCAATCTTACTGTCAGCACGATTTAACCCTGCGTGCGCCGCGTGCGGTCGTTGGATTGGCCGTTCGTTTCCACGTTCGTTCCCTTCAGCCCCTCGTATCTATGCTCGGTAGTTTACACCCCCTCGATCTCGTCGTTGTCGCCCTGTATCTGATCGCCGTTATCTGGATCGGCAGTCGCGCCGCCGCCGGCACCAATAACGAAGAAGGTTTCTTTCTCGCCGGTCGCAAACTCGGCAAGCTCTACCAATTTTTCCTTAACTTCGGCAACGCGACCGAGCCCCAGGGCGCGGTGAGCACGGCGAGCTTCGTGTATCAACAAGGCGCGCCGGGCTCGTGGCTCTCGTTTCAAACCGTGTTCATGAATCCGTATTTTTGGTTCATGAACGTGTGGTTCCGCCGCGTGCGCCTGACGACCGTTTCCGACCTGTTCGAAGATCGCTACGCGAGCAAAGGCCTGAGCCTTTTCTACGCGGTGTTTCAGATTCTCGTCGCGTGCGTGTTCCTCGGTTTCGGCAACGTCACCGCTTACAAAATCGCTTCGTCGCTCGTGGTGAAACAAGAAGTGCAGTGGACGGCCGCCGAGCGCACTTCGGTGGAAGGTTATCGCGAGATGAAGGCACTCGAGAAGCAGGCCGCCGCCGGCACGTTGACCGCCGAGATGAAGCCCGCGCTCGATACGCTGCGCGATCGCAACGCGCGCGGCGAACTCCGCAGCTACGTCACCGTGCTCAACGACATCGCTTTCTACGCGGTCTTCACGCTCGTCGTCGGCGCCTACATTGTGTTGGGAGGCATGGCCGCAGCGGCCGTCAACGAAGGACTCCAGAGCGTGTTGATCATCGTATTTTCACTGCTCTTAATCCCAACCGGGCTCAAAGCCATTGGTGGCTGGAGCGCGCTGGCCGAAAAAGTGCCGAAGCAGATGTTCGATTTATTCGGGTCGGCTTCTGCCGAACAATTTTCCGTGGTCAGCCTCTGCGGCATCTTGCTCGTGAGCATCGTGCAAAACGGCGGCCTCAGTCACAACATGGGCATTTGCGGCTCAGCCAAGGATGAGTTTGCCGCGCGCTCCGGCGTGTCGGGCACGTATTTGAAACGCTTCATGATTATCCTGTGGGCGTTTGCCGGCTTGATCGCGGTCGCGTTGTTCGGCGTCGGCGGTCTTTCCGATCCCGATGCGACCTGGGGAGCGATGTCGAATCGCCTGCTCGGACCGGGCTTGGTCGGCCTGATGCTCGCGGGTGTGCTCGCTGGCACGATGTCGACGCTCGCGGCCAAGGCGCTCGCGATTTCGTCGCTTTTCGTGCGCAATGTCTATCGCCAGATCTGGCCGGACATCACGCAAGCCCAGGGCGTTTTCTACGCCCGTTGCACCATCGTGGCCGTGCTGATTCTCGGCACTGTCGCGGCGACGCTGATGGGAAGTTTTTACGACATCGTGAACATCGTGCTCACGGTAAATATTCCCTTCGGCGCGGCGGTGTTGATGACGTATTGGTGGCGCCGCGTGACTGCGCCGGCCGTGTGGTGCTGCGTGATTATTTCCACGCTCACGATTCTTGTGGTGCCATGGACGGCCTCGAAAATTCCCGCGCTCGCGCAAAGTGCCTCGCTCGCGCAACCAAGCACGAAACCCGGCACGGGTGTCTACTTTTCAAAAGTCGTCCACCAAGACCCTAACGACCTCACGAGCCCTTACGTCGCCGCGCAGACGCGCACGAATCGGTTTAATTTCGAGGTGTGGCTGCTCGGCAAGGCCGGCGTTAACGTCGCCGCGCTTACCCCGACGCAACGCTTCACGCTGCAATTCTTCGTCGACGGACTTTTGCCTTTCGCGGTGCTAATCATTGCCAGCTTGCTGACGAAGAAAACGGATCCCGCGCGCGTCGCCCAGTTCTATGGAAAAATGAAGACGCCCGTTGGCAAGACGCCCGAGCTTGAAATCGCCACCATGGAAGAAACCGCGCGCAACCCGGCACGGTTCGACGACACCAAATTATTTGGCCGCAACTCGTCGTGGGAGTTCTGCAAGTGGGATCGCGTCGACACGATCGGCTTCATCATTTGCTGCGCCATCTCCGCTTCGATTGTCGGGATCTTTATCGGCTTCCTTCGCTGGGCGGCGCCTTGAGCGCCAGGGCTGATTTATTTAAACCGATACGCGAGGTAGCTGCAGAATAACGCCCACGCCGTGCCTGCCGTCCAGCCGGCCAGCACGTCCGTAGGATAATGCACGCCGAGATACACCCGGCTCACGCCGATCAGAAAGCTCAATAAAAACGCGGTCGCGATGATGTAGCTTTTGTCGCGACGGCGCTCCGCCCAACTCGCGATCGCCATGCCAATCGTCAGATAAACAATCGACGATGCCATCGAGTGCCCACTCGGGAAGCTGTAAGACGTTTCCTCCATCAAGTGCAGCGCGGGGTCGGGACGCGCGCGTCCAAAAATATTTTTCAACGCGATGTTTAAGCCGTGGCCACCAAGCGTCGCCGCCAACACAAACATCACCGCACCGAGCCGGCGTTGCAGCACCAGGAAACCCAAGACGAGCGCCACAACCAATATGAGCACTGGGGCACTGCCCAGCGCCGTGATATCGCGCACGGAGTGCACCAGCCAAGCGGGCTGTTCGCCGCCACCGCCCCGCAGCGCGAGCATGATTTTTTGCTCCCACTCGAGGTAATCGCCTTCGACGGCATCGTCAGCTAACTCGGCAAAAATCCAGATCGCCAATGCGAAAGTGGCGAAGCCGGCGACCAGCACGTATTCGTTCCAACCGGCACGCCGCCACCATGCTTTGAACCGTTCGACCATCGCGTGAAACTTAATGCGCGTCTTCTTTGCGGTAGGTCAGACGATCGATCCAAGCGAGCGCGATGGCGGAGGCGACAAACGTGACGTGAATCACGACCTGCCACAGCAGCGCTTTCTCGCTCGTCTGCTCTGCGTTGATAAATGTCTTCAGCAAATGGATCGAGGAGATGCCGATGAGCGCCATCGCGAGTTTAACTTTCAAGATACCGGCGTTCACGTGCGACAACCACTCGGGTTGGTCGGGGTGGTCTTTTAAGTTCAGGCGAGAAACAAAGGTTTCGTAGCCACCGACGATCACCATGATCAGCAAATTTGCGATCATCACCACGTCGATGAGGCCGAGGACGCTCAGCATGACCACGGTTTCCATCACGACAGGTGCTGCTGCGATAGGAGCCGAGCCGACCGCGGCGGTTACGGCACTGACCGGCACCGGGTGGCCCAACACCGAAAATCCGATCAGGTGCCAGAGCTCCAATAAAAACCGGTAAACGTAGACGCCTTGCGCCACGATCAGGCCGAAATAGAGCGGGGCTTGCAGCCAGCGGCTCAGAAAAATGAGATTGGAAAGAGGGCGGGCGGAAATCGCAGGGACAGGCATAAAGGGGGATATCGTGGAAAGCGGAGTCGGTTTGTCGAACCTGTTGACGGTGGAAATTCCTGCCGGCTTTCCAGCAGGGGAACGCGATGGGACGTTTCTTGTCAGAGCCGCATGCTTTCTCCCGCGCCTGCGAATCCCGTTTCGCCAATCCGTGTTGGCACGCGGAGCGCTGTAGTTCCGCCTAACATGATCCTTCAGGAATCCGCCAGCCCAGCCGACCTGCTGACCGTTCGCATCGGGTGCAAATTCATTTATGAAGTCAGCGTGCCGACCCCGGCACTCCTCGATATCGAGCCGCATCTGGAGGGAGTTCAGCAGTTGCTTGGGGAAAGCCTTTCGATTGGCGGCGGACTGCCGACCGAGTCGGTGAGCAACAGCCACGATAACCATTTACTCCGCCTGACACTCCCGCCGGGCGAAACGTTAATTCAACACGATGCGCTGGTCGAAGTGCTCGCGACGGAAGATTTATACGGCGTGGAGGCAGCGGAGTTTGTCACGCCGGATAAGTTGCCGGCGGATTACTTGCGCTACGTGCTGCCGAGCCGTTTTTGCGAATCAGACCGGCTGGCTAGTTTTGCGTGGCAAACCTTCGGGCATCTGCCGGTCGGCTGGCCGCGCGCGAAAGCGGTGTCGGACTGGGTTCATCACAACATCGAATATCGTTTCGGCTCGGGGCACTTTGAGTTGTCAGCGTGGGATATCTTTCAGCGGCGCTATGGAGTCTGCCGTGATTTCGCGCACCTGACCATCGCGCTGTGTCGGGCACTGAATATCCCGGCACGCTACGTCACCGGACACTTACCCGACATCGGATTTATCGATCCCGGCAGTCCAATGGATTTCCACGCTTACGCCGAAATCTGGCTGGGTGGTCGCTGGTTCGCGCTCGATGCCCGTTTCAATGTGCCGCGCATTGGCCGTGTTAAAATCAGCCACGGTCGCGACGCCGTGGATTGCGCTTTTTTTACCACATTTGGCGCGGTGAAATTAAACTACTTCGAAGTGTGGGCCTACCAAATAGAGCGCGGCACGGTGCACGTGGGCGATCCGATTGACCTTACAAAGCGACTCGACGGCACGCTCACGATGCGGCGCACGTTAGCGCGGTGACGGACTGCGCAGACTACGCTTAAGGCAGCTTGGCCTGGATCAACTTACTGGCTGCGGCGAAGTCGATGAGGCCGGCTTCGGGGCGCTGTTTAAGGGCGCCAATGACTTTCCCCATTTCTTTTTTCGACGCGGCGCCGGTGGCGGCGATGACTTCATTCACGACCGCTTCGAGCTTGGCGGCGTCGAGGCCTTTCGGGAGATATTTCTCTAAAATCGTGATCTCGGCGGAATTAGCGGCGACGAGATCGGCGCGACCGGCTTTCTCGAATTCGGTGCGAGCGTCGGTGAGGTTCTTCACGGCTTTGCGGAAGGTCGCGATGGTGAGCGCTTCGTCGATCGGTTTGCTCGTATCCATGGCCGCGCGCTGAATCGCCGCGTCCATCGTGCGGAGTGCCGTGGCCGTCGCGGTATCGCGGGCTTTCATGGCGGTGATGATGTCGGCACGGAGCGTTTCGTAAGTGGAAGGCATAGAGTGATAAAGTTCAGAAAAACACGGGACGCAATCGACGAGTGAAGCCCCCAGCGGATGCTTAATTCACGCCCACGATCAGCGACTCGCTGCGTTTGCCGCCGAGATCGAGTTGGAAGGAATCGCCTTGTTTGCGCCCCATCAACTGGCGTCCCAGCGGGGACTGAGGGGTGATCACGAGAATTTCGTTACCATCCACTTCTACCTCAGTGCCTCCGGCGCGGGGGCCGACAAAATAGCAGCTGCGTCCCTTGTTTTGCACGATCACCAACGCGCCGAGACTAATCGGCTCGCCGGCGGCAAGCGAGCGTGAGGGCAGGGCTTGAAACTGGGCCAAGGCAAGGGCGGCTTCTTCGGCGGCTTTGGACTGACCGTGGGCGAGGTATGACGCCTCGAGCCCGCGCGTATCGTATTTGTCCTCGGCTTTATTTTCCTCGTCGGTGGCCTCCGCGTGAGTCGCGAGCGCAGCGCTGGTGAGCAATTTAAGCTCGGCCGACAATTTCTCGATAATCAGGGCAAGAATCGTGGATTTATTCACTTCAACTGGCGGTTAGATCGCGCGGAAAAATTCGAATCACGTAATAGGAAGCCGGCACCGTGCCGGGATTGCGCATGCCGTGCAAGTCATGCGACGCGAAGAAAAACATCGAACCGGCGCCGGCGGTGCTGGCGACACCGTTGATAGACACTTCGAGGGTGCCTTCTTTGATGATGATTAATTCTTCGTCGGCGTGCGCATGCGGCGCGTGGGACGCTTCACCGGCGCGCACGGTCGAGACGTGGGATTCGAGCCTCGCGAGCGTGCGCGTAGGAGCGTCGAAGAAACTGCGGCATTCGCCCGCTTTCGTCGCAAACGGCACGATTTTAGCCCAATCGAATACGGTAGAGTTAAGCGGCGAAGTTTCCATGCGATCAGCGTTTGGTTTCGTCACCGTAGATGGCGACGACCGCTTGCGCACCCGAAAGACGGTGCCCGCGATACATGCCTTCGGAGTTAAATTCCATTGAGAGATTGCCCTGCGCATCGAGCACAATCACGCCGCCGTCTCCACCCAGCTTGCCGACTTTGGCGATGGTCGCGGCGGCGGCTTCACGGACGGATTTTTGCTGATATTCCATTTGCGCGGAAATGTCGTGGGCCACTGTGGCGCGGATAAAAAATTCTCCCCAACCGGTCGCGCTCACCGCGCACGTCGCGTTATTCGCATAAGTTCCAGCACCGATGATCGGCACGTCGCCGACGCGGCCGAATTTTTTGTTGGTCATGCCACCGGTCGAGGTGCCGGCCGCGAGGTTGCCGCGCTGATCCAGCGCGACGCAGCCGACGGTGCCATATTTTTGTTCGCGCACGAAATGCGCTTCGTCGTCGAGCTGGGCACGGAAAATTTCCTGGAGCAGCGCACTGGCTTTCGGGGCTTTTTCCAACTGCTTCGCGCGCTCGAGTTGTTTGATGCGCATCTCCGTGCGGAAGTATTCGTTGGGCACGAGTTCGTAGCCGAGCGTCAGCGCGAATTTTTCCGCGCCTTCGCCGATGAGCATCACGTGCGGCGATTTTTCCATCACGTCGCGAGCAAGGTTGATCGGATTCTTGATGTGCCGAATGCCTGCAATCGACCCGGCGGCGAGCGTCTGGCCGTTCATGATGGCGGCATCGAGTTCGCAGATCCCATCGGCGGTAAGCACGGCGCCTTTGCCGGCGTTAAATAACGGCGAATCCTCGAGGATATTGACTGCCGCGGTCACCGCATCGAGGGCCGCGCCGCCGTGTTCCAACACTGCGTAGCCGGCGTTCAGCGCATCGTTAAGCTTCGCGCGGTATTGCGCCTCCAACTCGGGCGTCATCGTGTCGCGCTTAATCACGCCGGCGCCACCATGGATCACGAGGCCAAATTTTTTGGTTTCCGCCGCGGATGCGGCGAGCGTTGACCCGATCAACCCCAGGGCGACGAACAGGTGTCGGAAGCTCATTTTTTATCGAGGCCGAGGCTGCTGAGGAAAAACGCGTAGTCGCGCGCGACGTCGTTCAGCGCGTCGTAGCGACCCGAAGCACCGCCGTGGCCGGCGCCGAAGTTAGTGTGTAGCAAGAGGGGGTTTTTGCTCTGATTAAAAACGCGGGTTTTTGCGAGGAGCTTGGCACCTTCCCAATACGGCACCTGGCTATCGTAGAAGGAAACGTTGTAGAGCATGTTGGGATATTTCGCCGGCTTCACGTTGTCGTAGGGGCTGTAAGCGCGCATCCATTCATACTCGGCTTTGATGTTCGGATTGCCCCATTCGACGTATTCCTCGGTGGTCAGCGGTAGCGTGGCATCGAGCATCGTGTTCAGCACGTCAACGAACGGCACGTAAGCGATCGCCGCCTTGAAGAGATCGGGGCGCTGATTCACGACCGCGCCCATCAACAAACCGCCCGCGCTGCCACCGGAGGTGACGAGTTTTTCAGGAGAAGTCCATTTGCGGTCCACGAGCCATTGGCCGCAATCGACGAAATCATTGAACGTCGTCATTTTCTTTTCCATGCGACCCGCGTCGCGCCACTCCTCGCCAAGTTCGCCGCCACCGCGGACGTGCGCGATGACGTAGATGACGCCGCGATCCAACATCGAGACGCGATTTGCGCTGAATGAAATCGGCATGCTGATGCCGTAGGAACCGTAGCCGTAGAGCCAGAGCGGCTGCGGCTTCGAAAGGTCGAGGCCTTTGCGATAAACTACGGAGAGGGGAATTTTTACGCCGTCGCGGGCAGTCGCCCAGAGACGTTCCGTCGTATAGTTCTCGGATTTGAAGCCGCCGAGCACTTCGGTCTCTTTAATGAGACGGCGCTCGCCCGTCTTGAAGTTGGTAGCGAACACCGACGCGGGCCGCGCGAGCGATTGATAGCGATAGCGGAATTCTGGCGCGTCGTAGTTCCAGTTCGTTTCCTCGCTGACTTCGTAAACCTCGTCCGGCAGCGCGATGCGTTTCGATTCGCCGGTGGCGAAGTCATAGAAACGAACCTGCGGCAGGCCGTTTTCACGCTCCTCGATCACGAGCGTCGAGGCGAAGGCGTCGATGGTTTCGACTTTGATCGCCGGGTTGTGCGGGATGAGATCCGTCCATTTATCGGCGGAGGTCTCGGCGGCCCAGACGACTTTGTAGTTTTTCGCACCCTGATTCGTCGCAAAATAAAAACGATCGTCGCGATGCTCGGCGAAATATTTGCGATCGGCCACGCGCCCCGCGAGCGACTTGAACTGGCCGGTGGGCTGATCGGCGCGCAGGGCGAGCACGTCGGACGTGACTTTACTTTCGGCCGTGCTGAAGAGCCATTTGCCGTCGTTGGATTTGTTGATGTCGATGTTGAAGAGCTCGTCCTTATCTTCGATCAGCAACTCCGCTTTGCCCGTGCTCAGTGTCCAACGGTGGAGTTTATCCGAGCGTTTCGATTCGTTTTCGGTGACGTAATAAAGCACGTCGTGGCCCGCGCCCCATTCGAGATCGGAAACGAGCGGAATTTTGTGCGCGATCTCCGCCTTCGTCGCGAGGTCGATGACGTGGACTTCATATTGGCGATAGCCCGTCCAATCGAGCGAGTAGGCGAGGCGCTGGCCGTCGTCGCTGACGCGATAGCTGCCGACGGCGATGTAAGGTTTGCCGGCGCCCAGTTTATTCAGATCGATGAGGATTTCCTCGGTGGCTTTGGCTTCGTCCTTGGCGCGGCAGAAAATCGGATACTGTTTATCCTTTTCCATGCGCGTGTAGTAAACCCAGACGAGGTAAGGCTGTTTCGCGCTCGTGTCGTCTTCTTTGATGCGGCCGCGCATCTCGCTAAACAGCTGTGCGCGCAGTTCCTTAGCCGGCGCGAGCACGGACTCCGTGTAAGCGTTTTCTTGTTCGAGGTAAGTTTTGACCTCGGGATTTTCTTTTTCGCGAAGCCAGAAATAGTCGTCGATGCGCTTGTCTTCGTGGACGGTGACGTCCTTGGGTTTCTTGGCCGCTACCGGCGGCTGGGGGTTCGTAAGATCAAAAGCGGCCCACAAAGGCGAGGAAGCGACGGACATGATAAGAGTTAAACGAATCAGGGTGGAATGCATGGGGAGAAATTTTTAGCTGCGTGGCTTGGTGAGGAAGACCAGGCGTTCGCACAACGTGGTAAGTCGCTCCGCGAGCACGGAGTTTTCTTTTTCGACCGTCAGATCGTAGCTGCTGCGCTGCGTGACGCGCTCGGCGAGCTCGATGCTCAGGACGTAAATGTGGCGGTTGCGCACAAACAGCAGCGTGCCGCGCTTGGCTTTGATCGGTTCGGCCGGCGACGCGCCCACCGGACTTTTTTGCTCAAACAGCGAGCCGCCCGGCAACAGCGCGTAAGCGATGAGAGCGCCACCGTGGAACTCCGGCAGGAAACGCGCGCTTTCCACTTTCGAGCCCGGAAAACGTTTATTGAAATCGGCGAGCACGAAATCGGTGAAAAAATAGAGCAGGTAGTCGCGCAGGCCGCGCGTGTCCTGCTCCCAGATCTGCGTGGGGTTTTGCGGGAAGCACGCGATGCTGACGTGGGTGTTGTAGCTGTCGCTAAACGTAACGACGTTGGCGGTGTCGCTAATTTTGCCGCCGAGTTCGGTCAGCACCGGCGAGGGAACTTTGAATTCGCCGGTGGCGGAAACGTAAGTGTCGCCGTCCAGTTTACCGGCCAAGCCAGCCGTTTGCGCCGACATCAGGCTCCAACTCCACACACCGAGAACCATCGTGGCAAAGAAACGCTTAAACATAGGGGACTTTCTAGCTAATGGCGCTTCGGGAAGATTTCAAGCAACGGGCTAAACGGCCAGTTTTTGCCAAAGCGAAACCGGAATTTGTTCCGGCCGCGCCGACGGCCCGAGTCCGGCGGCGGTGAGTTCGGCGCACCACGCGGCGGCGTTCTCCGCGGAGACTTTGCCGCGCAGCAGGCCACCGATTTGTTTGCGCCGTTGCTGGAAGCAGGCGCGGATCACGGCCTTGGTTTTGGCATCGAACACATACGGCGCGGGTTTGCGCGCGAGGTGCAGCAAATACGACTCGATGTCCGGCGGCGGGTAAAAGCAGCCCGAACCGACCTTGTGGCCAGGTGCGACATCATAGGCGGCCTGCAGGGCAATCGAGATCGCGCCGAAGGATTTAGAGTCTGGCTGCGCGACGTAGCGTTGCGCGGCTTCCTGTTGCAGCATCAGCACCATGCGCGCGGGCAACGGACCGGAAAGCACTTCGTCGAGCCACGGCGTCGCGATGGCGTAGGGCAGGTTGGCGACGATTTTAAATGACGCGGCTTTGTCCGTCGGCAGATCCGCAATCGGGTGCTCCATGGCGTCGCCTTCGAGCAGGTGAAATTTTTCCGGATGCGTGGGCACCAAGGTCTCCGTGAGGTGCGCGTGCAGCTGACGGTCTTTTTCGACCGCCCAGACTTCCGCGCCGGCTTCAAGCAGCGCCGAGGTTAACGTGCCGAGGCCGGGGCCGACTTCGACGACCACATCACCGGCTTTCACATCGCCGAGTTCGAGTGATTTGCGGACGATATTCCCATCGACGAGAAAATTTTGACCGAGGAAACGTTTCGGCTCGTGACCGAGTTTTTTGAGGACTTCGCGCGTGCCTGACGGAGTGAGCGGCATGTCAGACGGAGTGGAATTCGCGAATCTTCGCCGCCGGGCTTTCCGCGCGCATCAATGATTCGCCCACCAGCACCGCATGCGCGCCGGCGGCTTTGACGCGCGCTGCGTCCTCGAGGGTGGCGATGCCGCTTTCGCTGATCGCGACGACTTCGCGCGGAAATTGCGGAATCAGCCGTTCGCTCAGCGCGAGATCGGTTTTAAAAATCGCGAGGTCGCGATTGTTCACGCCGATGATTTTCGCCTGCAAGCGCACCGCTCGCTCCAGATCGGGCTCGTTGTGAATCTCGAAAAGCGCATCCAATCCCGCGGCGGCGGCGGCATCGCGAAGCGTGGTCATTTCCTCGTCGGTCAACGCGCGCACGATGATCAGAATCGCGCTCGCACCGTTTTCGCGGGCCTGGAGCACTTGAATCGGGTGCACCATGAAATCCTTCCGCAAGCACGGCACGGCCGGCGGAGTTTTCGCGAATGCAGCGGTCACTTGCTGCAAATCGGCGAGGGTGCCGCCAAAATATTTCTGATCAGTGAGGATCGAAAGTGCGCTCGCGCCCGCGGCCCGGTAAAGTTGCGCCTGATCGAGGGCGCTGGCCCCCGCTTTGATGTCACCGGCGGAAGGTGAGCGGCGTTTGATCTCGGAAATCACCGCAAGTTTTCCATCGGGTCGGCGCAGCGCTTGCAAAAACGACGGCGGCTTCGGCAACGACTCGTGAAGCGCGGCCAGTTCTTCCAACGACACGGCGCGCACCAGCGGCGCAACCTCGTTGCGCTTGTGAGCCATGATTTCTGTGAGCTTATCCATCGGGAACTCACCACGAAACACACGAAACACACGAAAGGAACAGGAAAATGCCCGGCTTTTTTCGTGTATTTCGTGTATTTCGTGGTTACTCCGAAGAGGCATGACACCAATCGACGAACTTCGCCAGACGATGGCCAGGCTGCGCGCTCCCGACGGTTGCCCGTGGGATCGCGAGCAGACGCACCAAACGCTCGCACGTTGCCTGATTGACGAGTGCAGCGAACTTCTCGAAACCATCGATAAAAACGACCTTCCGCACATGCGCGAAGAACTCGGCGATGTGTTACTCCAAGTCGTATTTCACGCCCAACTCGCGAGCGAGCGCGGCGATTTCAGTTTCGATGACGTCGCGCGTGAGATTAACGAGAAACTGATCCGCCGTCATCCGCACGTCTTTGGCACGGGCAAAGCGGACACTTCCGCAAAAACCTTGGAGCTGTGGGAGCAAATCAAGGCGCAGGAAAAAGCCGCGGCCGGCAAAGTCGAATCCGCAATCTTTAAAAAGCTTCCGCCGCGCTTGCCGGCGCTCATGTTCGCCGAAGAAGCCGGCAAACGCATCGCTAAAAACAAGCTGCCCGCCGACGGCGTGATCGATGCCACCTTGATCGAAAAATTGTCCGAGAAGCTCACGGAAGCCGACGCCGGGCGCATGTTATTTGAAGTCGCGGAAGCGTGCCGTCGTCGCGGCATCGATCCCGAAATGGCACTGCGCAAAGAAACCGACCGGGTCATGCACGATGTCGAAATCCGTGTCCACTCCCGCGCCTGAGCAGGAAATTCCGCCCGCGGTAATCGAGGAATGGCTGCGGCCGTTCACCGATTTTCTTGCGAAGGAAAAGCGCTACTCGATTTACACGGTTCGGAATTACACGCAGGCGTTCGAAGATTTTTATTTTTGGCTCACCTTGGGTGGGCGAAAGGCAACGGCGTTTGACGCACTGACCGCGCGGGAGACGCGTGATTTCGTAATCGAGGCGCAACGTCGCTTTAAGCGGAAGACGCTGCACAACCACGTCTCGGGCCTCCGCACATTTTTCAAGTTCTGGCTGCAACGCGGCAAGGTGCAACGCAACCCCTTCGCTGGAGTTCCGCTCCCGAAACTTGAGAAGAGCCTGCCAAAATTTCTCACGGAAACGCAAATGACGGCGTTGCTCACCGGTCCGCAAAAACTGCTCGATAACGAAACGCAGGCCGCCTTTACCACGTGGCGCGACCGACTCGTATTGGAACTGCTTTACGGCGGCGGTCTGCGTGTGAGCGAACTTATCGCGCTCAATTACGGTTCCATCGATTTCGGTGACGGCAGTGCGCGTGTGCTTGGCAAAGGCCGCAAGGAACGCATCTGTCCGCTCGGCGCGACCGCCATGGCGGTGTTGAAGCATTTCCGTGACCATCATGCGCGCGATCGCGGCCCAACCGATCCGGTGCTGGTGACTGAAAAACACTCACGGCTGACGGTCACTGCGGTGCAGTTGCTCGTGAAGAAGTATCTCGCGCTCGCCGATCTGCCGATGGACATGTCGCCGCATAAATTGCGGCATTCTTACGCGACGCATCTGCTTAATTCAGGTGCCGATTTGCGCACCGTGCAAGAATTGCTCGGCCACGCGAACCTGACGACGACGCAGGTTTACACCCATACCAGCGTTGCCCGCTTGAAAGAAATCTACGCCAAGGCGCATCCGCGCGCATAATCGATTGATTGGTAGCGGGGCCATCAGTCCGCGGGTTAGCCGCAACGAAGCGCATGTTTCGCGGGGCTGATGGCCCCGCCTCCATTCAATCCCAACGTTGCCCGCGAGCGGGCAACCTGCACGGCTGGGACTTACTTCAAAGGCAGGCGCACGGACGAGTTGTTCGTCATGCGATCGTAGAGCAGAATTTCGACCGAGGTCGCACCGGTGGCTTTCGCATCGTCGATTTCTGTGACAAAAGTTTCTTTTTGCCCGTCGAGGATGCCGTCGACGGGATGCGTCACCGTTTCGCGGTGGCCGTTGTTTAAGAGAAATTCAGCGCCTTCTAGTTGCGAGAGGGCATCGATGCCTTCGACCGAGATGAATAGTTTTCCGTCGGCGCGACTGATTTTGGTCGCGGTGATTTTTGGCGGGGTGCGATCGATGATCAAATTGTCCGTCTCAAATGCGTAGGTGAGCCGGTCTTTCACAGCACGCGGCGCTTGTTCGCTGACGCTCAAGCGCGTGAGATAAAGCCCTTCGGGCAGATTGGTGGTGTCGAATTGCACGAAAGCTTCGGAGATATTGACGGCGAGATCGTTCCACGTGCCGCCGGCTTCTGGCCGGATAGAAAAGGTGTAGCGGAGTTCATCCCCGTCGGCGTCGTTAACGGCCCAATAGATCAATTGCTGGCCGAGTTGCGGCACAATCTGGCTATTCATCAGCGAACTCTTGCGCTTGTCGGTGTCGTCCTTGTTGTCGCGGGAACTGGGGAAAAGCAGCTGGCTGAGCGTCGTGCTCACGCTCGGCACAGACTCAGGCGCGGGAATGATGCCAACGTGCGGTGAGAACACGCGAAAGTCGGTGAGTGTGGGCCGGCGATTTTGCGGCAGGTGAAACAGCGTGGCCTTGTCGATTTGGAAATCGTTCGGGGCGTTCGCCGCGATTTGTAGGCGAAATTTTGCGTAACGCCCGCGCACGTCATCCGCATAGTAAGCGCCATCGCGGAATTTCATGTCGCTCCATTCCGTCCAACCTTCGAGTTCGTCGCTGCCATTGTTCGCCTGCACCTGAAGCTTAAGCGCTGTCGCCTCAATGCCACGCAGGCGCGCGAAACGCAGGCCTCCGAATTGCGAGGCCTGCCCGAGGTCGATGCGTTTCGTCTCCAACTCGCGAACCGACGTGTCGGCAAATGTCATCACCGCAAGGCCGGGCGCGTTGTTGCGCAGGAGCAAGAAGCGCCCGTTGCCGAGCGCAGCGAGATCGTTGAGCTGCGCGGAGGCACTGCCGGCGAAAGTCAGCGAGCGGCGCGCCTCCGGATCGTAACCGAGCGCGTCACCCATTTCCCCTGCCGTGAGCAGGAGCCAGTTTTGATGACGGCCCAATCGATAGAGCGCGACGTTGCTGCGCGAAGAAATCGTTTCAGGAAACCCATCGGCCGGGAAACGCACGACGGTCGAGCGCCCGCTGAAGAGCGGTTTGGCTTCTTCTTTTTCCTTCACGTCTGATTTGGTTTCCGGACGGGTGCTAATGCGACTGCTGTCGCCGGGAGTCGTAACAATAGCTGCGTAGAAACCACCATCGTCGGCTGGCAGCAAGTCGACGACTTCTGCGTCGCGGTTTTCTTGCAAGATAGTCGGCGCGCCACCTTTCGCGGCGAACGAGTAGATGTTTCCCTTAGGTGACGAGCCCGCGATCACGCGGCCATCTTCGAGCCGGGTGACGCGGCGAACGTTGCGGTCGCGGACTTCGCCAAAAATCGTGACGCCTTTGTCGGCGAGCAGTTTTTCGTCGCCCGCTTTGCCTTCGAGCAGCCCGGCTTTTTCGATTTTCGCGAGATCGAGTTGATAGATTTTACCGGGATTGCCCGTGGCCGCCAGCACGGTGCCGTCAGCTTGCGCGAGAAAATCGAACACCGAATCCGCAGGCAGGGGAATGCGTGCGATGTTTTTGCCATCTTTATCCACGAGATAAATTGCCGCCGTCGGCGAAGTGCCGACCAAGAGCCGGCCGTTTTTCAACGCGTGAACCGCGATGGCTTGAGTCTCCGTCACATCGGCGACTTCGCGCACAGTGTAACTCAGGTCTTTTGGATTAAGCGTCACTTCCTGAACTTTTCCGTCGGGGCCGGTGCCGACTAAAAAACGATTTTCACCCGATGAACGCAGCACCCAGAGAATATCGCCTAATTTAGGGCCGGTGAGGTCGGCAAACACCGGCCCCGGCAGCACGCGACCGTCGGAGCGCGTCGCGAGGCCTTTCAAATTCCGGCTGGCAACATCGCGGCCGAAATCGATTTCGATATCCTTGGTTAACGAGTCAGCTTGTAAGGGCGCGCCGGCAAAATTCGCGAGCAACAGCAGGCCGGAAGAAAGACGGCAGATGGATTTTAGCATCGTTGGAAATTAATCGGTGATCGCGAGCGGACGGCGCACCATGATGTTGAAGAGACGTCCGGGCAGAATGCGTTGTTCCCACAAAGGCCGATAGGATTCCTTGCGCTGGAAACGCGCTTCGTCCGCACCGCGCGCGATGCGTTCGAGCGAGCCGGGCATTTCCGGAGTGGACGCACGTTGGTCGGTCATGATGCGCGTCTTCTCGATGACCGCGAGATACAGGCCGTCAGTTTCGCGGAATTCACGGAGGGCGGATATATATTCTTCGAAACTGCGCATTTGCGCGACGGGCACAGCTCGGGGGCGGCCCGTGAGTTCATCGAGCGCGGGCCCGGTGGTGAGCACGACTTCGAGTTCTTTGCCGGCCCACGCCCGCGGCACGTCGAGGCCGACGATTTCGGTGGCAGCCTCGCGCTGGAATCCACGCCAGCCGACGGTAAGATCGACGCGCTCGCCGGGCGCGGCATTCGCACGCGAAAGTTGCATGAGCTGCACGACGCCTTGCGGAATCTCCGGCGTGTTCTCGAGGCTGAAACTGATTTTCTCGGGAAAAACGCGTTCGTAAGGATTAAAGATCCATAGCGAAAGCGTGCTCACGAAATCGTTGAGTCCTTGCTGGAAACCCTGCGGGCCGGGGTAGATCTGGTTTAACTCCACCGGTTCCGAACCGGGAAATGTAACGGTCGTCGTGACTTTAAAACCGCGCGCGAGACCGGACTCGTTGGAGCCCATCACGGCTTGTGCGAGGCCGGTCGCGGCAATCGAAGCGAGTAACTGTTCGTGGCGCACGACTTCGAATTGGAGCGACTTTCGATTCATGCGGGCTGGGAACGAAACTTCGACGGGCACCATCGGCGCGGTTTTGCCGAGTTCGCCGTAGATGCCCGAGAGACGATCCTGGCTGAACGCGCCAATCAATGCGCCGACATTGCTGACTTTAATTGAATTCAACTGGCTCGGCAAAATCGTAACAATCTCGGCGGCCGCCATCGGCAATTCGGTCGCGCCGAGCGACATCATCGGGTGACCGAACGCGAGGATGCGTTTGCCATCCACGTGCGACACCGTGCCGGTGCCGGCGAGACTGATATCGCCTGTGGCTAGTGCGACTGCAACGACGTCGCCCGGGCGCAATTCCTTCGGCGTGGGCACCGTGTCGACGCTACTCGCGGCCGTGTCGGCGTGGCTGAAGCTGCCGCCCAACGCATTCACTGAAAGCCCGAGCGCTTCAAATTGAGATGAGAGCAACGCGGCAACATTTGGCGCGAGGCCTCCTACCGAAAACGCGGGAGTGAGCGGTAGGATGTCGCGCTCGCGCAGGTTAATTTCGCTGCGCGGCGCGCTGTCGCTTTTGAGCGGGAGCGGGGTGGCTTTAAGGCCATCGGTGTATTGATCGGTCGGCAGCGTGCTGATTTCCAGCATGTCGCTGATCGGAGTGAAACCCGCGTAACGCGTGGTTTCGAAACGCTGGATTTGATAGGAGAGCACGCCCACGAGTTTACCGTCGATGTAGAGCGGGCTGCCACTCATGCCCGCGACCGCGCCCATGCCTTGGACGCGCGGATCAGTCAGCTCGCACAGGATCATGTTTTTACCCGGCCCGAGCGCATTGCGCAGCACTCCGGTCACTTCCACGCCGAACGGTTCGGACTGGCTGCCTTTGAACACCGTCCAGACTTCGCCTTTCATGCCTCGCTTCAAATCGTTGAGCGGAAACAGCGGCGCATCGACCGGTTGCGCAGAGAGGCTTAGTGTCGCTGATATCAAAATAATCCAGAGGAAGCTAAGCGAGCGGCGCGGCATCGTGATTAAAAGAGAGTAGATAATGAGGTAATACGCTTTCTACGGGCGGTTGGTTTCAATCTTAGAGCGACTGGATGCCCGAAGTGATCACTTCGCAAGCACGGTCGATGCCAGCGCCTGCGTGCGCGGTGCTGAGAAACCACGATTCGTAAGCGCTGGGTGGAAGATAAACGCCGGCGGCGAGGCAAACGTTGAAAAAATTCGCAAAAATCTTCGCGTCAGACGTAAGCGCCGAGGCCATGTCGCGCACTGGCATGGCAGTAAAAAACAAACTGAACATCGAACCCGCTTGCGGCGCTTGGAGCGGAATGCCTTTCGTTTTCGCGGCAGCGAGCGCGGCGGCGCAGATTTTGCGGGCGAGGGCGTCGAGTTTCGCGTAAGGGTTCAGTTCTTCGAGCAGTTGGAGCGACGCAATGCCCGCCGCCATCGCGAGTGGATTACCGCTGAGCGTGCCGGCCTGATACACCGGGCCGAGGGGGGCGAGTTGATCCATGATTTCCGCACGGCCGCCGAATGCGCCGACGGGCAGGCCGCCACCGATGATTTTGCCGAGGCAAGTGAGGTCAGGCGTAATTTTTTCGATTTCCTGCACGCCGCCACGCGCGAGACGGAAGCCGGTCATCACTTCATCGAAAATCAGCACTGCACCGTTCGCGGTGCAGGCTTTGCGCACGTGTTGAAGGTAGCCGGCGTCAGGCTTGATGAAACCGACATTGCCGATGTAGGGCTCGAGAATGATGCAGGCAATCTGGCCCGAATTAGCCGCAAAGGCCGCGTCGATAGCGGCGGTGTCGTTATAAGGCAGCACAACGGTTTCGCGCGCAAATGACGCGGGCACGCCGGCGCTGTCGGGATTGCCATGCGTAAGCGCGCCGGAGCCGGCCGCGACGAGCAACGAATCGCTGTGGCCGTGGTAGCAACCCGCGAACTTGATGATCTTGTCACGACGCGTGAATCCACGCGCGAGGCGGATGGCCGACATTGTCGCTTCCGTGCCGCTGTTGCACATGCGGATTTTTTGGATTGACGGAAAAAACTTCACGATCAACTCCGCCATTTGGACCTCGTAAGGATTCGGCGTGCCGAACGACGTGCCGTTTTCCAGTGCTGCGGCGATGGCCGCTTTAATGCGCGGATGATTGTGTCCGTGAATCGCCGGACCCCACGTGCAGACGAAGTCGATCAACTCGCGGCCGTCCGCCGTGGTGAGCGTGGCGCCATGCGCCGACTTCGTGAAAAACGGCGCCCCGCCCACGGAGCGAAACGCGCGAACGGGAGAATTTACGCCACCGGGGATGAGTTGCTGGGCGCGTGCGAAGAGTTGTTCGGAATTCATGCTGCAAGAATGTGATGCCAGAAGTAGTAATTAGCCGCAATTCCAAGAGCGGATATTGTGGCCCCGAACTTGATAGGCAGATGATAAACCGCAAAAGAAGCGGCTGCTCCCAATAATAATCCGGCAATCACAACTGCGCCGAAAAGAAGATTACCGCACGATTCAGCAGTCCGGATTAGCCAAGCGCCACCTAAAGCTGACCAAGTGCCCGCGGTGATCATGGCGAAGGCCAATCTCCAATTTTTATAGGTCATCAGCTCACGTATTTCTGCACGATCGGAATGCGGCGGCCGACGCCGAAGGCGAGGGGCGTGATTTTCAAGCCGGGGGCGGCTTGTTTGCGTTTGTATTCGTTGAGGTCGACTTTGCGCACGATGTCGTTGACGACGGCTTGCTCGAAACCGCGGGCGACGAGGTCGGCGCGAGAGAGGCCTTCTTCGACGTAACCTCTTAAAATTTCGTCGAGCACTTCGTAAGGCGGCAGGCTGTCTTGATCGGTTTGATTCGGACGCAATTCGGCGCTGGGGGCTTTGTCGATGGAGTTAGCCGGGATGATTTCGCGGTCGCGGTTGATCCAACGCGAGAGTGCGTAAACCTGCATTTTGAAAACGTCGCTGATGACTGCGAGGCCGCCGCACATGTCGCCGTAAAGCGTGCAGTAACCGACGGCGAGTTCGCTCTTGTTGCCGGTGGTGAGGAGCAGCGCACCGAATTTATTCGAGATCGCCATGAGCAACAGGCCGCGCGCGCGCGCCTGAATATTTTCCTCGGCGATATCGCGCGGGCGACCGGCGAAGATTGGCGCGAGCGATTGCTCGGCGGCGCTTACGACGTCGGCGATGGAAATCGTGTGGTAGTCGATGCCGAGTTTTTCGGCGAGGATGCGGGCGTCGTCGCGGCTGTGCTGGCTGGAAATTTCAGAAGGCAAACTCACGCCGATGACGTTTTTCGGGCCAAGCGCTTCGGCGGCGATGACGGCGGTGAGCGCAGAATCGATGCCCCCGGAGAGTCCGAGCAGAGCTTTTTTAAAGCCGGTCTTCTGCGCGTAGTCGCGCACACCGAGCACGAGAGCGTCGTGGATATCGGCGAGGTCGGGTTGGTCGAAGGTCGCGTGCTGCGAAGTCGACGTGGGCGAGCAAATTGACACCACTTGCAGGTCTTCGCGGAACGCAGCCAGGCCACCGACGACGTGACCGGACGCATCGCACACCACGCTGCGTCCATCGAAAATGAGTTCGTCGTTACCGCCGACGGAATTGCAATAAGCGACCGGACAGCCTAGGGCTTTGGCGGTGCCGCCGACGAGGGTGTGGCGCACGCTGCCTTTGCCGTGATTCCACGGACTCGCGGAAAGGTTGAGCATCAAGTCGCAGCGTTGGCCGGCGAGTTGCTTGACCGGAACCACGCCGTGATACAGGCGGCGCGTGGAAATCATCGCATGCGTCCAGATGTCTTCGCAAATGGTGATGCCGATACGGCGGCCTTGAAATTCGACGACAGTGGGTTGCTCCGCGGGCTCGAAATAGCGGTCTTCATCGAACACGTCGTAGGTCGGTAGCAGACATTTGCGGGCCGTCGCGATAATTTTACCCGCGTGGCAAAACGCAGCGGAATTGAAAACGGCGCGCCCGCGTCCGGAATGATTCGCTTCAGTGTAACCGATCACCGCCGGCACCGCGCCGATTTGCGCGGCGATCGCGAGCGTAGCGGCTTCGACGTCGGACACGAAACGCTTTTTAAAAAGGAGGTCGCGCGGCGGATAACCGCTGACCACGAGTTCGGGAAATAGCACCAATTCGGCACCGGCGGACGCCAGTTTTTGATACGCGTCAAGGATTCGCCGGCTGTTGCCGGCGAGATCGCCTACGATGGTGTTAATCTGAGCCAGTCCGATGCGCATGGGAAAGGGGATGAACTTGAGGGCAAAGTGCTGGACTGCAACCCCAAGCCTCAGTTTCCGCTAGCCGCCGCCCGGGCTTACCGCCACTGTGCCGGCGCATGACCCAAGCCGCTGTTACGCCGCGTCTAATTCTCGCTTCCGCTTCGCCGCGCAGAAAAGAACTGCTCGCACAACTGGGGCTGCCGTTTGCGGTCATTCCCGCCGAGGTCGTGGAACACGAAGCGCCCGACGCTGACCCGCGCGAAATGGTGAGCTATAACGCCGCGTTGAAAGCCGACTGGGTCGCAGCGCGCCATCCCGAAGCCACGGTGATCGGCGCCGACACGACGGTCTTCGTGGGTAAAACCGTGTTGAACAAACCCCGGGATGCGGCGGACGCGCGCGCGATGTTGCGGAGATTAAGCGGCAGCCGCCACACGGTGTTCACGGGGTTGGCGATTCGGCGGGTCAAGGACCGGCTGAAACTCGACGGCGGAGCCGCGAGCGAGGTAACGTTTAAGCAATTCGACGACGCCACCATCGAACTTTATCTCAGTCGCGTGCACACGCTCGACAAGGCCGGCGGCTATGCGATTCAGGAGCACAGTGAACTCATTGTGGAGAGCTTCACGGGGTCGCTCACAAATATTATTGGGATGCCGTTAGAAGAAATGAAACAACTTTTGACTCGTGCGGGTCTGCTGGGTTGATTCAACGAACTTGAGCACCCTGTTAGAAGAACCTTCAAAGCGCGCGCCAGTGGCGCCTGAAAAAGACGAGCCCAGCCGCTCCATCGGCATCGGGATCGCGTGCACGGTAGTGTTTCACGTGCTGCTATTCTGGCTGTCGCCAAAGTTCAACCTTTCGGAATTTTCCGGATCGCACGCCGGCATACAGGTAAACAACAAGAACAAGGAAAAGACTTTCGATTTCCAACTCGTGCCGCCCGATGCGGTCGAGGAAAAAAAGAACCCGATGCGCTTCGTGGAGACCAACAGCGCCGCACCGGAAAATACTCCCGACAAGACGGACAATTTTAGCAACCGCGACCAGCAGGTCGCGCAGGAAGTCGCCGCCAAGGAACTCGACCCGAATGGGCTGCCGACCGTGAAAGGGCAGGACGAAATCAAAAACGACTCCGCCATCGTTTCCGGCCAGATGGCTCCGCCGCAACTCGGCACGCCACCTGCCGAGCAGAGCGTCGAACAAAGCGAACAACAGCAAAACGAACAAAAAGCCCGCGCTGAACAAACCCCGCTTTCGGGCTTCGAGAAAAACGAAGGACTTTCCGAAGACGGGATCGCCAGCAATATTTCCAATTCTAAAAACCAATCGAACCGCGCCGACCGTGCATTGGAAGGCGCGCGCGATTCCAAAGAAACCGAGGGCGGCTTGGTCAGCGTGAACGAAAGCCGTCGTCCGCAACCCAAGGAGCGTCCGCGTCTGCCTTCCACGTCGCTGAATCGCGATACGATCCTCACCAACAAAGTCAGCGGCTCGTCCAACATTGGTGTGTCCGCCAGCAACGCCTTCAAAAGCGAATACGGTGAATACCTTCAGGAACTTATCGAAATCGTGCAGGTGCAGTGGGACAATATTGTCCGCGCGAGTTCGACCTATCCGCAACGCGGCACAAAAGTGGAAATTAAATTCAAAATTAATTCCCTTGGTGAGGTTCAAGTTCTGAGCATCGAGCAAACTGCCGGGTTGCAAGGAAGCAGTTGGAGTCAGGCCGCGATCGAAACCCGTCAACCCTACCGGAAATGGCCGGAGAAAATGATCGACCTGCTCGGCACGAGCCAGGAATTGGTGTTCTCGTTTTACTACCAATAGTGAGCGCCTTGCCGGAAGATTTTTGGGATACGTTGCCTTTGGGCGAAGGCGTTCGGCTGTTGGTGCGCGACGCCAACGGCCTTGCCGCTTTCGATAAACCATCGGGAATTCTTTCTCATCCCAACGAGTCGCAGGACGAGGCCCGCTCGTTGCTCACGGCACGTTACGATAAGGAAGCGCAGTGTTTCAATTGGCGCGCGGCGGATGGATCACCGCGTCAACTTTGGTTGCTCAACCGTCTCGATTCCGCGACCTCTGGCGTGATCCTCACGGCCGCCAACGAAAAAGTCGCGATGGCCGTGCGCAGCCATTTTGCCAAGAAACACGTCCACAAAACCTATCAAGCGCTGGTCTTTGGGAAGCCGCATAAAAACTTCGAGGTGTGGCGCGACTTGCTCGCCGTGCAAAAAGGCCACGGACAAATCCGCACCGCGACCATCGGAAACATCCCTTCGGAGGCAAAATTCCAACTCATCAAGCATACGCAGCGCACGTTCTCGACCTCGCTCGTCCGGCTCGAACCCAAGACCGGCCGCAGTCATCAACTCCGCGTGCAATGCGCCAAGCGGCAGCTGCCAATCGTCGGCGATCAAACCTACGGCGACTTCGGTATGAACCGCGCCTTTACGAAGATGACGCGGAGCAAACGCCTGTATCTGCACTCACTGGAAACCAGTTTCACTTATGAATTCGCCGGACGCCAATGTGACTTCAAAGCACGAGCGGAATTACCGCCTGAATTCACCCAGATATTCTGATAAAAGCTTGTGGAATAGCGCTGATTGGCCTCAATTGGCCACATGAAGCCAAATAAGCCTGCAATCGCTTACAAGCAAAAGGAGCCGGAGACTGCCCAACAAATCCGTGAGGCTGCACTTGCTCACGGTGTTCGTCGCGATGTGGTCGCCGTGCGCGAAGCGAAAGATCAACTTTCGGCGCTGCTTCACCGAGCGTCCCGCGGCGAGCAAATCGTCATTACAAGCGACGGTGAACCGAAGGCGATGATCGTGCGTTACCGGCCGATTATGCGCGGCAAGCCATGGCAATCGCTCAAAGCATTTCGCGACAGTATGCCGATGACGCCCGATTCAACCCCATTGATTCGCGCAGATCGCGACGGCGGCTACTGAGATGTATTTGGATACCTCGGTCGCCGTTAAACTCTTTATCCCCGAGCCAGACTCGGACGAGTGTGAACTCATCGTGGGCGGCTTGGGATTTTTTTCATCGGATCTTTTGATCGGCGAACTGCGTTCCGCGAGCTTGGGCAAAGAACGCAGCGGTCACCTCAGCCCCGCGTCACGAATCCGCATCTGGGAACGCTTCGAGGAAATGCTGGATACGGGAATGATCGACTTGGTGCCGCTCACGCGGACGATCGTAAGCGAAGCGGCAGAAGTAATGATGCAACTGCATCCGGCCGTTCCGCTGCGGACGCTGGATGCGATCCATCTGGCAACTTATTTAAGTGTAGATGCGGGCCCGCTATTTACCTGCGACCGACGGATGCTAGATGCGGCCAAACTACTGGGCATCCCGCTCGCTGGCGTGTAATCACAGCAAACTCATCTGTGAATCGTCGGGCGGTGTGACGGTGATTTTTTTCTTCGGCTTGGTCTGCGGTTGTGGCGAAGGCAGTGTCACCGTGACATCGTCGGATTCGAGTTGGGCTAAAATAGTCTTCGCGCGATCGATCACCGTAAGCGGCAAACCCGCCAGTCGCGCGACTTGGATACCGTAGCTGCGATCTGCGGCGCCTTCGACGACGCGACGAACGAACACGATGTCGTCGTTCCACTCCTTCACCGCGACCGAGTAGTTGCGGAGACGAGGCAGGTGTTTATCAAGCTGGGTGAGTTCCTGATAATGTGTCGCGAAGAGCGTGCGTGCGCCGCGATCGGCGGCGCGGTGCAAATGTTCAACCACGGCCCACGCGATGCTCAAGCCATCGTAGGTCGACGTGCCGCGACCGATTTCGTCGAGGATGATAAGCGAACGTTCCGTGGCGTTGTTGAGGATGTTCGCCGTCTCGTTCATCTCGACCATGAACGTCGAGTTACCACGCGCAAGGTCGTCGCTGGCACCGACGCGTGAGAAAATCCGATCCACGAGGCCGATGCGGCAGGCTTTTGCCGGAGTCCAACACCCGATCTGCGCCATGAGCGTGATGAGCGCGACCTGGCGGATGTAAGTCGATTTACCCGCCATGTTCGGTCCGGTGATAAGCGCGATCTGCGCATCGTCACTCGCGAGCGACGTGTCGTTCGGCACGAAGGTGTGGCTGCCGGCGAGGCCAAGGCGTTCCTGTTTCAACATCTGCTCCACGACCGGGTGACGACCGTCGGTGATGACGAGTTGTTCGCCTTCGGAAATTTCCGGTCGGCAATAATCCCAATCCCGCGCGAGCACTGCCCAACCGGCAAGCACATCGAGTTCGGCGAGCGCATCGGCAGTGCGCGTGAGCGAGACTGACTCGTCCAGCACTGCGCCCACGAGATAGCTGAACAACTCGAGTTCACGGGCCAGTGACTTTTCCTCGGCGGAGAAAATCTCTTTTTCCTTCAGCTTCAGTTCCTCGGTAACGTAACGCTCACCCGAAACCGTGGTTTGTTTGCGGATGTAGTCGGACGGGACGTTCGCGAGATTCGCTTTCGTCACCTCGATATAATAACCGAAGGTCGACGTGTAGCGCACCTTGAGACTCTTGATGCCCGAGCGCTCTTGTTCCTTGCGCTCCAACTCCGCGAGCCAGGATTTGTTGCCACTCGTGAGATTGCGCAGGCGTTCGAGTTCTTCGTCGTAGCCGACGCGAATGTAATTTCCGTCCTGCAGGTCGTTGGGCAGTTCATCCGCGAGCGCCTTCGCGAGCAAATCACGTAGCGCCGGCAGATCGGTGATGCGCGCCCGCACCTTGGAAGTCTCGCCGCCGTGGCTGCCGACCAAGTGCGAATCGAGCAAATCCAGACGCGCAGTAATCGCAGGGATTTGCGCGAGCGTATCCTTGACGCCGCCGAGTTCGCGTGGATTACGCAAACGGTTTTGCAGGCGGCCAAGAATGCGCGGGATATCGCGCACCTTGTCGAGCAACTCGCGCAATTCGGCAAGGTCGCTTGGTTGGGCGATGAGCTCGCCGACCACCGTTTGGCGGCGATTGATCTCCGTGAGGTCGAGCGTGGGGGCCGCGAGCCAGCGTTCGAGCAAGCGTGAACCGGCCGACGTCGTGCTGCGATCAATTGCACCGAGCAACGAAGCTTCGCGAGTGCCGCGGGTGGAGGCGAAAATCTCGAGATTACGCAGCGTTGCTGGATCGAGGAGCAAGGTGCGCGCGCTGCGGTATTCTTGCAGCGAGCGAAGGTTCTGCGGCTTCGCGCGAAGATTTTCCGTGGCGTAATAAACCAGCGCGCCCGCCGCGCCGAGTGCCGGGTGCGAACTGGCGAGACCGAAGCCCTGCAAATTCAGCACACCGAGCGCGTCCATCACCGTTTTGGCGCCGCCAACTATTTCAAAATGATAGCCGGGCAACTCCGAGCAGAGCCGCGGTGAACAGAAATGGTGGAGCGCGTGCACCGCGTGTTCTTCGTGAGGAGCCGCCTGCCATTTTGCGAGATCGCCTTCGATCAAGACCAACTCCGCCGGATCGAGCGCGGTCAGCACCGGCAACAAATTTTCCGGGCGCGCATCCGTGGCGATTCGAAACTCGCCGGTGGACAAATCAATCCAAGCCGCGTGCAGACCGGCTTTGTTTAATTCCAGCGCGCACAGATAATGGTTTTTCGCAGCGTCGAGTTGATTGGCCGCGAGCGTAGTGCCGGGCGAAAGAATGCGCGTAAGCTGGCGCTTCACCAGTTTGCCAGGCTGCGCGGCTTCAGCTTGGTCGCAAATCGCGACTTTTTTTCCTGCCGCGAGCAGCTTCGTGACGTAACCATCGGCTGCGTGCTGCGGGATCCCGCACATCGGCGTTTCCTGCCGTTTCGTTAAAGTGATCCCGAGCAGTTTCGACGCGACTTGCGCGTCTTCGAAAAACATCTCGTAGAAGTCGCCCAATCGGAAAAGCAGCAGGGTGTTCGCGGGAAGGCCGCGTTTCACATCGAAATACTGCTGCATCATCGGGGTGAGCTTGTCTGACATGGAGCGCTTTTACTGAACCACCAAGCCGCGAAGGGCACGAAGAAAATACGTCTGCATCGCGGGCAATTTCGCCTTGGTTCGACGAGATTTCGCGTTCTTCGTGTCCTTGTGGTTAAACTCCATCACACCGATTTGGGCGGGGCGGGAAAACCGCCGATGTTGCTGCTGCACGGGCTGCTCGGCTCGTCGCGAAACTGGTTGAGCACCGGGCGGGATCTGGCGAAGGAGTTTCATGTGATGGCCCTCGACCTGCGTAATCATGGCAAATCGCCGCACGCGCCTGAGATGAACTACGAGGGGATGGTTGACGACGTCATTGGCTGGATGGATGCGCAGGGCCTCAGCAAAGCAACCCTGGTCGGTCACAGCATGGGCGGGAAAACGGCGATGTTACTCGCGTGCCGGCATCCGGAACGCGTGGAGCGGCTGGTCGTGGTGGATATCGCCCCAAAAAATTATTCATGGGCTGCCCACCGCGGAGAGTTTGCCGCGATGGTCGAACTCGATCTCGCCAGTCTGCAATCGCGGCAGGAGGCAGAAATGCGTTTCGAAGCCCGCGTGGAAAACCTCGGCATGCGGAAATTCCTCGCGACCAATCTCGAGCGGGCGGAAGGCGGCGGATGGCGTTGGATCGTGAATCTCCCCGCGCTCGCGGAAGCACTGCCATTAATGGAAAAAAACAGCCTGAACACCGAAGATCGTTTCGATGGCCCGACGTTGTTCGTAGTCGGCGGGCGCTCACGCTACGCCGAACCAAGCGACCACGCGTTGATTCGCACTCATTTTCCACATGCCCGTATCGAAGTCATCGCCGACTCCGGCCACAATCCCCACATGGACAAACGCGAGGAGTTCGTGAGGTTAGTTGTCGGGATATGAAGCCTTAAACCGCGATATCTCCAAATCGAGGTCTACCAAAGGTGCGCCATCCGGCCTCGCGCATTTAGCGAGAGAATGGACTAGTTCCCAGAACGCCAAAAACGAGCGGTTTTCTCCCACTAAACATCGGTCGCCGTATGAAGGAATTTCTACATATCCAGCCATGAGCACTGATTCGCTGCATCGCCTCTGCATCCAAATTTTCGTTCGAGAAGTGCTATCATCCAGCGATTCGCTTCCTTGTGCGATTGGGTAAACTTGTTTAGTCAAAGCCAGATGAAGTGCAGCTAAAAATCTTCCTGCAGCGTCAGCCGGAATCAGCAGGGATTTTTTTGTCATCCATGACTCGTGTGTCTCGGTGCCGTGGTAATCGATATCCAAGCGATAGTGGTTACCATCAACGCGCTTAAGAGCCAGACTGCGGGTCAGCTTTTTCTCAGAAACGTTGTAAAGCACGACCTCAGCTTGCTCCGAGAGATGCATATTCAAGCGATTCTCCAAGAGCTGAAATTGAATGGGATCAATTCGCGCTAAAAACGGCTGCCATCCTTCGGTTAATCGCAACAACCCTTGGCTATTACCAATCGCCGCACCCATAAAAACAAACAAAGCGACGGAAAAAAACTTTCTCATGAGTCTAGCGTCTCGTCCAAAGACGGAGCGACGAGAGCAGGAAATTCTCCAGCGCGGCGGCTTCGTTGAGGTTTAAGCGGAGCAGGCCGATGTCGTGCTCGAGTTGGGCGACGGCGGCCACGAGCGAGCGGCGCGTGGCCTCGTCATTTTCGAGCAGGCGTTTCTGGGCGAACTCGCAGGTGGAATGCTCGAGTTCACCGAACAACTTTAGGCGGATGCCGTTGGTGATGCCGGACTGGATCGCTTCGACTTCGTCGTCATCGAGATCGTCAGGCAGTTTTTCTTTTTGCTGTTTCCAAATTTGATCGGTCGCAGCGGAAAGCACGGCATTGAAGCGCGTGATGATACCGTAAACGCCCATGACCTGATCGGCGATCGCGCGCTTATCGGTGGAGACCGTCGCGAGCGAAGCCAGCCACGCGGTGTAGTCAGCACGCGTCGACACCCACTGTTCGCGGGTCGCTTCCTCGGCGTCCGCGAGCGCTTGGCTGCGTGAATCGGTGAACCGGAAATTCAGACAGCGGCTGCGAATCGTCGGCAGCAACGAATAGGGGCGCGTCGTGAGGAGCAGGATCGTGGTGCTCGCGGTGGGCTCTTCGAGTGTTTTCAGGAAAATATTGGCCGCAGCGACATTCATGCGGTCGGCTTCGTAAACGACGGCAACTTTCCGCACAGAGATCTGCGGCGAGACTTGAATCCGTCCGATCAAATCACGCGTCGAGTCAGCGGAAATGAGGCGCGTTTTGCCCGCCGGACGCAGTGCCAGGAAATCGGGATGCTGCTTCGGCGCGAAATATTGCGAGGGATCGCGCGGGTCGTTGAGCAGGCGATCGGCAATCGCGTGCGCCACCATCGCGAGCGTGCCGAGATTTTCTCCTTGGAGCAGTAAACTGTGTGCGAGCCGCCGGCGTTCGATCGCGCGCTCAAGCACCGCTACCGTCGGCGTGCCGGCGAGGGTGGAGGGCCATGAAAGAATTTCGGGCATGTTCGCAGTCTATCAACCGAGGCGTTTCTGCACTTCGGCCCAAATTTTCTTTTCGATGGCTTCGGGCGTTTGGGTGCCGTCGAGCACGATGACGCGATCCGGCCATTCTTTCGCGAGCAGCAGGTAGCCTTCGCGGACCTTCGTATAGAACGAAATATTTTCGCGCTCCATGCGGTCAGGTAGATCGGACGCGCGCTGACGGATGCGTTCCAAGCTCACTTCGGTCGGCACATCGATGACGATAGTAAGATTCGGCATGACATCACCGACCGCGAAACGGTTGATCGCACTCACCGGACCCGGCGCGAGGTTGCGCGCGATGCCTTGGTAAACGGTGGAAGAATCAAGATAGCGATCGCTCAAGACGACCGCGCCGCGCTGGAGCGCCGGGGCGATCACTTCGCGCACGACTTGCGCGCGGGCCGCGGTGAAGAGCAGCAATTCCGTCTCGGGGCACATCTCGTCACCCTTGGAATTGTGAACAATAATATTGCGAATCTGCTCGCCAATTTCGGTGCCGCCCGGCTCGCGCGTGGCGACAACTTCACGGTGGATTCTTTGCAGGTGACCGGCGAGCCGCGCGATCTGCGTGGATTTGCCGCTGCCTTCCGAACCTTCGAAAGAGATGAGAGTGCCGACCGGGTGAGACTTGGTGACCATGAGGGAAAAGGGAAGGGACTTACCGAACAAAAGTTGGCCGGCCCGCGCAACCAGATTTAACCGCGCAGGTCGTTGCATTTGCCGTTGATTGCGCCCGACGAACACTTCAACACTCACCGCACATGCCTTTCTCTTTTTCTTCGCAACTTTTCAGTGTCGTAAACGTGTGGGACGTATTCCTCATCACCGACCGCGTCGGTCAGGCGGTGATCGTGCTCCTCGCCATCTTCAGCATCTTCGCCTGGGCGGTGATGTTGGGCAAACATTCCGAACTCAAAAAGCTGCGCGAGCTCAACTTCGCATTCGAACGCAAGATTGGCCAGGAGCGTCACATCCTTGAATTGCCGGAAAACTTGAAGAGCCGTCGCGACATCCCTTACGCGGACTTGCTGGCCGATGCGCTCGAGGCGTATTGGCGCGCCGCCGCGATCGGCAAAGAAAAAGGCGATGACAATGTCCGTTCTCGTCTCGAGCACGCGGAAAACGCGATTCAGCGCGCGCTGGCCCGCCAAACCCTGCGCTACGAAGCCAGCATGATCTTTCTCGCTTCAGTCGTTTCCGGAGCACCGTTCATGGGGCTTTTCGGAACGGTGTGGGGCGTCATGGAAGCATTTACCGCCGCCGCGGAACAAGGCTCTGCGACCATCGTTACGCTCGCCCCAGGTGTCGCCGCCGCGCTCCTCACGACCATCGCCGGCCTCGTCGTGGCGATCCCGTCCGTCTTCGGCTATAATTTCCTGCTCGGAAACGCCAAAACCATGATCACCGAACTCGAAAACTACGCGAGCACGCTCGCCGACCGCATCGAGCTCGAGGCCAAATAAGGACGCGCACCCATGGCCAGAATATTTCGCAGACAGCGCAATCTCCACCCCGTCGCGGAGCTGAACGTCACCAATCTGGTCGACCTTGGATTCACGTTGTTAATCATCTTCATGCTCGCCGCGCCGCTGATCCAAAACGAGCAAACGATCCCGGTAAATCTGCCGGAGCAGAGCAAATCCGCGCAGCAAATCCCCCCGGCGGACACCGAGTATCTTTCCATCGTCATCGATAAAGCGGGCCAGATTTTCACCGGCACTTCGAAGGCTCCGATCAGCTTTGATGAACTTTCCGCTCAACTCGCCGTCGCCGCCAAAAAACCGAAGCAGCCCGTGGTGCGCATCCGTGCCGACGGAGCGATCGCTTATCAGAAAGTGATCAAGGTAATGGACGAACTCGGAAAGCAAAACCTGACCAAGATCAGCTTCGACACGCAGACCAAGTGAGTTGATGCACGCGCAGCGCACAAATTCGTTCGTTGTTTCGGTGACGATCCACGCGCTTATCGTCGCGCTGATTTTTTTGACCACGTGGGTGGCTGCTCGCCAAGCCGCGAAGGCCCCGCAGATATTCGACCTCGTCCAAGGTCCGGGAAATAACATTTACGAAACCGAAGCTCCTAAAAAAGGAAACACGAAGAATCAGGTTAAAATCGAGTTACCTGAACCGCCTGACATGGACGAAGGCGCGAACGATGAGCCTGTGCCAATGGTTGACGTCGAAGAAGACGTCGCGCCGCCGCCGGTCAAAGAGCCAGCCAAGCAAACCGAGGCAATCATTCCGCCCAAAGTGCCGACTAAGACATCCACCAAGCCTGCGCCGAAACCGACCGAGAGTAAAACCAAGACAGACGCGACGAAGGCGAAACCGTCGACGAACAAAAAAGTTTCCTACGATAGTTTTAAAAAGAGTAACCCAATCAAAAATCCTTCGAAGTCCAGCGGCACTGGGAAAAGCAAGTCAGCCGCATCCTACAAAAAAATCGACGTTCGCGGCATCGCGACCGGTGTAGCGAATGGATCGGCCGCCAATGATCGCGGCGGTGCTGGCGGCACAGCGTTATCCCGCGCCGAAATGGACAAGCTCGACACCTACATCTCCTTTCTCGTGCAGGAAGTGCGGCGCATTGCGGCAGAAGATTCCCCGGGTTTAAGCGATCAACTCAAGGCCCGCGTTCAATTCGACATCTCGGCCAGTGGCAACATCAGCAACGTCAAAATCGCGACCAGTTCGGGCAGTAAGGAGTTCGATGATTTCGCGCTGAAAGTGTTTCGCAGCCTGCGCAATACCGGTCCGACGCCGACCCGCAAAGGCTACACGTGGATTATTACTTTCACGATGGATCCAGATGCGTGAAAAAGTCCTTGCCATCGGCGTTTAAAAACCACTTTTAGGCCCTTCATTTTGTTCTTTGGGCTCTTAGCTCAGTTGGTAGAGCGCCTCAATGGCATTGAGGAGGTCAGGAGTTCGAGCCTCCTAGGGTCCACCACTTTAAAGCCGTCCGCGCAAGCGGGCGGCTTTTTGTGTTTATGACGGCCCGCCAACGATAAGCGGCGGCTGGCGACCACTTTCGCGCGCCTCTTCGACGCGCTTAGCCATCTCGGCCCAGTAACGCTCTTCTTCTTCGCGACGCAGCGTTTGTTTATACTCCGCGCCGCAAATAAAGAAGATGAACACAAACAAGATGCCCATCATCGGCCAGTTAAGGTAGAAGAACGCCACACCGGCAAAAATCGGGGCGAGAATCCGGCTGATCGTTACCGCAACCTTCGTCGCTTTTAAGAAAGGCAGCTTGATTGCTAGCAGCGCGCGTAAAATGCGGCCGCCGTCCATCGGAAACACGGGGAGCAGGTTAAAGACACCCATGACCAGATTCGCCTGTAATAATTGATAAACCAACCCGTTGAGCGAATGTTCAGAAACGTAAGCGCCCGTTTTCTCCATTTGCCAAACGAATGGGAATAGAATCGCCGCGATGCCAAAATTCACCGCCGGCCCAGCTACCGTGATCCACAGCTCTGCGGACGGTTTACGCGGAATATGATCCATTTCCGCCATGCCACCGATTGGGAGCAGGAGGATCCGCGGCACCCGCACGCCGTAACGTCGCGCCGTGAGCGAATGCCCAAGTTCATGCATGACCACGCACACGAAAAACAACAGGATCAGCCACGTCTGCCAGACGACACCGGGCAGCCCTGCAGTCGTCCAGCCATCGTAGGCGTAGTAACCGAGCAGCAGCAAAAAGCTCGCATGAACGGCAAGTTGGATACCGAAGACCTTAAACAAGTTAATTGACCACCCTAGCATCACGAGTAAGTAGAACCATCTTCGCGCAAAGCGCTAATCATTTTGACCACTCCCGCCATGTCCGAGTCCGCCGCCGTTCCGTATATCCTCGTAGTCGATGACGACACCGAGGTGCGCTACTCGCTCAACCGCGTGCTTTCCTCGCGCAACTACAAGGTGCAGGAAGCCCCGAGCGGTGAGGAGGGCGTCGCCGCCGTCAAACGCCAAGCCCCGGACGTCGTGCTGCTCGATAACCGCATGAACGGCATGACGGGGCTCGAAACCCTCCAGCACATCCGCGCAGCGAACCCGAAACAGCTTGTGATTTTGATGACCGCTTACGGCACCGCGCAGACCGCGATCGAAGCGATGAAGTTTGGCGCGTTTGATTATGTGGTGAAACCGTTCGACCCGCCCAAGCTGCTCGCGTTGGTCGAAAGTGCGTTGCGCACCCAAGCGGACATCCGCTCGGCCGGCGGCGTGTTGCCCGTCATCAATTCCGAGGATCATAAGGAAGGCATCGTCGGCGCATCGTCTCCGATGCAGCAGGTGTTCAAAGTCATCGGCCAGGTCGCCGCGAGCGACGTGACTGTCATGATCACCGGCGAAAGCGGCACGGGGAAGGAGCTCATCGCCCGCAGCATTCACCGGCACAGTCATCGCAGCACCAAACCGTTTGTCGCGGTCAACTGCTCGGCGATTCCAGAAAGCCTGATCGAAAGCGAACTCTTCGGCCACGAACGCGGCGCCTTCACCGGTGCGACCGGCCAACGCCTCGGTAAATTCGAAGTATGCGACGGCGGCACCATCTTTCTAGATGAAATCGGCGACATGACCGCGCCGACCCAGACGAAAATTTTACGCGTGCTGCAGGAAGGCGAAATCCAACGCGTCGGCAGTTCGGAAACGCTCAAGGTCAATGTCCGCGTCATCGCCGCGACGAACAAAGACCTCGAGCAGCTCGTGAAGGATAAGGAATTCCGCGAGGATCTTTATTACCGGTTGAACGTCGTGCGGCTGCGCCTGCCCCCGTTGCGCGAGCGCATCGAGGACATCCCGCAAATCGTCGATTTCTTCCTGCAGAATCTCGCGAAAACGAAGAAGACGAAAGCGCGTAAAGTCTCTCCCGAAGCGCTCGCGATTTTGTGCCGGCACCACTGGCGCGGCAACGTGCGCGAACTTGAGAATATGATTTACCGCAGCGCGGTCATCGCGCGCGGCGATACGATTCTCCCCAAAGATTTGCCCGACGAAGTGCGCGGCGAAGTCACCGGGGGAGAAACCGCATTAGAAACATTGTTCGATCAACTTTACGAGCGGCTCAAAGTTTCGAATCCCGACGACATGCTTGCGGTGGTCGAACAGGCTTTCGTCACGCGCGACGAATCTGCGGCAGACCAGGCCGAAGAGAAATCCGCCGCCACCGCGAAATCGGCAAAGAAGGCGGGCGCGAAGAAACGCTGAGCCTTGCTCACTTCGCGATGGTGGAACCCGACCTCCGAGCGGGCTGTGAGGATGAACGCTTGGCTCAGAAGATCGCGATTATCCTAGAACCTATCTTCCGGGCAGGTTCCACCTACGAAGTTCACCGATCCTGATAGCCCTTGGGCTTCCTCTCGTGCCAGCGCCACGCGGTTTCGATGATCGGCTCGATGGACAGGTATTTGGGTTTCCAACCGAGTTCGGTTTGAGCCTTGGTTGAATTCGCATACAACGCTGGCGGATCGCCTTCACGACGCGTGGTGTAATTCACCGGCACCTTCAGGCCGGAGACTTTTTCGACCGCGGTGATGACTTCCCTAACTGAAGTCGGTTGTCCGGTGCCGAGATTGTAGAAAAGCGCCGCGCCTGGTTGTTCGAGTTTTTCAAATACCGCAATATGTGCGCGGCTCAAATCGTCCACGTGCACGTAGTCACGCAAGCAGGTGCCATCCGGCGTCGGGTAATCGTCACCGAAAATCTGTAGGGCCGGGCGCAACCCTTGCGCCGCCCCGAAGGCAAGCGGGATGAGGTGCGTCTCGGGATTGTGATCCTCGCCAATCGATCCGTCTTCGGCGGCACCGGCGGCGTTGAAGTAGCGGAAAGTCGCGAAGCTAAGGCCTTGACCGTAGGCGAGTGCCTTAAGCGCGATTTCGACATCGAGCTTGGTTTGACCGTAGGGGTTAATCGGCGCTTGCGGCATATCCTCGACGATGGGCAGCGATTTCACGATGCCGTAGGTCGCGCAAGTCGACGAAAACACAAATTTCTTCACGCCATGCTTTAACATCGAGTCCAGCAGCGTGTAAGTCGCCGAGGTGTTGTTGATGTAGTATTTCAGTGGTTTCGTGACAGATTCGCCGACGTAAGCGAAAGCGGCGAAATGCATCACGACGTCGATTTGCTCATTCTTGAAAATTCGATCCAGCGCGACGCTGTCGCCGAGGTTTACGTCGTGGAAAGGGACAGTGTCCGGCACGGCGGCTTTGTGGCCGTAGGAGAGGTTATCGACCACGACGGGCTTGTGGCCGGCCGCGATGAGTTGACGGACGCAATGACTGCCAATGTATCCGGCACCGCCGGCGACGAGAACTTTCATGAATCTATCCTTTTATTGCTTTTAGGTTTTCACTGGCTAGGCAAATCATTCTATTCCCGCAAAAATCTGTATGAAGCAAACACGCATTGTCATAACCGGCATCGGCCTCACGGCCCCCAACGGTAACTCCTTGAGCGAGTTCCGCCAGAATTTGCTCAATGGCGTCTCCGGCATCACCACTGTCGATGTGCGCTTCATGGGCCGTCATCCGGCGGGCATGTGCACCTTTGACCCACTGAAGTATCAGAAGAAAAAGGATGTGCGCATCGGCACGCGGGCGGGTGGCATCAGCATCTATTGCGCGCGTGAAGCACTGGTCGACAGCGGCATAAATCTCGAAGCCCGCGACCGGAGTCGCATCGGGATATATTTGGGGATCACCGAGCATGGCAACGTCGAGACCGAGAACGAGGTCTATAATATCTCCAAATTCAACTACGACACAAAGTTCTGGACCCACCATCACAACCCTCGCACGGTCGCGAATAATCCCGCCGGCGAAGTGTCGCTCAATCTCGGCATCACGGGCCCCGCTTACACGATCGGCGCGGCCTGCGCCGCAGGCAATATGGGCCTGATCCACGCGGCGCAGATGTTGCGACTAGGCGAAATCGATTTCGCGTTCGGCGGCGGCGTGAGCGAAAGCCCGCAAACGTTCGGGATTTTCGCCGGCTTCAAAAGCCAGAACGCGCTCGCCGCGCACGAAGACCCGACCAAAGCCAGCCGCCCGTTTGACAAAGCCCGCAACGGCATCGTCATTTCCGAAGGCGGCTGCATTTACACGCTCGAACGCCTTGAAGATGCGCAGGCGAGGGGCGCGAAAATCTACGGCGAAATCGCTGGCTACCACGTGAACTCCGATGCCACCGACTACGTGTTGCCCAATCCCGAGCGCCAGGCCGAGTGCGTCCGCAAAGCCATCGCCCACGCCGGCATGACCGTTGAAGACATCGACTTAGTAAACACGCATGCCACGGCCACGCCTCTCGGGGATATTCAGGAATGCCAGGCCATCGCGGAAGTTTTTAAGAGTCGCAGCACGCCTCCTCACATCAACAACACCAAGAGTTTTATCGGCCACGCGATGGGCGCTGCCGGCGCGTTGGAGTTGGCGGGAAATCTGCCGAGTTTCGACGATGGCATCGTGCACGCGTCGATCAACGTCGATAACCTTGACCCTCAGTGCGATATACCGGGCCTCGTGATTAATCAGCCTCGCAAAGCCGACCAGCCGATCGACGTGATTTTAAATAATTCGTTCGGAATGCTCGGGATAAATTCTACGCTGGTAATTAAACGTTTTGTGGCCTAATTCCACGCACCTCCATGACGAAAGACGACTGCAAGAAACTGGTTATCGACATCATCTCCGATATCGCTCCGGACGAAGACCTCAACGGCATCAAGCCTGAGATCAAGCTTCGCGACCAGCTGCAGTTGGACTCCATGGACTTCCTCGACATCGTGATGGAGCTGCGCAAACGCCACGGCATCGAAGTGCCCGAGGCTGATTACACGCACCTCGCTTCGCTCGACAGCTGCGCGGAATACCTGACGCCCAAGTTCGCCGCGAAAGCCTGAGCTTGATTTGATTTCTGTGATTAGGCGGGATCACTGATCCCGCCTTTTTCATTTCTTAAGTCCGCGCATGAAGGAATCCCACTACGACGTCGTCATCATCGGCGCCGGCATGTCCGGTTTGGCCGCGGGCATCCGCTTGGCGCATTTCGGGAAAAAAGTCTGCATCTTCGAGCGCCATAATGCACCCGGAGGTTTGAATAGTTTCTACAGCATCGCCGGCCGCAAATACGACGTCGGGTTGCACGCGATGACCAACTATGTCGCGCCCGGCGTGAAAGGCACCCCGCTCGGCAAATTGCTGCGCCAACTGCGGATTGATCGCGATGAGTTCGCGCTGCGCCCGCAGAAGCAGTCGAAAATCTCATTCGGCCCGAACGGAGAAACCACGCTGCGCTTCACCAACGACTTCGCCGTGCTCGATCAGGAAGTCGTGGAAAAATTCCCCGCGCAAGCGGACGGCTGGCGAGCGCTCGTGCAGCTCGTGCGCATTTACGATGACGTTTCGCTCGATGCCAAAGCCATGTCCGCACGCGAAATTGTGGCGCGCCACATTAGCGATCCGCTGCTCACGGACATGATTTTTTGCCCCGTGATGTATTACGGCAGCGCGCAGGAACACGACATGGAGTTCGGCCAGTTCGTGATCATGTTCAAAGCGCTTTTTCTCGAAGGCTTCGCGCGGCCGCTCGATGGCGTGCGCGTGATCATCCGCGTGCTATTGGAAAAATACCGCCAGGCCGGGGGCGAGCGCCGGATGAAATGCGGCGTGGCGCGCATCGTGGAAGCACAGGGCAGGGCGAGCCGCCTCATCCTCGACGACGGCAGCGAAGTGACCGCCGAGCATGTAATCTCTTCGGTCGGGTTTCCCGAAACGATGAAACTTTGCGCTCCCGCCCACGAAACCGAAGCCGCTGCCAACACCGGCGCGCTTTCATTCGTCGAAACGATCAGCGCATTCAAAGAACAACCGGCTTCGTGGGGTTGGGGCGACGACACGATTATCTTTTTCAACGACTCGGAAAGATTCCATTACGAGCGTGCGCGACGCCAAGTGGATCTGCGCAGCGGCGTGATTTGCCTGCCCAACAATTTTGATTTTGGCGGTGAACAACTGCCGGAAGGGCTGCTTCGCGTGACGTGCCTCGCAAACTACGATCTCTGGGCGCATCTGCCCGAATCAGACTACCAAGCCGACAAGAACCGCTGGTTCGACGCGGCGGTGACAAGCGCACGGAGATTTCTCCCTCGCGTGAACGACGAGGTGCTCGCTAAAAGCGAACTCGCGCGTGACATGTTCACCCCGCGCACGATTAAAAAATTCACCGGCCACTTGAACGGCGCGATCTACGGCGCACCAATTAAAATCCGCGACGGGCGCACGCATCTTTCGAATCTCTACTTGTGCGGAACTGACCAAGGGTTTCTTGGAATCGTCGGTGCGATGCTGAGCGGTATCTCGATGGCTAATTATCACGTATTGCAGGCTTCGACGCGCGGCTGATCTTGAGTTGCCCGGGAAGGCTTTAGCCTTGCTGCATCCGGCCAGCGCCGATGCATTTTAAGCATGCACCCAGCCAAACTTGTCGGCATCGGCCTCATCATCCTCGTCATTGTGATCGGAGCTTCGCAAGCGACCTACGTGGTCGATCCCGGATTTCGCGGCGTCGAAGTAACGTTGGGAAAAGTCAATCCGGTGTTTAAGCCCGAAGGCTTCGGCACGAAATCTCCCTTCGTGTCGCATATCGTCAACGTCCCCGTGCGTCAGCTGACGAACTCCATGTCCACCGAGTGTTACTCCTCCGACCTCCAGCAAGTGGACGTGACGCTCCGCATTCTTTATCGGATTCCGGAATCGTCGGTGGTGAGAATCTTCACCGAGTATTCCGGCGACCCGTTCGACAGCCTCATCGCGCCGCGCGTGCAGGAAGCGTTAAAAGAAGTCGCCGCGTTGCAGAGTGCTGAGATGATCGTGAAGAAACGCGAGGACATCAAAATCAAGTCGCTCGCTGCCGCGCGTGAAAAGATCGGCAACATTCTGGTAATCGAAGATCTCGTCGTGGAAAACATCGTGCTCTCCAAAGAACTCGAGACGGCGATCGAATCCAAGATGGTGCAGGAACAGGAAGCGGCCAAAGCACGTTTCACCCAACAAAAGACTCAAATCGAAGCCGACACCGCGATCATCCGCGCAAAAGGCGAAGCCGAAGCCATCCGCATCCGCGCCGAAGCGATTCGCGACAATCCCGGTTTGATCCAATTGCAAATCGTCGAAAAATGGGACGGCCGCTCGCCCTTAGTGATCGGCGGTTCCGGTGGCGAATCAGGTGGCGGCGCGAATATCTTGCTGCCGCTTGGCTTGCCCACTTCACCCGCGACCCCCGTTAAGCGATGACCCAGCACGGCCGCCGCATCGCCGCGTATCTGATCGCGCTCCTGCTTTTGGTGGGCGTGTGTTTGATTTTTCCGCGCGCGCTCGCGTTCGTGGAACTCGCGGCGCGGGAACTGCGTTATTTTTGGTGGTTGATCCTAATCGCAGCGCTGGGGATTTGGCTCATTTTTTTCTTCAAATCGGGCAAGCGTTAGTCCGGTTCGCGTCGCGCTAAAATTCCCCATTGCGCTTTCGAAAGTGCCCAACTTAGTTGGGCGGCTACGCATGGCTTACGACTGGTTAAAAGGAATCGAAGATCACTACGACATCGTGGTGATTGGCAGCGGCTTGGGTGGCCTCACCGCAGCCAATGTGCTGGCCAAATGCGGCCACAAAGTGCTCTTGCTCGAGCACCATTATCAGTTGGGCGGACTCGCCACGTGGTTCACCCGCAAAGGCGGCCATATTTTCGATATTTCGCTGCACGGTTTTCCGATCGGGATGATCAAATCGGTGCGCAAATACTGGAGCCAGGACATCGCGGATTCCATCGTGCAGTTGAAGGGCGTGCGCTTCATCAATCCGCAGTTCCAAATCGACACGACGTTCGACCGCGAAGATTTCACGCGCCAGCTGGTTGAGAATTTCAAAGTGCCCGCCGAAACCGTGGAGCGATTCTTCACGGACCTGCGCGCGATGAACTTCTACGATAATAACCAGGAAACCACCGGGCAGATGTTCGAGCGCTATTTCCCCGGCCGCGACGACGTGCAGCGCTTGCTGATGGAGCCGATTGCCTACGCCAACGGCTCCACGATGGCGGACCCGGCGATCACCTTCGGCATCGTGTTCTCGAATTTCATGAGCAAAGGCGTTTACACCTTCCAAGGTGGCACCGATGTGCTCATCAAAAAAATGGCCGTTGAGCTAAAGAACAACGGCGTCGATGTCCGCAAACATGTCGTGGTGGAAAAAATCCTCACCGAGGAACGCGACGGCAAAAAACACGTCACCGGCGTCATGGCGAATGGTCGCACGATTCGCTGCGACGCGGTGCTTTCGAACTCGAACATCAAGAACACGGTGCTTCGTCTCGCGGGCGCGGACAATTTCACCCCTGAGTTCGTCGAACAAACGAAAGCCGTGCGCGTGAACAGCAGTTCATGCCAGGTTTATCTCGGCATCAAGAAAGGCGAAACGCTGCCGCACATCGGCGACCTTGTCTTTACGTCGGACGAGCCGAAATTTTCCAGCGACAAGCTAGTCGATCTGCACACCAGCAGCCGGACGTTTTCCATGTATTATCCGGATACCCGTCCGGGCACGGATCGCTACACGGTGGTCGTCTCGATCAACGCGAAATACGACGACTGGAATAATCTCACACCTGAACAGTATGCGGTGGAAAAACAGCGGCTCATCGAGGAATCCATTACGTCGTTGGAGAAATTTATTCCTGATGTCCGCGGCAAGATCGACTGGATGGAAGCGGCTACGCCGCGGACGGTGGAATATTACACCCATCACTGGAAAGGCACCTCATTCGGCACGAAGTTCGAAGGCCTGAAGATTTCCATGGATTTGCCGGATCAATTAACCGGCCTCTATCACGCCGGCTCAGTGGGAATCATCATGTCAGGCTGGCTTGGCACGATTAACTACGGCGTCATCGTGGCGAACAAAGTCGATAAGATGATCGTCGCGAAAAAACGCGCCGCCGTCGTCGCCACTTCCGCTTAACTTTATCCCATGAACGAAGTCGAAAAACTCATCCCGCACCGTCCCCCGTTTCTGTTTGTCGATGAAATCGTTTCGCACGAAGGCGAAGTCCTCGTGGCCAAACGCACGTGGCGCGCGGACGAGGATTTTTACAAGGGCCATTATCCCAATGCACCGATTACGCCCGGCGTGTTGCTGTGCGAAAGCGTTTTCCAAACTGGCGCCTTGCTGATGGCCAAATTGATGGCGGGTGGAGCAGGCGGGCAGGGTGGCGTGCCGCTGCTCACAAAAGTCAGCGACGTGCGCTTCCGTTTGCCGGTTTACCCCGGTGACACCGTGACGATCGAAGTGAAGCGCAAGGAAACGATGGGCGATTTTCATTTCATGAGCGGCACAATGAAGAACGGCGACAAGCGCGTGATGAACGTGGATTTTTCGGTGGCGTGGAAGAAGCCCGACGGCCAAGTGACGACATGAGCGATTTCCTCAACGTCGCGGGCAAAACCTACCTCGTGATGGGCGTGGCGAATCGCAAAAGCGTCGCTTGGGCCATCGCGAAAACCCTCGAAGAGCAAGGCGCGCGTGTGGTGTTTAGCGTGCGTTCGGAAGCGCGCAAAAAATCCCTCGAAACGCTGCTCGCGGGCAAACTGGTTTTCATCTGCGACGTCGAGCAAGAGGGCGCCTGCGAAAAACTCGCCGCGGAAGTGGCCGCGGCGAATCTCGCACCATTGCACGGCATCGTGCACTCGATCGCGTTCGCGAACTACAGCGAAGGCTTCAAGCCATTCCACGAGACGAAGCGGAAGGATTTCCTGCAAGCGAGTGCGATTTCCGCATTCTCTCTGGTTGAGTTATCCAACGCGTTAAAACCGCATCTCGCTCGGAACGCTTCGGTGGTAACGATCGGCATTTCTTCGCTGCAAGTGACGCCAGATAATTACGGCTACATGGGCCCAATCAAAGCTGCGCTCGATTCGTGCAGTCGCTTTCTCGCGAAATCGTTCAGCACAGACACCGAAGTGCGGTTCAATGTCGTCGGCTCGGGGCCCTTGAAGACCAGCGCGTCCGCCGGAATTCCGGGGTATCTGGAAAGTTATCTCTATTCCGAAAAGCTCACGTTTCGGAAAAAGAATTTGGAAACTCAAGAAGTCGCCAACACGACGGTTTTTCTTTTGAGCGAACGCAGCAGCGGTTTGAACGGAGCCACGCTGGTGGTCGACGCGGGACTGGGCGCCAATTTTTTCGACAAGGAAATCATCCGCCTCGCGATGCGGATGGAAAAATAATTCCGCCATGCGCTTTCGCCACGCTTGCATCGAATCGATCGCCGCGGTTTTGCCGGATGAAATTTGGTCTTCCGCGCACATCGAGGAACGGCTGACGCCACTCTACGAACGCCTGAAACTTCCTGTCGGCCGCCTGGAGTTGATGACGGGGATCAAAGAGCGGCGCATGTGGGCGCCCGGCACGCGCCCGTCCGACGCCAGCGCCGCCGCCGGCAAAGCCGTGCTGGCTGGGTCGTCGCTGGCCGCTGATCGCATCGAAACGTTTATCCACTGCGCGGTGTCGCGCGATATGTTGGAGCCCGCGACGGCATCGTTCGCGCACCATAAAATTGGACTCGGCGCGCACACGCAGGTGTTTGATTTATCGAATGCGTGTCTCGGATTTCTCAACGGACTCGTGACGCTCGGAGCGATGATTGACTCCGGTCAGATTCGTTGCGGCATGGTCGTCGCCGGCGAAAACGGTCGGCCGCTCGTCGAGCAAACGCTGAAACATCTGCTCGAAAAACCGCTCACGCGAAACGAGATCAAACCATTCTTCGCGAATCTCACGATTGGCTCCGGTGCGGTGGGCGCGATTGTGTGTCACGAAGACTTGTTGCCAGCGGGTGCGCAAAAACACCGCCTGCTTGCGGGCGCGTATTATGCCGCGACGCAGCACAGCACACTTTGCCAGGGCGACACCGCCGGCGAAGCGTTGCAGATGGAAACCGACTCCGAGCAGCTGTTGCTCGCTGGCGTAGAGGTCGCGCGGAACACCTGGGAGTTATTCGAAAAGGAAAGCGGCTGGGATCGCGCGACACCGAATCACATTATCTGCCACCAAGTCGGCAGCACGCATCGACGCAAACTTTACGAGACCGTGGGACTGGATTTGGCGAAGGATTATTCGACGTTTGAAACCTTGGGAAACACCGGATCCGCCGCGCTGCCCACCGCGTTGGCCTTGGCGGCGAAACGCGGTGCTTTGAAAGGTGGAGGTAAAGCCGCGTTGCTCGGCATTGGCAGCGGTATCAACAGCCTGATGCTAGCCGTGGAATGGTGACATGAACGAAGCGGTGCAGACATTGCCAAACTGGTTGCAGGAAATTTATCCGTTCGAGCCGAAGCGCTTTGATACGGGCCGCGGCGTCATGAGTTATCTCGACGAAGGTTCGGGCGACGAAGCGGTGCTGATGGTTCACGGAAACCCGACATGGTCGTTTTATTACCGAAATCTCGTGCTGGGTTTGCGCGGCAAGATTCGTTGCATCGCGCCAGATCACATCGGCTGTGGGCTCTCGGACAAGCCGCAGGATTTTAATTACACGTTAAGTGAGCATATCAAAAACCTGCGCGCACTCATCGAAAGCCTGGGGCTGAAAAGAGTGCATCTCATCGTGCACGATTGGGGCGGGCCGATCGGCTTGGGGACGATGCTCGAGATGCCGCATTTGTTCGGCAAGGTCGTGATTCTGAATACCGCAGCGTTTGCAGACACAGTGGTTCCGTGGCGCATCCGGCTGTGCCGTGCTCCGTTGATCGGCGAACTGCTGGTGCGCGGGTTTAACGGCTTTGCGGGGCCCGCCGCATGGATGTCAGTGACCAAGCCGTTGACGGCGGAAGTGAAACGCGGATTCCTGTTTCCTTACGATAATTGGGCCAACCGCATCGCGACACATCGTTTTGTCGTGGATATCCCAAGTGGGCGAGGCACCAGCAGCGACGTAGCGCTTGCGCGAATCGAAGAGAAACTACCGATGCTCAACGAACTGCCGGTGCGAATTCTTTGGGGTGGCGAGGATTTCTGTTTCAACCGCCATTACTACGATCGCTGGCGCGAACTCTTGCCGAATGCCGCGGCGACTTACGACGAAAAAGCAGGGCATTACGTTTTGGAAGACGCGTCCGAAGCTTGCCTGAAAGAGATCGAGCGGTTCCTTGGCCGCTAAAGGGCGCAGTGAAAATCCAGCTATCTGAAATTCCGCTTCAATCCTATATTAGACATAATGTCCATTGTGCCTAAATGCGGAATAGACCAAACCGAAGTTTAACGCGCTGGGCCCCAACGTGTTGTTAGCGGATAATAAATAAACAACGGCCGTCCCACGACTTCTTTCTCAGGCACAAATCCCCAAGCGCGGCCATCTTTACTATCGGGCGAATTGTCGCCCATGGCGAAGAATGCGTGCTCCGGAACCTTGAGAACCGAGTCTTTCTCCAATAAGCCGCTGTTTTGATAACCTGGGTATAAACCCTCTTTGCGCGCATTTTTGCCAAACGCGCTGGAGCCTTCGATTGGAGCTCCGTTTCGGTAAAGCGCCGGCTCTTTGACCTCCAATTTGTCGCCAGGAAGTCCAACGAGACGTTTCACGTAATATTGCTTGATTTGCGCGCCGGTCACCGCATCGCGCATTTCGGGGCTTTTGATGTTTTCGGTTCTAAAAACAAATCCAGAGCCGACTTTCGGCTTCACGAAATTGTAGCTCAAGCGTTCTACGAACAGCAAATCGCCGGTCAGGATATCAAATGAAAAAAGATTCTCACCGCGCTTCACGGCTTTGCCCAGCGGCAGCCAGTAAACACGCGCTTCGCCGCGGCGTTCGCCGTCGCGGAGTGACAACATTGAGCTTTCAAGATTTCCGGCAATTCGGCCGGCTTGAGGAAAACTTTCGCTCAACCATTTCCGGCGCGGGTCGAAATCCGCCGGCAAGCTGATTTTAGTCAGCTGGCCGCCCACCGAAAAGGTGTATTCATGCAACACCGTTGGAAAAATGAAGAAGCTGCGACCGGGAGTTGAACTGATCGCCGGAAATCCGCTGCGCGTGACCGCGAGCATCACTTCGCCATCCGCCGGTGCTTTGATCGAATAATTCGATGCGCCCAGTCCAACGAAACGCGCGGCACGACGCGCCAATCCTGGCTCTTCGCCGGCTTGGAAAACTTCGCCGGTCATCCCGTAGTAACTCGGCCACATCGAATTCGTCGGAATCTTAAACGGCTGGATGAAATACGCGCGCAAACCAAGAATTACAATGGCCGCAACGAGGAAAAATTCGACGTTTTCGCGCAACGAAGAAACGGGGTAAATTCGTCCGCCCGTGTCGCGCAAGACCGACTCCAACGACTCGATGGCCATTTTCAGTTTACTCGCATCGGCGCGCTCTTTCAGCCGCGTCTTCACGTCGCCGGCTGCGCTCACCAGCCGTTGATTTTGGGACTCGCTGAGCAAGTCGCGGCGAAATTTATAGACGCGATCAGCCACCTCGAGCCAGTGCTCGGCGCTTTGCCGCATCTTTTTTTGTTCGGAATAAAAAAAACTGAACACGGTGGCGGCGGGGTTGAGCGAATGGATTAGCTGTTGGTCTTGAGCACCTGGATGAAGGCGTCGGGCGGAATCGAAACTCGCCCGATTTGCTTCATCTTCTTTTTGCCCTCTTTCTGCTTATCGAGCAACTTTCGTTTACGGGAAATATCGCCGCCGTAGCACTTCGCGGTGACGTCTTTGCGCATCTCGCGAACATTGTCGCGCGCGATGATCTTCCCACCGATCGCGGCTTGCACCGCGATTTTAAACATTTGCGGCGGAATAATCGCGGCCAGTTTTTCGCACAGCGACCTCCCCTGACCTTCCGCTTTCGAGCGGTGCACAATACTGGCAAACGCGTCGACTGGATCGTTGTTCACGAGGATATCCATTCGCACGAGATCGGACACACGGTATTCCCCGAGTTCGTAATCCATCGAGCCGTAGCCGCGCGTAATGCTCTTCAAGCGGTCGTTGAAATCGACGAGGATTTCATTGAGCGGCAATGCGCACGTCAGCATCACGCGCGCGCCGTCGAGCGTGTCGGTGTGATCGCACGTGCCGCGCTTTTCCATGATCAAGCTGAGAATATCGCCCATGAACTCGTTGGGAATATGGATCGATGACTTGATGGTCGGTTCCGAAATTTCATCGATCGTGGCCGGATCCGGCAGATTCACCGGGTTATCCACTTCGATGATTTCCCCCCCGTGTTTCTTCACTTTGTAAACGACGCTTGGGTAAGTGGAGATGATCTCGACGTCGTATTCGCGACGAATGCGCTCTTGCACAACTTCCATGTGCAACAATCCAAGGAAGCCGCAGCGAAAGCCGAAACCGAGCGCCACCGAACTCTCGGATGAATAAATCAGCGCAGAGTCGTTCAAGCGCAACTTACCCAGCGCCACTTTCAGTTTCTCGTAATCATCCGACTCGAGCGGATACAGGCCGCAATACACCATCGGCCGCACTTCTTTGTAGCCGGGCAGCATTTCCAAGGCCGGTTTGTTTGCATGCGTGATGGTGTCGCCGATCTTGATATCATCGGTGCTTTTGATGCTGCTGATGATGTAGCCGACGTCGCCCGGCCCAAGTTTGTCGATCTTCTCCATGCCGGGACGAAACACACCGACTTCCTTCACCTCGGAACGTTGATTAGTGCTCATCAGCGCCATCATTTCGCCGGCTTTGATCGTGCCGGAGAAAACGCGCGCATACGAAATCACGCCGCGATAGGCATCGTATTTCGAGTCGAACACCAGCGCTCGCAAGGTCGGATAATCCGTCCAACGCGGCGCGGGAATCCGCGACACCACCGCTTCGAGAATGTCCTGAATGCCAATGCCCGACTTGCCGCTCGCCAGAATCGCTTCCTCTGCAGGAATCGTCAGGATGTCCTCGAGCTGCCGCATGCAGAGTTCGAGGTTGGCGCTCGGCAGGTCGATCTTGTTGATGACCGGAATAATTTTGAGGCCTTGCTGCTCCGCCAAATGAGCATTTGCCACCGTCTGCGCTTCGACACCTTGCGCGGCGTCGATCAACAACAACGCGCCTTCGCAGGCAGCGAGTGAACGTGACACTTCATACGCAAAATCCACGTGTCCGGGCGTGTCCGTCAGGTGCAGTTTGTAGATCTGGCCGTCCTTCGCCGGATAATTCATCACCACCGGATGCATCTTGATCGTGATGCCGCGCTCTTTCTCGAGATCCATCGAGTCCAAGTGCTGGTCGGTCATGTTCCGCTTCGTGATGGTGCTCGTATATTCGAGCAAACGGTCGGACAACGTCGTTTTCCCGTGATCGACGTGGGCAATGATACAAAAGTTACGGGTAAGAAGCGCAGACATGCTCAAGCGATAACGTCGGCCAGCTCGGCAAACGATTTGACGACCCAGGTTTTCTCGGTGCGACGCGCCAATCCGGCGAGGACACCACCCGGGCCACATTCCCAAAATTCCGTCGCACCGGCCGCCACGCAATTGCGCATGCAGTCTTCCCACAACACCGACGAGACGACTTGTTTGATCAAGGCTTCGCGAATCTCATTCGGCGTGCTGACCACTTGTCCGGTCGTGTTGCTCAACACCGTAAACTTCGGTGCGTTAAAAGTGATTCCCGCCAGATACGTCGCGAACTCAGCGCGCGCCGGCTCCATCAAGCGGCTGTGATAAGCGCCCGCGACATTCAGCGCCATGACGCGCTTCAAGCCTTTGTCTTTCGCGGCAGCGACCAGCGCATCGACGCTCGTCTTTTCGCCCGAAACAATGATTTGGCCGGGCGCATTAAAGTTGGCCGCTTCGATGCCGAATTCTTTGCACAGCTCGTAAACTTTCGGCCGATCCTCACCGATAATCGCCGCCATGCCGCCGACCGTTTTCTCGCAGGCTTGCTGCATCAATCGACCGCGTTCCGCGACAACCTTCAGACCGGTCGAAAAATCAAACACTCCAGCTGAGGTCAGCGCGGTGACTTCGCCCAAGCTCAGACCCATCGCAAATTTTACTTCCGGCAGCTTGCCCGCCTCGCGCAGCGCCGCGACCAGGGCCAATCCATGGACAAACAAGGCCGGCTGGCAGACCTTGGTTTGCGTGAGCTCGGCTTCCGGGCCTTCGAAGCTGATTTTCTTCAAATCCCAGCCCAAAACCTGATTGGCTTCATCGTAAAGCACGCGCGCCGCTGCCGAGCCTTCGTATAAAGACTTGCCCATGCCCACTTTCTGGGCGCCCTGACCTGCAAAAATGAGTGCTACTGACATAGATGAAAGGTCGGTTAAACCGTCCGAACGTCTAAAAACCAAGCCCTAAAATTTCTTCAGCTGCGGGAAGTATTTTTTGTCGTCCGCCCGGTCTGGGATGAGCGGTTTTTTATCGCCGAAATTGACCCGATTTTCAGGCAGCGGCGGAACCGAATTTGTTGCCGCGGACGGCACAAAAGACCCGGATAACGCCTCATTGAAATTAAGACCGGCCGGAACCGGTGCGGGCCGACTTGGCTCGTGGACGGTCGGCGATTCGATTCCAGCCAAATATGGATTTTTCGCCGAAGGAATTTCGGCTGCTCCGCGACCGGAAAATTCGGGTCCACCGTTCATCGCAGAAGAATTTCCACTTACCGGAGAACCGCCGTTCGCAACGACCGGCGAAGCTCCGGTCTCCGGTTTGAGCGCGACTTTATCGAAAAATTCCCCGCGCACCGGAGAGTTGCCCATCCATTCGCGGAGAAAAGGTGCCAATGGATCGGCCAAAGGTGCCGTTTTTGCAGCAGGCTTTGCTGACTCTTTTTTCTCCGCCTCATTTTGCTGCTCGGTGTAAACCTCGAGCAAGCTCCCCGGCGTTTTATCCGGAGCTTGCGTTGCTTGCTCTGGGTTCAGGGTTCCCTGCGCGCTGATCGCGTCGCCTCGTTCGGCCTTCGCTTGCTGTTTTTTCTCCAGCTGCTGCACGCCGTCGACGAGCCAGTTTTTCTGGGCCTCCTTTTTCTTCGCCAACTCCTTTTCCATTTTCTGCGGATTAGGCATCTCGAGAGGAGTTGCCCCCGGAGTTACAATTTGTAGCTGGGGAAGACTGACCGACGCTTTGCCGCCCTCCGATGAATTTTTCTGCGACTGCGCCTTTTGCAATGCCTTGAGCTCCGACTGCGTGCTTTCCAAAGGAGCCCCACTCTGCTGGCCGCGTAGCGCGAGCACGGCGACTGTGAGCGCCGCTCCGCGGAGAATGTGCCGCCACCGCCGCATCAGGTTTTGAAGAAAATCCCCTTCAGATTCATCTCCAACGCCGCAGGATTGGGCGAAAAACGCAGGCCGTCCGCTTTGCTGATTTTGCCTTCTTTGATCAGGCGATAGATATCTTTGTTGAACGATTTGTTACTCGAATCGCTACTGGACTCAAGCAGGTGCTGAATCTTGTCGTTGTGCCCGTCGAGGATGAGATTTCGCACGGTCGCATCGGCCGTCAGGATTTCGTGCGCTGCGTAACGCCCGCCGCCTTCGAGCGCGGGAATTAATTTCTGACAGATAAATCCGCGCAACGAGCCCGCGATCTGGCGGCGCGCCTGCGCGAGTTGCTCGGGTGGGAAAAACTCAAATAAACGCGTGAGCGATTGCGCCACCGTGGCCGCGTGCATCGTTGAGAACACCAAGTGACCCGTCTCGGCCGCCGAAATCGCCGTCTCAAACGTCTCCTTGTCGCGCATTTCGCCGATGAGGATGATGTCAGGATTCTGACGCAGCACCGACTTGATCGCCAATTCGAAGCTCGGCACATCGAGGCCGATTTCGCGTTGCTGGAACAATGATTTGTCGTCGCTGAAGGTGTATTCGATCGGGTCTTCGATGGAAACGATGTGTTTGTCCATGTTCTGGTTAATCCAGTTCAACATCGCCGCCATCGTGGAGCTTTTGCCCGAACCTGTTGCGCCGCACACGAGGAGAATACCATCTTTCGCCTGCGCCATTTTCACCAGTGCGTCGGCCTCGATTTTCAGTTCCTCGAAAGTCGGCGGGCGGCTCTTGATGTGGCGAAACACGATGCTCACTAGACCGCGCTGGTGAAAGGCGTTCACACGAAACCGACCGATGTCGTCCGCCGCGTAGGCAAAGTCCACCTGGCCGTCCTTTTCCCACTTATCTTTAAAAACCCGCGGGACTTTCTCGTCTACGAACGCCTGCGCGTGCTCACACGAAATCGGATCCATTTCCACCGGACGCAAACGCCCGCCAAGCCGCAAATAGCCCGGTCTTTCCGATTTAATCACGATGTCGCTCGCACCACTATCCACCGCGAGTTTGAGCAGGTCGTTAACTATTTCGGAATGAAGTGTGATACTCATGGAATTTTGTGCGTGAACCGGCTTTAAAGCTGTGCTTTGCCTACAGGTCAACTTGACCACGTTCAAGGTAACTTTCCCATGAAACGACCACGCATCTTCACCGGCAGCTACACTGCTCTCGTAACGCCCTTCAAAAACGGGGCCGTAGCTTACGACGAATTGAAAAAGCTCGTGGAGTTCCAAATCAAAGGCGGCATCGACGGTCTCGTTCCTGTCGGCACGACCGGCGAATCGCCGACTGTCACGCACGAAGAGCACAACGAAATCATTCGCTGCGTCATCGCCGCTGCGCGCGGCCGCGTCCCGGTCATTGCCGGCACCGGTTCCAACTCCACGCAAGAGGCGATCTATACGACGCAGGAAGCCGACAAGGCCGGCGCAGACGGCATGCTTGTCGTAGCGCCCTACTACAATCGCCCGACACAGGAAGGCCTTTTCCAACACTTCGCTCGCGTGGCCGAATCCACTGACAAACCAATCATGCTCTACTCCATTCCCGGACGTTGCGGCGTGGAAATCAGCGTCGGTGTCGTCGAGCGCCTCCGCGCGAAATATCCTCACGTCGCGCACATCAAGGAAGCCGGCGGCAGCGTTGATCGCGTCGATCAACTCATTCAAGCGCTCGGCGATGACATCACGGTGTTGAGTGGCGACGACAGCCTCACCGTTCCATTCATGTCGGTCGGCGCGAAAGGCGTCGTGAGTGTCGCCTCGAATTATTTTCCAAAAGAAGTTTCCCGGCTCACCGCCCTCGCCCTCGCCGGCGATTACGCCAAGGCGCGCAAGCTGCACCAGAAGATGTATCAAATCTTCAAAACGTTCTTCATCGAATCGAATCCCGCTCCCATCAAAGCCGCGATGACGCGCGCCGGGATCATCGGCTCCGAAGAAGTCCGCCTGCCCCTCTGTGGGCTCTCCGAGGCCAGCCGCAAGACGCTCTTCGCCGTGCTCGACGCCACCAAAGGCTAAAATCTCATGGCGCTCAAAATTCTTCTTAACGGAGCGAAAGGTCGCATGGGCCACGCTATCGCGGCAGCAGCACAGGACGCGGGTGCCGTGATCAGCGCGGGAATCGACTTCGGCGACAACCTCGCCGCGCACGTGAGCGACTGCGATGTGATCATCGATTTCAGCTCGCATCGTGCCACCGCCGCAGTGCTGGACGTCGCCATCGCGCAGAATAAACCGGTGGTCATCGGCACGACCGGCCACGCGGCAGACGAAAAGAAACATCTGCTCATGCAAGCCGCGAAAGTGCCCTGCGTGTGGGCGGGAAACTTTTCCGTCGGCGTGAACCTGTTGTTCGCGCTCACGCGTCACGCCACGAAAGTGCTCGGCGCGGACTACGACACCGAGGTCATCGAGATGCATCATCGCTTTAAAAAAGACGCTCCTAGCGGCACGGCCGCGCGTCTGCTCGAAATCATTCTCGAAGAACGCAAACTCAACGCCGAATCTCTGCGCCACGGTCGCTCGGGCATCACCGGCGAACGCCAGCCGAGCGAAGTCGGTGTGCATGCGTTACGCGGCGGCGATGTAGTCGGCGATCACACCGTGCTCTACGCCGCACTCGGCGAACGCGTGGAACTCACCCACAAAGCCAGCGATCGCGGCATCTTTGCACGCGGAGCGATTCGCGCAGCCAACTGGGTCGTATCCCAAAAACCTGGTGTCTACGACATGCAGGACGTCTTGGGACTCAAATGATCACGAGCGTCAGCGGCATTCTTGTCGCGGCCACGCCGCTTTCCGCGGTGATTGAAACCGGCGGTCTCGGCTACGAGGTGCACATTCCGGTTACCACCGCTGAGCGCCTTCCAGGCGTCGGCCAAAATGCCAAGCTACACACGCTCGCCGTGTATCGCGAAGACTCAGCGACGCTCTACGGCTTTGCTTCGCAGGAGGAGCGCGATTTTTTTCGTTTGCTCGTCGAGAAAGTTACCGGCGTCGGCCCGAAGATGGCGTTGAGTGTCCTGAGCAAACTTTCCCTCGCGTCATTAAAAGGTGCCATTGCTGCCGGCGATGTCGGTCTACTCGCGAAATGTCCAGGCATCGGCAAAAAGACCGCCGAGCGCCTTGTCATCGAGTTGCGTGACAAATTAAATTCGGCTGACCTCGGCACCGTCGCGGCCTCCTCCTCGGCGGATGTGGCTCAGCCGACAGCTGCGATCGGTCCCGAAAATAAAATTCGCGATGCGGCACTCGCACTTGCTGCACTCGGTTACAAAACGGCCGATGCAGACAAAGCGGTTCGTCAGGCGTGGATCGCGCTGGGCGCAAATGCAACAACCGAGGCCCTCATTAAGAAGGCACTCGGTTGATCAAAAACAAACCAACGATCCCGGCTTAGCGCTGGAATTGGAAGGCCGTGAATTCGGCCTGCGGCTGCGTGGCAGACTGCTGATTACGATACAGGCGATAGTTAACGGTTTCCGTATTCCGCTTCGAGTCGAACACCCCGTCTTCGAACAACGACGGCGCGCGCGAGGCTTTCAACTGAGCATCAGCGAAACTGCGCTGCTCTTCATTACGGAGCGCCGTCAGTAGGGCGCTGTAGTGTTGCTCTGATTCCGAAGAACGAAGACCGGCGTAAGTAGTGTGAACTTCAGCTGTGGACTGAACCGGCGTTGCCTGCGGAGCAACCGCGGCGACTTGCACGGCGGGCGCACTGGATTGAGCAACGAGATCGTTCGAAGCAGACGTTTGCGTGCCGTTAAATTGCACGAGCGCAAAAGCGACACAGGCAGCGGCAGCCAGACTACCGACGACGTAACGCACAGGCGAAACGCGCTTACTCTTGGCCGTGACAAATTTCTCAATCGTGCCGCCTCCTACGATCTTCGCCGAAGGCTCCGTCGCCTGTGCGCGGAAGCTATCATAAACCATCGCCGTGGCGCGGTTCATTTTGCAGTATTGTTGATAGATGGCGCGACGGCTCGGATTCGATTGAATCTCGAGTTCCAGCTCGGCGGTCTCCGCGGCAGTGATCTCGCGGTCGACGTAAAGGTTAACTAACTCGATGAAACGGTGGTCATTCATTGTTTTGAAACTCCTGCCCCAATCTTTCGCGCAAGCTTTCGCGGGCGCGAGCGATGCGGCTCTTAACGGTTCCTACGCTAATTCCTAAAATTTCAGCAATCTCCTCGTAAGCGAGGTTGCGCACATTCCGGAGAATGAGGATCTCGCGATGCTTCTCGTTGAGTTCTTCCATGCACTCCGCGACGCGCGACACGAATTCCTGCGTAACAGTCGCATCTTCTGGCGACTCCTGTTCAGCCGGGATGAGTTCAGCGAGCGTGGTGTCGTTATCGCCACTCACCGGCGCGTCGAACGAAATGGATTTATCGCGCTTGCGGCGCCACCAATACCAATACCGGTTGCGAGCCAAGTTCGTCGCAATCTGATAGAGCCACGTCGAAAATGCGGAATCGCCGCGAAAATTCGTCAGTCCACGGTGGGCGCGGATGAACGCATCCTGCGTGACCTCTTCGGCATCCTGCTGGTTGCGCAGAAGCTGGTTTACCATCCCGTAGATGCGATCCCAGTAACGGGTGACCAGTTGATCAAAGGCCGCGGAATCCCCGCCTTTAAAACGATCCACCAGCATGCGATCTAAAGCTACTTCTTGGGCTTTGGCAGTCATAGTGTCAGTCTCCATAGGATTAGGAAATTTGAGTATTGTTCCCACAAAATCGTTGGTTGAAGGCCCCAGCATGAAGTTTGGGTAACGAGTCGGTCAACGCCCCACGTGGCCGGTATTTCCCGATGTTGAGGTAGGTAATCGACAGGAAATGCAAAAAATCCTTGCGTTGCGGACGAAGGGAAAAACTATCTGCCTTTCGTTTCGGTCAAGGGGCGATAGCTCAATGGTAGAGCAGTTGACTTTTAATCAATTGGTTCTGGGTTCGAGTCCCAGTCGCCCCACCACCGAAACCGTCACTTTCGCGTCCGAAATGTTTCGGCCTGAGCGAGATTGAGTTTTTCTGGGTTGTTAAGAGCTTAAATCACCACCTAACTCTAGGGCTATCTCCTCACACCTCGCACCCGTGTCCATCATTACCCAAGCCAAAAGCATCGTAATCATCGAAGACCAGACCGCGATTCGCGAGATGCTGGCTGAAATTCTCCGCAACGATCCCGCTTACACGATTATTGGAGAAGCCGGCGACGGCTTGCAGGCCTGCCAGCTCTGCTTGGAACTGAAACCCGACCTCCTCGTTCTCGATGCCCGCCTGCCGGGTTTGAGCGGAGTCGATATTTTGCGCCGCATCAGCAAACAGCTTAAGCACACTCGCGTGCTGATCTTCTCCGCTTACGAAAGCCCGGCCCTCGTCCGCGAAATGCTCGAGGCAGGCGCCCATGGTTTCGTCGAAAAGACTGCCGGCCTCGGCGAATTTAAACGCGGTCTCGAAACGATCGCCAACGGCGGCACGTATTTCGGGCCAGGCGTCGCGGCCCTGCTGCGCACGGTGGTCGCAAATAACAACCCGTCCAACGGTATCGACACGCTCACCGAGCGGGAACGCGAGATCCTCAAACTCGTCGCTGAAAGCCACAGCACGAAAGAAATCGCCCAGAAGCTCACCATCAGTGTCAAAACGGTAGATAACCACCGCACAAATCTGATGCGCAAACTCAACCTGCACGACGTCGCGAGCCTGACGCGTTACGCCCTCGAAATCGGCCTGATCGACCATCGCGCGCAAGCGTGGTGATTTCGACGCATTTGCAACGGTTTCGTTCTTGCGCGGTCTAACGCTTTTGCCCAATAACCACGACACTCTTTCCAGCCAATCATGAACAAAATTTCCAAACTCCTCGGCCTCACATTGGCCGCCGCCGCCTTGTTTCTGACCGCGTGCTCTAAAAAGCCGATTCGTCCGAATCCTTCGACCACGGCCATGGGCCCGAGCACCACTGGGCCACTAGAGCCTACCCAAATCTCTGACCTCACCACTGATGTGGGCAGTGGCTTGGACGCTCGCGGCACAGGCGAAATCACTCCGGGCAGCCTGAGCGTCGTTGAGCCGGTTTACTTCGGCCTGGATCGCGCCGCCGTCGCCGCCGGCGAACGCTCCAAGCTCGAAGCCGCCGCGAAGTGGCTGCAAGATAACCCCACCAAGAACCTCGTCCTCGTCGGCCATTGCGATTGGCGCGGCACCTCTGAATACAATCTCGGTCTCGGTGATCGTCGCTCGACCGCAGTGAAAGATTACCTCGCGTATCTCGGCGTCAGCGCAAGCCGCGTGGAAACCCTCTCGAAGGGCTCTACCGAAGCCAAGCAAGGTGGCACCGATGCTGAGTGGGCGAAAGACCGTCGCGTCGATTTCATCGAGCTCACGAAGTAAGCTAAGTCGCTTTTCTCTTTAGCAAAAGCCCCGGATTTTTCCGGGGCTTTTTTTGTGCATTGTTAGCGCAAGTATCGGCGGGGCAAGGCGTCCCTGCCGATCCGGGTAAGAGCATGCGCTGATACGGCGCATCGGGACGGTTCGCCCAATTCTCAACCGACCGTGTCGATTATTTTCCCGCCAACGCTGCGAGCACGCGCTCGGAAGTTTCGATGCCGCGCTTCATCACGCCGAGATGAAAACTCTCATTCGGCGCGTGCAGATTATCCTCGGGCAAAAACAACCCGAGCATCACTGCATCGAGACCGAGCACTTCTTTCAAATCCGCGATCAAGCCCACACTGCCGCCTTCACGTAGATACAGCGGCGGTTTGCCAAAGACTTCCGTCGCCGCTTTGTCCACCGCGCGGAAACAATTCGCGAGCGCTGGCGATTGATCTTTCGGTGTATTCGAACGGTCCGGCGGAATCACCACATAAGGGAGCGCGTGATGTTGCTCTTTAATCTCAAGCGTCACGCCTTTCGGGCAGCGTTCACGAATCGTTTTAAAGACCGCTTCCTTCACATTGTCCGGCGTCTGATTCGCCACGAGACGGCACGTGATCTTCACCTTCGCTTTGCTCGGAATAACGGTTTTCGTCCCCTCACCTTGGTAGCCGCCGGAGAACCCGTTGAATTCAAGCGTCGGCAAAAAACGAATCGCTTCGAACGGAGTGTAGCCCGGTGGCGTGTGAAATTCTTTGATGCCGAGAAAATCTGCATACTCCTTCTCGCTCAAACCAAGTCCTTTTAACTGCTCGCGCTCCCATGCCTCGGGCTCGACGACTTTGTCGTAGAATCCAGGAATATTTACGCGACCATCCGCAGTGTGCAGCGAGGCGCAAAGCTCCGCGAGCGCTTGCAAAGGATTCATCAAAACCCCGCCGTTCATCCCCGAGTGCAGATCCATTTTGGGCCCGGTGAACTCGATTTCAAACGCCATCATGCCGCGCAAGCCCACGGTGATAACCATCTGCTCGGGCGAAGGAATTCCTGTGTCGGAGAAATAAACGAAGTCGCCGCGCAGTTTCTCTTTGTTCGCCTTCAGGAACGTCTTGAAATTCTTGCTGCCGATTTCCTCTTCGCCTTCGACGACAAAAGTAATGCGCAATGGCAAATCTGGATTTTTCTCCAACAAGCGCGCCACTGCCGCGACGTGCACCATGAGCGGACCTTTATTGTCTGCCGTGCCGCGTCCGTAGATGCGTTCGCCTTTCACGGTCGCCTCATAGGGCGGAGTGTCCCATTTCTCCAACGGATCGGCCGGCTGCACATCGTAATGCCCGTAAATAATGACATGTGGCCATTTCGGATTATCGCCGCGCTTGGCGACCACGACGGCATGCAGCGCCGTGGGCACGACCTCGACCGCAAACCCGATTTCTTTTAGCAATCCCGCGATGAAATCCTGGGCGCCCAGCATGCCCTGCTTGAATTGCGGGTCAGCAGAGACGCTGGCGTGGCGGACGTATTCCTTAAGTTTTTCGACGGGGTCAAACATGCGGCGAACTTGCCGCAGTTTTCATCGGTGCGCTAGCCCGAAGTGACTTACTGGTATTTCTTCTTCGCCTCTTCGTAGATTGGCATCAGCCCAGTCGCGAGTTGCTCAAGATTCGCGATGCGCTCCGCCGTGGGCGGATGCGTCGAAATCCATTTCCATTGTTCCTTACCCTCCGACTTCGCCTGCATCTTTTTCCAAAAGGCTGCAGCTGCGCGCGGGTCGTATCCGGCCCCGGCTGCAAATCTCAAACCCACATTATCGGCTTCCGACTCGTGCAATCTGGAAAAGGGCAGCAACACCAACCCTTGTGCCGCCAAACCATAAGCCGTGTTGAAGGCATTTTTGTATTCGGAATTCTCCGAAAGCGCGCCCACCAAGGCGGCCCCACCCTGCGCGAGAGTTGTTTGTGAAGCCCGTTCCCCACCGTGACGGCTGGTGACGTGGGCCACCTCGTGACCCATCACAATCGCAATTTCATCATCACTGGACGCGAGTTTAATGAGCCCGGTGTAAACGCCGACCTTGCCGCCGGGCAACGCAAACGCGTTCACGGTTTTGTCGTCATTGAAAACGACAAACTCCCACTGGGCGTTTGGCAGGGATCGGCCGACCGCGTCCGCCACCCGACGTCCGATGCGCTCAATGCGCGCTTGGACTTTCGCGTCATTGAGCACCGGGGTTTCTTTCTTCACCGCTGCGAATGCTTCCAGCCCCATCTGCGTTTCAGTCGCTTCGTTGGTGATGATCACCTGCCGACGCCCGGTTTCAGGCACGGTTGTGCAACCAGTGAAAATGGAAAGTGCAAGCGCGGCAAGGGGGAGGAGCAGGCGTTTCATGTAAGTGAAGGCTGCGTGCTCCGACCGTTGAGCGCAAACAAAGTTCTTCCGAACTCAGTGCTTAAAGTGACGAATGCCCGTAAACACCATCGCCATGCCGCGCTCATCCGCAGCGGCGATGACCTCGGCGTCGCGCACGGAGCCACCGGGCTGAATCGCGCTCGTCGCGCCGGCTTCGGCGGCGGCAATTAGGCCGTCGGGAAACGGGAATAGCGCTTCGCTCGCCACCACGGAGCCCTTCAGGTCGAGCTTCGCCTCACCGGCTTTCCACACGGCGATGCGCGAGCTGTCCACGCGCGCCATCTGACCTGCCCCGACCCCGAGTGTTTGCTCGCCGCGACAATAAACAATCGCGTTCGACTTCACATGCTTGCCGACCTTCCAGCCGAAAATCATTGAAGCCCATTCTTCCGCGGTCGGCTGCCGCTTTGTCACAACCTTGAAGTCGCTTTGTTTGCCGAGCGTTCGATTGCGGTCTTGCACGAGCACTCCACCGACTACCGAGCGGACTTCCTGCAACGCGTCTGCGCCGATGCCGTCCTTCGCGATCATGAGGCGCAAATTCTTTTTCTTCGCGAAAATCTGCAGCGCTTCGTCGCTGAAACGCGGTGCGATGATCACCTCGGTGAAAATCTCCGAGATGATTTTTGCCAGCGCTCCATCCATCGTTTGGTTCACGATGATGATGCCGCCAAACGGGGCCTGGCGATCGGTTGCGTAAGCCTTGTCCCACGCTTCAAGCAGCGTGTCCGCGCTGCCCACGCCGCACGGATTCGTGTGCTTCAGGATTGCGACGGTCGGGCGCTCGAACTCGCCAATGAGATACGTCGCCGACGTGATATCGAGAATGTTGTTATAACTAAGTTCCTTGCCCTGCAGTTGCTCGAAATGATCATGAAACGTGCCGTAAAGCGCCGCTTTCTGATGCGGGTTTTCGCCGTAGCGCAAGCTTTGTGCCTTCTTGAACGACGATGCGTAATTCGCTGGAAACCCGCTGAGCGCCTCCAAGTCCGGCTCGTCTTGCTGGCTTTCGAGGTATTTCGAGATCGCCGTGTCGTAAGCGCCAGTGCGCTGGAAAACTTTCAGCGCGAGCTTGCGGCGCAGTGCCTTCAATTCACTCCCGCTTTCGCCGCCGACATTCAACGCGGCGATCACGGCGCTGTAATCCGCCGGATCACACACGACGGTCACGCTCTCATGGTTTTTCGCCGCGCTCCGCAGCATCGACGGGCCGCCGATATCGATATTCTCGATCGCTTCTTCAAATTCCACGTGCGGCTTCGCGACGGTCTGCTCGAACGGGTAAAGGTTAACCACCACGAGATCGATCAGCGCGATGTCGTTTTTCTTTGCCTGTGCGAGATGGTCTTCCTTGTCCCGACGGCAAAGCAGTCCGCCGTGGATTTTCGGATGCAGCGTCTTGACGCGACCTTCCATGATTTCGGGGAATCCCGTGTGCTGGCTCACCTCGGTTACCGGCAGGCCCGCCTCTGCGAGAAGTTTAGCCGTGCCTCCCGTCGATAACAGCCGGTAGCCCTGCTGTTTCACCAAGGCCGTGGCGAACTCCACGAGACCGCGTTTGTCACTGACGGAGAGCAGCGCGAGCTTTTCCATAGATAAACGCTTTTGTGCGCGCAGCGTTTTTCACCGCAAGACGAAAGCCACGTATGGCTCATTTATCGCGTTCATTTTCTGCGTGCTCTCGACGGGCTTCGCGGTTCATCTCACCAATCGCATGTCCGCCCCACTCGAACTCGCCGGCTTGAAAGTCGTGCTCGATAAACTTGTTTATCAGTTCGGCAGCGCCCAACTCCCTGACGACCGCCCGCACGCCTTCATCTATTATCTGACCATCCGCAACGAATCCGACCGCACTGTCACGCTACTCGGACGCAAATGGGTCATCGAAAACGCCGACGGCACTCGCCTCGTGGTCGAAGGCGACAAAATCGTCGGCGAGACGCCACGCCTCGAACCCGGCGAACAATTCTCTTACAACAGCTGTCACATCGGCAGCACGGATGGTCGCGCTTTCGGGAGCTTTCACGGGCTCGACGAGTTTGGCGCACGGATCTTTGTCCGAATACCCGCGTTTGACATGACCATTCCACGCGACTGACTCCCAATACTTAATGAAGATAATCGACCTCAATAGCGACGGTGGCATCGGCGCGAATTCCCTCTACTGTCAGCTCGGCGACTTCCACTTTGTGGTCGATAGCGGTCTGCATCCGAAAAAAGTCGGCCGGCTCGCCGCGCCCAATCTGCGTCCACTGCAAGGCGTCAACCTCGACCTGATTCTCATCACGCATTGCCATCTCGATCACATCGGATCGCTGCCCTTGCTGATGCGCGCTTTCCCGAACACGCCGGTAATCATGACGCAGCCGAGCCGCATCCTCATCGAGCGCATGCTGCACAATTCCGCCAACGTCATGATGCGTGAGCGCGAAGAAAAAGGCATTACTGAGTATCCGCTCTTCACCCACGAGGAAATCGATCGCGTCGCCCCGCGCATGTATCCCCTCGCCTTCAACAGCCCGAAGAAATTCGCCGGCGCACGCGACGAGATCGAATTCACCTTCCATCCCGCCGGACACATCCCCGGCGCGGCCGGCATCGAAATACTGCATAAACACCGCCGTATTTTCTTCACCGGCGACGTATTGTTTAACGTCCAGCGCATTCTCGCCGGCGCCAAATTTCCGAGCGGCAAATTCGACACGCTCGTCACCGAGACCACGCACGGCGCGACCGACAAGCCCCCGGGCAACACGCGCTCCAAGGAAATGATCCGCCTCGTCGACACCATTAACGCGACGCTGCTGCGCGGCGGCTCGGTGCTGATTCCGGTGTTCGCCCTCGGCCGCATGCAGGAGATCATGGCGATTCTCCACGATGCGCGAAAATTCAACCGCCTCGCCGACGCGCCGATCTTCGCGTCCGGTCTCGGCATCGATATCTCGGATTACTTCGACCAAATCAGCAAAAAGACCGGCTTGGTGCACTTCAATCGCACCATTCTCAAGGACCTCAAAGTCCGCAAAATGCCGCGCGATTTCGTCCCCGGAAAAGAGCCGGGCATTCAAGGCATCTTCGTGGTGAGCGCCGGCATGATTTCGGAAAACACGCCTTCCTACACGCTCGCCTCCTGCCTCGTTGGCAGCCCGAAACACAGCATCTGTTTCGTCGGCTATTGCGATCCTGACACCCCTGGCGGGCATTTGCTTGCCGCCAACAACGGCGACCAATTTCTCTTCGAAACCGTTAACGTCAAAACGCGCATCCGTGCGCAAATCGAGCGTTTCGAATTCAGCGGCCACGCCTCGCGCGACGAAATTCTCGACTACGCCGTGCAATGCAATCCGCGTTCGGTGGTGCTCACCCACGGCGACCCGCCCGCGCGTGCGTGGTTCAACGAAGCCCTCGCCGCCAAGCTGCCCAACGCCAAGATTCTCGATCCGGTTCCGCTGCAGTCTTACGACGTGTAACGCTTCGCTAACAGGCCGGGCTAGCGTCCCAACACCTGGCGCAGTTTTGCCACGACCGCCGTGCTCCCGGCGGCATATTGCACGCGCTTCGCGTTCAGCGTGAATTCCTTCATCGGAAACGGCGCATTCTCCAGGTAGTGCACCTCGACACCCGCTTCCGTGCAAATCGCGCACGCGGCGGCGATGTCCCACACCTTGTTGTTATGGTCGACCACGCCGTCCAACAGACCAATCGCAGCATACGTCAGATGCAGCGTGCTGCTGCCGAGTCCGCGAATTTTGAAATTCTCGATGAGCTTCTTGCCTTCGTCCGCATAAATTTTTTCCACTGGGGAGTGAAAACCAATCAAGCTGTGGCGATCCGGCAACTCGGCGCGTGCCTTCGCCCGTTCGTCGCCATTCCACACGCCGCGCCCGGTGCCGCCGTGAATCAGAATCCGCCGCGCCATATCGTAAACCAATCCGTAAACCGGCACGCCGTCCTCCAGCAGCGCGAGCGAGATGGCACAGTAAATAATTCCGTTGGCGTAGTTATTCGTGCCGTCGATCGGATCGAGCACCCAGCAAAAGCGCGCCGTCACGGGCACCGGCAACGCCGTCGGCGCGAGTTCTTCGCTGAAAAATTGATCTTCCGGAAACTGTTTCGTGATCGCGTCCTGAATGTGTTGCGAAATCGCGATGTCCACCGGCGTCACTTTGGTGCCGTCGTGCTTGATTACCGGCTTGGCGTGTCCGAATTCACGGTGCATCAGCTCCGTCTCGGCCATGACGGCGATCTTGGCTGCGGCGATGCGTGAATTAATTTCGACCTGATTCATTCCACCACGAAGAACACGAAGGCGCGAAGACCCAAGCGCTAAAGTTTCGACGCTCGATCCGTTCCGAGTCCCGCCTCGTCAATCCCTCTCCCCCCTCAATTGATGCCCGTGGCTGACGATGCTATTCCGGCCTCCGGCATTCAGTTTGTCCAACACCGCCGCTAGCCGGCGCTTTTTCTCATCGGTCTGTGTGAACATTTCCAGCTGCGCCCCTTTTTCTTCCACGGATGAAAAACGCACGCTCACCAAACGCAGCGGACGTTTCTTCGTCCACGCTGCCTTCAACAACTGCGAAAGCAGCGGATAAAACGGTGCCTCCAAATCACTCGCCTCGTTGAGACTTTTGCCCGCCGTCGAATTTTCCATTCCGGGATAACGCACTTTCACCGTCATTGTCTTCACGCGTTTCCCATCTTCGCGAATTTTTGGCATCAGTTCGTCGACCATCCGTTTCGCGATGCGCTCGATCTCCGCGAAATCACTGATGTCGTGGCCGAACGTTTCCTGCGTGGAATACGATTTCGCGTCCTCATGCTCGGTGTGCACCACGCGGTCATCCTCGCCGCGCGCCATAGCGAGCATATCCAGCCAGCCATTGCCGAATAATTCCTTCAGCTTCGTCTCCGTCAGTTCGAAAAGATCCTTCACGTAACGGATGCCCTGCTGCTGCAAATGAACCTCCGTCACTTTGCCGACTCCGGGAATGACATTAATCTTGAGCGGTGCCAAAAACGCCCCCTCTTCGCCCGGTATCACGATGGTAAACCCGCGTGGTTTGCGCGCCTTGCTGGCGATGGCCGAAACCAACTTGTTACTCGCGATCCCGAACGAAGTCGGAATCTGCAACTCGTCCCAAATCCGTTTCTGCAGCGCGCGCACGCGGCGCTCGGTTTCCTCGATGGTTTTAAATCCGCACGGGCCAATATCGAGATAGCCTTCGTCGATGGAATTGCGCTGCACGTGCGGCGTGATCGTTTCGCAGAGATCGAACACCTTCCGCGAAATCGACCCGTAGATGCCAGCCGTGTGCGGCAGCAAAATCAAATCCGGACACACCTTGAGCGCCTGCTTCGTCGGCATCGGCGTGTAAACTCCACACGCCCGCGCTTCGTAACTGGCCGACGAGATAATCCCGCGCTCGCGTCCACCCACGGCGCACTTCGTCCCGCGTAACTCCGGCTTAAGCGAGAGCTCGCACGACACAAAAAAAGCGTCGGCGTCGAGGTGAACGATTGTCGGCAAACGAGACATCGCCGCCACCGATGACACGATTGCGCACCGATATCAACGCGCCGCACATAAAAAAATACGCCTCTTTTCACCCAAGCCGTTTGTCATATAATATATGACAAACGGCTTGGTCCTACTCCGCCATTGCGGGCCGGGCTTCATGGAGAAACAAAAAAACGCGGCCGGTGAAGGCCGCGCTTGCACACACAACGAGCGGAAATTTTCAGAACTTTAGTCCGGCGATTCGCACGTGTTTCTTCACATCGTCGCACGAGTGCTTCATCGCCAGTTCCATCAACACGCCTGCATCGACGCGGGTAGATGCGATTACCAGATCCTTGCCGCTGACAACGGCGACACAGATGTCCATCTGGTCTTCGTTGTCGGCGTCGGTCGGCACATAAATCAACACCGTATCTTTGCCATCGGCCACGCCGACCATGCGCGTCCAGCCGCGCTTGGCCATCGCCTTGTCTGTTTTAACGAACAGTGCTTCGCGTGACCATTCACGATCAGGCGATGTGCGTTCATAGACGCCGACGCTCGCGTGCTTCACTGCTCTCAACGCGATCCGGGCATCGTCGACACCGTCCTTGTCAATGAAGCTCAACACTGCCCCGGCTGTGCCGATCAACCCGCGGCCGATGCTGAGTTGCACCTTTGAATCCCAGTCAGCATCCGTCGCCGCCATCACGTGTTTGCGCAACGCCCGGCTGTCACTGTTCAAGCTCAGGCAACTCGCGGCCACGACGGCCAGCGCCAGAATCGGTAGGAGGCACACGCCCACGCTGATGAGAAACCAACGAAGAAAGCGGCGACCGAACGAAGCGGGTTGTTTGACGGCATTCATGGGAAAAAGAGCAGATTTAAATTGTTCGCGCGCCGCGATTACTTCGGCGCGCGATTTTTTTTGGGAGGTTTAAACTTCGGTATCGGCTTTGGACTTCTTCACCTTGCCGGAAATTTTGCGGAGCGGCTCGATTTCAAATTTATCCGCAATCTTGGCGATCTGGTCGGCGTCGATATTGCCGACGATGTTCACGAAAACCGCTTCGCCCTTGCGGTCGATGACCGTGACCACGAGACCGTCGACGGCGTCTTCACCGCGTTGCTTCACATGCACGTCGACATTGTCGCCGTTCTTCGAGTCACGGACGGTGACCATCTTCGTCCAGCCCGAACCTTCGATTTTACGACGCACCGCTTCGATTTTGCTCACCACGTCGTCGCGATTCGAATCGTCCATGCTGACGACGTTTACGCGGATGGATTTCAAACCGGCGATCAACACGGCGGCATCGGGTTCTTGGCGCGAGGCGAGTTTCGAGGCAAATTTGAGCATCGCGGCGGAGATGTTCACTTCGACGAACTCACCTCTGGCCGCCGGCATCAGTTGGCCGATGTCGATGGCACCGTTGTTGTCGGCGTCCGCCGCAAACGAGGAGGTGATGAGCGCAAAAGAAGCCGCAGCGGCAACGAGGGTGGAACGAATGAGGGTTTTCATGGGGAGGATAATTTGAGTGGAGAATTCGGTTACGTATTCATCACACGCGGCGCTCGCGCGAAGTTGCAGGAATCTCAATTTTCACCGGACAAACCCGTATGCATGGTCAATGCCCAGACCCCATGGCATCACTCGTCGCAACAGAGTAAAGTGTCGCACCATGAAAAACACTTCGACTACGACACCACCGCCCCGCACTGAGCCGTTTGCGAAATTCCGCGAACTCTCCAAAGGGATTCGCATCGCAATGTTAACCACGGTCGCACCCAACGGCACCTTGCACAGCCGCCCGATGAGTCCTCAGGAAGTTGGCCCGGAAGGCGACCTGTGGTTTTTCACGGGCGACGACACGCTCAAGGTCGACGAGATCGCACGTAATCCACGCGTGAATGTTTCCTATGCCAGTGCCGACGGCGAAACGTTCTTCTCGGTCAGTGGTCGCGCTTCCCTGTCCTACGACCGCGCAAAGATTCACGAACTATGGAGCCCAATCTTGAAAGCCTGGTTTCCTGAAGGACCGAACGATACGCGAATCGCGCTGCTTCGGGTAAAGATTGAAGCGATCGATTTCTGGGAAGGCCCGGGGAAAGTCATTTCTCTATTCAAGATGGCCGCAGCCATCGTGACCGGAGAACAAGCGAACGCTGGCGAATACGGGCACATCAATCCGCCCAATCGCTAACCTTTCTTCTTCAAAACCTGGCCATTAAAAAAGCCGCGTGAAACTCACGCGGCTTTTGTTTTGCTGGTTTAACGACTACACGCGCTCAGCGACCAATCTCGTTTTGACCGGTCGAGCGACGGCGGAGATTTTCCTTCTCAACCTCGGTGAGATACATCGTCAGCGGCATATCGGTCCGACCGGCAGCACGCTTTTCGAGCATCTTCTTTTCGTCAGAGTTCAACATGCGATAATAGTCGTCGCTGTTGTAGCCGTGCGTGTCGCGCGGGAGATTGTTGTAGGCTTGGTTGTCTTTGCTCTTGCCGTAGGCACCGCCCGCGAGACCGCCGGCCGCCGCACCGAGCGCGGCACCTGCACCGGCTTCACCGGACTGATGGCCGATGATACCACCGATGACCGCACCGACACCCGCGCCTACGCCGGCACCGCGGGTGGTATTTTGATTTTGGCTACTACAAGCCGCGAGAAAAGTGATCGCGCCGGCCGCAATGAGGGAGAGGATTTTTTTATTCATGGTAGGTTGGGTTAACATATAGCGCTCACCGACCTGCCGAATCGCGAACAGGTTTCATGATTCAGCGCCGTGACTCGCAAATCAGGTCACTCCCCTATGCCGCCACCGGCAGCAACTCCCATAAATCCTAGATTTTAGCGCAAGGCCATCGCCGTCACTGACCGCGGCGCTTTCGCCAAACCAGCAACCGATCCCGCGTAAACAATTTCGCCGCCATCCGGGCCGCCGCCAGGGCCGAGATCGACGATCCAATCCGCGAGTTTAATGACGTCGGTGTTGTGCTCGATCACGATGAGCGTGTTGCCCGCATCGCGCAGTTTGAATAGCAAATCCATCAACCGCTGAATGTCTGTCCAATGCAGGCCCGTCGTCGGCTCATCGAGAATGTAGAGTGTCGTCCCCTGCTCGCGTTTGCTCAGTTCGAGCGAGAGCTTGATGCGTTGCGCTTCGCCGCCGGAAAGCGTGGTCGCGGATTGACCGAGTTGCACGTAACCTAAGCCGACCGCGTCGAGCGTCGCGAGTTTTTCGACGATTTTCGGAATCGCCCGAAATAACTCCAGCGCCTCGCGCACCGTGAGAGAAAGCACATCGGCGATGCTCTTGCCGTGGAAACGCACTTCGAGCGTCTCGCGGTTGAAACGCTGCCCGTTGCAACTCGGGCACGGCGCGTAGGCGTCGGCCATGAATTGCATATCGAGTTTGATCTGGCCATCGCCCTGGCAGCGTTCGCAACGACCGCCACGCACATTAAAACTAAACCGGTTTGCCTTGTAGCCGCGCACTTTTGCAAGCGGGAGTTTTGAAAACAAGTCGCGCAACAAATCCAGCAACCCGACATAGCTCGCCGGATTGGAACGCGGACTGCGGCCGATCGGCTCCTGGTCGACCTGCACGGCTTTCTCAAAAAATTCCAGACCGCTCAAGCCGCGGTGTTTACCGGGAAGAGTTTTCGTCGCCCCGTTGAGTTTCCGTGCCGCCGCGACTGCGAGGATGTCGTTCACGAGCGAACTTTTTCCCGAACCCGAAACTCCCGTCACGACCGTGAGCAAGCCGACCGGAAAACGCGCTTCGACATTCTTCAAGTTGTGCTCCGCCGCGCCTTTCACGACGAGCCACCGTTCGTCGGGCGCACGCAATTTGGCTTCGCGCTCGACCGTCAATTTTCCCGCCAGATAGGCGCCCGTGCGCGAAGACGAAGCCGGCAATTTCGCACACTCCTCCGGGGTGCCGTGAAACAGAATCTGCCCGCCCTCCGTGCCCGCGCCCGGCCCCATTTCAATCAACTCATCGGCGATGCGCATCGTGTTTGCATCGTGTTCGACCACGAGCACGGTGTTGCCGCGATCACGCAGTTCGCGCAGCGTTGAAAGCAGCCGCTGGTTGTCGTGCGGGTGCAAGCCGATGCTCGGTTCATCGAGCACGTAAATCACGCCGACGAGTCCCATGCCGAGTTGAGTCGCGAGACGCACGCGTTGCGCTTCGCCACCCGAAAGCGACGGATATTCACGATCCAAGGTCAGGTAACCCAGCCCGGTTTCACTGAGAAAATGCAGCCTTTGCGCCACGCCACCGACGACCTCCCGCACTGCGTCGGTATCGGGTAATTTCGCGCGCGCGCCCTGCGCAAATTCCAGCGATCTGCGAATATCGAAGGTCGAGAATTCCGCGAAGTTCTTATCCGCCACAAGCACGGCGGCACTGCGCGCATTTAGCCGCAACCCATGACATGCCGGGCATTCGCCACTCGACATGAACGTCGTCAATCGCGCGCGGTAGCCTTCGCTAGACGACTCGCGCCGGCTATCATCGAGCATCGCGATGATTCCCTTGAACGGCTGCGCCTCCGCCTTCGCCGACTTGCGCGCTTTGAACGTGAACAGCCGCTCGCCCGCGCCGTGCATCAACACGCGACGGGTTGCTTCCGGCAATTCCTCCCACGGCACCTCGGGATCAAACGGCAACTGCTCGGCGAGTTGCTTCAAAATCGAGTTGTGGCGGATAATGAGATTCCGCCCGCCGATGCGCCACGGCTTGATGGCGCCGCCGCGCACCGACTTGTCGGTCTTCGGCACGATCAGATCTTCGCTAAACGCGAGTTGGCGTCCCAATCCGCCGCACGTCTCGCACGCGCCCTCGGCGTGGTTGAACGAAAAATGCCGCGGCGTGAGCGGATCGAAAACGTCACCACAAATCACACAGCTCAGATTTTGGCTCAGCGGAATCTCGCGCCACGGCGCGTCGCTCGTTTTTTGCACGAGCACGATCGCGCGATTCTGGCCTTCACGAAACGCGAGTTCAAGCGAGTCGGCAATGCGGCTGCGTTGGTCGGCGTTAATCACCACGCGGTCGACGACGAGGTCGACCTGCACCTCCTCGGAACCCGCGGGCACAAGTTTCGGTTCGTCGATGGATTTGATTTCGCCCGCGATGCGCAGGCGCTGAAACCCGCGCTGACGCAACCGCGGCACCTCGTCGCGCAGCACCGACGGTTTCGCTTTCATCATCGGCGCGAGCAGAATGGCGCGTTCACCGGGCGCGTCGCTCAGCAGTTGTTGAATGCAATCGTCGAGCGAACGCTTCTGCACGCGCCCGCCATCTTTCGGGCAACGTTGCTCGCCGCACAACGCCCACAACAAGCGAGCGTAGTCAGCGACTTCAGTCACCGTCGCCACCGTGCTGCGCGGCGACCCCCCGCCGGTGCGCTGTTCGATCGCGAGCACCGGCGAAAGTCCGTGAATGAAATCCACGTCGGGCCGCTTCAGTTGCTCGAGCACCTGTCGCGCCTGCGCCGAAAGACTTTCCATGTATTTGCGGTAGCCCTCCGCGTAAATCGTATCGAATGCGAGCGACGATTTGCCGGAACCGCTCGGGCCCGTGATCACCACGAGTTTTCCGCGTGGGATGCGCAGCTCCAAGTCGCGCAGGTTATGTTCCCGGGCTCCTTTGATGTGGATATGCGAGGCGGCGTCCATCGAGCGTTCAACGTTGCCGTTTTGTCGCGGGCGTCAAAGGGCTAATGTCAAAAAGAAAGTCGCCGCCGCGGTAAGCTTTCGCCCTTGAAGTCGTTGCCGGAAAAACTCTTCATCCGGCCAGCAAACACCAAGCTTCAGGCTTGTTTTACCCCATCAATCATTCCCGCCTCGTGTGAGGCTGTCGTCGTTTCTTCATTATGCATTCAAGCAAAGCTATCGTTACACGTCTCCGCGTGTCGGCTGTCGCCGGCCTCGCGCTCGCCCTCGGACTCGCGCCCGCCGCGCGCGCGTTCGTCTTCGAACTCGGCGACGCCAAAGGCTCGTTCGACACCACCCTTTCTTTCGGCGGTCTCTACCGGCTCAACGAACCGGAGCCGCAATACTACGGCCTCAGCAGCACGTTCAACGGCGTCCCCGGCCAGCAACGCTCCGTCAACGCCGACGATGGCAATCTCAACTACCGCAAAGGCATCGCGTCGCTGCTCGCCAAGGCCAACCACGACCTTCAGATCGATTACAAGAACGCCGGCCTGTTCGTGCGCGGTTATTATTTCAACGATTTCGAAAACGCCGACGGCGATCGTAATCGCACGCCGCTGAATTCCGAAGCGCGCAAACTCGTCGCCCGCGGCGGCGAACTGCTCGACGCCTACGTATATTTTAATCCGACCGTCGCGGGCAAAGCCGCGAGCCTGCGCGTCGGCCGTCAGGTGCTCAGCTGGGGCGAAAGCACGTTCATCCCGAACGGTGTAAACTCCGTGAATCCGATCGACGTCGCGAAACTCCGCACGCCTGGCTCGGAACTCAAAGAAGCGCTGCTGCCGCTGAACATGGTGTCCGGCTCGCTCAGCCTCACCGATAACCTCACCGCCGAAGCGTTTTACCTGCTCGAATGGGATCGCACGCGCGTCGACCCGCCGGGAACTTATTTCAGCACGAACGATTTTGTCGCGAAGGGCGGCGAAAAAGTTTACCTCGGCTTCGGCGCGATCCCCGACACCTCGGCACTTGGTCCCATTGTGCGCGGCCCTGACAACGAGCCTGACACCGAAGGCCAATACGGCGTTAACCTGCGCTACCTCGCCGAAAAACTGAACAACACCGAGTTCGGTTTGTATTACATGAATTACCACAGCCGCCTGCCCGCGATCTCCGCGCGCACGCCGACCACCCCGATTAATGGCACGGCTGCCGCACAAGTCGCTGGAGCCGGTCTCGGCGCGAACGCCACGTTCACCACCGGTCTGGCGACCGCGCTCGGTAGTGCCGCCGCCGTGCCCAGCGCGATTCAAACGCTGGTCGGCGCCGCATTGACCAACGTTTCCCCGCTTGCACTTCCCGCCGCGCTGCAACCGTTCTACCCGACCGCGCAGGGCGCCGCTTCGCAAGCGTTGCAACAACAGTTCTTTATCGCCGCCGCGACGGGCAATTATCTCATCGAATTCCCCGAGGACATCCACATGACCGGAGTGAGCTTCAACACCAACCTCAAGGGCATCGCGCTCCAAGGTGAGTTGAGCTATCGTTCTAACCAACCGCTGCAAATCGACGACGTCGAACTGCTCTTCGCCGCGATCTCCGCGATTAATCCGACCTTCGGACCGAACAACCAGATCGGCAACTACGCCGGCCAGTTGAACACCTACATCCCCGGCTACACGCGCCACAAAGTTTACACCGGGCAAATCACCGCCACGCGCGTCGGTCGCGGCATTCTCGGTGCCGACCAAAGCACGCTCCTCGTCGAAGCCGGTTTCGTTAACGCCGACCTGCCGGCCAAAGGCACGTTGCGCTACGATGGCCAAGGCACCTTCACCGGTGGCAACGCTGCCGCCATGACCGCCACGGGCAACGCCACCGCCGGCAGCGAACCCGCCGATGCGTTCGCCGACGAGTTCTCCTGGGGTTACCAAGCGGTCGCTCGTCTCGACTACAACAACGCCTTCGCCGGCGTGAACGTTTCGCCGCTCCTCGTATTCGCGCACGACGTCGGCGGCAACACGCCGCTCCCGCTCGGCAATTTCCGCCACGGTCGCAAAACCATCACAGTCGGCGCCGACTTCACCTTCCAGAATGCGTGGGCCTTCGAACTGCGCTACGTCGATTTCTCCGGCGCCGGCCGCTACAACCTGCTCGGCGACCGCGACTACGTCTCGGCCACGCTTAAATACTCGTTCTAATCGCCGTTAAAATTCATTCCCATGAACAAGAAATTTTTCCTGCTCTCCGCCCTGCTCTCCACCGCCCTCGTCAGCCAGGCCGCGATTTCCGCCGCTGACGCCTCGCGCCTCGGCAACGACCTCACCCCGCTCGGCGGCGAAAAAGCCGGCAGCGCCGACGGCGCCATTCCCGCGTGGAGCGGCACACCCGCGATTCCCGCCGGTTACAAAGCGGGCGATCATCATCCTGATCCGTTCGCGAGCGACTCCGTAAAGTTTACGATCACCGCCGCCAACGCTGATCAATATGCCGACAAACTCACCGCCGGTCACCTCGCGTTGTTGAAAGCGTATCCGACCTACAAAATGCCGGTCTACGCGAGCCATCGCTCGGCGTCGAATCCACAACGCATCTACGACGCCACGAAGCAAAACGCCGCGACGGCCAACCTTACGGGCGACGGCAACGGCATCACGGGCTCAGTCATCGGCACGCCATTTCCGATTCCGCAGAACGGACTTGAAGTGATTTGGAATCACCTCACGCGTTACCGCGGGGTCGCCGCCACGCGCAACATCGGCCAGGCCGCACCCCAGCGCAACGGCAGCTACAGCACCGTCGAGTTCGAAGACGAATTCCTCTTCAATTACGTCCGCGAAGGCATCACGGAGCAGGAAATGAATAACGTGTTGATTTTCTTCAAGCAGGCGGTCGTCGCTCCAGCCCGTCTCGCCGGCACGATTCTTGTTGTTCACGAAACGATGGATCAGGTGAAAGAAAAGCGCCGCGCCTGGGTTTACAATGCCGGCCAACGCCGCGTCCGTCTCGCGCCTTCCGTCGAATACGACAATCCCGGCACCGCTGCCGACAACATGCGCACGTCGGATCAGTTCGACATGTTTAACGGTGCGCCGGATCGCTACGACTGGAAGCTCGTCGGCAAAAAGGAAATGTATGTGCCCTACAACTCCTACAAGCTTCACCAAAAAGGCCTGAAGAACGACGAGATCCTCAAGCCGCTGCACATCAACCAAGACCTCACCCGTTACGAGCTGCATCGCGTGTGGGTCGTCGACGCGACCTTGAAATCCGGCACAAGCCACCTCTACGCGCGCCGCACGTTCTACATCGACGAAGACAGCTGGCAGATCCTCGCCGTCGACCAATACAAGGACAAGGAACTCTACCGCGTCTCGGAAGCTCACTGCATCAACTACTACGATGCGCAGGTGTTCTGGAGCACGCTTGAGGTGCACACCGATCTCAGCGCCGGTCGCTACCTCGCCATCGGTTTGGACAACAATAACAAGATGTATGACTTCAGCCTGAGCCGCACGCCCGGTGATTACACCGCCGCCCGCCTGCGTCAGGAAGGCGTCCGCTAGTTCTTCCGCGAAGGGGCGGCTCTCACCCGAGCCGCCCTTTTTCTTGCGTTCCGTAGTCGCGCAAACTCCTTCTCATTCCTGATGCGTTTTTTGTTCGCCGTCCTCACGTTGGTGCTTGCGCTCGCGTGCAGTCCTTCCGCCGCCAAAGCCGAAACCTCCGAACTCGCGCCGCTCGCTGCAAAATCACTGCTTCTCGATATCGCAACGGCCGGCAATTCGCTCGTTGCCGTCGGCGAACGCGGCCACGTCGTTATCTCGCACGACAACGGCCAGACGTGGACCCAAAGTCTCACGCCGACGCGCGCGCTGCTCACCGCCGTCGCCTTTCCCGACGCGCAACACGGCTGGGCCGTCGGCCACGACGGCGTCATTCTCGCCACCGCCGACTCCGGCAAAACCTGGCAACGGCAGGACGCCGGCCACGACCTCGAAACGATTTTCCTCGATGTGCTGTTCCTCGACGCCCAGCGCGGTTTCATCGTTGGCGCCTACGGGAAATTTCTTCTCACCACCGACGGCGGCAAAACGTGGACCCCTTCCCGGCCGAGCGAGGAAGACGTCCATTACAACCGTCTCACGCGCGATGGCGCCGGTTGGCTCTACCTCGCCGGCGAATCCGGCACGCTGCTCATTTCCCGCGATGGCGGTGTGAAATGGTCGCGCGCCGAGGTGCCCTACGAAGGTTCGCTCTACGGTGTGATTCCCATCGATCGCAGCCGCTTGATCACTTACGGATTGCGCGGAAATATTTTCGTTTCGACCGACAGTGGTGCCACGTGGAATGCCGAACAGGCTGCCGTGAAAGTGCTCATCATGGGCGGCACGGTGCGCAAGGATGGCACGGTGATCCTGGCCGGCATTGGCGGGAATTTCTTCATCGGTCGCGACGGCGAATTCAAATTCACCACGTGGAAACCCGACGGCTTCGGCACCAGCGTGGCCGATCTCATCATCGCGGCAGATGGCACCCTGGTGACCGTCGGCGAAGCGGGCGCGGTGCGCCTCACACTCCCCCAGTAACATGCTCGCCCGCCTCGAAGAACTCATTTTCCGCCACCGTAACGTCACGTTGGCTGTCTTCGTCGTCGTCACCGCAGTGCTCGGCTGGTTTGCCTCGCACACGCGCATCGATGCGAGTTTCGACAAGCAGTTGCCGACGGATCACGAATACATCGAAAATTTTAAGAAACACCGCACGCAGTTCGGCGGCGCCAACCGCATCGTCATCGCGCTCGTCGCAAAGAACGGCGACATTTTCACACCGGAATTTTTCAAAACACTCAAAGCGGTTACCGACGAAACATATTATCTGCCCGGGATTGACCGCGCCCAGGTCACTTCGATTTTCACCCCGAATGTGCGCTTTCTCGAAGTGGTCGAAGACGGCCTGATCGGCAGCAACGTCATTCCCGCCGACTTCGCGCCGACGCCGGAAGGGCTGAGTCAGGTTCGCCAGAACGTCATCAAATCCGGCCGGGTCGGCATGCTCGTCGCCGGTGATTTTAAAGGAGCGGCCGTCATCGCGTCGCTCCTTGAAGTCGATCCGCAAACCGGAGCGCACCTCGACTACGCCAAAGTATCCGCGGCGTTGGAGGAAAAAATCCGCGAAAAATATCAGACTGAAAACATCAGCGTCCACATCATCGGATTCGCCAAAGTCATCGGCGACATCACCGATGGCGCCAAGGGCGTGTTAGTCTTCTTCGGTATCGCGCTGATCATTTCCGCGCTGCTGCTCTATTATTTCTCTCAGTCGCTCGTCCTGACGATCCTGCCGCTACTGACGTCAGCGTGCGCCGTCGTCTGGCAATTCGGCATCCTGAACATTCTCGGATTCGGCATCGACCCGCTCTCGATTCTCGTGCCTTTCCTCGTGTTCGCCATCGCGCTGAGCCACGCGACACAGATGCTGCGCTCTTTTCGTTACGAGATTAACATGGGCAAAGACGAAGTCGCGGCCGCGCGCGCCTCGTTCAGCAATCTCTTCGTGCCGGGTTGCATCGCGATTCTCACCGGCACGGTGGGCTTCAGCACCATTTACCTCGTGCACGTCCCGACGATTCAGGAACTCGCGATCACTGCGAGCTTGGGCGTTTTCCTGATCATTTTCACCGATCGTTTTCTTCTGCCGGTGCTCGTGTCGTATGTGAAGATGAGTCCGGATTTTCGTCGCCGCGTGAACTTCCGGCGCTTCGCTTTACAACCTTACTGGCGCCGCTTGACGAAATTCACCACCGGCCCACGCAGTTCGATCGTCATCATCGTCGTTTCGATGGCGTTACTCGTGTTCGGTTGGATAAAATCGCACCAAGTGCAGATCGGCGACTTGCACGCCGGCGTGCCGGAGTTGCGGCAAAACTCCCGCTATAATCTCGATACCGCCGTCATCACCAAGGAATTCAGCATCGGCGTGGATGTCATCACCGTGCTCGTCGAAACCGTCCCCAACGGTGTGATCGATCACGATGTCATGACGCTCGTCGATCGTTTCGGCTGGCACATGCGCAACATCGACGGCGTGCAATCGACGCTCGCACTCACCGACCTCGCAAAAACCATCAATGCCGGTTGGAATGAAGGCAGCCTCAAGTGGCGCGTGATTCCGCGTAACCAGGCCAGCCTGGCGCAGGCGGTTTCCCCCGTCGAAACCTCCACCGGCCTGCTCAACAATGACGGCAGCGTCATCCCCGTTTCGATTTATCTCAAGGATCACAAAGCCGAAACCATTCGCCGCGTCATCACCGCCGTGAAGGAATTCCGCGATGCTTACGCGATCGACAAAGCCAAATTCGCCCTCGCGACCGGCAACATTGGCGTGATGGCCGCGACCAACGAAGTCGTGCAAGCGGCGCAAACGCCCATGGTGCTTTGGGTTTATGCAGCGGTCATCGTGCTGTGCTTACTCTCGTTTCGCTCATGGCGCGGCGCCGTGTGCGTCATCGTGCCGCTGGTCGTCGTTTCCTATCTCGGTTACGCGTTGAAATTTTATCTGCACATCGGGCTGAAAACTTCGACGCTCCCCGTGATCGCACTCGGCGTCGGCATTGGCGTCGATTATGGCATCTATCTTTTCTCGGCGATTCAGGAACGCCTTGAACTCGGCGAATCGCTCGAAGACGCCATTTGTTTCGCCTTCGCGACGATGGGCACCTCGGTGATGTTCACCGGCAGCGCGCTCGCGGTCGGCGTCGGCACGTGGGCGTTCTCCGCCTTAAAATTTCAAGCCGACATGGGCATCCTGCTGAGCTTCCTGTTTTTCTTCAACATGCTCGGCGCGATGCTGCTCATGCCCGCGCTCGCCCGCTGGCTCTTCTGGAAGCAACACGGCAAACTTCACAACGCAACGCAGGCTCCATTTAATTTTAAACCGAGCGAGTAGCCACGAACGGCTTACTTCGGCGGCACGGCGCCCGGCTCGAATAAACGATCCGTGTCTGCGACGAGGCGAAAATCCTTCCACGTCGATTCAGAGCGCAGCGAACCATCCGGCCACCATGTGCGCCAGAGCGACGTGCCGTCGGCGCGGTGATCCCATTCGGATTCCTTCGCGCCATTCGCTGCCCAATTAATCTCACGACCAGTTTTGACTCCGAGTCGGTAGGTTACTTCGCGTTGTTTTTTGCCGTTTGCATAGAACCACGTTTCCAAGCCGTGCAGGAGCACGCGGCCATCGTCAGCGACGCCACTGCTCCATGTTATACGGGGGATTCCGCTCTCGTAGTTTTCACGGTGTTCGCTGATCTGGCCGATCTTGGTCGCGCGACTCTGGTTCATGACCGGATCGTCATCGGCGAAATTCGCGTCACTGAGAATCCACGCTTCGTTCAATTCGTAGTGCAGGCTCGGGCGATTGGACGACGTGATTAGATGAATCACCCCATTCGGCGCCTGCCGCGCCACCGAGTAACCGATGCTCGGGGCGTTGCGTTTCACGGACCAGTTGCCTGGTAATTTTTTAATGCGCCATGTTTCGCCGTCGTCGTCAGACAGAGCGACGTAGGAGCCTTCTTCTTTAATCGACGCGGCTTTTTCGATGCGTTTTGAGGGATAAAAATCTCCCGCCATGAATAAACGGCCGCTGGCCAATCGAAGAATTGAAGGCCGCTGGCCGCTACTCACTGCGGAGAACGGCGTCTTGCTCATCTCATAAGTGCGGCCGCCATCCCTGCTAATGCCCTGCGGCATGAATCCTTCGAGGTGAGAATTTTTTCCACCCATCGCGAGAATGCTCCCGTCTTTTTTTAAAACGAAAGTCGTGTGACGTCCGAAAGTGCGTCCGAGCGTGTCACGCCACGTCGCGCCCTCGTCGTCGGTGGCCCAGAGCATCGATTGCGAACCGAGCGGTCCACCGCCGCCTGCATCGACGGCCATGTAAAGCGTGCCGTTGCGATCGCGCACCGTGGAATTGATGGGCTGAGGACGATCCAGGTCACGCCCGAGCGGGCCGGTGATACGCGGAAAATTCACTGCGCTCCACGTGGCACCTTGGTCTTTCGAAACGATATACTGAAAAGGAAAATGTCCTTCCGCGTAAGGATTACCCCAGAACAGTCGCAGCGTGTCGCCTTCCACTGACAACAGCGGCGCATGATCATTCGCGCCCGGCGTGTCGATGAACGGCGAAGGCATGTCCCATTGATCCGCGCCAAAACGCAGCCGAGCGGCAATCAGCGTAACCTCTGGTTCATATTCCCAATCGGAGCTATAAATCACGAGCAGCGTATCCCCATTCGGCAGCACCTCGAAACCAGGGCTGTGATTGTGATGTAGAAACGAAGGATGCAAACCGGCGCGGTGTGCCTTCACGTAGTTCATGTCGCCCTCGAGCGGCATCGGCAGCATCGGGCGACGGCGGAAATACGGTTTCGAGGGATCCGGACCCTGCTTGGCTTCTTTCGCTGTGGTGAACTTAATGCCCTGCATCGCGTGCACCGGCACCAACGGCTTCAACGCCGTTGTCACGGGCCCAGCCTGCACCACGCGAAATCCGATGCGATGCACGCCGTATTTTTCTGGGTTGGGTGCAGAGCCGGAGTTCGGCCCGAAGCTCGGCGCGGCCGCCGCACGATTCGACGGCCGCAAATAATTATCCGGTTTGAATTTCTCGTCTTCGTCCAAATAGCCGCCGCGCACAACCTTCGTGAAGCCAGCGCTGTAACCCGCGGGATCACGCTCCGTGCTCAAAGCGTATTCACCATACCAATCCGCGCACCACTCAACCGGGCCGGTGAAGACATTTTTCAAGCCCCATGGATTGACTGAGTTTGCTTTTTTCTCCCATTCAGCGCCATCGCCACGGCCGGCGCGTGCGACGTATTCCCATTCTGCTTCGGTCGGCAAACGATACAATTTGCCGTCGCGCTTGCTGAGCCATTCGCAAAAGGCGACCGCGTCGTGCCAACTCACGCCCGCGGCAAATGGTGAGTAAGCCGGGTTGAGCACCGCGTCTGGCTTGAAAAGTTTGAACTGCTCCACCGTCACTTCGGTTTCGCTGATGAGCAACGGCTGGCTGATCGCAACGCGGTGCACCGGTTGCTCGTCCCAATTGGCGGGCTTCACGGTCGAGCCCATCTGAAATTCTCCCGCGGCAATCGGCACCAATCTCAGCCCGATCGAATTCGTGACAGGTTCGTCTGCGTTTAAAATCAACGCGAGCGGCAGCGCCGCACTCAATCCAAACGCAACAAGACGAAAACTCTGTGGGGTCAGCATGGTAAGCAAAGTGACGCCGAGTGAAAGTCGGCGTTACGTTTCAACAAACCTAATCCCTGTCCCGTATTAACGGGACGTCACCCGCCCGGACTCGTTAAACGTAAACGACACATCGAACACACGCTCCATCCTCTCGGTTCGCACGACGCGCATCCACGTCGTGCCGTCCCGGGCACTGGCTTGTTCGAGATAGCGGGTTTCCGCAGGTTTAAATTTCCATTGCTTGATCGCGTCCTCTGCGGCGCGCCGGAATTCCGCCGCAAACGGGCCGGGCGTCGAGAGCGTCAGGATGCTGGGCTCGATTGAGGAAACGCTGCCGCTTTCATCGACAATGATGCGCAGGCCCACGGCGGCCCACCCGGCGAACGCTTTCAACGCAGCGGGAGGAAACACCGGATTCGCCAGTTCGCCGATGGGCGTCGCATCGCGATACTGAATTGCCGGCGCGAGTGACGGTATGCTCGCACCGACGACTTCGTTGGTCGCAATGGGATCAGGCGGTGCGATGAATTTTACGACACTACTTCCGCTCCGGGCGACGTGGCGACAGCCGCTCGTCACGAATAAAAAAAACGTGAGTGTAATTATCCCGATAAATTTCATTCCGCACGCAATGCCACCATCGGATCAACTTTCGCCGCGCGCCGCGCCGGCAACCAACTGGCCAGAAAAGAGACGACTAGTAAAAGCGCACACACCGCCGCGAACACCAATGGATCGGTCGGCTTCACTTCAAACAACAAGCTGCCGAGATAGCGGCTCAAATAAAACGCCCCGCCCAAACCGATGAGCACGCCCGCGCCTGTTTTCCAAAGTCCCTGCTTTAAAATCAACCCGACGATTTGCCCACGCGAAGCCCCGATTGCGCCGCGAATACCAATCTCCCGCGTGCGTTGGGCGACATCGTAAGCGAGCATGCCGTAGATACCGACGGCCGATAACAGCAGCGCGATGCCTGCAAAAGCGCCCAGCAGCCACATCACGCCGCGTCGATTCGAAAGCATGTTATCGAGATCCTCTTCCAATGAGCCCTCATGATAAAGCGGCGCACTGGGATCGACACTCCGCAGCTTCGCGCGCATCTGCGGGATAATTTCTTTCGCTGGCCGACTGGTGCGCAGCACCATGGAAAACCCCGCCGAAGGGCCCATCACGGAAAAACCGACCGGGGTTTCACTGTTATCCTCGAGCCCGAACAGTTTGGCCGAAGCCACTACGCCGACGATTCGCGGCCATTGATCCGAGGGAAGTTTCGGATCGCCGAAAGCGAACGCCTCGCCGATCGCACTGCGTCCGGGAAAATATTTCCGGGCGAAGTTCTCGTCGATGATGTAAGCACGGCGCGGCCAGAACGTGGCGTCAGTTTCGTTGAAATCCCGCCCTTCAAGCAATCGAATGCCCATTGCCTCGAAGAAACCCGGCGAAACATTCAACCCGGCGGCGGTGGCGTGAGTTTCAGGTTGTCCGGGAATCGAACCACGAAGCGGAATGTTGGTGAGACTGATGGTCGGACTGAGCGGGAATCCGGAGATGCAGCCAATTTTTTCCACTCCGGGAATTTCTCTCATGCGCGCGAGGATCAAGTCTTGGGTGGTTTTGATGCCTTCCGCAGTCATGCCCTTCATACCCGGCACACCGAAAACCGTCCGGCCTTGAACCACACGGGCGGCGTCAAACCCTGGATTGACGTTCAGCACGCGTGAAAAACTGCGCATCAACAAACCCGCTCCGATCAGCAGCACCAACGCCAGCGCTACTTGCGCCACCACGAGCCATCCGCTTGCCGTCCGAGTCCGACTGCCAGCCAATGCCCCGCGATTTCCTCCCTGTAGTGAATGCGCCAAATTTGTCCGCCAGATGGCGAGCGCTGGCAGCAGCGCAATCAGCAAGGCGACGGTCACCGCGCTCAGCAATGTCACCGTCAGCACCGTGCCATCCAGGGCGATCGGCGCAACTTCGCGCACGATGGCCGTGGTGTAACGGTTGATTATTCGCAGGCTGCCCCACGCTAGCCCGAGTCCGAGCGTCGCCCCCGCCGTGGCCACCAACAGGCCTTCGATCACCATCGGGCGAACGAGTGCGCCGAGTCCCGCGCCCAAAGCCTGGCGAACCGCCAACTCCATTTTCCGCGCATTAGCTCGAGCGAGCATGAGGTTCGCGACGTTGACGCAGCCGAGCAACAAAACCAAAAATGCGCCGCCTTGCAGCATCAGCAAACTGGTGCGGACCGACCGCGTTTGCTCCGTCCGCACTTGGACGACGCCCAATCGGAACCCACCACGATCAAGAACTTCCTTCATGGCCGGTGGCGCCGTTTCCTGTGCGCGTCGTTCCAGCGTCAATACCTGGGCCTGCGCCGTCGAGTGAGCCACGCCGGGTTTGATTCGCGCGTAAAGCGTGGCGGTCGGCGACCAGCGTGCGCGCGGTGTCGCCTGCACCGGCGACCACTCGAAAGGCTTCAACACCGTCGTATCCGAATTGAAAGCCTCAAGACTGCGCGGCGCCACGCCGATAATCGTGAACGGCTGTCCACCGAGCCGGATGATTCGCCCGATCACCGTCGGGTCGGCGTTGAATTTTCGTTCCCAGAAATTCTCGGTCAACACGAGAACGTCATCCTTGCCAGGCGTGCATTCGTCCATCGTGTAGAAGCGTCCCAAGAGTGGTGTCACGCCGAGCATTTCAAAATAATCCGCCGTGACCCGCGCACCAATCCCCCGCTCCGTGTCGGCATCCTCGCCGATGTTAAACGTCCACGTGGCCCACAAAGCAAAACCCGCGAAGAGATCCGCGTTCGCTTTGTAATCGAGATATTGGGGAATGCTGACCCGCTCCCGCAGACGATTGGTTTTCGGCAAAGAATTATAGACCTGCACCAACTGCCCCGAATCGCGAAACGGCATCGGCTTCAAGATGAGTCCATACAACACCGACATGATCGTGGTGTTCGCGCCAATGCACAGCGTCAGCGTAATGATCACTGCCGCGCTGAATCCAGCGGCACGGCGCAAGGACCGCACCGAAAACCGGAAATCCATTCCCCACCGTTCCAGCCAAACCGAAAGGTAGCTCGGACTATCCGAGGGTTGCGGATCAGGCGTCATGCTGGGCCAGCTTTTGCCAGATCGACCGATTGAGTCGATGGTGGATTTCGGTCCTCGTCCGCAGCGTGATTGCCAGATCGATGTGGGCCGCCCGTCGGTTAGTCCCCTTGAACCGCAGCCTCGCACCGAGAACGCCCACGTGCACCCTCCGTCCCAGTTTTGGGTCGTCGTCGCTGCGCAGGATCACCCACCGGGGAGCCTCGTTTGCGCGGGTTAAAACCAGGGAAACAAGAAACCGCAAAGCCAGAATCAGGTGCGAAAGCATCGGTGATTTACTCCGCGCGCAGCGCCACCATCGGATCCACCTTCGCCGCCCGCCGCGCGGGGATCAGCAGCGCTGCGGCGCCCACGCTGGCGAGCAGGCTGACGACGGCGGCGTAAATCCAGACATCATACGCAGTGCGGCCGAACCCCACGAACATCGAGCTGAGTGCCGCCGAGGCCCCGAGCGCGAGCAGCACGCCGCCGCCAAGGCCTAACGAAAGCTGGCGCAGGCCTCCTCCGACCACGAGTTGCAGGATGTGCCGCCGGCTGGCACCCAAGGTCATCCGGACACCGAACTCCCGCGCGCGCGCGCGAACCCCATAAGCCACCACGCCGTATACCCCGACGCTCGCCAAAGCCAGGGCGCCGAGTCCGCAGAGCACGAGCAGGAGTCCCGGCACATTGATGCCGATGCGCTCCATTTCGATAATTTGCTGCACCGTGTGAACCTGACTCAACGGCAGGTCCCGGTCACGGGCAACTACCGCCCGCCGGACAAGTTCAACCAATCCGGACCCACTCTGCCGGCCACGAACAACGAGAGTCGCCGTGGTCGCCGGCTCCTGCGCAAACGGTCGGTAGAACCGCGCTCCATCCGTCTTCTGCGCCGCCTTCATGCTGCCGGCATCTTCCACCACCCCGACGATCGTGATCCACCGGTCCGTCGGATTCTCCGCGGCCACGCGGAATCGCCGACCGATCATGTCACTGCCTTCGCCAAACTGCGCGACGAAAGCTGGGTTCACCACCGCCACGGCTGGGACTGCCGGAGTGTCGCTTGACTGAAAAAGCCGGCCCGCGCGCACCGCCAGACCGAGCGTGTCGAAGTAGCCCGGGGTGACGGTTTCTGCGAACACCGTGGGCTTGCCCGCCCGCTGCGCATAGACCGCACCCTCCATTTCGATCTGCCTCTGGGCGGGCCGAAACGATTCGGCGGAAGTCAGGCCTGCGGCCACCACCTCCGGGCTAGCCGCCAGGCTGGCTATGAGTTCATCGAAAAATGCCGTCCGCTGTCCCGATGCTGGATAAGTGCCGCCGTCCAAGCTGATGCGGGCCGTCAGCACCGCCGCCGGATCGTAGGGCAGCTGCTTCCGGTTGAAATCGATCAGCAGCGTGAGGAATAGCCCTGCCGCCACAACGAGACAGACCGAAAGTGCCATCTGGACATTGACCAGAATGCCCGTCAGCCGCGAGATTCGCCCGCTGCCGGCAGCGCCATCCTTGAGTTGTTCGTTCACATTGACGCGGGACGAACGTAGCGCCGGCACAAGGCCGGTGAGGACACTGGCGAGAACGGTAACGCCCACCACAAAGCCGAGGACCGCGCCATCCATCTGGAAATTAACCCAGAACGGCACGCCGCCCGTCAGGTCCGCTTCTCGCCCCACATAATTCCAAAGCAGCCGGGTGCCCCATTGGGCCCCGAAGGCGCCCAGTGCGGCGCCAAGCGAGCTGAGCACGAAGCTTTCGGTCAGCAGCTGCCCGATCAAACGCGCCCGCGTCGCACCCAGCGCCGAGCGCAGCGCGAGTTCGCGACCGCGATCGGCGGCCCGCACCAGGATGAGATTGGCCACATTCGCGCACGCCAGGATGAGCACAAGAAACGTGGCGCCCAAGATTCCCGTGAGCAGATTGCGCACGACACCCTTGATGCTACGCTCGGCAAAGGGAATGACTTCCACTGGCGTGATCGGGCTGGATTCGTCGGTCGCCAGCCGCGTGTTAAGAACCGTCAATTCCTGTGCGGCCCGCGCAGCGCTGACTTCTGCCTTGAGTCGGCCGACCACGAGGGCGCCGGCGCGGCGCTCTTGGTCGGGCAACGGCATCCACAGGATTTCATTGCGCGGGAAACCGAAACCCGGAGGCATCACACCGATGACCGTGTGGGGCTCGCCGTTGATGCGGATCACGCCGCCGACGGCCGCAGGATCGCCGCGAAAGTCCATCCGCCACAGAGCGTCGCCGAGCAATACCACTTTCGGCGCACCCGGCACGGCATCCTCGGCCAGCAAACCGCGGCCCAGCACCGGCCTCACGCGCAGCAATTCGAAAAGATTGAGCGAGACCCAGGCTCCCGGCTGGCGACTGGCGGTCACCTCGCCGCTAAGATTGACCAGTCCCGAACGGACAACCGATAGGAATTCAAAACCCGTTTGCTGCAGACTGATTTCAGGCAACCGTTCGGACGGCATTTCGACACTGACAATTCGGTGCGATTCCTCGAATGGCAGGCCCCGGAAAGCGATGCCATTCACGATGGTGAACAAGGTCGTCACAAACCCCACGCCGAGCGCCAGTGTGAGCACGGCTGCGGCGGTGAACCCCGGTTGCTTCCGCAACTGGCGGAATGCAAAGCGTCCATCCTGCAGCGCGGCCTCGAGCCACCGCCACTCTCGCTGATCCCGCGCCTGTTGCTGAATGCCAGCCACATTTCCGAACTTCCGCAACGCCGCGTAGCGAGCCTCTTCCTCGCTCATGCCCACCGCACGGTTTCGTTCCGTTTGCAGTTCGAAATGATGCCGCATCTCCTCCGCCATCTCGGCTTGGAGTTTCGATTTGCGAAACAATCCTCGGAATTTTCGAATAAAGTTCATCGCGTTAGAGTCTATTCCGCGCGCAGCGCGATCATTGGATCGACTTTCGCCGCGCGGCGGGCGGGGAGCCAGCACGCGAGGAAGGCGATGCTCAAGAGCAACAACGTCACCCCGAGGAGCACGGCGACGCTGTGGGTCGGCATGCCGGGATAGCCGGCGGCGATCAGTTGCGTGATGCCGTAAGCGCCGAGCAAGCCGAGGCTGGAGCCGATCAACGCGAGCTTCACGCCGGAACTGAGCACGTTGCGGGTGATGTCGCGGGTGCGGGCGCCGAGCGCGATGCGAATTCCGAATTCACTCGTGCGTTGCGCGACGGTGCGCGCGATTACTCCGTAAACTCCGAGCGACGCGAGCGCGAGGCCGAGTATCGCGATGGACGCGAGCATGTCGCGCAGCACGGCGAGTTCGTAGTTTGTCCGCGTGATGGTGAGGTTGGCGGGACGCAGTAACGTAACCGGCAAGTCGGGATTGAGCGCGGCGATGGTTGCGCGAATGCTGCTGACGAGCGTGGCGGGATCCACGCGCGGAGCGCGCACGGCGATTTCACAAAACGCCTCGGGCTCCTGCGTGATCGGTTGATAAACTTGATAGCTCACCGGCTTGGAATTCGGGATCACGGATTGCACATCGCGCGCCACGCCTACGATCTCACCCCACTCCAGCGTGGGCCCGCCGACTTGGGCGAGGCGCTGGCCGACCGGATCTCCGCCGCCAAAAAGTCCCTTCGCCATCGCTTCATTAATCACGAACACCTTGGGCGACCGTAGCGTGTCGCCGGCGTTAAACGCGCGGCCGCGCACCACGCCCGTGCCCACGGTTTCGAAGTAGCGCGGACTCACCGCGTTCACCGCAGCGGCGGGTTCACGTCCAGGCTCGGGTGTCACGGGATGACCTTGCACGAGGTAGCGGCGCGGCGCCGACAACCCGAAGAAAGGCAGCACGGAAGACACGCTGGCCGACGTCACCCCGGGCAACGTTTCCAAACGCTCCACCGCGAGCCGGTGAAAGGCATTGATTTGCTCGGGCCCTTGATAGGTCGTCACCGGCAACAGCACCGAACCGGTGACCAAATGATCCGACTCCCAGCCCGTGCGGCGATTGTTGACCTCGTGAATCCCGCGCACAAACACGGCGGCACCCGTGAGCAACACCATCGCGAGCGCGAACTGACCGGCGATGAGCATGCGGCCGAAACGTTGCTGGGCTCGACCCGCCGTGGCACCTCGCGCGCCGCTTTTGAGTGTGCTGTTCACATTCAGCCGCATCGCAAACAGCGCCGGCGCGATGCCGAATGCGAGCGCGGTGCCGAGTGAGGCGAACAACGCCCAACCGAGCACCGTCCAGTCCAGCGGGAACGTCACGAACCGACCATCGTCAGCCACACTGCGCGCCGTCAGCCAGTCGGTCGCCCAAGTGGCCACCAACACCGCGCCAATCCCGCCCGTGATCGCCAACAACAGCGACTCCACCGCGAGCGGGAGCATCAGCTGAAAACGCGAAGCCCCGAGCGCGGCGCGCACGGCGAATTCCCGCGCCCGCGCCATCGTCCGGGCGAGCAGAAAATTTGCGAGATTGGAACACGCGATGAGCAGGACAAATCCCGAGAGCGTGATCAGCATGCTCACCGTCACGAGCGAGCTTTGGGCGGTGCTTTCCAGCGGCAAAGTGCGCCAGCTGCTACCCACGTTGGAAGCCGGGAAATCCGCCGCCAGTTTCTCGCCGAAGTTGCGGATGAACGCGGAGGCATCCGCCGGTGAAAGCGTTTCCGCGCGGCGCGCGACGAAGCGCAACGGGGTCGCATCGCGATCCGCCGCTTCCTGCGAGCTCAAGCCCAGCGGGCGGAAGACATCGACCCAGCCCAGATAACGCCAGTCACTAAACGCGGGTGGCATCACGCCGATAATTTCGTGTGGCTCGCCGTTGATACGGAACGTGTGCCCGATGATTTTCGCGTCACCGCCAAAACGATTCTGCCAGTAGCGATGACTGATGACCACGACCCGGTGATTGCCCAGCACGGCTTCGTCCGCGCGGAAACTGCGCCCCAGCTGCGGCTGGACTCCAAGGACGGAAAAGAAGTTCGCCTCGACCCGCAACGCACCGGCTATTTCCGCGGGCCGGCCCGGTTCCGCGACGCTCAGGTTGGCCGGCGTATAAGCCGCGACTTGTCCGTAGCCTGCCGCCTTAGACTGCAAATCAAGATAATCGGCGGACGAAAACAGGCCTTCATCGTTCTGAGGGGTGACGCGGAAAATCCGTTCGAGCTGGTCCACCTTTGGAAACGGCAGCGGACGCAAAACGATTTCGTTGAACACACTGAACATCGCGGTGTTCGCGCCGACGGCAAACGCGATGGTGACCACTGCGATCAAAGTGAAGCCGGGCGTTTTGAGGAGAGACCGAACGCCGAGCCGGAGATCGCGCGCGAGATTTTCCAGCCACAGCCAGCCGCGCCCTTCGCGGGCATTTTCCTGCACGCACACGACATTACCAAACTGCCGCAACGCGGCGTAGCGAGCTTCGTCCGGAGCCAGGCCGGATTTGAGATTCAGTTCGGTCTGCAGCTCGATGTGCAGCCGCATCTCTTCTGTCATCTCGGACTCGATTTTTTCTTTGCGGACAAGGGAGCGGAGTTTGCGCAGAATTTTCATGAGAATGGAATTAATCGAAAGTGAACCATGGAAAGACCAACGCACAGCGTTGGCTCAGGTGGCGTCCCCGTGGTTAGATTTTTTTGAAACTTACGCGTGGCCGAGCACGAGGTTGATGGCCTTTGAAAGATTGGCCCACGTTTGCTCCTCGGTGGTGAGCTGCTTTTTGCCGGAAACCGTCAGCGTGTAGAACTTTGCCTTTCGGTTGTTTTCTGAAACGCCCCACTCCGATTTGATCCAGCCCTGGTCTTCTAGCCGGTAGAGCGCGGGGTAAAGCGATCCCTGCTCCACGGTAAGCATGTCTTTCGACATTTGCTGGATGCGGAGCGAAATTCCGAAGCCATGCATCGGTTCGTTCTGCAGCGATTTTAAGATAAGCAGGTCGAGTGTGCCCTGCAAGAGATCGGCTTTGTTGTTTGGCATGAGTCTTCCCTAGATTGACTAGGAGAAAGTCGGCTCTTCCCTAGAATGTCAAGGGAAGACACTTGAATTTTCCCGCCGCCGCCGCACTTGACACCTCCGAGCGAAAATTGACGCTCATTCCGCCGGCCGGTCATATCTTTCCGACTCCGGAGTCCATCCACTCGTTTCCATGACGGCGGGCATCTCCAATTTTCGATCACCGCCAGCCCACGCCGTCGCCGCACCGCCCTCGCGGTTGCGGATCGCACTCATCCTGGGAATTTTTGCGCTCGCCTACTTTGCCATTCAGCTGGGCATCTACACGCAGGAGTCCGCGACGTTTGACGAGCCGGTGCATCTGGTTGCGGGCTATGTGGCGCTGCGCCAAGGTGACCACCGCATCGAGCCAACCCATCCGCCCTTCCTCCGCATATGGGCGGCATTGCCGCTGCTCGGAGTGAGCGACGTAAAAATCCTGCGGCCACCGCTGGATAAATTCAGCCAACGCGACTGGATTTCGATGAGCTTTTTCTACGCTCACGACATGTTGTATAAAGCCAACAACGCGGATCGCCTGCTCTATCCCGCGAGATTCATGATCGTCATCCTCGGCGCACTCCTTGGGGTAATGCTTTTTTGTTGGGCCTACGAGTGGTTCGGACTTTGGCCGGCGGCGGGTGCGTTGGGATTTTATTTAATCGAGCCAAATCTCCTGACGTATTTCTCGCTCGTCACGACCGACGGCGGGCTCGTGTGTTTTTATTTCGGCACGATTTATTTCCTGTGGCGTGGCTGCCGGCAATTTACTCCGGCCAATCTAGCCGGACTCGCGAGTTGTTTCGCGCTCGCCATGGTCAGCAAATATTCCGCCGTGCTGCTTGGGCCGATCGTGCTGGTGCTGCTGGTTGTCGCAGCCTGCAATCATCCCACGACCATCACGTGGCGACGCGCGCTGGCGGTGGTGGGCATGCTGATCGCCGCGAGCTACCTGGCGATTTGGGCCGTCTATGGATTCCGCTACGCACCGAGTGCGGACGCCGACTGGATTTTCCATAGCGAAAAAATTATCCGTGTGAACGGCACTCACTCGGTGATTTACGAAATCGTCAACTGGCTCGATGAACATCGGCTACTGCCCAACGCCTACACGCAAGGATTCGTCCTGAGCTTCGGGACGTCGGAACCCATGGCCGGCTATCTCGCCGGGGAAATCAGCTCGAAAGGCTGGTGGTATTATTTCCCCGTCGCGTTCCTCGTGAAAACGCCTGCCGGCCTGCTGTTCTTCGCCTTGGCGGGAATCGTTTTTGCGTGCCGGCGCCGGCCACAACTCGGAACGGCAAACGTGCTTTTCGCGATCTTGCCGGCGGTGATTTATTTCGCGGTGGCCATGACCAGTTCGATCAACCTCGGGGTGCGTCACCTCCTGCCAATCTTTCCATTTGTGCTGTTGGTGGCGTTGCTCGGAATGCGGGAACTTCTCGCGCTTAACGGGCGCTTCAGATGGATCCCCGTGGTGGTGCCCGCGGGATTCTGGCTGGTGACGTTCGTCGCGATCTATCCGCACACACTGACTTTTTTCAACCGCTTCAGCGGTGGCCCGCGCAAAGGATTAAGTTATCTTTCCGATTCGAATATCGATTGGGGCCAATATTTGAAGCTCTTGAAACGTTGGGTCGATGACAACCACGTCCAACATCTCAATCTCGCTTATTTCGGCATGGCCGACCCGGCCTATTACGGCATCCCGTATTCTTATCTGCCCGGCACCGCGCTGGCTCGCGGACCGCAACCCGAACCCAAACTACCGGGCTATGTGGCGATCGGCGCGACGATAGAAAGCGGCGTTTTTCTGCCCAAGGAATGGCGGATCTACTATCAGGGCTTTCGCAATCAGCAGCCGGTGGCGATCCTCGGCAACGCGGTAAAAATTTACTGGATCGAAAGCTGGCCCGGCGTGGCGCTGCCCGCCGGCACGCCCGCTTCGAGCGCGGAGGTGGACAGGATTGGTTTGGTTGCCGAGCGACTTTTGAGCCGGATGCGATGGTATGGGCAGGCCTCGATTTATTACCGAGAGTTTCTCCGTCACCGCCCTGGAGCCACGGATGCCGCGATGAATTTCGGCATCGCGCTCCTTGAATCAAACCAAGTGGAAGAGGCGCTCGGCGTTTACGCCGACATTTCCGCACGCAACTCCACCAACGGTCAACTTCATCGCGCAATCGCGAGCCAGCTCCTCAGCCATCGCCAACCCACCGCTGCGCGCCGCTACGCACAAGAAAGCGCGCGCCTGCTTCCGGAAAGTCTGCGCTCACGTATCCTTCTTGAGATGATTCAAAACGCCATCGATGACCCGAACTATCAAGTGCCGGCGGAGGTTAATGAAATTCACGGGGAGCCACTCAAATAGGATGGCGTAGAAAACCTGTCCGCGAATCCACGCGCTGCATTTGCGCTGGCTTCGCTGCACGCGAGCGCATTCTCTCGCGGGCATGTCCGCCGAAAATCCATCGCTGCTTACGCCCGCGCAACGCAAGCTGGTCGGCTTCGCGCTCAGTTTCGGCGCGGTCTGTGCCATCGGTGCACTCGCCTATTTCATTTTCGCAGGCGTGGCGCTGTTCGTGGCAACGTTCGCAAACGTCATCTGGCCGCTCGCCGTCGCTGGGATTCTCGCGCTGATTTTGCGCCCGGTCGTCAGTGTCTTCGAGCATCGCTTGAAAATCCGTCGCCCGATCGCAGTCGTGCTCCTTTACGGAATTTTCCTGCTGATTTTTGCCGGCAGCATTTTCGCAGTCGTGCCGGCGATTGTCGGCCAGATCCTCGATTTCGCCATGTATGTGCCGACGTTGTGGGAAAAAAGCGTGCTATGGGGTGAAGCGCATTTTCCCGAGTGGCTCGCGGTGACGCGACGCTACCTGGAAAATCCGCACATCAAAAGCATCGTCGATGGCCTGACCGAACAGGCGCAAAATCTTGCCGGCCACATCGCCCCGTCGCTCAAACAAGCTGGCGCGGGCATTTTCGGGTTTTTCGGGTTCGTGGTGCTGCTCGCAATTATCCCGGTGTATTTATTTTTCTTCCTGCTCTCAGACAAAGAGCCCACGCGGAATCTTTCAAAACACCTGAGTTTTCTCAAACTGGAGCACCGCAACGACGTGGTGTTTCTCATCAAGGAATTCCTCTCGATCTTGGTGGCGTTCTTCCGCGGGCAAATCGTGATCGGTCTCATCATGGGCGTATTGATGGCAATCGGGTTTTCCATCGCCGGATTGAAATTCGGTTTGGCGCTCGGGTTGATCATCGGCCTGCTCAACATCGTCCCCTACCTTGGGTCAATCCTGGGCCTGAGTGTCGTGCTGCCGCTCGCGTTTCTGCAACCTGACGGCGGGGTTTCGCTGATGTTGATCTGCCTGGGCGTGTTTGCCGCGGTGCAGTTTGTGGAAGGCTGGTTTCTTACGCCGCAGATCATGGGACATCAAACCGGACTGCATCCGGTCGCGATCATCGTTGCGGTGTTTTTCTGGGGTCAGGCGCTGGGCGGGATTCTCGGCATGGTGCTCGCGGTGCCGTTGACGGCGTTCTTCGTCACGGCGTGGCGCTTGCTGCGCAAGAAATACATCTCCGCGTCGTAAGCACCACGCCGCAGGGCGCGCTTTGACTTCCGAACTAACGTTCACTTTGTGGGTCGTTCCACCGCACAACGACTATGCCTTGGGACGTCATCGATAAATCCGGCAGCATCTACCTCCCCCAGATCAACTGGTGGCTCGACGCGCATTTCCCAGTCGAACGCAGCTTCGTTTCCCACGCCCATTTTGACCACCTTGGCGCGCACAAAGAAATCCTCTGCTCCGACGGCACGGCAAAACTCATGCAGGCGCGCATGCCGGGCGAACGCCGTGAACTGATCCTGCCTTACGAACAGCCGCACGAACTCACCGCAGGCTGCACGGTTCGCCTTTACCCCGCCGGACACATTTTCGGCTCCGCGCAATTTCACGCGACGAGCGAACGCGGCACATTGCTCTACACCGGCGATTTCAAGCTCCGCCAAGGCCTCTCCGCCGAACCGTGCGCCACGCCACAAGCCGACACGCTCATCATGGAGACGACGTTCGGCCTGCCGAAATATGTTTTCCCGCCGACGGAAAAAGTCGTGGCTGACATTGTCGCGTTTTGTCAGCAAGCGCTGCACGAGGATGCGATTCCGGTTCTCTTCGGTTACAGTCTGGGTAAAAGCCAGGAACTGCTCCAAGCCATCGGTCGGGCCGGTTTGCCCGCGATGCTGCACCCGCAGACGCACAAGCTCACGAAGGTTTACGAGCAACTCGGCATGCATTTTCCCGGGCATGCCATTTTCGATGCGGCCCACGCGGGCGGTCACGTGATCATCGCGCCGCCGCAATCGGTGAACTGGACACCGTTTCGTAAACTCGAAAACAAACGCACCGCGATGATCACGGGTTGGGCCGTCGATTCCAGCGCGATGTATCGCTATCAATGCGACGCCGCCTTCGCGCTGTCCGATCACGCTGACTACCCCGACTTACTTGAGTTTGTCGACCGAGTGAAACCGCAACGCGTGTTTACGCTCCACGGCTTCGCCAAAGAATTTGCCCAAACGTTGCGCGAACGCGGCATCGAAGCGTGGGCCGTCGGCCAGGTAAATCAGTTGGAGTTGGGCATGGGCATTTCGGTCGGAAGCGCTTTACGCCCCGATTCGGGCGAACACAAAAAACGCGCTAATCAATCGGGGCATGAAGCCTCGCCTGCAGACGAACTTGCCCGGGCGGCAGACTCGTTCGCGCGCTTCGCTGAAACCGCGGCAAAAGTCGGCACGACCGCGAGCAAACTCGTGAAAATCGATGTGCTGCAAAATTACTTCGCGAGCCTGCCCGTGGAAATTGCCGCGCTCGCCGCCGTGTATTTCACCGGACGCGCGTTTGCCCAAGCGGATGCACGCACGCTTAATACCGGCGTCGCTTTGCTGCGGCGCGCAATCATTGCGACTGCTGGCACCAACGAAGGCGCTTTTCGCGCTGCTTACAGCCAGTTCCGCGATACCGGCGATGCGACCGCGGCGCTACTCGCTCAACGCATTCCGGGAGGTGAACACGTCGTGCTACCGGAACTTTCCACGACGTTCGCCAAGCTCGCGATTGATCGTGGGCCTTCGGAAAAAATTTCGACGCTGCAAAACTTTTTCGCGCGACTGACTGCGGAAGAGGCCAAATATGCGGTGAAAATCATCACGGGCGATCTGCGCATCGGTTTGAAAGAAGGACTGGTCGAGGAAGCCATCGCCAAAGCGACCGGTCGCACGCTCGACGCGGTGCGCGCGGCGAATTTGCTCTGCGGTGATCTCGGCCAAGTCTACATCGCGGCAGCCGAAAATCGTCTCGATCAGATCGAACTCGTGCCCTTCCGTCCGCTGCAATTCATGTTGGCGTCGCCTGAGCCGACCGCCGACGCGATTCTCGAACGCCTCGCGCCACCGGTATGGCTCGAAGAAAAATACGACGGCATCCGCTGCCAGCTGCACAAAGTGGGTTCGCGCGTGCAACTCTACTCGCGCGACTTGCATAACATCACCGCGCAGTTTCCCGATCTCGCGGCGAGCGCGGCGAGCTTAGGTTGCGATTTTATCGCCGATGGTGAATTGCTCGCGTGGCGCGACGGCCGCGCGCTGCCTTTCGCCGAGTTGCAAAAACGGCTCGGGCGCAAAGGCGACGATCTGTTTCTCGGCGGGGAGATTCCGGTGTCGTTTTCCGCTTACGACCTGCTGTGGCTCGACGGACATATTTTACTTAAAGAACCATTGCGTGAGCGGCGGCGTCACCTTGAGGCAATTGTGCCCGCCACGCATCCAAAGCTTCACGTGGCGCCGATCACGCAAGCGTCGACCGCGATCGAAATCGAAGCCGCATTCCTGCGCGCGCGCGAACGCGGCAATGAAGGCCTCATGGCCAAAGATCCCGCGAGCTTCTACACGCCGGGCCGACGCGGGCAGGCTTGGCTGAAACTTAAAAAGGCTTACGCGACACTCGATGTCGTGGTTGTCGCCGTGGAATACGGCCACGGCAAACGCCGTGACGTGCTTTCGGATTACACTTTCGCCATTCGTGACACGACGAGCGACCGCTTGCTCACGGTCGGCAAAGCGTATTCGGGGCTAACCGATGTCGAGATCGCGCAACTCACGACACATTTTCTCGACCATACGCTCGAAGAGCGCGGACGTCTGCGCTACGTGCAACCCGACACCGTGCTGGAGATCGCGTTCGATTCCATCCAACCCAGCACGCGCCACCAGAGCGGTTACGCGCTGAGATTTCCCCGCATCGCGCGCATTCGCACCGATAAAACGCCGACTGAAATCGACACGCTCGACACCTGCCGCAAGCTCGCCGGGGCGCCGCCTGCCGGCTCAGCTTAAAAAACTAACAAGCTCGCCGCCGCACCTTTCGCGTATTTGTTTGTCGGACATTGCCATGGGTTTTCGTTTTCCTCTCTTCGTTTTTCTGAGCTCGCTCCTGGTGAGCCGTGCCTTCGCCGCGCCGTTTACGGCCTTCGGCGACGGCGAGAGCCTGAAATACAATGTCGGTTTTGCCATCTTCAACAAAGCCGGCGAAATCACCATCACTGCCCACGATGAAACCCGCGACGGCGTCGCCGTGATGCGCGTGACCAACGACACCCGTTCGCGGGGTTTTGTGCGCGGCGTTTACTCCTTCGACAACCAAGCCGAGGTCATCATCGAGAAAGCGAGCAGTCGCAATCTGTTGGTTAAGGAAAGCGGCAAGGAAAAGGACCGCGCCACGGATACCGAAACGACTTTCGACTACAAAACGCGCATCGCGAAATTCACCGACCGCGTGCGCACCGATCGTTCGCGCGACATCCCGATTCCGGAAGGCGATCCGGTCGACTTGATCAGCGCGCTCATTCAGACGCGCAACTGGAACCTAAAACCCGGCGACGAACGCGACCTGCTGGTGCATTTCGGCCGTGACCTTTATCCGCTAAAGATTCGCGCGGAAGGCTACGAAGAAGTCCGCACCCCGCTCGGCACCTATAAGACGCTCGTCATGGTGCCTTACATGGAAAAAGACCCGAAAGGACTTTTTAAACGCGGCGGCGAAATCAAAGTCTGGATTGCCCAAAGCGACGGCAACCTGCCGGTGAAAATGCAGCTGAAACTCAATTTCGGCACCGCCACGTTGTTGCTCAGTGAATATCAACCGCCGAAGAAATGATGCGGCGGCGTGCGGGTTTTGCCAAATCGGCGACATTAAACTGAAACCGCCACGGCTTGGCTGACCAAATCGGGCCGGAATAATCGATGCCGACGCGCGGGCCGGCGGTAACGAGTCGTTTCGGCACGACGATGCCGTGATCTTCAAGATGCAATCCACTGCCTGGCGCGGCGGGCAATCCGTTGAGGGTGCGATTAATTTTCAGCTTTTTTGTGACGCGCCCCGGGCCAATGGCACCGTCGACTCCACGAATCAAGATCGCGGCCGGATGATCTGCGGGGCCCGTCACGAGATTGAGCATCTCGTGAATTCCGTAACACAGATACACATACCAAATTCCGCCGGGCCGGAACATCACGTCAGTGCGCGGCGTGCGGCCTTTGCTAGCGTGGCAGGCGAGATCCTCCGCCGTGTGGTAGGCTTCGACTTCAGTGATGATTACTTCCGTGCGTTCGCCAGCGAGCGTGCGAACTAATACTTTTCCTAAAAGCTGTCGCGCGAGCGTGACGGTGTTTTCAGTCGCCAATTCCTCCGCTTTTATCACACGTGGCACTCGTCCGGCTTTGCTCAATATCATCGTGTCCACATCATCGCCAAAACTGACTCTTTCGCAATACCGCGAGCGCCTGCGCCGCGGCATGCGTGCGAGCACCATCGAAGGCTGCTTCGCGACGCCGGTGGTCACGATGTCGCTGCCGGTAAATGTTTTCATGGCCGCGCTGATGATTCGCGGGCTGCCGGTGACGCTGGCCACGATGGGCGGACTCGCCGCCCTGCCCTTCGCGTGCAATTTGCTACAAACCTTCCTCGCGCCGTTCGTGACGCGCATCGCGGCGCGTCAGGCGATGATTTTCACGACGGGCGCGCAAGCGATCGCGTGGGCCGCGCTCGGCTGGAATCTGCCGCGTTTGTTCACGTCCGATGCCAATACGGTCGCGTATTTTTTGTTTTGGTTTTCCCTGGCGAATGCATTTTTCGCATCGCTCGCGTCCATCGTGTGGAATGCGTGGATGCACGACCTCGTGCCACCGCGCCTGCGCGTGCGGTATTTCGGGCAACGTAATCGCATCGGTCAGTTCGCGACGTTGCTGTTTGTGGCGTTGACCGGCTACGCGGTGACGCAGGGCGAGTATTCGGCGCACGGGTTTCAATTGATCATCCTTGTCGCGGTAATTTGCCGCGCGATCTCGCTCTATTATTTCTGGCAGATGCCGGACACGCGACCGTCCGCGACGGTGCGTCACGAGCGCACGACGCCGAAGCCACTACGCGAGCAATTCGCGGTGCTGCGTCGGAGTCATTCGCTGCTGCGTTTTGTGGTGTTCGGCGCCATTTGGGCGTTTAGCGCGAACTGCTTTGGCGCGTTTTATTATGTGTTCATGTTCCGCGAGCTTTCACTGTCCGCGACCGAGATTGGTGTCCTCGCGGCCCTCTCGGCGCTGGGCGGCTCGGTCGCGATGCCGATTTGGAGCCAGTTGCTTGCCCGCCATGGCAACAAAGGCGTCATGGCGGTCGCGTTGGCCGTGTGGCAGTCGCAGAACTTCCTCTGGTGCATCGTGGTGCCGGAAAATAGTTGGCTGATGTATCCCATGTGGATCTTGGGTGGCTGTCTGAGCACGGGTTTCGTTCTCGGGCAATTCACTATCCTTCTGAAACTTATACCGCCCGAGGCCAAAGGCGCCGCAATTGGCCTCAATGTCGCCATTACCTCGGTCGCAGGTGGGTTGGCGCCGTTGGTCGGCGGTAAAGTCCTGACGTGGGCCTTGGACACGGGCTATGCGACGCTCGACGTCTATCACGCCGCCTTTCTCGTTCAGCCGGTGTTCGGGCTCCTTTCGTGCCTGCTGCTGATTAAAATCCGCGAACCCGCCTCGAGTTCGCTCACAACGGTGGTCGGTGCGATGCGGAATATCCGCACGGTAAGCGGCATTTTCGGCCTGAGTTTTTTGGCAAATTATCTCTTTGTGAAGCCTGTTCGAAAGGATTCCCGCTCTGAGTAAAAATAAAGCCTTGATTACCACTGCGCGACTCCCCTTATTTCGTCCCTTTTACTTTATGAAAGCCACTATCAAAACACAGGGGAAGCAGTTCTCGGTTAGCGAGGGCGATATCCTCATCGTGAACCGCTACCCGAAGACGGAAGCCGGTTCCACGGTTGAAATTAACGAAGTTCTCGCCGCCGGCGAAGGCAGCACCTTCAAAGTCGGTGCTCCGTTCCTCAGTGGCGCCTCGGTCAAGGCCAAGGTTCTCGAAAACAAGCGCGCCAAGAAGGTCATCGTCTTCAAGATGCGCAAGCGCAAGGGCTCGAAGCGCAAGCGCGGCCATCGCCAGGAACTCTCGGTCATCAAGATCGAGTCCATCACGGTTTAAACTCAACTAAGGATCCACTACCATGGCACATAAAACAGGCCAGAAAACCTCCTCTAACGGTCGCGACAGCGCGGCCCAGCGCCTCGGCGTGAAGCTGTTCGGCGGTCAGAAAGTGCTCGCGGGCGGCATCATCGTCCGTCAACGCGGCTCCAAGCACCACGCCGGCAAAGGCGTCGGCACCGGCCGCGATTGGACGCTCTTCGCGTTGCGCGACGGCACCGTCCAGTTCGACAAGGCTCACCGCAAGGTGAACGTTGTCTAAGCTGACCACCGCTTAACTCTCCAAGGCGCACTTCACGGTGCGCCTTTTTTGTTGGCCGCTCACGCCGACGCCGCTTGGATTAGCGAGAGATGTCCGACGCCAACCGCCTTGCCGAACTGCAGCGCCAACGCGCCCTCGCACAGCAACAGCTCGCGTGGATCGAAAGTGAAATCGCCAGGGAAACGCCCCGCCTCGACGAATCTGCCCGCTTAGAGCAACCTGCCATCCAATTGGCGCCGGTCGCTTCGCCCTCGGTTAGCGCAGTCTCTCCTTCTATCGAAGAATCGACCGCCAACGATGCTACGGAGAGCGCTGAGAAAATCCTTTCCCGTTATCGCCAAGCGCCCGCCACCAGCGCCCAAGCCACCAAGCGCGGCTGCTTTATTTATTTCTACTCAGCCCTCGGCGCGCTCGTCGTGTTCTGCGGCATTCTCTATTTCATCTACGCCAAATGGCGTTGAGCGCCGCGAACCTCGATAAACTCAATTAGCAGGACGTTCTTCGCTGGCCGGTTGTTCCGACTCAGGCGCGGCTGACGGTGCCTCGGGCTCGGATTCAATTTCCGATTCCACGGCGGGCGCTTCGGGAACCGGCGCATCGTTAAGGGTGAGCTGATCCGCCTCGTGCTCGTCGAGACCCATGTCGGCATCGCTGGCTGGACGCGGATTGGCCGACGTCTGCAACCACGCGTCAATCTGGCGCGGCGAAAGGACGTCGGACGCCGGCAATTCATCGAGCGATTTGATGCCCACAAATTCCAGAAACGCGTCTGTAGTGCCGAACTGTAGTGGACGACCGGGTTGATCGGCGCGACCCGTGACGTAAACCAGATCGCGTTCGAGCAGTTTGGCGACACCCGCTTCTGCTGACACGCCGCGGATCTGTTCGATCTCGGCACGGGTCACCGGTTGACGATAAGCAACCACTGCGAGGGTCTCGAGCGCCGAAGCCGTCAGGCGAACCGGCGTCGGCTCATTGCGCAGCAAACGCACCCAGCGCGCGAAACGCGGATGCGTGGCCAAACGCCAGCCGTTGCCGCTTTCAAGCACGACCACGTCGCTGTCTTGCGCCCGCAGTTCGGCGGCGATGAGATCCATCGCCTCGCGAATTTGCGTGGTGGTGACGAGCGAAGGCACGTCGACGTAAAATTCGTTATTCTCCAGCGGCAAAAGCGCGACCGGCGCTTCCAGCGGTTCCGCCCCTGGAGGAATCGGCGAACTCTCGATGGAAGGCTCAACTTCGTTCGCATCGGGCGTCTCCGCCGTCGATTCGGTCACCACGGCTTGTTCCGCAGCGGCCTCGCCTTCGATCGTGAGCGCAGTCTCGCCCTCACCTTCGCCATCTGTCAGCGGCAAGCCCTCGGCTTGGTCATGAAAACGGCTGATCGCCGTCTGGATATCTTTCACAGAAAGCGGGCCGTTCGAGGCGAACAGCATCACTTTCAATACGCGCTTAAGGTCAAAGGCCATGCAATAAACCCTCAGTGAATGAGGCCACGCGCCGCCCGTGCAATCCCGAAAAAATTTGCCCGCTCCGCGGCGATTTGCGGCACCCATTTCGCCACTGCCGGTCTGTCGCGACGTCCAACGGTGTCATCTCGTTTTTTCGGGCTAGCCCCGGCCTCTCCTGCCCTCTACTTATTCCAACACTATGACGTGGGATCGCTTCAAATCACTTTACTACACGAATCCGAAACTGGGCCTGTCGCTCGACATCAGCCGCATGCCTTTCCCCGACGATTTTCTGCCGTCGATGGAGCCGAAATTGAAAAAAGCCTTCGCCGACATGGCCGAACTCGAAGGCGGCGCTATTTCGAATCCCGACGAAAAACGCATGGTCGGCCACTACTGGCTGCGCGCCGCCGATCTCGCCCCGACTGAAGAGTTGCGCAACGCAATCACCTCCACCCTCGAAGCGATCAAGACGTTCACCGCCAAAATCCATAAAGGCGAAATCACCGCGCCCGGCGGCGGCAAATTCAAAGACGTGCTCGTCATCGGCATCGGCGGTTCCGCCCTCGGCCCGCAATTCGTGAATCACGCCCTCGGACGCCTCAAAGGTGGCCGTGACAAAATGCGCGTGACCTTCTTCGACAACACCGATCCGGACGGCATGGATTATGTGCTCAACGAACTCGGCAGCCGCCTTAAGCAGACGCTCGCGATCGTCATTTCGAAATCGGGCGGCACCGCCGAAACCCGCAACGGCATGCTCGAAGCCCAAGCCGCGTTCAAAGCCGCCGGCCTCGATTCCGCGAAGCATTTCGTCGCCGTCACTGGCGAAGGCTCGAAGCTCGACGACGTCGCCAAAAAAGAAGGCTGGCTCGCGCGTTTCCCGATGTGGGACTGGGTCGGCGGACGCACCTCCGAACTCTGCGCCGTCGGTTTGCTCCCTGCCGCGCTCCAAGGCATTAAGATCGACCAGATGCTCGCCGGCGCCGCGGCCACCGACGTCGCCACGCGCAAAAAATCAGCTGCCGAAAATCCCGCCGCGCTCCTCGCGCTGATGTGGTATTGGGCGACCGATGGCCGCGGCGCGAAAGACATGGTCGTGTTACCCTACAAGGATCGCCTGCTGCTGTTCTCGCGCTATCTCCAGCAACTCGTGATGGAATCCCTGGGCAAGGAACTCGATCTCGCCGGCAACGTCGTGAACCAAGGCATCGCCGTTTACGGCAACAAAGGCTCAACCGATCAACACGCTTACGTGCAGCAACTCCGCGAAGGCGTGAATAATTTTTTCATCACGTTCATCGAAGTGCTCAAAGACCGCCACGAGACTTCGCTTGAAGTCGAAGCGGGCGTTACCAGCGGCGATTTTCTCCAAGGTTTCTACCTCGGCACCCGCGACGCCATGAGCGAAAAAGAGCGTCACTCGATCACCATCACCGTGAACGAAGTGTCACCGAAAACCATCGGTATGCTCATCGCACTCTATGAGCGCGCCGTCGGCCTCTACGCGTCGCTGATCGGCATCAACGCCTACCACCAGCCCGGCGTCGAGGCCGGTAAGAAAGCCGCCGGCGGCGTCATCACGCTCAAACTAAAGATCGACGAAACACTTCGCGCCAACCCGGCCACCGAGTTCACCGCCGAATCGCTCGCCGCCAAACTCGGCCAGCCCGAGAAAGCGGAACTCGTTTTCAAAGTGCTCGAACATCTCGCCGCCAATCCGTCAGGCCGCGTCACCAAGATCCCGCAAAAGAAGTGGTTCGAGTCGACTTACCGCGCTCAAAGCTGAGTTTTTTTGCTGACGCATGAAGCTGCGGATTTACGCCGTGGTGCTCACCCTGCTCGTGGCGGGAATGAGCACTGCTCTCTGGAAAGAGCGCGCAAATTCCGCCGCGCATGCCGCGCGCGCCACTCAGTTGTCGCGGCAGAACGCGGAGTTGAGTTTTCAACTTAAGCAAACGTCCAAAAGCGCCGAAAAATACGAGCAGCGCGCCGTCGCACTCGACAGCCAGCTCGGCTCCGCCAAAACGCGCACGACCGCCACCGAAAGCAAACAGGTGCAACTCACGCGCGAACTCCACGCAACCAAAAGCCAGCTGTCCGAGCGCGAACAACGCGAGGTCGCGCTCATGACCGAGTTGGCCACGCTGCGGCAGAAAGTCGCTTCTGTCTCCCCCGCTCCCTCCTCGGAAAACGAAGAGGCGGTCATATTGCCCACGCTCATGGTGCAACCGAAACGCTCGCCTCAACCAAAATCTTCCGAATCCGTCGCGAGCACGGTCGCGCCTACTCAACCCGCGGCGACGCCCCCAGTTTCCACTCCCGCACCCTCCGCGGAAGAGATCGCCGCTTACAACCGCCGGATTAACGAACTCGAAACCCAGCTCACTCACCTGCTCACGCGTGCTTTGGCCACGCCAGCCGAGGCAAAACCGCGACCTGTCCAACCCGCTGCAGAAATCACTTCTCACCAAGTCGTTCGCGTCGGCCCGCGCGACGCTTTTGTCGTCCTGAACTACGGCGCCGAAAAAGGCGCCACCTCTGGCACAGTTGTCAGCCTCCAACGAGCGGGCACCGAACTCGCCCGTGCCCAGATCAGCGACGCTCGCCCTAAGTTTGCACTCGCCCAAGTTTTGCCCGCCACTTTGAAAGGACAGTTGCAGACCGGCGATTTAGTCATATTCAACCACTGAAACATGTTCTCCCTCCGCAAAGCTTTCTTCGTGCTTTTGATGTCCGCCCTCGCGCTCGCCGGCCTGACCGGTTGCGTCCCGAAGCAGCACGACTCCTCGATTCCGTGGAGCCGCCCCGCTGACTGGGAAGGCCGCATCCCCGGCATGGGCAACTAAAGCGCCGTCCGCGGCTGCTTTCTCGGCGACGTCATGATCACGCCTGCCGTCAACGCGTCTCTGACGCCACTCCCCGGCCACCTTTACGTGGTCGCTACACCGATTGGTAACCTCGCCGATTTAACTGATCGCGCGCGCGCCATCTTGGGCAGTGTCGATTTCGTTGCCTGCGAAGACACCCGCACCACCGGCTCGATGCTCACGCGCCTCGGCCTGCACCGCGATCTCGTCGCTTACCACGAGCACAACGAGACCGAAGTCGCTGAACGCCTCGCCGAACAAATCGCCGCCGGCAAATCTGTCGCCGTCGTCAGCGACGCCGGCACGCCCGGCTTAAGCGATCCCGGTTTCCGCATCGTCCGCGCCTGCCGTCGCCGCAATCTTCCCGTCGTGCCCGTGCCCGGCGCGTGCGCGCTCGTCGCTGTGCTGAGCGCCAGCGGTTTGCCGACCAACGGATTTTTATTCGTCGGTTTCCTCCCGGCTAAATCCGCCGCCCGCATCACGTTTCTAGAAAAGCACCGCGATTTCGACTACACACTCGCACTTTACGAAAGCTGCCACCGCATCGATAAATTCGCCGACGAAATCGTCGCCACGCTTGGACCAGATCGGGTTGTGTGCATCGCCAAGGAAGTCACTAAACTCCATGAAACGTTTCTGACCGGTCGCGCCGAAGACGTCCTCGCCCGACTCACTAAAATGAGCCTCAAAGGCGAATTCGTCGTCCTAGTCGCCCCACACGATTTTATTCTCTGAAATTTTTGACCACGGATCTCACGGATGAACACGGATAACTCCGAGTCTCCATTCTCCCAGAATGCAGCGAAGGATCCATGAGTGCGTTCGCCAGCGAAACCAATTTAGATCCGTCACATTGTTCAGAATGACAAATCAATGAGCTGCGCTTTCTATCCGTGTTATCCGTGAAATCCGTGGTTAAAAATCTTCCAGTCGCCATCATCGATATCGGCAGTAACTCGATCAAAGTGCTCGTGGCCGCGCGCGACGAAGCCGACATCGTGCAAGGCCTGAAAACCAAAACGATCGACGCCCGCATCAGCGCGGGCATCAGCAAAAGCGAACCGCGTCTCACCGAAGAAGGCATGGCGCGCGGGCTCGCCGCCATTCAGGAATTACTTGCCGACGCCAAACCGTTTGCTCCTTCTAAAATCGTCTTAGTCGCCACCAGCGCGGTGCGCGACGCCCGTAACGGCGCCGAATTTCGCGAGCGAGTCCGCACCGCCACCGGTCACGAAATCCGCATCCTCACCGGCGACGAGGAAGCGAATCTCATCGGCCGCGGCCTCACTTGCGACCCGGCGCTGCTTTCGTTGCGCGATTTCTACGTGTTCGATCTCGGCGGTGGCAGCCTCGAATGTTTGTTGTTCAACGAGCGCGCCATTGCTCAAGCCATCAGCCTTCAACTCGGCTGCGTTCGGCTCACCGAGCGCTTCATTAAAGATCCCACCGCGCCACTCGTAGTCGGCGAAACAACCGCGTTGGCCGTGCATGTGCGCGACGAATTGAAACGCTCCGGGTTTCGTTTCCCGATTAACGCCCCCGCCGCAGTCTTCACCGGCGGCAGCATGAGCACGGTGCGCGCGGTGAAAGGTGCACGTCACGGCCTGAATCTCGAAGAAACCCCTGCCACCATCGGGGTCGACACAATGTCGGCATTGCTCGATGAACTCGCGCCGCTCACCTTGGAGCAACGCAAAGCGATTCCGGGCATGCCCGCCGCGCGCGCGGATGTTTTCCCTGCGGCGTTAATTACGATGCTGGCGCTCGCCGATTATGCGCACATCGATTCGTTTCATCACTCACTGCACAATCTCCGCTGGGGTCTGGCTGCGGAAGCGTTAGCCGGAGCGTAATCCGCGTAGGGTCGCACGGGGCAAGGTAGCGGTGGACGTAACGCGGCCAAATCCGCGCGAAATCTTTCAGCGTCACGCGCTCCCACGGGTTCGCCCCGCCGCGTAATCCGCGTTGCTAATCTTAGCCTGCGCCAGATCGGCCTTATGCTGATCAGTCTTCGATTTGATCCGCTTTTGGAGGTCCTTGATCATGGCTCTAAAATCCGCCGGTAACGGTGCGTGGAGATCCATAATTTTTCCGCTAACCGGGTGCGCAAAAACCAAGTGCTCGGCGTGGAGCATCACCCGCGGAGGAACCGCCATCGCGGCATTCGGCTTCCAACCATACGTGGGATCGCCGAGCAGCGGATGCCCTAGTGATTTCAGATGCACGCGAATTTGATGAGTGCGCCCGGTGTGAATCCGGCAACGCACCAGCGCCGCAAGCACGCCAAACTTTTTATCCACGACCCAGTCGGTTTTAGAGGGGCGACCGCCTTCGCCGGTGGTCATCCGATGGCGGTGCACCGGATGCCGGCTGATCGCACTATCGATGGTTCCACTGTCCTGTTTAGGCACACCAGAAACTAGCGCCAGGTATTCTTTTTTCAGCGTCCTCGACGCAAACTGATCCGACAACGCCCGATGCGCCGCGTCGTTTTTTGCGACCACGAGCAAGCCGGTCGTTTCCTTGTCGAGACGATGAACGATGCCCGGCCGCTCCACGCCGCCAATCCCACTCAGGCTGCCTGCACAATGCGCGAGTAACGCATGCACCATGGTGTCTTCTCCCGTGCCGACGCCTGGATGCACGACCATGCCCGCCGCCTTGTTGAGCACGATGAGGTGCTTGTCCTCGAAAATCACCTCGAGCGGAATTTCGACCGCCTTGACCTCGGCGACCTTCACTTCGGGAAATGAAAACTCCAACACCTGCCCGCGCTTCACTTCGTAATCTTGCGCGATCACCGCACCATCCGCCTTGACCAACCCCGCTTCGAACGCCCGCTGAAATGCAGACCGACTGTGCTCAGGAAACGCGTGCGCAAGCACTTTGTCGGCGCGCTCACGGCGGGTTTCTTCGGGAACGGTGTAAGTGGTCGTTTGCAAGTCTGCCACGCTGCACGGCACGCCCCCGTCCTGCAAGCAGGCTCCTGCGTTTCTTGATTAGCCCTGAATAATCGCGTCCAGCTGCTCCAGCCACGGCTGCTTCTGTGCAGCCGGCATCAGCGCCACTTCGAAACCATTGCGCGCGAACCGGGCGAGTTCTTTTCGCGTAAACCCAAGTTCGTGGGAAATCGCGAGATACTCCTCATTCACCGAGTTGGCGAAACACAGCGGGTCGTCCGTGCTGATCGTGCAACGAATGCCCGCCTGCGTCAGTTTCCGCAACGGATGTTCGGCCATGGAACGAACCACTTTCAATCCGACGTTGCTGATTGGACAGACGTCAAAGGTCACTCCGCGATCGGCCGCGAGTTTCATTACCGCAACATCTTCGCTTGCGCGCACCCCGTGCTGAATGCGCGTAACCCCGAGTTGCTCGATGGCTTCGCGGACGCGGGCCGCCCCGTCGAATTCTCCCGCGTGGCACTTGGTAACTTTACCCGCCGCGCGCAAACTGGCCCAGACTTTTGCCGTGTCAGGTTCCGTAGGCATCAATTCGAAACCATGCAAATCGACCCCCGAGAGTTCGTCCCATGCATGCAGTTCGTCGATGGTTTTGCGCAACGAGCCACTGATATCGCTGCGTAGCATTCCCGTAAACACGCGCACTTCCAACCCTCGCGGCGCAGCCGATTTGATCGCGTGAATGATCTCCGGGCCGGGCACGTTGATGAACTGCGTGACCGGCAGGTGAAAACTCGTTTCCACATATTTCACGTTCTCCGCGACGTGCTTTGAAAACATCACTTTTGCGGCCTCGTGATAACGTTCTGCGGAATCAAACCATGGCAGCGCGTTATCGAGCAGCTGCTTTTCAAAATCCGGAAATGTCTCATAACGATAGCTACGTTCCCGAAACGCCGGAAACTCGACGTAAACATCCGGCTTCCACGCATGCAGTAACTCATAGGGCAAAGCGCCCTCGACGTGAAGATGCGTTTCCGTTTTCGGAAGCGACTGCACAAAGCCGAACAGACTGGAATCAGGCAGCGACATTGCTCACTCAACCTTTCTTCAGCAGTTGATCAGGGTTCAGTTTCTTGAGCGCCGGCACCGTGAACAGGCCATCTTTGCGGATGAGTTTACCGTCGAACCAGATTTCGCCGCCGCCGTATTCGGGACGTTGGATGTTCACCATGTCCCAGTGCACGGCCGACTTGTTGCCGTTGCCGCCTTTCTCGTAAGCCTGGCCAGGCGTAAAGTGGAACGAACCGGCAATCTTTTCGTCGAACAGAATGTCGCGCATCGGTTCGAGGATGTGCGGATTAAAGCCAATCGCGAATTCGCCGATATAGCGCGAACCTTCGTCGGTATCGAGAATCTCGTTCAAACGCTTCGTGTTATTCGACGTCGCTTCGACAATTTTTCCCTTCTTAAAAACCAGCCGGATACTGTCGAACGACGTGCCGAGATAAACCGTCGGCGCATTGTATTGAATCACGCCCTCGACGCTGTCTTTCACCGGGCATGAAAAGACTTCGCCGTCCGGAATATTGCGCAGGCCACCGCACGGCACCGCCCCAATGCCCTTGATCGAAAACTGCAAGTCGGTGCCGGGGCCCTTGAGGTGCACCCGGTCTGTTTTATCCATGAGCGCCGCGAGCGCTTTCATGCCTGGGCCGTAACGCGAGTAATCGAACGTGCAGACGCGGAAATAGAAATCCTCGAACGCCTGCGTGCTCATGCCGGCTTGTTGCGCCATCGCGGACGACGGCCAGCGCAGCACCACCCATTTCGTTTTGTTGATGCGGTAATCCAGCACCGGCTTCATCACCTTTGCGACCGTCTGCACGCGATCGGCGGGCACATCGGAGGTTTCAAAAATATTCTCGGAGCCACGGATTGCGATGTAAGCATCCATGCTCTGCATGCGTTTCAACTCTACGTCCGCCGCCGTCGCATACTGGTCGGCCGTCGCGCCTTTCAACAACTCTCGCGTGATGCGCGCCCGCTGCACATTCACGTAGGGCAACGCGCCCCGCGCCTGCGCTGCCCGCACCAAGGCGATGGTAAACGTGTCGGGAATATCGAACGCATCGATAAGCACACGCTCACCTTTTTTCAGATTCGTCGAAAAGCTGGTCAGCACATCGGCCAGCTGGGTAAAACGGGGATCGCTCATGCCTGTGACATTCGGGATTCACACGGTCCCGTTCAACCCCAAAGCTCTTAGGGAGGGACGGTTATCCCTGACCGTCCTTTCAGCATATCCGAAGGCGGTTAAGGATAACCGCTTCTACCCCGCCAACTCGTTCACCGGCTTGCCGTTTGGAAAACAGATTTTCCCCACCGCTTCATCGAAATCCGCCGCCCCGCGCAGAATCTCAATTTCCAAGCGCAGGTAATAGCACGGCAGCGGGAAATGCTCACCGTCCTCAATGCGCACCGCGTCTTTCTCAGTCGTGATCACCATCTCTACGCCGGCCGCAATCGCCTCCTCGAAGACGCTCTTCAAATCTTCATGCGAGAAACGATAGTGATCCGCGAAGCGTTTGATGTAGCCGAGTTTCGCGCCAGTGTTGCGCAAAAATGCCTCAAAACTTTCCGGCACCGCAATGCCGCTCAGCGCCCCGATTTTCTTGCCCGCGAGAAACGACATCGGCACCTGTTCGTCCGAATCGATGCGCTTCAGGTATTTCGGTTTGTGCGCGCACTCGATGATTTCCGCGTCGGGATTGAATTTCTGAATCATCGCCTCGAGTTCCTCGTCGCGCCGTCCTTTCGACTTCGTCAGGAACACATACGACGCTCGTTTCAGATGCTTGATCGGCTCGCGCAGAATTCCGCGCGGCAAAAGAAAACCGTTTCCGAACGGGTTCGTTTTATCGACGAGCAACAAATTCAGCCGGCCCTTCAGTGGCAAATATTGGAAACCGTCATCGAGGATCAGCGTGTCGCAACCGAATTTCTTGATCGCATACGCGCCGGCCTTCACGCGGTTCTTGTCCACCAGCACCACCACGCCCGGCAGATTGCGCGCGAGCATGTAAGGTTCGTCGCCCGCCACCTCGGAATCGAGCAGCACGCGTTCGCCGTCGCTTACGACGCGCGGGGGCGCTTCTTCGGTGTGATTGAGCCAGAACCACCATTTCTTCCACATCGGCGGCGCCTTACTTTTGTAGCCACGCGACAGAATCGCCACCTTGCGACCGCGATCGCGCAGCGCTTTCGCAAACATTTCGACGACGGGCGTTTTACCGGTTCCGCCTACGGTGAGGTTACCGACCACGACGACGAGACAACCGAGCGGTTCGTCGCGAAAAATCCGATTCCGATAAAGCCACAGCCGCGTCTGCACAATCCCGCTAAAAAGATAGGAACACACCTGCAAAAACGCCCCGAACAACGCCGCCGCCGTTCCCTCGCTCCGCCCCATGATAATATCAGTGGCAAACTGCTCGAATTGATCGGCTTTATGACGGAACCAACGATTTGGCATGAACAAATGATTTTGACGCGTTTCTGACCTAAGTTGAAGTGACTGCTAACTGTCGGCCTTGCCACATGCAACACCGACGTCATCTCTAACCTCCCATGAGCTACAAACTTTTCATTCCCGGCCCGATCGCCGTCTCGGAAAAAACGCTGCGCGCGATGACCCAATCCATGATTGGCCATCGCAGCACCGATTTCGTCGCTCTTTATCAATCTATTCAGCCCGACCTACAAACGGTGTTCGGCACGAAAGATCCCGTTTACCTGAGCACGAGCAGCGCATGGGGCGTGATGGAAGGTTCGCTCCGCAATCTTACGAAGAAAAAAGTGCTGTGCTGCATGAACGGCGCGTTCTCCGACAAGTGGCTCGATGTTGCTCAACGCTGCGGTTTCTCCGCCGGCAGTTTGAAATCCGAATGGGGTCAACCGGTCGATCCCGAGGCGCTGCGTCAAGAACTCGCTACCGGCGCATACGACGTCGTCACGCTGATCCACAACGAAACCTCCTGCGGTTGCATGAGCGATATCGTCGCAATCAGCGCCGTGCTGCGCGAATTTCCGGATGTCATCAGCGTCGTCGACACCGTCAGTTCGCTCAGCGCGATGCCGATTAAGAAAGACGAACTCGGTATCGACGTGCTCCTCACCGGTTCGCAAAAAGCCTTCGCGCTGCCGCCGGGCCTCGCGATGATTTCCGTTTCGCAACGCGCACTCGAACGTGCGAAAACCGTCACGGGGCGCGGCTATTATTTCGACTTCGTCGAATTCCAAAAGAACCACGAAGCCGGCATGACGCCGAGCACGCCGACGATTCCGCACATTTACGCGCTCAAATCGAAACTCGAAGACTTCAAGGCCGAGGGCCTTGAAAACCGTTACGCCCGCCACGCTCGCCTGAACAAAAAAGTGCAGGACTGGGCCTTCGCGAAGGGCTTCAAACTGTTCCCGAAAGAAGGCTATGGTTCGGTCACGCTAAACTGTTTTGCGAACACGTTGAACGTCGATCTCTCCGCCTTGAACAAAGGGCTGAAAAAACACGGCTTCGTTATCGACGGCGGCTACGGCAAGCTCAAGGGCCTGACCTTCCGCATCTCGAACATGGGCGACGAAACTGACGAAACCATCGCCGCTCTGCTCAAAGCCCTCGATGCCGTCCTCGGCGAGCTAGGCGTAAAATAATTCGCGACGTTGCCGACTCGGCACGTTTCCCTCTGAAAACCCGACTGTTTCCACGGTCGGGTTTTCCATTTGTTAAAAAAGTAGGGCTTGAAATTCTTCCGCGGCGTCGTAACGGGTCGACCCCTTCATGAAGAGTCTCATCATCGCCGAGAAGCCGTCTGTTGCCGCTGATTTAGCCAAAGCGCTCGGTAAAGTCCCCAAGAAAGGCGACCACTACGAGAACGATGAATACGTCATTTCCTCGGCGGTCGGCCATGTCGTGGAACTGCAGATGCCCGAGGATATTGATAAGAAGAAATACGGTTTCTGGCGCCTCGAGACCCTCCCGATCATTCCAGAGAAGTTCGAACTCAAGCCCATCGCCGACTCGAAAAAGAAGTTCGACGAGCTGAAAAAACTCATTTCCCGCAAAGACATCGACCAGGTCATCAACGCCTGCGATGCGGGCCGCGAAGGCGAACTGATTTTCAATAACCTCGCGATCCTCGCGAAGAACAAGCACCCGGTGAAGCGGCTGTGGTTGCAGTCGATGACACCGCAAGCGATCCGCGATGGTTTCAACAAACTCCGCGATTCGTCTGAAATGGCCGGCCTCGGCGACGCCGCGCGCAGCCGCAGCGAGAGCGACTGGCTTATCGGCATCAACGGCACGCGCGCACTCACCAAGCGCATGTTTGGTTCGCGCGCCGGCAACGTGGCGTCCGTTGGCCGCGTGCAGACGCCGACGCTCGCAATCGTTTATTCCCGCGAGTTGGAAATCCGCAATTTCGTGCCGCGTGGCTACTGGCGCGTCACCGCAAAATTCGACATCGCGAAAGGCAGCTACGAAGGCCTCTACCAACGCGCTGACTATAAGAAGAGCGACGACGAACACGACCGCATCGATCGTCTCTGGAACCAAGCCGCCGCCGAAGCCGTGCAGACCGCCTGCCAAGGCCAGCCGATGGCCGTGGTTTCCGAGGAAAAGAAGGCCAGTTCGCAAATCTCTCCGCGTCTCTACGATCTGACCACGCTGCAACGCGAGGCGAACGGTCGTTTCGGTTTCTCGGCGAAGCGCACGCTGCAAATCGCGCAGGCGCTCTACGAAAAGCACAAGATGCTCACCTACCCGCGCACTGACTCGCGCGCGCTGCCGGAAGATTACCTTCCGACCGTGCGCCAGACGCTCGGCGCGCTCGAAGGCAACTTGCAGTCGCTCGCCGCGAAGGCGCTCGACCAAAACTGGGTGCAATTCAACAAACGCATTTTCAACAACGCGCAGGTCAGCGATCACTTCGCGATTATCCCGACCGCTTCCGAGGCCAAGAATCTCGATGAAGCCGAGGCCAAAATCTACGACATGGTCGCGCGCCGCTTCATCGCCGCGTTTTATCCCGCAGCGGAATTCGATGTCACCACGCGAGTCAGCAAAGTCGGCGTGCACGCGTTTAAAACCGAAGGTAAAGTGCTCACCTCGCCGGGCTGGCTGGAAGTTTACGGCAAAACCGCTGTCGAAGACGAAGGCGCTTCCGGCGACGGCAAAGCATTGCCCGCGCTCAGCAAGGAAGACGGCAACAAAGCCAAAACCGTCGAAGCGACGCTCCACACCGAAACCACGAAGCCGCCACCGCGTTACACGGAAGCCACGCTGCTTTCCGCGATGGAAACCGCCGGTAAGCTCGTCGAAGACGAAGACGCCGCCGAAGCCATGAAGGAACGCGGACTCGGCACACCGGCGACGCGCGCCGACACGATCGACGGGCTTATTTATCAGAAATACGTCGATCGCAATCAGCGCGAACTCGTGCCGAGCACGAAGGCCGAGCAGCTCATTCAATTCCTCACTGCGGTCAAAGCTACCGACATCACCAGCCCCGCGATGACGGGCGAATGGGAGCATCAGCTCCGCTTGATGGAACAGGGCAAATTCTCGCGCGAGAAATTCATGGCCGGCATCGTCGCCGAGACGAAAGGCATCGTGGAGCGCGTTAAAGGTTTCGAGGAAGACGACTCCGTTGCGCGCGTCACCGACATCCCCTCGCCGACCGATGGTAAGCCGCTGCGCGAGACGTTGCGCGGCTACAAATCTGAAGACGGCGAATTCATGATCTACAAGATCATCGGCGGTCGTCGCATGGAAGAATCCGAGGTCAAAGAACTCGTCACGACGGGCAAAGTCGGCCCGCTCGACGGCTTCATTTCCGCGAAAACGCGCAATCGTTTCTCCGCGCTGCTCAAGATTTCGCTCGTCGAAGAAACGAAGAAGAAGATCACCACGAAGAAGTGGAAAACCGAATTCGATTTCGGCGACAAAGCCGACCTGGGCACGCTCGAACCAGTGTGGACGGACGAAAAGACCGGCGCGCAACTTTGCAAAAACGGCAGCAGCTGGATTGTGCGCGAACGCGACGGCGAAGGCTGGAAGCAAACATTCCGCCTCGGCCAGATTCTCTGCCAAAAGCCAATCGAGGCTGAGCAAGCGATCAAGATCGTCGGCGAAGGAAAGTCCGATCTCATCAAGGGGTTCATCTCCAAGAAAGGCCGCCCGTTCGACGCGTTTCTCAAAAAAGAAGGCGAACGCATCTCGTGGGAATTCCCGCCGCGCGCCGCGAAACTCGACAAAGACGGCAATCCCATCGTTCGCAAAGCGAAGGCCAAAGCTGATCTCTCCAAGGCCAAAGTCATCGGCGAAAGTAAAACCCCAGCCGGTGAACTCGTGGAGCTCGGCGACGCTTACTACGTCCGCAAACCCGATCAGGACAACCGCCAGGTGTTCAAGGTCGCCAAAACGATTTGCGAAGTTGAAATTCCAGCCGATGAAGTGAAGCGCCTACTGACCGAAGGCCGATCGAACTTGATCGAGAATTTCGTTTCGAAGCGCGGCAACAAATTCAGCGCCTACCTCATCCTTTCGCAAAAACAGGACAAAGCGGAGTTCGAGTTCCCCCCGCGCTAAGTTCAAGCTTCCTCCGGTTTCGGTTTCCAGGCGAATGACATGTAATACGTGTCATTCGGTTTGGCGCTCACCCATTCGGAGGATTCGCGCACACTGTCACATGCCAACAATAGGCTTGTGGCGGCATTAGCGCGCGGGCTAAGTCTCGCGCACTTCTCTTATGATCGTCACAACCGCCCAGCTCTTCAAACACGCCTACGGAAAATACGCCGTCGGTGCCTACAACATCAACAATGCCGAGCAAGCAATGGGCTTGTTCAAGGGCGCGATTGATTCGAAAGCCCCGTTCATCATTCAAATTTCCAAGGGCGCACGCAGCTACACCGATAAGCGCATGCTCGAAGCCATCATCCGCGCGGCCGGAGAGATTTTCCCTGAATCCATCTTCGCGGTGCACCTCGATCACGGTGACGAAGCCACTTGCTACGACTGCATCGATTCCGGCTTCTTTAGCTCGGTCATGATCGACGCCTCGCACGATCCGTTCGAAAAGAACGTCGAGATCACCAAACGCGTCGTCGATCGCGCCCACGCGAAAGGCATCTCGGTTGAAGCCGAACTCGGCATGCTCGGCGGCGTCGAAGAAGACATCAAAGTTGAAGACGGTCACGCCACCCTCACCGACCCGAAGGAAGCGCAGGAATTCATCAAGCTCACCGGGTGCGACTCGCTCGCGTGCGCCATCGGCACTTCGCACGGCGCCTTCAAATTCAAAGGCAAACAATCGCTGCACTTCGACGTGCTCGAAAAAATCAAGGCGCTCGTCCCTGGCTTCCCGCTCGTCATGCACGGCTCATCTTCCGTTCCGCAGGACGAAGTCGCCCGCATCAACGCTGCCGGTGGCATCATCAAGGATTCCGTCGGTGTTGATGTGAACGAATACCTACCGGCCGCCAAACTCGGCGTCACCAAGATCAACATCGATACCGATGGCCGCCTCGTCTGGACGCGCGTGCACCGCGAGTTCTTCCGCGACAAGCCTTCCGAGTTCGATTTCCGCCCGCCGGGCAAGATCTTCATCCAGGAATACGCGAAATTCATCGCCAGCCGTAACGTGTTGCTCGGTTCCGCCGGCCAGCTCGACGACTTGCGCAAATCACTCGGCAAGTAAGCCACCGCCAGTTTAACTTTTCAGCCGGCGAGCTTCGTGCCCGCCGGCTTTTTTATGAAACTGATTTTCCTCTACGGGCCAGCAGCCGCCGGCAAATACACCGTCGCACGCGAGTTGTCCGCGCTCACGGGAATTGAGCTATATCACAACCACCTCGCCGTGGACGAAGTGTTGAAGGCGCACGCATTCGGCACGCCAGAGTTCATCGGACTGCGTGACCGCATGTGGCGTGAACATTTCAATGCGATGGCGCATGATACGATCTTCACGTTCAACCCCGAAAACTCGGTGCCACAAGCGTTCATCGACTGGCTCTTCACGGATCTTACACTGCGTGGCGTGACGCTTTATTCGATCGAAGTGACCGCGAGCGAACAGTCCATCGAGTCCCGGATAGATTCGAAGCAACGCCAACAGTTTAAAAAACTCACGGACTTGGGTCTCTATCGAAAATTGCGCAACGCGGGTGTTTTTCTAACACCGACGATCCCGCGCACTGAGTTGCGCATCGACACCGACGAGGTGCAGCCAATCGAGGCCGCGAAACTCATCGTTGAGCGATTCAAGCTCGCCTGACCCGAATGCTCGCAGATTTCGAATCTCGTCTACGCACGTTTGCCGAAGTCATCGTGCGCGTCGGGTTAAACCTGCAACGCGGCCAGCGTCTGCTCATCACCGAGCCCTACGAACTGCAAGGTGTCGCGCGCAGTGCTGAAGTAATTGTGAACGCGGTCAAATCCGTCGCCGGCTGCCCGACGGAAATTATCTGGGGCGACGGCGCGCGACTGCGCGAATTCATTGTGCGACAAGATTGGCACGGCTTCGCCCAACTCACCACCGACAATGCGCGCAAGATGGAGCGCTACGTGCAAAACGGCGACGCGCTGCTCTTCCTAATCGGCAGTCAACCGAAGCTCTTCGACGGCTTGAGCGCCGAGGATGTGGCGGAATTACGACGCATCAGCAGCGAACAATTTGGGCCAATCGCGCATCAACTGGCTCGCTCCGCCACCAACTGGACCGCCGTGCCCGCGCCGAACCCCGCGTGGGCGCAGTTTGCCTATGCATATCTACCGTCGGAACAACGGCTCGAAGCGCTCTGGCAGGACGTATTTGCAGCTCTGCGTGTAGACTCGATTGACCCGATCGTCGCGTGGGCCGCCCACCTCGATTCGCTCGCCGCGCTTCGCACTGATTTGAATCAGCGTCGCCACACGAAAATGCGTTACGTAGGCGAAGGCACAAATCTTAGCGTGGATTTGCCTCCGGAGCATGAATGGCGCACCGCACAATTGCGCACCAAATTCGGGCATTGCTTCGTCGCGAATTTGCCCACGGAGGAAGTTTTCACCTTACCTCACAAAGATTCCGCGCATGGGCAAATCCGCGTTGCGCATCCCGTGCATTACGCGGGCAGCGTGATCGAAGGCATCGAGCTGGAATTTAAAGCCGGTCGCGTGGTCGCCGCTCACGCGCGCACGGGCGCGAAACTACTCGATCAGTTGCTCGCCACCGACGAAGGCGCCTTGCGACTGGGCGAAGTCGCTTTCGTGCCAGCTCAACGCACCGTGCCCGCGCGCGCGCTTTACCACACCTTGATGGACGAAAATCTGTCCAGTCACATTGCCCTCGGCGAGGCCTACTCCTTTTGCCTGCGTTCGCCGAATGACGCCGCGCTCAATCGCAGCCTGATTCACCTCGATCTGCCGCTCGATGCGCGCGTTACTTGGGAACCGTCCTGAGCGTCTGCCTGTCGTTCCCCGCCTCCCGTGTCCGCAACTGCGCCGCTTCCCGAAGAAACCGATTCCGAATTGCTGCGCCGTGCACAGTCGGGTGACGAAGCGGCGTTTGGCGCAGTGATGAAGGCAAATTACGAGCGCACGTTTCGTCTCGTGTATTCCATCGTGCGCAACGAGGCCGACGCGCGCGACCTTTGCCAGGAGATCTGGGTAAAAGTGTGGAGCGAACTGCCGAAGTTTCGCGGCGATTCCAAATTCAGCACGTGGCTGCATACCATCGCAACGCGCCGTTCGCTTGATCACTTGCGGAAAAATCGCCGTTGGTTCGATAAATTCCTCCCATTCTCGATTGAGGATGCCGAAATCAAATCCGTGCCGGAACCCTCGACCGAAGAAACTGCCCGGGACCAAACTGAAGGTAGCGAGCGCGTGCAGCAATTGAAGGACGCCCTCGATACCCTGCCGCCGAAGATGCGCGCCGTGCTTGCCTTGCGCGAAATCGAGGGCCTTTCTTACGAGGAAATCGCGAAAGTCAGCGATCTTCCCACTGGCACGGTCATGTCCCGACTTTATCACGCGCGCCGATTGCTGGCGCAAAAACTAGGAGCCAAACCATGAAAACCATTCGACTCGTTCTCATTCTCGCCGCGCTGTGCGGAGTGAGTTTTTCCCTGCACGCGGCCGAACAAGTCAGCGTGCGCGGCCTGCTCGTCAGTGCCTCCAGCGAAAAAGGCGAAATCGATCCGCGCCTTTCGGCTTATGTGGGAAATTTAAAACGAATCCTCCGCGCCGAGAGTCTGCGTCTCGTCGGCGAAGACTCCGCCTCGCTCGCCGTGCCGGCCAACGAGACCCTTTCGCTAAACGGCCAGAGCGTGCAACTCTCGACGGAGAGCGTCGACGGCAAGACCGTGCTGGTGAAAGCTCGCTGGGGCTCAGCACGTCAGGACTACGTGGTGCAGCGCGGCGGCGGCACGACTCTTCTGGTGGGTTCCGCCAATAAAAACGGCGAAACCCAAGCCGTTCTTTTAATCACGAGATAGTTGATAATCAGTCACTTAATAATTTATTGAAAGATTTTGAATAAAACCGCAGCGAGCTTCGTCCCAAGGAATGAACCCAACCTTGGAGTTAACATGAAAACCAAAATCACTGCGCTTGCTCTGCTCACGGTTACTGCTCTTTCCCTCGCCCCGAAACCCGCCCACGCGGGCAACAAGGAGCTCGCTGCCATCGGCGGCTTCATCGGCGGTGTCATTGTCGGCACCGCCATCAACAATCACCGCGACGACGCTTACTGCCCGCCACCGGCGCGCACGACTGTCATCGTCAACCGCGGCCCCGATCATTGCGACGACGGCTACTGGCGCGAGAGCCGCGTCAAAGTCTGGGTGCCGGCGCGCTGGGTTTACGAGCGCGACCGCCGCGGCTGCGAAGTGAAACGTTACGTCGGTGGCTATTACGATTACCGCAACGAACGCGTGTGGGTTTCGTATGATCGTCATGATCGCCGCGACCGTGATGACCGGCGCGATTATCGTGGTGGCTACGTCGTGAGCCGCCGCTAAAAGGAATTCACGTGGACTGCCGCAAAACTGAATCCCTACTGCTGGCCGAACGCGACGGCGTGCTGACTACAGACCAGCACGCCGCCCTCGCCTCGCATGTGGCAGACTGTGCGGCCTGTCGTGAATTTCGCGCCGCGCTCGTCGAGTCCGCACTTTTCCTTAAGACGGAAACGGCTAACATCGCCGTGCCGGACATCGACCAAGAATGGCAAGCAGTGCGCGGCCAGTTAGCCGGAACGCGCAACGCCGCCAGACGCACACCCAAACGCCAGCTTGCGCCGATCGTTTGGCTCAGCGCTCCGATCGCGGCGGCGGCGGCCTTGGCGATTATTTTCCTGAATCCTTCAAACGCGACCGATTCGTCGACCCAAATCGCCGCAGCCGGCGAAGCGGCCTCGACGATGGTTTACGTGGACAAGGAAAGCGGCTGGCTCGTTGTGTGGGCTAGCGACAAAGGATAAAGTCGCGCTTGCAGCCGTTACGCTGCGATGCCCTTCAAGGCAGCCAGGGGAAATTCTCGGACTTCGGCTTACGCTTTTCTTTCTGCGCGGTCATGAACTCCTTCGCCTCCTCAGTCATGTAGTAGAGCATCGTGGCGTTGCCGGCGAGTTCCTGGATGCCGCTCTGACCATCGAGCTCGGCGTTGAAGGCCGACTTCAAACAGCGAATCGCGAGCGGGCTGCGTTGAAGAATTTCTTTCGCCCAAGCGACACCCTCTGCTTCGAGGTCAGCCACGGGCACGACTTTGTTAACGAGTCCCATGTCGAGCGCTTCTTGCGCGTTGTATTGACGGCAAAGAAACCAGATCTCCCGAGCCTTCCTCGCGCCAACCAGACGGGCGAGATAACTTGAGCCGAAGCCGCCGTCGAAGCTGCCCATCTTGGGTCCGACCTGGCCGAAGATACCGTTGTCAGCCGCGATGGTCAGGTCGCACATCACGTGCAGCACATGGCCGCCACCGATTGCGTAACCCGCGACGAGCGCGATCACGACTTTCGGCATCGAGCGAATCAGTTTCTGAACTTCGAGAATATTGAGGCGCGGCACGCCTTTCCCATCGATATACCCGCCGTGGCCGCGCACCGATTGGTCGCCGCCGGCGCAGAACGCGTATTTGCCGTCTTTGGCCGGGCCGGCGCCGGTGAGCAGGATTACGCCGATTTTTTGATCTTCGCGCGCATCGAGTAGCGCTTCGTGCATTTCATTCACCGTGAGCGGACGAAACGCGTTCCGTTTTTCGGGACGGTTAATAGTGATCTTGGCGATTCCGCCCGATTTTTCGTAGCGAATATCTTCGTAGGTTTTGACGGTTTTCCACGCGGTAGACATGCCGCAACTTCAGTCGAAAGCGCTTGCCGGGCAACCGTTTTTGCCGGCGCGGGGCATTTTGGCGCGTCAAGCTGTATCCTATTTTCCGAGAAAACTGCTTGGAGTGCGTGCGCCAAACCCGACAATGACCGCCTTCATGCAACCGTTAGACCGGAAATTAAGCACGACCGCCAAAGCTGCCCTCGCCCTGAGTGCGCTCGGCGTGGTGTTTGGTGATATCGGCACGAGTCCGCTTTATGCGTTGCGCGAATGTCTCGCCGCGTTGCCCGAAGGCGATCGTGTGACCGGGGTTTACGGCGCGCTATCGTTGGTGTTTTGGGCGCTGACGTTGGTGGTGTGCGTGAAATATTTGATGTTCGTCACGCGGGCAGATAATCGCGGCGAAGGCGGATTGTTCGCGTTGCTCGCGTTGATGCACCTCGACCGCAACCGCGCTAATCGCACAGGTTGGTTCACTCTATTGATGCTCTTTGGTGCGGCCCTGCTTTACGGCGACGGCGTGATCACGCCCGCGATCTCCGTGCTGGGTGCCGTCGAAGGCTTGAAGAGTTTCGATCCCATTTACGAAACGTATATCCCCATCGCATCCTGCGTAATTCTCGCAGGCTTGTTTTTCTTTCAACGCAAAGGCACGCAAGCAATCGGCGGGGTCTTCGGTGTCGTGATGCTGATCTGGTTTGTGACCATCGGAGGCATTGGCCTCGTCCACATTATTGAGAATCCCGACATCCTGCGCGCGCTCAATCCGTGGCACGGCTACACTCTTCTCTACACGCATCCGGCCAACGCCGCCATCATCGTCGGCGCCGTGGTGCTCGCGGTCACCGGCGCGGAAGCTCTCTACGCCGACATGGGACATTTCGGTCGCCGATACATTTCGATCGCGTGGTATGGCGTGGCTTTTCCGGGGTTGCTTTTGAATTACTTCGGCCAGGGCGCGTATGCGTTAAAGCATCCCGCGGCCATCGAAAATCTTTTCTTCGAACTCGCGCCGGACGGCATGCCTCGACTGATGCTAATCGGGCTATCCATCGCGGCGGCAGTCGTTGCGAGTCAGGCGCTCATCTCCGGCACGTTCTCACTCACGCGCCAGGCGATTCAACTCGGCTATTTTCCGCGCTTGAAAATTCTTTACACGAACGCGTTCCACTCCGGCCAGATCTACGTGCCGCTCGTGAATATCTCCCTCGCGCTCGGGTCGATCTACGTCGTGCTCGCATTTGGCTCCAGCCAGAATCTCGCGGCGGCTTACGGCATCGCCGTGACCGGCACGATGCTCGTCACCACGCTGGCGTTTTTCCGGATGACGCGCGTGCGTTGGCGTTGGCGCTGGTGGCAAATCGCGCCGCTCGGCCTGCTTTTCTTTTCCATCGAATGTTCGTTCCTCGCTTCCAACGCGCATAAATTTGCCGACGGCGGCTGGCTCCCGATCGTCATCGCGCTGACTTTGCTCGCGGTGATGCACACGTGGAAAACCGGCAAGACCGAAATCTTCCGCCGCATCTACGCCAACGAGATCACCGAAAACGAACTGCGCGACATCGCCGAGAGCGACCACCTCACGCGCGTCCGGGGCACCGGCGTGTTCATGGCAGGCAATCCCACCGGCACGCCGCTCGTCTTGCTGCATCACGTCAAAGCCAACAAGGTGCTCCATGAAACCGTCGTGTTGCTCAGCATCACCACGGAAGACGTGCCCACGGTGGATAATGAAGAGCGTTTTACGGTGAACGAAATCGGCAACGGCGTGTGGCGCGCGATCGGTCGCTATGGATTCATGGAATCGCCCGACGTCTCCTCGCTCATGGACAACGTGCGCGGTTCCGGCGTGCCGATCAAACTGAACGAAACGACGTATTACTTTAATCGCGAAATGATCATCACCGGTGGCGACACCAAGATGTTCGAGTGGCAGAAACATTTCTACGCCTTCCTCAGCCGCAACGCGCGGCAAGTCCGCGATTACTATCAGCTGCCGCCGATGCAGATCATCGAAGTCGGCATGCCGATCCAGTTGTAAACATTACGCGCGCTCGGCAGCTTTCACCGCCGACGCAAACAATTCGCCGCGATACGTCGCGTCGCGTTGGCGGTCTGTCCGCAGTTCCAGCACGCGCACACCGCGCGCCGGCAGCTTTTTCAACAACGTCGAAAACTGCGCCCAATCTTTCACGACTTGGTGCTTCACACCGTGCGCGCTGCACAGTTTCGCAAAATCAACCTGCTGCGGCGTTGCAAAAAATTCTTCGAACGGCGGATCGAATTTCGCCACGGGCAAATGTCCGAAGATGCCGCCGCCGTGATTGTTGATCAGCACAATCGTCAGGCTGCCTTTAAATTTTGGCACGCTGAGAAATCCGTTCGCGTCATGCAGCAAGGCCAGGTCACCCGTCACCATCACGGCCGGTTTATCGGCAGCATGCGCCAATCCCAACGCCGTCGAAAGCGTGCCATCGATTCCGTTGGCTCCACGGTTACAATGCACTTCGTGGCCGCGATCATTCGCGGGCCAGAAATAATCGAAATCCCGCACCGGCATGCTGTTCGCCACGAACACCGTAGTCGAAGCCGGCAACAGGTTAGGCAGCAGTGCACTCGCCTTGCCTTCAAACAACCAATCCGTGCGGGTGAGTGCGTTGCGCAGCGTGCGCGTGGCTTTTTTCTCAGCTAGCGCCCACGCCGCGAGCCACGCCGAGTCCTTTTTTTGCGCGGCGATCGTCGACGCAACGGTTTCCACCGAACCACGCACCAGTCGCGTGCGCGCGTGCAACGCGTCAGGATTATGCACATGAGGGCGCACAAAAGTGACCTCCACGTCGGACGATTGCACCCAATGACGCAGCGCCTTGCTCAACGGCCAGTCGTTCAGACACAGCACATGCTCGGGCTGCAGAGTTTTCATCAACCCTTCCGAGCGGGCGATCACATCATATGCCGTCACCAAATTCGGCACGAGTTTCGCGTGGTTACGCAGCGGCGACAAAGTATCCGCGAGCACCGGCCAGCCCAGCTTGGCGGATAACTTTCCCACGCACCGCGCATAGCGTTCGGCATTCTCTGGACGGTATTGGCCTGCGACAATCACGCCGCGACCGCGCAGGGTAATTCTATCTGCAGAGGTGCTCGTTAACTGAGTCGCGCTGAGGCCCGAGAAAAATCTCTGCTCGTCGAAAGTGCCCCTCAACACGCCGGCCGTGCCGTCTTCAATCGGCGGCAAAGGGTCGCGAAACGGCGCATTTAAATGAACCGGCCCCGCATAGGGCCACTGCGCCCGCTCACAGGCGTGGGCGACGGTCTGCCGGAGATAGCGCAGCATGCTTACGCTCGCCACTGGCACCGCGCACTCGTGATAGAAATTCACGTGCGCTCCAAAAATTTTCTGCTGATCGATTGTCTGCCCCGAACGACATTCGCGCATCTCTGGCGGGCGATCCGCGGTGATCACGATCAACGGCACCGCGCTTTCCTGTGCTTCAATAACTGCAGGAAAATAATTAGCTCCGGCCGTGCCGCTCGTGCACAGCAACACGACGGGTTCTCCCCGCCGGCGCGCAAGACCGAGCGCAAAAAATCCCGCCGAGCGCTCATCCAACACGGGAATCGATTCAAACCCCGCATGCCGCGCAAACGCCATCGTCAGCGGGGTCGAACGCGAACCTGGAGAAATCACCGCGTGACGCACTCCGAGTCGATACAGTGTTTCCACCAGCACGCTGCCCCACAGGCTGTTCGTGTTGCGATAATCGAGCGGGATTTCTTTGGATCGGCTCATGCGGTGGTCAGGGCGTCGAGCATGGCTTTAAACTTCAATTCCGTCTCGGCAAACTCCTTCTCCGGCGTTGAACCCGCCACAATCCCCGCGCCCGCGTAAAGTCGCGCCGTCGCGCCGTCGACCAACGCCGAACGCAAGCCGACAAAAAATTCCCCGCCACCCCGTGAATTCACCCAGCCGATCGCGCCGGCATAAAGGCCGCGCGAAAAACCTTCCAATCCTCGAATGTGCGGAACCGCGTCGGACTGCGGAGCGCCGCCCACGGCCGGCGTCGGATGCAGCCAAGCCAACGCTTGCAGCAAACGCACCGAGTCGCCGAGCGCAGCGCGGATGGGCGTGTGCAGGTGCTGCACGTTCGCCAGCCGCCGCAACCCGGGGTGCGCAGCGAACTCCGGTTTCAGACCCAGCATAGTCAGCCGCGTCGTGATCGCTTCGAGCACGAACTGGTGTTCGCGCAAATCCTTTTCGCTGCGCAACAACGTCGCCGCCAAAGCAGAATCTTCGCTCGCGCTGCTTCCACGACGGATCGATCCGGCCAGCGCTTCGGTTTCGAGCACGCCTTTGCTCACGCGCACGAGTCGCTCGGGACTCGCACCGATGAAACTCTGGCCCTTGCCGTTAGCCAACGAGAACGCGTAACAATCGGGAAAACGTTGCCGCAAGCCGTTGAGCATCTGCAACGGATGCAACGCTTGGTCGGCGCTGATTTCTTTGGCCCGAGCGAGCACGATTTTCGTGAATTTGCCCGATTCGATCTGGGCTAGCCCGCGCGCGACAGCGGCGCGGTAATCGCCGGCTTCACGCACGGCAAGTCGTGCGGGCTTTTGTTCGCTCGGCTCCACGACTTCCTGATAACCGAAGCTGTTGAATTTCTGATGCGCGCGCCACACCCGCTCGGACAGCGCGAGCAGATCAGCGTCGGGCGCGACCACGAAGTTGGCCACGGCGGTGGTGACATTTCCGGCGCGCGACACCTGCCAACGCGGCACGAAGACCCGTGCCGCCGGGAAAGGGTCCGCCGGCTCCGCTTGGTCGAGAAAGGCAAACGCCGTGAAAAAATGCGGCCCGCCAAACGGCGCGTCCACCGCGCCGATCGCGATCGTGTTTTCCAACGTGTCATCGATCCACTTTTGCACATCGGCAAAACGCGTCGCGCCGGCGCTTTCAAAAATGAGCGCGGTTTCCGCGCCCGCGATTGCACTGTCGAGGTCGGGGCGCTCCGCGTAGAAGTGCAATTCTTCCGGCTCGAAAATCGATTCGAGCACCGCGAGCGGATCAAGCGCGTCGACCGCCAGCGAAATACTAATTAACTGCGGACGACCCGCCGACATCGCCACCGCACGACACTGCGTGAGAAACGCGTGCAGCGATTCCGGCGTGGCATTCTCGGTCGGGTTGACCGGCAGCGTCTTCACGATTTCGCAGGAGCGGGCGCTTTCTCTGGAGGTTGCGGACGCGGAAACAATACGAGCGTCGATTCCCCTTTCGCGCCGTTGAGCTTGCGACCCCACACGAGTTCGTCGCGCCAGACCGCGCCGGGCGTATAACCGAGCACGGCGTTGATCTTCGCAGCCGAAGTCGGAATCACGTGCTGCATCGCCGCGACCGCGAGACGCAGGGCTTCGGCCATCGTCGCAAGCGATGTGCGCAGCAACGCCTGGTCTTTTTCCTCGGTGGATTTGCCAAGTTTCCACGGCGCGCGCTTCTCGATGTAAGCGTTAGTCTCCGTAAGGAAAACCATCGCGCGTTCGAGCGCAGTGTGAAACTGAAAGCCTTCCGACAACGGAATGAGTTCGGCTGATGTCTTTTCCCAGAGTGCGCGGAGATTTTTCTCCAAGTCCTCTTCGACTTCGGCCGCCGGCAAAACGCCGCCCGCAAAACGCGTGGTCATGTTGAGCGTGCGGTTGACGAGATTCCCGAGATTGTTCGCGAGTTCGCTGTTGTAACGCACGAGGAACTGCTCGCGCGTGAAATCGCTGTCTTGACCGACATTCATCTCGCGAATCAGGAAATAGCGAAACGCATCCGCGCCGAATTCCGCGACGAGGTCGAGCGGGTTGAGCGCGTTGCCCGTGCTCTTGGACATTTTCGCGCCGCGCTGCATCCACCAACCGTGGACGATCAGCTGTTTCGGAATCGGCAGTCCGGCCGCGTGCAACATGATCGGCCAGTAAACCGCATGCGGCGGCACAAGGATATCTTTGCCGATAACGTGATGCGCCTCACGCCAAATGTCTGGCTGATCGATGACGGCGGCGTAGTAGTTCAACAACGCGTCGAACCACACGTAGGTCACGTAGTCTTCGTCAAATGGCAACGAGATGCCCCACTCCAGGCGCTCTTTCGGGCGCGAAATGCAAAGGTCGTTGAGCGGTTCCTTGAGGAATTCGACGACTTGTTTTTGACGATACGCAGGGAAAATAAAATTTTCGTTCTTAGTAAGGAACTCCACGAGCCAGTCCTGATACTGCTTCAGTTTAAAGAAGTAGTTGGCTTCGACAATTTCGGTGACTTCGCCAAAAATCTCCGGCCACGTGCCGTCAGGGTTGCGGTCTTTTTCCTGGAGAAATTGTTCCTGACGCGTCGAGTAAAAGCCCTTGTATTCCGCTTTGTAGATTTCGCCTTTGTCGAACAGTTGCTGGAGGATCTGACGGACAACTTTTTTGTGACGCTCCTGCGTCGTGCGGATAAAATCGTCGTTGGAGATCGTGAGCTTCGGCAACAGCGCCTGGAATTCCGCACTCACCTCGTCGGCGAACTGTTGCGGCGGGATGCCGCGTTTCTTGGCGCTCGCCTGCACTTTTTGGCCGTGTTCGTCTGTGCCGGTTAGAAAATGAACTTTGTCCCCCATCTGCCGCCGGAAACGGGCAATGACGTCGGTCAGCACTTTTTCGTAGGCGTGGCCCAAGTGCGGCGAACCGTTCACGTAGTCGATGGCGGTTGTGATGTAGAATGACTCCATAAAGAACCGAAAATCTAGTCGCGCCGGCGCGTTTGTCGAAGGTTTTGACGTGCGGGCGCAGAAAGGTTCTCATGTGGCTGTTTCATGCATTCACTTTCGCGCATCGCCGTTTACGCGGCGCTTTTGGTGGGCTTTGTTGTCGGGGCCCTGTTTTTGCAGAACCGGCTCCAAAAACAAACCCAAGGCCAGTTGCGCGCGCTCAACCAAGCTGCGATTGAGACGAAGCAGCACCAATTTCAGCGCGCGCTCGATGCGCGGCGCCTTAGCCCGGAACTCTCTTTTACCGAGTTACAAGCTGTCGCCGAATCGATCGGTGCCACCGCAACGGCGAACCGCCAACCTGGGGCCGAACGCAGCGATGATCGGCGGCTCAGTTTCGAGCACACTTCGAAAGGAAATTTGACCGCGACTATTTCGTTTCCCGCACCGGCCGCGAGCAAGTTGCTCACGGTATATCACCGCGTGACCGTGGGACTGCTTTTGTTGTGCCCGCTGCTGTTTGCGTTCGGCTTGCTGATCGCGGGCGTCTCACGCCGTCAAAAAGAAGACCGCTCGTCGCGTCCACCGTGGCCCATCGCGCGCGCGCAAGCCACCGGCATGGAGCAGCTCGCCAAGCTTTCGCACGAACGCACGCAGGCGCTCAAACTCGAGCAACAGGCGCGGCATCGCGTGGAGGAAAACCTCGAGGTTAACCGCACCTTGCTGGATCGATCCCTCGACGAACGCGTGCGCCTTGGCCGGGAGTTACATGACAATATTTGCCAGACCCTCTACGCGGTATGCCTCACCCTCGAAAGCGTGCAGAAAAAAAACACGCTCGCGCCAGAACTGAGCGCACGGGTCGACCAGTGCATGGCGGAGTTAAAACGCGTGAATCAAGAAGTGCGTGCTTACTTGCAGGACCTCGAACCGGCGGGCGTGCGCAGCCAGTCGTTTGAATCCGCACTACGGGCGCTCGTGGAAACATTCACCGCGCGCGACGGTGTGAAAATCGAAGCCCGCATCGATGACGATGCTGCGGCCAAGATCGCACCCGAACACGTCGCCGAATTACTCAACATTCTCCGCGAAGGCATCAGCAACAGCCTGCGTCACGGCCACGCGTCTCACATTACGATTCGCGCCGCCTCGACCGACGACGAGATTGCGTTGTCGCTCCAGGACAACGGCTCCGGTTTTCATGCCGCACCAAATCAGAGCGCGACCTCGAAGGGCCACGGACTGACGAACATGCAAAGCCGCGCCGTGGCTCTCGGCGGCAGTCTCCTGATCGAATCCGCGCCCGGTCAGGGCACGCGCCTTTTGCTAACGTTGCCCGCGATTCGCACCCCAGTTGCATGAGTGCCGCGCATTCAGCGAAATCGATTCGCGTGCTGCTGATCGACGACAGCCCGTTGATCAAACTCGGCCTACGCAGCGCGCTCGAAGACTATGCCGACATCGTAATCATCGGCGACGCAGCCAACGCCGCCGACGGCGTGCGCCTCGCCTTTCAAACGAATCCCGACGTCGTGCTGCTCGATTTTAATTTGCCCGACAAATCGGGCGTCGAGGTGTGTCGCGAACTGCGCAGCCAAGGCACGCGCACCCGCATCCTTATGCTCACTTCGAGCAGCAACGAGCGCCACGTGCAAAATGCACTGCAGGCCGGCGCAAACGGGTATCTGCTTAAAGACAACGACGGTGCCACGTTGGCCAAAGCACTTCGCGAGACCGCCGCCGGCGCCTCAGTCATCGATGCGGCACTGCCGCCAAAAAGCACGATCACGCCAACCAGCGGCGCCGCCGAAAAGCTCGCGCGGCTTTCCGCACAAGAACGCCGCGTAGTCGCTTTGCTCGCCGACGGGCTGACCAACAAAGCCATCGGCCTCCAAATGGGCTTAACCGAGAAGACCGTGAAAAACTACCTCGCGGCCATTTTCACAAAGCTAAACATCGAGCGCCGCACGCAGGCGGTGACCTTGCATTTGGAAGCCAGTCACGAGGACTAAGACGGCGGATTTTACGCTATTTTCGCTCCGCTAGGGCCGAAAGCCTGTAGCGCGAAATCAGGCGGTATGAGATACTGCTGAAACCTCATGAATCTTCGCCCAAGTAATTTCCCATTGGAGACATCCGGTTTCAGTGCACAGACTGACGTCGCCAAACGTTCTCAGCGGGGCGTATCGCTCGTGGAAGTCATGTTCTCAATGGCGATTCTCTCGCTAGTGGCTTTGGGATTTCTTGGGAGTTTTGTTCAGTCCCGCCGTCTGACCGAAAGCAGTGTTCTCCATGCTGCGGCGACGAGCTTGGTTTACGGTATCCTCGAACAAATGAAGGGCATGGACTATGTCACGCTCATGCCCAGTGACACAATCGACCCGGATCAATCCACTGAGGACTCGTATCCGTTAGCGGGAGGTTTAGCCAAGTCCCCGCCTTATGTGCGGGTGCGGCTCAATCAGGATCAGGTCACCTGGCTGCGCGTTGTTTATTCTCCTGCCTCTGCGACAGGCACGCCGGATCCGCACGCGCCGCTCGGTTTGCCAGTGCCAACGGCTACCGCGACGAGTTTGGGGGCTATCGATAATCTCATCGGGCCGCTTCCGTTGTCCACGGTTTCTGGCACAACTTCTCAATCTCTCACTATGAACGTCTGGATTTGGATTGATGAAATCCCCAACGCCGGCCGCGACGCTAATGAGGTCCGCCGCATCACGATGATTTACACCTACACCGTGAAAGATGGCCGCACCACCCGCATCATTCGCGACCGCGAAGTATTCCTGCGCACCCGTTTCGACCAATGAAATCGCCAGCCTTTAAAACCTTCTCAAGTCGCCGCGGCTTCACCGTCACGGAGGTCATGATTAGCATGACGATTACCGCTCTGTTCATTGGCATGCTACTCACCACTTTTACGATGGGACTGAAGACCATGTATAAAGACCGCCAGCGCCTCATCACCAATGCCACGCTTCGGAATTTTACCGCACAAATTGCGAAGGAAACGGTCGATTCGACTGAGTTTTACGTTTTCCCAACCTACGAGAAATTCGATGGATCGGTCGATTTCGTAAATGACATCTCCGCGCTCGCCGCCGACAGTTTTGATACTTATCTCGCCGAGGGCGACTGTCTCCTGCTGGTAACGCGAACTTCACTCGCCGACAACGCGCCGGTGAAAGAATTCAAAATCTGTTATCGCGTGGTGAAAGGCGACACTTCCGGCAACATGACTCAGACAAACGTCAAAGAAGTCGCGCCAGTCCGTTTCTATGAACGTGATTTGGGCGACTCCAATACCACCTCATTACAGGATCTCGTAAACGCAGTGAACCTCAAGGCCACGCCCGCTTACGCCGGCACCCGTGTGCTGGCTTCGAGCGCGCGCGGTCGCGCCATTCCGGGAACATCCAACTATCATCCAATTTTCTCGACGGAATCAGCCACCACCACGCCGACCAACGAGAGCGTTTCAATCAATGTGGAACTCATCAATGGCACCACGACTTACAACATGCTCTCCACTTCCAGTTTCAATTACACCATCTCTCCCCGTCGTTGATATGAAATCGAACCTTTCACCATTTCGCTCTCAACGCGGTTCGGCCTTCGCCACGACCATCATTATCGTCGGCGTGCTCGCAGTGCTGACCGGCAGCATGCTCAGTTACAGCGTGAGCGAACGTCGCGCCAACGAGCATCACCGTCTCGTCCTGCGCGCGCGCAATATGTCGGAAAACATTTCTGTCTACGCCGCCGAGCAACTCACCACCAAGCTCTACCGCCTGCGCAGCACTTCACCAATGGGCTTCATGGAAGGGAGCAATAAGGTCCACCTTCCTCCCGATGATGGCACAAAAACCGATTACGTTTCCGCGGAAGCCATCGTGCAGTCTTCGATGGAAGTGCGCGCCGGCATCACCGCGTCGACGCCCTACGAATACGTAGATCCAGCACTACCGGCGAACGCGGGTAATCCCAACATCGGCCTCCAAGTGGGCACCACCACCGTTCCCATCATTTCGAAAGCCACGGCGACAAATTGGGCGGCCGGCAGCTACACTTCTTATGTCCGCCAGGATATGGAAGTCGCCCTCATTCCACTTTTCCAATTCGGCATATTCTACAACATGGATCTGGAATTTTTTCCCGGTCAAAACATGAGCATCGGTGGCCCGGTCCATACCAATGGCCGCCTGATGGCCCGCGGTGAAGTCGGTGGCACGGCCACGCTTAGTTTCGGCAATCGCGTAACCGCCGCCCAAGGCCTCTACGCCAACGGCCAGATGAAAGTCACCTATCGCAAACGTGACGGCACCAGCAGCACCGGTGACGGTGGCGACGGTGCCGTGAATTTTACACCGGTCGGATCGACGACCCTCAAGAACCTTTACGGTGACAGCAAATGGCGCGATCACCGTTACGGCGGCACTACGGAAACGACTACCACGCTCAACCAGTTCAAAACCTTCGCGACTTCCACCTACCTTGGAAATTTGCGCACCAACGTCCACGGCGTCACCAAACTGGAACTCCCTTCGATCGGCACCTATTCTGAAACCAATCTCGCCACGACTCCAGAAGACGATCGCAACAACGGACGCCAGATCATCGATGCGCCGAACACCCAACGTTACATCAGCGGCGCGTGGACCAATACCGACGACTCGCTTACCCCCGGCCTCGCGGAGTCGAAAATTTCCCGCAGCTCCGGCCTCTACATCATCGCCAATCCCGATGATGAAGCCCGCAACGGTCGATTGCCCGACGGCGCAAGCGTAACGCTGCCTGCGCGCTCTTACCGCGCCTGGCTCAACACCATCAATAACGACGGAACGCGTTACTACCGCGAAGTGCTTCTGCCCGGTCAACCTAGCTACTTCGCGAGCGCTTCTGGAGCCAGCGGTGAATGGGTCGCCAATCCCTCGCCCAATGCCTACCGCACAGACACGTCGGTGGGTTCGAACCAAATCCTTCGCATCGGCAAAGGCCGCGGCCCCGAGTTAGCCGGCACCGGCTACGACGGCGTCGGCGTTCCAAGCGCCACAAACCCGACCCTAGCACCGACGATCCCAACCTTCGCCGACGGGGTGACCGACAATTATTTCTACGACCTTCGCCGTGCGAACGGCAACCGCGGCTATCCTTACAATCGCTCGGGGTTCAATTACACCCCGCGGCCGATCGCCAAGATCGATTTCGACATGACGCGCTTCAAGATGATGATCGACCGCACCCTCTCTGGCACCACCGCAAGTTCGATTTATTCTCCCGATCGCCCCCATGCAAACACGTGGGCATCGTCCGTTTTTAATGCCACCGCAAATCCAGCGTCCTACAATCTTGGAGTCGGCAGCAATTTCGACGAATGGTCTGATCCCATAGACTCTTTTCCAGTATCACAAAAAGCTACTTTAACGAAAAATGATATTCAGGTTACTGCGCTGCAGCAGACCGGCAATGGTGCCGCCACCGCCTATGCGGGAAGAATTCGTATCGCTTACACTACAGACGCCTCGCCGAAAGATTCACAAGCCTGGGTTGATGTAACTGATGCTTCCACTGCAAACAATGACGCATCCACAATTTCCCTGTCCAGTTACACCCCACCAGCAAATGCGACCGCCACACGCATCAGATTATACAAAGCAGGAGCAATACCGTCGACGACCACCCCAAATGACTTGGGCACCGTCGTCGCCGGAGTTTTGGATCTAGGCAGCGCATTGGTCGGCGGCGTTCTCAGTCTGCCATTCGGAGGAGGCACAAACTCAACCCTCGCCACTACACGCCTCATGGATGAACAAATTATCATCCATGCTGCCGACACCAACTCACTCGGGGTCGGCAGCACGGAAAGCGGCGCCCCGCTTCGTAGGTTCATCGTGGCCGAGTCGACCGTCGCGGTGACTGGCTCGACGAGCTATTCGACCGCAACGTGGACTAACCGCTACACCTCAGCCGCCGATGAAAGATTTTTCCGCTACACTCCCACCACGGGAGCAGTCACGGCGATTCGAGTTCGTGAATACGCTGCGGGTGGAGGTGGCTCCCCGTTAAGCGAAAAATTTATCCCGCTTTATCAGATGGCGCTGAGCAACGACTACTTCGTTGCCCCTAGCAATGCTACGGGCGGAGGTGTGCTGTTAAGCAACGCCTACACTGACTTTCGAATCTACGCTCAAGGTGTCGACGATACCGCTAATTGGACTTTCACTCGAGACACCTCCAGTCTTTCAGGAATGACCGCCGGATTTGGCCGAACCAGTGGATCGACAACCACGACCTCAGCTTATACCAACGGTTACGGCTACAATCGCCTTTGGATCACGGCCCTGCCGGCAGGTGCCTCGACCAAAGGCTACGTCAGAATCACTGCGACCCGGCCAGGCCCTGGCTCAACGACCCTCACCCTATCCAAGGATTTCTTTGTCACCAAGCAAAGCGCAGTCACTCAGATCGCTTCGCTGACGTCGCAAACACAATATTACCTGTCGATCAGAACCGCAGTCGATCCGTTCAAAATGTATTTCGCCCAAGCCAATCCGAGCGATACGCCCGTGGCGGTCGAAGCATCGGATCTGGTCAGCACCGGTTCGCCCTCGCCTTGGTTTGATGGCGTCACCGTCTACATCCATTCGGTCGACGCGGAGCGTCGCGCTCAAACTTCCGGTGTTCCTGACCGCGTGGATTCTGGCGTGCGCATCTGGAACGCTCGCGGGCCAGTTCCGTCGTTAACGATCCTTAATCGCACCGGCCTCACATTCACAACGAACGACGCGGCCTATATCGTCGGACATTTCAACGCCGACGGCAAAAACCTCGTTTCCGATGTCACGGCCAGCAACTACAGCGGACGTTTCCCGGATTCGACCGACGAAAAACTCGCCTGCGTGATGTCCGACGCTATCACGATTCTCTCCCAACCAACGTTCGATTCCACCTATGTGCAAACTGCCGGGTGGAATGATGCACTCAGCGCCCATCGTGTGGAAAGTTCCGGGTGGACGACCGACTGGCGCACAGCGTCACTGGGCGGTTCGTATGAAGGCCTCGGCGCCTCGGCCTCTGTGCGTAACATGCCCAATATCGCGACATCCGGACTCCAAGTCACTACGCGCGACGTGAAATTCGATCCGGTTAACACCGAGGTTTCCGCCGCCATGTTGATGGGCTTGGTGCCGAGCAATCATAATCCCACGGGCCTGACCGACGGCCTGCCGAGCCCTTCCGGCACTGGCAACCAGCAATACTCCGGTGGCGCGCACAACTTCCCGCGTCTGCTTGAACCATGGAACACCTATGGCCTCTACATTCGCGGATCGATGGTCGCACTTTTCGAAAGTCGCGTCGCGATGGAACCGTGGAACCTCCGCGTTTACAGCGCCCCGAATCGCTACTGGGGCTTGCACGAAGGCCTGCGCACCGCCGGCCACGACGTTCCGCTCGAACCCGTCGTGTTGAACGCTAATCGCAAACGTTACCGCGAGACCTCGAAGGCCCAATACGACGCCCAAAAAGTGATCATTGAAGCGCTGCCGCGCGAGTAAGTCCGTGAGGGATGGCCCATATTAGGCTGTGAACCCGGGCTTACAGCCTAATATGTTTTAGCGTTCTCCTTAATCCACGTTGCCAGTTCGGAGAAGGCCCAGACTCGGAGTTGAGCTGGTCATTCCCGGACTTACGTAACTGCGCGTAGGTTTGCTTCATACCATTCGCGGAGGAATCGCTTAGAGTTTTAATGCTCTCTGAGTAGTTAGGCCTATTTCATCGCGCACCTAAAGTTTGGTATCTTGGCAGCAGAATGAGTTCTGCTTCACCCGCGCTGCCAACCGGAGGTCAGCGAGGTCGGTCACTACACCGGACGGGAGAACATGGGGTCACTTTGGTCGAGGCCATGGTTTCCCTCAACTTGTTTGCGTTGGTCATGCTGGGATTCATGGGATCATTTGTGCAGTCCCGCCGCGTGACGGAAAGCAGTGTGCTGCATGCCGCGGCCACCAGTCTCGTGTATGGAATTATCGAACAGATCAAGGGGCTCGAATATACAGAATTGCTACCAAGTTTAGAACCCGATCCCAACGACCCTCTTTCCGCCGGCCAAAATAATCCCTACCCGACCATTCGGGTGCGTTTAAATCAGGATAAGACGGTCTGGTTGCGCGTGAAATATACGCGCATCACCGACACGCCCAACACACCGAAAGCGCCGGCCACTACCCCAGCCGCCACGGCAGCGGCATCGTCCGTGGGAACGGGAGGGGCCATCGATAATTCCCTCGGCGCCATTTCACTTTCAACCCTGGCGGGAGCAGTTTCCCAAGACCTGTCGCTGAACCTCTGGATTTGGGTGGATGAACTCGATCCACTCAGTTTCCCCGACGACGACGTGACGGAGGTGAAAATGATCACCATTGTTTACACCTACACGTTCAAGGACGGGAGAAAGGAACGCGTTATCCGCGACCGCGAAGTCTTTCTGCGAACCCGCTTCGATCAATGATCAGCCGAAAACACATCGCGCGATCCTCTCCCGCAGCGTTCACGATCACCGAAGTCATGGTTTCGATGACCATCGTCGTGCTCACGCTGGGCATGAGTATGTCGCTGCTCACGTCGATGACGCGCACGATGTATAAGGATTCGCAGCGGCTCGTTACCAACGGACGTCTTCGCTACATCATCGCTCAAATTTCTCAAAAAACGATCGATGCCTCGGAGTTTTATATTTTCCCCAGTTACAAGTCTCTCGATGGAACCGTCGACTTGGACAACGACGTCACCACGACCACCACGCTCAACTCCGGCGTGGAGATCTATCATGGCGACTGTTTAGTGCTGGTGACTCGCGTCACGCTCGATGTGACATCGGCGATCCGCCAGTTCCGTATTTATTATCGAGTCGTCGCCAACACGAACAGTGACGGGCCGCTGCGTTATTACGAGAGCCGCGATTACGGCGCCACGAGCACGCAGGCCAGTTTATCGGCGCTTCTCAATACGATAAATCTCAACAGTTCGCCCAGTATCAGCGGATCTGTGCAGCTTTCCGATCGCGTGAAGGGGCGTCCCTCCAATTCGACCCGCACCGCGTTCCATCCGATCTTCTCTAGCGAATATCCGACGATCAGTCAGACCAACGAAAACGTCTCGTTGAATTTCGAGATCATCAAAGGGACGACTGCCAACAATCTTCTCTCCACGAGCAGCTTCAACTACACCATTTCCCCACGGCGCTAACTTTTCATGAGAGCCTTATCCAATCAAACCGGCTCAGCGTTGAGTGCCGTCATTGTGATCACGGTCGTGCTCGGCGTGCTCTCCGCAAGCATTCTGAAATACAGTATGAGCGAACGGCGTTCCAATGAACGCCAGCGCCTCACCCTACGCGCGCGCAACATGTCGGAAAACGTTGCCATTTACGGTTCGGAACAAATTACCAACAAGCTTTACCGGTTACGCAGTTTTTCATCCCGCAAATTTTCCGGAATGAATGCGCTCAAGCTTCCGCCGAGCAGAGTATTAACGACCGCATTTTCCTCCGCCAGCGGCGTCGAGGTTAACGCGGGTATCACGAAGACGTCGGAGCTGACGCTGGTGCCGTTTACCGACCAAAGTAATCCGAACGCTGGACTCCAAGTGAGCACCAGCACCGTTCCGATCATCGCGAAATCAACGATGACTCATCCCGCAGTCGGGTCGGTGAATTCCTACTCTGAGCAGGATTTGGAGGTCACCATTCTTCCCCTTTTCCAATACGCGATTTTCTATAACATGGATTTGGAATTCGGCCCCGGCCCCAACATGACGATCAGCGGGCCAGTGCACACTAACGGAAATTTCATCTCACGGATCCAAACAGGATTTTCCAACACCATCCGGTTTACTGAACGTGTTACAGCCGCAGGCGGTTTTTTTGCCAACACCGCTTACCGCGGGCCAACTTACATGGCGGACGGCTCGGTGGACAATGGCCCCGGGGGCTCCGGCCCATTGTATTTTCGCAAGCCAACGGAATCAGTCGATGCCGGCACCGAGATTAAATCGGGTTCAGGAATCTGGCGCGATCACTTCTACACGGCCAGCAGCGGCAACGCCACCGCTACGCCCAATGCGACCGGGCTTTCGCAGTTCAAAAATTTCGCGACGAGCACCTATCTCGGCAACCTTCGCACCTCCTTGCACGGCGTCACCAAACTGGTGTTGCCGGCCATCGGGGACTACGACGAGTCGACCGCCACCGGACGCCAAAATGGCCGTCAGATTATCGATCCGCCTTCTGCGACCGACGTCTCTGCAGTTTACGGCACTAAATTTTCGCGCAATGCCGGCCTGTATATCATCGCCAATCCTGATGCGACCACCCGCACCGGCTTCCTCCCCAACGGCAACGCGGTGTCGATGCGCGCCCGTTCCTACCGCGCCTGGCTCAACACCACCGCGAGCGATGGCTCACATACGCTCACCGAGGTGGTTTTGCCCGGCCAGCCGAGCTATGGCCCCAACAACGACACCGTAAACCGCCTGCCCAACGCTTATCGCGTAGATACCGCAATCGGCTCAAATCAATTGCTCCGCATCCCGCAAGGCGCCTCCGCTGACTTGCCTGATACCGGTTACCCAACACCCGCGACCGTGCCCGCTTTTTCAACCACTAGTGCCGATTCTGCCGAAGCGTATTTCTACGACATCCGTCGCTCTTTCAACAACACGGGCGCTCCCTATAATCGCACCTCTACCAACCGGTTCCGCCCGCGTCCCGTTGCCAAGATCGATCTCGATCTGACCCGGCTCAAGCTCGCGGTAGAACGCACGCTTTTCAACTTCACCAGCAGCAGCGCCATTTATCATCTCGGTATCCCCAACGATGATAACTGGAGCAAAAATATCTTAAACGCCGCGGCGACTCCGGAGAGCGTTGGCTTGGGATTATCGACGGGGAAGAATACCAACTACCTCGACTTTCCCGACACTTTTTCGCCTGCGGCGATTATCAAAGGTTACAACGGCGCGCGCACGCCCTCCAGCATTGGATTTTCAGTGGTCACGGAAACACCGGGCCTGGGCCTGCTCAATCTGCTGCTGACGCCTTACGTGCTAGAGGAAACTACGGCGGTTCAAGCCGACAACGGCACCTATGCGACGTGGAGCCTCGTCAGCAACGCCACCGCGTCCTCTTACACGCACAACATCAGCGCAAATGCGACCGCACTCAGATTCACTCAGATGGCTTCCGGTGGAGTCAGCTTGGACCAACAAATTATTCCGGTGGCGTCGGCTCTCACGACCAATGACGTGGTCACGTCGCTGACTGACGACTGCTACATTATTCCCACAAATGCGTTGGGCTTCGCCGCACCCGCCATCAGCGCCACCAGTCCAATCACCACCGATATGCGGATCTTTGTCGATGGAGTGGATGATACGGCGAATTGGAATTTTTCAGTCGTGAGCGTCAACACGATGAGCATCACCACAAATAACATCACCGCGCTCGGACTCGTCACGGTATCGGCAGCGGTTTCAACTCCGATCACGCTCAGTCGGGTCACGGGAAGCTTCGGCACCGGTCAGTTCAAAAATCGCTACAGCATCACCGCCATCGACCCGGCGTTGTTGGCGCTACTTACCACCCTATTGCCGGCGGACATCGTCGTCACGCTCAGAGCCAGCAAACCGAATTCTGGCTACCCGGACCACACGCGCACGTTCACGATCAAAAAGCAGAATCTAGTTGCCGATTTACTCACGTTGCTCGGCAAAAGCGTCAGCGTAAAAGTAGCCGGCGGCCCCGGGCCCGACCCGTTCAAGATCTACCTCGCGGACACCGGCAATCCCGCCTTACTCGGAAATTTTGTGAGCGGCTCCGCCTGTCCGTGGTTCGATGGCGTCACGGTCTATATTCATTCCACTGGCGCGGAGATGTTAACGGCGACAGGCACCAACAACAGCGCCGTGCGCGACCGCGTGGATTCCGGCCTGCGTCTCTGGAATGGACGCGGTTCAATCGTGTCGCTGCCCGTCGCGTCTTATCCCGGCCGCACCGGCTTCAGCCTCGCGACCAACGATGCCGCTTACATCGTCGGACACTTCAACGCCGACGGCAATATCAACGCCACTCTGACTGCGACAGGAACCGGAGGCTACAGCGGTCGCTATCCGGAAAGCAGCAGCGAGATGCTCACGTCGATCATGGCCGACGCGATCACCATTCTTTCTGAACCGGAATTCACTCGGTCAGGTTCGTCCCCAAGCTATCGCTACTACCAAAGCTCCGGCTGGAGTGACTCGATGAGCCGCAATCGACGGGACGACTCCGCAAATTATTCGAGCAGTTGGCAAAGTTCGAATCCGGCCAACTCCAATACTCAGGACGGAATCGACAACAGCCTGCGGCCGGCGCTCATGCCCAATCGTTCCGCATCTTTCATCTCCGGTGAAAACCGCACCGGCCCGATGCCGCTTTCAACCAGTTCGAGCAATTGGCCGGACGCGCGCACGTCGAAATTTGCACCGAGCGAAACGGAAATATCGGCCTGCTTGCTCACCGGTATCGTGCCCACGCCGATCGCTTCCGCGCCCTCCAATTACGGCGGCGCGCAAACTTCGGGCGGCGCTCATAACTTTCCACGTCTCTCCGAAAACTGGGCCGGCAGCGTGGCGCTCTACATTCGCGGTTCGCTGGTGGCCATGTTCGAAAGTCAGGTGGCCACTGAACCGTGGGGCATCCGCTGGTATCAAGGCGCGATTCGCAACTGGGGCCTGCACGAAAATCTGCGCAACGCCAACCATGACGTGCCGCTTGAGCCGATCGTGCTCGGCGCGCGCCGCATGAGCTACCGCAGTCTCACCGCCTCGGAATACGAGCAAATCAAGACCACCATCAACGCGCTTTCGGAAAACTAAGCGAGCGCGCTCGCTTTAAGCCACGCCGCCATCCCAGCAAACGCGCGGCCGCGGTGGCTGATTTTATTTTTATCCAGCTCGCTCAGTTGCGCGTAAGTGTGCGCGAAACCATCCGGAATAAAAAGCGGATCATAGCCGAAACCGGCGCCGCCCCGCGGCTCGGGCGCGAGCACTCCGTTGCAGCGTCCCTCGAACCCATGCTCCGCGCCATCAGGCCCGATGAGCACTAGCACACAGAAAAAATAGGCCGCGCGCTTTTCCGCCGGCACACCTCGCATCACGTCCGTGAGCTTTCTTAAATTCGCCGCCGAGTCACCTTGCGGTCCCGCGTAATAAGCCGACTCCACCCCGGGCTCGCCACCCAGCGCTTCAACGCACACGCCGCTGTCGTCGGCCAACACCCACGCATCGGCCGGCAGAGTTGCTTTCAGCGCGAGCGCTTTCTTCCGCGCATTGCCGATAAACGTTCCTGTGTCTTCTTCAACTGGCGGCATTTTTTTCGCCACGACAATTTCCAGCGCGAGGCCCGACTCGTTCGCGAGTCGCTGCATTTCCTGCACCTTGTGCGCGTTGCCCGTCGCCAGATGAATCAGTCGAATCTCACTCGCCATAAAGTTTCCGCGCAAAGGTTGCCTCATCGATAAACATCTTCTCCGGATATTTCACAAAGCCGCGCATCAACATATCGTCACCGCAAATCTCGTGTTTCACGCTGGTCAGTCGAATTGCGTTCTCCAGCGACTCCGTGCGCAACCCGCGCAGCACGCTCTTGCTCTTGTCGTCAGCGAACAAAACCGGCGCGTGATAAGTAAACAGATAATCCAGTTCGCGCGCCTGCAAGAGTTCGCTGAGCAACTGTGCGCCGCCCTCAAAAAACACCCCGCCAATCCCTTCCTTCACGCATCGCGCCCGAAAATCCGCGAAGCTTACTTTGGGCGATTCCGCCGGCAGCACCCAGGTCTGCACGCCCATCGAATTTAGTTTTTTCACGTAGCCCAGACCGCCATGCTGCGTCGTGACCACGATGGTGCGTGTGTGAAATTCGTCCGTGTAAACGCCGGGCAACGTTTTGTCGTTCACCGTGCGCAACAGCCCATCGAACACGAAGCGAATCGGACACCACTCTACGCCATCGACGCGTGCGGTGAGTCGTGGATTATCCGCATGCACCGTGCCCGCACCGACTGCGATCGCCGGAAATAAGCGTCGCCAATGATGCGCGTCCGCGCGCGCTTTTTCTCCCGTGATCCACTTTGAATCGCCCGTGCGCGTCGCGACTTTTCCGTCGAGCGTCACGCCTGATTTCGCCGCGAACAGCGGACGTTTCGTCGTGATCCAGTGATTAAAAATTAAATTCAGATCCGCGCACTCGTCCGCGAGCACCCCAGAAATCACTTCGATCCCCGCCGCTGCCAACAGTTCATAGCCATGGCCCACGTGCAACGGATTTGGATCGGTCGCACCGACCACCACGCGTGAAATTCCTGCCGCGATAATCGCATCCGTGCACGGCGGCGTGCGTCCGTGCGTGCAACACGGTTCAAGCGTCACATACAGCGTCGCACCTAATTTCGGTTTCCGCCCGAGCGTGCGCAATGCATTGATTTCCGCATGCGGCCCACCCACCGGCGATGTCGCGCCCTCGGCAACAATTTCGCCGTGCTCGACGATCACCGCGCCCACCATCGGATTCGGATGGGTTGTGCCCCACACGCTCCGCGCCTGCGCAATTGCGCGGCGCATGAACTGCTCGTGTGCCACATCGCTCATCGGAATTAATCGTTAGCCGCCACGTAGGGATTCTCGGCCTTCTCTTCACCCACCGTCGTGCGCTCGCCGTGTCCTGGAAACACGATCGTCTCATCCGGCAGCGTGTAGATCTGCGTGCGAATGGAGTTCGCCAGCTCGTTGAAATTCCCACCCGGGAAATCCCAGCGCCCGACGCCGCGGTTGAACAAAGCATCGCCCACGAACGCGACTTTGCCTTCGGCCTGATAAAATAAAATATTTCCCGGACAATGTCCCGGCACGTGCCGCACTTCGAACTCGCGCCCGAGTGCTTTCAACACGTCGCCCTGTTCCACCCACGCGTCTACGGCCACCGGCTCGAGCCCCATGCTTCGACCCATGCGAGCCTCCATTATTTCAGGCGTTTCGAGCATCGCACAGTCGGCCTTGTGCGCAATGACACGAGCCCCGAACTCGCGTTTCACTTTCGCCGAATCCTGCATGTGATCCCAATGCCCGTGCGTGATCCAGTGCTCGGTTAATTTCACGCCTTCTTTCGCAAGAATCGGCTGGATCCGCTTCACGATATCCCCCGGCCCGTCGATCAACACCGCTTCACCCAACTGGGCGTCAGTCAGCAAGTAACCGATCGTTTGAATGGGGCCCGACGGCAGCACATGGATTTTCACGCGCCCACTACATGCGCCCGCCTTTTCCCGTCCGCAAACGTAAATTCCTGCTCTTGCCAACCCGCGCCGCGTGGTCTGTCTTCTTTCCTTCCAATTTCTGACATGACTTCCGCCGAAATCCGCCAGTCCTTCCTCGATTTTTTTGCCAAGCAAGGCCACACGATCGTCCCATCGTCGTCCCTGCTGCCCGACTCGCCCGGACTCCTCTTCACGAACGCGGGCATGAATCAATTCGTGCCGATCTTCCTCGGCGACCGCGCCGCCGACGTCTCGAAATGGGCCGGCGTCAAACCTGCCAAGGACACCCGCGCCGCCGACACGCAAAAGTGCATTCGTGCCGGCGGTAAACACAACGATCTCGAGGATGTCGGTTTCGACACCTATCACCACACGCTCTTCGAAATGTTGGGCAACTGGTCCTTCGGCGACTACTTCAAAAAAGAATCGCTCAACTGGGGCTGGGAACTGATCACGAAAGTCTGGGGCATTCCCGCGAAACGCCTCTACGCGACCGTTTACTCGCCCGACAAATCCAAGAACGACCCGTCCGAATTCGACCAGGAAGCCTACGACATCTGGGCCGAGATTTTCACAAAGGAAGGCCTCGATCCCGCCATCCACATCGTCCACGGCAACAAGAAGGATAATTTCTGGATGATGGGCGACACCGGCCCCTGCGGCCCGTGCTCCGAAATCCATTTCAACTTGCTCCCCTCCGACGACGAAGTTGAAGGCCGCAAAGGCGTGAACTCCTCCAGCCCGCGCTGCATCGAAATCTGGAACCACGTCTTCATCCAATTCAACGCGAACGCCGACGGCACCTTTTCGCCGCTCGCCGCGAAACACGTCGACACCGGCATGGGCTTCGAGCGCGTCGCCGGCATCTACGCGACGACGAAAGGCTTTAAGGATTTCTCCGCCGAGCCGTCCAACTACGAAGCCGACGTCTTCGCGCCGCTCTTCGCCAAAATCACCGCGCTCTCCGGCAAAACCTATACGCGCACTGTTCCCACCACGCGCGAAGGGCTCAGCGAACAATATCAAACCGACATCGCGTTCCGCGTCCTCGCCGACCACGCGCGCACGATTTCCTGCGCCATCGCCGACGGCATTCTCCCCGGCAACGACGGCCGCAATTACGTCATCCGCCGCATCCTCCGCCGCGGCATTCTCTACGGCAAAAAGCTCGGCCTCCAAACCGGCTTCTTCGAACAACTCGTCGCCCCCGTCGTTGAGTCCCTCGGCACCGTTTTCCCCGAGCTGAAACAACAACAGTCGATGATCCAACGCGTCATCCGCAGCGAAGAAGAATCGTTCGGTCGGACGTTGGAGAAGGGCCTGCAGATCTTTTCAAACAGAGCTGTTGATTCAGCAAAATCACGTGAACTCCTAGAGTCGCGCCTTCTGGCCCGACGCACTATCTTTTCACCTGAATCGGGTGGCATGATCAATGGTCACAAAATCACCAATGAAGGCATTCAAGAGCTGATCGAAACCAAAGCTGTAGCATTTGAAGATGTATTTTCGATTGTCCTTAAAACCTCGAAAATGAATCGAAACGAAATCAACAGCTTTGCTCGAGATCTCACGAGACACATCGAGATTCACAGTTCAGAAGCTCCAGGATACGTTCCCGGAACTCTCGCGTTCGAGCTCTACGACACCTACGGCTTCCCACTCGACATGACGCAACTCCTCGCGACCGAGCGTGGACTCACCGTCGATGCAGCGGGTTTCGAGGCGGAGATGGAAAAGCAACGCGAACGCGGTCGTGCGGCGCACAAAAAAGAAATCGTTGTCGCGGCAACCGAAGGCGACGCCGCAGCGCTCGAGCCTACGAAATTCCTTGGTTACACCGAGACGCACGCGCACGGCAAACTCACCGACGTCATCACGGCGGACAAAGACACGTTCCTCGTGTTCGACCAGACACCGTTCTACGCGGAAATGGGCGGACAGACGGGCGACACCGGCACCGCGCTCGTCGGCGGCGAACTCTTTTATATCACCGATTGCGTGAAGGACAAATCGGGCCGCCACCTGCACAAACTCGCGGCCGGCTCCTCGTTCACGAAAGAAATCGGCACCACGGCAGAACTCGCCGTCGACGTCGTCACGCGTCGCGCGATCAATCGTCACCACTCGGCCGCGCACTTGATTCACTGGGCGCTGCGCAAAGTGCTCGGCACGCACGTCCGCCAAGCCGGCACGTCGAAGACCGCCGACCGCATGCGTTTCGACTTCTCCCATTTCGAAGCCGCCACGTCCGCGCAACTCCGCGAGGTCGAGCAGCTCGTCAACGAGAAGGTCATCGATAACGCCAAGGTCGAAGTCTACGAAACCGAGTTCGACAAAAAACCGGAAGGCACGCTCGCGTTCTTCGGCGACAAATACGGCAAGTTCGTCCGCGTCGTCGACATCGGCGGCTACAGCCGCGAACTCTGCGGCGGCACGCACGTCTCCACCACCGGCGAAATCGGCTCGATCAAGATTGTCGCCGAAATGGCCATCGCCGCCGGCACCCGCCGCATCGAAGCCGTCGCCGGCAACGCGGCCTACGAATTCTCCCTCGCGCGCGAACAAGCGCTCGCCGCCGTCGGAGCGCATTTGTCCGCCGGCCCGCTCGACGTGAACAAAAAACTCGAGTCCGTGCTCGCGCACCAAAAAGAGCTCGAGAAGAAACTCAAAGCCTACGAACAAAAAGCTTCCGCTGCCCTCGCCACCGAACTCGCCGCCACCGCGGTCGAGAAAGGCGGCGTGAAATGGGTGTCAGCCGTCGTCACCGCCGACAATCCCGACGCACTGCGTTCGCTCGGCAGCCAGATCCTTGGCAAGCTCGGCGAAGGCGTTGTGCAAATCGGCGCGCTCTTCAACGACAAGCCGAGCCTCGTCGTCTATTGCTCGCCCGCCGCGAACAAAGCCGGCTTCCAAGCCGGCAAGCTCGTCGGTGAACTCGCCGTGAAACTCGGCGGCAAAGGCGGCGGCAAACCCGACTTCGCGATGGGCGGCGGCAAAGACGCCACTAATCTCGCGAACGCGCTTAAACTCTAAGGTCGGTTGCGCGCTCACGCGCAACGGTAGGGCCCGACCTCCGGGCGGGCCGGTAGGGGCGGTTATCCTTAACCGCCCTTACGACGCTCGAAAGCCAAGGGCCGTTAGGGATAACGGCCCCTACCTCAATACAACTTCTCTCCGCCCTCGCTCCCATGCCCGCCGACGTCGCCGAATACGCCGAACTTAAAGAGATGTTCAACGCCGCCCGTTTCCGCGCGATGGCGAAACTGCTCGCGGACGAATATCCGCAGTTCGACCAGAAAAAATTCCTCGCACTCGCGCTCGACGGGCTCGCCGAGTTGACGCTCATCCAGCGGATGCGTCGCATGACCGAAGCGATGCGTGCCACGTTGCCTGCCGACTACCCGGCTGCGATCACGATTCTCGACAAAGTCGGCCCGCGCATCGGCCATGGATTCGTGAGCATCACGCTGTGCGATTTCGTGAGCGTTTACGGTCACGATCATTTTGAACTCTCGATGGCTGCGCTGGGCCGCTACACGCAGCTGGGTTCAGCCGAGTTTGCGATCCGCGAATTCATCAAACGCGATCACCCCAAAACGCTCGCGGTGATGACGAAATGGTCGCGTCACGAGAACGAACACCTGCGCCGCCTCGCGAGCGAAGGCACCCGCCCTCGCCTGCCGTGGTCGTTTCGTCTCGCCGCGCTCCAAGCGGATCCGCTGATCGCGTGGCCCATTCTCGACGCGCTAAAAACCGACGAGAGCCTCTACGTGCGCAAATCGGTCGCGAATCACCTGAACGACATTTCCCACCAGCATCCCGAGTGGTTGTTCAAGCGCCTTGCGACGTGGGATGCCAGCCACCCCCACACCGCATGGATCATCAAACGCGCGCTCCGCACGCTCATCAAACGCGGCGATCCGCGCGCGCTAGCGATGATCGGCGCAACCGCCGGAGCCAAGGTCGCTGTTGAGCAATTCAAACTGACACCTGCGCGCGTGAAAATTGGTGGCGAGATTAATTTCTCGTTCGAGCTCACCTCCAAAGCCAAAGTCGCCCAGCGCTTGGTGATCGATTACGTAGTGCACTACATGAAGAAAGCCGGCGAGACTTCCCCCAAGGTTTTCAAGTTAAAGGAAATCACCCTCGCGACCGGCGAGTCGTTACCGCTCTCGAAGCGCCACCGCCTGCAGGAACTCAGCACGCGCAAACATCATCCCGGCACACATCGTTTGGAAGTGATGGTAAATGGAGTCGTCCAAGTGGCGGGAGAGTTCATTTTAAGCCGTTAACTGCTGGAAATTTCACGCGGCCGTGACGCAGCGGTTCGGTGCGGGTTTGCTATGGCCGCCAACTCTTCCAGCATCGCCGCATGATCTCTTACTCCACGCCCGATCTCACTCAGCACCCGCCACGCAGCCCGCGTTTTCGCTTGGGCGGATATGTGGTGCTCCCACGCATCTTCGATAAAGCCCGCGCTCAACTCGCCGGCAAAACCGGGCTCTACAAATATAACAACCCGCTTGATCAACGGTTGTTCTCTTTCCTCGGCATCACGGGCGAGCAGTTTCTCGAAGCCGCTAAAACCTGTCAGAGTGACACTCAGATTCTGGACTGGGTCACGGCCAACGCGCAGCCAAAACGCCAAACATGGGAAATCGCCGCGTGGACGCACTGGCTGGAGACCTTGCCGCCGGGCGATGCCAAGCGTCACACGACATTCGCCAAGGAAATCGAAGCTAACTGCCCGACCCGGGAAGATATTCGCACTCTTTTCGACCGGCTCGACATGGATGACCACGTGACTTTCGGCGGAAAAGCGTGAGTGCTGTTGCTTGAGAGGGAGTGCATTGCCCTCAATGCGCTGTGCCGCTCTGCGAGCCTCCCGCTACGGCAAAGTTGACGCTTTCAGTGGTTGTGATTCGTTGGTGGCGTGTCCGTGGCCACTGAAGCTTCTCTTTACGTTCTCCTCGCGTTCAACCCGAGCAATCAACTTGCGGTGCGGCGCCGAGGCGATCGCGTGGACCACGCATTCGTGGGCAGCGACGACGTGGCGGTCTCGAGCGAATTGGCCACCATTTTCCCGGAGCACACTACACCGGCAGAGTATTTCTCCACGACGAGTGATGGCGCAACTTACCACGTCAGCTTTAGCCAAGTTAGAGGTGGCGCTCCCGCTGGCGGACTCGAATTTCACTCACTGGAAGCGCTGCAAACCATGCGCGCGCAACTCGATCCGGTGCTTGCGGCCATTCTCGACGAGCTTGAGCCCTATCTGATCGAGATCCCTTACCTTCATCTTGGCGAGAACGACTACATCTACAAATTCCGCGTCGAGCGCGACCGCAACCGCAGCATCTACCAGCAGGACGACTCCGCGCGCGCGCTTTATCAAAGCAAGCTGTGCGAGGCGATCAAAGCACTCGCGCGAACCAACGAGCGCTCGGCTTCCAAACCGTCGATCCTGGATTTCGGCGCCGTGCACTACGTCATTCCCAGTCATTTCGGATTTTGTCTCGGCGTCAAAAACGCCATCGAACGTGCTTACGAATCCATTGCTGAAAATCCCGGTAAGCGCGTGTTCATGCTCAGCGAACTGATTCACAATCCTTTCGTGAACGAAGATCTGCTGCGCCGCGGGCTGCGTTATTTGCAGAGTGAAAAAGGCGTGGCCTTCACCGTCACTGGAAAAAAAGCCGAGGACGGAAACACCGAGTCGCTTTTGTGGGATCAACTCACCAGCGACGACGTCGTCATCATTCCCGCATTCGGAGCCACCGATGAGGACAAGAAACGCCTCGTTAAAAAAGGCATCCGTGTGGCGCAATACGACGCCACCTGCATGCTCGTGGAAAAGGTGTGGAAGGCCGCGCGCGTCTTTGGTCGCGAAGGCTACACCGTCGTCATCCACGGCAAGAGCGAGCACGAAGAAACCAAAGCCACCTTCTCGAATACGCGGCGCTACGCACCATCGATCATCATTCGCAATCTCACGGAGGCGAAGTTGCTCGGCGACTACATCGCTGTTCCGACCGAAGCGAAACGCGCGGCCATTCTCGAGAAATTTGCCGGCCTGCATACGCCCGAATTCGATCCGGCGAAGCACCTCAATCGCATCGCTGTCGTGAATCAGACCACGTTACTGATGAACGAGACGGCCTCGATCATCGATTACTTCAAGTCACTCTTCGTCGCAAAATACGGTGAAGTGGAAGGCATTCAACACGTCGGCGGCGCCGGGAAAAAAGATACGCTTTGCTACGCGACCCAAGTGAATCAGGACGCATTGCAAAAAGCCCTCTCAGAGCCGCTCGACGCTGCGTTCATCATTGGCGGAAAAAACAGCTCCAACACCTACCAGCTCTACCGCGTGTGCGAACAGAAGCTCGGCAATCGGGCGTTCTTTATCCAATCCGAGGCGAACATCCGTTCGCGCTGCGAGATCGAGCACTTCGTTTTCCCGGCGAGCGGTGAGCACAAAGGTCACATCGAAGTGCACCCGCTGTGGCCGGCGGATACGGCGCCGAAACGGGTTTTGATCACCGGCGGAGCCTCGTGTCCGGACGGACTCGTGCAGCAGGTGATCGCGCGGATTAATTCATTTTTCCCCGCTGAAGCCCTGCGCAGCGTAGATGAAGTGCTGGCTGATTTGGCCGTCTCGAAATAGTCCTGCCGCCCGTTATGGGGCTGCGAAAGATAGCGGTGGGCACAAAAAAAGCCGACCCGAAGGCCGGCTTAAGTTTATCGAAAAACGAAACGGACTTAGAACTTGATGCTCACGCCGCCGCGCAAGCCGACGGAGTTGCCCAAATCGATCTTGGCCGTGCGTCCACCGACGGTCTGGTCGTAATCGCCAAACTGTTGGGCGGTCACACCACCGAAGAAGCCGGTGCGCTCGTTGGCGGAGAACTCGATGTTAAAATCGGCGTAGTAGCCGTTCATGAATTTGCTAATTTGGCTAGAATCTTCAACCGGAACAACTGACTCGGTGCCAGGAATCTTGAAAGACTCGATGGCCGTAAACTTCGTGCCGATGTAGGCACCCGCCGCGCCGGCACTCGCACTCAAACCGATCCGATTAGTGAGTTGGGCGCGAACGAGCGGCCCGAGGCGCAGCAGGAAATAGTTTCCCTTCACTTGCCAGTTGCCGTCCACGTTGGTCGTGCCGAGCGCTTCATCCTCGACACTCAAAGTCTCATCCGGGGTCTGGTTGATCGGCGTGGTGGCTTCTACGTAATAAGAAGTCCCGTCCTCGCGGGTGATCGTTTCTCCATCGGTGGTGCTATCGTAGGTCCCCGTGGTTTCATCGCGGACGGGCACCGGACGGCCGTTGAGCGAATAGAAATCCGTGTCGCGACTCAGCAAGGCCAGCACGCTGCCACTGGTTTTGTTATTGATGCCGCTCAACGAAGCACCGGCGACGAACCCAAATTGAAACCGGCGACTGGGCTTCGTAAACATGCGTTCGAACTGGAGTTCGACGCCTGCCGTGAGCCCCTGTTCTTTATAAGCGCCCCCTCCGGTGGTCGCCGCGCTGTAATTGCTAAATCCAACATAGCCGGGACGGAGCGTCGTCTGCTCATCCGTGGTGTAGGCCCAGTTGCGGCTCAGGCCGGTCTGATAACCCAAAAAGTCGCCCGTTAACACCGAAGGAACTGTCTCGGTCGCAGTTGAGTAAGTTTGATAGCGTCCATTTGCATCGAGCGGGATTTGCACGGCTGGATTGGAGTCGGTCACGGTTTCCGCGGGGCGCAATCCGTCGGCTCCGACCGCTCCGTTGTGATAGCTGCGCGAGACCCGTCCTTCCGAAGCGGGAGCAACCGTGCCCGTAAACGGCACGCTGCCGAGATTACCGAAAGTCGTCTTCGGGCCCGCGTTGAGCACACGAAACCCGATCGTCACGCTGTTCTTTGGGACGTAAACCATTTCGCTTTCCCGGATCAGGGCTTCAAGGCGCTCGTCTTCGTTGGCGCTGGTCTGGCTTTGGGCAAAGCCGGCAAAAGGAACCGCGAGGAGCGAGCACAAGGCGGCAGATTGAAGCAAACGAATGGTCATAAAACGCATGGACATAGGGGGCGAGTAGCGACTTGGAAAGGGGAAATTGCCGAGTGTTCCCATCAGGCTTTTTCCATCGGTGGGAGTGGCTCGGCTTTAATCAGGCCAGCGCGCAACATCGCACGCTTCACGTCTTCGGATTTTTGTTCGAGTTCGGTCTCTTTTTCCTGCTGGGCTTGCATCTTTTCGAAGAGCGAAGCCTCACTTTGTTCGATGAAAATCTCACGCTCCTTGATGGCCGCGCGCTGCTCTTTCAGCGAGGCTTCCTGGCGATCGAGTTCCTCTTTGAGTTTTTTAAGCGCCTCCACTTCAGCGGAACTCACCGCGACGGCGGCACCCACCGGCGGATTCGACGCTTGGTCGATGCGCATGGCCTCAATGACTTTCTCACGGGCTTGCAGCAGTGCTTCTGCTTCGGCGAGGGCCCGGTCACGGTCGGCAAGTTTGTTTTGCGCATCGGCGAGCGCCATTTCTTGTTCGCCTACTTTCGTCTCCAGTGAGCGCAGCGTTTTTTCGAGCTCGTCGACCTGTGCCGTGCTCATCGGCGACTGATTGCCGCCCCATGGCGCCTGAGATTGGCGAAGTTCGCCAATGGTCCGACGCACCGCGGAGGTGGCCTGCGTCGCTTCTTGCGCCCGCTGAAGCGGATTAAAGCGGCGCGGCAGCACCAGCGGTTTCAAGCCACCGACGGCAGGCCCTTTCGGCGGGAATTTGACAAGCCCGCTTCCCGGAGGGCCGCCTTGCACTTTGAGCGGAGGCGGGAACGAAGCGGTCTTGGGAGGATTGCCCGGAGGCGTTGAAGGATTATCCACGAACGGAGATGACTGAAATTAACGTTTGCCGAACAAGCGGCCGAAAAATCCGGCTTTTTTCTCGGCGGGTTCCTGACCTTTAATGGTGTAGGTGCCCTTCAAGGCGTTCGCCGTGAGCCGGCTGGCGATCACCTCGCGCACCGGATCGTTCAGAACTACGAAATAACGCTCGAATGTGCCACCGTTTACGACCGACTGCACCAGCGCGGCCTTCTCGTCTTTAAACCAATCCAGTGCGGTATTTACCGCGGGACGCAGGGAGGATTCAAGTTTCTCGCATTGCTCACGGCCAAGTGGTTTGGCGGTAGCGGCGTCATCCGGGGCGAGTTTAGCCCCGTAGAAACGAGCCAGTGCGAGTTGCTCGCTACGCGGCAATGCACCGACGACCAAACCGATCGACTCAGCGAGGTGCAGACCGGTGAAGCCTTTTCGATAAGGCAGGAATTGCGCGATCCCATCTTCGTCCCCGTGCGTGAGCGCGTTGAGCGCGTTACGGAAATCCCCGCCGAGCACGACTCGGGTGGACATTTTTTGGCCGAGATCGGCAAATTCACCGATAGTTTTAATGCCTTCGGAGGTGCAGACCATGCGCGTGCCTTCGCTGAAGTTTGCGAGAATCAGCGGAAAGCCTTCGGGAATGTTGAGACGCGCAAGCGTTTTCAGGATCGGGTTTTCCCTGGACGCCGTGTCTTCGACCTGGGCGACCATGTCGCCGAACGGATCGTCGAACGCCAGCGTCTCCTTGAGAATCTCGATGAGGTGATCGACGCGATCGGTCTTACCCGCGATCTCCGGCATCATCAGCAATTCGTCGTAAGTGAAATCGATGTATTTCGAAGGCTTCTCTTCCTCGCCCGTGTGCGGCCATTCTTTCGTGTCCACGTTCTGCGCGAGGCTGACCAAAGAGGTATCCGCCATGATGGAGCGGCTGAATTTTTTCCGAACCTCGTCCCACTCGGCTGAATTATATTTCGGCATGGTGATAATCTCCCGAATCAGACGACGCCGGCCGGCTGATTCTCGATGATCTCGTTGGCGAGTTTTTGGTAATCGTTGGCGACGCTGTCTTCTTCGTTGCCTTCCGTGCCGACGAGAAACACCGGCAGGCCGAGCGTAACGGCGCGGCGCACAATCATCGCATCGCGAATCTGCGTCGTGCAAATCTTCGCGGTTTGCGCGACGCCGCGCTTCTGGGCTTTGAATTGGTTCAAGCGAAGCTGCATGCGCATCTTCGGCACTTCGATGTCGGTGTTCGCTTTGATGGAGTTGAACACGATGCCATAAACCTGCGCTGCCGGGCCCATCGCGGTCGTGCGGAAGCTCGCGGAGGTTTGCTGGAAGCGCATGAGTTTTTCCACCAGCAGCGTGAAGCCGATCAGGCTCAACGCGTCGGGGTTCGACGGCACGTAAATTTCGTTGGCGACATAGACGCCGTTTTGCGAAGCGCGCAAAATATTCGGCGGGCAGTCGAACACGATAAAATCGTAGTTCGCCTCGATCTCCGCGAGCTGCTCCTGGAAAATCACGTAAGACGGGCGTTTCGGATCGGACTTATATTCGCCTTCAAGATCCACCAAGTTGAACGTCGTCGGCACCAAATCGAGACCAGGCAAAAGTTTTTCGCCGTCCTTGCTTTCAACCACGTCTTTGATGACGCAATCCTTCAAGCGCGCCGTGCCGGGATCGAAAATCGAGTAAATCGCCCCTGCTCCGCTGGCGTTGATTTTATTCCAACGCTCCAGCTTCAAAAGCCAGATACTCGCATTCGACTGCGTGTCGAAATCCAGCAAGAGCACGCGCATGCCGCGCCGCGCCAGACTTGCGGCTGTATTTACGATCAGGGAAGTCTTGCCGACACCGCCCTTGTAGTTGAGGAAGGCTATCTTGCGCGCCATGGATGATTTTGAAACATGGCACACGAGTCGTTCGGTGCCAGTTAAAAATTTTACGAACTTTGCCCGTTGCGACGGAACAATTTTGCCACTGAATTTTCAGCCATGAATGAGCCCAGCCTTCAGGAAAAATTTGCTCCCACCAGCCTTTGTTTCGGCTGCGGCCCGGCCAATGCAAAGGGACTGCGCATCCGCAGCTTTGTGCGCGGCGACGAAGTCATCGCTACCTGGACGCCGGAGAAGCATCATGAAGCATTTCCCGGCATGCTGAACGGCGGGATCATCGGATCGTTGCTCGACTGCCACTGCAACTGGACGGCCGCGTGGCACCTCATGAACCGCAACGGACTCGAAAAACCGCTTTGCACCGTCACCGCCGACTACGCGATTAAACTTCTCCGCCCCACCCCGACCGATGGGCCGATTGAACTCTCCGCCAAAGTCATCGAGTCAACCCACGATCGCGCCACCATCGAAGGCGTGCTCACCGCCTCCGGGAAACCGCGCGCAACGTGTCGAGGCACATTCGTCGCCGTGCAACCAGGACATCCGGCTTATCACCGCTGGTGATCGCGCGGAGAGCAAACCACCAGGGTTTTCCCGCGAGCTGGCGGTGTCGGCGACTTTGTCGCTCAATTGTCACACGGAACCCGCGTAATCGTCACGTAGCGCTGCGACTATGCGGCATGCCCCAACATGCCAAAATCCTCGCAGTCGACGATGAACCTGAGTTGACCGACCTCATGCATTTCCACCTGCGCCGCGCCGGCCACCAAGTGACCACGGCGGCCAACGGCTGGGAAGCCATCGATTGCGTGAAGAAGGACAAGCCCGACATCATTCTACTCGACCTGATGTTGCCGGATCTCGACGGCTTTGGCGTCTGTGAAATTTTGCGCCGCGATCCGCTTACCGCGACGATTCCGATTATCATCGTGTCGGCGTGGGCTTCGCCCGACTCGCGCAATCTCGGACTGGAGCTGGGCGCGCTCGACTACATTACGAAACCATTCAGCCCGCACGAACTCGTGGAACGGGTAAACCGTTACGTTCAAGCGCGCGCGAGCTGAGTTTTTTTCGAATCAGTTTTCGTCCGAAAGCCCGAACTCGATCGGGATAATCATCCGAAACGGCACCGCACGGCCGTCGCGTTTGCCCGGCTCGAAACGCCACGAGCGCACCGCCCGCAACGCCGGCTCGACAAACTCGCTGTGCGTGAAACGCACTGCCGAAGCGCGCGCCACCGCGCCCTCTTTATTCACGTCGAACTCCACGACGACGGAGCCGCTAACCCCTTGTTGTTTCAGTGACAGCGGATACTCCGGCGCGCGTTGCACGCGGGCATTGGGCGCGCGGTCGAGATCGCCCGTCGCAAAAATGCGAGTGTTCGAAATGTTATAGGCCAATTCGCCTCTTCCGTCCGGTGTGCCGATCGGCCCGATATTTCTGAGGTCAGCGCGCGTAACCTTAACCTCGAGATCATCAGGAAGCGGGTCAGGAAAATCCGTTTTCACATTCTCCACAATCGTCAGTGGAAGCTCCGGCAAGGTCTCACCTTTTTGCGCATCAGGCAACGACTCCACCTCCGCAACCTTCTCCTCGATGTCTGGAGGAATAGGATCTTCGATGATGACTTCGCGAATCGTGGAAACCGGTTTCTTCACCGGCTTCACATACGCCGCTCCACTCATGCTGAAGAATGAACTGAGAAAAAGCGAACCATGCAGGCTCGCGGCAACAATCACTGGCATTGCGAAACGTTTAATATTCATGGTGTGCCTCCACTCTTACCACGCGCCACGCGTGCTCATCTTAGAAGGATTCGCAGACTGACGTTGCCAAAATCAACCGACACCGCGAAAAATCACCGCAGATGAAAGCCACCGACCTCGCTTTTAACCAAGCGCTCGGAATTCAAGATGCGCCCGCGGGCGCTGCGCATCTCTTGGAAATGCCTTTCAGCGGCACGCTACAAAATCACCTGGGCACCCTACACGCCGCGGCGCAATTTGCGCTCGCGGAAGCTGCCAGCGCCGAGTGTTTGCAGCGCCATTTCGGAAACACCGTCGGCGAAGTTTTCGCCATCGTGCGCGGCGTCGAAGTGAAATACCGCAAACCCGGCACCGGTGATTTACTCGCGTTTGGCACACTGGATGAAGCCACGCAGAAAAACTTCCTTCATGAACTCACCACGCGCAACCACAGCACCGCCGTGATCCTGATTGATTTGAAAGATCGAGCCGGCACGCTGACCTTTCATGGCAAGTTTGACTGGTTCATCTCAAAAAAATTTCCGCCCGCGCCCTAGTTTTCACCGTAGCCTGTTCGCGTTGCTCGCGCTGATCACGGTCGTGGCGGCCCACGCCACGCCGCCGGATTACGTGCTCCAAGCCGTGGCGCGTTTCAGTGCCGACATTCCCGCAAAAATGGCTTTCACAATCACCACCGAGCGCGGCGAGGCGGTGTCCGTCGAACGCTACGATCCGTCCAAGCCACTGGTCGAACGCTGGACTTTGCTGCGACACAACGGCCAGACGCCGAGCGAGAAAGACCTCGCCAAATATGCGAAGTTAAAAGCCGCCAATCCCTCGCCCGTTTCCCAAGCTTCGTTTCAAAAATCCGACATTGCCGTCCCCTCGCTCAAGCTCATTCGCGAAGACGCCGAGCGCGCTGACCTCGAAGGCACCTTTCGCGAAACCTCGACCGACAGCGACAAGATGCTCGGCCACCTGCGCCTCATGATCACCGTCACCAAAAAATTCCCCTACGTAGAAAAATATTCGCTCACGTTAATCGAGCCGTATTCACCGATTCTCGGCGTAAAAATGAATCAGTTGAATGCACAAATGGAGTTCTCTCCGCCGACCAAAGACCTGCCCAGCCTTCCGCGCACGTTCGTCTCCGACTTTACCGGAAAAATATTTTTCTTCGGCACCAACGAAAAACTGAAAGTTATTTACTCGGATTTCACGCGCGTCGAATAAGACGTGCCGGCAGCGAGAACGCATTTCTCTAGGGTGAAGCACCTACGCTCTTGCGGAGCCTCGAATAGAGGTCAATGTCGCGTCGTTTCCCATGCCAAAGCTTCTCCTCATCGAAGATAACGAAATGAATCGCGACATGCTTTCCCGTCGCCTCCAAAAACGCGGCTACACGCTGATCGTCGCGGAAGATGGAGCCATCGGCCTCGCCCTCACCAAAAGTGAAGCGCCCGATCTCGTTCTCATGGATATGAGTTTGCCCGTCATGGATGGCTGGGAAGCGACACGCCAAATCAAGGCCGACGATGCCTTGAAAGGCATCCCGATCATCGCGCTCACCGCTCATGCCACCGACAGCGATCGCCAAAAAGCGCTCGCAGCCGGCTGCGATGATTTCGAAACCAAGCCCGTGGATTTTAACCGCCTGCTCGCCAAAATCGAAGACCTCCTGAAGAAAATGCCGCGCTCCGCATGAGCGGAAACGGATCCAGTTCTTCCGGCACGAATCCGCCCATGGATTCCATTGCACCGCTGATCAAAGCCGTGCGCGCGCGCGACCTCGAAGCGCTCTCGAAATTACGTCACTCGCTGCGCACCCCGCTGAACCAAATTATCGGTTACAGCGAAATGGTGATGGAGTCCGCCGAGGAATTAAACGCGACCGAATTGGTGCCGGACGTGAAACGCATCCACACCGCCGGCGGCCAACTCGTGGCACTGATCAATGATTCCCTCGCCACTTGGAAAATCGAAACGGGAGCCATCGATTTTGCCAGCATGCGCCGGGATATGCGCACGCCGCTGAACGCCATCATCGGCTACACCGAATTGTGCTTGGACGAAATCCAACCTAACGCGTCTGAATCGTCCGACGTGCTCATCACCGACCTGGGGAAAATTCTCAAAGCTGCCCACAATCTCCACGGGCTTTTCGAGAGCGCAGCCTATCCCGAGCAAAGTGAAGGCGGCAGCGCTTCCGCCGATCTCGGCCTCGCCGTCGATGCTCCGAGCGTGGCCATTTTACCTTCTCCCACGAGCACAGCCGGCCAACCCGAACTCGTCACTACCGCATCGCCATTGCCCACGGCGCGACTTTTGGCGGTCGATGACAACGACATGAACCGCGAGATGCTCGTGCGACGTTTGCAAAAGCTGGGCTACGACGTCGACGAAGCCGCAAATGGTCACGACGCACTCAAGAAATTAAAAGAAGCGAACTTCGACCTCGTGCTGCTCGATATTCTCATGCCGGGCCTCGATGGATTTCAGACGCTGGAATTCATCAAAGCCGATCAGCGGTTGAAACATATTCCCGTGATCATGCTCACCGCGCTCGACGACGTTGAGAGCACGGTGCGCTGCATCGAAGCCGGCGCGGAAGATAACGTTCCAAAACCTTTCAGTCCGGTCATTCTCCGCGCGCGTATCACCGCTTCGCTTGAGAAAAAACGCCTGCGCGACCAGGAGCAGGCTTACCTGGTGCAGTTACAAATCGAGCGCGCGAAATCAGAACGACTCTTGCTCAACGTGCTCCCGAAAGCCATCGCAGAGCGCCTGAAGGCCGGACAACGCACCATTGTAGATAGCGTTGCAGATTGCACGGTGCTCTTCGCCGACATCGTCGGCTTCACGCACATTGCCGCCAACCATTCGCCGCAACGCATCGTGCAGTTGTTGAACGAAATTTTCTCCAGCTTCGACCTGATTGCCGAGACGCTTGAATTAGAAAAAATCAAAACCATCGGTGACGCCTACATGCTCGTCTCAGGCGTTCCGGTTACCCGTCCGGACCACGCACTCGCCTGCGCCAACGCTGCTTTCGAGATGATCGAAGCCGTGCGCGTGTTCAATCGTCGCCACGAACTTAATTGGAATATCCGCATCGGCATGAATAGCGGCCCGGTCGTCGCAGGAATTATCGGCACCAAAAAATTCTCCTACGATCTCTGGGGCGACACGGTGAACATTGCCAGCCGCATGGAATCGCACGGCCAAGCCGGTCGGATTCAAGTTTCAGAAAGCACGCACCTTTTACTCGGCGACAAATTTGAGGTCGAGCCTCGCGGCAAGATCGAGCTCAAGAATTCGCCCGCCCAACTCGCTTACTTGCTCCGGCAGAAAGCCTGATCATTGCCTCCGGCGAAGTTTGCCTTAAGACTTCGCGGTCCACTTGAACACCAACGTGGAAAGGCCGGGCAGCGTTAAGCTGAGCGAATGTTCGTAACCGTCCGCGAGCGCCGTCGAAGACTGGCGTCCCCCATGGTTACCAAAGCCCGTGCCGCCGTAATACGACGAATTCGTGTTGAGCACTTCCTTCCAGTGGCCTGCATGCGGCACGCCGACATTATAGCGCGTCCGTGTGACCGGCGTGAAATTGCTGATGACCACGTAAGCCACTTTTCCCGCCTCATCGAGTCGAGCGAAACTGATCACGCTGTGGTCGCCGTCGTTGCAATTGATCCAACGGAAACTCGACGAACGGAAATCGCTGCCACCGAGCGCAGGCTCGCTCGCGTAAAGTTTGTTGAGATCACGCACGAGCGAACGGAGGCCCTCATGCTCGGGCTCGCGCAACAAATGCCACTCGAGACTCCCATCATGATTCCATTCGCCACGCTGACCAAACTCGCTGCCCATGAAGAGTAGTTTCTTGCCCGGATACATCCAAATGTAGCCATAAAGCGTGCGCAGATTCGCCGCTTTTTCCGGGATGCTCGACGCCGCCATCTTCCCGAGCATCGATGCTTTCAAATGCACCACTTCGTCGTGCGAGTAAACGGAAACGAAATTCTCCGAATACTGATAAATCATCCCAAACGTCAGTTTATCGTGCGCCCACTTGCGATGCAGCGGATCCTTTTGGAAATACGTGAGCGTGTCGTGCATCATGCCCATGTTCCACTTGTAATCGAAACCGAGGCCGCCGTCCTTTGTGGGTCGGCTCACCATCGCAAACGAAGTCGATTCCTCCGCGATCATGATCACGCCCGGATAGTAATGATGCACGACGTCGTTCATCTGACGCAGGAAACTAATCGCCTCTAAATTTTCACGACCGCCGTATTGGTTGGGCACCCACTCACCGGCCTTACGCGAATAATCGAGATACAACATCGACGCCACCGCGTCCACGCGCACGCCATCGATGTGGTAACGCTCCATCCAGGAAAGCACGCTCGCGATCAGGAAACACCGCACTTCGTGACGCCCGTAATTAAAAATCAGCGTGCCCCAATCCATGTGCGCGCCCAGTCGCGGATCGGCGTGTTCGTAAAGATGTGAACCATCGAATTGCGCCAGTGCGAAGGCGTCGCGTGGAAAATGCGCCGGCACCCAATCGATAATGATGCCGATGCCGCGTTGGTGCAGATGATCGACGAAGAACTGAAAATCTTCCGGCGTGCCCCAGCGATGTGTTGGCGCAAAATAACCGGTGACTTGGTAGCCCCAAGAACCCGTGAACGGAAACTCGCTCACCGGCAGCACTTCGATGTGCGTGAAACCCATTTCCGTGACGTAATCCGCCAGAATCGGCGCCAGCTCCCGATACGTGTAAGGCCGATTCGCTTCCTCCGCGTTCCGTTTCCACGAACCGAGGTGCAATTCGTAAATCGAGATCGGGCGATCCAACTGCGCGGCTTGCGCGCGACGTTTTTCAATCCACGCCGAGTCGCCCCATTGATACCCTGTCGTGTCGCAAATGATCGCGGCATTATTCGGCGGCGCTTCAAAGCGCGTGCCGTAAGGATCGGTTTTCATCCGCATCTGGCCGTGCTGATCCCAGATTGCGAATTTATACATTTCCCCTTCGTGCACGTCGGGCACGAACAGCTCCCACACTCCCGAGGCGCCCAGCGGACGCATCGGATGATAACGCGCATCCCAACCGTTGAAATTTCCGACGAGCGAAACCCGTGAAGCCGCTGGCGCCCACACTGCAAATGCCACGCCGGGGACGTCACCCATCATGCGTTTGTGCGCGCCGAGCTTTTCGTAGATGCGGTGCTCGTTACCCTCGTTGAAAAGATATAGATCCTGCTCCGAGAGCGACGGGAGGAACGAGTAAGCGTTGTAAACTTGGTGAATGTCGCCCCACGACGTTTCGTAACGCAGTTGATAACGAAAGAGCGATTTCTTCGGGATAAAGAGCTCGAAGAACCCTTCTTTCGCGATCAGCTCCATCGGATGCGTGGTCGCACGCTTGGCGTCCAACTCGACCACGGCACACTTCACCGCCTCGCGAATAAAGGCCCGCACCACGACGCCTTTTTTGCCTTCATGCGTCAGCGGGTGCATGCCCAGCCAGCCATGCGGATTGGCTTGGTGATTACCGAGAAAGGCGTGGAGCTCGTTAACGGGGATGATCACAGTCGAAGCTGTGACTGTGCTGACGTCTGTTGCCGCGTCTAGCCGAAACGGAACAATCTCCGCCGTCGCGGGTAATGAAGGGGAATTCTCGTTGCACCCGCCTCGCGGGCGCGCCACTCCAGACTCATGATTTTTTGCCGTCGCCTCTCCGCCCTCGGGGTTGCTTTTTGCCTGTTGACTGCGTTCGCGCACGCCCAGACCACGCCCAAAATCACCGGCGAAACGAGCACGTTCGACTATGACACCAAAGAGATGGTCGTGGCGGGTAACGCGCGCGTCGCCTTCGGCACCCTGCTGCTGACTGCTGACACCGCGCGCTACAACGCCAACACCGGCAACGTCGCCGCCTCGGGGAATTTTGTCATCACCTACGGCGACCGTCGCCTCGTCGCTGATAGCGGCACGTTTAACATCCAGACGCGCAAGCTCCAGGTCACTAATCTCCGCCTCGGCGAGTTTCCGCTCTACCTTTCCGGCGACACCGCTGAAGGGACCCTCGCCGCCGACAACACTCCCGAGGAACTCGTTCTCACCAATGCCACGGTTTTCTTTCGTGATAACGCCCGCTACAGTCCTTCATTTCACGCGAAAAAACTCACCTACGCCCGCGGCCGCATCGTCAACGCAGAAGGCCTCAGCGTGGGCCTGATCGGCGGACGCTTCCTGTCGTTCTCAAAATTTGAGCAGGCACTCGACGGTGATTTCTTTTCCTACTTCACCGGCCGCATCGGTTACAAAGGCAATCTCGGCGCGCTCGCCGAGATCGGTCTGCACCTTCCCGTGGCCAATGGCGTCAAACTCGGTGCCGACCTCGGACTCTATTCCTCGCGCGGCGCGATGATCGGGCCGTCCGGCGCGTATTTCCGCGAGAATTCCGACGGCAGTATTCGCGGCGAATTCAGCTCTGGTTACATCAGCGACAGCGGCGACCGCAAAACCGACATCCTCGGTAATCCCGTGCCGCGCGACCGTTCTTACCTTTCATGGGAGCACCGTCAGCGCATCGGCGAGTTCACCACGATCGATGGTGAATTTAACTATTGGCGTGATTCCGAAATCCTTCGCGATTTTCGGCCGAAGTCCTTCGACCACGACCAGCAACCTGACTCGTTTCTCGAAACCGCCTACACGCGCGATAACTACTCGCTCAGCGCCTTCGCCCGTTTCCATCCCAACAAATATCACCGCGTGCAGGAGCGCCTGCCGGAAATCCGCTACGACCTGATGCCGGCCAATCTGCCGCTCGGTTTCTATCACCGCGTAAATGCCAGTGCCGCCGTCCTCCAATCCGACGCTTTCGGCACCGACCCTGAACTGCGCACGAACCGTCTCGACGCTTACTACGGCATCGCTCGCCCCATTGCGCCGAAATCGTGGTTCGCTTTTACGCCCGTCGCCGGCACGCGCGTCACGCACTACACCGACGCAACCGGCGGTAAGAACGAATATACGCGCACCCTCGGCGAGGTCGGTTTCGACTCCCAACTCATCGCGAGCCGCAAGTTCGACTACAAAAACGAAATCTGGGAAATCGACGGTCTCCGTCATCTGGTCACGCCAAAACTTTCTTACCGTTACGCGCCCGAAGCCGACGATGGTCGCGCTTACATCCCGCCGATCGACCGGCGCGTTTTCTCGACGTATCTACAACCGCTTTCCATCGGCGACTCGCGCAATATCGATGACCTCTCGGCACTCAACACCCTGCGCATCCAACTCGATAACGTTCTCCAGACACGCGACACGACTTACGGCTCGCGCAATCTGGCAGCGCTAAATTTCGCCGCTGACTACCGCTTCGACCATGACACTGGCCAGCGCCCGCTCTCAGATGTTTACACCGAGTTCGCTGTCACGCCGGCGTCGTGGTTGCGCTGGGAAGTGTTTCATCGCGTCGACCCGCACCGCCCGAGCCAACAAGAACTCAACACCGCGATCGAGCTCGTCGACCAGGAATGGTGGTCGCTGCGCCTCGCGACTCATTTTCTCCGCAACAACTACGAAGAATACTATCTCGAATACCGCCAGCGCTTGAACGAAGTTTACGACGTCACCGGGCTCTGGCGCTACGATGCGCGCAACAGCCGCTTCAACGAGCAAAGCTACGGAATCTGGCAGCGTCTTGGTCAGACGTGGGCCGTGAAATACGAAGTCTCGTTCTTCGACGGCCCGCGCCGCGAAAGCTCCTTCGCCTTCAGCGTGCAGATTGATTTCTTAAAATTCTAAACGCGCTGCGTTTGAATTTTTCCCGCCCGATGAATCCCAACATCGCCGCCAATCAGCAGCGCCTGTTTCTCGATTTCCTCGCCGAGTTGCGCCCGCATCTGCGTCGTGACAGCGGATTGCCGCGCCGCCTCAAAGAAATTTTCTCGCGCAACCGTTCGCTCGGTTCGCGCGACCGGAAACTTTACCGCGAACTCGTTTTCACCGCCGTGCGTTTTCTGCCGTGGGTCGAATCGCTGCTCGACCGAGATCCGCCAACTGCCGCTAAAATAATCGCGTGGCTCGCGCCCGAGTTAAAACCGACGACCCACTATCGCGCGGCGCTATGCGGCGATTGGCCGGCGACCCCCGAAACTATCGTCGCAAAAGCCGCCGTTCTGAAAAACCAGATAGCGCAAGACTTCGACCCACAAACGTTGCTGCCGGAGTGGTTCCGCGAACACTGTCCGGCGGCCTTCGAATCTCCCCATCTCGATTCGATCAACACGCGCGCCGGTGTCTGGGTGCGCCTCCAGTGCAATCATCCCGAAGTCGTGCTCGATGAATTCCGCGGCCAACGCTGGGAATTTGAACAGTCGCCGGACTTTCCCGACGCCCTGCGCCTACCGCCCAACGCCGAAGTTGCCAATACCGACGCGTATCGTCGCGGCTTTGTCGAAATCCAGGATCTCGGTTCTCAACTCGTGCTCGCACATGCTACAATCAAGCCCGGCTCGCGCTGGCTCGATGCTTGCGCCGGAGCCGGCGGGAAAACCCTGCAACTCGCACGAGCACTCGGGTCCGACGGTCATGTCGACGCCACCGACATCCGTCTCGAAATCCTCGAAGAACTCCGTGACCGCGCCACGCGCGCCCGCATCGAGAACATCACCCTCCTCAAAAATCCAACCACCGATTACGATGGCGTGTTAGTCGATGCACCTTGCTCCGGTTCCGGCACTTGGCGCCGTCAGCCGCATTTGAAATGGTATGTGCAGCCGGCGACGATCGCGGAGTTCGCCAAGCTTCAGTTGCAGATTCTGGCGACCAACGCACCCCGCGTGCGCCCGGGAGGCGTGCTCGTTTACGCGACTTGCTCGCTCAGTCACCACGAAAACCAAGCCGTCGTCGCTGCGTTCCTAAAAACGCACGCTGAGTTCTCGCCCGAGCCCCCGCCCCGCGCCTACGGTGGCACTTACGACGGTTACGGCACGACGCTGCTTCCGGGCACGCTGAACACCGACGGATTCTACGCCGCAGCGCTTCGAAAACGGCCGGCTTAAAAAGCGTTTTTCCGGTTGCACGGCAGCTTCCCGCCCCCTCGACTCCACCCGTGGTCGCCGAAGCAGATTATCGCATCAAATTGCCCGTATTCGAAGGTCCGTTGGACCTGTTGCTTTTCCTTATTAAGAAAAGCGAACTCGATATTTACGACATCCCGATCACGCAGGTGACCAAGCAGTATCTTGACGCGATCTACGCGATGAAAGACCTGCAAATCGAAGTCGCGGGCGAGTTTTTCGTGATGGCGGCGACGTTGATGGAAATCAAAAGCCGCATGCTGTTGCCGAAACACCAGCAAGTCGTCGATCCCAACGCTGACGAGGAGGAACTCGATCCGCGCTGGGAACTTGTTCATCAGTTGCTCCAGTATAAAAAATTCAAGGAAGCCGCGGGCAATCTCGGCCAGATGATCATCAATGCGCAGGATCGCCTGCCGCGCGTCGAATCGTCTTTCACCGAGCAATCGGATCGCCCGCTGCAAAACGTCGACCGCATCGACGTGTGGAATACCTTCAACGTCGTCCTGCGCCGACTCGCGGAAAAACTCGTTGTCGGCGAAATCCACGCCGAGGAAGTCACCGTTGCCGATCAGATGGAATACGTCCTCGAATACATCAAGGATCGTCGCGAGTTCGTATTCACCGCGCTCCTGGAAGGCGCCCCGATCACTCTTCGCCGGCTCGTCGCAACTTTCCTCGCGGTGCTGGAATTGACCCGCTTGGGCAAACTCACGGTGCAGCAAAACGAAGCCTTCACCGACATTGTATGCGTTGTCCGCGACGGTCATCAAAAGGCACTTGAAACACCCGCCGAGCCGAACACGGTAGCTTCACACGATGAAGGAAAAGAAAGCATCCCGCCCGCGCAAAGCTGACAAAGCGCACCTGCTCGGCGTCGGTCTCGACAACCAGGACGGCCACAAGCGCGTCACCACCGCCGACAAATTCACGATTGTCGGTGGCTCGGAGGAAACTCACGGACGCATGACCGAGACCGTCATCAAAACGTTCGAAGAACTCAAAGCCCGCGGGAAACAGCTGCAAAGCGTCGAACCCAAAGAGCTTCACGATATCATTCAAAAATCCACGCCCCGCTGAGCGTCATTTGCCTTTCACTAAACCTTAATTTAATTCGCACCATGTCTGAAAAAATCGCCCACCTCGACACCGCCAATTTTGAAACCGCCGTCGCCGGCTCGACACCCACGCTCGTGGATTTTTGGGCCCCTTGGTGCGGACCTTGCAAAGCCATCGCTCCGATTCTTGACGAACTTTCCGGCGAGCTCGACGGCAAGTTGAAGATCGCGAAGGTTAACGTCGACGACAACGGCGAACTTGCCGCCAAATTTGGCGTGCGCGGCATCCCGACCATGATTCTTTTCAAGGATGGCCAGAAGATCGACCAATACGTCGGTATGATGGACAAGAATTCGCTCAAGACGAAGCTCGCCGCGAAGATTTAATTTACGCGAAGAAGCGTTCGCTCATTTTAAGTCGGAGCAAAGTCGCTCCGGCTTTTTTGTGCCCGCAAGTTGAAGCTATTTCGCGCCGAAAATCAGCCCGGCGCTCAATAGCACTCCGAACAGCGCGAGAAATTTCGCCGTGTCACCGAGCAGACGAATTTGCTCAACGGGCTCGGTCGAAGCCGCCAATCGACGCGTAAGCTTAACCGCCTTCGGGATCAAAATCAGTGGCAGCAGCACGGCCCAATGATACCCGTAACCCAGCAGCGCGACTGGGCAGCCCATCGCGAGCGTTGCGCAAATCGCGTATTGTTTAACGGCAAACTTTCTTCCGAAACGAACCACGAGCGTGCGCTTCCCTGCGGCTGCATCCGTTTCCATGTCGCGATAATTATTCGGCACGATGATATTTGCCGCGAGCAATCCGATCGCCGCCGCGCACACGATTGCATCCGCAGTCACCGAACCGGTCTGCACGTAGAAAGTTGTCGAGACCGCCACCAGTCCGAAAAAAATAAACACGAAAAGGTCGCCGAGCCCGTTATACCCAAGTGGATATGGCCCGCCCGTGTAAGCGATGCCGCACAAGATACTGATCACGCCAATCGGCAATAGCACCCAACCTCCCGTTCTCACGAGCAACAGACCCACGGCAAACGCCACTGCAAACACCACCATCATCGCGATGCACATCGCTTTCGGCGTGATTAATCCCGCCACCACCGCCCGTCTCGGCCCGACGCGCGCCGCCGTGTCTGCACCTTTCACGAAATCGAAATAGTCATTCGCGTAATTCGTGCCAATCTGCACGAGCAGCGCAAACCCGAGGCAAATGCACGCCGTGCCGTAGTTTGCCCCGCCATGCGCATTGGCGAGCGCCGTGCCGACCATGACGGGAATGATTGCCGCCGGCAACGTCCGCAGCCGCGCCGCTTCCACCCACGCCTGCCATGAACCACCCGCCGCCATCAACCCGAGGAACTTTTCGATTTACGTGAGAAAATCACCACCGGCCGCTTGGTCAGCAGGCTCAATACTGGAATCAGCAGAAACAGGAAAACGTTGATGCAAAGAATCACCTGGCTGTCCGCAAAGACCGTTCCAAAAACCAGCAGGAAAACTCCGTAAGCCACCATGAACATGCGTGGATTTGCGATGATCGGGTTGACCGCCAGCACCAGCGCAAACGCGAACAAGCTGGAATAATGCTCCGTCGAGCCGACGCTCAGTCCCGCCATATAAAAAACTGCTGCGAAAAAACTGATCCGCGCATCGAACCGCAGCGACTGAATCAGCACACCCACAAACAAGATTGCGGCGATGATCGCGTAGACCGGAAACGAACCTTCCGGCTTCGTGGCGAAAACACCAAACTCCACCAAGCAGTAACCTCCGACCACTCCGCGAAGCATATCCACGTAATTGCGAAAATTTTTAAACTCTTTGGCGGGGTGAACAGAACGATCCTCCGGATTGCGCGCTCCCATGCCCGCCAGTTCTTCAAGAGCGCCATCCGGTTTACGGCGGCGTTTCAGCACGCGCTTGCCCGTGCGCAGCCATTGGCGCGGCATCCAGAGCAAAGCGATTGCCGCCAGAAAGTAGGGCCAGTTTATCGTGAAGGTTTCAAACAGGGACATCGGCGTGCAGTCCTACCGGTTCACTGGTGCGTGTCAAAGGCATCGTCGCATTATTGTCAGCGGAGATTCAGCTGAGCTTTTAGCGCCGCAATTCGAGCCTCCACCACTTCCACTCGCGCACCCGGATCGTCTGACGGCAACTTGCCGCGAAAATCCTCCAGCCACGCCAGTGCTTCGCCGGGACTTCCCGAGGCCACCAGCAACTCTGCATAAATCCGTCCCGCGTAATACGGCGCGCCCGGTTGCTCCGCCGCCAGGCGATAATAACTTGCCGCGCGCGCCAGATCGCCCAGCCGACGCCAGTGAATGTTCGCCATTTCCACGTAGATATCTGCCTCCGCGCCGTGCCAGCGCAGACCGTCTTCCAGAAAAGCGAGCGCACGGCGCGCCTGCTCCTCGTTGATCCGTCGGCGCACCTCCAACGGCATTAATTCGTGCACGCGCCACTCAGGGATGTCGTTCGTGATCATCCGGGCTCCATTCAACCAAAAATACAGCGGCCGTTCGTCCGCTGCGACGGTGACTTCGATGAACCCCGTGGTTTCGGCAACATCGCGCTTTTCCCACGCCAGATTGGTGCGCAACCAAGCCATACTCGCCACCGCCGAGCGCAAACCACCAATCACGGCAAAAGCACTCGTCCGTCCCGAAATACGTTTCAGCTGCTCGGCGTGAACTGCGCGCGTGGGCGCAAACGCCTCGATGCGCGATTCCAACGATCGCAGCCCATTCGCGACCACGAGCAAACCCCCGACGACCCCCGCAATGCGCAGCAAATTAAAGTTCACGGCGTTGAAACGCATACGCCGCCACTGCCCCGAAACACACGACATAGACCGCCCAATATCCCGCAAGACCGAGGAGCCACGCAGTTCCCGGCATCGCGCCGCTCGCCAGCACGTTCTCCGCATTAAACAGCGACAAATCAGGCCACACCCGCAGCCATCCCCAACTGTCACTCGCAAACACCCGCAAGTGCGCCACCACCGTTAACAGCAATCCCGCACAACTACTGAACAACGCCGATCCGGCGTAGCTGCACACCAGCAACGTCATCGCCGCGACCAGGGTGATTTTTAACCACTGGACCGCACACGCACCGAGAAAAATAGCCACCGCGAACGGCGCCGTCCCAAGCTCGCTGCTCCGCCACATCAGCAAAACACCGAGCAGCCCACCGAGCGCGGCGACAAAAAGTGCGAGCACTCCCACCACGCCGACAAACTTGCCCGCAATATATTCCCAACGTCGCACCGGGCGGGTCAGCGCCCAATACGCCGCGCGCGATTCCAATTCCTTAAAAAACAACTGCGCGGTGAGCAGCGCGGCCAACAACGTTCCCAAAAGTCCGATCGCTCCGAGTCCGATGTCGCCGATAAATTTCAGCTCGGCCGATCCAAAATTAAAATGGCGCAACCACAACGCACCGAAAATTAGCGCGGCACCGACCAGCGCCAGCAACAGCGTCAAACGCAAGTGCAACGCTTCGCCGAGCGAATGCTGCGCGATCAAGCGCACACGTTTGAATGATGCCGCCCAACCCGTGTGCCGCGAATCATTCATGAGCTCGCAATTTTTCTAGGTAGATTTTTTCGAGCCACGAAGGCTCGGTCGGCGCGCGCCGCGAATCACCTAAAAATTCCTCCGTCGTTCCCTCCGCGAGCAAACGCCCTCTCCCGAGAATCGCGATGTAATCACACAATTCGCCCACTTGCGTGAGCAGGTGTGAACTGAAGACCACTGTTTTGCCTCGCACCGCGAGATCACGAATCAGCTCGGCGAGAGCGATCCGTCCTTCCGGATCCAGCCCACTTGCGGGTTCATCGAGCAACACGACCGGCGGATCATGCAGGATCGCCTGCGCCAGTCCGAGGCGCTGAGACATGCCTTTTGAAAACGTGCCGAGCTTTCGCTCGTTCCCCGCCAGTCCACTCCAAGCCAACACTTCATTGATTCCTGCCGCAGAGCTTTTGTCGTCCAGCAAACTCAGCCCCGCACAATAGCCGAGAAATTGCTGTGCCGTGAGGTGCGCGGGAAATTGCGGCGACTCCGGCAAATAGCCGACGAGAGCCCGCGCTTCACCGCTGCCTGCGCGCACGCCCAAAACCTTCGCCATGCCGCCAGTGGGTTCAATTAGCCCGGCCAGCATTTTTAACGTAGTGCTTTTGCCCGACCCGTTGGGCCCAAGCAACCCGAGCACCTTGCCACGCGGCGCGCGCAAGGTCAGCCCCTGCACCGCGTGAAGACGTCCGCCGCTCCAGCCCGTGCGATAGCTTTTGGTCAACCCGATGAGTTCGACTGCAAATGTTTCGTCGACCGCAGTCTTCATCGCATCGAAAAGCCACGGAACTGCGGCGCACGCTTGCCTTCCGTTTGCTCCACTTTGCGGATGTAGCCGATCATCCGCTCTTTCACCGCTTCGACAAAATCACGCACCTCGTTCCACGCGCCCTCAGCCTCGAGTTGAACCCGGCCATCAGCTAAATTTTGGACGTATCCCGATACATCGAATTCCTTTGCCACCTGCAAAGTCTGGTAACGAAAGCCGACGCCCTGAACCCGTCCGGTGAAAAATACCGTGGCATGATGCACTTCCAGCATAATCTGAGACAAGCAGGCCGCCGCCGCGGTTCAACCTCAACCTCGCCTGCCATAAAACAGGAATTTTATTTGCCAGAATCGGCGGGCTGGGCATGGTTTTTGCAACGCTACGGAGCGTTCTTCTTTAAACTTTCTACATGACGAATTCTGAATCCGACGGGTTGTTCGATAACGATTGGGAAGACCGCGGGGAACTGGCTTGGACTGAAGCCGACTGGATAAAATACCTCGATGAACAAGAGGAATCTGTCCGCAACTACATCAAGCGCTACGATAAATTAGCCGACGCTCCCGACCGAGTCGACGAAGTGGCACGCCAGATGGGTTGGGAGCTTTCGCTCGACGCACAAACCGATGACGAAGCCGCAGCCGAAGAGCTTGAAGCCGAGGAGATGCTCGCCGGCGGTGATTGGGATCCCTACACGCTGCACCGCAACCCAGTTTACATCGCGAGCCGCGCGCTTTACGTGAGCCTGATCTCGCACTGGGAGCGCGTCGCTGCTCAACCCGATCGCGTGCCTGCCGCCCTCGCGATCACACTGCAATCCGCCCTCTATCGCGGCAACGACCAGATGACGCACGCCGTGCAGGCGCTCGAAATGGGCGACTACACGCTCGCCGTGTGTCTTTTCAAACGCGCCCTCAGCGTATTGAACACCACGCTCGCCCGCTTGAGCGCGCCCGATGTAGCCTCAACGCCCCTCGCCGTTCGCTATCGCGAATATGCCCTGCCGCGCCTGTTCGATCTACGCGAAATCTGGCTGCGCGTCATGAATGAGTGCCGCGCGAGCGCCGAAAGCGATGATGGCGCTGACTGATTCCCTTTCATCAAGACTCAACACCAACTCAGTCATCATGAAAAAGCACACATCCCTGAAACTCCGAACCCTCCTTACCCTCTGTTTAGTTTCGACGCTGTTTTCGGCCTGCAACACAACCGCGAAGCCCACACAAGAAGCTAAAACCGAAACCGAAGACGACTACGTCTTAGTCTACGCCGCCGGCTCCCGCATTCCTAAAAAGGTAAAACGCGGCACGGTCGCGAGCGGTGGCAATACCGACAAAAACAAGGACGAGATTCGCACCCATCAAGATATGGCTCGCGAGGCGCGATTCGATCCCAAGACCACTGGGAATTGATCCCCCACTTCACAAAAGCGTCGGCTTCACCGCCGGCGCTTTTTTTTGTCCGGGTAAGTCGTGGATTTACGCGGCAGCTTCTTAAAGTCGCCTGTCTTGAGCGAATTGATCTGATCCCGCAAGAGAGCCGCGCGCTCAAACTCCAGCTTGTTCGCAGCAACCTGCATGTCCTCTTCCAACTCCGCGATGACTGCGGCCACGTCGTCCGCTGACTCCGCCGCGACAAGTTCTTCCTTTCGCTCCGAACCATCGTAAACGCGCAGGCTCGCTTGCACGCCACGCTTCACGCTGCGCGGCGTAATCCCGTGCTCTAAGTTGTAAGCGATCTGCTTCTCGCGACGTCGCGTCACTTCGTCGATCGTGCGGCGAATCGACTCGGTCACCACGTCGGCATAGAAAATCACCCGGCCTTTTTCATGTCGCGCCGCGCGCCCCGCCGTCTGCATCAAGCTCGTCGCGCTGCGCAGAAACCCTTCCTTGTCCGCGTCCAACACCGCGACCAACGCAACCTCAGGCAAGTCCAAGCCTTCACGCAGCAAATTGATACCGATAAGCACATCGAAATTTCCCTGCCTCAGGTTGCGCAAAATTTCGACGCGCTCGAGCGCATCGATGTCCGAGTGCAAATACTCCACGCGAATTTTCGCCTCCCGCATGTAACTCGTCAGGTCTTCCGATAAACGCTTGGTCAACGTGGTCACCAGCACACGTTCGCCTTGCTCCACTGCTTTGCGCACTTCGCCGATCAAATCCTCCACCTGTCCTTTGGTCGTGCGCATCGTGATCACCGGGTCGATCAAACCCGTCGGGCGAATCACTTGCTCGGCGATTACTTGGGAACGCTGCAATTCAAACGGCGCCGGGGTGGCGGAAACGTAAAGCGTTTGTTTTGTGATCCCTTGAAATTCATCGAAACTTTGCGGCCGGTTATCGAGCGCCGAAGGCAGCCGGAATCCGAAATCCACCAACGTTTTTTTTCGCGCCAAATCGCCGTTAAACATTCCGCCGATCTGCGGAATCGTGACGTGGCTTTCGTCGGCAAACACCAGAAAGTCCTTGGGAAAGAAATCAACGAGACAGAATGGACGGTCGCCTTGTTTGCGACCGGACAGGTGCAGCGAATAGTTTTCGATGCCATTACAGAAACCCATTTCCTGCAGCATTTCCAAATCGTAGTTCGTGCGCATGCGGATGCGCTGCGCCTCGAGGTATTTCTGTTCCTTCTCGAAAAATGCCACGCGCTCTTCCAATTCGCGTTTGATACCGGCAATCGCGGATTCGAGCCGCCCTTTCGAGGTCACGTATTGATTCGCTGGGTAGAGATCGAACTCCGTGGTTTTGCGAATCGTCGCGCCGCTCACCGGTTCGAATTCCGTCAGCGATTCGATTTCATCGCCGAAGAATTCCACCCGCAAACCGTGCTCCAGATACGCCGGCATCACATCGACCACATCGCCGCGGACGCGAAACGCACCGCGCTTCAATTCGTAATCGTTGCGCTCATAGAGATTCTCCACGAGACGCTCGATGAACTTGTTGCGATTAAACGCGCCGCCTTGACGAATCACGATGCGCATCTCCGAAAAATCTTCCGGCGATCCGAGGCCATAAATGCACGACACGCTCGCCACCACGATCACGTCGCGCCGGCTCACGAGCGAACTCGTCGTGGCGATGCGCAGGCGCTCGATTTCTTCGTTAATCGAAGAATCTTTTTCGATGTAGGTGTCGCTCGAAGCCACGTAAGCTTCGGGTTGGTAGTAGTCGTAATAACTGACGAAATACTCGACCGCGTTTTCAGGAAAAAACGCTTTGAACTCCGAGTAAAGCTGCGCCGCGAGCGTCTTGTTGTGCGAGATGATCAACGTCGGCCGGTCGAGTTGCGCGATGACATTCGCCATCGTAAACGTCTTTCCCGAACCCGTCACACCCAGCAGCGTCTGGTCGCGATTTCCCGCGCGGATCGAGCGCACCAACGTTTCAATCGCCACCGGCTGGTCACCGGTCGGCTGGTATTCGGAGTGAAGCTTGAAAAGCGGCATGCGTCGGGTGGAGGAAAGTCGTCAGCTCACTTGGTTTTGCAAGCGCCCTTCGCAACTTCGGAGCATGGCTCGCCAAGCGCAAAAACCGCGTGAAACCCCTAAAATCACCGAATCTCTAGCCCGGATAAGATTGTTTCATTGAACGGCGCGGGCCGCTGGAAGCCAATTGCCAATGTCATAAAGCGGGCCAAGCTTCGCTCAAAATAAACACGGGCTTCGGCCCATTTCCCCATGGCTCTCACCAATACGATCTACTCCTCCCCCGTATTCCAGCAAGCATGCAGCCAGTTCGATGCTGCCGCCGATATTCTCGGTATGGACGCCGGATTGCGCGAACGCACCAAACGCCCCCGACGCTGCGTCGTTGTCTCAATGCCTGTTCGCATGGACAACGGCAAAATCGAGATCTTCGAAGGCTACCGCGTGCAACATAATCTATCCACCGGCCCTGCGAAAGGTGGCATTCGTTTCCACCACGACGTGACCCTTGGCGAGGTCGCCGCGCTCGCCATGTGGATGAGTTGGAAATGCTCGCTCGCCGGTCTCCCTTACGGCGGTGGCAAAGGCGGCGTCATCGTCGATCCCCGCGCGCTTTCGATCACCGAACTCGAGCGTCTCTCCCGCCGTTACATGCAGGAAATCATTCCGTTCATCGGCCCGAATGTCGACATCCCGGCGCCCGATGTCGGCACCAACGAGCAAGTCATGGCGTGGATGATGGACACCTACTCGAATCACCAAGGTCACTACGATCCCGGCGTCATCACCGGAAAACCTGTCTCGCTGGGTGGTTCACTCGGTCGTCGCGAAGCCACTGGCGAAGGCGTGGCGTGGTTCGTCAAAGCCTACCTGCAAGACCTCAACATCCCGCCGGAGAAAACCAAAGTCATTATTCAAGGCTTCGGTAATGTCGGCAGCGAAGCCGCGCTCGCCCTTTATAATTGGGGCGCGGAAATCACGGGCATCTCCGATTACACCGGCGGCGTTTACAACGCCAAAGGCATCGATCTCAAAGCCGCCCTCGCGCACATCGCGCAGCACAAAACGCTCCAAGGTTTCCGCGGCGGCGACACGCTTACAAACGAGCAATTACTTGAGCAAGAATGCACGGTGCTCATTCCCGCAGCACTCGAACGCGTCATCACCGAGAAAAACGCGGGTAAACTTAAATGCCGCGTCCTCGCAGAAGGCGCAAATGGCCCGACGACCAACGAAGCCGACAAAATTATCAGCGACCGCGGCGACATCGAACTCATCCCGGACGTGCTCTGCAATTCTGGCGGCGTGATCGTCTCCTACTTCGAGTGGCTGCAGAACCTGCAGAACTATTATTGGACCAAACCCGAGGTCTTCGACAAACTGCACCGCATGCTCGCCAAGGCAAAAGCCTCGGTGGACGAGACCATGAAGAAATACAACTGCAGCCGCCGCACCGCCGCGCTCGTGCTCGGCATTGCGCGCGTCGCCGAGGCGAAAGCCAGTCGTGGATTATTCCCGTAATCTTTTTTCAATTTCTACTTCACGAGCCCGCCCAACCGGCGGGCTTTTTTATTACGGCGTCACAGCACCATAAACGAAAACGCCACGATTAACGTCGGCACCACCGCACCCAGCAGCAGGCCGAGCGGCGAAACTCCTTCGGGAAAATATTTCTGCAAGATCGATTGACCGGCGGGATTCGGCGCATTCGCAATCACCGTGAGGCCGCCTCCCGTGACCGCGCCAGCGACGACCGCGAATTTGAGTTCCTCTGTGAACCCTGGCACGAGCGTGGCGAGATACGTGATGAGTGCGTTGTCGTTAAACGCCGTAAGAACCGTCGAGCCGGCAAACAGCGGCACTTCGCCCAAGCTGCCGAGCACCGGTTGAATCCACCACCCTTGCAATCCGCCGTGCACGACGAGACCTGCGAGGAAAAACCCCACGAGTAAAGGACTGCGCAGCTCGATTTTACTCTGGTGGTGAGCCGTGGCTTGCGCGAACGCGAGGAAGAACAAAAAGCCGCCGATGAACAGCGCCGGATGATGCGCCATCCAGACCGTGAATCCGAGAAACAGCACATGCACGAGCGTCACCCACACCGGAATCGCCGCTTCGCCAGCAGACTTTGCAGCTTTTCCGGCTTTCAGCGCCAACAGCTCTTTTCGGAAAACAAAGAAATATACGATGTTCGAAATCACGATGCCGCTGACCGCGTGCCAGCCGAAATGCGTGAACATGTATGCCATGTCCCAGCCCCACGTAGCCGCGACCATGAGCACCGGGGGTGCAGCGAAATGCGTGAGCGTACCGCCAATCGATATGTTGACGAACAACAACCCCAGCGTGCCATACATCAGCTTGAGACTCGGTTTGAGCGCGTAAAATTGCTTCGCGAGTAACAGCGCGGCGATGGTCATCGCCGCCGGCTCCGTGATAAACGACCCGAGCAACGGCGCGATCGTGAGAATCGCAAACCACCATGCCACGGGTCGGCCGCCACCGAGTGACGCGGCCGCTTTCAAGCATTGTTCCGCCAGCCGCATCACCGGTCGCGTGGACGCGAGTGCCATGATCACGACCACAAACATCGGCTCCGTAAAATTCACCGTCGTGCCGAGATAATGGATCGCCGTGTCCATGCCTTTAAACGCCACGATCGCTCCCGCCAGCGCGAGCGCCCAGATGCCGAACACCGCTTCAACCTCGCCGAAAAAATGCAGCACTTGGCCGGCGAAACTCACTTCGTCGGGCCGGCCATCTCCATCGTTGTCACGACTGATAGCGTGCGCGCGCGTTTTTAAAGCCGCGTGATGCCGCTCCTCCACGACATGGCCCCAATGCCGGATTTTGGGAGCGGCGAAGGTATGCAGCACCGCGAGCACGAAGATCACCGTCGCGACGACGTTGAACGGCTCCGCCGCTGCGCGTGCTTTGATTTCGCTCCAAACCCCACGTTCGCCCGCCGCGGCATAAGTCGTCAAGTCGCGCGGAAACACCTCGGTCGGAGTTGAGTCAGCGGCACCGGCGAAGCCTGCAGCCAAACAAAACAATAAAACAGCAAGGCAGCGATTCACGTGAGAAGTGCTGGCAGATCAGCGAGCCGGTAAATAAACGCCTGCGAGCCGGCCTTGACCTTCGGGCGCTCCAGGTAGCGGCCAAAACCAACAAATAAATCCACGACCGGCTTCGCTTCCAGATCGCTCGCGCCGTCGCCGATCATCACGGTGCGGACAGGCGCATACGCTTTTTTCAAATCGGCAATGCGCGCCGGTTTTCCACCGGAACGCGTCGTCGGAAATTGTTCGTCGAAACCAGTATAATTTCCCGCCGCATCAAAAAACAAATCAACGGCTTCGATGCGCTCGATCCCGAGGTGCTTGGCGAGCGGCTGGATGGCCTGACGGAAACCGCCGCTCAAAATAATCGGCGTCCAACCGGTGTTCTTTAGGTCTGCGATGACCGCCACAGCGTCAGGTTCGATCGTATCGAGGTAGAGTTGGCCGACTTTTGCCACGTCGTCGCGATGCGGCTGGATGATTTTCAGCCGTGCGCCGAAGACGTCTTCGACGCGGATTTTTCCTTCCATCGCCGCGTTGGTCATGGCTTCGGATTTTTCAAAGACTTCCGGCCCCCGCACGCGGGCGAGTTCATCCACGCCTTCGATGGCGCTGAGCGTTGAGTCGCAGTCGAAAATCACCAGCTTCACGGGGACAGGCACAGCGAAGAAAACGACCTGCCCGCTGCGTCGCGGCAACAAAAAAGCCCTCCGCGATGGGAGGGCTTGGAAAGAGTCGGGAATAAACCGCGAGGCGGTTTAGGTGACCTTGGTGGCGCGCTTGAACTTCGTGGTGAACTTCTCGACGCGGCCGGCCGTGTCGACGAGGCGCTTCTCGCCGGTGTAGGCGGGATGCGAGTCCATCGTCACGTCGCGAACGATCACGAAGTAGTCTTCGCCTTCGATCTTCTCGGTGCGAGCGGACTTCATCGTGGACTTGGTCAGGAATTTCTTGCCCGTTCCGATGTCGAGGAAGCAGACGTTATTGAGTGCGGGATGGCCTTCGGTCTTCACGGTAAAATGAGTTGGGTTAATCAGCCTTGGCGCGCTTTGTAACGCGGCTCGACTTTATTGATGACGTAGATGCGACCTTTGCGGCGAACAACCTGACAAGCAGGGTGACGGGTCTTGGCGGATTTGATGGAGGAAACAACTTTCATAAAAGTTAGGAAAGAAGATGTCGGACGCTACCCCTGTCAAAGCTAATTATTCACAGGTCGAAATATCTGCTCCGCCGGCTCAGCCCAGGCAGGTTAAGTCGCTGCATCCGTTAATTTAGCGTGGGATCGTCCGGTTCCTCGGCCAGCAGCTTTAATTCAGGGTCCATACCGCCTAAAAGTGTCCGCCAAAGTCCGACGCCATCATCTTTGTCCAGTTGGTCGCCTTCGATGGTCGCTACAAACCAGGTGTCGCGCTTCAACTCGTCTTCAAGTTGGCCTTTGCTCCAGCCGGAATAACCCAGAAACGCCCGCAGCACCACGCCCGGTTCGCCGACGAATTCCGCCGCTTTATCGGGATCGATGCCGAAATGCATTTGAAACGCGCCTTCGTGCGCCAGCCATTGCCACGACACGATGATCAACTGCTCTGGCTCGACCGGGCCGCCGTAATAAACCGGCACGCCCGCCAGCGCCGTGGAAGCGAGTTGGGCGTTAAGTTCGCCTAGCTGTTTATCGAGCGGTCGGTTTAACACGACGCCCATCGCGCCATCTTCATTGTGCGCCGACATCAGGATAACCGTTCGCTTAAAATTCCCGTCGCGCAGCACCGGATGCGCGAGGAGCAACTGCCCGGCGAGGCTCTGATCGTGTTTGGTTGCGCGACGTTCTTTCATTTCACCACAAACCCATACTCACAATTTCGAGATTTTCACGCCAGCGTCGCCCAGGATGGGCGCGACCAACGGATCATTCACGTAATCGACGTGATATTTGATCTCCGCGATGCCCGAGGCCGCGAGAATTTTGGCGCAATTAATACAGGGATAATGTGTCACGTAAGCCGTGCAGCCATCCACGCTCGAGCCGCGCCGCGCCGCATCGGCGATGGCGTTTTGCTCGGCGTGCACGGTCGCTTGTTCGTGGTTATCGCGCACGCGCGAGACATGCGGCGTGCCGGGCAAAAAACCGTTGTAGCCCGCCGCGACGAGACGGTTTTTGCGATCGCCCGCAGTCACGATCACGCAGCCGACGTGGAGCCGTTCGCAATTCGAACGCGACGCCATGAGCTTCGCCGTTGCCATGAAATATTCATCCCAACTCGGGCGGTGACCGAACGCGGTCGTCGCCTGCCCGATGAGATCCACCAAACTGCTTTCGTCTGACATGCGGCCAACGGTGGGATTCATCCGTGCTCTGGCAACTCGGAAACGCCCACTTGCACGCCGCCCCGCCGCCGCTCAACCTCCGCCCAATGGTTCTGCTTCAAACCCTCGTTGACTACTGCGATAAACGCACGCGTCGCTCTGCCTTCAAGGATTTCCCGGGCGCGCACAACGGTCTCCAAGTTGCCAACGACGGCCGCGTAACGCGTATCGGTGCGGCGGTCGATGCCGGCCTCGTGCCGTTCGAAACGGCGGTCGCCCGGGGCGTGGATTTCCTCGTGGTGCATCACGGTTTATTTTGGGGCGGCGTTCAACCGCTGACGGGGCCGGTTTACGGACGCTTCTCAGCCCTCGTGCGGGGCAATTGCGCCGTTTACTCAAGCCATCTCCCGCTCGATGCCCACGAGGAAATCGGCAACAACGTCCTGCTCGCGCGTCAGCTCGGCCTGAAGCCGCGCCGCCCTTTCCTGCCACACGAGCATGAATGCATCGGCTGGATCGCACCTAACAAATACAAACGCTCGCAACTCTGCGCGCGTCTCGAAGAACTTTACCCACGCGTCGTCTCCATCGAATGCGGCCCGACCGTGCCCAAGCAGGTCGCGTTTTGCAGCGGCAGTGGCAACAGTGCGGTTCCGCAACTGCTCGCCGCGGGCGTCGACACGCTCATCACCGGCGAGCTTCGCGAGGAGTGGTTCAACTACGCCCAGGAACACAAACTCAACCTGATTTGCTGCGGCCACTACGCGACGGAGATGCACGGCGTCAAAGCCCTCGCCGCCGAGCTTGCCAAAAAATTCCGGCTGCCTTGGGAATTCATCGAAACCGAAAATCCCCTTTAAGTTCCGCTCTCCGTTCATGAAAAAAATCGCCATTCTCCACGGCCCCAACCTCGACCGTCTCGGCAAACGCGAACCCGCCGTTTACGGCACCGCGACATTGAAGGACCTCGAAAAACTCATTCACACCGAAGCCAAGGCGCTGGGTCTGCAAACCGTGTTTTTCCAGTCCGCTCACGAAGGCGCGCTCATCGATAAAATCCACGCGCTCACCGATCGCGGCATCGACGGTTTCATCGTAAACTTCGGCGCGTATTCGCACACGAGCATCGCGCTGCACGACGCGCTCAAAGCCTCCGCCAAGCCGACCGTCGAAGTGCATATTTCCGACATCAAGAAACGCGAAAAATTCCGCCACACCTCGATGACCGCCGCCGCCTGCATCGGCATGGTTTCGGGCAAAGGTTTCCCCGGCTACATCGAGGCATTGCAGCTACTCGTCGCGCATCGCGCCTGATATGGGCCAGCACCTTCCTGTCTTCACCGAACCGCGCTGGTTCGCGTGTCACACCAAGCCCCGAGCCGAGAAAAAATTCGCGGCGCTGATGAAGCAGATAAAATTCGAGCATTATTTGCCGCTCATCCAAAGCGTCCGAAAATACGGCGAACAAACAAAGACGTTCACCAAACCGCTTTTCCCGAGCTACGTTTTCACGCGCATTGAACCCGCGAACAAAAATCAAATTTATCAGCAAGACTTGCTCGTGCGTGCCCTGATAGTCGAAAACGAGGCGCAGTTCCTGCAGCAAATCGAAACGGTGCGCATCGTTTGTGCTTCGGGCCTCGAAGCGGCGATGCATCCGCTCGTCAAGAAAGGCACCCATGTCCGCGTGCGCGGTGGCCCATTAAACGGCCTCGAAGGCTATGTTGACGATCCGACGAACCCACAGGGAATTGTGGTGTCAGTGGACGTGCTACGACAGGGACTTCTCGTCCGCCTACCGTTCGAAAGCCTACAACTCCTTCCGTGACCTACACTACTCGCCGATTAACTCTCCTCATAGCCGCCGCTTTGGCTGCGGTTACTTCCTACGCGCAAAGCGTTCCTTCCACCGGCCCGCAGCCGGCGCAGGACGAGCCGCGTCCCCTGTTATCTCGTATCACGAGTATTTTTGACGGCGATCTCCCGCAGATCGACATTCCCGGCACGGTGAAAGTGATCTTACGCCCGCACTTCGGCGACCTCGTGCGCCGCGATTACATGCGAACCGAGACTGGCCTGCGCTGGGCCCTCAACGAACAGTTTGAAGTCAGCAGCGAAGGCTCGATATTCTTCACCCACGGCCTGGGCGACTCGGTCGGTTACGGTGTTGGCCGTCTGCGGCTCGGCTCGCGTTACACTTTGGATGCGTGGCCACGCAGCGGTTACGACACGAGCTTCCTATTAAATATGGAAGCGCCCGTCGGCCACCCGCCGATTGATATGACCGATGGTCAATATCACCTCACCCCGAGCGTGATTGTGCAGCGCCAGTCCAAAACTAACAAAAAATTCAGCACGTTCGCCGGCCTCGGCTTCGATTTCATCGATCCCAGTTCCATTCCCGGACGCTTTGCGACCAATCAGCCGCACGAAGATTCGGTCAACACCACCATCGGCGCCGTGTATGATCTCGGTCAGCTCAAATATTCGCTTTCCGGCACCTACGCAACGACCGCGATTCTCAGCGACAACACCGAACATTTTTTCTACCTCACGCCCGGCGTCCAATGGTATCTACCGCGTCGTTTCACGTTTAACTCCAAAACCCAGTGGATCGTCAGCCTCGGAGCCCGCACGAGTTGGGGTCCGGATGGCACTGATTTCAGCCTGCGCGCCCGCGCACGTGCTGAGCTGACCTTCCGTCAGGTCATGGAAAAAATTCGCTTCCGTCGCGGCGACGAAGAAAAAAAGTAATCCTGTTTCGTGAGCGTGCAGCTTCGCGCCCGCTCACATGATCGCCAGCAGCCACGCCCCAATGTGCAGCGTGACACACGCCGCGAGCGCCGCGACAAAATCATCTGCAACCACGCCCCACCCGCCCGGCCAGCGCTGCAGTTTTGCAATGCCGAACGGCTTTAGAATATCGAAAAGTCGAAATAGCGCGAAACCCGCGATCGCCACTTTCCACTCGGCAAATCCCGCGAGATAACCCGCGCGCCAGCCGAGAAACACGAGCGGAATCACGATAAATTCATCGAGCACGATCTCGCCCGGATCTTCCTTACCCAGACGTCGCCCCGCTTCCCCGGTAAACGCGACCGCGATGTAACTCAAAATCACCGTCCACACGACCGTCACTTCCCACCGCGCAGAACGAAACACGAGCAGCGTATAAAGCAGCCCCGCGAGCGAACCCCATGTGCCCGGCGCGGGCAGACGCGTCCCCAACGGCCCAAGCGTCGCCACGCCCACGACCCATTTTTTCGGCAAACGCCGCAGCCATTGCGGTTCGCTCAAGCGCATCGCGTTAATCGAGCACCACGTGACCGTGACGACGGAAATAAGAAATCGCCGAGGTGATCGTCAAAATCGCCGACAGGAAATAAAGCCCGATGCCGACATAGTGGATCACCGAAATCACCAGGCGCTCGTCGCCAAAAAACAAGTTACCAAAATCCTGCTCAAACATTCGTGCACCCAGCAGCCAGCCGATCGCGTTAAGCTGAACGAAGGTCTTCACTTTTCCGCCCATGTCGGCCTCGATTACGATTCCTTTCGTCGCCGCCGCCATCCGCATGCCGGAAACCAAAAACTCCCGGCCAAGAATACAGAGTAGCAGCAACAGCGCGAACGTCGTCACGCCACCGTGTAAATGTGCGTCGTTGTTCAGCGTGAAATAACCGCCATTCACGAGCGCGATCATCAGGCCGATCACCATCACCTTGTCGACGATCGCATCCATGAAACGCCCGAACGACGACACCTCGCCGCGCGCGCGTGCGATCATACCGTCAAACCAGTCGGTCAACGCCGCCGCGATGAACAGCCAGAAGGCGATCGTCGCCGCCCAACCGAAGTTGCGATCCATCAACCAGACGATCGCGAACATCGCGGGCACTCGGGAAACAGTCATCCAATTGGCGATGGTAAAACGCATTGGAGCGAGTCGAGCGAACCGGCGCACGCTTGGCAATCCCTTGATTGCGACTTTCCCGCACCTTCCGAAAACGTCCTCGCCATCCGCATCCGCCGTGCAATTCTTCGCGCCGGTCGCTCTATGAAACTCTGTATTTATCCCGGCACTTTCGACCCATTTACCAACGGCCACTTGGACGTTCTCTCGCGCGCCGCGAAGCTCTTCGACCGCGTGACCGTCGCCGTGGCGCTCGCGTCGACGAAAAACGCTCTCTTCAGCGCCGAGCAACGCGTCTCGTTGATCGCCGCCAACCTTGGCGACCTGCCTAATGTTAACGTCGTTAGCTTCGACGGCCTGCTCGTGGAATTCGCCCGCCAGCAAAAAGCCCACGCCCTCATTCGCGGCCTCCGCGCGCTGTCCGATTTTGAATTCGAGTTCAACATGGCGCTCATGAATCGCCACCTCGAGCCCAGCGTGGAAACGATCTTCGTGATGCCCAAGGAAGCTTACAGCTACACCAGCTCAACGCTCGTAAAACAGATCGCGAAACTCGGTGGCGACGTTTCGAAATTTGTTCCTGCCAACGTGGCCGAAGCGATGAAGCAAACCTTCGCCGCTGCCCGCGGTTAATCTGCGCTCTGTCGCTCGGGGCTTTACGCCCGTTGGGCGCCGCGTTTAAACAGGCGGCAATCATGAAATTTGTCACCCTTGCTCGCCTTGCCCCGGGGCTTTTCGGCGCGATTGCCCTCAGCTGGCCCTCTGCTCACGCCCAATCCGCGACTTCGGTTGCGCCAGGTTATTTTCGTTTTCCCGCCATTCACGGCGATACCGTGGTGTTCACCGCCGAAGGTGATCTTTGGCGCGTCAGCGCCACCGGCGGCACCGCGCAACGCCTCACCACCCACTCCGGTAACGAGGTGAACGCCGCGCTTTCACCCGACGGCAAATGGATCGCTTTCTCCGGCCAATACGAGGGCCCGGCGGAAGTTTATGTGATGCCGATTACGGGTGGTCTGCCCAAGCGCCTCACGTTTGAAAGCGAAAGCGCGAGCGTCCGCGGTTGGACGCCAGACGGCAAAGTCCTCTACGCGACAAACCACTATTCGACGCTGCCCTCCAGCCAACTCATCGCCATCGATCCGCAAAGTGGCGCCCGCACCTTCATCCCGCTCGCGGAGGCCGACGAGGGCGTTTACTCCGACGACGGCAAAACGCTTTTCTTCACGCGCAATGCGTTCCAAGGCAGCCACGCGAAACGCTACGCAGGCGGCACCGCACAAATCCTCTGGCGCTACGATGTCGGCGCCGCGACGGCCTCGCAGTTTCATCCTGACTACAAAGGCTCGAGCCACTGGCCGATGTTCTGGAGGGGTCGCGTTTACTTCGCCGGCGAACGCGACGGCACGAGCAATGTCTGGTCGATGCTTCCTGATGGTTCTGATCTGAAACAGCACACCAAACACGCCGACTTCGGCATCAAGCGCCCGATGCAACAAGGTGGCCGCATCGTCTATCAAAACGGCGCCGATCTCTGGCTCTACGATATCAAAGCCAACACCGACACTAAACTCGCAATCACCCTCGCTTCCGACTTCGACCAACTCCGCGACACGTGGGTCACGAAACCCTCCGATTACATCACCGACTATAATTTTTCCCCCGAAGGCGACCGAGTGACCTTCGTGGCGCGCGGCCAGGTTTTCGTCGCGCCCGTCGGCCAAGGCCGCCTCGCGGAAGTCACGCGCCAGAGCAATGTGCGTTACCGCTCCTCCAGTTTTCTCGACAAAGGCAAATCCCTCCTCGTGCTCTCCGATGAGAGCAGCGAGGTGGAATTTTGGCGCGTGCCCGCGAACGGCGTCGGCGCTCGTGAACAAATTACAAAAGGCGGCGAAGTGCTGCGCGTCTCCGGCCTCGCCTCCCCCGACGGCAAGTGGATCGCTTCCGCCGAGCGCAACCAGGAACTCGTCGTGTTTAACGTTGCCACCGGTGAAAAACGCCCCGTCGCCAAAGCGCGCACTAATGATTTCGACGGCGCCAATCTCGCTTGGTCGCCCGACAGCCGCTGGCTCGCCTACACGCTCACCGCCGCTTCCGGCAACACGCAGATTCAACTCTTCAACGTCGAATCCGGCAACTCCACCGCCGTCACCAGCGACCGCGTAATCAGTGACGACGCGACCTTCAGCCCCGACGGCAAGTGGCTCTACTTCGCCTCGGATCGTTCATATTTTTCGCCGATGTCCGCGCCGTGGGGCCCGCGGCAACCCGAGCCTTATCTCGAAAAATCCACCAAGCTCTATGCGCTCGCCCTCGGCGTCGAAACTCGCTCGCCGTTCCAGCCCAGCGACGAACTCGTCGACACGGAGAAAAAGCCCGACGATAAAAAACCAGACGCGGAAAAAAAATCCGACGCCGACAAGAAGGTCGATAAGCCCAAAACAGAAATCGTGCTCGATGGCATCATCACGCGCCTCTGGGAAGTTCCGGTTCCCGCCGGCAATTACTCTCAACTGCGCGTGACCGACAAAGCGATTTTCGCACTCGACCACGAACCGCTTACGCCGACCTCGACCGCAGTCACGCAACGCCTCGTCAGCATCGAAATCAAAAACAAGGATATCGAAACCGTCGCCGTCGCCACCGGCATCAGCGGCTATCGTTTATCCGCCGATGGCAAAAAACTGCTCATCGAGCAGAAAGACGAATTCTACGTCGTCGATGCCGCCACGAAAGCCGCGACGCTCGACGCAAAGGCCAAGGTTAACCTCGCGAACCTGAAATTCGCCTATTCACCGCGTGAGAGCTGGCGCCAAATGTTTGTCGATGCCTGGCGTCTGCACCGTGATTATTACTACGACAAAAAAATGCACGGCGTGGATTGGAAGGCCAACCTGGCGAAACACCTTCCCCTCGTCGAGCGCGTCACCGACCGCAATGAATTGAACGACTTGCTCAACTACCTAGTGAGCGAACTTTCCTCACTGCACACCGACGCGCGTGGCGGCGACTTCCGCAAAATCGATCCGGAAATCACGATCGCTTCACTCGGCGCACGCTGGACGCGCGACGACTCCGCCGGCGGCTACCGGCTCGATCACATTTACCAAGGCGATCCGGATTTCCCCGAAAAACTCGGCCCGCTGCTGAAGCCTGGCGTCGGCGTCAAACGCGGCGACATCATCACCGAAATCAACGGCACGCCCGCGCTCTCCGTTCCCGATGCCAGCGCACTCCTGCGCAACCAAGCAGGTCGACAGGTCTTACTGAAAATCAAACCCGCGTCGGGCGGCGACGCCTTCTCACGCATTGTTGTTCCAGTCGCCTCGTCTGAAAACAGCAATCTCCGCTACGACGATTGGGAATACTCGCGCCGCCTCGCTGTGGACGAGAAATCGAAAAACACGATCGGCTACGCGCACATCCGCGCGATGGGCACGGCAAATTACTACGAGTTCGTGCGCAATTATTACGCAGCCGCTGACAAAGGCGGGCTCATTCTCGACCTCCGCCACAATCGCGGCGGCAACATCGACAGCTGGCTCATGTCGCGCTTGATGCGTCCCGCGTGGATGTGGTGGGCACCGCGCAACGGCGTGCCGCACGCCAATTTCCAGAATTCCTTCCGCGGCCACCTCGTCGTGCTCGTCAACGCGTGGACTGCGTCCGATGGCGAAACGATGGCCAACGGCGTGCGTCAACTCGGCCTCGGTAAAACCATCGGCACGCGCACGTGGGGCGGCGGCATCTGGCTGCGCGGTGGCATCAACGCGCTCGCCGACCGCGGGTTCGCCCGCGCGGCGGAAATGGGTTCATTTATCCCCGGCCAAGGTTGGGTCATCGAAGGCGACGGCTTCACTCCGGACGTCATCGTCGACAACAACCCTGTCGCCACCTTCCGCGGCGAGGACGCCCAACTCGACGCCGCGATTAATTATTTGAAAGAAAAAATCGCGAAGGAACCAAAGCATTTGCTGCCCGAAGTCCCGGCACATCCCGATCGGAGTTTGAAGAGGTAACGCCTACCTCAACCTACCGGTCGAGGCCGCCTGTAGGTTGCGCGCTTGCGCGCAACGCATCATCATGAAACGTAACTCTGGCCCAAATGCCCTTAGACGCGGACGTTCATTCCGTCCCTTCGGGGATTATTTCATAACCATCTGCGTCGAGCCAAGGACACCTGCGCTCACAGGGAAAACTGCCGAAAAAGTCCTCTCCATCTGTCACACACTTAAAACTGATCAGGCATGGCTCATCCGCTGCGCCACTGTAATGCCCGATCATATTCACCTGCTCGTCACGCTAGGTGATATTCTAACGCTATCTCAAACCATCGCGAAATTGAAAGTTGGAACCAAGCAGTCCATTTCGTCCTCCAGTGCTCGCTGGCAAAATAACTTCTACGACCATCAACTTCGCCACGACGAGTCCGCTGAGCCGGTTGTTCGCTATATTTATCTGAACCCTTACGAAGCTCGATTGATTCCCCGTGAAAAATCGTGGCCGCATTTCTTTTGCTGCCCGAAAGATTGGGCGTGGTTTCGGCAACTGACCGATAGCGAGCAACCGTATCCTGAATGGCTGCGATGATCTAGGTTGCCCGCTTGCGGGCGACGTGGCGCGCAAGCGCGCCACCTACAAAATCCTTATTCCGCACGACTTGTCGTCTGCCTCCTCACTTCACCCCCGCATCCTTCAGCGTCGTCGTCATGAACGCACTGAAATCGGTTTTGAACTTTTTCAATGACTCCAGGTGACTATACATCATGTGGCCGGCCTCGTAGTAAGTCATGCTGACGTTGCCGCGCACCGCAGGATCAAGGCCCATGTGCGTGAACGTGTAGTGCGTCGCGAAATAGGGTGTCGCGAGGTCATAGTAGCCGTTGGACACCCACACCTTCAACGATTGGTTTTTGGTCATCGCGCGCTTGAGCGTCTCGGCGACGTTGAGGTATTCGTTTTCAACATTGCTGTAGCTCCACGGCTGCACGCGGCCGGTGAGAATTTCGTAGGGCAAATCGCTTTCAAATTTCAGCTGACGACGCGCGTAATCGTTCATCGCTGCACTGTAGCCGCCGTAGATCGCCTCCAGGCTCGGGTCGAATGCCGCGCCGGGCCCATCACTCGTTTCGTCCATGATTCCCACGATGCGGCTGTCGATGCGTCCGATGCTACGATTTTCATCCCGCTTCAGTTCGCGGACGAACCGGTGAATGTTAATGCGCAGATTTTGTTTCAGCACGTAATCGACGGAAAGCCCCGTGAGTGCGGCGACCTCGTTGGCGATGCGCTGACGCTCGGCTTCGGGCAGCGAATCGCCTTTGAGCAACGCGAGCGCATAGTCGTTCATCACAAACTTCTCCGCGCGCGCCAGCGTGTCCGGCAAACTTTTCGCGAGATCGCCTTTCAATTTCCCGTGATAAAACGCCGACGCCGTGTAGGTCGGCAGGAAGAGCTGATACGGCAGGTCGTTGCCGGCGGCGAAGCGCGCGGTTTGGAAATTCAAAATCGACGACACCAGCATGATGCCGTTTAGGTAAAAATTATATTTCCCCTGCAAGTAATCAGAAAGCCCCGCGGCGCGCGTGGTGCCGTAGCTTTCACCGACGAGAAATTTCGGCGAAGCCCAGCGCGCGTTGCGTGTCGTCCAGAGCCGGATGAATTCGCCCACCGACTCGATGTCGCCCGTGAAGCCATGGAATTGTTTTGGATCCACCTCTTTCGCGGCGCGGCTGTAGCCAGTTGAAACCGGGTCGATGAACACGAGGTCGGTCTCGTCGAGCCACGAATATTCGTTATCCACCCACTTATACGGCGGCGGCAGTGAATCGCCTTTGTCGGTCATCACGACGCGCTTCGGGCCGAGCGCGCCCATGTGCAGCCACACCGACGAGGAACCCGGCCCGCCGTTGAAAGAAAAAGTAATCGGACGCTTCGCCGGGTCGCTTTCGCCCGCCTTCGCGTAAGCCACGAAAAAGATATTCGCCCGGGGTTCACCTTTTTCGGTTTTGAGAACAAGATAACCGGTCGTCGCCGTGTATTTCACGACTTTGCCGCCAATGGTGACTTGGTGCTCGGTCACGGAGAGCACCGGGTCTTTCTCAGCCGTGGCCGTGGGAGCCGTCTTTTTCTCAGGCACTTTATCCTTTGGCTCCTCCTGAGCCCGCAAAACGCTAAACGATAACAAAACCAGCCACGGCAGGACACGAAGTGTTTTCATGGAAATGTGCGGGCAACCAACCCCGCCGCCCGTGATGAGGCAAACCGATATTATGCTAGCACTGAAACTTTTGCCCAGCCGCACCGTCTTTCCCGGAGCGACGTCAAGTAACGTTTGCGCCGCCTCTAAATTCCTACTTCATCTGCCCGCCATGGCCGCCAAAGGCAAATCCCCGCTTAAGCTCATCCTTCAACTGCTCGTCGTCGCGCTCGTCGCCGCGGGTGCCTATTATTACTACGCACGTAATAAAGCTGCGACCGGCCTCCCCGAATACACCACGACCACCGTGGCGCTCGGCGACATCACCCAAGCCATCACGGCCACCGGCCAGCTCGACGCCGTGCTGTCGGTCGATGTGGGCAGCCAAATCTCCGGCCTGATCCAAAAACTCTACGTCGATTTCAACAGCACGGTCAAAAAAGGTGACCCGCTCCTCGACATTGATCCCGCCACTTACGAGCAACGCGTCCGCCAAGCCGAGGCCAACCTCGCCTCGACCGAGGCCGGCAACAAACTTCAACGCCTCAACACCGAGCGCACCAAGGAACTCCGCGCCAAAAACCTCGTTTCTCAACAGGAATACGACCAGGCCGTCGCCCAGCTCCAGCAATCCGAAGCACAGCTCCTCACCAGCAAAGCCACCGTCGAAAACGCCCGCGTCGATCTCGAGCGTTGCAAAATCACCTCGCCGATCGACGGCATCGTGATCTCGAAACAAACCGAGGAAGGCAAAACCGTCGCCGCCAGCCTCAACGCGCCTGTGCTCTTCACCATCGCGAACGATCTCGCGAAAATGCAAATCACCGCCGCCGTTTCCGAAGCTGACATCGGCACCGTGCAAGCCGGCCAGACAGTCAATTTCACCGCCGACGCGTTCCCGAATCGCAGCTTCAAGGGCATCGTTACCCAAGTGCGCAACGCGCCGAAAACCGTCAGTAACGTCGTCAGCTACGATACGATTATCGCCGTCGATAATCGCGATCTGAAGCTCCGCCCCGGCATGACCGCGAATGTGTCCATCGTGGTCGCCAAACGCGAAAAAGTGATCCGCGTGCCCAACGCCACCTTGCGTGTCCGCATGCCGGAAGGCCTCGCCGCGCAACCCAAGTCCGCCGCGCCCACTTCGCCCGAAGCTAAAAAATCTGACGCACCCGCTGCGAAATCTGAAGTTGCCAGCGCCCCCACCAACAGCGGCGGCAATCGCCAAGGTGGCGGAAATGCCGGCGGTGGCGGTGCGGGTGGCGGTCAACGTCGCGGTGGTTTCCTCCCCGCCGATGCCACTCCCGAACAACGTGAAAAACTGCGCGAAGTCCTCGCCGAGGTCGGTTATACGCCCGGTGCCGGTGGCCCGCCGTCGCAAGAGCAGCGCGACCAAATCCGCAAACTTCTCGTCGAACGCGGCGTCATTTCCGCCGACGCCGCAGAAAACACCGTGGTGATTCGCACGGTTTATCGTCTGCCCGGTGGCAACAAGCTCGCTCAGCCTGAAGCCGTCAGCGTCCGCGTCGGCGTGACCGATGGCTTGGCCTCCGAAATTCTCAGCGGCTTGGCCGAAGGCGATGTGCTCGTGACCAGCGTTACGGTGCCCAACGCGTCCAAGTCTGCCGCGCCCGCCGCCAATCCGTTCAGCGGTGGTGGTCAGCGTCGGTTCTAAGCGCGCCATGCCTGCCGTCGTCAGTCTGCAAGAGATCCACAAGATCTATAGCTCGGGCGAAGTGCCCGTGCACGCCGTGCGGGGCGTTTCCCTCGAAATCGAACGCGGTGGCTTCGTTGCCATCATGGGTTCCAGCGGCTCCGGTAAATCCACCTTGATGAACGTGCTCGGCTGCCTCGATCGCCCGACGAAAGGCAGCTACCTGCTCGACGGTATCGACGTCGCCGGGCTCGATCGCAACGAGCTCGCCGACCTCCGTAATCAAAAACTCGGATTCGTTTTCCAGGGTTTTAACCTCCTCGCCCGCACCACGGCGCGCGAAAATGTCGAGCTCCCTATGCTCTACGGAAAACGCAAGTTCACCGCTGATGAATTGCACGAGCGCGCAATGAAGACCCTCGATATCGTGGGCCTCTCCAAACGCGCCGATCACTTCCCGAGCCAGCTCTCCGGTGGTCAGCAACAGCGCGTCGCCATCGCGCGCGGCCTCATCAACGATCCACAAATTCTCCTCGCCGACGAACCGACCGGAAATCTCGATTCGAAAACCTCGGTCGAAATCATGGGCGTATTCCAAAAGCTCAATGATCAAGGCATCACCATCGTGATGGTGACCCACGAGCTCGACATCGCCCAATACTGCAAACGCAACCTCATCATGCGCGACGGTCGGTTAGTCAGCGACGTGCAAGTGACCAACCGTCTCAACGCGACTGAGGAAATGCAAAAACTCATCGCCGCCGAAGCCCAGGCCAAACTTTCCGACTGATTTAATCCCATGCGTTTTGCCAACGTCGTTAAAATCGCTCTCCGCGCGCTCCGGCGCAGCGCCATGCGTTCCGTGCTCACCGCACTCGGCATTATCATCGGTGTAGCGGCGGTCATCGCCATGGTCAGCATCGGCAACGGCGCAAAATCCCAAGTTGAGTCCTCCATCGCGAGCCTCGGCCAAAACATCATCACGGTGTTCCCCGGTAACTTCAGCGCCGCCGGCGGCGTGCGTGGCGGCTTCGGTTCCGCAAGTTCGCTGACCGTCGAAGATGCCGACGCCATCCGCAACGAAATCAGCGGTGTCGCGGCGCTCACTCCCGAGTTGACCGACCGCACGCAGATTCTCGCCAACGGTCTCAACTGGAACACGCAGGTGCGCGGCGAAGATGTTTCCTACCTCGAAATTCGCCTTTGGACGCTGACTGCGGGCGACATGTTTTCTGAAGTGGACGTGCGCAGCGCGAATAAGGTCTGCGTGGTCGGCAAGACGGTCGTCACTCAACTTTTTCAAGACAACGATCCCATCGGCCAGACTCTGCGCATCCGCAACATCCCGTTTAAAATCGTCGGCGTCCTCGCGCCAAAAGGATTTAATTTCTTTGGCCAGGATCAGGATGACACCGTCATCATTCCTTACACCAGCCACCTGAAGCGCATCGCGCGCCGTCCGAATTTAAACTCCATTCTCGTGCAAGCGCAGGATCCGGAGTCGATGTCGCGCATCCAGCAAGACATCACCGATCTCTTGCAGCAACGCCGCAACAACCGCGAGCCCGACTTCACCGTCCGCAATCAGCAAGAACTCGCCGAAGCCGCGACCGCCACCACCAAAACCATGACCGTGTTGCTCGGTGCCATCGCTGGCGTTTCGCTGATCGTCGGCGGCATCGGCATCATGAACATCATGCTCGTCTCCGTAACGGAGCGCACGCGCGAGATCGGCATCCGACTGGCCATCGGCGCACATGGCAGTGACGTGCTCACGCAGTTTCTCATCGAAGCCATCATCCTTAGTCTCATGGGTGGCGCCCTCGGCATCGTGCTCGGGATCGGCACATCGAAACTGGTTTCGCATCTCAACAACTGGCCCGTGCTCGTCTCGACCAATGCCATCATCGGCGCCGTCGCGTTCAGTGCAGCCATTGGCGTGTTTTTCGGTTACTACCCTGCCCGCAAAGCCGCCCAGCTCGACCCCATCGACGCACTGCGCTACGAGTAAGTTCAGTCGTGTTCCAACCGCTTGCCGAGGCTGATCGCGCCTTCGACGGCGAATCCCATGCGTTTGTAGAACTCGACTGCCTGCACGTTGTCCGGCCGCACCTGTAAATTGATTTTCGGACAACCCGCCGCGCGAAGAATTGCTTCCGCTTTGTCCATCAGCTCGCGCCCAAGCCCGCTGCGTTGCTGCGTCGGGGTCACCGCAAGATAGTTAATCCACCCGCGATGGCCCTCGTAGCCGACCATCACGCTGCCCACGATTTCGCCCGTAAAATTCTCCGCGACCAGAAACCACTCAGGATTCACTTTCAGTTTCCGAGCAATGTCCTTCACCGGATCATTCTGCGGACGTGTTAATCCGCACGCCCGCCAAAGCGCAATCACCGCCGCTTGGTCAGTCGGTCGATAGACCCTGATTTCAGTGTTTCTTAGCATACGGGAACTTTGCCGACTGAAGTAGTCGACGCTCTTGCCTTTGGCGCAAGCCGACACCCAAAAATGCCACACACATCAGTAAAATGAGCCAGACCACATAAATTTCGTGTGTCCGAAAAATGTCTTTCCCCAATAATACAAGATAAGCCTGAAAGAGAATAACAGTGATAGTTGCGACAACACTCGGCCAAAAAATTGACGCACTTACCTCGAAACCGCTCCCTTTCGTCACGTTCCACCACGACGAAATTAAAAATACCGATCCCTTTCTCTTCACCGCTACAATAACCTCATCACCTTCCGAAATGTTCATCGGCTCGTGACTCAGCTGGCGCAATGTAACGGTCTCTCCAGCCAGTTTCATTTGCACTTCAACAAAAGCAGACACGCTGTGCCCGAGTCCCTCCACAAGGATGCGTGAGTCAACATCAGTCACACTTCCCCGCAAGATGACTAAAGGGCTTTTCAAAGGAATCACTTGTGATCCCACGGCAGGTGCAGTTTGAGTTTCTCGTATTTCCACACGCGCACGACGTCGAACATCTTGCCCGGGTTTAATATCCCCAAGGGATCGAGCGCTTTCTTCACGGCGACCATTGCCTTCACTTGCGCCGCGCTGTGCTGGATCCGCAAGAACGGCGTCTTCGCGAGACCGATGCCATGTTCGCCGGAAATCGCGCCGCCCAGTTTTACGACCGTTTCCATCAAGGTTTGCACCGCTTTCTCCGCTGCGCGCGTTTCGACACGGTTCACGCGGTGATACATGATGTTCACGTGCAGGTTGCCGTCGGCCAGATGCCCGAAAGTCGGAATGGGCAGCTTGGATTTTTTCTTAAGCTGCATGATGAAACGCGCGAACTCTTCATAGTTCTTCATCGGCACGACGATGTCCTCATTCAATTTTGCGTCGCCGAGTTCGAACATCGCACCGGAGCATTTGCGGCGCACGGCCCATAACTCCTCCACTTCATCGCGATTCGTCGCTTCTTTGTGCGCGACCGAATTCTCCCGCGCCCACGCGAGCACGATGGGCTTGATCTCTTCGAGTTCTCCGCGCGTGCCCGCAAGCTCCAGCAAAATTACCGGACGCCCTTCTTGCCCCGGAAACACGGTTTTTCCCGTCGCACGTTCCGCGCACAGCACGCTCTCGCGATCGAGAAACTCGCAGATCGCCGGCTGCACGCGTTGACGAAATAGCTTTCTCGCCGATCCCAGGGCCGCCGTTTCGTCGCTAAATGCGGTGAGCAATGTCCAGCGTGCCGCAGGTTGCGGCACGAGTTTCAACACAGCCCCCGTCACGACGCCGAGCATGCCTTCGCTGCCGATCCAAAGATCGCGCAAATTATAGCCAGCGGAAAATTTCTTCGTCGCCGTGCCCCACTCGACAAATTCACCCGTCGGTAAAAATCCACGCAGCGCGATTACGAAATCGCGCGTCACTCCATATTTGCCCCCGTGCATGCCGCCGGCATTGCACGCGATATTGCCGCCAATCGTGCAATACTCGCGCGACGACGGATCCGGCGGATAAAACCAACCGTGGGCCTCCGCCGCCCGCGCCACGTTCGCATTCGTCGCGCCCGCGCCGACGTGCGCCATGCCGGCATCGGCATCGATGGTAATTTTATTCAGCTTCAGCATATCGATCACCCAACCGCCTTGCACCGGCGCAGCCGACCCCATCAAGGTGGTGCCGCGCCCACGCGGCGTCACCGGCACGCGGTGTTTGTTCGCGAGCGCGAGCACCACACCGATCTCCGATTCCTTGCTCGGCGTAATCACGGCATCCGGCAAAAACGAAATTTTACTGCTATCGAACGATGCCGCCCAGCGACCTTGTTCGGACACGTCGACGCGGGGGCCGAGTTTGCGTTTAAGAGCAGCGGTGGCTTGAGCGAAACTTTTCATTAGCGAAATAATCAGCAAATATTTTTCGGGTTTCAGAGCAACAGCGCATGACAGAAACGCACCAAGTTTCGCTTTGAATGTCGCGTTTCAGAAGTGTTCAATCCGCACTCCATGACACGCGTTCTTCTCACGACCACTTCGTTCCAAGATACTCCGGGCATCCATCATGACATGCTGGCCAAAGCCGGTTTCGAAATCGTCCGCGAACGCGGCCCACTTCCCGAGTCCCGCATGCTTGAACTCGCCGGCCAATTCGACGCCTACCTGTGCGGCGACGATGCCATGACGCGCGCGGTGATGGAAAAATCCCTGCCGCGCCTCAAAGTCATTTCGAAATACGGCATCGGCCTCGACAAGATCGACCTCAAAGCCGCCGCGGATCTCAAGCTCCCCGTTCTTTTTACTCCCGGCGTGAATCACACCACCGTCGCCGAACACACGTTCGCACTCCTGCTCGCCACCGTCCGCAATCTCGTCGTCGAAGCCAACCACGTCGCCGCTGGTCGCTGGACCCGCATCACCGGCAACGAACTCTGCGGCAAAACCCTCACGCTCGTCGGCCTCGGTCGAATCTCGAAAGAAGTCGCCATCCGCGCACGCGCGTTTGGCCTGCGCGTGGTGATTTTCGCTAATTACTGGGAAGAAGATTTCGCCCGCTGGCACGGCCTCGAACGCGCCGAAAATCTCGACGACGCCCTCAGACAAGCCGACTTCGTTTCCCTGCACACCAAGCTCACGGAAAAAACCAAGGGCCTCATCGATGCCCGCCGCCTCGCGTTGCTTAAGCCCGGTTGCGTCATCGTTAACACGGGCCGCGGCGAACTCCTCGAACTCGCGCCACTCGTCGAAGCAATCAAAGCCGGCAAGATTCGTTACGCCGCCGACGTGCTCGACCAGGAGCCGCCACCCGCCGATCACCCGTTGCTCGGCCTGCCCGGCACGGTCCTCACCCCGCACATCGGTTCACGCACCCACGAAAGCGTGCAACGCCAGGCCAGCTGCGCCGTCGACAACCTCACGCTTTTTCTCGCCGGCAAAGAGCCCATCGCCCGCGCCGTCTAACCCTCGCCTCTACCCTCCAGCCTCATCCCTCCCATGTCCGAAACCTTCTACATCGTCCCCGAGAAACAGCATAACGATCTCATCGCCGCCGCGTATCAACACCGCGGCTTTCACGCCGATGAAGCCGCCGAAGGCGCGCGCTTCTGCGCCGAGGCCACGCGCCACGGTATCCGCACGCACAACGGTCTGAAAGCGCTGCACCTCGATCATCTTTTCGGTTCCGGTTCGAAGGGCTGCGTCCCCGGTGCGCAGATTCAGGAAATTCCATCCCGCTTCCCGGCAGCAAAAATTTGGAACGCCAATAAAAAACTCGGCCAATCTACCGCTTACCGCGCGATGGACGAGGCCATCCGCCTTGCCGATAAATACGGCGTCGGCACCGTCTCGGTCGACAATGCCTTCCATTATCTCTGGGGCGGCGGTTACGTGATGGACGCTGCGCGCAAAGGCTACATCGCTTACACGAACTGCACCGCCGCGCTCGCCGAGGTCGTGCCTTTCGGCGGCAAGTTTCCGACGCTCGGCACCAATCCGCACTCGTGGGGTTTCCCAACGACAGCAGCGGTCGGTTACCCGATCGTGATCGATTGGGCGACCTCCGTCGTCGCCATGGGCCGCGTGCAACAGCTCAAACGCGAAGGCAAAACCCTGCCGCCGCTCGCCGCTGTCGATAAAGACGGCAACCCGACCACCGATCCGAATCTTGCCACGTCGCTGCTGCCTTTCGGTGCGCACAAAGGCTACGGTCTTTCGCTCATCAACGAAATCGTCGGTGGCTTTATCGGTGGCTCGCTGCCGACCATCCGCAACCGCTGGGATCAAGCCGCCGGCGACAAAGGCACCTGCTGTTTCTTTTTCCAAGTCATCCATCCCGACGCAATCAGCGGCGGCGCCTTCGCGAAAGGCCGCAACCAAGCGGAAAACGTGAAAGCAGTCATCGCCGACGTGCTCGGCCACGGCAACGAAAAGTCCATGCTCCCCGGCCAACTCGAAGCCGGCTGGGCGAAACACACCGCCGCAGCGGGCGGCTTGCTCTTCAGCAAAGCGGAGGTGGAAGCGTTTAACGAACTCGCCACTGAAGCAAAGCAACCGCTCTGGAATCTCGATTCATTCAAGACCGTCACGCTCTAAACTTCATTCAAGGCCGGAATCGCGAGATTCCGGCCTTCTTTTTTCCCCATGAAAATCATCGCCCCACTCCTGCTCTCGCTTGCCGTCATCACCGCGTCCGCCGCTGAAAATAAAACTTCAGCCTACACCATTGATCAATGCGTCAACACCTTCGACTCCGCTAAATCCAAGAAAACCAAAGCTGGCTCCGAATACTGGTTCGCTGATCGCGACTTCGCCGATCTCACCACTGTGAAACTCAGCGTCGTCGGCGTCGGTCAAGCCACGCACGCGCCGCACCGTCACGTCGAAGACGAATTCTTTTTCATCCTCGAAGGCAAAGCTGAGTTTTACCTCGATGGTGAACGCCGCGTGGCCGGCCCGATGACGTCGCTCTACGCTCCTTCCAACCGCGAACACGGTATCCGCAACGCGGGCGACACCGAGTTGCGCTACCTCGTGCTCAAGAAATACGCCGATAAAAAGTAGCCCGCGTCCGAAGGCGGAGCCCGCCTCTCGGCGGGCCGTCATTCTTCCTTTGTCAACTCCAGCGCCAGCGTGCGCACGCCTTTGAGGTCGGTTTTGCCGGTGCCGAGCACGGGAATTTTTTCTACCTTCCGCACGATGCGCGGCACCCAGAGATTCGGCAAGCCGGCTTCGAGTAGTTTTGTCCGCACTTGCTCCGCGGCCAGATCAACAGTCGTGAGCAACACGAGCGCTTCGCCTTTGGATTGATCAGGCACACCCGTGACGACAACCGAAAGGCCTTCGCTTTGATCGAGTGCGAAGAGCTCAGCGATACGTTGTTCGATCGTCCCATGCGGCACCATCTCGCCGCCAATTTTTGAAAAGCGCGAGAGACGTCCTTCGATGAATAAGAATCCATCTTCGTCGAAGCGTCCCAAGTCACCCGTAATAAACCAGCCGTCCTTGAGCGCTGCCGCAGTTTTTTCCGGATCCTTGAGGTAACCCGGAAACACGTTCGCTCCGCGTAACCACAAGATGCCCTGTGAGGTCTCGGGTAAAATTACGCCGGTGTCCGCATCGACGATCCGCGCCGACATTCCAGGAAAGAGGCGGCCGACTGAGCCGAGCCGGCATCCGCTTTGCGGCTCCGCAGTGGAAGTCGTGACGGGCGGGTCAGGTTGATTGATATTCGTCGCCGGTGTCGCTTCCGTGAGACCGTAACCTTGGTGAATCGTAATCCCAAACTGCTGCTGAAATCCTTCGTAGAGATCGAGCGGCAGTTTCTCCGCGCCAGTCACAACGAGGTTTAGCGACGCGAGTTCTTCCTTCGTAGCTTTCTTGAGGAATGGCCGCACAAACGTCGGCGCCCCGAGCATGACCGTGGCTTTTTCCTGCTGGATGCCTTCGACGATTTTTCGCGTATCGAGCGGACTTGGGAAAGTCACCACGCGACAGCCGCGCAACATCGGATACCACAACGTCACTGTGAATCCAAACGAATGAAACACCGGTAAACACGCCACGAGCACCGCCGTGTCTGGTAAGATCGAAAGCGAGGAAATCTGCGCGCAATTCGCGAGAATGTTGCGGTGCGTGAGCACGACGCCTTTCGGTTCGCCGGAACTCCCACTCGTAAACAACAACGCCGCCTCCTCACGATCACCGTATTTTGGTAGTCCGAGCAGCCAGGCAATCCACTGATTTGGCAGCAAATAGGCGGCGAGCAACCACGGCACGATGGCTTTTTTTCCGCCCGCAGTCTCGACCATTTTTTTAAAATCGAGCGTGTTTTCCGGAAAAGGAAAATTAGGAATCTTTGCGCGCATCGCATCGGCGCTGATCACCGTTTTGATTTCGCCAAGCCGCAACGAGGCCTCGACGGCCGCTTTGCCCACGGTGAAATTCAAATTCACGGGCACCTTCCCCGCGCAGGCCACCGCGAGATTCGCAATATGCGCGCCAGCGCCGGTCGGCAGCACGATGCCCACCCGTTTTTCGGGAATTGTTTTCCGGATGTGCCGCGAGAGCATCGCCGCGACGGCGAGCAACTGGGCCGCTTTGACTTCGCGACGCTCCGCCGTGCGATCGACCACCTCGACGTGTCGTGGACGCTTCGCCAGTGAGCGCACAATTTCTCGCGCGATGTTGCGTTTCAGAAATGGCCGCTCTTGAAACGCGATTTCGCCCAGATCCAAGAGCGCGCGGCGCGCCGTGACGCGATCGGCTTTTTCGTGCGGAATCGCCTCGCCAAACACCACGCACACGGGCGTCGGCATGAGACGCGGCGATTTCCAAAGATATTTGTTACCCGCGAACGAATAGATCGAACCCCACAACCCGTCGATGACCGCAGGAATCACGGGCGCTTTCGCCAATTCCGCAATAAGCCCAAATCCGCGTTTCAAATCCATCAGTTGACCGGTGCGAGAAATCGCGCCTTCAGGAAACACGCACACCAGTTCGCCATTCTTAACCGCATCGGCCGCGAGCAGAATGCCTTTTTTCCAGCCACTCGGCGCAATCGGGATCACGCCCAGGGCGCGAAACAGAAATCGCATCCCCGGACTTTTCGCGAAGCCGGCAAACGCCACGAAACGAATCGTGCGTGGCGAGGCCAATTGCAGCACCACCGCGTCGATATACGAAAGGTGATTCGAGATGATCAGCGCGCCACCGGTCGCCGGAAGATTTTCGTGGCCGATAGTTTTCACCCGATAGAAAATCGGCCCGATTAAACGCATCACCGTGCACACCGTTTGATGCGGAATGTGCCGGACGCCCCAGACCAGCATCGCAAACGCACCGAACGCCAGGAGGAAATACTGCGATGTCACCGACCAGCCTAGCCCGCCATCGCTCGCCACTCCGAGATAAACGGCATACGCCAGCAGTCCCGCAATGCTATCGAGAAAACCCACGCCCGCCAGCACCCGCGCCCGGCGATGATTACCCGCCTTCTGTTGCACAAACGCGTAGAGCGGCACGAGAAAAAGCCCTGTTGAGAAACCCGCCGTGATGAGCAGCGCGGTGTGTGCGTGCGAACCGGCGTCAGCCCAAGCGAGCGCAAACAGGGTTGCGGTTAACAGCGCGCCGCCGAGCGACACGAGGCCGAGTTCGATGCCTTTGCGCGAAAAGAAACCAGCAAACAGATTTCCCAGCATCGTGCCCACGCCGATCATGAGCAGCATCACCCCTGCGACCGCGGCAGAGCGCGGGCCGCCATTTTCTAATTCAAAACCCACCTGCGGCAGCAAAATCGAGACGTAGCCACCTACCGCGTAAAAGAAACAGATGCCCAGCGTCGCACGCCACATCGGACGGTCACGCCAGACCTCCGCGACGTCTTTGAAATGCTGAATCCAGATTCCCGCTGTAAACGGAGTGTCGGCGTGGGCCCGCGTTGGCTGCGCCATTTGAAACACGAGCCAGCCCACAATCGAAAGCCCGCCCAGAATCCATGCAGTGACCTCGGCTGCTTTCCAAGCATCGCCGCCTTGCTGGAGGAGGTGGGAAAACATCACCCCGCCGGCAAACGATCCGACGAGAATCGCCGTGATCGTAAACATTTCCATTAGTCCGACAAAACGAGACAGCTTTTGCTCGCCCGCATATTCCACCACGATGCCACGCTTGGCCGGAGCAAAAATCGCCGCCTGCACCGACAGCAAAAAGAAACACCCCAACGAAGCCGCGAGCGACTTGAACCACAACGCACCAATCAAAAGCGCCATCGCGACAATCTGCAAAATCAACGCAAAGTTAAGCACGCGACTTTTCGCAAATCGATCTCCCAGCCAGCCACACACCGGAGCAAACATCACAAAAGGCAGCACCAGTAACGCAGTGATGAGCGTAACTGTAGGTTTTGGATCATAGCCCGCCGCTTTCGCCAATTGCTGCACAAGCGCAATCAGCATCATTTTGGCTGCACAATCGTTGAAAGTGACCTGAGCCTGCGCTGCCATCAACGCCGCCAGCGAAACGCGTGGGGATTTCATTCGGGGTGGACGGCCCGACTTTGTCTCGCCTCATCGCTTCGGCAAGACCGTTCGTCTGGTAATTACGCCGGCGTTTTCCAACCGCGCAGATCCCGCGCGAGGCAGCCGAAGCCTTGGGGAAAATCATTTTCAAGGCGACGCACGTCGCCTTGGTGCCGCGTCACTTCCTGCACCGCGCGTTTGATCTCATGCGGCAACGTCGGGCGCTCGGTGCCGTAGACTTTCCATTTTAATTCCTTGCGCGTGTAAGGCAGACGTCCGCTCTCCTGTCCCGCAATCCACGCGGCTTCTGTGATTGAAGTGTCGCGGCCGCAGAGCAACCACGCTTCCAGCGCGGGCACCGCCACGCCCACGGCGCGCAACACTCGTTTCCGTCCGTGCGCGGGCGGAAGATTTTTAGTCGTGCGCCGAAACACTCCGCGCAACCGGCAGATGCGACAGCCCGAATGATGATAACCTACCACTTCGTGATCGGCGGTGTGCACGACGGAATCGTCGGAGTCCACCGAGACGACCAAGCCGTCCGCATCGGTGTTGAAATGCAAATGACGGATGATTGACGGCAACACCTGTTCCACCGACGGCCACCCCCGCGCGCGCAGCGACGGCGGCACCAAGGTAAACGGTTCTTTCAACACATACTCCACGAGCACGCGTAACGCAGCCTCATCTCCGGGCGACTCACTCAGCAGCGCAATCTTCATGCCTCATCCGGCACTCCGCCGAGTATTCCACTAAACCACAAATCGCCCAGATGCGCTTCGTCCATGAGCGCGATCAAATCCTTGCGCTCGGACAACCGCTCAAACGTCGCCGCGTTACCGTGCTTGTTCGCCAGCACGACTTCCTCCGGGTGCTCCTTGAATAAATCCAGCATGTAGGGCGAATGCGTCGTCGTGATCACCTGCACCGGTTCGCGCGTGCGGCCTTCTGCCAGCGGATGACTCAGCCGATACAGCGCATCGCGCACTTCTCTCAACATACGCGGATGCACGCCGCGATCCGCTTCCTCGAGACACACGATACTCGGCGGCGTGGGATTGTGCGCCAAGCACAGCACCGCGAGCAGATACAAAGTGCCCTGCGACAGATTTTCCGCCGGCAAGGTTTCGGAACCGTCAGCCAGTTTAGCCAGCAACTCCACGTGCTCGCCGCTCAGGCGAAAATCCAGTGAAGCAAACTCCGGCAAAATCCGGCAAAAATCTCCGATGAAATGATTGAGCGAGAGCGGCGCCTTTTCTCTCCACGCATACAGCACGGACGTCAAATTGCCCGCGTTTGAGGCAAGTTCACGGCCATCAGAAATTTTTCCGGGCATCGCCATCGCGTAATGGTCGAACAGAAACGCGCGGATGTTTTTCAACTTTTCACGCAACTCCTGCCACAACGCTTCGCCGTCAGCTGTTTGCGGGCGATCCACCGCGAGCAGATTGCACACCAGCTGATCGGAGTTACAGCCCAAGGTCACCACGATGGCCGCATACGGCGCATTGAAGCGAAATTCGATCTGCGGACCGTCGGCCTGCTGGGCCTGCAACTCGGCCGACAAAATCACCGGCAACCCCGCCAGCGTGCGCAGTCGCTGCAACGCTTGGATCAAACTCGTTTTTCCGCTCCCGCTCGGGCCGATGAATAAATTAAACGGCTCCAAGCCGACCGCCGCCGAGCGCAGCGCTTTGAAATTTTTAAACTGAACGGAAGCGATCATTGCGTGCGCAGAGTTTAATACGGTCCGCGAATATGCGCCGCGACTTTTCGCTCGTAGTAAGCGGTGAGTTTCACGTGCTGCTCGATGCTCAACGGAGCCAACAATGATGCTGCCGCATTGGCGGTGGCTTGCGCGGGACGGCTCGCTCCCGGGATGAGCACGCTCACCGCTTCAAAATCGAGGCACCAACGCAGCGCCATCGTCGCCATGCTCATGCCCGCCGGCACCTGTGGTTTAAGTTCATCGGCGAGAGCAACGCCTTTTTCAAAAGGCAGGCCCGCGAACGTTTCTCCAACGTTGAACTGCTGGCCATCGCGATTGAAATTCCGGTGATCGTTTTGGGGGAAGGCGGTTGCCGCGGTCATTTTCCCGCTGAGCAACCCACTCGCCAGCGGCAGCCGCACGATCAGCGCGACACCATTTCGACGCGCCGTTTCAAAAAGCACATGAACCGGCTTCTGGCGGAAAATATTAAAAATAATCTGGAGCGCCGCGCAGCCGGGTTGAGCGCAACACCACAAGGCTTCTTCCATCGCTTCGACGCTCGCCCCGTAAGCTTTGATTTTACCTTCGTGCTTTAATTCGTCGAGCCAGCCAAACAGCTCACCTTGCACGAGGACATCGGTCGGCACGCAATGCAGTTGAGCCAAATCGAGCGCTTCGACTCCAAGCCGCGTCAACGAGTCCTCCGTGTGTTTTCGCACTGCACTGCGCGTGAAATTTTGTGGCCACCCTGGGTCACCGCGCCGGCCCAATTTTGTGGCGATAAAAACGCGGTCACGCAGTTTGGCTTCGCGGATAAATTTCCCGATTAGCGTTTCGCTGCGCCCGTCACCGTAAACGTCTGCCGTATCGAAAAAATTTGTGCCCGCATCATAGGCCGCGCGGAGCGTCGCGAGGGCAGTCTCGTCGGTGACCTCGCCCCAGTTCGCACCCAGTTGCCAGGTGCCCAGCCCAATTTCGCCGACCACTTTCCCGGTCTTTCCAAAGATGCGTGAATTCATCTGCAAGCAGTGTGTCTGCCCGGTGCGCCACGCAAAGGGGAAAATGCGCTCCGATTAAACTCCTGCAACGCCCGTGATTTAGAGCTCCTTAATTTTCAAGTTCCGGAACGACGCTTGATTGCCGTCCAAAACGATGACTCCCGCCAAAGGCAGTCCGAATAACTTCACGTCGCCGTCTCTGCTTTTCTTGTCATCGAGCTTCACCATGTAAGACAAGACCAGTTCGCCGTCGATGTAGTGCTCGATCTTGTAGCCAAACGAAACCACACGGGCGGTGTGCCAGGTGCCCGGCGCGGCGTTTACGACCCGTTGGGTTTGATCAAGTCCGCCGTTTCCGCCCGAGACGCGGCCATTGCCGCCCAGTTCCATCATGAGGCCTTTGCCCACCGGCCCATTTTTTTCCTCAACTGCGTGGAGAAATATCCGCGCAACGCCGCCAGCTTCGTATTTCCATTCAAAGCTAAATTCGAAATCGCGATGCTCGTCGATCGTGCTGAGTGCTTCGCCCAAAGTCGCCGCGAGCGCGCCATCGATTACCGACCAATTCGTCGGCGTGCCATTGCCCGCGTAGGTGCGCCAACCTTTCAGCGATTCACCGTCAAAGAGCGCTTCCCACCCTTGCGAACGCTCGAACGCATTCACCGTGAGCGGCTGCTGAGCAGTCGCTGAAAGCGTGAAAGTCCCCACTGCGATAACCCAACAGGCGATGGATTTTACCATGCTGCCCGTGACCTCAGGGTAAATACTCAGGTTCCGCGCCGTGGAATGGGGGAATTCCCGAATCAGTTTCCCGGAGAAATCAGTTCATTCAACTTGGCTGACGCGATCTTGCTGAAGAACGCCGACGCATCGGGCTTGGTCAACGTGCCGCCGAGCGTGACCGTTTCGCGCGTCTTCGTGAAACCAAGTTCATCTTTGGAAATATCCGTCAGGTGCGCCTTGGCTAGCAACTGCTCCAGCTTACCGCGCGCCGCCAATGACAATGAAACGTTCAGCGGATAATCGAGCAGTGATTTGCCTTCGAGATGCGCGAGCGTGCCTTTGCCGATGAGGCGGATTTCGGGGGAAACTAAACTCACCTCTTCAACGGTTACATTCAGCGAATCATCGCGGCTGAGTTTTACCGTGAGTTGGTCGTAATTAAACTCGCCGAGGCTTTGCGCGAGTTGGTCGACGACCGCAGCCTGGCTGCCGATTTTCTCAGCGGTCTTGACGGCTTTTTCTCCGAAGATGGATCCTAAAGAGCCAACGACTGACGCACCGAACTCCGCTGCCTTGGTCGCCATCGACACTTTGCCCGTCGCGCGCTGCAGTCCGCGAAAGATTCCCTGGCGGCTGATCAATTCAAACTGACCGCGTGTGCGATCGATCGTGCGACCGATCGTTTCGCCGTCGCCGACGAACTTGCCGTTCACATTAAAAAGTCCTTCCACGGTCGGAGCCTTGGTCGCGTCGAGCGCCTTGAACAACTTCCCAGAATCGAACTCGGTTAAGGTGAAAGCACCATCGAGTCGGTAAGGCATCGCTCCGCGCGAGAACTTTATTTCAGCATTCGCCGACAGATTGCTCTTTTCGTCGAACGCCGTCTGTAGTTTTTGCAACACCACGCGAGCTGGCTCGACTACGACCGTTCCCGTCAGCCCGCTCATAGCCCAGTCTTTTCCATGCGTGACCGATTTGATATCGAGCAGGAATTGACCGTTCACTTTGCCCCACACGGGAGTTTGATCGGCGACGACGACGGTCGGCGGATTTTTAACTACCGGAGCCGAATTCGGAGAAGCCGGCGCGCCCGCCGGTGCACTTGTTTGAAATACGCTTAACACTGCGAGCGCATCCGACAGCTCGACATGCTCGCCAGCCAATTTACCCGTGAGCGCCAGCACTCCGTTCGCAGGCTTCAACTCGACTTCAAAATTTAAATCTGAACGTTGGCCGGCGCGATCCAGCAGCAGCGGCGCTTGCACGAGGATTTTTCCATCCGGTTGCACCAACGCACGGAGACTGAGATTTGCGACCGGCAACGTTTGCGCAGCATCCCGTGCGACCAAATTGTTAATCGTCACGCGCGCCTCGACTTGTTTGTGCGCACCGACCGCCGCGCGGATTTCACCGCTGGCTTTGCCTTGGGTCACTGCTTGCGCACCCGAGAACAACGGCTGCGAGCCAAGCGCAGGCACATCGATATTAAATGTCAGCGAAGCTTTCATACCGTCGACCGGCACGCGCGACGCTTCGCCTTGGAGCGATATCAACGTCGCACCTTTGTCATTCTTCACCGTGACTTCGCCCGATTTCGCGATACCGGAAAAACGATCGCTGATTTCCAAAGTCGGCTGCGCCTGAATCGTGAGGCCGGCCAAAGAGATTTTTCCATCCTGACGCAGCGAAACTCCCGTCAACCTGACCGGCGCAACCGAGCGCACCGCGGTCTTAGCTCCTTCGGTTGAAAGAATAAATTCCCCTGAATCCAGCGTTCCCCCAAGCTGAATCCCCGCTTGGCTGAGCGGCAGTTTCGCCAACGCCATCGAACCAATAGAAATTTTCACTAAATCCGTGGGCTTGGTGTCGCTCGTTACAAACCGCCCTTGCGCCAGATCAATAGTAAACGGGCGTAAACTCTCCACGTTCACCAAAACAGCGTCCGCTCCATCCAAAACGCGCGAAGTGATCCGCCGCAATTCAACCTGCCCTTCTCCGAGCGTGAAATCGATCGCACCGCTCGATTTAATCCGGCCAAGCGGCACCCACAAGGCGAGGAGCGTCGGCAGATCCGCCGAATAATTCGCGGTGACCACAAAGGGCGGCTTCAGCGGCACCGGCACATTGACCGTCGCATCCGCCGTCAGCGAATCGCCAGTCGCAGCGCGCAACGAAAATTCTTTCACCGTCGCTTTAAGTTCATTGCCTGAGAAAACGATTTCGGGGCGCAGGCTGATGTCTGCCTTGGACAACAACAACAGGCCACTTTGCACGACGTTGAGACCCGTGACTTGCAACGGCTGGGTTGAGCGCAGAATCAAATTTTTATTTTCACTCAGCACAATGAAGCGGCCTTTAACTACATCGCCTGAAATATCGGCTGCGCTTACGAACGGCCGAATCCACGCGACCGGCAGGCCGTGTAATTGCAGATCCAGCACCTCGGTCGCGCCGGCCCCGCCGACCTGCAGCACGCCTTTGACTAGATCGAAACTCGCCGCGTGCTTCGCCTGCAAATCGAGCACTGGCTTCTCGCCGGAGAGCGCGATTTTCAGAGCATTTAATTTCACAACTTTGTTCGCCTCGGCGACATCGAACACGACGCTGCTTTTCAGCGTGCCGATCGCGCGCCAGGAAGGCTCGATCAGTTCCAAGCGGCTCACCGTGGAATCGAATTTACCCTGCAAACTCAGCGCGAGCGTCGCTGGAGCAAAGGTGAAGCGACCGTCACCCCGCACTTCAAATTCAGGCAAAATGCCACCGAGAAAAAACGGCGCAATTTGCGCCTTGCGGGCTTTGAGCGTCCACTGCCCCGAGAACTCCTGTTTTCCATTCTCCAGGCTCGCCTGAAGCGTCGCGACATTTTCAGCCGCGCCAGACATCGACGTGTCGACGCTCACGGTGTAATTTTCGCCCGTCGCACTCCGGGCGAGTTCGGTCACCACTTTCAGCTGCGTCTCAGCCGGCAAGCCTTTGCCCTCTGCATTCACCACTGCGGTCGCCGCGATTTTCTCGAAGCCACGCTGAACCGTCGGCGTAGCCCGCAGATTCACCTGCGCCCTGAGCACCGAAACGGTCGCCGTGGGTGCCGGATCCTTGATGGTCGCATCGAGCGCCAAGGAACCTTCCTGCCCCGGCGCGAAACGCCCGCCGGAAACTTTAAACGTCGCTCGCAACGCGCCCGAATTCGCGGACGCCGGTAACAACGCACTGCCTTCCAGTTGCACGTCATCGAGCACAAGTTCGAAGGGCAGCGTGATATTCGCCAATACCCCCGGCGCGGCCACAGGAGCTCCGGCTGCGGCCGCGTTGGCGGATTTAAAGCGTGTCGCGTCGATCACGACTCCGCTTGCCGCGAGGCGCGCGATCTTCAAGCGATCGCTAAATAAATACTGCGTGAGCGAATACTCAGCTTCGAGCCGCGCCACTTGGATCACCAATCCGTCTTGCTCCACCTTGACGTTGCTCAGTTCGGCGCGGGAAATACCGGCGGAAACGCGCTCCAATTCCAATTTCAAGCCCGGGGTGCCCGCCGTCGCGCGCAACACCGCCCACCGCTGCACCGCAGGCGTGAGCGCGAGACCAATCACCACTGCGCCAAGAACCAATCCGGCGCCTAAACCAATGAGCAGAATACGGGAAACCTTCATGAGAAACGGGAAGAGAATTCAGGCTGGCAGAAGTTACAAGAGAGCGAAGACGAAAAAGGCCGCTACAAACGCCGTCTTCGGATGAAGCGCGGTCGCTTGGGCGGCCTTCGAAAAAAACGATGGTTACTTGGTGACGGGCGGCAATTCGCTCACGGGCCGCAACTCATCAGCCAAGCCCATCGCGCGACGCACCGCTGCAGCGGCGACGTTGTAGCTGTAGTAAGCTTGGAGTTGGTTGATGCGTGCGGTGGTCAGATCGACTTGCGAGGTGAGCACATCAAGTTGGGTCGCCGTGCCGGCAGAGAAACGGGCATTAGCGAGACGAACGGCTTCGTCGGCTTGCTCAACGACCTTCTTAGACGCTTCGGCGAGTTCCGTGGATTGTTGCAGCGTGGAAATCGCGCGGCGCACGTCGACATCGACGGCGAGTTGCGATTCTGCCGTGGCCAAGCGCGTCTGTTCGAGGAACGACTTGGCTTGAATCACGCGGCCTTTGGTCGCACGGCCGTCGAAGATGTTAACCGACGTTTGCAGACCAACCGTCCAGCCATCGCGGGCGTTCGAGAAGCTGCTGGAGCCGGTGCTGTTCATGCGCCAGTCGTAGGCCCCGAAGGCTGCGACGTTCGGGTAATAACCCGAGCGGCTGACAATGATGCCCTGCTCGGCAGCAGCCAAGAGTTTCTCCAAGCGCTGCAAATCGGGACGATTTTCGCGCGCCGTGGACAGCGACGAACGCAGTTCGTAAGTGACGGGATTGACGAACTCCAAGGTGCCGACGAATTCAGGAATCTTGGTCATGTTTTCTTCGTTGGCCGTCATGAAACCAAGTGCCTGACGCATTTCCTCAATGGAAAGCCGGTAGTCGTTGCGAGCCGTGATAAGCGCGGGTTGCGCGTTCGCCAAAGCTACTTCCGAACGCAACACTTCGAAGTTTGAAACCGTGCCGGCGTCGAAACGATTTTTGACGTCCTGCAACTGACGTTTGAGGAGATCAATATTCTGTTCCTGCACACCGATGCGCTCGCGATTGACGAGCACGGTGTAGAAGCGCGTGCGCACTTCGAACAAGGAGTTGTTGATGACCGACTGGAGATCGAGCACTGCGGCATCGAGCGCGAGCTGTTGCGCCCGAACCCCCGCACGCACACCGCCGCCAGCGTAGAGAACTTGGCGGGCGGTGATGTTCACCGACCAAGCGCGATCGCGGCCATTGTTACCGATTTCCTCATCGTTGCGTTGGTAGCCACCGGACGCGTCGACATTGGGAATCTGTGAAGAGCGCACTTCGAGGACGACGCCCTCTTGTTCGCGGATACGCTCCTTCGCCTGACGAATGGCGAAGTTGTTATCGAGCGCGAAGCCGAGCGCGTATTGGAGGTCGAGGCGCTCGGGAACTGCGTAATTAGGATCAGGTTTGCCGTCGCCGACTTGGGCTTGGGCCACCGAACCGGCGATCAGACCGAGCGCGAGAATGGTTAGAAATGACGGGCGCATGAAGTTTTTCATGGGAATGCAGAAGGTGTTATTTGGCAAGGGCGGGTTGGGAATCGTCTTCGAGCAGTTCGGAATGAACTTTTTTATCTTTCGCGTGATCGCGGGCGATCAGCATGTAGAATGCCGGCACCACGAAGAGCGTGAAGACGGAGCCAATCGCCATACCGACGACGAGCACCCAACCGATGGAATTACGCGCCGCGGCACCCGGGCCGGACACGAAGATGAGCATGATGTGACCGAACACCGTGGCGGCGGAGGTCATCATGACGGGACGCAGACGAGTCGCGGCGGCGCGTTGGATGGCTTCACGCTTGCTCGCACCCTGCTCTTGCAGGCTGTTCGCGAACTCCACGATCAGAATACCGTTTTTGGCGATAAGGCCGACCAAGGTAATAAGACCGATCTGCGAGTAGATGTTGAGCGACGTTTCCCAGAGGAAAATCGGCAACATCGCGCCCACAATTGCCAGCGGCACGGAACCCAGGAGAATAATGAACGGATCCCGGAAGCTGTTAAACTGCGCCGCGAGCACGAGGAAGATGAGGCCGACCGCGAGCGCCGCCGCGCTCCAAAGAGCGTTGCCTTGCGTGCGTAGTTGGCGCGACTGGCCACCGTAATCGATCGAGTAGCCCGGCGGCATGATTTCAGCAGCCTTTGCTTCAAGCTTCTTAAGCGCACCATCGATGCTCGGGCCGACGCCCGTGATCTTGACGGAGTTGAGCTGCTGGAAGCGATTCAGCGTGCGCGGCTTCACGGTTTCCTTGAGCGTGGCGATCGTGGACAGCGGAATCAGCTGACCATTCGGGCCACGCACATGGTAATCGAGGAGTTGCTGCGCATTGAGGCGCTCGCCGCGTTCGACTTGCGGAATGACGCGGTAGCTGCGGCCTTCGTTGACGAAGCGGTTGACGTAACCGCCACCCAACATCGAACCGAGATCGCGAGCGACATCGACGAGGTTCAAGCCCATCGACGCGACCTTGTCTTTGTCGATTTCGATTTCGACCTGAGGCAAATCAAATTTCAGATCGGAGTCGGCGAAATAGAACGTCGGCGCACCGCCACCGGCATTGGCTTCAGTGTTAGCGTAGAGCACGAGTTGGTTTGCGACTTCCTGCATTTCCGCGTGGTCGGCCGTCGAACGAATTACGAATTCGATCGGCAACGAACCGCCCGAAGGCAGCGGATCAGGCGTGGTCACGACCACATTCATGCCAGTGATGGCCGAGGCCGGGCCTTGCAGGGTCTGCTCGATTTCGAGCGAGCTGCGTTTACGCTCGGACCATGGCTTCAGAATGATGCCGGAGAAACCGAAATTTGCGCCGACGATCTGGAAGGAATTTTCATACTCCGGAACGGTCTTAAACATTTTCTGAACTTCTTTTCCGTAAAGAATGTTGTGTTCAATCGTCGAAGTCGGCGACGGCAGCAAAATGCTGAACACGATGCCTTGATCCTCTTTCGGAGCCAATTCCTTTTGAGCCATCGCAAAGAACGGCAGCAGCAAAAGTGTCAGCAGGAAGGCCCCCGTAATGGTAACGGGCACCCAATTCAAACTCGCGCCGACCATGCGGTCGTAACGATTACGAACGCGGTCAAAGGTGCGGTTAACGAAGCCGGCCATGCCCTTTCCTTCGTTCTCGTGACTGCCCAGCATGTAAGCGCTCATCATCGGCGAGAGCGTCAAAGCAACGAAACCGGAAACGGTCACGGCGCCCGCGAGAGTCATAGCAAATTCACGGAAGAGCGCGCCGGTGAGACCGCCTTGGAATGCGATCGGCGCGTAAACCGCCGCGAGCGTAATCGTCATAGAAATGACGGGGCCAACGAGTTCGCGCGCACCGAGGATGGCGGCATCGAACGGCGTGCGGCCTTCGCGAATGTGTCGCTCAACGTTTTCGACAACCACGATCGCGTCGTCGACGACAATACCGACCGCGAGCACGACCGCGAGCAGCGTGAGCAAGTTAATCGTAAACCCGAGCACGAGCATGAGGAAGAGTGCACCGACGAGCGAAAGCGGCATCGCGATCAGCGGGATCAACACAGAGCGGAACGAGCCCATGAAGAGGAAGATAACGAGGGCGACGATCGCGAGCGTCTCGAGAAGCGTCTTCACGATTTCCTTGAGCGCGTCGTCGATGTAAGCCGTGGCGTCGTAAGCGATCTTCGCTTTCAAACCGGCCGGCAAACTGCGTTCGATGTCGGGCATCGTTTCGCGGACGCGTTTCATGACTTCCACGGTGCTCTCAGTCGGGAGCACCCAGATGCCCATGAAGGTCGCGGTCTGGCCGTCGAAGGTCACTTCTTCATCGTAACTTTCGGCGCCGAGGACGACTTCGGCCACGTCCGCGAGGCGGATGATCGTGCCGTTGCGTTCGGTGACGACGAGTTGGCGGAATTGGTCGACGTTTTTGAGGTCGGTGTTGGCGATGAGGCTCATGCTAAGCATGGAGCCTTTCGTCGAACCGACTGCAGCGAGCGCGTTATTGGCCGCAAGCGCCGCACGCACTTCAGACGGGCTGATGTTATGCGCGGCGAGTTGGTCAGGCTTGAGCCAGACACGCATCGCGAACACGCGACCGCCGAGCACATCGGCTTTTTGCACTCCCTTCACCGCGGAAAGACGCGGCTGCACCATGCGGTTCAGGTAATCCGTGATTTGATTCTGATCCATGGTGTCCGAGTAGAAACTCAGATACATGGAGGCGAATTGGTTATCCGCCGTCTCGACGCTGATCGTCGGCGCTTCGGACTCCGGCGGGAGTTCGTTGCGCACTTGATCGATCTTCGAGCTGATCTGCGCGAGCGCGGCGTTCGTGTCGTAGTTGAGACGCAGATAAACTTTCACCGTGCTCATGCCGGCCCGGCTTTCAGACTCGATGTAATCGATGCCGTCCGCGCTCGCGATGACACGTTCAAGTTGGGTCGTGATGTAGCCGCGCACCGTGTCGGCGCTGGCTCCGAAATAAACGGTCGTCACATTGACGACGGCGCTGTCACTGCGCGGATATTGCCGCGTGTTCAGCGAGAAATAGGCCACGAGGCCTACGATCAAGATGACCGTGTTCACCACAATCGCGATGACGGGCTTGCGAATGAACAGGTCGGTAAAACTCTTTTTAATCATGGAAGACTCCTCGGGTTGGAACGGGAGCGATTAAGTATTGGCCGGCTTCGGCGTGGCGCTCGACTCGGGCTTCACGGAATTATTTTCGACGACCGGCGCACCGTTGCGGAGTTTGAACACTCCGGAGGTGACAACTTTTTCGCCGGGCTTGAGGCCTTCGGTAATCGCGACCAGATCGCCGCGCGCAGCACCGAGTTTGACGAATTGTTGGCGGACACCGAGGTGCTCTTTGCCGTCCTCGCCTTTGACCTGCTCGACGATGAACACCGAGTTGCCGTAGGAGGCATAAGCGATCGCGGTCGCAGGAACGGCGACGACTTGCGCGGTCTTGGGCAATTCTACCGTCACGCGAGCGAACATGCCGGAACGCAGCAGTTCCTCGGGATTTTCGAGCGTGGCTTGAATCGAGATGTTGCGAGTCGAGGCATCGACCTCGGAGTTGACCGCGGTGACCTTGCCGACGAACTCACGCGCACCAAACGCATCGACCGTCACCACGATTTTCTGGCCGATCTGGACATCCTGGAACTGGCGCTGCGGAATGCTGAAGTTGGCATAAATCGGATTCAACTTTTGCAGCGGAAACAGGGCTTGGCCGCGAGCGACGTATTGACCGGCGTTGACCGTGCGAATGCCGACACGTCCATCGAACGGAGCGCGCACGCGCTTTTTGTCGATCTGGGCTTTGAGCGCGGCGACATCCGCGCCCGCTTGGTTAAACTGAGCGGTGACCGCGTCGTATTCAGCCTGGCTGATCGTGTTTTTCGTTTTCAGTTCGTTGGAACGATCAAGACCGAGTTTGGATAAGTCAGCGCGCGCTTCGGCGGCTTTGAGCTGCGCGAGTTCGACGGTGGCGTCGATTTCGATGAGCAAGTCCCCAGCTTTGACCAAAGTGCCGCTCTCAACTTCGATCTTGGTGATCGCGCCGTCAGCATCTGCGCTGATCGTGACGCCTTGCACGGGGGCAAGGGTGCCGATGGCATTGAGCACCGGATTCCAAGTCAGGGATTCCACGGCGACGGTGCCGACTGAGGTGGGTGGCATCACGTGGGGCGTGGCCATCATTTTCTTAATCTGCATCGTTTTAACGACGCCGAGAATAGCAACGACGAGCAAAACGCCGCCGATTACGATGAGGAATTTCTTGAGCATGGTGGGACTTGGTTGGGAGGGTTTGGTGGTGGGTGTGACCAAATTAAACAGGTTGGGTCTCTACTAGAGGAGCAACGGGAGCGTTAAGCTCGGCTGCGCGGGCTTGGATCTTCATCAAGAGTTTCACGAAGGTCTCGCGCTCGGACTCATCGAGCAGCGACATGACTGACGCGGTAACTTTGAAGTGACCCGGAAGGAAATCTGAAAGGAACTGTTCGGCTTTTTCTGTAAGCAGGACTGACACCACCCGTCGATCAACGGGGTCAGGCTCACGTTTCACAAAACCATCACGTTCCAAGGTATCGATCAAGCCAGTCATCGTGGCGCGGGTAACCCCGGCCGCGTCCGCCAGTTCAGCAGGAGTGCGCGGACCGCCCGTGCAAGTGTCTGAGCCCATCAGTTTGGCGGCATCGGGGCGGACGCCGCGCCAGAGCAGCATCATGACGCAGAAACGGCCTTGGGTGATATTATGGCTGGTAAGATACTTCTCGGTCGCGGCAAACGCGTCATCGCTCGCTCGCAATAAATGCAGAAATGCCTCCGTCGCCGTGGGATCCAGTTCTGGAAAAACTTGGGCAGATTCCTGTAGGCACGAGAGCGGCGGCAGATGTTTGAGTAACAGGTTAGGCATGAATAGGAGCTAAAGCGGAAATATCAGGAGGCTTACAGTTAGCTTCCTAATGAATATCACAAGCGATTTCCTCTCACCTACCGTTACAGTTAGGTTCCTAACGAAACAATACAGGCCGGCTAATAAGCCGGCCTGCGCAAAAGCAAAAATGCTAAAATAAGCTTCTTTAGAGCGACTTGGCTGCGGCCACCACGTGTTCGGTGGTGATACCAAGTTCTTTCATGGCGATGTTACCCGGCGCGCTAAGGCCGAAACGATCGATACCAACGGACTTACCGTCGAGGCCGACATACTTCGCCCAGAGCGCAGTAACGCCCGCTTCGATCGAGACGCGCTTACGGCACGACGGCGGCAAAACTTCGTCGCGATACGCCTGCGATTGCAGATCGAAACGGAAAAACGACGGCACCGAAACCACGCGCACGCCGCCGCCCAAGATCTTCGCGGCCGCTACCGCCCACTGGAGCTCAGTGCCGCTGGCCAAGAGAATATGCGTAAGTTCGGAAGTTTCCTTCACGGCGATATAACCGCCTTTCAAAACGCCAGTGCGGCGATCGTTGACTGAAATATCATTCAACATCGGCACGGCTTGGCGCGACAGCGCGAGGAGCGTCGGGCCATCGGTGCGTTCCAGCGCGGCGGCAAATGCGCCGGCAGTTTCCTCCGGATCTGCCGGGCGAATGACGTCGAAATTCGGAATCACGCGCAAACCGGAAACCGTTTCCACCGGTTGGTGCGTCGGGCCATCTTCGCCGACGCCGACGGAATCGTGCGTGTAGATATAAACGACCGGCAGTTTAGCGAGCGCCGCGAGCCGCATCGACGGACGCGAGTAATCGGCGAACACGAGGAACGTCGCGCACGACGCGCGGAAAATTCCATCGTAGGCGACACCATTGCTGATCGCGGCCATCGCGTGCTCGCGAATGCCGTAACGCAAGTTGCGACCAGCGCGGTTGGTTTTGTCGAAATCTTTGTCGCTCGCGATATAGTTGAGCGTCGAGCCGTGAAGATCCGCGCTGCCGGAAATAAGCAGCGGCAGTTCCGCGGCGACCGGTTGCAACACGTCTTTACCGGCAGCGCGCGTCGCGAGTTTTGCATCGAGCGGGAAAGCCGGAATTTTTTCGAGGAGCTGCGCCGCGATCGGTGCTTTGGAAGCGGTATCGAGCAACGCGGCCTTTTCAGGATTGGCGGTGCGCCACGCTTGGTAGCCCTTGTTCCACTTCGAGTAAGCACGCTTGAGACGCTTTTTGTGCTCCGCGAAATACGTGCGCACGTCATCGCTCACAAAGAAATGTTCGCCCGGGAGGCCTAAGCCCTTGCGCGCCGCATCCGAGAACTTCGCCCCACCCTCGCCGTGGCCCTTCGACGTGCCGGCGACTTCAGGAATGCCTTTACCGATAATCGTCTTCGCAATGATGAGCTGCGGTTTGCCGCTCTTGGCTTTCTTGGCCTTGTTGATCGCTTTGAGAATCGCGGCGAGATCGTGCCCGTCGGTTAGCGTCTGCACGTCCCAATGCATCGCTTTGAAACGCAGCGCGGTATTCTCGCTCTGAGTTTTGTCGGCCATAGCGTCGAGCGTGACGTCGTTTGAATCGTAAATGAGGATGAGATTATCGAGGCCTTGGTGACCGGCGAACTCGACAGCTTCCATCGCCACGCCTTCCTGCATACAGCCGTCGCCGGCCAAGCAAACGACGTGGTAGTTAAACAATTCTTCCGTCGCGGTATTGAAGCGCGCCGCCGCCATCTGGCCCGACATCGCGATGCCGACGGAATTGGCGATACCTTGGCCGAGCGGGCCGGTGGTGCACTCGACGCCAGGTGTCTCGTGAAACTCAGGGTGGCCAGGCGTCTTGCTGTGGAGGACGCGGAAATTTTTAACCTCTTCAAGCGACAGATCGTAGCCGCTCAAGTGCAGCCAGCTGTAGAGAAACATCGAACCGTGGCCGGCCGACAGCACAAACCGATCGCGATTCAACCAACGAGGCTCGTCAGGATTATGCACGAGCGCGTTGCCATAAAGCACGGCGCCGATTTCGGCGGCACCCAACGGCAGGCCCAAGTGACCGGAATTGGATTTGTGCACCGCATCAATGGCGAGGCCACGGGCCTGATTGGCGGCTTGGGAAAGAATCTCGGTCTGTAGTTTCATATTTGAAAATTAAAAGAGTGAACGGAAAGAACGATTTACGGCGCGAGACACGCACGTGCAAAGCTCAATTTTCGGCATAAACCGACATCATTTTTTCGCGAACTGGCTTCGCCGCGAACGAGCTATCGCCAAAGAAAAAGGGCGGGATCCGAAGATCCCGCCCTTTTTGAAAATAACTTTAGAAGCTTAAGCTTTGGCTTTCGCAGCAGCCGCGTCGTAACGCTTTTCCTTAACGGCCATAGCGGCTTTGCCGAGACGGTCGCGGAGGTAATAAAGGCGGGCGCGGCCCGGCTCGGAATCTTTCTCGACTTCGATCTTCTCGACATTCGGGGAGTTGACGGGGAACACGCGTTCCACGCCCTCGCCGTAGCTGATACGACGAACGGTGAAAGTCTCGTGAATGCCGCTGCCTTTGTGGGCGATGACGACGCCGGCAAAAATCTGCACGCGCTCCTTGTCACCTTCGCGCACTTTGGTGTGCACGCGGACACCGTCGCCGACTTTGAACGGCGCAACTTGATGTTTCACCTGGAAGGCGGTGATTTCTTTGATGAGAGGATTCATGGCTTTATTTGAGTAAATCTGGTCGAACTTGCTGGGTTTTTTCCACCTGCTTCGCGTGCCGCCACTTGTCGATTTTGCCGTGATCCCCCGTAAGGAGCACCTCCGGCACGGACATGCCGCGGTAAACGGCGGGACGCGTGTATTGAGGAAAGTCGAGCAACTTGCTGGTGAAACTTTCCGTCGTCAACGACTTTTCTTCACCGAGCACACCGGGAATAAATCGCGCCAGCGCATCGATCAAAACCGCTGCCGCCAGCGTGCCATTGGTGAGCACATAATCGCCAATGCTGATCTCCTGATCGATGACATTTTCGCGAATCCGCTGGTCAATTCCTTCGTAATGGCCGCTCAACATCACGAGGTGCTGCTGAGTCGATAGCTCTTTCGCCAGTGCGGGCGACAGCGGCGTGCCGTCCGGCGTGAGATAAATCCGGCGACAACCTGGAGTTTGCACCGCGGCGATCGCGTCAAACACTGGCTCACATTTTAGAACCATGCCCGCTCCGCCGCCAAACGGCCGATCATCGGTCGTTTTATGCTTATCGGTCGCCCACGTCCGCAAGTTGTGAACTTTGATTTCGAGCAATTTCGCATCCTGCGCACGGCCCATCATGCTCTCGGACAAAAATCCATCGAGCATGGCCGGAAATAGCGTCAAGACGTCGATACGCATTGGTCGAATGATCCAATAAAAAAGGCTCGGCGCGAGCCGAACCTTAGGAGGTCGTAATCGTTGGAAACGAAATTACTTAAGCAGACGCGGTCGCCGCGGCGGCCCGCTTCGAGCGCTTGATCAACGAGTGCATCGTCGAGGTCGGCTTGGCACCTTTCGAGACCCAATAGTCGACGCGGTCGAGCTTGATGGTCAGCGGGTTGCCTTTGGCGTTAGGATTGTAAGCGCCGATCTGTTCGACGGCGTCGCCGTCACGGCGGGAACGCTCTTCGGCTACGACGACGCGATAGTGCGGATCGTTCTTGGTGCCAACGCGAGAGAGACGGATTTTGAGAGCCATTTGATGTGTCTGGTTACTTTGCTGGAGCTGGATTCGTTGAGAAAAGCGGAAGAATGGACGGGACAAGATTGCTCTTGTCAAGCCCCCAGTGCCACCGCTCATTCGACCCTTCCCAACCCACTTTTTATGCTCAAAGCCGGTATCGTCGGTCTCCCTAACGTAGGCAAATCTACTCTTTTCAACGCCCTCACCCGCTCACGCAAGGCGGAGGCCGCGAATTATCCGTTCTGCACGATCGACCCGAACGTGGGAGTCGTGATCGTGCCCGATGAACGCGCTTATGTATTGAAGAGCATCGCGAAAACAAATGTCGTCGTGCCTGCCGCGATTGAGTTCGTCGACATCGCCGGCCTCGTCGCCGGCGCCAGCAAAGGCGAAGGCCTCGGCAATCAATTTCTCGCGAACATCCGCGAAGTCGACGCCATCGTCCAAGTCGTTCGCTGCTTCGAAGACGGCGACATTATCCACACGATGGGCAGCGTCGATCCGGTGCGTGACATCGAAGTCATCACGACTGAACTCGTCCTCGCCGATCTCGACGCTGTCGCCAAGCGCATGACGAAAACACAAAAAAGCGCGAAGGCTGGCGACAAAGAAGCCATCATCGAACTCGCGCTTCTCCAAAAACTCGAGCCGCACCTTAACTCCGGCAAGACCGCCAACACGCTCACCGCGACACCTGAAGAAGTCGCCTTGATGAAACTCTTTCAACTGCTCACCGCGAAACCCGTGTTGTTCGCGTGCAACGTCGCCGAATCCGACCTCGCGACCGCCGAGCAAAATCCCTTTGTCCAGAAAGTCGCAGAATACGTCCGCACGCACCACGACGCCGCTTACGTGCCGATCAGCGCGCGCATCGAAGCCGAACTCATCGACCTCACGCCGGAAGACGCGAAAGCATTTTTGAAAGATCTCGGCGTCGACGACTCCGGCGTGTCCTCACTCATCAAAGGCACCTACGCACTCCTCGGCCTGCAAACTTACTTCACCGCCGGCGAAAAAGAAGTGCGCGCCTGGACGATCAAGAAAGGCTGGAAAGCTCCGCAAGCCGCCGGCGTCATCCACACCGATTTCGAAGCCGGTTTCATCAAAGCCGAAATCGTCTCCTACGAAGACCTCACGAAACTCGGTTCTGTCGCGGCCGCGCGTGACGCCGGTAAGTATCGGCTCGAAGGCAAAGAATACATCTTCAAAGACGGCGACGTCGCCCTTTTCCGCTTCAACAACTGATCGAAGACGGCACGTCTCTCAGCTCTCGAGCGCAGCTTCGGCTGCGCTTTTTTGTGCCCTCACTTTTCGAGGCGTTGCAGCTTCAAATCGTGGAAATCGAAACTGAAATCCGTCAGCGGCGACACCGCTTCCATTTTCGCTGACTCCACGGCGCCATCCGGCGTCAGCGCAAACGTCACGAACGCATCCGCGTTTAACGAGCGATCCCGCCAGCGCACGATAAACGTGTTGTGCTGCCAATGCTCCAAATCTCCGAGCAGTTGCTCCGTTTTCGAAAACTGCATCACGAGCTTTCCGTCTTTCTCGCTCAGTTCCACGTCGCCATACCACACGTCGCGATAAATCCCGGCATACTTTGCCAACGCAAGAGACGGCCTAGACTGCGCATCGCGCGCCGCGACATGCTTTGCCCAATTCTCGTCCGCATCGCCGCCGCTCTTCTTTAAATACTCCACATAGGCCGCGACCCAGTCCGTCGGCGTCGCCCCGAGAAACGCATCAAGCACCCGCCACGACACCGCCTGAAACGCCGCGCCTACTTCCTGATTCGTCAACACCACCACGCCAAGTTTTAGTTCGGGGATCAGCGTTACTTTTGAAACTTGCCCCGGCCAACCGCCGGTGTGGCTCACGAGTTTCTTCCCGCGATAGTCCGACAAAATCCAGCCGTGCCCGTAGCCCAGAAAATTCGGCTTCGTTTGCACCAAAGCCGCCACACTAGGCTGGCTGATCGGCATCGGCGTCACGACCGACCACATTTCTTTTTGACGCGCCTCGCTAAACAAAGCTTTGCCATCCGCGAGTTTGCCGCCGGCCAGCTGCACATTCAGCCATTTCGTCATATCGTGCACACTGGAATAAATTCCGCCTGCCGCAGAATTGTTGTCCCACGCCATGGCCGGCACCGGTTTCAAATCTTTGAAATCAAACAGCGCATGTCCGATCGCCACGTTGTCGCCCGGCTTAAGCTCCGAACAATTCGTCTTCGTCTCCTTCATGCCGACCGGCCCAAAAATCCGCTCGCGAACAAACTCGCTCCACGTTTTTCCGGACACCTGTTCAATCGTGAGTCCCGCGACCGCATAGAGAATATTGTCGTAAGCATAAGCGCTGCGAAAACTTGTCGAGAGCGGCACATAGCGCAGCCGCTCCGCTACTTCGCGCGTCGTGTAAGTCGTCGCCGGCCAGAACAACAAATCACCCGCGCCCAGCGCGAGTCCGCTGCGATGCACGAGCAAATCCTGGATCGTCATCTCGCGCGTCACAAATGCATCACTCATCTGAAACCACGGCAGCCGATCCACCACGCGATCACTCCACTTTAGTTTCTTTTCATCCATCAAAATCGCCAACGACGCCGACGTGAACGCTTTCGTGTTCGACGCAATCGCGAACAATGTGTGCTCGTTCACAAACTCCGGTTTTCCCATCTCGCGAACACCATAGCCTTTCACGAGGACCACTTCGCCATCTTTCACTATGCCGACCGCGATGCCTGGCACGTTAAACTCTTTCTGCACGCGCGCCACGTAAGCATCGAAATCCGCGAGCTCCGCTGGCAATGCCACCGCGAGCGCAAATTTCACCCCGACAACGCACCACCCCAGCAAAGCGATGACTGATTTTTTCATATGAAAAGTTTCCTCAATGCGTCGCGCCACCCACGACGCGTTTATCGCGACGCACCGTAATCGACGTCCCGATCGCGAGCGCGACGCCTTCAATCATCGCATCCAGCCGCAAACTCGCCTGTCCCGCCTGCGCCTGCTCCGGCAGAAACGGCACGTGAATAAATCCGCCGCGCACGCCGCGATGATTTTTTAGCTCATGCATGAGTCCGTAGAAAACGTGATTACATACAAACGTCCCCGCCGTCTGTGAAACGCTCGCTGGGATTTCTGCTCCGCGCAGCGCCGCGACGATCGCCTTAATCGGCAGCGTCGACCAATAACCCACCGGCCCGTTCTTCGCGATCGCACGATCGACCGGTTGTTGCTCCGCGTTGTCGGGAATCCGCGCATCATCGACATTAAGCGCCACGCGCTCCGGTGTGATTTCACTGCGCCCGCCCGCCTGCCCGACGCAAATCACCAGCGCCGGCTTGGTCGTGCGAATCTGTTTCTTCAATTCCTTAATCGCCTCCCCAAACACACACGGCAACAGCGCGCCGACCACTTGATGTTTCGCAATCACCACCCCATGCAACTGCCGTGCAATCTCCTCCGATGGATTCACCTTCTCACCGCCAAACGGCTCAAACCCCGTCAGTAAAACTGTTTTCATAGGAAAATTTATTTAAACCACGAGTGGACACGAATGAACACAAATAGCTGAGCACCAGAACGCTTGCCTGAATTTGTGTCCATTCGTGTGCATTCGTGGCTAAAAATCCTACTTCAGAAACTCAGAAGCGATACACGCACAAATACATCACCACGACATTGAAAATCCAGATCGCCGCCGCAAATGGCGCCTGCGCTTTGATCACCGCGTAATCATTTTTCAATTCCAGCAAACGCACCGGCACGATGTTGAAATTCGCCGCCATCGGCGTGAGCAGCGATCCACAGTAGCCCGAGAGCATCCCCAGAGCCCCCATGATTGCCACGTCGCCGTGATGGGCATTCACAATAAAAGGGAGCCCGACACCGAGCGTCATGATGGGGAATGCTGCAAACGCGTTGCCCAGCAGTATGGTCAAGACTGGCATCCCGGCGCAATAGGCCACGACCGCGAGCAGTGGCCCAGGCTCAGGCACCATCCTCGCAAAAATCTTCGCCACCTCATCGCCGACCCCCGCCTTCGCAAAAATTCCGCCGAGCGCGGCGAGCGACTGCGGTAAAATCAACGCCCATCCGAGCAACTCGAGCAAACGCCCTCCCTCGCCCACTGAAGCTGCCGGCGAATCTTTCGTCAGCCAAATCGTCGCGCACAGCCCCAGCAAACACCCGATGCCGAGTGCGACTTGCGAACTCACCAAAAAGCTTCCGCCAATCGCCACCGCTGGCACGATCAAGATCGGCCACAACAACCGTGAACCCAACTGCGCTGCTCGCATTTCTTTCTTGGCCCGATCATCGGCAAACGTCGGCGCCGCGACTTGCTTCGTGGCCGCAAGCGCGCCCATCGCGAGCACCATCCAACCAACGAGTTCACTCGGCAGCGACTTGCCTGCCCCGATTGTGACCGCCAGCAAAACCCAGAACGCCGCCGAGCCTCCGCGCCTCGGATGCGACGGATTTAGCGCAATGCGCACCGCCACCACCGCGACGAACGCGCCGATCATCCAATAAAAATGCTCCAGCGTTAGCCCGCTCATTTGCCCCCGCCTTTTTTCAGCGAGCGATCCAGCGCCCGATAACGCCACCAACCGACGAATAATACCCAAACCGCCGTCGGCGCGCTCCAGAGTTTTATTTTCTCTAGCGTCACGGGAATTCCCTTCGCATCAAAAACGCTCTTCACCAGCAGCAACGCGCCGACCGCGACCAGAATATCGTCCGAGAAAAAATTACCGACGTTTTCCGACGCGGCGCCGTGGGCGCGAATCTTTTCGCGCGTCGCATCGTTGAGTTCTCCACGCTCCTTCGCCGCACCCTCCGCCATCGGCACAATCAGCGGTCTCACCATGCCCGCGTGACTGCCCAAGCTGATGCCAAGCACGCTGAGCCCACCGCGCAGCGCCTGATAAACCCAATAAATTTTCCCGACTGTGGCCGCTTTGATTTTGCGCATCATCGCGGCTACGCGCTCCTGCAAACCGTGTTTCTCCAACAAGCCAACCACCGGCAGCATCAGCACGATCGGCAAGGTAAGACCGCGGTTATCGACGAAAAACTTTCCCGTCATTTCGACCACTTCGCGCAGCGAAAATCCCGCCGCCACGCCGGTCGCCAGACCCGCCATCAGCACAACCGCGAGCGCGTTGAGTCGAAACCCAAATCCAATCGCGACCAGCAGGATGCCGATGAGTTTGATCATGCGGTAAACGCCTTCAGTTCGACTCCAGCCCTGCGCAGTTCATCGTTAATTTTCTCCGCGAAAGCCACCGCGTGCGCGCCGTCGCCATGCAAACAAACCGTGTCCGCGACGATCGAGACCTTTACGCCGTCCGTCGCGATCACCGCCTGATCGAAAATCATGCGTTTTACTTGTTCGACCGCTACGCCTTCCGTCGCGACAAGTGCGTCCGAACGCGAACGCGGTGTCAGCGAGCCGTCGGCTTGATACGTGCGGTCGGCGAACACTTCGCTCGCCACTCTCAATCCGAGCTTTTCGCCGGCGCGGCTCAACTTGCTCCCGGCCAGCGCAAAAAGTGTCAACGCAGGATCCGCTTCTAACACCGCGCTCGCCACCGCCTCCGCGAGCGCAACATCGCGAGCCGCCAGATTATATAAAGCGCCGTGTGGCTTCACGTGCACGACCCGCGCGCCGCAACTTTTTGCAATCTCCTGCAACGTCTGCGTCTGGCTGAGCACCAACGCGCGCACTTCTTCAGGGGTCACAGGAATTTCTTTTCGCCCGAAATTCTCGCGGTCGTTTAAACTGGGATGCGCGCCAATCGCGACGCCATGCCGCAACGCGAGTTGCACCGTCGCTCGCATCGTCTCCGCATCACCCGCATGCAACCCGCAGGCGATGTTGGCCGAAGTGATGAACGGCATCAGTTCGACGTCGTGGCCCGCGCCTTCACCCAAATCGCAGTTCAAATCGATGCGCACCATGAGCAGCTAGTCGTTGATCCGCGCCAACCCCATGCACACGCGCGCAAAATCCCGTTCGCGCGCCAGCGAAAGCGCGTGCGCTTTCGCCAATGTAATTTCTTCAAAGCGAATTTTGTCTCCGGGCTTCAGTTGCGCGCACGCCCGCAAATCCACCGCCGCCACCGCCGCAATGCGCGGATAACCCCCGATCGATTGCCGGCTCGGCAACAACACGATCAGCGAGCCTGCCGCCGGCACTTGCACCACACCCGAGTTCACCGCAGACGAAATCATTTCGCGCGGCTTCGCGAGCGGGAGTGGCGGGCCATCGAGTCGTAGGCCCATGCGGTCGCCTTCGCGCGTCGCCTCCCATTCAGTTTCAAAAAACACTTTCTTAGCCTCCGTGCTAAACCACTCCCATTCCGGCCCGCGCATCGCGCGCAACGTCCCGAGCGGGGCCGCTTCGCCCATCGTGTCAGGCCGCACGCTCCACGTCGTGGCGCGCCGGCCAGCACTGCGCAATGCCGCGAGCACCTTGGCTCCGCGTTCGGGCAATGCATTGAGCTTTAACTTGTCATCCGACACCAAGGGCCGGCCTTTATGTCCGCCGATGCCCGCACGCCGATACGTGCTGCGACTGCCGAGCACGAGCGGCACGTCGATTCCGCCAGCGACTGCAATCCACGCGCGCAACCCGCTTTTCGTAAATCCGAAGCTTACCACTTCACCGGCGGCGATACGCACCGCGCGATCTTTCGGCAAAATCTCGCTGCCGACGCGCGGATAAAAGTGTCCGCCGGTCCACGCGACCAGGGCATCGTGCGTGAACAACAAATCCGGTCCCGTTTGCGCGATCTCGATAAGCGCGGCGTTTTCATCATTCCCGACAATCGTGTTCACCGTGCGCGCCGCAAACGCATCGAGCGCGCCGCCGACCACAATGCCGAATTGCTGATAACCGGGACGCCCCAAATCCTGCACCGTCGTGAGCAATCCTGATTTAATCACCGTGATCACGCGCGGCCCTCCAGGGTTGCAAACTCCGGCGCCGTGATCGCACGGAACTTCACGCGGTCACCGGCTTGCAGCAACACGGGGGGATTTTCCGTCGGGCGAAACAATTTTACCGGCGTCCGTCCGATCAAGTTCCAGCCACCGGGCGTCGCGAGCGGATAGATTCCCGTTTGCAAACCACCGATGCCGACCGACCCGACCGGCACGCTCGTGCGCGGTTTCGTGAGGCGCGGCGTGGCGAGTTCTTTGGGCAAGCCACCGAGATAAGGAAATCCCGGCGAGAAACCCACGACGTAAACGAGATAGTCCACTTTCGCGTGACGCTTGATGACTTCCTCCGCGGAAAGCTTGGCGTGTTTAGCAACCGTTTCCAAATCCGGCCCGAATTCTCCGCCGTAACACACCGGAATTTCCACCGTGCGCGGTTTGGATTTCTCCATTTTCGGCGGATTTTTTAACCGTTCGCGCACCCGCGCCCCGAGCCAGTCGACAATCCCATCCCACGGTGCACCCGCCTGCACGACTGCCGTCGGATCATAAAACACCGTGACCGTGGTGTAAGCCGGCACCAACTCACTCACGCCCGGCAACGGCGCGGCGGCGAGCGCGCGCCATGACTCTTGCACCCGCTTGTGCGTGCGTTCGTCGATGGTGTCGCCGAGTTCCAACATCAGCGCGTTGTCGCCCAAAGGCGTGATTTGCATGTTCTTTTGGTAAGTATCCTCGAGGACTTCGCAGCTAAAATCTCGCGCAACTAATCCTGTTTCGCCGTCTGTCTCATAGATTTTACTTAGGGTTGCGGTCGCCCGTGGATTACTCGACGTTACGAGGTGATGTTTACCCGTCTGTCCGCCTGCGCACTTGCCCTGCTTCTCGTCACCAGCGGTTGCAAGGATCGCGAAATCGTTTCCTACCGCGCGCCGAAAGATCCTGCGGCTGCACCCATGCCGTCCGCCTCCGCGCCCAACACCAACGATCTTCCGGCCGGACATCCGCCGACCACTTCGGCTGCCGCTGCGCCCGCTCCGATGATGCCTGCCGCGTCTGGCGATCAAATGAGCATGGCGAACACCGCCGTGCCGACCGGCAGCGATTCGCTCAAGTGGAGCGCGCCTTCCTCGTGGGCCGCGATGCCGCAACGCCCGATGCGCAAAGCCACCTTCGCCATCAAAGGCGATGCCGGCGCCGATGCCGATCTTTCCATCACATCATTCCCCGGCGACACCGGCGGCTTGCTGGCCAACATCAATCGCTGGCGCGGCCAGATTGCGCTGTCCCCCCTTGCCCAAGCCCAACTCGACGCGAACGTTCAGCACCTCGACATCGGTAGTCTGCACGTCGATGTCGTCGATTTTCTCGGCACGATGAACGGCACCCCGACGCGCGTCCTCGGCGCCATCATCCCACACCAGAGCGACACCTGGTTCTTCAAAGTCACCGGGCCCGACGCCCTCGTCGCCCGCGAAAAAGAGGCCTTCATGGCGTTCTTAAAAACCATCTCCCCGCGCTGAGCCATGACGCCTCTCTCCCGACAATTCCGCGACTTCTTCGTCTCGCTCAAACTCACCGTCTGGCTGCTCGCGCTTTCGATCATCCTGATTTTCTGGGCGACGCTCGCGCAGGTGCAGCTCGGCGTCTGGGGTGTGCAGCAGAAATTTTTCCACGCGTTCTTCGTCCTCGAACGAATTCCTGGCACCGACATTCCCGTGCCGGTTTTTCCCGGCGGCTATTTCCTCGGCGGCTTGCTGCTCATCAACCTGATCGCGGCGCACGTTTACCGTTTCAAACTCGAATGGAAAAAAGCCGGCATTCAGCTCACGCATTCTGGTTTAATCCTTCTCCTCATCGGCGAACTCATCACCGGCTTGATGCAACAGGAAAGCCAGATGCGCCTCGATGAAGGCCAGACCAAAAATTACTCTGAAAGCTATCGCCTCACCGAACTCGCGATTATCGACACCACGAATCCCGACTTCAATGAAGTCGTCTCGATTCCCGAGGCGAGACTCGCGGACGGCGGCTTGATTCAGTTTCACAAACTTCCGTTTCAAATCCGCATCCACGACTACTTCGCCAATGCGATGCTCCAGATGCGCGACGAGAATACCAAATCACCGCCCGGCATCGCCACCGCCGGCCTTGGCCCGCGCGTCAACCTCGTGCCGCTGCGCCTCACTTACAAACAAGACGAACGCAACGCACCCGCCGCTAACGTCGAGTTCATCGGCACCGAGGGTTCATTTGGCATCTTCGTGGTATCGCCGCTACTCGGCTTGCCGCAGAAATTCGATTACCAAGGCAAAACCTACGAAATCGCGCTGCGCTTCCAGCGTTTCTATAAACCGTTTTCCATTTCGTTGCTCGATTTCCGCCACGACAAATACGCCGGCACGGAAATTCCGAAAAATTTTTCCAGCCAGATTAAGCTGAAGGACAGTTCAACCAAAGATGATCGCGAAGTGCTCATCTTCATGAACAATCCGCTGCGCCACGGCGGCCTCACTTTTTATCAAGCCGGCTACGAAGGTGACCAGACCACCGTCCTGCAAGTCGTGCGCAACCCTGGTTGGCTGTTGCCTTACATTTCCTGCATCATGATGGGCGTCGGACTCCTGCTGCAATTCAGCATCCACCTCATCGGCTTCATCCGCAAACGCTCCGCCGCATGAAACGCTTCCTCCCTTTCCTCGCCCTGATTTTTGGCCTGCTTTACGTCGGCTCCACGCTCCGCTCGCGCGCGCCGAAATCAGACTTCGATCTCACTTCGTTCGGGCAGCTGCCGGTGCTCGTCAATGGACGCATCAAGCCACTCGACACGGTTGCGCGCACTTCGCTGCTCGTGATCCAAAGTCGCCAACGCGTCAGCAATCCTGCCATCAAAGAGGAATTTGTTTCCTCGCCAATCGAGTGGCTCGCGACCGTGCTCTTCAATCCGGTCAAAGCCGACACATTCCCAACGTTCCGCATTGAGTCGCCCGAGGTGATCGATCTCGTCGGCCTCACCGATAGCGACGTCAAAATCGCCTATGCGAGCAGCGTGAAACGCTTTTTCGCCGTCCTCGGATTTCTGCCGAGCACGCACTCGCGTTTTTCGTTTAATCAACTTCAGCCGAAAATCGCCGAACTGGATCGCCAAGCGCAACTCGCCGACGCGGTCGACGCGCAAGTGCGCACGCCGTTTCAAAAACAGGTCGTGCGTTTGCGTGATAACCTCATGCTCTATCAGCGCCTCAAGCACAGCGCACAGGCGCCGGATTCCGCCGATTTTCTGAGCGAACTCACCCAGTTCCATCGCGCATTGCCCGGCGGTGTGGAATCCGTCCGCAATCGCCAGCAAGGCAAACCGCACGATGACGATGCCTTCAAAGCGATGATGGCGATGGCGAGCCGCTATGATGCGATGGACAAGATGAGCTATTTTTTTGCCGTTCCGCCCGTCGCCGATGCTGACGATACCGCATGGCGCAGCGTGGGGGTGACTTTGCTCGAAACTTTTCAGACCGGCACGGTAAACGCCAACGTCATGGCTTACGCCGCGCTTGGACATTCCTGGCGCAACAATCAACCGGGCCAGTTCAACGAAATTGTCCGCCTCTACCGTGACCAACTCGCAAAACGGTTTACGCCGCAGTTGAAAAAAACCTATCTCGAGACCCGCTTCAATGCTGCCGAGCCTTTCTACGTGAGCATGAATCTCTACGCGCTCGCGTTTTTCGTCGCGATTTTCTCCTGGCTGAAATGGCCCGTCGAACTCGGCAAATCCGCTTTCTATCTGACCCTGATCGCCTGGATTCTCGCCACTGCGGGCATCGCCACGCGTATGTGGCTCGAAGGTCGTCCACCCGTCACGAATCTCTATTCCTCCGCACTCTTCGTCGGTTGGGGCGCGGTCGGCCTGTGTCTCGTGCTCGAAAAAATCTACAAGAACGCCATCGCTTCCGTCGCCGCCAGCATGATCGGTTTCGCAACGTTGCTCGTCGCTCATCACCTCTCGCTCGCCGGTGACACGCTCGAGATGATGCGCGCCGTGCTCGATTCCAATTTCTGGCTCGCGACGCACGTCATCGTCGTCACCGCTGGCTACTCGGCGACGTTCCTCGCGGGATTCCTCGCAATCATATACGTGCTCCGCGGCGCATTCACCAAGTCACTCGATAAACCCGCGGCGGATTCGCTCGCGCGCATGGTTTACGGCATCGTGTGTTTCGCGACGCTCTTCAGCCTCGTTGGCACTGTCCTCGGCGGCATTTGGGCCGATCAATCCTGGGGCCGCTTCTGGGGCTGGGATCCCAAGGAAAACGGCGCGCTTCTTATCGTATTGTGGAACGCCATTATTCTCCACGCGCGTTGGGGTGGCCTCGTCAAACAACGCGGCCTGATGTGTCTCGCGATCTTCGGCAACGTGATCACGAGTTGGAGCTGGTTTGGCACCAACATGCTCGGCGTCGGCCTGCACAGCTACGGCTTCATGGACGAAGCGTTTAACTGGTTGCTCATCTTTGTGGGCATTCAACTCGCCATCATCGGCCTCGCCCAAATCCCGCTGACCAAGTGGCGGAGCTCTGAGGCTATGAAATATGATCGCCTACCAGAGACCCGATTCACAAAAGACGGCGCGATCGAAGTCTAACGGCGTTTAGCAAACGCCAATCCTCACTTCTTCGGCACTGGCGGTGCGGGCAGCGGCTGAATCTTCGCCGCTTCCGGCGTCACTTGCGGCAGATTTGGCGTCACGTCGGCATCGACGCGTTTGCCGGCCCACTCCAATCCGCCAATGAGCGTGGCTTGGAATTGCGGGCTTTCCCACACGTCGTCGCGATGGCCCATCGCGTTGAACCACACGCGGCCTTTGCCGTGCGTCCGCGCCCACGCGATCGGGAACGAAGGACGCTGATAATCTTCACCTTTCATCCCGGCGGTTTCCAACACGAGCAACACGTGCAAATTCGAAGCGAACTCCTTCGTCGTATACCATTCCTCCTGACATTCCCACGTTTCCGCGAGTCCAGCGAAACCGGGAAATTTGTGATCGATCACGCGCGCCTTCGCGACCTGTTGCGCGCCGTGCCGGATAAATTCTCCGCCGAGCATCTTGATGTAAGCATCCGCAGCGTCGCCGTGGGCGATGTAACGATTGCCACGCTTCTCCACCGGCGGATTGCCGCCGCCCGTTTCGTAGGTGTGAAACGTATCGCTCGCGGCGTGCAGGCCGGCGAAGCCTTTTCCACCCGCGACCGCGTCGAGCAACGCTTGTTTACCCTCGGGCGTAATCGCCGGATTTCCATCGGTGCCGACACTCAGCAGGTCACCGCTGGTGTAAAATAAAACCACGTCGAACTTCGTGAAATACTCCTTTGAAAACAGACTCCCGTCCTTGCTGAACGTGAACTCGATGTTCTTTTCCGCACCAAGCTTCGTGAGGATTTTTTCCGAGAAACTGGGCTGTCCGTCCACGCGCTTGATCACGCTGTGCTCGAAACCCGACGACTTTGTGAAATACAACACGCGCAACGGCGTGGCGGCGAAAGCAGAAACGGCCATTCCGAACGCGACAAGCCCTGCAACCAACAACTTGGGGTAAAGTTTCATGACGGCAATGTGCGCGGTCACCCCGATCGTGCAACCGCGCAATTGCCGGAATCGTTAACCGCGGCAAAGCGCCGCGAGTCGCTTCACGCCTTCGCGAATCCGCGCGGGCGTGGAGTTGGAATAATTAAGCCGCAGATAATTCGCGCCGGCGTCGCTCGGGAAAAAATCGCGTCCGGGCACGAACGCGACCTTCTGCTCAATCGCGCGTTTCAACAGCGCCATCCCATCGAGTTCCTTCGGGCCAGTGACCCAGAGAAACATGCCGCCTTCCGGTTTGGTCCACGTGTAACCCGCCGGCATTTCCGCTTTGAGCGCGGCATCCATCACATCGAATCGTTCACCGTAGGCTGAACGAATTTTATTAAGATGAGCAGTCTGATCATTTTGCGTGAGGTAGGCGTAAGCGACGCGTTGATCAAAACTCGACGTGTGCAAATCCGATGCCTGCTTCACGATCAGCAGTTGCGAAAAAATCGCTTCGGGAGCCACGACCCACCCCAGACGCAGGCCCGGAGCGATCGTCTTCGAAAATGTGCTCACATAGAGCACGCAGTTCGCCTCATCCCAATGTTTGATCGGCGGGACTTCCTCGCCGCGATATCGCAACTTCCCATAAGGATCGTCCTCGATGATGAGCAAGTTGTGCTGCGCCGCAATCTGCGCAAGCTTCGCCCGGCGCTCCTTGATCAACGTGATGCCGGTGGGATTTTGAAACGTCGGGATCGTGTAGAGAAATTTTGGCTGGTGGAGTTTGATGAGCTCCGGAATCGCCTCGGGCACGAGCCCGAACTCGTCCGTCGGCACCGGCACGAACTTCGCCTGCAAAGTCTGGAACGCCTGAATCGCCGCGAGGTAAGTCGGGTTCTCCGTAAGCACCACGTCGCCGGGGTTCAGGAAAATTTTTCCGACGAGATCGAGCACCTGCTGCGAGCCATTGGTGACGAGCACATCGGTCGGTTTTACGTTCTTCACGCCGCGACTGCGCACTTCGTCCGCGATCCACTCCCGCAACAGAGCGTAGCCTTCGCTCGGTCCGTATTGCAACGACTCCGGACCATTTTTCGCCAGGACACTCGCCGCCGCCGCGCTGACTTCAGCCACAGGAAACAACTCGGGAGCCGGCAAACCGCCCGCGAAAGAAATGATCTCCGGTTGAGCGGTCACTTTCAGGATTTCACGGATCGTCGAGGGCCGCATGGTGCGCATGCGCTCGGCAAAGATTTCAGGCGATATCGGCATAGCGTTAACCAACCATAACCGCCAGGCTCGCGACAATGTTTATCCCGCTGAACCGGACAAGTTCAGCCCCTGCTGTGTCGACGCGGATTATTTGCCCAACAACTCGTCCGCGTGCGCGAGAGCACTCTTGGCGTTGCGGTCGCCGAGCATGCGAGCGAGTTCGCTGACGCGGGTCTTGCGATTCGCGTGAATGGGCTCGATCGACACGGCCGCACGATCGCCGCTTTGGTCTTTCGTGACGACCAAGTGATTCGAAGCCTGCGCGGCAACTTGCGGCAAATGCGTCACGCACAGCACTTGGTGGCGGTCGGCGATGTCGGCCATTTTTTCGCCGACGATGCGGCCAATTTCACCGCCGACGTTGGCGTCGACTTCGTCGAACACAAGCAGCGGCACGTCGTCGATTTCCGCGAGCACGGTCTTGAGCGCGAGCATGACGCGGGCAAGTTCGCCGCTCGACGCGATGCGATTAAGCGGCAAGGGCGGTTCACCGACGTTGGGAGAAAACAGAAACTCCACGCCGCAATCGCCGTAAAGACCCAGCTCAGCCAACGGCGTCAGCTGCACGCGAAAATCGGCTTTCTTAAAACCAAGTTGAACAATCACCTTCGACGTCGCCTTCGCGAGTTGCACGGCGGCTTTGTCTCGCGTCAGGCGGAGATCGGCCGCGGCTTTCTTTGCGGATTTGAGCGCTTCCGTAATTTGTTTTTCCAGCTTCGCGAGGGAACCTTCGACGTCGCTCTGTGTTTCGAGTTTGCGACGCATCTCGTCGCGCGCGGCGAGCACGACTTCTACTTTTGAACCGTGCTTACGCTTCAGTTCGAGCCACGAATTCATCTTGTCCTGCAACGCTTCCGCTTCTTCCGGATCGAAATTCAGCGATGACGCCAACGAAGCAAATTCTGCATCGAGATCGCCGAGTTCCACCGCGGTCGATTGCAGCCGATCCGCCAGCGGCTTGCTGGCCGCGTCGAGCGATTCCAAGTGCCGCGCGTCGCGCAGCAGCGCCGACAAACGACCGAGCAGCCCTTCCTCACCACTGAGGCCGTTGCTTAAGCCCTGCGACAACTGGATGAGCTCTTGCGCGCTATTCTGGCGCTGAAAATCACGTTCGAGGGTTGCGATGGCTTCGTCGGTGAGTTCCAGCGCATCGATTTTCCCCAGCTGCACTTTAAGGAAATCGATTTGGTCGGCGGAAAGTTTATCCGCGCCGAGCAAGCGCTCGCGTTCGTCCACCAAGCCGCGCCAGTGTCGATACTGCGTTTGATATTTTTCCAGCACCGCTTCGTTTTTCGCGAACAGGTCGAGCAGTTCGCGTTGGCACCCTTCCTTCAACAAGCGACGTGGCTCGCCCGGCCCATGGAAATCGATCCAATATTCTCCGAGTTCCTGCAATGCGCTGAGGGTCGCCATGCTGCCATTGACGGAAATCTTTGGGGCTTTGTCGCGTGGCAGGCTGCGCTTCAGGATGAGCACGCCATCGTCACACGGCGGCAGATCGAGCGCTTCCAGTTTCTGGTCGAGCTTGCGGCTGTCCGAGAAAAACAACGCCGCTTCCACTTCGGTGGCCGCCGCGCCTTGGCGGATGATCGTCTTGTCCGCCCGCGCGCCGGCGAGCAGCGACAGCGCGCCGAGCAAGATGCTTTTACCGGCGCCGGTCTCGCCCGTGACGGCGGTAAATCCGGTTTCGAAGTCCAATTCGACTTCGTCGAGGAGCGCGAGGTTACGGATGCGGAGCGACTGCAGCATGTTGCAGGTGTTTAGACGTCGGCTTTTCAAATGCACGCGAAAATCCCTGTTTTTCCCGCCAAGTAACTTTTGGGAAATTTCCCTTGCACCGCCTCCGCCAAATTGTTCACTCCTGACCCTCTTGGGGACCTTTAGCTCAGTTGGTTAGAGCGTTTCGTTGACATCGAAAAGGTCACTGGTTCGAGTCCAGTAAGGTCCACCATTTAGAAAGCGCTTCACGTTGAGGCAGTTGAGTTTTCGCCCGGTTCTGCGTCACAGGCGTCCCATTTTTCTGAGCCACGTTTCCATTACTGCCGTCCAGCGCGTGGCTTGACTGGGCAGCCCGCCGAGCCCGAAGCCATGGCCACCTGTCTCCATGAGGTGAAATTCTGCCGGCACGCTCACGTTTTTTGCGGCCGCGAGAAACAGGTGAGCGTTTTCGATCGGCACCGTTTTGTCATCCGTCGCGTGCAGCAGGAAAATCGGCGGCGTCGCGGCGCTCACTTGGGCGTCCGTGCTGATCGCGTTGCGCATCGCTGACGATGTTTCCTCACCCAGCAAGGCGGTGCGCGATCCTACATGTGCAAATGGGCTCTCCATCGTAATCACCGGATAAATTAACGCCGCCCAGTCCGGTCGCGCGCTGGTTTTGTCGAGGACATTGCCGGTCTGCGTGAGCGGTGAGTCAAACAACGTCGCCGCCATCGACGCGAGATGTCCGCCCGCAGAAAAACCAATGATGCCAATTTCCTTTGGGTTCACGCCCCACTCCAGCGCACGCGATCGCACCAGTCGGACCGCGCGCGTGACATCGCGCAATTGCGCAGGGTGCCGGTATTCTTTGAGCCGGTATTTCAGCACGAACACGTGAAATCCAAGCCCGTTAAGCCACTCCGCGACGGCGCGACCCTCCTTGGTGATGGAAAGGATGTGATAGCCACCGCCAGGACATACGATCACCGCCCGACCATTCGATTCTGCGGGCGGAAAATGCAGCAATGCTGGCGCATGGACATTTGCCAAATGCCCGACTTGCGGATCGCTAAAATATTCGGCGGTCGGCGCAGCCACCACCTCCGGCACGCCTTCCGGCCACAACGGAATGGCTGTTTTTTCCAAATTCACATCGCTCGCCGCATGCATGCTCATGGCACCGAACCATGCATCACGAAACCAGTTTATGGCGAGTTCAGATCTAAAGTTAACCGGAACGAGGCGCCACGACGGAGCGCAACTGTAGGACTTTGTCATTTGGCGATTCATGATAATGCTTTCCGATCCGCCGACATCGGGCATCATTTACCTCGTGCAGCCGCCCCCAGAACTGACTCCAACCGACATCGCACCGCGCGTGCGGGCGGAGTTGGTGCGCATGGCCTACGATGCCTTGCCGTCCGGCTTGGTCGCGACCGCACTCGTTTCCACCGGGCTGGCGTGGACAGTGGCGTATTCGCACTCAGGCCATGAAGCGTGGATCTGGCTCGCGTTCGTGCTGGTCGCAGCGGCGGGACGCTATGGGCACTGTTTAACTTACCGGAAAGCGCCGGTATCTTACGAACAAGCCCGACGCGGCGAGATTTGGTTCATCATCGGCGTGGTATTCACGGCGCTCGGCTGGGCCTATGCCGGCTGGAGTTTTCTGCCGCAGCTCAACGAAACCGAACGCTCCGTTTTAATTCTCGTGCTCGCGGGCATGACGGCCGGGGCCACGCACTCGCTCGCTCCCGTCGTGGTGGCTAGCTGGGTATTTCAAATTGTCGCGCTGATGCCGTTGATCGCGCGTTTCTTCCTCGGTGGAGAACTCGTCCAGGTAATCACCGGCACGCTCGCCACGGCCTATCTCTTTTTCTTGTTCACGATGTCGCGCAGTTATCATCGCCATGTGAGCAACGCGCTGCGGCTGAGTTTTCAACACGAGCAACTCGTCGCGGAGCTCCAGCAAAAGCAAACCGACACCGTGACACTCAACCAAGGGCTCACGGAGGAAATTTCGCGCCGTAAACACATCGAATCCGAACTCCGCTCCGCCAAGGAACGCGCCGAAAACGCAAATCAGGCCAAAGGCGAATTTCTCGCGACGATGAGCCACGAAATTCGCACACCCATGAACGGCGTCATGGGCATGCTCGATCTCCTGAAAAGCACTTCGCTTACTCCTGCGCAGCGAGAACAAGTGGAGACCGCCGCCAGCTCCGCCGATTCCTTGCTGCGCATCCTGAATGACATTTTGGATTTCTCGAAGATCGAAACCGGCCGCATCGAATTCGAAACCATTCCCTTTCACGCCGATCAACTCGCCGACGAAGTTGTCCAGCTGCTGCGTTCCCGCGCTGAAGCCAAATCACTTACGCTTACTCTCGCCGCCAATGAATCGGCCCAACTCAAGGTCATCGGCGACCCCACGCGATTGCGCCAGGTGATGATGAACCTCGTCGGCAACGCCATTAAGTTTTCCGAGCAAGGCGAGGTGTCCCTGAAACTCGACGGACGGCGCGACGATTACGGCATGCTGCACCTGACGGTCGATGTGCGCGACACCGGCATCGGCATGACGGAAGAGACCCGCGCAAATCTTTTCCAACCGTTCATGCAAGCTGACAGCTCCATGAGCCGGCGCTTCGGTGGATCTGGCCTCGGCTTGGCCATTTCGCAAAAACTTGTTGAACGCATGGGCGGTGCCATCGCGGTGCAAAGCACGCTCGGTCGCGGCTCGTTGTTTCGCTTCACGATCAGTTTCCCCATCGTCGCCAAAGAAGCGACCGCCGCACCGTTCCCGGTCGCGAATGCCGCGCGCAGCACGATGACCGGTCGCATTCTTGTCGTCGAAGACGATATGGTGAACCAACGCGTGGTGCTCATGATGCTGGAGCGAATGGGTCTGCAATGCCGCGTCGTCGGCGATGGCCCCACCGCGTTGCAAGCGATTCAAGAGAGCCCATGGGATTTGGTATTCATGGATTGCCAGTTGCCCGGCATCGACGGCTTTGAAACGACTCGCCGCGCTCGCGCCTACCTCGCAGGGCGGCCTTTGCCGATCGTCGCGCTCACCGCCAACGCCCGCCCTGAAGATCGCGCCGCCTGCCACGCCGCCGGCATGGATGATTTCCTTTCAAAGCCGATGCGCACCGCCGACCTCCGCGCCTGCCTCGAACGCTGGCTGCCGCTCGCCGGGTAATTCTGCGGTTCTACGTAAATACGCGTATTCCGTTTTTCCCGCGTCGCAGGTAAAGTCAGCGCGTCCGTTAAATCTGGTTGGTTGACGGACAATCCAAGCAATCCGGAAGTTCGCGACTCGCCCCTGCGGGTCGCGAACCACTCAGAAAGCTCCGGGCCGCCTCGCGAGGGGCGGCCCTTCCTGTTTTCGGCATAAACGCCTTTGCGCTGGACGCCCTTCCCGCCCGTCCCCAAAAACTCCGGCTCGTGGCCACACCTCCGAAGCACGACGCCTCCTCCATCGCCGAAGCCATCGCGCGAATCGCTGCCGCCATTGCGATCAATCACGCGAAAACCAAGCACTTGCTCTTGCTCGGCATCGCCAACGGCGGCGTCATTCTTACCAATCGTCTGGTTAAAGCGCTCCAGCAATCCGGCCTCAAACCCGGTGTCGGCACGATCGATATCTCATTTCACCGCGACGACATCGGAGCGAACCCGATTCCAAAGGAATTTTCGCCCACGATCATCCCGCACGACGTCAACGGCACGACCGTGATCCTCATCGATGACGTGCTCTACTCCGGTCGCACCGTAAAAGCCGCCCTCGACGAACTCTTCGACCACGGCCGCCCCGATCGCGTGGAACTTGCCGTGCTCGTTGATCGCGGCGGACGCAAGTTGCCCATCGCGGCCGATTATTGCGGCCTGACGGTCGAAGCCCGCGACGGCGAAAAAGTTTCTGTGTATCTCGACGAAAAAACGCCTGCGACCGATTCGGTCGTCGTGCACCCTGCCACCGCCAAATCCAAATAATCCCGTGCCCTGGCATCGTAAACACCTTCTCACCATCGAGGAACTCAGCCGCGCTGAGATCGAGCAACTGCTCGCGACCGCCGGCGCGTTCCGCCGCATCCTCGATCGCAAAGTCAAAAAAGTCCCCGCGCTTCGCGGCAAGACTATCGTCAACCTCTTCCTTGAACCGAGCACGCGCACGCGCATCTCGTTCGAGATGGCCGCCAAGCTTCTCAGCGCGGACACGATCTCGTTCGACGCCGCCGCTTCGAGCACGACGAAAGGCGAAACCCTGCGCGACACCGCACAAAACATCCAGGCGCTCAACGCCGACATGATCGTGCTGCGCCACTCCGCGAGCGGCTCGCCCCTTTATTTGAGTCGCGTGCTCGGCATTCCCGTCATCAACGCCGGCGACGGCGCGCACGAACATCCGACGCAGGCCTTGCTCGACGTGTTCACGATGCGCGAAAAACTTGGCGACCTCAAAGGCCGCAAAATCGTCATCCTCGGCGATATTCTTTTCAGTCGCGTTGCGCGCTCGAACATCCACGCGCTCACAAAACTCGGTGCGAACGTCACCATCGTCGGTCCGTCCACCCTCGTCCCGCGCTGGTTCGAAGCGCTCGGGGTGAAAGTTTCCCACAACCTGCGTAGTGCGCTCGAAGACGCCGATGTCGTGATGCTGCTCCGCATTCAACACGAGCGCCAGGCATCCGGTCACTTTCCTTCCGTTGGCGAATACACCGGCATGTTTGGCCTCAACAAAACGCGTGCCGAATGGATCAAGCCCGACGCGATTATCATGCATCCCGGCCCGATCAATCGTGGCGTCGAGATCGACAGCGACCTCGCCGACTCGCCGCGCAGTGTGATCTTGCAACAAGTCACCAACGGCATCGCCGTCCGCATGGCCGCGCTCTACCTCTGCGCCGGCGGCCAACCCGAACACGTCCTCGCGCCGGTCGAGTAATTTTTCTAAATCGAAATTCTTTTTAACCACGGATTACACGGATGCAGACGGACAAGACCACGGTAGCGAGTTTCATCATCCGTGTTTATCCGTATCATCCGTGGTCAAATAAATCATGAGCTCTCTCTGGATTCAAAACGGCCGAGTGATCGACCCCGCCTCGAAACGGGATGCAGTCGGCGATGTCTTTATCGCTGACGGCAAATTCGTCAGCTCCCTTTCTGCAAAACAGAAAAAGTCTGCAAAAAAAATCGACGCCAAAGGCCTCGTCGTTGCGCCCGGCCTCGTCGATATCCACGTGCATTTCCGTGAACCCGGCCAGACGCACAAGGAGACGATTCTCACCGGTTCTCAAGCGGCGGCAGCGGGTGGATTCACCACTGTCGTGTGCATGCCCAACACCTCACCCGTCGCTGACAACGCCGGCACGATTCAACTGATCAACGCCGCCGCACGCAACGCACTCGTGCACGTTTACCCGACCGGTTGCATCACCGTCGGAATGAAAGGCCAGGCGCTCGCGCCGCACGGCTCGCTCAAAAAAGCCGGTGTCGTCGCTATCACGGACGACGGCCTCTGCGTGGAGAACAACCAGCTCATGCGCAGCGCCGTCGAATACGCGAAGATGTTCGACCTCTCCGTGCTCGATCACTGTCAGGACGAGTCGCTCACTAAAGGCGCCGTGATGAACGAAGGCACCGTCTCCACGCGTCTCGGCCTCAAAGGCTGGCCGCACGCCGCGGAAGACATCATCGTCGCGCGGAACATCATCCTCTCGCACTACTCCGGCGCGCACATCCACATGCAGCACATCAGTTCGGCGATGTCGGTTGAACTGATTCGCCGCGCCATCAAAGACGGTATCAACGTCACCGGTGAAGCCACGCCGCACCACATTGCGTTGACCGAAGAATCGCTCGGCACCTACGACACGAATTTCAAAATGAATCCGCCGCTGCGCACCGAGGCGGATCGCAAGGCGATCATCGCGGGCCTCAAAGACGGCACGCTCGCCTGTATCGGCACCGACCACGCGCCGCACGCGCCCGACGAAAAAGACCGCGAGTTCGACTACGCGCCCAACGGCATCACCGGCCTGGAAACCGCGCTCGCCGTGTGTCTCGACGTCCTCGTGAAGCGGAACAAATTCAAACTCAGCTACGTCATCGACCTCATGACGCGGCGCGCCGCCGAGGTGTTGAAGCTCCCCGCCGGCACGCTCGCCGAAGGCGCCACGGCCGACGTGTGCATCTTTGATCCCGAGGAAAAATGGCTCTACGACGCGAAAAAAGGTTTCAGCAAATCGCTAAACTCTCCGTGGTCAGGCCAAACGCTGACGGGACGCGTGAAGTCCACAATCGTTGCGGGGCGAGTCGTTTACAGGGATGGCAAGTTCGCGTAATTCGCTCCGAAGAAAATTCCGTCTCGCAGCCGCGTTCACCTGAGCGCGGCTTTTTCATTCACGCCCATTGACATCGGCTCGATTGAGCAGACAACCAGCGGCACAATGACCACTCCGAACGTTCGTGCTTTCCAAAAACAAGTCGGGATCGACTTCGCTGCCTATCAGGCTCGGGAGTGCTGCAGTGCGGAGAAAGCGCTTCAAAAACTGAACACCGAGAGCAAGAAAAGCCCGGAGCGCACGATTCTTCACTTGGGCCAGCTGCGTCAGCTCATCAGCAAACACATCGTGATCGCTGACGTCATCCGCCTGCAAATTTTCGCGAAGACATTGACCCAGCAACTCGCACTCAAAGCCGCCTGAGTGTGCGTTGATTTGGTAGGGCGAATGTTTCGGATAGAGCCGCCCGATCGTCGAGAAGACTCGTCCTACCGACTGGCGCGGCGCGCGCAAAAGCCACGCACGTCCGTTGACATTTCTGCGATTGAGCAGACAACCAGTGGCCACATGCCTACGCCCAAAGAAGAGATCCATAAACTCCAGAAGCAGGTTAAAGCCGACTTCGCCGCTTACCAAGCCAAGCTGTGCTGTAGCGCCCAGAAGGTAGTCGATCTCTTGAACGACAAGGGCGGCAAGACTGCCGAGCGCACGATTCTGACATTAGGCGAATTTCGCCAACTCCTCGATAAACGGCTCACCGAAGAAAACTATCTTCGCCTGAAAATCTTCGCGAAGCATCTGCCCAAGAGCTCGCCGGCCTCCGCTAGCTGAAGCCGCTTTATTTCGCCGGGGCCAAATTAAATTTGGCGTAAACCGCGCGGTGGTCGCTGCCAACCGTGCTCGATTCGCCATCGTAGATTTTGGCTTCTTTGCCTTCGACGAATGGAAAGAGCGCCGGCGACACGAGAATGTAATCGATCCGGCTATAAACGTCTTCACGGCGGAAATAGTGCGTCCACGCCTCGCCATGCGAATCGCTCGAGCGAAGCAATTCACCCAGCTTGGTTTCGCCACGCTTCAGCAACGCCTGCACTGGCTTGCTGCTGCGCGTGTCGTTCCAATCCCCGGTGACAATGAACTTTGCTTTCGTCGGATCAGGGAAACGCGAGAATACCAAATCGCGCACCGCGCGGGCTTCTTCCTGGCGATGCAAGGTCGACTCGGGATCGTCGTCGCGTTCGGTGCGTTTGCTCTTCAGGTGAATGACGAACACCGAAACATCGCCCTCATTCGTAGCGAAGATCGCTTCGAGCACGCCGCGTTTCACCACGTCTTTTTGCCCGAAATACGTCAGCCCGACCTCCGCGTGTCTCTTCACTTCCTTGAACGGAATCTTGGAGAGAAGCGCGACATGGCGGTCAGCGTCGGCGGCTTGCACGAGCGCGGTGTGGGGGAAATTTTGCCCCGCTTGCTTCAACTCGCGCTGAAATTCATCGAGAAAAGGCTGCGTGCCCATTTCTTCCACCGCGAGCACGTCGGGCGCAATCGCGGAGATCACTTGGGTCAGGGCAGTTTTTTCGGTCTGTGGCTTCGGGTAGGCCTTGCGATAGACGCCATCGGCCATGCGGTCGGCGATGAGGTAGTTTTCGACGTTGTAAGTCGCAACCGTCAGCGCCTGCGCGAGCGTGGCGATGCACAGCGAAAGGAAAATCGTGAAAGCTTTCATGCAGTGAAATCGCATTGGATAATTTTAGCTCACCAACGCGCGCTCGCGTTCGACCAACGTGGGATGAGAATAATATACCGCGCTGTAGAGGGGATGCGGCGTGAGATTCGAGAGATTTTTCTGCGAGAGTTTCCGCAACGCGCCAATCATCGGGACGGATGAACCCATGGCGTTCTTCGCAAACGCGTCGGCTTCGTATTCGTGTTTGCGCGATGTGCGGTTGCCGAGCGGCGCGAACCAGAACGTCACCAGCCCGCCCAGCAGGCCGAACAACAAAAACGTCGGCGCAAGCATCGCGGGCGGCAGGCCGAACGCCGCGTTGAACCACGGCGCGTTGGCGAGCCACGCAATCACCGCGAAAGCTACCAACTGCATCAGCGCGACTGTCACGAGGCGTTTTGGAATGTGGCCGCGCTTGTAGTGGCCGATCTCGTGTGCGAGCACAGCCTCGAGTTCGTCCTGAGCGAGCTGATTCATGAGCGTGTCGAACAGCACGATGCGGCGGAAACGGCCGAAGCCCGTAAAAAATGCATTCGAGTGCGCGGAGCGTTTACTGCCATCCATCACTTCGATCGTCTGCGCTTTGAAGCCCGTGCGATCCGACAACGCGATTAAGCGATTCTTCATCTCACCTTCGGGCAGCGGCGTGAGTTTATTGAACAGCGGCATGATCAACTTCGGATAAAGCACGAGCATCAGCATCTGAAATCCGAACAGCAGCACGAAGCCCCACACCCACCAATACGTCCCCACCCAACCCACCAGCGCGAGCAAGCCCCACGCAATCGGAAAGCCAATCGCGAGTCCGAGGAGCGTGGACTTGATCTGGTCGGTCACCCACAGGCCGAGCGTGCTCTTGTTGAAACCAAAGCGCTCTTCCAAACGAAACTGCGCCCACCACGCGAGCGGCAGCCCGGGCAAGCCCATCAGGATCATCGTCGCCACCAAAAATAGCGCCCCGCTCCACGCGGCACCCGGCGACAGCGCATTGAATTTTTCCCACAACCACGGCAGCACGCCGCTGAACAGAAGCACGAGCAGCACGCCGACCTCGAACACCGTTTCGAAGGCCGCGAAACGACTCTTCGCCAACGTGTATTCAACCGATTTCGCATAGGTAGCCTCGTCCATGACATCGACGAGCGCCGCCGGACGCTGCGCCGCGTTCCGGCGCACTTCGCCCCGATTCAAAGCCTCCAAGGTCAACTGCGCCACGAGGCGCAAAATGATGAGAGCGATCACCGTCAGGGGCAGCCAATGCATGCGGCTACTCCAGAGGATTTTGTCGGCGCGCCAACCTTAAAACCTATGCCCGCCACCTTCTCCAAAGTTTGATTGAAATCCCCTCCCCGCGCCGCATCTTCCACCCCGTGGATTCAGACAAGACCGCCAAACTCAGTTTCGAAGCAGCTCTCGCCCAGCTGGAAACCATCGTTGACTCGATGGAACAAGGCGAAGTGCCGCTGGCCGACCTGTTGGCTAAATACGAGGAAGGCAGTAAGTTACTCAAGGTCTGTGAAACGCGTCTCAAAGACGCCGAGCTCAAAATCGAAAAGCTAAAAAAGCAAAAGGACGGCACCGCCGCCTTTGAGCCGTTTGAATCCAGCCGCGCGGAATAATCCCGCCGGTTCGCCACGCATCCGATGAGCACCACTCAGCCCGCCACCCTCCTTTCACGCATCGCCGGCCCCGCCGACGTCAAAGCGCTCGACGCCGCCCAGCTGCCGCAACTCGCGCAGGAAATCCGCGACGAACTCATCGCCGTCACCGCCAAAAATGGCGGCCACATCGGCCCTAATCTCGGCGTCGTCGAACTCACCATCGCGCTCCACCGCGCGTTCAGCACTCCCGAAGATCAATTCGTCTTCGACGTCGCGCACCAAGGTTACGTGCACAAATTGCTCACCGGTCGCCAGGGCGAATTTTTCCGCGGCCTCCGCAAAACCGGCGGCACTTCCGGCTTCCTTTATCGCGCCGAAAGTCAGCACGACAGTTTCGGCGCCGGCCACGCGGGCACGGCTCTCTCCGCGGCGCTCGGCATGGCGACCGCGCGCGATCTCCGCGGCAGCAGTGAACACGTCGTCGCGGTGTGCGGCGATGCGGCGTTTACCTGCGGCATCACGCTCGAAGCGCTCAACAACGTCGTTTCCTCCACGAAACGCCTCATCGTCATCCTCAACGACAACGAGTGGTCGATCGCGAAAAACGTCGGCGCAATTTCGAGTTACCTGAACCGCATCAGCACGCATCCGACCTACAATAAGATGCACCACAACGTGGAAGCCTGGTTCAAGAGCTTCCCCGCCGGCGTGGAGATGAACCGCGTTTACACCAAGTGGAAACGCGAGACGAAGGACTTCTTCGTCGAGTCGTCGCTCTTCGAGAAATTCGGCCTGCGTTACCTCGGTCCCGTGAATGGCCACGACCACGACGCGCTCGCGAAAAACCTCGAGTTCGCGAAACACTGCGACGTGCCCGTGATCATCCACGTGCTCACGAAAAAAGGCAAAGGCCTCGAAGCCGCCGTCAATCACCCGGAAAAATTTCACGGGGCGAGCCCCTTCGATCCCGAGACCGGCGAAAACGCGAAAACCGCGCCCGGCACACCGCCGAACTATCAAGACGTCTTCGGGCAGACGCTCGCCCGTTTCGCAAAGGCAGATAAAAATATTCTCGGTATCACGGGTGCCATGCCCGCCGGCACGGGACTGTCGCATCTTGCGAAAGAAGTCCCGGGACAGTTTTTCGATGTCGGCATCGCGGAAGAGCACGCCGTGCTTTTCGCCGCAGGTCTCGCGACAAAAGGCTTCCGTCCGGTCTGCGCGATTTACTCGACGTTCCTCCAACGCGCTTACGACCAGGTCATCCACGACGTCGCGCTGCAGAATCTGCCGGTGACTTTCTGTATGGATCGCGCCGGCCTCTCGGCCAATGACGGCCCGACGCACCACGGCCTCTTCGATATTTCCTACCTGCGCTGCGTGCCCAACGCCGTCGTGATGCAACCGAAAGACGAAGACGAACTCGTCGACATGATGCACACGTCGCTTCAGTTGAAAGGCCCGGGCTTCATCCGCTACCCGCGCGGCGCTGGCACCGGAGTTCCGATCAAAGCGCAGCCTGTTGCGCTGCCCGTCGGCAAAGCCGAAGTGATTCGCGAAGGCACGGACATTATCATCTGGGCGCTCGGCGCAATGGTGCAGGATGCGCAGCAACTCGCGGACAAACTTCGGCGCGAAGAAAATCTCTCGGTCGGTATCGTGAACGCACGCTTCGTGAAGCCACTCGATACGGCGCTACTTCTGAAACAAGCTGCGGACACGTCGCTCATCGTCACGATGGAAGACCACGTGCTCGCCGGTGGTTTCGGCAGTGCCGTCATCGAAGCCTTGCAGGAGGCAAATTACTCTACGCCGGTCGAGCGCATCGGCTGGCCGGATAAATTCGTCGAGCACGGTAGCAGCGTGGAAATTCTCCGCGCCGCTTACGGCCTCGCTCCAGACGAGATCGCCAAGCGCGTCCGCGCACGGTGGCAGAGCGTTAAATCGGCTCCGGCTTCTGTCATTTGATTAGAGCGCGATAAATTTCGTGTTCTTTCGGTTCACAAAAAAGCCGCGCTCTTAATTGGCGCGGCTTTGTTCTGGGCAATTTCGTTTCGTAACTTCTTCGGCTCGGCTTTCTTTTCAATCTTTTCGCCCTCGCAACAGGATTTACCACCACCTTCGGCGCAACAACCCTCCTTGCCGGCTTTGCCTGCTTTCTTTTCCGCGCAGCAGGATTTTTCGGCAGGCTTGGCGGTTTCTTTCTTGGCGTCGTCATGCGCACGCACGACTGCGACACTGAGCACGCCGGCAGCAATCAACGAAACAATCAGGCGGATGTTTTTCATGGGGATTTGAGATGAAAACTGGTGCGGGCGGAGGGAATCGAACCCTCCAACTAATTGCGAGGTTATAGAATGGAATCATGTCTCCGAAATAGCGCTCGTTGCCAGTTTGTTGCCAATCAACGCTTCTACTTGCTCAAATTCTCGTTTCGGAGGTAAAAGAAAAAATGTGGATCTAGAACCGTCAGGATACGCTTTTCATCATCCCAATCTAGAACCGGTTTTGTGTCTTTGAAGAGTTTCGCGTATTGCTTTAGACCATTGCGCGTATTGGGTTCGCTGTCGGCCTCCTCAACGAGAAATGTCCTTATCCTGTCACGAATGTCATCGAGGTGGATTTTTTGGTAAGGTGGATCCTGTTTTAGCGCACGGACAATGCAACCGTAGAGATCAATCTCCTCGCCCTCTAGAGTCCGGAAAAATTTGCGCTCTTTGCCGTGTCCAGGAGGACCACTGCGGAGCTTCTCGAGGGAGGTCTTGTAGTTATATGAGCGGAGCGTTCGCGCTTTAATCTCTGGGATGTAATCGTGTGAAGGAACAACGTTTTCTAAAGCAACATCTTTGCCATGCATTCTGCAGGCTTCGAGACAGAGCGTTTGCATGATTTGAGGCGACCTTAAAGCCTCCTCAGCTAGGTGCATGTTAAAGTGCGGATCGTTAGGAAATCCAACTAATGGAAATCCAGTTTCGGCAATGCGAAGTAAATCAGAAGGTTCCCAAAACCTGAAATCGACGCAGAAATAGCGCCCGGATAAATCGGGGTTACTTCGGATCGCGTCATCATTTCTATGAGGAACGGTCAGGCAAATGATTCGTAGTCCAGTCGCTGCAGCATTCTTGATGGACATCGACACTTCTGCGCGTGCTGAGTGGGGTATGTAGTGAAAGTCGTCGATGATGAGAGGAATTCCGCTATCCCGTATCCGTGAGAGTCTCTGAGTAACGCTTATTTCGTCAAAGGGTTTATCGGTATCGTCGGTCACTTGACGGTAAGCCTCTCTCCAAAGTTCATGCACACTAGTTACGGTGTCACCTGTCACGTAGATCTGATCGAAACCATGCTCGGAACCGAACATTCGATCACACAATGTGGTTTTTCCGGACTTTGAAGGCCCCGAAATTGAAATCACTTTATTTTGTTGGTCTAGACCATCGCGAAGCTCTGCCTCCTGTCGGCCTTGCTCAATCGGGACGTATGTCAGGCGAGGAAATCCATCAGTAACAAAAACGCTTTCGGGTGTATGTGTGCTCATTTTGAAATAGGGATTGTTGAAATTTGAAAGAGTTGGCCGGTCCAGGGCATGGACCATTTGCGGGACTCTCCGGCGCGGAGTTCGAGGTGATCGACGGCGATCGTAAATGCGGTGTCGATGACGCGGCCGGTGTCGTCCAGGTAGTCGAGGCGGATCTGTTGGTAGCGCACTGGCGCGTTGCCGTGGTTGGTGATCGTGCCGCGAATGCCTGGGCTGTGGGTGCGGGTGGTATCTCTCTCCCAATAGATCTCAAGATTACCACTGCGAACGGTGCGCATTGCGATCTCGGCCGCGCGAGATTTTGCGTCCTCCGATTTGCGGGCGTTCATTGCCTCGCGGTCAGTCGTGGTGATCGTCTCGCTATTTAGGGGGGCCAACTTGTTTGACGACGAACAGCCGGCGAGGACGAGCGCGGCGCTAAAGCACATTATTTTTTTCATCGGGAAGAAAAATCAGCGGCAACCAGTTGAGAATTTGGAGGGTTATAAATTGTGAATAACCTTTTCTGGTCAGATGACGCGCGAAAAATACTTTGGCCGTGAGCTCGCAAACGGGAGTGGGAAACGTCCCCCGCCTTACGCGCGAGTGATCGAGGTGAAAGTCCTCGAGCCCGTCGCCGGCGCACCGGCGAGAATACGGACGGTTTTCCCAACAAAGGAAAACTACAGTGAAAAGTAAGTCCCAGAAACGAACACGCAGCGTCAATGCCCCGCACGTGTTTCTTGATACGGTTGGCATCGTTCGTCGTCGCAATGCTTATGCAACGCTTCGATTGAAAATCGTCGGTCCGGTGGAAAAACTGGAAGTGCTGAAAATGCAGGAAGGTGATCGCTTGCGCGTCTTCGAGCAAACGGTAGCCCTCGCTGCTTAGTGGTCTCCTGATCAAAAAGGAGGCTGTCATGTCAGCACCCGATGACGAACCGGAGGCGATCGTGTTACCGTTCATCAAACGCGGTGACATAGCGCATTACCGGCATCTAGCCAGGACGGCCGATGAAACTTTGCTGCGCGAGCTCGTTCTCGTGATGGCAGAGGACATTGCCTACTTGGTGCATGGAGTGGTTGAACCTGAAAGCGTTTAAGCGCGCTTTCTTTTCGACCTCGTTCCATAGACGGTCTCCGGTGGCGGCAAACCCGCCGGAGACTTCGAGGGCGGCTTAGGGGCGGTTTTTTTTATTAGCTCCGCAACACGCGTCGCGATCTCTTGCATGCGCGCTTCGGAGACCCGTTGGAACGTGTCGAGCGCGGCTTCATTTATTAGGGCGTAACTTTGTTCAGGATGAAACTTCTCATCCCTCAGCGCTTTTGCAAACGCGTCGAGATAGCGCGCCATAACAACCCCTCCGTCGATCTTTACTCCGGTCTCAGCCTCAATGGCGGCAATTTCGTTCACAATGATTTCAGCCAGCGCGGGCTGGTAAGCTCGAGCCAGCTCGGCAATCAGTGAGTCCCGAGAGGGCAACGCGGTCTTGCCCGCAATGTCGTTCTCAATGAGAGCGCGAACATATTTTGACTCACTGCCGAACGCTTTCGCGCGCTCCGCAGCCGACTCCAGAACCGCTCCTGAAAGCCATGTTTGAAAGGGTCTTCCGTCTGCCATGACGGAAAACATATAGAAACCTATAGTTTCCGCTTGCACAAAATCATATAGGTTCCAATAGGTTCCTATATTCCTATGGGAAGCACCGCTGAAAGCACCGTTACCGAGAAGCCGAAAGGCCGCACCATCCCACTCTGGCTGAGTGGCGATGCTCTCGTTGCTTTGGAGAACCTCAAGAGATCCGATACGAAGTTCCGCGAGGGGACTTATTGCAAAGACGCCGTGATCCAGCGTCTCAACCGTGAAGGCCTGATCCAGAGTGATGGCGCCGGCGAGGTAGCCGCTAAGGCCTTCGAGCTCGCACAAGTTTTGGGGTGCGAAACGGTATCGGCAAAACTCACCGAACTTGCCGCATCGGTTCAGGCCGTGCCGGAGGCCGCACGATGAAACGGGCCTTAGAAAAAGCACAGGGTGCACTCGACGTGCTGGATTCGCGCCTACAGTTGGCGGGGCAGGTCGGCCTCAAACTCTGGTCAGGTGTTACACGTCAGCAAATTGCCGAACACCGAGCAGAGCTCTCGACTGAGCTGAACGCGGCGCGGTTGGATTTGTTTACCGGCGAACACGCCACACGGGACGAACTTCTTGCCGCGATCACCCGCGCTCACACACGCCTTCTCACAGTCCTCGAGCGGGTCACGCTCTGCCTCGTCCTCGCTGCCGTCCTCGGCTGCGTGCTATCGCCGGATGATTCCGGCGATCTGTTACGCAAAGCCAGCCGAGAGCGCTCGAGCCGTCGCCGTGAGAACATGGTTGCCCTTCTGGATGCTGAGAACGGCGAGGAATTTTTTGAAGCCGCGGAGGAGCAGTTCACGTGAGCACTACCGATACCCTTCCCTCGCTTGACGAACTGTTGAGCGCGAAAAATTCCGTAAAGGTATCGCGCGAGTGGCAGGACCAACTTTGGCAGCATTGGCCGGCTGCGGCTCGTTGGCCTGGCATTCTCGGGATTTACGAGGCCGCGGCGTTCCTGCGCATTTCTCACGCGACGATCCGCCGGCTTTGCACGGCCGGCCGTGACGACAAGGCGAAGCTTCGCAATCAGCGCGTCGCCGGCATTTTCCGCATCCGGAAAGTCGATCTCGAAAACCTCGGACTCATTCAGGAGCGCGCCGCCGCATGATTCCGAGCCGCATACATGAGCAACGCGCTTATCCGTCCAACGCTGGGGCGGGGTTTCGTTTTCTACGCCTCGGGGAATTGATCCGCCGTGGGGACGCGTATTTCAGCGCCGCGGGGCAATGGCACGAATCCACGGCCGCGGGAACCTACATCACGCCGTCACGGGTGAAACTCTACCGGAGGAAATCCTAATGGGTATCAAAGACCCGCATGTAGCGAAATTTCTGCGCAAGGTGACGTTGCGCGTTGGCAGCATGTCGCGCCTGTGCGCGCTCAACGACATTGGGCGCTCTCACGTGAGCAACATGCTCAACGAAGACACGAGCGCCAATCGCGGCCGCCATACTTGGAAGCGGCTCAAGGGCATCGTCACCCGCGCCGAATGGACGGAATTGGAACAATGCTCCGCGTGGAACGCTTTTGCGCGCAATGAGCCTGGACGCGCCGCCGTGATCCAGAATTTGCCGTGCTGTGACGAGCAACCCGCCGCGTTTCCGACGCATGCAACCTACGCCCTCGCGTCCTAAAAATTTTAACCATGAACTCCGCACCCCTCGTCAGCAAAAGCGAAGTCTCTTCGCTTCTCGGAACCGAGTATTCGGAACTCCTTTATGAGTTGGATCACAACTTTCTGGATTACGGAAAGCACTGGCGGCTGAACGGGCAGGCGGCCGTTTATACACTCGAGGGCCTTCGGGCATTGTCCGTTCTGTTCGCGAATCGTGCGCAGGCAAAAGGCGACACTGAAATGAAGCTGGTATCCGAATCGCTTGCGAGCAAGGCCGCGAAGCTTGAGGAGCAAGCCAAAGCCGATGCTCACGCAGCCGCTGTTGAGGCTCGGCAACTCAAAGAAATTCCCTCGCGCAAATTAGTGCGCAAGCCAGCCCCTACAAAAGAACCCTACTATCGGCAAGGGAGCCTCGCATGAAGTGCGCTCGTCCCAAGCTTCCCCCTCACGGTTATGAGGGTCTGCCGAGCGGCCTCGCGCGTGTGCGCCTGACGCGTCCGCATGTCGTGCTCCCGAAGCAAGTCAGCGCGCCCGCGAGTGATGGATTTTCGGTGACTCCCCTTTCCAACGATTCCGCCGGCCCCGTGCGCATGTTTCGCGACGGGCAGCCGCTCGGGATTTTCGCAACCCCCGCAATCGCCGCCGGCACGCGCCGGATTCTAACGCAATGATTCGTTACACCTTAATTCAGGCGCTCAACATCGCGCGCCGCTTCCAAGCGCTTGACGAGCTTTCGCCGGCCGCACGCGCCGCAGAGCTCCGCTCAATCGACAAGGAAATCAATGTGCTCGAGGGCGAACTCAAAAAGCTCCTCGCGATCGGACATCTCGACGACGCGCGCCGGTTGGTGCGCGAGTCAGTCGCGGCCGCCGGCGTGGCACCGCTGGACCCGCACGCGGAGCTGATTGTGGGCGTCATGATTTTCGACGCCCAGACGCAACACCTGCACGCGATCACGCAAGTCATGCCCTACCTCGAGCGCTTGCTCGGTGCGCAAGGCGACAATGCCGAGCCCGAGCTCGTAACGCTGCAACACACGCTTGCCCGTTTTCTCAACCGATAAGTTTATGGCCAAATCCACACAAAAAAACTCCGCGGGGGCTTCTGACACGGCCGCCGCTACCGCCGAACTTCCGCTCAATCAATTCGAGTGGAATGAAAACTCGGTATGCACCAACCCCGAAAAGATTTTGGTCAAGTTACCGAAAGGATGCCGTTGCGAAATCGAGCTCGCTAGTTTCTCCGTCGATGATTCCGCGCCAGTTTGGTATGCGGGCTACACGCTGGACGCCGGTGACAACATGGTTGGTTCCCCTTGCTCCCATGGATTGGGTCACGCCTCGTTTCCTACGCGTGACGCAGCCTTGCTCTCCGCGCTCGAGACTGCCGAAAAATTCTTTTCCGCGTCTCCGAAAAACAAGGTTTACAAAAAGTGCTATGGAGAAGTTACGGCGTTTGTTCGCTCGCTCGGTAGTTCGCCGGCAAACATTCGCCCCGCGCTATCGCGTCGCGGCCAGCATGAGCCGCTCCCCACTCCCCAAGAGTTGGATATTGAGATCGCGCGTATCGAGCCGCACCCGAATAACCCGCGCGGCAGCATCACACCGGAGAGCGTCGCGGAGCTCCGCGCTACTATCGTTTCCGAAGGCCTTCTGCAGCGTGTCGGTATTCGCATCCTCGCGGGAGCGGCCGGCCTGCCTGGACTCGCTGCGGAGAATCGCCTCCAATTGCTGTGGGGTCACCGCCGCCTCGAGGCGTGCCGAGGGATCAAAGGCATGCTCACGATCCCCGCGCGCGTATACGAAAACATTTCCGACGAACAGGCGCGCGTTCTCCTTAACATAGAAAACGACCAACGCAAAGATCTCGACCCAATCGAGCAAGCACGGGGTTACGCCGACATGATGCGCGACTTTGACATGACGCAGGACGATGTTGCAAAGACGCTCAATAAGTCCCGTCCGGTAATCGCAAACGCGCTCCGCTTGCTCGGCTTGCCCGAAGACTCGCAGAAACGGATTGCTAATCGCAGTCTCACCACGGCGCACGGCACCGCGCTGGCAAGCTATGCGGACTTCCCCGCGGTGTGCGCACGCATCACTGAGTTAGTTATTCAAAACGAAACCTCCGCCGGCGAGATCGAGGAGCATTTGCTATTCGAGGATGTTTTGAAACGCGAAGGGCTAATCATCAAATGCCCGAACGACTACGAACCGCCGGAGGAAATCGCGCGTTCATTCCGCCAGGCGTGGTCTGCCATTGGTCACTATTGCCTGGATCCCGAAGTCTGGAAAGGTGAAGCAGCCCGTCTCGTCGCCGAGAAGAAAGAAGAGCGTGCAAAGAAAAAAGCGCGCGATGAAAAAGGGTCTAATAACAAAGTCGCAGAGAAAAAAGAGCTTACTCCGGACGATGGCGACGTAGTGAACGCTGACGACGTTTACCTCTTGGACTTAGTGCCGGAGGATAAAGTTGCGAAGGGTAAAACCTACGCCGGCAATAAATGCACTCTCGTTCTGGATAAGCAGCTTTGGGCGAAAGTTATTAAAGCTCGTAACGATGTTCTTTCCGAGGACGCCACGGCAAAAGCTTCACCCATGATTGAGGCCGGTTGGAAACGCGCGGCGGGCATCAAGAAAATCGACGATTTCGCCGGAGCGTGCCTTATCATGATGAACCCTCTTAGGGTAGGAGATCTCGGCGGCGACATTGCCAAGCGCCTCGAGCTAGACCTCGGGCGTTTCGAGAAAAAAGTTCTTATCCCGCCGTCAGATCAATGGAGCAAAGCCAAGACTCGCATTAATGAACTGGCTAAAATTGATCCGGTGCCGCTCGCAAAGCTCTCCCTGGGCCAAATGTGTGCAGAGATGGAGGGTATACTGAAAGAGAAGCCGTGGGCGTTGGTTGATAACATGCACTGGCTGCAGTTTATCTCCGGAGATTCTGCTTTCGTTATGTTGGATGCCGGTAAGGCAAAGGGCCAAGAGGAAATCATGATGCGCATGGTTGAAAAACTCGCCCCGAGCAGCTCGAAAGAAGCAGTCGCCGACAAGACACCCGAAAAATTCAATTGGGATAAAAAAGGAAATTGCTCCAACCCGATGCGGATCAATTTGCCTGTTCCGGCTCCGGCCAAGGTGAGCATTTTGACAGCCCAGTCTGCTCCGTGCGCAGCGTGGTCTTTCGGTTACGATTTATCGTTGCCAGGTATCGGCGGCAGCTCTCACCCGCTCCGCTTGAAAGAGGCGACTTTCATGTCACGAGCAGCCGCCGTGGCCGGCGCTATAAGCGCTCTGCGCGAGGATTTCAACGGTCATGGCGCGGCCGCCGTTCCTGTTCGTAATGCGTGTTTGGACTTTGGCGTAGACTTCATGGCCGACTGCAAGGAGGCGGGGAAACTCTAATGAACGCTCAACTTGCATTCGGCTACGGCCTCCTACTCGGCGCATTGGTCGTGGGGGTGTGTTGGATCGTCACAATTCGCAGCCATATCGAAGCGGAAGAAATGCGACGGGCTCTGTCCGTGAAAACCTCGCCGGCTCCTACGCATCCAACGCTCGCCAAACACCAGGCGTCGGAGATCCGCGTTGTGGCACACGTCGCGACGCCGGCAAAGAAAACGGAGCCCGCGCGTTGCTCGCCGGCTAAACTGCGCTGGCTAATCCACTCGAGCGGGATGGTTCACGCTAAGTTTGTTTTCGAGGGTAGCGCCTACGCGTTGATGATAAAATTGCAGTCGTGCGACTCTCTGCTTTGGCAGCGAGAAAAAATCGCGCTGCCAAAAGAAGACGTAATCGAGTCGCGCCTCCTTTCACTGGTCGGACATCGGAAGCTGATCTCAGTTGAAGTGATCGGGACCGTCCCAGGGAAAGACATTCACCTGTTTCGTATCACTCGCACGGAGTAAGCCATGGGAAAAACAACTACCTACTCGCGTCCGTCGATAGAAAAACAACTTCTCGCCGTGCGAACGATCGAAGGCCTCGCGAATTACCGCGAGGCCTTGCAAGAGATGTTTGCCGACAAACGTATGGATCCGGAGCCCAAGACTGTTCGCAAATGGAATGAGGCGCTTTGGGCCAAAGTGTTTGAGTTGCTCTTGGCGGCCCGCTCCGCGAGTGAGGCAACTTATATCTTCAACGTGCAAATGCGTTGGGAGAAATCGCCCGTGCTCGAGGCCGCCGTTGATCAGCACTTGGCGGCCGTCGTAGAACGCATGCCAGACGATGTGGAACGCGCGGCGCATAATGGCGTAGTGATCGAAGGCATCAGCACGCCGGCACAAATTGCGATCGCAGAAGCAGTGCGCGCAAAACGCAACGGTTTCGAGGGAGTCAAAATCCATGTGAACGCGGAGGCCGCGGCATGACTTCAATTTGCGTCCAATGCCTCAAACCCTTCACCGGCCGGAATGCCACGCAGGAATTTTGCACGCCTGTGTGTCGGGCCGAATTCAAGAAAGCGGAGCGCGTTGCGTATCGTCGCCGTCGCGAGATCGCTCGGGAAGCGAACGCATCCACGTTGGGCACACGCGGAGTCCAGGGCGGCCGTCAGGCAATAAACTTCCGGCTTCAAGACGGATCCGAAATCGACCGTTAAGATGAACATACTTGACGCATTAAGAATCAAAATGCCGTTCGGCCGTTATCGCGGGGTCACGCTCGAGGAGATCGCGGCCGCGGACGTGCTTTATTTCGACTGGCTGAAAAAGAAAGATCTTCGCGACTCGTATCTCACGGATGCCGTCGCGGTGGTTTACGACAAACACGCGGAGACCATCACCGCGAAACTCGCAGCCGGCGAGAAACCGAAACTATTCGACGCGAGTGAAAGCGTCACGCCTGAAACCAAGGTGAAACAAATGAGCCTGTTCTAATTTAACCCAAAACCAAATGGCTAATCTAAATAAAGTAATGCTGATCGGTAATCTCACCCGGGATCCCGAGTTGCGCGTAACGCCAAAAGGCACGGCAATTTGTCAGTTCTCGCTCGCGGTCAACCGCAAGTTTCGCGACGAGTCCGGCGCCGATCGCGAAGAGGTCACTTACGTTGACATTGAGGCGTGGGGGAAGTCTGGCGAAAATATCGGCAAGTATTGCACGAAAGGCCGTCCGCTCTTTGTCGAGGGACGCCTTCGCCTGGATCAGTGGGAAGACAAGACCACGAAGGAAAAACGCAGCCGCATGAAAGTAGTGTGCGACAACTTCCAATTCCTCGGCAGCGGCCGCGGCGATGGCACGCCTTCATCGTCAGGTGATCAGGGCGGCGGCGAATTCCGCTCGCCCGCTCCGCGCACCCCCAACGCGTCCGCTCCCGCACAAGAAAACTTAGACGAAGACGTCCCCTTTTAACCCAAACACATGAGCACAACCGAAAAACAATTTCCAACCGTCATCCAAGTTTTTACCTGCAGTAAGTGCGGTGAACATTTCGCGCCAACGCGCGTATGCCGAGCGGTCCGCAACCGAGGCACGTGCGCGCAATGCGATCACAACGCGCAACCGAAGCTTATTCGCGAAAACTACAAGTTGGATCTGCGAATCGCGCTCTCGCGCATGCCGCTCCCAAAATTCGCTCGAGGATAAATGTCAGGCCCTACGAACAGCGATTACTCGCGCGCAATTACCGAGCTCACGATCGGCCAGATCTGGGATGCGGCTGGCTTACCGTTGCCGATTCCCTACAAAGACGGCGTGGTGCGGAGTCCGTTTCGCGACGAGCGGACGGCGTCGTTTTCCATTCTGGGCGGTGGGCGTGGCTTCAAAGATTTTGGCGCGGATCAGCGCGGCGGCGTGGTCGATTTTGCGCGTCTATGTTGGCCCAATCTATCCGACGAAGAGTTTAAGGATCGCCTCGTTGAAATTGCCGGCACTCGCACCCATCGACAGGCTTCGCCGGCGGCCGCGTCAGCGGCCGCTTCTGGCACAGTCCCCGCCCCTGCTCCGGTGGATCCGCTCGTTGCGCGCGCGGCCAAGGCCCTCGAGAAAAAACGCAAGGAACGCGAGGCCGAGGAAAACATTTACGCGCTCCGCAAGAAAGAGCTCGAGCCGGAGGTTGACGAGAAGCGCCGCTGGTTGCCGGAATGGCCGTCCGTGGTGCGTGATCGCTACCAGGACGGCGCGGACGCGCTCCTCAACGACGGCCGCGCGAAAGAGAAATTAGCGAAGGCACGCGGTTGGCCCTACTACTGGATAGACGAGCTCATCGCCCAAGAAAAACTTTCCTACGTGCTCGAGCGTGGTTGCGACGCCGGCGCGAATGCTCGCCGTCAAAAAGGGTTCCTCGTAGAATTCCCGACATTCACGGGATCGCTCGAAACCGGAATCACTGCTAAGCTGCATCCGATCGGCTATCACCAACGGTTTTTCTCGTTAGGCACCGGCGGCCGGCCGGACACCAAGGGTTGGATGTTTATCCCTGGCTATCCGAAGGGTGAACCGCGGTCGCAGTTTGAGCGCGCACTCGTAGAGGTCGGCCGCGAGCGCGGCATCCCTTACGATCCCGCGCAAGGTTCACGCGAGGCAATCATTGCGCCGCTTCCTTTTGTGTTGGGGGATGTGGGGACGGCAAAATTGATCGTGCTCCTCGAGGGCCAATGGGACGCGATTTCTTTCTGGGGGGCGTGTGGTTGGTTTCACGATGCGACGGAGATTCCCGCGGGGATTGCCGTGTTTGGCATTCGTGGTGCGCAAGGCATGCCGGCGTTCCTCGCTTACTGGGGGCGGTGGTTGCGGGCAAATAAACCGCTCGCATGGGTGATTGCCGATAACGACAGCGCCGGCCGCGCCTGGCGCGAAGATCCCGCGGAAACTCAAAACAAGATCACGCCGCCGAGTCTCGCGGAAAAGCTCGAGCACGCCGGTTGCCGGCGGGTGGTGGTGAGTTGGTTACGCCCTGGGCTATGGGGCAAGGATTTCAACGACTATTACAAAGCAGCAAAACCGGATACCCTGAAAATGTATAAATGGATGATGAAAGTTGGCGTGATGGACGGCGCGGGAGGTTGGGCCAAGTGAGCGACGAAAAAGTTGTGCCTTTCACGGCGGCCGGCTCCTCGAGCACGATCGCCGAACCGGAACGTTTGCCGGCAAACACACCTGCGCCCGAAACCGTGAGTTCGGCGCCGCCGGCGTCGGGCGTGCCCGATCCGGAGGATGCGTTTGAAAGCAAGGACGGGATGCCGGCCTACTACTTCGATTCAATGTCGCGCTTGTTTTGGATGAAAAACGAGGCGGGCGAATGGGTCGATCTGAACGAAACGCAATTCAAGCGTGAGCTCAAAAAAACCCATGGCCTAAGCGATAAACCGAACGTCAAGGCGGGCGAAGCGATCAGCCCGCTTGACGAGAAATTGCGTGAGGTAGAACAAAATAGCCGCGTGGCTTATGCGGGTCTACTGGCGGGCTACCGTGCCGGCATGCACATGATCACGGGACGGCGCGTCCTGGTCATGGAGGATCCAGTTTTCATTGAACCAAAGGAGGGAGCTTGGCCGGTGCTCGAGAAGTTTTTCACGGGCCTGCTCGTTGGCGAAGAGCCAACCGATGACAACGGGGGAAAATCCACGATCGACCAACGGCCGTGGTTCTTCGCTTGGCTACAGCATGGGGTGCAAAGCTACATGGACTGTCAGCGCACGAATGGCCTGGCGCTCGGGATCGCCGGCGAGCCAGATTGCGGAAAGAGTTTTTTGACCTGGGTGTTGCGTCAGATCTTTGGCGGCCGCGTCGGCAAGCCCTACGCGGCGATGACCGGCCAGGACAATTTCAACAAGGACGCGGCCGAGGCGGTTCTGCAGTTGGTTGACGACGAAAACCAAGCGGACACGAAGCTAGATCAGCGGCAAAAGTTCGCGTCGGAGATTAAGAAGTTTGTCGCTAACAATGAATTTCGTTTGCGGGCGATGCATAAAGACGGGTTCTCCGTCGAAGTTCTGCGTCGGCTCGTAGTCTTGGTTAACTTGCAGGGTATACTTGTTCTCCCGCCTCTCGATGGCGATGTGGACGACAAAATCATGCTTCTGAAAGGTTACACGCGGCCGCGGCCGTCCAAACAAATCACTACTGAAACGCCTCTGGAAGAGGCGTGCTGGCCCTCTCCTATGCCTACGCGCACGGAGGCCGAGAAAGAAAGTTATCGCGCCACGGTCCGCGCCGAGCTGCCCGCCTTTTTGTGGTGGCTGTTGCGGATTTTTAAAATGCCGTCGCACGTGTCGGGCGGGCGTTTCATCGTGCGCCACTGGCATCACCCCGCGATCAAAGCGGAGCTACATGAGATGAGCCCACACACGCGTCTCTGGGATCTCATTGTCCGCTCTAAAGTCGTGTTCAATGAGTATGTCGAAGGGGATGCGGAGCACTCGGCCTATTGGAAAGAACGGGACAAATGGGAGGGATCAGCCGGAGACCTCGAGGTGTTGCTCAAGAATCACGATAAATCGAAGCTCTCGGCTGACGAGAAACGCGAGGTCAAGGCCTCCAATTGGCTCGGTAAGCGACTGGCCCTTTGCGAAAAGCATTTCGGCGAGGGCGTCTGTCACCTGACGCCCGCACGCATGAAGAAAACTTGGACGCTGACACCGCGTCCGCAGGACAAAACTGGACTCTAACACCCCATGAAAGCGACGGCACGCGACGGCATGCGACGGCACACAAATTTTTCTGAACACCTCGCCACAACCCGAGGGCGAGCGCGGACGCGACGGCGCGACGGCATTTTGTCAGGACTATGCACGCGCACGCGCGTCTGTGTGTATATGTGCGCACAGGTATTTATTAGTTTTTGCCGTCGTGCCGTCTCTGAGACTGGGGATAAGAGCGAAAAAAGAACATCGCCCCTTTGGCCTAGTGCCGTCGAATGCCGTCGCGTGCCGTCGCAAGGGGGTGCGCATGCCTAAGCCGGTCATTCAGTTCACAGAAGAGGAGCAATCGGCACGGATCGACGCGGTTGGCCTGGAGAAATGGCAAGCCAGCCAACGTGAGGATGCGCACCCGTTTGCGGAAGCGCTCGCCTCGAGCCAATCGGCTGACGTGCTTCGCGCTCTCATGCAGGTCTGTCTTCCGCCCAAAACGTTTGGCAACAAACGTCGATTCCGTTCGGGCTACTTCCGCATGGTGGCGTTCGTGTGGCGTCTGTCACCCGAGCTCCTCGAACCATGCAGGTATGACCAGGACGTTGCCGAGCTCCTCGGCATCAGCCGCGAGGCCTTGCTCAAGCATCTTGAGAAGATTGACGCGCTTTTAGGCCGCGAAACAAAGCGGCCTAAGTTGTAAAAATTACGGGTCCTCCCGTGAGGGGGTGGCTAGTCGAGGTTCCGCGTGAGGCCTCACCCTCTTTGTGTGTGGTGAATAAAAACTTTAGTAAATAGTGGCTAGTTAATGCTTGGTTACATCTTGCGCCTATTATGTGGAGGTTAGTGAACAGTCACCAACGAGCCCCGCGCTCACAGACCGGCAACTCACCGAGCTCTTTGACTGTTCGCGTCCCTACATCAGCAAGCTCCGGAAAGATAAAGGCATGCCGCCTTTCTTCGATTCGCAGACCGCTTTGGACTGGCGGGCGATTAACGCTCCGCCCCGCGGCCGGCGCTTAGATAGCGCCTCGGAAAAAAATCGCTTCGCGCAACACCCACAACCACCCCCAGGATCAGAAGCGGGCGCAACGGGGAAAGAGAGCACCGGCGAAAGTTTGCCGCCAAACAAGGGCCGCAAGCGGTGGCGGGGTGAAATAATCGACATCCGGAAGTTTATAAAGAAAACGACAGATTTTGATTCGCTCATGATTGAGCAAGCCGAGGCCGTTCCCCAAGTTGCTTACGGCCTTCTCATGTTGGCAGCGAAGCACGGAGATAGCGTTGAGATCTCTGCGCAGACCAAGAATTGGAACGATGCCACGAAAGCAGCGGCGGCCGCCCGCAAGAATTTCCTCGAGCTTCAGGAGTTGTCGCGCGCGCTCATCTCGTTGGACGAAGTGGAGAATGTTGTCGGGACCACGCTGCAGGAGATTCGCAACGCGCTACTGAAACTCGGTGCGACGGTCTCCGCGAACCTCGTTTCCATCCTGCCTGCGGATAAGGTCCAAAATGTGCGCATGGCCGTTGACGATGCTGTTGACCTGATTCTTTCCGCGCTCGAGGCGGCGCCCGATCGCACACGGCGCGATCTCGCGTCATGAAGATTGAGGAGCGTTATACGCCGGCCGCCGAAAAGCTTCGCTCATTCACTCGGCAATTCTTTCGTCCCGCAGAACGGCTCAAGCCCTCCGAGTGGTGCGCGAAACACATCGAGCTCCCTTCCGGAAAAAACGAGACGAAACACGGCCGCGTCAATTGGAGTTACTCACCTTACCTTGCTGAGCCGCTTGATCAACTGGATGAGCCAGGCGTCACAGATATTACCTTTGTTGGGCCTACCCGCATCGGTAAAACTTTTCTCCTGCGCATGGGTGTTGCCTGGGGCATCGCCGGTCAGCCTGGGCCGGCGATGTGGATCGACTCCACCGATGACAAAGCGAAGGACATTTCAAAAAAGGAAATTCAACCTCTCATCGCGCATAACAAAATCCTGCGCGATCGGAAGCCGGAGAACCGTCACAACTTCACGGATCAACGCATGCTGTTTCCTGCAGCCGCGTTCACCATGGTTGGCGGCAACTCCGCGGCCGGCGTAGCTGGTGACACGGTCAAACGCCTTTTTGGTAACGAGGTCGATAAATGGCGCGGTGCTTCCGACAAAGAAGCTGCCACGATTGAACTCGCCCGTCACCGCACTGAATCGTTTGACGACGAACGCCGGCACATGTGGTCCTGCACTCCGACAATTGAGGAGGGCACGATCTGGACGTGGTTTCTCAAAGGGGATCAGCGCTACTATCACGCGATCTGTCCGCACTGCGCGCACGCGCAACGCCTCGTCTGGGGTCAAGTCTGGTGGGATCCCGAGGCGCAAATCACGGATCACAAGTGGGACCTCGAGCGGGTCAAATCTTCCGCGCGTTACCGTTGCGAGAATCCTGTGTGCTCTGCCAACGTTGGTCCGAATGGTTGGACGGATGCCGAGCGACTCGCCGCCATCCGGCATCCCGACTCCCATTGGCGAGCCAGCACGAAGGGAGAACCTGGTCACGTCTCCTATCACCTCAACGGGCTTTATGGTCCGCTCAAGGTCAACCGCGTCGGCGAGCTCGCTAAAGATTTTCTTTCCGCACGCACGTCGGGTTTTTTTCATGACCGACAAGATTTTTGGAATTCGCGCATGGGTGAGCCGTGGCGTGAAAATGTTGGGACGATCACGGCCGCCAAGTTTACCGCGCTCGAGCGGCCCTATCGCCGCGGGGCAATACCAACCGATTTCAAAGCAGATGTGCTCATTGTCGCCGGCGACGTTCAAACGAACCGCATCGAATACACCGTCAACGCCGCGAATTGGGCGGGAGATTCTTATATCGTCTCACACGGCGAGGCCCCGAGTTGGGCAGATCTAGAATTTGTCCAAGACACTTACGCGAAACTCGCGCCAACGTCCTACGTTATCATTGACGTGAATTTCGAGGACCGCCGCGCCGAAACCCTTGAGGCAATCTACGAACGACGCGAACGCGGTTGGATGGGTGCGGAAGGTTTTGAGATCGCGAAGGATCTCGCCAAGATCGAGCGCGCCAACGTTTACCTGGGCGGCAAACTGCAGAACAAGGGTTTCACGGTCCCCAAGTTGGTAATCTCGCTTTATCAATTCAAAGTTGAGCTCGAGAAACGGCTATCGGGTGAGATCAAAAATTGGTTCACCTACTCCCTCGACGGTGGGGAGCTCTCACTTGAACCCCCAGACGAACTCTCGAAAGAAGAGCAGCAAGGATTCTATGCGCAACTCTTGGACGAGCGCCGTGTCCCGAGGAAGCCGGCCGTTGCAGGCAAACCGCCGTTTGTCTTCAAATCTCGCCGCGGCAATAACCACAAGTTTGACTGCCAAGTGTATTTCCTCGCTCTCCTTTGGGTGCTCCGGAAGCGCCGCGTGAAAGACAAAGGCGATGACCAACGCAAGACAGTGACCATTCAGCAAGGTTAGTTCCGATATTTGATAAACGCATTAGATGCATTATTGTTTGGGATGTGCCTCTACTCGAGATCGACCCGCAAAAACTCCTAGCCCAGCAGGCCAAGCTGATCGACGATTACGAAGCTTTTTTCCGCGCCCACGAATTTTTACTCACTCGCATTAGTAAAGAGACGGCCGCGTTCCTCGGTGCTGAGGTTGATGACACCGGCGTTGCGAGCTACATCGCTAAGCTCCGCGGCGGGTTGCTCGCTCACCAAACGAATTTCATTCTCCGGCGCGAATGCTTTGTTGGTCTTGATCGTAATGACTTGCGTGGGGTGCAAAAGATTGCGGAACAACTGCCCAATCAGACCAGCGAAGTGTTGAAGATTTTTGCCCAGCAAGTTTTTGAGGTCCAATGCTCTCTTGAAAAGCAAAAGCAGGAAATGACGGCCGCGGATTTGGAGAAGCGCGACTAGCGGGCCATCTTCACCAAAACCGGCATTCGGCCGGCATCTCTACGCGGAGTCCTTGGTTACATCCAAGGCCTTTAGTATGCCGACTAGCACCGGAGGGGAAACCATTGGCGAACGCCTCACACGTTTGCGCGCCGCGCTCGCACGCGTCCGCCGCACGATTGAACGGTCTGAAGACAACGGCGGCGCGTTCACGATCGGAGGTTCATCCGTTACCCAGATCGCCTACGAGCGGGCGATTGAGCGAGAGAAAGAACTCAAGTCCGAGATCGCAGCTCTCGAACGACGCATCGCCGGCGGGGCTTCCCCGCGCATGGCCTCGCTCGAAACGAAAATGCCAGGGAGCAAGTAATGCGCAACGAAACGCCCACCCGCACCATCCTGCTTTCTGCGTATTACGACGCGACGGCGACAACGACCGAATCGGATTACGGCAATTTTATTTCGCTCGCGGAGGATTATTATTTTGCCGGTCCGCAAAGGTCGATTGCCCTCGCCCGCCTCCGGCGCGAGATCCGCAACAACCCTTACCTCGCAGGCCTGTTCAATAATTTCCCAAGTGCGATCGGCTTTTCCAATCTGCGCTCCCGTAGCTCGAGCAAGAAATACAACGACCTGAAAGAGTTGTTTTGGTATCGCTGGAAAAAGCGCGTCACGCGTGCCGGCGATTCCCTACGCAGTTGCGAGGAAATTATCCTCCGCGAAATGTTTGTCGCGGGCGAGATCTTCATCGTTCTCCTCGTCACGGGGCACATTCAGCTTGTGCCCTCCGAGTATTGCGGCAGCGCCACGACAGCCAGCGCGGAAGTCAAAACGGACGGGACAAAAGAAATCAATGGCATCCTCTACGACGCCAACGACCGTCCCATTGCTTACCGGTTCGGAAAGCTGAATCCCTCTGGCACGATCACTTTTGACGGCACTACGCCAGTCCCTGCGCAGTTCGTCATTCACGTCTATAACAAAGACCGCGTCCTCATGGGTCGCGGTTTACCTTGGGCGCTTCCGTGCCTGCGTCCGGCGCATGACCTCTACGAGATCACGCGCTCGAAGACTAAGCAGATCAAAGACGCCAATACGATTTCCGGCACGATCGAATCCGAGGAGGCCGAGGAAATTTTAAAAGGCATGTCGAGCAACCCGACCGCCTCAATCAACGATGATACGGCAACCGGTGAAACCGAGGACGCGGCCGCCGACAAGCAGGACAAACAGCCCGTCGTTATCAGCCTGAAGCCTGGTCAATTCATCGCGCTAAAAAAAGGCGAGAAACTGAACATGCTGAAAACGCAGTATCAGGCCTCCGATTACAAGGAGCTCGTGATGCTGATGCTTCACGCGATGAGCACGCCGATTGGTTTGCCGGTTGAACTTTGGTTCTCGGGCTTGGGCGATGTATCTTACTCCGGCTTCAAGGGCCTCGGCACGCAATGGAACGCCCGCCGCCGCTACATTCTTTTCTTTCTCGAAGATCGCTATCTTGACCGTCTCCACTTCTGGCGCATTTCCAAAGCGGCCAAGGAGGGCGATCTCCCGCCGAATCCCGACAAAGACGACGATTTGATTGATTGGGCGTGGCGCCGCACTGCAGTCCTGGACGAGGAGAAAGAAGCACGTGCCAATGCGCAACGTCTCGAATCCGGCGAAAGCTCCCTCGCTGATATTTGGGAAGCGAACGGCCTATATCCCGAGGAAGTTTTTGCGCAACGCCGGCAACTCTGGATCCGCGGTGAGATCGCATGCGGCAACCTCAAGGAGGGTGACGATCATTCCGCGGTCATCGTGCCGCGGGAGTTTATGTATCTCGGTCAGATCGCCGGCGCCGCGCGCCCGCCCGTGAAGACTCCGCCGACTGAACCGGCTCCCGCTCCCAAACCTTCGACAGAATCTCCGGCCACTCCCGCGTCGGACGATGACGACAAATAATTTCCCGCATGAATCCGAAAACCCAAGCATACCGTTTCTCCGCACCTCATACGTTTGGCGTCGATCGAAACGCCGGCATCTTAACCAACGTTGCTCTCATCACAGCAGACCTCGAGGCCAAAGGTCATGGCATCTATATCGACGAGAAAACCATTTCCACGGCCAACGATGTTCTCGCCGCGAAGGGCGCGAAGTTCAAAGCCGCTATCTCGCATTTGTCCTGGGCTGATCAATGGATGGGCGACAACGACCGCGTCACAGAATTCCCAGGCTGGTTCTCCGGTGTTGCCGTGAAAGGCAATCAACTCGTTGCAGCCAGGCTAGAATTCTATGATACGTTCAAGACCGATCAGCCGAAACTTTTCTCGCGCATCCTTGAGATGGCGGAAAAGACGCCTGATCTGTTTGGCATCTCGCTCGAGCCATGGGGCTACCTCGTGTTTGTGGCGAAGGACGGCACGGAATACAGCGAGCGCCCCAAGGACGTTGAACTCAAATACGACGGCATGCCCGCCCTTCGTTGCACGGAGTTGACCTACGGCGCGATCGTTGACGATCCGGCCGCAAATCCAGGCGGCATCTTTGCGGCGCTCTCCCGCGGCAAACAATCATTCAAAGAATTTCTCCGCGGATTGTTTGCCGACGAACAACAGGGTGTCGGCCTTCCGAAAACCGAACCGGACAAAAACACGGTTACACCCAGCGCCTTTAGTAACTCCTCCGAAACTCAATCCGACTCCGCAATGAAAGAAACTCACACAAAAATTAAAGCCGCGTTCGGCGCTGACAAAGCGAAGTTCTCGCGCGCTATGACGATCTTGGGCGATGAACCCGAGATCACCTTCGAGGCCCTTTCGGCCAAGATGCACACCGTAGAAATTTCCGAGCTTCAAGCGACGATCGGGAATTTGACGACCGAAAGAACCAATCTCTCAACGCAGGTTACCAACCTGACTGCCGAGCGTGACGATTGGAAAAAGAAATTCGACGAACTGAAAGCATCCGGCCTTGGGGGCAAGGGCGTCGATCTCGGCGCCGGTAACGGCGGCGGCGCTGCCAACGAGCCGAACCCCTGGGATCAGAAATCCCTCAACGCAACGCGCCAAGCGGAGATCACTCTCGCTGATCCTAAACGCGCGGAAGCACTCAAAGTCGCGGCTGGCGTTAAGAGCTAACGACTCGCTGCGCTCGTCCTCCACGCAAACCACAACTTCACATTTATGTCTAACTCTCGCTTCATCCTCGCGGCCGTCCTTCTCGTCGGCTTGCTCGCATTTGGTCTCGACCAACTCGCAACCCACTACGGTCCTAAGGTTGCTGTCTGTGCTTTTCTCGCGGTGAACGCCATGTTCATGCCAAAGCCAAGCATGACGCTCGGGGCACATACCACCGTCGCCAATCTCTGGGTGCCTGCGATCTGGATTGTGGGCATCGCGGAACGCGTTCTCACACGCGTCGGCCTGATCAACTCTGGTATCGCTATCCGTGACCCGCAAATCGTTGAGGCTGCATCGGGCGGCGGGACCGCCGTTGAAATTCCGTTTTTCAAAGAGGCGGACATGCAGGACGATATTCAGGTCGAGAATGGCGATCTCACGATCCAGAACGTGACCAGTGGTAAACAGCGCGCAGCGATCCTGAATCGTCGTCTCGGTTTCGGCGCAACCGCTCTCTCTAAGGGCGTCAGCGGCGCGGATCCGCTCGGCTTCGCACTCGACACCGTTTCGGACAACCGGCTCCGCAATCGTCAGCGCACGCTTCTCCATATCATGCGCGGTGTGTTCGGTTTCGCCGCCGCCCCTGGTGCGGGAGCGGCCGCTTTCAAAACTCTGCGTCGCGACATCTTCTCCGAAACGGGCGCTGCTCCTTCTGCGGATAAACTTTTTAGTTCGGACGAGTTCCTCAAGACAATCGGCCTTCTCGGTGAGTTGAAGGACACGATGGATGACGCCGTTATCGTGTGTCACTCCGACATCGAAACCGCGATGTCGTTACAAGAAGACGTCACTATCATCCGCGATTCCGAGGGCAAGAAACGCGTGAAGGATTACAAAGGCTCTCGCGTCATCGTCAGTGATCTTCTCCGTCGTGCGGGTGGTGTGTCTGGTTTCGTTTACGATACCTACATCTTTATGCCTGGCGCGGTCGCTTATGGCGAGAAGCCGCAGGCTTCGGAAGTGGGTGAAATCTCGACGTTCTACCCCATCCTCGACACGAGCAAAAACAACAAAGGTTTCGCCGATTATACGCGTTTCATCATGCACCCGCAAGGCGCTGCATGGGCGGGCAATCCGGCCGGTCAATCCGCCACCAATGCGGAACTGGCGGTGGAAGCCAACTGGACGCTCGCTTACGCGGACGCCCGCGGTGCGCGCATCGTGTGCCTTCGTTCCAACGGCTAATTTAACCGGTGTGTTTAACGGCGGCGGGTGCTCATGGCCCTCCGCCTTTTATTCACCCGAACTCCAAACCCTCAATTTCGTTCGTCATGCCCACGGAAGAAAACCAGCCAAAGCTTTCCAAAGCCGAGAAGGCCGCCGCTCACCTCGCTCAACTGCATCGCGATCGCGAATCGCTTTTCGACGCGCAAGCCAACCTCGGCCGTGTCCGTCGCCTTCACAAAGCTGCGCGTAAGGATCCCGCCGTGGCGGAAATCTTGGATCAAAACATCGCTCAAGGCGAAATCATCACGCAGTTGCGTGAATCACTCACCACCGGTGATGCCCGCAATCTGCAGCTTGTTGAAAAACTCGGCGCGGCTGATGCAACGATTACCGACCTCAATACGAAAGTTTCCGCCGCCAAAGGCGATCTCGCCGAACAGGCCAAGACCATCGAAGCCCTCAACGGTGTTATCGCTTCGCGCGATCAAGCGGCCGTCTCTTTGAAAGAAGAAGTCTCCCGCCTCGCCAAATCTCGGGATGAGGCAAACAGCAAGCTCGAGCAGTGCGCCCAAGTTTTGGACGAGAACGCTGCAAAAATCGCCGCGCTCGAAAGCAAGCTCGCGGCCGCAAGTGCTTCTGAGTCTGAATCCAAACCGGTGAAGTCTTCCACCAAGAAGACCTAACCTCGCGTCGTGTCCGGTTTCGATCATAGCGCGCTCGCTGCTCAGCTAGCGGCCAACATCGCTTATGTGGCGCCAACCAAATTTCGCTTTGGCGCCCTCTGCGATTTGCCAGCAACCAGCGAGTCGTTGGATCCAACCGAAACGGCATACGACAAACACAAGAGTAACAACGTTATCGTCCGTCTGACTTTTTCCCGCGCTTTGTTTGCCGGCAAACTTCCCGCCGTCAACCAGGCGTTCACCGATTCGGTCGGCCGCGTCTATCGCATTCACGGCGGTCCCGAGCGGCCGCAATCCGATCCCCTCGTCAGTTTTGTGTGCGGTTACGCCGCCGCCCTCCCCTAATGTTCCACCTCGTCACCACGTTCGCCCTTTATCTCGTCGCTCAAGCGAAGTCGCACCCGCTTGTGATCGCGGCAACTGGCGCGAGCAGCGGTCTCTTTACCTGGCTCGTGACATGGGGCGAACACCTGACACTCTTGTTCCGCGTCGTCGGCGGTTTCTTCGGATGCGCGCTGACAGTCCTCTGTTTTATTTTGGCGCTCCCGCGTGCCGTTCGCTTCTACCAACGTTGGCGCACGAAAGGCCTCGCCGGTGCCGACGGCACCGAGCCCCCGTTTCTCCCGCCGGCATGAGCACGTCCGCGATCGTCGTCGTTTCACCGCCGCTTATCCTCGAGCAACTCGGGTTCAACCTCGCTGCTTACGGTCGCGTTGCCGGTCTCACCGGCGAGCAAGTCCTGATCAAGAAAGGCGAAGATCTCGCCTATCGCGCGCCAGGCGGTAATAGCCTCGCCGCGCTTTTCCGTGCACGCGCACCGCACGCGCAAAAAATTACGGAGGCCGCCATTGCCCGCGGTTTCACCCTCGGGCGGCGAAACGGTAATCACAAAGACGGTATTACCGGCGTCGCGGCCGCGCGCGCGCAATCCATCATGGGCGGGTTTAAAAGCATCCTCGCCAACGTGAGTTTGTTTGAAGGCCGCTTGCAGATCCGCGGCGTGCGTGTCAGCACCGCGGGGCGTCGCATCGCCGGCGGCCGTCGCGGCACCGGTGGTTTCGCCGTGCCTGGCTCGCTCGCCACAAATGCCGAGCGCGAAATTCTTTTCCCTGGCGTGTATAAAGACACGGACAAGCGCATGAATTTCCGTGCGGTTTCCACCGTGTTTGAGATTAACCTCCGCGGCGCGGCCTCCGGTTTCATGTCGGCCGCCTGGCTCATGAAGCGAATCCGCCGGTTGAAAGACTCGCGCCGGATCGAGCTCGTGAATCCGCGAAGCCAAGTTGCGCCCTTGCTCTCGCGCGCCGCCCTCGAGGGTAGCGGCGAATCCGGCTCCGTCGCAGTGCGCCTTTCCAGTTTTGTTCCGGGCTCCCTGGAGGTGGGCAACCGGCGCGGCATTTTCGCGCACGCGCTGGCTGCCCTCTCCGCGGACATCGGTTCTTATCTCGCCCGCAAAGAATCCGAGGCGCTGAAAGCAACGTTGCGCAATGGCATGGAAGCCGGCCGCACAATCGCGGAGGCGATCAACGTATGAGCTTCGACACGATCCAGTCCGACGCCAAAGCCGCGCTCGCGAACTCCCCGCTCTTCGCCGGCCTCGAGGTCATGCTCGAGTTGGATCCGGCGGCAACTCCGGAGGAGTGGCAGGCGGCGGACGGCGTTTTCGAAAAGGCAATCCTCCGTCAGGGAATTGTCGTCATCATCAAGACGCCGCGCGCTCAACGTTTGGATCAGGTCAAGGGCGCCGGCCTTTCGCTGCGTTTGCTCTCCGCCGTGTGCATTTGCGAAGCGCCGAACATTAACCGCGCCGCATTCAATTCGGAGCATCCCGAGACTGTGCCGGCCAACCGCGTCGTTGCGCGCATGATTGAGCAAGCGATCGAGTATCTCCTCGGGGCGGGCTTCGAGTTTCCCGATCAACCCATCGGCCAACCCGATCCTGACGTTGACGGATTGGATCTGCATTACCTCGTTTTCGGCAAGCCGCGGAAACTCCTCGCTAAAACATGAGTGCGATTTCCGCCTATCTCGACCCGCTCGCGCTCCCGATTTATCAAGGGCGCGATCAATCTTTCGCTCTCGAAATTTCGCGGAGCGACATCGAAGCCGATGCGGGGCAGATCGACGGCATCGCGTTTTGCATGAAGCAACACGGCGCGATGCCGGACGCTGATGCCGTGATCCGCAAGAAGCTGGGCGCGGGCATCACGCTCCTCGCTGATTCCGATCCGGAGAAAGTCTTTTTTTGCGTCGATCTCACGGCCGCCGAAACGGCCGCGCTCTCCGTCTTAATCGCCTACCCTTGGGATGTTTCAATTTTGGACTCCGAGGGAAAGCTCCGCCCCGTCGACGGTCTCGCCGGAAAAACCGTTGTTCTCCCGCGCGTTGGTTACACGGCGGGCTAATATATGCTCCTCTCATATCGTCAGACCATTCTCGGGCTCGCACTCCGGACGGTTCCCGCGGGCTACACGCGTCCCGCGAGCGCGGACACGCTCAAGGTTTGCTTGTTCACCACGCTCCCCGCGGACGACGGCAGCGGCGGCGTTGAAGCTGCGGGGAGCGGTTACGCTTCCGTTATCGTTGCCGCGCTCGACGCGAATTTTTCCCTCGTTGGCGATCTCGTTGCGAACATCGCGGAGATTCAATTCCCCGTTCTCACCGGCGCACTTCCGGAAATCGTCGGCTGGGGCATTCGTGACAGTGGCAACGTGATCCGCTGGGCGCAACCGTGTGGCGACACGCCGCAAGCGTTCGTTGTCCAGGCATCGGTTGACACGCTCACCCGCGCCGCGCACGGCCTCACCGATGGCATGATGGCGCGCGTTTTCGCGTTGGATGGTCTGCCCATTCCCGCCGGCCTCGCGCTGAATACGACTTACTACGTCGTCAACTCCGCGGCCGGCACGCTAAAGCTTTCTGCCACCATCGGCGGCGCCGCGATCGACATCACGGCGGATGGCGCAGTGTTCCTTCGTCGTTGGTATGGCAAGGCCTACGCGATCGACGATCGCCCCATTATTCCCGCCGGCGGCCTCAAGTTCCGTCTCTCTGCTTAATCCCGTGCCGATCACCGGAAACATTCGCAAGCTCGAGGCCTACGCCGGCCGCATTCGTGCGCTCCTCGAGCGCCGCCGTCCGGCTCGCCTCCTTGCGGCCGCGCGGGCGATCGGCGCCGCCGTCGTGCTTCGCGTCCGCACGCTTTCGTCAGTCGCGCGCGTCACGGCTCGCGGATCGGTCACGCTCGAGCGTCAGCGCCTCGCAGCTCCCGCCGCGGTGGTTTCCGCGCGCGGAATGTTTGCCGGCGAACGCCGTCGCCTGAATTCACCTACCGCCGTGAGCACGTCGTCCGCCACCGCCGGCCTTCGCCGGCATCGCGTGAACCCCGTTGCCGCGCGCGCCACCACTTCCAGTTCCGTGCAGATGGTGCGCGGCATGTCCTTCGCCTCCGGCGCGCTGATGAACGGCGCGAATGGTCAAACGCTTTACTACGCCCGCTGATTCCATGAGCCGCCTCGACGAACAAACCCGCGTGAAGTTAGCCAAGCTTGGCTCTCTCCTCTACCTCGAACGCGATCCGGACTCCGGCGGCCGCGCGGACAACGCAATCTTGATCGAAAATCTCATCGCGCAATTCAATGCAAGTCGCGCGTTTGCGCAATGGCTCCAGAGCGATGGCACGACCACCAATCGCGCACAAATTCAAGGGCCATTCTCGGCCGGTCACCGCGGCTGGTTGGCTGGCGCACTTGTCGCGGAATGGCGGGGTTCAGTCCCCGTTTCTACCGCGAATCCGGCGGTAACCGCCAACATTTTTTTTCTCTCCTCTTCAACTGCGCCCGCACTCTCGATTGGGGATTCGTTACAAGTTCAATTCGACACAGCTGGCGCTTTGAGAATTCAAGCAAACGGCACCTCGAATTCATCCAACAATCGAACATTCACCTTCGCGGGGTTTCGCGCGGCACATTCCGGCGCGACTGTAATGGTCGAGATATTGCTGTTCAAGGGAACGGGAAATCCCGTGGTGCGTATTAACGGCGAAGATGTTTCGGCATCTTTCGTTGCTGCAACCGGCGGAACTCCTCCCGAGTGGTTGGACGCTAATCTAAATTCAGCTTATCACCTGACAGGCTTCAACTGGCCGGCCGGTGAGGCTCCTCTTGGGTGCTGGATGAATGCGCACCTTACCAGCGCTGAATCCCTCGCCTGGCTGGTTACGGGCCAGCCGCCTGCCTGGGTGCAATTGGGTGGTAGCCAAGCGAATCGCCTCCAATTCGGCAGCGAATTTGAAAACGCCTATTGGACGAAAATCGCAGCGTCGGTCTCAGCAAACGCGACGACTGCTCCCGACGCGACCAGCACTGCGGACTCTCTAATTGAGACTGCTACGACAGCACAGCACTATGCTCAGCTGACGAGCCTGCTGCCCCTATCGGCGGGAGGCATCTACGAATTTTCTTTCTATACGAAAACGAACGGTCGCTCCGTCTATTTTGAACTCGGTGGTTGCCGGTCGGCTTACGATTTTTCTCTCTCCGCACTCACGCCGGGCAACTCTTACGCCGCGTCATGGACGTTTATTTCATGCTCCGCAACAGACGTTGGTTCAGGCTGGTTCCAAATGCGCATTCGCGGCATCTGCAATACCGCCGGCACGCACAACGCGAAGATGCACACTTCGCCTAACGGCAACGCCTACGCGGGCCTTAGCTACGCTGGCGACGGCGTAAGCGGCATTTATCTGTGGGGCGCGTCACTCGTTCAGATTGGCGCGCTCTCCCTTCCTCGCGTGCAGTGCATACCGGTCCTCGATGACTGGACAGAAATCGGCGGCAACTCAGCGAGACTCGTCGGTATTCGCGGTGTGACCGATGACAAATGGTGGAGGATCATTACCGACACCGCGAGCAACGCAGCCGGAGGCCAAGCAATTCTCGGCGGTGATGTGCTCGACAGCGCAAAGGACGTCATCGACACAATCGAGCAAACGCCGTTGACCGGAATGCCGACGACCAGTCTCGGACATCTCACCGGCTCACTCGCAACCTACAAGGCGAGCGCCGCACTGGCAGCGGGGATCAACCCGATTACGCCGGTCACGCGTAAACCCGCGGGCAATCAGTTCTGGGCTTATCAATCTACGACCGACGTAGTGCGCAACACTTTCACCGGCCACCGCGCCGCATAACCAATGAGCGAAGGAAACTTATTTGATTCATTCCCGTGCTCCCTCGGCTTGGTCGTTGGTTTTTCCGGCACAAGCTACCTCATTGATTCGCCGTCACACGGCATCATCGGCATCCCGAGCGCGACTACGCCGAACGAAGCGAATGTTGAGAGCGATATCGCGAGCGCTCAACCGCCGCCACTGACCCCCGCGCAGATCTATGCGGCGCAACTAGCCGTTGGTTTTCTGGACGCTGACACCGGCGTTAAGCTCAAAACCACAGAGCGCGCGCGCAGCATGTTCACGAGCCAGGCCACGTTGATCCAGCTTGCGCTTGGCGTGCTGCCCTTGGAAGCCCGCGCTCCGTTCCTAGCCTCTCCTCAGCAAATTTGGGATTTCAACGACGAGGAGCAAACCCTCTCCACCGCCGATCTGATCGGTCTGCTCCTTCGCTACGGCCAACACTGGCAAACGCTCTTCAACCAATACGCCCCATGACAAAATTCCTCATCATCCTCGCCGTGCTCGGTCTCCTTGTTCTTTGCTCTGTCGCCGCGCGCTGGCATCGCAAGCTCGAGGCGGCGCTCCCCGAGCGTCACATGTTCAACTCGCAATCCGCGGCTTTCATGCACGCGGAGCAATACGCGCGGAACACGGGCGGCAAAATCCGTCCGATCTTGGGGACAGGTAGCATGGCGCCATACATTCCGGCCGCGCCCGCCGGCATGGATCCACGCAAGACGATCGTCGCCTTCGCCGTAGAGAAAACAAACGTTGGCTTTGGCGACGTTCGCACCGGCTCTCTGGTAATCTACGCCGCCGATTGGGCCAACGGCTCACTCACCATTCATCAGGCCGCATCGTCCGATTCCGAGGGCTGGATCATGACCGGCTTCGCCAATCCCAGTTACGAAAACCAAACGCGCGTCACGCTGCAAAATTTCGTCGGCCTTACCGATCGCGTTTTCACCTGGGACCAATAACCGCCGTTCGCCGGCAAACATTTCTCCAAACCGTAACTTCAACTCCTCCCTCCTATGTCTGAGACCGACCCAAAACACCTTATCATTGGCACTGCTTGGCTGAAGGGCCACGCGACAGTTCCTGGCGCAAATCCCGAAAAGCCCGCGAGCTACACGGCGATTGATTTCGGCGAACTGCCGGACTCAACGCTCAAGCTTGAGGCCGAGATCAAAGAGCAGTGGGGCTCCAAAGATGGCGAAATCGGTCTCGAAGATCTCCGCAGCGTGAAGAAAAAAATCACGCTGGAAACCCAGATCAAAAAACTCTCCCCCGAAATGCTCGCTCGCATGATGGGGTCTGCTTCGGGCACCGCTCCTAAACCAGGCAAGCCATTTGAATTCTACGGTTGGCTGGGCGTCCAAGCGGAAGGCGAGAAAATCGTTGCCGCTACCGGCGCGGGCATTCTCGTTTTGCATAGCTTCTACGCGAAGGCGACTCTCTCCGGTGATTTCAAACTCAACGGTGAAGACTTCACGGATGTTAAGCTCACGATGCAAGTGATGATGGCCGTTGCCCCTGGTCTGTGGACTGCCGGCGTTCGTCCAAACATTGCGGCTTAATCTTCGCGGCTCCTGCGAGCCGCTCCCGTTTGCGCGGACCCTGTGTGGATAGTGTCACCCGTCGCGTTGCCTGGCGTTTGTCCGCCGCTAGGCAACGCGACAATTTCTTTTCCTCATGTCTACAAAACTTTCTCCTGCGATTGTCGCGGCCGGTGGCGAAAAGCTCACCGTCATTCTCGAAAACGGCACTGAACAAGAAGTTCTCGTCCGTCTGCTCAAACTCGGAGAATACGCGCAGTATATGGCGCGCGTCGATCACGAGCTTAACCTTGCCGCTTATCTCACCGGAAATTCTGTGGAATGGGCGTCGAAACTCGCTGCGCAAAGCGTGATGGAAATCGTATCACTCGGACACGATCTAAATTTTACCGGCGCCTGTCTCTGGGCCACGCGACGGGCGAAACTGACGGAAGCGGCCCTACCGGTGCAAGCGGCACTGAAGAAGGCGGGGATCGTGGACTCGAGGATCTTGGAGAAAGAGATTCAGAAGATGACCTCCGAGCCCGCCTCGCCGCCGCCGTCGCCGGTGTGATCGGTAAGTCCATGACGTGGTGCTGGCACAACCTGACGTTGCCAGAGGCGGTCATGATCCTTGAAGAGCGCGCACGCGAAGATGCCGCGCGGGCTCTTTCGATTGTTTCCGGCATAGGTTTAAGCACGGCCGCGATCATGAGTAAATCGGCTGGCAAACTTTATGGCAAGTATCTCGAGGCGATGCAAAAACGCTCCTCGCCCTTCGCCAGTAAACCCAAACCGAAGCAATCCACGCGAGCGGATTTGATGAGCTTCATCGCTCTGACCGGAATCCCGTTTCAACAAGCGCCTGCTGAATTGGCGGGCTGATTCCTTGGTTACATTCGGACCATAATATATGGCCGATTCACGCGTAGACATTCTTCTGGCCCTCAAGTCGAAGATTGAGGGCGTCGACAAGGTCATCGACGTGCTTACAAAGGTCGGCAAAGCGAGTTTGATCGCAGGCGCGGCTTTCGCGGTGTTCGCGGCCAAGACTGCTATCTCGCAAAGCTCACAGTTCGTTGACGCCGCCACGCGCATCGAGACCACGGTTGAGGCAGTGCAAGTCCTGGGCCGCGCGGCCGAGGATGCCGGCGACAATCTGGGCGGCATGGAGAAACAACTTCTCCTCGTGAAGAAAAACACCGTGGAGGCGGCGCAAGGTAACTCGAAGCTTACGGATGCTTACGCCACGCTGCAGCTCAACGCCAAGGCGTTGACCGCGCTCCGGCCGGACCAGATCTACGAGCAAATCGCGTTCGCAGTCGTCAACGCGAAAAATCAACAATCCGCCTACAATGCGGCTGTTGACATCCTCGGAACCAAGCAAGCGCCGCGCCTCCTCGAAGTCCTGCAACGCCTCGGCCGTGTAGGCTACGCAGGATTACGCGATGAAATCCAACAGACTCACGGTCTGATTTCCGAAGAGACCGCGCGCACGCTCGAGGAGTCCGGTGATCGTCTGCAGCAATTGCAAAATCGCTTCGTAGTGTTTGCCGGCGAGACCGTCGCCAAACTCGCGCCATTGATCACAGCGCTCGAGACCGTCGCGCGTTGGGCGATGGGAATGATTCAAGGCATTCAGGATCTCACTGAATACGCCGGTGCATCGGCCGCCAACGCCTGGGCGCTCGTCTCGGGCATGCCGCTGATCGACCTCACGCAAAAGGATCCGCCAAAGCCAACGTCTCCCGCGCCAGTAATTCCGTCCGGTCCCGACGATGCCGCCAAGCGCGACATGGCCCTGCGCTCGTTGCAATTCGAGCTCACGAATCGTCGCGCGGAATTGGCGCAATTGGACGCTGATTACACGCGCACGGATTTCCAAAAGCGTGACGAAAAACTTCTCCTCATGCGTGAGGAGCTTCGCGTCCTGGAAGAAATCAATGCGGCTAAACTCAAAGAGGAAGGCCCTATCGGACTCAACGACGCCGGCGGCCGTCGCAGCGATATTTCTCCCGAGGATCTCAAAACACTCAACGAGCAGAACAAGCGCCAGGGGGAAATTGACCAACTCAAAAGCAGTCTCCTCGAGATTCGTCTGCAGTTTTTCGACATCCAGCAAACTTTGCAGAACGGCATTGGTGGCGCGATTCAAGGCCTCCTCACCGGAACTATGTCCTGGGGCGACGCCTTCCGTTATGTCGGTTCAACGATGGTTACAGGTGTCATTAACGCGTTCGCGAACATGGCCTCCGAATTCATCGCCCGCCGGACGCTCATGTTCCTTTTTGGCCGCAAACTCGACGCCGCCGAAGTTGCGGCCGGCGCCGCTAAGAATACTGCACTAACCGCGCAGACGGTCGCCAAGGCCAGCGTCGAAACCGTCGCACTCACCCCGCCGGCAACGCTCGCCTCAATCTCGAGCTTTGGTCTCGCGGCCGCGCTGGGTGTTGCGGCGCTTGCGGCCGTGCTCGCCTTCCGCGAAAAAGGCGGTCCCGTCACGGCCGGCCGGCCTTACATCGTCGGCGAAAAACGTCCAGAGCTCTTCGTTCCGAGTGTCAGCGGCACGATTCTTCCGAGTGTGCCTGACATGGTTACGGCTTCGCGATCGGCCGCGCCGGCGGCATCGTCCAGCGGAGGTTCTAGCGGCGCGAAAGGTCGCGACAAAGAAGGGAGCCGTGTAAACGTCGCATATTTTAACGACGAGTCGCGCGCGATGGATTGGCTCAGCAAGCAGTCCGGTCGCAAGACGCTATTTCGCCGCCTCAATCGCGATCGCGAGGAGTTGGGTGTCGAGGGCTGATTTATGGCGATGTTTCACCGCACAGTTTTTCTTGGTCACGATCTCATTGTGTTTCTCCCTGGCCCCAACTGGGAAGAGTCAGTCGAGGTAACGCACCGTATTACTTCCACGGTCGAAACCGGCCTGACGTATCGCGAGAACCGATTTCCGCGCCATTCGTTTATCCGGCACGAACAAGCGGCCGCCTGGCGCATTTACGGATCTATTGCGCAGGAACTCGAAGTTTCGCTGATCGAACTCGGCGCGCCGTCCGTTGGCGATCGCGTCTATGTCGGGCTGCCAATGTTTGCCGACAAACTCTCGCGCGCCGCTTGGGGTAGCCGGATCTATCATGCGGAGTGGGTGCTTAACTACGATGAAACCGGCTGTTCCATCATTGCGGCGAATGCGGTTCCGGAAGTTCCAGCGCGCCGCTGGCTCGCCCCTTTGCTCGTCGGGCGTCTGGCGCAACGTCCGGATCTCGACGCCATCACGGACAACGCGGTCGAATACACGCTGCAATTAGTGGAACGTTCTCCGTGGGATTTTCGCATTGCTCCGGTCGAGGCCGCGGTAGGCCCTGATTGGCCCTCATCACTGAAACCGAATTGGCTAAACTCGCCTCGTAGTGGCACGGAAGATTTGACGATTGTTGACGACGTGGGCGACGGCCGAGTTGAAGCGCTCGACAACCAGGAGGGCATTGTCCGCCGCACACAGCGTTTCTCAATCTCGCTTAAGTCGCGCGACGAAATCCGCCTGCTTCTCAATTTCTTTCTGGCTCGCAAGGGTCGCGTCGAATCTTTTGCCGCGCCGTGGTTTCATCGTCCTGGCTCGGCTGGGCCGGAGACGCCGCACGTTACGCAGGCGCGATTCACGCAAGATGAGCTCACGCTCCGCTTTGTCACGGATGGTTACGCGGAGGCCGAAATCGAATTCACGCAAGTTCCGTGGGAGGAGGACGGCGTTGCCGGCGAGGAGCCTGTTCAGAAACCTGACGTGTATTTCTATCGCTTCTGGCAGGATGTGCCAGGCGGTCCGATCGTCTGGCGCTTCACGAATTGGGAGCACGATCTTACGCGGACGGAAAACGAGGCGCCGGTCGCTTACCTCGGCGACACAAAGGCGTTCTTTAAACACGACCAGGTTGATCAAACGATCGACTTCAGCGACAACCCAACGACGCTCTCCTCTTGGATGTTTGACGGCAATCCGCTCATGCTCGCTGTTAAACGTGAGCTCGAGGCCCCGTTAAACATAGAAATTCGCCACGGCACGCCCGATGCCCCGAACGACGCGAAACTAATTTACGTCGGCAAGATCGGTAGAGTGAAGGATGTCGGCCGACAACTGCGCGCGGAAACGATCGTGCTTGGCGGCAAACAAGACGCGAAAATTCCCGCGAAGCCATACGGCCCGAACTGCAAACACGATTTCTGTCGCGCGGGCTGCAATCTGAATCCCGCTAACTGGACTTTCGAAGGCTTTTTCTCGTCGCAAACCGGCATGTCTGTGACGGTCGCAGTTGGCTCTAATCCGCCGGGCGCTGGGCTCGAGGATGATTGGTTTGCCGGCGGCTGGATTAAGCATGGCGCGGGAGCGAACTACGAGATCCGCCAGATTGTGCGAAGCGAAAACCTGGGCGGCGGCAATCAGCGTTTCCGATTGCGCCGGCCTTTCCGTCATTTCGCCGTGAGCGAGACCGTGACGTTTAGGCCGCATTGCCGCGGCACGCCAACGGAGTGTCACGAAAAGTATAACAACCGTTTGCGCTTCGGCGCGCATCCGCGCATCGGGCCAAAAAATCTCTCGCTGCCAACGCGCGACATCGAAACCCCCACCGGAAAAAAATGAAACCTTGGTTTAGACTTCCCGAAAGACAGGACGCGCTTGACGCGGCCGCACGCCGTTGGAAGGGCACGCCTTGGCGCGCCAACAATGCGAGCCTTGGCGAAGGCGTCGGCTGCGTGGAGTTGCAACATGAGCTCTGGGTTGAACTCGGCGCGATCCCTCGTCTCACGTTGCCGCGCTACGAAATTGATCACGGGCATCACGCTACGGATCCGCAACTCCTCTCTTTTTTGCAGAACGCCGAACCGTTGCGCGGTCTCCTCGTCTTCGTGCCGATCAACGGCAAGCTCATGCCCGGAGATTTGATCGGACTCAACAGCGGCCGCACGGATCACCATGCCGCGCAGGTGATCAAGTGGGATAAGGTTGTCCATGCCGTCGAAGATCACGGCGTCATCATTCACGGAATTTCTGAAGAGAAATTCCTCCAACGCGCGCTCTACGCGCTTCGTCTTTTCGAAATCACATGAGTTTCGGTCGAGCCAACGTTCCGAGTAAAGCGCCCAAGGTTGCCAACATCGACGCGTCCGACATGGCGTCTAATGAAACCGGCGTGCCCGTCGCGTTCTGGCGCGGCCCTGGCTATTCAGCGCTCACGTGGATCGTGCCGACAATCTACAATCCGGACGATGTTCCGATCTACGGCGAGAAACAGGGCAAAGGCGGCTCTAAGATTTCAGGCTACGAATACTATGGCGACGTCGCGGGCGTTGCTGCGGTTGGCTTACTCGCGAAACTGACGAAAATCGAAATCGACGATGAGCCCGTCTGGACAGGTGAGATTACTCGCCCCGACGATCCAGATCACCCCGACTACTGGCGCGTTGAAGTCGTCACGGCAGCCGGAACGTTTTACGTGTATTGGGGCCGAGCCGAGCAACCCGAGGACGATATTCTCCTTGGGCCAATTCGCGAATTGGATCCGACACAGTGGCATCCTGGCTACGACAACGAAATCCTTGTCGTGGTTCGTCGCATGCGCCTTACGAGCTCACGCTCCGCCGGTAACGTCGTGATTTACGGGCATTGCGAAAGCCTAATCGGCTTCGGGGACTTCTCGCCGCAACTGAGCGCTCAGGGCGAGAGCATGGTGGCAATCATCCTCGAGCTCCTCACGAATCCGATTTTTGGCGTTGGTTTGCCGCCTTCGCTCTTCGATGCCGAGGAGTGGGAGCAACTTTCCGCCGCGGTGGTTTCGCGAGTGGGATGTCACGCGCCTTTCCTGAATCGTTTAGAGAATGCCCGCAGCGTCGTGAAAGCGTTGCTCGAGTATTTTGACGGCTGGATCCGTTTTGAGAATGGTCGCTTGCGCGCCGGCTTCTATCCGCACGATGGCGAAATTCCGGAAGGCCTCACGATGCTGACGGTTCACGACTTCACCGAACGTCCCTCCGGTGAATCCGAACCGCCGTCCGCTACGGTCAATAAAGTCGTCGTGATGTATCGTGACGCCCTCGACAATTTCAAACGCAAGCCCTCGCACGGCTCCGCGTCTGACAGCATCGAATCGCAAAATGCGGTGGATCCGCGCATATTGGAAGCGCCCGCAATCATTGATTCCGAACAAGCTGCGGTCTTCGTAGCGGAAGCCGCCGCCACGGCCGCAGAGGGTATTTGGCAGCGCGAAGGCAAAGTTCGTCGCCCGCGCGCCGTTTGGGCAAATGGCGATCGCTTGCAAGCCGGCGACAATTTCCAGGTCGATTTGCCCGGGCCAGCGGTCAACCAAATTTGCCGCATAACCCGCCGCGTCGATCGGTATCTCGGTTCACCTTCTTTCGAATACACCGCAGAGCGCGGCGTCTTCCCTACTCCGCAAACGCCGCCGGCACCGCCCCGTCCGACGCAGCCCAAGACATTGCCGACGCCGATCACGGCCGCGCGGATCTGGGAAATCACCCCCGAACTCGCGGATTCCCCCATCGGTTTGCCGGTGGTAATTCTAGCGAAGCGGCCGCCGTCGATCTTCGAGGGAGGCATTTTCGCCGGAGCAACCGTGAACCGTTTCCGTGCCTGGTTCTCAACGACCGGCTCGAATTATGGATCGCTCGGCTTGGTGCATGAGTGGGCCACGCGCGCGACTTTGATTGACGGTTTGGCGGCAAACAATTTCGACGCGACAATTCAAATCGAGATCGACGGGGACGATCTCGACCGCGCGCGTTACGTGCAGCAAACGGCCGACGAGCAAATCAACGACGAGCTCCTCCTCCTCATCGGGAATGAAGTCTTTTCCGTGGGATCCATCACGGTGGACGGCCTCAACTACACATTGGGATGCAAACGCGCGCGACAAGGCAGCCTCCCCGCTTCGCATGATACTGGCGACGAGGTGTGGCTCGTTTATCGCGACGAGCTCACGGTGCATCGTCATCGCCGCTTCGTAGAGGACACCTCCGCATATTTCAAACTGCAACCGCTCACACGTGGCGCTCAACTCGAGCTAAGCGAGGTCGACGCGATCAACTACAGTTTTCGCGATCGCGGACCGGAAGCTCCGGTTATCACGATTGATCCGCTCGTTGGCTCGTTGCGCACCGGCATTCCGTATAACATCAGCGGTCAAATCAGCGACGTTAATGGCGATCTCACGACTTACGAGATCGCGGCAACGCGATACACCGGCGTTGGCGGCGATGTGCTCGCGGAGTTTTCTTTGAAGAGCGCGGAGTTCTCGCCGGACGATCGCGCGCTCTTCTCCTTCAAGGTCCCGTTCATGTTTCCTGAAGCCGGCGTGTGGCGGATCCGCGTCAAAGCCTACGACGCAACGGAAGCTTTCACGATCGAGGAAACGGCCGAGCTCATCGTTGAACAATCGCAGACGATCGACGATCTCGCCGGCCTGATTGACGAAGTGAACATTTTCCTCGCGCAATTGGAAGATGAGGCCGAGGAGCTCGCGGAAAATCTTCAGCAAGAAATCATCGACCGCGGAAACGCGATCACCTCCGAAGCCGCGGACCGTGCCGACGCTGACAGCGCTCTTAGCACGAGCATAGACGCCGTGCTCGCGAGCCTGGATGACGAGATCGCGCTCGCCGCCACTCGTTACACCGCGCTCGTTGACGCTGACTCCGCCCTCGCCACGCAAATTGATACGGCATTCGCTGCAATCGACGACAACACGGCCGCGATCTCGACGGTGAACACCGCGCTCGTTGACGAGACGACCACGCGCGCCTCGCAAGTCCTCGACTTGCAGGCCGTCCAAGACGATCTGCAAAGCTCCGTCGACGTCATCACGGCCGCCTACCTCGTTGACGGAGTAGCAATCGCAACCTGGGGTGTGCAATTCGACGTCAACGGTCATGCCGTGGGCCTGCAGGCAATCGCCGCAAGCGGCGGCTCTCAATCGACCGTTGGTGCGCTGATTCTGGACGGCCTGGACATTCAGACGGCCGATTTCGTAAGCGGCGTTTCCGGCTGGCGCATTCCGACTTCGGGTTCTCCGGAATTCAATCATGGTTATTGGCGCGGCGGCCTTCAAATCGACTCAAACGGCAGTTGGGTTCCTGGCTATGCCGGAAACACCGACACCGGGTTTGCGGTAGAACCTACCACTACGTCTTGCTTTATTAGTCGCGACGGAAATTTCGCTCTCTCGCTCAACCGCAATTCCACGGACGGCCCCGCCGCAATCTTCCACCGCCAGGGCACGCAGGTTGGGCAGATCAGTGTGTCTGGATCTTCGACCTCTTACGTTACCTCCTCGGACGCGCGGCGCAAAACCGATTTGGGCGAGTTCAACCTCGAGGATGTTGCGGCCCCGTTGTTCGAAATCCCGCTCCGCAAATATCGTTGGCAAGCGTGGGAGGGAGATTTCGAAAACGAATCTCGCTTTGCCTATGGCGTGTTCGCGCAGGAAGTCGCGGAGATCTGCCCGTGGTTGGCGCATTACAACGCCGGCGAAGACACGTGGGGCGTAGATTGGACATCCCTTTCGCCCAACATCGTTGCCGCGCTGCAACTGCATCACGCGGATCTCAGCGCGTTGCGTGACCGCATTCAGGCCCTCGAGGGCGCCTAACTTTTCAACCTCCCAAAAACCTATGAATAAAATCGTCATCCATGTGTTCTGTAAATCTGCCGGCAGCACTTCGCCCAAGCCTGGCACTGTGCTCAATGTCGCGAAACTAAACCACGTCACCGAAGGCGAAGCGGCTAAGCCAGGAAACGACGCCGCATTCAAAGACGGCAAGCCGGCGGTCTCCCCGTCGATTGATCCCATCATGTTGGCCAATCTTAGCGACGAGGCTCTTGACCTCTTCAAAGGCGGCAAAACCTACAAACTCACGATTGAGCCCGTCAACTAACGCCCGTTCGCCGGTAAACATTTTATGATTACTCAAAGAAAAACCCGTGCCGCCATAGATGGTGGCGTGCTCATCGCGATCGGCATCGTGCTGGTTGCTGGCTGGCTCTTTGGCCCGTCCCTGTCTCAACGCCGGAAAACGCGCGAGGTGGATAAGCTCGAGCAAAAGCTCGAAGCGAAAAAATCCGAAACAACCGCGCAAGATTCCAAGCAACTCGAGGTCGCGCATCAACTGATCGCCGGCACGAATGAGGCACTCTCCCGGGTGCCGGCCGAACATCGCACGCCCGAGGTCGCGCTCGGAGCCGAGCTCGCGGAAAAGGCGGAGTCAGCGCTCGCCGCCGGCCGCAACACGGATCTCGCGCCGGCGTTGCGCGCGGCGATCAAAGAAACGGTCACCCTCGCCCTCTCGCCAGTGCTCGAAGAAAACAAACGTGGCCGCGAGCGCATCGCAGATCTCGAAAAAGGGCTCAACGCTTCCGTCGATCGCGAAACTCAATTGCGCGGCGAGATCGCAACCCTCACCGGAAAACTCAACGTTGCCACCGGTGAAGCGATGGCGCTCGCCGCGACGGTTGACGCTTGGGGCTTCTATGCGAAATGGGGCTTCCTCGCGTTCGTCGTCATTGCCTGGGTGCTGCCAACGGCCGCAAAATTCTTTCCCGCCCTAGAGCCGTTGTCACGCGGCGGGCAATGGCTGATCAGCCAGGCTGGCGGCGCCGCCATGAATACCCTCAACGCGACGGTGCGCGGAATTGAGCGAGTGCGCACGCGGTTAAAACAAAGCGACGTCCCCGAGGCCTTGCGCAATGCAATCGACGCGGAGCTCAAAGAGGAAATTTACGACGCGCACGATTCGCGCGTGCAGCAGATCCGCAAAGCCGAGGGCCTAGCCTAAAGCGAAATTATCATCAGAAAGTGCAACCGAGAACCGAGATGGTTTTGTAAGTGAAAAAGACACCAATTTTGCACTTCGAATTTGCCCTGTTTTCTTTTGTTTTCTTTTGCTTTTCGAAAAAATCAGGGCGCTTTGTAAAAACTGATGTTTAAAATCAATGACTTACAAATTTGTTTTGTAAAAATTGATGCTTGCTCGGTAAGCAATAGTTAAACAATTTTAGCGGTATCAAATCGAAGCCAATTGGCTAACCAAGTTTGATACTCGGCAGATTACCTCTGCTGGGATTCGAACCCAGAGCTCCCAGTTTAGCAGACCGGCGCTTTATCCAATTAAGCTACAGAGGCGATTTACAAGTCTCAGTCGTTCTACCGACTGAGACTTTGCATTTGTATAGTCCTACTTTTCGGCCAGTTCGTCTAGTTATTTCTGGGTATTTTTTGCCCAGTTTTAAACTAGTGATAAAGAAGTGTTTACGTATTATGATTTACGCTTTTTAACACGTAATCCCTTAATAATGGTTTCCCGAAATATTGAATTATTTGTAAACAACAAATGTAAAATGTGATTCTTTTTAGTATAATCTGTTCATTTTTAAGAGTTTGCACTACTCAATGCAATTTACACTAGCAGCTTACGATCGGAAGCTCGGTCCAACGCGTAGTGTAACGCGGTGAACACATGCCGCGCTTCATTGACCAGGGCGGCGCAATGCCGGCGGTTGCGATCTGCACCGCGCCTCGGCCAAAGGTTTTGTTCACGGCGTCGAGTGCCGCCATTGCGCGCCGCGCCTTCGCAAGTTTTTCCGGCTCCGGTGTTGAGAATGCGCTTTGGATCTCCGCACTAGCATGGAGATCAAGCAGCATGACACCGCATTTTTTGTAGCGGTAGCCGGTCCGCCAAATAACCTCGAGCGCGTTGCAAGCCGCGCGCGCGAGCTCGGGCGTCGAATTGGTCGCCGTGTCCAGGGTGTAGCCGGCGGAGTTGAAGTATTGCGGAGCGTTCGGCACGAAGGGATTGGTTTCAATAAACGTCCGCACGTGCGCGCAAACGCTGTCGTCCTTGCGGAGCTTTTCAGCGGCTCGGCTCGCGTAAGCTGCGACGGCCTCGAGCATCTCCGCTTTGTCGGTGATCGCACGGCCGAACGACCGCGAGGAAATGATATTTTTCTTCGCGGGGATCACATCTTCGATTGCGAGACAGGAAATTCCGCGCAACTCGTAAACGATCCGTTGTCCTACGATCGTCAGGACTGTTTTCGCCACCTCGGGCTCAAGCTGCATAAGATCAAAAGCGGTGTGGACATTGTTTGCCGCCAAACGCGCGGACAACTGTCGGCCGATGCCCCAGAGATCACCGGTCGCAAATGTCTTGAGAAGCTCGTCCTTTTCATCGCCGGCGGGCATCACGAACACGCCGCGCAGCTCCGGCCGCCGTTTCGAGATCTTGTTTGCGAGTTTCGACAATACTTTCGTCGGGGCAACGCCAACGCTCACCGGAACGCCCGTATGTTTGCGCACGGTAGCTCGAATCTTCTCCGCGAGCGGTTGCCACTCCGGACCAGGCGAGAAGCGCAAAAACGATTCGTCGATTGAGTAGTTTTCAATTTCCTCCGCAAAGGGTGTCAGCGTGTGCAACACGCGCGCGGAGAGATCGCCGTAAAGCGTGTAGTTGCTCGAGAACACCGCGACGCCTTCGCGCTGAAGCTTCTCACGGGCGAGGTGATACGGATCGCCCATTTCATACCCGAGCACCTTCGCCTCCGCGCTCCTGGCGATTACGCAGCCGTCGTTATTAGAGAGGACGACGATCGGCTTGCCCTTCAGATCGGGGCGAAACACGCGTTCGCAGGACGCGTAAAAATTATTACAGTCAACGAGGGCGAACATGGCGCGGTTCTCATCGGTGCGAATTAATCGAATAAAGCACGACGCCGAAAATCGAGTCCTCGTCGCAAAGCTTTATCGGCTTATAACTCCCGCTTGCCGCCTCGAGCCAATAGACGCCGTCACGCTTGCGGAGATACTTAACCGTGTTACGCCCCTCCACCGTCGCAATTACCGTGTCGCCGTCCTTCGCAGTCGCGGAGCAATCCACGATGAGGAGCGCGTTGTCACGAATGCCGGCCGCGAACATGGACTCGCCACGCGCGTAAACAAGGTAGGTTGCCGCGGGATGCCGGATCAGGTGCTCGTTTAGGTCGAGCGTGCCGTCGAGGTAGTCGTCCGCAGGCGAAGGAAAGCCCGCCGGCACCGCGGCCGCCACGAGCGGAAGCGCGAGCTTACGGCCTTCGAGTGCAACGGGATTGATGGCGGTGACTAGCACGTGTTCAGTTGAACACTAATGCCCCTCACCCCGCGCAAGTCTTAAAAACTCCGCGCTTCAATTTCTTCGCCGGATTTTTTGTTGACGCCAACTTAGCCTTTAAAGGTCGGTCTTGGGTCGTCATCCAGCCGTTTCAATGGCCAAACTGTGGGTTGCACATCACCTGGCGCATTGAGCTTTTTGCCCCATCCGTCGATCACGATGCCCTCAAACTTCCTGATCGTGTCCCACTTTATTATTCCGCGATACACGCCCGTGACGAGATCATGTTCGGTTCCTGGAGGAAGACGTTTGATTCCCGCGCGAATTAGCGGCGCGCCCCAGAATACGTTCTCCTCCCAACCGACAAGCGCGTAAGGCGTGCCCTCTATCTCTACGACATCCCCTGACGTCCCGAACGGTTCATCGGGCGGCGCCTTCAACGAAATGCAGTTCGCATTAAATGGAACCGGACTACGCCAGTGCTCATAAGTTAAGAATAACTTGTCGGACGTTCTAAATTCCATCGGCTCAAAAAAGTTCGGTTTGCTCAGGCTTGGGCACGTTCTTTGCCGGTTCGGCAACAGCGTCGAGCGGGACGATGGCGTCAGGCTCCTCGTAATTATTGGAATTCATCTTGGTAGTCACACGGTGCATTTCCATGCGTGCATCTGGAAAAGGCACGCAGAGTTTTTTCACGCGCGAGCTATCAAGCGCTGCAGGATCGAGCCATTCGCGCGCTTGTTCCGGATCGAGCACCACGGGCATACGTTTAGGCGGATGAACCTTGGCGAAGCTTGCGTTGGCTTCGGTTGTGACGAGCACGAACTGCTTGGCATCAGTCTCCGAGGCCGGCCGCCAGAGTCCCGCGATCGCAAACGCATCTTGGTCTTTCACGGTGAAGCGCCACGGTAGCTTCAATTTGCCCGCAGGCTCCCATTCGAACATGCCGTCACAAACGATAATGCAGCGGTTGTTTATGTAAGGTTTCCAGCGCCAGAGCATGTGCTCACTTTTCGCGTTGAGGCCGAGAGGCACGTCGGGATGCGCGCGCCGGATGCCGAATTGCATCAGGCCGAAATGTCGTTTGCCCTTGGCGTCATCGGCAATCACGGGCGCGTCACCTGTGGGTGGGATGTTGTAACGCCGGCCCCATTCATCGCCTATAAACATGGCGTGAGCGATCTCTTCTCCGTAGAGTTTGATCGCTTCGCGGTGAGCGGCCGAAATCCGGTTACACATTGCTCACTCCCAAATTGCGCGCGGCGGTGTCGCGGCAAATTCTCGCATAAGCACCCGTGTGAATTTCTCCGAAACGTAATCAACGCGCTCAGGGAAGAAAGTGCCTGCGTCCAATTCGAGTAAGGCAATTTGCTCAGTAGTAGCGCTCGGGAAGTAGTCCGTAACGATGCTGGTAAACGCCCGCATCCGGTAGGCATAGAGTTCCTCTTCGTCGGGCGCGGCGTCGTCGAGCGTGACAATCTCGGCCTGATGAAGTCGTTTAATGATTTCTCGGGAAGCAGTCGTGAAGCTTAGTAAAGATTCGTCAGCGCTCATTCCGCCGCACTGTAAACGTTAATTCGATACGCGCAAATCAACTCACCAAAGACATATGAGTTCATTTGCATTCATACCCCCAACGGGAGCCTCATGCTCAAGTATTCAAGTTCGCCTAAATCAACAACGCCTGCCTACTTCTTCTCTCACCACTCAATTCCCCAAATGCCAACCCTCCTAGCACCCGCCGCTGATGCGGAGCCAAAGATTCCTCAATGCAACCTCGAGCAACTACTGGTTGAAGTTCCAATCAATAGTGTTCGGTTGGTCGCGAACTTTTTTACTGTTGAACAAGTCCCCTCGGTTAATTGGCCGGCAAATATTCGCCACCATTGTTCCGTCTGTGATGGCGTTCGACGGCATGAATTGCGGGACAGAGATTCATTTAATAATTTCAAATTTTCGCGATACACCTGCGTCGATTGCGTGGGACAAAGCGCAAAATCGTTCGGAGTTTCCATGGACAAAAGGCTCGGTGTCGGGCGGGCGGAGTGCCATAAAGTGTTCCAGTCGCCCTCCTTCGGTTCACCGATTCCGAGAGGCATTTATAAACTAATTGGTGAGGAAAATAGGGACATGTTTCTTCAAGCACGCCGCTCAATAGCACGCGGGTTGGGAGTCGGAGCGTATGCCTACTATCGCAGAATCGTAGAAAGCAATAAGCTGACATTAGTAAATTCGGTCTTAGACGTAGCGGTCAAAACGGGTGCTCCGGTGCAACAAGTCTATGCATTGAAAGCAGCTGCAGAGGAACGCCAGTTTTCAAAGGCACTTGAAATCCTTAAATCTGTAGACGCCATTCCTGCCGTCTTGTTAATCGGAGGACACAACCCCCTTGGTCTGCTCCACGACGAGCTTAGCGAAGGAATTCACACGATGTCAGATGCCGAATGCCTGCAGCGCGCACAGCATGCCGAAACGATTTTAGGAGAACTTGCGCGTCTAATGAACGAGGCATTGACGGAACGTAACGAAGTGAAATCGGCTCTCGCTGCCGTGATGAATCGAAAGAAGAGCTCTTGATAGGCATTATTCGGCTCGTTCAAGTCGCCCATTTTGACGAGTTAATCGCCGATAGAAGCTTAGTTCGCCATATCTGACGACCAATTTTTGAAGTTTGCCGGCAAACAATTAGCACGCCGCCCGCTCCGATTCAGTCGGCAAAATAACTGGCGCTGGCATGCGCAAAACTTTTCTTACGGGCTTAAGTGCGAGAATTGGCTCCCCGACTTTTTGCGGCTGCATCTCGAAAAATTCGATGCCTTTTGCCTGCGTAACTCCGAGCCCGCGATAGCTGTCATGCAGGGTTTGTTCGCCGCCTCGTTGGCGGAGAATAAGCGCCGTTTTTCCTGCGCTCTGATATTTGGCAACGTGGTGAGTGCAGAACGTCCGCCGGCGAGCGTTGAATAACCAAGCACCAAGTCTCGCCTTCGCCAGGGGATGCTTGAGCAACGTCTCCACGGGCAACCGCGCGAGCGTGTCGGCCTCGGCCTGGTCCACGCTCGCGGAAAGAATCCGGATCCGGCGCCAACGTTTGAGATAGTTGGTCGGCCGCAAAATGCCCCTTCGCCCGTAAACTTTCCACCATGCCCAAAAGCTTTCCTCGACCATGTCGATCACTTCGCGCTTTCCCGTCTTGGTGATCGCTACGGGCATCACGATTTCTCGCGTCTCCTCGAGGATGAAATCTCCGGAGAAATCCGCCATTTCATCGTCAGCGCGGACGCCTGAGAGAAATTGAATAATTTCGTGTGCGACAATGTCGGGATCGTATCGCTCGCACGTGCGCAGGTAGTGCCGAGCCTCCGCGACTTTCAAAAATTCGATCTCCTCGAGGATGACGGTCGGAAGCTTCTCTTTTGTGATGCCAGCTGCGGGGCTCGCCTTCATGAGCTCCGCCTCGGTCATCATCCAATTGAAAAAGTTTGTGAGCGCGGCTTTCTGATTCTGGATCCCGCGCGGCTTGAATGGGAGACCGAGGAGATAGTCCATAATCTCCCTTCTCTTAATAGATGCAGGGACGCGGCCGGCGAATGCCTGGACAAAATGGTCAGTGCGCCACTTAAGGTCCTTGTGATGCACTTGCTTTCCTTTCACTCGCTCGACCCATGCGAGAAAAGAAATTCGTGCCTCTTCTATCAGAGTGACCTTCCCTTGCGGGTGGTGTTCGGCGTAATATTCCGCTGCTACCATTAATGAGATCCCAGCGGGCAGCTTTGCTTTAGCGCTCTCGTATTCCAATTGCGCCGCCCGCGAGTGAACAAAGGCGCCGGTTCCGGAGGTGGCATACTGCGACAGGATCCGCGGCTTATCCGCCTCGGCCGCAGCCTTCGTCCGGTAGTGCGGGCGGTGTCGCTCGAGCTCTAATTTTCCCTCAACTAACACCGGCGTTCCGTCTTTCTGCAACTTGGGCACGAAATACGAAAGATACCACGGCGAGCTCGGCCGGCGCGGGTTTGGAAATGGACCCTTAACTTGCATTGCTCGCAACCTCCTCGCGTTGCCAGTCTGTTGCCAAGAATAGAACCAAACTGGCTCCAATCCCGTGAAAGCGTGTGCAATCCTGTAAACGATTTTCCGAGGGGCTTAGCTCTGAAGTCTGATTTTTAGAGCTAACCCGACCTCGCGAAACTGGTGCGGGCGGAGGGAATCGAACCCTCCTCTCATGCTTGGGAAGCACGCATAATACCGATATACTACGCCCGCATTAATCGAGGCGGACTAAAGCCGCCCTCTGCCGACCCGGCAAGCCGTGAATCAGGAATAATCCCGGCGCGCATCCAACGCGCTCTTCAAGGTAACCGCATCCGCGTAAAGCACGCCGCTGCCGCTGGGTAATCCGAAACCGATGCGCGTCACCTTCACGCCGGTTTTCGGCAGACGCTCGGTTAAATAATGGCAGGTCGCTTCGCCTTCCACGTCGTTGGAAAGCGCAAGGATCAACTCCGTGATTTCCCCGGATGAAATCCGCCCGAGGAGCGTGGAAAGATTTAAATCCTCCGGCGAAACCCCGCGAATCGGCGAAAGTTTTCCATGTAACACATGATAGCGCCCGCGATACGCGCCGGAACGTTCGATCGCCGCGAGATCTTGCACGTATTCAACGACGCACACCTGGCCGCTGCGACGCTTCTCGTCTTCGCAAATCGGACAGGTCTCCTCTTCGGCCAGATTTCCACACACCGTGCAGCGCCGCACATTTTTCGCGGCGTTTTCGAGCGCGGTGATCAACTCCGGCAAATGCTGCGGTTTCTCGATCAGCAGGTGCAACGCAATGCGTTCCGCCGAGCGGAAGCCCACTCCCGGGAGTTGCTTGAGCTGCTTTTGCAGCGCTTCGAGCGCAGGGGTCACGGCTGACTCAGAACATGCCCGGCATCTGGAACGCCGAGGAAATCTTCGCCATCTCGGACTCGTTCAACTCTTTCGCTTTCTGCGCGGCTTCCTGCACGGCATTGAGCAGAGTTTCTTCGATGAGTTTTTTGTCTTCCTTCAAAAATTCCGCATCGAGCACGATCGATTGAAATTTGCCCGCGCCGTTGACCTTGATCTGCACGGCACCGCCGCCGCTCGATACATCGATCACGCGCGTCTCGAGCGATGATTGCATCGTCTCGATTTGCTTCTGCATTTTCTGGGCTTGTTTGAGGAGTTTGCCTACGCCGGCCATAGTGGAGAAAGGTTGAGGGTTAAGATCGCAGTTCGCGAGAGGCGAAAACTGAGGCTTCGAGTTGAAACCCGGAAAAAGTTAACGCGACAATAATTTTTCGAACCCTGCGCGGTAATCGGGATAATCCGGTCGCCAGCCGAGGGTGCGGCGGATTTTTGCGCTGCTGATAAGGCGATCGGGCATCGGCAAGCCGGCGCGTCGATTCGTCGTCGTGCCGTCAAATCCGGGCGCCGGGCGGCCGAGTTTTTCCGCCAGCCATGCCACGACTTCACCGCGCAACGCGGGCGCGGTGTCCGCCACGTTGAAAATCTGACTTCCGGTTGCTTCGGGCGCGACCAGGCACGCGAAAATCGCTTTTACGATGTCGTCGCGCTGCACGAGGTTCAGGTGGTAATCGCCGGAGCCATTCAGCGTGGCCGCCCCTGCGCGCAACTGATCGAGCAGATGATGACGCTCCGGGCCATAAATTCCCGCGAGCCGTAAAATAAACCACCGCCGGCACGCGGCGATCAGCGAGGCCTCAAGTAATTTTTCCGACTCACGAATGATCGCGCCATTGGGCGTCGCGCCTTCCGCGGGCTGGGTTTCGTCGATGACCGCGCCCTCGCCTTGCGGATAGACCGAGGTGCTGCTCGTGTAAACTAAAGTGCCGACGGGCGCGTCGCTTTTTTCGGTCCATTCGAGAATCGACTCCATGCCCGCGACATAACACTGACGGTAACCTTCCACGCCACCGCCACCGGAGCTCACGCAATTCACGAGGAAATCGGCGCCCGCCTCGAGTTGATCGTGCCAGTCGGTCGAGGCGAGTTCGGCGACGACCACTTTGTGCAGTCCCTGCGCGCGCAATGCTTCGGCCTTCGCTGGATTGCGCGTGAGCGCTTCCACGCGAGCACCGGCCACGAGCGCGGCCTGCGCCACGGCCGAGCCGACGTAACCGCACCCGAACACCACGAGTCGTTTGCCAGAAAGATTCAAGCCGACCACGCAGCGTGCGCAGGATGCTTCGTGCAATAGTAAAAATCTGAGTCGCGAAAAGCCGGGTTCACGTTTGGTTTTTCGCATGCCTACCGTTCTCGTGTTACTCGCCGATGAATTTGAAGAAATCGAAGCGTTTGCCCCAGTCGACTTACTCAGACGCGCCAAAGTCGAGGTCACCGTGGCTTCGCTCAACGAAAACTGCCACGCCACGGGCCGCAGCGGCATCACCGCCCACGCGGACAAACCACTTTCCGCGGTCAAAGATCAGCTTTTCGACCTCGTTTTCCTGCCCGGTGGGGCCGGCGTGAAACATCTGCGGAGCGATCCGCGCGTCCGCGAAGTGGTTAACCAACATCACACCGCCGGTCGCTGGCTGGCCGCAATTTGTGCGGCACCCACCGTGCTCAACGATGCCGGGCTGCTCGCTGGAAAACGTTACACCGCACATTTTTCGGTCGCGAACGAGCTAGCGCACATCCTGAGCGCCGAAAAAGTCGTTACCGATGGTAAAATCACCACCTCACGCGGCGCCGGCACTGCGGTGGAATTCGGCCTGCATTTGGTGTCGTTGGTCACATCTCGCGAGCAATCGCAAGAAATCAGTAAAGCCATTTGTTTCTAAGGATTTGCGGGAAATCGGCATTGCCTTGAGTCGCGCCGTTTTATTGCATTTCGAAGAGCCGTTTACGCGGCTCATCGGGTGCAAGTAAGTGAACATAAAACGGTGTCGGCCGCCTCGTCATTTGAACTGAAGCGACCCGGCGAAGCTTTGACTAGTGATTTCACCCCATGTGTGGCATAGCCGGCATCATCGCGCCCAAGCTTGATCTCGTCGCGCGCGAAGACGCGGTCGGTCGCATGGTCGCGCGGCAGCAACACCGCGGGCCGGACGATCGCGGGATTTTTTCTGACGGCGACGCGAGTATTGGCATGTGTCGTCTCGCGATCATCGATCCGACAAATGGCCACCAGCCGATGGTGAGTCCTGACGGACGGTTCGCATTGGTGTTCAACGGCGCGATTTATAACTACCGCGAACTGCAAACCGAACTGCGCGCCAAGGGCTGGGAGTTCAAAACCAACTGCGACACGGAAGTCCTGCTCGCGGCCTTTGCGCACGAAGGGCCAAAATGCCTGCAACGCCTTCGCGGAATGTTTTCGTTCGCCGTGTGGGACGCTCGCGAAAAAACGCTGTTCGCCGCCCGCGATCCGCTGGGCATCAAACCGCTTTATTACGCGCGCCTGCCCAACGGCGGCGTCGCGTTTGCCTCGGAGCTCAACGCGCTGCTCGCCAGCAATCACGTGCCACGCGAGATCGATCCGCTGGCTGCGGGCGAATACCTCGCTTGGTTTACGGTGCCGGCACCACGCACGATTTATCGCGGCATCGCCAATCTACCTCCCGGCCACTGCTTGCAGGCCGACGGCACGCGCGTGCGCACTGAACCGTGGTGGCATCTCCCCGCGCCCAAAGCACCCGGACGGGTCACGACGAACTACAGCGAATTTATTCACGGCCTGCGCCACCAGCTCGATGATTCCATTCGCGCCCACCGCGTAGCCGACGTGCCCGTGGGCGCGTTTCTTTCGGGCGGGATGGACTCCACCGCGGTCGTCGGCCTGATGGCGCGCAGCGGAGCGACGAAACTCAAAACGTTTTCGCTCATCTTCGGCGAAGCCGGCTTCTCCGAACAATCCAGCGCGCGGCTCGCGGCCCAGACCTTCGGCACCGAGCATCACGAAGATGTCCTCACCGGCTCGCGCGTGGCGGCGGATTTGCCAAAAATCCTCGCGAGCTTCGATCAGCCCACGGGCGACGGCATCAACACTTACTACGCGAGCCAGATGGCGGTTCGCGGCGGCGTCACCGTCGCACTTTCCGGGCTCGGCGGAGACGAATTATTCGGCGGCTATCCGTCGTTCCGCGATTTGCCGCGTCTGCAACGCGTGTTGCCACTCTGGCGTTGTTTACCGACGGGAATCAAAGGCCGCATCATCGAAACGCTGCGCACGCGCCCCGGCACGCGCGCGCGGAAACTCGCCGACTTCCTCGCCTACGGACGTGACTTGCACGAACTCGCTTCGCTGCAACGTCGCGTGCTGCCGGAAAATGTGCGCCTCTCTCTGCTCTCGCCCGACGCTCGCGCCCAAGCCGAGCGCCTCGGTGCGAATCATCCGATGCTCGACGATTTCACGAGCGAACTCCTCGGCGCGGATCCGTTTCAAATCATCAGCGCATGGGAGCTGCGCACCTACATGGCCGACACGCTACTACGCGACAGCGATGTGTTCAGCATGGCGCACTCGTTGGAATTACGCGTGCCCTTCGTGGACAAAGTGCTGCTCGAGTGGCTGTGGCCGCAGCCCGCGCATTTCAAATACGACCCGCGCATCATCAAACGCGCCCTCGCCGACGCTACCAGCGATGTCGTGCCCGCCGCAATTCGCAACCGGCGCAAACAAGGCTTCGCGCTGCCCTTCGCGCACTGGATGGTCGCGGAGTTGCGGCCATTTCTCGACGAAACATTTTCCGCCGCCTCGCTGGCGAACTGCCCGTGGCTCGACGCTTCGACCACGATGGCCGTGTGGCATGATTTCAAAAACAAACGCGGCACGCATTCGTGGTCGCGCGTGTGGACGCTCGCTGTGCTCATCGCTTTCGCCAACCGCCGCGGCACGCCGTGAACATCCTGCTGATTTCTCCCGAGCTGTTTCTCGCCGATGGCGGCATCGCGCGAATCATGCGGCTTTACTTAAAGGCGCTGTGTGAAATCGCCGGCCCCAATGACCGCGTCGATTCCCTCGTGCTCAACGATGAGCCGACACTTGATCCTCGTTTGCCGCGCTACACGAACAGTCGACTCGGGGAACACCTCGGCTGTGCCCGCAAAAAATTCCGATTCATTCGCGAGATCATCCGGTTGGACCGACGCGCCGACGTCATCGTCTGCGGACACTTGCATCACTTGGCCCTCGCGCGCTTGGCGAAAGGTTTTAACCCAAAGGTGAAAATTTACCTCGTCGCGCACGGCATCGAAATCTGGCGCCCGTATTCGCGACTGGAGCGCGGCGCCTTGCGCAATGCCGAAAAAATTCTCGCCATCAGCGAATACACCCGTCGACAAGTGTTACGTTTCGCGCCCGAACTTTCGCCGTCCCGCATCGTGGTCGTGCCAAACACACTCGATCCCTTTATCTCGCAGAGAGACAGCGCTGCGCCGGCGGCCAACCATTTCGCCCATCCGCGGATTCTCACCGTGTCGCGCCTGAGCAGCACCGACACTTACAAAGGCATCGATATTCTCATCGAAGCGATGCCGCTCGTGCGTCGGGAATTTCCCTTCGCGCAATTGCGGATCGTCGGTCGCGGTGACGATCAGCCGCGCCTGCAAGCGCTCGCGGCCCGTTTGCAAATCGGAAGCGCCGTGGAATTTCTCGGCGCGCTCAGCGACGAGGCGCTGCGCGAGGAATACGCCGCGTGCGATATCTTCGCGTTGCCCAGTCGCCGTGAAGGGTTCGGTTTGGTTTATCTCGAAGCGATGACCTACGGCAAACCCTGCCTGGGCGCCCGGGCCGGCGGCACCCCGGAGGTCATCCACGAGTCCGTTGGATTGCTCGTCGACTACGGCAATGTCCCCGACACCGCTGCTGCGATCAGTGACCTCGCGCGTCAGCCACGTAACTCCGACGTGGTGCGCGCTCACGCTGACTCATTTGCTTTTCCTGCTTTCACTGAACGGCTGCGTGCCGCGTTGAACTAACCATGGCCAATCCGCAAACAACCGAACTCGTGCTCGAAGCCGGTCGCGCCAGCCGCCAGTATTGGAGCGACCTCTGGCGCTACCGCGAACTCGCCGGCTTCCTCGCGTGGCGCGATATCAAAGTCCGCTACAAACAGGCCGCGCTTGGCGTCGCGTGGGCGTTGATCCAGCCGGCGGTGCAGACCGTTTTGCTCACCTTTGTATTTGGCCGCCTCGCCAACATGCCTTCGGGCGGCGTGCCTTATATGCTGCTGGTGCTCTGCGGACTGCTGCCGTGGCAGCTTTTCACCGGCGCTTTCAACGGCGCCGGCAACAGCCTCGTTGGAAACTCCCACCTGATCAGCAAGGTATATTTCCCGCGCTTGATCGTGCCGATCTCCGCGCTCGCCGTCGCGCTCGTGGATTTTGTGGTGATGCTCGCGCTCGCCCTGCCGTTCGTGGTGGTGATGGTCGGCTGGCCGGGTTGGCACCTCCTTGCGCTGCCGTTTTTTGTTTTGCTGGCGCTCGTCATCGCGTTGGGCGCCGGCCTTTGGGTTACGGCACTGACGGTGCGTTTTCGCGACTTTCGCTTTATCACCCCATTCATTTTGCAGATCGGTGTTTTTGTAACCCCGGTCGGCTACCGCACCGATACGTTGCCAAACTGGAAGGAAATCATTGCCCTTAATCCGCTCTCTGGAGTGGTCGACGGTGTGCGCTGGTCGCTCTTGGGCGGTCGCACGGGTCTGGATCTCACCGGATTGGGCATCTCCGTCGTCGTCGGCGCCATTCTGCTGATTTCCGGCATCTGGTATTTCCGGAGAACTGAAAAAGAATTCGCAGACCTCATCTAATTTTCCATGAGCAAGCCCATCATCGAGGTCGCCGGCGTCAGTAAACATTACGTGCTCGAGCATGAGTCGCGACACGACAACTTGCGCGACACCTTGCAGCACAGCGCGCGTAAGCTGTGGAGAAAAGTGCGCTGGGGCACGGATTTCGAAAAGGAGGAATTCTGGGCGTTGCGCGATGTCTCTTTCGACATCAATCAGGGTGAGGTCGTAGGCATCATCGGGCGCAACGGCGCCGGCAAAAGCACGCTGTTGAAGGTGCTCTCGCGCATCACCGAACCCACTAAAGGCCGGATCGCGCTGCGCGGCCGTGTCGCGAGCCTGCTGGAAGTCGGAACTGGCTTTCACCCGGAACTGAGCGGTCGCGAGAATATTTTTCTCAATGGCTCCATCCTCGGTATGAGCCGCGTGGAGATTCGCCGGAAATTCGACGAGATCGTGGCCTTTGCTGAAGTGGAGCGCTTTCTCGATACTCCAGTGAAACGCTACAGCAGCGGCATGTATGTGCGCCTGGCTTTCTCGGTCGCGGCGCATCTTGACCCCGAAATTCTGATCGTGGATGAAGTGCTCGCGGTGGGCGATGCGCAGTTCCAAAAGAAGTGCCTCGGCAAAATGCAGGACGTATCGCGCAACGAAGGCCGCACCGTTCTATTCGTCAGTCACAACATGGGCGTCGTCGCCAATCTTTGTTCACGCGCAATCCTGCTCGAAAGCGGTCGCGTAAAAGACGTCGGCCCGGTTTCCCAAGTGGTCACCGCTTACGTCCAGTCCGGCGCAGAACGCCTTGGCGAAACCAAATGGGCCGCCGACGATGCCACCGCGGGCAACTCCAAAATGCGGTTGCACGAAGCGAGGATCGTGAGCGAAGGCGTAGTCGCATCCGACGTGCGCATCGATCGCGAGGTCACCGTGGAGTATGATTTCTCCGTTCTCGGCCAGTCCGCCAATGCCACGACGAGCATTCACTTGTTCGACAAGCAAGGCGTCTGGGTGCTATGCTCCGGCCCCGCGAAAAGCGAGGTTCTCCAACCCGGCCGTTATCGTCACTCGGTCACGTTCCCGGCAAACTTCCTGAACGACGGCCTTTACACGCTGAGCATCATTTTGATCACCGATGTAAGCAACATTCAGGTGCTGAAGACCGAGGCCATTTCGTTTTGCGTTAACGAGACCGGCATTGGCCGCGAAGAATACGGCGGTGTGATGAATGGCTGCGTGCGCCCACTGCTGCTGTGGAACGCAGCGGCTGTATCCGATTTGCCCAAGGTATGATCACGGTCGTAATCCCCACGACGGCTCGTCCGAAGATGTTGGAAACGGCGCTGCGTTCGGTGGCGAGTCAGACGGCCTTATCGCAGATCAAGGAAGTTCTGGTTTCGGAAAACGCGGGCAGTCGCGCATCGGAAGCAATCTGCCGGAAGTTTGCTCAGCTGCCGATTCGTTACGTTTTCCGCGATCCCCCGCTGAAAGCGCTGGCCCACGCGAAGGCTTACGCACAAGCAGCTTCGGCCGCCTTCACCGCAATTCTGCACGACGACGACTGGTGGTCACCGCAACATCTCGCCAACGGATTACGCGCATTCGAAAAAAATCCGGATGCGGCCGTTTATTTCTCCTCGTTTTTTGACGTTACGGGCGAGAGCGCGCCCCTCAAGTGTGATTCAAATCTCATGATGTGGTTTGGTGGCGGTTTTCCGGCCATGATGCAGCCGTGGGCTCTGACGCGCGCCGAAGCATTACTCGCCTGCATTCCCGGAACGCCCGGAAGGTATTCGACGTTGATCGCGCGAACGGAGGCATTGCGCGCCAGCACCTACGTTTACGATCTGGACAATCCGTTCGACAACGACCGATTGCTCATCGTCGCGCTGCTGGAGCATGGGAGTCTCGTGTTCCAGCCGCTGCCGGAAGTTTTTATTCGCACGCATCCCTCGCAGGACTTTCGGACTTTTTCCCTTTCGGATATCCATGCGCACATGGAGCGCACAACCGAATGGTTGTTTAAAAAGAGCGCCGCACTCGGCGTCTCACTCGATTCTGAATTTGCGCAACGCGTCGCTCGGTGCCCATCCGAGCACCGCACTGCCGTAATGGAAATGCTTTCCTATCCATGGTGCGCCGATCCGCTGAATCGTCGCGGTTTGCTGCCAGCGTCGCAGGCTGAAAAAAAATTGGAGTCCTCAAGCGTGAAGCACCTGTTACGTGAGCTCACTCCGCCGCTACTGCCCAAACTTGTGCGTAAACTTCGCCGCGACGCGTGATGCGGATCGCTTTTGTCAGTTACGAATACCCCCCCGAAACCAATGGCGGCATCGGTGCCTATGTTCGGCAAGCGGCGGGAATGCTCGCCGCCCGCGGACACGACATTGAAGTTTTTTCAGGAGGCGTGGCGACTGAATCTTCGAATCGCGAAGGCGTTTTCCTTCATCGGATCTCGTGCCCGGATCGAAAAGAATTTAGCCGCATTGTCCTTCCCTCGTTTGCGCAACGGCACGCGGCTCTCGCTTTCGACCTTGTCGAGGTGCCTGACCTCTACGCAGAAGGCGGCGACATCGCGGCGGCTTATCCCGACGTGCCGATGATCCTCCGCGCGCACACGCCACTCTTTCTCGCCCGACGTATCGAGCACACGCCCATCAGCGCGCGCGCGAGAGTGCTAATGGGGTTGCGGCATTTTCCGGGACGCCTGCGACTCGACCGTAATCCGGCGCTCACGATGCGTTGGGCGATGCAGTTGCTCACCCATCGCGATGATTACGATTACACCAGCGACCCCGAACGCGCCGTCGCCGCCCATGCGCGCAAAATCGTGCCGCCTTCGCGTGACTTGATCGAGATATTGAAAGCCGAGTGGAAGCTGCCCGCGAAGCGTTATGCACGGCTGCCTTATCCCTATGAAGCGCCGGCCACACTCACGCAAATCTCGCGCGCTCCCGGCGACCAAGTGATTTCGTTTCACGGACGCATCACGACTTTCAAAGGTGTGCACACGTTGGCAGCGGCCATTCCGAAAGTGTTAAAGGAATTTCCGAAAGTGCGTTTTGTGTTCGCCGGCAAGACCGGGGACTCGCCGTTTGAGGACTGTTCGTTGCGGGCGTTTAAAAATGGCTCCGTGGTCACACATCGCGACACGGAACACTGGCTCCGCCAAAAACTCGCACCGTGGAACCACGCTGTGGACTATCGCGGCTATCTCTCGCCGGCAGAAATTACCGCGCATCTCACCCGTGTGGATATCTGCGTGTTTCCGAGTCTTTGGGATAATTTCCCCAACGCTTGCCTTGAAGCCATGGCCGCTGGCCGCGCGATCATCGGCACGCGCACCGGCGGGATGCGCGACATGCTTGAAGGCGAACCAGCCGCCGGCCTTTTAATTCCGCCTAGCGATCCCGACGCTTTAGCCGCAGCGATCATGCGCTTGCTCCGCGACGGCGAATTGCGGACCCGTCTCGGAAAAACCGCGCGCGAAGTGGTGTTAAGCCGTTATGCCCCGTCTGTAATCGGACCGCTTCAGGAAACTATTTACCGCGACGCCATCGCCAATTCCTCGTGAGCGCGCAAACCACCCTGCTCATTCCTTGCTACAACGCCGCGCGGTTTTTGCCGCGACTGATGGCGAACGTTGCCAAGATGTCGGTCTCATTTGATGAGGTTCTCGCTTATGATGACGGCTCGACGGACGACACCGTCGCTGTGGCTCGGTCGCTCGGTCTCACAATTCTGACTCCGAACGCAAACGGCGGAGTTTCCCGGGCACGCAATCGCTTGGTCGAGGCCGCGCAGACGGAATGGATTCATTTTCACGATGCCGATGATCGCATTTCGCCCGACTACTTGCGCAAACTCGGGCCGCTGGCCGATGACTTAACCGATGTCGTGAGCTGCGATGCTGATTGGATCGGCGAAGAAGACGAAGCACTCCACGTGGCGTGGCGCTATGATGTCGACGCCCTCGCCCGAGATCCCGCCGAGCATTTGCTCGCGCATCCCATGGGCCTGAACAACTCCCTCGTGCGTCGCTCTGCGTGGCTCAAGATTGGTGGCTGTGACGAAACGCTCGCGATGTGGGAAGATGCCGATGTGCATTTCCGCCTCGCGCTCAACGGCGCGCGTTGGCGTCACATGCCGGAAGTGCTCACGTGGTCACTGCGCAACGCGGCCAGTTTCAGCCACGATTATCGGCGCAACTGGCGCTGTCGTCTCGCCGCGCTCGAAAAATATTCCCAACAACCCGCGATGCGTCGCGTCTCGGCCACTATCGCCAGTGAAGCCGAGCGCGCGGCCGAACAGTTGCTCGCGCTCGGCGAGAAAGCGGCGGCGAAATCCGCGCTCGCGCTGGCGAGTTCACTCGGTCGCACCGTGCCAACCACGAACAATCCGTTGTTGCGCGCTGTTCGAGCCGTGCTTCCGCCCATCACGACGCTCGCTATTCAGCAGCGTATCCGTCGCCGGTAAACTCGTCGATCCCGTCCGTGTCCACTTCCACTCCGCTTACTGCGTCAAACGCTGCCAGTCGCGAGGATGCGCTCGGCTTCCTCCGACTCGCGCTTGCAGCCATGGTGGTTTATTCGCACGCGCATTATCTCGGCGGCTTCGGAACGGAGCCGCTTGCGCGCATCACGGGACACGCCGCACTGGGTCCATTGGCGGTGCACGGCTTTTTTGTGATCAGCGGCCTGCTCGTTTCGGAAAGTTTTCGCCGATCGCCGTCGCTATTTTCCTACGTTGCAAAGCGTGCACTCCGACTCGTTCCCGGTTTGTGGGTATGCCTTGCGGTCACCGCTTTTATTCTCACGCCTCTCGCGTGGTGGTTAAACCCGTCGCCCGATGCGCCGCTACCCAGCTATTTCTCGGATCAAATCCGTTACGTCGTCTCCAATTTGATCCAGCCGCGCTCATTAGTAAATGTCGGCGGATTACCCAATGGGCCGATGCCCATGCCGGGCGACTGGAACGGCAGCCTTTGGACGCTTTTTTATGAAGGCGCCTGCTACCTTATGGTCGGCGGCCTCGGGGTGTTGACGTTGTTGAATCGGCGCCGCGCAGCGGGCCTCGCAATCTTACTCGGGTTTCTTGCGTTGCACGCCATCTGGTGCGTGGCTCCGCAATTCTTTCCGACGGTGATCGGTCGGCTTTTCGATACGTCGGGCAAACGCGAAGTGCTGCACTTTCTCGCGGGGGTTGCGTGGGGGCTCGCTCCCGCGACGATCACGGAACGTCTCCGCTCGTGGCCGTTCGCGCTTCCGTGCGCGGTGGCTTTGGTCGCTTCGTGGTTCACGTCCGCTGAGGCGTGGGTTTCCCCGCTGCTCATACCGCCGGTGGTTTTTGCGCTCGCGGCAATGCTTCCTTTCAAGGCGTGGGAAAAAAAGATGCGCGGGGATTATAGCTACGGTCTTTACCTCTACCACTATCCGATTTGCCAATTGCTTGCCCTGCTTGGAGCACATCACCTCGGCTTTACTTGGTATGCTCTCCTCGCCCTCTTGGCGACGGCTCCGGTGGCATTGCTCAGCTGGCGATTCGTGGAAGGACCGGCATTGAAATTTAAACCCGGCCAACGCGCCAAACCTGCCGCCGCATGAACCTCACTTTCACCGCTCGCGTTGGTCATCGTTACCGCGCGCTACGTTCGCGCTGGCGGATCTTTCTCTCGCGCGCGGCGGGCGCGCAGATTCAGAACAATTGTTTCATCGGCAAAAACTGTGACCTCATGCCCGGCGGGACATCGGAACGCCGGGGACGGATCGAACTGAAGGAAGGCTGCACCTTGCTGCGCGACGTCGTGCTGTATCCTTACGGAGGCAGTATCCGGCTCGGCGCGCATGTTCATCTCGGCGTCGGCGTGGTGGTTTACGGCCACGGCGGGGTTGAGATCGGCGAACATTCATTGGTCGCGCCGCATTGCCGGATTTTTTCGTCGAACCACACCGTTCCGGAAAACACCGAACTCATTCGTTCGAAACCAGACATGCTTTTGCCGACCAAAATTGGCCGCGACGTCTGGCTGGGCGCGGGCGTCACCGTGCTCGGCGGTGTTTGCATTGGCGATGGTTGCGTGGTCGGAGCGGGATCGGTCGTCACGAAAGATCTCCCGGCTGGCACGATCGCGCATGGCATTCCTGCCACGGTGCAACGGCAGCGTTTTAAACCCACGGCCTAGGCCCCTCTTCACTTGAGCCTCGCGCTGACCGTCATCGTCCCCACGCACAATCCGCACCCGGAGCGGTTGCGGCGCACTCTGGCCAGCCTCCGCGCGCAAGGCCTGCCGCACGATCAATGGGAAACCCTGCTCATCGACAACGCTTCCACGCCGCCCGTGGGCTTCGCTGCTGATTCCGCGCCCGAAAATCTCCGCATCGTGCGCGAAAATAATCTCGGCCTGACCAGCGCGCGTCGGCGCGGTTTTCAGGAGGCTCGTGGCGAATACGTCGTGATGGCCGACGACGATAACGTCCTCGCGCCAGACTACCTTGAACGCGTGATCATGTTGTTTAAGTCTCACGCGCATGTCGGAGCGCTCGGCGGAAAGTCGGTGCCGGAATTCGAAATCGCGCCGGCGGCTTGGACTACGGAATTTTTCCCCTTACTCGCGCTACGTGACTTGGGCGATCGCTTGTTAATTTCGAACGGCCTTCGCGCGCCTGGGGAAACCAAAAATCAATACCCCGACTTTGCGCCCATTGGGGCGGGCATGGCACTGCGACGCGAGGCAATCCAAACGTGGCTGGCCCAAAACGGAGCGAGTAAACTCAGCGATCGTCGTGGCACCGAACTCACTTCGGGCGGCGACAACGATATTGTGTTTCATGTCATGCGCGCGGGTTGGGAGGTCGCCTATTTTCCCGAACTGCAGCTTATCCATTTGATTCCGGAAGGCCGGTTAAGTGCGGGATATTTTGCCCGCTTGAACTACGGCATTCAAAAATCGTGGATGCAGGTTTTGAGCACGCACGACGCCAACCCGTGGCCGCCCATCAGCCCGTTTGCCGCCACCCTTCGTAAATTGAAGGCGTGGGTCACCTATCGCGCATGGAGTTCTCCCGCCGCGAAAATCAGGTGGAAGGGAACGTGCGGACATTTCGATGGCCGCGTTTCGAACAATTGAAATGAGTTTATTTTCCGCTCATTCAGGCGAGTCATTTCAAGTTACGACCCGGGGATGCATCGGCATCGCAATTCTCGCGGTCGCGCTAAGTGTTTTCTTTTTCGCGCCGCATTTGTGGTTGATGAAGGAATACACGGCTGGGTCTTTTGAATGGTCACGCGGAAACACTTTCTTGCAGCAGTGCGCCGATCCGCTCCGGCGCGACATCGAACCCGCGATGGCCTGGCGTCTTTTGCCGCCGTTTGTCGCCCACGTCCTGCATCTGCCGGGTTACACTCCGTTCGTGATTCCGTGGGCCGGCATCCTTGCCAATGTGATTTATGTTTCCGTGCTGCTACGGCGTGGGCTGAACGATTATCGATTCGTTCTTGGCGGCACGGTTTTGTTTGCCACTACCTCGGCTGTTTTAGTGCCGGTCGGTTGGCTTGGTATGAACGATTCGTGGGTCTGGCTCGGGTTGCTCGCCGTCTCCTTTGGCAAATCACGTTGGGCCGTGCCGCTGTCCTGTCTGCTCTGCCCGTGGATCGACGAACGTTTCATCATCGGATTTCCCGTCGCGTGGTTGCTTGCCCGATTCGATCGCAATGAGCCCGTGTTCGGCGTCCATTTACTCAACGCTCTTTGGCTGCTGCCCTACGCGGCGGTCCGCCTCCTGATCTCGACGCAAAACCCGGCAGTTGCGAATGTCTCCACTGGTTTTTTGCACACCCAAATCGCCTATAGCGTGGGCTTGTTGCCACTCGCTCCCCTGGCTTGGTGGATGGGGCTGCGCGCAGCGTGGCTGGCAGTCGCTTGCGCGTTGTTTGATTTATCCCGTTTCCGCGCACTGCTTGTGCTCGGAGTGTTTGCGACGACTCTCGGGATATCTTTCTTACTCGCTGCAGACATGAGTCGCTCGGTGGCCATCGCGTCTCCTTTGATCCTCGCGGGTTGCCTGAGCTTCGCGCGTCGCCATCAAGAAATCGCGCCGCGCGCGATGCTTTTGATCGGGGGTTTCAATCTTTTGATTCCAGCTGCTCATGTGGTCGCAGCTCACATCCAAGTCATCGACTCGCTTCCCATCGAGTTGTATCGTTTGCTGCGCTAACTCATGTCCGGAAAACCATCCACTCCCACTTTTGCGCAACGCCTCGGCTTGGGGCGGCTGGCGCTGGCGCTTTGGCATCAGCCGGTGAGTAAAATCCGCGATTCCCTCCGCAACGGCGGCCCGTGGCAGGAAAAAATCACCGAGCGTGGACGCCACGAAATGGAGCTCGCGGCCCGGTCTTTGCCGCCGGTGCACTATGCCGGCCCGACGCTTGAAGTGCACCTGCTCACCGGGAAAAGATTCTGGTATCAAACCGCATTCTGCCTTTGGACATTTTCTCGCCACTCGCAGCGCGCGCTCGCGCCGGTAATCTACGATGATGGCACGCTCACGGAGGAATTTCGTGCACCGCTGATCCGGCTATTTCCGCAGATCCGTTTTGTGGCCCAAGCCGACACGATTGCCCGGCTTGATCACTTTTTGCCGGCAGAAAAATTCCCGACCTTGCGCGAGCGCTGGGTCAATTATCCCAACATCCGCAAACTCACCGATCCCCATGTCGGCAGCCACGGATGGAAACTCGTGCTGGATTCGGATCTGCTTTTTTTCCACCGCCCGGAATTCCTCCTCCGCTGGCTGGAGGCGCCGGCGCGCCCGTTGCACGCGGTGGACTGCGAAACCTCTTACGGCTACTCTCGCGGGTTGATGGATCAACTCTCCGGAGGACACGTTGATGATCTCATCAACGTTGGCCTCACCGGACTGAACAGCGACGAACTCGATTGGGAACGCTTGGAGCATTGGTGCCACACGTTGATCCAACGCGAAGGCACCAGTTATTATCTCGAGCAAGCGATCATCGCCATGCTCGTTACCGGGCGTGAATGTGCCATCGCCCCCGCGAAGGAGTATCTCACGCTGCCCCTCCCGCCCGAGACGCACCACTGCCACGCCGTCATGCATCACTACGTGGCGCATTCCAAACGCTGGTATTTCCAACAGAACTGGCGGCACGCGTTAAAATCCAAGTGAGTCCGCTCGTTTCCATCATCATCCCCTGCTACAACGCGGAACGCTGGCTGGCGCAAACGCTCGAGTCCGCGCTCGCGCAAAGCTGGCCGCACAAGGAAATCATCCTGGTCGACGACGGCTCCACGGACCGGAGCTTGGAAGTCGCGCAGAAATTCAGTGGAGCAAGCGTGCAAATTGTGGCGCAAAAAAACAGTGGCGCCAGCGCAGCGCGCAACCACGGGTTGCGGCTTGCGCGCGGTGAGTTCATCCAATTTCTCGATGCCGACGATTTAATTTCTCCTGATAAAATCGAAGTTCAACTCGCTCTTCTCGAAACCAAACCCGCTGAGACCATCGCTTCGTGCGCGTGGGGACGTTTTCAGGAAAACATCCAAGCCGCCCAATTCGTCGACGACGCCGTCTATCGTGATTTTACCCCGGTCGATTTTCTCGTGCTGGCTGGAAATGAAAATGTGATGATGCATCCCTCGTGCTGGCTGGTGCCGCGCTCAGTCGTCAGCCGCGCGGGAGAATGGGACCAATCGCTTTCGCTCAACGATGACGGCGAATATTTCAGCCGGGTATTGCTCGCTAGTTCCGGGGTAAGTTATGCGAGCGACCCGCGTGCGAAAAGTTATTATCGCTCGGGATTGGCCGGCAGTTTGAGCCAACAGCGCGGTGAACGCGCGCGGCGTTCGCAGTTTCGCTCACTAGAGCTTATTTCGGAGCATCTGTTGACTGCCGAAGATTCGGCCCGCACCCGGCAAGCGGCGGCGAATTCATTTCAGCGCTTCATTTATGATTTTTACCCGGCACCGTCGGATCTCATGGAAAAATCAGCGCAAAAAGTCGCCACGTTTGGAGGCTCCAATTTAGGCTCTCCGCCGATGGGCCCGAAAACAGCCCTAATCAGCCGGCTGGTCGGCTGGCGTAATGTCTGGCGACTGAAGCATCTGTTACAAAAGTGAACCGCAACAAAAAGATCCTCATTCTCACTTCGGCCCACCTGTGCCGTAACCCGCGCGTCGTGAAAGAAGCCACCACGCTCGGTGCGGCAGGTTACGATGTGACCGTCATGAGCATTTCCGTGCAGGATCGATTCGAAAAAATCGACCTGGAATTGATGCGCGGCCTGCCCTTCAAGCGCGTGGTGATTGATTACGCTGCGAATACCGTGACGGCACGCATCACCGACTTCATGCAGCGCAGCGCGACGTGGCTCGCCCGCAAGATGTGCAGCGAACTTGAAATCGAGACCGCGCAAACACTCGGCCCGGCGCATGCCTTGCTGCGTTTCGCGAGAACTTTTCCCGCTGACCTCACCATCGTTCACACCGAAATCCCAATCTGGGCCGCGCAGCACTTGATCAAAGATGGGCGCAAAGTCGCGGTGGATGTGGAAGACTGGTATTCGGAAGACTTGCTGTATGCGGATCGTCAAAGCCGCCCGATCCAATTGCTCCGGCACGCCGAAGAGTTCGCCTTGCGCCACTCGGTTTACGCATCGACGACCGCTCAAAGCATGGCGGACGAACTCGCGAAAAGATACCGCTGTCCCACGCCCATCGTGTTACGGAACACCTTTCCTCTGCAAAAAAATCCGCGCACCGAATCCGCCCAGGAAACACCCGTGCCTTCTTTTATCTGGTGCTCACAAACGATCGGCCCCGGGCGCGGGCTCGAGCTTTTCTTTGCGGCGTGGGCCCGGACCACAAAACCCAGCCAGGTCTTCCTCGTCGGCGACGAAAAACCCGGCTACCGAGCAAAACTCATGTCGCGGTTGCCGGAGTCGAGACGAGCGGACTTGAAATTTATCCCCTTGGTCACGCCGGAGGAACTGCCCCGAAAACTGGCGGAGTTCGATATCGGATTGGCCTTGGAGCCTCGCTGGCCGTTGAACAAGGACATCACGATTTCCAATAAAATCCTTCAATACATGAACGCCGGACTCGCCATCATCGCCAGCGAAACGGCCGGTCAGATGGAAGTGGTCAACGCGGCCCCGGGTTGCGGTTTCATCGTGTCATCCCATGAAACCACGGAGTATGCGGCCAAGCTCGACGAATTGATCGGCGACCGCGCACGCCTCCGAGCGATGCAGGCCGTCTCGCGCGCGGCGGCGGAGAATATTTTTTGCTGGGAGCATGAAGTGCCACGCCTTTTAGCGGCGGTGGAAAAAGCCTTGGCTAACTAACATGAGCGGAACTTTCAGGCATCGAAAAGCCAAGCAAGTGTTACGGCAGCTGGCCGTGGAGTTGTGCGGAGGAATTCTATTTCTGGGCAGCCGGCCTTACGAAATCGAAGAAACCGTCACAGTCGTCATCGCGCCTCACCAAGATGACGAAACGCTGGCGTGCGGCGGAGTCATCGCGCGCAAACGCAATGAAGGACTTCCGGTTCACGTGGTTTTTATCACCGACGGATCCGCATCGCATCCCAAGCATCCCCGCTTTGACAGCCGCGCCATCTCGGAAATGCGCAAAGGCGAGGCCATGAAAGCACTCTCGTATCTCGGAGTGGAGCGCGGCGCAGTTCATTTTTTAGACGAGCCCGATGGCACCTTGCATTTGCTCACAATAGAACGTCGGGCAGATCTCGTGCACCGCCTGACCGACCTGTTTACGAAGATCGCGCCGAATGAAATTTTCCTTCCGTGCAGTCCTGACGGCAGCAGCGAACACGATGCCACTTTCGGATTCGTCCGCGAAGCGATTTATCGGTCAAAGATCGTGTCCACCGTATGGCAGTATCCGGTGTGGTCTTGGTGGAACCCCAGCCTCTTGTTCCGCAGCTGGCTCGGCACGCGCGATTGTCGACGCCTGCCCGTCGAGGATTACCAATTGGCCAAACAACACGCGATTAAATGCTACCGCTCTCAAGTCGAGCCACTGGCCCCGGAAAAAAAAGCCGCGTTGCCGCCTGAGCTGGTTGAGATCTTCAACTCAAATACCGAGTTCTTCTTTCGGCTGCACAATCCCGAATCACCAACCCCTAAACCCAAAAAATGAGCCGTAACTTACTCGCGCGTTTGCGCCGAAAATTCCTTCTCGAACCAGCGGGTTACGGGCGTCCGGTCGATCAGAGCGCGGTTGACGGCGAATACAAATCGGGCGCGTGGGCCCATTTCCATCAACTGCCTGAACTTCCGCGCCAAAGCGTAATCGTCGGCTATGTCTCCGAATTGTACAAAAATCCCTCGATCCTTGATCTGGGGTGCGGCAGCGGACGCCTCGCGCAGCTTTTTCAACCCCATCCGTTTCGCCGCTATCTCGGCGTGGATCTTTCGCCTGAAGGCATCCGCATGGCGCGCGACTTGGACCTCCAGCGATGCGAGTTCACCGAAGGAAATTTCGAGACATGGCAACCCTCGGAAAAATTCGACGTGATCATGTTCAGTGAATGCATCGGGTATGCGAACGACCCGGGTGCTTTGGTCGCCGCGTTCATCCCGTGGCTTGAGCCCAAAGGCACCGTGGTAATTTCACATTTTCGTTTCGGACACTGGCAAGCCCACTGGCGGCGCGTGGAGCAGCACCTCGAAACGTTCGAAGCAACCACGGTCGCCAACGCGAAGGGGCAGACTTGGGATATCCGGCTTCTGCGTCCGCGCACCACGGCGTGAGTAAACGCGTCCTCATCGTCAGCCCGCATTTTCCACCGGTAAATGCACCGGACATGCAGCGAGTCCGCACGAGCCTCCCCGACTTTGTCAAAGCCGGTTGGGAGGTAACCGTCCTCACCGTCGACGATCCAACGCCCACGGCGCCACTCGAACCCGAGCTGAACAACACCGTGCCAGAGTCGGTCAACGTCGCACGCGCGCATTGTTTTTCCCGTAAATGGACGGCGAAATTCGGCCTCAATAATGTGGCTCTGAGGTCACTCCCCTTTCTCTTTTTTCGAGGCTGTCGTTTACTAAACGCCACACGTTACGACGCAGTCTATTTTTCCACGACGATGTTTATCGTCATGCCTTTCGGTCGCATTTGGAAAGCACTCTATGGCGTTCCTTACGTCATCGACCTGCAAGATCCTTGGGTCAGCGACTACTACGAGCGACCCGACGCACCACGTCCGCCCGGTGGCTGGAAATACCGCGTCGCCCACGGACTCGCCTTGATGCTGGAGGGTTGGAGCCTGCGCAAAGTATCGCACTTGATCGTAGTGTCGCGCACCTACGGCGATTTCTTGAAGAAGCGTTACGCTGATTTGGCTCACTTGCCAGTCACTGAAATTCCCTTCGGATCAGCGGAGCCTGACATCCAGTTTGTGAGAGAAAATCTCCCGCACCGCGCCGCCATTCTGCCTGCGGGCAGTTTGCGCGTGGTGTTCGCAGGGGCACTTGGCCCGGGCATGATGACGTCTGTAAACTTATTCTTCGCAGCTATTGCCGAAGCGCGCCGCCAAGGTCTGCCCGTTTCCGCACATTTTTTTGGCACCAGCTATTCAGCCGCGAACGAAGCGAAGAACGCGACCGGCGTATTTGCCGAACGACATCACGTGCACGATTTCGTGCACGAAAGCCCGGCGCGCCTTCGCTACCTGGATGCGCTGCAAGTCACGCTCGAAGCCGACGTAAATCTTGTTTTGGGGTCGACCGATTTGGCTTTTACGCCTTCGAAAATTGCCAATGTCGTGGCTGCCCAGCGTCCGATTCTCGCCATCGCTCCCGTCGGCAGCGCAACCATCGAACGATTAAAGGAGTTTGGTGAGGCATACGTTGTTTTCTCCGACCATGAATCGCCCGCCCGGAGCATCGCGCACATCGTCGAAATAATGCGCGCCGCGCACACTAAAACGCCGGCAATCAAAAAAACACCGAACGTTAGCACTGGCACGAGCGAACTCGCGGCGCGACAAATTCGCATTCTCGAGTCGGTTTTCGGAGCCAACTAAACGAGGCAAATACTATGGAATTCGTAAGTCGCGGCCCGCAAGAAGGAGAAGCTGTCGTCGATTACTCGCTGCTTGGCGGCGAGCATGTCGAGCGAGGAAAGCGGCTTTATTTAACCGGTTTAGCGCTGCTTGGGGTCGCGCTCGCTTACCTCGGTTACACGGCGAATGTCCGTGATATTCTCCACCTCTGCCAAGGACTGGTTATAATCACGCTCTCGGTGTTACCGGCGCTATTTTGGGCTAAGACCGGTGGTAGCCGTTTTCCCGTGTTCGAACCCGTGATGCTGCTTTGTGCGAATGCTTACGGCATGCCCATGCTTAACGCTTCCGAGCAACTCGCGGAGTATGCGTCCGAGGTTATCAGTCTCGCGGGGTGGACGGTGATCGCTTATCAAACAGTGGGGATAGTCGTCTACCAAACGACCCGGGGAATTCCCAAGCGAACCCCTTTCTGGCGCGATGCGATCATCACGAGCCAACTGGAGAAGCTGGTCGTCTACGGAATGTTTCTTTCGACGATCTATTTGTGGATGGATACTTTCCTGCCGGGCACGATTCCGCGCGAACTCAACAGCGCATGTCGCGCAGTGTTTTACGGCATCAGTATTCTGTGCACATTCGTCAGCACCCAGCGTTGGGGTCGCGGCGAAATGAAGCCTCAGGAAAAAACCATCCTGATCATTAACTTGGTGCCTCAGCTTCTTTTCATGAGTGTCGGCCTGGTGCTCATTGGCGCAATCAGCACGATCGGCATCGGCTTGCTCGGATACCTGTCAGGCAGCAAACGCGTGCCTTGGGTGGTCATTATTTTTATCTTCACGATCATCGCAATTTTGCACACCGGCAAAACCAAGATGCGCGCCATCCACTGGGATCAAAAAATTCCCGGTCCTTCCAGTGTCACCGAATTGCCCGCGTTCTACACTCAATGGTTCGAATACGGCATGCAGCCCAGCGGTGAAAATAAAACGGCGAGCCGCAAGCTGCTGGAGCGCTCATCGCTCATGCACATTCTCTGCTTGGTCGCGACTTACACCCCGGATCGCCAGGATTACCTCTACGGCAAAACTTACGCCTACGTCCCGCCGCAATTAGTGCCACGCTTGCTCTGGCCGGATAAACCCCGTTCCCACATCGCCACCTACGAACTCGCAAAATATTATGGCCTGCAAAGCGAGGAAGACACCGAGGCCACCACCATTGCATTTGGATTGCTCGCCGAAGCCTACGCCAATTTCGGGATCATCGGGGCCATTTTACTGGGGGCCACGTGGGGATTCATGCTCAAGAAACTCCAAATATGGTCGACGTTCAGTCCCATGTTTTCATTCGCCGGTTTGTTCATGGTGTTGATGACCGCCTGGTCATTCTCGGCGGAACTCACGATGGCCGCTTGGGTTTCATCACTCGAACAAGCCGTGATTGTCGTTCTTGGAGTTCCGATGATCATCCGCGCGTTGTTCGGTCTCTAATCTTTAACCAATGGCTCGTCTCGCAATCGTGCTCTCGCACCCAGTGCAGTATTACAGCCCTTGGTTCCGTTGGCTGCAGGCCAACACTTCCCTGAAATTCAAAGTGTTTTATCTGTGGAAATTTGGCGTCACTGCTCAGCAAGATCCGCAATTTAACACTACGTTCCAATGGGACGTGGATTTACTTTCCGGCTACGAATCCGAATTTGTGCCCAACATTTCTCGCGACCCGGGCACGCATCATTTTCGCGGACTCAACAACCCCACGCTGGGCACACGTTTGTCGGAGTGGAAACCAGATGCAGTGCTGCTCTTTGGCTACAACTGGCTGTCGCTGCAACGGGCACTGTGGTGGGCTCGCTTGCGAAAAGTCCCGGTGCTGTTTCGCGGAGACTCGCACCTGCTCGGGCGCGGCACATTACCCATCTCCCGTCGACTGCCGCTCAGCCTGCTCTACCGGCAGTTCACGGCGTTCCTTTACGTGGGCAATGCGAACCGCGATTACTTCCGCGCGCTCGGAGTGCCTGCGGGGAAACTTTTCTTTGCACCGCATTCAGTTAACGCCGCCCATTTCAATCCCGCGGACGAAGCCACCCGCGCGCGGGCGATGGCCGTGCGGGAGCAACTCGGGTTGACCGGTCATCGTATCGTGCTTTTCGCGGGGAAATTTCACTCCCGAAAACAACCCGTGGAGTTGCTGGAAGCGTTTCAATCGGTTGCCGGCGCGCACCATGCGCTGCTGTTTGTCGGTGACGGCGATGAAAAAAAACGCCTTCAAGCCGCGGCGGCCAAAACGCCCCACCTGAAAATCTGTTTCCTGCCCTTTGCCAACCAGAGCGAGATGCCCGCCCTTTACCTGGCCTCGGATATTTTGGCCCTGCCCTCACGCGGCAGTTATGAGACCTGGGGATTGGCCGTGAACGAAGCCATGCATCTCGGCAAACCGGCGTTAGTTTCAGATTTGGTGGGTTGCCAGACAGACCTCGTAATCCCCGGCGAAACTGGTTGGGTGTGCCGGGCGGACAACCAAGCGTCTCTCACCCAGGCGCTCAATCAAGCCCTTCAGACTTCAGAACCCGAAATGCGCCGCATCCAAGCAGACGTTTCCACTAAAATTTCGCACTACACTTACGCTCAAACTTCCGCCGGGTTGCTGCAAGCGATGGCAAGCCTGGGCTCTAGTTAAACTTCCCGGTTCATCTTCATGCGCATCACCATCGTAGGAGGCTTCTTTCTCCCCGTGCCACCCATTCTGGGCGGCTCCACCGAAAAAATCTGGCACCGCCTCGCCCGTGAATTTGTCGCGGCCGGCCACACCGTCACCATGGTGTCACGCCGCTGGCCCGGTTGGCCTAACGTTGAAACTGAACTCGACGGCCGCCTCACGCACCTGCGCCTGCGTGGGTGTTCACACACGCGATTTCTCCCGATCAATCTTGTGCTCGATTTTTTCTGGGGATTGCAAGCGGCCTGGAATCTTCCGAAGGCGGACATCGTGGTCTGCAACACGGTCAGCCTTCCCGTCTATTTAAAGTGGATTAAAAAGAGCGCTGGCCTCGTCGCCGTGGTGCTCGGTCGCATGCCCAAGGGCCAGAATCGCGCGTATGCTTCGGTCGACAAATTACTCGCGACCAGCACTGCCGTGGCCGACAAAATTCACGAGGAAAATGCCAGCCTTGCGCAACGCATTTTCCGTTTCCCGAATCCCATCGACTGGAAACTCCATCGCGATTCCTCCACGCAGCACCTTGGTGGCCCGCTCGTGATCGGCTATATTGGACGCATCCATCCCGAAAAGGGTCTGGAGCAACTACTCGACGCCGCCTTGATGCTCGCCCAGCGCACGGACTTGCCCCCGTGGCGCGTCGAATTAACCGGACCGGTCGCGATTGAACAAGGCGGCGGCGGCGAAGCGTATCGCAATACGCTCGCCGAGAAATACCAGACGAAACTCGGCGAACGTTTTTTGATTCGTCCCCCGGTTTATAATGCCACCGAACTCGCCCAAATTTACGGGCGCATGGGGGTGTTTTGCTACCCGAGCCTCGCGGCCAAAGGCGAAGGGCTGAGCATCGCCCCGATGGAGGCGATGGCGGCGGGGGCCGTCGCCGTGGTGTCGACGCTCGACTGCTACCGCGACTTGATTCGCCCGGATCAAAATGGATTTCAATTCGACCAATCGCGCCCCGACGCAGTGGCGCAACTCGGTGGTATTCTCTCGCGCCTGCTCCTTGAGCCGTCACTTCGCGCTCAAGTCGCCGCGCAAGGCCAACTCGATGTGCGGCGCCATGATTACGCAGAAACCGCGCGCGCGTTGCTCGATGAGTTTGGGAAAATGACTGCCGACTCTGCGAAAAAACAACTTTCGCCTGCTTCGTGAACACCCCTGACAGCCCATTCCTCGGACAAAACTGCGTCACGCCCTACCCGAAGTCGGCGGTGCTTGCGCGTTGGTTGTGGCTGTTTGTCCAGTCGACGATTTTTCGGTGGAGCCCGCGTCCGCTGCACGGGTTTCGCGCGGGATTGTTGCGCTGCTTCGGAGCCGATATCACCGGCCCCGTGGTCATTTTTCCCACGGCTAAAATTATTTTCCCAAAAAACTTGTCGCTGGCTCCACGCAGCATGATTGGCCCGAACGTTAACATCTACAATCTCACCACGGTGCGTTTGGAATACGGTGCCAACATCAGCCAGAACGGTCACCTTTGCGCCGGCACGCACGATTTCAAGCAATGGTCGATGCCTTTGGTAACTGCCCCGATTACGATCGGCCGCAATGCCTGGCTCGGTGCGGATGTCTTCGTCGGCCCAGGAGTTTCGGTGGGCGAATTGTGCGTCGTAGGCGCACGTTCAGTCGTCGTGAAAAATTTACCGCCGCTCCATATTTGCGCAGGCTCGCCCTGTCGGCCCATCAAGCCGCGGCCAATGCCCCGTGAGCCGAATGTGGGAGTGGAGAATTGAACACCATTTTGCGTCATGCTATGGTGAAATTAACCCGCTCACTTGTCTTTAGTCGCCGACTGCCGGCGCGATTTGGCGGTGCGCGATTGCAAGTCAGCCCGGCGGCGTCGCTGGCCTACCTTCGATCGTTGGATCGCCCGAACTGGCAGGATCTCTACGAATTTGCTTCACGCCATGTGCAGCCGGGCAACGTCGTTTGGGATGTCGGCGCCAACCTGGGAGTGTTTAGTTTCGCCGCGGCGCACGTTGCGGGAAGCCGCGGCTCCGTGCTCGCCGTGGAGGCTGATCCTTGGCTCAGCACGCTCATTCGGCGCTCCACCTTGCAATCACGCCCGGAGGCCGCGCCGGTGGAATCACTATGCGTCGCGATCTCCAAGCAGTGCGGCCTGCAATCGTTTGAAACTCCCGAATGGACGCGCTCGGGCTCACATCTTTCATCAAGCACGGGAGCCAGCGAAAAATTAGTCGGGAAATCCGTCGAGTCTCATCCCACCATCACCGTGTCTCTCGATTGGTTGTGCGAACAACGGCCCCCACCCGATGTGTTGAAAATCGATATCGAAGGGTCCGAACTCGACGCACTGCAGGGCGCGGAAATCCTCCTCTCCCAACATCGGCCAAAGATTCTATTGGAAGTATATGAACGCAGTGCCGACGAGATTGCCGCGCTCTTTCATCGCCACCGCTATGATTTATACGATGCTGAAGATGGCTGGAATCTCGCCCGTAAAATTACGCGGCCAGCTTACCAAACCCTGGCTTTGCCGCGATAATCCCTGAAAGTGCGTCTGCTTCACATAGTGCCGAGCTTGGAGGAACGTCACGGCGGACCTTCGAAATCCGTGCGGTCGCTGGCCAACGCTTTGGCCGGACAAGGCGACCAAGTGGATTTACTAACGACCTCCGACGAGCCACAAAAAAAAGCGATCGTTACGGATGCGGCTAAGATTACGGTTTTCCCGCGCGCCGCGCCGCGATGGCTCACCTGTTCGCCCCAGCTTCGCCAGCATCTGCTGACCACGCCTGCAGACTGCATTCACAATCACGCGCTCTGGTTGCTGCCACTGAATTACGCCGCTAAGGCCGCCAAGAAAAATGCTGTGCCGCTCGTAATCTCGCCACGCGGCATGATGAGCGGTTGGGCTTATCAGCATCGGCGTTGGCGCAAACGCATCTCCGAATTGTTTGTCCACCCGGGCGCATTTTCAGCTGCGTCTGGCTGGCATGCGACCAGCACTCAAGAAGCGGACGATATTCGGGCGCTTGGATTTAAACAGCCGATCTGTGTGTCACCGAATGGCGTGCCCATTCCCACCGATGAGGAATTAGCCAGCGCTCGCACGACGTGGCATCAGTTGTGTCCAACGACAACCTCACGGCCGGTCGCTTTGTTTTATTCCCGCTTCCATCGTAAGAAGAGGCTCAAAGAGCTCATCGCACTCTGGCTCAAGGAACCGCGCGGCGACTGGCTTTTGCTCATCGCCGGCGTGCAGGAAGATTACACGGCAACCGAACTCAGTGCTGAAATCACCGCCGCTGGTGCCCAGGATAAAATCGCGGTGTTTGATGGCAACGGCCTGCCGGCGCCTTATGCGATTGCCTCGCTTTTTGTCCTCCCGTCGCACTCAGAAAATTTTGGCCTCGTGATCGCGGAAGCCCTCGCGGCTGGCGTGCCGATCGCCGTGACCAACACGACGCCGTGGGAGGGCGTGGCCAATGAATCATGCGGGTGGTGTGTGGCGTGGGAAAATTTCCCCGCTGCTCTTGATACCGCGCTCGCGACTCCGCTCGATGCGCTGAAACTCATGGGGCAACGCGGACGGGCATGGGCTGCGCGGGAGTTCTCGTGGACCATGGCCGCGCAAAAACTGCAGGGTTTCTATCGCCAGTTGAAATGAGCATTCTCCATTTAAGCATCGTATGAGGAAGTCACAAAGCAGCAGTCCGCTGGAAACACTGGTGCTGGTGCATTTTTGCACGCTGTTGATTTTCACCTCGTGGGCGTTTGGCGGGCAGGCGCCGTGGGCGCGTCAAGTTATCGCGGTGCTCGGCGGCGTCGGCGTCGTGTTATTCATTATCGCGTGCCTTACCCGCGATGCGGGACACGAATCAGGATGGAAAGCAGCGTTGCGACTCTTATGGCCGCTGTGGATCTACGACGTCATCGTGATTATCAGTTGTTTCAATCCGAGCTTCCGCGAAATCGGTCTGCCGGGCGACGAATCGCTCGCGATGATCGATCCGATTTCGTGGTTGCCCAGCGCGGCGAGGCCGAAACTCGCGGCGCGTGAACTCTGGCAGTTCAATGCCATCGTCCTCTCCTGCTATAATCTCTACCTGATGTTGCCCTCGCGCCGTGCCGTGAGGAAAGTGCTGCTGACGATCAGCATCAACGCAGTCGTGCTCGCCGTGTTCGGCACGTTCCAGAAATTGATCAAAGCGAAAGGGCTTTGGCTAGGGCTCGTGCCTTCACCCAACGACAAATTTTTCTCCACGTTTATTTACCATAATCATTGGGGTGCTTTCACGATCCTCAACACGACCGCGTGCCTGGCCCTGCTTTTCTATTTCCTGAGACGGGGCGGCCACCGGGACATCTGGCATTCACCGCTGCCACTTGGGTTGATGGCTACGCTGTTGCTGGCAATATCGGTGCCGCTCAGTTCGTCGCGGTCATGCACCGTGCAGATGGCGATTTTATTGTTTGGTGCATTCGTGCACTTGCTCGTGCGGGTAATCAAGCGGCGTCGCCAGATGAACGAGTCGCCCTTCCTCCCCATCGCGGGAATCGCGCTTGCGGCGGTGCTTTCGCTCGGCGCGATCGGCTATCTCGCCCGTGACGTCATCGCTCAACGCAGCCGCCTCACCTCCGAACAACTCACTACGCTCGCCAAGGAAGACACGATGACGGCGCGGATCGTTTTATACAAAGACACCTGGCGCATGGCGGCGGAAAAACCCGTTTTTGGCTGGGGCTTGGAGAGCTACGCGCATGCCTTCCGCATTTTTAATACGCAGCGCGCCGCAGAAATGTGGATCTGGATTACGTTCTACGCCGAAGCACACAACGACTGGCTGCAGTCGCTCGCGGAAGTCGGTTTTGTCGGCACGACCCTGCTCTTACTGCTGGGCTTGCTGCCGCTTTTTGCCGTGCCGTGGCGACGGGTCGAGTCGACGGTCCCACGCTACCTGCTCGCTGGCTGCAGCCTGATTTTGCTGTATGCGTGGCTGGAATTCCCTTTTGCCAATCCCGCCGTAATGCTGACTTTCTGCGCACTTTTCTACTGCGCGATCCGTTACGCCTTACTCGACACCCAGAATCAAGACGACTCGACCCGCTAATATGTCTGCACGTTTTCCTATTTCAGTCCTGATCCCGGTAAAAAACGAAGCCGACAATCTGAAAGACTGTCTCGCCTCGGTCGCGTGGTGCGACGATGTCGTGGTGGTTGACTCAGGCAGCACGGACGGCACCCGTGACATCGCTCTGCAAGCGGGTGCGCGGCTAGTGGATTTCAAATGGGACGGCCATTTTCCGAAAAAGAAAAATTGGGCGCTCGCCAATGTGGCTTGGAAAAACGACTGGGTGTTCATCATCGACGCCGACGAGCGTTCCACGCCGCCCCTCGCTGCCGCGATGCAAGCTGCGCTCAAGCAGGATCGCATTCAAGGCTACTACGTTAACCGGCGCTTCTGGTTTCTCGACGGCTGGTTGAATCATTGCGGCTACTATCCGAGTTGGAACCTGCGCTTCTTCCGGCACAAATTGGGCCGCTACGAAAAAGTTGCCGACACCGCCGGCACCCGCTCCGGCGACAATGAGGTGCATGAACACGTGCAACTGGAAGGCGCGTCCGCTTACCTTGATGGCGAGATGGAACACTACGCGTTCCCAGACATTTCAACCTGGGTCGAAAAACATAATCGTTACAGCAATTGGGAAGCGCGCCTGCAGTTCGAAGCCCAAACGAGCGGCGGGAGCCACGTCGATGATCCCGAGATCGAAGCCGGCCTCGCCCGCAAGCGCCGCTTGCGTCGCCTTGCGTGGTCGCTGCCCTTTCGCCCGACGATCCGCTTTGTTTATCACTACGTCTGGCGCGCGGGATTTCTGGATGGGTATCGTGGATTCGTATTTTGTCGATTGATGGCGTGGTATGAATTTCTGAACGCCGCCAAGGCACGCGAACTCAGCCGCCTGCATAAAGCCGCCCCTCGATGAGCCATGGCCACCCATCAAGTTCCATTTGCATTCGCTCGCAAAGTGCGGCGTTAATGAACCATCCATGACTCACGGAAGACGCATCACGGTCGCCTTGATCCTGCTCGACATCGTCGCGGTCGTGTTGGCTTTCAATTTTTTCACCTGGCTTCGAGTTGGGGCTCACTTCTATGAGCCAGTGTATGGGCCGCTGCTGATGCCGGTGATCATCCACTTCATCGCGGTTTACCTGATCGACGGTTACAGCCTGCGCACCGACATGATGTCGGTCAACTATACGAGCCTTCACACGATCTCGCTCACGGCGGTGTTGTTTTTCACGCTGCTGTTAACGTTCGTTTTCATTCCCGCAGGCTATCCGCTGCAGGTCAGTCGCTTCATCGTCACCGGCTCTTGTCTCGCGCTCATTCCGGTTTCCCTGAGCTATCGGCGCATCTTTTATCACCGGCAACTCGCCCGCAAACAGCAGCGCTATTTCATGTTTCTCGGCAGCCCTGAAAGCTGCATGGCCTTCAAAGAAGAATGCCGCCGCAACGCAATGAGCCAATCGGTGCTTTACGCGACGCACACCACCTTCGTCCCCGACATTGCGACCGGGCACAATGTTTCCACCCCGCCGTTCGGCGATGTGAATTATTATTTAAAGGAATACGAATCGAGCATCGACGCCATCATCCTACGCGAATCGAGCAAGGATCTACCCGCGTCGGTGGCACAGAGACTGATGGAACTTCATTTTTCCGGTGTGCCCACCTACACCCTCGAATTATTTCACGAAGTCTATTGGCGGAAAATCCCGCTCTATCGCCTGAACCAAACCTGGCTCTTCCAAGGTGGCTTTCAAATTGCTCGTGAACCGGTATTCGAACGTTTGAAGCGCATCAGCGACATCATCCTCTCATCGCTCGGGTTGATTCTCACGCTGCCGCTGCTGCCTTTCGTGGCGGCGCTGATCTGGCTTCAAGATCGCGGGCCCATTTTTTTCCTTCAGCCGCGTGTCGGGAAAAACCGGGAAATTTTTAACGTGGTCAAACTTCGGACCATGCGAGTCACCGACGGCAAAGGAAACGCTTACACTCAGGTCGGCGATAACCGCATCACGCGCATCGGTCATTTTCTGCGGAACACCCGGCTCGACGAAGTGCCCCAACTCTGGAACGTGCTCAAAGGCGACATGAGCTTGATTGGCCCGCGCGCCGAATGGGTGCGCTTGGTCGAAGGTTACGAAAAGGAAATCCCGTGTTATCATTTCCGCCACTTGGTAAAGCCCGGCATCACCGGCTGGGCGCAGATCAATTATCCTTACGGCGCCAACCTTGAGGACACGAAGCGCAAGTTGGAATACGACCTCTACTACATTCGTTACTTTTCGTTCACGCTCGATGCTTCGATCGTGCTAAAAACGATTCACGTCATGCTGTTCGGCAAAGGTCGATGAGTCCTGCCCCGAACGTGGTGAGCAGGCGCTATGAATCGCTGGATCAATGGCGCGGATTCGCCGCCGGCTGGGTGCTGGTTTTCCACGCCATCAACGTGTGGCTGATCGAAAAACCGGACCTCTTACCTGCAGCGGTCGCGTGGTTTTGCCAACAAGGCTGGTTGGGCGCGCACATTTTTTTTGTCGTCAGCGGCTACTGCATCGCCGAACGCACTGCTCGGGAATACCGCCAGCGAGGCTCGACCAGTTTATTTCTCGCGGATCGGTTCATGCGCATTTTCCCTCCCTACTGGGCCGCGCTGGTGCTCGCGGCCGCACTTGCGCTGCTGGCCGCAGCGACGCAGGGCGTCTCTCCAAGCCATGAACTACCCCAAGGCGCCGCCGGTTGGGGGCAATCGATTACCGCCACCGAGCACTGGTTTGGTCGGCCAGAATTTCTTTTGGTCGTCTGGACGCTTTCTCTCGAAGTGGGATTCTACCTTCTGGCCGGCGCATGCCTCCAACTTTCTCTTTTTACCCGCTCAGCTTGGACGGGCTGGGCTTTGGCGATTGGCCTGATCCTGCTCGGGCTTGCGCCGGCAGTTAATCGCTATTCGTCACTTCTACAGTTCTGGCCGCATTTCTCGCTGGGGGGAATCGTATGGTTGATAAGTCAGGCTCGCTGGCCGGTCTCCGTCCGCATTCCGGTAGGAACGGGCATTTTGTGGGGAATCGCGATTCTTGCGGGCGGGTTGAATTACCAAGCGATGCACATATTCTACTTCGTGCTCGGCTGCGCGTGGTTGTTGCTCGTTCTAAAACCATTCGACGCCACGCTTGCAGCCACTCCTTTACTCGCGTGGCTGGGCTGGCTGGGAACATTCTCTTATTCTCTCTACCTCGTGCATGCGCCGGTGGTGGGCAAGTTGCGCAACTTGGCCAGCCGTTCTTGGCCGGCGTCGCGACCTGGTTCACTTTGGGTAATCCTGGTCGCTTGCGCCGTTGCGGTGGTCGTGGCATGGTATTTCTTCAAGCTGGTTGAACAACGTTCCGAACGCTGGCGTAAGGCGCTCATCGGCAAGTTGGGCGCCCGGCTGATCTCCTCACCATGAAGACTTACGATTTCATCTGTATCGGCGGCGGCAGCGCCGGTTTCAATGCCGCGCGCCTCGCGGCGAGCTACGGAAAAAAAGTAGCGGTAGTCGACGGCGCAAAGCAACTGGGTGGGCTCTGCATTCTGCGCGGCTGCATGCCGTCCAAGACGCTGATCTACGCGGGCGAGATCATGCATCACGCAACGCACGCGGCGCGCTTCGGCATCAAAGTCGGTCGTGTCTCCGCGGACATGAAAGCGATGCACGTCCGCAAAAAAAGAATCATCGCCGATTTCGCCGATTATCGCGAACAAGCGCTCAAAAGCGGGCGCTTCGATTTGCATCAAGCTTACGCGACTTTTATCGACTCGCATACGATTCAGCTGTCGAACGGCGAGGTGCTGAAAGGAAAACATTTCCTCATCGGCACCGGCTCAAAAGTCAGCGTGCCGGATATTCCCGGTCTCAAGGAAACCAAGACCTGGACAAGTGACGAGGTGCTCGACTTGGATTTCGTGCCCAAGAGCGTGATCGTCCTCGGCGGAGGCATTGTCGCGACTGAACTCGCGCAGTTTCTCAACCGCATCGGCTCAGAAGTGACATTGATTCAACGCAGCACCCACGTGCTACGCGAGCACGCGGCCGACTCCGCCAAAGTCATCGAACAAGCCTTCCGCGATGAAGGCATCGAAGTCATCACGGACACGAAACTCACTTCGATCTCTTCAGGAAAAGGCGGTGTAGCGGTTAAATTTGAGCAAGCCGGCAAATCGAGCATCCGTCGGGCCGCGCATTTGTTCAACGCACTCGGTCGCGAGCCGGCGACCGATAAACTGGGCCTCGCTGCCGCCGGAGTCAAAGCCGACGACAAAGGGCAGATTAAGATCAATCGCTGGCAGCAAACCTCGGTGCCGCACATTTACGCGGCGGGCGACTGCTCGGGGCCGGTTGAAATCGTGCATATCGCCATTGCTCAGGCCGAAGTCGCCACCCGTCACGCGTTTCGTCGCAAGGAAGCCAAGCCTGTCGACTACTCCCAACTGTTGCACGTCGTGTTTACCGATCCGCAGCTGGCGACGATTGGACTCGACGAAAAAAAGCTGAAGGAACGCGGCGTCAAATACCTCAGCGCGTCCTACCCGTTCAACGATCACGGAAAATCGATTTTGATGGAGGCAAACTACGGCTACGTGCGGGTCTTCGCCGAGCCGAAGCGCGGTCGTATTCTTGGCGCAGAAATTGTCGGCAAGGATGCCGGCGAACTCATTCATTGTTTCTCTACGCCGATCACGATGCGTGCGACCGTGCGCGATATGCTGCGAGCACCGTGGTATCACCCGACGCTGGCGGAAATCATCACGTATCCGCTCGAGGAAATCGCGGAGAAGTTGCCGCGCCGCAAACCCGCGCGCTAGCCGCGAGGAGTCTACGACAGGCGCTTAGTGAGTTGGATCGATGGGCCATCGGCTGGCCTTCGATCCGCCAATCCAACCGGATGCAAGGGGAATGCTCCCGAAACGATCGCGGTTCGTATTTGACCACGGCGCGAGCAAGCATGGGATTACGGTTCATGCCCACCGAGCCGATCCAAGTAACCATTGCCCTGTTCGAAATGGCCCTGCTGCTGGCCGGTCTCGCGCTGTTGTTCGTCCTGCTCTCGAAGAAGTCGCGCGAGCAATGGCTGAAACCGAATCGACTGCCGGCATGGCCCATCAGTCCTTTTGAGTTCGTGCTTTTTTTGAGCCTGATGTTCTCCACCGGCCTCATCCTTACGCTAATCGTCAAAACTGGCCTCGGCACACTGATCAGCGCAGCGGAGGATCGCGAGGGTTTGGAGATTTTTGCCTACGGAGCTGCAGGTAGTGGTGGCACGATCATCGGATGGTTTCTTTTCTCCGTGCTGAGGAAACGGCTCTACACTGACTACGGCGCACAACCTGCCCCGCTTTCCACTCAGGCCCTTCCGCTGTCGTCAGCGCAGTCTTTGCGCTATGGTGCGGTAACCTTGCTGGTGGCTATGCCCATCGTCACGATTGTGAGTCTGATTTGGGGTTATATTTTACGGCGCATCGGGCTGCCGGAAGACCCGCAACCGCTGATTGCCATTTTTGCAGGGACGAGATCTTTGTGGGTGATCCTCGGCATGTTGACCGTCGCCTGCGTGCTCGCCCCCGTCAGCGAGGAGTTGATGTTTCGCGGCGGCGTTTTCCGTTTTCTTCGCCAACGCACCGGTCGCACGGTCGCGCTGGTTGTCAGCGGCCTGCTCTTCGGCGCGATGCATCAAAACTGGGCCGGCTTCATCCCCCTCGCGGTGTTCGGCGCGATTCTCGCCGTAGCTTATGAGACGACCGGAGATATCCGCGTGCCGATCGTCGCGCATGCACTTTTCAATTTGAATACGGTAATGGTCGTCTTGTCGGGTCTGCCAGAAATCGCAAAATGAAACCCTTCACGCGCACTCGCATGCAATCCGTCGCCGCTTACGGCGAACTGCGGTTGATCACCGAGATCAAGCGATGGCTCGGTAACGTCTCTCCGAAAACGCCGTTCGGAATCGGCGACGACTGCGCGGTGATTCCTCCCACCAAGCGCCATCAGCTCGTTACGACTGATCCCGTGATTTACGGACAACATTTCGACGACACCGTGCGGCCGCAGGATGTCGGCGCAAAATTATTGAAGCGCAATCTGAGCGACATCGCGGCAATGGGCGGTCGCCCGGTCGCAGCGGTCATCTCGCTCGCGCTCGCGCCCGAGACAGACATCGCGTGGCTGAAAAAATTCTATCTCGGACTCGCCGCCACCGCCCGCGCTCATCACGTGCGCATCGTCGGCGGCGATATCACGCAAGGCCCGGCTGGATTCATCGGAGCGTTTCTCACGCTGCACGGTGAATCGACTGGCAAACGTGTGATCACGCGCACGGGCGCGAGCGCGGGCGACCATATTTACGTCACGGGAAATTTGGGCGGCAGCCTGGCCGGACATCACTATAACTTCGCACCGCGACTCGCTGAAGGCCGTTGGCTGGCGGGGCGCAGTGAAGTGCGCGCCATGATGGACGTGAGCGACGGCATCGCGAAAGACCTGGATTCACTCACCACGCGGGGGCTCAAAGCTTCGCTCAACGCAGCTACGATTCCGGTAAGCCGGGCCGCGCAGCTTCTCGCGAAAAAAACGCAGCGCACTGCTCTCGAACACGCGTTGTGTGACGGCGAAGATTTCGAATTGCTCATCGTCGTGCGTCAGCGCGCGGATATTTCCCGATTCGAGCGCGCGTGGAAAAAACGTTTCCCCCGCGTGCCGCTCTCGCGCATCGGCCATTTTGTGTCTGGTAAAAAACTTCTGACGGGTGCCTTGAACCTCTCTGCCTATCGCGGCTATGAACACCTTCGATAGATTGCGCCGCGGGATCACGACCGCATCGTCAGCAGAAACCCGGGCACTCGCGGCCGAGTTGGCGACGGCGTTACCCGTGAACAGCACGCTCGCGCTGCACGGTGACATGGGCGTTGGCAAAACCACTTTCGTGCAAGGCCTCGCGCACGGCCTGGGGATCAAAGAAAACGTCACGAGCCCGACGTTTGCCATCTACTCGGTGTATCGCGGCGAAACCCAACGCTTGATTCACCTCGACGCGTATCGCCTGGAAAACGAGCACCAACTCGACGACCTGCTACTCGATGAATTTTTAATTCCGCCCTACTGCCTCGCCGTGGAGTGGCCTGAGAAAACCGGTTTGTGGCTGCCGAAAAACGCGCTCCATCTCACGCTCTCGATTGAGAACGGTGACCGGCACACGCTGCGACTGAGCTAGAAAAAGTTCGTCCCGATACCTCCGCTGATTTTTTGCGTCCTGAAAATCAGCGCAAAAAAAGCCCGCTCGAATTGAGCGGGCTGATTTTTTTAGCTCTGCGGAGCGTCAGGCTTTTTTTCTTCCGACGCCGGTGCGGATTCAGCGACTGGCTCAGCAGCCGCCGGTTCGCTCGCCGCAGGAGTCGCCGCAGGTTCTTCAGAAGCCGGTTGTTCAGGAGCCGGGGCTTCAGCGGGAGTCGCCGCAGCGACCACTGGCGCGACGGCTTCAGGGAAATCAACCGGATCGTGTTCTTCTTCGCCGGATTCAGCCTTCTTGGCCGCTTGCGGAGCCATCGGCGGAGGAGCGAAGAGTTTACCGTCGGAGAATTCCGTGACGTAACCTTCCATCACGAGCCAGCGGAGATCGTTGCCCATCTTGCGCAATTTCTCGGCCTGATCGGCCGGCAACGCCGCAAACGGAGCCTGCGAAGGTGCGGGAGCCGCGCCTTCGGCTTGAGGAGCCGCGACCACCGCCGCAGGAACTTCGATATTGAAAAACGCTTTCGGCAGATCTTTCACGTGCACCATCGGGTGCTTCTCGATGAAGTCGATGAGCGCGCTGATGGTCTCGGAAAACACTTGGCCGGGGACGCGGAAGCGACGCTTCACGGCGCAGACATAGGAGACGCCGCGCGAACCTTTCTTGAAGATCGTGAAACCTTCGCGACGCAGGCGACCGCGCAGGGCGTTCGCTGTATCGAGCGGGAAGCGACGTTGACGCTCCACGTGGCCCTCGAGCGCACGGCGGATTTCGCCCTGCGGAAGTTTTTCGATGAGCTTGCCATGGAAACGCACGTTCTCGACGGCACGCACGACTTTATCGCGAGCGTGAGCCATCAGGTGCAGGCGAGCCTCTTCGATGTTATCGAAGCTGATCACCGGAGCAGCCGGAGCGGCGGCAGGTGCCTCCGCGGCCGGAGTGGCAACCTCAGTTGATTCGGGCGCGGGCGTCGCGGCATCGACTGCAGCGGTTTCAGCAACAGGCGCGGTTTCAACCGGAGCCGCGGCGGCGGGTTTAGCACCCGGAGTTTTCCACGTGTAGCGCGTGGTCTTCTTCATCTTCTCCAACCATTGTTGGGCCACTTCCGGTTCGCGCACCGAAACGATGCTCTCGCGGAAACGATCGAATGGCATGCGGCCAAGCTTCGCAGCGTGGTGCTGTTGGAGGATCTGCTGGTAACGATGATAATTAGGCGGCCCGAGCAATTCGCCCGTGATGCTGCACTTATTAATGATTGGGAAATTTCCCTTTGGCGCGTCGATGATCACTTCCTCAGTGTCGAAGAATGCGCCGAGATTGTTGCTCAACACGTGTTGGATCGCGGCATCTTCCGTGTCGAACGGGAGATGATCCGGCAGCGACATGTAGATCGGCGCGGTCTTCTCCGCAGCGGGGCGGGCTTGCGCCGCTTCGCCAGTTTGCGGACCACGTTGTTCAGGGCGGCCGGGTTTCGTGCGCTGCACGACTACGACGAAACGATCATTTTTTTCGAGCACCGCTTTGGTGATTTCGAAAAGTTGATACGTGCGGCACGACGCGCGCACGGCTTTCACCATCGCGGCAAATCCAGTGTCCTCCGGATAGCACGTGGCGACAAAATACGGGCTGATGTAGGGGCCGCGATCGAATTGCTGTCCACCGCCATCACGACGATCACCACCGTCGCGGCGGTCCCCACCTTGGAAATCACGACGCGGGCCGCCACCGCCTTCACGGCGATCGAAGCGACGGTTGTCGCCTTGCGGCGCAGCGCCGTCACCGCGCGGGCCTTGGCCTTGATAAGCAGGCGCGCCAGACGGGCCGCCCGCTGGGGCCGGACCCACCGGCTTGCGGAACGCACGACGGTCACGCTGAGGCGCTCCACGATCGTCATCGCGACGAGGCGGGCGGTCACCACGATCACCGTCGCGATCGCGACGGCCGGGGGACACAGGTTTCACCTCGGTCCATTGGGTTCCGAAGTTGAAGGCTTGCAACTGGCTCAGATCGATTTTGTTCAAACCGGAGTCGTTGGTTTCTTTAGCAGGCGTGGAGTCGTCCATGAAAGGGCGGAAAAAAAACGGGTGTGGCTACCCGGTATGAGTCTTATGAAGGCTTGGTGTTCCGCGACATCAGTCAAATGCGCGGGAAAGCAAAAGTGTGCTCCGAGATGAAACAATGACGCAAGCGCATTTCGGGGCTTTACAAGTCGGAATGGATTTACCTAATTCGCCCCTCCTCTTTGGAAAACGCTCGGGTGGTGGAATTGGTAGACACACACGTTTGAGGTGCGTGTGCCGTAAGGCGTGCAGGTTCGAGTCCTGTCCCGAGCACCAAATAGTTTTCCAAAGAACGGGGCCGAAAGGCCGGTTTTAGCAGCAGGTATGACCCAAAACCCGCTGCAAGGCGTTTGACCGCAGGGGATTTTCGCAGATGTTGTCCGCCTGACCTCACCCGCATGAATTCCGACGCCATCAAGCAGGCCCTCCTCGAGTCTTACGCCCGGGACGGCGGCATCAATCACCTCGATGGGGTCAACCTGCCGTCGCAGGAAAGCGTCACCGAACTCGCTCGCAATTTCATGCACGTGCTCTTTCCGGGCTATTTCGAACAAACCGCGCTCGCCCGCAAAGATGTGCCCGCCTGGCTCGATGATCTGCTCGGCAAAATCGATCAGCGCCTGACGACCGAAATCGAAAAAAGCCTGCGCTTCGCGAAAAACCCCTCTCCCGCCGCCACTGCGCGGATGCTCGCGACCGAGCTACTTTCAAAACTCCCAGGAATTCGTCGCATCGTGCAAACGGATGTGGTGGCGGCTTACGAAGGCGATCCCGCCGCGCGCAGCGTTGAAGAGATCATCGTCGCGTATCCTTGCGTGCTCGCGATTTCCCTCCAGCGCATCGCGCACGTTCTTTACGAACTCGGCGTGCCGCTCCTGCCGCGCATGATTACCGAATACGGTCACGAACGCACCGGCGTCGATATTCACCCCGGTGCGACGATCGGCACGCACTTCTTTATCGATCACTGCGTCGGTGTCGTCATCGGCGAAAGCGCAACCATCGGCGATCGCGTAAAACTTTACCAAGGTGTCACGCTCGGCGCGAAATCGTTCGAGGTCGATTCCTCGGGTCATCCCGTCAAAGGCACCAAGCGCCACCCCGACATCGGCGACAATGTCACAATCTACGCGCACGCTACGATTCTCGGCGGCGAGACCAGGATCGGTTCACACTCGGTGATCGGCGGTAACGTCTGGCTGCTCGAGTCCGTGCCTGCGAACAGCATCGCTTACTATAAAGGTGACGATCTCGTCATCCGCCCGCGCCGGAGCAAGGAAGAGCTGCTCGCCGACGCCGGCGATTGGGTGATTTAAAATTACCAAACGTGGCCGTGGGGCCTTCAGCCCCGCGAGCGCACGCTCGCAACCGGACAACCGCGGGCTGATGGCCCCGCCTCCATCTCACACTTCAGCGGCGCTGCCCCGCCGCGAGCGCATACGCGATCTCGCGCGCAAAAAACGGCCCGCGATAAATCAATCCGGTATACAACTGCACGAGCGTGGCGCCGGCATCGAGTTTTTCGCCAGCACCCGCTTCGTCCATAATCCCGCCCACGCCGATAATCGGCAGCCGTCCGTTCGTGGTGCGCGCAATATAATTAATAATCTCCGTCGAACGCTTCTGCACCGGCCGGCCACTCAAGCCGCCGGCTTCGTTCACCGCCGACAAACTTCCCGGACGAGCGAGCGTCGTATTGGTCGCAATGACGCCGTCGAGCTTGAGATCGGCGATCACGCCGAGCGCGGCGTCGATTTGCGCGAAATTTAAATCAGGCGCGATTTTCAACAACAATGGCCGGCGCGTTTTTCCCGCCGCGACGCGCGATTGATTTTCCGCCACGAGCGCCGCGAGCAATGGCTGCAACCACGACGCATCCTGCAATTCGCGCAGGCCCGGTGTGTTGGGGCTGCTCACATTCACCACGACGTAATCCGCGTGATCCGCGAGCAGACGAAAGCTCCCGAGATAATCTTCCTGCGCTTTGTCGAGCGTGGTGACTTTGCTTTTTCCCAAATTAATCCCGAGCGGAATTTTCCGCTGCCCTGCGCTCGTCTGTTTCGACAACCGTTTCGCGAGCGCGGCGGCCCCGCCGTTATTGAAGCCCATGCGATTGATCACGCCTTCGGCTTCCGGATAACGAAACGCGCGCGGACGCGGATTGCCCGGCTGCGCATGCAAAGTGACCGTGCCGATTTCCACGTGACCAAATCCTAGCGCCGCCGCCGCCGGCCATGCGCGACCATTTTTATCAAAGCCTGCCGCGAGCCCGACTGCATTCGGAAATTTCAGACCGAAACACTCGACGGGTTTGTAGAGCGAAGCCGGCAGTTGATTTATTTTTTCCATCAACGCGCACAACGGGCGAAAGCGTCCCAGTGCGGCCAGCGCATCGACGCCGATTTCATGCGCGTGCTCCGCGTCGAGGCGGAAGAGCGCCGGTTTGCAGACATTTCGATAGAGCCAACCCATAAACCGCGCACTGTGGCAACGGGCCGACAACTTACAAGCGCCCACCGGAGAAAATCCGGCAAAAGTTTTGGCCTTGTTATTTGTTCGGTCGCACCCACTGTGCGCCCGCGTTTTTCAGGCGGAAACCGCTTTCTGAAAAATTTTCCAACATTCTGCGTTTCAGTATTTGACAAGGCCTGAACCCGCCCGTTTTCGTCCCTGCAAATCTGACACACATGGCAAAAGGATCCCCTCAATTGGAATGGTGCATTGTTCGACTCGGCGAAGACCACAACTGGTGGGTCGACGAAATTAGCGATCCCGTGCACTGGGACGTCGACGGCCTGAGCATCATCGATCCCCGCCAGGTCGATCACATCATTGAGCTCATCGAGCCGTTGCGCGAATACGGTTTCGACTCCGATCTTTTCGAGCGCGCGTTCATTCCGTTTCGCATCACGAAAGATCTCGGCAAGGGCAAGGTTCGCCTCGCGCGCACCAAGCAGCCGCTCATGGAGTCCGAAGAAAAACTTTTCGCTCTGCCTGACGTCATCGACGAAGAGAACGGGCCTTACGCCGACTTCCTCGACCACATCACGCGCCTCCGCGTGAAACTCCTCAACGATCTCCTCGATTTCGAAGAGAAGCTTACCGTCGACGAAGTCGAAGACCAACTCCGTGAAGCGCAGAACAGCGACTTCATCGAAGGCAAAGCCGTTCACCTCTTCCAGGAAATCACCTCGATCCTCGACTTCATGCCCGCCGGCCACGGCGACGATGACGACGAGCGCGAAAAAGTGTCCGCCGAAGACGAGGAAGACGATTTGCCCGAAGTCGACGACAGCGAAGAAGAGAAACTCAAAGGCGACTCCTCCCTCAAATGGGATGAAGACGAAGATGAGGACTCCGACGACGAGGACGGCAAGAAGAAGGACTCCGACGACGAGGACGAAGACGAGGATGGTGACGACGACGACAAGAAGAAGGACTCCGACGACGAAGAAGACGAGAAACCCAGCCGCGGCAAACGCGGTCGCGGTTAAAACGTTTGTTGCTACGATGCGGGGATTCGCTCACTTACGGATCACCCGCATGGCTTCGCTTCGTTCGTTCTCCATTCTCGCAGTTCTCGCTGCACTCACGCTTGCGGGTTGCACCACCGATAACACGATCGCCCCCGGAGGTTCGAATCCCCGCGTGGCCGCTCCGTCGACCTCCGCGCAACTGCGCCCCGGCGATACCATGATGGTTTCGTTGCTCGGCATTCCCGAGCCGCTCAACAGCAACGTGCAGATCGACGAACAGGGTTTCATTCGCCTGCAATACATCGGTGCGGTCACCGCTGCCGGCCTCACGACCGCCGAACTTTCCCAAAGCATCCGTGATGCTTACATCGCGAAAAAATATTACACCACGCTCGATGTTTCGGTGAACGTCACCGAACGTTACATCTACATCGGCGGCGAAGTTCAACGCCCCGGTCGCATCGTCTGGTCACCCGATCTGACCCTTTCGAAAGCCGTGCAGTCCGCCGGCGGCTTCAGTCTCTACGCCAAAGAAACTCGCGTGAATCTCACCCGCGATCGCAAAGCCTACGACTTCGACGTGAAGCTCGCCCAACGCCAGCCCGAGCAAGACCCCCTGCTCTTCCCCGGTGATTCGATCCAAGTCCCGCGCTCAGCATTCTGAGGTGCCTTAACGGGTGGGCCCGACCTCCGGGCGGGCCGCGTTTTAGGTAGGGGCGGTTATCCTTTGCCTGGCGAAGGATCCGGACAAATACCGGCCAGTCAGGAGACTGGAACGGTGCTAACCGCCCTGTTCGATGTTAGAAAGCCAAGGGCCGTTAAGGATAACGGCCCCTACCCGCTTCGCGAATCCTCTGCGGAAAAACTATTCCGTCCTAAAGTGATGGCAGCTTTCAGATATCTGCTGCTTTCAACTTTCACCTTCTCAGCTTTCAACTTTTCCCCAGCGCCTTCGCCACATCTTTCGCGAAATACGTCAGAATCAAATCCGCCCCCGCGCGCTTGATCGCGAGCAACGATTCATCGCGACTGCGCACCAGATCGAGCCAGCCGAGTTTTGCCGCGGCGTGAATCTGCGCATATTCGCCGGAAATCTGATACGCCGCCACCGGACACTCCACCGCATCGCGCACTTCGCGAATGATGTCCAAATACAATCCCGCGGGTTTCACCATCACGATGTCCGCGCCTTCCTCCACATCGAGTAACACCTCGTGCAACGCCTCGCGACGATTCGCCGGATTCATCTGGTAAGTCGCCTTGCTCAACAACCGCGTGCCGGCCGCCTGCGCACTGCCCACCGCTTCGCGAAACGGCCCGTAATACGCCGAATTATATTTCGCGGAGTAAGCGAGAATGCCCACGTCCGTGTAACCCGCCGCATCGAGCGCCTTGCGCACCGCGCCCACGCGCCCGTCCATCATGTCCGAAGGCGCCACAAAATCCACGCCCGCCTCCGCCTGCAAAATCGCCATCTCACAAAGGATCGCCACCGTGCGGTCGTTATCGACGTCATCTTTCGCCGCGTTGAGCACGCCATCGTGGCCATGACTCGTGTAAGGATCGAGCGCGACATCCGTGATGACCGTCAACTCCGGCAGCGCCGCTTTCACCGCGCGCACCGCCCGCAGAATGAGCGTCTTCTTGTTGAGCGCTTGCGTGCCGAGTTCGTCTTTCAACTTCGCATCCAACTTCGGAAACAACGCCACCGCCAACACGCCCAACGCGTAAAGTTCGCGGCACTCTTCCACGAGATCGGTGATATTAAATCGCGCCACGCCGGGCATCGACGAAATCGGCTCAGGCGCGCCCTTCCCATCGATCACAAACAGCGGCGCGATCAAATCCTGCGCGCGCACCACCGTTTCCGCGACCAATGCCCGTCGCCCCGCCGTGCGACGCAACCGACGAGGACGTTGAGATAAATCGAGTTTGAAGTGCTTGGCCATGGTGGGACTAGACCCGGCATTAAACCGCTAATTCGCGCTAATTCACGCTAATCTTGAAAATAAATATGGAAACTCCGTCTCTTATTAGCGCCAATTAGCGAAGATTAGCGGTTAAAAAAACACCTCCATGCCCATCCGGCTCCACGATTCTCTCACCCGCGCCTCGCGCGAACTGCAACCCTCGCATCCCGACGGCGTTTTCCGTTTTTATAACTGCGGCCCGACGGTTTATGCGCCCGCGCACATCGGCAATTTTCGCACCTTCGTCGTCAACGATGTCGTGCGCCGCCTGCTCGAACTCGAATTCGGCGCCGCCAAGGTGAAACACGTCCGCAATCTCACCGACGTCGACGACAAGACCATCAAGCGCGCCCGCGACGAAGGCCGGCCGCTCGCCGATGTCACGAAACAGTGGACCGAAAAATTTCACGCCGACTGCGACGCGCTGAACTGCCTGCGCCCGCACGTCGAGCCCACCGCCACCGGCCACATCGTCGAGCAAGTCGATATGATCGAAGTGCTCATGCAGAAAGGAAACGCCTACCGCGCCGCCGACGGCTCCGTGTATTTCAAAGTCAATTCGTTCGACGGCTACGGAAAACTTTCGCGCGTGAAGGAACGCGAACTCCAGGCCAACGCCGCCCCTTCCAACAAATCGCAAGCCGCCGATGCCGACGAAAAAGAAGACGTCAGCGACTTCGCCTTGTGGAAAGCGCACAAGCCCGATGACGGCGCGAACGCGTGGGAATCCCCGTGGGGCCGCGGTCGTCCCGGCTGGCACATCGAGTGCAGCGCGATGAGCAAAAAGCATCTCGGCGACACGATCGACCTGCACACCGGCGGCGTGGATTTACTTTTCCCGCACCACGAAAACGAAATCGCCCAGAGCGAATGCTGCAACGGCACGCAATTCGCCAAGCACTGGTATCACAGCGAACACTTGCTCGTCGACGGCAAGAAGATGAGCAAATCGCTCGGCAATCTCTACACGCTCGAAGACCTCATCGCGAAAGGCTTTTCGCCAATGGCGCTGCGCTACGCACTGCTCGCCGGTCACCCGCGCAAGCAACTCAACTTCACGCTCGATTCGCTGCACGCCGCCGAAAGCGCGCTGAAAACCCTGCGCGAATTCCGTGCAACATTGTTAGACAGCAGCACCGCCTCGCACGACGCCTTCGGCCCCGTGCTCCACGCGTTGCACGAAGACCTCAACACTCCCGGCGCGCTCGGCGCCTTGTTCACCGTCGTCAACCGCCGCTCGGGCGAAGTCGACGCCGCGTCGTTCGACCGCGCGATCTTCGCGCTCGGTCTCGACCTGAAAGCAACCGCGACCGTCACCACGGAAACTCCCGCAGAAATCACCGCGCTCGCCGAGAAGCGCTGGGCCGCGAAAAAAGCCAAAGACTTCGCCGCCGCCGACACCTTGCGCAAAGAAATCTCCGCCGCCGGCTGGACCATGCTCGATCGCAAAGACGGCTACTCACTCGAGCCCGCAAAAAAATAAATCCGGTTCTCCGGACGCATTATGGTAGGGCCCGCTCTCCGAGCGGGCCGGCGGTAGGGGCCGTTATCCTTTGCCAAGGTTTTATCTGAAACCTAGGACAAACACCGGGTGACGTAGGGCACAACGGCGCTAACGCCCCTCGGGCGTGGTTAATTAACAAATCGATTATTCCTCCGTGAACTCCGTGTGCCCTCCTCTGCCTCTGTGACGAAAAGAATTAGCCCAATCCAAGTTCTTGACTGAGTCCAAAACTCCTCAACGCTCGAACGCCTGAAGGATCCGGAACAACTCTTGCGCGAAAAAGGCGTGGCCGTCACCGCCCAGCGGCTGGCCGTCATGCACGCGCTCCGCGATCAACCGCACGGCACGGCCGACATCATCGCGACGGCCGCGCGCGATCATCTGGGCGCGATTTCCCGCCAGGCGGTTTACGACATCCTCGGGATGCTAGAGACGCAGGGCCTCATTCGCCGCATCCAACCCGCCGGTTCTCCCGCCCTCTACGAAGATCGCGTCGGCGACAATCACCACCACGTGATCTGCCGCGCGTGTGGCAAGACCGCCGACGTCGATTGCGCGGTCGGCGAGTCTCCCTGCCTGCACGCGAACAAAAAACACGGTTTCGAAATCGACGAAGCCGAAGTCATCTACTGGGGCACCTGCCCCGACTGCCGCCGCGCCGCAAAGAAAAAGTAAACGCACTCAGCACGTCCCCCAAATCTTCCCTCTTTCTCTTACTCTTAATCTTTCTCCCCCGAACCTCTCACCCTCTTTTCACCCGCTACGCGCTACCCACTACCCGCCACTTTTCAGCCCGATCTCCATCTTCCATCTCCCAACTCCCATCTCCCAACTCCCACCCACCCATGTCCTCCTCCCACACCTCCTCCGAAGGCAAATGCCCGTTTAATCATGGCTCCGCCGCCGGTGGCGCGACCAGCGCTCCCACCGGTCCGTTCAACCATTCCGCCGGTGGCAGCACCACCGATCAGGATTGGTGGCCGAACCGCTTGAAGGTCGAACTGCTCCACCAGCACTCGACCAAGTCCGACCCGATGGGCCAGAGTTTCGACTACGCCGCCGAATTCAAAACCCTCGACTACGCCGCGCTGAAAAAAGACCTCGCGGCGCTCATGACGGATTCGCAGGACTGGTGGCCGGCCGATTTCGGACACTACGGCCCGCTCTTCATCCGCATGGCGTGGCACAGCGCCGGCACTTACCGCACCGGCGACGGACGCGGCGGCGGCGGTCGCGGTCAGCAACGTTTCTCCCCGCTAAACAGCTGGCCGGACAACGTCAGCCTCGACAAAGCGCGCCGTCTCCTCTGGCCGATCAAACAAAAATACGGCCGCAAGATTTCGTGGGCCGACCTCATGATCCTCACCGGCAACGTCGCGCTCGAAACGATGGGCTTTAAAACCTTCGGCTTCGCCGGCGGCCGCGAAGACACCTGGGAGCCCGATCAAGACGTGTATTGGGGCAAGGAAAAGACCTGGCTCGCCGGCGACGTTCGTTACTCGCAGGGCTCGCCCGGTGTCGCCAAAGCCGGCGGCGTGACCGTCTCCGACGACAACAGCGAAGTTCCGCACACCCGCGATCTTGAGACCCCGCTCGCCGCCGTGCAGATGGGCCTGATTTACGTCAACCCCGAGGGCCCGGACGGGAAGCCCGATCCTCTCGCCTCGGCGCGCGACATCCGCGACACCTTCGGCCGCATGGCCATGAACGACGAAGAAACCGTCGCGCTCATCGCCGGCGGTCACACCTTCGGCAAGACCCACGGCGCCGCCGCGTCGAGCCACGTCGACAAGGAACCGGAAGCCGCCGGCATCGAGGCCCAGGGCTTCGGCTGGCACAACCGTTTCGGCACCGGCAAGGGCGCCGACACGATCACCAGCGGTCTCGAAGTCACCTGGACCAGCACGCCCACCCAGTGGGGCAATGGCTTTTTCCAAAACCTCTTCGGCTTCGAGTGGGAACTCACGAAGAGTCCCGCCGGTGCCCAGCAATGGAAACCCAAGGGCGACGCCGGCGCCGGCACGATCCCGCACGCCCACGACGCGTCGAAGAAGATCGCGCCCGCCATGCTCACGACCGACCTCGCGCTGCGCTTCGATCCCGCCTACGAAAAAATCTCGCGCCGCTTCCTCGAAAATCCCGACCAATTCGCCGACGCCTTCGCGCGCGCATGGTTCAAACTCACGCACCGCGACATGGGCCCCAAAGCCCGTTACCTCGGACCGGAAGTGCCGTCGGAAAACTTGCTCTGGCAGGACCCGCTGCCCGCCGCACCGACGACCGTCATCACCGACGCCGACATCGCCGCGTTGAAGAAACAAATCGCTGCGTCCGGCCTGTCGACCTCGCAACTCGTCTCGACCGCGTGGGCCTCGGCCTCGACGTTCCGCGGCTCCGACAAACGCGGCGGCGCCAACGGCGCGCGCATCCGCCTCGCTCCGCAAAAAGACTGGGCGATCAACCAACCCGCACAACTCGCCAAGGTTCTCGCCACACTCGAAGGCATTCAACAATCCTTCAACGCCAAGGCCGCCGGCGGCGCGCAAGTCTCGCTCGCCGATCTCATCGTCCTCGCCGGCAGCGTCGGCGTGGAACGCGCCGCGAAAGGCGCCGGCCACGACGTCGTCGTGCCGTTCACACCCGGCCGCGTCGATGCCACCGCCGAGCAAACCGACGTCGAATCTTTCGCCGCGCTCGAACCGATCGCCGACGGTTTCCGCAGTTTCATCAAGGGCCGCTTTACGGTGCCCGCGGAAGCATTGCTCATCGACAAAGCGCAACTGCTCACGCTCACCGCTCCCGAGATGACCGTGTTGCTCGGCGGCCTGCGCGTGCTCAACGCCAACGTTGGCGGCGTGCAACTCGGCGTGCTCACGCACCGCCGCGAACTCCTCACCAATGACTTCTTCGTAAACGTCCTCGACATGGGCACCGAATGGAAAGCGATCTCGCCCGACCGTTCGCTCTTCGAAGGCCGCGACCGCAAAACCGGCGCGCTCAAGTGGAGCGCCACGCGCTTCGATTTGATCTTCGGATCAAACTCGATCCTCCGCGCCGTCGCCGAAGTCTACGGCAGCGCCGACTCGGAAAAGAAGTTCGTCACCGACTTCGTCGCCGCCTGGACCAAAGTCATGAACCTCGACCGCTTCGACCTCGCATCGAAGTAACCTGTTCAAAAAGTTAAAACCAAAGGCTCCGCTTTCGAAAGAAACGGGGCCTTTTATTTTACGCCACGCATCATCGGTAGGGCCCGATCTCCGAGCGGGCCGAATATCATCTTGGTCCCGCAACTAGTTTGCTCGCGTTTCCGCTTGGCACACCACCGCAACCGCGCTGCTCTTTTCGCAGACCTTTAATTGAACGCTATTTGCAGCCATTATAGCCTGCTGCCTTTCCATCTTACCCAAGTCCATGACCGCTTCTCCGAGCACCTCTACTCGATCCGACGCGTTAAAATCATTTTCGATGTGGGCTAAAACCCACATCACCGGTGATGAAAAAGGCCAAGCCCAGATATTCATCGACCGGCTCTTTCAAGCCTTCGGCCATTCTGGCTCCCTCGATGTCGGTGGCACCCCTGAATTTCGCGTTCGCAAGCCCAAGGAAGACGGTGGTGGCACCAGCTTCGCCGATTATGTCTGGAAGCCCGTTGTTTTAATCGAAATGAAAAAGCGCGGAGAGAAGCTCACCCGCCACTATCGCCAAGCTTTCGACTATTGGACACGACTTGTTCCAGGGCGCCCCCGCTATGCCGTCCTTTGTAACTTCGATGAGTTCTGGGTTTACGACTTCGAGACCCAGATGGATACGCCTGTTGGAAAGGCAAAGCTCGAAACCCTCGCCGACAGCTACGGCCCTCTTGCCTTTCTCCAGCCCGGTCAGCCCCGCCCTATTTTCGACAACGACCACGTCGCTGTCACTCGCGAGGCCGCCGACAAACTCGCCGCGTGCTACAACAAATTCCGCAAGCGCGGTGTCGCCCAGCCGCTCGCCCAGCGCTTCACCTTGCAAATGCTCGTCGCCCTCTTTGCCGAGGACATCGGGCTTCTGGAAAAATACTTCTTAGCTCGTCTCCTAGACGAATGCACCGACGACACTGCCTTCGACCTAATCGGCGGCCTCTTCACCGCCATGAATACCCCCACCGGCATCCCCGGTGGACGCTTCAAGGGCGTGCCCTATTTCAATGGTGGCCTCTTCGCCGAGCCCGCCCGGATCGAACTCACCGGCCCCGAGATTGTTCTCCTCCGCGAATGCGCCAAGAGCGACTGGTCCAAGGTGCAGCCTGAGATCTTCGGCGCAGTCTTCGAACACACTCTCGGCGACAAAGAACGCCACGCCTCCGGCGCACACTTCACCCACCCGGCGGACATCATGAAGATCGTCGGCCCCACCATCGTGGACCCCTGGCGCGAACAGATAGAATCCGCCAAGACCGCCAAACGTCTCGGCGATCTTCTCCACCGCATCCAGCATTTCCGCGTGCTGGATCCCGCCTGCGGTTCCGGCAACTTTCTCTACGTCGCTTACCGAGAGCTAAAGCGCCTTGAGGCCCTCATCTACGAGAAACTCGAAGGCTATTCCTCCAAGGCTGAAGGCGGGCAGATGCGCATGTCCTACCTCTCCGCGCAAAACTTCCACGGCCTCGACATCAATCCTTTTGCCGTCGAACTCGCCAAGGTCACCATGATGATCGCCCGCAAGCTCGCCATCGACGAGCTGCACATCACCGAGCCCGCCCTGCCCCTCGATAACCTCGACCGCCAGTTCCGCTGTGCAGACGCCCTTCTCGCCACTGCTCCTGACGGCGCTGCCGTCCGCGCCGCCTGGCCCGCGGTCGATGTCATCATCGGCAACCCGCCCTTCCTTGGCGCCAAGATACTCAAGCCCGAGCTTGGCCCCGACTACGTCAACCGCCTCCGCACCGCTTACTCGGACGTGCCAGGCATGGCCGACTTTTGTGTTTACTGGTTTCGCCGCGCCCACGACCACCTACCAGCCTGCACTCCCACCGATCCCGTCGCCGGCCGTGCCGGCCTCGTCGGCACCCAAAATATCCGCAACAACGCCTCCCGCGTCGGCGGCCTCGACCGCATCGCGAAGGACGGCACCATCATCGATGCCGTAGATAACCAACCGTGGAGCGGCGAGGCCAACGTCCACGTCTCCATCGCCAACTGGGTAAAGACGCAGGATAAGTCTCTCCTCCCCGCGAAATGTCGCCTCTGGTCAAAAGTGGAGAGCACAATAGGCAAGCCGCGGAAAAAAAGCGCTAACGGCCCTGCCTCCAAGGAGTTCGATCTCACCTACCGCGACGTGGAGCGCATCAATTCCGCGCTCAGCGATCAGACCGACGTGAGCGGCGCGGTTCCCTTAACTTATTCCACCAGCCACTATGTGGTTTCTCAGGGCGTTACTCCTGGCGCAAAAGGCTTCGTCCTTTCGTTAGCAGCGGCCGACACGATCTGCGAAAAAGACAAATCTAGCCAAGAGGTCATTTTCCCCTACTTGATAGGCCGCGAGTTACTCAAGGGCGATGGTTCGCCTGAAAGAGCAGTCATCGACTTTGGTGCGATGAATATCTTGGAAGCGCGCCACTACTCCGGAGCTTTCAATCACATCACGCACACCGTGCTCCCAAAAATCCACGAGAAGGCCGACGCAGAGCACGAATCCGAAAGCGCGCATGAAGATCAGCTGGAACGCTGGTGGCTGCACTGGCGTTCACGTCGCGAGCTAATTGAAACCGTAGAAAAGTTACCACGTTTTCTCGCCTGCTCCCGTGTCACCAAACGTCCCATTTTCGTCTTTGTCGATAAACTGATTCGTCCGGGTGATGCCCTGCAGTGCTTCGCATTTTCCGATGATTATAACTGAAGAATCGCGGGATCAGATTCCTCGCTTAAGATCCTAGCAATTTCCGCTGGCAATCCGTCCGACGTAGAAAGCTTAATTGTCTTTCGAATCTCGTCCCATCCTAACTTAAGTGCAGTCTCTTCCTTTAAAATTTCGTGGGCCGTGTTTCGAATTAAGCTAACCGTTGTTCTAATGCGTGTTTCAAAAGACGGATCTTTGTTAAGTAGAAGTTTTTTGAGCTCCCTAACAGAAACATGGTTTCTCACAAAACCATCTCTTGAATCGGATGTAGGCTCCATACTTGGGCTCACTGGGAACTGCTCTTTAGATTTTTCAACGCATTCATTCTGTGACAGGCTTGATGCAGTCAGGGGTAATATATCCAGTGCGGTCCTTGCCGGTCAGCGGGAGACCGGGTGGTGTTACCGCCTCGCCCTTTTTAATTCGGGCAGCGACGTCCTTGTTGAGTGTGAGGAGTTGGGCGAGGAGATCCTTGCTGGGGTGAAAACTGTAGGCCGCGAGCACGGCGGCATCGAGGGCGGTGTGGGCGGTCTTAAGCGGGTTGGCGCCCGGGAGTTCGAGGGTGCGGTAAAGTTCGCGCAGGCCACCATCGAGTGTCGGTAAAGTCTCATTGCGGATGCGGCGGACTTCGCGGCCAGCATGGGCGACCGCTAGCATTGCCCTCTTCGTAGGCGATTGGGGCCAAGGGAACGTATCAAAGACGGATTCGGGGGTGTAGCGAAAATCTGATTTAAATTTGCTACATTTGGTGACGAACCAGAGCCAGTGAATATGCGATTGCAGAATACCAAAGCTAATACTTCATCAGTCTCAGATACTCTCTGCGATTGAAGTGAACCAGACGTTTAAAGAAAACCTGCCCGCTATTCAAAATTGGCTAGGCCTAAACCCTGAAAATCAAACCGCCTCCCAATTAGAATCAGCGTCGCGCTTGTTTCAGAATACCCTCGGTAAACTAGAACAGCATCCACTTCTAAAACACCTCAACCGCATCAACAGTGATATCTTAGGATCTTACGAACCGGAGAATGTCAAAATTGAGATCTACTGGATGCCAATTGCTCTTTTCGCAACAAACATGAACGTGCCAGTCGAAACGTTGACTGCGTTGGTCACGTCGCACGAGTTTGCTCATGCTTATAAAACCCGACGCAAAGGTCGCGCTCGTCCTGGTTTCGAAGCGCACAAAGTTACTTACGACGGGCGACAATTAGTTTGGCCATGGACTGAGGACAGTTTCGGTCTCCAACAAGCGGAGAGCCGGGCCGGTTGGCTATCGGAATGGGTGACCAAAATGACAGGTATTACGGTGCCGGCAAAACCGCTGCTCGTGCTGCCGGGTTGGTATGTTGTGCCTAAAGGTGTCGGCATGGTGAGCGTCCTTAACCACAAGCAACTTCATGGCGCGATCACGCGCACTCCGGGCAACGTGCTCAATCCTTCGCAAATAGACCTTATCGCACGGCAGCTGGATAACCTCTGCCGTGATGTAGAGGATTAGAAGCTAAGAGAGCGCTTGGGGAACAATCCTCCGCCTTGACAGGTGGGCTTGTTCTCGCGGTTATTTGACCTCCGGCCCTGCAATCGTAGGCAGGCCACAACCCACATATACCATGTCGATGACTCCGCTTGAAGAACTCCGCCACTCGGCTTCCCACGTGCTGGCGACTGCCGTCCTCCGTCTGTTTCCAGACGCCAAACTCGACATCGGTCCGCCTACGGACACCGGTTTCTACTACGACATCGACCTCGAGCACAAACTCACCGCCGACGATCTGGTGAAGCTCGAAGCCGAGATGAAAAAGATCGCCGAGGAAAACCAGCGCTTCGACCGCAAGGAAGTCTCCCGCGAGGAAGCCATCGAGATCATCAAGTCGCGCGGCCAGGAACGCTATAAACTCGGCCGTCTCGCGGACATTCCCGAGGGCGAAAAAATTTCCTTCTACACGAACGGCGAATTCACCGACCTCTGCGCCGGCTCGCACATCCGTTACACGGCGAAATTGAAAGCCGTCAAACTGCTCTCCATCGCCGGCGCGTATCACCGCGGCGACGAAACCAACAAGCAGCTCCAGCGCATCTACGGCACCGCTTTCCCAACGAAAGAAGAACTAGCCAACTACCTCACGCAACTCGAGCAGGCGAAACTCCGCGACCACCGCAAACTCGGTCGCGAACTTAAGCTGTTCCACATTGACGAAGATGTCGGCCAGGGCCTCATCCTCTGGACGCCGAACGGTTCGATCCTGCGCCAGCAATTGCAGGACTTCATCTCCGGCGAATTGCGCAAGCAGGGTTACTCGCAAGTCTTCACGCCGCACATCGGCCGTCTCTCGCTCTACAAAACCTCTGGTCACTTTCCTTACTACAAGGACTCGCAGTTCCCGCCGGTCGTCGAGCGCGACTTCCTCGACCAGTTGATTTCCTCCGGCTGCTCGTGCGCGGAAATGTCGAATCGCATCGACGCCGTCTCCGCCCACCTCGCGGAGAAGGTCAACAAACTCACCGGCAAGGAAACGATCACCAAGGATCGCGTCCTCCCCGACGACCAGCTCATCGACGGCTTCCTGCTGAAGCCGATGAACTGCCCGCATCACATCAAGATCTTTGCCTCGCAGCCGCACTCCTACCGTGACCTGCCGGTGCGTCTCGCAGAGTTCGGCACCGTGTATCGCTGGGAACAGTCCGGCGAGCTCAACGGCATGACGCGCGTCCGCGGTTTCACGCAGGACGACGCCCACCTTTTCTGCACGCCGGAACAAGTGCAGGCGGAAATCATGGGCTGTCTTTCGCTCGTGAAAACCGTGCTGACCACGCTCGGCATGTCCGACTACCGCGTGCGCGTCGGTCTGCGCGATCCCGACGGCAACAAGTTCGCCGGCGACCCTGAGAAATGGGATCTCGCCGAGGCCGCGTGCCGCGAAGCCGCCAAGACCCTCGGCGTGCCGTTCACCGAAGAGCCCGGCGAGGCCGCGTTCTACGGCCCGAAGATCGATTTCGTCATCAAGGACGTCATCGGCCGCGAGTGGCAGCTCGGCACCGTGCAAGTCGACTATGTGCTCCCGGTGCGCTTCGACCTTTCCTACGTCGGCGCCGACAATGTCGCGCATCGTCCGGTGATGATTCACCGCGCGCCGTTCGGCTCGATGGAACGTTTCTGCGGCGTGCTCATCGAGCACTTCGGCGGCGACTTCCCGCTCTGGCTCGCGCCTGAGCAAGTCCGCATCGTGCCGATCAGCGACAAGGTCATCGACTACGCGAAGGCGCTGCACACGCAGCTCCTCGCCGCCGACATCCGCGTCACGCTTGATAACCACTCCGACAAACTCGGCGCGAAAATCCGCCGCGCGGAAATCGACAAGGTGCCCTACACGCTCGTCCTCGGCCAAAAAGAAGCCGAAGCCCAAAGCGTGTCCGTGCGCTCGCGTGCGAAAGGCGACGAAGGCGTGCTCAAGATCGAAGACGTCATCGCCCGCTTCAAACACGAGGTCGCCACGCGTGCTTTGCCGGAAAAGAAAGTCTCCGTGGCGCCGACGGCGACCAATGCGCCGGCTGAAAATAAACCTAAGCTCGAAAAGCGGGATTGGCAGGACAAAGAAATACCTCTGCCTTAAACAACTCAAAGGCGAAGCACACAGCTGCTTCGCCTTTTTTATATATGAACTGGTCCATTCGCCGTCTCACTCACGCCGACTCCGCGCAAATCGCCGCGCTCGCCGACATTTTGATCGACTGCGTCGAGCACGGCGCGTCGGTCAGCTTCATGTTGCCGTTCTCCCGCGAACGCGCTCTCACTTTCTGGCAGCGCGTCGCTGACGACGCATCTGCGGGCAAACGCGCACTCCTCATCGCCGAAGACGATCAAGGCATCTGCGGCACCGTGCAGTTAATTTTCGATCTCCCCGAAAACCAACCGCACCGCGCCGACCTCGCCAAGATGCTCGTGCATTCGCGCGCCCGCCGTCGCGGACTCGGGGCCGCACTCATGCGCGCCGCCGAAGACGTCGCTCGCGCGGAAAACAAAACGCTCCTCGTGCTCGACGCCGTGACCGGCGGTGACGGTGCCCGCCTCTACGAAAAACTCGGTTGGGTGCGGGTCGGCGATGTGCCGAACTTCGCGCTCTACCCCCAAGGCGGTTTTTGCAGCACGACGTATTTCTACCGCGACCTGTCCAAGTAATTTGAACCACAGATGGACACAAATAAACACAGATAGAGCAGCTGATTTTTATCTGTGTTCATCCGTGTCCATCTGTGGTTCTCCTAATTCATGAATCCGCCCGAAGAATTGCCCGCGTGGAAAGAAGAACTCGATGCGATCGTCGGCGCGCGGGCGCACGGCCAGTTTGAAGAAATTTTCCCGCGTCTCCAAAAACTCGACGTGCGCTACCCGCACGTGGCCGAGATCAATTACCAACTCGCGTGGACGGCCGATGTGCTCGGGCGGATGAACGACGCGCTGCCTTATTACGAAAAAGCCGTCGCGCTCGGCCTGCCCCCCAACGAATTGTCGGGTGCGATGATCGGACTCGGTTCGACGCTGCGCCAGCTTGGCCAGCTCGACCGTTCCGCGGACGTGCTGCGTTCGGGCAAACTCCAGTTTCCCGACAACGCCGAATTCGACGCGTTTCTCGCCCTCACCTTGCACGCGCAGGGCAACCACGCCGACGCGCTACGCCTTGCCTTGGAAATCCTTTGCGACACTTCGGAAGACACCGGCATCACCGCGTATCAACGCGCGTTGCGTCACGCCGCGGCCAAGCTCTGAAGCTAGGGGCGGTTATCCCTCACCGCCCTTGCGCGCGCCCTTACTGAAAGGGCGGTTAAGGATAACCGCCCCTACCTTGGCGTCACACCGTTCCTCATTTTCTCAACTATTGACGCGCCCCACCGCGCTTCTAAAACCCAACCCATGAGTCAGGACTACATTCGCGACAAACTCGACGTGCCCGGCGGCGCCACCAAGGTGTTGCTGCATTCCTGTTGCGCGCCCTGCTCCGGTGAAGTGATGGAAGCGATGACCGCTTCCGGCATCGAATACACCATCTATTTCTACAACCCTAACATCCACCCGCGCGACGAATACGAACTCCGCAAGCAAGAGAATATTCGTTTCGCCGAGAAGCATAACATTCCGTTCGTCGACGTGGATTACGACACCGACAACTGGTTCGCGCGTGCCAAAGGCCTTGAGTGGTCGCCGGAACGCGGTGAGCGTTGCACGATGTGTTTCGATATGCGTTTCGAGCGCACCGCGCTCTACGCCTACGAAAATGGGTTTCCGGTTTTCGTGAGCGCGCTCGGATTGTCTCGTTGGAAAGACATGGATCAAATCAACGGCAGCGGCGTGCGCGCGGCGGCGAAATATCCGGGGATCACCTACTGGACCTACAACTGGCGCAAACGCGGCGGCGCGAACCGCATGGTCGAGATCAGCAAGCGCGAAGAATTTTATCAGCAGGAATACTGCGGCTGCGTCTACTCCCTCCGCGACACCAACAAGTGGCGCATGGAAAACGGCCGCGAGAAAATCGTGCGCGGCGAAAAATTCTACGGCGTCGAAACGCCGAAAGAAGATTCACCCGCTCCGAATTCGTAAGGTGGTCGTCGGTCTCCGCCGAAGCTCCGAGGTAGGGGCGGTTATCCCTAACCACCCTTTCTTATTTTCGTTAGCCCACCGCGCCATCCGACCACACCCCATTCACGAGCCGGCGTAGCTTCAGCGGATTTGAATTTTTCAACTCAGCCGGCAGCAACGTCTCAGGGAAACTCTGATAACACACCAATCGCGCCCAACGATTGAGTGCGCGCGTGCCAACCGACGTGCTGCGGCCGCCATCACTCGTCGCGGGATAAGGCCCTGAATGCACAATCGCATGGCTCACTTCGAGCCCGGTCGAGAAACCATTGTAGATCAAGCGGCCGGCTTTGTCGGCGAGCACCGCGAGTAATTCCTCGTCCGCCTCGCCAGCGGCCGCGTGCAACATTGCCGTAAGGTTGCCCCCCATCGCACGGGCGACTTGCAGCATCTCAGCGCGGTCTTTGCACCACACCACGAGCGAACTCGGCCCAAAAATTTCTTCGAGCAGTCCGTGATTCCCAAGAAAATCCAAGGCGCTCGTCTCGAACCACACCGGCGCGGCGCCGCAGCCGCTTTGCGCCGGCGCGTTGGCGATCACTTTTACTCCGGGTTGGTGCGCGCGCGCGTTGGTGCCCGCCGTGAAATTTTTCCGGATGCCGGCGGTCAGCATCGGCGCTTCTGGCGTCGCTTGTAATTTCGCCGCGAGATCGCTCACAAATTTTTCTGCCGCGACCGATTTTTCCAACACGACTACGCCGGGGTTCGTGCAAAACTGGCCGACGCCCAAGGTCGTCGAAGCGTGCAGGCCATTCTGGATATCCGTGCCTTTTTCCGCGATCGCTCCCGGCAAAATGAAAATCGGATTGATGCTCCCCATCTCCGCGTAAACCGGGATCGGCTCCGGGCGCGCCGCGGCGAGATCCACCAAGGCGCGACCCCCTTTCACCGAGCCAGTGAAGCCCACGGCTTTAACCGCCGGATGCTTCACGAGCGCCTGCCCCACCTCGAAACCGCCGTCGAACAGCAGCGAGAACGTGCCTTCGGGCAATCCGCAGTCACGCACCGCGTGGAGAATCAAGCGGCCGACAATTTCGCTCGTGCCGGGGTGCGCCGGATGCGCCTTCACAATCACCGGGCAACCTGCGGCGAACGCCGACGCTGTATCACCACCGGCGACCGAATAGGCGAAAGGGAAATTACTTGAACCAAACACCACGACTGGCCCGATCGGGCGCAGCATTGAGCGGTGGTCGGGCTTGGGCAGCGGTTTGCGATCAGGCAGCGCCGTTTCGATGCGCACATCGAGCCAGTCGCCGGTCGCCGCGGCGTCGCCGTAGAGGCGCAGTTGTCCGGCGGTGCGCGCGACTTCGCCTTTCAAACGTGCTTCCGGCAAACCGGTTTCCTGCACCGCGCGGGCGACAAGGTCGTCGATTTTCCCTTCGAGGTTGGCCGCGATCGCATGGAGAAATTTCCTCCGATCGGCGCCCGGCAGTTTCGCCCACACCGGCGCGGCTTCCGTCGCGAGTTGCACGGCGCGCGCGACATCATCCGACGACGCAGAGATAAACGACGGTTCAATGCTCGTGTTTTTTGCCGGGTCGAACGCCTTGAACGTGTCGCCGCCGATGCCGCTGGAGCCGAAGCCGATGAGGGAGCCGCCGTCTGGTTTCATTAAAGTGAAGGGTAAAGTTTTTGCGCGGTCGTGAGCACTTTGCGCGCGTGGTCGAGATCGGCGCCACTGATTTCCAGTCGCGGCGGGCGCACGTAAGGCGTGCCGCGCCCCACTTCCGCCTGCACCCATTTGATTATCTGCACAAATTTCGGCACCGTATCCAAACGCAGCAATGGCAGGAACCACGCGTAAAGTTTTTCCGCGCGCACCTTGTCGCCGCGGCTCGCGTAATCGAACAACGCCACCGACTCCGCCGGAAACGCGTTCACGAGCCCCGCAATCCAACCCGACGCGCCGGCATAAATCCCTTCGACGATCGCGTCGTCCATGCCGACGAAGATCTCGAGACGCCGCCCCAACACTGCGCGGATCGCAGTGACGCGCCGCGTGTCGCCGCTCGATTCTTTGACCGCATGCAAATTCTCGTGCTCATCCGCAAGTTCGGCGATCTGCTCCGGCAGAAAATCCGTTTTGTAGGCCGGCGGGTTGTTATAAAGCATGCACGAGAGTTTCGTCGCGCCGATCACTGCGCTGACATGCGCCTTCATTTCGCGCCAATCCGTCGAATACACATACGGCGGCAAGACCATGAGGCCTTGCGCGCCCGCTTGCTCCGCGGCTTCGGCCATCGCGATCGCTTCCGTCGTGCTCAACGACGCAATGCCCAACACCACCGGCGCACGCTCACCCACCGCCGCGACGCAGGTGCGCAGGACGGCGATCTTTTCCTCGAAACTCAACGTCGCCGCTTCGCCGAGCGAACCGCAGCACACGATGCCACGACAGCCGCTCTCAATCATCCAGCGACAGTGCGCCGCGAGCGCGGCGTGATCGACCGCAAGGTCGGCATTAAGATTGGTCGTGATAGCCGGGATAACGCCTTTCCAGTTCATAGAATGGCTTCAGCACGCACCAAACCCGCGGGGCACTCAATCCGATTTGCGCCGACGCTCTTAGCTCCTCAGACGCAGCACCCCACCCGACCAGGCAGGACCGTCACTCCACGCCAGCCCATCACCCTGGCACTGCGCACTCGAGGTTTCAGAGCTCATTTCACCCGTGATTCGCCAGGTGCCGTCCGTCGTCGGAAGTGCAATCTCCATCGCCGGTGTCTCGCTTTGCGCGAAGCGATGCCACACGACGACGAGCTCACGGCCGGCATGAATCGTCACCACCTGCCAGCCTGTGGGATGCGCATAAGAGTCGCCGGTCTGACGAAAGCAGCGGAAAATGCCGGCGCGAAGAATCGGCGCGGCTTCGCGATACAACGCGATCGCCTCGCGGGAAAATTGCCACGCCTCCGCCGACAAGGCATGAACGTCACCCGACAGACAGATCCGGCCGAGAAATGCCGCCGCGAGCGAATAACTCAGCCGTTGCCGAGAATCCTCTTTCCGTAGCACCGCCCAAACCTGTTTCTGTGCAGCTGGCACGAGGCGATTCAGATTGGCCGCAATCAACGGAATATCCGGCGTCTCGTGCGCATCCGAAAACGAACTCATCGAAGTCAGCGCCATCATCGAGGCCTCCAGGCGATGTCCACCCGAGGAACAGTTTTCGATCACGAGGTCGGGCAACTCCTGTTTCAAACGCGCAAAGAAACGCTGCACGCCCGCGAGGTGTTGCCGCACATTTTCCGCCGGTGCCTCGGAACCGTCCACGCCAGCGCCGATCGAATCGTTATAGTCGACCTTGAGATAACCGAAGCCATCGTCGCGCAAACGTGCGATGACTCGCTCCGCCAAAAAATCGTGCACCCACGGATCGCGAAAATCCCAGAAGCGACGGCTGCCGACTTGCAGCGGCACACCGCGCCAGTGCAGCAGATGATCGGTTTCGTCCCACGCCTTCGAGCCGGGATTAACCGCTTCAAATTCGAACCAGATTCCCGGCACCAAGCCGCGCGCACGAATTGCGTCCGTCGTCGCGCGCAGTCCGTTCGGGAAGGCCGCACGATTCACTTTCCAATCACCGTTTTGCTGAAACTGATTTCCCGGCCGCTCCGCCCAGCCATCGTCGATCACCAAATAGTTCACGCCGGTGCCGGCGAGGCGGTCGGCGAGTTGCACCAGCGAGTCGTGCGTCGGATTCCCCCATGAGGTGCACCACTCGTTGAAGATCACGGGAAAAGCGGCCTCGCTCGCAGGCGTGGCTGAAATCCGTTTTTTCGCCGCGAGCAGCAATTGGTCGCAGGCCGCATCCACATTTCCATCCGCCACCGTCAGGTAGGCCGTAGGCGCAGAAAACGTCGCGCCGGGTAAAAGGGCTTTTAGCCAATCGCCATTCAGGCCGTCGGCGCCTCCGCCCGCCAGCGCGAGTTGGTCGCCTTTGCGATAGATTTCCAAATGCCACGCGCCGGGCGTCGCGAGTTGCGCGAGCCAGGTGACGCCCGCGCCACGATCTTCCACGCCGACCAATGGAAACCAACCATTCACCGGCAACGTGCCCGCCTGCCCGAAACGCTCGCTGCGCGTGCCGTGTCCCGTCCAGGAACGCTCGAGGTTGAGCGCTTCAATCGACTGCACGTCGTGACGTCCCTCCGCGCTCCACGCGCTGCGAAACCGGTGCACCCGCAAACGTCCCGGCGCATCGTCACTCGCAAACGGCGTGATTCCTCCCAGCGAAAACGAACCCATATGTTCCAACGCCAGCGTTTGCGCGGATGCATTCGTCACCGTGATTTCCACAGCCATCACCCCGGTCGACGCATCGACTCGCAACGTATGCACACATTCCAGCCCGCAGCCGGCGACCAACACCGTGCGCAACACCACTTCCGCGCCTTCATCACTGCGTCGGTGTTCGCGGACGCGGAGGCTCTGCGTCGTGGCGGAGTTTCTCAACGTGCGACCTTGCGCAAAGCCACCGGCGTAGGCTTCGCCCGCCACATGCACGTGCACGAGCGGATCGATTTCCCACGCGCGGGTTTTATTCCACGGAGCCGGCAGCGATTGAATCGCCGCCGTGTCGAGCCACTCGCGCGGAGTCACCGCGTCACCTCGACGATTCAACGGCAGAATCGAAAGCCCCCACGCGTCGGGTTTATCCTCGGCGGCGAGGTAGCGGAGCCAAAGCGGGCCGACAGTATATTCTGCGCGAGTGAGGATGGGCATGGCGAAAAAAAGACAGCGGAAGCCGTGAGACTTCCGCTGTGGAGGGTGACACTTGTTGCGCGGATTAGAAGCGCGTCGTCGCCGAAAGCGTGAACGTGCGCGGATTCGACCACGTGCGGCCGCCCGCGGAGTAGAGTTTGTCGGTCAAGTTTTCGACATTGAGCTGAAGATCGATCGGGCGATCGAAGACGCGGACTTGATAACCGAACGCGGCATCGAACACCGTCCAGCCCGGGAGCACCGTGCCCCAGGAAGAATTGCTCGCGAGCGGCATCAGGGAAGTTTGGGCGCGAATACCGAAACCGATCCAACCTGTTTTCATCGCGCCTTCCGTGAAGCTGTATTTCTGCCAGATGCGGAGCGTATCGTCGGGCGTATTGTCGAGCGGGCGACCGTTCAAGATCGCATAGTCGATCGCGGCGGCAGCAGTCGGAGCGGTGCCGGCGAGCGGCTGGGAAAGCGTGAGTTTGTTCGTCCAGAGGTGGCTGGCTTCGACGACCACGGTGTAGTTGCGATTCGGCATCCAGGTGAAGCCGACTTCGACACCGGCCGACTTGTTGCCGTCGATCGTGCGGTTCCATTGCACGCGGGCGACTTGGGCCAGATTTTGCGTGGCGGGATTGGGGTCCACTGCGGTGCCGACGTTACGCGTGTCGGTTGCCGTGCGTTCGTTGTCGATGATGACGGTGTTGCGACGGGAAAGTTCAAACACACCGACACGACCAATCAATTTGCGATCGAAGAATTCCATTTTGATACCGGCTTCGTTGCCGGTGCCTTCGAGGTCGGGCACCGGATTGGCCGCACGCTCCTCCGCCGTCACGAGGTTAGTGAAACCAGCACCCGCGTTGATAAGTGAGCCGGCGGCGACGGCTTCCGCGCCGACGTTGCGGCTCACGTAGAGATTGAAACCTTGGAAAGGTTCAAACACGAGGCCGAGCGTGTGCGATTGCGTGGAGGTTTTCGCGGTGTTGAGGAAGCGCGTGATTTGCACGCGATCGCGATCGAGATTGTAGGAGGATTGCTGGATGACGCTGTTGCGGTAACCGGCAAAGGCTGTGATGCGGTCCTGCCAGAAGCTGCCGCTGTAGGCGGTGTAAGCGGCTTCCGGGAAGATGCGCGAGTAGCTCTGGGCGTTGAGGCCCGGCGCCAGCGTTTCGTCGTTCCACGTAAGCACCGCCTCGTAATTCGGCACGGCGTGCACGCGCGGGTCGAAGTAGTTGAGGATGTTCGCGCCCGTCAGCGTTGCCGGCGAGCCCGCGACATTGGGCGACGCATTCACTGCGGCCAGCCGGGTGAAATCGAACGTCGGGTTCACCGACCAGGCTTGGTTAAACGCCAGCTCATAGCCGCCGAGGAGCTTGTGTTTCACTTTTAAAAATTCCTTCGTGAACACCGCTTCGAGTTTTCCGGTGAGCGGAGTTTCCTGGCGCTTGGTCGCGGTGGTCGTGGCCGAAAGCAACGGCGTGCTGCCATCAGGATAGCGACGCAGTGCGTTGCTGAAGAATGTCGTGTAGCTGTGCTGATTGGCCCAGCGGCCGAACGCGCGCACTTCGAGCCAATCGGCGACCATCAGGTTGGCCTCGCCTTCGACGAGATCGTATTTCGAGGCGAAGGAATCGTTTTCGCCGAAATGATTGGCATCGTAGCCGCCCGCCCAATCGCCGGCGGTAAAGCTTTCGCCTTCGCCCAGCGAACGCCAGCGACCGTCGACGGTGAATTTGTCCAAACGCCAGTTGGCGAACGTGCGCGCGATGCGCGTGCGGTATTCGGCGACCGTGTAAGGACGGGCCAGCGCGGTGCTGCTGCCGAGATTGAGCAACGCCTGCGACGGATTATCGTAATCGTTTTGATAAGCCTGCGTGGCTTGCATCGAGTTGCTCACCATGTTGCCGGTGAGGTCGCGGTGCGCGTATTCGATGCGCGTCGTGAGCTTGCGGAACGGACGCCACGTGAGCTGCGGATTGACGAACACCGTTTCCGAGCTGCTGAAATCGCGCCACGTATTGTCGTCGCTGTAGAGCGCGATCACGCGGTAAGCCAGTTTGTCTTTGACGATCGGGCCCGTGAGATCGGCCTTCACTTGGAAGCTCTCGTTCGAGTCGACCTTGGTGCTGAATTTATAACTCGGGTCGAACGCCGGCTTGGCTGTGACGAGATTCATCACGCCACCGAGCGTGGAACCGCCGATGAAAACCGACATCGGTCCGCGCGCGACTTCGACGCGATCGACGTTTTCCGTGCCGAAGCCGAATTTCATCGGGAGACCGTTGCGCTGGCTCACGTTGATCGGTTGACCGCGCAAACGAGTGCGAAGCGGTTCGCCACCGGTCACGGCGCCGACCGTCGGGTCGATGCCTGCGGAGTTGCGGCTGCCGTTTTCCATGCCGCCCTGATCGGTCGTGAACCCGGCTTGGTAATTCGCGATGCCGTTGAAACCCACCCCGCCGGTATCGTCGAGGAATTGCGCGGTGACCACATTGATCGCGAGCGGGATTTTGGAAAGATCAGCGGCGAAACCGGTCGTCGCGACCGATTTGTCGGCCACGTAAGCGGAGTCGCGTTTGCTTTTTACTTCGAACACCGAGAGCTCAATCACCTCCGAGTCCGCTGGGGTGGCGGACGGAGCAACCTGTGCGCGCGCGAATTGCGCGCCTGCACACAGCGAGGCAATGGCGAGAGACGCCCGAGAACCGAGGCGGATAATTTTCATGGGGTAACGTGGTTAATTTTGGTGTCAGTTTCGCGCCTGCAAGCGCTTAACCCAAACAAATCACCGGGCACAATTCGTCCGCGTCAGCACAAGGCGGAACGCGAAGGGAAACGGGGCGGGGTTGTTCAGTTGGGGTCGGGTTATTGCTTATGCGCGCTGTCCTCCCGGCGAAAATCGCGGCGTTACTGAAATCGCTCAGTTCATTTCAGGAAAAGACGAAAAAAGCCGAACGATTTCAACGCCGGCCTTGTCGCGGCCCGTAATTTTCCCCACACCGTCGAGGCATGCCCCTGCCCCGTCTCGTTGCTACGTGCCTGCTGCTGCTCGCGTTCGCCGCCTGCGCATCCCCGGAAAAAAACTTTTTGAAACAAACCGCGCAGACGCGCGCGATCCGCGTGATGGCCGTCGGCGATTCGATCACCGCCGGGGCGGATTTTTTCACCTGCTATCGTCCGGCTCTCGCCGGAAAACTCGCGCGTGCCGGCTACCGCGTTGAATTCGTCGGAACGCAAACCAGCCCGGGCACACTCGGCCCGCTCGCCCACGAGGGTTACGGCGGCAAACACACGGAATACCTCGCCAAAACCGTGCCCGCACATTTCCGCGCCCACCCGGCGGACGTCGTCCTGCTGCACAGCGGCCACAATCATTTCATCGAAGAAAAACCGATCCCCGGCATCGTCGCCGCGACCGAATCCCTGATCCGCGATTTTCGCGCGGTGAATCCCCAAGTCGTCGTGCTCCTCGCGCAAGTGATCCCCGCCGGCAAACTTCCCAAATATTCCTACCTGCCGGAGTTAAATCGTGAGCTCGCGAAGCTCGCCGCGCGGCTCGACCAACCAACTCAACCCGTCATCCTCGTCGACCAGGCGAGCGGGTTCGATTGGCGAATCGACACGGTGGACGACAAAGTTCACCCGAACGCGCAAGGCGCGGAAAAAATGGCGACGGTCTGGTTCACGGCGCTGGAAAAAATCCTGCCCAAGCCCGCGCGTTAACCGCGGGGCGTTCGCTGACGAAGCGCGGTTCACTGAGCGATTTCAGTGGCGGACGATTCGCGACCCGCTTTCTCGGACCAATAGTCGGGCCATGCTACCCCGCTCCCGATGGCTGTTTCGCGCAGCGCTGTCTCTGGTTGTTTCCCTGGTTACGGTCAGTGCCATGGCCGATCGCGAGCGGTTGTTACTCGATTTCGGCTGGCGTTTCCAACTCGGAGATCCGACCGACTTGGATCCCGCAGTCTTTGCGTATCCCGAAGTCGACGCGCTCGAACGCACCGCGCTGGCCCATCTCGAAGCAGAACCAAAACTCGTCCCGTTGCGCAAAACGCCCGAGCAAATCAACGCCGCCGCGCCGGTCTCGTTTGCGCAACCGAATTTCGATGATCGCGCGTGGCGCCAGCCCAACTTGCCGCACGATTGGGCCGTCGAACTGCCGTTCAATCCGAAGGCGCTCCGCAATCACGGCTATAAAAACATGGGCGCCGGTGTCGGCGCACAGAACTCGTGGGAAGCACTCGAGATGGGACAAAGCGCCCAGGCACTCGGCGGGGTCACCGGCAACACCATCGGCTGGTATCGGCGCACGTTCGAACTCTCCGCGAGCGACCGCGGCAGCGCGCTCTGGCTCGAATTCGACGGCATCTACCGCAACGCGCTCATCTGGCTCAACGGCCACTGCCTCACTCGCCACGTGAGCGGATTCAGCAGCTTCAAAGTCGATATCGCCCCTCACGCCAACTACAGCGGCAAAAACACGCTCGTCGTCCGCGTCGATGCGACACGCACCGAGGGTTGGTATTACGAAGGCGCGGGCATTTATCGTCACACGTGGTTGGTGAAAACTGCGCCGATGCACGTCGCACACTGGGGAACTTTCGTCACGAGTGAACTCCATGAGAACGGCGCGGCCGTCGTCACCGCCCAAACCACCGTGCGCAACGACTCGAGTGCGACGGCGGAAGCCGTGCTGATTTCCCGCGTTCTTGACACCGCAGGGCAGACGGTCGCCGAAAACACTACCGCGCCGTTCGCGTTGCATGCCGGCAACGAAACCATCATCCCCCAGTCGCTTCCGGTCGCGACACCCGCGCTCTGGTCGCCGGAAACCCCGCATCTCTATCGCCTCGTTTCCGAAGTCCGCGTCAAAGGCTCGGCCGACAAAAACACCGACCGCTACGAAACCAATTTCGGCATTCGCACGATTCGCTTCGATTCCGAGCAAGGCTTTCTGCTCAACGGCAAAAAATACGTCATCCGCGGCGTCGGTGTTCACCAGGACCATGCAGGCGTGGGCGTCGCCGTGCCCGACGCGGTGCAGGAGTTTCGCATCCGCCGTTTAAAAGAGATGGGCGTGAACACGTATCGCACCGCGCATCATCCGCACTCGCCCGCCATTCTCGAAGCGTGCGACCGACTTGGCATGCTCGTCGTAAATGAAAATCGCCGCTTCGACGACACGCCCGAAACCCTCAGCCAAGTCGAGCGCCTGATCCGCCGCGACCGCAATCATCCGAGTGTCGTTCTCTGGTCGCTGGGGAACGAAGAATTCAAGGACCAGATGCAGGGCGAACCATGGGGCCAGCCCATCGCAAAAAAAATCCAGCATCTCGTGAAGACACTTGATCCGTCGCGTCCGACAATGATGCCGATGAACGGAGATTGGGGCAAAGGCTTCTCCCATGTCGTCGACGTGATGGGGTTTAATTACCTCAAACTCGGCGACGCTGACAAATTCCACGTCGATCACCCGCACATTCCCGCCATCAGCAGCGAAGAATCCTCCGCGGTTTCGACGCGCGGCGTTTATATCGAAGATCGCGTCCGCGCGCACGTCACCGCTTACGGCACGAAAGTCCCGCCGTGGGGCTCGCGAAACGAAGTGTGGCTGCCCTATTTCGAAGCCCGTCCGTGGGTCGCCGGCGTGCTCATGTGGGCCGCGTTTGATTGGCGCGGCGAGCAATGGCCTTACGACTGGCCCGCGATCAATTGTCAGTTCGGCGTGTTGGACACCTGTGGTTTCCCCAAAGACAGTTTCTATTTCCTGCAGGCATGGTGGAGCCAGCAGCCCGTGCTGCACATCCTGCCGCATTGGAACTGGGCGGTGCGTGACCAGGAACCGATTCAAGTTCGCGTTTACAGCAACTTCGACGAAGTGGAGCTGTTTCTTAACGACAAGAGTCTAGGACGCAAAGCGGTGCCGCGCGGCGGATTTCCCGAATGGCCCGTGATCTATCAAGCCGGCGTGTTACGCGCCGATGGTTATCGCGCGGGGCAACTGGAAAAATCCACCAAAGTCGAAACCACCGGCCCGTCCGCCACGCTCACGCTCACGCCGGACCGCGCAACAATTCGCGGCGATGGCGAAGACTGCGCGATCGTCACGGTTTCCGCGATCGACAGCGAAGGGCGCATGAATCCCACCGCCAACGAAACCGTTGAGTTTGAAATTAGCGGCCCCGGAAAAATCATCGGCGTCGGCAACGGCGATCCCTCGTCGCACGAATCCGACAAAGGCCGCCACCGCAGTCTTTTCAACGGCTACGCGCAAGTCATCGTGCAAGCCGACCGCGTCGCCGGCCCGATCACCTTGATCGCCCGCAGTCTCGACGGCGTGCGCGAAGCCACGCTTACGATCAACGCACAAGCGGTCACGCCGCGCCCTGCGACAAAATAATTTTTCACTCTCTTTCGTCGAACTCACACGACTCCCTCACCTTCCATGACCCGGAAAGAACTGCACACTGAATTTCTCGTCGCCGGCGGCGGCCTCGCCGGCATCTGCGCCGCCATCGCCGCTGCGCGCAACGGCCGCAAAGTGATCCTCCTGCAAGATCGCTCCGTGCTCGGCGGCAACGCTTCAAGCGAAATAAAAATGCACATCGTCGGCGCCGACATCCACGGCCGCCGCCCCGGTGCCCGCGAATCCGGCTTAATCGAAGAATTCCGCCTTGAGGACGCCGTCCGGAATCCGCACCGCTCTTACTCGCAGTGGGATTTATTGCTCTACGAAAAAGTGATGGGCGAACCCAACATCACGCTGCTACTCGATACGGACTGCATCGGCTGCGCCGTGGAAACCTCCGCGAACAACCAGCGTCGCATCGTTTCGGTCGAAGCCGTCCGTCAATCCACCGAAGAAACCTTCACGATTTACGCCGATAGTTTTGCCGATTGCTCGGGTGACGGTCGCCTCGGCCTGGAAGCGGGCGCGGATTTCACCGTCGGCCGCGAAGCCAAAAGCCAATACGCCGAAGCCCTCGCCCTCGCCGAAGCCGACCAGAAAACACTTGGCAGTTCGATTCTCTTCACCGCCCGGAAATACGATAAACCACAACCGTTTCGCGCGCCGTCGTGGGTGCGTCGTTTTCAGAAACACGAATTTAAACTGCGCGCCATCGAGGGCTACGAATACGGTTACTGGTGGTCCGAATGGGGCGGCCAGCTCGACACGATTAAGGACAACCCCGCGATCCGTCACGAGTTGCTGCGCATCGCGCTCGGCGTGTGGGACTACGTGAAAAACTCCGGCAACCATCCCGACTCCGCCCACTGGGCGCTTGAGTGGGTCGGCGCGATTCCGGGCAAACGCGAGTCCCGTCGTTTCCTCGGCGCACATGTGTTGACGCAGCAGGATCTCCAGGCCGGTGTGCTGTTTCCTGACTCGGTCGCATTTGGTGGCTGGCCGCTCGATCTGCATCCGCCGAGTGGCATCGACGCCGTGGAAGAATGGCCGTGCTCACACACGCACCTCGACAGCCTCTACTCGATTCCCCTGCGCGCACTCTCCTCGCGTAACATCAGCAATCTCTTTTTCGCCGGCCGCAACATCAGCGCCACCCACGTCGCCTTCGCCAGCACGCGCGTCATGGCGACCTGCGCGACGATGGGCCAGGCCGTCGGCACCGCGGCCGCGTTGGCATTTCCGTTAAAAGAAAAATCCATTGGCGAACACTACACGGGTGAAAAAATCACAGAGCTACAGCAAACCCTTTTACGCGACGACGCCTTCCTGCCGGGTCTGCGCAATCAAGACGCCCGGGATCTCGCGCGCATCGCGACACTCTCCGCTTCAAGCGAAACTTCGCGCGGCCCCGCCTCGCAGGTCGCCGATGGCATCACGCGCGAATTGTTCAGCAATCTCGGGCCGTGGGCGGACGGCGCCGCGCATCGCTGGGAATCCATCAGCCTGCCTGCGTGGATCGATCTCACGTGGTCCACGCCGCAGTCGATTTCCGAAATCCATCTCGTGTTCGATACCGGCTTCGAACGTGAACTCACGCTCAGCGCGAGCGATTCCACCACGCGAAAAGTAATTCGGGCCGCGCAGCCTGAGACCGTGAGCGACTATGATATTCTCCTCGATGATCAGGTCATCACTAGCGTGTCGGATAATTATCTCCGCAAGCGCGTGCATCAACTTCCCGTCGCCTTGTCCGGTCGCCGGCTCCGTTTGCTCGTGAAAAAAACTCACGGCGTAAATCACGCGCGCGTGTTTGAAATTCGCGCCTACGGGCATATCTAAGCGCTACCCCATGCGCCTCCGTTTTAGCTCCTTCGTTTTCGCGGCCTCGGCCTGCCTGCTTTTTCTCGCTCGTGTCGCGGCCGCCGAACCTGAGCTGCACGCCCGCGCAGGGCTGCCGAATTTAGCGAAGCACGCCAAAGCCGGCGGTGAATTCCGTGTCGCCTATCTCGGAGGCAGCATCACCGCGGCCGAAGGCTGGCGTGTTTTCACCACGGCACAGCTTCGCTCACAGTTTCCGCAGTTAAAGATCACCGAAATTAATGCCGGCCTCCCGGGCACCGGCTCGGACCTCGGGGTCTGCCGCCTCGACGAGGACGTTTTGCGCCACCGCCCGGATCTGCTATTTGTGGAATTCGCGGTGAATGACACGCGTTTGCCAACTGAAACCGTCGAACGGACGATAGAGGGCATCGTGCGCCAGGCGCGTCGCACCAACCCCGACATAGATATTTGGTTTGTCTATACGGTCTCGACGCCCGCGCTTCCTAATTTGGAAGCCGGCCGGTTCCAACCCTCGGCCCAAGCCATGGAGCGCATCGCCGGACATTACGGGATTCCCTCGCTTCACTTGGGAGTGGAAGTGGTCAAACAAATCGCGGCTCACGCACTCGTTTTCAAAGCGCCGGATCGTCCCGACGACCCAACGACTTTTTCACTCGACGGCGTGCATCCCACGACGGCGGGGCATCGCGTCTATTCCAGCGTGGTCGAACGCGCGCTGCCGCAACTGCTCGCGGTGGCCTCCCCGGCGCGGGCCGCGCTGCCCGCGCCGCTGCACACCGACAATTGGGAAGGCGCTCGCCTGCTGCTGGCCGACGAACAGGTGCGGCGCGGCGAATGGAACCAAGTCCCGCTCGACGACGCAAATTTGCGCGGCGCGACGAAAAATCTCCTGCCAGCGGTGTGGCGCACGGAGGCCGCCGGTTCCGCCGTTGAATTTGCATTCACAGGAGAAATTTTCGGCCTGCTCGGGATGGCCGCGCCGGACAGCGGCGAATTTCGCGTGACGGTAGACGGCGATTCCTCCGTGGAGGGCACGTTTTTTGACTCGTTCGTGAGCCCGACATTTTGCCGGCAACGCGAATGGTTTTATCCAAAAAAATTGAGCAACACCACGCATCGTGTGCGCGTGGAGCTGATCAAGCGCCCGTTCGACAAGATCGAAATCAAAGCGAAAGCCAATCGTCCTGCCACCGCCGAGACCGCACCTTACGAGCCGCAACGCCTCACCGTCATCGGGGCGCTGGTAGTGGAAAACGTCACGCACTGATCCCCGTGTTGCGTCATTGCGCTTCGCGAATTCAGTCGCTGAATTAGCCACGTCAATGCCTTCCCCTCGTTGCACGATCAAAGATATCGCCGCCCATGCCGGCGTTGCGGTTTCGACGGTTTCCTACGCGCTGCGTAATCATCCGAGCATCCCGCCGGCGACTTGCAAACGCATCCAGGAAATCGGCGAAAAACTCGGCTACCGGCCTGATCCGCAAATCTCCGCGCTCATGGCGCACATTGGTCGCGGGCGCGCGGTGCCCTCGTCGGGGCGCATCGCCTTGGTGTGGGTGCAGGGACGTCGCACGCTCACGAAAACCGACAGCTTCTTCAGCCAGCTCCGCGACGGCGCCGCGAGCCGCGCGCAGCTTCGTGGTTATCACCTCGAGGAATTCTGGCCGAATGAAGATCGGCTCAGCGGGGCGCGACTGACGGGAATTTTGCGCACCCGGGGCATTCGCAGCGTGCTGTTCTCACCTAGCATCGAAGGCGTGTCCTCCGACTATGCGTTGGGTTGGGAGAATTTTGCCTGCGTCGTGCTGGGCCACGCGCGCTGGCCCGTGGAGTTGCATCGCGTCGCGCACGACCACTATCACGCGGTCGGTCGCTGTTTGCAGCGCATGACCGCCGCCGGAGTGAAACGCCCGGCGATCGTGTTGACGGAGGAAATCAATCAGCGCACCGATTCGGCCGTGAAAGCCGCGTTCATGACGCACCATCCGTCCGAAACCAGCGCCCGCGGACTGATCTTCGATCTCGACCGGCACAAGCCGCGGGAATTTGCCAGCTGGCTGCGCGCGCATAAACCCGACGGCGTGCTTTTACTCCGACGTGAGATGTGGTCGGAAATCGTCACGCCCGCGCTGGAAAAACTGCACGCCGACGGCCGCGTCTGGTGCGCGAACTGGCACGCCAGCGATCCGCTTGCGTTTCCCGGCATCCAACAACGCTACGATCTCGCCGCCGGCACCGCCATCGATCTGCTGACCGGACTCGAGCAAAACCGCAGCTTCGGCCTGCCCGACCATCCGCAATGCGTGCAGATCCGCGGTGACTGGCACGAGCACACGCCCGCGGGCGTCGAATCCTGAGTTTTACCGAACGGTTTCAGCAATGCCGCTCTTCGTGCGCTCCCGCGGTTGCTTTTCGCTGACGTAACGTCGTTTTCGTTTCGTCTCCCCGCGAACCCCTTCCCCATGAGTTTACCCCAAATTGGCCGCCGCAGCTGGTTGTTGCTCGGACTGCTTTTCGGCATCGGTCTGCTCAACTACCTCGATCGCCAAACGCTTTCGATTCTCAAGGCGACGCTCAAAGGGGAACTGTCGCTGACTGATACCCACTACTCGTGGCTCCTCACGGCATTCATGGTGCCGTATGTCATTTTTTATATTTTGAGCGGTCGGTTAGTGGACCGTTTTGGCACACGGATTTGTTTGAGTCTGTTTACCGCGGTGTGGTCCATCGCGAATATCCTCAGTGGCCTCGCGCAGAACTTTGGGCAACTCGCGGCTTCCCGCGCGTTGCTCGGCGCTGCCGAACCGGGGGCGTTCCCCGCGATCACGCGCGTGATGATGACTTGGTTTCCGAAGGAGCGCCGCGCCTTCGCGTGGAGTTTGCTCAGTCCCTGTATGACCGCCGGCGCTATCCTCGCGCCGCCCCTCGTCGCGATCGTGACCAATTATTGGAACTGGCACATGGCTTTCATCATTCCGGGAGTCGCGGGCGTCGTGCTCGCTGCCGCCTGGTGGCTGTCCGACCGAAACCCGCCGACTTTCCCAAGCGAAGCCGAGGAAGTCACCGCGCCACCGCCGCCGATGAAAACCATCCTGCAGGACCGTCGTGTCTGGTTGCTGCTCGCCGCGCGCGCGATGACCGATCCGGTGTGGTATTTCCATCTTTCGTGGCTGCCGGGTTATCTTCAGGAAAAACTCGGCCTCTCGCTGAAACAACTCGGATGGCTCGGACCGATTCCTTCGTTGCTCGGTTCGTTCGCAGTCGTCGCCGCCGGCTGGACAGCCGATCGCTACGTCCGCAAGGGCATTTCGCCAGTGCGCGTGAGAGTGGGCATGTTCGCAGTGATGGCGGCGATCGCGCCGATCGGAGCGCTCACGACATTCGCGCCGAATGTCACCGTGGCGATCGTGATGATTTCACTCGTGGCCATGGTCTGCCAAATCTGGTTCTTCGGTCAGAGCATGCTCGTCGCCGATATTTTCCCGAAAAATTCCGCGGCGTCGATCGCGGGCCTGCTTGGTGCTGTCGGCGCGACCGGCGGTCTAATCATCAATGCCATCGCCGGCCCGATCATCGAACGCGCCGGCTACGTGCCGGTGTTTGTCGCCCTCGCCTGCCTGCACCCGCTGGCCGCGTGGATGCTTTGGAAAGCCCGTCCGCGTCTCGCGTCCCCCGTCGCTGCCACCGCATGAAATCTTTTTTCTCACTGCTCCTTGCGCTGATTTCGCTTCTTGCGGCTCTTGCTGAAAACAACCCGACCTTCCACGTGGCTCCGGCTCCGATCGGCAACGATTCCGGCAACGGCAGCGCGCAAGCCCCTTTCGCCACGATCGCGCGCGCCCAGCTTGCGGTGCGCGACCAGCTGCAAAAGACACCGCAAACCTCGGATATCGTCGTCGAAATTCGAGCGGGCACTTACTCACTCTCAGCCCCCATCATTTTCGATCCGACAGACTCGGGCCGAAACGGTTTTTCGATAGTCTATCGGGCGGCCACGCAGGCGCAGGTGATTGTGAGCGGCGGGCGAGCCGTGCCCGATTGGAAAAAAATCGATGCCCGCACTTACCAGACTTCAGTCGGGCGCGACGTCGATTTTCGCCAGCTCTGGGTCGGCAATCAGCGGGCAATCCGCGCGCGCGAACCGAACGCGGGCGCCACATTTAAATTCGAAAGCGAAAAACAGGAAAATGGTTTCGACCTGCCCCTTGATCGCGCAAATGCATTTTTGCTTCATTCAAACGAGGTGGAATTTTCCGTGCTCATCGCGTGGATGCACAAAAGGCTGCGTATTTCGGGTATCACCGAAAACCCCGATGGCAAAACGGCCCGCGCAGTGATCGCGCCGGGCGAGTGGGACGGCGTCACCGCGCAACCTCAAGGCAACCGCACCTACGTCAAGCGAAGCTATTGGCTCGAAAACGCGCGCGAGTTTCTCGACTCACCTGGCGAGTTTTTCCTCAATCGCCGCGCCGGCGAGTTGCTTTATCAACCACGCAAAGGCGAAGACCTTTCGCGCATCAAAATCGTGCGCCCCGAATTGGAGAATCTCATCGTGTTGCAGGGTGCGTTGGACAATCCGGTGCATCACCTGCGTTTCGAGGGCATCATTTTCGCTCACACCGGCTGGACTCGTCCGAATCGATCGGGCTTCGTCGACGTGCAAGCGAACTCGCTGGTGCCGGCCAATATCGCCCGCGCGGTCGACAGACAATACCGTCACGACCAGCGCAAAGATCGCATCCCGGCCGCGTTTCAGGCGCACACCGCAGACCACATCGTGATTCGCCATTGTCGCTTCATGCAGTTGGGCGGAACCGGCGTCATGTTTACAGGCGGCGGCAACGACAACGTGATCGAAGGGAATTCATTTTCCGATCTCGCCGCCGGCGGCATCGAAATCGGCGAAGACGCCGCGCGCCCGAACAACCCGCGCGTGTTCCCGCGCCGCAATCGCATCGCCAATAATTTCATCACGCGAATTGGTCAGGACTATCTCGGCTCCGTCGCGATCCTCGGCTACTACACCGACTCCTCGCTGATCGCCCACAACGAAATCGACGACATTCCCTACACCGCGATCAGTCAGGGCTGGGGCTGGGGAAATCCCACGGGGCCCGACGAAGCGCGCGGAAATCGGATCACGCACAACCGCGTAACTAATTTCATGCGCCAACTCGACGACGGCGGTGGCATCTACACGACCGATCGCCAGCTCGAATCCGAAATTTCGCACAACGTAGTCGCACGGATGTTACAGCCCGACGCGCACAGTGATGCTGGCGGTGGAATTTATCCTGACCAATTCACCGAAGGTTACACGATTCATCACAACGTGGTTTCCGAATCGATTCGCTGGCTTTTCATTTGGAATCCCAACATCCGCCACAATCGCGTGGAGAAAAACTTTGCCGACACCGCCGCCTGGCGCAATGACGGCAAAGACAACGTGGTCGAGCCGGCCATGTTGCACACACGCGAAAAGCCGCTCCCTGAAGCCGAAGCGATCATCACCGAGGCAGGGCTCGAGCCCGCGTTCGCCAAGGTCCGAGAGATTCCCGCGCTGCCTTAACTTCCGGCACGAAGCGCGTCGTGAGCCCGCGCGTAAATTTTACCGCCGCTCGAAATTTATGCGTAACGATCGGGGCTCAACATCGACAAATCGACGCGCGGTTTGCGTCCGCTGATGATATCCGCGATGAGCAGCCCGGAAATGGGCGCCATCGTCAGGCCAAGCATCGCGTGGCCGGCGGCGGTCGTGAGATTTTTGTAGCGCCCGAAGCGACCGATATACGGCAAGCCGTCCGGCGAGACCGGGCGATAGCCAAACCACGGTTTCACATTCGCGAAATCGGAGTCTTTCAACTCCGGAAAATAAAACCGCGCGCCCGCAATGATCTGCTGCACACGCTCGAGCCGGACGTTGTCGCTGTGGCCGCTGATTTCCATCGTGCCGCCGAAGCGCAATTTGTCGCCCATCGGCGTGACGGCCACTTTGCGCTCCACGCAGAGCAGCGACTTCTGGAGTTTCAACGGCGGATTATCGAGCGTGAGGCTGTAACCTTTGCCAGCTTGAATGGGCATGCGCAGCCCGAGGCCGCTCAGCATCCCCGGCGACCATGACCCGCCCGCGAGCACAAACTCGTCAGCCAGCAAATCGCCCGCCGTAGTATGCGCACCGGTGATTTGTTGCCCGTCTTTCCGCCAGCCGAAGAGCGTCGTGTTCCACTTAAAATCCACGCCCATTTCTTTGAGCAGCGCCACCATCACGGGGACAAATTTCCGCGGCGTGATATGCGCGTCGATCGGGAAATACACCGAACCGAGCACGTCGATCTTGGTATCAGGTTCGAGCGCTTGCGTTTCTTGGGCGTTCAAGATGCGGGCTTCGATCCCGAGTTCGCGGCAGAGCGGCACGAGGGCGTGCGCCTCATGGTCGAGCATCTTTTGCGTCTTGCAGAGATTCACCAGGCCCTCGGTTTTAAACTCAAACGCGTTGCCGGTGATGTCCGCGAGCTCGACGAATAATTCCCGCCCGCCCACGCATAAGTCACGCAACACCGGCGCCGAACGGAGCACATGTTTTTTCGTGGCCGCGCGGGCGAAGAGCCAGCTCCAGCGAATGAGTTCACCGTCGAGCCGTGGTTTGATGTAGAACGGGCTACGCGGATTCGTCATCCACTTCAGGCCCTTCCACACCATGCCCGGCTGCGCGAGCGGGATGACATGGCTCGGAGAAATATAACCCGCGCTGCCGTGCGCGCATGAATCCGCGCCCTCGGGGCCGCGTTCGATCAACGTGACGCGATAGCCCTCGCGAGCGAGATAGTAAGCGCAGCAGAGGCCCACCACGCCACCACCGCAGATGATAACCGATTTCGATTTACGCATGTTTACCTGATGCCCCAGACGAAAAGGTCGTTTGGCTCTAAAATCAATGTCGCTTCCGCCATGATGTGCGCCGTGCCCGTGATCGTCGGGATAATTGCCTCACCCGCGCGGCGGTAACGCGCGGCGAACACACTACCGACGATGCTTTCCTGCCGCCACACGTCGCCTTCGCGCAATTTTCCATCCGCCGCAAGACACGCCAACTTCGCGCTCGTGCCGGTGCCACACGGCGAACGGTCGTAAGCCTTGCCCGGGCAAAGCACGAAATTCCGGCTATCGAGTCCCGCAGTCGGCGACGGCGCGAACAACTCGACATGGTCGACTTCGGGTAAGCCGTGCGCGTTGACCGCCTGCCGCACGCGCCAGCTGTAATCAGTGAGCGCTTCGACATTCGCCAGTTCCAGCGCTTGGCCGTGCTCTTCGATCAGAAAAAACCAGTTGCCGCCCCACGCGACATCACCGCGGACGTGGCCAATTCCAGGCACGTCGACACTCACACCGGGGGCTTGGCGAAAGCTCGCTACGTTCTCGACCGACACACTGCCGTCCGCATGCAACTCCGCGCTCACCGGCCCGACGGGCGTGTCGATGCGCACGATCCCGGGCGACACGCGACCGAGATGCCCCAGCGAAACGATCAGTCCAATCGTGCCGTGGCCGCACATGCCGAGCGTGCTGACATTGTTGAAAAATATGACGCCAAACTGGCACGTCGCATCGTGGGGCTCGCACAGCAAAGCGCCGACGAACACGTCTGACGCGCGCGGTTCGCCCACGACTGCTGAACGGAAATTATCGTGATGCTCGCGGAAACGTTGCGCGCGTTCGCTCAGCGGGCCGCTCCCAAGATCCGGTCCGCCCGCGATGACCAGACGCGTCGGTTCGCCGCCGGTGTGGGAATCGATGACACTGATGCGTTGAGGGGTGGTCATGGCGGGGACAGCGGCGAGATTCACGCAGCGCACGCGGCGAGAAAAGCTAAAACCTGTCCCTGATTTCTGATGGAGGCAGACCCACCAGCTCCGCGTGATTTGGGCGGCGCCCTACAACGTAGGTTGCGCGCTCGCGCGCAACGTGGCCTGCGAGCAAGCCACCTACAAAAACCACGCGCATCCTGCGGGGCTAATGGCCCCGCCCCCATGGATCAGATGGTCGCGCAAAAAAGCCGGCCCCAATGAAGGAGCCGGCTGCGATTTTGCTATGGCTAAGAGTTGAGTGCTAAATCAAACAGCGGCGTCGCCGTGTTCGTCGGTGCGGATGCGGATGACATCCTCCAGTGGAACCACGAAGATTTTGCCGTCGCCGATCTTGCCGGTCTTGGCGGCACCGGTGATGGCCGTGACCGCTTTGCTGACGAGTTCGTCGGCAACCGCGATTTCGAGCTTCACCTTGGGCAGGAAGTCCACGGTGTATTCGCTGCCACGGTAGATCTCGGTGTGGCCTTTTTGGCGACCGAATCCTTTGACTTCCGTGACGGTCATACCCTCGATGCCAGCGCCACTGAGCGCCTCTTTGACTTCGTCGAGTTTGAAGGGCTTGATGATAGCAATGATGAGTTTCATGTGAGTGGTGTAATTGAGGGTTAGCCGATGTAGCCTTCTTCACCATGCTCGGCGATATCGAGGCCTTGCGACTCGACTTCCGCCGTCGGACGCAGACCGACGATGGCCTTGACGATGTAGGCAATGATCACCGTGGCGACCACGCTCCAGACGATCGTGAGAGCGACGGCCTTGAGTTGGTTGGCGACGAGGCCTTCCTTGAGCGGGCCGACCACGGAGTTGACCGTCTCGTCAGCGAACACGCCGGTGAGAATCGCACCCATGGTGCCACCGATGCCGTGCACACCGAACGTGTCGAGTGCATCATCATAACCGAGCGCCTTCTTCAAATAAGAGCAGGCGAGGAACGGAACCACACCCGCGAGCACACCCATGATAACCGAAGAGGTCGCGGTGACGAAGCCGGCAGCCGGCGTGATGACAACGAGACCGGCCACGATGCCAGAGCAGAAACCGAGCACGCTCGGGTGACCGCGGAGAATCCATTCAGCAACCGCCCAGGAGAAACCAGCAACGGCGGCGGCGAGCGTGGTCGTCGTGAAAGCGTTGGAAGCGATGGCGTCGGCGCCGAGCGCGGAGCCGGCGTTGAAACCATACCAACCCACCCAGAGCATACCAGTGCCGATGGCGCACATGACCATCGAGTGCGGGGGCATCGGCTCTTTGCCGAAACCTTTGCGCTTGCCGAGAATGATACAGAGCACGAGCGCGCTCCAACCGGAGGTCATGTGAACGACCGTGCCGCCGGCGAAGTCGATCGCCTTGATTGCGGCGTTAGGATTGAGCGGTCCGCACATGAAACCAGTCGTTGACCAGACCATGTGAGCGAACGGGAAATAGACGGCGAACATCCAAAGCGTCACAAACACCAACACTGCAGCGAACTTCATGCGCTCGGCGATCGCACCGAGGATGAGTGCTGGCGTGATGATCGCGAACGTGAGCTGGAACATCGCCCACATCGAATCGCTGATCCAATAGTAACCCGCGCCAACCGCGCCGGGATTCACACCTTGGAAAAATTTGTAGGTCGCGTCGCCGATGAAGGCGTTGCCGGCACCGAAAGCCAGGCTGTAGCCAATCGCCCACCAGATGATGGTGACGAGACCGGCGATGCCCATGCACTGCGCAATGACGGAGAGCACGTTTTTCTTCCGAACGAGACCGCCGTAGAAAAGCGCGAGACCCGGCAGTGTCATGAACAACACCAGCGCGGTGCTGACCATCTGCCAGGCATTGTGACCGGGACCAGGGCCGGCGATTTTTGAAGCAACATCCGGCGTGCGCGCGGTATTGTTAACGTAGGCCTCGAGATCGGCCAGACGTTGTTCGACAGTCGGCTCAGCAGGAGCGGCGGGTGCAGCGGGCGCTGCTTCCTGCGCGAACCCGGAAGAGAATGCCAGGAAAAGCGCGGCACCGAGGCCGGCAATCTTGAGCATGCTTGGAACTGACTTAGACCATAGCTTCATAATGTTTCGTTGGGTTGGTGTGTGGGTTGGGGCCGATGTCGGCTGTCCGCAAAAAGCAGATGTAATGCCAGACCGAAAAATCTCTTAACGACGCGTGGCATAAACCCCCTAAAATGTTGGCGCGCGTCGTGTAATATCTTTGCGACAAAATAAAAAAGCCGGCCTTGGCGGGCCGGCTTTTTGAAATCTGTGCTTCGAAATCGCTTACATGGCGGCGTCGCCGTGTTCTTCCGTGCGGATGCGAATCATGTCCTCAATCGGCGTGATAAAAATCTTACCGTCGCCAATCTTGCCGGTCTTGGCGGCGTTGGCGATGGCTTTGACCACGGCGTCTTTCAACTCGTCGGTGCACGCGATCTCGATCTTCGCCTTCGGGAGAAAATCGACGGTGTATTCGCTGCCACGATAGATCTCGGTGTGACCCTTTTGGCGGCCAAAACCTTTGACCTCGGTGACAGTCATACCTTCGACACCGACAGCGGTGAGCGCCTCTTTAACGGCTTCGAGTTTGAACGGCTTGATGATGGCGGTGATGAGTTTCATTTGGGGAGGGTTGGAAGATTAAGGGCAGTCTCTCCGTCGGCGGTATTATCGCAAGAGCTTACTCGGTCGGGATGACTGTCTGAATGTGGAGCTCTTTAAGCTGCTTCGCCGTGACCGGCGTCGGGCTCTGGGCCATGAGATCCTGCGCTTTTTGCGTCTTCGGGAACGCGATGACGTCGCGGATGCTCGTCGTGCCACACAGCAGCGCGCACATGCGATCGAGACCAAACGCGATGCCACCGTGCGGAGGCGCGCCGTAGGTGAAGGCCTTCAGCATGTAACCGAAGCGGCTTTCCACGACATCGGCCGGAATCTTGAGCACGTCTTCGAAGACCTTCTTCTGAATCGCCGGCTGGTGAATACGGATCGAGCCACCGCCGAGTTCCATACCGTTAAGCACGACGTCGTAATGCTGGCCGCGCACGGCTTTCGGGTCGCTCTCAAGCAGCGCCGTATCTTCCGGCACCGGCGAGGTGAACGGGTGGTGTGTCGCGGCGTAGCTACCCTTCTCTTCGTCGTAGGACATGAGCGGGAAATCGACGACCCACAGAAAATTCCATTGGTCAGCGCGCAGCTGCATCTTGCCGCGTTTCACGAGGAGTTGCGAAGCATCGAGCCGCGCGCGCCCGAGGATCGCGCACGCGCGTTCCCACGGAGCGGCCGCGAAGAAAAGGATGTCGCCGTCTTCGATGTTGAGGCGCTTCGTCAACTCGGCCTTTTCGGCGTCGCTGAAGAATTTAACGATCGGAGATTTCCACTCGCCCTTCTCGACTTTGATGAACGCGAGGCCTTTCGCGCCGAGTGATTTGGCAACTTCTTCCATCGATCCGAGTTCGCCCTGCGTGATGTCCGCGAGGCCTTTGGCGTTGATCGCCTTGACCGAACCGCCGGCGGCGATCGTCGATTGAAATACTTTAAACGACGACGCTTTGAAGGTGTCGCTCAAGTCCACGAGTTCGATGCCGAAGCGCGTGTCGGGTTTGTCGACGCCGTAACGGTTCATCGCATCCTTGTAAGCCATGCGCGGGAACGGCGTGGGCAGGTCGTGCGCGAGCACTTCTTTCCACACTTTCTTCAGCATGCCTTCGAAGAGCGAATAAATGCCTTCGCGATCGATGAACGACACTTCGACGTCGATCTGCGTAAACTCCATCTGGCGGTCGGCGCGCAGATCTTCGTCACGGAAACAGCGCGCGATTTGGAAATATTTTTCCACGCCCGCCACCATGAGGATTTGTTTGAACTGCTGCGGCGATTGCGAGAGCGCGTAAAACTGGCCGGCGTGAATGCGTGAGGGCACGAGGTATTCGCGCGCGCCTTCCGGCGTGCTCTTGAACAGCGCCGGCGTCTCGATCTCGTAGAAACCCTGTGAGTCGAAGTAGTCACGCACAGCTTTCGTCGCGCGGTGACGCACGGCGAGGTTCTTGCGCATCTTCGGACGGCGCAGGTCGAGGTAACGATACGTGAGGCGAAGGTCTTCGTTCACCTTATCGCCACCGGCGTCGGTCAGCGGGAACGGCGGTGTGTCGGAAATGTTATGCACCACGAGCTCAGTGGCATCGATTTCGATCTCACCGGTCGGGATGTTTTTGTTCACCATCTCGCCCGGACGCGCGACGACGGTTCCCGTGATGCCGATCACCGACTCGCTTTTCAGCTGAGCCGCTTCGGCGCGCAAATTGGTATCGAACTTCACCTGCGTAACACCCTCGCGGTCGCGGAGGTCGATAAAGATGATGCCGCCGTGGTCACGGACGGAATCCACCCAGCCGGCCAGCGAGATCGTCGCGTTGAGGTCAGACTTGGTGAGTTGGGCGCAATGGTGCGTGCGTTTCATAGGGACAAGAGGCCCAACTAAGCTGGCCCCGCCGCGCATGCGCAACCCCAATTTAGGAACGATGACACAGCGGGAATTTGCGGCGCGTGAGAGAGAGTCCGTGCGCGTCTTCCCGAAGGCGAGGCCATCAACCCCACGAAGCACGATATGCGCGTGCCTGAGCAGGTTGCCCGCTCGCAGTCAACGTGGCGCGCAAGCGCGCCACCTACACTCGGAGCGATAACATGCGGGGCTAATGGCCCCGCCTCCAATCGAAACAAAGGTAGGGGCGGTTATCCCTAACCGCCCTTCGAACGTGATATTACTCACGCGCATCAGGGCCGTTAAGGATAACGGCCCCCTACCCGCCAAACCTAGATCGCAAATTTCAATCCACTCAGCCGACGATCAATCCCTCGCCCGTCATCTCTGCTGGCTTCGGCAAGCCCATTAACTGCAGCACGGTAGGCGCGATGTCGGCAAGACGTCCGCCTTGGCGCAGCTTGGTTTGACCAGCGACGAGGCCCTCGCCCACCGTGAAGACTTCCACGAGGTTCAAGGTGTGCGCCGTGTGCGGGCCGTTGTTGACCGGATCCCACATCTGCTCGGCGTTGCCGTGGTCGGCAAGAATGACGGCTTTGCCGTTTTTCGTCGCGAGCGCGGCGAGCAATTCGCCCAAACCCGCGTCGGTGGCTTCGCAGGCTTTGATGGCGGCGGGCAACGAGCCCGTGTGGCCGACCATGTCGGGGTTCGCGTAATTCACGACGACGAGGCCGAATTTGTCAGACAGGATCGCTTCCTTCGCCAGACGTGTGACTTCGTTCGCCGACATTTCGGGCTGCAGGTCGTAAGTCGCTACCTTCGGGCTCGAAGGACACGCGTTCACCTGGCCGGGGAATGGGTCGTTGCGGTAATTGTTAAAGAAAAACGTCACGTGCGGATTCTTCTCCGTTTCCGCGCAACGGAACTGCCCGATGCCGGCTTTGCTCACGACTTCGCCAAGAATATTTTTTAACGCTTCGGGTTTTCCGGAGACCACGTGCACCGGCAGGCCCGACTCATATTCCGTCATCGTCGCATAGTAGAGATCGAGCTTCTGGCCGCGATCGAACTCTTTAAACCCGTCGATCACGAACGCCTTCGTCAGCTCACGCGGACGATCGCCGCGATAATTATAGAAGAGCACCGCATCGCCGTTTCCGAACGTCGCGACCGGTTTGCCGTCGGCGCCCACAATCCACGTCGCCGGCACGAACTCATCGCCATTCTGCGTCGGGCTCAGCGGATGCGCATAGTAATTCGCGATCGCCGCTTCGGCGTTCGGCGCGGTGGCTTCGGACTTTTTGCCCGTGAGCATGTAATACGCTTTCTGCACGCGCTCCCAGCGGTTGTCGCGATCCATGGCCCAGAAACGGCCGCACACCGTGGCAATTTTGCCGATACCGATTTCGCGAATCTGCGCTTCGACTTGCTGAATGTAGCCGATGCCACTCTGCGGCGGCGTATCGCGTCCGTCGGTGAACGCATGAATGAACACGCGATCCGCGCCGAGTCCGTCTTCCTTGGCTTGACGCAGAATTCCGTAAAGATGCTCCAGCATCCCATGCACGCCGCCATCGGACACGATGCCCATCAGATGCAGTTTCGCCGTCGGCGATGCTTTCACGCGCGCCACGGCGGCCTGCCAGACGGGATTACCGGCGAGCTGTTTTTCGGAAAACAGTTTGTTCAACCGCACCAACTCTTGATCGACGATGCGGCCCGCGCCGATGTTTTCGTGACCAACCTCGCTGTTGCCCATCTGCCCGTCAGGCAAACCAACATCGAGGCCCGACGCTTTCACGAGCGTAACGGGGTAGTTTGCATGGAGCAGATCATCCGCGGGCTTCTTGGCGAGTTTCACGGCATTGTAGCCATCTTGTTCAGGGTGCGGGTTGCTGCCCCAACCATCGCGAATCACGAGAAGAACCGGAGGACGTGCTGAATTCATAGAAATAGTGCGGCCAACACACCACCGCTCCGGGCGGCTCTCAACTATTATTTGAGTCACGCGTTCACCGCCCCGTGGTTGCGGCTGTTGCGGCCTATCGGCGCGGCTAATGTCGGCCCGCCCCGGCACTCGCGAGTTTGACAAAATCCCCGCCGAACAGACCCTTCGAGCCATGGCTACCCAGGCGGTTTTGCTGCTCAACTTAGGTTCACCCGACTCGACGTCCGTTTCCGACGTGAAACGCTACTTGCGCGAATTCCTCGGCGACGAACGCGTGATCGACAAACCAAACTCAAAGTTCCTGCGCAACCTCCTCGTCAACGGCATCATCATTCCGTTTCGCGCGAAAAACTCCGCCCACGCCTACTCCACCATTTGGACCGACGAAGGTTCACCGCTCATCGTCACGAGCAAACGCACGCACGCGGCGTTGCAGAAACGCGTCCGTGATTTGCCGATCGAACTCGCGATGAACTACGGCAACCCGTCGATTCCTGACGTGCTCGCCAAACTCGCCTCGCAAGGCGTGGACGAACTGCTCCTCTTCCCGCAATATCCGCATTACGCGATGTCGAGTTGGGAAACCGTGGTCGCCAAAGTGCATCGCGAAGCCGCAAAAATCGCCCCCGAGATGCACATCGAGTGCGTGCGGCCGTATTTCGCCGACGCCGATTACATCGACGCCCTCGTCGAGAGCGCGCGCCCGTATTTAAACAAGCCGCACGATCACCTGCTCTTCAGCTACCACAGCATCCCGAAACGTCATTTGACCAAAGCGGATTCCTCGAAGGCGCACTGCCAGGTGCTCGGTGATTGTTGCACCAATTATTCTCCGGCCCACGCGACCTGCTACAAAGCGCAAGTCACGCAAACCACCCTCGCCTTCGCGAAAAAAGCCGGCCTGCGTCCGGGCAAATGGTCGATCGCTTTCCAATCGCGCCTCGCCAACGAACCGTGGCTCGAGCCTTACACGGATTTCGAAATGAAACGTCTCGCCAAGGAAGGCACGAAAAACCTCCTCGTGATCACGCCGGCATTTGTGACCGACTGTTTGGAAACGCTCGAAGAAATCCGCGTGCGCGGCGCGGAGGATTTCACTGAAGCCGGTGGCCAGAAATTCGAAGCCATTCCGTGCCTCAACGACCAGCCCGTGTGGATCGACTTTCTCGAAAAACGCGTGCGCCAGTGGCAGCAAAGCGGCGCGGTCTGCGTGTGACGAACGGCCAGCAAAGGTCAGCTTGCTGAAATGCCGCCCCGTCACTTGACACTTAATAGGTGTCAAGTGACACGACTCACGAACGCTGCGATGCGTTCGATTATGAAACTCTTTGCTCGCGGCCACGACGTCGTCCGTTAAAACCGGCGGCGAAAGCGTGAGTCCGCCCTCCCCACAACCCACCGCCAGCGCCGTCCTCGTATTTACTGCCGACGGACGCGTCCAACTTGCCGACGCCGCCGCGCGTGCGTTCTGGCAGGTCTCCGGCGATGAGTTGCTCAATGAGCGCGCGCCTAATCTCTTCACGTTCGACATGACGTCGGATGAACCGGACTGGCTCGATACGCAGTGGGAAATTCTCGTCGCTTCCGCCGTCGACCAACCGCTCGACATCAAGCTGCAACCACGGGGCGCGAGCGCGTTCGAAGTCCGCCTGCGCTTGGAAAAATGCGGGAGCAATCCCGTGAGTTACCTCGCGCACGTCGAACTGCCGGGCGCGCAAACGCGTCCCGCCGCCGCTCCCGCCGTGGCACCCGTCATCGCAGCCCCGGCGAGTCCGGCGAATAATTTCATCGGTCAACTCACCGAGCGCAGCCCGCTGGGTTTCTTCGATCTGAATTTCCTCAAGAACGAAGTCCACTACTCCACGACGTGGAAGCAGATGCTCGGCTACACCGATGCCACGCTGCCGGATACTTACCAGAGTTGGACCACCCTGCTTCATCCCGACGACTCCGCCGCCGCGCCAGATCAACAAGGCAACGCCAGCGGCACGCGTCCGTTCTCGCTCGAATACCGGATGAAGCACGCAGACGGTCACTACGTCTGGCTGCACAGCGCGGGCGTGCAAATCTACGGGCCCAACGGCGCCCTCCAACGCGTCACCGGCGCACACCTCAATGTCACGGAGCGCAAGGAATTCGAAGAAGCCGGTCTCCGCGCCGAGGAACGTTTGCAGCAACTCGGGGGCCGCGGCCGCGTCGGGATGTTCGACCTCGATTTCGCGAATCACAATTTTTGGTTCTCGCCCGGCTTGCGCACGTTGCTCGGTTACGAGGAAAACGAACTGCCCAACTCACTCGAATCGTTCCTGCTCACGTTGCCGATCGAAGACACAACGGGCGGCCTGCAAAGTTATTTCCTCTCCCAGCAGCCGAATCATCTCTCGTATTTCGACACGTTGCGGATGCGGCGTCGCGATAATCACGAGACGCTCGTTTACGCGGTCATCGTTCGCCAGCTCTCGCGCAAAAAAGAACTGCAACGCGTCCTCGGCTTCGTGTTACCCATGCCGGAAGGCAACGAAGCTCCCGCGCAAACCGGTGGCCTCGCCCCCGAGAGCCTCGCGGCGTTGCTCGGCGAATTGCGCGAAGCCATCCTCGTCGCCAACGCCGACGGCCAGATCATCGAGCTCAATGCCAAAGCGGAAAAACTCCTCGGCCGCACCACCGCCCAATGCCTCGGTTCGCAAGCCGGCGACACGTTCCGCCTCATTCATCGTCTGAGCAAACAACCCGGCGAAAGTCCCATCGCCAAAGCACTCACCACCGGTGAAGCCACGCCGCTCAACGCTGAGTTTTTCCTCGAAAACGGCACGACCACGCCGCTGCCGATCGCGTTTAGCGCGCGGCCGGTGGTCGATCCCGCCGGCTCGCCGATCGGTGCTGTCGTGGTGTTTCGTAATCCCGACGAGATGACGCTCACGCCCGAGGAACTCATCCGCGCCAACCGTTTCGAAGCGCTCGGTCAACTCGCCGGCGGCATCGCGCACGATTACAACAATCTGCTCACCACGATTCTCGGCGGCGTCTCGATGGCGAAAGACGCCCGCGATTTCTCTTCGCTCGAGAACAGCGAGCGCGCCTGCATGGCCGCGAAAGGCCTGAGCAAACAGCTCCTCAATTTCGCCAAAGGCGGCACCGCAGTCCGCCAGGTCGTGAAGCCTTCAGAAATTCTCGCCGACGCCGTGCGCCTCGCCGCCGCGGGCGCGAGCACGAAGATCGAGGTCGGCGTCGCCGCCGACACGAGCACCATTTGCGTGGATCGCGGGCAAATGCTGCAGGTTTTCCAGAACCTCATTATCAACGCCATCCAGGCGATGCCCGCTGCGCACAAAGGCCACATCTGGATCAACGCCGGTAACATCAAGCTGGAAGACGGCCAGGTCGCGCCGCTTGCCGCCGGCACTTACGTCGCGTTCGAAGTCCGCGACAACGGCAGCGGCATCAAGCCCGAGCACCTGAACAAAATTTTCGATCCGTTTTTTACCACGAAAAAAACCGGCACCGGTCTCGGCCTGGCCACCGTGCTTTCCATCGTGAAACGCCACGGCGGCCAAATGGGCCTCGATTCGGAAGTCGGCAACGGCACGACGTTCACCGTGTTTCTCCCGCAAGCTGACAAGCCCATCGAAGTTGAGGCCCGCCGTCCGGCGACCCTGCGCTTCGGCACCGGCCGCGTGTTGTTCATGGACGACGACGAACAAATTTCCCAACTCACCGGCGGGATGCTCACGAGTCTCGGCTACAAATTCGACCTCGCGAAAAACGGCGAGGAAGCTGTCCAACTCTACAAGCGCTACCTCAACATCGGCCGCCCCTACGATGTGGTGATCATGGATCTCACCGTCATCGGCGGCATGGGCGGCGAACAAACGTTCAAAGTCCTCCGCGAACTCGATCCCGACGTGCGCGCGATTGTCGCCAGCGGTTACGACAACGACGACATGGCGCGCCAGTTTCTCAACATGGGTTTCCTCGGCTACCTCACGAAGCCCTACCGCGTCGCCGACCTCGGCCGAATTCTCCGCACGGTTTTAGGTAAGTAGTCGGAGCGACGTTACCGCAGCGCGCGAATAACGCGCTGAGGCTAGCGCGTTCCACCTTGAGCCTCACTCTCGCCACGTAAATGCATGGCAAAGCGCCACGCCCGCGGCGTCCGCTTCGTCAAACGCCATCGCGCGTCCGTGGCCGAGTAGCGACATCACCGTGCGCGCCATCTGGTCTTTGCTCGCGCGGCCTTGCCCGACCACGGCGAGTTTCACGCGCAACGGCGCATATTCGAACACCTCTTTCTGCTTCAGCGCCGCCGCCGAAATTGCGGCTCCGCGCGCCGCACCCAGAATTTGCGCCGTCTGAAAATTTTGCACGTAGATCGTCTGTTCCAGCGCCACGTGGTTCGGATCGAAATCGCTCACGAATGCCGCGACGGCGCGATGAATTTCTCCGAGGCAATGCGCCATCGTCTGGCTCGCGGGGATTTTCACGGTCTGGCACCGCAACATCACCGGCTGACGTCCCGGCACAAATTCAATCAGAGCCAAACCGGTGCCGCGCAAACTCGGATCGATCCCCAACACGCGACCGTTAAACGCCGAGCGCGGTTGCAGACCCGCCGCCTGCGCCGTCGGCCATTCTTTGGGGGCGAGTTTGCCCTCAAGTTTGGCTTTCCACATGAGTCTGACGGACGAACTGGCCATGGTGTGTGCCGAGCGTTGTTACGGCTTTCGCGTCAAAATACCAGCAGCTTCACAATCGCGAGCGCCGCGAGCACCAACACCACGCTTTCAAACATCCGCTGATTCACGCGTTCCACGACCGGCCGCCCGAGCAACGCCCCCGCCGCGACCGCCGGAAACAGCCACAGGTTGAGTTTGAAACTTTCCATGTTGATCAGCCCGAGATGCACCATGAACGGCACCTTGATCCAATTGATCACGAGAAAAAACGCCGCGCCCGTTCCGAGAAACTCCAGCTTGTTCAGCCGCATCGCCAAAAGATAAAGCGCCATCACTGGTCCCGCCGCGTTCGCCATCATCGTGGTCAAGCCGGCGAACAATCCCATCACTGGAGCAAACCACGCCGGCGCGTGCCTCGCCGCTTCGTCCGCCTGCCCACGTTGACGCCATAAATGCAACGCGAGCATCACGGCAAGGATCGCGCCGATCACCCGCGACATCTGCGCATCGTTCACCAGCCCGAGCGCCCACCACCCAAGCAACACGCCCGCCAGCGCCCACGGCATCAACGTGCCGACGCGTCGCCATTGGAGATTTTTTCGGTAAACAAAAAACGCGAATAGATCCGCAAGCACCAGTAACGGCAGCACCACGCCCGTCGCCTGTCGCGCGGGAATGATGTTCGGAAAAATCGCCACGAACAAAATCGACGTCCCCGGAATGCCCGTTTTCGAAAATCCCGCCACCGCTGCACCGACGACCAGCAACGTCCATTGCCAGGGCTCGAAGCTCATAAAATTTTACCGTCCTCCACCGTCAACACCTGCCACGACGCCGCGTCCGCTTCAGGCAGGCTCGTGCCCGACGCGATCACTTGCGGGTCTCCTTCCAGCGAGTTCCAAAATTTCACCCGGCGCGAGGGATCGAGTTCACCCAACACATCGTCGCAGAGCAGCACCGGCGTGAGACCGCACTTCAGTTTAAAATACGCCGCCTGAGCCAGTCGCAACGCGATCACGAGACATCGTTGCTGGCCTTCGGACGCGAATTGCTTCGCCGGACGCCCGTTGAGCAACACCTCCAAGTCATCGCGATGGAGGCCACGCTCCGTGGATTTCACCAACGTGTCGCGCGGGCGATTCTTAACGAGCAATGCCGCGAATTCTTCCCGCACCGTCACGGCAGTATCCGGTGAGTAAACGAGGCCCGCCTGCTCGCCTTCCGGCACGAGCTTCGCATGCGCCGCGCGGAACAAGTCGCTTAGTTCCTGCACTCCGGCTGCGCGTTTCGCGAAAAGGACGACCGCATGCCCCGCGAGTTCATGCTCGAACGCATCAAGCGCGCCGGCATCCCGCCCGCCTTGCTTGAGCAGCATATTCCGTTCAGCCACGGCGCGCGTGTAAGCCTGCAACGAGGTGAGATAACTCGCGTCCATCGCCGCCAGCGTCAGATCCAGCCACCGCCGTCGCAGCGAGGGCGAGCCGCGCAAAAACTGATTATCCTGCGACGAAAATGTCACCGTGGGAAACTTGCCGATAAATTCCGCGAGCCGCGTGACTTTGCCCTGTTCCCACATCACATCCCGCCCTTGCGACGTGAGCGTCACCGTGATGCGGCTTTCGCCATATTGTTCGTGTTCCAACGAAAACGCCATGCCGGCCTGCGGCTGCCCCAGCGCAATCAACGCCCGCGTCTCTGCGCCGCGAAAAGACCGCAACGCCGTCACATACCCCGCCGCCTCGATAAAATTCGTTTTCCCCTGCGCATTCTGTCCGCACAAAAACGTGCGCCTCCCGCGCAATGTCACCTGGACAAGCGGCAAGTTGCGAAAATTCTGCAATGTAATGCGAGTGAAGCGCATGAAGGAAGCGCTTCAGCAAATGCAGTAACGCCGTCAAAGGAATCTCTTTCTATCGCGACCTTTTTGCGCGCCTAATTCCCTTTCGCGCCTTCAAAGCCTTAGCGCTTGTCGAACGCGCGCGCGGTCATTGATGTCGAGGCCAGCAACTCATGGCTGAAAGCGACTATCCCTTCCAAATCGGCAAACATTACCGTGTCCTCAAGTCGTTTGCTGCGCTCCGTGACCGATTTGTAGAGAACGAAACGCTGCGCTACACCGGTAGCGCGTATTCGCGCTACGATGGCTATACGGGTCACTTTTTCGCGGACGCCACGGGCGGCGGGCGCACCTGGGATGTGGCCGACGATGAGTCGGTGGAGATTTGGCGCGGGCTATTTGCCGAAATTACCTAGAATCAAGCCACGGACTGTCCGCCGAACCAGTTAAGGCCGAAAGAGGCTGCTTGCGATGGTGCGGGCTTTCGCAAATGAGTGAGAGATGCCGCGTATTCCCCTCGAAGACAATTTTGCCGACGTCATCAACAAGACTCAGCGTGGTCGCAAGATCAGTGACGCCGACCTCGCCGCCAAAGCCGGCATTACCGCCGAGGAACTCGCTGCGGTCAAAGGCGGCGAGATTCGCGAAAACACCCTGCTCGCGCTCGCCCCTGCCCTGCAGCTGGGGCGCAATTCCCTTTTGGCGATGGCCCGCAAGGAATGGTATCCCGAGCAGCCCATTTTCCCGCGCGGCTTTGCGATGTTTAACACGCCGTTCGAAGACATGACGGTGAACAGTTACCTCGTCTGGGACAAAAAGACCAAGCTCGCCGCCGCTTTTGATACCGGTGCCTCCGCCGACTCCATGTTGGACACCGTAGCCTCAGAAGGACTCACCCTGCGCTATGTGTTCATCACCCACACTCACGACGACCATATCGCCGACCTCGACCGCGTGGCTGCGACCAATGCCGAGATCTGGGCTAGCGAACTCGAGCCCGTGGAACGCCCCGGCGCCAAAACCTTCCAGGAAAACGCCCATTTCCACCTCGGCGAACTCTCCATCAAAACGCTGTTCACGTGGGGCCACTCGCCCGGCATGACGACTTTCTACGTCACCGGGCTGGCGTGGCCGCTGGCAATTGTCGGCGATTCCATTTTCGCGAGTTCGATGGGCGGCAGCCCGACGCATTTCGAAATGCAGCTGCGCAACAATCAGCAGAAAATCCTCAAGCTTCCCGCCGACACCGTGATCGCCGGCGGCCATGGGCCGCTGACTACGCTCAAGCAAGAGAAGCAACATAACCCGTTTTTCGCCCGTTAACCGCTCGGGCGAAGCTGGAGTTCGCGGATAAATTTTTACGGTCTCGTGAAGATTTTTGTCGCGCCCTCCGGCATGCGCCCAGCTTCACTCGAAACCTATAACTACCCTGTCATCTCATGTCTGATAAAATCGCTTTTGTAGGAACTGGCCGCATGGGCGGCAACATGGCCCGCCGGCTTAAAGAGTGCGGCTTTACCGTCGCCGCCGTTTACGATGCCCACGCCCCCATCGCGCAAGAACTCGCGGCCGAACTCGGCGCGAAACATGCCACGACGCTCGCCGAAGTCACCGCCAGCGCCGACGTGATCATCACCGTGGTGACCGACGACGCGGCGCAGTTAAACGTATTCGCCGAATCCGGCGACTCGTTGCTCACCGGGGCGAAAGGAAAAATCTTCATCAACTGCGCCACGCTCACGCCGAACGTGCACGTGGAAGTCGAACGCCGCGCCAAAGCCGTCGGTGCGCAATCGCTCGAAGGCTGCATGGCGTCGAGCATCCCGCAGGCGCGCAACGGCACGCTCTATCTCATGTGCGGCGGCGACAAAGCCACGTTCGATCGCGTGTTGCCCATTCTCGAAAAACTCAGCAGTGCGCTGCGTTACATCGGGCCGGCCGGCACGGCCGCGCAGGTGAAGGCGCTCGTCAACATGGTCATGAACATCAACACCGCCGGCCTCGCCGAAGGCCTCGGTCTGGGTCAGGCCCTCGGGTTGAATCTGGACATGTTACGCGAAGTTTTTCTGCAAACCGGCGCGAACTCGCAGGTGTTGAAAACCGACGGCGAAGACATGCAAAACCGCGCGCACGATTGTTATTTCTCCGGTGCGCACGCCGCGAAGGATTCCGGCATCGCCTACCAACTCGGCGTCGACACCGGCCTCAAGCTGCCGCTCGCGAAAGCCACGAAAGAGCAATTCGACCGCATGGTCGCACTCAATCTCGGCGGCCTCGATAAATCAGGCGTTGCCGAACTCACCTTCAAGGGCCGCCACGCTTAAAGCGTAAACCATGCGGCGCGTCGTTACCGTTTTCCTCCTCCTCGCCTTCGGGTCGGTGGCGTGGACCGCGGGCGACGACGAGCCAGCTTCACGTCTGTGGCGCGTCGGGGTTGAAACCAACACCGCGCCCTACAGTTTCGCCGACGCCAATAACCGCCCCGACGGTTTCGCGGTCGGGTTGTTGCGGGAAATTGAAAAAACGGAAGGCCTGTCGTTCGATTACGTTTTGCTGGATCGGTCACGACTCACGGAAGCGCTCACCAGCGGGCGCATCGATGTCCTCAGCAACATCGCCGATACGCCGGAACGGCGCGCGTATCTGGATTTTTCCACGACGACCACGGTGATGCCCGGCCGCATCTTCATGCGCAAAGACCGCTCGCCGCCGAAGGATCTGAGCGAACTCACCGGGCTGCGCATCGCGACGGTGCGTGGTTCCCGCGCCGAGGAATATCTCCGCGACAACCCCTTTGGTTTGGTAACCGAGTATCATAACAGCTACCTCGAATCCATCACCGCGCTGCTTGATAATCGCGCGGACGCCATCCTCGCCAACGAATCCGTCACCGTAAAATTCCTGAGCCAAAACAATATCGCCGGGATTACCGCCATTCCCCTCGAATTGCCTGGCTTCGATTATCGCATGCATTTCGGTCTGGCCAAAAACCATCCGGAACTCCTCGCGAAACTTAACGAAGGCCTCGCCGAATTACACCGCAACGGCAATTACGATCAGCTCCACGAAAAATGGCTCGGACGCCTGAAGCGGCCACCGCTGCGTTTGGAGGACCTGCTGCCTTACCTGCTGCCGATGCTGGCCATCGCGGTAATCATTCTTGCCGTGCTCATCTGGCAACGCGCGCTCCTGCAACGCGTCTCCAATCAAGCCCAGGCCATCCGCGAAAACGAAGAGCGCCTGCGTCTCGTCTTCGAAGGCAGTCAGGACGGTTTCTGGGATTGGGAAGTTTCCGCCGGCCGCATCCTGCGCAGCCCGCGCTGGGCCGGCATGCTCGGCTACACATTGGAGGAAATCGGCCCGGCTCGTGAATCGTTTCTCCGGCTGATTCACCCTGATGATCGCTTGATGATGGATGAAGATTACCAACTCCTCCTTAAGGGAAAGGATCAGTTTCACATGGAGTTTCGCATGCGCGCAAAATCCGGCGAATGGAAGTGGATCATGGACCGCGGCAAAGTCATCTCGCGCCACCCTAGCACAGGCGCGCCCATCCGCATCACGGGCACACACACCGACATCACCGATCGTAAACAAGCCGAGGAACAAGCCGATCGCCTCGAGCACAAGATGCGGGAAACGCAAAAACTCGAAAGCCTCGGCGTCCTCGCGGGCGGCATCGCGCACGATTTCAACAATCTCCTCACAGTCATTCTGGGCAACGCCACCCTTGCCCGGATGGACGCGCAAATTTCCCCCGCCAACGAAGAGCGCCTCAACAACGTCACCACCTCCGCCCAGCGCGCCGCCGAACTTTGCCACCAACTCCTCGCCTACGCCGGCCGCGCCAGTTACTCCACGGAACGCGTCAACCTGAGCGACGTTGTCACGGAAACGACGCGCCTGCTGGAAATGTCGATCGGCAAGCAAGCGAAACTCGCTTTCAGCCTCGCAGAGAATCTCCCGCTCATCGAAGCCGATGCCGCGCAACTCCGGCAAGTGATCATGAATCTGGTCATCAACGCGTCGGAATCGCTGGGCTCGAAATCAGGCGTGATTGAAATCAGCACGTGCGACTCGAAATTGTGCAGTCCTGAGTCCAACGGCCTCGCGCCATCCGACGAATTCGTTTGCCTGTGCGTCACCGACAACGGCGCCGGCATGACGCCCGAAGTGCTCGCGCGAATTTTCGATCCATTCTTCACGACGAAATTTGCCGGGCGTGGCCTCGGTCTCGCCGCCGTGCAAGGCATCGTGCGCGCCCATCGTGGTTCGCTGAAAGTGGAAAGCATTCCGGGACGCGGCTCGGTCTTCCGTTTGTTCCTACCGGTCGCGAGTTCAGTCAAGGCCACGCCAGCGATCACGCCTGCGGCTGCGGTTATGGTATGAGCAACGGTGCCCGCGATCCCTACGCGGCGTTGCGCCACGCCGGCTACCGGCATTTTTTAGCAGGAAATTTTCTTTCCACGCTCGGACGTCAGGCGATGAACGTCGCTGCCGCGTGGCAAATCTATCAGTGGACGAATTCCGCCACCGCGCTCGGCCTCGTCGGATTTGTCAATGTGCTGCCGTTACTCGTGTTGACGTTGCCGGCCGGAGTGCTCGCGGATCGGGTCGACCGGCGCGTGATTCTTCGCCGGGCAATGGCCGCCTCGGCGTTGTTATCCGGCGCGCTGGCTGCCGTGAGTTTTTATCACGCAAGGATTCCCGCCTGGCCCGTGCTCGCGCACGCGAACGAGGCGCTGCGCAGCATTGCGATTTTTTTCGAACGTCACGCCGACCCTACCACGCTGCACTTCGACAATCCCGCGCTGCCGCTGGTTTATTTATTACTGTTCGGAAGCGCGATCGTGCGTGTGCTTTCGAGTCCCGCCCGCGCCGCCATCGTGCCGTTGCTCATCCCCGGATCCGCGCTGGGGAATGCGGTCACGTGGAGTTCGAGCGCGTTTGAACTCTCAACCGTGGTCGGTCCCGCATTCGGCGGCATCATCGTCGCAGTTGCGGGCTACTCCGCTGTTTATGCGCTCGATATGGCCGCGTGTGTGGCGTTTGGCCTGCTTTTGCTGGGGGTAAAATTTTCCGCGGCGCCCGCCCCGGCGTCTACGGAACGGCCCGCAATGTTTGCCGGCGTCAGTTTCATGTGGAATAACAAGCGCATCCTCGGCGCGATGACCCTGGATTTATTCGCGGTGCTGCTGGGCGGCGCAACGGCACTGCTGCCAATCTATGCGGATAAGATTCTCCACGTCGGCCCGGTCGGCCTCGGCTGGCTGCGCGCGGCTCCCGCGATCGGGGCCATTGCGATGGCGATGATCACCACGCATCTGCCCCCAGCGCGCCGACCGGGTATATTAATGCTGTGGTCGGTCGCGGGATTCGGTGCGGCGATTGGAATTTTCAGTGTATCGACCACGTTCTGGCTATCGCTGGTGGCGCTGTTTTTCACCGGGGTGTTCGACAATGTCAGCGTCGTCGTTCGTCACTCGCTCGTGCAGCTCATGACGCCTGACGTGCTCCGTGGGCGCGTAACGGCGGTCAACCAATTGTTCATCGGCTCCTCGAATGAAATCTCCGCGATGCGCGCCGGGTTTTCCGCAGCGCTTTTCGGACCGGTGCTGGCTGCCGGTGTAGGCGGAATCGGCACGATTCTGGTCACGTTGGGCATCGCTTATTTCGTGCCTTCGCTGCGCAGCGTGCCGCCGTTGAACGAGATAAAGCCGGAGCCCCGCGAACCGTCGGCTAAAACAAGTTAGACACGTTCGGGAATTTCCGTTGCACTGGCCGCACATGGGCCAAAAGCGCAAATTGGTGATGGTTTATGGGTTGGTGTTCAGCCTGATCGCTGCGCTCGCCACAATTATTCTGCAGGACGATCTGCGTGAGAAACTGGGTGACACCTATTATGTCATCGGCCTGTCAATCATCGGTTGCGTGCTGCTCGTGCTCACTGGCTACGTCTGGGATCGGGCGCTTTGGTCGCGCATCAAAGCCCTCGGCGTCAAAGCCGATTCGATCAAACTTAACAGCGATAGCCCGTTTGAAATCTCGCCGCAGCCGCTGACCGATCCCGATCAGGACGAGATCATCGGCCTCGCCCAGCGCATCGAACGCATGGCTCGCTCCATGCAACGCGTCGACGCCAACTACCGCGGCATCGTGGAAGACCAGTTCGATTTAATCTGCCGCTACCTGCCGGACGGACGCCTGACCTTCGTCAATGGCGCCTACTGTCGTTTTTACCACGCCAAGCGCAGCGACCTCATCGGCCAGCAATTCACCGGCCTCGCCAGTAGCAGCCCGTTGCCGTGGACGGACAATCCTGCCATCCAAACCTACGAGCAGGAAATCATCGCCAAAGGAAAAATCACGTGGCTCCAGTGGGCGGTGCGCGAAATCCGCGATCCCGACAACAAGCTTTCCGAATATCAAGCCGTCGGCCACGACATCACTGCCCGCAAAACTTCCGAAAACGCGCTGCACGACGCCAAAGAGGCCGCCGAAAGCGCCAATCGCGCCAAAGGCGAATTCCTCGCCATCGTCTCCCACGAAATCCGCACGCCTATCAGCGGCGTGCTGGGCTTCGCAGACATCTTAAATGAAACATCGCTGAATGCTGAGCAGCGCGAATACGTCCAGCTCATCCAAAAAAGCGGCGAAGCGCTGCTGCTTCTGATCAACGACCTGCTCGATATCGAAAAAATCGAAGCCGGCAAAATCGAACTCGAATCCGAGCCGTTCTCCCCGCGCCGCTGCATCGAAGAAGTCGTCGATTTCTTCAGCCCGAAAGCGCGCCTCTCGAATCTTAAAATTGAAGCGCAGATCCCGCCGGATCTTCCGCCCTTCGTCATCGGCGACATTTACCGCCTGCGCCAGATCCTGATCAATCTCGTCGGCAACTCAGTGAAATTCACCAGCAGTGGCAGCGTCACCGTCAGCGTCGAAGCCGTGCCACTCGATTCCCATGCGCAAAATGCCGTGCTGCGTTTCTGCGTCAGCGATACGGGCGTCGGCATTCCTCCGGAAAAAATTGCCGCACTCTTCAAGCCTTTCAGCCAGGTCGGCGCATCCACGAGCCGCACGTATGGCGGCACCGGCCTCGGCTTGAGCATCTGCAAACGACTGTGCGAACTCATGGGCGGAAACATCAGTGTTGAAAGCACCCCTGGCGCAGGCTCGAAATTCATTTTCACCGTCCGCTGCAAGCTCGCCCCGCGCGCGGCGTAACCTGCGAGTCGCCGCCGCGTCTCGGCTCCAACACGCGTTTTTCCCCATGCCCCTGATTTTGCTGCGCGCGCTCGCGCCCTTCGCCCTCTTACTCGCGATTACTTCCGACGCGTTTGCCGCCGTCACTTGCGCGCCGGTCTTCAGCGACCACCTGGTTCTCCAGCGTGAAACCCCCGTGCCGATCTGGGGCCAGGCCAAACCCGGCGAGCGCATCACGGTTGAGTTCGGTCATCAGCGCAAAGCCACCCTCGCAAACGAAGCCGGCAGTTGGCGTGTTTCGCTCGACGCCATGCCCGCGAACCGCACGCCGCAAATCCTGACTGTGCGCGGCGAAAACGTGCTGACTTTTACCGACGTGCTTGTCGGCGAAGTGTGGTTTTGCTCCGGCCAGTCGAACATGGAAAAACCTTTCGGCCCGCGCAAAGGGCAGAAGCCCACGGACAATTCCGAACCCGAAGTCGCCGCCGCAAATCATCCCCAGTTGCGCATTTTCCAGATGCCGCAATCGGGCAAACCCAAGGGCAACGCTTCCGTGATGACGTGGCTCGCCTGCTCGCCCGAAACGCTCGCCAAATCCGGTTTCTCCGCCGCCGCTTATTATTTCGGGCGCGAACTCCTCACGACGCTCGATATGCCCGTCGGGTTGATTCACGCCAGCTTCGGTGGCACCCGCATCGAAGCGTGGATGCCGCCCGGAGCGTTCGCATCCAGCCCCGAACTGACCGGCCTCGAAAAAAATAAATACCAAGCGTGGGTGCCCGGCGTGCAAGCGACCGAACTTTATCAAAGCATGGTCGCGCCGTTGGTGCCCTTCGCGTTGCGCGGCTTCCTCTGGTATCAAGGCGAAGCCAATTGCATGGATGCCGACATCACGCTCTACGCCGCCAAACAGCGCGCCCTGATCGCGAGTTGGCGCTCCGCCTGGCAACTGCCACCAGCACCGTTCTATTTCGCGCTGCTCGCGCCGTTCGATTATTCGCGGTGGGACAGTTTCCCGAAAAAACTCACCCCGGAAGCCTTGCCCGCTTTCTGGGAGAGCCAGATCGCCACGCTCGACGTCAAAAACACCGGGCTAATCGTCACCACCGATCTCGTCGCCAACGTCCACGACATCCATCCCACCAACAAACGCGACGTCGGCCTGCGTTTCGCGCGGCTCGCGCTCGCCGAGACTTACCAGGCAAAGAACGTTCAAGCCCACAGCCCGGCTTTTAAAAAACTCAAGACCGCTGCCGACGGAAAACTTCGCGTTCAATTCGAGCACGCGCAGGGACTGCGCAGTCGTGACCAAGCTGCACTCACCCATTTCTCCATCGCCGGTAAAGACGGCATTTTCCATCCGGCTGCAGCCATTATCGTGAAGAATGAAGTCGTCGTTTCGAGTCCGCTCGTGCGATCGCCGATTGACGTGCGTTTCGCCTGGCAGGAAACCGCGACGCCCAATCTGGTCAATGCCGCCGGTCTGCCGGCGATTCCCTTCCGCACCGATCGCAATGCCGTCGTGCTGGAGCGTGCGCCCGCCGCCAAATAATCACTTCTCTGCGCGCACCACGATTTTTGCCGGTGCGAGGCCGTCGGCCTGCGCCCGCAACGTAATCTTTCCACCTTGTCCGGTCGCGCGCAGCACGACCTGACCGCGACCTTGATAGAGCTTTCTGGGATTGGCACCGTAAACCTCGTCGCTCATCAAATCTGCACTGCCCACCCCGGCGATGGTGGCAGGTCCCTCGACGTCAAATTTCACCGCCGGCGCCGCGTCGGCCCGTAAAAGGCCTTTCGCATCAACTGCCTCTACACTCACAAAAATGAGATCTTGTCCGTCAGCTTTCATCCGCGCGCGATCGGCTCGCAATTCCAGCGCCTCCGCTTCGCCCGCAGTTCTCAGCCTGAAACGGTCGACCGCCCAGCCGCTCCGCAAGCCGATCACTTCGAGCGTCCCGGCCGAGTAAGGGACTTCAAACGTCGCGATAAATTCTTCCGCTTCGCTGGTAGTTTTTTCGCCAATTAAAACCCCGTTGAGCAACAGCTTCACTGCATCGTGGCGCGAATAGACTTCCACCGTGAGCATATCGCCTTCGTGGCCGGCCCAATTCCACGATGCCACGCGCGGTGGCAGCGCCCACGGCGACAAATTCCACGCCTTCCCCTCCGGCGCAGGCGGCACGACGGCGGCGTAAAGTTTTTCTCCGCGCTCCCACACGATGTTACGATAATGCGAATTGGGTTTACGCAGTCCCGTCAGATCGATGTCGCCACACGTCGCACCGTGCCACGGAAACATGCTGCCTTCCCAGTGCTTCACCACTTTCTCGTCAGGCGGGAACACGCGGCCGATCCCCGCCTCGCCGAGATAATCCATCCCGCTCCAAACGAACTCACCAATCACGTAAGGGTGATCGCGGACGGTTTTCCACATCGCGAACACTTCGTTCTGATACGATTCCGCGACCGCAATCACTCTCTCGGGCAAACGCGCGTGGTCCGCCGCGGCGTGTTGCATTTCGTAATTATAGCCCGCCACGTCGAGGGTCGCAAAAAGCGGGTCGAGCTTCGGCCAGTCGGCCGGTTTCCCGAGACCGTTCACGCCGGCCGTGATCGGACGCGACGGGTCGAGTTCGCGAATTTGCGCGGTGAGCCTTTCGGCAATTTTCAACCCCGACGCCGTGCCGCGTTCGAACATTTCGTTGCCGATGCTCCACATCACCACCGACGGATGATTTCGATCGCGCCGCACCAGCGTTTCCAAATCGCGCGCCGACCATTCGTGAAAATCAACGCTGTAGTCTTTCTTGTTTTTCGCGCTCGCCCAACCATCGAACGCTTCATCCATCACGAGCAATCCCAGGCGATCGCACGCTTCGAGAAACGCCGGCGAAGGGGGATTATGCGCCGTGCGCACCGCATTGAACCCGGCGGCTTTCAGGATTTGCACTTTACGCTCCTCCGCCCGGTCGAACGACGCGGCACCCAGCGAACCATGATCGTGATGCACATTGCTGCCATTCAACTTCAGCGTGCGGCCGTTGAGTTCAAACCCGCTCCCTGCGGACACCTGCACCGTGCGAATGCCGAAGCGCGTGGTGGTTTCGTCTTTCACTTCGCCCGCTTGCGAAAGTTTGCTCACCACGCGATAGATCGTCGGCGATTCCGGCGACCACGCCCGGGGTTTCGTCACCAAAATAGTTTCCGAAACGGTCACCGATGTATTCGCGGCAATCTCGATTTCCCGATTGGCCGTCGCCACGGATTTTCTGCCGCCTTCAAAAATATCCAATTCCAAGTCGAAGCGTGCCGCGCGCGCCGTTTCGTTGCGCACGGTGGTTTGCACTTGGATGCGCGCTTCCTTCGCGTCCAGCGTCTCCGTCTGAACCCAGACCGCCCACGGCTCGATGTGCACCGCCGGCAAGACGTGCATCCACACATGACGATAAATGCCCGAACCGGTATACCAACGCGAATTCGGCTGCGCAGAATTGTCGACCCCCACACTCAGAATATTCGCCACGCCATATTTAAGATGCGGCGTCAGATCGTGCCGCACCGGGCTGTAACCATAAGGCCGGCGGCCCAACGACACGCCATTCACCCAAATCTCGGCATCCCGATAAATCCCCTCGAACTCCACGACCACTCGCTGCCCGCGCAATTTTTCAGGGACGATAAACGACTTTCGATACCAGCCTTTTCCCGTTGGAAAAAAACCACCGAGCCCCGTGCTGGGTGCGGTCTCGTCGACCTTCCCTTCGATCGACCAGTCGTGAGGTAAGTCCACCCGACGCCATGGCCGATCGTCAAATTTCACCGCCTCGGCACCGGCCACTTCACCGAGTTGAAACTTCCAATCTGCATCCAGCAATGTGCGCTGACCCGCAGCCAACCCGCCGGCCATCCACAAAAATGACGCGGCCAAGAACCAAATGGGGAAGCGTCCAGTCATCCTCAGGCGTGCGCTGGCTTCCGCTTAACTAACAACAAATGTTCAGCGACCAGCACTGTTTCCGCGCGTTGATTGATCGACTCCACAAGTTCCACGACGAAGCCGTAGTCGGTTTTCTTGGGATGGTCACGCTTCTCTTTGATGGTGCAGCGCGCCTTGATCGTGTCCCCGATGAAAACCGGTTTAATGAAACGCAGCCGGTCGTAGCCGTAAGAAAACGCCTCGGGATTGATTTCGCCCGCCGTCTGCCCCACGGCGACGCTAAAAATCAGCGTGCCATGCGCGATGCGCTGCTTGAAATCCTGCGTCTTGCACCACTCGGCGTCCATGTGATGCGGGTAAAAATCCCCGGTCTGCCCGGCGTGCAACACAATGTCCGCTTCCGTAATCGTGCGCCCAAACGAGGTGCGCGCCACGCCAATTTCGTAGTCTTCAAGGAAGAGTGATTTCATGGGGAGAGTCCGAGTGATTCAGAAATTTTGGTGGAAGCGGTCAACATGGCCCGCAGCAGGACTTGGTCGCTCACGGGTTCACCGCGGCGCACCAATCGCGTCACCGCCAGCGCGGCCATGACTCCGGCGGAAGGGTTTCCCACCAACACGGCGATATCGCGCACCCCTTCCACGGTTTCGCTTTCCGCGCTCGAAAAGCCCGCGTTACGAATTTCCTTCAGCTTCTTTTCAAACTGCTTTTTCCCGGCCTTCGGCAGGGTGCGGATCCACGGTGCCCTCTCCTGTTCCGACAAATGGCTGAGCAACAATCGACCTGACGCAGTGTGCGCCGCGTCAAATTCACCGCCCACTTCAATTGAAAGCCGCACGCGCTCTGGACTGTCCTGCTGGGCGATCACGAGCAAATGCCCGCGCTCCAATACACTGAGGTGGCACGATTGCCGGATCTGCTCGGTCAACGCCTCCAACGGCGGCCGGGCCGCTTGCAACAGTTTGTCGCGCGTGGAATGAATGTGGGCGAGCGCGTAGAGTTTTAACGTCAGGCTGAATTTTCCCGAAACGCCCTCGCGCGCGACGTAACCGCGCTGCTCGAGGCAGGCCAGCATGCGAAACAGTTCGCTGCTGCTGCGTTTCATGTGCGTCGCGAGTTCGCTCAGCGACTGCGGCACGCTGGCGGCAGCGAGCGCTTCTAAAATATCCAGACCCTTCTCCAGGGCCGGCACGGGGTAGTCAGGGGCGGCGGGCATCTTTGGACTTGCGCGGTTTTCGCTAATAAAATTCGCTTTTGCAAATAAAAGATGACCTTCACCCCCGGTCAGTCCCCCGTCTTACCCCGCTCGTTTCGTCCGATCGTCATGATCGGCGCCGGCGGCATCGTCCGCGACGGACACCTCCCGGCCTATAAACTCGCCGGCTTCGAAGTCCGCAGCATCTACGATCTGGACCCGGCCAAGGCGCAGGCACTCGCCCAGGAATTCGGCATCGCGCGCGTCCACGCTTCGCTCGATGACGCCGTGCAAGCGGCTCCAGCCGACGCGATCTTCGACATCGCCGTGCCCGCTTCCGCGATTGCCGGCGTGCTCGCTCGATTACCATTTGGCGCGCCGGTGCTCATTCAAAAACCTTTCGGCGAAAACCTCGATCAAGCGCGCGAACTGCTCGCGTTATGCCAGCGCCAGCAGTTCAAAGCCGCGGTGAATTTTCAGCTCCGTTACGCACCTTACATTCTGGCGGCCCGCGGGCTGATCGACACCGGCGTGATCGGCGACGTGCATGACATGGAAGTGCGCGTGACCGTTTACATGCCGTGGCAGCTCTGGACATTCCTCGAGGGGATTCCGCGTGTGGAGATTCTTTATCACAGCGTGCACTACGTGGATCTGATCCGCTCATTTCTCGGCGAGCCGCGTGGAGTTTACGCAAAGACCGTCAAACACCCGAAAACCTCCAAGCTCGCCTCCACACGCACCAACCTGGCGCTCGATTACGGCGACACGGTGCGCGCCAACATCACCACGAATCACGGTCACGAATTCGGCCTCACCCATCAGGAGAGCTACGTGAAATGGGAAGGCACGCGGGGCGCGATCAAAGCGCGGCTCGGCCTGCTCATGAACTACCCGCAAGGCGAACCCGACGCGCTGGAATACTGCCAACTCGACGCCGGCGGCCGGCCTGGCAAATGGCAAACGATTCCGCTCACCGGCAGTTGGTATCCGCATGCCTTCATCGGCACGATGGCGAGCCTGATGCGTTTCGCGAACGGCGAGACCACCGAACTGCCCACGCGAGTGGAAGACGCGTTCAAAACCATGGCCACCATCGAAGCCGCGTATCAATCGAGCGCGAGCGGCGCCACGCCCATTCCTTCCACATGAGCAAAGCGATCCAATTACGCGGCATGACGTGGGGCCACACGCGCGGTTTTCTCCCGGTCGTCGCCACGGCCCAGCGTTTTTCCGAATTGAATCCCGGCATCGAAATCATCTGGGAAAAACGCTCGCTGAAAGCGTTCGAGGAATTCCCCGTCGAGAAACTCGCCGCCGACTTCGATCTCCTGGTGATCGACCATCCGTTCGTCGGTTACGCGGCGGCCCACGGCCCGCTGTTGCCGCTCGACGAACACCTACCCGCCGCGTTTCTCGCCGACCAAGCCGCAAACTCCGTCGGTGCGTCGCATCCGAGTTACACCCTCGGCGGACGCCACTGGGCGCTCGCGATCGACGCCGCGACGCCGGTGGCGTTTTGGCGTGAAGATTTAATCGCGGCGCATCAACTCACGGTTCCGCAAACCTGGCCGGAGCTGCTCGCCCTCGCCAGCCGCGGCCACGTGGAAATTCCCGCCGCGCCGATCAACTGCCTGATGAATTTTTATTCGCTGTGCATCGCGCACGGCGAAACTCCTTTCTCGGATCGCGAGCGCGTCGCTTCACCGGAAGTCGCGCGCGCTGCATTCGCGTCGTTGCGCGAACTCATCGCGTTAGGCGATCCCGGTTGCTGGACGCGCAACCCCATCGCCACGCACGATCTTGTCGCCTCCGCCGCCAACACGCGCGTGGCGTATTGTCCGCTCGCCTACGGCTATTCCAATTACTCGCGCAGCGGCTACGCCGCACACCAACTGACCTTCGGGGCACCTCCGGCATTCGAGCACGCTGCGCTGCGCACGACGCTCGGCGGCACCGGCCTCGCGCTCTCGGCCTTGCGTCCGATCGAGCATCGCGCAGCCGCGCTTGCCTACGCGCAATTCGCCGCGTCATCCGACGTGCAGCGCACGCTCTACACCCACGCCGGCGGCCAACCCGGCCATCGCGCGGCATGGCTCGATGCGGAAAATAATCGGATGACGAAAGACTATTTCTCGCGCACGTTGCCCGTGCTCGACCACGCCTATCTCCGCCCGCGGCACCACGGTTACATGGAATTTCAAGAACGCGGCGGTCCCGTCGTCCACGCGGCGCTACGCAGTCAGATCACCGACCAAGACGCCATCGCTCAACTCGACACACTTTACCGCGACTCGCTCGCCCACGCTCCCACGCTCACATGAAACCGCTCGAAGGTCTCCTCGTCCTCGACTTCGCCCAATTTCTCGCGGGGCCGTTCGCCGCCACGCGGCTCGCCGACCTCGGCGCGCGCGTCATCAAAATTGAGCGTCCTAAAACTGGCGACATTTGCCGGCAGCTCTACATTTCAAATCTCTCGCTCGACGGGGACAGCACGCTGTTCCACTCGATCAATCGCAATAAACAAAGCTACGCCGCCGACCTGAAAAATCCGGACGATCTCGCGAAAATCAAACAGCTCATCGCGAAGGCCGACGTGTTGATTCAAAATTTTCGCCCCGGCGTGATGGAACGCATCGGACTCGACGCCGCCGCGTGCACCGCGATCAATCCGCGACTCGTTTACGGCATCGTGACCGGCTACGGCAGCCAGGGCCCGTGGGTGGAAAAACCCGGTCAGGATCTGCTCGCGCAATCGCTCTCCGGCCTCGTCCACCTCAACGGCAACGCCGACCAGCCGCCGATGCCATTCGGTCTTTCGGTCGCCGATCTCACGGCGAGCGCGCACCTCGTGCAAGGCATCCTCGCCGCGCTCGTGCGTCGCGGCGTGACGGGCAAAGGTGGTGTCGTCGAAGTGAGCCTGCTCGAATCGATTCTCGATCTGCAATTCGAGCTCACGACCACGTTTCTCAACGACGGCGGCAAAGCCCCCCAGCGCAGCGCCGTCAACAACGGCAACGCTTACCTCGGCGCTCCCTACGGCGTTTATGCGACGGCTGACGGTTATCTCGCCCTCGCAATGGGTTCGATCGTGAAACTCGGCGAACTCCTCGCACTCCCCGCACTCGCCGGTTACAGCGATCCGCAAACGTGGTTCACTCATCGCGACGAAATTAAACAGCTCATCGCGCTCCATCTGAAACTTCAGCCAACCGCCTATTGGGTCGCGCGACTCGAAGCCGCGGACTATTGGTGCGCCGAAGTGCTCTCATGGGAAAAACTCTGGCAGACCGACGCCTTCAAAGTGCTCGATTGGGTGCAGGACGTCACGCGCGACGACGGCCCCACGCTGCGCACCACCCGCTGCCCGATCACGATCGATGGCCAGCATTTTAAATCTACGCGCGGCGCGCCTCGCGTCGGCCAGCACACCGCGGCCATCGCGGCGGAATTCGCGCTATGAGTTTTCAATAATCTACAATCAGAGAACGAGAAAGATTAAGAGAAAGAGAACGATCCCGCCGCGACTATCTTTTCTCTTTCTATTAATCTTTCTCTTTCTCCCCTGTCTTCCGCTTTTCCGCAAAAACCCCATGCCCCCCGAATCCAACCCCATCCTCGGCACGCTCCTTCACACCGTCGGAGCGGCGAGCGCCGCGTTATGCTACGCGCCTCAACGCTACGTTAAAAACTGGAAATGGCAGACCTACTGGCTCGTGCAAGCCGCGGCGTGCTGGCTGATTTTGCCGTGGATTTTTGCGTATTTCACCATCCCGCAACTCGGCACCGTGCTCGCCGAAGCGCCCGGTAGCGCAATGCGGAACTCATACCTACTCGGCGTGCTCTACGGCGTCGGCGGCATCGCATTCGGCGCAGCGATTCGCTACATCGGTTTCTCGCTCACTTACGCCCTCGCGATCGGTTTGTCCTGCGTGCTTGGCACGCTCATCCCGACAATCCAGGCCGGCACGCTTGGCCAGATTTTGAGCAACACCGGCGGCACGTTTGTCGTGGGGGGCGTGTTACTTGGCGGCCTTGCCACCTTCATCACAGGTCTGGCCGGATTCCGCAAAGAACGCGAAATCACGACCGACTCCGTGACGAAAACCCAATTCAACCCGCGCGTCGGCCTGCCCATCGTGGTGCTCGCGGGCGTGTTGTCGGCGGTGTTTAGTTTTTCGCTCGCTGCTGGGCAACCGATCGCCGACGTCGCCGCAAAATATGGTGCCGGCAATTTCCAAGGCAACGTCATCTACCTCTTCTCGCACTCGGGCGCGTTCACCACGACGCTCATTTACTGCCTTTATCTGATCACGCGCGATAAATCCGCCGGTGAATTCACCTCGGCGGGCGGCGCGAATCTCGGGGCGAACTACGCGCTCTCGATTCTCACCGGCCTGCTCTGGTATCTCCAATTCTTCTTCTACGGCCTCGGTCACGTGCGCATGGGCGATTTGAAATTTTCCAGCTGGGCGATTCACATGATCATCCTGATTTTGCTGAGCTGCGGTTTCGGCGTGGCGATTGGCGAATGGAAATCGTGCCGCCCGGCCACGAAGCTCATCATCACCGGCGCCATCGTGCTGCTCTTCGCCGCAGTCGGTTTGCTCACCTACGGAAATTATCTCGCGGCACCTCCCGCCACCGCCGCGGTGGTCGGACACTAAGCTTTTCGCCATGCAGTTGATCGACACCCACCAGCACCTCTGGGATTTGCAACGATTCCCCTACTCGTGGTGCGCCGGCATTCCGGTGCTGAATCGCAGTTTCGTGCTCGCTGATTACGTCGCGGCATCCGCTAACACGGAAATCAGCAAAACCATCTTCATGGAGTGCGACGTGGATGAACCGCATGCGCTCGACGAAGCCCGCCACATTCAGGCGCTCGCCGACGCGAATTCATCGATCGCCGGCATTGTCGCGAGCGGCCGTCCTGAGCGCGACGGTTTCCGCGCGCACCTCGAAGCGCTGGCCACGCTGCCGAAGCTCCGTGGCGTGCGGCGTGTGTTGCACACGCAGCCCGACGCACTTTCCGGCGATTCGCGTTTCGTCGAAAACCTGCGCCTGCTGCCGGAATTCGGCCTGACCTTCGATCTTTGCCTGCTCGCGCGCCAGCTCTCCGTTGGTCTCGATCTCGTGCAAAAACTTCCCGAGGTCACGTTCATCCTCGATCACTGCGGCGTGCCCGACGTCAAAAGCCGGGCTTTCGATCCGTGGCGCAACGATATCCGCATGCTCGCCGCGCAGCCCAACGTCATATGCAAAATCAGCGGCCTTGTGGCTTACGCCGACGCGCAGTGGACGACTGCCGATCTCGAACCGTGGTTTAACCATGTCATCGCCTGCTTCGGCTGGGATCGCGTCGTCTGGGGCGGCGACTGGCCCGTCTGCACGCTCGGCGCGCCTCTTTCGCGCTGGGTTGAAACCACGCACGCACTGACGCGTCACGCCAGTGACGACCAGCGCGCCAAGCTTTACCACCTCAACGCCGAACGCATTTACCGTGTTTAAACTCACTTCAAAAATCGCCCTCGTCACCGGTGCCGGTTCCGGCATCGGTCGCGCCATCGCGCAAACGCTCGCCCAGGCCGGCGCGCATGTCTGGGTCGTCGATCGCGACGTCGCCGCCGGCGCGTCCACCGTCACGCTCATCCGCGACGCGCAAGGCCACGCGGATTTCGCGGCCCTCGATGTTTCCAACGATGCCGACACCCTCGCGCTCGCGACGCATCTCCCTGCGCTCGACATCCTCGTGAACAACGCCGGCATCGGCCATGTAGGCAATCTGCTCACCACCACCGCCGTCGATCTCGATCGTCTCCATGCCGTTAACGTGCGCGGCCCGTTCAATCTCTGCAAAGCCTTCGTCCCTGCGATGCTCACGCGCGGGGTCGGCAGCGTGATCAACCTCGCCTCGATTGGCGGCGTCGTCGCCGTGCGCGATCGCCTCGCCTACACCGTGACAAAACACGCCGTCACCGGCCTCACGCGCAGCCTCGCGCTCGACCACTCCCACACCGGCGTGCGTTTCAACGCCATCTGCCCGGGCCGCGTGGAAACCCCGTTTGTGCAATCGCGCATCGCCGAATATCCCGACCCTGAAAAAGCTTACCGCGATATGGCTTCGACCCAACTTAACGGCCGCATGGCGCGCCCTGATGAGATCGCCGCCGCCGCACTTTACCTCGCAAGCGACGAAGCGTTCATGGTCACGGGCTCGTGTTTGATGATTGATGGCGGCTGGAGCGCCGGGAAATAATCCCCGAACCCTGTTTACTTATGATGACCCGCCGACTGTTGATTCCCGCCATCGCGTTATTCTCGGTTGCTTTGCGCGCATCACCGCCGGCGGAGTCACGTTACGTGTGGCTCGCCGCGCCCGCCCAGCAATTCACCGAAGCCACGCCGCTCGGCAACGGCCGGCTTGGCGCGACGCTCTTCGGCCACATCGACGAGGAACGCGTCGTGTTAAACGAAAATGGCATGTGGTCAGGTTCGCCTCAGGAAGCGGATCGGCCCAATGCCGCCGCCGCGCTGCCCGAAATTCGCCAGCTTTTACTCGAAGGAAAAAACCACGAAGCCGAAGCGCTCGTTAACGCGCATTTTACCTGCGCAGGCGAAGGCTCCGGCCGGGGCCGCGGGCTCAATAAACCCTACGGCAGCTATCAACTGCTCGGCGATTTGAAGCTCACCTTTATCGAGCCGTCGAAATCTCCGGTGACCAACTATCGCCGCGAACTCGACCTCTCGAAAGCGGTGGGTCGCCTCTCCTACCAACAAGACGATGCGCGTTACCTGCGCGAAATTTTTGTCAGTAAACCGGCCGAGCTGATCGTGATGCGTGTCGCCACGACGAAAAAAGGCGGACTCTCTTTCGATGCGCACCTCAGTCGAGGCGAACGCGCGAACATCGAAGTTGTCGGCAGCGACGGTCTCCGCATGAGCGGCCAGCTCAACGACGGCCACGACGGCACCAACGGCGTGCGTTACTCCACCCAACTCAAAGCCACCAGCGAAGGCGGCACAATTACCGCGAAAGAAGACCGTCTCGAAATCCGCGGTGCGAAGGAAGTCGTGCTCATGATTTCCGCCGCGACCGACATCAAAACGTTCGCCGGACGCGGCGTCACCGACGCCCGCGCCACCGCGACCGCCGATCTCGAAAAAATTGGCCGCCGCGGATTTCATTCCCTCAAGCACGAACACATCGCGGAATACCAACGCCTGTTTAACCGGACCAGCTTGCAACTCGGCGCTCCGGAATCGCCCAGCGAAGTGCTCTCCACTCCCGAACGGTTGCGCGCCTTCGCCGCCGGTCTGCCCGATCCGGCGCTCGCCACGCTGTATTTTAATTTCGGACGTTATCTCCTGATCTCATCGTCGCGCCCCGGCGGCCTGCCCGCGAACCTACAGGGCATCTGGGCCGACACTCTGCAAACACCGTGGAACGGCGACTGGCACTTGAACATCAACGCGCAGATGAATTACTGGCCCGCCGAGGTCACGAATCTCTCGGAGTTGCATGAGCCGCTTTTCGCATTGATCAAATCGCTCGAAAAGCCCGGCGAGAAAACGGCGAAGGCCTACTACAACGCGCGAGGCTGGGTCGCCTTTCTCCTCGCGAATCCATGGGGCTTTACGTCGCCCGGAGAATCCGCGAGTTGGGGTTCCACGGTGTCGTGCTCCGCCTGGATGTGTCAGCATCTGTGGGACCGTTACTTGTTCACCGGCGACCAGGAATTTTTGGCGAAGGCCTATCCGTTGATGAAAGGCTCGGCGCTTTTCTACCTCGATATGCTCATCGAAGAACCCAAGACCGGCTGGCTCGTCACCTCGCCTTCCAACTCGCCGGAAAACGCGTTCCTCATGCCCGACGGAAAACCCGCGCACGTCTGTCTCGGGCCGACCGCTGACATGCAACTGCTGCGTTATCTTTTCGACGCCTGCATTGCCGCGTCCGAAAAACTCGGGATCGACGCCGACCTCCGCGCCGAACTCACCGCCAAGCGTGCGCGCCTCGCACCCACTCGCATCGGCTCCGACGGACGCATCATGGAGTGGCTCCAGGAATATCCCGAAGCCGACCCGCAACACCGTCACGTCGCGCACCTGTGGGGCCTTTATCCCGGTCACGAAATCGATCTCCGCAAAACCCCCGACCTTGCCACCGCCGCGCGCAAATCGCTCGACGTCCGCGGCGACGGCGGCACCGGCTGGGGCCTCGCTTACAAACTCGCCATGTGGGCCCGCCTCGGCGACGGCGACCGCGCGCATAAGGTGTTAACCGCGCACCTCAAACCCGCCGTGCCGCGGACGGAAAATACGCCGTGGACAGGCGGCACTTATCCGAATCTCTGGGACGCGCATCCGCCGTTTCAAATCGACGGCAACTTCGGCGGCACCGCCGCCATCGCGGAAATGCTGATGCAGAGCAGTGTCGACGAAATCGTGCTGCTGCCCGCATTGCCGGCGGCGTGGCCCGATGGTGAAGTGCAGGGCCTGCGCGCGCGCGGCGGTTTCGAAGTCGATTTTTCGTGGAAACAAGGCCGTCTCGCCCACACCACCGTGCGCAGCGTCAACGGCACCCGCACCACCGTGCGCTACGCCGGCAAGGATTTCCCGATCGCGCTGGCCGCGGGCGAATCACAACTCCTCGATTTCCCGGCGAGCGCTCAATGATTTTCCGCCCACGACTTCGGACGCTCGGCGTAATGGCGTGCGCGCTGGCGATGCGCGCGATGGCCGCGCTCACGGTCACCGACCTGCGTTGCGATTGGGCGGTCAATCCACTCGGCATCGATTCCACGACGCCGCACCTCGCATGGAAATTGCAGAGCGACGAACGCGACCAACGCCAGACCGCGTGGCAAATCCGCGCGGCTTCCTCGCTCGAAAAACTCTCCGCCGGTGACTTCGATCTCTGGGCAAGTCCGCGCCTTGCGAGCGACGCGCAGCTCCAAATTCCCTACGGCGGTCGTGCGTTGCGCACGGGCGAGCAAGCGTTCTGGCAGGTCCGCGTGTGGGACGCCACCGGCCAGCCTTCCGCGTGGAGTGAGCCCGCGTCATGGACGATGGGCGTCACCACCCCGGCCGACTGGCGCGCACAATGGATCTCCGATCCCGACCTGCTCAATCGCACGCGTCGCTGGCTCGGCTTCAGCACCCCGCCGGTCGCGGAGGAAAACACCTCGCACTGGATCACGCTCGACCTCGGGCGTGCGCACGTGATCGACCAGATCGTGTTGCACGCGCTCGTTCATACCGTGCCCGAACGCCTGGGTTTTCCCCGCTGGTTAAAACTAGAATTGTCAGAGCACGCGGATTTTCACGATACGACGGTCGTCGCCGACACCACCAGCAATCCGGCCAACCTCTGGTTCACGCGACTGCCGTTTCCGGTTAAAAACATCTCCGCGCGCTACGTGCGGCTGACCGCACCACGCCTGCGCATGCTCGCAGAAGAAGGCTCGCTGCAACCCCTCGGTCGTCTCGCGCTCCGCCAAATCGAAGTGCGCAGCGCGGGCACCAACGTCGCTCCCGGCGCAAAAGTCACCGCCAGCCAAAGCCTCGAAGAAGGACCGTGGTCAGCCCAGGCATTGGTCGACGGCCAGGAACTGCCGGGCTCCAATCCCCGCGCCACCAGCACGCTGCTCCTGCGCCGGGAATTCGAAATCGCCAAGGTCCCGCTGCGTCGCGCCACCCTTTTCGTGAGCGGGCTCGGCCACTCCACACTCTCCGTGAACGGCACGCTCATCGCGCCGCAAAATTTCCTCGCTCCTGGCTGGACGGAATATTCCCGCACGGTGCTCTACGAGACGCACGATCTCACCCGCGCGCTGGCTGCCGGTCGCAACGTCCTCGGGCTCACGCTCGCCAGCGGGATGTATAACGTGCCGGGCACCGCGGGTCGTTACTCGAAATTCGTCGGGCCGCCGCGTCCGCTCAAAGCTATCGCGCAACTCCGCCTCGAATACGCCGACGGTCGCATCGAAACGATTGCGTCCGACGAACACTGGAAAACCACCGCCGGACCGACGACGTTCGCGCACGTTTACGGCGGCGAAGATTACGACGCCCGCCTCGAACCCAGCGGTTGGACGCGCGCCGGGTTTGACGATTCCAAATGGACCAACGCGGCTCCCACCGACGGGCCCGGTGGCGAATTACGCGGCGCTTCCCGCTCCGCGCCTCCCCTGCGTTCGCATGAACTGCTTCAACCCCTCTCGATTCGCACATTGAGTCCCGGCGTTGAGATCTACGATCTCGGCCAAAACACCGCGCTCATGCCCCGGCTTCGCGTGCGCGGCGCGGCGGGCAGCACCGTGAAAATCACTCCCGCCGAACTCCTGAAACCAGACGGCAATTTGAGTCTGAGTTCGCTGCACTACAGCAAAAACGAAGCTTACTGGAACTACACGCTCGCCGGAAACACCACCACCGAGGACTGGACGCCGCGTTTCTTTTATCACGGCGCCCGTTACCTGCGCGTGGAACGCACCGCGCCCGCCGGCGCGGAATTACCCGTGGTCGAAAAACTCGAAGCGGCAGTCGTGCACTCCGACTCCACGGCGGCCGGCGAGTTCGCTTGCTCGAACGAACTTTTCAACCGGATCCGCACGCTCGTGCGCTGGGCACAGCGCAGTAATCTTTCGCACGTGCTGACCGACTGCCCGCACCGCGAGCGACTCGGCTGGCTGGAGCAATATCACCTCAACGGCCCGGCGCTGCGCTACGAGTTCGATCTCACGCGCCTCTATGGAAAAGTATTCTCGGACATGACGGATGCACAACGCCCGAGCGGCCTCGTCCCCAGCACCGTCCCCGAATATGTGCGCTTCGACGGCGACTTCCGCGATTCTCCTGAATGGGGCAGCTCACTCATCCTCGCCGCGTGGCAACAGTTCGTCTGGACGGGCGATGACACTCCGCTGCACCAACACTACCCGCAGATGCTGCGGTATTTTGACTACCTCGCGAGTCGCTCCGAAACCCACCTCCTTTCGCACGGCCTCGGCGACTGGTATGATCTCGGGCCAGATCATCCCGGCCTCGCGCAACTCACGCCAGTCGCACTCACCGCCACCGCGATTTATTTGGAAGACGCCCGCACGCTCGAACGCATCGCCCGCCACCTCGGAAAATCGGCCGACGCCAATCGCTTCGCCAGCGCTGCCCGTGAAATCGGAGCCGCGTTTAACGCGAAATTTTTCGCCGCCGAAACAGCCACCTACGCCACCGGCTCGCAAACGTCGCAAGCGATGCCCCTCGTGCTCGATCTGGTGCCGCCCGAAAAACGCGCCGCCGCCCTCGCCGTGCTCATCCAAGACATCGCCTCGCGCGGCCATGCGCTGACCGCCGGCGACGTCGGCTATCGCTACGTGCTTCGCGCCCTCGCCGAGACCGGCCGGTCGGATGTCATCTTCGCGATGAACAACCAGTCCGCGAAACCGGGCTACGGCTATCAACTCGCCCGTGGCGCCACCAGTCTCACCGAAGCGTGGGACGCGAGTCCGAACTCCTCCAACAATCATTTCATGCTCGGTCAAATCACCGAGTGGCTCTACCACGACCTCGCCGGCCTCGCGCCCGACCCCACCGCGCCCGGTTTCGCCCGCGTCATCGTGCGCCCCGAACCCGTGGGCGACGTGACCTGGGCCGAAGCGAGCTACCAGTCCGTGCGCGGCAAAATCAGCGTGCGCTGGGACAAAGCCACCGACGGCACCTTCACCCTTAAAGTGACGATCCCGCCCAATGTCCGCGCAAGCGTGCAACTCCCCGTCCCCGCGAGTTCGACGATCACCGAAAGCGGTCACACAATTAAATTTACGACCGTTACCAATGGACGCCCGACAATCGAACTCGGCTCCGGAGACTACGTCTTCACCGCACGTTAATTTAACCACGGATTACACGGATTTAAACGGATGAAAACCGACACCCATTTTCTCTTCACTGCCTTTATCCGTGTTTATCCGTGTAATCCGTGGTTAAAAAAAATCACCGCACTCCTCGCCACGTGCGTCTTCACACTCTCAGCCGCAGCGCAAGTTCCCGACTGGGAAAACGAGCAAGTTATCCAAATCAATCGCGATCCCGCGCGCGCGACGTTCGTGCCTTTCGCCACCACCGCACAAGCGCTCGCGGGTAAACGCGAAGCGTCGCCGTTTTTTCGTTCGCTGAACGGCGACTGGAAATTCAACTGGGTGCCGCATCCCGACCAGCGTCCGCGTGAATTCTTCAAACCGGATTTCGACGACTCGGCGTGGAAAAAATTTCCTGTTCCCGCGAACTGGGAAGTGAACGGCTACGGCACGCCGATTTACGTGAGCGCCGGCTACGCATTTAAAATCGATCCGCCGCGCGTGATGGGCGAGCCCAAAGCCGATTACACCACGTTCAAAGAGCGCAATCCCGTCGGCTCTTACCGCCGTGAATTCGATGTGCCCGCCGACTGGAATGCCCGCCGCACCTTCATCCATTTCGCCGGCGTGCAAAGCGCGTTCTATGTTTGGGTAAACGGCGAACGCGTCGGCTACAGCGAAGGCAGCATGGAGCCCGCGGAATTTGAAATTACCGGCTCCGTCAAAGCCGGCCGCAACCTCGTCGCGGTCGAAGTCTATCGATGGTCGGACGGCAGTTACCTGGAAGATCAGGACACGTGGCGGTTCAGCGGGATTTTCCGCGAAGTGTTTCTCTATTCCACAGCTCCCGTCCGGCTCGCCGATTTTGCCGTGCGCACGGAACTCGATGCCACCTACCGCGACGCCACGCTCCAAATCAAACCCGAGATCGCTGCGCCGCTCGACGCCCCGATCGCCGGCTGGACGGTGCAGGCGCAACTGCACGACGCCTCCGGGAAACCTGTTTTTACCGCGCCGCTCTCCACGGAAATCGCGCCGATCCTGAATCGAGATCGCAAAGCCGCGATCATGAACGACCGCACGCCGCAACGCGGTCCGGCGAAATTCGCGTGGCTCGAAAGCGTGATTTCCAATCCCGCAAAATGGACGGCGGAAACGCCGAATCTTTATCGTCTCGTGATTTCGCTGCACGACGACGCCGGCGCGATCGTGGAAGCGGCGGCGTGCGACGTCGGTTTCCGGGAAATCGAGATTCGCGACGGACGGATGCTCATTAACGGCGCGCCCATTCGTCTGCGCGGAGTCAACCGCCATGAAACCGACCCGACGCATGGCCGCGCCCTTCCCTACGAACGCATGGTGCAAGACATCACGTTGATGAAACAGGCCAACATCAATGCCGTGCGCACGTCGCACTACCCGAATGATCCGCGTTGGTATGAACTCTGTGATCGTTACGGCCTCTACGTGATGGACGAAGCCGACATCGAAACGCACGGGGTGCGCGGTGAACTCGCGAGCGATCCGCGCTGGCATAATGCATTTCTTGACCGCGCGATTCGCATGGCCGAGCGCGACAAAAACCATGCCTCGGTCGTGATGTGGTCGATGGGCAATGAATCCGGCTACGGCCCGAATTTCGCAGCGATTTCCGCCTGGCTCCACGATTTTGACCCGACGCGGCCGGTGCATTACGAGGGCGCCCAAGGCAAACCGACCGACCCAAAAACCGTGGATGTCATCAGCCGGTTTTATCCGCGCATCATGGCCCCGTATCTCAATTTCGGCGCGGGCACTGAAACCGGCGAAGAGCGCGCCGAGAACGCCCGTTGGGAACGCCTCGTGGAACTCGCCGCAATTCCCGGCGAGAACCGCCCGATCCTCACCAGCGAATATGCCCACGCCATGGGCAATTCCATCGGCAATCTCGCGGAGCATTGGGAGGAAATCTACTGGCACCCGCGATTGCTCGGCGGATTTATTTGGGAGTGGGTCGATCAAGGCCTCTACAAAAAAGCTGCGGACGGCACGCGTTTCGTCGCTTACGGCGGAGACTTCGGCGACCAGCCCAACTTGGGCGCGTTCGCGATCAAGGGCTTGGTGACGGTTGATCGCGTGGCGTATCCGAAATACTGGGAGGTTAAAAAAGTTTACCAACCCATCCTCATCGAAGCGCGCGGGAAAATGCAGCCCGGCACCGTGCAGGTGCGCATCACAAACCGCCACCATCACCTGAATCTCAACACCCTCGAAGCCCGCTGGGCGGTCATCAGTAATGGCGAAACGGTTCAATCCGGCGTGCTACCTGCCCTGAATATCGCACCCGGCAGTCAGCCGGAAATCGACATCCCCGTCGCGCCAGTCACCCACCCCGTGGCCGGCGCCGAGTATTGGCTGCGCATCAGCTTCCACACCAAGGGCGATACACTCTGGGCGAACACCGGCCACGAAATCGCATTTGAACAACTCAAACTCGACGTCGCCACGCCCGCGATTCCGCAAACCGATTTCTCAAACGCTGCGGCGCTCACGCTCTCCGAAAACGCTGAAATCGTGACTGTGCGCGGAAAAAATTTCTCCGCCAGTTTCAGTCGCAGCACGGGCACACTGAGTTCGCTCAACTACAGCGCCGGCGAAGTGCTCGCCGCGAGCACCCCGGATTCGCCGGCGGGCCCCGTGCTGCAGGTTTTTCGCGCCCCCTTGGACAACGACCGCGGCTTCGGCAACTGGCTGGCGAAAGACTGGCGCGAGGCCGGCTTCGATAAACTCACGCGGCGCATCAACTCTTTCTCGATCAAGCAACTCAACGCGAACACGGTGCGCGTCGAAACACTCGCGACGACTCAAGCCGTGAAAGGAAGTTTCGCCCACCGCACTCTCTGGACGATTTACGGCGACGGCACGATTCTCTGCGAAAACACCTTTACGCCCTCTGGCGACTTACCGCCCTTGCCGCGGATCGGCGTGGTGCTGCGGCTTGCCGCCGGTCACGAGCACTTTCGCTGGTATGGCCACGGCCCGCATGAAAACTACAGCGATCGCCTCACCAGCGCGCCGCTGGGCCTGTGGTCGAGCACAGTGAAGGAACAATATTTTCCCTACGTGCGCCCTCAGGATACCGGCAACAAAGAAGGAGTTCGCTGGCTCACGTTGACCAACGCATCAAGTCACGGTCTCCGCGTCACGGCCCACCCCACTCCATTTGCTGCGAGCGCCCTGCACTTCACCGCCGGCGATCTCTACGCCGTGAAACACGCCTACGAATTGAAGCCGCGTGAAGAAATCATTCTTTCGCTCGACGCCAAACAAAGCGGCCTCGGCAACGGCAGTTGCGGCCCTGGCGTGCTCGAAAAATACGCGGTGCCCGTGCAAATATACACGTTGTCGTTTACGCTCGGCCCGGCGGAAAAATAAAGCGGCGTCAGCGATTTTCTACGGTAACTCGCGAATCGTGAAACCTCACTATGGGTGCCACGTCTTCACAAAATCCGATGACTCCCCTCGTCCGCTCATTGCTCTGTGTTTCGTTGTTTGCCACCGCACTTGTTGCGCACGCCGCTCCCTTACGCGTCGACCTCGGCATGGCGTCGGATCGCCGCGACACCGGCAAACCGGGCTGGATCGAGTGGCAGGTAAAAAACGGCACCGCCGCTGAGCGCGATTTTAACGGTGTCCGTGTGGTGCTGAGCTCCGCCAATGGCGAGTTCACGGGCGCGTGGAATCGCGCGGGCTTCGTCACCGGTGCGCTGCTCGCGTCAGACGGAATTTTTATCAACAGCGGCCCACAACCGGCGACCCTCGAACTTGAACTGCGCGGGCTACCTGCGGGGCCGCATACACTGGCTACGTATCACAACAGCGCCACCGCGTCGCCGCTCTCGCCACTGACGATTTCGGTGGAAGGCACGAGCACCTCGACGACATGCACCCCGAGCGTGCGTGTTTCCGACGACGCGGATGCGGCGACCGCGTTTCTGCAATTTATCGCCACCGCCGGAGAACCAGTGATCGTGCGATTTTCAAGCACGGGCACACTCGGGCTCAACGGCTTTGCGCTCGACGTCGTTGACCCCGCAAAACAAGCGAAGAAACCTTTCCCATTTGATGGCGACGAACACGCCGACGGTGACAGCGGTAACGTCTCCCTGCAGTGGGAAGCCGCCGCTTCCGGAATCACCCAACAACTCTATCTCGCAAGCGGCGACGACGCGGCCTCCACTGAGAAAAATTTCGCGACGGCCATGCCGCAAAGCGTCACTGGCAGTCAAGCGCGCGCTACCCTCGTTGCGCGCGACAGCTTGCGCTACTACCGCTGGCGCGTGGATTCGGCTGCCGCCGACGGCACCATCACGCGCGGCGACTCGTGGACATTTCGCGTGCGCCACACCGCATTTCCCACGGCGGAAGGTTACGGGCGTTTCGCGCTCGGTGGACGCGGCGGGCGCGTCATCAAAGTCACGAGCCTCGAAGACAGCGGCCCGGGCAGCTTGCGCGCAGCCGTTGAAGCCGAAGGCCCGCGCACGGTGATATTCGATGTTTCGGGGCGCATCGTCTTGAAAAGCAAACTCATCGTGCGCAATCCCTACCTCACCATCGCGGGCCAGACTGCGCCCGGGAAAGGCATCTGCGTTTCCAATTACAACCTCGGCGTGCTCGGCGCGCATGATGTGATCATCCGTTTCATGCGGGTGCGCCCGGGCGACACTTCGGGAAAAACGCTTGATGGCATGGGCATGGCGTCGGCGAACCATGTGATTTTTGATCATTGCTCGATCAGTTGGACCCAGGACGAATCCTTCAGCTCACGTGGCGCAAAAAATATCACGCTTCAGCGCACGCTCATTTCGGAAGCGCTCAATGTCGGCGGGCACAAGAATTACGCCGCAGGCAAACAACATGGTTTCGCCGCGAGCATCAGCGGCGACATCGGGAGCTTTCACCACAACCTCCTCGCCCATTGCGCCGGCCGCAATTGGAGCCTCGCCGGAGGACTGGATCGTGCGGGCGTGCACGCCGGGCGTCTCGATATTCGCAACAACGTCGTCTATAATTGGAGCACGCGCACGACTGACGGCGGCGCCAAACAGGTCAACTTCGTGAGCAATTACTACAAGCCCGGCGCCGCGACCAAAGTCTTTCATGTGCTCAAACCCGAACGGGCTTCGTTCGGCCCGCAGGATTATTACGTCGAGGGCAATGTCATGGAAGGTCGCTACGGCGCCGATCAGACTCTGGCCGGTGTGCTCGAGCCGAAGGAAGAACCACTGAAAAATTTTATCAAACACCGGCCATTTTTCCCGTCTTTCGTCGCGACGCAAAGTGCAGCCGACGCTTACGTCAACGTGCTGGCCGATGTCGGCTGCAACGTGCCTGCGCTCGACGATCATGATCAACGCGTGATTCGCGAAACGCGCGACGGCACGACGACGTATGTCGGCAGCAAGTCCGGCCTGCCCGGTTTGCCCGACTCGCAAAATGACGTGGGCGGCTGGGAGGATTATCCCGAAGTTCACCGCCCCGCCAACTGGGACACTGACAACGACGGCATTCCCGACGCGTGGGAAATCATACACAATTTAGACCCAAAAGATCCTGCTGATGCAGCGCGCCTGGCTCCGAACAGCGGCTACACCTACTTGGAAAACTATCTGAGTGAACTCGCCGGCGACGCAAAACGCACCCACTCAAAATCAGCGCTTGCCCTCTGATTTTTTCAGATTGCCGTAGTCAGGCCTTATACCGGCGGCGTCTTTAATTTTTTGAGAAACTGTCGGTCCGTTGTTGCGCCAGTCGTTGCCGGGGCCGTTGGCGTTTTTGATGAATTTTTCCGCCGCCGTCCAATTGTCGCGCACCGTGATGAAAGACGACCCTTCATCTAGATAAATGTAGCCCCAATGATTCGGGTCATGCACCCACGGACTCATCACGGGCGCCTCAACGACATTTTCACTGATGATCGTGCCTGGTTGGGCTGAAAGCGTGTAAATCCCTGCCGTGTCCGCCAAACGTGTGGCGAAACGCACAATGCGATTCGCGTGAATCCGATTGTGCTGCGCCGCGTTGGGCGTGCGCGTCCAGCCCCATCCCACGCTGATGCCCGTGTAAGACGTGTGCTCGATGTGATTGTGCTCGATTACTGTCTCCCGCACGAAACCCGCTGCGATCGCCACGCCGCCCCAATCTTCATTGGCGGTATCGGTGAGTCGATTGTTCGCGATGCGCGCACGCGTCACAATGCCGCGCTCGTCTTGCGGTGCCCACGGCAGATGCGTTTCCAACGCACCGGTCCCGAAAAAGCCAAGTTGCAGTCCGTTGATGCCAATCTCGCTGAAGTCACCCCCGACGATTCGGCTATCGTGAACCCCCGCACCAAATTCCACCCCGCTCGCGGCCATGTGTGTAAAGCGACACTGCTCGAAGCCCAAATGCTGCGCAAAACTCACCTCGATACCCGCTGGAGGTGACTCGACCCAACCTTGATTATCGAGACTTCGCCAGTCGGGCGTGCCTTTCGGATTCAACCGATAAGCGTCGATCAAAAACATCCCTGCTTGCAGCGGCACTTGCCCATGCGTCGACGGACGCAGCCACGTCGTGTGCGCAAATTCGATGCCGCTAAAGTTAACGTAGCGCACCGGACGCTCCGCCGTGCCGATAATTCGCACGAGCGTCTCGAGCGCCGGCGCGACCACTTGGGCCGTATCCATCGCTTCGCCCTCACGCGGCCAACAATAAACCTTGCCCGCACGCCGATCGAGATACCACTCGCCGGGCGAATCGAGAAACTCAGGCGCGTTCGCAAAGAAGAACGGCGAATTGCCGTTCGCGTTGATCACCGGCGGCGGCCACGGGTGCTCGAACTGCACGCGACTCTCGGGCGAGTGAAATGTCACGCGCGTGCCTTCGCCCGCCGCGTGCAGCGTTTTCAACCGCAGCACCGCGATCTCCCACATTTGCAACAGCACCATCTCAACCCCGTCGAGGTTCGCGACTCCTGCGAGATCCGAACTAGGCACGCCCGCTTCACGATTTTCTTTATCCCACGCAGTGAGGCGCAGCATATCGCTACCGTTGGGCGTGCGCGCCCGCACGGCCTTGTGTCCGTTCACCCATAGCTGGCGAAATTCGAAGTCGCGTCCGTTAAACTGCGGCACGGCCGTAACCCAAATATGAGCACGCGCAGCTTCCGGTAATCTGGCGGCGAGTTCATCGTTTTTCGCGATTCTACTCCAACCTGAGACGCTTACTCCACCGCTCAACACTGGCGTCTCCCCTTCTGCTCCGACGATCGAAGTCGGGCTCGCTTCCGTGCCGGAATCTTCCGGGCGGATAAACACCGGTTCCTCCAGCGCGTAGATGCCGCCACGCAAAATAATCTTCGCTCCTTCGCTCATCTCAGGCGCGTTCACGCGACGCAGCTCACGCACCTTCCGCAATGCCATCGGCAACGTCGCGAGTGGGGCTTCGCGCGTGCCGGCATCGCGATCAGACCCTTTGGGCGACACCCACACTTCCACCGCGAGCATTTGCACGGTCAGGCAACCGCACACGACAGCCCACCACAGTTTTTTCGCCGGGATAAAATTCACGCAGAAAGCTCGTTCTCGTTTTGGTCAGTTGGTCGCCGTGTGCTGCCGGCGATATTCACGCGGCGTGCACCCACAGGCGCGACGAAACGCTTCGTTGAAACGGCTGATGGAATTAAAACCCGAGCTAAACGCTGCATCGACGATCTTCTCGTCGGTCGTGGCGAGTAATCGTTGCGCGTGCGAGACGCGGTGATGCGTCAAGTAATCGATCAAGGTCGTGCCGAAGGCTTTTTTGAAAAGCCCCATCGCGTAATTGGGATGCAGGCCGACCTCTTTGCCGATTTCCGTCACCGTGAGTTGTTCGGTGTAACGTTGCGCGATAAGACACGCCATCTGTTCCACCTTGTTCAATTCGCCCCCGTGCAGCGCTGTGCTGCGGGCTCGCGTGGGCTTGGCCGAAGCCGCGGTTTGCACTGGCTTGGCAGGCAGCGTCGCCCCCATCCGGCGCAAACGTGCCTCCATTTCCAGCATCACCACGTGACGCATCTCGTCGTTCGAATTTACGAGGTCAATTTCCCACTGGGTGAATAATTCCTGATCATGGCGCACCCGCTCGCGCGAAAGTTTTTCACTCAACACTTCGCCGCGCAGCAGCGGCTGCACGAAGCGCTCCGGCAGGCGGCATTGCAAAAACCACGCGAAGGGAATTGTCGCGACGTAGTAAGACATGCCCGCTTCGAAATCCACGATCTGGTGCGGAATCGCCGCCCAGAACACGCTGAACTGCCCCGCGTTAAGCCGCACTTTTCTCCCGCCGAGCAGATAAGTCACCCAGCCCTTCGTGAGCATATTCACTTCGATTTCGTTGTGGTGATCCGGTCGGCGCATGGGCGAAGGCGTCCAGCGCACGCAGGCAAAACCGTAAGGAGAAAAATCGGGGCGAGTGGGGTCGAACGAAACCATGTTAGGAAACCGGCAATTCTGCCCGCAATCGCGGGAGAATCGGGACTATTATTACACTACCATGCGGGTCTGGTCAATAGGGTGCCGCGTTAATTTCTGCGCGTATCCTAATTTCCGCTTACCCCATCCCGCATGTCCACCCCCGTGTTCACTCTCGGCATTATTTTCGGCAACCGCGATTTCTTCCCCGACAAACTGGTCGCCGAAGCCCGCACCGATCTCACGAAGTTGCTGGCCGAAGTCGGCATCGAAGGCGTGATGCTCGATCCCACTGAAACCAAACTCGGTGGCGTGGAAACGCACAGTGACGCGCGCAAATGCGCCGACCTTTTCCGGCGCAATCGCGAGCGGATCAGCGGCGTGCTCGTGTGCTTGCCGAACTTCGGCGACGAGAAAGGCGTCGCGGATACGCTGAAACTCGCCGGCCTCAACGTTCCCGTGCTCGTCCAAGGCTATCCCGACGATCTCGATCGTCTCGACGTCATTCGTCGTCGCGACGCGTTCTGCGGAAAAATTTCCGTCTGCAACAATCTCCGCCAGGCCGGCATCCCTTACTCGCTCACGACCAAACACGTCGTGCACCCGAACGACGCTTCGTTCCGCGCCGACTTGGCTAAATTTATCGCCGTCTGCCGCGTCGTGCGCGGCCTGCGCAAAGTCCGCATCGGCGCGGTCGGCGCGCGCCCGGGCGCGTTCAACACCGTGCGTTACTCGGAAAAAATTCTCGAACGCAACGGCATCAGCGTCACGACCGTCGACCTTTCCGAAATTCTTGGCCAGGCGGCGAAGTTTGCCGAGAACGACAAACGCATCCTTGGCAAGATCGACGAAATCAAAGCCTACGCCAACGCCCGCGCGGTGCCGCCGGCCAAGCTCACACAGATGGCGCGCCTCGGAGTCGTGCTCGATGATTTCGTCGCCGCCAATCACCTCGATGCGACCGCGATCCAATGCTGGACTTCCGTGCAGGCGAACCACGGGTGCAATGTCTGCACCAGCATGAGCATGATGAGCGAAAATCTTTTGCCGAGCGCCTGCGAAGTCGACGTGACCGGCGTGCTCACGATGTATGCGATGCAGCTCGCATCCAGTTCGCCGAGCGCGCTCGTCGATTGGAATAACAACTACGGTGCCGAGGACGACAAATGCGTGCTCTTCCACTGCGGCAATTGGGCGAAATCATTTTTGCCCGACATCACCGTTTCCACCGCGCCGATCCTCGGGTCCACGCTCGGCGTCGAAAACACCTGGGGCGCGCTCGACGGTCGCACGCCGGCCAGCCCGCTCACGTTTGGCCGCATCACCACCGATGACACGAGCGGCATCATCCGCGCTTATGTCGGCGAAGGTTCGCTCACGAACGACGAGTTAAAGACGTTCGGCAATCGCGCGGTCGCCCACGTGCCGCGTTTGCAAAAACTTATGCAGCACATTTGCCGCGAAGGCTTCGAGCATCACGTCGTGATGAATGCCTCGCGCACTGCCGCCGTGCTCGACGAAGCGTTCACTAATTATCTCGGTTGGGAAACCTACCGCCACGAGAAACCTGAAGTCTGATTCGCAACCGCACAGCCTTTCATCGGAAAACGTTTCCCGCTCGATGACCGAACAAGACCTCGTTCTAAAATCTTTTGCTCAGCGCAAGCGCATGCTGCGGCTCATCCATGAAGCCGGCGCCGGCCACACGGGCGGTGGACTCTCGTGTCTCGATATTATCAACGTGCTCTACAACCACGTGTTGAACGTCACCCCGGAGAGCGTAGATTCGCCCACCCGTGATCGCTACGTGCAAAGCAAAGGACACTGCGTCGAAGCGCTCTACGCCGTCATGTCGGAGCGAGGCTATTTTCCCGACTCCGCACTCGATACGGTGTGCCACTATAAATCTTACTACGTCGGCCATCCCACGCGAAAAATCCGCGGCATGGAAATGAACACCGGCGCGCTCGGCCACGGCTTGCCGATTTGCCTCGGCATGGCGCTCGCCGCAAAAATGGATGGCGACGCGTTTCGCGTTTTCACGCTGCTCGGTGACGGCGAACTCGCCGAAGGCTCGAATTGGGAAGCCGCGATGGCCGCGTCGCACCACAAACTCGATAACCTGGTCGCGATTCTCGATCACAACACGCTACAGATCACCGGCCACACGCGCGAAGTGATGTCGAACGAACCGCTCGACGAAAAATGGCGCGCCTTCGGTTGGGAAGTCCGCTCCATCAACGGTCACGACTACGCAGAGTTGATCGCCGCACTCACCACGCCTCCGCCGGCGGGCAAACCGCTTTTCATCATCGCCAACACAGTAAAAGGCCAAGGCGTCAGTTTCATGGAAAACGTCGGTAAATGGCACCACGGTGTGCCTAGCGAAACCGAACTCACGCAGGCGCTCGCCGAACTCGACGCCGCCGAAGCCAGGTTTAAAGGAGGCGTCACATGAGCGCTCCCGCTCCTTCCATGTTCAGTCCGGCGGCGAACGATCAGCTCAAAAAGCTTGGTCTGAAAAAGGGCCGCGCAAATCTCGAAGAGTTCGCCGACACGCTCCAAGCGCTCGCCACGGCCGATCGCAATATCATCGCCGTCACCAGCGATTCGCGCGGCTCCGGCAAACTCGCGCCCTTCGGCAAAGCGTTGCCTAAACAAATCGTCGAAGTCGGCATCGCCGAGCAAAACCTCGTGGGCATCACCGCCGGCCTCGCCGCATGCGGGAAAAAATCGTTCGGCGTGTCTCCGTCGTGTTTCCTGACGGCGCGTTCGCTCGAACAGATTAAAAACGACCTCTGCTATTCGAACGTCCCCGGCGTCATCATCGGCATCAGTTCTGGGGTGAGCTACGGCGCGCTCGGTAGCACGCATCACTCGATTCACGACCTCGCCGTGCTGCGCGCGATCAACAATCTCACGATCATCGTGCCGGCGGATAATTTCGAGACGCGCGAAGCAATTCGTTTCGCCGCCCACGCGACGCGCCCGGTGTTCGTGCGTTTTGGCAAAGCCGCGATGTTCGAGCTGCACGCGCCCGAAACGAAATTCGAGGTCGGCCAAGCCCTCACGCTGCGCGACGGCAACGACGTGGCCTTCATCGCCAACGGGGAAACGGTGGTGCACGCCCTGCTCGCCGCCGCGCAACTTGCAGAAAGCGGTATCGCCGCCCGCGTGCTCAGCCTCCATTCCGTTAAACCGCTCGACACGGCAGCAATTCTCCGCGCCGGTCGCGAGTGTCGCGCGGTCATCACTGTGGAAGAACACATGGTCAACGGCGGCGTGGGCGACGCCGTCGCGGCGACGTTATTATCCGCCGCCGTGACCCCGCGTTTTAAAGCCGTTGGCTTCCCCGACGAAGACACCGTGACCGGCGCGCAGGCAGATATTTTCCGCCACTACGGCATTTCGATGGAAGGGCTGGCGGAAACCGCGCGCACGCTTCTGCGCGCCTGATTACCCGCGATGTCTCTTTTCCTCGCACTCGACCAGAGCACCTCGGCCACGAAGGCGTTGCTGTTCGACGGCCAAGGCAGGGCGCTCGACCGCGAGTCCCGCGAGCATCGGCAATATTATCCGCAGCCCGGCTGGGTCGAACACGACGCCAACGAAATCTGGGGCAACACGCTCACCGTGCTGCGCGCACTGCTCGCGCGTCATTCCGAAAACATTTCCAAACTCGCTTCTCTCAGTATCACTAACCAGCGCGAAACTATCGTGGTCTTCGAACGTGGCAGCGGTCGCCCGCTCGCCCCTGCGATGGTGTGGCAATGCCGGCGCGGCGTGGCGCTTTGCGACGAACACCGCACCGCTGGCCACGAAACCGAGACCCACGAAAAGACCGGCCTGAAAATCGACGCCTATTTCTCCGCGTCGAAACTCCTGTGGCTCGCGCAAAATCGCCCCGAGATCCACGCGAAACTCGCTGATGGCTCCGCGCTCATCGGCACAATCGACGCTTACTTAATCTATCGCCTCACCGGCGGAAAAACGTTCGCGACCGATTCCACCAACGCGAGTCGCACGCTCCTGTTCGACATTCGAAATCTCCGCTGGGACGAAGCGCTCTGCGCGCTTTGGCAAGTTCCGGTCAAAGCCTTGCCCGACGTGCGTGAAAGCAGCGCGCGTTTCGGCGAGACGACGCTCGGTGGCCTGCTGCCGCGCGCGTTGCCGATCTGCGGTGTGATGGGCGATTCTCAAGCGTCGCTATTTGCCCAGCGCTGCTTCGAGCCTGGCGCGGCTAAAGTTACCTTCGGCACCGGATCGTCGTTGTTACTCAACATCGGATCCACGATGCGACTTTCTTCGCGTGGCGTCGTCACCACGCTCGCGTGGGTGTTTCAGGGGAAACCGGTGTATGCATTCGAAGGAATTATCATCAGTTCAGCGTCCACGCTCAACTGGCTGCGCGATCAACTCGGCCTTGCGAAGGATATCGCTGAACTTGAAAAGCTCGCCATCGATGCACGCGAAAACGGCGGAGTTTATCTGGTGCCCGCATTTGCCGGGCTTGGTCTTCCCCATTGGCAGGCCGAGGCTCGCGCGACGATTGTCGGACTGAGCAGCCACAGTGATCGCCGCCACGTGGCGCGCGCGGCGTTTGAATCGATTGCGCTGCAAATCCGCGATGCGCTCGAGGCGATGCGCGCCGATGCAGGTGTTGCTCTCGGCACGCTGCACGCCGACGGCGGCCCGACCGCGAGCCAATTTCTCATGCAACTCACGGCGGATGTCACAACCGCCACGTTGCGAGTGCCCGCGATGGCCGATTGTTCGCCACTGGGCGCCGTGCTCGCGGGTCAACTGGGACTGGGCTTGCATTACTCTCTCGCTGATCTCGCGGCGCATTCACCTGAAGATGTTTACTACACGCCGAGCCTTGATCCGCTGGCCGTAGAACAACTCACCCGCGGGTGGAATCACGCGGTGCGCCAGTTGCTTTCGAGCACCGCCTAGTCGACCGCGCCCGGGCATCGGGTTAGAATTCCGGAAGTATTCTCGACGGATGTAAGCAGTCCGCGCGGCGCAAATCAGCTAAGGTCAGCAGCGTTAGTTACGCTTTGCCCCCAACGCGCTCCCCTTACCCACGACTGCTTTAGTTACGTCCATCGATTTCATTCGATCGCTCGTCATCGCCTTAACGAATCCAAATTCGCTCCGTGCTCCGTTGCCCGAGTGCCTGTTTCCAAACCCCTTTCTCCGACCTGACAAGCGCCGCGGCTCCACCGCCGGAAGCCCATCACGTCTTTCGCAAGAGAACCATCACCCCACCCAATCCCCGAAGCAAAGCTTCACGCCTGAACTCCGTTACCCCATGGACAAAAAAATAAAATCAATCACGAGTGCCAGCCTGCTGGCATTTTTAGCTGCTGGCTCGGCCCCCTTGCTCGGTCAGGTGGCCGCCACCCCGGCGACCAAAGAAACTCCCGCCGAAGAAAAAGCGGTGGAACTTAACACCTTCGTCGTGACCGGACTTCGCGGAAGTCTCGCGACTGCGGCCGACATCAAGCAGTCGAAAATGGAGATCGTCGACTCGATCGTCGCGAGCGACATCGACAAACTTCCCGACATCAATGCGTCCTACGCGCTCTCGCGCGTGCCCGGCGTGCAACTCGCTCACACGTTTTCGGGCCTCGGCGGCAACGGCGCAGTCACGATTCGCGGTCTCAATCAAATCACCAACACGCTCGACGGCCGCCAGGTCATCACGCCGGGCGGCATCGCCAACGGCACCGCTGGCGTCGGCGTCGGTCAGCGTAATTTCGATTACTCACAAATTCCCTCGGCACTGATCGCGGGCATCGACGTTTACAAAACAGCCGCCGCGAACCAAATCGACGGTGGCCTCGGCGGCCTCGTCGACGTCCGCATGCGCAAGCCATTCGATTTCGCCGACGGCTACGGCGGCGGCGTCACGGCGGGCACCGCTTACTCGACGTTGCGCGGCAGAAACGCGCAAAACTACAACGTCTTCGCCAACGCCTCTACCAAGACTAGCTTCGGCAAAATCGGTTTACTCGTTGCGTTGAGCGACATCACCACGCCGTGGCGCGAAGATGCGATCGGTATCGGCAATCCCGTGGCCAACGCCACCGTGACCACCGGCGTGCCGACCGCACTTTCCTCGAGCGGCTACAACGTCAGCTCGGGCTACGGAGAATTCAAGACGAGCGGCTTCAACTCCGTCCTTGAGTGGCAGCCGAATGACAGCTGGCAATTTTACGTCGGCTACAATCCGAACAAGTGGCGCAACATTCAGGACGCCGCGCAATTCACCACCGGTCTCAGCGCCGCCAACTCCGTCGCCGGCTCCGGCACGATGTTTGAGGGCAGCACGACTGCGGTGCGCACCGCGACCTTCGCGAACGTCACCGGCACGGCTTACGGGTTCATTCGCGATCTCCAAAACAAACTCGACATGGTCAACGCCGGTGGGCGCTTCACGTCGGGCGATCTCACGATCAAGTTCGACGCCAACCGCTACAAGAGTTCGAACCGTTTCTACAACAATCTCGTGTTCGCCTCGATCAACATTCCGTCGCTGACCTACGATCTCGCGGGCGAAATTCCTTCGGTGCAAATCGCCGGCGTAAGTTTGCAGGACGCGAGCGCCTATCGCCTCAACCAGATCAACTATCGCCTGTTTCCTTCCAACACCGAGGGCAACGCCGCGCGTGTCGATGGTGAATACAATCTCAAGAAGGGTTTCCTATCCAAGATTCTCGGCGGCGTGCGTTACTCCACCACGACGAGCGACAACTACCCGACCGGTCTCTTCCTCGGTTCATACACGTTTCCGACCACGGGCAATTTGCTGAGCCAATATCCCGGCACGTGGGGCGCGTCGCCGATTCAGGATTTCTTCACCGGCTATAGCCAGTCGCAGATTCCGTCCTACCTCACCGGCGGCACCGCGATCATGCGCGACGCGAACGCCTTCTTCAAAATCTACGGCGCGACCAACACGCCGGAAACTTCCGCCACGGTCAATCGCCTGAGCTTGTTCGACATCGAGGAAACCACAACGGCCTTCTACTTGATGCCGCAATTCTCCGGCAAGATCGGCGGCTACCTGGTCGAGGGCAACGTCGGTCTCCGCGCCGTGCAAACCAAAGAAGACACCAACGGTTTCCAAGGCCCGAACTCTGCCGCGGCAGTGCCGCTCAACCTCCAGAGTTCCTACTGGAACTACTTGCCGAGCTTCAACGCCCGCGTGCGCCTCACCGAAAATCTCTACGCCCGCGCCGCGATTTCGAAAACGATCACGCGTCCGAATTTCGGATCGCTGTCGCCTTCGCTCACGTTGAACGCCAACCCGGTAAACCCCGCGCTCAACTCCGGCTCGCAGGGCAACCCCGACCTCCAACCTGTTCGTGGCACAAACTTCGACGCATCGTTTGAGTATTACTTTAACAAGTCCGATTTGGTTTACGTCGCGGGCTTCCGCAAGGAAGTCACCGGCTTCATCGCCAGCTTCTCCGAGCAACGCACCTACGACGGCGTCACCTACGTCATCAGCACGTCGCGCAACTTGAATCCCGCGACGATCCAAGGCTTCGAGGCCGGCTTCCAGCAGTTTTTCACCTTCCTCCCAAAACCGTTCGACGGCTTCGGCATTCAGGCGAATTACACCTATGTCGACAGCTCCACGCCGACCACGGTCACGGGTGCGGGCACGGTCAGCACGCCGCTCACGAACCTTTCCAAAAAGAGCTACAACCTTGTCGCAATGTATGAAAAAGGCCCGTTGTCAGCGCGCGTCGCTTACAATTACCGCGAAGACTTTATCACCGGCTTTGCTTATTTTGTGAACGCCGGCCTGCTCAGCCAGACGATGCTCGGTTACGGCGATCTCGATGCGTCGCTGAACTACAGCATCACCAAAAACGTCCAGATCGCGATCCAAGGCGTGAACCTCACCGATAAACTCCGCTACCAAGTTTACGGATCGAAGTTGTTTCCGTCGAATATCTACACCGACGGGCGCCAGTTGATGGCCAGCGTCACCGTTCGCTTCTAAGCCAACTCGTTTTCAAACCGAGCCCGGCCGCGCGCGTTTCAAAGACGCCGTTGCCGGGCTTTTTTGCGCCCGCGTTAACAGCGCGCTCCCTCTTCACGGCCCGACGCCCGCCAGATCGTGTTCGGCGCGAAACGCCCGCGGCGTGCACCCGCAGAGCTGGCGAAACACTTCGTTGAACCGGCTGATTGAATTAAAGCCCGAGCTAAATGCGATATCGACGATCTTCTGGTCGGTCGTCGCGAGCAGTCGCTTCGCGTGGAAGACGCGATGATGCGTCAAATGCTCCACCAGCGTCGTCCCAAACGTCCGCTTGAACAAACGCATGGCCGAGTTCGGATGCAGCCCCGCCGCCTTGCCGATATCGTCCGCCGTGACCGGATCCATGTAATTGCCCGCGATGAAGCACACCATTTGCTCCACTTTGTTGAGACCGCCCATCGGCATTTTTGCGGACGCCCGCGCGCTGGCGCCGCCCTTCGGAGATTCAAGTGCCAGCGCGAGCCGGCGCAGCCGGGTCTTCATTTCAACGACGACGATTTCGCGGATTTCCTTGGAGCTCTTCTTGAGGTCCAACTCCCATTGTTGAAACAAACCTGAATCGAAGTTGGCGCGGTCTTGTTGCGGTTCCTCCGCCACCTCGCCACGCATCAACGGCTGCACGAGCACAGCGGGCAACTCGCATTGCAAAAACCAGGCGAGCGGCAGTGTCGCCACGAAATATTCCGTGTCGGGCTCGTAATCGATGATCTGGTGCGGAATCGCCGCCCAAAATGCTGTCAGGCGCCCCGGCCGCATGTGCACCATCCGGTCGCCCAACACATACGTCACCCGACCGCGGCCCAGCATGTTAATCTGGATTTCATTGTGGTGATCCGGGCGTTGCATCGGACTCGGATTCCAGCGCACACAGGACAAACCATAAGACGTGAACTGGGGGCGATCCGCGTAGAGCCGGGGCATAGGTTAGGATTCCGCACAAAATTAGCCAAAACACGGCTGACACAACCGCCAAAATAACCTATCGTTTCAACTTATCTCGCCGCAGTTACCCCTGACGGATTTTGCGCCCCGCCGCGGCCACCCCTGGCTGCAACCGGGCAACGATCCTTCACTCCTTTAGCTTTCCCTCTCATGAAGAATCGCCCAGTCGCTCGTGCTTTCCTGCTATTGCCGCTGTTCGCCCTCGCGTCACTCCACGCTGGCGAAAAATCGCTGGTCGATACGACCCGTTCGCCCAACGCGAAGTTCTACATGCCCGACCTCGGCGACGTCCATTGGCAAGGCGGTTTACTCGGCGAGCGTTTCGAAGTCGCAAAAACCACGATGGTGCCGCACATGGGCGAACTGATGAGCAACCCCGCGACCAGCCCCGCCTGGCGCAACTACAGGATCGCCGCCGGACTCGAGAAAGGAAAGTTCTCCGGTCCGCCGTTCAACGATGGCGACTTTCTCAAATGGTTCGAAGCTCTCGTGCAGATCTACGCCATCACCAAAGATCCCGCGATCGACCGGCAGATGGACGAGATCATCGCCGTCGTGGCGAAAGCCCAGCGCGAAGACGGTTACCTGCACACGCAAACGATCATCCCGCAACGCAACGGCGACCCGATCAAGGAATTCGCTGACCGCGAACACTTCGAGACCTACAACATGGGTCACCTCATCACCGCCGCGTGCATTCATTACCGCGTGACGGGGAAACCCTCGATGCTCGATCTCGCGCGCAAAGCCGCCGACTACATCGATCGCTTGTGCAAAGATCGCCCGCTGGAACTCGCGCGCAACGCCATCTGCCCCTCGCACTACATGGGCGTGATCGAACTTTACCGCGTGACGCGTGAACCGCGTTACCTCGCCCTCGGCCAGCAACTCATCGAGATTCGCAGCCTCGTTCCGGAAAAAGACGGCAGCGATCACAATCAGGACCGCATGCCTTTCCGCAAAATGACCGAAGCCGTCGGCCACGCCGTGCGTGCCAATTACCTCTACGCCGGCGTCGCGGATGTGTTTGCCGAGGACGGTGACAAGTCGCTCTTCAAAACCCTCACCACGCTTTCCGACAACGTCGCCGAGAAAAAACTCTATATCACCGGCATGACCGGCGCGATCTACGACGGCGCCTCGCCCGACGGTGTGCCGCACACGCAGCACAAATACATCAAGCCGATCCATCAGGCTTATGGCCGCGATTACCAGCTGCCCAATCTCACCGCCTACAACGAAACCTGCGCCACCATCGGCTACGGCATGTGGATCTGGCGCATGCTGGCGGTCACCGGCGACGCGAACTACGCCGACCTTTTCGAGCAGACACTCTACAACGGTATCCTGCCTGGCATCAGCCTCGATGGAAAAGATTACTTCTACGTCAACGCGCTGAAAAAATCCGCGGACTTTAAGTGGCCGATGCGCTGGTCACGCACGCGCGAGGCCAATATTCCCGTCAGCTTCTGCTGTCCGCCGAACGTCGTGCGCACCATCGCGGAGGCGCACAATTACGTTTACTCGCTCTCGAAAGACACCGTGTGGGTAAACCTCTACGCGGCGAGCACGCTCGACACCAAGTGGACGACCGGCGAACACATCAAACTCCGTCAGGAGACCGAATACCCGTGGGCCGGCGCGATCAAGTTCACCCTAGAGGCTGCCCCCGCCGACGAGGTTACGCTCAAACTTCGCATCCCGGGATGGCTGCACGAAAACTCCGCTTCCCTCCGCGTAAACGGCGAAGCGGTGAAAACCAAACTCATTGCGGGCACTTACGCTGAGGTCACTCGCAAGTGGCAGGCGGGTGATGTCGTGACGCTCGATCTCGCCTTCAAACCCGTGCTCGTCGAAGCCAATCCGCTCGTTGAGGAAACCGTGAATCAAGTCGCCGTGAAATATGGTCCGCTGGTTTACTGCCTTGAATCGAACGATCTGCCTAAAGGAGTAAATTTAAAGGACGTGGCGCTCTCGCTTCAGCAAAACGCCGGGGCCATCACCTCCAGCCGCGAAATCATCGTCAACGCCAACGTGCTCACGCTCACCCTGCCTGCACTTGTGCTGCAACGTCCTCAGTGGGATGCGAAGCAACTTTACCGCGAAGTTTCGGCAGCCGCGCCCAAACCGATCAGCGTGAAATTCGTCCCCTACTACGCGTGGGGCAATCGCGGCGAAGCCGACATGAGCGTCTGGATTCCCGCCCGCTAAAAATCTTTCTCGTTCCTCTTTCTCTTAATCTTTCTCTTAAAACGCCCGCCCCCCATGAGCCAATTCACCGCTTCGAGCGATCACCCCGACAATTCCGGCACGATCACCCGCCAACAATGGAAATGGTCGGCCCTCGCCGGCATGGCTTCCTACCTCGACGCCGGTTCGATCGTCGCCCTCGGCGCCGGCCTGGCATTGTTTCAGACCCAATTTGGTTTAACCGACGGCGCCGTCGGCGCGCTGCAAGCCATCGGGCCCAACGCCATCGGTTGCGCGATCGGCGCTTTCCTCGGCGGCTGGCTCGGCGACAAACTCGGGCGCAAACGCATTTATCAATACGACCTCATCGTTTACGCCGTCGGCATCCTCTGCATCGCGTTTTCGATGAACAAGGAAATGCTCTTCGCCGGCACGTTCGTCGTCGGCCTCGCCGTCGGTGCCGACATTCCGACTTCGCTCGCGCTGGTCGGCGAACTCGCCCCCGCGAAAGCCCGCGGAAAATTGCTCGGCTTCACGCAAGTCGCCTGGTGTCTCGGGCCAGCCGTCGTGTTATGGCTGGCACTCGCGCTCGCACCATTGGGCCTGCTCGGGGTGCGGATCGTTTTCCTGCACTTGTTTGTCGTCGCTTTCGTCACGTGGGCGCTGCGCCGCGGCCTCGCCGAATCAGCACGCTGGAAGGAAGCTAAAAAAACGGCTTCCGACGTGCGCAACCAAGTCAGCGCACTTTTTTCCGGCGCGAATTTTCGCGCGCTCGTCTGGACCGCGACCATCTACACGTTCTGGAATCTCGCCGCCGGCACCGCGGGTGCGTTCAACTCCTACCTGATCAGCAAACACAACGCCGGCGGCAGCCAGGCCCTTGCTGTCGGTTTGCCGAGCGCGGCATTTTTCACCGCCATGCTGGTCACTGTCACGGTCTTCATGCCTTTTTCCGATCGCAGTCACGGCACGCGCAAATTGCTTTGGGCGATCGGCGCCATCCTGCAAATTTTTGCCTATGCTCTTTTGATCGTCATGCCGTTCAGCATTCCCGTGATCGTGGCGAACATCGTGCTGTTTGCCGCGGGTTGCGCGCTCGCGGGTGAAGCGTTCTACAAGGTGTTCAGCCAGGAATTATTCCCCACCATGCTGCGCGGCACCGCGCAAGGGTTCACGTTTGGCTTCGCGCGCGTCGCCGTCGGCATCTGGAGCTTTTACGTGCCGGCCATTTCTAACCAGGGCATCGGCCTGCTGGCTGGTTTGCTGACGGTGTTCCTCGTCATTAGCGGTGGCGTCGGCTTCTTCTTCATGCCGGACACGTCCGGCAAATCCCTTGAACAAATCGAATCCGAGCGCGCCTGATATTTTGCGATGAGTTCAGCCGACCACCTCACGCATCTCCGCTGCGAATACCTCGTCAATCCTCTTGGGATCGACGAACGCGTGCCGCGCTTGAGTTGGCAACTCGCCAGCGAACGGCGCGGCGCGCGCCAAACCGCCTACCGCATCCTCGTCGCCAGTTCGCTGGAAAACCTCGATGCCGGCACTGGCGACCGCTGGGATTCCGGGCGCATCGAAAGCGATCAGACGACTCATGTCAGCTACGGGGGTGCCGCGCTGCAGTCGCGCGGCGTGTGCCACTGGCGAGTAGAGTCATACACCGACGTCGGCGAAACACTCTTTTCCCCGCCCTCTTTTTGGACAATGGGCCTATTGGAAAAATCCGATTGGACCGCGCGCTGGATTGCCGCGGATCCCGAAATTCTTCGGCGCGATCCCGCGGCGATCGTCGGCACGTTGACCGAGCCCGGCACGCCCGCGTGTTTTCAACGCAGTTTCGAAATTCGCAACGCCGTGAAGCGCGCCACGCTCTACGCGTCCGCGCGTGGCGTGTTTGAACTCCGCGCCAATGGTGCCCGCATCGGCGAAGATATTTTCGCGCCCGAATGGACCGACTACGAAAAACGCATCCACTATCGCACCTACGATGTCACCCGCATGCTGAAAGCCGGCGCGAATTCGCTTCTCTTCACGCTGGGTGACGGCTGGTGGAGCGGTTACGTCGGCTGGCAGGAGAGGCGCGGGCGCTACGGTTCGCTGGAAAATAGTTTGCTCGCGCAACTCGAAATCGAATTCGCCGATGGCTCGCGCCAGACCATCACGACCGACCGCGCGTGGCAGTGCGCCACCGGGCCGATTCTCTCGTCGGATTTCATGATGGGCGAAATTTACGACGCGCGGCGCGAGGCAGGGCCCGATCTCCCTGCAATCGAAGTTTCCGCTCCACACGTTTCTCTCGTGGCCCAACGCGCCGAGCCCGTCCGCATCACGGAAACACTCGAGCCGGTTTCCCGCTCCGAAATCAATCCCGGCGTTTTTCTTTACGACCTCGGGCAAAACATGACCGGATGGATTCGTTTGCGGGTCGAAGCGCCCGCTGGCACGCGCATTCAGCTGCGCCACGGCGAACGCCTCAATCCCGATGGCACGCTCTACACCGCCAATCTTCGCCGCGCGAAAGCCACCGACGTTTACATCTGCCGCGGCGACGGCGTGGAAGTTTTCGAGCCGCATTTCACCTTCCACGGCTTCCAATACATCGAACTTACCGCCTCCACGCCCAACGCCGTTTGTCATACATTATATGACAAATTACAGCCACGCGCCGACGCGATTACCGGCTGTGTAATTCATTCGGCGACGCCGCCAGCCGGACACTTCGAATGTTCTCATGCGGGCGTGAACCGTCTTTGGCTCAACGGACTTTGGTCGCAGCGGGACAATTTTCTCTCGGTGCCGACCGATTGCCCCCAACGCGACGAACGTCTCGGCTGGATGGGCGACGCGCAGGTTTTCTTTCGCACGGCCACGTGCAACATGGACGTCGCGGCGTTTTTCACGAAATGGATGATCGACGTCGAAGACGCGCAAACCGCAGAAGGCGTGTTCCCCGACGTCGCGCCGCGTTTGCGCGAGGACATCAATTACGTCGGCCTGGGCAATCTCGGCGGCGGCGCGGCGTGGGCCGACGCAGGCGTCATCATTCCCTACACGTTCTGGCGCGTTTACGGCGATCTGCGCATCGTCGAGCGCCATTGGAATGCGATGGTGAAATGGCTCGATTGGATCGAGCGCCACAATCCGGACGGCCTGCGTCTCAATAAACTCGCGAATAACTACGGCGACTGGCTCTGCATCCCGAGTGACACCAGTTTCGGCACGCACTCGCCGATGAAAAATCTTTTGGCGACCGCCTATTGGGCCGACGACGCCGCCAAGATGGCGCGACTCGCCCGCGCGCTCGGACGCGACGCCGAAGCGCAGCGTTTTCAGGCGATGTTCGAACGCGTGCGCGCCGCGTTTCAAAAAGCATGGCTCAAGCCCGATGGCGAACTCGCCGTCACCACGCAGACTGCCTACCTCCTCGCGCTCGCGTTCGATTTGTTGCCGACGGAAGTTCGCGCCCAGGCCGCCGAGCGACTCGTCGACGACCTCCGCGCGCTCGATTGGCATCTGAGCACAGGCTTCGTCGGCATCGGCCACCTCAATCCGATGCTCACGCTTACCGGCCACACCGACGTAGCCTATCGCCTGCTCCTGCAGGAAAGTTACCCTTCGTGGCTTTTCCCCGTGCTCCAAGGCGCGAGCACGATTTGGGAACGCTGGGACAGCTGGACGATCGCCGGCGGTTTCCACAAAGACGGGATGAACTCCTTCAACCACTACTCGCTCGGCTCCGTCGGCGAATGGTTGTTCCGCCACGTCGCGGGCATCGAACTCGATCCGGAAGAATCCGGCTATCAAAAGTTCGTGTTGCGTCCATTTATCGGTCGCGGGCTTGACCACGCGCGCGCCACCTACCGCACGCAACACGGCGAAATTCTCAGCGACTGGAAACTTCATGGCGATCAACTCACGTGGACCGTGCGCGTCCCGGCGAATTGTTCGGCCCACATTTTTATCCCGAGTGAATCCGACGCACCCGTCACCACCGACGGCCTGACCCTAAAGTCACGCGAAGGAAAATTCGCCCGCTGCCACGCGCCCGCGGGAACTTACACTTTCACCAGCACCCTCCGCCTCTGACGCCCATGGATCGCCTCACCGCCCACTATCTTGTCGAGACGCCCCATCCGGTGGAAAAAGCCGCGGCGACGCTCGCCGGCGAACAGTCTTCCGGGACATTCGTCGCGGTGCCCGGCGAGACTGAGGAACTGAAACATCGTTTCGCCGCGCGAGTGGAAAAAATCGTGCCGCTCGAAACAGTCGCAACTCCTGCGATTCCCGGCGCCCGCGGCGGCGGCCAGAGTTTTCAGCGCGCCCTCGTTTCGGTTTCGTGGTCTTTGGAAAATTTCGGCACCAACCTGCCTACGCTCGTTTCCACGCTCCAAGGCAATCTCTACGAAATCGCCCAATTCTCAGGCCTCAAGCTGCTCGACATCGATTTTCCGGAGGCATTTACGAAATCGTTTCGCGGTCCGAAATTCGGCGTCACCGGGTGCCGTCAACTCACCGGCGTGCACAACCGTCCGCTGATCGGCACGATCATCAAGCCCAGCATCGGTCTCTCGCCGAGCGAGACGGCTGCGATGGTCAAGACGCTCGTCGAAGCCGGCATCGATTTTCTCAAGGACGACGAATTGATGGCGAACCCGCCGCATTCGCCCTTCGACGACCGCGTCGACGCGATCATGGCGGTCATCAACGCGCACGCCGATCGCACCGGCAAGAAGGCGATGTATGCGTTCAACGTCAGTGACGAACTCGACGAGATGAGCCGGCATTACGACAAGATCGTTTCCTCCGGCGGCACGTGCGCGATGCTCAGCATCAATAGTGTCGGCCTCGCCGCTTCAAAAAAAATCTGCGACCGCGGCGCGCTCGCGATTCACGGCCATCGCAACGGTTGGGGCATGTTGAATCGCCACCCGTTGCTCGGCATCGAGTATCCGGCCTATCAAAAACTCTGGCGCCTCGCAGGCGTCGATCAGCTGCACGTCAACGGCATCGCGAATAAATTCTGGGAATCCGACGACTCTGTCGTGCGTTCGATTCAGTCGTGTCTCGCTCCCGATCCGCTCGGCAAACCGGTTTTGCCGGTCGTCTCTTCGGGTCAATGGGGCGGCCAGGCTCCGGAAACTTTTCGTCGCACGCAAACCGTCGATCTCCTCTACATGGCGGGCGGCGGCATCATGGCGCATCCCGCTGGGCCGGCAGCGGGCGTGAAATCACTGCGCACATGGTGGGAAGCCGCCTTCGAAGGCCTCACACCAACGCAGGCCGTCGCGGCCTATCCCGAACTGGCCGTGTCGGTCGCCAAGTTCGGAAAATAGTCATCTCGCACCATGGCCGACACCGCTCACTCGCTCCGACTCGCTTATTACGGCGACGATTTCACGGGCTCGACTGATGCGCTGGAACAACTCAGCCGGGCCGGCCTGAAAACGGTGTTGTTTCTCGATCCGCCTACGCCGGCACAACTCGCGCGTTATCCCGGCCTGCAAGCCATCGGCGTCGCCGGACTCACGCGCGCGCTCGCACCCGCCGCGATGGAAGCGACCTTGCGCCCCGCGTTCGCGGCGTTGCGTGAACTCGGCGCGCGTCACGTCCACTACAAAGTGTGCTCGACCTTCGATTCTGCTCCGCACGTCGGCAGCATCGGGTGCGCACTCGAAGTGGGTGCGGCGGTTTTTGAAGCTCCTTTTGTGCCCGTGCTCGCCGCAACGCCCACGCTCGGACGCTATTGTTTGTTCGGGAACTTGTTCGCGCGCTTTGGCATCGGCAGCGCCGGCGCGATTCACCGTCTCGACCGCCATCCGGCAATCAGCCGGCATCCGGTCACGCCGATGAACGAAGCCGATCTCGCGTTGCATCTCGGAAAACAAACCGCGGCGAAAATCGGCTTAATCGACGTGCTCACCATCGAACGTGGCGTCGCCGCGATTACCGAATCGGTGCGCTCGCTGGTGCAAACCGGGCACACGGCCCTCCTCTTCGACGCTCTCACACCCGAGCATCTCAGTGAAATCGGCGCCGCCTTCGATGGTTTTACGACGCCGGGAAAATCGCTTTTTTCCATCGGCTCGTCAGGCGTCGAAACGGCGCTCGGAATGTATTGGGCGGCACGCGGCGAAATCATGCCTAGCCCTACTTTTCCAGACCCGGGCAGCGCGGCGCCACTGCTCGTGCTTTCGGGCAGTTGCTCGCCCGTCACTGCAGGACAGATCGAATGGGCGCTCGCGCATGATTTTATCGGGATCAAATTCGATCCTGCGACCGAGATCAGCGCGCTCCTCACGGATGTCACCGCCGCGCTCAAGTCGGGCCGTCACACGATTGTTTACACGAGTCTCGGCGAAAAAGATTCCGCGCCGGTTTCGGCCGATCAGCTCGGGGCCAAGCTGGGAGCACTCGCGCGCGCAGCCATCGAAACCACGGGCATTCGTCGCCTCGTGATCGCGGGCGGCGACACGTCGAGTTACACCGGACGCGCACTCGGACTCGAATCGCTAGAGATGATCGCGCCGCTCGCGCCAGGCGCACCGCTGTGCCGCTCCCACGCGCCCGGTTCATCGGCTGACGGCATCGAAATCAATTTCAAAGGCGGCCAGGTCGGCGCGCCGGATTACTTCGGCGCGGTCGCGCGCGGCAAAATTTAACACCCCATGAAACGAAAAACCCTGGCTCTCGTGCACACGTCCGCGACGCTCGTCCCGGTCTTTGCGCAGCTCTGCAAAACCAAGCTGCCTAACGTCGATACTTTCAACATCGTGGACGACAGCCTCGTGCGCGCAATCGGCGCGAAAGGTGCACTCACCGCCGACATTGCGCGCCGCGTGGGTGCTTACATCACGTCGGCCGAGACTGGCGGCGCAGATCATATTCTCGTGACGTGCTCGTCGATCGGCCCGGCGGTGGAAGCATCCGCCGCTTTTTCTGCGGTGCCGGTGCTCCGTGTGGATCAGCCAATGGCCGACATCGCCGTGCTAACCGGTCGTCGTATCGGCGTCATCGCGACGTTGGCCACCACGCTCAACCCCACGTCGGATTTGGTGCGTCGTCGCGCCGCGGCCGCCGGCAAAACCATCGAGCTCACGTCGCGGTTGTGCGAAGGGGCGTTCGAAGCGTTGATGGCGGGCGACACCGCGAAACACGATTCGCTCGTCACCGCGGCGTTGCGCGAACTCGTTTCGCAAGTCGACGTAATCGTCCTCGCCCAGGCCTCGATGGCGCGCGTCGTCGATGCGTTGCCGGAGGCCGATAAACGCATCCCGATTCTCGCGAGTCCGCCGACCGCCATCGATCATCTGGCGACGCTGCTGTAACTGCTTTCGCGACCCCACCCCACTCATGTTACCCCTGCGAAAATTTTGTCTCTATCTGGTCGGTCCGGCGCTGCTGGCTCTCTTGATCGGTGTCGGCTTGGCCAATCCTTCGCTCTGGAAACCCGCTGCCGTTGTCGGAACCTTATGCCTCGCGATCGGCCTCGGCGCCGCGCCCAAGTGGAAAGGTTATCAATACACGGTGTGGATTCTCGCGGCGGTCGTCGCGGCGATGGTTTATCCGTCGGCGTTTCTTCGCTGGGGCGAAATCGATCTGCGCAACAAATGGCTCGTGCTCGTCGTGGTCCAACTCGTGATGTTCGGGATGGGGACACAGATGAGCCTGCATGATTTCGCCGGCGTCGCGAAAGCCCCGCGCGGTGTGCTTGTCGGGATCCTTTGTCACTTTTCCGTGATGCCCATCGTGGGATGGCTACTGACCAAAGTGTTTCACTTCGAACCCGAGATCGCCGCCGGCATCATTCTCATCGGCTCCTGCTCGAGTGGCCTCGCTTCGAACGTGATGACGTTTATCGCCAAAGCCAATCTCCCGCTCTCCGTGACTGTCACCGCCGTCACTACCCTCGTCGCGCCGATCATGACGCCGCTTTTGATGAAGCTGCTTGCCGGCACCTTGGTCGAAGTGAAATTCATGAACATGATGATCGAAATCATCAAAATCGTGATTGTGCCGATCGCGGCGGCTCTGATTCACGACTACTTGAAACACGCCACGCCCGCCCGCCTGCGCCGCTGGGCAGTTGCGCAACTCATCTCCGCCGCTGGCGCCGCGGTGATCTTGATCACGCACGATGACCCGTGGGCGCTGGCGCAGTCGCCGTCGGTTCAACTCGCCTACGAACTCATTGGCTTCGCGTTGGGCGCCGTCGCGTTTGGCGTTACGTATCATCAACTCACGCGCCGCTTCACCCGCCTCGATGGCTGGATGCCGGTGGTTTCCATGGCCGGCATTGTTTATTTCACGACGGTCACCACCGCCGCCGGCCGCGACAATCTCCTCAAAGTCGGCGCACTGCTCTTCCTCGCTTCCGCGATTCACAACGCCGCGGGTTATTTCTTCGGTTACTGGCTGAGTCGCAGCGCCGGGCTCGACAAGAACTCCGCGCGCTCCGTCGCGTTCGAAGTCGGCCTGCAAAATGGCGGCATGGCGTCAGGGCTCGCGGGTTCGATGGGCAAGCTCGCCACCGTCGGGCTGGCCGCCGCGATTTTTAGTCCTTGGATGAACATCACCGGTTCGATCTTAGCGAACTATTGGAAAAATCGTCCCGTGGGCCCGGGACTAACCCCCGATGAAAAAAACTAGCGCCTTACTACTGGCCGTATCTCTCGCCGCCAACGCCGCGCTCGGCGCGTGGCTGTTACTCAAGCCCGCTGTTCCGTTATCCCCCGCGAGCAGTCACCTCCACATCACAAAGTCAGTTGCGGCTCCTACGTCCGTCGATCCGCTTACGCAGCCGCTCGACGCGCAAACCTGGCCGCGCCTCGCGCAACTCTCCGACACCGACTACGTCGCCCGCCTCCGCGCGGAAGGTTTCCCGCCCGCTCTCGTGCGCGATATGTTGCGCAGTCGCATCACGGCGCGTTACGCGGATCGCCTGAATGCGCTCCGTCCACTGGAGAAAGACGAATACTGGAAGCGCACTCCCCTGCACCCCGACGCGCATCTCTCGCCCGAAGCCCGCAAAGAACGCCGCGCCCTCGGTCGCGAAATCAGCGCGGAAATGAAAGCGGCCCTCGGCGACGGCCCGGAAAGCGTGCCCGATTACGAGCGCGCCCAACGCGAGCGCACCTACGGATCGATTCCAGCCGATAAGATCGCGCAGATCGAAGCCATCTCCACCGATTACGGCGAACTCTCGACCAACATCCGCGATCGATCGCGTGGCGTCACGCTCCCCGAGGATCGCGAACAACTCCGCCTGCTCGAACGTGAGCGTCGGGCTGACCTCGAAGCTTCCCTCGCACCCTACGAACTCCTGCAATACGACCTCCGCAATAGCGCTTCCTCCCACGCCGTGCGCAGTCAGCTCACCTATTTTGATGCGACTGAAGAAGAGTTCCGCGCGCTTACTCTGGTGAGACTCGACTTCGATCGTCAGTTCGGAAGCAACTATCTCAGCGAAGAGGAACAGGCCAAAAAGCGCACCGCCGAAGCCCAACTCCTTGAACAAGCCCGCACCGTGCTCAGTCCCGAGCGCTACAAGGAATACGCGCTGGTTTCCACCAACGATTTTCGCAACACCGTGCGCGATCTTTCCCGCTTCAACTTTGATGTCACCGTCGCCAAGGACGTGTTTTCAGTGCGTCAAAACATCACCAACCGCGCCGCCGCCATCACCGCGAACACGCTTTATTCCCCGGAACAACGCACCGCGGAACTCACCGCGCTTTACCGCGAAGCCTCGACTTCACTCACCACCAAGCTCGGAGCTAAAGCCTACGAATCCTACGAACGCGAAGGCGCCGGTAATTGGATCCGCAAACTTAAACCCGCCCCCACCCCGCCGAGCCGCGGAGGAAACGAATAATGAAACTCTTTCTTCCTCTCTTGATCGTCTCCCTGCTGGCAAACCTCGTCCTCGGGACGCTGATCGCGAGTCGCTCCGCGACGCCTGCGTCGGTGATTTCGAATGCCCCAACCGAGATATCCCCGCCGACAAAAAATGCCGCCACCCCCTGGCCCAAACGCGAGCCGTTGTGGGCTGGCCTCAAAAGCGATTCCCTCGACGAGGCCGTGGCGCGGCTCCGCGCCGCCGGTTGTCCGCCGAAGGACATCGCCGCCGCCGTCCGTGCGATGCTCGTGGCGCGCCTTGTCGAACAACGCAGCACGCTCGGCTATGCCAACGAAACGCTGCCCTATTGGAAAAGCAGCCAGAATTTTGCCCAGCCACGATCCCAACAAGAATTCATGGGCATGTTTCTTGAAAACCAGCGCTTGCAACGCACTTACCTGCTCTCGCCGGAACTTTTCAGCGCGGACGAGGAATCCGTCCGCCAATACCGTTCCCGCTTCGGCGATCTCGACATCGAAAAATTGCGCCAGCTCGCCATAGTGGAATCGAAGCAACAGGAGAAAAGCATTCAAGGCATGGGAGCCAACTCGTCGAGCAAACCCGGCGAAGATCGCTACAGTGCCAACCCCGCCCAGCAATGGCAGCAGGAAGCCAAACAACGCGAAGACGCCCTCAAGGCGATCCTCACTCCCGAAGAATACGCCGCTTACGAACTCCGCAACAGCCCCACCGCGGAAGGGCTGCGTTCGCGACTCGATAGTTTCCAGCCCTCCGAAGCGGAATACAAAGCGCTCTTCGAACTGCAAAAATCCGCCGAAGCCACCTTTCGCAACAGTCCTCCCACCCCGGAACAAGCCGCGACATTCCAAGCCGACTACGACGCCAAACTCAAAGCCACCCTTGGTGAAGAACGCGCCGCCGATTACCAAGCCTTGCAAAAAGCCGGCAGCGATCTGCTCCCTCGCTTGCTGAATCGCCTGGACATCCCGCTCGTCAGCCTCACCGCCATCAACGCCATCCGCACCCAAACCAACGACCGCGCCAAAGCCATCCGCGCAAACCCGCAACTCACCGCCGAGCAGCGCACCGCCCAACTCTCCGCCCTCGCCGCCGAAGCCGAGACCAATCTCGGCAGCATCTTCAACACCCCGCGCAGCATGGCCGCCTACAAAGATCTCAAAGGCGAGTGGCTGCGCAACCTCGCCCCAAAACCCGGCGGCCCGTGAAATTCGCGCGCGCAGTTTTGATTCTCTCCATTGCTGCCAACCTCGCGTTCGCGGCGTGGTGGTCATTGCGCGTTTCCGCGAAAATAGACACGGTCACACCACACCCATCGACCGAGAATCGAGGCTTGGTCCCACCCCAATCTTTCACCCACACCGATTCCACTTGGTCCTCGTGGCAAGCGGGCTCCGACGCTGACTATGCCGCAACTCTCCGTAAACAAGGTTTCCCGCCGGCGGTGATTCGGGCGCTCGTCATGCGTCGGGTCAAAGCGCGCTACCAAGCACGACTCGATGCCCTGGAATCGCAAAATCCGCTGCCTTATTGGCGTTATCAAGCTTACCGAAACGACGAGCGCCTCACGCCTGAACTCCGCAAGCAACGCCGCCAGCTACTCCGTAAAATCGACGACGAAGTGAAACTCGCCGTGGGCGGCGATGTGTTCGATTGGCAGGATCCTTACGAGCAGGCCGTGCGTTTGCGCACCTATGGCAACCTTTCTAAATCGAAAGCAGATCAAGTCGCTCTCATCCGAGGCGACTACGACGAATTATACCAGCAGGTGAGCGACCGCTCAGGCAAGGTGTGGCTCCAAGAAGATCAGGCCCAACTCGAATTCTTGCGCAAAGCGCAACGCGAAGATCTCGCCGCCACGCTTACCCCCGAAGAATTGATCGATTACGATATCCGAGGCCTCAGCAGTAACTACACTTTCGCGATGAAGCTCAATCACTTCGAAGCCTCTGAAGTCGAGTTCCGAGCACTGGCCAAACTCCAATTGGAATTCGAAAAAAATTACCCGCGCGGTATCACTCGCGAAATTGCCAAACAACGGGAAGCCGAGGAAAAGAAACTTGTCGCCCAAATGGCCGCCGCACTCGGCGGCGAACGCGGCCAGGAATTCGTCCTCGTCAACGATCCGAGCTACATCAAAACCTCCGCCCTCCTAGAAAACTACAGTTACGGTAAAGATTTGGTTCGTGAATTCGTTTCCTTGCAACGCGGCATCATTCAACGAGCTGAAGCGATTCAACAACAGTCCCTTTATTCGCCAGCCCAACGTGAGGCCGAGTTCGCCGCGCTCCAGCGCGAAGCATCGGCGAAGATCAGCGCAAAGCTGACTCCCGAAGCGATGGCCGCTTATCAAAAAAGCGGCGCTGGCAGTTGGTTAAATCAACTCCAGACGCCCGCACCCCAAGCGGTCGAATCGAAGCCATGAAATCCATTCGCTTACATTGGCTGCTTGCTGGCTCCCTCATACTCAATGCCGCTTGCGCTGCGTATTGGATAAAAACAAAGGGCGGTGCTCAGGCAAAGGTCGAGTTGGCATCGCCGAATGGTTCCTCGAGCAGAGCTATCAGCAGCAAAACTGAGGCATCCCTTTGGTCGACCGCGGCGCCCAGCAATTACGATTCGTTGCTTGCCCAACTGCGCGCGGTGGGATGCCCGTCAGAAGACATCGTCATCATTCTTGGTCAGTTGAATCGAAGCCGGATGGACAAATTATTCTATAAAGATTTCGCCGCTCGTCCCTACTGGCAGCTCAAAGACGGGACGACCAAAATAGATTCGCGGGAGCGAGTGATGACCTATTTGGAGGCCACTCGATTCGAAGCGCGCTACCTCTTAAGTCCCGAGTTATTTTCCGTGAACAAAGAAATGATCGAAGGCCTGCGCACGCGTTACGGAGCGATTCCCGAGGAAAAACTTCGACTACTCGCGCTCGCGGACACGGAGCGAAATATCAAACAACAAGAGAAGTATCTCGCCAAAAAGCGCGAGGTCTCGAAGCCCGGCGAAAACCAATATGCCAGCTCCGAAGCGTCGTGGGAAACCCAGCAGCAGGAGCATCTCAACACCATCAAATCCATCCTTAGTCCCGAGGAATTTAAAGTTTACGAGCTTTCCAGCAGCCCATTGGCGCGAGAACAGCGCGAACGCTTGAACGCATTTCGCCCCAGCGAAGAAGAATACAAAGTCGTCATGGCACTCGAAGCACAGCTTCAAGCCGCGCGCAAAAACCCAAATCTTACCACCGAGGAACGCCAACGCTTGCGGCCCGACACCGACGCAGCGGTGGCGGCGGCGCTCGGCGACGAACGCGGCGCCGATTACCTCGCGCTGCGCAAATACAACGGCGAGCCAATCGTATATTTGATGGCGCGGCTCGATCTTCCGCTGGCCACCATCACCGCAGTCGACGTTGTGCGCGAACATTCGCTGGCTCAGGCCAAAACCATCCAAGCCAACTCGCAACTCACTCCCGCCGAGCGCACCGCCCAACTCGCCGCCCTTTCCCGCGAAACACAAAGCCAACTCACACATACGCTCGGTGAGCGCGGCGTGACCGCGTATCGCGATATTTCCGGCGACTGGTTGGGGAATCTTGACAAGCCAGCTTCAGGCAAACCGTGATGAAACATCTGCTATTCCTGCTCATGCTCGCAGTGCAAGTGCAGGCTGCGCTCACATGGCACAGCGTCGCGACGAACCGTGAATTAGAGATGACACTTTTGCCGGCGACCTCGCCCGCCGTGGCACCCGCGCCACTCGTGATCTACCTCACTAATCTTTCCCAGCCACGCGTCGGCAAGGAGAGCGATAAAGATATCATCGCAAGTTTCCAACGCGATGGCTGCCGCGTCGCCGTGCTCGACTACGCACTGCACACGGAAGCACGTTTACCCACCATCATTCCTGATTTGGTCAAACTCCGGCGCGATTTGCAGATAAACTCGCTACTCGCCGATCAATTGCTCGATTCGGGGCGCATTTACATTGTGCCGTCGGGCTGTCGGTTGAAACGCGATGTCCGGTTTTTCCGTGACGACGCAGTAAACCGAAATCTCGCGATGGACATCGTCTACCCTTCGCAACCGCGAAACCCGGTCGGCGCGGTGCTCGAATTTTCGTGCGACAACGCCAATCGCATGGGCAACTTCTCGCTCGATTTCTGCACCGACACCCTCGTGGCCACAGCGGCGCTCGCGGGCCACGCGGCTGCGATGGCCGATCATCCGGTGGCCGCGCCTTACAAGGGGTTTGATCCGATGCCGGACGTCGCGCGCAAGATCAAAGCCGCCGTGCGGACGCTGCGTGCGCACTCCGAGCCGCTCGGCTTGAATGGTCGCATCGTCTCCGCAGGATTCTCGCGCGGGAGCGGCATGGCCTTGATGCTCGCCACGACGGAAGCGCTCACGGAGTTTGAGGGCTACGGTGAAAACCAGGACCAAAGCAGCGCCGTGCAGGGCGCTGTCGTGATGTCAGGACGATTTACTTACCTCGACTTGCTCCCGCACGATGCGATGATTCCGCGCTACGAAAAAATGTGGGGCACCCGCGCCGAAAATATCGCGCAATGGCGCGCTCACGGCGCTCTCGATTACCTGGAGCGGCCGCTGCGCTTCCCGCTTTTCCTGACGATCAATGCGACGGAATCCCCCGAGGCGTTGCACCAGATGGCGACATTGCGCACCCGTCTCACCACACTCGATTCACCTTTCACTTATTATCCCGAGCCTGAACCACGCGGGCATAAGATGCCGCTGGCTCTCGATGTTCTGAATTCGCTGCTCTCCTACCTCAACCAACGTCTCACGGGAACCTCGGCCACTCCCGCAACTTCCTCCTCTCACCCATGAATCGCTTTGTAATTTTTCTCGCGAGCGCGACCGCCCTGGTCGCGCAAACCCCGACCACGCCGGCCACCGCACCATTCGCAACCACGCCCACCACCACTCCGCCGACTACGGTGCAAATCGAGCAAGTGCTCAGCGTGCCGGAGCCGGGGCGTTTCAAAGCGCTTTTTCAACCGTTCCGCACTGACATCGCGGCGCTTTCCCCTGACGGCAAACACCTCGCCTACACCGTTCGCGACGGTGAGAACCTGAACGTCGTTATCATTGAAATCGATAACCCGTCGAAGATGAAAGCCTACGTTGGCGTGATGAATGACGAAGCCGCCACGCCAATGCTCGAGATCAACCAACGCGAACGCACCCCCGCTCGTATCAACTGGATGAAGTGGGCCACGGCGACGCGCTTACTCGTGGAAACCAACCAGATTTTCACGCGCAACGAGGGTGGCGCGGCCGGTCAGTGGCAAGGTTGGCGTGGCGGCATCGTCGCGTTTAACGTCGACGGCAGTGACGCCAAGACGCTGGTCACTCCATTTGACTTACAGGAGGTAACTCCAGCGATTTCTGGCCAGAGCAACCCATTCGCTATCTCGCGCGCCGCAGATGCAGCGAAGTTTTCCGCCAAAGTCGGCACCCCCGACCGTCCTGCGACCGAAGATCCCGACGCCGAGCCGTCAGATGGGTTTTCTCCGGTGGCGGGAAGCGAGGATCCCTTTGCACCGCCCGGCTCGCCGACCAACTTCACCACGCGCGGGCGGACTTTGCGCACGTTTGACTTTGATCCGAAAAATCCCGGCGCCATCACGATCGTCGCTTCCGGCAGCGGAAGTCCGCAATGGCTGGGACTATATTCGCTCAATATCGCCACGGGCAAACTCGCGGTCATCAACGACGACATTGCCCCCCTCAACAGCGATGCGCTGATCGACCGTCAGGGACGCATCCGCCTTTCGCTACCGAACACGAAGCTCAGTGATTTTCCGTTTCACTATAATTATTACGGACCCAAAGGAAAAAATCGCGGCAAACGTTTTGACGAGATTGCCACTCTTTCCACGAAATCCGCGTTCACCGTTTCACCTGAAAACTTTTTCGGCGAACGCGCCATTCCTCTCGGTTTCGATGAGAATCCGGACATTCTTTATTACGCGTCCAACGTTGGCCGCGATACCTACGGCATCTACAGCCTCAATCTTGCTACGAAAGAAAACCGGAAATTCGCGCTCGAAAATCCACGGTTCGACCTGATCGCTCCTCCTGAATCCAGCTTTCCTGATTCGCGCACGCTCGTCTTCGATCGTTTCCAACACAATCTCGCGGGCGTTCGCTTCGAAGGCGCCGTGCGCAGCGCCGTGTGGCTGCGTCCGGAGCTGCAACAATTGCAGGTCGACTTGGAAAAGAAATTCGCCGGACGCTCCATGGAAATCGTCGACTGGGACGCCACCAGCAACCGCTTCCTGTTCACGACCCAGGGTCCGGCTGACCCCGGCGCCTATTTTGTCTACGATCGCGCCAAGGGGCAGCTCATGGAATTCGTGAGACGCGCACCGTGGCTCGATGCGAATCACGCGCATGTCACCCTGCCATTTTCATTTAACACCAAGGAAGGCGCTCGCATCACTGGACTCGTCACCGCTCCAAGCAAACCGCGCTTGAAGCCGATTCCCATGCTCATCCTGTGCCCGGACCTGCCGTGGCAGCGCGTGCGCTCGGGTTATCAGGGCGATGTCCAAGCCCTCGCCGACATGGGATTCGTCGTGGTGCAGCTCAACGGCCGCGGGGCATGGGGCTTTGGGTTGAAACAACGACAAACGCTCACCACCGGCTACGATCTCGTGCAGGTGGAAGACATCGTCGAAACGATCGCGAACTTGGAAAAACTATTTCCCGTCAATCCGCGCCGAGTCGCGGTGATGGGCCGTGGCCACGGCGGATTTATCGCGCTGCGTGCAGTGCAAATGTATCCTGATAAATTTCGCTGCGCCGTCGCCATCGATGCACCCGTGGATCTTGGCGGCTGGCTCGAGGAGCAGCGCTGGAGCAGCGACAACATCGAGGCCACCCTCCGCAAAGCCTGGTTCGGGGACGCCGCCCGCTTGAAAGCGAAGCCGCTAGTGAGCGCTCCCGAAGCGGTGAAAAAACCGATCCTACTCTTGAATTATCCCGGCCCCGAAGGCGAATCACGCACCGGAGCCTACGCCCGCGCCCGCCAATTCGCCGCCTCCGTGCGTCGCAATGATGTGGTCGCGGAATTTGCCGACTTACGCTCCGACTACGTGCGCGGTCTTCCCGACGCCCGGGGAGAAGTCTTCGAACGCATCGAGGCATTTTTGAATCAATACGTTTATACGCCCAACGTAAAACTCGGCGACACGATCTTTAAGGATGAAGTGAAGGCACCGTGATTGGGCTCAACGCCCGACGACGGGACAGCGACTACTCGAATAAATTAACCCGTATTCACCCATGCTCACTCGTCGGCATTTCTTAACCACTTCCGCCACGGCTTTCGCTGCTGGACTCGTCGCGCCAACCGCCTTGCTCCGCGCCACGGAAAACGTGTCAGCCCCACGCTACCGGATCGCCGTGTGCGATTGGATGATCCTTAAACGCCAGAAGCTTGGCGCGTTCCCGCTCGCTCACGAGTTGGGCGCGGACGGTTTGGAACTCGACATGGGGAGCCTCGGCCAGCGCGAAACTTTCGACAATCAACTCGCCAATACCGAAATCCGCGCGCAATTCCACGCGAAGGCCAGCGAACACAACCTCGGCATCAGTTCGATTTCGATGTCGGGCTTTTACGCCCAGTCGTTTGCCGCGCGCCCCAACTACGAGCGCATCGTGCAGGACTGCATCGACACCATGCTGGCCATGCAGGTAAAAACCGCCTTCCTCCCGCTCGGCGTCCAATGCGATCTCGCTAAATTCCCTGAGCTGCGCCCCACGGTGATCGAACGCCTCAAAGTCATCGGGAGAAATTCCGCTGATGCCGGCGTCGTGATCGGCATTGAAACCGCGCTCGATGCGACCGGGGAAGTTGCCTTGCTCGACGAAGTCGGTTCACCGGCAATCAAAAGCTATTTCAACTTTGCGAATGCGCTGCAGAACAATCGCGACCTACATGCCGAGCTTCGCACGCTCGGGCGCGACCGCATCGTGCAAATCCACGCTTCCAATGAAGACGGCGTCTGGCTGGAAAACGATCCGAAGATCGATCTACCCAAAGTGAAGCAAACCCTCGACGAGCTAAATTGGCGCGGCTGGCTCGTCATCGAACGCTCCCGCGACGCCACCGACTCGCGCAACGTCAAACGCAACTTCTCCGCCAACGTCGCACACCTGAAGAAAGTGTTTCAGCCCGCCTGATTGATTCGAGGCGGGCCATCAACCCCGCGAGGCAGTCGTGAAATCCATCCGCCTCATCGGTCTTTATCCGTGTAATCAGTGGCCAAATAAAAACCTCGCGCCACTTTAAACGTCGCACCCGCTCCTCACTTCAGCCCGCCTTGCTCCTCAAGCCACTTGAGCTGCGTGGTGTAATCAAGCTTCACTTTTTCTTCGAACGCTCGCGACCACGGTTTCGCGTCCCACATCGAGCTGCCAGCGCGATAATATTTTGCCGCATAAGTGAACATCCGCTCATACGCCGGCAATGACGCTTCCATGTGCGCGCGAAACGCCGCTGCATGCTCCGGTTTTTTGGTGAGTTCAAACAACCGCTTCTCCAACGCTGCGCGCACTTTGAGGCGGTAAAACTCCACCGTGTAAACGAGCGCCTGGCTATCTTGCACGAAGCGTTGCAGCTCCGCCGCGTGTGCCCCGCCCGCCCCGCGGGCATGTGCAATCTTTGCTTTTGCCAGGCTCGTTTGCGCCATTTCGAGATACAAATCAATCAACGCATCGGGGCGGATAAATGCTTCCGCACTTTCTCCGCGTGCGCGCATCTCCGCGAATTGCGCCACGGGTAAGCTGCGCAAATCCGCGTTTCCTCCGCTCCCACTATACTTCTTCCGATAAAGCTCCGCCGTGTAAGCGTCGATCGGCTGGCTGTAGTAGCGCTGCTTCGTCAGCCCAGTCGGCCCGGCCAGCGGCGCGTCGTCGATCTTCGTGCGATAACTAAGAATGTCGTCCACTTGCGCCTGCACCCAACCGATTGAAGTCGGAAAAAAATTTCCGAAGCGCGTCGCGGTGAGGTTCTGCAAGCCAGGCAAAATGGGATCAGCCAGATCATACCACTCGGTCAGCGCGCGACCGATTTGCGCGTCCCCGAATTTCCGTCCCAACCACGCGGCCGCCCACGCTTGCTCCTCCGCCGCATCGCGTGTAGCTTTCCACAAATAGCGGCCTTCGAGTAAGTGCCACAACTCATCGCGTTCGAACGCGAGCAGCTTTGCGTCCTTGCCCTCCGCATCGAGATCGAGCGTGTAGGGCCAGCACCACGCCTGCGGCGGATAAAACCACGCGCCCTTGAAATACCCAGCATCCTTCCAGTGCCCGATCATTTCCCCGATCAACTTCGGACCGCCGACGCGATACGGCACCGCATCCGCCGGGTCGTGCAGGTTGATGATGTGTCCCTTGAGGAACCCTTTCCACGTCGCATGACGCTTGTCCGGCCACGGACTCGTGATCGTCTCGTCGTTGTGCTTCAGCTCCGAATAAAGATTTTCGTAGAGCGAAGGCAGGGCCGCCTTAAAATCATTCGCCATGGTCCAATCGCGAATCACCAAGCGCGGATTTCTACCGCTTTCCTGCGCCGCTTTGAACACCACGTCACGAAACCACGGCAATTGCTCCGCCTGCGCAAGTGATTCGCCAGGACAAATGTAGAGCCCGACATTGGGAAACTCCTCAAAATAGCGCGTCAGAATCGTGCGGTAATACCCGCGCACCCACTCGTCCGCCTCCGTGTAACGCGCCGCTTCCTTGCCTTCGCGCCCGAGCGCCTTCGCCTGATGCTCGCTGATGTGAATATTGTAGAAATGCGTGAGAATCGTGATGTTTCGCTTGGCGCATTCCTGCGCGAGCCAGCGAAACTGTTCCTGATTACGGTGGATGTCCGCTTTCGTGAACTGCGACGCATCGGGATATTCCGGCAAATCTAGGATGTGCGGAAACAAATGCCCCGACCACAGCACGAGCGTGTTGAGTCGCGCGGAAAGCAGATAATCGAGATAACGCACCATCAGCGGCCGGTCGAAAAACCACGGATAAATCTCCGGGCTCAAGTCCGACTGATAATTCCAGCTCGCGCTCAACATCATAAGCACGGCCCCGCGTAACTCAAAGTCGGGCGCACCTTCCGCACCCACCACCGAATGCATCGCGAGCGCCTCCTGCACCCCATAAAGCACCCCGCCCGGCCCGCCTGCGACCACGTGCGTGGTTTTACCGTTCGCCGCGCGTTCGAGATGGAAGGCTTCCGAGCTGCCCAACGTGTTGTCGATGCGATAGTCGAGTTTTCCCGTCTCACGGTGCCGCTCGATCAATTCCGTCGCGTAGGTCTCCTGCGGCGACCGCTCGGCCCTGCCGACGCCAGTCATCAAGCCTGTCACCAGAAGCACCAAGCCAATCGTTTTAATTCGATTCATAAAAATCCGTGCGGAAACATCAGCGCTCGACCTGCAGCGTCACCGGCCCAAGCAAGCCGGCGGGCAACAATTTATCGCGCTCCAACCGAATCGGCGCGGTAGTCTGCGTCACGCGCTCGATCTCAAAGGTCTGTTGGTCGCCATTCAAACGATTCGCCCACGTGTTCGTGACGGCGATCTCGACCACGTTCGCTCCCGGACGCAGCGCGTGCGTGATCTCCACGCGATAAGGCGCGGTCCACGCCACGCCACAATCCAGGTCGTTGACTTTGACGCGCGCCAGATTTTCGACGCGCCCCAAATCCAGCCACACGCGCCCAGCGTGCGCGTCGATTTGAAAAACTTGCGTGTAACGCGCGGTGCCGGAGTAAAACCGAATCGCCGCATCCGCCTGCTTGCTCCAATCCGTGAGCGCATCGAAAGCCACGCGCTGTTTAAACCCGCCAGGGCTGACATCGAATTCCACCCGCCATGGCGACGGAATCTCCTTGAGAACCTTCGGGCTGACCGGTTTCGCCACCGCGCGATTCGTCTGATCATTCCGTTCGCGCAAGATTACGAAGCGCGCCCCGTATTGCTCCAGTTGTAACGTCACATCGACCCGCCCGCCCGCCTCGCTCGATTCATTCGGCTGCGTCATTTCACCCGTCACCGGATTCCAGATCTCCGCCACCCGCTCGTTGGCCCGCATCGAAAGCGACACCGCGCGCGCCTCGTTCAGCTGGTTACTGACAAAATAGATTTCAGCGCCGTCAGCCGAGCGGTGCGCCCAGTCAATCCCTTCAATCGCGGCACCGACCACATCAGTCGCCAACAAGTCCGGGGTCACGCCCCGCGCATCCAACACACGGTTGAGCGATGCCTCGCCTGGTTTCACCACGACCAATCCCTGCTTCGAAAACTGGGCCAACTTCGCGGCCAGTACCTCCGAAGGGGTTTCTCCTTTCGGCAGCACCAACGCCGCGTAACTCGCGCCACCGGGTAACACGAGCCGCCCCTCTTTCACGCGAGCGAGTCGCAGCAACGCATCGCGATTGATCGAATCCGCCGCATAACCCGCGGGCAGCGCCACGCTGCGCTGCTCGGGCAGGATCGCGCGGGACGGCAGCGTTTCCCCCGCGAAATAAGCCACATCAATTACCGGTCGTCCCGCTTGCAAGAGCGCCGAGCAACGCGCGATGTAATCAGTCCACGCCTTGGCCTCGTGCCACCACGTTTGGTCGCGCTGGAAATAAATCCCCACGCCATCGAGCGTCATGCCCGGTCGGCGATCCAGCCATGGATTGTGCGCAAACACGTGAAATACCACTCGATTCATCCCGAGCGCAAAATGACGATCCGCGAGCGGCTTCAACATCCCCGGGTGTTCATCCCAACGCATGCGCAACTCCGTGAACGCTTCGGCGCCGATGATATTTTTTCCGTAGATGTGCGCTCCGGAAATCGCATCGAGCATGTCGTTCGGTTTATCGTGCGTCGGACTACGGTGCCAAAATTCCCCCATCGGCAGATCCACGCGTCCATAGTGCCGCATGCCATCGCCGGTCATCGTGGGAGCCGTCGCTTCCGCGCTAAACTCACAGCCTTGCGTTTTCGCGAGCGCAGCCAGGGTGCCAAAAAATTTCTCGTCCACGAGGTCTGAAATCGTCAGCCGCACGTCCGCGAGCACCCGCTCAGAATCGGCCGCGCTGCCAATCGGGATTCCTGCGAATAACGGCAGCCATTTCGTGAGTGCGTAACCGCGACGCGTTTTGAATTCCCTGGCGAATTCACCCGTCCAATTTTGGCCGCCCGCTTCCCAGCTGTCGGTGTGAAACACTTTAAGGACCCGGGACGCCAACTCCGGTCCCACGCGCCGCACCGTCTCGGCGAACCATTTGTCGAACTGCAGCGTCACGGCCGCCGCGCTGAATTTGTCCGCTTCGCGACCCTTCCCCGCGCCGGCGGTCTCGTTATATTTACCGGTGCTCGTGTGGCCGACGCGCAGCACCCGCCAACGCCCCGGCTGCGGGGGTTTCCAATTCAATCGTCCCGCTGCATCCATCTGCGCAGTCACATCGATGATGTCCGAAACCGGCACGCAGCGAGCGTCGGGCAACACCTGCGCACTGACGGGAGCGCTGCGCCGCCACACGGCCCCGGACTTTCCCTCGAAGTTTCCAATACGCGCCTCCGAGGACAATTCCAGTCCGCGCAAAATCAGCCTTGCCCGCCATTTGGCTCCGTCGAGATCCTCCGCGCCTTTTTCCGAACCTTCGGGATCAAAACTGAAGCTAAAAAAACGCGCCTTCGTCTCCGGCAGGCTGAACGTATAATCCTCCGCCCAGTCCTGCCAGCCATGACGCGGCGGTTCAAGTTTGAGCAATTCGCGAAACGCCACCCCGTCGTCGCTCACCGCGACTTTCAAGCGCGTAGCTTGATACACGCCGCCATAATTGGGCGTCCAATTCTTGATCACCAGCGAGCGCGCGGTAAACGCTTCCGCAAATTCATAAGTAATACTGCCGGGCTGATCCGCGCGAATCTGTTTCTGACTGACGGGCTCCACGAGAAATTGCGCGTCTACGCCGGGGAAATCCGTCGTAATTTTCGGCACCACCGTTCGTGTGGTTTGAATCGTTTCCTCGCCCGCCGGCCACGCGAGCACGGCGATATCACGGTAGTAATTTTCTTTCGTCGGTGGCTTCGGTAAAATCACGGATGATTCCGCTCCGCCGGTGACGAAAGTTTCACTCCACACCACCTTCTGCATGGAAAGTTCCCGCGTAATCCACGGCCCACCTGCCGTGGCAAAACCGTCGCACACATGCAGGCCAAATTGTAAGCCGAGGCGATCCGCTTCCGTCATCGCGTGCTTCAACATCGCCCACCATTGCGGCGTGAGCGTGCGCACCGGATTAGGAAACAGCTCCGGTTTCTCGACGTCCTTGATGGGCATCAGGTAGGCACCCGCGATTCCAGCGGTCTTCATCGCTTCGAGATCGGCGGTGATGCCTTCCTTGGAAATCGCCCCGTGCATCCAATACCAAAACACCCACGGACGCGCCTCAGGCGGCGGCGCAAGGAATCTCTTTTCGAGTTCGTCCGCGCGGAGACCATGCGTCCCGAAGACGCTAAAAATCGCCAGGAGCCCAATCGCACAGAGGTCCGATACGAATTTCACAAATTTACACGAAATGATTCCAACTGAATGAAACGCTCGCCCCTTCCTCAAGCCGTTCCGCCTCATTCGTTTAAATTCGTGCAATTCGTGCCTGCGCATTTCCCGCTCCTCAAGTGATCGCATGCGCGCGACGCTTCTCCAGCTCCGCGCGAATCTGCGGCTCCATGCGCTCGTATTTTCCGTAGAAAAGGACTGGCACCACGGCGAGCACGAGAAAAATTGCCGGGAGCCAGACGACACTCAGCTCGATGCCGCGCAACACGGCGTCCGTTTGCGCGACATTGGGCTGATAACCGCACGCACCGAGGATCCAGCCGGGCGTCGCGCCACCGAGGCCCGCGCCCGCTTTTAAACAAAACGCCGCGCCGATGGCCGCGAGCAGTCCCGGCGCCCGAATGCCGGTTTTCCATTCGCCATAATCGACACTGTCGGAGAGCACCGAGAACGGCATCGCCATCGCCGCCCCACTCGCGAGAAAGCCAATCGCCCAGCCGGTCATGATCACCGGCACGGAATTCCCCTGCGCAAGGCCCCACGCGACTAACAATTGTCCGACCAGCATGCCCGCGAGCCCCAGTGCCCAGACATTTTTTTTCGACGTTAACCGACAGAACCATGGCAGCATAAAAACCGTGCCCAACGAAATGAAATCCAGCGCGAACGCCGTCGGCACGAGGTCTTTTCTTCCCAAGGTGTATTCGAAAAAATACGGCGCGGCGGACACGCGTGAAATAAATGCGATCCAAAACGCGAAGCTGCTGAAAAAAATCAGCCACCACGGCCAGTTGCCCTTCAACGCGCCAAAGCCGGACAACGCGCCTTGCGGCGGGCTCTCGACTTTCACGACTTCCTTAAGATTTCGAAACGCCATCAGGAACAACAGCACCGCCGCCGCCGCATAAATCGGCACCGTCAGCATGAATCCTTTGCGGTCATCGCCGCCGCCGAGCCACGCCACAATCGGCAACGCCGACAGATTGACGATGAGCACGCCCAGCTTTGAACCGAACATGCGCCAACAAGTCAGCACGACGCGCTCGTTTGGATTCGCTGTAAGCGACGAAAGAATCGCCGTCACCGGGGTATTGATGCCCGTATAAAGCACATTCACGATAACGTAGGTCACTGCCGCGTAGGCGATCTTTGCATTCGTAGTGAGTTCGGGCGTCACAAACGTCAGCGCGCCAAAGACGGCAAACGGCCCAGATAGCCACAGAAACCACGGACGACTGCGCCCCCACTTGCTATTCGTGCGCTCGAAAATGATTCCCCAGATGGGCGCGTCGAGTGCGTCGATAAATTTCGCCGCAAACATAATTGTGCCCGCCGTCGCCGCGGCGATGCCATACACGTCCGTGTAAAATTTGAGCAGGTAAAACGAAATGAAGCAGAACACCAATTGTCCGCCAACATCGGCGGACGCGTAGCTAAAACGCGTGGTGTAAGAGGTCTTGTCGCTCATGGCGTGGTCGCAGGTTGGGGTGATTTAAGTTCTTTCGAAGTCGCGAGCGCGATGACGCGGCCTTGGTCGCCGACCGCGCAGTAAAAGTGATACACGATACCGTCGTGCTTCAGCACCCACGGTTTGTGCGCGAACTGTTTGTCCCACGGCTCACTCGGCTCAACGAGGTGTGCGCCGTCCCATTTCGTCCAGTGCACGAGATCGTAGGAACACGCGAAGGTGTCGAATGCGTTCGGTTTCCAGAACGCGCCGAAATAAAACATCACCCACACGTCGCCGATTTTCGTGAGCTGCGGATCGCCGCTGATGGCCCAAGGCGAAGCGCCCACATTGTTGACCACTGGTCCGTGACCAAGTCGTCGCCACGTCTTGAGATCGTCTGACAATGCGACGCCAATGCTCTCCTGCCCGTAAGGCGGTGCCTTGCCATTGTAGAACATCACAAACGGCGCGCCCAGCGTGCGCTGCTCATCGCGAATGATGCCGCTTTTGTAGAGCGTGGTGTATTCAAAATCCCGCGTGTCCGCTTGCCCAGGCGCGAGCACGGGATTTTGCGGAAGCCGCGTCCATTCGTTCAGCGCCACCGGATTTTCACTGTGCGCGATGCCGATCGCGAGCGGGTCGGGCTCGTAGCCTTTTTTCGCACCGCCGAGATAGGACATCCAATAGCGTCCCTCGTGTTTCGACAGTTCGTGCGAACCGCCCCACTGCGTGTCGTAGAGCGCGAGACCGCCGTCCGCCTGCCACGCATCCCACCCGTCTTTCGTGAACGTCAGGATTTTCCCCAACCGTTCCCATTTCAATAAATCGTCGCTCACGGCGAGATGCGTCTCGTAGCCGACGCTGTCCTTGATCGCGACAAACATCATATACCAGCGACCGCCGTGACGAAACACGTTGGGACAATCGAGCAACTCGCCCGGTTCGCCTTTCAGTAGCACGCCGTATTTGTGCGGCGTCTTCACCTCTTCGTGAATTTTCCTCATCGTTTCGGGTTTCACCATCCGCGGCTTCGCGGTGGGAAACGGCGCGACTTCGGGCCGTTCCGTGGCGTGCACGATCACTGACAAAATCAGCGAACAGCCTAAGAGTCGCCAACTCATCCGAGCAAATCCTCCAACCCATGCCGTGCGAGCACGTCGCGCAGCTTCACCGGCTGACCGCTTTGCGTGGATTCTTCCATCGCCTGCATGAGCGCGACCGTGACGATGCCTTCGCTCACTCCCGGATGCGGATCTTCGTGCTTCGCGATACAGCGGGCGAAATACTCGATGTAGTTTTGGTATTCACCCGCGTGATGCGAGTGACCGCCGAAGCGGAAATAATAGTCGTCTTTGTCCTCGAACGTTTCGACGACGGATTGATCATCGGTTTTCCACGAGTAACGCAGTTCGTAGTAATCCGCCTGTCCCGCTGCGAGCGCACCGCGCAACACGCAACTCATGTTTGAGTCGCGCTGGTTCGGCGTCACCGGACTCGAATACGTGCCGCTCACGCGGGCGATTTTTCCAGACTTCGCCCGGTAGATAAAATGAAAGGTGTCTGGATGCACGAGCCCGCCGGCCTTGCCGTTCTCGCTGAGTCGCGAATAGCCCATCACCTCCTCGATATCCGGCAAATACCAGCGCACGAGATCCACCGGATGGCTTAAGCCACCGTAGAGCCATTTAAACGAATCCGTTTTCGCCCAGCCCTTCGCCAAAAACCAGCGGTGGTCGGCGTTGTAGTAAGCTTCGATGCTGTTGAGTTCACCGTAAACCCCGGTTTCGAAATGCTGACGCTGACGCGTAAACGGCGCGAAGAAGCGCGTGCTTTGGCCGACCATCACGCGGCGGCCACTCGCCTTCGCCGCGGCGATCACCTCCGTCGCGCGCTCCAAGTTTCCGAGAAACGGTTTGGTGCACACGACGTGTTTCCCCGCCTGCAACACACGGATCACATGCTCCGCGTGCAAATGATCGGGCGTGTAAATGCCAACGACATCGACCGCCGGATCGGCAAGCATCGTATCGAGCGAGGTCGTGAACTTTTCCGGAGCGAGACCGAATTCGGCGCAACGTTCATGACCGATTTTTTCATTCGTGTCGCACAAGCGCACGACCTCCCAGAGAGGACTCTTGAGTCCACCGGAGATAATGCTGCGGCCCTCGCCGAGTCCTAACACGCCAAGTCCGAGTGTTTTCATATTATAAAATTAGATTTTCAAAGGTTTCAGGTCAGCACCGAGCATCGCGTTTTTTTGCGGTTCAAGCAGCACCTCAGTCGTCTGCTCTCCGCAGCGAAGGATAAATTTACCACCAATCGCCGAACTCACGCTCACCTCTTTCAGCTTCCCATGTTCCCAACTGAGTTTCAGTTCGGCACCCCCGCGCGCCCTCAAGCCTGAGATCGCGCCCGTGGGCCATGCGCTCGGCAATGCCGGTAGTAACACGATGTCCCCCGTGTGGCTTTGCACGAGCATTTCGCAAATGCCCGCCGTCGCCGCAAAATTGCCGTCGATTTGAAACGGGGGGTGCGCATCGAACAAATTCGGATAAGTGCCACCCGGGCCTTTGTTCGAACCCGCGGGATCCTCGCGCACGAAGTTGAGCTGGTTCATCAAAATCTTGTGCGCATGATCACCGTCGAGGAATCGCGCCCAGAGCGAAATTTTCCAACCCAGCGACCAACCCGTGCCGCCGTCACCGCGATAAAGCAGCGACTGACGCGCCGCTCTCATCAGCTCGGGAGTTTTCCACGTGATGTCCTCGCCAGGAAACACGCCCCACAAATGAGAAACGTGACGGTGAACGTCAGCCGGATCATCCCGATCTTCCAGCCATTCCTGAAGCTGGCCGTGTTTGCCGATTTGATTTGGGGCAATTTGCGCGCGCATCGCATCCAATTTCGCCGCGAAGGCTTCGTCCTTTTTGACAATCCGCGCCGCCTCGGCCGTCCAAGTGAACAAACCGCGAATGATTTGGTGATCCATCGTGGGCCCCATCACAAGCCCGCCGTGCTCAGGAGAATTCGACGGCCCGCTGATCAGCTTTCCGCTCTTCGGATCCGTAACGAGTGTAGCGACGAAAAACTCCGACGCTTCCTTCATCACCGGATAGGCCACTTCCGCGAGGAAACTCTTGTCGCGGCTGAAGCGATAATGTTCCCACAGGTGCAAACAGAACCACGCGCCACCGGTCGGCCAGATGCCGTGATTGGAATTATTAATCGGGGCCGTGCCGCGCCAGCCATCGGTGTTGTGATGCAGCACCCAACCCGGCGCATCGTAGTGCACTTTCGCCGTGCGCCGACCAGTCTCGCGCACTTCGTCGATCAATCTGAAAAGCGCTTCATTGGTTTCCGTCAGATTCGCGACCTCGGAGGGCCAGTAATTCATCTGCGCATTGATGTTCGTCGTGTATTTACTGCCCCACGGCGGCACGAGGTGATGATTCCAAATGCCCTGTAAGTTCGCCGCCTGATCGCCTTCCCGGCTGCTCGCGATCAGCAGATAACGACCGTAGTTAAACAGCAGCGTCGCGAGCGACGGATCGCCGGATTTATCCGCAATCGCCAGCCGCTCGTCCGTGGGCAAACGCCACGAACCGCCGGCGCCAAGATCGAGACGCACCCGGTCAAACAACGCATGGTGATCACGCGCGTGACGCTTGCGGAGTTCGTCGAAATTTAAAGCGCTGGCACGCTTGAGGTAGTCAGCCACCCGCGCAGATGCGTCGCCACTGATGTCGTCGTAACGCTTATAGGCCGAGGCACCCGCCACGATACAGGTGACCGCAGTCGCGCCCGAAACCTCCAGCGATTCCCCGTTTATTTCCACGGTGCCACCCTCCGCAATCACTCGGACGCTGACGGCAAAAGGCAGGCCGCCGTTGCTCACTTTTCCGGTTAAGTGCAGTTCATTTTTTTCAGCTTTAACCGTGAATCCCTCTTGCGGACTTGTGAGGCGTATCCTGCCGTTCACTTTTCCAGGCTCTTCGGCGAAGATGTGTTGGACCAACACCTGATCCGGGAAACTTGAAAATGTCGTGCGCGTAAAACGAGTTTCCCCCACGCGGTAATTTACCGAGGCCATCGCACTGCTTAAGTCGAGTTGGCGACGGTAGTCGGTCGCCGCTTCATGTCCGGTAAGCGCAATCCACAAGTCCGCCATCGGCTGATACATTTCCTGTCGCAACGGCTTGCTCATGAATTTTTCCATCGCGAGCGCTTCCGCTTCCTTTTGCTTTCCCTCCGTCAACAAGCGTCGGATTTCCGGCAAGTGTTTCGCCGCGCCTTCATGCGTGTAGTCGCGTGGTTGACCCGTCCACAGAGTATCCTCGTTCAATTGCAGGCGTTCTTCGGCTAGACCGCCAAAGACCATGGCGCCAAGCCTTCCGTTCCCGACCGGCAAGGCTTCGGTCCAGACCTGCGCGGGTTGGCGATACCACAGAATCTTCGAATAGTCGGGATGCACGGCCGCCGCCGTTGCGAACAACGGTGCGAGCAAGCACAGAGCGAAAAACGCGCGAATTAGTTTCATGGGGTTTGCAGAGTTTGCAGGGTCTGCCGCACCGCTTCCGCGCTGCGCAAGGCGTGCGCAGGCAACGGATGGGCCTCGTTGAACACATGCAGCTTTTCCGGCGGCTCAACGGTCACCTGGCTTTCATCGATAAGCCCGGCGGCATTGCGTTCGATCTTCGCATTCAAACCCAGCCGCATCGCCATGAAACGATACATCGACTGGCGTTTGTTCGGGCCGTAATCGTGACCTTCTTTTGCGAAATGTTCGTAGCTCACGTTTTTCTCCGCGCCTTGGAGCGCGTAGATTTTTTGGAGAAACGGAAACTCCACGTCAGGCGTGTTTTTTGTCCAGTCGCCGCCATCGGAAATCAGGTGCAGCGGACGCGGCGCAGTCAGCGCCGTCAGCATGGCGTTATTCGCAAAATGCTCCGCGCTCCGATGAATCGGTCGTCCGCTTTCACACGGACAACCGCCGAAAAAATAGGCCGACACCATCGCCACCGGCGCGCTGACCGCAACGCGCGGATCAAGTGCCGTGAGCAAAAATGCCTGCGTGCCGCCACCCGATGCACCGGTCACCCCGATCCGCTGCGGGTCGACCCCCGGCAGCGCTGCGAGAAAATCCACCGCGCGAATGTTGCTCCAGGTCTGGATCGTCATCGTGATCTCGTTGCGATGCGATTCCTGTCCGACTTGGGGAATCGAATCGCCGCACCCAAACATATCGACGGTGAGCACGACCGCACCCATTCGCGCGAGCGTCGCGGCGCGAAACTGCATTTGGTCGGTGAAACGGCCCTGCTTCGCGTAATCGGACGGTTGCTTCACGGTCCCCGCGTGCCCCTGCGTCGTGAGAATTGCCGGCGCGAGGCCTTTGGCCCCGAGCGGGCGAAACAAATTTCCCGTCAGGAAATAACCGGGAATCGTCTCGAGCGCGACGTTCTCGACACTGTAGCCGTCATAGTCACGACGCGAATGAATGATCGCGTTGAGCGGCGTGCGCTTCGGCCAAGGAGTAAGTCCCGCGCCGCGCTGCACTTTGTCTCGGAGGAGCGCCGCGTAGGCGTCCCATTTTTCTTTACTGGAAAACTCCACGCCGGCCGCGTCTAAAACCGCTTTGCCCTGTGCTTCAGTCAGGTAATCGCGTTGGCAAAGCACCAGTCCTTCCGCGGGTAGCACGGGAAATCCCACCGGCAACCACGCCAACGCCTCTTCTGCGCGCACGGGCAAGCTCGGCAAACCCAACGTGATGACAGCCAAAAATCCAGCGATGCGCGGCAGCTTCATAATTTAGATTCGAACTGATAACTTCCCGACTCCAACGCGAACAAGGCATGCTCGCTGTCGTGGCGGATAAATTTAACGCCCACACTTTTTTCGACCGCCTGCCGACCTTCTTGGATTGGCGCATCGACTGATGCAGGCAACCAGAGCGTCGCGGTGGTATTGGCGGGTATTTCCACGCAATAGATGAATTTCTGCGCGTCACGTTCCCAGCGCACTTTGATTGGCCCGCGGATCGATTGGTAGCTCGCCTCCACCCACGTGAGGTCGCCCGCGACGCGCGGTCGCAGGACGATATGCTTAAAACCCGGCGTCGTGTCGTCCGGCTGAATGCCGGCCAAATCGTGATAAAACCATTCGGTCACCTGCCCGAGGAAAAAGTGGTTTTGCGACGCGCCATATTGGCCAGTCCAAGATTCAGCGAGAGCGGTGTTACCGCGCTTCAGCTGCATCGCGTAACCGGGCATGTCCGGATTCGTGATCAGTTTGTAGAGAAGATCCATTTTCCCCGCGTCGGTGAGCGCGCGAAACAGATACCGCGTGCCCACCGCGCCGACGGTGGCGTGTCCGCGCGTTTCAATGTCCTTCAACGCTGCCGCCAACACAGCGTCGCGATGCTCCGGTTCCACGATTCCCAGGGCGACGGGCAGTAACTGTGAGGTTTGCGAACCCGTGCCGTAAACTTCCGGCGGGCCGGCTTTGAAAAAATCACGATTGAAAACCGCGCGAATCTCCCCGGCTTTGCCGGCAAATGACTTCGCTTCGTCCGCACCATTCAAAATCGCGGCAACTTTCGAAAGCGTGACGGCGTTAAGGTAATAATGCGCGGTCGCGGTGAGCGCCGGCGGCGTGAGGTTCGCGCGCCCGCCTTTGTCCAACACGACGTCATACCAGTCACCGAGGCCTTCTTTTAAAACTCCCCCGGCGGCCAATTTTTCCAAATACGCGAAGTAATGCTTCATCGCGTCGTAGTGTTCGCGCAAAAATCCGCCATCGCCTGTGAACACATACTGTTGCCACGGCACCTGAATAAACGTCGCCCCCCACTCGGCCGCGCCGCGGAACGTGCCTTTGAACACCGTATATTCCGGCGCGATGTTCGGCACGAAACCATCGTCGAGCTGGGCTTCGCGGATGTCGCGGATGTTCTTCGCGGCAAGTCGCGTGATGTCCCACTCGTAACGCAACGCCGGGCCGCACAGATGATTTTGTTCGAGCCAGCCGAGTTTCTCGCGATGCGGACAGTCCGTGAGCACCGACACCATGTTCGAACGCTGCGCCCAGCGCACGAGATCACGAATCTGATTCAGCACCGGATTCGACGTCGCAAACGTGCCCACCGGTTCCGCCGTCGAGTGCACAATCACCTGTTCCACCGATTCCACTTCAGGCAATGCCGCGCCTGCAGTCGCAGCCATCAATTCGGTATAAAGATAACGCGAACCAAGGTAATAAAACTGCGGAAACCATTCCTCGATGCCATCGGTGTCCTTCGTGTATTGCCACCACGCGCTGCCGCGGTGCGCGCCACCCATCGTGCCACGCTCAATCGTGCCGTCGGGTTTCAAGACTTCGCCCGCCGTCAATTTGATCACCGAACCTTTCGGGCCGCTCACCCGGATTCGCGGCATGAACGACGTGTTCTGGCCGAAATCAAACACCACCACGCCCGGCGCGAGTGTTCTCAGATCGACCGGTTGACGCGTTTCAATCGGAGCGATCGCTTCCGTCGCCGCGCTGTGGCCGCGCAATACCGCGAGCGAATCGCCGGTCGCTTTAACCGCCGGCCACTGTGCCGCGTCGAAGCCGGCTTCATTCCAACCTTTTAGCCCGAGACGCGCATCAAAATCTTCGCCGCCGTAAATACTCGAAAACGTAATTGGGCCGGCGTGCGCGCGCCAGGTGTCGTCGGTCACGACGAGTTCGCGTGAGCCATCCGCGTAGTCGAGTTCGATTTGCGCAATCGCGCGTTGCTCGCCGAACGAACCGATAAACTTCGCGAAACGTCCTGCCGGACGCACCACGTGGAACATGCCGTTACCCAGCGAAAGCCCGACGGCGTTCGCGCCGGTGCGCAGCAACGCGGTAATGTCGCGCGTATCGTAAAGCACGGTTTTGCGGTAGTTCGTCCAGCCGGGCGATAGCAGATCCACGCCCGATTTTTTACCGTTCAGGAAAAGTTCATACTGGCCCAACCCCGTCACGTGCGCCAACGCACGACGCAGGCCCGGCTTTACGACAAAGTCTCGACGCAGCAGTGTGTTTTCCAACTGCGACGGCGCGCCGATCCATTTTGCCTGCCAATCGCGTTCGCGCACCACACCGGCTGTCCAAGTCGCGACTTCGCTCCAGGCGGTCGGCTTGCCATCGCGATCCCAGCTGCGCACTTTCCAAAAAACGCCCTGCGACGAAGTCAGCGGTTTACCCGCGTAAGGCACGTGTGCGGTCTGGTCGGTGGAAACTTTTCCGCTGTCCCACAAATCGCCGGTATTCGCCGCGAGTTTCTCGGCAGAACTCGCCACGAGCACTTGCCACGCGGTTTGTTTTTGGCCGCGTTCGGCGGATTGCACGCGCCATTGCAACACCGGCGACACCACATCAACGCCGAGCGGGTTGACGGCGTGATCGGTTTTCAAATCGGTGACGATGAGCGCAGCGTGTGCAAATCCTGCACATAGAAGAAATGCCAACACGGTGGGCATCGGTCTCCGCACCGACGTCTGCCCGCAGCAGCGACCTCGCCGGCCGCCCAAAAGCAACCTCATCGTGGCAACCAGACTCATAACTTCTCCGGATCGATCACGACGTGTTTGATCTGTTTGCGATCAAACGTGTAAGTCGCGTGCACTTTACCGTCGGCGGCCTGGATGATCGCCGGATACGCATAACCCGCCGCGCGCGGCACGACTTCGAGTGTCGCCACCGTGCGCCAGATCACGCCGTCGTCGGAGATCGCGAGATTCAGCGGATAACGCACGCCTTTCGACGGACGCTCCGGCGGCGGCGCGGTGTGGTTATAGATGAGCAGCTGGCGACCGTCTCTCAACGTCACGGCGTCGGTGCCGGAATTCGGATTCGGCAGACCCGACGACGCGAGCGGGGCCCAAGTGCTGCCTTGATCCGCCGAGAAGGAAGTCGCGAGCACGCCTTCCCGCGTGCGGCCCAGCGTTTGCAGGCGACCATCTTTATGAAACAGAATACTGCCCTGAATCATGTCGAGATCGACGGGCCCTTTTTCAACCGGGCCGATAAATTTCCACGTCTTGCCTTGGTCGGTCGACAACTCGAAATGCGCGCGCCAGCCCGTCGGCGTGCCCTCGATGCTCGACGCGGAGAGCCAGGCGCCATCGGCGAGTTGCACCGGTTTGTTTTTTATCGGACCCAGGATGCCGTCCTGATCGGGCAAACGCACCGGCTTGCTCCAGGTTTTTCCACCGTCGGTGGACGTGACGAACTCGCCCCACCATTTCGCGGGCGACGGGCCTACTTTGAAAAACAACACCAGCGGGCCGCCTTTCGGCGCGAACAACACCGGATTCCACGTGGGGAGACGCGGGCCGTTTTTCTGGATGCCGTTGGCGACTTCTTTCGCGGGGAGCCACTGGCCGTTTTCCTGACGCGCAAACCAAATCACGACGTCGGGATTGCGTTCCTTCGTGCCGCCAAACCAGGCCGCCCCGAGTTGACCGGGCGCGATTTCGACGATCGTGGATGCGTGGCTTTCCGGATAACTCGCGTTGGCATTGATCAAGGACGACGAAATCACTGCCGGATGCTTCGGTGCGTCCGCTTCGGATTGCTGATTCGTGAGAGGCCGCAGTTCGATGTGCCCGGAGAACTCCCCTTGCCCGTCCTTCAAATCGAGACGCCATTCCGAGCGCTCTGGCGGGCCGCCTTTCACCCACGCGCCAGCAATATGATTGAGCAAACGCATCGTGCCACCGACGCCTTCTTTCGAAGCACCGAAGTAATTGAACGCTTCGATACCGCGCACCTCGAACGAGTTTCCTTTCGCGCCGTGCACGCGCAGCCACTCGACCCCGGAGCGCGGGCCGCGCACTTCACCGCTAAACAACGGCAAGTTCCATTGACCAAACAACGCTGACGCGCGGCGATTCGGCAGATTTTTTCCCGGACCGTAACCGAGCCACTCCGCCGTAAACGGTTGGTCGACGAGTTTGAGTTCGACACCGATTTCCAGCAACGATTCCACTTCCGTCTTCGCTTTCGTGACGTAATCGATGGTCAACGCGCCGTCGTTCGCGACGCGATACGTGTAGTCGACCGTGAATCCGTTTTTGTCATCCGCGCGGTATTCAACCGAAGCTTGAATGACCGAGCCATTCGTATCGGAAGTCACATTCCACTTGGTCGCTTTCGGCGGCAGATTCTGGAGATAACTTTCCCACGCACGCGTGTCCTTGCGACGGTCGAGGACGTTGCGTTCCGAGTAGGTCGGCGGACGCCACACGACGGCAGTGGAAGCTTCGGCAATTTGCGCGCCGCCGATTTCGAGCGCGGCGAGCGAGCCGGTTTTCGAATCAAACACATAGCGCGCGGCTCCGGCGATCAGCGTTACTTTGCCGTCTTGATCTGCGACGGTGACTTTCGCGTCGGCGGGCGCGACCGGCGGGCGCGCGGCTTCGCCGAGATCGCCCAGACGCACGCTGCGGCGATTCAATTCGTGGCCTTTCGGGTCGTAGAACGCGAAGTGCACATAGTAGCCGCTAGCGGGCGCATCGCGTTTGATCGAGTCGGTCGGCAGCTTCAGACGCGTGTGCGAGTGCGGCGCGCCGGATAATTTTTCCCGACCTCGCGCGACGATTTTGGCACCGCGATAGATCGTCCACTCCGCGCGCACCGTGGAGAGATCGGTGAAATCGTAATCGTTGCGCAATGGGATGAGCACGTGCGGTTGACCGGGTTTGAAATCCAGGCGCTCCGCGAGCACCTGCACCGGCGCGTAAGCCGATTTCGTTTCCCAATAGTCGATCTGCGGCGTGCGGTTCGCATCGACGATGCCGTCGGTGCCGTAGTTGCCGTGCGCGTCGTAGATTTCGTCTTTGCCGGCATCGGACTCGCGCACGAACTCCGCGCCTTCGCGCGTGATCTTGGCCTTGCCCAACATCGGATCCAACACTTCATTGCCAGCGGTTTTGCGGCGTAATCCTTGATCCGCCCAGAGCCAAATCATGCCGCCCGCGCCCGAGGGATGACGGCGAATCGCGTCCCAACGCTCCGCTTGTTCGCCGAAATCATCCGCGCCAAGTGCGTGGCTGAATTCCGTCGTGATCAGCGGACGCGTCGCCCGCGAGAGAAAATTATCGTAGTCGTCCGCTTTCCAATAGTGAGGTGCGACGATGTCGATTTCCGGTGGCAGGCCGGCATCGAAACGAAAGGGAAACAGCGTCGGCCGCGTGGCATCGAGACCTTTGACCGCGCGCACCGTCGCGAGGTGCAGCGAGCTAAACGGGTCTTCGTTTCCAATGCTCCACACAACGACCGACGGGCGATTGCGATCGCGCTTAATGGTTTCATGCACGCGCAGAAACGCGCCTTCCGCATAACTCGGATCGCTCAGCCGATCACCACCGAACCCGTAAGGCACTTCCTCAATCACGTAGAGCCCGAGCTCGTCGCACAAGCGGATAAAGCCTTCCGCGTGCGGATAGTGCGCCGTGCGCACGGCGTTGATATTACCCGCCTTCATGAGGCGAATGTCTTCGATCCAGTGTTCGCGGCGCGTCGCGCGGCCGACATCCGGATGTTGGTCGTGCGCCGCCACGCCGTGCAGTTTCACAATTTGACCGTTGATGCGGAAAATACCGTTCGCGGTCGAAATTTCGCGGAACCCAATGAGGTCTTCCCACGCATGCTGCACTTTGTCGTCACGCAGCAATTCGACCCGCAAACGATAAAGATTCGGCGTCTCCGCGTTCCACGACGCGGGCTCTTTCACGCGCATGGCGAGCGGCGCGTCGAAACCGTTGTGCGCGCCGGCGACCACCGCGGTGAAATTTGTGCGCTGCACTTCCTTGCCGTCGCGGGTGCTGAGAATTGCGCGCACTTCAAACGGCGGCGAGTCGGCGAAGAAGTCAGCCTTTTCGTTGCGCATCACATGCGCGCGAATCTTAAGCGTCGCGTCGCGGAAATTGTCATCGAAATCGGTGACGACTTCGACGCTCTCAAGATTCCACTCCTTCGGCATGGTTTCGAGCCACACGCTGCGAAAAATGCCCGGCAGCGCCCAATCGTCATTCGCATCGAGTTTGAAGAGCGGCGTCTGTTGGCGCACCCGCACCGCGAGGCGATTCTGCGCGCCGGGCAATAAACCGGATGACACATCGAATGCGAACGCCGTGAAGCCGCTGTCGTGGCGACCGAGCAGTTTGCCGTTGAGCCAGACCTCCGCCGATTGCCACACGCCGCCGAAATGCAGCAGCGTGCGTTTTCCCTTCACGCTTTCGGGGGGGTTGAAGTGATAGAGATAAAATCCCTCCGACGTCGTGCCGTTGACGTAATGAGGTTCTTCGAAACCGTGCGTGGTCCAATTCGAGGGCACGGGGATCGGCTTAAAGGCCGACGCGTCGAATGTGTCCGCGTAAAATTTTCGGAGCTTGTCGGCTTCGTCCACATTGGGCGCGAGGGCGAATTGCCACGTGCCGTCGAGCGATTGGCGAGTGGAGAGGCCGCTGTTGGTTTCCGCCCGCGCACTAAAAACAGAAACCGCTAGAAAGAGAGAACAGAGAAAGGCATTTAGACGTTTCATGACAAAGCGGAGTTTATTTATTGAGCAGGGTTGCGATCACGTCGCGCGGCACGGCAAGGATGCAGCCGTGGCGGGCATCTTTGGGGAAAGTCACTCGATCGCTCACATCTTGCCACGTCTGCAAATCTTTCGAGACGACGAGCCCGATCGCGTTGAGCATATGCTTGTCGAAATAGACGCGGTATTCATCGCCGACCTTGATCGCCGCCGGGCCTTCCGCCCAATAGTTTCCAGTGAGCGCGGGCGAAGCTTCGCTCCACGGGCCGGCGAGAGATTTGCCGCGCACCAGGCGGATGTTTTTCTCGGTCTTCGGCTGCACGGTTTCGTTTTTGACGAACATCAGCCAGTCATTCGTGCCATCCTCGGCTTTGATCAAATTGGCATCGATCACGTTGTAGCCGCCGTCGTAGAGCAGCTTCGTCGGTGTGTAGGTTTTGAAATCTTTCGTCGTGGTCGCGTAGATGCGATGATTCCGCTCGGGACGTTTGTTGGACATCGCCGTCTCGGGATATTTGCCGAGAATAGTGGTCGACCAGTGGATCAGATACTCGCGCTTCGCGTCGTCCCACACGAGTTCGGGGGCCCAGGAATTCTGGGCTTCCGCTTCGTGCGCCATGACGGGAATCGCCTGCTGGTCCGACCAGTGGATCAAGTCCTTCGACGACGCATAGCCGATCGTCTTCCCCGTCCAGCCCGTCGTCCACACGAGGTGAAACGTGCCGTCCGGTGAACGATAAAGCGCGGGATCGCGCATCAGTTTATTTTCGCCTACGGTCGGCTGGAGATAGCTCTTCCCTTCGTTCAGCATCGCGAACGAATAACCATCCGCGCTCCACGCGAGGCGGAAGCCCTCGCCTTCGCGATCGTGATAGAAATACGCGAAGAGGTAGCAGGTTTCAGGAAGCTTCTCGGCGGCGCGGGCAATGAGCCCAGCGCAGCAGAGAACAAAAATGCAGAGAAATTTTGAGTAAGTCATGAGGCCTAAATTTTTGACCACGGATCTCACGGATAACACGGATCCGAAATCAGACTGATCTGTGTTATCCGTGTCATCCGTGGTTTAAAAAAATTAACGCATCGCTTCAGGGCTCGACCGGGGCTTTGACGACGGGCTGGGGTTTCGGGCCGCCGACCCAGCGCAGGCGGATCGCTTGGTAGGGTTTGCCCGGAAGATTGATTTCGCGACCGTCACGATCGGCGAACACGTAGCGGTTTTTCTTTTTCAACGTGATCGCGCCTTCCACCGGCGTGATGGTCATGTCCCAGGTGTCGATGACATCGACTTGAAACTGCATGCCTTCGACGAGGCCATTGCGATAGAGCGAAGGCGCCCACGAGGTCGGTTTTTTTTCGCCGAAATAAACGAGATAATATTCGCCCGCCTTGCCGACGAGGCGCACATCCCGCCATTGATCAATCGGATCAAGGCCGGAGGCGGGAGCGTCTTCGAGGATTTTGCGCAGGAACGCGAGCCGCGGCGCGCTCTCGCCTTTCAGTTTGCCACCTTGGGCGAGCCAGACGACCTGACGTTCGTCTTCGAAAAATTCGCTGTGGCCGCCGTAAGTTCCCGCGACAGTTGCATTCCAAAAATTACGCACCATGTCCCGGCCGGACAACTGCGCCCAACGCAGTTCGTGGTTACCTTCGTAATTGAGTTCGTCGTAAACGACCGGCTTGCGCCACACATCGCGATACAGTTCCGCACGGCCCGGCTCGGCCGCGGCCATGCCGTTTTGAATACTCGAGTGCGTCACCCACGGCTTGCCGTTGTCGTAGAGCAAGTGGCCGTTGTGAATCGAACGTAGGTGATTGTAAGGATCGTTGGCTTGCACGACTTGAAAATAGCGATCCCAGTCGGCGACGGTCTTGGTGCGGAGGAAATCGTATTCGTTGCCGATCGACCACCAGATGTTGCGATACGCGGCGAGGCGCGCGACGAGGTAGCGAAGGTAATGATCGTCCGCTTCGGTCGACATCGTTTCGAAGCCCCACTCTTCATCGTCGTCGTAGGGGTGAAACAGAATCAGATCGCACTCGATGCCAAGATCGCGGAGTTGACCGACGCGTTTTTCGAGGTGTTGGAAAAAATCCGGATTGAAGCGCGTGTAATCCCAGTCGCGCGGCGCCTTGCCGACATACGGCCAGCGTTCCACGGGCATGAATTTCACTCCGTGCGCCTGCGGAAACACGAGCATGCGCACTTTGTTGAACGGCGCAGTCGCGAGCGTTTTGAGCGTTTCCTCTTCCATCGCGGCGGGCCGGTGCGTCCACGAATAGATGGTCGTGCCAATTGGTTTGAACGCGCTGCCGTCCGCGTAGGCGAAATGGTAGGTGTTGCGCACGCGCACGGGGCCGCGGTTTTTGCCAGTCGCCGGTGTGACGGTGAAGACGCCGCTCTTGTCAGTCAGCGCCCAGCGATTGCTCTTCGTTTCGTAGCGCCACTCGCCAGTCGTCTCCGGCATGAAACGCACGCGATACACGCCGTCGCCATCGTAGAAGCCGTTCACCTCAACCTTGCGCACGCCGTCGGTGAACGTCGCCGTCAGGCGCACGTCGACAAACGGGTTGCCGTCGGCCGGGCCTTTGAGCGCGACTTCGTAAAGGCCCCATTGTTCGACTGAGGTCGGCGCGGCGCGCAGCAACGCACCACCCAACGATAAAAACACGAGGAGAAGGCAGAGGGCTCTAGGTAGTTTCATAAGGGTAGCTAAAAGGAGTGTGCAGATTCGGGGTTGCGAGGACGTCAGCGCGGCTGGATTTCGCCGGCCTGGTCGAGGCCGGTGATGACGGCTTTGTCGGGAAATTTTTCCCGATATTCGCGCGCCATGTCCGCGATCGAGGCTGCCGTGGGGCGGCCGCCTTTCCAAAGACGAAGATTTTGGCGCGGAGCGCGCTGAATGCCGCCGGCCGGCGCGAACTCTTCGCCCTTCGCCGTGCGAAACCAATAGGTGAGATCGATCACATCGACAAATTTTGAGCGCTCGGCGTCCGCGAGAATCGCATCCTGCACATCTTTCGTCGCGCTGAGCGCGATGAGGGGGCGGTGGCCGGTTTCGCGTTCCCACTCGGCAATTACATCGAGCCAGAATTGCATGAAATGTAACGGTCCCGTGTTCTCGGCGCTGAGTGTGTGGATGACGTTGGTCTCGCCGGCGAGATTGGCGAGGCACTGCCGAATGTAGGCGCGATGCAATTCACGATGCAGCGGCTTGGAGATGTCGTAGAATTCGTCCGCCATCTTAATTGTGTCACCCGTGAAGGGCGGTGGCTCCGTGAAGATGGTGCCGTTGAGGTTGTTCACCGGACGCCACGGTGAATCGACCCAGTGCGCGCCCGATTCGATAATGTTGTGCTGAAAATACATTTCGTTGATGAGCACGAGGCCGTGCTGGCGCGCCTCCGCGGCAAACGTCCGCAGGCGGGAGAAATACCACGGATTATATTTCGTAAGATCGTAGCGACTGAGACCGTCCCACGCCTTGCCTTGCCCGCTGCGCGCAAACGGTTGCTCGAAAAACGGTGGATACACCTCCGCATCCGGACGCCGGATCATTTGGTGGTCGATGCGGCGGCGTTCATACCAAAGTCCATAATGATGACGAAACGCCACGATGCCCTCGCGGACCATCCGTGCGGCCACGGCGGGAATTTCGTCTGTCAAACCCGTGCCCGTGCGCCCGGGCGAGAAACGCGTGATCGCCGGTCCCACGCTCGACGCCAGCGCCGGCTCAAGCCGTCCAAGCCACCACGCGCCCGCGGTGTCTTTGCCGGCGAGAACTTTGTCACCGAGCTTCAACCATCCCTTGACGAGCTTCAGCGGTTCGCCGGGCGCGATCGATTTCGGCGCGAGTTTTGTCGCAAGATCCGGGACGGCCTTTTCCAGCGCAACGATCGTTGGCGCCATCGGTGCGTAAGCGCGACTCACGAGCGCACCGAGCGCATCTTTGCCGAGACGCGCCGAGAGTTGCGCGCGATAGAGGCTGTCGGGATTGGCGAACTCGTTGCACATGCTCCAGCGGCCGTCGCCGACGAATTGTCCCCACGTCGCCACGGCCCAGTTGTGGGCACCGGGCGGTTGACGGCTCACGATGATCGACGCGGCGCTTTCCCAAATCACGGAGTTCGCCGCAGACCAACCGACGCCTTGATTCCACGTTTCACGGTTATCGAGACTGAGCGTGTTGCCGTCGATTTTGACGTTATCGAACAGCAAACCCGACGTCCAACTGCCGACCGAACCGCTGAAGCTGTGGGCGTCCACGGCCTCGCATTCCAAAAACACGATCGGGCCGGCGGCAAGATAGCCGGTGGTAAAATCGTTTCGCCCCTGCTCCGCGCGGCAGCGCAGGAAAAGCACTTGTTGCCCGCGCGAGTGAAAACTCATCCGGCGATACCCACCGATCTCCGAAACCGGCGCGAGCGAAGCGCAGTCCTGAATCGTGATGCGGGCGGCGCGCGCCCCGACTTGAATCGCCGAGCCCGCAAAATGCACCGCTGTCACATCGCTCACCCACACGTCGCGCGCGGCGTGGAGATCGATCGCGTTCCACGCATGTTGTTCGTCGAACGGATTGCCCCCGTCGAAGGCCGACTCGCAACGCAGGTTTTCGATGCCGGCATTTTCGAGATAACCGGTTTGCGTGTAAGGCGTGACCTTGCCGGCGCCAAAACGTTTTTCGAGCGCCGTCGTGATCGGCGCATCGAGCGTGAGGCGCTTGCCTTCCACCGCGATGACCACGCGATCGGCATTCACGTTAAACGCACCGGGCTTCCAACTGTAAGGCTGGCGCCCCGGCGCGACATCCATGCCGAGAAAATTAATCCACTCCGCCGTGCTCGGACGTTCGACGGTCACGAGCGTGCCAACTTTAAACCCACTTGCATCGGCCACGCTCAACGTGTGCATTCCGACCGCGACGTAATCATCCGTAATCGCCACGGCCGCGTGCAACTCTTCGCGCAAAAATTTTCCAGAGAGTTCGATCAAGTGCCGGCGATCCGTGCCCGTGGCTACAAGCACCGTGCCATTCTCCTCGCGACCCGATCCGCGCAACACGACGCCGCTCGCGCGCACAAAAATCTGTCCTGCGATTTCGTAGCGACCAGGCGCGAGTTGCACCGCACCACGCATGCCGTCCGCGCCGAGCGGTAAACCGGCAACGTAATCAAGCGCCGCCTGGATGCGCGCGCCATCATCGCCCTCAACGGGATTGACCAGCACCTTCGCCTCCGCGACTGGCCACGCGACCCCGCCACCACGATAGCCCGCGTGCGAAAAATCCGGCACGCGATCGCCATTCGACTCGGCGTGATAGATGAGTTTGCCATCTTTACCGAGCGAAACGGGCGCCGGAAATTCCTTGGCGGAAATCACTCCGCTCAACGCCAACGCTGTCAATGCAGCTGTCGCCCGGTGGATAAAACTCATGGCAGTTTGACGGTGATGCGTTCAAGTGTCGCGGACTTCGCGATCGATTTTCCGTCGACGAGAATTTGCAAACCGGCCCCGCGACCGTAGCGCGAGCCGTCTTTGTCCCACAGAATCGTCAGGTCGCGGCCATGATAGCGGACATTGTCCAAACAGAACCAATCCCACGTGCCTTCCGGGAGCAGCGGCGAAACTTCTACCACGTTATCCGCTCGCGGACGCAAACCCACGACACCGGAAATCACGAGGTCGGCGTAGGTCGAGTGGTTGTAGTAATACGAACGCGGGTCGCGACCTTTTAGCCAAGCACCTGTTTTTTCGTCCTGATATTCGCCGAGGTAAGGCAAACCATCGAACACGTGGCTCTTGGTGTAAGTGAGAAACGCGTCGTAGTAATCCGCTTTGGTGACCGTATCTTGCGGATAATCGCGCAAGACATTCGCGAGCGCGGTGATGGTTTGCGCACTCGCGTAGGGCCAGACGGCACCGTCCCACTCGCACGTGCCGGTGCCCCGCGAGCGGAAGGTCGATTCGCGGCGTTCCGTGGTCGTGATGCCCCACGGGGCTTTAAACCCTTGCTCGTCGGTCAACTGCGCCCACGCGCGCTCGTAGCCCTGCCCCGCTTCGGGCAGATTAAAATACCACGGGATAAACCCGATCTCTTCACGCACTTTGATCGGTTCGAGTGCTTCGTTCACCGAACCGAAAAACACCAGCGACTCGTTCCACAGGGTCTTTTGCACGTCGCGCCGCAGCTGCGCGGCCTTAGCGGAAAACTCCTGCGCGAGATCATCGCGCCTGGCCAGGCGCGCGACTTCGGCAATCGCGAGGGCGTTGCCATACATGTAAACGCTGATCGTCGGACGCACGTTCTTCAATTTGCGGCCACCACTGACCGACTCCTCCATCGCGTCGCGGACATCCGTTTGCCAGAAAAGTCCATCGGGGCGCATCTGTTCCACTTCCCATTGGCGGTAATCAACCACGATTTTATCGAGCAAACCGGTGAGTTCAGTCGTGTCTCGCGTGACGAACCAGCGCGACCACAACGCGTGCGCGAGCCATTGCGAATATTTGTGCAGAGTCGGTTGCGGTTTTCCATCCGGCCCATCGATCCAGTAACGCACGTAGTCACTCACGACTGCCTGATCACGCAGCCAGCGCAGTTCCATCAGATGATGACCGAGCGCGCTGCTCACCGGCTTGGTGCGCGTGATGAATTCCGTAAACGTCCAATGTCCGTTGATCGAAGGCGGGCGCAGGTGCAGACGCAGCGCCCACCAACGGAACCAATAATTTCGCTCGACCGTCTTATCCGGGCATTCAAACCAGGGAACGTTGTCACGCAGCCACGGCCACGTTTCTGATTTCGGCGTCGTGGGCACGATCACTTGCGGCTCCATTTCGTTGAAATAAGTGACGTGTTTCTCAAAGGCGTCCGGTTTAAGCACTGCCGGCGCGGCCTGAGCAAAACTCGCGAGAGCCAGACTCGCGGCGCAGGTGAGAAATGCGGTGTGGGGTAAAACTGAACGAAGCATCACAGCTTATCTACATTGTTGGCGAGTTGCGTGTAGTCGATGGCCTTCCGCGGGTCGGTGCCGTTGAGAAATTCTTCGATGTTCGTGTAACCATCACTGTCGCTATCGAGCACCGCATCGGAAGCATCTTTTGGATTTAAACCGTGCGTAATTTCCCATGCTTCCGGCAAGCCATCGCCATCGGAATCGACGTAAGGTTTGCCGGCGTAATTCGGCCAGCCGCCCACTTCGTTGGGATGCGTGACGTAACCTTTGGTCACGTATTCGCTGAGCGCTTGCACCCACTTTTCGGCGTAACCATAGAAACGCGCTTTTTCCGCAGTGCCGGCGTCGACCGTGCGTGGCGCAATCACGCCGGTGCGCACGTTTTCGATAATGCGAGTGTCGACGCTGTCGCGGCGCGGGCGCGTCGCCCCGGCGTTGGCGAGGACGTAATCGTAGGCCTCCTTCGCTGAAGTGATGCGTAAAGTGGCGTGAGCGAACGGTTGATCCACGCGGATGGCGGCGAGGGCTTCCGCTAACAATTCGGTTTTGAAGTTAAGTGCGGTAATCTCTGCCTCGGATTTTTTAACGAAGGCAGCGCGCGCGACTTCGTCCTTCGGCGCAAAGGTCATGCGCTCGCGCAAGTGGCGTTGACGATTACTGACGTCGGGCTGGACACCGCCTTCCCAATTGTCGTGAGTGACGCGGTCGTTGCCTTCGACGACATTGCCAGCGACGTAGGCTTTGCCGAAATTGTTCACGACGGTTTTGCTGCGTTCAGACTCGGGTTTGAGCAGGCGATAACGAACGTCGCCCTCCACCGGCGTGCCGGGGCCGGGCTTGAAATAATTATTGATGATGTTGTAGCGGCTGCGGTGGTCGCCGCCGTCGATCGTGCGATGACGATAATTAAACAGGACGTTGTTCACGAAGGTGAAATCGCCGTCCATGCCGACGCTCGGATTGCGACCCGTATTGCTGGCCCAAAGGTTATGGTGAAACGTGCTGTTGTGTCCGCCGATCGTCGAACCGAACGCGTGATGGTAAGTGCTCAGCGACTCCGAAGAGATGCTGTTCTGAATGGTGATGTTGACCGTGGGCAACTTGAGCGAAGGTGTCTTCGGGTTGTTGTCGTGATCGAACATGTGACGATACATCGAGATGTTCTCGTCGAGGCTCCATGAGGTCGAAACGTGATCCACGATGACATTGCCCACCGGATTACCGCCGAGCGAATCGTCGCGATCAGCCGGGTCGGTGTTACCGCGGCGAAAGCGGAGGTGGCGGATAATTACATCGTGCGTTTCAACCTCGACGGTTTTGTCGGCAAAACAAATGCCATCGCCTGGCGCGGTGGCACCACTGATCGTGATGTAGGGCGCACGAATCCGGATGCGTTCCTTGAGATGGATGACACCAGCCACGTTGAAAACGACGGTGCGCGGACCGGCTGCCTCACACGCCTCGCGGAAAGAACCGGGGCCACTGTCGTTGAGAGTGGTGACGACGTAGATTTTGCCTCCGCGACCGCCGAACGAATACATGCCCCCGCCCCATGCACCGGGAAACGCCGGGATGGTCGCCTGCGGGAGGTCGGCAGGTTTCGCGGCGCCCGGCAGGTAAGGCTTCCCCTTCGCGGCCCACGCGGCGAGTTCGGTTTGCTGCGTTGCAAAAATTTCGTCGGAGCGCCGGTCGGCCGCGGCTTTGCGAGCGTTCATCGCGGCCTGAAGATCGGGCGGGACTTTGGGGTAGCCCTGCGCGAACGATTGGAGCGTGGTCAGCGCGAGCGCGGCGGCGAGGAGGCAGGCTTTACGAGGAATCATGGGGCGAGTGACGCGCGTTGAACGGGGTTGGTTGCGGAAGCTTAGGATTCCGGAGTTTAATTTTTGAATGCTGTGACTTTAGCAACGGCGTGGTCCGACGAAACATAAATGACCGCGCGCTTTGCCCCGTATTCTCGGGGTTTTTAACGCTCTACTTTTTGAGATTCTTCTCGGCTTCCTTCATGTTGATGCCGGCTTTTGCGAGGTAGTTATTGATGCGGCCTTTGTATTTACCAAACCAGCCGTGCTTTTCGTCCGAGGTGCTCGCGTCCATCGCGTGCTCGCGCGCTTCCGTTAGCCACGCGAGGATTTGTTTGCTTTGCTCCTCGGTGAGGTCCGGGAGCATTTTTTGATACACGCCAAACGTCAGCGGCAGCACGCCGTAAGTCATGCCGTTTTTGACGCCGTCGACTTGCTCGGCAGTCAGTTCAACCGAGAGCTTCGCCACATACGCAAAATGCAACGTCGCCTGCTCTGCTTCCGCTTTCGCGCGAACCACAGCGAGTTCAGAATCGAGCGCAGTTTTGTCGGTCGCGAACTTCGCTTTGGCGGCTTTGACCGCCTCATCGCGTTTCGCATGAATCACGCTCAGATCCTGATATTGCTGCGCGACGATATCACGCACGCGCGCCGATTTTCCGGCATCGTTTAACGTGAGCGCGCCCGCGATTTTTTCCGCGCGCTGGAAGTAAACTGGCGAGAGATTCTCGGCCGCAAACGAAGAGGAAAACGCACCGCACGCGAGCAAGAAGCCGAGACTGAATTTAGAGCGAAAAATCATGATTTTAAAATGACGCTGCGAGCGCAGCGCGGATACAGTTTTCAGTAAATTTAAGTGGAAGTTTTCAGAGAGAAAAAAGGCCCGGTCTGGTGAAGACCGGGCCTGAGAATAACAGGCGATAATCAGGCTAGATTACCATTTACCGTTGATGCCAAACGACCACGTCGTGCCGAACTCGCGGTAGCTGGCGGTCGCTGCGTAGGTCGGATACAGGCCGAGATCGTCTTTGAAGACTTCTTCACGATCACCGTTGAGCACGTCACGGCCACTGAGGAAGAGGCTGTAGCGTTTAGACAACACGTAGTTCAAGTTCACGTCCACCGAGGTGGCTTCCGGTTGATAGCGGCGAAGGAAATTACCTGCATAGACCCCGGTGAGCGCTGTGCGGGAAACTTCATTTTCGTTACGATACGTGCTGCGCACCTGGGCCGTAAATTTACGTCCGGAGTATTGGAGACCAAGGCCGCCGAATTTGTTGGCCCGCCGGGTAACCGTAGGGGTCGAGGTCGGCGTCACCGTAATCGGAGTTCCGTTCGGCGAGTTGAACGTGTAGGGAACCGGCGCTGTGGGTTCGCCCAAACTGTTGAAGGCATAGCTCGCAAACCCGGAGAGCCGCTTACCCCAATTGCCGAGGAAGCCAAAATCCTGACGAACCTCAAATTCCCAACCATCCAGCTTCTGCGTGCCTTGGCCGTTGTAAGAAGTGTTCAGACGGAAGTTTTGATACGCCGAGGGCTCCAATCCGAGTGCGGGTAGCAGTTCTTGGTAAAGCTCGCTGTCCGAATAGCTGGAATTGGTCTCAACCTGGTTGGTGATATGCTTCTGATAATAAGAAACCGAAAGCGCACCGCCTGAGTCCGTGTAATAGGCGACTTGGAGATCGTAGTTAAGAGAAACTTCCGGCAGGAGATTCGGATTGGCTACCGCAATAGTGCCGATCGTGCCGTCCGCCGGAATCGTCGTATTTTCTGTGATGCTAAACGCGTTGTTACCCGAAAGCAGACCGGCATTGCCGCTTTCCAGCGTGGGCTGTTTGAACGAGCGCGAGACGGAAGCTTTGAGATCAATTTTCTTCGTCAGCTGGTATTTGGTATTAAAACTAAATGACGGATCACCCGTCACGCGTGCCTTAATCTGACGATTGGTGACCAGCAAAAGTTTACGTGATTCGAGCGTCGCCCCAGTTCCGGTGGCTGGGCCGTAAAGATGATCGGGATATTTGATCCCCGCGGAATTCAAACGCGCCAACAGCGCTGAATCAGAAAGGAAATTAGTAATGGCAGTGATCGAGCCGTCAGCATTGGTGCGATTCACCGAGGCTCCGTTAAACGTCACACCAGAAAGATAGAAACTATCTTTGTAGATACGGCCGTCAGCCGTCTTGGCGTAGTTCCATGCATTATCCGTAGAAGGGCCGCGACCTTCGCGTGAAGAGACCTCCTGACGTGCACCGGCGACAATCGAAAGACGGTTACGGAGAAAACTGCCGGAGAGCATCGCATAGTAGGCGTCCTTGGTATCAGTCATTGATTTCTGCTGATTCGCGAAGCTGTTGTAATTCTCAAACAACGTGTTCGTGGCTTCAGGGCCATCCGGTAGATAAAAAATGTCGTTCGCCTGTTCGATGGCGAAGAGCTTGTAATTAGATCCCCATCCTTGGGCAGGAAGGCCAAAGCCAGGCGTCTGTCCGACGTAATGCGTATCCAAGACGTCAGAAATCGAATACACCGCTCCCGGGCGGAGAATCTCCCGATAGTTAACACCGAGACCCGATTTCTCAATTTTCTCCACATCACGCCGGGCACCGAATTTGAAGGACAAGGAATTCGAACCGATAAACGGCAGGAAACTCAAATCACGATCCACATCGAGTTTATACAAACCGACGGTGCTTTTGTTGAGCGCCTGACCAGATTTGGCCGTGGTGCCGTCAAAGGACCAAAGATTGAAATCGGTGTAATCTTTCGGCTGGCCAGCGAGTGGCGTTCCCGCACGCCACACGGCAGAGACTTCGCTCGGAGCTCCATAGGCTACGTTTCTAAGGATCACCTGTCCGGGATTAAACACGAACGCGGATTCTGAAAAATGTCCGTTTTCCGTGTCCTTAAATTCGCTTTCCGAAACCGAAAGACTTCCGGACGCGGCGATGTTCCAGCCGCCCAGTTTAACACTGTAAGCCAGCTGCGCAGTCTTGGTATCACCGACGCGATCGCGGGTGGTAACGGTTTGCGAGATGGTGTTAGAGCCGGTCGTGCCGATCGTAAAGTCCGAGCCCCAATCAGCCCCTGCGGCCAGAAGCGGCCTCAAGTCCAAGCGACGCTGGCCTTCCACGGCATTAAAGGTCGCGTATTGAAAATTAGCGCGCAACAGCTGCGACGCGGATGGCTTCCAATCCAAGCGCACGTTACCGGAAACACGTTTCGCCAACTGCGAACTGTCCGTAACTTGTGAGCGACTCAGGACCGGATTCTCCAGGGACACTACCTTGCCAGCCGAATTAGCGTAAGTGGTGGTGGCCGTTGTCCAAGTGGGCGCCGAAACGTAGGATTGATTAATTTGATTGGTAGAAGACGCCGTGAGCGAAACACCGAATGTCTTAGAAAACGGGTATGACGCCGTGAACTCCAAGCCGGGTTGAATTTTGTAGGTGCTCTTGTTCACTGGACCTACGCTTTTTTTCAGCTCAGGTTGGAGCGAGTTAACATTGAAGAAAACTCGTCCAGAGTAGCTGGGCTTCGCCTGCTCAAACGCGGTTTTGGTAATCAAATTAATCTGACCGCCCATCGAATTCGAAGGCATGTCTGGGGTCGCTACCTTAATCAATTCCACCCGCGAGGCGTTGTTGATCGACAATTGATCGAGCGCCACCTGACGACTCAGATCGCCAGGGGTCGCGCTCGCCACAGGCAAACCGTCAATCAAGATCGCCGTATCCGACGGGCCAAAACCACGCACGGATACGCCGGTGGCATCTGAATCGGCATAGCCTTGGCCGTTGTTGTTGAATGAACCGTAATCGACTTGCACACCGGGCATGAACTTAACGAGTTCGCCCACGTTACCGCTCGGGATGTCGCCGAACGCGTCGGTCGCGACGACGTTTTTAATGTTAACGGAATTGCGTTGTTCCGCGATGGCGATGGCCTGGGCGTTTTTATAGCGTTCAGCGCTCACCACAAAAGGATCCAACACAATCGTGCCGTCCTTGTCGCGTTGCGTGGAAGCAGTTTCGCGGAAGGTGAAATCCTGATTTACGGCCACACCGCTCATCGCGGTCACACTCGCCGTCTGTTCGACTTCACCCGTGTAATTGGCTTTCAGCGTAACTTCTCCTGCGGGCACATTATCAAACTGATACTCGCCGAAGGAATTGGTTTTCGTTTCGCGGTTGGTGCCACTGATCGTCACGATCGCATTCTCGATATACTTGGCGTTCGAGGCGTTGAGCACCTTGCCTCGAATCGTGCCGGTGGAAACTTGTTGGGCGAACGCGGGCGAGAGCGCCAGCGTGGCGGTCATCGCGAGCGCGAAGGCGATTCGGACAATGGACTGACAAACCGCGGCGAAGATCCGCGGGCGGGACGAAGCAACCGAAGGATTCGGCTGCTGGTGGGGTTGGTTTTGCATAGCAGGGTTTTTTGGTGAGCCGGACGAAGGCCTGGGGGACGCAGCGTCCGGTGCGGTTTCTTGGTTAGAAAAATCCGTTCCCGCTCGTCAGGACCCATCGCAAAAAACGGGCGCAGACGTTCCGTGGTTCGCTGGTGCTGCCGCGACGAGACAAGGAAAGTAACATGTCCAATTTTTGGGGTTTGGGGGACGTGGGGTAACTTACCCGGCCAAAATATCCTAACGTAAAGATACATTCTTCCGAGTTTCGGATATTATTTGCCGGTATCCTAAGTCAGGGAAATATTCGCATTTCGGGAAAATATTTTTGCAACGCGCTCGTTTGCATCGGGTTGAATCTGAAGCTTTCCGGCAAAGACCCGAATTCGCGTGCTGAAAAAATATCGGCGAAATCTATTTTGTAATTTTCCCATGTTACACTGCGTCACCCTGCGCTGCGTCACCGCGTTCGAACTGTGTGCGCCGCCCTTCTTTACCCCGCATGCATTTTCTCGATTATACGGTCATCGCGCTCTACGCCGTCGGCATCGCTGTGCTCGGGCTCCTCGTCGGTCGCCGGCAAAAAAACACCGAAGATTACTTTACCGCCAATCGCAGTATTCCGGGCTGGGTGGTTTCATTCACGCTGATGGGCACGATCATCGGCACCGGCACATTTGTCGGCCATCCGGGAACGTCGTTTCAAAAAGGCCTGATCTTCGTCGTGCCGCACATGATCCTGCCGGTGGTGCTGTTGCTCGTGGCGAAATTTATCGTGCCGTTCTATCGCCGCGTGGTGCGCATGAGCGCGTATGAATACATCGGACAACGCTTCGGTCTGGGCAGCCGCCTCTACACCTCGTTCGGATTTCTCGCGGATCGCGTGTTCGATATCGGCGTGACGCTTTTCACGACGGCGATTGCCGTGAACGTGCTGACGGGCTGGGAACTGCGCTCGGTGATCGTCGGCGTCGCGGCCTTCACCGTCGCTTACACCATGCTGGGTGGCATCAAAGCCGTCGTGTGGACGGATGTCGTCCAAGGCACCGTGCTGATTCTCGGCGGAACGTTTGTGCTGGCGCGGCTGCTTTTCGCTCCGGAAGCCGGCGCACCTTTTGCTGTAGTTGGCGAAGCCTGGCGCGGCGGCCGGCTCACGCTGGGTTCGTGGGATTTTTCCTGGAGCAGTTTATTTAACGAACACACCACGACCGCGTGGCTCTTCACGTTAACCGCCGCCGTGCAATGGGCGCGGCGCTACGTGTCCGACCAGCATCTCGTGCAACGCTACTTGCTCGCGCGCACCGATGCGGAGGCGAGTCGTGCGGCCGTGACCGGCGCGCTCATCTGCGTGCCGGTATTTTTCACGTTCATGTCTATTGGCGCCTGCTTCTACGGATTTTTCACGCTCGCGAAAGTGCCGGTGCCGGAACTGGGCGACAGTATCATGCCGTATTTCATGATGCATTATCTGCCGGTCGGCGTGTTGGGGTTGGTGTCGGCGGCAATTCTCGCGGCCGCGATGTCTACGATCAGTTCCGATCTCACGAGTGTCGCGACCGTGGTGACCACGGATTATTTCTCGAATTTTCTCCCGAAGAGTTCCGAGCGCGCGCGTTTACTTTTTGGACGCTTGATGGTCGTCGCCGGCGGCGCGCTCGCGGCGATCGCGGCGACCTTGCTCATTCCGGAAAAAGGCGCGGCGCCGGTCATGGAACGCGCCATCGTGATCGCGGCAATTTTATCGGGCGGCACGTTGGGCCTGTTTTGTCTCGGCTTCCTTACACGCAAAGCCACGCGCCTCGGTTGCACGATCGGCATCGTGTGCTGCTTGGTATTCACCGCGTGGGCGGTCGCCACCGAACCACGCGGACGCATGATCGATCTCGGTTTTAATTTCGAAATGAACCCGATCCTCATCGGCGTATTCGGGCACGCGGTGCTGTTTATCACCGGTTACGTCGCGAGCTTAATCTTCGGCGGTTGGAAACCGGAGAACGTCGAAAATCTCACCTTCCATTCCCTTTCCACGAAAAAGGCCGTCGCCGCATGAGTTTCGTCGTTCCACGCACCGTCACCTTGCAGCAGCCGCCACGCATCACGTTTGGCCCGCACAGCGCCGAAGCGGCTCTGAACGAACTCGCCCGCACCGGCCGATACAAACGCGTCTTCGTTTGCGCGTCACCCTCGGTGCGCAGTCACGCGGAAAAACTCACTGCGCCATTCCGCGCGACCTCAGCAGCCGTCGAAATCGTCGCCACGATTCCGCCCGAGCCCACCGCCAGTCTCTGCGAAACCCTGCGCGCGCGCGCGAAATCTTTTTCTCCCGACCTCGTCCTCGCAATCGGTGGCGGCAGCGTGCTTGATGTCGCCAAGCTCGTCGCCGCATTGCACGACCGCCCGGAAAGCGTGGATAAATTTTACGGCATCGGCGTGCTCGCGGGCCGCCGCACCGCACTCATCTGCGTGCCCACCACGGCTGGCACCGGCAGCGAAGTCTCGCCCAACGCGTTGCTTTTCGACGAACCCACTTCTTCCAAAAAGGCGATCATCAGTCCGGCGCTCGTGCCCGACGCCGCGATCGTCGATCCGGCGCTGATGGTGAGTTTGCCACCCGCGCTCACCGCGACCGTGGGCATCGATGCGCTCACGCATTGCCTCGAAGCTTACGCCAACCAAGTCGCGCATCCGCTCGTCGATCCTTATGCACTCGAAGGCGTGCGCCTGATCGGCGCGCATCTCGCGCAAGCGGTCGCTAACGGTCACGATCTTGAAGCCCGCTCGGCCGTCGCGCTCGGCAGCCTCTACGGCGGCCTGTGTCTTGGCCCGGTCAACACCGCAGGCGTGCACGCCCTCGCCTATCCGCTCGGCGGCGAATTTCACCTCGCGCACGGCGTCTCGATCGCGCTCATGCTCCCGCACGTGGTGCGTTTTAACTGCTCCGTGATGCCGGCCCGCCACGCCGCTCTCGCCCGCGCCCTCGGCGCGCACAGCGACGGCGATCAGGCGCTTGCAGCGGAGTTACCACACTTGCTCGAAAAATTGATCGCCGCATGCGGGCTCACGGGCGGGCTGTCCGCGCACGGCATCCCGCGCGAAGCGCTCGGCAAACTCGTCGAAGGCGGCCTGGCTGTCACGCGGCTCCTTAAAAATAATCCGCGCGAAATCACCCGCGTCGACGCGCTCCAAATCTACGAAGCCTCGTTCTAATTTTCCATGTCCACTTATGCCCGCCACCGCGGCGTGATCGTTCCGCTCGTCACGCCAGTCACTGCCCACGGAGATCTCGACGAAGCCGCCGCCGCGCGACTCGTCGACCACCTCGCCCGCAATGGTTGCGGCATGCTTGTGCTCGGCACCACGGGGGAAGTTGCTTCGTTGCCCACCGCCACGCGCCGACGCTACGTCGAGATCGCGGTAAAAATTGCTGCCGGCCGCACGCCGGTTTTTGCCGGTGTCGTCTTCAACAGCCTCGCTAACTCCATCGCCGCCGGTCGCGATTACTTGCAACTCGGCGTCGACGCCGTCGTGGGCCTGCTGCCCAATTATTTCAAATTGGAGCCGGTGGAAATGCTCGGCTATTTCACCCAACTCGCCGCCGGGTTGCCCGGCCCACTGCTCGTCTACAACATGCCCGTGACGACCGGCATGTCGATTCCGGTGGAAATCATCGAACAGCTCAGCCGCGTTCCCAACATCACGGGACTGAAAGACTCCGAAGGCACAGCCGGCCGCCGCGAGGAAGTGTTCGCCCGCCTCGGCAGACGCGCCGATTTTTCCCTTTTCATGGGCATCGCCGCCAATTCTGTCGCCGCGCTGAAACTCGGGTTCGTCGGCCTCGTGCCGAGCTCCGGCAATCTTTATCCGGAGCGTTGGAGCGAACTTTACGCCGCCGCGACAAGCAGCAACTGGACGCGCGCCGAGGAATTGCAGCGTCAACTCGACGCGATCGGCGGCGTGTTCCAACGCAACCGCACGCTCGGGCCGTCCCTCGCCGCGCTGAAAGCCGGCCTTGCCACGAGAAATCTTTGCGGTCCGCACATGGTTTCACCGTTGCGCGCGTTGCCCGAAAGCGAGCAACTTGCCGTGCGCGAGGAAATCAACCGCCTCGGCTAATTTTTTGCGATGAACCGTCTCCCTCTCATTGTCCTCGCCGACGATCTCACTGGTGCCGCCGAAATCGCGGCCATTGCCCACGCGGCGGGCTTGCAAGCCGTCGTGCACACCTCGCTGCCCAAAAGCCCGGTCAAAGCGGACGTCATCGTTTTCGACACCGACACGCGCCTCGCCACGCCTGCGCAAGCCGCGAAACGCGTGCGCGAGATCACGAAGAAACTAAATCGCTGGCCGCACGACGGATTTTTCAAAAAAACCGATTCCGTGCTGCGCGGCAACGTCCTCGCTGAAATCGAGGCCTGCGCGGCCGAACTTCAACTCGCGCGCACGTTGCTCGTTCCCTGCAATCCTTCGCTCGGCCGCATCATTAACAACGGCCAATACCTGATCTCGAACGTCCCGCTGCACAAAACGAACTTCGCCCGCGACCCGCACCATCCGCGGCTCACGTCGGATGTGCAAAAACTACTCAGTCCTGGAAAAAATTCCGCATTGGCCTCCCACTCGCCTTCCGAGCGTTTGCCCAAGACGGGCATTATCATCGGCGAGGCCGCCTCGCCCGCCGATGTCGCACTGTGGGCTTCTCGGGTGGATAAAAATACCCTGCCGGTCGGCGGCGCCGATTTTTTCCGAAACTGGCTCGTGCGTCAGCGCACCCCGGAGCGTCATCCGACTTCGACCACGCTTGAAGCCGGCAACGCCGTGTTGTTGAGCGGCACCGCCACCATCAACGATCCGCTCACGCCTTTGCCCGGCACAGTGCTGGCGCTCTCGCCCGAATTCATCCGCTCCCGTGTCGCGTTATTCGATGAAGTCGGCGCCGAATTAAAAGCGACAGGCTTTCTCTCGCTGCACACCGGCGGGCACCTTGCCAAAGCAATCGGCACACCTGAAATGATCAGCCGCGCATTCGTGCGCCTCGCGCAGGATTTGCACGAAGCCTCCGCGTTTACGCACCTGATTATCGCCGGCGGCGCGACCGCTGCGGCCGTGCTCAAGGCGCTCGACTGGTCGGAACTGCGCGTGGTGCGCGTGTGGGGCCCGGGCGTCGTCACCCTGCAACCCTCCGCGTCGTCGCAAGTCACCATCACCCTCAAACCCGGCAGCTACAGTTGGCCGAATTCGATCAGCGAACATTTTCACTCCGACATTTTTTCGAATCATGCCTGAGCAACCGATCGTCGCGATCACGCTCGGAGACCCGACCGGCACGGGCCCCGAGCTAATTCTGAAAGCGCTCGCGCAGCCGGAAGTATCCGCGCTCGCCCGACTGCTTATCGTGGGCGACGCCGCGACGCTGGCTCGCGCGCAGGACTACACTAAAACTTCGCTCAAGATCCATGCCGTCACCCACGTGCGCGCTGCGCAGTTTGCAGCCAACACGATCGACGTGCTCGATTTAAAAAACGTCGACCTCGCGACGCTCACACTCGGTCGCGTTGCCCCGCAAGCGGGCCAGGCAGCCTACGAAGCCATCAAGGCTTCCACCGAACTGGCGCTCGCGGGCGAGATTGGCGCAATGGTGACTTCAGCGATCAACAAAGCCGCGCTGAACGAAGCCGGCCATCATTTTGATGGCCACACCGGACTGCTCGCGCACCTCTGCAAATCGCCCGGCGCGACGATGATGCTCGCGGCGGATAAACTACGCGTCAGCCACGTCTCGACCCACGTCTCGCTACGCCAAGCCATCGACCGCGTGCGCCCCGAGCGCATCATTAAAGTCCTCCAACTCACCAATGCCGCCGTGCGTCGCCTCGGCATCGAGAAACCGCGCCTCGCGGTGGCCGGATTAAATCCCCACGCCGGTGAAGGCGGTTTGTTCGGCACGGAGGAAAAAGAATTTATCGCGCCCGCCATCGAACAAGCGCGCACGCTCGGTCTCGATGTGCACGGGCCGTTTGCCGGCGACACGATTTTCTTCCGCACGTTGCAAGGCGAGTTCGATGCCGCCGTCGCGATGTATCACGATCAAGGTCATGTCGCCGCGAAAATGCTCGGCATCTGGCGCGGCGTGAATGTGACGCTCGGCCTCCCCATCATTCGCACGTCCGTCGAACACGGCACGGATTTCGCCAACGCCGGCACCGGTCGCGGCGATCCCCGCAGTCTCATCGAGGCCATCAAACTCGCCGCTATCATGGCGCGTAACTAAAATGCATTCGCGCATGAAACCTTTCGCTTCCGTCGCGCTTTTACTCACCTCGGCTCTCGTCGCGAGTGCCGTCACCGCACCCGTTAGCTACACCGGTGAACTGAACATTACGACCGCTGCCGACGGCGGCCTGCGTCCGGCTGTCGGCGTGCAAAACATCCAAGTCTATCGCGCAAACCGCACCGCGCCCACGCACGTCGACCAACTTTCACACACCTACCAACACGCCCCGATGCTGGCCTACTGGCGCGGGAAATTTTATCTCGAGTTCCTCAGCGCGACGAAAAACGAGCACGATAATCCCACCGACACCTCGCTCACGACTTCTGTCGACGGGCTCACGTGGGATGCGCCCAAGTTAGTTTTCCCCGCGTTCAAGCTCGCGAACGGCGAATTCACCGTGACGCACCAACGCATGGGTTTCTACACCGCGCCGGATGGCCGCCTGCTCGCGCTCGCATTTCACGGCAAAGCGCCCTCGCCCAACGACGGCACCGGCGTCGGCCGTGTCGTGCGCGAGATCCACGCGGACGGTTCGTTCGGCCCGATTTATTTTATCCGTTTGAATGCCGGGCAGACTCCCGCGGATTTCAAACTGCCTTACCCTTCATATCGCGAGTCTCCCGACCAAGCTTTTGTCGCGGCGTGCGAAGCGTTGCTCGCGAACAAGCTGATGACCGTGCAGTGGTGGGAAGAAGATCAACTCGACGAAACCGGTCTCTACGCCGTGCGCGGCAAAGCTCTCTCTTACATTCGCCGACCCGATAACAGCGTGCTCGGCATTTGGAAAAACTCTCTCGTGGCCACCACGAAAGACGAAGGCGTCACGTGGACGGAAAAGGTGTTCGCCGGCAACATGCCAAACAACGCCTCGAAATACTGGCTGCAAGCGACCGCCGACAAACGCTTCGCGCTTTTCCTGAATCCGACGAACCGCCTGCGTCACCCGCTCGCCGTGATGACGAGTGCGGACAGCGCGAATTTTTCCGACTTGCTCGCCATTCACGGTGAATTGCCCGACCAGCGTTTCGGCGGGAAATTGAAAAACATGGGCCCGCAATACGTGCGCGGCATCGAAGAAGGCAACGGCACTCCGCCTGATTCCGCCGCCGCCACGTGGATCACCTACAGCGTGAACAAGGAAGACATTTGGGTGTCGCGCGTGCCCGTGCCGATTGCCGCGCGCGTGCACGAGCCGGTGAACGATACCTTTGAATCCGACGCGCCGGAAAAATTGCCGACACTCTGGAACAGCTACAGCCCGCTCTGGGCACCGGTGCGCGTGATCGACACCAAGACCGCCCAAGGCCGCGCGCTCGAGTTGCGCGATGAAGATCCTTACGACTACGCGCGCGCCGTGCGCATTTTTCCGACGACGCATGGCGTCAAAGTGTCGTTCAAGATTTTCGCCGCGCAGAAAAATGCCCGGCTTGAAATCGATTTGCTCGATGCGCGTGGCGCGCGGCCGGTTCGTCTCGCGCTCGCCGAAGACGGGCACCTCTGGGCGTGCCACGAAGGCCAATGGTTCGACGGTGGCGTCTATGCCGAGAAACAATGGCAGACCTTTTCGCTCGAAATTCCCGTGAACCCCAGCGACGACCGGTGCACGCTTCTGGTCGATGGGAACACTCCGCTCGCCCGTCCGATGTTTTTCACGGATCCAATGACCACCGTCGAACGACTCTCGTTTCGCACCGGCGAATTCCGCGAACGCGGCTACGGCGGCCGCGACTTGCCCGGTGCGGATAAAAAGTCACCAACGGCGGTGTTCTTGATCGATGATGTGACCATCACTCCACTCAAGTGATGTCACGTGCGCTGCTGATTCTCAGTTTTCTCGCGCTGGTTATTTCGACCGGCGTGGCAGTAGCAACGAATCCGCGCACTGAAATCTCGCTGCACGCCGATTGGCGCACCACGTTCGACGCGAGTGACCGCACCAAGCACGACGGCTTTATCGCGGAAATCTACGATGATGCCTCCTGGCAAACTGTCGAAGTCCCGCACAACTGGGATAATTATTACGGCACACGCCTCGTTAAAAACGGCAATCTGCACGGCTACGCGTGGTATCGCCGTCATTTCGATGTGCCGCCCAGCGCCGCCCAGCGCCGCGTTTTCCTCTACTTCGAAGGCGTCGGTTCCTACGCCACCGTGTGGGTTAACGGCATTCTGGTCGGCCGGCACGCCGGCGGACTCACCACCTTCACGCTCGATATCACCGATGCGGTAAAGAGTGGCGCCGCCAACCTCGTCGCGGTTCGTGCTGATCATCCAACTGGCATTCGCGATCTCCCGTGGGTCGGTGGGGGCAGCGAACGCGTCTACGGATTCTCCGAGGGCTCCCAGCCGTTCGGCATTTTTCGTCCGGTGCATCTCGTCATCACCGACGCACTTCGCATCGATCCGTTTGGCGTGCACGCATGGAATGATCACACCGTGACCGAAGGCAGTGCCACTGCCCACCTCACCACGGAAATCACCAACCGCAGCACTACTTCCCGCACGTTCACCGTGCGTCAGCGCGCCCTTGATCACGTCGGTGCGACGGTCGCGGAAATCAGTAACGTCTTTCAAATCGCCGCCGGCGCTTCGCTTAAAACTCCGGCAACTCAACTCACGGTTTCACCCGCAAAACTTTGGTCGCTCGATGATCCTTATCTCTACACTTTCACCACCGAATTACTCGCCACCGACGGCACGGTGATTGACCGCCTCGACACGCCATATGGCTTTCGCTGGATCGACTGGCCGCACGGTGCCGATGTCGCGCGCGGAACCTTCTTGCTCAACGGCAAGCCTGTTTTCCTGAACGGCACCTGCGAATATCCGCATCTGCTCGGCGGGAGCCACGCGTTTAGCGCAGAACAAATTTCGGCTCGTGTCAGCCAAATCGAGAGCGCCGGTTTCAACGCTTTTCGCGACGCGCACCATCCGCATAATTTACGCTACAACGCCCGCTGGGATCGCGACGGCGTCGCCTGGTGGACACAGTTCGGCGCACACATCTGGTTCGATAACGATGCGTTCCGCGCGAATTTCAAAACGCTCCTGCGCGAATGGGTGCGCGAGCGCCGCAACAGCCCCTCGCTCGTCTTATGGGGCCTGCAAAACGAGAGTGAATTGCCCGCGGATTTCTCGCGCGAGTGCGCGGAAATTATTCGTTCACTCGATCCGACCTGCGGCCCGCAACGACTCGTGACCACCTGCAACGGCGGCGAAGGCGTCGATTGGGACGTGCCGCAAAACTGGAGCGGCACTTACGGTGGCGACCCGCTGAAATATGGCGAGGAGTTGAAAAAACAGATTCTCGTGGGCGAATACGGCGCGTGGCGTAGCCTCGGCTTGCACGCGGAAGGCGACGGCAAACACCCGGCCGGCGACTCCGAAGATTACATGACCGCGCTGCTGGAAACCAAAGTGCGCCTCGCCGAAACCGTGCGTGATAAAGTAGCGGGACATTTTCAATGGATCTTCAGCACGCACGAAAATCCCGGCCGCAACTTCGGCGCACGCGGCGAACAATTCGCCGATGGCTGGTCGCCGCTCGATCGCATTGGGCCCGCCAACAACAAAGGCCTGCTCACGCTTTGGGGCGAGCCGCTCGATGTGTATTACATGTATCGCGCCAACTACGCGCCAGCATCGACGCAGCCCATGGTCGTGATCGCCGGTTCGACGTGGCCAGATCGATGGACCGCGCCCGGTCGCGTTGACGGCATCATCGCTTACTCAAACTGCGACGAAGTAGAGCTCTTCAACGGCGAACGCTCGCTCGGCACGCGCGCGCGCAGCGCTCGCGGCACACATTTCCGTTGGGATGGCGTAAAAATAAACGTGAACGAACTTCGTGCCGTCGCCCGCGTCGCCGGTCGAGAAGTCGCGCGCGATGCGATTCGCTTGAATCATCTGCCTCCCGCTGCGGACACCGCGTCGGTGCAGGCGGACTCCACGATTCCCGCTGCGGCGCACCATTATCTTTACCGTGTGAACTGCGGTGGCTCCGACTACATCGATTCGCACGGCAACCACTGGGCCGCCGACCGCGCCTACACCGAAGGCGATGCATGGGGCGCGATTTCGTGGTCGTCTCAATTCCCGCACCTCGATCCCGCGCTCGCGAGTCGACGTGAAATCAATGTGCCCATCGCCGGCACGCACGACGAAGCCCTTTATCAAACCTTCCGCTACGGTCGCGAAAAATTGCGTTACCGTTTTGCCGTCCCCGACGGCAACTACCGCGTGGAACTCCATTTCGCGGAACCGTGGTTCGGTCGCGGCGGCGGAGTTGACGCGCGCGGCTGGCGTCTCTTCGACGTCGCCATCAACGGCGAAACTCAACTCCGCTACGTCGACTTGTTCGCCGAAGCCGGCTTCGCCACCGCCCTCGTCAAGACCATCGACACGCAAGCGCGCGACGGCTGGATAGAAATTTCTTTTCCGCGCGTCGCCTCCTACCAAGCCATCATTAGCGCCATCGCCATCAGCAGCACGAAAGCGCTCGCGAAAAAATCTGCGGTTAAAGAACTGCTTACGCTAAACGACGCGCCTACACACCACTCAATCCAAAGCTGGCTCAACACCGGCGACCGTTTGTTTGCCAGTGCGGCCGATTCCCTCGCCGCACTTCCCGAGCACTTGCGCTTTGCGACGTGGATCCGTCGCCTAAAAGCCGCGGAGCCGTTTGCGTTCACGGTGAACCGCGCCGCCGATATTTATATCGCACGCGACAGTTTGAAAACACGCCCCGCGAATTGGGAAGCTACCAACGAAATTTTAAAAATTGTCGATGGGGCGGCTACTCGAGAACTACCCCTGATTCGCCGTCATGTCGAAGCGGGCGAAACGGTGGTCGACGGGAGCCAGGCTGGCACCGTGACCATCGTGGTGCCCTCACTGCCTTTGCCGCCCGCTCAAGTCATCCGCAATCTCACGGTTAACGACGCTGCCGCGCCGGAATCGTGGCAAGCCGTCGGCCATGTGCGCCGTGGTGACCGGCTCTACAACTCAAGCGGCCCCGCCTTGGCAAAGCTGCCATCGGATTTGACTGACAGTGACTGGTTGCGCACGCCGAGTTCCGTGCCCGACTCCACTCTCACGTGGAAATTTAGCGTCAGCGATCACGTGGAAATTTACGTCGCACTCGATGCCCGCATCACGCGAGCGCCTCGCTGGCTCGATGGCTGGGTGGCCAACAGCGGCGAAGTCACCGCGGGCGACCTGAACTTCAAACTTTACCGCCAACGCTACGTCCAAGGCTCCACGGTCAAACTCGGGGCCAACAGTGTCCTCAATTCCGGCGAGCACGCCGCAATGTATGGCGTTTTTGTCAGGCCCGTGCGCCCCGCCACTACGTATGCGGCCCCGCCCGCAGAGTCGCAGACCCTGAGTATCGGCCGAGCGTGGACCTGGACAATCGAAGTCGGCGTCGGTTCACGTTACGGTTTCGTGATCGATCACGACGCACCAGCAATGGAAACGGAGGTGCGTTACGAATTCCTCGATAAATCCGGCACCCTCCTCTGCACCGAAAAAATCACGCTCACACCGGCCAGAGAAGCTTCTTCCGTTTCGCAGCCACTGCGTCTCCGCACCTGCGAGAGTTTTAACGCCGGCACTTATCAAGTCAGGATCATTCACCTCGCCGGCAGCGCCCTGAAACTCGGGACACTCACCGTGGAATAAACGGGAAAATTGGAGGTGCGGGGCGGAATCGGCGGCCTACGCGGTGATTGCACCTCCAAAATGAAACCTCCTTAGAGTGAACCAAGCTTAATTTTGGGTTACTCGTGAACTGCTTTTTCGGGCTGTTTGGTGTCCGTTTTGGTGTCCACTACAACCGGCACTTAAGCCCAGCCTTCCTAAAGTCGAACTTGAGTGCGAGAAACTGAGAGCTGAGATAGAATCACTCTGGAAACCTTTATATCAGGCGCCGGCGTTTTATGCTTCGACCTAACCCGTGGTTCTTGCAATCGCCGGGGTCTCTACTCGCGGTCTTCTGTCTCACTCTCTTCCTGATTGCCGAAATTTTCCGGAGTAATCATATTTCATCAAGTAGTCGGCCGAACGTGGCAGTCAAATATCGAGGCGACACAGGGAGGTGGTGATAAAACCGGAGGGCTGCCCTCGGCACCGCCTTGCGTCACCCTACTCCTTTAAATTTCAGCAAGTGGATCAAGCTCAAGCGCCGCTTTTAATAACGGACAGTACCGCTTGGGCAGCCAAATATGCGCAATACCTCTGGTAACGATCATTTTTAGCTCCGTCCCCTAAATCGCACACCGCTTTGATGCTAAGAACTTCAGGACGGAGTTCGCCGAGCTGATAGGCGGCGTCGTAACAGCCAAGCGCCTCCATTTCGACACCCACTACCTTCCGCTTTTGCCGTTCCATCTCCTCAAACGAGGAATCATTTGCGATCACGGCAGCACTGCATGCAGTGGCCCCTGCTTTAAGTGTGGCCCGGGTAGACGGTTTATCCCCTGGCCATCCTCGCCAGATCCGATCGAGTTCTGTTTCAGTGAGAATATTTTCGAAGCAGCGTTTGAGTCGCATATCACAAGCCCGGGTTTTGACGTCGGCTTGGAAGCCTTGTTCAGTGATTTTTCCCGAACGAAAATCCCAAGTGTCTTCACTGATCACTAAATCGCCCAAGCTCACGCGTTCTTTGTTTCCGCCCATGATTCCCGCGAGGATTAACACCTTGGGGTGTGAAACAATCACCAATCTGGTCACTAACGACGCCATCGCGCACATGCCCATTTCATTGGCACAGGCACACACCACACTCATTTCTCTTCCATCGGCAGTTTTCACCGTATAGTTTAACCAATGCTCAGAGGTCTCCTGCACTTTAATGACGCTCGCTGGAGCCCCAAAGGCCTCGGTTACCATTTCGAACTCCGGGCTCTTGAGCGCGGTGACAATCGCGACGTCAGCTTTCACGCAGTTGTGAGTTAAGCTCGCCGATTGCACTTTGGCGGTAATCGACTGAATTGCCATCTGGATTTGCTGCTTCCACCGGCCGTCGGTGTCACTCACCAGTACCACCCGCGAAAGAAAATCTCCGAAAACAATGTCCCCATTGGTAAAAGATTCAGTAAACTGGGTGGTGCCAATAATGGTTGGCCATTTTTGACGGACGATTTTTCGCCGCATTTCATTTAGTAACTGAGATGAAGCTTCATCGGTGGGCTCGGTGTCCTGCGCCATTGGCAAGCGCACATCCAACAGCATAAGATGATACTCGCCACCAACGAGCTTTCGGAATCCCTCCCCGGCATCTTTCGCCCGGTCGATTTTGGCAGGTGCACAATAGTCACGCACGCAATTCTCCAGCTTCTCATACTTGGCATCCGAGTCCTCGACAATTAGAACATTCATGAAGTTGTAAGAAAATTTGAGATCTCCTGCTTCCAATTAGTACTGGATGCATCCAGGCGAACACACCCAAGCACTAAGGATGGAAATTCTTTTTTGAGCTCGGCACTCAATTCAGTAAAGCTGACTTCTTTTTCATTTCTTGGGAACGCATCGTATTGCGTGATCACAATAAATTTTGCCGGGATTTTTTTCCGCCTCGCCTCCTTAAGAATTTCCTCGCCCCCGAATGTCATGTCCTCGATGGCGATACCGCCATGCTTCGAGTCATACACTGAAAGAGTCATGTCCAGTAGTACGATATCGTAACTGGCTTCATGCAGCGCGATAATGCCGGAGTTGTAAGAGTCACCACGAATCACCGTTGCGTGCGGATATTTCTCCGCAACGAATCCCCGGATGAGATTAAACTTAATCTGACTGTCTTCGATGACTAGAATTTTCATTTTAGTACCTGATCTCGATCGTGAACAAGGCAGCTCCGTCGGCTGCTCGTGGCGCAATTGTTACATCGCTCCCAATTTGCTGTAATAGCGCACGAACTCGACGAAGTCCCGTCCCACCGGGAGCGCGGTGGAGAATCCTTGAATCAGCGACTTCTTCGATCCGTGCGCGGGCACGTTCGACTGCCGCGCGGGCATGCTCACTAGTGGAGACTTTGTTGGTGATCGTTACCGTGGTTTTCTTCCCACCGGATTCAACGTGCGCGTAAATTGTCACCTGCTGGTTATTAACGATTCCCGAATGTTGAACGATATTTCGCAGCAAAGTGGCAATCACCTCGTACAGGGTAACTCCAGCCTCCACCCCCAATTCAAAATCGTGACTGACGTCCAGAGAAATCGTCCCAAGCTTTTCGTTGCTCGCAAAATTAACGACGTGGTTAGCCGCATCGATAATTCCTCGAAATGATGTCAAACTGCTGTCCTGGCTTTCCGCGATAAAAAACCAATTTTGAATAATCTGGAGATCCGGAATAATACCCGTCTTAGCCTGCAATAGATTTTGCCTTAGTTGCCCTCGAATCGCATCGCTGGATATTTTCTCCAGCGCCTTATCCAGTCGATCAATTGCTTGATTCAACATGGTTGCCGTATTGGAAGCGATATACGCCCGGACACCACTGAACTGCTCTTCCGCTTTTTCGCGAAACAGTTTTTGAAGTTCCGCCACCGCCATCAACGCAGTCTTAGGTTGTATCTTTTTCAGGTGCTCTAAAGTCGGTTCACTGAAAAGGTCACGGAAATCAAGTATACCATCATCCGAGGTCATTTCATGGGTGGGTGCGTCCACCATAACTGCGGCCGCAATTTTTTGAAATGCCCGGACTCTGAGCTTTGTCATTAGGTCGCGGAACGATCGATCCACATCCCGGGTAAACTCGATGTATGCATCCTCGACACCTTTCCTTAATTCACCGTCATCAATCATCTCAATCAACCCTCTGAGCTCTTGTTTGAACACGAAGCTCTCGTCAGGGTTTTTGGTCGCCAGCAAGTTTTTGGCATCGAAGATTCGCTTTAGTTGATTCTCAAGCGAACCATGAAGAATACGTGTTCTTAGAATTCCATTAAAACCTTTAGCGTCGTCCCACAGATAGTGGCCGGTGATCACGTATATGATCGTGGTAAGTTGACTATCACTTGTCTGCGTGCTGGCAGTGGCCGTATTGGTGGCATCTGCTTCGCTAAGTTTGGCTGCATGAAGCAGGTGTTCCTCGCCCGCCAGTTGGCCACCTTTCTCTTCGAACTCCTTGAATGCAAGGTAGCGCTCGAAACTATTCTCCACGACCGGAAGGATCCTCCGATAAAGCTGGGCAAAATCTAAATAAAATTTTGGACCTTCAATGTTTCGATACGCCTGCTCGATCAATTTTCCCTTATTAATCTCGGCTAACTCCGCGATGACCATACCTTGATCGGCAACGCTCAGGGCATAGAGCGCAACTAGGATTTTCGTTCGAATCGATCGTTGCTCGTCCGGCGTTTTTGCCCAAAAAGCACCTCGTTGGAGAATTGGTACCGACATTACGTCGCGCATCAAGACCCGGGCCACGTCCACTTCTAGCATAGGAATTTTTTCGACAAGTTCGATTGGAGACTTCAAACCCGAAGCAGTGAGATACTCATCCAAAGCTGCGTAGATCTCGTACTCCTTTGCATTATTAAGGTACACTAAAATGGGATAAAAAGGGGTCGCGGCAAGTTCCGGCCAACGCCCACATTTAACCCCGTCGATTAGATCTTCGAACGTTACATGCCTGAGAAAGTTCGGATTTTTTGCGTAATTTTGTACGGCAAGTCGCGCCGCATCATTGGGTCTGCCTTCCGATACCAAAGCCGTGAATTCCATTGGTGCACGTAAACTGGCCACAAACGCGCTTTTCCTCGTAGACTCTGCAGTGTCGGTTTCAAGAGCGGTAAATACTTTCAGGACTTCCTTGTAATTGTTTTTCTTCAGACTGACACGCCCCAAAGCCAAAGAGGAAAATTCTTTTTGAACCTCAGGACCAAGCCTCCCGCCCTCGCCATTCTTTTCGACCCAGAACTGGAGACCGAGTGTGAGATTTTTTTCGACCAACGCCTCCATCGTTTTAATTAGCGAATTTCGAAGTAAATCACTCAACAAATTCACTTCTTTTAAATCGAAAATCTCACCGGAAATAGTCGCTTGCCGGGACAGATCCTCGTCGGTCGATCCTTCACCCTCTAGTAGTGCGTACGAACGAATTTTGATACCGAGAGGACTGTCCCCTAGCCTGTGGGCCACTTGATGGAGTTCCAGCAACGCAACATTTATGTCAACTTCCTGGGCGGCGATCTCACTCATCGCGTTGACTAGCTTGTGGGCCATCGAGTTTTGGCCGAAAGCGATCGGGCGCGGCGTTTTCATGCACGCATTTGAATTGGCCAGCAGCACATAGAACTCGAAATGCTCAGGCATGCGCTGAATCTCCGCTTCCGCCTGCTCCGCTGCTTCATCAAATCGCCCTTGGTAGAACAGGTCACTGATCTCCAGATAAGAGATCATCGCAGGAGCTAAACCTTGGGAATACTCCAGCCCGATCAGCTGGGATCCGGCTCGGAGCCATCGCTCATCGGTCGTTGTGCGATACAGATCTGCGAGAATGGCGTCTAGCTGCGCAACATCACTCTCTTGAACCGCCAGTCGATCCAGGGTGCACAAGATTTTTATGCATACCTGATATTTATCGACTAAGGTCCTAGCATTACACCGGAAAAACAGATCCAAAATATTTTCCTTCCAAGCCGCGGTCCAAGGGGAGGCATAGAACTCAACAACATTAGCAAGTGATTTCATGCCGCTCTCCCGCAAATCCGCGAGAGTCTGGGCCGTTTCCCGATCGTAAAACGCGTGAGGCAGCAAACTTTCCCGGCGTTTGCTGAATATTGTCAGGATGTAACTGCCAATGGGCGTTTTGCATTGATTCTGCAGCGTGGCTAAAAACTCCTTCTGGTCAGTGAAACCCTCCTTAAGCTGATAAACCAAAAGACGACTATCCGCCAGCCACAGGCTCTTTCCAAACCCCTGCTCAATCGCATCGAGGTTTGACGCTGCGGCACCGTAGTCACCGAGAAGAACCGAGCGTTCAAAGATTCGACTAAGCTTCAAGAACTCCTGAATGGAGGTGCCGTGCCGCGTGATGGAATGCGCCAGCCAACCAAATTCTTGGATCCAGTTTTTTGAACGCTCCAGCGCGGTGCGCTGAATAATCTCGCTCCAGCTCTCCGCTCGACGATGTCCGTCAATTCGCTCACCGAGTCGATACAAAGACGCATCCTTAATCAGCTGCCTCACCTGTTTGTACGTACGTTCTTTCTTGAGGCTGATAAGTGCGGCGACGGGAAATCTGCCGGTGGCAAATTTCCCCAATATGGGATCTCTTGCCATGGACGTTAGTGCTGGGAATCGAACAAAGGCGGTACGGATTTTTGGACTAGAGAGAACGCGTACGCGCTATCCTTTGCGGAAATCATTAACCAATTTCGGGGCAAAATCATTTTCACTTCGTGGGGTGCAATTAATTGCCTGCTTTAAAAGCAGGCGGGAACAATATTGCGCAACGCCCGTGGCCCAACGAACGCTGCGCGTCTGTTCACGATGTTAGAGCAGGATGACCATGGCAAATTGATAAGAGAAATACCGTCGTTCGGAGTCTTGGCGAGCGCTCCATCGTGATGCAAAGCCTTTGAATCCGAACCTAACACCACTACAGTGCGTAGATTTTTTCCAGCCGGCGATCACATCGGAAAACTCAGCGGCGATGCCCAGGTGTTTGAGGTGGGGCGGCGTGGCTTTCATCTGGACGAGGAAGATCTGGTCGGTTTCGGCGAGGATAACTTAGCGTGCCTACCAACTAGTGGAAAATTGTTATGTGTCACTGACCGGCATCAAGATTGCTTTAGAATCACTGAAAGAATTAGCGTCGCCTCCGCATCCATGTCCGCTAACAGCCCGATCTCCCATCCCGTGATTCGTGCGACGTGGCTAGCTACGTCTCTGGTGCCGGCGTGGACGGCTTTGATTGATCCGGACTCTCCGGTGGCGGCCGCCCTCCTCACCTCGAGTGCCACCGCAATTGCCGGCTATTTTTGCAACCGACTTACCTCGAAGGACGATCAAGGGGCAAGCGCGCGGGAGACCCTCAACTCGGCGATCAAAAACCATAAGCTGGCCGAGGTGGCGGCGGAAGCCGTCAAGTTAGGCGTTCTTTCCTTCCACCATCCCCAGTTCCCAGATGAGCGGAAGGAAATCCTCGCGGAGGCCTGTGAGGCGTGCTGGCTGGAAATGCAAGCCAGCTACGACTGGAAGCTTGATGCGTATCAGGATGGCGAGCTGGTAGCGCGGCTGGTCGAGCACTTAACCAACGAGCACCCGCAGCCGGCGGTCACCCGGGAATTCTGGAAAACCTTTCTGCGCCGATGTGCCGCCCGCGAAGCGACGACCCGGCCACTGGTGGATTGGTTCGACTGGGACCTGCTCGCCGAGCATCTGCACGAGAAATATTCCTCCTACTTGTACAACGCGTTCGCGAGCCAGGACTCGGCTGGATATCGCGGCATGGTGTTGCGTTTGTTATGCGATCTCACCCACGAGGTCGCTCAACTCGCCCAGTCCGGTCCAATGGAAACGCGACTGCGCTTTACGCAACGCTTTCAGCAGGCCCACGCGGAAATTCTGGAGGAAGCTCGCCAGCTTCGCCAATGGCTGGGAGCCCTTGACCCCAAACTCCAAGCCGTCCTGGTTCGAACGGAGACAACCGCCTCTCTTCTGGCGGAATTGAAATCGCTCCTGCATGAGCAGGGTGTCCGACAGAAAAACCAAGGAGCCAAACTGGATGAGATTTTAAACCAGCAAAAAGAGCTCGCGGACTTGGTGCGCAAAATGGCGGAAGACACCAGAGCCAAGGTCGCGGCTCGGGCCGAGCATTCGGTCGCAAATGCCGGTGCGCTGCGGCCGACAGGTACAGCGAAACGGCATTCAGACCGGAGTGTGCTGATCGACCGAATCCACCGCTATTGGCTCGAAGGCGTTTTGCACCAAACGCTCACTGAAGTTAGCCAGTTCGAAATCGGGTTTCAATCCGCTCCTCAAGCGATCCTGCATCACATCGATTTTGGGCAACACTCGCTGCCGGACCATTTAAGTATTGGCCAAACTTTTCAGAAAGTGGGATCCGAGTTGCTGATACTCGGGGCTCCCGGAAGCGGCAAAACGACCATGCTTTTGCAGCTGGCCGAACACTTGCTGGCGGAAGCCAGCGAAGATCCAAAACAACCAGTTCCCTTGGTGCTGCCTCTTAATAGCTGGAGACCACATGAATCGATTGCGGCATGGATCGTGCGTGAGGCCGCCCGCTCCTACCAGCTACCAGGAGAAATGATCCAACGCTGGCTTGATGATGGGCGGATCCTGCCACTTTTAGATGGACTGGATGAAGTGAAAGAAAATCCGCAACGGTGCCTGGAGGAGATCAATGAATTTCGGAATCGCCGTTTGCGCACGGGCCTAGCGATCACCAGCCGCACTGGGGATTACGGCACCCTCAGCAGTAAGCTGGATGTGCGCGCCGCGATCACCCTGCTTCCCCTCGACGAGGAGAACGTTTACGAAGTCCTGGCCAAACCAGAATTGGCCAGCCTGCGTTCGCTCATTCAGACTGAGTCTTGGTTGCCAGAAATGACGCGTACCCCTTTTCTGTTGAATGCGATGAGTTATGCGTACGCGGGGAAGAGCTTCAGCGAGATCGTCCTGCCGGGGGATCAGTTCACGGCCCTGGGTCGTAAGACTCATATTTTCGATACGTATGTGGCCAAGCGTTTGCATGAAACAGCCGGCCGCGGGCCTTACTCTTCTAATTACCTGTTCAGCCAGTTGGTCTGGCTCTCGGCCAACATGCTGCAGGATCGATTGACCTTTTTCCATATCGAGGATCTACAGAAAGACTGGCTGCAGCATTTTCGTGCGCGCATTGTTTACTGTATGGCTACCAGGGTGGGGTTTTCGATCTTGGTGGTGCTTCCATTGACGCTGGTGCTGGGGATTTCGACGCTCGTTTTTCCGGAAATGCTGCCCAAGACCGGAGCGATCGGTGCCCTACTGACCGGGCAAATGTATGGCTTTCTGCTGTTGTTCTCGATTTTTCTGTTTGGAGCTTATACGTCGGTTTGGCGTGAATGGGGCCTTACCTCGCATGGGTTAGGATTCAAACCCTCAGCCCGTCTTGCCTTGGAAGCCTTTGTGGTTTCCGCGGGCAGTATCTTGGCGCTTTACCTGCCGCTCGTTGCGCTGGTGATTCTCGGCGGCGCCAATCCTTGGGAATGGATGTCGTTGACCGCAATCACCACGACGCACTTCCCTGTGTCCTTCGCATGCCTAATGACCGCTTTGATTTTTAGGGCGCTGAACGCAAGAAACCCCGCCTCGTTCACTCTGGTCGCGGCGAGTATCTTATGTGTTATCGAGAGCATCCGCGCCTTTTACTTTCCCAACCAGAATTTTGCCTTATCTGAACCCAAGTTCATTATTACGTTACCTTTGGCGATCACCGTGTTAAGCTTGACCGCGATCTTCGGTGACGACGTCAAAACGGCCGAACGGGTGCAATGGCGTTGGAGCAAAACCGCAGGGATAATTTCCGTTATCGTGGTCCAACTCATCATCCTGCCCTTCGTTCTTTATACCCTGAGCACCCAAACCAGCCCATCCCTATTTCAATGCGCGATGGTTGCGTTGATCGCTTGTGCCCTCGCGGCGGTGGTCGGCGGAGTCATAGGCTGCGTTTTTGGGTTTCATCGCGCGGATACAGAACGGACCACACGAGTGGCGCCGAATGAAGGGATTGCGCGGTCGATTTCCAGTTCCACCAAATTGGCCGTCGGCCTTGGGGCCGGAAGTTTCTTAATTTTGTTTGTCGGCTATCTGGTCATCAATGCAAACGCCGCTCAATCCTCGGCGAACCTCTCTCGGGCGATGGTGTTCCTCGCTTCAGTCGGGGTCAGTTTTGGCGTTTTTGGCTTGGTGATCGGCGGACTCGATGTCCCGGTTAAACACTACGTGCTTCGCGCGTTGCTCGCGCTCAGCGAAAAGCGCCCGTTGCGATGGGTGCGATTCCTCGATGCCTGCAAATCGCATTTGCTGATGCGACAAACTGGGGGTGGTTATTCTCCGGCTCATCGCGAGCTTCTTGAGCATCTCGCCCGCAAGCATCAGCAGCCCAGTCGATCTGTTTAAACGAACTCGTCTCTTGAACGAGACTTGCTCAGCTCGCCAGCGACTTGGTTGAGATCATCGACGAAGAACTTCGGGAATCAGCGCGATCTTGGTAAATGGTCCCTCCACCGTGCATTCGCGTCGCCGGAATATCATGGAGAAATTAGATATCCACTCTACACACGAACTGATCCGATACGCGATCACGCATGGCCTCACTCAGGCGGAGCAATTCATTTTTAGCGACAGGAATTGGTCTTTTCAGGGGTTTTCGCCGGAAATTTTTCACTGACAGGTACTGTTTGGTAGGTACTATTAACTGTCTATGAGCAACCGGGCCATTGCAGAACAAATATTAAAAGGGAAAAAAACGTATGTACGGGTGAAGAACCTGAGGCATGCGACTGCAGTTCGGGTTGCCGGACATCGCCTAGGTGGAGTGCTGACCGTCACACCGGTAAAGGGCGGCTTTAAGCTAGTAAAATCGAAGTCGAAGGTTACGCACCGCCCAGCGAAAAAAATGAAGCCGACACAGATGGCACCCCAGCAAAACACACCCGCTGCAAAGATCGTGAAACCCAGTCCCCTTTCGGTTAAATCGAAATCGCAGCCGCCTGCCTCGCCTAAGGAGAAATTAAAGCGCCCTGCAAAACCGGTGATTTCTAACCGCGCACTCGCCGAACAGGTCCTCAAAGGTAAAAAAACGTTTATCCGAGTTCCTGACATGAGAGCAGCCACCGCCGTGCGTGTTGCGGCCCATCGCTTAGGTAAGGTGCTAACCGTGAAAGCGGACAAACAGGGTTTCAAACTATTCAAATCTTCCGCACGCATAGCACATCGTCGTTAATCTGGGTTCGGCCCGCGGTTGTCAGGCGGAATGCTCTGCGGAGGCCTACTCTTTTTCCTGCGCCCACAGGGCTTCAAATCCCGCAATAGCGTGCCATATTCGAATCTGTTCGTGTGCGCACTCTACCTGTTCGGCTCACGCGCGAAGCCAGACGATCATAGAGAGAACTTCTTCGAGCGTCGCATCAAAGGAGGCTCGTTTGCGAGGTAACTCTACTAGCCGTATTTTAGGGAGTGCCCTCCTGAATTCGCTGGGCACAAGCGCGAGGAAGTCAGTCGATACCACGAAGCGTTTTCTCATAATCTCCCGCTCGTTCGGTAGCCACGCCCGTCAAAGCGTTTCCAGATCGTTATTGCGAACCAATACATCCATCGCGCGGGATCCACTTCCGAGCCACTCTTGGGAAGATTTGACGAGACGAAAAATTTCTCTAGATTAGTGGTGTTGTGCGCTGAAGCGCATCATGCCCCACAGTTGGGAATCGAGAGCTTGATGGGAAACGAATCACCCCCAAGCCGCGGCCGTCAATACGGCGCACGTGATTCCGGTTACGTTAACTCTCTCACGCTATGGCCACGCCTATCTCCGTCTGTCAACCTGCTGGATCAACTCCGCGTTCCGCGGACAATCACTCTCTCCTAACGCTCAAAGCAGCCGCTTCGTCGCTCGCGATATCGCGACGCACTTTGGAACGGCTGATGGCTAGCGGAACGTTTCCGCCACCGTTGAAGATCGGACGTGCCTCGCGCGTCGATCCGAGCGACGTAGCTACCTACCTCGAAAAACTTCGTCGCGAACGCGGCGATAAACAGGGAGCGTCATGATCTGCTTTGTATTCAAACCGAAACGCGTTGTAGACGGAATCCGGCAAGAGCGAAAAAACTACTCCGGCAAGCTAAAGCTCGATACCTGGGCGAAGCCCAAAGTATTTTCACTGCAAACCGGCGACCGGCGCATCGCTGAAATGAAACTTCAAGAACTGGCCAAAGATTTCGAAAAGGAAGCGCTAGGACTTCTTCCCGCGCGAACCGTGCGCGCAGCACTCAATGAACCTCTTTCGGAATTGTTGAAAAACTTTATGGTGGATCTGCGCGCCAAGGGTCGAAGCGCGGGCACGCTGCGCAAATATCATGGCACGCTAAAAATTTTGTTTGCCCGGCTTAACTGGAGCGAGCTGCGCGCAGTGAATGCGAAAGCGTTTGTTACTTGGCGCGCCCAGTCGGGACTCAGTGGAAAATCCGTGAATGACCTGCTCGCGAACGCCCAAGGGTTTTTCCGCTGGTTGTGCAATCAGCGGCAACTGGTTGAAGACCCGCTCTCGCACGTGCAACGTGTCGACACGCGCGGCAAGATGCCCTGCCGACGGGCGCTTTCCCCCGAACAGTTCGCCGAGTTGTTGCGCGTTTCTCCTCTTCATCGCGCCGTCGTTTACGCCCTGGCTCTCTACACCGGTCTCCGGCGCAAGGAGCTTAACCAAATTCGGTGGGTGGATTTCCTACTCGACGATGGCAACCCGCGCGTGCGAGTGCCCGCTTCGATCGCCAAGAATCGTCGGGACGCGACCTTACCATTGCATGCCGACTTGGCCGCAACCCTGCGCCGCATGCGTCCACCTGGATACGATTCGCTCTCCCGTCCCTTCCTTCACAAGGTGCCGCGAATCGAAACCGTCCGCCGCGATTTAGAGCGCGCGGGAATTCCATTGCGCGACGAAGTTGGTCGGCGCGTGGATTTCCATTCGCTGCGCATGACATTCGGCACAACGCTACTCGCGAACGGAGTGCATCCGATCGTCGTCAAAGAGTTGATGCGACACAGCGATCTAAAACTGACAACCAACCTTTACAACGATCCGTCACAGCTTCCGCTCGCGCAAGGGGTCGCGGCGTTACCGAAAATGACTGGTGAGTTTGACCTCACGGGCCGCGTGCGCATGCACACAACAAAACGCACACACGATGAGCTTTCCGCGCAACGCGACGTGAGAAGTAACTCACCAGCCCTCCAAAATACTGCATCGAAACGCACACAAATACGCGCACAAACAGGGGTCGCGATGGGTGGGGAGGTGTCGTCGCCTGACGCGAGCGGTCAATCAGTTAATTCTTCGCAACTTCCTGCGAATGGCGCAGTTAGACAGCCTGAGACGCTACAAAACGCGAGGGTTCGCATGTCCTAAAATGGTCGGGCCGGTGAGATTCGAACTCACGACCTCTTGCACCCCATGCAAGCGCGCTACCAGACTACGCTACGGCCCGACAAACCGTGGAAGGGCGAAGAAGCCGCATGCCCCGATGCTAGGCAAGTCATTATTTCTCCGGCAAAAACCGCGAGATGGCGTCCCCGGCGTGACTCGAACACGCAACCGCCTGCTTAGAAGTCAAGAGGTGGGGCCGAAAGGGACTAAATCGTTTTCCAAGTGCTTGATTTACGATCAAACCGCAGCGGCTTCTTGCCAAGGAATCTATAAGGTTGAAATTCAAACCTTATCAAGATTGCACATCACTACAGAGCGTTTTCAGCGCAGACCGCATTGATGACGTCTACCACGTTTGCGTGCGCAGCGAGATACCAGACTTGGATCCACAATGACAGTCAGGATCACCTCTACTTCCTAAATCGTAGACGCTCCGCTATTTTCGGTCGCGCGAGGAGCATCGATTCTAAATAGAAAGACTGCGTCGATGACGATGCTTCCATTCTGGTTCCCGGACTGTCGCGCAAAAATTCAACTCACCCAAAATTCCGTCTGGTTGAGTTGGTGATTTCCCGAGGGAGAATCGCATGGGTGTGATTTGAAAAAGCGCTGACGCGCGCACGTCCGCTTCGCGGAGTGCGGCGCTTAGATTTGGGCGGGGCAATGAAAACGACTCCCCTCACCCACTCGGAATGCGACGCACTGCTCGCACTCGCTTCCACGCTCAACGCGCGCGACGGCCTCCTCATCGTCGCGGCCCTTAAGTCCGGCTTCCGCGTCTCAGAATTGCTCGCGATCCGCATTCAGGATGTTTGGCACAATGGCGCTGCGCGGCCGACCCTCACGATCGCTAGACGACTGCTCAAAGGTGGCCGCGGGGTGCATCGCCGTTCGGTGCCTTCACGGACGATTCCGATTGGCGCTGCTCTGGCCGCAGCGCTCGCGCGTTATGTGCCGACGCGATTAGCGAGCGGCGCGCAACCGAGCGACATGCTCTTCGCCAGTCGCGTTCGCGGCCGTGCACTCAGTCGCTGGCAAGCACGCACGATCTTGCATCAAGCGTTGTGGCGCGTGGGCATCAGCACGGAAAGCGCCTGCTACGGAATGCATTCGTGCCGGAAAGCGTTCGCGCGCGCCGTGTATGGATCGAGCGGTCACGACTTGCGTCTCACTCAACGCGCAATGAATCATCGCTACTCTTCGACCACTGAAGCCTATCTGGCGATTACCGACGATGAAACAGCTGCAGTTATATCAGCTTTCGGATAAGCACGGGAAGAATCAACGAACAGATTGGATTGATTCCACATTTTCGGGAGAACGTGGAGTTGAGTTGGAGTTTAGTTTTCGAAAAAAAACGGAGTTTAGTTTTTTGGACTCAACTTCGGGAAACTTAACTTCTGAGTTCACCCGACTCGTGGATCGTCGCACCCCAAGTTGAGTTTTCTTAGGCTCGGCGAATTTTCCTCAAGCAGCATGCGGGCGTTGAGCCGGGCGAGGTCGACGGTGCATGCGCGGACCTCGGCGTGGTGCTTCCAAAACAGCAGCATTTTCATGTAATCGGGCATATCGAGCATCTCGTCTAAATTCCGGAGATGCTCACTCGCTCGCACGCGATTGCCTTTGAGGGCCCGAGCAATTCGCACGCGCATCGCTTTGTTCGGACGCTCCAGTAGCAACGTATTAAGTGCTGTCGCGACCGGCACGCGTTTGTTTGTCGGCAAAAGCAGGTAGTCGCTTTTCAAGAGGTGATCGAGTCGGTGAGTAAACGCTGCCTTCACGAAGAGGATCATAGCCACCGGCATCTCTTCCCCCAACGAACACTTATTGAGTAACTCCAAGGCGCACCGCACCGCATCCTCGGTGAGTAGTTCGTCACCGTGATTTGCACGCACTCGGGCAAGTAGTCGATTTGATCGTGCGAGCGTGAGTAACGGGAGCGACGTAACCGCACGCGGTGTTTGTTTGGATTTTTTCAGTTTGGTCATACGCATGGTCGCATAACCTAGAGCGGGCGGCGGCGAACACTTGCCGGAGGCAAATGCCGCCCTGCTCTCCCCACCCTTAAGCTGATGCCTGTTTCAGCTCTGGTGACTGAATCCGCGGCGGGCGCGTGAAATCACATTTGGCGATTGCCGCCTCCACCGCCGCTTCATCGACCTCTAGATATTTTTCGGTCGTGGCGATTTCCGAATGATTCAAAGCCGCCTTTAACACCATCAGGTCATTGCCCGAGAACTGATACACCTTCCGGGCAAAAGTTTTTCTGAGCGAGTGAGTGCCAAGTCGGCCGTCATTTTCGATTCCGGCCCGTTCGAAAACAGCGAGGAAAAGCTGGTGCGCACGGTAACGAGTAATCGCTTTCGGTTTCCCATCCGCTCCAAAGTTGCGACTTGGGAAAAGCGGCAAATTCGGATCGAGCTCTTCGCCGTATCTTTTTCTCAGCCACGCCAGCAGCACGGTCAGTGCTCTGGCAAGTTCTGGCACCATGGGAACCCAACGCGTCTGCCCGTAACTACCCTTTAGGTGTTTTGGTGAAAGGCCGATTTTGGTTACGAGCGCTCCGCGACGCCATACGTGATAGACTCGGAGTGCAATGACTTCATGGATTCTGAATCCAGTCATCCACTGAGTTGTTACGATTCCTCGGTCCCGAGGGTTAAGTTTACGAACAATCGTAAGCAACTTTCGTTCTTCGATTGGAGTGAGTGCACGTCTTCCGGCCATATGCATTTCCCCAATCCAACAAGGCTTCATCAGTGAGCATCCGAAGAGATGCGATGAAGCCGAGCAAACTAGCCACCGCGTTTAAGCCCGTCTGACTGAATTCAACTGGAGCTTCCGTTTCGCCAGCTCCATCACAAAAAAATGCAGCGCATCTCGCTCTTTTTTCTCACGTGAGCGTAAAACCTGACCTTGATACTCATCTTTTTCATAAGTGATGAGACACTGGATTGCTTCATCTAGCGTTGGCATGTTCAGCACGTTCTTCGCTACAAAAATCGTCACAGAATCAGGAGGTGAGAAAATCTTTACACTTTCGTCTAGCGGAAAATTGATAAGGGAAGAAAATGAAAAATCTCATTTCATCTCAAAAATAACAGCCGAAGACGAATTGAGTTAATCACTTACAGAATGGTGTCCCCGGCGAGAATCGAACTCACAACCGCCTGCTTAGAAGGCAGGAGCTCTATCCAGTTGAGCTACGGGGACGGGATTCCGTGGGTCTAACTGAAGGCTCCGCGTCGCGATTGCAGCATTTTTCCTGCGCCGTAATCGCGCGCCGCGGGACTTTGGAGAATTGGAAAATTTTGTTTTACTCCACACAAACGCTCCCTCAAAAGAATCCTTCCTTACGGGGCAGTAGCTCAGTTGATAGAGCGCGTCGTTCGCAACGACGAGGTCGTCGGTTTGATCCCGATCTGCTCCACCACTCTCGAAAGGCCGTTTCTCCTCGCAGAACGGCCTTTTTCGTGGGCGCGCTTCGAGTCCGTGACAGAGTGGTTCGGTCATGCAGATTTTGGGAAAAAATTGTTATGGTTCGGGAATGAATTTTCAGCCCTAGAGGAGAAATGTAACGCTTCCCAAATATGGCTCACCCGCACGCTTGCACCGGAGCCAAAAGCTGCTTCGCAAGAGGTAATTTTCCCCCATGAGCAACCCCACCGCTGGTTTAAACGTCACCGTCATTCACTACCCCGCCAAGTTCGTCCCGGTTGAAAAAAACGCCGCACTCGAACTGGCCAAGTTGACCGGCGCTGCAGCCATCACCGGCCAGCGCGCCGGCAAAGGCCTCAACGTTGCCCTCGCTTCTCGCGGTTGGGCGCCCGCGGCGCAAAAAACCGCGGGCGGCGCCAAAAACTGGATTTGGCTGCGCGTGGATGAAAAAGGCGCGGGCGAAGTGATCGCGAGCGAAGGCTCGGGACTGTTCGCCGCCGCGCGTCTGCTTGCACACGGCGTGAGCGGCGCGACGCGCGAAAAACTTGCGCAGGGTCTCCTCATCAAACGCAGCTTCAGCATGAACCGCCCGATCTGGGACGGCTCGTTTGCCCAGTATTGGAAATCCAATCGCAACTTCTCGCCCGAGCACTACGCCGCGACGCTCGCAGAAGCCGGCTTCACGCACATCGAAGTGAACAGCCTCCAAGCGGCCTTCCCTTACGAAGACTCCGTGCCGGGCGAATTCTACTCGCAGTTCTACACCTACTGCCCGGGCTTCAACCATTTCATCGACACGCCGCTCACGCGTGGCATCTGGCCTGCGCAATACCTCGATGCCAATCTCGAGCGTTTAAAAAACCTCGCCGCGCTGGGTCGCAATTACGGCCTCAAGCCTTCGGTGTGTCTCTACGAACCACGCAGCCTGCCGGAACGTTTTTTCCAACGCTACCCGACGCTCCGCGGCGCGCGCATCGATCACCCGTTCCGCTCGCGCCTGCCGCGTTACACGATGGCGCAGGACCACCCGGTCACGCAGCAGCACTACCGCATGGCCGTGAAAAATTTCATGCAAGCGGTGCCGGATCTCGACGCGATGTCGATCTGGACCAACGACAGCGGCGGCGGTTTCGAACACACGGCCTCGCTCTACGTGGGTCGCAACGGCGGACCGTTTATGATTCGCGAATGGCGCAGCCACGAGAAAATCGCGGAAGCGTCCGGCAAGAGCATCGGCAAATTCCTCCGCAATCTCCGCGAGGCTGCGGCGGAAAAAAATCCTGAATTCAAACTCAGCCTCCGCATCGAGCCGTTCAAGGTGGAGCACGAGGCGCTCAAGAGCGAACTTGGCCGCGGCGTGCATTGGGAAGGCCCGTCGATGCTCGCGCGCGGCTACAGCCTGCCTTACAGCCACCCGCAATACGCCGACCAACTCGGCGTCGCCGGCGGCATGTTTCATTGCCAACTCGACGAACGAGAAAAACCGGAACTCGAAAAAGAACGCGCGCAAGGCATCGAGCCGATCCTCACTTACTCGCCCGGCCCGGTCTGGAACCAAGAGCCGCTCATCGGCATTCCTTGGCCGCGCATGATTCACGCGCGCCTCACGCAGTTAAAGAGCATCGGCACCGATCTCGTCTCTGCGATGGGCGGCCTCGCCAACACGTCCGCCGCACCTTACTCGCCCAACCCGCTCGCAATCCGTGCCGCGCAGTTTTTCCCGGATCGCAGCATCGACGACGTGCTCGCTGAGGAGGCCGCGCGCCTCGCCGGTCCGACCCACGGCCCCGCGCTCGCCAAGGCTTGGGCGCTGTTCGAAGACGCCGTCACGTGGCAACCGATCGTGCCGCTCTTCTGCGGATTCGGCTTCTGCTGGCAACGCACCTTCGACCGCCCGATCGTGCCCGACATCGAAGCGATTCCGGCTGCAGACCGTTTTTATTACGAGCGCCACGGCTGCTTCCAACACAACAATCCCGGCATTAACGATCTCGGCCGCGACGTATTGTTCGAACTCATCTCACGCGACTCCGCCGACAAGATGGTGCCGCGCTTTGATAAAAATCTCCTCCCGCGCATCGCGAAGACGGAAAAATTTATCCACGACGCACTGCTAAGAGCGTCCGACGACTCTCAAGCCACGCGCGTGCTCTCCGACTTGCGCGACCGCATCCGCGGCTACCGTCACTGGGCCACGACGCTGCGGAGCGTCGCCGCCTGGTGCTCGGGCGTTTACGGTTATCTCGCGAGCACGACCGCACCGCAGAAGCAGAAATACGAGAAATTCCTCCAAGCCTCCATCGACCTCGAACTCGAAAACGCGCGCGGCTTCCTCGACCATTTCGAGAATTCGCCGACTGAGTTCATGGTGGTTTCCGAAACGGGCGAAAACACCTTCATTTATGGAAAGAATCTCGGTGAGCATGTGCGCGCCAAGATTCGCTTGATGGAAAAATACCGTCACAAGAAACCCCGCATCGATCGCGAAATTCTCTGGCGTGCCCCCGCTGACCATCCCTGGCCCGCTGGTTTCGAGGCCTAAAAGTTTAAAGTGGGTGGGCGTCGGTCTCCGCACCGACGCCTCACCGTCCGCGCGGCATGTCGCTGGTGCGAAGACCGGCGACGACTTTCGCTGGTTTGCGTTGCACGAGCGGATTCGTCGCCGGAAGTTCCCAGCGCTTTCCTTAGGCGAGCGAGTCGCGTTGCGCGCTTACCTGGAGTCAACCCATTGCCCACGAGCGCTCGAGCGACCGGGCCCTGAATTTGGCTTTGAAATTGCTTGCACGTCGTGTCCGCCGGACAAATCAAAGTCCTGTCACTTTTAACTTAAAACTGAAATCTCACATGAAAAAACCTTCCAAAAAAGCCGTCGCTCCGACCCGCGCTCCCGCCAAGCCCGCCGCCAAGGCTCCCGTCGCCGCCGTCCCGGTTAAAAAAGCCGCTGCGCCTGCAAAGAAGTCCGCTGCTCCCGCCAAGAAGAAGGCGCCCGCCGTCGCAACCGCGCAGCCGGCGACATTTATCACCGCCCAAATCGACATCGGTTTTGGCAATCACCTCTTCATCCGCGGCACCGGCCCGGGCTTAAGCTGGGATAAAGGCACTGCGATGGAATGCGTTGGCTCAGGTCTTTGGACGGTCGCGGTGAAAAACGCGAAATCGCCGGTCGTCTTCAAAGTGCTCGTTAACGATCTCTCCTGGAGCACCGGCGCTGACTTCACCGCCGAAGCAGGTCAAAGCATCACGATCTTGCCGAGCTTCTAAACCGCAGCGCTCTTACGAGCGTCGCGCGGTGTAGGGCCCGACCTCCCGCCTTTGATTGAAGCTTCGGCGGACGAGCCGGGCGGGCCGTTCAGTCTCGAAAAGCGCACCTTACTTCTTTTCCGGCAAATCCGGATTAACGGCGAGCAAGGCGTCGCGCACCTCTTCCGCGCTGAGCTTGGTGCCGTCCGCTTTTTTGGCGGGCAGCACCGCCGCGTGCATGATGATGCGGGAGAACGGCCACGGAATGTAAAAGCGATCCCAGCTCTTCAACCGCCACGCGCGCGTAAATTCGCCACCGAGCAACACCATCGGCGCGTGGTTGCGCCGCGTCACCACGAGCACGCCCGGCTCCACCGTGTAAAGCGGCCCGCGCGGCCCATCGGGCGTGATGCCCACGTCGTGGCCGCTGCGCATCACCTCGATCAACGCTTTGCCCGCCTCACGCCCGAAATTGCTGCTCGATCCGCGCACCGGGTAAATGCCGATCATGCGGTAAAACGCCGCAAGCCACGCACCGTCCTTGCTCGCGCTGACGAGGCCGTAAACTCGCCGCTTAAAACGGTAGCGGCGGAAAAATTCCGCCGAAAGAAACAACCGATTGTGCCATAACACGACCGCCGCTGGTTCGTCTGAATACGTCAGCAAGGCGTAGGTCTTCGGATCGACCTGAAACCGCAGCGTGCGACCCCACGTGCGCACGAGCAGCGCTGCCAGCCACAACAACAAGCGCTTGCCGCCACTCACTTCATTGATTGAAGCGTCATTCTCGGGAGTTTTGGTATCAGTTTGCAGTCCACGTTTATGCGCGGAACGACGGCCACTCGCCAAGTTAAACTTGTGCGCCCCTTCCGCATTTACGACGCTCACGCGCGATGCCGTCTTTCTTTCCGCCGTGTCCCCACCTGCCTGCGCCGCCCGATAAAATGGACGCCGGCGCGCTGTCCGCGCACGGCCCGGCACGTGACGCGGACTTTTATTTCACGGCACTCACTTACGGACATTACCTCTGGCAAAGCGGGTTCGCTGCCCGTGCCGTGCTCTCACTCGACCGCGCACTCGGCGCGGATTTGCAGGGCAACGAGGCAGTGCTGCGCGATTGGCCACTGCCCTACGCCGCGCAAGTGTGGTTTCTCGGCCACACGCCCAAAGATGTTTTCATCGGCAATCCGCGTGTGCATTTCCAACACCTCGCCGACCGGATGAACGAGCCGCGTCGCGAACAACGTCGCTGGCGCATTTGGGCGTGCTGGGGCCTCAGCCGCGTCGTGCTGCCCAATTTGCCCGACGACCCTAAACACGCCGTGCGCGAACCGACCTTCGCAGAAATCAGCGCGAATCTCGATCGATACGGTATTCCCGGTGAACGCGCACTCTGGGAAAGTGTCATCGCAATCGCCCGAGCCAGCTTCACACCCTCGGACTCCACCTCGTGACGCTCATCGGCGAATAAATGTGTAGCCATCTTCCCACTCTAAAATTTTCTCCCACTTCCCCATGAGCATCTACCTCGGCATCGACAGCGGCACGCAAAGCACCAAAGCCATCGCCCTCGACCTCGAGCGTGGCACCGTCCTCGCCGAAGCGCGCGCACCTCACTCGCTGATTGCCGGACTGCCCGCCGGCCACATGGAGCAACATCCCCAGCAATGGGCCAAAGCACTCGACACGGTCATCAAAGCGGTCGCGGCAAAGATCGACCGTTCGCGCGTGCGGGGCATCGGCGTGTCGGGACAGCAACACGGCTTCGTGCCGCTCGACCTAGACGGCAAAGTTATCCGTCCCGCCAAACTGTGGTGCGACACCAGCACGCATACCGAATGCGAACTGCTCACGCGCAAACTCGGCGGGCAAAAAGATGTCATCAAAAAAACCGGCCTGCCCTTTCTGCCCGGTTACACCGCACCGAAAATTCTTTGGCTGAAACGTCACGAGCCCGCGAATTTCAAGAAACTCCGCCACGTGCTCCTGCCACACGATTACCTGAATTTCCATCTCACGGGAAATTACTTCATGGAGCCCGGCGATGCATCCGGCACTGCGCTGCTCGACGTGCGCAAACGCAAGTGGTCGACCGACGCGCTCAACGCCATCGACAAAAACCTCGCGGACTGGCTGCCCGCGCTTTCCGGTTCGCACGAAGCCGCCGGCACATTGCGTCCCGAAATCGCTAAGCTTTATGGCTTCTCGAGCGACGTCGTGGTGAGCGCGGGCGGCGGCGACAACATGATGGGCGCGATCGGCACCGGCAATGTTACCCCCGGCGTCGTCAGCGCGAGCCTCGGCACGAGCGGCACCATTTACGCGCACAGCGAAAAGCCCGTCATCGATGCCCGCGGCGAGATCGCCGCATTCTGCTCGTCGACCGGCGGCTGGTTGCCGCTGTTGTGCACGATGAACGTCACGCTTGTAACGGAGAAAATACGCGAACTCTTCGGTGCCGATCACGCGGCGATGAATGCCGCTGTCAAAGCCGCCCCCGTCGGCGCAGGCGGCTTGATTTTGCTCCCCTACCTCGACGGCGAGCGCACCCCCAATCTCCCGAACGGTCGCGGCGTGCTTTTCGGCCTCGACCGGCACAACCTCGGCCGTGGTCATTTGCTGCGCGCGGCGATGGAAGGCGTGACGATGAACATGAATTACGGCCTGCGTCGCCTCGCCGATCTCGGAGTAAAACCCCGCGAAATCCGCGCGACCGGCGGCGGCGCCAAGTCCGCGGTGTGGCGTCAAGTGATGGCCGATATCTTCGGCGTGCCCGTCGTCGCGATGGCTGAAGACGAAGGCGCGGCACTGGGCGGCGCGTTGCAAGCCGCCTGGTGCGTCGGCTTGCGCGACGGCAAAAAGACCACTCTTGCCGCTCTCGCTAAAAACGTCGTCTCCATCGACAAATCCACGCGCTGCACGCCCAACGAGAAAAATCACACCGTCTATCGCGAACTACAGGCAAAGCACGACGCGCTTAGCCAGACAGTGCGACCGTTGTTCTGATTTTTTGAAAATGGGCGTCAGTGTCCGCACCGACGCCTTAACGCGGCCCGAGGGTGTTACCCGTGCGGAGACCGGCGACCACCAAGATTCACGCGGCATACAGCCTTTGCCTTTCACGCGGCCGTGTGTTTTCTCTGAACCATGGTTCTCGATTTTGCCGCCCTGCCCCCGCGCGACGCGTATGCGTGGATGGTTAACATCATCACGCCGCGGCCCATTGCGTGGGTTTCGACCATTTCTGCGGACGGCAAAACCAACCTCGCGCCGTTTTCTTTTTTCCAAGGCGTCTGCGCGAATCCGCCGACGCTCCTTTTCACCGGCGCGAATGACCGTCATGGCCAAAAGAAAAACACGATCGTCAACATCGAGCAAACCGGCGAGTTCGTCGTAAACGTGGTGCCGCATGCGCTGCGTGAACCGATGAATGCATCGTCAGCCACGTTGCCGTATGGCGAAAGTGAGTTTGATGCATTCTCGATTGCGCAAACACCCTCGCAACTCGTGCGTCCGCCGCGCGTGACGGCCTCGCCGATTTCCCTCGAGTGTAAACTCGACCGCATCGTGCTCGTCGGCGACGGCCCGCTCGCCGGCAACGTCGTCTTCGGTCGCATCCTGCTCGTGCACATCAACGAATCCGTGCTCAACGCGCAGGGCAAGATCGACGCCGCCAAACTCGACACCATCGGGCGCATGGGCGGCGACAGTTACGCGCGCACGACGGAGCGTTTCGAAATCGAACGCCCAGATTAAATTTTCGTTTCTCAAGCCCTCTATCCTATGAGCGAAATCGTCATCCTCGCCGCCACGCGAACTCCCATCGGCGCCTTTCAAGGCGGACTCGCCTCCGTGCCAGCGTCGCGACTCGCGGCCGCTGCAATTAAAGGCGTCGTCGCACAATCAGGCCTCGCCGCTCACGAAGTTACCGATGTCCTCATGGGCAACGTGCTGCAAGCGGGCCAAGGCCAAGCTCCCGCGCGCCAGGCGGCGATTCACGCAGGACTCTCGCCTCACGCACGTGCGGTCACGATTCACAAGGTCTGCGGTTCGGGTTTGCAGGCCGTCATGCAAGCGTCGCACGCACTGGGCGCAGGCATGGGTTCCTGTTACGTCGCCGGCGGCATGGAGAACATGTCGCAAGCGCCTTACCTGCTGCCGAAAGCGCGCGATGGTTTTCGCCTCGGTCATCAGCAAGTCACCGACTCGATCATTACCGACGGCCTCTGGGATCCTTACAACAATCTCCACATGGGCAGCTGCGCCGAGCAATGCGCGGCGAAATACCACTTCACGCGCGAGCAACAAGACGCGTTTGCCATCGAGTCGTTTAAGCGCGCCAACGCCGCGCAACAGTCCGGGCTCTTCGCGTCGGAAATTATGCCCGTCGAAATCACCGACGCCAAAGGCAACACGACGCAGTTCTCACACGACGAAGGCCCGGCCAAGGTGAAGTATGAAAAAATCCCGACGCTAAAACCCGCCTTTCAAAAAGACGGCACCATCACTCCCGCCAACGCTTCTTCCCTCAATGATGGCGCTGCCGCCGTGCTCGTCACGACCGCAGACTACGCAAAATCGCAATCGCTCAAACCCATCGCGCGGATCGTCTCGTTCGGCGGCCACGCGCAAGATCCCGTGTGGTTCACCACCGCGCCTGTGCAAGCCACGCAGGCCGCGCTTCAGTCCGCTGGCTGGTCGGTGAGCGACGTCGATTTGTGGGAAGTAAACGAAGCGTTCGCCGTCGTGCCGATGGCGTTCATGCAGGAACTCGGCGTGCCTCACGAGAAACTGAACGTTCGCGGCGGCGCCATCGCCCTCGGACACCCGATCGGCGCGAGCGGCGCGCGCATCCTGGTAACTTTAATTTCTGCACTGCGCGAACGCGGTCTCACCCGCGGCGTCGCGGCGATCTGCATCGGCGGCGGCGAAGGCCTCGCGTGCTGTGTCGAATTGCTCTGAGGCTGCTCAGCGATTCAGCAACGCCGCCACGCGTTTGCCGCTGCCGACACCGAGCTTGCGATAGATTGACGACATGTGCGTCTTCACCGTGAGCGGGCTGCGACGGAGTTCGACCGCGATTTCCGCCGTGCTCAGGCCTTCGCGTAAACGCATCGCCACTTCGCGTTCCTGATGCGACAGACGCGCGAGTAATGTCACGGAGTCGGCCGAGAGCGGTCGATTGCGATCCCCGCGCGGGCGCCGGTAATCGAGTCGGATATAAAATGCCGGCTTCGGAGCGCGTTTGCCCCGCTCGGTCGGAAAAATTTGCAGGTGAATGTGCGCATGCAGCCCGCGCTCGTGATCCGTAAGATTGGTCACAGGGTGCGCCGGGTTGCCGCGACTCCACGCATCCAACACCGTCTGACACGACGCCCAGACGGGAGCCGGCAAGGTGATCGATTTTTTATCCGCGCGTAACGCCGCCGCCGCCGCCTCGCCATGCTTCCACACGGCGCACACGTGAACAGCCTCGTTATTAAACCACAGCGGCGCGCCGGTCACATCGACCAACAACAAGCCAATCGGCACGTCCTCCAGCATCGCTTGCATAAGAGAGAGCATGCTTTTGTCGGCAAATGCGGGGGCGCGCGGCATCGTGGGCTGGAGGCTGATCAAAACCCTCGTCCGGCCAATCAAATTCCCCTGCCCGCGTCCCCGCTAAATCAATCCGTTAAAAAGCAAAAACCCCTCAAAGTGAGGGGTTTAAATGGCGGGATGGACGAGACTCGAACTCGCGACCTTCTGCGTGACAGGCAGACGCTCTAACCAACTGAGCTACCACCCCGAAATCGGGAAAGAGGTCGAAAAGTAGAAACCGACAAAGCCAAGTCAAGCGTCGTTTGGAAACGGTAGTGGCCTAATTTGAAATCCCGCTTGTAAAAGCGGTTTTTCTTATCGGGTTGGCACGGCAACTTATGGTCGATCCAGCTCTTGAATCACGGATTCGAGTTCTTTTGGAAGAAATTCCGAACTCCAACTGCAAGCCGATCCAGATGTGCACCTCATTCCTAGATGAGATGCAAAAAATTTGGCGGGTTTCCCACACGAAGCACAAAACGGCATCCATTTGTGACCCGTTATTCTGCTTTTAATAAATTTTGTCCCGCGATGGATTCTAACAATCTCAGAAAGTTCGGATCGAAGGAGTTTATTCTCATCCTCAAGATGCCTTACTTTATCGTTGAGCATCTTTATCTCTGCTTTCGCGTCCACAAGCTCGCGCTCGGTGTTAGACAGCTTAAATCGGAGAACCGAAGACTCGCCCAGCTTATCGAAAAGGCGGAACAGGAGACCAGGCTTATTAAGTGGATCCGGCACGGGGAGGATTAGTAATCCTGCCACAGTGGAGCACTCGCGGGCAAGTCACTTGTAGAGGTCGCTTCCGTAGAGCTTACGCAAAAAGTCACCGAAATCATTTTCGGTTTCAAGAACTGCCGGCTCTCCGTCGAGGGTTAATGCGACTTTGCTGAAGAACCAGCCCCGCTTTAACACGGTTATCTTCCATAATATGCCGTCCAGTTCTGCGACCATGTAAGGCAGTCCCCATCCTCCTCTGTAAACAAAGCAACGACCGCTCGTTAAACCGATTTCTACGTTAAGCTCTACAGATTTATCCCCAACCTTTCCGAACAGCGACCCCATTGCAGTCGTCTCCCCTTGAGACCTCAAATAACCAACGCTCATTTTGTAAGAACCTTTTGCTTTTGCGCTTCGAATTCCGCGTCGGTCAAAAGCCCGCGTTTTCTTAGGTCATCCAGGTTGCCCAGTTCCGAATACAGATCAGGTTTAGATTTGGTTTCCATCGTGGTTTGATTGCGTTCGTTTTTCTCAATTACGATGTCGGGACGTGTTTGGATGCGAACGCGCCTAACTTCTGGGTCATCGGCGGGCAGGACTCGGAATTCGTATTCGTAGGTTGCGAACTGACCAGGCCCGCCAATTGGCGTAGCTCTGTCGGATAGCGGTATAGCCACCTTGCCCTGCTTCTGCGCAAATTCGTTGGCGTCCGCGATTACGCCAGCCTTCAGCTTGCTGGCGTTGCCGAAGATTCCGGCGCGATCGGCGCGGGTTAAAAGGTAGGTGTCTGGCCCGAGCTGAACAACGCCAGGATTACTGCAACCCGCCAAAGCGAGCGCGACGAGAACGACGAACGATTTAGTTTTCATGCTTGGTTAACGCCAAGCTGACACGGAAAAGGCGCGGCCCAGCGCGCCCCGCCGAGGCACTGCGAAGAGCCCGAATAGAGCATCACCAAGCCGCGCCCAGTTGGGGGCGTGCATGGAAAGGGTCTCTATTCTACCCAGAAAATTCGCAGTTTTCGGCGGGTATCCTGACCAGCTAGCTGAAAGTTGTGAGGCCGTTATGCTGAGTGCTCCACTGATGGGCAAACTTTTACGCAAGAAATCAGCCAACCGTTTAAGGCGTGGCGAACCACCTCACTGACCAACTTCAAAACACAATTATCCATATGCTCTGCGAAGGTAACAGCATGCGCGGGATTCACCGCATGACCGGCGTCCATCGGGATACCATCATGCGGCTTGGCGTGCGCGTCGGCGAAGCCTGCCAGCAGATGATGCATGAAGAGATGCGCCAGCTTCGTTGCCGTTTCTTGGAGGTGGATGAGATGTGGGGGTTTATCGGCAAGAAGCAGAAGAACGTCACCGAACAGGAAACCGATTTTCGTGGCGACGTTTGGACTTACATTGCGCTCGATGCGGAAACCAAGCTCGTGCCCTGCTTCGCTGCCGGTAAGCGGGACTGGGCGACGACCACCAGCTTCATGTCAGACCTTGCCAGTCGCGTCATTGACCGCGTGCAGCTTTCGACCGACGGGATGAATCAATACCTAGCGGTCATCGAAGAAGAGTTCGGCGACGGCGTGGACTACGGCCAAATCGTTAAGGTCATGTCTGGCCCGCAATACACGCCGGAGCGCAAATACAGCCAGCCCTACGTCATGGCGGTCGATAAGCGTTCAGTGCTGGGCAGTCCCGACATGGAGCAGGTCTGCACATCGCACGTTGAGAAAGCAAACCACACGCTGCGCATGCATAACCGCCGGCTGGCGCGCCTCACGAATGCGTTCTCGAAGAAGATCGAGCATTTCCGCGCATCCCTCGGCCTAGCTTTCGCCTACTACAATTTTGTCCGCGTCCACGGGGCACTGCGAGTGACGCCAGCAATGGCGGCTGGCGTCACTACTCGCATCTGGGAAGTCTCAGACCTCGTCGGGTTGTCCGAATAATTACCCCAATGAACTACATCACAGAATTACAACGCGTTATCCGCGCACTTCACGGCACAGAGTCGCGTCGCACAAGCACCGTCCATGTTACAGAAAAATTTGACGGCAAGATCGTATGGGATGGGAAAGTCGAAGTCTTCGAACTGCTCAACCACCCGAAGACCAAGACGGCCTACGCTTGGGCCTATCTCGACAAGGACAACCGCCAGCAATCAGTCGCAGTTCTTCACATGCCTCCGGTTGAATCCGCACGCCATGCCGTTAGAGCGGCGATTGCCTCACGACTTTTGGCAGCTTCTTCCCCCACTGCGCCGCGATCCTAACCAACGGCGACACCCGCTTCCCTCTCTTTATCCGACAATGCAAACGCTTCTTTTTAATCGGCCGATACAGCCAAGCCTTAGCGCCCCGCGGATCAATCGGCGCATCGCTGAATCGGTAGTAGCTCCGGCTGGGCGTCGGCTCTGCGTTCAACGGCAGTGGTTTCGCCTTAGCCTTCCTGACCTCGCCAGGGTGCTGCGCGGCAAACACGCCTGCCGGCCTGCAAGCAATCACGCCCCGACGTTCACCCAATTTCGCCCGAATCGCCTCCATTCTTTCCTCTTTCGTCATGCTCCCCATCAATCACCCTCACTCTCATGAACAACCGAGAATCCAAATTAGGCCACTACCTTGGAAACTTATGTGGACTTGTTTTTGAGAAAGAAATCCACGGCGTTTGCGCGATCTAAGGCAATCTGAGCACGCAACTCGTCAATGCCACCAAACTTAAGCTCGGGCCGCAGGAAATGCATCCAGTTCACCGTGACGGCATCGCCATAAGTCGCGAGCACCTTCCCCAACAGATGCACCTCAAGCAATGGCGAGGCCGTGGTTTCAACTGTCGGCCTGACGCCATAATTCGCGACGCCTTCGCCCGTTTCGCCATCAGCGTTAGTAACCGTAACCGCATACACGCCGTAGCGCGGTCGCAACTCCGGTTCCCACGCCAGGTTCAAAGTCGGAAACCCAATCGTGCGGCCCAACTGGCGTCCCGGCTGCACCGTGCCGCTCGAAAAATACGAGTAGCCGAGCAACGCGTTCGCTTCCGTCATCTCGCCCGCCGCCAGCAATTCCCGGATACGCGAGCTGCTGATCGCCGCGCCGTTGTGTTTTAAACCAGGCGCACTGAAAACGCTGAGACCGTGCTTCTGGCCTTCCTCGACGAGCAATTTCACATTGCCGAGTCGTTCGCGGCCAAAGCGCCAGTTCTCGCCCACATAAATCGCCGCCAGATTTGGCAGGGCGCCTTTGAGAAACCCGACAAACGCATGCGCCTCGGTCTGCGCGTAATCGCGCGTGAAATTCTGCTCGATGATAAAATCGATGCCCATGCCGCCCAACATCTGACGCTTGATCGCCGGTGACATGATGAGCTTCGTTGCATTTTCAGGACGAAACAGTGCGCTCGGGTGCGGCCAAAAAGTTAATACGCCCGCCAGCCCGCCGCTGCGTCGCGCGGAGTGGATGGCGGCTTCGATCACCGATTGGTGCCCGAGATGCACGCCGTCAAACATGCCAATCGCCAGATGCAACGGTCGCGCCGGCAACGTGACGCGGTCGAGTCCGTCGAACTGGAGCGGCGCGCTCACTGCACGATACGCGGCGCGGCTTCGTAAGTGGGAATGAGCCGCTGTTCGATTTCCTTGAGGGACATCGCCTCGATCTGTTCGAGCGTGACGCATTGGGCGATGAGGAATTTCCCGCTGCCCGTGCGCCGCAACGCCGACAGATGCGCACCGCACCCGAGTTTGTCGCCGAGATCTTTCGCTACGGTGCGCACGTAGGTTCCCTTCGTGCAGTGCAGATCAAACGTGATTTTCGGCGAAGCGAATGACAGCAAATCAAACTTCGCTACACGGATGAAACGCGGTTCACGTTCGATTTCCTCGCCCTTGTGCGCGAGTTTGTAGAGCGGCACGCCGTTCTTCTTAATCGCAGAGTGCATCGGTGGCGTCTGGTATTGATCGCCGAGAAACGTCTTCATCGTCTCGCGCACTTGTGCCTCGGTGAGTTCAGGCACGGGATTCGTCACGAGCACTTCTCCCTCCGCATCTTGAGAGTCGGTCACGACCCCGAGCGTCGCCTCACCTTCGTAGATTTTGTCCACGCTCATCAGGTATTGCGAAAGCTTGGTGGCCTTGCCGATGAGCATCACGAGCACGCCGGTCGCCATCGGGTCAAGCGTGCCGGCGTGACCGATGCGTTTGATCTGCAATTTGCGGCGCAGGCGATAAACCACATCGTGCGAGGTCAGGCCTTTCGGCTTGTCGACCAACAGCACGCCTTCGATTTCTTTGACGGCTTGAAGACTCATTTTTTAGCGGCATCCACTTCGGCCAGCCGTCGCGTGAACGCGGCGACAAGTTTCGGATAGAAATTGGAAAGTGTATCAGGATAATTCAGGCCGGCGGCGCTCGCGTGGCCACCGCCATTGAACTCGGCGGCGACTTGATCAATGCGGTATTCGCTGCTCTTAGCGCGCAGGCTGGCCTTAATCGTGCCGGGACGTTCTTCGATGAGCGCACCGATTTCCACGCCATCAACCGAGCGCGCGTAGTCGACGAGGCCTTCCGTGTCCTCGACGGTCGCGCCGAGTTTCTCGAAAATGCCCTCGGGCAACACGCCGATGCACACGCGCCCGTCGCACTCGAGTTTCAACGAATTGAGGTAGTGCTGAAGCAGTTTCAGTTTGCCCGGTGCTTCGCGCTCATAGAGTTCCATGCCGGCTTGCGCGGGATTCGCGCCACGTTCGACGAGATCCGCGCAAATGCGAAACACGCGCTCCGAGGTGGACGGGAAACGGAACTGACCGGTGTCAGTAAGAATGCCCGTGTAAAGCGCCTGCGCCGTAATCGCGTCGATCGGCAAATCGGCATCGATAAATAGCCCGGCGAGCACTTCCGCCGTCGCCGCCGAGGACGTGTCGACGAAGTTACGTTTCGCAAAGCCCGGATTCGACACGTGGTGATCAAAACACGCGGCTGGATGCGGATACATCGCCTGCATCTTGTCGCCCGCGCGGCCGTGGTCAGCGCAATCGGTGAACACGGCGGTTTTGCTTTCCGGGGAAATTTCGTCGCGGCGAAAAAACGGCGTATCGCCCACGAGAAACTTGATTCGACGCGGCACCGGATCCGGGTTGATGCAAACAGCGTCGATGCCTTGGGCCCGCAGCACGCGGCACAACGCTACTTGGGAGCCGATGCAATCGCCGTCGGGACGCATGTGGCCGATGACCACCACGCTCTGGCCGGCCAGTTCATCCATCAACACGGCGAAACGCCCGGCGAATTTCGCGTAATGGCTCACGGCTGCGGCTTCTGCTTTTCCTTCTCATCGATTTCGCCGAGCAACTGTTCGATGCGCAACGCGCGCGGCGCGTGGTTGTCGTGGACAAACGCGAGCGTCGGCACGTGACGTAGAATCACATGTTTCGCGATGGTCTCGCGAATTTCCTGACGCTTCGAAAGCAGCCATTTGCCCGTCTTTTCGACGTCGGCGTTTTTATCCAAGACCGAAAAATAAATCTTCGCCTCGCGCAAATCGCCGGTGATTTCCACCGAGGTAATCGTAATGCCGACGGCCTCGCTGCTGTAGCGCTTGTGCAGATAACCGCTGACTTCGCGTTGCAGCAGTTCGTTGACGCGGAGAAGTCGGTTACTCATGGCGGAGATCGGGCAGACGGGATGGAACCGCGGGCCGGGAAATAGTGGTTAAGATCAGAGCTGAGCCCTGACCTTTTGGATTTCGAAACACTCGATGCGATCGCCCGGCTGGTAGCCGTCGAAGCCGTCGAGACGAATACCGCACTCGAGGCCAGCACGGACTTCGTTGGCATCGTCCTTGAAACGACGCAGCGTGCCGACCTTGCCTTCGTAAATGGATTCCTTGCCGCGGCGGACGCGGGCCGTGGTGCCGCGGTTGACCTTGCCTTCGGTGACGAGACAGCCCGCCACGAAACCTTTCGCGACCGGGAAAACCTGACGGACTTCGGCGCCGCCGAGTTTGTTTTCCTTGAGATCAGGATCGAGCAGGTCGGCCATCAACTCTTTCACGCGATCAGCGAGTTCGTAGATGATGGAGAAACTTTCGATCGTGACGCCGTGGTGCTTCGCGAGCGCGGTGACGCCGTTTTCCTGCTTCGTGTTGAAGCCGATGAGCACCGCTTTCGAAGCGCTCGCCATGAGAACATCGTTCTTGCTGAGCACACCGACATCGCCCGCGACGACATCGAGGGAAACCTTGTTGCTCTTGATGCCTTCGAGGACGTTCTTCACGGCTTCGAGGGAACCGAACACGTCGGACTTGATGACGACGCGCAACGTCTTGGCCTGAGTGGCCGCGATGTTCGCGAACAGCGCATCGATGGAAATATCCTTCGGAGCCGCGTCGTCTGTGACGGTGGTTTTCTTAAGCAGATCTTCCGCTTCTTCGGCGAGATTTTCAGCATCGCGCGCGTTTTTCGCGGAAATGAATTTCGCGCCGGAATCCGGCGCGCCCGACCAGCCAATGACGCGCACCGGCGTCGCGGGCGGAGCTTCTTTAATATTTTTGCCTTCGTCGTCGAACATCGCGCGCACCTTCGCCCAATGCGGGCCGCACACGATGGCGTCGCCGACGCGCAACGTGCCGCGTTGCACAATGACGGTAGCAAGCGGGCCGCGGCCCACATCGACTTGCGATTCGATGACCACGCCGCTGGCTTCCGCCTTCGGGTTGGCCTTGAGCTCCAACACGTCGGCTTGGAGCAAAATCATTTCGAGCAACTCAGTAATGCCCTGGCCTTTGATGGCGGCGACGGGAACCGTCACGGTTTCCCCACCCCAGTCTTCCGGAGCGATCTGGCGTTCCTGCATCTGCTGCTTTACGCGTTCGATGTTGGCGCCCTTCACGTCCATCTTATTGACGGCAACCATGAGGCTGACCTTCGCTTCCTGCGCATGCTTCAGTGCTTCGTCGGTTTGCGGCATGAAGCCGTCGTCCGCCGCCACTACGAGCACCGCGATATCGGTGACCTGAGCGCCGCGAGCGCGCATCTTGGTGAACGCCGCGTGACCGGGCGTGTCGAGGAAAGTGATTTTGCGGCCGTTGTGTTCGACCTGATACGCACCGATATGCTGCGTGATGCCGCCGGCTTCGCCTGCGGCAACGTTCGCTTTGCGAATGGCGTCGAGCAGCGAGGTTTTGCCGTGATCGACGTGACCCATGATGACGACTACCGGAGGACGCGTCGCGAGATTCTTTAGGTCTTCTTCGCGGGCTTTTTCTTCCTTGTTGATCTTCGCTTTCTCAGCGGAAACGACCGGCACGACCGGCGTCGCGACCCGATGTTTGATGTCGAGGAGGAATCCGTGTTTATCAGCGAGCTTGGTCGCGACGGCTTCGTCGATCGACTGGTTCATCGACGCGAAAATGCTCATCTCCATCAGTTCGGAGATCAGCTTGAAAGGCTTCAGCCCGAGCGCGACGGCGAAGTCACGCACGATGATCGGCGGCTTCAGGTGGATAATTTTTACGCCACCTTCTTCAGTCACCGTGATGCTCGAAGCACTCGGGATCGGCGGCGTGGTCGCACTGCGCGGCGGCAACACTGGAGGAGTTGCGGGAGCGCGCGGCGGCAAAGCCGGCGTGGCCAACGGGGCTTTTGCAACCGGCACCGGCGTAACGGGTGCCGTCGGCGGAGACTTCGGAGCCTGCGGCGCAGGCGCGGAACTCGGAGCGAACGAAGGCGTAGCCGGAGCCGGACGTGGCACCGCAGGGACCGACGGCGCAAAACGCGGCGGCGGCAAAGGAGATTTGACCGCGGGGGCCGGCGGCAATTTCGGCGCGACCGGAGCCGGCATCACCATCACGGGCGGCGGTGGCGGCGGATTCGCGGCAGCGCGCGCGGCGGCGGCGGCTTTAACCGCTTCTTCTTTCTCACGCACGATGTCTTGCGCAGATTTCACGAAGACGCCGGCGGGCAACTTCACTTGTGAAGGCTCGGAGGCGACTTGCGCAGGCGTCGGCGCCGTGGCTTCCACGACTGGAGTTGACGGCGCAGCCGCAGGCGCGGCGGCCTTGCCATACTTTTTCTCGATCTCGTCGTTGTAGATTTTGCTGACGGTGCTCGATACTGACTTCGTGTCCGCGGAGACATAGCCCTGCTCTTTGAGCCAGGACAGCATTTCCTTGGGCTCAACGTTGTAGTGCTTGGCGATCTCGTGGATGCGGGAACTCATTCAGTTAATGTAAGGCGTGCGAGGAGCGTAATTGCTCAGGAACCGGAAACTTTGGAAATAATGTCGGCGGCTTCCTCGGCCGTGAAGCCGGTGTCCACCAAGTCGTTCGCTTCGACGCTTTCGAAAGCGCCGGGCGAGTTGATGCCGTTCGTGACGAGACGCTCGGCGATGGCTTTGTCGAAACCGTAGGTGCTGACGAGCAGGCCGATGGCTTGCGCGCGTGGATCGGAGGCGACGACTTTGAATTCTTCGATGTCGAGGCGCCAGCCCACGAGACGGGACGTGAGGCGGGCGTTCTGGCCCTTGCGACCGATGGCGACCGCTAGGTCATCGTTGATCACGCGGACGAGGACGCGCTTGTTGCGTTCATCGAGCACGATCTCACGCGGCACGGCCGGCTTGAGCGCTTCGATGAGCATTTCCTTCGTGTCGGCGTGATAAGGAATGATGTCGATCTTCTCGCCGCCGAGTTCGCGCACGATGCTCTTCACGCGCGCGCCACGGGCGCCGACGCAAGCACCGACCGGATCGACTTTCGGGTCGGTCGAGGTGACGGCGATCTTGGTGCGATAACCCGGCTCGCGGGCAAAGGCTTCGATCTTGACCGTGCCGTCGGCGATCTCGGTGACTTCGAGTTCGAAGAGGCGGCGGACAAATTTCGGGCTCGCGCGGCTGAGAATGATTTCAGGGCCACGGCTGCCGTTTTCGATTTCGAGCAGGATGCAGCGAATGCGTTCGCCGGGTGCGTATTCTTCGCCGGGAACCTGTTCCTTGCCCGGCATGACGGCTTCCGCCTTGCCGAGATCGATGAAGAGATCGTTGCGTTCGCGACGGCGCACGGTGCCGCTCACGATGTCGCCCACGGAATCCTTAAAGTCGTCGTAGATGCGTTCCTTCTCGAACTGACGCAGCTTTTGCATGATCGCCTGACGGGCAGTCTGCGCCGCGATGCGACCAAGATAGGACGGATCAATTTCCTTTTCGATCGTGTCGCCCACCAGAACGCCGGCTTTGAAAACCTGCGCTTTCTCAACGTGGATCTGCAATTTCGGATCCGACACGGAATCAACCACCTTCAACACCGACCACGCCTTCAGCTGGCCGTTCTTCGGGCTGATTTCAATCTTGAGCTCTTGCCCGGCACTCACGCCTTTCAACGCAGCGGTTTTGATCGCATTGACGATGGCGGAGATCATATCGGCACGGGGGATGCCTTTCTCCTTCTCCATGTATTCGAGGACGGACAGAATTTCGCTGCTCATGATAGGTTTGGATTAATGGGAAAAAAAAAGCGGACCCGAGGGGCCCACCTTTAGAAAAGTGAACTGAAATATAGGGGCGAGAAGGTATGAAACGGGTGAAAGGCTTGTCAAGCCCCGCGCCTGATTCTGCCTTTCAGCCACTTGCGCGAGCCTCCCGTTCCAGCATCCAGCCGAGCAGCCCCTGCGCCCAACCGTGACAAACTGGCTGACCCCGTCCGGTCACCCCCAGTTTGGGCAACGCTCCGCGCACCTTCGCCGGCACATCACCCAGAAACCAGTGAAACCAAACTGCAAACACGTCAGCGTCGGGCTTTGCAGCCGCAACGAGTGGCAAGAAGCCATCGCACACTAAATTGTCAAATCGCGTGCCACCCATCACCCCGCCCGCCAGGTCCGTCGCCAGCTTTTCGTGCAGTTGGCCCAACTTTAATTCCCTCCGCGCCCGCGCACTCGCCAAACTATTTACCGGCAGCACGCTCAACTCGCCCGCCATTGCCAATAAAGGCTCCGGCCAATCCGGCACTGCGCGCGTCCACTGATAATACTGGCGCAACCGCGTGCGCGGATAATTGGCCGGTCGCACGCCTTGGAGTTTCCACGACTCGCGGTTCTCTGCGAACACGGCATCGGGATCAATCGCGCCACCCGCCCACTCCGCCAACGGAAATTGCGCCGCGACCATCAGCATCGCCGCGCGGTTATGCCGATACCCGAGAATCTCCAGCGCCGTATGATGCGCCGCGCCCGCGAACCCGAGTTTCTCGACGCGCAATTTCGCGAAATGCATTTTCTGCCGCCACCGCTCGACCGCTTTGCGCTGCAACAGCTGCTGCAACTCCCCCGGCGCCAGCGATGCGAGTTCGGCAAAACGCTCCCACTCGTCGCGCTCGGTGATTCCCTCCAATGCGTCGTCAGAAGCGTATTCCTCCAAATCGCGATGCAAGAGCGGCAACAGCACAAGCGTGGGAATTTCTTTTCCCGCAAAATTCAGCGCGGCTCGTTCGCCCTGCCCCAACGGAAACAAGACCACGTGCAGCGCCACGTTATCATAAGCGTGATCGCGCGCATGCCCGTGTGCCGCCCAATCCGTCGTATGGAAATGCACTTCGACGTCGCCGGTAATTTCACGCCCAGCGATCACCAACCGCGCTCCCCGAAAATCCGGCCCGCCTAATAAATTCCATGCGCCGAGCGTGCGGATTTCCAAGCTGCGCCCATCCGCCAACTGAAGATCTCGCCGCGCGAAATCCCCGCGCAGCCAGATCTTTTGCACGACCCGTTCCGTAATCGTGAACGGCCCGTAGAGCCCCTGCATCTCCGCCACCTGTTGATGATTTTTTGCCATGCGAAAAACAACTCGCGACGCATGGCCCTGCGACAAGATGTGTGCGTTACTTTCTCCAAAACACTTCCGACCGCGAGACGAATTCCGCGGATTTCGTGCTTCCGCCAATAGATTGACACGATGCACATTCGCCCTTTCGTCGGGCTATCGATTTCGGAGGAGTGGCTGAGTGGTTTAAGGCACCTGACTTGAAATCAGACGTGGGCGTCAGCTCACCGGGGGTTCGAATCCCTCCTCCTCCGCCACCGCATACGCCTCCCATGTTCGCCCCTGGCATTGGCCGCTTATTCGTCCTGCTCGCAGTCTGCGCCACAAGCCTGGCCCGGCTCTGCGCCGAAAGTCCGACACCGCCCTCGCTTCCGATCCCTTCCACGCAACTGGGTAAAAAAGCCTTCGAGTCCACCGCCACCGAACTGCGCCGCCCGAGCCGCGAGGAAATCGCGCGCCACCACGACCAGCTTTTCATGCCCCTGCAAGGCGAAGCCGCGGCCATCTCCCCCGATGGCAGACACGTGGCTTACTCCGTCCGCTCGGGCAACGAAGTATCGATCATCATCCGTCCGCTCCCGCTCGACTCAACTTGCGCCGCCAGACTTGTCGTCGCCTCCGACGAATCCACGGCTCCCTCGAAAATTTTCCAATCGAAGCAAGCGCGCGTCACCTGGCTGCGGTGGTCGACCAACGATCGCCTCATCGCTCAAATCAACGCAGGCAAAATCATGGGCACAGATGTCGATGGAAAAAACGCCCGCGTCCTGCGCATAGCTCAAGCCGCCCCGACGTCTGTGTCGCGAAAATCGAGATTCGAAATGATCTCCACCCCACTCAACTCTGCCGAAGCCGTGTGGCCCGACGATCCGCGCAAAATCGTCATTCGCACCGAGCGTCTGACCAACTTGGAGGGAGACATCGAACACGCGTATGCTCTTCTCGATAGTTACGACGGGGCGACTACCTCGCTTTCGAAAGAAAAAGCGGAAGCTGCCATAAAATCCAGTTCAAGCCTCCTCCGCGCAGCGTGGCCCGACGCACGCGTCACGTTGCAAAATAATCTCCCAGGCATGAAGATCGACATCGTCGCCAGCGACCCGACGGCGCGGCTTTTTATCTACACGGCCCAGCATCTCGCAGACGCGGGTGAACTCGGTTTGCTTGATCGAAGCACCAACACCGTCGCGACGCTCACCCGACGTTCCACCAACGATGGCACTATCGCGCCGCATGTCACTTCGGTGGTTGATCTCACCACACCCGACGGCGTCCGCCTCGCCTGCTCAATAACGCTGCCCAAACACCCGCGCACCAAGCTCGCTCCGCTCGTCGTGATCTGCCCATCAAAACCTGGTGAACGCATGCTTCTCGATTATCGCCCCGAAATTCAAGCGCTGGCCGATGCCGGTTTCGCGATTGCCGAAGTCGAAGGCTACGGCGCCTCCCACCACGAGCGCGTGAAGATTGACGACACGGACGCTCCCAAGCAACTCGCCACCCTGTTTCGCCTCATCAATCACCTCACCGAAAATTTTTCCGTGAATCCGAAAAGTGTCGCCCTCATCGGCGAAGCTCACGGCGCGCAGCTCGCGCTCCGCGCCATCCAAGCGCGCCCGAAACAATTTCGCGGCGTGGTGTTTATCGATCCTTGGACTTATTCGATGAACTGGACCGACGCCGCCGACACGCGAGCCAAGGCCGACCGTAATCTCGAACGCCCGGCCCTCCTCTTTAGTTTCCGAAAAAAACGCGGGAATCACGAAGGAGCACTTCAGCGTAATGGACTTCCCGTTACCACGCATTACCTCGAAAAAATTTATGACCGTCAGTCCATGGGTGAAGTCCGCCCTGTGTTCATCCTGATCACTGAATTTTTCTACGAGCACCTTTACGATTACACCGCTTCAATCGGGCCGACGAAATTCCTCGAAGATCCGCCGGAGGAGCCACCTCAAGCCAACCCGCCCGCCGCACCTGAAAGTTAAATTTAGAATAGCTCCGCCGACGCCCGCGCCCACCATGAACACGTCCGCTATTGAGTGACAACCCACTGATGACTTCCCCCTCACCCCACGAGCCCATCATCCTCCTCGATCCGCATCCGCGGAAAATCAGCCGCATCTTCGACGATGCGACCAAACGCCGACTCGAAAAAATCGCGACCGTGCTCTGGCACGACGGCTCGCCTGCGTCCGCGGGACACCTTGATCGTTATCTACCGCAGGCCATCGCGCTCATCGGCCAATCGCCACTCGATAAAGCGCGCCTCGACCGTGCGCCCAACTTACGAGCGGTGCTCAACGTCGAGAGCAATTTCTTGCTCAACGTCGATTACGCGGAATGTGCGCGCCGCAATATTCCTGTATTGTCCACCGCGCCGGTTTACGCGCAACCCGTCGACGAACCCGGCCGCACCACGCCCAACACTTTGCTCGCCGCGCACCGCCTCGGCAAGGAATTCAAAGGCGACAACCATGACTCGTTTCTCCTTCACGGAAAACCGCTCGCGATCATCGGGTATGGCAATCTCGGTCGCGCGTTGCACCCGTTGCTCAAAGCCTTCTCGCGCGAAATTCTCATTCACGATCCGTGGATCAACGACTCCGTCATCCGCGACACCGGCGCGATTCCCGCGTCGCTCGACGAGTGTTTTTCCCGTGCCCGCGTGGTCTTCATCGTTGCCGCCATTACCGACGAAAACGCCGGCAAAATCGGCGCGCGCCAATTCGCCCGCATGCAACCCGGCAGCGTCGTCATCCTCGGGAGTCGCGCCGCGCTCGTGAATTTCCCGGAACTCCTTGCCGCCGCACGCAGCGGACACATTCGCGCTGGCATCGACGTCTGGCCCGAGGAGCCGATTCCCGTCGACGAACCCGGCCGCACCACGCCCAACACTTTGCTCGCCGCGCACCGCCTCGGCAGCGTGCCGGAAATTCAAACGCTCATCGGCCAATTCGTCGCCGACGACCTCGAAGCGATCCTTGCTGGTCGCGCGCCTTCACGGTGCCAACGCGCCGATCCCACCACGGTCCACCGCCTCCGCAGCATCCCCGTCGGCGCCTGGTCGCTCGCCGACACCACACGGAAACCTCAATAGTTTTGAATCACGGAGACACCGAGCTACGGAGAAAACAGCCCTCGTTTTTTTGCCCCATTTTTGACCCAAAAGTCTTTCTCCGTGATCTCCTGTTCCAACCCATTAGGCCGATCCTTCTCTGGGTCTCCGTGCCTCTGGGGTTAAAACTAATTCAGCTCTCCCACTCAGCATGAAAATCCTCTTCATCGGCGGCTCGGGCGTCATCAGCCGCGCCGTCACCCTCCAAACCATCGCCGCAGGGCACGAACTCTGGCTTTTGAATCGCGGCCAACATCGCCAGGTCGAAGGCGCGCGCTCGCTCACTGCCGATATGACCGACCTCGCTAGCGTGCGCGCCGCCCTGCACGGCCACACGTGGGATGTCGTCGTGCAATGGATCGCGTTTGGCCCCGAAGATATTCAGCGCGACGTCGAACTCTTCCGCGACCGCACGCGCCAATACATTTTCATCAGCTCCGCGAGCATCTATCAAAAACCGCCCGCGCCCCCCAATCTCATCACCGAAGCCACGCCGCGCGAAAATCAGCATTGGGAATATTCCCGCAAAAAAATCGCCGCCGAACTCGCGCTCGAAGCGGCCCACGCCGCCACAAATTTCCCTTACACGATCGTGCGCCCGTCCCTCACCTACGGCGACGACCAGATTCCACTCGTGCTCAACGCGTGGCAAAAACCATGGACCATGATCGACCGCCTGCAACGCGGCGCTCCACTCATCATTCCCGGCGACGGCACCTCGTTGTGGACGATCACGCACAACACCGACTTCGCCGCCGGCCTCATCGGCTTGTTCGGCAATACCGGTGCGATCGGCGAAGCCGTGCACATCACCTCCGACGAAGCGCTTTCGTGGAATCAATATTTCGCGATCACGGCCGACGCCGCCGGCATCACCTCCCCGAAGTTTGTGCACATCGCTTCCGATTTTATTATTGCCTGCGTGCCCGCCGTCGAAGGCACGCTCCTCGGCGACAAAGCCATTTCCGCGGTCTTCGACAACTCGAAGCTAAAACGCCTCGTCCCCGGCTTCACCGCAAAAACTCCCTTCGCCACCGGCATCCGCCGCACCCTCGCCTGGTTCCAAGCCGACCCCGCACGCCGGCAAATCGACGGCGAATTAAACCAGCGCTGGGATAAACTCCTCGCTGCCTACACCCGCGGCCTCGCCGCCGCGAAAGCCGAGTTTCCTTAACCACGAATAGACACGAATTCACCAAAACTCAAAACCCGACTGATTCAGATTTTTACAGAAGGAAACAAAGGTAACGAAGGAGCCACTCAGCGACGCCTTCATTCGTGTCCCGTGCATTCGTGGGTAAACCATTTCTCCATCTGTGTGCATCCGTGTCCATCTGTGGTTAAAAATACCTCGCCGGAAACTCCCTGAAAATACCGACGACGACACCTTCGTAGTTCACCCCACGGTATAAAAACTGCTGAATGCTCGCATGAAACTTCTTCGCCTGCTGGTTTGCTCGCTGTTCTGCGTGGTTTCGCTCACGTCTCTGGCGCACGCCGCCACGTCCGCTGAACTTAAAGCCGAAGTCGCCCGCGATATCGATGGTATGAAGAAGCGCATTCAGGTGATGAACGACACCGTGTTCAGTTTTGCCGAGCTCGGTTTTCAGGAAACAGAAACGTCCCACTACCTCACCACGCTCCTCGAAAAAGAAGGCTTCACGATTACGCGCGGCGTCGGCGGCATGCCGACCGCGTGGGTCGCCTCGTGGGGCTCCGGGCGTCCGGTGATTTCACTCGGCTCCGACATCGACGGCATCCCGCAAGCCTCGCAAAAACCCGGCGTCGCCTATCGCGCACCGCTGGTCGAAGGCGGGCCCGGCCACGGCGAAGGCCACAACTCCGGCCAGCCACTCAACATCGCCGCCGCGCTCGCCGTGAAGCGTCTCATGGAACGCGAAAAAATCTCCGGCACGATTCGTCTGTGGCCCGGCGTCGCCGAGGAATTGCTCGGCGGCAAAGCGTTTCTCGTGCGCGCGGGCGTCTTCAAAGACGTCGACGTCGCGCTCTTTTCTCATGTGGACAACAACCTGGGCGTCTCGTGGGGCACGGCTGCCGGCACCGGCCTCGTGTCCGTCGAATACCTTTTCAAAGGCGAGAGCGCCCACTCCGCCGCACAACCGTGGAAAGGCCGCAGCGCGCTCGACGCCGTGGAGTTGATGAACGTCGGTTGGAATTACCGCCGCGAACATCTCCGCCTCGCCCAGCGTTCGCACTACGTCATCACCAACGGCGGCGACCAGCCCAACGTCGTGCCTTCAAACGCCAGCGTGTGGTATTATTTTCGCGAACTCGATTATGCGCACATCAAAGAGCTCCGCGCGATCGGCGACGCCATGGCGCAAGGCGCAACGTTGATGACCAACACCACCGTGACCGCCCGCGTGCTCGGCTCGGCGTGGCCGCAACATTTCAGCAAACCCGTCGCCACCGCGATGGACGCCAACATCCGCGCCGTCGGTCTGCCCGAATGGAGCGACGCCGACCAGCAACTCGCGAAAGCCCTCCAAGGCGAACTCAAGGCTCCCATCACGGGCCTTTCTATTGCGCTGAAACCGATGCAGGGGCCGACCGCCGACGAAGCCCGCACCGGCGGCTCCGACGACATCGGCGACGTTTCGTGGAACGTGCCGACCGTCACGCTGCGTTATCCCGCCAATATCCCGAATCTCCCCGGCCACAACTGGGCCAATGCGATCGCCATGGCCACGCCCATTGCGCACAAAGGCGTCACGGCCGGCGCGAAAGTCATGGCGATGACGATGATCGATCTCCTCACCACGCCCGCGCTCGTCGACGACGCGTGGAAATATTTCCGCGAAGAACAAACCAAGACCGAGAAATACGAACCACTCATCGCCGAGTCCGACCAACCGATCGTCACGCTCAATCAAAAGCGCATGGGTGAATATCGCGCCGAGTTGAAAAAATATTATTACGACGCCTCGAAATACGACACCTACCTCGAGCAACTCGGCATCACGTATCCAACCGTGCGAGTGCCAGCCAAGTAGGCGGGGCCTTACGCCCCGATCGATGAAAACACCAAACACTGATTTAACCACGACGGAGGCTTAGCGGAGATGGCGAAGCAATGGACACGAATTCACACGAATGACTGATTCAATCCTGGCTCAAATAATTTAACCACAGATGGACACAGATAAACGCAGATAAAGACTCGGTCACTCATTCGTGTCTCTTCGTGTTCATTCGTGGTTCAAAAAATCAGTCTCCCTCTTCTTTCCGTCATCCGTGTTTATCCGTGTCCATCTGTGGTTAAAAACTCTGCTCATTCGACTTCTTCCCATGCGTTCTTTTCGAAATCTCCTTCCGTGGTTCTTGATTGGTGCGATCGTTTCGGCGCCACTGCTTCGCGCCAAAACCACATTTGATCTCACCTCCGCCTCGATTGCCGACATCAACGCCGCGTTCGACGCCAACGCGCTGACCTCAGAGCGGTTGACCGAGCTCTTTCTGAAACGCATCGACGCCTACGATAAAAAAGGCCCGATGCTCCGCGCAGTCATCGCGCTCAACCCGCAAGCGCTCGACGACGCCCGCGCGCTCGATGCCGAGCGCAAATCCAAAGGCCCGCGCGGCCCCTTGCACGGCATTCCCGTCCTCATCAAAGACAACACCGACGTCGTCGGCATGCCGACGACCGCCGGCTTCTACGTGTTGCGCGACAACGTCGCTACCACCGACGCCGAGCAAACGCGACGCCTCCGCGCGGCCGGCTGCGTGATCGTGGGCAAAACCAACTTGAGCGAATTCGCCAGCGGTCGCGCGATTTCCACGCTCGGCGGCGAGATGCATAATCCCCACGCGACCGACCGTTCACCTGCGGGCTCGAGCGGTGGCAGCGGCGCGGGCATCGCGGCGGGTTTTGCGGTGTTCGCACTCGGCACCGACACGGGCGGCTCGATTCGCGGGCCCTCCGCCGCCAACGGCATCGCGGGTCTCAAGCCGACTTTCGGTCTCAACGGCCGCGGTGGCATCATCCCGCTTTCGCTTTCACTCGACACTGTCGGTCCGATGGCGCGCCACGTGCGTGATCTCGCAGTGGCATTAAATGTGATGGCCGGCGTCGACGTGCGCGATCCCGCGACCACCGGTGTGTCGCGTCCCGCCGTGGATTACACCAGCGGATTACGCCGCGACGCGCTCAAAGGCACGCGCCTTGGCTTGTTGCGCGATTACATGAAACGCGACGACGGCGTCGACGCGGTCATCGAAACCGTCGTCGCCGTGCTGAAAGCGCAAGGCGCGGAAGTTGTCGAAATTACGCTGCCGAAATACGTCATCGGCGTGAACGCCGGCCTCTACCAAGCGATCCGCAATCCCGAGTTTCGTTACCAAATCGAGGCCTATCTCGGGTCGTTGTCGCATGAAGGTTATCCAAAGACGCACGCGCAAATCATCGAGCTCAGCGAGAAAATCAAAGACGGGAACACCGACGGATTTTTCCGGAACCAGAACCGCCTCGACTCCTACGGTCGCGAAGCCAAAGCCGGCACGCTCGAGGACACGCCTTACCTCAGCGCCCTGCGCGACGGTGCGAAAATCGTGCGCGAAAATCTCGAGTGGTTTTTGAAAACGGAAAAACTCGATGCGTTCATCGTGCCGACCTCAAGCACACCGGCGCGCCTGATCAAAGACGAGCAAGGTCCGCCCGTCGAGACGCCCAACGGCTCCCCTGGCCACCTCGCGAACGTCACCGGCTGGCCCGACCTGATCGTCCCCGCTGGTTTCACGAGCAACCCAAAACTTCCCGTCGCGCTCTCCTTCATCGGCCCCGCGTTTAGCGAAGCCAAACTCCTCGCCCTCGGCTACGCCTTCGAACAAGCCCTCCCTGTCCGCGCGTTGCCTGTCACGACGCCCCGCCTCGACGGCGAGAAGTTCGAATATTGAGGCTTAATCCCTCCTCGGAAAGATTTCACAGAAGGCAACGAAGCGAACGAAGAATTCCCGATTCCAATTTTCGACAAGAGCACGCAGAGGACGCCGAGAAATGAATGCCCTCAACCAGACTCTTCGTTTCCTTGGTTATCTTTTGTAAATTAAAACGTCTGCGCTGCTCTCGAAAGGTAGGGCCCGATCTCCTAGCGGGCCGCCTTAAAGCAATCTGTTGTTCGGCCTGCCCGTAGGTCAGGCCCTAACGCGATAAAATCATAGACCAGGCGATTAAAAGTCACTTGGTCACTTCGATGATCTTACCGTCATCTGGTTCGGCGCTCGCTCCACCGTATTGAATCGATGTCCTCACTCGTCGCTATGCGCCTACCCCGCCTTTGCTTTATTCCCGTCTGGTTATTGCTCGTCTGCGTTGCGCTCAACTCCGCACGCGCGGCTAATTCCGCAGTGATTCATTCCGGTGTCGCGTGGTTCGATCAACACGGCAACACCGTCAGCGCGCGCGGCGCGGGGATCGTCAAGGATGGCGAACGCTATTATCTCTTCGGCGAATTCAAGCAGGATCGCGGCAACGCGTTTTCCGGCTTCAGCTGCTACTCGTCCGCCGATCTCGTGAATTGGAAATTCGAGCGCCTCGTGTTGCCCATGCAACCAGACGGCCGCGCCGGGCCCGATCGCGTCGGCGAACGCCCGAAGGTGCTCAAGTGTCCCACGACCGGCGAATACGTCCTCTTCTTCCACTCCGACGACGCGCGCTACAAAGACCCCGCCGTCGCCTACGCCACGAGTCCCACCATCGACGGCGAATACACGTTTCGCGGGCCGCTGCTGTTCGACGGCCAGCCCATCAAGAAATGGGATATGAGCGTCTTTCAGGACGACGACGGCGCCGGCTACCTCGTCACGCATTCCGGCAATCTTTTCAAACTCGCCCGCGACTACAAAAGCGTCGTCACCCAAGTCGTCCGCGACATGACGAAGGGCCACGAGTCGCCTGCGATTTTCAAACGCCACGGACTCTACTACTGGCTCGGCTCCGGTCTCACCGCGTGGGAGCGCAATGACAACGATTACTACACCGCCACCTCGCTCGCCGGCCCGTGGACGCATCGCGGCCATTTCGCGCCCACCGGTTCACTCACTTGGAATTCGCAGACGACGTTCGTGCTGCCCATTGTCGGCGACAAAACCACCACGTGGATGTTTCTGGGCGATCGTTGGGCGCATCCGTATCAAAACTCCGCCGCGACCTACGTCTGGCAGCCGCTCGCCTTCGATGCTGCAGGCAATCTCTCGCTACCGCAATTTCACTCGGCGTGGCAAATTGATCTACGCTCCGGTCAGTGGCTACCCATCGCTGTGGCCGCCGAAGGCAAACTGCTCGAACTCTCCGCGCTCGGCAACCGCCTGCGCCATTCGCCCGAGTGGACCACGCACACTGACCAAGCCGGCTTCACCGATCTGCGCGCCGATGCCAAAGATGCGAGCCTCAGCTTCACGTTCACCGGCACGCGCGTCGGCCTGCACAGCGTCGCCCGCCCCGACGGCGGTTTCGGTCGCGTCGAAATCAAAGACGCCCACGGAAAAATTGTCGTGAGCACGATCATCGAAACCTACTGCCTCTACGCCGAAGCCTCGCTCAAATTCCTGAGCCCGTCGCTGCCGCGCGGCACTTATACGGTCACAGTCACGCCACTGGGTGAACGTTTTTTCTGGCAGGCCAAAACGAGAACCTACGGCAGCAACGGCAATTTCGTCTCCGTGCAGAAAGTCCTAATCGTGGATTAATGTAGGGCCTGACCTCCGGGCAGGCCGAATGACGTCGCGAACACTAACGGCCCGCTCGGAGATCGGGCCCTACCAAACTTAAACTTTTGTCCGCCTAACTACATGTGGCCCGTTTTTCCATTGGAGAAATCTAGGCCCAACGCAACGATCTGCTCATAACTTCAACTCTCCTCCCATGATTATCTGGCAAGGTTTCGGATTCATCGTCCCCGTGGTTGGCATCGCCTCAACGGTGGTCACGCAGGTGCTCGTCAACGCAGTCGCCCAAGACAGATTTTACTACCAGACGCACCTTTGGCCCCAGCTGGCCGGCATCTGGTTTACTGCCCTCCTCATCTACGGTCTCGCGCGCCGCCTTGATTCCCGTCCTGGCAACGTGGTGGTCGAAAAAGACACCGGCCAGGAAATCGTAGTCAAACCGAGGCACTCCTTCTTCTTCATTCCCATGAAATACTGGGCCGCGGTCATCGCAGTTTACGGTGTGGTGTATTTCTTCAAACATTAAGCACAGAGTGATCGCATCGCCAGCGACACTCTTTTCCTGCATTGCTAAAGGTAGGGGCAATTATCCCTGACTGCCCTCTCGTAGGGCCCCATCTCCGAGCGGGTCGTTAGGATAAGCGAAGCAATCGGCCTGCTCGGAGAGCACGGCCCTACCACACTTCACAGCCTTTGCTGATCGCTGGCAGTTGAACATTTGCCTGCGAATTCTTCGAAGAAAGAAGCTCGCAGGACAAACACCGGGCGGCGAGCACGCCGCAACGGTGCATCACTTAACTGCGTTAATGCCGCCATGCTTCGCCCCTTCTTTCACGAGCGCCATGGCAGCATCTAAATTCAGATCTTCGAGCTTCTTGAAATTGATGCAGCTACGGCCGGTTTTCACTTTGCCGAGATTCTTAGCGTTTTTCTCGACGAGATAACCTCCCTCGCCTCCAACACAGATGTGCAGCGCATAACCGCTTTTGCCCACGGCGAGCCCGACGGTAAACCACTCGCCTTCGCGTCCGCTCGCCGAGCGATACTGATATTTTCCGTAACCGATAACCGGCGTGCCCATGCCACCCGTCACATACGGCGCCAGCTTCGGCACCGCCTTGCGGATAGCCTTGTGGATAGCGGTGACCGTGGCGCGACGATCATCAGGCAAACTGGCGAGGAACTCGGTAACGCTGGGGGCGGCTTTTGTGGGCATGCGAGCATTCAGACATTTCAACGCAAAGGCGCAAGGACGCGAAGCTCAGCCCATCTCCCAATTCTTTTAACCACGGATCACACGGATATTCACGGATAAAGACTCTGGCCAAACCGTTGCCTCAATCCGTGCCATCCGTGCAATCCGTGGTTAAACTATAGCCCAGGCCCTCCTCCGCCCAATTCGGGTGCTTCGTGAAATTCGTGTCGCGGTTCCGTTCGTCAGGACTGCGGAGGCATTCCGCTCATATGGAGCACGCCCCAGCCGTGGCCATCGGGGTCGACGAAGCTGTGCGAATACATGAAGCCGAGATCCTCGGGCTTGTCGTAACTCGTGCCACCGGCCGCGAGCGCCTTCGCCACGAGGTCGTCGACTTCCTGCCGACTCGCGCAACTGAGGCTGATCAAAACTTCCACCGCCTTGCTCGTATCGCAGATCGCCTTGGGCGTGAACTGGCGGAATTTATCATGCGTCAGCAGCATCACATAGATCGTGTCGCTGATCACGATGCAGGAAGCGGTCTCGTCGGTGAACTGCGGATTGTGGTTAAATCCGAGGGCTTTGAAAAAGGCCATCGACTTGGGCAAGTCAACGACCGGCAGGTTGAGGAATATCTGTTTGTTCATGGGAAATGGAGGCTCGTTTCAATACTCCAACGAACGAACCGCCCCATTCCGGACAAACCCGAATATTTGGACACGAATTGCACCAATTATCACGAAACCAACCCGCCACTTCCTATCATCAATTCGTGTGAATTCGTGAAATTCGTGTCTCCGATCGCACGCCCGCCACGAAGAACGGAATCGAGCCCACATAGACATACGCCAGAAACGGATCGTGGAAATAGATCTCAAACGTCGTCGCATGCGCATTCCTGCCCTCAAGGTGCGGTTCCCACAGCAGGAACCCAAGGGCGCCGATCCCCAAGAACACCACCCCCATCTGCAGCGGTAAAGCCAAGTTTCGATTCATAGTTGGTGCATTCATCAGCGGCAATGGTGCCTCAGCTCGGTGAAGCCAGGATGAAGTGAACAAGAATTCCGCTTGAGAATAACTAACATCCTAGCCGACGATTGCCCCCATGCTCGCCATTATATGAGAAGGCTTCTGGCCCACCTTGCTTAAGGCCTTACATCACCGTTGTAGTGGGCCTGATAACCCATGCTGTTACGGGTTTAAAGCAGATCACACGTTTGCCAAAACTTGGTTAGAATCCCATTCTAGCGTCAAGGTTTCGCCAATTCCCTCAGAGTATTCGGGATTGTAGTTCCGGCAAGGTGCATAAATGAGGCAGCTCTCGACCAAATTTCTATGAACTCGATATAGTGAAACCGCCGAAGTTTTAGGACCGAGCGAGGCCAATATAAGGTTTGCACCTAATCCAATCTTTATAGCCGCTCCCATCATTTGCTCAAAGCCCCAGTCAGCGGAATAGCAGCTTACGCCGTGTAGGCTGATCGTCTTGTCGCGCTTGCCGAACCGCGTTTTGTGGCGCTCTTCATTTTTAGCACGATTCTCGTCGCGAGTGCCAGCGGGTGAATCCTGAAACAGGATCAGCGTCTCGCTTGGCTCGAATGAGACAATGAACTGCTCACTGCGGTCCTCGTCGTAGCCAGATACAATCATCAGCCGGGTCGGCAGATCCAGCGTCGGCAGTCCGCCGAGCTTCGGGACAATATGAGGAAGCTCCGGCTCGCTGCCGCACCAATCGCCATGTTTTTTCGCGCGGTGATATACAATTGTTCCTGGCAACCCCGCCTCGGTCAGAAGATCCAGAGTGATCCATAGCGCCTCGCGCGGCATAGTGGTGATGTCCAAGACGAATGAATCGAAGTCGCGTGCCGGATCAGCCAGCGCCAAGCGGATCTGGCGCCAAACGGTAACATAGGCCGGTGTTCGGCGCCGGCCAGACTCACCGGAAACAGAATACATAGGCAGTTCGACGAGGGAAAGCTCGGCATTGCCCACCTTGGCTCCGAGGGACATGCGCGCGTCGAGCGTGCGATCACCGAACTCGGTGAACCAGAGGCAGAGAACCTTGTTGAACTGATGGTCCTTAAGCACCCGGTCAGCCCCAAGTAGAAACCGAGGCTCCCAACTCGCCGCCGTGATGAATAACTTGCGCGCGTTCACGTGACACCTCCCTCAAACATCGAGAGCTGGCCGGCCTCTCCCCTGTCTATCCGCAGTTTTTCCTCAGGACTGGAGGGCAGCGGTTTGTTCTCAAACGCGGCCGCCCACAGAAAGCGTGCCTCGATTGAAACACGGGCGTTCTGGCCCACCGGATCGAGTCCCCGGTCGATCCACAGCAGACGGTCGAACGTGTAATACTTGTCCTGCCTGCCGTCATCTTTGCCGGTGCTCAGGCGCGCAAAAAGTATCTGGGCTCGCCTTGCGGAGCGAAAGAGACGGTCGAGCTGTTCGCGCTGCTCTACGCTGATTTTGTCGGGAGCCGACACAGAAAATGAAATGGCCCGGGGCTCTGATTGGTGGTTGAGCAGACGGTATTTGAACAGCACGGCCAACTGGTCGAGCAGCTGATGAATGTTAGTCGCATCGGCACGCGTGCAGTCCTTAACGCTGGCATTAAAGCCGTCGCCAATCCACTCCCATCGCCGCTTGCTCATTTCCTGCAGGCAGACCGTCTGCACCGCAGGCGGAATCACCTCCAGCGTCAGCGACTTGTCGTCTTGGGCCGACACCGCGCGGTCATACATCTCATAGCAGGGTTCGAGCAGGTAGCGTATGACTCCCGTTGACACGTGCACCAGCAGGTCGAATCCAGAATAAGGTGGCCGATTCGCCGTCGCGGGCCGACCGCGAAAATAAAGCGCCCGATCCACCTTGTTCACATAGTCGCGCACCTGCCGGCCCTCCAATCCCCTGCTTTCCGCGTCGGCCCTCGCCTTTTCGGAAGCTGCCGCGAGCTCGGTCACAAAAGTTGGGTTAGCCGGAAAAAAAACGTCAGCGCTCGTGTTAATGCCCGCCTGCGAAAGCCGGCGGTTGACGATCTTGCGCGCCAAGCGCCCATACGAAGCTTCGCTGTTCTGGAAATCTTGCTCTAGGTCGACGCGAAGAAAGTCATGCCGCTCCAGCAGGCCTCCCCCCGTGGTAGTCGTAAGCGGGCGCTGATCAACAGCGCTCGTTGCGACCTTAAAACTGATCCGGGATGTGTCCCTCACGGCGATCCATGAGTTCACGGTCTCGTTCTGATAGTCCGAGAGCTCCTCGGCATCGTCAAACATCAGGCTGAAGTGGCTCTTCTTCAATCGCGCCACAGCGTTCGTCAGCATCTCTACCAGCGGCTGGAATGCCGTGGAAAAGGTGACGACATTATCATAGTGACTGTCGATCACTCGCTTGTTCAGCTCGCGCTGAGCGAGAATCCACTCCTTCTTCGCGGTGCGGGCCAAGCCATCGAACAGCGGAACACCGTCGGGCAGCTCCCACGGCAGGATGTCGGGAATCGTCTGGCGGACGTCGGCATCCTCCTCAGGCGTCAGCAGATCCGGGACTGAGGCTAGAGATTCGGCCAAACTGAAAATCATCGCCGTCACTAGAAGATGCTCCCCCGTCAGCCGGCCGAGAAACGGTGAGAGCAGCTCTGGCTCGGTCTTGCCAAGGCCCGGCTTGCGGCACGGCACATAGATACCGATGAAATCCAGAAGCTGCGCGACAGGCTTCTCACCCTTGCCCGCTAGGAAGTGCTGCACCGGCAGGCTGTAGAACCGCAGGGCCATGGTCTTGCCCGTGCCTCGGTCGCCGAGGAGAAAGACATTTTTTCGCGATTCTACAAACCGGGTGTAAGTCTCGTCCGGGATAAAGTAGTCCACCATCTCCTCGACCGTGAACTTGTTGGCCGCCTCGAATTCAAAAGGATTTGCTGGCATGTGTGGATGAGTTGGGGAGGCCCAGCAGTTAGACTGAAGCGGAGGACACCGCGCTTTCAAACACCTTCATCAGCGCGTCAACACTGTAGGCGGGGTTGTCCTGGGTAAATTTCGATGGGCCCATGTCGTCGGGCAAGATCAGGTCGGTCAGCACGATATTGGGCAGCTCATGGCGCAGATCTTGTCTCTTGAGATGGAAATGGAAAGAAACCTCAGTCCGCTTGAACGGCGCGAGGAGTGAACAGTAATGCCGGTTATATTTTCGCTCCAGCTCCATCTTGACGATCCGCTGATAGCAGAATTCTAAAAGCGCCCGCAGACGCTTTTCGTCGAACTCTGCGCCCCAGCCCTCCGGCATGATGTCGATGTGGTAGACCAATGCCAGCCGGCCGTCATCCCGCCCAATATGCACCATGCAGACACTCGCATAGTCATGGAACACTTGGGATGACTCCGCATACTTGAAGTGCTGCTGCATGAACAGAGAAGTCCGCTGAGGGCCCTCTGCTAGCTCATCGGCCAAACGCAGGATCGCGGCAATGCGCCGACAGTCTACTCGCTTCGCGCGGAACAGTCCGTTGCTTTCCAAAGGGCCGATCGTGTCCGAAGAACCTGCTGCCGTCTTGCCGCCATGGGCCTCCACGATCTTGAACAGGATTCGGCGCTCGGCTAGGAGGCCTTCGTCCTTTCCGCGCGCGAACTCATAGGCCTCCTTGAGGCGGTGCTTGTGGTCTTTCCGTCCGAATACGTTGCCGACGTCGTGAAAAAGGATGGCGAGCATGAGGAAATAAAATTCCATCGGCTCCAGTGACTTTTTGCTTTCCTTGCCGACACACTGCTCCTTACCAAGCAATTCGTAGGCATTGTTCAGCACATTTTTGATGTGGGCAGGACCGTGGTCGCTGAGATGTGGTTCTGACGCCCTGATGTAAGGAAGGACCTCGTTGAAGAGCTTCGCCCGCGCGCCAATGTAGCCGGCCCACAGGTCGGCATCGAGGTGCATCTTGGCGCATTTTTCGCACAGTTTCTCGATCTCTGTAAGTGAATCCATGGGCAAAATATTGTCAGCAGGCGTCAATGATGGCGCGAAAGACAGCCTCCGCGAGCAGAGGGGGAACGGCGTTCCCAACTTGCTGCTGCTGGAATCCGATGCTACCGAGAAACGCATAGCGATCAGGGAACGATTGGAGGCGCGCGGCCTCCCGAACGGATAGGCCGCGATCCTGTTCGGGATGAATCAACATGTTCTTGCGATAGTTGCCGATCACCACCGATGGCTCGTCCCATTTCAGACGCCGGTATATCCCGGTATGGCGGCTACGGTCATCAACCAGATTGGTATAATTTTTCATTAACCGCTTGGGAATGTCCGTCCAGTTGCCTCCAGGGGGAATATGACGGTAGCGCTCAAGCACGAGATCGTTGTTGGTCGTCACGAGGTGCCCAGTGCAGGATGCACGCGTCCCGCGCATCTTTTTAGCGTAGGCATGTGAAGCCGAAATTCGGTAACGGAGTTCGTCAACGTCCGCGCCAACGGCAAGCCGCGGAAGGTCGGCAATCGCCTGACGAACGGTGACCGGATGCGTAACGCCTCGCTTCGGCAGGCTGGGCAGGTTGCCGCGGCGCCTTCCGATAAAGAAGAGCCGGTGCCTTTTCTGGGGCACACCGTAGTCGGCGGCGCAGAGTGACCAGACCGCCGAGGAATATCCGAGGTTGTGAAACTCATCCAGAATCATATCCTCGAACTGCCCCTGAGCGGTTTCGCGGAGCCCTTTGACATTTTCCAAAACGATCCAATCGGGTTTACCAAAGCGAGCAAAACGGAAGAATTCCCCAAAGAGCCAGTTACGCGGATTGCTGGTCGACCGAGTGCGCTGATTCGAGGTGGAAAAGCCTTGGCATGGTGGCCCACCAAATAAAATGCTCAATGATCCAGTCTTTTTGTTCACAGGTGCAACCAGACGAATGTCTTTATCAATCAGCCGTGTCTGGGGATGATTTATACGGTAGGTCTCCGCAGCAGCTGGATGATTTTCAATTGCATGCGTAACATCAACTCCGGCCAGTTGAGCACCCAAGGACAACCCGCCCGCCCCTGCAAACAAATCAATCCCAAGAATCTTTGGCTTTCTCACCATATCATTATCAGCACGCCACCCATAAAGATGGGTAAAAGTTACGTTCGGTGAGTAAAGTGGCAGACATAGGGCATTCAATGGCCAATCAAATCTCGATTGGCCAGCAGGCCCTTACTGCAAAGTTCAAAGACTGATTTATCTGCTGCCAACTCTTTTCCGACCAAGCGCGCAACTTTATGCCGATAAGAAGCCTTCGCCTAGGCTTCGTCACGACGAGGATGCTTAAACTAGCCTGAGGCACTTGCGCGCTTCCAAAGCTAGCTCGTTGAAGCGCTCAGCATTTTCCGGTTTTCGATAATCAGTGCCATAGGTGGGCACGATTTCGGCCATGTGCGGGCTGGTCATTAAATGCGGGAAGCTCTTCTTGATCACATCGAGGACGATGTTGACCGAGACGGATACGCCGGGGCTGGCACCGAGCAGGGCGGACATGGATTTGTCGGCGCTGGTGAGGACTTCAGTGCCGAAGTGGACGATGCCGGCTTGGTTTTTATTAAACTCAAACGGTCGGAATCGTGCCGCAGTCGATGACGTATTCGCTGCCGTGGATGGCGCTCGCGCGGGGTGATGCGAGGAATGCGACCAACTCTGCAATCTCTGCGGGCCAGGCGGGGCGGCCGAGCGGGATGCCACCAAGGGAATCTACGATGCCTTGCCGGGCGGTGGCTTCGTCGGTGCCCGCGTTGGCAGCGAGTCGTTTCACGAACGTTTCGGAGGCGGCAGTGTAAATCCAGCCCGGGGCGATGGAGTTCACGCGCACGCCTTGCGGGCCGGTTTCCTTGGAGAGTGCTTTGCTGTAGGCGCTGAGCGCGGCTTTGGCGGCGGCGTAAGGCGTCGTCGAATCGTGCAACGGCAGCTGCCGCTGAATGGAACTGATGTGCAGCACGACGCCGGATTTTTGCGCAAGCATTCCCGGAACGAGCAGGCGATCGAGTCGCACCGCGGCGAGCAGATTGAGGTTCAGTTCATTCTGCCAGTGTTCCTCGGTCGCGGCGGAAAATCCTCCGCCCGGCGTGGTCGAGCCGCCGACGTTGTGCACAATGATATCCACGCCACCAAATTCGCGCGTCACCGTTTCCGCCACCGTGGCGGCTCCGGCGACCGTAGATAAATCGGCTTGGACAAATCCTGCGAGCGGCAGTCCTTCCGGACGAGTTGAGCGCGCAGTGGTGATGACGCGCGCGCCGCCAGCAGCGAGTCGGCGCACAATTGCTTCGCCGGCGCCTTTGGTGCCGCCGGTGACGAGCACGCGTTGGCCGGAAAATTCATCGAGCATGACAGAAAAAGTGGGAGCGGTGGTTTTCATTGGATTGCGATTTGAGTGATGTGGCCGGCGCGGACGGTGAAGGCGTAGTCCAACTCGATCGGACTGCCGGGAAAGTTTCCGGAAACCCGCGCGGTCGCGACGGTGCGCTCGCCCGTGGTTTCAGCACGCAGCGGTTCGGCCTGTGCCTGGTATTTGCGGTGGGTCTCGTCCATCCACGCTTGGATCGCCGCGCGCCCGCGGTGAGTGTGACCTTCGTCACGGGCCTCGGCGTCAGTCGCGAAGCACGCGGCGGTTTCGACACTTTTGCCGGCATTCGAGGCCGCCCAATACGCAGCGATTACGGGAGGGAGTTCAGGGATTGGTTTTTGTGCTTTCATCCCTGGAGTTTAACCGAAGGCTTCATTTATGGGAAGAACCCACAAAAAAGTAAGTAACCCTCCCGCGAAGAAAGCGTGGACAGCCGTCACTGCCGCGGAAGCCGTCGAGCAAGCGCTCGCAAGGCTCGAAGGCCGCTGGAAATTTCTGATCCTCTTCCAACTTTTCGGCGGACACGTGCGCCGCTTCTCCGACTTGGAACGAGCGATTCCCGCCGTCACGCAAAAGATGCTCGCGCAACAATTGCGTCAGTTGGAGCGCGACGGAATCGTCACGCGGAAAATTTATCCGGAGATCCCGCCAAAGGTAGAATACTCGCTCACCGAGTGGGGCCAATCGCTCTGCCCAATCCTCGATGCGTTGCTGAAATGGTCGGACAAAAAGCCGGAAGTGAAAGTTGAAGTGACGGCGCCGGTGCCCGTCGCAGCCAGTGCAGCGAGGTAGTGTAGAATCGTTCTCGTTCTCCTACTCTTTCTCGTTCTCGGATCAGATCGAACTCTGCTCGATCTCCGAACGAGAGAAAGAGAACGATTACGAGAAAGAGAATGATGGCAGAGGCGGCCTGCTCGGCTTGCCCGCCATAGCTTTAGCGGCGGCGGGAGATCGGGCCCTCCCTTCTCTGCGCTCTTTGCGTGCTTCTGTTATAACTAGATCGAGCAAAGGGCGGTTAACCCCGTTTCGGCCTGCTGGCTGGCCGGGATTTGTCCGGGCCAGATCGCCCGGCAAAGGATAACCGCCCCTACCTCAGATCAGTTTCAGCTGACGTCGAGCGATCGTCATCAGTTCGTCGAAACGCGCAGCGTTCTCCGGTTTGCGATAGTCCGTTCCATACGTCGGGATAATCGCTTCGACGCGCTGCTTGCCGGCTTCGCCAGCGAGTAAATGCGGGAAACTCGTCTTGATGACTTCCATCACGATGTTGACCGAGACGGATGCGCCCGGACTCGCGCCAAGGAGCGCGGACATGGATTTGTCGGCGCTGGTGAGGACTTCGGTGCCGAAGTGGACGATGCCGGCTTCGCCGTCGGTCTTCTTGATCGCCTGCACGCGGATGCCGCCGTCGATGAGTTTCCAATCTTTCTCCTGCGCGTTCGGGTAAAAAATGCGGAGGACGCGCATGCGTCCGGCCATGCTCTGCGTGCCTTGCTGGATGAGGTAGCGCGTGAGCGGGAAATTCGTGGCGCCGATTTTGAGCAGCGTCATCAGGTTATGCGGCTTGATGGAACGGATCAAATCCGCGCGACTGCCCGTGCGGTGCAGGAAGCGCGTGGTCCACGCGGCGAACGGCCCGAAGAGGAGTGTCTTTTTGCCGTCGAGTATACGCGTGTCAAGGTGCGGCACGGCCATCGTGGGCGCTTCGGGAAGATTTTGTCCGTAAACCTTGGCTTGATGCTTCGCGACGATCTCGGGCGTATCGCACACGAGCCAGTTGCCGCCGATCGGGAAACCGCCGAGGCCCTTCGCTTCCGGCAAACCCGCCATCTGCAAAAGCAAAATGCTGCCGCCACCCGCGCCGACGAACACAAACTTCGCGCGGGTTTTATGCGCTTCGCCAGTTTTGAGATTCTTAACTTCGATCTCCCATCTCCCATCTGCCCTCTTCTCCAACCCGACGACCTTGTTGCTCGCAGCCACTGCGCAATCGGGTTGCTGGTCGAGCCACGCGAGGAGTTTGCGCGACACGACGCCGAAGTTCACATCGGTGCCCCCGTCCATCTTAGTCGCGGCGATCGGCACGTTCGGATCGCGGCCTTCTGTGAGCAACGGAGCCCACGAGCCGATCTTCTTCGGGTCGGTTGAAAATTCCATCGGCGCGAAAAAGTGATGCGCCGACATGCCCGCGTAACGCGACTTGAGAAACGCCACCTGGTCATCGCCGTGCACGAAACTGATGTGTTGGACCGGATTGATGAACTCTTTCGGATTTTCGATCATGCCGCTCGCGACGGCGTGGCCCCAGAATTGAAGCGATTGCTCGAACTCCTGAAAGATATCGATGACCTTCTGCACCTTCACCGGACTGCCGTCGGCCGGTTTCGGCGTGTAACTGATTTCGCAAATGCCCGCGTGGCCGGTGCCGGCGTTGTTCCAGCCGTTGGAGCTTTCGTAGGCGAGTTCGTCCGCGGCCTCATAGACTTGAATCCGCAGCGTCGGGTCGAGTCGCTTGAGCAGCGCACCCAAGTTGGCGGACATGACGCCGGAGCCGATGAGCACGACGTCGGGATTATCGATATGAGTGGCAGGAGAAGTCATGGAAGAAAACGGAAACGTAGCCGGGAATAATCTTTCTCTTAATCTTACTCGTTCTCTTTCTCTCGGTTAATTCTTTTCGCTCTCAATGCTCCGAAGGGAGAAAGAGAAAAATTAAGAGAAAGAGAACGATGACGGACTAGACGCGTTTGGAGAGCACGGAGGATTCGTAGCTCGCGACTTCCTTCAACCAGTCGGCGCCGGCGGGGACCTTGTCGCGTTGGCAGAGTTCGTCCCATACCGCACCCCACGGGAGCGAGCGGGTCAATTCCATGAGCGCGAGACGCTCGTGCGGGCGGCCGGAGTTTTCCGCGCCTTGGATCAGCTTGGTCGGGTCGAGCAGGCCGAGAAGAATCGCCTGACGCGTCGAGCGCGCGCCGATCACGTAAGCCGCGAGGCGGTTGAGCGAAGCGTCGAAGAAATCGAGCGCGACATACACGCGGTCCCACGAATCGCCGCGGGCGATTTCGAGGAAGAGGTTGCGCACGGCGTCGTCGAGGATGACGACGTGATCGCTGTCCCAACGGATCGGGCGGCTCGTGTGGAGCAGCAGCTTTTTGTGGAATTGGAGATGCGCGGACACCTTGTCGGCGACGGACTCGGTCGGGTGATAATGGCCGAGGTCGAGACAGAGGACCTTGTCGCGGGAGAGCGCGTAGTTGGAATAAAATTCCTGCGAACCGACGACGTATTCCTCGCTGCCGATGCCGAAGAGTTTTCCTTCAACGGCGTCGACGCAGAGTTTGGTGTTCACCGACTTGTCGGCGAAGATCGTATCGTAGGATTCCGCGAGGCGTTCGCGCGGCGCGTAACGATCGGCGGGCGCATCTTTGGCGCCATCTGGCACCCAGTGGTTGATCACGCTCGGCGTGCCGAGGGTCTTGGCGAAGCTCTCCGCGATGTGGCGGCTGGCTTTCGCGTGGTTGATCCAGAACTTGCGGATGTTCTTGTCGGCGTCGGACAGCGTGAAGCCGGAGTTGGCTTTCTCGTGATTGAAATAGGTCGGATTGAAATCGAGGCCGATCTTGTGCGACTTGGCCCAGCCGAGCCAGCGGGCGAAATGTTGCGGTTCGATCTCGTCGCGGTCGACGATATCCGTGCCCGTCTCCGCGTAAAACGCGTGGAGGTTGAGACGCTGTTCGCCAGGGAGCAGCTTCAAGACCTGGTCGAGGTCGGAGCGCATCTCATCGCCGTTGCGCGCGCGACCGGGATAGCTGCCGGTGGCCATGGTGCCGCTTGCCGTGAGGCCGGTCTTCGGCGTCTCGAGACCGCGCACGTCGTCAGCCTGCCAGCAGTGCAGCGAGATCGGAATGTTGAGCGCGGCCTTGATGGCCTTCTCGGTGTCGACGCCGAGATCGGCGTAGGCCTGTTGCGCGAGTTTATAAGCGGCGGAAACTTGTTTGGAGGTGGGCATGGTTTTAAAATCTTTCTCGCTCTCTTACTCGTTCTTCGTTCTCAAAACTCCCGAACGAGAGAACGAGAACGAGTAAGAGAATGAGAACGATGGAGACAATTATAGAGGTTGATAGATAGTTTTCTTTAAATCAGCGCCGAGGTGTTGGCGGAAGGTTGCGAGATTCTTAACGGCGCCGAGCGAGACAAGTTGGCTGGCGAGATTGCCGACGGCGGTGCCTTCGAGTTGGAAGGAAACGACGGGCACGCCGGCGGCGTTAGCGGTGGCCTGACACAGGAGACGGTTCTTGGAACCGCCGCCGACGATCAGGATGCGTTTGAAGTTGCGGCCGGCGAGTTTTTCGAACGCGCGCATGGCGTCGGCGTGACCCTGGCCGAGGGAATCGCAAATCAAGCGGACGTAAGCGACGAGCGTCTTGGGCGCGCGGAGTTTGCGCTTCTTTAATTGCGCTTCGATCGCGGCCTTCATGTTCGGCGGATTCGCGAACGTGGTATCGGTGACGTCGAGCAACGCGGTGGAACGCGGGAGTTTTTCCGCAGCGGTGATGAGACTCGCCCACTCCTTGTCGTTCTTCGGGCGCTCGGCGAAATCCTTCATGATGCCTTCGAGCAACCAGAGCCCGATGACATTCGTGAGCGGACGGTAGCGACCGTCGCCGATGCGTTCGTTGGAAATGCGCGCGGCGAGCGCGGCTTTGCCGAGCACGGGCTTATTGCTTTCGAAACCGACGAGCGACCACGTGCCGGATGAGAGATACAAATCCGTGCCGTCGGGATTCGCCGGCATGGCATCATAGGCGGCGGCAGTGTCGTGGCCAGGGACGGCGATGACTTTCGCACCTTTCAATTCCGGAAAATCGCGGACGGTGCCGAGCTTGGTGCCGGATTTCACCGGTTCGGAAAACCAGTGCGCGGGAATGTGGAAATGATCGAGCGTCGCGCGCGACCAGCTCGTCGAATGCACGTCGAGCAACTGCGTGGTGGACGCAATCGTGAGTTCATTCTCCATGCGGCCACTCAACAGGTAGTTGAAATAATCCGGCAGAAACAAACAGCGCGTGGCGATATCGGTGACCGACGGACAGTTCGCAACCGTCTCGCCGAGTTGCAGCGAGGAGTTGTAAAAGACATTCGGAATACCCGTGGCCGCGTAGATGCGTTCGAGCGCGGCGGGCGTGCGCGCGAGTTTTTGCAGACCCGGTTGCACGCGGCTATCGCGGTAGGCGTGCGTCGGAAACACGAGACGGCCCGCATCGTTGAGCAGCACGTAATCGACGCCCCACGTGTCGACGCCGACGGAAGCCATCGTCGTCCCGCGCGGGAGCAGCGCGGCGGCTTTGCGGAGACCCGTCTGGATCTCCTGCCAGAGTCCGGCGATGTCCCAATAATCGTTCGGCCCGATCGAGCGGAAGCTGTTCGGGAAACGGTGCGCTTCCTGGAGCGTGAGCTGGTTTTTCGCCCACGTGCCGAGGATGACGCGCCCGCTGGTCGCGCCGAGATCAACGGCCGCGCAATGAAGGGGTTTATTTTTGGAAGGCATGACAAAAATAATCTTTCTCGTTCCTCTTTCTCTTAATCGTTCTCCCAGTTTTACCCGAGAGAAAGAGAAAGATTAAGAGAACGAGAAAGATTAATAATTAGCGAAGGAACGCTTCGTGCAGACCGCCGTCGACGGTGATGACCTGGCCGGTGGTCTTGCTGAGGCGTTTGCTGATGAGGAGGAAATACGCCTCGGCCTGGTCGGCCGGCGTGATCGGGGATTTCGTGAGCGTGCGGTCGGCGTAGAATTGCGCGAGCTTCGTCACGAGCGAATCGGTCGCTTCGTCGTCTTTGTAAGGAATGTTGTATTTCGCGAGCGAGCCGATGACGCGGTCGCGCGGGAACATTGCACTGCCCTGCACCACCGTGGCCGGTGCGACGCCGTTTACGCGGACAAGTGGCGAGAGTTCGATCGCGAGTTCACGCACGAGGTGATTCGCGGCAGCCTTTGAGGTGTCGTAAGCGAGCGAACCTTTCTTCGCGACAGCGGCGTTGGCCGAGGTCGTGAGGACGAGGTTGCCCTTGAGGCCCTGCTCTTTCCACGTCTTGAACGCTTCGTCGGCGACGAAGTAGCTGCCCGTGACGTTGATGTTAAAGGTGAGCGCCCACTTGTCGTCGGGGATGTGGCCGGAGGTGTCGCTCGGCACGAAGATGCCCGCGGTGACGCAGATGGAATCGAAGCCGCCGTAAGCGAGCGCAACCTTGTCGAGCATCGCACGGATGCTGGCGCGGTCCGTGATGTTGGCGGCAAGGCCGATGGCCGGACCGCAGTTGGAAAGACCCGTGCCGGCGACGCCGATGCCGACGCCATATTTGGCTTCGATTTCCTTGGCGGTGGCTTGCGCGGCGCCTTCGTTCAAGTCGACGCAGACGATGTGCGCGCCTTCCTTGACGATGCGGTGCGCAGTTTCCTTGCCGATGCCGGAACCGGCACCGATGACGATGACAACCTGGCGGGCGAGTTCTTTCTCGGCGGGCATGCGCTGGAGTTTCGCTTCTTCGAGCAACCAGTATTCGATGTCGAACGCCTCTTGTTGCGGAAGCGCGATGTATTTATCGATCGCTTCGGCGCCGCGCATGACTTCGACGGCGCAGTTGTAGAATTCGGCGGTGACGCGCGATTCAGATTTATCCTTGCCCCACGCGACCATGCCGACGCCGGGGATGAGCACGACGGTCGGGTTCGGGTCGCGCATCGCAGGCGAGTTAGCGTGTTTGGATTTTGTGTAATAGGCCGCGTAATCCTTGCGGTATTGTTCGAGGCCGGCGGCGAGCTTTTTCTTGAGTGACGCGAGGTCCTCGGTTTGCGGATTCCAGTCGACGTAGAGCGGCTTGATCTTCGTGCGGAGGAAATGATCCGGGCAGCTCGTGCCGAGTTCGGCGAGACGCGCGGCGTCCTTCGAGTTTACGAAGCGGAGAATCTTTTCGTCGTCCTGCACGGTGCCAATGAAACGCTTTTGTTGCGACACCTGGCCGCGGAGCCACGGGAGGATCGCGGAGAAGATCGCGTTGCGGCCTTCCGGCGCGAGCGTCTGGTATTTCGCGCCACCGAACGCCGTGGCGTCGCCGCCCTTGGCTTGGTATTTCGCGTCGATGTAAGCGGAGGCTTTTTCGATGAGGTCGAGCGTGAGGGTGTAGCACGCTTTCTCGTCGTTATCCCACGAGATGAAACCGTGCTGGCCCATCATAATCGCCTGCACCTTCGGGTTGTCCTGGGAGATTTTTTGCATCGCGAGGCCGAGTTCGAAACCCGGGCGCATCCACGGCACGTAGGCCATGTCGCCGCCGAAGATTTCCTTGGTGAGCTTCTCGCAATTCTCCGACGCGGCGATCGAGATGATCGCGTTCGGGTGCATGTGGTCGACGTGCTTGCCTGGGACGAATGAGTGCAGCGGCGTGTCTATCGAGGAAGCGCGCGGATTCAAGTTGAACGTCGCATGCGTATACATGCCAACCATGTCGTCTTCAGCTTTGGCTTTGAGGCCTTTATCGCTACGCGCGCCGTAGAGCTTCTGGAAATCGATCAGCTTCTGCTGATAGAGGGAGGAAAAATTCTCCCGCGTGCTCGTGCGCAAATCGCCGCCGGAACCTTTCACCCAGAGCACTTCCGTGGGCTGGCCGGTCAGCGGATCTTTCTCGGTCAACTTCGAGGACGTGTTACCGCCGCCGGTGTTGGTGATCCGCTGGTCGGCGCCGAGGATGTTGGAGCGGTAGATCAAACGACCGACCGGATCGAGCGAGGCCGCCTTGGCATCGTCCCAGGAATAATTCACGAATTTGTAGGAGGACATGTGGGTATGAGTTTAGTTGAGAGTTGAGTGCTGAGGGTTGAGAGAAGTTGCTTGGGAGCTGCAGGCTGAGAGCTGAACGCTTTTAAAGCCCGAGCGCTTTCTGGCGGTAATGCTCGTCGGGGCGGCCGGCGATGCGGGCGGAGACTGCGGGCGACAGGAAACGTGCGCCACCGAGAGCCACAGCACCGCAATAAATTTCCGCGGCCTTGGCGGCCATTAGCATGGCGGCGAACACCGCTTCCGGCGTGGAGCCGAGCGTGATGAGACCGTGATTTTCGAGGAGGATGACGCGCGGCGGCAGCGCGGTGCGTTTAATGAAAGCTTTCACGGCCGCGCGAATCGCCTGCGCGAGTTTCAGGCCGGGGTCGATATAGGGCACAAGCACGAACTCACCGCCGCAACACACGATCTCGTCCGGGCAGAGACGCTTCTTCGCGAAGACCTTCGCGTGCTTGGTCGCGAGGATCTTGTTCACTTCGACCGCGTGCGTGTGGCCGACAAAATTCACGCCCGGCAACGTCAGCAGATACGCGTGGAAGATCGCCTCGACCGAGGGCTTGCGCGCATTCGCGTCGACGCGCGCGGCGAACAGCGCTTCGTCGATCTGCGCGTCGGTCAGTTTCTTTTTATCAAGCAACGGCAGCAGCTTTTCGAAATAACATTCGGTGACGCCGGCCGGCGCGAGCGAACCGAGATTCGAACCACTCGCTTTCACCAGAAACGTTTTATCCGAAGTGCGCGCCGAGGTGTTGCCTTCGCCGAGGATGGCGAGCTTGCGGTCTTCGCGGCCGAGGTCGTGAGAGAGTTTGAGCAGCTGGTTGAGCGTGTCTTCAGCCATAAATTTAAGCGCGCAGGAGTTTCGAGGCGGGCAACTCGATTTGGTTTTCTGCAAAATTCTTCGCGGAGGCGTCGGTGATGAGCGCGGAAATCTGCGCCCAATTGGCGACGCGGTGCGGGGTCGCACGGCCAAGCTTGGTCGCATCGAGGCAGAATAAAGTTTTGGCCGCGTGCCCGAGCATCTCCTGCTGGAAAGCCGCGATGTGGTCGTGAGAGTTGGTGATGCCGGCGGCGTCCATCCCCTCGCCCGCCAAAAACGCGAAATCAAATTTCCAGTCCGCCAGCGCTTGCAGCGATCGCGCGCCCATCAGCGCCGCCTGCCGATTCAAAAACATCCCGCCGAGCACATGGAGTTCGAGCGACTCCACACCGCCCAACACCGTGGCCGCCGACAAACTATTCGTCACGACGACGAGTCCGCGAAAATCCCGACGTTGCTGCGTGAGCGAACGTGCGACGGCTTGAATCGTCGTGCCCGCATCGAGAAAAATTGTGCCTGTGCGCGGAATCTGCGCGACCGCCTTGCGCGCGATACGCTCTTTGGCAGAACGCGCGCGACCGGAACGTTCGTCCACGGAATCGAACGAGCTGTTGTAATCCGCCAGCGCGCCACCGTAAGTGCGCGTGATGTGACCGTTCGCTTCGATCGCCACGAGATCGCGCCGCGCCGTCGCTTCCGAGACGCCCAGACGCCGGCAAATCTCCGCCACCGGCAGGAAACCATCGAGCCGAATGAGGCTGCGAAGTTCCTCGCGACGACGGTCAACGAGATGCTGGGGCACGCGCATGAGAGATTCACGTCACCCAATTATATGATTGGGGTCAATCATATAACCGTGACGTCATTTCGTCATAAACGGGGCGGCGGGTAACTCCGCTTGGTTGAAAAGATTAGCACCTTCCGGCCAGTTGGCCCACGCGTAGCGCGCAGTCTTGGGTTCGGGGACTTCTGGGCTGCTCACCATCACGACGTTGCCCTCGATGTGGGCGTTGGCGGGGAAATATTTTTCATCGGCACCGGCGATTTCGAAGCCGCGCAGCGGGCCGTCTTTCGCCACGAGCCCTTCGTCGGCGTGGTCGAAGGATAAGCGAATTGCCGACTCGTCGACGACGCTGCCAGCCCATACGGGGCCGGAGAACTCCACGGCGCGTCCGTAGTTGTGCGCGAGCGCGAGCCGCGCGAAACGCTCGCCGAGCGGGGCTTTGTGGTGCGGGTGCACGTCTTTCTTTTCGCCGATGTCGATGGTGACGGCCATGCCGGTGTTCGGAATTTTAAGCGCCTCGGACTGCCAGGCGCGCACTTCGGGGCTGTTGCTCGCGTTGTCGAGCGCGGCGAGTTGCGCGAAATAAAATGGCAGTTCGCGGCCCCAGAGTTTGCGCCAGTCTTTGATGAGAAGTTCATTCCAACGCGGAAACAATTCGCGCGGCGCGGTGATCGATTCACCCTGATACCAAAGCACGCCGCGCACGGCGTAGGGCACGAGGGGCGCGAGCATGCCATTAAACATCACGGCGGGGTTGCGCTGGTTTTTTACGGGATCTTCGCCGGGGCGCGCGGGCGCGCGTTTCTTTTCCGCTTTCGCGAGTTCGACCGCGCGTTTCCAGTCTTCGATCTCCGCCTCGGTCGGCGCGACGTGTCCCCTCACCTGTTCGTCAAAGCGTTCGAGGACGGCTTTGAGTTCCGGTTCAGCGAGCATCGCTTCGCGGCGAATCCACGCGTGCGCGGTGCTCGCGCCGTAGGCGACCGTGACGATGCCGACGGGAACTTTGATTTCGCGCTGCAGTTCGCGCGCGAAAAAATACCCAACCGCCGACCACGCGGGCGTGTTTTCCGGCGTGCACACTTCCCACTTCCCTTCCACGCGCTCTTGCGGCGTGTAGGATTTTTGTTCGGCCGCCGTGAACATGCGAATCAGCGGATAATTCGCGGCGGCGATTTCCTTTTCTTCGTCGACCACGCCGGCCCAGCGGTAACGCGATTTCGAGAGCGTGAAGACCATGTTCGACTGCCCCGAAGCGAGCCACACTTCACCGACGAGCACGTCCTTCAACACCAACGGCGTCGGCGTGGCACTGCCACTGACTTTGAACTCACGACCGGTGGCAGAAGTCTTGAGTTTCCTTAAATCGATGCGCCATTTGCCGTCGGCGTTGGTGGTGGCCGTTAGCTTTTGACCATCGAACTCCACCGTCACTTTTTCCCCCACGTCTGCCCTGCCCCACACCGGCACGGGTAAGTCGCGTTGCAGCACCATGTGATCGGTGAACGGGCTCGCGAGTTGAACTGCGGCCGTCAACGCGGCGGCAAAATGTAGACCGGCAAGTGAAGCGATCAGGTTAAGAGGAAGTTTCATAGGGCTAATTTGTTAGCCACAAAAAGCGCAAAATTGGTTTTTACCGGGGCCGAAAATCTAACGTGCGCCCATCGGCGCCTCGCAGACATCATATAAACGAGATTTTTGTGCTTTTTGTGGCCAAAATTATCAGCGGAACTGCACGTCCCACACTTTCGAACGTTTCGCCGTGCCGTCGCGACCGGTCACTTCCAGCACGACAACGTAGTTTGCGGGTTTCGCATAGGTGTGTTGCGGATTTTGCTCGGTCGAGGTGGTGCCGTCGCCGAAATCCCATTTCCACGCGGCGACCTTGCCAACGGATTCATCGCGAAACGCCACGAGGCGGCGATCCATCTCGACGATTTTCCATGACCATTGCGCGGCGAGTTTGGGTAACATCGGCTCGGCGATCGGCATCAACCGAAACGCGCATAAATCCGAACCATGGCCGAGCGCGCTTTTCCTGGGTGAAAGCATCCAGAAGCCACGCGGCGTCTTGCCGTCGTAATCGATCACGATCCACGAGAGGCCGATGATTTTGTTCTCACTCAACACCGATTCCACGGCGCGCGGCGGGCCTTCCGGGCCGGCGTAATCAAACGGCGTGATCCAAAACTCCAACGTGAGTTTGCCGGAGTCGCCGTGTTTGAACGTGAATTGCTGCGCCGCGTTGGCCCAGGGAAATTCTTTGATCCACGTCGGCGAGCCCCACGCGAGCGTCCAATCCTTGTCTACGGCGGGGGTGAAGATGTGGTAGTTTTGCGCATGCACGCCGTGCACGGCCCACTTAAATTCCGAATCGCTGATGCGCGTGTCCGGCACGACCGCGGATTCGCCCACGCGCTCTTTCAGCCAGACGCTTTTTTGATCGCGCCCCACAAACGGCCCGCCCGAGGCGTCGCCATCGACCATGAGTTCGAACGTGTCGTTGCGCAGGCCGCTCTCGCTGAAATCCCAAAAATCGTCCTCCGCTTCGTAGAGAAAATAGAGACGATTGAGTCCTTTCACCCAGCCGACTTTCACGCGCACGGCGAGTGACTTGTCGCCGGCTGCAGGCTGGTTTTTCGATTCGTTCGTGAGCTGGTCTTTACTGATCACGTAGCTTTCCGGCACCATCGCCCAGTCGGCCGCGTCGCCGTCGACACGGGGGATTTGGTCACGAGCGAATTGGAAGACCTGATAAGTCGCTTCCGGTTTTTCGAGTGCGAACGAAACACTGACGAACGCAGCCAACACAACCAGGCCGAGGAAGAGGCGCAGTTTCATGATGACGAAGGCTGAACGGCGTTCAGCAAAGTGAAAATGGTTTCGTTGTGCGGCGTGGTGATGCCGTGATGGCGGCCGCGTCGCACGACCACGCCGTTACGCGCGTCGATTTCCATGCGACGGCCCGCGAGACGATCTCCGTAGAGCGAATTAATCGAATCAGGCGGCGCGTGGTGAAACGAAGCCACCACGGCGTCGGCCACGGAATCAGCGAGCGTGGCGCCTTCTCGGCGACCTACCGCGATGACTTCGCGGACGATTGCGTGCACGAGTTCAGGCATGCCCGTGCGTTGAATCACGCCCGTCGGCTGCATCGTTGCCGCACAGACTGCACCCGGCGCGTTCAGGCAGAGCTTGCGCCACGCCGCGGTAATCCAGTCGTCGGTTAAACTGATTTCGGCACCGTGCGGACGCAGCAACTCCGCGAGCGCGCGACCATTTTCGTCGTCGGGAATCGTGACTTTCACCGGACCACGTTGATGCACTTTGCCAGGTCCAGTGCGTTCCGCCGGACAATCGATCACGACTGGCACGAGCGCATCGTCGGTAACATAAGGCGCGAAATTTGCACGGTGCTCCACGCCGTTTTGAAAAATCGCGACGCGGGTCTTCGGTCCGACGAGCACGCGCAGCCAGTGCGCGGCCGCCGCAATGTCGTAAGTCTTGGTCGCGACGAACACCCAATCCACCGGCGACGCTTCTGTCGGGCGAGTGAGCACGGTGGGCTTAAAGCTAAGCAATTTTTCCGGCGTCCTGACTTCAAGCGTTTCGAACGGCGTGCGCACGCAGGCCACGACGTGGTGCGCGGGATTTTGCGCCACCATGGCGAACAGGGTGCACCCAATGGCGCCGGGACCGACAACAGCGATCTTCGTCATGATTAAATTAAGGCTTCGCCGGAAACTTCACCGGCGGAGGTGGCGGCAAGGGCGCTGCTTCATCCAGATAAAAACTGGGATGCGGCGGCTGATTGTAGGCCGTGTTTTGCCAGGCGACGGCGCAGCGATACTGCGCGTCGTGCATAAGCGTCGTGAGCCGATGCTTCGTGGGAATCGTGCTCGTGTAAATGCGGAGTTCCTTTTTGTCGCGCGTGGCCCAGATGACTTCCTCGCGCCAATCGCCCCAGAAATCGCAGCTGACGGCAGGCGTGGATTTTGTGCCGTTGGCGGATGTGCTCGCGTGCGCGACCAGCAACGGGTCGATGGTTTCGGTTTCCCAATTCCATTTCACGATGCGATTGCCGTCGAGGAGTTCGGTCAGCAAATCGCCGTCCCAATAGATGCCGAAATTCACCGGCATGCCACGCGGGCGTTTCTCGACGAACTTTTTGCCCGTCGCGTCGTAGATGCCATCCATCCCCGCGCCCGCCGCCCACGATTCCGCGCCGGGAAAACGTGGATCGATGTTAAACGTGTTGCCGCGACCGGGCCCCTCGCCTTTGTCGCCGCCGTCTTCCGCTGCTTTGACGGAGGGAATCGTGAAGATCGGTTTGCCCGTGCGCGCGTCGCGGAGACTGAGGCCTTGTTGGTCGAAGCGCTCTTGAATGTCGCCGATTTCGAGTCCGGGATTCGCCGGCACAAAATCGCCGACATGCAACGCATCGCCATGGCCCCAGCCGGTCGAGTAAAGGCCTTTGCCGTTATCATCGACGACCATCGCACCGTAGATAATTTCGTCGCGGCCGTCGCCATCGACATCGGCGACAGAGAGATTGTGATTCCCCTGCCCGCGGTATTTTTCGTTGCCCGGCGAGCCGTCGTCGGAATCGAACACCCAGCGTGAGACCAACTTCCCATTTCTAAAATCCCACGCCGCAATCACCGCGCGCGTGTAGTAGCCGCGGCAGAAAAGCATGCTCGGGTGTTCGCCGTCGAGATACGCGACGCCCGCGAGGAAACGATCCGAACGGTTCGCATAACCGTCGCCCCATACTTCGCGCAATTGCTCGAAGGTCGGGTTGTCGGTCTGCGGGTGGCGACCGGGAATATATTTCACGGTGTCGAGCGCTGCGCCTGTGCGGCCATCGAACACCGTGAGGTATTCGGGCCCGCGCATGATCCGGCCTTCGAGTCGCGCGGCGAGCGCGCCATCAGCGGTCTTAACCGCGCCGGAGGGATCTTTGGTGGGCACAGATTTCTCCGCGCCTTCGCGCCAGTCAGCATGCGCGTCGCCAATGATTTTTCCGGTGCCGTCGAGGGTGCCATCGGCGGTTTTGCAGGCGATCTCAGCGCGGCCGTCACCGTCAAAATCCATCACCATGAACATCGTGTAGTGCGAGCCCTCGCGGACATTTTTTCCGAGGTTGATCGTCCAAAGTAATTTTCCTTCGAGCGTGTAAGCCTGCAGCAACGTCTGGCCCGTGAGGCCGGAGCGCGAGTTGTCCATCGGGCGTTGCTCTTGCTTCAAAATAATCTCGTAGCGTCCGTCGCCGTCGAGGTCGCCCACCGAAGCATCATTGGGCGTGTAGCCTGCAGGCGTCTGAATCGGGATCGAGTGATACGGCAACGGCGGCGCGCCGGCGGGCAACGTAAAGACCGCACCCGGTGCGGCTTCGACGCCATTAACCACGCTCCGCACCGCGTAACTCGTCTCGCGATCCAGCGAGGCGCGTGCGTCGACGAACCACGTCGCGCCGGCGAGCGGCCCATCGTTGAGTTTTTGCGTGCGCGGGCCCTGCTCGCGTTGCGCGGCGAACTGGTTCGCAGGTGCCGAGCCTTCCGGCCCCGGCGCTGTGGTGCGATAGACATTAAACGTTGCATCAGGCGCATCGCTCGCGAGCAGCCGCCAGCTCACGAACACTTTGCCATCAGGCTGGTGCACCGCGACGACGCCCCGGTCGAGGCGTTCCATCACCCGGGCCGCGACCGCGACTTGAAGTGAAACCGCGAAAACCAAACCGGCACAAAAAAGATGTTTCATGGTTAGTGGCGCGAAGGTGACGGCGCGAACTGCAGCGACGCATCGTTGATATTCGCGTCGGCGCCCTTGCCTTTAAAGAGCGTGATCATTTCCGCGCCCGCGAGCAGCACCGGGCCGTAGCCGTGCGCAGCGTAAACGCTCACGGGACGGTAATAATAAAACGCCGGATCGAAACCCATGCCGGTGCCGACGCAGACATTTTCCACCTGCCCCTTTGCGTTCACTTGCTGCGCAACCGCGTTCCAGCCGAGCGAAACCATCGGGCCATACGCGAGCGGATCGAGCCAGCCGCGATTAATGCCGCGCGCGATCGAATACACGAACATCGCGGTGGCCGAAGTCTCGAGATATGAATCGTTGCGATCAAGTAACTGGTGCCAGAGACCGGTTTTCCCCTGCGTCGCCGCGAGACCGGCGACGTGCGCGCGGAACAGTTTCAACACCTCGTCGCGCCCCGCGTGATTCTCCGGCAGCACGCTCAATAACTCCGCCATCGCGACGACGGCCCAGCCGTTCGCGCGCGCCCAATGAAACGCAGGATGCGGTTCCATTTCCTGAATCCAGCCGTGGCGATAGAGTCCTTTTTCGGGCAGAAACATCCGCGACGAAAACTGGAGCACCTGTTTCACCGCATCGTCGAAATAGTTCGCCTCGCCGGTGAGCACACCCATCTGCGCGAGCGCGGGCACGCTCATGTAAAGATCGTCGAGCCAGAGCGAATTGTGCAGTGGACGATTACGGGCGAGCGTGCCGTCAGCGAGGCGCATCTGGTCTTTGGAAATCCATTTCAGATAATTATCGATCCACGGACGCAACTCATCCGGCGCGATTCCAGCGCGCGAGGCTTTGATAAAACCCGCCGCCATCGCACCGGAGTCGTCGAGCGAGCGCGGCGTGAGGACATTGCGCAACGCGGAAGCGCGTTGCGCGCCGGGAACATCAGCGGCGTTAGCGGGTGCGGGATTGGCGCGCAGGTGTTTCGCCACGGCGGCAATCGCCGTGAGGCGTTGGGCAACATAGTCACGGTAGCGCGCATCGCCCGTCGCCTCGGCGGCGTGGATCATGCCGGCATACGTGACGCCCCACTCATAACTCGTGATAAGAAAATCGCCGCGCCCGAAGCCGGCATTTTTCGGCAATTTCGAGAGATCAGCGACCGGTTGCTGCGTATCGCGGTCGAGCACGCGCACCGGGCTCGCGACTTCGAGATACGTGAGGATGCGTCCCAACACCGCCGTGACTTCAGCAGGCTTGGCGGGTTGATAAGGAGTCGCGTAAGCGGGCGGCACGCGCAGTTGCGCGATGTAAGGCGGGACGTCAGCGGGTGCGGCGGCCGGAGTTTGGGCGCGCGCAAGCGCGGCTGCTGCGAAAAGCAGGCAGAGGAAGCAACGACTCATGGCGGGGATTTATTGTTGGGGTTCGAGCAAACCTTGCGCACGCAGCCACTCGGCCGCACGCGTCGGCCAATCGGAGCTGGTGCCCAGATTTGCGCGCATGCCCATGCCGTGGGCACCGCGCTGAAGAAGATACATTTCCGCCGGCACGCCGGCGCGGGTGAGCGCCTGATAAAAAAGAATGCTATTTTCCACCGGCACGGTTTTATCTTCCTGGGTGTGGATGAGCAGCGTCGTCGGCGTTTGCGCGGTGACCTGTTGGTCGGGCGACATGAGTTTCACCAATTCCGGCGTCGGTTTTGCGCCGATCAGATTGGTGCGCGAGCCTTGGTGCGTCGCAGGGCCGCCATCCAACGTAATGACCGGATACATCAAAATCAGGAAATCCGGCCGGGCGTTGACGGCGTCGAGTGAGTCACCGGTCTTGCCATCGGCGTGCGCGTAAAGCGTGCCTGCACTCGCGGCGAGGTGTCCGCCCGCGGAACTGCCCATCACGCCGATGCGGTCGGGATTGATTTTAAACTCCTTGGCCCGCGAACGCACGAGCCGGATCGCGCGCAGCACATCGCGCAACGGCGCGGGATGACCGAATTCCTTCAAACGATTTTTCAACACGAACGTCGTCACGCCAAGGCTGCTGAGCCAGTTGGCGTATTGGACGCCTTCGCGTTGCGTGGACAGTCGCGTGTAACCGCCGCCGGGGCAGATAATCACCGCCGTCCCGTTGGGCTTGTCGACCGCGGGCGGGTAAAAGGTCAGCGTGGGCTCGGAGACAAATTCGGTGCGACCGGTCTCATCATTCACCTCGGCGGGTAACCCGGCTTTTGCGCCAGGCACGCCCTCGGGCCAGAGCGGCATCACCACGGGTTCAAATCCGGCAAACAGCGACATGGTCAACGCGGCGAAAACCAACAGGATTTTTTTGGGCATCGGGGTAGCAGTGTTAGGCGTGAAAAACTCACGTCAGTTCACTGAGACGCGTAGCATCCGGTTTAAGTGACACCAACTCATTAATATTCACCGGCAGGTTGCGTTTGATCGATTCCACGCCGGCGATGCCGACGAGGATGGACGCGGCGCCTTGTTCGTGGCCGGCAAAGCGCCCCCACTCATCCGTCGCGGGCGCATCGGGCGCATAGAAGGAACGATTAAGAATTTCGTCCGCTCCACCGTGCGCGCCGGTCGCGGGCGGCATTGCCACGACGTAACTGTTTTTGAAATGCGGAAACACTTTGATCCACTCGCCCTCCGCTTCGTAGCCGGGGCGTTCTTCGATTTTGAAATCCTTCGGGCGCACCGCGCGGTTCATGTGCGAGCCGATAAATTCGTGATACTCGATGCGGCCGCGGTCGCCGTTGAAGGTCACGCGCATGCCTTCGCGCGGGCTGTAGCACACGAGCGAATAGGTCAGCACTTCGCCGGTGCGATAGCGGACGTTGAGCGAAACCTGATCATGGATGTCGATGCCTTCGCGAAACACGTTTTGATCGCGGATGTAGCCGGAGTCGGCCTCGCCGGCGCGGTAGATTTTCTTGAATTGCTCGCTCTCGTCGAGATCGAGGCGGAACGGGTCTTCCTTCGCCGCGGGCTCGCCCGTGTAGCGCGAGTATTTCGTGAGCGCTTCGTCGCCGCGCGCGACGGCGTTATCCTTCCCGTAGAAAACCAGATCCCCGTAAGCGAACACCTGTTTCGGAATCGCATCCAGCCACCAGTTCACGAGGTCGAAATGATGCGTGCTCTTGTGCACGAGCAGCGTGCCTGACTCCGCGGCGCTCGCATGCCAGCGACGGAAGTAATCCGCGCCGTGATTCGTATCGAGGAGGTATTCGAGGTTCACCGAACGGACTTTGCCGATCACGCCTGTTGCGATGAGTTCTTTCACCTTCGTGCGGAAAGGCGCCCAGCGGTAATTAAACGCCACGCGGACGCTTTTCCCGGTGGCGCGCTGCGCATCGAGAATCGCGCGGCATTTTGCGGCGTCGGTCGTCATCGGTTTCTCCGTGATGACATCACAGCCCGCATGCAACGCGCGCACGATGTAGTCGTGATGCGTATCGTCTTTCGTGCAGACAAAAACCGTATCGGGCTTTTCCTTCGTGATCATCTCGTCGAAACGATCCGCAGTGTAAGCCGGCACGGCATGATAGCCCAGTTCGCCCGCCAGCAGGCCGTTGTAATAGGCCATGCGCGCCGGGCTCAGGTCGCACAAGGCGACAATTTCGTTGCTGGCGCGATAAGCGGTCGCAACGGGTTCGATAAAACTAAGGGCGCGGCCGCCGGTGCCGACAAAGGCAATTCGTTTCTTCTTCATGTGGGGCGAGGTGCGAGCGTTGGCCGCTTTGGAAAGTGGCGCAAGGTCGTCGAAATTAAACCTTTTCTGACCGTCAGGATTTTGCAGCCCGACTTGGTCAACGTATAACATAACAAAAGCTGGTTTTACGCGGAAACCGCGACAACGCTCTCTGCTTTTCCCCCGTTTATGATTCGCAAAGCTTTCCTCATGCAGGTGAACCCCGGCTGCGAAGCCGAATACACCCGCCGTCACCAACCCATCTGGAACGATCTCGCCGCCGTCTTGAAATCGCACGGCAGCCATAACTACTCCATCTTTCACGACCCGAAAACCCACCAGCTCTTCGGCTACGTGGAAATCGAAAGCGAAGAGCGTTGGGCAGCGGTGGCAAAAACCGACGCGTGCCAGCGTTGGTGGAAATTCATGGGCGACATCATGCCGAGCAACCCGGATCACAGTCCCGTGTCGCGCTCGCTCAACGAGGTCTTTCATCTCGCCTGACCCGTCTCGCCGCATGGCTGTCGATTCCGCTCTCGCGCATCCGCTATTACGCCTTCAGCGCGTCGCCAAAAATTATGGCGCCGTGCGGGCCTTGCGCGGCGTGGATTTCGAGCTGCGCGCCGGCGAAGTCCACGCACTGCTCGGTGAAAACGGTGCGGGCAAAAGCACGTTAATCAAAGTCATCACCGGCGCGCACCGCCCGGACAGCGGCGAAATTATCATCGACGGCGAAACGTTTTCCGGCCTCACGCCCGCCCTCGCCCAGCAACGCGGCATCGCCTGCATCTATCAACAGCCCGCGCTTTTTCCCGACCTGACCGTCGCAGAAAACATCGGCCTCCGCCTCGAACAAGGCCGCGCGGCGCAACGCATCGATTGGCAAAAGCGCCGCGTCCGCGCGACGGAACTCCTCACGCGCATCGGCTCGACCATCTCGCCCGATACCGAGGTCAACGCGCTCTCGATGCCCGAGCAGCAACTCGTGGAAATCGCCTGCGCCGTCGGCTCGGGCGCGCGCATCGTCATCATGGACGAACCCACGGCCTCGCTCACGCGGCGCGAGCAGGAATTGCTTTTCGCGGTCGTGCGTGAGTTGCGCACACGCGGCGTCGGCATCGTTTATATTTCCCACCGCTTGGAAGAAATTTTCGCGCTCGCCGATCGCGTGACGGTATTGCGCGACGGCGAAAGCGTGGGCACGCACTCGATCGCTGAGATCAATGAAACCGCGCTCATTCGCCTGATGGTTGGGCGTGAAGTCGCGCAGCTTTATCCGCCCGCCGATCGCGTTGCCGGCGACGTCACCCTCTCGGTCAACCAGCTCGGCTGCACTTCATCCGGGGTAAAAAACGTCAGCTTCGAAGTCCGCGCCGGGGAAATTTTCGGACTCGCCGGACTGGTCGGCGCGGGCCGCACGGAGTTCGCGCGCGTGCTCTTCGGCATCACGCCCGCCGACGAAGGCGAAATCAAACTCCATGGTGAACGCCTCACGATTGCTTCGCCACAGGACGCCATCGCCCGCGGTATCGCTTACGTGCCCGAAGATCGCCGCCGTCACGGGGTGATTCTCGAAATGCCCATCGCGGAAAACATGACGATGGCGATTCACCCGCAGTTATTTCCAGGCACCTGGTTGCGTTTCGGCGCGGAAGAATCGCTCGCACTGAAATTCATCCGCGAACTCGCCGTGAAATGCTCCAGTGCCGAAGCGCCCGGCGGCAGCCTCTCCGGCGGAAACCAGCAGAAAGTTGCCCTCGCCCGTTGGCTCGCGACAAAACCGAAGCTGCTGATTCTCGACGAACCCACTCAAGGCGTGGACGTGGGCGCGAAGGGCGAAATTCACCGCATCATCAACCAACTCGCGAAGGAAGGTCTCGCGGTGATCCTCATTTCAAGCGATCTGCCCGAAGTGCTCGGCATGAGCGATCGCATCGGCGTGATGCGCGGCGGCACGCTGACCGAAATCCTGCCGCGCGACACCGACGCACCCACCGTGATGGCGGCGGCGCTCGGACAACATGACAAGCGAGGTGTCGCGTGAACCGCTACTTCCGCGAGATCTCCGTAACTGCCGCGCTGCTGCTCGTGCTGCTCGCGCTGGCGGTTTTCGCGCCCGCGTTTTATCAGCCGCAACCCCTGCTCTCGTTGCTGACGCGGGAAGCGCCGACGCTCGTGGTCGCGTGCGGCATGGCGCTCGTGATCATCTCGCGGCAGATTGATATTTCCGTCGGCTCCCAATTTTCCGTGTGCAGCGTGTGCGCCGGATTGCTCGCGGCGCGGGGCTGGCCACTCGGCCTGGTGTTGCCCGTGGCGATTGCCAGCGGCGCAATGCTGGGCGCGCTCAACGGTTTCCTCGTCGCGGTGCTGCGTCTGCCGTCGATTGTCGTGACCCTCGCGACGATGGTGACGTTGCGCCAAGGACTGAATCTCGTGCGCCAAGGCGAATTTGTTAACCTGCCCGATGGCGTTCAATGGTTCGGCTTGAGCCAGCTCGCGGGTCAATGGACGCTCGTGAGCGCGTCCCTCGTGCTGATGATCGGGTTCGCACTCGGCATGCGTCACCTTGCCGCGGGACGCTACGTTTACGCGGTCGGCACGAATGCCGAAGCCGCGCGACTCTCGGGCATTTCGCCACAGTTAGTGACGTTTCTCGTGTTCGTAATTGTCGGCGCGCTCGCAGGCTTGGCCGCCGTGATGAACATCGTGCAATCGCCGCAAGTGCAGCCGCTCGCGGGCGCGGGTTTGGAATTGAAAGTGATCGCGGCGGTAGTCGTCGGCGGAATCGCGATTTCCGGCGGACGCGGAAATTTGTGGGGCGCGTTCGCCGGGCTGTTGTTACTCGCATGCGTGTCGCCTGCGCTGACCCATTTGCGCATCGAAGCTTATTGGGAAAAAGCGATTCAAGGCGCGATCATCCTGCTCGCGGTGGTCGCTGACGGATTCCGGGCGCGTCGCCAGGGAGGACAATCCGCATGAGCGCGTCTTCGTCGCCACAACCCAAAACCGGATGGCTGAAAATTTTTCTTCGCTACGAAATGCTGCTGCTCGTCGTGCTCGTGGCGGAGTGGTGGCTGTTTTATCATTTTGGCACCAGCACCAACCGTCGCGGGGTGGTCGTGGGGTTCGGCACGGTCGATCGTCAGTTCGATATCTTGCGGCACTCGTGTGAAATCGGACTGCTCGCCCTCGCCCTCACGCCGATTATCATCACTGCCGGCATCGATTTGTCGGTCGGTTCGCTGCTGGGATTGTGCGCGATTTTATTCGGCAAACTTTGGCATGATGGCGGGCTCTCAATCCCAGTCGCCGCAGCGATCACTCTGGTGCTCGGCGCGGTGGGCGGTGGACTCAACGCCGCGCTCATCACGGCACTGCGGCTGCCGCCGCTTATCGTGACCTTAGGAACTTACTCGCTGTTTCGCGGACTCGCTGAAGCGATCACGCGCGGCGCGGTGACTTATACGGATTTCCCCGCGAGCTTCTTGTTTATCGGGCAGGAGCGCTGGCTGGGCCTGCCCGTGCAGGCGTGGCTGTTTATTTTCGTCGCGGTGATCGTGTGGACGCTGGTGCAGCGCACGACGTTTGGGCGATCGTTTCGCGCCATCGGGTTTTCGCCTGAAGGCTCGCGCTACGCGGGCCTGCCGGTCGAACGTCGCGTCGCGCTCGTGTATGTGCTCGCCGGCTTGATCGTGGCACTGGCGGCGATCATTTACACGGCGCGGCTGGGTCAGGCGAAAGCCGACGCAGGCACGGGGTATGAATTGTTCGCGATCACCGCGGTGGTGCTTGGCGGCACGAGTATTTTTGGCGGCACCGGCAGCGTGACCGGCACCTTGCTCGGCGTGGCCGCCATCGCGGTTTTAAAGAGTGGGCTCGCCACCTTGCCCATCGTGATCCGCACGAATGCCGCGGAGGAAATCGCCGGGCTGCTCACCGGCGCGCTTCTCCTTCTCGCCTTGATGGGGAGCATGCTGCCGAAATTGTTGTCTGGTTGGCGGAGTCGCCGCAAAGCATCCTGATTTTTTAACCTCATTACCCTCATGAAATCCTCATTCCTCCGTTCCAGCATCGCCGCCACTTTATTGTGCGCGTGCACCGCCGGCCTTTTTGCCGCCGACGCAAAACTCATGGTTGCGCTCATGCCCAAGGCCAAGGGCAACGCCTACTTCCTCTCCGTCAAAGCCGGCGCGGACAAAGCTGCCAAGGAACTCGGCGTCGAGTTACTCTTCGACGGCCCGACCGACACGAACGCGGCAAAGCAAAACGAGATCGTCGAAAACTGGATCACGCTCGGCGTCGACGTCATCGCCGTGGCCGCGGAAAACAAGGAAGGCATTTCCACCGCGCTGCGCAAAGCCCAGAAGCAAGGCATCGCGGTGCTCACCTACGATGCCGACGCCGCGCCCGATGCGCGCTCGTTTTTCGTGAACCAAGCCACGCCGGAAGGCATCGGCCAGGCCTTGATGGACGAAGCTGCGCGCCTCACTGGCGAGGAAGGCGAATTCGCCATCATCACGGCAAGCCTCACTGCCGCAAACCAGCGCGAGTGGCAGAAGAACGTGGAAGCACGTTTGAAGGAAAAATATCCGAAGATGAAACTCGTCGCCGTGCGCCCGTGCGACGACTTGAAAGACAAAGCTCAATCCGAAGCCACTGCCTTGATGAGCGCGAATCCGAATTTGAAACTGATCATGGCAATCTGTTCTCCCGGCGTCCCCGGCGCTGCCGAAGCGGTCAAACAAGCCGGCAAGACCGGCAAGGTAAAAGTCATGGGGCTCGGCCTTCCGAACGAAAACAAGCGCTACGTGCACGACGGCATCATGGATAGCGTCATCCTGTGGAACACCGAACACCTCGGCTATCTCACGGTTTACGCCAGCAACGCGATCGCCGACAAAAAACTGAAACGTGGCGACACCAGTTTCACCGCCGGTTCTCTCGGAAAACTCGAAGTCAAAGGCGACCAGATCATGCTTGGAAAACCATTCATCTTTAACAAAGCGAACATCGATCAGTTTAATTTCTGAGCGACTCGTTTCTCTTTCAGATCATAAAAAAGCCGGCCTTCAGGGCCGGCTTTAATTTTGGAATGATAGGTCGAACTCAGTCGTCACGACGGCCGCTCAAGAGCAGCAGGATGTGCAGCAAGCTACCAAGCGAGGCGACGAAGCCGGCGACGTAAGTGAGCGCCGCAGCGTCGAGCGTCTCGTGCACGCCTTCCATCTCATCCTGACCGACAATGCCGAGTGAAACGAGCTGGGCTTTGGCACGCCGCGTGGCGTCGAACTCGACGGGCAGCGTTACGAATTGGAACAAGCAGATGAGCGCCAACGCGCCAGCACCGATCATGAGGAACGTGCCGCCAAGTTTCGAGGAGATCAGCACTATACCGGCGATGATGAGGAACTGCGAAGCGCCGGCGGCGATTTGCGTGGCGGGAGCAAGCGTCTGGCGAACCTTCATCATCGAGTAACCGACCTTGTGCTGGATCGCGTGACCCGCTTCGTGTGCGGCTACGCCGAGCGCAGCGAGGCTCGTGCCGTCGTAATTGTGCTCGGAGAGCGCAAGCTTGCGATTGATCGGGTCGTAGTGATCGGTGAGCTGGCCCTCAACGCGCACGATTTCGACATCGTGAATGCCTGCACTTTCCATGACGGCCGCAGCGGCCTCACGACCGGAAATGCGCCCCCGCGAAGGGATCTGCACGTTCTTATTGTAAGCGCTCCGAATCTTCATTTGCGCGTAGAAGCCGAAGAGCATGGGAATGGCGATGAGGATAATCCAGAGTGTCATAGGGATGGGTGGTTTAAACGGATGCGGTTAGCAAAGTCTCGCGGAGAGGTTTTTCCAGTGGAAAAACGTCCACTGGAAAGTCACGACGGCGTTGTAAGCCATGAGCTTCTGCTCAAAGCAGTCCGGCGCGCGTGAGTAGCGCTTGCTGATCCGGCGGCCGGCCCATGAAATCGACAAACAGCTCCATTGGGTCGGCGGAGTTGCCACGGCTGAGAATTTTTTCGACGAACTCCGTGCCGACTTTTTCGCTGAAAATGCCTTCGCGTTTAAACCGCATGAACGCGTCCGCATCGAGCACCTCTGCCCATTTGTAAGAATAGTAGCCCGCCGCGTAACCCGTCGGATCTGCAAAAATGTGCGTGAAGCGGTTTTCCATCGTCGGCGCGGGCGGGTCCGTCGGCACAAGGTAGCTGCTGAGCACTTTTTTCAGCTTCTCGGAAATATCGCCGTCGGCAAAATCCTGCGCTCGCAAATGTAGCGCGAGATCGAGTCGTGCAAAGGTGAGCTGGCGCATCGTCGCGACCGCACTCCGGAAATTTTTCGCCGCCACCAGGCGTTCGAAAAGCGCGTCGGGGATGCGCTCGCCGGTTTCGTGGTGACGCGCGAACAAATCAAGACTCTCGCGCTCCCAGCACCAGTTCTCCATGATCTGCGACGGCAGCTCGACGAAATCCCACGCGACGTTCACACCATTCAGCGATTTGATTTCCACTTCGCCAAACAAATGGTGCAGCAAGTGACCGAACTCGTGAAACACGGTTTCGACTTCGCGATGTGTGAGCAGCGCCGGCTTGCCATCGACCGAGGGCGTCATGTTACCGCACATCAAACCGAGATGCGGCGCGCGCGTGCCGTGGTGTTTTCCGCCAGTGACCAAATAATTCATCCACGCGCCGCCGCGTTTGGTTTCGCGCGGATGCCAGTCGGTGTAGAACGAACCGATGTGCCGGCCGACTCGATCGCGCACTTCGTAAAATTTCACTTCGGGATGCCACACTTCCACTTTGCCCGCTGGCTGCTCAGTCACCGTGATGCCGAAGACGCGACGCGTAATTTCAAACATCCCCGTCAACACGCCCGACAATGAAAAATACGGGCGCAGTTGCTCTTCATTAAAATCATACCGCGTGCGCCGCAGGCGCTCGGCCCAAAAGCCTGTTTCCCACGGTGCCAGGGGCGACAACGGGGTTTTCAGCTGCTCAGATTTAAAGGCTTCGAGTTCGCGACACTCCCGCGCAAACGCCAGTTGCACGCGATCGTGCAGCCCTTCGATAAACGCCAGCGCCTGCGCGCCGTTTTTTGCCATGCGTCGCGCAAGCGTGAGATCGGCAAAATGCGGCTGGCCCAGCAGCTCCGCTTTCTCCTGGCGCAACGCGAGGATGCGTCGCACCAACTCGCGGTTGTCGTGCGGCGCTTGCACGCCGACCTGCGTCGCGGCCTGCCACACTTGTTGGCGCAGGCTCGCATCCTCCGCGTAGAGCATCACGGGTTCTTGCGACGGCATGGGCAGCGTGAAACGCCACGCAGGCGCAGCCTCGGAACCGAAGCCTTTTTTCAACGCGCTTTGCCGTGCCGATTCGCGCGCGTGCAGCGGCAGGCCCGCGAGGCGGTGCTCATCCGTGATGATGAGTTCCCAGGCATTCGTCGCATCGAGGACGTTTTCAGAATATTTCTGCGTGAGCTGCGCGAGTTCACCCTGCAACGCTTCGAGGCGCGCTTTTTTGTCAGCCGGCAAATCCGCGCCTTGCTGGCGGAAGTCGGCGAGTGTCTCGTTAACGAAGCGACGGTGTTCACCGGCTAATTGCGCGACCGCGGGCTGCCCGGAGGCCTGTTTGATGCGCAGCCAGAGCTCTGCATTCAGCGGAATGCGCGCATAGAATGCCGACACTTTGGGCAGCATGACGTTGTTGGCGTCACGCAGTGCGGCGGAGTCGGCGACGGTCGTGAGGTGCGAAACTTTCGCCCAAGTCTCGTTGAGCAGCTCGGTCGCTTTTTCGAGCGCGAGAAAAGTATTTTGATACGTGACGTTCCCGGGAGCGAGTTGAGTGATGACGTCGATTTTTTGCTCCGCGTCAGCGAGCGCGAATTCCACGGCGGGCACCACGTGCTCCGCCGACAATTCAGACCAACGAATATGAAACGAACGCTCGAGAAACGGATTGTGCATCGACGCGCAATGACCGCGTAGAAACGGGCGCTGTCAAATTGGAATTAGCGCGCTTCCCTCACCAGCGATATGCCACGCCTGAGGAAACCTGACGTCGAGCCGCCGGCACCGAGGGCACTTCCTGAAAATCACTGTCCCACAAATTATCGACGAGGAGCGAAATTTCCAGTCCACGCACCCGGGGCGGTAGATAATAGAGCCCCGCTGAAGTCACGAACGCTTCGTTGCCGCCGACCGTGCGCAACAAGTTCTCTTCTTGAATGCGAAATTCGTTATCGACGCGGATTTCCACGCCGTGGCCGAGCCGCGCAATCACCGCCGCCGTCAGCCGATGTTTCGCAAAATTCAACGCGTAGAAACTGGCATCGACCGTCGTGCTGCGATAGTCGGCGTCTTTATCGAGGAAGGTGTAGCCGAGGTTCAGATCGTAGCGTGCGCTGCGTCGCGTGATCACGAACTCCGCGCCGAGCGTAGCAATATCGACTTCGTTGGCGGTGCGCGCCGTCACGCCGCGCGTAAACGTCCAGTCGGTGAGATCGTCGTCCCAGCGTTGAAAAAGCGCGCTTTCGAATGTCCACGCGTCGCGTTTGAGCACGGCGCCGATTTCGAGATTGCGGCTTGTTTCACGACCCAAATTGGGGTTGCCGCGAAACAGCCCGGCGCCTGCGGCCGAATTCAACGCCGTGTAAGTCGCCACCTGCGTCGCTTCCGAGTAAGTGGCGTAGAAGCGCGAACCGTCGGCGAGTTTTAGCTCGAGGCCGAGCACCGGCGAAACGGCGGAGCTATCACGATTTGTATCGTCGAAAGACGCACCCGCCCGCGCGGTGAGGGTGCCGGCTTCGGTTGCGAAATTCATTTCCGGCACGGCGACCAGCTTCAAGTAGTCGCGCGAATTGAAACGTCCGGCGGTGAGCGACGTGGATTGCAAGTTGTCGGCCATCGCTTGCGCGCTGTAGGCAAGCGCAAAGGTTTCGAAGCCTGCGCGGCCTTCCAGTGAGAGCGAACGCACGTGCGTCGTGTGGACAAAGGGATTCGAGGCGCCCGGCACGGCGCGGTTGAATTCGTAGTCGTCGAAGTTGCGACGGTAGGCGGCACCAAGTTGCCAATAGGTTTCTGGCGACGACGTCACGCGGTGGTTGATCGCGTAAAGTTCGGTGCGCAAAAACTCGGTTTCGTTGAAACCGAACGGCGTGTAGAGATTCGGCCAGCCGAAGAATTTTTCCTGATAACCGGCAAAAAAATCCGTCTGGCTGTTGGCCCCGCGGAGTTGGAAACGCCCCGACGCGCGCTTGAAATCGTGATCGCCAAACGGCACCGAGCCATCCGACTCCGAACGCGCGAGGTCGATATCGGCGGCGGCACTCAAGCCATTCGCGAACGGCGCGAAGACCAATCCTTGGTAAAGACTTTGGCGATTCGTATGGTAGTCGCCGAACGCCACCGCCGCCTCGCCGCGTTGCTCGATCGCACGCCAGCCGTAGGCAATCGTGCCGACTTGCGCCTGCATGCCGGCGACAGCGTTGTCGGCGCCCGTGAGAATTTTCGGCGAAGTCAACATGGCGGGCGCCACGGGCAGTTCCGCGAAATAGTGGCCGGTCTGCGGGTCATAGATCGACAGCGCGCCCAGTTTGAAACCGGTGTTTTCAAACACGCCGCCCCGAATCGAGATGTCCGCCTGGCCCTCCGCGAGGTTGCGCGCCTGCACATCTACGCGAGGGTCGAAACGCAGCCCCGAAACGGGCATCGCAAAGGTCGAAACAGGAGTCTGGTTGGCCACTTGCTCGGCATACGTGGTCAACTTCGGTAATTCGTAGGGCTGATCGCTCGAAGACGACTCAGTCGCCACTAAGGCGTGCGATGCCGCCAAAGATGCGGTGACGATAACAATTTGCGCCAAGCGCATGATTTTTTCAGAGCAAAAGGCCATTGGGTTAAATAGGGCCGACTCGGCCAGTTAACTAGCAGCTTAAAATAAAGCCGCTTCGAGGTGAAGCGGCTCAGCGGACGCTAAAAAGTTATTGATCGCCGTCGTTGCCAATGGCTTCGACGGGGCAGCCTTCGAGGGCTTCCATGCACAGCGCGACATCGTCTTCCGTGGTGGGCTGCGTGTGCACAAAAGAATAACCACCCTCTTCCTGACGTTTGAAGAAAGCGGGGGCGGTTTCGCGGCAAAGATCGCAATCAATGCACTGCTGATCGACATAGAATTTGCCGCCCGCGTTATCGTTCCATTTTTCTGCTTTATTAGCCATTTCGCAGCGCACTCAAAGGCATTCCATCAGGCTGTCAAGAAAGCGCACGGGCTTATGCGATTTCGTGACGAAAATTGATGGCGATGACGGGCTTGTATTTCCAACCGTGTGGCCTACGTTGAGAAAAATGCTGGCCGACCGCTCTTACATGCGAGGCGATTACCAACGTCGAAGAACTTCGGCGCTGGTCTGGATCATTGCCGTGACGGTGGCGGCCTTCGTGATCGAACTCGTGGTCGGTTCGCCGTGGTTTGTGCACGGAGAAGCGTTGTTAAGCGAACTGCCCTTAACGATTCCGGCGCTGCGTGAAGGGCATGTCTGGACGCTATTAACGCACGGTTTAATCCACAGCACCAGCACGCCATTCCACATCTTATTTACGGTGCTGAGCTTGATTTTTATCGGACGGGAACTGGAGCCGCTCTTAGGTGCGAAACGCTTTGTGGGGCTCTATGTCGGCGCGCTGCTGTTGGGAGCGCTGACCTGGTCGGCGGTGCACTGGATCCATGGAGGCGTTTTGATTGGCGCGACGGCCGGCATTTTCGGGCTGTTTGTGGTGCTGGCGCTGCTGCACCCGTATCAAGAGATCAATTTTCTGGTGATGTTTCTGATCCCTGTGCGCACGAAGCCGATTTATCTCGTTTACGGGCTGCTCGCATTGGACGTTTTCGGGCTGCTGTTTTACGAGTTTCGGGGAAGTTCGCCGCCGTTTGGCTACGCGGCGTCGGCGCATTTGGGCGGCATGCTCGCAGGCTGGCTCTATCTGAAACTTTTCCACGCCAGCCATGGCATGGATCGCGCGGCGAGCTTTAGTCTTCAGCTGCCGGCTTGGTTGAAACGTCGCGAAAAGAAAGCGACCTTTGAAATTCCGGTCGCAACTAAGCCCACCAAACCCTCGCCCAACCTGCGCGCCGAGGTGGATCGCATTCTCGATAAAATTAATAGCGAAGGCTTCGGCTCCCTCACCGAGCAGGAAAAACGCGTGCTCGATGACGCGAAGGACATGCTCAGTCGTTCTTAGCTCAGCGCGCACGTTCATTCAGCCATGGTTAAAAAAATACCGTTACCTAAACAAAACGTGTTTCTTGCTTCGCTCTGGTATGTGGTGGACGGTGAAAATTCTTAGCAACAATTCCCGCTTTAAGTTCTCTAACGGCTAGAAAATTAAATTTTACCCAGTGAAATTACATCCCCTTTTCAAATCCCTCGCCCTTTCAGTCGCCTTGGTTTCGTCCGTGTGGGCGGTGCAAGATCGCGAGTTCAAGACCACGCCGGTCATGCGCCTCGAGACGCGCACGCTGGTGCAGATGCTCGAATATTTTCATTACAACAAAGGCGCGGTAACCTCGGCGGACTACCCGCAGCTCATTTCCGATTACATGAAGGAATTGGATCCGCAGCGCCTGTTTTTCACGGCGACTGATGAACAAACGTTCATCCGTCAATACGGCCAGCGCGTCGAAACCGACCTCGCCTACCTCGGCAACATCGACGCCTCGTTCGACATTTACCAAGTCTATGAGCAACGCGTGAAAGCGCGCACGACGTGGATTTTTGAACAGCTCAAATCCGACTGGGATTTGAAAGCCCAGGAAAGCTATGCGCCCGACCGCACCAAGGCTTCGTTTGCGGCCACCACCGAAGAATCCGACGATCTGTGGCGCCGCCGCGTGAAGTATGAGATCGTCCAGGATATCCTCGGCAAAAAAACTGAAGAAGAGGCCAAGACCACGGTGCGCAAACGTTACGAGCGCATGCTGAAAAACATCAGCGACATCGAACCCGCGGATGTGCAGGAAACTTTCCTTTCCAGCCTGACTCGGATGTATGATCCGCACTCGGCGTATTTCTCCGCCGACACGCTGCAGGATTTCAGCATCCAGATGAAACAATCCCTCGTCGGCATCGGCGCGGTGCTGAGTCTCGAAGAAGACGGCAATTGCGTCATTCGGGAAGTCGTCCCCGGTGGCCCCGCGTATCGTAGCGGCCAGATCCGTATGAACGACAAGATCATCGCCGTTCAACAAGACGGCGGCGAAAATATCGAAGTCATCGGCATGAAGCTGCGCCGTATCGTCGACATGATTCGCGGCGACAAGAGTTCCAAAGTCACCCTCACCGTCCTCCCGCACGACGCCACCGATGCCAGCAAAACCAAGCAGGTGCTGATCGTGCGCGATGTGGTGAAGCTCAACGCCGGCCGCGCCACCGCGACCATTTATCAAGTGCCAGTCGCGGAAAACAAAACCACGCCCGTTGGCGTGATCGTGCTGAACTCATTTTACGACTCGCCGGCTGAAGCCAGTAACAAACCCGCAGCCAGTGCGGAAGTTGAATCCGGCGGCACGGCCACGCAGGATGTCGCTGAATTAATCCGCAAACTCAAAGCCGAGGGCATCAGTGCGCTTGTCATGGATCTGCGTCGCAACGGCGGTGGCTTGCTGCCCGAAGCCGTTAACCTCACCGGCTTGTTCATCGACAAAGGTCCCGTTGTCCAAGTGCGCGACTCGCTCGGCCAACTCAATGTCGATAGCGACACCGACACCTCCGTCGCCTACGATGGCCCGCTCGTCGTGCTCACGTCGCGCTTCAGCGCTTCCGCTTCGGAAATTTTCGCCGGCGCGCTGCAAAACTACGGTCGCGCCGTCATCATCGGCGACAGCTCCACCCACGGCAAAGGCACCGTGCAGGCCGTGCTTGAAATGAAAAACTATCTGCCGCGCCTCAGCCAAAATGTCGGGCACACTGGCGGTGCAAAATTGACGGTGCAGAAATTCTATCTGCCCAACGGTGCCTCCACCCAAAAGAAAGGCGTGATTCCCGATATCTCGCTGCCCTCGATCGAAGACTTCCTGCCCATTGGCGAAGCCGACTTGCCACACGCGCTCGTGTGGGACGAAATCAAACCGACCTTTTTTGAAGGCAAGCCGCTCACGCCGACTTACCTCAAGCCTCTGCTTGAAGCCAGCCGCGAACGCCAAAACTCACTCGAAGAATTCGCTTATCTCAAAAAGAACATCGACTGGTTCAAGGCTCGCCAGGATGAGAAGACGATCTCGATCAACCTGGAGCAGCGCCAGACGCGCAAGACCAGCGATGACGAATTCAAAAAGCAGCTCGACGCCGAACGCGATCTCCTCGCCAAAGCCAACTACGCGTCACGCGAAATCAAACTCGACTCCGTGCTCAAAGCCGAAGCCACCGGCACCCAAGAAGCCGTGGCCACACTTGATGACGATGGCGATACCGACACTCCGATCGAAGGCCCGACGAGCAAACTCGACGTGCACCTCCGCGAGTCGTTGCGCATCGTGACCGACGCGCTTCGATTGAATAGTGATCCGCACTATTCTGCCAGCAGCGCCGCTCCCGAGACTCCGATCAAGGGCCTAAATAAAAGCGAATAAGTAACGGTCACGCCCCGTCAGGTCGCGCAGCGATTCGATCCGCGCGTAACCGCTGGCTTCGGCCAGCTCTTTGAGCTGCGCGTGCTGAGCGAGACCTGTTTCGCACGCCAACAAGCCACCCTCCGACAAACGCGGCTTCGCTTCACGGATAATTTTCTCCAAATCCGCCGCGCTGTTTTTTCCCGCTGACAATGCCGCATGCGGCTCGAAATCTTTTACTTCCGGCTGCGTCGCCAGGGTCTCATCGTCTGAAAGGTAAGGTGGGTTGGACACGATGAGTTGAAAGCGCTCACTCGCCGGCACTGCTGAGAACCAATCGGATACCAAGAAATTCACCCGCGCCGTGAATCCGGCTAGCTCCGCGTTTTCTTTGGCCAGCGCGAGCGCGTCCTCACTCTTATCAACCGCGGTGACTGCGGCCTCAGGATACTGTTTAGCGAGCGCCAGAGCAATCGCGCCAGAGCCGGTGCCGAGATCCAGAATCGTCGCCGGCGGCGCCGGCAGTTTTTGGCTGATGAGTTCAACCAACAACTCGGTTTCCGGTCGCGGAATAAGCGCGCGCCGGTCGACTTTTAATTTCAATCCAGCGAACTCCGTTTCGCCTAAAATGTATTGCAAGGGCTCGCGGCTCCCGCGGCGCTTCACGAGTGGACGGATTTTTTCCAGTTCCGCCTCCGTCAGCGGACGCTCGAACTGGATGTAAAGCTGCATGCGCTTCAACCCGAGTGCATGCCCGACCAGCAACTCTGCGTTCAAGCGCGCTGATTCCACTCCCCGTTTATCGAAAAACTCAGTCGTGCGTTTGATGATTTCGAGCAGAGTCAGCATATCAATCGTCCTCCCCACCCGTGCGCTGTCGCGATGGCAACGGCCCGCCGGTGAGCGCGGCAAGTTTCTCTTCAAAATCTGCGCGTTGCAACGCTTCGATGATTTCGCCGATGTCGCCTTCCATGATCGCAGGCAGACTGTAAAGCGTGAGGCCGATACGATGATCGGTCATGCGGTTCTGGGGAAAATTATAGGTGCGGATCCGCTCGCTCCGTCCGCCGGTGCCGATCTGGTTGCGGCGTTGAGCCGCATATTTCGCCTTTTCTTCGTCCTCCTTCAGTTTCAGCAGGCGCGAGCGAAGCACCGACATCGCGCTGGCTTTGTTTTTTATCTGCGAGCGGTCATCCGCGCAGTAAACAATCAGCCCGGTCGGCTTGTGAATGATGCGCACGGCCGAATCAGTCGTGTTCACGCCCTGCCCACCCGGCCCGCTGGCGCGCTGCACGGTGATTTCCAGATCCTGCGAATCGATGTCGACGTCGACTTCCTCCGCTTCAGGCAAAACGGCCACGGTCACGGTCGAGGTGTGGATGCGGCCATTGGCTTCAGTTACCGGAATGCGCTGCACACGTTGCACGCCGCTTTCGTATTTCAGCTGTTTGTAAACCTCCTGGCCGGTGATGAGAAAAATCACTTCTTTCAAGCCGCCCCGATCAGAAGCGCTCGAACTCATGGGCTGGATTTTCCAGCCACGCCCTTCCGCGTAGCGCGAATAAAGCCGGTAAAGCTCAGCCGCAAACAGCGACGCTTCATCGCCTCCGGTGCCCGCGCGGATTTCGAAAACGGTGTTTCGAGAATCTGACGCCTCCGGCGGAATCATCAACGCTAGCACGGAAAGTTTAAGCTTTTCGTGTTTCGTTTGGAGTTCAGGAATTTCCGATTGCGCGAGCTCGCGCAATTCCGCATCGGCCGAAGCGTCTTTGAGCAACGCCGTGTGTTCAGCGATTTCCCGACCCGTGTCTTCATAATTTTTATGCTCTTCCACCAACCGGCGAAGCGCCTGTTGCTCGCGGCTCACCTCGGTGGCTTTCCGCGGGTTCGCGTAGAACGAAGGCGCCGCCATTTGCGCATCGAGTTCGTCGAGGCGCATCTGAAAAGGAACGATGTCGGGCAATGTTTCCATGCAGGGAAAAGTCGGGGCGGAAATTGTGAATTGCTTAAGCCGCAGCGCGCAGCTTTATCAAAGGCCAATCCACGACGGTGATTTCCGTCTAGTAGAATTTATTCGAGATGGCCTCTACACTCTTCACTCAGAACATCATCGCCTGCGTCTGGGACTTTGACAAGACATTGATTCCAGCCTACATGCAGGCCCCGCTTTTTCGTCGCTATGGAGTCGACGAAGCCACTTTTTGGGCGGAAACCAACGCGTTGGGCGAAAATTATCGCCGGCGTGGTTACCACATTTCCCCGGAGATTAGTTACCTGAACCATCTGCTCACCTACGTGATGGCGGGCAATATGGCGGGCTTGAACAACAAGATCCTCCGCGAGTGCGGTGCGGACATTAAGTTCTATCCCGGCCTGCCGAAATTTTTCGAGAGCTCCCGCGCCTGGGCGAAAGCCAAACCGGAATACGTCAAACATGACATCAAGCTCGAGCACTACGTCGTGAGCACCGGCCTCGCCGAAATGGTGCGCGGCAGCGCGCTCGCGCCCTACATCGACGCCGTGTGGGCCTGCGAGTTCATCGAAAATCCACTCCAACCGGGCTTCCTTAAACAAAACGAATTTCCTCTCGAGGCTGCTTCCGAGATCGCGCAGATCGGCGTGATGATCGACAACACGTCGAAAACCCGCGCGATTTTCGAAATCAACAAAGGCACGAATCGCAACCCCGCGATCGACGTGAACGCCAAGGTCACGCCCGAGGATCGCCGCATCCCGCTGCAAAATATGATCTACATCGCCGACGGCCCGAGCGATGTGCCGAGTTTCTCCGTTGTCAAACAAGGCGGCGGCAAAACTTACGCGGTTTACAATCCTGCGAATCGCGCCGAGTTCGAACAAAACGATCGGTTGCGCCAAAACGGTCGCATCGACCATTACGGTCCGGCCGACTACACGGAGAACAGCGCGACGACCAACTGGCTGCAATTACAGGTCGAAAAAATGTGCGACCGGGTCGTCGCCGATCGCGAAGCCGCCCTCGCCTCGCGCGTCGCCCGCCCGCCGCGCCACCTCAATCCTTCGCCGGAAGAAGAAGCCGCGCGCCGTGCCGCGCGCGGCCCCAAGCAGTCTTCGTTTCTTGAGTAAGACGAGCGATGGGATGGCAGTCGCGCGCTACATAAAAAACGCCGCCCTTTTGAGGCGGCGTTTCGTTTTTCAAATTAAAGGCGCGGCTTAGCTGACGCTGACTTCAGCGGCATCGTTCGATCCGCCGTTGTTATTTTCTGTTCCGGGAGTTTGCTGGCTGGCGGGGGTCACCACATTCTGCAAAGCCGTGTTCGCCGCACTTACCGCTCTGGAAGCCTGGCTCGAAGCCTGAGCAGCCGCATCTTGCACCTGCTGGACAGATTGTCCGGTAACCCGAGAAACCGCCTCAGCAATCGCAGTGTTGGCGGAAGGCACAGCCTGCTCGGCAGCGGCGGTGATAATCGCAGCTTGTTGCGGAGCGGCTGTTACCGCGGCGGCAGCAATATCGGCAGCTTGCGCGGGCGCGGCTTGCGCCGCTGCGGCCGTCACCGCCGCGACGGCAATCGCCGTGGCATCTGCATTGCCCGATGTGGATGAGTTCGCCGAAGCGAGCGCCGTCACGATTTGCGCCGTGAAGCTGGCCGCCTGATCAGGCAGCGCGGCCGCCGCCACTGCGGCCACTTGCGAGGCGAGATTGGTCGCCGACTCAGCAGACAGTTCGCCTAAATTATTTTGGATCACATCCGCCAGCGACTGCACCGCCGCCGCAATCACGTTCGCAACTTCCGACCCCGCACTAGCGAGCGAGGCCAATGCAACCGGCTCTTGCGGCTCACCATTGGCAGGCGTAACGACCACCATGCCCGCTTGCACCGAATAAGTGGTGCCGTTTGCAGCAGTGAAAGAAACCGTGTCCGCCGTGGCCACAATCGTGGTGCCGTTCACGGAAACATTCACCGCATACGAAGTGCCGCGAGCGGCCGCGACGCCTTTGGGCGTGCGCACGCCGTAATTGTTTACGGCCTTCTTTGCCGGATCGAGGGTGGAAACGACGTTACCAGATTTCAGATTGAGCAGCGCATTTTGCTTCGTCACCACGCCGCTGCCGTTCTTCGTCACCGAAAGTTCATCGATTGAAACCGTGGAGTTAGGCTTGATGGTCGCAATCGCACCGGAGAACGGTTGCACGTGAACCTCCCCTGTTGTTCCCGTGATAATGACCGTTCCCGCAGGGAGTTTGAGACCTTCGGTCACCTGAACAGGTTCGGCTTTGCCGGGAAGTTGCGCGGTCGAAACACCGGTGAACTTCACCACCACAGCTTCAGCCGATTGCGCGTCAGCTGCCGTTAAAGAACCGAGCGAGAGAAACGCGACCATCGCGACAGCGAATACAGACTTCAGGATTTTCATGGATAAATTTTTGCAATGCGAGGAATGCCACACCTGCTTTTTCCTTCAAGCGTTATTCAGGCGGCAACAGTCCAGCCCGACGTCACGCGGGCTTCGTCACTTAGATTTCATTACATAAACCCCGTCCCAATCCATCGACGGCGGATCAACCATATAATCCTCGACAATAGAAATATACACATCTGAAGGCGTTTCTCTAAATACTCCACTTGCGATCATCGGCGCGCCTTCATCTTCAAGCTCCGCACTGCGCCGGAAATGCTCCATCGCCCCCGTCCAATCCCGTGCGAAATATCTCTCAAGCCCGGCGGCAAACACCGCGCAGCATTCCCGTTTACGCGCCGTGATTGAATCGCGCAGTCCGACAATCTCATAAATCGGCACCGCCTGCTCGCGGCCTTTAACGATCACGCGCCCAAGCGGACGAAACACCACGCGATCGCCGCCAAGGTTTTCGCACGCCGATTTTGTCACTTCCGTGCACATCGTGCGCGCGCCCCAACTTTTCGCGCCGGACTCCATGCGGGCCGCGAGATTAACGTCATCGCCCATCATCGTATAATTGAAGCGCGTGCGGCTGCCCATGTTACCCACGACGCACGCACCGCTATTCAACCCGATGCGTGTTTCCATCTCCCACACGATCGGCGGCCACTTGTCACCTTCGCTGCGCCACTTGGCGCGAAGCTCGGCAATTTTTTCCTGCACGCGTTGCGCCGCGACACACGCGCGCCGCGCGTGATCCGGCAGCGGCACCGGCGCACCAAACATCGCGACCACCGCATCACCAATATATTTATCCAGCGTGCCGCCTTCCTGTTGAATGATATCAGTGCACGCCGTCAGATATTCGTTCATCAACTCAACAAGTTTATCCGGCGGCAGCTGTTCCGCGAAGGTTGAAAAGCCCTGAATGTCGCTGAAGTAAGCGGTGATATTTTCGATGTGCCCGCCCAACTGCGGCGGCGTTTCGGATTTTACTAACTGATCAACGACCTCCGGCGACACGTAAGCGCCAAACATTCCTTTGATGGCCTGCTTGGCTTTTTGCTCGATCCAGATGCGCCGGCCGATCACCGCGAATTGCAGGAAAATCAACCCCAACACCGGCGCGATCCACGGCAGCCACCAACTGTGCCACACCCACATCCACAACGCCAAGGAACTATAGCCCACCACGCTCAACACCGCGCCGCCACACAGCACGAACACCACGCGATGCGCGACGAGCAAGATCACCGCATACCCCACCGCAATCAGCAGCGCCCACAATATCCACCGCGTCCCCGCAGACAGCTGCCGCACATAATCCTCGATCAGGAGATTGTTCACCGCATTCGCGATCACGAGCGTCAGCGCCGACGAACGGCTCAACGGACTCGGCCCGATGTCGGCTTTGCCCGTCACCGTTTGTCCGACGATCACGATCTTGGATTTCAAATCCGGCGGTGGATTTTCCAGCGTTTTATTTTCTAAAAAAACTTCGCTCAAACTCACGAGCATCGAGCCGTAGTTATAAATCGGAAACGTCTCCCTACCGCCGAGCATATCGTAGCGATAGTTGAGCGCCAACCGTCCCAACGCGTCGATGGGCACGCGACGCGTTTTTCCTTCCGCCTGAAAATAAAGCCCGTCGCCTAATCGCACGCGCACCGCCTGCGGATCCACTCCGTAATAACTCAGCGCGATCTGCAACGACAGCGCCGGGTAAATTTCTTTGCCGACGCGCACGACCATCGGCACTTCGCGACGGATGCCATCCACGCCCGGCGGCGTATCGGCGAATCCATACAGGCTCGCCTCGCGCAATTCCGGAAACGGCAGGAACACGTGGTCGTCGCCCACGACGTTCGCAATGTTTCCTTCGATATCTTTAAACGGTTTCGTCGGGCCGCTGCGCACCGTCGGATCCATATCGGTCGGATCGACACTCGTCACCGCGGCCGACACCACCACCGTTCCGGCCTCGTCGGCGGCTTGCGCAACTTGCCCCATCGCGCCATCGCCCGCGCCTTCGCGCGACGCATCGAGGATCACGTCCCATGCGACCATTTTCGCACCGGCCAGCGCGAAGACCTGCGTGAGTTGCGCGTGATATTGTCGGTCCACGGGCCACGGTTGGCCCAGCACCGCTTCAGTCTGGTCGTCGAATAAAACCACTGCCACGCGCGGATCAGGAGCTTGCTGAAAATTCGTCCTAAAGTCAGTGCGCCAGTCCAGTGATTTCCACTCCGAGCGCTCGACCGTTTCTGTATGGCTCAGCACCCACGCGAAGCCGAAGCACACCAGCGGGAGCCACCAAATTTGTTTAAAGGTCGTGCGCGACGATTGGCCGGTCATGTGGGTGCGCGACCACGTTGGCGCTTAATCTAACCGCAACCAAGCGCTTTCTCTCAGTCCACCGCTAACACCAGGCGCGGGGCATCGTTCGGGAACACTCGGAAACGAATTTGCTCCGGCGGCGCCGGCATCGCCTCAAGTTCTTCCAGTTTGAGATTCAAAATCTGCTCAAGCTCCGGCGCTACAGCTCCTTCGTCCTCCACGCCGGGCGAAGAGGCCGCTTCCGTGCGCTCTTTGAGCACATCGACCAGATTGGTCACCCGCACCGCGTAGTTATAACTCACGTTCGGCGCTCGGCCCGAGGCCACGGCGTTGACGCCGCAATTCCACGCCATCGCGATATTGAACGGCGTCGCCTCGACGCCGCGATTGCTGAGCTCGCGTTTAAGCCATTCGTAATGCTTCACCGCCACATCATCCGAAACGTCACGACTCACCGCCTGACTGAACGGTCGGCTGGTGTGCATCCGCCAGGTCGACGAACGAAATTGATAAGGGCCGAGTTCACCATGACGACCGGGACGTGAATGGTTAGTCGGATTTTCAACCCAGTTGATGGCGCGCAATGTTTCCCAGCGATCCGTAATTTCGTTCGAGGCCAAGGCTGCGCCCGCCGAGCTAAAAAGCGCCAGCGTAAACAGTAATTTCGTGATCGTGGATTTCATAAATGAGGGCCGCAAAGAGCCCACATTTCAGACCCCGACAACCTGATTTTTCTCCCTCAAAATCGACCCGCGACGACGTGTCCCACGTTTTACGAAACACTTTCATAAGCCTCTAGAAGGCATGATTTTTACGCGCCGATTTAGCACAAAAATCTTTTTCGGGTATTTCCCGAAATTACGTAAAAAACCACGACTCCACCGATTATGATCCGCGCCGCCGCCCTCGGAACGAGCCACAAATCAGCCTGATTTTAGAGCAAATTTTCCAAAGCCGCGCGACCGGTTTTGCTAACGATCACATACACGTGCGCTGCGTCGGCCCAAGAAGCCACACCGATGCCCGCATGGTCGATGACACTCAGGCCTTCGCCCGCGATTAACTTCACTGCATCCGCGCGGCGCGCGATGTAGCAATGAAACCAGACTCCATTCCGATTGAAGCAAACCTCCAGCACGTCGTGCCCGCGAAATTCCACCGTGCGGCAACCCGTCAGCCGCAATGTCTCGAAATCCACCGGTAGCGTCATGCCCGCTCGCACGCCCGGCTGACCGAGCATCACCTGAAGTCCGCTGGTGGCTCCGCCGTGACCGCCGTGAGTTTTGCTCGCCGCGGCATCGGTCAGCACAAAATCACTAAACGCGGCGCGCGCCTCCGCTTTCTTCGGCCAAAACGCGAGGCCCACGGCACCTACTAAGGCCACACTCGCCGCCATCGCCATCCACGCACTGCGACCCCACGCACGTTTTTTCTGCGCGACATTGGAACCGGTCGCCCGTCCGCCCGCGAGAATCGCCTCACGCAAACCTGCCGGCGGTTGCACCTGGGAAAATTTTGCCGCCACTGCGCCGTCTGCCGCCTGTTCGCGCTCAAACCACTGCCGCAACTCCGGGTCGCGTTGCGCCTGCGCCAGCGCAGACGCAAATGTCTCGTCCGCTGCATCCGCGCCGTTGGGCCGATAGCTCCGAAGGACAAATTTTGCTTCCACGTTGTTCATGATTGTTTCCTCACTGTTTGGATTGGGAACGGCACGACCTTCGTGCCCGCTTCCTTGCGCATCATCACCGAGCGCAACTGCGCTTTCCCGCGCGACAGCCGCGACATGACCGTGCCAATCGGCACCTCCAGCATGTCCGCGATCTCCTTGTAGGAAAATTCCTGCAGATAAAATAACGTGAGCGGCGCGCGGTAGACTTCGTCCACTTCCTGCAACGACTCCAGCACCAGACTGGAATCCATCGACGTGATCACATCGACTGGCGGCGCAGGTGGATCGGCCTCGACCGGCCCCAAATCTTCTAATGCCGTCACCCGATCCGCGCGGCGACGTCCCCGCAAAAACTCGCGATACAACGTGGTAAATAACCACGACTTCGCCTTCGCCACTTCGCGCAACGCATGGCCCTGTTTCGCCCAGATGAAAAACGTCTGCTGCGTCAGGTCGCCCGCGTCCGACGAATTCTTCGTCAGGCTCAGGGCGAAACGGAAGAGCGCCGTGTAGTGCGCGTCGACCAATTGACTAAAAACCTCGCTGGACATGTGCCTCATGAGAGTCGCCGAACCGCGCCTTATTCCAAGAAAGAAGCCTGCGAAGCTTTTTCATTGGCTCACCTGCTAATTTCACTCTCATCCAGCGATCATTCGGACCGCGCACACCCACTCGATGTATTGTAGTTCACTCGCCCAAATCGGCCGCCTTCGTCGTCCAGCTCTGCCGGTTGCCTTTCATTTTTTCTTAGTCGCATGGGCGTTCGTTCTCGCCGCCGCCAGCCTCAGCGCCGCCCAAGGCTGGCCGCACGAGCGCAGCGACCTGGCACCGGATCCGGCCATAAAATGGGGCCAGCTGGAAAATGGCCTGCGCTACGTCATCCGCAAAAACACCGAACCGCGCGGACGCGTCGCCTTGGTGCTTCAAGTCAACGTCGGCTCCGTCCACGAACGCGCCGACCAGTTGGGCTACGCGCATTTCGTCGAGCATATGATGTTTCGTGGCACGCGTCGTTTCCCGGCCAACTCGCTCGTCGGCACGCTGCAGCGCGAAGGTTTGTCCATGGGCGCCGATTCAAGCGCCTTCACGAATTACGTCAGCACCTTCTACAATCTCGATCTGCCGCACAATTCGCGCGAAAAAATTACGCTCGGACTTTCCATCCTGCGCGACTTCGCCGACGGGGCGACGCTCGATCGAAAAAATCTCAAGCTCGAGGGCAACGTCATCGAAAGCGAACGCCGCACGCGCGACTCCTCCGGCGCACGCATCGGCGAAGCGCTCAACGATTTTCTCCAGCCCGGCACCCTCTTTTCACAACGCCCGCCCATCGGCACCCTCGCTTCGGTCCGCGCGGCCACTCCAGAAAAGCTGCGCGCGTTTCATCAACAGTGGTATCGACCCTCACGCATGGTGCTGATCGCCGTGGGCGACGCCGAGCCCGCGGAATTGGAAAAACTCATTCGGGAAAATTTCGATTCGTTAAAACCAGCCGATTCGCCCGAGCCGCGCGATCCCGATCTCACGTTTCCCGTGCCGCCCGAAGATTTCCAAGTGCGCTTTTTTCCCACTCCTTCCGAAGGCGGCACGAGTGTGTTGCTCTACAGCGTCAGTTCATTTCAGCCGCGCGCGGACTCGATCGCTCATCGCCGCGAGTTGATCGTTCAAAACGCCGCGGCGTTCATGCTGCACAATCGCCTCGGTGAAATCATTCGCAAAACTCCCGCTGATTTCGGGGTGAGCGAGGTTTCGTGGACGAGCCACCCCCACGCCGGCCAACTCGCGTTTGTGCGGGTGGATGCCCGTCGCGATCTGTGGCGCACCGCCGTGCGGTTCGCCGACCAGGAACTGCGCCGCGCCTTGCATCACGGTTTCACGAAGGATGAAATCGCCGTGCAGATTCAGGCCTTTCGCAACTGGTATCAGGAAAGCATTCGCAACGCACCGAGCCGCGAATCCACCGCGCTCGCCGAGCAAATCCGCTCGTGTCTCGAGTCCGACATCGTGGTGACCAGCCCCGAGGACGACTGGGCGCAGAGCGAGCAAATCGTCGCCAGCCTAAATCCCGAAGCCTGCCTCGCCGCGTTTCGCAAATTCTGGGAAACCGGCAATCGCCGGCTCGCCGTCATCGGGCACTACGTCCCCGAACTCACGGTCGCAGATTTAAAAGTCGCTTACGACGAGAGCAACGCGGTGACGTTTTTCGGCGCCAAGGAAGAACACGAACTCGGCTCATTCGCCTACACGGATTTCGGGCCCGCGGGAAAAATCGCCAGTCGCCGGCACGAACATCGCGTCGACGTCGAATCGCTTGAATTTGCCAACGGCGTCCGTCTCAACGTCAAGAAAACCGACTACGAAAAAAATCTCGTGCACGTGCGCGTGCGCCTCGGCGACGGGTTCGCGCAAGAGCCCGCCGATAAGCCCGGCTTGGGACTGCTCACCACGGGCGCGTTTCTGGCGGGCGGATTGGGACGCTACGACAGCTCCGAATTGGGTCGGATTCTCGCGGGCGATTCGCTGTCGTGCGCGTTCACGGTGGAGGAAAATGCGTTCTATTTCACCGGACACGCTGCACCCGATAAACTGGAGCGCCTGCTGCAACTCATCACCGCGTTCTTCACCGACCCTGCATTCCGTCCGGAAGGTTTCGCGAGTTCGCTCAGCCAGCTGCAGGCCTATTATTCGTCTGCGCTACACGAGCCGTCCGAGTTTCTTTCCGCCGCCACGCCCAGCATCATGGCGAACGGCGATACGCGCTACGGGTTGCCCCACATCGATCACCTCTTCGAGCGCACGCCGCAGGAAATGCAAGACTGGTTGAAACCGGCCCTGGCCAAGGCACCCATCGAAATCGGTATCGCCGGCGAACTCGAAACGGAGTCGGTCGTGGCCATCGTCAGCCGCACCCTCGGCACGCTCCCCGAACGCCAACTGCTCTCGAATGCCGATCTCGCGCGCAAACCTTCGCTGCCGATGAAGGCGAGCTACCAAGCGTGGAAAATGGACACCACCGAAGCGAAAGCCGCGGTTCGCGTTTATTGGCCGGGCGTGGACACCGACGATTATCGCGGCGCGCGCCGCTTGCAGGTGTTGGGCGATATTTTGAACGACCGCCTCCGCCTAAAAATCCGCGAAGAACTTGGCGCAACCTACGGCTCCACCGTCGAATCCTGGGGCAGCGAAAAGTGGCCGGGTTACGGTTACCTCTGCGCCATGATCGAAACCTCCCCGCAAAAAGCCGAGCAAGTCGCGAAGCTGACGCGCAAGATCGCCGCCGATATTGCCGCAAAAGGGATCACTGACGAAGAGTTCGCCCGCGCCATGGAGCCGCGTTTCGCGACGCTCGACCAGCAACTGCGCAGCAACTCCTATTGGACTTACCACGTGCTCAGCCGCATGCAGGAAACTCCGACTCGCATCCAATGGCCGCTCACCCGCAACGACGACTACCGCGCGATGTTGCGTCGTTCAGTCGAAAGTTACGCCAAGACTTCGCTCAAGGCGGAACGCGCCCACGTATTCATCGCCGTGCCGGCGAAATAGTCGCGCGGCTCAGGCCGCCGCTTCGGGTTTGGCGGCGAGCGACTCGATTTTGAAATTAAGCACCGGCACCAGCAGCAGCAGCCCCGCACAGGTCAATCCGAGCACCGCGTAACCCGCCGTGTCGTGCACCGTCCCGCTAATCGCCTCCGGCCCGTAAGCATACGCCCACGCCGTCAGGAAAAGACTGCGCCCCAAGTTCATCACGAAGGCGAAAAACATCGACGCGACCACCAGCGTGACCTTCTTCCAGCCTGCCTCAAAAAACGTCGCCGATAAAAACGATCCCGCAAACAAACACGCCGTCAGCGATCGAATGCCCGAGCAGGCGTCCGCCACGCCCACCGGCCCCTTCGGCAACATTAAGACGTTACCTTGCTGCTCAAGCGGGTAACCCAGCATGTCGAAAACAAAGGCGACCACCGTCACCACTTTGCCAAGGAGAAAAAGGCTGATCTGCTGTTCGATGGCCGAGACCAGCGGAGCTGAAATCAGCCATACGAGCACTGGAAAAATGAAAACCGAAGCCACGCGAAAACGCGGATCCGCAAAGAGCGATCGCCAGCCTTTCGTTGTTTCGCCAGTCACCACGACATCAGCGCCCGCGGTCGGCACATTAAAAAAAAGCAGCGAAAACACGATGCAGGCCATTCCCATGGTAATGGCCATCGTCCCTGGATGCGAAGATCCAGCACCGGCCCGATAAAAAGCCCCCAGCAAAAAAAATGCTGCGCCAAAAAGAAGCCCCAGACTTCCCGCGACGTTCAGCGTCCAACGCGCCCAGTTCGGCCCGCGCGGTGCGACCTCCGCCTCCCTAACACGCTGCGTGATCTTCGCCCAGCGATCATACACGACGTAGGCCACGAACATCGGCACCAGCCAGCCGAACGAATAATCTTCCTTGGCCTGCCACCAGTGCGATTGATCCCACGCGGTAAAGGCCATGAAGCCCGCGCTCAATCCCAGCGCCGCTAAAAATTGCGGCGGGAGCTTGGCGGGCGGTTGACTTGCGGGAGCGCTCATGAAAACGCGTTATAAACCAGACATATTCTGCGTTTGGCGAGCGAACTTTGCACGTCAGCGCTGCTCCACCAACCGGGCGTGCACCAAACTCCGCAACTCGGGCTCTAATTCCGCTCCCGCACGCTCGAATTCCACCACCAACTTATCCCACGGCACACTTTCGTGCGGCAACAGGATCGGCGTGAGATTTTTCATCGGCGCCATCGTGCCATTGTCCACCCGGCTGTGGAAAAATCCTTTGCCTTCGCGCCAGGTGAGCGCGCGCTCACCTTCGCGCGTGCGGTAGAGAATTTGAAAGCCCGCCACCGCTTCCGATGCGCCATACCACACGATGAGTTCGAGCACCTTGCCCTCAAACCAACGCCGGCGGCCTTCGCCGACCGGCTGACGCACGTGTTTATATTCCTTCAGCACGCGAAGATTAGTTCATCGAACGGCGCTAAAAACAAGCGAGGCATTCGTGCCGCCGAAACCAAAACTATTCGCCAGTGCACCGTTCACTGTCCGACGCACGGCCTGTCCCGGTGTGAAATTCAACCCGAGCGCTTCGCACGCCGGATCGAGATTTTCCGTGTTAATCGTCGGAGGAATTACGCCTCCCTTGATCGCCATCACCGCGGCAAACGCCCCCATCGAACCGGCCGCGCCGAGCAAATGCCCGGTCATCGACTTCACGCCGCTGACGTTGAGATTCGCTTTGTTCGCAGCGAACACCGACGCGATCGCCGCGCCTTCTTCCGCATCGCCTGCGGGCGTGGAGGTCGCATGTGCGGAAACATACTGCACTTCGTCAGGGCTCATGCCGGCTTGCGCCAGCGCCGCGCGCATCGAGCGTTGCGAGCCTTCCGCCGCGGGCGCGAGCGACGATAAATGATGCGCGTCCGCCGTGGCCGCGTAACCGCGTAACTCGGCGTAGATTTTCGCACCGCGTTGTTTCGCGTGCTCGTATTCTTCGAGGACAAATACCACCGCGCCTTCGCTCAACACGAAGCCATCACGATTCGCATCATACGGACGCGAGGCGTGCGTCGGGTCATCGTTACGCTTTGAAAGCGCGCGCATCTGCGCGAATGCGCCGATCGCCAGTGGGGTGATCGTCGATTCGGCACCGCCTGCAATCATCACTTCGGCATCGCCGCGTGCGATCGCCGCCGCAGATTCACCGAGCGAGTGTCCGCTCGTCGCGCACGCCGAGGCCACCGCCATGTTCGGGCCGCGAAAATCGAGCAACAAGCTGGCCTGGCCGGCGAGCAAGTTGGGCGCGATCTGGATGATAAAAAACGGCGAGATTTTGCGAAACCCTTCCTTCCGCCACGTTTCGTGCGTGGCTTCGATTTCGGGCAAGCCGCCCAAGCCCACGCCGAGATTCACGCCCATGCGATCGGAGTTGAGGGTCGCGCGATGCGCATCGAGCCCGCTGTCCACGTAAGCTTCCACGGCGGCTGCGCAACCCAGGTGCGTGAAACGCCCAAATTTCTTCGCATCTTTGCCGTTGAACACCGCCGTGACGGCCTCGCCCGCCGCGCCGCGCGGATGCAACGGCGCCGCGAGCGGTTTCAGCGGATCGAAATCCTTCACTTCGCCCGCGATTTTCACCGGGCATTCCGTGGTGTCGAAACGCGTGATCGGGCCGATGCCAGATTTACCGGTGATCAAACTTTCCCACGTGGCGGCGGCATTCAAGCCACACGGGGTGACGGCTCCAAGGCCGGTGACGACGACGCGACGACGCAATTGTGGGACGGGATTACTCATAAGAAAATTAGCGGGAAATTTCCGGGGCAAAATGTTCGAGCGCCGTCTGGCGCGCTTGGGCTAGGACAGCTTCGCCTTCCGCAGGCTCCGCCATCGAGCGAGAAATAATGAGCGCGCCGACCAGTTGACCCAATAACGAAGTCGCGAGACGCAGGTTTTCCGCTTCGTCGTCCGACAACTTCAACGCCGCCGCGACGCGCGTCCGGTGTTGCTGCAGCGCCGAAGAATAGCCCGCCCTCGCCTCCGCGCCCGGCCGCGCGACTTCCAAACCCAGCGCCGCCACGAGGCAACCGCCCGCCGGATTGTCGCGATGCCGCGGACTCAGGTAACTTAACACCAGCGCGCGCACCCGATCACGTTTTGACGGCAGCGCACCGATGCGCGCGAGGTTCTCCTTGCCGGCATCGAAGCCGGTCACGCAGGCCTCGGCCACGAGCTCGGCCTTTCCTTTAAAATGCGCATAAAACCCACCATGCGTCAGGCCGGCGCGTTGCATCACTTGATCGACGCCCACCGAAGCCACGCCGCGCTCACGAAACATCTCGCTGGCAGCCTGCAAGATGCGGGTGCGGGTGGAGTCTTTATGAGCGGCGGAATAACGCATCGAATAGGTTATATGACGGGCGTCATTCATTAAGCAACATCCTCGCGCCGTCAAGTATCGCCTTTTGACAGCGCCCCGCAGAACGCTTTCAGTTTTCCCCGAATCATGGATCACCTGCACGCCTATTGGCGCATGGAATATATCGAAGCGCCGCGCCTGCCGGAAGGCACGGATCCGTTTAGCGCGTTGCCCGCTTTGGGCGACGATGCGGCGGCGCTTATTATTCACCGCAGCCCGCTGTCCTACCTGATGCTAAATCGCTACCCGTATAATCCGGGTCACTTACTCGCGATTCCCTTCCGCGCCGTCACCGATCTCAGCGAACTCAATCCCACCGAACGCGCCGACCTGATGGACGAAGTCATCTTCGCCAAGGAAATCCTCGCCGCCGCGATTAACCCCAACGCATTCAACATCGGTTTCAATCTCGGCAGCGCCGCTGGCGGGAGCATCGCGCATCTCCACGGCCACATTGTCCCGCGATGGAACGGCGACACCAATTTCATGCCCGTGATCGGGAAAACCCGCGTCCTCCCGCAGTCGTTGGACGCGATGTATGCGCGCCTCAAAGGCACCGCCGAACAGTTGTCCGCAAAGGCCTGATAATTTTTTCCGAATCCATCTCCAATTTTCCATCTGCCATCTCCCACGCGCATAGCGCGTCTCCCGTGCCCGATTCCAAAACGCTTCACTACCCGAACGCCCGCCACCTCCACCAGCTCTACGGTGGCAGTGAAGACAACCTTTTGCTCGCGGAAAAAGCGCTGCACGTCCGCCTCGTCACCCGCGACGAATGGCTGAAAATCGACGGCCCCGCCGAAGCGGTCGCGCGCGCGGAAGAATTTTTCACGCTCCTCAACACCGGGCGAACGCAAGGTCTCGCGGTGCGCACCCCTGATTTCGTGCGACTGCTCGAACTCTATTTAAAGGACGACGGCGCTGGCCTGCGCACGCTGATCCACGAACCCGTCATCATCGCGACGCAGCGCAAAAGCATCGTTCCAAAAACGCTCGGTCAGAAAATCTATCTCCAATCCATCCAGAAGAACCCGATCGTCTTCGGCATCGGCCCCGCCGGCACTGGAAAAACCTATCTCGCGATGGCGGCGGCGATTTCCGCACTCCTGAAAAATCAGGTTCAGCGCATCATCCTCACGCGCCCCGCCGTCGAAGCTGGCGAGACGCTCGGCTTTTTGCCTGGCGACCTGCGCGAGAAAATCCTGCCGTATCTCCGTCCGCTTTACGACGCGTTGCACGACATGCTCGATCCCGAGGATGTCACCACGCTTTCCGAAAAAGGGGTCATCGAAATCGCCCCGCTCGCCTACATGCGCGGCCGCACGCTCGCCAACGCCTACATCATTCTCGACGAAGCGCAGAACACCACGCCGGAGCAGATGATGATGTTTCTCACGCGTCTCGGCGATGAGTCGCGCATGATCGTCACCGGCGACATCACCCAGATCGACCTTCCGCGCGCCAAGCAATCCGGACTTGTCGAAGCCCCGCGCATTCTCGGCAATATTCCGGGCATCGATTTCCACCGCTTCACCGCGACCGACGTCGTGCGTCATCCGCTCGTCCAAAAAATCATCGCCGCCTACGAGAATCATCAAGCCGGCGAATCCGCGCCGCCCTCCACCCGCAACTAACCGTGCCCGCCACGCCACAACTTCAAGTCGTTCCTCCCGGCGAACGCAAACGACGCAAACCGTCCGCCACGCTCGAGTATCTCGATCAAAGCCGCGTCGTCGCGATTCTGATTTTCGTCGCCACCGTGCTCGCGATTGCGGCGATCAGTTTCGTGCGCCTCAACACGATGGCGTTGCCCGTGCAACCCGGCCAGCTCTCGCAGATCCGCGTCACTGCGGGCACGACCTTTACTTACGAAAGCGCCATCGAAACCGCCCAAGTCCGCTCGCAACTCATCGCGCGCGTCCCCCCGGTTTACGAACTCGATCTCCGTCCAGGCCTGCTGTTCGAGCAACACGTCCGCGAACTGCTCCACGATCTCGACAAAAACGTCGAAGACCCCGGTCTCTTCAGCGTGCTCCGTTCGCAAAACACCCGCAGCACCGCGCTCGAGGAAGTTACTCGCCGCTTCAACAGCAAGGGCCGCTACTTCGCGACGAGTTCCGATCTCGCCCGCCTGCTCACCTTGGGCAACGCGGCCCAGCGCCAAAAGATCGTCGAGAGCGGTCTCGGTTTTCTACGCGAACTCCAGCAATCCGGCATCCACGCCGCCACCGGCCCCGAAAGTTCCTCGGCAATTTCCCTGCTCAATGTCCAGCAAGCCGACGGCGAAGTCAGCGAAGCCCACGTCCAAAGTCTCGGCGAAGCACTCACGTATCTCCGCGTGAATATCGTGGCCGACGGCAGCAACCGCGAAGCCTCGCTCGCGCTCTTTCGCGTGCTGCGCAACGGCGTGACGCCCAACCTCGTTTTTAATCCCGCCGGTTCCGAAAAACTCCGCGAACGCGCCACCGTCGGGCTCAAACCCGTCGTCGTCTCGATTGATCGCGGCCATGTCATCATCGAGCCGGGCACCACCGTCACGCCCGCCCAATACGAAATTCTCCACGCTTACCGCGCCCACCTCGCCGCGAGCGGCGGGAGCGCCAGCGAAGAAGGTTATCAACTGCTAAATCGCGTGCTGCTAGTGCTCGGCATGGTGCTCGCCTCCGTCATCTACATTCGCATCGAGGATCGCGAAACGCTACTCAGCAACGCGCGCCTCGGCCTGCTCGCGAGCGTGGTGATCATCAACCTCGCGCTCGTCCGCATCTCCTACTCGCTCGCCGGTCTGCCTTACTTCCTCGAAAATTTTTCCGCGGCCGCGCTGCTGCCTTACATCGCCCCGACCGCGTTTGCGCCGCTCATCGTGGCCATCCTGATCGACGCGGGCTCCGCGATTTTCATGGCGTTGCTGATTTCGATTTTCACGAGCATCATTTACGGAAATCGCATCGACCTACTCGTGGTCACGTTCCTGGCGTCGCTCGCCGGCATTTACTACGCACGCGAAGTCCGCCGCCGCAGCCGAGTCGTCAAAGCGGCGGGCATTGGCGGTCTCGTCGTCGCCAGCGTCGCGCTCATCATCGGCCTTCTTGATCAGACACCGTTTGCCACGGTGCTTTGGCAAATGGGTGCGGGCCTGGCCACCGGTGTCATCACCGGCATCGCCGTCGCGGGATTATTACCCGTGCTGGAAAGTCTCTTCAATCGCACGACCGACATCACGCTGCTCGAGTTGACCGACTACAACCATCCGCTGCTGCGCCGAATGCAGATGGAAGCGCCCGGCACTTATCACCACAGCTTGATCATCGCGCAGCTCGCGGAAAATGCCGCGAGCGTCATCGGCGCGAATCCCTTGCTCTGCCGCGTCTGCGCGCTTTTTCACGACATCGGCAAAACGGAACAGCCTGGTTATTTCACGGAAAACCAAGGCGAAGGCCCGAATCCCCACGACAAACTCGCACCCGCGCATTCCGCGGCGATCATCAAAGGCCACGTCGAAAAAGGCGTCGAACTCGCGCGCGAACACAATCTGCCACGCGCCGCCGTCGACGTGATTCGCCAGCACCACGGCACGACGATGTGCCAGTTTTTCTACAAAAAAGCGTGCCAGTCGCGTTCGCCGAACAAGCACACTCCCGAGGAAGCCACGGAATTTGAAGCGATTTTCCGCTACGACGGTCCCAAGCCGCAGTTTAAGGAAAGTGCCATCGTCTTCCTCGCCGACCCGGTCGAAGCCGCCACACGCTCGCTACGCACCGTCAACGCCGAGCAACTCCGTGAGTTGATTGATCGCATCTTTGGCGAACGCACCAGCGAAGGCCAACTCGACGAAGCCCCGCTCACGTTCGAGGAGTTTGCGAAAATCAAAACCAGTTTCACGATTACCTTGCTCGGCATGTTGCACGCCCGCGTGGCTTACAACACGGCCGCGCCTTCCGGCTCTGTCACCGTGATCGAAGAAAAGCGCAACGGCTGAGCACGCCATGCCCGCGCGCCCCATCGAAATCCACAACGCGCACCGCACATTGCGTGCACCCAAAGCGGCGGTCGCTCGCGTGATTGCATTGCTGGACCAGCACGCAGCAAAATTTTGCGGCGGCTGTCCGCCCGGGGAACTCTCACTCGTGTTCGTCACCGATAAAAAAATCGCGCAAATCCACGCTGACTTCATGGACGACCCGACCGCAACGGACGTCATCACGTTCGAAGGCGATTCCGCCGCCAGTCTGGCTGGAGAAATCTGCGTCTCCGCCGACACGGCGTTTAATTACGCGCGAGAACATCGCCGCGATTTCGCGACCGAACTCACCCTCTACATTGTGCACGGCTGGCTTCATCTCGCCGGCTACGATGATCTTCAGCCCGCAAAAAAGCGCCGCATGCGCGCCGCTGAAAAGCGCGCTATGGCGTTACTTAGCGCAGCCAAGGCCATCCCTCCTTTCCGGTTCACCCGTTAACTAGTCGCCGCGGTCCTCGCGTGCGCCCGCGCCAGCGCCGCCGTGAGTTCAGCGACGCGCAAGGGTTTGCTGACGTAATCGTCCATTCCCGACTGAAGACACAATTCGCGATCACCGGCCATCGCTTTGGCGGTTACGGCTGTAATTTGCACCGGAGTGAAATTTTCGCCGCGCTCGCGACGCTCTTTCTCCCATGCGCGAATACCGCGCGTGGCTTCGAGCCCATCCATTTCCGGCATCTCGCAATCCATGAGAATGATTTTGTATTTTCCACTTTTTGCGGCCTCGACCGCCGCGAGCCCATTCTCCACGACATCGCAACTGCATCCGAGTTTTTGCAGCTGCATGCGCACCACCATTTGGTTGACCGAATTATCCTCCGCCACGAGCACGTGCAGCCCAAGCCCCGCCGGTTGGCTGCTGGGCTCACTGCGCTCAATCGCCTTCAGGGTGGACGCAACGGCAGCCTGCGCGGCAAATTCCGCCGTAAACCAAAAGGTTGAGCCGACTCCCGGCTGGCTCTCCACCCCGATCTCGCCGTGCATTTTTTCGACGAGCTGTTTGCAAATCGCGAGACCGAGCCCCGTGCCGCCAAATTTGCGATTCGTGCCGGTGGACGCCTGCGTGAACGGCTGAAAGAGCCGCGCCTGCTCTTCGCGACTCAGCCCGATACCGGTATCGCGCACACTGAATTTTAGCCTCACCTGGCTATTGCGACTGGGCACCTTGGTGATTTGCACCACCACCTCACCGCTCGCCGTAAACTTAACGGCGTTGCTGACCAGATTGATTAAGATCTGTTTCAACCGCCCGGCATCCCCGACCAACGCACGCGGCACCTCGTCAGCCACGCGCAGGATGATCTCGAACTTTTTCGCCTGCGCCGCATCCGTCAATGTCGCCACGCAGCTTTCTGCGACTTCTTCCAGATCGAAAGGCAACGCTTCGAAACGCATCTGACCGGCTTCGATTTTGGAGAAATCCAAAATGTCGTTGATGATCGAAAGCAACGATTCCGCGCTTTGCCGCGCCGTCATCGCCAGCACGCGCTGATCGTCGTCGAGTTTCGTATCCATCAACAGTGCGTTCATGCCGATGACTCCATTCATTGGCGTGCGAATCTCGTGACTCATCATCGCGAGGAAACTGCTTTTCGCGAGGCTCGCTTGCTCGGCGCTCTTCGCCAATTGGTTGGCATTCACAATCGCTGCCTCAAGCTTGGCGTTGGTTTGTTCCAATTCCAACCGACTCAAACGCAACGCTTCGGCATGGCGCGCGATGTTTGCGAGCGTGCGCGTTTGCCACCAGATAATCGCCGCAACCACAAACACCGCGAACCCGACCGGCCAAAAATACGGACGTAAATCCGCCAGCGTGATCGCCCGCGGCTCGACCGGCCCCACCCACTGCGAGAACAACCGGTCGTAAGTGCCGTTATGCTTCAAGGCCGCGAGCGCTTCGTTAAAGACGGCGAGCTTCGCGGTCTCGCCTTTACGAAACGCCACGTGATGCCGGTGCACAATGTCGTCGATAAAATCTTTTCGCAGTCCAAGTTGATCGACGACTTTCAAGCTCAGCACGCTCGTAAAAAGCGCGAGGTCGCACTCTCCTTTCGCGGTCGCTTCGAGCAGTTCATGAATCGACGAATAAAGGACGATCTTAGCCTCCCACTCGGGATGCAGGTTCGCGTGCGTTTGCGCCACCGTGCCGGCCAGCACGCCAATCCGCTTGCCCCGGAAATCGGTCGTCCGCCGCAGCGCCGGTGTTTTTGGATTGGAGTAAGTCACGCCATGAAACGTGCCGCTCACAATGGAGTGCTCGATCGTGGAGAGTTCCTTGTCGGTGCCTGAAATATTGCTCAGCGCGTCGAGTTCGCCCGACTTGAATCGCACCGCGTTCGCACCCCACCAATCCGCGACGATCTCTACTTCAAAGCCGCCCACGCGCGCCGCTTCCCGCAATAACTCAGGCGTGAATCCTACGGCGTTCCCTTGCGCATCAAGAAACGCCAGCGGCGCCGAATCACGCGGCACGCCAATTCGCACCCTCAACATCTCGTCTTCACTCGCGAACAAAGACTCGTTCGCACAGAAAAATAAAAGGAGAATGAGCCAGCGGCGCATGGTGCGCGGCTATCCGAAACAGTTTGGGAATCGGCACAAGCTGTAACGCGATGAAAAGTAATTTTCATCCGGCAAAGCACCTGTCGAAAGAAATGAAGTGCAACGCTCGCTCCCGATGCTTTAGTCATCAATTCCATGCCCGACACCCGTCTCACTTCGATTCGCAACGCCTTCCTCACGGGCTTGCTGCTGCTCGCGCCGCTCGTGGTCACAGTGTGGGCCTTGCGTTTTATCATCGGCATGGTGGGCGGTTCCGTGACGCCGCTCTTCGCACCCTACTTGCCAGCACCGGTAAATCATCTCCCCAATTTCGTGTGGGACCTGCTCGCCACGATCATCGGTTTGGCGCTGGTCACGTTGCTCGGCTACCTCTCGCGTTACGTATTCGGCCGCTACTTTGGCGGCATGGCCGAACGTTTTATCCAAGGCATTCCCGGCATCGGCAGTTTCTACAATACGGTAAAACAATTCATCGAAACGTTCGGTTCCAACGAACGCAGCCAGTTTAGCAAGGTCGTGCTCGTGCAGTTCCCGCGCGCGGGTGCTTACACGATCGGTTTTCTCACCAATACGACGCAGGGCGAACCGCACCACCGCATCGGCACCGAACACTGGGCGGTCTTCATCCCGACATGTCCCAGCCCGACCAACGGCTACTTTCTCTACCTCCCGGTTTCCGAAATCATCGTGCTCGATATGTCGGTCGGTGAAGGCATGAAGATCGTCATTTCCTGCGGCGCCGTGCTGCCGACATGGAAAAACCCGGCGAGCGCCCGCGCTTCGCTGGCGGCGGGAATTTGAGCCTTCTCGACTTGCTTCGCGGGCACGCCTGAGAAGCTTACCCGCGTGCCCGGCCAACCGCTCCAGACCACCGCCTTCATCCTGACCAGACAGCTGTCAGGCTCGGACAAGTTTGAGCAGCTAAACGTCTTTTCCGTCGAGCACGGGGTGTTGCCTTGTCTGCGCCGCGTCGCGACCGGCCAGGCGAAAATCATTTCGACGCCCCTTGACCTTTTTGACGAAGCCGAGCTCTGGCTCGAATCATCGAACCAAGGCCGCACGTGGTTCATCAAAGAGCACCGCTTCATCGAACGTCATCCCGGCGTCGGTCGCTCCTACGAAGCGCTGCGCACCGCGTCGACTTTCGCCGCGTTGCTCGCGCGCAATCCGGTTTCCGAAGAATCTCGCGAAGCAGTCATCACACTTCTGCACTCGTGCCTCGGTGCACTCGCGAGCGGCGGCCGCCCCGACATTGTGTGGCTCAAGACGCTCTATTGTTTCCTCCGCGACGAAGGCTATCCCGTGAAACAACAGTGGTGGCCGCGTCTCTCCGGCAGCGATCGCGACGCCGCCGCGCAACTGCTCAATCAACCGCTCGCCGCGCAGAACGCCGAGCCAGACCTCGTCGCCCACATCACGCGCCAACTCGAAGACTGGCTCCGCGCCGAAACGGAGATCCGCCTGTAACCGTCCATGGATTTCTCGCTCGAACTCAAAACCGCGCGCCTGAGCGTGGGCGAATTCGCCGACTTCCGGCTCGGTCCGCAGGATGCCGGTAGCGGCGGCCCGCAAGGGATCTGGCGCGCGCAACTCGGGCAGCATTGGCACAACGAACTGCGCGCACGCACCGAAAAAGAGTTCACGCCCGACGGCGGCACGTTGCGCTCGGACGTCTTGTTCGAAGTCGTCATCGACGGTCAACTCACGCACCGCGGCTGGACGATTTCTCTCAATGGGCGCATCGATCAACAAGTCGGTGACACGCTGCGCGAAATTAAAAGCGTCATGCGCCCGCTGCCCGTCGACGAGGCGACCTTGCGCGCCGAGTATCCGGAATATTTTCGACAGATCGCGACGTATGCGGTGTTGCGCCGCGCCCAAGGTTTCAAAGCCACGCGCGCCGAACTCATTTTCGTCGAAGCCGGCGCCGGGCTCTCGCAAACCATCGCGTTAACGCCGTTTGACGAGGCACTCGTCAGCCATCAACTCGACGCACTCGTCGGATTTCTCAATCTCCGGCTCCGCGCCCACGAGCGCCGTCGCCACCTCGTTTTCCGTCCGGCGTTCGATTCGCTGCGCCTCGGCCAGGAAACTATTCAGGCCGATCTCTCGAACGCGCTGGCCACGTCACCCATCGTGCTTTTCGAAGCCCCCACCGGCTACGGAAAAACCGGCTGCCTGCTGGAATTTGCGCTCGGGAAATTGAAAGCCGGAAAATTCGAACGCGTCATCTGGCTCACCGGAAAATCCACCGGCCAGATCCAAGTCGTCCATACGCTCCAGCAAATGACCGCACCGGCTCAATCCGTTTGTCATACATTATATGACAAACCGAATGCGCCGTTTCCTTTCTGGCAGGTGCGCAATAAATCCGAGCACTGCGTAAATCACTCGTTTCACTGCGTGCGCGATAACTGCGATTTTCTCCGCGATTGCGGCGAACGCTGGCCGGGCAGCGGCCTCGCGAAATTTTACCTCGACGAAAAGCAGCCGCGCGACTTGCCCACCTTGCGCGAGGCCGGACTCGAAGCGCGTATCTGCCCTTACGAAATCACGCGCACCGCACTGCCGTTTAACGATGTGTGGATCGGCGATTTTAATTACGTGTTTGCACCGGACAATCGCGGGATTTTCTACGAACGACCAGGTTTCAATCCTGCGGAAACCCTGCTCATCATCGACGAAGCGCACAACCTTTCCTCACGCGTCGCGTCTGCCCACTCGCATCACGCCACCGACACCGACGCTCGGTTGCTGCTCGCCCAGCTTGATCACATCGAAGCGCCCGCCGCGCTGCTACTCGCCGTGGATGAATGGGCGCGTCTGCTCGGTTCGCTCTATCCCTCGGAGTCGCTCGACCCGCCGGTGGAAAACGAAGTTCATGATCTCGTTGCGCGCATCGCGAATCTCGTCAGCACCAAGCCGCTCGACTACGCCGCGCTCGGCCAGCGACATGCGGATGCACTCTGGGAATTCGCCGCGCTGGGCGATTTCCTCAATAACGAGAAACTGAAGAAACTCCTCTGGGTTGCCAAAACCGGCGAACTCGAATTCACCTGCGTGGATGCCGCCGATTGGATCGGCGAAACACTCTCCGACTACGGCGGTGCGGTGCTCATGTCGGCGACGCTCAATCCTTACGAGGCCTTCGCCGACGCCTGCGGATTGAAAAACACCGCCGCCCTCACCTCGCCGATTTACACGAAGCTGCAGGCCCCGACGCCGTGGCGCGCCGGAGCCTACGACATCGCCGTGGACCTGCGCGTGGACACCTCGTTCAAACAGCGCGCGAATCACTCTGGCACCACCGCCGCGACCATCGAGGCCCTGCATGCCGCCGCGGGCAGCGCGGTCGCGGTTTTCTTTCCTTCTTACGCCTACGCGGAAAATATCCGCCAATCACTTGAGCGCAGCGGCTCGGTGCTGCGCGTCGTGTTGCAGCCGAAGTTGCCCGACCTCGCCGCGCAAACCGCGTGGGTCGAGGAAAACCTCGCGCTCGCCGACGCGCTTTTTCTCGTGCTCGGCAGCAGCTTCGCCGAAGGCATCGATCTGCTTGGTGGTCGCGTGACGCACGCAATGGTCGTTGGTCCCGCTTTGCCCGAAGTCAACGCCGTGCAAAAAGCGCGCGTCGATGCTTTGCATGCACTCGGCCGTGAAGCCGCTTTTCGTCGCGTTTACCAGATTCCGGGCCTGCAAAAAGTGAACCAAGCGCTCGGCCGCCTTGTGCGCGCTCCGGGCCACCACGCGAAAGTGTTGCTGCATTGCCGACGTTTCGCGGAACCGAGCTACGCGTCACTCCTCGCGACCGACTACCAACTCTACGAGGAGATTTTCACCGAGAAAGACTTGGGCGACTGGCTCGCGACTTCAGCGCGCGATTCCAACAGTCCTTGATCGGCTAGAATCCTGACTCAGGCCGTGGCGTCGGCTTCACCGAGCAAGTTGGCAAAAATCATTTTGCCGCCGCCACTGGGAAGCACGCCGATGATTTCCGCCGTCACTCGTTTCCCGATAAAAAGTCGACCGTTGTTCACCACCACCATCGAGCCGTCAGGCAGATAACCAAGCGCCTGCCCTTCTTCCTTGCCGATCTTCACCAAGTCCAGCGAAAGACTCTCGCCGATCACAAGCGTGGGCCTCAACGCGACTTCGAGCGCGTGGAGATTGAGCCACGGCACGCCTTGAAACTGGGCCATCTTCGCGAGATTGGTGTCGGTCGTGAGCAATTTCGCGTGCATCGACTGCGCGAGAAACACGAGTTTTGCTTCGATGTCCTGCCGGCGAGCCACGTCACTTTGATGGATGCGGATGTCGATGCGCTTGATCGCGCGCAGGTCATTCAACACCTGCAGGCCACGACGCCCGCGCGCCTGTTTCACTGGATCTTGCGAGTCGGCGATAGACTGCAGTTCGGCCAAAATAAACGACGGGATGATCAGCGCCGCGCCGAGGAATTGAGTTTCGCACACTTTGGCGATGCGCCCGTCGATCAATGCGCTGGTGTCCACCACCACAAGCGGCACGTCCACCTCATGCGGCACGAAACGCACATACGGAATCACCAAGTTAAACTCATCCTTACCGCGCAGCGCGATAACAGTGCCGAGATAAGTGCAGACGAGAAACAGCGTCATTTGCACCAGAAAGATAATCTGTGGATCGCCTTGCTTGAGCAGCGGCGACGTCGAAAGCAGCCACGCGATCAGCGAACCCATGCCGAGGCCGAAGCTGACCGCAGTGAGTCCGCGCAGTGAAAATCCCTTCAGAAACAAATCAACCAACACGACCAGCACGCCGATCGAGAAACCGATAAATACGGCCAGCCCCAAATGCGCATCCCACTCCTTAACCGTGAAACACAGCAGCCAACTGGCCACCATGCACAGCAGGATGAAACACACTCGAATAATTAATAGCGTTTTATTCATCGGAGAGCGCTTCAGTTAAACAGGCCTTTCTTTTTCATCCAGAGCACCACGAACGGCAGCACCGCGAAGAACAGCATGAACCCGTAAAGAATCCATTGTGCCCTGCTGGCTTTTTTCTCTAGCTCGGGGTTGCGCTCTTCCATCAACTTATCCGACCAACCACCCTGCCCGATGACAACGCAATACTGGCTAGTTAAATCCGAACCCGATGCCTACTCGTGGGAACAATTTATCAAAGACGGCCAGGCCGACTGGACAGGCGTGCGCAATTACGCCGCGCGCCTGCACCTCAACACGATGAAGGTCGGCGACGAAGTTTTTTTCTACCATAGTAACGTCGGCAAAGAAATCGTCGGGCTCGCCAAAGTCACTAAAACCGCCTTCCCCGATAAAACCGCCGCCGAAGAGGGTTGGGTCGCCGTGGAATTGAAGCCCGTCGCGCCGCTAAAAATTCCGGTCACGCTCGAACAGATTAAAAGCACACCCGCGCTCAAAGATATCCCGCTCATCCGTCAAAGCCGGCTCTCCGTGATGCCTCTCAAGGCGGCCGAGTTTGCCGTGATCAAGCGCCTCGGTAAGTAGCGCTGCGCCCCACCTCGTTGCGAAAATTATTTCGCCAGCGCTTTCGCCAAATCGAGATCCACTAACACGCGCAGGCCGTGCGTGCGCACGCGCTCGGCCTTGGCCACGGGTTTGATCGGCAACGCTTCAATGTTTTCGAAGCTGTCTGCGTAACTTCCGCCGACGACGACCGCGCGCTCGCCTTCGCCCACCAAGATCCACTCGGAAAGATTCCCGATGATGTCGTGAAATCCCAGTGCCGTCGCCGCACTCTGGCCCGCCGGCTGGCTCTTGCCTGAACTGTTGATCACGCTCCACGCGTTTTTCGCGGCGGCCCGCACATCGCCGGCGGCAGCCCGCATCTCGTTTTCCGTCGGCAGGCGCGCAGACACACCCATCACCCAACCGAGACGCCGGCAAAATTCTTCCGCTTCCGCATACGTCACCGAATCCACCGGCAGCAATCGGCCGGCGTTGCGACTCGGGTTACTGCTCATCACGCGCAGGAAAAGCGCTTGGGACACTTCAGTTTTCAACAACGCGACGCGTTCGTTCCCCGGCAGCGGCGCGAGTGAATCGTAGAGCTGATCTTGAATTTGCACGAGTTCGGCTTGCCGCAAATTCAAGTAGCTCAACTTTTGCTTCAAACTGTCATCCAGTCCGGTCGCCTTGGGATAAAGCTGGGCCGACGATTCCACTTTTTTAAGGGCTTCATCCACGAGTTTCTGCGCTTGGAGCAATTCGCGTTTTTGCAGATGCGCCGCGGCGCGCAGGTCGAGTTCGCGCACCTCGTCCCATAAACGGCGTGCGCGCAATGTCTGCCGCAGCACTTCAATCTGCTCAAAACGATCCATGGAAACAAAACGGCTTTTGCCATATTGCTCGTTGATCATGCGCTGCCGCGTCGCGGCTTCATTGAGCAATTCCTCGGCTTTTTCCAAATTGCCCGAGTCGGCGGCATCTGAGGCCTGCGCCAGCGAGGTCAGCACCAAATCGTGATATTCCATCGCTCCCAGCGTCGCGAGTTCCGCATCGATCTGTTCGACCGCGCGCACATTTGCGAAACGCGTGCCGGCGTAATCAGTGTTTAATTTTATCTGCGCCACGCGCGCCTTGCTGTAAAATTCCGCCGCCTTGGCCCACTGCTTCTTGGCCACTGCCCGCACCGCTTCCTCGTTGGCGATGCGGATTTCATTTAACAACGGCTCCGCTTCCAAGCGCTCCACATCCTGCTGCAAACGCGACTGCCGGGTGTAATTTTTAAGCGTTTGCTTGGCGTTGCTCGCGTTCACTTGGATCTGCAAACGCAGCGCAGATTTCAAACGCTCCAGCGCCATCACTAGATCTTTTTTCCGCACCGCATCTTCAGCGCTTTGCTCGAAATCGCGACTGTCGCGCGTCCACGCGGTCGCATTTAAATCGTCAAGTTGCACCTGCCACTCGTGCAGATCCACCGCATCGTCATTTCCGGAATCCGCACGGAGTCGCATCAACTCGCCCTGTTTCACCACGGCTTCTTCGATCAACTTCCGTTGCAGTTCCGTCGACGCCAGCGAAGCGGGCTGCGCCAGGCTTTGACGAATCTCCTGCACACGTTCCTGCAATGTGGCGATTTTCTTATCAATCTCCGCTTGCTCAAGCGGCGGCTTGTGCGAGCGGGCGGACTTGCCCGACATTTGCCAGTAAACCAATCCGCCCGCGCCGCCCAGCAGGGCCAGCACAATCACAATAATTAAAACACGTTTGCCCTGAGTCGTGGGAATAGTGTCGGGAAGCTCAGGCTCTTTTTCGAAATAGGACATCGGCGAAGGACAAGTAGATTCACCGCGTCACAAAAGGCAACGGCATTGCCCTCTGGCTGGACAATCCTGCGGCAGCCGCTTTCGTCGAGAGCGTGTTTGACCGTCTCACCATCCTCGCGCCCGGCCTGCTGGGTGCCTCCGTGGCCCAAGCCGCCCGCAGCTTCGGCGCCGCCAAACACATCACCGTCTGGTCGCGCCGACCGGAGACACGCCTCGAAATCAAAGGCCAGCCTTGGTGCGACCGTGTAGCCGACACGCCCGAAGACGCCGCTCGCGACGCCGATCTCGTCGTGTTGTGCGCGCCCGTCGACCAGATCGGGCCATTGGTCACACAAATCGCCACCGTGCTTTCACCGCATGCGATCGTCACGGACGTCGGCAGCGTAAAAGGTGAAATCTGCCGCCACGCCACCGCCGCGCTGGCGGGGCGCGCGCATTTCATCGGTTCGCACCCGATGGCCGGTTCTGAAAAAACGGGCTGGGAAGCTGCGAAAGCCGATCTGTTCAAAGGCCGCACCGTATTTGTCACACCGTTGCCCGGAGCGGATGCGAAAGCCACCGAACGCGTTGTGGCTTTCTGGTCGGCGCTCGACGCCACCGTGGCCACCGTCGAACCCGACACGCACGATGAAATCGTCGCCCACATCAGCCATTTGCCTCAAGTGATCGCCTCCACGCTTTGCGCGAGCCTCGCGAAACGCGACGTGCGCTGGCGCAATTTCTCGGGCGGTGGCTTGCGCGACACCACGCGCATCGCCGGCAGCGATTCGAAATTGTGGAAAACGATTCTCGAACAAAACCGCGACGAAATCCTCCGCGCCTTGCGTGAATATCAAAACGAACTGCACCACTTCGAACGTTCGCTCGCCAATCGCGACTGGCTCGAAGTCCAAGCCGTGCTCGAACGCGGCAAAGCCTATCGCGACCAGTTCCGACCTATTCCTTGATAATGTGGAAATCAGGAAAACAGGAAACCACAGTTGTGCTTTTTCCTGACTTCCTGATTTCCACATAAAATTTAAATTGATGCCGTCTTACCCTCCCACGCTTCCCATCCAACCGTTCACGCGTCCTGTGCGTGGCAGCGTCACGTTGCCCGGTTCGAAGAGTATTACGAATCGCGCGCTGATTCTCGCCGCGCTGGCGAAAGGCACCACGACATTGCACGGCGCACTTTTCAGTCGCGACACGCGCATCATGGTCACCGCCCTGCGTGCATTGGGCTTCATCGTTGTCACCAACGAAAACGCACTGACGATCACCATCGCCGGCCGCGGCGGCGAAATCCCCGTGCGCGAAGCCACCATCGATGTCGGCAACGCCGGCACCGCCGCGCGCTTTCTCACCGCGTTCGTGTGCCTGCGACCGGACGGTATTTATCATTTCGACGGCGACGAAGCCATGCGCCGACGCCCGATTGGCGCGTTGCTCGAAGCGCTCGAATCGCAAGGCGCCCAAGCGAGTTCACGCAATTTTCCTTTCACGCTTCGCACCGCCGGTTTGCCGGGGGGAGTTGTTTCGATCGACGCCTCCGAGAGTTCGCAACTGCTCTCCGCGCTTATCATGGCGGCACCGAAGGCAAAATCCCCGCTCGCGGTCACGCTCGTGGGTGAAACCGTCTCGCGCCCGTTCATTCACATGACGGAACGCATGGTGGAGCAATTTCGCGCGCCAGTCGCCGACTACGCCATCGAAGGCGATGCGACTGCGGCGAGTTATTTTGCCGAGTTGGTCATCGCCACCGGCGGAAGCGTCGAAGTAAACGGGCTCAATCTCGAGGCCAACGCACTGCAAGGCGACGCGGCATTCTTCCGCTTGCTTGCCGCGAAAAACCTCATCGCGACTTCCGGTAAAACCGCCTCGCACGGTTCGTCGCGCGAAGGCGTCACGGCGGATTTCAACGATTTCTCCGACACCTTCCTGTCGCTCGCCGCGATCGCCCCGCTGCTCGACGGCCCGACCAAAATTTCCGGCATCGCGCACACGCGCAAACAGGAGACCGACCGCGTCGCGGGCATGGCGCGCGAACTCACCAAGCTTGGGCAACACGTGATTGAAACGGAAGATGCGCTCGAAATCCATCCCCGCCCTCTGACCATTGGCGTAGAAATCGAAACGTATCACGACCATCGTTTCGCGATGAGCTTCGGCGTCCTCGGATGCCACAATCTACGAGGAGACGGCCAGCCATGGCTCTCGATCAAGGATCCCGCGTGCTGTTCGAAAACGTTTCCGGCATTCTTTGACTTGCTGGAAGCCCTCAGGACGGGCTCTCATTGAGGAAATCTTTCGATCAATCTGGAACTCAGGAAATCAGGAAAAACCGACGCTCATTCACCGAATTGTTGTATTCCTGATTTCCTGAGATCCCGATTCAAAACGAATTCTCATGCCTGCTTCCCCTTTCATTATCATCGCGATTGACGGCGGCGCCGCCTCCGGAAAATCGTCCTCGTCCAAAATTCTGGCTGAGAAATTTAATCTGCTGCACGTGGACACCGGGTCGTTCTACCGGCACATCACTTACGAACTCCTCCGTCGTGGCGTGGCGCACACTGACGCCACTGCGCTCAACGCCGCACTCGCCGACTTGAAGTTCGGCACGCAACTTAACGGTCGCTCCGCCCAAATGCTCATTGGCGGTCAGCCCGCCGGCCAGGAAATCCGCAGCCAGGACGTGAACTCCCACGTCTCTCACTACGCCGCGATCCCCGAAGTGCGTCACACCCTGCTCGCCTATCAACGCGACCAGGTAAACGTGGCAAAACAGCATAATTTTCGCGGCCTGGTGATGGAGGGCCGCGATATCGGCTCGGTCATTTTTCCCAACGCGGATTTCCGTTTCTTCCTTCACGCCGATCCCGCCGAGCGCGCCAAACGCCGCGCTGCCGAAGGCGGTCAAGATTCCATCGCAGAACGCGATCGTCTCGACTCGTCACGCAAAGCTGCACCCCTCGTCGTGCCGCAAGGGGCGATCGATATTGATTCGACCTTCATCTCGCTCGACCAAGTCGTGGAAAAAATGTCGGCGCTAATCGCGCCAAAGCTGCCTTGATATTATTTATCTGGAACTCAGGAAATCAGGAAACGAGATCAATCAATCCGTAAACTGACTTGTTCTTAATCCTGATTTCGTGAGTTCCAGATTCTAAATCTTTCGCGATCGCCATGCCCAACACACCCGACCAGCTGAAGCAGACGCCGTTCTACAGCTTCTTTCATTATCTGGCGCGGACGATTCACGGCATGTGGTTTCGCGGTGAAGTGGTCGGCTTGGAAAATTTTCCCGCCGCAGGCCCTTTCCTGATCGCCTCGAATCACGCCAGCCACCTCGATCCGCCCGTCGTAGGCTCACAAGTAGCGCGCCAAATGCGTTTCTTCGCGCGCAAGAGCCTTTGGAATAGCCGCATTACATCCTGGTGGCTCGACAAAGTGGAAACCATTCCCGTGGAGCGCGACAGCGGCGATATCGGCGCCATCAAACGCGTGCTCCAAGCGCTCAAGGAAGATCGTGCAGTCGTCTTGTTCCCCGAAGGCACGCGGTCACCTGACGGCCAGCTGCAAAAAGCCAAGGCAGGCGTCGGCTTGATGGCGTGCAAAACCGGCGTGCCCGTCGTGCCCTGCCGTGTTTACGGTTCCTTCGAAGCCTTCAGCAAAGGCCGGAAAATCCCCAAGCTCGGCACGCCAATCTCGATCGTGTTTGGTCCGCCCATTCCCGCGAGCGATTACGATGATCCGAAAGCCGGCAAAGCCCGCTACGACATCGCCGCGCAACGTATTATGGAACGCATCGCCGCGCTGCCTGAGCCACGCTACGCGGTGATTTAAAAGCAGGGGGCTTTACGCCCCGATTGATTCATCCAACGAAATCAGCGCAGCCCGCAGTTTTTGCGGGCGCGAGACATGACATTTGTCGCCACCGCGCGGGCGCGTTCGGCGCCGTCGCGGAGGACTTTGTCGACGTAATCGAAATTGGCCGCGAGTTCGGCGCGTTTCGCACGGTAGGGTGCGAAATAATTCCAGTAATGCTCGAAAAGAGCTTTTTTCAGGTCGCCGTAACCGAGGCCACCCGCGCGCAGGCGCGCTTCGAGATCAGCGGAAACGTCCGCCGGCGCGACGTGCTTGAGCAATTGGATCGCGAGATTCTTCTCTGCGTCGGGCTTCGGCTCAGCGGGCGTGCGCGAATCCATCACGATGCCCATGATTTTTTTGCGCAGTGCTTTTTCGTCGCCGAAAATTTCCACGGTGTTGCCGTAACTCTTCGACATTTTTTGCCCGTCGAGTCCGGGGATGACCGCGACGTCTTCGGCAATTTTTTCCTCGGGGACGACGAACGTGTCGCCGTAAGTCTGGTTAAACTTGATCGCGATATCGCGCGTCATTTCGAGGTGTTGCTTCTGGTCTTTGCCGACCGGCACGACGTTGGTGTCGAACAGCAAGATATCCGCCGCCATTAACACCGGATACGCAAACAGGCCGAAGTTCGGCGAAATGCCTTTCGCGGTCTTGTCTTTGTAGCTGTGGGCGCGCTCCAGCAAACCCATCGGGGTGAGCGAACCGATCAGCCACATGAGTTCGCAGACTTCGGGGACGTCACTCTGGCGCCAGAAAACGGATTTGGCCGGATCGAGGCCGCAGGCCAGCCAGTCGAGTGCGATGCCGCGCGTGTAGGCGAGACGTTCCTTCGCATCGGTCAGCGCGGTCATCGAATGATAATCCGCGATAAAATAGTAAGCGTCACCGCCCGCCTGCAATTCGATGGCCGGACGCATCGCGCCGAAATAATTGCCGATGTGAAGCGTGCCGGAAGGCGTGATACCCGTGAGGATGCGTGGCATGATAGATGGTGGATCGTTCTCGTTCTTCGTTCGCTTACTAGCGCTCGAAAATGCTTAAAAGCGGTCGACCAGAGAGAACGAGAAAGAGCCAGAGAACGAGAAAGATTTTTTTGAACGGCGGTTTAATCCCGCCGCGCAATCGTGGTGATCGTTTGCCGATTCCGCGCAATGGTGGCGGCCGGCAAATATCCCGTGAACGCCGTGCAAGGCATCACCAGCGCGCGCGGTCCGAGCACGGCGCCAGGATTGAGCACGGCGTTACAACCGACCTCGGCCTTGTCGCCCAGAATCGCGCCAAATTTCCGCAGCCCTGTGCCGGTCACTGTGCCGTCCACGAGCCGCACGGTCACTTCGCCTTGATCGAGACGCAGGTTCGAACAAATCACACCCGCACCGAGGTGCGCTTTATTTCCGAGCACAGAATCGCCCACGTAATTAAAGTGCGGCACCTGCACGCCATCGAGCAGCAGGCAGTTTTTAAATTCGCACGAATTTCCAATCACACATCCTTCGCCGATGATCACGTTGCCACGAATAAACGCGCCCGGACGAATCTCGGTTTTCGCGCCAATGTAAGCCGGGCCGATAATCGTCGCGTAGGCGGGCAGTTTCACGCTCGGGTGAATCCACACGCTGCCCTCAATGCGCACGCCCGACGGAATCGCGATTTCGTTAACAGGGAACTGCGCCGCGCCCAAGGCCGCACCGATTTTCTTCAGCCAATCCCACGGCGGCACGTCCGCGGGGAAAAATTGCGCGAACTGGCTGAGCGATGCTGGCAGGGCAAAAAAATCAGAGGCTTTCACAAGCATCGGAATAACAAAAATTTCCATGAGGAACAGCGGTTTCTTACTTTCCGCGCCGCAGCCGAAACCGCATTCATCCCCAATTTATCGGATAAAACCCTACCCTTTTAACCGAGAGCACCGCCGGCACTTAACTCACGACTCGGCGTCGAACACCCCGCAACGAACAGCATACAACTCAACCCTCCAAAAAATCTATCCTATGAAAAACTACCAACGCTCCCTCGCGGCCCTCGTGGTCGCTGCTGCTACCCTCGCCCCGTTTGGCTTCGCCCAAGTGACCGGCGCGGTAAATAGCACCGTCAACTCCACAGTTAACGGCGTCGCTGCCCTTAACGCCAATGCTGCTGCTAACGCCGCTGCAAACACTTCTCAAGCCGCCACCCAAGCGGCTCAAAGCACCGCAGCCCAAGTCGGCTCGCAAGTCGGCGCGACGGCCGCGCAGGTCGGATCTCAAGTGGGCGCCACGGCGTCACAGGTCGGATCGCAAGTCGGCGCTGCGGCCAATGCCGCCGGTAACACCGCCGCCAATGCTTCCGCCAATGTCGGCACCGCCGCTCAAAACTCCGCAAGCGGCGCTGTCAATGGCACGCGTGCAGGAGTGGGTGCGACCGTGAACAATGCCACTTCCACCACCGTCGGAGCTAATCGCGATGACGTGCGTGCGGGTGTCAATTCGACCACTGACTCGACCCTCAACGGCCGCGTCGGTAACAACGCCCTTTCCGGCGCAGGTTCTCAGACCATTTCGGCTTCGCTGAGTTCGGCTGACATCGTGAGCCGCATCCGCTCCACGGAATCCAGCGCGCGCGGCACGATTTCTACGGAAGTCCAAACCCGCGTCGATGCGAGCCGTCAGGCGGTCAATGGTCTCCAAGACCGCGCCGCCGCTCTGCAAGGCCGCGCTCAAACTGCCGCCACTCGCGCGGTGACCGAAGCCCGCTCGCGCGAAGCGCAAGTCCGCACGGATCTCGCAGCGTTCCAAAGCGCCACGGGTGAACGCGCCAACCAAGCCCGTGAACGCCTCGCCAACAGCTACCAAGCTTATGTCGAAGCCGCCGCGAGCGCTGAAGTTGCCACCCAAGCTAGCGCGAACGCACGCAACTAAGCTCCAGTTCTGAAAGCTTAACGACCCCGGTAGCGGAAACGCTACCGGGGTTTTTCTGAACCTGATCCTCACACCCACCTGTTAATTTTTCGCATCCGTATTTTTTTCACCATGCAAACTCGTTCCTCCCTGATCGCACTGCTGGCGCTGGTCAGCCTCGGCTCACTCACCGCCCAAGTCACTCCCACCACCTACGCGTGGAAAATTGAAACCGGTTTCGGCTACAGCGAAGGCGACTATGGCCTTAACGCCGACACCGAAGTCTATTCCGCGCCGGTTTCACTCGTTTACGACGCCGCCAACTGGAGCCTGCGAGCCACGGTGCCCTGGGTCTCGGTCAAAGGCCCGGCGGTCGTTCCTGGCGTCGGCGGGCGCCCGACCAGCGGCGAAGAATCCGGCATCGGCGACAGCACCCTCGGCCTCACTTATAAACTATTCACCGCGCCGGATTCGTTCATCGTTAATTTGAGCGGTCGCGTGAAATTCCACACGGGCGATGAAGATCGCGGCCTCAGCACCGGTGGCACCGATTATTACACGCAAGTCGACGTGCTGCGTAGCTATGGCAGCGTGACGCCGTTCGTCAGTCTCGGCTATCGTTGGATGGGCAGTTCGCCGCTTTACCAACTCGAAGACGGGGTCTTTGCGTCCGGCGGGGTAGCATTCCGCGTAGCAGAAGGAACCAGTATCGGCGCCGCGTATGAATGGCGCGAAGAAATCGTCGCCGGCGGCGATGCTTCAAGCGAAGTCTCCGCGTTCGCGTTCCGCAAATTCAGTGATCGCTGGAGCGGCAGCATTTACGCTCTCGCCGGTTTCACAGACGCCAGCCCCAACCATAGCTTCGGTGGTTCGGTGATCTTCTCATTCTAAGAAATCTTCGCAGTCTTCACTCCCAAAGCCCGGCCACTGCGCCGGGCTTTTTTATTTCGAGGGCGAAACCGCGTCGCGCACGCAACGAAACCCGACGTGATTGCTGCCCGTATCGGGCGCACCCTTGCCACGCGACCCTACCATGTAGCGTGTGCAATATTGATCCGTGCAAAGGAACGAGCCGCCGCGTTGCACGCGTTTCGGCACACCAGGTTCTTGCGGATCGAAACTCGTTTCGCGCGCCGGGCCGCGCGGGTTTTGCACACTACCTTCTTTCACGTCCGCGATTTGAATTTGGTAAGCGTCAGGACGATACCAATCGCTGCACCATTCCCAGACATTACCCGCCATATCGTAGAGCCCGTAGGGGTTGGCGTCGTAGTGGCGCACGGGAGAACTGCTCGCGAAACCGTCAGCCTGGGTATTCTCGTGGGGAAACGCGCCCTCCCAGATATTCGCCATCCAGCGACCGCCGGGCTGAAGCTCGTTACCCCACGTGTAGCGCTCACCGTCGCGGCCACCGCGTGCCGCGTATTCCCATTCGGCTTCGGTCGGGAGACGTTTGCCCGCCCATTTCGCGTAGGCTTCGGCGTCTTCGTAAGCGATGTGCACCACGGGATGTTTTTCGCGGCCCTGCAGATCGCTCGCCGGGCCTTCGGGGTGTCGCCAATCCGCCCCAGGCACGTAGCTCCACCAGGCCAGCGCATTGGTGAGCGCCACAGGCTGATTGGGCGGCGTGAACACCACGGAGCCCGCGACGAGTTTGTCCAACGGCACCCCCGGATAATCTTCGGAGCGCGGTTTACGTTCGGAAAAGGTTACGTAGCCCGTCGCTTTCACGAAAATGGCAAACTGCTCGTTAGTCACCTCGGTCGCATCCATCCAAAACCCATTCACCCGCACCCGATGAATGGGTCGTGCATCGTCCATGGTGTCGGGCCCGCCGCAAATTTCACGCGTCGGATCAGTCGTGCCCATGGAAAATTCGCCGTTAGGAATCCACACCATGCCCGCAGGCGCGTCGGCCAAAGTCTTGGCAGCGGTTAAACTGGCCGGGTTTTGCGCGGCCAGATATTTGTGAACCCCAGTCCAGCCGATGATCGCCCCTAGCACGATTGAGATAAGTAAGGCGGCAACTTTACGCGTCATGGCGACCGGGGAAGTCCTAAAACACAGAACCCCTTGATTTCTCAAGGGGTTCTGAAAATGGAGCGGGAGAAGAGACTCGAACTCTCGACGTCCACCTTGGCAAGGTGGTGCTCTACCAACTGAGCTACTCCCGCGTGGGAGAGGCGGAGTATTCTGGGCATGTTTTGTCCGTCAACCAGAATTTTTACGGTTTTGTCGTTCCTTGGATTTTGGGGCATTTACAGCTTCCCCCGACAGAACTGCGCTGTTGATGTTACGCGCACCCATGACCGTCCGGAAAGCGAAACCTGCTCCCAACCGCCCAGCTTTCTCCCACGAAAGCACTTCCGCCGAGCGTCTCGCCGCGTGTAAAGCCTACCTGCAAGCCGAGGCCGACCGCATCCAGAAGAAGCACGAGGCTGGCGAGCCGGGCCAAAAAATCGCCCAAGCCCTCGCTTTGCGCATGGATCGGCTGCTCCAACCGCTGTTTAACAATGCCCTCGAATCATGGCGTCAGCAGCACGGCGAACCACCCTCGCCTGTCTGCTTGATCGCTCTCGGCGGCTACGGCCGCAGCGAACTCAGCCCGTTGAGCGACGTGGACGTGATGTTTCTTTATCCTTCCACGACGAACGCGAAGAACCCGAACATCGCCAAGTTTCAGGAGCACCTCTCGAACGAAATCCTCTATCCGCTCTGGGATCTGAAATTAAAAATCGGCCACTCCACCCGCACGCTCGCGGAAGTGTTCAGCGAAGCGGGCCGCGATATCCGCACCAAAACCTCGCTGCTCGAATCGCGTCTCATCGCGGGCTCACAGACGCTCTACGAAAATTTTGCGGAGACTTACCGGAAACATTACCTGACCGACGAGCCCAAGGCCTACATCTCCGCCCGCCTCTCCGACCAAGGTTCGCGCCGCGCGCAGCATGGCGACACCGTTTACATGCAGGAGCCGGACATCAAAAACGGCGTCGGCGCGCTGCGCGATTATCAAAACGCTCTATGGATGGCGCGCGTGCGTCTCGGTATCACGGAGCTGAAAGAGCTCGTGCAGCAAAATTATCTGCATGCAAACGAGCTCCGCGATTTCCAACGCGCGTATCATTTTCTGCTCCGCGTGCGGAACGAGCTGCACTACATGAGCAAGCATCCGACGGATGTGCTCAATCTCGAGATCCAGCCGCGGCTTGCCGCCAATCTCGGCTATAAACAGGAAGTGCTGCTCGAACGCGTCGAGGCGTTCATGCACGATTACTACCGCCACGTGCAGGCGATCTTCAGCATCTCGAAAATTATCGAGCAACGCCTCGCCCTCACCATCGCGGCGGGCCCGGGTATTGTCGGCTCGCTAAAAAACATCCTGCTCGCGCGCCGCTCCGAACGCACGAAACGCATCGATGGCTTTATTCTTCGCGGGCGCGAACTGGCCGCGGAAACTCCCACCGTTTTTAAAGAAGATCCCGTCCGCCTTATCCGCGTTTTCCGCCACTGCCAACAACTCGGCTGCGCGCCCGACGTTGATCTCGCTGCGCTCATTCGCGGTTCCCTCAATCTCATCAACAAAAAAGTCATCGAGTCCGTAGACGCCAACCTCGCGTTTCGCACGATGCTCGAAGAGTCCGGTCAGGTTTATCCGGCGCTTTCCTTGATGCACGAACTCGGCGTGCTCGGCCGTTTCGTGCCGGAGTTCAAACCGCTCACGTGTCTCGTCCAGCACGAGTATTACCACCGCTACACGGCGGACATTCACACGCTGAGTGCGATCAAGGAATTGGACAAAATTTTTACACCGACCGGCTCCAGTGCGGAAAATTATCGCGACGAACTCCACAAGACCGCCGCGCCCGCGCTGCTCTATTTAATTTTGCTCCTCCATGACATCGGCAAGAGCGAGGGAATCCAAGGCCACGCCGAATCCGGCGTCGTGATCGCGCGCTCGGTTTTGCAACGCCTGCAAGTCGATGCCGACCAGCGTGAGACGGTGAATTTTATCATCAAAAATCATCTGGTTATGGCACGGTTCTGGCAGAAGCACGATCTCGATGACCCCCAAACATCCGCAGCCTTCGCCGAAATTATTGGAGACCCTGACCGTCTCCGCTACCTCTACGTCCACACGTATTGCGACGCCAACGGCACGTCAGCGGGCCTTTGGAATGGCTACAAGGATTCACTCCATCGCCGCCTGTTCGACACCACGCTCGAACGCCTGACCCTTGGTGAAAAAGTTGAAACCCGACTTCGCGAAATCAAGGAAATGACCCGCCAGAATCTCATCGCCCAAACCATTCCCGGCATCAGCGCCGACGAAATCAGCGCGCATTTCAATCTGCTGCCCGAGCGTTATTTCATTCAGACCGACGCTCCGGAAATCACGCTGCACATTCAAATGGTGAACCGTCTCCTGCGTTCGATTTCGAACGCGGAATCGCTCGGCTCGCTCAAACCGGTCATCGAGTGGAAGGACGACATCAACCGCAGTTACACCACCGTGCACGTGGTCACATGGGATCGCGCGGGCCTCTTCTACAAACTCGCCGGCGCGTTCAGCGTCGCGGGCCTCAACATTCTCTCAGCTAAAATAACCACACGCACCGATCACATCGCGATCGACACGTTCCACATCGTCGAACCCGGCCGCGGCGTCGTGCAGAATCAGAAAGCCATGGAGACGTTCGCGCGCACCGTCGAAGACGCGCTCGTGAGCAGCAAAGATCTCCTTCCAGAAATCACGGCACAGGCGAAAAAATACGCCGCCGCCACCCGCTACACCACGCAAAGCCAGGAATTGCCCGCAACGTTCCCGCCGACTGTCGAAGTGTATCACGAGATTTCCCTGAATCGCACCATCGTGGAAGTGCAGGCGCACGATCAGATCGGTCTGCTCTATCGTTTGGTGAAATCAATTTCCGATCACGGCTTCGACACGACGTTCGCCCGCATCAACACCGAGCGTAGCATCGCCATCGACACGTTCTACATCGAGCCGCACAACCCGGAAGAGAAGCCCGATCTCGCACGCTTGGAAACTTTGCGTGACGCGCTGCGCGCAGTCATCACGCCGGTCGCCGTCGAGACCAAAGCCGCGGTTTAAATTTCTCTCCCCAAGCTCGCGCAATCCTGTTCAGCTTCGCGCGAATGACTTCGGACGAGACGAGTGATTTAACCGTGCTCTACCGCATCGCCGCCTTGGCGACGCGTGCGAGCGACGCGACCGTCGCGCAAAACGAAATTCTCGCCGCCATCATGGCCGCATTTCCCGCTGACAGCGGTTCGCTCGCGCTCCTCAGTGCCGAAAGCGGCCGCCTCGAAATCTACGCCAAACAAGGCCTGCCTTCCGAGATCGGCGAATTCGCGCTGCGTCCCGGCCAAGGCGTGACTGGCTGGGTCGCGTTGCACGGAAAAGCATTTCTCGTCGCCAACGTCGCCGCCGAACCGCGTTATATTTCCGCCCGCCAAGGCGTCCGTTGCGAAATGGCCGCGCCGCTCATCGTCGAAGGCCGCACGATTGGCGTCATCAATCTCGACGCCGACCGCGTCGCAGCCTTCGACCAAGCCGCGCTGCAGCGTCTCGCGCGCTATGCCGAGGAAGCCGGCTCAGTGCTCCACCGTCTCTGGCAACTCGAACGCCTCCGCGCCAACTCCACGCAGCTCACCACGCTCGTCGAACTCGGCCACGCGCTCGTCACCCAGCTCGCGCCCGAAGAACTCCTCTCGACGCTCACGCACAGCGGCCGCGCCCTCTTTAACGCCAAGCTCTGCCTCCTCCACGATTACGACAACACGCGCCGCGAACTCCGCCTGCACGCGTGGTCGACGGCGGGCGATGCCGCCACCGCCGAACTCTCGCTGCACCAGCAAACCGTCCCCGCCGATTCTTCGCTGCTCGCGTCGGTAATCCGCTCGGGAAAATCCACCGAATTTCAAAACATCAACGATCCCGGTTTTAGCGAAGCCGCCGACCTGCCGAACGATCGCACGCTCTGCTCGGCGCTCGCCGCACCCATCATTCTCGAAGGCGTCCCCTCCGGCGTGCTGTCAGTCTTCTACGACACTCCGCACCGTTTTAGTAACAACGAAAAACGCCTCTTCGCCGCGCTCGCGAGTTTCGCCGCCGTCTCGCTGCAAAACGCCCGCCTCTATGCTCGCGTTTTTCACTCCGAGGAAGTGCTCCGCAAAAACGAAACGCTGACCACGCTCGGCATGCTTGCCGCAGAGATTGCGCACGAAATCCGCAATCCACTCCTCGTCATCAAACTACTCCACGGCACGCTAGGCGTAGATTTTTCAGCCGAAGATCCGCGCTTGCGCGACTTGCAGGTTATCACCGAGAAAATCGAGCAACTCGAAGAAATCGTTTCCCGTGTGCTTTCTTTTGGCCGCACGCCCAACGCCATGCACTCGCGCTGGTCGCTCGCCGAAATCCTCGACGACACCCTCGTGCTTTTGCGAGCCAAGCTCGCTCAAGCCAACGTGCAACTCCACTTCACACCTCCCACTCGTCCGCTCCTGGTCGACGCGAATAAAGGCCAGCTTCAACAAGTTTTCCTCAACCTCGCCATTAATGCGCTGCAAGCGATGCCTCACGGCGGCGAGATCACGATTAGTCTCACCGACGAAAAAACCACCATCGGACGCAGCGTGCATGTGGATTTCACCGACACCGGCGGTGGCATTCCGGAGGCAATTCAGCCGCGCATTTTCGAGTCATTTCTTTCCGGCCGCGCCGACGGCACCGGCCTCGGCCTCGCCATCGCGAAACGCATCATGAAAGACCATCACGGTGAACTGACGCTGGCAAACACCGGCCCACGCGGCACGACGATGCGCGTCACGCTGCCGCTGATTAGTTGAGCCTGTAGCGCTTTCGACCTCTCCTAAAATCTCTTTTTTGGAGGCGGGGCCATCAGCTAAGCAAGAGGTGGCTCGCTATCGCGCCAAATTGCCCGCGAGCGAGCAACCTACACGTGAGACCCCATCACTCTTCCAACTCCACGTTCCAATACGCGACGTCGAGGAAATCCTTCCACTTCTCGTGGTTGTGATTGCCGAGCACGAGCGAGATGACCGGGCGCCACTTCGGTCGCACGGGTTTACGGATAAGGCGCATGTGGGCTTCGTGCGGCAGGCGGTTCGCTTTGCGGGAATTACATTTGATGCACGAACACACGATATTTTCCCACGTGGTCTTGCCGCCATAGTGACGCGGGATCACGTGATCGAGATTCAACGCCTCGCGCTCGAACACCTGGCCGCAATACTGGCATTTGTCGCCGTCGCGTTCGAAGACATTGTTCCGCGTCAGCTTCAGCTCCTTGCAAGGCAGCCTGTCGAAAAACGTCAGCAGAATCACGCGCGGCAACCGGATGTTGCGATTGATCGTGCGCACCGTTTCCAACGCATCGATTGGCGGGTTGAAGACCGAGAAATCGATCCAATCCATCAACGAGTAAGTGCGAAACGCGTCCTCAGTTTGGTGGACAACCTGCGCCTGCTCGCGCGCCAGCAGCGCAAACGCCCGTCGGGCGCCGATGACGTTTACTGCCTGCCAGAGGCGGTTTAAAACGAGCACCGGTTGGTCGAGAGCGACTTCCATGAGCAACGGGCTTTGGGATACGGGCGCGCTAAACCCCTGTCAAGCGACGGGCTGTGATATCTGTGTGACACAACCCGTCTGCCGAAAAATCGACGACAGCCATCACGCGCTTGGCGGAACGATCGACGGTTTCAACGATTGGTTTTTGATGCGAATGCCCGCGAGTTTCGTCACGACAAGCTCAGCGTGTTCGCTCAACACATCGACGTGCGTCTGGTCTTCGTGGATATCAATCGCGCCGACGATATTTGCCGGCAGACGCGTGACGCCCGCAATCTTGCCGACCAAATCAGCCGGCGTCACGAGGTGCGCGCGACCGACGTTGAACGACACCGTGGAGAACCCCGGTTCGCGACCGGTGCGCGCCTTGCGTTCGTAAGTGCGTTTTTGCGCGGCGAACTTGTCGCCCGACGGAGCGGGTTCACGCGGCGCGCGTTTCTCGGGAACGTATTCACGTTCCGGCGCGATGTAGGCTGGCGCGGTCGACGCAGCGGGTTTCGCGGTTGCGGGAAATGCCGACGGTTTGGGCGCGGCCGCAGCCTTAATTGGAGCCGGCGCCGGAAACTCAGAACGAACGGGCCCGGCAGTCGGGGCCGCTGGTGCCGCGGTGGATGCGCCACCGATTTTCTTCGCGGGCGATTTTGGCGACTCCGCCGCCGCGTCGCTTTGCATCATGTAGATGAGCGCGGAAGCGATATCCGTGCTCGTGTGGCCCTGCTCCATCAGGCGATCCAGCACCTGATCCTGCGGCTTGAATTTCTTTTCTTCGAGCGTCGTGCGCAATTTCTCCACGAACACATTGCCCTTGGCCTGCTCGACTTCATCGAGTGACGGCACGCGTTCACGACGGATTTTGATCCGACCGTAATGCACCATGTTCTGCAGTTTGTAGAGCTCGCGGCCCGACACGAAGGTGAACGCCTTGCCCTTGCGTCCCGCGCGACCCGTGCGGCCGATGCGGTGCGTGTAATCCTCAGCGTCGTTCGGCAAATCGAAATTAAACACCACTTCGAGATCGTCGACGTCGAGACCGCGCGCCGCGACATCAGTCGCGATGAGAAATTCGAAACCACGGCGGCGGAACTTGTCCATCACGCGCGTGCGTGTGGCTTGCGTAATGTCGCCATGCAAACGATCCACCGCGTAACCGCGCGCGTGCAGATGCTCGTCGAGTTCATCGACCATGATTTTCGTGGAGCAGAAAATAATCCCGAAGCGGAAATCATGCAGATCGATGAGCCGGGTGAGCACTTCGATTTTCGAACGACGATCCACTTCGTAGTAAATCTGTTCAACCTGCGGCGCGTTCTGCGCGGACGCCTCGATGCGCACCCACTCTGGATTGCGCGTGAACTTCTTGATCAGTTCTTGAATCACGCGCGGCATCGTCGCCGAGAAAAACAAGCACTGGCGCTCCGCCGGCACCGATTTCAAAATGTGTTCGATGTCCTCACGGAAGCCCATGTCGAGCATGCGGTCAGCCTCATCGAGCACGATCATCTTGAGCGCATCGAGACGTAACGAGCCGCGCTCCATGTGATCCATCACGCGACCCGGCGTGCCGATGACGACTTGCGCGCCCGCGTCGAGTGCGCGGAATTGGCGCTCGTAGCTTTGGCCGCCGTAAATCGGCACTTCCATCAGGCCCTTCTTGAAAAACGCCAGCTTGCCGAATTCTTCCGCCACTTGCACCGCGAGTTCGCGCGTCGGGCAGAGCACGAGCACCTGGACTTTTTTGAGGTGCGTATCGACTCGCTCAATCGCCGGAATCGCAAACGCCGCCGTCTTGCCCGAGCCAGTGGCCGACTGGCCCACGAGATCACGGCCCGCCAGACCGAACGGAATCACCGCAGTTTGGATGGGCGAGGCTTCCTCGAAACCCATCTTATCCACGGCTTTCAAAATTTCCGGCGACAAGCCGAGTTCACTGAACGGACGTTTTTCCATGCGCCCCACTGTGCGTGCAGATTTGGGAAAGAGAACCTTAATCCTCACTCGGAAATTCCCCTCGCTTTAACGTGCGTTTTGACGGTTAATGACCCTTATGCCATTTGCCAAACTCGGGCTGCCGCCCTCCCTGATCAACGGTGTGAAAGCCATGGGCTACGCCGAACCGACGCCCATCCAGTTGCGCGCCATCCCTGTCGTGCTCGGCGGCGGCGACCTCATCGGGTCGGCCCAAACCGGCACCGGCAAGACTGCCGCGTTCGCTCTTCCCACCCTCGCCCGCCTCGGCAAACACGAGCCCCGTGGCCCGCGCGTCCTTATCCTTGAGCCCACCCGCGAACTCGCCGCCCAAGTCGAGACCGCCTTCCGCGATTTCGGCCGCTTCACCGACATCCGCGCTACCGTCGTCCATGGCGGCGTCGGCTACGGTCGCCAGCGCAGCGAAATCCAAGCCGGCACCGACATCGTCATCGCGACGCCCGGTCGCCTCATGGACTTCCTCAACGAGAAGACCCTCCGCCTCGACAACCTTAAGATCCTTATCCTCGACGAAGTCGACCGCATGCTCGACATGGGCTTCGTCAAAGACGTGAAAAAGATCATCGCGATGTGCCCGAAAGAGCGCCAGACGCTGTTTTTCTCCGCCACGATTCCGCCAGAGATCGACGCCATCGCGTCGTTTGCCCTACGCAATCCTACCCGCATCGAGATCGGTGTTTCCCGCACCGTTAACAAATCCGTCACGCACGCGTTTTATCCCGTGTCCGCCGGCCTCAAGTTCGACCTCCTCGTCGCGCTGCTTGAAAAAACCGATTTCCACAGCTGTCTCGTCTTCTCGCGCACCAAACACGGCGCCGACAAGATCGCCCGCAAACTCAAGGCCGCGAACCATTCCGTCGCCGTCCTTCACGCCAATCGCTCACAGTCGCAACGCGTCGAAGCCCTCGAAGGCTTCAAATCCGGTAAATATGAAGTGATGGTCGCCACCGACATCGCCGCACGCGGCATCGACGTCGCGGGCGTTTCGCACGTCATTAACTACGACATTCCCGCGAATCCGGAAGATTACGTCCATCGCATCGGTCGCACTGGCCGCGCCGCCGCCGTCGGCGATGCGTTCACGCTCACGACGCCCGATCAGGCCGACGATATCCGCGCCATCGAGCGCTTCATCGGCCAGCGCGTGCCGCAACTTCAGCTCGAAGGTTTCGACTATTCACGCCAACCTGTGCGTCCTCCGATGCCTGCCGGTGGCTACCCGCAACACCAAGGCGGCCACGGCCAACGCGGTGGACATCAAGGCGGCCAGCGCTCCGGCGGCGGCCAACAACGTCAAGGTGGCCAGGGCGGCGGTGGCGGGCGCGGTCAGGATTCGCGCCGCGACAACGGCCCGGCCCCTCGCTCGCAAGGTCAAGGTCAGCCCGGCAACCGTCCCGCCGGCCCACAAGGTGGCCAGGGCGGTCAAGGTGGCGCGCAGCCTGCGCCTCGTAAGTTCGGCGGTCTTTCCCGCGGAACTTGGAACCGTCGTTAAGAGTCCCACCTCGCCTCATGATTAACTTCAAACGCCTTTTCGCCGCAGCGCTTGCTGCGGCTTTCGTTCTCGCGCCATTTGCCGGTGCCCAAACCAAGACGACACCGGAAGTGCCCACTGCTGCCCCGATGCCCGCTGCGGCTCCCGCGCCAGTCGAGAGCGCCGTCATCACGGAATTCAAAGTCCTCTTCGCAAAAATCTCCGCGAAACTCGAGAGCTTGAAAGAGCAGCCGACCGAGGCCGCGCTCACGGAGGAAATTAAAGAATTCGACGCGCTGCTCGCCAAGTATTCCGCCGAGAAGACCGACGACGTCGCTTCGATTCACCTGATGAAGGCCCGCCTTTATCTCGAGGTGTTCGACGAAGGGGATAAAGCCCTCGTGATCTTAAAAAGCGTCAAAGCGGATTTCCCGAACACCGAGGTCGGCAAGAATCTGGATAGCATCATCGACGCCGTGGAAAAACAAATCGCCTCCGCCAACGTCCTCGCCGTCGGCAAACCGTTCGCTAATTTCACCGCGACCGATCTCGCCGGCAAAGAATTTTCGCTCGATGCCTTTAAAGGTAAAGTCGTGCTCATCGACTTTTGGGCCACCTGGTGCGGCCCGTGCGTAGCCGAGTTGCCTCACGTTCAGGCCGCCTACGAAAAATACCACGCCAAGGGATTTGAAATCATCGGCCTAAGCCTCGACCGCGAACGCAGCAAGCTCGACGATTTCCTCGCGAAAAACAAAATGCCGTGGACGCACCACCTCGACGAGAATGGCAAGATCGCCCAGGAAAACGGCATCAACTCCATTCCCTCGACGTTCCTCTTGGATAAAGAAGGTAAAATCGTCGCCAAAGACCTCCGCGGCGACGCCCTCGAAAAAGAACTCGCGAAGCTGCTGAACTGAGCGCGCCAGAAGGAATAGAAATAAGGCAGGGGCGGTTATCCCTAACCGCCCTTTTTTATTGGTCGGACCTGACCTCCGGGCAGGCCGCTAAAGATCCCCGCCACGCGCGGTCCGCTCCGAGATCGAGCCCTACCTTGGAAACAAAGGTGAGCGCCAGTCTCAGCTCCGGCGACAGGCCGCGAACGCAACAGCGTGTGCGCAGACACTGAAGCGTCGGGGCGGAGACCGACGCCCACCTCGATCCGCTATTCTGTAGGCCGAGCTTTATGCCCGACCTACATTCGCGGCGCCTCAACGCACCTGCAACGTGTCGCCGGAATATTCGAGACCGAGCGACGGCACAACGACTGCCTTGCGGCTGCCTTCTTTCTTCACGCGACCTGCGACCCACGCGTCATTGCCGGCGGCTTTTGCCGCGGCGAGCGTGGCTTCAACTTGGCTTTGCGAAATGTAAGCGGCAAAACCGACGCCCATGTTGAACGTCGCGTAAGCTTCGCGCAGCGTGATCGGGCCGGCTTCCATCATGAATTTAAACAGCGCCGGAATCTCGCGCGGCGTCGTGATCTCGTAAATGAACGGTTCGTCGAGCCGCATCAACTTGCGCCAGCCGTGGCCGGTCACGTGCGAAACGTAATTCAGCTTCACACCCGCTTGCTGACAGCGCGCTACAAAATCGACATAGATGACAGAAGGCGCCAGCAGTGCTTCGCCATACGTGCGCTCATCCCCATGGCCAATCGGAGTCTGGTAACCTTGCGGTAGTTTTTCCGCAATCAATCGGCACAGCGAAAGTCCGTTCGTCTGCACGCCGGAGCTCGCGAGAAAGATGATCGCGTCGCCCTCTTTCACATCGCCGGTGATCCGGAGCGATTTCGGGAAAACCTTACCGATCGCCGACCCTGCGAGCACGATCGCTTCAGGGTGCACGATGCCGCGCAACGTCGGCGTTTCACCACCGCCCCAGACCGCACCCGCTTGACGACAGCCTTCCGCCCACCCTTCGACGAGCGCTTCCATGCGCTTCGCATCGGTAAACCACGCGGACTCGCCGACGGCGGCGTGCATCGCCACGGAGATGGGCAATGCACCGCACGTGATCAGGTCGTTCACGATCGTAGCGACGGTATCGATGGAAATCTCGCGATAAAAATTCTTCCCCGTCTGCGCATACACGACGTCCGCCACGAGATTTTTTGTGCCGAGACCTTCCTCGACGTGCGCGAGGAAATGATCCGCCGCTTCCATCAAATAGGAACTCTCGCCGCGCGTCGAAGCCGGCTCGGCGTAGCCGTGCTTCGTGAGCAACGGCGCAGTCGTCTTGGCCGCGCGTTGGCAGGCGCGCTTAAACGCGTCGAGTTGGTCGTAATTAACGCCGGAGGATTCGTAGGAAAGGCTCATGAGGTAATGGGCTCAATAGCTCCGGCCTTCGCTCTTTTCGTAGTAATTCACGTAGGCCTGATTCACGACGCGGTAGCCACCGGGCGTCGGATACTTTCCCGTGAAATACCAGTCGCCGGTGTGATTCGGCAGCGCGGCGTGCAAGTTTTCGATCGATTGGAAAATGATTTCGATTTCGCCCTGCCAACCGTTTTGCGGCGGCGAGACGAGCTGCGTGATTTTCGCAGAAATCTCCTCGGCGGTGAACGGCTCGTAGATTTTCCGCACGTGATTCACCGGCTCAGCGGAGGGATTTTTCAACTGCTCCCGACAGAGGTGATACACTTCTTGAATGATGTTCGCTTGACCGCGTTCCTTCAAAAGGGTGATCGCGGCTTCGAACGCCACAAACTTGCCGATCTCCGACATATCGATGCCGTAGCAATCCGGGTAGCGAATCTGCGGCGCCGTCGACGCGATGATGATTTTCTTCGGATTGAGGCGTTTGAGAATGCGTAGGATCGAGCGGCGCAATGTCGTGCCGCGCACAATGGAGTCGTCGACGCACACCAGATTATCGCCGTCTTCGACGACGCCGTAAGTCACGTCGTAAACGTGCGAGGCAAGATTGTTGCGAGACTTTTCCTGACTGATAAACGTCCGCAGCTTCACGTCTTTGGTGACGATTTTTTCGCCACGCGGCCAGTTATCGAGAATCAGATGGTCGACGAGTTTCTCGTCGAGTGTGCCATTTTTCGCGGCGTCGAGCAGCGTCTGTTTCACTTCGGAACGACGGCGCAAACGTAGCTCGCTCATGAGTCCGAAATAAGCGACTTCTGCCGTGTTCGGGATGAAACTGAAAACGGATTTCGCGAGATCACCGCTAACCGCTTTCCAGATCTGCGCCGTAAGGCCGGCGCCAAGCGCTTTGCGTTCGCGGTAGATGTCGGCGTCGTTACCGCGCGAAAAATAGATGCGCTCGAACGTGCATTGCGTCTTCGGCAGCGCCGCGCGGATGCGTTCCACGCGCACTTCGCCGCCTTTCTTCATGATGACGGCGCAGCCCGGTTCGACTTCGTTCACCTGCGAAGCTTCGACTTCGAAACCGGTGCACAGCGGCGCGCGCTCCGAGGCAAACGCCACCACTTCATCATTTTCAAACCAGTAACAGGGACGAATCCCCGAGGGATCGCGGCAGACGAATCCGTCGCCGTTACCGAGCACGCCGACGAGCGAGTAACCGCCGTCCCAATTCGCCGCAGCCTTGCGCAAGACACGGCCCGGATCGATTTCTTCATTGATGCGCCGTGAAATCTCGGTGCCAGGCAGGCTCTGCGTTTTCAGCGCGCGGTAAAGGTCTTCGTGTTCGTCATCGAGACAGAAGCCGATGCGTTCGAGGATTGCCTGCGTGTCGGTTGCGAAAATCGGATGCTGACCGATCGCGATGAGCGAGTCGTTGAGTTCGGCGGTGTTGGTCAGGTTGAAATTCCCCGCGAGCATCAAGTTGCGCGTCGGCCATGAACTCCGGCGAAAAAACGGATGACACGCGCTCATGTTATAACCGCCCGAAGTGCCGTAGCGCAGGTGCCCGAGATAAAGTTCGCCGCAAAAATCGAAGCGACGCTTCGCTGTCTCCGGAAATTCCGGATGCACCGCACCTTCATTCACGAGCGTGTTGTAGCGCGTGAGCAACGCCTGAAAAATTTTATCGAGCGGATTGGTTTCCACGTTGCGCTCGCGGAACATGTAAGGCTCGCCCGCCGGCACGTCGAATTTCACGCACGCCACACCCGCACCATCCTGGCCACGATTGTGCTGCTTTTCCATCAGGAGGAACAGCTGGTTAAACCCCCACAGCGGCGTGCCATACTTCTCCTGATAATAGGCGAGCGGCTTTTTCAACCGCACCAAGGCAATTCCGCATTCGTGGCTAATGAATTCGCTCATGAAAGCGTCCTGATTTCGCGAACGCCGCCGGATTGGTCAACGGCTTTCTCAAACTCGTGTGACTTAAGAGCTAAAGCCGCAGGCACACAGCCTTTCAGCCGGCACAGGTCGCGCTCTGCCAGCGGGTTGCCCAACAGTGTTTTCGATATGGTCACCATGAGCGCACGAATCTGTGTCACATCTTCTAATTTACAAGCGGCCCGCCGCATGCGCGCGATTTCGCTCAAGGCTCGCCGACTAATTGCACCGCGTCGATTTGCTTCCAACCCACACGCAGCCGAAGATCCAAAGTGATCCTCACGCGCGCGACCAAATACTCCGGCTGCGACGCGCGCACGGCAAACCACGTGATCGCGCCGGGGGAATTGGCCAACCCGGCCGCATCGCGGCCTTCCCACCACACATGACTCGTGCCGTCAGGTTCGATCGCTTCGAGTTTGATGATCACGCCAGGATTCAACGTTTGGCGCACGCGGACTTCCGTCGCACGCACCGGCGTCGCGAAGGCCAGTTCCAGCCATTCGATTTCCTTAGAGTCGCCGCTGTGACACCACGCATTGGAATTGTCGCTCCCCTTCGGCACGTTGGGCGCGCCCGTTGCTTGCGCGGGCGAATAACCGACCCCATTCGAATAACGAGAACCCGCCGTGGCCGCACTCGCCCATTGGCCCAGCGGTTCGGAGAGAATTTTAGCTTCTGACAATTCGCTCGCTGCGACCAGCACGCCGACCGTCTGCGCGCCAGGTTTAGTCGCCATTGCAGTTATCGATGCAGCCGCCTGCGCTGACCGTGCAGGCGTTGCGGGAGTCGCCGGTTTCGCCGACTGCGGGTTCGGATCAGCCGGTCGCGCCGAGGGCGCCACGGGCGCGACTTTTTCCACCGGCAGCGCTTTCTTCGCTTCCGCCAGAGTTGCTTCGACCAACTCGCGCGGCGGCCACGACCACGCAGGCGGCGATGCTGCGGCGGCATTCTCGGGCTGCTCCAATTGAGTTCGCAGTCGCAGACGAAGCTCAACCAGTTCCAACGGCGGTGGGCCTTTGACCGGCCCGGTCGATGACACGACCTGATTCGCAAACCACAACGCGGCGCCTACATTTCCGGCGCGTTCCGCCACTGTCGCGCGCAAGACCCACACGCGCGGCTCCTTCGGATTCGTCTTCAGAAATTCATCGAGCATTTGCGCTGCCCTCTCGAGTCGATCGGCCACCATGGCTTCGCCCGCCAGCGCGAGCGTGCGTTGCACGGAGTTCGATTTACTCGCAACGACTTTCACTTTGCGCGATGGCGCCGAAACTTCACCTCGCCAGCCGTCGCCTGAGTCGACGCGTAATTTCACGCGCAGTTCGTAGTCGCCCGGCGCGACACTTTTCATCGCCGCTTCCGATATCAGCCAACCGCCACCCGCGCGACGCGTCGCATCCAGCGTCGCACGCGGCGAATCTGCCCGCCCCAACAACACCGCACGCACCGAGTTTCCGCGATTTGCCGTCGACACCAACTCCACGTTGACCGCGTCGGTCCACGCGCCTTGCGCAGGAGCGAGCATGAGCCTTTCTTTCGCGCCGGGGGCCGTGCGCAATTCGACACCAATCATCAACGGCTCGCCCACTTCTACCGTTTCGCCCGACGTCCCGCGAAAGCCAAACGAAACCACGGGATTGGTTGCGGCGTGCAGGCCAATCGCCGACCACATCGCGAGCAACACGAAGCCCATTCGCCCAAAGAGAAAAATTGCGCGCGCTTTCATTAGAATTGCGAAGCCCGCGGAGGAATCGCGTCGTTGGGACAGAGTTGCCCGAAACAATTTCCGCCCCCCGCGCCGGCGGGGCCGTGCCGCGATTGCGGTTTGTGGCCGGGTGCATTCACGCCGGTGCCAGCAGGCGAACGACACAGATAAAAACCGATGTGCTCCGCGCCCGCCGCGATCCGGTAAAATCCTTTGCCGCCCGCCATCTCATAAAGGTCGGCGAAGTAATAACGCATGATGCACTCCTGATGGCCGGAATGCTGGCCGCCTTGGACGCCGACTTGTCCCTCGATTTGAAAGACACCTCCGAGCGACGATTCGCGGTAGAAATCGAAATCGCGCTCGGACATTCTCGGATAGTCCGCATCGCCCGGTCGCCCCTGATAAATCCCACGCATCGTGTCATTCCATTTCTGGCGCTCGCTCGCGAGACTTTCGCTTTGCTGGATTTTTTGCGCGACATCCGAACCATCTTCATCACGCAATTCGTAAACCGGCGCGGCGCCCAGGTTGATGCCGAAGCTCGTGAAATACGGCCGGCCGAGTTTATTTCCCGGATGATCGACGGAGTAAAACTGCAGCCGCACCGAACCATCGCCGGTGCCGTGTTCGACTGCGCCGACCGAGTGCATCAATTCGTGCGCGATGGCGCGATCGTAAGCACCGGATGCCTCGCTCGCGGGCAGATTGAACGGTTTGCTAAAATCACTCTCCGCGTGGCCACGCGGCAAAATACCGATGCCCCGCGTGAGACCGGGACGCAGTGCGATGTGCTTACCCTCGTTCTCCGGTGTCGGCACAGTAAACGCACCCGAGCCGCCGAGTTTCTCCGCCGAATCGAAGGTTTTAATCCACACGCCGTGCTGATCGACCACGTGCGCACCTTCCATGTAATTTTGATTCATCAATCGCGTATCGACCGCCATCTCGTTTTCCGATTCGAGCACGTGCACATTTAAATCCGAGAGCGCCGCGAACAAACCAATGCCCTTCTCCGCGTCCGGCCCGATGCGATTCAGCACGAAAAAATCTTTTTTCTTCGGATCCCCGCCCATCGGTTCACCGTTCACAATCCAGCCACGGTATTCTTCGTAGAGCGCGAAGCCGTCGCCTTTGTTGCCGTCACCGACCGGATCATTTTCGTCGTCCAAATCGTCCGCGCCGGATTTATTTTCCTCCTTCCAGCCCTCCGCGATGTGCGAATCAGGATTCCGCTTCGGCACCCGCAGACCGAACTCCGATTTCCCTGTCAGCTTTCCCTGCACGCGGCGCCCGTCGGCCATCACGGCAGTCACTTGCAAGGTCGACCACCCGCCCATGTCGAATGGCACAATTTTCGCCGTGTCGGAAAATCCATCTTTCACCGCGCGCCGCATGCGCTGTTTCTCTTCTTCCAACACGAAAAATTCCCCGTCGGCGTCGAGTTCGAGGTCGCGACGTCCGTCGTAGAAGTTATCGCCCATCACAGGATAATTCATCGCCACGCCCGGTTCCGTCGACGTTCCGACCAACTCCCAAATAAATTCCGTGACCTTCACCGGAGGTTTTCCGCCATTCGCGGTCGTGACGTTGGCTTTGACGACGAGCGGCTCGCCCGCTTCTGCCTCGGCGGTGGTTTTCGGGCGCCACTTTTTGTAATCCGCCGGCTCTTCAATTTCCAATTTCAATTCTTCCAGCGAAGCCGGCTCCAAATGCACCGTGACAGTCCACGTTGGATGCGGATCGACGCCGATCAAAGGCGACGAAGTGATCTGCGTCGTCTCGACCGGGCCGCTCCCGGCAAGCACGTAGCCCTTCGCGGGAAATGGAAAACGCGGCGTCCGCCTGATTCCAAACACGCTCGAAGTTTGCTGGTCACGCCATACCTGCCCGGAATTAAGGGTGATGGTTTTATGGACCTCGGACTTTCGTTTGACACTGCCCTTCATTTGAAACGCCCAGCCTAGTTTCGGGCTAAACCTCAATTCCGGAGCCTCGTCTGAATCGAGTTCCATCGACCCGCTCGTGCTGAACCGGCTGACCACGGTGCCTTCCTTTCCGGTGAGCACGCAACGATACGCGGAATCCAAAGTCGAACTCACCACGCGTCCGCGCCACACTGCGGGTTCATCTTCGAATTGATCGAGATAAAATTCCACTCGCAGCGTCGCATCATAGGTGAATCTCGCGCCGGGAATTTTAAACGGAAGCAGGTTCTCGTTGCTCCGCGTCGACGCCGTAAACGTGCCGCGCCATGCTTTCACGCTGTGGAAACGCGCTTCCGGCAACTCGTCCGCCACCGCGACAGTGACCGCAATCATCCCCGCGATCATCAACCCACCGCACTTAAAGCCAGAATTTGGCATAGAGATATTTTATCCGGGACGCGGCGTCACGAGGTCAACGGCTTTGTTTAATCTAACCGTCTAATCCTGAGCGGTCTAGGGTGATGTCTTTATTTGAATTTTAACTATGGCCGTGCGCCCACTTGACGCGCCCGCTACGTTCGCGAACATCTCGTTTTTACCGACATGCTGACACTTCGCGGCTCTTCTGCCCTCTCCCAATTTCGCATCCAGAAGCTCCTCTCGGACTTCTCCGGCACCGGCATTCCGGTCACCGCGCTGACCGCGGAATTTTTCCATGTCGCCGAGTTGACGACCCAGCTGAACACCGAGGAACTCACCATCCTCGAACAGCTGCTCACCTATGGTCCTAGCCGCGCCGTCGAAGCCCTCACCGGCGACACCGTGACGTTGGTGATCACGCCGCGCCCGGGCACGATTTCTCCCTGGTCGTCCAAAGCCACTGACATCGCGCACATCTGCGGCCTGGCGAATATCAAACGCCTCGAACGCGTCGTCGTTTACACGCTCAGCTTGTCCGTGCCTTACGCGGAACTCGGCAGCGAAAAACTCGATACGATCGTCGCCAAGCTGCACGACCGCATGACGCAGGCGGTCTTCACCAAGATCACCGACTGCGCCGAACTTTTCCAACATGAGCAACCGCGCCCGCTAACCAGCGTGCCCATGCTCAAAAAAGGCCGCGCCGCGCTCGTCGAAGCGAATGCCTCACTCGGTCTCGCGCTCGCGGATGACGAGATCGATTACCTCGTCGCCGCCTTCACCAAACTCGGCCGCGACCCGAACGACATCGAGCTGATGATGTTTGCGCAGGCCAACTCCGAGCACTGTCGCCATAAGATTTTTAACGCCACGTGGGAGATCGACGGTTCCGCCAAGGACAAGTCGCTCTTCCAGATGATCAAGAATACCTACCAGCTCCACAGCGAAGGAATTCTCTCTGCTTACAAGGACAACGCCGCGGTGCTCGTCGGCTCCCGGGGTGGTCGGTTCTACGTCGATCCGCGCACGGCCGAATACTCCGCGCACGACGAAGACATCCACATCCTCTGCAAGGTCGAAACGCATAACCACCCAACCGCGATCTCGCCCTTCCCCGGCGCCGCGACCGGCTCGGGCGGCGAAATCCGCGACGAAGGTGCCACGGGCCGCGGCTCGAAACCGAAAGCCGGTCTCGTGGGTTTCACGGTTTCAAATTTAAAACTCCCCGGCGCGATCCAGCCGTGGGAAAAAGATCACGGCAAACCCGGCCGCATCGTCTCCGCGCTCGACATTATGATCGAAGGCCCGCTCGGCGGCGCCGCGTTCAACAACGAATTCGGCCGCCCCGCCATCAACGGCTATTTCCGCACCTTCGAACAGGAAGTGCCGGCCGCACTTCCTGCAGTTGAAAGCCCGAAGTTGAAAGGTGAAAGCCGATCAGCAAACAAACCAGGTTCGGTCTCTCAACCTTCAACTTTCAACTCTCAACTCCGCGCCACGGAGTGGCGCGGTTACCATAAGCCGATCATGCTCGCCGGTGGTCTCGGCAACATCAAAGCCGACCACGTCCAGAAAGGCGCGATCAACCCTGGCGACAAACTCGTTGTGCTCGGCGGCCCCGCGATGAACATCGGCCTCGGCGGAGGCGCCGCGAGTTCGATGGCGAGTGGTTCCGGCAGCGAAGACCTCGATTTCGCCAGCGTGCAACGCGACAACGCCGAAATGGAGCGTCGCTGTCAGGAAGTCATCGATCGCTGCTGGGCACTCGGCGACGAGAATCCCATTTCCTTCATCCACGACGTCGGTGCCGGCGGCATTTCCAATGCGCTGCCCGAGCTCGTGAATGACGGCGGCCGCGGCGGAAAATTTAATCTCCGCAATGTCCCCAACGACGAGCCCGGCATGTCGCCGCTCGAGATCTGGTGCAACGAATCGCAAGAGCGTTACGTCCTCGCCGTGCCCGCCGACCGCATCGAACTGTTCGCCAAACTCTGCGCACGCGAACGCGCACCGTTTGCCGTCGTCGGCGAAGCCACCGAGGAAAAGAATCTCGTTCTAGAAGACCCGCATTTCGGCAATACGCCCATCGATCTCCCGCTCGAAGTCTTGCTCGGCAAACCGCCGCGCATGCACCGCAAGGAAGCTTCGCTCAAGCGCCCGCAACAACCGCTCAACTTGTTTACTTTGGTCGGACCCGAAATCGCGGCGGGCCGCGGCCGCAACGACCCGGTCTTCGTCAGCGCGGCGCTCAAGGAAGCCGCCAAGCGCGTGCTCTCGCATCCCGCCGTCGCCGACAAAACATTTTTGATTTCCATCGGCGATCGCACGCTCGGCGGTCTCATCGCGCGCGATCAAATGGTCGGGCCGTGGCAGGTGCCCGTCGCCGATTGCGCCGTCACTGCCGCCTCGTTCGACGTTTACACGGGCGAAGCCATGTCGATGGGCGAACGCACGCCGGTCGCCGTCAATAATGCCGCCGCCTCCGCTCGCCTCGCTGTCGGCGAAGCCCTCACGAATCTCGCCGCCGCGCAAATCGGCGATCTCAGCAAAGTAAACCTTTCCGCCAACTGGATGGCCGCGCCCGCCGTCCCCGGCGACGCCGCCGATCTCTACGCCGCCGTGCACGCCGTCGGCATGGAACTTTGCCCCGCGCTCGGCATCACGATTCCGGTCGGCAAAGATTCGATGAGCATGAGCACCGTCTGGAAAGACGGCGAAAAATCGAAACGCATCACCGCGCCGATCTCGCTCATCGTCTCGGCGTTCTCGGCGGTGACCGACATCCGCCAAACGCTCACGCCGCAGCTCAAGCGGAACGATCAGCTTTCAGCCGTCAGCGATCAGTCAGCCGACACTCAACTCTCATCACTCAACGCTCAACCGGAGTCCGAGTCCGTTCTTCTCCTCGTCGATCTCGGTCGCGGCAAGAATCGTCTCGGCGGTTCGATCCTCGCGCAGGTCGTTTCGCAAATGGGCGAAGCGACGCCCGACGTCGACAGCGCCACTGATCTCAAGAATTTCTGGAACGTCATCCAAAAGCTCGGTCGCGAGGAAAAACTCCTCGCCTACCATGATCGCTCCGACGGCGGTTTGTTTGCCTGCGTCACGGAAATGGCCTTCGCCGGCCACACCGGCGTCGATCTCGAAATCCCGCATCTGCACGAACCGTTCGCCGCCCTCTTCAACGAAGAACTCGGCGCCGTCCTCCAAGTCAGCGAAGAACACCTCGACGACGTGCTGCTCGCGTTCCGCGAAAACGGCCTCAAAGCCTGCGTCTCCCGCGTCGGCAAACTGAACCAGACGTTCAGCCTGAACGTCGTGCAAAGCGGCAAGACACTTTACACCGAAGACCTCACGAAGCTCCGCGCCCTCTGGTCCGACGTCACGCACCGCATCGCCCGCATGCGCGACAACCCCAGCGCGGCCGATCAAGAACACGCCCTGCGTCTCGACCGCCGCGATCTCGGCATTAATCCGAAACTGACCTTCGACGTTCAAAGTTCGAAGTTCAGCGTTAAAAGTTCAGCGAAGCCTTCCGTCGCCATCCTCCGCGAGCAAGGTGTCAACGGTCAGGTGGAAATGGCCGCTGCATTCGACCGCGCGGGTTTCCGGGCCGTCGACGTGCACATGACCGATCTCCTCAGCGGTCGCGTCTCGTTGAAAGATTTCCAAGGCCTCGCCGCCTGCGGTGGTTTCAGCTACGGCGACGTCCTCGGGGCTGGCGAAGGCTGGGCGAAGAGCATCCTCTTCCACGCGCGCACGCGCGACGAGTTTGCGGCGTTCTTCGCTCGCGAAGACGCTTTCGCCCTCGGCGTGTGCAACGGCTGCCAGATGGTCAGCAATCTGAAGTCGATCATCCCGGGTGCCGCCCACTGGCCCCGCTTCGTGCAAAACCAAAGCGAGCGTTACGAGGGCCGCTTCGTTTCCGTGAAGATCGAAAAGAGCCCCAGCGTCTTGTTCGCCGGTATGGAAGGCTCCGTCGTCCCGATCGCCGTCGCTCACGGCGAAGGCTTCACCGAGTTCAAAACCCGTGCCGACGCCGAAGCCTGCAGCAAGTCCGGTTACGTCGCCGCGCGCTTCGTCGACAACTTCCACGAAGCCACGGAGCAATACCCACTCAACCCGAACGGTTCACTTTTCGGCATGACCGCGCTCACGACCACCACCGGTCGCGTCACGATCATGATGCCGCACCCCGAGCGCGTCTTCCGCAGCAAGTGCATGAGCTACGCCCCGAAAACCTGGGGCGAAGACAGCCCCTGGATGCAGCTCTTCTACAACGCGCGGAATTGGGTGGATTGAGTTAAACGCAATAAACACGGTGAAGAAGCTCTAAGAAATCTGGCCTGATATGTTCGTGATAGCCCAAAAAACAGTGTTTTGATGACGCTATGATGACTCCACTCGACAGAGCTGAAGTGCAGCGTGTGATCGGAAATTTTCACACTGAGGCTGACTACAGACGCGAAATGGAAAACTGGCCGCTGGAATGGTTCGACTATGCATCCCAACGAATGCAGCCAGGCTATTTTACGCTCGTAAGCGACGGCATCGAGCGCCGGGCATGGCTCAAGGAGCAACGAGCACAGAGGATTAAAAGCATAGAACGTGAAGAGGCGGAAACTGCGGAGAATCGCCGGCATACCCAGCAAATCGATGTTGCTAAGGAGGCGAACGAAATTTCCAGAACATCAAATCGGCTTAGTATTTTTGCCTTAATAATATCAATAGCGGCTGCGGGATTTAGTCTTTGGGTTTGGTATTACCCTTCCAAGTAATTCCTTAGTTCTAGCCAGAGACACTCAGTCTTCAGTTGGTCCTATTCCGTTGATAAAACAGTCGGTTTCAAACGCACCGCTGGTAAAGTGACAACATCATCACGCGCGACCCATCAAGGCTCGTGAAAGCGGACATGTTGCCAGGTCGATATCCACGCCGCGGCGGTAGCGTTCGAGTAACTTGACGGAGCGTTGCGCGAGCAGGCGACGGACTTCACGGCGTTTTCCTTTCACGAGCGGGATGCGCATCGAATCGTAACCCGTCGTTTGGTGACGCATCCACGCGATCGTCGCGGCTTCGGCACGCCGTTCGATCGGGATGCGCTCCGTGCGCGCCACGGTGCCGCTGCCGACGGGTGTGGCGTGGGCGGCGATTCGTTCGGCCATGGCGTCCGCGGCAAAACGGTGCGTGGGATGGAAATTGAGAAACGCCAACACGGCGTCCCGGAAGTCGCCCACGTAAACCAATTGTTCCTCGGCTCGCCGCGCCCGTCCCGCCTCGAGTTTACGCTGATACGCGGGATCACGACGCTCCAACTCCAATTCGATCCGCAGTGCCTTGATGCGAATCGCCGGAGCCCAGATACCGCGCGAGAAACGTTTCCGGCCTTTCAGTTCGATCACTGTCCACGTGGGGCCGTCCTGCTTGATGCGACGGCTCAGGGCGGCATCGCCGGGCGGCAGCAAATCCCATTCCGCCGGCACGGCGAGCACGCCGGCGTCGTGACTCAACACGTGACGCGGCGTGGGATGAGGACGAACTTCGCGGGTTTGGTTCGGCATGCTAAAGGCGAATCGAAGCTCAGTTCTCTTCGCGCTCGTCACCGTCATCGTCCGACGATTCTTCAACGTCTTCTTCATCCTCCGGCTCGTCTTCATCGAGTTCAACAGAATCATCGTCGGCGCTGTCACGAAGACTGACTTTCTCGGTCACCGCAGTCGCCGTGTCCGCCGCGCCCAGATTTGCCGGGAGAACGTTTTCGCCGCGCAGTTCGCGTTCGATCCAGTCTTTGATGCGGATGAGTCCTTCGCGGCGCTTCGGGTCGTCACGGCGCATGCTTTCGAGCAATTTGATCGTTGCGGCGGCGTAATCGTTGGGCGTCGAGCTCGCCATCTTGCGCAACTCAAAGGGATTGATCTCGCCGTTGCGGATCATCTGACGCGCCTCGTATTCGAGTTCGTTGGTCGAGCCGCCGAGCGCCCCGCCATCGCCACCGCTCTTGGCAAAGCCGCCGCCGCTCCCGCCACCACCACCGCCCTTTTCACTGGAAGGTTCTTCACTTTTACCACGCGGCTGACGCTCGACGGCGCCGGGATATTGTTTTCCATCGCGCCCCGTGACCGTGGTCACTTCAGGAATGCGCCCCGCTTTTTGCATCGCCTGACGGCAGTTGCGCACGAGTTCGGCGGACACTTTGCAAATTTCGCTGATCACCGGATTCGCCAGTTCCGGCCATTCTTCGAGCGCGATTTCCACAGAGTTACGCTTGTCGCCGTTGTTGCGGTAAACGCCATTTGTGGAGTTCGCGCCCAGTGCGTGACGCAACGCTTCCGTGCGGCCACCGGGTTGAACTTCGGCGGAAATCGTGGAACGCTCGTTGCGTTTCGTCGCGAGAAACCGGTGAAATCCGTCGGCTAACCAGTAAGTCGCACCGTCGAAATAAACCTGAATCGGCGGAAACACCACGCCACGCATCATTTCGTCGGCATAGCTTTCGATGGCATCGTCGTTGGTCTTCACGCGCGCCTGCGTGCCGCCGTAGATGTTGATCTTCTCGAGGGGGATTTCTTGGGAAATGGTCTGCATGAAAAAGGCGCTCTTTGTGTCGCCAATGCCGGACGCCGCACAAGGGCAAAACCGCTTCCCCTGAAATTAAATTTTCGCGCTTTGCGGGAACCTGTTAATCAGGCCGCGCAAAGCAGACCGTCTCATCTTGCTCGCGATGATTCGTCCAGAAGTTCGTGCCATCAAATGCCAGTGCGCGTGCTTGGAATGGAACGGTGGCGATATCTTCAATCGTGGGCGTCGCTCCGCGCGGGTCCACGCGCGTGAGGAAATAGCCGGTCGTTTCCTCGTAGTCGGTGGTCATCAGATAAAACACTCCGTCAACCAAACAGTGCCCGCAAATTCCCCGCGTCACCTCGATCACGCGGCCCGCAGAACCATCGACGTGCAGCCAAATGAGTTTCTTCGGATACCACTGGCTCAAAATTAAATTTTTCCCGTCGTGACTGAGGTGCGAACCCATGTCGCCCGGACACGGCAGCCCAAACTCCGCATCGAACCCTTTGCCCGGCACGCAGCGCCGGATGATCCGCGTGTCCGCCGCCGTCTCACCGCACAACACGCGCAATTCTCCCGCAACCGCCGTCATGCCCCAAGGCGTGCCCGGCGCGGGCGTCGTCCATTTTACCGTCCACGTGTTCGGGTCGATCGCGTGAATGAGTTTTGTGTCGCGCGATCCTATCCAGAGCGTGCTTCCATCCCACGCCAATGCCTGCGGTTTCGGGGCGGGCGACTTCAAGCGGCGGACTTCAACGATGGATTTCATGGGCAACGTGCTAGCAAACCCATTCTCCAAAGGAAGCCTCCAAATCGAAGCACTCTTCGCTTGGATACGCCGCAACCCGCGACATTGGTAAGGCATGGCCGTCACCATTCTCACCATCGATGATTCAAAACCACTCCGCATTTTCGTGGAAAGGACGCTCAGCGCGTTTGACTGCGAGGCGAACGAATCCAACAACGGCTTCAACGGTTTCTTCGCCATTGAGCGCGCCCGACCCGATTTGATTCTCCTCGACGTGGTAATGCCGGTGATGGGCGGACTCGAGATGCTGGAGCGTCTCAAAGCGTCGCCGGAACTCAAAGCCATTCCTGTGATCATGCTCCCCTCGCCCGGCGACCACGCCTACATGGAAGAAATCAAAACGCTCGGAGCCGACGATTTCTTGATGAAACCTTTCACCGCCGAGGCGTTGCTCGAAAAAATCCGCAGCTTCGTCACACTGAAGGCCCGCAAATAATCTGCGTGGATCCCCTGGCGAGCGCTGGCCCACGCCGCCCCACGCAACTGCCCGCCGGAAAAATTTGCGCGCTGTAATGGTCTCACGGCACTCGTGATTTGCACCCAGCTCGCGACCGGGATTTGCTCGCGCTCATATGATTCCTCTCAACGAGTGGCTGCTCTTCTGCGCGGCGGCATTCGGCATGGTGCTCTCGCCCGGGCCGAACATGATGTATCTGCTTTCACGTTCCATCTGTCAGGGACGTCGCGCGGGATTCATTTCGTTGCTCGGCGTCGTCTCCGGCTGGCTCGTGCATATTTTTTCCGCCTCCGCCGGCTTGACGGCGCTGTTTCTCGCCGTGCCGTTCGCTTACGAGGTGTTGAAATATGCAGGCGCGGCTTACTTGCTCTATTTGGCGTGGCAGGCGATTCGTCCGGGCGGCGCGTCACCGTTTGCGACCCGGCAATTGCCGCCGGATTCCCCGGCGAAACTTTATCGTATGGGCTTTCTCACCAACGCGCTGAATCCGAAAGCCGCGGTGTTTTACCTCTCCATCTTTCCGCAATTCGTGCACCCGGAAAGCGGCCACGTGTTTTTGCAAAGCGTGCTGCTCGGCCTCACGCAGATGGCCATTAGTTTCACTGTGAATCTGGGCCTCGTGCTCACGGCGGGGACAATTGCGGCGTTCTTCGCGACCCGCCCGTTGTGGCTGCGCACGCAGCGTTGGATCATGGGCGGAGTGCTCGGCGCCCTCGCCGTGCGGCTCGCGCTGGACGAACGCAAATAACGCAAAATTCTAGCGCGCCCACGGCCGCGAGAATCTGAAATCGCGAATTTACTTTGGCCCGGGTTTGGCTGCGATTTGCATCTTTCCATGCAAACACCGCGAGCGCTACCCTTTTGGATTTCCCTCTGGATTTCGCTCGCGGTCGTTTACTGCCTGATCGGGCGTTTTTGCATTACGTTTTCCGAAGTCGTCGAAAACGTTTCGTGGATGCCTTTCATTCCCGCCGGCCTCGCCCTGACGTGCGCATTGCTGTTGGGCAAGCGCGTCTGGCCCGGGGTATTTTTCGGCGAGCTTGCGCTGGTGTTGTGGGGCGGCGAATCGATTTTCCCGACCGCGCTGCTGATGGCGACGGGCAACGCGCTGGAGTGTGCGCTCGCCGGCTGGTGGTTTCATGATCGCATCGGCCGGCGTATCGAATTCGACAACGTGCAGGATGTCGTCGGCCTGTTGATCGCCGAGTTGGTGTTGTTGCAACCGTTGAGCGCCGCCATCGGCACCACGGCGCTCGCGCTCAACGATCGTGTGCCGGCGGACCAAATCTGGAGCACCGCCACCGCGTGGTATGCCGCCAATCTTTTTGCCGTGGTGCTGATCGCGCCCATCACGCTTTCATGGATTCGCTGGAAAAAACCTGCGCAGAGCCGCCGCGAATGGGCGGAGCTCACCGTTCTTGCTGTGCTCACGTGCCTCGTCGGGGCATTTGCAGCGGGCCGGTGGGCGACTTACGGCGTGCCGCTTACGCTCACGCTTATTTTCATTCTGCCGCTGCTCGTGTGGGCCGCCGTGCGCTTTGTGCCGTCGATTGCGCTGTCGGTGGGCAGCGTGCTGGCGTTGTTGGCGTTTGATGCCGTGCTCAATGGACACGGCAATTTCCAAGGCATCCCGATTGGCGACCGGATGTTTTATCTCAACGTGTTCATGGGCGTCTGCATCGGCACCGCGCTGTTTCTCGCCGCGGCCATGGGGCAGCAAAAACGCTTCGAAGCCAAACAGGCGCAACTCATCCTCGAGCTCCAGGCGGCGGTCGGCCAGGTGAAGCGTCTCGAGGATTTTGTGACGTTCTGCGCGTGGACCGGCCGCGTGCGCTGGCGCGACCAGTGGGTGTCGGTCGAGACGTTCCTGCGCGAGCGTTACAGCGTCAGCATCAGCCACGGCATTTCGGAAGAAGCGATCGATCTCGTCATGAAAACCATGAAAGGCAGCAACCCGCCCTTCCCGGAGCCAAGCCCCGGCTCGCGCGAACATGACACGTAATACGTGTCATGTTCATTTAGCCCATTGGGGCTGACGGGCGGAACCACCGACGGCGGTCAGTCGTTGCGCAGGGCTTCCATCGGCGACACACGCGACGCGCGATGCGACGGCAGGAAAGTCGCCAGTAACACCACCACGAGCAATACGCCCGCGGTCGCGGCGAGCACGCCGACATGCACCGCGCCCACGCCCACCAATACACTTTGCATCGCGATCCCCACGCCCCATGCGCCGGCTACGCCGAGGACAATCCCGATTAGCAACAGCTTCAGGCCGAGCCCGAGAAATTGCCCGAGCACTTGCGCCGGTTGCGCTCCGAGCGCCATGCGCACGCCAATTTCACGACGACGCTGGCTCACCGCGTAAGCGAGCACGCCATACGTGCCGACCGCGGCCAGCAACAACGCCACGCCGGCAAAAATCCCCGCGAGCAACGCCGGCGATTTGCGCGACACGAGGCTGTCGTCGACGAGCACCTGCATCGGTTTCAATTCGTCGACTGGCAACTCGGGATCGAGTTTCAACACGGTCTTTTGTAACACCGGCGCGAGCAACGTTGGCTCCATCGCCGTGCGAATCACCACGGAGAAATCCGAGGACGCATAGCTGACGTAGGGATAATAAATCGCGCCCTGCCCGCTCTTATCAGCGAGATCGTTTTGTTTAACGCTGCCGACGACGCCGACGATCGTGTGCGCGTTTTCCTCTTTGAATTCGGGCCCGTTCGCGATGCGGTGACCGATCGCGCTCTGGCCCGGCCAGTAACGTTTCGCAAAATCCGCGTCGACGACACACATGAGCGGCTTGCGTTGATTGTCGGCCTCTTCGAGAAAACGCCCCTCGATCAATGGAATCCCCAACGCCTGCGCATAATTACCCGTCACGCCGGCGGTGAAATGCGCGCGAATCCCGTCGGTCGGACTCGGCTTCACGCCTTCGATCGCCGTGGCATTATTATCGACGCCACCGGTGAACGGGAGACCTGAGGTAATGCCCACCGACGTCACGCCCGGTTGCGCGCGCAGCTCGGCCAGCAAGCGTTCCGTAAACGCCAACCGCTCGGGTGTTTTGGGATAATTTTTAAATGGCAACACGATCTTGCCGGTAAGCACGTGCTCCGTGCGAAACCCCGGCGCCGTCGCCAGCACGCGTTTTAAACTCACGCCGAGCAAACCCGCGCCGGCGAGCAAGACGAAGGCGAGCGCGACTTGCGCGACGATAAACCCATGACGCATTTGCTGCGCCGCTTTGCTGACTGTGCCGCCGCGCGTCTCCGCTTGCAACACGGGCGCGAGACTTCCGCGCAAATTAAACCAGATGATCGGCAGCGCCAGCGCCATGCCGACTAGAATTGCGACCGCCAACGCCACCGCGGCCACGCGCAAATCGAACACCACCGTCGCACCGAGCGGCAATTGCTCCGTGCCGAGCGCCGAGAGTAATTGAATGCCCGCAAAGCCCGCGCCGAGACCGAGCACACCGCCGCCCAACGCGAGTATCATCGTCTCAAGCATCACTTCGCGCGTCACGTGCCGGCGGCTCGCGCCGAGCGCCTGGCGCACTGCGAGTTCTTTTGCGCGACCACTCGCGCGGATCAGCAGGAGGTTAATCAAATTCACGCCGCCGATCAGCAACAACGCCAGCACGCCCGCTTGCAGCAGCAACAAAACTGGCCGCACGCTGTTCACGTGGTCGGCATGCAATGACTTCAGCATGGTGTGATACCCGGCGCCCTTGATGAGATTGGCGTAAGGTTCATCGGTGAGCTGTTTCTCGTTGAAGGCGTCAATTTGCGACTGCGCCACGGCAAGCGTTGCTCCGGGCGCGAGCCGCGCGAGAAACTGGTAATTATTCGAATGCCGGTTGTCCGCCGCGCGCGCTTTCGCATCGGATGCCGCCGGCAGATAAAACTGCGGCTTGGTCGACAGGTAACGAAATCCCTTCGGCAGCACGCCGACCACCGTGATGGCAAACCCGTCGACTTGAAACGTGCGCCCGAGCACATTCGGGTCGGCGTTGAATTGTGAGCGCCAAAATCCATCTGTGAGGATCGCCACGCGGCTGCTGGCGGGAATCATTTCTTCCTCGGTGAATGTGCGGCCCATCGCCAGCGGCACGCCGAGCGTGGAGAAAAAATCGGTGGAAATCCGATAAGTTGGCACGCGGCGCGGCGAGCCCGCTTCACCGATGATCGCATTCGATTCGCGCGCAATCGCCACCGAAGAAAACGCCGGGATGTTGCCACGTCGGTCGTAATAATTCGCGACGGACGCCCCCGCCCGCTCCACGCCGGCTTTCGGGTAACTGTTGATCACGTTGACGAGTTCGCTGGGCCGCTCGAAAGGCAGCGAGCGAAGCAAGATGGCATCGACGACGGCGAAGATGGCGACATTCGCCCCGATGCACAGCGCGAGCGTCAGTAACACGGTAACAGTGAAGCCGCGTTCTCGCGAGAGGCGGCGCAGGGTTTGGCGGAGATCAGTAAGGGAAAAAAGTGCGTTCACAAACGGAGAACCCCACAAAAAGGCGTGGAGTTGCAGCAAATTTCGGGACACCCGAAAAAACCTGCAACTTCAGGGCAATCTCGCGGGTCTTTTCACCCAAAATCCCATTCACATGAAAACCATCGGCCTATTTTTCCTCTGGTGCCTGCTCCTCGTGATCTGCTGGCCGGTCGCGTTGCTGGCGCTGATTCTGGCTCCCCTCGTGTGGTTGCTATCGATTCCCTTCCTGCTGCTGGGCGCCTGCCTCGGCGCGACCTTTGCTTTGATCAAAGCGCTCCTTTTTCTGCCCGCGCGCTTGCTTGGTGCCCGCGTCTGAGGGATAAAGCGGCGTGCGCTTATTTTCCATTTTAACCTTAAGTTCCGGTCTCGTTCTTGCCCTTCACGCCGGGTCGCCCGAATACGCGGCAAAGAAAACTGCGAAGCTCGCCGCGCCCTCGCCTTTCGAAGCAATCATCGCCGGGAAAACGGACACTCAACTCGTTTACCAAGACGAACTCTGCGTCGCGTTCGTGCCGCTCCGCCGGCAAGCGCCCGTGCATTTGCTCATTGTCCCGAAAAAGCGCATCAACACACTCAATGATGTTTCCGAAGCAGACACGAAACTACTCGGACATCTCCTAGTCGTCGCGAAACAACTCGCGCGCGAGCAAGGCATCGCCGAGTCGGGCTATCGGCTGACGTTCAATACCAATGAAGATTCCGGCCAGTCGGTCTTTCACATCCATCTGCATCTACTCGGAGGCATGCCACTCGGACCGATGTTACCGCAGACCTACGTCGATCCCGCCGCCAAAGCGGAGAAATGAACGCTGACACCTAAGCGAGGTCGGCGGCTTCGATGCGCAGCGTCCGCGCCTGCTCGCAACGTTTGGCGGATTTCTCCACGCCCAGCGCGTCGAGGCCGAAAGTATTGGCCACGGCGAGCACCGTGCCCACGCCACAGAACGGATCGAAGATGAGTTTCGCGCCGACCTGCTCTTTCGCGAAGCGCACCGCGTGAGCCGCGCCCCGAATGCCCATGGCGCGCACCCACGGCTGGCGACCCGCATCGGTGATGATATCGGGAATCGGCAGCACGTCCGGACATTTCATCGTTCGCGACACCACAATCAAATGCGTGAATCCCGGCCGCCCCATCGTCAACATGCCCGGCGGACGGCGACACACGATCTTGTGAAAAAGAATCTGCGCGCCGGCGTCTTCCGCCGCGCGAGTGACGAGTGCGCCTTTATCAATCCACGCGCCGTCCCGCTTGATGTCGGATTGAAAAAAAATCGCGGCGCTGTCCGGTGACACCGAATCAACCACCAGTTTTACCGCGCCGAGAAACCACTCGCGCCATGCCGGCAGCGACAAGTTAACCTCCGACACGTCTGGCAACGAGGTGATCGCACACGCTCCGTCGATCACGCCACGCGTCTGCATCCACGGAATCGCGTCCGCACATTCGATCAAGCGCTTCGGCGCTAAAGTTGGAGATTCAGAATTCACGTGCACGTGAACCCTGACATCACCCGAGACACCGTCTAGCTCATTTACCAAGACGCGTCACGAAGCCCGCGTCACTTTCTTCCACTTCAAAAATCCACCTTATCCGGATCGGGCCCGAAGCGTTGTCCACGATCAAGCTGGTCGAGCTTCGCGATATCATCCGGCGTCAATTCGAAATCAAACAGCCCCGCGTTCTCTTTGATCCTCTTCGGATTCGTCGACTTCGGAATCGTGAGGACCTGATGCTGCAAATCCCAATGCAGCACGATTTGCGCGGGCGTGCGGTTGTGCGCCTTGGCAATCGCCACAATTTCGGGGACTTTCGCCGCTTCGCCCTGCATCAACGGCGACCACGCTTCGCGCACGATGCCGTGATCGCGGCAAAACGTCGCCAACTCGGGCTGCAACAAATACGGATGAAATTCCACTTGGTTGACCATCGGCGTGACTTCGGCGGTTTCGAGCAACGTCTCAAGATGATGCACGAGGTAATTCGACACCCCGATCGAACGCACTTTCCCGGCGTGATAAAGTTCTTCGAGCGTCTTCCACGCATCGCGATTTTTCGCGGGCGTGATCGGCCAGTGCAACAGCAACAAATCAATGTGCCCCACATCAAGTGTTTTGAGGGATGCCTCGAACGCGCGCTTCACTCCCGCGTGGCCGCCGCGGATGTCGTCGTTCCACACTTTCGTCGTCAGGAAAATACTCTCGCGCGGCACCTCGCAGTCGCGAATCGCCTGGCCGACGCCTTTTTCATTTTCATAGGCCGCTGCCGTGTCGATGTGGCGATAACCGGCCTCGATGGCGTGAGCGACCGCCTCCTTCACTTCTTTTCCGTCTTTTAGTTTCCACGTCCCGAATCCCAAACGTGGCATTTTCCGGCCGCTGGCCAGCTGGACGGTATCGGCGATTGAAAAGCTCATACGCCTAACGACCGCGCGAAGCCGCATTGGTTCGACGCGCGGCGCACTTTCCCGGTTCAGCTGGAGGATTTGGCGGCGGGAGGAGCCGGCGGCAACTTGGCTTTCAATTCACTAAATCGCTGCTTCACGCTCTCCGTGGGAGCATACACCAATCCGTGATCAGTCAGCGCGTGCGCTTCCTGGAGCATGCCCGCATCCGCGCAGAACTGCGCGGTTTGATAAATTAAACGCAGGCGCGCGGGATTCTGCACACTCGCCCGCACCAGCACCACCACTTGCTCCCGCTTCAGTTTCTCCGGGCTGCGGGCCCATGTATCCGCCAGCGTTTCGTAGACCTCAGGCATCGCGGGCGGCTGTTGCGCGGCGGTGCGCAACAACGCCGTGATCGCATCCACTTCCGCGACGGTAAACGGTTTCTCCTCGCCCGCGTTGGCTGACGCTTCAGCAATACGTAGTTTTGCCAACGCCAGATACGCCTCGGCGCGGACAACTTTTTGTTCAGCGGCAGCCTCAAGAAACTTGCGCGCCTTCACCGTGTCGCCGCCGCTTTGCTCGAATAGTCCGAGCGCGGCCAGCAGTCGAGGATCACGTTCGCCTCGGCGATAGGCCGTGATTAATTCGCGCTGCGCTTCGTCGCGATGCCCGCCCAGCGTGTAAGTTTCGCCTTTGATTCGCCCCACTTCTCCTTGGGTGGCTTCGCGCGGGACAATTTTGCTGAAGTCCGCGAATCCTTTGCTGCCCTTCCCAGCGTTCCACTCCATCGATTTGTAGGCCGCCCCAGTCACGTAACTTCGTAACGTCGTGCCCATGGAACGATAGCCCGTTTCGAAACATTCTTTGAACAACGCCTCGCTCGGTTCTTCTTTAGTGAGACGGGTGATAAATTTCAAAAATCCTTTTTGGTAGCGCTGGCCTTCCCCGTAGAGGCACATGTGCACAAATGCGTAGCACTGTTTCGCCCACGAGCTGCCGATGGGATTTTGCGCCAGCCGGGATTCGCGTTTCACGGCAAACATCTCCGGAAACCCCATCAACGCCGAGCGCGCGAGCGCCGATTGAAATCCGCGATCTTCCGCCGGAGCTGAGGACGATAAATCGATTCCGGCGTCCGCGTTCTGGCGGGCACTTTCAATCGCCTGCGCCTGCGTGATCGAAATTTCGTTCGGATCCTCCAGTTTGGCGAACGTGATCCGCTTCTCCGTCACTTCCATCCCCCGCAATAACTGGGCGAGCCCTTCTTCAAACCACGCGGGCCACCGCGGCTGCAAGCGCGACAATAGCAGGCGGATGTATTCACGTTTCAGCTGTTCGCCCTCTTCGACTTCGATTCCCGCTGTCGTGACACCTGCTGAATTCAGCGCCGCACTGTCTGTTGTGTTCAGGTTCAACACCGACACGCCCACGTCGACGACGATGGCCGAACGCGGGCCGTTGTCGAAAAAAAGTGACGCGGTTCCCTGACTGCCATCTGTCAGCTTAGCTGCATCGGGGACAAAAGAATCAAAATGATTTTTCCCGCATAGCACCAGCGTGGCGGGCACCTGGCTTTTGCCTTTGAGCGTCGGCCAGACGATCTCCAGCGCCTGCTCGAACAAACGAAAATCTTCGAGAATTTGTCGCGTGTTGCGATCGGACGCATTCGACAACACCTCGAACCCGGGAAACTCCGCGTAGAGCCAACGCTCAGGCTTGGGCAACGGTCGGGTGTCGATGACCGTGTATTTCGGCAATTCGATGCTCGACTCGACTTTGATCGGATCGGCCGCGTGGGCCGAAAGCGCGCACCACGCACTGAGACATCCGATCAGACAACGCACGCGAAGTTGGGGCAGCATGGAGAAGAAGACGCAGACCATTACTCAAAGTTGCGCGTCATGAAACGATATTAATCGTTAAACTCACGCCCTTGCTGCTGCTTAATCTGTTGAATGACCGCTTGCTTCCGCTCGCTCGAAATACTCCGACTATTCCACACATAATTGGTGGCGGCAGCCAGGTCCTGACGACCCCAGCGCAGCGCAATTTTCTCTTCGTAGGCCGCTCGCTTGACCGCGTCGGAAATCAAATCGTTCCACTGCAACGCATCGGCCGGCGAGATTTTCAGCGAACCACTGAGATTGATCGCCGCTTCAATCAAGCGATCGGTTTCTGCATTGATCGGTGCGCGGGAAAGAAAATCCCCGAGCCACTGGGTCGCCGGCGCGGCGTCGCGCTCGACCCAGTCGTTAAACGTGCGTTGAACAGCGCTCATTTGCAGTTCGGCCCCCGGCAACGACTCGGCCCAATGCAAGGCTGCCCGCGGATCTTTCTGCGCCCAGTGCGCGGCAAATTCAGAAAACGCTTCGTCGCGATCATTCGACGCCGGCAACGCCTCCAACCAACGCGTCGCGGCGGCGGGATCGTTTTCGTGCATCGCATTCGCGACGGTCAAATACGCCGACGAACCGATCGCCGGTTTCGACGCATCCGTCGCCCAGCCTTCCACCGAGCGGCGCGCAGCTTCAAGTCCGTCGTTTTCCACGAGCGACTCCAAACCCAGGTGAATGGTCACGGCTCGCGAGACACCTTGAGCGGTTTCGCCGGCGCGAAGAGCGTCGTTCAGATTGGTGACAAGCATTTCAGGCTGGTTTCGCGCGATCGTGCCAAACACCACCGCCGGCACGCCGCCTTCGGCGAGTTCATCGATGCGCCGATACGAAAGCTGCCCCAGCCATGCCCACGCTTCCTGCGGCGACTTGGTCGTCCAATTTTTAGCGAGCTCGCTGACCAACATGGATTTTTCTCCGGCTGTGCGGCCAAGCTCATGCGCAAAATCGATCGCCAGCGCGGGCTGCGTCACCGCGATTTCCTCCAGCGCAGCCATCATACTTTCAGCCGATGCGTCTGCGCCGAGTCGCTTTCGCAGCGCGGTTAACAAATCGAAGTCGCTCTCAACAACGGCTACTTTATCGAGCGACATCAGAGCAGGTGGAATATTTGAAATACGAACGACCTCCTCCGCGCGCTTGTCGACCGGTTTGGGCGCGGAGGTTTCGAATAGGAAGAACGCCGCGACTGAAATAGCTCCCACCGTAGCGCTGACCCACGCCCAGCGAGGGAACTTACGACGTTTTTTTTCTTCGCGCGTCACGGAAACGAAAGGTGTCTCAAGAATTGGTTTTCGCCGGCGCAGGAGCGTCTTCCGGTTCGGGTTCACCTTGGCTCTGCTGACTGACAATCGCGGTTGGCGCACCAAAATGATACGCGCGAATCCGAAACTCAGCCATTCTCTCCGGCGGCTCAAAAGCCCAGCCAAACGATGTGATGTCGGCCTCAGTAATCGCGCACACGGAGAAACCCGTTTCGTGCGCGCGTTTCCGTTCCAGCATGAACCCTGTCTCGTCACTCGAGCGATCATTCCACGTGAGCTTGAATCCGCTGATGGTGGTCTTGATGACGGTCGCTTTTAAAGCCGTGGGCGAAGCCTCTTGGGATCGTGCGGCGCCCTTGATCGATTCCTTCGCGCCGCCGGCATCATCCGGATTTTTTTGCGGCGCGGCCCAGGAGTAATCTTCGCCGAGTTCGTAAGCTTTCGCGTAGGCTTCGTCGGAGATGCCCTCGGCAATTACGACCTTCACCGGATCGGTCGCGGGGCCGTAATACGGCCGGACGCGGTAATAAAATTTAGTCTGAGGCACCAGGCGCGGATGCAGGTATTCGCTCTGACCGGCTGGGCAAAATTCCAGGATCACAAACTCTCCTTTCGGATCGGTATCATATTCGACGACGTGGCCGGCAGCTTGTGGATCGGGATTGGTCCACGCCAGTTTGATGTCGATCGGCGACACCAAGGTCGCGGTCAGCGTAAGCTTCGATGCAGTCGCGGCGTTCGACGCAAGCCACGACGTCCCGAAAACACACACGGCAAAAATACCACGGAGGAACATGCGGAAGAAGTGAAAGGCGGGAAAATTCCGGCGACTGAAACGGTCGCCGGAATCAGTGGGTTAGTTAACCGATAACCGCGGTTACTTTTGCCAGAAACGGATCCCGCTCCACGTCACGGAAACCGGGCCGTTGCCGCTGTTGGTCCGGTAAGCGCCGAGCTTGTCGTAGAACGGCAGCGTGCCACCCGTGATCGTCTCGACTTGCGAGCCGTTGATATAGACCACGACTTTTTGACTGCCGGTGTAGGAAACCGTGTTGATGCGAACCGAATTGCCAATCGTGTAGCCGGCGAGCGTCGCGCCGCCCTGCACTTCATAGAGTGAGCCCGGTTTCTTCACCGCGATCATGTTCCATGGGCCGGTGCCATCTTGGAAAGTTTGTTTCAAACAGATGCGGTCGCCGCCGAGGCTGTTAACGCGCACCGTGCCTTCGAACTGGCGCGAGCCGGACGAGAAGCTGACGTAGCGACGCTCGGCCCGGTGTTCGCCGCTCGAGCTGCTGCTCGAAAGCGAAAACGTGGTGCCGCTGATCGAGCCGCTGCCGGACGTCTGCGTGTTGTAGGAAGGCGACCAGGACGACCATGGGCCATTGGCGACTTGCGCCTGCGAGGTGGAGGCTAAACCGCCAAGAAGCGCGACGGCACTAACGAGGACACTGAGTTTTTTGATATTCATTTCAGGGTTACGTAACTGAGGTTTTACCGGCACCTGACGGAGGGGATCCCGTGGGGGTGGCACCAGCACCTAATAATTAACACAAACCCGTCGCATGCTTCATCCCTCTTTAGGGGTGCGGGAAAACCCCCACGTAAAATCGTGGAGGAAAATCAGCGAGCAGCGTCGTCCGACGAGCCGGTCACGCGCGCATTAATCGCGGCTCAAAAACAACCCGAGCAAAACACCGACCCCAAACGCAGCGCCGATCGATTTATATGGATTTTCGCGAATGGTCTCATCCGCATAACGCGCCGCCGCCACACCGCGTTCCTGCAACGCCGCGATCGTTGCCTTGGCGCGGTCGACATTGGCCATGAGCCGCGCGCGCACTTCCGCTGCCTTCTCGCTCACATCATCGGCGGTCGCTTTAAGCAAGAGCTCCGAGTCCGTAGTCAAGGCGCGCAAGTCCGCCAGCACGCGTTCGCGGGCAAGTTCGCTTTGGGCGTTACCGATATTAGGGAAGTGGCTTTCCATGACAGGCTCCTTGAAGGTTTAAGATGGGTTGAGTGAATCACGCACTCAACGGATTATGTTCAACGACTACAGAGACGGTTTGCGGTGAAATGTTCCCCGTAAAAACGAAATGGCGGGGCACTCGAACCGACGCCCGGCAAACTTGACTCGCCACGCGCATCGGGCGTGACTCACTTCATGCCTTTTCCCGACCTCACCATCGGTTTCGATGCCGATGACACGCTCTGGCACAACGAGGTGATTTTCGAGCAAACGCACGAGCGTTATCGCGCGCTGCTGGCGAATTACCACGACGCCGCGACCGTTGATCGCATTCTGCTCGAGATCGAAATCCGCAACCTCGAACTCTACGGCTACGGCATCAAAGGCTTCACACTCTCTGCCATCGAAGCCGCGATTGAACTCACGGAAGGCCGCATCAGTCCGGCCGAAATAAAACAGCTGCTCGAACTTGGCCGCGAGATGCTCGCGCATCCGGTGAACCTCCTCGAAGGAGTCGCCGAAACGCTCACTTCGCTTTCACCCGAGCATCGCCTCCTGCTCATCACCAAAGGCGATCTGCGCGATCAAGAACGCAAAGTCGGCAAATCCGGCCTCGCCGATCATTTCCGGCACATCGAAATCGTTTCCGAAAAAGACACCGTCACCTACCAACGTCTGTTTCGCCGCCATGCAATTGATCCACGCCAATTTCTCATGGTCGGCAACTCGCTCAAGTCCGACATTCTTCCCGTGCTCGAGCTCGGCGGCACCGGCGCTTACATTCCGTATCATCTCACGTGGGCCATGGAACGCGCGAGCGAGCCCGTCGGCTACGAGAACCGTCTCTTTAAGTTAAAAACCATGCGCGAACTCCCTCCCGTCATCGCGCAACTCGCCCATCGTTAACCTCCAAAACACCGCCACCATGGAACGCAAAAACGCCCAGGAATTCGACCAGGAGCTGCTCTACCTCTACGACTACTACGCGCACGGCCAGATCGACCGCCGCACGTTTCTCGAGCGCGCCGCCAAATTTGCCGTCGGCGGTCTGACCGCGGTCGCTTTGCTCGAAATGTTGAGCCCGCATTATGCGTTCGCCGCGCAAGTGCCGAAGGACGACGGGCGCGTCGCTTCCGACTACGTAAAATATCCCTCGCCCGACGGTCACGGTGAGATGCGCGGGCTGCTCGCCAAACCTGCGAACGCCACCGGCAAACTCCCCGGTGTCATCGTGGTGCACGAAAACCGCGGACTGAATCCCTACATCGAAGACGTCACGCGTCGCCTCGCCCTCGAAGGTTTCGTCGCGTTCGCGCCCGATGCGCTCTACGCCGTGGGCGGTTATCCCGGCACCGACGACGAAGGCCGCGCCATGCAGTCGAAACTCGATCGCGCAAAAGTCACCGAGGATTTCGTCGCGGCGGCAAAATTTTTGCACACGCGCGCCGACTGCAACGGCTCGCTCGGCGTGACCGGATTTTGTTTTGGCGGTGGCATGGCCAACACGCTCGCGTGGCGCCTGCCGGAAATCGTCAAAGCCGCGGTCCCCTACTACGGCGGCCAGCCTAAAGCCGCGGATGTGCCAAAAATTAAAGCGTCACTTCTCCTGCACTACGCCGAACTCGACGAACGCGTCAACGCCGGCTGGCCCGCCTACGAAGCCGCGCTCAAAGCCGCGAAGATCGACTACGAAGCGTTTATCTATCCGGGCGTGAACCACGGCTTCCACAACGACACCACGCCGCGCTACGACAAGGCAGCGGCGGAACTTTCGTGGACGCGCACCGTCGCGTTCTTCAAACGCAAACTCGCCTGAGTCCGCACCCGCGTATCCGTTAAATGAACCATCTCGAAGCTGGAGCGCTCTGGAACGCGAACGCGGAAGCGTGGACGCAACTGTCGCGTGCCGGCTACGACGTCTATCGCGATCACCTGAACACGCCGGCGTTTCTCGCGTCGTTACCCGAAGTCACCGGACTTCACGGCCTCGACATCGGCTGCGGCGAAGGCCACAACACGCGACTCGTGGCGCAACGCGGTGCACGCATGACCGGCATCGACATTGCCGAGATTTTTATTCGCCACGCCAAAGCGAAAGAAGCCATCTCTCCGCTGGGCATTCAGTATCAGACAGCCAGTGCGGTCGCGCTGCCGTTCGACTCCGCCGCATTCGATTTCGCGACAGGATTCATGAGCCTGATGGATATTCCCGAAACGCAACTGGTGCTCGCCGAAGCGCATCGCGTGATTCGTCCCGGCGGATTCCTGCAGTTTTCGATTCTCCACCCTTGTTTCAATCCGCCGCATCGCCACAACTGCCGCGACGAGGATAATGTCACCTACGCGGTCGAAGTCGGCGAATATTTCACCGACGCTCGGGGCCGCGTGGACGAATGGACGTTTGGCGTCGCACCCGAAGCGCTGCGCGGCCGTTACCCAAAATTCCGCGTGCCCCGCTTTCACCGCCCGATCAGCGAATGGTTCAATCTCCTCGTCGCCGCCGGCTTTCAGATCGAATACGTCGGCGAACCGAAACCGGCCAACGAGACCGTCGAGCGCTGGCCGATCTTACAAGACGCGCAAGTCGTCGCCTACTTCCTTCACTTCCGCGTCCGGAAAACCGCGCGTTAGTTCTGCGACGCCGGCGGTTTCGTCGACGAGTAATGCGGCACGATCTGCTTGAGGTGCCCTTGGATGATCGATGCAATGGTCGAAGCCGGCAGCGAATCCTTGTGCAACTCGAACACCGCCACGAGCAAGGCCAGCTCGATGTCCATTTTCTTGGGGCTGGTCGCTTTCATTTCGCGCAGCAACTCCAGCGCTTTGCGCTCGGCTTTCTTGTAGTCGTTAAAATTTTCTTCGGTCGGCGTGGCCATTACTCATGGGCTCACGTAACCGCTGATTACGTCAAGATTCAATCAACCACGAATGGACACCAATTCACACGAATAGAATACCACTGTGTCTGTGTTCGTGTGAATTCGTGTCCATTCGTGGTTAAAAAATTCAGACTTCATCCGGCTCGATTCGGCGTTTCGATTTAAACACCCGAAAAAGAAAAAACAGGCTCGGAAAAATAAAAACGCTGCCGACGAGCAACGCGATCACGAGCTGCCGTAAGGTCGCATCGGGCGCAGCTTCGCGATAAAAACTGAGGGGCCCCTGCACCGTCACGAGCGCGTTGGGCGCGTAGAGCAAATACCAGCCTGCCAGAATCAGCGTCACCTGGCCCGAGGCGACCACGCGCGTCAACAGCGTGCGCTTGCGATTGATGAACCACCACAAGGCCACGAACAACAGCGTGGCGAGCACCATCACGGCGATGAGTTTCGGATTGTGCATGAACTCCGCCGGCAAACTCCGCTTTTCACGCAACGACGTCGCGAACACCAACCCGCCTGAGAGAATCACCAGCCCGTTGGCAATCGCTGCATGCCGGGAGAATCGACTCCGCAGCTCCGGCGCATCGGTTTCACCTGTCAGGTAAACACAGGCCAAAAACAAAAAAATACAGATCACGAAACCCGCCACCGCCAGCGGGTAAACACCCACCCACGGCGCGACATACGCCGTCCAAGGATCGCGCGCTTCGAGGTCAATCGTGCCACGATTTAAACTCGCCACAATGATCCCGAGCCAAAACGCCGTCCACAAACTCGAAAGCCCAAACAGCCACGTGTAGATACGTTGCGTGCGCGCGTCTTCCTGCACCGCATCGTAGTGTCGAAACGTAAACGCCGCCCCGCGCACCACAATTCCCGTCAGCAACGCCAGCATCGGAAAATGCAGCGCCACCATCAGCGTCGTGAAAATATTCGGAAAGCCCATGAACAGAATCACGACCACCAGGATCAGCCACATGTGATTCGCCTCCCACACCGGGCCCATCGCTTCGTTAACCAAATGCTTTTGCGCGCCGCGTAGTTTTCCCGCCGGCAACAATTCGAGAATCCCCGCGCCATAATCTGATCCGCCCAACAACACGTAGAGCAGCAGCGCGGCACCGATAAAGAAAACCAGGATGTCGATCATCTCAGCCTCCGATTTTTTTCTGCACCGCACGCATTTGCCGGCGCAACAGCCACGCCGACGCCACCGCCAGCGTCAGGTAGAGCGCGAGAAATAAATAGAAATGATACACCATGCCCGGCACCGGCGTCACCGCGTCCTTCGTCCGCATGAACCCATAGATGATCCACGGCTGGCGTCCGACCTCCGTGACAATCCACCCCGCCTCGATGGCGATCATGCCCATCGGAATAAACAGGACGAGCGCCCGCAAAAACCACCGCGGAAACTCAGCTTTTCTTCGAAACCAAAAATAAAGCACACCCAACGCCGCCATGGCGGTGCCGATGCCGACCATGATCTGAAACGCGATGTGCACGATCGGCACATTCGGCCAATCCTCGCGCGGAAACTGATCGAGGCCGATCACCTCCGCATTGATGTCGTCGTGCGCCATCAAACTGAGCATGCCCGGCAGCGGAATACCCCACTCCATCGTGCGTTTCTCCATGTCGGGAATGCCGCCGATGTAGAGCGGCGCGCGCGTCCCCGTTTCAAAATGCCCCTCAAGCGCCGCCAGTTTCGCGGGCTGCAACTCGGCCACGCGTTGCCCCGCGAAATGCCCGGCAAACGGCTGCGCAATTGATGCCGCCGCGCCGAAGACCATGGCGATCCGTAAGGCCTTTAAATTCAAGTCCGGCGCGCGACCGCGTAAATAAAGCAACGCGTGAATTCCTCCCACCGCAAAGCCCACCGCCTGCAACGCGGCGAGTTGCATGTGCAAACTTTGGTGCGCCCAGGCGCGATTAAACATCGCCGCCACCGGATCGATATTCTGCGCGACCCCATCGACCCAATCGAACCCCGTCGGCGCGTTCATCCAGCCGTTTGCCGCCACCACAAAAATGCCCGACGCGAATCCCGAGATGCCCACCATCAGTCCAGTGAACCAATGCAGCCACGGATTCATTCGTTTCCAGCCATAGAGAAACAATCCGATCGCAATCGCCTCCAAAAAGAACGCCGTGCCTTCCCACGAAAACGGCATGCCGATAATCGCACCCGCGTGTTTCATGAAACCCGGCCACAGCAACCCAAGCTCAAACGAGAGCACCGTGCCCGACACCGCGCCGACCGCGAAAAGAATCGCGACGCCCTTCATCCACATCTTCGTCAACTCGAGGTAAACTTCATCTTTGGTCTTCAAGTAGCGGTAATGCGCCGCCGACATAAAGAACGGCATCGTCATCCCGATCGCCGCAAAAATAATATGGAAGCCGAGTGAGAAGGCCATCGTGGCGCGGGCTGCAACCAAGTCGTCCATGGTGCTGAGGCTACCCTCGCCCGCGACAGCCGCAAGCGGCGTTCGCGTCCCAGCCTGAATGATTATTGCGCCTTACCACATCGTGAAGCGGTCTGCTTAACCGCAGCGGCCTTCTTCCGGTAAGCGCAACCCTGTAAATCTTCGGCGAGTGCGATTCCGTTATCGACCCATGAACCGCAGCTTTTCTTTCTGTAGCCGTGCCGCTCCACTCCTCTAAAATCGCCTGACGCCCGCATGAAAGTTGTGCTCGCAGAAAAACCTTCGGTCGCCCGCGACATCGCGAAACACTTGGGCGCGAACCAACGCGGAAACGGTTTCCTGCAAGGCGAAGGTTGGGTCGTGACGTGGGCGTTCGGCCATTTGGTCGAGTTGCAAGAACCCGAAGACTACCACCCGGAGTGGAAAGCGTGGCGCCTCGCCAACCTGCCGATCATTCCCGAACCGTTCCAACTTCGTCCGCGCGCCGAAGGTTCCGCGCTGCAGCAACTCGAGACGATCAAACGATTTTTCACCGAAGCCGAAGAAATCATCTGCGCGACTGATGCCGGGCGTGAAGGCGAACTCATTTTTCGCTACATCCTCGAATGGAGCGGGTGCGCCCAAAAACCGTTTCGCCGGCTCTGGATCAGTTCGTTGACCAACGAAGCCATCGCCAAAGGCTTCGCGCAACTCGCACCCGGCACCGACTTCGACCGTCTCTATCGTGCCGCCCGCTGCCGGAGCGAGGCCGATTGGATCGTCGGGCTTAACGCGACGCGCTTCTTCACCGTCGAATATGGTCGGCGCAATTTATTGCTTAGTCTGGGTCGCGTGCAGACCCCGATTCTTGCGATGATCGTCGGCCGCGACCTCGACGTGGAGCGATTCAAGCCCGAGGATTTTTGGGAAGTGCACACGCGTTGTCGCGGCGCGCGTTTCACTCACACCGCCGGTAAGTTCACCGTGCAGGCAGCAGCGCAGGCCATCATCGATAAAATCACAGCGAAGGAACTCGTCATCACCTCCGTTTCGCAAAAAAACGCGCTCGCGCACCCACCCCAGCTCTACGATCTCACGAGCCTGCAACGCGACATGAACAAGCGCCACGGCTTCACGGCCGACCACACGCTCAAGCTCGCGCAAACGCTCTACGAGAGCAAACACCTCACCTATCCGCGCACCGACAGCTGTTACCTGAGCAAGGATTTGGAGCCCACGGTCGCGCCGCTCCTGGAAAAACTTCGCGTGTTGAAGGCGACTGAAATCAGCAAGCTCGACCTCAAAGCGCTGCCGTTCTCGAAACGCATCGTCGACGACAAAAAAGTCTCCGATCACCACGCCATCATCCCGACCACGATTCTCGGCGAGAATCTCGAGGGCGATGAGGCCAAGCTCTACGACGCGGTCGTCATGCGACTCATCGCAGCTTTTTATCCGTCGTGCGTGCGCGCCGTCACCACGGTGGAAGCGGTCGCGGCGGAAGAACCGTTTCGCGCCCGCGGCATCGTGCTGGTGGATCCAGGTTGGACGGCGCTCTACGGTGGCGATTCCGACGAGGACGAAGGCGCGTCTAAATCCACCAAGAAAGAAACCAAGGACGGCGACGCCGCGGCCACTGCCGAGGAACCCGCGCAAGCCTTGCCCGCTTTTCAAGAAGGCGAACGCAATCCGCACGAGCCCTCGCTCCCTCAGTTCAAAACGTCCGCCCCGAAGCGTTTCAACGAAGCCAGCCTGCTCCAACTCATGGAAACAGCCGGGAAAATAGTGACCGACGAAACGCTCAAAGAAGCACTCAAAGACAAAGGCGTCGGCACGCCTGCGACCCGCGCATCGATTATCGAGGTCCTCATCACGCGCAACTACGTCGAGCGTCGGAAAAAAAATCTCGTCAGCACGGATTCAGGCCGCGCTTTGATCGCGTTGGTGCGTGACGAACGCCTCAAATCCCCCGAACTCACCGGCGATTGGGAATACCGTTTAAAACAAATCGAGCGCGGCGAATACGAACCCAGCGTGTTCATGAGCGAAGTCGCCGCTTACACCCGTGAAATTCTCGAAGGTAAAGCCGAGGCCACTCTCAATCTCGCGAACTTGGGCGATTGCCCGCAATGCCACGCGCCGGTGATGCGCGGTCGCAGTGGCTATGGTTGTTCCAAGTGGAAAGAAGGCTGCAAATTCGTGCTCCCGGGGACGCTGTGGGGCTTGACCATTTCCCCGCTCCTCGCGCGCGAGATCTTGATTCACAAACGCACGCTCACGCCGCATCCGATCGACGTCGACGGTGTTCCTCATTTCGCCCACCTGCGATTGGATAAAAATTACAAACCGGCGTTCGACATCGCCGAGGTCGCCAAAAAAACCGGCAATGCTGAGTCGCTCGGCCCGTGTCCGGTATGCGCCGGCGACGTGGTCGTCGGCGCAAAGAACTACGGCTGCTCGAACTGGCGCAACGGTTGCAAATTCGTCGTCTGGAAAACCATCGCGCAAAAAGAGATCGGCCCCGACATCGTGCAACAACTACTGACGGAGAAAGTCACCGGCACGCTCACCGGATTTACCTCGAAGGCCGGTAAGCAATTCGAGGCAAAGCTCAAGGTGATCGACGGCGAAGTGAAATTTGATTTCAACACCTAGAACCAACCACGGCACTTGCCGCATTGACCGGTAACGCGACTAGGTTAGCTATCGTGCATGAACTTACCCCGAGTGGTTGCTGTTCGTGCGGCGGTCGTAATGACCGGCTTATTAATTTTGTTCACTGGTTGTAATTCGCGTGCGCAGGCCTCGAATGCCAAGCTGCGTCGACCGTTGCCACCAGTGCAAGGCGTCACATCGGTGCACAACGAGCGTGCGGTTTGGAACCGTTCGCGCGAACTGATCGATAGTGGCAAATACGCCACCAGTGCCGATGCACTACGGGCTGCACGCCAAGAACTCGGGACGAGTTCTGATTCCGAGATAATTCCCATTAACTCCGGTGCCGACTACACCCGTTATCGAGAACAAGCCGAAGCCCAGGAAAAATTCGAGGCCGACTTGGCCAAATTAAAACGCGGCACCTGATTCCGAGTTCTTTCCCCCCAAGAAAAGGACGAGCTTGTCGCTCGTCCTTTTTTGCCTCTGCAAATCGGGGCTAGATGAACATCCCGCCGGAAGCCTCGAGCCGCTGCGCGTTGACCCAGCGACCGCCCTCGGAGCAGAGGAAATCCACCACGCCACCGATGTCGTCCGGCACGCCCACGCGACCGAGCGCGATATTCTTCGCATAAAACTCAGCCGCGCCTGCGTGCGACAAGGCGCCACTCGTGAAATCGGTTTCGATGATGCCTGGAGCCACGGTGTTCACGCTGATCTTGCGAGCGCCGAGTTCTTTAGCGAGGTAGCGCGTGAGCACTTCCACGCCGCCTTTCATCGATGCGTAAGCGGCATAGCCCGGTGCGCTAAAGCGCGCGAGTCCGGTGGATGTGTTCACGATGCGCCCGCCATCAGCCAGCAAGGGCAACAATTTCTGTGTGAGGAAAAAAACACCTTTGAAATGCACATTCATCAACGCGTCGAAATCCTCCTCGGTGGTTTCAGCGAAGGGTTTGTGGATGCCAATGCCGGCGTTGTTCACAAGAAAATCGAATTGCTCGCGCAGCCAGGTCGCGCGCAAAACGGATTTTAGATCCAACGCGAATTGCGCGAACGAGGCAACAGTAGCGACGTCTAGTTGCAGCGCCACTGCCTTGCGACCGAGCGCATTAATTTCGGTCACCACAGCGTCCGCTTCGGCTTTACCACTGCGGTAAGTGACAATCACATCCGCACCGGAGCGTGCGAGCGTGATGGCGATATTGCGACCCAGTCCGCGACTGCTGCCAGTGACGAGCGCGATCTTATTTTCATGTTTCATAGAGTGAGCATTTTTTGGAATGACACGTATTACGTGTCATTCGGTTTGAGAGGTTTTAGTGGATGCTCGCGACGGGACGGACGATGATTTCGTTTACGTCGACGTCAGCGGGTTGCTCAATCGCGTAGGCGATGGAACGCGCGATCGCATCCGGGGTGAGCGCGACTTTGCGAAAATCATCCATCGCCGCCTTGGTCGCAGCCGACGTAATCGTATCGGCGAGCTCCGATTCAACGACGCCGGGCGAGATGATCGTGACGCGGATATTTTCCGTCTCCTGACGCAGGCCTTCCGAAATCGCCCGGACGGCAAATTTAGTTCCACTGTAGACCGCGCACGTCGGCCACACACGGTGCCCGCCGATGGAAGAAACATTAATGACCTGACCCGACTTGCGGGCGGTCATATGCGGCAACACGGCGGCAATGCCATGCAGCACGCCGCGGATGTTCACATCGATCATGCGATTCCATTCGTCGACCTTGAGTTCGGCGAGCGGCGAGAGCGGCATGACGCCGGCGTTGTTGATGATAACGTCGATCTGGCCGAATTGCTTGAGTGCGAAGTCGGCGAACGCTTGCGTGTCCGCGAGGCTGGTGACGTCGAGCGCACGAATTTCCACTGTGCCGCCGGCCGCGCGGATTTCAGCGGCAAGTTTTTCAAGGCGATCGGTGCGCCGGGCGCCGAGGACGACGCGTGCGCCTTTCGCGGCGAGGTGGCGGGCAGTGGCTTCACCGATGCCGCTGCTGGCGCCGGTGACGAGGATTACTTTTTGAGCGAGGTTGGACATGGGAGTGAAGAGCGTCAGCGGAAGGATCATTCCTTCGCTGCTGACTCGCCTACTCTACCGAAACACGCTCGAACCCACAATACACAGGCCTCCGAACATATTGCCTAATTCTCCAGACCCGTAGAACGAATTTGTCTTTTAAGCGTGAAACGTTGCCTATTTCTCCAACGTTATGGCTGTCACCAAATCCACATCCGCCTCGACTAAACCCACGATGGTCTCGCTGCTCGGCGCGCTCGCGAAAGGCGAAGGCTTCAGCCAGTCCATCCTGCCCGGCGTGAAATTCATGCGCTCCACGCGCTACATCGCCCCGTCGCCGATCGCCTACGAACCGAGCATCGTGATCGTCGCGCAAGGGCGCAAAAGCGGGCGCCTCGGCGAAAAAACGTTCACCTACGACGCCAACCACTACCTCGTGCTCGCGATGCACCTGCCGTTCGAATGCGAAACTTTCGGCACGCCGGAAAATCCGGTGTTAGGCGTTTCGATCGGCGTCACCCCCGCACTCGTCGCCGAGTTGCTCGTGCAAATTGAAAAAAGTCCGACCGACCCGCTCGCTCGCCCGCAAGCCATCGAAGCCGCCGCGCTCGACGCCTCCCTCGCCGCCGCGGCCATTCGTTTAATGGAAACTTTGCAGAATGCCGACGACGCCCGCATCCTCGGCTCGCAGTGTGTTCGCGAGATCACCTATCGCGTATTGCGCGGCCCACTCGGGGCAAACCTGCGCGCGCTCGCGGCACCGCACAGCCACTTCGGCCAGATCAGCCGCGTGCTGACTCGCATTCACACCGACTACGCGCAAACGCACGACATGGAAACCCTCGCGCGCGAAGCGGGCATGAGCGTCTCGACGTTCCACGCACATTTCAAAACCGTCACGTCATCGTCGCCACTCCAGTATTTGAAAACCATTCGTTTGCACAAAGCGCGCATGCTGATGGTGCACGATGGCATGAACGCCGCCGGCGCGGCCTTGCGCGTGGGCTACGAAAGCGCCTCGCAATTCAGTCGGGAATTCAAACGCCATTTCGGCGACGCGCCCGCGGCGGTCGCACAGGCCTTGCGGCAAAACCTGGTGCGCTTGGCGTAACAGTTCCGGCCTCGCTTCAGCTGCGCAGGCCTGAAAATCTTGGCGACCGTTTTGCTTCGTCCACCTTGCCCACCCCATGCCAGAGTCCGTCATACCGCCGCCCGCTCCCGCGCAACCTGCGCCGCCCATGTCTTTCTGGAAAACAGTGCGGCTGGCGTTGCGCGGCGAGAGCCATGATTTTACGGCGCTCAGTTTAAATCGCGCCGTGCTCCTGCTCGCGGTGCCGATGGTGCTGGAGATGATTATGGAATCACTGTTCGCCGTCGTGGACGTGTTTTACGTCTCACGGCTCGGCAAGGAAGCCATCGCGGTCGTCGGTCTCACCGAGTCGGTCATGACGTTGATCTACTCGGTGGCCATGGGGATTTCATTCGCTGCCACCGCCATCATTGCGCGCCGCATCGGCGAAAAAGATCCGCAACGCGCCGCTCAAGCCGCCGGGCAAATTTTATTACTGGGCTTTTCAATCTCCGCTGCATTGGGCGCCGGGCTCGCTTTCTTCGCGCCGGAAATTCTCCGGCTCATGGGCGCGGAGGAAGCCATCGTCGCCCAAGGCACCACCTACGCGCGCATCATGCTCGGCGGAAACATGACCGTGTTCATGATTTTCCTCATCAACGCGGTTTTTCGCGGTGCGGGCGATGCGGTGATTGCGATGCGCACGCTCTGGCTCGCCAACGCGCTCAACATAGCGCTCGGGCCGATTTTCATTTTCGGCTGGGGCCCGATTCCCGCGATGGGCGTTACTGGCGCCGCCGTGGCGACCAATATCGGTCGCGGCATCGGCGTGATTTATCAACTCTGGCATCTCGCCGGGAACCAGAGTCGGTTGCGCGTGCATTTGCTGGATTTGCGCCCGGACTGGCCGTTGATCGGCTCGATCATGAACACTGCGCGCAACGGCATCGCGCAGTTACTCATTAGCACGACCAGTTGGGTCGGGTTATTTAAAATCCTCGCGATGTTCGGCAGTTCCGCGATGGCGGGTTACACCATCGCCATCCGCGTGGTGATGTTTGCGCTCATGCCGGCCTGGGGCCTCTCCAACGCCGCCGCAACCCTTGTCGGGCAAAATCTCGGCGCGCAACAACCCGATCGCGCGGAAGCGGCCGTGAAAATCGCGACGAAGTTCAACATGATCTTCCTCGGATTCGTCGGCTTGAGTTTTGTCGTGTTCGCCCGGCCTATCGTGGGGATTTTCACCACCGATCCCGAAGTGTTGCAGCAGGGCTCGCGCGCACTCTGGGTGATCAGCCTGGCGTTTCCGTTTTACGCAGCCGGCATGTGTTTTGAAGGTGCCTTCAACGGCGCGGGCGATACGTGGACGCCGACGCGGCTGAATTTCTTTTGCTTCTGGCTCGGGCAAATTCCTCTTGCGTGGGTGCTCTCGCAACCCCTGCGCCTTGGCCCGACGGGCGTTTTCATCGCCGCAACCATTTCTTTTTCCGTGCTCGCACTCTGGAGTTACCGGCTCTTCAAAGCCGGACGCTGGAAACTCAAGCAAGTGTAACGGGACCATCCTGCCCGCAGCTCACGCGCTTTTCAGTTTCAACGCCTCGGCGCGCAGCAGCTGGACAAATTTTGCCGCATGTGGATTCGGTCGCACGGCCGGAATACCCGCAACGAGCAACAACGGCGGCAGCGGCGGGTAAAACGGTCGCACCTCGAGCGAACGCGGCAGCGTGTGCATGATCCCGTCCGCCAGAATCGCCGCTCCCACTTTGGCCTCCAAGGCTGTGAAGATCGGGCTAACGCCGTCTTCCACCGTCGTGAAAAAATCAGGCACCACGCCGAACGGTTTTAGGACCGCGCGCATCTTCGTCAGGTAGTCCGGAAAATTGACGCGCCCGAGCCCGATTAATGGCACGCCTTTCAAGCGCGCCGGGGGCACGCGTTTTAGTTTCGCCAGCGGATGCGCGGGCGAAAGCACGAGCACCATGAAAATCTGGCGCAGTTCCGTCCACTCATACTCCGGCAATTTGAGTTCGAGCCCGGTGGGCGAAATCACCACGTCGAGCCGACCGTCTTTTACCTTGTCGACCATTTCCGTGGGCGCCAAGTCCTCGAGTTCGATCCGCACGCGCGGCGACTCGTTTTGAAATTTCTCGAGCGCCCTCGGCAAAATCCCCGCCGTGAGCGACGGCCCGTAGCCGACGCGCAGCGTCTCCTGTTTCACTTCACCGCGCACGCGTTGCACCGCTTGGTCGGCACGCGCCAGCAAATCGCGTGCTTCCTGGTAAAAAATTTCTCCCGCCGGAGTCAGGCTCACAAAATTCTGACCGCGCACAAACAGCGGCACGCCCAGTTCGTCTTCGAGATCCTTCACCTGACGGCTCAACGCCGGCTGCGTGAGATGCAAATTCTCCGCCGCGCGGCTGAAGTTCCCATGGGCGGCAACAGCCGCGAAGTAACGCAAGTGACGTAGTTCCACGCGCGCAGCTCAGCTATTACTGAAAGTATGAGCGAGGCCAAAAACACGGCATTGGGCGAAATGACGGCTTTCCGATATTCTCTGCTCACACCCGCCAAGCACCACTTCAACCACTCATCACCATGATCGCCCTCATCGTCACCCTCACCGCCCTCGTCCTCCTCATCTCTTGGGACAGTTCCGAGATGCAAAGCGAATAACCACCGTCCAACCGCCAACTCGTTTTTCTTCAATTCAACTCAACCCTCATTCCCTCCCTTCCATGAACACTGCTATTTCCTCCTCCGCTTCCTCACTCAAACTTTCTGGTAAAGTCGCCCTTGTCACCGGCGGCACCCGCGGCATCGGCGCCGCCATCGCTCAGCGCCTTGCGGCGGACGGCGCCGCTGTGGCCATCACTTACAGTTCCTCGCCGGCCAAGGCCGACGAAGTGGTCCGCGCCATCGAAGCCACCGGAGGTCGCGCCCTCGCGATCAAAGCCGATGCCACGCAACCCGCCGCGGTGCGCGCCGCGGTTCAGCAAACGGTTGCCACGTTCGGCGGCATCGACATCCTGGTCAACAACGCTGGCATCGCCGCGATGGCGCCGATCGAGCAATTCACTGATGCCGACTACGAACGCCTTATCGCCGTCAACGTCACCGGCGTCTTCGTCGCCACGCAGGAAGCCTCACGTCACATGCGCGACAACGGCCGCATTATTCATATCGGCAGCGTGAACAGCCAGTGGATGCCCTTCGCCGGCGGCTCGGTTTACGCCCTCACGAAGGGCGCCGTCGCCAGCTTCACGCAAGGCCTCGCCCGCGATCTCGGCGCACGCGGCATTACGGTCAACAACGTTCAACCCGGCCCGGTCAACACCGAGATGAATCCCGACCAAGGCGCCTTTGCCGACAGCCTCCGCACTCTCACCGCGCTGAAACGCTACGGTCGCCCTGAGGAAGTCGCCAACTTCGTCGCCTTCCTCGCCAGCCCGGACGCCAGCTACATCACCGGCGCCAGCCTCCTCATCGACGGCGGCGCGGCGGCTTAATCCTCACTCTTCTACACTCACACTGCTTCAATTCAAATTACCATGAACTCTCCCACGTCCAACACCATTGTTCTGATCCACGGCCTCTGGATGACTCCCCAAAGCTGGGATAATTTCCGCAGCCGTTTCGAACAACGCGGCTACCGGGTCTTCACGCCCGCCTGGCCGCGGCTCGCCGGCAGCGTGGCCGAAGCCCGTCTCAATCCTTCTGCCCTCGACGGACTCGGACTTCGCGAGATTGCCGACCACTACGAGAAATTCATCCGCACGCTCGACGAAGCTCCGATCCTCGTCGGTCACTCCATGGGTGGCCTCGTGGTGCAAATGCTCCTTGATCGCGGCGTCGGCGCGGCTGGCGTCGCCATCGAACCCGGCACGCCGAAAGGCATTTTGCGGCTGCCGCTCACCACGCTGCGCTCGGCCTTCAAGATTCTCGCCAATCCGTTTAATTTCAATCGCACGCCCGCGTTCAGCTTCGAGCAATTCCGCTACGCCTTCGCCAACAACATGAGCGAAGCCGACGCTCGCGTCGCCTACGACCGCGACGTGATTCCCGGCCCGGCACGCCCACTCTTCGAAGTCGCCACGGCTAACTTCAATCCGTGGACGCCGAATCGCGTGAATTTCAAGAAAGCGGATCGTGCGCCGTTGTTATTCATCGCCGGCTCCGACGACCACATCGTCCCGCCTGCCGCCGTGAAGGACACGTTTAAGAAACACGCCGCTTCACCCGGCATCACTGACTACAAGGAATTCGCCGGACGCTCGCATCTCATCGCCGGTCAACGCGGTTGGGAAGAAGTCGCCGACTACGCACTCGATTGGACGCAACTCCACATCCGCCCAACCCACGTCGCAATCACGCAGGCCGCCTGAGTTTAATTTTCACCTCACCTTTCTATGAATTCCACTCTCCTTGATTCAGCAGCCGAAACCACGATCTCCGGCAGACAACTCCTCACGCAACTCCGTTGGCGTTACGCGACGAAGCAGTTCGATCCCACCAAAAAAATCAGCTCCGAAGATTGGCTCGCACTCGAAGAAACGCTCGTGCTCACGCCTTCGAGCATTGGCCTGCAGCCTTGGAAATTTCTAGTCATCGACGACCCGAAAGTGCGCGCCGAACTTTTGCTCGCCTCTTATGGTCAGCCCCAAGTCGTCGACGCATCGCACTTCGTCGTGCTCGCCGCCAAGACGAATTATAACGAAACCGACGTCGACGCCCACGTGCGCCACATGGCGGAAATGCGCGGCGTGCCGATCGAAGCCCTCACCGGCTTGCGAACGATGGCGACACGCACGGTGCAAGGCATGAACGACAGCGAACGCCACGCGTGGGCATTTAACCAAACTTACATCGCTCTCGGTAATCTCCTCACGAGCGCCGCGCTGCTCGGAATCGATGCCGCGCCGATGGAAGGTTTCGAGCGCGCCCGCTACGACGACATCCTCGGTTTAAAAAAGCAGGGGCTCGCGAGCGCGGTCATCGTCGGCCTTGGCTACCGTGACTCACAGGACAAATATGCGACCGCGCCGAAGGTGCGTTTCCCGCGCACCCGTATCGTCCAACACATCTGAGTCAGTCTTGCTTCCGTGACTTCAGTTTATTGCGCGGATGGTGTCTCGCGTGCTGATCGAGCAAACGTGAATTCTCCACTGCCGTGTAAATCTGCGTCGTGCCGATGCTCGCGTGTCCGAGCATTTCTTGAATCGCGCGCAAGTCTGCGCCCCCGCCGAGCAAATGCGTGGCGAACGAGTGGCGCAAGGAGTGCGGCTTCACCATTTTTTCGATACCCGCATTCTTCGCGTGTTTTTTGACGATCACCCACACGGTTTTGCGGGAGATGGCTTTGCCGCGCTCGCTGATAAACAATTCGCTCCCCGTGCGCGGCTTCACCAATCGCGGGCGACCCGAGGCGAGGTAAGTCATCACCGCGTCACGCGCCTGCCCGCCGAGCGGCACGACGCGCTCTTTCGAACCTTTGCCGAAGACGCGCACGAAACCGTGCTCCAAATCGACTTGCTGCAACGTCAGCCCGCTCAATTCCGAAATGCGCAAACCACTCGAGTAAAATAATTCCAACATCGCTTTGTCGCGAATCGCGTAAGCGTCGCCGCCCATCGGAGCCGCGAGGAGTTTTTCCATATCGGCCGGCGAAAGAGTTTGCGGCAACTTGCGACGAATCTTCGGGCCGGAAAGCAATTCTGACGGATTGTCGTCGCGGACGCGTTCGCGCACGAGGTGTTTGCAAAGCATGCGCACCGCCGTGAGCTTGCGCGACTGGCTCGCTTCGGTGAACTCGCCACCGCCTAACGAATGCAGCCACGCGGTCAGTTGCGCGGCGGTGACCGTTGCCCAATTTTTGGCACCGATTTTCTCGAGAACGCGGGCGGCCTGAATCAAGTCGCTGCGATAGGATACCTCGGTATTGCGCGAGAGTCCGCGCTCCAGCAAAATTGTATTTAGATACGAGCGGATATCTTCCTGAAACGCTTCAGGCGCGTCCGCGACGTGATCGCGCTCATTCCTCGGAGACTTGCGCGCCATGGAAAATCGCGCGGCGCGGTCGCTTAGTAGCGACGTTGCGGACGACGGGCCGGCATCGGATTCGGATTCTGTTCGCGAATGCGATACGTGATGCGCGCCTTATCGAGATCGTAGGGACTCATCTCCATCTTCACCATGTCGCCGGCGGCGATCTTGATGAAATGCTTGCGGAGCTTGCCGGAAATGTGGGCCAACACCGTGTGCCCGTTGGTCAGTTGCACCCGGAACATCGTGCCCGGGAGCACCGTGGTAATCCTACCCTCTACTTCGATCGCTTTGCCGTCAGACATGGTTTTTAAAAGAGAGTGGATTGCTGGTGTTGGTCATGCAGGAAATAAGTGCGTAAAAAGCTTTGTAACTGCGATAAGGGCTACGTAAGTCAAGGCTTTACCCGCGTCGCCCAAATCCGGCGCCGCGTGACAACTCACTTTCGCCTTCGCCGCTTTGAGCAATCACGAACCACGCCCGAGCCTGCCCTGCCCTTTCGAAAAGGTCCATCCGTCGCAACTGCAGCGGGATGACACGTTCTACATGTGGCTCGCCTACAACCAAGCCATCGATGCCTGGAGGGAAGACGAAGTCCCCATTGGCGCGGTGATCGAACTCGGTGGCGAGATCATTGCCTCGGCGCATAACCAGCGCGACAGCACCCGCGATCCCACCGCCCACGCCGAAATTCTAGCCCTCGGCCAAGCCTCGCAAGCCATCGGGAACTGGCGACTGAACGACGCGACCCTTTACGTCACCAAAGAGCCCTGCCCGATGTGTTCCGGAGCGACCCTGATGTCGCGCCTCAAACGCGTCGTGTTCGCCGTGCCCGATCCCAAGATGGGCTGCCTCGGCGGCGCGATCGACCTCAACGCCCTGCCGCAATCCAATCATCATTTGGAAATCACGCGCGGTGTGCTCGACCAGCCGTGCTTGGAACTTTTGCGCGCTTATTTTCGGCTGAAACGCGCGGAAGATCGAGACGCGTGATCGCGGCATAAAAATTTCCCGCAAGTTGACGCGGCACTTATTGCGTGCAACGTAGTCCCACTCTTCAACCCACATAAATCATGGCATACGAACTACCTAAACTGCCCTACGCTTACGACGCTCTTGTTCCGCACATCGATGCGAAGACGATGGAAATCCATCACTCGAAGCATCACCAGACTTACATCACCAACGCCAACAACTCCCTCAAGGATCATCCCGATCTAGAGAAGCTGCCGGTTGAACAGTTGATCGCCGATCTCTCGAAAGTTCCTGAATCCATCCGCGGCCCGATCCGCAACAACGCCGGCGGTCACGCGAACCATTCGTTCTTCTGGACGATTCTCGGCCCGGGCAAAGGTGGCGCCCCGAAAGGCGCGCTCGCTGCCGCGATCGATGCTGAACTCGGTGGCTTCGCGAAGCTCAAAGAAGATTTCGCGAAAGCTGCGACCACGCGTTTCGGCTCCGGCTGGGCCTGGCTCGTCGTCAACAATGGTAAACTCGCCGTCGGTTCGACCGCCAATCAGGACAGCCCGCTGATGGGCAAAGCCGTCGCTGGCATCGAAGGCAAACCCGTCATCGGTCTCGATGTCTGGGAACATGCCTATTACCTGAATTACCAGAACAAGCGCCCCGACTATATCGCCGCTTTCTGGAATGTCGTCGACTGGGATGCCGCGGAGAAAAACTACGTCTCCGCGACGAAGTAATTTTCAGTCGCTAATTTCTTCAAAGCCGCGCTGACCAGCGCGGCTTTTTTTGCGCCCTTCACAATCGCTCCGGTAAAAGCCCCATTCATTGGCGCGCAGGAAACACCCGGAACGGAGTAAACGTGAAGAAGGTCGGAAATTCGCAACGATAACAATAACACCGGGTAAATATTTCGAATACTGGAATCCTTTCCCGCCGGTGACACGTATTTCCGCTATGCGACTCCCTCTTATTTTTTCCGCCATGACCTTGCTTCTCTTCGGCTGTGGTTCAACCCGCACCGCTCCCCAGCCGACGTCGGCAAAGGCCGTGAGCACCGACTACACGCGCGAAAAAGATATCGTGTTTACTCCCGCCGGCTGGCCGGAAGAACTGAAAGCCGATCTTTATATTCCCGACGGCAGCCAACCTAGGCCAGCAGTTTTATTGATCTACGGCGGCGGCTGGAAAGCGAAAGACAATCGCTCCCAGATGAAATCGATCGCCGAGAAACTTGCCCGGCGCGGCTACTTCGTTATGAACACAAGTTATCGCGGCGCGCCCGGCTATCGTTACCCTGCTCAAATCGACGACCTGCGTGAAGCTCAACGCTGGCTGCTCGCCAACGCCACGCGCTATCACATCCAAATAGACCGGATTGCGGCTTACGGCTACTCAGCCGGTGGACATCTGGCGGCACTCATCGGGACCCTCGACGCTCCCGCCGAGCTTCGAGTTAAAGCCGTGGTTGCTGGCGGCGCACCGACCGACCTGCGACTTTATCCAGGTGGCAAACTCGTGCCGGATCTGCTCGGCGGTTTCCAGAACGACGTTCCTGAAAAATTCCGCGAAGCTTCACCTGTCACACATGTCACGAAGGACGATCCGCCTTTCTTCCTCTATCACGGAACGAAAGATGAACTTGTGCCGCCCGAGCACGCGCGCGTCATGAAAGACGCGTTGGATCGCGCGGGGGTAAGCAATGAAATTTACTGGATCGAAGGCCGGGGTCACATCGGCGCATTTATCTTCGAAGGCGGCTCCGAAGCGCGCGCGATCAATTTTCTGGATAGCGTGTTGCGCTGAATGGTGGCGCACGCGCCAATCCTTATTTTTCTGTCATCACGTAAACGCCGTTCCAGTTATCCGCCGGCGGCGTCTCTTTGTAATCGTAGCAAATCTCTATGTAGGTCGTAGAAGGATTCCCGTGCACGCCGGCGTCGACGCCCGGCACGAGCGGTTCGAGCGCAGCGGATTTTTTGAACAGCTCGAGCGCGCCATCCCAATCGCGCGCGTAATACTTCGCCTGCGCCTCGGCGAAAATCTTAAGACACTCGCGCGTTTTCTCACTCAGCGTTTCTTTCAATCCCACGACTTCGTAAACTGGCACCGGTTGCGAGCGGCCTTTCACCACGATGCGCGCTAACGGACGGAATACGACGCGGTCGCCGCCGTGTTGTTCGCAGGTCGTTTTGGTAACTTCCGTCACCATGATAAACGCGCCCCAGCTCTTCGCGCCTGACTCCATGCGCGCCGCGAGGTTCACGTTGTCGCCCATCATCGTATAACTGAACCGCGTGCGGCTGCCCATGTTGCCGATAATCGCGCTGCCGGTGTTCAAACCAATGCGCGCGCGCAATCCGTGCACCACGGCCGGCCATTTCGTGCCCTCGCTTTTCCATTTTGCGCGCAGATCGCCGATGCGCTCCTGCGCGCGAATCGTCGCGAGACATGCGCGATACGCATGATCCGGCACTGGCAACGGCGCTCCAAAGATCGCCACGACGGCATCGCCGATGTATTTGTCGAGCGTGCCTTTTTCCTCCTGCACGATGTCAGTGCAAACCGTGAGATATTCGTTCATCAACTCGACGAGTTGCGACGCCGGCATCAATTCCGAGAAAGTGGAGAACGACTGAATGTCCGAAAAATACGCCGTGATAATGTCCTCGTGTCCGCCCAGCTTCGGGTCGCTTTTAGATTCGACCATTTGATTGACCAACTCCGGCGCGAGGTAGGTGCCGAACATGTGCTTGATGCGACCTTTTTGTTTTTCTTCCTGCACGAGCTGCCACGCCGTCGCGAGAAACCCCGCTGAAATCGCCGCCCCCAATGGGCCGGCCATCGGGAAAACCAAATCGTTCTCCGCAAATTGGTGCAACGCGACGATCACATAGGCCGCGAGCACAAGAAACGCCAGTATCTTGGCGAACACACTACGCGAGCCGCCAAGCACCGTGAGAACAGTGACAATAAACGAGAGCACAAACACACTTGTCCAAAGCACCCATGGAGGCGAACGCACGAGGTAGCGTTCGGAGACAATGGTTTTAATCACGTTCCCGTGAAGCCCCACCTTCGGCACCGGGTCGCGATCAAAAGGTGTCGGCGCAAGGTCTTGCAGCAACGGATCCACGGGCCCGATCAACACGATCGCATCCTTGAATCGCTTGAAATAATTAGCCGCTTGCGTGCGCTCTACGGGATTTTCCGACTTCATCATTTCGCCAGCGGTCAACACGTCAGCGATGCTCGATCGCGGGTTGTAGTTTTGATCGTCCCATTGGGAGAACCAGTTGATTTCCATCAATTGATTCTCTGTCAGTGGAATCCGTCGAAGGACGTTTCCTTCGGAATTGAATATTTCAACGAAGTCACCCGCCCTGCGGGCAGAACTTGGTGGCACACCGAGTTCGATGCACGCCATCTGCACGCCGAGATGCCAAAATGTGCTGGCAGGGGATTCCGCAAACAATGGCACCCAGCGGGGAGCCGCGCTTTGCCCGTAATCTACGTCCACGTCGATGAGCCCGACCGTCGCTGACGCGGCAGGCGTCATGATCGGGCGAGGAGGCATTTCCGGGAGATCGTTTTCGTCGGGATTGGTGAAACCCAAACGAATAAAAGGGAATTCGCGATTTTCGGTCAGCGTGACGAACGACGCACCACGAGTGTATTGCACCGCGAGCACCGCCTGGCGATGGCGGCGGGTCAGTCTAGCCAGAGCCAAATTGTCCTGAGCGGCCTTTTCTTGGTCTACGAGTTCCGAATGCCCAAATATAGAAAACACAAAATCATAACCGACACCCTTCACACTGCCGTATTCAAAAAGATTTTGCCCGGCCTCTGCGAAACGCGCGCGACTCCACGGGCGCTCACCGAGGCGCTGAATACCACGCGAATCGACGTCCACGTAAAACACTTTCACCGGTGCTTCGATCGCTCCACGCAGACGAAAGCGCAGATCGAGCAACAAGTGCTCCACTGCGTTCAGGTGACCCGCATCCGATAACCAACCCCACAATGCGGCCACCGGCACGAGCAGCAGCAGCTTCCAATCAAGTCTCTTAAGAATGGGCTTGGCCACGGGCGAAACGTAGGAGTCGTGAAATCGAGTTAAAGCAGATTAGAGCGCCTCAATAAAAACGCCCGACACCGTGAAGTGTCGGGCGCGATAAAAGGAATTCTCAGGTGCCGCCAGAGCCGGGAGTGGTGCTCGGTTGCGGGGGCACCGGCGGCGGCGGCGGCGTGCCGTCTGTTCCTGCACCACCACTCGCAGAGAACGATGTCGTTTGCATCGCTTCAGTCGATTGAGCTATCGCGGAATTAATCTGCGATTGAGCTTCAGCGGAAATCGACTGCGCCGAAGCCGGAGCGCTGACCACCAACGAGCCATCCGCCGCGACTTCCGCGTTTACGATGACTTCCTGGCCTTCACCCACGCCGACATCGGCACCACTGCCGCTCGTGGAACCTTCAAACACCACCAAGCCTTCCGCCGTGCTCAGCGTAAACGTAAAGGCCTTTCCGTCGCTCGTCGGGCGGAACACGATGCGGAACTGCGTGCCGCGAATACCGGCCGCGCCCACCGGCGTTTTAATCGAGTAAGTCGAGGAAGTGTTCAGTTTCTTCACGTCGCCGACCAATTCACCGTAAGTCAGGTCGAGTTGCGTCACCGATTTGGTCGGCTCTTTGGTGAGTTTCGACGGCTCGATGACTTCGTCCAGCGGATCGACTTTGAACGTCGTGATCGCGAGCTTCGAATCAGCGCCGATGCGCACGGTCGAAGCATTCTCGAAAATGAGCACCACGCTGGAATTCTTACCGGTCGTGATCGTATCCGACTCGATCAGTTCGAGGCCATTTGCGAGAGCGGACGTCTGGCCGGTGGAGGATGTTTTAGTGACCTCACCCGTGACACGCGCTGCCTTGATGCGGCCAAGCTGCGTTTGAGCGGAGGCGCTCAACGACAAAAAAATTGCAAGAGCTGCGCCTAAAACAAAACGGAGAGCGGAGAATTTCATAAAGAATCGCGACGGATTTCGATTAGCGTCTGGATGTTAACTGCTGATGCAAAGCTACTCCCGCTGAAAATGACGGGTCAAGGGCTAAACAGGTTTCGACCGCCCGCAGCGCATCGTCGCGCCGACCCGTTCGCACACTGAGGTGATACGCATAGTAGTAATGCCAAGCTGGCGAATTCGGAGCCAGCATCACGGCTCGCTTGAAACAAGCTTCCGCATCCGTGCGCCGCGCCTGCATGTCTAGCGCCACGCCGCGCCGCACCCAAAACTCCGCGTTAACCGCACAAAGCGCCACCGCCCGATCCGCCGCCGCTTCGGCCTGCTGGCCTAGCGCTTTTAAGTCCGCGTTGGGCGTTACGTGCCAGCTTTGGGCAGTCGCATACGACAAATCCGCCCATGCCTGGCCGTGTGTCGGATAAATTTGCGTCGCATCTTCAAAATTCTGGAGCGACCGAGGGATGATTACCTTGGGATCGCCCTGCCCCTTTGCAGCGTAACGATCGATCTCGCGCCGGGCGGCAAAACGCAACGCCTCCGCCCGATAAAGCGGCGAACCGATCAATGCGACTAATGCCAGCGGCGCCGTCACGAACAGCACCCCGAATGCGCGCCGCCAGTTGATGTGGCTCAACGATCGCAACGCCGGCTCATCGCGCAACACCAGCGCCATCGCCACTGCCGCTGCAAAGGCCAGCGCGGGAATCTTGGTGTGAAAATCCACCCCGAGGTGCAGCGCGAAAGCGATCAAGCCGAGCAGCAAACCAAGCTTCCATTTCGCGAGCGCAAACGTGTCCGCGCTCGGCGTCGTTTCGCGGCGCGCACGTTGCACCGCGCGCCAGCCTTGAATCAACAACCATGCGCCGGCACCCGCCCACAAGACAAAGCCCGCTCCACCGTAATCGCTCAGCGTGTTGAGATAATCGTTATGCGTCCAATCCGGCTCGGTGTTGAAATGTTTCGGACGATACTGGTCGAAGACCACATTATAGGACGCCGCGCCGCTGCCGAGCCACGGATAGTCCTGCCAGATTTTAACGGCCGTCCGCCACATCACCGGACGACTCGCTTCGAATTTCCCCTCGATAAACGGCTGGATTCGCTCGCGAGCGGGCTCACTAAAACGATAAAGTGCCCACACTCCCGCAGCGGCCAAAAAGAGAATCAACACCGCGCCACCCAGCTTCCGCTTCCATTCCCGGCCAGCGAGTAACGGCCAGAGCATCAGCGCCCCGCCCAACCCGATCCATCCACCGCGGCTGCCAGTTAATACGACTGCGAATACAAACAATGCCGCGAGCCACCCGCACAAAACTTTCCCGACCGCGGTTGTTGTGCGCGAGAACATCAGCGTCAGGCACGCCGGCACCATCAGTTCAAGCAGGCCAGCGAGACTGTTGGGAATTCCGAACATGCCGGCCGAGCGTCCGAAAAATTGCGACGCCTGCGTGCGCCCAAGCATGATCCATTTTGGATCCGCGTAGCGTTGATACGCCGCCATCCCGACGCCCGCCATCCCGAGTCCGACGAACGTCGCCACCATCACCCACGTCTGCCGCCGTGTGCGCCCGAAATGCAACGTCAGCACAAACACGATCCACATCTGGAACCACAAAAGCCACTCGCGCCACGCCAGCCATTTTGCGGGAGCCAGCAGAACTACACTGCCAAGTGCATAAATCAAAAACGGCACTGGGAGTAATGCGGCCCAATTCAACGGCTGTGGTCGCGTCAGAAAGATCAAACCACCCAGCAACGCCAACGCCGCGAGCATCCACGAGGTCACCACCAACGTCTGCGCCAGATAACCGCCCAGACAAAGCGTGATCCACGCACACATCGCCGCCAAACCGAGGACGACGCTCCACTCGAGCCAAGCGCTCAGCGACGGCGGAAAGTTACGGGAGAACCCAACTGGCTCGGACATGCGAAACGCTTTGAATACACCTTCAGCGTTCGGAGCCACACAAAATCCGGCGCCGATATTTGTCATATAATATATGACAAACGGTTTGATTACTCTCTCAATAATCCAACGCACTCGCGGGCTCTATCATTAGAATCTGCGCAAAAAAAAAGCCGCCCGACTTTGCAGTCGGACGGCTGAAGTGTTTGGCGTCTCTCGCGCGAACGCGAAATGCGTTAGGCGGTCGGGACGCTCTGGATCGTCTTGAGAATGCGACCGGCAACCAGATACGGGTCGGCGGCGGAGTTCGGACGGCGATCTTCGAGGTAACCCTTGTAACCGGCATTGACGAAGCTGTGCGGCATGCGGATCGAGGCACCGCGGTCGGCGAGACCGTAGGAGAACTTGTCGATCGACTGCGTCTCGTGAAGACCGGTGAGACGGAGATGATTCTCCGGACCATACACGGCGATATGCTCGTCGCGGAAGGTGTTGAACGCGGCCATGAGTTTCTCGAAGTATTCCTTGCCGCCGGTTTCGCGCATGAACTTCGTGGAGAAGTTCGCATGCATGCCGGAGCCGTTCCAGTCGAGCGACTGGTTGAACGCGCCGAGGATCGGTTTGCAGCGCCATTCGACATCGATACCGTAGCTTTCGCACAGGCGGGTCAAAATGTAGCGAGCCACCCACATCTGGTCAGCCGCGCTCTTGGAGCCTTTACCGAAGATCTGGAATTCCCACTGGCCCTTCGCCACTTCGGCGTTGATGCCTTCGAGGTTAATGCCGGCGTCCAAGCAGATATCGATGTGCTTCTCGACGATCTCGCGAGCCACGCAGCCGACATTCTTGTAACCGACACCGGTGTAATACGGGCCTTGCGGTGCCGGATAGCCGTTTTCAGGGAAGCCGAGCGGACGGCCGTCTTGATAGAGGAAATATTCCTGTTCGAAACCGAACCACGTGTCGGCATCGTCTGGGATGGTAGCGCGGGAATTGGACGGGCTGGCCACCCCGGTGTGTTGGAAGCACTCGCACATCACGAGCACACCGTTCTTACGGGTGGTGTCCGGGAAAACGGCGACTGGTTTCAGCACGATGTCCGAGCTCTTGCCTTCGGCTTGCTGGGTAGAGCTGCCGTCGAAGCCCCAATTGGGCAATTCGTCGAGCTTCGGGAAGCTGCTGAATTCTTTGATCTGCGTTTTGCTACGAAGGCTCGCCAGGGGCGTGTAGCCGTCGAGCCAGATGTATTCCAGTTTGTATTTAGCCATGATGGTTGAGTTGGTTTTAGGGGGCAGCGATGGGCGCGGAACCGCGAAACGCGGCCGTCGGACTCATCTCTAAATCGAGTCCCCAAGTCAGCACCTCACATGCCAGAAGCAACGAGATTTTCCCCGGATAACTCAGCTTTTGCGGCATAATGCTGAGGCACTGCATAACGCCAACAGGCATCCTCACTTGCAAAAGGAAAGACAGGTGAAATCTTAGCGTTCAGATCATGCAGGAAGTTAAAAACACCCAGCGCGCGCTCGTCCGCATCGGCTACGACGGCAGCGTGCACAAAGTCTTCCGCGGCCCGCAAGCTTACGCCCGCTTTGAAAACGAAGTGCGTGTGCTGAAATATTTGGAAACGCGCGGCTGCGACTTCGTCCCTAAACTGATCGAAGTCGATGAAGCCGACTTGAAGATCGTCACGACCAACTGCGGTTCACGCGTCGACCAGGTAAATCCCGAGCGACTCAAACAACTGTTTGACGAACTCGAAACCTTTGGCGTGCGCCACGACGACCCCGAAATCCGCAACGTCACTTATCGGCGCACCGACGGACGTTTTTGCCTCATCGATTTCGAATTCGCGACCCTACTCGAAGAAACCAGCGCGGCAAACCCCTCCGCCGCGCCGATTCTCAAATGGTCAGGCCTTACGCATCGTGGTCATGTGCGCCCGAACAACGAAGACACGTTTCTCGCCCTCGAATTCGACGGGCGTGAAGTCCACTATCTCAGCAAGCTCGGCGAGGCTTCGTCCGCGCGCAAAGATTTCGTCTTCGCCGTCAGCGACGGCATGGGCGGCGCCAAGTCCGGCGAGTTCGCCAGCCGCATCACGAAAGACAAAATCACGCACCTACTCCCCAAAGGGTTTCGCATCGCCAAGCCCGGCCTCACCAGCGGCTACGACAAAACCCTCCACGAACTTTTTAAAGCCATCCACGAAGACCTAATTCACCTCGGCGAATCTTACGAAGAATGCCGCGGCATGGGCACGACACTCAGTATGTGTTGGCTCACGCCCGGCTGGATGTATTTCGGACACATCGGGGACAGTCGCGTTTATCACCTGCCGCCCGGCGGTGGCATCACGCAACTCAGCCACGATCACGGCCACGTCGGGTGGTTGCAGCGCAACGGAAAACTAACGGAACGCGAAGCCCGCATGCACCCGATGAAAAATGCGCTGCATCAATCGCTCGGCGCCGAGCACCAGTTCATCGAACCGCAATACGGCGCGATGCCCTGTGCGCCGGGCGACCGTTTCTTGCTCTGCTCCGATGGCTTGATCGAGGGCCTCTGGGATCGTCAGCTCGATGAAATCGTCCGCGCCGCCGATTCCGCACCCGTCGCCCAACGTCTCATCGACGCCGCGCTCGAACGAGCCGGCCGAGACAACATCACCGCCATGGTAGTCGAGGCCCTCTCGGGCGACCTCTCTGGCCAAACCCCCGCTCCGAAATCAGCTTTGCCAGCGCCATGACCAAGGTGTTTGTTTACGGCACGCTCAAGCGCGGCGGTCGCAACCAGCGTTTCATGGCCGGCCAACGCTTCATTACCGAAGCGCGCACCCCGGCGGGTTTCACCCTTTACAGTCTCGGCTATTATCCCGGGATGATCCGTGACCCGCACGATACGCACGGAGTCACCGGCGAACTCTGGGAAGTCGACGACGCTTGCCTCGCTTTGCTCGACGAACTCGAAGGCGTGGATGAGAAACTTTACGAACGCGTCGCCATCTCGCTCGCCGCTCCGTTCGTCGCTGAACGAGCTCAAACGTATCTATACTTGTGCAGCCTCGAAGGCCGCGCACATCTCGGAGCTACGTTTCCCGTGTAGCGTTCGCGCTCGCGCGCAACGTGGCCCTCAAGCAGGCCACCTGTCTTCAGTTTTTCAGCGCCGATTTCGGAATGCGCTTCACCGTCACAAAACGCGCACGGAATAAATCTTCGAGCGTCTCACGCGCGGCGAGCGGGATGCGTTTAATCAAATCATCCATCGGGGGCAGTTCGCCCTTCTCGTCCTCGACATCAACCTGCGCGATCTTCGGCACGGCGTTCTCGTCGGCAGCGGCCTCGCGTTGCTCGGCGATAAACATCGCTTCCTCATCTGGCGACGGCCCGACGGGCGCTTCACTGATGTTACCACTGACTACGCTGGCAATGGCCGCGTCTTCCTTGGATTCGGTCGAGACGGCGCTAGCCGATCGTCTCAGTCGTTTTTTTTTGAGCCGTCGGCGGGCAGCGTATCTGCCAATGCCGAAATCTCTTTGATCAACGAATCGATCGCGCGCGCGCGGCTCGCTTCGACTGCTTTCAAGAGCGCGACTTCGAAATTAATTTTCTCCGACAGACCGTGCTTCACGCCACCCTCGCCTTCGCGCAGGCCATCGAGCAAGCGCGTCAGCTGTTCGGTCGTCATCGTCGTGCCAAGCGCCGTGCTGTGGCCATTCTTCGCGATGGAATCGAGCAACGCCGTGCGCACATGCGCCTGCAAATCGACGAGCAAGCGGTAAAGATCGCGGCCATTATCATCGGCTTCGTCGACCAGCGCGACGAGCTGCTTGTGGTCGCCCGACGCCAGCGTGCTTGCGAGCGCGGCAATCTTTTCAGCCGAAACCAATCCGTAAACATCGAGCACATCGGCTTCGTTCACTTCGTTGCCGCAGAACGAAATCATCTGGTCGAAAATGGACTGCGCGTCGCGCATGCCACCATCCGCCATGCGCGCGATGCTATGCAGCGCGCCGTCGCTCACTTTCACTTTTTCGGCGACCGCGATCTTTTTCAGGCGCTGCACGATCAACTCAGTCGGAATCGGCTTCAGGTCGAAGCGCTGGCAGCGGGAAATAATCGTGGGGAGCACTTTTTGCACATCGGTCGTCGCAAAAATAAATTTCACGTGCGGCGGCGGCTCCTCGAGCGTCTTCAACAGCGCGTTAAACGCCGCCGTCGAAAGCATGTGCACTTCGTCGATGATATAAACTTTGTATTGCCCCTGCGACGGCGCGTAACGCACCGTGTCGCGCAACTCGCGCACCTGCTCAACGCCGTTGTTCGACGCACCGTCAATCTCGATGACGTCGAGACACGAGCCGTCGGCGATCGATTGGCAAATCGGGTCGTTGACATCGAAATTTGCGTTCGGGCCACCGGTGGCATTGAGCGCTTTGGCAAAAATACGCGCAGTGCTGGTCTTGCCCGTGCCGCGCGGTCCGACGAACAGATACGCGTGCGCGATCCGGTTGCGACCGATGGCGTTTTTCAACGTCCGCACCACATGGTCCTGCCCGACAACGTCGTCGAACGTCTGCGGGCGCCATTTGCGGGCGATGACTTGATAGGAACCGGACATGCGGAAAAAATAAGTGGCCAGGCAATCCACGGCACTAGGAGAACGTCGTCACCGTTGCTACCTTCCGGTCCTGGCGGGGTTCACGCGTCTGCCCATGCATGGCGCCTGGCCACCGCGGAACGTAGGTCGCACCTCCGCCCTTTCAACTAAAATAAAACGGACGCCAAAAAGGCGTCCGTGCGGAAAATTTTATTTCTTGGGCTCGCCAGACTTTTCTGGCGGCGGTGGTGGTGGACGATCCCCGTCTCGAGGCGGGCGTGGACCGTTACTGAAAACTTCGCGCGGCTCGTTTTTCTTCATGCGCTCGCGTTGTTCCTTGTTCATCTGCTCGAATTTTGTGCGCTGCTCGGGCGTAAGTTTTTCGCTGATCTCGCGCTTCATGCGTTCGAAAATCCCACCGGTTTCGCTGCGTGAATACGTGCGCAGGCGGTCGAGTTCCTCCATGTTGCGCTGAATGATGGGCTGGATCTGTTGGATTTGCGCAGGCTGCAACTCCAGCGCGTCCACGAGGCGCTTCATCTGATCAGGCGCCCATTTTTCAACGGCTACTGTGGAACGATGCTGCTCGGCCGGTTTCGCGGGCGCATTAAGGCGCTTGTCCACGTAGATTCCGGTGACAACGCCCGCGAGAAAAATGCCCACGAGCAAAACGATGACCTTGAGAGGGCTCTTCATTACGAGAGATCCAGCATTTCGGCGGCTACGATGTCGGAAGCGGCGTAGTCGTCCCAAGGATCACTGCCGAACGTCGCGGAAAAATTAAATGCGAACGCCGCCACGCCCATCACACCGGCGACCACGAGTCCGCGCAACGCGACGCGCTCGAACACTTCCCACGGACTCGCCGGCTGTGCCAGCATCGCGCGCGCTGCCACGCGGGTGGCGAAACCATACGGTGCCGCCACGTCGCGCGTGTCGTCGGCCTGCCGGGCGAGCGTGGTGAGTTTCTGCCATTGTTGGTCGAATCGGTTCATGATGACTTCTCCTTGCTTTGTAGTTCCTGAAATAATTTTTGCAATTTCCGACGCGCCCGAAACGCGCGCACTTTCACCAAAGTCTGGTTCCAGCCAGTCTGGGCGCTGATTTCCGCGATGGTTTTTTGATCGAGATCGAGCAATTGGATGACGAGCCGGTCGTCAGGTTTGAGTTGATCGAGCAGCTTGTGCACCAACTCGCGCGCCGCGAGCGCACTGCCGGGCAACTCGGTTTTCTCGTCGCTGAGGACATTGTCGAGGACTTCGGCTTCGTTTTCGGAAAGATCGGCCCAGCGAAATTCCGGGCGACGCTTTTGCGCACGCAACTGGTCGATACACGTCGTCACCGCGATCCGCGAAACCCAATGCGGAAACGGCACAGCACCTTGGTATTGATCGAGTCGCGTGAACATTTTCAGAAAAATATCCTGGGCGAGGTCTTCCTCGGCCACGCGTCGTGGCAAATGAGAGCGCACGATGCGGATGACGAGCGGGTGGAGATGTTCGACGAGTTCGCGGGCAGCCACTTGGTCGCGCCGACGCACGCGTTCGAGGCAACCGAGCATATCGAACTGATCTTCAGCCATGGAATTGTAGAGCCAGCAGGCACACGGCAAGAGACGGTGACTCCGGCATTCCAGTTACCATGAATTTACGCACTTCCCTCTCGTCGTGACTCAACACCCGGCAGCCTAAAAAAGACCATTTCTTAAAGAGGAAGGTCACGAGCGGTCGATTTTGTAAAACATCCACAGGCCCAAGCCTTGAAAAATCAGATTGGGCGCCCACATCAGCAAATCGGGCCGCAGTTCAGGTCGTCCATCAAACCAACCGACCACGATCGTCAGAAAATAATACCCCAAAAACAAACCGACACCCACGAAGAGATTCGCCGAGGTTTCTTTGCGAGAAACTTTGATCCCAAGTGGAATCGCCACGAGCGCGAACGACAGGACCGCAAACGACATCGCAAATTTCTCGTGGAAGACGATCTGCACGCGCATGCGTTCGAGTTCACGCTTTTCGTTATCGACCGCCGGATCGGGTTTACCAAGCCGGCGCCATTCATCGATCAACTGCGAGAATGTCATCCACTTCAGTTTCCGCTTCACCACTTTGTCGCCGGAAAGCTTGTTCAGCGGCAGATCAAACGTCGCTCGCTCCATTGACGGCGTGCCGATTTCTTGAATGAAATTTTCAGGATCCTTGTCATTGCGCACCTCCATTTGCGCGCGTTCGACCGTCAACGTGAGCTTGTCGCCCGTTGCATCGAGTTCGATCTCGCCCGACTCCGCCCGGCCGAATCGACGCACGCGTCTCTGCTCGTCCAGTTCCCATAGCCAAAGGTCTTTCAGTTTCGAGCCGTCCTTCTCGCCTGCATAGATCACCATCCCGGGAAAATCGCGAATGAACGTCTTAGGAATAATAAAACTCAGCGGATTGGAACTCACTGCTTCCGCCACCATGCGCTGGGAGGTGACTTTAGCCATCGGCATGAACTGCAAGTTCACAAAAACGCCAAATGCCACGCAGAGTAGCGCGAAAAACAAAATCGGTGCCGACAACCACGCGACACTCAGTCCCGAGGCGCGCAGTGCGGTAACTTCGCGATCCGACGACATCCGGCCCAATACCAGCAGCACTCCTGTGAGGATTCCCAACGGCAACGCGTAAACCAGCACGTAAGGAATCAGCAGCAAAATCAGCTGGATCGACACGCCCACATCAAACTGTCCGGAAAGAATATAAGGAAGGATCTCCTTCAGCGTATTCCCGATCATCAACACAAACGCGAACAACCCCACCGTAGCCAGGCACGTCAGCGCGACGTTGGCAAAGATGTGTCGGTGGATAAGATTCATCAGAGTAGTTGAAAGTTCACGGTTGAGGGTTGAGAGTCAGACCGCAACGCCGCGTTTTTGGCCGCGCAAATTTTCAGATTCCGACTCCGAGCATCCTTTTCGATGAAATTCACTCCCACCAAATCCGCGATCTACGGCGAGACCCTCGACTCGCTCACCGCGCTCTTAAAAGAGCACGGCCAGCCGGCGTTTCGCGCGAAGCAGATCATGGAGTGGCTTTACAAGAAACGCGTCAGCAAGTGGGAGGAGATGACCAATTTGCCCCTGGCGTTCCGCACCTGGCTCGCGGAGCAATTTGAAATCACGCCGACCAACTTCGTGCTCACGAAGCAGTCCGAAGACGTCACCGATAAACTCCTCCTCGAACTCGGCGACAAATCGCTCATCGAAACCGTCATCATCCGCGCGCCGCAAATCGGCGTCGGTCAGGAAGACTCCCGCAAGACGATCTGTATTTCTACCCAAGTTGGCTGCGCGATGGGCTGCAAATTTTGCGCCTCCGGTCTCGAAGGATTGAAACGCAATCTCTCTGCCGGAGAAATCGTTCATCAACTCATCCAAGTCTGTCTTCAGGAAGACGCCCGCACTCCCCGCGCCCGCGCCGAACTCGCGTCATTCGACAATATCGTCGTCATGGGCATGGGCGAACCGCTGCACAATTACGACGCCATCATCCGCGCGCTCACCATCGTGAATGCCGAATGGGGCCTCGGCTTCGGCGCCCGTCGCATCACGCTGTCGACCTCCGGCCTCGTGCCAAAGATCAAGCAACTCGCCAACGAGCCGCTCGGCATCCGTCTCGCGATTTCACTCCACGGCGCGACCGATGAAGTCCGCGAACAGATCATGCCCGTGAACAAAAAGTGGCCGCTCGCCGAACTCATCCCCGCGATCAAAGAGTTCAACGAAAAGCACGGCCGCATGGTGACGCTGGAATTCATCCTGATCGAAAACATCAACGACTCGCTCGACCAGGCGCAAAAACTCCGCGACATCGCCATCGACCTGCATGCGCACGTAAACCTGATTCCTTACAACACGGTGGAAGGCCTGCCGTGGAAACGCCCGAGCAATAACCGCTCCGAACGCTTCGCCGACGTGCTCCGCGACGCCCGCGTGCCCGTCACCCTCCGCCGCGAAAAAGGCCACGCCATCGACGCCGCCTGCGGCCAGCTTCGCCTAAAAACCGAAAAGACCCGCCAAGCCGAGGCCGCCACTTCCGCTTAATGCCCAGTCGATGGCTTCTAAGGTCGCCTCAAGAAGCTGGCAGTGAAATTTCACACTCGGCACTTTACACATCATCGAATCCAGATGTATTGATTTCTGAAATGAAAGCCGACCGGCCGATCTCAGAAATCCTGTCCACCAAGCGCACCGTGCGCTCGCTCGAATTTTTCCCGCCCAAGGACGACGCGGGTGTCGAAGCCCTCCGCCAGACCGCCGCCGCGCTAAAACGGATTTCCCCCGATTTCGTATCCGTAACCTACGGCGCCGGTGGCAGCACGCGGGAACGCACCGCTCAAGTCAGCAAGCTGCTCCGCGAGGAAACCGGCTTCACCGTGATGCCTCACCTCACGTGCGTCGGCCACTCGCGCGACGAACTCAACAGCGTCGCCGACACGCTCCACACTTCCGGTTACCGCAACATCATGACCTTGCGCGGTGATCCGCCCAAGGGTGAGACTGAGTTCGTCCCTTACAAAGACGGCCTGCGCTACGGCAGCGATTTGGTCGCGCTGCTCAAAACCCGTCACGCCGATTTCTGCCTGGGCGTCGGCGGCTATCCCGAGAAACACCCCGAAGCGTCGTCCGCCAGCCTCGACCTCGATAATTTAAAACGCAAAGTCGACGCCGGCGCCGACTTCATCACCACGCAGCTCTTTTTCGACAACGCCGTCTATTACCGCTTCGTCGATCAATGTCGCGCACGTGGCATCACGATCCCGATCGTTCCCGGCATCATGCCCGTGCTTTCGTTGAAACAGATCAAACGCTTTACGGAAATGTGCGGGGCCTCGCTGCCGCCGAAACTCATCACACGTCTCGAAGTCGCCGGCGAACTCCCTGAGATCGTCGAAACCGTCGGCAACGAATGGGCCGTCACCCAGATCCGCGACCTCCTCGCCCACGGCGCCCCCGGCTACCACCTCTACATCATGAATCGCGCCAAAAGCGCGCTGGCGCTGGCGGCGGGTTTGGCGGCCTAAATTAAACGGGCAGGATCCGATTTCGCAGGAAATTATTATCCGCCCGCAAACACCGGCCTGAATCCCGCGTCGGTTAAGATCTGCGCAATTTTCTCGCGCTGGTCGCCTTGGATTTCGATTTCGCCGTCTTTGACGGTGCCGCCGCAGCCGCACGCGTTGCGCATTTTTTTCGCGAGTGATTCTTTTTCTGGCAGACCGATGCCGACAAAACCTGTCACGAGCGTCACGGTTTTGCCGCCGCGTCCGGCGGTCGTGCGCTTGATATCTACGCGACCGCGGTTCTTCGCCGGCGGCTGCGGAATACCCTTAATTTGCGGGTTGGGAACTGGAGCTGGAGCGCTTGGCAGATTTAGGCCGCCTAATGAGCCAAACGGATTTTGACCGAGCGACTGCCCACCATCGGTCGAAACTTTTACCTTGTCCGAATTCGAGCTCATGACCGCCCTCCAGCGCACCCGCCGGGAGGCGAAGCCGGCTTTACCGTGAGCGATTCGTCCCCACCCAAATAGGCGAGCGCTTTGGCATAGCTACGGCCAGCAAGGAAATGCGCGAGTTGAGGATGCAGCTCGTTTTCGTGCGCCGCCAGCAACTCGTCGAGTTCGCGCAACGCCGACGAAATCGCCGGGCCATCAGATTTCGTAATGCCCGAATGGAGCTGGATAAGGGCTGCTTTGACTTTGTTTTCGATCATGAAAGACGCGTAGAATTAAACTTTCTTAATCAGATGCTTACGGGCGCATAATTCCAGTTTCCTTCCGCCACCGCGACCTTGAATCCACTTGTCTATGACACTGGCCGATGCTCCCATTCATGTCCGACGTTTACTATTACCCCCGTTTATAGGCAAGCGTCGATCCCTCCTCTCCTTTTCCTCCATCTCCCATGAATCCTGTCACTGTCTCCGAACGCGCCAATGCCGGCGTCATCGAAGAGTATCACCAGCGCTGGCTGGACAATCCCGACTCCGTCGATCCGACGTGGCGCGCGTTTTTCCAAGGCTTCACGCTTGGCAACAACGGCCAATCCGTCGCCGTTGCCGCTACGGCTGGCGCGCCGGTGGTCGACAGCCTCAAACAGGCGCATGTCCACTACCTCATCAACGCTTACCGCGCGATCGGTCACACCCAGTCGCACCTTGATCCGCTCAGCGGCCCACCGCCGGCTTCGCCGAAACTTGAATTGTCCCAATTTGCGTTGAGCGACGCCGACCTCGACACGGTGTTCGACACCGGCACGTATCTTGGTGGTGGCCAGATGAAGCTACGCGACATCGTTGCCGCGTTAAAAGAAACTTACTGCGGCCACGTCGGCGTGGAATACGCGCACATCCAGGATCAGGACGCGCGTCGCTGGCTCCAAGAGCGCATCGAGTCTTCGAAGCTCAACCCTACATTCACGAAAGCCCAGAAGGTCCGCATCCTTCGCCGCGTGCACAAGGCCGAGCTCTTCGAAAAATTTCTTCACACGAAATACGTCGGTCAAAAACGGTTCTCGCTCGAAGGCGGCGAGACGATCATCGCGGCCCTCGATGCTGTCATCGATCATTGCCCTGATTCCGGCATCGAAGAAATCGTGATGGGCATGGCGCACCGCGGCCGCCTCAACGTCCTCACGAGTATCATGCGCAAATCGTTCGACGTGCTCTTCGAACAATTTTCCGAAAACTATGTGCCCGACACGGTCGCGGGCGACGGCGATGTAAAGTATCACCTCGGCTACGAATCCATTCTCAAGACGAGTTCCGGCGCGCAGGTCGAAGTCCGCCTCGCAGCGAATCCTTCGCACCTCGAGATCGTGAATCCCGTCGTCGAAGGCAAAGCCCGCGCGCGCCAGCGCATCCGCGGAGACGCCAAGGAACGCCGCAAAGTCATGCCCGTGCTCATCCACGGTGACGCCGCCATCGCCGGCCAAGGCGTCGTGGCCGAGACGCTGCAATTCTCCCAACTCCCCGGTTATCGCACCGGCGGCACGTTGCATTTCGTCATCAACAATCAGGTTGGTTTCACCACCGACCCGATCGACGCCCGCTCGACGCGTTACTGCACCGACGTCGCGAAGATGATCGAAGCCCCGATTTTCCACGTGAACGGCGACGATCCGGAAGCCGTCTGCATGGTGTCGCAGCTCGCGATGGATTTCCGCGTGCAATTCAAACGCGACGTCTTCGTCGACATGTATTGCTACCGCAAACACGGCCACAACGAGACCGACGAGCCGTCCTTCACGCAGCCGACGCTCTACAAAAAAATCGGCGCGCACGAACTCGTCTCCACGATCTACACGAACGCGCTCGTCGCGCAGAATTCCATCACGACCGTCGAAGGCGACGCGATCAAAGCCGAGTATTCCGCCGCGCTCGACGAGAACCTCACGAAGGCCAAGAGCCGCGAAGCTGAAAAAATCGAGAAACGCAAAGCCGCTGCTCAAGCTCCCGCGGCGCAAACAACCACCGCGAAAACAGATTCGTTCAAAGGTTCGACCGCCGTTTTCCAACCGGCTTTCAACCACACGCCGGTCACCACCGCGGTGAGCGCCGAAACAATCGACAACGTCGTGAAAGCCCTCACGACCGTTCCCGCCGACTTCAAGATTCACTCGAAGATCAAGCGCTTCATCGACGGCCGCGCCGAGGCGCACAAGAACGGCGGCCCTTACGATTGGGGCATGGGCGAAGCGCTCGCGTTCGGCACGTTGTTGCTCGACGGCACGCCGGTCCGCCTCAGCGGACAGGATTGCGAACGCGGCACCTTCACGCATCGCCACGCCGTGTTTAACGACACGGAAACCGGCGCGAAATTCACCGCGCTCAACACGATCTCCGACAAGCAGGCGAAATTCTGCGTTTATAACTCGCTGCTCTCCGAAGCCGCCGTGCTCGGTTTCGATTATGGCTACTCGCTCGACTACCCGGAAATGCTCTGCATCTGGGAAGCGCAATTCGGCGACTTCGTAAACGGCGCGCAAGTCGTCCTCGACCAGTTCATCGCCAGTGGCGAATCGAAGTGGCAGCGCAACAGCGGTATCACGCTCCTCCTCCCGCATGGTTACGAAGGTCAGGGCCCAGAGCATTCCTCGGCCCGCCTCGAGCGTTTCCTGCAAACCTGCGCCGAGAACAATATTCAGGTCGTGAACCTCACCACGCCGGCGCAATTTTTCCACGCGCTGCGCCGCCAGATGAAACGCGACTTCAAGAAGCCGCTCGTGGTCATGGCACCGAAATCGCTCCTCCGTCATCCGGGCGCGGTTTCGAAACTCGAAGATTTCATCAAGGGCAGCTTCCAGGAAATCATCGACGATCCGATCGAGTCAGAAAAAACCGATCGCGTGATTCTTTGCTCCGGCAAGGTTTACTACGATCTCATCGACTACCGCGAAAAAAACAAAGTGGAGAACACCGCGATCATCCGCGTCGAACAGCTTTACCCGCTGCATCGCGACACCCTCACGAAACTCGCCGACGACTACGGTCGCAACGCGCGCCTCGTCTGGTGTCAGGAAGAACCGGCTAACATGGGCGCGTGGTCGTTCATCGCTCCGCAGCTCGAAGAAATCTTCGGCCGCAAAGCACTTTACGCGGGCCGCGACGGTGCGGCTTCACCGGCCGTTGGCGTGCTTTCCATGCACCGCCAGCAGCTCGCCAACTTCCTTAAGAAAGCCTTCACCGCTTAATCTCTCATTTAAAAAATCTCTCTCATGGCAATCGAAGTCAAAATTCCACCGATGGGCGAATCCATCACCTCCGGCGTCCTCTCTAAATGGCACGTCAAAGACGGTGACATCGTCAAAAAAGACCAACCGCTCTTCGAACTCGAGACCGACAAGATTACGTCTGAAGGCACCGCCGAGTCCGCCGGCAAAATCACGTTCAAAGTTGCCGCCGGCACCGAAGTGAAAATCGGCCAGGTCGTCGCCAGCATCGATGAGGCCGCCAGCGCGGCTCCCGCTGCAGCGCCGGCGCCAGCCGCCGCCCCCTCCGAAGCTTCCGCGAAAGAAGGCGCCAAGTCCGACGCCCAATCCCCCGCCGTCCGCCGTCTCGCCGCCGAAACCGGCGTCGATCCTGCGAGCGTCGAAGGCTCCGGCAAAGCCGGCCGCGTCACCAAGGGCGACATGCTCGCAGCCGGCGAAGCCAAGCCCGCTGAAAAAGCTCCCGCGCCTGCTCCGACCCCATCGCCTCAAGCCTCTCGCCCCTCGCCTGCGCCGACTGGCGAACGCCAAACGCGCGTCACGATGACGAAGCTCCGTCAGACGATTGCGAAGCGCCTCGTCTCCGCCCAGCACGAAGCCGCCATGCTCACGACTTTCAACGAAGTCGACATGTCCGCCGTGATGGAATTGCGCAAAAAATACCAAGACGACTTCGTGAAGAAAAACGGCGTGAAGCTCGGCTTCATGTCCTTCTTCACCAAAGCTGTCGTCCAGGCGCTCAAAGATGTGCCCGCCGTCAACGCCCGCATCGATGGCGACACCATCGTTCAAAATCATTATTACGACGTCAGCATGGCCGTCTCGACTGAGAAAGGCCTCATGGTTCCGGTTATTCGCAACTGCGACAGCCTCAGCATGGCCGACATCGAAAAAGAAATCGGCAACGCCGCGAAGAAAGCTCGCGACGGCAAAATCACCCTCGCCGACCTCGAAGGCGGCGTCTTCACGATCACCAACGGCGGCATCTTCGGTTCGATGCTGTCCACGCCGATCCTCAACGCGCCGCAAAGCGCCATCCTCGGTCTCCACGCCATCAACGAACGTCCCGTCGCGTTGAACGGTCAGGTCGTCATCCGCCCGATGATGTATCTCGCCCTCAGTTACGATCATCGCCTCGTCGACGGCAAGGAAGCGGTCACCTTCCTCGTGAAAGTGAAACAAGCCATCGAAGATCCCGCCCGCCTCTTGATCGGTGCTTAACCATCTTTCTCTTTCCTCTTTCTCTTAATCTTTCTCCTGCTCGGCCAATCCCTGACGAAAGAGAAAGAGTAAGAGTAAGAGAACGAGAAAGATTCCAAATCTACTTTATAAAATGTCCGAACAATCTTTCGACCTAGTCATCATCGGCGCCGGCCCGGGCGGTTACGTCTGCGCGTTTCGCGCCGCGCAACTCGGCCTCAAGGTCGCGCTGGTCGACAAACGCGCCACGCTCGGTGGCACCTGCCTCAACGTAGGCTGCATCCCGAGCAAAGCGCTTCTCCACTCTTCCGAACACTTCGCCTTCGCGAAGACCCACGCGGCGGCCCACGGCATCAAGATCGGCTCCGTCGATCTCGACTTGCCGACGTTCCTGAAACGCAAAGACGAAGTCGTCGCCAAAAACGTCGGCGGTCTCGCGCTGCTCGCCAAAGCCCGCAAAGTAGCGGTTCTCACCGGCGAAGCGTCCTTCACCTCGCCCACGTCCCTCTCCGTTAAAGGCGAAAAAGAAACGACCACCGTCACCGCGAAAAATTTCGTCATCGCGACCGGCTCTGCTCCGGTCGAGCTGCCGTTCATGAAGTTCGACGGCAAGACCGTCGTTTCGAGCGATCAAGCGATCGCCTTCGACGCCGTGCCGAAGAAACTCGTGGTCGTCGGCGGTGGCGCCATCGGTCTCGAACTCGGCTCCGTCTGGGGCCGCCTCGGCGCTGACGTCACCGTCGTCGAATTTCTTCCGAAAATCATCGCGACTTACGACGACGACATCGTCCGCAACTTCACGCGCATCCTCGTCAAGCAAGGCCTCAAGATCGAAACCGGCGCGAAAGTCACCGGCTTCGCCAAGGGCGTGCTCACTGCGGAACGCGAAGGCAAAGTCCTCGAATTCCCTGCCGACAAGGTGCTCGTAGCCGTGGGTCGCCGTCCTTACACGGACAATCTCGGCCTTGATAAAGCCGGCGTCGAACTCGACGAAAAGAAACGCGTCAAAGTCGACAACCACCTCCGCACGTCTGCGAAAAACATCTGGGCCATCGGCGACGTCGTCGCCGGTCCGATGCTCGCGCACAAAGCCGAGGAAGATGGCGTCGCCGTCGCCGAATGGATCGCCGGCAAACACGGTCACGTGAACTGGGATCTCGTCCCTGCGATCGTTTACACCCATCCGGAAGTCGCCTCGGTCGGTCTCGGCGAAGACGCCGCGAAAGCCAAAGGCCTCGCGGTCAACGTCGGAAAATTTAACTTCGCCGCCAACGGTCGCGCCATTGCCGCCGACGCCACGGACGGCTACGTGAAAATCGTCGCCGACGCCAAGACCGACAAAATTCTCGGTGCGCAAATTCTCGGTGCCAACGCCGGCGAGCTCATTAGCGAAGTCGTGACGCACATGGAATACGGCGGCAGCGCCGAAGACCTCGGTCGCACGATCCACGCGCACCCGACGATGAGCGAAGCCATCAAGGAAGCGGGCCTTGCTGTCAGCAAGTCCGCCATCCACGGCATGTAACCATTCTTGGCCATAGCTACAAGGCGCGCCCCGAGGGGCGCGCCTTTTTTTTGCCGGTCTTGAAAGGTAGGGGCGGTTATCCCTAACCGCCCTACGAACGTGATATCCCCCACAAAGGACGGTTAAGGATAACCGCCCCTACCTTCTTAAATTTAAATCCCGCCGGCCCGCCGCCGCCGCCACACGACGAGCGCCAACGTAAGCGAGCCGGTGATGAAGGCCCACGTCGACGGTTCGGGAATCGCCGAGACGGTCGTCGTGGTGATGCCATTCGAAAGCGATGTGAGCAGAAAGCCTCCTTCGATCAGCGAAGTTTCGTAGAGCCACCCCTCTTCCAAACCTGACACGGAGAAGAACGTCGATTCACCGGAGAAAGAAAACGTTCCCGCCACCTCGAAAAACTCAAACCGCTGGCCCGCCGTCGGGGCAAAGCCATTCGTAAACGCAAATTCCACCAGCGAGCCTACCGCGAACGTCGCATTTCCGGTGACGACGAGCTGATCATAAAGCGAACCCGGGGCCATGCCGCCGATCTCAAGTTGCAGCGTCGAGCCCGCTTCGAACACCACATCGCCGTGGATCGTCAACGTGCCGGGTGAATTGCCGGGTCGAATCGAGCCGCCTGCTTGCACCTGCACATACGGGATAAAATCTCCGCTCGCATCCGTTTTCGGCTGAAACGCGATCACGCCACCGCTGCCTGAAATCACGCCGCCATTTTCCACGATGATGCGGCCCAACGGGCCGGCGAGCACTTCGCCGCCGTTGGAAACATTCAGCGAACCGTAAATCCGGCCGTTATCGATGCCTTCGATTCTCGCGCCAGTGCCGTTTACATTCACTTGCGCGCCTGCGCCAATCAACAGCGAGTTGGCCACATTCACGACCGCGCCGCTCAACACATTTAATCGGCCCGTCGCGATCAGCGCGCCTTGATTCGGTCCGCCGCTGTTATCGAACGCCTTGTTCACTTCGATGCTCTCCAAATTCACGGTGCCGGTGTTTTGAAAAATCGTTTCGCCACCGCTCACCAGCAGTCGATTCGCGCCGCCACCGGAAACCCACGATGCCCCGTCGCGCACCTGCAACAGCCCGCCCGCCCGCACGATCGCGCCGATGTTAGAAAGCGAAGATCCACTTCCGCTCACCAACACGGTCGACGGCTGCGCCGGATTGCCGCCCCCGATTCCAAGGATGACGGCAATGCCCGCGTCGGTGCCGCCAGTCAGCTTGCCGCCGTTGAGCACTTCGATTCGTCCGCGTCCGCCGCCTTCACCGCCAACCAACGAACCTGTTTCCATCACCAGTTCGCTGCCGGCATCCTGCACCGTGATCTTTCCCTGCGAACCGGCCCCGCCCGCCACCGCGAACGTGCCGAGCGTGACTTTGCCGCCCTGCTGCACCGTCATTTCTCCATTGCCCAACTGACCAATTACCATCGACGCCGCCGTCAATTGGCTGCCGGTGCCACTCACGTCCACTTTTCCCGTGGCGGTGGTCGCGATGCCCACGGTGACAGAATCCGCCACCAGTTGCCCACCGGTTTTAATCGTCAAGTTGCCGCGACCTTGGGCGCCCACCTTGAGTTCACTCGATACGAACTCACTTAAAGTCGGCGTGATTTCTCGCTCGCGATTCACAAAGCGCACTTTGCTGCGGGCACTGATCTCAAACGACGCCGTGTCGCCCGGCGAGGCCGCCAGGATGGCGTCGCCCACAATTTCAAAAATGCCTTCCCTGACCGATAGCTTTCCCGATTCGATCACGAGCGCGGGTGCATCGATGTCCGCGAAATTCCTGCCCAGCCGCCAGCCGGTGAATTGACTGAATCCCAAACCGCTCGTGATCGGATCAAGTTCCACCGTCGTCGTGCCGCCACCGGTGATGCGCAGACTGCGGTTTTCCTCCGCGCCGCCACTTCCCGCCCACACAAAAGTCACCGTCTTCGCGTCACTGTGCGTAAACTGGAGCGTATCAGTCACGCCCGGAGACATCCGTTGCGACCAGTTTTCGTAATTTTGGAAGAAGGTGTTCGCAGCACCCGTGAAGATGAACTCAGACTGCGAGTTCGCCATCTCGTAAGTGGAGGTGAAGCTGCCGCTCACGTTCAGCGAGGCTTCCGTCACGGCGTCATCGCGATACCCTCCGCCGGTTAAATCGAATCGCAGCAGGCCGAACTCCGCCACGGGAGTTCCGTTGGCCCCATAAAGAATTTCAGACGCAGGGGCGCCGCGCATCGATAATCCCCCTGACTCCGGCGAGCGGTAGAGCGCAAACGCGCCGGCATTTTGACCCTGCGCCTCGGCATCCCCAGCCAAGGTCTGATCGTAGATCCAAAACGAAGCCGCCCCCTCGCGCGAGTAGAGCTGTTCCGGGTTCACCGCGGCTGCCACTTGGGCCTGATAAGACAGCGTGAGCGTCACTTGCGTGATTTTTCCGGCGATGCCCGTGCGCCCCAAGACCTGGTGATCAGGAAACGCCTTCGAAAAATCCATGTTCAGCGAATATTGCGTCGTTCCGCGGTAATCATGAAAGATCGGATTCCCAAATTCATCTCTCACATGCTCCGGTGCCCGGATCGAATAGGCCATGGATCGGCTCGTTTTCCCCGACACCGTGAAATCAAGTCGATCCCCCTCCGCCGTAGCAGTGACTTTCCACGGCGAGCGCGTCGGCGCGCCGTGATCCAGATCATAAATAAAGGTGCCCGCGGCACGCGAAACGTCGAACGTTTGCGCATCCCAATAATTCGGCGCGCCATTGGCATAAGCTCCAAACGGCTCTTCCACGATTGAAAAGACCCGCGAGCCATCGAAGCGATGCGACTCTAGATTACCGTTCTCCGTGTCCTGCAGGATAATCATACTCTGCAATGCCGGAACTTGCGCCAACGCCGGCGCGAGTCCGCCCCACATACCCAGGACCAGTGCCACCGACGCACCCCGCAGATTAAGCGTAAATACCCGGCCGATGGAAAAAGATGACATAAGAGCTTAAGCGTGGAAATGTTCGCGTGATGCCGCGCTGCCGGCGTCGTTGCCGAGCGCAATCATTTGGCGACAACACTATCGCACGCGCTCATCGCCCCGTATATAGGAAGAACCCTTAATCAGTTTCCCCGCGCCGACGGGAAACGCCGACGCACCATCACGAGCGCGAACGCCGCGCCGCCGACGATCAGCGCCCACGTCGACGGTTCGGGAATCGCCGATGCGGTGGTCGTCGTGCTGCCATTCGAGAGCGACGTGAGTCGAAAGCCGCCGTCGATCAACGACGTCTCGTAGTCCCAGCCCTCTTCGAGACCGGTGAACGCGAGGAACGACGGATCGCTCGCGAATTCAAACGTCCCGCCGATGTCGAAGAAATCGAACGTCTGCCCAATCGTCGGCGCAAAGCCATTGATGAACGCAAACTCCACCAGCGCGCCCGCCGCGAACGTCGCGTTGCCGCTCACGACGAGTTGATCGTAGAGCGAGCCCGGCGCGACGCCGCCGATTTCCAACTGCAGCGTCGAGCCTGCGTCAAACACCACGTTGCCATTAATCGTCAGCGTGCCCGGCGAATTTCCCGGGCGCGCGCTGCCGCCCTGCTTCACTTGCAAATACGGCACGAGGTCGTTCGCCGCCGCATCCCATTCAAACGCGATCACCCCGCCGCTCCCGGTAATCGAGCCACCCGGATTAACCACGATCATCCCGGTCGAGTTCACTTGGCCGCCATTGGATACGTCCATCGTGCCATCGATCAGCATCTGATCTACGGTGAACTTCGCGCCGGTGCCGCTCACATTAAGACGCCCGCCCACGCCAATCATGCCTTGATCGACATCAACCGCCGCGTTGCTAAAAACATCCATCTGCCCCGTGGCCGCGATCACACCTTCGCGAACAATTCCGCGCACGTCCAAACCTGAGATCGAAGCCGACCCGATGTTTTGGAAAGTCGCACGACCGCCGGCCACGCCGACCACGTTCACCGCGCCGTCAGCTTTCATGACGGCACCGTCGCGCAATTGAAAAAGTCCGTTCTGATTCACGATCAGACCGACATTCGTGATCGTGCTCCCGGCGCCGCTCACGAGCAGCGTGGAAGTTCCTGTCGCGCCCGACTGACCCACGCCCAGCAACACCGCCGAGTCCAAGTCACCGTTGCTCACGATTCCACCGACCAAAGTGCCACCGTCCAAAACCTCCACGCGCCCCAACCCATTTTTTCCGATCACCGATCCCGTTTCCATGAAAAGGCGGCTCCCCGCGCCTTCCACGCGGATCGAACCTTGAGAACCCGCTTCAGCCCCCACCTCAAATAGACCGAGCACCGCCGAGCCGCCAGCGCGCACCACTAATTCTCCTGTGCCCTGGCCACCGACAAAGACCGCGCTCGCGGCGAATTCACTGCCATTTCCCGACACCTCGATTTTCGCGACCGAGCCCGCCGTCGTCGCCAGTCGCACATTTTCGGCCGTGAATTTTCCGCCATTGCGCACGTTCACGGTTCCTTGGCCGACACTTCCAACCGTAAGCCACGTCGAGACCAATTCGGTTTCTTCCGGCGAGATCACGCGCTCCCGGTTTCGAAACGAAACATCGCCTCTTGCCGACACTTCGAAGGTCGCAACATCCGATGCGACCACGCCCAACTGCATGTCGCCGTGGATTTCCATCCGGCCGTCCGTGACGATCAATTTCCCTGATTCGATCACCACCGCGCGGTCCGCGATTGCTGCGAAATTCCTCCCGACGCGCCACAGCGAAGGATCGTCGTCCAAATTTCCCAGATCCATCGTCGTCGTCCCGGCGTTGGCGATGCGCAGACTGCGATTGTCTTCCGTCACACGATCCAGCGGATCGAGGGTGATCGTCCGGCTGTCGGTGTGCGTAAACTGCATCCGATCCGCCACGCCTGGCGACATCTGTTGCGACCATTGACTCGCATCGAGAAACGAGTGCCCGCTCTCCCCGCGATAAATAAATTCTCCCGCGAGATTCGCCTCCTGAAAATTGAAGTTCAGCGTTCCCGAGAGCGTGAGTTTCGCAATCTGCGTCGAGAAGCTCAGGAAGTCACCGGTGATGCCAGTGAATGCCGCCTCGCCCCCTCTTAACCAAAACTCAATGGCGCCGATCGAGACCACCGGCGTGCCGTTATAGTAACCCACCTCGTCATTCCTGTCGCCACTCAGCGAAATCGAACCGCTATTGGCGTTCTGGGGAGTAAAAAAAATCTGCTGCTGCGCTTCTGGCACCGACCGCGCGAAACCTTCCCCGAATTGAATCGAGGAAACCGCCTGATGGGAACTGTCGCCTTGGATCTCAGTCGAGAAATTGAGCGAGCCGGTGACCGAGACGAGTTTTCCAGCCACGCCGGTCCGGCCCTGATGCGTGAGAGTGTCCAGCGCTTGGCTCAAACTGACCTCAAGGTGATATTCGACGGTGTTTTTTCCACCCCAGGAAGTCGGCTCTTCTCCGTCGACTTGGCGGGCGTAGCCGTAGTGAAAGCTCCGCGAAGTCTGACCTGCGACGGCGAAAGTGATCGTGTTACCGCTGCTCCCCGCAGTCGCGGTCCACGGAGAACGCGTGGGGGCGCCCGCGCTCGTTCCATAAGAGATCGACGATCCCGCTTTGCTCAGCGTCGCGCTATTTCCAAACAGGTAAGCTTCACTCGATCCATCGTAGGTCGTGATCGGCTCAGACGGCGGGTTCGGATTGGAAATCACGAGCGAGTGTTCCGGTGATTGCCCAAGGTCCCGATTCTCCGTGTCGCGGAAATGCACCTGCAACTGTCCCGCCAATCCCGCCCCGGTCAGGACAAATCCACCCACGAGCAGCAGCTTACGCCCACCGAAAATCCCAGCGGACATAAAACAGGAGAGAAAGTCAGCGGACGGCATAATGGTTTGAGAGAAGAGTTTGTCGTAAGAATCCGCGGAAACAGCGGAGCAAAATTTTGGCAACAAGACCTTCTCACGTCTCGTTAATCCGGTATATAGGAAGAATCCTTATTCGCCCGCGTGCGCCCGTTTGGCTTTGAACGTCCGCGTCGCAAACCGCATTTCCTCACCACTCGATGGAGCCCGCTTTGTTTCAAGATTCGCTTTGGTTTCTGGCCGCAGTCCTCTGGCTGCTCGCCGGTTTGCTCGTGCGCTGGCCGGGAAAACAGGAATCGCGCGAGCGCGTCGCTAAGTGGAGTTGGCTGGCATTGTGTGCGGCGCAAGCGCTCGCGGCGGGCATTCACTTGCTGAGTTTCGATTTGGGCGCGCCCGCCACGCTCGTGCGCGCCGACTGGTTTGCGGGAGCCCTGGTGCTCGCCGCACTCGTCATCGCGATTCGGCCCGCCACGTTGCGGGTGTGGATTACTCAAGGCCCTCAACGTCGCGGCTTCATCGCACTGATTGCGCTGCAAGTGCTGCTCTGGCCCGCCGTGGCGCTCGCGTTTGGCGGACTGAGGCCGCTGCTGATCACCGATTTTCTTCCTTGGGGCTTCGCCCGCAGCGGACTCGCGTTGGCGCTGGGCGCCTTTGCTCTCCGCGCCGCGTGGCAGGCTCAAACCGCGCCACTTCACCGACGTGATCTCGCACCCCGGTGGCTTGTGTTGGTGCTCCTCGTCGGTGTCGTGCTCGCCGAGTGGCTCGCCACGCAAAGCCGCGAACGCAGCGCCGAAGCCGTCGTCGTGCGTGCGCAATCGCTTTCGCTCGCGCTCGATGCCGACGCCCTCGCCTCGCTGGCAATCGACGAGCGCACGCACGAGAGTGCCGCTTTTCGCACGTTGCGCGCGCAACTGCTGCGCTTGCGTCGCGCCAATCCCGACGCGGCCTACCTGTATCTCGCCACGCTCCATGCCGAGCACGTCATCTATCCCGTCTCGGGCGCGGAGTTTTATTACAGCGACAAAGCGGGCGCGCCGCTGAAACGCATTCCCGAGCAGGATGTGCCCTTCGAAAAAGGACCGGCGGCAACGGCATTTTATCGCCAGCTTTTTTCCGATTCACCGGAAGATCGCTGGGAATTTACGCGCGAACCCTCGTTTTACGGCGTGCTGCTTTCAGCCTATTCCAAGCCAATCACATTGCCCGACGGTCGCACCTCGCCGTATGTGCTCGGGCTCGATGTGCGCTCGCAAACCTTCCTGCTCGGCGCGCGCCATGCGCGTCGCCTTGCGCAAGCCCTCACGCTCGCCGGCATCGCCGCGGTGCTCTTGTTTCTGCGCTATCAAATCGACACGGAAACCGCCGAAGCCGACCGACTCGCCCGCGCTGCCGCCGATCAACGTGAGCGCACGCGTAACGAATTTCTCGGCATGATCAGTCACGAATTGCGCACCCCGGTTCACGCGATTCTCGCGCGCACCGGGGCGCTTCGCCAAGGCAGTCCTGTCGAGGAAACCGCCGTGGAACTGGACTCGCTCGCCGGCGATCTCCAACGGCTCGTGGAAGATTTGCTGCAAGCCAGCGCGCTCCAAGGTCCGTCGTTCCGCTTGCAAGCGCGCCGCTGCCGCCTGCCCGGGGTGTTGCACGAAATCGCGCGCACCGCCGAGCGGGATGCGACCGTGAAGGGACTCGCGTTTATCACGACGCTTTCACCCGCGCTGCCCGCGGTCATCACGACGGACGAACTGCGCCTGCGGCAGATTCTCGTCAACCTCCTGAGCAACGCCGTGAAATATACGATGTCCGGCGAAATTTGTTTCGCTGCCGAAGTCATCGACTCCACTTCCAGCAATGCGGGCCAACGTCTCGTGCGATTCACTGTGAGCGACACCGGCCCCGGACTCGCGCCCAATGCGCAGGCGAGAATCTTCGAACCGTTTTTCCGCGCGAACGAAACCGCGTGGCAACCCGGCATGGGTCTAGGATTAGCTGTCGCGCGCGACCTGTGTGCGCGGCTTGGTGGGACGTTGCATTTTAAACCCGGTCATCCGCGCGGCGCGATTTTCAATGTCAATCTGCCATTTACGGTCGAGAGCAGCGCCAGCATTGCACCGATGCCAGTGGCGAATCTCCGCGTGGCGCTCATTGTGGAAGATCACCCGAGCCTCCGTCTACATCTCGCCGAGCAAATCGAAAAACTCGGCTGGACCGCGTTAACCGCCGACACTATCGCCGCCGCCAATACGCTGTGGCAAGAGGCCCCGCTGTCGGTCGTGTTTCTCGATCAGCAATTACCCGACGGCACGGGCGCCGCGTGGCTGACGCAACGCCTCGCTCAACGCGGGCCGAGACCCTGGGTCATCGGCATGTCAGCCTCACTCGATCCGGAAATTGCCGAGGCGTTGCTTGCCGCGGGCGCGAACGACTTTCTCTTTAAACCAGTTTCGCAAACAGCGCTGCGCGAGGCGCTCGAATTGCGCTCCGTTCCTTTTAATGGCGAAAGTGCCACCGGCCTTTCCTTGAGTGAAGTCGATGCCGCTTTGTCCGCGAACGATTGGGCGGCAGCCGCGCGCGCCGCACATTTCCTGATCAATCAAATAATCGCCGTGCAGGGCCCGAGCCCGCTGCTGACCGCCGCACGTAAACTGGAAATCGCCGTGAGGGCGCAAGCTCCACTCGAAATTAACACGGCGCGCGCTGACTACTTGGCCGCGCTTTCCGCACCCAATTAAATCTTTCATGTCGCCCCGCGTTCTTGTCCTCGACGATCACCCGCTCATGCGCGAAAGCTTGGCGCGCCTCGCGGTCGAAACGCTGGGCGCCGAGATCGTCGGCGAAGCCGGCACCTGCCTGGAAGGCGTCGCGCTCGCCCGTCGCCACCTGCCCGATCTGATCATCGTCGATGTGATGCTCGCGGATGGCAACGGACTCGATCTGTTGCAGACGTTGCGCAGCGAACTGCCCGCGACGCGTTTTGCCGTGGTGAGTTCATTCCTCGACGAAGACTACGCCACGCGCGCTCGCACCGCTGGCGCGCACGGCTACGCCTGCAAAGAAAAGCCGCGCAGCGAACTCGCGGCAATGCTACGCGCGGCTTGCGCCGACGGCAGCACCGCGCCGTTTGCCGCTCACACGACGTCTGTCGATCCACTGGCCGCGCTGAGCGAACGCGAGATGGGAGTCTTTCAACTGATCGGGCGCGGCCGTTCCACCCGCGAGATCGCCGCCGCGCTCGGCATCAGTTTCAAAACCGCCGAAGTCCACCGCGAAAACATCAAACGCAAACTCGGCCTCAGCAATTCGGTGGCACTCGTGCAACGCGCGACGTTATGGGTGAACACCGGGCGTCCCGCCTGACACTTTAGAATCAAGGATCCACGAAACCGTGGGAGAATAATGCCCCGAGCCCGGCTTCACCAGCACAGTTGCGATGACATTGGGTCGGAGTGCGAATAAATCATTTGCGCGCACCTCCCGTGAACCAACGCTGACTTTCTCCGCGCAGTTCGCGCGATCTTAAATGTCATCTCTCTCCACCGCTTTTTCTGCGCACTCACGCGGAGTCATGCTCATGCTTCTCTCCGCGGCATGCTTCACCACGAATGTGCTGCTGATCCGCGCGTTGGGCGAAATGCAATCGGTCAATGTGTGGCTGATTTCCTGCGCGCGTTTCATCATGGGCATCGCGATTATCAGCGCGGTTTATCGGAAAGAATTCCAGCCGACACACCTGTTCACTCGCCGCAAACTCGCGGAACGCGGCATCTACGGCGGGCTCGGCGTTTACGCCTACTACCTCACGGTGATTCACCTCGGCGCAGGGCGCGCCACGTTCATCAATAACACTTACGTAATTTGGGGCGCGCTGATGGCCGCGTGGTTACTCGGTGAACGCTTGCGCGCCGCCGTGCTCGTCGGTGGCACCGCAGCGCTCGCGGGCTTGGCGCTGCTCACCAATGTGTTTGCCACGGGCGCGAGTCCGAGTGGCTACGATTTTATCGCCATCGCGTGTGCCGTGGCATCGGCTTACATCGTGGTCACGATTCGTCAGCTCCACGCTACAGAACACAGCTCGACGATTTTCGGAGCGCAGTGTGTTTACGGGCTGCTCATTTGTGGCGGGCCGGCGATTTTTCACCCTGAAACATTATCCGTCGAGGCATGGGGCGTGATGTTGCTCGCGGGCATTTTCGCCGGTATGGGCCAACTCGCGATGACGCGCGCGTTTCGCGACCTGACCGTGACCGAGGGCTCGTTGCTGCAGATGTTCATGCCGCTGGGCATCGCGATTGGCGGCGCAGTGTTTTTCGCGGAACGTTTCACTTCAGGCGAACTCCTGGGCGCGGCCCTGATTTTCGTCGGCACGGGAGCCGCGGCGATTCGCGCCCCCACCGCCGTTCGCCCGCGCTAAACTCGGACTACGGACTTGCGGCACTTCGCCCGCACCGGCTTGCTTCGACGCTTCAATGGGAAAACAAAAGCTCATCCTCTGGGACATCGACGGCACGTTGATCGTGTCGCACAACGCGGGCGTGCGCGCCATGTCGCTCGCGCTTGAGAAACGTTTCGGCGTGAAAAACGATTTGCTCGCGCTCGATTGGGCGGGCCGCACCGACAGTTGGATTACCGGGCAAGTTTTCCGCCAGGTCGGTCTCGAGGATACGCCGCAGAATTCACATGATTATCTCGAAGCGTATCTCGCCGAATTGCCGCAGCAGCTGGCGCAGGGAAAACAAGGCACGGTGTTGCCGGGAATTTTAGAACTGCTCGAAACGATTCATCACCGCGCGGATCTCGCGCAGGGTTTGCTCACGGGAAACTTACGGCGCGGCGCTGAATTTAAACTCACGCACTACAAGGTGTGGCACTACTTTGAATTCGGCGCGTTTGCCGACGACAGCGCGATTCGCAACGAACTTGGGCCGCACGCGCTGCGTCGCGCAGGCGAACGTCACCAAGTTAAATTCGCGCCCGATAAGACGTTTATCATCGGCGACACCCCGCACGACATCGAATGCGGCAAAGCCATCGGCGCACGCACCATCGGAGTGGCAACGGGACGTTACACGGTGACCCAACTTGCGGCGTGCGCGCCGACGGCGGTGTTTTCAAATTTCTCCGACACCACCGCGTTCCTGCGAGTGATCGACGCGCCGTAATCTGCGCAAAAAAAAGGCCGTGCAGCAACGCACGGCCTCTGTCGCGAAATGTAATCTGCTTTTTAGCGGCGATTGCTCACGTATTCGACTGCCGTGACGACCCCACCGCGCAGTTCCACGCGCATCAGTTCGTCAGGATCGTAGCCGCCGCCCCCCGTGGACACCCCGACGCCAGTGCTCACTCCGGAGCTGCGGCCGTAACTGCCTACGCCAAGACCGAAGCTGAAGCGCGGGCTGCTTTTTGTGTAAACCCAGACTTCGACGGTGCCTTCCGCCGTGCTGCGCGTGAAGGTGCGCGCGGGATCGCCGAGGGCGAGCGTCACCATTTGCGCGCTGAAGCCGACGTCGACTTTGCCATCGCGGATTTTCTGCTGAATTTCCGGCGAGTATTGGGAGAACTGCGTCTGGTTTTTATCGATGCGCTGCTGCGGCGTGGAAGAACACGCCGCGAGCGCAAGCACACCAAGCACAGCGAGACTGGAGATTAAACGTTTCATAGAGATTCGGGATTAGGGTTAAATTTTTAGCTTATTCTGGGACAGGCACTCATCTACTTGGTTCGTTCGGAGCGATGATGCAGATGCACTCGCGATCCCTAACCACGCATCGGGAAATCTGCGGTTTTTCGCTCGCGTGCCGCCAGCGCCAGCGAGAAGAATTCCATTAATTCCATGAAGAAATTCTCCATCGCCATCGGCTCCGACCACGCCGGTTTTGCCTACAAGGAAAAGATTAAAGCCATGCTGCTGTCCGAGGGACACACCGTTCGCGATTGCGGCACGACGTCCGACGCCTCGTGCGACTATCCTGATTTTATTCGTCCGGTCGCCATTGCGGTTTCCAAAGGCGAAGTGGAGCGCGGCATCGTGCTGGGCGGTTCCGGCAACGGTGAAGCCATCGTCGCCAATCGCGTCAAAGGCGTGCGCTGCGGCCTTTGCTGGACGGAGCAAGTTGCCATTTGGAATCGCTCGCACAACGACGGCAATTGTCTCTCGCTTGGTCAGCGCACCATTTCCGAAGAAGAAGCGCTCAAGATCGTGAAAGTGTGGCTGGAAACGGCTTTCGAAGGCGGGCGTCACCTAGCCCGGATTCAAAAGATCGACGCGTAACATCAGCAAGTTAGGCTTCAAAAAGAGGTTTTTACTTAAAATGATTTGACATCATAGCAATTAGTATCAAAGTAATCTGCATGGGCACAAGACACCGCGGCACAATCGAAGAAATCAACGCTTTGAACGCTTTCATTAAGCTTCAACGCGCGGCGGAGTCCGTGGCGGTGCGGATTCATGCGGTGCTGCCCTCCGAATTAACCGTCACCCAGTTTGGCGTGCTTGAAGCCCTTTTTCACATCGGTCCGCTTTGCCAAAGCGAGCTCGCAGACAAGCTCCTCAAGAGCGGCGGTAATCTCACTCTCGTCGTCGATAACCTGGAAAAAGCCGGTTATGTTTATCGCGAGCGCGATCCGGCTGACCGTCGCTTCGTCGTCGTGAAGTTGACCGAAAAAGGGCAGGCTTTTATCGAAACCCTTTTCCCGAAAGTAGTCGCCAACGTCACTCGCGAAATGGCCGCCCTCTCCTCCACCGAACTCGCTGATTTCGGTCGCTTGCTTAAGAAAATCGGTCTGCGTCGTTAGGCGCTTTTTTTTAAAACTTATATTTTGACATCAAAGCTTATGAAAAACCAAACCGCCGTCACCGGCCTCCACCACATCACCGCCATCGCTTCTGACCCGCGTCAGAACCTCGATTTCTACACCCGCGTCCTCGGGCTGCGATTCGTCAAGAAGTCCGTCAATCAAGACGATCCGGGCACTTATCATCTCTACTACGGGGACTATGACGCCTCGCCCGGAACCATCCTCACGTTTTTTCCGTGGGCTGGCTTGCGCCGCGGTCGCCCCGGCACCGGCCAGGCTTACGCCACCGCCTTTTCCGTTCCCGCCAGCTCGCTCGCTTTTTGGAAAGCGCGTTTCGAGCAACTCAACGTCGACCACAATTCGATCGAAAAGCGTTTCGGCGACGAAGTGATCGCGTTCGGCGATCCGGATGGGCTGCGCCTCGAACTCGTGGCCACCCGCGAACCCGACGCACGGCCCGCCACCCCGTCGAAAGACGTGCCTGCCGCCTACGCTATTCGCGGTTTCCACAGCTCGACCCTCGCGCTCAGCAACGCGCGCGCCACCGCCGCCGTGCTCACGGAAAACATGGGCTACACGCTCGTGGCCAGCGACGGACATCGCACGCGTTACGCCGCCGGTGAAGGCGGCCCGGGCACGTATGTCGACCTGCTCACCGATCCCGAGCTCCCTCGCGGACTCAGTGGGGCGGGCACGATTCACCACGTCGCCTTCCGCGTCCCCAACGACGCCACTGAAGTCGCCGCTCGTGAGCAATTGCTCGCCGCCGGCCTCTCGGTCAGCCCGGTGATTGATCGCGCTTACTTCAAGTCGATCTACTACCGCGAGCCCGCCGGCGTGCTCTTCGAGATCGCCACCGACGGCCCAGGCTTCGCCATCGACGAAACCCTGGAAGAACTCGGCACCAAACTCGGCCTGCCGCCTCACCTCGAAATTCACCGCGCGCAAATCGAAGCCGCGTTGCCCAAACTCGACTAAACCAAAAACCATGGCCCAACCCGTTTGTCATATATTATATGACAAACGGGCCCTAGCTGGGCGAACTTCACTCCCGCAAAAGCGCCTGGCGCTCGCGGGACTTTTCCTCCCATGAAAACTTTCTCCTACCTCCATCGTTATGAACCCGGCACCGATGAATCGGCGCAGCCTTTGCTACTGCTGCACGGCACGGGGGGCAACGAGCACGACCTCGTGCCGCTGGCCCAACAACTCTCGCCGGGCTCGGCCATTTTGAGCCCGCGCGGCGATGTGCTCGAAAACGGCGCACCGCGCTTCTTTAGACGGCTCGCGGAAGGCGTTTTTGACCTCGATGAAGTCGCCCAACGCACCCACGCACTCGCGGATTTCATCACGGCTGCCTCGGGGCGCTACGGGATCGCGCCGGGCACGCTCACGGCCATCGGGTTTTCCAACGGTGCCAATATCGCCGCATCGCTGCTTTTGTTGCGCCCCGAAACGCTCGCGCGCGCCGTGCTGTTGCGCCCGATGGTCGTCCTCACGCCGAAATCGACCCCTTCGCTCGCTGGAAAATCTATTTTAATTTCCTCCGGACAAATGGATCCGATCGTGCCGCCCGATCACCCGGAACGCCTTGCAAAACAGTTTCGCGAGGCTGGCGCGCAGGTCGAGTTGCACACGCATACCGCCTCGCACGGGCTCGTGCGCGACGACTTTGCCGTGACGGCGAGTTTCTTGCGGCGCGCACACTAGTCCGAACGGCGTAATTCGCCCAAGGCTGCCATTAGCCGGCGGCGGCTGGTTTTTAAGGGGAAACTTTTTCCTCGAAGCCGTCGCCACCGGCCGGCAACTTTTGCAGCGATGAATTTCCCTTCGACCCCGGCTCTTTTCGAGCGACGCGATTTGCGTGCCTCTGATTTGAGCAAGCCGGAGAGCCTGTTGCAGACTTATGCGTGGATGCAGCTGGCCCGCACCGGCGATAACCGGATCCTCGACCTGTTTCGACAGGGCAAGATTCGCGGCACGGTCACGGGCGGCCAAGGCAACGAGGCGCTCATCGTCCCGCTCACCTTGCTGGCGGACAAAGCGATTGACGTCATCTCGTTCTCCCACCGTGGGTTCGGCGGACATTTGATCTGGAGCGGCCATTTCGCGGATCACCTTTGCCAATACTTCGCCAACAGCGGCAGCCCGACCAAGGCGCGCGAGGGTAACATTCACCACGGCGATCCGGCCAACCGCAGCCTGCCGATGATTTCGCACCTCGGTATCATGCTTTCCAACGTCATCGGCACGACGGATTCGCAACGGCGCTTCGGGAAAAAATCCGTGGGCTTCGCGTTTTTCGGCGACGGTTCATCGAGCACCGGTGACATCCACGAGTCACTTAACCTCGCCTCCCTGCTTTCAATCCCGGTCGTTTTCGTCATCGAGAACAACCAATACGCCTACTCCACGCCGATCTCGGAGCAGTTTATTTCCGAAAACCTTCACGACCGCGCCAAAGGTTACGGCATGGAAGGCTTCGAAATGGACTGCAGCGATCCCGAGCACGTCCTCAAAACCTTCGCCGCGGCGATCGAGAAAACCCGCACGACGAGCCGCCCGGTGTTGATCGAAGCCCACACGTTCCGCCTGCGCGGCCACGCGGCCTACGACACCTGCGATTACATGAAACCCGGCGAGGCCGAAGGGATTCTCGCCAAAGACCCGTTGCCGAAATTCCGCGCGAAACTCGCCGCCGCCGGCCACGGCGCCCAACTTGACGCCATCGACGCCGAAGTCAGCGCCTTCGTCGAAGCCAGCATCAAAGCCGCCATCGCGCTCGCACCCGCCAGCCCGACGGATTTGATCGACGAAGTTTTCGCGCCCGCCGCGCCGGCGATTTCCTGGAAACCCGAGCCCGCGACCGCGGAAAAAATCACGATGGCCCAGGCGCTCAATCTCGGCCTGCGCAAAATCCTCTCGGAGCGTTCGGAGGCCGTGTTACTTGGGCAGGATATCGGCAATTACGGCGGTGCTTTCAAAGTCACCGAAGGCCTGGTCGGGGAGTTCACGCGCCCGCGCGTCTTCAGCACGCCCCTGTGCGAATCCGCCAGCACCGGCTACGCCATCGGCCTCGCGATCAACGGCCATCGCGCCATCGAAGAATTTCAGTTCGCCGATTTTGCCACCGAAGCCACGACGCAAATCGTGCTCAACGCCGCGACGTATCATTTCCGCTCCGGCCAAAAATGCCCGGTCGTGTTTCGTTTCCCGTGCGGCGGCGGCCTCACCTTCGGCTCGTTTCACTCGCAAGAACTCGAGTCGGCTTACCTGTCTTTTCCCGGAATCAAAGCGCTTTATCCTTCGAATCCACAGGACGCGTTCAATGCGCTGCTCGCCGCCTACGAAGACGATAATCCCGTCATTCTTTTCGAACACAAAGCGCTCTACCGGCGCGGTCGCCACAACGTGCGCTGGGACGCCAATTATCGTGACATCTGGCAACCCGCGAAACTCTGCTCCGGCGACTTCGCGACCATCGTCACCTATGGCGAAATGGTTCACTTAGCCAACGAGGCGTGCGAATACTTCGCGGCGGAATACGAAACCAACTTCGATTTGTTCGATCTCCGCGCACTCGCTCCGCTGAAGCTCGACGCCATCAAGGAATCGCTCGCGCGCACCGGTCGTCTCATCGTGATCCACGAAGGCCGCCGCACCCACGGCTTCGGCGCCGAACTCGTCGCCCGGCTTACCGAGGAAAATTTCGCCGCGCTCAAAACCGCACCGTTGCGCATCGCCTCGCTCGACATGCCGGTGCCTTTCGCGCCGGAACTCGAAGCCGCCTACCGCCCGAGCAAGGACAAGATTATCGAGGCCATCACGGCGTGGATGGGTTAATTCCAAAGAAATATCGTGGCCAAAAAATCACCCGCGAAACGTCGCACCAAAACGGTTTCGAAAGCGCAGTGGGCCGCGATCAAGCTTTTCGCCATGGACGTCGACGGCGTGTTGACGGACGGCACGGTGGCAATTTCCAGCGCCGGCACGGAATCGAAAAATTTCTCTATCCTCGACGGTATGGGCATCGTGCAACTGCACAAAGCCGGTGTCGCCGTCGCGTGGATTTCCGGGCGGCCGTCGGGCGCAACGACTGCACGTGCGACCGAACTGCGCGTGCCCCATCTGGTGCAAGGCCGCGTCGACAAAATCACCGCCTTGCAGGAACTCGCAATCGAGCTCGGTCTGATGGCGAAGCAGATTTGTTACATGGGTGACGATACCATCGATGCGCCCGCGATCGCCTGGGCGGGCATCGGCGTAGCCCCGTCCGCCTCGATGCCTTCCGCGCTCAAAGTCGCGAATTACGTTCCCACTCGCGCGGCTGGCCTCGGGGCCGTGCGAGAAGTATGTGAACATATTCTAGCAAACCGGGGTCAGTGAGGCATCGGATGTCGAATTTCTTTAAACATGTGCTTTTTGCCGCGGGCTGCTTGCTGCTGTTGGCCGCCGGTTGGGCGGCAAGCCCGCAGATCTCGTCCGAAAAACCAGTGATCAAATTTAGTCTTCCGATGTTTACCCCGGAGGGAAATCGCAAGTGGCTCGCCCGCGGCACCGAGGCGCGGATCATCAGTCGCGAGCAATTCGAAGTGAAGGAACTTTCGTTTTCCCTCTTCGACGGCAAAGGGGGCGACAAAGTGCAGACGTTAATCCTCAGCCCGCAAGCGACCATTTTCTCCGAAAAATCCGTGATCACCGGGGCGGATTCGATTCGAATTATCAACGACGAATACGAAGCCAGCGGCCGCGACTGGACTTACTCCGAAAAAGACACCGGCTCCGCCGTGAAAGAGAAAAACATTAAAATTAAAAACAACGTGCATGTGATCTACCGCGCTGAAATAAAAGGACTGCTCCAATGAAATTATCCCGCGTTATCGTTCTTACGCTGGCCGCGCTGGCTCATTTCACGAGCGCGTCCGCGCAAAATGTGCAACAGCAGCCCACCGTCATTAAGAGCCAGACGCTCGATATGACTTCAACCGACACCGAAACCACATCGATCTTTACGGGCAATGTCGTCGTCACTGGCACCAATTTAAAACTGACCTGCGATCGTCTCGAGGTCGTCGGCCTGCAGGCGCCCGGTTCAAAAGGCAGCATCGGCAAAGTCGAGGGTTTCAAATCCCTCATCGCCACCGGCAACGTTCGCCTGATCCAAGGCGAACGCGAAGCCGCTTGCGGGCGCGCCATCGTGCTGCCCGGCGAGGATAAATTGATCCTTCAGGAAAATCCCGTGCTCGTAGATCACACGGAGAATTGGACGTATCGCGGCGAGGAAGTGGAGTTGCATCGCGGTGAACGCCGGGTGCACGGCAAGAATATCGAAATGGTCGGCCCCGCGCTTAAAGATCTCGGCGTCGATAAAGACAAATTGCTCTCTCCTACTAAACCGGTCGCGCCCGCTGAAGCCCCGAAACAACCGTAAGCATGGAAACGTCCGCGAAGCCGCCGAGCGCCATCCGCACCGAATCGCTCGTCAAAACCTACGGCCAGCGCTCAGTCGTCAACGGCGTAAACATCAACGTGCAAGCTGGGGAAGTCGTCGGCCTGCTTGGCCCGAACGGCGCCGGCAAGACCACGACGTTTTACATGGTGGTCGGCCTCGTCCCCGCGACAAGCGGTCAGGTGTTCATCGACGGGCAGGACGCGACCGCCTTGCGCATGCATCGCCGCGCGCGACTGGGCATCGGTTATCTACCGCAAGAGTCCTCAATTTTCCGCAAGCTCACGGTCGAGGAAAACATTCTCGCCGTCGTCGAGACGCTCCGCGTCAGCAAATCCGATCGCCCTGCCCTCGTCGCGCATCACCTCGGCGAATTGAGCCTGAGTCACCTCGCGAAACAGAAAGCCTACACGCTTTCCGGCGGCGAGCGTCGCCGGCTGGAAATCGCGCGCGCGCTCGTGACGCGTCCGAAATTTTTGCTGATGGACGAGCCGTTCGCCGGCGTCGATCCCATCTCCGTAGCCGAAGTCCAGAAGATCATCCTCGAACTGAAAGCGCGCGGTATCGGCGTCCTGATCACCGACCACAACGTTCGCGAAACGCTTCACGTCGTGGATCGCGCCTACATCATTCACAAAGGCAAAGTCATGACGGAAGGCCGCGGCGATTTCCTGGCTAACGACCCGCAGGCGCGCGAATTCTACCTGGGTAAAGATTTTAACCTGTAGCAGCGAGTAACGGGCATCGCGTAGCGAGTAGGAGCTTGTTGCCTGCGGTGCCTTAATCTACTCACTACCCGCTAGCCACTACTCGCTACTTCAAAGTCACTCCCCATGCCCACCAAAGCCATCAACGGGATCACCGTCGCGCATTTCTACGAGACCTACCGCGAGAAACTTGAACTCGAACTCGTCACCGGCGAAAACGGCCTGCACCGCCTGATCCGCGAAGGCTCCATCAATCGCCCCGCGCTGGCGCTCACGGGGTTCTTCAAATATTTTGCGAACAAACGCATTCAAGTTTTCGGGGCGGCTGAGATGACTTACTTGAAGACGCTTGAGCAGCGTCAGCAGATTTTAATTCTCCAGGAGATGGTGAAACGCGGCATTCCCGCGCTCGTCCTCACGCGCAATTATCATCCCACGCATCCCTTGATTGTCGTGGCGCAAGAAATGAAGCTGCCCGTGTTTCGCACGCCGCTTATCACGATGCATTTCGTCAACGCCGCGACGTTGTGCATCGACAATGAGTTCGCGCCTTCCAGCACCGAACACGCCACGATGCTCGACGTAAAAGGCATCGGCGTAATGATCCGCGGCGACAGCGGCATCGGCAAATCCGAGTGCGCCCTCGCCCTCATCGAGCGCGGCCATTCGCTCGTCGCCGACGATCTCACGTGCATCAAACTCCTCGACGAACGCGAACTCTCCGCCAGTTCCCGCCCGCTGAATCGCGGTTACATGGAGTGTCGCGGCATCGGCATCATCAACATCGCGGAAATGTTCGGCGTGAAAAGCGTGCGCCGCGAAAAACGCATCGACCTCGTCGTCTCCCTGCGCGAATGGTCACCGGACGTCATCGAGGAACGCACCGGTCTCGAGGAAAATTTCTATAACATCCTCGGCATTCGCGTTCCGCACATCGAATTCTATGTTCGTCCCGGTCGCGACATTGCCCGCCTCGTCGAAGTCGCCGCGCTCGTGCAAGCGCTCAAGAAGATGGGCCACGATCCGGCAAAGACGTTTAACGACCGCCTCATCGCCCACATGACGCAGACGCCGTCGAAGCCGTTGTCGCACAAAATTTCCGCCACCGTCGCTCCGTTCCTCGTGCCGAACGAAGAAGATCTGGACAAAGACCCGATCGACGACCGTCCCTGATTTATTTTCATGTCCTCCGTTCGTTCCGATGGCCGCAGCGCCAATCAAATCCGTCCGATCAGCATCGAAGCTAACATCGCTCCTTATGCATCGGGTTCCGTTTTAATCGGCTTCGGTGCCACGCGCGTCATCTGCGCCGCCACGATTGAAAACAAAGTGCCTTCGTGGATGAAGCAGCAAGGCGTCAAAGGCGGCTGGCTGACCGCGGAATATTCGATGCTGCCCTACAGCACGCTCGACCGCAAACCGCGCGACATCACCAAAGGCCGCATCGATGGCCGCACGATTGAAATCCAACGCCTCATCGGCCGCTCGCTGCGCGCCGTGCTCGATCTGCAAAAACTCGGCGAGCACACGCTGTGGATCGATTGCGACGTGTTACAGGCCGACGGCGGCACGCGCACGGCGTCGATCACCGGCGCTTACCTCGCGGCGCGGCTCGCGATTCAAAAATTACTCGACGCGAAGCGCATCCAAGAAAACCCGCTCGTCGACTCTGTCGCGGCGGTCAGCGTCGGTTTGTTCGGGGGCGAAGCGTTGCTCGATTTAAATTACGTCGAGGACAAGGACGCGGAAGTCGACGCCAACGTCGTCATGACCGGACGCGGCCAATTCGTCGAAGTGCAGAGCAGCGGTGAAGAGTCGACGTTCTCGCACGAACAACTCCAAAATCTCATCGCGCTGGCGAAGGACGGCTTGGAAGAACTCAACTTAATCCAAGACGACTTCCTCTCAAAACACCTGCCGGTGAAGTGACGAATTAGGCGCCGGGCTTGGAAGGCACCGGCGCGTCGGGTTTGATCGCGCTGAAGTTACCTTCCTCGCCGTTCCGCACGAAGCCTTCCGTGACCGATTTCAAGTCTTCCCAACGACGGCGGATGGCTTTCGCTTCTTCTTTCGTGATCGTGTTGTCGGCCGCAGCCACGGCGATCACCCCGAGCATGTCAGCGAACTCCTGCACAATGCTGTTCGTCGAAGGAATCAGCTGAAACGGATGCGGTTTGGCCTTCGGATTGTGAATGAAAAATCCGCCCGCGCGTTCGCACACCCATTGCGCGATGCGTTCGTCGTCCGTGATACGCAAGAGCTGCTCGATGCGATCCAGCGGGTTATTCGCGCCACTGCCCACGCCGCCTTCCGGCGGTTCGGCCCATTTGTAGATCAGCGAAAGCGACAAGTTCATGTCGGCCGCGATTTGTTTGGCGCTGGTTTTCTTGAGAACTTCTTTGAGCAACTCGTGCGACTGCATGAGCGCGAATACAGGAACTTCGTGGCTATAAGGCAACCTCTGACACAAATGAGCCGACCTGTAAGCGCGCAAATATGTGCGGAGAGGCCGCTTTTTTCATGTCTTTCACGCCACCTTTGTGGCAAATCTTGAATCCCCTTTCTTTTCATGAACATCCACGAGTATCAGGCCAAAGCATTGTTCGAAAAATACGGCGTCGCTGTGCCCAAAGGCGCAGCTGCCCGCTCCGCTGCGGAATTTGAGAGCGCGCTCGCCTCGTTGCCTGACGGCGCGGTGATCGTCAAATCCCAGATCCACGCCGGTGGCCGGGGCAAAGGCACCTTTACCGACGGCTTCAAAGGCGGCGTGAAATTCGCCAAGACCAAGGCCGACGCCCTCGAATACGCGGGCAAGATGTTCAACAATACGCTCGTCACCATCCAAACCGGTCCCGCCGGCCGCAAGGTGCAGACGATTTATTTCACGCAAGCGAGCGACATCAAAAAAGAATACTACCTCGCCATCCTCCTCGACCGTAACACGTCGAAGCCCGTCATCGTTGCCTCGACCGAAGGTGGCGTCGACATCGAGACCGTGGCGCACAACACGCCCGAAAAGATTTTCAAAATCGTCATCGATCCGGCCTACGGCATCGCCGATTTCCAGGTTCGCGAACTGATCCAAAAGCTCGGCCTGAATCCCGCCGAATCCAAAAACGCCGCCAAGCTCCTCAAAGGTCTCTACACGTTCTTCTGGGAAACTGACGCCGCGATGGTGGAAGTTAACCCGCTCATCACGACCCCGGACGACAAGGTCCTCGCGCTCGACGCGAAGGTCTCGTTCGACTCGAACGCGCTTTATCGTCATCCGGAAATCGTCGCCCTCCGCGATTTGAACGAAGAAGACCCGAAGGAAATCGAAGCTTCGAAATACGGCCTCTCTTACATCGCGCTCGACGGCAACATTGCGTGCTTGGTCAACGGCGCCGGTCTCGCGATGTCCACGATGGACATCATCGGCCACTTCGGCGGCACGCCCGCCAACTTCCTCGACGTCGGCGGCGGCGCTTCGAAAGACCAAGTCGTCGCGGCGTTCAAGATCATCCTCGGTGACAAGAACGTGAAAGGCATACTCGTTAATATTTTCGGCGGCATCATGGACTGTAACGTCATCGCCACCGGCATCGTCGAAGCCGTCAAGGAAGTCGGCCTCAAGCTCCCGCTCGTCGTTCGCCTCGAAGGCAACAACGTCGCCGCCGGCAAAGCCACCCTCGCCGCTTCCGGTCTCGCGCTCGTCTCCGGCGACACCATGGCCGACGCTGCGCAGAAGATCGTCAAACTCGTCGCCTAACCTTTTTCACCGACTCCCATGTCCATTCTCATCACTCCGCAGACCAAGATCCTTATTCAGGGCATCACCGGTGACTTCGGCGGCCGCCACGCCAAGCTCTCCCTCGACTACGGCACGCAAGTCGTCGCCGGCGTCACGCCCGGCAAGGGCGGCCAAACGTTCGAGCACGGCAGCCACAAGGTGCCGATTTTCAATTCTGTCGCCGACGCCGTTGCTGCCACGGGCGCAACCGTCGCGGTCGTTTACGTCCCACCGCCATTCGCGGGTGACGCGATCCTCGAAGGCGTCGATGCGGGCCTCGATCTCGTGGTCGCGATCACTGAGGGCATTCCGATCAAAGACATGATCCGCGTGAAGCGCGCGATCACCGGCAAGAAAACCCGTCTCATCGGGCCGAACTGCCCCGGCCTCGTTACGCCCGGCACCGGTGAAGGCTCCAAAGGCGGCTGCCGTATCGGCATCGCTCCCGGCTACATTCATAAGAAAGGCCACGTCGGCGTCGTCTCGCGCTCTGGCACGCTCACCTACGAAGCAGTTTTCCAACTCACCTCGAAAGGCATCGGCCAGTCGACCGCGGTCGGCATCGGCGGCGATCCGGTGAACGGCACGAGCCACCTCGACGTCATCAAACTTTTCAACGAAGACCCGGACACGCACGGCATCATCCTCATCGGCGAAATCGGCGGTAACGCCGAAGTTGAAGCCGCACGCTGGATCAAAGCGAACTGCAAGAAGCCCGTCGCGGGTTTCATCGCCGGTGCCACCGCTCCTGCCGGTCGCCGCATGGGCCACGCCGGCGCAATCGTCGGTGGCGCGGAAGACACCGCCGCCGCCAAGATTGCTGTGTTCCAAGAGTGTGGCATCGAAGTCGCCGCCACGCCCTCCGACATGGCCGACGCCCTGCTCCGCGCCGCCAAGCGCTTGAACGTCACGCTAAGCTAACGCTCGTCATCGCTTCGCGCCTAACCATTCCAAGCCGGGCTTAACCGCCCGGCTTTTTCGTGCGCACTCAAAGAGACCTTCAGCCCACATCACGCGGCACCACGATCTCCATTTTTATTTTGCAACCGAGCGCCGCGGCGGTGCGGGCGAGTGTCATCAAGGTGATTGAAGTATTCGCAGGATCGAGGATGCGGTTCAGCGCCGCGCGGCTGGTGCCAAGCGTTTCCGCGAGCGCCGACACCGTGATCTCCCGACGTTCCATTTGTCGCGCCAGCGTCACGGCAATCACTTTTTTCAACAACGCCGCCTCGACCTCGCCATAGACACCCTCTTCGCGCAAATGCTCGGACGTGGCTTCCTCAAAACGCAGCCGCTTGTCAGTCGTCATGCCACGTTCTCTGTGCCGGTTCAAAAGAACACAACCTAAACTGTATCAAAAAAGATACTCTTTTGCCCCGCCCTTCGAGGGAAACTGTCTTATACTTATCACTTACGCACGGGGCTGAAAATAGTTTCAGTCCCGCCACCTCGCTAAACCAACCAAAATCAGCCGTTTAGCATTTCGGTGAAAAATTCTTCGGCCAAACCGAAAGATTTTTCTGGCATAGGACGCGGCGATTTGCACTGTTCGCGTTGCATCAGGAAAGGATCAGCCGAAAGCGACTGGTTCTGCCAACCGGGTCTAGGAGTGATCACGGTGGTTTCGAGCGACGCAAGTCGCCCGGATGTGAGAGCGGTAAAACGCTCTAACAAAAAACTCCTCCTAAAAAGCGAAAATGCCGCCTGATGCTCTCAGGCGGCATTTCGTTTTACAGGACAAAACCTGATGCGCGAACGATTAACCATCAACCCAGCTAACCGCTCACGCATCATGTCCAACATCATCACCCTCGCCTCCCTCCGCATCAGCGAAGAGAACCCGAACCACCACCTGTGGAATAACAACGGCACGTGGTTCCTCCACTACACGATCTATCCGACGCCTTTCACCAAAGAGCGCATCCGTCGCTCCCTCGGCACGAAAGACGTCAAAATTGCCCGCGACCGCCGCGATCAATTCTTCAACCAACTCTCCAAGCAGTCCGCTGCTCCGGTGGGCCAGGTCGCAGTCGCCTAAGCAAATCTCAGGCATCGTAATTTCAAGAGGCACACCGTTCGCGGTGTGCCTTTTTTTGTGCCCGATCGAAGCGAATCCGTGCTCGTAGAGGCGGCGCCAGCGGCCCCGCGAGGCCGCACCAGTCCAAATCTCTTGTAGGTTGCGCGCTCGCGCGCAACGCCGCCCGCAAGCGAGCCACCCTACGTCAATAACGCAAGACCTCGTCGCTCCCCCGCGTCGACGTAAGGCCTCGCCAAAAAATCTGCGCTCGTTTTACAAAACTTACGGAATCCGCAGCTGTGTGCCGACTCGCAGCGTATTTGAACCCTGCAAAACTTCGCGGTTAGCTTGGAAAATATCCTGCCAGCGATTGGCAGTGCCGTAGTAGCGCAAACTGATGCGCGATAGCGAATCGCCCTCGGTAACGGTGTGGTAACGTGCCACCTGCTGCGTGGAAGACGTCGATGACTGCGTGTTTACCGGCGGATTTCCACCCGAGGCGAGCATCGAAGCGGGCGTCGCGAGGCGCGCCGCTGACGCAATCTGGTCAAGCGTGCCTTGCGCTTGCGTCAGTCGGGCCACGAGTGCGCTGTTTTCCTGGCGCAATTGATTCAACGCCGCCGCGCGCTCGCGTTCCTGCGCCACGTTGACCTCCGCCGCCCGCGTGTTGATATCGCGCACAGTCTGGAGTTCGCGGCGCACCTGCGCCAACTGCACGGTCAACGCATCGATATTTTGCTGCGCGCTGCGGTCAGCTTCCACTTTCAACTGTTCTGCCGAAGTCGCCGTCTGCGCGATACGTGTATTTTCCGCGCGCGCGGAGGCAATCTGCCTCCGCAAATCATCGCGCTCCGTTTCCAGCTTGGAATTGAGATCCGTCAGTTCCGCGACCGAAGAGTTATGCGTATCGGCCGCTTTCTCGGCATCCGTCGCGCGTGCCCGCAATGCCGCCAACTCCGCTTCGACGCGCTGGGTCGCTTGCTGACTCGACGCAAGCCGGGTGGTCGCATCGTCGCCGGTGCGCCTCAACGTCGCGTTCTCGCGCTGCGCGGTGGCAAGCTGCGTGCCCACGGCTTCCAGCCGTTCCTGCAACGCCGCTTTTTCGTCCGCTAAACCGGGCAACACCGTGGCGACTTTACGCGCATCGTCCAATTGCTGCCGTAGCGCCGCCTGATCTTCGGACGCCTTGCGATTATCATCGACCAACTTCTGATTCTGGCGGCGCAGTTCGTCGCCAACAGAAACGAGATCTTTAATCCGATTTTGCAGCGTTTGTTCGGCCGAAGCGACGCCTTGGGAGAGACGCGTGCTCTCCGCGCGCGCTGCAACAATTTGCCGGCGCAAGTCATCACGCTCCGCTTCGAGCTTGGTATTGAGATCGGTAAGCTCAGCCACCGAGTTGTTGTGGCTGTCAGCCGCCTTCTCTGCATCGGTCGCCCGCGCGCGCAACGCGGCGAGTTCCGTCGCCGTGCGTTGGGCCGTTTGCTGACTACTGGCAAGGCGCGTCGCCGCATCGCTGCCGCTGCGCTGGAGAGTTTCGATTTCCCGCTGCGCCGCCACCAACTGCGTGCCGACTGCTTCGAGGCGCTCTTGCAACGCGGCTTTTTCGTCAGCCAAACCGGGTAACACCGTCGCGACTTTCCGCGCATCTTCCAACTGTTGGCGCAAGCCGCTCAAATCGGCGGCCGACCTCTGATTATCATCCGTGAGCTTTTGATTTTTCCGGCGAAGGTCATCACCCACCGCGACCAAATCCCGCACGCGGCCTTGCAGCTGGTCAAACTCGTCTTTGTTAACGGTGGGAATTTCCGCCTGCTTCGCGCTCATCAACGAGCGATTCGCTTCACTCAACGAACGATTGGTCTCACGAGCGCGCTGAAGTTGGGACGCCAGCGAAGCGAATTCTTTCGCTGCCTCGCCGCGATCATTCTCCAGCTGCGTTTCCAAATCCTTGATCTGCGCAGTGAGCGTGCGGATCTCCATCTTGTAGGCATCCGGCTGCGTGGCCGACATGGCTTGGGATTGCGCCGCGAGCGCCGCACTCACCGACTTCTTCGCACTTTCTAAATCCTGCTCAAGGCGATCGTTGATGCCGGTCAACTCGGCGACGGACGCCGTAAGTTTCTCAACCGTCTGATTCGCGTCGACCAAATCGGTTTGAAGCTTGCGAACCTCTTCCGCGCCTTTCGAGCCGGACGCTCGGGTCGCGGCGATTTGTTTTTCAAGATCTGCGACCTTGGTCTGGGCTTGGTCAAGTTCGCGACGATTGCTCGTCATGAAGCCCGTCACCTGTTCATTTTCGCGCGTCAGTTGCTCGACCTTGGCGCGTAATTCATTCGCCGTGGTCGCGCTCGCCCGGAGGCGTTCATTTTCACTGCGCAACGTCGCCAGACCGGCGGTTTCCGCGCGCAGCTTCGTGACTTCGTCACGGAGAGCGGTGTTGCCGGTCGATGCCTGCTGGGCAGCGGCAACCTGACGCTGGAGATCGCTCACCTGCGTGCGTGCTGCGGTGAGTTCGCGCTGTGAAGATTCGCGGGCCGTCGCGATATCTTTTTCCAAACGATCGTTGAGCGCGGTAAGTTCGGCCACATTCGAGCCACTCTTCTCAAGCGCTTGATTTGCTTCTTCGAGTTGCTTCTTGAGGGAGTCGAGACTGGCGGAGCTTTGCTGCGTGGCGCGGAGATCAGCTTCCAATGCCGCAATACGGGACTGCGCCTGGGCCAGACGCGGCGCCAGCGTGTCATCGATCGCCGGCTTCGGTTGATTCTGAAGCTCCGTAATCCGGGCCGTGAGGCGGGTATTTTCATCCCTGAGTTTCACCGCGTCAGCGGACGCCGTGCGCAGCTGCTCGATTTCCTCGCGTAAGTTTACCACTTGAGCGGCGGACTCTTTCGCGCTGGCGAGTTCGCGCTGAACTGAGGCGACTTGGGCTCGGGCGGCGGCGATATCGCGTTGCTGCGTGTCTTTCGAAGACGAAGCCGCCTGCTCCAATTGGGAATTCAGCGCGGTGAGCTCCTTCACGCTGGCCTGACTCTGTTCGAGCGATTGCGTCGCTGCGGCGAGTTGCTTTCTCAGATCCTCGACTCCGGCGGCGCTGCCGGAAACATTCCGTTGCGACGTGCGCAGATCATTTTCCAATGTGGAAATCCGCTCGTTAGCCGACTTCACCTGCTCTTGGGCTTGCGCGAGGCGCGGCGCGAGCGTCTGGTCAGCTACAGGGCGTTTTTCAAACTCTGCCACCCGCGCGGCGAGGCGGCTGTTTTCTGTTCGGAGGTTGGCAGTCGCGGCGGCAGCTTGTTGAGCGTCCCCCAGTTGTTTCTGTAAACCTTCAATAGTCCCGGCGCTCTCCGAAGCGGCCAAGCGCACGGTGTCTAATTCTTTTTCGAGAGAAACGATGCGTTGCTGCGCCTGCGCGAGACGTGGCGCGAGCGTTTCATCAACCACCGGCTTAGGTTGATTTTGTAAGGCAGTGATTCTCGCCGTCAGTTGCGTGTTTTCTTCCTTAAGCGCGGACGCCATCGACGCATTTTCGCGAATCGCCACCATCTCCGACTGAAGCTTTACGAGATCGGTATTTGCTTTTTCGAGCGCGGCATTCGTTTCGACCAGCTGCTTTTTAACGGCCTCAAATTCACCCGTGTTGCCAGAAGTCTGGCGTTGTTGGATGCGCAGGTCGGCTTCCAGGCTGGCGACGCGCGCTTGCGACTGAATGTAAGTGGTGCGATCCGCCGCCGCTTTGTCGGTGACGACGCGTAGCTGTTGCTGCGCTTGGGCGAGTTGCTGCGCGAGCGCGGGGTCGCCGGCGGCGGCTTTCGGCTTGGATTCGACGTCGAGCAGACGAGCAGCGAGCCGCGCGTTTTCATCGCGGAGTTCCGTCACGTTACCGGTGGAGGCGCGCAACGTCGTGAGCTCAGCCCGCAGTGTTGTCGCATCGGCGGCGGTTTTCCGGGCCGCCTCGAGTTCGGTGCGTAAGCCGGCCATGGCTTCCGTGCTTTGCGTGACGCGTTCCTGCGCGCTGGCGAGTTGCTTCCTTAGCTCCTCGAGGTTGGCGCCACTGCCCGAAGCCTGCTGCTGAGCCGCGAGCAATTCCTGCTCGAGGGCGGCGATGCGCATTTGCGCTTCGGCGAGTTTCGGCGCGATCGCTTGCGTGGCAGAGGCGGTCTCTGCGAGTTTCTCGAGATCGGCAATGCGCCCTGAAAGACGCATATTTTCTGAACGAAGAACATTGGCCGTAGCGGCGGTCTGGCGCAGCGTGTAGAGCTCTTTCTGCGCTTCAGTCAGCTGCAACTTCGCGGTATCCAGATCGGCCTTCGCGGTTTCAGCCGCGGCCAGCGCCTTGGTTAAAGTTTCCTCGTTTTGCGCACCGGCCTGGCTCGCGAGTGCGAGCTGGCCGCGCAATCCGTTGACCTGTTCCGCACCGTTCGTGAGGCGTTGCTGCGCGGCGCGCAGCTCGTTCTCCAAACTGGCAACTTTTTGCTGCGACTCGGCGAGGCGCGGTTCGAGGGTTTTATCGACGACCGGCTTGGGCTGAGCTTCCAGCTGCGTGACCTGGGCGGAAAGTTTTGCGTTCTGATCGCGCAACGACGCGACTGCCGCCGCGTCTTTCTGCGCCGCGATAAGTTGTCCGCGCAACTCTGCGAGCTGCGCGTTAGCTGCGGCCACCGCTTGGGTGCCGAGATTTTTTTCGGCGACCGTGCTGGCGGAGATTTTCTCATTCGCCGCTGTGAGGTTGGCGGCCTGCTGTTGCGCAGTCTGCAGTTCTTTTTCCAAGGCAACGACGCGGGTCTGCGCGGCTTCAAGACGTGGCGAAAGAGTCGGGTCGATCACCGGCTTCGGCTGGTTTTCCAACTCAGCAATCCGTGAAGTGAGGCGTCCGTTTTCTTGACGCAAGGCGCCAAGGTTTTCTTCTGCGGTGCGCAGTTTGGCGACCTCGCCATCAAGTGCAATCGCGCGGGACGCGGCGGCCTTGGAGGCCTCGAGTTCGGCGTTGAGCGATTGGATTGCGGCAGTCGTGGCGGCGAGCTTCTTCTCGGTTGTGACGAGTTGGTTCTTTGCTTCGGCGAGCGCGGTCTGCGCCTTGCGCGCATTACCGCTCTCCTCCGCAGCTTTTTCCGTCATGGACTGGCTGGATTTCATCCAACGCTCGGAGCGCTCTTTTTCGGCGACAAATTGCTGCCGGAGACTGGTCAACTCATTCAGCGCCGCGCGAGTCGGACCTGATTCCGTGTTGGCTTTTTCCGCGAGCGTTTTGTTTTCCTCGGAAAGTTTTTGCGCGAGTTGCTTGTCTTGCTCGGCGGAAGCAACGGCGTCTGCGAAACGTTTTTCGGCGACGACCAGTTTTTCTTTCAGTGCGGTTGACTCGGCTGCGGCAACGCCGGCCAAAGCAGTTTTTTCTTCCTGACTTTTTTCAAGCGTCTGCGCCCACTTTTCCAAGTCAGCTTTCTCGCTCTGCAACTCCTGCAATTGTTGTTGGAGCTTCGCGGCGGCTTGCTCCGCTTGGGCGAGTTTGGGGGCGAGCGTTTCGTCGACCACCGGCTTGGGCTGTTTTTCCAACTCGGCCAGACGGGCCGTCAATTTTTCGTTTTCCGAGCGGGCGGCGGTTAATCCGGCGGCACTTTTGCGCGCTTCAGAAATATCTTTCTGCAACGCAGCCAACTGCTCGCGAGCCTGCGCGGCGGCGCGTTCGCCCGTTTGTTTGGCGGTGGAGACTTCAGCTTCCAAGCGCTGGTTTGCTTGGTTTAGAGCCGCGACGCGCGCAGTGTTTTCCTGCAGCGATTGATTCGCGGCAGTGAGCTGCGTGCGGAGTTTTTCGACATCCGTGTTCGTGCCGCTGGCCTGCTGTTGCGCAGACGCGAGCTGCTTTTCCAACTCGGCGGTGCGGGCCTGCGCTTGCGTGAGACTGACCGCACCCGCAGAAAGCCGGGCGTTGAGCTGTTGGAGTTCCTGCTGCGATTGAGCGAGACGTGGCGCGAGCGCTTGGTTGGCTTCGTTCAGCGAAGAGACACGCGCGTTGTTTTCATGGAGTGATTGATTGGCCGCGGCAAGTTGCGCGCGGAGTTTTTCCACATCGGATCCACTGCCGCTGGCCTGCTGCTGCGAGGATGCGAGCTGCTTTTCCAGTTCAGAAACGCGAGTCCGGGAATCCGCCAGAGTGGCATTCCCTGCCAGAATTTTCGCATTCAATTGCGCTAACTCTTGCTCCGATTGAGCGAGGCGCGGCGCGAGCGATTGATTAGCCTCGTTCAGCGACGCCACGCGCGAAGCATTTTCCTGAAGCGATTGGTTCGCTGCGGCGAGTTGCGCGCGGAGTTTCTCGACGTCCGTGTTCGTGCCACTTGCCTGTTGTTGCGCAGAGGAAAGCTGTTTTTCCAACTCGGCTACGCGGGCTTGCGCTTGCGTGAGGCTGGCATTTTCCGAGGAGAGCCGAGTATTGAGTTGCTGGAGTTCTTGCTGCGCTTGGGCGAGACGCGGCGCGAGGGTGGCATCGACCGGCGTGGGCTTCGGTTGTTTTTCGAGGTCGGCTACCCGGGCGCTCAGGCGGATATTTTCCTCCTGAAAGCGACTCGCTTCTTTGACGGCTTGATCGGCTTTGGCGAGAAGCTGGGCCGTTTGATCGGAAGTCGGCGCAGCGGTCGGCGCGGAAACTGAGGCTTGGTTGCGAGTGGAACGGAGCTGAAGATTGACCGCGGTGAGCTCGCGCGTGGAGCGTTTCACTTCGTCGTTCAGGCGAATGATGTCGCGCTGCAAGCCGGCGATGATCGAGTCCTTCTCGCTGTCTTGAACAGGATACCTGGCACTGTCGCTCGCAGAAGTCGTGCGCGGAGTGGAGGTCGCAACCTTACTCTTCTCAAGCAGCTCGGTGTTGCTCTGCGTGAGGCGCTGATTGGTTTGGCGTTGTTGATTCAGCTCGATGTTCGCTTGCGCGAGTTGAGCCGTGAGCGTGGTGATTTCGTCTTTGAATTTCGCCGCGTCCGCAGTGGGCGGCGCGGCCACGGTTGCAGGCTGGCGCGCGGCCGACTGGGCGTCTTTTAGTTGTGCCGTGAGCACGGAGGTCTCGCGCTGGGAAACCTCTTTTTCAATCGTGAGGGACTCCACTTGCGCGGCGAGCCGGCGGCTCTGATCACGGAGTTGATCGACCAGCTTGCCCGCTTCCGTAGGCTGACTGAGTTGTTGGGCAAGCTGAGCTTTCTCAAGCTCAAGGCGCTGGTTGGCCTCGGCGTATTGGGCGTTGGCAAGGCGGGCGCGATTGAGCGCGTCGGTGAGTTCCGCGATGCGCGTGGCGTTGGCGGTATCCGGAGTGGATGGCGCGTGTGAAGCCACGGCGGTGGCCTCGACCGGTGCAGCCACCACGGGAGCGGGTGCAGTGCCGCCCTTGCGCTCGGCGACCGTGCGGTTTGCGGCGACCAGTTGTTCGGGAGAAAGCGAGCGGGCGACAAAATCGCGGGCGGCGGGATTCGCGCCTTTTTCCGTCGCGAGGCTCAACCACACATATGCTTCGATCGGATCTTTGGCCAAACCGCCGCGGCCCTCGGAGATCATCACGCCGTAATTATTCTGCGCCGGCGCAAATCTCTGCTCTGCGGCGGCGCGGTAATAACTCGCAGCCGTGGCTTCGTTTTTCGTGACGCCGCGGCCGTCTTCGTAGAGGAGGCCGAGATTGTATTGCGCGCGCGAAAATCCGCGGTCAGCAGCGAGCCGATACCACCGCGCGGCTTGCACTTCATCTTTCTTCACGCCGCGGCCCGCTTCGTAGCCGAGGCCGAGATTGAATTGCGCTTCGACGATGCCTTTTTCTGCCGCTTGTTTATACCAAAGATTCGCCTCGAACAGATCCTGACCGACGCCACGTCCGGACGAATACATGTTGCCGATATTGAACTGTGCCGCGGCGAAACCCTGCTCGGCGGCCATCAAATAATATTTGAATGCCTGCCGCTCATCCGCCGCCACCCCGCGGCCCATTTCGTAAACGAGTCCGAGATTAAATTGCGCGGGCGCGAAGCCTCTGTCCCCTGCTTTGCGATACCAATCGAGTGCCTGCGCGTAATCCTGTTTAACGCCGAGCAGGCCGTTGGTGTAAATATTACCGAGAGAATTTTGCGCTTCCGCGTCAGCTTGGTCGGCGCGCGCGCGGATTTGCGCCAAATCCGCCGGAGCCGGCTGCTGGGCTTTCGAGGTGGCAATTCCCACCACCGCAAGCAGCAAGACGCAGGCGAACAAGCGCCTGACCTTCAAATGCTTAACTAGCCCAGTGAGCGTGGTGAATTGATACACGCAACACAGTAAGGATTAAACCCTAGAAGGGAGCAAGGCTGCATCGACCATGCCGTGGATGATTTTTTTGTCCGGCGGGCAAAAAGTCGCCAACGCGCCGGAGAGCCGAGCTTGTCCGCCAACCACGAAATAATACGGGCAAAGGCGCAGGCGTCCTGCCTTCGACGAGGCTACCGCGGGCAAATCCGCCTGACTGTTTTCGCTCAAGGGCTGACCTGCGCTCTTTTCGTAAAGCAGATGCTCCACGCGCTTCGGTTTCCGGTATTCCTGCAAAATGTGGAGGTTCGTCGGCGCGAGCTTCAGGGCCTGCTCGATGCCCTCCTGCCATTCTTCGCGCGAGCAGTCGCTGCCCAAAATAACGCTGCGCGCGCCCCACGCAGTCTCGTGAAAGCCGCTGATCTTGATGATGAGATCGCGCTCTTTTTGCGACGCACCCGAGAGTTCGCGCCAGTCGCTCAACATCCGTCCGCCGACGCGCGGCGAATCCAGCACCGCACCGGGTGGCAATGGCGCCGGTTCCATGATCCACGATTGCGGGATCAACTTTTTCAACAACTCGAGGCTGCGACGACTCACGTGTTCCGCCCAGAAATCTTTGAGGAGGTGGTGGTGAAAAAGCGCGAGGGAAAGTTTCTCTTCTTGGAAATGACGCATTGGCGGCGCAATCGTCACCGCCCCACTCTGCCACGCTTCCATGATATCGGCCGCGATGCGGATGTTCGCCCAGTCGAATAACTCGAAGAAGCGATAGATGATGTCGATTTTCTCAGGATTGCCTTCGACGTCGAAGAACAATTCTCCGCCGAGCGGAAACAAATTCTCCGGACGCAGGCAAAACACCCGGCGCCCTTGCCGTTGCAATTGCTCCGCGAGCCATTGCATCTCGGGCCGATAAGTCGCGGCTTCATCGCTCACGACGAGCGCGATGAGCGGATTGCGCGTCTCGGGGCGAAGCGTCGCGAGCGATTGGTAGAAATTTTCCACCATCGCGTCTTTGTGCCCGAGCACGGCGGCGTCGGTGTCGCTCCCGTAAAGCTTGTTGAGAAACGCCGTCAACCCGATGCCGCCGGGCACGGAGTCGAGTTCGGTTAGCGCGAAACCGTCATCCGTGAGCAATAAATCCGGGCGCAACACCGTGGGAAATGCGCCGCGATTTTTCGGGTCACGCGCATGCGCAACGAGGTCGGCGGGCTTGCCGCGATCCAGATAATCGACGACCCACGGCGCCAGCAGTTGTTTATTACGCAGGAGATTTTTTCCGGCAACTGAACGCAAATAAAGGGTCTCGAGTGCTTGGTGAAATTCGAGGCAAGCCGGCCCGATTTGCTCAAGTTGCGCCGCTTGCTCGGGCGTGAGTTGCCACGCTTGAGGTGACAGCTGCCACGTCTTGTCCTCGAATAGCGACTGGCCGGCCAGCGCGGCTTTAATGGTTTCGAGCGAAAGATCGGGCATGGCGGCAGACTAAAAGTTGAAAAGCTGAAATTGCGAATCGCGGCGGGTTTCAGTTCCTCAAATTTCCGAGCGCGCAGTGCTTACTCGTCATCGATCTGGATATCCTTGTTGCGATGACGCGGACAGCCCGCGCGCAGCCAACCCGTGATAAACCGATCCAAATCGCCATCAAGCACGCCTTGGGTGTCGCTCGTGCTCACGCCGGTGCGCAAATCCTTCACCATCTGGTAAGGTTGCAACACATAGCTGCGAATCTGAGCACCGAAACCGATTTCACCCTTCTCGCCGTAAAACTTATCCATCTCGGCGCGCTGCTCGTCCTGGCGCCGTTCGTAAATACGGGCCTTGAGCACCTGCATCGCGGAGGCCTTGTTCTTAATCTGCGAGCGTTCGTTTTGACACACGACCACGATGCCGGTGGGCGCGTGCGTGAGGCGCACGGCGGAGTCGGTGGTGTTGACGCCCTGACCGCCTTTTCCAGAGGAACGGTAAACGTCTACGCGCACGTCCTCTTCCTTGATCTCAACGTCGATGTCCTCGGTGATCTCCGCGACGACGTCGATCGCGCAGAACGAGGTGTGCCGACGCTTGTTCGAATCGAACGGGCTGATGCGCACGAGCCGATGCACGCCGCGCTCTGCCTTCGCGTAACCGTAGGCGTTCTCGCCTTTGATCAAAATCGTGGCCTTGGAAATGCCGGCGGTGTCGCCCGGCTGCACATCCATCAGTTCGACGGTGTAGCCGCGACGCTCCGTCCAGCGAGAATACATGCGGAAAAGAATATCCGCCCAGTCGTTAGACTCCGTGCCTCCCGCGCCCGCTTGAATACTGAAAATGGCGTTGTTGCGGTCGAACTGGCCGGTGAGGAACGAAGCAATCTCGAGTTGCTCAAGGTCGGCGACCATCGAGCTCACTGAACTCTCCAGTTCTTTCGTGTAATCGTCCTGCTCTTCCGGCGACGCGGCTTCGATGAGTTCAATCATCACCGCGGCGTCGTCTACGCGCTTGTTGAAAGCGACGAGCCCGCCGATGGTGCGCTTGATGCCGTTGAGTTTGGCGATGTGCTTTTGGGCGCGTTCGCTGCTGTCCCAGAAGGTCGGGTCACCCATTTGACCCTCCATCGCTTCTATTTCGCGCTGCTTTTGTTCGACGTCAAAGAAACCTCCATAAGTAGCCCGCTCGCTTCTTTATGTTTTCGATGTGTGAAAAGGTTTCTGGTGCAATCATTGGATTGGAAGTGCTCAAAATTGGCACCCGCGCCCCCGCCGCAAGCGGAAACTCCGGTAATCGTGCGGGCATGAAAAAGCCGCCCTGGACGGGCGGCTGAAAAATCCGGCTGAATTGCCGATCAAAACGTGTTGGCAAACCACTTCTGGAACTGCGCGCCCATGATCGGCGCCGGCGTCAGTTTGCCATTAATCGCCGCGATGAGCCCCGTGACCCAGATGATCAGCCAGCAGATCCAAATCGCGAGGATCGCCAGCCAGCCTAGAATTGGGATGAGCGCGAGCACCCAGCCACCCACGCCGATTACAATGGCCGAAATCACCAAACCCAACGTTTGCCGCAGGTGAAATGCCCCGAGCGCGGTCTTTTTGTTACCATGGATAACAATCGCGACAATGAATCCGATCAGCGTGATGTAACTGAGAATCGCAACGGTGCGATCCTCGGAAGAAAGCGGCGGAGCCGGGTCGATATCAATCGTGGTGGACATAAGGAGATGTGTCGAAGGGTTCGGGAAGGAACACCGCCAAGCTGCGCCCACACGGCACGCGCGTCAACGCCATGCCTCGCTTCAACCCACTTTCGCTTTAAGCGCGCAACGTGCCGGCGGCTTTCTCGGCCAGGAAACTCGCGTAGGTTTTCTCGACGCCTTCGCGCAAAGCGATTTTCGCTGCCCAACCGAGCGCGGCCAGTCGCGAGACGTCCATGAGCTTGCGCGGCGTGCCGTCAGGCTTGGAGGAATCCCACACGATTTTGCCCTGAAACCTGGTCACTTCAGCAACGATTTCGGTGAGCTCTTTAATGGTCACATCCGTGCCGGTGCCGACGTTGAGCAAGTCGGGCGGATTTTCTTGTTTCAGCAAAAAGGCACACGCGTCGGCGAGATCATCGACGTGGAGAAATTCGCGTTTCGGCGAACCCGTGCCCCAGGCGACGACTTCGGGGCGACCAGCTTCTTTGGCTTCGTGAAATTTCCGAATGAGCGCCGGCAGCACGTGAGAATTCTGCAGGTGGTAGTTGTCCACCGGACCGTAGAGATTCGTTGGCATCGCCGAGTGGTAGAGCACGCCGTATTGCTTGCGGTAGTATTCCGCGAGCTTGAGGCCGGCGATCTTCGCGATCGCATAAGCTTCGTTGGTCGGCTCGAGCGGGCCAGTCAGCAGGCTGCTTTCTGCCATCGGTTGCGGTGCCAACTTTGGATAAATGCACGAACTGCCGAGAAACAGCAGCCGCTTTACGCCGTGTTGATACGCGCTGTGAATCGTGTTGGCCGCGATCGCGAGATTCTCGAAAAGAAACTCCGCCGGATACGTGTTGTTCGCGTGAATGCCGCCGACTTTCGCTGCGGCGATGATGGCGACGTCAGGTTTTTCGGCCGCGTAAAACGCGTTCACGGAATCCTGATTTGTCAGATCCAAGCCGTCACGACGCGATTTGAGCAGCAACGTGACGCCCGGCTCCGAGCTAAAACGCCGCACGAGGGCGGCACCGACCATGCCATTATGGCCTGCGATAAACAGTTTCATGCGCGCGAAAGAAACCAGCCTTACGGTTTGGGCAACTGCTTGATCTGGGCTTCGCGTTTGGCGAGTTCGAGGTCGGCCTCAGTCATGATTTTGACGAGCTCCTTGAACTTCACCTTCGGTTCCCAGCCCAGTTGTTTCTTCGC
>NZ_JBOZXB010000001.1:3315000-3765525 GCF_051660365.1 Oleiharenicola lentus | reverse complement strand
GATGCGGCTCGTATTAAAAGTAGAGGCGCGCCGGATAACCCCGTGCACTTCATACCCTTTCTCGAGCAACAACTCGGCGAGATAGGATCCATCCTGTCCGGTGATACCGGTGATCAAAGCTTTTTTCATAGCATCAATTAATAATAAATTATATTTGAACCGTTTTAAGCCAGTCCCGATTCGCAATGTGCCACTCGACAGTTTTCCTAAAACCGTCTTCGGCGCTCACCGCAGGCGACCAACCGAGGAGCCGCTTGGCCTTGGTGATATCAGCCGAGGTTTCTTGGATGTCCGCCCGATGAGCGGGTTGCGCATCGATGAGCGCTTTTTTTCCGAGCGCACTTTCGATAATTGAAATCACTTCGCGCAATGTCGTGGGCGTGCGCCCGCCACCGAGGTTGATAATTTCGTAACCGAGCGGTTTCGCGGCGAGAATCGTGCCTCGCGCAATATCGTCGATGTAGGTGAAATCACGCGCCTGCGTGCCATCGCCGAACAGCGTGATCGGCGTGCCTTCGTCGATCCACTTGATGAAGCGCAACGGCGCCATATCTGGACGCCCCGCCGGGCCGAACACGGTAAAATAACGCAGCACCGATACATCTATGCCGTAGAGCTGATGATAGCTATACGCGATCAGTTCAGCGGCTTTTTTCGTCGCCGCGTAAGGCGACTGCGGAGTGTTCACCGCTTGATCTTCCGTGAATGGCAGCGGACAACCCGCATACAGCGAAGAACTGGAAGCCAGCACGTGTTTCTTCACACCGTATTTCCGCTGACATTCCAAAATGTTGAGCGTGCCGAGCGTGTTCGTGCTGAGATAAACGTGCGGGTGCTCCATACTGTAACGAACGCCGGCCCGCCCGGCCAAATTGAACACCGCATCGAAACGGTTAGCGGCGAAAAGTTTCTCGAGTTCCGGCAAATTCTCGATGTCGAGCCCGAGAAACACAAACCGCTCCTGCCCACGCAACGCGGCGAGGCGGTATTCCTTCAACCGCACGTCGTAGTAATCGTTAAGATTATCCACGCCGACTACGGCATGCCCGTCCGCGAGTAACCTCTCACATACTTTCGACCCGATAAACCCGGCAGCGCCTGTGACGAGATAAGTCGACATCACTTTGTTACCGCTAATCCACCGCCCGCCCGCCGATTGTCTGACCGAGCTTCGCCCCGTCGCTTCTTTTGAAAAGCGACCGTGTGTTCGTGACTGGATGTAATCCGCATGAAAGCGGGGCGGCATCTCGTGCCGCGGACCTCACAGTTTTGTGAGGCTTAAAAATGTCCTGACTACCGGGAGCAGTGCGCGCGTGCGGTCATTCCACTGCTGAAGCTTCTGCACGCGGCTAAGGACCACCTTTTGCTCGGTCGCAGAGAAAGCCGCGGTCGCCCGATTGAGCGTAGCCAAACGGTTCTTTCCCGTATCGAGCTGCTTTTTTAAACGCTGCTCGATAAAACGATCGATCAAACTGCGCATTTCCATGTCCGGCATGAAAAGCTCGGTGCGATCAGCCGCCGTAGAAACTTCCTTCACCGCGCCCACTTCGCGCAACGCCCTCAAGCCCTGGCTCACGGAGCCTTTTGAAAAATTCAAGCGCGCTTCGATATCCGCGAAACTCAGCGGAGCCGGCGACGCCACAATCAGGCCATAAATGGCCGCCACCGACTTCGGCACGCTCAGTAGCTCAGCTGCACTCACAAAAAACTGCACCATCTCCGCCTCGAAACCCACAATCTCAGGGTTCCGCTCACCTTGAAGCACCAGATCCTGCGGCGCAGAATCGTTGCTTGAGAGGGAAGAGGGACGCGACATGGCCCATCAATAAGCACAGGGTGCGCCAACACTTCAATTCAAAATGAACTAAACTAACGGCAGTTCGTCACAAACTTGTGATCCTCTACTTCGAGAAGAAATCAGTTACCTCAGACAGTTTTAAACTATTGAAAATGTGATCTTTGCGCAACCATCCTTTGCGAGCCACGTTCACGCCGGTCCGGTAATATGACAACTGCTGCGTCGTGTGGGCATCGGGATTAATGCTGGTTATTAACCCTTTATCCGCTGCGCGTCGCCAGTGCCGCCAATCCATATCGAGTCTCCATGGGCTCGCGTTGAGTTCGATGATGACTTCGTTGGCGATGGCGGCGTCGATCACTTTGTCGATATCGACGTCGTAGGCTTCGCGCGCGAGCAAAAGCCGGCCCGTAAGGTGCCCGAGCATCGTGGCGTGCGGATTTTCGATCGCCCGGATGATGCGTTGCGTCATCGCCTCACGACCGGACTTGAACGACGAGTGCACCGACACCACGACGTAATCCAAGGTCGCCAGCACGTCATTTGCGAAGTCCAAACGCCCATCCGGCAGGATATCGCACTCCGTGCCAGAAAACACGTGGCACCTAAACTTCTTCGACGCGTTCAGTTTTGCGATCGCCGCCACCTGCTCCGCCAATCGCTCTTCGGTGAGCCCCCGCGCCTGCACGCTCGATTTCGAGTGATCGGCGATGCCCAGATACTCGAAACCGAGCGCTTGGGCCGCCGCCGTCATTTCTTCGAGCGTGTTATGCCCGTCGGATGCCGTCGTGTGATTGTGAAACACCCCGCGAATATCCTCCACCGTGACGAGCTCCGGCAGCGCATTTTTCTCCGCCGCCTCGATCTCGCCCAATCCTTCGCGCAACTCCGGCGCCACGAAGGCCAGGCCGAGTTTCTTAAATAAATCCGCCTCGGTCTTGATATCCGTTTTGCGGCCTGCGCTTTCTGCTTTCGCTTTCGCCGTGCCCTCGCCTTCCGACGGCACCAAACCCCATTCGCTCATGCTCAGCCCTTGCGCGAGCGCGCGCTGCCGCATCTGCACATTGTGATCCTTCGACCCCGTGAAATGGTGCAGGGCAAACACGAATTGCTCCGGCGGCACCAACCGCAAATCAGCCTGGATACCCGATTCCAGCCGCACACTGGCCTTCGTTTCACCGTGAGCCGTGACCTCTTTCACCCCGGGCTGCGCCACAAACCAATCGCCCACCGGTTTTGGGTCGGACGTCGCCACGAGAAAATCCAGATCTCCCACCGTCTCCATCCTGCGACGCAAACTCCCCGCGTGTTCCGCTTGCACGACTTGCGGCAACTTCCTCAACCCCGCGAGAATCGGCTCAGCCACCTCCCACGCGTCGATCCAGATATGACGTTTGCCGTAGGCTTCGCGATTGCGAATCCCTTCCAAGATTTTCTCCTGCGATTTTTCCCCGAAGCCTTCGAGTTCGGCGATTTTCCCCTCGAGACAGGCCTGCTGTAATTTCTCGATCGAATCGACCCCGAGCTTGGTTTGCAGCGCGCGAATCTTCTTCGGCCCGACTCCGGGGATTTGCAACAATTCCACCAATCCCGGCGGCAGTGACTCCTTCAATTTCGTGTAGAAACCCAACTCGCCGGTCTGGTGCAACTCGGTGATTTTTTGCGCCAGCGCTTCGCCGATGCCTTTCACTTCATCGAGTGTGCCCGCCTCGATGCGTTCCGCGATTTCTGTCTCGCTCAACGACTCCACCACCCGCGCGCCCGCCTGGTAAGCGCGCGTCTTGAACGGATTCTCGCCCTTCAGTTCGAGGAGCGTCCCGATGTCGATGAGGATGGCGGCAATGTCGGCTTTAGTCACAGCAGGTAAAATGAATCACGCCCATGCACAGACAAACACGAATCTCGGGCTAACTGCGTTTTAACTCCTCCATCGCCGCACGCGACGCTTCCGCGCGATTCACTTTTCCCTGCGCATTTGCCGGCCAATGCGGGATCGCGACGAACTGCTTTGGCCGCTTCGACGGGGTCAGCAAACGCGCGAGCGCCGCGCTGACCGCATCGATTCGCGGCTGGCTCGACGCCGGATACACCGCAATCACGCGTTGGCCCCATTCCGCGTCAGGCACCCCGACGACGATCACATCCAAAAATTCTCCCGTCCCGCGCAATGCCGCCTCCACTTCCACCGGATCCACTTTTTCACCGCCAGTGATAATCACCGCGTCACGCCGACCCGTGACATGGAGTTGCCCGCTTTCGTCAAAGTAACCGCCATCGCTCGTCGCAAACGACTCATCAGCTTCCCGCCACTCGGGAAAATATCCGCGAAACACCGAGCCACCTCCCACGAAAATATTGCCATCGTCGCTCAAACTCACCTGCACATGCGGCAACGGCGCCCCGTTACTGCGTGCGCCCGCAAGAAATTCCGCAGGCCGCAATCCCGCGATCATCGCCGCCGTTTCGGTCATCCCGTAGCCCGGCGAAAGTGGCAACCGCGCCACTGCCGCCTTGTCGAGCAACTGCGGCCAGGCCGCCGCGCCTCCTAGAAAAATAATCCGAAATCCGCGCAACCATTCCGTCGCATCGGCATCGCGCAACAACCGCTCCAGTTGCGTCGGCACGAGCGAAATCACCCAGCCATGCGTCTTTGTCGGCAGCACCGGTCGCTCGCCCCGCTCGATCGCTTTCCAATCCAGCGCACGATACTCGCCACCCGTCAGCGCACACCGCATCCACGCCATGAACCCGCTCACATGATAAAGCGGGAGCAGCCCCACTGCATTTACCTGCGCCAATTCGAAGTGACGCGTAAATCCACGCACCGCCGCCGAGATCGTCTCCGCGTCGTGCCGCGCAAATCGCACGCGCCCGCTCGTGCCGCCCGTCGGAATCATCAACCAACCCAACTCCGGATTCGCTTTCGCATCCGCCGGCGCGCTCCGCAGCAATGCATCGACTTGGTTGCGCTCAAATGCGCCCCAATCCGGATTGCAAAGAAACACCTCGCCCGCGCCGCCGCACGCGTGCGCAAACGCCTGCATGAATCGCCGCGGATCCGATTCGGCGATTTGCATTCTCGCCGCGCCCTGCGCAGACACGCCTCCCAGCAAACGAGCTAAGCCAGCGCGTTCCACAACGCCTCCCCGGGTTCTTGCTGGATGCACGACGCATCCGCCAGCGGCCCGATGACCGGGCCATCCCACACTCGTTCCCCAAAAATTTCGCCCACGCCAAAACCCAGCGCGCGCTGCGTTAACCCGCCGCCCAAGACCACCCGCAAAATCGCCGAACGCGCCAGCGTGGTTTCAATCGCGCTCGATAACACGATGTCCGCTTTCGTGTCACTCACCCATCTCACGAGTTCTTCCAAAGGCCCACTCAACGCCGGCTTGATCACAAACACTCCGCGCCAACCCAGTGCTTGCCAGTGCCGCGCTTCGCTCAAACGCACCACGGACTCATCCAGCGCGAGTTTCACCGGATAATCTTCCGCGAGCCCGAGCAGCGCGTCCTCGTCGCCAGCGGTCACTGGCTGCTCTACAAATTCCACCGGTCGATCCGCGCAACGTTCCAACCACCGCACGGCTTGGCGCGACGTCCATGCGCCGTTGGCATCGAGCCGCAACTTCGCATGCGCCGGCAGTCGCGCGAGCAAATCATCCAGCAATGCGAGTTCGTCGGCGATCTCACCGACGCCGACTTTCCATTTAAACGCCAGAAATCCCCCTTCAATCTTCTCCTTCAAAACCGTTAACGCCGCCCGCCCCGCCGGCAGCAATGCCGCCACCGGCAATCGAACCGGTTTCACCGATGCTGCATTAGCTGGGTCTGCCGCTTCGCTCGCCGCCGCCCTCGCCTGCGCCAATGCGAACCGCACGCACCCCATCCGCTCCGGCACCGCGTCGAGCACTTCATCCGAAACTTTATCGCCGAAACCACGGCAACGTTCCTCTCCTTCCGCCAGCGTCTCCGTGCCAAACCAGGGAATCGGAGCGATCTCCCCAAAACCCACGCGCCCGTTTTCCCTTTCCAGCCGCACAATGATTCCCTCTCTCTCCCGCCACGGACCATGCACCGTGCGCAACGGCGCACCGAATGACCGGCGATATTTTTTATAGACGAAACGGTAAATCACTCGCTCAACATTAAATAGCCACGCCGGCTTGGCAATTGCGCGTAAGCATTTAAGACGGCACTGGCACACGCTCGCGGTAGCGCACCATTAAACCGAACAAGCGAAGCGCCTTCCAATAGCGCGGCCAGAATTTTCGCGGCGATGACGCGAGCCGCCACAGCCAACCGAGATAAAAAAAGTCCACCCAGTTGGGTATCTTCACTTGGTCGCCACTGAGAAAACCAATCGCCGCCCCGATACAATGAATCGACGGCACGCGCACTCCGGCATCCTTCGCCAGTTCATTCCGAAGATAATATCCCAGGCGCTCCTGCACGCCGCCTCCCAGGCAAAGCACCACATGGTTTGGCCGACGCTCGCGCAGCACCGTGAGCAGCGCTTCGTCACGCAGCGCGCCTTCCCCATACATCGGCGCAAGATAACAGTCCCTCTCCGTGGTTTTGAAACCCTGCGTTTTCAACCAAGTTAAATTACGATCTCTCGCGTTCGTGCCAGGCATCACGAAAAACACCGCGCCCGATTGTTTCACTTCCGGGCGGTCGAGCAGCAGCTTCAAATACTCGAGCCCCGAGACACGCTCCAATTTTTTCCCTTTCAACACTCTCCACAAAAGCACCATCAACCCGCTGTCAGTGATCGCCATATCCGCGCCTAATACCGCTTCGCGCATGGCAGGAACCCCGGCCACATCGACTAACACGGGCGCAGATGGCACGACGATGAGCCCGCCTTTGCAGGCTTCGTCAACGACGGCCGGCCCGGGGCCCACTTTGAACCGGATACCGAGAATAGTGTGGATTTCGAGACTCACAGCGCGCGAACTTTCCAAAGATTTTTGCGCGGAGCAATCAAAGTCTCTCGGCTAGAATGTCTCAAAGAACGTTTTAACTCAAACTAGCAACACAGTCCTCCCGACGAGCCGCCTCTGTCCCGAGCTCACCGCCTAGCGTCCGCGTCACCAATGAATTTTTCGTTGAGGTTCGTCCGCACCGGAGTATTACGTTCACGGCAACGATGACCAAGCCTGTTGCCACTCCTGTTACCGATTCTGACTTCTATTTGCCGGCCGATCGCTTCTTCGCGGCCAACGTCCCCGATGCGCTGACGTTCGACGACGTATCGCTCGCCACGCTGCATTCGGATATCCTGCCTAAAGACGCGAATCTCGCGACGTCGCTCTCCGACTCGTTGAGTCTTCAGATTCCAATTATCTCGTCCGACATGGACACTGTCACCGAGTCGCGCATGGCCATCGCCATGGCACTCAACGGCGGCCTCGGGCTCATCCACTACAACCTTTCGCCGAAAGATCAGATCAAGGAAGTGGCGCGCGTGAAGCACCACATCCACGGCATGATTCAAGATCCGATGACCGTCTCGCCCGATCTCCTGATCGGCGACGTGCTCCAGATGATCGATCAAAAGCGTTTTGACTTCCGCACGTTCCCCGTCGCCGACGCGAGCGGCAAACTTGTCGGCCTGCTCGCCGGCAATCTCGTCAAAGACCGTTACAAATCCAAGAAAATCGCCGAGGTCATGACGCCGCGCCAGCAGCTCATCACCGTCCACGAAAAGAAAATGGCCGGCGACCCGATCAAGGAAGCGGATAAATTTTTCACCGAAAACGTCGGCATCCACAAGGTCCTCGTTGTTGATGACCACGATCGCCTAAAGGGCCTCATCACCATTTCCGACGTCGAGCGCATCACCAGCGAAGCGAAAACCCGCCGCAAAGCCGCGCGCGACGCCCGCTTCCGCCTCGTCGTCGGCGCCGCCGTCTCACCGGTGCGCAAGCCTGACGGTTCGCTCGATCGCGATAAAATCATCGCGCACATCGGCGAACTCGTGGACGAAGCCGTCGACGTCGTCGCGGTTTCCACCGCACACGGCCACACCGCCGGAGTCGGCGATGTGGTTAAATTAATCCGCGGCTCTTTCAAAGACCTCACGATTATCGCGGGCAATGTCACCAGCGGCGCGGGCGTGGAATTCCTCGCCGACGCCGGCGCCAACGCCATCAAGATCGGTCAGGGCCCCGGCTCCATCTGCACGACGCGCATCGTCGCCGGCGTGGGCATTCCGCAACTCACCGCGCTGCACGTCGCCGGCCACGGCGCCGCGCGCAAAGGCGTCCGCCTCATCTCCGACGGCGGCATCACGAAGTCGGGCGACATCGTCAAAGCGCTCACGCTGTCCGACGCCGTTATCCTCGGTGGTTTGCTCGCCGGCTGTCGTGAAGCGCCCGGCGAGATCATGGAAATTTCCGGGAAACTCTATAAACAATACCGCGGCATGGGCAGCCACGCCGCGATGAAAGCCGGCTCCGCCGCGCGTTACGGCCACGACAAAAATGACTCTACGCGCAAAGTCGCTGCCGAAGGCATCGAAGCGCTCAAGGAAGTTTCCGGCTCCGTCGACGATGTCCTCGGCAATCTCATCGGCGGCGTGCAAAGCGGCATGGGCTACCTCGGCGCTCCGACCTTGAGCGAATTGCGTTCAAAAGCCCGTTACATGCGCGTCACTCCCGCCGGTCAAAAAGAAGCGTCCCCACACGACGTCATCGAAGTCGCCACGCGCAAAGGCTGACGACCACGCGACGTTTCGCATTCACGGCGAGAGTTTCGTCGCGGCCGCACGAAACGCCTCGTCCCAGTTGTGCCGCGCGCGCTGCTCGGGAGTGAGGTCGGCGATTTTTTCGCGGAGCTTGTTTTCACGCGCCTCGGCAAACAACGGCACGTCGCCCAGGTTCATGGGCACGACGCCGAGATCGAGCGCGCACATTTCATCGGTAGCATTCGGCCCGAAGTGAATCGCGCGAGGCGGCGAGAACGGGTTCGCCGGATTATTGGCGCTGTTGTCGAACACCCAGCGACATTCGATCCGTGAACCTTTTGGCAGCAAAAACGGTTCGCGATATGCGTAACGATCCTGCCACTTGAAATTCCAACGCGTGACATCGATCAACGCGCGTTTCGTGCCGTCTGGAAACACGACCTGCGCGTGAATCTCCCTCGCCACAAAATGCATGTGCGGCAGCACGTTCATCACGATGCAATCCGCCGGCACTTCGAGAGAATCCTCGACGAGAAAATTCGCTTCGCCCGCCGGGATATCGAGTTTAAAGCTGCGCAGCAGCAGTGAATCCATGATGCGATTCGTCGGCTGCCGCATGAAGTGAAGCCCAATTTCTGATTGATCGATCTCGGCCTTGCCGGTGGCGCGATAATGGATTTGAAACACCACGTCGCCGCTCGCCGGCAATACGGTCGCCGCGATTCCCGGCGGCAACCGGCGCGGCGTCATCCCCGGCACGCGCCCACCCAACGCCACCGCCGGAGGAAACCCCGGCGTGCCGAAACTCGTGAAGCCGTTCCCGCCCTCCTCCGCTTCGCGTTGGCGCGCGGTGCCAGTGAGATCGACCCAGACATCGCCGTGGTGAAACACTTTCTCATTGCCCGCGCGAATCTCGACTGCGGCGACCGCCAGCACGTCGGAATCGGAAATTTTTGCCGCGGCAATCACTTCCGGCGAGAGTGCGCCAAGCGAATACGGCACCGGAAACACCTTATACGAATCAGTGGAACTCGCCGTCAATTCCGCTGGCTGGCGCATCCGCACGACCAAGTCAGGCTTTCCCAAAAGCCAGCCCTCGCTCGTTTCAGCCGGCGGCACGGGCGCCTTCGCAAGGTCACCTGAAGGCGCGCCCGCTTCCGACCATTTTTTCAACAGAGCGATTTCTTCGTTCGAGAGCTTTCGCTCGCCGAGGAAGGCGGCGTGCAGGCCATCCGGCAGCCACGGCGGCATAGCGCGCGACGCCGCAGCCTCGGCGATGAAGCGAGCGCGCTTGGCGGCGTCCTGATACGTCAGCAAGGAAAACGGCGCGACTTTTCCGGGCCGGTGACACTCCACGCAGCTTCGATAAAGAATCGGCGCAATGGCGTCTGCCCACGTCTGCGCTGAAGCGAGGCCCGCAGCTACAGTCACGCATCCGATCAAAATCAGAAAACGCTTCATCATTTTTCTAGCGCTGGAATCGAACACCCAAAACCTGGTCGTGTCGCGAACGGCGGTGGTTTCCCTGCATCCAGCGCAACGATCACGTCGCGAAGATCCGCCTGCGTCGCCGACGGCTTCGCGGCCCCGAAACTTTTCACCCGATCATCAATGCGGCCGCGATACTGCAATGCGCCGTCGCGGGAATACACGAACACCTCTGGCGTGTAACTCGCACCCGTGAAACGCACAATTTTTTGCGCACGATCATCGACGCACACAAACGTGAGCCGGTAGTCCGATGCGTGTTCCCGCAGGGTGGATATTTCGAGCGAAGGATCTGCATAGACGCCGACAATCCGCGTGCTCCGCGCAAACTCCGCCGCCAGCGCGTTGAGCACGGGAATGGCGGCATTCGCCACCGGACACTCCGGCGACAAAAACACGAAGACTACCCACGCAGTATCTTTTGCAAGCGCTGCTCCGGAAAGATCGCGCAGTTCCAAGTCAGTCCATTTCTGCGCTTTTTTATCGGCTGCAGCGACGATCGTTCCGCATCCGAGCACGCCTGCGACCAAAAGGATGCGGAGCGCACGACGCATAACGAAAGCCATGCGTCATTCGTGCCGATAGACGCGCACGTAGTCGATGCGGTATTCCTGGGGAAGCTGCGTCGTCGCGTCAGGATAGCCCGGCCACGCGCCGCCGACGGCGAGATTCAGCAACAGATAACACGATACCTCATCGAACACCCAACGTCCACCCGCCGGCAGATCTTTGGGCGTGAGTGTGTGATAGCTTTTCCCGTCGAGAAACCATTCGATTTTGCCCGGACTCCATTCGACGGAGAACACATGGTATTTATCGCGGAAGGTTTCTCCGGCGGGCAACTGGGTCGATTTGCTCATGCCGTGTTGACCAAAGTAACCCGGCCCATGGAGCGTGCCGTAGAGCGTGCCCGGTTGATGGCCGATTTGCTCCATGACATCGATTTCTCCGCACTCGGGCCACGGGGTTTTGTTGATCGCGTCGCCCAGCATCCAAAACGCCGGCCAGATGCCCTGCCCGTTCGGCAATTTAAGGCGCGCTTCGATGCGGCCGTATTTCGTGGAAAATTTCCCGAGCGTCTTGAGCCGCGCCGAGGTGTAACTTTTCTCGCCTGTCTTCACCGCTTTAATCACGAGCGCTTTGCCGTCGGTCGCTTCCGGATCATCGACGACAAATGAGTTTTCGCGCGAGTTCGTGTAGGTTTGCAGTTCCTTGTTACCCCAACCGTTGTCGCCGAGGTCATAGATCCATTTCGCCGAATCGGGCGCCGCGCCGACGGGTTGGTTGAATTCATCCTGCCAGACGGGAGTGGAAGCGAAGGAAGTCATGGCGGAAAGCAAAGTAATGAGGGTGAAATAAATTTTCATGCGTCGGCGGCGTTAGCGCGTCGCGCCCTGATAAGTGTGAATGGCGTGAGCCGGCACGGTGCACGCGAGGAACTCGTTCCCGACGTGAAGCGTGAAATTGATGGCCGCATCGGTGGGGTTGAGCGCGACCAGCACGAGCGAGCCGTCGGGATTCTGAAAGGCGATCGACTCGAGTTCCTTGGGCCCGCCGTGTGATGCGATGCGATACGCGCCGGGTTTAACAAACTTGCTGAAGTGCCCGATGTAATAAAATCCGCTCTGGTAGCGCACCGTTTTCGTCTTCGTATCGACGATCACCGGCGCGTCGCAGAAATTGCCGACATGATTCGGGCCGCCGCGTTCATCGAGCGCGATGTTCCAGTCGATGTAACCACTCACCCAGTTCTTCATGTCGCCAATCATGTGGCGCGCATAACCCTCGCCGTGCTCCCACGCGCCGAGATTTTTTCCGCCTTCGAAGCAGCCTTCCGTGAAAAGAATTTTCTTGTCCGGAAACTTTTCGTGCACCCGTGAAGACGCCGCGAAGTCGTCGCTCACATACCAATGCAGCGCGGCGCCCCAAAGATATTTGGCGGACTCGGCGTCGCCGAAAACCGCGTCAGCGTTCTTTTCAAGGATGTCGCGATTATGATCATGCGCCATGAGCTTAACGTCGCTTAAACCGGCGTGGGTGAGCGCCGAGCCCAAGTGGTTCTTAACGAAGTCGCGCTCCTGTTCCGGCGTGTAGAGACACGATTCCCACACTTGGTGCGCTTGCGGTTCGTTTTGCACGCTCAGGCCCCACACCGAGATTTTTTCTTCCGCCTTCATCGCTTGAACGAACTTCACAAAATAGTTCGCCCACGCCGGCGCGTATTCCCGGCGCAACGAGCCGCCGTCGTCCATGCGATTATTCGTCTTCATCCACGCGGGCGGACTCCACGGCGACGCCATCAAACGAAGGTTATTCCCCGAGGCCTTAATCGCATCGTGGATGAGCGGCAGCACCCACTTGCGCATCGGTTCGAGGGTGAAGTCGTGCAGGTCGTAATCGCCGGGCGTCGGCGCGAGCGCCCACATGCTCAGCGAAAAGTCACAGCTGTTGATGTGTGTGCGCGCGAGCGTGTAGCCGATGCCTTCTTTAGGATCGTAATAACGCCGCAGCACTTCCGCCCGCTTTTCTTTGGGCAGCTGCGCGAGCACCCACGCCGACGATTCCGTCAACGCGCCGCCAAAACCCACAATTTCCTGAAATCGCTGACTTGGATCGATGACGATTGCATTCGACGATTTCGCGACATCCGCACTTTTAACCGAAGCGTCGATGACGGTGAGACGATGGTCGTTGTAGCGAGCAGTTTCCACGACCGACCAGGAGCGAACGGTTTGCGCGGAAAGCATGGCGGTGGAGAGTCCGGCGAGCACGAGGAGCGAAAGTGATTTCATGAAGTTAGGCCGCGGGCACCGCGCCGCCCTTGCGCGCGGCGAGGTCGGCTTCGATTTGTTTCACCTGCGGCTCATCGAGTTTGTAGAAAAAGATCGCGAGGCCCGCGAGTAACGCGAAGCAGCCTGGCAACAGCGTGAAGAGGAGATTGATGCCGTGGATCGCCCGCGGAGTTTGGGCGGCGTTGGCGACGAAACCGTAGTAACTGAGCAACCAGCCGATCATCGCGCTGCCGATGGCGAGGCCGACTTTTTGGGCGAGCACGGTTGCGGAGAAAATCAGCCCGGTGGCGCGACGCCCGAATTTCCATTCACCGTAGTCGGCCGTGTCCGCGTAGAGCGACCACACGATGGCCGGCGTCGGGCCGGCGGCGAATGAACCGATGATATTCATCACATAAAGCATCGGGAGATTTTGCGGATCGACGAAGTAGCAACCACCGATGCCTGCGGCATTCACCACCGTCAGGACGATCATCAAGGAACGACGCGACCAGCGCTTCGTGAAAAATTTTGTCGCGAGCGCCCCGAGGATAAAACACATGAAGCCGACCAGATTAAACGTGCCGATCAGCGCCTCCTGGCCGACCGAGTATTTGAAATAATAAATACCCGCGCCGCCCCGCAGGCCGACGTTGGCGAGGTTCAGGAACGCCACGAAAAACAACACGAGCCAAGGGCCGTTGCCGCCGAGATCTTTGACGTCGCGTCCGAGCGAGGATTTTTGATTCGCGGGAGCTTGCACGCGCTCCTTCGTGTTAAGGAAGGTGTAGAAAAACATCGCGACCGAAACGACGGCGAAGATGGCCATCGTGTTGCGGAAGCCATTCGCGGGATCACCGCCATCGCCGGACAGCGCATCCTTGAGCCACGGCACGAGCCAGCCGATGAGCAACGTGCCGGTGAACGCACACGCGAAGCGATACGACGAGAGCGACGTGCGATCTTCCGACGACGGCGACATCACGCCCATGAGCGCGCCGTAGGGCGTGTTGATGGTCGCATACGCAATTAACATCAGCGTGTAAGTGACGTAAGCGTAAGTCAGTTTGCCGGCCGCGGAAATCTGCGGATTCGCAAACATGAGAAATCCGAGCACGCCATACGGAATCGCGCTCCAGAGAATCCACGGACGAAATTTTCCCCAGCGTGTATTCGTGCGGTCCGCGAGCAAGCCGATCACGGGATTCAAAAACGCCACGATGATCGGCATCGAAAGCAGCAACCAACCCACCTTCGCCGGATCGAGGCCGAAGATGTCGGTGTAGTAATACGCCAGGAACAGGTTGAACGCTTGGAAATAAAAATTCGAAGCCGTGTCACCGAGCCCGTAGGCAAATTTTTCCTTAAACGTAAGGCGGTTGCTGGGAACTGAAGTCACGAAGGGATGGGGTTGAGAAGTCGCGGCCGGATTGGTCGCGAGGGGTGACTGAGTTTGCGCGAGACGGAGTCGCGGAGAAAGCGGGAAAACGTGAGCGGCAAGCGCGCACCGGGTTTTCCGATGCGCGCCCCCCGCTAGCGATGCTACCAAACCAAGTTAGAACTTAATGCCGTAGGAGATTTTTCCGGTAATCGGCGCCTGATAAATCAAGCCGTAGAGGTCGGTGTCGTTGAGTGCATTGTCCACGTTGAGTTGGACGTATTGCTCAAGACCGCCACGACTCTTCCAGTCGTAGGAGGCGAACACATTCAAAAGGAATTGCTGCGGCGCTTCGAGGATCAGCAATTCGCCCGCGGTGTTGTATTGGGCCTGCCCGCCGCCGTGCGTGATGCCGGAGAACACCACGCGCTCGGAGCGCCACGTGCCGCCAACGCCAATCGCGAGGCCACGGAATGTGCCGCTCTTGTCGAATTTGTATTTCGCAAGCGCGCTCACCGCGTTCTTCGGGGTGTCGTCACCCGGATAGAGATTTTGTTTGTGCGTCGAAGTATTGGCCGGATCGCCATACGCTTCCGCGAGGGTGCTACCGACAAGGCCGAAGCCACCGTTCGGGAAATACCAAGAGGCCCACTTGTCCTGCGGATACGGATATTGCGGATACTGGCCGGCGGAGAGGCGTTTCACCGAGGTGTTGATCGACGCCGTGAGCATCAACTGAAGTTGATCGTTCGGCGTGTAAAGCAACGTGGCGTCCCAACCCTTCGCTTCGTCCACGACTTGGTAAGCCGGATTTTCCGTGCCGTTTTGAAAACCCGCCGCGTCGAGCGTGGCGTTGTTGATGTTGGGATCGTTGTCGGAATTACCTTGGTAAGGCCAGCCCGGCCACGCGCCGCCGTTGCGGAAGACGCTCGCAAATACGGCGTCCATGTAAGCGGCGCCTGCCGCGTTGCTGGCATTCAGGTAAATGCTACTCGCATCGAAACGGTTGTTCGTAATCGGCGAGTTGGCCGTGACCGCGCCCGCGGCGACGGCGTTGTTCCACGCCGCAATGACGACCGGGTCGGTTTGCACCGGCGAGCCTTGAGAAGATGCCGGGACGCCCGGCAGTTGCGTGGCGCCAGCGACGCCCTGGCCGTTGAAGCCGCCTTTCAAATTATAGACGATGGGGCGAGTCGGGTTGAAACGCACGTGGCCGAGCGGAGCCGGCGCATACCACGGTGCGCCCGTCCAGCCGGTCTTGGTGACTTTGTAGCGGCTGACCGTGCCGGAAAGTTTACCTTCGAAGAGATCGAACTTGATGCCGATTTCCTTGCTCTTAGCCGTGTCCGCGCCGACGGGCGCGCCGGTCTCGGCGTTGTGCAGCGAGCCGAAGTTCGGTTGGAAGCCTTCGGATTTGAGTCCGTAGATGGAGAGGCCTTCCGTGATTTTCACGATGAGGCCGTTCTGGTGCGAACGCGCGATGACTTGCGCCGAGCGGCTCGTGGTCGTCGTCGGCGTGGCGCCGGGCGCGCTGAGGTTGGTGTTCGTCGACCAGTTATCGTTTTTGTCGCGGCGAATACCGTTCATCAAAATGATGCGGTCGCTCACGCCGCCGACTTTAAAGGCTTTCAAATAGCTGTTGAGGTAGAAAGCGGAGTTCCAGCCGAGATTGATGTTATCGCGGTTGTTTTGATACATCGCGGGATCGGGCGTGCCATCGCCTTGCTTGCCGAAAACAATCGGGGTGAGGTCGAGCGGCGCTTTGAAGCTGTTCTGACCGGGAATCGTGGTGGTGCCGGCAAGTTGGAGATCGTTTTTGATTTCCGAGTAACCGCCGAGGATCTGCTCCTCGATTTGATACCATTTATCCTGGAAGAGTTGCTTGCGGAACGTGAGTTCGACGCGCTCTTGATCGCGCACGACGTCCTGATCCTGGCCGGTCCAATTATATTTCACGACCGAGTTAGGGAGCGTGCCGAACAGGAGATTCCCGTTGGAAACGCCCTGCCCGCCCAAACCGTTTTCGGCGCCGAGCGTGGTGATCGTTTGTGAAAGCGCGAAGCCGGGCTGGCCGGCGGAAATCGGGCCGGTGATCTGGCCGTTCAGATTCATCGTCTGCGTCTTCCACGTCGATCGGTTGTAGCCGATGTAGAAATTAATTTCCGGGACGAAGTCGGTTTCGCGCGTGATGAGCTGCGTGGCTTTGATCAACAGGTTGGTTTGCTGCTGGTCGTTGTAATTGTCGCCACCGCCGAGATTGAAGCTGCGTTTGTCGGCGCCGGGCGGCCAATAGAACGACACGGCTTCCAGCTGGTCGTTGTTGATCGGCGTGGAGGAATTGCCCTGCGCGGCGCGGAGCGCGCGGAAGGAATAACCGTTTTGCTGCGAGTCGCCGAGTTCGCCTTCGACGAGGATTTGCGTGGTCGGCGTGGGTTTCCACGAGAGCGACGGCGCGATGAAGAAGTGTTTGTTACGCTGGTAATCGATGTGCGTCTTCGAGTCCTGCCACGCGGCGGCGATGCGATAATCGATCTTCGCCGATTTGCTCAGCGGGCCGGTGACGTCGAGCGTCGTGCGCATGAAATCATAAGTGCCATACGAGAATGTCGCGGTGCCTTGCTGTTTGTTGAGCGGTTGTTTTGTGAGATAATCCACGACGCCGCCGAAATTACCGGTTCCGTAAAGCAACGCGTTGGGGCCGGAGACGACTTCGATACGGTCGATGTTCACCGAATCCGTCGAATTGCCGCGCAGGTAACCATCGCGCAGCGTGTTGTTCGTGATGAAGCCACGAATCTTCACTTGCACCTGATTGATGTTGGACGTGACACCTTCCGGATTGTTGACGCCGCCCGGACCGTAAACGCTGCCGAACGCGGCGCCGGCGTTGCCGAGATCGTTTTGAGATTGGAGCGTGATCCCCGCGACATAACCGAGCGATTGGCGCAGATCGGTCGCGCCGATGTCGTCGATGAACTCGCTCGTGATGACCTGAATCGGGATGGGGATGTCCTTGATCGGCGTGTTCACGCGCGAACCGGAAACCGCGTTAGTCGCCGCGTAACCGCGATCCTTGTCGGTCTTCACCGCAAACGGCGAAAGCACCACGACCTCCTCTTCCAAGGGTTTAACGCTCGCGTCTTTGGCGGCGGGGTTGGCGGGCGATGCCTGTTGGGCGACCGCGGTCAGCGGCCAGGCCGAAAAGGCGACCGCGCTGATCATTAATCCCGCGCAATAGGCGGAACGTTGCTTAAGGTTCATGGGGTCTCGGTTGTTAGGGGCGCGAGTTGGGCAAGGCAGGTTTCTGGGTGAAAAACCTACGCTGAATCCACAGCTCACAAGGGGTAAGGAGTTGGGTAAATGTGCGTCCGACCGACGTCGGGCACAGCGCAACAAAACGAAATATGGTGCACGCCTGTCAATTTTTATGTGCACAGTTTGTTGCATTGATTTAATCAATTCAAATAACGTCTTATTATGTTTGATATCAATATTTTAAGTTTTTAAATGAGGTATTTTATCCATCATTAATTAAAGCAGTTGTTTATTTTGTTGCATAAAATAAATCACCCGAGATTACTGCAATTACGCCCAATTTTCCGCATGTCGCAGGTAAACCAAGAACTCATCGCCCAGCGCTTAAATCTCTCTCGCGCCACCGTCTCGCGCAGCCTCGCGAACCACCCGGCAATCAGCGCTGAAACCCGCCGCGCCGTGCAGGAAATGGCGGCGAAACTCGGCTACCAACAATCGCCCGGCCGCGTCGCTCGTCGCGGCAAAAAATCCCGCACTTTCACCATCGGCGTGGTCATCGGCGTGCCGAGCGAGAACGTCGCGATGGCCACCTACCCGCATATCCTGAAAGGCATTCGCGCCCGCGCGGAAGTAGAGCGCGTGAGCGTCGACGTCTGTTATCAAGCGCCGGGGGATTTCGACACCGATTCCACGCGACAAAACGTAATGCGCCAGATGCGCGCCAACGACTGGCGCGGGGCCATCCTGATCCACCCTTTCCCCGAGCCGGCGGTCGCGTTGATCGCGAGCCGCATCTCGACCGTGTCTGTGCTCGAAAGTTATCGCGAGCCCGGCATCGACATCATCGATACCGACGACGCACCCGCGATTCTCGATCTCGTCTTGCGGCTGTCCGCGGCGGGACATCGCCGCATCGGTTTCGTTTCGTGGACTTACCCCGTCGGCGGTCACTGGGTCGCGCGTCGATTCAGCGGTTATGTCGAGGCGCTGTTTTATCAAGGACTCGAGTTCCGCTCCGATTGGGTGATTAACGTGCACAAAAATTCACCCCAACTCTCACCCACCGAAGTCGGCGAAACCGTGGCGCGGATTTTCAAAGACGACCAAGTCACCGCGTGGGTCTGCGCCGCCGATCACCAAGCGTATCCGCTCATGCAAGACTTGCAGGCGAAAGGCATTCGCGTGCCCGAGGATTGCTCGGTGACCGGCTTCGACGGCCTAGAACCGCCCCGTGGATTGCGCCGCGCGACTTCGATGAGCGTGCCGCACGAACACATCGGCTCTTCCGCGCTCACCCGGCTGGTGAATCGCATGCAGCACCCCACTTCGCCGCGCCGAAAAATCCTCGTCGAGGCGCAACTCGTCGCCGGCGAGACCATCGCACCGCCTCGGCAAACTTAAATTTCCTTTCCGTCCATGCCCGTTCGCTCGCAGCCGTTTTCTTTTCCACGTAATTTCACTTGGGGCGTCGCCGCCGCCGCCCCGCAAATCGAAGGCGCGGCGTTCTCCGACGGCAAAGGCGAGTCCGTATGGGATCGGTTCGCCCGCCAGCCCGGTGCGGTCGCCAACGGCGACACGCTCGACGTGGCCTGCGATCACTATCACCGCTTTGATCGCGACTTCGCCCTGATGGCGAAACTCGGCATTAAAAATTACCGCCTCTCCCTCGCGTGGCCGCGCATTTTTCCGAACGGCGACGGCGCGGTGAACCAGGCCGGCGTCGATTTCTATCACCGCATTTTCGATGCGATGGAGAAGCACGGCATCACCCCGTGGGTGACGATGTTTCACTGGGATTTGCCGCAAGCCCTCGAAGATCGCGGCGGTTGGCGCACGCGCACGATCGCCGACGTCTTCGCGCACTACGCCGACACCATCGTCAAAGCGTTCGGCCCGCGCGTGAAAAACTGGATCACGTTAAACGAAATCCGCTGCTTCACCCTCCACGCCTACGGCGGCGGCGGCAAAGCACCCGGCGTGAGTGAGGGCGCGCGCGTCGTTAACCAAACCATGCACCACGCCCTGCTTTGCCACGGCCACGGTGTCCGCGCCGTGCGTGAGCACGGCAGCCGCGGCTCGCGCGTCGGATTAACGGACAATTGTGAAACCGTCGTGCCCGTCAGCGAGACACCTGAGGATATCGCGGCGGCGCGCGCGTGGTTCATCGAAGCCAACCAGCCGATCCTCGACCCAATTTACAACGGACATTACGCGCCCGCTTATTTGCGCCGTTGCGGCAAGGATCGCCCAGTTGTCGCGAAGGGCGACCCTGCGCTCATCAGCCTGCCGACAGATTTCCTGGGCCTCAACATTTACACCGGGACGTTCATTCGCCGCCGCAAACGCGGCAAACCGGAAGTCGTCGTCCCCAGTGCTAGTTATCCGCGCACGGACAGTCCCTGGCTCAATCTCGCGCCGCGCGCGCTTTATTGGTCGCCGAAACTCGCCGCCGAAGTCTACGGCATTCGTGACATCTACATCACCGAAAACGGCTGCGGCTACAACGACGACGCGGTCGCAAACGGCGAATGCCTTGATCTGCATCGCGTGGAATATCTGCGCAATTACCTCCGCGAACTCCAGCGTGCCACCGCCGACGGCGCGCCGGTGCGCGGATATTTTCTGTGGTCGTTTATCGACAATTTCGAATGGTCCGATGGCTACACCCGTCGCTTCGGCATCGTGCACAACGATTTCAAGACCCAACGCCGCACCCCGAAGCTCAGTGCGCAGTGGTATGCGTCCGTGATGGCTGCCAATCGTGTGCTTTAACGAGCACCGGCGGATCTGAAAAACTGAGAATTTAAGGGTCGGCCCAAAAGACGCGATCAGACGGGGCCAACGCATCCGCTCGCAGGCCGGAAGCGTAGTTTTGACGCGCGCGGAAATCTTGTCATGTTCGCGCTGGGCCAAGGAACTCTCCTCAAAATCAGACCTCTCAATTCTATGTCCCTTCGTCGATCCACCCTGCTGTGTGCTGCCCTCTTGATGGCCACATTGTCCCCCACGGTTCACGCCACGAGCGTGCAGCCTCCGGAGTTCGATTCTCTTGTAACCCAAGCCGATTACGTCGTCCGCGGCGTCGTCAAATCAGTCACCTCCGACTGGCGCGAAGAAAACGGGCACCGTTTCATCGGCACCAAGGTCGAAGTCGAAGTCCTCGAGGTGATTCGCGGCACCCCACCCACTCCACTCATTCTCGATATTGTCGGCGGCAAGGTCGGTGAAACTGAGTTGGTCGTGACCGGTTCGCCCCGCTTTAATGTCGGCGACGAGGATATTCTGTTTCTCAAAGCAGGGACGCGTTACATCACGCCACTCGTCGGTATCATGCACGGACGTTACCCCATCATCCGTGACGCCAAGAGCGGACAAACCTACGCCGTCCGTAACAACGGCATGCCGATCTACAGCGAGAAAGATGTGTCCCTCCCGATGGAAAAACTCAGCACGACGAAAACCCAAAACACTGCCGCAAAACCCATGACGGCAGCTTCCTTCGTCGGCAAAATTCGCTCCGTTAACGGTCGCCAGCCCCTCGCCTCCGATGCAAAATAAAATTTCCAAAGCCACGCTTTGCCTCGGATTGGTGCTAGGCGCCGCGAGTGTCGCGCACGCGTTCGACTACATCCGCAACAGCCGCACTAACCTTCCTTACCGCTGGCAGAGTCCCACTTTCCCCATGCGGATCATGCTGGGCACTACGCCGACTCTGCAAGACGGCTCCAACTACAGCACGAGCGTGCAAGCCGCCATGGAAAGCTGGAACCCCATTATCGGCGCCATCCAGTTCCAAGGCACGATTACGACTGGCACTGCCGGCGACGGCAACCGCATCAACGAGATCGTCTTTGCCGCCAACACCTTCGGGCGCGACTTCGGCGAAAACACCCTCGCTGTGACCACCACCTGGTCTACCGGCAATCAGCGCACCGAGGGCGACATCATTTTTAACTCCGCCAGCAGGTGGAATTCCTATCGCGGAAACACCCAGAGCGCGACTGTAGGAACCGATATCCGTCGCGTCGCGCTGCACGAACTCGGTCATGCTCTCGGCCTCGATCACCCCGACGAAGCTGGCCAGACGATCACGCCGCCGCCGATCATGAATAGCCGCATTACCAATGTGGACACCCTGCTCAACGACGACATCACCGGCGCGCAAAACCTCTACGGCCCTCCCGGCATTCCCGCGAATAACAATTTCGCCAACGCCACGACGCTCGCCAGTAGTGCCAGCGTTACCGTCACCGGTCACAACACCAACGCCACCAAGGAAGTCGGCGAACCGAATCATGCCGGCAATGCCGGGGGTCGTTCCGTGTGGTGGAAATGGACCGCTCCGGCGCCTGGCCCGGTCGTGCTGGATACACGCGGCAGTTATTACGATACGACGCTGGCCGTTTACACCGGCACTGCGGTCAACGCCCTCACCAACTTGGCATCGAGCGACGACATCACCAACGGCGTCGTCCAAGCCAGCGACCTGACTTTTACCGCTGTAGCCGGAACGACCTATTATTTTGCCGTCGATGGCTTCGAGGCTGACCAAGCCGGTATCGTGCTTAATCTGCGCCTCACCGCGACAGGAGCGGCGTTGCCAACCATCACCTCGCAGCCCGTCAGCCTGAGCGTGACGACGGGCTCAATGGCCGCATTCTCCGTCGCCGCGAGCGCCGGGAGCGCAATTCCCACCTATCAGTGGCAAAAGAACGGCACGGCAATTGCCGGGGCCACGAGCGCCAGCTACTCCATCGCCAGCGCACAAACTTCTGATGCCGGTAACTACGCCGTCGTCGTTACCAGCCCAAGTGGTTCCGTGACCAGCAACACCGCTACTCTCACGGTAACGGCGCCGGTCGTCGTCACGCCGCCGACCACCGGTGGGGGTGGCGGAGGAGGCGGCGGTGGCGGCGGTGGTGGTTCACCCAGCCTGTGGTTCGTCGCCGCGCTCAGTTTGCTGGGAATCACTCGCCGCTTCCTGCGCGCGCGCGAGTAACGTTGCATGCGGTTTCTGCGCGAACTCTTCGCGGGCCGCTGGCCGTGGCTGTATCTCGCCGCCACGGCACTCGCGTTACTCATCCAACTCAATCCCGCCTGGCGCGACGCCTTGCTCTACGACCGCCACGCGCTCGCACAGGGCGAATGGTGGCGGTTGTGGAGCGGACATTTCGTTCACTTCGGCTGGCCGCATTTTGTCGCCGATGCCGGGCTGTTGTTCATCCTTGGCTGGTTACTCGATGCGCGCCACCGACTCTTCGGCGCAATCGCCCTGGTCGCGATGCCGCTGTTTATCTCGGCGATTCTTTATCGTTTCGATCCTGAGATGATCCGCTACGGCGGGCTGAGCGCGCTCAATCTCGGCCTGCTCATCTACTACGCGCTCCAAGGCTGGCAGCGCAACTGGGCCGACTGGTTCTGGCCCGCCGTGCTCGTGATTTATGTCGGCGAAGTGATCTACGAAATCGTCAAAGGCGGACGCGGCGGCGGCATGATCGCCTTCGACGACCCCGCGATCAAAGTCGCCACCAGCGCCCACCTCGCCAGCGCCGTTTACGCGCTTGCCGCGTGGGGCGTGGTGTGGGCGGTGCGACGTTATCGCTCTAAAATCGCCGCGGCCGCCGAGGGATGACACGACCGGCCTGAAATTGTGGTTGCGGCGACGGGGCAGGTCGCGTTTTTGCTTTCCCGCAACAGGGGCAACTCCCGGTTGCAGATTGCAACCATGCCACTCCTCCCCTTTTCCAGCCAGCTCATCGCCGATGTCGGCATTTCCTTCGGTGACGAAGGCAAAGGCCGCCTCATCCCCGAGGTCATCGAAGAGCTGAGCACCACTAGCGCTCGCGTCACCGTCGTCTTTAAGGTCAACGGCGGCTCCAACTCCGGCCACACCGCCGGCGGCATCAAACTCAATCTCCTGCCTGCGGGCGTCGTCGCGAAAAGCGTCCCGCACTTGGCCATCGGCGCCGGCGTCGTCGCCGATCCGCGCAAAATTCTTTGGGAAACCCGCCCTCTCGAGAAAAAAGGTTATGCCATTCTCTCCCGCCTGCTCGTGGACGAACGCGCCATGGTCTGCGATCTCACGCACCGCTTGCTCGACCTCGCGTGGGAAGATTACCGCGTCAACGTCCTCAAAGAAGAAGCGCGCGGCTCCACCGGGCGCGGCATCACGCCCGCCTACCAGGACGAAACCGGCCAGTGGCAAATCACCTTCGCCGACTTCCTCGGCGGCCCGAATTTCTTCGCCCGCAAACTCGCCGGTCGCGCCGACCGCGCGCTTCGCACCATCCAACACGTCTGCCGCGTCAGTCCGCAAACGTGGGACAGCTTCTTCGAAAAACTCACCGCCGGCGAGACTCGCGCCAACTCCGAAGCCGTCGAACTCGGCCTGTTCACGAAAGACGAATTCGATTTCTCGAAATTCAAAGGGAGCGAACCCTTCACGCTCAACATCGACGCGCTCACCGCGACGTATTGGAACGCCGGCCAGGAACTGAAAAAAAATATCGGCGAAGTGCGCGAGCTCGTGCTCCGCGAAGTGCAAGCCGGACGCTCGATCGTCGGCGAATTCGGCCAGGCTTACTGGCTCGACAAACGCCACGGCTATTCGCCCAACGTCACCGCCTCGCACACCTACACGCCGGAATTTTTCGAAAGCGCCGGCATTCCTGTGCAGCGCATCCACACCTTCGCTGTCGCGAAAGCTTACGACACCAAGGTCGGCACGCATACGTTTATCACGCAGATGCCGGACGACCTCCCGCTCTGCCAAAGCCTCAAGAAATTGGAATTCGGCGTCACCACCGGCCGCCAGCGCATGGTGGGCTGGTATGATGCCGTGGAAAAAGGCGACGCGCTGCGCTACGGCGGTTTCCAAGACGTAATGATCAACAAAATCGACGCCCTCAGTGGCGCGCCTGAGCTGTTGATCTGCGTCGCCTACGAAGACCCCGCCGGCAATCGCGTCGCGCACGTCCCGCGCAACGAAGCGATCCGCCGAACCCTCAAACCCGTTTACGAAAAACACGCCGGCTGGGCCGAAGATATTTCCGGAGTGCGCCGCTTCGCCGATCTCCCGCGCGCCGCGCAACTCTACACCGCCGCCATGGTGCGCAGCGTCGTTAAAGTCGCTTACGGCGACAAACTGCCCACCACGCTCCCCAATCTCCGCTACCTTGGCGTCGGCCCCGAGCCATCCCAAATCATCAAAGACGTGCCAAGCACCGCAGAGCTCCTGGCACTCAAATAAAGGTAGGGGCGGTTATCCTTAACCGCCCTTTTTTTGCGCTGCACGCACACGTCACGACGCGTGGTTCATCACCGAAACGATGTAACACGCGATCATCGCCACGGCGCAGAATACTTTCGCGACTGTGGAAACGAGAAACCCGATGGCGGCACCAGCGCCTGCTTTGAGCGAGTCTTCGGTGGAGCGTTTACCGAGCCATTTCTCAGCGACGAACGCGCCAAGGATCGTCGCCACGATCAAGGCGGGCAGCGAGAAAAACATCCCGCCCAACGCTCCGCCGGTTGCGCCGGCCATGCCCCATTTGCTGCCGCCAAACCATCTCGTGCCGAGAATTGTGCAGCCGATATCCGCGATCACCGATAAAACCCAAAACACCGCGACCCACGCAAGGGCGGTCCACGAAAGCGTTTCCGGCAAAAGCCATTTTTGCACCAACGCCGCGATCAGGATCAACGTTGTTCCGGGCAGAATCGGCACGACCGATCCCACCACGCCAATCAACATGAGCAAGACTACGAGCGTCCAGACGAGATATTCCATCGTCGAATGACACGGTAACACCGCGCAAAGTTGCACCGATAAACTGGCCGCGCGAACGGTTCAGACCGTTTCAAAGAAACCACGCACCGCAGCGATCACCCGCGCCACCTCGGCGTCGCTTAAACCGGGATGGAGCGGCAGCGACAAAACTTCAGCGCACGCTCTGTCCGTATTCGGAAACGACGCTTCACTATTCGCGTAAGCCGGCTGCCGATAAATTGGCACGGGATACAAGACGCCGCTTAAAATCTCTTCGCTTGCCAAAGACGTCTGAAGTTCGGCTCGCTTCGGCGTGCGCACAACGAACTGATGCCACGTGTGCGTGCGCTCCGCTGGAACCACCGGCAATTGCAGAGGTGTCGCGCTCAGCTCTGCCAAGTAGCGCTGCGCGATCGCTTCGCGCCGAACATTCTCAGCATCCAGCCGTGTCAGCCGAACACGCAGGATCGCGGCCTGCATCTCATCCAAGCGACTGTTACGGCCCGGCGTTTCGCTCACGTAACGCTGACGCCAACCGTATTGCCGAAGTTGTTTCACTTTCGCGACCAACGCCGCATCGGCACCGGTGACCGCGCCGCCGTCACCGAGTGCACCGAGATTTTTTGTCGGATAAAAACTAAACGTGGAAAGCGGCGCCCACGTGCCCGCTTTTTTGCCACCGACCAATGAACCGTGCGCTTGCGCGCAATCTTCGATAACCGTCGCTCCGTGTTTCGCGGCCATCGCTAGCAGTCGCGGCATATCGACTGCGAGTCCATAAAGGTGAACTGGAATAATCGCTTTGACCTTTTCCGCCTGCGGAGTCGCGAGCAGTTTTTCGAGCGCGCCCAAGTCCATGAGCATCGTGTCGGCTACGACGTCGACAAACACCGGCTTCGCCCCCGTTGAGCCGATGGCGGAAATCGTCGCCGTGACCGTATTTGCAACCGTCACGACTTCATCACCGGCAGCCGCTCCGATCGCAAGCAACGCGAGTTCGATGGCGTCCGTGCCGTTCGCGACGGTGGCGGTGTCAGCGGTGCCGAGCCATGCGGAAAATTCTTTTTCAAACGCCGCCACTTCCGTGCCCAGAATGTAATGCCCGCTTTGCAGCACGCGTTGAATCGCCGCATCGATCTCCGCTTTCGCGGCGAGGTAGCCAGCTTTGGGATCAGCAGGAAGAATTTTCGTCTTCACAGGTAATGCGGGAGTTCTTTGCGGTAGTAGGCCACTGTCTTGACGAGCGCTTGTTCGATCGTCGTCTGAGGCTTCCAGCCAAGCGTCTTTTCAATTAATCGCCCGTCAGAATAGTAATCACCAATATCGATCTTCTTTCGGTCTGACGGGAATTTTTTCACGCGGTAACTGCCGTTGCCAGTGACTTCGACGAGCGTTTCGGCGAGTTCGCGCAAACTGATTTGCCCGACGCCGCCGAGATTGAACACCCCACCAACGGCGTTCGGATGCGTGGCCGCGACGAGGAATGCCTCCACGGCATCGTCCACATAGGTAAAATCGCGCAGCTGCTCGCCGCCCCACACTTCGATCGGTTTGCTTTCGAGGATTTGCCGCACCCACACGCCGACGAAGGTTTGGCGCGCATCTTTCACGCGCATGCGTGGACCGATCGTGTTCGTGAGCCGCAGCACCGTGCTCGCGATGCCGTGCACCTGGCTGTAGAGAATGTGATATTCCTCACCCGCAAGTTTATTGATGCCATTTACATCAACGGGGCGGAGCGGGTGTTTTTCATCCACGGGTAAATAATCCGGTCGGCCGTAAATCTGGCGCGTGCTCGCGAAGACCACGCGAATTTTTGGATTATGTTTCCGGCACGCTTCGAGCAACGAGAGTTGCGCGCGACAGTTGATATCCAAATCCGTTTCCGGATCGGTCATCGAATCCATGTGGCTCGTCTGGCCCGCGAGATTGAAAAGGAAATGCTGACCGCGCAGGTATTCCGGCAGGCTGTGACGATCACGCACGTCCGCGATGTTTACTTCGATTTGCTTTTCGATGCCGCGAATATTCCGGCGATTCCCGCCGTATTCCGGAATCAAACTGTCGAGAATCGTGACCTTTGCGCCGAGGGCGACGAGCCGACGCGCGAGATTCGACCCGATGAAACCCAAACCTCCCGTGATCAAGACGCGCTTGCCACGAAAGGCTTTGGTTAATGACTGGCCGAGTTTGATCACGTGACGCCAACGCTTGCAGCGGAATCAACCGGAAACAAGCGCGCAGTGCGCGACTGAAAGCATCCGGCAATTTTTAATCTGGAACTCAGGGAATCAGGAAAAGACCGAGCACACTTCGACTGATTCATCGCTTTAAAGCCCACGCCGATTCTGGTTCGTTCCTGATTTCCTGAGTTCCAGATAAATCAGTTTTGTGTCGGAGTGCCTGATGCTCAGTCAGAAATCCTGCAGCTTACCCTCTCCGGCCCCGCGACGCGGCTCGATGCGCTCCAGCACTTCTCCCAGCAAATAAATCGACCCGGTCACCACCACGGTTTGATCGGTTGCGCCCAGCGTGCAGGTGTTGGCGTCCGGAAAAACAGTTTCGACTTCAGCGCGATGGACACGGGAACGCTCAGCGATCGGCACCCAGTTAATCATTTCCTCGAACGTGGACGCCCGCGCCTGCTTCGGCGTAATCAGATAAACCTGCTCTCCGTAACGCAGCACGACGTCCAATAGCGCGCGGGCGCGGAATTCTCCGAGCGCGCCCGCCACGATGATCGGTTTGCGGCCGGTCTCGGCGATGAGGTTTCGCAGGTTTTGTTCGAGGACTTCCACGCCTTCGGGATTATGCGATGCGTCGAGCACCAGCGAACGTCCCCCGAGCGTCACGCGTTGCCAGCGTCCGGGCCAATCCACCGCCTGTAGACCGCGCGCAATCACCGTATCCGATAATTCCCATTTTGCGGGCAGCAGTTTCGCGGCGAGCGTTGTGGTGGCGGCGTTCCAGCGTTGGTAATCGCCGGCCAGATTGGTTTGCGGGAAATTTTCGATGGTGTCGCCGAACGCTTCGCGCACGGAATGCACGGGAGCATTTTTTTCCGCCGCGACTTCGCGAATCACTTTCTCAGCCTCGGCGGGCAAACGCCCAATCACGACGGGACAATTTGGTTTGATGATGCCGGCTTTCTCTCGCGCGATTTGCGCGAAGCTGTTGCCGAGTTCCGCCACGTGATCGAGCCCGATGGACGTGATCACGGTGATGTCCGGTTGCACGACGTTTGTCGCATCGAGGCGACCGCCCATGCCAACTTCCACGATCGCGATGTCCACGCGCTTGCGCTGGAATTGCAGGAACGCCATCGCCGTCATGAATTCGAAAAAGGTCGGATGCTCGTCGTTGCCTTCACTCGCGATTTTGGCGGCGATTGGCATGAGTTCGCCCGCGTAGGCGACGATTTCGGCTTCGGTCAGGAGTTGCCGGTCGACTTGCACGCGCTCGCCGAGTTTCACGAGGTGCGGCGACGTGTAGAGGCCCGTGCGCCAACCCGCAGTGTGGAGAATGGCCTCGATCATCGCCGAGACGGAACCTTTGCCATTCGTGCCCGCAACATGGATGACTGGATAACTACGCTCCGGATGGCCCAGCGCGGCGGACAATCGCCGCATCCGGTCGATGCCGAACTTCACGCCACCCGCTTTGAGCGCGTAAAGGTAATCTTTAACCGAGGCGTAGTCGGTCAATTTCGCCTCCGGGCCGGACATTTCGAAACTCAGCTCGCCGCGGCAAACGGTGACGCGCTGGACGTTTTGCGCGCCTGATATTTGTGAACGTGCAACGCTTGAAAGAGACTCGCGAGACGATCCTTCATTTCCAAGCGACTGACGATCTGATCGACGAGGCCGTGCTTGAGCAAAAATTCCGCGGTCTGGAAACCGGGCGGCAGCGTCTGCTTCGTGGTTTCCTTGATGACACGCGCGCCCGCAAACCCGATCATCGCGCCCGGCTCAGCGATAATCACGTCGCCCAAGGTCGCAAAGCTCGCGGTCACACCGCCCGTGGTCGGATACGTGAGAATCGAAACAAACGGCAACTTCGCTTCAGCGAGGCGACCGAGCGCCGCACTGGTTTTCGCCATTTGCATGAGCGAGAAAATACCTTCCTGCATGCGCGCCCCGCCCGAAGAGCTGACGACGATGCAGGGAATCTTTTTCTTGAGCGCTCGTTCGATGGCCCGCGTGATTTTTTCGCCGACCGCCGCGCCCATGGCGCCCCCGCAAAAACGAAAATCCATCACCGCGAGAGAAACGGGAATACCGTGAAGCTTACCCGTGCCGCAGATGACCGCCTCGGGCAGACCGCTGTCTTTCTCGTAACGCTTAATGCGATCCGGATACGGCGCGGAATCGACAAACTTCAGTGGATCGCCCGATTTCACCGAGGCGTCAAATTCTTCAAACGTGCCCGCGTCCACCATGCTCGCGATGCGCGCACGGCAACCGATCGGGAAATGATAACCGCTCTTCGGCACCACCATGAGGTTGGCTTCGAGGTCTTTGTTGAAGACGATTTCGCCCGACACCGGGCACTTCGTCCACAGGCCTTCGGTGGTGACTTTGTTCTTGGTTTTAACGCCTTTGGAAGAAGGCAGTTTTGGTTTCGCGAAATGTGTCATGAGCAGAAATTAACCGTGTCCGAAGGTAATGACGTCGAGATTGGTTAGACCCGCGCGGCGGAGAACTGCCGCGCAAGAATTGAGGGTTGAGCCCGTTGTAAAAACATCATCGACGAGGATATAACGTGAGGCGGGATTAAGCTTAACGCTGCGAGCCAAAGCAAAGGCATTTTTTAGGTTCTTCTGGCGGGTTGCTCGGTCGTAATGCGTCTGGGATTCCGTGTCGACGATTCGCTTAAGCAATTCCTGCACAGTTGCTTGCCCGTCGCAGGCTTTCACGCAGCACTCCGCCAGCAACGTTGATTGATTATAACGCCGTTCGCGCAGTTTGCGGGGATGCAACGGCACCGGCACCAACACGGCCCCGCGCACATAGTCAGCGTAACCCGGCACCTCCCGCATGATCGCGACGAGGTCTTCCAATACGTGCAACCCGTGGTGATATTTCAACGCATGCACGAGCGCCCGGCCCGGGCCCTTGAGCAGCACAGCAGTTTTTCCTTCGCGGAATTTCGGCTCCAGCAATTCGCAATGCGGGCAAAGCCGGTTCACGTCGGTTTCACCGAAAAAAGGATGCCCGCATGTGGTGCAGTGCGGCGGTTCGACCACAAAAAGCTTTTTTTCGCACGCGATACAGACGTGGCGGAAACGGCCGCCTTCCACCGCGTCACCGCAATCAATACAACTGCGTGGAAACACTACGTCGAGTTTGTCGCGCCAGAGTTGCTGGAGAACGGAGGTCATCGTGCCGTCAGTTCAGTAGAGGACTTTAAGCATGAACAATCCCTGCGGCGGGGCCGTGACGACCGCGTGCACGCGTTTCCGAGTGATGAGAAGTTCCGCCACGCCTTCGGGCGAGATTTTGCCGAGCCCCACGCTGACCAGCGCACCCGCTAGGCTCCGCGCCATCTTGTAGAGAAACCCATCGGCTTCGAACGTGAAGGTTACGCGCTGGCCCTTCTTGGAAAGATCGAGACGGCGCAAATCGCGCACGGTCGTTTCGTAAGTGCGGTCGTTTTCACCCGAGAACGCCCAGAAATCGTGCTTCCCGCGCAATAGTTTCGCCGCCGCTTGCATCGCTTTCCAATCCAACTCGCCGCGAACCGACCAACAATATGGGAAATCAAACGGATCCGCTTCGCCTAAAAACACGTGGTAACGATACACTTTCCCCTTCGCATCGAAACGCGCGTGGAAATCCGGTCGCACTTTTTTCACCGACTTAATCTGAATCGAACGCGGCAGCCCTGTCTGGATCGCCAGCCGCAACCGCTCCGCACCGTGCGTCCACGCCGCATCAAAATGACAAATCTGCCCGTGCGAATGCACCCCGGAATCGGTGCGTCCGCTCCCTTCGATGCGGATCTGCTGATCGAAAATTTTCTTTAGCTGCCGCTCGATCAGATCCTGAACGGTGTTGCCGCCTTCCTGACTCTGCCACCCGTGAAACGTCGTGCCGTCGTAGGCCACGACGCACTTCCAACGCTGAGTTTTGAGAGATTTTTTCACAGAGAAAAAGGAGGATGCACCGAGGGCACAGAGCGATAGTTTAAGAAAATCTTACTCCGCGGACTCTGTGTAAACTCCGTGAACTCTGTGTCGAATCTTCAATCCCTAGCCCAAAAGCTGCGGGGGGAACTTCTGGTCGAGGAAATCCTGCAAAATCAGGCACGCCGCGCGCGAGTCCACCACGCCGCTCTGCCGGATGCCGCGCCGGTCTTTCTTGGCGATTGATGACTCGGCTTCCGAACTCGTCAGCGTCTCGTCGATCATGTGGATCGGCAGTCCAAACGCTGACTTTAAACGCGCGGCAAACGCGTCCACTTCCTTCGCTTTGAAGCCGACCGTGCCGTCCATGTTGTAAGGATAACCCAGCACAAGATCGGTGACGCGACGCTGCTTGATGAGCTCGCCTAGTTTTTGCCAGCGCACGGACTCATCCACATCGATCAGCGCCGGCAGCGGCGTCGCCACGCCGATCTCGTCGCCTTGGGCAAGGCCCACGCGTTTCGTGCCGTAATCGATGCCGAGGCAGCGCATAGCGCTTAAAGAAACTTTTTTCTTTCGGGGTCTTTCTTCAGGCGTTCGAGCAGCGCCTTGATGTCCTGCGCTTTGTCTTTTGGACACACGAGCGTCGCTTCGGGGGTATGCACGACGACAAGATCGCTCGCGCCGACGATCGCGGTCAAATGGCCGTCGGCGCTTACTACGATGTTATTCGAGCCGCCTTCCACCATCGCGATTCCGCGGAGCACGTTGCCGGCATCATCTTGCTTGAAATGTTTCGCAATCGCCGGCCAGGCGCCAACGTCGTCCCAGTCGAACGTGGCCGGCACGACGACCACGTTCGTGGATTTCTCCATGAGCGCGTAGTCGACGGAAATCTTTTTCAACGTCGGATACACTTCCGCCAGCGCCGGTGCCCAACCGCCGGCGGATTTCGACGCGGTTTCGAGTTTCGCGAGGCCGGCGTAAAGTTCGGCCGCGTGCGCTTTGAACGCAGCTTCCACGACTGGCACGCGCCAGACGAACATGCCCGCATTCCAAAAATATTCGCCCGACTCTACGTAACTTTGCGCGGTAGCCTGGTCAGGTTTTTCGACGAAGCGCTTCACCGTCATCACGTCACGCCCGCCGAATTTCTTCCACAAACCGGATTGCTGAATGTAGCCGAAACCCGTCGCCGGCTCGGTTGGCTTGATGCCCAGCGTCACAAGCACGTCCGCCGACTCCGCCGACTCAAACGCCACGGCAAGCAGCTTCTGATACTCCGTTGTGTCGTGGATAACATGATCCGCCGGCAGCATCGCCATGACGCCGTTCGCAGAACGTTCTTTGACCAGCAACATCGCCAGTCCGGCGGCGGCGGCGGTGTCGCGACCGATCGGCTCGGCGACGATATTTGCCGGAGGCAGACCCGTGCAGGCTTTGCGACAGCCCTCGAGTTGCGACTGGTTGGTGATGACAAAAATATTTTCCTTCGGGACTAAGCCGGTCACGCGATCCACCGTCTGCGCGAGCATGGAAGTGTCGCCGACGATCGGCAGCAAGTGCTTGGGCGAAGCTTCGCGACTTTGCGGCCAGAAACGCTCGCCGCGACCACCCGCCATGATGACTACAAAACGTTGAGACATGGCCGACCACGATTTGCGGCCTGTCGCCACCGTCAACGGCGAACTGGGAGTTGCCTTTCGAGGGCTGCCGCGCATTTTCCGCGGCTTCACCATGGAAACGCCGCTCGAAGTCGATGTCGTCACTGCCGCGCAACTCGTTCGCGAAGGCGCTTTGTTGCTGGATGTGCGCGAGCCCGACGAGGTCGCCACCGTGCACGTCGCGGGCAGCCAACACATTCCCATGCGCCAAGTGCCGGAGCACCTCGCCGACCTGCCGCGTAACCGGCATGTGGTGGTAATGTGTCACCACGGCCGGCGCAGCATGATGGTTACCCAGTATTTGCGCGGACAAGGCTACACGCAGGTCACGAACATCGCCGGCGGCATCGACGCGTGGGCCGAGCAAATCGACCCGAATCTGGCGCGTTATTAAGGATTCAGGCGCACGCTTGACTCCCGCCCTGCTTTTAAGGCACAAACGCACCCTTCATTCCAATTACCTATGGGTCAACAAACCAACAAGCACATCAAAAAGAAACGCCGCATCGCTTACCACAAGCGCCGCAACGCCGCCCTCAAGGCCACCATTAAGAGCAAGTCCAAGAAGTAAGCGCGCTTTCCGCACGTTTCGCTTGTTCAAGTGCGCGCCCCAGCCGGCGCGCCTTTGTTTTTATAGACCATGATTACAGTCAGCCTCATTTCCCTCGGTTGCGCCAAGAATCTCGTGGATAGCGAGATCATGGTCGGCCATTTGCACAAGGCCGGCATGGCCGTCATCCCGGAGGCCGAAAAAGCCGACGTGGTCATCGTCAACACGTGCTCATTTATCGACTCTTCCAAGGAAGAGTCCATCGGCCACATCCTCGAAGTTCACCAGAACAAGGGGATGAAAAAGCGTCGCAAGGAGCAGAAGCTCATCGTCGCCGGCTGCATGTCGCAGCGTTTCTCGAAGGATCTCTCGAGCTCGCTGCACGATGAAGTCGACGCGTTCATCGGTCTCGACCAGATCACGAAAGTCGCGCCGATCATCGAGGAAATCTACGCCAAGGAACGCGGCAAAAACGCGCCCAAGGAGGCGCCGATTAATTTCATCCAGGGCAAATCGGTTTACATCCCCGACTACGACACGCCGCGTTTCCGTCTCACGCCGAATCATTTTGCCTACATCAAGATTGCCGAAGGCTGCAATCACCCGTGCACGTTCTGCATCATCCCGCAAATCCGCGGACGCCACCGCAGCCGCACCGTCGACAGCGTCGTGCAGGAAGCGCGTCGCCTCGTGAAGGAAGGCGTGAAGGAAATTAACCTGATTTCCCAGGACACGACCTTCTTCGGCATGGACACGTGGGAACAGCGCCCGAACCCGCGCACGCCCGTCGATTCCTCCCGCGGCACCGCACTCACGACTCTCCTCCGCGAACTCAACGCCATCGAAGGTGATTTTTGGATTCGCCTGCTTTACACGCACCCGGCGCATTGGAGTGACGAACTCATCCGCACGATCGCCGAGTGCCCGAAAGTCGCGCGCTACATCGACATCCCGCTGCAACACATCAGCGACCACATGCTCGGCAAAATGCAGCGCGAGACGAGCGGCGACTACATCCGCGACCTCATCAAACGCATCCGCGCCGGCATCCCTGGCATCGCGGTGCGCACGACGTTCATCGTCGGTTTCCCCGGCGAAACCGAGGCCGATGTCGACGAGCTTTGCCAATTTATCAAGGAAACGAAATTCGAACGCCTCGGCGTGTTCCGCTATTCCGCGGAAGACGGCACGCGCGGCGCCAAGATGCTCGACCAGATTCCGCCGAAGATCAAAGAAGCCCGCTGGCATCGCCTCATGGCGCTCCAGCAGGAAGTCGCGCGCGAAGTCTCCAAGGGATTTGTGGACAAAACCATCAAAGTCCTCGTCGAAGAACCCGGCGTCGCCCGCGGTGAAGCCGACGCTCCGGACATCGATGGTCGCGTCTACGTCCCGCGTGAATTGCCCGTCGGCGAATTCGTGAATGTCGCGATCACCGGTTATCAGGATTACGATTTGCTCGCGCTGCCGAAAGGTCAGAAACCCACGACCCTCAAAGTCGCCAAGCAAGCGCAGTGAGTTGACGTCAGGCGGTCGTCTGGGCCGCTACGTATTTTCCGATAATCCCATCAAACGAACCGTTGGTGAAAAACACCACGAGCTGTGCGCGCTCAGCGAGCGCGGCGGTTTGTTTTAACATGATGTCGAGCAATGCCGCATGCGTGGGCGCGGTGTGCGCCGAGACGCCTTGTGTTTCGAGTTGCTGGATCACGGCCTCGGTATCGAAACGCTCCTCGGGCTTTAATTTCTCCGGTCGCGACACTGCGCCTAAATAAACTTCGTCGGCGAGCGCCAACGCGCGCAGGAAAGCCGTCTGCATGACGTTGGTGCGCGACGTGTTACTTCGCGGCTCGAACGCCGCGTGGATCACGTGCCCGGGAAAACGGCTGCGAAACGAGCGCAAGGTCTCCGCCACCGCGGTCGGATGGTGCCCAAAATCCTCGATCACTTTCAGGCGCGGCGTATCAAGCAGCATTTCCTGTCGACGCTTCACGCCACGAAATTTCGCGAGGGCTTCCAACTTAAACTGCGTCGGATTATCCGGCACAACCGCCAGCGCGGCAGCCGTCGCGGCCATCGCCGCGTTGCGCGCGTTAAAAATCCCCGGCTGTGTCCACTTCACTTCTGCCCACGGCGCGCCTTTCCACACCAACTTGAACGTCACGCCCGCAGGCGACTCCACAAAATCCGTGATGCGCACATCGTTGCCCTCGCTCAAACCCACGCGCACCAGACGCGTCCACGCAAACGAGCCCAACGCGCGCAGGTTGTCGTCGTCCCCATTCGCGACGATCCAGCCGTTGCGCGGCACAATCCGCGTCAGGTGAAAAAACGTCCGCTGCACATCCTGCACGTCGCGGAAAATATCCACGTGATCGAACTCGAGGTTGTTCAATACCGCCACGTGCGGGAGGTAATGGATGAACTTGCTGCGCTTGTCGAAGAACGCGCTGTCGTATTCGTCGCCCTCGATCACGAAAGGATCGTCCCTTTTCCCAAGGTGATTGCCCACCGGTGGATCCTGCGGCACGCCGCCAATCAGAAACCCCGGATCGCGTCCATTCTCGCGCAGTAAAAATGCCGTCAGGGCCGTCGTCGTGGTTTTCCCGTGGGTGCCAGCGATCACGATGTTTTTCCGGCCCTTCAACACAAAGTCCGCGAGCAGTTGCGGCAGCGACGTGAACTCGAGGGCGCGCGTATCGAGCAGCCACTCCACTTCCACATTCCCGCGCGACATTGCATTGCCGATCACGACCAGATCCGGCTTCAGCATTTGCAACCGCTCGACATTGTAACCTTCGTGCAACTCGATCCCGCTCTGCGCCAGCACCGTGCTCATGGGCGGGTAAATCCCCGTGTCCGCACCGAGCACCGTGTGTCCCGCCGCTCGCGCGAGCAGCGCCGCGTTGCCCATCGCCGTTCCCGCCACGCCCATGAAATAAAGTTTCATTTGTGGGGCTAGTAACCCAGAGCCGCTTTTCTCTTTAAAGACGAAATTTCCAATAACCGCTTAAACCACGCCCGGACGCTGCTGCTGCCGGTAACGACGCGGCGCCAGGCCATGCGCCGCCCGAAACAACGCGTAGAAATGCGACAGGTTGTTCAAGCCGCAATCCAGAGCGATGCTCGCGATGCTTCGATCCGTGATGCGCAACTCGCGCGCCGCATATTCCATCCGCTGGCGATTGAGGTAATCTGACGGCGTCAGGCCAAGCACCTGCCGCATGGTGCGCGCCACATGTTCGCCGCTGCGACCCGCCACTTTGACGAAACCGGGAACGCCTTGCGCGAGCAGTTCCGGTCGCTGCAGCTGCTCGCACGCGTGCTGCAGCCAGTCGGGCCCGGCGATCGCTGAGTGCGACCTCGGCGGTTGGGCCTGCAAGGCGAGGCCCAGCAAAAAATGCTCCAACGCCAGTCGCGAGCCGGCGTCGGCCGCGAGTGCCGCGAGTTCGCGCCGCGTCGGCGGTGTCAGTCGCGCTCGATGCGGTAATTTTTCCTTCGAATCAAAAATCGCTCCGAGCGTTTCCGGGTGACGCCGCAGCAAATCGCTCCGGACGCGCGGATCGTAAGCGAGATTTACCAGCGTAAATCCGCGCGCATCCGCGGCGCCCAACACGTGTTCGTCCTCGGCCCGCACAAAGATCACATCACCGGCCGTGACGCTGTGCTCTTCGCCGTTGATGCGATGCACGCCCGATCCGCGTTCCACCCAAAACACTTCTGGAAAATCGTGCGTGTGATACTGCGCCGGCCGGCCGGGTTGAAACAGGATGATGGCCAAGTGATGGCTGTGCGACGCGGCGGCGAGGTTTCGCCAGCGTTTTTTCTCAATCATATCAGTATAACACCAAAAAATGTCAGGCAACGGCAAGACAGACCTGACTCCCCATGCTAAATTAGCGCATGAGCCTGCCTTCCTACCCTTCGCTCCCTCCCCTCGCCGGCGTGTGTTCCCACGCAGCCGGAGCCCAGCCGGGCATTTCGGTCGACCGCAGCGTGCTGCGCCTGCGCCGCTACGTTTACCTGAAAGCCCAGTCGCTGTTTAATTTTTCCACGCACTTCAACCAACTGCCCGAGTGGGAACTGAAAAGCGCCATTTCGCTGCACTTGTGGCAGGAAGCGGAGCACTCCACATGGTTTCGCACGCGCATCACGCAGATGCGCACCCCGCCGCACAACCTCGACCGCGTCCCGGACGAAGCGTTGGCCGGCTTCGTGGCGGAGTTGCGGGCTTCGCGCGATTCGCTCGAATTCGTCACGGGCGTTTACGACGTGTTGAAACGCGCCACGGTCGCGGCGCTGCGCGAATACCTTGCCGACAGTCATCCGCTCGCCGATCACCCCACGCGCCGCTTGATCAAGTGGGTGCTCGATGAAGAAGAAGCCCAACTCGAGTGGGGCGAGTCTGCGCTCGCAACGTTGCGGCAGCACGCAACGCCGGCAGCACGCAACGCTGCCGATGCGTGGAAGACTCATTTAACCGCTTACCTCGCGTTCGCCGGAGGTATTCACGGCGAATCTCCAAGAATTGAAATCGTGCAATTGCCGCCTGCGCGCGCCACCACGCCACTCGCACCCATCTCGCAAGTGCCGCGTCGCGACGATCGGTTTGCGCACGTCTGGAAATCGCGCGGCGTCGTGCCGGATGCTGCGCGCCCGGTGCACGAACGGCTGTGGTGGATGATGGATGTGCGCCTCAATGAAATGCACGTCTCGGAACTGATTGCGTCGGTGATCGCCGACTGGAAAGGCCAGCCTTGGGAATTTTATCACGACCTCGCGCGCCATCTTTGGGACGAGACGCGGCACTGTTTGCTCGGTGAAGTTGCGTTTGTTTCCCAAGGCATCGACATCACGCAGATTCCCACGCACGTCGGTTTCGCCGAATATCCCAACACGAAACTCAGCCCCGCCGATCGCTACGCGTTTCTCTGGGGCATCGAACAAGGCCTCATGGGAAAATCCGGCAAGCAAAGCGAAGTCGCGCTCGCCAAAGCCGGCGGCGACGAGCTGGCGACCGTGTTTCAAGATTTCGATTGGGCCGATGAAGTGTTGCACGCTGCCATCGGCCGACGCTGGTTGGAACCGCACTACGGCGACCGCGAAGCGATGCTCGCCGTCTACGACCGCGTGCGTCCAGACTACGACCGCATGAAGGACGAAGATCTCAAGAAACCTGGTCGCGATTGGTTTCCCTCATTTTATAAAAAGCATCTGAGTTCCAAGAACCCCAATCTCCACGAAACCGAGTCGTCCCATCCCGAGATCTCAACTCCTTCCGGCTATTAATCCCATGAGTCTGGCAATTCTTGGCGGCACGGTGGTCGATGTGATTTTTCCCCGAGTGGGCCACCTGCCGCAATGGCCGCGACACACCGAATTTACGTCGACGAATCTCGTTCTGCTTAACACTCCACCGCTCGTGACGCTCGGCGGAAACGGCGCCAACGCCGCCTACGTCGCCGCGCGCTGCGGCGCCGACGTGACACTCCACACGCGAATCGGCGCCGATTCGTTCGGTAACATCGCAGCGAGTTGGCTGCAATCCGCCGGCTGCGCACTCAGACCGACCACCCGCCAAGGCGCGACTGCGATCAATGTCACGGCCGCCAATGCTCGGCATGAGCGCGCGACTTTCTTCTATGCCGGAGAACCGGCGACGTTGCCGCGTTACGCTGCGAACGCGGTCGCGCCGCGCGCGTTGCTCGTGTGCGGTTGGCCGCATCCGCCCGTGAAAGCCATGGCTGCGACATTTAAATCGCTTCGCGCCCGCGGCACGTTGACCGCGCTCGATATCGGCCCATTGCTCAGTCAAAAATGGGCGACCGCCGATCTCGCGCCGGTGTTTGCCCACCTTGATCTGCTGCTGGCTAATGCGCACGAAGCTGCGCAATTGACCAAATCATCCGGAAAAATTTCCGCTGCCATTCACGCACTGCGGATGCATCACGCGGGCCACATCGTCATCAAAAACGGCTCGAAAGGCGCCTGGTGGGTGCCCGCTGGCGAAACCAAAGCAGTGCACTTTCCGGCGAAACGCGTGCGCGTCATCAACACCGTCGGCGCCGGCGATAGTTTCAACGGCGCCCTGCTCGCCGCGCTGGTCAAAAAAACCGATTTCGCTGCCGCCTTGAAAACCGCCGCCAAAGTAGCGGCGAGCGTCGTATCCTCAAAAAGCGGCGTGCTCGGCGTCCGACCCTGAGCTCACGTTTCGATTCGAACGGGATTCGCTGCGGAGCGCACACGCGTTTTCAGAGTGACGCGCCACCGACGTGCGAAATGCGCTTTGGGATTGAGCCCCTATCCCGCTCCGCCTTGCTAGCAGATTCATCACATGCGTTGGCTAGACACACCGGCGACCCCCGACCTGCGCTTCCACCGCATCAGCTTCGTTCTCGCGTTTGTCATCACCCTCATTTGGGGCGCTTGTTATATTGGCTACAACAATCCCGGCCTGGTGGATGAGCCGGGGCAGTTCGAGGCGATTTTGCATTTCTTTTTCACGAGGCCGGGCGTGCCCGCAGCGCTGCCCAATCTTCCCGGTTATCATTTTTCAGTCATCTGGCTCACCGCCGGCCTGCCCACGTTAACCGATGCACGCCTCGTTACACTAGGGTTCGCCTGCGCCGGCCTGATCGCGTTCGCGGGAGCTTGGCGGCAACTGCATGGTTCGCATCCGGGCGGAGCGACTTTGCTCCTCGCGTTGCTGCCGGTCATGCAACCGTTCACGGCCATGGCTTACACCGATGTGCCGGCGATGGCCTTGCTCTTCGCGGCGTTTTGGGCGCATTTTTCCGGACAGCGTCCGCTTTCAGCGCTGCTGCTGGTGGGAGCCTGCTTTATCAGGCAAACCTGCCTCGTATGGGCGGCCTTTCTTTTGGTTGCAGACGCGGCGCAGATATTTTTTCCCGAGCGTGAGCAGCGAATGGTAAACCGGATGGCGCAGCGCGCCGCATGGCTGGAATTCATCGAACGCAATCGCTGGTTACTGCTGCTACTGGTCACCTCTGCCGGCATCGTGCTCTACGCCGGACGGTTGACGGTCGGATCGATTCACGGAAACAAACCCGATCCCAATATCGCCACGCTGCACTTCGCGGCGGTTTTAATCGCATTTTTTTGCCTGCCGTTGTGGCCTTCGCTGCTGCGGGGAAGTTTTGAGTTTTTGCGGAACCGATGGCTGCATCGTCGCACCTCCATCGTCGTCGCAGCTATCGGTGCGGTCGGGCTCGCCGCCATTTTTTTCCTCACTTACCGCAATCCTCATCCTTGGAATCAGCCGTTATTTTGGGACGAGCCGCCTTGCGCCCGCATCCTCCTGCGCAACTGGCCGATTGTCGGCATCGATCGCTTCGTGGCGCTCAAAGCAATTTCGAGCCTGCTGTTGGTTTTGGTCCCGGTCGCGCTGGGCGTTGCACTGCGCGGCCAGCGTTACGCCCGCGAGTTGTTCTTGATCGCGCCTTTCGGCGTCGCCCTGCTGCTCTCAAACGGGCTCGTTGATCCGCGTTACTTGATTCCGCCGTGCGCACTGGGATTATTGTTCATCCAGCCTGATCGACCCTCTCTCTGTATCATCGCCGGCTGGTTTTTATTACTCTGCCTGATTCAAAGTCCGCTGGTGATGGCGCGGTTGATCCTCTGGTGAAAAATCCGGCTGCACACTCCGACGGCACGTCGCCGCGCCGGGAATCACCTGCACGCGTCTTGATCGCGCTCACGTTGGTCGTCGCCGCGACGCTGCGCGCCGCGTGGTCGACGATGGACAGGTATTTTCTGGGCGACGATTTCGCGTATGTCGGGCGGTTCATCCAGTTAAAGTTCTCAGAATGGCCGAGTTTGTTCGTGAACGACTGGTCAGGCGGAGTGTGGGGCGCAGTGCTACCTGAGTTACGCCCGTTCGCAGCGCTTACGTTTCTCATCGACGGTGCGCTGTGGGGCACGAATCCCCTCGGTTACCACCTCACTAATTTCTTTTTGGACACGGGCTGCGCGCTGCTGGTTTTCCTCATCGTGTGGAGACTCCACGAAGCTCGACTTTGGGCCGGTTGCATCGCGGCAGTTTTATTTGCGTGGCATCCCACTCATGCCGAGCCGGTCGCTTGGATTACTGGACGCGTCGATTTACTGGGCACGCTCGCTTACCTGGGCTGCTTTTTTTGCGGAGCGACTTACCTCCGCCAGTCCTCGAATGTGAAATGGCTGGCGCTTTCCATCGCCAGTTTCGGCATCGGATGTTTTTCCAAGGAGTTCTGTCTCACCGCGCCGCTCGCCATCGCCGCATGGGCGATTTTCTTCCGAACGGCACTCACGTCTGCCTGGCGCCGACACGCACTGCACCTTTTCGTGGGATGCGTCGTCATCGTCGTCATCGTCGCCGTCTGCCGGCATATTGCCTTTAGTTCCATGGCGGGCCGCTCGCAGAGCACTGCTTTGTTCAGCGCTGAATTTGCCGAACGGCAATTCGACTACCTTCGCTGGTATTGGACGCCCTTGTATGACTTTGGTCGCGACTACCGGCCACAACTCGCGGCCATCGCCACACCCCTCGTCGTCATGGCTGGGTTTTTATCGATCGCCATTTTGGCCCTGTGGCACTGGCGCGGGCCGACGACTCCCCGTTGGCGCGCGTGGGCATGCTACGGGCTTGTCTGGTATTTGATTGCGACGCTCCCGATGGCGGCCGCGAGTTATTTTTCGCCGCGCCACCTTTATCTGGCGTCCGCGGGACTCAGCATCGCGCTCGGGGTGTGGCTCACCACATTTTCCGCGAAACGCTGGTGGGCATGCGGAGCGAGCGTCGTGGTGATGCTCTATCACCTCGCCTGTTTCGACCAAACCGCCGCCGCGTGGCGTCACTCCGCAAAACTTTCCGAACGACTCATCGAATCAATTCACGCCGAAATTCCCAAGCTAGGGAAAAATGAAGTCCTGTTGATCGACACACCTGACGTCTTCGAGGGTGTCGCCATGTGGTCATGGGCAACGCCGTTTGCGCTGCAGCCACCCTTCACTCCCCCCACGGCAAAACCGATCCTGGCTTCACCCAACACTTATTTCTCTCCCGGCCAGTGGGTGCATCAAAGAGCCTTTCTGGAGACATTAACGTCGTCCCACGCGACTCTCATTCGCGCTGATGCCGCCGGCCTCGTTTCCATCGTTCGCGTTGACGAAGCGACTTTTAGCAAGGCACTCTCCGCGCTGCAAACCGCGGATGAAACCAATCCATTTTCCGCTTGGAGAAAGTTTATCGCGGCGTTGCAAACACCATGAGCCATTCCACCCAACCGACCTACAGCGTCGTCGTCCCGTTTTATAACGAGGAAGGCGCGGCCGGCCCGTTGCTCGCGGAAGTGAAAACCGTCATGGAAAAAATCGGCGCTCCTTACGAAGTGCTCGCCATCGACGACGGCAGCCTCGACCGCACCGTGGAGCAATTGTCGCTCGCCGCGCGAAACTGGCCGGCTTGTCGCGTGATTTCAATGGAGCGAAACCAAGGCCAGGCCGCCGCCTTGCTGCGTGGCTTTGCTGAAAGTCGCGGCGCGTGGATTATCACCATGGATGGCGACGGACAAAATGCTCCCGGCGATATTCCCTCACTCATCGCGGTCTCTGGACACTTCGACATGGTGGTCGGTATTCGAGCCACGCGGCGCGACACGTGGCTGCGGCGGGCGATGTCGCGCGTTGCGAATACGGTGCGCGGATCGATGCTCGGTGATTACCTCAAGGACAGCGGTTGCGCGTTGAAAATTTTTCGGCGGGAAGTCGCAGCATCTTTCTGGCCGATCCGTTCGCTCTATTCGTTCATGCCCGCATTTGCGGTCGCCGGCGGTTTTTGCATCACTGAAATCGCCGTCGAACATCGCGAGCGCCGCACCGGCATCTCGAAATATGGCTTCGGCACCTTCGCGTGGCGACCGCTGCTCGATATGCTCTCGTTATGGTGGTTGCTCCGAAAAAGACCCGCCATCAAGCCCGCGGGCCAAGCCCGGATGGGCTAACGCCCTAACGCGAATCAGTTCATCGATCATCCTGCGCGACTTCGTGGTATTCAGAGGCTGCGTAGGTCGTCTCAGAGTTCAGACCGCGTGCGGTCAGTGATTTTTCCCGACCAAGCTTCGATCGGGTGGCAGCGAAAAATTCCGTTCGCGACGAAGCGAAAGCTTTCACGATCACTCCGACAAAATTATTCGGCGTCAACAATGCGTCGTCCTCTCGGGAGTTGCCGATTCCCTGCATGATGTAACCGCCTTTGGTTTCGCCCACGATACAATGCGCAACGCGCATTCCACGTGAATCCAGATAGATCACGGTCATGCCCTTTTTGAGGTTTTCATAGTCAGCCTCAGCGACGACGAGCGCCGTGTTGTGCGCATACATCGGCTCCATCGAATCTCCTGTCCCCCAGAACACACCCACCTCAGGCCCCATCGTTCGCGCGAAATACTCCGCCGCCTCCATGGGACGACCAGACACAATTTCCGGCTCGGGAGTCTGTTTGAGAATCGCGGCGAGAATTCGCTTCGAAGATATTCCTCTCGCCGATCCGTCCGTAATCAACCCACACGCTAAAAATAACGCGATCAGGCAACGAAGGATACCAGCGTTCGACATCATGCAGCTCACACCGACCGAGATCGCCCAACCAAGTTCACACGTAAAGCCATAACGCCTCTTCAATTAATACCTAAGTAGTTGCCGTGAGTTCGACGCTTTTAAAGCAAGCGTCACATCAAGCTCATCGGATCGACGTCGAGCACTTGGGTGACGTCGTCAGGCCATTTGACCTCGGCCTGCAGGCGCACGAGTTCAGGCACGACCTTCGTCGCACGGGCGCAGAAATACCAAATTTGGAAACGATACTCGTCCTTCGCTTTCTCAATGGGCGAAGGCGTCGGGCCGCGAATTTCCACCGCGTCGCCGAGCGCCTTCTCGACTTGTTTCGCCCAATGCTCGGCGAAGAACATGATCTTCTCCGGATTCGGCCCGCGAAAAATGTGATGGATAAGGTGCCGATACGGCGGGTAGTTGAATTTTTTCCGCATCTCCAACTCGGCCGCAGCGAAACCGTCAAAGTCGGATTGCTTCGCAAACTGGATCGCGTCGGCCTGCGGCGAGAACGTTTGCACCACGACTTCGCCCGAGCGATCGCCCCGCCCAGCGCGGCCCGCCACTTGCACGAGCAGTTGGAACGTGCGCTCGTTCGCGCGGAAATCCGGCACGTGCATCGAAAGATCCGCATCTACTAAGCCAACGAGCGTTACGTTAGGGAAATCGAGCCCCTTGCCGATCATTTGCGTGCCGATCAGAATATCGATTTTACCCGCGCGGAAATCACCGAGGATTTCGCGGAAACGGTGTTTTTTCGACATCGTATCCGTGTCCATGCGTTCGAGGCGCGCGCGGGGCAACACGCGCCGAACCGCCTCCTCCACCCGCTGCGTGCCGAGGCCGCGCCAGCGAATATCCGGCGCCGCGCAACTAGGGCACACCGACGGTGCGCCACGTTGATGACCGCAGAGGTGACACTTGAGCGTCTCGTCAGCGCGATGATACGTCATCGACACACTGCAATGCGGGCACGTCTCCACATGGCCGCACTTGCGGCACTGCATGCTCGACGAATAACCGCGGCGATTGATGAACAAAATCATCTGCTCCTTCCGCTCGAAGCGACCTTGCATCTTGTCCACCAGCTTACGCGAAAGGGTCACGAGGCCACGTTGCCGCATGATCTCGATGCGCATGTCGACGATGTGGATGTCGGGCATCTTTTTGTCGTCCACCCGCTTCGTCATCGTGTTGAGCAGGTATTTGCCCGAGCGCACATTTTCGAACGATTCCAGCGACGGCGTGGCCGAGCCTAACAAACACACCGCACTCGCCAGCTTCGCGCGATACACCGCGACGTCGCGACCATGGTAGCGCGGGGTTTCGTCCTGTTTGTAGGCGGGCTCGTGTTCCTCGTCGACGACGATGAGCTGCAAATTTTGCACCGGCGCGAATACCGCCGAGCGCGCCCCAACGACGACGCGTGCCTCGCCTTTCGCGAGCGCGTTCCAACCATCGAGGCGTTCGCCTTCGCTCAGGTGGCTGTGCCAGACCACGGTGCGATGGCCGGCCGCTTCGAAACGTCCCCGCAGACGCGCCACGGTTTGCGGCGTGAGGGCGACCTCCGGCACGAGGTAGATCGCGCTGCCGCCCGACGCTAATACCTTTTCGATCAGGCGGAGATACACCTCGGTTTTTCCAGAGCCGGTGACGCCTTTGAGCAGATGCACTTGGAATTTCTGCTTCGCAAGGCTCGCACCCACGGAGTCGACGACGGTGGATTGCTCTTCGTTCAGCGTCGGCGGCAATCCGGTGACGACTTCTCCCCCCGTCCAATTGTCGGCGTAAGCGACGCGTTCGATGAAGCGGGTTTCTTCGTGCACCAACCCGCGTTTCACCAGGGCAGCCGCAACGGCCGCGGTCACGTCGAGTCGCGACAGCACGAGTGATTTTTTCACCGGACGAAACTGCTGCTGGAGAAACTCGATCAAGCGCGCTTGCTGCGGGGCTTTTTTGCGGATCGCGGCGAGTTCGTCGGGGTTAACCGTTTTTGGCACCGTCAGGTATTTCTCCTGCTTAAGCCGAGTGCCGTCGCGCACGGCGCCGGGAATCATCGCCTCGAACACGCTCTCCATGCGCGCCGCGTAGTAATTGTGCATCCACCTCGCGAGGTGGATGAGATCGGGGGTCAACGCGGGAAATTCATGCAGCGCCGCGCTGACCAGTTTTAATTTCGCCACCGGCACGTCGGGCACGGCGTTAATTTCCAACACCATCGCCAGATGCGAGCGGTTCATGATCGGCACGCGCACGAGCGAGCCGGGGCGCACGGCAGCGACGAGCGTCTCCGGCACCTTGTAGTGCAGGAGCTTATCAAAGCCCGCCAATGGCTGAACGCCGACAATCATTGCCTCAAATGAGGGCGCCAGCTGACCCGTGGCAACGTGTTTCCGGTGCCTTGTTACGAGTTGACAGAGCCAAAGCGCCCCGCCGACATTCTGCCAGTGAGTTTCGAAGCTTCCCGCGATAAATTTCAAGCCTACCTGACCAAGCAAGGTCTCCGTGTAACCAACCAGCGGCTCGCGATCTTCGATGCGGCGTTTGCGCAGAAGGAGCATTTCACGGCGGAGCAGCTTTTGGACAAGGCCCGCGCAATCGACGATTCAGTTTCTCGAGCCACGGTGTATCGCACGCTGCCGTTGATGACGGAAAGCCAAATCCTGCGCGAAGTGGACATCGGCTCCGGAGAAAAATTTTATCTGCCGGCCAGCGGCACGAATTCGCAAGTCGCCCAAGTCGTCTGTGTGGATTGCGACAAGATTTTCGAGATCAGCGCGCCGTTCATGGAATGGTATGGCAGCACGGTGTCGTTGAAGCTGGGTCTCAAACCCATTACCCAGCGTCTCCAAGTGAGCGCTCAGTGCATTGCGCAACGCCAGACCGGCTTGTGCCCGCATCGCGTTGCCAAGTAACCATGTCCAAGACGTCGAAACACGATACCCAATTTGAAATCGAGTTTTATGAAGCGGTGCACCGCCGCTGCCCGAGCTACGTAGATATCGTCGGTCTGCTCGGTGGACTTTACACGAAAGTTGGCCGCATCGCCGATGGACTCAAAATGGACCGTAAGCTGGTGCGCCTCGAACCGGAGAACGCGACCGCGCACTACAATTTGGCGTGCAGCCTGGCGCTCTGCAAAAAGCGTCCCGACGCGCTGCGCTCGCTGCGCAAAGCGGTTTCGCTTGGCTATGACGACGTCGACTGGATGCAGCAGGATCCCGATTTGGAAATCTTGAAAAAAAATCCCGAGTTCCAGCATTTGCTCGGGCAGTTGAAGCCGCAGAGCTGACGTTGGAATCCTAGCGAGAGCGCGTTAGCGCACAGCTCACCTCAGCGTTGCCCGAATACCAACTGGAGTATCGTCGTCATGTCCGAACCGGGGATGTAGCCCGACCCTTTCGGACGCACGAGGGTTTTGCCGCGAGCGCGGCGGAGAGCGGGATTATCCACTTCCAAAATCTCGACCGAGCCTGCGCGTTTGCCCGCGACTTCCGCCGGCGTCAGCGGCGTCCACGAGAACGGCAAACCTGTCACGCTCAACTGCACTTCCCAGCCACCGATGAGGCCGAGGGGAATTTCTTTTTTCAACAACGCCGGATAACGCACGATAAAATCCGGCCGGCGGCTCGTCACGATGCGGAAGCGCACCGCCGAATCCATGCGTGAGAAATACTGGTCGAAATTATCGACTTTGCGCGTGCGCCATTTGGACAGAAAATCCATCGGATCGAGGCCGAGCAGATTCATGCCGTTGTAATCGCCGTGCTGGTTCGGACTGCCGAATTTTCTCCAGTTATACCACGCTTGAAAATTTTCCGTGCCAACAAGACCAATCTCAAAATGCAAATGCGCGCGATCCTTCGGAATCGCATAGCCGCCCGCGCTGCGCCCCATCGTCGCGAGCACCTGCCCCTGCTTAACGGATTTGCCGCGCGCAATGCCGGGTTCGACTTTGGCGAGGTGCGCGTAAAGCGTGTAAACCGCCGGTTGCACATCCGGATGCTCGATCACGATGTAGCGACCATAACTACTGTTGCCGGGAGAAATGCTCACGTGCCGCACGACACCCGACATCGCCGCCGTGACCTTATCGGCCGCTTCACCTTTCGAATCGCGCGTCACCGGGCGAATATCCAAGCCCTCGTGAAACTGGGTGCCATTGCTCCGCACCGAACCGAACAAACCCGACTCCAGTTGTCCGGAAACCGTGGGCTGCACCCACGCGTCGTAGGATTTGCCCTGCTCCCACGCGCGGTTCGGAGTCGGCCAGCTGATGTCGATACGCTGCGCGACGAGCGTCACGCTGATGCAGGCGAAAATCCAAAAAATGCGGAGGCCGAATATCATTATTTCTTTTTGGCGGCGGCCCGCGCGATATCGAGCGAGGTGCGTTTGAGGCGACCGACGATTTCCGGCAGCTCCGCATCAGGTAATTCCACAAAAATTAAAACGACACCGTCGGCAGTCGCTTGCTCAATCCGGCGCGCGCCGACCGGCGAATCATTGAGAGAAAGGACGAGACGACGCCCTATATTCGAGACCGAAAGCCGGTAAAAATCGCGCGTCGCCGCCGGCGTCAGTTGCAGCATCAGGCACGCGCCGAGATCTACTTTAGCGACTTCGGCGTTCACGATATCGTATTCGACGATGATCGGTTTCGGGTTAACCGTCACACTGACTCCACTCACCGGCAGTGGGAGTGCCACACCGGTTTCGGTCGGTTTCGCTTCGAGGAAAAAGCGGGCCACAAGTGGCGCGTAATCCTTCGGTTTATCGGCCGTCTGACACCCGGCGAGCAACGCCACGATCAGCATTCCGGCGAAGCTTGGCAAAACGCGGCGGCAGTTCATTCGGCGGCTACCTTTGCGGAGGTTTCGAAAGCCTCAAGAATTTCCGCTCCGATTGCGTCAGCCACCAAACGCCCGCGATCCGTCAGGCTGATGCGCCCTTCCGGCGTCGTCACGAGCAAGCCTTCAATCAAGAGTTTCGGCAGTAAATCTTCCAGTCCGCTCCACGCAGCAGTCGGAAAACGTTTGCGCAATTGCGGCAGCGACACGCCCGCATTCATGCGCAGGCCAAAGATCACGGCATCTTCCGCAAGCAAGCCCGGCGTGAGTTCCACGCGGTCGCTGGTCGCACGTTTGCCGGCGTCGACATCAGCCAGCCACAAGCCGAGATCAGCAGGATTGCCTGAGCGCCAGCCGGCATGTTGCGAAGCCGCCGATGGGCCGAGACCGACCCATTCGTGCATATTCCACGTGTTGAGATTATGCAGGCACGCGTGACCGCGCCGCGCGAAATTCGACACCTCATACTGCCCGTAACCGGCCGCGTTGAGGTAATCCCACGTGTGTTGGTAGAACACTGCTTCCTTCGCCACATCGAGTTTCACTTTGCCTTGCGAAAGCTTGATCCACATCGCCGTGTCTTCTTCGAACGTCAGGCAATACGTCGAAAGATGATCCGGCGCGAGACGGATGGCTTCATCCAAATCCGCCCGCCATTGCGTTTCCGTCTGATTCGGCAGCGCGAACATCAGGTCGAGATTAACGCTTTGAAAACCCTGTGCACGAATCAGATCGTAAGCCCGATAAATCTGCTCCGGCGTGTGCTGCCGACCAAGCGCATCGAGTAACGGCGCATCGAAACTTTGCACGCCCATCGAGATGCGCGTCACCCCGAGTTGCTTTAACATCGCCAGCCGATCCGGCGTCACCGTGGCGGGCGCGAGTTCGACCGTCCATTCAATGGGTTGCCCGCCCGCATGACGCAGCACGGTTTGCCCCAATGCTTCGATTTCAGCGGGCTTTAACAACCCGGGCGTGCCGCCGCCCCAAAATACCGTGCTGATCCGTTTTCCGTTCCAAGGAACCAACAACGCCTCGCGCGCGACTCCGTCCAAGTAGCGTTTAACCGCGTCGCCTTTCGGCACGGTCTGGTAGAACGCGCAAAAGTCGCACGTCGTCGCGCAGAACGGCACGTGCAGATACAGGCCCAGTGGTGACTGAGCTTTTTCTTGCTCTGGGAGGAACCCAACCATTATGAAGTGAGTCAATTTACGATCTGCCAACGGCCTACGCGGCATCCGCAATCGATTATTCCCATGCAAAAGACTCCCTTCTCTCACGCGAGCAGAATTTTTTCCGCCCTTCTGGTCGCGGCGACGTTACTCGTCCTTACGGGCTGCAATTTCAGCATCACCAACCTGACGCCCGCGACCGTTCCGGCGAACCCGTCGCAAATCTACACGATCACCGCGAGCTTCCAGCCAAAGACCCAGCATATCCTTCGCGATTCGATCAATCCGCGCATCATTATCGACGGCTCCAGCTACAAGATGAACCACAGCGCGGTGAACGGTGATATCTGGGAATTCGACTACCAACTCCCCGCCGGTCGCACCTCGGCCTCGTATTATTTCATCTGTGATTTCCGCACCGAAGGTCAGACCTCCAGCATGCCGACAGAGGTTTATTCCGAGCTGCAAAATTTGAAAATTGTGGGCCGTTACGTGCTCCGCTCCGAGGCGACCCGCGCTCCGGTCGGTTCGCGCGTAAGCGTCCTCGGCGCCGGTTTCACGAGTTCGGACATCGTCTATTTCGATAGCGAGCCCGCTCGCACGGTGTTCGAATCGCCGAGTTCACTCAGTTTCTTCGTGCCGGCGTTGGCCGCAGGCCGTAGCTACAAACTCAGCGTCGTCGGTTCGGGTGCGAATCTCGACGTCGGCACCTTCCGCGTCGATGGCATCACTTTCCAAGTTTCCCCTTCCGCGCTCTCGCTCCGCCAAGGTGAGCAACAGTCGTTGACCTTCACGATCCCGCAACCGGCTCCGTCCGGCGGCATGCTGATCGACGTCACGACGGACATTGCTGCGAGCATCATCTTGCCCGAGGTCATCGTGCAGGCCGGCCTTTCAAGCGTCACCATACCCGTGCAAGGCGGTCAGCCCGGCACCGGCTCGCTTTTCTTCAAAAGCAGCGCCGGCGACAGCTCGATTCCAGTCACGGTCACGAAGTGAGACTGGAATTAAATTTTCACGAAAGGCGCGTTTCACGACGCGCCTTTTTCTTTTGCGACACCGTGCTGTTTCGCGTTCAGTTTTCCCCATGCCCGACTACCAAGCGCCCGCGTTTCTCACCGAACTGCTCAAAGCCAAATCGCCCTCCGGCGCCGAAGCCCAAGCCCAGGCGGTTTACGATAAGTTCGTGAAACCACACGCCGACACTTACGAGAAAGACGCCCTCGGTTGCCGCCTCGCCACGTTGAATAAAAAAGGCGCCCCGACCGTGATGTTCGCCGGCCACATGGACGAGCTCGGCCTCATCATCACCTACGTCAACAAAGACGGTTATCTTTATTTTGACACCATCGGCGGTCACGACCGCAGCATCATCTCGGGTCGCCGCGTCATCATCCAAACCACCAACGGCCCAGTCAAAGGCGTGACGGGCAAACGCGCGATTCACCTGATGGAAGAATCTGACCGCAAAAAGGTGCCGGAAATCCACGAGATCTGGATCGACATCGCCGCGACATCGAAAGCCGACGCACTCGAACGCGTTTCCATCGGCGACGTCGCCACCTACGACCACGAATTCGAATTGATCAACGGCAGCGTCGGCACCGCGCGCGCATTCGACAACAAAGTCGGCGCTTACGTCGTCGGCGAAGCGCTCATCCGCCTCGCGAAGGAAAACGCGAAACTGAATGCCAAACTCGTTTCGGTCGCCACGACGCAGGAAGAAATCGGCGTGCGCGGCGCGCAGACGTCGGCGTTTGCCGTCGATCCGCACGTGGCGCTGGCGGTCGACGTCGGTCACGCGACCGACCACCCCGATTGCGATCCGCGCAAATTCGGAGAAACAAAACTCGGCGCCGGCCCGATCGTTTGCCGCGGTCCGAATATTAATCCCAAAGTTTATCAACGCATCGTTGAAGTCGCGAAGAAGCACAAAATCCCGATTCAACTCGAAGCCGACCCGCGTCCGACCGGCACCGATGCTCGTGCCATCCAAATGGCCCGCGGCGGCGTCGCCTGCGGACTGATTTCGATTCCACTGCGTTACATGCACACGCCGAGTGAGGTCGTGGATTTGGAAGACGTGGAAAACTGCGTAAAGCTCTTCGTCGCGTTCGCGAAATCGATTTCTAAAGACGAAAGCTTTAACTGGTAATTATCTTGGGCTTGGCGGGCGTTTGCTCGACTTCGCTAAAAACAAAAGGCGCGATTCAAATCGCGCCTTTTTATCCATTTGGAAGACGCAGCTTAAGCGGCGTCTTTCGTGTCAGCTGACGTCGGGCGCGCCAGCTTTTTGACCTGCGGTTTGCGGCGGCCTTCCACGACGGCTCGGTCGATGATCACCTCGGCGATATCATCGCGGTGCGGGATATCATACATGACCTCGAGCATGATTTTCTCGATGATCGCACGCAGCGCGCGAGCGCCGGTCTTGAGCTCAATGGCTCGCTTAGCGATCGCGACCAGCGCGTCGCGGGTGAAACGCAGTTGCACGCCGTCCATCGCGAACAGTTTGGAATACTGTTTCACCATCGAATTCTTCGTGCTCAGGAGCACCTTTTCCAGATCGGCGACCTTGAGTTCGTCGAGCATCGAGATCACAGGCAGGCGGCCGATGAACTCTGGAATCATTCCGAAGCGAATCAAATCCTCCGGGGCCACCGCGCGCATCATTTCCTCCGGGGAAAGCTCCCGGTCCTTGTCATTCGAGTGGAATCCGAGCGAGCGCTGTCCGAGGCGTTTTTTGATCACGTCGTTCAAACCGACAAACGCGCCACCGCAAATGAAGAGGATGTTCGAGGTGTTAACCTGAATGTATTCTTGATTCGGATGTTTGCGGCCGCCTTGAGGGGGGACGTTGCACGTCGTGCCTTCGAGAATTTTCAGCAGCGCTTGCTGCACACCTTCACCAGACACGTCACGCGTGATGGAAACATTTTCCGTGGTGCGGCGAATCTTGTCGATTTCGTCGATGTAGATGATGCCGCACTCAGCTTTCTTGACGTCGTAGTTCGCGGACTGCAGGAGGCGCAGCACGACGTTCTCCACGTCTTCGCCCACGTAACCGGCTTCGGTCAGCGTGGTGGCGTCGGAGATCGCAAACGGCACATCAAGGATGCGCGCCAGCGAACGAGCCAGCAGCGTCTTGCCGGAACCAGTCGGGCCAACGAGTAGGATGTTACTCTTCTCGACTTCGACATCGGTGAACTCCGCCGGCATCGAAGCCGCGTCACGGTGGTTGCCGGATCCGGCATCGAAATTCAGTCGCTTGTAGTGATTGTAAACCGCGACCGACAAAACCTTCTTGGCGTGGTCCTGACCGATCACGTGATCGTCCAGCACTTTCTTAATTTCCGCCGGCTTGACCAAACGAAATGCCGGTTTGGCGCCGGCTTCGGGCGTCGTGCCCGTGGCATTGCCGGCCGACTTTACTTCACGGTCGATGATCGTCTTGCAGACATTGACGCACGAATCGCAGATATAAACGCCCGGGCCCGCAATGATCTTGCGGACTTCCGCCTGCGATTTGCCGCAGAACGAGCACAGGGTCATGCGCGAAGATTTGGCCATGTGGAAATAGTCAGTAAGGACGGGCGTTAGTCGAGGGATTTTCCCGTGCTAAGCCAGTTGTAACAAAAACGAACGCTTAAACTTAAGCGGCGCTCGGGACGAGTTGCTTAATGTCGCGCGTAGAAGTGATCACGTGATCCACAATACCGTAAGCCTTCGCTTCGTCGGCGCTGAGATAATAATCACGATCCGAATCCTTCTCCACTTGGTCGATGGTTTTGCCCGTGTGGCGGGAGATGGTTTCGTTCAAGGTCTGGCGCCAGCGGAGAATCTCGCGCGCTTGGATGGCGATATCGGCCTGCTGGCCGCCGGCGCCACCCGAAGGCTGGTGGATCATCACGCGGCTGTTTGGCAGCGCGAAGCGCTTGCCCTTCGTGCCGGCAGCGAGGAGCACGGTGCTCATGCTCGCGGCCATGCCGATGCAATACGTGACGATGTCGCACTGGAGGAAGTTCATCGTGTCGTAGATGGCCATGCCACCGGTCACGACGCCGCCAGGCGAATTGATGTAGAGCTGAATGTCCTTCTTCGGGTCCTCCATCTGGAGAAACAGCATCTGCGCGATAACCACATTGGCCACGCCATCATCGATGGGTGAACCGATAAAAATAATGCGGTCTTTCAGCAGACGGCTGTAGATATCCATCGACCGCTCTCCGCGGCCGGTATTTTCGAGGACGATTGGGACGTAATAGCTCATGCGTTGGCGGTTGCCGTGTTAACGGTAGCCTTAGACACGATAAAATCAAGGGCCTTGTCGAAAGTGATCTGCTGCTGGATGGCGCGAAGCTGTTCGCGATCCTTGCCGAGGTCTTTCACGAGCTTCTCGGGACGTTCGCCTGAGCGCATCGCTTCGCGCATGATCCAGTTGTTGAAATCTTTTTCGTCGACCTTGAGTTTTTCGTTCTCGGCGATCTTCGCGAGCATGAGCTGAACCTTGATGCGCGAGACAGCGGCCTTCGTCGCGTTGTCGTGCAGTTCTTTTTTATTCGCTTCAAACTGCTCCTGCGGAACGCCGCGGCGCATGTTCTCTTCGATGAACTGGCGAAGCACGCCATCGCGCTCGGAAGCAACGAGGCTCTCCGGCACCGGGAAATCAACCGCCGCGAGCAGCGCATCGGTCACCTGACGGCGTTGAGCGGCGCGGTTCTCGTGCTCTTTGCGCATCTTCAAGTTCGTGGAAACTTGCGACTTCAAGCCGGCGAGATCGTCAACTTGTTGTGCTTTGAAAAAAGCTTCGTCGAGCGGAGGCAACACGCGTTCGCGCACTTCCTGCACTTCGATTTCGTAGGAAGCGGTCTTACCAGCCAACGCGAGCACCGCCGCGAAATCAGCAGGGAATTCGACCGTCACGGTCTTCTTGTCGTCCTTCTTGAGGTCGGCGATTTGTTTGCTCAAGCCGGGCAGCAGCCCTTCGTTGGCACCTTCCACTTCTTCCCACGTTTGGGGAGCGGCCGCGTAAATTGCTTTGTCACCCACGACTTCGCTCAACGGTTTGCCGTCAAGCGTGCCGGTGTAACCAAAGCGGACGTAGTCACCTTTCGCGGAAGCGCGTTCGGCGACTTTGAAATCGGCGCGCTCAGAGCGCAGGCCTTCGATCACGGTGTCGAGTTCAGCATCGGTCGGCTCGACGGAAGTAATTTCCGTCTTCAAGCCGTTGTATTCCGGCAGCGTGAATTCAGGGCGCACATCGACCGTGATCTTCACGTCGACTGCCTGGCCCGCTTCGACGGTGCCTTCCTGCACATCGACGATGTTGAGCACATCGAGCTTCGATTGCTCGAGGCCATCGCGATAAGCTTTACCCACAACCTGGCTCTTGAACTCTTCCTTGAGCTGCTTGCCAAAACGCTGCGCGACCATCGCCGCGGGAGCTTTGCCCGGACGGAAACCGGGGATGCTGACTTGGCGGGTGTATTCGCCCAACAGTTTCTGGTATTCGGCATCCACCTCGCTCTTATCGAGCGCGACATTCAGCACTTTGCGGGTCTGGTTTGTTTCGGTAATAGTGACGTTCACGGTATTAAAAATTGAAGCAGTTTTGAGTCGTTGAACGGTCAAAGGTAGGTCACACCCCCTCTTGGTCAATGCCAGATTGGGTCACGCCGCACCCCGGAAACCAACATGGACATTTGCCTTCGCCCACCCAAACGTGCCCGCGCAATGCCTTCCCTTCCACAGCTTTTGGCCAGTCATGGCAACTTGCTCGTGCTGGATGCTGCTTCAACGCGCATCCAAGTCGGCCTCCTGCGCCTGCAAGCCCCGGCGATCTGGCGTGAAGCCGTCGAGGAGGCGGGCTCCGGCCTTTTTTCGCTGACCCAAGCCGCGTTGCAGGAGGCCAACCTAAGAATCGCCGAGGTGGGTTCTTTTGTATTCTGCGAGGGGCCCGGCTCGATGCTCGGCATCCGGACGGTTGCGGCAGCGTTGCGCACGTGGCAGGCGCTCGCGCCACGCCCCTGTTTCTCGTATCAAAGCCTGGCGGTTGCCGGTCATTACGCGTGGGCTAAAAGCGACGCCCGCCCGCTCACGCTCATCGCGGACGCACGCCGCGACACATGGCATGTCCAAATAATCAGCGTGGACGGCAAACTTGCACCGCTCGCACGCGTCGCGGCGACGGAGTTGGCCCAAGGAGAAATCTTCACCCCGGACAATTTCCGCGTGTGGACAAAACTGCCAGAGTCGGTGCAAACGTGCAGCTATCGCCTCGAAGAGATTCTCCCCACCTTGGTCGACGGCGATTATTTTCGCCCCACGGAAAATCCAGATGCGTTTCAGCACGAAGCTCCCGAATACAAAAAATGGTCGGCGCAGGTGCACAGTGCCGCGACCGCCCCGCAAAAGTAATTTACTGACCCGCAAATCCAAGCGGGCATAAAAAAGCGGCTCGTAAGCCGCTTTGAGTAGCAGGTTTTTGCGAAGCTGATCAGGGCTTGCCGATGCCGGAGGCGCGGAAACCGATTTTCCGAAGCGCCGCGAGATCGACGATGTTACGACCATCGAACAAGAATGCCGGCTTCGGCATCGCCGCATAGATTTTCGCGTAATCGAGCGCCTTGAATTCATCCCACTCGGTGAGAATCGCGATCGCGTGGGCACCTGCACAGGCTTCGTAGGCATCTTTCGCGATCGTAAGCCGCGGGTTCTCCGTCCCCTTGCCCAGCGTGTCGTGTTTGATTTCGTCTGCCGGAACTTTCGGGTCGTAAACGGAGACCTTGGCATGTTCGGAGAGAAGGTCGCGCACCACGTTGATCGCGGCGGATTCGCGCGTGTCATTCGTGTCTTTCTTAAATGCAAAGCCGAGGATCGCGATTTTCTTGTCGGCAACCGTGTTAAAGAGTTCGCGCACGATGCGACCGGCGAAACGCTTTTTCTGCCAATCGTTCATTGAAACGACCTGCGTCCAGTAGGCCGCGACATCGTGCAAGCCGAAGCTTTCGCAGAGATACGTGAGATTCAGAATATCTTTTTGGAAACATGAGCCGCCAAAGCCCACGGAACTCTTAAGGAATTTCGGACCGATACGGCTGTCTTTGCCGATCGCATTTGCGACTTCGTCGACGTCAGCACCCGTCGCTTCACACAGCGCCGAAATGGAATTGATCGACGAAATGCGCTGCGCGAGGAAGGCATTGGCCACCAGTTTCGAAAGTTCCGACGACCAGAGGTTCGTCGTAATCACGCGATCACGCGGCACCCAACGTCCATAAACCGCCGCCAGCGTCTCAATGGCTTTTTCCCCGTCAGTCGTGCGCTCGCCGCCGATGAGCACGCGGTCAGGGTTGAGCAGATCTTTGACGGCCGTGCCTTCCGCTAAAAATTCCGGATTAGATAAAACATGGAATTTCAAACCTTTGGAATTTGAACTGACAATCGTCTGGATCGCGTCGGCGGTTTTCACCGGGATGGTCGATTTTTCGACGATGATTTTGTCGCTTTCGGCATGCTCCGCAATCGTGCGCGCCACTGATTCGATATACCGCAAATCCGCCGCGCGGCCCGCCCCGACACCATAGGTTTTGGTGGGCGTATTCACGGCCACGAAAATAATGTCAGCCTTCTTAATATGACCGGCTACGTCCGTGGAGAAAAACAGATTACGCCCACGAGATTCTTCCACGATCTCCTGAAGGCCGGGCTCAAAAATCGGCAGATTTCCGCTATTCCAAGCCGCGACGCGCGTCGCATTCATGTCGACGACCGTCACCGTGATGTCCGGGCATTTAAGGGCGATCATCGCCATGGTCGGGCCACCCACGTATCCAGCTCCAATGCAGCAAATATTCATAAAAGTAAGCGCGAAGCGTGCTGGAGGCAGTTCTTCAATCCAAGACGATTCTCACAAAAAAGCCGGACGTAAAGTCCGGCTTGGAAGCTAATGGATTACACTATCCTCACGCCGGGTGCGGTGCCGGCGTGCCACCGTGCGAATCGGATTCGCGATTGGCCACCGAATCAGCAGGCTTCGCCGGTGAGGCTGGCGGAATCTTCGGTGGTTTTTCGCTGGAAATGGGCGAGCGAATCTCGCCGTGCTGAACAATCTCCAGCACGTGGCGACCTTCGATCGTCTCATGCTCGAGCAACGCGCCGGCAATCTTGTCGAGAGCCGCGCGGTGTTCACCAATGATTTCCTGCGCGCGTTTATACTGTGAGTGAAGGATGCCGGAAATGGCGTCGTCTATTTTCCGCGCAGTGTCTTCGCTGATTTGCTGCGAACGCGTAATATCACGACCGAGGAAAACCGTATCTTGGTTTTCGCCCATCGCGACCGGCCCGAGGTCGCTCATGCCGTAATCGCACACCATCGCGCGAGCAATCCGGGTCGCTTGTTTCAAATCGCCGTAAGCGCCGTTCGAAAAATCGCCCGTGACCATTTCCTCCGCGATACGACCGCCCATCGCCATCGCGATCTGATTGAGCAGTTTTTTCTTGGGCTGCGTGAGAATATCCTTTGTCGGAAGATAAGTCGTGCTACCGAGGCTTTGGCCGCGAGGAATGATCGTAACCTTGTGCACCGGCATCGTGCCGTCATCGAGCACAGCCTGCACGATCGCGTGGCCGGCTTCGTGCCAGGCAACGAGGCGCTTTTCGGCGTCGTCCATCACGCGGCGTCGCGAGAGGCCCCAAAGGATTTTATCCCGTGCTTCATCGACGTGCGCCATCTCGACTTTTTTCTTATTGCGACGGGCGGCGAGCAGCGCGGCCTCGTTCAAGAGGTTCGCCAGTTCCGCGCCGGAAAGGCCGGGCGTGCCGCGCGCGATGACCGCGAGGTCAACGTTCTCGGAGAGCGAAATTTTGCGGGCATGGACGCGGAGAATTTGTTCGCGACCGATGATATCAGGCAAATCGATCGAGACTTGGCGGTCGAAACGACCCGGACGCAGCAACGCGCTATCCAGCACATCGGGGCGATTCGTCGCCGCGATGATAATCACACCTTCTTGGGTGTCGAAACCATCCATCTCGACGAGCAACGAATTGAGCGTCTGCTCGCGTTCGTCGTTTCCACCGCCCAGACCCGCGCCACGTTGGCGGCCGACCGCGTCGATTTCATCAATAAAGATCAAGCACGGCGCGTTCTTGCGGCCCTGTTCAAACATATCGCGCACGCGGCTCGCGCCCACGCCGACGAACATTTCCACGAAGTCAGAACCGCTGATGGAGAAGAAGGGCACGTCCGCTTCGCCCGCGATCGCCTTGGCGAGAAGAGTTTTACCGGTGCCGGGAGGACCGACCATCAAGATACCTTTCGGAATGCGTCCGCCGATCTTTTGAAACTTCTTCGGCTCCTTCAAAAATTCAACGACCTCGCTCACCTCTTCTTTCGCCTCATCGCAGCCGGCGACATCGGCGAACATGATCCGGTCCTTGTCGCGAGTCAGCATCTTAGCGCGACTTTTGCCGAAGCTGAGGGCACCTTTGCCCGCCTGACGAATTTGCCGGACGAACAGAAAATACAACAACCCGATCACGATGATGAACGGTAGCACGTTTACAAAAAGCTGGTTCATCGCCGTGGTCGCGGGTTTTTCGGTGAACGCCAACGATTTCAATAAGCGATCCGCATTCGCCTCGGTGAGACGTCCGGAAGCGACAAACGATTTCGTCGCGGTGCCGCCTTCGACGCGCAACGTCGCTTCTTTGAGCTCGCCGGTCAGCGTATACCAGTTGCGACCGCCGTTGGCTTCCTCGCGAATCGAACCTTGGGCGACCAAGCCTTGCTCCGCGTATTCGACGACTTGCGGAATCTTCAGCGTGGCGGGCGTGGGCAACTTGCTTTCGCTAAATCGGTAAACCATCCAGATCATCGCGAGCACCGCGAGCCAGATGAGGATCATCTTCACAGGGAAGCTCTCAGGCGGAATAGGTTTAAGCGCGCGGCGTTTCTTGTTGTCGTCGTTATCGGCCATGGGGAGTTAGAGTAGTTGGCGAACGTGTAGGTTCCGCTAGGATAAGTCAAACGAAGCGCTCATGGAAATTCGCGCTAAAATCGCACCTAGCGTCATCGCAGGCTAAATTTCAACCCGCCCTGCTTCAACACGGCATAACCGGTTGCGCTTAAACTAAACCGCGTCGGCTTGCCCATCTCGACCGCCTTTAGCAATTGCTCGAAGCCCTGCCGCGACAAATCCACCGGCCTTTTCAAACTCAACAGCCACCCATGCAGCGCACGCCGGATGATCGCACGCGGCAACCCCGCCAGCGCATTAACATCGAGCCGGCCACGGTTGATCAATTTCAAGGACGCCACCCAAGCCTCCAGCGCTGCGTCGTCCTCTTCCAACCGCTCCCGCGCCAGTGCCGCGCCGGCTTGCGCATCGCGCCCGGCCGCTTCGATCCACGCGGGCAAAACATTTCGGCGCACTCGATTCCTAAAATAGTCGTCGGCTGCGTTCGAAGAATCCTCGCGCCACTTCACGCCCACGCTGCGCAACGCCACCACCAAGTCCTTCTTCTTAATTGTGAGCAACGGTCGCAGATGCACCCGCCCGTCGCCCACCCTTTGCACCGGTCGCGGAGCCGCGAGACCCGCCGTGCCACTCCCGCGCGCGAGCCGCATCAGCATGCTTTCCGCAATATCGTCCTGTTGATGCGCCAGCCACAGCAGTGCGCTGCCGAGCTCGCCCATTTCTTTTTCGAAAAACCCGTGCCGCGCCTGACGCGCTTCTGCTTCGCTCGCCCGTTTCACAACGCGACGCCAGCGTCCGACGCGTAATTTTACACCCAGGTCTGCGCACACTTTCCGGCAAAACTTCTCGTCCGCGTCCGACTCACGACCGCGCAGCTTGTGGTTGAAATGCAACGCGACTACCCGCTTCCGTCGCTCCGGCCACAACCCCCAGACCAACAGCAAAAGCGCCACCGAATCGGCTCCGCCCGAAAGCGCTACGCACCACGTTTCACTCCCGTTGTTACGACGATTCGCCACGCGCGCGAGCGGTGCGGGATGCAATCGTGTCAGCGGAAACCGCGCGGCGAGTGCCGACGCTTTTTCAGTGAGTCGGACACTCGATTTCTCTGAACTCATCTGCGGAAACCCGCCCGTCCGTTCACTTGAACGTGACGTATTCCTTGCCGAAATACGGCACGAGCGCCGCCGGCAGTTTCACGCGACCGTCTGCTTGCAGATTGTTTTCCAACAACGCGGCCAGCACACGCGGCACCGCCAGACCGGAACCGTTCAACGTGTGCACGAGCTCGGGCTTGCCAGTTTCTTTGCTCCGAAAACGGATCTGCGCGCGACGCGCCTGGAAGGCTTCGAAATTCGAGCAACTCGACACTTCGAGCCAGCGTTTCTGGCCGGCGGCCCAGACTTCGAGATCGTATTTTTTGGCCTGACCGAAACCAAGATCACCACCGCACATCAGCAGCACGCGATACGGCAATTCGAGTTTTTGCAGCAAGCGCTCGGCGTCGGCACGGAGCTTTTCCAACTCATCGTAGCTGCTCGACGGGTGAACCCATTTCAAAAGCTCAACCTTGTCGAATTGGTGCAGGCGATTCAGGCCGCGCACGTCCTTGCCATAACTTCCTGCCTCGCGGCGAAAACATGGCGTGTAAGCGCAACGACAGACCGGCAGTGCCTCTTCATCGAGAATCTCGTCGCGGAAAAAATTCGTCAGCGGCACTTCCGCCGTCGGCACCGCGTAAAGCTTGTCGATGGTTTCATACATCTGGCCTTCCTTGTCGGGCAGCTGGCCAGTCGCGGTTGCGCTCGCGGCGTTCACGAAAATCGGTGGGCTCACCTCGGTGTAACCGGCTTTACCGTCTTCATCCAAAAAGAACTGCAGCAACGCGCGCGAAATTTTCGCACCTTCGCCCACAAAAAACGGAAAGCCGGCGCCGGTGACTTTAGAGCCGCGTGCGAAATCGATGAGGTTACTAAAACCCGGAATTTCCCAGTGCGGTTGCGCATTGGGCGATACGGCTTCGACCGAACCGTTGGTCGCGTAAACTTGGTTTTCTTCGGGCGTGCGGCCTTCCGGCACCGAAGCATGCGGGAGATTCGGTAATGTGAGCATCGCCGCGCGCCATTTTTCCTCGGTCTGGTTAAACACCTCTTCCTTCGCCTTCACTTCAGCCGACACCGCCTTCATCTCTTGCACTTTGGCGATGAATTCCGGCGAACCTTTCTTGAGCGCCGCCATCTCGGTGTTAGCCGCTTTCTGCTTGGAGCGCAGCACCTCGACTTCGGTCAAAAGCGCACGCCACGTCGCATCAAGCGCCAGCACGGCGTCGAGATCGACGTCGAGATGCTTCTTGGCAATGGCCGCACGCACGGTGTCGGGCGATTCACGAAGGAGTTTGGGATCGAGCATGGGAGGCCATGTCTGACGCACCCGCCCGCAGGAATAAACAAAATTCTCCGCACCCGATTAATCCAGCCGCCGCATCCCGCCCGCTCGTTTATTGCGACGCGACCAGCGGCGACACTCCAGTCGTCTTGGGCGAGATTTTTTCAATCCGGTTGAAGGTCGAAAATACTTCCTTTGCCGACAACAGGCGCATGTCGCCCACCGGGGCTTGGATCGCAAAGTTAGTCGGACTCTTGATTGGATAAGGTCCGTAAACCCGCGGATCGGTCGGCCCGAAAATACCGATCGTTTTGAACCCCATCGCCGCCGACAAATGCATCGGGCCGCTGTCGTTCGAGATCACCCAGTCCGCTTTCGCCAGCAAAGCCGGCAGCGACGTGAGGCTCGTGTTGCCCGTGAGGTTCACGAACGCGCCCTCGGGAAACGTCTCTTTGCACGGCAGATAATTATTGCCCGCCCACACGACTTTGCGCCCGCCCTCGCGGATGAGCAGCGCCGTCAGCTGCACGTAGCCATCCCACTTTTTAGCCGGATGACCGCTATCCGGGAAAATCAAAATCGGCCGCGCCCCTCTGCGCGAATCCATGAACGCCAGCGGCAGCCGCTCCAGATCGCGGAAGCGCAACGGTCCCGCCAACTGCGGCTCTGCGCCGACGACTGTGCAAAATTGCAGCAACGTATCCAGGACGTGCGTCTGCGCGCCCGCCGCGGTCGATGCCAATTTCTCGTCGTAGAAAAATCCTGCACCCTCACGGGCATCGGCGCGACCGATCTTCTTTTTTCCCCGCGCCCACTTCGTCATCAGACCGGTGCGCAAGAGTCCTTGGAAATCGAGCACGAGATCGAACTCCTGCTTCCGCACTTCCTTCATCGTGCGGAAAAAACCGCGAACTCCCTCATGCCGGCGAAACACGTAAATCTGATCCACCGCCGCGCACGAACGCACGAGCGGCGCAAAAATATCGCGCACAATCCAGGAAATGCGCCACTCCGGTCGCTGCGCCTTAATCGACGTCGCCACCTGCAATCCGTGCACGATGTCGCGGAGTGCGGAGGGCTTGATGATGAGCATTTCCGGCATGGTTTTAAAACGAGACCGCGGTGGGGTAACCGCGTTCCTAAATTTGCATTCGCGCTTCTAAATGCAAACGCGAAGCAGCGTAGAAGACGATTTTTCCCAACGTTTTAAGAAACTCGCGCCGACGCCATTAGAGTTTCCGCGCCTGTAATTCCTGCAAGGCCCCCAACACCGCCACCGGGGCCAGCACCGCCAGATTTCCGCCCGGCGCTTCCACGGCGCAGTGCTTCCGATTCGATAACGGATACGGCCCGAAACGCTGCGGCGAAGTCGGCCCGAAGATCGCCAGCACACGATTGCCCGACGCCGCCGATAAATGCATCGGCCCGCTGTCATTGCCGATGAACGTCGCCGGCTGCCGCACCAGCGCGATCATCTGATCCATCGGGCAACCGGTTAAGTTGAGAAACCGCTCTGCCGGCACGGCCACCTTCGGCTCTTCCAGTTTGCCCGCGCACCATGCGACCCGCGCGTTCGGGATCGTCTCGAAAATCAGCGTCGTGAGTTCGTTAAAGCGCGGCCACTCCTTCTCCGCGCCACGACTGTCCGTAAACATCACAAACGTATTCGCCGGATCCGCGCTAAAAAATTCCGCCCATGGCTGCGCCGCGTCGGGTTTCAGCACGAGCGGGAAATCGATCCGCGGGGCAACTCCGGCTGCGGGCAAAAATTGCTGCAAAATATCCAGCGCATGATGCGGCCCTTCCGCCGCGGGCAGGGCCACGCGTCGATCGTAGAAAATGCCCGCACCCTCGCGCGCATCCTTACGGCCCCATTTTTGCGGTGAACGCACGGCCCATGTCATCAGCCCCGAACGCAGCAAACCTTGCATATCCCACACCGCATCGAACTGCCTGCCGCGCAGCGCTCGTAATAGATTCAGAAACGCCTTCGTGCCGTCGCGCCGCCGAAAAATAATCACTTCATGCACAAACGGCGCCGCCTGCACCAACCCGGCGAACCGCTCGCGCACCACCCAGCTGATCCGGCACTCCGGGCGCTCCTTTGCGAGCGTTTGCACCACCTGCAAGGCGTGCACGATGTCGCCGAGCGAGGAAGGTTTTATCACGAGGAGGCTTTTCATCAAAGAATGCGCGCAGGCTTGTGTCCGGCAGGGTTTTCTTCAACTCCATTTAGCCCGTCACATGAAATTCGAAGCCGACAAAATCGCCGCCCGCCAGCTCGACCTCACCGCCCGCTGGCACCAAGCCACGCCCGCCGCCACCGGCGAAGGTTTCGATCGCTTGCTGGAGGAAAATCACCTCCGCAATTTCTCGCTCTGGCACGAAGAAGACGTCGCCCGCCGCGACGACCTCGGTTTCGAGGCCGTTTACAAGGCCAAGCGCAACATCGACCGCTTCAACCAGGAGCGAAACAACTTCGCCGAGGAAATGGATAAAGCGGTCGTCGCCGCGCTCACGCCGCCGGAATCGGGTTGCCCGCGCAATTCCGAAACGCCGGGCATGATGATCGACCGCCTCTCGATTCTCGCCCTTAAGGAATTTCACATGCACGAGGAAACCGTGCGCGCCGACGCCTCCGCAGCGCACAAAGAAAAATGCGCCGAGAAGCTTGCGCGCATCCGCCGTCAGCGCGCCGATCTCACCGGATGCCTTGCCGATCTCCTCGCCGACGTCGCCGCGAAACGCCGCACGTTCTCCGTCTATTATCAGTTCAAGATGTATAACGACCCGGCGTTGAACCCGCAGCTCTACCGCAACCCAAAATCGGGCGCATGAGTCGCGCGAGCGACCAACTCAAGCTCTGGCTGCCGCAACACTGGCCGATGTGGTTCGGCGTGGGCGTAGTGTGGCTGCTCGACAAACTGCCCTGGCCGGAAAAACGCCTCCTCGCGCGCGGACTCGGCTGGTTTATTTTCAACGTGCTCACGATTCGCCGCCGCGTCGTGTTCACGAATCTGCGCCTCTGCTTTCCCAAGCTCAGCGTGCAGGAAATCAGCATCCTCGCCCGCGCGCATTACGATTCGCTCGCCCTCGGATTGTTCGAGGTGTGCGCCGGCTGGTGGGCGAAAAAGCAGGATTTGCCGCCTTACCGCGTCGTCGGCGCGGAGCATCTCGACGCGGCCCTGGCCCGCGGCAAAGGCGCGCTGTTGCTCACCGCGCATTTCACGACGCTGGAGATCGGCGGTCGCTTCATGTCGGAAACGCGCTCGATGGGCGGCCTCTACCGCGATCCCAACAATCCCGTCGTCGCACACTTGATGCGCGGCCAGCGTGCGCGGCACATGTCACCCGCCGTGCATTTCGACGACCTCCGCGGACTCGTGCGCGGGCTGCGCAGCAACGCGGCGATCTGGTATGCGCCTGACCAGGGTAAACGCACGAAATCATCGGAAATATTGCCGTTCTTCGGCGTGCCCGCGATCACCAACACCGCCACGAGCAAGATCGCCGAGATGACCGGCGCCGCCGTGGTGCCATTTTTCGCGAAACGCGAAGCCGATCACAGCTACACGCTCACAATTTTGCCGGCTTTGGAAAATTTCCCCACCGCCGACGCTTCCGCCGATGCCGTGCGCATCAACGAGATCATCGAAGAGCACATCAAGCACGCGCCGGAGCAATATTTCTGGGTGCACAAACGCTTCAAAGCTCGCGGGCCCGGTTACCCGACCGTTTATTAGCCCATGGCCTGGCCCGATCTCCGACCGCAGCGCATCCTGGTGATTCGTTACCGGTTTATCGGTGACACCGTGCTGGCCATTCCGACGCTGCGCAACCTTCGCCAGGCATTTCCGAATGCTAAAATCGACGTGCTGTCCGAACCGGTTTCCGGCGACACGCTCGCGCTCTGCCCCTACAAGGACGAACTGCTCTACTACGCGCCGCGACTGAAAGGCGAAAAAAAGCGCGCTTCGAAACACCCCACCAGCCTCATCGGCATCACGAAATTCCTCCGCGCGCGTCACTACGACCGTTGCTACATTTTGCGGCGCTCGTTTTCCTCGGCGATTCTGCCCCTGCTCGCGGGCATTCCGCATCGCGTCGGTTTCGCGACTGACGGACGCAGTTTCCTCCTCCAACGCAGCACGCCTTACGCCGATAAGCACGAGGTGGAATGTTTTCTCGATGTGCTCCGCGCCGACGGCATTCCGATCAACAGCACGCACAACGAAAACTGGACTGACCCCGCGACCGATGCCCGCGTCGCCGCCGCACTTCCGCCCGGCAATCGTCCACGCGTTTTCATCTGCGCGAAATCAATCGTCACTTCGAAAGATTGGGCGCCCGAACGTTTCGCCGAACTCATTGTGTGGCTGGTGAACGAACGCGGCTGCGAAGTGCATTTCTGCGACTCGCCCGCGCTCGCCGATTACTACGAACAAATCCGCGCCGCGCTCCCCTCGCCGCTCGTCCGGGAATGGCACGACTGGAGCCGCCAGCTTTCGATCAAAGAATCCAATTCTCTCTTTCAACGCATGGATCTCGCCGTCGGCATCGACACCGGCCTGCTGCATCTCGCGGCTTCCTTTCACCTGCCGATCGTCGGTTTGTTCGGCCCGCTCGAACCGTGGCGTTGGCACCCGTGGGACACGGCCCACACCATTGTCCGCCCGAATGATGTCACCGGCCCGCGTCCTTTGCTGCGGCTTTCCGTGGCCGAGGTAAAAGCCGTCGTGGAACCCTATCTGCAAGCGCTCGCGAATCGATGAGCGCCACTCCCCGCGTCATTCATTTTGTCACTGGCGGCGGCTCCGGCGCGACTAAAGTTGCCTTGGAGATCGCGTGCGGTCATCTGCGCACCGGTAATTTCGAGCCGTTGCTTATTCTTCGCCGAAAGCGCGCTTCGCTGCCTGCGTCGATGCAGGCGCAAATTGCCGCCTCCGGCATTCGAACGGTGTGGGTGGATAGCGGCTTTAAATACATCACGCGCCAACAGCTCGCCGCCGCCATTGCCGCGTTTCAGCCGCAGGTCTTTGTTGCTCACGGCAACAGCGAACACCTGTGGGGACGCCAAGCGGCGTTTCGCGCGAAAATTCCGGTCGTCATCCACGTCGAACACAACTGCGAGCGCTACTCGTTCTGGCGTCGCTGGCAGACGCGACAACTCGCGCGTGCCACGTCGGCCACCGTCTGCGTTTCCCACGGCGTCGCGGATCATTTACGGACGCATCGGCTCGCCAGTGAGCGGCTAGAGATCATCCACAACGGCGTCGACCCGGCATTTTTCGTGAAGGAAATGCCGTCATTCGCGGCGCGCAATCCCGACATCGTCATGGCCGCCCGTTTCGCGCGCCAAAAAGATCATCCCACGCTTATTCGCGCCGCGCACCGGCTCGTTCAATCCGGCTGGTCAGGCCGTTTACTTTTGGCCGGTGGCGGCAACCAGCGCCATCGCACCGCGTGCGAAAAACTCGTGCAAAAACTCGGAATCGCCGAGCGCGTGAATTTTCTCGGACAAGTCAGCGACATCACGAGCCTCTACCACCGCTGCCGCGTCGCAGTGCTTTCGACTCACTACGAAGGCATGCCGCTTTCACTCGTGGAATACATGGCCGCAGGCTGCGCGGCCGTCGCCAGCGATATCCCGGGCGTCACCGATGTGATCCAATCCGGCAAAAACGGCTGGCTGTTCCCCGTCGGCGACGACGCAGCCCTCGCGCAAATCCTCCAAACTGCCCTCGCCGGCGGCTCACACGTTGAAGCCGTGGCGAAACAAGGCACGCAAGACGCCGCAACGCGCTTCGCCCGGGACAAAATGATCGCGCGCTACGAAACACTTTTCACAGAGCTGTTGAACGCTGGCGCACGCTAGTTTGCCATTGCGAGCCGCGAGTCGGCCTCCAGTTTTTAGTTTATCGTCATGCCATTGCTCGAAGTCACCGACCTGAAGGTAAGCTTTCACACGCGCAGCGGAATTTATCGCGCGGTCAATGGAGTCAGTTTCTCCATCGAGAAAGGCGAGACGCTCGGCATCGTCGGCGAATCCGGCTCGGGCAAATCCGTCACGTGTTACTCGCTGCTCGGGTTAATTCCGCAGCCTCCCGGAAAAATCGAAGGCGGGCGCGCGATCTTCGATGGCGTCGATCTACTCAATTGCTCACCGGGCCAGTTGCGTAGCATCCGCGGGCGCCGCATCTCGATGATTTTCCAGGATCCGATGACGTCGCTGAATCCCTACCTGCGCATCTCGGAGCAACTCATCGAACCGCTGCTGGTTCACGAAAATATCTCCAAAGCCGCCGCGCTCGAACGCGGCTTGGCGATGCTCGAAGCGGTCGGCATTCAGGACGCGGCGAAGCGCCTGCACAGTTATCCGCATGAATTTTCCGGCGGCATGCGCCAGCGCGTGATGATCGCCATGGCGCTGATCACCAAGCCCGACATCCTCATCGCCGACGAACCGACCACCGCGCTCGACGTCACCGTGCAGGCGCAAATCCTGCAGCTGCTCAAAAAACTCCAGCGCGAACTCGGCATGGCGGTGATCTTTGTCACGCACGATCTCGCAGTCGTTTCAGGCATCTGCGATCGCGTGCAAGTGATGTATGCCGGGCGGATCGTCGAATCCGCGCCGACTCGGGAAATTTTCCAAGCGCCGCAGCATCCCTACACGAAAGCGTTGCAGCGCTGCATTCCGTCGCTTCAGGAAAAAGGCCGGCGCCTCTTCACAATTCCCGGCCTGCCGCCGGATCTTTCTCAGCCACTCACCGAAGCTCAGATCATGTCGCGCTTCGATTTCATGGCCGACGGGGACGGCGCTGCAGGCAACGAAAAATCCAATTACTCCGCTCCGGTCATCGGCGACGAAGTCGTGCTCGAGGCGCGCGACTTGTGCACGCATTTCTCCATCGAGAGTGGATTTCTTTTTCGGAAAAAAACCGGCGTCGTCAAAGCGGTCGATGGCGTGAGCTTTGCAGTGCGCCGCGGCGAAGTGCTCGGCTTGGTCGGCGAATCCGGCTCCGGCAAATCCACGCTCGCCCGCACCATCATGCAACTGGTGCACACGACTTCAGGCAGCGTGAAAATAAACGGAAAGCTGCTTTCGGCGGACCACAAACATCAGGCGAAAGACATCACGCGCGACTTGCAGATGATTTTTCAGGATCCGTTCGCCTCGCTCAACCCGCGCATGACGGTGTTCGATACGCTCGCCGAGCCGCTGTTGGCCCACGGCGCCGTGCCCTCGAACGAGATCACCCCTCGCGTCGCGAAACTCATGGAGCAAGTCGGCCTGGCCGCGCGCTTCATGCAAAAGTATCCGCACGAATTTTCCGGCGGCCAGCGTCAGCGTATCGCCATCGCGCGCGCGCTCGCGCTCGAACCGAAAATTGTGATCGCCGACGAACCCGTCTCGGCGCTCGACGTTTCTATTCAGGCCCAAATCCTGAACCTGCTCGCCGATCTCGTGCGCGACATGCAGCTCACGATGGTTTTTATCGCGCACGATCTTTCGGTGGTGAAACACATCTCCGATCGGATCGCGGTGATGTATCGCGGCAAGATCGTCGAAATCGGCAACGCCGTCGACGTCATCGAGCGCCCGCAGCACGACTACACGCGCACGCTCGTGAGCGCGATTCCAACGGTTACCTCCTGACAGGAGTCGCCGGCAAGGCGGCGACTGATTTCTTAATCGGACAGTCAGCTTTTGAAGCTTTCGCGTTGCGGGGCAAAAAACGCGGCGCACGGTCAGAGTCAGCTTTTACCCCTTATGAAGAAACCTCACTTCGTCTTCGGTTGCGCCGCGCTGGTCGCATGCAGCCTGTTCGCGCATACCGCGATCGCCTCCAATGTCGGCAAACGCTACGCCTCCGAAAAGAAAACCTACACTGACGCCGTCACCGGATTCGAAGTCACGGTGCTCACGAAGGATGACGCCGGCATGTCGAAGCCGTATCAAACGCACACCACCTGGACCGCCGACGGCAAATGGATCATCGGCCGCGGCAATCGGGGCGGCAATGGTTCGCAAAGTTTTCTGATTAACGAAAACACCGGCGACATCATTCAAGTGACCGATGGGCCATTGAGCGGCACGGGCAGCCAGAATCTCGCGCGTAAATCCATGAAGCTTTACGTCATTCGCGGCGGTCGTGCGCAAGGCGCCGCGGCGGATGCACCTGCCACGCCGCGCCAACTCGTGGAGATTAACCTCGATCCGCTCATTACCGACGCGATGAGCGGCAAACCAAAAGATGCCTCCGCCTATGAGCGCATCGTTTGCACGCTGCCGGAAGAGTTACGCGATGCGGGCGGCTTCGCGCTCGATGCCGACGAAACCAAAGCCTACTGGGGCGTGACGTGGGGCACGCCACCGCCCCGCCCCGCCGCGACCGCTCCTGCCACCGCCAGCAACCCGAACGAGCGCCGCTCCATTGACAACGCGAACACGAATCCGGCTGAAGCTCGTGAGGCGGCGCGGCAGCGTTTCGCGACCAACGGTAAAGGCCCCGGCGGCATCCGGGCGATCGATCTCGCGACTGGCGTCGTTACCAAAGTGATCGATACGGAATTCCGCATGGGCCACGTGCAGACCAATCCATGGGTGCCGGGCGAAATTATTTACTGTCACGAAACCACCGGCGACGCGCCGCAACGCATGTGGACCGTGCGTGGCGACGGCACTGGCAATCGCCCGCTCTATGTGGAAACGCCCGACGAGTGGATCACGCATGAAACGGTCGCGACGAAAGATGAAGTGATGTTCAACATCATGGGTCACCTGCCCTACTTGCGTGAACGCCCGACCGGCGTGGCCGTCATCAACCTTCGCACTAATACCATGAAGCTCCTCGGCCAGGTCGAAGAAGACATGGGCAAAGGCCAACTCGGCGGGTTCTGGCACTGCAATGGTTCACCCGATGGAAAATGGGCGGTCGCCGACACGTTCAAAGGCGATGTCTTCATCATCAATCGCGAGACGGGCGAAAAGCATTTGCTGACGACGGATCACAAAATGAAACCCGATCACACGCATCCGATTTTTAGTCCCGACAGCAAACGCGTGCTCATCCAGTCCGGCAAACAAAGCGACGGTAAGACGCTCGATTTGATGTATGTCGAGCTGCCTGCGAAGTGGTCGCGATAAGCCCGCGATTCATCGCGTCACGCAAAGCGTCCGCCAGTGGTGCGGGCGCTTTTTTTATTCTATCAACTGACGTTTTTATTTTTTCGTTTCTGATGACAACACTTCTGTTTCCGCGAGAAATTTCAATTCGCCCAACGAAACGCGGCCTTCGCGCATATTCGCTTTCAAGTGAACCAGCCCGTCAACCGGTCGACCAAAGGCCAACCCGCCAGCCTGGCTCAACACGGGTAACGCTTCGGTAAAGTTATTTCCCGGCGCACGCACGCTCAGTCGCGTCACCCAGATGAGCTTCGAGCGTTTTTCCTTTTTCATCAGCTGGTAATCGTAGGCCATCAAGACCACGAAATAGCGCTCCTCACTGAGTTCGGCGTAGAGCGTCTTTTCTTTCTCAGTTTGGTATCCGCCACGCTCGCCCAGGCGCTTCAAGCTATTGGCATAACCGAGCAACGTCGCATTACGCGATTGCGCACTGCTGACGTTGTTTTCGCTCCACGCCAACGAATCGGAAATAAAATCCATGGCACTCGAGTCCGCGATTCCGTTCGCCGCAATCTCCGCCTGATAGGCCGGCAACGCCGTATTCATCGCTTCGATCGACTTATCCTTCAAAGGATCATCGAAAACCAAAGTCGTTCCCCAATTCACCACAATCAGCACATCCGCGTTGGGCTCATCTTTTGTCGGGTAATATTTTTGCCGGGCTAGATCCGGAGCCAGCTTTTGCATCAGCTGCGTGAAAGTGACTTTTTCGATGCTCCGATCCACGGTGCCGCCGCTTAAAAATTTACCCTCAGTGACCACGTAAGTCGCCGCCCGCGGGCCTTTGCCGCCCTCCAGTTCACGGACATAATCCGGGGCCACAGTCGAACTGACTGCAATCCTCTCATTGAGCGGAGCCACCTCCGCCGCACAGATCCGTAAGGTGGACACCAACGCCAGCAACAAAAGCGATACTCTCATGATTTTGGAAGGGGTTACCCGTGAACCTGCCCGATCCTAAAATCGGCTCAACGAAAAATCTCCGCGACGTTTCCCGCGCCTAGAGAGTCAGGCCACCGATTTGGCGAAGAGCCTCGTAAGTCGCGATACCAGCCGACGTCGAAAGATTGAGCGAGCGAAGTTCGGCATTCGCGTGCGGGATTTTCACGCGATGCGCGTCACCGAATTCGGCGTGCAGCCAATCCGGCGCGCCGGCCTCTTCGTTGCCAAACACCAATCCGTCGTCCGCGGCGTAGCGCACATCCCAAAACCCCTGCTTCGCATGCGTCGTAAAAAGCCACATGCGCTTCGGCGCGACCGCGCTCGCCTTGAATGCCGCCCAGTCTGCGTGATGGTGCACATCGAGCGAGAACCAGTAGTCCATGCCGGCGCGTTTCAGGTTTTTGTCCGTCACTTCAAATCCCAGTGGATGAATTAAATGAAGTCGCGAACGGGTGACCGCGCACATCCGACCGATGTTACCGGTGTTGGGCGGAATCTGGGGTTGGAACAGCACGACGTGCAGCATGGAAAACGGCAGCGTGCCGCCGTTCGCCACGCGATGTCAACGATTGGCCCCCAAATCGCGGGCTGAGTAGTTTATCCGCTTTACGCAAAGCGGCTTCATCTCAAGACCGGTTACCTCGGTTAAGAATCCCCATGTCGGAGCGCCTCTCAAATCCCTCGGAAAAAATCGTCGTGTTGATCGACGACGAAATCGCCTACATTGACTTGTTGGCGCAACTGCTGGGCGAACAACTTTCGTGTCCGGTCCGCGGCTTTACCAAACCCTCCGAGGCATTGCGTGCCTTGCCGGGTTTGAATGTCGGCCTGCTCATCACGGATTACCAGATGCCAGAAATGAACGGCCTCACGCTGATCGAGCGCGTGCAAAAAATTAATTCCGACATTCCGATTCTCATGATCACGGGTCACTCGCTGCACCTGACCGAGCGAGAGAGACAGGAAATGCCTTCATTGCGCGGTTTCGTAAACAAGCCGTTTAAGTGGCGCACGCTCGCCGATGAAATTGCCAAACACTGGAGCGGATCCGTGCCGCCGAAAGTCGCTGTCTCAGCTGCGCCGGCGGGTCACCTTTAAGCCGGTGTTGTCACACCGCAGCAGGTGAACCTTACCCGTGACCCGGTGCCCGGCAAAGGCCGCCGCCATCGCTTTGCCGACCTTGTTCGCAACTTCGGGACGAGCCACACAAAGGACACTGGAACCGCTGCCGCTTAACCAACCCGTCAACGCACCCGCGGCCACGCCCGCATCGATCGCGGGCTTTGCGCCCGGGATGAGCGGCAGACGATAAGGTTCGTGGAGGAAATCGCGCACGGCGTCGCGCAAGCGTTCATACTGGCCGGACACAATCGCGGCGACGACGTAGGTCGCGCTGTTGACACTTTTGATCGCGTCGAAATACGGCAGCTCTTTCGGCAAGATCCCGCGCGCCTTTTTTGTTTCCAATTCCTGAAGCGGCGAGAACACGACGAAGTTCAAATCGCGCCCGATGGGCTTGCGCAACACGCCGAGTAATTCGTTCGTATGCGGGTCGCAACGCGCCACGCAAAAACCACCGATGACCGCCGGCGTCGCGTTGTCAGGGTGCCCCTCAAGTTGCGTCACAAGAATGCAAAGATCGTCCTTGGTGAGACGCGCGCCCGAAAGTTCATTCAGCGCCGCGACAACGCCCGCGCGCAAGGTCACACTCGAACCCAAGCCGCGCGACATCGGCACGTCGCCGGAGATCGCGAGTTCAAAACCAAATTCCTCCACGCCCGCGCGCACAAAAAACAGCGCTGCCGCTTCGTCGGCCATGCCAAGACCGGCGCGATCCGCGCTTTTCGCCGCCCGCGCCCCGACCCAATCGCCGCGCGTCAGCGTGACGTCGTTATAAACCGTAAGCGCGAGACCGAGCGTGTCGAAACCCGAACCGCAATTTGCTGTGGTGCCCGGCACGCGCACCGTGACGCTTTTAAGCTGCTTTTTCTTCATTTGCGAAATTTGAGCGCTTTGCGGGCCTCGAGGTTCAGTTCGCGCTTTTTGATATCGGCGCGTTTATCGAACTGCTTTTTGCCGGTCGCCGTGGCGATTTCGACTTTCACGAGGGCCTGCTTGAAATACATCCGCAGGGCCACGATGGAGCGTCCGCCGGTTTCGACTTGCTGCTGGAGTTTGCGAATTTCGTTCGCATTAAGCAGGAGTTGGCGCACGCGACGCGGCGCGTGCTGCGACAGGCCGCCGTGCGAATACTCTTCGACGTAAGCGCCGTAAAGCCACACGCCGCCCTTTTCCAACCGCGCAAAGGCATCCGTGATCTGCGCTTTGCCCGCGCGAATGGATTTCACCTCAGTGCCCGCCAGCTTGATGCCCGCCTCGAACTTATCATGGACAAAAAAATCCCGCAGAGCCTTCGGATTGCGAAGCTCCGTATAACGGGACGGGTCATGCTTGGTGGCGGCCATGAATAATCAAACTGATGCGTGGGAATGGAGACGTTACAAAACAAAAGAAGCGAGGCCAACAGCCTCGCTTCGCATAATAAGACCAAGCGTTGGCTTGGAAACTCAGCTAGTGTGCAGCTCGTAGCTGATCTTGCCTTCGATGACTTCGCGGAGGGCGACGTCTTCCGGGCTCAGTTTTTCGAGGGACTCGACAAGCGGGCGGCTGCCGCGGCGGAGTTGCTTCACGCGACGGGAAATCACGTTGATCAAGATGTTCGGGTCCGAAATGACTTTCTGGGCTTCGCGAATGTATTCGTCTCTCATGGTAAGTCGAAAATTTTGGTGAACGGATAGGGCTACGGCGGAGCGAGGCATGGTCAAGGGCTAATTTGTCACGCCGCCACCCTGCTTTTCGCTTTGCGGGAAACCGCCCTCCATGGACATTGAGCGCATGTTTATCGCATGGACCACCACCAGTGAACGAGCCGATGCTGACCGATTGGCGTTGGGCTCGGTCGAAGCGGGGCTTGCGGCCTGCGCCCAGGTCGACGCGGGCGTAACTTCGTATTATCGCTGGGCGGGAAAAATCGAAAATACGCAGGAATTTCGCATCTGGTTTAAATACCTGCCTGATAACGCTTCGCGATTAAGCGAGTGGATTCATGTCCATCATCCTTACGCCACGCCGCAATGGATTGAGGTCGCCGTCGAAAACGTGGGCGAAAAATACTTGTCATGGGCTAGGGCGAACTCTATCTCCCCACCCTTCCCGAGTCAGAAACCATCTTAAAACCACTCCCTTTATGTCCCAACATCCCAGTCTCAAAGCCGCCGGCGGCGGTATCGTGCAAAAACGCAACGTCCTGAAACGCTTCGAGCGCGTCGATTTGCTCAAGAAACGCGGCCAGTGGAAAGCCGGCGACCGCGTGCAAGGTCTCCGCAAGACCAAGCCTGGTATCTAATTAATTTAGAACTCTCCTTAGCAGGCAGTTTCAACGCTGCCTGCTTTTTTATTGCCCGGACGTTTCCCGTCACTTCGCGCCCATTCCTCCGCCATGTTCGACCTGATCAAGAAGCTCTTTGATTTCATTCTCCACATCGATGTTCACCTGAAAGAACTCATCGCCGACTACGGCGCATGGACTTACGGCATCCTCTTCTTAATCATTTTCGCGGAAACGGGTTTGGTCGTCATGCCGTTGCTGCCCGGGGACTCGCTGTTGTTTGCGGCCGGCGCATTTTGTGCACCGACCCCAGAACATCCCGTTCCGGTGCTGAACGTTCACTTCATGGCCGGTCTGTTGTTCATCGCCGCGGTCATTGGCGACACGCTTAATTATTGGATCGGCTCCAAGGTCGGTCCGGCGGTTTTCAAACGCGAAGACTCTTTCTGGCTTCGCAAAAAGCACCTCGATAAAGCGCATGCCTTTTTCGAGAAATACGGCGGTCGCGCCATCATCCTCGCCCGCTTCGTGCCGATCGTGCGCACCTTCGTGCCGTTCATCGCCGGCGTCGGCTCGATGACTTATCCGCGCTTTCTCGCCTACAACGTGATCGGCGGCTTCGTGTGGATTTATTTCTTCACCTACGCGGGTTTCTTTTTCGGCACGCAACCGTTCGTGCAGAAAAATTTCAAGCTGGTCATCCTCGCCATCATTTTCCTTTCCGTTCTGCCGATCGCCATCGAGTTCCTCCGCGAGTGGCTGAAGTCCCGTAAAGAACCCAAAGCTGTCGCGTAAGCGCGTCACACAGTTTTCAAACATTGCCTCAAGCGCCGCGCGATAACACGCTCGGCGCTTATTTTTTTACCCATGAGCAAAAAGAAAGTAGCCATCCTCACCGCCGGCGGACACGCCCCCTGCCTCAGCGCCGCCGTCGGCCAACTCATCCTCCACTATACGCAGCAATGCCCGGATTGGGAAATCATCTGCTACCGCTCCGGCTACAAAGGCCTGCTTCTCGGCGACAGCATTAAAGTGACTCCCGAAATCCGCGCCCAAGCCAGCGTGCTCGCCCAATACGGCGGCAGCGTCATCGGCAACAGCCGCGTCAAACTCACCAACGTCAAAGACGCCGTGAAACGCGGCCTCGTCAAAGAAGGCCAGCTCCCGCTCAACGTCGCGGCCGATCAACTCACGAAAGACGGCGTCGATATTCTCCACACCGTCGGAGGTGACGATACCAACACCACGGCTGCCGACCTCGCCGCCCACCTCGAGAAAAACGGTTACAAACTCAACGTCATCGGCCTGCCCAAGACGATCGACAACGACATCATCCCGATCCGCCAAAGCCTTGGCGCCGTGACCGCCGCCGAGCAAGGCGCGCGTTTCTTTTCCAACGTCGTCACCGAACTCGGTGCCAGCGCGCGCATGCTCATCGTGCACGAAGTCATGGGCCGCAACTGCGGCTGGCTCACCGCCGCGACCGCGCAAGCCTACCAGCAAAGCCTCGCCGGCAAAACGTGGGTGCCCGGCATCGGTCTCGCCAAAGAGCGCTACTCGGTCCACGCGATCTATCTCCCCGAGTTGGCTCTCGACATCGAAGCCGAAGCCAAACGCCTCCGCGCCGTCATGGACCAGGGCGGCAATGTTAATCTGTTCATCAGCGAAGGCGCGGGCCTCGACAGCATCATCAAGGAACTGACCGACAGCGGCAAGGAAGTCGCCCGCGACGCCTTTGGCCACGTCCGTCTCGATACGATCAACCCCGGCAAGTGGTTCGCCGAACGCTTCGCCTCGATGATCGGTGCCGAAAAAACGCTCGTGCAAAAAAGCGGTTATTTCGCCCGTTCTGCGCCTGCCAACGCGGAAGATTTTAAACTCATCGATACGTGTGTGCTCAAAGCCGTCGAGAGCGCCAAAGCGGGCATCACCGGCCTCATCGGCCACGACGAAGAACGCGGCAACGAACTGCGCGCCATCGAATTCCCGCGCATCAAAGGCGGCAAAGCCTTCGACGTCACGCAACCGTGGTTTCAAGCCCTCCTCAAGGAAATCGGCCAGCCGATGACGTCAGTCGTCCACGTCGCGCACTAAGCGTCCCAGGTGGTCACCGGTCTCCGCACCGGCGACAGCCACGCGCTCGTTGAAATGTCGGTGAGCCGACCCACGGCCACCCGCGTAGAAAAGCCGCAGCACAAACATCTTGAAAACGAGCGGTGCCCGCGAAAGCTACCCGCTCGGTTCCCTGCGAGTGTAGCACAATGGATAGTGTATCCGCCTCCGAAGCTGATGATCCGGGTTCGACTCCCGGCACTCGCACCAACTGTCAGTCAACGTTTCCTTAGAAATCCAGTCCGCGCGTGCCCACTCTGCCTCCGAAAACGCTGCGTGGTTTAATCGGCATCGTCTACGCCGTCGCGATTGGGTTGCTCGCCACCGAGCTATTAAATCCGAGCCGTCCTCGCGAACAAAAGATCGCTACGCCGCAAATCGAAGCAGCCGCCGCTCGCCTCGAACCAGCAAAGGCTCCTGCGCCCGAAAGAACGCCCTTCCAAATCGCGCTCCTCAAGCGCGCCGAGTATCTGTCCGGTCGGGTTGACTTCTTCAGGGACGCCTTCGCCAAAAATCCGCACCTGAAGATTCCCGAACTTGAAATCCTGCCTGAGCGCTACTGGCTCGATGTGGCCATAGGCTATGCCGACGATTCCGAAGCCAGGCAACTGGAGCAAGGATTGGTGTCACTGAGAGGCTACGCAAAAGCGCACTTCAGTATGGAAGAACTGGGCAGAGCGATGTCGAACTACCTGAAGCAATCCGGTGGAGAAATGCCCGCTTCGACGTCGGCCCTATTACCTTTTCTAAAAAACGAAAACCAAGCGGTGCGGGCGGAGATTTTGGAGCGCTATGAACTCGTTGCGAAAGGCTCCATCACCAATCTGTCCAAGGAAGAGCAGCGTCTGCTCCTTTTCGAGAAAACGTCTCCCGATGAAGCCAAAGATCAAAGAATGATCCTTGGAGCCGGCTCTGCGAGGTTTTCGCGCTTCGACGAATTCGACGCGGATCTCTCCGTGGCACGGAGAACCTACCTCACTCAATTTCCCGAACGGCAGAACGTCACCGATCTCGAACTGGCGGACTTCATCAAGCCACCGTTGTCGCCCTATCGCCGCCAGAAGCTCCGCGAAAAAGGGAATCCATGAACGGCAGCGTGAAAAAAATTCTGTGGACGGTCGTGTGGTTGCTTCCCGTCGTCTCCATTTCCAGAAGCGCACTCGTGCTGCTCAATCGCGAGCTACCGTCTCAGCCAGTCGTCGCTCCATCGAAATTTCCGGACATCGTCTCCTCATCTCCCACCGGAACAACACGGCCGCACCATTCGCCTGCCGAAAGTTCGCCGACGCGCGCCGCAAAAATCGCGGAGAAAACCGAAGCCCTGCTCGATTATTTTGCGTCTCATCCTGATCAAGCCATCCCCGAGATAGAATTGTTGACAGACGACCAATGGATCAAAGCCGCTGCCAATGCGGATACGAGCGCGCCAAATATTAAGAAGGCAGCTGCGGAATTAAGAATGGCCGCGAAAAGAGAATTCATCGGGCGCTTGGCCTCGGCTTATCAGCGTTACCTTCAAACAAACGACGGGAAGCGCCCCGCCACGCTGGAAGAAATCAATGCCTATTTCGTTCGCCCCGTTCCGTTGTCACTCTACCAGCGCTATGAGTTCAGCTCTGAAAATGGACTCCCTGCGCCCACGAGCGAAAAACTTCCGATAATCTGGGAGAAGAGTGCAATCGATAGGGAGCTGGATTCACGGGGTGGTGTCAGCGGTGAAGGCCGGCAGTGGTATGGCCGAAACGGAATTCGCGGATGGATTCCCTATCCAGACGGTTACGATGCGATGATGAAGAATGTCCGCGCCAGCTACTCGGCAGATCATCATGGCGCCGCTCCCGAAAATCTCGAAGTATTACGCAGCTACTTTGAGACGCTTATGCCGAAAGAGATGGCGGATGCCTTGATTAAAACCGAGCAACGCAAATAACCGTTTGTTCATGTCCTCTCCCATTTTAGGTTTCGGCATCGTCGGCACGGGTTCGATTGCCCACACCCACGCCCAAGCCATCGCTTCATTGCCGAATGCGCGCGTTGTCGGCGTCTCCAGTCGCTCGCAGGAAAACGCTCACGCGTTCGCGTCCAAGCACGGCATCGTTCAGGTAACCGCGACCGCAGCGGAGCTCGCTGCACGCGAAGACATCGACGTTATCGCCATCACCACACCAAGCGGTGCGCATCTCGACGTCGCTCTCGACGCGATCCGTGCGGGCAAACACGTCGTGATCGAAAAACCGTTGGAAATCACCACGGCCCGCGTAGACGAATTACTTTTGGCGGCCGATCAAGCCGGCGTGCGCGTCGCCGCGATTTTCCAAGCCCGCTTCGGCGATGGCGCGCGGACTGTGAAAGCGGCCATCGAAGCCGGCCGCCTCGGCCGGCTCGTGCTCGCAAGCGCTTACATCAAGTGGCACCGGCCGGCATCCTATTACACAGGTTGGAAAGGCACGCGCGCGCTCGACGGCGGCGCGGTGCTCATCAACCAGGCGATTCACGGACTCGACGCGTTGCAGTGGTTCGCGGGCATGCCGGGCGAAGTGTTTTGCCGCACGGCGCGACTCGTGCACACCGACATCGAAAGCGAAGACACCGCAGTGGCGACACTGCGTTACGCGAACGGCGCGCTTGGCACGGTCGAAGCCACGACCGCGATTCGCCCCGGTTGGGCGCGACGCATCGAACTCTGCGGTGAAACCGGCTCGATCTGCCTCGAAGACGACCGCATCACGCGCTGGGATTTCGCCACCGCGCAGCCCGAGGACGAATCGATTCGCGCTGGCAAATCCGTCGATGCGCTCGGTTCCGGGTCAGCGTCGCCCACGGCAATCTCACTCACGGGTCATATCCGTCAATACGAAGACATTTGCGCAGCGCTGCTCGAAAATCGTCCGTTCGCGATTGAAGGTCGCGAAGGCCGCAAAGCCGTCGCGTTCGTAAACGCGCTCTACGCCTCCGCCGAAAGCGGCCGGCCCGTCACGCTCTAAGCGTTTTAAAATATGGTTCACGCACTCGCCAGCTTGCTCGCCGGCAGACACGGGCATTTCCAAATGGAATCGGGCTACCACAGCGAGTGGTGGTATGATTTGGATAAACTCTTTTCTTGATCGCGCCCGCCTGCAGCCCTTCGTGCACGAACTCGCGTCGAAATTAAAGACGCTCAACATCGATGCCGTGTGCGGGCCGATGACCGGAGGCGCAAAGCTGGCCGAACTTGTCGCTGACGAACTCTGTCTCGAATCATTTTACACCGAACGCTTCGAACCACCCGCAGCCACTGGACTGTTTCCCGTGCGCTACAGCGTGCCCGCCAACCAACGGGCCAGCCTGCGCGGTCGCACCGTGGCCATCGTCGACGATGCCATCAGCGCCGGCTCGGCGGTGAAAGGCACCTACGAAGACCTGCTCGCGTGCGGTGCGCGACCAATTGCCTGCGGTGCGTTGATCCTGTTTGGCAACGCCGCGGAGAAACTGGCCGCTGATCGAAATCTAGCCCTCGTGAATGTCTGCCAGCTTCCCTTCGCGCTCTGGAAGCCCGACGCGTGTCCGCTTTGTGAAGCCGGTCTGCCGTGCGAAAAAATCTCTGACGCACCGAAGCCGTCGGTTGGCGCATCTTCGTAAGCGTCCAAAAAAAAGTGGCCCAAGCCTGAGCTTGAGCCACTGCGATGAAACTAACCCCAAATTAGAACTGCAGCGTGTTCGTGAGCATCCAGTTCCGGCCGGGCGACAGCACGAAGGAGCCTTCGGAATACTGCTCGTCGGTCACGTTATAGATACCCAGTGAGGACGTGAGGTTGAAGCCGAGCACCTTCCACGGATAGCTGAAGGTTGCATCGAACACCACGTAGTCACCGGCCTGGTAACCGCCCGCGAGCGGATTCCAGTCGACGGTGCGACTAACGACCGTCTCGGACGAGTAACGCGCACCGCCACCCACTGAGCCGCGACGCAACACCCCGTCGGTAAACGTGTATTTGCCGAAGACGGTGAACTTATACTCCGGCACGTTTTCGATACGCGCGTTGTAATAAATGTCAGACGCCACTTTCGCCGCAGCCGACGACGCATTGTAGGCCGCCGAACCCGGCGCTGCACGTGTGCGATCGTAAACGGTCTTGGCAGTCCACAACCACGATGCGTTTGTCACGAGTTGCAGGTTGGAACGCGGCGACCAGATGACTTCGGCTTCGGTGCCTTCGATGCGGTTCAACAAATCAGCCGTGCGCCAGCGGAAGTTACGCGTGTTGTAGCCGATCGTGCCCGGCGCGAACAGCGTCGTGCTGAAGTTAAACGGCTCTTCGATGTTCGACTGTTTGGCCGCGTCGTCGAGGCGTTGATCTTTGCGCTCGGCGCGGAAGAGCGAGAGCGTGCCGACAATCTTGGAATCGGCAGACGTGATCTTCGCGCCCACTTCCCAGTTCATGCCTGACTCGTCCTTGATGTTACGGTAAGCGCCGCGATCTTCCATGATCTTGCGCGCTTGCTCGACCGAGGTGACGGTCTGGCCGAGATATTGGAAGGAGCCGCCGCCATTGCTCAGCGCGCTTTGGAAGACAGCGAGCTCGTTGCCGGTGAAGACACCGCCGACGTTGCCCAAGTTGAATTGGAAGGTCTTCGAGACCGACGCGTAGATATTGATCGTCGGCGTGATCGCGAAGGACGCGCCGCCCATCCACGAGTCGCCCTTGCGACGATAGACGTTTGTGCGGGCGTAGTTGCCTGAGTAACCCCAGACATCTTCCGGATACGCGGACGGATTCAGATAAGCATCATTCGGGACGACGAACCACGGATAGTTCGACTCGAGGTATTGGCCCTTTTCTTCGCGCCATTGACGGCGGAAACCACCGATGACGTTCAAGCGATCTTCAAACATGGACGCTTGGTAATTCAAATAAGCAGCCTCGACCGTGGGCTTGTAGCCGTCGAGCCAGACGCGGCTGATCGGGAAAAGCTTGTCGATCGGCGGGGTCTCTTCGAAGCCCGGATCCCAATCGCTATACACGGCCTTCACGAGTTTGATGCTACCGTTACGGTCACGGATGACTTGGTTGACGGTCGGGATGCCGGTGTCGTGGCCGCGGCCTTCGCCGACGAGATTGCCCGCCACTTGGGTTCCACCGGTCGTGCCGGCGACGTAGCCAGGATTGGCAATTGGATTGGTCGATCCGGGCACAAAGCCGTAGAACGGCGTCAGGCGAATGTCGTTTGCCAGGTAGTTCTGCGTCCATTGCGACCACGAGTAGCCAGTGAGGAATTTATGATCGATACCCTTGGTTTTCGCTTTGAATACGAGGTCGAGTTGGTGCGTGTCCGCAAAACGATAGTAACCCGACGTGGCCGAAGCACCGACGTTCCAGTGAATGCCATCGGCATACGGTGTCGTGATGCCTTCAATCGAATTAAAGCGGCTGTTGTCGCGTTGGAATACGTAACGTGCGTCAAGCCATGTCGTCGGCGCGAGGTCGACCGTCGCGGTGAAGTTCTTCACCTCGTTGGTGGTTTTGGCGCCGCGGCTCGTGTAATTGAACTCCTCGTCGTGAATAAATTTTCCGGAGGCGTCCGTGTAGTAAGCGCCGCGTTCGACGCTCGTGTAAGCCGGCAGGGCGAAGTTGCCCGTCGCGATGCGCTTGTTGTTGATGTAGGTCGCGTAGGCGAGACTCGGAGTGTTCACCGAGTTGGCCTGGATGGCGCCGCCAGCCGCAGCCGCCTTCCAGCCGGCGAAGTCACTGAAGATCCAGTCGTAGTCGTTCATGTTGAAGCTTTCTTTCACGAACTCGAAATCGAGATTCACGCGGAGTTTACCGCTTTCGAACGGCACGATCGTCACCGACGGCGTGAGGTTGTAGTTCTTGCGGAACTCAAACCGACGCTCGCCTTCCGCATCTTCCCACGCTCCGATCATGCGCAACGCGACTTTGTCCGAGAGAACTTTGTTTACGTCGGCGACGAGCTTCTGACCGTTGTGGTCAGACAGGCTGTAACGGAACGTGCTCGGGATTTCAGTGAACGAAGGTTGCTTGGTGATGTAATTGATAACGCCACCCGGATAACCCTGCCCGAAAAACACCGCGGCCGGGCCTTTCACGATCTCGACGCGCTCGACGTTATCGAGGTTGTAGGAGATGTAGCGGAAAATGCTGTTACGCATGAGCGTGTTCACGGGGAAACCGCGCATCGTAAAACCACCTTGCGGCGTCGCTTCGTTACCGGGGCGACGCATCGCGAAACGCGTATCACCCGAGGCACTGCTGGTGTAGCGCAACACGTCCATCAAGGAACGCGTATTGGTGTCCTCGAGGAATTCGCTCGAGAGCACAGAGACGTTGAACGGCACTTTCTGAATCTCCATGCCGACGCGGGTCGCGGTGGCGGAGTTCGTTTTGAGGTAGCCGTTGTCGCGCGCACCCGTCACGGAGAACACCGACAACGAGAGCGTTTCGGGATCCGTCGAAGTAGTTTCGGTGCGCGCGGTCGAGGCGACTTTCGAAGCGCTGGAGCGCGCCGGCGTTGCTTCAGTCGACGCAGACGTGGTCTGGCTGGACGTCGCGCCGGGTTCATAGCGGCTTTTCAGAGCGGCATTCTCAGCGCGGAGCGCTTCGATTTCAGCGCGCATTTTCTGTAATTCTTCCTCAGGGGTCGCGTGCGCCGTCGCGACAAACGCGGAGAGCAGCGCAATACGGGCGACGAGTGACAGGTGTCGCCGGATAGGGCTTAAGGCTGGAGTAGTGTTCATGGGAGTTAAGATCTGTTCGCGCACAACATCACTTGTTTAACGCAATGCGATGCGAGAACTGAGTTTCCAACACGGGGGCTAGGTTTGGGTAGGCCTCACGCATCCTGAGACGCGCAAAGCAGGAAAGGTAACTTACCTCTCGACTCTGAAAGTAATTCACTTGATGTCGCCTTCGTAGAATTGGAAGCGTTGCAAAAATGGAAACAGTTACCCTTCGCGCCCTCGCCGAACTTTGCGGAATCTCTCCCGCCACCGTCTCGCGCGCCCTTTCCGGCCACCCGAACGTCAGCGACAAGGTCCGCAACAAAGTGCTCCAGTTCGCTCACGAACACGGGTATCAACGCAATCAACTCATCAGCGGCGTGATGGCTCAGGTGCGGCACGCCCGCACGCAGCACTTCGTCGGGAATCTCGCCATCGTGCACGTCCCCGCTCCGGAGCAACCCGAGCCCCGCCCGATGCAACAACGCATGATCGACGGCGCCAAAGCGCGGGCCGTGGAACTCGGATTTCAAATCGGGAGTTTCACGCTCGGCGCGAGCGCCGGCGCACCGGCCACCCTCGCCCGCGTGCTGCGCGCTCGCGGCGTCATGGGCGTCGTGTTTCTCCATTCAAATTCCAATGGTAAAGTCGCCGCCTTCCCCGCGACCGATTTTGCCGTCGTCCAGATCGATTATGATTCGCCGGTGCTGCGCCATCACACGGTGTCGCTCGATCACCATTTTACGCTCATCGGTGCGATGACGCGTCTGCGTGAACTCGGTTATCGCCGCGCGGGATTATTCATCGAAAACCACAAGGACGATCGTCTACTCAACAAGTGGTCGGCCGCGTTTCGCTCCTTCCAGGAAAATCAGGGTCTCATTGGCGACATTCCGGTGCTTCACGTAAAAGAACTCGTTCAAACCGAGTTCATGAAATGGCGGCGGGCGCACAAACCGGATTTGATTTTAGGCCACGTGGATCGCGCGGTCGAATGGCTCAAAGCCTCCGGTGCTAAAATCCCGGATGACCTCGGCTTCTTTAATTTGAATTGGAACGAGCGAACACATCCGTGCGCTGGCCTCGACCTGCGTCCCGAACTGCACGGCGTGGTGGCGGTCGAAACGCTCGCCGCCCAGATTCAGCGCAGCGAGCGCGGCTGGCCGGCGGATCCCCGCACCGTGATGTTCAACGGCACTTGGGTCGACGGCCCGACAGTGCGCACCGCTCCGATGGCGTTAGCAACTGCGACTGCCGGAAACTAACCGCACGGCGGTCAGGAACCAGGCGACTGACGCAAAACACGATTTCTGCAACGGTTGCAATATCCGCGGCTCGCTCCGCTCTGACGGTGCAGGCCAAGTAAGGGTTGCCGGACGGGACAGTTTGCTGCGCTTCCCCCGCCCGCGCTTCACCCCTCGGGAGCGTGAGCCGTTTTAACCCCAGAATTTGCATGATTCGCACCGCAATCGTTGGTATTTCCGGCTATGGCCGCTGGCATTTGATGATGGCGATCGACCAGATGCTGGTCGGTCGTCTGAAACTGGTCGGTGCCACTGTCATCAATCCCGAAAGCGAAGCGTTCGTCTGCCACCGCCTGCGTGAACTCGGTGTGCCGATCTTCGCGACGTTCGAGGAGATGATTGCGACGCTCCACGGAAAACTCGACCTGTGCCTAATTCCCACCGGCATCCATCACCACGCCCCGATGACGATCGCGGCGTTAGGCGCAGGCGCCAATGTGTTGGTCGAGAAACCACTTGCCGCGACGCTTCAACAAGCGAACGCCATTCACGCGGAAGAAGCGCGCACCGGGCGTTGGGTTGCCGTGGGCTTTCAAGATCTTTACGTCGAGGAAACCCATGTCATCAAACGGGCGCTCCTGGATAAAAAGATCGGCACCGTGCAACGCATCACCGTAGTCGGCCAATGGCCGCGCGGGCACAGTTACTACCGTCGCAACAATTGGGCAGGCCGCCTGCACGTGGACGGCGCCTGGATTCTGGATTCACCCGCGAACAACGCCTTGGCGCATTATTTAAATCTCGGATTGTTTTGGGCAGGTTCGGCGCCGAACGAATCCGCGGAGATCGTCGCCGCACAGGCCGGTCTCTATCGTGCCCAGGCCATCGAGAGCTTCGACACATTCAGTTTTCGCCTCGTCGCCAGGAGCGGCATCGAAGTTATTTTCCACGGCACGCATAGCGGCGCACGTAACGGCCCGCCAGAAATCACCATTCAAGGTTCCCACGGAAAAATTCATTGGATCTACGACCGACACTACACCGTGACGACTGCGGCAGGTGCGACCCAACACCGGCTTTTTGAATTCCTCGGCGCACGCATGTTCGTCGGGGAAGCCGTGGTTAAAAAATGCACCCAACCGGACACGTTCGTGTGCTCGACCGCCCTCGCCCGCGCCCATACCCGGGCGATCAATTTGTTGCATGGCACCTTCCCGATTGTCGATGTCCCGGCAGAGTTTCTCGAAACCATCTCCGAAGCGGGCGAAACTTTTACGCGGATCAAAGGAGTCGACACCGCCATTTCCACCGCCATCGAACGGGGCAGCCTGCTCGACGCGTCGTGCGCACCCTGGGCAGTCACCTCGGCCATGAAGGACGTCGAAGACTACCAAGTCTTCGAAGGTTGCTGGCCAGACTCAGAAACGAATTCTCCTCGCTAAGCTCATGCTCACTCCTCCGCTTTTTTTCGCCACCGTCACTCGCCAAGGCTTGAGCGCGCTCGATTACACGCTGCTCGCCGTCTATTTTGCGCTCAATCTCGGCATCGGCTGGTGGTGCGCCCGCAAACAATCTGGCAGCAGCTCCGGCTATTTTCTCGGTGGCCGCAAAGTCCTGTGGTGGGCCGCAGCGGTGAGTTTTTTCGCGACGAGCACGAGCAGCATCAGCTTCATGGCTCTGCCCGCGAAAACGTATCAATCCGACTGGATGGCCTTCGGCTCGGCGCCTGCGCAAGGCTTGGCAGGCTTGATGGTGGGCTTCGTCTTCGTCGGTCTCTTGCGCCGGCTCAATCTCACCACGATTTACGGTTACCTCGACCAGCGGTTCGACATGAAAGTCCGGCTGCTGGGCTCAGGGCTCGCAGTGTTGTTGAAATTATTCGGACGCATGAGCGTCGTGATGCTGCTGCCCGCGCTCGCACTTTCGACCGTCACGGGATTAAACGTTTACCTGAGCATTCTGTTGATGGGCGTCGTGACGACGATCTACGCAATGGAAGGCGGATTTGACGCCGTGATCTGGACAGACGTCATGCAAGTCGTCGTCACCTACGGCGGCGTAGTGATTGCACTCTTCTTTCTCGCGAGTGGCGTCGACGGTGGTCTGGCCGGCATCATCGCGACCGGCACCGATCTCGGGAAATTCAAGATGATCTCCTGGGAACCGACGCTCACGCAACCGACCGTGTGGGTGTTCATCGGCATGTTTTTCGGACACATTTTCACGCAACTCGCCGATCAACCGCTCATGCAACGCATGCTCGCGAGCACCGACGCCACCGAGGCGCGGCGCACCGTGGTGCTGGGCAACGTCCTCGGCATGATGAGCTCGCTCGTTTTCTTTTTCATCGGCACCGCGCTCTTCGTTTTCTACCGGGCGCATCCCGAACGCCTCGAAGCCGCGCTGCCCAACGACGCAATTTTCCCCTACTTCATCGCGAACGAACTCCCCTCGGGCATCGTCGGGTTGATCGTCGCCGGTCTTTTCGCTGCCGCGATGGGCGCGATGAGCAGCACACTCAATTCAATCGCTGCGATGGTGGTCACTGACTTCCAACTCACGTTCCGCCCCAAATCGCCGGAGAAATCGCAAGTGCGCCTCGCGCGCGCGACCACGTTACTTTCGGGTGTCATCGCGACCGGCATGGCGGCGTTTCTCGCGTGGCGAAATGTCAGCTCACTTTGGGATGAATTTCTCCGCTTGATCGCGCTCATCGGCGGCGGCTTCCCCGGCGTGTTCGCGCTGGGATTCCTCACAAGACGCGCTAACGCCCGTGGCGTGATCATCGGCACCTTCGCGAGCATCGCGATCACGTGGTGGGTGCAAAACTACACGCAAACCAGCGTCTTCCTCCACAGCTTCGTGGCCATCGCTTCGTGCATGATCATCGGGTATGTTGCCAGCATCCTCGCGCCGGACGGTTCACGCCCGAAAAATTTCGCCGGCCTCACGCTCTGGGATCTGCGCACGCGCGCCAAGCCCACTTCCAAATAACTCAAGCCTCCCGACGCCCATGAAATTCCCCGCTCTCACTCGATTGGTTTGCGCCCTGCCGTTAATGTCGTCGTTAATGCTCACAGCCGCACCGGCCAAAGCACCCGCGGGCGACTTCTACATCTGCGCCGGCGTGAATAAAAATTACGTCATCGGCTCGAAGATCACGACGGTCAACGGCATGTTCCGCCTCACGGATCAGAATACGTGGGAGCACGTCGGCTATAACGACACCACCATCACTGCTGCCGCCATCGATCCGCGCGATCACAACGTCGTTTACACGGCGGCGTTCAACGGCTGCTGGCGCACGCTCGACGGTGGCAAGACCTGGCGCATGACCACGAGTTGGGACATGACCGAAGGACTCAGCATCGCGCTGGACACTTTCGCACCCGACAACCTCTACCTCGCACTCGTCGACGGTATCGCGCACTCGAGCGATCGCGCGCAGACCTGGCGCCGTTTCGAAAACGGCCTCCCCGAGCGCGGTAAATTCACGCAGGTGATCCGCCTGGATCGCACGCGCCAGGGCCGCGTGCTCGCCGGCTGCGAATCGGGAATTTATTTAACGGAAAACACGCAATGGAAACGCGTGTTGCCGACCGACACCACCGTCATCGACATCCAACAATCCCCGCACGATCCGAAACATTGGTTCGCCGTCACGCAAAGCAACGGTGCCTGGGAGTCGCGCGACAACGCCGTCACGTGGACGCAGTTTAAATCCGTTTCGACCGAGCACGCACTTTACAGCATCACGCAAGATTACGCGAACCCCGCCCGCCTCGCCATCGGCAGTTGGGCGCACGGCGTATTAACCACCGAGGACGGCGGGCGCACGTGGACCCAGCGCAACACGGGCCTGCCGGCTTCACCGCGCGTCTGGCGCGTGGGCGTCGAGCCCGCGTCCAACCGCCTCTACGCCAGCGTGCGCAACGAAGATATTTTTTCCTCCGACGATTTCGGTCGCACGTGGAAACCCACCGGCCTCGCTGGCTCCGCCGTGCACAGCTTCCTGATCGTGCCCAAACTCGCCCGCTAATGAATCCCATGAAACTACGCGTCACCTTTCTCACGCTCGGGGCGATCTTTGTTTTCGGCTCGGCGTCGGCTCAACCTTCCTTCAGCGGCGCGGTGCCGGCCACCGCCGTCATTAACGATCCCGCCGCGCAGCGCGCCGCGTATTTGCAGCGCGTGGATGAAATGAAATCGTGGCGCATCGCCGAAGCGAATCGCGCCGGCGCCGCGCCGATGGACATGGCCGCGATCGCGGTAAAGCTTTCCCGTGGCGAAGACCTCGCCGCCTGCTCGCAGCGCGTGATCGAGTTGATGAAAGATCCCGGCACGGGCCCGTTCTGGATGTTCCCTGCGGTGAGTGTGACGTTCACCGGACGCGACAAACTTTCTTCCGAAGCCCGCGCGGCGTTGCGTGACGTGTGGCGCACGACGCGCCAACAACGCGGCGACACGGAAAATCACTGGGTGATGTATTACGCGAGCATCTACCTCATGGCAGATCTCTATCCCAACGAACCCGCGGAAAGCTGGGCCACCGGGAAAACTTCCGCCGAGAATCTCGCCGAGGCGGAAGGGTTTCTTCTGCACTGGATGGAGCTCACCACCACGCTCGGCCAGGGCGAATTCAACGCGACGCACTACATCGGCGAATACGCGATCCCGCTGCTCTTCCTCAAAAGCTGGGCCAAAGATCCCAAGATGCGCTCGCGCGCGCACATCATGCTCGATTGGATTTTCGCCGACCTCGCGCAGAACACGCTCAACGGCGTGCTGCGCGGCACGAATGCCCGCACCGACGACATCTCCGTAATCGAACGCTGGAACGCACTCGCGTCGACCTTCAGCTGGTTGCTCTTCGGCAATACCCCGCCGACGCAAAGCTACGGCGGCTGGGGAATTTATTTCGCCGTGGCCGCGGAAAACTATGAATTGCCCGACGTCATTTACCGCATCGCCGTCGATCGCAAAGAAGACTTTCTCCAGGAAGACATGAAGCGCACCCGCCGCCGTTGGCGCTTCAGCGACGTGCTCATGGCCCCGATCTACAAAACAAATTACGTGCGCCGCGACTACGCCGTCGGCTCTTATCAGGGCGGACTTAGCGATCCGATCCAGGCGCACGTGTGGGACGTTACGTGGCGCGTCGACGATCCGCGCGGCGTGCACCCGACGATGTTCTCGTTGCACCCGCACTCGTCGTCGAAGGCGATGCAGACCACCTTCAATTGGTATCCCGAGCCCATGATCAAGCAGGTCGCGTTCGAGGGAAAACCTTCTTACGACGAACCCGACAAAATCCTCGGCTGCTCGCCTTACGAAGCCGTTTTGCAAGACCGCGACACCATCATCGCCCTCTACAATATTCCCGCGGGCGAACGTTTCCCGCACATCAACGGATTCTTTTCCAAAGACCTCACCGATGTCAGCGAAGATTCCTCGGGATGGATCTTCGCCCGCGGTGGCAACACCTACCTCGCGTATCGCCCGCTCGCGAGCTACACATGGATGCCGTATCTATTTTATAAAACTATGTGGGCTTCCGATCGAGTCGATCAAGGCGATCGGCTACTCCAAAGCGCGCACTTGAAAAACGGGACGATCGTCCAAGCCGCCAGCGCGAGCGAGTTCGTGTCGATGGCTGCATTCAAAGCCGCGATCAACGCGCTGCCTTTGACCTACAAACTCGAGCCCGTCCCCACAGTCACCTTCACAAGTCTGCGCGGCCGCAAACTCGCGTTTACTTACGGCGAGACACCAAGCATCGACGGCAAGGTCATCGACCACGCAAAGTGGAAGCTCTTCCAAGGCCCTTACCTCAACTCCGATCTAAACTCCCGTCGCTTAGAAATCTCCCACGGAAAATTAAAACGCGTGCTAGATCTGAATACTCTGACAATCACCGACGCCTCCACGCTTTCGACGAAATAGCTACAGCAAGCTACGGGCATTTAGAAATTGGAGGCCGGGCCATCAGCCCCGCGTGTTGATACGCAAATTTGTAGGTGGCCCGCTGGCGGGCCACGTTCGTTGCGCGCAAGCGCGCAACCTACAAGCAGAGCAACGCCATAGCTCGCGGAACTGATGGCCTCGCCTCCAACGGAACGCCAAAAAAAAGGCCGGCACATGGGCCGGCCTCGTAGCTTGAACTGAAAGCTGACTGCTTCTCTCGCGTGCCGCGCGCGTCAGATGTGGATCGCCTTGCCGTGCACCGCGAGGGCCGCTTCGCCGAGGGCTTCGGAGAGCGTCGGGTGCGCGTGGATCGAATCGTGGATCTCGTCGACCGTCGCCTCAAGATTCATCGCGAGACCATACTCAGCGATGAGTTCGGTGGCTTCGTTGCCGATGATGTGCACGCCGAGAATTTCGCCCGTCTTCGCGTCGGCGATGACTTTGACGAAGCCTTCGGAGTCACCAGCCGCGACCGCCTTGCCCACGGCTGTGAACGGGAATTTGCCGACTTTGTAATCGAGTTTCTTTTCCTTCGCGGCTTTTTCGGTGACGCCGGTGCTGGCTACTTGCGGTTGGCAATACGTGCAGCCCGGGAAGATGCCCACTTGCTTCGGCTTGCTGTGGCCGAACATGCCTTCGACCGCCTGCACCGCGCGGAACGACGCGACGTGCGCGAGCCACGGCGGTCCCTGGATGTCGCCCGCGGCGTAAACGCCGGGGACGGACGTCTGGTAATTTGCGTCCACCTTCACGAAGCCGCGGTCGAGTTCGACCTTCACCTTGGAGGAGAAAAGTCCATCGAGCGCCGACGTGATGCCAATCGCGACGAGCACCGTCTCGACTTCGAGTTCGGTCTTCGCGCCATCTTTGACGAGGTCGAGCTTCACGCTCTTTTCGCCGACGCGGATGTTTTCGCTCTTGGTGCCCACATGCACCGCGATGCCTTGCTTCTCGAAATTACGCTGCAGGAGCTTCGCGACTTCTTCGTCTTCAACCGGCAACACTTGCGGCAACATTTCAACGAGCGTCACTTTCGTGCCGAACGCATTGAAGAAATATGCAAACTCCACGCCGATTGCGCCGGCGCCGATGATGGCCATCGTTTTTGGCGGCGCTTTGGCGGCGAGGGCTTCGCGCGAAGTCATCACGCGAGTGCCATCGACCGGGAGACCCGGCAATGCGCGCGGCTTCTGGCCGGTCGCGAGGAGAATATTTTTTGTGCGGAAGAACGTCCCTTTCTTTTCGCCTTCCGTGATCGAGACCATGCCGGGCACGGTGACTTCCGCTTTGCCGGTGAAGTAATCGACTTTGTTTTTCTTCAGGAGAAATTCCACGCCTTTCGCCATCTGGCCCGCGACTCCGCGTGAACGTTGGACGACTTTTTCGAAATCGAAGCCCACTTCTTTTACGCTGAGACCGTAGCTCTCCGCTTTCTGGAATGTGCGATATAATTCCGCGCTCTTGAGCAACGCCTTGGTCGGGATGCAGCCCCAGTTCAAGCAGGTGCCGCCGGCGCGCTCCATTTCAATGACGGCAACTTTCTTGCCGAGCTGTCCGGCGCGAATTGCACCCACATAGCCGGCAGGACCGCCACCGATGACCACTAAATCGTAAATTGTATCGGACATAGTTTAAGAGATTTTGGCCCTCAAAGTCGTCCTCCAGACCACATCCGTCAAACGGAAAGTCCTGCCGCCAGATTCGCCGCGCAACTGCCCGATCAAATATCGATCACGTCGTCACGCTTGCCGGTGGGACGGGGAGCCGATGGCGGCGGCGCGGGCGGGCGCGGCGGATTGAGCAGGCGATTCAAAACCAAATTCGTCACGCTGACGATTAACGCGCCGAGCAGCGCTGAGCCAAAACTCGCCACGTAAAACCCATCGACAATTCGCCCGACGAAATAAAACAGGAGCGCATTGATCAGCCAGATGCCGAGCCCCAGCGTGAGCACGATAAACGGCAGCGAGAACAGCATCAGCAGTGGTTTCAGCACGGCGTTGAACAAGCTCAGCAGAAGCACGACGACAAATAGCGTAGTGCCGGTATCGTAGCTGATGCCGTTGACGATTTTTGTGCTCAACACCACGCCCAGCGCCAAAATCGCCCAGCGCACCAGCAGATTGACGAAACCTTTGTTCATTGAATGATGTTTAACTTTTTACCGCGACACCTTGCGGAGCAATGAAAATTCTTATCGTCCAAGATTACCTGCGTAGTGGCGGCACCGAGCGTCAATCGGTGTTCATGGCTACGTCTTTCGCCAAAGCTGGCCACGAAGTCACGCTTCTCACCTTTCGCCCGCGCGGCGTGATCGAGTTCGAAGGCGAGCAACAACCTTTCGCGTTCCGCTCGTTGCAATCATTCGACACCGGCCTCGACTGGTTCGCGCCCGGCCTGTTGAAGGCCGCCGAGGAAGCCTCGCCTGATGTCGTCCTCTGCATGGGCCGCATGGCGAATTGTTACGCCGGCTTCATTCAAAAACGCCTGCCACGTGCCGCTGTCGTCTGCACGATGCGCACCGGTAAACTCCTGCCCTACCTTTTCGTGCGCTCGTTGCGTTTGTGCCGCCACATCATCGCTAACAGCCACGTCGCCAAACGGGTGTTGACCGACGACCACGACATCGAATCGCACAAAATCACGGTCATCCACAATTCCGTCCTGCGCTTCACCGACGAAACTGCCGCGCGCAACAATGCGCTGCGTCGCTACCATGGCGCAAATCCGACTACCGTCGTGATTCTCAACGTGGCCATGTTCCGCCCGGAAAAAAACCAGCGTGAATTGATTGAAATCTGCGCCAAGCTTCCCGGCTATCTCGACTGGCAACTCTGGCTCGGCGGCGATGGGGTCGCGCGCAAAAAGTGCGAACGCCTCGCGCACGATCTCGGTCTCGGGTCGCGCGTGAAATTTCTCGGCTATCAATCCGACCCGACGCCCCTCTACCTCGCGTCCGACGTCGCGGTGCTGGCCTCGCAAAGCGAATCGCTCCCGAATTTCCTGATCGAAGCACAACTTCACGGCGTGCCCGTCGTTGCCTACGACGTCGTCGGCGTCGGCGAATGTTTCGTGCCCGACCGCTCCGGCTACCTGATCGCAAATAAGGATCAAACCGGCTTTATCACCGCGCTCGATAAACTCATCCGCCAGCCCGCCGAGCGCCGTCGTTTTTCGCAAGTTGGCCGTGAACACGCGCAGGCAAATTTCGTGCCCGGTCGGCAAATGCAAGCGCAGCTCAACGTATTTCACGACCTGACGAAGCAGTAACTCGGTGGGCGTCGGTCCCCGCCCCGACGCCGGCGCCGATCGTGGCATCGGCAACCACCAAAGTTCAGCCGCGCCACTGCTCCCTCCTGACACCGTTATGTCAGCAGTCATCGATTGCGTCGGAGCGCAGTTTGCAATCCCCTCAAACCTCTTCATTCGTGCCTGCCGTGACGATCTCCGCCGCTCCCTCCAACCCTGAAGTCATCCGCCTCAAAGGCGTCCGCCAGAACAACCTGAAGGGCTTCGATCTCGATATCCCGTTAGGCAAATTTATCGTCGTCACCGGCCTCAGCGGCGCCGGCAAATCGTCGCTCGTTTTCGATACGCTCCACGCCGAAGGACAACGCCGCTACGTCGAGACCTTTTCGGCCTACACGCGCCAGTTCCTCGATCTCCTCGACAAACCGAAGGTCGACTCTGTCGAAAACATCCGCCCGTCCATCGCCATCGAGCAGACGAACACGGTCAAAACGTCGCGCTCCACCATCGGCACGATGACGGAACTCACGGACTTTTTCAAAGTCTGGTTCAGCCACGTCGCCGAATGCTTCGACCCCGCCACCGGCGAAAAGGTCGAAGACGACAACCCGCAAACCATTTGGACCAAGACGCACGTCACGCATCCGGCGGAAACGTTGCTCCTTTGCTTCCGCGTTGCGAAACCCGAGAACCTGAAATGGGCCGAGGTCCTCACGAGCATCAAGGGCCAGGGTTACACGCGCGTGCTGCTGGAACACTCGACGCCGAACGCTGAACGTCGAACATCGAAGTCGAACCAGGACGCTGATAGTTCGAAGTCATCCCCTGAACTCCATAAAATCGACGATCTCCTCGTAGCTTTAGACGGCTCTAAAGTTGAACGTTCAAAGTTCGACGTTCAAAGCTCGACGTTCATCCATGTCGTTCAAGACCGCTTGCTGATCTCCGCCGACAACAAGTCGCGTTTTCTCGAAGCCACGGAAACCGCGCTGCATTTCGGCAACGGCCAGATTTTTTTATTCACCGCCGACAAGTTCGCCGACGCCGGCCACTATTCGCGCGGACTGCATTCGCCGAAAACCGGCCGCACGTTCCGCGCCGCTACGCCGGGTCTTTTCTCTTTTAACTCGCCACTCGGTGCGTGCCCGCGTTGCCGCGGCTTCGGCCGCGTGATCGATATCGATTACCGCCTCGCGATTCCGGATCACTCGTTGTCCATCGACGACGGCGCGATCAAGGCGTTCGAGGGAGAAGTATTCAGCGAGTCGAAGCGCGACCTCCTGAAGTTCACCAAGAAAAACGGCATCCCCACCAACGTCCCGTTTGCCAAGCTTACCGCGGCGCAAAAGACGTTCGTGATCGAAGGCTCGCCGGGCTACGACGGCAAAGATAACCAGTGGCCGCAGTATTGGTATGGCCTCAAAGGTTTTTTCAAATACCTCGAAGGCAAAACCTACAAGATGCACGTGCGCGTTTTCCTCTCGCGCTACCGCACCTACAATCCCTGCCCAGAGTGCGGCGGGGCCCGCTTGCAGCCCGAGGCGCTGTGTTGGAAATGGCACAACCACACTCTCCCCGCGCTCTACCAACTTCCGGTCAGCGATCTGCTCGCACTCATCGCGAGCAGCGAAGGCGCCGCCGATAAATCCGCTTCCACGCATCAACGCGATCTCGCGCACGACTCCATCGTCACGCGCCTGCGTTACCTGCAACAAGTCGGCCTCGGCTACCTCACGCTCGACCGCACCTCGCGCACGCTTTCCGGCGGTGAAGTGCAACGCGTCAACCTCACGTCGTGTCTCGGCACCTCGCTCGTCGATACATTGTTCGTGCTCGATGAACCGTCGGTCGGTTTGCATCCGCGCGACATCGACCGCCTCATCGGCATCATCCGCACGCTGACCGATACCGGTAACACCGTCGTCGTCGTCGAACACGACGAAGCGATGATTCGCGCCGCTGATTACGTGATCGAAGTCGGCCCCGAGCCCGGCGCGCGTGGCGGCGAAATCGTTTTCAAAGGCACGGTGAACCAGATGCTGCGTTCGCCGAACAGCATCACTGGCACCTACCTCTCCGGACGCGCACGCGTGGAGCTGCCGAAGAAGCGCCGGCCCGTCGGCACCGATGGTAAGCTCGCGCACAATGCCTGGCTCCGTTTCACCAACGCCTCCAAGCACAATCTTAAAAACGTCAGCTTCGAGTTGCCGTTACAACGTTTCGTCTGCCTGTCCGGCGTCTCGGGTTCTGGCAAATCCACGTTGCTCAACAACGTCATTCACCAAGGCCTGCTCACGCAGCGCAACTTGATGACCGAGGATCCCGCGTCGATCGAATCGATCAAAGTTGATGCCGCGTTTTCGGAAGTCGTCCTTGTCGATCAATCGCCGCTTAGCCGCACGCCGCGCTCGAATCCCGCGCTGTATTGCGAAGCGTGGGAACTCATCCGCGAACTCTACGCGCGCGTGCCCGAGGCGCAGGAAGCCGGTTTCAGTTCCTCGAGTTTCTCGTTCAACAGCGGCGACGGCCGTTGCGACAATTGTCAGGGCCTTGGCAGCGAACGTGTCGAGATGCAGTTCCTTTCCGACGTTTTTGTCCCTTGCCCGATTTGCGAAGGTAAACGCTTCAAACCCGAAGTTCTCGCCATTTCCTGGAACGGCAAATCCATCGCCGACCTGCTCGCGACCACGGTCAGCGATTCTCTGCCACTTTTTAAAGGCCACGCGGAAATCCACCGCCGCCTCGCCTCACTCGACGAAGTCGGCCTCGGCTACCTCACGCTCGGTCAGCCGCTCAACACGCTCTCGGGCGGCGAATCGCAGCGCCTCAAGCTCGTGCGTTACCTAAGCAGCTACGCTGCCGAAGATGGCAGTTCGGAGATAAAAGATGGGGCCACAGGCAGCCCCAATCTCGCGTCTTCCATCTCCCATCTCCCGTCGGTTCATCCAGCAGGAGCTTTGCTGCTGCTGGATGAACCGACCACCGGTCTCCACCGCCACGATGTCAAACGCCTGCTCGAAGTGCTGCAGCGGATCGTCGATCGCGGCCACAGCATCGTCCTGATTGAGCACAATCTCGACGTCTTAAAATCCGCCGACTGGATTCTCGAAGTAGGGCCCGAAGCCGGCGCAAACGGCGGCCAGATCATCGCCAGCGGCACACCCGAAACCATCTCCCGCACGCACAGCGCGACAGCTCCCTTCCTCCTTGAAGCACTCGGTGCCAGCGAAATTCTTTCCGACGCCGAACTTGCCGCCGCCGAAGAACCCGCGCCTTACCAAACCAGTCTCGTGGCCGCGCCCAGCGAACTCGTGGTGCTCGGTGCGCGCGAAAATAATCTTAAGAACATCTCGCTCTCGATTCCGCACCGCCAGTTGTCCGTCGTCACCGGCGTATCTGGCTCGGGCAAGTCGACTCTGGCGTTCGACATCATTTTTGCGGAAGGCCAGCGCCGGTTCATGGAATCGATGTCGCCCTACGCACGGCAATTCGTCGAACAACTCCCGCGCCCCGACATCGATCGCTTGAGCGGCATTCCACCGACCGTCGCCATCGAGCAACGCGTCACGCGCGGTTCGCGCAAATCCACTGTCGCGACCATCACCGAAGTCGCGCAATACCTCCGCCTGCTCTACGCGCGCCTCGGCATCCAGCATCACCCGGAAACCGATCGCGCCGTCACGCCATTGACGCCAAGCCAGCTCCGTCTGTTGCTCGAGAAAATCATCGCCTCGCCCAAAGCGAAGAAAGCGAAACACCTTTATCTCTGTGCCCCGCTCATCCGCGGTCGCAAGGGTCACCACGAACCAATTGCGAAGTGGATCGAGAAACAGGGTTACGAACTCATGCGCGCCGACGGTCGCTTGCTGCGCGTCGATACCTTCCAAAAACTCGATCGCTACAAGGAGCATGATGTCGAAGTCGTCGTCGCCGACTTGAAAGGCAAAGCTCCGAAAGAAACCGGTGCGGCCCTCACTCTCGCTCTGAAACTCGGCAAAGGCGCATGCTTCCTGATCACGCCGACCGGCGAAGTGCTCTCTTGGTTCTCCACGACGCGCACCGATATCGCCAGCGGAGAATCTTTCCCCGAGCTCGATCCAAAGCATTTTTCCTTCAACTCGCCGAAGGGCTGGTGTCCGACCTGCCGCGGTCACGGACGCATCTTTGACTGGATGTTGAAGCCTGACGAAGACGAAGAGCGCTCTGACGAAGTCGCCGACGCGTTGCGCACCATTGATCCAGATGATCCCGCTTCGAATGGAAAAATCTGCCCGAGTTGCCACGGCGAACGCCTCAACCGCATTGCCCGCGCAGTAAAATTGCCGGTGAAACGCGCCGAGCCGATCTCGCTGCCCGCGCTCACCCGGCAAACACCCGAGGATTTGCTCGCGACGCTCCGGAACCTCCAACTCGACGGACGCGGTAAACTGATCACGCAAGACATCGTCCCGCAAATCGAAGAGCGCCTGCGTTTCCTCGATCAAGTCGGTCTCGACTATCTGCAAATGGATCGCCCGACCGACACGCTTTCCGGCGGTGAAGCCCAGCGCATCCGCCTCGCCGCCCAACTTGGTTCGAATCTCTCCGGCGTGCTCTACGTGCTCGATGAACCGTCGATCGGTTTGCACGCGCGCGACAACGATCGCCTCATCGAAACGCTGCTCTCGTTGCGCGACAAGGGAAACACTGTGCTCGTGGTCGAACACGACGATGTCGTCATGGAACGCGCCGACCGCATCATCGATCTCGGCCCCGGCGCCGGCATTAATGGTGGCCACCTTCTCGCCAACGACACACCTGCGCACCTCCGCAAAAACGAAAAATCGCTCACCGGCCTTTACCTCGACAAAGGCATCAAGCATCCGTTGCTCGGCCAATACCGCGCTCTGCCTGCAGCGAAAAAAGCGTCGGCCAAAAAACCAGAATGGCTGGAACTCAAGGACGTTAACTTCCGCAACATCCGCGACCAGTCGCTCGCAATTCCCCTCGCCCGCCTGACGTTGTTCTGCGGCCCGAGCGGCGCCGGCAAATCGACGCTCTGCCGCGACATTCTCCACCCGGCCGTCGCTTGCGCGATCAAGGAAAAGAAGGCCAAACTCTCCGGCAAAGATTTCGTGCGTCTCGCTGGCTTCGAGAACGACGATGAAATCGAAACTGGAAAACCGAAACCGCCCTTCTTGGAATTGACCGGCGCCAATGGCTTCAAAACCGTGGTCGAAGTCGATCAATCCCCCATTGGCAAAACGCCGCGTTCAACGCCGGCGACGTATCTCGGGATCTTCGACTTGATCCGCCAGTTTTTCACGACGTTACCGGAATCGAAAATGCGCGGCTACACGGCCAGCCGGTTTTCATTCAACACCGCCGGCGGCCGCTGCGAAACTTGTTCAGGCGCCGGTCGCATCAAACTCGAGATGGCATTCATGCCGGATTCCTATCTGCCGTGCGACGCCTGCGGCGGTTCGCGTTACAGCGCCGAACTGAACGACATCACGTGGAAAGGAAAAACTATCGGCCAGGTGCTGCAGCTCTCGTTCGACGAAGCTGCGGTGTTTTTCGATTTCCACTCGCAGCTTTCACAGGTCTGCAAACTCATGGTCGATTGCGGCCTCGGCTACCTCACGCTCGGCCAAAGCAGCCCGTCGCTCTCCGGCGGCGAAGCGCAACGCCTCAAGCTCGTCACTGAACTCACGCACGGCCTGCGCACCTACACGGAGCGCTCGCGCGATATCACCGTTAAAAACCTCTATCTCCTCGAAGAGCCCACCATCGGTCTGCACCTGAGCGACTGCGAAAAATTGATTCGCGTGCTGCAAAGCCTCGTTGATCAAGGTCACACTGTGGTCGTGATCGAGCATCACTTGGATCTGCTCGCTGAAGCCGACTACATCGTCGAAGTCGGCCCCAGCGGCGGCCCCGCTGGTGGCGAGATTCTCTATCAAGGCCCGCTCGCCGGCCTTACGAAAGTAAAACGCAGCCCAACCGCCCCGTATCTCCGCGAGAAGTTTAAGTGGTAGGACGGACTAATTCCTTGTGGAGGCGGGCCCATCAGCCCCGCGAGTTATCATTCTCGTCTTTGTAGGCGGCGGGCTTGCCCGCCACGTTGCGAGTAAACGCGCAACCTACAAGATCGAGCGGATATGATGGCTAGCGGGACTAATGGCCCCGCCTCCAATTAAGAAACAGCTAATGCCAGCGGCAAACTCGGCGCGATTTCCAGCGCGTAATTGGTTTCGTTGACGCCACCGGTTTCACGTTCCGCCCATGCAGCGAAGGCAATCATGCCGGCGTTGTCGCCGGTGTGACGCGGCAGTGCGCGTAAGAAAGAAATGTTTTGCCCGCGCGCGACGGAGTCGAGCTGGGCTTGCAGTGTTTTATTATTCGCGACGCCACCCGAGAGTCCGAAGCTGCGGTAGGCGCCACGCTCAAGCGCGAGCTTCGATTTGCGCACGAGCGCGTTGAAGACGGCGTTCTGATAGCTGGCACACAAATCCGCACGACGGCGTTCGATTTCTTCAGGCTGCATTTTTTCCAACTGGTAACGCAGGCTCGTTTTTAACCCTGAGAAACTAAATTCAAGCGACGAGCGTTGCGCGACCGCCTTGGGGAATTCGAACGCGTTAACATTCCCGCTCAACGCAATCTTCTCCACTTGCGGGCCGCCGGGATAACCGAGGCCGAGGAGCTTCGCGCCTTTGTCGAGCGCCTCGCCGGCGGCGTCGTCCATGGTCGTCGCGAGCAGGCGAATCTGGCGCGCTTCATCCAGCGAAAACAAAATCGTATTTCCGCCCGAGACCAACAGACCGAGGTGCGGCAGCAGTTTCGCGAACTCCTCCTCAAATGCCGCCGGATTCTCGGTGTGCAGTGGGATGAACGTCGAAAACGCGTGCGCGCGCAGGTGATTCACGCCGATCACCGGCACGCCCCAGGCGAGTCCGAGGCTTTTCGCAGTGGCGACGCCCATCGCGAGGCACGCGGCCAACCCCGGCCCATTTGTGACAGCAATTTTCGTAATAGCACCCGCATCGACGACGGTCAGCGCCCGCTTTACCAGCGGCCCAAAATGCGCGAGATGTTCGCGGCTCGCGAGATCGGGCACGACGCCACCGTAACTTTCGTGCAACGTGATTTGGCTGTGCACGAGTTCGGTCACGAAGCCTTTCGCGGGATCGAACACCGCCACGGCGGTTTCATCACAGGAACTTTCGAGCGCAAAAATCATTGTTTCGTTTCGCGAACTGCCAGCACGCCAGTCAGGACTTCTTCCGCGGCGTTGAGTTGCACGTCTTCGATGCGTTCGAAACCGAAGCGATCATTGAACTCTGTCGATCCCGCTAAATCTGGGCGCGATTGCTGCAATCGAATCTTATCTTCGTCGTCAGCGGAGATTTCGATTTCGATCTGCGGTTGAATGCCCCTCTCGTGAATCGTGACCCCGCTCGGCGTGTAATAACGCGCGGTGGTGAGGCGCAGTCCTTCGCCATGATTTAACTCGATGATGCTTTGCACGGAGCCTTTGCCGAAAGTTTTTTCGCCGACGATCACCGCGCGCTTCGTGTCTTTCATCGCGCCGGAAACGATTTCAGCCGCGCTGGCCGTGCCACTGTTCACGAGAATCGCGATCGGGTAATCCCGCTTGGTGTGCGCGCCGCCAGCGTTGAAATCCTCGCGCGCGTCCGGCGTGCGGCCTTGCGTGTAGGCGATCAGTTCGCCCTTCTCAAAAAATTCGTCGCACACCTCAATGGCCGCATCCAGCAAACCGCCCGGGTTGTTGCGCAGATCGATGATGAGCGAACGCAGGTTCTGTTTCTCCAGCGCGGCCAGTGCCGCGCGAAATTCCTCGCCGGTGCGTTCGCTGAACTGCGTGATTTGCAGGTAACCGATGCCGTCCGGGCGAATCATGGTATTGCGCACGCTTTCGAGGCGGATGCGTTCACGCTTCATCGTGAAATCCAGGTTCTTTTCCTGGCTCGGGCGATACACCGTCAGCGTGACCTCCGTGTCGGGCGCGCCGCGCACGAGGCGGACGGTTTTGTCGACGCTGGGATTTTCGACCGGTTTACCGTCGATTTTGACGAGCCGGTCGCCTTGGCGGAGGCCGGCGCGTTCGGCCGGAGTGCCGGCGATGGGCGTGATGATGACGATCTGGTTGTCGCGTTGCTCGACTTGAATGCCGACGCCGCCGAACGCATTGCTCAATTCCTCTTCGGATTCCTGAAACAGGTCGGCCGTCATGAACTGGGAGTGCGGGTCGAGTTTCGCCACCATGCCGTCGAGCGCATTGCGCGTAAGGTCGTCATAGCCGGCGGGAGCATCGCCCATGTAGTTTTCTTTCACGAGCTGCATGACTTCGCGGAAATACTTCACATTACGGTCGCGCTCACGGTCGGGCCACCAACTCGGTGCGCCGGAGCGGGCCGCGACCTGCGCGAGGCCGTAACCAGCGAACACCGCCGCCATGATGAACAAAAACCGTTTGAGCATGGCTTTCAGTGGTCACAAATGCTTGGCTTGGCAAATGGGTTCATCGTCCGACTTTTTCGAAATCTTTGCTGCAGTGCCAAACGCCACGACTGGCGTCTCGTTTGCGGACTACATGCAGCTGGCCATGTATCATCCGACGGCGGGTTACTACACGCGCGATTTTCAACGCGTGGGACGCAGCAATGCGGCGGATTTTTTCACGGCAACGTCATTCAACCCGGTTTTCGGCGAACTCGTCGTCGCGGCCTCGGTGCGGCTTTTGGGCAAGGACGCCAACCCTGCTGATTATACTTTCGTCGAAATCGGCGCGGAAACCTACGGCGGGACGCTGCGCGATATCAAACACCCGTTCGCGGCCTACAAAACCATTCCGTTCGGCAAGGCGTTCGACATCCCGCCGAAGTCCGTGGTGTTTTCGAATGAGTTGTTCGACGCGCAACCGTTTCACCGCGTCGTCTGGCGCGAAGGCAAATGGCGCGAACTCGGCGTGGCGATCCAAGGTCGGCACTTGCGCGAGGTGGAATTGCCGGAGTTTACCGCCGAACTCGTGGCCTACGCCGATCGCCTGCCCAAGAGCGCAGAGGAATACTATACGATCGACGTGCCGATCCGCACGGTGCCGATTCTCGAACGCATCGTCGACCAGCCGTGGAAGGGACTTTTTATTGCGTTCGACTACGGCAAGTTCTGGGTGGAACTCGCTCAGCACACCCCGCGCGGCACGGGGCGCACTTATTATCGCCAGAAACAGGATAACGATCTCCTTAACCGCCCCGGAAAACAGGACATCACCTGCCACATTTGCTGGGATTGGCTGGAAGACGGTTTAGTTCGCGCCGGTTTCGGCGAAACCCGGGTTGAATCGCAGGAAGCGTTCTTCATGCACCACGCGGCCGATACGCTCGCCGCGATGACTAAGGCCGAAACTGCGACCTTTAGTCCCCGAAAACGCCTGCTCATGCAGCTACTCCACCCGGCCAATATGGGGCAGAAGTTTCAGGCCCTCCACGCTTTACGCAAATAAACGAGCGACAGGCGACGTTTTATAAAATTCCCTTGCTAAGGGTTCGCCCAAACCTTTACTTCCGACCCTTTAACCAATCGAAACACCATGGCACGAATTTGCGCAATCACCGGTAAGCGTCCCACAGTCGGGAGCATCATCAATCGTAAGGGTCAGTCCAAGAAGAGCGGCGGCATCGGCACGCACATCACTAGCCTGACCAAGCGCAAGTTCCGCCCGAACCTGCAATGGATCAAGGTTAAGCTCCCCAATGGCGGCACGAAGCGCATGTGGGTCTCGGTCAAAGCCATCAAGGCCGGCCTCGTCCAAAAAGCTTAAGCGATTCTTCGCTGATCAATTTCAAACCCGTAGCCGCAAGCTGCGGGTTTTTTCGTGCCTTGGTTTGGAAGGTGGGCGTCGGTCTCCGCACCGACGCCTCTGCACTAGCGCGAGTGGGAACATGCACATGGAACATCGCCGGTGCGGAGAGCAGCGAGCACCTTTTCAGCTCAGTTCGCCAGTAAGTCCTGATACTCGGCATGCCGCTCGATGAACTTCGCCACGTAAGAGCACGCTGGCACGACTTTAAATTTCTTGGCGCGTGCCTCAGCGAGTCCCGCGCGCACCAACTGCTCAGCGATCCCTCGCCCGCGTAATTCCGACGGCACCAACGTGTGCGTGAAAATCATGAGCGACTCGTCGATCGCATAGTCGCACACCGAAAGATGGCCGTCCACGGTCGCTTCAAAACGATTGGCCGCGACGTTGTGCAGGACTTCGATGGGAACCGGCGTGCTCATCTCCACAATGGAATCTTCGCGCGCACTTTTGCAATGAGTGGTTCGAAATCTTCGCGCCCTTCGATTCTCAACACCCATAACACCCCCGCATAAATCGCGCACGCCAGCGGAATAAGCGTCACCAGCACCGCAAAATCCTGCGCCTTCCCAGCCAGTGGCGAGAACTGCCACGCCCACGCGCCTGCAAAGACGCATGCGCCCATCACCAAGCTCGCGAATACGATCTTCACCAAATTCGGCCAGAGCGGCGCAAACCCGAGCTCAGGCAGTTTTCGCGCAAGCCTCGTTTGCAAATACCACGCCTGTGCCAACACCGCGAGATTACTGGCCAGCGCCAGACCGACCGTCGAGAGCCACTGCATGAGCACGATGCTCAGCACGAGATTCACCACGAAACTCAGGATTGCCGCGCGCACTGGAGTTGTGGTGTCCTTCAACGCATAGAAACCACGCAGCGCGAGCGTCGTGAAAGACAGGAACGGCAGCCCAAGTCCATAGACCGCGAGGATCGGCGTCATGAGTGCTGTGTCGCTCGAGGTGAACGCGCCCCGTTGAAACAGCAGCCGCGTGATCGGTTCGCTCAACAATGCCAGGCCAACCGCTGCCGGCACATTCGCGACCAGCACCAAGCGCAGCCCTTTGTGATAATCCACGCCCATCGCCTTCCATTCATTTTTCGCGGCGTGTTTCGCAATCAGTGGAAACACCACGGTCGCGATCGCCGCCGCAAACACGCCAATCGGTAATTCCATCACCCGCGTCGCGAGATTCAGCACCTGCGTCGCGCTGTCGTTCAGCGACAGGCCGATGAAGCGCGAGATGGAAATGTTAATTAAGTAAACCGCCGAACCGAGCACCGTGGGCGCCATCAAACGGCGAATCTCCCGCACGCGCTCGTCCATCCGCAGATCGAATTTCGGACGCCAGCCTTCGCCCAACAACACTCCCGCCGGCACGGCCATCTGCAAAAACCCACCGAACAGCACGCCGGCGCACAGCAAATGCATGCGCGCTTCATCGCCCCACGCCCACCAACTGCCGAGCCCGAGCGACGCGAGCACGGCAAAATTTAACCAGATAGGCGAAAGCGCCGGCTCCGTGAAACGCCCGAGCACCTGACACGCTGCGCTAAACGCCGCCGCGAGGCACACGAACGTCATGTAAGGAAATAAAATCACGGCCAGATCAGCGCCCATCAACAAACGTCGAATCGTGTCCGGCTCCATGCCGAGCCCGCCGAATGCATCGAGTAACGACTCCGCATTAGCCATCACGACCATCGCAACGACGACCACCGCAACCGTCACGACCAGCAACCAACTCACGACTTTGCTCAGCAACGCAAAGGCCGTGTCCCGATGCCGGTGTTCCAGCTCCTGCGTCATCGTCGGCACAAATGCCGCCGTCAACGCGCCCTCGCCGAGCAAACGCCTAAACAAATTTGGCAACGTGTTCGCCGAGACAAAGGCCGAACTCAGCGCACTCGTGCCGAAGATCGCGGCGATCCCCATTTCGCGCACCAACCCGAGCACGCGCGACATCACGGTGGCAATCGCCACCACGCTGATGTTCTTCAGGTTTTTCGACACAGGGCGGCGGAGCAATACGCCGCGTTACTGCACGGCAATTTGAATCGTGCCCTGCGCGATCGTGACGCCGTCAACTTTGGCCCACGCTGAACGCAATTCGTCGGAGGTTTTCGCCTTCGAAATTAAGTTCGAAACCAACAGCCCGCCTGCTCCCGGAATGAGGTGCAGCGGGCATGAACCGAGATAAACTTTATCCGCTTTGAAAACGACATTACCGCCTGATTTCTCAAAACGACCCGTGGCAATCACGACGGTATCAAAAGTAGTGCCAAAATAATCCAGCGTCACCGGCACGCCGATTTGCAGCTGTTCGCCAATCACGCGAAAATTGGGCCGACCGGGAATGATCAACCCGTCGCTCGGCGCCTCTTTACCCTCGACGACAGGTTGCGCGCCCAGCGAACCCGCCCACGCGTTTAATTCGTCTTCGACCACTTCCACGCTCGTGCCCGCGATCAGTTTCGTCTGCTTGGCCTGCCACGTGCGGTTCTTCGCGCTGCTTTCCGAACCGGTGAGATAATACACCGTGCCGAGCGTTGTTTCCTTCGGCATTTCTTTCACGGTCTGCACCGGTTTAAACACCAAATACGCCGCCGCCAGCACCACGCCGAGCAGCAGTCCCAACAACGCGCCCACCGCGACCTCGGTCGTGCTCGGGCCATACAATGCTCTTTCGATCTTTTTGGTGGGCATGAGTGGGAAAGGTTCGAAAACGCGTCCGAATTCGACCCGAAATATGATTCTGGCGACGCAACTTGGCGAGTCTGTTCTACCTTCGAGGGGAACAGAATCCATTTGCCAACCCCCGCCTGCTGCCAAGCTTTGCTCGCGATGGATTTTGCTGCCCAATTCGAAGATTACCGCCAGCGCGTCGAGCGCGGCCTCAACGAATTGCTACCCGCCGCGCATACACGCCCCACGCGCCTCCACGAGGCCATGCGCTACAGCCTCCAAGCCGGTGGCAAACGTCTGCGGCCCGTCCTCACGCTCGCGACCGCCGAAGCCTTCGGGGCGGCTCCAGAAATCGCGCTGCCCGCCGCCGTCGCCATCGAGTGCATCCACACTTACTCGCTCATCCACGACGACCTGCCGTGCATGGACAACGATGACCTTCGCCGTGGCCGGCCGACTGCTCACCGCCAATTCGACGAAGCCACCGCCCTGCTCGCGGGCGACGCATTGCTCACGTATGCCTTTCAATTGATCGGCGGACATTACGCGGGAAACGCCAAGCTCTGCGCCACCCTCACCCGCGAAATCGCCGACGCCGCCGGCAGCGAAAAACTCATCGGTGGCCAGATGGAAGATTTGCTCGCGGAAAAAAACGCCAGCGCCACCGCGGACGATCTGGAGTTTATCCATCTCAATAAAACCGCCGCGATGCTCACCGTGTCGCTTATCGCCGGCGGTTTGTGCGGCAACGCGAATCCCACGCAACTCGCCGCCCTGCGCAGCGCGGGCCGGCAACTCGGTTTGGCGTTTCAAATCATCGACGATATTCTCGATGCCACTGCCGACACCGTGACGTTGGGAAAAACCGCCGGCAAAGACGCCCGAGCGGACAAGACGACTTACGTGAAACTTCACGGCTTGGAAAACTCGCGGCGTTTCGCCTCCGAACAATCCGCCGCCGCGATTGCCTCGCTGCGAACTTTACCCGGCAACCCCAGCTTCCTCATTGCTCTCGTGGAAGACATGGCCCGCCGCACTCACTAAGCAAAACAACGCAAAGTCGGCGTGACACGGATTACTTAAATTTCCACGAATTTCCCGATGAACTTGAGACAGTTTAACTCCCAATTCGTGCAAGTTCGTGAAATTCGTGTCTCCGCTCTTGCTCCCTAACCTCTCCGCATGCCCGCCCAACGCCGCGATTATCTGATGAATCAAATCGACCTGCTCCGGCAGTTCGTGGCGCGACTCGTCGACGGCAAGTCAACGCGGGACTCGACGACATGCTGCAGCTTTCGTTCAGCCTGCAGGAAAAATTATTCAACATGCCGCCCTCGGAGTTCCTGCAAAAGGAAGTGTCCGAGCAAGTGGCCTCTTTAAAAGCCGGCGAATCCGTAGCCGCCGGTCGCGAGAAATGCCTGACCTACGCATCGCTGCTCAAGGAAACCGCCGCCCTCTACGAAAATCGTGGGCACGACGATTTCGCCACTGGCGCGCGCCAACTCGCGTTGCATGTCACGCTCAGCGTCGCATTGGAAAATCCGTCGGACGTCGTAGCCGATAAATTAGTCGGAGACTTGCTCGCCAAACTTGACCCGCTGCAACTCCATCCGCCCGTGCGCGAATTGCTGGAGCAATTCAACCAGTCTTAAAATTCAGCGCGTCGGCGCGCGCGCGCCGATTTGGAGGCCGTCGAGCAGTTCTTCCATTTCGGCGGCGACCCCGGGATAATCTTTCTGCGTCGCCCAAGACCGCAGCTGCACCGCGCCCTCGCGACCACTGTAGAAATAGCCGTGATTTAGATAGGTCACTTTCTCCACCTGCGCGAGAAACTGCAGTTCGCTCATCTGCACGAGGCCACGCATTTTCTTCCCACGCTTTTTTACCGAGACACTATCGGCACCTTCGCGGGCAGTCTGCAAAACGGCATCCTCAATGTTTCCCTGCACGGGTTGCTCATCGATGATGAGCTGTGCCTCGGCTTTTTGATCCGCCCGAACTAAATTATAAATTCCCGGCTCCGTGTCGGACGGGTCGCGATACCACCGCGCCGCATCGTAACGCAGGCGAAAATTTCCCGCCGCGAGTTCGCGCCAGCGCTCGCGTTCGTCGACCGCGCGCATGTCTGCAAAATTAGCGTTCAACGAGAGACTGCTGAAGAAGCGTGTCGCGCGCGCCGACCCCGGCCCTTTATCCGCTGCAGGATATTCCGCGCTCATGATGTAGAGCGAAGAGCCGATCACCACCATGCGGATCTCACGCGTGGTGCGCTCGCGCGGCTGCGAAATCACGATGCGGTAACCATCGTAAGGCCCGAGCGCGAACGGCTCGCTCATCGTCACCTTCCCCGGGCGCGACTTCATCATCTCTTTCAGCGATTTGTCGTAGAGCGCAGGCTCTTCACCAGGAATCATCGCGAGCGGATAGACAAAGTGCACGAGCAGGTAATTCTCGCCCGACAGCTCAAGAAAGTAGCGTGTCGCTTTCACGTCACCCTGCGGCGACGGCGTGCTCACTTGATCCGTTGATGGCTTCGCCTCGAGCTTAACTTCGATCGCCCAATCGGGTGCGCTAAACTGATACTCTGCGCGGAGCGCCGCGCCGAAAATCAGGGCGCAAAAAAGAGCGATGGGGTAACGCATCGCTCAAACGAAATCAGAAGACTTTCTTGCCCCGCAAGCTCGCGCGCAAAGGTGTTTACCCCAGAATCACGGGGCCGAGGGGCGAATGGCTAGTTTGCTGCCGCCGCCGCCTTCACTAACTCGACAAAAGACTTCGCTTCAAGCGATGCGCCGCCGATCAGACCGCCGTCGATGTCTTTTTCCGCGAGCAGTTCGGCCGCATTCGAGGGCTTCATCGATCCACCGTAGAGAATGCGAACCTTTTGCGCCAAGGGCGCGCCGTAGAGCTTCGTGAGCAAATCACGGATGAACGCGTGCACTTCCTGCGCTTGCGCGGTCGTGGCAACTTTGCCGGTGCCGATAGCCCACACGGGTTCGTAAGCGATGACCACCGTCGTGATCTGATCGAGCGCGACGCCTTTCAAGCCACCTTCGAGTTGCGTCTGGACAACCGAAAGCGTCGAACCCGCTTCGCGTTCCGCGAGGGTTTCACCCACGCAAAGAATCGGCTTCAACTGGCTCGCCAGGGCGGTGATCACCTTCTTGTTAATGAACGCGTCCGTCTCGCCGAAATACGTGCGGCGTTCGCTGTGGCCGAGAATCACGTGGGTGACGTAAAGCGCGCGCAGCATCTCTGCGGAAATCTCACCGGTGTAAGCGCCGCTCTTTTCGTGGTGGAAGTTTTGCGCGCCCAATTTGACGGCCTGGCCTTCGAGCGCCTTTGCGACGCTTTCGAGCGCGGTAAACGGCGGACACACGACGACTTCGACCGACGTCTCGCGACCGATCTCGTCCACGATGTCTTTCACGAGCGTGGCGCCGTCGCCAGCCGACTTGTTCATCTTCCAGTTACCAGCGATAAGTTTCTTACGGATCATGTTAAATTTGGAGTTGGGAGATGGGAGATAGAAGATGGAAAACAGTCAAAGGATTCTGCGACTTTTCCATCTCCCATCTACGATCTTCGGAAACCGTTTTAGGTTTCCAAGAACGCCACGCCGGGGAGCTTTTTGCCTTCGAGGAACTCCAGGCTCGCGCCGCCACCGGTGGAGCAATGCGTGACCTTGTCGGCCACTTTGAATTTCTTCGCGGCTGTCGCCGTGTCGCCGCCGCCGACAATCGTCGTGGCGCCTTTCGCGGTGGCTTCAGCGATGGCGTCGGCCATGGCTTTCGTCGCGCCGGCGAATTTTTCGAATTCGAACACGCCTGCCGGACCGTTCCAGACGATGGTCTTGGAAGACAGAATCGCCTGCTTGTAAAGTTCGATGGACTTCGGGCCGGCATCGAGACCTTCCCAGCCATCCGGGATGCCGCCTTCGAGCGTGGAAGGTTGCGTGTTGGCGTCGGGGGCGAATTTATCGGCCGAGATAAAATCGATCGGGAAGATCAATTCCACGCCGCGCTCTTTGGCTTTGGCTTCGAGTTCGCCGACGATTTCCGCGCCGGCTTTGTCGAAGAGCGACGAACCGATTTTCATTCCACGCAGTTGTTTGTGGAACGTGTAGGCCATGCCGCCGCCGATGATGATCTTGTCGGCTTTCTCGATGAGATTTTTAATGAGCGGGATCTTGTCGTTGATTTTCGCGCCGCCGAGGATCGCGAGGAATGGGCGCTGCGGATTTTCGAGCACGCCGGAGAACGCATTGAGTTCTTTCTCCATCAGGAAACCCGCGGCTTTTTGCGGGAGATTCACGCCGACGATCGACGAGTGCGCGCGGTGCGCGGCGCCGAAGGCATCGTTGACGTAAACATCGCCGAGCTTCGAGAGGCTCGCGCGAAATTCTTCGACCTTCTTCGGATCGGCCTTCGTGGAGCTGCCGTCTTCGTTTTTGATTTTACCTTCCTCCTCAATGTGGAAACGCAGATTTTCGAGCAGCACGACGTCGCCCGCCGCGAGTTTCGCCGTCGCTTTTTCGACCTCAGCGCCGACGCAGTCGCTCAAGAACGTGACTTTCTGGCCGAGGAGTTTTTCGAGTTCGGCCGCGATGGGCTTCAGTGAAAATTTGTCGATCTTCTGGCCGTCGGGACGACCCAAGTGTGACATGAGGACGACCGACGCGCCTTGTTCGAGCGCGTATTTAATCGCGGGCAGCGCGGCGACGATGCGGGCGTTGTTCGTGATGGCGCCGGTTTGCTTGTCCTGCGGGACGTTGAAATCAACGCGCATGAGCACGCGTTGGCCGGAAAGGTCGAGGTCGCGGATGGTTTTAAATTTAGCCATATAAAAGATTCACCACGAAGCTCACGAAGGACACGAAGAGAAACAAAGTTCCGGCTTCGTGAGCTGCGTGCTCTTCGTGGTGAAGGGTTTAATTTTTTTAAATAGTCTTAGAGTTGCGCGGCGATCTTCTTGGTGAGGTCGACGACGCGGTTCGAATAGCCCCACTCGTTGTCATACCACGAGACGAGCTTGAAGAAGCGCGGGTTAAGTTCGATGGACGAGCCGGCGTCGTAGATCGACGATTGCTTGTCGTGGATGAAGTCCGAGGAAACGACTTCGTCGCTGGTGTAGCCGAGGATGCCCTTGAGATACGTTTCCGACGCTTTCTTGAGCGCGGCGTTGATCTCGGCGAGCGAGGTGTCCTTGGTGGCTTTGAACGTCAGATCGACGACCGAGACGGTCGGGGTCGGCACGCGGAAGGACATGCCGGTGAGCTTGCCCTTCGTTTCCGGCAACACGAGCGCGGTGGCCTTGGCGGCGCCGGTCGATGACGGGATGATGTTGATCGCAGCCGAGCGGCCACCCTTCCAGTCTTTCTTGGACGGACCGTCGACGGTCTTTTGCGTCGCGGTGTAAGAATGGATCGTGGTCATGAGACCTTCTTCGAGACCGAAGCCTTCCTTCAAGATCACGTGCACGAGCGGCGCCAAGCAGTTCGTAGTGCAGGAAGCGTTGGAAATGATGTTGTGCTTGCTGAGGTCGAGTTTGTCGTCGTTCACGCCCATGACGATCGTGATGTCCTCGCCCTTCGCCGGAGCAGAAATGATGACTTTCTTCGCGCCCGCCGTGATGTGGCCCTTGGCTTTGTCGGCTTCAGTGAAGAGGCCGGTCGATTCGATGACGAGATCGACGCCGAACTTCGCCCATGGCAACTCGGCCGGGCTCTTGGCGCTGACGACGTGGATGTCTTTACCATTCACCACGAGCACATCGTCTTCGAGCTTGTCGGCAGACGATTTCTTGGAGGAAACGGTGCCTTGGAATTTGCCCTGCGTGGAGTCGTATTTGAGCAAGTAAGCCAGATTGTCAGCGGGAACGATATCGCCGACGGCGACGACATCCAATTCTTTGCCGAGCAGACCTTGCTCAACCAGCGCGCGGAAAACGAGGCGGCCGATGCGGCCGAAACCATTGATTGCTACTTTGACTGCCATGTTAGGTGTTGGGTTAGGAACGTGTTAAGGGCTGACGTCTGGAAATGTCGTCAGTCGCCCGCTATCAAAAGCACGACCTATGCCTTGGCAAGTGAGATGCGTGCCATATTCGAGGCCCCAAAAGGGTGATTTTACCGAACGGCGAACGATCAATTTTCCGCGATCCAGAGACTGCAACCGAGCCCGGGAATAAACAGCTCCGAGGTCACCGTATGTCCCGACGGATGCTGCCCTTCCGTATAAAAACACTCGTGATCGGCCACCAACTTCCAATCTAACGCGCCGAAAGCCCCAATCGCTATGCTCAGGTCGTCGGTGTGCGGATTCACCGCAAACATCAACCGCGGTGCGCCCTGGCTACCGTCCGCGTTGTAAATCGCCACCAACGCCGGCCAGCCGGGTTGCGTGAAGCACTGGAAAAAACCTTCCGAAACGCGCGACCATTGCCGCAACAACGCTCCACGCGCCGATTTGCGAAACGCGATCCACGCGGCGAAATACGCATGCGTGCCCGAGAATTTCGCGAGCCGCCGATAATCGAGCGCGTTCAGGTCACCGCGTAGATACGTGTTATTCACGCCGTGCTTCGAACGCAGGAAATCCTGCCCGGCCGACAACATCGGAATGCCGACCGACGAAAACAAAATCGCCGCCATCAGATGCGTGCGCCGCCGATCGTTCAGCGTGGGATTGAAGCCGTTGAACTCCGCGTTCTCCGTAATCATGTCCAGCCACGCGCGGTCGTCGTGCGACTCCGTGTAGTTGACGGTTTGCGCGGGCCAATAGGCGAAATGCCACGGCGAACCTTTGAGAAAATACTCCAACTTCTCCGCTGCACCGATGCCGTGCACGTAACTGCGCACGAAGTTGCGATAACCGTCGTTCCACGACGCAAACCCTGTCGGGCGCAAGGCCGCCGAAATGTGACCGCGAAAACTCCACGGCTCCGCGATGAGGATCACGTCGGGTTTCACTTTTTTCAGCGCCGGCTCGACTTCACGCAACACATCGACGCCGATCAGCTCCGCCAAATCGAAACGGAAACCATCCACTCCATACACTTCGATCAGGTGCACGAGGCTGTCGATGATCAGTCGCGTGACCATCGCAGAGCGCGCCCGCAGATCGTTGCCGCACCCGCTCCAATTTTCCATCGTGCCGGCATCCTCGAGTTCGAAGTAGTAGAGTTTATCGACGAACAACAAATGCGCCGGCTCGCCGACGTGGTTGTAAACCACATCGATGATCACGGCCATGCCTTGCTGATGGAACGCCGCGACGAGCTCTTGAAACTCGCGCACCTGCGTCGCCTTCGCCCCATCCGACGCGTAAGCGCTCGCGGGCGAAAAGAAATTTACCGTCATGTAACCCCAGTGATATTCGCCCTTCGTTTTGTTATCGAACTCGTGAATCGGCTGCAGCTCGACCGCATTCACGCCAAGTTTCTTTAAATAAAATTCCGGGCTCTTCACCCACTTGGTCAGTCCTGCAAAACCGAGCCGCTCCTCTTCATTCAATGGCAGCGGCGCATGCGCCACAAGATCGCGCACATGGGCTTCGACAATCACCAAATCCTGCCACGCGGGAGTTTTGAAACCACTGCGCGGCGCTTTGCCCACGAGCGCCGCATCGAGCACAATCGCCGGGCCTTCGCGACCCACCACAGCCTGTGCGTAAGGATCCAGAATTTTTTGGTTCGGGTGGAAGTGACTGAACACGCCGGGCGGACCACTGATCGAATACCAGTAATACCAGCCGTGCAAATTCCGGTCGACATTCACTTCCCACACGCCGCGCCAGATTCCGTCCTCGTCGCGGCGATCGAGTTCGTAACCAAACGCCTTGCTCGAATCTTCGAGTTGGTCCGTCACCAAAATCCGCACGTGTTTCGCGCGCGGTGCAAAAATCCGGAACGTCGTGCCTCCGCGTTTCACGATCGCGCCAAGCGGCAAATCGCTGCGCATCTCGTGGAAAAATTTCCCCAGCCGCACGCGCACCTTCGGCGCCGGCGAACCGCTTTCCAGCATCGTGACAGTGTAGGCCAGATTCAGCTGCACGGGCTGCTGCGTCGTGAATTGAAACAGATTTCGGCCCGTGCGCCGCGGCAGCAGCGCCCAGTTGTAATGGCTGCTTCCGTCGGAAACTAAATTAGTGGCATCGTGCGGCAGATCGATCCAGCGGCTGTCACCCGTGATAAATTTAAACTGCTGCGGCGGCTCCGTGAAAAGAGCCTCCGTCGGCTTCCGCAGCAGCCACATCTCACGTCCGTTAATTGTGCCGGGTTGCAAACACCACTCGGCCTGCCCGACCGCCGCGTCCCAGCCATTGAAGCTACCCGCGACATACACCGGCATCTTCCCATAATCGATCCACGTGTGCTCCTGCGGATCGAGCACGAAGACCAGTTGACCCTTGTCATCGACAAAATACGCCGCCTCATCCGCGTATAAAGCGGGCGCCGCCGGCTCGAGCGAAGCGAAGGCGAATGCCTTGTCGCCAGGCGTAAGCACGGGCAGCGACTCTCCTTTCCAATCTGCGTCGAGTTCGATCACGCCACTTGTCGTGGAAGTGAGCCAGGCGCGGGCGATGCGTTGTGTGGTTTCGGGCAAGGAATTGGCAGTTTTAGCAGATGCCGCGCCACCGCAAGCGCGACCTGTGAAACATTTTCCGCCGCTACATCACGGGAAATTTCCGCATCCGCCCCACAGATTGACAAATCCTGCGCCCCCCACTCTTTCTCCTCCCCAATGGAACGCATCCTCGTCGGCATGTCCGGCGGCGTAGACAGCAGTGTCGCCGCCCTCCTCCTCAAGCAACAAGGCTTCGAGGTCGTCGGCGCTTACATGAAAAACTGGATCAACGAGGACAACGTCATCGGCCATTGTCCATGGATGCAGGACATCGACGACGCCCGCGCCGTCGCCGAGAAAATCGGCATTGAATTCCGCGTCGTCAATTTGATGCAGGATTACCGCCGCCTCGTGGTTGACTACTTGCTCGACGGTTACACGCGCGGCCTCACGCCCAATCCCGACGTGATGTGCAACAGCCGCGTGAAATTCGGTGTCTTCACCGAGTATGCGCGCGCCGAAGGTTTCACCGCGCTCGCCACCGGCCACTACGCGCAACGCGTCGAGCGTGGCGATCACTTCGCGCTCCTGGAAGGCGCCGACCCGAACAAAGACCAATCCTACTTTCTCGCGCTACTTTCGCAGTCACAACTTCGCGACGCCCGTTTTCCCATCGGCCATCTGCTCAAGCCCGAGCTGCGCCAAATCGCCGCCGATGCCGCCCTGCCCACTGCGCAAAAAAAAGACAGCCAAGGCATCTGCTTCATCGGTGAAGTGAAGATGGCGGATTTTCTCACCGCCTACGTGCCGCAGCACCTCGGCCCGATCATTCGGGCCACCGACGGCAAACTTCTCGGCCAGCACCGCGGCCTGCACTACTACACCATCGGCCAGCGCAAAGGCATCGGCATTCCTTCGAACACCGACCACGAAGCTTACGTCGTCACTGGTAAACGCGCCACCGACCACGCATTGCTCGTCGCCTTCGACGGCCCCCAAGCGCCCGGCCTGTGGACCAACGAATGCCGCGTCCACAGCCTGAGTTTCATCGGCGACGCATTAACCAAACCACAACGCCTCGAATGCCGCGTGCGTTACCGCGACCCGCGCGTCGTGATCGATTTCATCCCCGGCGGTGACGACACCGCGCTGGTAAAATTTGAAACCCCGCAACGCGCCCTCGCCTCCGGCCAGATCATGGCCTTTTACCAAGGCCCGCAACTCGTCGGCGGCGCGGTGTTCGCATAACACGCGGACTTGCCCGCCAGTCGTCGCGGGCCCATCTTTGGCTTCATGCGCACTCTCCCGCTTGTCTTGTTCGCGTTGGCTTTGGTCGGTTGCGAAACCACGAAAAAAACCGCCGTCACTCCCCTTACGCCTTCTCAAACCGTGATGCTCGCCGCCGAAAAACCGGAAGGCGTCACCGGCACATTCGAGTTCATCGTGCGCGGCAGCGGCCGGCAGGACGAAAGGTATTTTCTGAACTCGGAAGTCGATTATCGCGACCAACGCTGCCTCACCCTCGTGCTCACAAGCGATGCGTATCGCACCTTGAGCGCTCGCTTGGGTGATGACGCGGCCTCGATTCTAAACGGCAAAAAAATCCTCGTGAATGGCACAGCTCGCAAAACTCGCATCGATTTTATCTCCATGGGTCGCGTGACCGACAAATATTATTATCAGACGCATGTCGCGGTGGGCGACGCTGGGCAGATTCGAACCGTGAACTGATCGGCGTTTCCCACCGCCAGTTTCCCATGATGAAGGAAAACTACCGCTCGATCGCGCGCACCATCCTTCTCGCGTTTGTGCTCACCTTCGCGTGCGCGCGGATTTTGGTTTATCTCATCATGGCGCGCGTGGTGCCCGATTTGTATTTCTTCGTGGGCACGACGCATGTTCATCATCTCAACTACGGGATTTTTCTCCTTTCGGGGGTCGGCGCATTCTTGCTTTTTAAACGGCCCAAAGGTCGCTGGCTGACCGCGTCGGCGCTCGCGTATGGCGTCGGTCTCGGGCTGACGTTCGACGAATTCGGCATGTGGCTCCACCTCGGCGGCGGCTACTGGCAACGCGCGAGCTTCGACGCCGTCATCACGATTCTCGCATTACTGGGGTTGATCTCATTCATGCCGCGCCTGCGCACGTGGACGCCGAAGCGCTTTCTCTGGGCGGGCATCGTCGCGATCATCACCGTGATCTTCTTCTGGAAATTAATCGTCTCGCTCGATTTCGCCGGACGCTGGGGACCGCACTTGCGGCAGTTGGAAAGCGGAGATTCAACCCGCGCACCCCACGCTCAACCGTAGTTTACGTCCTTCGTTTCACGACTCAGAAAAAGCGCCACGAGTGTCAGCGCCGCCGCTCCACTCAAGTAATAACCGACCGCCGGCAACCCATGATGGGTCGCCAGCCACGTCGCCGCATACGGCGCGAGCGACGCTCCGAAAATTCCCGCCATATTAAAGGTCAGCGACGAGCCCGTGTAGCGCACGGCCGTGGGAAACAACTCCGAGAGCAGCGTGCCGAGCGGGCCGTAAGTCAGCCCCATCAATCCGAAGCCCACGATCATCGTGGCCACCGCGCCCGCGGTGCCGGCGTTGAACATCGGCGCGAGCACAAATCCAAATCCGATGATCCCCGCCGTCACCCACATCAGCGTAAACCGACGCCCGCTCCGATCCGCCAGCAAAGCCGAAAGCGGAATGCCCATCGCGAAGAACAGAATGCCGATGAGCTGAATAATGAGAAACTTCTCGCGCGTGAATCCAAGTTTGCTCGTGCCCCAACTCAGTGAAAAAACCGTAAGCAGGTAGAACAACACAAACGTCGCGAGCGCGATCATCGTGCCAAGAACCAGCGCCTTACCGTGGTGATGAATCACCGAAAAAAACGGCACCGCCACGCGTTCCTTTTTCGCCAGCGTCTGTTGGAACGCGGGCGTCTCGGTGATCTTCAATCGCACATACAATCCCACCAACACCAGCACGCTGCTCGCAATAAACGGCAGCCTCCAGCCGAAGGAAATGAACTGTTCGTTCGTTAGCGTCTTCGACAGCAGCAGAAAAATCCCGCTCGACCCGATGAATCCCAGCGGCGCTCCGAGCTGCGGAAACATCCCAAACCACGCGCGCTTTCCGGGTGGTGCATTTTCCGTCGCGAGCAAAATCGCCCCGCCCCACTCACCGCCCAAGCCGAAGCCTTGCCCGAATCGACACAGCGCGAGCAACAACGGCGCCGCCACGCCAATCGTCGCATACGTCGGCAGCAACCCGATGACCACGGTCGAAAGCCCCATCGTAAGCAGCGCCGCGACCAGCGTCGCTTTGCGGCCGATGCGGTCGCCATAATGTCCGAACACCGCCGAGCCCACCGGCCGCGCAAAGAATGCGAGCGCGAACGTCGCGAGCGATTGCAACGTTGCCGACGCCGGATCCGATGACGGGAAAAACAACTTCGGGAACACCAGCACCGCTGCCGTCGCGTAGATATAGAAATCAAAAAACTCGATCGTCGTGCCCGCGAGGCTGGCGAGCAGCACGCGTCGCGTGGAATTCAAAGGCGCGGGACTACTGGAAACAGAAGTGCTCATACGGGGACGACCGCAGTCGTGCGACTGGTTATGAATTCCCGCGAAAACACGTCAACGCCCGCGTGAGCCTCCACTCCGCACGGCTCGCATTTCTTGAGAGCGCATCCGCAAGTTCACGGCGTTAGTTTTCAGTGAAAGCACCGCGCGCGACCATTCCCGTGTCGCTTTCCGGCGAGCGTAGTTTCACGTTTGCCAATGCACCGTCGGCTTACGCCTCTCCACGCTCTCTTTCTCGCGCTCATCACGCTCGGCGCGCTGCGCGCCCAAACGCCGGTCAACCCGATCCTGTTCGTCACGCAGGTGCCGCACACGCAGGATTTCGCCGTCGCGTCGGTTTTTGGCAATCATCTCCCCGCGCCTTCGGCGGCGCCACGCGGGGGCGATCTTTGGATTCGTTATCCGGACGGCTCCGTGAAAAATCTCACCGCGACAGCCGGCTTCGGCGTAGCCTCCGGGTTTCAGGGCACTAACGGTATCGCGGTGCGTGATCCCTCGATGCACTGGGACGGCCGGAAGGCGATTTTCTCTATGGTAGTCGGCGGCTCCAGTGTGCGCTACCAACATCCGGTCTCGGACGTCTGGCAACTTTACGAAGTCACCGGCTTGGGCGCAAACGAAACGCCCGTGATCACCCGCGTGCCGAACCAGCCCGCAAACTACAACAACGTCAGCCCGTGCTACGCCACCGACGACCGCATTATTTTCACGACCGATCGACCGCACAACGGACAGGCGCATTTGTATCCGCAGCGTGACGAATACGAGGAGTCGCCCACCAACACCGGCCTCTGGAGTCTCAATCCCGTCAACGGCAATTTGTTTCTCATGCAGCACATGCCGTCGGGTTCGTTCACGCCGATCGTCGATAGTTTCGGCCGCGTGCTTTACACGCGCTGGGATCATTTGCTGCGCGACCAGCAAGCGGACAACGACCGCGCCACCGCGCTCGCGACCGGCCCCAACTCCACGACTTTCGGCACGTTTAATTATTCGAGTGAAAGCGCCAGCGCCACTTATGCCTTCGGCGTGCGCGACGAGGTTTTCCCCGAGAGCCGCCTGCCCGAGGGCAACGTCGAGGGCCTCGCATTTAATTTCTTTTTCCCGTGGATGATTCAGGAGAATGGTGAGGAAGAGGAAACGCTCAATCACCTCGGTCGCCACGAACTGCTCAACTATTTCGCCCGCTCGTTCACCGACGATCCGAACGTGGACTATTTCTTCAATCCCGGTGTCGCCGCGAATCCGAATCGCATCAACAGCTGCTTGCAAATGAAGGAAGACCCGCTCGTGCCGGGCCGCTACATCGCGACCGACGCGCAGGAATTCGGCACGCACGCCGCCGGTCGACTCTTCGCGTTCAACGCTGCGCCTTCGATCAATCCCGAGGACACCGTCATCAATTATCTCACGGTGCCGGCGTCGACGAATCCCGCGCAAAACACCACGGGACATTTCCGTGATCCCTTGCCGCTCAGCAACGGCGGCTTGGTCGCGATTCACACCGCCGACGCGCGCGAAGATGTGCGCAATGCGCCGTCCATTTATACGTTCCGCCTGCGTCAACTCACGCTCACCAATGGCGTCTGGACACCAGGGCCTTTTCTGACCAGCGGCACGAGCAAAACTTTGTGGTGGTGGTCACCGGATGAGCGCATCGATTTCTCTGGCGCCTTGTGGGAATTACAGCCCGTCGAAGTGCGTGCGCGTCCGCGGCCCGAGCGTCGTTGCGCGGATTTGCCCGACATCGAATCGGCCGTCTTCGCCCAAGCGGGCGTGCCCATCGCCGCGATGAAACGTTGGCTGCGCACGAATAATCTGGCGCTGATGGTTGTGCGCGATGCCACGACGCGCGACCGCGCCGACGAACAACAACCCTACAATCTGCGCGTGCCCGGCGGTGTGCAAAGCATCGGCAGCACCGGCAAAATCTACGACGTCACCCATCTCCAGATTTTCCAAGCTGACTTGGTTCGCGGCCTCGGCCTGCGCAAACCCACGGACACGCCCTACCCGGGCCGCCGCGTGCTCGCGCAACCGCTCCACGACACCGTCGCCGAGTTGCCCGCGACGATCGGCCCGGCGGGCAGCGTGAAGCTCGCGCTCGACGGCTCAGCCGCGGCCTTCGTGCCCGCGCGCCGCGCATTGAGCTGGCAACTCACCGACGCCGCCGGCGTCCCGGTCGTGCGCGAACGTTTTTGGATCACGTTTCAATCGGGCGAAGTGCGCAGCTGCACCTCCTGCCACGGCGTGAACACGCGCGATCAGGCAAATAAAACCGTTCCCACCAACACGCCCCAAGCGCTCGTCGAATTGCTCGCCACGTGGAAAACCAAACACCCGACCGAGCCGCTGACCGATCCCTACGAAGTGTGGGCGGCCGGCCTCGCCGACAAAGCACTCGCCGCCGATGCCGACGGCAATGGTCGCTCCAATCTACTCGACTACGCCTTGCCCGACGAACCCGCTGTTTCGCAAGTCACCGTCGGCGGAATCGCGCGTTGGAATTTCGGCTTCAGTCTTCCCGCCACCGCCACCGACACTAACTACGTCGTGCAAGCTTCCCGTGATTTGAAAACGTGGTCAGAGATCGCGCGCTTCGGTCCGGAAGGCGATTCGGTCACGCCCACGCTCGCCACCCAACTCAGCCGCACCACCAGCAACGGCGCGGACACCATTTTGCTCAGCCCCGTCCAACCCGCGACGGAAGCACCCACTCAGTTTTTCCGCATCAAATTGAAGCGCTACTGAGTCACGTCGAAGTCCGCACCGCCGGCCATCATCACGCGACCGGCACGCCCTCAACGATCAAGCGCAACGAGTCCAACCGCAGACGCGCTTGCTCGATCGCGGTGCGCGTTTGCAACACCTGCTTACGCGCGAGTTCGATTTCTTCGGGACGCACGTTGTCGTTGAGTTTGCTGAGGTCAACGAGTCGTTGCAGGTCGGCGGTTAACACCGCGGCAGCCCGCTCACGCGCATCCTTTTTCAGGACGAGCGAATGTTTCGCGGCGAACTCCGACGCGCCTTCCACGAGATTCTTCAGCAGCGTCGCGTTGAAGCCTGGGCGCGCCAGAAAACGCGGCAGCGGCGCATCCTCGATGTCTTTCGCGAGATTGGCGCGGTCAGGCGCGAACGACAAATCCTTGCCGTGGATATCCACGAGCACGCGCACCGGCGTCGGCGCGAGGAATTGATCCACGTGCCACTTCGAGTCAGCCACGGTTTCGAGCACAAACACCGCTTCGAGCAGCAAGTTCGGTTTGTCGCCTTCGAGTTGAACGAACGACGTGGTGCCGGCTTTTGAGTCGATCAAGAGATCGATCGCGTTCTGCACGAGCGCGTGATCCTGCGAGATGAAGCTGATGTCTTCGCGCGCAATCGCCCGCTCGCGCTTGAACGTCGCCAGCATGCCGTCCGCGTTGATCGACGGAAAGCTGTCCACGTAAGCGTGGCTCGGATCGAGCGTGATGTCGCCGTTCTCGTCCTCCTTGATGCGCACGCCGAAATGATCGAGCAAATCGATCAAGAAATTACGCAGCAACGGATCCGCATCCACCGTCCGCACGCGCTCGATGATTTTCGCCGCAACAGCCGGATTGAAGGAATTTAACTCCAGCAACCGGTCGCGCCCGCGTTCCATTTTTGCCGAGAGCTCTTCGCGAAACTGCACCGTGTCGGCGACCAGTTTCGCCAGATCGGCGCGGCTCGCCTTGCTGTCCCCGTCGGCGAATTCCGCCGCGACTTCCAGCAACCGCGATTTAAATTTTTCCTGATAATCGTTGCCGCCGTGCAACGATGTTTCAAACGCGTCGAGGCCGCGGTGATACCATTCGACGATGCACTCCTCGGCGCTGCCGCCGAAATACGGCGCGTGCACGCGGATTGTTTCCGTCTGGCCGATGCGGTCGAGGCGACCGATGCGTTGCTCGAGCAAACCGGGATTGAGCGGCAAATCCCACAGCACCAGATGATGTGCGAATTGGAAATTCCGGCCTTCGCTGCCGATTTCCGAGCAGATCAACAGTTGCGCACCATCCGGCTCCGCGAACCACGCGGCCTGGCGATCACGCTGCACGAGTTGCAGGCCTTCGTGAAAGTAACCGATCTTAATCGCCGTCTTCTCCTGCAACGCGGCTTCGAGCGCCGCGACTTTGCGCTGAGATTTGCAGATCAACAGCACTTTCGCGGGTTTGTTTTTTTGCAGAAATTCGACGAGCCAGTCCAGGCGCGCGTCTTCCTTGAAAGCGTAACGCACCTCGGAATCCGTGCCCGCTGCTTCCGCCGCGAGTTCGCGCGCGACGCGGGCGAGTTGGGTCAGGTTCGTCTCTTTGATCGGCACCGGGCAGAACTTGCGCTTCGGAAATCCGGTCATTGCCGCCCGCGTGTTGCGAAAAATCACCCGGCCCGTGCCGTGTTGGTCGAGCAAAGTTCTCAGCAATGCATCGCGCGCGCCGGCTTTACCTTGGTCGAGCGCATCGAGGTGTTCGGCCAGACGCTCCGGGTCGCTCACAAAAATTTTCTTCAGCGCCGCATGGTCTTTCGGCTTCAGCGGCTTGCTCTCGATAATTTTTTCGGCGATGTCGGCGACCGCACCGAATTCTTCCGACTCCTCTTTGAAACTCGCGAGGTCGTCGTAGCGACTCGGATCCAGCAATCGCAAGCGCGCGAAGTGTCCTTCCAAACCAAGTTGCGTCGGCGTGGCGGTCAGCAAAAGCAGTCCGGAGGTTTTTTGCGCGAGCTTTTCCACCAACGTGTATTCGGCACTCGGCGTTTCCGGCGACCACGCGAGATGATGCGCTTCGTCGACCACCACCATGTCCCACCCGGCGGCGAGCGCATGATCGCGACGCTTTTCATCGTTCGCGAGGAAACTCACGCTCGCGAGCACGAGTTGCGATGCGAGAAACGGATTTTGCGCCGCGTCGCTCGCTTCGAGATCGTTGCAGCGTTCGGCGTCGTAGATACTGAACCACAGATTAAACCGGCGTAGCAGTTCGACAAACCACTGGTGCGTCAGCGACTCCGGCACGAGAATGAGTGCGCGCTTCATTTTGCCGACCGCCAGCAGCCGTTGAAGAATCAAGCAGGCTTCGATCGTCTTGCCCAAGCCCACTTCGTCCGCGAGCAACACGCGTGGGAGCTGCCGCGAAGTCACTTCCTGCAGAATGTAGAACTGGTGCGGAATCAGCTGCAGTCGCCCCCCCAAAAAACCGCGCACGTCGGACTGGCGGAACTTCGACTGAGCCTGCAACGCACGCAGTCGCAGATCGAACACTTCGCTCGGATCAGCCTGCCCGGCCATCAAGCGTTCCTGTGGCAAACTCACGCTCGTGACATCGGAGATCGCATCTTCCCGCACGCGTTTGCCGCCGCCGATATAGGTCAGCAGCGCCTCCGTTTCATCGACTGACTCCACGGAAAATGACTCGCCGGTGCGCGTGGTGACATTTTCACCGACACTGAATTGCACGCGTTTCAACACCGGCGTGCCGAGCGCATAAATGCGCCGCTCATTCGTCGCGGGAAACTCCACGGTGATGCGTTTCGAGGACTTATCGACCTCCGCAACCGAGCCGAGCCCTAGTTCAGGCTCGCGCTCACTCACACAACGTTGTCCGACGACAGTTAGAGACATCCCACTATCAGGGCCGATAGGCGCGAGAGTTCAAAGAATAATTTTTAAGGCGCTGACGAAGCCAGTTTCATGTCGCCGCCCTCATCATCGAACGCCGGCGTCGCCGCGACTTCGTAACGTTGCGCCACAAAATGAACGATCATCGCGACCACGATTAATCCGCACGCGGCGCCGCACACCACTGGCCACCGCCCATGCGTCCACGCAAACGCGCCAATCAATGAGCCAACCGCGCCTCCGGCAAACCGCGACACCATGTAAAGCGTGTTCAAACGACTGCGCGCCTCAGGGAGCAGCGATAAGACCCGCCCCTGCTCGGCCACTTGCACGGTCTGCACGCCCACATCCATCAACAACACGCCGACGACCAGCATCGGGATGGTAACCCACACCCACATCAAGCCGAACGCCGCTAGAATCACCACGAGCGCAATCGACACCGTAAAAGCCGCGCCACGTTTATCGGCCAACTTGCCCGCGTAAGGCGCCGCGAGCGCGCCGACCAGACCGACCACGCCGAAGAGGCCGGTTTCAGTGGAGCCACGGTGAAATTCTTCGCTCATCAGAAACGCCAGACTCGTCCAAAAAGCCGTAAACGTGGCAAACGACAAGGCCCCCACCACGGCTGGGCGCCAGAGCCGCGGTTGAGTTTTCAACACAGCCCACAGCGAGCGCATCAGGCGCGTGTAAGATAATTTGAGGGTCGTCGGCCGATGCGGCAACCGTCCGCGTAACAAGAGCGCCAGCGTGACCATCATCAACGCCGCGAGCGCGAACATGGCGCGCCAGCCGAAATGGCCGCCGACAAATCCCGCGAGCGTGCGCGCGAGCAGAATTCCTCCCAGCAACCCCGTCATCATCACGCCGACCGTGCGGCCTTGCTCATTGGCCGGCGACATTTCCACGGCGAGCGGAATCAGAATTTGCGCACTCATCGCCGTCGCTCCGATCAACAAATTACCGAGAATCAACAGCGGCAGACTCGGGGCCGCTGCCGTCACGGCCAGCAGGCCGGCGCAAATCCAGATCAGATTCAGCACCAGTTTCCGGCGCTCAAGAATATCGCCGAGCGGCAGGAAAAAAAGCAGTCCCAAGCCGTAACCCGCCTGCGTCGCGACCGACACCCAGCCGACTTGCGACGCGGTCGCTCCGAAATAAACCGCGAAGTCTCCCAGCAACGGCTGATTGTAACAGATATTCGCCACGCAGACGCCGCACGCGATGGCCATCAGCCAGAGCGTGCGCGGCGACAATTGCCCGGAAGCATTTTTCGAAGTTACATTCATAATTTTGCGGGGCGGGTTCACTTAAAAACGAAGCGTAGAAAACACAAACGAGCAGGCTTTCCAAATGCACAACGACCACGCCAAAAAAATGGACGTGGTCGGAGCGAATCGAAACGGGCGGGATACCGGTTACGCCAAACCGCCGAACGTGCAGTGATCGTCGAGGTCAATCAGATCAAACCACGTGGAAATATCCTCCCTCGTTTTTGAAAACTCGGCGACGTGCGCGGCGAAATCCGCGAGCGTCTCCGCGTCGCTGTCCGGCGTGCGATGGGTCATGTATTCGCTCCAGCTCATAATTTCCCACGGCGTGCGCGCATGCTTGGAATGGGCATGCACCCACGCCAGCAACTCGCCGTCACCGCCACCTTTGGCGACTTCGGCGCGCAATGCTTCATGGTCGAGACCCGTGAAGTTAAAGAAGTGCCGATCCATCCCGCGGCCATTGAAACGATATTCGCCGAGCTTGTCGGCATGAGCCGCGCGGGCTTTATCGAGCAAGCGCGGGAGAAACACAAAACCGCCGAGCTTCAAGCGCGGACTGCGCGGCGGACGTTGCGTGAGGTCGATCGGACTGTGAGTCGTGGTCATGATTTTAAATCAAAAGTTACGCCTGGCTCAGTGCACGCCGCCGCCGGCGCGGAATTGTTCTCCGGTCAACCAGCCTGATTCATCGGACGCGAGAAACACTGCGATGGAAGCGATGTCGTTCGGCTGGCCAATGCGACCGAGTGGCGTTTGTGCCACGGCACTTTTTTGGAAATCAGAACCGATAAAACCCGCCGTATGCGTGCCTTCGGTTTCGATCATGCCGGGATTCAGCGCGTTCACGCGAATATTTTTCGGCCCAAGTTCTTTCGAGAGCACGCCGGTGATCGCATCGACCGCGCCCTTAGTTGCAGTGTAAACGGCGCTGCCCGGAGGCGTGATCGCGCTGACCACCGAGCCAATGTTGATAATGCTGCCGCCGCTCGCGGGGAATAGTTTCACGGCTTCCTGCGTTGTCAGCAGCAAGCCCAGCACGTTCACGTTGAACTGGCGGTGATAATTTTCCGGTGTGATCGCCTCGAGCGCCCCGAATTCGTAAACGCCGGCATTGTTGACGAGCACATCGATTTTACCGAACGCGGTTTTGGTTTCCGCCACGAACCGCACGATGTCGGCAGGTTTGGAAACATCGCCTTGGATTGCGACGGCTTTGCCGCCGGCGGCGGTGATTTCCGCCACGACCTTGTCGGCCCCGGCGCGACTGGATGCGTAGTTAACCGCGACCGAGGCACCGGCGGCGGCGAGGTGTTTAGCGATGGCGGCGCCGATGCCCTTGGAGGCACCGGTGACGAGCGCGACTTTACCGGACAATGAGGAGGATGATTTGGTATTCATATGGGTGTTGAGTTTGGATTTTTGATTATCGGGAAAATTTATTCCTGAGTCGGGCTCGTCTCGGTCGAGACCAGCGCGATGAGTGCCGCGAGAATGATGACAGTGAAGATCATGGTGGTTTAAATGAGTTGGATGAAGCTGCAGAGCTGTGCGTGCTGAGGCGTCAGGCAAAATGCGGTTGAGAGGCCGATGGCGCGGCGTTGCGTGCCGGTTTGTGCTTGGAAAGTGATATGACCCAAAGAGCCACCAGCGCGGTCGCACCACCGGCGAGCATCACCGTCGAGGAACCAAACGCATCGACGATGCGTCCGCCCGCCACCGAGCCTAGGGCGATGAAAATTTGAAACGTGGAAACCACGAGGGCCGCGCCGCCCTCGAGTTCGCCGGGAGCCGCCTTGAAGACCCAAAGTTGCAGCGAGATGGGCAGAGCACCGAAGGCCAGCCCCCAAACCACGAGCAAGGCGGTAGCACCGGCGGGATGCCGACCGAAGAGCGGCATCAGCAACACCGATCCGGCGAGTAACACGATCACGCCAACAAGCGTCGCGCGCAGATTCCGCCCAGCGAGCGCACCACCGGCGAAGTTGCCGATAATCCCTGCGAACCCGAAAACAAAGAGCAACGTGCCCACCAAACTCGAGCTGATGCGTCCGCTTTCCAGTAGAAACGGCGTTACGTAGGTGTAAGCGGCGAAGTGTCCCGCGATGGCGAAAGCGATCGTCAACAAACCGAGCCGCGCATCGACGTGGCTGAGCAGCCTCGCCAACTCACCCGCACCGAAGCGGCGCGTCGAAGGCAGCGCGGGCAACACGAAAAGTTGCACGATCGCGACGAGCGTCGCCGTGCCAGCGAGCGCGCCAAACGCCGTGCGCCAACCGGCAAACCCGGCGAGGAAAGTTCCCGCCGGCACACCCGCGACCGTGGCGATGGAAACACCCGCGAGAATAAACGTGGTGCCGCGCGCCACATTCTCGGGCATCAAACGTGCGCCAAGGGTCACGGCCACCGTCCAAAAACCGCCGAGGCTGATGCCAAACACCACGCGCGCGATCAGCATCACGGTCAGGTTCGGCGCCAGCGCGGCGAGAATATTTGCCACGACGAGCAACCCCAACAACGCCAGCACGAGAAAGCGCCGGTCAAGCCGACCCGCAAAAATTGTCAGCAGCGGAGCCGTTACCGCCGCAACCAAGCCGGGAACGGTGACGAGCAAACCAGCGGTGCCGGCAGATATGTTGAGACCTGAAGCAATCTGGGTGAGCAAGCCGATGGGCAAGAACTCGGACGTCACGACGATAAAAGCGCCGAGCGAAACCGAGAGGACCGCGAGCCAGGTTTTAAGTGTAGAAGGTGAATTCAGTGACATGAGAAACGCAGAATTTAAATTTAAGAGGTGCGACTCAGGCGTGTTCCGGCGCGATCGCCGGCGGCGTAATCGGCGCGGGCTTTGGCTTACGCGCGGCGAATTTTTCGAGCACCACGTAGAAAATCGGCGTGAGGAAAAGTCCGAACACCGTCACCCCGATCATGCCGGAGAATACCGCGACGCCCATGGCCTGACGCATTTCCGCGCCGGCTCCGGACGAGATCACGAGCGGGAAAACACCCGCGATAAACGCGATGCTGGTCATCAAAATCGGACGCAGGCGCAGGCGCGAGGCTTCGAGCGCGGCTTCCACAAAGCCCTTCCCTTCCTCGCGCAGCTTCACCGCGAACTCGACGATGAGAATCGCGTTTTTCGCCGCGAGCCCGATGAGCACGATGAGGCCGATCTGGGTGAAGACGTTGCTGTCGCCGCCCGTCAGCCACACGCCCACCATCGCGGAGAGCAGTGCCATCGGCACGATGAGCAACACCGCAAACGGCAGACGGAAGCTTTCGTATTGCGCCGCGAGCACCAGCAGCACGAGGAGGATGCTGAGCGGAAAGATGAACAGGCCGGTATTGCCCGCGACGATGCGTTGATACGTGAGTTCGGTCCAGTCGAGCGCCATGCCTTTCGGCAAAGTCTCAGCCGCGAGTTTTTCCATCAGTGCTTCCGCTTCGCCTGAGCTAAAGCCCGGCGCAGGCGCACCACTGATATCGGCGGCGGCGTAACCGTTGTAACGCATCGCGCGATCCGGGCCGTAAGTTTCCTTCACGGTCACAAGCGAGCCGAGCGGCACCATCTCGCCGGCAGAGTTGCGGGTTTTAAGACGAGTGATGTCCTCCGCAGTCGCGCGGAATTTTGCGTCCGCTTGCGCCACGACCTGATACGTGCGGCCGAAGCGGTTGAAATCGTTCACGTAAAGGGATCCGAGATTGATCTGCATCGTGTCGAAAATATTCGCGAGCGGCACGCCCTGCTGTTTCGCCTTGGCGCGGTCGACGTTCACTTCGAGTTGAGGCGTGTTAATCGTGAAGCTCGAAAACATACCGGCGAGGCCCGGTGTCTGGTTCGCCTTCGTGATCAGTTCCTGCGTCGCTTTATAAAGTTCGTCATAACCGAGACCGGCGCGGTCTTCGACGTAGAGTTTAAAGCCACCCGTTGAGCCAAGGCCGTTGACCGGCGGCGGTGGGAAGATGGCCACGAACGCTTCCTGAATCGCGCCGAACTTCGCCTGCAAGTCCGCCGCGATTTCGTTCGCCGACATGCCGGGCTTGCCTTTCCGCTCCTCGAACGACTTGAGCATCGTGAACGCGATGCCGGAGTTGGAGCTGTTCGTGAATCCGTTGATCGAAAGGCCAGGAAACGCGATGACGTCTTCCACGCCGGGATGTTGCCGCGCGATATCGGTCATGCGGCGGATCACGGCATCACTGCGCTCAAGCGAAGCGGCATCGGGCAATTGCGCGAACGCGACGAGATATTGTTTATCCTGCGTCGGCACGAAACCCGCCGGCACTTGTTTAAAGGCGACAAAGGTCAACCCCACTAGTCCCGCGTAAACGATGAGCGCGATGGCGCTCTTGCGAATCAGGCGCGCGACTCCGTTCGAATACTTTGTGGAAGCCCAGTCGAAAAACTGGTTGAAGGGACGGAAAAGCCAACCGAGCCCGCGATCCATGATGCGCGTGAGCCGATCTTTCGGCGCGTGGTGCGAGCGCAGCAGCAGCGCGCTGAGCGCGGGCGAAAGCGTGAGCGAATTAAACGCCGAGATGACCGTCGAAATCGCAATCGTGATGGCGAACTGTTTATAAAACTGGCCGGTCAATCCGCTGATAAATGCCGTGGGCACAAACACCGCGGAGAGCACGAGCGCCGTGGCCACGATCGGGCCGGTCACTTCCCGCATCGCAATCTTCGTCGCCTCGAACGGCGAGTGGCCGAGCCCGATATTACGTTCCACGTTTTCGACGACGACGATCGCGTCGTCCACCACGATACCGATCGCCAGCACGAGGCCGAAGAGTGAGAGCGCGTTGATAGAGAATCCAAGCGCATGCATCGCCGCGAACGTGCCGACCAGCGACACCGGCACGGCGGCGAGCGGAATGATCGACGCGCGCCACGTTTGCAGGAAAAGAATCACGACGATTACGACGAGCGCGATCGCTTCGAGCAACGTCGTGACGACGGCTTTGATCGAGCTGCGCACGAACACCGTCGGATCGTAAGCGATGGCGTAATCCAGACCTTCTGGAAAATTCTTTTTCAGCTCCGTCATCGTCGTGCGCACCTGATTGGAGAGATCGATGGCGTTGGAGCCCGGCAACTGAAACACGCCGATGCCAACCGCGGTTTTATTCGAAAGTAACGAGCGCAACGCGTAGTCAGCCGCGCCGAGCTCGATGCGCGCCACATCGCGCAGCAGCGTGCGTTCTCCACGTGTGCCGGTCTTCACGACGATGTTGGCGAACTCTTCTTCGTTCACGAGACGGCCCTGCGTGCTGATGAGCAGCTCAGTGTCCGAAACATTTGGCGTCGGCTGCTGGCCGACCGCACCGGCGGCGACCTGGACGTTTTGTTCACGAATGGCGGCAACGACGTCGCCCGCGGTCAGGCTGCGCGCGGCAATCTTGTGCGGATCGAGCCAGACGCGCATCGCGTAATCACCGGAGCCCCACATATTGACCTGACCGACACCGGGCAAGCGCGTGAGGACGTCCTTGATTTGGAGCGTCGCGTAATTGCGCACGTAGATGTCGTCGTAGCGTCCGTCCGGTGAGAATAAATGCACGACCATCGTGAGGTCGGGCGAACTTTTCGTCGTGGTCACGCCGATGCGGCGGACTTCCTCGGGCAGTTTCGGCAGCGCTTGCGCGACGCGGTTTTGCACCTGCACCTGCGCCTTGTCGGCGTCGGTGCCGAGCTTGAACGTGATCGTGAGCGTCATCGCGCCGTCGCTCGTCGCCTGCGAAAACATATATAGGGAATTCTCGACGCCGTTGATCGCCTGCTCGAGCGGCGTGGAAACGGTTTCGGCAATCGTTTTCGGATTCGCGCCGGGATAACGCGCCGTGACGATCACCGTCGGCGGAATCACCTCGGGATATTCGCTCACCGGCAGGTTCAGCAGCGAGATCGCGCCCACGAGAAACGTGACGATGGAAAGCACGCCGGCGAAGATCGGGCGTTTAATAAAGAAATCGGAGAAGTTCATGACGGGAAATAGCGGTGGGTGGGCGAAGCGGTAGCTGGAGCAGCGCGCGTGAAGCGGCTGATATAAGCGCGAAGTAAAACGAGGTTCTTTAGGTAGGGGCGGTTATCCTTAACCGCCCTCGTCGGTGATATAGTTTTCGAAAGGGCGGTTTGGGAGAACCGCCCCTACCCTCGAGCAGCTGGACGGATTTAATTCTGCGCGATTGATGTCGCGGGTTTCGGTTTGCTAGCAGGCGCGGCGTTTTCGGCCACAACGGTCATGCCTGGGCGCGCGCGTTGCAGGCCATTGACGATGATGCGTTCGCCGGGCTTCAACCCGTCGCGCACAACGCGCTGGCCTTCGATTAGCGGCCCGAGTTTCACCGCGCGATAAGCGACGGTGTTGGCGCCATCGACGGTGAGCACAAATTTCTGGCTCTGGTCAGTGCCGATCGCACGCTCGCTGACGAACATCGTTTTCTCCGCCGCGCTCACAGGCAGGCGCACGCGAGCAAATAATCCCGGGACGAGTTGGCCGTCGTCATTGGGAAACACGAAGCGCACCACGAGACTGCCGGTCGCTGGATCGAGACGATTATCGGACGACTCAACATAACCGCGATGCGTGAACCCCGACTCGTCGCTCAACTGCATTTCCACAGGCACGCGACCGTTTTCAGTGATGATCCGACCGGCGCGCTGCAGACGGTTGAAACCGAGCACGGTGTTTTCGTCGACGTCGGCGTAAACATAAACGTCGCCCGTCGAAACAATGCTCGTGAGCAGCGTCGCACCACCCGGCGCGCCGGAAACGAGATTGCCCGCCGTCACATACGCGCGGCTTACGCGACCGGCGATCGGGGCACGCACTTCAGTGTGCTCGAGATCGAGACGCGCGGTCGCTAGAGTGGCTTCGGCGGCGCGGAGTTCGGCGCGCGCTTCGGCAAGACGCGTGGTGCGCGTGTCGGCTTCCTCAACGGAAACCACCGACTTTACCAACAGCGCTTCGATGCGCTTTGCTTCGCGCTCGGCGATATTGAAACGCACGCGCGCGCTGTCGACCTGCGCGGTCGCGAGATCGAACTGCGCCTGATACCAACGGCGATCGATCACGAACAACACGTCGCCGGCCTTCACGAGTTGACCGGATTGCAGGCGCACTTCCGCGATATGCCCGGACACACGCGGGCGAATTTCCACGGCCTCGCGCGCATCCACGCGGCCGAGCAGTTCGCGTTGATCGACAAATAATTTCTCTTCGACGGGCGCGACGGTCACGGTCGGTCCTGCCGGCGCCGCGGCGGACGCCGCATCGGACTCAGCCGCTTCGGCGCGCGTGGCGACATACGCGGCGGCTCCGCTAAAGCCGAGCACACCGGCGATGGCAAAGAGTGAGCGGCGACGAAAACGTCCGCTGAGCAAGCGGTGGCGCGTGGTGGGCAAGGAAGATTCTGGCGTGTTCATAAATTGAAAAGTAAGTCTGGCTCAGTTGAGTAGTTTACTAATTAGTAAACAATAAGTGCAAAAAAAGGGATCAGCCAACAGGTTGCGTGCGTTTCGCGCCCAAAATATCCAACGCGGTTTCGGGCAGGTGGCGCAGGTAACTCAGGTCGTTGTGAATGCGGGCCTGGCCGAGGCTGCCCTCGAAAAGCGCGAAGAGGCACTTCGCTTTCGTCGCCGCATCGCCGGGCGGCAACACGCCCTCGGCTTGGGCATCGCGAATCGCCGACTCGAAGTAACGCACCTGACGCTGGAGGATCTCCTGCACTTTAGCGCGAATGGTTTCGTCCTGGGTCGAAGTTTCAGAACCGACCGAAAAACAGGGGCAGCCCAGCACTTTGCCCTGTTCGGCAAAAAGTCTTTCCTGCGCGTCGTGCGAGTTCTGAAAAAAGCTACGGATGCGCTCAAGCGGCGGCATGGATGCAGAGAACATCTCATCCCATTTCGCTTTGCCGCATTGCGCCCAGTCCGCCTCAAGCGCCGCGACAGCCAACTCGGACTTGGACTCGAAGAAATAGTAGAAACTCCCTTTCTTGACGCCCGCCTTGTCGCAAATCGCATCAATCGTCACGACGCCGTAGCTGCGCTCCCAGATCAGATCCAGTGCGGCTTCGAGTAATCGCTCTTTGGCGTCGCTTGTGCGTCCCATGGGGAAGACTGATTGTTTACTATTTAGTCAACTTCAAGGTTTTTCTCCTAAAAAGACGTTCCGGAATTCGTAACCCGTTAAACACCACAGTTGCGGCACTGCAATTTTCATCCCTCATTGCATCCGACACATGAACGCACTCGTGGTGAAATGGCGCGATTACGTGGAGCGGGAACGGCTGCAGCCGGACCTGAGCCGGGCGATGCGTGCCACCCTCGGCTTCATGGGCCCGATGCTCGCAGTGCAGTTCTGGCATTTGCCCGTGGAAGCGAGCTTTGCGGCGATCGCGGCCCAAAATATCGCGATGGTCGATGTGCGCGGCTCCTACCCTCTGCGGTTAAGTTTGCTGCTCGCCATGACCGCCGTGCTGGCCGGCTCGGTGTGGCTGGGCGGCGTGGCGGGCGACACCTTGCTCTATGCCCTTGTAGTCACGGCGATTGTTACCGGCATCACCGGGGTGTGGCGTCACCTCAGCATGGAATACGGCGCGTCGCTCGCTGCGGCGTCCGGCCTGCTTTTTCTAATTTCCATCGCCCATCCTGAAGGCGACGCCGTCGCGAACCGGCATTTTCTCGCGACGCTCGCGGGCGGATTTTGGGGGCTGGCGATTCAGGGATCGCTTTGGCCGTTCCGCGCACAACACCCGTTGCGACGCACCGTCGCCGACAGCTGGCTCGCGCTTTCCGACCTGCTGGAGGTCATGGCGCCCGATGAGAAAATTTCTGCCGCCGAGCGCCATCGCGCGATCATCGAAAAACAAGCGCTCCTGCGCACCGCGCTCGACCAAGCCACCGCCACCCTCGCGGCAGTGCCGGCAGCGAAGCCCCGCCCCTACCTCAAGCAACTCGACGACCTCAACATGACCGCCGCGCGCCTCGCGACGCGCTTCATGGCATTTAACGTGTCGCTCGAAAACGTGATGGAGAAACCCGCGTTCGCTTCGATCGCGCCAAGTTTTTCCCCGCTGATCACCTCGCTCACCAACACCGCACGCACGGTGGCGCTCACGATCGTATCGCGCCAGCCCTCGCACTTCGCCTCGTTCGAAGTGCGTTTGACGCGCCTGGAAAATTTGCTGCAAGCGCTGCAGGAACGCGTCCTCGCGCAAACCGACCACGCGTCGGAAGGCACGCAACTCACGTTTATCCTGCGGCAGATCTCCGCGCTGCTGCCGGCCGCGGGCAACGCATTGCGCTCCGCGACCGAACGCGCCGACGAACACACGGCGTTTTCGCGCGAGTTGTTCGACGTAAAAACGTGGACGCTGCGCCCGCTGGCCTCCGCGCTCAACTTACAATGGCGACCCGATCCGGCGCTGCTGCGTTTCGTCGCGCGACTCACCGTTATCCAACTAATCGGCGTCGGTATTTTTAAGTATTTCAATCTGCAACACGGCTACTGGTTGCCGCTCACCGTGCTCGTCGTCTTGCAGCCCGACTACGGGTCCACGCGGTTGCGCGCCAGCCAGCGCTTGATTGGCACGCTCGCGGGCAGCGTCGTCGCGAGCGGCGTGTTGTGGCTGTCATTGCCGCCGGGCGTGCTCTTCGTCGCGATGGCCGCCACCATGTTCGGCTTCGCTTTCTGGCTGAAACGAAATTACTCGATCGCGGTTTTTTTCATCACGCTGTTCGTGGTGCTCATCACCGAAATCTCCACGAAGGTCACGCTCGCGTTCACCCTCGAACGCCTCGCCGCCACCGCCTCCGGCGGCGTGCTCGCGCTCGTCGCCGCGCTGTTGTTCTGGCCGGTGTGGGAACGAAAAGTGTTTCCGCGGCTACTCGCGCGAGCGCTGCGCGCCAACCGCGATTTTCTCACCACGATCGACCAGCGGCTGCATGCGGGCGGCACTTACGACGAGCCGGCCATTCAGGCAAAACGCGCGGCCGAAGTCGCCAACAGCTTCGTGTTCTCATCGCTCCAACGCATGTCAGCGGATCCGAAAAATCAACAAACTGGCATCGATGCCGCCGCGGCGCTGGCGAACGGCAACCAGCGCCTCACGCAGTCGCTGACCGTGGTGGCGTTGCACCTCAACCGGGAACTGAGATTTGCCCGACCCGAGTTGCACCGTTTCAGCGAAGTAGCTTCCGAGATTCTGGAGACGCTCGCCCACGGTTTCGAAACGCACGACCTACACCCTGCGCAAAGCACGGAGCTACGCCAGACCCTCAACCAAATCGCGCTCACGATTCCGCCGGACGCCAAGCCGGCTGAAACCACCACGTATCTCCAGTTCAGTCGTTGTGCTACCGAGCTAGGCGCGATGTTACTCGCAATCGACTCCGCCCAAAACGCCACCACGCCACCGTTCGAGAACGACTAGCCAATCGTCGCGAATGCGAGGCTCACCGCGAAGCCCAAAAACACCACGCCCAGCGCGCGATCAATCCAGTGGCCATAACGCAGGAAGCTGCGCCGCACGCGTTCGCGCGTGAATACAAACGCGACGAAACTAAACCACGCCATCGTCGTCAGCGTCATCCAGAGCCCGTAGCCCGCTTGAACAATTTTCGGTGTCGTAACGCTCACCGCCAGCGGAAACAGCGAAATAAAAAAGAGCGCGGCCTTCGGGTTGAGCAAATTGACCAGAAACCCCGTCGTCCACGCCGCACGATCCGTTGGCGGCACGACGCTCGTCGCGAGTTCCATGTCACCCGTGCGCGGTTTCGAGCGCAGCGCCTGCACGCCTACATAGGCGAGATACGCCGCGCCGAGATATTTCACGACCGCGAGCGCCAGCGCGGAGTTTTTCAGAAATAACCCCAGCCCCAACAAACAATACGCGATGTGCACCGAAAGCCCGCACCCGATCCCGACGCTCGTCCACACCGCCGCGCGCCTTCCGTGGGTCACGCTCTGCTTCAGCACGATCGCAAAATCCGGCCCCGGACTCGCCACCGCGAGCGCATGCGCCATCATGATCGTCAGAAACTCTCGCCAGTAAATCATGGGATGAAACCGCGCGATTGCGCCGCCACTACCGCCGCAATTCCATGTCCTGCGGGACGTTGCTCAAGGCTTCGGCGAGAGTGGTGAGACCGTCTTTCACTTTAATGACGCTGTCCTGGTGCAGCGTCTTCATGCCGTTTTTCATGCAGATGCGTTTCAGCTCGGCGGTCTCGGCTTCCTTGTTGATCGCTTCGATGAGTTCTTCGTTGTTCACGAGAAGTTCGTGAATGCCGAGGCGGCCTTTGTAGCCGGTGCTGTTGCACTTCGGGCAACCGGTCGGATTGGCTTTGAAAATCTGTCCGCTCCAACCGATCGCGCGCTCCATCACTTCCTTTTCGCGCCCCTCCGGCTCGTAGGCCACGCGGCACACCTTGCAGACGCGACGCATCAGGCGTTGCGCGCACACGCAGACGAGTGACGACGAAATCATGAACGGCTCGACGCCCATGTCAGTCAGACGCGCCACGGTGCTCGGAGCGTCGTTCGTGTGCAGGGTGCTGATGAGCAAGTGCCCCGTGAGCGCGGCCTCGACGGCGATGTTGGCGGTTTCCTTGTCGCGAATTTCACCGACGAGAATGATGTCGGGATCCTGACGCAAAAACGCGCGCAAAGCCGCGGCGAACGTGAGGCCGATCTGCCGGTGCATCTGCATTTGGTTGATACCGGGCAGTGTGTATTCGATCGGATCTTCGGCCGTGCGGATGACGATGTCCTGCGTGTTGATCTCGTTCATCGCCGAGTAGAGCGTCATCGATTTGCCGGAGCCGGTCGGGCCGCAGTGCAAAATCATACCGTAAGGCTGGCGGATACACTCGCGGTATTTGGCGAGATTTTCCTCAGTGAAACCCAGCGCGGGCAGCGGCAGCGTCGACTTCTGTTTATCGAGAATACGCATCACGACACCTTCGCCGTGATTCAACGGCGCGGTCGAGACGCGTAGATCGATGTCGATGTTCTTCTTGTTATACTGCTTGAAAACAATGCGTCCGTCCTGCGGCAAACGTCGCTCGGAGATGTCGAGGTTACACATGATCTTCAGGCGCGCGACGAGCGCACCAGCGACCTTGGCCGGCAGACGAAGCTTTTCCTGCGTGAGCCCGTCGATGCGGTAACGCACCACGAGTTCTTTTTCCCACGGCTCGATGTGAATGTCGGACGTGCCGGCGAAATACGCATCCTCGATGATCCGATTCGCGAGTTGGATGATCGGCGCCGAATCCTCGCTCGTGAGATCCTCCTCTTTGATTTCCGCTTCCGTCTCCTGAAATTGCGCGCCGAGCTGATCGACGACATCGGCAAACTGCACGTCTTCGCGAACCTGGTCTTTCTTTAATTTATCGCGGATGTCCGTTTCTTTCCCGAGCAAGCGGATGACGCGTAGTCCGGTTTTTTCGGTGATTTTCGCCGCAAGCGCGGTTTCAAACGGATTTGCGAATGCCACCAACAGGAAGTCGCCCACTTTGCCGACTGGGAGAATTGTGTTCTTCTGGCAGAATTCCAAATCGATGATCTCAAACGTGGCGGGCTGGACTTTGAACCGCGCCACGTTGAACGGCGTGAGCCCGAGCGCGCGACACTTCGCGAGCTGCAACGGGAAATTCGTGATCTTGTATTCCGTGAGGAGAATCTGATCGAGCTGGTCGCCCGTCGGCTCATCGGGGCGCGCGAGTAGCGCCGTTTTTTGCTCGGTGGACAATTTCCCCATGTCCACCAGCTTGTCGACGATCTGAGTCTGGACGCGTCCGAGCGGCATGGTCAGGTCGCCGGTTTAGGCTTAGGGGCGTCTTTCGCCGCCTGGTCACGCTCAGTCTGCACGCGGTCGAGAAACTCCGCGATGATCTCCATCGTCGTCGCCTGCCACACGAGGTTTTTGCCGAGCTTTTTTTCCCAATGCGCGCGCACCGCGGGGCTCAAATAATACGCGGTCGCGATAAAATAAAAATCCTCATCCTTATCGTAAGGCACGCTCCACGACGCCCAGCACGCGCCGATATCCAATCCGCGCTTCACGTCTTCGGGGACTTCGTAGCTGCGCAGATCCACAACGCCCACCGTGTGCTCGTCGACCGCGCAATTAAGCAAATCCTGCTCGCGCAGCACTTTTTTTTCATCAACCAGCACGCTCAGCACCGAGCTGCGGCGCAAATCACCCGTCGCGGAGATTTCCAGCAAACGCTCGTTCGCTGTCTCGAGGTCTTCGAACTTCACCAGGTTGTGCTCGATCAGCGCCGAGCCCAGCAAGCGGTTGGCGCGCAAAAGGAGTGGCCGGTGTTCCGACATGAGACGGAGAGATGACTCAGGCTTTCGCGGCTGACGATTTCTTTTCCTTCGCGCGCATCTTCAGGACGCGTTTTAACAATTCTTTCCGAAGCTTCGGAATACCGACCTCGCTCAAGCAGGAGATCGGGATGATATCCACTTTTGAGTAGCGCTTCTTGAATTTCTTGATGTTTTCGACGGCCGCGTCCTCATCCATCTTATTCGCGACCACAATGCGCGGCTTGTCCAGCAACGCTTCGTCGTAAAGTTCGAGTTCCTGCAAGAGCTGCTTGTAGTCGTCGCGCGGATCACGCGTGTCGGTGCCCGCCATGTCGATCAGGATGAGCAGCAGTTTGCAGCGCTCAAGGTGGCGCAGGAAACGGTGCCCGAGTCCCTTGCCTTCGTTCGCACCGGCGATGAGTCCCGGCACGTCCGCCATGACGATGCGCTCATACTCTTCCACGTAATCGATCACGCCAATCTGCGGATGCAACGTCGTGAACGGATACGGCGCGGTTTTAGGACGCGCATTCGTGATGAGATTCGTGAGCGAGGATTTGCCGGCGTTGGGAAAGCCCACGAGGCCGACGTCCGCGATGCTCTTCAATTCGAGTTTGAACTCCGCAATCTCGCCGGGTTCGCCCGGACCAGTTTTGCGCGGCGCGCGCGTGACGGATGATTTGAAACGCGTGTTACCAAAGCCGCCCTTGCCGCCTTTGCACAAAACAAACTCCTGACCGTCTTCGAGAATTTCCGCGACGACCTCGCCAGTGTCTTTGTTGTAGGCGACGGTGCCGAGCGGCACGCGCAGGATCGCGGGTTTGCCTTCGCGACCGTTACAATCGCTGCCGAGGCCGTGACCGCCGCGTTCACCGTTCCAGTGCGGCTTGAATTTGAAATCGATGAGATTGTTCTGGTCGTCGTCGCCGCGCAGGATGACATCGCCGCCCTTGCCGCCATCGCCGCCGTTGGGGCCGCCCCACGGTTCGTATTTCTCACGCCGAAAACTGGCGCAACCGCGCCCGCCGTCGCCCGCACGTGCTTTGATGGATGTCTCGTCGATAAACATACGCCTAAAACGCGCAAACGGCGCGATAAGTCAAAGGTTACTCAGACGGTGATCTTGATGCCTTTGCGCAGGTAAGTCGGCACGTCGAGATCCTGCCCTTCGAAGAGATTTCGGTCGGATTTGCCGAAGGAACCGCGGTTTTCCACGGGCTCTTGTTGGAAACCAAACTCGTCCTGCTTCGGCTTATTGGGGTCGGCCAGCAGTTCGTCGTCCCTTATGGAAACTGCCGATTTGGCGGGCCCCGCATCTGCAGAAAGCAACGCTGCCGTGGCGGAAGCCGAAACCTTTTCGCTGGGCTTGCGCGGCGCGGTCGCAGCCGGTGCGCGGCGGACAAAATTGCGGCCACCCATGTCAGCCGCGCCCATCACGCAAATTTCAACTTTGCCCTGTAACCCTTCGTCGATCGACGCGCCCATCACGACGTGCGCTTCGCGCCCGAACTCATCCGTGATCGCAGACATGAGTTCGTTCACCTTCGTGAGACTCAAGTCGGCGCCGCCGGTGATGTTGACTAAAAGACGATCCGCTTTGCGCGCGTATTCCGGCGTGTGCAGCAGCGGGCATTGTTTCAAATCCTCGAACGCCGCCATCGCCGCGTTTTCGCCTTCGCCCACGCCGAGGCCGAATAAAGTTTTGCCGCCACGCTGCTGGAAAACCGTGCGCACTGCCGTGAAATCCACGTTAATCAACCCGGTGCGCGAGAGCATCGACCAAATCGACTTCACGCCGCGACCGATCCATTCGTCCGCGCGCGCGAACGAATCGAGGACACTCGTCTGTTCCGTGCCTTCCTGAAGCAGCATGTCGTTGGACAACGGGATCACCGCGTCGCACACGCGACGCAATTCCGCGAGCGACTCTTCCGCCTGTTTGCGGCGACGACCGCCTTCGAAACTAAACGGAAGCGTCACAAACGCCACGACAAGCGCCCCATTTTGCGAAGCGATTTCCGCCACGACCGGGGCAGCGCCTGAACCGGTGCCACCGCCCAAACCCGCGACGAGAAAAACCAAATCCGTGCCTTTGACGATCTCGGCAATTTTGTCCGCGTCGGCTTCGGCGGCTTTAGCGCCGAGTTCGGGATCGCCGCCGGCGCTGAGGCCGCGCGTGAGCGAAGTGCCGATGAGCACTTTGTCTTGCACGGGGGACGTGCTAAGCGCTTTGAAATCGGTGTTGATGACCGCGAGTTGCAAGCGGTCGAGATTCTCCATCTTGAGCCGGTCGACGGCATTCGAGCCGCCGCCACCGACGCCGACGAGCTTGATGCCGACATCGCGATCCGCGAGGGCCTCGAGCGGAAGTTCACTGTGCAGGTTGTCCATGGCTCAGGTCGAAAAAAGTTTTGTCAGGTTACTCAGCAAGCCGGTCTTGCGGCGCGGCGGCATCGCGTGCTCGTAAGCGCCGCGCAAGCCGAATTGGAAAACGCCCAGCACGCTGCTGAACATCGGATCGGCGAGTTCTTCCTTCACCCACGAAGGCGATTCGCCACGACGAGCCGGCACGCCAAACACGCGCGACGCAGCTTCTTCGATTCCCGGCATGCGCGAAGAACCGCCCGTCAGCACGACGCCCGCACCGCAATGTTCGGGCGCGAACGCGTGGCCGAGTTTCTGTTTCACGACTTCGAGCAGTTCGAGCATGCGCGCCGCAGAAATCGTTTCGATGGCGACCTTGGCCAACTGTCGGTCGCCGAACGACGCGTCGCCGTTGAGCCAGACTTTTTCGGATTTGTCGCGCGTCTGCACCGTCGCGCGTGACCAGCGCATTTTCAACACTTCCGCCTGCGCGGTCGTGACGCGCAAGCCGAGGCTCAAATCGTTTGTCACGTGATCGCCGGCGACCGGCAACGTGCCGGTGGTCAGCACATGACCGTCGCGATACAGCACGTAATCCGTGACGCCTTTCCCGATATCGATGACGAGCGCGCCCTGCGTGCGTTCTTCCAGCGTCGTGAGCAGCGAACCGCTCGCGAGGCTCGCGAGCACAATCTCGCGCACTTCCAGATGATAACCGCCCACGACGTGGATGTTGTCGCTCACTTTGCCTTCGTGGCCATGGACGATCCAATAACCCACTTCGAGCCGGCGACCGGAAAGATGTTCCGGATCCGGCACCGCGCGACCATCGAGCCGAAACGGGCGACGAATTTCGTGAATGCGCGACCGGCCTGCGGGGAGTTCTTTTTGTTTCGCGAGGTCGCACACCGACGCGATGTCGAGCGCCGTTACCGTGTTGTCGGCCGACTTCACGTTGACCGAACCTTCGTTATAGAAACCATCCAGGTGACCGCCGGTTTGCGCAATCCACACTTCCTCGATTTTGATGCCCGCGCGCTTTTCAGCCATTTCGAGCGCGTGATGCGTCGCTTCGCAGGCGGCCTTGTAATCGACGACTTCGCCTTTGAGCACGCCACGCGAGGGCGCGACGCCCACGCCGATGATATTGAGGCTGCGCCCGCGGGCGACCTCACCGATGAGCACGGCAATTTTACCGGTGCCGATTTCGACGGCGGCGATGATTCTGCTGCTGTTAGAGATCACGTTTTCGCTTAATGGGTGGAAGGTTCTTCTTGGAATTGGGAAGCCCGGCGCCGGCGAGTTCATCGGGCGTCTGCTCAAGTTCAACGGGCACTTGATTCTCGATCGTGAGATTCACCGACTTAAACACCGGGTCAGGCATCGTGTGAACGCGATCGATGATGTAGTCGAGCCGCGCGATCTGTTTGTAGAAATCGAGTTTTCGGCTAAACAAAATTTTCGGGATTGTTTTCGCCTGAACCGCAATCTCCTCGTTGTCGTCGAAATGCGCCATCGAGACGATCAGCCATTCCCGATACAAATGCGGGGCTTGCAGCTGGGCCGTGGAAAGCAGCGACGAAACTTCTTCCATGCCCGCGATCGGCTTGAAGCCCGCTCCGTCTTTCACAAGCGTGACGCCATCCAACACCGGCAGCGAGGCCAGCAATTCCTTCGAGTAACCCACGCCGAGATAAACCGTGCCGTCTTTCGCCACGAGCCATTCACGGGCATCGAAACCGCCATCGAAAATCCGCGCGACCGGCGAACGTTCCTTGAGCGTCACCACCAGCGTGTCGGGAAAGCTGCGCGTGAGCACGACGACTTGCGCCTGTTTGCTTTCCAATAATTTCTCGCGCAGCTCCGGCAGTTCGAGCGCCATCAGGCTGATATTTTTCGGCAACTGCAGGGTGTCGATCACCCACTTTTTATCGAGCACGCCGCCGGGAGTAAGCACCGCGATTTCCTTTAATGGTTCGCTGTGCACCGCCGAGGCCAGGCCGACGCGGTCCGTTTCCCATGAATAAATCACCGAGTAAATCGCCCACCCTGCCGTGCCGAACACCGCGCACAGCCCGGCGACTTTCGTCCACGCGATAAGGCGACGACGGCGACCTTTGCGCGACATCGCATCCGACTTCACGTCCTGCCGGATCGAGCGCCACGAGCCGCCCGTTTCCACTGGGGAAATTTTCCCGGCTGACTTCACCGCTTCGCCTCCGCGACGTTGAAGCGTTCCACCGCCGCCGAAACCATTTCGCGACACAGCGCGATAAAATCGAGCCCGACACAGCGCGCGCTCATGGGCAGCAGGCTGGTTTCCTTCATGCCCGGCAGCGTGTTGATTTCGAGCAGGTAAATTTCACTGTCCGCCGAAAGCATGAAATCGATACGGGCGTAGTCACGGCAACCGCACGCCGAGAACGCCGCCTCGGCCGCGGTGCGCATCTTGCTCGCGAGTTCCTCGGAGATTTTGGCCGGCGCGAAATACTCCGTGAGGCCTTTCGTGTATTTGCTCGTGTAGTCGAACACCCCTGACTTCGGTGCGATCTCCACGATGCCCATCGCGCGACCGCGCAATACACCGACCGTGAATTCGCGACCAAGAATACGTTTCTCGATGACCCAATCGCCCTGGCGGATGCCGTTCATGGCGATTTCGAGACCCGCCCGCGTCGTGATGATTTGCAGCCCGACACTGCTGCCCTGCCGGTTCGGCTTCAACACGACTTGATCACCGAGCTCATTCGATAGCGCCGACGCTGCGGGTTTCGCGGTCGCGTGGAAATTTTTACCGGGAGCGACTTGCACGCCCATCGCGGACACCGTCTGGCGCGTGCGCCATTTATCGAACGTGAGTTCGCTGCCTTTTGCATCGCAGCCCGCGTAGCAAATCCCCGCGCCTTCCAACAAACGCTGCATGCCGCCGTCCTCACCGAAGACGCCGTGCAGCGTGGAGCAGACGATGTGTTTGCGCGGATCGAGGCCCGGCGGCAACGCGTCGGAATCGATCACGAAAAGTTCCGTGGGGTAGGAATAAGCCATCGACAACGCGACGGCCTTGCCCGAACCGAGTGACACGTCGCGCTCCGGCGAAGTGCCTCCTGAGAATACTGCAATAGTTGGTGTGCTCACAAAACGTCCCTCCAGTCCTGCCCGTAGAGCAAAACCTCGGGTTCGAGGTCGATGCCTTTCGCGCTTTTGACTTGGGCGCGGATTTTCCGAACGAGCCCGATGATGTCGGCGCTCGTCGCGTGACCGCGATTTACAATGAAGTTGGCATGCACCGTGGAAACTTCCGCATCGCCCACGCGTTCGCCTTTCAAACCGGCTTCGTCGATGACGCGGCCTGCCGACGTGCCCGTCGGATTCTTAAAAATGCAGCCCGCGCTCGGCTCGCGCGGCTGGGACTCCACGCGCTTCTTTTGGTAAGTGTCGATCTGCTGACGAATCTCGCTGGATTCCACCGTCGCCGCCGGTTTCAGAAACGCGCCAAGCGCGATCGCGTGGTGCAGCTCTTCACAATGCCGGTAAGCGACGTGCATCTCGGATTTTTTGAGCGCACGCACGTCGCCGTCCATCGTCATCAGGTGGACTTCGTCGACGACATCGAACATCCAGCCACCCATCGCGCCGGCATTCATCCGCAACGCGCCGCCGACATTTCCGGGAATGCCTTCGAGAAACTCGAACCCTTTCAAGCCGGCCTTGATCGCGAGGCCGCACAAATTTTTAAGTCGCAAGCCCGCACCCGCCCACGCGCGACCGTCAGCCTGCGGTTCAAATTTTTGCCAGTTGGCGTGGCCAAAATTGATCACCAATCCATCCACGCCCGAATCGGGAATCACAAGATTTGAGCCCCGTCCCAGCAACAGCACCGGCAACGCGAGGCGCTTCGCTTCGACGATCAACTGCCGCAATTCCTCCGAGCTCGCCGGCTCCGCGTAAACGCGCGCGGGGCCGCCGACGCGCATCGTGGTCTTGCTCGCCAGCGATTCGCGCTCGGTAAATTTGGTGCCTGCCGCCAGGCGCGGGCGCACGGACGCGACAAACTCCTGCCAGAGCGTCTCGTCGATGGGCTGCGCGCGCGTGGTCATGATCGAAAACTCAGGCCGCACTTTCATGGTTGGAAGGCGCGGGCGCGTGACGCATGTGACGCGCCGGCATCGTGCCAGTCGCGAGATTTTGCAGATCGTTCACGATGATCTCGATCGAGTTTTCCTGCGACATGCGGTGCAGGTTGATCCGGAATTTCTTGAGCAGCCAGTCGTTGAAAATCACATCGAGCACTTCCTGTTTCAAAGTCGCCAGCGATTGCTCTGCAACGACAACACCGCCGCCTTGCTGTTCAAAATTCAGCGCGTTGGCCGCCTGGTGATTGTCGGCCGCGAAAGGATACGGAATCAAAATGGCCGGCGCTTCGCAGCGGACGAGTTCGGCGATCGTGCCCGCGCCCGCGCGGCTCAACACGAGATCGGCGGCCGACATCAACACGCCTACGCGATCGGAAAAGGATTCAAACTGCACTTTCACGGACTGGCCGCTGCGCGAACGGAACTCGCGCACGCCTTCGCTGCCCTTGCCCAAACCGGTCACGCAATAAATCTGCACGCCCTCCGCCGTGAGCGCCGGGATGTTTTGTTCAATCCACCCGTTAAGATTCGCGGAGCCCTGGCTGCCGCCGAGCACCACGAGCAAACGCTGGCCGACATCGAGTCCGAGTTGCGCGCGCGCTTCATCGCGCGGGAGCCGCACAATTTCCGTGCGCACGGGTAAACCGGTGTGGCGAATCAGCACGCCGCGCACATTCGGCAGGCGCACGCCGGGCGGCAGATAGAGACGTTTCGCAAGGCGCGACAGCACGCGGATTGCGCGGCCCGGGACGCGATTCGCTTCGTGTAACGCCACCGGAATGCCCAGCAAACGACCCGCGACCACCACGCCGGCATTCGTGAAGCCACCGAAACCGATGATCGCATCGGGACGATTCGCGCGCAGAAAACGCAGGCTGAAAATCAAGCCCTGCGTCTGCCGCAAATGGAAATTGATATGCTTGTCCGGACGCCACGAAAACGGCACGCCCGGCACGCGCTTCGTGGAAAGGTGCGCGTATTTTTCGACCAAACGCGTGTCCACTTTCTTCTGGCTGATGAAAAGCGTGACGGTGTGGCCGTGCGCGACGAGCGCCTCGGCGAGCGCGATGCCCGGCGAGAGATGTCCACCCGTGCCGCCGCAGGCGATGACGAACTTGCTCACGCGGTCACCTCCGTGAGCGAACGCCGGCGCAGGAGCGGCTTCGGGCGTTCCCACGTGCGCGCTGAGTTGATGACGATGCCGACGAGCAAACCCATCAGCAAAAGATTCGAGCCACCCGCGCTGATGAACGGCAGCGACATGCCTTTCGAAGGCAGCAAGCTGGTCACGACGCCGAGATTAACAATCGACTGCATCGAGATGAGCAGGATGCAGCCGGTCACGAGGAGAAATTGAAACAGATTCGGGGCGCGTCGCACGTGCATGAGTCCCGCGACGAAAATCGTGCCGAACAAAATCACGACCGTCAGCGTGAAGATCAGGCCCATTTCTTCTCCGAGAATCGCGAAGATATAATCGGTGTGCGCTTCCGGCAAAAACGCGTTTTGCTGGCGACCGTTGCCGAGCCCCACGCCATCGACGCCGCCCGAAGCCAGCGCAACGAGCGCCTGATACGGTTGGTAGCCGGCATCTTGTTTGTGCTCTTCCGGGCTGAGGAACGAGAGCACGCGCGTCATGCGCACAGGATTCAACGCCACCATCACGGCGAACGCCGCGACGGTGCCGAGAACGCACGGGAGCAAAAATTTCAACCGGGCACCGGCGAGGAAAAGCAGAATCAAGCCCACGGATCCGAGCAGCGCGGTAGCGCCGTAGTCGCTTTCAAGGATGATGAGAATCGCGAACGAACCGATCAGCAGACACGGATAGAGAAACCCTTTCACGAAATCGTGCAGGCGGCTTTGGTTGATCGCGAGGTAGTGTGCGAGCGCGAAGACCATCGCGATTTTCGCAAACTCGGAGGTTTGCAGACGAAACGAACCATAGCCGAGCCAGCGCCGACTGCCGTTGACCGAGATGCCGACGAGCAACGTCAGCAGCAGTGCGAAGAGCGCGAGGCCCATGATCGGCCACGCGAATTTGCGCAACTGCTCGAGATCGACGCGCGCCGCGAGCCACCCCAGCCCGATCGCCATGCCGAGGAAAATAAACTGCTTATACAAATACGCGTAAGGCCCGCCCTTGATGGGCGAGCTCGCGCTGAACAACACGACCAGCCCGATCGAGATCAACGCCGCCACGCAAACCACGATGACGCTCGCGGGCGTGATCGTGAGGTGTCGGCGGGGGACCGCGGCGCTCGTCGAACTCACCATGGCAGTGGCGAATTATTTCTTCGGCGGTTGCTCGACGGAGGGAAGTTCGAGCTTAAGCGTCGGCACTTCTTCCGTGGTGGTATTTTTCAAGCCGGCGTCCAAGTCCTGACCGGGCGGCGGTGGCGCGAGTTCAAAGCGTTGCACGTTCGACGCAGCCGGCGGAGTTTCGGCGGGCGGCGTCGAGGTATCGCCAGTCGGAGTGGCCGTGGCCGCACCGTTCGCCGCCGTGGCGGTCGCGGGTTTCGACGTGCCGTTGGCACGACGACCGCCGGGAATGTTGAGCGTCTGGCCAGCGCGAACGTTGGCTGGATTCGTAATATTATTTTCCGCGACGAGCGCGCCGACGGTCACGCCATATTTCCGGGCGATCACGCCGAGGACTTCGCCGGGCAATACCGTGTGCTTGATAAGTTCGCCTTTCGTCGCGGACTTTTCAGCGGACAGCGATTTCTCAGCGGGAGTCGTGCTGGCGGTCGTGGTCGTAAGGTCTTGCGGCGACGCAACCGCGGCAGCTTTGCCGGGAACCACGAGTTTCTTGCCGGGTTGCAGCGTCGAGTTCGTGGTGAGGTTGTTCATGCGCGCGAGTTCGGACACGCTCATGTTATTTTTCTTCGCGATGCTCCAGAGGCTGTCGCCACGCGTGACGGTGTAGGTGGTGATCGGGGCGACTTCCGGCGCAGGCTTTGCCGGAGTGACGGCGGCGGCGTTAGGCGAACCCGGACGGGTCGGAGCCGCGTAACCCGAAGTGGTGGTCGAAGCGGGCGGGCCGAGGTCGACGGGCGTGGGCGTGTTAAAGGAAACAGGAGCGACGTCTTGCGAAGGCGAGGTGGCGTCGGGCGTGGGCACGTTACGAGGGCCGGACTGGCAGCCGGGGCTCGCAAAAATGAAGATAAACGCGAGCACGTGGACGGCGACCACGGCTCCGAAGATCTGAAGGATTTTCATGACGGGAATATGAGTAGGCGGTTGGTTGATTAGCTATCTAAAAATCGGACTTATTCACAGGTTTTGCACAGCTGTTTTTGCGGCGGGCAAATGGACTGGAATTTCGAAGCTTTTGAAAAAGAAGAGCAGGTGTTCGCTGACAGCAAAGATAGGTAAGGTTCCGGTTAAGGATTGGATGTATAAAGAACCTGTCAGCGAACTCCTGCGAAAATTTTGGCGGTGCGCACCACGGGGCCTTCGATGACGGGTTGACCCGAGCGAAGGCGGCGCAGCTTGGAAAGGGAACGAACGATGGGTTGGCGCAACAGCAGCAAACTCGTGCGCGTGACATCACGAAAACTCGGGCTGGCTTCGAAGTTGTAATCGATCGGCATGGGAAATTTTTTGTTATCTGGAACTCAGGAAATCAGGAAGAAATGCCACAGCACCGGGTTCGTTCCTGATTTCCTGAGTTCCAGATTCATATTTTTGATTTTTAGCGCAGTTTCAGCGTGGCGAGGCCCAGCAGGGCAAAGCCGAGGGAGAGCACCCAAAAGCGCAGGACGACCTTGGTTTCCGGCCAGCCCTTCTTTTGGAAATGGTGATGAATTGGCGACATCAGGAAGAGGCGCTTGCCCACTCCGGTGCGACGCTTGGTGAACTTAAACCAGCTCACTTGAAACACGACGGACAGCAGCTCCATCACGAACACGCCGCCGACGATTACCAAGGTGAATGGCTGGTGAATCATGAAGGCCATCACGCCAATCAAGCCACCGAGCGCGAGCGAACCGGTGTCACCCATGAACACTTCCGCCGGGTGCGAGTTATACCAAAGAAACGCCATGCACGCCCCGATGAGCGCGCCGCAAATCACCGTGAGTTCGCCCGTGCCGGGCACGTAACTGATGAGGAGGTATTGCGAGTAAATGCTGTTGCCCGCGATATACGCCATGATGCCGAGCACCAGTGCCACCGTGATCGTGCAGCCCACGGCGAGGCCATCGAGTCCATCGGTCAGGTTGATCGCGTTGCTAAAGCCGACGATCCATAGATAAATTAAAATCAGCAGCAGCGACCAGTGCATGTGCGGAATCACGGCCGTCTTCAAAAACGGCACCCACAACTCGTGGATTTTATGCGAACTCGTCGGATGCCAGAGCAGAATCGCGAGCGCCACGACTGTCGCGAGCGACTGCCACGCGATTTTTTCCCACGAATTGATCCCGTCCTTGTTTTTGTGAACGACCTTCAGGTAATCGTCGCGAAAGCCCGGAATCGTGAGCGCCGCATAAACAAACAACGCGACCAACACCCAGACATTCGGCGTTGCCCAAAGCAATGCGCTGATGAACACCGACAAAAAAATGATCAACCCGCCCATCGTCGGCGTGTGCTTTTTATCGAAGTAAGTCGCACCGAGCGCGCCCGTGCGTTCGTCGATGTAGCCGTGGCCAAACTTCATTTTCTTAAACCAAAGGATGAGGCGGGGCGCGATGATGAAGCCCACGATCAACGCCGTCACCGCCGCACCGACCGTGCGCACGGAGATGTATTGGAGCAACCGGAACGGTCCGAAAACGTGGGCGTATTCTGAGAGATAACTAAGCATGGGCGACAGCGTGCGGATCGAGCACGGTTTCAAGCTGGTAACGGCGGCTGCCTTTCACGAAGACCGCGCCTTTAAAATGCGCGAGGCGGTCACGTGCGGGCTGCAAATCATTGAGCACCGCGATCTGCGAAAAATCATTTCCATTCTCGAGCACACCGACGCGCAACGCCTCGGCCTGGCTGCCAATGAGAAAAATAAAATCGCCGCTCCGCAAATGCAGCGAACGTCCCACCTGACGGTGAAACGCGGCCGAATCAGCGCCGAGTTCTTCCATCGAACCGAGGATGTAGAGGCGCGGCAGTTCCTCTTTTACGGAGGCCGTGAAAGCCGCGATCGCATCCATCATGGACGCAGGATTCGCATTGTAGAAATCGCAATACACGAGCGCGTCCCCCACCCGCTGCAGTTCCCCGCGCCACTTCGACGGCTGCCAGTGGGCGAGTCGCGTTTGCAGCGTCTCGTCCGACACGCCGAGTTCGGACGCCAGCACGAGCGCGAGCGCGGCGTTTTGCACCATGCCCGCGCTGACGCGTCGCGACAGGCTGAAGCGCCGTTTACCATTCAGAGTGAGTTCCGAGTTTTCCGCGCGTTGCGCGAAGGAAAACTTAATCGCCCGCCCGCTCGCCGGCTGCATCGCGATTTCGTTCTCCGGCACGAGCACGAGCGGATTCGCGAGTTCGCGAAAGCACTCGAACTGCCAGCACGACACCGGAAACACGGCGAGACCACCGCCACGATTCGCCGCCGGTAATCGCGATTTCTCAAACGCCACGCCACCGAGCGAGCCAAGTTGTTCCAAATGTGCCGGCGCGACGAGGGTGATGATGCTGTGATCGGGTTCAATCATCGCCGCCAGCGAAACCATCTCTCCCGGCACACTGATGCCAGCCTCGACCACAGCGGCCCGATGCGTCGCGGCGTCGAGCTTTGTGAGCGTCAGCGGCACGCCGATGAAATTGTTAAGATTCCCCGCCGTCGCCAGCACTTCGGGGGCGCCACCGAGCAACACCGACAAGAGATCTTTCGTCGACGTTTTCCCGACGCTGCCGGAGATCCCGACGACTGTGCCGGGAAATTCGCGACGATGGTCGCGCGCGATGCGTTGAAACGCTTCGAGGGTATCGCCGACGACGAGTTGCGGCAGATTTACGTCGTCAACTTCCCGACTCACCAGCGCCGCCGTCGCGCCGCTTTGCTGCGCTTGAGCCAGAAAATCGTGGCCGTCGCGCTTATCCGTTTTCAGCGCAACGAACACCTGCCCTGCCGCGAGTTGCCGGGTGTCGTTGGTAAAGCCAGCGACCGCGCCGCTGGGAAAGCGGTTCCAACGGCCGCCCGTCCCAGCGGCCATTTTTTCTGCGGTGAAGGTTGGCATGGAGAGAGGTTCAGACCGTCGTGGTGTTTTTGATGGCGATCAGCTCGCGCACCACTTGGCGGTCGTCGAACGGCACAATCGTGCCGGCAAATTCTTGATAAGTCTCGTGGCCCTTGCCCGTGATGACCACGCAATCGCCTTCGCGCGCTTCGGCGAGGGCGAGGCTGATCGCGCGACGACGATCTTCGGCAAAAGTGATCTTCGCCGGCTGACTCACGCCGGTTTTCATGTCTTCGAAAATTTGCGTCACCGCTTCCGAGCGCGGATTGTCCGCCGTCGCCCACGCGTGATCGGCAAACTCCTGCACTACGCCCGTCATGAGCGAACGCTTCGCGCGGTCGCGATTGCCGCCGCAGCCAAACACCACGAACAACCGCCCCGGCGTCACCGCGCGCACCATGCCGAGCGCATTGCGCAACGCGTCGTCGGTGTGCGCGTAGTCGACCAGCACATTGTAACCCTGGCCTTCGTCGATGCGCTCCATGCGACCGGCGACTCCGGCAAAACTTTTCAAACGCGCCGCGATCACCAATGGATCGCGACCGAGCGCATAACACGCCGCGAAGGCGGCCAACAAGTTGCTCACATTGTAGCGACCGATGAACGGGCTTTCAATTTCGAGCGCGCCTTCCGGCCACACGAGACGCAGCTGCGTGTTCGTGAAATTGAGACGCACGTTCTCGGCGCGCACGTTGGCGGCAGGCGATTCACCAAACGTCACGACTTTGATGCCGGCCGGCGTCTCGGCAGCGAGTTTCGCACCGCAAGCATCGTCGATGTTGATCGCCGCTGCGCGCGGCGCGTGCCCGTTGGCGCCATTGAACAAACGCGCCTTCACATCGAAATACGCGTCGAACGTCTGGTGACAATCGAGATGGTCGCGCGTGAGATTCGTGAACACCGCGACGCCCAATTGCAGACCGAGCACGCGATCCTGATCGATGCCGTGCGAGCTGATTTCCACTGCGGCCTGGCGACAGCCCGCATCGCGCATCTGCGCGAGCATGCCGTAAAGATCGAGCGCTTCCGGCGTGGAACGATACGACGGCACCACGCGGTTACCGAGATCGTAGTTGATGGTGCCGATCAAACCGACGCGCTGCGTCTGAGTGGAAAGCAGGTGTTTCACCAGACTCGCCACCGTGGTCTTGCCATTCGTGCCGGTGACGCCGACCAGATCGAGCGACTTGTCGGGAAAGCCAAAGAAACGCTGCGACACTTTAGCGAGCGCTCGGCGGGTGTTAGCAACTTGGATATAAGTCACGCGCGTGGCGGTGCCGGCGGGAATTTTTTCAGCAACAATCGCGACAGCGCCACGGCTGATGGCTTCGTCGATGTAGGAATGCCCGTCGGCGCGGCGTCCTGGGAGTGCGAAGAAAATATTTCCCGCCATCACGCGACGGCTGTCCATCGCCAGCCCGGAAATCGGACGCTCGAGATCCCCTTTGCTCGCGACGATTTCGCCGTCGTGGAAAAAGTCATCGAGCTTCGGCGCCATTTTCATGATGGGCGAAAGCGTGCGCCGCGTCGTGCGCGTGCGTTCCGTCGGCAGCGCACGAAACGCCGCGATCAACGGATAGTTGGGGGTAAGATAACCGATCATTGCTCGTCTCCCTTCATCGCCAAAAATTTAAACGGAGCCTGCTTCACAGGCTTGATGTCCATGTATTGAATGAGTTGTTCGCCGATGCGTTTGAACGACGGCGCCGCGACCGCGCGACCGTAAGCGTTGCCCTTGGTGACTTTACCGTCGTCGACGATCACGCTGATCACGACCTCGGGACGACTCGCCGGAAAAAAGCCGACGAAGGAACCAACGTGACGCGTCGTCGAATAACGACCGTCGATAATTTTTTGCGTCGTGCCCGTCTTGGCGGCGACTTCGAAGCCTTCGATGTCGAAATCCTTGCCCGTGCCGTGCGTGACGACGCCAGTGAGCAGTTGCGCGACAGTGGCGGCGGTGCTCGGGCGGATAACTTGCACCACTTTTTCCGGCCCGAATGAGCGGATGATTTTCCCGTTGGGTTCGCGGATTTCCTTGATGATTTGCGGACGAAGACGCGCGCCGCCGTTGGCGATTGTCGCGAAGGCCATGTGGATTTGCAGCGGAGTCGCGGCAACGGCGTGGCCCATCGGCATGCGGGAAATGGTGAGGCCGTCCCAACGTTTCGGATCGTCAAGGATGCCGCGCACTTCGCCGCCGAGCGCGAACTCCGTGCGCTGGCCGAAACCGAAGGCGCGCGCGTAATCGTAGAAGCGACGATCGCCGAGTTTCATCGCGAGATGCGCTGCGCCGCGATTGCTCGATTGTGCAGTGATTTCGGAGACCGAGAGCATGTGCCCTTCGTGGTCGTCCTTCGGGAGCTTAATCGTGCGGCCGTTGTATTCGACGGTGGAGTCCGCGCAGTTGAACACCGAGTCAGGCGTGACGAGATCGTCGTTCAGCGCGGCACCGATGGCGACGATCTTGAACGTGGAGCCGGGTTCGACGATGTCGGTGACCGCATAGTTGCGCTGCGACTCCGGTGTGGCCTTGTTGAAATTATTCAGGTCGTAGCTCGGATAGCTGCCCATGCCGAGAATCGCGCCGGTCTTGGGATCGCTCACTATAATAGAAGCGAATTTCGGCGAGAAGCTGGCGGCGATGGTCTTGAGTTCGTCTTCGACGATGTGTTGCACCACTGAATCGATCGTCAGCACGACATCGTTGCCGTCGTGGGCCTCGACTTCGCGCGAGCGGAATTGCGCCATCTCGCGGCGGGCGCCGTCTTTTTCGGATTCGATCCAGCCGTCCTGGCCTTGAAGATAAAGGTCGAAGTGATTTTCGGCGCCGGTGACTGGGGTGCCTTCTTTATTAAGGTAACCGACGATTTGAGCAGCGAGGCCGTTGCTCGGATAAACGCGGCGGTAAATGCGATCAAAGGTCATGCCTTGCAGCGTCACGTCCTCGAAACCGGATTTCTTTTTTGGATTGGGAATTTTGATCGCCTGAAGTTTGGCGAGCGTATCTTCGTCGATGCCCTCGCGGATTTTCACCCAACGATCGCGCACGAAACCATCTTTCACGCCGTCACGCGTATCTTTGGCGATGTCGATCGCCTTCATCTTCGGCTCGAAGGCGGCATCGATCTCCGCCTGCGACATGCCGAGGATTTGTGCGAAAACCGCGCGCGCGTCCTGCTGCTGTTTCGCGCGAAATGCGCGGCGCACGGGGCGTTTCGTATCCTGGTCGAGGTATTCCACCAATTGCCACGGATCGAGCGCGATGGTGATTTCGGATTTGCTGGTCGCGAGCAGGTTGCCGTTGCGATCGAGAATCGTGCCGCGACGCGCGTGCTCGACCGTGATCGACTGGCGCGCACGCTCCATATCTTTGATCCGCACGTCACGATCGATGACTTGCACAAAAACCAAACGGACCGCCACGACCGCAAAGCACGCTACGACGAGCGCGCTCAGCAGGTGCATCCGAAAGTTTGAGGCGAATCCTTGCGACATGAGTCAGTCCTTAGCGCAGCGAAGCGAAAACGATGCGGGTGGAATCAGCCGGCGCCGTGGCAACCGGGGTCGTGCCGCGCACATCGAGGCGCGGGCTGGACGCGATGTTGAAAATTTCCTGATTTCGTTTGCGCGCCAGATACAGAGTCGGCGATTGATCTACGCGCTGGACTTGGATTTCGCGCGGCGAAACCAACGCAAGTTTCATCACTTCATTCTGTTTGCGGAGAGCCGTCGCATCGATGGCCTGAGCGACTTCGGCGTTCACTTCGTCGATGCGGCGCTCGACGTCGGCGATTTTCACTTCGAGTGAGCGACTACGATTCGCGGATTGAGAAATCCCTTGGCGGGCCCAGACCGCGCCGAGTCCCAACGTGCCGCCGCAGACAAGCAGCACGAGCGTCAGGATGACAACTTGGTTAACAAGCGAGTGTGAAGGCGGTGGTTTCATGGGCAGCGGATCAGAGTTTGCGCAGCACGCGAAGCTTCGCGGAACGGCTGCGGGGATTGGCGGCGAGCTCGGCCTCGGAGGGTGTGAGCGGTTTGCGAGTAAGTGAGTTCGCGTGCTTCTCACGCAGCTGTTGCGGCGTGGAATCGTTGGCATCGACCGGCTGGCCACAGGCCTTGCGGAAAAATTGTTTCACCGGGCGATCTTCCAACGAATGGAAACTGATCACCGCGAGCACGCCACCGGAGGCGAGTTTTTCAAACGCCGCCGGCATCGCGCGCTCGATGGCGCCGATCTCGTCGTTCACCGCGATGCGGATGCCTTGAAAGGCGCGCGTCGCGGGATGGATGCGGCTCTCGCGTTTCACCGCGGCGGGAATCGCGTCGGCAATTAATTCTGCGAGTGAAGACGTGCGCGTGAGACGGCCGGTGCCGCGAGCGGACTCAATCGCGGAAACGACGCGGCGCCAGTTTTGTTCTTCGCCTAAATCACGCACCGCGCGCACGAGGGCTTCGTGACTCGCGAATTCGAGCCAGCGACTCGCGGGCTGGCCTTCGCGCGTGTCCATGCGCATGTCAGCCTCGCCATCGAGGCGAAACGCAAAACCGCGGTCGGCTTGATCGAGTTGAAATGAGGAAAGCCCGAGATCGAACAGGATGCCGTTGAACCCTGCGTCGGGCAGCGTGGCGAGATCGCCGAAGTTCAGGTCGACGAAGCGAAACGTGCCTGGAAATTCAGCTCGGAGTTTTTCCGTGCGCGGTTGCGCGGCGGGATCGCGGTCGAGCGAGGTGACATGCGCGCCAGTTTCGAGAATCGCGCGGGTATGCCCTCCTCCGCCGAAAGTGCAGTCAAGCAGGCGTTGGCCCGGTTGCGGCGCGAGGTATTCGAGCACCTCATGCAACATGACGGGTTGATGCCCAGGAGTCATCGCTAGGATCGGAAGCTCAAGCGCGCGCGCGGCCATTGAGTTTCTTCCAAGGCAAGCCGACGGTCATCGGCTGACGCAGGAGTGAACGCCGGTTCGCCGTGAAGATCGGCGAAAGCTTCGGCAAAGGTTGCGGACGGATGAGCGTGGTGAGGGTCTTCATTTTTTAGAGTCCGATGCGGCGCATCATGTCGCCGAAGTGTTCGCCGTCGGTGGCACCGTAGAGCGCTGTCCAGCGCGCGGAGCTCATGATGTTAAAAGTGTCGCCCATGCCGTTCAGGATAACGTCCTTCACCTCGATGCCGGCATGACGCAGCAGATCAGCGTTCACGCTAAAGCGGCCCTGCTTGTCGAAGGTGAACGAAAGCGCGTTTCCGAAGATGCGCATTTTCACCGCCTGCGCTTCACGGTCGGAAATCTTCATCTCCGAAACCTGCACCATCATCTTCGCCACGCGTGCCGGCGGCAAAATCGCGATGTAACCATCGGGATGCGGCATGGCCAAAAACGTCTCCGTGTCCGCATGCGTCCAGCGCCACGCAGACGGAATCGTGAGACGATTCTTGTCGTCGAGCGTGTGCTCAAAACGGCCGGTATAGACGGTGGTGCCAGTGGATGACATTAGGAAGAACTTTGGCGCACTTCCTCCAAAGTGCACCATTTCTCCCCATTTCACCCCTTTCAGTCAAGAACACAGACGGTAAATCGCTTAGATAATTGTTCACAAGTTGCTACCACGGGACGGAGTAACGTTGCATCCATCGGTGATAGTTCAACGTGAAAGCATATTCGTCTTAAAGCGTCGGGGAAATCCCCGATATCCACTCAGGCGAAGGTGAGTGCCAAAAATTGGCCTTAATTTCTCTTTTTATCAGCGTCGCAACTCATCGCTCAGCACACATGCGCAACCGCTACGCGCGTAATCGAGCCCAATTGGATGCAGGTTAAGCCACCGCCCATCGGCGGAGGAGCGGCGTCAGTTCAAAAACTCGCAGATCCATCTTCACAACGGCGTGCCTCCGCCCCGCGCTTCCGCGCCGTGCGCACGCGAGCAAATCCGGCAGATAAAATTTAAACCGCTTAAGTTACGGCGGGAAATTTCACCCAACGCGCGCCGCGCTTCGAGCTTAGCACTGTCGCCTCGATAAACTGCATGCCTTCGACCCCGTCGTCGATCGTGGGGAAATCCAGATTTGCCGGCGCCTTCTTTCCCGCGACTTCCGCGGCGATCGCGCGGAACGCTTCACGATAAATATTTGCGAACGCTTCAAAGTAGCCCTCCGGATGTCCGCCCGGAATACGGGTCGCGCCCTTCGCTTCGTCGCCGACATAACTATTGCCGCGCCGCCACGTCTCGGCGGGTTTGTCAGGATATTTCACGACGAGTTCATTCGGGTGTTCCTGCTTCCATTCGAGCCCGGCCTTTTCGCCATACACGCGCAACGAAAGATTATTTTCCTCACCGACGCAAATTTGCGAGGCGTGCAAAATGCCTTTCGCGCCGCCGTGGAAGCGCAGCAAAATCGCGCCGTCATCGTCGAGTTTTCTTCCCGGCACGAAGGCCGTCAGATCGGCGCACAGTTCGGAAATTTTCAACCCCGTCACGTAAGCCGCGAGATTCGCCGCATGCGTGCCGATATCACCGATCGCGCCGGCCGCGCCGCTGCGTTTCGGATCGGTGCGCCACGCCGCTTGTTTTTGATCGGAAGCCTCCAGTCGCGTCGCGAGCCAGCCTTGCGGATACTCGACGACCACTTTGCGAATCTTGCCGAGCTTGCCCGCGGCCACGAGAGCGCGCGCCTGTTTCACCATCGCGTTGCCGGTGTAGGTGTGCGTCAGCATGAACACCTTTTTCGATTTGCGCACGATGGCCTGTAGCTGCTTCGCCTGCGCGAGATCGAACGTCACCGGCTTGTCGCACACGACGTTGAATCCTGATTCGAGAAACAGTTTCGCCGGTCCAAAGTGCTGGTGATTCGGCGTGACGATCACGACGAAATCCAATCGGCGATCCGCCGGCATCGCCGCCTCGACGCGCGCCATTTCTTCGTAGCTCGCGTAAACCCGTTTCGGATCGAGAAAGAAATCCTCGCCGGAAACGCGCGAACGCTCCGCGTCGCTCGAGAAAGCGCCCGCGACGAGTTCCGCCTGATTGTCGAGTTGCGCCGCGATGCGATGCACGCCGCCGATAAAAGCGCCGCGCCCGCCGCCGATCATGCCGAAACGAAGTTTACGATTCATTGGTTCTTTTTATCGAAAGCTGCGTCGAACGCGATCGTGCTGCGCGCGAAATCAAGGGTGCGCACAAAGGCCGCGGCTTCCGTGCCGCCGTGCACGCGATCCATGCGAATATCTTCCCACTCCACGGAGAGCGGCCCGGTGTAGCCGACGTCGTTGAGGGCCACGATGACATCTTCGAATTTAATGTCGCCGCGACCGGGCGAACGGAAATCCCAGTAACGACGCGCGTCGCCGAACCCCGTGTGGCCGCCGAAAACACCGACCGAACCGTCGCCGTGGCCCCACCACACGTCCTTGATGTGCGAGTGAAAAATGCGGTCCCCGAACGTGCGGATAAACTTCACGTAATCGACGCCTTGGTAACCGAGGTGCGACGGATCGTAATTAAATCCGAAGCGTTTGTGATTCTTCACCGCGGCGAGTGCTTGCTGCCCCGAAGCGATGTCGAAAGCGATTTCCGTCGGATGCACTTCGAGCGCGAAGTTCACATTCGATTTTTCAAACTCTTCGAGAATTGGGCCGAAGCGTTTGCCGAAATCCTCGAAGCCTTTCGCCCAGTATTCCGCGCTCGTCGGCGGGAACGCGTAGATCGAATGCCAGATTGAAGAGCCGGTAAACCCATTCACGACGGCGGCTTTGTTCTTGGAGGTGGATCCATCCGGTTGTTCGTCGAAGAACGCGCGGGCGGCCTTCGCCGTCTTGACTAGTTGTTTCGCGGCGCGTCGACGCACGCCTTCCGGCTTGCCATCGCCCCACACCGCCGGAGGCAAAATCGCCTGGTGGCGTTCATCAATCAAGTCGCACACCGCCTGGCCCACGAGGTGATTAGAAATCGCGTAACACGTCAGGCCGTGCGCGCGCAGCAGTTCCCATTTTTCGCGGCGATATTTTGCCGATGAAGCGGCCGCATCGACGTCGAAATGATCGCCCCAGCACGCGAGTTCGAGGCCATCGTAGCCCATTTGCTTCGCGAGCGGCGCGAGTTTTTCGAGTGGGAGATCGGCCCACTGGCCGGTGAAAAGCGTGACAGGACGTGGCATAAAGAAGCGGAATTTAGAGTTTCAAGTCGCGCAGGTAAACGAGCGAAGCCGGAATATGTTCGAGCGGCGCGATCCCTTCATCTTCGAGGAAATAATATTCGACGCCCGCTTTTTCCGCCGCGCGCAAAATCGCCGGCCAATCGAACTGCCCCTGCCCGACCGCAACTTTATCCGTGGCCGGCGCGCGGCCCGTATGAATGCCCGTTACCACGCCGCGACGCATGTCTTTGACGTGAAGCAATCGCCAGCGGTCGGGAAATTTTTTCAACAACGCAACCGGATCGATCCCCGCGTGCGCCACCCAAAAAACATCCATCTCCAAGCACACATTTTCCGGTTTCGTCTTCGCGATGAGAATATCGAAACGCGTGCCGCCGCCTTCCATTGGCCGAAACTCGTAGCCGTGCGGATGGTAACCGAATTTCAACCCCGCCGCGCGCAACTGCGCGCCCCACGTATCAAATTCTTTCGCGATGGCCTCTGCATCGAAAATGCCTTCCTCATTCGGCAGCCACGGAATCACCACATAAGTTGCGCCGAGAGTCTTGGCCTCGGAAATCACCGCCGCAAGGTCGGCTTTCAGTCGCTCGTAGGGCATGTGCGCTGCCACGGCTTTTAATCCGCGCTGCTTCAGTGCCTCCGCATACGCCACCGTCGTCATGCTCCCGGTGCCGGCAGTTTCCACGAGGGCGAAATGGTAATCGCGCGCGAGATCCAGCGCGGCCACCGGATTAAGTTTTGCCTGTTCGCGCAGGCTCCACAGTTGAATCCCGAGCGCTTGCTGGAAGTCGCTTTTTTCAGAGGTCGGATTGCCGTGCATCATAGAGGTAAAACCGAGGAGAAGCGAAAGTCCGATCAACTTCCGCCGTGGCATCATCGTGAGATGGGAAAACAATTTCATTGGGGTAAGATTGAAAACTGGAACCTCTCTGGAGCGACCGCAAACCTCGAAAACACTAAGCCTGTCCGTCGCTGGCCACGTAATGGCTGCCTTTGCTGACCGGATTTAACGCAGCGGCGTGCACCACGAGCAGCGCGGTCTGGACGGCATTGCGCAACTCAATGAGTTCACGCGTAGGCCGACAGTCGCGGTAAAACGCCTGAATATCCTCACGCAGCTCCAGTAAAATCCGCCGCGCGCGCGCCAGCCGTTGTGGCGAACGAATGATGCCTGCGTAATTCCACATTGTTGTTCGCACCTGTTGCAAATCCTGTCGCACGAGCATCGGGTCGGCATTTTTCTGCGGGCTCGTCCATTCGCGCGGCGTCGGCAGGTGAAACGCGGCCTGCGACGCTTCCGCTTTCAACTCGGCAACGTCGGCCCGGGCCGTGGCTTTGGCCGCCACGAGGCATTCCAGCAACGAGGTGCTCGCGAGGCGATTCGCCCCGTGCAAACCGGTGCAGGCAGTTTCGCCGATGGCGTTGAGATGGCGCACATTCGTGCGACCACGCAGATCGGAGTGCACCCCTCCACAGGAAAAATGCGCCGCCGGCACGACCGGAATCGGCTCTTTGGTGATGTCCACGCCCCCGACCAGACAACGCTCGTAGATCGCGGGAAATCGCTCGCGAATGAAGTCTGCCTTCAACGCCGATAAATCGAGAAACACGCACGCATCGCCGGTCGTCGCGAGGTGCTGCTTAATCGCCCGCGACACCACATCGCGCGGAGCGAGCGAACCGAGCGGATGCACGGCGTCGACAAAACGCTGGCCCTTCGCATCGACGAGCACCGCGCCCTCCCCGCGCAACGCTTCCGTGATCAAAAATGGCTGCGCGCCGGCCTGACTGAAGATCGTCGGATGAAACTGCACGTATTCCAAATCGATCAGCCGCGCTCCGACGCGAAACGCCATCGCCACGCCGTGGCCGACGCTGCCGGGCTGATTTGTCGTATGCAGAAAAATTCCACCCAGCCCGCCGGTGGCGAGGATGGTTTTCTTCGCCACGAATGCCACGACTTCACCGGTCGCCGTATCGAGCGCGTAACACCCGAAACACGTGAGCGGCTCATAACGCTCACGCACATCGCTGGAGTTGTGCGAGAGCGTCAGCAAATCGATCGCAGCAAAACCCGTGCGCCGCGTGATATTCTTTGTCGCGTCAACGCGCTGCACAATCGAAGCCATGATCGCGTGGCCCGTTGCATCTTTCACGTGGATGATGCGGCGTTCGCTGTGGCCGCCTTCGCGCGTCAGGTCGAGTTGGCCGGCGGGAGCGCGATCAAATTCCACGTCGAGTTCTTCGAGCAATAATTCTTTCACCGCCGCCGGGCCCTCGCGCACGAGTTGCTCGACCGCGGCAGGATTCGCCATGCCATCGCTCGCGTCGATGATGTCGCGCGTGAGCTTTTCCGGATCGGGATCGGTGTCGTAAATAATCCCGCCCTGCGCCCAGTCACTGTTCGCTTGCAGCGGTTCGCCGAGCGAAAGCAACTCCACCGTCAACCCGGCGCGCGCCGCGTGCAACGCATACGCCGAGCCGGCGAGACCGGCGCCGAGCACGAGACAATCCGTGTGCACAATTTTCATCGACGTGATTTCAAACCGGTCGCGCGGAACGCAAATCGAGGCTCAGATCCGCCGAGGGCGCCGAATGAGTGAGTGCGCCGATGCTAATCACACTTACTCCAGGCAGCGCATAGTCGCGAATCGTCGCGAGCCGAACGCCACCCGACACTTCGACCAACGCGCGCCCCGCAATGACCGTGACCGCGGCAGCCACCTGCGCGGGCGACATGTTATCGAGCAAAATAACTTCTGCGCCGGCACGACACGCTTCGCGCACTTCCGCGAGCGTCTTGGCTTCCACTTCGATCTTCGCAAGGTGCGGCGCAGCGGCGCGGCAGAGTTGCACGGCCTTGGTCAACGAACCCGCGGCGGCAATGTGGTTGTCTTTGATCAACACATGTTCACCGAGCGAACTGCGGTGATTGAAGCAACCGCCTGTGCGCACGGCGTATTTTTCGAGCGCCCGCCAGCCGGGCGTGGTCTTCCGCGTATCGACCACGCGCACGCCGGTGCCTTTGACCGCTTCGGCGAATCGTTGCGAAAGCGTCGCGATGCCGGTGAGCCGTTGCACGAAATTTAACGCCGTGCGCTCCGCCGTGAGCAACGCCGCCGTCGGGCCGTCGACGCGCAACACTGCCGCTCCGCTTTTCACGTGGTCGCCATCGGCGGCGAGCAACTTGGTTTTAATCGACGAATCGACGCGCGAAAAAACTTCCGCCGCAACCGCCAAGCCGCACATGACGAGATCTTGCTTCGCATCGATAATCGCCCGGCTTTTGTGCGCCGGCGAAAAAATCGCGCGGCTGGTGACATCGCCGAGGCCGGCATCTTCTTCCAGCGCGAGATCGATCAAGTGAGTGGTGCGAGGGGAAAGCGGCATGGGGTGTTTGTAATATACTACGTTACAAAGGGTCGGTTCAGTCTTTTTTCGGCGTGAGTTCGAACATCCGCTCGATGCTGTGGGCGGCGCGCTGACGCAGGTCTTCGTCGAGTGTAATGATTTGGTCGGGACGCGGCGCGAGGAGCGCATCGCGCACTTTCTCGAGCGAATTCAGCTTCATGTAAGGGCACATGCGACAGCCGCCGATGAAACGTTTCTCAGGGTCCTCGACTTGAAGGCGCGCGACGAGGCCACACTCCGTGAGCATCAGGAAATACGGCGCGGGCGTCGTCTTCACGTATTTCATCATCGCCCCAGTGCTCCCCACGAAATCAGCCGCCGAGGCCACTTCCGGCGTGCACTCTGGATGCGCGACGACTTTCAAGCCCGGGAAACGCGCGCGGGCTTCGGTGATTTTTGAAACGTCAAACTGGTCGTGCACCATGCACGTGCCGTCGGAAGAGACGATGTCTTTGTCCACGCCACGCCGCTTCATTTCACTGCGCACGTTTTCCGCCATCAAGCGATCGGGCACGAAAAGAATTTGGCGCTGCGGAAGACCGGCGACGATGTCGTAAACATTTCCCGAGGTCACACAGACATCGGATTCTGCTTTCACTTCCGCCGTGCTGTTGATGTAGCAGACGACGGCCGCGTTCGGGTAGAGTGCCTTCATTTTTTTCACGTCATCGCCGGTGATGGAGTCAGCGAGCGAACAGCCGGAGTTGTGATCGGGCACCACGACCACGGCGTCGGGAGAAAGAATTTTCGCCGTCTCGGCCATGAAGACCACGCCAGCAAACACGATCTTCGCCGCACGGGCTTCCTTGGCTTTCAGGCTGAGGAAATACGAGTCGCCCGTGAAATCGCCGACGCCGTAGATGATCTCCGGCTCCACGTAGGAATGCGCGAGGATGATGGCGTTTTGCTCGCGCTTGAGCTGATTGATTTCGAGCGTGAGCGGGGCAATCGCGCGGCAGGCCTCGTAGTTCCACTGTTTGCCCGGTTCGCAGTCGACGTGCATCAACTTGCGAAAAAGCCGCTCGGTTTCCGCGTCGAGTTCCGCGGGCGTGAAAATGGGTGGTGAAAGCGTGCTCACGTAAAAGAGAAAAAGTTGGCCGGAGGCGCGGATTGGGCAAATTTTATCAGCGTCATCTGGAACGCGATTAGTCACTTGCGCACCCCGGCAGTTCCTTTCGTGACACAGGCTTGCCAACCGCCCGCTCTGGCCAAACTTGGGCACTGTGCCGCTGCGTTACCTCACCATCGATTTCAATTCGTTCTTCGCCTCGGTGGAGCAACAGGAACGACCAGAACTGCGCGGCAAACCGGTCGGAATCGTGCCGGTGATGGCAGAAACGACGGGCTGCATCGCCGTGAGCCTCGAAGCGAAAAAACTTGGCCTGACCCGCAACGCCCGCGTCGCCGAAGCACGTAAACAATGCCCGGGCATCGTCATCGTCGAAGCGCGACCAGAGCTATATATCCAGTATCATCGCAAGCTCGCCGCGATCGTTCACTCGATTCACCCGACTTGGAAAATCCAATCGATCGACGAAGTCACTTGTAAGTTTTTCAACGAAACCACGACGCGCGCCCAAGCCGAGAAAATCGCCCGCGACATCAAAGCCAAGATCTCGCGTGAGGTCGGGCCGTTTTTACGCAGTTCGATCGGCATCGCGCCGACCTGGCTGCTCGCGAAAGTCGCTTCGGACATGGAAAAGCCCGACGGACTCGTCGTGCTGGAGGACGCGGACGTTCCCGGGAAACTGCTCCGCCTCGAAATCGACGACATCAGCGGCATCGGGCCCAATATGGCGCTGCGCCTGCGCGCCGAAGGCATCGATACGATCGAAAAACTTTACGCCGCCGACATAAAACTGTTTCGCGGACTCTGGCGCGGCATCGTCGGCGAACGCATGTGGCGTTTGCTGCATGGCGAGGACGTCGATTTTCCGCAGGAAGAAAGCAAACAGCTCGGCCACGGCGCGGTGTTGCCGCCGGACAAGCGCAATCACCTCGATGCACTGGCAACGCTGCACCGCCTCTTGCAAAAAGCCGCGATGCGCCTGCGGCACTCGGGACGCTACGCCACGGGCATGCAGGTTTCGGTGGAATACATCGGCGAAGGTATTCATTGGAGCGATGAACTCCAGCTGACGGAAACACAGGATACATTAAAGTTAACCCAAGCACTCAACCAGCTGTGGATGAGACGACCCAAAAAATTTGAGCGCCACAAACCGGTGCGGATCGGCGTCCAACTCACCGGCCTCATCGACTTGAAGATGCACACGCCGGATTTGTTCGAGCAGCAAGCCGAGCAAGCCCACGATAAATTGTTCAAAGCCGTCGATCACCTCAACAAGGTGCTCGGGAAAAACTCCGTGTATTTCGGCGGGGCGCATGGCGCGACCAAAGATGCGCCAATGCGGATTGCGTTCACCCGCATCCCTAAACCTGAACTCGAAGAGATCGATCGGCGCTACGAAGGCCGGGTGAATAGCAAAAAAGAATTCACCGACCCTGAGCCGGAAGTGTGGTGAATGATTAACTCCCGCAATCGGACTACAGTGATTTCGGCAAATCGCTTTCGTTAAAAATAATCCGCGCGCCGCGGCGGTAGGTGAAATACGAATACACCCAGCTCATAAAAACCGAGATGCGGTTGCGCAGGCCGACGACGAAAATCAAATGCACGCCGAGCCAGGCCAACCACGCGGGCACGCCGCTCAAATGAAGTTTCCCGATCTGCGCGATGGCTTTTGAGCGACCGATCGTGGCCATGTTGCCCTTGTCCCAATATTTGAATGCCTCGCGCTGCTCCGGAGGGCGGGCGCCGACCGCGATGTCGTAAGCCACAAGTTTCGCGACATGCGCGCCACCCTGCATAGCACCTTGGGCGACGCCGGGGACGAACACGCCGTTGGCGTCTGTCAACGTCGTGAGATCACCGACCGCGAATACATGGCGATGGCCCGGCACGCTGAGATCGGGCAATACTTTGATACGGCCCGCGCGGTCAACTTCGACGCCGAGCGAGCGCGTGACGGGACTCGCCCCGACGCCAGCGGCCCACACGATGTTTCCCGCGCGCAGCGGCACGCCATCCAGTTCGACTTCGTTTTCACGGATCGCGGTGACCTTGGTGTTTAAACGGACGTCCACGCCGAGTTTCACCAGTTGCTCATGCCCTTTTTGCGAAAGATCCGGGGGAAACGCCGCGAGGACCCGCGGGCCACCTTCGACAAGAAGAATGCGCGCCTGCCGTGCGTCGATGTGATCGAAGTCCTTATAAAGGACGGTGCGCGCGAGCTCTGAAAATGTGCCGGCCAGTTCTACTCCCGTCGGGCCGGCGCCGATCACCACCGTCGTCATCAACTCCTGGCGCTTCGCGTCGTCTCCTTCCATTTCTGCGCGTTCATACGCGAGCAGCATGTTGCGGCGCACTTTCATCGCGTCGTCGAGCGTCTTGAGGCCGGGCGCGAATTGCTCCCACTCGTTGTGCCCGAAGTAACTCGTCTGCCCGCCCAGCGCGATGACAAGGTAATCAAAATTGAGCGTAGTGTCATCCAGCTCCACCTTGCGTGCGGCGAGGTCGACGCGCTTCACCGACGACATCATGACGCTCAAGTTCGGCTTTTTGCGCAGGATAGCGCGGATCGGTTGCGCGATGTCCGGCGCGGCGAGGCCCGCGGTGGCCACTTGATAAAGCAGCGGTTGAAACAGGTGGTGATTTTGCCGATCCACCACGGTCACGCGCGCCATGTGAGACGGAAAATGATTCGCAAAGGCGAGCCCGCCGAAGCCGGCTCCCAGAACCACCACATGCGGCAACTCCTGCTTGGTCGTATTCATGGCCTCATCAAGGTAGTCGGACAATAACAGGAGTAAACGTCGCTGACGGGAAAGTTTAAGGGCTTCACTTCACGGGCAGATTGCTAATAGCTGCTGGAAATTCTCCCATGCTCACGCCCACAGACATCCAGCTCATCGGTTCAGAAGTCGCCATTCGCTGGTCGGATGACAAAGAAAGCTTCATCTCATGCGCTACGCTGCGCGCTGCGTCGCCCAGTGCCGAAGTGCGCGGGGAAAAAGATATTTTCGGCCATCAATACGGCGGCGAAGCCCCGAAGAATTTCGTCGGTGTCGAAGTAAAAACGTGGGAGCGCGTCGGCAACTACGCCGTGCGTTTCGATTTCAGCGACGGCCATCGCACCGGCCTCTACAGCTATGAGTTGCTGCGGCAATTGGGCGAGTTGGGAAACAGCTGAGCGGCGTGTGAGTGCAGGTCGCGCGCCTGCGCACAACGTGGCCCGCAAGCGGGCCACCTACATTTCCTGTTTCTTGGAGACGGGTCCATTAGCCCCGCGAGTTATCACGTTCGGCGCTATGCCCCGCGGGGCAAATGGCCCCGCCTCCATTTAGAAATTATTTCCCTGCTACGACGCCGCGTTCGCTTCTCTCCACGAAGTTCAAGAAGTGCGTGAACTCGGCCGTGTTGGCCAACGCGTGCGCATGCATGCGTTCGAAGGCCTGCGTGCGATTCAAGCCGGTGCGGTAAAACACGCGAAACGCCTGCTTCACCGCATCGAGTTGCTCGATCGTAAAACCAAAACGCTCAAGGCCGACTTTGTTGATGGAACGTGCAATCGCCGGATTGCCGTCGGCGATGATGAACGGCGGCACATCTTGGACAGCTTTCGACATCGCACCGAGCATCACGTGCGCGCCGATGCGGCAGAATTGATGCACGCCGACGCCCCAGCCGATGTTCACGTGGTCTTCGACGATGACGTGGCCCGCGAGCGCCGCTTGCGCGCTCATGACCATGTGATTGCCGACAATACAATCGTGAGCGATGTGGCCGTAAGCGAGGATGACGTTGTCGTTGCCGAGGCGCGTGTATTCGTCGGCCTTAGTCGCACAGTGCACGCTCACATATTCGCGAAACACGTTGCGATCACCGACGATCAAGCCCGGTTCGCCACCGATGTATTTCAAATCGTGCGTCTTGGTGCCGATGCACGTGAACGGAAAAATTTCGCAGTCTTTGCCAATCGTCGTGCGGCCTTCGACGTTCGCGTGATGCTGGAGAATCGTGCCGTCGCCGAGCACGACTTGCGGGCCAACATAAGAATAGGCGCCAATCGTGACGTTTTCGCCCAGCTGCGCGCCGGGCTCGATGATGGCGGTGGGGTGAATAGTTCCGGCCATGACTGACTCAGTCCATCGCGCTGTTATCGACGACGGCGAACATCAAGTCCGCCGAGGAGACAGCCTGCCCGTTCACACTGCATTCGCCTTCGGCGCACGCGATCGTGCCCCGAATTTTAGTCATTTTTACTTTCACCAAAAGCTGGTCGCCGGGGCGAACCGGTTTGCGCCATTTCACTTTGTCGCAACTCATGAAGAGCGCAGTTTTGCCCTCCATGTTGGTCTGGCGAAGCAGCATGATGCCGGCGGCCTGAGCCATCGCTTCGATTTGCAGCACGCCGGGCATCACGGGATTGCCGGGATAATGGCCCTGGAAAAACGGCTCGTTAATCGTGACGTTTTTAATCGCGGTGAGCTCGGAGTCTTTGAGTTCCACCACGCGGTCGATCATCACGAAAGGATACCGGTGCGGCAGCATGTCGAGCACGCGACGAACGTCCAACGTGGTCTCTACCGTGACCTCGGCTTTCGGCGCGGCTGGCTTGGCGACTTTTTTGCCGCCCTTTTGCCACGCCTGGTATTTCTCGAAAAGAATCTTGGTTAACTCCGCATTGACGGCGTGGCCCGGACGCGTGGCGACGATGTGCGCTTTTAACGGCACACCGAGCAGCAGGATATCGCCAATGATATCGAGGATTTTGTGGCGCACGAACTCGTCCGCGAAGCGCAGCGGCTCTTTCGAAATGATTTTGTCGCCCTTGATGACGACCGCGCAGTCGAGCGAGCCGCCCTTGATTTTGCCCATCTTGATGAGCTCCTCAATGTCCTCGTAAATAGTGAACGTCCGCGCCGCCGCCACTTGGGCCGCGTAAACTTCCGGATCAATCGTCAGCGACAAATGCTGTGTGTGGATGCCGCGATCGTCGGCCGACGTGCAGGTGATTTTTAAGCCGTCGTAAGGTAGCGCGATGACGGAAGAGTTACCACGGGCGACTGAAATGGTCTCGGTGAGCGTGAAGTATTCGCGCTCAGCGTCCTGTTCGACGGGTTCACCTTGCTGGATGAGTTGAACAAACGGACGGGCTGAACCGTCCATAATCGGCGGTTCGCTCGCATCGATTTCGATGAGCAGGTTATCGATACCGTAGCCGTGCAGCGCACTGAGCACGTGCTCGACGGTATGCAGCTTTGCATGGCCGACCTGAATGGTCGTGGCGCGCACGAGGTCGGTCACTTGGTCGACGCGCGGCTTCAGCTCGGGATGGCCGTGCAAGTCCACCCGCTTGAACACGATACCGTGGTTCACGGGAGCTGGTTTGAAGATCATATGCACGGCGTCTCCGGTGTGCAGGGCATTGCCCTTGATGGAGACCTCGCGCAAAAGTGTGCGCTGCTTCATGGGATTTCGCGGAGTGTCCTAAGGCGCTTGGAAATGACAAGCTTGGAGATGTCACCCTCGATATTAGCGGGCCGGCCGAAAATGAAAATTCACCGACCTGACGGCGGGGTTGACATCCCCGAAGGCGGCTTCGTATTTCTATCCCCTTACGTAATTCAAAACCCTTAACCGTATCAGTCATGCCCGCAGCTAACGACGTCCGCAGAGGCCAAGTCATCAAATTCAACGGCGAGCCGCATCTCGTCATGGAAACCCAGCATCGCACGCCGGGCAATCTCCGCGCTTTCGTGCAGATCAAGATGCGCAATCTTCGCTACGGCAAGACGCTCGAACAACGCTTCAACTCCCCCGACCCGGTGGAAGTTCTCCCGACCGACCGCCGCACCCTGGAATTCAGCTACGCGGACCGCGACAGCTATTCGTTCATGGATCCGGAGACGTTTGAAACGTTCGAGCTGAACGCCACGATGATCGGCGAGGCCAAGAATTACCTCGTCGCCAACGGCAAAGCCGAAGTCCTTTTCATCAACGAAGCCCCGGTCACCATCGATATTCCCTCTTCTGTCACGCTCAAGATCACCGAGAGCGCCGACGGCATCAAGGGCGACACCGCTTCGAACGTGCAAAAGCCCGCCACCACCGAAACCGGTCTGGTCGTGCAAGTGCCGCTCTTCATCAAAGCCGGCGAAATCATCAAGGTCAGCACCGCCGACGGCAGCTACCTGGGTCGCGCTTAAGGCCCGTCGCGATTCACCAGCACTCTCGAAAGCCCGCGAAGAAATTCGCGGGCTTTTTTATTTACCACGGAATTGTGGTGACGCCTCGCCCGTTGACGACCGTGACCGCTTTTTTATAAGCCGCGCCCACGTCATCCGCCTTGCTCGCGGTCATCTCCAAGTCGCGCAACAAACCGTCGCGCAATCCATAAATCCACGCGTGCACCGTCAGGTTCTGTCCGCGCGCCCAGGCGTCCTGCACGATGGTCGTCGCGCAAACATTGGCGGCTTGTTCGACCACGTTCAGTTCGCACAGACGCGCACTCCGCGCCGTGTCGTCGGGCAAATGCCCGAGGCAAACTTCGTGTTTGTCGCGCACATCCTGCACATGACGCAGCCAGTTGTCCGCGAGCCCGACGCGCTGGCAACGGATGACCGCACCAACGCCGCCGCAACCATAGTGACCGACCACCATGATGTGTTTCACCTTCAGCATATCGACCGCGTATTGAATCACCGAAAGCGCGTTCAGATCGGCGTGCACCACGACGTTGGCGACGTTGCGATGCACAAACACTTCGCCGGGCAGCAGGCCGATAATCTCGTTCGCCGGCACGCGACTATCGGAGCAACCAATCCAAAGATATTCAGGATTTTGCTGCCGGGATAGTTTCTGAAAAAACTCCGGATCCTTGTGCTTAATAGCGTCCGCCCAACTGCGGTTCTGCTCGAAAAGGTGATCAAGCGTGCTCATGTGCGCGTCATGCTTGGGGCGCGCCGCCGTTTGTCCATGATAGATTACGGCACCCGTGCCCAGAGCAGTTTCAGGTAGCGGCTTTCGAGGCAGTTTGAGTAAACCGGGTGATCCACACCAGGGCCGGTGCGGTCGAAGATTTGCAAGCGGCGGTTGAGGCGGTGCACGCCTTTGATGACGCAAGCTTCGAACGTTTCCAGCGTGACGAGGCCGGAGCACGAGCACGTCACGAACAACCCGCCCGGGTTTACGAGGCTCGCGGCAATGGTGTTCAAGTCGCTGTATTTGCGCATGCCTTCGGCTGCAAAAACCGGATCCCGCGTCATCACAAACTTCGGTGGATCGCAGAGCACGGCGTCGAACTTTTCCCCGTTCTTCTGCATTTGTTTCGCATAGGCAAAGGCGTCGGCGTGCACCCACTTGAGTTTGTTCGGTGAAACCTGGTTCAAGTTCGCGTTGCGGCGGCCTTGCACAATGACGTTTTCGTCGAGGTCGACCGCGGTGACTTCGCTCGCGCCGCCGAGAATTGCGTTGATCGAAAACCCGCCTGTGTAACTGCACAGGTCGAGCACGCGCATCCCTTTCACGAGCGTGCCGAAACGTTTCCGATTGTCGCGCTGATCGCAGAAGAAACCGGTTTTGTGGCCTTCGGCGAAATCAACTTCGAATTTCACGCCGTGCTCTTTGATGCGCACTTTGTCCGGTGCCGATTCGGTGAGATGCTTAAGCTGCGATGGCTTGATGCCTTCGAGGCTGCCGATGTCGTGATCGACGTGGATGCGCACGTGTTTCGTGCCGAGTAATTCGTGGAGCAGCGGCAACCATTTCGGCAGCCGATGAAAAATGCCGAGCGAGTAAACGTCGCAATACAACACGTCCGCGTAACGGTCGATCGTGAGGCCGCTGATGCCGTCGCCGTCGGAATTGATCACGCGATACGCCTCGGTCTGCGCGTCCAATTTAAACATGTCGCGACGCAGCGCGACCGCGCGCCGAATCGCACTTTCGAAATACTCCTCGCCTAGGGGCTCAGCCGTGTGGCTGACAACGCGCAGCGGCATTTTCGCGCGCGGGTTGAACAAGCCGATGCCGACGCGGTTGCCGAACTTGTCGTAAACATTAACGAGGTCGCCGGGCCGCGCGTCACTCGAGACTTCGCCGAGCATACGCGGGAAAATCGCCGGTTGAAACGAAACAAATTTCAACTGCGCCCACGGCCGTTGCCACAGCGAGCGATCCACCGGCACCTTGGGCGCGGCTTTGTCGGGCAACTGTTCTTCGATCTCAAAATCTTCGTCGGGCAAATCGGACATCGCCCGAGCAGAACATTCCCCCGCGTGGATGGAAACCTGAAACTAGCGCGGCGCGGAACTCAGCGTCCCCCGCGGCCAATCAGGAAATACAAAATCGATCCGAGAAACGGCAGCAGGATAATCACGATGATCCAGACTACCTTGTTGGGATTATTGCTTTTGATGCAGTCGATCAAAGCGACGAGCCAGAAGACCAGACACAAAACGCTGATGAGGTAGTTGATGTTCATGCGCCCGATTTTAGCGATTTCCACGCGCAACGTCGATAGGGGCAAACCCTACCGTTCGTCCCGGAATGCGGACTAATAAAAAAGCCGACCGGAAATCCGGTCGGCTTTGGAGATTCGAAAACGATTTCGTTTTGCGATGCGCTTAGGCGACGCGCTCGACAACGAGCGGCGGCGGCACGGGGCGCTTCGGCGCGAGACGGTAGGCGTCCTTGAAGTAGTTGAGCGCCTGCTCGAGTTTCGCTTCGTCGTTGTAATGGATCATCATGAGCGGCTCGCCTTGCTTGACCTGCGTGCCGACTTTCTTGATTTCCGAAACACCGACGGCGTAGTCGATCTTGTTGCCGTGCGCTGGATCCTTGCCCGCGCCGAGCAGCGAGACGCCCTTGGCGATCATGGCGGCATTGATCGTATGCACGTAGCCGCGCTTCGGAGCCGGCAGTTTGCGAATGTGTTTTGCCGTCGGGAATTTTTCCGGGTGGTCGATGAACGAGATGTCGCCGCCCTGGGCTTTGATCATCTCCTTGAATTTCTCGAGCGCGGAACCGTCGGTGAGGTGACGTTGCACCGTCTGCTTGGCCGACAGCGTGGAACCGGCGACGCCAGCGAGGCGGACGATTTCCATACCGAGCTTCAAGACGAGTTCCTTCATGTCTTCCGGACCTTCGCCCTTCAGCAATTGGATCGCTTCCTTGATTTCAAGCGCAGTGCCGACGGTGTCACCGAGCGGCTGGTTCATGTCGGTGACAAGCGCAACGCAACGGCGCTTCATCGAACGACCCACGCGGGTCATCGAACGGGCGAGTTGTTTGGCTTGTTCGAGATCCTTGATGAAAGAGCCGTTGCCCCACTTCACATCGATCACGAGACCTTCGGCGCCTTCCGCGAGTTTCTTGGAAAGCACGCTGCCCGTGATGAGCGGCAGCGACGGAATCGTGCCGGTCTCAAGACGGAGGTCGTAGAAAATCTTGTCAGCTGGAGCGAGCTCGTCGGTCTGCGCCGCGATGGCACCGCCAACGCGGGCGAGTTGATCGGAGAATTGCTCGATCGTCATCTGGCTCTTGAAGCCGGGGACGGCGGAAAGTTTTTCGAGCGTCGTGATGACGAACTCTTGTTCCACACCACACATCATCGGGACAACCACACCGCTCGCCATCGCGAGAGGCGCGAGCACGAGCGCGGTTTTGTCGCCGACGCCGCCCGTGGAATATTTATCGATCTTCGGTTTCGCGATGTGCGAGAGATCGATCACTTCGCCGGAGAGCATCATCTCTTCGGTCAAAATCGCCGTTTCCTGCGCGGACATGTTAGCGAAATAAATCGCCATCAAGAGCGCGGCTTGTTGGTGCTTCGGCATGTCTCCATCCAACGTGGAGTCGATGATGTAGCGGATTTCCTCTTGCGTGAATTCCTGGCCGTCGCGTTTCTTCTCAATCAATGAAGTAAACGACGGTTTGATAAACCGACGCGTTGGAATGGGACGTTTTCTCATAGTTGACACAAGGTGTGGCGGAATGGCGCCATGCGGCGCAAAGCTCGAAGAGGCAAGAGGTTTGGCTGATTTTGTCGAGGCTTAAAAAGGGGTATGACCGCCTATTTTCAGGCTCAAAATCCGCGCATTTTTCGCATTAAAAAACCAGCGCTTTAGCTCGCAAAAATCGTTCTTGCTCAAAGCCAAGCGCAATTCCTCAATCGCCAAATGTCCCTGCCTTTCAACGTCGCTAGCCACCTTGACCACGCCCTTCGCGAAACCGCGACCAAGCTCGGTTTGGCGGATCGCGGCTTCCAGCCGGATGTGCGCGTGGCCGACCCCGCCAATGGCGATTTTCAAGCGAATGGCGCCCTCGCCTTTGCCAAACGCGAGAAGCAAAATCCGCGCGCCGTCGCGCAACAAATCGTGGACGAGCTGGCGGGCTTGCAGGCGGATTTCACGTTCGAGCTCGCCGGCCCGGGCTTCATTAATTTCCGCATCAAACCCGCCGCGTTGCTCGCGTGGTTGCAGGCCTACGGTTCCGAACAACAGCTTCAATCGGGCGCCGCCGGCGCGAAATCCGGTCAGACTTGGGTGGTCGATTATTCGTCGCCTAACACTGCGAAACAAATGCACGTCGGCCATCTGCGTTCCGCCGTGATCGGCGAAGCGATCTGCCGCCTGCTCACTTTCAGCGGGGCCAAAGTGATTCGCGATAATCACCTCGGCGATTGGGGCACGCAGTTCGGTAAACTCATCTACGGCTACAAACGCTGGGCCGATCAAAACGCGCTCGCCACCGACGCCATCGAAGAACTCGAACGCATCTACAAACTCGGCCACGGCGCCACACCGGATGGCTCGCCTGAGTTGGACGAGGCGCGCCGCGAACTCGTTAAATTACAAAACGGCGACGCCGAAAATGTCGCGCTCTGGCAAAAATTTTCCGACGTCTCGCTCGCGGCCTTTCAACAGATCTACGACCGGCTCGGCATCAAATTCGACCACAACCTCGGCGAAAGTTTTTACAACAATCAGGTCGATCGCATCTACCGCGAACTCGCCGACACGAAAATCTCCGAAGTCAGCGAAGGCGCGCAAGTCGTCTTCCACCCCGAACACCCGCGCTATAAAACGCAGCCGTTCATCATGCGCAAAGCGGATGGCGCTTCGAACTACGCGTCCACGGATCTCGCGACCGCGCTGTATCGCGTCGAACATTTCAATGCCGACGGCATCGTCGTCGTCACCGATTTCCGTCAGGCCGATCACTTCGAGCAACTTTTTCTCACCGTGCAAAAATGGTTCGCGGCGAAACAGTATCGTTTGCCCGAATTGCATCACGTGACCTTCGGCGCTGTCACTGGCGAAGACGGTAAAGCACTCAAGACTCGCGACGGCGGCGTGATTAAATTGAAAGCCCTGCTCGACGAAGCCGAGGAGCGCGCCTTCGCGCTCGTCTCGGAAAAAAATCCCGACTCACCGGAAAGCGAACGCCGCGAAATCGCGCGCGTCGTCGGCGTGAGCTCCGTGCAATACGCCGATCTCTCGCAAAATCGCAGCAGCAATTACGTGTTTTCGTGGGAAAAAATGTTGAGCCTCGAAGGCAACACCGCGCCCTACCTGCTCTACGCCGTCACGCGCGTGCGTTCCATTTTCCGCAAAGCCGGCCTCGATCCCGCGCACCCGCCGGTCGGCGATGCGTCGGCTCCCGAAACCGCGCAGGAAATAAATCTCGCGCGCAAGCTCGTGAAATTCCCCGACGCCGTGCAGCTCGCGACGAACACGCTGCGGCCGCACTTCCTCGGACTTTATCTCTACGAACTCGCGGGCGACTACAGCACGTTTTACGCAGCGGACAAAGTCATCGTCGACGATCCGGCGGTGCGCGCGCGGCGTTTGCTGTTGTGCCACCGCACCCTCGTCACGCTCGAAACCGGCCTGCATTTGCTCGGCTTGCGGACGTTAGAGCGGATGTGAGTTTGGATCGGTAGGGCCCGACCTCCGGGCGGGCCACAGAGATATCCGAAACGAGAAACTACGGCCTGCCCGGAGGTCAGGCCCTACCGTTGTTCACAGTTGACTTCGCTCTTGCCGTAACTGCGTCAGCACGCAGCCTTTCCGCATGGCTACCCAAGAGATTTACGTGCGCGGCGCGAACGACACGGAAGCCCGCGGCCCGTTTACGATCGAGCAACTCATCACGTTGGTCGAAGCCGGCCAAGTGACAGCGGAAACCTATTTTTACGACTCGACAACCGAGCAATGGATTTTGATCGGCAGCAGCGCGGCGATGAAGGCCCAGCTTTGGCCCGAGAAGAAAAAAATGGGCTTCAAGCAGAAGGATTTCAAGTCGGTCACCCAGATTCCAGAAGACAGCGCGCCGCCGATCAGCGTGCAGGATTTTCTCGCGGCGGCCGAAGGCAAAACTGACGACACCAAGGACAAATCCAACAAGGCCGATTCAATGATGAACGCCGCGGTGTGGGGCACGCGTTCCGCTGCGATTATTTGTTTGTTGAGCGCGGTGGCGTTGATTCTCCCCGGCATCGATGCGCTGACTTCGATGGACTTCGCGAAGATCATGGAAAAGCCTTTCGTGTTGCTCGGCGTGGTCGATGCGTTGTTAGGAATCTTACTCCTGCTCGGCGTGATCACGCTGTATCCCTTTGTGCGTTTTCGCGCGGTGCTCGGGTTGGGGTTTCTTGGATTTCTCTTTCTCGCGCAAGGTCAGTTGACTCCGATCATCGCCGTCGCCGCGGGTTCAGTGGGACTTTATTTCTGCACTATTTTCCTGAGCTATGTGCCGCTAACGGTCGCGGCGCTCGCCGGTGTGGTGGGCATGGTGATGTTGGCCACGACTTCGTATTCCTGATCGTAGGAACACTGTCGCCTATCCATGCCGCTGTCCGCGCTCATTCAACGTTTCCAGCGACTCTGGAATCATGATATCTGGACTGCGGGCCTGACCAAGGAGCGCACGATCCGTAATCGCGGCCTCGCGCTGATGCGCATCGTCTCGATCACGCTGTCCGGACTCAATGAACTCAAAGTCGCGTCGCGTGCCGCCGCATTGAGTTACAGTTCGCTGCTCGGCCTCGGCCCGCTCGTGGCGATCGCCGTGCTCATCTCAGGCTTCGCGCTAGGCGACAAAGATCCGGCCCTCGCGGCGAATAGCCTGAATAAAATCATCAGCTTTATCGCGCCGCAGGTTGACCAATACCAACGCGCCCTGAGCGACGACCAAAAACTTGCCGCGGCGAAAAATCGCACGACTCCGTCGATCTCCGTCGCCGCGCCCACTCCGTCCACGGCAGAGGTCATGCCTCCCCCCGACCCGGAACTGGTTAAGCTGATCAATAATTTCATCACGAGCAGTCGCTCCGGTGCCGCGGGCGTCGTCGGCATTCTCGCGCTGCTCGTGATCGTGGTGCTGCTGTTCACGAACATCGAAAACACCTTTAACGACATCTGGGGCGTGCGCCGCGGGCGCAGCTGGATGGCGCGCGTGGTGTATTATTGGACGGTCATCACGTTGGGAGCGCTGCTCTTCTTCGCTTCGCTCACGCTTTTTTCAGCCGGTGCGTTCGTAAACGTGTTTAGTTCGAGCAAGCCGGCTGAGACCAGCCAAAGCGTCGAAAACAAATCCGCTGACGGAATTTCATCGAATAAGGAAATCACCGCGAGTTCCGCGCAGCGTCCGCTGAACAAAACTTTTTCGAAGTTCCTCGCCTTCATTTTGCCTTCGAGTGGCGCGGCGGCCCTCGTTTTAATTCTCACGCTCTTCTACCGGCTGATTCCCAATACCCGTGTGAAATGGCGCGCGGCATTCGTCGGTGCTGTGCTCGTGACGCTCCTGCTGTTTCTCAACAACTTCCTCGCGTTCCTCTATTTCAAGAACGTCGTTTCCACCAAGAGCCTTTACGGCTCCGTCGGCATCCTGCCGATCCTGATGCTCGGGTTGTATGTGTTCTGGTTTTTCGTGCTCGTCGGCGGACAAATTACCTACGCCGTGCAAAACGTGCATTACCGCAGCAGCCAAAGCGCGTGGCACAACCTCAACCACCACACCCGCGAATCCATGTCGCTGCTCGTGCTGTTGTTGATCGCACGACGCTTCAAAGCCTGCGCGCCCGCCTATTCCGTCACGCAGCTTTCGCATCACATCCGCGTGCCCTCGCAGATACTCAACGAAAGCCTCAACCGCCTCTGCGACCTCGAACTCATCGCCGAACTCCCGCCCGGCGAAGGCGCCGACCCGAGCGACCACCGCTATCAACCCGCCCGCCCGCTCGGTCGGATCACTTTGGCTGATTTCCGCGAAATGTTCGAAAACTACGGCGAATCCCCGGCCGGCGGCCTCCTCGACAATGTCGACCCGATCCTCGCGCACTACCACGGACGCCTCACCGCCGCTTTGCCCATCGCCCTTGGGACGCAAACCTTGGACGAACTCATCGACGGCTTGGAACCCAGCCAAACTTACGCGCCGTTCCCGGTGCGCTGAACGTTAGGTGGTTCGGTCAAGAGCCCGCCATTTACGGCCGCAGACGGTCCTCCAAACCACCACTCTGCCCTCTAGCTTTCGCCTGTTGACAGAGTCTAAGGCGTTTCTAGCGTCGGCCCCTTTCCCCTATGATTTCCTGGATTCAACGCACGTTTCAGCAGCACACCAAACTGGTATTTTTCTTCCTCCTGTTTGCCGTCACCATCCCGTTCGTGTTCACGATCGGCGCTCCTGGAGTCGGCAGCGCGGGCACCAAGCTCAACAAGCGCGACTTTTTCCACGTCAACCTCGGTAACGAAGAAGAGGTGCGCAAAGTCATGCTCGACGGCCAGCTGAGCGCGCAGCTCCGCATGAACTACCAAGCCATGCAAAACCCGCAGGCTTACTCGCTGCAACGCGTCGCCGGCATCGCTTTGGCGGATAAGTTCCACCTCCCGCAACCCACCGCCGACCAAGTCTCCTCATTTGTCGCCACCCTGCCGGCGTTCCGCACGGAGCAAGGCGGTTTCGACCAAGCCCGCTACACCCAATTCGCCGACTCCCTTAAGGCGGGCAGCCAAATCTCCGCCGCTGACGTCAATCGCGTGCTGCGCGACGACGTCCGCCTCGAACAACTCGGCAAAGTCGTCGGTGGCCCCGGCTACGTTTTGCCTTACGACGTGAAGCAACAACTCATCCGCTCCGACTCCTCGTGGACGGTGCAAGTCGCGACACTCGATTATGCCTCTTTCAATCCCACGATCGCGACCCCGGACGATGTCCTGAAGAAATTTCACGAGGACAATTCGTTCCGTTACGAAATCCCCGCCCGCCCGCGCATGAGCTACGTGGAATTCAAGAACGCCGACTTCCTCCCGCCGGTCGCCCCGACCGAGGCCGAGCTCCGCGCCTTCTATAATCAGAACCAAGCCCGTTTCCCCGTTCCTGCCGAAGCCGATAAGAAAGACGCGCCCTCGATCACGCCCGCCGCGGCCCCTGTCGATAATTTCCCCAAAGTGCGCGCCCAAGTCGAAACCGCCCTCAAAGAAGCCGCTGGCGCCACTCACGCCTCCAAGGCCGCGAACGACCTGACTGTCGCGCTCTATGAGCAAAAGCTCACCGCCAACTCGCCGCAATTGACCGCGTTCCTCGCCGGCCAGCGCCGCCCCGCCCTCGCCATCGCTCCCTTTGCTCCCGACAATCCTCCTGCTGACAAGCCATGGCTTGGCTATTACGGCGAGAACTTCTCCCGTCTAAACCAAGAGCGCTTCTTCACGGATCCGCTGCAAACCGAGACCGGTTTCGTTGTCCTCTTCTGGAACGAAAGCTTGCCCGCCCACAAGCCGCTCTTTGCTGAAGTGCGCGAACGCGTCCTCGCGGACTACAAGGAAGGCGAGAAGCGCAAACTCTTCGCCGCGAAAGGCACCGCCCTTCGCGCCCAGCTCCAAGCCGCCGCCACCGCCGGTGCCGACGCTTTCAACAAAGCCGCCACCGCCGAGAAACTCGAAGTTAAGTCTTACGCCAACTTCAACCTCCGCGAACAACCGAAGGACATGCCTTATCCGGCCCTCTCCACGCTCCAGACGCTCGAGAAAGGCCAGGTCTCCGAAATGGCCTCTGCCGCCGACAAAGGCTACTTGGTTTACGCCCAGGACAAAAAACTCCCGGATGTTTCACCGGCCAGCCCGCGCTACATCGAATTGCAGAAGCAACTCATGACTTTCACGGCCGGCACCAACGAAAACTCCTATCTCGGCCGCTTGGTTGAGGAAGAGCTGAAGCGCACCGAGACGGCGGCGAACACCGCCCCGCAAAGTTAAGCCCTTCGCCGCGGCACCGTTTATCCAGTCAGATTGCCGCCCGCCCAGATTACACTGCCACCGCCGCAAGCGGTGGCATTTTCTTTCCTGAAACCAGCAACCCGCGCACGCGTCACAAAAAGCTTAAACTTTCCGCCAACTTCCCGTGTTCTGTCTGCATCCCTGATCTCTTTTCAATGACTACGACCCTTTGCCGTCTCTCTTCCGTCCTTCTGGCCACTGCGCTCCTGACCAGCCACGCCCTCGCCCAGAACGAAGCACCCAAAGAAGTGGTGCCCACAACCGTGCCCGGCTCCACCGCCACCCCGGAAGCTTCCACCCCGGAACTCACGCTCGAACAATGCATCCAGCGCGCCCTCGCCCGTAATTTCGATCTCGAGATCGGCCGCTTCAATCCCCTCATTGCCAAAGACGCCATCGACGTCGCGCGCGGCGGCTACGAGCCCGTGCTGACCTCCAGCGGGGTCCACGGCAAAACGACCAGCCGCGTCGCCGGCACGTCCTCAACGGTTTCCGATCTTCGCATCGGCGTTTCCCAGGATCTCTACACCGGCACCACGGTGAGCGCCAGCAGCAGCCTGGATCGCAGCAAACTCAACCCGCTGCTTCTTCAGAACCCGAACCCCGCTTACGACGCCGACGTCACCCTCTCCGTTCGCCAATCGCTGCTCCGCGGCTTCGGCACCGCCGTGAATCGCGCGAATTTAAACCGCGCCAAGATCGGCCTCGACCGCGCCAATCTTGATTACAAGGCCACCGCGCTGGACATAATTCAGGCCACAGAATTCGCCTACTTCGACCTCACGTTCGCACGCGAACAACTCAAGGTCCGCCAGTTCTCGCTTGAGCTCGCCAACACTCTTTTCGACGAAGCCAAATCCCGCGAAAGTGTCGGCACCGCCATTCAACTCGACGTCCTCCAATCCGAAGTCGGCGTCGCCAACGCCCGCCGTAATCTCATTCTCGCCGAGCAATCCGTCAAAGACCGCCAGGACGCGCTCCTCGCCCTCATCGGCCAGTTCGAACTCGACGCGCCCGTCGGCACGGTGCGTTTCGCCGAAACGCCCACGACGCTGCCGGTGTTCGCTTCGTCGCTGAATCTCGCGAAACAAAACCAGCCCGACTACCTTTCCTCCATCGCCGCCATTGAGCAGCTCAAACTCGATCTCCGGATCGCCAAGGACAACGTAAAGCCCGACCTCACCGTCGGCGGCGCCGTGGGTCTCGGCAGCTCTGATACGAACACCGGGCGCGGCGCCATCGGCAACGCCCTCGATCGCGACCGTCATTCCTGGCAGGTCGACTTCGCCTTCAGCTATCCGCTCGGCAACGTCTCCAACCGTGCGCGCTACCGCCAAAGCCTCTCCACGCTCAGCCGCGAAGAAATCCGCCTTCGCCTCATCGAGCAAAACATCGAAGTCCAGGTGCGCGCCGCCGTCCGCTCCGTCGAAACCAATCTCGAAAGCGTGCGCATCGCCGCCCTCGCGTCCCAATTAAGCCAGCGCCAATACGAAGCCGAAAAATCCCGTTTCGAAGCCGGCCGCTCCACCAGCCGCATCGTGCTCGAAGCGCAGGATGATCTCGAAATCAACCGCGTCTCCGAACTCCAAGCCCAAGCCGCGTTACACTCTGCCATCGCCGCGCTCCACCGGATCGAAGGCAGCTCGCTCCAACGCTACAGCATCACGCTCCCGTAACGTCTGCCGCTCGTTTCACTTTAAATCACTCGCCCCTCACGCCTGCGCGGAGGGGCGATTTCTTTTGTTTCCTCGTCCGCAAACCGCCAATTTCCCCGACCTATGTCTCGCGAATTCAACTTTGGCCTGATTACCGGTGCAGCGGTGTGCGTTTGGATTTTACTCCAATACGCCTTCGGTCTCCACACGAGTCATCTGGCCATTGGCCGTTACGCCGGGCTGCTCTCAAATCTGATTCCCGTCATCGCCCTTTTTTTGGTGCTGCGGGCACGCCAACGCGACACGTGGGACGGCCGCCTTACGTTTGCGCGCGGGATTTTCTCCGGCCTGCAAGTGATGTTTGTGAGCTCGCTCATCGTTTACTGCTTCCTGTCGATTTATCATCATTACATTAATCCCAGTTGGATCGACCACGCCCTCGAATGGAAAGTCGCCCAACTCCGCGCCGGCGGCAGCGACGAGGTCGCCATTCGCCAGCACATCCTCGCCTACCGCGAAGCTTACACGCCCATCGGTTTGGTAAAATCGACGGTGATCAGCATGACACTCACCGGCGGCGTGCTGGCGGTGTTAATCACGTTGCTCATGCATATCCTTCCCAAGCCGGCCGCTAAGGGCACTCCCTAGCTTCACAGACAGGCCACTGGCCATATCCGTGGCGGACGATACGAGGGGATTAGCTCGTTCGTGAACACTCCGGTAGGGTTCGCTCATGCCAAGTAAGCGGATTTTGGCATTTCGCATCTAGACCAAGGGCACAGCTCCTGCTCTTCTGTTTATGACACTAACCCTAAGATTCACTCCCACCACCATGAACACACCGTCATTGAGTCACACCGCCAAAATGCTAGGCGTGCTTGTTTTCGGATTACTTATTTCAATTCTACCCAGTGCCCACGGCCAAGGCATCGTCTCAGCCGGCGTCACCGGCGTGGTGCGCGACAGCGGAGGTCGCCCGGTATCAGGCGCTTCGATTGAAGCGGTCCACGTTCCGACCAACACCACTTACACTGCGACCACCGGCAGCACCGGTCGCTACACGCTGCGCAATCTCGTCGTCGGCGGCCCCTACACGTTCACGGCCAACGCCACCGGTTTCCAATCGGCGGAACAAACCGAAGTCATCACGCAACTCGGCTCCGATATCGATGTGAACTTCGGGCTTAAACCCAGTGAAGTCATCACGCTCGATAAATTTGTGATCACGAGCGAATCCGACCAACTCGACGCCGCGGCCGCAGGCGCGGGTTCCATCATCACCAACGCGCGCATTCAATCGGTGCCGACCGCAAAACGATCCATTGGCGACATGGCGCGCACCAATCCGCTCGTCACTTTTCGCCAGGCGATCACGGACCGCGATGACCAGATGATCACCGCCGTCGGCCAAAACAATCGCTACAATTCCATCCTCCTCGACGGCGCGCGCATCAACGACCAGTTCGGCCTCAACGCCTCGGGCATTCAGTCGTTCTTCAATCCCATCTCGCTCGACACCGTCGAACAGTTTTCCGTTTCAATTTCACCTTACGACGTGCGCCAAAGCGGCTTCACCGGCGCGGCGATTAACGCTGTGACCAAGTCCGGCACGAATCAGCTGCACGGTTCCGTCTACGGCTTCTACACGAGCGCCAACTACGCCGGCGAAAACATTACCGGCACGAGCGCCGTGCCCATCGAAGGCATCAAGCCGCTCGACACCCAAAAGACTTGGGGCGCCACGTTGGGCGGGCCGATCCTGAAAAACCGCCTCTTCTTTTTCCTCAATTACGAAAAACTCGAACGCGAAACCGCCGCCAGCGTCCCCGGCTTCACGCCCGACTCGACCCAACTGAGCACCATCACCGCGCGACTCGCCGCGATCAACGCCGCCATCGGGAGCAAGTCGGTTGATTTCGGGTCGTTCGGTGGTCCCGCATTGTTGACCGAAGAGGAAAAGAAGCTCTTCAAGATCGACTGGAATATCAGCCGCGATCACCGCCTGTCGGTGCGCTACAACGAAACCGAAGGCGTCCTGCCCCAGTTCGGCCGATACAGCACCGCTTCCAGCTTTGCCCCCACCACCTCACTCGTGAACACGGCTTCCGTCGGCACGAACCTCTCGTCCAACTTCTACACGCAAAGCCGCACCGAAAAAGTCTGGGCCGGCAGCGTCTTCAGCAATTGGACCAGCAATTTCAAAACCGAGCTTCGTTACGCGAAGACCTCCTATCAACAGCTCACCAGTTCGCCGTCGATTTTCCCCGAAGTTCGCATCTTCGGTGTGTCCGGCGTCAACGTCAGCGGCGCGGCCATCAGCAACGGCGTGCTCTTCGCTGGCACCGAGCAGTTTCGTCACGGCAACGTGATCGAACTCGATACCGAAAGCTACGCGGCCAATGCCGACTACATCTGGGGAAATTTCACGTTATCCGGCGGCTTGGAAAAAGAAGACAGTAACTTCTACAATCTCTTCCGCGGCGGCTCTTACGGGTTGATCGAATACGCCAGCCTCACCGATTTCCTCAACGACACGCCGAACGCGTTTCGTCGCGAATACATCGTGGCCGGCACGCCCGTGGCCGACGTTTCTCAATTCGGCATCACCGGCGTTTACGGCCAGGCGAAATGGGACATCAGCCCGCGTCTCAACCTCACTCTCGGCGGCCGCGTCGATTTCATCGGCTCCGACATCCGTCCGCTGTTCAACCAAGGCGTGTTGACCACCTTTGGCGTGCGCAACGACGGTTTGCCTGACGGCGTGAGCGAATTCGCCCCGCGTGTCGGTTTCAATTGGTCGCTCGACGAAACCCGTGTGACGCAAGTGCGCGGCGGCGTCGGTCGCTTCCTCGGCCGCGCGCCGTGGGTGTTCTTCTCGAATTCATTCTCGAATCCCGGCGTCGGTCGCTTCGGCATCACCAACACGCTCAGCACCACCACCCCGCCTCCGACGTTGGTGAGCTACATCAACACGCAGTTTGATCCGGCTAACCCCATCGGCGTCGCCCCGAACGACGGCGACCCGAATGCCCGCCGCACGATCAACTTGCTCTCAGATAAAATCCACCTTCCAGCCGTCTGGCGCGCCAACCTGGCCGTCGATCGCAAACTCGGAATCCTCGACAGCACGTTGTCCGCGGAATTTGTGTTCACCAAAAACGACTACGCGCTTTTCTCGGATAACATGAACATCAAGCCGCTCGTCGTCACTCCGACCAGCGGACCGGCGGTCGGGTTGGATGGACGCCAACGTTTCAACGGTTCCTCCACCGGCGCGGGCGCTTTTAGCACCGCCTTCAACGAAGTGATTCGCGTGCGTAACGTCGACGCCGGCCAAAGCGCTTACTTGAGCTTGGCTTGGGATCGGCAAATGAAAAACCACTGGGCCGCCAATCTCTCCTACACTCACGGTCGATCCACCGAAGCGCAATCGAGCGGCCAAACCGTTGCTGTCGACGGCTGGACGCGCAACGCCGTCTTCAATCAGAACGCCGTGGAAAATTCCCGCTCCGACTTCGAGGTCGAACACCGGTTGCAATTCACCGCCAGCTACGAATTCGAGCCTTGGAAAAAATGGAAGACCCTCACCTCGCTCTACTACGAAGGCCGCACCGGAAATCCCTACTCGTTTGCTTACAACAGCGATCTCAACACTGACGGCGTTTCCGGCAACGACCTCGTTTACGTGCCGACCGGTCTGAGCGACGCGAAAGTAGATTTCTCCGGCCTCACCGCGCCTCAAGCAGATGCCTACATGCGCTACATCAACAGCAGCGAGCTCGGCGCTTACAAAGGCTCGTATGCCCCGCGTAATTCATTCCGCCTGCCGTGGCAAAACCGCCTGGATATTCGCCTGAGCCAGACGATCCCGATCTTCAAACCCGTGCATTTCGAAGTCTTCGCCGACTTCATCAACTTCGGCTATTGGCTGAGCCGCGACGTGTTTGGTTACACCGAGGAACTCGGCAACAACAACGGCGTGTATGCCCGCCGCTTGTTGGGCAATGCGGCTTACGCCAGCGACGGGCGCGTTCGCCCGACTGGCATCACGCTGGACAGCGCCGGCAACTATGCCCCCGCGGGCGCGACGATCAATCCCCTCGCCTCACGTTGGCGCATCCAAGTAGGCGCTCGCTTGAAATTCTAGCCTGCGAAAATCTCGCTCCACGCCGCATTGGTTTCCAATGCGGCGTTTTTATTTATGGCCCAAACAAATCGTCCGTCTGTGCGTCCGCAGCGTTTACGCGACGGTGTTCAGGCAATTGCGTCTTGAACCACGTGCGCTGCTTTTTCACGAGGCCGCGGGTGTTTTTAGTGATGGTCGCCGCGAGATCCGATTCGGGCAGCCGCCCTTCGATAAAATCGATCGTCTCGCGGTAGCCGATGGCCCTCGCGGCGCTCGGATTTTCCATCAGCCCGTGGCCGAGGAGCGCGCGCACTTCGTTTACCAGTCCATCGCGCAGCATCACATCCACCCGCTGAGCCACGCGTTGCTCCAACTCCGCTGGCTCACGCACCAGTTCGCACAATCTCACTTCATAATCCGCAAACGGCGACGGCTGCGCCGCGAACTCGGCCTGAAGTTGCAGCAGCGGTCGGCCTGAGGCGCGACACCGCTCGAACGCCCGCAACACGCGGCGCGGATTCAACACATCCAGATCGCCGAGCCCCTGTGGATTCAGCGCGTGCAATTCCGCGAGTAACGGCTCAACGCCTTCGCGCTCCAATTTCCCACGCAGTTCCTCGCGCAAATCCTCCGGCACCTCGACCGAATCCGCCACCGGCGCAAAAAACGATTTCAGATAAAATCCGCTGCCACCCGTGACCAGCACGCGCTTCGTTCGCCCCAAAATATCCGCCACCGCCGCCCGCGCCAATGACACGTAATACGTGACATTCATCTGCTCGGTCACTGCACACACATCGATCAAATGATGCCGCACGCGCGCGAGTTCCGCTTGGGTTGGCTTCGCCGTGCCGATGTCCATGCCACGATAAAACAGCAACGAATCGCACGACACGATTTCTGCGTCGTTCGCCTCCGCCCAACGCAACGCCCGCTCGGTTTTGCCGACGGCGGTGCAACCGGTGAGGACGTGAATCGTGGGACGCATCGCCGATCACTCGAACCGGCGCGCACGATTGTTGCAAAACTCGTTTTGCCAACCCGCACGATTCTCGTTTGAATGCCGGTCACTTCATCGCCTTTGAAAGTCCGGTTTATTTTCAACCCCCATTCAGGCAGCAACCGTCGCAATCCGTATCTTCGCGATCGGGCCGTTGCTTTCATCGCCGAACACCAGCTTGACGGCGAGGTTGTCGCGACCGAACGCCCACGTCACGCCACCGAACTCGCGCGCGCAGCCATCGCCGACGGCTGCACGCACGTCGTCGCCATCGGTGGTGACGGCACCATGAACGAAGTCGCCTGCGCCCTGATTGGCACCCAGGCGATTTTCGGACTCATTCCCTGCGGCTCGGGCAACGGCCTCGGTCGCCATCTCGGTATTCAAAAACCAAACCGGCACGCCTTCGACACGCTGCTCAACGGCCGCGCGCTTGCGATCGATAGCGGCATGGTGAATAGCGATCCGTTTTTTTGCGCCGCTGGCATCGGCTTCGAAGCATTGATCGCCGGGCAATTCAGCCTGATGACCAGTCGCGGCTTCCAAGGTTACATCCGCGCGAGCGCGAAAGCGTGGCGCAGTTATCAGCCGGAAACCTACACCATTCGCCACGCTGACGGCGTCGCCAAAGTCACCGCCTTCACGCTCGCGATCGCCAACTCCGCCCAATACGGCAACAACGCCTACATCGCGCCTGGCGCTTCGGTGAGCGACGGCCTGCTCGATGTCACCGCCGTGCCGCCAGTTGGCCTGTTGAGTGCCCCGCCGCTGCTCTGGCATCTATTCAGAGGTTCGCTCGGTCGCGTAAAATCCGTGCTTCGATTGCGTGGAAAAACATTCATGATCGAACGCGAAAAACCAGGCTGGGTTCATACCGACGGCGAACCGCGCGCCGAAACGCAACGCCTCGAAATTTCGATCAAGCCGCAAAGCCTGCGCATGATGGTGCCGCAAAACGCCGCGCCCTCGCACACGCCGCCAAATTAAGCAGTCGTGTAAAGAAACTCGCGGCCGTCCGCAGTTTTCACGCGGTTGCGTCCGCCGGTTTTCGCGGCGTAAAGAGCCTTATCGGCCGCAGCGACGAGCTCGGTCGCGCTTTGGGCATCTTCAATACTCGTCGCCACACCGGCGCTCATGGTGACTTTTACCGTGAGATTTTTATCGGGCACGATGCACGGCGTTTCGAGCAGCAAACCGCCGAGCCGCTGCATCATTTGCACGGCGCTCATTTTGTCGGTCTCGACCATCATCAACGCAAATTCCTCGCCGCCGTAACGCGCGATGCGATCCACCGTGCGCACCTGACCACCGAGCAGGCTCGACACGTGGCGCAAAACATCGTCACCGACTTGGTGGCCGTAGGTGTCGTTGATTTTTTTGAAGTGATCGATGTCGCACATCACGAGCGTGAACGGGCGATTGAAACGGATGCTGCGATCCCACTCTTCCTCGAGAAACCGCTTGAATTCCCGGCGATTGTAGAGGCCGGTGAGTTCGTCGCGCTGGGCAAGCCGGCGCAGTTGCGCAAGCGTGTCGCCGAGCTTCAACGCGTAGCGCAACGAGCGCTCCAGCAAACGCGGCGTGAGCGCACCTTTGACCAAATAATCAGCCGCACCCGCTTCAGTCGCGGCGATATCAACTTCCTCATTTTCGTCCGCCGTCAGGAAAACGACCGGCGTATTGCAACCCGCCGCGCGAGCTTCCGCGAGCAATGCGAGTCCGTCGCGATCTCCCAAACGATAATCGAGCAGACACGCGGCGAAACGATCGCTCAGCAAACTCTTCAAACCGACATCGTAAGTCAGTGCTTCTTCGATTTCGAACGGGTTGCTGCGAAAATTCTTCACCATCTGCGCGACCAGGCGCTGCTGCAGACGATCATCGTCGATGAAGAGAATTTTGCGAACGTTGGAAGGATTCGTTTCCATCTTCAGACGACAGTTCCAGCCACTAACTTTGCGGCGACCCCATGAAGCTTTGCCGGCATCGCGCCGCGATTGCCGAGATGATCACGAATCACATTCACGAGCGCGCTGCCGACGACGACGCCATCGGCGTGACGCGCGACCTCACGCACTTGTTGTGCAGTCGAAATCCCAAACCCCACCACCACGGGCAGATTTGTGTGTTCACGGATACGCGCGACCGCTTCGGGAATATTGGTGGCGAGTTGGTCGCGCACACCGGTTACGCCTTCGCGAGAAACATAGTAGATGAAACCCGTCGCGACCGCGCCGATCTTTGGCAAACGAGTCGTGGGCGTGGTGGGCGCGACGATGAACACCGTTTTCACATCGTGCTGTTTACACGCCGTCAACATCTCGCCCGCTTCTTCCGGCGGCAGATCAAGTGTGAGCATGCCATCGACACCTGCTGCTTTCGCGGCCCGCACGTAGGCTTCGACGCCGTTTGAAAATACGAGATTGTAGTAAGTGTAGAAAACAATCGGCACCTGGCTCGTCTTGCGAATCTCGCGCACGAGTTCGAAGACTTTTGCGGACGTCATGCCGCCCTCGAGCGCACGTTGGGCGGCGAGCTGATTCGTCAAGCCGTCGGCCAGCGGATCGGAAAACGGCACGCCGAGTTCCAGCACATCGATGCCGGCGGCAATCAGTGCGCGGCATGCCGCCAGCGACGAGGCGAAATCCGGGTCACCCGCGCACAGGTAAGCGACAAACGCGGCGCGTTTCTCCCGGCGGGCTCTAACAAAGGCTTCGGCGATGCGGTCCATTCGTCCCACACGATTTGGAAGCCAACGCCATGGGTCGAGCGCAAACTCTTATGACGCAACGCGTCAACCCAGCGAAAATTCCACCAATACAGGGCGGTGATCCGACAAGTAAGCGCGCACGATCTCGCAATGCAGCACTTTGCATTCCTGCGGCAGCAACGCGTAGTCCAGCGCCCGTGCCGGCAAGGCCGACGGAAATGTCCGGCCTTTTTTCGGCAAGAGCGTGTAGTTATCGGTTTCTTCGCACGAACCGAGCATCATCGCGGTCGCGTCGGGATTGCTGGCTGGATTGTTGAAATCGCCGCAGAAAATCGGTTTTGCCACCCAATGTCCTGCCCGGTGCGCATTGGCATTTCTAACAAACTTCATGAGGTGCGCCGCCTGCAACAGCCGCTGTTTGCGCGAACTATGGTGTAAATGAAGGTTCACCAACGGGAGACGTTTGCCAGGGGCAACCTCGGTCTCGACAAACAAAAACCCCTTCTCGCCCATCGGCCGGTTACCAAACGCCACCGCTTCTGCGTGCACAATCGGCCAGCGCGAGATCGTGGCATTGCCATAATTCAACGGATAGCGACCGCCACGCTGATTGGTCAGCCCCATCGCCGTGTGCGGCAGCCCGCAATGTTCGCTCAAATAGGCGACGTGGTTAAAACTCCCGTTCCACCGCGAGTTCTCGTCCACCTCCTGCAGCGCGACGATGTCCACTTTGTGCTTCACGATCAGGTGTGCGATCTTGAGCAAGTTCTTGCGGATGCGATCCACCGAACGCAGGCCTTGATGGATGGGCGTCACCCCCCGCGCGTGGGCCACGTTAAAAGTAAGCAATCGGTAGTTAGCCATGGTGGGTGCCCGCTAATGACACCGCAAAAGCCGTTCTGTTGCCACTACTAACAAAACTCCTTCGGCGAAGGGGAAAATGGGGCGGCCAACGGGATTCGAACCCGCGACCCCAAGAATCACAATCTTGTGCTCTAACCAACTGAGCTATGGCCGCCGTGAAAGGCCGAGAAAGTCCATGACGCACCCGCGTCTGTCAAATCCTTCTTTTTCGCTCTCAACGCGCTGATTTTTCGCCACCAACTACCGAAAATTCCTCCACAAAAGTCCGGAGATTACCAGCAACGATGCGAAATACGCTTCGCGAAAATAGTTTTCGGGCGCCGCCCATGGGCAGGCTGTTGCCATGTCGTAACTTTTGTAAAAATCGCCTCGCCACCCTGCTGTCCTCAGCTATCGCATCTGAGGCATGATTTCCTTCAAGAAGTTGCTGGGTAAGGATGAAAAATTCTACGACTTACTAGAGGCGAGCGCCGAAGAGGCCCGCATGAGCACCAGCCTGCTGGTTAAAATTCTCAATAACGACAGCGCTGCGCAAACGTCCAGCATCCACGACATCATCCAAGCGCGCCGTAAGGACAAACGCATCACGCAGGAAATCACCGAGGAACTTTGCAAAACCTTCGTTACGCCACTTGAACGCGAAGACATCGAAGCACTTTCGCTCGCGCTTTACCGCATTCCCAAGACGGTCGAAAAACTCGTCGAGCGCCTTACGATTTGCCCGGCCCGCGTGCCGCGTGACAGTCTCCAGCAGCAAGTTTCCCTCCTCGTTCAAGCCGTCGACTGCGTCGTCGCGATGGTGAAACAACTCCGCCACGGCACGCAGGTCGACTCAATCAAGGATTACCAAGCCAAGTTGCAGTTCGCGGAAGGCGAAGCGGACAAAGTCATGCTGCAACTCGTCAAAGAACTCTACAACGGCCCGCATGATGCCAAGGAAGTCGTCATCCTCATGGAACTCTACGACATGGTGGAGGCCGCGGTGGATCGTGCGCGCGACGCCGGCCAAGTCGTCTTCATGATCATGTTGAAATACTCCTGAGTTTATTGCCGGGCGACTGGCCCGGACAAATGCTGGCCGGTCAGCCGACCGGAACGGTGAAAGCGATTTCCGCCCCATGACTATTTTCCTGATCGTCCTCCTCGCCGCACTCGTTTTCGAGTATATCAATGGCTTTCACGACGCGGCCAATGCGATCGCGACGGTCGTCTCGACGAAAGTCCTCACGCCGCGCCAGGCCATTTTTCTCGCCGCCGTTTTCAACTTAGTCGGGGCGCTCATGGGCACCGCCGTGGCCAGCACGATCGGCAAAGGCCTCGTCGACACCAACGTCGTGACGATGATCACGATTTTTTCGGCGCTCATGGGCGCAATTATCTGGAATCTCATCACGTGGTGGCTCGGTCTGCCGTCGAGTTCCAGCCATGCGCTCATCGGTGGTTTGTGCGGCGCGGCCCTCGCTTCCGCCAACGGCAATTGGAGCGTGCTGCACTGGAGCGACACCAGCGCAACAGGCGTGCGCAGCGGCTTGTGGCCCAAAGTGGTGCTGCCGATGTTCAGTTCCCCGGTGATCGGCTTCGTGGCGGGCGGGGTGCTGATGTTTCTTCTGACCATCTGTATCAAGCGTTGGCGGCCGCGCATCGTGAATATGGTGTTCGGCAAACTGCAGCTCGTGTCCGCCGGCTTCATGGCGTTTAGCCACGGCTCGAACGACGCGCAAAAAACCATGGGCATCATCGCGCTCGCGCTCTTTACGGGCACGCAATCCGGCGCCTTCAACGACCTGCCCCAGTGGGCCGGTTTCCTTTACACGCCGGAATTCAAGGTCGAGCAATGGGTCGTCATCACCTGCGCGCTCGTCATGGCGATTGGCACTGCGGGCGGCGGCTGGCGCATCATCCGCACGATGGGCCACAAAATGGTGAAGCTGCAACCGGTGCACGGTTTCGCCGCAGAAACCACCGCCGCGATTATCATTCACGGCGCGACGACGCTCGGAATTCCGCTTTCCACGACGCACGCGATTTCCACTTCCATCATGGGCGTCGGCGCGGTGAAACGTTTCAGTGCTGTCAAATGGGGCGTCGTCGAACGCATCATCTGGGCGTGGGTGCTCACACTGCCTGTCTGCGGGTTGCTCGGTTATTATATCGAGAAACTCTGCGTCGCGCTCGGCTACAAGTAACCGAGCGCCGCTGGCGGCAAATCCGGTTTACACGTCGCCGTCTTTCGGCGGCACGTATTGCGAGATGCCGCTGTGACGGATGTCCTGTCCTTTCGAAAGAAATACCATCTCCTCCGCGATATTCGTCGCGTGGTCGGCGATACGTTCGAGTGATTTCGAGATGAACATGAGTTCGAGAGCACGCGCGATCGTGTCGGGCTTTTCGATCATGTAGCTCGTGAGACGGCGATAGACGAGTCGGTTGAGGTTATCGACCTCAGAGTCGCGGCGAATCACGCTCAACGCCTTCTGCTCGTCCTCTTGCACAAAGCAGTCGAGTGCGTCGCGCAGCATTTCGAGCGCGATGTTCGTCATGCGCGGAAAGTCGCCGTAAAGTTCCAGCTTGGGCTCGATCGCCAGCTTGCGGGCGCGGCGGGCGATGGAGGTCGCCTCGTCGCCAACGCGCTCCAAGTCGTGGCTCGCTTTCATGCCGACGATGATAAGGCGCAATTCAGACGCCACGGGACCGCGCAGGGTCATGTAGCGGATCGCTTCGTCGTCGATCTGGATTTCGAAGCGGTCGATCTCGTCATCGGCTTCGATGACTTTGTCCGCGAGTTTCAGGTCGGATTCGAGCAGCGCGCGCATGGCGAGGCGCGTTTGATCGATGGAGCGCTCGCCCATCTGAAGAAGGTGCGAGCGGAAGGTTTCCAGTTCGGCGTCGAAGAAGCGTTTCATGGGAAATAAGACTGAGTTTTTATCTGGAAACCAGGAAAGCAGGAACGAACCCAAAGTGCGGTGTTCATTTTCCTGATTTCCTGAGTTCCAGATTAAATGGTTTTAAGAGGTTAGCCGAAGCGACCGGAGACGTAGGCTTCCGTCTGCGGGTTGGAAGGATTCATGAAGATCGTGCGCGTTTCGGCGTATTCGATCAGGCGGCCGAGATAAAAGAACGCGGTGCGGTCGGAGCAACGGGCGGCCTGTTGCATGTTGTGTGTCACGATCACGATGGTGAACTGTTTTTTCAATTCGTGGATGAGTTCCTCAACCTTGGCGGTCGCGATCGGATCGAGCGCTGAGCACGGTTCGTCCATCAGGATGATCTCAGGTTCGACGGCGATGGCGCGGGCGATGCAAAGGCGTTGTTGCTGGCCGCCGGACATACCGAGCGCGCTTTCGTGCAGACGATCTTTAACTTCGTCCCAGAGCGCGGCGCCACGGAGGCTGCGTTCCACGATTTCATCGAGCTCGGCTTTGTTTTTACGCCCTTGGATGCGCAGGCCGTAGGTGATGTTTTCGTAGATGGATTTCGGAAACGGATTGGACTTCTGAAATACCATACCAACGCGTTTGCGGAGTTCGATCACATCGACGCGCGGGTCGTAGATATTCACGCCGTCGATGCGGATCTGACCGGCGGTGACCTTGGCGATGTCGATGAGGTCGTTCATGCGATTCAGGCAGCGCAGCAACGTGCTCTTGCCGCAACCGGACGGCCCGATGAACGCGGTGACTTCGCGCTCGCGGATATTGAGCGTGATATCGTGCAGCGCTTTGCTCGCGCCGTAGTTGAAATCGAGGTCTTCGATTTCGATGACGTTGCGGGTCGCGATCGCAGACGATGACGACGCGGCAGGAACCGTGACCTGACGGGGAACGGTGGTGGGAACGACAGGGTCGGACATGGGAAGAGGTGGTGCGATTACCATTTGTATTTCTTGCGCAGCTTCTGACGGAGAATGACCGCGGTCATCGCGATGGCGGCGACGGTGAAGAGAAACACGAACGCCGTGCCGTATTGGACGTCGCGCGTGTATTCATTTTGCGGGATTTTGGAGGCGACGACGTAGATGTGATACGGCAGCGCCATTACGCCTTGGAAAAAGAAGTCGGTCCACTTGTCCACCTGCCAGGGCAGTTCGTCGCGCATGACGAACGCCGCGGTGAACATGATCGGGGCGGTCTCACCGGCGACGCGGGCAATGGAGAGCACCGATGAGGTCAGAATGCCCGGCAACGCGTAAGGCAGCACGTTCGTCGTGATGGCTTGGAATTTCGTGGCGCCCAGTGCGAGCGAGCCTTCGCGGTAGCCTTTCGGCACGGATTTAAGCGCTTCCTCCGAAGCGGTGATGATAATGGGCAGCACCATCACGGCGAGCGTCAGCCAGCCCGCGAGCAGCGAGACGCCGAACTTCATCGAAATTACGAACAAGCCGAAACCGAACAACCCGAACACAATCGATGGCACGCCCGCGAGGTTGACGATAGAGAGTCGCAAGAAGCGGATAAACGGACCGTCGGTCGCATATTCACTCAGGTAGATTGCGCTTAGCACCCCGAGGATGAGCGCGATGGTGATCGAACCCGTCACGAGCAACACGGTGCCGACGATGTTCGGAAAAATACCGCCCGCGGAATACACGAAGGTTTCCACCTTCACATCTTTCATTTCGGCTTCGTGCGCGGTGCGGAACTTGCGGAAATCTTTATCACCCATCCGCTGCTTTTCACCTTGGTAGTCGAACACATTGAGTGTTTCCGGCGACTCGGTGAGGAAGGCCACGTTGATAAACGGCGCTTCCGTTTTAAAAATCACGCCCCCGCCCTTCACGCCGATGTCGATGAAGATGGTCGCGGCGCACGCGAGGACGAAGTAGGTGCTCAGACGCAGAAGCCAAAACACTTTCGACTCGACGCGTTTGGCGAAACTCGGTTTCGCCGTGAGCAAGCTGTTGATAGGAGTGGCGCTCATCCGATGGAGATGCGGTAGCGGCGCACGATTTTCTGCGCGAGCCAGTTGACGGTGAGGGAAATCATGAAAAGCACGACGCCGACCATGAACAGCGCGCGGTAGTGAATGCTATTGCGCACCACCTCGCCCATTTCCTGGGCGATAATGCCGGTCATCGTGTGCACCGGTTGGAAAATCACGCCGAGGCCGGAGCTGAATTCGGGAATCTGAATGCGATTACCGGCGCACAGCAAAACGACCATCGTTTCGCCAATGACTCGGCCGAAACCCAGCAAGATCGCCGCCATGATGCCGGACAGCGCCGCTGGAACGGTGATGTGAATGATCGTCTGTAAACGCGTGGCGCCGAGCGCGAGCGACGCTTCTTTGAACGCGCGCGGGACGTTATTAATTGCATCTTCCGCGAGGGAAAAAATCGTCGGAATCGCCAGTAGCGCGAGCAAGCACGCAGCCGTCGTGGCATTGAGACGCTCGGCCATCGGAAATCCCGGGATCCAATTGAGCGAAGGAATTTGCGACACGCGACGCAGGGTTTCGCCGAGCATCGCGATGCCGAAGAAACCGAGCACGACACTCGGAATTGCCGAGATAAATTCGATATAGGGCTTGATGAATTGCTGCTCGGCAGGACGCGCGACCTGGCTCGTGTAAACTGCGGCGGCTACCCCAAGTGGAATTGCGATGATGAGCGCGATGAACGCGATCATGAGGGATCCCGTGAGCAGCGGAATAATGCCATACCAGTCCTGCCAGAAACTCGCAGTGACCCACTGCCGGCCGAAGGCGAAGGCGTTAAACGATTCCAGCCACGTCACAGGTTTCGACTGATCCCACGCGGCAAGTTTTTCCTCGGTCGTTTTAACTTCGCCGAGATAACGCTCCACGAAGCCTTTGAATTTATCCATGCGGCCGTCGAGTGCGGCGTCGTTGAACTTCGGCGGATTCACGACGAGTTCGCGCAACGCGGCGACTTGCTTTTCGTTGGCCGCGAGCACCTCGGCGCGCATGGCGCGCAGCGGTAGGACTTCCGCTTTGAAATTAAGCGTTTCGATCTCGATCGCGTCGGCTTGCTTCTTCAGTTCGGTCGCGCGCTCGGCAGAGACGCGCACCATTTCGTTGAGGAAATTCTGTTTCGCCTCGGTCAGATCCTCGGCGACTTTTTGCCGTTCCTTGATCGACGAGGCGAGTTCGGTCATGTTGCCGAGAATCGTTTCGTGGTCGCTCGTCGTGTCGGCGAATTTATTAGCGAACTCATCGAAGGCCGCGAGGCGCGCCGTCGCGTCGGCGGGCGTGAGGTTTTCCTTTTTCAGCAACGTATCGAGGCGTTGCATGCGGAGGCTCGCCAAGTAACGCGACATCGCCGTGTGCGACTTCACCTGCTCGCGCAGGATGTCGACGAACTCGAGGCCCGCGAGGCGATAGACCGCGAGGTTCGAATGGTTTTGCGGAATGAACCCGACCGCGTCCTTGAAAATGGTGAACGTGATCAGGATGAGCGCGATGATCGAGATGACCGCGTTGCCTTGAAACACGTATTTGACGAACTGGTCGCCCGTGAGCCCGAAGAACCAGCCGCGTCGTTTGCGCAGCAGCGCCACGCTGGTGCTGGGTCGGGTCGTGGGTGTTTGAGTGACGGGAGCGGACATACGGTGGGTGCGTGCTAGCCTCGCGGGTGCGACGGGACGGTCAACCGGCGCAGGTTACGGTTAGGTTACAAAAGGGGCCGCCCGCAGTCCGGGCAGGTCTGCGGGCGGCTGAATCTCTCTCTACTACACAAACGGGTGGTTACTTTTTGACGGAAACAAAACCGACTTTGCGAGCGATGGCCTGGCCTTCGTCGCTGAGGGTGAATTCCACAAATTTCGCAGCTTCGCCGGTCGGCTCGCCGTTCGTATAATAGAACGTCGGGCGGGCGAATGGGTATTTCATGCTCTTGACGCTTTCCTCGGTCGGCGCGGCGCCGTCGATGGTCGCTGCCTTCACGCCTTCGCTGTGGAGGTAAGCGAGACCGACGTAACCGATACCGGACGGATTCTTCGCGACTTCCGCGGCGATTTGCTCGTTGCCCGCCATTTTCTGGGAGGACGGAGCGTAATCGCGCTTCTTCATGGCGAGATCCTTGAAGTCCTTGTAGGTGCCGGACGAGGTGTTGCGCGTGTAGATGGAAATCTTGCCGGGCGCGCCGCCGATCTGCGACCAGTCAGTGACGTCGCCGGTGAAGATTTGCTCGACCTGGCGTTTCGTCAGGTTGGCAACCGGATTGTTGGAGTTCACGATCACGCCGATGCCGTCGTAAGCGACGATAGTCGGCTTGAGCGTGACGCCTTTCGAGAGGGCCTGCGCGGATTCCACCGAGGTGGCGCGACGGGACGACATGCCGATTTGCGCGGTGTTGTCGATAATCGCGGTGATGCCGGTGGTGGAACCTTCAGCGGCGATTTCAAACGTCGTGCCGGCATGCTTGGTTTTGTATTCTTCCGCGAGCAACGGCACGAGTTTCGCACCGAGGGTGTCAGAACCCTTGATGACGAGTTTCTGGGCCTGCGCCGTGAGCGCGGCGGCCAACGCTACAGAGACAACGAGTAATTTGTTTTTCATTAGGATAAAATTTTAACGGTTACGGTGAGCTTAGAACTTCACGTTCAGGTCGACTTGCCAGATCCAGTATTTGTCGAGCGCGTTGTTGGCGCCGACGTCGCCGGAGCCGGAAGCGATCACGCTGTCGTTTTTGCGTTCGCCGTTCGCATACGTGAGGCTGAGTTGGGTGGCGGCGCCGAGGGCATAATTGCCGCCGAGGATGAAGCCCTGCATGTTCGTCTTGCTGTCGAACAGGTCGGAATCGACGAGATTGGAATCCAGCGCGAAGGCGCCAACGGATTGATAAATCACACGTGCATCCCATTCACGGGGCAGCGAGGCTTTGCCGTATTGGAAACCGACGTGGTAGGCTTTGTCTTCGCCGTCGAGATCGGGGCGGCCGAATTTCGCAGCGCGTTTGTCGGCATCGAGATTGATGGCGAAGTCAGCGAAAGCGCGCAGCGGCACGCCGTTGCCGGCGACCCAGTTGTATTCGAAAGGAATTTCGAGCACCGTGAGGTTGTTGATCGGCGCAGCGTTGGTGGCCGTGGCGACCGTGTTAAAGGCCGCCGGATTGGCGCGCTGGTCGGCGCCCAGGAACGTGTAGAGCACCGGTGAGATCTGGAAGAAGTTCGTCGCGCCATTGATGTAGCGCTTGTAGCCACCCTGCCACGCGGTGAAGAAAAGATCTTCGGTGCCTGCGATGTTAGCCGGAGTGACGGCTGCGAACGGGTCTTGCGTGCCGGACGTGCTGTAGAGGAACTGGCCGAGCGTGACGAAGAATTCATTATTGCCGCGACGGGTGCGGAATTGCTCGGCGAGACCTTCAGGATTGATGTCGCCGTCCCAGACCATCGAGGTCGTGACGAGCGGGTTGGCCATGCGACCGGCGGTGAAAGACCATTCGGCGGTCGGCGTCCACGTGGCGTAGATTTGACCGATGTAGATACCGTCGTTCGTCTTGGCGAACGGGCCGGCGTCGTCACCCATGGTCACGTTGCTGGAGCGGCTGCCGGTCGAGGTTTCCAAGCGGGCACCAAATGCCCAGTTGTTCAGAACTTTGCCGGAAAGCAGCGTGCGGAAACGATAGCGAAAACGATCGCGGTGCAGGTCGTCGCCATTGGCGAGTTCGCCGCCGCGGCCTTCATAACGAATGCGCGCGTCGCCGGAGATACGCAATTCGGTGACCGTGGAGCTAAGGTTGAGTTTACCGGCGGCGGTGTTGGAGGCGAAGTCGCGCACGAGTTCGGCACGAAGGTCTTCGGCTTCCTGGTCGCTGAGGAGACCCTTGCGCACAAGGATGTCGATGAGCGGGCCGCTGTCTTGAGCGAGCGCAGCGCTCGCGCACACAAGGGCGGCGGTCGCGACTGCGATCAGTTTGGTTTTAAGATTACGCATTTTTCAGTCCTGCTTGGCTTGAGTTGGGTGATGTGCCGGCAAGGTGGCCGGTCACGGACTGAAAGATAGCGGCCCAATGTTACGGTTTCGTGTCGTCTGTGTTACAAACCGGGAAAAGCACCACCTTGGCGTGATTTACCCACAGCCCAGCGAGCGAGCGGAACGCGTGCTACGCAGCTCGCTTGTCGCGGCCCTTCCCCTCGAGCAACGCGAGGAGCAAATCATTCTTCACCAGAATCCCCAGGAATTTTTTCGTGTCGGGCTCCACCACCGGAATCGTCTGTCCGGATTGCTGGGCGAATAACTTCAACGCCTCCGCGAGCGGCGCATCCGGCGCGATGGTCGGCATATCTTCACGCAACACATCGCCCGCGATCACATGTTCAGCGATGGCCGCGTCACTGAGGTAAGGCTTGATGTCGTGCAGCGAAATCACTCCCGCGTAACGCTCTTCCGCCGCCGTCACGTAAATTTCCTCATGACGCGATTCGAGGAACTCTTTCGCAATCGCTTCGAAGTGCGCTGTGAGCGCGACGGGCGTGGTCTGCTTTTTCACGAGGTCGGAAACCACGCCGGGCAAGCGCACGAGTTCTGGTTCTTCGGCGGCTTTTTTCTTCAACGCTTCGCTGTAAAGTGAATGTCCCTCGATGCCTCGCGCCGTGTAATAGGCGACCACGCTGCACAGCATCAGTGGCAGGATGATGTCGTAGCTCAGCGTCATCTCGAACAGCATGATGATCGCCATCACCGGCGCGTGGCTCGCCGCCGCCAGCAACGCACCCATCCCCACGAGCGCGAACGCCTGCGGATCCGCCGCACCCGTCGGCCAGATCGCATGCACCCCGTAACCAAATAAGTAGCCCATCGCCGCCCCGATAAAAAGCGTCGGCGTAAACACACCGCCCGGCGCACCCGAGCCAAACGACGCCGCCGTCGCCGCCCATTTGCACACGAGCACGAGAAATAACATCTGCCACGCGAGCCCGCCGTTCAAAATCGAGACGACCACGCTGTAGCCGTTGCCCGTGACTTCCGGCACCCACACGGCGAGCCCGCCCACCATCAAGCCGCCCAAACCGAGTCGCAGCGGCAGCGGCAACTTCGTGCGCGCAAACACAGCTTCCGTTGCGCGCAGCGATTTCAAAAACCACGGCGACAACGTGCCCGCCACAATCCCCAAGCCGACGAAGGGCCCGATTTCCCAGAGCGAGTGCAACGTAAACTCCGGCACCTTGTAGAGCGTGTGCGCATCGGATAGCGCGCGCATCGTGAGCGTCGCCGACACCGCCGACACCGCGAGCGGCCCGAGACTCTCCATCGCAATCGTGCCGAGAATAATTTCCGCCACGAAAAAGGAACCCGCAATCGGCGCATTGTAAGCCGAGGCAATGCCCGCCGCCGCTCCGCAAGCGACGAGCAAACGCAGTTGCGGCGCCGACATTTTTCGCCAGCGCCCGATCCATGAAGCGGCCACCGCCGCGAGTTGCACGAGCGGGCCTTCGCGACCGATCGATCCGCCCGACGCGATCGAAAACATCGCCGCCGTGCTCTTCACCAGCGACGGGCGCGTATGAATTTCGCCGTTTCCGATGAGAATCGCCTCCATGTAGTCGGTGGAGCTTTGGCCGCGGTGCAGGCGCTTGCCGAACAACAATACAAAACCCGCCATCAAGCCGCCGACCGCGGGAATGCTGAGCCGCTGCCACCATTCCAACCCGCGAAACGAATCCACCATACCGGAGCCGGTGCCGGTCATGAAATAATGTAACAGGTCGATGCCGCCGCGAAAAATCAGCGCTGCGAGCGCACCCAGCACGCCTGCGACCGCGGCCCAACAAAGTGTTTCCTGCCACGGCGAAGGCCGCAGTTTTTCGACAATCCACAAACGCCAGCGCAGCAATCGTAACAGGCGTTCATAAAATTGCGGCACCCCTACCTTCACGGTTTTTTTGGGTTAAATGCCGAAGCCGTGTCCACGTAAATTACGATGCGCTTCACGTTCGGCCTGACAAGGCTTGTTCGTTGTCCTCGCAGATTAAAAAAATCAGGCGTTTATCGCCGGACGCACTTCATCATCCGCCGCCGCTTTCTCTTCCGCTTCCGGTGACACCGGCACTGGCAGAGTTGTGACAGTTGCCGTCGGTGCAGGCGGCGCTTCCGGCTCACTCGTTTCCACTGCGCGAAGTTGGATCAAGCTGTTGAGCGAACTGAAATGAGTCGTCCACTCGAAGTCGCCCGTTGAGTTGTCGATGATCTGACTGAAGAGCTGACGCTTCTCCGTCTTGAGCGCTTGGATGCGCTCTTCGATCGTGCCCGCCGTCACCATGCGATACACGAAAACGGTATTCGTTTGGCCGATGCGGTGCACGCGATCGATCGCTTGATCTTCGACGGCGGGATTCCACCACGGATCAAGTAAGAATACATAATCCGCCGCGTGCAACGTGATGCCCGTGCCGGCGGCTTTGAGGCTGACCAACATCGCCGCCGCGCCTTGCGCATGCTGAAATTGATACACCGGTTTTTGCCGATCCACGGTCATGCCGGTGATTTCGTAGAGCGGAAGATCCGGATAATGCTGCACGAGCGCACTGCGCACGCGATTAAGCAGCGTCACGAATTGCGAAAAGATGACGACCTTGTGACCGCTCGCGACCACCTCCTGAAGTTTCTCGATGAGCAACTCCAGTTTGCCGCTCTGCTCCAAGGGTGAGTCCATCCACGGCAACAAATCCGGGTCGCAACACACCTGGCGCAAACGCGTCAGCAGTGCGAGGAAGCCAAACGATTTTTCGCGCAGCGCCACCGTGATATCTTCGCCCAGACGCGCCAGACCTTCGGTGCAAATGCGCGCGTATTCGGCGCGCTGCACTTCGCTGAGCGGGCAAAGCAAATCCATCTCAACCTTCGGCGGCAGTTCTTTTGCGACTTCCTTTTTCGTGCGGCGAAGGATGAACGGCGCGACTTGCTGCCGCAGACGTTTCATCGTGCCGTCGCGATCCTGCGCCAACGCCGCCTCGAACGCCGTGCGCGAACCGAGCAGGCCGGGCAGCAGGTAACGGAAAATCGACCAAAGATCCAACTGACGATTCTCGAGCGGCGTGCCAGTCATGACGATGCGGTGCTTCGTTTTAATCGCGAAGCACGCCTGCGTGACTTTCGCGTCGGGATTTTTGATGAACTGTCCCTCGTCGAGCACCGCGTAGCCAAACTCGATCTTGTCGAGCAACCCGCGGTGTTTGCGCAGCTGCGTGTAGCTCGCGATCCAGATGCAGGGTTCTTTGTTTGTCGTGAAATCGTGGCCCGACTTCAGCGTGTCGACTTTCGCCTCCGGGAAAAACCGCGCGATTTCTTCGCGCCACACCGGCACCACGCTCGCCGGGCACACCACGATGTGACGAAAACCCTCCAACGGACGCGAACGCAGCAACGCAATCACTTGCGCGGTTTTGCCGAGACCCATTTCGTCCGCGAGCAAGCCGTGGCAATCCGTCTCGCAGAGGTGGTGCATCCACTCGACGCCACGGCGTTGATAATTACGCAGGTAGTCCGGCAGCGTCGGCGATTCCGCCGGCGGGGTGAGCACCTTGTCGCGCCAGTTCATGATCTCCGGGCCGAGCGTGACCTTGATGCGGTTGTCGCTGAACAAAGAGAAAATCAAATACGGCGGAATTTTCCCGTCGCTCGTTTGCGTCTCCTCGATGTTGCGACGCCACTGGTTGTAGCTCTCCCACTTCTCGGGGGTCATCGTGACGATGCCGAGATCGGGCAACAGCATCGGGGTGCGCCCGTGTTTTAACAACGCGGCTGCTTGTTCGTCGGTGAGCAGTTTTTCGCCGGCGCGGAAAATCCAACGCAGGTTCAATCCACCGACATCTGAAGTCGACCCGCCACGGCGATCCGCCACCGCTTCGATTTCGAGCGAACGCGCGCCTTGTTTGATGCTCTCGACCTTCGCATCGATCTCGACGCCGAATTGCTTTTTCCAATGCGGCAGGATGTCGCGCAGAAATCCGGGGATGTCCGCCAGCGCATCAAGCGCGTAGGCATGCGTGGTCTGGTTGTAACGGAAATGGGCTTTGCGCGCGTAAGTCGCCAGCGCGATGAGCTTGGCGCGCTCCGTCGCAGTCGGGTGGTTGGTCGTGTTGCCCAGCGCCGGGACGCGCGTGCGCCCGTGTTTCCAATACGCGAGAAACACCAAGCCGTCCGCCGTGGTGGTGAAGCTCAGCAATAAATCGCGCGGCGCACGATCGGCTCCCGCCGCCGGCGCACCGTGCACGGTCGGAGCCGGCGCCGCGGTCAGTGCCGCGACTGCGTGACCGTGCCCTGTCGGCGCAGCCGCCGCTTGCCCCGCATTGGCCCCGGGAGCCACGGTCGTGCCGTTTCTACGCGTGAGTCCGCGCGAGAGCGCATTCAGTTCGTCAGCCAAAAGTTCTTCGATCTCGTGCAACCCAGCCACCGCGATGGCATTAGCCAGCGCCTCATCGGTGGACGAGGAACGCACTTTGATTTTTTCGCCGTCCCATTCGATGACCGCGTATTCCTCTTTTTTCTCAACTTTGCGGTGGATAATCGCGTCGCTGGCACCGAGTTCTACTTCCCGAATCTCGCCGTCACGATACATCGCGTGGCCTTTCTCGACATGTTCGGGGTCAAACTGCGGTTCCCAGTCCGCCTCCAGGCGTTCGAACCAAAACTCAAGGGATTGCGGAGTATAGATCCGCTTCGGGCCGTGTGTTTGCATCAAACTAAAAGTCAGACGTTAGAAACTTCCGCGCGGCTCGGGCAATCACTATTTCGACTTTTTGTGACCAAGTGGAAACTGCTTCGTTTTACGTAATCGTCACGCGGAAGCCACGGGTTCTTCACACGCTTACCTCAAGCTTGGCCCGTGCTCGCCGCGTGGCAGGTCGCCACCAGTCGGGCCGACTCGCTTGAACATCACACTCGTCACCGAAACTTACTCTCCTGAAATCAACGGCGTCGCGATGACGCTCGGCCACCTCGTGCAAGGCCTCGCGGCCCGCGGCCATCGCGTGACGATCATCCGTCCGCGCCAGCGCTCGGAAAAAGGCGCGCCCGCGATCCTCGTCAACGGCTCCGTGTCGCAACATCTGGTGCAAGGCTTGCCGATCCCCGGTTATCCCCTGCTCCGCTTTGGCCTGCCCGCGGCGCGCCGCTTGAAGAAACTGTGGCGCAACGAACGCCCGGATCTCGTCCACATCGCCACGGAAGGTCCGCTGGGCTTTTCCGCACTTAACTCGGCGCGCTCGCTCGGTCTGCCGGTGACTTCGAGCTTCCACACCAACTTTCACCAATACACGCACAACTACCGCTTCAGCTGGTTGTTTTCCGTCACGGCGAAGTGGCTGCGCTACTTCCACAATCGCACGCTGCGCACCTTCGCGCCGACCCGCGAACTTTGCGACCAGCTCGCCGCCGATGGTTATAAAAATCTCCGCGTGCTCTCCCGCGGAGTGGACATCGCGCAATTTTCAAAAGCCCGCGCGGATCTTTTGCTGCGCGAAAAATGGGGCGTCACCGCCGGCGACCCGGTCGTCATCCACACGGGCCGGCTCGCGCGCGAAAAAAACTACAGGCTCATCTTCCGTGCATTTGACGCCATGCGCGCGGCGAATCCCCGCTGTCGCTTCATCGTGGTGGGCGACGGCCCGCTGCGCACCGCGCTGCAAGCCGCGCATCCTTACGCGCACTTCACGGGCTTCGTGGATCGCGCAACGCTCGCCGCGCATTACGCGTCAGCCGACATCTACCTACACGCGAGCGTGACCGAGACCTACGGCAACGTCGCCGCCGAGGCGCTCGCGAGCGGCCTCGCCTTCGCCGGCTACGACTACGCGGCCGCGCACGAACTCGTCCGCTCTGGCGAAAACGGCCTGCTCATTCCTCTCGGCGACGAAATCGCTTTCATCGCTTCCGCCGTAAAACTCGCCGCCGAACCAGATCTCGTCGCCCGCCTGCGCGCGCGTGCCGCCGACCTCGTGCGCGACCGTTCGTGGGCCAACATCGTAGCGCAATTCGACGCTGATCTCACGGAAGCCGTCGCCAGCCATCGCGAAGACATTTCCTCAGACACCAATCCTAGCCTCACGAACACCAACCTCGCGACCTCCTCCCGCCCATGAGCAAAGCCGCCCTTCACGTCCGCACCGTCATCCTGTCCGACATTCACCTCGGCACGCCCGACAGCAAAGTCGAGGAAGTCACCCACTTCCTTAAACACGTGCGCTGCGACCGCCTGATTCTCAACGGCGACATCATCGACGGCTGGCGCCTCAAACGCGGCGCCGCGTGGTCGAAGACGCACACGAAATTCGTCCGCCGCGTCCTCACGATGATCCAGAAACGCGACACCGAAGTGATTTATCTCCGCGGCAATCACGACGATTTTCTCGGCCGCTTGTTGCCGATGCAATTCGAACGGCTGAGCTTGGTGGAAGACTACGTCCTCGAAACCGAACGCGGTCGCTACCTCGTGCTGCACGGCGACGTGTTCGACGGAGTGATTAAGAACATGGTATTCCTAGCCCACCTTGGCGACATCGGCTACACGCTGCTGCTGCGCCTCAACCGCCTCTACAACTGGTTTCGCAAACTGCGCGGCAAGGAATATTTCTCGCTGAGCAAAGCAATCAAGGCCCGCGTCAAACAAGCCGTCAGTTTCGTCGGAAAATTCGAAGACCAAGTCGCCGCGCTCGCCCGCGACCGGGGCTGCGTGGGCGTCATTTGCGGACACATCCACACCGCCGCCGATAAAATGGTCGGCGACATCCATTACTTAAATTCCGGTGACTGGGTCGAATCGCTCACCGGCATCGTCGAGTATTACGACGGGCGTTTCGAACTCATCTCGTTCGCCGATTTCGTCACCCGCGTGCCGATGACCTCCACGGTCGAATCCACGCCGGAAGAAATCGACGATTCGCTCCAGATTCCGGTGCTCGTCTGAACTCGCGTATGCAAACTGTCCTGATCTTAACCGCCGGCTATGGCGAAGGCCACAACAGCGCCGCCCGCGCTTTGGAAGCCGCGTTTAACGAGCGGCCCGACACGCGCGCGGAACTCGTGGACATTTTCGCCCTGCGCGCCCCGCGCCTGAATCATATTTCGCGACTCGGCTATATTCGTGTCATCAATTCCGCGCCACGAATCTGGAGCAGCATCTACTCCTGGCTCGATAAATCGCCGCGCGTTCCCGCACTCTTCCGCGGCCTCGCCAGCCACCGACGCCTGCTCGGCAAAATCATCGCCGAGAAAAAACCTGCCGCGATTGTTTCCACTTATCCGGTTTATGCGTGGCTGTTAAACGAACTGCGTCGCGAAGGCCTGCAATTCTGCCCGCATCACACAGTCGTGACCGATGCGCTCACCATCAACTCGCTGTGGTATCGTTCCGGTTCCGCGGGTTGGTTTGTGACGGACGACGACTCCGCCGCTTTCCTTCGCGAAAAAAATGTGCCGGCGGAAAAAATTCACGTGACCGGATTTCCCGTGGCGCTCGCCTTCGCCGATCGCCCGGCGCACCTCGCCCCGCCCGAACCCGTGAGCCCGACGCAACCACGTCGGGTATTGTTCATGATCAACTGTGGACGCGCCCGCGCCGTCGCCATCGCCCGCGCACTGCTGCGTAATCCCGCCTGGCACGTGACCATCACTGCGGGCCGCGACGAATCCCTGCAGACCGAGTTAAAAGCGATCGCCGCGAAATCTTTCGCAACCTACGAAATCCTCGGGTGGACGAATCGCATTCCCGATCTGCTCATGACGCATCACGTCATCATCAGCAAAGCCGGTGGTGCCACCACGCAGGAATCGATCAATGCGCTCTGCCCGATGCTTGTGAACCAAATCGTCCCCGGCCAGGAAGAAGGCAACTACGAGCTCATCCGCCGTAACGAAGCCGGCGCTCTCGCAGAAACCCCGGAGATGATTGTCGCGACCCTGAACGCCGCTTTCGCCGACAATGCCGCGCTCTGGCGCAAATGGCGCGGAAATCTCGGCTTATTCGCCCAACCGAACGCAGCGCGGAATATCGCCGCGACCGTGCTCGCGCCCATCGAAGCAAGTCCGATTGGAAGCGGGGCCATTAGCCCCGCGAGGCATCATACTGTATCGGCGCTGTAGGTTGCGCGCTTGCGCGCAATGTGGCGTGCAGACCCGCCACCTACGAAATGATCGCGCTAATTTCGCCCCGCAGGGCTGATGGCCCTGCCTCGGAAAATAGGAGTTATTTGTTCAGCTGCTGTCGGATCGCTGCAAGCGTGCGCTCGGTCGCACCACGATTAGCGGCGTGCCACGCGCGCGCGGCCGCGGCGAGGCGATCACGTTGGGCGGAATCCTGCAGCAATTCCACCGTGACAGCGATCAGTTCGCTGTGCGTCTCCACTTTGCGCACCGCCCCCGCCTCGGTGAGTGTGCGGATGATTTCGTGGAAGTTCGACATGCGCGGCCCGTGCAAAACAGGTTTCCCAAGCACCGCCGCTTCGACCGGCGTCTGGCCGCCTTCGTGCGGCGCGAGACTTTTTCCAGCGAACACCACGTCCGCGAGTTGCGTGAATTTACGTAACTCCCCTGTCGTGTCACCGACCGCGACATCGACCGTGTGCGGCGCGAGCCCGTCGCTGCGAAAATGAAACTTGAGTCCGGTCTTCTCCAGCAAGCCGCGCAGCTCTTCCCGCCGTTCTGCATGTCGCGGCACGATCAACAACGAAACGTTCAAGCCGCGATCGCGCGCCGATTTCAGCGCGGTGATGAGGGCCGTTTCCTCGCCGGGCCATGTGGACGAGCCGAGTAAAATCAAACCGTCCGGCAGCCCAAGTTCGCTGCGCAGCGAAACCTTTTCCGCGTCGGCCATTGCCGGAATACTGACATCAAGCTTGAGGTTACCAGTCGTCTGTAATTTCTCGCGCGAAAATCCGAGCGACTCGAACCTCCGCTCATCGCGCTTCGACGAACACAGCACCTGCGCCATCCCTTCCGCGAGCGGTCGCATGAAAGCGCGGAAACGCAGCGAGCGGCGGTAGCTTTTGTCGGACATGCGCGCATTCACGCTCACCACCGGCACGCCACGCGCCCGCGCTTGATGCACGTGCTCCGGCCAGCGCTCGCCTTCCATGAGAATGCACAAATCCGGCTGCACTTTTTTCCAAGCACGCGCGTTGAACGCCCAGAAATCCAACGGGAAATACCCAATGCCCGCCACGAGCCCCGCATATTTTTCCTTCGCCAGCTTGTAGCCCGTGCTCGTGGTCGTCGTGAGATAAACCTCCACGCCGCCGTCGCGTTTAAATGCCTCGAGCAGCGGAGTGATCGCGAGCATCTCGCCGACACTGACCGCTTGGAGCCAGATCCGTTTCACGCCCGCCTGCTTCGGCGGCAAGGCCGGCACCTCGCCAAAACGATGCCAAAACCCTTCTGCGTAACCGCCGCGACGTCGCATCCGCCATAGATAATACGGCGCTGCGATGAGCAGCAGCGGTAAAAACAAAAATCGGTAGAGCCAGATCACGTCGCTAAAGACGGAGATTAAAAAACCACAGAGGCACAGAGTTCACAGAGCAATTCCTCCGTGTTCTCTGTGCCTCTGTGGTTCAATTGAGAGCGCTTATTTGCCCAAGATCCACGAGAAGATCAATGGCACCACGATGGTGGCGTCGCTCTCGACGATGAACTTCGGCGTCTTCTGGCCGAGCTTGCCCCACGTGATTTTCTCGTTCGGCACGGCCCCGGAATAGGAACCGTAGCTCGTGGTCGAGTCGCTGATTTGTGCAAAGTAACCCCACAACGGCACGCTGGTGCGGCCAAGATCCTGATGCAGCATCGGCACGACGCAGATCGGAAAATCGCCCGCGATACCGCCGCCGATTTGGAAAAACCCAATCGAGCCTTCGCCCGTGCGGAGGAGTTTGGCGACATCGGTATACCAACCGGCGAGCCACGTCATGTATTCGATGCCGGTGCGGACGGTGTGGACATTCTTAATTTCCCCGGTCACGACGCGGCCGGCATACATGTTGCCGAGCGTGGCGTCTTCCCAACCCGGAACGATAATCGGGAGATTCTTTTCGCACGCGGCGAGCATCCACGAATTTTTCGGATCGATCTGATAATATTTTTTAAGATCACCCGAGCGGATCATTTTATACATGAACTCGTGCGGGAAATAACGTTCGCCTGCCGCGTCGGCGGCGAGCCATTGCTTGGCGATGGCGGCTTCGATGCGGCGCATCGCTTCACCTTCGGGAATGCAGGTGTCCGTCACGCGATTCATGTGACGATCGAGCAGGCCTTGCTCATCTTCGGCCGTGAGATGGCGGTAGTGCGGGACGCGCTCGTAGTAATCGTGGGCGACCAGGTTGAAGATATCTTCTTCGAGATTGGCGCCGGTGCAGACGATGGCGTGCACCTTGTCCTTGCGAATCATCTCGGCGAGCGTGATGCCGAGTTCAGCCGTGGACATCGCGCCGGCGAGCGTCACGAGCATCTTGCCACCCGCAGCGAGGTGGGTCTCGTAACCCTTGGCGGTGTCCATGAGCGCGGCCGCGTTGAAATGGCGGTAATTATGCGCGATGAACTTCGACACCGGGCCCTTCTTGGCCGCGAGCTTCGCGTTGATGTCTTCGGGGCGTTTCGTCTGGCGTTTAGCTTTGATCATTTCGCGTCTAGCAAGGAAGCCGGGCGCACATTTGGCCACACAAAAGTCGGGCGAAATCCACGCGTGCGGACCGCGCCAGGTGCTTCGTCGAATAGGCCCAACGACTCATAGTTGGAAACTTGCAGTCGCGGTGCGGGTCGGTGAAATTTACCACTATGTTCCTCTCGCGACCTGTTGCTCTGTTCCGCGCTACGTTCATCGCCCTGTTGCTCGCTCCGCTGCTGATTTTCGCCGCGGATTTCGCGCACGAGACCAGCGACCTCACCGTCGATCCGGCCATCAAATGGGGCAAACTGGACAACGGTCTGCGCTACGCGCTCCTCAAAAACTCCGAGCCCAAAGGCCGCATCAGCGCGCGTCTCGCAATCAAAGTTGGCTCGCTCTACGAAAACGAAGACCAGCGCGGCGTCGCTCACTTCCTTGAGCACATGGCGTTCAATGGCAGCAAACATTTTCCCTCCGCCAACGTCATCGAATTTTTCCAGAAACTCGGCATGGAGTTCGGCGGCGACACCAATGCGTCCACCAGTTTCGACCGCACGATTTACCAACTCGAATTGCCCGACACGAAAACCGAGACGCTGCACGAAGCGCTCACGTATTTTTCCGACGTCGCTGGCGGACTGCTCCTCGAATCCAAGGAAATCGACAAGGAACGCGGTATCATCCTCAGCGAAAAACGCGCGCGCGACTCCGTCGGCCTGCGCACGTTCCTGGCGGAACTGAATTTCCTCATTCCCGACAGCCGCTTTCCGCAGCGTCTGCCGATCGGCACAGAGGAAGTGATTCGCGGCGCCGCACGCGAGCGTTTCGTAGAATTCTACGATGCGTGGTATCGCCCCGAACGCATGGTGCTCGTAATCGTCGGCGATATTGATCCCGAAAAAGTCGAAGCGACCGTTAAAGAGATTTTCGCGCCGCTTGCGGCGCGCGCGCCCGCGTTGCCCGAGCCGCGTCTGGGCACGGTCGTTCCTCCGGAAAATGTCATCGCGGGCCTACACACTGAGATGGAAGCGGGCAGCACGAACGTCGGCCTGCAAACCGTCGTCCCCTACTCCCACGAAGTCGATAACGCGGCCAACCGCCTCAAATATCTCCCGCGCACGCTCGCGTTGCGGATGTTAAATCGCCGCCTGTCGATTCTCGCGAAGAAAGAAAATGCGCCGTTCGTCAGCGGCATGGTCGGCGTGACGGAGCAGTTCGAATTTTTCCGCAACGCCTCCATCGAACTCAACTGTCGCCCCGACCAATGGCGGGAAGCGCTCGAGGTCGCCGAGCAGGAACTGCGGCGCGCCCTCGAACACGGTTTCCAAGCCGACGAACTCGCCGAATCCATCGCTGAACTCAGCAATAATCTTCAGCAAGCCGTCCGCACCGCACCCACGCGCCGCTCCGGCCCGCTCGCCGACGACATCGTCGATGATGTGCTCGATCGCTCGGTGCCGACGCATCCGGTCGTCAATCTCGAGCTCTACAAACCCGCGCTCGCCAGTATCACGACCAAGGACTGCACCGAGGCCCTGCGGGAAGCGTGGAACGAAACGAATGGCCGCAAGATTTTTGTCTCCGGCAATCTGCAACTCTCGCGCGCCCCGCAAAATATCGCCGCCGCTTACAACGCCAGCACCAAGATCGCGGTCGCGGCGCCGCCGGAAAATACGCAATCCGAGTTCGCCTATACCGACTTCGGCAAGCCGGGCGAAGTTGAAAAAACTGAAGTGGTCGAAGATCTCGGCGCCACGCTCATCCGTTTCAAAAATAACGTCCGCCTCAATCTCAAGCCGACGGATTTCGAGTCCGGTCGCATTCGCATTTCCGTGCGCATCGGCGGCGGCGTCCTCACGATGCCACTCGATAAACCCGGCCTGACATTGCTCGCAAACTCGACGTTCACGCCGGGCGGTCTCGGCAAACACAGCGTCGACGACCTGCAACGCCTGCTCGCGGGCAAAACGGTCGGCCTCGGCTTCGGCGCGCAAACTGATGCATTCACTTTCTCCGGCTCGACGAATCGCGACGACCTGCTGCTTCAGCTTCAACTTTTCTGCGCGTTCATCACTGATCCGGGCTATCGTCCTGAAGCGATGCGCCAGATGCAGAAAGGCGCTGAGCAACTTTACAATCGCCTCGCCCACACGCTCGAAGGCCCGCTGCAGTTGGAATTTTCCCGCCTCCTTGCGAGTGGCGACGTGCGCTTCGGCCTGCCCCCGAAAGACGTGCTCCTTTCACGTAATACGGACGAATTGAAGAGCTGGCTTTCCCCGCAATTCGCCAAAGGCCCGATCGAAATCGCCATCGTCGGCGACTTCGACCCCGACGCCACCGTCACCGCCGTCGCACAGACCTTCGGAGCGCTGCCGAAGCGCGCGAAGAAACCCGACTACGACAAAGCACGCAAAGTCTCCAAACCGGCGGAGCCGCTGGTTAAATCTTACGAAGTCGCTACCGAAATCCCGAAGGGCCTGGTGCAACTTTACTGGCCCGCGACTGATGCGCGCGACGTAAAGATCGCCCGCCGTTTCCGCCTCCTCGCCGACGTCCTCGCAGACCGTCTGCGCGTTAAAATCCGCGAGCAAATGGGCGGCACTTACAGCCCCAACGCCGGCGCAGACCTCAGCGACACTTATCCTAATTACGGTTTCATCGCCGCGTCGGCTACGGTCGCGCCCGATGAAGCGCGCGCCATCGCTGATGCCATGAAAGCCGCCGCCGCGTCGCTTTACACCGATGGCGTCACCGAAGAGGAACTCGTCCGCGTCAAACAACCCATCCTCACCGGCCTGCGTGAGTCCTCACGCACCAATCCCTACTGGCTGGGCAGCGTGTTGAGTTCCGCGCAAGAGTTCCCCGAACGCCTTGACTGGAGCCGCACACGTTACAGCGACAACGAAAGTGTCACCGCCGAAGAGCTGACCGCATTGGCTAAGCAATACCTCGACCCGGCTAAAACCTCCGAAGTCATCGTATTGCCTGCGCCAAAGGCTGAGCCCGCGGCGCAGCCAACGACCAGCGAGACGCCAACGCCGAATTCTTAAACGAGCGAAAGGTGGTCGCCGGTCTCAGCACCGGCGACAGCCACGCGCGCGTTAGGACGTCGGTGCCAAGACCGACACTCACCTCCAAAACAAAAAACACCGTATCCTTTTGAGATACGGTGCTTAAAGTGGTGGCCAGTCTCGGAATCGAACCGAGGACACAAGGATTTTCAGTCCTCTGCTCTACCAACTGAGCTAACTGGCCAAGCCCGATTTGAGTCGGGAAGAGGCCGAGATAAAAGGGCGGCCATGGGGTGCGTCAACGGGGAATTTCACTTTTGGCAAAGTTGCCGAACTGGCAATTCCCGCGCGGCGCGTGACTTAGATTTTCTTGAAGACCAACGCGGCATTCTGGCCGCCAAATCCGAGGTTGTCGCTCATCACCGCTTTGAGGTCCGCTTTACGCGCAACGTTCGGTGTGTAATCGAGATCACACTCCGGATCGGGCGTTTCGTAGTTAATCGTCGGTGGCACGTCGCCCGTTTGCAGGGACTTGACACTGATGATGGCTTCAATCCCGCCCGCTGCACCGAGCAAGTGACCCGTCATCGATTTCGTGGAGCTGATGATGACTTTTTGCGCGTGATCGCCGAAGACTTTCTTGATCGCGAGCGTCTCGAACTTGTCGTTGTAAGGCGTGGAAGTGCCGTGCGCGTTGATGTAATCGATGTCCGACGGCTGTAGGCCGGCATCTTGAATCGAACGGCGCATCGCTAGCGACAGGCCTTTGCCTTCAGGGTCCGGGGACGTGATATGATACGCGTCGCACGTCGCGGCGTAACCGGCGAGTTCGCAATAAATGTGCGCGCCGCGCGCCTGGGCGTGTTCGAGGCTTTCGATGACGAGCACACCGGAGCCCTCGCCCATGATGAACCCATCGCGGTTCGCGTCGAACGGACGGCTGGCTTTACCGGGAAATTCGTTGTTCGTGCTCATCGCTTTCATCGAGCAGAAACCCGCGTAGGAAAGCGGCGTGATGGACGCTTCGGTGCCACCGCAAATCATCACGTCGGCATCGCCGTCGCGAATCATGCGCACCGATTCACCGATGGCGTGCGTCGCCGTCGCGCACGCGCTCACGACACCGAAGTTCGGACCGCGCGCGCCGAGCTCGATCGCGACGAGACCCGTGCACATGTTGGAAATCAGAGCCGGAATCATGAACGGCGACACCTTGCGCGGGCCGCGTTCGAGGAGGACTTTGTGCTGCGTCTCGATCGTCAACATGCCGCCAATGCCGGAGCCGATAATGACGCCCACGCGGTCGCCATCTTCCTTGGTCATGTCGAGTTTCGCGTCGGCCACCGCTTGTTTCGCCGCACAAAAACCAAAGTGCGTATAACGGTCGTTACGCCGCACTTCCTTCGGATCCATGTGCTGCGTGGCGTCCCAGCCGCGCACTTCGGCCCCGATCTGGCAGGTGTAGTCCTTGGTGTCGAACAGGGTCACGCGGTCGATGCCACACTTGCCGGCGAGGATGTTCGCCCAGAAGTCGTTAACATTGTGGCCGAGCGAGGTGATGACGCCCAGACCCGTAACTACGACGCGTTTTTTTGAAGAAGCTGTTTCCATCGAATGTTCAGAGGTGGAAAATAAAAAAGCGCCCTACCGAGCCAGCCCGAGGCCAGACGGCAGAACGCTTTGGACAGAAACCAAAATCTTACTTCTTGCCAGCTTTGGCTTCGATGTAAGCGGTCACATCGCCGACGGTCTGCAGCTTTTCAGCATCCGCCTCGGGAATCTCGCCTTTGATCTCATCTTTGAACTCTTCTTCGAAGGCCATGATGAGCTCGACCGTGTCGAGGGAATCGGCGCCGAGGTCGTCGAGGAACGATGCCTGCGGGGTGATCTGTTCTTCGTTAACATTCAGTTGGTTAACGATGATTTCTTTGACGCGCTGTTCGATGGTTTTCTGGTCGGCCATGTTAAAATTGGGTTCGTGAACGTGTTGTGAAAAGGGGTCACATCACCATGCCGCCGTCAACGGTAAAAACTTGGCCGGTGATGTAGTTGGCTTCCTCGGAACAGAGGAAGGCGGTCATGTGGGCGATATCGGCGGCTTCGCCGAGACGCTTAAGCGGAATTACCGCGGAAATCTTCTCCGCAGCTTCCGGCGGCATGGCGGCGGTCATGTCGGTTTTGATGAAACCAGGCGCTACGGCGTTCGAAGTGACGTTACGGGCGGCAAATTCCTTCGCGATGGACTTTGTAAAGCCGATCATCCCGGCCTTGGCGGCGCAGTAATTGGCCTGGCCGGCGTTGCCCATGAGGGCGACGACCGACGTGATGTTCACAATGCGGCCCCAGCGCTTCTGCGTCATGGAACGACCGATGTGTTTCGTCCAGTAATAGCAGCTGTTTAAATTGGTCGCGATGACAGAGTTCCAATCATCCTCGGACATGCGGAACAGCAGGCCATCTTTTGTGATGCCGGCGTTGTTCACTAAAATATCGATCTGGCCAAACTCCGCGAGCAAGTCGGCACTGGCCTTCGCGACAGCGGCGCCGTCGGCGACATCGACCGCGAGCGCCTTGGCTTTGCCACCAGCGGCAATGATACCCGCGGCGGTCGCGCCGCAGCTGTCGGCGGACTTGCTCACGCAAATCACGGTCACGCCGTTCTTCGCCAGCAAATCAGCGATCGCTTTGCCAATGCCACGGCCCGCGCCGGTCACCAGCGCCACTCGATTATTGAAGGTAAGACTCATAGGTAACGGCCATACAGCGCCGTTACCCTGCCCTTTTGTCAATACACGTCACGCTGGTAGCGCTGGTCCTTCTTCATCTGCTTCACGTAGGCAATCGCGGCCGCGGCGTCCAAGCCACCTTGCTGCGCAATCACATCGTGCAGCGCCACATCGACGTCCTTTGCCATGCGCTTGGCGTCGCCGCAGACGTAGAAATGCGCGCCATTTTGAATCCACGCCCAAAGTTCGGCGGCGTTTTCACGCATGCGATCTTGCACGTAAACTTTGAGGACTTGATCGCGCGAGAACGCGAGGTCGGCGCGCGCGAGTTGGCCCTTCGCCTGCCACTCGGTCCATTCCTCTTCGTAAAGATAATCTGTGCCGCGGTGTTGATCGCCGAAAAACAGCCAGTTGCGGCCAGTCGCGTTCGTCGCGACGCGTTCCTGCATAAATGCACGGAACGGTGCCACGCCCGTGCCCGGCCCGACCATGATGATGTCTTTCGCCGTATCTGCCGGCACGCCAAAGTGCGAATCGGAAACGAAGATCGGCACCGGCGTATTTTTCAGCTCGACGCGGTCGGACAGAAACGTGCTCGCCACGCCGACGCGCGTGCGGTGATTCGTTTCGTAACGCACAATCGCCACCGTGAGGTGCACTTCGGTCGGAAATGGTTTCGAAGACGACGCGATCGAGTAGAGGCGCGGCATCAATTTGCGCATGAGATCGACGAGTTCTTGCGGCGCGATTTTGGCGCTCGGAAATTCCGCCAGCAAATCCACGTATTCGCGATCTTCGAGATAACCGGCGAGTTGGTCTTTGCCCTCCGGCGCGAGCAGCACGGCGAGTTTGGCTTTGTCGCCTTCGTCCGCGGATTTAGCCGCGAGCAGTTCCAGGAATTTGCGCGTCGGCTTCGCGAGGGCGAGACGGCTGGTAAGCGCTTCGCGGAGCGGGATCGGCGTGGTGAGTTTCAACATCGCCGGCGACACGGCTTCCTGACCGCTCGCGCTGAGGCGCATGAGCAATTCGTCGACTTCGCTTGCGCGATTAGTCGGGAAAACACCGAGGGAATCGCCGACTTTGTAGTGCAAATCGCTGCCCGCGATGTCCACGACGAGATGGCGCGTCTCTTTGTGCGAACCGGGTTTGTTGAGGAGCCGGTTTTCGATCAGTTTCGCAGGAAACGGATTATCTTTCGAGAAGGCGCTGGTCTGGACGTGTTCGCTCATGAGGAGGGTCTTTTTAGGCATTTCGCCTGCGGTGTAGGCAAGCACCGTTTGTGCCATAGTGAATCTCGTTGCGCAGGCTCTTTTCGCCAGCCATGAAGCCAACTCACATGGAACCGGTTCGCATTCAAAAATACATCGCCGACGCCGGCATCTGTTCACGCCGCGCCGCCGAGGCATTGATCGTAGCCGGGGAGGTTTACGTTAACAGCAAGCCCGCCACCCTCGGCCAGAAAATCGAGCCGGGCGTCGACAAGGTCACCGTCAAAGGCAAAGGCGTCGCCTCCAAACCACAGCCGAAGATCGCCCTCGTGATGCACAAGCCGCGCGGGCTGGTGTGCAGCAACAACGATCCGCACGAGCTCCACACGATTTTCGATCTCCTGCCCAAGGAATGGTCGCGCCTGCGCCTGTTTTGCGCCGGTCGTTTAGACAAAGACAGCGAAGGTCTCGTAATCCTCACCTCCGACGGCGACCTCGCGCACCGGCTCATGCACCCGTCGAATCTCGTCGTGAAACGCTACTACGTTTCCCTCGAAGAACCGTTTCCCGCCGCGCGCCTGAAAAAGCTCCTCAGTGGCGTCGTGATCGAAGGCGAACACCTGAAAGTCGAGCGCGCCAATCTCGTTAACGCGAAGCCCGACAAGAGCTCGACCGAGCTCGATGTGCACATGCACCACGGTAAAAAGCGCGAAATCCGTCAGCTGTTTACCGCGCTCGGTTTTGAAGTGCGCCGCCTCCGCCGTTATCAAATCGGCGAATTGCGCTTAAAGGGAATTCCTTCGCGCGGCGTGAAACAACTCTCCGAGAAAGAAATCAAATCCCTCTTCGCGGTGCCGGCCATCCATTACCGCGAAATGAATCCCTCCACCCACGATGAAAATTAAACTCATCCTCACAACGCTCGCGCTGATTACCGCGCGCCTCGCGGCTGAAACCGTCGCCACCGACACCGCCGTTTTCATCCAGACCGACGCAAAATCCCCGATCATCGCCCGGCTCAAAGCCGGTGCGCTCATCGTGCCCGTAGGCGAAGCGCCCGCCGGTTGGAAACGCATCGAAGTCGCCGGCCCGTTCGACGCTTACGTCAACAATCGCGACGTCACCAAGAGCCTCGACGTGCGCGAAGGCGCCAGCATTCACTCCGCCCCGAGCAAAGATTCGCCCGTGATGACCATCGCCCAACCCGGCGACAAAACTGAACTCGTCGGCCTCGCCAACAGCGACTGGGCCCTGATCAAACTCGATAAACCCCTCCAAGGTTTCATCGCCGTCGGCGCCACCGCCAACACCCCATCAACCGCGAAACCGATTTTCAACGTCACCACGCCACCGCCCGCGTCGACCTCAGTGACGGTTGCGTCGTCGACTCCCGTCACGACACCCGGCCGTCCCGCTGCCGCCAGCGCCAACAACGCCGATCTCGCCCGCGTGTTGACCGGCAAATTTGTCGTCGCGAAACGCCTCCTCAATCTGAACCCGCCCTACGACTACCAACTCATGGATTCCAGCGGTCGTCGTTTGGCTTACATCGACACGAAACGCTTGCTGCTCACGGACAAACTCGAAGCTTACATCGATCGTAGCATCACCGTCACCGGCACGTGGCGAAACACCCTCGACGGCAAAGATCTCGTCATCGCCGCCGAGTCTTTGAAACTAAACTAAGCGTCCTCTCGTTTTTTGGAGCCGGTCGCGCGCGCGCCGGCTTTTTCTTTCCCACCATGGAACTCATCGACGGAAATAAAATCGCCGCCACCATCATCGCCGAACTTAAAGCCGAAGTTGCCACGTCAACCGGCCGTAAGCCGTGCATCGCGCTCGTCCGCGTCGGCGACGATCCCGCCTCGGTTTCCTACGTTACGAAGAAGGAAAAAGCCTGCGCCGAAATCGGTATCACGAGCCGCCTGATTTTTCCCGCGGTCACGATTTCGCAGGACGAACTTTTCGCGACCATCGATCAACTCAACACTGACGACACCGTCGACGGCATCCTCGTGCAGTCACCGTTGCCAAAACACATCAACGAAATCGCCGTCTTCCGCCGCATCGCCGCGCACAAAGATGTCGACGGTTTCCACACGATGAACCTCGGCAAACTCGCACAGGAAGACGACACCGGCTTCGTCGCCTGCACGCCCGCCGGCATCATGGAACTGCTTCAGCGCTCCGGCGTGAATCTCACCGGCAAACACGTCGTCGTGCTCGGTCGCAGCTTGATCGTTGGCAAGCCCGCCGGCCTGCTCGCGCTGCAGCGCAAACCGTGGGCCAACGCCACGGTCACGATCTGCCACTCGCAAACCACCAATCTCGCCGCGATCACGAAGCAGGCGGACATCCTCATCGCCGCTATCGGCAAAGCAGAATTCGTCACCGCCGACATGGTAAAACCCGGTGCCGTCGTGATCGACGTCGGCGTGAATCGTGTCCCCGACGACACTAAAAAAAGCGGCTTCCGCCTCACTGGTGACGTGCACTTCCCGACGGTGTCACCTTCGGTCAGCAAAATTACTCCCGTCCCCGGTGGCGTCGGCCCGATGACCGTCGCGATGTTGATGAAGAACACGGTGAAGGCCTATCGCCAAAATCTTGCCTCGACCACAGCGTAAACTACGCCCAACTCGCCTCTTGCCACGTTCTGGCAAAACGCATTCGCTCTCTTTCTCCCGCAATGGCTGCACCCAAGATTCTCGTCGTCGATGATCAGCCGATCAACGTTCAGTTGCTCAAACGCAAACTGGAACGCGAAGGTATGTCGGTCGCCACTTCCTACTCGGGACGAGAGGCCCTCGACATGGTCAAGGCCGACAAACCTGACTTGATTCTGCTCGATGTGATGATGCCCGAAATGGACGGCATCGAAGTCTGCCAACGCCTCCAAGCCGATCCCGAAACAAAACCGATTCCGGTAATTTTCATTACGGCGCGCACGTCGAAAGAAGGCAAAATCGAAGGCCTCGGCGTCGGCGCCGTCGACTACATCACCAAGCCCATCGATCTCGATGAAACCCTCGCGCGCGTGCAAACGCAGCTGCGTTTCGTCGCCATCAATCGCGAACTCGTCGACCTGCAACGCCGCCTCGGTGACTCGCGCCGTTCCGCGACCATCGGCGCCGTCACGCAAGGCATCGCGCACAATCTTAATAATCTCCTCGGCGTCGTCATCGGTTACATCGACCTGATCAAAGCTTACAGCGAGAAGCCGGAGCTCGTCCGCAAAAACGCGCAGAATCTCGACGACGCCGTGAACCGCATCGTCGTCATCATCAAACAGCTCACGGGCCTCGTGATCAAAAATCGCCCGCCGCTCGTGCGCACCAATCTCGCGCGCGTGATCGAAAACGGCATCCGTCGCTACCAGGCGGAAAACAAAATCGACCAGGCCGTCACGATTACCAATTCGCTCGGCGAAATCACTTTCGATACGAACGTCGAAGTCATCGAAGACGCGCTCGCCAAACTGCTCATCAACGCGTGGGAAAGTTATGGCGACGAACCAGACGACAAGCGCCAGATTAGTATCCGCACCGAACTAACCGACTCCGACCTTCCGAGTGAAGGCCGCCAGCTTTTTTTCCATGTCGAAGACCGCGGTCGCGGCATCGATCCGGAAATCCGCGACAACGCGTTCGAACCGTTCACGAGCACAAAGCACACCGTCGGCGTTGGCATGGGCCTCACCGTCGCTCGCCACGCGATGCGCAATCTCTCTGGCGAAGTGACTTTGAATGATCGCCCCGGCGGCGGTGCCATCGCGACCGTGCGTCACCCGTTCGAGCAGAAAGCCAAGCTCTGAGGGAGGTGCGGTTATCCGTAACCGCCCTCGTTCACGACCGGCTCACAATTCGCGTTGCGACTCCATGCGGTCGGCGCAATCAATCAGCCACGTCATGGCTTCGACCAAACTTGCTTTCATCGGCTCCGGCAATCTCGCGTCCGCCATCGTGCGCGGTCTGCTCGCAAAAAAAATCTATGCATCTGGCGACATCGCCTGCACGAGCAAAACCGGCGGCACCGCGCAGAAGCTAGCCGCCGACACTGGCATCACCTTCGAACCGGATTTAGCCAAACTGCTCGCGAGTGCCGACACCGTCGTCGTTGCCTTCAAGCCTCAATCGCTCGCGATCGCTGACCCACGTCTCGCCGAACTCACGACGGGCAAACTCGTGCTCTCCGTGCTCGCGGGAAAAAAAATCGCGCGCCTCGCCCAATCTTTTCCGCGCGCGCGCAACATCATCCGCACGATGCCCAATACCCCTGCCGCCATCGGCGCGGGCATGACGCCGTATTGCTCGCTCACAGCGCTCACTGACGCCGACCGCGCCATCGTCGAACAACTGCTCGGCGCGCTCGGCAAATTTGTCGCGCTCGGCGAAGAACACATGGACGCAGTCACGGCGCTCGTCGGCAGCGGCCCCGCCTTTCTTTTCGAATTCGTCGCCGCGCTCCGCGACGGCGGCATCGCGGCAGGCTTATCGCGTGAACACGCGCAAACCCTCGCGCTTGAAACTGCGCTCGGCGCGGCGAAGCTCCTCGCGCATACCGGCCTCGATCCCGAAGTTTTGCGCGACAAAGTCGTCTCGCCCAACGGCACCACTTACGCCGGCCTGCAAACGATGGCCGCACGCAATTTTCGCGAGACGATGAAGGAAACCATTCTCGCCGCCGCGCACCGAGCCAACGAACTCTCGCGCGACTAATTACGGTCGGTTGTCGATCCGCGCAAAGTTACCCGCATCTACATCTGCCGGATTCGCGGCCATCTTGTCGGTCACCATTACGTAAAGCAACCGGCCATCGGCGAGCGTTTCGACACGATGCGGCTGAAGCACGCCGCCAACCGGGCGGAAATCTTTGAACAACGTGTCCATCGCCACGCGTTTCCCTTTCACCGTGCGATACACCGTGCGCTTCACGATTTCGTAGTTCTTCGTGTCGACCCACAAAAAGAAAATGTGATCTGTTTTGCTCATCACGAGCAGCTTGAACGCGTCGCGGCCGTCGATTTTTTCTTCACCTGCGTAGTCCACGGAAAATCCTTTTGCTGCATAATTCACCAGTGGCCCATCGAAGTCTGCGTTTTCGATAAAATCCTTCGCGTCGCCCTCCGGCATGTTTTCCGGAATGCCGTTTTTGATTTCCGTGTGGCTAATCCACGGTGCGTTAGTGCCGTCATAGACCTGCACCACGCGACGCAACGGCGTATAGCTCTCGACCCGCAGCCGATTCGGCCGCTGCGAGATAAAGGCAAACGGCACCACCTCGCGCCCGATAAACGTTTTTCCATCACCGCGCAGCGAGTTCAACGCCGGCAGTTTCGCGCCCGCCCGTTCGGCGTGTTGGCGCGCAATATCGCGGCCGATATCCGTCGACGCTCCAAAAACGGAACACGCCAGCAAACCCAGCACCAGAATCACAGGGGGTAAACGATTCATGGAGGAACAGCGTGGTTAACTTCTCCGCACCGTCTAGCAAAACTTAGCGAACGCCGCACTTGCTGTCGCGAAGTAAACCTTTACCCCTTGGCGCATGGAATTCGGCTGGTGGCAAAAAGACGAGGAAGGCAAAAAACACCAAGTGTGCGTGGACATCTTCGGCAAGACGATCACGTGGACTAAAAAATATGGTCGCAACACCTCGTGGATCGAGTTCGAGCCCAACGACGAGGAATGGGACACGCTCATCACCGAAGCCAACCGCCGAGTCCCACGCCGCTTATTCTCGCAAGGCCAATACGAATTTATTCTGAGCCAGCGCCCGCCGAAATAAACCAGCGACGCGCCATCGGCCAGAGATAGAGAAACGCCGGCGCCAGTTCCTGCGGACGCTCTGCGATCCAACGATCAATCGCCTCGATCGTAAACCACGCGCCCCGCTCGATCTCTTCGGGATGCAGCGTAAACGGCCCCTCCGATTCGACGCGATACACCCACACAAATTCCTGCCCCGTTTCCTCGCGAGCCTCGATTTTGAAAAGCGGCTGCGGCGGCCTCTCAGGACGACAACCCAGTTCCTCGTCCAATTCGCGCACCGCCGTGCCATCGTAATCTTCGCCAGCGCCCACATGCCCGGCGGCCGACGAGTCCCACACGCCGGGAAATAAGTCTTTGCTCATCGAACGCTGGTGCAAAAACACCTCGCCCGCACGATTCGTCACGAGCAGATGCACTGCGCGATGCCGCAGTTTTCTCGCGTGCACATGGCGACGCTCCAACTGAGCCGTCACGTGGTCGTTTTCGTCCACGACATCGAAAAGTTCGTCTAGGTTTTGTCCCACGAATTAGCTTTGTCATTCCTGCCCGTTCGTGTCCATTCGTGCTTTTCCCCAATTTCCCATGGCTAAAATCGAAGTCAACCAAGTCGCCGAAATCCTCAAACGCCACAAACTGGAGCCATCGCTGCTGCGCGAGATCGTCGAGGAAATGAATTCCGCCACGCAACCCGAGGCCGACGAGGAAAAGCCACCGGCCGCGAAGAAACAATTCGTCGTGCTCCTCTCCGACATGGAAGGCAAACTTCCGACCGAGAATCTCACCGGTTGGGTCGTGCAAATCCCGGAAGACGCCAGCCCCTACTCGACCACCGAACGCATTTTCAAAGGCGCTTACGATTTCAACGCTTCGAAAAAAGGCCGCATGATGCCGGTCAAATCCGTCGGCGAAGCGCTCGAAAGCGCGAGTCCGAAATACTTCAAAGAGTCCGAGCTCTGGATCAAAACCAAGCTGCCCGTCGCTGTCGTCGTCACCGACAACGTGCTGCCGAAAGACGAGTTCAAAACCGAGAAAGTCGACCGTCGCCGCAAAGACGCGTGACCGCCTGAGTCGGTTTCAGCGAATCCCAAACGCTTCCGGGCGCAGGTTGCGCGCCTTGAGCGCCTCGGCCAACGCTTTCAGATCGAGCTTGGCATCTGGTTTAACTCCGTTTTGCGCGAACCAACCTTGGTTCATTTCGAGGGCAAACTGCAACGACCGCGAGCGCGAGCTGACGGAGCGTTCGTCGCGTGGATACATCGGATAGATTTCCTTCAATTCGCCATTCGCATCCAGGTAGCCGATATCGAGCGCCAGTTCCGTGTTCCGCATCCAAAAGCCGAGCTGCTGCGGACGATTAAACACAAATAACATTCCTTCATCCGCGCCCATCGTCTTGCGAAACATCAGGCCCTTTTGCATTTCGTCGGGCAGCACCGCGAGTTGCATCTGCACCGTGCGGTCGCCGATCTTGATCGCGAAACGATCATCGACGGTTTTCGGGCCGGAGCTCTGTTTCGAATCGGAGCCGCCGCACGCGGTCAGCAACGAGACGATGGCAAAAGTGAAACATTGAACGAACAAGCGGCGGGAAAACATTTTTGCGTTTTGGTTTAACTCCTAGTTATCGTTCGGCCGTTCCAACACAATCTTTCCCTCCACCGTGAAAACTTCACTTCCGCCGCTTCTCTACGCCGACACCCACGCCAGCGCCGACATGCTCTATTTCGGCCGCGTCGAAGTGCATGATCCCTTCATCGCGTTCGGCGCCCGCGGAAAAAAAATTACCGTGCAAAGCGCGCTTGAACTTGGGCGCGTGAAGAAAACGAGCACCTTCGATATCATCATTCCCCGCGATGAAGCCCTCGCCCGCGCGCAGGCCCAACACGGCGCCAAAGCCAGCACCGCTGAAATCATCGCCACACTCGCCAAGGAATACGGCCAGCGCTCCTTTCGCATCGCGGACGATTTTCCAGCGTCGCTCTACGTAAAACTCACCCAGCTCGGCCTGAAACTCACCTTTGCCAACGGCCTGCTTTTCCCGGAACGCGAAATTAAATCCGATTGGGAAGCCGCCTGCATTCGCGAAGGTAACCGTCTCTGCTCCGTCGGCTACCTCGCGGCGGAAAAGATCCTGCGCACCTCTAAAATCAAAGGCGCCCATCTCATCCACCAAGGCAAACCGCTCACGTCCGAGCGGCTGCGTTTCACGATCGAAGTCGCCATCAAGGAGCAAGGCGGCAACCCGCAGGACACAATCGTCGCTGGCGGCGACCAAGCCTGCGATCCGCACGAGCGCGGCTCCGGCCCGTTACGACCGCACGAACTGATCATCATCGATATTTTCCCGCGCGTCACCAAGACCGGTTACTTCGGCGACATGACGCGCACCTATTTGAAAGGCCGTCCCCGTGAAGTGCAGCGCCGCATGGTCGCCACCGTCCGCGAAGGCCAGCAGCTCGCGCTCAAAGCCATCCGCGCCGGCATCGACGGACGTGCGATTCACGCGGCGGTGTCTAATTATTTCGAAGATGCCGGCTACGAAACCCGTCACGACAAGAGCGGCTCGGTCGGATTTTTCCACGGGACCGGCCACGGACTTGGACTCGCCGTTCACGATCCCGGCCGCATGTCGCCGACCACGCCGTATCCGCTAAAAGCAGGCTCGGTGCTCACGGTCGAACCCGGCTTGTATTATCCAGGACTCGGCGGTTGCCGCTGGGAAGACGTCGTGCAGGTGACCGCAACCGGCACCAAGGCGCTCTCGAAGCATCCGTATAATTGGGAAATTCGTTAACCGATGCCCGAACTCGCTGAAGTTGAATTTTTCCGCAAGCGCTGGAGCATCGGCCATGGGGCCAAAGTGCTGGAGGTTAAACTCCACGCTGAGAAAAAAGTATTTCGTGGTGCGAACGCTGCGTTGCTGAAAAAGCATCTCACGGGAGCCAAACTCGTCACGTCTGAGACTGCCGCCAAGCAAATGCTGTTTTTGTTCAGCGGCGAAAGCTGGCTCGGCGTCCATCTCGGTATGAGCGGTGAGCTACGCGTCGAAGCGAGTGACTACGCCCAGCAAAAACACGACCACCTGATTTTGGTGCAGAAGGATCGTCAGCTGGTGTTTAACGACCCGCGAATGTTCGGAGCGATTTTATTTCATCACGGCAAAGACGCGCCTGCGTGGTGGACGCGCATTGCGCCGGCGATTCTCTCGAAAGCGTTCACCGTCGAAGCTGTGGCCACATTCCTGAAGCGCCGCGGCCGCACGCCGATCAAAGCGGTATTGCTCATGCAGGAACGTTTTCCCGGCATCGGCAACTGGATGGCCGACGAAGTGCTTTGGCGCTCCGCGATCCATCCGAAGCGCCTCGCGGCCTCGCTCACTACGGTCGAAATCAAAACGCTGCATCGCGAATGCCGCACCGTATGCCGCATCGCACTCGACACCATCGCCGGCAAAGGCGCTTACCTGCCACCTGACTTGAATCATCACATTCCCAAATCGTGGCTTTTCTGGCACCGCTGGGAGGATGGCGGCCTCTGCCCACGCACCAAGAAACCACTCACCCGCGAAGAAGTCGGCGGCCGCACCACCTGCTGGTCACCGGCGCGGCAGAAACTCATTTGACGCGTGCCCGCGAAAACCAGACTCGATGAACTTCTCGTCGCTCGCGGCCTCGTGCCGTCGCGGGCGCAGGCGAAATCTCTGATCATGACGGGGCGGGTGCGTCACGGCACGGAGCGCCTTGAAAAACCGGGCAAAGAATACCCGGCGGATTTCGAAGTCACCATCGACCAACCCCCACGCTTCGTCAGTCGGGGCGGCGAAAAATTGGCCGCTTATCTCGAAAAATTTCCGACCGATCTCAACGGCACGCACGTGCTCGATGTGGGCGCCTCGACGGGTGGTTTCACAGATTGCGCGTTGCAAGCCGGTGCGGTGTCGGCGACCTGCGTCGATGTCGGTCACAGCCAGTTACATGACCGGATTCGCCGCGATCCGCGCGTCACCAACCTGGAGAAAACCAATGCGCGACACCTGCAACCCGGTGAGTTGCCACGCGAAAATTACGACGTAGTGATCATGGACCTTTCGTTCATTTCGCTCAAAAGCGTGTTGCCCGCCGTGTGGCCGTTTTTGCGCAAAGGCGGAACCCTCATCGCGCTCGTAAAACCGCAGTTCGAAGCCGGCAAAGCCGAAGTCGATCGCGGCCAAGGCATCATCCGTGACGACGCGGTGCGCGAACGTGTCCTCACGGAAGTGCGCGAGTTCGCGTTGCGCGAGCTGGCCGGCGCAATTCTCGTCGGCGAAATGGAATGCCCGATTCACGGCACCGACGGAAATCGCGAATACCTGCTTGGGCTGACGCGGCAGAAATAGTCTCGCCCTCCCCGCCGCTGCTAGGGCACTAGAAACCATGCAGCCGTTTCAAAAACTGGCCTTTGTTTTCAACTCGGAAAAACCGGGCGCCGCCGACCTTGCGCAAAAGCTCGCGCAAATCGCGCGCGACGCCGGTGCGAAGAAGATCAAATTTTCCAGCGAACGTGATTTGCCAGCGGGCTACTTCAAAGGGTTTGACGCCTGCTGCGTCATCGGTGGCGACGGCACTTTGCTCGGTGTCGTCGGCGGAGCCGCGCGCCAAGGCATCCCCGTCATCGGCGTCAATCAAGGCAGCCTCGGTTTTCTCACGACATTTTCGGCCGAAGAAGCGTGCGCACAATTCGCCAGCGTGCTCGACGGCGACTATCGTCTTGCGACGCGCTCGCTGCTCAATTGCCAGGCGAGTCCCAAGCACCGCGACATCGCGTTGAACGACGTGTTGATCAAAAATGAAGTTAATTCCCGCCTCGTCCGTCTCGAGGTGTTTGCCAACGGCAAGCTCGTGACTGACTACTATTGCGACGGCGTGATTTTTTCCACGCCGACTGGCTCGACGGCTTACAATCTCGCGGCCGGTGGCCCAATTATTCACCCGGGGGCCGGAGTGATCGCGATGACGCCCATCTGCCCGCACACGCTGAGCAACCGCACCATTATTTTCCGCGACGACGTAAAACTGAAAGTTTACAATCGCAGCAAGGAATCGCGTTTGCTCGTCGCGATGGATGGACAACGCAACACCACGGTGACGGAAGACTCGCCGATCGAGATTTCCATCTCGGAACGCTCGCTCTCACTCGTGCAACGCCGCGATTATTCCCATTTCGAAGTCATGCGCACAAAGCTCAAGTGGAGCGGCGGCTTTTTGGACAAAAAATAAACCCCGGCGATCAGGCCGGGGTTTGTGGTAAAACAGAATTTCTCGCCAGGTTTATTTAGCCGCTTTCTTGGCGTCTTTTTCAGCCTTCTTCGCCGCTTTGGCGGCATCATCGTCGGCTTTCTTGGTGGCCTTTTCGGACTCTGAAAGTTTGCCGTCTTTGTCAGCGTCGTATTTCGCGAGATTGGCTTCCTTGGTGGCTTTCGCTTTGGCCGCAGCACCGGCTTTCGCCGCCGCATTTTCCTCTTCACTCAGCACGCCATCTTTATTGGCGTCGTATTGTTCGAGAGTGGCTTTCGAGGGCTTCTTTTCCTTATGGCCTTCTTGGGCGAACGAGGTGGCAGGGGCAGCAATCGCGAGCGCCAGTAAACCCAGCGCGATAGTCCAAAGAGAGCGTGTGGCTTTCATGAGAGCGGCACGCTAACTGAAATACGCGACAGCACGCAAGGACCGTGCTTACCTAAATTCAGGCTGTCGGTGCGGAGGGCTCGGGTTTAACCACCAACTGCACGCGTTCCGGTCGCTGGAAATATTTCCGCGCGAACGCCTGCAAATCGGTGAGCGTCACTGCGTCGATCCGGGCATCATAGGTGCGCCAGTCGTTCACCGGCAACCCGTAGACCGCATTGAGCGCGGCGCCTTGAGCGCGAGCCGAATTCGTCTGCATGCCCATGCGCTTGCCTGCCTTCAGACGAGTCTGACAGCGCAGCAACTCTTCCTTGGTCACTTTACCTTTCTGGACGCGGGCGATCTCCAAGTTTAGTTCAGCGATCACTTCCTCATATCGCTCGGGGCTCGTGCCGGCGAAGAAATAGAACATCGCCGCCTCCAAGCCGACGATGCGATTGGAGCGCACAAAATACGCCAGACTCTTTTCTTCACGCACGCGCTCGAAGAGATGCGAAGACATGCCGCTGAACAATTCGTCGGCAACTTCGCTCACGATATAATCCTCCGCGAGCAATCCCGGGCCACGAAACGCCTGAAACACAATTGCCTGCTGACGTGGCTGGATTTCGACGAACTCACCCGTGGCACTTTTAAAGGTCACGTCGAGGCGGCTCACGTTGCCTTTCGGGAGCTTCGCGAGAAACGCTTTCAAATTCGGCACAAGTTTCTGCGGATCGAAATCACCCGCGACCGCCAGCACAGCATTGCCGGCCACGGTAAGTTTTTTGTGCAGCGTTTTCAAATCCGAGATCTGAATCGCATGGAGCGATTTTTCGTCGCCGCCGCTTTCGATCGCGAACGGATGCCCGCCGAAGAATTTCTCGCGCATCTTTTTGCGACCCACCGAAACCACGTCGTCCAAACTTTCCTTAAGCGACGCAAGCGACGCTTCGCGTTCGATTTCCAAGCGCACGGATTTAAACGCCGGTCGTAAAATCGCATCGGACATCAATTCCAGCCCAAGTTCGACGTCGCTCGGCAAAACTTCCGAAACGAGGCCGAAACTATTATTGCCTGAAAAATCATGGAACGCACCGCCCACTTCCTCGATGGCTTGGGCGACCGCTTCGGCGGATCGTTTCGTAGTATCCTTCGTCAACATCGTCGCCATGAGCGACGTGCTGCCGGCGCGACCGGAAACTTCGAACATCGGGCCGCCGGCAAAGGCGAGTCGCAGGTGGAGATTCGGCAGTTTTTTGTTCGGCTGGAGCAACAGGCGCGCGCCGTTCGGCAGCTTGATTTCTTCGAAATCAAGGGTCGTCGCCGCGCGTTGCTTGCCGGCGTCGCCGGCATCGGCTGATGCGAGCGGGTTGGAAGAAACCACGACCAATTTCTCCGGCACGAGGTAAGTGCGCATCACGCGTTTTAAATCTGCCGGCGTGAGCGCGAAGATCTGCTCGAAGTAACGTCGCGTGTAATTGATGTCGCCCACCACGACTTCACCGGAACCGAGGCGCGAGGCTTGGCCGGACATCGTTTTGCGCATGTTCACTTCTGACGTGACCACTTGACGCACCGCTTTCGCGAGCGCGGCGGCACTGATGCCTTTTTTCTCGATCCGTTGAAGTTCGCTCAAAATCGCCTGCTCGGCGGCGAGACGTTTGTCAGGATCAGATAAATACGAAATGTAGAACAAGCCGCTCGTGCCCGGGCTCCACGACATCGCGTCGATGCTATGCACCAAGCGCGCCTTTTCACGAATGCTTTGCCAAAGGAACGAGCTGTCGCCGTTGCCCAGCACCATCGCGAGCATGTCGAGCGCGGGCGCGTCAGGGTGAGTGAGTCCGGGAATCTGCCAGCCGAGGCCGGCGCGCGAAACTTTGACGTCTTCGTAGAGGTGCTGGTCGCGACGGGAAAGTTGCAACGACTCTTCCGGCACGAGCACGGGAGCGAGTCGCACACGCGGGGCTTTGCCGAAATGCTCGGCGATGGCCGCCTTCGTCGCCGCCGGTTCGAAATCGCCTGCGATCACCACGACGAGATTGTTCGGCACGTAGCGCGCCCGATAATACGCCACGAGGTCCTCGCGCGTGATCGCAGCAAAGACATCGCGATGGCCAATGATCGGCTGACGATACGGGTGATCGCGAAACGCCGTCTCAAATAGCGCCTGCGAAAGTCGCTGATCGGGATCGTCGAGACACATATCGATCTCGCGCAGAATGACGTCTTTTTCTTTCGTCACTTCGGCCGCGGGCAGCGTCGAATGCAGCGTAGCGTCCGCCAGCAAGTCGATCGCGACATTCGTGTGCACCGAAGGAAGATCGATGTAGTAAACGGTGCGGTCGAACGTCGTGTAGGCGTTAATGTAACCGCCGTGCGCTTGCACGGTCGCAGAGATCTCGCGGCCGGCACGGCGTTCGGTGCCTTTGAACAGCATGTGTTCGAGATAATGCGACAACCCCGCGCCGAGCGCGATGCCTTCGTGGATGCTGCCCGTCTTCACCCATACCTGCACCGAACTCACCGGTGCGGACGTGTCTAATTTGAGCAGGACGGTGAGTCCGTTGGGCAACACGTAGCGTTCGACCGGCTCGCGCCAGAGATTTTCGAGCAATGCGAGGTCGCGGGAACGGACAGATTGGGTCTTGGGCATGGAAAATTAAATCAGCTGAATCAGCAAACATTCGCAACAGGGCTTTCCCTCTTCGCGCACAACGGTGCGCGCAATCAATTCGCGCCGCTCGCGCGCGAGCCACGGCGGCCGCTCCGCGCGGGCGCGAAAGGTTTCACGAAGGCTTCGTCGAATTCGTAGATGTTCGCGAAATCTTCGCGGCGATCCGCGTCAGTTTTGCTGAACACATTATAATCGATCAGGTTGAAAACGATGTCGCCGAAATCGCTGCACTGCGTGATGCCCCAAGCATTGAGCACGGTCTTGGTCATCGGGCCGAATTGCTCCAGCGCATACGCGCGCGTGCCTTCGAGCAGTTCCGCGCCGCTCACGTGTTGGGATTTGCCGGTGCGCTCGGGAGTTTTTTTCTTCAACTCCTTTACCGTGTGGTCGAGCGCTTGCCGCACAAACGTATAGGCTTTGCGATCAAAGCGAGTGTCCTCTTTGCAGATGAGTCCGACGATTTCGGTAAATTCGAGATCTTGCATGAATTTCAGATTCTTTACGTAGCATACCACTCGTCACCTCGCAACCATGCAACACCCCACTTTTCGCCCCAGTAAACACCCCATTCACCACAAATGTCGTTAATCATACGCGAGTTACGCAATCTTCTCCTCGCAATCCTTGGGCGATACTCCCAGAGATTGATGCATGATCGCTGCGACACAATCAAACCACCCAATGGGTGCCATCAGCACTCAGCCCGTTGAATCTCCCTTGGACGAGGCCCGCGCTCGCATCCGCAATGCGCAAATGCGCATCACCAAACCCCGCGTCGCCATTATCGAATCCCTTCTGCAACACGAAGGCCCGGTCAGCATCGAGCGCATCCATCAAGACATGGGCACCGACGTGTGCGATCTGGTCACCGTTTATCGCTGTCTCGCCGCATTCGAGAGCATCGGCATGGTGCGTCGCAGCTACCTGCACAACGGCACCTGCCTTTTCGAACTCACGCTCGGCGCGCAACGCCACTACCACATCGTCTGCAAAGCCTGCGGCGGCACCGATCGCGTCGACTACTTCCCCATCGAAGGCATGGACAACCTTATCAAAGAACGCGGCTACACCGAAGTGAGCCACGTCGTTGAGTTCTTCGGCGTTTGCCCGACCTGCCAAAAAGACGCTACCTCGCGCACTTCCCGCGTGAACGGTGTTTCCGCCGGCAAATAAGTTTCGAGTTTCGCACACAAACCCTGCAAAAGGCGCGGTCGCAATACCGCGCCTTTTTCGTGTCCGCGCCCCATGAATCCCCCACCACGCCTGATCGCCGCAACTGAACGGCTCCAACTCAACGAGTTTACGGCCGCCGACGCCGCCTTCGTGGTCACCCTGCTCAACGAGCCGCTCTGGCACCGCTTCATCGGCGATCGTGGTATTAGAACCGTCGAAGATGCCGTGAGCTATTTGCAAAAAGGGCCGATCGCCAGCTATGCCAAAAACGGTTTCGGCCTTTGGGCCGTGCGCTTAAAAAACAGTCAAACGCCCATCGGCATGTGCGGACTCATCAAACGCGACACGCTCGAAGACATCGACGTGGGTTTCGCCTTTCTTGAAAAACACTCCGGCCACGGCTACGCCACCGAAGCCGCTTCCGCCGTCCTGCACTACGGTTGGACGCACGCTGGCTTGAAACGCATCGTCGCGATCACCGATTCTCAAAACGACGCGTCGATTCGCGTCCTGGAAAAAATCGGCCTGCGCTTCGAAAAAAACATCGCCCTGCCCTCCGACGGGAAAATCGGCAACCTTTACGCCATTGCTGCTCCTGCGCGCAACGAACTTGCGTCAGCAGAAGTTTGAGTGTGCTTACTTCCCAGGTGACGCGAGCGGATTAACCGCCCGCACCCATTCAGCGACCGGCACGCCGCCTTCGATGTGCTCCTTGCGGATTCGGTCAAAACGCTTCGGCGTGACTTCCGAATACCACACGCCCTCGGGATAAACGACGAGCCACGGCCCCTCGTGACACATGCGGAAACAATCCGCTTTCGTCCGCAGCACGGGAAGATCGCGATCTTTGAGTTCCGACTTCATGTGCTTCCACGTCGCTTCGCCCTCTTTTTCCGAGCAACACTTCGGCCCGGGGCACAGAAACACATGGCGGCGCGCTTCGGGAATCCCAACTTCCTCGATAGATTTAGAGCCCATGGCGCGCGCGTGAGCTAAAAATTAAACTTTCTTCGCAGCGGCGTAATTTTCGCCCGCCTGCGTCCAGTTCACCACGCTCCAAAACGCTTTCGTGTAATCCGCGCGCATGTTCTGGTATTTCAGATAATACGCATGCTCCCACACATCGAGGCCGATAATGGGCGTCGCCCCTTCGGTGAGTGGCGAATCCTGATTGGCGGTCGAGTGCACGACCAGCTTGGCATCCTTCAGCGAAAGCCACGCCCAACCGCTACCAAACCGTTTCGCGGCGGCGTCGTTAAATTGTTTTTTCAACTCATCGAGCGAACCAAACGTCTTGTTGATGTCCTCGCCCAACGCTTCCGGCAACACGCCGCCGCCACCCGGCGCGATAATCTTCCAGAAGAAAGTATGATTCACATGCCCGCCCGCCTGGTTGCGCAACGTCGTGCGCGTGGCCTCGGGCACCGTGATCGAACCCAGCGAGGCGACCAATTGCTCCGGCGTCAGCTTCAGCAGATCCGGATGCTTCTCCAACGCCGCTTTGCCGGCGTTGATGTAAGCTTGATGGTGTTTCGAATGATGAATCTCCATCGTGCGCGCATCGATGTGCGGCTCCAGCGCGTCGTAAGCATACGGTAATTTCGGCAACACCCAGCCATCCACGCCCGCGGCAGAAATCTCCGCCGCGCCGCCACGACTAAAACCGATGCCCGCCGCGGCCAATCCCAAACCCATGAATTTCAAAGCATCACGACGCGAAAGATGGGAGGACGGATTTTCAGATTTCATAAGAGGGAGAGGGTTTAATTAACTCAGCTTTCTCGACATTCAAAGCGCCGTTTTGTGCCGAAGCAAAAATTCAGGAATCACATCGATAGCCCACCCCGTGGACCGTCACGATGACTTGCGGGTCTTCGGGATCCATTTCGATTTTTTTTCGCAGTTGCGCCACATGCTGGTCGAGTGTGCGCGTCGTTCCGAAATAATCCACGCCCCACACGGCATTCAGCAGCGCATCGCGCGTCAGCACATCGCCGGCCCGCGCCGCAAACGTCTCCGCCAGTTTCAGCTCCCGCGCCGTGAGCGACTGGGAATGGCCCGCGAGCGTCACCGTAAATTTCCGCCGGTCGATCGTGGCTTTACCCAATTTGAACGTCGGCTCGATTGCCTCGGGCTCCACCGCCATCGCCGACAAACGTCCGCGCCGCAATAGCGCCTCCACCCGCGCCAGCAATTCCTGCACGCCAAACGGCTTCGTGAGATAATCATCCGCGCCGAGCTTCAGGCCCACGACCTTGTCGATTTCTTCGCTTTTCGCCGTGAGCAACAACACCGGCACGCGCGAGCCCGAGGCGCGGAGATCGCGGCACACATCGTAACCATTCACCTGCGGCATCATGACGTCGAGAATCACCAGATCGAACTTCTGCTGTGCGAAAAACTTCTTCGCCTGCGCGCCATCACCTGCCGCGGTCACCGCATAGCTTTCACTTTCGAGGGTCGCGACCAAACCGAGCCGGATGTTCGCGTCGTCTTCCGCGATGAGAATTTTTGCCTTCATGGTAATTGTAATTCGAACACCGCGCCGCCGCCCTCACGCGCGCGATAACGCAGTTCTCCGCCCAGCCCACGCGCCAGTTGCCGCGCGATGCTCAAGCCCAGGCCTGCTCCGGCTTTTTCAGCAGTCAGCGTATCGTCCACGCGATGAAATTTCTCGAAGATGCGCAGTTGATGTTCCGGCGGCACGCCGGGCCCCCGATCCATCACGCGAAGCACTGCGCCGCCCTCTTTTCGCGGCTCAAGCGACACCGTCAACTCGCCGCCGCGGTCCGCGTATTTGCAGGCGTTCTCCAACAAGTTCAGAACAATTTGCTCAAGCGCGTCGCGATCCGTCTGCACCCGCACCGGTGCGTGCGGCAAGTGCCGCGTGACTTGAAGACCGGCTTCCGACAAGCGGGGCGACTGCGTATCCAGCAGGCGCCCGACTTCCGTGGTCAACTCGATCGGCTCGAGCGCGAACTTCTTCTGTCCCTGTTCGAGCCGGCTGAAATCCAGCACGTTGCCCACCAACCGTGACAGCCGCTGAGTTTCGCGACCGATCGTTCGCAGATAGTCTGCACTTTTACCCGGATCCTGCACGCGACCTTGCTCCAATAGCTCCGAATAGAGCCGGATCGTCGTGAGCGGCGTTTTGAATTCGTGCGAAACATTCGCGACGAATGACGTCTTCTGAGCCGCCTCCGCCTCGCTACGTCGTGCCTGCCACAAGAGCAGCGATCCGCCCACCACGATTGCCGTCACAAAAATTCCAATCAGCAACGAGCCCACCAAAAAGAAACTCCCGCCCAATCCCGCATCGCGCTCCGCCAGCGGCAAAAACGCCACGACGTCCCAGCCCGGCAATGAGTTTCCGGCAAACGGCACGCGCACCGCCGGCTGCGCTTCACGGGCGATTGCGCCGACTTGGTGCAAAATCCGCCCTTGCTCATCGCGTAACGCGTAACCTTCTCCACCGTCGACTTCCGCCGGCAACGCGCCGCCCATGCGCCCGATGAGCGCTACCATTTCCATTTCTGCCCCACGCACGGCGCTCGCGTTAGCCGGCTGCACCCACCCGAGCATATGCAAGCGACCGTCGATGAGCCATGAGTTCCAACCGCGACGTTCCGGCGAAACCTCCCGCGCCTGGCTGATTGCCGGACTTGGCGCCGCGTAACCCGCTCCCGCGCTCGCCGCCGAAGCTTCAACGGCGGGCACGCTATCCGCTAACGCCGGCGCAGAGTTCTGCCGCGAGGAGACTTTGGCATCGCGGCGCGCGTTTTGCATTTTGAAAACATTCGAAGCCACTTGCTGACGCGCCGCAGTTTCCTCGCGTTCCTTTTTGGCTTCGTCGAACGACGCGGCGAGATCCGCTTTTGCTTTCGGCTGGCTGAATCCCCACGGCGGCGAGTCGAGGAAACGCGCGCCAAATCTCCGGATGAATCCGCGACCATCTTCGTCAGCGTTAATCGAGAGAGGCCGCTGCAACCGTCCCTCGCTCGCCGCAATAAACGCCGTGCGCACAAACGGATTCGTCTTTTCCCACTGATCCAAAAAGACCAGTAAACTCTCCGCCGGCTCGGCCGCGAGCGTGTCGAGCAACCCGGTTTGAATGTCGCCCATCAACAACTCGACGTTTTCCACCACCAGTCGTGTGCGCGCCGTGACGGCGGCGAGCCGCGCTTCATCGGCGTATTGACCGCGTTCGACGAGCCGCGCCTGCTCGCGTCGCAACAACTGAATCGCCCCTGCGCCCACCACGAGTGCGGGCAGCAACAGGAGCAACCAGTAGAGAAATATGCGACGCGATGCAGTGAGCACGACTGGTTCAAACTAGTTATTGAAGAGCCAATGGGAAGCCATGAAACCGCGCCGCATTTTTTGATTAACGCGAACCCGTCGCCTGCTGGCTTTTCACTTGAGAGCTTTCGGCGCGATACGCTTTGCGCTGGGCGTTATCGAGTCCGTCTCGCGCGACGCGCTCGGCTTCGGGCGCAGCCACTGCCGCGGCTGAAGCAACCGCCGTGTTACTGTAGGTGTCCGCCATCGATTTGAATTCCTGCGCCCGCGCTTTGAGCAAAGCGCCCGCTTCGTCGCGCCGCCCCGCATCGACGAGTTCGATCGCTTTTTCCTTCGCGACCGCGAGCGAATTGGCGGCGTAGTCGGCTTGCACTTGATGATTGGCCGAGGCGACGACCACTTCCGATTTCTCGCTGAACTTCACGTTGCGCTTGGCGCTGATCGACGCGCTTTGCTGCGTGAGCGCGTTTTCGTAGGAGATCTTGGCGCTCGCGATCTCGCGTTCGCGTCCGTTTTTTCCCGGCGAGACTTCAACTTCGATCAAGGCGAACTTTTGCTGGCCACCGTAGATTTGGCTCAGCGAAAGCTCGGCACGCTGCCCGCGAATCACGCCGTCACGCCCGACAAAGTTGATCGGGCGCACGCCTTCGGGAAATTCGATTTCCACCACAACCCGCCGCGCCACCACATTCAACACGTCGCCAAGTTCCCGCGCAAAAATCGACGGCAGGTCGTCGCTGTTTTGCACGAAATAAGTGTTACCATCGCTGCGCGAAGCCAGGCGCGCCATCAGGTCTTCATTGAATCCGAGCCCAAGGCCGATCGTCGAAACCGTGATGCCTTCCTTCATCAGCGACGCACCGAGACGCCCCAGCTCATCCGGCGAACTCGGGCCGACATTGGCCATGCCGTCTGAAAGCAGAATCACGCGATTGATGTAGCGCGCGTCTTCGATGTGTTTGCGGATTTCGTCCGCGCCCCGAGTCACGCCGCCGTAGAGCGCCGTGTTGCCGCGGGCTTCGAGCGAGCGAATCGCATATTCCAAACCGCGCCCGTCGCCGACGCGTTGCGCCGGCACAAGGGTTTGCACGCTGGTATCGTAGGCGATCAGCGCGACGATATCGTCCGGTGCGAGTTGACGCACCGCTTCGAGCGCGGCCTCGCGGGCCTGTGCGATTTTGTCGCCTGCCATCGAACCGGATCGGTCGATCACCAACGCGAGATTCACCGGCGGGCGCGATTCACGGCGCGGCAACTTGATGCCGTCTAGGCCGATTTTGATGACGGCGCGCTCAGTGATGTTGGCGCCAAGCGTCTCACGATCGACGTCGATGACGACGCGCACAGGTTCATTGGAGGCCGATTTGGCAAAGAGCGATGCCGCGCCAATCAGGCCGGCCGCGAAGAGAGAAGAGAGAGCGATAAGTTTCATGAGTTGATTCAGGTGTTACGATTACGTCCTGAGTTAACCACAAAACCCGCCGCCGTTTGTCACCGGCACGTAAGGAAATTGTCAGGCGTTTGTCATGGAACGAGGACGCTACCTCTTACCTGTAGGTTGTCCGCTTGCGGACAACACGGCGCGAGCGCGCCGCCCACAGAAAACTCTACACTACGCCAACTGCTTACGCACGATCTCGTCGACGAGCTTGGGATTCGCTTTGCCTTTCGACGCTTTCATCACGGAACCCTTGATCGCGTTGAGCGCTTTCTCGTTACCGTTTTTGAAACCGGCCGCCGCGGCAGGATTTGCCGCGATCGCGTCGCGCACCCAACCTTCGAGTTCGCCGGTGTCAGTGGACTGTTTCAGGCCTTTGCGCTCGACGATTGCGCCGGGTGTTTCGCCCGATGTCGCCATCTCCACAAAAACTTCTTTTGCGATGCTGCTCGAAATCACGCCGTCATCGACGAGTTTCACGAGCTCAGCCACGTGCGCCGGACGAATTTTGCTCTCCGCAACCGTCGTGTTCGCCGCAGAAACCTCGCGCAACAAATCATTGGCGATCCAGTTGGCCGCAGCTTGGGGTTTGCCGCTCAACTTGGCGGCTTCCTCAAAATACGCAGCCAACTCAGCATCGGAAATCAGCACCGCGGTGAGCGTGTATGGCAGTTGGTATTGTTCGAAATACCGCCGCTGACGGTCAAACGGCAGCTCGGGCAAAGCCGCCCGTAAGTGCGTTTTCCAATCTTCATCCACTTTCACGGGCATCAAATCCGGGTCTGGGAAATAACGATAATCATGCGCCATTTCTTTCGAGCGGAGCGATTGCGACGCGCCGGTCTGGCCATCGTAGTCCCGCGTCTCTTGCACGATTGTGCCACCGCTGGTTTTCACCGCGATCTGGCGGCGAATTTCGTGGGCGATGCCGTCGCGCACGAAGGAAATCGAGTTGAGATTTTTAAGTTCAACTTTGGTGCCGAGTTTGGTTTCGCCAATCGGACGAATCGAGATGTTGGCGTCGCAGCGCATCTGGCCTTTCTCCATATCGCAGTCGGAAATGCCACCCTGCACCATGATCGTGCGCAGCACCGTGAGAAACGCGAAGGCTTCGTCCGCACTCTTCAACACCGGTTCGGTGACGATTTCCATCAACGGCGTGCCGGCGCGGTTGTAATCGACGAGCGAATCGACCGAACCGTGGTTCAATTTGCCCACGTCTTCCTCGAGGTGAATGCGCGTAAGTTCGATGTGCGTATGCTCGCCCATCACGTTGCGCGACGCGCCGGGTAATTCGATTTCAACTTTGCCGCCGATGCAGATCGGTTGGTCGAATTGAGAAATCTGGTAGTTCTTCGGCGAGTCGGGATAAAAATAGTTTTTGCGATCCCATTTGCACACCGGCGCGATTTTGCACCCGAGCAGCAGGCCGGCTTGGATGATTTTATCGAGCGCCTGCTTGTTCAGCACCGGCAATGCCCCGGGTAACGCGAGCACCACGGGATCCGTGAGCGTGTTCTCGGCGTGACCGAAACCGGCCGGCACGCGCGTGAACATCTTCGACGCGGTCTTAATCTGCACGTGGACTTCGAGTCCGATGACAGCTTCGTAAAGGGGAGTTGCTGAGGTTTGAGACACAGAGTGAAGAGGAGTTGGCACAGAGATCACAGAGCGAGGCGACGAAGACCTTTAATCAAAGTTATGGATCGGAAATTAAGGAGGAGGCCAATTTTGCAGCCGGTAAATTTCAAGTAAGTGAGCACTTGGGCGTCATGCACCTCAAGGAGCGCATCGACTGCCTTCAATTCAACCACGACAGTGTTACTCACCAAAAAATCCAGTCGGTAAGCATCATCAACTAACAGTTCTTTGTATTTCACTGCGCATGGTTTTTGCGCTTCGTATTCCATTTCACGCAGATTAAATTCGTGAGCCAACGCACGTTGATAGGCCGATTCCAACAGGCCTGGCCCAAGCTCACGGTGAACTTCAATCGCTGCGCCGATGATTCGCTCGGTTAACTGATTGATGTCACTGTCCATGGCTCCGTGTCCTTTGTGTTTCTCCTCTGACTCTGTGAATCAAAGTTCAGGATGCTGGGATTTCCAGTCATGCGCGCGTTCGTAGGTCTGCGCGATGGCCAGCAAGTCGGCCTCGGCAAACGGTTGGCCGATGATTTGCAGACCGATCGGCAACTTTGACGCCGTAAAACCGCACGGCACCGAAATGCCCGGCAAGCCGGCGAGATTCACGCCGATGGTGTAGATATCCAACAAATACATCGCGAGCGGATCGCCGACTTCGCCGATCTTGAAGGCCGGCACCGGCGACGTCGGCGAGAGCAACGCGTCGCACTCGGTGAAGACGCGTTGATATTCCTGGCGAATCAGCGTGCGGACTTTTTGCGCGCGCAGGTAATACGCGTCGTAGTAGCCGCTGCTGAGCACGTAGGTGCCGAGGATGATGCGGCGTTTCACTTCTTCACCGAAACCTTCAGCGCGCGACTGAAAATAGAGATCCACCACATTCTTGGCACTCTTGGAGCGGTGGCCGTAACGCACGCCGTCGTAGCGCGCGAGATTTGACGACGCTTCCGCGGTCGCGATGATGTAATACGCCGCGATCGCGTATTCCGACGCGAGCGGCAGCGAGACTTCTTTGATTTCGCAGCCCGCGTTTTTGTAGAACTCGATGGCTTTTTTCACTGCCGCGCTGACTTCGGGATCCAAGCCTTCACCAAAAAATTCCTTGGGCACACCCAAGCGCCACGGGCCTTTCTTTTGCTTTAACGCCGCCGCGTAATCCGGCACCTCCGCGCGATACGAGGTCGAGTCGCGTTCGTCATGTCCCGCTATTACGCCGAGTAAAGTCGCCGCATCTTCTACTGAATGCGCGAACGTGCCGATCTGATCCAGCGACGACGCATAAGCCGCCAGACCGAAGCGTGAAACCAGGCCGTAAGTCGGTTTCAATCCCACGATGCCGCACAATGCGGCCGGTTGACGGATCGAGCCGCCCGTATCCGAACCGAGCGCCCAAGGCGCAAACCCCGCTGCAACAGCGGCCGCGCTGCCACCGGAGCTTCCGCCTGGCACGCGCGTGAGATCCCACGGATTTGCGGTCGGACCGAACGCCGAGTTTTCCGTCGATGAACCCATCGCGAATTCGTCCATGTTGAGACGTCCCCACGGGATCGCGCCGGCTGATTTCAACTTGGTCGTGACGGTGGCGTCGTAAGGTGAAACGAAATTTGCGAGCATCTTGCTCGAGCACGTCAGCGGCTGGCCTTCGACCGCGATCACGTCTTTCAAGCTCACGGGAATACCGTCTAACGCGCCTTTCGCCTGCCCGGCAGCGCGACGTTCGTCGGCCGCTTTCGCCGCGGCGAGCGCGCCGGGTTCGTCGAACGAATTAAACGACTTCACGCGGCCATCCAGCGACTTGGTGCGCGCGATGAACGTCTGCATGAGTTCGCTCGATGAAATTTCTTTCGCCGCAAGTTTGGCCGACAGTTCGGCCACGGATTTGAAAACGATTTCGTCAGCCATGGGTCACTCCACTACTTTGGGCACCGCAATCATGTTTTCGCGCTGCGCGGGTGCGTTTTGCAACGCGGCTTCGACCGTCAGGCCCGCTTTAGCGACGTCGGCTTGCCAGACGTTAAAGACCGGCGAGGCGTGCGCCATCGGCTCGACGCCGGTCACGTCCACTTCTTTCAGTTTTTCAATGTAATGGAGAACATTACCAAGTTGAGCGGAGAATTTTTGTTTCTCGGCGTCAGTGAGCGCGATGCGCGCGAGGTTCGCCACGTAGTCGATGTTGAGGTCGGAAGCCGAGTTCATGAAAGTGCAGATGCGCCGTCAAAAGAGGCGGTCGCCGCAACCATTGGCAATCGGCAAAACTCCCCTGCCGCGCAACGGAAGAGGAAATTTGTGTGCGGGCTTGAATTGGCTAGGGTTTCCTTTAACCCAATCCGCGATGCTGCTCTTCAAACGTATCCTCAATTTCACCCAAAACAGCGTGTCGGCCAGCAACAAGCGCAACGCCGAGCGCTACAACGTGGGTGAAAAGTTTCCGTTTAAAGCCACCGTTTCTCTGATCCGTCACGACGAATTCGGGGTGGCCGTGCCCAATGATGACATCGGACAGGATTGGGTCGGCACGCTCAACAATATCTCCGCTACGGGTGCGAGCATCCAACTGCATTCCGCGGCGATCGCCAGCCGCGGCCAGGCGTGCTGCTTGAAGCTGAGCCTCGACGATTACGTTTTGGAGATTCCCGGCACGGTCGCCTATTTCCGCACTTATCCGCATCACACCGTGTGCGGCTTTTCGTATGGGTTCGATTATTTCGAAACCCAGAAAGCCTACATGCAAATCCTCGAGGCCGTCGCCTTGGGCGCGTCACTTGAAGCCGTGAAGGCAAAAGAGGTGAAGCAGGACGCCGCGGGTTTGTTGAAGGAAGTTTACAAAGGCAAAGGCGAGTCGCAGCTGACGATCTGGCGCAAGGACATCGACCGTTCCATTCACAGTTTCGAGTTCCGCATGAGCGACTACGGCGTGCGCTGGACCGCGGGCCTGACGGAGTTGGAAACGTATTCGATCAACGAGCGCGCCACCGCGAGCCGCAAGAACGGCCTCACCAAGGCCCAGCACGACGAAGTCAGCTGGCTGTTCTGCCTCGCAGTGCCGAACCTGCCGAAATCGGTGCCGGCCGATGTGCGCGAGTTTCTCGACCAGTTGGTCGCCTAAGTCATCGCAATCCTTTCAAAATAAAAGCCGCCGGTTTAAGCCGGCGGCTTTTTAATGAGGAGATGTCTCGCGAGAATTATCCGCGGACACTCATCGAGCCATCGAGGACGATGTCTTTTTGAATTTTCGCAAAGGCAACGTTCACTTCTTCGTCCGTAAGCGTGCGCTCGGCGGAGCGAAACGTGAGCGAGAAAGCCAGGCTCTTCTTCCCTTCCGGCAGACCCTTGCCTTGGTAAACGTCGAACACCTCGACGCCCTCCACGACAAACGCCGTGCCTTGCGCGGATGCGCGGGCAACGTTGAGCAAGTGCGCGCGCACTTCTTCCGCGTGACGCGCGCCGTCGACGACAAGCGCGAGATCGCGCAGCGCGGCCGGATAGAGGCTGAAATCTTTGTAACGGCTGCGCACCGAGCCCGAGAGCGAAGCGAGTTTTTCAGGCGAGATGGCAAACATACCGCCCCAGACTTTGCCTTCGACGCCGGTTTCGCGCGCCATCGCGAGATTAAGCAGACCGAAACGCGCGGTCCAACCTGACGCGACATCGCCGGCCGACGCAGAATGTCCGTCCTGCCAGCCCCAGAACGCGCCAGTCACAGGCGCGAGTGCTTGTTTCGCCAGATCGATGCCCGCCGCTTGCGCGAGGATTTCCATGTGGCGTTTCACCTCGTAGAAATCGGGCGCCGAGCGGCCGAGCCACGCACGATCTTTTTCGTTGTGCGCAATGATGAAACCCACGCCCACGAATTCGCTGATCGAGCCGTTCACTTCCAAAAACACGCGGCCAGTCTCGCAGAAACGCGCCACGCGGTTGCCACGCGATTGGTTGAGTTTCAACGTTTCAACCAAGCCCAGCAGCAGGGTCGGCCGCAGGTGCGATTGATCGTCGACAAAAGGATTCGCGAGCGCGAGTTCCTGCGCGGCGGTGTCGGAGACCCACGTCTTGAGTTCCTTGCCCGCACGCAGCGTATAATTGACGCACTCGTGGAAATGCTGGCCGACGAGGTAGTCGGTGACCTTGCGATTAAACACGACCGTCGGAGCGTCTTCGCTGTCGACGAGCGCCGGGCCGACGGCCGGAGCCGGCGGAACTTTTTCGGTGCCGTAAATGCGGAGCACTTCCTCGACGAGATCGATCGGGCGATCAAGGTCGCCGCGCCAGCTCGGAATCGTGACGGTCCACGCCGGGCCGCGTTTTTCGGTCGGTTCTTCGTGACGAATCACGAGATCGAGCGCTTCGAGCGCCGCACGTTGTTCGTCGGCGGGAATTTCAAAGCCGAGCTTTTCGTTGATGTAGGCCGGTGTGACGACGATCTCGCGTTCCCACGGCACATCGCCGCCGACTTTGAACGACGGACCGACCACGGTGCCGCCCGCAGTTTCGAGCAACAGATCGACCGCGCGATACGCCGCTTCGAGCGTGCTGTGCGAATCGACGCCGCGCTCGAAACGATACGACGAATCCGATGCAAGGCCGAGACGTTTGCCGGTCCAGCGCACGGATTGCGGACGGAAATACGCGGCTTCGAGCACGATGTCGGTCGTGGAAGCGTCCACTTCGGCATTCGCGCCACCCATGATGCCCGCGACGACAAGCGGTTTCGATTCGCCGGCAATCACGAGCATGCGGCTGTTCAACGCGCGTTCTTTGTTATCGAGCGTGGTAAGTTTTTCGCCATCGGTCGCGCGCCGCACCACGATCTGGTTTCCGCCGATTTTTTTGGCGTCGAACACGTGCAGCGGTTGGCCGAGTTCGAGCATCACGTAGTTGCCGACATCGACGAGATTGCTGATCGGACGAATGCCAATGGCTTTGAGTCGATCCTGCATCCACTGCGGGCTCGGGCCGACTTTCACGCCAGCGATGCTGATGCCCACGTAAAGCGGACAATCTTCCGGAGACTCCACGCGGATGCCGGAGAGAATATCCGGACGCGCGCCGTGGGTTTTGCCATCGAACTTGATCGCGGGAAATTTGAGCTCTTTGCGAAACCACGCTGCGAGTTCGCGCGCGATGCCGATGTGACTGAGCGCGTCGGGACGATTCGGAGTGATTTCGATGTCGAGCACCGTGTCACCGCCAGGAATTGCGTCGTTGATCGGGAGACCGATCGGTGTGGCCGCGTCGAGAATGAGCAAGCCCGCGTGATCGCTCCCGAGGCCGAGTTCGTCGGCGGCGCACATCATGCCCTGCGACTCGTGACCGTAGGTTTTGCGTTGGGCGATTTGGAAACCGCTCGGTAAAATCGCGCCCGGAAGGGCGACCGGCACGCGTTTGCCCGCGTCGCAATTCGGCGCGCCGCACACGATGGAGCGAATGCCGCCGTTAGCTTCGCCGACATTCACGGTGCAGAGTGAAATCTCTTTTTTGAGGTTCGGAATTTTTTCACGCGTGAGGATTTCGCCCACGACGACGAGTTTCAACGGCGCCAAGCCGGTCGTGATGACGCCTTCGACTTCAAAGCCGAGAAAAGTGACGGCGCGTTTGATCTCGTCGACGGACACGCCGTCGAGGTTCACGTATTGGTTGATCCAATTAAGGGAAATTTTCATCGGTCTGCGCTCAGGCGAACTGTTTCAGGAAACGAACGTCGTTTTGGTAGAAGTAGCGGATATCATCGATGCCGTAGACGAGCATCGCGAGGCGTTCGAGGCCCATGCCAAACGCATAGCCCGACCACACTTCCGGATCGTAACCGACGCCTTCGAACACGGCTGGATCGACCATGCCGCAGCCGCCGATTTCGATCCACTCCTTCTTCACTTTCGGGAGGTGTTTCGCCGACAAATCGACTTCGAAGGATGGCTCCGTGTAACCGAAATAGTGCGGGCGGAAACGCGTCTTGGTGTCTTTGCCGAGCAGCGACGCGAAGATATAATCGAGCAGCGCCTTCAGGTCGCGCACCGTGACGTTTTTATCGACGTAAAGGCATTCGAGCTGATGGAAATTCGCGCTGTGCGTGGCGTCGGTCGTATCGCGGCGATACACGCGGCCCGGCGACACGATGCGAATCGGCGGCTGGCCTTTGAGCATCGTGCGGATTTGCACGGACGAGGTGTGCGTGCGGAGAAGGTATTTCTCGCCTTCGACTTTTTTGGAGACGTTGCCGAAGCGTGCGGCTTCGGGGAAATAAAACGTGTCCTGCGCATCGCGCGCCGGGTGATCGGACGGCGTGGCGAGGGCGTCGAAGCAGTAATATTCGGTTTCCACCTCCGGGCCGTCGGCGACGGCGAAGCCCGCTTTGCGCAAGATGCGGCACATTTCTTCGCGCACGAGCGTGAGCGGATGCGTCGTGCCCGGGCCGGCGTCGGGCGACGGCAGCGACGTATCGATCGCCGAACCGAGTTGCGCGGTGATTTCGGCGTCGGCGATGCGTTGCAACGAGACGTCGAGTTGCGCTTGGAGTTGGCCCTTGGCCTCGTTGATGAGTTTGCCCATCGCGGGGCGCTGCTCTTTGGGCACGGTGCCCATTTGCTTCATGAGCGCGGTGAATTCACCGTTAGGGCCGACGTAGCGGGCTTTGGCGGCTTCGAAATCGGCGCGTGTGTGCAGCGTGACGAGTTCCGCCGACGCTTTGGCGAGGATGGCATTAAGGGAGTCTTGCATCGAAGGAGAGGCGAAAATTCGTTCGTTCCGCGGGTTAAACGGAGACGATGAGTGAAAATAAAAAGGACGGACTCAGCGAAGAGTCCGTCCTGAGAGAAATGGTCTGAAACTGGAAAGCGAGCCTCGAGCGGACGCGCGATTTCGTTTAGGCTTTCGCGGCTTTGGAAGCCTTGGACTTCAGCGAATCTTGGGCGGTTTTCACCAAGCCATTAAACGCAACGGAGTCAGCGATCGCGATCTCGGAGAGTTGGCGACGGTCCAGCTGGATATCGGCGGCTTTGAGACCTTCGATGAAACGGCTGTAGGTGATGCCAGCTTCGCGGCAAGCCGCATTGAGGCGCACGATCCAGAGGCCACGCATGTTGGCCTTCTTCTTCTTGCGATCAATGTAGGCGTATTGCCAGGCATGCTGAACCGCTTCTTTAGCGTAGCGGTAAAGCTTGGATTTATTGCCGAAATAGCCCTTGGCGTATTTCAGGACTTTCTTGCGGCGCTTGCGCGACGCCGGGGAGTTTGTGACACGAGGCATGTTATGTAGTAGGTTTGGAGCCGGCGGGTCGTCTCGTTAAGATTCACCCGCCTGACTGATTTTAGTTTCGCGCTTTAGCGGAGACCGGTGGGGAGACAGCGGAGCAGCGGCTTGGCATGGCCTTCAGCTACGAGCTTGTCGCGGGAGGCACGTCGTTTGGACTTCGTGCTCTTCGCGGCCAGCAGGTGGCGAAAACCAGGCGTGCGGCGGATCAGCTTACCCGTGGCGGATATCTTGAAGCGCTTGGCAACGGACTTTTTGGTCTTTTGCATGGATAGAGCGGAAGAAAACAGAGAACGCCTGGTGGCTTGGCAAGAGTTTTGTCCGGGAAAGTTACAAATCTCAAAAATCGGACTCGGGCCGGTTTCGCCAAACGGGTTTAGCGATTATCGAAAAGCCATTTTGTGAGGTAAATTCATTCGAACAATTCGCGAAACGATCACGCAAACGCACGCTCACGGCAATTTTCCGAAAAGGATTTGACATGGCTACAGCGTTCTCAACTTTCAGCCCCTCACTTTGACGGCTTCCTAGCTCAATGGTAGAGCAGTTGACTCTTAATCAATTGGTTCCGGGTTCGAGTCCCGGGGGAGCCACCAATTTCGTTGTTTGCATCAACCCTTGCCTGTTTTAGCGCGCAGCGCGCCACGCCGGTGTAGCTCAATGGTAGAGCACCTGTTTTGTAAACAGGCGGTTGCGGGTTCGAATCCCATCGCCGGCTCCAGTTCGAATTTAGGCGCCATATTACTAATTACTCCAGCTTATGGCGCGCATTCATTCACTCCGCTCGCATAAAAATTCGCCGCAAAAAATTTCCACTGCCCGATGGTGTAATGGTAGCACGAACGACTCTGACTCGTTCTGTCTAGGTTCGAGTCCTAGTCGGGCAGCCAGTTCAAATGTTAAAGAAAAAATTTGCGGACACAATAAAGCGCGTTGACAGTCTAATTTGATTACAAACAGCATGACCCATCTTGGAATTTTTTGGTCCTTTGCTTTCCGACAACTCACTCCTTTCTGCGCTACCCCCCGATAAAAGCGCGTCTTTACTTTAAGCGGTCCTGTGGCCCGCTGCCTGCTCAAGGATTTTTATTATTTTCTCACAACAGAAACATTCACCACACGATTAACCCAATAATTATAATTCACGCACTATGATTACTCAACTCCCGCTCGCACTCCTGCTCACGAACACCGACGGCAGCCCGATGACTGCCATGGAGCTCTTCATTCACGGTAAGTGGATCATGTGGCCGATTCTGGTAGTGTCCTTCCTCCTCTTCACGGTCGCCATCGAGCGCATCATCTTCATTTTCCGCGAGAACTCCCGTCGCGAGCCTGAAGTCGTCGACAAGATGCTTGAGAAGGTCGAAGCCGGCGACGCTGAAGGCGCGCTCGAACTCGGCAAGAAAAGCAGCGACTACCTCGCTCGCATTCTTGTTTACGCCCTTACCCATAAAGAACACTCGCTCGGCAACGCTTTCACCCGCGCTTCTAACCAAGAGCTGCAACGTTTCAGCCAAGGTCTCCCGACGCTTGATACCTGCATCACGGCGGCTCCTCTCCTCGGTCTTCTCGGCACGGTTACCGGCATGATGGGCACGTTTGCTGCTCTTAACTCCGGCTCAGGCGATATCGGTGCTTCCACCGGCGCTATCACGGGTGGTGTTGCTGAAGCGCTTATCGCCACGATGGCCGGTCTCTTCATCGCCATCACGGGTCTCCTCCCCTACAACTATTTGAATGCTCGTCTCGAACAAGTGCGTCACGAAATCGAAGACGCTTCGAACTCTCTCGAGATCATCATCAACAAGTCGCAGCCGGTCAGCCGTTAATCGGCTCACCTCGCTGTAACTTTAATCCCTCCTTACTGTCATGCACGGCGGCGGCGGCGGACAAGGCCCAGGTGGCACGAAGAAAGCACGTATTGAGATCATCCCTCTCATTGACGTTATTTTCTTCCTGCTCGCCACCTTCGTCCTCTTCACAATCTCCCTCAACAAGTCGAACGGCCTCAAGGTCGCGTTGCCTTCTGCCGAAACCGGCGAAGCTCGCGATCCCAATGGCACGGTCACCATCACGGTTACCGACGAAGGCGCGATCGCTTGGAATAAAGACTTGGTCACTCTCGACGAGTTTCTCGCGCGCCTTCAGGCCTACAAACGCGATGAACCCGAGGGTCGCATCCTGATCAACGGCGATCATCAAGCATTCTTTGCCCAAGCTGTTTACGTTTTCGATCAGGCTCGTATCGCTGGTTTCAATAAAATCTTTATTGAAACCCTCGTTCGCTGAGCTCTCGGATTCGATCTAATAAATCTCCTCCGGGCGCGTTTAACTAATTCTCCAGACGCCCACATCCTATGGAAGGCAATAAAATCAAAGTTCGTCCGCTAAAGAAGGCACGTATCGAGATCATCCCGCTGATCGACGTTATCTTCTTTTTGCTCGCGACCTTCGTCCTCTTCACCCTCTCGCTGAATAGCATCAAGTCGGTTCCGATCGATCTGCCTGTTCCTGCCCCACCCACTACGGTAAAACCGGAGGAACCGTTGACGATTCAAGTCTCCGATGCCGGCTCAATCTATTGGAATCGCGAATTGATCGATCCCAGCGAATTGCCCTCACGTCTCTCCTACTATCGTAGCCAAAATGCGGATCCCCGCGTCCTACTTACCGGCGACGAAAAAGCCCGCTTCGGTGCGACGATCGATGTGCTGGATGAAGTTCGCAAAGCTGGCATCCTCAAATTCTCGGTCGAAACCCGCACTCGTCCGACCGGCAAATAACCTCCACCACCCATGAACAAAGACATCATCATCGGCGTTGTGGCTTCGATTGGCATCCATCTCGCGGTCATCAATCCCTTCTCTGGCAAGCAGCCACCACCAAAGCGCGAAATCGTTAAAAAAGAAGCGGTCGTGCAATTTGAGATGCCTCCCATCGAGGAAGAAAAAGTTGAAGAAGTCGTGGAGCTTGAAGAAGCCCCGGCCAACCAGCTCGCTCCGCCCAGCTTAACGGACACCCTCACCGTCGTCCCCGTCGACGCTTTCACGCAACCGCTCACCCCGCCCCCGCCTCCTGGCATGACTGCCACCAGCGGCGCGATCAGCATTCCGGTTATCAAGCCGGGCACGACGTTCGGCAAGGGCATCGGCGACCTGTTCGACATTAACAATCTCGATCAAAAGCCTGCGGCTCGTGTTCAGAACTCACCGCAATATCCTTACGAAATGAGCCGCGCCGGCATTAATGGCGAAGTGCTCGTAGAATTCATCATCAACGCCAACGGCGACGTCATTCAGACCCAAGTGGTTCGTTCTTCCCATCGCGAATTTGAAGCCAACGCGCTCCAAGCCGTTTCCAAATGGAAGTTCAAGCCAGGCCGCAAGGGCGGTCGTCCGGTGAACGTCAAGGCTTCCCAGCTGCTCGAGTTCAATCTCGACGACAGCAAGTAACATCGCCCCAGCCATGTTAATCTCTCCCTCTAAACGTCTCTTCTCCACGCTTCTACTGGTTGGCGCCAGCTTGGTGTTCACCGCATCAGCCTCGGCCCAAGCCAAAGCCCGTGATTACTCGCCCAGCGAGACCACCGGCGAAGCGATCACCAAATACAAGACCGCCGTCGACGCCAAAAACTACGACTCCGCGTTAGCTATCTTGGACGCTCAGTTGGCTAAAGTTGCTGCCGACAGTTACGACGCAGCGTTGCTTTACCAAATCAAGACGCAGACCTTCCTTCAGAAGGGCGACTTCGCCAAAGCTATCGAGCCTCTCGAGAAAGGCCTGCAGCTTTCGGATACGAAGACCCCTTCTTATTACGAAGAAAAGCTGACCCGTGATTTGGTCTATTTCCAAGCTCAGCTTTATTTGCAGGAAGCGGTTCAATCCAAAGATCCCAAAGTCATCGCTTCTCTTTACGAGAAATCCGACAACACCATGGCTCGTTGGTTGAAACTCACACCCGCAACCACGTCTGACGCCCAATTGCTCTATTCGCAGCTGCTTTACAGCCGTGCAGTCCAAAACCCTGAGAAACCTGACTTGGCCATTCTAAAACGTGCCCTTGAACAGGTTGAAATCGGTCTTCGCCTGAGCACCCGCCCGAAGGATACCTTCTACGTCCTGAAACTGGTCAGCTTGCAGCAACTTGATCGGAACGCTGAGGCCGTTGAAGTTCTTGAGCTTCTCGTAAAGCAAAAGCCAGATTCTGGCACGTATTGGCAGCAACTCGCCGCCATCTATCTCGGCGCTGATAAGCCCATCCGCGCCGCTCTCAGCATCGAACGCGCCCAATCCCATGGGCACATGAGCACCCCCAAGGATCATTACAACTTGGTTGGTATCTACTTCAACATTGGGCAATTCGAGAAAGCGGCCGAACTCCTCACGGCTGGCCTCAAAAACGGCAGCATCGAGCCTGACATCAAGAATTGGGAACTGCTCGCCCTCTGCTACCAGCAGATGGATCGCCCCTTCAAGAGCATCGAAAGCCTGAAGGAAGCTGCGAAAGCGTTCCCGAAGTCTGGCCAAATCGAATTCCTCATCGCCCAAGCTTACCAATCGCTGGACAAGTCGGAAGAGACCTTGCTTCACCTGCAAAACGCAGCGAGCAAAGGCAATCTGACCCAACCCCACCGCGTTTACCTCTATCTCGCCTACATCGCCTTCGAACTTAAAAAATTCGATATCGCAATGGATGCCGCCAAGAAAGCCGCCGCCATTCCGGAAGGCGCAAAAGATGGCCAAAACATGATCAAAGCCATCGAGGAAACCCTCAAAGACCGCGAAGCTCGTAAGAGCAAAATGTAATCTCTCCCTTTAACGCACGACACACCGACCATGAATAAAGTCTACATTATCGTCCCCGTAGTTCTTCTAGGTATCTTCTTTTTCTTCTATAGCGGCGCTATCAAAGAAATGCACGTCAAAGAGGACAATATCAAGAAGGCCGTCATTGCTAAGCGCGAAGCCAAGGCGGCAAAGGATATCGCCAATCGCGATCAAGCCATGAAATCCGCGCTTGAAACCCAAGCTAAGCGCAAGAAAGAGCGCGAAGAAAAGGAAGCGATCGACGAGAAAAAGAAAACCGATCGCCAAGATGCTGAAGACACTCGCATCCGCGCCAACGAAGACAAAAAGAAGTTCAGCGACCAAGTCTCCCGCCTGAAGAAGGATCTCGAGGAAGTGAAGGAAGCCACCAAGAAGGTTTCCGACGAAAAGAAAAAGAACCTCGAAGAGCAGGCCTTCTTGAAAGACTACGTCAAACAGGCTGAAGCCAACGTTAAATACTACTACGATCTTCTCGATAAAATCACCGCCGCCGAAGCTGCTAAAGTCGCTGCCGACGCCGCTGCCGCCGCTGCCGCCAAGAAAAGCTAAACCGCCCCACTTTCGACTCACATGAACAAGTTTTATATCATCGTCCCAGTCATCCTGATGGCCGGCTTTGGCTTCCTCTACTCCGGTGCCGTGAAAGAAATTCACACCAAGGAAGCAGCTAAGAAAGTCGAAGCTGAGAAAGCGCAAAAAGTTGAAGCTGATCGCAAGAAAGAGATTGAAGCGAGAGCCTCCGCCGAAGCCAAAGATCGCCAGGAAAAGCGCGACGCCGAAGAAGCGGCCAAGCTCAAGAAGCGTGAAGACGACTACAAAGCCGCCATGAACCAGCTTCAAGGCGACACCGCTAAGCTCAACTCCGAGGCCGATAAACTCGCCAAAGAAGCTGCTGACTTGGAAAATCAAATTTCCCAAAGCCGCACCGATCGTGAGAAACTCAACCGCGAAGCCCTCGAAATCGCCAAGCAAGTCGAGCTCGCGAAGATCAATCGCCGCAACGCTGAACTCGAAATCCAGCGCATGATCGACATGGTCGCGAAGAAAGTTGGCACGAGTTCCGTGGCCAATCCGCCGCCGCTGCCGGTTCCTGCTACGAAGTAAGCAGTCCGCTTCCGGATCTTCTCAAAGCCGCACCAACCGTGCGGCTTTTTTATTGCCACGATCTGACCGCGCACGGCCGAAACACTGCAGGTTTTTATGCGTAAATGCCCGAACACGTGTCATATCAAAATAACTTTCTGTTCGGTGGGAACGTTGGCCTGCCATGTGCTGACTAGCTCGCGTGATACCGGTTTACCGACGTAGTCACAAGAGACAGGAAATGGATTTATCAAATTCCAACCTGTTAACTTGAGCCGACGTCGGGCGACCGGCAAGCAACCTACTACCAAATACTACACCAATGAAGAAAACTGCTCTAATCCTCGCGGCGCTCGTTGCGGGCGCTTCCTTGTCCGCTCAAGACGCGGCAGCTCCCTCCTACTCCGTCACGGTGGACTTCCCATATGCCAGCAAGTATGTGTTCCGCGGCGTTCAATACGCTGAAGGTTCCATTCAGCCTTCGGTCAAATTGACCACGGGCAGCTTCTATGCCGGCGTCTGGACGAACCAGCCCATCACCAGCAACATCGACAACGAAGTCGATTTCTTTGCCGGTTACGGCTTCAAGTTGAGCGACACGTTCAGCTTGGATGTGGGTGCGACCGCTTATTATTACCCGGAGCTCGATGACAGCACCGGCCTCGATAACGCCACCTACGAAGGCTACGTCGGCTTGAACGGCACATTCGGCGCGTTCACCACCGGTCTTTATGCCTACAATGACTTCACGTTGGAGTCGTTCACGGTTCAAGGCACCGTCGGCTACAGTGTGGCTCTGAGCGACAAAGCGTCGTTCAACTTGCTCGGCACCATCGGTAAGGTCTATCCGGATTCCGGTGACGACTACACCTACTACGGGGTCGGCGCCACGGTTCCTTACAAGCTGACCGACAGCGCCACGCTTACGGGCGGCGTGCAATATGCCACCCATGACATCGATGGCCTCGAAGATGGCCACCTCTGGTTCACCGTTGGCCTGACCGTCACCTTCTAAGGTAACGCCAGTCCTCGGATCCGATCCGATTTAATAAAAAACCCGCTCCGGCTTCGTGCCGGGGCGGGTTTTGTTTTTAAGATGATCAGCGGATCAACGCGCTGTTGTCGCCAAACTTTCCACGAATCGCTCGATCTTATCGCAGGCCAGCGCGAGCTTTTGCTCGTTAGCCGTGAAACAAGCCCGCACGTGGCCCTTTCCGGCCTCGCCAAAGGCCGTTCCCGGCACGACGGCCACCTTCTGCTCAAGCAGCAGGCGCTTCGCGAAATCGGTCTCAGAAAGCCCCGTAGAGGCCACCGACGGAAATGCGTAGAACGACCCGCTCGGCGCATGGCACTTCAAACCCGCCGCATTGATGCGGCCGACGATCAAGTCACGACGTTCGCGGTAGCGATCGCGCATGAACTTCGTGGCATCGTCGCCCAAGCGCAGCGCGGCGAGCGCGCCTTCCTGGCTGATGCTCGGGGCGCACAACATCGAGTATTGATGCACCTTCATCATCGCCTCGATCAACGGCGCCGGGCCGCACGCGTAGCCAAGACGGAAGCCCGTCATCGCAAATGCCTTTGAGAAACCGTGCAGCAACAGCGTGCGTTCACGCATGCCGGGCAGGCTCGCGATGCTCGTATGCACGCCTTCGAAAATCAGCTCGGAGTAGATTTCGTCGCTGATGACGATCAGGTCCTTTTCAATCGCGAATTTCGCGATGCGCTCCAACTGCTCACGCGAGCACACGCCGCCGGTCGGATTACACGGCAAATTCAGGAGCAACAGCTTGCAGCCGGGTTGCCACGACGCGCGCAGCGCCGGCTCGTCGAGCGAGAAATGTTCGGCCGCGCTGGTCGCAACCGGCACGCCCACGCCGTGAACCAACTCCACCGTCGGCGCGTAAGAAACATAACACGGCTGATGATACAGCACTTTGTCACCCGGATTGAGCAACGCGCGCATCGCGAGATCGAGCGCTTCGGAGACACCGACGGTAACAAGGATTTCGTCTTCCCAGCTGTAAGCGGCTTTGAAATAGCCTTCGACGTAGCGGCTGATTTCCTTGCGGAGATCCGGCTGGCCGAGATTGGACGTGTAATGCGTTTTGCCCGTATCGATCGCCGTTTTGACGGCGTTGCGAATTGGTTCCGGCGTGTCGAAATCGGGTTCGCCGATGCCGAGCGAGATAACGCCGTCGGTCTTCGCCACGAGTTCAAAGAAGTCGCGAATGCCGGAGCGGCGCAGGCCCGCCACGTGACGCGCAACGAAGCGCGCCGTATCGAGTGGCGGTTTGGAAATGGTGTTCATTTAAGAAAAAGAAAAAGAAGTTAACTGAGGTGCGTCGCGCCCGGACCCTTAGAGCCGTTCGCGAATCGCCGCACCCATCTGAGTCGTGTTCAAGGGTGTCGCGGTGCCGAGATCCGCGGTCAATTTGCCGGCATCAATGGTTGCCGCGACCGCGGCTTCGACGGCCGCTGCTTCTTTCTCCAGTCCGAGTGAATGCCGCAGCAACATGGCCGCGGAAAGAATGGTGCCGGTTGGATTCGCGATGCCCTTGCCCGCGATGTCCGGAGCCGAACCGTGAATCGGTTCGTAAAGTCCCAACGTGCCCTCGCCCAACGATGCGCTGGGCAACAGCCCGAGCGAGCCGGCTAACACGGCCGCTTCGTCGGTGAGGATGTCACCAAACATGTTTTCGGTCACGATGACGTCGAATTGCGCAGCGTGCGTGATGAGGCGCATCGCGGCCGAATCCACGAGTTGATGCTCGAGTTTCACGTCAGGATATTCCTTACCAATCTCGATCGCGATCTTGCGCCAGAGGCGGGAAGACTCGAGGACGTTGGCCTTATCAATCGACGTGAGAAATTTGCGACGCTTGCGCGCGAGCTCGAAACCAAGACGCACAATGCGACGAATTTCGTGCTCCGTATAAATGAGCGTGTCGACGGCGCGTTCGCCTTCTGGCGTCTGCGTGCGACCTTTCGGCTGACCAAAATAAAGTCCGCCCGTGAGTTCGCGAATAACGACAAAATCCACGCCCGCGACGCGTTCCGGTTTGAGCGGAGACAATTTCGCCAGCGAAGGAATCGCCTTCACCGGACGCAGATTCGCGTAGAGACCGAGGCCTTTGCGGATCGCGAGCAAACCCTGTTCGGGGCGCACCGGCGATTGCGGATCGTCCCACTTCGGGCCACCCACGGCACCGAGCAACACGGCGGCGGCAGCTTTGCATGCAGCCAGCGTCGCTTCCGGCATCGCAGTGCCTGTGGCGTCGATCGCGCACCCGCCGAGCAGGTGTGTCGAATACTGGAATTCGTGGCCGAACTTTGCCGCGACCGCGTCGAGGACGAGGCGCGCTTCGTTGACCACTTCAGGGCCGATGCCGTCACCGGGCAACAGGACGATATTTGCTTTCATGCTAAAATCAGGATTTGGCCAGCGCAGGTTCAGTGCGCGCGGCGAAGGCGAACTCGTAACCGTCCGCGAGCGCGAGCCAGGTCGCGTCGAGGATGTTCGTGCCGGCGCCGACCGTGCTCCAACGGCGTTCGCCGTCGTGCCAGTCGATCAACACGCGCGTGATCGCGCCCGTGCCGGTGTTGGAGTTCAAAATACGCACTTTGTAGTCGGCGAGTTGGATCGCCGCGACCTGCGGGAAAAGCGGCTGCAATGCCTTGCGGAGCGCTTTGTCGAACGCATTGACCGGACCATTACCTTCGGCGGCGGTGTGCACTTCGTGGCCGTCGATATCGAGTTTAATCGTCGCGTCGGCGACCTGGCGTTCGCCGTGGCGCGTCACCATGCCGCGATAATCGAGCAAGGTGAACAGCGGCTTGTAATTCGGCGAAGCGCGCTTGATGAGGAGCGCGATGCTCGCTTCGGCGGCTTCAAAGGAATAACCTTGGTTCTCTTTCTCTTTGATGAGTTCGAGCACCTTCGCACCGAGCTCGGCATCGACGTTCTGCAGCCCAAGCTCGCTCGCTTTCGAAACGAGATTCGCGCGACCGGATTGTTCGCTGACCACGACACGCATCTGATTGCCGACCAATTCAGGCGCGATGTGTTGATACGCATCAGGGTGACGCTGCATCGCGGAAACGTGAATGCCGGCTTTGTGCGCGAACGCGCTGTTGCCCACGTAAGCCATCTGCTCGTTCGGCGCGAAGTTTGCGACCTCGGCGACGAAATGAGCAACTTCGTGAAGACGCGCGAGACGGCCTTCCGGCAACGCACGCATCTTTAACTTCAATTGAATGTTCGGCACCACGACGCAGAGATTCGCGTTACCACAACGCTCGCCGTAACCGTTGATCGTGCCTTGCACGTGCGTCGCGCCCGCGGTGACCGCCGCGATAGTGTTTGCAACTGCGCAACCCGTATCGTCGTGCGTGTGAATACCGACCTTCACACTGTCGCCGAAATGATCGCGCACTTTCTTCACGATTGCCGCGACTTCCCAGGGAAGATGGCCGCCGTTGGTGTCGCACAACACGACGGTTTCCGCACCGCCTTTTGCCGCCGCACCGAGCGCGAGCAGTGAATAGTCAGGCGTTTTGTCGAAGCCGTCGAAGAAATGCTCCGCGTCGAAAATCACGCGTTTTCCCTGCGAGCGCAGATAAGCGGTGGTTTCTTCGATCATCCGGAGATTTTCTTCCGCGGTTGTGCGCAGGATTTCCAACACTTGAAAAAGCGAGGACTTGCCGACAATGCAGCAAACATCCGTGCCGGCGGCGACCAGCGCTTGCACGCTCGGATCTTCCTCGGGCTTCAGCTTCGCGCGGCGCGTCGCGCCAAACGCCACAATCTTCGCGGTTTTCCACGTTTCTTTCCGCGCGAGGTCGAAAAACGACACGTCTTTTGGGTTTGAGCCCGGCCAGCCGCCTTCAATAAACGCCACGCCGAGTTCGTCGAGCTTGCGCGCAATGCGCAGCTTGTCGTCAGCGGAATACGAAATGCCCTCCGTCTGCGCACCGTCGCGCAGCGTCGTGTCGAACACCTCGATGTATTGGCGGTTGTCGGCTGTCGTCATGAAAAGTTTTCCGAAAAATTCTAAAAACTAACCCTGCCTCAGAAAAAACAGCGGGCGACGGGCGGCTTCTGAAACGAAACCGCCCGTGCTCGCGAAACCTTACTTGGAGATCGTGACCGGATTCAGGAACGGCATCATCGCGCGCAGTTTGGCGCCGACGACTTCGATCTTCTGGCCGCGCTCCGTGTTGCGGAACTTCGTCATGGTCTTGCGACCATACTTGTTGTTCTCGTCGATGAAGCGCTTGGCGAATTTGCCCGTCTGGATGTCCTTCAAGATGCGTTTCATCTCGGCTTGCGTCTTCTTTGTGACGACGCGCGGGCCGGAAACGTAATCGCCCCACTCCGCCGTGTCGGAAACCGAGTAGCGCATGTAGTTGAGGCCGCCGCGATACATCAAGTCGACGATGAGCTTCAGCTCATGCATACACTCAAAGTAGGCGATCTCAGGCTGGTAACCGGCGTCGACGAGCGTCTTGAAACCGGCTTTGACCAGCTCCGCCGCACCACCGCACAACACGGCTTGTTCGCCGAACAAATCCGTCTCGGTTTCTTCGCTGAAGGTCGTCTCGAGGACGCCTGCACGCGTGCAACCGATCGCGCGACCGTAGGAAAGCGCGAGCTTCTTGGCGTTGCCGGTCGCATTTTGTTGAACTGCGATGAGGCCGGGGACGCCGCCACCTTCCTGGAACACTTCGCGCACACGGTGACCGGGCGACTTCGGCGCGATCATGGAAACGTCGACATCCTTCGGCGGAACGATGCCACCGAAACGGATGTTAAAGCCGTGGGCGAACATCAGCATCTTGCCGGCGGTGAGGTGCGGAGCGATTTCCGCTTTATAAAGACGAGCCTGCACATGATCCGGCACGAGGATCATGATCACGTCGGCCCACTTCGACACGTCGGCAACTTCACCGACCGTGAGGCCGGCCTTCTTCGCCTTCGCGACGGACTTGCTGGTCTTTGCCAGGCCGACGCGAACTTTGACGCCGCTCTCTTTCAAGTTGAGCGCGTGTGCGTGGCCTTGGGAGCCGTAGCCGATGATTGCGACGTTCTTGCTGCGGATGAGCGAGAGATTCGCGTCTTTGTCGTAGTAGATTTTAGCCATGGGAATAAATTGGGTTTGGGATTGAGGGTCTGGGTTTTTGGTTTTCGAAATTAAACGGACATCGAGAGGCCGGAGTCGTCGGCGTGATCGGATTTCTTGGCGACAACCGCGCGCACGAGCGGCGGGTTGGCCGAGAGTTTTTCGTGACCGCGCGCCATCGCGACGGAACCGGTGCGCACCATTTCGACGAGGCCGTAAGGGCGGAGCACCATCTCGAATTTGCCGATTTTTTCCGGCGTGCCGGTGACTTCGATCGTCAGGCTCTCTTCGTCGACATCAACCACGCGAGCGCGGAAGACTTCGACAAGTTGAAGCACTTGCGAACGCGTCTGCGGCGACACGGAAACCTTCACGAGACCGAGTTCGCGCACGAGCGCAGCTTTGTGCGTGAGGTCGTCGACGCGGAGCACGTTGACCAGTTTGTAGAGGTTGGCCTCGACGAGGCGCGCACCGGCTTCGGTGGCGTCGACGACGACCGTGAGTCGGGAAACGCCGACTTGTTCGGTGCGGCCGACGGTGAGCGAATCGATATTGAAGTTACGGCGACGGAACAGCGACGCGATGCGGTTCAAGACACCGGGCACGTCCTCGACGTAGGCAATGAGCGTATGTTTGGCCATGGCGGGAATTGATTAGCGGCGGGCGGTTGATTTTTTCTTGGCGGGAGCGACGCGCGCGGATTTCGCGGCGGGCTTGGCGGCTTTGGCCGCCTTGGCAGATTTAGCGGGAGCGGATTTCTTCGCCGCCTTGGCCGCCGGAGCGGACGCAGCTTGGAGTTTTCCGTTGATCACCTCTTCCGCGGCTTTTTCGGCAAACACGTTCGGAAGACCGGACGACGGCATCTCCCAATCTTTGTCGGAGCCGGATTCCAGCATCACGTCCTGCTTCGGACGGCGGATCATCTTGTCGAGCGCGGCGCCGGCGGGGACCATCGGGAATACCGTGTCTTCCTTCTCGACGACGAAATCAATGACGACCGTGCCCTTCGTCGAAAGTGTTTTCTCGACGGTCGACTTCACGTCGCTGCGCTTGTCGCACAACAGACCGGTGAGACGATACGCTTCGGCAAGTTTGACGAAATTCGGACCCGTCATCGGCGTGGCGGCGTAGCGCTTGTCGTAGAAAAATTCCTGCCATTGGCGCACCATGCCGAGGAACGCGTTGTTGATGATCGCGACGTTGACCTTGATGCCTTCCTGCTCGGCCGTGGCCAGTTCGCACGAAGTCATTTGGAAACCGCCGTCGCCCACGACGACCCACACGTCCTTCTCGGGACAGGCAAACTTTGCGCCGATGGCCGCGGGGAGCGCGAAACCCATGGTGCCGAGACCGCCGGACGTGATGAGCGAACGCGGTTTCTCGTGATGGAAATACTGCGCTTCCCACATCTGGTGCTGACCGACGTCGGTGACGACGATCGTGTCGCGCTTTTGCGTGAGGCGCCAGATGTCGTTGATGACATGCGCGGCGTAAAGGTGGCCGTTGTCAGGGAGATTTTTGATGTCGCGCACTGCGGAATCGCCCTTCGCGGCCGCGATGGTCGCCCACCACTCGCCACGATCGGCGGTGCGGACGCCCGGGAGCAATTGCTCGAGCACTTCGCTCAAATCGCCGATGAGCGCGACGTCCACCTGGACGTTTTTGTTCACTTCGGACGGATCGATTTCGACGTGAATCTTCTTCGCGTGTGGCGCGTAGGTCTTGAGATTGCCGGTGACGCGATCGTCGAAGCGCATACCGAGCGCGATGATCAAGTCGGCCTGTTGAATGGCTTCGTTCACCCACGACTCACCGTGCATGCCCATCATGCCGAGATTCAACGGGCTCGAGGCTGGAATCGCACCGATGCCGAGCAACGTGACCGCGATCGGCGTGCGCGTGGTGTCGGCGAGTTCGAGGACTTGCGCGGTGGCGCCGGCCTTCAACACACCTTGACCCGCGAAGATGATCGGACGTTTCGCGGAATTGATGAGTTCGAGCGCCTTCGCGTATTCGCTCGGAAGCGCGCGGAGGTCGGGACGATAGCCCGGCAGTTTCGGCGCGGCGGCTTCCCAATCGAATTCAGCGGTGAGCTGCTGCGCGTCCTTGGTGATGTCAACCAACACCGGGCCCGGACGGCCGCTCTTCGCGATGTAGAACGCTTCGCGGATCGCGCGGGCGATGTCATCGGCGCGCGTGACGAGATAATTGTGTTTGGTGACCGGCAATGTGACGCCGGTGACATCGGTCTCTTGAAACGCGTCGGTGCCGATCGCCTTCGAGCCGACCTGGCCCGTGATACATACGATCGGAGACGAGTCCATCATCGCGGTGGCGATGCCGGTGACCATGTTGGTCGCACCGGGACCGGACGTCGCGATCGCGACACCGACCTTGCCGCTTGCGCGGGCATAACCGTCGGCCATGTGCGTCGCGCCCTGTTCGTGGCGGACGAGCACATGGTGGATCTTCGGATACTTGGTCATCGCGTCGTAAGTCGGCAGAATAGCGCCGCCCGGATAACCGAACACGACGTCAACGCCTTCCTTTTGTAAGCATTCCCAAATGATTTCTGCGCCGGTGAGTTTCATGATGTCCCTGGAGTTATGAGTGAGTAATTAAAAAATTAAGAAGTGACGGCGCCTTCCGAGGCCGTGGAAACAGTGTTGGCGTATTTCGCCATGACGCCGCGCTTGTAACGCGGCTCGGGGGCCTTCCAGCCCTGGCGGCGCTTGGCGAATTCCTCGTCGGAAACGAGCACCTGCAACTTGCGCGCCGGCACGTCGATTTCGATCGTGTCGCCTTCGTTGACGAACGCGATCAGACCGCCCACGAACGCCTCAGGCGCCACGTGACCAATCGAGAAACCACGCGTCGCACCAGAGAAACGACCATCCGTGAGCAACGCCACGGAATCGGCGAGCCCCTGCCCGGCCAACGCGCCGGTCACGCCGAGCATCTCGCGCATCCCCGGACCACCTTTCGGCCCTTCGTAGCGGATAACGACGACGTCGCCCGCTTTGATCTGTTGCGCATTCGCGGCGGCCATCGCGGATTCTTCGTTTTCGAAGACGCGCGCCGGACCGGTGATTTTTTCGCGATTGCTGCCCGCGACTTTGAGCACCGCGCCATCTTGCGCGAGATTGCCGCGGAGAATCACGAGACCACCCGTGGTCTTGAAAGGCTTGTCGGTCGGACGGATGACTTGCTGGCCCGCAGCTTCAGGCGCGTCTTTCACGGCGTCGCCAATCGTCTGGCCGGTGACCGTGAGACATTCTTTATGAAGGAAACCGCCCTCAAGCAGACGACGCAGCAGCAACGAGATGCCGCCGGCTTTCTGCATCTCGACCGCAGTATAAAGACCACCCGGCTTGAGCGTGGCGATGGTCGGCGTCTTCGCGCTGATCACATCGAACTCATCGATCTTCAAAGAAATGTTCACTTCCTTCGCGAGCGCGAGCAAGTGCAGCACGGCGTTCGTCGAGCCGCCGGAAGCGGCGACCGACGCGATCGCGTTTTCGAACGCCTTGCGCGTCATGATCTGCGACGGGCGCACATTTTTGCGCACGAGGTCCATCACGATTTCGCCGCAACGGAACGCCGCTTTGTTTTTCTCTTCGGAAGCGGCCGGGACACCGTTGAGCCCAACCGGCGAGATGCCGATGGCTTCCATGATGGTCGCCATCGTGTTCGCAGTGAATTGACCGCCGCACGCGCCGGCCGTCGGACACGCTTTGTTTTCAACGCAGTTAAATTCCTTCGCGTCGATTTTGCCGGCGGTGAATGCGCCGACTGCTTCGAACACATCCTGCAACGTCAGCGCCTTGCCGTTGTGCAGACCGTGATCGATCGAGCCGCCGTAAAGCGCGAGGCCGGGGATGTCCATGCGCGCGAGCGCCATCATCACGCCGGGATTGGTTTTGTCGCAGGCCGAAAGACAGACCAGGCCGTCGAGGCTGTTGCCGCGCGCGACGAGTTCGATGGAGTCGGCGATGACTTCGCGGCTGATGAGCGATGTCTTCATGCCTTCCGTGCCCATCGTGATGCCATCGGAGATCGAAACCGTGTTGAATTCGAGCGGCGTGCCACCCGCCGCGCGGATGCCGGCCTTGACGTGTTCAGCGAGCGCGCGCAGGTGGAAATTGCACGGCCCGATTTCCGTCCACGTGTTCGCCACGCCGATCAACGGCTTGCTCAAATCTTCGTCGGTAAACCCGACGGCTTTCATCATGGCGCGAGCCGGCGCGCGACTCACACCATCAGTGACCACTTGGCTGTAACGTTTGCCAGTTTCCATAGGGGATAGTTCAGGCGACGCTACCGAAATATTCGGAGCGCGGCGAGACATGGTTAAAAGTTTTTTTGGAGGTTTGCGTCATACGCTAAAAATAAAAAAACCGCCCCTTTTCGGTGGGCGGCTTCCTCTTTGAGTTTTTGATTTCTCTTAGGAGCGTTTGGCTTTAACGAGCCGCCCAGTTGGTGTCGTGGCCACCGCTACAATTGCGGCGACTACGGTAATAAGGGCAATGGCTACGAGAGAAAACATGCGGGACGGGCTAGAACGTGCCCAAACTCCCCCGCTCCTGTCAATCTTCGTTTCTCACTTTTTGACAACCAGGCTTAAATACGGGGAGTCCGTAACGGTTCAGAGCAAAAATTGAATGAAAACGTATCAAAAATGATACGAACTCACGTCGCGCGCCGGCCCCGGATATTCTGCGCAAGCCGCAAAATGTCCGCCAGCACGCCGCCTGCGGTGACGTCGCCGCCCGCGCCCGCGCCGCGCACCACCAACGGGTATTGGCGGTAGCGCTCAGTTTGAAACGCGACAAAAGCTTCCGAACCGCGCAACGAGGCCGCCGGATGCGTCGCTTCGACTTCGACCGGGCCGACGGTGACTTTCGCGCCTTCCGCACCGGGCGTAATGCGCGCGAGATAACGCGGCAATTTGCCTTGGGCGATGCAGGCGGAGACTTTTTCGGCAAACTTCGCGTCGAGTGCCGCCAACGATTGCAGGAATTTCTCCGGGTCGTCTTCGCGCAAATGTTCGGCCGGCACGAGCGGCTCAAGCACGACATCCGTCAACTCGACTTGCAGACCAAGTTCACGCGCGAGGATGATCGCTTTGCGCGCCACATCGAGGCCCGACAAATCGTCACGCGGGTGCGGCTCGGTATAGCCAAGGTCCTTCGCTTTGCGCACCGCGACGGACAGCGGATCACCTTGCACGAGGCGATCACACAGGAAACCGAGCGTGCCCGAAAATGCGCCTTCGATCGAAATCACGTGATCGCCCGTGCGCACGAGATTCTTGAGCGTCTCGATCACGGGAAGCGCAGCGCCGACCGTCGTCTCGTAGTGATAGGCGCGGAAATTTTTCCGGGCCGCGCCGAGCAACGCCAGCCGTTCGGGCTGCGGCAGCGCGAGCGGTTGTTTGTTCGCCGAGACGACGTTGATGCCTTCCGCAAACGCGGCGCTGTAAATTTTTTCCATGCCGGGCGCCGCCGAGCAATCGACGAGCACCGGATTTGGCAGCTGCGAGAGTTTGCGCAACAACGTGCTGACGTCGCTCACGACTTTTCCTTCCACGAGCGCTTTTTCGAGCAACGCAACGGCTTCAACCGGCGGCAACCCGTCCGCGTCGAATAACGCGCCCTTGCTTGAACCGATGCCGACGAGGCGCACTTGCACGTCGTGCTCGCGACCGAGTGCTTGGTTCTGACGATTGATTTGTTTCAGCAGACTACCGCCGACGACACCCTTGCCGAGGAGCAGCACGCTGATTTGCGTGTGCGCGAGATTGAACGCGCCGTGCACCGTGCGCACCGCTGTTGCGGTTTGGTCTGCATCGACGACGCATGAAATGCTGCGCGAGGAAGCGCCCTGCGCGACCGCGCGCACCGAGATACCAACCGAGCCAATCGAATTAAGAAAATGTCCCGCGACATTCGGACGCTTGCCCATATTTTCACCGACAAGCGTGACGAGCGTGACCGGCGAAATCACCGGCTCGATGCGCAAGTCGCCCGACTGGATTTCCGGCGCGATTGCTTCAGAAATGCTCTGCTTCGCGCGCGCTTCGTCCATTTCAGGAATTACGACGGAGAACGATTGCCCGAGCGTCGACTCGGTGGTCATCCACACACGCACGCCGGCTTCGTTCAGCGCGGCGACGATGCGACCGCCCACCGGGCGACCGAGCCCCGTGCGGCGCGATTGCACGCCGAGCAAAGTGAGACGCTCCAAACTCGTGACGCACGTCGGACGATTCGGATCAGGATTGCCGGTCGCGTCGATGCGCGTGCCGGGAGCGTCAGGCTGAGTGGTGCTACGGATGACGAGCGCCGCGCCGCATTCGCGCAACGGAATGATCGTGCGCGGGTGAAACATGCGCGTGCCGAAATAGGCGAGCTCGAGCGCTTCGTCATAAGAAAGTCGATCCACCGGCACGGCCTCGCGCACGAGCGACGGGTCCGCCGTCATCACGCCAAGCACATCTGTCCACACCGTGACGGCGGTGGCTTTGAGCAAACCGGCCACGAGCGTCGCGGTGTAGTCGGAACCATTGCGACCAAGCGTAGTCGTCTGGCCATCGCGCGTGCGGCCAATGAAACCGGTCACCACTGCCACCGTGTTCGCCGGCCATTTTTCCGTCACTGCGGCGAACTTCACTTTCGTTTCGGCTTTGTCCACCGCCGCAGCGCCGAACGTGTTGTCGGTCACAACGAAATCGCGAGCATCGACGGGAATCGCCGCGACGTCGCGCTCGCACAAAGCGCGCGCGAGCAAGGTAACGGAAATGCGTTCACCGACGCTGATGATCGAGTCGAGCGTGCGCGGTGAGCATTCGCGCGTGAGCTCGATACCCGACAACAAGCGCTCGACCGGCGTCAGGATTTCATCGAGGTCGTATTTAAACCCTTTTTGATTCTGCGCGTTCATCACCGTGCGCGCAGTGTTCGCGGCGAGTTCGCGCACTTGCGTGAGCTGACGGCGCGCTTGGGAAATGTTACCTTCCTCCGCCGAGCGCGCGGACAAGATCAACCAATCCGTGCTGTCGCCGAGCGCGGAAACGACAACCGTCAATGGCTTCGGCGCCGCCGCGATGAGCTCGAGCACTTTGGGCAAACGCCCCGAAGTGCCGACCGATGAACCACCAAATTTATAAACCTGCCAGCCTTCGCTCATAGTGTGGGTGCCTGCAGTTGCAGCGCGCGGGTTAAGATGGGAGCGAGTGAACCCCACTCGATTAAAAAAGCATCGTGGCCGTGAATACTCTTCACCGTCGTGCGCTCAACTTTCGCGCCGCTCGCACGTAATTGCTGCGCTAGGACGGCGGCTTGTGCGGGCGTGAAAAGCTGGTCGGTGTCGACATCGACGACCTCCGTCGAGGCGCGCACGCGCGAAATCGCCGGCACGGTGTCGCCCGGCAACGGTTGCGTGAGATCGTGGTGGTCCATCGCGGCAAGTTGCAGTTCGTAAGCGCGCGCGGCGAAACGACTGCGCAGTTTGCGGCCTTGATGCTCGAGGTAACTTTGCACGGGATAACCCGTGTCCGCACCTTTGCTGAGGACTGGACGCGGTTGCCGCGCATCGAGGCCGGGCTCGGCGCGATAGGTCAGAATCGCGAGCTGACGCGCGATCTCGAGGCCGCGACCGACGTTGTGCGGGTAACCGGGATCGAGCCGCAAAATCTGCCGTGCCACGTGATTCCAACCGACGACCCACGCACTCGCCGACACGCTCGTTGCGAGCGGCAAAATCCGTTCAAACCGTTTTGGCGCGATCGCGGCAAGCGTGAGCGTAATCATGCCACCGAGTGAGCCGCCCGTCGTGAGGTGCACGCGATCGATGCCGAGTTTATCGAGCGCGAGAATCTGCGCTTTCGCGATATCGACACCGGTAAGATCGACGGTTTCGTCCGCCGGAAAACCCGCGACGCCCGGACCGCTGCTGCCGTAGCATGAACCGAGATTATTAAAACAAATCAGGCGAAACTGCGCGGGATCGAGCGGTTTGCCGGGGCCGATCAACGGCTCCCACCAACCGCCGGGCCCGCCGGCTTGGGCGCTACCCGTGAGCGCATGCACGATGAGCACCGTAGGCACATCGGCTTGTAACGATTCAGGCGTATCTCCTTCGCGACTCCACCACCACCCGGCGGAGCGGTGCTGATGAACTACCCCTCCGCGCGCGAGCGCGAGGTCTGGCAAAGCCAGTTCAAAGGAACGCGGTAACGCGGCAACAGTCGGCATGAGAATGGTCGGCAGTTTGCTTCCATTTCACGCAGCCGGCGTCGAAACGCCGAGGATCGATTGTTGCATACCCGTCATGCCTTCCGTCACGTAATCGCCGCCATTATTTGCGGGGCATTTGCTATGAGTGGGAAGTTTGGCGTTAAAGGAATTCATGACGTTAATCGTTTATTTGTGTTGGGGATAAGCGTCGCCGCGCTGCAAGTCGAGACAAGGCGTCAAGCTGTCATAGCTGGAAGCGTGCCCGCTGTAACGTGTCATAGCGAGCGACTTGAGGATTCCGGCTTGTTGACGAACGGTCGCTGGCTACGCTCCTCCGTTCATGGCTAAACGTTCCCAACGCATCGTGCTCAAATTCGGCTCCGGCATCTTGGCCTCCGAAGGCGGCATTGGTCTGAGCCGCAAGCAGATTGCCCGGCTCGCCCGCGAAGTTGGCGCGCTCGTCCGCGCCGGCCACGAGTGTGTCATCGTTTCCAGCGGCGCCGTCGCGGCTGGACTCGCCACGCTCGACCTCACCTCCCGACCGAAGGAACTCGCCGCCAAGCAAGCCTGCGCCGCCGTCGGCCAGTCCCAGCTCATGCACGCCTACGCCGCGGAGTTTTCGCGCCAGGGGATCGCCGTCGCGCAACTATTGCTCACTTACAGCGATCTCGACAGCCGCACGCGCCATCATAACGCGCGCGCCACCCTCACCCATTTGCTCAAAAGCGGCGTCGTCCCAATCATCAACGAGAACGACACCGTCGCGACCGAGGAACTCAACTTCGGCGACAATGACCGCCTCTCCGCCGAAGTCGCGATCCTGATCGAAGCCGACACGCTCATCATCCTGACCAGCGTCGATGGTTTGCAGGACAAGGACGGCAAGGTTGTGCCGCTCGTGAAAAATTTCGACGACGTCGCCAGCCTTGTCCGTTCCGACAAAGGCGCGACCTCGACCGGCGGCATGGTCACAAAACTCCAAGCCGCGCAACTCGCCGTGAAAGCCGGCATCGCCGTCCACATCGCCAGCGGACGCAAAGCGGGGCTCGTTTACGAAATCGTCGCCGGCAAACGTGTGGGCACGACCTTCCCGGTAAAGTCCAAGTAAGCGATGGCCGATCTCGTCCAACTCATCGCCCAACTCGGCCAACAAGCCCGCGTCGCGGCAAGGTCGCTCGCCACGACGCCGGCCGCGCGCATCGACGACGCCTTGCGTGCGATGGCCGATGAACTTCTCGCGGCCCAAGACGCCATCATCACGGCCAACGCTGCCGATGTTTCCGCTGCACTTGCCAACGGCCAAACGCCCGCGCTCGTTGATCGCCTCACGCTCACTCCGAAACGCTTGCTCGCCTGCGCCGAAGGCTTGCGCCAAGTCGCGTCACTGCCCCACCCCGTCGGCCAGAAAATTCGCGAATGGACGCAACCCAACGGACTGCAAATCGCCAAAGTGCGCGTGCCGCTCGGCGTCATCGGTTTCATTTACGAGTCGCGTCCCAACGTCACGTGTGACGCCGCCGGCTTGTGTTTGAAGAGCGGGAACGCCGTGATTCTCCGCGGCGGTTCGGAAGCGTTGCGCTCGAACTTGGCGATCGCGACCGCACTCGCGCGCGGCCTCGCCAAAGCCGGCTTGCCCGCGCACGCGGTGCAACTCGTGCCCGTCACGGATCGCGACACGGTGCGCCTGCTCGGCGAAGCCGTGGGCGTGATCGATCTGCTCATTCCGCGCGGCGGCAAAGGCCTCATCGAAGCCGTCGTCAAATCCGCGCGCGTCCCCGTCATCAAACATTATGACGGCATCTGCACGCTCTACGTCGACCGCGAGGCCGATCTCGCGATGGCGACCGAGATCGCCATCAACGGCAAATGTTCGCGTCCCGGCGTGTGCAACGCACTCGAAACCATTCTCGTGCACCGCGACATTGCCGACACGTTCCTCGCACAAGCCGGTCGCGCCCTTACGGAGCGTAAAGTGCAGCTCCGCGCCGAACCGCACGCACTCGCGCTCCTCACCCAAGCGGGCGTCCCCGCCACAGTCGCAAACGCCGACGATTTTAAAACGGAATTCCTCGCGCTCATTCTCGCGGTGAAAATTGTCGACGGAGTCGAGGCCGCGATCGAGCACATCGAAACGAACGGCTCGCATCACACCGACACGATCGTCACGCGCGACAGCGCCACGGCGGAACAATTTCTCGCCGGCGTCGATAGCGCGGTCGTGTTGTGGAATGCGTCCACGCGTTTCAACGACGGCTACGAATTTGGTTTCGGCGCTGAGATCGGCATCAGCACGGATCGCTTGCACGCACGCGGCCCGATGGGACTCGAAGAACTGACTTCGTATAAATACATCGTGCGTGGAGACGGCCAAATCCGGCAATAGTCCGGCCAGCACGGCCGGGCCACATTTCACTTGCAGGGCAAAACAAAGCCGCTGCCCGGTTTCATCAGGCAGCGGCTATTATTTTCTAACTTAGTGAGGGCGACCAACCGTTAATTAGTGCCCTCGAAAGGCAGTTAGTTGAAATAACAGACCGTCGTCACGCATTTTCCCGCTAGCGACGCGTCACAAATTTGCGACAATTTCGGTTTTTTAAGGGAACCTGAGGTTAAATCCCGATCGAGTCAGTGCATCACACCCTAGCCCCTTAAGGAGAATTACGCCGCCACCGCTTCATCTGAGAATTTTTCGCAGGGATAATTTCAAAGACCCAGAACTGGTTCACTTGCCGTGCGGTAAAATTATCATCGGACGCGATCACGAGCGTGTCGTGCCCATTCGGTAGCTTTCGACCCAACGCGATGCATTCGAGATTATCAATGTGCGGCTGACCGGCGCTGTCGAAATTGTAGAGCAAGCGTTTCGTCGCCGCTTTCACCGGTGCATCGCCGAGCGACGCCACCGCGGCAACATCATCGGCTGCGCTGAGTTTCGCCTCGAATAAAAGTGCGCCGAAGCGCCACACGTTGTCCGACGCCGTGCGCGAACCAGAACGCTCAAGCACCAGTAATGTATCACGCGACACCGCGAAAATTTCCGACACGCCATTGTCCGCCAGTTCTTCGGCCGCAATTTTTGGCACGATCGGATCGCGCACATAAGCGATTTGGCGGAGGATTTTCCCTTCGCGATCAAACTCCGTGAAGCGTGCCGGATCGCGCGTGCCCGAACCGGCCGGCGCACGGTCTTGTTGCAGTGCCCCTTCCATTCCGACCCACAAAGAATTGCCGTCGGTCGAAAAACTAAGGCCCTCGAACGTCTCGTTAAAACGCGGGCCGCTTCCCTTCTCTTTCGCAAATTTCAACTGAGGCGGCGTGGGCATGTCCGCGAGAAACGTGCCATCGCGCTTCGCGTGACGCACCAGGGGATCGGTTTGCGGGCGGCGCAACCCTTCATGCGTATACCACACGCTGCCGTCGCGCGGATCGAGGCGAATGGCTTCGAAATCAGGCACGACATCGCTGGGCTTGGCGTTTCGTTCGTTGGGGTAATCGCTGCCGTCAGGTTGCCGCAGCGCTTGCACCGCAGTCACGCGCGCACTGCGAAATTCCTTTTCGTCGTAGTCGAGTTTTACCGTGTAGAAACGCCCCGGGCCTTGATCCGATTTATCGTCGCTGATCGCAACCCACGCGTCATTCGCCCGATCGTAATCCAGTCCCGAGAACCCGCCGACGCCGGTCTCTTGAAATTTATCTTTCGCAACCGTCTGCACACCGATCAACCGCAGTTCCGCGATGCCGTTTTCAGCGGGCGCACGATTGATGGACGTGCAACCCACCAGCATGCCCAGCAAGCCAACCACAACCGCTTTCGAAAAATCACTGACGATAGAACGGAAAACTTTCATGAAGCAGCGCAGGTTAGGAACGCGCCGCTATTTTGCAGCGGAAATCTTTTCGCCCCACCCACCCACTCACCGCCCTTAACGCAACGGCGGCTGCGCTTGCGTGGATTCCTTGGCGAGGCCGTCGCGAATCAACGCCGCCACGATGGCATCGACTTCCGTGCGGCGCCCCGGGCAAAACAGCTTGATCCCGCGACGCAGACTGCTCTCCAGGTTATGTATCAAATAGTAGCCGGTCATGTCGAATTGCAGGCCGCTCACCGCGCGCAGCGCATACGCGGTTTCGCCGTTGAGCGCAGGACGCTGCGCATAGATGAGCGTGAAACGCCCGGCGGCAGTATCGATGACGTGACTTGGACGGGGATGTCCCGGCAGATTGATGGTAAGAAACATGAAAAGTGGATCGAGGGTGGCCGGCAGCAGTGAGCGCCTTCGACCAGTTTAAGAGCGGATTCGACGCCAACCTGCCAAAAATAGCGATTTATCTTTGTCGTCTGGATCATCGGCTACGGCTAGAATTCGTTTTTCCGGTAGCAGGTTAGGAGATTCTCCGAGGGTTTATTTTTTGCGTGCGCACGCGCGCCACCTTGAATCAGCACAAATCGCTTCCGTTGTGCCCAGCCACCCAACCTCCGCTGCTTCCACTCATTCCATGCCACGCGCTGACCCCGCTATTTTAAAAGAAGTCGTGCGCACGGAAGATTTAAAATGGCGCCCTTCGCACACCGCCGACTATCGCAGCGAAACCGAGGCGCTCACCACCCTCGCCCGCACGATGGCGGAGGAACCCCAAAAAATCTTTCAAGGCCTCGTCGACCTGATTCGCCCACTTTGTCGCGCGGGCTCCGCCGGCATCAGTTTGTCAGAAGAACACGAAGGCCAAAGCCAGTTCCGCTGGGTGGCGACCTCGGGAGAGTTCGCGCCTTTGCGCAATGCGACACTCCCTCGCTCATTTAGTCCGTGCGGCGTCGTGCTCGACGAAAACACTCCGCAACTCATGGTGCGTCCCGAGCGCGCCTATCCTTACATCAATGATTTGAAAATCCCCGTCGAGGAAGTGCTGCTCGTGCCTTTCTACAATCGTGGTGTTCCGATCGGCACCGTGTGGGTGGCGACTCATGACAACAGTCAGCATTTCGATCGCGAGGATCTGCGTATTACGACGAGCCTTTCCCAGTTCGCCGCGCTGGCCGTCCAAGCCATGGCCAGAAGCTCAGAAGTGGAATCCGGTCGCCAAGCCGCGTCGGATGAGGAGCGCGAGCGCTTGCGCGTCGTCGACGAACTTTCCCAGGTAAAACAGCGCCTCGACGCCGCGCTGCTCGCCAGCGAAATCAGCCTTTACGAGTGGGACGTGCCGACGAATCGCGTCGACGGCGACGACAACTTCTACCGCATTTTCGGCGAGGATTTGCGCGCCACGCCGGAACACCGGCTGCAGCAATTCACCGCGCGCATCCACGCGGACGACCTGCCTGAGGTGATGAAGCGCATCCAGCGCACGCTCGAAACCGGCGAGCACTACGAAGCGGACTACCGCGTGGTGCGCGATGGCCGGGAAATCTGGGTGCGGGCGCGCGGGCGCATCACCTTTGATTCCACTGGGAAACCTTCACACTTCACCGGTGTGCTCGTGGACATCAACGATCGCAAACGCGCCGAGATAGAGCGGCGCGACGCCGAATACGAATCCGAACGACTCACCAAAATTTACGAAACAGTCCTCTCGTCGACCGAGGACTTCGCTTATATCTGGGACACGCGCGGCCGGTTCGTTTACGCGAATCGCAGCTTGCAGCGCTTGTATGGCAAAACTCTCGCCGAGATCGTCGGGAAAAATTTCTACGAACTCGGCTATCCCACCTGGCACGCGGACATGCACATGCGCGAAATCGCGCAAGTCATCGCCACCAAGCAGCCCTTCCGCGGTGAAGTGCCTTTCACCGGCGGGAGTGGCATCTCGGGCATCTACGATTATATTTTCATGCCGGTTCTCGGCAAAAATGGCGAAGTGGAATTCATCGCCGGCACCACGCGCGACGAAAGCGAACGTCGGCGTCGCGTCGACCGCGATCAATTGCTCATCGCGCTCGACGACGCCACGCGCCCGATGACCGACGCGCAAGAGATCACGCAAAAATCGGCTCAACTCCTCGGCAAGCAACTCGCCGTCAATCGCTGCGCCTACGCTCACGTGCATGAGGATCAAAACACTTTCGATATCCTCGGTGATTACAATTTCCGCGTGCCGAGCATCGTCGGTCGTTATCGTTTCGATCAGTTTGGAGAAGAGTGCGTGCGCCAGATGCACGCCGGAGAACCCTTTATCGTTGAGGACACTTTTGCTGATCCGCGCACCGCGTCCGTTCGCGATGCCTTTGTCGCTACGCAGATTCGCTCGGTTATTTGTGTGCCATTGCACAAAGCCGGCCGCTTTGTCGCGGGAATGGCCGTGCACCAAACTACGCCGCGCCTCTGGCAACCGCACGAAGTCGAGATGCTCGTCTCCGTCGCCAACCGCTGTTGGGAATCCATCGAGCGCACGCGGGTCACGCGTGAACTTGCCGACCGCGAGCGTGACTTGCAAAATGTCGTGCAGGAACTCGCCACCGCGCAACGTGGTCTCGAACAACACGCCAACGTCCTCGAACAAACCGTCGCTGAACGCACCGCGCGTTTGCAAGAAACGGTCTCCGAGCTCGAAGCCTTTTCCTACAGCGTGTCGCACGATTTGCGCGGCCCGCTCCGCGTCATGCGCAGTTTCGCCCAGGCTCTGCAGGAAGATTGCGGCGCGGAATTAAATGTCCTCGGACAGGATTACATCCGTCGCATCGTGACCGCCGCAGGCCGCATGGATCAAGTCATCCAGGACGTGCTCGAATACAGTCTGCTCGTGCGCAATGAGCTCCCGATCGAGCCCATCGCGCTGGAAGGATTTCTCGTTGGTTTGCTGGAAGGCTACCCGGAATTCGAGCACGCGGAAATCGTAGTCGAGTCGCCATTGCCAGTCGTATTGGGCAACACCGCCGCGCTCACGCAGTGTTTCGCCAATCTCATCGGCAACGCGCTTAAGTTTGTCGCGCCGGGCACGACCCCGCTCGTGCGCATTTACGGCGAGGCTGACGATAAAACCGCCCACGTGCACATCGAAGATAACGGCATCGGCATTGAAAAAAGTATGCAGGACAAAATTTTTGGCGCGTTCTATCGTCTTGATACCACTTACGAAGGCACCGGCATCGGCCTCGCCATCGTGCGCAAGGCTATCGATCGCATGGGCGGCACGGTGACCGTCGATTCGCAACCGGGCCACGGCAGCACGTTCCACCTGCATCTGCCGATTGCGCGGGAGGACGCTTCATGAGCCAGCCCGCACCGGTCATTTACGTCGAGGATACGGAGGACGATGTCTTCCTGATGCGCCGTTCGTTCACGAAAGCGCACATGACGCACCCGCTGGTTGTCATGCCGAATGGGCGCGAAGCCATCACGCACCTCGAATCCCTCGTCGGTCACGGCCCATCGCACCCGAAAATGCCGTGCCTCATTTTGATCGATGTCAAAATGCCCTTCGTCAACGGCCTCGAATTGCTCTCGTGGATTCGCGCGCGACAGGATTTCCGCCATGTGCCAGTGGTGATGTTTTCATCGTCGAGTCAGAAGCGCGATATCGACGCCGCCCGTTCACGCGGGGCAAATGGCTATGTGGTAAAACCCAGCAATCTCGACGAACTCCGCGCGCTAATCGAAGCCCTCCGTCCAGTCTGCACCGCGCTCGTCGCCAGTGATGCGTGGGTCACCCTCCCCGGCAGTATCAGCGAAGACGCAGAGGACGTTTAAATCGCAAGGGCCGATCTCCGAGCGGCCCGAGAAATATTATTCTACACGGTGGCCCGCCCGGAGGTCGGGCCCTACCTCGATACGCTCGGCTTTTCGCCTTACTTCAGCGACGCCATATCGATCACGAAGCGATATTTCACGTCGCTCTTGAGCATGCGCTCGTAGGCCTCGTTGATCTGATCCATGCGGATCATTTCAACGTCGCTGGTGATGTTATGCTGCCCGCAGAAATCCAACATCTCCTGCGTCTCCGGCAAACCACCGATCAACGACCCGGAAAGCGAACGACGCCGAAACAGCAACGGGAACGCCGCCACGGGCAACGGTTTTTCCGGTGCGCCGACGAGCACGAGATTTCCGTCACGCTTCAAGAGATTCATGTAGGCGTTGATGTCGTGCTCCGCCGAAACCGCATCGAGGATGAAATCGAAACTACCCGCGTGCGCGGCCATTTGCTTTTCATCTTTTGAGACGACGACTTCATGCGCGCCGAGGCGTTTCGCATCTTCGACTTTGTTCGGCGACGTCGTAAACAACACCACGTGCGCGCCGAACGCGCGCGCAAATTTCACGCCCATGTGGCCGAGACCACCCAAGCCCACGATCCCGACTTTTTGACCGGCGCCGACTTTCCAGTGCTTCATCGGGGAATACGTCGTGATGCCCGCGCACAACAACGGCGCCGCAGCCGCGAGATCGAGATTCGCTGGCATGCGCAGCACAAATTCTTCCGTCACCACGATGCTTTGGGCATAACCCCCGAGCGTCGGCGCGTTGAGCTGCTTTTCCATGCCGCCATAAGTCATCACCATGCCGGCGCAGAATTGTTCGAGTCCATTTTGGCAATCAGCGCACGTGCGACACGAATCAACGAGACAGCCTACCCCCACGGAGTCGCCTACTTTGAATTTGGTGACACCGCTGCCGACCTTCGTCACGCGACCGACGATCTCGTGGCCTGGCACCGCCGGATATTGCGTGAAATGCCATTCATCACGCGCGAAATGCAAATCAGAGTGACAGACGCCGCAGTAAAGAATTTCGATCTGCACATCGCTCGCACCCGGTTCGCGACGCTGGATGGTGGCCGGAGCAAGCGGAGACTTCGCGCTGCTGGTGGAAAATGCCTTCGTGGAATAACAGGTGGGTGTAGCCATGCGCTGAAGCTAGCCGGCCCGATGCCAGAAGCGAATTTAGTTTTGTATCAAATTGTCGCAAAGCACCGGCCAGAAATAAAATCGCTTCCGCAAAGCGCGCTGCTTGGAGAAGAGGTCGTTCTCGTCGTCCTCGGCGTAAAGATCGTGGGTTTGCTCGCCGCCATTAATTTTCAGCCTGGGCCAATTCGAGATAGAACGTGCTGCCCTTCCCCACTTCGGAAGTCAGGCCCACGATACCGCCCATGCGCTCCACTCCTTTTTTCACGATGGAGAGACCGATACCCGTGCCCGCGACCGATTGATCGAGGCGATAGAAGATGCCGAAGATCTTTTCCCACTGGTCGCGCGCGATGCCGACGCCGTTGTCTTTGAAAAACACTCGCACGCGCGGGCCCACGGTTTCGGCCCACACGGTGATGGCCGGGCGCGTGCCGCGCGGCGTAAACTTAACGGCATTATCCAGCAGATTGGACACGACCATCGACAGCGCCGCGCTGCTACCTTGCACCGCCGGCAGCGGCCCGACGATGCGGATATCCGCCACGGCGGAATCGAACTGCGGATATGATTCGAGAATGCCGGCGATGAGCCCTTGCAGGTCGATCTTTTCCGCAGCGACTCCCGCGGGGCCAACGCGACTGAACACCAGAATATCCCGGATCAACCGATCCATGCGATCAGCCGAGGCTATGATGCGCCGCACATAGTCTCTACCGGAATCGTTCAACTGACTGCCGCATTCCTCGAGGAGAATGTGCGCGAAACTTTGCATTGCCCGCAGCGGCCCGCGCATGTCGTGCGAAATGCTGTAGGAAAACGTTTCGAGCTCCGACACCGTTTCCTGAAGTTTTGCCGTGCGCTCCGCGATTTTAAGTTCCAGCTCGCGCGAGCGCTGCGCGATTTCATCGTGCACCTCCTCCGAGTGCAGCTGGTTGGAAATCAGTTCGGTAAACAGCGTCAGCGACGCGACCACCTTGGGATCGATTTTCATCGGCCGGCTGTCGAGCGCGCACAACGTGCCGAACATCCCGCCGTCGGGCCACTTAATCGGAATCGAGATGTAACTCTCGATATTATACATTTTCGGCGTGGGGTGATCCCGGTAAATTGGATCGACCGAAGAATGCTCGATGATGACCGGCCGATTATTTTCGCATACCCCTTTGCAAAAAGTGGTCGTCAGATCCAACTGCATCCCCACCACCAGACCAAATCCCGCGCGATCGTAAGCCGCACACGCCGTCCACGAATCCGTCGTCACTCGCGACACCATGGTCACGCGCATCCCGGTTAATTCCGACACCACCTTCAAGATGGAAGGAACCGCGCTAATCCGACTGACGGTCAAGATGTCCTGCTGAATATCTGGCGGCAACATCCGGTCAGACTTCGCCTCGCTTATCACTCAGTCGAGGGAAAACACGCCCCGGTTCTGGCAGTGGCCAGCTCAACCGGACTGTTCGTCACTCGCGATGCTCCATCGCCCGTTGCCAAATGGGATCATCGGACGACACCTCGCGACTCGCAGCCTGCCCGGTGCTTTCGTTCGTGTAGGCATTCACCACTTCGCCTTTGCCGTGTTGCAGCTGCACGGTGATGCGCACCGGATTCGGCCCGTCCCACAAGGCTTCCAGCCACTTCTCACCCAGCGAAGCCAACGGCGCCCCTTCGATGTGCGTAATGATGCGCCCTAAATATCCCGGAGCCATCCATAAAATCTGCCGGCGAGTAAAACTATCGCGGCGCATAAACCGCCGCTCAACCAGTATGAGGGCCTTGCGCTGCTGATCATAATTCACGTTGTAACCAGTAACTTTGATCGAGGTCACCGTCAGTTTATCGAGCGCGTGAGACGCCTCCACCCGCGGATCGGGCGTCGCCAAACCCGGATAATTTTCGAGCGCCAGCGAATCTTTGACTGAAGTGATTGAGGCAGCTTTCATCTCAGGCGTTGGCCTAGGCGCAATCGTCTCCATCGACGCGGTTAGAGCGCCCGACGCCGGTGGCACCGCAGTGTCGTGACTGCACCCCGCCAGCACTCCGCCCACCACCACCCAACCCGCGATGAAAAATCTCTTCATGCGCATGCCGATTTAAAACCCGACGCAAAAGTTCTGTCAACGCGGTCGCAGAGCCTACGTAGGATTGAACCTGACAATGATGGCTCGAATTAATACACACACACCGTGCCAGCTAAAAACCTCGTCGGGCCAGACGAGTGATCTAACGGAAGGCGAAATCGACGCGATCAAAGCCTACTTTACCGAGGAAGAAATTCTTTCGGCGATAGTTGAAGCAATCAAAGCAGCATGCGAATCGTGAGGATTAAAAACAAAAAAGGCGCTCCGTCACTGGAGGGCCTGAAGTGGGTTGACTTGTTAAATCTGCGCTACGGCGAGTCCGGTTGAACCCGTCAAACAACGATCGCACGAGCGCACACCACGGCTTCCAGCTTTCGCTGAAACTACGGCTCGGCGAGTCGAACACTAACGTTACGGCAGATCGGTCGAACCCATCAGATAGCGGTCACACTCGCGGGCGGCGCCGCGGCCTTCGTTGATGGCCCAGACGACGAGGCTTTGGCCGCGGCGGCAGTCGCCGGCGGCAAAGATGCCTTTGACGTTGGTCGTGTATTTCTCGTGCTCGGCTTTGATGTTCGAACGGGCGTCGGTCTCGAGGTTCACTTCCTTAAGAAGCGCCTGTTCCGGCCCGAGGAAACCGAGCGCGAGCAAGCAGAGTTGCGCGGGGATGGTTTTCTCGGAACCGGCGACTTCCTGCGGGACGAACTGACCTTTGTCGTTTTTGCCCCAGGTGATTTGCACGGTGACGATTTCCTTCAACTGACCCTGCTCGTCGCCGATGAATTTTTTCACGGTCGTGAGATACACGCGCGGGTCGGCGCCGAACTTCGCCGCGGCTTCTTCCTGGCCGTAGTCGAGTTTGTAGGTCTTTGGCCACTCGGGCCAGGGATTGTCGGCGGCGCGCTCGGTCGGCGGCTTCGGGAGAATTTCGATTTGCGTGACGCTCTTGCAGCCATGGCGCATCGAGGTGCCGACGCAGTCAGTGCCGGTGTCGCCACCGCCGAGGACGATAACGTCCTTCCCTTTCGCGTTGATCGGGGCCTTGTCGGCGTGGCCGTTGAGCACGGCCTTGGTGTTCTCGGTGAGAAACTCCATCGCGAAGTGCACGCCGTTGAGCTTGCGGCCTTCGATCGGGAGGTCGCGCGGTTGCGTGGCGCCCGTGCAGATGACGGTGGCGTCGAATTCCTTCAAAAAGAGCTGTGGCTCGACGTTGTCTTTTTCGCCGGTGCCGACGGACGCATTGCAGATGAACTTGATGCCTTCCTGCTCGAGCAGCTTGATGCGGCGAAGAACGACATCCTTCTTATCGAGCTTCATGTTCGGGATGCCATACATGAGCAAACCGCCCGGACGATCGGCGCGTTCGTAAACCGTGACTGTGTGGCCGGCCTTGTTGAGTTGCGCGGCGGCGGAGAGACCCGCGGGACCGGAGCCGATGACGGCGACCTTTTTGCCGGTGCGGACCTTCGGAGTTTCCGGCGCGACCCAGCCTTCATCCCAGCCCTTGTCGATGATCGAGACTTCGATGTTCTTGATCGTGACCGGCGGGCTGTTGATGCCGAGGACGCAGGAACCTTCGCACGGCGCCGGGCACACGCGGCCGGTGAATTCGGGGAAATTATTCGTGCGGTGCAAGCGGTGCAGCGCTTCTTCCCAGAGGCCGCGGTAAACGAGATCGTTCCACTCGGGGATCAGGTTGTTGATCGGGCAGCCCGACGCCATGTTGCTGATGAGTTTGCCGCTATGGCAAAACGGCACGCCGCAATCCATGCAGCGCGCACCCTGCGTGCGGAGTTTCTTTTCATCCATGTGGTGATGAAACTCTTTCCAGTCGCGCACGCGCTCGTTCGGCGAGCGGTCGGTCGGAAGTTCGCGGAGGTATTCGATGAAACCAGTTGGCTTACCCATTTTAGAAAAGTGTTTTTACAGAAGGAAACAAAGGTAACTAAGGACTTCGTTCGCTTCGTTAGCTTCTGTGAAAATAAATTGGTGATTGGTTAGTTGCCGCCGACGCGGGACGTGTCGCGGGCGTTTTCTTCGAAGGCGGCCATGATGGCTTCGTCGCCGGTGAGGCCGGTCGCGCGGGCGCGGTCGATACAGGCGAGCATGCGCTCGTAGTCTTTCGGCAGCACCTTCACGAACTTCGGCACAAAGGCGTCCCAGTTCGCGAGGATTTCCCTGGCGCGTTCGCTCTTCGTGTAGTCGAGGTGTTTTTGCACCATCGCGCGCACGGCGGCGATTTCCTTGGGGTCCTCGAGCTTGCTGACGCCGACCATTTGTTTGTTCACGCGCGTCGCGAAATCACCGACTTCGTCCAGCACGTAACCGATGCCGCCGGACATGCCGGCGCCGAAATTGCGGCCGGCTTTGCCGAGGACGACGACGTTGCCGCCGGTCATGTATTCGCAACCGTTGTCACCGATGCCTTCGACGACCACCGTCACGCCGGAATTGCGGACGCCGAAACGCTCGCCGGCCATGCCGCGGATGTAAGCTTCACCGGCGCTCGCGCCGTAGAAGGCGACGTTGCCGATGATCATGTTTTCCTCAGCCTTGAACGTGGCTTGCGGCGACGGATAAATGATGAGTTTACCGCCGGAGAGGCCCTTGCCGAAGTAGTCGTTCGCGTCGCCTTCGATCGCGAGCGTCATGCCGCGCGTCACGAATGCGCCGAAGCTCTGGCCGGCGGAACCGGTGAACTTCAACTTGATCGTGTCTTCAGGCATGCCTTTCGCGCCGTATTTCTTGGTGATCTCGCCGGATGTGATCGTGCCGGTGACGCGATTGACATTTCGAATCGGAAGTTCGGCGATGACTTTCTCGCCAAACTGAATCGCGGGAGCGCAGAGGTTGAGCAACGTCGTAACGTCGAGCGAACGATCGATGCCGTGGTCTTGCTTCATCTGGCAGAAGCGACCGATTTCGGGGCCGACGTCCGGTTGATAAAGGATGTTGGAGAGATCGACGCCCTTGGCCTTCCAGTGATCAACGGCTTTGCGGCCTTCGAGTTTGTCAGTGCGGCCGACCATTTCCTCGATGGTGCGGAAGCCAAGCGATGCCATGATTTCGCGCATGTCTTCGGCGATGAACTTCATGAAGTTCACGACGTGTTCCGGCTTGCCGGCGAATTTCGCGCGGAGTTGCGGGTCCTGGGTGGCGACGCCGGCGGGGCACGTGTTGAGATGGCACACGCGCATCATGATGCAGCCCGTGGCTACGAGCGGCGCGGTCGCGAAACCGAATTCCTCGGCGCCGAGCAAGGCGGCGATGATGACGTCACGACCGGTCTTCATCTGACCGTCGGCTTCGACGGCGATGCGCGAACGGAGATTGTTCAGCACGAGCGTCTGGTGGGTTTCGGCGAGACCGAGTTCCCACGGGAGGCCCGCGTGATGCAACGACGTCATGGGCGAAGCGCCCGTGCCGCCGTCGTAACCGGAGACGAGCACGACGTCAGCGTGCGCCTTCGCGACACCCGCGGCGATCGTGCCGACGCCGACTTCAGACACGAGCTTCACGGAGATGCGCGCGTCTTTGTTGGCATTTTTCAAATCGTGGATGAGCTCCGCGAGATCTTCGATCGAGTAGATGTCGTGGTGCGGCGGCGGCGAAATGAGGCCCACGCCGGCGGTCGTGCCACGGGTCTTGGCGACCCACGGATAAACCTTGGTGCCGGGCAACTGGCCGCCTTCGCCGGGCTTCGCGCCCTGCGCCATCTTGATTTGGATTTCACGCGCGTTGACGAGGTATTCGCTCGTGACGCCGAAGCGACCGGACGCGACTTGTTTGATCGCGGAGTTCTTCGAATCGCCCTGCTCATTCGTCCACGTGAAGCGTTCGGCGTCTTCGCCGCCCTCGCCCGTGTTCGATTTGCCGCCGATGCGGTTCATCGCGATGGCGAGCGTCTCGTGCGCTTCCTTCGAAATGGAGCCGTAGGACATCGCGCCCGTCTTGAAGCGCCTCATGATTTTCTCGATCGGCTCGACTTCTTCGATCGGGATCGGGGTCTGGCCGGTGAAATCGAGCAAGCTGCGCAGCGTGCACAGTGCCTTCGACTGGTCGTTAACGAGCTTCGCGTAATTCTGGTAATGCGTCTTCGCACCCGTGCGCACCGCTTTTTGGAGCGCATGCACCGACTCTGGCGTAAACAAATGAGCTTCGCCCGTCGCGCGCCATTGGAAAATACCGCCCGCGGGCAACACATGGGCGTTGACCGGACGATCCGGATAAGCCGCGCGGTGACGCAGCAGCACTTCCTGCGCGATGACATCGAGGCCGATGCCGCCAATACGCGAAGGCGTCCAGGTGAAGTATTGATCGATGACGTCCTGACGCAGGCCAAGCGCTTCGAATACTTGCGCGCCGCGGTAGGATTGCACCGAGGAAATGCCCATCTTGGACATGACTTTGATCACGCCCTTCGAGGCCGCTTTGACGAAATTCGCGCAACCCTTCTTGTGGTCGACGCCGACGAGCATGCCTTCGCGGATCATGTCGTCGATGGTCTCGAACGCCACGTAAGGATTCACCGCGGAACAGCCGTAACCGATCAACAGAGCGAAATGGTGCGGCTCGCGCGCGTCACCGGTTTCAAGCACGAGCGAGACGCGCGTGCGGAGACCTTCGCGAATCAGGAAGTGATGCAGCCCCGCGATCGCGAGGAGCGACGGGATCGGCGCGTAGTCTTTCGTGACACCGCGATCAGAAAGAATGAGCACGTTGCACTCGTCTTCTTCGATTTGGCGGCGCGCCATGAGGAATAATTCCTCCATGGATTTCGCGAGGCCCTTCTCGCCACGGTTCACGCGGAAGAGAATCGGCAGGATGCCCATCTTGAGGCCCGGCAAATTCGTGCGGCGGATCTTCGCGAACTCTTCGTTCGTGAGCACCGGCCACTTCAACTCGACGCGGCGGGCGGCGGTCGCTTGCGGCACGAGCAAGTTACCTTCGGAGCCGAGACGGGTTTCGTGCGAGATGACGATTTCTTCGCGAATCGAGTCGATCGGCGGATTCGTGACCTGCGCGAAAAGCTGTTTGAAGTAATCGTAGAGGAGGCGCGGCTGATTAGAGAGCACCGCGAGCGCGGCGTCATTGCCCATGGAGCCAATCGCTTCGACGCCGTCTTTCGCCATCGGCGTAATGGTCACGCGCTCGTCTTCGAACGTGTAACCGAACGCGATCTGCCGTTGGAGTAGCGTTTCGTGATCCGGCGGATCGATGCGCGGGGCTTCCGGCAAATCGCTCAAGTGCACGAGGTGCTGCTTGATCCAGTCTTTATACGGATGTGCCTTCGCAATCGCGGTCTTGATTTCCTCGTCCTCGATGATGCGGCCTTGTTCGGTATCGATGAGGAACATGCGGCCCGGCTGCAGGCGGCCTTTCTTGACGATCTGGTCAGGCGGGAAATCGAGCACACCGGCTTCGGAGGCCATGATGACCTGTCCTTCCTTGGTAACGTAATAACGCGACGGACGCAGGCCGTTACGATCGAGGATCGCGCCGATTTGTTTGCCGTCGGTGAAACCAATCGAAGCGGGGCCGTCCCACGGCTCCATCAAGCACGAGTGATATTGGTAGAACGCGCGGCGATCCTCATCCATGCCCTCGTGGTTGGACCACGGCTCGGGGATCATCATCATGATCGCGTGCGCGAGCGGGCGGCCGGCGAGCACGAGGAGTTCGAGCGTGTTGTCGAACATCGACGAGTCGGAACCGTTGGGGTTCACGATCGGGATGATCTTCTTGATGTCGTCGCCGAAGAGCGGGCTTTCGAACAACGCCTGGCGCGCGTGCATCCAGTTGATGTTGCCGCGGAGCGTATTGATTTCGCCGTTGTGCGCGATGTAACGATACGGGTGCGCGCGTTCCCAGCTGGGAAAGGTATTCGTCGAGAATCGCGAGTGCACGAGCGCCAGCGCCGATTCCATCGACGGGTGCTTCAAATCAGGGAAATAATTATCGACCTGATCGGTCGTGAGCATGCCCTTGTAAACGAGGGTGCGCGACGAGAGGCTCGCGACATACCACGCTTCCGCGCCGGTGATGGTGGAAGTGCGGATGTCGTTATAGCCACGCTTGCGGATGACGTAGAGTTTGCGCTCGAACGCGAGGTCGTCGAGGAGGTCGCCGCCGCGGGCGATGAAACACTGGCGCATGAACGGTTCGGCGGATTTTGCGGTGTCACCGAGGGAAGCATTCTTTGTCGGCACCGTGCGCCAGCCGAGAAATTGCAGGCCTTCGGATTGCACTACTTGCTCGAAACGCTCTTCGACCTTGCGGCGGACGGTGGCGTTGCGCGGGAGGAAAATCAGGCCGACGCCGTATTGGCCGGCTTCGGGCAGCTTGAAGCGACCGCCTTTGAGGACTTCCGTGAAAAACTTGTGCGGCACCTGAATCAGGATGCCTGCGCCGTCGCCGGTGTTGATTTCCGCGCCGCTCGCGCCGCGATGGTCGAGATTGCGCAGAATCTGCAGGCCGTCGGACACCATCTTGTGCGATTTTCGGCCGTGCATATCGACAATGAACCCAACGCCGCAGGCATCGTGTTCAAACCACGGATCGTAAAGGCCTTGCTTCGCAGGACGACCAGAACGGGCGGAATCTTTCGGAATGGACATTTGTAGGTATGAGGAGACGACCAGCGCGAAACGCGCGACGGCCAACTGTGCAAAGTCAATCAGGAGGGTAAAGGATTTTGACGGTTTATGAAACGATTCGTGCGTTTCAGGGGATTGACAGCGCGTGAGTTGAGACGCGTTCGCGAGAAGGCGGCGTGAGCGCGCGAGGAAATGCGGGCGCGGAAGTTGCGGGCGCGAACAACGAAGCAGCCGCTCGCGGCGATGAATCGCGGTAGGGCCTGACCTCCGGGCAGGCCGATTGGTGTCATCGAAAATCCTGACGGCCCGCTCGGAGATCGGGCCCTACCTTGAGACCGCGTCAAGGTAGGGGCGGTTATCCTTAACCGCCCTGTTGCGTTGTGCGCATGCGTCTTCACATGCGCACAAATCCTGAAAGGGCCGTTAAGGATAACGGCCCCTACCTCGAACCGCACTCGATGAAACTCACACCTTGATCGCGGCGCGTTCTTCGAACGTCTCGAAACGATACATCGGCTTCGGCCAGTCGGCGGACGGCGCGTGCGGGATGACCTTCCAGAATTTCCCGACTTCGGTCGCCCAGTTTTCGACGAGGTTCTTCGCGTGCGGGCTGGTCGTGAGCTCCGCGTGGAGCGCGACCAGTTTACGCAGCGATTCGATTTCGTCAGCGTCGGTGAGCCGTTCCGTGGCGATGAGCGCGGGATTGAAGCGTTCCTGGAACGTCTCGCGCTCGTCGTAGATAAACGCGAGACCACCAGACATGCCGGCGCCAAAGTTGAGGCCGGTGCGACCGAGCACGACGACGACGCCACGCGTCATGTATTCGCAGCCGTGATCGCCCACGCCTTCGACGACGGCGGTCGCGCCGGAGTTGCGGACCGCGAAACGCTCACCCGCCCAGCCGGCCGCGAAGAGCGAACCGCCGGTCGCGCCGTAAAGGCACGTGTTGCCGATGACGCAATTCGTGCGCCACTCGTAAGTTTCCTCGGGCTTCGGGCGCACGATGATTTCGCCGCCCGCCATGCCTTTGCCGACGTAATCGTTGCCCTCGCCCACCAGTTTCAAGCGCACGCCGCCGACGAGAAACGCGCCAAAGCTTTGCCCGGAACTGCCGGTGAATGTGAGATCGATCGAACCCGGCGGCACAGCGTTCGCGCCACGCAGATATGCAATCTGCCCGGAAAGATGCGTGCCGACGTCGCGGTTGGCATTCACCACTTTGTAGCGGCCCGTGAGTTTCGCGGACTGGCCGATCAGCACGTCGCGCGCTTCGATCACGATGGCTTCGTCGAGCGTGCCTTCGTTGCCGAAACGTTCGTTGCGCTCGCGTGTGTGATAGCGGTCGGTGTTGCCTGACGGATCTGGATCGTGGAGGACGCCGGAAAGATTGATGAGACGCGTCTTGGGATTCGACGGATCGTCGATTTGCTCGAGCAAATCCACGCGGCCGACGATTTCGTTGAGCGTGCGCACACCGAGTTTCGCGAGGTAGCGGCGGACTTCCTCGGCGACGGCGTTGAAGTAATTGATGACGTTGTCGGGTTTGCCGCGGAATTTCGCGCGCAAATCTTCGCGCTGGGTGGCAACGCCGACCGGGCACGTGTTGTTGTGACACACGCGAAACATCGCGCAGCCTGCCGCGATGAGCGCAGAGGTGCCGAAGTTGTATTCTTCCGCGCCGAGGAGCGCGGCGATCACGATGTCGCGGCCGGTTTTCATGCCGCCGTCGGTGCGGAGCGTCACGCGGTTGCGGAGGCCGTTCATCATGAGCACCTGGTGCGCTTCCGCGACACCGAGCACCCAATCCGAACCCGCATTCTTAATGGAGCCGAGTGGCGACGCGCCCGTGCCACCTTCGTGGCCGGAGACGAGAATCACGTCGGCGTAAGCTTTCGCCACGCCGGCAGCGACCGTGCCGACGCCAGACGAGGAAACGAGTTTCACGCACACTTTCGCGCGCGGATTCACTTCCTTCAGATCGAAAATCAGCTGCGCCAAATCCTCGATCGAATAAATATCGTGATGCGGTGGTGGGGAAATGAGCGTGATGCCCGGGACGCTGTAACGCAGGCGCGCAATCAGCGGCGTGACTTTCGCGCCGGGCAACTGGCCGCCCTCGCCGGGCTTCGCACCTTGCGCCATCTTGATTTCGATTTCGCGCGCGGAAGAAAGGTATTCCGCCGTGACGCCGAAACGACCGGACGCGATTTGTTTGATCGCGGAATTGGCGTTGTCGCCGTTCGGACGCACGATGAAACGCGCGGGATCTTCGCCGCCTTCGCCGGAATTGGATTTACCGCCGATGCGGTTCATCGCGATCGCCAGCGCTTCGTGCGCTTCGGGTGAAAGCGCGCCGAGCGACATGCCGGCCGTCGTGAAACGTTTACGGATATCTTCGATCGGCTCGACCTGCTCGAGTGCGACGGATTTTTCCGGAAACTTAATTTTGAGCAGATCTTTCAACGTCACCGGCTGGTGCTCGTCGGCGACTTGCGCGAAAACTTTGAAATTTTCCGCGTCGGGATTGCGCACAAATTTGTGCATGCCCGCGACGACCTTGGGATTCCAGCCGTGGAACTCGCCCTCGCCGCGCTTGTTCACGCGGTAAAAACCTTCGTTGTGCATCGTCGGCGCAGTCTGCTGGCCGACCGCATCGGGATCCGCGGAATCGAGCTTCGAAAACCCGCGCTCGTGACGCGCGATCGCTTCGTCGGCGATTTGCTTGTAGCCGATACCGCCGATCGGCGACGGCGTGCCGCGGAAACATTCTTCGATGACTTTGTTGCCGATGCCGATGGCTTCGAACACCTGCGCGCCGCGATAGCTGAGCAGCGTGCTGATGCCCATCTTCGCCATAATCTTCAACAAACCCGCTTCGATGACGCTCTTGTAATTCTGCTCTGCTTTTTCCGGCGTGAGCGGCGTGGACGTTTTTCCGTTGGCCGCGAGATCGCGCACGGTCGCGAGCGCAAGATACGGATTCACGGCGGCGGCACCGTTGCCGAGCAAACACGCAATGTGATGCACGTCGCGCGCTTCGCCGGTTTCAGCGATGAGATCGCAACGCAGGCGCACGCCGGCTTTGATTAATTTCGCCTGAATCGCGCCAATCGCGAGCAACATGGGAATTGGCACGTGCGTGCGGTCGACGCCGCGATCTGAGAGAATGATCATGCGCGCGCCGTGCGACTCGACGACGCTGAGCGCTTTATTCGCGAGATCTTTCAGCGCGACTTCGAGCGCATCGGCGCCCGTCGCCGGATCGAACAACGCCGGGAAACGCACCACGCGTCCGCGCAGGAATTTCACCTCGGACAGCGCGGCGACTTCGTAGTCGAACAGGATCGGCGAATCGAGATCGATGAGCCCGTCTTGGTCAGGCTCTTTGACGAACAGATTCAAGCGTCCGCCGATGCCGCTCGCGAGCGACATCACGGATTTTTCGCGGATGGAATCGATCGGCGGATTCGTGACCTGCGCGAAAAGCTGCTTGAAATATTGATACAGCAAACGCGGGCGGCGCGACAACACCGCGAACGGCGTGTCGTCGCCCATCGAGCCAACGGGCTCCTGCCCTTCGGCGAGTGGCGTAAAAATGAGTTCGAGTTCGTCGAGGTCGTAACCGAACGCGAGTTGCTGTTCGAGCGGCGCGACGGAGGCGGCGGACGTAAAAGGTGCGGTCGTCGGAAACGGCGCGGTGGTGGTGGCGGCGGTCTTGGCGTGGACTTCGGCGAACTTGTGCAGATTCACCAAATGTTTGTCGCACCATTCGCCGTAGCGCGGATCGGACGTGAGCGAGGCTTTCACCTCTTCGTCGAAGAGCAGTTTTTTATTCTCGAGATCGACCGCGATCATGCGGCCTGGCCCGAGCCGACCCGACTGAATTACTTTGCCCGGCAAATCGCCGACCACGCCCGCTTCGGACGCGAGCACGATGTAGCCGTCGTCGTAAACTTTGAAACGCGCCGGCCGCAGGCCGTTGCGGTCGAGCGACGCGCCGACAAATTTTCCGTCGGAAAACACGAGCGCCGCCGGGCCGTCCCACGGTTCGAGCAAGTGCGAGTGATAGCGGTAGAAATTCCGCGCTTCCGTCGTGAGGCGTTTATCTTTTTCCCAGGCCATCGGCACCATCATCGTCATCGCGTGTAGCGGCGAGCGACCGCCGAGCGTGAGGACTTGGAGGACGTTATCGAAGCTCGCGGAATCGGACATGCCCGGCTGCACGATCGGGTGCAAATCCGCGAAACGCGCGCCCCACACACCGCCGACCATCGAGCGTTCGCGCGCGTGCATACGCACGCGGTTGCCGCGGATCGTGTTGATCTCGCCGTTGTGCGCCATCATGCGGAACGGCTGCGCGAGATGCCACGTCGGGAACGTGTTCGTCGAGTAGCGTTGATGGAACAGCGCGAACACCGTGCGGTAAGTCGGCAGGCGCAAATCCGGGAAAAAACGGCGCACTTGCGGCGCGTTGAGCAGGCCTTTGTAAACGATCGTGCGCGACGAAAAGCTGCACACGTAAAACCCGTCGATGCGCGCCTCGGTGCAGCGGCGTTCGCTCACCATGTGCGTGAGATAAAGTTTCCGCTCGAACTCGTCGTCGGAAATATCGTCGAGGCGCGCCACGAGCGCTTGCACGATCATCGGCACCGTCTCAGCGGCTTTGCGGCCAAGAATGGAAATATCCACCGGCACTTCACGCCAGCCGATGAAGGCGAGGCCTTCTTCCTTCACCGCTTCGATGATGATTTTGCGCGCGTGCGCTTGCGCGAGGTCGTTGCCGCGCGGGAGGAAAATCATGCCGACGCCGAGATCCTTGTCGGCGGGCACGGTTTTCTTCTGCTGCTCCAAGTGATCGCGGAAAATTTCGTAAGGCAGTTGCGTCAGAACACCGGCGCCGTCGCCCGTGATGGCGTCGGCGTCGATCGCTCCGCGGTGCGCGAGCGCTTTCAATGCAGCCAACGCCCGCGCCAGCACGTCGTGGCTGCGTTCGCCCGTGATGCGAGCGATGAACCCGACGCCGCACGCGTCGTGTTCGAATTCCGGATTATACAGGGGAGAAGGCAGTAGTTTGCTCAACGGAGTTTGGGTCGGTGGAAGGTCTGGAAAACGATGGAGCTTTTAGTGTGCCACACGGCGCGCCGATTGGCGGTCGCGGCACGACGGAGGAAGCGCCTATCAACGCGCCCGGAGCACGCGCCTTGCAATACCGTTTTTCTCAGCGAAAAGCACAGTGGCCGCACGAAATGGTTTTCACTCGGGAACTCGCGTCCGCGCGCGATCTTTTCCTCAAGAAAATCCCGTCATACGCCCACTGTCTCGGCCGGCGCGTCAGCACACGTGAAAGTCGCCGGTTTTTCGCGCACTTCGAAAAAATGGAACTTTTCTCTTACTGTAAGACTGCGGTTCCGTTGAATTTCATAAGCGAAATTTCTCTAGTTCGGCCCGACCTCCCCTCGCGCGCTGGAATTTTCCCGCCGCTTACCCCAACCCCGCCTCAAACCTTCTTCACGACGTCCTTCACGCTGCGGCGTGCCGTGCTGTTTTCCTGACCCAAGAACCCTGATCCTGAAATGCCCATGAATCATAAACCCCAAGCTACCCTCGCCCGCCGACTTACGTTGGCGTTTGCCTGCGGAGTGATCCTCGCCCCCACGGCCTGGTCCCAAACCGCTCCCGCCGCCCCCGCTCAATCCGCCACTTCAGAACGCGAAGTGCCGGTCACAACAGACAGCGCAGCTGCTAAAAAAGAGAAAGACGATCTGCTGCAACTTTCACCGTTTGTGGTCTCCACCAAGAAGGACTCCGGGTATTTCGCGGAGAACACCCTCGCGGGCAGCCGTCTCAATTCAAATCTCTCTGATCTTGCCGCCTCCATCACGGTCGTCACCAAGCAGCAACTCGACGACACCGCGGCATTGGACATCAACGACGTGTTCAAATACGAGGCGAGCACCGAAGGTTCCAGCAGCTACACACCGCAGATCCTGGATCGCGGCACTGTCAAAGACTCCGTCGGTGGTTACTCTTTTGGTAACAACGGCGACTCGACCACGAACGCCCAATCGAATCGCGTGCGCGGTCTCGCCGCCCCCGATGCGTCGCTCAATTACCACCCGACCAACAACCGTATTCCCTTCGATTCGTATAACACGCAGTCGATCGAAATCAGCCGTGGCCCCAACTCCCTGCTTTTCGGTATGGGCAGCCCGGCGGGTATCGTGAATCAATCGGCCGCCCAGGCCGCGCTGAATCGCAACACCAATTCAGTCTCCGTCCGCACCGATCACGTCGGCTCGTTCCGCACTTCCCTCGCGATCAATCGTTCCCTGATCGAGGACAAGTTGGCTCTCTACGCTGCGTTCCTCTACAACGACCAGCAATTCGAGCGCAAACCGTCCTATGACCGCACGCGCCGTCAGTATGCGGCGATGACCTACAAGCCGTTTAAGAATACGATCATTCGCGCGTTCGCGGAAAACTACCGCAATGACGCCAACCGCCCGAACTTTATCACGCCACGCGACGGTGTGACCCCGTGGATCCAAGCCGGCCGGCCGATGTATGACCCGGTGAGCCGCAACATCACCTTCCAAAACGCCGCCACCGTGACGTTGCCAAACGGCACGACGCGGTCGGTCACGGCCGGACAGGTCTATGGCCCAATCATCTTCGATTCGCGTTCGCCGGGCTACAATCCCGCCGTCACGACGCTGGTGAATACTGCGCTCATCACTAACCCTGCGTCGCCTTACTACATCCCGATCGGCTTTCAATTCGACAACGCTAACGCCGGCACGCGCCAGCGCCTGAACAACGGACAATACGTCGACTACTTCTCCCGCGGCATCGGTTTCTATGCCCCGGCGCAGACCAACCCGGCCACCGCCACACCCTCGGCCACCAGCTTAGGCTATCTCGCAGGCGATCCCCGTTTCGCCCTTCTTGACCGCAACTGGTCGATGTCCGGCTTCGGCGTGGCGCCTCCCGTCACCGTCAATGGCCAGGTCGGTTCTTATTCTTCCTATCAAGCCGCTGGCGTCAGCGATCAATCGATCTACGACTGGACGCGCTATAACTTGAACCAGGTTAACTTCGCCAACCTCCGCGCTGGCGTCTACAATCTTGAAGTTGAGCAAGTGCTCCTCCCGAACTTGTTTTTCAGCGCCGGCTGGCTCCGTCAGGATATCGACGCTTCCGAGAATTTCATCCTCTCCCAGCTGCAAGGTAACACGCTCCTGGTCGACACGAACACCCGGAATATCGACGGCACGACCAATCCCTATGCTGGCCTTGCATATGTTCCGCTCGGTCTCGGCGGCGGCGTGGACACGTTCTACTCTCCCGAAACCAACGATAGCTATCGTGCGATGCTCGCCTACGACCTCGACTTCTCCAAGAACCAAGGTTGGACCCGTTGGTTCGGTCGTCACCGCTTGCTCGGCCTCGTTTCAGAAGTGGACCAAAAACGTAATCGTGAGCGCTGGCGCTTGGTCTACACCGGCGGCGATGCGGAAGGTCGTCTCCGTTACGGCCCTAATTTAAGTTTGGGTGGTCAGGCTTATTGGAGCCTCAGCGGCACCAGCGCGCTACGTAAGATGTATTACGCGGCGAGCCCGGGCGATGCCTCCGGCACGGTCACGCAGTCCATCGGTTATTACGGCAATCCCGGCTCGCAGTCTCCCTACAACGCCAGTGTGCAAGTCTACGGTTTGCAGGATAACACCAACGCATTCCGCAATATCAGTCTCACCGAACAAATTGCCTTTGCCGATGCCGGCAGCGCCAACTTCCAGCGCGAAATCAAGAGCTGGAATCTCGCAACGCAGTCGTATCTGTGGGACGACCGCCTGGTCGCGACCGTTGGTTTCCGTCACGACGCCTACCGTGCGCGCAACACCACCGCTGGCGCGATCACCAATCCCGCGACCGGCGCGGTGATCAGCCCCACGCTGACCGCGTCGCAGATCAATCCCAACAACTTGGGCTTCGTCGACTACGATCTGGTCATGAACCGTTGGATCCCGTGGGATGAACTCGAAGGTGACACCAAGACGGTCGGTGCCGCGTTCCGCCCGCTCAAAGGCTGGGGTTTCGTCGAACGTCGCAACAGCGAAGGCTCGATCGTTGGAGAATTCCTGAGCGGTCTCACGTTCTACTACAATCAGTCGGATAACTTCAACCCGCCCTCCGGCGCGCAAACCGATCTCTTCAAGAAACGCCTGCCCAAGCCCACCGGCGAAGGCCGTGACGGCGGTTTCGGATTCAATCTCTTCAAGAACAAACTCGTCGCCCGCGTAAACTGGTTTGAAACGGAAAATCACGACGAACGCACGAGCGCTGCCGGCACCTTGCTGACCCGCGTTCAGTATGGCGACACCACGCTCGGTATTCCGTGGGCTTCCTCAGTGTTGCGTATTCGCAACGCGGTCGCCCGTGGCGAAACCGTCGCTTCCTACACGGCCCAAACCAACTGGAACGATGGCGCCGTTTACTCAGTCGACGATGCCGCCAGCCAACAAAAGATCTACGACCTACTGCAACTCCCGTTGAACTACTTCAGCGGCCTGCAGCTCGGTGCCACCCAACAGAGCATCGCGAAAGGCACGGAAGTTCAGATCACCTACAATCCGATGCCCAACTGGACGATGAAGCTCACCGGCACTCGCACCAAGAGCGTCTACACCGATGTCGCTCCCCAGTTCGATGAGTGGGAAGCGTATCGCATGCCGGTCTGGACCGCGCTTGCCGCCACGGATATTCCGGACTTCGTCGACGGTAACAATCGCGCTTACTCGCTGAGAAACTTCTGGAACGCCTACGGCTACGCCACCGTCGCCCGCATCGAAAACTTGGACGGCAACACCAGCACACGCGCCTATTACGCGAATGCCGTGACGTCACAAGTTGCTCTCGCGAAAGCGCTGCAAGGAGCCATCGCCCCGAACCAACGCATCTACCACGCGTCATTCCTCACGAACTACGTGTTCAACAAGGGTAAGCTCAAAGGTTGGTCGACAGGTGGCAGCCAGCGCTGGGAATCCAAGGCCGCAGTTGGTTACTACGGCAAGCCCGCTGACCCGCTCACGCCGTTGCTGATCAACTCGTCCGACGTCACGCGCCCTGTGTATCTCGACAACGGCAACTTCTACACCGACATCTGGTTCGCCTACTCCCGGAAAGTCTTCAGCGACAAAATCCGCATGAAGATCCAGTTGAACGTGAACAACGTGATGGAAGACGGTCGCCTCGACCCGATCGCCGTCAATTGGGACGGCACCCCGTGGGCGTATCGTATCATCGACCCGCGTCAGTTCGTGCTGACGACTTCGTTCGACTTCTAAACTCCGACTCCAATCCACTGAAAGATTGGCTAAACCAAAGCTCCCCGACTCGCGTCGGGGAGCTTTTTTTATCGGCGCGCTTTACGCCTCAGCCCGAAGCACTTTACTCAACCTTATGGCGCCACCCTCCGCACGAGCGGCTTTCTTTTGGCCACGCTTTGCACCCGTAATTCTGGTTGCCGCCGTCATCGCGATTTACGCCAACACGCTGCACGCACCTTTCATTTTCGACGACGCCGGCGCCATCGTAAGTAACGAGTCCATCCGGCAATTCTCGACTTCGCTCCAGCCACCAACCGATGGCAGCACGGCCACCGGACGGCCGGTGCTCAATTTCTCCTTCGCCCTCAGTTATAAACTCAGCGGCACCGATTCGTGGGGCTATCACGCGGTCAACCTGCTTATCCACGCGGGCTGCGCACTCCTGCTCTTCGGTTTGGTCAACCGCACACTGAACGGGCCTGTGCTCAGTTCGCGCTACGCCGCCGTCGCCCGGCCGCTCGCCTTGGCTATCGCCCTGCTTTGGGCCGTTCACCCTTTGCTTACGGAGTCGGTCACGTGCATCGCGCAACGCACGGAATCGCTCTGCGGATTTTTTTTCCTGCTCACACTTTACGCCTTCACGCGTCGCTGGTTCGTAATCTCGGCCATCGCGTGTTTGCTCGGCATGGGCACCAAGGAAGTGATGGTGACGGCACCCTTAATGGTGCTGCTCCATGATCGCACCTTTTTCGCGGGCACGTTCGCGGCTGCGTGGCGCGCCCGTCGCACGTGGTATCTGCTGCTCGCTTCCACCTGGGTTTTATTGATCGCGGTGCTGGTGGGGGGTGGCGGCACCCGGGGCACCGCCGCCGGTTTCGGGCTCGGAATTTCCAGCTGGGAATACCTGCTGACTCAGGCAAGTGCGCTGATCATTTATTTAAAACTCTCCCTCTGGCCGCACCCGCTTGTCCTCGATTATGGCACCGAGGTCGTCCGCTCCTTGGCCCAAGTGTGGTGGCAAGGCGTGCTGGTGTTGATGCTGCTCGGAGCCTCCTGCTGGGCGCTCGTGCGCAAACCGACTCTCGGATTCATCGGCGCATGGTTTTTTATAATTCTGGCCCCGAGTTCGAGCGTAGTTCCCTTGGTTACTCAAACCATCACCGAGCACCGCATGTATCTCCCTCTGGTCGCCGTGGTCGCCGTCATCACGGTCGGGGCGCATCACTGGCTGGGTTCGCGCAAAGCACTGCTCGCATTGGGCATCGTGGCGCCGGCATTCATGATTATCACAGTCGCGCGAAATCACGACTACCGCGACCCCATTGCAATCTGGACGGACACCGTGGCAAAACGTCCGCAAAGCGCCCGGGCTCACCTCAACCTCGGCATCGAGTTACGCAGCCAAAAAAAACTGGCGGAAGCCTTGGTCTGCTTTGAGCGCGCCGTCGCTCTGCAATCGGATTATGTTTTAGGGCACTACAACTTGGGCGCAGCGCTCCTGGAACAGGGTCAAACCAAGGCGGCGCTCACCCACCTCAGCATCGCCTTAAAATTCGGCCCCGCCCTTCCCGACGTGCACCTGACCTTGGGCAATGCCTTGGTTGAAGCCGGGCGGGTCGACGAAGCGATTGCGCACTTCGAAACCTCCCTCGAACTCAAACCTGCTCCCGACATTCACTACAATCTCGGCACTGCGCTTCGCATGGTCGGCCGGGATTCCGAATCGATTTCCCATTTCGAAGCCGCGCTTGCGCTTAACCCTGAATTGGCCGCCGCCCAAAGCGCGCTCATCACCCTGCTTGCCAAACAAGGCATGCAGCTGGCCCAAGCAGACCGGGCACCCGAAGCGGAGAAAAACTTTAGGCGCATCGTGACCCTTGATCCCCGTAATTTCTCTGCCCACGCCAACCTTGGAAACACCTTGCTCATGCAGGAACGTTTTCGTGAAGCCGCCGCCAGTTACGAAACGGCGCTCCAGCTTCAACCCGGGAACGTGGCCGTAACTCAGAATCTGCGCGTCGCGCAGGAAGCTATGCGGTCAAAGTAAACACGAGATTGCGCGCATTTATCCCGCCGCTGTTTCTGACTGTAAGAGCCGCGACGTATCGCGAGACGCCAGTGGGAATTCCATCGTGATGCTTCAAGCGATCGCCTTCGCGATCTCGCCCCACCCCTCCTTCGTTCGTCTGCCGTTCCGTCTCTGCGGTTTTGCGCCGACTACTGTCATGTCATCCATTTCCAACCGTCCGCGTGTCGCTCTCATCGGCGTATCGGGCTATGCTGTCATCTACCTCGATATCGCCAAAGCAGCGCACGCTCGCGGCGAAATCGAGTTGAGCGCCGCGGTCATCATCAATCCCGCCGAGGAAGCGGCCAAGGAAACCGAACTCCGCGCTCTCGGCACCCGCATCTACCGCGACTATGAGGAAATGTTGCGCGCCGAGGCCGGCCGACTCGACCTCTGCCTCATTCCCACCGGCATTCCCTGGCACGCGCGCATGACCCTCGCCGCGTTGCACGCCGGTGCGCATGTGCTCGTGGAAAAACCGCTCGCCGGCTCCAACGCCGAAGTCGCCGCGATTCGCGCCGCCGAAAAAGCCACCGGCAAATTCGTCGCGGTCGGCTTCCAGGATATTTACTGCCCGGTCAACCGCTGGCTCAAACAGCAGCTCTGCGCCGGCGCGATCGGCAAGCTGCACACCGTGCGCTTCCTCGGACTCTGGCCGCGTCCCGCCGCTTATTTTACCCGCAATCCGTGGGCCGGACGCCTGCACGCCAACGGCACGCAAGTCCTCGACTCGCCGCTCAACAACGCGTTTGCCCACTTCGTTAATCTCAGCCTCTATTTCGCCGGCACGTCCGTCGACACTTCCGCCGCGGTGCAAATCGATTCAGCCGAGTTGCTGCGCGCCCACGCCATCGAAAGCTTCGACACGAGTGTCGTCCTCGCGCGGTCTGCGGAAGGCGTGAACTTCTGGTTCGGTGCTTCGCACACCTGCCACCAAGTGCGTGAACCGGAGATCTACCTCGAAGGCAGCGCCGGTCGCGTCGAATGGAAACACGAGCGCTCTTGCGTCATCATCCGCCATGATGGCTCGCGCGAGGAGCGCGTGCTCACCGACATCGCCGCCAATCGCAAAGCGCTCCTCGATGCCGCCTTCGAAAAAGTGCATCGCCCCGACACGCTCATTTGCACGACTGCTCTCGCGGAAAAACACACCGCATTTGTCGAAGCCGTGCATGCCGCCGCACAGGTGCAATCCGTGCCCGCGCAATTGATTTTCTGGAAAGCACCCACGCCCTCCGCGGCGCCGGTTCCCGGCGTCGCCGGTTTGGAAGAAGCGCTGTCGCGCGCGTTCATTGCGAAATCCCTGTTGCGCGACACGGGCTTTGTGCTCGAGCCCGCGCGCAGCGCGTAGGTAATTTTGCAGCTGCGGTTACTTGGGGTGCCCGCCGCCGTCTCCCTTCAACTCCCTTCTCCCATGGCTTCACTGACCCGTCGTGATTTTGTGAAACGTTCCGCCCTGATCGCCGCTGCGGCCGCCCAAGTGCCCACGCTCGCCCGCGCGCAATCAGCTTCTGCCGCCCCGGCATCGTTACCGGCAACGTCGGCCAATGCAGACGTGCTTCACTGGCTCGAAGGCAAACCCGCCGTGCTGCCCGGCACGACTTGGGGCCGGCCTTGGCCGCGTGGAAAGCACCCACGTGCCACCGCCTTCACTCTAAAATCCGCCGAAGGCTCCGCCGTGCCGGTGCAAACCTGGCCGCTCGCTTTCTGGCCCGATGGCTCGCTCAAGTGGACGGCCCACGCGATCCCGGGCGACGTGCCCGCGAGCGAAACTTATCGTCTCGAAACGGGCGCGCCTGCCGCCCCCGCGCATCCGATAAAAGTCACCGATACCGCAGATGCCGTTACGATCGACACCGGCATCATCCGCGCCGTCATCGCGCGCCAAGGCGACACGCTCATCCGTTCCGTCACGCGCAGCGAAAAAGAAATCGCGCGCGACGGTCGCCTTGTGTGCCAGTTGGAAAATCGCCAGGACGCCGCCGCGAAACGCGTCGAATCTTTCTCCGGCGAAATCGCCCGCGTCACCGTCGAGCAAACCGGCCCCGTGCGCGCCGTCGTGAAAATCGAAGGCCGTCACGCCGGCCAAGGCCGCACGTGGCTGCCGTTTATTGTGCGTCTCTATTTTTACGCGGGCAGCGACAGCGTGCGCCTGATGCACACCATCGTCTTCGACGGCGACGCGCAGAAGGATTTTATCACCGGCCTCGGGGTGCGTTTCGCGGTGCCGTTGCGCGGAGAAAATCATGATCGCCACGTGCGCTTCAGTGGAATCGACGGCGGAGTTTTCGGTGAAGCCGTGCGCGGCATCACCGGCCTGCGTCGCGATCCCGGCGCGAAAGTGAAAGACACCCAAGTCGCCGGCCTCGCCACGCCGCCGCTCGCCGAGTGGGACAAGCGCGTGACCGATCGCCTGCAATACATCGCCGCTTACGCCGACTGGACGCTGCTTCAGTCGAGCGCGGACGGTTTCCAAATTCACAAGCGCACGCGGGACGGTTTCACGTGGCTCGATTCCGCCCAAGGTCAGCGCGCCGGCGGGCTGGGCTACATCGGCACGCCCGATGGCGGCGTGGCGTTCGGGCTGCGCAATTTCTGGCAAAGTCACCCGGCACAACTCGACATTCGCAACGCCACGAGCGACGCCGCCGAAGTCACTGCATGGATGTGGGCTCCGGGCGCCGCACCGATGGACCTCCGTCCTTACCACGACGGCATGGGCATGGACACATTCGACAAGCAATACAACGGCGGCCTCGAAATCACTTACGAAGACTACGAGCCCGGTTTCAACTCGCCCGAAGGCGTCGCGCGCACGAGCGAACTGCATTTGCATTTCGTCGCCGCCACGCCCACGCGCGAAGCGTTCGCCGCGCTGCAGCACGCGCTCGAAGCGCCGCCGCAGTTGGTGAGTTCCTCCGCCTGGCTGCATCACTGCGAAGTCTTCGGAAAAATCTGGAGCCCGTCCGATCGCTCTTCTCCGGCGCGCGCGAGCGTGGAAGACCGGCTGGCTTCCTATTTCGATTTCTATGTCGGGCAACGCGAGCAACGCCGCTGGTATGGCTTTTGGAATTACGGCGACGTCATGCATACCTACGACGCCGATCGCCACGAATGGCGCTACGACGTCGGCGGGTTTGCTTGGGACAACTCAGAGTTGTCGACCGACATCTGGCTCTGGCTTTATTTTCTGCAAAGCGGACGCCCTGACGTGTTCCGTTTCGCGGAAGCCATGACCCGCCACACGGGCGAAGTGGATATTCATCACCTCGGCCGCTTCGCGCCGCTCGGCTCGCGCCATAACGTGCAACACTGGGGCTGCAGCGCGAAACAGATGCGCATCAGCACCGCGACGAATCGCCGTTACTATTATTATCTCACCGGCGATGAGCGCGTGGGTGATCTGCTACGCGAACAAATCGAAGCCGGCCGCACGCTGCTGACTTTCCCGCCCGGCCGAAAACTCGCGCACGCCGCCTCCGCCGGCGACCAGGCGCGCGGCGAAACCGTCGACGCCACCAAAGTCGGCATGAGCGTCGGCACCGACTGGGGTTCCATCGCCAGCGCGTGGCTCACGGAATGGGAACGCACCGGCGATGCGAAGATGCACGATCGTCTCCTCGCGGGCATGCGCACTCTCGGCGCGCAACCGCACGGATTCTTCACGAGCGCGCTGACCATCAATCTCGAAACGGGAGCCTTCGCCATTTCCGAGGACAAAGGTATTTCCGTCTCACACCTCAACGCGGTCTTCGGCCTCGTGGAAGTGTGCGCCGAACTCAACCAGCTGTTCGATGTGCCGGAATTTCGCCGCGCGTGGCTCGACTATTGCGAACTCTACAACGCTTCCGCGGACGAGCAGAAAAAGCGGCTCGGTTCCGCGCTCCGCGCCAACGGCCTGCGTCAAGGGCACTCGCGCCTCACCGCTTACGCCGCGCAACAGACCGGCAATCCCGCGCTCGCCAAGCGGGCGTGGGAGGAATTCGCGACCGACTGGCGCGGCAAGCCAGCTGCGACCGGCGCGTTCAAAGGCACGCCGCTCACCGGCCCTACGGTGCTCCGCCCGGTGGACGAAGCGGTGTTCGTTTCCACCAACGACGCCGCGCAATGGGGCCTCGCCGCCATCCAAAATCTCGCGCTCGCGGGCGACGCCCTGCCCCGCTCGTAATCGGCATGCCGCTCGCCGACGCACCGCCCGCTTACGCTCACGTTTGGAACGCGCCATCGGCGGCGAATCCGATCATCGCCGGTTACTACGCCGATCCGGCGTTGGTCACGCACGCCGGAAAACAGTTTCTCTACGCGACCCTCGATCCGTGGGGCAGTGAAACGCTGGGCTGCTGGGAAAGCGCCGATTTCAAACACTGGACTTTTCGCGAACTGAACTGGCCCACGAAAACGGCTTGCACGAGTCCGACTTCCAAGGGCTCAAACGTGTGGGCGCCGTCCGTCGTGAAAGGACCCGACGGAAAATTCCACCTGTTCATTTCGGTGGGCAGCGAGGTGTGGGTGGGCGTCGCCGAGCATCCGCTCGGCCCCTGGCGCGATGCGAACGGCGGCCAGCCGCTCATTCCGGCGACGTGGAATGAAACTTACCACATGATCGACGCGGAAGCGTTTATCGACGACGACGGGCGCGCGTATCTCTACTGGGGCTCCGGGTGGAATTGGAAAAACGGACGCTGCTTCGTCGTCGAATTGAACCGCGAACTCAATGCCTTTGTCGGCGAGCCGCGCGATGTGACACCTGAAAACGGCCACTACTTTGAAGGCCCGTTCATGGTGAAGCGCGGCGGAAAATACTACCTCACTTACTCCGACGGTCGCACGAATCGCGACACTTACTGCGTTTACTACGCCGTCGGCGACAGTCCACTCGGGCCATTTCGTGAAACGAAAAACGAACCGATTCTCAAAACGGATCGCGCGCGCAATGTCGTGAGCCCGGGCCACCACGCCGTCTTCACGCACGAAGGGCAGCCTTACATTTTATATCACCGCCATCGCCTGCCGTTCGAGACCGACACCGCCTACCGGCAACTGTGCGTCGATCCGCTGCAATTCGACGAATCGGGCGAAATCGAAACCATCACTCCCACCCATCGCGGGCCAGCGTTCATCCAAAGAACTCGTCCAACAATCAAAGCGGTCGCCGCCACCGCATCGAGTTCCGTCGGAGATTTTTTCGGCGCTTCTGCAGTGCTCGACGACAATCACGCCACGCGCTGGGCCGCCGAACCGAGCGCCCGAGGTGCCTGGCTCCGACTTGATCTCGGTGCCGTGAAAAAGATTTCCCGCCAGGAAATCAGCTTCGAATACGCGTGGAAACCCTACACCTTCACCGTAGAAGCCTCGATCGACGGCGACACATGGACACGCGTGCTCGAACACCCCGCAACGACTGCCGTGCAAAGTCCGTTCGTCGTCAATTCGAGGTTGGACGCGCGCTATTTGCGCGTAACTTTTCCTGAATCCACCGCCGGGGCCGACATCTCGATCTTCGGTTGGGAAATCTTTCCGTAATTCTTCATGACTCGCACTCTTCCTCCGCACCTCCTTTACGGCGGCGACTATAATCCCGAGCAATGGCCCGAGTCCGTCTGGGCCGACGATGTGCGTCTCATGCGCGAAGCCGGCGTCAACATTCTCTGCGTCGGAATTTTTAGTTGGGCAAAACTGCAACCGAGCGAAAAGCGTTTCGATTTTGGCTGGCTGGATCGTGTGCTGGATTTGCTCGCTGCCAACGACATCTCCGTGTGTCTCGCTACCGCGACCGCATCGCCGCCACCGTGGCTTTCGAAAAAACATCCCGCGATTCTCCCGGTGACCTCCGATGGCATCGTGCTGCAAGTCGGTTCGCGTCAGCAATATTCCCCGAGCAGTGCGATCTACCGAAGATACGCCGCGGCGTTGGTGACGCGCATCGCGAATCGTTACCGTAAGCATCCCGCCGTCGTCGCGTGGCACCTCAATAACGAATACGCGTGCCACCTCCACGAATGCCACAGCGAAGCCAGCACGGTGGCCTTTCGCCAATGGCTGCGCGCGAAATACAAAACGCTCGCGGCCCTCAACGCCGCGTGGGGCACCGCGTTCTGGAGCCAACTTTACGGCCACTGGGAAGAAATTTTCACGCCACGCCGCGCGCCATATCACACCAACCCGACGCAGTGCCTCGATTTCAAACGTTTCACGAGCGACGCGTTTCTCGAACTCTACAAAATGGAGGCGGCAATCTTACGCAAAGCCACGCCGCATCTGCCGCTCACGACTAACTTCATGGGCTTCTTCAAACCGCTCGACTATCGCGCGTGGGCGGCGGAGTTGGATTTTATCGCATGGGATAGCTACCCCGATCCGGTTGATGAAGCGTCCGCGCGCCACACCGGCGCGGCAGGTCACGATCTGATGCGTTCGCTCAAACCAGAGCGCCCGTTCGTGCTGATGGAGCAAGCTACGTCAGCCGTAAACTGGCGGCCGACCAATTCGCCCAAACGTCCGGGCTTGATGCGCCTGGGCAGCCTGCAAACCGTCGCGCGCGGTGGTGATGGCGTGATGTTTTTCCAGTGGCGCGCCTCGAAAGCCGGCGCAGAAAAATTTCACAGCGGCTTGATTCAACACATCCCGCCCGAACAGAGCCGCGTATTTGCCGAAGTGAAAGCGCTCGGCGCGGAACTGAAAAAACTCACGCCTGTTGTCGGTTCGCTCGTGCGGAACAAAGTCGCGATCGTCGTCGATTGGCACGCGTGGTGGGCGGTCGAAACGGAATCGAAGCCCGGGCGCATCGATTACGCGGCGTGGGCGCAAAGTTTGCACGGTTGGTTTTATGAAAAAAACATCGGCGTGGATTTTGTGCATCCCGACGCCGACCTCACCGGGTTCAATCTCGTCGTCGCCCCAGCGCTTTATCTCCTCACGATAAAATCGGCGGCAAATCTCGATTCGTTCGTCGCACGCGGCGGCACGCTTCTCGCGACCTATTTCACCGGCATCGTCGACGAAAACGAACACGTCGTGCTCGGCGGTTACCCCGCCCTGCTGCGCAAAACGCTCGGACTGTGGGTTGAAGAATGGGCGCCTTATCCCGACGGCCGCACCAACGAGATCAAATTCACGCGGTCTCGCCAGACGCACGCATGTTCACAGTGGTGCGACCTCCTGCACCTCGAAAGCGCCAGCGCGATCGCCACGTATTCAAAAGATTTTTTCGCAGGCCGCCCAGCGATCACTAAAAACAATCACGGCCAAGGCACCGCGTATTATCTCGGCACGAAACTCGACAGCGCCGGCCTCGATCAACTGCTCACCGAAATCAGTCGTCAGGCCGACGTATCGGCTCCGCTCGCAGCTCCCGCCGGCGTGGAAATCACACAGCGGGAATCGGCGTCCGGGAAATTTATCTTTGCCCTCAATTACCACGATAGTCCGGTTAAAATCCCGCTCGGGAAAATTCGTGGGAAAAACCTGATTACTGGCGATTCGGTTTCCAAATACCTCAAACTCGCCCCGCTCGATGTCGCTGTCGTTGCGGTAGAAAGCTAAGGCGTCGCCCTTTCAATTTTAAGATCACGAATCCGCAGATGACTGTGCACCGTGCGGAAACCAAACCAACCTTCGCGCAGCGGCTCGGGATCTTTGAACTCAAAGATTAAAATGTCGTCGCGGTAGTAACGCACGACGCCGTCCGCCTGCGCGATGATTTTGATCCGATAAGGGCGATTGCCTTCGAGCAATCCTGCCGCCTCACGACGGTCGTGCTCCGGCAACAGCGGTTTCACTCCACCGCCAGCATAACGTCGAAAACGCGTCGTGGTGTTATCGTTTCCACCCTGGCCCACATAGTAAGTGCGCAAGCCGTCGTAAGTTTCGAATTTTCCGTTTCGACCATGAGCCTTAAAAAATAAATCCCCGGGACTGCGCGGATCCGTGGCCAGCCAAAAACAGTTCATATCTGACACGCGATCGAGCGGCCCACCGGCATTTACCACCGTCGCTTCGTAGGTGATCGTCAGCGGTGCTTTAAGTTTTTCTTTCCACCACACGGTGCATCCGTCGCGGTCCTGAATGGTGAGTCGCCCGGGTGCGATTTCCACCGTTCCGCCCGGCATTTGTTCGACCACCCAATTACTCGCACAGTCGAACGGGCCAGGGTTGTGCGGAGCCATGGCCCACGCGCCCACGCCCAAAAACAGAAAAAGCAGGCCTCGCCAGCGCGACGTTCGAATCGACATGCGTAAACCCCAACGCGCAAATTCTCACGTCGCAAGTCAACTTCCCTCTCGTCAGCCGCCCTTTGAAAGCTCTACATGTTTACAGTAAGAACATGAGCGCCCCCTCTATTCGCGAAATCGCCCGCTCCCTCGGGCTATCGCACACCACCGTTTCCGAAGCCCTGCGCGAATCACCACGCGTAAATCCGGCCACGCGCAAACGCGTGCAGAAAGCCGCGAAGGCCGTCGGCTACCGGCCGAACCCGCTTGCCGGCGCCTTGATGTCGGAGATGCGCCGCGCCCGCTCCGGCACATTTCGCGGCGTGCTCGCGATTCTCGACCATGACGGTCCCGATGGTCGTTCGAGCAATGCGAATCGCTATCACCGCGAACTCGCGCGCGGCGCCAGCGAGCGTGCCGCCGAACTCGGCTTCAAAGCGGAAACCATCATCACCGGCACGCGCGGGATCTCAGACGCACGCCTCGATACGATTTTGCAAACCCGCGGAATTCGTGGACTGCTCCTGCTTCCGATTGGCGGCGACGCCGATTTAAGCGGGCTCGATTGGTCGCACTTCGCCGGTGTCTATACCGACTATCTAATTGAAAAGCCCGCCCTCCACGCAGTGTGTCCCGACCACTATCGCTCCATGGTGTTCGCGGTGCAAAAGCTGCACGGGCTCGGCTATCACCGTTTAGGATTGGTGCTCCACGGCGGCCACGACGCACGCTTGCTGCATCGTTGGGAAGCGGCGTTTCACACGTATCACGAGCATCATTCCCAAAAAGAGGCGCTCCCGCCGCTGGTGCTGCCGGAGATCGACAAGAAAAGTTTTATTCGCTGGTTCAAAACCAAGAATCCCGACGCCGTGCTCTGCCACCGTGCGGAAGTCATGGAATGGATGATCGAGTGCGGCGCGAAGATTCCCGAAACGCACGGCTTCTGCTGCCTCAACGTCGCCACCAACACCGTGCCGTGCGCCGGCTTGGATCTGCAACCGGGCCTGCTCGGCGCGCGCGGCGTGGAATTGTTGATCGCCGCCTTACACCGCAACGATTGCGGCGCACCCGAACATCCCTCGACCACGACAATTCCCGCGGTCTGGGTGGACGGCCCCACTCTCAAAAAGGTTTGAACGAGTGCGAGTTGTGCTACCCCTGTGCTAGGGAAATTCAGACGCGGCGGCAGAATGCGGAGTTTAGAAAATTTTGTTTGCTACCCCTACCGCTTTGGGGTCTCTTCACCGCTCTTTTCCGGTCAGACCGGAGTTGAAATCGGGACGTAGCTTAGCCTGGTAGAGCGCTTGCTTCGGGAGCAAGAGGTCGAGAGTTCGAATCTCTCCGTCCCGACCATTTCGACCAAACGCCCAGAAACGACACTGGGCGTTTTTTCATGTCCTAATGCGTCAGGCGTGGAGACTTGGATCCTCTCGCCGGTTTGACTGTGAACGCCGGTGGTCGGCACACGCCGATCCCAACGGCCCCAGCGGGTGAATCATGTTTCGCTAATACGAGCGAAGGAAGCTGCGATGGATAGAAATTCCAGCGCAGCTCAATTTCACCTCCTCCAGCAACAGGAGGATTAGATTTTCCCCATCCAAGTGAAACTTCGAACTGTTCACACACCACGAGGCTGCAACTGACTCACATTGCTTCTCCGGAAACGCCGGAATGCTGCGATCGTCAAACAGCCGGCCGCGCCAAAGAGTGCGTAGGTGGAAGGTTCCGGCACCGGAGTAATCACACTGGCGTTTAAGAAAGTGGCTTTGAACGCGAGGTCAGACACCGTAGTCGTAAACGGCACAAACGTTCCGCTGCCGCCGGGAGTATTGGAGAAGACAAAACTACCGCCCGAGTAGGTATCCGCTCTGACGCCGCCGAACATATACGAGCCCGCTCCGGATAAATCTTCCGCAAAAAAAACGTAGGACTGCGAAGCCGCCAGGAGCGTGTTAACCGAAAAATTATAGGCCGCGTATCCGGGAGCCGCACTCAACACCGTGTTGCCGGATGACCAGACCACTGTGCCGATTTTATTCAGCGTCGTGTCGTAAGTTGCGATTTTGGCATTGAAGAGCCCGTTGACGACCGGGGTGTTGAAGTCCGCTCGAGGTGAAATGTTGACCTGGAAAAAACTCAAGAGATTGAAGCCGACCGGCGCGCTAAACGTCTGACCGAAAATTGGCGTGTTGTAGAATTGAGGAAAGCCGCTTGTAGCGGGGCCGTTGTTCCCGAAGGAGCTTACGCCTTGGCTGCCGTTCCAGGAAGTTTCGGTGTTGATGATCTGAGCATGCGCGGCGCTAGCGATGCTGAGCACGGGGAGTAGGACGGTGATGAAGGATGATTTCAGTGTCATGAGGTTAATGGGATTATGGTTGAACATGAAAAAAGTAGGTGCGCGCACTTCGGTTGCTAGTGCCATTGATGTGCCGACACGCTGCTTTGCGTATCAGGGTGCAGCTCGGTGAATCATCAGGATAATCGTATCGGGTTATTGGAAAGTTTCGGTGGCGAGCGGTGTCAACTCGGTGGATTGGCCGCTTTGCCGCCGGTCGATCATCAGGCAAACCCTGATTGGACGCGGAGTGATTTGATGTCGCTTGCCACGTGCACCTCGCACGCGGAAGCGTGGTGTCCGACATGTTCGCGACTCCACTCACTTCCTTCGCAATTCCCCACCCGACTCCGAGTCCGGTGCCGGCGCGCAAGAACATCCTCGATCCGATTCTGGATGCGTGCGGGCTGGGTTGGTTTTGCTTGCGCGCCTCGGGGCGCAGGGAACACGTCGCAGCTCTCAATCTTATGAGACGCAATCAGGTCGAAGCCTTTGCTCCGCGCATTCGTATCCGCCGCGAGCTGCGTGCGGGTGGCGTGCAAACCGTGACCGAAGCGCTGTTTCCTGGTTATGTGTTCGCGCGTTTTCAATATCCGACCCAAGTGCGTCAGGTTGTCAGCACGACGGGCGTCCTTGGCTTGGTCGCTTTTGGCGGTCCGCCTCCCCGCGTGGATGATGCGACCATCGCCCAGCTCCGCAGTCACCCCGCGCCCAACACAGCAACCGCACTCTCTCCGATTTTCGAAGAAGGCGATTGGGTGCGCGTCGCCGGCGGTTGCTTTCGCGGTTCGGAAGGTCGCGTATGCAAGTCGGCCAACCCGCTGGATCGCGTTCGGGTTTTACTTTCTCTGTTAGGTCACGACGTCGAAATCAGTTTGCCGGGTGATCAATTGATCAACCGCCAAGCCTCCGTCGTAAACATGCGTTCTCCACAGCGTGCGTCGGTGACTGACGGCACGCTAGGTGAGCGCACTCGCCTGGCGTCGTAAACGTCACTCGCTCGTTTGTTTGCTGCCTGAACCGCGCTGCGGCCAATGGCGGTAGCGCGCCTGAAAACCTCGCCGCGCTCGACGTAATTCAAAACGGCGCGATCGCATATAAATTTCCGTTCAATGAAAACCATCCTCCATGCCGCCGGCTTGGCATTAATCGCAGGCTCCGTTTCAGCCGCCATTCCTGTCGGTCGGGGCGAAATCTCTGCCAGCGCGGCCGCCACGGTCACATACGATTCCAATTTATTCGGAACGAACGATGCCACTGGAGACACGTTCGGCACGCTCACACCGCGGGTTTCTTATCTAAAAAAAGCAGGACTTATCGAAGCTTCGGCCAACGCGGGCATCTCTTTTCTTCGCTACCTCGAACAAACCGAGCTCGACGCGGAAAATCTCGATCTGGACGCAACGTTGCAGATCACGAACGCTTCGCAACGTAACTACTCCGGCTTGGTTTCGGCTGCTTACCGCGAGAGCGCCGACGTCAACACCGACATCAACGCGCGCATTGAGACGCAAGCGACCACGTTTATCGCCAAGGGCGCGCTTATCACCGGACCACGCAGCCAGGTCGCCACGAACGCCAATTACAGCGACACCCAACGCTCGATCGCGAGCGATCAGCAGATCCTGAGCACCGACGTGATTTACGCCTACTCGGATTTCTTTTACGGCAACTCACTGCGCATCGCCGGTAACTACGACACGCTGCGCACGTCCGGCGAGAATGCGCGTGGCGTCGCTCTCGATCAAAAATCCTACAGTCTCACGGGTGGCCTGAACCGAACCTTTGCGCGCGACGTCCTGCGTTTCGGATTCAACTACGGTTATCGCATCGTCAATCGCTCCAGCGAAGAAAATCCTGACCGACCCGCGCGTCAGTCAGGTTCGATTCTTTCCGTCATTCTCGAAGGTCCATTCCTGCCGGCGAAATATTTCCCGAAGATCACGTCGTCTTTTTCTCTCAGCTACCAGAGTGCGGCCACCCCGGGCATTAACGACGACGGTTCCAAGGAACTTGTCGGCACGCTGCGTCTGGCCTGGGAAGCACGCGAGCGCACGCGCGTCCGTTTCTCCGCTTATCGCACCCAGCGACTCGCGGTCAGCGATGTCACCGTCGTCACCACGAGCGTGCAACTCGGGCTCGACCAGACGCTGCGCACCAACCTCACCGGCACACTCACCGCCGGTTACGATTGGTCCACGTATGATGAAATGGATCGCGACGACAACGTCGTCTCTGCGAGCGCCGGGCTGCGTTACCACTTCGCTCGCAAGTGGGACGCCAACCTCACGTATTTTTTTAATTCCATTTCTTCGAACCTTCGCGAGTCCACCTTCGACCGTCACGTCGTGAGCCTGAGTGTTTCCTACCAGTTTTAAATCTCGTCATGTCGCGCATCCTTCTCTCCTTCTGTTTTGGCCTGATCCTCGCGGCCCCCGCCCCGCTATTCTCCGCAGATCAAGCGCCCGCGCCGCTCGCCGTCATCACTGATCCCAACTACCGACTCAGCGGCGGCGACACGATTTCCATCACGGTTTACAACGAACTCGACCTCGCGACCTCCCAAACGATCGCGCGCTCCGGCGAAGCCCGCCTGCCGCTCATCGGTGAAATTCTCCTCATCGGACAAAGCATCCGCGAAGCCGAGCGGGCCATCGAAGCGGCTTATCAGTCGCGGCAGTTCTTGAAAAAGCCGGTCGTAAACCTCGTGGTTACTTCCTATTTTCCCCGTGAAATTTCCGTGCTGGGTGCCGTGCGCACTCCGGGTTCGGTGGTCTTCCCGCGCGATGTCGTCACCCTCGATATCGTAGAAGTAATCACTCGCGTCGGCGGATTTTTGCCCGTGGCAAAATCCGATGCCGTCACGATCACGCATCGCGACGCCGAAGGCAAAGAAACAGTCGTCACCGTCGATCTGGAAAAAATCATTTCCGGACGCCGTCAGCCCGGCCGCGACCGCGCCAATCTCGCACTCTATCCCGGTGACCGCGTGTGGGTGCCGGAGCGTTTGTTTTGATCCTGAGCCTGCTCACTTCCTAATGTCTTCCCCCGATTCTGAGATTCGCAATCGCACCAACGCCTCCAAGCGTTCCAGCAGCCTTTTTCGCCGAACTCCGCGAGATTTCTACGATTTATTTGTCGAACACTGGTGGCTTGGGGCCATTGCCGGAGTCGTCGCCGCCGGACTGATCGTCTGGTTCCGGCCCCATTTCGAAGCCATCTACACCACCGAAGTTTCGCTGCTTTTCGAAGCCCGCAAAGATCGCGTGCTCAACATTCAGGAGGTCGTCGACACAAGTTTACAGACGGCCACCGAACTTAACACGCACATGGAGCAGCTCCGCAGCAAAACCTTCGCGGACTACGTGCTGGCTTCGTTCAACCCGACCGAGACGACGCTCATTCAGCGCGCGTATCTCGACCCGGAAAATCCCGCGCTGCCACCACCCGCGCTCGCTGCGATCATTCGTCCCCACGTCAACGTGTTCGCTCGACGCAGCACGCCGATCATCGGCATTCAAGTCACGAATCGTTCCCCGGAAGCCGCCGCGCTCATTGCCAATCGTTACGCGCGCAAATACATCGACTACAATCTCGACAGCGCCAACACGCGCACCAATTCCGCCATCGTTTTCCTGCGCAACCAGGCCGAGGAAACTCGCACCCAAGTCGAAGCGGCGGAAAACGCGCTCCAGGTTTACCGCGCCAAGCACAACCTCGCCGCAATTGGTGAAACCCAAAACGTCGTGCTGCAAAAAATGGCTTCGCTCGGCACCGCCGTCGTGCGCGCCACCCTCGACCAGATCGATGCGAAATCACTGATCGACAAAATCGACGAATACCAGCGCACCGACCGCAACCTCCTCGAAATCCCCGCAATCCTGGCCTCGGGGCAAGTCAGCAATCTTAACAACAGTCTCATTACGCTGCTCTCGCAGCGCACGATGCTCAACGAGCATTACCTCGCGGAGCATCCCAAGATTAAACAAAACCAACTCGATGTCAGCGAGACGCAGCGAATGCTCGACGAGGGCACCAAGAAAGCCATCGCCGAACTCCATTCGCGCTACGAAGTCTCCGCCCAATACCTCGACCGCCTGCAGAAAGAAACCATCGGTTCAGAAGCGCAGGCCCGCGAACTCGATAAAATTTCCGTCGACTATAAATTCCTCGAGCAGGACGCCAATGCCAAGCGCAACACCTACACGCGCATCGTTGATCGACTCACCGAAGCCAACATCACGAGCCAGATGGCTAACACCAACATCGGCATCTTTGACCCGGCGTGGATCCCCGATGCGCCTTCCGACACCGGCGCATTCGACATTGCCCTCAAAGCCGGCGGCGCTGGCTTGAGTCTCCTCCTGCTCCTTCCGTTAGGACTGGGGCTGATTGATTCGCGTCTCCGCACCCCGGCGCAAGTCGAAGATTCACTCGATGAACCGCTGCTCGGCGTCGTGAAAAAAATGACCAAACTCGACGAAACCGAGCGCGCCCAAGTGTTCCGTCTGCAAAAAAATCGCGACATCGCCGAGGCCTACCGCGGAATTTTTTCCGAAATCGAAGTGCGCTCCTCCCTCGATTTTCCGAAAGCGTTGCTCGTCACGAGCAGCGTGCCGGACGAAGGTAAAAGTTCTCTTTGCAGCAATCTCGCCGCCGTATTCGCCGCGCATAAACGCCGCACGCTCCTCGTGGATGGCGATCTGCGCCGTCCGTCGCTGCATCGTTATTTCGGAATTAAGGTCACCTCCGGCTGGGTAGACTGGCTCGAAAGCGATCCCGCGATCCGCCCGGCAATTCCCAACGACATTTTGCACGTCAGCGACTACCTCGACCTGTTGCCCGCCGGTCGCAGCGTCACGCGACCCACCGAACTGCTCGATCAACTCAGTCGGCGCGAGACCCTTTCGCCACTTTTGCAGAAATACGATCTGGTGATCTTCGACACGCCGCCTGCTGCGATTTTTCCGGATGCACTGCTCCTCGCCCGCTGCTGCCATGAGATGATTTACGTCTGTCGCTATCGCACCGTGCGCGCCGCGATCATTCGCAAGGTGCTCGATCGTTTTGAGAGCGCCGGCATCTCCGTGCTCGGGGTCGTCTTGAATCAATTGCCGGAAAAGAAGGCCCAGAGCTTTGGGTATCACGGTTACGGCACGCAGACCGCAGACTACTACCGGGCATACGAAGAGAAATCAGTCACGTGAGTCTCTCCAGAACATCGGGCGATGGATTGCGAATAGCCGCAGGCGCGGTGTTCACTGCGCTGTTGGTATTCGCCCCGTTGAACTACGGATCTACGCGCGCAGGGGGTCCGGAAATCATTACTTTAGGATGCACTGCTGCCACGCTGCTCTGGGGTGCGTCATTGCTTATGAGTGGTCGTCGTCCGCAAGTGCCGGTCTTCGCAGCATGCGCCGTAGCACTTTTTGTCGTGGCCACATTCCCGTGGATCACCGGGTTAGCCACCGCCACGCCGGTCGCCTCGTTCACAGAAACTCATTTCGCACGCGTGGTCGCACGCTGGTCACTAAAAACCGTGTCGCGCACTCCTGAAAACACGCTCCCGTTCGCCGTCGCACTCGCCGCCGCCGCGCTGCCGCTGATCGATCTTTGCCGCGCGCGCACGTGGGCGCTGATCTTCACGATCACATTGGTCGTCACAGCCACGGGCGTAGCCGTGCTCGCCTTCTTGCAAAATTACACGCAGGCCACGGGGGTTTACTGGAGCGAGATCGAGAAAATGCCTGCAAACTTTTGCGGGACATTTTTTCATCACACGGCAGCCGGTGCCTATTTCAACACGGCATGGCCACTGGCGGCGGGCTTGAGCGTTGCGGCGTGGAGCGTCACGCGCACCCCACTTTCTACTTCGGTCGCCGTGGTCACGAGTGCGGCGACACTCCTGTTATTCGCTGCGCACGGCAGTCATATTTCGAGGTTTCCGCAAGTCGCGGCGTTGCTCGTCGCGCCTTTTCTTTGGTTGGGATTGAAAATTCGTGTTCGCGGAAAACGGGCCTTAGTCCTCGGGGCGACGGGAATCGCCGCTCTCCTTCTCATCCTAACGATGAGCGGGCGCCTGGGTGACATCACAGCGCGCTGGCGCTATTTCTTCACTCACTTTTCCACGAGCGCTTTTGTGGAGCCCACCATTTCTCCGCCGGAGTCGGCGTGGCCCGCGTTGATTCGGGATGATCTTTTTATTCCGTTCACCTCACACTACGGCTGGCTCGGGGATCGCGGCGAAGGCTGGCATACTGCCCTTCGAGCCATTGCCGACCGACCGCTCACCGGCCACGGCCCGGCCAACTGGATGGGCGCGGCGAGTCAGCATTCCGACGATCCTTTCGTGCGCACGTTTTTTCAATTTCTCCAATTCACCCATCAAGACCTGTTGCAATGCGCCGTCGAATGGGGCGTGCCAGCTACGTTGGGTTGGTGGGGATTTCTTGTTGGCGCCGTGGTCGCGGTGGTGCGCACGCGTGGATGGCGCAGTCCGCTCCATCGATCACTCGCCGTCGCCGCCGCGTGCGCACTCGCTGCCGTCTTGCTGCAGGCGCAATTGGACTTCCCGCTCGAAATGCCCGCTGTCGCTTTAAACGTCATCGTGCTCGCCGCGCTCGCATGGTCTGGACGCGTATCGCCTGCCAGCTCCGTTCACCCGCGCATCGCGTCAATCGCATGAACGCCCCGACGCTCACCGCTCAAAAAATTCTGATCCGGCCCAACCAATCCTGGCTGCGGCTGGATTGGGCCGGGCTCTGGCAGTATCGCGACTTGCTCGTGCTACTGGTGCAGCGCGATTTCACCTCCCGTTATCAGCAGACGATCCTCGGGCCGATCTGGTTTATCATCAACCCACTGATCAATGCCGTGGTCTTTACGGTTTTGTTTTCACGCATCATCGGCATTCCCACCGATGGTGTGCCGCCGATGTTGTTTTATCTCGGCGGCCAGCTTGCGTGGAATTATTTCGCCAACGTTTTAGGCACGACCGGCAATTCCCTCGCGGGCAACGCCAGTATTTTCAGCAAAGTCTATTTCCCGCGACTGATTCCGCCGCTCGCGATGTGCGGTTCGAGTCTGATCGCGTTCGCGGTGCAGTTCGCTGTGTTTGCCGCGTTCTGGCTCTACCATGTTCTCGCGACGCCCTTCGGTGCCTCACTGCACATCGACTGGAAGCTCGCGCTGCTCCCCTTGCTCATTGTGCAAACCGCCGCGCTCGGCCTGGGCATGGGTTTGGTGCTTTCCGCAATCACAGCCAAGTATCGCGACCTCCAGCAACTCACCGGCTACCTGCTGCAAATCGGCATGTATGCGACACCGGTCATCTATCCGCTTTCGCGCATTCCTGAGGAATGGCGCTGGCTCGCCGGCCTCAATCCCATGGCGTCCATCGTCGAACTCACGCGCGTAATTCTCCTCGGCGTGGGCAGCGTGACCCTCGTGAGCCATGCGATCTCACTGCTGCTCACGGCCGCGGTTCTGCTCGGCGGCATCGTGCTGTATCAGCGCACCGCCCGCACGTTTGTCGACACCGTCTGAACTCCGCCATGACCCAACCCATCATCAGCGCGCGGGGCGTCTCGAAACGCTACCAACTTGGCCAGATTGGCATGTCTAGTTTCCGCGACGAACTCGAACGACTCTCCGCGCGCTTCTTGCGTCGTTCGATCTCGCAAACGAAACCTGCACTCACCGGCGAGTTCTGGGCGCTCAAAGACGTGGAATTTGACATTTTCCCGGGGGAAATCGTCGGCGTCATCGGACGCAACGGTGCCGGCAAAAGCACGCTCTTAAAAATCCTTTCGCGCACCACCGAACCCACCGCTGGCGAGATCACGATGCACGGTCGCGTCGGCAGCCTGCTCGAAGTCGGCACGGGGTTTCATCCGGAACTCAGCGGACGCCAGAATATTTTCCTCAACGGTGCCATCCTGGGAATGTCCCGCGCCGAGGTCTCGAAAAAATTCGCCGAGATCGTCGAATTCGCCGAGATCGCGGCTTTCATCGACACGCCCGTGAAACGTTATTCTAGCGGCATGTATGTGCGTCTCGCCTTCGCGGTCGCCGCGCATTTGGAGCCAGAGATTTTGATTCTCGACGAGGTCCTCGCCGTGGGCGACGCCGACTTCCAACGCAAATGCCTCAACCGCATGTCGGAAATTTCCACCACCGATGGACGCACTATTCTCCTCGTGAGCCATAACATGCAGGCGCTCCGCCGGCTCTGCACCAAGTGCCTCTACCTCGAAAATGGCCGCAGCGTCGGCATCATGCCCGTCGAAGACGCGATCGCGCGCTACTCGCAGCACCTTCAATCGTCGCCCCTCCGTGTGTCGCTCGTCGATCGACCACGCGGCCACGGCGAAGGGACGCGGGTCCGCCTAGTGGAACTCGGCACGCCCGACGGCCGAGCGATCCGTTACGGGCAATCCGCGGAGTTTTATCTCGATTTCAAACTGACCGAGCCGGTGCGGCGTTTCGCCGTTGGCCTCGGTTTCGCCACGCGGGAAGGCCAGCGCGTGCTCACGCTTGATTCCGACACGATGACGCCTGCCCTCGACTTCGAACCGGGCAGTTATCGCATCACCCTCGGACTTGAGTTTTGGCCGCTGCCCCAAAGCCAATATCATGTGAGCTGCGCTGCGATCGAAGGATCGTCCTATCCGGACGCACTGGTCGATGTCGCTCTCTGGGACGTGTTGCCCGCGGCCGAGGATGAGACGACGCATCGCTCTTCCCCCAATGCGCGCCCGCGCGTTTCCGTCCGCGTCGCCGCTTTGAACATCGCGACGCCCACCCTCGCCCACGCGTTGTGAACAAACTCCTCATTGTCACGCGACACACCCCTCTTCCGTGGGAAGATGGTGCCGGCGCTTATCTGCACGACATCGCGAGCTTCCTCGCCAGCCACGGCTTTCGCGTCGAAGTGCTCTGGCTCGCTCCGCATGAACATATCCGTTGGAGCAAACGCTGGCGATTGCCCGATGCCTTTGACGCCGCCGTGCGTCTCTCTTTTCCCGAAGGACTTCGCTTTGGCCGGTCGTTTATTTTTCCCGCGATCGTCTGGCTGCCGCTCAAGGCAAACCTGCTCGACCGCGCCCGCCGCTGCTTGCGCGCCGTGGGCATCAATCCACCGCGCCATCACTTGAAAGCAAATGTCATCGCCGATGCGTCGACCGAAGTCGTCCGCCGCCCCTGGGCCTCGCCACCTTCCGCCGGAGAATTGGAATTCGTGCAACGTTTCGCCGAAAAACACCGTCCGCACACCGTGATGGCGAGCTACGCCTGGATGTGTCCGCTCCTCGCGTTGCCCGCGTTGAAACGGGCCGTGCCGGTCTGCCTCACCCACGACATCGGCTGGCAACGCGCCGCGCTCACCTCCTCCGGTTCGCCAGAAATATCCTGCACCGAGGAAACCGCTTGGCTGCAACCCGCCCGCATCATCGTGGCAATCTCCGAGTCCGACGCGGGAGAATTGCGGCGCATCGCTCCTGCTTCGCGCGTGATCGTCGCCCCGAAAGCCCTGCCAATTCATCCTCATGTCGCCGAATCTGCGGTAGCTCGTTTGATTTTCGTAGGCAGTGACAATGCGTTTAACGTTGAGGGACTCACCTGGTTTTTGAGCGAGATCTGGCCGCGGATTCGCAAAGGATTCCCTGCCGTCACTCTTGATATCTGCGGTTCCATCGAGCGCGCCGTGGCCCTGCGACCTGACGGCGTGGTTTTCCATGGCATCGTCCCAAGTCTGAAGTCGTTTTACGAACGATCCGCCATCGCCATCGTGCCGCTGCGCCGGGCCACTGGGCTCAACATCAAACTGGTCGAGGCCGCGGCCTTCGGGCGCGCGATCGTCGCCACTCCCGCCACGCTCAAGGGCGCGCCATTTCTGCGCGGCGCGCTCATCGTCGCGGATTCACCGGAAGAATTCGCCGAGGCCGTGCTGCGCCTGCTCGAATCTCCTGCCGAACGCACCGCCACCGCGGCACGCGTGCTCGCAGTCGCGCGGGAACATCTTTCGCCGGGCGCATGCTACGGTCCCCTCGCCGCGCTGCTGCATCAAAGTTGCTAATCCGCACGCGATGAAGTCACCGGTCATCTATATTTTTTTCAATCGGCCCGAGGTGACCCAACGGACATTTCGCGCGCTGCGTCGTCAGCGACCCGCGCGCCTCCACCTTATCGCCGACGGTCCTCGCGCGGCAAAGCCCGACGACATCGCGCTATGCCAGGAAACGCGCTGGCTCGTTGAAAACATGATCGATTGGCCGTGCGAAGTCACCCGTGACTACGCCGATATCAATCTTGGCTGTGGCCGACGAATCTCGACGGGCCTGACCACGGCGTTCGCAATGCTCGGGGAAGCGATCGTGCTGGAAGACGACATTCTTCCGCATCCCGATTTTTTCCCGTTCTGCGATGCGATGCTGGCGACGTATCGTCACGATCCCGATGTCCATGCGATTTCCGGGTTTCAACCCTTGGGCCGTTATGCTCCGTCGCGTGGCCCGGTCGTGCCGAGCACGTTTAATTGGATTTGGGGCTGGGCATCGTGGCAGCGCGCGTGGAAGGACTATCGGTTCGATTTTAAAAAAGCGTGGGAAAGCCCGATCGTGCGGGACGGTGTGCGCGATTACGTGAATGACGCGCTGAATTTCCAATGGCATCGCGCCAACTTCGATCAACACGTGCGCGGGAGCGTGGACACGTGGGATTTTCAGTGGAGCTTCGCGCTTTTCTCACAACGCCGGGTGACGCTCGTTTCGTCCGTAAATCTGATTCAAAATCTCGGCTTCGACTCAGCGGCGACTCATACGACCGCACCAGAGCCTTACCTGCAGACTCTCCAGGTTTATCCGCTCGTGCCGGCTGGTCGGCGGCGCAGCACGGCGAAGCCGGATCGTCTTCACGACAAACTTTTCGGGAAAATCATTCACAGTCACTCGCCCCGCCGCATCAGCCTGCTACGCGCGTTCGCCAACACTTTCGGTTTTTTCCGCCCATTTTTTAAATCCTGAGATGCGTTCGCTCCGACAATTCTGCAAACCCTGGCTCCGCGCTACTGGCAATCGCCTGCGATTTCCCCACGCCCGCATCGGCACGGGGAGTTACTTCTCAGGCGGCTGCCATCTCGCTCCGGGTGTGACCGTGGGCAATAACTGCCGCGTCTTCGGGGCGCACTTGGGTGGCGCCACCCAGCTGGGGGACGATGTCATTGTCGGGCACGACACGCGCATTTTCAGTTCCACCCTCGGCGATCGCTGCCTGCTGGAACGCAATGTCCAACTGGCGGGAAGCACTTTCGCCAACGATATCTCCATTCAAACCAGCTGCGTGTTAAACGATGTGCAGATCGGTCGTTTCTCATATCTGGGCCGTGAAACCCTGCTCGGTAGCGTGGAGGTCGGTAGCTTCTCTTCGATCGGTCCGCGTTCATTACTCGGCTGTGGTGAACATCCGAGCGACCTCGTTTCGACGGCTCCCGTTTTTTATTCTACACGCCGGCAGTGCGGCACCTCGTTCGCCGAAAAAAACCTGTTTCACGAACGCCGCAAAATCATCGTGGGGCACGATGTCTGGATCGGCGCGCAGGTCTTCGTGCGCGACGGCGTGATCATCGACGACGGCGCCATCGTGGCAGCTGGCGCCGTGGTCACCGAGGACGTGCCCGCCTACGCCATCGTCGGCGGCGTGCCCGCGAAACTCATTCGTTACCGCTTCGACAGTGAGACCATCGAAAACTTGCTTCGTTTGCGCTGGTGGCACTGGGATGAGCCTCGCTTGCGCGCCGCGCAGCCGTGGTTCGCCCAGCCGGATGTGTCCGCATTTTTCGACCACGTCCGTTCGTGAACCGTTACTCTCACTCTCCCCTGCTCAGCGTGCTGCTGCCCGTGCATAACGCCGCGCGTTATCTACCCGCCGCCCTGGCCAGCCTCGCGGCGCAAACCCTCACTGATTTTGAAATCATCGCCGTGGACGACGGCTCGACTGACACTTCGCCTGCCCTCTTGAGGGCTTACGGCGCGCACGATCTTCGCCTGAATATAATCTCCCAAGAAAACACCGGCATCGTCGGCGCGCTCAACGCCGGGCTCGGTCTCGCGCGCGGCTACTTCATCGCCCGGATGGACGCCGACGACATCGCATTGCCAAACCGTTTCGCTACGCAACTCGCTTACCTTCGTGAACACCCGCACTGCGTCGCCGTGGGCACCGACGTGCTTTACGTCGATCCCGAGGGCGCACCACTCGTGAGACACCGTCCCGCGCTTGATCACGCCACCATCATCGCCCAGCTCCTCGAAGGAAATGGCGGCGCCCTCGTTCATCCCAGCGTGCTTTTTCGGCGCGACGCGATCGAACAAGCCGGCGGTTACCGGGCACGTTACAACTGGGTTGAAGACCTGGATCTCTATCTTCGTCTGGCTGCCATCGGGTCACTCGCAAATTTACCGGACGTTTTCCTTCACTACCGGCAGCACTCGAAAAGCGTTAACAGCACGCAAGGAAACCGCGAAACCCTGCGTCACGAGATCGTCAATCCGCACCGCCACGCGGCCGGGCTTTCGACTCTGGTTACGAAACCCTCCTCCGTGGCGATTCCCCAGAATCAAGCTGACTGGCGACGCCATTGGGCCTACGACGCGACGCGCGGCGGAGAAAATTCCTCCGCCCGAAAAAATGCGTGGCGGGCCTGCTTCGCCGCGCCGCTCGACCTGCGCAACTGGCGATGCCTACGTTACACCTTCGCTTCCACCTCATGAACCCGATTCGTCAAGCCGTTCATGTGCTCATGGAATCGACCGGACTGGATCGTCATGTCGATTCCGTCGCGCTCAATCTACGGCGCGAGCGCGCGCACGCCAAAAAATTTCCGGTGCTCGGCGCGCGTGAAGCAAACACGTGGATCGGCGATCTCATCCGTGCGGGGAAGCCGGCTGCGCTCGGCAAAATCGGCGATCGCGAATGTTGCGCGCTCGCGGCGCATTTACGCTACCGCCAGTTCTACAAATACACGTGGGCCGCGCCTTCTTTCGGCGAGGCGGAACTCTTTCAACAAGCCGGCGTCTTTCCGCCCACCGACCGGGTGTATCAGCGGTTTTGCGAAGTATACCTTTCACGACTCGCGACACTCGACGCCTGCGCGGTCTGGGAAAATCCCGGCGAAAGCCGCGTGCTGGCCAGTCACGCACCGCACGCGCGCCGGATCGAACTGCAATCGCTGGAACCTTATTTTTTTCCTTCGCCCTGGTCCGCCGCGCTCGCCGGCAAACGCGTGCTCGTCGTCCACCCTTTTGCCACGAGCATCCGCACGCAATACGAGCGCCGCACCGAGCTGTGGCCGACCCAGACCGACGTGCTGCCCGCTTTTGAGATCGAAGTGATTCGCTCGCCCTACGGTTTCGCGAATAATGAATTTACCGATTGGTTTGCGATGCTCGCGTGGTTGGAAAATGCGATCGCGGCGGCGCATCGCCGACATCAGATCGACGTCGTGTTGCTCGGCTGCGGTGCCGCCGGACTGCCATTGGCCGCATTCGCGAAGAGCCTCGGATCAATCGGCATTCATACCGGTGGGCCGACGCAATTGTTATTCGGGATCCGCGGCGGGCGGTGGGATCGGCTTCCGGGATTTCAGCATTTTTTCAACGAAGCGTGGACGCGTCCACGCGCCGACGAAACGCCCGCCGCGGCCCAGCAAGTAGATCGCGCCGGCTATTGGTAAACACGACTGTGCCTCATCTCCTCTACATTGGTCAGACTCCCGCGGAAGGTCCGGGGAGTCCGGTCATCATTCTTCGGCATCTCCAACGGCTCGCCGCCGACGGTTGGAAAATCACCATCGTCGCCGAGAACGGCCAGGACGTCGCCGCATGCATTCGCGCCAAGTGGACGGTGATCCTGCTTCCATTGCGTCGCTTCTGGTGGCCGCCATTTCGGCGCGCGCTGCCGATTTCCCGCACCGTGCGCACCTGGTTGCTCGCTGGCGAATGTCTCACGCGCATCGCTCACCAGCCGCCCGACGCCGTGCTCGGCTACTTGGCGGCCCATGATGATTTTTACGCGGAAATCGCTTCGCAGTTTTCCCGGCGCAGCGGTGTCCCACTCACGCTCCTGATCCATGACGACGCCGCGGCATTCGTCACGGATGCAAAAGTGAAACGTCGATTGCACCGTCATCATGAATCCATGTTGCGTAACGCCCGTCGCAACTGGTTCGTTTCGCGCGAACTCGGCCTGGCGTATCGACTCCCGCGCCCCATCCAGGTATTGCCGCCGTTGCCCGCGGGCCGTCCCCATTTCTGCGAGTGGCAAACCAAATTCGCGCTTTGGCCCCGGGTTTACTACGCCGGGTTTATCTGGCCTGCCCAGTATCCGCTTCTCCTCCAAATCTCGCGCACACTCAACGTGGCCGGTGCGAGCCTTGTGTTGATCGCCCGCGAAACGCCCGAGCTGAAAGAATTCTTAAACGCCACGCGGATCGCCCACGTGTCGCCCTTTGAAACCAATCACGAAGCGCTCACCCACCTCGCGACTGAGGCGGCCGCCGTGCTGGTTTCTTACACGCAAACCATCGAGGAGATGCCGTGGATTGCGACGAGTTTCCCGAGCAAACTGGTCGAGTATGCGCAACTCGGTTTGCCGTGTGCCATCGTCGCGCCGAATGCGAGTGCGGTCGGCCAATGGGCGAAGCGCACGGATTATCCCGATTTTTTCAACCCCACCGAGCATTCGCGACTAACCCAGTGGGCCCACGATCTCCGATCCCCGAATTCCTGGCAGACGCGCAGCAGTGCCACGCGTGAACTAGCCGCAGGCGAATTCAATCCGGACCGTATTCAGAATCGTTTCGCGGCCGGTCTCCTCAGCAATTGATCCATTCATGATTCCCTTGCCCATCGTCCTCGTCGGCTGCGGTGCCGTCAGCCAGCACTTTTATGCTCCTGCGTTGCGCGCGCTCGAAGCCACCGGGGTTCTCCGCATGCACGCACTGGTCGATCCGGCCGCGTCCTCGCTCGCCGCGCTGCATGCGATTTTTCCCCACGCCACGACCGCGGACAACCTTTCCGGAGTAACAGCTCCACGCGACAGTCTCGCAATTATTGCGTCGCCGCCCGTCTGGCATGCCACGCAAACCATCGCGGCTTTCTCGAAAGGCTGGCACGTGCTGTGCGAAAAACCGATGGCCGCTACCACTATCGAAGCAGACGGAATGATCCACGCCGCCTTGGCCGCAGGCCGGATTCTCGCGGTCGGTCACTACAAACGTTTCTTCCCTTCGAGCCAGTTGCTCAAATTCTTCTGCACGCCTGGCGGGCCGCTGGGTGAATTATGCAGTTTCCGCGTAATCGAAGGCGGTCCGTTTTCATGGCCGGCCGCCTCGCCGGGTTTTTTCAAACGCAGCGAAACACCCGGCGGTGTGCTGTTTGATCTGGGCATCCACGGACTCGATTTGCTGCTGTGGTTGCTCGGGTCACCCGATCACTTCACCTACGCCGACGACGCGATGGGCGGGCTCGAAGCCAACGCTCACGTCTCCCTTCAATTTGGAAAAATCACCGGCAGCATGCAGCTGAGCCGCGATTGGAAGACCGCGCAGCGGTATGAATTCGAATTTCAACGCGGCACGTTTAGCTGGACGGTGAATGATGCCAATGGCGTCGAGCTGACTTTCCGTGATGCACCGTTCGCAATGCGCAGCACGCTGCACGACCTCACCGGCCGCACCGCCGCGACCAACGCCCAAAGTTTTATCGCTCAACTTCAACATGTGCTCGCCGCGATTCGCAACGGATCGCCGGTGCTCGTCGACGGTTACGCGGGAAAACGAGCCCTCGCCTTGGTTGAGGCCTGTTACGCGCGCCGCACGCCCCTGGCCCAACCGTGGTTAACCGCGCCCGAACAAGCGCACCCGCAACTTCAGCGCACCCTCTCATGAAAGTAGCCATCATCGGCGCCAACGGATTTATCGGCACGCGCCTCGTCGAACTATTTCACCTCACCGGTCGCCACACCGTGGTCACGGTCGTGCGGCGTGCCGCGAGTCTCGCGCTGACGGCGCGGTTCGCACTCGATTCCCGGATTGGCGATGCGTTGTCCGTGCCTTCGCTTTCCGCCGCACTCGCTGGATGTGACGCAGTCGTGCACACCGCGATTGGCGACCCGCATCAAATCCAACGCATGCCCACCGTGCTGTGTCTCGCCGCGGCGCGCGCGGGTGTGCGCCGGGTGGTTTATCTGAGCAGTGCGTCAGTGCATGGCCAGGCTCCTGTGCCGGGCACGAGCGAAGACTCACCGCTGCATTGCCACCATGCGATCGATTACAACAACGCCAAGGTTCGCGCAGAACGCATTTTCTTTTGGGAGTGCGCTCGTCACAATCTCGATGGCTTCGCCCTGCGCCCCAGTGTCGTCTTCGGCCCGCGCTCGCGCTGGATCACTGACCTGGCCTCCGATCTCCGCCGCAATCAAGCGTGGCTGCTCGGTGACGGCGAAGGAATTTGCAATACCCTCTACGTGGACAATCTCGTGGAAGCAGTGGCCAAGAGCCTCGCCGCGCCTGCGGAAGCCGCCGGGGCCTACCTCGTGGGCGACGCCGAATGCGGCACGTGGGGAAACTTTTACCGGCAAGTGGCCACGTCACTCGAGATCGATTGCTCCACGATTCACCGCGTCATTCACCTGCCGAATTTTCAGCGGACGCGACAGGAAAACGTGGCGCGGCTTATTGCCAGTCCGGCGATGCAAACATTGCTACCTGCCGTGCCGTCACGATTAAAACAAATGGGAAAACAATTCATCGCCTCGGTGGTGCATCCCGCGGCGGTGGCCGACAGCTGGCAAATTCAACCTGCACCGACCCCACGCATCACGCAGGAACTCGCCTTGCTCCAGCAATGCCGTTGGGTGCTGTCTTCCGACCGCGCGACGAATCGTTTGGGCTATCGCCCCGTCGTAAATTTCAGCACTGCGATCGAGCGCAGCCTCGCGTGGTTTGCTTTTGCCGAAGGAAGATTGTGAAAATCAGCGTGCTCATCGCAGCCTACCATGCGGCGCCGACGCTGGCCAAAGCCATCGCCAGTGTGCAGGCGCAAACTTATCAGGACTGGGAAATTATTGTCGTCGAAGACGGCTCGCATGACGGCACCGAGGCATTGGTGCGCGCAATCGCACTTTTCGGGCCTCAATCCATTCGCTACGAAAACCTCGGCGTGAACCAAGGCGTGGCGGCGGCGCGCAACCGGCTGCGCGCCCTCGCGAAAGGCGATGCGTTCGCCTTCCTCGATGCCGATGATTGGTGGTCGCCGAATCATCTCCAACTTGGCGCGGCCCAACTCACCCAAGGCGCAGGTCTCGTGGTGATGGGCGTGCGGATGTTCGCTCTTGAAACAGGCGAATCGCTGGGCGACGTGCACGCACCCGATTCGCTCGTCAACGATCCCATCGGGACGTTGTTCGAGGAAAGTCACATCGTCACCAGTTCATGTGTGATCTTCTCCCGGGCGACCTCTGCAAAAGTCGGCGCGTTCGATCTGCGTTTTCGCATCGGGGAAGATCGCGATTACTGGCTCCGGGCAGCACTGAACAACGTCCGTTTTGCTCGGGAATCAATCGTCAGTTGTCACTACGCCAAGCACGCCACCAGCACGATGAGCCGCACTTCGCTGGTCGCGACACAGGCGGTAATGTTCTACGAAAAATACTCCGACTTGACCGGCATTCTCGGGCGAGCCCGGAATCGCCAGCTCGCGCACAGCCTCATCCAAGCCGGGCGTTTGTTGCGCGCTAGCGATCCCGCCGCAAGTGCCGCGCACATCCGCCGCGCGTGGAAACTGACGCCGGGAAATTTAACGGTCATGCCTCACTTTGCGTATTCTAAACTTCACGAGTGGTTCGAAACGCGACCCTCACAAGTGTTGTTAGTCGCCGATCAACTCGGTGGCCAGTGCAGCTATTCGGGCATTCATCAACTGGGACGTTTTCTAAAAGATGAACGTGCCGTTCGCGTCATCGGCACGCCCGACACTCGCGCGCGTCGCATCATCGGGAAATTATGGAGCCTTCTGCGTCGCTGGCCCGTGCGTAACCAATCGCTCGCTTACACGGAGTTGGAAACGGGTTGGGCCCTTGCAACGTCGTCGCTTTCCGCCGTGCACTTTCTCGTCGGCGAAAATCATGCGCCCTACCTGGCCGAGTCGCGCGGCAAGCAGCCTGTCATCGCTACCTTGCACATGCCCGCGTCGACTTTCAATACGCCTCCGCCAAAGAGCGGTCGAGTGCACACCTTGGTGCTGCTCACCGCCCGCGACAGGAAATTTTTCGCCGGCGCGTGGGGTTCACAACAGATTGTCGTGATTCCGCACGGCGTGGACACCACGTTTTTCCATCCGGGCAATGCCGTGGATTTAACCCCGCCGTCGATTCTGGTCGTGGGACGTTTCCTGCGCGATTTCCAGCTCACCGCTGCCACCGTGATGAAACTTGCTGCAGCCCACCCGACTTGGCGTTTCGATTTCGTGGTGCCGGCTGCTTCGTGGCACGGCGCGGAACTCGCCCCGGTGCGTGCGCTACCGGGTGCGCACTGGCATGACCGCATCAACGACGAGCAATTGCGCGCCCTCTATCAAGGTGCTCACTGTCACCTCACCCCGTTCGCGGACTGCACTGCCAACAATGCGCTCGTCGAATCCCTCGCGTGCGGTTTGCCAATCGTGACCACCGATCGCGGCGGCGTGCGCGACTACGGCGCAGGGTCAGTCTATCCGCTCGCAGAGGCGGATTCAGCCGCCGCACTCGCGGCACTCTGCGAACGCTACATCTTCGAACCGCACTGGCGGGCGCGCATCGCGGCGTCATGCCGGCATTTCGCAGTCGAAACCCTGTCCTGGCCGGTAATCGCCCGCCATCACCTCACGTTGTATTCGCAGGTCACCCACGCGGCATGAGCACTTCCGTCAGCATTTGTATTCCTGCCTACAACGCCACGCGTTACCTGCCTGAAACGCTGGCCAGCGTGCGCGCACAGACTTTCACCGATTGGGAACTGATCGTCACCGAGGACGGATCGACCGATACGGTCGAAGCGCTCGTCAAGGAATTCGCTAAAACAGTTCCGCAGTCGGTTACTTATCAACAGCACGAGAAAAATCTCGGACTTCCGGCGACACGGAACACCGGGATTGAGGCTGCGCAACACGACTGGATCGCGTTGCTCGACAGTGACGACGTGTGGACCCCCGATCACCTTGCAACACTCGTAGCCTTTTCTCAGCACCGTCTGCGCACGGATTTTGTTCACTCGGGTTCGGTGTTGTTCGACAGCGATTCAGGCCGGGAACTCGAAACGCGCGCACCCTCGCCTTCGGTGATCCACTCCTATCCGCGCTCGCTCTACCTAGGTGACTATGTGGTGCAACCCTCCTCTGTGCTAATAAAGAAATCCTTGTGGACGCGGGCCGGCGGATTCGACCCGGCGTATCGGTATGTTGAAGATCGGGAAATGTGGCTGCGGTGCGCACGCGCCGGCGCGATCTTCACTTTCACGGGCACGCACACCTGCCGCTACCGCAAGCACGGCGCGGCGCTCACCACGCACGCCGTGGAGATGGCGCAAGCGAGCGCGCGGGTGTTCGAGCAACACTTGGAGTGGTCCGTGGTGAGACGCTCGCGCCGTCATCACCTCGCTGCCGAAGCCTGGGTTTCGGTGGGACGCTTTACTCTGCGCTCCGACCCCGCCAAGTCGCGCGCGTGTTTCGCGCACGCCTGGAGCATGCACCGTTCGCCGCGCATAGCGGCTTACTGGCTCCTCGCGTTTTTCTTCGAATCAAAAACCACCAATCAGCCCATTTAATGGCCACTTCCTTTCCCAGCACCCTAAACTCTCTCCTGCCATCGTTCCTGCAGCCACGCACGGTGCTTCGCCGTCGCCTCGAACAGGCAACGCGTGACCACTTTGTTTTAGCAGGCCCGTTTGCGGGCATGAAATATGTCGATCAATCAATCGGCAGCATGTGGTGGCCGAAAATTCTCGGCACTTACGAACGTGAACTCGCTGCCATCATCGAAACTCTCTGCCGCGAAGCCCCGCGCCATATCATCGACGTAGGCGCGGCCGAAGGTTACTACGCGATCGGCTTCGCGTGGCGCTGTCCGCAAAGTCAGGTCACCGCTTTTGAGGGAGAAGCCTCCGGTCGCGCTCTCCAAAGCAGTCTCGCCAAACTCAACGGGGTGGCCGCGCGTGTGAAAATCGCGGGCTTTTGCGACCAAGCAGAACTGCGCGACACCCTCACCGGCAAAGAAAGTGGACTCATTATCTGCGATATCGAAGGCGGCGAACTCGCCCTGCTGGACCCAGAAAGCATTCCGGAACTCACGTCCGGCAGATGGACGCTCCTCGTCGAGATTCACGAACATGTGCACGCCGGCATTGTTCGCATCCTCACAGAACGGTTTAGCGCGACTCACTCTTCGGAGGAAATTCTAACGGTTGAACGCGAACCAAAAAATCTGCTCCCCGCCGTGCGTTGTTTCGGACTTTCCCGCTGGGTTGCGCCCTACCTCGATGAACGTCGCCCCGGTCCGATGCGCTGGTTGCTCCTGCGTCCGAAACTTTAATTGCAACACTATGCTTTCAGCGACCATGCCAACGCCCGTCATCCACCTCGCGATGCAATCCGACCAAAACTACGCGGACGGCTTGGTTGCGACTTTGTGCGGCGTGGCGAAGCACTTGCCGACCGCGTTGCATGCCTCGGTGTGGGTGATCGATTGCGGCATTCACCCGAGCACGCGGAAAGAACTGGAGACATTAATTGCGGACCGCCTGCCGAATCTCACCCTGCATTTTCTCTCGATTGAGGCTGAAGTGCTGGATCGATTCCCGTTCCCGGTTGGGCTGCAGCACGCGAACCGATCTGTTTACGCGCGCATTTTTCTCCCGCAATTACTGCCGACCGTTGATCGGATTCTTTATCTCGATTGCGACCTGCTGGTGGACACCGATGTCTCCGCGCTCGCCGCACTGCCGTTGCACGGCGCGCTCGTCGCCGCCGCCGTCGATGTGGAAATGAAGCCCGAGAACGACATCCGGGATTTCAATTCGGGGGTGATGCTGATGGATCTCGCCGCCATGCGCACCGAGCAGCTGACCGAACGCGCCGTCACCGCGGCGGGCGAAAACAACACGCGCCACGGCGACCAGACTTTGCTGAACGAGTTGTTGCGTGGCCGCTGGGTTTCATTGGAGCCGCGATGGAATCGTCAGGTTTTCCTGCTGCCGAGCTTCAGCATCTTTCGCAATCAAGCGCACACCATTTGGCATACTTACATGGCGCAAAAACCCTGGCACTTTCACCGCGAAGGCGCGCGAGGCTTGGTCGCCGACTACTACGCGATGCTCGATAGCGTCGGCTGGCGGCCAACTTCAAAACCTGAACTCAGCATGACGGCATCGACCGGTCGTGACCTGTTCAAACAGGCGCTTGCCACCATCAGCCGTAATTTTCTCCCGAGCTCCTAGCGCATCGCTATCATGAAATTATCCGTTGCCATCTGCACCCGTAACCCGCGCCGGGAATACCTCGACCAAGTTCTTTCCGCTCTCTCGAAGCAAACACTGTCACCTTCCGAATGGGAGTTGCTCCTCATCGACAGCGCGAGCGATCAGCCTTTGCCGGAAACGATGACGCTCCATCTCGGGCTTGGCATCCGCGTCGTGCGGCTCGAAATTTCCGGCATCATGCGGGCGCGCTGTGCCGCCATCGCGGAAGCGCGCGCACCTTTGCTCCTTTTTCTCGACGACGACAATGTGCCTTCTGCCCACTATCTTGAACGCGGTTTGGAAATCGCCGCGCAATGGCCGCAACTCGGTTGTTGGGGACCAGCGATCATCGCGCCGCTTTGCGAGAGTCGTCCAGCCGCCGACGTCGCCCAGGAACTCAATCGCATGGCCTGTTGCGATTTTCCGACCGATCGATGGAGCAATACGCTGGAAGTCGTCCCACCCACGGCTGGACTTTTCATCCGCACTGAGCTCGCGCGTGACTACGTCACGTTTGCGGAAGACGATACGCGCCGCCAATTGCTCGGCTCCACGTCCGATCGCTTTTTTCGCGGTGAAGACACCGACTTGGTTTTCTTCCTCGTCAAAAAGGGTTGGGGCGCGGGTCAGTTTCGTCCACTCGCGCTCGATCATCTCATGCCCAACCAACGTCTAAACGAAGACTACATTGTCTCGCTCGCCAAGGTCGCGGCCGGCAGCGCCCTGCTGGTGAACTACCTCTGGGGCGTTCCGCCCCGCAGAAATTCACGACTGGACGAAGTCGTCTACTGGCTCAAAAGCCTGCGCTTCACCGGGCTTCCGCGCCGCATCGCCCAAGCCCATCGCGCCGGCGAAGCCGAGGCCCGCGGGCTGATTGCGACCCTGACGGCATGAAAAATTCCTATCGACTCTACGCGCGCCGTTACCCGGGGCCTGAAACCCACGTGCCGTTTCTCGCGCCGTGGTGGGGCGTGCCCCTCGAAGACGCGTCCTCGCTCAATCGCGGCCAGTTTGATCGTTGGGCAGCAATGTTGCCCGAAGCATACACTTTGGTGGAGGCGCTTGCTGACTCCGACGTCGTAGTGCTTTCAATTTCCTGGAAAGCCACGCGACAGAATTTAGGCGCGCGCGTATTCGCCAATGAAGAAATCCGCGCCGCCGGCCTCGCGGGAAAGCAAATCGTGATTTTTTTCGATTCGGATCATGATGAAGAAATCGACTGGCCCACCCATGCGATTGTCTTTCGTTTTTCGATTTACGCGGACACGTGCCGGACGAACGAATTTGCCATTCCCACCTTTAGCCAGGATTTCCTCGCCGAGCATTACGACGGAACGCTCGCGACCCGCGCAAAAACCTCCACGCCGAGCGTGAGCTTCTGCGGTTACGCACCTCCGTTGGGCGGGAAATTTTCTATTCGATCGTTAAAGGAAAGCGCCCGCTACCTTGCTTACCGTTTGAAGCTATTAAAGAGCCGCCGGCGTTGGATCGCCCATGCCCCGCGAGTCCAAGCGATCCGCACGTTGCGGCGTGCTCGCAGTGTAGATTGCCGTTTTGTGGTGCGGAAGGAATTCGCTTTCAACCAGTGGGGAGTGCTGCAGCCCGGCGGCTCCCCGGACTCGGCAAAACAACAGCGGCAGCAATTCCTCGATAACCTCGATGATGCCGACTATGCGCTTTGCACCCGCGGCCTGGCGAACTGCTCTATCCGTTTTTACGAAGCGCTTAGCCTCGGTCGTCTGCCACTCTTCGTAAACACCCGGTGCGTGCTGCCCTACGACTGGCTGGTTGACTGGAAAAAAATCGGGCTTTGGGTGGACGCCCGCGATCTTCCGCGAATCGGTGAAATCCTTCGCGCGCACTATGCACGTCTCACACCAGAGAGCTTCGTAGCCCAGCAACACGCGGCGCGAGCACTGTTTGAGAAATGGATTCGGCCTGAGAATTTTTTCGCCGAGATGCACCGGCACTTCTCGCTCGGTCACCCAGTAGTTCAGTCATGAAAACCGTCGTCACCACCCTCTTCGAAGGCGACTACCATCTGGGCGCCGCCGCGCTGATCAACTCCCTGTGCGCCGCCGGCTATCAGGGAACCGTCGTCTGCGGCTACCGCGGAGTATCACCCCCGTGGACTGAGTCCGCGCAGGCCATCAAAGGGGTCGCGGTCGAATTCATCACCGTCGAGACCGACGCCCACCTTACCAACTACAAAGCGGAATTTCTCCAATTGGTGTTCGGTGTCCTTCATCCGTCTGCAGATCAACTTTTTTACTTCGATCCCGATATCATCATCAAGACCCGCTGGTCATTTTTCGAAGAATGGGCCGCCTACGGGGTCGCTCTCGTGGAAGACGTCAATTCGCCGCTCCCCGAATCTCATCCGCGCCGCGGGGCGTGGCGCCGCTGCCTCTCAGCCCGCGGACTGCGGGTGAAGCGCGAGACACCGCTTTACGCCAACGGCGGATTTATCGGAGTGGCGCGCGCCCAGCGCCAGTTCCTCAATGACTGGCAGGTCGCCATGGCGCTCGTGAGCGAAGAAATCGGCGGCCTCGCGCACTCGATGTTCTCGTTTGGAGCCGATCGGCCGGATCTCGCCTCGCCGGCTTATCCGTTCAACAAGACCGATCAGGACGCCCTCAACATCGCCCTCATGACGTCAGGCGAACCGATCTCCGTCATGGGCACCGAGGGCATGGATTTTCGTCCCGGCGGCTGGACCATGGCGCATGCGCTCGGCACGGAAAAACCCTGGCGCAAACATTTTATGCGCGCTGCCCTGGCGGGGCGCCGGCCCTCTTCCGCCGACCGCGCGTTTTGGGCGCACACGGAAACACCGCTTAATATTTTTCCAGCTTACCTGCGCACCCAGCGCAAACTCGCGCTCGATCTGGCCGGACTTATTGGCCGCTGCTACCGCCGCGCCTAGCGCGTTTCTCTCGGTATCGCGGCGGCCCAAACCAGCGAGTCCGCGTTACGCTGTTCAAATCTGTTCTGTGAAAATTCTTTTTATCTGCGGCTCACTTGAGCCGGGCCGCGACGGCGTCGGCGATTATACCCGGCGTCTGGCCGGCGAATGCGTGGCGCGCGGCCACTGCTGCGTGCTGCTGGCTTTGCATGATCCGTATCTGTCGCTAAACACCGACGAAATTCAGGATGAGTCGCGCGCGATTAGGCTGCCGTCATCTCTGCCCTGGTCGGAACGCCTCGCGCGGACCAAATCACTGCTCGAAGAGCAGGCGCCCGACACGGTGAGCTGGCAAATCGTGCCCTACGCGTTTCATCCGCGTGGTTTTCTGCCCGGCGCGTTGCTCGCCAGTTTACCGGGTCTGCGCGGGCGGCGTTGCCATGTGATGATGCACGAGTTGTGGATCGGACTCGAAAAAGGCGCGCGTTGGCCGGATCGCGTGGCCGGATGGCTGCAACGTCGCGGGCTGTTGTGTCTGCTTGAGCAACTGGAACCCGACCTTGTTCACACTTCCAACGCGACTTATCAACAAGCGCTCGCGCTCAACCATTGGCCGGCGGAAATCCTCCCGCTCTTCGGAAACGTGCCGGTCGCACACGCCACCGTGGGAGATCGCAACGCGCTCACGCGCTGGATTCCCCCGACTGAAAATATCCCTGCGCTGGTCGCGGTGACGTTTGGCACGCTGCATTCGCAATGGCAGCCGGCGGCGACCGTTGACTGGTTGTTGGCCACGGCCAAACGCCTTCGTCGGTCACCGGTGCTTCTCGTGCTCGGTCGCGCGGGCGCGGCGGCGGAATCGTTATTAGATGTATTTCGCAGAGCCGGCGTGCTGGTCGTGACCACCGGCGAACTCGAACCGGCATCGCTGTCCCAAATCCTGGCTGCCGCCCACTGTGGAATCGCGCCGCATCCGTGGGCGCTCATCGGGAAAAGTGGCGCGGCCGCGGCCATGCTCGAACACGGTTTGCCCGTGGTCGTTCCGCGCGACGAATGGCAACTGCGCGGCACCACTGGCGCCGACTCGGCGCAATCGTTGGATCCGTTGCTGGTGCGCCTCGCGGATCTCAACCCTGCACGCACCGATGCGTGGCTCGCAGCAGGTCGTTCCCCCCAAGCGATGCTCGAGAAGACCGCTGATGCCTTTCTCGCAGCATTGGATTTTCCCCAACCAAGTCCTTGATGAATTTACTCTTCTACGTCCCTGCGATGGCTCCTTACGGCGGCATCGAACGCCATCTCTGCCGACTCGCGGCCTACGCGGCTGCTCACGGCCACACCGTTCGATTTTTAACCACCGGCGATTCGCTGTGCGCCGACCTGCGCCGCGACTTGGAGCACCCGAACATTATTTTCCGGGAGTTGGCCGCACCGCGCGGAAGCATCGGTCCGCTGAAAAAGATCATTTGGTTGCTCAACGAACTGCGAAGCTGCCGTCGGCCCGCGTGGGACGTGATTTATACGAATGCGCAAAGTGGTTTTGCCAGATTGGTGTGGGGTGCAGCTGGCGCGCGGACGCGCATCATTCATCATCACCACACGTCAGCAGACGCCGCCGAACAAAAAACCTGGTCGCGGGTTTACCGTCACGTGTTGCGTCACGCGCGCAAGCTCGTGGGTTGCAGCAAGGCTACTTGCGCGGCGATCAATCGCGCGGTGGGTCGCAGCGATGCATATTTCCTGCCCTACCTCGCCGCATGCCCGGTTGCCGGCGATGAAGTGACCGAACACCTCGCGAGCCCGATCCTGCGTTTCGGATTTTGCGGACGCTTGATTCCCGAAAAAGGCATCGACGCAATCCTCGCTCTCGCCGCTCGTCCCGAACTCGCCGATATCGAGTGGCAGATCCACGGAGCAGGCGACGTCTTTCCGCCGGCACGCTTCCAGGGACTCGCGCGTATTTTCTATCACGGGGCTTATCGCTCGCTCGAAGCTCACCGTGACGTCCTCAAGTCCCTCGATGCCGTGGTGCTTTTTTCCACGCACAATGAAGGCATGCCGCTCTGCCTGATCGAAGCGATGTCCGCCGGCCTGCCGTGGATCGCCACTGATCGCGGCGGCACGCGCGAGCTCGCGCTTTCCACGTTCGATAGCGTCGTGGTTTCCGCTTCCGCGGACCTGGAGGAACTCGCTCGCGACGTTCGCCTGCTCGCCGACCGCATCCATAGCGGCGCTACCTCACGCCGCCGGCAGCGCGCACACTACGAAACGCACTTCGCCCCGGAAATCGTCGCGGCCCGCTGGCTCGAATTTTTCAAACAATAAATCCGCGACGCAACCCACGCGGCTGCCAAAACTTTCATGCTTCTCTTCACTCATCCCACCGGAAACGCCAATGTGCGCCATGCCGCGCTCGGCCTTTTTCGCGCCGGTTTACTCGCGGAGTTTTGGACCTGCCTCAATCTGCACGCGCCCGAGTTCATCGATCGCTTGCTGCCCGCGCGCGTGGCGAGCCAGCTGCGGCGGCGGGCGTATCCCAGCGAGTTGCTGACGTCGATTCACACGCGACCGTTTCACGAAGTCGTGCGACTATTCGCGCCCAAGGTCGGATTATCGTCCTTCGTCAAAGGTGAAGGCAGCGCCTTTAGCATCGACGGAGTTTATCGCGCGTTAGACGCCGCCGTGGCCGAGCGATTGAGCCAGGCAAACTTCCGTGCAGTTTACGCCTACGAAGATGGCGCGGCGACGGCCTTTCAAGCAGCGCGGCGTCGCGGCATGGTGACACTTTACGATTTACCCATCGGGCATTGGCGCGCTGCGCGCACGTTACTGCTCGAAGAAGCGGAACGAGAGCCGGAATGGGCCGCGACATTAACCGGCAACCAGGACAGTCCGGCGAAAACTGATCGGAAAGACGCCGAGTTGGCCCAAGCGGATATCGTGTTCGTCGCGAGTGCGTTCACGCGCCAAACGCTAAGTGCCGCGCCTGATTTCAAAGGCACCGTGGTCGTCGTGCCCTACGGGGCGCCCTCGTTCACCCCCGTAACGGCGGCAGTCCCCAATCCCACGAAAAAACTCCGCGTGTTGTTCGTCGGCTCGCTCGGGCAACGCAAAGGTTTGAGTTATCTTTTCGCCGCCTGTCGTCAGCTCGGTTCCGCCATCACGCTTACCGTCATCGGGCGCAAACCCGTTGAGACGTGCGCCGCGCTCGATCGCGAACTCACGGGCGTGCGTTGGATTCCCAGCTGCCCGCACCAGGAAATCCTCGCGGAGATGGTCGCGCATGACGTGTTTGTTTTCCCCTCGCTCTTCGAAGGCTTCGGGTTGGTGCTGCTGGAAGCGATGGCCATGGGTCTGCCGGTCATCACCACGCCAAACACCGCCGGTCCTGATTTGATTCGCGAAGGAGTCGATGGATTTATCGTGCCGATTCGCGACAGCGCGGCCATCGCCACCCGACTCGAGCGATTGCACCGCGAACCGGCACTCCTCGCCGAAATGCGTGAACGCGCGCGTGAACGCGCGCGCGAATTCTCCTGGGACAACTACGAATCCACGCTCGCCACGTGTGTGACGCGGGCACTTGCGGAAAAGCGACCGCGCGCCGCATGAAAATTTCCATCAAAGCCTTGATCTGGCTCTACCTCACGTTGCTCATCTTCGAAGGGGCATTGCGCAAATGGGTGCTGCCCGGAATGGCGGACGCGCTGCTGGTCGTGCGCGACCCGGTGATCCTGGCGATTTATGTTATCGCATTTAAGCAGCGGATTTTTCCGATCAACCGCTTCATCGCGGCCATTGCAGTTTTGGCCGGGCTTTCAGTGCTCCTGTCTGTGCTGGGCGGGCACACGCACCCGCTCGTCATCGCCTACGGGGTGCGCATTAATTATTTTCATCTTCCGCTCATCTGGATCATGGGCGCAGTGCTCGACCGACGTGATGTGGAAAGGATTGGCGCGTTTCTCCTGATCGTAGGTATCCCGATGACTTTGGTCATGGTCGAGCAGTTCCGATCACCGATGAACGCCTACATTAATCGCGGAATCGGCAACGATGAGGTCGGGCAGATTTTCGGCGCGGACGGACGCATTCGTCCGCCCGGCCTATTTGCCTTCATCACGGGGCCGCAGCTTTTCTATCCACTTTGCGCGGCATTTTTCCTGGATGAAATTTCCGGCGCGAAACGCCTGCCCTGGTATTTGCTCGTGGTGTGCGGGCTCACTTTGGCCATCGCGTTACCCGTATCGATCAGTCGCTCTCTCATGTTGGGCACGGGCGTGGTGGCGGTGGCGTTCGTGCTTTCGCGTCCGTTCACCTCTGTGAAAGCCTCCGTGCTTTTCCGGCCCCTTCTCTTGCTCGCGGTGGTCGGAACGGCGCTCTCTCAGCTCCCCGTATTTCGAGAAGGCGCGGAAGTTTTCATGATGCGTTGGGACACCGCCGAGGGCGAAGGCGCCGCCGTCGCTTGGGGTGGCGTGCTCAATCGCACCGTGAACGGGTTCACCAATCCGGCGTATTTCTTAAAGATCGCGCCGCTCCTTGGACACGGAATTGGCAGCGGATCGAATGTCGGTGCGCGCCTGACTTCCGGAGAAGTGGGGTTCAATCTCGCCGAAGAGGAATGGGGCAAAGTGCTCCTCGAACTGGGTCCCCTCGTCGGTTCCGGATTCATAATTTTTCGAATAATCCTGACCGGCTGGCTTGGCTGGGTGTCGTGGCGCGCGCTGCGGCGCGACCGCAACGCGCTGCCGTTGCTGATTTTCGCCGCCATGGCGCTGACCATTTTGCAAGGCCAGTGGGCACCGCCGACGGTGTTAGGCTTCGCCGTCACGGGTGCTGGGCTGCTCCTGGGCGCGTGCAATCCTCGACGAGACGACCCCGGCGCGAAGCGAAAGACGGACGAGTCATCCGCACTCATTTCACACCCCTCCCTTCATCACCGTGGAATCCAGCGCGCACCGTCACTTACGCCACGACGACTTCCCTCAACTCTTCACAAAAAAAACCATGAAAATCCTATTGATCGGTAATTTGCCCCAGGACGGGCAACAAAGCATGCAACGTTTTACGGATCTGCTTCATCACGGCCTGAGTGCTCGGAACCACGATGTTACGGTGCTGACACCGACCCTGCGACTCGCCCGCCTGGGCCCGCGCTATCACTATAACGGCCTGCCGAAATACCTAGGATACTTCGATAAGTTCGTGCTGTTTCCGAGGCAGCTACGCCGTCACATGCAAGCAACCCGGCCCGACATTGTGCATCTCACTGACCAAGCTAGCGCCGTTTATATGGGGGCAATCGATTCCCAGCACACAATCGCAACTTGCCACGATCTCCTTCAAATTCGGGCAGCAGCGGGCGAGATTTCGCAACACACTTTGAGTAGGGCTGCCCGCGCCCACCAGAACTGGATCCGTAGAAACCTAAATCGCGTGCCGCATGTAGCCTGTGTCTCGGAACAGACACGATCCGAAGTGTTGCGGCTGACTGCAATGGGGCCCTCCAAAACCTCGGTAGTCTCCAACGCGTTAAATTATTCCTACCGACCGATCGCAGCTGCAATTGCTCGTGAGCGCCTTGACGCACTTTCAGCAACTGCGCACAAATCTGACCCATTCAAGCACGGCTTCGGGGGGTTCGTGCTTCACGTAGGTGGCGAACATTGGTATAAGAATCGTCCAGGCCTGCTTGCAATTTACGCAGCCTTGCGCACGCAGATTTCTCCGCCGCCGACACTGGTAATCGTCGGCCCCGCGCTCGACGCCGAAGCATCGGCCATCGTTGAAAAACTGGGTCTGGAGACACACATCACGGTGTTTACGAATGTGAGCAACCTGCAGCTCGAAGCACTTTACTCGCTCGCAGAGGCGTTAATTTTTCCGTCGCTCGAGGAGGGCTTCGGCTGGCCCATTGTCGAAGCACAGGCCTGCGGCTGTCCTGTTTTCACCTCGAATCGCGCGCCCATGCCGGAAGTCGGGGGACGATTCGCTTATTATTTCGACCCTACGAATCCTTTGGAAGCGGCGCAAATTATCAGCGCCGCGTGGGTCGGCCGGCACGTCCACCGTGATGCCGCAATCAGCGCCTCCGGACGCTGGCATGCCGACGTGATGCTGGATGCTTACGAAGCTCTTTACCGACGATTGCGCGCATGAAAACACTTCATCTCGTTAGCTCGATGAATCCCGCCTTCGGCGGGATTTCCGCTTTTTTAAACTCGCTTGTGCCGGCACTCAACGCGCTCGGACATTCCTCCGAAATCGCATGTCTCGATTCGCCCGATTCCTTATTTTTAACCGACATTATCGGGCGCGTGCACGCACTGGGCCCTGTAAAATCTGGCTACGGCTATGCCCCTCGATTGCGCCCTTGGTTGAAAACCGCCGCGGCGCGCTTCGATGCCGTGATTGTCCACGGGCTTTGGCAATACCATGGGCTGGCTACCAACGTCTCAATTACGCCAGGAAGTTCGACCTGCTATTTCGTGTTTCCCCACGGCATGCTCGATCCCTGGTTCAAACGCACTTATCCGCTCAAGCATCTGCGTAAATGGTTTTATTGGTGTCTAGCTGAGCGACGCGTGCTGCGCGGAGCAACCGCTGTTCTGTTCACATGCGCGGAAGAATCGCGCCTGGCACGCCAGTCGTTTCCCGGCAGTTCCTACCGTGAACGCGTAGTGACCTTCGGAACAGCCGCACCGGAAAAAAATTCCAGCGAACAACGTGCTGCTTTCCTCGTGAAACATCCTGCACTCCGAGAACGGCCGTTCTGGCTTTTCCTCGCGCGCCTCCACCCCAAAAAAGGCGTCGATATTCTAATTGATGCCTATGCCGCGCTCTGTCGCGAGCACACGGATCTCCCCCATCTCGTCATCGCGGGCCCGTGCGATGATCGGGTATACCTCGCCGATTTGAAACGACGTGCGGCCGCATCGTGTCCCGACGGCGCAGTGATCTGGACCGGTATGTTAGAAGGCAACGTGAAATGGGGTGCGCTGCGAACGGCAGAAGTGTTTATCCTGCCGTCTCATCAGGAAAACTTCGGTATCGCGGTCGTGGAAGCTCTCGCATGCGGCACACCGGTGCTAATTTCCAAGGAAATCAACATCTGGCGGGAAATTCTCGATGACGGCGCAGGCCTAGCCGAAGCCGACACCACTGAAGGAACGTTGCGACTCATGCGCCGCTGGCGCGGCCTGGACCGCTCATCGGTAAACGCCATGCGAACCGCCGCTCTCAGCACGTTTAGCCAACGTTATGAAATCAATGCGGTCGCCAAAAATTTAATCCAAACCCTGCAACCTACTTCGACTCTCGTCCTTACCTCATGAAAATCACTATTGTTCAAGGAGCGTTCTATCCCGTGCCCACGCTGCGCGGCGGTGCCATTGAAAAAATCTGGTTCGCTCTCGGCCAGGAATTTGCCCGGCGCGGCCATGAAGTCACGCATTACTCACGACTGTGCGATGGCCTGCCGGCACGTGAAACAATATCCGGAGTTCGTCACATCCGGGTGCTTGGAGCGGACACCCCCTCATCGCGTCTGCGCCAAAAGTGGCGGGACTTCTGTTTTACGTGGCGCGTTCGTGGAAAATTAACACCCGCCGACGTCATCATTACCCACACTTTTTTCTCACCCATGCTTTTTTCCCCGAGGCGACACGGCGCGATTTGGGTCCATGTGCAACGCTACCCGCAAGGCCAGATGAGATTTTATCCACAGGCCGCGCGACTTCAGACGGTCTCGCGCGTCATCGCGCACGCCATGGTGAATCAACTCCCGTCTTCGTTGGATCGCGTGCGCATCATTCGAAATCCTCTGCCGCCGCTCGCGCAACTTGCTCAACCGATCGCGCGCGACCCAAATCTCGTGCTGTTTGTCGGACGCCTGCACGCTGAAAAAGGCATCGAATTGCTCGTGGAAGCGGCGGCGCTCGCCCGCTCGCAAGCTCCCTCACTGCGGTTTCGAGTCGTAGGCCCGCACGAGACTCGTTTCGGCGGCGGTGGCGACGCGTTGCTCGAAAAACTCAAACTCTTGGCGCAGTCCAGCGATGCCAATGTTGAATTTACTGGCTCCGTGTTTGATGAGGCCGCGCTGGCGACTCACTACGCCGCGGCCAGCGTATTTGTTTATCCTTCACTCGCAGCGAAAGGCGAAGCATCGCCCGTCGCACCGCTGGAAGCCCTCGCCCGCGGCTGCCCGGTGGTGACTTCCGATCTCGAATGTTTTAACGACACCATCGGTTTCGGAGCCTTTGCCAGCCGTTTTGACCATACGGCGGCGGATGCGTCCGCGCGTTTACTCACGTCAATTCGTGCGGCAATCGGGAATCCTGTCTCGTGGTCGGTCGCATCTGAAGCCGCCATCGTGCGGGCAAACGAATTTTCCATCGAGCGCATCGCGACCGAATACCTTGCAGGATTTTCGGTGCTCCCGGCTGACGAATCATGAGCGTAGAACTGCACACCCATAACCAGGCTAGCGCCTACGCGTCGCCATGGACCCTGCGCCGCCGACTCACGTTGCTCGTGTGGGACTGGACGTGGGCGCTTACTTGCGCGTGGACTCCGAAGCCGTGTAATCGGTGGCGCTTGCTCGTGCTGAAGCTATTCGGCGCGGAAATTCACGGAACACCCTTTGTCCATCAGCGCGCGCGCATCCAACAACCCGCCAACCTCGTGCTGCATGATCGCGCGTGCCTCGGTGACGGCGCGGTCGCCTACTCACTCGATCAGATCGTGCTGCACGAAGGTGCGACGATTGCGCAGGAGGTTTATTTGTGCACCGGCACTCACGATTTTTCACAAAAACACATTCCGCTTCAGACCGCGCCCATCGTGGTAGAGCGAGGAGCGTTTGTCGGAGCACGCGCTTTCATCATGCCAGGGCTCACGCTGAGCGCAGGTTGCGTCGTTGGAGCAATGTCGGTGGTGACGCGTGATGTCCCGGCACGCACTGTCGTCGCAGGAAATCCTGCGCGAGCACGCAGCGGGCATGCTTTACGCGTGGCGGGGACGAACCCTGATACGGAGGTCAGGGCATAAGGCCCGCCGGTGCGCTTGAGCGTCCGCACGGTGAACGCACGGTGTTCATAGAGGGAAAATCACGCGACGCGTGGCCCCCTTCAAGAACACTAAACACAAAATGAAACTCAGACTAAAGTCCAAGTTGCTCCTCACGGCCACCCTCGGGTTGGCCTTTTCTGCGATTGTCGCTCACGCGCAATTGATGGTGAACGTCAGCCAACGCGCCACTTTCGGCCCGTTCGTCGGCGGCATCAACAATTCCGTGACCAACAATGGCAGCACCAACATCAACCAGGTCATTACGACCGGCACGCCACTGGCGTCCCAATTCAATATCACCTACGATCCGATCACCGGACCGTCCATGGTAACGCTGAACACGGGCACGCTCACGACAACGAACTTCATCTTCAATTCGACCATCACGCCGCAGAATTATTTCTCCGCCCTGGCAGTCGCGATTGAGACTGATTTCGATGGCAACGGTAGTTACGATCTTACTCAGAACTATACTCTGAGTCTCTCGCCCTTCACGTCGCCCAACGGCCTGACCGGGGTCAACTACATGATCGTTCCGCAGCAGTTCTTCGGTTCGGTCATGATCAACGGCTCCAACTACGGTTATGCCTCGGTCGTGTCCAACAACCAAGGCACGCTGTTCGATGGTTCGTCCACGACGGCCGCGATTCAGTTCCAGTTCCTGGCCACGCCGGTGCCAGAACCTTCCACCTACGCTCTCGCAGGTGTCGTTGCGCTCGGTGGCATTGTCGCTCTGCGCCGTCGCCGCAACAAAAGCAACTCGCCCCTCGCGCTGGCTGCTTGATTCCGTGCCGCGCCAGTCACCCCGCTGGCGTAGCAGTGTAAAAATGATTCCGCCGCGATCCGTTAAGTCGCGGCGGTTTTGCACCTCACGCCTGAATCCCTCGTCATGAATCCGTCAAAAATTTCCGTTTCCGTTCTCATTCCGATTCGCAATGAGTCGGCTAATCTCGCCCGTTGTCTCGCTTCCGTTGCCTGGGCCGACGAAATCTTCGTCGTGGATTCCCACAGCTCCGATGACTCTGTCGCCATCGCCACCGCAGCCGGGGCCAAGGTTGTGCAATTTGATTTCAACGGCATCTGGCCGAAGAAAAAAAACTGGGCCCTCGAAAACCTCCCCTTCAGTCACGAGTGGGTCTTGATCCTCGATGCCGATGAAGTGATGCCGCCGTCATCCGCCGGCGAAATCGGCACCATCGTCGAACTCGACGGTGCGGGCCACACCGGTTTTTGGATCAACCGTCGTTTTATGTTTATGGGCGGCTGGCTCCGTCACGCTTACTATCCAAACTGGAACCTCCGTCTTTTCCGCCATCGCGTGGGCCGCTACGAACAGCTTGTCCGCGGCGCGACTCACAGTGGCGACAACGAGGTGCACGAGCACATCTTTGTCGAGGGCCTCACCGGCAAACTGAGCTGCCAGATGGATCACTATGCGTTCCCCTCGATCGACGTCTTCATGGAAAAGCATAACCGCTACTCCAATTGGGAAGCGCGACTCGATATGGAACTGGAATCAGCCGACCGGAATCCTTCCGCCGACCGTCCGCTGCAATCCACCGCCGCCAGTTTGCGCCGTCGGTTGAAGCTTTGGTCGAGACGGCTGCCTTTCCGCCCGACGCTGCGTTTTCTTTACGTCTATCTCGTGCAACGCGGTTTCCTTGACGGAGCGCGCGGCTTTTACTTCGCGCGGCTCCATGCTGTGTATGAGTTCATGTCAGTGGCCAAGGCGGCCGAGCTCCGCCTGCCCGCTCCACGGTCTGTCGCCGGCGTGCCGCTCGTCAGATCCGTGGGAGCGTAATTGCCCCGGTTGAAGCGAGCAACTGGCGGGAGATTTTCTCCGCCAGTTCTGCTTCTTCGGGCAAGGCGGCTTTCGGATCGAAGTTCGCCAGACTGGCCCGCGCCGCGTCGCGGTTGCCCAGCTCCATTAAGATCACCGCGCGCAACAACGCAGCCGGCACGGCTTCTGTTTCGAGCGTAATCTTCTCCTCCGGCAATAACGCCAGGGCTTCAGCTGCCCGTCGCTGCTTCCAGAGTGAAAACGCATACACCAGCCGACGCGCGCGATCCGTCGGCATGGCGGCGAATTGTTGCTGCGCCACCACGTGCGCGCGGGTGAGATTGGAATCGATCAGCAGGCAGTAGTAAGCGTAAGCCACCGCCGCGTCGCCTGTCACCGAGTTGTCTTTTAAATGCACTCCGAGCACGCGCACCAGTTCCGAAGTGCGCCGCGTGCTGCGGTAGTAGTCGAGCAATTCGGCGAGCAAGACCTGATTCCCTGCCTCCCGCTCGAACAATAAATTGAGCACGGCGATTTGCTCCGCCCGCCATTCCCATTGCGTGGTCAATGCGCGCAGGTCTTGCAAACGTGCCGGCACGCGATCGGCCGATGCCAAGGCTTGCCGCCATTCTTGGTCGCTCTGGCGCAGATCGTTTTCTTGCCGGGAGGCCCACGCGAGTAATGCGGCGCGCAGGTAGTCGTGCTCACGCCATTTCTGGGTGTTTAAAAACAAGCGCAGCTCCACCGCATTTCCCGCACCATAAAGCGTGTCCGCCAGTCGCATATCCGGCGTGGCGGTGCTTCGCGCCTCAGGCGTCAGGAGTAAAAGCCAGCCGGGCCTTTCCACACCACCGGCCGGGCCTTGTTGCATCGCGAGCAGACGCGAACGATTGCCACTTTCACGCAATGACTGGGCGATCGCGGTGTGGACACCGAGTAACAATTTCTTCTCCTCCGGCAGGAAATCAGCGCTAGCCAAGCCATCCACCAAATCGTCCGCGCCCGCCACGTCACCCAATGTGGCCATGCACAATGCACGCAGCACGCGACGCACAGGCTCAGATTTTTCGCTTGGTGCAAGGCGGTCCAGTTGCGCGAGCGCATCGGCCACGCGCCCTTGTTTGTAGAGTGCGAGCGCATACGTCGTCGCAAAATTCGGATTATCCGGATGGGTTTTCGCGAGGTCGGCCGCGAGCAAGTTGACCCGAGCCAGGTTCGCATCGAGCAACAAGCTGGTGTAAGCAAAATTATTTCGGGCAATCTCGTTGGCAGGGTGCACTTCGACGAGCCGATTGAACAAGCGGTTGAGATTCACCGTATTCCCCTGGCGCTTTTCCCACAGGACAAGAATTTCCTGCACCGACTGGTTCTCGGGAACGAGGGCGAAAATTTTCCAGACGACATCGTGGCGTTCCTGCGCCCAACGCCAACCGTCCACGCGCGCCAGCAAGGCAAGGGCTTTGCTCATGTCGGCTGCAGTGCCGGCAAGGGCAAGTTTCCAGGCCCCGGCAAAATCTGCCCTGCGATCTTGCTGACGGTAGCTATAGGCGAGCAGCGCCGCACGCAGGTAATCGCGCTGCGGCCATTTGCTACCGCGCAGCAAGACTTCCAACCGCTCATAATCGCGCATTCGGAGCAACGCTTCCGCCACTTGGAGCTGCACGTATTCGTTCGCCTGCGTGGTTTCCGGCAGGGTCGCGAACCAGGGCATAACGGTCGCGGTGCGATTCGATCGCACGAGAAAATCAACCAACCGCGCGACGTCCCCGGGCGCTGCCGCCGCTTCGGCTTTCAAGCCGGTCAGTGCGGCGGTCGCGTCGGGTGAGCCGACCAGGAACAAGCCCTCAATGATCAACAATCTCTCGGCCAGCGTCAGGTCGGACTGGCTTTGGAGTTCTTGCACAATTTTTCTAGCGCCGGGAGAGACGTTACCCGTCACATGATCACGCAGCAGCAAAGTCAGCGCGCGCCTTCGTAGCTCGGGCTGCTCCGAAAGCGTGCGCAACTTCGCGCGCGCCGACTCATCCTCGCGGGCGGGATCGCGCGCAAGTTCCAGTTCCACGAGATCCAGTTGCGCCGTGAGATCGGCGGGCTGTAATTGCGTGAGCGCCACCAGATGGAATTTTGCGGAGAGCAACTGCCCGCTTTGCACGTAAGCTTGCGCGGCCAGTCGGTGGAACTCCGGGTTCTCCCGCGCGCCTTCCCCGATTACCTTGATCGCATCGATCGCGTAATTGATCGCCGAGAACTGCAGCGCGAGGCGCATCAACTCCAGGTAATTCTCGGTCGTGGGTTCGATGTGACAGAGGTTTTCCTGATAGTAAATCGCGTCGGGTTGCGCCCGGGCTTTGGACGCTTCGACCGCGATGCGCCAAGCCTCCGGATTGACGGTGGTGGACTTCAGGCTTTTGCGCGCCGTAAGAATCGCGTTGGCAAAATCTCCGCTCACCAAAAAGGCGCGCGCGTCACGATTCATGGTATCAAGACGGTGCGCCTTAACGGCAGGCCACGCGTAGTGCCGCGTCGTCACGTAGCCGCCACCGAGTAGTGCCAGGGCAACCAGGCTGCCCGCGACCCAGCGCTGCCAGCGTTTAAGTTTCTTTTTCATAAATTCTTCGGGGTTGAAAGTGACGCCAGTGACCCGCCGGGCCCGGTTTGAATCACGCCTTGCAACACGCGCACGACCACCTCGCGCGCTTCGTCGGACGAGGTCGCCGCGAGCAGCGCGATGCCGATGACGTGCTGTCCGAGATTGCGCTCACCTTGCATGACAGAGCGCAGCCGCTCCGACGAATCCACCTGCCGGTAGGAAGATTCCGCCACGCTGGAAATGGGCCGGTCTTCGATGATGGCGTGAAACACATACACGTCGCGGCCACCCTGACTGAAAAGATACGTGGAGAATGGAATCCGCAGCCCATTTACCTCACACGACCAGCCCCCCAAGTCGCCCACCAGCGTAAGCCCGGTCGCCGGCAAACACACCGTGGGATAATGCGCGCTCGAGAGAAATTTAGAGACGCGCCCGGGATTCCAATGCAGCGCATACATCTGCCATGGATAAACTCCTTCCGCCTGCCACGACGCGGTGGCGCCCTCGTTGAATTTCAAAAGTGCCAGCGTGCGTTCCGCGAATTTGCCATGCGCAAACTGCGGCGCTTTTTCCGGCCACTCCACTGACCACGCCAACGCGGGCGGCACTTTGCTTTCGTGCCAGCCATACCACGCGTGCGTCAGCCCCTCCGCGCCGACCAGCCAGAGAAGGCCGGCGACTGCGAACCAGCGTGGCCACGGCGCACGCCGCAATTCTGGATTAGAATCGCGCACCACTTCGCCGGCTCCGGACGCGATTCGCTGCGGACGAAACCACTCGGAAAGCCCCCACAACGCGACGAGGCATCCGATCATCGCCACGACGCCGATGGTATCGTGCCACTTTTCTGCGAGCCCTTCAGTGGCGGTGAGGTGCGTGAGCAACAGCGTGCGCAACAGGTTGATCAAAAACGCGAGGGCGAACGACGCCGCGACGAGTCCGACGCGCCGCAGCCAGGAAAGCCGATGGAGTTCACCGAGGAAAAGCGACATCATGAAGGCCGTTTGCAGCGAACGAATGCCGCTGCACGCCTCCTCCACGTTGACCCAGCGATCCGCGACCTGAATCAAGTTCCCTTCGGCAAGCGCCGGGGTGCCCGACCACGTGAGCAATTCCGCGCAGACCGCGGCGTTGCCGCGCATGAGCTCCTGCACGAGAAAAGTTTCCATCCACACCGGCCACGGCAAGGCCGTGAAGCAAAACAGCTGCGGAAAAATAAAATGCAGCGCGTAACGCAAGCCGCCGATGGCGGTGAACGCCATGAGGCTGAGTCCCACTCCAAGTGCGGCCAGGCTCCAATTGATTTTCACCCAATCGGGATTGGCTTCTTGAATTACCCGCACCGGCAAATACGCCGCGAGCAAAACGCCCGCAAGAACCAGCCACCCCACCGCTGACACTGCGGCGGGCGTCAGCGCAATCGGGCGCGAACGCCAGCGCTCGAACAATAAGTAAAGCGCCATGATTGGCACCGCCCAACCGTAGGCATACACGACATTTACGGTCCACTCGAGGCGCTGCTGGTTGAAAATAAGCAGCCAGAGCACACCCAGCATCGTCAATGCAGGCAGCCATGCGAATCGACCAAGCTCGCTTAATTTTCGCGGCCAATGTTGGGCCGCATCCGGTTTTTCTGATTCGCTGGTGGAGTCCATTCACCGCAATCTACTTCGCCACGAGCGAACCCGCCAGCGCGCCAACCTCAGGCAAACCCTGATGCGCCCATCCTCTCGTGGAGGACGAAGCGCCTCTCTTTAAGCAAGCTCTCGTTTGCTCTCTTCCACCCAACGCACACTGAACTGCACGAGTTCATTCGCGGTGCGAAGATTAACCTTCGACTTGATATGCCCACGATGGGTCTCCACGGTCTTCACACTTACGTGGAGTCGGCCCGCGATTTCCCGCGTGCCCAGACCGGAGCCGATCAGTGTCACAATTTCCAGTTCGCGATCGCTCAACACTGCCACCGGGGATTCCGAAAAGTGTTCGGGGCCCTTGATTAGGCGATCGAGCATCTGCACCGAAACCGCCTCACTCACGTAAATCTGCCCGCTGAGAACTTTTCTCACGGCCTCAATCACTTTGTAACTGACGTCCTGTTTCATGACATAGGCTTTTGCGCCGGCCTTTAAGGCCCGCAATGCATACACGGACTCGTCGTGCACGGACAACACCACCACTTGAGTCCGGGGATCAAGGATTTTGATATTCTTAATCAGCTCGATGCCATTATTTCCACGCAAGGAAATGTCCACGATGACAAGGTCGGGTTTGAGTCGCTCAATTTCGCTCGTGGCGGTCGCGCAATCCTCTGCTTCGCCACATAGCTCGAGGTCGGACTCCAGTGCGATCATGGCAGCGAGACCGCGCCTTACCAAAGCGTGATCATCGACGATAAAAATGCGGGTCTTCAAAGAGGAAAACCCCTCGCCCGATGCATGAAGTGAGCAGAGCTAAATTCTGCCTGACTGATTTTTTTCATCCGGCGAAGGATAACACCTCGTCGGTGGACACACTATCGGGGCATCTGGTCAACGTTGGCGCGTTTCACCCCGACCCCGAGCTAATGCATTACCTGAGCAGCCGCGTGCACCGGCTTTTTCAGGCTTCGCGCACTCGCATGGTTTCCAAGATATTTTCCATCGGTGCGGGCGCGAGCGACAGCCGTTTGCTTTCCTCGACCCAACGGATGCAGAACTGCACGAGCTTGGTGCCACTCGTAAGATTGATCTTCGCTTTAATGTGGGCCCGATGCGTCTCAACCGTCTTGATTCCCATGTGCAGGCGCGCGGCGATCTCACGCGTGGCATAGCCCGCGCCGATCAGGTTAACCACTTCGAGTTCGCGATCGCTCAACCCGGCTACTGGCGAATCGCCCTCGTGCTGGCCTTGGGCGAGTCGATTGAACATCTGACTGCCGACATCCTCGCTGATATACATCTGCCCTTTGCTCACCTTGCGAATGGCGTCGATGACCTTACTGCCCGCGTCCATCTTCATCACGTAGGCTTTCGCGCCGGCCTTCAACGCGCGCAGCGCATAAGTGGTTTCGTCGTGCACGGAGAGCACGACCACACGAATCGCTGGGTCGATCACTTTGATGTTTTTAATGAGTTCAATTCCGCTGTTTCCGCGCAGGGAAATATCCACCACGACTACATTTGGACGCAATTTACCCAACTCTGCCGTGGCAGCGGCACAGTCAGCAGCTTCGCCGATAAACTCCATATCGGGCTCGAGTCCGATCATGGCAGCGAGTCCTCGGCGCACCATCGCGTGGTCATCAACCACATAAACTTTGGTTTTCACAAGCAGCGCTCCTTTTCGAAGCGCACATTGGCGATGGATGGAAAATTTCCTGCCATCAGGGAGAACGGTGAATAAGTAGTCATCGAAGGCCGTTAATTTACACTATTTTACAACGCGGTGCCATCAGGCCATCCCCTAAGAGTATATCCGGCCTACCACATCACTACTCAACAAACCTCATCTTTGAACCATCTACTAAGGCACGATATATATTACAACCCGCTGCTTAGCACATCATTGAGACTTAACTTTATGGAGCGGCATGGTGGCGCGAACCTTCGTCCCCTTGCCGACAATGGATTCGATCCGGAAGCGACCATTAAACATTTCTACACGTTCTCTCATCCCAATAAGTCCAAGGCGGCGATTCCACTTTGGAGAGGTCAGACGGGCCACATCAAAAGATTTCCCATTATCCGCGATTTCCAAATGAACCATGCCGGGGCGCTTGTGCAATGTGACCTGCGCAACGGTCGCCTGCGCATGTTTGCGGACATTCACCAGCGCTTCCTGCACCACGCGGTAGAGGACGATCCGACAGTCATTATCGAGGGCGTTAAAACGGCCCGTGGCTTTGAATTCAATACGCAGGTTTCTGCGGTCGGGAAAATTATCGATGTAATACTGGAGCGCGGGCACCAGCCCGAAATCATCGAGCAGCGACGGGCGCAACTCGCGGGCAAAGCGGGCGACAATCTCCAGCGACTTTTCCACCAGACGTTGCAGAGGAACGATGGATTTTCGGATTCTCTCGGGCCGCACCTCCGCTGCTCGGGCAAAATTGGAGAGCTGCATCACAATTCCCACCAGGACCTGGCTAATGTCATCGTGAAGTTCGCGGCTGATTTTTTTTCGCTCCTGTTCCTGCACGAGCAGGATTTGGTGAGATAAATGGCGCAGCCTTTCCTGCAGTTGGCGCGCTTCTACCAGCATCAACCGACCGCTTTGCTCGCTCTTCCGCAACGCAGACTCAACCACTTGCCGCCGCATGATCTCGCGTCGCATCTTAACGTTGGTCGCAGTCAACACATCCAACCGGCGTTGGGCGGCTTCCGCTCGCGTGCGCTCGGTGATGTCGTTGAAGAACGCGACGACGCCATACTCACCGGCCGGTAGCGTCACGCGCTGAATCTGCCATTCATAAATTTCCTCTTTGCCGGTATCGAGCCGATGCTCAGAAAATTTAGGGGATTTATACGGGACGCCGGTTTTTAATGTTTGGCGGAATAGCTTAACGATCGGATCAGAAACCCGCCGTGTCCAAATCGACCGGTGAACCTCCGCAAAGTCGCGACCGATCAACGGATGCACGCCAGCGAACACCCGCTGCGCCCGGGGGTTCACCTGTTGCAGCCGGAATTCATCATCGACCACATACACCCCGACCGGGGCCTGCTCGATCAACGCGGAGAACAGCGCTTCGTTGCGACGCAGCACTTCCTCCGCTTTTTTGCGCACCGTGATGTCGCGAATATTGCACTGGATTACCGTATGGCCATTTTCCGCGTAGAGATTGGCCACGACCTCGACCTCCCGGTGCCGACCGTCTTGGGTTTCGAGCGGCAAATAGTCGTAGCGTAGCTGGCGGTTAACTTTCAGCTGCTCAAACATCGCCCGGCTGGCGGCGGCATCGCGCAACAAGCCAATCTCGAACAATTCCTTCCCCACCAGTTGAGGCCGCGAATAACCCAGCAGTTTAATCATGAATGGATTCGCATCCGTGATTTTCCGCGTGAGCGGATCGAGGAGCAGAACCCCGTCGTGCGCCGCTTCGAACAGCCGGCGGTAACGCACCTCCGACGTGCGCAGGTGATCCTCCGCTTGCTTGCGCGCAGTGATATCAGTCACCGCCATGCGACAGCCCAACCCGCTAGGCAAACACTGGGCTTCGATGTTCACCCATTTCGGCGGCTGTTCCCGGACACACAATTCGAACTCCCCGGCTTGTTTCACCGGTCCTTCAAACACCTTCCGCAGAAACCCGACAAATGCCGCTCTCTGCGTCGAGCGAAGGAGCATCGAAAATGAACGTCCCACCAGTCGGGAACGATCGGTTCCCGCCAGTCCGGCACCGGTGAGGTTGACCATTTGAATCACCGCTTGGGGCGAAAGCGTGAAGTAACCCACTGGCGCAAAATCGTAAAGGTCGGTGTATTTCGCCAAGCCCGCTTCCACCTCGGCGTTTGCGTGCAACAGATCCTCATTTTGCAGCTCCAACTCGATCTGCTGGATCTGCAATTCCTGCACCAGCCGCTGGGCATCAGCGCTCGCAAACTCCAACTTCGCCAACTGGATTCCAAAGGATTCTTCCGCGCGCCAGCGCAACGCTTCCTCACGGGAAATAGCCGGCGCGCGCGGCTTCATGCGGTCTTCTTTCGCGTGATTGCGACGGGCTTCGGACGGACTTGCGTGCCGCGCCGACGCGCGGGCTGGCCTGGGCCGCTCTGCGCCAGTCCGCGCGCCGCTTGGTGCAAGGCCTTTTCCTGCGTCTCGACGCGACTGGACAAGGTGTCGCGTTGCTCGCGCAACCTGACCTCGGTCTTTTTTGCCTCGGTGATATCGGCAAACGTGATCACTAACCCATCAATCCGATTGTCGGTGGTCCGATATGGCATGATGCGCACGCCAAACCACCGCCCATCGTGCGTGGCAATCATCCGCTCCACCACGACCAGCGAGCGCAAGACCTCGTGCGCATCGGCGACCAGTGCTGGGTAAATCAGATCCGAAGCCAGGTCCGTAATCGGACGGCCCACGTCACTCGCGATAAATTTTATGAGCGCCTTGGCTTGCAGCGTAAATCTACGCACACACAGGACGTTGTCCAGAAACAGCGTGGCGATGTCGGTGCTGTTCAGGAGATTCTTCATGTCGTTCTGCGCGCTCGATAACTCGTCGAGCTTGGCGTGGAGTTCCGCATTGACGGTATGCAGCTCCTCGTTGAGCGACTGCATCTCTTCCTTCGACGTCGTGAGTTCTTCGTTGGTGGACTGCAATTCCTCGTTGGTGGATTGCAGTTCTTCGTTCAGCGAGCGCTGTTCCTCCTGCGAGTTCTGCATCTCCTCGCGGCACAATTGCACTTCCTTGCGCGCGCGGGCGAGTTCACGTGCATGATCGCGCGGCAGCGAACGGCTGCGCCCGGTGGAAATTTTTTCCAGGGCTTTTGTTTCGGCGGGAAGAGGAACTCCGGCGAACACGATAAGGATCAAGCCGGCCAGTTCTTTGGGTTCATGGAGCCGCTGCACGGTCACGTCTGCGCAGCGCGCCGTGTCGCCCGCATCGGTTTTGATTCCCGGCAGCGTAAGCGGGCCTTTCTTCTTCTGCACCAGTTGGAGCGCGCGCGCGAGTTCGTAGCGGAGGCCGTCCCGCGCCATGGCGATGACGTTCCAGTTCGCTTTGCCCGCAGCGGGCTCCAGATAGAGACCGATTCGTCCGCTGATATAAAGCACATCGCCCTGATCATTAACGAGCACCGCCGGTGGTGAAAAACGGGTTTGCACCAAGTGATCGGCGTGGGACTGCAGGTTGGCCACGGGGCGGTGGCTTGGCGCGGGCGTGTTCGTCGGTGACGCCAGGGTGAGGGCATTGAACACCGCCGGAAAATCATGGACTGATTCGCGGCGCGCTGCGTCATTTCTACGAAAGATGCGTTCTTTTTGGGCGAGCGGCGTAAATAACCGCGAAGAACTGCCGAGACTTTCAGAACTCCCGAGGAAAAGAATTCCCCGCGGATTAAGCGCGTAATGAAAGAGCGGCAGAATTTTCTTCTGCAACACCGGTGTCAGATAAATCAGCAAATTCCGGCAGCAAAGGATATCCAGCTTGGTGAAAGGCGGATCCATGATCAGGTTTTGCGGGGCAAACACGACCATCGCACGAATCTCCTTTTTTATGCGGTAACCGTGCGACTCCTTGATGAAGAAACGCGCCAACCGGACGGGTGACACCGTCGCGGCAATTGCCTCCGAAAACAGACCGGCGCGGGCCTTTTCGATGGCGTCCTTGTCGAGATCGGTCGCATAAATCTGCAGCGACAGAGTGCCTCGAGATTTACTTTTCTTGAGGGTTTCCATGAACACCATCGCCAGAGAAAACGCTTCCTCTCCCGTCGAACAACCCGTGACCCAGGCGCGCAATTGCGTGCCGGCCGGACGACCGGACATCAACGCGGGCAACGCACTTTTCGCCAATTGTTGCCACGCCGCCGGATCGCGGAAAAAGCCCGTCACGCCAATCAACAGTTCCTTAAAGAGGATGCCGACCTCCTGGGGATTCTCCTGAAGGTAACGAATATAATGACTCACCTCAACGATCTGATGGATACCCATCCGATGTTCGATGCGCCGATCAAGCGTGCTGCGTCGATACAGCGTGAAATCGTGTCCGGTGTGGGTCCGCAGCAAGATGATGATTTTTTCGAGCGCCCCGCTTACAGCCTCTTCCGCCAACGGTGTCACCACCGCCAACCGGGGCCGATTTTTAACGTAAGCAAAAAGCTTCGCGGGCAACTCAGCCGCCGGAGCGACGATATCAGCGAGCCCTGCGGCAATCGCACTGCGCGGCATCGCATCGAACTTCGCCGTGCCGGGTTCCTGCACGAGCGTGAGTCCGGATTTCTCTTTTATCTCCAACAGCCCGGCCGTGCCATCACTGCCCATCCCTGACAACACCACGCCAACCGCCCGCTCACGCTGATCTTTCGCGAGCGATTGAAAAAAAGAATTAATCGGCAGCCGCACGCCGCGCGCGTCCACTGGCATCATCAAATGCAGAATGCCGTGCAACACGGACATGTCGCGATTGGGCGGAATCACATAGACGCAATTCGGGTGCACCCGCATGAGGTCGACCACTTGTAATACTTTCAGTTTAGTAACGCGCTGCAGCAACTCCGGCATCATGCCTTTCTGCGTCGGATCGAGGTGTTGGATTACCACGAAAGCCATTCCGCTATCATCGGGAACGTTGCGAAAAAATTCAGTCAGCGCCTCGAGTCCGCCAGCCGAAGCTCCAATGCCTACAAGGGGAAAATTTCTGCCTGCGCTTCTTATCTTTCCGGAAGTCTGCCCGTAAGCCTTCTCGCCCGCAGCACGAAGCCGGTGGAGTTTCCGCGAACCCGGCGAAATAGATTTTTTCAAGAACAACCCTTGACCGCTAAAGAGCTCAGCGGTTCGAGGATAAGCAGTTTATTTGATCTTTATGGAAGTGTCGAGAGGGTTGAACGATTAGAGAGCCAACGTCGGCTCGGCCTTCGCGGTTAAGCAAATTTTCGCGTTTCACCGTGTGCTATCAGTGGTGCTGCATCGGTCCTTTCAATCGGCTTCGATCTGCCAATAAAGCACCGTTAGCACCCAAAGGAAGATACCTAACGTCAAAGATCAGCTAGGAAAACTCCGTCACGGCCGCCTCCTCCGGTTCGCAAATTTTTTCCGCTCGTTCCTTGCAGTTTGGTTTTCCGCGTGATTCACCGAAGCGCCATTGGAATTTTCCTCTTTCCGATCCGCGCACCATTTTGAAAAAATCCGATCTGACACCCGTAAATCTCGCCGAGCATCCCGACAGCACGGTTGCACTTTGGCACCGCCTCGCGGCGTTTCCGGCGAGCGAGACCGATGCGGCGCTCACTCATTTGCAAGAGTGGATCGCCAAAACCATCGATGCCGACAATGTCATCTGGATTGGGGGAGTGCGCATCCTGCAAGGCGAAGCGGCGAAGGCCGACGCATTTCTCGGTTGGCGTTTGCGCGCGCGCGTCGCGCTGCGCCCCGATCCCCCGCCGTATCGCAAGCAACTCGCCGAATATTACGACAGCGAACATTACGGCAAACTCACCCCGACGTATTATGAGCGATCGCACGAAGCGAAAAAAGAAGATCACATCGGCATGGACAGTCACGCGACCATGTCGGGCTGCGGAAATTTCCGCGCCGTGAGCATCCGCGATCGCACCTACCTCGATTTCGCAAAATTCCAAACGACGCCCCATTACCAGCGTTATTACCACGACGCGGGCATCGTCGACCGGCTGATGGTGTCCTTTCCACTTACCCCCGACCACGAATCGTTTTTTTTGATCGATCGTTTTAGAAGCTCGCCGCCGAGAAAATTTTTTACCGAGCGCGAAATAAAACTGGCTGGCGCGGCGATCCATGGCGCGCCGCAATTGCATCGCCGTCTTTTTCTCGGCAACGGCCTGTTCGTCGCGGACAAATTGCTCAGCCCGATGGAGCAGCAAGTCTTGCAAGGCCTGCTGACTGGCCTGACTGAAAAACAAATTGCCGCCACGACTGGTCAAAAAGTGCCGACGTTGCACAAATACGTAACGGCACTCTACGCGCGTTTCGGCGTGAAGAGTCGGCAGGCATTGATGGCACTTTGGTTGGGCGGCAAATAACTGCCAAAAGTGGGTAAAGCCACCACCCCTTCCCTCTATTTAGAGGAGTATTCGATTCGGGGTAAAAAGAGCATACTTCAGGCGGAATTTTTCCGTCATGCTCTGGTCCATAATACACGCGTTTCTAATTAATGTTCAATATCCTGCGGATTTTTACAATTCACAGGTAAACATTGCGCGAGCGATTCTGCTGCTTGCCCCGTTGGCCAAGGTTTTCACCCCAGAATCTTCGCTAATTTCAGCGAATACCGACCGGGTGGCTCGCGCTTCGCGTGACGGCTGCTTTCCGAGCTCCGTCCTCGCGTAACCCGCATCTCCGAATTCGCCCACTTTCACACACACCTGCTCGCAACTGCCTCGAATGGCCTTCCCTGCCCTGCACTTGAAAACCACTTCGTTATTCCTTCTGCCTCCCCGAATCCGCTCACTGGCCGTTGCCCGGTTGTCCTGGCTCACGTTAGCCGCCGGTCTTTTTTCGGCGCCCGCGCTCGCGCAGAATACCATTCTCTTCAACACGCGCTACACCGCGCAGAACATCAGCATGGGCAGCACGAGCGCGCCGATGAACATCAACTACGATCAGTTCCTCGGCCTGCAGTGGAATGAGCGCAGTGCGACGGTCGGTGGATTTTCTTATGGCGTGTTTGGAGAACGTTATGGTCTGGCGTTCAGCGCAGGAACCTCCGGCAAAGTCGGGTTTGATGTCATGTTCAAATCGACGAGCGGCACGTTGGACATCGATATGCCGAACACGATTTCGTTCACCATGCCGGATCTGACGGGCACAAACCCGAGCGGATCGATCGTCGTCAAACAGAACCGCGATTTCAGCACCGTCGAAAATGTCATCGCGACAAAGTTCCCGCAGGCGCAATTCAACGTCGGCGCCCAATTCCACGTCAACGCCGACGTCACGGGAGAAATCGCCTACGGCGTTGGCTCCGCGAGCGGCACGGTGACGCTCACCGATCTTTATCAATTCACGACGCTCGTCACGACCATGAACCCGCTGCTGGCGTCGGTGGATCCGTTCAACCAGGACCTCCCGATCATCAGCTACAACGTTAACAACAGCGGGAAAATCAACTTGCTCGGCGGTCTCTTCGGCATCGCCGAGAAAAACCTGAACCAGAGCTTCACCTTCCCGCTCGATACGGGCACGTTTACAAATCTGCCCAAGGTCAGCAAGGCGCTCCCGACGGCGGTCGAGTTCGGCAGCATTCAGTTCAAGAACATCCAGCTCGATGGCGCTTCCGGCACGTCGTTTACCTCGGTGGAGCAACAGGATCTCGTCCTCGGCATCCGCGCCAATCTCATCGGCCTTTCCATGCTGGCCAACGGCATGCCGTTCAACCCGCTTGAGTTGAAAGTCAAAATTCCGGGCACCCCGCTGCAGGTCGACGCGACCCTCCTGGATATCAGTGCGGGCATCGATATCGGCCTCAAGCAGACGATCACTCTCCAACCGCAGACCCGCATCGTGCTCACGAGCAACATGCCTGTCACCTACAACGTCAACGGGCAGATCTACACGACCATGTCGCTCGACATCCTGCTGCCCGACAACGGCAACGACCTGAGCTTCTCGATCGTCAGCAAACCCGATGATCCCAAGCTGCAGATCTTCCCTTCCGTTTACGTCAGCCCGATCGTGAAAAATAACGTCGAGCTGGGTCTGGCGCCTTCGATCCGGGTCACGGCGCTCTCGTTGGGCATCAGCGCGTATGGTTTCGGCGGCGGCATCGGCCCGGTTTATTCCGAAGAATTTCACCCCGACCCGTATTTCCTCTCCGTTTATACCAGCACCTTCAATATCGGTGAACTCGCCCAATTCAGCCGGCGCTACCGCACCGCCGACTCCATCGTGAACAACGGCGTCGCGCTCGGCGAGGATCTGGCGATCGGCCTCTCGGAATATGTCCGGCTCGTGAACAGAAATCAGCCTTACCAGACGTCGATCATTCCGGTGAACGCGGCGCTCGAGGTGGATAGTGGCGTGTTCAAAAACACCGTGGACCTCACCCTCGCGGCGGGCGCCCAGTTAATCCTCAACGGCGACTCCGCTTCGCAGACGCACGCGCTCTACATGGATGCCAATGCCCAGGTCCTGATTTCCTCCCAGAGCAAATTCACGGTGCTCGGCAAAGTGAATGTGAACGGCGTGCCGATCCTCGATGGAAACGGAAACAAGCAACTCGGTTTCATCGATGCCGACGGCACGATCGCCCACGGCGATTTTCAAATTGCCGGTCAATTTTTTTATCAAGGCCCCAACATCAAAAAAATCGGCACCACCGCGCGCCTCGCGCTGATCGACAATGACGACGTCGGCAATGGCGCGAACGCCAACCTGCTCCATATTGTCAACGGAACGACCGACGCACTCGGGCCAAATCCACTGACCGCCCTGGAGACGCTGGACGGCACGCTCATTCTCGACGGAGCGAATCTGACCACGGCAAATCCGTTGTCGCTCGGCGGCCTGCTCGACCTGCGCTCCGGCTCGGTCGTCACCACGCGAGGGCTCACCGCCACCGGCACGGGCCAGAACGTCGGCACGGTGTTTCTCGATCACGGCACCCTGCTCGACATCAGCTCCGGCACGTGGGGCAACCTCAACAATGGAACTTCCGAGTTCGCGAACGATGGCGTCCTCAACAACATCAATCTCGTCCTCGGGGATGCGGCGGGCGGCGGACAGGTTCGCTACACCGGTGACTTCATTCGCCAGAACAATGCCGTGATCGTAATGGCGGGAACCGCTCCGACCGGCGGCTTCCTCTCGCGCTCGACCAGTGGCAACTGGACGGACGGGCTCCAGACGCTCGCCAGCAACACCAATACGCTCTCGTTGCTCAGCGGCGCGAAGCTGACCTCCTCCGCGAATTTATTCACGAACTCCGGCATGTTGATGATCTCTGGTGCCGGCAGCCGCCTCACCACGAACAACTTTACCAACACCGCCACGGGCATCGTGGCCGTGTCCGCCGGGCGTCTGGAGACGACCGGATTTTCCAACGTCGGACGATTCACTTTGGGGGACGGCGGCGTGTTGAAGCTCACTTCCATCGAGGAGTTGGATTTGGGGAGCCTTCACAACGGCGGCGAGTGGATCATCGGCGGAACCGTCGACACCAGCGGGTCTTTGTTTTCCATCACCGGGGTGCACAGGGGCACAACGCTGACCATGCGCACGCCCTTCGCGTCCTTCGGCATTGGCGCGCTGAATTCTCTCAGCGCGTTCAGCTACAACGACGGCAACTTCAATATCCTAGCCGGGGCGACCGTGCAAAGCGGTCAGCTGCTCACGAATGCTTTCCCCGGCGTGCTGACCGTGGCGGGCCAGTATGATGCGAGCGGAAACACCCGCAGCACTTTCAAATTCAATGGCGTGAGCCTCTTCATGCTCGGCACGGTGAATATCGGCACCTACGGCATCTTCGATTCGACCGGCGGCGGACTCCGGCCCGACACCGACAGCAGCCTCCCGGTGAATCTCGACACCGGCGAGTTCGGCAGTGTCTTCGCTGGCGTAAACAACGGCGTCCCTTTTTCCGTCGGCGGCACCTGGAACGTCGGCGGCGATCTGCGCTACACTGGAAAAATCATCACGGGGATCACGGCCCCCACGATCCTCACTTTCAAACCCAGCGTCGCCGCGCCCAGCGTCGTCTCGGCGGACTACGACACCAACTCCGCCGGAAAATATTTCCAACGGTTAACCGGGTCAGGATTCGTGGACGGCCTCACGCAGCTCGGTTCCATCGCCGGCACGGTCACGCTCGAGGGCCACACTTCCCTGCGCACCGACGTTTCGTTCAACCTGCTCGCGGGCGGCACGCTGAACATCAATGATGGCGCTTCCTTCCACGTCACCGGTCCCACGCTGACGCTGGCGGACGGCAGCCATTTCAACCTCGAGGGAAATTTGATTCTCGGCAACGGCACGGGCACGACCACCTTCCGCGCTCCGACGAACTTCGCTTTCACGAACACGAATGGCGAAGTTCAACTCGGCCACGTCATGACCGCCGGCACCGGCGTCAACGCCCGCTTCTACACGTCGGGCACGGGCATCATCGAGCCCTTCAACGTCGGCGGCACCTGGACCAATACCAACACCCTGATTCGCGGCTCCGGCGTCGTTCGCGGCGCGAACATCTTGAATCGAGGAGCGATCTACGCTTCGGGTGAGACGCTCACCCTCGACGCCACCGATGGTTTTTTCACCAACTCCGGGGTGATCGGCGCCGCCCTCGGCATCGATCTCAACAATTTGCAGGGAACCAACCCTTCCACGCTCAGCATCAGCAACGCTACGATCACCAACCACGAAACGGTGAATGGTCAATTGGCCCAGGGCTTGATCGATATTCAAGCAAGCGGAGTGCTGACGAATGTCACGGTCAACGGCGGCAACGTCTTCGTCGGCTCACTCGGCGGGCTCAGGCTCAATTCCTCCACGCTGAATTTGAATGCCCTCAAGCCGGATGGCTCGAACGTCACCGGCGCGCTCGCGAATTACGGCATCGTCACCTTGAGCGGCCAGAATACGATCCTGGGCAACATTACGTTCGGAAAAACCGGCAGCATGACCATCTCCGCCGGCGCGACCCTGACCACGATCGATCCCCTGGTGAACAGCGGCATGATCAATATGAACGGCGGCACGCTCGCCGGCGGCATGTTGATTAACGACGGCTACCTTAACGTGACGGGCAATTCCTCCATCGGTCGCATCGAGAATCGCGAGAGCGGCAACGTCACGATCTTCGACGGATTCGCCCTCACGCTGCCCACGGGCATGAGCACCTTCACGAACAAAGGTTACGTCCACCTGGCTCCCGAGAATCCGGCCACCCTGCAAAATTCCACGGCGTCGCTGATCCTGAACGAAAATACCACCTTCACCGGGGGCGGCGCGATCCAGCTCGGCGGTTACAACACTGCGAATTTCGAAATCACCGGCGAGAATTTCGATCAGACGACAAGTCTCTGGGCCAACTCCGGCGCGGGCACGATTCTCGCCGCTGCGCATCGGCCCAACACCACGCTCACCAATCTCGGCCACACCATCCAAGGTGCCGGCAGCATCGGCGGACCCAACGCCACCCTGACGATCATCAACGGCGTGGGCGGGCTCATTCATGCGATGGGCAACGGCCGGACCTTGTCGATCGACACGGGCGTCGGCACGGGCGGATTCCGCAACATCGGCCGCCTCGATGTCGACGCCGGCGCGACGTTCATCGTGAACGGCGATTTCCGTTCCTTCGGCGATGGTTACGACGCGAATGGCAACTGGATCGATGACGGCAACCCCAACAACAATTTCATTTTCGAAGGCGACTACCGCATCGCGGGCACCCTGCAACTTCCCTTCGTCGCCTCGTTCGACAACTCGGTTTCGTTCCTCTTCGACGGCCCGAATGCGATCATCAAGGACGCGAACAACCACGCGATTTCGATCCGCAACAACCTTGCCACCGGCAGCCTCACCGTCAGCGGCGGCTTCAATTACCAGACTGATACCGACATCACCGGCCAGTTTCTCAACTACGGCTCGGTTACCGTGGGCAACAACTCCGCTTTCACGCTGCTGGGTAACGGCGGCTTGAATAATTTCTACCGGCCCGGCTTCCACACCGATTCCGAGGAGCACGAAGTTCCCAACACCTTCGCCGACGGCGTGACGGTGGTCACCAAGAACACCCTCGACGAAGGCGCGTGGTCCATTTTGAACGGCACGCTCAAGTTCACCGGCGCGGATATCGTGGTGAACGCCACCAAGCTCACGCTCGGCGGCACCAACGCCAGGATTGTCAACGAAGCCGACGTCAACGCGCTCGCGAATTTTTCCACGAACCGCGCCGACGGCGAACTCGTGATCCTGCCCGTCGGCACCGATCGCGATTACACGCTGCCCACCTCGGCCGGCGCCTTTGCGAACTTCGGCAAGATCACGTCGAACGGCGCGAATTTCACCCTCGGGGCGAGCGACGGGATCAACAAGTTCACGAATGAACTCGGCGCCACCCTGCTGGCGGATAACGGGGGCACGTTCCGGGTTCAGTCCACGTCGCTGTTTACGAACAACGGCGCCATCACCGCGCAAAACAACTCGAGCCTGATCCTCGGCGCGCCGACCTTCGTCAACAACTCGACGATCTCGCTCGTCAACGCGGCCACGCCGTTTTTCGGAAATTCGAGCCTGTCGATTTCGGGCACGAACGTAACTAACCTTGGCACCCTCACGGTTCCCACCGGCGCGAGTCTGTCGATCAATGCCACCGACACCTTGACCAACCACGGCCTGCTCGAACTGCGCGGCAACGGCGTCATCACTGCGGGCACCTTCGTGAATACGACGCCGCTCACTTTCGGCAACGGTCCGGCCACTGTTTACACGCTCAATCTCTCCGCGTTCGACAACCGCGCGCCGCTCTCGGTCGGCTACAATACCACCGTCGCGATCACCGCCGCGCTCAATACCTTCACAGGTCGCAGCGCCGCCAATGACCTTTACCTCATCAGCGTAGCCAACACCGGCATGTTGCACCTGCGCTCGCCGAATATCACAGGCATCACCGGCACCAGCACCGCCGCCAGCGACGGCGGGATTTATCAGATTGCCGGCAACCTCCGGCTCGACAATCCGCTCACGCATCTCGGTGCGAGCCTCACCCTCCTCGGGCCGGCGGCCCGCGTCACGCTGCCCAATGGAGCCAATGCCCTCACGCTGACCACGATCACTGCCAGTGGCGTCTTCGGCGTCGACACGCTTTCCGGTCAAGGGACCGATGTGGCCATTCCGCTCACCACGAACCACGGCGTCCTGAATGTCGGCAGCCATCTCACCCTCACCTCCAATTCACTCTCCGGCTCCGGCACGATCAATTTCTCCGGCGGCCTCCTGACTCTCGATCGTTCCACGGTCGGCACGTTCACAATCGATACCCGGATTAGTGGATCCGGTCAGATCAACCTCGGCGCCAACACCTCCGGCATCACCGTCGCGCCTACCGGTGCGCTGGCCGTGACTTCCGGCGCTTTCAACATCACCTCGCCCTTCACGAGCAATGGCCGCGTGGAAATCGCGGCCGGCGCCTCGCTGTATTTTTCCCAGACGCCCACGCTGCTCGGCACGGTCGATATCGCCGGGCGATTGTCGTTTAATACCGGGGGACTCACCTCGATTCTTCCCGCCGGCGTGGCGCTCAATGTGCACGGTGCAACTGCCCGTTTCGACAACCTGACTTCGCTGACGGCCAACTACGGCAGCATCACGATCGGCGACCACGCCGAGGTGACGGTCGGCGATCTCTATCACGATTTCACCAATGTCGGCAGCTTCACGATCGACACGACCGCGACTGTGCACGGCCGCCGCATGGTGAACACCGGCACATTTGTCATCAACAACGGCGGCACTCTCGATACCTTCGATTTCGTCAACCAAGCCGGCGGTTCGATCCGGATCAACGGCACCACCAACGCAAATATTCACGGCGCGGGTGATCTGCATATTTTCGGCGGCGTGAGCACCTTGGGCGGCACCGGCAGCACCTACGCCGGTCGCACGATCATCGAGAGCGGCGCCACGCTCTCCATCCAAACCGACTCGGTGCTGGGAAGATCACCTGGCTTGAACGGCGTCCCGGCCGACCAGCTTCGCATCGAGTCTGGCGCCACTCTCAACGTCGCTTCCTTCGCGGAACTCGCGGAGTGGCGCAACGTTTACTACAGCCACGGCGCGACCATCACTGGCACCGGCAGTATTCTAGGCGCCATCACCGGCACGGGCTTGTTGAATATCGGCAACACCGACGGGACCACCGACGCGCTGAGCGCCCGTCTGGTCAACAACGGCCAGGTCAACATCCTTGGAGCGCTTCAACTCCTCAGCGGCAGCAACATTTCCGGCGTCATCAACGGCGCGGAGACCGCCCGACTCGTGGTGTCCGGCAACAGCAGCGCGATTGTCAGCGGCGCCAACGGCTTTGCCGGCACGGTGGAGGCCCGCGACGGTGGCGCGCTGACCATTGGGGCCGGCGGCGCAAGCGGGTCGTTCTACAACGCAGCCCTTCATCTCGATGGCGGCTACATCATCTTCAACCGCGTCGGCCCGGTCATCCTGGGCCGGGAAATCACCGGTTCCTCGGGCGATCTCTTCCTGCGCGGCGGCGTGCAAGGAATCACCAGCAGCGCCGGCAACAATTTCCTTGGCACCACCACCATCGACGCCGACAGCTCGCTCACCATTCAGCAGGGCACCTTCGGCTCGATGATCGTCAATGGCGGTCTCACGCTGGCCACGACGGCCAATAACCCCATCACCGTCGGCGCCATTTCAGGCACGGGCTCCTTTCTCACTTCCGGCACTGGGCAGTTAAACTTTTCTTCCCTGCCAACGATTGCGAACCTCGGCATCGGCGCCGGCCAGACCATGCAAGTGGGCACGGGTGGCGCGCTGTCCGCTCTTTCCTTTACTCCGGCAGTCGCAAATAACGGCACGCTGGCCTTTGCGCACAGTGGCGATCTTTCCGCGACCGGAATCATCAGCGGCAGCGGTGGAGTGACGGTGAGGGGACCCGGGCGTCTTATCTTGACGGCGGAGAACACTTACGCCGGCGGCACCACGGTCACAGGCGGCACCCTCCGCCTCATCGCGGATAGCGCACTTGGAGCGGTGCCGGTGACGTTCGACGCGGACAATCTCATTCTGGATGGCGGCGCTCTTTCCACCGATTTGATCACGTCTCTCGCGTCCACCCGCGGACTCACGATTGGCTCCCAAGGCGGCACGATCACCAGCTCAAATTTTTCGATCAACACGCCGATCGGCGGCACCGGCACACTCACGGCGACCGGTGAACTTCACCTCGGCCTCGACACCAGCACCTCGGCGGCCGGGCTGAGAGCGAGCACCGGGCGCATTTTTCTCGATAACGCCAATTCCCATAGCTCCGTCGGCGCGCTCTTCACCGATGTCTCCGGCATCATCGAAGTCACCGGTGCCGGCGTCACCACGTCCACGGGCCAGAGTGAACTCGCGGGATCGCTCCGCATCGCTTCCGGGTCCATGCTCAGTTTCGCGGGCACCAATACCGGCTTTCTTAAAGATGACGGCCACTTGATCATCCGGGGGAGCTCTGCTCTCGGCCAAATCGACGGCAGCGGATCACTCACCGTTAACGCGATAACCACCGGCACCGCGCTGCGGCTCGGCACCGAAACGCTCCAGCAGGTCCCGGTTATTCCGGGCAATGTCACGGTGAACAGCGGCGCCAGCCTGACGCTGAGTTCCACCTACGTCGCCACCGGCACCACCACACTCAACACCGGATTTTTGGGCATGGATTACGGCCGCACCGGCGCGCTCGCCATCAGCGGGGCGAGCATCATCGCCACGTCCTCCAGTCCCGGAAAAGCCTTCAGCGTGAACGGTCCGCTGTCCGGCTCCGGTTCGTTGTCCGTCTATGGCGATGTCTCCGGCGGCGGCATGCTGCAGCTCGGCAACATCGGCGCGACCAACGTCGGTGTCGCGATCAATGGCAATGGCACGCTGCGCACGGTGAATACCGAAGCCATTGTCCTCGGTGGCAGCAACCAGGGCGTGAACGGCAGTCTCTCGGTCACTGGCACCGCTCCTGTGTCGGTGACCGGCAATAATTATTTCCTGAACACCACGGTGGGCTTCGGCGCCACGCTGCAGCTCGGCCACAGCGGCACCACGGGCAATCTCAACAGCGCCATCTATGTCCTCAATAACGGTTTCCTTTCCGTCAATCGTTCCGACGACATTTACCTCATGGGCGGCGAATTTGGAATTCCTTCGGGCGTCATTCCTTTCGGTGGCAGCTTCACCGGCCCCGGCGGCCTTAGCCAGGACGGCACCGGCAAGCTCATCCTCAACACCGCGATGACTTACACCGGCCAGACTCGGATCACCACCGGCACCTTGCAAATCGGCGACGGCGGCACGACCGGCTCGCTCGCCCGCGCCATCCCGCAAGATTTGGCCAACGGCATTCCCGGCACACCGGTCGGCGACATCATCAACCAAGCGCAGCTCGTCTTCAACCGCACCGGCACACTCGCACTCGACAACGCCATCACCGGCAGCGGCACGGTCACGCAAAGCGGCGGCAGCACCACGACGCTCTTCGGCGCGAATAATTTTGGCACGCTGAACGTCAACGCCGGCACTGTGGTGCTCGCGAACACCAACACGATCGCCCAAACCAACGTCGCCAATAATGGCGCGCTCACGATCAGCACCGGTTCGCTCACCGGCGCCGTCGCCAACAGTGGCACGATTTCCCTCGAACGGGCCGGCGACTACGTGAATACGTTCACGACCACGGGCTCCGGCCTCGTCGTTCAAAACGGCGGCGGCACCGCCTACCTGAACGGCACGACCCAAAGCAATCGCCTCACCGTCAACTCCGGCTACCTCGCAACGATCGTGGCGAATAACGAGACGACTTCGCTCAACGGTCAGCTCACGGTAGCCGCCGACACGTCCTTCATTAAATACGGCGGCGGCACGCTCGTCCTCAACGCAGGCGCGAGCGGCGCGGGTGTCCTCGACGCCACCAGCGGCACGACTCGCCTCGCGGGCGGAAATTTCACCAGCGACATTCACGTCGGGGCGACGCTCGAGATCGTGCAGGACATGGGCTTCACCAAAACGATCAGCGGCAGCCACGGCACGGTCAGCCTCGTGGACAGCGAACTCGCGCTGCTCGGCACGATCAACGTCGGCACCACGCGCATCGACGCGACTTCGAAACTCGGCCTCAACAACGGCAGCTCACTCAGCGGCAGCGTCGTGAACAACGGCCTCATTTCCTTCGACTATAGTTTCGGCAACGACACCACCTTCGCGAGCGCCGTCAACGGCACGGGCGCGTTCGCGCAAAACGGCGCCGGCAAAGTTACCCTCACGGGCATCAACACCGCGACGGGCGGCGCGACCATCGCCGCAAACCGCACGCTCGCGATTGCCGGCAACGGCTCCCTCAGCGGGCCGGTTACGAACCACGGCACGCTTTCCCTCGCCGACTCCGGCTCCATCAACGGCGCGGTCACGAACCATGGCACGTTCGCCGTCATCACGACCGCCGGCAGCCGCACCAACCTGCTCGGCAACATCACCGGCTCGGGCACCCTCGCCTTTTCCGGCGCGGGCACGGTCGGCGTCGGCAACCTCGCCAGCGCCGCCACCCTCAGCGACGGCGTCACGCTGCTGACAGGAGGCTCGGGCACGAGCACGTTCTCGAAATTCGTTTCCGGCACCGGCAACTTGTCCGTCGAAGGCACCGGCACGCTCATCATCACCGGCGACACGTTGCTCAACGGCGACGTCACCCTCACGCTCGGCACGCTCCAGATCGGCGACGGCGGTGCCACGGGTTCGGTTTCCGCCAACCACTTTTTCAACAACGGCACGCTCGTCTATAATCTCGGCAGCGGTGCCACCGCGACGCTCGGCGCCGTCAGCGGCAACGGCGCCATTCGCCAGAGCGGCGCTGGCACCTTGAGCATCCTGAGTGACCACCCGAATTTCACCGGCACGACCACGGTGGACGCCACGCGCACGCTGTGGATCGGCAACGGCACCACCGGCTCGATCGGCGGCGCGCTCGTCGTCGACGGCACGCTCAACTACAACCGCACCGGCGTGCTCGTAAATCCCGTCGTCCCCAGTTCCGGCTACGTCGTCACACTCGCGAATTCGATCACCGGCGCGGCCACGGGCCGGTTCGAACTTTTATCCGGCGAACACCTCACGCTGAACGGCGGCATCAATTTCCTCGGTGAAATCGTCACCGCCGGCACGCTCACGGTGAACGGCAACTTAAACAATAGCCTCGATCGCCTCAGCGCGCGCACGCTGGTCAATCACAGCTCGCTCACGCTCACGGGCGACAGCAGCGGTGGTTTGCTCAACTCCAGTGTCACCAATGACGGCACGCTGACTTTCGGCACGGGCGGCACCTCCGGCTGGCTCGGCAATGTCTCCATCGCCAATTCCGGCACCGTGGCGATCAATCGCAGCGACGATGTCACGTTCGGCAACGGAGCCAACCTTGGCGGCAACGGCGTCATCACACAAAACGGCACCGGGCGCACCACGATCTATTCGAGCGTCTTCGCCGACCGCCTCGAAGCCAACGCCGGCACCTTGGAATTCTACAACGGCGTCGCGAAATCCGGCGGCGGATCAGCCCAGATCAAAATCGCTGCCACCGGCACCGCGCTCCTCCACACCGGTTCCTACGCGAATCAAATCACGAACGACGGCACGCTTCAGACCCTCGGAAACGTTGAACTCACCGCGTCCGGCAATGCCTACAACGGCGCGCTCTCCATCGGAAGCGGCTCGCTCACCGTGAACGTCAACGAAACTCAAGCCCTCGCCGGCGCCCTCACCGGCAGCGGCGATCTGCGTTCTTACGGCAACGGCGCCCTTCAACTCGCCAACGCGGGCACGTTCACCGGGGCGATCGCCACGCGCGGCAGTTCGATTTCGAGCGCCAGCGACCTGCGTTCGAATGTCACCTTCGAATACGGCGGCCTGCTCGAGTTTACGAACGCCGGTAACACGACGTTCTCCGGCACGCTCGCCGCGTCTTACGCCGGCTTCGCCAGCGCGCTCCGTTACACCGGCCTCGGCAGCTTCACGCTCGACAGCGCTTACGCGGGCGCCACCGAAATCACGCGCGGCCAGCTTCTCCTCGGCACCAACGGCTCCCTCGGCGGCGCGCTGACCCTGGGCAATTATTCCGGCGCGTCGTTCGTGCTTTCCGGAAAAAACGCGACGCTCAGTTCTCTCTCCGGTGGCGGCGTGCTCGGCGGAACCATTGGCCTCGGCGCCAACACGCTCACGCTCGACCAGGGCACTTTCGGCGGCGCGATCAGCGGCACGGGCGGACTGGTTAAAAACGGTTTCGGCCACCTCACGCTCACGGGCGCCAACACTTTCACGGGTGGCATCGTCTTCAACACCGGCACGCTCACGCTCGGCGCGGGCTCGGCCGGTTCCGCGCCGGCGAACGCGCGCGCGGATTACCTCACGCTCAGCGGCAGCACGCTCAATCTCCTCAACGGATTCACGCTCGCTGCGAACCAGGGCGTCAAACTCGCCGGCGACGTCCTTCTCGACACCACCGGATTTGTCGCTCTTAACAGCGACATCACCGGCACGGGCAATCTCACGCTCGACAGTCACGGCACCACGCTTTTCGGCGGACGCGTCCTCACGACCGGCACGCTCATCGTCGGCAACGACAGCACGATCGCGATCGGCCGCGCTGATTCCATTGACGTTTCAAAAACGATTTTCCGCAACCGCACGACGCTCGATATCCGCGGCCTCGACTGGGCGCAGAACCTGAATTTCACGCAGGGCCAGATCGTCGGCAACGTCGATGGCACGGTCGCCAACAGCGCCGCCACCGCGGTCACGCTCTCGTCGCAGATCACTGCCACCAACGGCTTCGGCCTCTCCGGCACCGGCGCGCGCCTGACGTTTACCGGCAGCATCGTTTCCTCGGTTTCACCGACTACGCCGCTCGCACTCTACACCAACGGTGAAGTCGCGCTCGGCACCGCCACGGCCGCGAGTCTCCAAAACATCACCGTGCAAAGCGGCGCGCTGCATGCCCCGGTTTCCGCGATGACAAACCTCTCCACGCTGAAAGTGGAAAGCGGCGGCGGCCTGCACTTGATGGGCACGCCGGGCACGGAACTCACCTTGTCCACGCTCGAACTGAAGGGTAACAACTCCGGTCTCTACAACAGCGCCGGCGGCCCGGTGACGTTTAAAACCGATCTCGTCCTGACTTCGATGGACAGCGCTTTCCGCGACACCGCGCTGATCGGTGGCGACTACGATCTCACGTTCAACGGCTCGATCAGTGGACAGCTCTCGTTGCTCAAAGTGGGCACCGGCAATCTCTTCCTCTCGGGCAGGAATGAATCCAACCAAAGTGCCGTCACCGGCTGGAGCAATGCCAACGACGGCGCGCGCATCGGCGTCCGCGAAGGCACGCTCACGACCAACCTCGGCCTCCTCGAAAACCGCGGCCTCGTTATCGAAAATTCCGGCCAACTCGTCCTCACCGATGCCGGCAACGCCGCCCTCACGCTGCGCAACCTTGGCGGCAACGGCACGCTCACTCTCGGCGCGCGCGGCCTGACCGTGAACCTCGTCAATACCGGCACGTTCACCGGCACGCTCACCACCTCGGGCCTCGTGACCCACAATGCCGCCAACGGTCTCAGCGGCGGCTCCAGCGGCGGCACCCAAACTTACGGCACCATCAACACGCTCGGCCTGGAGGTAAACGTCGGCGACGTTATCGTCACCGACGCGCTCAACACCGACTACGTCACGGTGAACGCCAGCGGTGCCGCCGGCAGCCTCACCACCACGACGCGCGGACTCACCGCCTCAACCGATGCGACGAGGCTCGACGCCCAGTTGCAGATCCAAGGCACGATGCGTCTCTCCGACGGCGCCGCCATCACGGGCAACGCAGGATCAATTAATCTCGTGGGTCTCACGGCCACGCTCACCGACGGAACTACGACCACCTCCACGTTGAGCCACCTCACGTCGAACAGCGGACAGATCTCCCTCAACCAGGGCGCAACTGTCACCGGAGGCGCCGCCGCCACGTTCACCAACACCGGCGTCGTCAGCATCGGCGGCGCGAACGGAGCCACCGTCAGTCGCTGGGACGGTTTTAACACGATCAACAACTCCGGCCATTTCGCCTGGAGCGGCTATCAACTCACGGGCGCGAACTCCACCAACGCCCGCTTCACCAGCACCGGTGGCACGGTGCAACTGTTGAACGGCGCGGCCTTCACCAGCACGAGCGGCAGCGCGCTGAACAACCCTGCGGTTACTCTCACGAACACGGCCTTCACCACGTCGGGCGCAGCCGCCATCACCGGCGGCCTCGCGCTCACTGGCGGCAGCTTTACGCTCGGCGGCGCCGGCACCATCGGCACGTTGCACGTCGCCGGCGGCGTCGTGTTCGGCGGCGGCACGAATTTCCTCTGGGACATCAACCACGCCCAGGGCACCGACGGCGTGAACCGCGATCTCCTCGCCGTCACCGCGATGGCCGGCCAGGCGGACGGCAAGATCACCTTCAGCGGCAGCGCGGCTAATCCGATCACGTTCAGGGCGAACAATCCCACGCTCGCCGCGTTGACTAATTTCGACGCCGCCCAACCGATCGAATGGGTCGTCGCGACCGCCACGGAAGGCTTCAGCGGCTTCAGCGCGGATCAATTCATCATCGACGTCTCGAAGCTCTTCACCAGCTACACCGGCAACTTTGGCCTCGCGGTCAACGGCAACACCCTCGTCTTAAAAATATTCCAGTCGCACGTCTTCGACGCCACCAGCGGCAACACCATCGTTTCGACGCCGCTGGCGGCGCTGGGCGAATTCGGCGGCCTGAATAAATCCGGCGCCGGCACGCTCACGCTCGCGACCGCGAACAATTACACCGGCGTGACCATGCTCACCGCCGGCACGCTCGTCCTCGCCGCCGATGGCGCGCTCGGCACCAACCGCCTCACCCTCAATGGCGGCACTCTGGAAAGCACCGCCGCCCGCACGGTCGCCAACGGCCTCAACCTCTCCGCCAGTTCCACGATCGGCGGCGCGGCGAATCTCACGTTTACCGGCAGCCTCATCAGCACCAGCGGCAGCAAAACGCTGGCCGTCACCAACACCGGCACAACGACCTTCGGCAACATCGACTTCACAAGCCTCCTCTTGAACGAGCGGCTCACGTTCAGCACGACCGGCGGAACTGTGAATGTCGCCGGCACTATTGTCGGCTCGAGTGCCAGCAATACGGGCATCACGAAGACCGGCCCGGGCACCTTGGTGCTGAGCAGCGCAAACACCTACAGCGGCGTCACCACGCTTTCGGGCGGCACCCTCGTCCTCGCAGCCGATGGCGCGCTCGGCACCAGCACGTTGTCGCTCGGCGCCGCCACCACGTTGCGCAGCGACGGCGCTGCGCGCACGATTGCAAACAATGTCAGTCTCTCCGGCGACGCCACGCTGGGCGGCACGGGCAACCTGACCTTCACCGCGCCCATCATATTAAGCGGCAACCCCGCCGCCGGCCGCACACTCACTATTACCAACACCGGCGTCACCACGGTCGGCAATATCGGGACCAGCCTCCCCGGCGCCTCCGGCACCTTGCTCACCCTCGCGGGCTCGGGCAGCTTGATCGTCAACGGCACCGTGGCGAATCAGGGCACCGGTGCAGGCGGCCCCGGCAACCAGGCTTTGAGTCTCACCAAAACCGGCACCGGCAACCTGACGCTCAACGGCGTGAATACCTACCGCGGCGCCACCACGATCAACGGCGGCTCGATCACCGTGAATGGCTCCGCACTCGCGAGCGCCTTCACCGTCAACTCCGGTGCGACGATCGGCGGCCGCGGCTCGATCGGCGCGCTCACGCTCCACAGCGGCGCGACGCTCGCCCCCGGCAACTCGCCCGGCACGCTCACCACGGGCAGCGAAATCTGGAACGGCGGCGCGAATTACAACTGGCAGATTCAAAACGCCACCGGCGCGGCGGGCGTCGGCTACGACCTCGTGAACATCTCCGGCTCGCTCACCATCAACGCCACCAGCGCCAGCCGCTTCAATCTCAACCTGTTCTCGATCTTCGCCGGCGACGCCGCGGGCAACGCGATCAACTTCAACTCGGCCCTCAACTCCAGCTATACCATCGCCAGCGCGACGAGCATCATCGGCTTCGACGCCAACGCCTTCACGATCAACGCGAGCGGTTTCACCAACACCCTCAACGGCGGCTCCTGGAATCTCTCGCAGGTCGGCAACAACCTGAATCTCAACTTCGCCGCCGCCGCGATCCCCGAGCCTTCAACCTATGCGATGATCTTCGGCGTTTTGGTTCTCGGCCTCACCGTTTATTCCAAACGCCGTTTGTAGTCTGATGCGTCACTCAGCAAACAGCGCCGGAGAGATTGGTTGAGACCTTGGGAAATAAAGTCCGCTGAATTACTCCGCTATTATTCGTTCTCCCGCCGAAGATGCGAAGGCACCTCTCAAAAGTGCGGTTTTTCAGCGTGTGCGGTCAGTTGTGCAACGAACGCATTCCGACCCACGAAAATCTTTTGTTTCCGAACGGCTTCCAATTGTCGGAGGATGAGTTCGAATCTCTCCGTCCCGACCATTTCTTAAATGACAATGGTCACTCTGCAGCGCGAGGCGTTGTTACGCAGCTGCCGATGACGCTTCTCGATCTCGTCTGAAAATCGGGCAGCGCTGGCGCCCTAACGGCGCGCCGGCATTCATCAGCAAGCACAAGGGCTGCGTTGCCCGGACTACGTATCGGGATGAGTTGTTGGTGCCCTGATTGCTTCCGGCGTTTCCCGCTTGTTCCCCTCACTCCGCGGCGCGCCGACAACCCCCGTCCCGCCATGAATCCTCCCTCGTCCTTCCTTCGGTCGGCCTGTATTGTGCCGATCCTCGCCGTAGCGTTGACTACGTCCGCACTCGTCGCCGGCACCGCCACCGTTGCGGTGAATTTCAACACCGTGGTGCGCACCATCGATCCCCTCACCTTCAGTGGCATCGAAAGCGGTTATGGTTCCACCAAGCTTCCCAATGACCTCAACCAACAAGCGGCGATCTCGATGCTCGATCTCGCGATGTTGCGGGTGAATCTCGGTTACCAAACTCCGGGTAATCCCAGCAGCACCATCGTCAGTAAAGTTGCGGGCGGCGACACTTCGATTACCGGCACGCAATGGATCAACGCGATCAAAGCGACGGGCGCGATCCCGCAGATTCGCGTGCAAATGGATGCCGCGCTGCCGCAATCCACGTGGGTCACCGATGCCGCGAACATGGTCGATTACTTCAACGACACGACCAGCAACCCGGTCACGCGCTGGGTCATCGGCAACGAGCCGAGCGACAACGGCCACACCGTCGAATCCTATGCGCAGGGCTTCGTCGCGATGGCCGCGGCCATGAAAGCCGCCGATCCCACCATCAAGATCGGCGGTCCCGCTTCTGCCCAATATAATTCCTCCAACACGGGTTTCCTCAAAGCGGCGTTGACGCGGATCCAGCAACTCGGCGGCACACCGGACTTCGTCATTTTCCACTCCTACGGTAGCGGCAATGCGAACAACGCCACGCTCCTCGACGAGACGCTGCAAAAATACGAAACCAATCCCGCCGACTTGCGCTCATTCCTGATCGCTACTTGGGGTTCTACCGTGGGCGGCGCCATGCCGATCGAAATCGGCGAGTGGAATCTCAAAACCAATTCCGACGCGCGGCAGCTCCAGCATTACGGCACCGTGTGGACGGCGCTCGCCATGGGCCGCATGGTAAAATCCGGCGTCATCTCGCGTTTTTACGCCGACAAGAACGGTCTCACGATGGGCTTTCTCGTCGACACGGCCAACCCAACCTACGGCGGCTCAAGTTACACCGCACAGCCCAACGACCCCATGCCGGCCTACCACGGCATCGGCATGTTTACCGGCGAAGATCTTTTCACAGGCTTCGGCACGCAACTCGTCAGCACGACCACGACCTCCAGCACGGGTCACATCTACGCCGTCTCTTCCGGCAACCCGCGCAACATCGTCGCGGTAAATTACAATCCCACGGACAACACCACGACGACCTTCAATCTCACCGGCGTCACCAATGCCTCCGTCGCCGTCTGGCAAAAAAACTCCGGCAACCAATCCCCCGTTAATCTCGGCACGATCAACGTCACTGGCGGCACCTTCAACTACACGCTCAACGCTTACACGGTCACCACCTTCATCGTCACGCCGACCAGCGCACCCCCTGCGCCCACCGGTCTCGCCGCCACCGCGAGCAACGCGCAAGTCTCCCTCACGTGGAACGCTTCCGCCGGTGCCACCAGCTACACCGTCAAACGCGGCACCACGAGCGGCACTTACCCGAATACATTTACCTCCGCGACCAACAGCTACACCAACACCGGCCTCACCAACGGCACGACTTACTACTACGTCGTCTCCGCCACGGGCACAGGCGGTGAAAGCGCCAACTCCTCGCAGGTCAGCGCCACGCCAAGCGCCGGCACGAGTTACACGTTCCAGGAAAGTTCGCTCGCCGCCGGCGCGAGTTCCGGCGACACGTGGCGCACTTCGACCGACGCCAACGCCAGCGGCGGTGCCCTCGCTTTCTACGATGCGACTGCGAGCGCCGACTACGTCACGCGCATCACTCCGTCCGTCAACGCGGGCACGTATCAACTGAGTGTCGTCATCAAAACCGGCAACAATCGCGGCATCTATCAAATCGCGACTTCGCCGACCCTCGGCGGCACCTACACAAATCTCGGCTCGGCGCAGGATCAGTATAACACGGCGCAACTCTTCCAAGTCGAACAGGTCATCGGCACGGTCACGTTCAGCACCACGGGCACCAAGGCGATTCGTTTCACCGTCACCGGCAAAAACGCGTCGAGCAGCGGCTACGGGCTCGCGATCGATGCGATTAAACTCACGCCACAGTAATTCGCCGGCATGCATTTTTCTCCTCTCTTCTTCGTCGTCTCGTGCTCACCGCGCTCAGTTTGCTCTGCGTGCGGTCGGGCTTTGCGACCCTGACCTGGGAGCGCTTGGTCAGCGAAGTCGATTTATCGAATGGCGCGGATCAAGCCGAAGTGGTTTTCCGTTTCAAAAACACCGGCCCCAATCCGGTGCACATTGCGATGGTGCTTTCCTCGTGCGACTGCGTGACCGCAGAATTGAAAAAAGAAACCTACGCCGCGCAGGAATCGGGCGAACTGCGCGCCACTTTCAAACGAGAGAGAAAAAACGGTCGCGTGCTGCGCACGATCAACGTGGTCACCGCGGAGAATCCTGAGACACCGACCACGCTGACTTTGCGCATTCAGCTCCCGGAAAATTAAGTCATGGTGCGGGCCGTCCTCCTCGCGGGCTTCGTTTTTTTACTCGGCGTATTTGTCGGTCGAAAATTTCCGCACCGCATCAATCCGGCCGACTCTTCGCTCGTGGCGGCGGCCAGCGCTTATCGCTGTCCCATGCATGCGTGGGTCGTCGCCGACCAACCGGGCCAATGCACCGTGTGCGGCATGACGCTTACGCGCGCCGGCCGCCCCTCTGCGGAAATCTGCGGCGCACCGGTCGTCGTGCTCGATCCTGCCGCTGCGACAGTCATCGGCGTCCACACGGTCGCGGTCACTCACGTCCCGCTCCTGCGCACGCTGCGCGTCGGAGGCACGTTTGCAATCGACGCTACGCGCCGCCGCTACCTCACCGCGTGGGCCGACGGCCGCATCGATAAATTCTACGTGCCGACGAACGGCGCGGAGATTCGCGCGGGCGAACCGCTCATGGCGCTTTTCAGCCGCACGTTGCTTTCCGCGCAAACGGAACTGTTGCTACTCGCGACCGGCGGTCAGAATTCCACCGCCGCCATCGCCGAGCAGCGCCAACAGATGATGCAACTCGGATTTTCTGCGCAGCAACTCGATGACTTGATCGCCTACCGCGAACCGTCCTCCACTCCATTGATTCTCGCTCGCGAGAGCGGCACCGTCCTCACGCGCGACGTGGTCGAAGGCCAGTGGGTGCGCACCGGTGACCGCTTGCTCGAAATCGCCGACCTCTCGACGCTGTGGTTTAATTTCTCTGTGCCTGTCGTGGATCGCGAGTGGATGTCGGCTGCGCAGGAAATCGAACTCACCACCGGTGCACGGACCTTCAGCGCGCCGATCACTTTCCTCGATCCTACGCTCGACACAACCAGCGGAGCGGTTCGGGCGCGCGCTGAAGTTAACCAAGCCGCCGGGCTCGCCGTGGGGCTTTTCGCCGAGGGAAAAATTGCCGTCACGCTGCGACCGACGCTCGTCGTGCCCCGCTCCGCCGTGCTTGATAGCGCCACCGGCCCGCAGGTCTGGGTCGAGCGTGCCAATTTCACTTACGAGGCTCGGCCTGTCACCCTTGGCCGCCGTGGCGACACCCATGTCGAAGTGCTCGGCGGCCTAGCCGAAGGCGAGCGCGTCGTCACGGAAGGCGCGTTGTTGATCGACGCGCAAGCGCAACTCACCGCGTCCACCCCGCGATGACTGCTGCGATTATTCGTTGGTCGCTCGAAAACCGTTTTGTGGTGCTCAGCCTCACGGTGCTGGCCTTGGGCTGGGGCGTGTTTGCCGTTCACACGGTGCCGATCGATGCGATGCCGGATCTCTCCGAAAACCAAGTCATCGTCGAAACCGAATGGGCCGGCCACAGCCCAAATGAAATCGAAACCCAAATCACGCGTCCGCTTTCGATGAACCTGCAAGGCCTCTCGGGACTGCGGGCGGTGCGCGCGAGTTCGATGTTCGGATTTTCGTTCATCACAGTGGTTTTCTCCGATGAAACCGATCCGCTCTCCGCTCGTGCTCGCGTGGCCGAGCGACTTTCGGCTCACGCCACCGAGTTGCCTGCTGACGCGCGCTATAAACTCGGGCCGGAGGCGAGCGGGCTTGGTTGGGTGTTCCAATATTACCTCGATGACACATCGCACCGCGAAGACCTGGGTTCACTGCGCGCCCTCCAAGATAATTTTATTCGTCCTCACCTCGCGGCCGTGCCAGGGGTCGCGGAAATTGCCAGTATCGGCGGATTTGTGCGTCAGTGGGAAATTGAACTCTCCGCGTTGCGTCTCGCCCATCACGGCATCGGGTTACACGAGATTCTCGACGCGGTCGCTCGCAACAACCTCAGCGTCGGTGGCCGCACGGTCGAAGAAAACGGTCGTGAATTTATCGTCAGCGGACGCGGTCTGATTACCGAAGCCGCCGACCTCGAATCGACTACTCTGACGACTCGGCATGGCGGGATTATTTCGTTGCGCGATGTCGCCACGATTCGCGTCGGCGGAAAATTCCGGCGCGGCGCTCTGGACGTGGATGGCCGTGAAGTGGTTGGCGGCACCGTGGTCATGCGCGCCGGCGAAAATGCGCGGCAAGTCATTCGCGACACGCAGGCCGCGCTCGCCCGCCTCGCGCCGGGATTGCCGGCGGGAGTTGCCATCAAACCATTTTACGATCGCAGTGACTTGATCGATGGCGCGTTAAACACATTACGCGCATCGCTCTGGGAATCCGTGGTGCTGGTCACGCTGGTTCATGTCTTTTTTTTGGCCCACTTCCGCAGCATTCTGATCGTCACACTGCCGCTGCCAGCCTCGATCTTGATCGCCTTCATTTTGATGAAGACCGCCAGCATCCACTCGCACCTGATGTCGCTTACCGGCATAGCGATTGCCATCGGGGTGCTCGTGGACGCGGCGATTGTGCTGGTGGAAAATGTCATGCGTCGTTGCGCGATCGCGGAAGCTGGGCTCGGCCGAAAATTGCGCGGTCAGGAAACGTGGGCGCACACGCTGGAGGGCGCCCAGCAAGTGGCGCGTCCGCTCGTGTTCGCGATGCTCATTATCATTTTGGCATTTGCGCCGGTCTTCGCCCTCACGGGTCAGGAAGGGAAATTATTCCATCCGCTCGCGTGGACAAAAACGTTCGCCATGATTGGCGCGACGTTGCTCGCCGTCACGCTCGTGCCGGTCTTGTGCACGCTCCTCGTGCGCGGGCCGTTTCAAGCCGAGGAACGCAACTGGTTCATGCGCGCCGCGCTCGCGCTTTACGATCCAGCTCTCTCGTGGGCACTCGTGCATCGGAAAACCGTGCTTGGTCTCGCTGCGGGTATTTTCGGGTGCGCGCTGATCGCTGCGTTCGGCGTGCCGGTTTGGATAGCGCGCTCCTTTTCAACCGACGGCGAAACTCCACACTGGCTGCGAGGTTTCGGCACAGAGTTTATGCCCGCACTCGAAGAAGGGGCGTTGGTGTTCATGCCGGTGCTGCCGCCCGGCACTTCCCTCACGGAGGTGCAACGCATCCTCGCGTGGCAGGACAAACTCATCCGCGCCACGCCGGAAGTCACGAGCGTCGCCGGAAAACTCGGGCGTTTCGACACGGCTACCGACCCCGCGCCCGTGGAAATGATTGAGACGACCATCCAATTAAAACCGCGAGCGCAGTGGCGGAATGGCCTGACGCGCGAGCAACTCTTAGCTGAACTCACGGCCAAATTGCACCAAGTGCCGGGTTATGTGCCGGGATTTTTGCAGCCAATTGAAAGTCGAATTCTCATGCTCTCGACCGGCGTGCGCGGGCAGTTGGGCATAAAAATTTTCGGCGACGATTCAGCCGCGCTCCAGCAAAAGGCATTGGAAATCGCGACGCTCGTCGAAAAAATTCCCGGAGCCGTCGGCGTCACCCCGTCACGCACGCAATTCAGGCCTTATATGGAAATTTCCGTCAATCGCGCCGCACTCGCGCACTATGGTTTGAGCGCGGCCGAGGTGCTGGTCGTGGCGGAAGCCGGGATCGGCGGCAAGCACGCTGGGTTCAGCTTTCGAGGCCGTGAACGCTGGCCGATCCAAGTGCGTTTCGAACGTGCCGACCGCGAAGATCTCGAACGCCTCGCGGCACTGCCGGTGCCAATACGTCAGCTCGCGACCGAAAAAAATGCCTCCGCTGCTGCGATGGGCGACATGCTCTCAAGTCTCTCGCCGCCCCCGCCCGGCCGCATGAGTTCGATGCGGCTCCCGCCAGGCACCGCAATTGACACTTCTCCGCAACTGGATGCCTCGCCCGCGGTCGTGGCGCTCGGCCAAATTGCCACGATTAGACGCGTCCTCGGTTCCAGCGAGATCGCCAGTGAAAACAGCCGGTTGCTCGCCGTTGTCCAAGCCAACGTCTCCGGTCGCGACCTCGGAAGTTTCGTTAAAGAGGTTCACGAAAACATCTCCCGCGAAATCGAATTCCCGCCCGGCATGGTCGTGGAATACTCGGGCCAGTATGAGCATCAGGTGCGTGCCCGCGCGACCTTGCGCTGGGTCATGCCGGCGGTGTTGTTGATCACCTTCGTGCTGCTGGCACTCGCCTTTCGCTCGCCCATCGAAGCCGCTCACGTGCTCCTCGCCGTGCCGTTCGCGTTGAGTGGCGGAGTATTTTTACAGGCGGCACTGGGCTTCAATTTCAGCGTCGCGGTGTGGATCGGTTACATCGCGTTGTTCGGCACGGCGATTCAGACAGGCATTGTGATGGTGACGTATCTCGACGCGGCGGTGCAGCAACAGCGGACCGCGCGCGGAGCCAAGCTCACGCGCAGCGAATTACTCAACGCCGTGAAAGCAGGTGCGCGTCAGCGCCTGCGACCGAAGCTCATGACGGTTGCCACGACGGTCGCGGCGTTGGTGCCGATTTTTTGGAGCACACGTGTCGGGACCGAAGTCATGCAACCCATCGCGGCGCCTGTGCTCGGGGGCATGATCTCGTCGCTGCTTCACATCTTGATCGTCACGCCGGTAATTTTCGCCTGGCTGCGAGAACGCGAGCTGCGCGCAGACGCGCACTAATGCTCACTGCGGAATTACCACCACGCCCCAAGGGCTCATGCCCGCGGGCAGTCGGGCAATTTCCTTGCCGAGGGCAAGATCCACGACGGACACATCGTTCGATGGGCCGTTCGCGGTGTAGAGCAGTTTTTCGTCAGGCGAAAGCGCTAGTCCCCACGGGCGGGTGCCGACCTTGATCACTTTCACCACGCGTCTGTCCGGCAAATCTACCACGCATACCGTGCGAGCGCGGCCGTTGCTGACATAGGCCCGGCGATTGTCCGCAGAAAGTTGCACCCCCATCGGCAGCGACCCGGCTGGCAGTCGGATGGACTCGATCACGCGGTGCTGCACCGTGTCGACGACATGCAGCAATCCCGTGAGCTCGGAAGGAATCACCGCATGACTGCTGTCGGAAAAAAATGCCACCGTGCGCGGGCGACCCTCAACCGTGAACTGCGCGATCACTTGGTGTGTGCGCGTGTCGATCACGTGAATGTCGCCTTTCGTCTCGCAGGTGACATAGGCAAATTTTCCGTCGGGACTCACCGCCACCCCTTCCGGCTCCAGACCGACTGGGATCAGGTGCTCGCGTTTTCCCTCCGGCATCGAAACCACGCTGACGGCACCGATATCCTCGTTAGTTACATAAAGCAAAGTGCCGTCCGGGCTCACAGCCAGTTGCTCCGGATCAGAGTCTGACTCCAGCACGCGTTGCAGGCGTTTCGTCGCAACATCCACCACCCCGATACCATCAGCGGTTTTGTCCGCTTTTTTTTCGTCGTCATCTGACTCTTTTCGCGTGCCGGGCGGACCCGCGATCGGGCTGCCGCTCAACGCCACGAGCAGGGTGCGCTTGTCCGGAGTGAGTTGGATGCCTCGCGGGCGTTTGCCGACGGGAATCGTCGCGATGAGCGTATGACTCGGCGCGGCAAACACACTCAAGTCACCCGATCGCTCGTTGGTCACGACAACGTGATATGAATCAGCGGCCCACACGACTGGGGAGCCAAGCCTCAGCGTCGCGAAAAGGAATAGGAATATTTTCATGGTTTGGTGACGTAGACAGGTGGCCCATATTTGCGGACAAATTCGCGAAACCAGTCGTTATCCATGTGGGGCGCGACCTCTTCGCGGGTGAGCGACTGGTTCCTTAAGCCGTTGCGAATATCGCGAGGCGGAACCAAATCTCCCTCGCCTGGCGTCGGCCCGTTCGCCTGATGCGCATTTGAGTCCACCACCCGCGCGTTGATCATTTTGAGCGCATGGTGCACGCCGTGATATTCGATCGTGATCGTGTCAGCGTTTGAATCGTAACTCACCAGCGCGATCCCGTCCTCCGCACTGCCGAGGGTGAGCCAGATACTTCGGCGGCGAGCCGGCAAGTAGAGGTTAAACAACATCGTGTTGTCTTCGAATACATACCCGGAAAACCGCGCGGTTGTTTCTTCGAGCGGAGCGGAGGGCCGTGCTTGCGCAATCGAGAACGGCGAGTTCGCCAATAAACTCCTCCACCGTTCTGCTGAAGATTCCCCGTGCTCGGATGCCGTCGAGCGCGTCGTGACAAGCAATGCCAGCGCCCACACCCGCGCGCAGTTTGGCCAGGCCTTCACGAAAAAGCTGCCACCTCTCGCTACCATACCAACGCCACGCCGGCAGCTAAGGTGCGCGGTCGGCCCGGCGCGAAAATTCGCAGTTCTTCATCCTCGTCCACCGTGCGGGCATCGCCAATCGGCTTCGCCATGGAAACGTAATTGCGATCCGTGAGATTACGCATCTCCACAAACACGCGGAGGCCGTTCGGCCCGCGATACTCCGCGTGCAAGCCGACGAGGCTGTAGGCATCGACTTTCAACGTGTTTGCGTGGTCGCCGAAATAGTCGCCGAAACTCCGCTGCAGCGACGCACCCACGGAAACGCCACTTGCGTGACTCCACCTCAGATCCGCCTCGTAATTATGCACCGGCAACCCGCCGATGCGATTGCGTCCGTAAACCGGATCTCCGTCGAAACGAAAATCCCCGAGCGTGTATTCCTGCCTCAACGTCAATCGGGAGCTCCGCACATTTTCCGAACCTGGCGCGAGCAGTTCGATCTCTAGGCCAACTTCCACGCCTTGATGCAGCGTGCGGGGTGCGTTCACGGTGCCGATGTCGCGCCCGGCGGCGTCATTAAGTTCGAGTAGCTCGTCGCGACCTTCCCCACGATACAAAGCGACATCCCACTCGAAGCGTCCCTGTTGACCGCGATGGCCGGCCTCGATCGTCCATGCGCGTTGCGCGTTTAGCGGCGTGTAAACAACGCTGCCGTTCGTGCCTTCTTCAAATGGATTTAAGTCGTCGAACGATGGCGGTTGGAAACTGCGCACAACATTCGCGAATAACTGCGCGTCATCGGAGGTCTTGTGCACCAGTCCGAATCGCGGATTCAAGCTACGGAAGCGCTGGCGATCGGATGCGTCACCCTCGTTGTCCGTGAAGTAACGGTCTTCGAATTTCCGGTCGACGTGGACGAATTGCGCGCCGGCCACGAGCGTGGTGCGCGACGTGACCGCGACGCTGGCCTCGGCAAACACTGGAAAATTTAATCCACGGGTCACACCTGATGCCGTGCGACGTGTGCGGTCTATCACACCGTCGTCATTGCGAAAATTTTCGCTGCGTTCGACCTCATGCGCCGGTGCCAATCCAAACGTGAACGTCGCTGGCGAATCAAGCACCGTGCCCCGCTGCTCAATCGAGAGCGATACACCGAAGTTATCGGAGTCCGCATCCGTCACGCCGAGCCGGTAATCGCGCTCATAACGATCATACAACATGAACTTGCGGTAGTGATAAAACCCGCCGATTTCCAAGCGCTGCCCGTCGGTGACGCGTGTGTATTTGTCGGCGACGCGAAACGACCGGGTAAAGACGCGTAAGTTACCTTCAAGTGCTTCTTCATCGGCTTGCTCGGGATCGTCCGACAATTCATCGAGCGTGAGGTCGCCGGGAATCTCGCGTTCCCATTGGCTCAATCCCCAATACACGCGATTCTCCGAATGCGTTCCAAGGCGATAACCGAAATTCCCTGAAAAAATCTCTGCATGCTCCGCGCTGTGCTCACGAAACCCATCGGTCTCGCGCGCTGCGATCGCAATAAATACATCGGCGTCACCTCGCGCGAATCCTGCACTCGCATGCGCGCGCAGAAACCCAAAACGCCCCGCCTCGGTTTCGATTTTCCCGCCCGAATGATCGCGCCCCGTCATCGAAACGAGATTGATCGCACCGCCCAACACATAACCGCCATACCGCAGCGCGCTCGCCCCCCGAAACACTTCCGCCGCCGACACACTCGCCAGATCGATTTCCTCAAGATTCGCCTCACCGTCGCCTTGGTTGTAAACGAGTCCGTCGAGCAACACCTGCACTCCCAGCGCTTCGTCGCTTTGAATCCCCGAACCTCGCATGGAGATTTTCGATGCATCCGCCGCATTATCCGAAGTTAAAGCGACCCCGGGTGACAGTCGCAGCCAGTCTTCGAAACGTCCGTCCCGCCCCGCGCCCAACTCTTCGCGACCAATCACCGTCACCGCACCGGGAACTTGACTCGCCTGAGCGCGCAACGTCGCCAGCGTGCGCAACGTCTCCGGCGCTGAGGTGGTCGCCGTCACGGTTACGTTCTGCAATCTTACGATTTCAGTTTCGGAATTCTTCGTCTGTGCAAGGGCTGGAACCAGCACGACAAAACTGAAAAAGAAGCGAAGTAACGGAAGCGTTTTCATGGAGTTTACCAATTGAGGTTAAGACTGGCGCGCAGCCACTGTCCGGCATCACGCGTGACGAGGCCGTCGACTGAACGACTGGTTTCAACGGTAGCGTCGAAAATATTTTCCACCGCGAGTGCAACGTCGGCATGCCGACCAATCCGGCGCGACACGCGCGCATCCATCGTCGTGACGCCAGCGAGCGGCAGGAGATTTTCATCGTCTTCGAATTGCACGCTGACGCGTCGCAGTTGCGCGATCACGGCCACTCCGCACGGCAGTCGCGCATTCGCGCCGACACAAAGTGTGTGCCGCGGCACTTGCGCCAAGCGCCGTCCCACCAGCGCCGGCTGCGCAGAAGCGTTCGCCACGCGCGCATCGTTCAACAAATGATCCAAGCTCACGGAGAGATCAGGGCCCCACTTCCAATCCGCAGAAACCTCCACGCCACGCACTTCGATCCGATTAAGATTTTGCCGCTGACGACTGATGGTGGTTGGTGTGCGCGACAACGTGACGTTACCCACCGCGTCGTTCAATTCGCTCGCAAATCCACCGAGTTCCACCGTGAGCGCGCCGATTTTAAATTCCGCCGCAGCTTCGATACCCGTGAGTGTTTCCAGCACGAGTTCCGGATTCGCCTCGGTGCTGACATTGCCCGCGCGGAATGGTCGAAAATATTCATTAAGCGTCGGCTGCCGAAACGCGCGATACGCCGCGCCACGCACCTTTGCTCGTTTGCTCGGCTGCCACACGACGCCGACGCCCGGGCTAAATTGAAGCCCAGTGCGCGCGCCGTAGCGGTCGTCGCGCACGAGCGCGCCAGATGCGATCTCAGCCTCGCGCCGATGACCGCCACGATTTTGCCAGTGATCGACGCGCGCATCGATCGAGCCACGTAAAGCCGAACCGAACTCGCGGTCGTGGTGCGCGAAAATCCCGCCAACCATCTGTTCGCCGCCCGCAAATCGCTGCCGGGTAAAACGATCCACCGCATACGAGAATTCTTCGCGCGTCTCGCCCCGCACCGCCCTGAAATCTCCGCCAGCAGTCGTGCGACTGGTTTCAGTGCGATGCACCCACGTGAATCCCGCGCCGGCGGCGGTCGACGGAACGGCAAACTGGTTGTTCGCCGGTGTTTCTGCCGTGCGGGTGGCGTTGACCGACGTGAAGTAACTCGCGAGTTCGCCGCTCTGCGCATACGCGACGGCTTGCCAGGCGGAATCAGGTTGCGGCTCGCCGTCGACGGTGAGCGTGGCAAATGTTTCCCGGGTGCGGTTGCGTTGTAGCGGCGTGCCGTTGCCGCGATCTTCGGAGAACCAACGTGCCGTAAACTTGGCTGTTACCGTGTCAGTGATCGCCCGCCGCCAGTCGAGTTGAGCCCAGCGATGCTTTGAATCCAACGGTCGATCGATGGCCCCGCGGTCGGTGATCGCAAGCGTGTAGGGCCCGTCAGTAGAAAACTCTCGCGCGCTGATCCGCAGCGATTCGCCTTGGCGCAGCGTAGGCGTCGCCACGCTAATCTCTGCTTGCTGCGTGGAAAATTCGCCTAGTTCAACGACTGCGCGACGTTCACGATCGGCCACCGTCGGCGCAGAATTCAGGGCAATTGTCCCGCCGAGCGCGCCGTTGCCCCACGCGCCCGAACCGCCACCGCGCATGATTTCGACGCTCTCAAGCGAGAGGCGCGGTAATTTGCTCCACGTCACCCAGCCGCCGAACGGATCATTGAGCGGCACGCCATCGAGCAACACGAGCGATCGGCTCGCGCCGCTCGGGCCGATGCCGCGCAGTGAAACGCCCTGCGCGGTCGGATGCGCGAGCGCGCTGCTGGTTCGTCTGAACAAACCAAACGCAGCATCGGCACGCAGCACTTGATCCAGCGCCAGGCCGGGCGCAGCGGCCAGTTCCTGTGCGGTGAACCGCGTAATTTTCACTGGAGAATTTTCCGGCTCCGACGCTCCACGCGTTGCCGTGACGACAAACGGCGCGAGCTTCTCGGTCGTCTCGGCGCGGCTCTCGCAAGCCAACCCAGCAATCATCGCCACGACCGTGCAAGTCATGGCGAATGGGGAAAACGCGCGCCTGGGATTGCCAGACGCGCGGTTAAACCCGGATCGATCAATCACGGGGCAATACGGATGTAATCGATGACGAGATCGTAGTCCGTGCTCGTGGCGTTCTTGCCCGAGACGGTGAAGCGGAACGCTTTGTCACCGGCCGAACCAAACACCACAGCACCAATCGAAACCTCGGTGTAGGTTGCCGAAGCAGAATACAAATCCTGCGGCGAACCTTTGTCGAAGTAAGTGCCGCCGGTGCTCGAAGCGGTCGCGAGTTGGAAGATGCCCTCGGTGGAAGATTTCTTCACGCCGATGAAGACATTGAACGTGCCTGCCGCCACGCTCGGAACCGTGAACGTGATGAAATCAGTCGCTGCATTCGCCGCGAATGATTTGCCCTGTCCGCCACTGAGTCCGCCTTCGGAAATGTTGCTCGAAGTGTCGCTAGCGCTGATGGCAGCTACCGTCAGCGACTCGGCTTGATACGTCGTGCCGCCACCGGCACTGATCGTGTAAACACCCGTCGTCACGCTGCTGTCCGTCATGCCGCTCTTGTAAGCGATGGCTTTGAGCGTCGTGGTCGCGGCGATGCTCACCGCAGCAGAATACACCGTGCCAGAAGATGAAGTCGGATCGACGCCGTTGGTCGTGTAACGGATCGTCGAACCGCTCGTCGCGCTGGAGATCGTGACTGATTGCGTCGTGCTGTAAGTGCCGGCAGCAGGACTGAACGTCGGCGCGGCGACCGTGCCTCCGCCGCCACCGGAACCGGTGAGTTCGATCGAATCAATCGCGATCCCAAAGCCAGAACTCGCGGCGTTTTTGCCAGTGATTGTGAAACGGAAGATGTGATTGCCCGACGCGGCGAAGGTCGCGTTGCCGCAGTCCGCGAGTTGATTGTAGAGTTGAGCGGCGTTGTATTCGTCCTGCGCAGAACCGATGTTCGTGTAGGTGCCGCCCACCGTAGTCGCAGTCGCGAGTTGGAAGATACCGCGATTCGCGCCGCTCTTGTAGCGAATCTTCACGTTGTAGGTGCCGGCGGCAGGAACATTGACAGTCAGCGAAACGTAATCGGCTGCAGCAGTGGCGTCGTAGAACGCAATCGATCCGCCGCTCGCGCTGCCATCAGCGACCGTGCGCCACACATCCCCCGAGCTCGCCGCGACGGAAAGCGATTCACCTTCGATCACCGTCACGGAGCCGATGATGTAGTTAGCGGTGCTCACCGTGCTGTCCGTCATCGCGCTCTTGTAGGCGATGGCTTTGAGCGTGGTGCTCGCGGAGACGCTCACCGGAGCAGAATAAACGGTGCCCGTGGTCGAAGTCGGATCGACGCCGTTGGTCGTGTAACGAATCGTCGCGGCGCTCGTCGCTGTGGAAATTGTCACTGATTGCGTCGTGGCATACGTGCCGGCGGCCGGACTGAACGTCGGCGCGGCGACTTGGTTGGTGTTTTTCAAACCATAGACGACCAGTTCACCGGTGCCACTGGTCGCGGTGCCGAACGTGGCGTGATACACTTTGCCATTCGCGACGGTGGGATAATTATATTTCGCGAGATAATTAGAATCGTTCGACGGGGTGGCGGTGATCTCGGAGTTCCAGAGTTCTGCGAGCGTCTCGGCATTGAAAACGCGCAGCGCGCCGGGACGGGTTTGGTTGTTCGCGTTGCCGTCGATATTGGAATTACTCCAAAGCAAACCGGTGCCCGCGGTGCTGCCGTTTGACGAAACAGTCATCATGTTGCCCGGCATGCCGGTGCCGGTGGAGGGGCTGCGCATCGTCGTCGTCATGAAGGCAGGAGTTTGGAACACTCCGCTGACGAGTTTGTAAGCGCGGCCGAAATCACTCTCGCCCCAGATGTAGATCAACGGGCCGTGCGTCGGGCTGTTCCAGTAAACCGGCCCGCCGTGGATGTGATCGGTGGCCGAGCCGTTTTGCACGATGGCCTTGAAACGTTGCACCGCGTTTGGGTCGCCCGCGCCACCGATGAAGCCGAGATTGGTGCGATTGAGCAGCCAGAGTTCGCCCGTTTTGCCACCGCCCGTGATCAGGTTGGTGCCAGGAATCAACAACGGGCCGGCCGCGCCGAGATCTTCGTCCGCCGTGTTCATCGCGGCGTAATCGTTGGGCGTAAACGTATCGGTGGTCGGATTCGCGATGGAGAGCGCCCCATTCACATCCGGCGTGAGCTTCACAAAACTCTCAGCGAAGGTGGTCGTGCCGTTGCGATTGCCGTTGCCGGTCATCACGTAAACATTGCCGCTGGCATCCGCCGCCGGGCCGGTGCCGGCCTGCCAGATACCGCCTTGCTGGCCGGGCGTAAGATTCGTGACGGACGCCTGCACGAGGTCGGTCTTACGATAACCGAGCAACCATGCTTGATAGGAATTATTGTAAGGCCGGTCGCAGTGCGAAGCGAAGGCCACGTAGACGACGTTGTTTGCCAGCAGCAACGCCGGACGATTCTGCTGCCAGCGTGATTGGAACGTGTTGCCGCCCTGCGTCGCGGCGATGACGGTGCTGTTGAGCGTATTGCCGGTCGCGAGATCGAGCGAGTAGATCGTGTGCTGCGTGTTGGGCAGTGTGTTGGTGGACTTGGCGACGACGTAAAGTTTTTTGGTCACCGGATCGACCACCGGTGTGCCGACGATGCCGCACTTGGCCGACATATCGGTGCACGCTCCGCCGAGATTGAGATCGGTCACCGTGGGCGCGGTGCCGAGGCTGCGCATCCACACTTGTGCACCGGTGTCGGCGTTGAACGCATAGACGCTGTTGTTCACCGTGGTCACGAAGACGAGATTCGGTCCGCTGCCCATCGTGGCGCTCGAAACATAGAGCGGCTGGCCGTAGATCTGATCGTCGACAGCGGAGCGGAACAGCACACCGAAAGTGGTGGCGTTGACGTTCGACGTCGTGAGGACGGTTTCGCTGAGGTTCTGGCTGGTGCGGGCGTTATCGTAACGCTGCGTGGTGACGTTGACCTGCGCGGGGGCAGTGGAAACAGCCGCGGCAATCAACAGCACGGCGAGAGAACGGAATAAGGTTTTCATGATCGAGCCGGGGGGTGGGTTAAACCAAATGCCACGCGAATCCTTATCAGAGCTTCGGACGCGATGGAGGGGAGCCGCACCGTTCAGAAATTGCGCCGGCGAAACAATTCACTGCCTGCGCTTACTGATGAATGCCACGAGGCGCGGCGGCGCTGTTTTATGCTTACTGATTAACGCGCCTGAAAAATTCTTCCGCTATTCTTGTGAACGAATAGCCCTGACGTTGTTTCCGAGCGCTTTCATTCTCCAAGTGAAGTCTCACCCCCAGCCACACGCTCGCGTGCCCTACTCCCTTCTCTCCGCATGAAGTCTTCCGCTTTTTATCTATCGTTGCTGCTCGTGTCTTCGCTGGCTTTGCCGGCCGCCTATGTCGAACAGGTGGATCCTTTTCTCGGCACCGCCGCTGAGGGCAACGTCTATCCCGGCGCGACGCTGCCGTTTGGCTTTATCCAAGTCAGTCCCGACACCGGCCCCGGTAGCATGGCCGGCGGCTATAAATTCGACCGCAACATCGTCGCGTTTTCCCAGCAGCATATCTCCGGCATGGGTGGGCCGATCCTCGGAGAAATTTCTGTGTTCCCCGCGACGGGAGAAATTCGCGATCCCGCGAACATCGCTTCCACGGGAAAATCCGCCGAGGCAGCCACGCCGGGTTACTACACTGTCACGCTCGCGCCTTGGAACGTGAAAATTGAACTCACCGCGACCTCGCACATGGCACTGCATCGCCACACGTTTCCGGCGCGTTCGCCCGCACGCGTGCTGGTGGATGTTGGCCACTGCCTCTACGGCCAGCAAAGTGACAAGCCGCGCAATTGGGGCTCCGCCTATCCGACCGGCGGCGAAGTGCGCATCGACCGCGACAAGCAGGAAGTTTCCGGCTATATGGTTTATCAAGCGGGTCGCAGCACGACGAAGCCGTGGAAAGTGTATTTCGTCGCGCGCTTCGATACGCCATTTGCCTCGGCCGGCACTTGGAACGACGACGGGCTCATCACTGCAGCGCGCGCTACCACCGCCGGCAAGGAAATCGGCGCGTGCCTTGATTTCGACACCACTTCAAAGCAGGTCGTCCAAACCAAAATCGCCGTCTCGTGGCGCAGCCTCGACCAGGCCCGCGGTTACCTCGACGCACAATCTGGCTGGGATTTCGACGCCGTGAAAAAGCAGGCCCGCGATACGTGGGAGCAGACGCTCTCCGCCATCAAAGTAGAAGGCGGCACCACCGAGGAGCGCACGAAATTCTACACCGCTCTCTATCGCGCGCACCTCACGCCGAATAACTGGACGAACGAATCTCCCGACCGCTACGGCAGCCTCACCTACTACGAAAACCTGCTCTGCCTGTGGGACACGTTCCGCACGGTGAATCCGCTCTTCACGCTCATCCAACCCAAGATCAACGCGGACATCGTCAATTCGATCATCAACTACCACCGCATCGACGGCTGGACGGGCGACGCCCACAGCGCGCATCAATACGAGCACGTGCAAAACGGCTCGCACGCCGACACCATCATCGCCGACGCCTACGTCAAAGAGCTGCCCGGCATCGACTGGAGTGCCGCCTACGCCGCGATTCGCAAAAATGCGTTCGAAGATCCGAATCCTACGATCAACGAACGTCCCGTGATCGGCCGTTTTCGTCTCAACGATTACCTGCAACACCAATATCTTCCCACTGACGTTTCTGATCACAAAGACGTCCAAGCCGTCTCGCGCACGCTCGAATACGTGCACAACGACTTCAGCGTTTACACGCTCGCCAAGGAGCACGGTTCACCCGGCGATATCAAAGCGCTCGAGGATCGCATCACGTGGTATCGCCACCTCTGGGACGCCAACAGCGGCTTCATGCGCGGAAAAAAATCGAACGGCGACTGGCTCACCCCATTCGATCCGCTGCAACTCGAGACGGGCCGCCAATATTACGAAGGCCACGCGTGGACGTGGAGTTGGTATGTGCCGCACGACCCGCAGGGACTGATCAATCTCATGGGCGGCGACGAAGCGTTCATTAAAAAACTCACCATCGCCTGCGAAAATTATTATGAGGCGTTCAACGAGCCGTGCATGCTCGAAACGTATCTGTTCATCCACGGCGGCCGCCCCGATCTCACCCAGCGCTTTGTGCGCGAAGCCCAGCGTCACTTTACGACCAGCCATGACGGCCTGCCGGGCAACGACGACAGCGGCACGACTTCCGCTTGGCTGGTCTGGACGATGCTCGGCATCTACCCCAACGCCGGCCAGGATTACTATTACGTCGGCAGCCCCGTGTTTTCCAAAGCCACTATCCGTCTCGGCAACGGCAAAGAAATCATCCTCAACGCCCCCGCAACCTCCGCCGACGCCCGCTACATCGCGTCCGCAAAACTCAACGGCCGGCCGCTCGGCTCCGCGTGGTTCCGCCACGGCGCGATCAAGGATGGCGCCACGTTTGATTTCACCATGACCACAACACCGACCAACTGGGGCCGCACCTCACGTCCGCCGAGTTGGAGCGCACCGGACGCAAAATAAAAAACGGACGGCAGTAAGCCGTCCGTCGGGTTGTCTTCATTTTTCGGAATGGCCGCGATTACTTCTTCGCCGTCTCCGTGATCGGCTTGTGGGTTTTTAACCACTCCTGCCCTTCCTTGTTCGTGAAGAAATCGAGCCAAATATAATAGAGCTTCTTCCCGATGGCGACTTCCGCACCGTGCATTGAGCCAAGCGGAATGTGCAGCACGGAGAATTCGGGAAAGTCTACGCGGGCTTCATCGGCCGTCACAGCGGAATCATTGCCGCGTAACCCGACGAAATACTGCTCCAGCATCGGGTGTTTGTGACGCAACACCCGATCGGGGCCGACCGTCTCAACCGTGCCCGCGGCCATGCGCGGCACGATGTCCTGCGGCAACAACGTGCGGCTGACGGTTTTCGCGCTCTTGATGGCTTCGCCATACGGCACGCATTCCCGAAATGTTTTCACGTAAGCTTCTTTTTGAAACTGCGTGAACTTGGGAACTTCCGCACGATCCTCGTCGTTGAGCGGTTTGCGAATTCGCAGAGCGCGCACCGTTTCGCCTGCGGCGACTTCGATTTCGCATTTTTCGCCCAGCGGCGCGCGCGCGATCGTTTCTTCGGCGAAAGGAAAATCTTTTCCTTGAATTCTCACTACTCCGCGTCCGTCCAGCAGGAACCACACCACATTTTCGTCCGCTCTTGCCGGCTCGCTGAAACGCGCGGGGCCTTTGATTTCCACGTGCTCCGTGACCACGCCCGGCACCTCGTCGACGAGCACGCTGCGCACGGTGACGCCCTGTTTTTTTGCCGGCGTCAGCGTCTCGATTTTAATCGGGCCTTCCGCCCGGCCGGCGAGGGCCAAGATCAGCGCCAGCAATCCAGTGCTCAACAGTTTGGTAGAGGTAGTTTTCATAAAATTGGGTAACGCATTCCCGAAAATTTCACGGCGTAAATTTCACGCCCAACACCAGAACCAGCACGGTGACCGCACCGCAAATTACGGTAACGATCTTCGCACCTCGTGCGTTGCGACGATAAACATCATCCTGCACGAGCGCAGCCTCGCGTTCGGCCGAGGAGGCAAGTTGCCACGCCCGCACGGAGAGAAAGAGTTTCAACGCCGCATTCGCGACGAGGAACGTCATCGGCATCCAGGTCACTTTTCCGCTTTGCATCTCGCCGAGCGCTTTTGCGTCGATGAGCAAGATCGCGAGAATGTTGAGCATCGCATACACGGAGGCGCGCCCGGCGATTAACTGCACCCGGCGCGCGCCGGTATCAAGCCGCGTGGGATCGTCGGGAGTGATTGTCGGCGTGCCGTCGGCTTTGTTCGCCGCCTCACCTTCGCCAGATGCGAGCGGAAACGGTGCTTTCCAGGCGACCCACATCGAAGGCACCGAGGCCACCATCACCACGAGGAAGAATGTCGAGAACCCCAACCACTCCGCCAGCGGCCCGGAAACCATCGTCGTCGGCGCGAGCACCAGGTTCATCAGCGCCGTCGCAAACGCGTAATGCGTCATCGTGCGGCGACCCGGCGCGAATTGCTGCATCATGTAAACCATGTTGCCGATGAATCCGAAACCGTAGCCGAATTTCTCGATGCTCACCAACGTCGCGATGGTCGCGTAGTCGAGTCCGTGACCTCCGGCAGCGCGCTGGCTGAGATAAACAAAGGTCAGATGCGGGATATTCAGGCAAAGCCCGAGTAGCGGCAGCGCCCGCTTCAGTCCGATTTTTCCGAGAAACATCCCGCCTAAAATCCCGCCCGCGATGGACGCCAGCGTGCCCCACACAGCATCGATACTCGCCACCTGTCCGGCCGTCAGGCCGAGCCCGCCGCTCTCCACGCTCGATTGCAGAAAAAGTTTTCCCTCCACCAGCAGCAGCCCTTCGCCGAGCCGGTAAAGAAATACGAACGCAATCATCCCCCAAAACGCGCGCTTGTGAAAGATCGTCACCGCCGATCCGACGAAGTCGTCAAACACTTGCCGCGCATTCTTCGGCCGCTGCACCACGGGTCCCATCGGCAGGATGAACACATGATAAACTGCAAACCCCGCCATCGTGACACCTGCCGTGATCCACACCGCCATCCACATCGTTTGCGTCGACCAGCCGTTGGCCGTGGAAACTACTTCCATGCCGCTGATCAACACGCCGGTCGCGAGCACGCGGCCCAAGTTCCAAAACATTCCTTGGATGCCCGCGAGATTCCCCTGCGCTTTTTCACTGAGCGCGGTCAGGTAAAGTCCATCGCCACAAATGTCCTGCGTCGCCGACGCAAACGCCGCGACCCACAGCAACGCGATGCACACCCGAAAATAACCCGGCAACGGCAGCGCCATCGCCACGCCTACAAACAACGCAGCGATCAAAAACTCCATCGCCAGCACGAAGAATTTTTTCGTGCGAAACATGTCGAGAAACGCCGCCCACAAGGGCTTTAACGACCACGCGACGATCACGCTACCGAGCGCCACCGTGTTCTGCGCGTCGCTCACGCCGAGCGATTTGAACATCGTCGACGCGGTGCCGTTGATGACATTGAACGGAATGCCCATCGCCAGATAAAGCGTCGGAACCCACAACCAGGGGTTAAGCGACTTCGAGACAAAACGAGCAGCCGACGCACTCATGGAGATTTTTTCACCGCGGCCGCGTTCACCAGAAACGTCGTCACGGTGTAAGGTTTCAGCTCAGTAGAAAATCTCCCTCCGCTGGCCCGGATTTTTTCCAACTGAATCACATCGCGATTATCGGGACTTTTTTGCCAGACGGAAATTTCAGCCTCACCCACCCCGGCTAAGGTGAACTCGACGTGGGCGACATCGTCAGGGCTGCTGTTGATCGCGACGATATTGCGTGGCTCATCCGAGGCGACGACGTGCAACAAACCCGTGCTCGAAGTCGTGGTCACCGACACGACCTCGCGGCCGAATCCGCGAAACAAACTCTCGCCGGTGAACATTCCGATGCCGTGATACGCCGGCTGCGGATCATTTACTGCGCCCGAATACGTCGCGCCTTTCGCGGTGGGATTCGCCACCTCACACACGAGGCCGAGCGCACCGTTTTTATCCGCATAAAATCGCTCGATCATCCCCGATTTGACCATGTGACTGAGCGCGAGCGCGGCCCAGACCGAAGCGAAGGGTTGCAACTGGCGTGGGTCGGAACGCCAGCTGAGATTCCATTCGCCAAGTTCGATCTGCATTTTTCCGCCAACGTCCTGCCCCCAAAGTCCAATCAAATAACGCCGCAAATCCGCCGGCTCGTCGGCGTATTTCTTTTTCGTGATCGCGAGCAAATCCGCATCGGTAATTGGATTTGTGCCGGTGCCGTAGGAGTGAAAATCAACGAAGTCTGGCGTCAGGCCCTCGGCGTGAACGCGACGCAGGAACGTCTTCAGCATGCCGTCTTCAGCCGAATTATACGAAGCGGTCGCCGGCCCGCCAATCGCGATGGTGGGATCGACCGCCTTCATCGCTTTGAACATCGCAATAAATCCCTGCGTGTAAGCGTCGAGGCCGATGCCGTGCTTCGCGTGATCCGGCTCGTTGCCGATCACCCAACGCTCGATGCGCGTGGCCGGCGTTGCATTGAGTTGGCGAACGATATTCGCCGCGTCAGCTGCCCAGGTTTCCACACTATCTGCGGGATTCATCTGCAAACGCACGGCGGGCACCGCGCCCGAGGCGCGAATCGCCGCGAGCCAATCCTCGCCGGATATCGACGCATCGGCGCCGCCCGCGAGGCACACGAGGCCGCTGGTCGGGTCGCCGGCTTTGCGATAACCAAGATTGATGCGCATCATCGCGATTTTGAGTTTCGCGAGTTGTGCCTGTTGCTGCGGCTGGCGCGGAAGTTGGGTGCCATCAGCGCCGTAGCCGCTCGCGCACACACTGAAAGTCAGCGGGCTGAGCACCGTTTCGACTTTATCGAAATCGATCGCGACGGTCGCAGTGCCGGCGAAACCGGTCAGGCTTAGCGCGGCGCTGAGACTCAGACCGGCCAGCCAGCGTGAACATTTGGGACGGGAAAAACACGCGATCATCGGGGTGAAGATTTTGGGGTGCGGGAAATCAGCTAGGCCGGAGTGTTTAATCCGGCAAAAATTCTCCGTTGGAACGGATACATTCGGAATACCAACGCGCCGAGTCTTTTAGTGTCCGTTTCTGCGTGGCGAAATCCACATGCACGAGGCCGAAGCGAAAACGGTAGCCCTCGGCCCACTCGAAGTTATCCATCAACGACCACGCGAAATACCCTTTCACGTTCACCCCGTTTGCCATCGCGCGCCGCAGCGCCGCGAGGTAGCGAGAGAAGAAATCCACGCGGGACGAATCGTGAATCTCGCCATCGGCAAATACCCAGTCGTGCGTGGCCGTGCCGTTTTCCGTGATGACGATCGGCAGGCCGTAACGCTCGTGCACAAAAGTCGGCCCCCACTGCAACGCCGCGGGGTGGAAAGGCCAGTGATTGTGCAAATGCGGACTGCCGGCGGATGGTTTCAAGACTTCGATTTTTCCGTCGGCACTGCGGCGGCAACTGTAGCCGTGATAAATATTCAACCCGAGAAAATCCAGCGGCTGATGCATCGTGCGCAGATCGGCTTCGGTGAACCGCGGCACTGCCGAGCCGTAAGCTTGCAGACCTTGCTCCGGATAATGTCCGCGCAGCACCGGATCGAGCCACCAGGCCATATTCCACACGCTCGTCGGCGGCACCTGCCAGTAGGTTTCCCGCGCCGCCTGGATGTCGGCCTCCGTTTCTGTGGCCGGCGTCGGCACTTCACCGGTGGGCGCCCAGCCAACGAGTGGCGGCGATTTGGCGCGGCTGCGGATCACTTGCACCGCGAGACCATGGGCGAGCAAAACATTTTGCGTCGCGAGCAACGCTTGATCCAACGGCAGCTTGTCGCCCGGCGCGTGAATGCCGGTTTGGTGGCCGAGCCCCATGAAGCACTGCGGCTCGTTCAGCGTCATCCAATGACGGACCCGATCCGATAATTTATCCACAACCGCGTGCGTGTAATCGGCAAACCACTGCGGGCTGTCGGGATGCAGCCAGCCACCTTCGCGATACAAAGGCAGCGGATAGTCCCAATGGAAAAGCGTGAGCCACGGCTCGACTTTTGCCTCCAGCAATTGATCCACGAGCCGATCATAGAAAGCCAGACCCGCGGCATTCGCCGGGCCACGCCCCGTCGGCATTACGCGCGGCCACGCTACGGAAAACCGGTAGGCGCGCAACCCCAGGTCGCGCATCAACTGCACGTCTTCAGCGGAGCGCGTGTAATGTTCGCACGCCACCGCGCCGGTGTCGCCGTTGTGCACGCGGCCGGGCGTGGCGCAAAATTCATCCCAGACGGACGCGCCGCGGCCATCGGCGTGGGGAAATCCTTCGATTTGGTAAGACGACGTGGCAGCACCCCACGTGAAGTCCTTGGGAAAAGTCATTAAAGAAAACAGGGTAGAAAACCGCCTTCATGGTCGGTCACGCGCCCATGTGGCAGAATTCCGCGGACTCCGTCAAAGCCCCGCTGACCTGTTCTTGTTCTTGCTGATGAATGCGGAGTTCGTGGGCCGCGCCGGCACATCGCTGCCGTCGACCCACGCACCTTCGATCAAAGTATTATTGTGCGGAGTGCCGAGCCCGCGCTGGTTGGTGCGCATCAGAATCGCGAGTTGCTCCACCGCACGCTCGCCGACGACGGCGTGATTCTGACGCATGCCCGCGTTCGAGCCGCGATCAGGGTTCAAGTCGAGCGACGCCACCACGATATCGCGCGGAACTTGCCGGCCCATCAGGCGAAACGCCTCCGGGACTTCGGCCCAATTGCTCGCGACAACTTCGAGATCATTCGACTTGGCCCAGCGCGCCAGCAGCGGCGCAATCTCCTCGGTGCTCGCTCCCGCTGGCAATAGCAACGGCGGCAGGTGCATCACATCGGGATGCAATTCCACTTCGACGAAATAGCCGGCGGTATAAGCGTTGCGCAGATAAGTTTCTTCACGCTCACCGATGGCGAGGCCGATCCGGCGATAACCCAGATCGTAAAGATGCCGCACCGCTTCCCGCGTGATCTCCATCTGGTAACTGGAAATCAGGTGGAGAGAATTATCCAGTTGCTGCGATTCGATCCGCACCACGCTGAACTCATCCCAATCCATCTTGAACTTAATCATCTTGTCACCGAACGCGGCGATGATCGCCCCGCCGATGCCGCGCGCTTTTAACACCCGCTGAATTCGCTGCCCGGCACCGGGCGCGTTGTGGCCGATATAAAACACTTCGAGATGATACCCCACCCGCTCCGCCTGCCGGCGCGCTCCTTCTAAAAACAATCGATGCGGATGAGAGGTCTCCATCTCCTCGCGGTCGCGAAAGTTCAGGAGAAAGGCCATCGTGGTCGGCGACTTTACCGGACGCCGTCCCGTGCGATAATAATTTAACGCTGCGAGCATCGGATCCGGACGGTAGCCGAGTCGATCGGCGACCGCCTGAATCTCGAGCCGGGTTTTCTCAGGCAACCGCGGATCATTGCGCAACGCCAGCGATACGGTGGTCTGATGCACGCCGGCCGCGCGCGCGACTTCCTGCATGGTGACTCGGGGTAGAAACACGCGGAGGGCTTTGGCGCGCGAATGATTCATCAGCAAGAATAAAAGGTGATTTGTCTCGTGCGGCGCGATGAAGTGGAACACCTGTGTCGCTCAAAAACCCTCGAGCCGACATCACCCCGTGCGACTCTCGCAGTCGTGCCCACCCCCAACCGGCCCCAATGAAACTGCTGCTCTCCTTGCGTCTTCACTCGCGCTCGCCTCTCCGTGCCACGCTGGCAACGTCGGCGTCGCTTTTCACCCTCTCCCTTCAGGCCCAAGTCGCGGCCAATCCTGTTAAGAACGACAACGAAACCGTCGTGCTCTCGCCATTCGTCGTCACCTCCGAAGGCGACACCGGTTACACCGCCGCCAATTCGCTGATGGGTGGGCGCATCAACACCGCGCTCAAAGACACGCCCGCTTCCGTTTCGGTGATTACGCGCCAGTTCCTCGACGATATCGCCGCCACCAGTCCCGCCGACGTCGTTGAATGGACTGTCAACGTCGCGCCAAATTACGTCGGGGCCACGTCGAGCTTCAGCACTTATCAATACAACATCCGCAACCTCGGCACGAGTTCCGCCACGCGCAACTACGTCCTGTGGTATGGGCAGAGCGACGACTTCAACGTCGATCGCTACGAATTTGTGCGTGGTCCCAACGGCATGATCTACGGCGATTCTAACATCGGCGGCGTCCCCAACAACTGGACGAAGCGGGCGCGCTTCGGCAAGACCGGCACCGTCGTGAGGGGCAGCGCTGACACCTTCGGCAGTCTGCGCGCCACGTTTGATCACAACCTCGTGCTCAACGAAAAACTCGCCGTGCGCATCAACGCCGTGCACGACGAAAAAGCCTACTGGCATGACGCTCCTTCTAAGAATTTCGACGGCATCGCGCTGGCGACGACCTATCGCCTTACGAAAAAAGACGAGATCCGTGCCGACGGTGAATTCGCGTATTACACTTACCCATTTTTCTCCAATTTCTACGTCGACCAAGGTTCCTACTGGAACGGCACCACGTCTTACAACGGCGTGACCGCCCCGACTACGCACAGCGCGGCCAATCCGACCGGCGTCGTCGCCAATCCCGCATCGTTTGTCTATCTCCCGGGCGCAGCAAACGGCGGTCTTAATCAAATGGGATCGTATTACCGCTCTTCCGGCACCGGTCTCGCGATCAATCCCGACGGACGTCCCGAACTCCCGAACTTCCCCTCGCTGCCGAGCCGTGAGTTCGACCTTAATCCTTCCAACGCGCTCTCGCGGCTGCACCAGTATTTCTACAACTTCGCCTGGACGCATCGCTTCAGCGACCACCTCACGAGCGAAGTCGCCTACGCGCGCACCGCCGTCTCGCGTTACAACGGCCCGTCCACCGCCGGTAATCGTTACAACGAATACCGCATCGACGTGAACACCGTGCTACCCGGAGGCGCGCCCAATCCCAACTACGGCAAAGCGTATCAGGATCGCGAAGTCGCCAAGCAATACACCGGCAACGACGTAACGCAGCTGCACGGCCTCATCAACTGGAGCCTGAATCCGAGTTGGGTGAAACAAAATTTCGTGGGCATGGTTGGCACGCGCCTCGATCGTTTTGACAACGAACAAGTCCGACTCACGCGCACGAATCCTCCCTCGACGGTGAGCCAGTTGCTCAATAACGCCGCGAACATCGTCCTCGTGCGCCGTTACTGGGATCAAGCCGGCCTCGCCATCGGCGAGAATCCCGTGCCTGAGATTGCCGGCACCACCCTCGAATACGTGCCACAAACCGCCCAATATCAGCGCAAGGCGGTGGATTTTTTCCAAATCGCCTCGGTCAGCAAATTTTTCAAAGACCGCCTCTCGCTCATGGGCGGCTACCGCATCGACCAGGTAATCGACTCCCAGCAACAGACCACCGGCATCCCCGTTGACGCGCGAGGCCTGCCGCAAATTGGCGCCGTCATCGTGACGCCGGAAAGCCCCGTCGTCCCACGTCCCGTGATCGGCGCGAAAATCCACACCAACCGCAAAGCCGCGAGCAAGAACGCCGGGGCTGTTTTCTGGCTCAAACCTTGGCTTGGATTTGTTGCCAACTACGGAGAATCCATCGCATCGAATACCGCCGGCGCGGCGAAACTCGATGGCTCGATTCCGGGAATTACCCGCAACGAGGGCATTGATATCGGTCTGCGCAGCGAATTTTTCTCAGGCCGTTTGTCGGGCTCCGTGAGTTATTACAAGAATGAGCAACATGGTAACCTTCTCGGCTCCGCCAACGTGACCGAGATCAATCGGCTTTGGGACAACATCGGCCGGCTTGACGTGCCCGATGTGGACTACCGCGACACCCAAGACCGCAAAGGCGACGGCTGGGAATTCGAGTTCGTGGGCAATCCCACGGCCAACTGGCGCATGAGCCTTAACTTTGCCCTGCCCGACAGCACTATTCTCAACATCCGCCCGGGCCTCCGTGAATACTACAATACCAATCTGCCCGCATGGCAGGCTGGCGCCAACGATCTTACCAATCCTCAGCGGGCCCAAATCCAAACGGACATCAACGCAATCGCCAGCACGCTCAACGGCCTCACGCCTGGCACACCCGTCAACGACACCTACAAATACACCGCGAACTTTTATTCGACGTATTCGTTCCGCAACGGATTCCTGAAAAACTTCGAAGCCGGCGCAGGTGCCAACTTCCGCGGAAAAAATAAAATCGGCGCAGCGTTCGACGACCCCTACCGGTTCCTCTACTCGCCCGCTTACACTCTCGTGAGCGCACACGTCAGCTATCGCCACAAATTCAGCAAGAAGCTCACCGCGCGATTCCAGATCAACGTGAAGAACCTGCTCGATGACGACACCCTCGTGCTCTCCAGCCAGGACGGCAACGGCTACAACACTTATCGCGTCGGTGGCTTCACCACCAATCCGCAGGTGCAGGTAACCGATCGCTTTCGCCAGCAGGATCCACGTCAGTTCATCTTTTCCACCACGTTCGAATTTTGAGTTTTGGGGTAACCTAAGCGTGCGTAGCGGCACTCAATTGGGTGCCGCTACTTGTGAGAAAGCCGTCGGGTGAAATTCACTCGGCGGCTTTTTTTCGCACGCAAAACTCCGGCGTAACTGAATTCGCAGCGCTAAAGTTTAATTGGCAAGGAAGGGATTAAAGCGGCGTTCGGTTGCCGCATCGGTAAAGGGGCCGTGACCGGGCGCGATCAAGGTATCGGCGGCGAGCAAATTAAGGATGCGGCGGGAGTGTGTCAGTTGTCGCTGACAGCAAAAGTAGCCGCCGCCGAGCGAGCCTGCAAAAATCAGATCCCCCGAGATGAGCAGTGCGGTTGCATCGGGACGTCTGGCGTCGCGCACCAGATAGCAATTATGCTCTGCGGCATGGCCCGGCGTGTTGTAAGCAGTGATTCGTAAGCCGCCGATTTCGACCGTATCGCCTTCACCCAAACCGCGGCATTGCGGCCAACGTCCATTGGGTGGGCCGTAAAAGTTTCCGAGTTCGGTCTCGCGCAACACAACTTCGAGGCCGCCGATATGCTCCGCTTCGTAATGCGTGATAAACACTGCATCGAGGCGCTGGATTTTCGCCGGCCACGCACGATGAAGTTCGGAGTGGCTCGCCCCAGTATCGAAGAGCACCGCGGAATCGCCGCCGGTGCTCACGACGTAGGCATTTGCCACACCTACGCCGAATGGCATGCGCAGCGGATGCACGTTGAAAGGTAAGCCGCACAAGTTCGGCAACGGGTAACGGTTTTGCGCCAGCGCGTTCAGGCCGACCTCGTTCAAATCAAGGGCAGTCGCGAGACGGCTGATTTCCGCCTGGGTTAAATCCGGACGGTAATCGAGTGCATCTTTGATTTTCGCGAAATCGACTCCGCTGCGTCTTGCCAGTGCCTCAAGCGTGAGCGTAGCGTGCCGGGCGGCTTTTTCCAAAACATCCCCCAATTCATCTTCGAGGGCAGGATGCGGGGAAGGAGATGGCATACGGAAATTATGATTTCCATTTCGCCGGCGTTTTCCACAGCGTTTTTCGCATGGATGCCGTTCAACAAGAGGTCACCGACATTTTCGTGCGCACAAAAGCGCTGCTGCAAGGACACTTCGTCCTGCGCTCCGGGCTACACAGCGGGCACTTTTTTCAATGCGCCCAAGTCTGTCAAAATATGCCGGCAGTCGAGCGCCTTGGCGAGTTGCTGAAACAGAAGCTGGGCTCGCTCGACTACGACACGGTGCTCGCACCCGCAATGGGTGGACTCGTAATCGGCCAGGAAGTCGCGCGCCAGGGCAAGAGCCGGTTCATTTTCGCGGAAAAGGAAAACAACGTCCTCGTGATGCGGCGCGGCTTTACGTTCAAGCCGGGCGAAAAAGTGCTGATCGTCGAAGACGTTATCACCCGTGGCGGACGCGTGCAGGAATGTCTTGAGATCGTGAAAAAACTGGGTGGCACGACGGTCGCGGTGGCGGTGCTCGTGGATCGCAGCACGGGCTTGGCGAAATTCGAGGTGCCGACTTATTCGCTTCTTGAGATGAGTTACCCGACCTACCCTGCCGATCAAGTGCCAGAAGAGATGGCTAAAATCCCTGCGACGAAGCCGGGCAGTTAACCTCACGGCGACGTTTGCTTAGATTCAAAAAAAGGCGCACCATTTACGGTGCGCCTTTTTATTTGAGATTCGACCGAACGTTAACGCACCGTGAACGGCACGTAACGATAGGCTCCGCGGTAATATACCAAGGCGACATTGCGGCCGTCGCGGAGCGCTTTCTTGGCCGAGGCCACATCAGTCATCGGCACACGATTGAGCTGCTCGATCACAGCGCCTTGCGGGAAGACTTGGCTGTAGGGAGAATTGTCCGCGATGTCAGTGATCACCAACCCATCGACGCGATCATCGATCCGCATTTCTTTGCGAAGTTGGTCGTTGAGCGGGGACACCGACACTCCAGTGATCAACTCCCCGAGCGCGCCAGCATCATCGAGTTTGCCGAGGGTGATTTCTTTGGTCTGCGATTTGCCGTCGCGGATAAAGTTCACGCTGACTTTTGTATTCGGCGGAGTTTGCGCGATGACCAAACGAAGATCTTCCACGGAGGAAACGGATTTATCGTTGATGCTCGTGATGATGTCGTCGCGTTTCAGACCGGCCTTGGCGGCGGGGCCATCGGCGGGATTCAGTTCCGTGATGATCACACCTTTTTGGTTCGGCTTGAGGCCAAAAGACTCGGCAACTTCCGACGTCAGGACGTCGGTCGAAACCCCCAAATAGCCGCGTGAAACCAGCCCTGTTTCGATCAGGCTGTGCATGATCGTGCTCGCGAGATTGATCGGGATGGCGAAACCAATGCCGATGTTACCTTGCGACGTGGAAAGAATCGCAGAATTGATTCCAACCAGACGCCCGCGGGCATCGATGAGCGCGCCGCCGGAGTTACCTTGATTGATGGCTGCGTCCGTTTGAATGAAGTCTTCGTAGCCATCCGCATCAAGAATACCGATGTTACGACGACTGGTGGCCGACACGATGCCCATGGTCACAGTCTGACCGACGCCGAGCGGATTGCCGATGGCGAACACCACGTCGCCGATGCGGAGCTTTGAGCTGTCGGCCAGCGTGGCGGCCGGAAGATTTTCGGCTTCGATTTTGATGACCGCGACATCGGTTTTCGGATCGGTGCCGATTACTTTTGCGGTGAACTCGCGTTCATCGTTCAGCAAAACTTTCAGTTCGTCCGCGCCTTCCACGACGTGGTTGTTGGTAATGATGTAGCCGTTCGAGGCGACGATGACGCCTGAACCCAGTCCTTTCTGCGCACGCTGTTGGTCGGGAATGTTGCCGAGAAACGGGCGAATATATTCCGGCACGCGCTGGCGCACCATTTTTTGTGAGTGCACGGAAACGACGGCATTGCGGATGCTTTCCAAGGAGTCGGCGTAACTGAGCACGACGGCGGACTTCGCATCGCTCACTGGCGAGCTGTCGACCTTCACTTCGGGTTTCTTTACAGGTTTATCCGCAGGTTTTTTCTCCGCGGCGAAGAGCCCGGCGGCGAAGCCGAGCAACGAGACACTCAATACGGCAAACAACGTAACCGACTTGGTTTTCATAGGGGAAATAGACGTTCGCAGACAATAGCCCGCGCGCGCTGTTCCGCAACCGAGTTAGAAGCCTTTAATCTTAAAAAGACTCGTGACGCTCTCGTTCGTGTTGATGCGGAGAATGGCTTCGCCGAGCAACGGCGCGATGCTGAGCACCGTGATTGGCAGACCGCGCGTGTCGATCGGCACGGAATTTGTAGTGATCAACTCGTCGATCAAGCCGCCTTTAAGGCGCTCGTAAGCAATCTCGTTGAGCACGCAATGGCTCACAGCCGCGCGAATGCTGCGGGCTCCGTGGTCTTTCAGGATTTTTGCAGCGGCCGTCAAGGTGCCGGCGGTTTCCGTGATGTCGTCCACCAGGAGGACGTCGCAGCCCTCGACTTCACCCACGACGTTGATGGCTTCGACGGTATTGGCGTTGACGCGCTTTTTCGCGACGAGGCCGAGCGAGGCGCCCAGAATATCCGCGTAGGCCGCCGCCATCTTCATGCCGCCGACGTCCGGAGAAAATACGACGAGTTTGTTAAACTTCTTGGTCGCCAAATATTGGAAGAAGACCGGCGAGGCAAAAAGGTGGTCCACCGGGATATTGAAGAATCCTTGGATTTGTTGACTGTGCAGATCCATCGCGAGCACGCGATTGGCGCCAGCGGCCGTAAGCAGATCGGCCACGAGTTTGGCCGTGATCGGCACGCGCGGCTGGTCTTTGCGATCCTGACGCGCGTAGCCGTAGAACGGGATGACTGCCGTGATCCGCGAAGTCGATGCGCGCTTGGCGGCATCGATCATGATCAGCAGCTCCATCAGGTGATGGTTGGTCGGCGGGCAGGTGGACTGGATGAAATAGGTGTCCGCGCCGCGGATGTTTTCATTGATCTTCACGAACGACTCGCCGTCGGGGAAACAAGTGACGGTCGCATCGCCCAAGGGGACGCCGATGGACTTGCAGATTTCCTCTGCGAGTGCGCGGTTGGATGAGCCTGAAAAAATCTTGAGCTTCGTGTCCGTCATTCCCCGCGTTGGTAATGCAGAAGCGGAAATGCGGGAAGCAGATTATTCCTACTTTTTCTCAAGCGCTTCCACGCGCTTGAACAAATCGGGCAGGCGCTGGTGTAAAATCTGCAACCGTCGCTCCAACATGTAGGGAATCGCCGGTGTGCCGTTCAGGTAGCTCTTGGGCGGCACATCGTAGGCGATGCCAGTCTGGCCACCGGCTTTGCTGCCTTTGCCTATCGTGATGTGACCGCCGACGCCGACCTGGCCACCGAGTATGACATAATCTTCGATCTTGGTGCTGCCGGAAATGCCGACCTGCGAGCAAAGAATGCAGTGTTTGCCGATCTCTACGTTGTGCGCGATCTGGACCAGATTATCGATTTTGGTGCCCTCGCCCACCACTGTCCGGCTGAAACGCGCGCGATCGAGCGTCGAGTTGGCGCCGATTTCGACGTCGGCTTCGATGACGACTGAACCGATCTGGGGAATTTTTTCGTGACGCCCTTGCACGAACTCGTAACCGAAACCATCCGAGCCGACGACGACGCCGGGTTGCAGCCGCACGCGGGCGCCGAGCGAGCACGTGGAGTTCACCACACAGCCCGCCATCAAAAAACAATCGTCACCGATAACTGCATCCGCGCCGATGAACACTGAAGCTTGCAGCACCGTGCCTGCACCAATGCGCGCACCTGCTTCGACAACGCATAATGGCCCAATGTGCGCGGTGGCATCGACGACGGCATCTTTGGCCACAACCGCGCTCGCATGAATCCCGGCGGCAGGCTTCGGCCAAAACGTCTGCTCGATGCGCGCACATACTTTCGCCAGGGCGACCGAGGGATTTTCGACGTAGATAAAAACCTGATCGCTCTTCGGTTGGCCGTCGTAGTCCAGCGGCACGAGCACGGCGCTGGCGTTGCTTTCGGGCACTTGCGACCGGTATTTGGTATTACCGAGAAACGAGAGATCGCCGGCGCGCGCGGTGGACAGCGAAGCGATGTCGCCGATTTTTTGAGTGGTGGAACCGGAAGAACGTCCGGCTCCGACAAATGTGGCAATTTCCTCTGGGTTGTAAGCGACCTGCATAGCGACAAAAAAGCCCTGTTCGGTGGAACAGGGCTTGGCAAGATTTCTTAGTTTTTCTTCGCCGGAGGCGTCGTGACGCCAGGGACGTTGAAACCGGTCGCAGGGGCCGGAGTCGTGGCAGCCGGCGTGGCCGCTTTGGCCGCAGGGGCCGCTGGCGTGGCGCTGGCAGCCGGGCGATCCTTGTTGGTTTCTTTCACGACTTCTTCGGTGATGTCGAAGGCCGGATCGGCATAGAGCACGCTCGGGATGCCGAACAGCGTCGGGCCGGATTTGTCGACAACGAGCGTCGCGCCTTTCTTCTTGGCGATATCGTTCACGACTTTGGTGATGTCTTCGAGGAGAAGATCGCGGTGGTTTTTGACGCGTTGTTGCAGCGTGCTCACGGTGTCGCTGCGGAATTTTTGCACGGCACCCTGCTTGCGCTGGATGTCTTCGATTTTCTTTTGGGCGTCGGCTTCGGCTTTGGAGCGCGCTTCGGCGGTGAGGACGGTGTTCTTGGATTGCTCGATGAGCTCCTTGTATTCGTCGACGAGGATCTGGCCTTGCTTGTTCATCTCTTCGACTTGTTCCTGAGCCTTTTGCTCGGCGTCGCGGAATTTGGCGTTGGCCTCTTCCGTCTTGTAGTGGCTGTCGTAGACTTTCGCCATATCGACAACGATGAGTTTAACCGCTGGCTGAGCCAGCAAAGTGGAACCTGCGCCGAGGGCGGCCAAGGTCAGGAGCGTGCGGATCATCTTATTCATAACGTTTGGATTGAGGGGTGATTGATTAAAAAATTAGAAACGGGTGCCGAAAGAGAAGTTAAACTGCGTGCCTTGTTTATTGAATTTGTCGCCCGTGAGCGGAATACCGAAATCGAGGCTGAGCGGCGCACCCGCGACAAACAAGCGCAGACCGATACCGATGTTATCGTTGTAGTCTGCCGGGCTGAAATCATACGGATCAGTGTTTACGAAGCCACCATCGTAGAACAACGCGGCGCGGACGGGTTTCACAACGTCGAGCGAGTATTCGATGCTGACAAATCCATATGTGTTACCGCCCAAAGGTTCGCCGTTGCTGTCTTTCGGACCGACAGTGCGGAATTCAAAACCGCGTAAGGTTTGCGGCCCGCCGAGGTAGTAACGGTCATAGAAAGGCACGCCCAGCGTGAAGGGCAACGAAGTCTCAGGAAGGCCGGTGAGCGGGTTGGTGATCGTGCGAGTTTGTGGTTTATCGCTGTCACCAAATGAATCCGCGACACCCACGCGACCGATGACAGAGATGACCTGCTCCTGGAATTCCGCGATCGGGAAGAACTTCGAGCCACGGAACTCGATCTTGTAGTAATTATTGTCGCCACCGAACGGTCCGCCGGCGAGGCCGAGATCCAGCGTCGCATAGTTACCGCGCGTGGTGTTGATGATCTTGTCACGCGTGTCCTGAGTAAGACTCAGATTGATCTTCGACGTAGTGCTCTCACCGGCGAGGAACTGAATTTGCGAAGGAGCCGAGGTCGAAACGTTATCGATGCTGATAATTTCGTAGCTATACGACAGGCGCGACTCCAACCAGTAGAAGAGACGTTTGCGGAGGTAAACTTCGCCGCCGGTGCGGATTTCTTCGTAGAACGAACTGTTGTAGTCGGACGAGGTGCGCAGCAATTGGAAGCCGAGCGACAATTCGCGTTCCAAGAACCATGGCTCTTCGAAGGCGAGAATCACTTCGCTCGACTGCGAACCGATCTGGAAGCGAAGGCGGAACTTCTGGCCGTCGCCTTGGAAAAAGGAGCGGCGGTTAAACAAATCGAAGTTCGACTGCGTGACTTCCGCGAAGACCACGGCGCGTTCCAGCGAGCTGAAACCAGCGCCGAAAGTGAGGTTACCCGTGCGAGCTTCCGTGACCGCGATCTTGAGGTTACGGCGACCGGGAATGTTGGTCGACTCTGGCGTGACGTTAACCGGGTCTTCGAAGAAACGCGTGTTTTCGAGGCGCAGTTTGCTGACCTTCATCAACACCGAGCTGAAGACATCGCCCGGCCCGAGTGCGAGTTCGCGGATGATCACGATGCTCTTGGTCTTGGTGTTGCCCTCGATGTTGATGGACTCGACTTGGAATTTTTCGCTCTCGGTGATCTGGTATTCGATATCGATGTTACCGGTCTGGAGATTGGGTTTACGCACGAGACGGACGCGCGTTTCGAGGTAACCATCACGACCGTAGAAGTCTTCCATCGTCTCGATGTCTTTATCGAGTTTCGACGGCACGAAAATCTGGCCCTTCTTCTGACGCGGCACGTAACGCAGCAGGCGGGACGAATAAATCTTGTTACCGGAGAAGCTGATGTCGCCGATGCGATATTGACGACCTTCCGTGACGCGGAGCGTGATGACCAGCTTGTCAGGCTTCGGGTAGTCGAACGTGATTTTGTCCTCAGGAATTTCGACGTCGAGGTAACCCTCTTCCTTATAGTAGTCGCGCAGCTTGCCCAAATCCTCGTCAAACTCGTCGTCTTTCAAACGGCCGCTGCCCGTGAGCCACGAGAACATGTGCCACTTGCGCGTCTCCATTTCTTTACGGAGCTTCTTGGCTTTGATGTGATCGTTGCCGACGAAGTTGACTGCGGAAATCTTAACCCGCGCGCCCTCGCGAATCTTAAACGTCACCGTGCCGAAACCCGTCTCGCGGTTGCGATCGATGCTGTAAGTGATCTGAGCCTGATTGTAGCCGCTCTTTTGGTAAAACTCGTAGATCTTCTGGGCGTCGTCCTTGATCTGGCGTTCATCGAGCGCGCCGTTGGATGCCGTCTTGATTTCCTTCAGCAGGCGGCGCTCTTTGTATTTTTTGTTACCGTCGAATTGCACTGCCAGCACGCGGAACTTCGGAGTTACATCGACGACTAGATTCACCACATTGCCGGGCCGGGACTCACGTTTGACTTCGATGAACTCGAACAACCCCGTGCGGTAAAGGGAACGGATGTCGCGATCGATCAGCGATTCGTCGAGTTCCGACTCTTCACGCAACGACATGTTGGCGCGGACGATCTGCTCGCTGACGTTGGCCATGCCCACGAACTTGATCGTGATGGTGCCAATGCGCGGTGCAGCCTGCTGCTGTTGCGCAGACGGAGCTGATAGCTGCGCGCGCAAGCCGGAGGCGCTGACCACGAGGAAAATGAAGGCGAGCAGAACCCGCGCAAACGGGTTACGGTGTGAAGTTTTCAAAGCGCGTAATTTCTTGAAGGAAAGTTAGTTTCAAATCACCTACCGGCCCGTTACGTTGCTTGGCAACGATTAAATCCGCAGCGTTGGCGGCGACCTGAAATTTTTCATCGGCATCTTTAGGGCGAGACAGCATCAGCACCACGTCAGCATCTTGCTCGATGGAGCCAGATTCACGCAAGTCGGACAAACGAGGGGTGCGGTTTTCCTTTTCAGAGGCACGATTAAGCTGACTTAGAACAATCACTGGCAAGTCTAGTTCCTTCGCCATCGCCTTTAATCCACGAGAAACTTCCGCAACTTGCTGTTCGCGCGGCGAGCGCGGGTCAGAACCACTCACCAGCTGCAAGTAATCGACGACAATCAGGCCGAGTTTCTTGCGTGCGTAGATACGACGGGCCTTGGCGCGCATTTCCATGATCGTGAGATTGGACGAATCATCGATGAAAACGGGCGCTTTCTTGAATTCCTCGGCCGCCTTGCCGAGATCATTGATTTGCTGGCTGTCGCGACCGATCAACCCATCGCGCAAGAGCTTCAAATTCACGCGGGAACGCGAAGTCAGCATACGCAGGGCAAGTTGCGATGAACTCATTTCGAGCGAGAACACGAGCGTCGGCACGGCCTCGCGGCCTGGCTTCGGCAACGCCGCCGATTCCGCGATGTTCAACGCGAAACTGGTCTTACCCATGGAAGGACGAGCCGCGACGATGATCATTTCCTGTTTCTGGAAACCAAACGTCATCGCGTCCAAATCTTTGAACCCCGAAGACACGCCCGTGAGCTCACCCTTCTTGAGCAACATCTTGGCAATGACCGCGTTGGCATCCTTGATGGCGTCTTTGATTTCCTTGGCACTATCACTGACGCGGTCTTGCGTAACCTTGAACAAATCCTGCTCCACTTTATCGACGAACTCTTCGAGTCCGCCCGTGAAGCTGTAGCAGTTTTCCACCGCGCCCGTGGCGGCTTTGATCAGTTCACGCAGCAGGTGTTTTTCACGGACTTTATCGATGAAATACCCAGCGTGCGCGGTCGTTGGGATCTTGCCCGTGACCTGCATCAAATACGGAAACCCGCCCACCGCATCGAGTTGACGGCGGGTTTTTAACTCCTCCGCCAGCACCTCGAGTGTCACCGGCGAGCCTTTTTGATAAAGCTCGATGGTGATCTCAAACAACAGCCGGTTGGCCGGATAATAAAACGATTCGGCCGAGATGCGCGCTTCGAGACAGCGTGCGATCGTGTCATTACCGTCTAACAGACAGCAGGCAATGACATGCTCTTCCGCCTCCACGCTGTGTGGAGGCGAACGATCAGGGGCGGAGGAAGGCAGCGTCTCTTCAGGCGATGACCGTCCGCGCCGGGATGTAGCGGGCGTCAGAGCCATGTCCGGTCAGAATCGGAGGTCCGAAGACCTTACGAAGCGGCTGGCTCGATCGGGTTTTCGGAAACGACGTCGAAGGTGAGATCGACGCTGACCTCAGGGTGCAGCTTGATCTTAACTTCGTGCTTACCGAGGGTCTTGATCGGCTGGCCGAGGTGGATGCGCTTCTTCTCGATTTCGATGCCGGCCGCGGAGAGCTTGGCGTGGATATCGTTCGCGGTGACCGCACCAAACAGCTTGCCGCCTTCGCCCGTTTTCACGGCGATAGCGATGCCCGCTTTCTCGATTTGCTTGGCGAGCGCCTGGGCGCCGTCGAGCTCTTTGGCTTCGCGGAGACCGCGGGCTTTCTTGAGCGCTTCGACGCGCTTGCGGTTAGCTTCGGTGACCGAAACCGCTTTGCCTTGCGGCAGGAGGAAATTGCGCGCGTAACCGGCGCGGACTTTGACCTGATCGCCTTCGGCGCCAAGGCCGTCGACTGGTTGGAGGAGGAGAACTTCGTGATTAGCCATGATCGTAACTGTGTTGAATGATTTAGTTTAAATGAGTGCGACGGCGCGATTTAGAACGGCACGTCTTCGTCGAGGTTTTCTTGCGCAGGAGCTGCGGAAGCACGGGGAGCGCTGGTGCGCGGAGCGGGCGAACGGAATTCGCCGCCAGCGGGAGCCGCGCCACCACCCTCACCGCCACCGGGCGCGCCGTCGCGACCGCTGCCGAGGAATTGGAAATTATCGCAGACCACTTTCATGCGGCTGCGTTTTTCCTTGGTGGTTTTGTCTTCCCATTGATCGAGCCGCAGGCGGCCTTCGACGAAAAGCGGGCGGCCTTTGACGCAATACTTGGCGATGTTTTCGCCCGATTTGCCCCAAGCTTCGATGTCCACGTAGGTAACCTCTTCACGGTCGGCGCCAGACTCGTCGCGAAACTTGCGGTTCACGGCCAGGCTGAACTGGCAAATGGCAGTGCCTTTCGGCGTGACCCGGAGTTCCGGATCGCGCGTCAGGTTGCCGATGAGCATGACTTTGTTGAGGTTGGCCATGGGAGGAAGCGGCGCGAAAGCCGTTTTTAGGCGTTCTCGACGAGAGCGCGGTAAACGCTGTCGTTGAGGCGCAGGCGCTCGTGCAACTGGGCCGGAGCGCCAGCGGGAGCGGAGAAATTCACCTGCACATAGACGCCGGCGGGGAATTTATCGTCGGTCTTGCGGGCGAAATCGCGGCGACCGAAGCTTTCGACGGCGGTGACTTCACCTTGGACGGCGGAGATTTCTTTCTTCACGCCATCGACGAGTTGGTCGACGGAGTCTTCCTTGCCGCGGTTATCAAGGATGAAGGTGGCTTTGTAGTTACGGTTTTTCTGGCTCATGGTGGTCTCGGCGATTGAGGAGGTTCATGGCTTCGGCGGGGCCGCGTGCAAGAAGCAGGCGAAGGCCGTCCATGAAAGGGTTTAATTTAGTTTCTAAAAGGGAGAGTTGTTCGGGTGAAAATTTTCCTAGCACGAAATCTTTGATGTCCATCCCGGTAGGTCGCGGGGCGTTTATACCGAGCCGGTAGCGGATAAATCCATTACCGAGGTGCTCGAGCAAACTCGCGATGCCGTTATGCCCGCCGGCGCTGCCGCTGACGGAGATTTTAACGCGGCCAGTGTCGATCGTGAGATCGTCGTAGGCTACGATAAGGGCATCCACCGGAACTTTGTGAAACGACATCAGCGCGCGGAGGGCGCGGCCGCTGTCGTTCATAAAGGTCTGCGGTTTGACGAGGAGTCGCGTGACACCGGGTCGGACATCCCAGCGGGCGGTTTCGGATTCGAAGCGAGTCTCAGACTTCCACTTCAAACCTTCGGCAGCAGCCAGCGCTTCGACCAAGGTAAAACCAAGGTTGTGGCGGGTGGCGGCGTATTCTCGCCCGGGATTGCCCAGTCCAGCGATTAGCGTGACGGACATGACTCAAAGAACAGCGTGAAAAACGGTGCGTCCGCGAACGGACGCACCGTGGAAAAACATTACTTCTTGGCCGGAGCGGCGGCCTTTGCGTCCTTCGCAGGAGCGGCGGCTTTCGCGTCCTTCGCAGGAGCGGCACCAGCAGCAGGAGCGGCAGCACCCGCGGCAGGAGCGGCACCGGCAGCAGGAGCGGCGGCACCGTCGGCAGCAGCTGCGCCCGCGGCAGGAGCGGCGGCGGCAACTTCTTCCTGAGGAGCCACGCAGAGCACCACGGCTTGATTCGGGCTGTCGAGGAGTTCGACGCCAGAGGGAGCCTTCAGCTCGCTGACATGAAGGGCTTCACCCATCTTGAGTTCGGTGATGTCGACCTCGATAAATTCAGGGAGATCCTTCGGCAGTGTGCGGATACGCAGGCGCTTGGTGGCGATGTCGAGCACGCCGCCTTCGGTCTTAACGCCGTAGGCTTCGCCGACGACGCGGACGGTGACGTTGATCACCATCTTCTCGTTTTCCTTTACTTCCTGAAGGTCGAGGTGGAGATATTTGTCGGTGATCGGGTCGCGTTGCACTTCTTGAAGGAAGGAAAGCGCCGAGGAACCGGCGGTGCGCTTGAGTTCGATGAGCGCGGCGCGGCCACGGATCTCCTTAAGCAGTTTGACGAATTCAGGGCTGTTCACAGCCAGGGACTCGGGATTCGTGTGTTTTCCGTAGAGGATGGCCGGGATCTGATTGGCCTTGCGCAGACGGCGGGAAGCGCTGCGACCTGTGCCCTCGCGGGATGAGACGGTGAGTTGGTATTTCTTCATAATTTCGTTCCCCCTGTGACTCCGGAATTAGAGGCAGGCGTAGTGGAAAAGGGTGCGACTTCAACGTTCCGTCGCTCTGTAGGCAATCAAAACTTTGGATCCGCGCCGGAATTCTCGTTTTTACAAAACGCCTCCAATCGCGCCCAGCGACTCCCGAAATCAAGCCACAAAAAAGCCAACACGCATAACGTGTTGGCTTAAAATGGCTGCCCGGGTAGGGATCGAACCTACGACCAAGTGATTAACAGTCACCTGCTCTACCACTGAGCTACCAGGCAATGAAAGAGGGCAGAAAAAAGAGAGCCCACCTTGCACTTGTCAACTCCCGTCTCCGCAGAAAATCTGACTATTTCGCCCGCCCCTCACGCGGAATGGTTTTCCAAGAGCGGAAAGCAATTCCTCAAACACACCTCACCGCTCCTCCATATGACAGGCACCGGCAAATTATCACGCGGCACAACTTAAACGGAGCCTGCTAGCCAACTCCGGTGGTAGCGGGTGCGGCAGCCCAATAGCCGTCATCTGGAGCACTCACTGGACGATCGCGAACGTTTAATAAATTCGTTGTCACACCTTCATAGTTATCAAAGCGTGCCTGCGTGCGTCCCAAAAAGAAGATTTCGCAAACCCACCTCGCGAAAGAACTCGGTGTTTCCCAAGCCCTCGTCTCGCTCGCGCTGAACGGACGCAGCGACGGCATCAATCCCGACACCTACAAACGCATCTGGGATCACGCCATCAGCCTCGGCTACCTGCCGAAAGGCATGCGCGTGGAATCCACCCCTGAATCTTCCCGCACGCGGCAGATTGGCTACATCTTAAGAGCACCGCTGCGGCTTTACATCCCGAGCACTTACTTCGGGCACGTCCAACACGGCTTGCATCAGGAACTGGAAAATCACGGCGCACGCCTGGTGTTTCTGGGCGCCGAAGACGAGCTCTCGCCCGAAAAACTGCGCACTTTTTTTCATCCGAGTCATCATCTGAGCGGCGTCGTAGTGCTGGGCGAAGTGGCCAAACCTTTCATCGAGCAGCTGCGCAAACTCACTCGGCGCGTCGTGGTCGTCTCGTCGCGCTACCAAGGCCTTTGCCATTCCGTGCTCGGTAATGAGCCGGAAGCGCTCACGGAGTTGGTGCGCCACCTTTTCAATCTCGGCCATCAACGCATCGGCTGGCTCGGCGGCAATGCGTCGCTCGGTCGTCACGACGCGCGCCTTTCCGCATTAAAGGATGCGCTGAAGATTCTCGGGCTCTCCATCGATCCGCGTTACACCATCGTGCTAAACCAGGCTGACCGCGCCGAGGGCGCCGAAGCGATCCACGCGATGCTGAAGCTCTCACGTCGAAAGGATTTTCCGACCGCGTTTGTCACTTATAACACCCAGATGGCTTTCGGCGCGGCACTCGGACTCGAGCGCGAAGGCTGGAAAGTTCCGGGTGACATCAGCCTCGCTTCCGCCGACGTTTCGCGGCTCAGCGTCGAGGGCGCGCTCCGCATCACCGGTGCCGGCACGAGCCCGGATAAACTTGGCGAAGCCGCCGCCCGCCTCGCGCTGGGCGAAGGCCTCCCGAGCGAAGGCTTCACCGATCTCATTCTCCCCGCTCCGTTGATCGTGGGCAATTCCACCGGCCCCGCGCGCGAGAGTTAACCGGATCGCGGGACGGATCCCCGCTCAATTAATTTTTATGCTTGGAACCTCATAATTATTAATCCTAGTTGGATTTTCTCCCCAACCCCGCCGTTTCTCGCCGATGACAAAATACGACTACGCCGTCCTCATTTTCTATTTCGTGTACATGCTGGCGATCAGCTGGGTGTTCAGAAAATTCGTCACCAACGTCAGCGACTATTTTCGCGGCGGCGGCAAAGCGGTGTGGTGGATGGTCGGTGGCTCGGCCTTCATGGCGGCATTCAGCGCGTGGACGTTCACCGGCGCGGCGAGCAAAGCTTACACTGACGGCTGGCCGATCATGGTGATCTACGTCGCGAACGCCGTGGGCTTCATTCTGAACGCTGTCTACTTCGCACCACGCTTCCGCCAGACGCGCGTGATCACGTCCGTCGAAGCGGTGCGCCAGCGCTTCGGCGCCGTGAGCGAGCAAGTCATGATGTGGCTCCAAATCCCGCTCAGCACGCTTCAAGCGGCGATTCACCTGAATGCGCTCGGCGTCTTCTTTGCCGCGATTTTTGGTTTGGATCTCACGCTCACGCTCGTCGTCACGGGCTGTGTGGTGGTCGTCATGACTTTACTGGGCGGGAGTTGGGCGGTGCTCGCCGCAGATTTTATTCAAGTGCTGATTCTCATGCCCGTGTGCGCCGCCGTCACGGTGCTCGCAATTCTCCGGCTCGGTGGCTGGGACGGTTTCCTTGCCGGGCTGCCTGCGTCGCACATGAATCTGGGCGAGATTTTCACGAAGGAATTTCTCGGGCTCTGGTGCGCAGCGATGTTGCTCAAACAAATCACAAGCACGAATAATCTCTTCGAGGCTGGTCGCTACTTGAGCGTAAAAGACAGCCGCCACGCGCGCTGGGCTGGTTATCTCGGCGCAGTGCTTTTCCTCGTCGGCATCTTCATCTGGTTTCTTCCGCCGATGGCCGCGAAAGCACTCAACGTCGACCTGAACGCCATGTTCCCCACGCTCGCCGGCAGCGCAGACGAAGCGTCTTTCATCGCGATCTCCCAAGTCGTAATGCCAGTCGGCATGCTCGGTTTACTCGTGAGTGGAATTTTCGCCGCGACCATGTCCGGCATGGATTCTGGTCTAAACAAAAACGCCGGTTTCTTCGTCAAAAATTTCTACCAAACTTTTATCAACCCGACCGCTGCTGACGCCAAGATGCTCAAGCTCGGTCGCATCGTGACGTTTATCCTCGGCGTCATCGTCATCTACATTTCTGTGCGCATGGCGGAGATCAAAGACCTCGGTCTTTTCCTCATGATGCAGCGCGTCAGCATCTTGGTCGGCGTGCCCGTCACGGTTCCCTTATTGCTCGGCTTGGTGATTCGCCAAACGCCGCCGTGGTCGGCCTGGAGCACGGTGTTGGTCGGCTTCTTCGGCTCGATTTTCGTCGGGCAGCTTTTCACCCCCGAGTGGGGCGCGTCGCTCTTCGGTTACGCCGCACCGGTCGATGCCGCGTCACGCGAATACTGGATCCAAGGTTTCCAATTCTTCGCCAACGTCATCCTCGCCTCCACGTGGTTCATCGGCACGAAACTTTTCTGGAGCCGCTGCACGCCTGAATATCGCGCGCAAGTCTCCACCTTTTTCAAGCGGATGGAAACGCCCGTTAATTTCGACGAAGAAGAAGGCGCGGCTAACGCGAACGACGATCGTCAGCAATCCGCCGTCGGCTGGCTCTCGATCGCTTACGGTGTATTCGTCTGCTTGCTCGCGTTTATTCCCAACGCGCTCGTCGGTCGCCTCGCCTTCCTCGGCTGTGGCGGTGTCGTGGTGCTGATCGGCGCCATCCTGATTCGGCAGTCCCGCCGCCCGATCGTTCGCAGCAGCTAATAAAAATCGGCCCGCGCACCGGGCTCTTCACCTCGCAACGCACAGCGATCAAAGAAATATTAGCCCGTTACTAATAATTATGATTTTTGGCTTGAAACTCCGGTTAACCGGAAAAGCTTGTCGCCCTACCCTCGCCGCGCCCCGTGCGGCTGTCCTTAAACCCAACCTACCCATGATCCATCCCCTGCATCGCATGGCGCCGCGCGCGCTCGCGCTGGCGGCGATTGCCTCGGCATCCGCAGCCTTCGCCCAAACCACCACGCCCTCTCCGGTCTCCGACGAAGTGGTCACCCTGCCGGCGTTCCAAGTCAGCGGCACGTCCACGAGCGAATACCTCGCCGCCGAATCAGTGACCGGCACGCGCGTCGCTTCGAAAATCAAAGAGCTCCCTTTCACCGTAAACGTCGTCACCGGCGACTTCCTCGATGATTTCGCGGCGTTCGAATTTCGCGATCAGTTCGGCTACACGAGCAGTGTGTCCGCGTGGGAAACGCTTTCGACCGGTTACAGCCTCCGCGGCTTCGACGCCGACGTCCAACTGCGCAATGGTTTCCGCCGCATCGGCCTCATCGATAAAGTAAACGTCGAGCGCGCCGAAGTCATCAAAGGCCCCGCGGCTTCCATCTATGGCACGGTGCTCCCCGGCGGCACGATTAACGTCATCACCAAGAAACCGAAAACAAAAGCGCAGCAACGCGTGAGCTTCAGCGTCGGCAGCAACGATCTCATCCGCGGCCAGCTCTCATCCACCGGCCCGCTCGGCAACAGCGACAAGCTTTTCTACCGTGTCGATGCCGCGCACGACGAAAGCGGTTACGACCAGCTCTTCAAGCAGCGCAAGACCGACACCGTTTCCACGCAGCTCCAATGGAAGCCGTCTGCGAACACGAGCTTGCTCGCCGAAGTCGAATACCTCGAACGCGCCGAAGACGGCATCTCCAGCGCGACCGTGCCGTTCCGCATCCAAACCGGCGTCGCCGACCCGTATCGCGTCGCGTCGCAAAATCGCACTTATACGCGCTACGTCGGCATCGCGACCGAGGTGTTCGATTTTAACTCCCAAGGCCCGCTCAACTATTCCAACCGCGACGTCCTCAATCTTACGCTCACGTTCGAGCACAAGATCAACGACACCTTCTCCCTGCGCAGCGGCGCGAACTGGTTTGATCGTGGTCTCGAGCGCCAGGAAGTGGGCGGACGCGACCAATACAACCCGACCACCGGCGCTGTCCAACGCGGCACGCCGCGTCTCCGCCCGTTCGGCGAAGGCGGCGCGAGTTGGCAGACCGATTTGCTCGCACAGTGGGAAAGCGGCGCGATCAAACACAAGACGCTCCTCACGTTTGACTATCAGCGTCAGAGCGAAACACCCGAGCGTTACGACATGAAAACCGACGCCGCCAGCCTCGCGCTCGGCATGCCCGCCTCAGTCGTCTCCGGCGGTCTCAGCGTCGCCTCGCCCAACTACGCTTTCGTCACGTATCGCGAAAACCCTTCGCTCTACACGCTCGCGCAAAAAGAAGACAACTCGCTCGACATCTACGGCCTTTTCCTGAGCGAACGCGCCACGTTCTTCGACAACCGCGCCAACGTGATGACCGGCGTGCGCTACGATTACGTTGAAAACGAATCGAAAAACCTCGTCACGAACACGTCCTCGTCGCCGCACAGCGACGAAGTGAGCTACCAACTCGGCGCGAATTTCGCGGTGGTGAAAAACCTTATGCTTTTCGCCAACCTGAGCCGCTCGTTCGTCCCGCAATTCCGCGTCGGCAACAATCTCGACGGCACCACGTTTGATTTGCCCAACGAATTCGGCGAAGGCTGGGAAGTCGGCGCGAAGGCTTCGTTCTTTAACGATCACCTCGCGTTCACGGCGACCTATTTCGACATCCAGCGCGAAAACGTCGCGCGTGATACCACCGATCCGCTCACCGGCATCGCGATCACCGTGCTCTCCGGCATCGAGGCGTCGAAAGGTTACGAGTTCGATTTCAACTGGATCCCGACCAACCGCCTGCAATTCTTCGGCGGCTACGGCTACAACGACACGGAAGTCGTCAGCAACGCGCAAGCCCCGCACCTCCAAGGGGTGCCGCTGCGCCGCGCTCCGAAGGACAATCTCGGCGTCGGCATGAAATACGAATTCAAGGACGGCCGCTGGAAAGGCGTCTATGCGACCGCGGGCTATAAATATTACGGCCGCTCCATCGCCAACCCGTCGACCGGCCGCAGCATAACCGCGTCCGCCGCAAATCCCATCGTCAACAACCCAATGCCGAACGGTCTGCTGCCTTTTCCGAACCAGCCGCAAGGTGCCGTCATCACCGCCGGCAGCGTGCGCGTCGACGACGGGCGCGAGTCCATCTACAACAGCGCTTACGATGTCGTCGAAGCCGGCATCGGCTACAAGTGGAAGACCGCCCGCCGTTACAGCCACAAGGTGCAATTCAACATGAGCAACATCCTCGACGAACGTTATACCTACGGCTCGACCGGCCAGGGTCAAGGCCAGGCCTTCGTCGCCACCTACGACTTGAGCTTCTAATGTCACTCGCACGAAGCCGGGCCAACCGCCTCGGCGCCCGGCTTCGTCGCTCTACTCTCCTGCGAGCATAATTCGGTTAACAATCTAACTGACAACGCACTGCCCTTGCGGCTCCCCGCTGTTAATTTCATCGACGCCCCGTTCATGCCCGCACCCCGTGGAAAACTTGTCCTCCTGCCCCCCAATCGTGTTTGGCGCACCTATCAAGGTGGGCGCACGCTGGATCGTCTGGCTGGAAACACAGCTCCGGCGGATTCGCATTTTCCCGAAGACTGGGTCGCGTCCACCACCCGCGCGACCAACATCGGCCGCGAAACCATTCGCGAAGGCATCGCCCAAGTGCTGGTCGGCGGCGCATCGCACGACTTCGCCGCATTGCTCGCCAGCGACCCCGAATATTTTCTCGGCTCCGCGCATGCCGCCCAGTTCGGCGCGCAACCTCACTTGCTCGTCAAGCTTCTCGATCCGGCCATCCGCCTCCACTTTCAGGCTCACCCCACGGCCGACTTTGCCCGACGTTTTCTCAATTCACCCAGCGGCAAAACCGAGGCTTACCACATCCTCGCTGCGCGACCAGAAACTCCGCAGCCGTATATTTACCTCGGGTTTCAACGCCCGCCCAAGCGCGACGCGCTCCGCCGGATGATTGCAACGCAGGACATCGCCGCGCTCGAAGCGTGCTTTGACAAAATCCCCGTGAATCCCGGCGACACTTATTTGGTCCCCGGCGGCGTGCCGCACGCGCTCGGCGAAGGCGTGCTGCTCGTGGAAATTCAAGAGCCGAGCGATCTCGTCGTGCGCGCTGAATTCGAACGTGGCGGCTACGTCCTGCCCGAAAGCGCGCGCTTCATGAATCGCGGCCTCGAATTCTGCCTCGATATTTTCGATTACAGCGCGTGGCCCGCCAACCGCTTGCTCGCCGAAGCCGCGTGTCCACCGCGTCGTCGTCGCGCACTCGGCCCCGATTCGTATCAAGACAACCTCATCGGCCCAGAGCGCACGCCCTGCTTCCAGGTCCGTCAGTCGCACCTCCGCGGCCCCGTCACGAAAACCGAAGAGAGCGCCTACATCGCCGTCGTCACCGAAGGCACCTGCACCGCCACCGTCGGCGGCGAGACGCATCACCTTTCGCGTTACGATAAATTTTTCTGCGCGGCGGGCCTCGGCGCCGTCCAATTCACGCCCTCGCCCACCGCCACCTTGCTGGAGTGCTATCCGCCCGCCGCCTGACATGCCACGTCCCACTTCCATTCTCGCCGCCATCACCACTCAGGAACTCCGCGAGTTCCTGCCCGACCCGTTGCTCGGTCAGGTCACGGCGCTCACCGAAAATTTTTCCCACCTCGACACCGACGGCCTCGCCACGGCGGATTTCCATCGCGCTCTCGCCGCCGCCAATCCGGAAGTGCTGATCGCCTGCTGGAAAACTCCCGCGCTGCCCGCGCAACTCCCGCCCAATCTCCGTTACGTGTGCTACCTCGCGGGCTCGATTAAAAAAATCATCACGCGCGATCACATCGAACACGGCCTCATCGTCACGAACTGGGGCGGCTCTATCAGCCGCATCGTCGCTGAATGGGCACTCTTCCACGTGCTCTCCTGCTTGCGCCGCGCCACGCACTGGACCCTCGAAATGCACCGCGAAGGCGGCTGGAAAAATGGCGGCACGGAAACCGCCTCGCTTTTCGGACGTCGCATCGGCCTGCACGGTTTCGGCCAGGTCGCGCGCGAACTCGTCGCGCTGCTCAAACCGTTTGGCTGCGAGATCTCCGCCTTCGCGCCCGACGTCAATCAATCCACCGACACGAACTACGGCGTGAAACCCGCTGCGTCGCTCGACGCTCTTTTCGCGGAGAACGACATCATCGTCGAACTCGCGCCGTTGATTCCATCCACTACCGGAATCATCACTGAAAAATTGCTCCGCCTCATCCGACCCGGCGGCGTCTTCGTTAACGTCGGCCGCGGCGCGGTCGTCGACGAGGCCGCGCTCCTGCGTGTCGCCCAGGAAGGCAAAATCATGGTCGGCCTCGACGTGTTCAGCATCGAACCGCTGCCCGTCGATTCCGGTTTCCGCGGTCTGCCCAACGTCACGCTCACGCCGCACCTCGCCGGCCCCACGACCGATCGCCGCCGCGACGCCGGCAGCTACGCCGTGCAAAATCTCCTCGCCTACGCCGAAGACCGCGCGATGCCGTCCACTATCACCACGCGCGTGTTCGATACCTCGACGTAAGTTCATCCTCATTGCGTCGAGCACCGCAATGTTTTCGTGCTCCCCAATTCTCTCCCGTGAACCTCCCCGCCACTTATATTCACTGGCAGGATTCGGCCCGCCGTCTCCTCGAACCACTCGCCGCACTGATACAGCCCGGCCACGCGGATCTCGATCTTCACGGCGCCGCCTCCGACCACGACAAACAAGCCGATCGCCTCGAAAGCTTCGCGCGCCCGCTCACGCTCGCCGCGTTTTGGCTGCATTCGACCGCGCGTTCCGAAGACGCAGCGTTTCGCGAAGAAATTTCCACGTGGTTCCGCGCCGCACTCGTCGCCGGCACGAATCCGTCGAGCCCGCATTACTGGGGCCCCGACGCCAGCTATCACCAGCACCACGTCGAGATGGGCCTCATGGCCATCGCGCTACAAATCGCCGAGCGCGACGTCTGGGCGCCACTTTCCGCCGACGAAAAAAAACAAGCCGCCCGCTGGTTCGCGACGTGTCGAGGCGGCGGCATTGTTAACAACAACCATTTGTTCATGTCGGTGCACATTCTCGAATTTCTCGGCCAAGCCGGCTTCGCGCACCGCACCGATCGCGCCGTCATCACCGCACATTTGAACCAACTCGAAACCATGCACCGCGGCGGCGGTTGGTTCGAAGACGGCATCAACCAAGCCTACGATCACTACAACGCCTACGCATTTCACTTCTACGGCCTGATGTGGGCACACCTCCACGGCGTGCAGGACATGACGCGCGCGGAACGTTGGCGCGGTTGGGGAAAACTCTTTGTCGCCGACTACCAGCATTTCTTCGCCGCCAGCGGCGAACATCCCGCCTTCGGCCGTTCGATTACGTATCGTTTCAACTGCCTCAATGTCTTCGGTCTCGCACTCGCCGAGGATTGCACCGATCTCGCGCCCGGCCTGTTGCGTCGACTGTGCACGCGCAACCTCGACTTCTTTCTCTCGAAACCGATTTACCAGGACCAAGGCTGCCTCAGCTACGGCTTCACCGACACGTTTCCAAAAATCGTCGAAGCCTACTCGTGCGCCGCGTCACCGTATTGGGCCGCAAAAGGATTCACGCCGCTCTTGCTCCCACCCAATCACGCGTTCTGGAACGACGCCGAGCAACCGCTGCCCGCCGAGCGCAGTTTCGTGCGCGTTATGAAAGCGCCCGGCCTCATCACGCGCAGCGTGCCCGGCGGCGACATCGAAATCCTCAACGCCGGCTCGATGGTCGGTAACACGCAGCTCCGCTACGGCCCGTGGAAATGGAGTAAACTCTCCTACCGCACCGGCGTGCACTTCACGTTCGCATTTCCCGAAATCAGCGCAGTCTCGTTCGACAGCGCGCTCACCGCGGAACTCGACGATGGCCGCGTTTACGGACGCCACTCGACCGTCGCCGTCGAACTCGAAAACGATCACCTCGGCTACAGCTACAATCTCGGTTTCAAAACCGGCCAGGCAAACACCGGCGTCGAGACATTCATCTTTTGGAAAGACGGCTGGCTGCTCCACGTGCACCATTACGACGCCCAACAACCCGTCGTCCTCCGCGTCGGCGGCTTCGCGCTGCCGATGAGCGAGAGCCACGCATTGCTCTCCGATCCAGGCCAACACCTCTCCGCGTTCTGCGACAGCCGCGGCAGCGCGCTGCAACTATTGTCGAACGGCTTCACGCCCGGTTGGGACAACCGTCTCGATGATAAATCCGAGCGCCGCCACGTCGCCGCGCCGTATCACGCGACTCCCGTTTTCAAATCCGTGCGCCACACCGGCGCGGGCATCATCGTGGGAGTTTCGTGGACCGGTTCAGACGAAGCCGAATCCGCGCCGTGGAAAATCACCCGCAGCACCGCCGGCGAATTGGCGCTGCACCACCCGAAACTCGGCCCGTGGGAAATCCGTCACTGGTCCCTCCCCGCCCTCAAATCCTGAACCAACCAAACCGTTTGTCATATAATATATGACAAATGCCCGCGCCATGAATCGCCTCTTTCTCTTAATCTTTTTCTTTCCTCTTTCTCTCGGTTTCTCACTCAACGCTTCCGCCGCGCAAAATGCTGCGTCTGTCGTTCCTTCTGCCGCGCCGCGCACCAACATCATCCACGGCCGCGCCGACGCGTTCCGTGCTTACGTGCGCACCGGCGAAGGCGCGAAGGCCTTCGCGAAACTCAAAGCTGATCTCGACAAAAAATATCTCACGATGCCGTTTCCCGCGGAGCCGGTGACCTACGGGGATCCGGCGCCGAGCAAACGCACCTCCGACATGGCCGACAAATGGCGAAGCGTGCAGGACATCTGCGGCATCCTCTCCGCCGTCGCCGAAGCTTCCGCGCTAAGCTGGATCGTAACGGGCGAAGATAAGTATTTGGCGAAAGCGAAGGAAATTCTCCTCGAAACGAGCAAATGGCATTTCGCTCCCGATTGGAAATCCGGCCCCGTCATCGGTGCCACCGACATTTATTACAACGACGAAGCCCACTTCCGGCTCTGGCGAAAACTGCCGCTCGTTTACGACCAGATCCGCGACCAACTCACGCCCGCGGAGAAAAAAATCATCCTCGATCATTTCCGCGAACGCGGGCGTCGTTCCTTCGCGTGGATCGAGCACGAGGGAAATATTTCCAAAATCACACGCAATTCCATCGAAGCGGACTTGTCGTCGCATCCCGTGCGTTTCATGCCGATGACCGGTCTCACGGCGCTCGCGCTTTGGGATGATCTGCCCGAAGCGCGGCAGTGGTGGGACTACGCGTATAAGTTTTACCGCGACCAATTCAGCCCGTGGGGCGGCGACGAAGGCGGCTGGGCCGAGGGCAACGCCTACTGGCGCGGCACGTTCGAACACGCGGCGTTTCAAGACGCACTCCTCGCGATCCACGACCCGCTCGCCTACGCGACGCCGTTTTGGAAGAACTCCCCACTCTTCGCGATCTACCACGTCCAGCCTTACCTCCACACGACTTTCGGCGACACCTCCAATGCGGGGCATTTCAATCTCGAGCCGGTCATTTCGGATTACATGGAGCATCTCGCGCGTGTGCAGCAAAACGGCACGCTCCTCACCTACGCCGCGCTCGGCACCGACCAACGCACGCGTCCGATCGACAAAGGTCTCGATGAGCTCGGACGCAATTACCCGACGGCGGCCGAGTTTATCGTGCGCAATTTCATCGCTTCCGAAAAACCACTGCCAACTGCACGCCCGTTGAGCGAGTTACCCGCGAATCGTTATTTCAGCGACGTGGGTTGGGTTTCCCTGCACAGCGCGCTCGGGAAGCCAAACGATGATATTCACGTGACCTTCAAGTCGTCGCCTTACGGCTCGTTCAGTCACAGCCACGCCGACCAAAATAGTTTTATCCTGAACGCCTATGGTGAAGGCCTTGCGATCAATTCCGCCTACCGCGAATTCCACAACTCCCAGCACCATCGCGGCTGGACGCGCCAGACGATTTCGAAAAACACTCTGCTCATCGACGGTCAGGGCCAGAAAGCGCAAAGCAAGCTCTCGACCGGCAAGATCACGCGCTACGAAGAAAAACCGCGCTACGTCTGGACGACTGGCGACGCCACGAAAGCCTACAGCGCGGCGCAACCGAAGGGTCAGGTTAAACAAGTGACGCGCGATCTCGTGTTCGTCGATTCGCGTTATGTTATCTTGCGCGACCATGTCGTGCTCGCGAAGCCCGCGAAACTGTCGTGGCTTCTCCACTCCGAAAAAGACCTGCAGTGGGACGCCAGCACCTCCACCGCGAGGATTCGCGGCCCGCAAAAAAAATCTTCGCTCACCACTCAAGTGCTCGCCAGCGGCGTGCAGTGGAACGGCAACGTCACCGATCAATTCCCCGTGCCGGTCGATCCGAAATACAAACGCGGCGAAATCGGCGGTTCCTACCTCACCGGCACGTGGCACGATCAAGCGCACCTCACGCTTGAGTCCGCTACCGCTGCCGGCGAGTTTGTCGTATTCTCCGTGTTGTGGCCCGAACGCGGCACGACCCCGGCAAAACTTACCGCCACGCTCAACGGCAACCAACTCACCATCGTCCGCCCCGACGGCAAAACCGACCTGCTCACCCTTTCCGATGATTCGCTCATCCTTCGCTAAAAGCTGCGCTCTCGCGCTCGTTTTAATCCTCAGTGTCCGCAGCCAAGCTGGGGAAACATTTCTGCTCAAGGCTCAAGAGATTGAGACACTCGCTGCAGAATCGCCGAAAGCACTGAAGGCCAAAATAGTCACGGTCGCCGACAAATCGGTTAAATCGCCCAGCGGCGATCAACACGACTACGTCAGCTTCGCGCGCTACTACTGGCCCGATCCGAAAAAACCGGACGGCATGCCTTACGTCAGTCGCGACGGACAGCACAACCACGAGCAAGTGGCCAAAGGCGATCGCTATCGAATCGGAAATTTCTGCGACACCCTCGCCGCGCTCGCCGCCGCGTGGCGCGTGCATCACGACGAAGCCGCCGCCCGTCGCGCCGGCGAGTGGTTGCGGGCGTGGCTTGTCACGCCCGCCACCCGCATGAATCCACATCTCGACTATGCGCAGGTGCGGCTCGGTCATAACGAAAATCGCGGCAATCCCGCCGGGGTGCTCGACTCACGCGATTTGGCCAAGGTGATCGATTCGCTGATTTTGCTCGAAGACTCACCCGCCCTCACCGTCGACGACAAGAGCGCCATACGCGCTTGGTTCTCAAAATTCCTTCACTGGCTCGAAACCGCACCCAACGCGCTCGCCGAGCGCACCGCCAAAAACAACCACGGCGCGTGGTATTTCGCCCAAGCGATTCCGATCGCGCGCTACGTCGGTCGTGATGATCTCGCACGCCAGCTGATCGAGGAAGACAAAGCGCTTATCGCTCACCAAATCAAAGCCGACGGCAGCCAGCCTGAGGAGATTCGTCGCGTCGACGGCCTCGGTTACAGCCGCTTCAACCTCGAAGCTCACGCGACCGTGGCCCGCGTCGCCGCCGGACTTGGGGCAGACTTGTGGAGTTACACCGCACCGAACGGCGCCAACCTCCGCAACGCCGTCACGTTCCTCCAGCCCTACAATGCGCATCCAGAAAAATGGCCGCATTCCCAAAACGAAAAACTGCGCGCCGGGTTCCTCGATGACCTCATTCAAGAAGCCGCCCCGCGTGAGGCCGAGAGCAAGGCCCGCTAATTGCCGGCCAGCGCACCGGTTCTCTGAGCACACCAGTGCCGAGGCCTCGCGTCGCTCGGCGCGTTTTACTTCATGGGCTGGTTAAGTGTAATTCTTTCGCTTCCATGATCCGTTCACTCCTCACGGTTTTGTTAGCTTCGTTGCTACTCGCGTCGTCCCACGCCGCTCAACGCGACTGCGAGGTGAACGTGAATGTGGACATGACCGTGGCCGGCCGAAAGATCGCGCCACCCACGAAGGAGAAACCCATTCATTATTACCCGGTCGTCGGTTCTTTTAAAAGTGCCACTCGCGGCGACCCGCTCCCCGACCAGCGCAAAACCCTGCGCGCATTCGCCGTCGCGCTTGCCCGGCAAAATTACCTGGTCATGAGCCAGCAAGTTCCGCCGACCGTGGTGCTGGTTTTTCGCTGGGGCGCCGTCGATCCGGAAATCGAAGAGTTCGAAATACCCGGCGAAGCCTCGCCGCTCGAAGTGTTCTCCAATCAAAATGAAATGTTCACGCTCGTGGGCGGAAACCAAGTCGATCCACTGAGTATTCCGATGGTTCAGGAAGCCGTGAACGATGATTCCCGTGACAGTCGTTATTTCATCGTCGTCACCGCTTACGACTATGCCTCGTTCGCTCAAAAGAAAAAAGTCCCGCTCTGGCGTGCGCGCATGAGCACGCATTCCGAAGGGGTGATGATGGACGATGTCGCCGCCGCTCTCATCACCAGCGGCGCACCGCACTTCGGCGTGGAAACCAAAAAACCAGTTCGCACGCTCGTGTCGTTGGAACGCAAAGGGCGCGTGGATCTCGGTGAACTCGAAGTGAAGGCATACCTCGATCAAAGCGTCCCCAATTCCAAAAAACCTTAATCCCATGTCCCTTAAAAAACAGTTTCTCAAAGCACTGCGCTGCGTCGTCATTCCGCTCGTGCTCGGCACCCAGCTCCGAGCCCAAGAGCCCGACGAAAAAAAGACCCCCGCCAAATCGGTGGTCACCCCGCTCACGTTGCCTGGCGCGGAGAGTTTTATTTACCACGAGGTCGCGCCCGAACCGATGCGCCTGCACGTGTTCAAACCGGAAGGCTGGAAGGCCACCGACCAGCGTCCCGTTTACATTCACTTTTTCGGCGGCGGTTTCGTGCGCGGCGTGCCGACGAATTCCGCCGGCTTCGCCAAGCAAGCCGCGGCGTGGGGCATGATCGGCGTCGCCGCCGATTACCGGGTTTCCTCGCGTCACAAAACCGACGCGACCGCGTGCATCGCCGACGCGCGCGCGGCAGTTAACTGGCTGCAAACGCATGCGAAAGAACTCGGCCTCGATCCGAGGAAAATAGTAGTCGGCGGTTCATCCGCCGGCGGACACCTCGCCATCTGGACCGCGATTACCAAAACGCCCCCGGGCAGCGATCCCCAGGAAACGCCGCTCGAAAAACCGGTCGCACTGATCTTGATGTGGCCCGCCGCCGACACTTCCTCGGATGGGAAAGGCCAGCGTAGCGAGCGATTTGCTGGCCACGGCGACGCCTGTTCCGCCACTCAAAATCTCGATCTGAAAATGCCGCCGTCGCTCCTGCTCCACGGCGACAAAGACCCGACGGTGCCTTACGCGATCGCGCAGGAACTGCATCAAAAGCTGATCACGACCGGCAACACCTGCGAATTCATCACGATGACCGGCTGCGGCCATGGGGCGACGGTGCCCGAGTGGAAAGCAAAGTTGCCCGCTTTAATGGAAAAATTCCTGACCGATCAAAAGATTCTCCCCGTCGGGAAATAGTAACCGTCCGAAATTGGAGGCGGGGCCATCAGCCTCGCGGGACATCATCTTCGAAATACCTGTGTAGGTGGCGGGCTTGCACGCCACGTTGCGCGCGAGCGCGCAACCTACATTGACGCTGACCAAGTCGCTAACTCGCGGGGCTGATGGCCCCGCCTCCATTTGACGCGCACCGAAGCGCCAGGATTTAACTCACCACCAGCCGCGTTCCGTCGCCACCCGCAGCGGTTCTTCCAACGGGGCGAGGTGCGGATGCCACAAGCGTTCCCACTCCAGGCTGATCGGGCCGTGGTATTCCTGTTTCAAAATTTCGCGCAGCGGTGCCATCGGAAATTCGCCATCGCCTGGCAGCACGTAGCTGAACGGGTGCTTACCACTCGGGACACTGACGCTGTCTTTCACATGCAGGTGCACGACGTCGGCTTTGATCGCGTGCCACGTATCGACGGGATTTTCGCCGCCGCGTTTCCACGTGTGATGCGTGTCCCACAAAATGCCGATGCGCGGCGCGAGTTTCAGGAAACGATTGATCGCGTTCGCCGTGAACAACAAGTCGTGCGTCTCGATCATGATGTCGGCGCGCCAATTATTTTTTGCACGCAACTCGCGCCACCAGTGCACCGTGGCGGCAGCGGCAGCGAGTTCGGCGTCACTGTCGGTTTTGCCGCCATCGAATACCCGCAGCCATTTCACGCCGAGTGCTTCTGCCCATGGCAGGAATGCGAGAAACTGTTCGCGCTGCACATCCGTGTCGCCGATCAGATGCAGGCTCGTGTCGAGTGAGACGAGGCGCACCGGCGAGTTTTTCAAGTGCTCTGCGAGTTGCGCGGGCGTGCCGTAGGTCTTCGAGAAATAGCCCACGACGTCCACGCCGCCAGCGACCGCGCGCAGTTCCACCAACGGCAGGCTGTGGCGCTGCGCCAGTGCGAGCGCGCCGTCGAGCGAGAGTTCAGGGCAGCCGAGGCTGGAAAACGTGCGTTGGTAGCTCATGGGGCGGCGATGCTGCAAAGTGTGAGCCGAGATTGACGAGAAAAAAAAGGCCGCCCCCACGGCGGCCTCATAACCCTGACAATTATTTCAGATTAGAATTTGGCCGAGAGACTGAGCACGAAACGTGACGGCAAACCGCGCGCCTGATTGGCGGGGAAATACTGTTCGTCAGTCACATTTTTCCAAGACAGCGAAGCGCCCATGTCGCGGCCGTGCCACTTCCAATCGTAGCCAACGACCGCATCGAACACCGTGTGCGCGTCGTAGAAGAGCGTCGGGTTCGCCGTGCGTTGCGCTTTTTCACCCGTGTAAACAAAACCACCGGCAACCCACAATCCGCGCAGCGAGCCGTCATTGAACGAATAACGGGACCACAACGAACCGAGCGTTTCAGCCGAGCCTTCCGGCACGGCATTCAACACTAGGCCGACAGCTTCGTTGTAAGCGGCGACATACGCGGCTTGGTAAATCGGATCCGCGTTTACGGGGATCGCCGGGAACGTGGCCTTCGTGGTCTTGATGTCCATGAATGTCGCGGTCGCGTAGATCTGCCAGTTGTCGAGTGGCGACCAAGTGACTTCCATTTCCACGCCTTCGCTTTCGTCGACCGTGCCTTGGCGGGTGATCGTCGGGAAGGTGCCGTCAACGGCGGTTTCGCGGAAACGCAGGATGCGATTTTCGCGCTCCAGATGAAAGAGCGACACCGTGGACGAAACGCGACCGTTGAAGAAATCGGTCTTCACGCCGAATTCGTAACCGCTGCCCGTCGTCGGCAACGCCGGCGCGCTGATCGTCAGCGGATTCGTCGTCGCATTAGTCGGGAGCGCGGGATTGTAAGCCGGGTTGAAAAGCGTGAGCACGCGTTCCTCGATGAAAAACGACTCCGAGTAGCTCGCGAACAACAGCAGGTCGCGGCGCACTTTGTAACCGATGCCGAATTGCGGCGTGGTTTTCGTGGCTTCGTAATCCGGATCCGGGATCGTGGCGCCCGGCACGGCGGCCACGGTCGGAAGATAGTTGATGCCGGTGGATTTGGTTTTGTTGTAGCGCGCGCCGCCGATCGCGATCAGGCGGTCGTCGAAGAAGCTCGCATTCAGCACGCCGTAAAGCGCGCTCTCCTCGCCGGTGCCTTCGCGAAGATTGCCCCACGGCAAAGAAAACTCGTCGTAGAGGCCGGAGCGATCCCAGGTCGACGGGTTATTGTAATCCCAAGGCTGGAAGTGTTGCGTCGGCGTCGTGTTGACGTTCGCCACGCCGGCCCCCGGGGCCGTGGTGCTTTCGCGACGACGCGCGAAGCTTTCGCTCTTGCTGAGATAAGCGCCGAAAAGCGGCTTCACCGTGACGTTGCCGAGTGCGAGCTTGCCCGTGACTTCGGCTTGGAAGGTGTCGGAGTTGCCCGCGGATTCTTCGATGCGCTTGCGGCGCGTGAGCAGCGCAGACGCCGTCTTGTTCGGATCGGAAAGAATTGCAGGATTGGCGACGACTTCGGCGACGTAATCGAAACGATTTTTCGTCGCGAGATACGCCGCAGCCGGCGTCACCGTGAACTCGGCCAGGCCGGTGAGTTTATTGCCGATGTAGAAATCGTTCCACGCGTAATTCACGCGTGCCGTCCAGTTGCTGCCGAGGTTGATCGCGTATTCGAGGTTGAACGAATCGAAGTCGGATTTGCGGTAATCGGTGTCGTTCACGTAATTGAAATCATACGGCAGCGGCGGCGCGGCGCGGAAACCGAGGTTCAAATTACCGACGTCGACATAGGCCTGCGCACGGGCGCGGTCAGCGACGTTCGGGAAATTAGCGGCGGTCGCGGCAACGCTGACCGAGAGATTCGGCATCATGCCGACGAGCGGCGTTTCGCGGCGACGGAAGCGTTCGTAGTCGAGGATGAGCGTAGAGTTCTCGGTGACTTTAAACGCCACACTCGGCGCGATGAGCGTGGATTTGCTTTCGCCCGGGTCAGTCCATTGGAAGCCGTTTTCGTAGGCGCCGACAAGGCGGGCCTTGAAGCGACCACCGGCGTTTTCGGGCGCGAGATTCACATCGAGATCGGTGCGCAGAAAACTGTCAGTGCCGACCTGCTGTTTGATTTGCGTGAACGATTTGTCCTGCGGGCGCTTGGTGATGTAGTTCACCGTGCCGCCCGGCGTGATCTGGCCATAAAGGAGCGAGGCTGGACCTTTGACCACTTCGACGCGTGTGATGTTACCGGCGTCGACGTAACGATTGCCGATGAACCCGTTGCGTTGCGGCGTGACGTCACCGTCGAAACCACGAATCGAATAACGATTGTTACCCTGCGTAAATTCTTTCGCCCCACTCGTGACGCCAGGAGCGAAGTTCACGATATCCGTCAGCTCGCGCGCCCCGGTGTCGGTGATGAATTGCTCCGTTAACGCCGTGATGGCGAACGGCAGATCTTTAATGGGCGTGTCGACGCGTGTCGCGGACACGGAATTGGTAGCGCGATAACCTTTATCCTGACTGGTGGAAACGGTGAAGGTCGGCAACTCGACGGTCGAGCCGGGAGCTTGCGCATCGGTCGGCGTGGTCGTCTGAGCGACGGCTCGAAGGGAAAGAAAGGCCAGACAGCAAAAGCCTGCTGTCCGCGCCCGCGTAAATCCAGCGGATTGGCGGAGGGTCATACGATAAGGGGTTAAGGGGAGTAAGTTGGCTAATAATTATGATAATCATAAAATATCAAGTGTTATGTAGCTCTGAGAATCGGCTTATTTTTTATTATCGGAAGGCCACCACGATCGAATCTCGCGGGCCATTTGCACTATGAAATTTCATCTCAAACAGCTCGATTGGCTTGTTTCGCTGAACGCACTTTTAAGCCATTTTTTTGCTTGATGCGAAAATCATAAAAAACAGCCTCGAAGCTACTTTGGCTACCCCGCCCGACAAATTCGACTTCAGCGTGCTGCGTCGCTTGCGCGAGCAGCATGAGATGACGCTGGCCGATCTCTCGGAAAAATCAGGCGTGTCGGCGGCAGTGATTTCGAAGCTCGAACGCAACCAACAGTCCGCGGAGCTCGACACGCTGTATCGCCTCGGTCGCGCGTTCGGCATGAGCGCCACCGACCTGCTCGCGCTCGCGGAGTCGCCCCTTGCCCATCGCAGCGAAGAAGCTTCGCATCGCGCCGGCCAATTTAAGTTTCGCGAAATCCGTTTTGCGAACGTCGTTGGATTGCTTGGCACTGCGCCCGCGAACTCGAAAGTCTCACGGCCTGAGATCCACCACGACGACACCGAGGTATGTTGGGTGCTTGAAGGAAAACTCCGCCTCACGCTGCCGCACGAAGAGTGCTTGTTGACCGCCGGCCAGTGCATGCAATTCGACGCGATCCAGCAGCATACCTACGAGTCGCTCGAAGAAAGCCGTTTTCTGATTCTCCACCTGCGGAAGGACAAACGTTACTAAGCTCAAAATTTCAGCACAGGGAACACTGCGCAGCGCACACAGAGTTTATTTTACCCCCAAGGTCCTTCCCTCGCCTCACTTTACTCCGTGACTCAACTCCCCAACTAAACGCCTCATGCAAATCGACAATAACCTTCAAGCCTCGGCCCTCACGCCGGCTCTCGAAAAATTCTGGAAACTCTCCGGCGAAAAGATCGACCTGATCTTCAAGGAATACGACCCCGCCAAGGGCTCGCCCGTTTTCACCGTCGGCGGCAAATACACCACGCGCGGCTGGACCGAGTGGACAGAAGGTTTCAGCTATGGCTCGGGTTTCTTGCAATTCGACGCGACCGGCGAAAAGCGTTTCGCCGACGCCGCCGCGAAACTCACCGTTGACCGCATGGCGTCGCATGTCTCGCACATCGGCGTGCACGATCACGGGTTCAACAATCTCTCGACCTACGGCAACTGGCTGCGCCTCCAACTCGAAGGTAAACTTCCGGCCACGCACATCGACTTCTGTGAGCTCGCGATCAAAACCTCCGGCGCCGCGCAAGCTTCCCGCTGGTCCCGCATTCAGCACGGCGGCGCCAACGGCACGCGTGGGAACGAAGAAGGCGGCTACATTTACTCCTTCAACGGCCCGCACTCGCTCTTCGTCGATACGATTCGCTCGGTGCGTATTTTGATGGTCGCGCACAAACTCGGTCACCGACTCATGGCGGAAAACGATGCCGCGCATTCGCTCCTGCAACGCGGTCTTCTCCACGCCGAAGCTACCGCGAAATATTCGATTTACTACGGCGAAGGCCGCGACAGCTACGACGTCCCCGCCGAACGCGGCCGCACGACGCACGAAGCCGTCTTCAACACCAACGACGGTCGCTTCCGTTGTCCGAACTCGCAGCAAGGTTTCTCCGGTTTCACCACGTGGACGCGCGGTCTCGCGTGGGCGATGGTCGGCATGGCTGAGGAACTGGAATTCCTCAAAACCGTTTCCGACGCCGACCTTGAACCGCTCGGCGGCCGCGCAAAGTGGGAAGCGATTCTTCTCAAAGCCGCGAAGGCGACCTGCGATTGGTATATCCAAGGCACCGCGCTCGACGGCATCCCGTATTGGGACGGTGGCGCGCCTAATCTCCACAAGCTCGGTGACTGGCGCTCGCGCAACGCCGAGATTTTCAACGATCACGAACCCGTCGACAGCTCGGCCGCCGCGATTGGCGTGCAAGGTCTGCTCCGTCTCGGTCGTTATCTCGGCATCAACACGACGGAAGGTAAAAAATATTGGCAAGCCGGCCTCACCACGATGCGCACGCTCCTCAGCGACGCGTATCTCGGCATCGATCCGAAGCATCAAGGCCTCTTGTTGCACTCGGTCTATCACCGCCCGAACGGCTGGGATAATATCCCCGCCGGCCAGAAGGTCCCGTGCGGCGAAGCCTGCATGTGGGGCGACTACCACCTCCGCGAAGCTGCACTCACGCTGCAACGCATCATCAAAGGCGAGAAAGATTACACCTTCTTCGGGTGCCTTAAATCATGAACACCGCTGCCCCTCTCCGCGATCTCTCGCGCCTGTGCGTTCACACGATCACCACGAAACCGTGGTCGATCGAAACCTGCGCCACCAAGTTTGCCGCCGCTGGTGTGACAGGGATTACCGTCTGGCGCGACACTCTCGAAGGTCGCGATATCCAAAAAACGGGCCAGTTGATACGCGACCAGGGCTTGTCGATCGTCTCGCTTTGTCGCGGGGGATTTTTTCCCGCTCTCACGCCAGTCGACCGTCGCAAAGCGCTCGACGATAATCGCAAAGCCATCGCCGAAGCGCACGCCCTCGGCGCACCAATGATCGTGCTCGTGTGCGGCGCCGTGCCCGGGCAATCGCTCGTCGCCTCGCGCAAGCAAATCGTCGATGGCATCGCTTCGCTGCTCGACGACTGCAAAGCCGCCGGCGTGAAACTCGCCATCGAGCCGCTGCATCCGATGTATGCCGATGCGCGTTCCGCCGTGAATACACTCGGTCAGGCCAACGACATGGTGGAGGAACTCAAATCCTCCTACGTCGGTGTCGCCGCCGACGTGTATCACCTTTGGTGGGATCCGGCACTCGAACAAGAAATCGCGCGCTGCGGTCGTCTCAATGCGCTCTTCGCCTACCACGTATGCGACTGGCGCACGCCCACCACCGATCTCCTCCTCGATCGCGGCCTGATGGGCGAAGGCTGCATCAATCTCCGCCAGATCCGTTCGTGGATCGAAGCGACCGGTTTCAAAGGCTTCAACGAAGTCGAAGTCTTCTCGAATCGTCTGTGGGCAACGGATCAGGACGCCTACCTCAAGAAAATCGTCCAAGCCTACCGCGACCACGTTTAATTATTAATTAACCACAGAGACACAGAGAACACAGAGCGGCTCAGAAATTTTCTCTGTGATCTCTGAGTCTCTGTGGTTCAAAAATTTCAACCTACTACTACACTCCAAATGAAAGTTCACAAAATCGGCATCATCATGAACGGCGTCACGGGACGCATGGGCACCAACCAGCATCTCATCCGCTCGATCAAGGCCATCATTGACCAAGGCGGCGTGAAGCTCTCCGACTCCGAGGTCATCATTCCTGATCCGGTGCTCGTCGGCCGCAGCGAATCCAAACTCAAGGCCCTCGCCGCTCGCGTCGGTGTGTCGCGCGTCTCCACAAACCTCGACGAGGAACTCGCGAAACCGGAAAACCAAATCTATTTCGACGCCACCCTCACCGGCCAGCGTCCGATCGGCGTGCGCAAGGCCATCGCTGCGAAAAAACACATCTACTGCGAAAAGCCCACCGCCACGACCTCCGCCGAAGCGCTCGCGCTCGCGAAGGAAGTCACCGCCGCCGGCCTCAAGAACGGCGTCGTGCAAGACAAGCTCTGGCTGCCTGGTCTCGTGAAACTGAAGTATCTCATCGATACCGGCTTCTTCGGCAAGATCCTCTCCGTGCGCGGCGAGTTCGGCTACTGGGTCTTCACCGGCGAATACGAGCAACTCCAACGCCCGTCCTGGAACTACCGCAAAGAAGAAGACGGCGGCATCATCGTGGACATGGTCTGCCACTGGCAGTATGTGATCCAGAATCTCTTCGGCGACATCAAGAGCCTCACCTGCTTGGGCGCGACACACATCCCGACGCGTTGGGACGAAGCCGCGAAGCCTTACAAGGCTACGGCCGACGACGCCGCTTACGCGACCTTCGAGCTGAAGAACGGCACGATCTGTCATTTCAATTCCTCGTGGGCCGTCCGCGTTGACCGCGAAGATCTCCTCACGCTGCAAGTCGACGGCACGCACGGGTCCGCCGTCGCCGGTCTCCGCGATTGCAAAGCGCAATCCCTCGCCGCCACGCCGCGCTGCACTTGGAATCCCGACGTCGACAGCCCGATCAACTACAAGGATGGTTGGACGCGCGTCCCGAACCAGCGCGTTTACGACAACGCGTTCAAGATCCAGTGGGAACTCTTCCTCAAGCACGTCGTTACCGACTCGCCGTTCCAATGGAATCTCTTCGAAGGTGCCAAAGGCGTGCAACTCGCCGAAGTCGCCCTCGACTCCTGGGCCCAGCGCCGCTGGCTCGACGTTCCCGAACTGAAGTAACCAATCCAAAACAAACCACAGAGACAAAGAGTTCACGGAGTCCAATCATTGGCTTTCTCTGTGTCTCTGTGCCTCTGTGGTTCAAATAAAAATTCTCATGTCTAAAGTTGCTTTAGTAACAGGTGGCTCTCGTGGCATCGGTTTCGGCATTGCCGAAAAACTCGCAGCCGAAAAATGGGACATCATCATCAACGGCGTGCGCGATGAAGCCGCTGTCGCCGAACCGCTCGCGAAACTTCGCGCCGCCGGCGTCAAAGTCGGTTACGCGCGCGGCGACGTCGGCTCCGTGGAAGGCCGCAATGCCATCCTCGCCGCCGTCAAAGCCTTCACCGGCGGCGCGTCGATCAACCTCCTCGTCAACAATGCCGGCGTCGCGCCGAAAGTCCGCGCCGATCTCTTGGAGACGAGCGAGGAATCCTACGATTACGTCGTCGATACCAACTTGAAGGGCGTGTTCTTCCTGACGCAGGCCTTCGCCCGCGAAATGGTCGCCGCCAAGAAAGCCGACGCGAACTTCTTCGGTTGCATCGTCAACATCACGTCGATCTCCGCGACGGTGGTGTCGATTAACCGCGGCGAATACTGCATCGCGAAAGCCGGCTTCGGCATGCTCACGCAGCTCTTCGCCACCCGTCTCGGCGGCGAAGGTATTCCGGTTTACGAAGTGCGCCCCGGCGTCATCAAGACCGACATGACTGCAGGCGTGACCGACAAATACGATAAGCTCATCGCCGGCGGACTCTGCGTCCAACCGCGTTGGGGTTTCCCGGACGACATCGGTCGCTCGGTCGCGGCCCTCGCCCGCGGCGACTTCCCGTTTTCAACCGGTCAGGTCATCATGGTCGACGGCGGCCTGACTATTCCGCGTCTGTAATCGGCAGCCCAGTTTCTCTTCAAGGTGACCTCGCGGTCGCCTTTTTTATTTACCGTATTCAGCGCGAGCTCACGGCTTTTCCAGCGACATGATCTCGATGTTGCGAAACCACACCGGCTGGCCCTCCGCTTGAAGCGCGATGTGACCGAAATGTAATTCGCGCGCGGCACCCGCTTTGATGATCGCAGCCGCCCACGGATCTTTCGGGTCGAGTTGCGGGTGCTGGTAGCGCAACACCTCCATGCCGTTTACACGATAAATGACTTCATCGTAACCGTGGACTTCCACCTCGATCTTGACCCAATCGCCTGCAGCAAAAGTCGGCGCGGTGGATTGAACGATGTGCTGGGTGATCAACTTGCCGTTCATTTCGATGTGCGTGCCGGGCGAACACATGTTGCCCGTCGGTCGCGAGCCCTTGCCCTCATCGGCAAGAAACTGCACTTCGAGGCTAGCGGGAAATTCCTGATCGCGCGGCAGGCTTTGCGGCGATTGTGAATGAATCATCACGCCGCTGTTGAGGTTCACGTAACTCGGCGCGTCAGACATCATCTTGCCCTCGAAACGATATTCCATGCGCAAAATATAACGCGAATAAGCGACGTTGCTGTAAAGGTGCCCGAACTGTTTTCCGAATTTCGGATACTTGTCGTAGGCTACCTTGATAATTCCGTCCTCCACGCGAAACGTGTCCGCGTAATTTTCGCCCAGCGGACGGCCGGCGATCTTAATCGTCCAACCATCGAGATTTTTTCCATTAAACAACGAAATCCATTTTCGCCCTGGCGCTGAGCTATCATTCGCGTGCGCAAAATGTATTCCGAACATGGAAACCGCCAAACCAACGAGCAACCGCAACGTGGAATTTTTCATGGGAACTCAACTGAGTTTGCCGTCCCTCCATAAGTCAAGCGAGCCGACTGGGCCCAGTGCCAGATCGGTGCTCGTCAATCCGCTCACTCACAACGGAGCAAGTGCGGCACGCTTGGGACCCCGGCCATCCGCCGAGGAATGGCCTCGAAGCCCTTGCCAAACCCACGGCGCGAAGTGGCGCTTAAACCAACGCATTTCCCATGACCACCACTCGCCCCAAGTTTGCGCGAGCTCGATCGGAAATGATTTTTGCCATGCAGGAGTGCTCCCCGGCAATCGCAACGCGTGAGCCAGCGCGTCCGCGATGCGCGCGTGACCAGCGGCGTTGGCATGAATGCGATCGTCGCTCCACAACCGCCGATCCGTTGCCACCGGATACGCCGCGAAATCCACCAGGATTGCGCCGCTTGCTTGCGAGGCCGCCGCGAGCGCCCGATTCAATGCGGCGATGCGTGGCGCGATCACCCGCGCGAGCGGCATGAGCGGGGTGAGGTCCGGCAGCGTAAAACTTAGCACCGTCGCCCCACCTCGCACCAATGCGTGTTGCATGTGCGCAATATCCGCCGCCACGGCTTCCGCATCGAAGCGCCAGCTCGTGACATCGTTGGTGCCGCAAAAGACCGTCGCGAGATCCGGACGCATCGCGAGCGCGTCGGCGAGTTGACGCTCACGCACCTGGCGCGTCGTCAGTCCACGCACGGCAAGATTTGCGTAGAGGAGTCCGCCACCTTGCGCCGCATCCACGCGCTCCGCCAAACGCTGCGACCAGCCACGATAACCACCCACGCTATCGGGGTCGTCGATTCCCTCGGTAGAACTGTCTCCAAGCGCCACGTAGCGCGAGAAAGTGGCCGGTGACTTGATCTGCATCGCCGATCTCACCCCGCCTCACCTAACGCGGCCCGCAAGCGCGCGAGTTCGATTTTCAGCGTGGCGACTTCCGCCTCTAAATTGACCAGCCTCGCTTCTGCTTCCGCCGGAAGCATCATCGTCACGGCGACTTTCACCGCTTCGCGCGCGCCGTCCGTTCCCGACGCGCCCGCCCCCTCGTCCGGCGACGGCTCTCCCGTTAACAGCTGCACCCACCGCGCCTCTTTCTGTCCCGTCTGCCGCGACAATTTGCGCACGAGCGGTTCCGAGCGCTCGCTCAAATGAACCAACAGCGCTTCGCAGTCCGCCAACTCCGAGACCGCCACCATCCGTTCGCAATTTCCGCGCAGTCCCGCTGTCGTTTGCGGCCCGCGCAACATCAACTCAGCCAGCATCGCCTGCGCCAGCGGTTCCACCGGAAAGCGCTCACTGAAGCGATGCCGGTATTTGATCGCTCGCGCGTTTGCTCCGCTAAACGCCATCACGAGTCGCTTGCTGCGCAATCGATCCAGCGCGCCCTCCACCTCCGCCTCACCCAAAGCCATCACCGGCGCACGATTATTTTTTTGGTTACACGCATTCACCAGCGCGTTGAGCGAGAGCGGGTAAAGATCGGGCGTCGTAGTTTCTTTCTCAATCAAACAGCCCAATACCCGAGCCTCCAGCACATCGAGCGTCACAAACCCAGCGTCGGTCGAATCGTGCCTGGTTGAATCCGTGTCATTCATGCCTAAATCTCCGCACCGTCGCTCCGCCAAAGCAATCCCGCAACCTGCTGACACAATGCTGTCAGCACCCCGTGCTAAGATCCGCCGCCATGAAACTCACTCTGCTTTGCCTCCTCAGCGCCTTGCTCAGCGCAATCGCCTGCCGTGCGGAAAAGACCCCACCACTCCCACCATCGCCTGGCGCCACGCCCATGAAATCATTTGTCATCCTCTTCCGCCAAGGTCCACACCCGCTCACCGACGCCGATAAAGCGGCCCGCCAGACCGCGATCTCCACATGGGCGCGCGAACAGAATGCCGCCGGCCACAAACTTGAGCCGCGCAGCATCGCGCCCGACGCAACTCATCCAGGTATCACGGCGCCAAATGAAACGAGCGGCCTTTGGCCAGTCACTGCGTTGCTATTCCTTGAAGCACGCGATCTCGCCGAAGCCACCGCGGTCGCGGCTGCGCACCCCGCGAAAGACTACAACGTCAGCATGGAAGTCCGTCCGTGGTCGCCGCCCGCGGCTCCCGCCGTTGTCGTAAAACAGTTCACGAAAATTTCCGGCGCGTTCGACGTGAACATGAAACCACAGTCCGCCGCCGATGCGGTCGTCGGCCGTTTCTCGCTCGACAAAAAATATCACGGCGAACTCGAAGCCACCGCCACTGGCGAAATGTTAACCGCGATGACGGCCACGAAAGGCTCCGCTGGTTACGTCGCGATTGAAAAAGTCACCGGCACACTGGCGGGCCGCAGCGGCACCTTTCATTTGCAGCATACAGGAACCATGAACCGCGGCGCACCTTCGCTCACGATTACCGTGGTCCCGGATTCCGGCACCGGCGAGCTGATTGGTTTAACCGGCACGATGGACATCAAGATCGGCGCTGATGGGGCGCACATTTACGTCTTCGACTTCGCGATTACGTCGACTCCGTGATGTGAGTTGATAGTGAAATTGACGGAGCGTGCATTTTTTCGCGCCGGCTTCAACGTCGCTCGATGATCGGGCCAATCCTGTTATTCGTTTCTTGGGTGCTGCTCCGCTGGGAGCACAAAGGCCTGGGCACGCTCGGTTTCAATTTTCCAAGAATTCGCAGCTGTGAGTTTGCGCTCGGCTTGCTCGTCACGGGAATGGCTGCGGCGATTCAGCAAATTGGTTCTTCCTATGCGACGAACGATGCTTGGCGCCTCAACTCCAGCCTCAGCTTCGGGCTCGTGGTCACGCAACTGCGCTGGACGCTAAATTCCGTCTTGTTCGAGGAGCTGCTGTTTCGCGGCTACCTGCTCTATCAAGCCATTCGCTTTCTCGGGCCGCGTCGTGGCGTGTGGTTGAGCGCGGTGGCCTTTGGCATCTATCATTGGTTTACATTCGGCGTGCTAGGAAATCCGGTTGCGATGATCTACGTGTTTTTACTCACCGGAGCTTTCGGCGGCTTGTGCGCATTTGCCTTTGCGGAAACCAAATCGATCGTCGCACCCATCGGACTTCATCTCGGCTGGAATTTGGTGAGCTATGTAATCTTTTCTGCCGGCCCGTCCGGTGCATCGATTTTAATCCCTGCAAGCGGCGTGGCTCGGATGAAGGCCATCGGCCTGCCGGGACTGGCGCTTGGGCTCGGCCTGCAACTGACGCTGGTGGCGCTTGTCATTCTCGCGCTTCTTCGTCGGCGGAGCCGTCTTGCTCCCGTCGCTTAAAATCCAAACATCCGCCGCCAGCGTGCAGGCAAACCCACCACTGCTTTTTTCACGCGGATTTCGCGATACGGCACCATCAGCCAAATAAAAAGCCCGCGTGACATCACACCGACTGCCGTGAGCCCAAGTAGCCAGCGACCGTAAGGTTGTTGGAGCAGCGTCTCCAGCGCCTTGGGAAATCCGCCCGCCTCGGCCGGATCAGCGTGCAATCCCGCGCGCCACAGAAACCACGCGATCAGTCCCGCCACAATCGCTTGCGCAACGAAACCGAATCGCGCCGTGGTTTTCAGCCATAAGCCCGAAGTATCTTTCCCGTCGTTATCCGAAAACACATCCATGAAGCGCCCACGGATGAGTCGCACGATCATCGAAACCGCCACGCCCACAGTCACGGCGGCGGCAACCAGGATGAGCATCCGCCCACCCGGCCAACTTAACACGAGTTCAGTCCACGATTTCACGGCCTCATCTCCGCTTTCTCCACCCCAGGTGCGCCCGAGCCCCACGCCGGCGGTTTTGTAAGCGAGGAAGAAGTTTAATCCCGCGCCAAACCCAAAACCGAACCGCAGCGCGCGCCCGATCCAATCCTTCGCCACGCGCTCGGGATCCCAGATGCACTGCACGGCGTTCCACACGCCATAATTGAGCAAACCAAACGCCAGTAAGAGCAGCGCCACTTTTCCAAACGGTTGGTTACCGATTTTCTCGACAGCACCGTGCATGTCTTCAGCGGAGCCACCAAACCCCAACGCCAAGCGCAGCGCCAGCAGTCCGATGACAAAATAAATAGTGCCTTTCGCCGCGAAGCCCGCGCGTGCGACAAAGCTGATCCACGGGCGAATCTTTTGAACTGATTTAGAAATTTTTGTCGGCATCGCGCAGTTCCCTGACCCGTGAGACGCGGAAATGTGCTTGGGGCATTTTCCGGTCTTCGCGGCGAGGCAGGAACGCGCCCAACGGCGAATGGTCTCACCAATCATGAAGCCCCGATCCCTAAAAGTCTCCCTGCCCAAAATAGTTTCCCGCGAACAATGGCTCAAAGCGCGCACCTCCTTTCTCAAAAAAGAAAAGGCGTTTACTAAAGCCCGTGACCGTCACTATGCCGACCTGCGTCGTCTGCCAATGGTCGAGATAACCGAGCCTTACGTGTTCACTGGCCCACACGGCAAGGTCACGCTGCTTGATCTCTTCGACGGCCAGGATCAGCTGATCATTTATCATTTCATGTGGCTCTGGAAAAACGGAAAGCCGCTGAAAAACGGCTGCCCAAGTTGCTCTGCCGCGATGGACCATATCGCCCGCGGCCATCTGCAACAACTCCATCGGCGCGACACGAACTTCGTGTGCATCTCGCGCGCGCCGATGGAGAAAATCGCCGCTTTCAAGCGCCGCATGGGCTGGAAATTTCCGTGGGTTTCCTCGGCGGACAGTCGCTTCAATTTCGATTTCCACGTTTCTTTCGACGAAACAATCACGCCGTTCATCTACAACTACCGCGCGAAGGCGGCGTGGATGAAAACGCCCGCGCGCGCATTCATCGACCAAGAACAACCGTTCGATCTTCACGGCCAAAGTTGTTTCCTGCGCGTCGGTAAAAAAGTGTATCACACCTACTCCACCTACGGTCGCGGCACTGAAACGGTGGGCGGCGCGAACTACTACGTGGATCAGACTGCACTTGGCCGTCAGGAGCCGTGGGAAAAACCCGCCGGACGTATTCTCCATCCTGGTTTTGGCGCCGGTTCGACCCGGATGCGTTACCCCGACGAAGTGAAATCCTAGCCAAGGCAGTCATGCGTTTAACCGTTCCTAAATAACCGGGCATGGTCATTGCGTATCCGGAGGAGGCGCGATATCCTTTCCTATGGAAATCAAACTGCCGCACATGCCCTTCAAATTCGATTCACCGGAAGGCCGGATGGAAATCACGGTGCGCCCGGGAGTGGTCGTTGCCAACAAACCTCCGCAGTTCACGGCCGCCGCAACTTATCTTCAGCCCGGCGCGCGCGCATTGGAACGCATCCCGCTCTCCGCTCACGCCGACTCGCACACCGGCACGATGCAGGTTCTGACCAGCGGGTTTAAGGTAAACCTCGCGAGTCATCCCAAGGACAGCGCTGCTTATCGTGTGCTCAACGCGTTGTGCTCCGCTACGGGCGTGACCGAAGTCGACAATTGATGCCGCGCGTGGACAAAAAAAACCCGGCCATGAAGCCGGGTTTGAGCAAACAAAACTAGAAGACGGATTAGGCGCTAGCCGCTTTCGAACCGCGCGAGCGACGCCACGCGGCGAAGCCCAACGACATAACACCAGCCATCGCGGCGTAGGTGGATGGCTCAGGAATCGCTGAAGCTACGGCGCTTCCAATCACATCGATCTCGCGGTAGGCGCTGCCACCATTTTCAAAGTCCGTGAAAGTGAATTGCAAAGCCGCGACTCCGTTGAGCAAGTTGGCATCACCACCCAAGTCTTGGATGGTAACACTGGTCCGACTCGTGGGGTAACCGTCACCATCACCGGCTGCCAACTGAGGCACCACCGCCAGCGTGATGAATGTCGCAGGGGCAGACGCGAGCGAGTAACTTACCGTATATTCCTGTCCGTCGCGTCCATTGTCCCAACCCACAAACGTGCTGACGCTGGTAATATTGTATCCGGCCGTATTAGTCGTGAGGTCGAAATTGAATGTCACGATAGCACCCGAGGCAAACGCCACCGCGGCACTGTAATCGGAACGTGAATTGCCAAAGTTGCCGTCATTCAATCGAGAGATCGACGTTCCACCCCCGAGCGCGCCGGAATAACCACTGGGAGATATGGTGGCGGATGAAAGATTCGTCTGCAGGAGATCGGTGTTCGAGACCGAGTAAGTGAGCGAGTCGGTGAATTGCGAAGTGACGATTTGGACTTGAGCGTGAAGAGCCGAAGCCGACGCCAAGATTAGGGCGAAAGCTCCCAGCAAGTTATTTTTGTTCATGGCAGGTGAGGTGGTGCACCTTTGGAAGAAACGGGACTCGTTCTTCAAAATGGCAAAGGCGGTCTAGTTTACCTCTTTTTTGAGAACACGTCCTGTCGTTATTTAACGACACTTCTCAATTGGGACTTCAGCGGGTCAGACGATTTTCCACCACATAACGCAGCAGATCCGCCGTCGTGCGCAGTCTAAGTTTTTCCATGATTCGAGCGCGATACGTCGCGACTGATGGCACGCTCACTCCAAGCCGAGCAGCAATTTCTTTCTGCCCCAAACCGCGACCCAAATCCGTAAGCACTTCCAATTCGCGGGCGGAAAGCGAATGCGTTGACGTCCCAAATGGAGGGCGCGAAGTCCGTAGCTCTTTGAGTTTTTCGCTCACGTAACCACGCCCCGCCAAGGTCTCGCTCGCCGCGATTGCAATGAGCGCGGGATCCGCCGTCTTCGCCAGAAATCCATTCGCACCGGCGTCCAACGCAGCGCGTCCCATCTTCTCCTCGCTAAACGATGTGAAAACCAAAATCGGCAGATGAGGGCGCAGCACCCGCAAGCGGCGCAGTGTTTCCAGTTCTCCCGCACCCGGCAAACCGAGGTCGAGCACCACGAGATCGAAATCTGTCGCCACGATGGCGCCTTCCGCTTCGAAGGCGTTGCTGACTTTCTCAAACTGCGCCGTGGGAATTTTTTTTCGAATCGCCCTCGGCAGCGCGTCGCGAATCAGCCCGTGGTCATCGGCGAGCAAAATTCGTGGCGAAGCGGTGTCGGGCATCGACTTGGAGAACAGATTCCCTCATCGCTGTCGGCAACTGCAATCCCCACTCAGGATGATCACTTTCTTTCGCCGCGCGGGACTCGTTGGCCTGGGCGTTTTTCTTGTTCTCTTTAGCAATTCGCTGGCAACTGAAGCTGCCTCCTCCGCGCCCGCACCAACGGCCCACGCACTCTCAAATTTCGAAAATTTGCTCGCCGAATCACGGCGCGTTCAGGCCAACGAGCCACAGCGGGCCGTTCAGATCGCACACGAGGCATTGAAACTCGCGCCAGCGGAAAGCCGTCCGATTTCGGCGGAGATTCGCGCCCGGACGCAGCTCGCTGAAGCGCTGCGCATGACGAGCAACTACCCGGAAGCACGCACGGTGATCGACGCGGCGCTCGCTTTGCCCGCCGGCGATGCGGAGAAACTCGAACGCGCCCAAGCGTTGCACGGCTCCGGTCAGATCTACTGGAACCGCGGCGACTACGCGCGGGCCGAGGCCTGTTTCGTCGAGGCGCAAACTGTCGCCGAAGTCGTGGCCGACAAACGCTTGCTCACGCGCGTGCTGAACAGCCGAGGCATCGTGGCGCGACATCAGAAAAATCTGACGCAATCCGCTGATTTTTTCACCAAAGCCCTCATCGCAGCCGGCGACGAGATAGATCTCAGGCTGCAGATTCAAAACAACCTCGCGGTGCTCTACATAGACATGGGCAGGCTCGATGACGCGCGCACGCAACTCACCGCCAACCTCGCCACTCACACCGCCAACAACAATCGGCGCAGCGTGGCCAATGCGATCATCAACCTCGCGATCGTTGAAACCAATGCCGGCAACCATATCGCCGCGCTCGACTACAACCTGCGCGCCCTCGCACTGCGCAAAGAACTCGGCATTCCCCGCCACATCGCCTCGGCCCAAGTGGCCGTGGCCGCTTCGCTCATAAAAGCGGCTCGCGCAGACGAAGCGCTTAGCTATTTAAAAAACGCTCAGATCGCTGCCGAAAAACTCGCGAGCCACGAACTGTGGGCGAATCTTTACACCGCCATGAGCAATGCTCACGCAGCCCGTGAGGAATTTCGCGAAGCGCTCGATTTTCAAAAGAAAGCCGAGAAAGAAAACGAACTCGTCGCCGGTGAGAAAACCGCGGCCGCCGTTGCGGAGCTCCGCGAACGGTTCGACGCGGAAAAACGCGAACGCGAACTTGTCGAAATGCGTGCCTCGCAACTCCAGAAAAACAACGAACTAGCACTGAAAGAATCCGAACTACAGCGCCACAAACTAGAGCGCTATGCTTTCGGCGTGGTGCTGATTTTGAGCAGCATCACGTTTATTGCGATTGTGGGGCGGCATCGCGCTAAAGTTCGCGCCGAACGCATCATCTTCGAACAAACTCAACGCGCCCGCGAGGCCGCTGAAGAAGCCAATCAGACGAAGACTCGCTTGCTCGACCTCGCATCGCACGATCTGAAAGCGCCACTCGTCGGCGTGATGATGACCGCGGATATCCTCATCGAAGAATCGGCAAACCAAGCCAATCTCATCGAACCCGCGCGCTCCATCCGTGCTGAAAGCGAACGCATGTTCAAGCTGGTGCAAGGCCTGCTCGACGGATCCGCGGTCGAGGCAAATCGTTTAAAGCTTACGCTCGCGTCTCTGGATTTGAATTCATTGGTCGCGGCAACGATTTCAGTTTTTCAGCGCCGAGCTGCCCATAAACAGCAGCGCGTGGAGTTCACGCCGGCGAAAGAACTTCCAGAAATTGAAGGCGACTACACACGCCTCCAGCAAGTGGTGGAAAACCTCATCGATAACGCACTGAAATTTTCGCCAGCCGGAACCACCGTTCACATCGCCGTTAGCTCGCAGATGGACCGAGTGCAACTGGCGGTGCGCGACGAAGGCCCCGGATTGACCGACGAGGATAAGCAAAAGCTGTTTCAAAAATTCTCCCGCCTCAGTGCGGTGCCTACTGCCGGGGAAACTTCGACCGGACTCGGATTGGCGTTAGCTCGTGAACTGGTGGAATTGCACGGTGGAAAAATTTGGGCTGAATCAAAACCGAGTGAAGGCGCCGTATTTATGGTGGAAATTCCCACGCGCAGCAGGAAAGCAGCAAACTAATGGTCCGAAGCTGAATAATTCTCGATTAAGGCCGCAATATTGTGCATTTGCGGGCCCATAGTATGTCGTTCGCGTTGTTATCACTCGCACTGTTGAAAACATCCCGCGCAATTTGATGGATATAGAGCGATCGGTTTAGGTCGGTTCCGCCTGAAGTCGCGTTTCAGACGGGCTTGTCTCTTATTACGCCAAGCGAAGAACATGAACACAGCATTTTTTTCGCTCCCGTCAAAATTACAGCGCCGATTTTATGCAGGCGCGCGGTCTCAATGTTTCGATAGCGTCTGGAACTTTCTCAAAGCAGATTTACCCGGTCAGCGGGAAAACTGCGGGAGATAGCAACTCGGACAAGTTCGTCTAGCGCCTGCGAAAGTTAGTATAATCGCCCCGTCGAGTATTGAGTAGCTACCTACGAAGCCCGCAGAAACTCGACCCGGTCAATTCACACAGAATTGAACTGAACTTAATTTTTCACCTAATCGAGCGCCGTCAGCTAAACTGCCCGATGGTTTGAAACTCTAATCAACTACAAGATTGAATCGCACACTATAGAGCGTCGCGACGACGCATGGCGCTCACTCCTGAAGAGGAATTAGACGACTGATCTCATTTTCTCTCAGCAAAAACCAGCAAATAAAAAGGCCCGAATGCTGCTTTCGCAACATTCGGGCCATAAACCTGGCAACAACCTACTCTCGCGGGACCTAACGTCCTACTACCATTGGCTACTCGGGGCTTAACGGCCGTGTTCGGGATGGGAACGGGTGGAACCCCCGGTATATGGTCACCAGGAAACTCGTGCTCCTTTCGGAGAAATTAAAAAGTTCAAATAACAAAAATAATGTAAGTAGGTGAAATAAACGCCTAAAAACTGGCATTTTGCATAAACCGGCAAGGTCATTAGTAGCAGTAAACTGAACGTATTACTACGCTTGCATTTCTGCCCTATCAACCGGGTGGTCTACCCGGACCTTGCACCGTCTTGCGACGGATTGTGATCTTATCTTGGGATGAGCTTGGCGCTTAGATGCTTTCAGCGCTTATCTCTTCCGCACATAGCTACCCGGCGCTGCCACTGACGTGACAACCGGAACACCAGAGGTGCGTCATTCTCGGTCCTCTCGTACTAGAGAATGAACCCCTCAAATCACAAACGCCCACAGCGGATAGAGGACCGAACTGTCTCACGACGTTCTGAACCCAGCTCGCGTACCACTTTAACCGGCGAACAGCCGGACCCTTGGGACCTTCTCCAGCCCCAGGATGTGATGAGCCGACATCGAGGTGCCAAACCGCGCCGTCGCTGTGAACGCTTGGGCGCGATCAGCCTGTTATCCCTAGCGTACCTTTTGTCCTATGAGCGATGGCGATTCCACATTCAACCACCGGATCACTTGAACCTGCTTTCGCAACTGCTCGACTTGTTGGTCTCACAGTAAAGCTCCCTTATACTCATGCGCTCTATAGCCCGATTACCGACCGGGCTGAGGGAACCTTCGTAATCCTCCGTTACTCTTTGGGAGGATTCCGCCCCAGAAAAACTGACCTGCTATCACTGTCCCACGCCCAGATAATGGGTCGAGGTTAGACGCCTAACAATTAAAAACTGGTATTTCATATTACGACTCGACTCGCCCCTGAAGGCAAGTTTCGCAGTCTCCCAGCTATGCTACGTATTAAAAATCAAGCGACAATAACAGCTTACAGTAAAGGTGCATAGGGTCTTTCCGTCCTGCTGCGGGTAGGCGGCATCTTCACCGCCACTACAATTTCACTGGGCCTCTCTCCGAGACAGTTGTCAACTCGTTACTTGATTCGTGCGGGTCGGAACTTACCCGACAAGGAATTTCGCTACCTTAGGACCGTTATAGTTACGGCCGACATTCACGGGGGCTTAGACCCGGAGCTTGCACCCCAGGCTTTCACCTTTCCGCATTGGTCACAAGTCACTCCCTATACGTCGTCTTGCGACTTAGCAGAGAGCTGTGTTTTTGCTAAACAGTCGGTTGACACTCTTATCTGTGGCCTCTTGCGAGGCACCCCTTATAGCTAACATACGGGGTCAGTTTGCCGAGTTCCTTAGAGAGATTTAACCCACGCGCCTTAGAATACTCATCTATTCCACCTGTGTCGGTTTACGGTACGGGCACCCTATCAAATAACCACAAAGCTTTTCCTGGAAGCCGAGTATCACACAAATTGCTTCGGCCGTGGCCTCTGCTTTTTATCGTCTTTCAGATAGATCCGGTATTTTACTCCCGAATAACCTACAGACTTAAACGGGAATCAACGCCCCGCTCATGTTAACTTTCTCCGTCACTCTATGGTATCGAACTCTAATAAGGTGGTGCTGGAATATTAAACCAGCTGTGCATCGACTACTCCTTACGGCCTCGTCTTAGCTCCCGACTAACCCTGGGAGGACGAACCTTCCCCAGGAATCCTTGGAATTGAGGCGAGATGGATTTCAACCATCTTTATCGTTACTTATGTCTGCATTCTCACTTCCAAACGCTCCAT
>NZ_JBOZXB010000001.1:0-3310000 GCF_051660365.1 Oleiharenicola lentus | reverse complement strand
TTATATCTGTATGATTCAAAAGGTTCTCATCGCTAATCGCGGTGAAATCGCGCTCCGCATCATTCGCGCTTGTCGCGAAATGGGCATTAAGACGCTCGCGGTCTATTCGGAGGCTGATGTCCAATCCCTGCACGTGCAACTCGCTGACGAAGCCATTTGCATCGGAGGCCCACGGAGCGCCGATAGCTATCTGCGCGCCGATCGCATTATCAGCGCAGCGGAAATCGCCGACGTGGACGCCATCCATCCAGGCTACGGCTTTCTCTCCGAGAATGCTAAATTTGCCGAGCAGTGCGAATCCTGTAACATCAAATTCATTGGCCCTAAGTCGAAGAGCATCCGTATGATGGGTGATAAGGCTATCGCCAAAGACACCGTCCGCAAAGCCGGCGTCGTCACTGTTCCAGGCTCCGATGGCCCAATTGACAACGAAAACGAAGCCGTCAAAGTCGCTCGCAAAATTGGATATCCCGTTATCATTAAAGCGGTTGCCGGCGGTGGCGGACGCGGTATGCGCATCGCCCATAACGACGTTTCGTTCGCGAAAGAATTTCACGTTGCCCGCAACGAAGCCGAAAAAGCTTTCGGCAACGGCGCGGTTTACATCGAGAAATACATCGAAAAGCCCCGTCACATCGAATTCCAGATCCTCGCCGATAGTCACGGGAAGGTCCTCCACCTGGGCGAACGCGATTGCTCCGTCCAACGCCGTCACCAAAAGCTCATCGAAGAGTCCCCTTCCCCGTTTTTGACCGCTGATTTGCGCAAAAAGATGGGCAAAGCCGCCATCAAAGCTGCCGAAGCTGCCGAGTATCAGAACGCCGGCACTATTGAGTTTCTCGTCGATGCGAAGGGCAACTATTACTTCATCGAGATGAACACCCGCATCCAGGTGGAGCATCCCGTCACCGAAGAATGCACCGGAATCGACCTGATCAAACAGCAGATCAACGTCGCCAACGGCGAAAAGCTTTCCTTCGACCAGAGCGATATTAAGTTCGAGAAGCACGCCATCGAGTGCCGTATTAACGCCGAGGATCCTGCCCGTAACTTCACCCCGTCCCCAGGCACGATTGGCCTGTATTACGCCCCGGGCGGCCATGGCGTGCGCGTGGATTCCCATGCCTACAGCGGCTATGTGATCCCGCCTCACTACGACAGCATGATCGGTAAACTCATTTGCTTCGGCTCGACGCGTAAAGTCGCTCTTCAGCGCTCCTACCGCGCCCTCAGCGAGTATTTGATTCGGGGTATCAAAACCACGATTCCTCTGCACAAGGCCATCATGAGCGATCCTGTCTTCATCGAGGGCAAGGCCACCACGGCTTACATGGAAGATTTCATGTCGCGCACGCCGACTGACCTCTTCTAAGAGCCAATCACTCTCCACCGGCCGCAAGCACGTCTTGCGGCCTTTTTTTGGCCAAATTCGAACTTTCGAGGCCCAACCCCAGTCCACCTTCCCCTATGCGCTCATTTTCGCGGCTTTGGCTGCCCACGATCCTTTTCTTAGTCTCGATGAATGTGTTTGCGAACGACGCCAGTCCGCTGACCAAACTTGTCGGACAGTTTGCCGGCTCGTTTTCCAGCGCCGAACAGGCGCGCGGAGACCACAATTTCCAGAGCACCGTCCTCAACATCGTCCGGTTCTGGCCCGACAAGAGCGACGGCGTCTGGCTCTACGCCGAACAGGCTCTCCCCGGCGGGCTTCGTCATCCTTACAAGCAAACCGTCTATCAGCTCGTTGCCCGCGACGATGGCAGCTTCGAATGTCGCTTCTACGACCTCGTCGACCCCGTTGCAGCCACGGGCGGGTGGAAAAACACCACCATCATCAACAATTTCTCAACCAACGACCTGCGAGCACGCGAAAATTGCACCGTCATTCTACGCGCCGAGTCCGACGGCTCCTTCAAAGGCATCACGGAAGGCAAAGGCTGCGCCAATATCCGCGGCGCTGCCTACGCGACCACCGCGATCACCGTCACCGATAAGCAAATCACCCTCTGGGAACGCGGCTATACCGCCAACGGCACCCAAATCTGGGGCTCCGTGCACGGCGGCTACGTTTTTAAGAAGATCGAGTAAGCGTTAAGTCAGCCCACTCGCCCATCACGCGGCTTTCCACGCGCCAGCCTGCGGCTACGGCGGCGAATACCTCACGCACTCGCTCCAGTTCCTGGCTCAAAATCCCGCTTAGCACCAACGATCCCCTCGGCGCGACTGACGCGCACAGCTCGTTCACGAAGCGCATCAGCACATCGGCTTGGATGTTCGCGAGCACGAGTTCGGCCTGACGCCCGGCAAGGCCCGTAACCAAATCGCCCACGTAAAACTCCACGCGGCCCGCGAGATCGTTCAAAACCGCGTTTTCTTCGCTCACGCGCACCGCTTCGGCGTCATTATCGAAGGCGGCCACGTCGCGATAGCCAAGCAACACCGCCGAAAGCGCCAAAATCCCCGAGCCACAGCCCGCATCGATCACGCGGCCAGCGGTGCCCGTCTGCCCGGCAATGGACACCATCCGCTCCACGACCAGACGCGTGGTTTCGTGATTTCCCGTCCCAAACGCCATACCCGGATCCAGCCACAACACCGCTTCGCCCGCCGGAAGCGCAAAAGTTTCCTTTTCCCACACCGGCACCCAGTTCAATTTACCGAATTTCCACGCCTTGAAGTGGGCCTTGTAACTGTTTTTCCAGTCCGCATCCGGCAATTCGCGCACTTCCGGCTCGCTCGCCGGCAACTCGATCGTCCCCGCGTCAGCGCGCAACGCGCTCCACGCCTCCAACGCCTCGTCCCGCGCCTCAAAATAGCCCGTAATCCACGCGCGGGCCGCCGGTTTGTCTTCGAGCACCATCAGGCGCTGCTCTTCGCGTTCGGCCAGCAATTCTTCAATCGCAACCGCAGCCGCGAGACTCACCTCCAGTTTCAGTTCGAATACAGCCATGGGAAATTACTTGGTTAGACTCAGTTTCGCGATCACTGCGGGTAAAAGCGCGTGTTCCGCCACGTGCACTTTTGCCGCGAGCGTCTCCAAAGTGTCGTTCGCCTCGATGCGCACGACCGCCTGATCGAGAATCGGGCCGCCATCGACCTCCAGCGTCACGTAATGCACCGTGCAGCCGGTCACTTTCACGCCGCGGCGAAACGCCTGCCCGATTCCATCCAAGCCCGGGAAACTGGGCAGCAAACTCGGGTGTAAATTAATGATTTTGCCCGCAAACGTTTCCAAAAACTTCGGCTTAATCACGCGCATGAAGCCCGCCAGCACCACCAGATCGCCCTGCGCCGCCTGAATCGCCGCGATAAACCGGTCTTCGCCCTCGCCTTCGAGTTTCGTTTTGAAAGGTGCCGGATCGACAAAACTCGCCGGCACGCCGAAACGTGCGCCGAGCGCCAGAATTCCGGCGTCAGGTTTGTCCGCAAAAATATGCACCACACGCGCCGCGCCGAGCTGCCCCGCTTGCTGAGCTTGGAGAATTGCCTCGGCGTTGCTGCCGCGACCGGAACCTAAAATGACCACGCGCATGAGCCCGTGACTGCATCCACAAATTTGGCGCGTTGCACGCTGATAATCTCGCCCGCACCGGCTAAGCCTCCTTCACTCGCCTCATGAGACTATTTTCCCGCGTTCTCACTGTAGTGTTGATCGCTTGCGCCGCACTGGGCGTCAAAAAAGCCCCGGATCTCAAGGAGGAAGTCGTGCAGCTCGAGCCGCTAAAAATCAGTGCGCCGCCCGTGAATAGTTTTCCCATCGAACTGGACGTTCGAGTGATGAAAGAAACCCGCCAGGTCGTTTCCATCGTGATCGCCTCGGTCCAGGCAGAGAGCGACGCGGCAGCCGAGGGCCTGCAACCCGGCGACGAGATCATCAAAATCAACGGCCAACCCGTCGCCGGCATGGACGGCCGCGTAAATCTCGAAGCCCAACTCGGCAAACTCCTGATCAATCGCCCGCTCGGCGAACGCATCCAACTCGAAGTCGTCACCAAGCGCACGAAAACGGTCACGTTGCGCTCGGCGAATCTCCCCAAACCACGTTGAGCTCGCGCAGGTCGCGCGAACTCAACTCACGGCGTTCGCCGGCGATTTAGAAAAACTTCTTCGCCTTCTCGAAAAAGCTCTTCGACGTCGGCTCTTCAGTATCGCCGCTGACGCGCCCGAATTCTTCGAGCAGTTTCTTCTGCTCGGAGGAAAGCTTCGTCGGCACTTCGACTTGCACGCGGATCAATTGATCTCCGTGCGCGCCACCCCGCAGGTGCGGCATGCCGTGGCCCTTGAGCCGGAACGTCGTATTTGACTGCGTGCCGGAAGGAATCTTCAGCGCCGCTTTGCCCTTCATGGTCGGCACGTGAATCGTGCCGCCGAGCGACGCGAGCGTGAACTTGATCGGCATCTCGCAGAACAGATCGTCGCCTTCGCGCTCGAAGACTTCGTGGTCTTTCACGTGCACGACGATGTAAAGATCGCCCGCTGAGCCGCCCTGCGTGCCCGCTTCGCCGTTGCCGGCGGAACGCAGCTTGTTGCCCGTGTCGACTCCCGCCGGGATCCGCACATTAATCTTGGAAGTCTCATTAACGCGGCCCTGGCCGTGACATTTCACACACGCTTTCTCGAATTTCTGGCCTGAGCCGTGACAGGTCGGGCAAGCCTGGCGCACGTGGAAAAATCCACGCGAGGTCGTGACTTGACCCGCGCCACGACAGGTCGGGCACTGCGATTTTTTCGAACCCGGTTCGGCGCCGCTGCCACTGCAATGCGAGCACGCGCCGAGTTTGCGGAACGAAATCTCCTTCTCGACGCCCTTGGCCGCTTCTTCGAGCGTGATTTCGAGGTCGTAACGTAAATCAGAGCCGCGATTCGCGCCGCCCTGGCCACCGCCACCGCCTCCACCGCCGCCGAAAAATTCATCGAAAATCCCGCCACCACCTCCGCCGCCACCTTGGCCCTGGCCGAAGACTTCGCGGAACATATCGAACGGATCATGGAAGCCACCGCCGCCTCCGCCCGCGCTAAAACCGCCCGGACGCGGCCCGCCGCCCTGCTGGAACGCGGCATGACCGTAACGATCATACGCGGCGCGCTTCTCCGGATCTTTGAGCACTTCGTAGGCTTCGGAGACTTTTTTAAACATCTCCTCCGCTTCCTTGTTACCCGGATTTTTGTCCGGGTGAAATTGCACGGCTTTCTTGCGATACGCCTTTTTCAACTCCTCTTCATTCGCCGTTTTTTCGGCCCCGAGGAGTTGGTAATAGTCTTCTTTAGCGGCCATGGATTACGACTTAGCCTCCGCATCTTTCTTTTCCGGCCCGCTTGAGACGATCACCGACGCCGGGCGCAGCAAACGATTGTTCAGCGTGTAGCCAGGACGCACGACGAGCGTGACGTTTTCCTCGGCGATTTCCGCGCTGGGCTGATGTGAAATCGCTTCGTGCAAATTCGGATCGAACTTCTGGCCGACCGGATTCACTTCCTTCAAGCCATGCTTCGCCAGCGTGCTCTTGAGTTGCTCTAGCACGAGCCCGACGCCGTCGACGATCCCTTTGACGTCTGTCTGTTGCTTCGCAGCTCCGAGACCTAGCGAAAGATTATCGAGCACCGGAATGACGTCCTCCAACAGACCCGACGTCGCAAACTGACGCAGTTCTTCCTTTTCGCGGATCGTGCGCTTGCGGAAATTTTCCAAATCAGCCGCCGTGCGCATGTAGCGATCGTAATTGGCCTGCACTTCCTTTTTGGCCGCGCTCAATTGCTCTTCAAGTGGCGAAGGTGCAGCCGCTTGCGGAGCTGGCTGGGCTTCGGGAGCAGGCGTAGTGTTATCGTTGGTCGGTTCGTTCTTACTGGTGTCGGTCATGCGAAGCCGCCGAACCTAGCCTAAGATTTTTTCTTTTCAAGCGATTGCAGCAGGCCTTTCAACGCCTCACCCGTCGCCTTGCCGACATCCTGAATCGGACTGGCCAACTGCTTGAGCAACTCGGGGCTGTTTTTGAACAAGCCTTTGAACGGATCGGTAATCAAACCCATCACCATCGTGCCTTTGAAGGGGTCGATAATTTTCGCGATGCTGTCCACGTTTTCGAGTTCGCGAGCGAGCTCCACGTTGTATTCGCGAATGTCGCCCTTCGCGCTTTTCGAATAATCGGCATAAACGAGTTTACCGAACTTCAGCGACAGGTGCTTGATGAGAAATTGCTGCGCAGGCTTCTTTTCCTTCGACGCAGACTCTTCGCCTTTAAATCCGTCCCCGAACGCCATCGCGTTGAGCACGCCGTCCTTGTTACGCACCAAAGTCAGTTGTGGCAAATCGAGCACCACTTCGTCGGCGACCAAGCGATCCCCGAACAAGGAAAACAAATCGGCGTTCGCGCGAAACGTGCGCAGTTCGATAAACTCAGCGGACGGCCAGCCCTCAGGATTTTTCAACACGAGGCCGGAAATCGATACTTTCGCCGTGAATGGGTTCACCGACAGATCGTCGACCTGCACCGAGAACCCCGTTTTCGAATGAATCGTCGACGCCACGATTCGCGGCAAAAACAGCGTCCAGACGATCACGCTAACCACCACCAGCCCGCCGAGAATCCAGAGTAATAGGGCGAGCAATCCGCCTCGCTCAGATACCGGGCCGCGCAGTGGGGAGTTTTTCATAGAGGATGGTTGAAACGATCGGCGATCAACACCGTCGCATCTTCCTCCGCTGTGAAAGAATAGTCTCCGGCGTGCTGGAGAATGACATTGGCGCCGAGCGTGAGTTTCGCGCCATTGCCGGAAATAACCCCGGTCGTGACTGAAAGGATTCTCGGTTCGCCGGCGGGAAATTTCAGGTGCTCGCCTGTTTTCAGTTCATATTTCGTGAGGCGAAACTCGTGCGCGTCCACCAGCACGCCCGACTGATGCAGCAATTTCGGCTCGGGCGACGTGTTCGCATCGAGACACGCCAGCGATTGCTCGACGTGGAGCGCACGCGGCTTTCCGTCGAGTCCCACGCGGCCCCAGTCGTAAACGCGATATGTCGTGTCGGAGTTTTGCTGGATCTCGAGAATCACATTCCCCGCGTCGATCGCGTGCATCGTGCCGCTGTGGATGAGCAACGAATCGCCGTTTTTCACCGGCAAGCTTTCGAGTTGCTTGGCCACCGTGCCGTCCGCGATGCCTTGCTCGAACGTCGCGCGCGTGACGCCGGGCTTCAGTCCCGCGTAAACCGCCGCGCCTTGGTCGACCTGCGCGAAATACCAATTCTCCGTCTTCGGTTCACCACCGAGTTTCGCCGCGATGCTCGCCGGCGGATGCACTTGCACGCTGAGACGATCGCGGCAATCGAGCCATTTCACCAATATCGGAAATGACCGCGCCTTCGGCCACGACGGCCCCATGATGTCTGCGGAATCCGCTTCGATCGCGGCCCGCAGCGTTTTTCCCGCCCATTTACCATTCGCGATTACGGACTGCGCTTCGGTGCGATCCACGATTTCCCAACTCTCGCCAATCGGCGTGGTGCCAGGCAGTTTGCGGCCGAGAAAAGTCTCGAGCTCGCGACCGCCCCAGACGCGTTCCTGATAAATTGGCTTAAATTGAAGAACCGGTGTCATGCGTTGAGAATAAATGATTTGGGGAAATCGCGGAGGGGCCTTTTCCATTGACCCACTGTGGCGATGAACCTGCAATAAATCGACTTTCACACAAATGGCCAAAGCGCAGAGTTCAAATCCAAAGGATAAGGAAAAAGGGGCACCGTCGTTCGACGGCCCGCGTCATCGCCCGCATTGGTTCGCTGCAGCGACCTGCCTGCTCTTTGGCGTGCTGATGTTGCTCGCGCTGGGTTCCTACGAACCGGAGCAAAGCATCCGCATCACGACTCACCCGATGGGTCGCAATCAAGTCGGCATCATCGGCGCGGAGTTTTCTTCGTGGTCGTATTGCTTGCTCGGCGCAACGACGTGGCTGCTGCCAATTTTCCTCTCGTGGATGACTTACATCTATCTGCGGAGCGCGCGGAGTCTCACGACCACGCGCCTGATCGCGATGACGTGCTGCATCATCTCGCTCTCCGGATTGCTCGCGATGCAGGATTTTCTGTTTACCAACAAACAAGTGTTCACGGACGGCCCGGGCGGCGTGTTGGGCCGTCTCGTGTATGATGATGTGTTGCGCGACAGCCTCGGTGGCTCGGGCACCGGCATCATTCTCGGCATGACGTATGTGTTGGGCATGCTCTTTATTTTCACGCGCGACATCGGCGCCGAATGTGCGCGTCTAATGAATGCCTTCGTCGAGTGGCGCGAAAAACGCGCCGCGCTCCGTGCCGCTCGCGCCGACGAAATGCGCCAGCGCCGCGAAGAACTCGCCAAGCTCAAAGCCGAAGCCGCGCTCGCCGCGAAAAACGCACCCGCGATCACCGCGGCTCCAGCAACCGCTCCGACGGTTTCCAAAAAAATGGTCGTGCCCACCAGCGCCGATCCACTCGCTGAGCAGCCAAAGGCAAAAACCGTCGTCGCGCCGGTCGTTCCAAAACTCGCGCCCGTGGAAGAGCCCGAACCTGAGCCACTCCCACCCGCCGCGAAGCCGGTGCCAAAGCCCGTCGCGCAAATCACGCCCACCGCCACTTCCGCCAAAGATCTCGCGGCCGCTACCGGCAAATTCGAGCTCAACATCGTCAAGGCCGAGGAAACCAAGAAAGCGAAAGTCACGTTGCCGCAGAGCGATGACAAGAATTACGAATTCCCGCCGCTCAGCCTGCTACGCGAACAAGTCAGAGACACGGGCACCAACAGCGTCGAGGAACACCGCCAGAACGCGGAAAATCTTCTCCGCATCCTCGGCGAATTTGGCGTCGCGGTCACGCTCGGCGAAATTCACGTCGGCCCCGTCATCACGTGTTACGAAGTGATTCCCGCCGCGGGTGTGCGCGTCGAAAAAATTTCCGGCCTCGATAAAAACATCGCGCTCGGCATGCGCGCGCAGTCCGTGCGTATTCTCGCGCCGATTCCCGGCAAGGCCGCCGTCGGCGTCGAAGTGCCGAATCAAAAATCCACGCCCGTCGGCATGCGCGAGATCCTAGAGAGTGAAGATTGGGTCGGCGCGAAAGCGGAGTTGCCCATCGCGCTCGGCAAAGATGTTTCCGGCAAAGCGCTCATCTCCGATCTCTCGAAGATGCCCCACTTGCTGATCGCTGGCGCCACCGGCTCCGGCAAATCGGTGTGTATTAATTCCATCGTCGCTTCGATTCTCTACTCGAAGAGCCCGAAAGATGTGCGCCTCATCATGGTCGACCCCAAAGTGGTCGAGTTGAAGATTTTCAACACGCTGCCGCACATGCTGATTCCGGTCGTGACCGAGCCGAAGAAAGTGCCCGCCGCCCTCAAATGGTTGCTCGGCGAAATGGAGCAACGCTATCAGATTTTCGCGAAGGTCAACGTCCGCAATATCATTGGTTTTAACGGTCGCAAAAAAGATCCGAAGCACGAGTTTCCCGCGACTGAGGAGCAGCCCGAACTCGCCGGCGTCACGCCCGAGATCGAGATTCCCGAACGCCTGCCTTACATCGTCGCGATCATCGACGAGTTGGCGGATTTGATGATGGTCGCTCCGGCCGAAATCGAAACAAGCATCGCACGTCTCGCCCAACTCGCGCGTGCGGCCGGCATCCACTTGATCATCGCGACGCAACGTCCGTCCGTGAACGTCATCACCGGCGTCATCAAAGCAAACTTGCCGTCACGTATTGCCTTCCAGGTAGCCTCGCAGGTCGATTCGCGCACGATTCTCGACACGAAAGGTGCCGACACGCTCATCGGTCGCGGCGATATGTTGTTCTCGCCTCCCGGCAGTTCGCGTCTCGTGCGCGCACAAGGCGCTTTCGTCGCCGATGAAGAAGTCATCGAGCTGGTCGAATTTCTCAAACGCAACGGCCCGCCGCAATACGCGCAATCCGTCCAACAACAAATCGATCGCGACTCGCGCGACGAAGATGAAGAAGGCGAAGACGGCGACGACGATCTCGGCGACGATGCCGAGTTGTTCGCTCAAGCGATGGACGTGCTGCGTTCCACGCGCCGAGCCTCGACATCGATGCTCCAACGCAAACTGCGCATCGGTTACAACCGCGCCGCGCGCATCGTCGAACTCATGGAAGAGAAAGGTATCGTCGGCCCGGAAAACGGTTCATCCCCGCGCGAGATCCTCGTCGACCTCGACACTTATCAGCAGTAAGTCGCGTTTAAGACTTTCAAACCCCCGACCAAAACATTTACACACACACCATGCAGACCATCGGCGAAAAGCTTGAGGAAGCACGGAAGCGCAAAGGCATCTCGATCCGCGAAGCCGCGGAAACCACGAAGATTCGTGGCGACTATTTGCAGAAATTCGAAGCCAACACCTTCGATATCGATCTTCCCTCGCTCTATTTAAAAGGGTTCGTGCGCTCCTACGCGAAGTTCCTCGAACTCGATGCCGAGCGTATCGTCGGCGAACTCTCCTCGATTCTCGCGGAAGGCAAACCGTCGCGCCGCGATCGCGACACGCGCGAAGTGTATGCCCGCGTCGATTTCGGCGAGGCCGCCCGTTCTTCAGAAGCCAGCGACGGCCCGTCGGTCAGCCGCGGCGGCAGCAACTCCGCCAATCAAGCCGCGATGATCAAACTCGGCCTCATCGGCGGCGGCGTAGTCGTAGGCGTGATCGTGATTCTATTGCTCGTGAAAGTCTTGTTCGGCGGCTCTTCGTCTGCCCCCAAGAATAGCGCGACCACCACACCGACGACTTCCGAGAACGTGCAAGACCGTCAGGCCACTTTCACGGTTACGGCCATTGAATCGACTCGCGTAAAAGTTGCTTACTCGGACGGCAGCACGGTCTTCCTCGACGGCAAATACTCGCTGAATCGCGGCGACACGCGCCCGATTCGTTACTCGAAAGAACTTACTGTTACGGTCGAGAACCCGGAGCGCATTCGCATCGAGTTGAACGGTGAAGCCGTCCAAGTGCCGACTAACAAGCCGATGGGACAGTTCCGCGTGCCTTACAAAGCCCCGTAAAGCGTCTCGTATTACTTCAGCAAAAAGGCTGGCAACTCGCCGGCCTTTTTTATTTTAAAGTTTTACCTTAGGGCCACCGGCGGGCCCAGCACTTCGCGCATGATGAACGCGCGCCGCAGGGCCTCGGGTGAACGCATCTCTTCCATCACGATCGAGCGAGCTTTCGCCCGCGAAGCGGTGTTTACGCCGCCCGCGTCGATCGTGTCTTCGAACGCGAGACGCTTTTGCGAAGCGAGTTTCATTTCATTCGCCATGCGCAATCGATCCGCGAGCGCGGCTTGTTGCTCTAAAACTTCCGCGTGGCGCTCCGCCTCACGACGGGCCATCGCCGCGCGCACAGAACTTGAGGACGCCACCTGACGCGCCGGCACGATCAGTGGCGGCGGTTGACTATATTCTGTCGTCGCCGGCTCGGTGATCGGCGGTGGCGTCTGTCCGCTCATGCGCTGTTGAATCTTCCGCTGAATCTCTTCGCGGATGCGCCGCGTGCGTTCAGCTTCATCGGCATCGCCGAAAGACGTTTCCTGTTGCGGCTGGGCTGATTGACCCTCCGCGTCTTCGGCCTTCTTGCCACGCTGGTTGAGCCACCACGCCAAGGCTCCGCCGACGATGAAGACGAGATTAAGATGTTCGAGAATCCAGTTCACGAAAACAGTCCCGGGGGTGCGTTACTTTTTGCCGTCCGGATGCGCAATCGAACCGCGCATCGACGTGTCAGCCTGGATGTTTTCCATCTTGTAGTAATCCATCACGCCCATGCGGCCGGAGCGCAACGCCTCGGCCAGCGCCTTCGGCACTTCGGCCTGCGCGCGCACGACTTCCGCCTGCATCTCTTGCACGCGAGCTTTCATTTCCTGTTCGACGGCCACCGCAGCCGCACGACGGATTTCGGCCTGCGCCTGCGCGATGCTCTTGTTCGCTTCGGCTTGGGCTTCTTGCAGTTTGGCACCGACGTTTTCACCGACATCCACGTCGGCGATATCAATGGAAAGAATTTCGAACGCCGAACCTACATCGAGGCCGCGCGCCAACACCGTCTTGGAAATCGAGTCAGGCGACTCGAGCACGGTTTTGTAGCTCTCGGAAGAACCGATGGTCGAAACGATGCCTTCGCCGACGCGGGCGATGATCGTCTCTTCCTTCGCGCCACCGACGAAACGATCGAGATTCGTGCGCACCGTGACGCGCGCCTTTACCTTCACTTGAATGCCATCTTTCGCCACGCCGTCGATCGTCGTGCGACCACCTTCCGGATTCGGACAATCGATGACCTTGGGATCAACCGAGGTGCGCACGGCTTCGACCACCGATTTGCCGGAGCCTTTGGTCGCCAAGTCGATGGCGCACGCGCGATCCCAACCGAGTTCGATACCGGCCTTCTGCGCGGCGATGAGCGCTTGCACGGTCGGCACGACGTTACCGCCCGCTTGGTAGTGCGACGCGATCTGGTCGGCATCCACCGCGATCCCGGCGCGCACCGCCGTGATGCGCGCATCGACGATCAAGCCGTAGGGAATGCTGGCGAATTTTAGTGCGACGAGTTTCGACATCGGCACCGGAGCGCCGTTGAACATCGCTTTCACCCATGCGCCGATGAGGCTGAAAACGATGGCGCCTACTACAAGCAGGACAATGCCGACAAAGATACCGATGATTAACGTTAGGTTCATAATTTTTGAGTGGGTGCTGGTTGACTGACGATCAGACGAAAATTGTCGAGGCCCACGACGGCGAGCGGCGCGCCCGCGTTCACGTGGCCGTCGCGCGAGTAGGCTTCATAGCGCCGGCCTTCGAGTTCGATCACGCCACTCGGTGAAAGCGGCGTCACGGCGACCGCCGGTTTCCCGATGATGGAAGCATCGGCGAGCTTCGGCTGGCTTTGTCCCGCTACCGTTCCAGTCATGGAAAATGTTTTCACGAGCCGGCTCTTCGGCAGGTAAACGAACTCAATGTAGAGCACGACCGCGACAATCACGAGCGCCACGACGCCGGCGATCACGCCGCCGTCAGCGCCAAAATTCATGAACGCGGCAATCACGCCCACCAGCAGGCAGACGCCGCCCATGATCCCGAGAATCGCGCCCGGCACCACGACTTCGAGCGCGAGCAGCACCGCACCCACAATAAAAAGAAATAGCACAAGCGTCATAGCGCCGCCTCCGCCCGTTCCACGATGAGATTAAAATCAGTTTTGCGCCGCACCACGACCGTCGTGCCCGGCGGCACTGCGCCGACTTCCATGCGCGCTTCGTAACGCCGGCCATCAATCTCAATTTGTCCGCTCGGAAATAGGCCGGTCACGGCGACGCCCGTGCGCCCCACGAGACTCGACGCCCGCGCCCCAAGTTCTGGCGCGACGCCGGCATTTTGCGCGGAGCCGGCGATCGCCTGGCCCACCGCCAACTGCGTAAAAAACCAGCCTTTCGGCAAAAAGCGCGCGAGTGCCAACGCAAACACGACGGCAAACAACAGCCCGAATCCAAGATTTTGCACCGGTCCGACAAACGCGTCACCCGACCACGCAATGCTCAGCGGCTCATTCGGCCAAAGATCGGCCATGCCCCACACGAGCGAACCCAGCATTAACGCCAAGCCGGTCACCGCGAACACCACGCCACCCGGGAAAAAAGCGATTTCCAGCGCGACCAACAACACGCCCACCGCAAACAGCAGCATCGGCTCGTGACCCGAAAGTCCCGCCACGTAACTGCCAAGAAACACAATCGCGAGCAGCACGATTCCCGTGACGCCAAACAAGCCGAAGCCTGGCGTCTTAAATTCGACGTAGAGCGCGAGGATGCCGAGCCCGAGGAGAATCGGAGAAATTCTCGTGAGATACTTTGCGAGATGCTCCGACCAGGTAACCTCAAAGTGTTTCACTTCATAGTTTCCCGCGCCGAATTTTGCCGTGAGCAACGCAGCCACGTCACTCGCCTTGCCCGCGCCCAACAACACTTGCGCAGGATCGCCGTGAGTTTCGAGCGCTTCCGTCGCAGTCAGCGTCAGGAGTTCGCCCTTCGGCTTCAGGATTTTTTCGCCGATCTTCAATTCGTAGTCCTCGTCGATCATCGCCGAGATGACTTGTCCGCGATAGCCTTTGCCTTCGGAAACCGAGCGCACTTCGGCGCGGAGAAAACTCACGATTTTTTGGCGCATCGATTTATCGATATCCTTGCCGTCGCCCGTCACCGGAGCCGCCGCGCCGATCTTCCCGCGCGGATTGAACCAAATTTCATCGGTCGTGGCCGAAATAAATGCACCCGCCGAAATCGCGTCCGTGTTCACAAACGTGATCGTCTGACCGGGAAATTTCTCCAACGCCTCCATGATGTCGAACGTGACATCCAACGCCCCGCCGGGCGTGTTCATGTCGAGCAGCACCACATCGACTTTTTGCTCGATGGCTTCCTTGAGACCGCGCCGCACGATGTAGAGCGTCGGGCTGTTGATCTCGTCGTGCACCGGTAAAACATAAACGCTGGTCTTCTTTTTCGTCAGATCAGCCGACACGCCCAACGCACCCGTCTTTGGCGCATCCGCCGCAAAAACGATCAGTGAGCTTAACGCCAGGGTAACTAAAATGCCGACCAGCTTGAACATTGGCGCGCAGCTTTGTGTTCACCTTCGACGCATGCAAGCGCGGCGAGCTTACAATGCGGTCCAATGTTTCAAGACTCTTTCGCAAAATCATTTCGCGAACTTTGCGCGTTTAGATTGGAACGCCGCGCCACTTTTGTCTTACCAAGTAGCGCATGGAACGCATCCCGTATCTCGGGCAAACAATTTACCGGTGGCAGGTCGGCACCTCCTCCTTCCTCGCCCTGCCAGAAAAAGGCGCACGCCTCATGAATTGGAACGTCACGCTCGGTGACGGCAGCGTGCGCGACATCATTTACTGGCCGGAGATCGCCACGCTGGAGAACTTCGCGAACGTGCGCGGCGGCAACCCGATCCTGTTTCCGTTTTCCGGACGCTCCTACGACAAAGGCGAAATCCACCACTGGCGCGCCGATGACGGCGTGCGGCGCGCCATGCCCATTCACGGCATCGCTCGCCAAGGCGATTTCCGCGTCACGCGCCTCGATGAAGGCGGCTTTTCCGCGCAATTCGTCCCGGATGCGGCGGCGAAAGAATTATATCCTTACGACTACGAATTCGTCGTGAGCTATCGCTTCGACCCGCTGGGCGTTTTCGTCGAACTCCAACTCACCAATCTCGGCACCGCGCCGATTCCCTGGTCAGCCGGACATCATTTTTATTTCACCCTGCCCTGGAGTTCCGGTCGCACGCGCAAAGATTACACGCTCGAAACCACCGCGACAAAATTCCTCCAACGCAACGAGCAAGGCGGTCTCGTCCCTGGCCCGCAAATTAACACTCGCGAGACGCTCGATAACCCAAAACTCGTCGATCTCATCCACACCGGTTTGAAGCGCGAAGTGTTTGCCGTCACAGAAGAAGGCAGCGGCGCGCGACTTTTCTTCCGAGCCGGCACCGCCAACACGAACCCTCGCGACCTTGCCGTCGTCACGTGGACCGAAAGCGACAAAGCCCCGTTCTACTGCGTCGAACCTTGGATGGGCCCGCCCAATGCCCCCGAAACTAAAATCGGTCTGCATACCGTCGCCCCTGGGCAGACGCAGAAGTTCTACGTCGAGATCACGCTCGATTAACGCCCCGCACGGCGCATTTGCGCCTCGAGGTTTTCCTGTTACCATTTCCGCATGTCGGCGTCTTATTTTATCATGATTAATCCCCTCGCCTTTATCGAAGGCATCGGCGGCCCCGAGCTGATAATGATTATGTTCATCATTCTTCTGCTCTTTGGCTCGAACCGGCTTCCCGAATTGGCCAAAGGTTTGGGGAAATCTGTCCGCGAATTCAAAAAGGCCACCAGCGGCGTCGAAGCCGAAGTGCGCCGCGCCATGGAAGAAGAACCGCCTTCCCCACCGAAAAAGCCTCAGCCGGCTGCGACCATTCCGCAAAGCAGCTCCGCCGTGAGCACTACGCCAACGCCCACACCGCTCACTCCGCCGCCCAGCGATCTCGCGGATTAACCACTGCGCAACGCGCAACCCCTCCAGGCGGAAGTTTTCTTCCGCCTTTTTTTGCGTCTTCAACTGAAGATCTGGCCGCGATTAAACCGCCACACCGCGACCGCCATCACTCCAACGGTAATTGCCGCCAGCACTCCGAGCGTCGTCAGCAACTCAGTAAAAGTCGCATCCGCCCAGAGCACCTGCGTGAACCCTTCCATCGACCAGTAAACGAGCGTGAATTTGCTCAGCTGCTGAATGAACTCCGGCATAAAACTCACCGGAAACCACGCGCCGCCGATCGCGCTCATCATGAGAATCAAAAAGGTCGCCATCCCCCGCGCCGCCTCGGGGCTTGGCGCAAACGCCGCGAGTAACATGCCGAACGCCGTGCACGCCGCCGCCGCGAACACACACACGAGGGTCAGCAGCCCAAAGTGATTCTCTACCTCGATGCCGAACAAAACTCGTCCCGCAAAAAATAACACGAGCAGCTGAATCAGTCCGAGTGCCACGCCGTAGAGAAACTTGCTCCACAAAATATGCGCGCGCGTCACCGGCGCCGAAAGCATGCGTTGGAACAACCCTTGATCACGCTCATAAAACAGCGCGACCGCGGAGCCACTCAGCGCAAACAGCAAAAACTGCATCGCCCAGCCACCGACGATGCGCGTCGCCCCGGGACTTTTCACCTGCTGGCCGACGACTTGCTCGTTTTCGATTTCGATCAATTGGCTGAAGAAATCGTTCTCACCCGACTTAGTCGTTTCTTCCTTTTTTCCACCAAGACTCAGTTTCCCCGCTTCCATGTTTTTTTGAATTGTCGCGGCATCGCCGCCAAACGACCCCGCCACCGCGCTCGCAATCTTCGCGTTAAATTTCCCCGCGTTTTCCGCACCGATCACCAGCTTCGCCGCATTTTGCAGCGACTGCCCGAGTAACTGCGGCACGTTCGCATAAATCGTTTTCTGAAGAATCCCGTTCACCGTCTGCGTTTCGATTTCGTTGCGCGGGTCGGACAGGATTTTGATGCGAATGCCGAAGTCGTCTACACGGATCAGGTCGCGCGGAATGACCAACGCAAAGCGAAACTCGTTCGCTTTCATCAGCGGTCGCAGATCCTCCTCGGTGAGCGGGCGCGTCGATTTGTCGGGAGCGACAAAATTCGTTAGCACGCGCACGGTTTTCTCCTTTTTCAGCGCCTCGACCAGGCTCTGCGCGGCGGGATTGTCGCTTTGATTGACCACTGCGATTGGAATGCTCGATGGCCCGCTGCCTTGCCGGTTCACGCCGAAAACCTGGCCAAACAAATAGATCAGCGCGAACGGAATGATAAACGTCAGCATGACTGACGCCTTATCGCGGAAGAAGAGGCGGAAATCTTTGCGGAGAAGAACGAGAATCGGGTGCATGGAAAAAATTATTCGCGGAGCGTGCGGCCGGTCAGGTGGAGAAACAGCGCTTCAAGCGAAGGCCGTTGCATCGCAAAAAGGCGCGGAGCCAGTCCGTGGCTTTCGACGAGCGTGAAAAACTCGCTCACGCGAAATCCTTCCCTTGCGCGGAAGCGATGCCCGCTCTCGCTTGTGCCGAGATCGCCCTGCGCTTTGATCGCCTCGGCAAATTTCGCCGTCTCCGCCGTGGCCGGAAAACGAATCTCCTCCTCAAACGGCAGCAACGTCAGCAACTCGTCGAGCGCCCCGAGCGCGAGAATTTTTCCGTGATCGATGATGCCGATGCGCGAGCAGAGCCGCGCCGCTTCCTCCATGTAATGCGTCGAATAAATCACAGTGAGTCCCTCGCGATTGAGTTTTTCCAGATGATCAAAAATCGCGTTTCTCGACTGGGGATCGACGCCCACGGTCGGTTCATCGCAGAGCAAAAGTTTCGGGCGATGCATCAGCGCTGCGACGAGATTTAAGCGACGCTGCATGCCGCCGGAAAAATTCTTCACCGCGTCGCGACGCCGTTCGGAAAGCTGCACGGCTGCGAGCGCTTCATTGATCCGCGTGCGCAAATCTGCTCCGCGCAATCCGTAGAGTTCGCCAAAAATCGTCAGGTTCTGTTCCGCGCTGAGATTGGGATACAGCGCAATGTGCTGCGGCACCAAGCCAAGTTCGCGCCGCGTGTCAGCTTCGCGCGCAGAAACAATTTTGCCATTCAGCTTCACGCTGCCCGCGTCGGGATCACGCAGACCGGCGATGAGTGACATGGTCGTGGTTTTACCTGCGCCGTTCGGCCCGAGCAGGCCTAGAAATTCTCCGGCGCGCACTTCGAGCGAGATGTCGGCCACCGCGGTGAATGCGCCGTAACGTTTGGTAAGATGAGTGAGTTCGAGCATGGCGAATGAGGAAAACGATGCGCGCGCGCGGCGGGCGCACGATGCTTTTGCGGCCTCCGAAAGTCATGGTCACAGCATGACTTCGTTTCCGTCCCAGTCGTGGGAAACGCAAATTTCAACTTCGTGAAGAAAGCGCGGCGCGCGATGCGGTTTAAAACACCGCGGATGGTAAATAAAATTTCTTCGCCCTCACAAACAGCGACTTACGCACACGCCTGCAACTTGGCACATCGGCTGCGTGTAGTGTTATCACAACAAGACTTTAACTATGAAAAAGAATTCCCTCTTCCTTCTCGCTAGCATCGCCGCGCTCCTGACCAGCATCAGCTCCGCTCAAGACAACACTTCCGTGGAAGTGATCGAACTCCCAAAGTATGTCGTCACGGCGCCGCGCCAGACGACGGTTGAAAAACAACTTGATCGCAGCCTCGCCACCCTCCGCGCTCAGGCCAGCGCTGAAACACTCGCGAGCGAACTTCCCTACGTGAAGGCCCCGGCGCTTTCCCAAGCGACCCTCGCGCAAGCCGCGAAGGACGCCCAACTGAGCCGCGTCGCGAAAAACTAATTTGTTAGTCGTTCTTTGCTAGTTGTGTGTGTGTTAAAAACCCGTCCTCGCAAGGGGACGGGTTTTTTGTCGCGCAATTTTTCGACACGCGCACGTTTCACTGCATGGCCGTCGACGATTCCGCCGAAGCACCCGTGCCCTTCCCCATCACGGATGAATTGGATTTGCACACGTTCCGTCCTCGGGAAATCGCGAGCTTGTTGGAGGACTATTTTAATGAGTGCCGCGCGCGCCGCATTTATTCGGTGCGCGTAATTCACGGCAAAGGCCTCGGCACGCTTCGCGAAACCGTGCACGCGCAGCTGCGAAAATCTCCCGCGGTGCTTCGCTTCGCGTTGTGCGATGAAACTTCCGGCGGCTGGGGCGCGACCCGGGTTACACTCAAACCGGCAAATTCCACCTGAGCATGCGCGACTTTCACGACGTAAGCGGGGTTTTATACCTCACCACCAATTAAAAACTATGAACCCAATGCACGTGATTGATTATCGGATTAACGGCGACGACATGCAGTTCGTCGAAATCGAGCTCGACCCGAATGAAGCCGTCGTCGCCGAAGCGGGCGCCATGATGTTCATGGACGACGGGATCGCGCTCGAAACCATTTTTGGCGACGGCTCGCCCCCGAGTTCGGGTATCATGGGCGCGCTGCTCGGCGCGGGCAAACGCGTGCTCACGGGCGAATCGCTGTTCATGACGGTGTTTCAAAACCAATCTGCCACGCGTCGCATCGTAGCGTTTGGCGCGCCGTATCCTGGCAAAATTCTCCCTGTGAACCTGCGCGAACTCGGCGGGGAAATCATCGCGCAGAAAAATGCTTTCCTCTGCGCCGCGAAAGGCGTGAGCGTCGGCATCGCGTTTCAAAAACGCCTCGGCGCCGGCCTGTTCGGCGGCGAAGGGTTTATCATGCAACGTCTGCAAGGCGACGGACTCGCCTTCCTTCACGCGAGCGGCACGCTCTACGAACGCGATCTGAAGCCGGGAGAAACGCTCCGCATCGACACGGGCTGTTTGGTGGGGCTGCAAAAATCGGTCGACTATGACATCGAATACGTCGGCGGCATTAAGAATGCGCTTTTCGGTGGCGAAGGTCTGTTCTTCGCCCGCGTGCGCGGTCCGGGCAAAGTGTGGCTGCAATCGTTGCCGTTCTCGCGCCTCGCGAGCCGCATCGTGGCTGCGGCTCCCCAAACCGGTCGCGGCGGCCGCGAAGAAGGCTCCGTCCTCGGCGGCCTCGGTCGCATGCTGGACGGCGATAATCGTTAAGCGATTCGAGAGGTGGGCGTCGGTCTCCGCACCGACGCCTCAGCACGCGCGCAGCCAGTCGCCGGTGCGGAGACCGGCGACCACCTTTGAGCAACATGCCATGCTGATCGGGTTTCACCTCGAACCGCCCATCCATCGCGGTTGCCGCCCGTCACAACGACGGTTGAATTCGTTACCACGAATCGGCAACGTGTGCGCATGGGCACTAAATTCACCTACGCACTCATTCTGACCATCTGCGGCGCGGTAATGCGCCTTGCGCTGTATTTCACCGGCTTTGAAACCGAGAAGCTCGCCACCGGGCAATACTTTCAATGGTTCGGTTTCATTATCATGTTCGTGGTTCTGTGGCTCGGAATCAGCGCGGTGCGCGATGAAACGCCGGAAAAAGGCATGTCCTACGGTCGCGCGCTCGGCACCGGCGTTTTGATTTCCCTCATCTCCGGTGTGCTCAGCGGCATTTATAACTTCCTTCACTTGAAGTTCATTAACACCCAGTTTGCCGATTACCAAATGGCGATTGTCCGCACCCAATGGGAAAAAGCGGGCATGGGTGAAGCGCAAATGGAGCAAGCGGAAGGTTTCACGCGGATGATGATGGGGCCGGTGGTCCAGGCGATTTTCACGCCCATCCTCGTCGTGATTTTCGGCCTGATCGTATCGCTCATTATCGCGGCGTTCGTGAAACGCCCGGCGACAGGCGAAGTGCCGCCGCCGATGTAATTTAAAGAAAACGGGCTGGCGCTTTCACGCCAGCCCGGTCTGCACACACACTGGGCGCGGCCACCTGCCGCGCCTAAATTATTTAGAGCGGACGCCCGGCGGGCTTCGCTTGGAATGCAGGTTCGCCGGTCACGTCGCGATTGATTTTGCTCTTCGCGGGCGCGGGAGGAGCCGGCACAAACTCAGCTTTAAAATCTTCGCCGGCTTCGAAGTTGATCGTCTCGACATCGATTTTCTCGAGGCGCGCGGCGATCTCCGGCGGAAGCTTTTTGCGATCTTCGTCCGTGTTGAGCGGACCGTTGAATTGGACGGTGCCTTTCGCGTCTTTGACCGTGAGCGTGCGCTTGTCGTCTTCCGATTTGATTTCGATCGAGCCGTCGTCGTCCGAATAGGAAATATTGCTCTTCGGCAAATCGACGATTGTGGCGCCCTGGCCGGCGCGACTGCGGATGTGCACGCGCGGGCCGTTGAGGGCGTTGGCGCGCTCGCGACCGATGATGCGCAAGACATCGCGGGCATGATCCGGGCCCATGCCGGGAAAATTGCGCAGCTGCTCGATCCCTTGAAGATTATTCCCTTCGAAGCTGAACGCGTTGCTTGGGAAACCTTGGAAAAACTCTGCCTGGGCGAGCTTCGGCACTTCGCGGGAAGCGAGCTTGGTTTTCAAGACGGTTTCCTTGCCGCCACGCACGACGGTGAGTTTCACCTCGTCGCCGGCGTTTTTGGAGCGCACGAGCGTGCCGAGCTGCGGCATGTTCACGAGGATCTGATCCTCGAACTTCGTGAGCACATCGTCTTCTTTGAGCACGGAGGCCGCAGGGCTGTCTTCCGCGACGCGCGTGATGATGAGGCCCGTTTCGCGCGGAAGGCCCAGTTGCGCCCCGAGCGTGCGGCCGACGTTGGCGGTTTCGACGCCGAGAAACGTGATGGTTTCTTTTTCAACGTTCGCTTCGACGCGACGCGGAGAGTCCTTGTCGAGGCGGCGGATGGTGACTTTCTTTTCTTCTTTCTTGTCTGGTTGCGCCCACACTTGCGGCGTGAGCACGGCCAGCGCGAGGACTGGCAACAGGTAGTTTTTGCAGGATTGCATAGGGGATGGATGGTTTAACGGACTAAAATTAATTCCAGCTGGCGCGGATCACGCGGACTTCGTCGCGCGGCACGCTCCACTTGAGCGAGGAATTGTTGCGCGGATTTTCGAACGTGTAGGTGTCGATGTAGCGGGCGCGAACGCGGCGGGCGTCGGCGTCATCCGTGCGGTTCGCGTAACCTTCGTCTTTGACGTCGTAGAGAACATTCGTCGCCGCGACCGGCTGGTAACGCGACGTGATGTCATTCACGTAGGCATTGGAATCGCGCGCGACCGGCCGGTAGGATTGGGCTTCCCGCGGTGCATCGTTCGACGCCAGTTCGGGCGCGACTCCGGGAGAAATCGTTTCGCTTTGCTTCAAAATCACGACGCCGACCGTCGCCACGAGCGTGAGCGCAGCGGCCATGCCGGCCATGCGCCAGCCGGACCATTTCCATGAACTCAGATTGGTGGCGGACGCATAACGCGGGCGCGGCGGCGGCGCGACGACTTCGGGGATTTCCTCGGCAAGATCGCGCTCCAAGCGGGCGAAAAGTTGCGCCGAGGGCTGGCGCAGACGCAGGCCTTTCAATTCGGCTTCAAGGTCTTTGAATGAGTCATCCATGGGAAACGGGATTTAATTCTTTGCGGAGGGCCGCGAGCGCGTAGCGATAGCGCGAAGCGGCCGTGTTGGCCGGGATGTCCAAGGCGCCGGCAATTTGATCGAAGGTGAGTTCGTTCCAGATCTTGAGGACGAGCACTTCGCGTTGCTCGACGGGAAGTCGCTGCAACGCGGCTTCGATTTCCACGCGACGATCAGCATCTTCACCGAGTTGCGGGGTGAAAAGGGTGTCGCGGCCTTCCAAGCCACCGTCAGCTTTCTCTTCGCGGATCGCGCGGCGGGTTTCGCGACGCGCATGGTCGATGGCCGCGCGGCGGATCGAAGTAATGAGCAAGGCCTGCGGGTCGCCCGGCAGATCGCGTTGGTGGCGCCAATAGCGCACGAAGGCTTCTTGCAGGACATCCTCCGCATCGGCGAGAGAACGCGTCCACTGACGCGCACACAGGAGCAACTTGGGCCCGTAGGCTTCAAACCAGTCTTTCCAAGTGTCGGTTGCATGTGCGGCCTCCATGTGAGGGTTTTTGGGTCGTTTCCTAAAAAGCGTCACGGGCGGCAGGGTTTGTCTAAAATCTGCGCAACCGATGCCAAAACGCAGACATAAAAAGAGGCCGGGAGTGGTTACCCGGCCTCTGTTGCACTATGAACTACTGACTTAAAAAGTCTTAGCGGAGATTGTGTCCGCGATAATCGGCGATGGTGAGGGCAACAATGCCCGCCGCAGCGAGGAAGCCCACAGAGATGGCCACGATATCGACGTTGACCGCGCCTTGGACTACGCTGGTGAAGGCGATAGCACTGACGGCGGCGACTGCGATGATGGCGTTGAGCGTGTTGGTTTTCATGAGAAGAGTAATTTGGTTGTTTGCTTGAGACACCTGTTTTGGTGATGCGCAGAGAATACACCCACTCTTGCAATAGCCAAAATACTTAGTTTCTATAGGAACCATCTGATTTACCTATGGAAATCTACCAATTGCGTTACTTCTTGGCAGTCGCTGAGACACAAAACTTCACCAAAGCCGCCCAACGCAGTTTTATCTCCCAGCCATCGTTGAGTCAGCAGATTTTGAACCTTGAGGAAGAGCTTGGGCAGACGCTTTTTCAACGCCTTGGCCGGAAGGCGATCCTCACGGAAGCGGGCAATGTGTTGCTCGAAAGGACGCGCCGAATCCTCGCCGAAGTTGAGCAAACCATTGGTGAGCTGAAAGCTGCACCGGAGCTCGGACCCAAGGTCACGGTCGGGGCCATCCCGACCGTCGCGCCGTTTTTTCTCCCGGCGGTGCTCGCACACTGTCGCGCCAATGACATTCGCATCAATTTGCACACGCGTGAAGATTTCCGTAACCCGTTGATTGAAGAACTACTTGAGGGAAAATTAGACTGGGCCTTCCTCTCTTCGCCCATCACCGAGCCGCGCTTGCTGGTCGAGAAGCTTTACAGTGAACAACTGCTCCTCGCGATGGGCGCCGACCACCCGCTTGCCAGCGCCGAAAAGATTACGTTCAGCGATCTCAAGGACGAGAATTTCATTCTCCTCGGCGACGGCTCGACGCTTGCGTTGCAAATCAAGCGTTACTGCGGCGAACACGAATTCGAACCGAAGATCGCGCATCGTTGCGGGCAAGTCTCCACCGTCAAAGCCCTGGCCGCCATGGGACTCGGCGTGAGCATCCTGCCGCAAAGCTCGCGCAGCGCCAACGATCCCGCCGGGCTCGTGTTTCGTAAATTCAGCGGTGTCGCCCCGTCACGCGATATTTGCCTCGTGCGGCATCGCCGGCGTCATCCCGGACAGGGCGCCTTGCTTTTCGCCGAAGCCGCACGCGCCGTGGTCGGCCCCGTGCCGACGCAGGCTTCGAAGGCTCCCTTTCAATCTTCCGCCACGAATCCCACGAGCTAGTTGCGCTGGGTTCGTTTCCGTGAATCCTACTCCGCTGCATGTCCGTCACCGTCCAACATCACGCTCTGCCTAAAGGTCGCGAAAACGCGACCCTCGCGGTGCTGTGCGCGGTGCAGTTCACGCACATCCTCGATTTCATGATCATGATGCCGCTCGGCGAGCAGCTCATGCGGATGTTTCAAATCACGCCCGGCCAATTCACTTACCTCGTCGCGTCGTATGGTCTCGCCGCGTCGGTCAGCGGATTCGCCGGCGGTTTCTTTCTGGATCGTTTCGATCGCAAACGCTCCCTGCTTTTTCTCTACGCGGGCTTCGGCATCGCCACCCTCGCCTGCGCGCTCGCGCCGAATCACCACGCGCTCATGGCGGCACGCCTCGCGGCGGGGGCGTTTGGCGGATTGGCGGGCTCGATGGTGGGCGCGATGGTCGGTGATATCATTCCGCCCACACGACGCGGCCGCGCGATGAGCCTGGTCATGGCAGCTTTCCCAATTGCCTCCGTGCTGGGAGTTCCCGCCGGCCTCGTGCTCGCAGGCAAGTTCGGCTGGCACGCGCCTTTTTTCCTGCTGGCGAGCTGCTCAGTCGTGGTGTGGGTCGTGGCTTATTTTTCACTGCCTCCGATCAAAACCGCCGTGCAAAACCACGAGCCGCTGCGGCAGATGAAAGAAATTTTGTCACTCAAAGTGCACCGGCGCGCGTTTTTTGTGAGTATCCCGCTCGTGATGGCCGGCGGCACCTTGATCCCGTTTCTCGCGCCCTCGTTCATCGCGAATCTTGGCCTTGATGAAAAACTCCAACTTCCGATCGCTTACGCCGTCGGCGGGGTCGCCACCGCGATCAGCACGCCGCTGGTGGGCTGGTTGAGCGATCACATGGATCGGCTCCGCTTGCTGGCGATCATGTCCGGGATGGCAGTGATTGTGGTGTTTTTTATCACGCGACTCGGCACTTCGTCCGTGTATGTCGCGGCGACGATGATGGCGCTCTTCATGGTCACGATGTCCGGGCGCTTTGCTCCCGCCATGACGATGATCACCAATGCGGTCGAAGCCCGTTACCGCGGCGGCTTCATGAGCGTAAACGCCGCGCTGCAACAAGCCGCCAGCGGCCTCGCCACCCTGCTCGCCGGATTTTTCATCACGCGCACGTCCACCGGCCATCTCCAAGGCATGACCACCCTCGGCTATTTCTCAGCGGGATTTTTCCTGCTCACCGTCTTGCTCGCCTACGAACTGCGCGCGGTTGCACCGCACGTCGCGACTCCGGCGCCACGCGAGGTCACGCCCGCACCAGTGCCGGAAGCGGCTTTGTAACGCATCATCCGCTACGCGCTTTGTCCAAAGCCGCGACCATGTCAGCACGGGCTGTTTCATAAGCCTGCTTGAGTGGGTCAAATTGGTTGGACTTTGCTTGTTTCAGCGCTTCGAGCTTGGTGGACGCTTCCTTATGCTTTTTGAGGAATTCCGATAACTTCTCTTTGTCCGCCGGTGAGGCGGACAATTGCGCGTCGATTTCTTTTTGGAGCGCATTCAATTCAGTCGAAGCTGCCGAGATATAATCCTGAACGGCTTTTTCATACGGCGTAAGTTCAGCCGCACCATGCGCATACGAGCCAATCCCTGCACAAGCCAACAGCAGCAAAACCACTAATTTTTTGAAATTGTCCATAGTGGTTTAGACGTCCGTGCACAGGAAAGTTCCGCTCCAAAACCTCGTCTATTTTAAGAGGTTGATGCTCCGTCAGTCTTGAATACAGCGACAGCATGCAACCGAACGCCACTTTGCCCAATCCCGCCGTAAAACCAGGCGTTTTGGCGCGCCCTGAGTTGCTCGCGCCCGCCGGTGACTGGGAATGCGCGAAGGCCGCCATCGAGAATGGCGCGGATGCGATTTATTTCGGCCTCGAAAAATTCAACGCCCGCATGCGCGCCAAGAATTTCACAGTCGCCGATTTGCCCGCGCTCATGGAATTCCTCCATCGGCGCGGCGTGCGCGGTTACGTGACGTTCAACACCCTCGTTTTCGCCAACGAGATCGAATCCGCCGCCGAGTATCTCCGCGCAATCATCGCCGCCGGCGTGGATGCGGCGATCGTGCAGGACGTCGGGATTTGCCGGCTCATTCGTCGGATTTCGCCGGACTTTCCGATCCATACGTCGACCCAGATGACGGTGACCAGCGCCGCCGGCGTGGAATTCGCGCGTGAACTCGGCGCGAATCTCGTCGTGCTCGCGCGCGAAAATTCGCTCAAAGAAATCGCCGCGATCCGGGACTCGCAAATGGCGGCGGGCACCTCGATGCCACTGGAAGTATTTGTGCACGGTGCGTTGTGCGTCGCCTACTCCGGCCAATGCCTGACGAGCGAATCGCTCGGCGGTCGCTCCGCGAACCGCGGCGAGTGCGCACAGGCGTGTCGCATGCCTTACGAACTCGTCTCCGACGGGGCCACTGTCGATCTCGGGGACCGACGTTACCTATTGAGCCCGCAGGATCTGTCAGGGCTGAACGTGTTGCCGGACCTCGTGCGCTCGGGCGTGGCTTCGTTGAAGATCGAAGGCCGCCTCAAAAATCCGGAATACGTCGCGAGCATCACGCGGGTGTATCGCCAGGCGCTCGACAAGGTGATGCAAGAAATTTTCGGGCCGACGCCAGTGGCCGAGGATGAAGTGATGACCACGGTGCGTCGCGAATCGCTCTACGATTTGGAAATGGGCTTTTCGCGCGGACTCTACACCGGATGGTTTCGCGGGATTCAAAACCAGGAGCTTGCGCACGCCCGTTTCGGCACAAAGCGCGGTGTTTACCTCGGCCGCGTCACGCAGGTGGGCAACGATTTCGTCACGCTTAAACTCACCGCACCCGCCAAACCGGGTGACGGCATCGTGTTCGACGCCGGTCGCCCCGACGCCAAAGAGGAAGGCGGGCGCATCTACTTCGCCGATCCGCGCAACGGCGAAACGCAGCTGCGCTTCGGGCGCGGCGACATCGATTTCTCCCGCGTCAACGTCGGGGATCGCGTGTGGAAAACCAACGATCCCGAACTCGACCGCCGCGTGCGCCAGACGTTTGAGGGCGACCAGATTCGTTTTCGTCAGGACATTTTGCTCGAAGTCCACGGCGCCGAGGGCACGGCGCTCACCCTGTTTGCGCGCGACGAACAAGGCCACGTGGCCCAAGCGGCGTCGACGATGCCGCTCGCCCGCGCCGAGAAACAACCGCTCACCACCGAACGCCTCACCGACCAACTCGGCCGCCTCGGCGGCACCCCGTTCAAGCTCGGCTCGCTGCAGAATCATCTCGAAGGCGACGTGATTCTCCCGGTGAAAGAACTCAACGAACTGCGGCGCCGTGTCGCGGTGGAACTCGAAGCCCAACGGGCCACGCCGAAACGCTGGCAAATCAATCCTAAGGTAGGGGCGGTTATCCCTAACCGCCCTTCGGAGAGCGTCGATGCAGGGCGGTTAGGGATAACCGCCCCTACCTCGGATCCTGAAATTATTGTGGTCATTCGCGAACTGCACCAGCTCGACGCCGCATGGTCAGCCGGCGCGCGCACGATTTATTGCGAGTTTGAAAACCCAAAACTTTACCGCGACGCCGTCACGCGGTTCCGCGAACTGCGTGGCAGCGATTCAAGCGCTACGATCTGGGTCGCATCGCCGCGCGTCTTCAAACCGGGCGAAGAGTGGATTATCAAACAAGTGCTGTCGTCCGAGGCTGATGGTTACTTGGTGCGCAACTACGATCACTTGAAATGGTTCGCCGACAAACGTCGCCGCGGCGATTTCTCGCTCAACGTCGCCAACCCGCTTACCGCCGATTACTACATTAATCATCACGGTCTCGAGCGCGTCACGGCGTCCTACGATCTCAACATCACGCAACTCGAGGCCCTGCTCGAATCGGCGCCGGGCGCGTGGTTCGACATCACGCTGCACCAGCACATGCCGATGTTTCACATGGAGCATTGCGTGTTCTGCGCATTTCTCTCGTCGGGCAAAGACTACAAAGACTGCGGCCGCCCGTGTGATAAACACCGCGTCGCGTTGCGTGACCGGGTCGGGGCCGAGCATCCGCTGAAAGCCGATGCCGGCTGCCGCAACACCGTCTATAACAGCCGCGCGCAAACCGGCGCCGAATACGCCTCGAAACTCATGGCGCTGGGCGCGCGCAGCTTCCGGGTGGAATTCCTCACGGAAGACGCCGACGAAGTCACGCGCACGGTGAAAAGTTACCAGCAATTGATCAGCGGCCAGCTCAGCGGCTCGAATTTATGGCGGGAGTTGAAACTCATCAACCAGCTCGGCGTGACCCGCGGCCAGATGGAAACCCCCGCGCGCGTGCTGCCGCGTAAGGGCTCGGTTTAAAGTGCCGAAGGACTCACCGCAGATGTTCGCGGCTTAAGCCAAACCGACGATTACCGGGTAACCCCTTAATTTTAGTCGCCTCACTCAAAGCGCCCGCCCTACCGTTCGGGCCACCTTTGCATGAGCGAGCTCCCGAAACCCACTGCCCCCGCCCCACTCCCGAACACTGCCTCCTCGGCGGAGCTCGAAATTAAAGACGCTCGAATTATTTTCGAGCCGATCTGGGCGGATCTCGAATCTCATTTCGGACGCGAACACCTGCGCTTCCCGAAAGAAATCATTTTGCTCGGCGGTGCGCCGGGCGCGGGCAAAGGCACGAACACGGCGTTCATCGCCAAGACGCGCGGCCTCACTTGCGAACCGATCGTGATGAGCTCGCTGCTCGACACCCCGGAGATGAAGCGGATCAAAGACGCCGGCAACATGATCGGCGATCGCGAAGTGCTCGCGGTGCTCTTGCGCCGTTTGCTCCGCGAAGAATATCGCGATGGCGTCATCCTCGACGGCTTCCCGCGCACGAAAGTGCAGGTCGAGTGTTTGAAGATGTTAAACGGACGCATGACGCAGCTCTGGCGCGAGTTTCACGGCACGCCGCTGGCGATTCACTTTCGGCAGCCGGTCATGCAGATCGTCGTGCTTTTCGTCGACGAACGCGAATCGGTCGCACGCCAGCTCAAACGCGGCCAAGAAGTGAAAGCCTACAACGACGAAGTGCGTCGCACCGGTCAGGGTGAATTGCAGGAAGAACGCGTCACCGACTTCGACGAGAAACTCGCCCGCCGCCGCTACCGCGTCTTCAAAGAACAAACGTGGGACGCGCTGCTCTCGCTCAAAAACATTTTCCACTATCACCTCATCAACGCCGAAGGCACGTTGGAGGAGGTCGAGAAAAACATCGTCGTCGAACTCGAATACCAGAGTTCGCTGGAGCTCGATCCCCGCACCTACGCGCGTTTGCGCATGCTGCCACTCGCGAGCGATATCGTCGTGCATGCGCGCCAGGAACTCGTCAAGCGCCTCGACGGCTACGAGCTGAACCATCCGGAAGTTTTCCAACGCGTCGTGACGGTCGTGGAGAAAAAAATGATGCCGATCGTCAAAAGCCACGCGCTTTCCGGTCACGCGAACATCAACAGCGAAGACGCAGTTTTCGACGAACCACCCGCGCTAGCCATGTTGATCGATATTTTTTCGGAGCGCGGTTACCATGCGGTCGTCGACATTCACCGCATCGAAATCCCTGATCACTTTGACGTGCACACCGGCAAGATCACCTGCCGCCTGAAGAAAGTTTATCGCACGATCATTCGTTTCAAAGGCTCGGAAATCCGCCGCGGTTAACCCTTTCTCCCGTCATGCGCTTGAGAGTCATTTCCACCGGCGGCACGATCGACAAAGTCTATTTCGACGCGGCGAGCAGCTACGATGTCGGCGACCCGCAAGTCGAACCGCTCTTCAAGGAAGCCAACGTGACGTTTGAATACGTCATCGAATCGGTCACGCGCAAAGACAGCCTCGCGATGACGGACGCGGATCGTGCGCTCATCCGCGAACGCGTGGAAGTATCGCCAGAAAAACTCATCCTGATCACCCACGGCACCGACACGATGACGGAAACCGCCGCCGCCCTCGCGACGATCAAAGACAAAGTCATTGTCTTCACCGGCTCGATGTTGCCCGCGCGTTTTCGCACCAGCGACGCGTTGTTTAATCTCGGATGTGCCGTCGGCGCGCTACAGGTGTTGCCTGCAGGAATCTACATCGCGATGAACGGGCAGATCGCGCCGGCTCATACTGTCAGAAAGAATCGCGCGGAAAGTCGCTTTGAACCCAAGGCGTGATTCGGCGTAGCGTCACGCTACCCCATGACGCCTTTCCCCCGTTTTCTCCTCGCTGCGCTGTGCGCAGTGTCGTGCGTTTCCATTTTTGCCGCGCCGAACGGCACGCTGGCACCGAAGCCGTTGTTTCGCGACGCGCACTACGACGGCGCCGCCGATCCGGTGGTCGTCTGGAACGCCGCCGCGAAACGCTGGTGGATGTTCTACACGAATCGCCGCGCCAATGTCCCGGGGCTCTCGGGCGTCGCCTGGGTGCACGGCACCCCTATCGGCATTGCTGAATCGGCCGATGGCGCGAACTGGGCGGCGACCGGCGAAGCGAAAATCAACGTGCCCGCAAGCGTGGGCGGGAAAGAGCCAACCTATTGGGCGCCCGAGGTCGTGGTCGCAGACGATGGCACTGCGCACATGTTTCTTACGATCGTGCCGGGAATTTTCGAAGATTGGAAACACCCGCGCAACATCGTGCACCTCACGAGCAAAAATCTGCGCGAATGGGACTATCGCTCGACGCTGGAACTCGCGTCCGACCGCGTGATCGATGCCGGCGTGCACCGCCTCCCTGATGGCACGTGGCGCCTATGGTATAACAACGAGCGCGACGCCAAATCGATTTACTACGCCGACAGCGCGGATCTCTTCACCTGGGTCGAGAAAGGCAAAGTCCGCGGCGTGGGCGAACGACCGGGCGAAGGCCCGTTTGTTTTCAACTGGAAAGGCACAACCTGGATGCTCGTCGATCTGTGGAAAGGTCTCGGCGTTTACCGCAGCGACGACGCGCTGACGTGGAAAGCACAGCCGACCAACCTGCTCGAAGTAGGTGGCAAAGGCCCCGACGACGGGGTCAACGGCGGCCATCCTTGCGTGGTCGTGAGTGGCGACCGCGCATTCCTGTTTTACTTCACGCATCCGGGCCGCGCGGGCACCATCAAGCCGGAAGACAAAGAGTCGCTGGAACTACGGCGCAGCTCGATCCAAGTCGTCGAGCTTTTCGAAAAAGATGGCGTGCTCTCATGTGATCGCGACGTGCCGACCTACGTGAAGTTGTCGCCGCCCAAATAAAACCAATGGAGGCGGGGCCATCAGCCGCGCGGGGCTGATGGCCCCGCGTCCAATGAGAGCGCACATGAAAAAGCCGCTCGCGGTTACGCGGGCGGCTCGAAGATGAAAACTGCTAGGGAAAGAGCGCTTACTGCAGCTTAAACGGCAGGCGCATGAGGCGCGAGTAGGCGCCGCCGAGCACACTGCTCGTCTTCGGCTCCGGCGTGCCTGTATTCAACGTCGCCGCGGGCGTGAAATTACCCAGCACGGCGCAATACTCGTTGTTCACCATCATGCCAATGAGTTCACCGGATTTACTGAACACCAAGTCGCCACGCTTTGGCGAAATTTCCCCGAACAAGCGCGTCACGATCCTATTATCGAGACGCAAGTAGTTTGGGTTCGCTTGGTCGATACGCAGCGCGGTGTCGCCGTATTTTCCGTCATCGGCGCGGACGAGAACTGCCTCAGGAAACTTAAACGGCTCTTTCGCGAGCTGGTAAACTTTTCCACCCAACAAGGCGGTGACGGAGGTATCCACCGGCACGGCGATCAAGCGCGGATCGAGTTGCAGGAACTGCAGCTGATTCACAGGCACATTGATCGCACCGCGATTAAGCTGCCCGGTGACTTGATCGTATTCCGCGGCGGTTTCACTCAACGTAAACGGCGTGTCGCTGATGTGCATGAGGGCGTAAGTGCTCGTGCCATCGCTCACCAACACGGTTTGCGTGTCCTTGCCCTTGGTGTTCGGGCTAAAGATACCCGGACGGCGCGCCACGATGTTCGTCTTCACGCGGTTGTTCAGAAACTCGCTGAAGATAATATTCGGATTCACCGGACGATTGTCGCGGATCTCTTTGCTCAGTTCGCCCGATTTGGCGGCGAGTTGGCCAACGTTTTGTCCCAGCGTCGCGGCTTGCTCCTGAACTTTGGCGCGTTCCACGCGCTCAACCTCGATCTGAGATTTTGCTTCGGTGAGGTTTTGCGTGAGCAAACCTTTTTCCTGCTCGGCCACTTTCACGGCCACATTCAAGCCCTCGATGCGTTGTCGCGCCTCCGCATTCGCGCGCTCCATGCGGGCGAGCTCGGTTTTCTGGCGTTCGGCTTCGGCGCGGCGTTCTTCGAGTTCGCGCTGAAGTTTAGCGAGCTGTTCGCGCGACATCGCGGCTTCTTGCGACGTGGCGCTGAAACGTTGTTCCAATTCCTTCGCGCTGCTTTGCGTCGCGGCGAGCGTGGTTTGGAGCTGGCCCTTCTGTTGCTCGAGATTGGCGAGGTTTTTTTCGCGCTCGGAGAGCGAGCCTTGCGTCGTCGCAAGTTGGCTGGCGAGTTGTTCGCGCGATGTTTTTTCGTCTTCTAGGGAAATGCGCATGAGTTCGACCATGTCAGCATTCACAGCGGGAGCGTTCTGCGCGGAACGCGGTGCAGCCGTCTCTAATTGCGTGTTCTGTGGCTCAGCTTTCTCCCAACGCGTGAGCGCGAGGAGATTGAGCAACATGAAGTCGCACATAATTAATAGGAGCGTCTTATTCATGAGGCAGCGTCCTGTGGGTTGAAGTTAAGCGACACGGGTTTAGGCCGTGACGGTGGCGTGCTGGCTTTCGATGATAAGCTGGCGTTTGTAGGGACGGACGTGGCGGATTTTCACGAGCGCGACACACACGATGCCGAACAAGTTGGACGAATACGCGGCGAGCAAATTGGCGTCGATGAGCCCGAGCACTTGCAACACCAGCGCCGTGGCCGTGCCGGCGATACCAATGTAGAGGCCACTGTCGAAAAGGTTTTCCTCGTTCTCCATGAGCTTGAGCTTAAGCGAAGGCGAGAGCTGTTGCTTCGCGATGTCGGCTATCTTGACTAGACAGATGACATACATGACGACTTGGAGCGCCGCGAACGCGGTGATCGAGAGGATGGTGGAGATGTCCATATGAGTTACGGTGGTTGAAGCTTCAGTTGCGGCGGGCGTGGTGACGCTGCCGATGACAGGAATTGATAATTTGATTTTGTAGTCCGAAACCGGCGCCGCTTTCAGCAGGAAGGGCTCGGAAAAAACGAAGAAAATAAAGGTCAGGATGATCGCGATCGCTCCGCTGCCCATTCGCGGAAAGGCCCCGCGCAAGGTGGACTCGATCGTCTGGAAAAGCCCGGCGTCGATCGCGCGAATCAGGAAGAAGACGCCGATGAGAAACGCCGCGTATTTTAAGAACAACGCGAGTTCCGGATGACGCAGCGCGAAGGACGCACCGAATTCGAAATGCGAAGCGTTATCCGCAACGGGCGCCTGGCGTTGCACGAGTTGAGTCACCGCACCCTGGCCGAATGACAGCGCTTTCTCCAAGCTCTCTGCGCCGGGCTGGCCATACGTGATGAGGTAGCGCGCGACGTTGTCCGCAGACTTCGTCATCAGCGCGGAGGTATAAATTACGGGCAGATGTTCCGGCGCAACCCGCGTGAGGTGCGCAAACTGGCCGACCGTCGCGAGACTTCCCGTCGTGCGGAGCAATTCTGAGAGCTGCACCCAATTCAGGCGTTTGCCGAGCGTGAGAATATCGAGATAAAAATCTTCGAGTTCACCCAGCTGGCCGGATTGCACGGCAGTTTCGGCGAGTGTGCGCACTTCGCGTTGGAGCGAAGCGGAGAGGTGTTCGGTTTGCCAAAGATACGCGGTGAGCAAAACGACCGCGTCGAGCGGCTGGCCGCCCGGCCGATTCGCGGGCACAAAACGCACCGTGCCGGCGACCGCGCCAGTTTTCAAAAGAGTTTGCACCGCGGGCAGGCGCGAGACGGCGAGATAACGGCGGAGATTATCGCGCGCTTGCGCCGTCACCATGAATTGCAACACGGGTTGCGATTCCGACGACGAAGCGGCGTTGCGCCCGACGAGCACGGGTTCGAGCGCGACGTCCCAGCCGCCCCACGGCATCATATCGCGGTGTTGTTTCGCAAAAGAATCGTAGACGCTCGCAAAGGTTTCCGCACCGGGATCGCCGACTTTGCGGGCCGCTTCGAGCGCAAGCGCGGCGGGACCGGGTTTATCGATCGCAAGTAAATCGCTGCCGAATCCAGACACGGTTGGCGTGTCGCGTCCGGCCTCACGCAAGAGCGCAGTGTTGAGCGATTTCACATTCACCGGCATAAGCCAGGCGACCACGAGAAGCCCCAATCCCACGACGAGCCACATCACCCAAAGCGGAGAACGTGAGCCCGAAGCCGAAGACGAAGCAGGCGAATTGATTGATTGAGACATACGGTAAGAGTGCAGATTTTTATTTGCTGCGTGGTTGCGCCGACAAATACCCTGCGCACGTTACCCAAGACCCATGTCCCTCAAAATTGTTCACTTTAACAACCCGATCCTTCGCAAGAAAGGCGCGAAGATAACTGCCTTTACTCCTGCGCTCAAGACGCTTGCGGCGGAAATGGTGGAGACGATGCACGAGGCAAATGGCATCGGACTCGCCGCTCAACAAATCGGTCAGGACATCCAATTGTGTGTGCTCGATCTGCGGAACGCCGATCCTGATTTCGATTGGGAATACGATGGCGCGCATCCGCCGATGGAAATTTTCATGCCGTTGGCGCTGGTGAATCCTGAGGTCACGATCGTCCCGGAACACGAAACGGTTTACGAAGAAGGCTGCCTGTCGTTTCCTGAGATTCGCGGCGACGTAGTGCGGCCGGATGAGATCGCGGTTAAATTTCAAGATCTCGACGGCCACCCGCACCTCATGCGTTGCAATGGTCTGCTCTCGCGCTGCGTGATGCATGAAGTCGACCACTTGAACGGCGTGCTGTTTATCGACCACATGGATAAAGAGACGCTCGCGAGCATCGACGCTGACATTAAAGCGCTGAAAAAAGCTACGCGCGAAGCGGCGAAAAGAGCCTGACGATGTCCGATGCCGCCAGCCGCTCCCCGCGCTCCATCGCCACCCGCACCGGTGACGACGGCACGACGAGCCTGCTCTACGGTCAACGCGTCGCGAAAAATCATCCGCAAATCGAAGCGATCGGCGCGCTCGATGAATTGAATGTCGCAATCGGTTTCGCGAAGGCCACGCAACCGGGCGACGCATTGAAGCAAGATCTCGAAGCGATTCAGCAGGAACTCATCACCATTATGGGCGAAGTGAGTTACGCGGAAACCGACAGCGCACGCCACGCCAGTTCGAATTTTGCGAAACTAGCCGATGCTGCCCTCGCCCGCGTCGACCAATTGGTCGCGATGATTGAATCGCGCCAGCCAAAATTCGATGGATGGGCCACGCCCGGCGCAAATCTGCACTCCGCCGCGCTCGAACTCGCGCGAGTCGCGGCGCGCCGCGCGGAACGCCACCTCGTCGGACTCAGCGCGCACGGGAAAACGATCCGGCCGTTGATTCTGCGTTTTCTCAACCGCGTGTCCGACCTTCTGTGGTTGATGGCGCGCGAGGCTGAAGCCTAAAGTCCCGCCGTGATCGTCGCTCTTATCCTGATCGTTCTCGCTGCGCTGTATCGGCTCGTGCCGACCACGGAGCTGGCGCTGGCTAATTTTTCGCCGGTGATGGCGATCGCGTTTTGTGGAGCAGTTTATTTCCGGAACCGCTGGATGTGGCTCGTGCCGTTCGCCGCGGTCGGGTTATCCGATCTCTACATCAATCATTTTTACGCGACGCAGTATGGTTTCACCTGGCCGCTCAGCGGCACGATTGCTCGCACCGCGTGTTTCGCTGCCGCACTTTTTATCGGCCTCTGGGTTTCCCAGCGCAAATCATGGCTCAACCTCCTCAACGGCGCCTTGCTCGGCGCAATCTTATTTTACATCGTCACGAATACGCAGTCGTGGGCCTCGGATGCGTTCTACGCGAAAACTTTTGCCGGGTGGTGGCAGGCGTTGACCGTCGGACATCCCGAGTATCCGCCCACCGTTTATTTTTTCCGCAACACCCTCTTCGGCGACCTGATGTTTACAGGCCTCTTTGCCGGCATCATGGAGTGCATCGCCAAGCGCAAAGGCGAACCGAGCCTGCTCGATAACGACGAAACGGAAGAGTCGACCGACGAAAAGCCGGGCGAAGTCGAAGCTAAGGACTGACCGATCCGCTTAAAGCAGATCGGCCGCGAGTTCGGCGAGGCGGGAACGTTCGCCTTTCGAAAGTTTCACGTGCGCGGCGATCGACTGGCCTTTCATGCGGTTGTGGCAATAAACGAGACCGTTGCTGCGTGAATCGACGTAAGGATTGTCGATCTGTGCAGGATCACCGATGAGCACGAGTTTGGAGCTTTCGGAAATACGCGTGATGACGGTCTTCACTTCGTGCGGCGTCAGCTGTTGCGCTTCGTCGAGAATGAAAAACCGGCGCGCGATCGAACGTCCGCGGATGAAGCAGAGCGCTTCAATCTCCACGACTCCGTTCTTAATGAGACGCTCGTAAGGTTTAATCGCCGGCGCGCCGTTGCCATGGCCGTGATTGCCGCCGTGCGAAGGTTGCGGCGAGGCCATCATGGCAATCACGTCGTCGCGCTTCTTCTTTTTCTTGGCGGTTTTCTTGCTGGCGAATTGCGGTTCTTTCGCGGGCTTCGAAGGCATCAGCACTTCGAGTGCGTCGTGGTAAGGTTGCAGCCACGGCTTCATCTTTTCCTCCATCGTGCCGGGAAGGAAACCGATGTCCTTGCCGAGCGCGATCACCGGACGCGAAATGGAGAGACCGTCGTATTTCGAATGTTCGTCGGTTGTCTGGAACAGCGCGCACGCAGTCGAAAGCAGCGTTTTCCCGGTGCCCGCTTTGCCGAAACAGGTCACGAGCGAAATCGAGTCGTCCATCAGGGCGTCGACGAAAAACTGTTGCTCAAGATTGCGCGGGCGGATCGGGATGCCACCTGGCGCCTTGACGAAATCCGGAATGTGCAACCGTTTGACGACGCGTTCGCCGTAGTAACGCCCGGGCATCGTTTTGCCTTCGGGCGTGCGCAGCAGCACATATTCGTTCAGGTAAAGGCGTGCGACCATCTCCTCTGGCAAAAGGAGTTCACCTTCGGAACAGAAGCGCTGCATCTCATACACATCGAGATCGAGCACAGGATAATCGTCATCGTCCGTCAGCGCTTCAGGGACTTTGTCATTGAGATAATCTTCCGCTTCGAGCCCGACCGCACGGGCTTTAAGCTGCACGTTGACGTCTTTCGTGACGAGAATCGTCGGCGGCGGATTCGTTTCCTGCACGAAGAGGGCGCTCGCGATGATGCGATTGTCCTTCTTCGTGAAATCCGTGAGCACGGCGCGCAGCCGCTGCATGGCGGGCGACGACCAGTTGTTCTCGACCAGATAACGGTTGATGATGACGGAAAGCGTGCCGCCGGTCGGCAGCTTGACGCCTTCATTCATCGAGTGCGAATCCGGCAGGAGTTCCTGCAAAATTCGATGCACACGACGTGCGTTGCGCCCTCGTTCGGAGGACTGCTCGCCTTTGATACCGTCGAGCTCTTCGAGCACCTCGACCGGTATCGCGAGGTTATTGTCTTCAAATTTGAAGATCGATTGCGGGTCGTGCAGCAAGACGTTCGTATCCAGAACGTAGGTCTTAACTCTCACTTCTACGTAATGCTGCGGTGAATTTTGGACCGAGCTTATAGTGTTTTCCATTTAGTGGACAACTTGTGAATAACAGGTGTATCCGCTTGGCCCGTTTGTAAATGTATTAATTGGAAAATTGTGAAAAAACCACGTGACGAACTGACGGCGACTTTTACTCGAAAGGTAATGCGGGCTTTTTCGGTTTGGGCGGCGGACCCCACACCCTGAGCAGATACTCTGCCAGATTGAGCAGACTCACGCGCTGCCCGGCGCCGAAATTTAATTCACGCAGACGCGGCACGTGGGCACTTCGCTCCACAAAATAATCCCACAAATCGCGCTCGAGCATGCGCGCATTTTCTCCGAGCGCGCCGAAGCAGCGAGCGACCTCGTTCACTTTCGCGTGCCAATGCCGGCGCTCGTCAGGGTGACCGTTGACGTAATCGAAGAGAGTTTGTTCGTAGCGATTTAGACTCATGATGACAGGCTTGCGTGGGGCACGGCGGCATTGCTTTTGAACATTCAGCTGCTATCCCTGTCCCCGATTCCACACTTCACAACCAACTTACCCTATGTGGCAAAAGTTTAAAGAACAACTCCCTGCGGTCATCCTGACTGCGATCCTCGTTATCGGTGCTGCTTTCTGGTTCTACCAAAAAACCGTCGCCGACCTCACCGCAAAAAATCAGACCGAACTGGCCTCGTTGCGCGAACAGACCAACGCCGAAATGAAGGCCTCCGCCGAGGAAACCCGCCGCCACATCGAGTCGGTCAACCAACTCCTCAAAGACGCGATCTCCAAGCGTCAGGCCGACGTGTTCATGACCGACGAAGAGGTTTCGAAGATGAACGCCGAGAAGGTCAACCAGCTCGCCGAAGCGATCGCGCTCAAGATTCAGCCTTACAACCAGCTCCCGAAGACCGCCGAGGAAGCCGAGAAGATCCAAAACGAGCAAGTCGACAAAGTCTCCGGCCGCATGGTCGACAAGATCTCGCCGATCCTCGCGGAAATGAAAAACGACCAGAATCTCACGCGCGATTCCATCAACGGTTACAGCCAGCGCATCTCTGACCAAATCAGCGGCGTCCTCACCGCCGAGATGTCCCGCAACCAAGAGTTGAACAACCAGCTCGTGGCCACCCAGACGATCGCGCAGGATTCGCTCAAGCTCTCTCACGAGATCACCGCGCTTTACCTGAGCAGCTTCAAGGATCAGGGCCTCATCACCCGCCTCCTCTCGCTGCCGGCCAACGTGGTGCGTGACGCCGCCAATCTGAGCATCGTCAACAGCTCCGAGCGCAAGAAAGTCGAGGAACGTCTCGTCAATGAAATGAACGCCCTGGACCGCCGCCTGATGGAAGCGCAAGCCACCACGCCGCCGAAGTAAGAAAACAGTATCGCTTCCACCACGGGCCGCGCTTGGATGCGCGGCCTTTTTGCTTTTCGCTCGTTGAAAAGCAACCGCGTCGTAGCCAACGGCGAAGACGGGGATCATAGTTGCACGCCAAATGTCAGCCACCGCACTCACCATTACGCCCGCCACCGCCCGCCGCTTCATGCGCCGCGCGTTGCTGCTGGATGCACTCGTGCCGGACGTCGCGACCGCCCTCGCCCACCACGGCTATGTCCAGATCGACCCGATCAACGTCACCGGTCGCATGCACGATCTCATCCTGCGCAACCGCGTCCGCGACTACCGCGAAGGTGACTTGATGCGCCACGTGCACGGCCATGCGGAAATCCTGCCCGCCGAGAGGCGCACTGCGTTCGAACACCACATTCCGTCCACCAACATCCTCGTCGCATTCCCCGTCGACGCGTGGCCGCACCTGCAAGCCATCATGCGCGCCCGCACCAAACGCCACGGCGCATGGTCGGGCAAACTCACCCCGAAGCAAAAAACGCTCGCGCCCATTCTCCTTGCCGCAATCACCAAGCGCGGCCCGATGAGTTCCGAGGATTTCGAAGACCACGGCCGCAATCACCGCTCCGTCTGGGGCAAGGCCACGCTCGTCAAAGCCACGCTCCAAAAACTCTTTTTCCACGGCGAACTGCTCATCGCACGCCGCAGCGAATCCAACCGTCGCTATTACGACCTGCCCTCCCGCGTAATTCCGAAGCACATCCTCGAACTCCCCGCGCCCACCAAAATCCAAACTACTCGCTGGGACGCGCTGCTCAAACTCCGCCAACGTCGCCTCAGCAGTCTTAAACGCGCTGAAGCCACCGCCATCACCGATCTGATTCAACGCGTGGAAATCGAAGGCCTCAAAAGCGCACCGCTCTATTGTCTCCGCGAGGATGTGCCTTTGCTCACTTCCTCGTTCGATCTTCCAACTTCCAAACTTCAACTTTCAACTCCGGCAACGGCTCAGCCGTTGCTGCTGGCTCCCCTCGATCCATTGATCTACGACCGCAAAGTCACTTCAGCGCTCTGGGAATTCGACTACACATGGGAAGTCTACACGCCGTCCGCGAAACGCAAACGCGGTTACTATGCTTTGCCGATTCTCTCCGGTCATGAACTCGTCGGCCACGTCGATCCCAAAGCCCATCGTGAAACCAAGAAACTCAAAATCATGCGGCGCTCTGTGCGTCGCGGTCACAAAGTCGCCGACGCTATCCGCACCCTCGCTCGCTGGCTTGGACTTAAATAACTTTTCCTTTCGTGGACGACCTGCAGCTCACTCTCAAGACCACTTTCGGTTACAACGAATTCCGCCCGCTCCAACGCGAGATTATTGAATCCACTCTCGCCGGCCGCGATGTCTTCGCGTTACTCCCGACAGGCGGCGGCAAATCGCTTTGTTTCCAGCTGCCCGCACTCCTTCAGCCCGGTCTCACGGTCGTGGTCTCACCGCTCATCGCGCTGATGAAGGATCAAGTCGACCAACTGCAAGCCGTCGGCGTGGCCGCAACTTTCCTTAACTCCACGCTCACCGCCGACGAATCGCGTTCGCGCCTGCGCGGCCTCCATCGTGGCGAGTGGCGGCTGCTCTACGTCGCGCCCGAGCGGCTCATGCTCGATAACTGGCAGGAGAATCTAAAAAACTGGAACGTCACCGCCATCGCGATCGACGAGGCCCATTGCGTCTCCGAATGGGGCCACGATTTCCGTCCGGAGTATCGCCAGATTTCTAAACTCCGTGAACTACTCCCGGGTATTCCGCTGATGGCACTCACCGCCACCGCCACGGAACGCGTGCGCGCCGACATCATCAAACACCTGAAACTGCGCGACCCGGGAATCTACGTCGCAAGTTTCAATCGCCCGAATCTCACCTACCGCGTCCTGTCAAAAGATCAGCCGCAGAAACAAATCATCGATTTCGTCCGCAAGCGCGAAGACGAGAGCGGCATCATTTATTGCGCAAGTCGCGCCGGCGCGGAACGCATCGCGGAGGCGCTCGCCGGCCGCGGTTTCTCCGCCCGCGCTTACCACGCCGGCCTCGATGTGGTTGAACGCAGTCGCAACCAGGAAGCGTTCCTCCGCGACAACACCAAGATCATCTGCGCGACCATCGCCTTCGGCATGGGCATCAACAAACCCAACGTCCGCTGGGTCATCCATCACGATCTTCCGAAAAACATCGAAGGCTACTATCAGGAAACCGGTCGCGCGGGCCGCGACGGGCTACCCGGAGATTGTTTGCTGCTTTTCAGTGGCGGTGACGCCGCCAAACAAACGCACTTCATCGACGAGATCACCAACGAACACGAAAAGTCCGTCGCCCGCGCCCAACTGCGCCAGATGATGCACTACGCCGAAAGTTCAGGCTGCCGCCGGAGCGAACTACTCGAGTATTTCGCGGAAACTTTTCCTTTGGATAACTGCGGTGCGTGCGACAACTGCAACGAGCCGCGCGAAACTTACGATGGCACGATTGTCGCGCAAAAATTCCTCTCATGCATCTACCGCATCCGCCAAGCCGGCCAGCACGGCGTCGGCATGAACCACATCATTGAGGTCCTCACCGGTGCCGACACCGAAAAGATTTCCCGTTGGAATCACCAACGCCTCACCACCTACGGCATCGGCAAAGAACTCGCCCGCCCCGCGTGGGCCGCCGTCGGGCGCGAACTCATGCGCCTCGGCTACGTCGCGCAAGCGGACAGCGAATTCCCCGTGCTCGAAGTCACCGAGGAAGGTCGGCGCGTGCTCGTGGCCCGCGAAAGAATCACGCTGACCAAACCGCTCGCCCTGCCCAAAGCCAAACGCGTCGCGCGTCGCGAGGGCGACATCGAGTGCGACGAAATTCTTTTTGCCCGACTTCGCGAAGTCCGCAAACGCCTCGCCGACGAACGTGGCGTTCCCGCCTACATCGTTTTCGGCGACACCACGCTCCGCGAAATGGCCCGAGCCTACCCGACGCGCCTCGCCGAGCTCGAAGGCATCACCGGCGTCGGCGAGAAAAAGCGCGCAGAGTTCGGCGACACCTTCACGCGGGCGATCGACGATTTCTTAAAATCTAATCCGCGCATGAAGTTCGACTAACGCCCGCGCATCCGCTCGACGAGCAGCTCTTCGCGCACTGCATAAATCCGGCGTTAGTTGGAAAACGGTGGTACGGCCATTTTGCCTCTTGGCGGAGCATCCTTTACCCGCAATCTGCGCGCATGTCCGCAGTCCGCCGTCTCAAAGAAAATCTGAATCTTGTTTTTACCGGAGAACAAGCGTGGGCCCCTGCCCTCATCAACGAGTTTCAAGCAGAGACATTTCGCACCACGACCAACCCTTCCGGTCGCAGCAACGCCGACGTCCTGCGCGGGTATGTAGGCTGGGAATCCGGTCACTCACGCAAGCGCTGGCAGATCTATTTTCCGCCTCATTTCACCGAACAAGAAGTCGCGTTGTATGAAGGCCCTGCAGCGCTGCTTCGCCAGCGTGTGCCGAGCGGCGAACCAAAAGAAAACTGGTGGCTCGATCCACACGCGTCGAACGCCATGCGCATTTCCATGGGACGCCTGGATCGTTACCTCGTGACACTGCGTCCCGGCCCACGCGTTGCCCCGACGCTTGCGTGGGCGTGGGCGGAAGGCGGCTGGCTGCCCGATGAATCCTTGATCGCCATCGCCCGCGATGACGATTTCGCCCACGGCATCCTGCAATCGCGCGAATTTTCCGAGTGGTGGGATGCACACTACGAATCCGCGCAACCGAATTTCGCTTTCGAAAGCTTTCCTTTTCCCTGGTCGCCCATTGCGCCGCTCGGTTCGCTGACCGCGATGCAGCAGGAACTGCGTTATAACATCGTCCGCGCGGTGCGCGAAGAAGACGCCGACAAACTCGTGCGTGCCGTTTCCACGTCTTACGGTTGGCCCACGGATTTCTCCACCGCCGATCTTCTCATCCGCCTACGCGAACTGAACCAGCGCCGTCCGGCCGCCTGAAGCGCGACAGCTAGCGTCAGCGTTTCTCGTCGGCGAATTTCCACGACGATTGGTAGTCACGCGGAAGTTTCAACCCGAGCACGTGCGCGCGCACCATCTCGATCGGCATGCTGCCGCCGACCATCACGCTGTCGTGGAATTGTTTCTCGGTCATCTTCCCGCTCTTGACCGCTTCCGCGTAGAGCGAGCGCAGTTGGATCGCGCCCATCATGTAACCGACTTGATAGAGCGGTGAATAGTCGCCGTTGAACGAACGCCGCACTTCGCCCGTCGCCGTGTGGCGATCGTGGCCGACTTTATCCACGAGGAAATTGATACACTCTTCCGGCGTCCATTTTCCGAGATGGAAATTCAGCGAGAAAATAATCCGCGCACAACGGTGCGTGCGCCAGAACAGCGCGCCGGCGCGATTAAGCGGCTTCTTTTGGAATCCGAGATCCCATAGATGAAATTCCCACCACAACGCCCAGCCCTCGATCCAGAATGGCGTGTAGAAAAGCTGACGGTGCTGGTTGTAACGATCCGTATACCAGCCCTGCATGTGGTGTCCGGGAATGAGTTCGTGAAACACCGTCGCGCGGCACAGATGCTGATTGTTCGCGCGCAAGCTGTTTAACTTGTCCGCATGATCCATCGTGTCCGTCGGGAACGAGACGATGATCTGGTCACCACCGAGAAAGAACGGGCTCACCTTCTGCCGCTCGGGCGACATCATCGTCATATACCAATCGTCGATCATATGCGGCGGCACCGTGAGCAAGTCGCGCTTCGTGATAAAATCGACCGCCTCGTAAGCCAGCCCGGCAATCATCTGCGGCTGGTCGCCCGGCTCGACGTAATCTTGTTTCATTTTCTCCAGCGCCGCTTTCCAGTCGTCGCCGAGCCCAAGTTCCTGCGCGACTTTTTTCCACTCCGCTTCGCACCACGCGAATTCCTGCTGCGCGATCGCGATAAGCTGCTCCGGCGTGTAAGGAATCATCTCATGCTTCAAATCGACCGCGAGCCCTGCCGCCCCAATGGGGTCGCCGACAATCGGTTCATCCTCGCCCGGTTTTGCGCCGACGATTTTTTCCCGGAGAAATTTACTGTAGTCGTCCATCGCCGTCGTGAGCCGCTTGTAAGGCTCGCGCGTCCACCAGCCAAACTCCGGGTCGTAGCCATCGTAATGTTTGAACCAATCTCCGAGTTGCCGGCTGGACGCTTGGAGTTGGTTGATCGCGCGCAACGCCACGATGCGATTCGGCTTAATCGAAACCTCCGCGGATTTGTCGCTCAATCCCGCTTCAAGCGCCTTGCGCGCAGCCTCGAGTTGCACGCGCGCATCGGCCAGCACCGCCGCGCTGGCTTTCGCTTCGGGCCGCGCATACTCGCGACGTTTTTCCTGCAATTCCGCCAGCTGATTAAAGAACGGCAGCAAGGGTTCCATCTCTTGCATGCGCACACGCTGACGCCCGATCAACTCCTGTTGGAATGCGAGTTCCGTTTTAAGCAGATGCCAGTCGATCCGGCCTTCGACGCCGAAAGGCTCGTAAGGCAACGCGTCGAGTTTTTGATCCCACGCCCGATAAAATTCCTCCATCCGCTTCAATTGCAGCGGAGAGCCCGTCACTGGATTCATGATCCGCAAGCCGTCGCGATCGCGCGTGAAACGCTCCACGAGTTCGCGCAGTTCGCTCGTCTGCGGCTTCACGAGCGAGGTCAGGTCGGGCACGTAGTCCGCGGCGGGCCGTTGGGATTGCGAAGGCTGGCCGTGGCGAAAATCGTCGGCTGCCACGACCGCTCCGCCTATGAACACGAATCCAATTAAAATTCGGGAAAGCATGCGGCTATCTTCCCGAGCCGTAAAAAGGCCGCAAGTGCGGACTATTGTTTCACCCACACCGTCATCGGATTAAGGCCACGGTTATTCCACGCAAAATAGGGAATCGCTTCGACGTCACCGAACTTCAATACCTCGACTCCGCCCCACAAATTCTGATGAAACTCGGCGTTCACTTTCTCCGGAGCAGTCAGCGTCGCGAGGTCCGGCTTGCCCGCAATCTGCTCCACACAAAAAACCACTGGTCCCCGCTCGAATGCCACCTGCCCGCGAGTCGCCGCGATGTGTTCATTACCGCGCACGCGGCGCACCGGCATTTCGAGTTCCAGCCGCAAGCTGTCGCCCGCTTTCCACTCCCGCGTCACGGCGTAATAGCCCGCCTCCTGCTGATAACGGTCGCCCGGCTGCACGCCGTGCAACTTCCAACCGCTGCCGGCAACCGGCTCATACGTGTAAAGATCCGACGGCACCGGCCGGCCTTCCACCCAACTCGGAATGCGCACTCGCACCGTAAATCTAGCCGGTTTCTCCGGCGAAACTTTCAGCGTGATCTGGCCGCTCCACGGATAGTTTGTTTGTTGGGAAATTTTCACCTTCGTTCCCGCCACCGTCACGACGCCTTCGCTCTCCGCGTAAAAATTCACGTAGAGCGAATCGGCCTTCACCGCGTAAAAATATCCCGTCAGCGCCGCCAGCGTGCGCAGCAGATTCGGCGGACAACACGCGCACCCAAACCACGGCGCACGCCCAGCGAGTCCATGGTTGTTTTTCGCCGCGCCATCGTAGCTCAACGGGTTCGGATAAAAAAATCGGTCGCCCGACAACGCCACGCCACTGAGAAACCCGTTGAACGCCGTGCGCTCGAACACATCCATGTATTTGGCCTCGCCGGTGAGCAGGAACATGCGGTGATTCCACATCATCAACGCGACCGCTGCACAGGTTTCGTTGTAACCATCATGCGGCAGCTCGTAGTCCGCACCGTAGGCTTCACCGCGTGCGAGGGCACCCACGCCGCCGGTAAGATAAAGTTTTTTCGAAGCGACGTTTTCCCAGATCTTCGTAATCGCGTCGAAGTAACGTTGATCACCGGTCAACGCCGCGATATCCGCCATACCGGCATACATGTAGTTCGCGCGCACCGCGTGTCCGACCGCCTCATCTTGATCGACGACGAGTTTGTGCTGCTGGCTGTAGGCCTTCCCACCCGGCCCGCGTGCATCGAGAAAAATCTGCGCGAGTTTCAACCAACGCTCGTCGTTGGTCACGCGGTAGAGTTTCACCAAACCCATTTCGACAATCTGATGCCCCGGCGCGACACGCAGCGTGCCGTCGCCAAAATCACGCCAGAGGAGCTCCGCATTTTTCAAGCACACGTCGAGCAACGTGCGTTTGCCCGTGGCTTGGAAATACGCGACGCCTGCCTCGTAAAGGTGGCCGGCGTTGTAGAGTTCGTGGCTGAGATCGTGATCGAGCTCCCAACGTTTCACGCCGGTCCATTTGTGCCCCGGCGAATCGGGATGCATCGTGCGGAATGTGTAAAGATAACCGTCGGGCTCCTGCGCCGCCGCGACGCGCGCGATCCAATCGTCGAGTTTCGTTTCGAGCGTCGCGTTGCGCTCCATACTCAACACGTAGGCCGCGCCTTCGATGGCCTTGTAAACGTCTGTGTCGTCGAACGGATAGATTGTCGGCGGCTTGATCTGAAGACGGGCCTCGCCCGCGGCGCGCCGGCGCATCACTTCGGCCGCGAGATCGAAATTCTTCACACGCCCCGACTCCTCGCATTGCTGCAACGCAAACGGCAGCGTGACTTTTTGATTCGTTGCCTGCCGGTCGTGCCAGAATCCACCGGTCACGCGCACGTCGGTAAACGGCACCGGCTGCACGGGATAATCCGCCGCCACACACATCACGCACGCCACAAGACTGCTCAGCGCCAGGGTAGAAAAACGCATGAGCCATTTCAAACGCGGCCAACAAAAAGCCGCAAGCGATCTGCTTGCGGCTCGTCAGAATCGAATTTGTGGTAGAGGCGGTTATCCCTAACCGCCCTAAAATTATCAGCGAAAGCGAAGGCCGTTGAGGAGAACGGCCCCTACCTTATCAGAACTTCCACTCCACGCCCACGAACGCGCCCGCGCCGGGTTGTGGGTAGCCGTTCACTTCCTCGTAGTTCTCGTCGAGCGCGTTTTCGACACGCGCCTTGAACGCGAGGCGTGAATTGACCTGCCACGCGGCGTAAATGCGCGCGACGGAATAATCTTCGCCCACGACCGTGGCGAACGTCGCCGCATCCACGTCTTGCCGACCCGCAACCAGCACCGCTCCCGCGCCGAGACTGAACCCGCCGCCGAATTCGTGCCACGCATCGACCGAGCCGCTGTTGCGCGGCCGGCGCAGCAAGCGGATGCCTTGCGAGAGATTGTCGGCTTCAAGGTAAGTGTAGGCGGCGCGGATCTGCACCGCGCCGGGCAACGCGAATTTCCCCGCGAGTTCGACGCCTTGCGTGCGTGCTTTCTCGACATTCGCCGTCGTGCCGGGAAATACGCCGAAATCGAAAACGATGAGATTGCGCAGGCGCGTGTCGAAATACGTCGCGCTCAACACCCCCTTGTTTTCGGGCAGGAAATAATCGACGCCCGCATCGAAGCCGCGCGCCTTCTCCGGTTTCAAGTTAGGGTTACCGACGTAGAACGCGCTCTGGCCGTAGAGATCGAGAAAACCCGGCGCGCGAAACGCCGTGCCATAGCTCGAGCGCAATTTGAAGCGCGAATCTTTCGACAACCACGCCGCCGTCACGCGACCTGTCGTGGCGCGGCCAAAAGTATCGTGATCGTCGCTGCGCACACCGGCCGTGAGATAAACGCGCTCCACGGGCGTCCACTCGTCCTGCACGAAAAACGCGAGGAGTTGCTGGCTCTCGTTGATGTTACCGAAGCCGGTGTTGCGCGTGTGGTTCGCTTCCGCAGTCACGCCGCCGGTCACGCGATGCTGCTCGCCGAGCGACAGCGTGTTTTGCCAATCGAGCACGGTGCGGCGGTTTTTCACGAGCGTCGTGGACGCCGTCGTGCCGGCGGCGTTGGGGCTGATCGATTCGAAGCGACGGTATTGTCCGCCGAGAATCACTTTGCTGCTGAACGTCGAAGTCGGCGTGAACTCCGCGAACACCGTGGCGAGTTGGTTGCTTTCTTTTTCGGTGTTGTTCGCATCGTTCGTGAAACGGTCGCCGGGCGAACCGTATTCGCCGACGAAACCGCGATACGTCACGCCGACCGCGACCTTGTCGTTGATCGTGCGGTCAAGCCGCAGCGCATAAGTCGCGCTCGTGAAATCGTTATTCGGCCGATCGTTCTCGGTCGCGCCGCCCACTGCGGAAAAGGTGTAGCCGGTCTTCGCATCGCCGCCTTGTGCGCGCACACTGCCTTGCACGGTGCCGAACGAGCCTGCCTCGAACGACACGGCGTGGGCCGCCGGACCTATGCCGCGTTGCGAGCGCAACGAGAGCACGCCACCGACCGCTTCGCCGCCGTAGAGCGTGCTTTGCGGGCCGTGCGCGATCTCGAGGCTGTCGCACGCGCTCACACACATGCCGCCGAGCGCGACGGCGTAATCCGTGTTGGGATCGTTGAAACGAATGCCGTCGACGAGAAAGAGCGTCTGGTTGGAATTCGCGCCGCGCAAAAAGAGCGACGTGATGCCGCCACGCGCTCCGGAGGAAAACGACGGGGCGCCGGGCACGCCCGCGAGCGCGGCGTTCAGGCTCGTGAGTTGCATGCGCGCGAGTTCCTCGGCGCTGATCGTATCAACGTAACTGCCGGTGGTCGTGAGCGCCGCCGGCGTGCGCGTCGCGGTATAAACATATTTCGGCAACACTTCGGTGTTCGCGGATGTATTGGCCGAACTCGTCTGCGCGAGCGCGGTCAGAGCCGGCGCCAGGCCGGCGAGGAGAGCGAGGCGTCGGAGCGACGCCGCAATTTTGTGGTTCATTTGGTTCTGCTATTGCGATGGCAAGAGCAGAGCGCCGATCCGTAGGTCGGGCTTTACGCCCGACACGCCGGGGTTAAAACCCCGACCTACAAAAATCTGCCGCATCCACTCCCACCCTTCATTTAAGTGCGATGAAGGTTTGAGCGACGGCGCGCGCACACGCGTCGTCGTGGTGAGTCTCCGTAGAACAGATGTTCGGACTCCGCGTTTGACCTCGCCTCCGCCTTCACCGGTTCCCCGATTGGCTTTACCCGACGCCTGTCGTCGGTTGGAGGGTTGTAACGCGTTACCGCAGCGCAACTGTAGCCGATTCGCACGGCTTTCCCTGTTTCTACTGAGTTTGAATTAAAAGAACATCAGGCTCCGCGACACAACGGACGCAAAGACTACTTTGGCAAGCCCCTTTTCTTTGGCAGTTTACGCTGTTTCTAAGCTAAATTCGTCGTAATCAAAGCCTAGCTTGCCTTTTCATATCATCGAATCTTGATGTATGGATACGTGAAAATTCAATGAGCCTTCTCCTTCCTCAATCCTCCGCGGAAATCGCCCTGCGCCAGACGCTCAAGGAACGCATCGCCATCATCGACGGCGCCATGGGCACTACCATCCGCGCTTACAACATCACGGAAGAACAGGCGCGCGGCGATCGCTTCAAGGACGCGCTGAAAGATCTCAAAAACAACGGCGACATCTACTCGCTCACGCGTCCGAACGAGATCTGCGACATCCACCGCCGCTTTCTTGAAGCCGGCGCGGACATCATCGAGACCAACACCTTTTCCGCGACGTCCATCGGCCAGAGCGAATTTTTCATCGAAGATCCGCGCGAGCGCGGCGGTCGCAAAGATCCGGCGTTCTACCAAGGCGTGCTCGAAAACAAATTCCTCCAGGAAGTCGCGCACGACATCAACTTCCAGTCTGCGCGCCAATGCCGCGAATGGGCCGACCGCGTCGCCAACGCCACGGGCCGTCGCCGTTACGTCGCGGGCGCGATCGGGCCGCTGACGGTTTCGTTGTCGATTTCGCCCGACGCCGACGATGCCGGTTTTCGCGTCATTACGTTCGACCAAGTTAAACAAGATTACCGCCGCCAAATCCGTTCGCTCATCGCGGGTGGCTCCGACCTGCTGCTCGTGGAAACGATCTTCGATTCGCTCAACGCCAAGGCCGCACTTGTCGCCATCGAAGAAGTTTTCGCCGAGGACCAGATCCGCCTGCCGATCATGATTTCCGCCGCCGTGGGGCGCGGCGGCGAAACGATGATCTCCGCGCAAACCGTCGAAGCGTTCTGGAACGCGGTGCGCCACGTGAAACCGATTTCCGTCGGCCTCAACTGCTCGATCGGCCCCGACCTCATGCGCCCCTTCCTCGCGGAGTTGAGCGAGAAGTCCGACACGTTTGTCTCGTGCTACCCGAACGCTGGCCTCCCAAATCCGCTCACGCCGACCGGGTTCGACCTCGGCCCGCAAGACATGGCGCGCTACATGGGCGAGTTCGCCGACTCCGGTCTTTTCAACATCGCCGGCGGCTGCTGCGGCAACACGCCCGAGCATATCGCCGCGATCGCGCAAGCCCTCGCGCCGAAGCCGGCGCGCGCGGTCACGATTGTGAAGCAATCAGTTTTCAGCGATCAGCTTTCAGCCCCTAACTCCAATCTTCCAGCTCCCATCTCCGCGGTCGCCACGCTGCCTCTCCGTCTCTCCGGCTCCCTCCCCTTCACCTCGCAAACCGGCACCTATTTAAACGTCGGCGAACGCACGAACGTCGCGGGCTCGCCGAAATTCGCGAAGCTCATCAAGGAAAACAAATACGAGGAAGCCGTCGCCGTCGCGCGCCAGCAGACGGAGAACGGCGCCAACGTCATCGACGTGTGCATGGACGACGGCCTCATCGACGGCGTCGCTGCGATGACGAAATTCCTCAACCTCCTCGCCTCCGAACCCGAGGTCGCGAAGGTGCCGTTCATGATCGACTCCTCGAAATGGGAAGTGATCGAAGCCGGCCTGAAATGCATTCAGGGCAAAGGCATCGTGAATTCCATTTCGCTCAAGGAAGGCGAAGCGAAATTTCTCGAACAAGCGCGCACGCTCATGCGTTACGGCGCCGCCGTCGTCGTCATGGCGTTCGACGAACAGGGCCAGGCCGCCACCTTCGAAGACAAAACGCGCATCTGCGCGCGCGCTTACAAACTCCTTACCGAGACCGTCGGCTTCCCGCCGGAGGATATTATTTTCGATCCGAACATCCTCACCGTTGGCACCGGCATCGAGGAGCATAACAACTACGCCGTCGATTTCATCAACGCGACGCGCTGGATTAAACAAAACCTCCCGCACGCCAAAGTCAGCGGCGGCGTCTCGAACGTTTCCTTCGCCTTCCGCGGTAACAATCCCGTGCGCGAAGCGATGCACTCCGCGTTCCTTTATCACGCGATCTCCGCCGGCATGGACATGGGCATCGTCAATCCGTCGATGCTCGAAGTTTACGAGGAAGTGCCGAAAGACCTGCTCGAACTCGTCGAGGATGTGATCCTCAACCGTCGCGCCGACGCCACCGAACGTCTGGTCGACTTCGGCGAAAAACTCAAAGCCGCCAGTTCAGGCAAAGATCCGAAAGCCAGCGTCGAGGTCCTTGAAGCGTGGCGCCAGGGCACCGTCGAAGAACGTCTCTCGCACGCCCTCGTGCGCGGCATCGATCTTCATATCGATCACGATACGGAAGAGGCGCGCAAAAAATACGGCCGCCCGCTCAACGTCATTGAAGGCCCGCTCATGGAGGGCATGAAAGTCGTCGGCGATCTCTTCGGCTCCGGCAAAATGTTTCTCCCGCAGGTCGTGAAGTCTGCGCGCGTGATGAAGAAGGCCGTCGCGTATTTGCAGCCGTTCATGGAGGAGGAAAAACGCCTGCTCGTCGCCGGCGGCGGCACCGCCCGCCCGCAAGGCCGCGTCATCATGGCGACCGTGAAAGGCGACGTGCACGACATCGGCAAGAACATCGTCGGCGTCGTCCTCGCCTGTAACAATTACGAGGTGATCGACCTCGGCGTGATGGTGCCGTGCGAAAAAATCCTCCAGGTCGCCAAAGAAAAAGTCGCCGACGTCATCGGCCTCTCCGGCCTCATCACCCCGTCGCTCGACGAGATGGTGCACGTCGCCAAGGAAATGGAACGGCAGGGCTTTAAACTCCCGCTGCTCATCGGTGGCGCCACGACCTCCGCCGCGCACAACGCGGTGAAGATCGCGCCTAACTATTCCGAGCCCGTCGTCCACGTGCTCGACGCCTCGCGCGTCATCGGCGTCGTTTCGAAACTGCTCAATCCTGATAACAAACCCACCTACGTCGCCGAACTCCGCGACAAGCAGGAGAAACAACGCATCGAATTCGGCGACCGCCGCGGTGCGCGCAAAATGCTCTCGCTCGCCGACGCCCGCAAACGCGCGCAACCGACCGAGTGGGCCACCGTCGATATTCCGAAACCGGAATTCGTTGGCACGCGGATCTTCACGAGCGACGAAGGCGTGATCCGCGCCTCCCGTCTGAACGTTCGCGGTCAGGGTGCCTCTCCCCTCGCCTCTCAGCCCTCACCTCTCGACCTTAATGAAATCTCCGATTTCATTGATTGGGGCCCCTTCTTCTCCGCGTGGGAATTGCACGGACGCTTCCCGGAAATCTTGACCGACGCCGTCGTCGGGGTTGAAGCGACAAAGATTTACGCCGACGCGCAAAAGATGCTCGCGCAAATTCTCTCCGAGAAACGCTACACCGCGCGCGCCGTCATCGGCTTCTGGCCCACAAACGCCGTCGGCGACAGCGTGGAAGTTTACGCCGACGAATCGCGCTCGACGGTGCTCAAGACGTTTCACTTCCTACGCCAGCAAAACGACAAACCCGCCGGCCAGTTCCAACACTGCCTCGCCGATTACATCGCGCCGAAAGACAGCGGACGCATCGATTACCTCGGCGGCTTCGCCGTCACCGCCGGCCATGGCGTCGAAGATTTCGCCGCGGAGTTCCGCACGAAGCACGACGACTACAACGCCATCATGGCCCAAGCTCTCGGCGACCGTCTCGCCGAAGCGCTCGCGGAGCTGATGCACAAAAAAGCCCGCGAAGCGTCCGGCTACGGCAAAACCGAGAATCTCGAAATGAAGGACATCATCCGCGAAAAATACCGCGGCATCCGTCCCGCGCCCGGTTATCCCGCCTGCCCGGATCACACGGAGAAATTTAGTCTGTTCGATCTGCTCCACGCCACCGAAGCGACCGGCATCACGCTCACCGAAAGTTGCGCCATGCATCCGCCGAGTTCGGTCTCCGGTCATTATTTCAATCACCCCGATTCGAAATACTTCGCCACCGGCAAACTCTCGAAAGACCAAATCGAAGACTACTCGACTCGAAAGCAGCAATCAGTCGCTGAATCGGAGAAGTGGCTCGCGCCGTATTTGGATTACTGAGCCGGGTTCAAATTTGGAAATCAGGAAGTCAGGAAAAATCCGGATTCCGACTTCTCCATTCAGGCACTTTTCTTTCAACACCAGTTCGTGCGCCTTGAGGAGACCGCGTTCCTGATTCCCAGCTTTCCACATTCAAAAGCCTCTTCCCACATGAAGCTCCTCGGTGAGATCGCCCTGCTCCAAATCCAACGCAGCAGCCTGACCATCGGCACCGGCCCGGATCGTTACTTCGACCCCGCCGCGCTGCTCGCCGTTGAAGAACTATTTCTCACTTCCAGCGGCGCCTACGCCACCGCAGCCGACGGGAGTTGCCTAGTCGACATCCACAACGCCGCGCATCCGTTCACGCGGAGCCGCGGTGAAAACACGCTCTGCTTCGGGTTCTCGCGGCACTACGACACGATGCAGGAAAAATTCGGCGCGCATTACACCTTCGGCTGCGCCGCTGAAAACATCATCATCGACGGCCTCGACGCGCGCGTCACGCACGCCGATGTCGCCGCAGGCGTCGTCATCGAAACCGACCAAGGCCTCGCCACGCTCGGCGCCGTCATCGTGGCGACTCCGTGCATGCCCTTCGCCAAATTCGCCCTGCGCGACCAAGACGCGGCGACTCAGTCCATCAAAGCCACAATTCAATTCCTCGACCACGGCCTGCGCGGCTTCTACTGCGCCTTCACCGGCCCAAAGACCTTCACGATCCATCTCGGCGCAAAAGTGTTCACGATCGCGTGATCGACGTCGTCCGCAAAAACCTCGAAATCGAATGACACGTAATACGTGTCATTGTCGGGAAATGTTTCAGTTTCTTCCCTCAGAGAATTCTTTCAACGCGGTGCCACGAAGCTTCACTTCTCTTCGTCCGCTAGTCTTGACGCGGCTCAACACACCTTCTCCCCTTTTCTCATGAGCTCATCCACCCGCCGCACTTTTATCGCCAGCGCGCTGGCACTTGGAACCGCAGCCGCGTTGCCGGCTGCTACGAAATCTTCCGCTTCGTCCGGCAAACTGCTGCACCACGTCTTTTTCTGGCTGAAGAATCCTGACTCAAAAGCCGACCGCGACCGTCTTATCGCCGGCATCCGCACGCTCGCCGCGATCGAAACCGTGCGCGGCCTCCATGTCGGCATTCCCGCCAGCACCGAGAAACGCGACGTCGTCGAATCCAGCTACAGCGTTTCTGAGCTGCTCACTTTCGACGACCTCGCCGGCCAAGCCGTTTACCAGACGCATCCCATCCACCAGCAATTCGTCAAAGACTGTTCCCACCTCTGGTCGAAGGTCATCGTTTACGACACCGTCGCGGTTTAAGGCAGAGATTTGACCCACAAGGCACAGAGTCACAGAGAGAGAGAGCGAGCAGCCTCTAATCATTTTTTCTCCTCTGTGTCTCTGTGCCTTCTGTGGGTAAAAAACTCCGCTCCAACTCGCGCTTTCAGGTCAAGTTACTCCACCCTTAGTCCCGCTCGATCACTTTCACGCGCGCGGCGACTGCCGGATCAGGTGAAATCCTGAGCTGCTTGCCACTGGTGGTGGTGACGCCGCGAATCGTGACGCGATCGGTAACCTGATACGGAAAAGGTCGCGACGCTTCGGGTGTTTGCGAGCCGTCGAAATCATTAAAAAGGAATGGTCCGCGATAATCTTTCGGATGCTGGCTGTCGTCGATGACGAGGCCGTCGATCCTAATCTCACTCGGCATGAAGCACGGATAACCGAAGTCGTGTTGGCCGCGGTTGTTCGCGCTGAGCAGATACGGTTGCATCGGTGCGCCACAGCCGGGAATCCAACGGCTGTTGCGAATCACGATCAGGCCTTCCCACGTGCTGCCGTAGTCCGGGCGCAGCGCAATCAGCGCGCGACCGTTTAACGTGGAATTCTCCACCGTCAACGTGCCGCGTCCGATGGCGTTCAACCCGGCGTGGCCGAGCGTAGTGCCGCGGATCGTGTAGGTGCCGGAGACGCCTTGGTGCGTATCCATGCGCGAGAGCATGCAATTTTCCAACAGGATGTTTTTGCAAAAATTCGTGCCGATCACGCCCCAACGCGTGGTGTCGCACACGTTGTCCATGCGCACGCCGCTCATCGTAAAGTTAACCACTTCGTTCGCGATCAAGTCGTAGGTGCCCATGCTCACCGGTTTCCCGGCGGCGCCGATCGTCGAATAGGTTTTGTGTCCGGTGACGAAGCAGTCGCGAAACGTAATGTTCGCACAACCCTGCGCCGCGAGAAATCCGTTGTAGGGATGCCCGAACTCGCCCTCGCCCACGATGTGATGCGTCAAGCCGACGACCGTGGTATTCGAGCGCGTGATCGCGATGTTGCGCAGCCAATAATTGTAACCCTTCTCCTGTTTCATCTGGTTGGCCGTCGTAGTGAAGACTCCGCCGCGCAGCACGAGCGGCTGCTCGTCGATCGCGCGGGCCTCTAGTTTCGTAATCACGTCGTAATCCCAATCGATATCGCCTTCGATGGAGCCATCGCGCCGGAGGATGAAACAATCGCGCTGCGCGGAGCCGCCGTTTTGATTGAGGCCTTCGCGGATGTAGCGCTTCTTGTGACTGTTCTCCACGCGCACCCAACAATCGCGCGGCGGCAACACGTCGAGACGCCGCTGATCGCGCGTGAGCCGCGGGATGGTCAGCGTCACGGGCTCTAGCAACGACTGCACGGAAAAGAGCGACACGCGGTGATTCTCGACGTCGGTGTCGTCGATGATGAAGCGCGACGCGCCCCAATCGGTATCGGTCGCGATGATCGCCGTGAGCGCGCGACGCCCAAGGTGATAGGTCGCCCCCGCTTTCGTCTCCACCCGCAAGCCGTGCGCATTGGCGTGAGCGTGCGCTTTGACGATGGCCGGAAGATCATCCGTCACGCCGTCGCCGATCGCGCCGAACGCCTCGTAATTCACCGGCTGTCTCGCGGGATTCGCAGGCTCGTTGGCCGCCGCCAAAACGAATAATGCCGACGCCGAAATTGCGGCCACAAAAGGACGCAAAAAACGGAGAAGAGAGAAAGTCATACGGAGAATTGGTTTTGTGATTTTTGCGCTTTTTGGGGCCAAGCACTTCCAAGTTCAGACACGCAACACGTAGTGAAGCTCCTCCAGGGCGGTGCCGTTCGGGAGCGTGAATGTTTCTTCGCCTACGCAGGTGAAATCCGATTTTTCGAGCACGCGGATCGAGCCCACGTTGTGTTTGACGACCCGCGCATGCAGCGGGCGGAACGCTTCGACTTGGAGAAACTGAGACAACGCCGCACTGGCGATGCCACGACCCCACACTTCGCGATCCAGCCAGTAGCCGAGGTAACGTTCACCCGTGCCGGCGTCGTTCCAGGCTCCCACGTTTCCGACGACACGCCCGTCACACACAATCGTCCGGCAGGCATTGGCGGGGTTGCCGAGAATATTCGTGTGCCAGTGCTTCATGAACGCCTCGTGCTGCCGCGATGGAAACGCGGCCATGCGGGTGGACTCGGGATCAAGCTGATGCGCGAAAAAAATCGGCAAATCGGCGATTTCTACTGGACGAAGGAAAACCGCTGCGGGCGAAACTTTCATGCACTGATTGCGGGGAGCCCGGTCATGGTCGCGACGCAAACAAAGGGTCCGCGCCCTCAGCTCTCCGGGTTGAACATAAACACCCGCAATTCCTGCGGCGTGCGGCAGCTCTTCGCGAGCTTCTGCGCCCATTCGATGGCCTCCTCGCGCGTCGGCACTTCGAACACCGCGAATCCGCCGGTGAGCCGACTGCCCAGGTGAATCTTTTCAGAAACGGCGCCGGCGGCGGAAACCAGCACCGGCGCAATACTCTCGTCAATGCCGCCCCCAAACACCCACACCCCAGCCGCCTTCGCCTCCGCAACCACCGCATGCGAGTCGACCGAAGCCTGCTGCAATTCCTCCGCCGTCAACTGCATCGCTTCACTCGGGAATGAAATGAGATACTTGGCCATAAATCTATCGTCACCGCTGTTTTCGGATGACTCAAGATGGATATCCTAAGCATCCGCCTGTCTTTCGCTAAATTCGCTTTGTGAGCTCAAGCCTCATTAGAATTCTTGAGGCGACTCTTGGACCGCTAAGTCAACTTCTCCGCGTATATCGGGCGTGGTTGGAGAAGAGCAAAACCGATCCTGCAGCGAGAGCGCCTTTCAATATCGTGAACGACAGCTATGGGTGCCATATATCACACTCTCGAGAAATCTTGTATCATGAGAGCGATGCAGATTTCCATGACCGCTTCGATCAATTGTCACGATTATGGCTTATTTGAAGCGCGCCAACGGCCCTAACATCGACTCAATTCACCAGTCACGCTTTATCCCATGAAATTTCTTATTAGCGCATGCGTCATTTTTTCGTTCACGGCCCTCACCAGCCACGCCCAAAACCCGCTCAAACTCGGCGATAAGTTGCTCACGGCGGATCCTTCGGGGCATGTGTGGGCGGACGGGAAGATGTATCTCTACACGTCGCTCGACGAAGAGTGTCAGAAGGATTTTTGGATGAAGGAGTGGCGCGTGTTTTCTTCGGAGGATTTGCAAACGTGGAAAGATCACGGGCCGTTTTTCTCGGTGAAGGATTTAAAGTGGGCCGACAATTACGCGTGGGCGCCGGACGCGGCGTATAAGAACGGGAAGTATTATTTCGTTTTCCCGGTGGGCACGGGTCACAAGGATCGCGTCAATCCGGAGAAGAGCACCAAGTGGATGGGCATCGGCATCGCGGAGAGCGATTCACCGACGGGCCCGTTCAAGGATATGATTGGCGGACCGCTCTGGCGCGAACCTTACGCGAACGATCCGTGCCTCTTCGTCGACGATGACGGCAAGGCCTACCTCTACGTCCCCGCGCGCAACGGCAAATGGGTCGTCGCCGAAATGGCTGACGACATGCGCAGCGTGAAGGCATTTCACGAAATGGACATGGGCGGCTACACGCCGAAGATGGAAGGCCCGTGGGTGTTCAAGCGGAACGGCCTCTACTATTACACGATGCCGGAGAACAACCGGAAGCTGACTTACTACACGAGCACGTCGCCCAAAGGCCCGTGGAAATACCGCGGCCTGATCATGGAGCAAGAAGGCGAGTCCAACAACCACCACTCCATCGTGCAGTTCAAGGGCCAGTGGATTCTCTTTTACCACCGCTGGCTCGACCTCGGCACCAAGTGCCCGCCGCAACGCCACGTCTGCGCCGAATACCTTTATTTCAACGACGATGGCACGATCCGCGAAGTCAAACGCACCGACGCCGGCTTGAGCGTGAAACCGTGAGCGATCGAATTGGCCGCTAAAATCAAAGCGGGCGAGCGCGAGCGTGTTTCCGTTCGCCTGATTCGAGTTATTTCCAAAAGTGCGTCACGCGTGCGCCTCGTTTTGACTTTTCTGCCCGCCCAACGCACCCATGTCCCGTGAATCGCTATCCTTCCAATTCTGATAACGAACCCATGATGTGGTTGCGCGGGTATGCGTTATACGCCGCGCATGTCATTGTTGCTGGCTTTGTCGTCACCATGATCGTCACGACGATTCTCATGGGCACCGGTTTGGCCGGCTGGTTGTCGAAGCTGATCTTCACGAGTGCGGATGTGTGGCGCGGCGAAGTGTGGCGCTTGTTGACTTACGGTTTAGTCAATCCGCCGAGTCTCAATTTTGTCATCGAGATGTTCATGATCGCGGTGTTTGGCCGCGAAGTGGAAAAGTTTTTTGGTCGGCGCACCTTCCTCACGCTCTACGCGTGCCTTTATTTGTTGAGTCCGGTCGCCTTCACCTTGCTGGGCCGCTGGCTGCCGATGAGCCTGAGTGGCGCCACTGGCGCGTTTGCGCTGTTTATCGCCTTCGCCACGCTTTATCCGGACGCCGTGATGTTGTTCAACGTGCTGGCCAAGTGGATGGCCGCCGTGCTCGTCGGCATCTATACCTTGATCTACTTTTCTCAGCAAAACGTGCCGGAGTTATTCTCGCTGTGGATCACGATCGGCTTCGCCTTCGGATTTGTGCGCTACCAGCAAGGGCGGCTCACCTTGCCGAACTTCAAACGTCCTGCCAGTCGCGCAAAGCCAGCGGCCCCCAAAGCCCCGGCTCCGTCCAAGTCCGCGGTCACGAGTGAAGTGGATGCCATCCTCGACAAGATCGCTCGCGATGGTTTCCAAAGCCTCACCGCCGCCGAACGCACCACACTCGACCAATCTCGCGAAGCGTTGCTCAAGAAACGCTCCACACCGCGCAACTGACGCGGTCGGCGGACATCGCTGAAATCCGGCAAGTCATTGAAACTTTATTCCCGTGCCGCGTGTTCTGAGGGCGTCATGCTCATTGCAATCTCGCCAACACCCCGACCCGGAATTCATCGCGCTTTCACACGGCGTTCATCCTGCTCGCATAAAACCCAGTTAAAGTGCGCCCATGATTTTCAAACCACAGTATCTTAAGCAGCTTCGACCGCTCGCCATGCTTGCGCTGAGCTTCGGCCTGGCACTCGCCAGTCACGCCGCGACCCCGAAGCGCGCGAACGAGATCGTCGTTTCCTCCGCGAACTACGCGGAGGCGTCGCCCGAGGTGCTCGCCAAACTATTTCGCAAACCGGCTGACTTGACCAACGTCACGCCGCCACCGGCCACCGAGAAACCCGCGCGCTACTATCAGTTTCTCCCGAGCGAAAGCTTGTCCGCCGACCTCTCCTACTCGGATGTATGCAAGCTGCTCCTTTCACCCCTCGCCGCGAAAAATCTCCACAACACCGCCGACCAGGCAAAAGTTGAACTCATCCTGCGCGTGACGTTCGGCGAAACCCGGTGGCGCGATCCCTTCGTGCGCAAGGACAACCTGGAATGGAGCCACGGCCTGATTCCCAAAAAGCGCGGCACGTCACTCGACGCGGCGCAAGCGTGGGACGAGCGCGCCGGCGGCGACGAGTCAGCCCTCTATCAACTCGAGCGCGATTCCGGCGTCGAAGGCATGGCGGATCGCCTCATCGGCGGCATGAACACGGAGGACTATTACCTGATCGTCGTCGACGCGTTCGAGGTCGCGGAGCTGAAATTGAAAGGCAATAAAACGCCGCGCGCATGGACGACCTTCATCGCTGTGCCGCGCCAGAAAGGCGTCAAATTTTCCGACGTCGCCGTGAAGATGATCGAGAAAGCTGCGCCGTATTTCGGCGAGACGCTGACCGGCAAAGCCCGTTTCACGGACCGCGAAGGCTCCGTCAAAATCGGCGACCTCAACATCATCGAAGACAACGTCGCGACGCCGAAGAAGTGACGCGGACCAGCGAGCGTTTCTGTGCCTCCACAGATCCGGCCCACCCGGAGATTGCCCTCCCGCCAGTGGTCACGCGGCATGCCGCCCTCAAGCGGTAGGTGGCGCGCTTGCGCGCCACGTCGCGAGCAGGCTCGCGCCACCGACAAAACTCGCAATGAGTCACGCCTCCGCCCTCCAAGGCATAGACAAAACCCGAGGAACCTCCCAGCATGCGATCGCATGAAATTACTTCGCCTACCCGTTCTTTTACTCAGCGTTTTGATTTCTTTAAAGGCGGCTTCGACCGAAAACTCCATCGTTAGTGAAGCCATCATCGATGCGCCGATCGCGGCGGTGTGGACCGCGTGGACGACCAGCGACGGCCTACGCGCATGGGTCGCGCCGCACGCGGAGATCGAACTGCGCCTCGATGGGTTGATGCGCACGAACTACGACCCAAAAGGCAAACTCGGTGATCCCGGCACCATCGAAAACCGCATCCTCGCTTATGAGCCGGAGCGCCTGCTCGTCATCCGCGTGGCGAAAGCGCCGGAGAAATTCCCTTTTCGCGAAAAGATAAGCGACATGTGGACGGTGCTCCATTTCAAGCCAGTCGACGGCAATAAAACTCACCTGCGCGTCGTCGGCCTCGGTTTCGGCACAGATGAGCAATCGCAGAAGATGAAAACCTTTTTCCAACAAGGAAACGACTACACGCTCGTCATGCTGCAGAAGCATTTGAAACGCTAAAAATATCGGTCGTCTGCCAAGCCAAGGGCAAGCTGCCCGTGCGACGCTTCAAGTAAACGCACCTGACTTTCCCGTCGTGACGAAATGAGCCACTGGCACGGACGGGCGGATTTTATTTCCCAAGCGAATCGCCAGCCAGGTCATGGGAAGGTAGGCCAGCAGTAAGTCGATCGCCACAAACCAAGCCGGCGCAGGAATCAGGAAACACATCGCCACACCGCCGGCGAAGAAGCAGCCGCCAATCACATAAGCCAGCGTCACGCGCGCGCTGCGTCCGATTTGATGCGCCACCAGCGCGCCTACGAAAGTCCCGAGCGCGTGCGCCAGAAATGGAAAAAGCAGATGCTTCGGCGCCAACACATGCGCTCCAGCCGCCATGCTTTCCGCGTTGCCCAGATTGACTCCCGCCGGCGGCGGAATCAGCTGCGGGCCTGCGGCAATTAACGAACCGTTGACGAGAGCGCCGACACACCAGCCAGCGATGATCGCGGCGATATTGATAAGGATTTTCATGGATTTTAGAGATGGGTGAAAATAAACCGGTGACGCAGGTTGTGCGCGGCTTGTTTTTGGCCGTGCGAAATTCCAGCCTGATGTCGGTTCCACTTTAATCGATTCGTCAGCGCCACGCTTAACAAATCTTGCGAAAGACGCCTAAAAAATATCCGGCCTCCGCCATTTACCTCGAGCGCATCAATCGCGCCATCGACTACATCCTGCAGCACCTCGACGCGCCGCTGCGACTCGAGACGATCGCCCAGGTCGCGTGTTTTTCACCGTTTCATTTCCACCGGATTTTTCGGCACATCGTCGGTGAATCGCTGCAAGCGTTCGTGAAACGCGTGCGCCTCGAACGCGCCGTCGCTCTCATAACGCGGCAAGATTGGGCAACGCGCCGGAAGTCTTCGCTCACCGACATCGCGCTCGCGTGTGGGTTTGCTTCGTCGGCTGATTTTTCGCGCTGCTTCCGACAGAGCTACGGCGTCGCGCCGAGTAAATTCGACGTCGCCACCTTTCGACGCGAGCGCCGTGAGGAATGGCAAAAAATTGCCTCGCCGCCTGGCGGGCAACACCTGCTAGACAAACTCAAACCCGGCGCAAACCCGGATAAGTTCACGGTCAAACTCCGTCGATTGCCGCCGCGCTGCGTCGCTTACATTCGCGTCACCGACGCGTATAAACCGGACGCCGTTCCGGAAGCGATCCAGCGCTTGATGAAGTGGGCCGAAGCGCGCGGCCTCGCCGATGGCCAGTGGCTCGGTTACATGTGGGACGATCCAGAAATCGTGGCGTCGGAATTATGCCGTTACGACGTCGGGCTCGAAGTGCCCGATTTCAAACCGGCCGGTGAAATCGGACGCATGCATTTCCCCGCGATGCAAATTGCCGAAGTCGAAGTGCGCGGCGGGATCGATCTGGAAATGCGCGCGCTAGACTGGCTGTTCGGCACGTGGCTGCCGGCGAGCGGTTACGTGCCGACCGAACAACCGTGCTTCGAAGCCTGGATCGGCCGACCGTTCGCCCACGGCTGCGAGCATTTCGCTTTGCGTGTGCAAATCCCCGTCGAGCGGGCGTGATTTCACCCCGTTTCGAAGCGGTTCGATTCTGCGTTTAAACTTCGAGCGCGTTGAGTTCGCGCACGACGGCCTGGCACAGCACGCCGGCGCGATCGAATTTCTCCGGCAAGTTCAAGCGCCGGTGAATCGACGCGATAAACGCATCGCGCCAAAGCAGGTCGCGTTTCGCCTTGAGTGCGAGATACGCCGAGCGGCGTTCGTATTGCCCGTAAGGCACTGCAGGATCCCAATTCAAGGGGGCGACCTCGACGAAGGAAACTGTGCAATCGAACGGCGGCGCGGTGTTTCCCGAAAAGAAACAGTAGTGAATCATGTCGAGCAACGCCTCGCGTTCCTCTTGCAGAAATCCGTCAGAGGCTTCCTGCGCAGGGATAAAAAATTCTTCGAACATAATTGGGGTTCCTTATTTTTTCAGGCTGTCGCTTGCCGACGGCGACGCACGATGGCGAAACCCAACACCGCCGCACCCGCCAGCGCCGCATAGGTCGAAGGTTCGGGAATCGCGGAAACCGGCGAGACGTAGCCGTCGAGATCGATGCGCGCCAGACCTGTGCCGTAGCCGGAAAAATAGATCTGACCGAGCTGATCGACCGTGAGTCCGCTGCCGTTCGAACCGAAGCGCAGGTTCGAGAAACCGACCTGGTAATTCAGCACCGTGAGCGTGGTGCCGGGCGTCCAGTCTATTTCGCTGCTGTCCTCAAACGAGATCGTTGAAGGCACAAGAAAAGAGCCAAAATCCAACGTCGAATTCGCCGTGAGTTCCAAAGAACCGATGCTAGCGCTATAGCCATTCGTCTGGAGCAACCCACCCGCGAGCGTGAACCACGTGTCAGCCACGAGTTGATTATCCGCCGCGAAACGCAGCGTGCCCTGTGACGCGATCACGATCGGCCCGCGACCTGCAGAGATCACTCCCGGAGATTTGGCCAGCACCACCGTGCCTCGTTCGACGGTCAAACCACCATAGAACGTATTAGCTTGGGAACCAGAAAGCGTGAGCGTGCCGCCACCGACCTTGACGAGTTGCCCGCCACGGCCTCCCGAACCATTCACAATCACGCCGCTCACTTCCGTATCCGCACCGTAGCCGCCCACGTAAAGCGCCCGCGGATCACCGGTGCCCGTCGTGCCGATGATAAATTCACCTGCGCCTGAAATCGACGCCACGCGCAATTCCGAGGCGTCGAGCCCGGTCATGTCGAATTGCCCGCCCGCTTCCACGGTGACGTTAGAGGCACTGGCTGAAGTCGAATCGAAATAACGCACCGCGCTGCCCGAACGCACCGTGACGAGCGCGTATTGCGCATCAGAGTTATTGCGAAATTCCACCGCGCCGCCCGTCTCCGCCACGATGCTCGAGAAACCGCCGACGGCGTTGTCAAAAAACGTCAGCACGCCACCTTTCACCGTGAGCATGCTGTTAGCCGCGGAACTGGTATCATAAAACCGAATCGTGCCCGCAGTTTGCGTGATGTTCGCCTGCCCGGCTGAACTTTGAGTGTTGAACGTCATTCCTCCACTCGAGGTGATCGTCGCCCAGCCCGCCGAGCTGTCGTCGTGAAAAATCGCGCTGCCGTAATTCAAAATCGTCGCATTTCCCGCGGTGGCGTCATCGTTAAAATAAATACTGCCGTGATTTTCCACGGAAGCACTGTCCGCAGTCGCTTCGTTGCCCAGATTGACGGAAGCCTGACCTTCCACTGTCACCGCGCCGGTTCCAAACGACGTTTGGCCAGAAAAGCTTGCCGACCCGTAGGCGGCAATTGTCAGCGTGCCCTGATCCAAACTCGCCGTATCTTGAAAACGCATCGCTCCCCACTCATTGACGCGCAAAATCGCATTTCCGGCTTTGGCTGCTCCGGCGAGAGTCAGACCTGTCGGACTGGCGTGGTAGGGATTGCGATTGATGACGAACTCCGGCGCATAGCCCGAGAAGTTCACGATTCCCGCTCCGTCAATTGTGACGTCCGCATCATTGCCAAAGTTAAAAGTATAGGCCGGCGCATCTGCGTTAAAAGTGAGCGAACTCACATAGATCGAGGATGATGCCGTGAGATTCGTGATATTCGAGAGCCCGAAGATCGCCGTGTCACCCGATTCCCTGGGCACGACACCACCCACCCAGTTGCCGCCGACACTCCAGCCCCACGCCGCGCTGCCGGGCGTGGCGCTCCACGTCGCGTTCGTTTGCGCGGAAGTGCGCGGGCTGGCGATAAAGCTCGCCGCGATCAGGGCCAATCCGGCGAGGTAACGCGGTGCGCTCGGTGCAAATGCTTGTAACTTGGAAAATTTCATCGCGCGCATCCTACCAACTGGCGCTGCTTTTCTCTATGCGTCGTCCAACGCAAACGCGCCTGATACGCTATGTAGCGTATGCACCCGGATTGACGCACTCGGGCGTTGCCAAGCCTGCGCCGCCCGCAACCTTTCCCGGCGTGTCGCTGCACCGCCTGCTCTTCAGTCTGCTGTTGGTCTCGTTTGCGCTTGGTGCGCGCGCGCAGGAAACTCCGCCGCTGCCGCCCGCGCCCGCCGGCCGGCCTTACGTGCACCTCTACCCGCCGTCCGATTACGAAGGCCACGCGCAAATCTGGTCGACCGTGCAGGATTCGCGCGGCCTGCGTTATTTCGGAAATGCGAGCACGGTGTTTATCTTCGACGGCGTGACGTGGCGCTCGGTCGACGTGCGCGGCGCGACTTATGTCCGGTCGCTCGCGATCACCGCCGACGACACCGTTTATCTCAGCGGCAGCAGCGAAATCGGTTACATCAAACCTGACGCGACCGGCACGTCCGTTTATACATCGCTCCGGCCGCATCTGCCCGAGGCGGTGCGCGACCAACTCGGCAATTTTTTTGCCACGCGCGCGACGCCCCAGGGCGTTTTCTTTTCCAGCCAAAACTACCTCGTTCGCTGGCACGAAGGCCGGATCCATTGGTGGCGGCTGCCCGAGGCCACCAGCTCGAACCTGAATGTTTACGGCGACGATATTTATATCCACGTGCGCCGCGTCGGACTTTTTCTCGTCAAGGGCGACGCCCTCGAACGCGTCGACGAATCGCAACCGATCCTCGCGGCGGGATTGATCCGCGCGATTCTGCCGATGCCCGATGGCTCGCGGCTCGTGCTCAGCGGTTCGCACGGGCTCGTGCGCTGGCGACCGGGCGAGAGTTGCACCGTGTGGAAAACCGACCTCGGTGACGGCGAACCGCTCGCCGATCTTTTTCCCGCCGGCGCGCTTTTTCTTCCCGATGGCAATATCGCCATCAACACCGTGCGCGGCGGCCTCATCGTGATAACGCCGGAAGGTCGGCTCGCGTGGCGGCTCGATGATGCCAACGGCCTCGCCACGCCGAGCGTGTTCCACATGTTCCTCGATCCGACGAACACGCTTTGGCTTGGCACGAGCAACGGCATCGCACGCGTCGAGACGGGCGTGCCCGTGCGTTTCTACGGCGTCGCCGATGGCCTGCCGCGCGTTTCTCTGCGCCGATTCGCCCGCCACGAAGGCAAACTTTACGCCGCCAGTGCCAAGGATCTTTTCATTCTCGACGAAAACAACCTGCGCTTCACCAGCCTCACGTTGACCGGCGAAAGTTACACCGTGCAAAGTCACCCCGCGGGATTGCTCGTGGGCGCGGATCGGCGAATTTACTGGCTGCAATCTCCCGGCAAACTCGTGCAAGTCGCGGAAGCCGGCGGCGCCGTCACCGATCTGGAGATATCGAAACTCGATCCCTCGCGCGTGTGGGCCGCCAACCGCAGCGGTCTCCACTCGTTGCGCTGGGATGGCCAGGCGTGGATCGACGAAGGCTCCGTGTTTAAATTGGAAGACGATTCCCATTCCGTCATCGATGTCGGCGACGGCACGCTCTGGCTCGGCACCGCGTTACGTGGTCTGGCGCGACTGCGCTTCTCGCCTACGCCTGCCATCAACGCCGGCGTAGACGCCCCGTTATCCTCCCAAGCCGCCACCACGATCCTCGGCGTCGAAGCCGGGTTTCCCGACCGCCACGGCCAAGTCGACGGCGTGCTGTTGCCCAACCGCACCGTGCTCGCGGTCACCGGTCGAGGCTTCTACGAACTCACGCCCGACGGCAATCGCGTGCAACCGCTGAAACGTTTCGGCGACACGTGGACGGAAGGCCACGCCACCATCGGCAACGCCGTCGCCGTGGATGATAACGTGCTGTGGTTCGACGCCGCGCCGGTCACCAACGGCCAAGCCACCGGCCCAAAAATCATCGGCCGCGCGACCGCCACTGGCACCACGCCCCGTTGGGACGCGCTGCCGTTGTATGTGGCGAAATTCACTGGCGCGCTCACGACACTTTATCACGACCCATCCAACCCCGCCGATCCGCGCATCTGGTTCGGTGGCACCAACGGCCTCGCGTCCGTCGATCCCCGCTGGGTGCCCATGAAGCGCGAATTGCCGGTGCTCGTGCGTCGCGCGCGCACGCTGGGCGGACGACAATTGTTTACCGGCGTCACGGTCGCGGACGCCGCGCTTCCACCATTGCCTTACAGCGAGCGTGATTTGCGTTTTGAATTTTCCGCGCCGCTCGCCCTGCCCGATTCGCCCGTCGAATACTCCGTGCAACTCACGGGCCTCGACGACGACTGGTCCGCGTGGCAACGCGACCCCTTTAAGGAATTCACCAACCTGCCCGAAGGTCGCTACACGTTCCGCGTGCGCGCCCGCCAGGAAGGTGTCACCGGCGCGGAAGCGAGTTGGGCGTTCACCGTGCAACCGCCCGCGACGCGCACGCCGTTGGCGTATGCGCTCTACGTGCTCGCGGCTGCCGGACTGATTTTCGCCATCGTGCGCTGGCGACTCGCCGCGAGCGAACGCGAACGCACACGCCTCGAAAAAATCGTCACGGAACGCACCGCCGAACTCGTCGTCGCGCGCGACCAAGCCGAGGCCGCGAGCCGCGCAAAAGGCGCGTTCCTCGCGAGCATGAGTCACGAACTCCGCACGCCGCTCCATATCATTCTGGGCTACACGCGCGTGCTCGGCCGCCATCCCGGACTCGACGCCACCGCGCGCACGCAACTCAACAGCCTCGGCGCGAGCGGCGATCATTTACTGCGCCTCATCAACGAAGTCCTCGACCTCGCCCAAGTCGAAGCCGGCAAACTCACGCTCCGCCCCGGTCCGTGCGATTTGCCCCGCCTCGTCGCGACGCTCGCAAATCTTTTCCGTCCGCAAGCGACCGACAAAGGCCTCACGCTGAATCTCGAACTCGATTCCGCCGTTCCCGCGAGCGTGCTCACCGACGAGCAAAAGCTCGCCCAGATCCTTTTCAACCTGCTCGGCAACGCCGTGAAATTCACGAGCCACGGCCACATCACGCTCCGCGTCACCGCCACGCCGTCTGCCAAGAGTGAAATTTTATTCGAGGTCATCGACACCGGCCCCGGCCTCACACCTGCCGAACAGGCGCAACTCTTTCAACCCTTCGCACAAACCGCGGCCGGCGCTGCCGCCGGTGGCACGGGCCTGGGACTCGCTCTGAGCACGCGCCTCGTCGCGCTCCTCGGCGGCGAACTGCAACTCGCGAGCACGCCCGGCCAGGGCAGCACGTTTTCCTTCGCACTCGCATTACCGATCGCAGCCCACGCGCCAGTCATCGAACTGCCACCCATCATCGGTCACACCGGCACGCCGCGTCAGGTCATCGTCGTCGACGACCACCCGGCCAACCGCGACATTCTCTCACGCCAACTCACGCCTGCCGGCTTGCGCGTGCGCACGGCCTCGACCGGCGCGGAAGCGCTCGCACTTCACCTCGCCACTCCAGCCGACTTAATGATCGTCGATCTACGGATGGCTCCGATGGACGGCTTTGCCCTCGCCCGCGCGCTCCGCACTCATCCTGAAAACGCGCGCCTGAAAATCCTCGCGCTTTCCGCCAGCTTCTTCGACTCCGAGGAACCCAACGCTCTCGCCGCAGGGTGCGACGCCTTCCTCCCGAAACCCTGCGCCGAGGATGTGTTGTTCAACACCATCAGCCGACTGCTCGCGATCACGTGGCAACGTGAAACCCCCGCGCCGGTCGCGTCCGGGCCGTCCGCGTTCGACGCCACCACGCTGAACGAACTTCGCGAACTGGCCGAGCGTGGCGCCATCGCGCGCCTGCAAACGCGTTTCGCCGAACTCCGCGCCGCCAATCCCGCGCTCGCTCCGCTCTGTCAAACGCTCGCGACCCTTGCCGCCGGCTATCATCTCGAGCAACTCCGCGCACACCTCGCCACGCTCACGCCCGCCCCATGAAACCCGCCGCCACGCTCCTGCTCGTCGACGATTTGCCCGCCGGTCTCGCCAGCCTCACGGATTTCCTGACTCAAGCCGGTTACGAAGTGCTGATGGCCGAAAACGGCAAACGCGCCCTGCACCTCGCCCAACTCGCGCGGCCTGATCTCATCTTGCTGGATCTCGTGATGCCCGAACTCGATGGCTTCGGCGTGCTCGCGCACCTCAAAGCCAACGCTGAATTATCGGCGATTCCCGTGCTCGTCATTTCTTCGCAGAGCGACATCGGCGAACGCCTCCGCGCATTCGCCGCCGGTGCGCTCGATTACGTGGCAAAACCGTTTTTTCCCGAGGAAGTGCTCGCGCGCGTGCAAACCCATCTCCGCCTCCGTGCCCTCACCCACGCACTCGCCGAGAACAACCGCCAACTCGCCGCCGAAATCCAACTGCGTCACGAAGCCGAGGCGCAACTCCAGCAATCGCTCGATCGCGCCGTCGCGCTCGTCGCGCCCGACGGACGGCTGTTGCTGTGCACGTTGCTCGCGCGGCGTTTGCTGAATTCATTTTTCAGCGACGTCCCTGCGGAAACGTTGCCCCCGTCGCTCGCGCAGTGGGTCGCGGCACGCCGCACGCAAACGCCGGACACGGCGGAAATTTTTCGCATCGCCAGTGCCGTCGGCGAATTCACCGCGCAACTCTTCGCTGATCCGTGGTCGGGCGACAGCGTCATGCTGCTCCTCGATCAACAACGCCCCGGTTCGCCTGCCGCGTTGGAACGTCTCGGTCTCAGCCCGCGCGAAGCCGAGGTGCTCTACTGGCTCGCCGAGGGGAAAAGCTACAAGGAGATCGCCGTGATCCTAGCGTGCGAAAGTCGCACCGCGCAAAAACACGCCGAACGCATCTTCGAGAAACTCGGCGTTGAAAACCGCCACGCCGCCGCACTGGTCGCCCAGCAGGCGCTCGCCGGTTCGAGCCGATAGCGAACATCGAATTCAGTTTAATTTCGCTCTTGCTTAATTAAGCAATTACTTAATCTTGGCGGCATGCAAAGCCTGGCTGCCCTCGCCGATCCCACCCGCCGCCGCATCGTGGAAATGCTCGCCAAAGGTGACCGCTCCACCGGCGAACTCGTGGATGAGTTCGACGTCAGTGCGCCCGCGATTTCTCAACACCTCAATGTCCTGCGTGACGCCGGCTTGATTCTTACCCGCGTCGAAGGCCAAACGCGCATCCAGTCGCTCCATCCGCACGGCCTCGACGAACTCAGCGCGTGGCTCGAAAAAACCCGCGCATTCTGGAGCCGCCGCCTCGACGCTCTCGAACGTGAACTGCGCGCCGAAGATGCCCGCAACGCCTCAGCCCCAAAAAAGAAAAAGACTTCATGAAACCCAACGATCACTACGCCACTTTCAACGGCCCGGCAGAAGTTCGTCTCGTGCGCACATTGCCCGGACCGATCGAACGCATCTGGGAATACCTCACGGATCCCGAAAAGCGCGCCCGCTGGTTTGCCGACGGCACGACCGAACCCAAAGCCGGCGGGAAACTGAACCTCGTGTTCCAACACAAAAACATTTCCCCGAACGAAGAGCCACCGGCGCAGTATAAAAAGATGAACGACGAAGGCCATGCAATGGCCTGCACCGTGTTGCGCTGGGAACCGCCGCGCGTGCTCAGCTACACGTTCGACGACGATTCTGACGTGACGTTTGAACTCACCCCGGAAGGCAAAAACGTGATTCTCGTGCTCACCCACCGCAGCCGCGGCACCGACATTCCGTTTCTCTCCGGTTACGCCAGCGGCTGGCACACGCATTTCGCGATCCTGACTGCGCTGCTCGACGGCACCACTCCACCTCCGTTCTGGGCGACGCACACCAAGCTCAAAGCGCATTACGAAAAGGTGCACGGAGCCCTGATAAACTAAGAGAAGCGACGAACAAAATTCGTTCGCCAAATCGCCTCCCGGTTAGCGACTGCCGTCACCAGCCACGCCGCATCCGGCAACGCCCCAGCGGCTCACGCTGCAAAAATGTGCTCGCCTCAACGCCCCGGTAAATCTTTGCGCGGAATCGTCCGGCGTTCACGCACCCAGCGTTCTTCGACTCCCGTGACGTCGCCTTTTTCGTTCACGAGAAATTGGATCGTCACGGTGCCGGTCTCGTTGACGAGGAGCCGTTCACCCGCCGGATAAAATAACCGCGGCTTTTCTTTCGCACCGGCGCGATCCCAACGGAACACGTCGCCCTCACGTTTGAACCAGAGTCCGAGCTTCTCTGGATTCGACCCATATTCTCCTTCGAATGGAAGGTAGGCCACCGCATCGAACGTCACGAGACGCGTGGGCTTCACGAACGGATCCTTTGCATACTCTGCGTTCGCGATTTTCTGTTTTTCAATCGCCGCAAGTGCCCGTGCGCGCTCGTCGCCAGAGCCCGGTTTCAGATCCGGCATGATCGCCCGGATGTAGACCTTGGTCAGCGCATCGACGTCGCCTTCGGGGTAATTTCCTTCCGCGCGCAGAATCGTCATGAACAGCAGACCTCGCCGCATGGCATCGAATGCTTTTTTCACGACCGGATTGAACACAAACACCGCGCTGCGAACAGCCGCGCGTTTGAAGATTCCCATCTTTTCCGCGGTCATGGCTTTTTTCAGCACATCTTTGAAGACTGCCGAAATCACGCTTTGCGGCGGCACATAGAAAACCCAGTCGAAGCGCGTGAACTCATCGCGATCGAGGTCGGCGTGCGTGATGGACTTTAACTTCTGCTCGATACGCTGGCCGTCAAATCCCTCCGCCCAAGCCAGCTGGTAAAGCCTCGCGCCCGCACCTTCCAAAGGCATTGGCAGCGCCGGCATGAACGCGTCGAAATTAATGCCCGCGGCCTCGTGCGACTTCTCATCGCTCTTAAATCGCTCCTGCAATTTCACCAACATTGCTTCCAGTTTGCCGGCGTCTTCCGTCAGGCTCGCATCAAGCTTCCCCGCGCGCGCCATCGCGATAAACTTTCTAAAAAGTGTGACTGGATGCGGCTCTTTTTCCGCTCCCACGATGATGAGCCCTTTTCCCGTCGAACTGCCCAAGGTTTGATAGGCGATCTCGACCACTTCATCCGCAAATTTTTCCGCGTAACGTCGATCAGCTTTCGTGCGCGCATGAATCGACACCGAGATCGGCGCGCCATTCACCACGAAAGGCGCCAGCTGAATGTCCTTTCCGAAATCATCCGCTTTCGCCGGCTCAGGCGTCGGCTCGGCCCACGCGCTTTTAAAACTGAACAGCGCGAATGCCGCGTAAAATTGAGACGCACGAAACCAACGGGGAAGGGAAAGCATACCGATACGCGTAAGAAGTGAGATGGCGCGCACCTTACTTACACCGCAGCTCGGCAAAGGTTTCATAATTGTCAGCGCGCCGTCGCAACTTCGCCCGGTTCACCTCCTCTTCGCCTAAATTTTGCTATATGCCGGCTACTCGCCATGTCTGCGGAAACGTGGCAGGTGCTTGATTATTCAAGGGCACGCGCGGCGTTTTTAATTACTTATTTTCAGCAGTTAGCGATTTACAGCCTGCCCGCAGGCCCCACCGTCCGCGCTCCACTTCATGTCGCACTTTTCTTTTTTCCGCGCCGCTCTTGTCGCCACGCTGCTTGCCGTCATCGGCACGCCCTCAACTCGCGCGCAAACCGTGCTAGCCGATCTCGCAGGAAATTATGCGAGCTCCGGCACGTTGACCGACACACTCGGCACGGGCACGTGGAATTATTACGCTTCGTCTGCGGCCACAGGCGGCGTGCTCACGGCATTGACCTACGGGCCGGTCGGCGGTGACTCCGCGATGGGCTACGGCATTCCTGACTCGGGCTACAGTTTGCCGGCGGTTTCTTCGACGACTCTTTTCAGCGACGGTGCCCTGCCCGCGTCCAACCAACTCGCCTGGCATCCCGGCGCAGATAGCACGGAATTCATCGTGCTCCGCTGGACCGCCGGCGCGGGCGCCGCGGGTCCGATCCGCTTGGAAGCCAGCGTTTCAAAAATGGGCGAACCGGACGGTGTGGTGGATTTTTTCATCTTTGTGAATGGCGTCCAGAGCATCACCCAAATCGGCATCACCCAAGGCACCTTTTTCGCTTACGATTTCACCACCGACATTCTTGAAGGCCAGACGGTCGACTTCGTTTTGGGTAGCTCCAACGGCACCTACGCAGCGGACGAAACCCTCGTCAGTGGCACGATCAGCTCGGCGATTCCGGAGCCTTCGACCTACGCAGTGCTCGCCGGACTCGCCGCCCTTGGCTTGGTCGCGCTGCGCAAACGCACGAAGCATTAATTTTCGCAAACGACACGCGCTACCCGAACGACGTTCGCGGTGGCGCTTTTTTGTGTCTCACGCGTCCCACTCTGCGGAAAGTTGCCGGAGGTGCTGGTGCTCGGGTTGCAGGCGAGCGCGATAGTCGCGGCGGGCGATTACCGCGACGATGGCCATAAATCCGATCACAAACGCCGCGCGCGGCCAGAAAGCGGACAAGCCTTCCCGCGCCACGGCTTGATTCAGATAAGCCGACCAAAGCATGAGTGCGGTCGCCGGGATCGCGAACCACGCCGCCCGCCGGTAATCCCCCAGCTCGACTTCGACTCCGGCGAGATTCGCCATCAGGCCTGCGCGAAGGGAGTCACTGCTCGCACGGACCCGCGCGGCGTGTTGCCGCAACCGACGCACAAGAAAAACGGCCAGTGCCGCGTAGAGAATCTGGTGACAAATAAATTTTGCCAGCAACGCCGCAAACCGCAGCGAATCCACCGCCGGGTGCGCGCGCAGCAATTGCGCGAGCGGTTCCAATTCAAGCACCAGCCCGACGATCGTGCCGCCCAGCAGCAATTTCAGGATGAAGGCGCGACGATTGAGGCGCGCGGTCTGCTGGGAAATTTTTCGAGCAACCACCGCAGGGTCTGACGCGGGGCGCACGGGTTGCGTCCGCCAAAGGGCTTCTAGTTCTTCGAGATTCATGAAGAGATTTATTTTTCAGAGCTGAGTTGCGATTTGAGACGATGCAGCCGCACGCCGATATTGGATTCGCTCAGACCGGTGATCTCCGCGATTTCCGCGTAGCTGATCTGATCAAGGTAAAGCAAAAGGAGCGTGCGATCCGTCGGTGGAAGCTCGCGAATGCGGGTATATAACCACTCGATCCGCTCGCGGTCTCGGGGTGAAACCACCGGCTCCATTAAATTCAGCGCATAGTTTTCGACTTTGCGCGCGTAGCGCTGGCGCGAGCGTTTCCAGTTCATCGCCGTGCTGTGCGCCACGCGGTAAACGTAGGTCGACAACTTCGCCTGCCCGCGAAAACCCGGGAGCGCCTGCCAGAGCGCGATCAGGATTTCCTGCGCAAGGTCGTCGCGATCGGCGGCGTTTTGAGTGAAGGCGCGCGCCGCTTTTCCGATCACGTCCGCGTGATCGCGATACATTTGTTGGAAAAGCGGCTCCGCCGTTTCGCTCATGGGGTGGGCGTTCAGGATGAGGCGGGCACGGCGCGAGGCGAGATTTCCGGAGGCGTGACGCGGCGTGACGACAGGTAAATGAACAACGCGGCCCACGGGCACAGGAACACGATCCAGTAAAAAGTCCGCCGGGAGACGGGCTGACTGAACAAGGTATATTCGATGGTTTTATTCATGGTGGTGACGTCTGATTAGGCACCGGTCGCGGCGGAAACTTACAAAGAAACGCGAACGCCTAGTTGAAGCGAAACGCCCCGCCCGCCAAGTGCTCGGGTGCACCTGCAACGATTCCCGCGCCTACGTAGTCTTGAACGGCGGTCGATGTAGAGCCCGACTCAATGCGCAGCCGTGACCGACTGCAGCACCGCGAGCATCTCGGCGTGAATCTTTCCATTGCTCGCTACGAAACGCGCACGGTCGAGGTGCTGGGGATTTTCGCCGCCGTGATAGTCCGTCACCTTTCCCCCGGCTTCGCGTGCGATTAACATGCCGGCCATCACGTCCCACGGTTTCAAATCTTTTTCCCAGTATCCATCGAGCCGGCCCATCGCGACGTAACTCAAATCCAAAGCCGCCGCGCCGAGTCGGCGTTCGCCGCGAATCTTTTTCAAAAACGCGGCCCACTCTTTCAGGTTGTTGTCAGGATTGAGGTGTTTGTCGTAAGGAAACCCGCTCGCGACGACCCCATCAGCGAGTTCCGCGGTCTGCGAAACCGCAATCTGCCGACCGTTCATCTGCGCCCCGCCGCCTTTAATTGCGGTGAAAAGTTCGTCGCGTGTCGGATCATAGATCACACCCACCAACGGCTGCCGATCCGCGGTGGCGAGCGCGATGCTCGTGCAGAAATGCGGAAGTTTGTTTGCAAAATTCACCGTGCCATCAACCGGATCGACGAACCAGTGATACTGCGCCGTCGCGGACGCCGCACCCTGCCCGCCGCCTTCTTCGCCGACGATGTGATGTTCGGGAAATTTCTTTAACAACTCGTCCACGATATACGCCTCAGCCTCGGTGTCGGCTGCCGTCACGATGTCGCTTCGAGTGGTTTTACTCGTTGTTGGAATCGGTGCGGCGAAATGCCGCATCGCGATTTCTCCGGCGCCGCGCGCGATAACGGCAACGTCTTCCAGAATCTGTTCGAGTGGTCGCATGAGATCGTGAGTGTGCGCCACTTTCGCTCCCGAGCGAGCGAATCCCTGCCGAAACACAGAACTCCGCGCAAACCCTGCGTGATTTAAAACGAGCCGTAGTTCGGCCGGCGCTCATTCATCGCCTGAATGAGTTCTGGAAAAGCGAGGCGTGCGGGTGAATCGGCGAGAAATTCCTCGGCCTTCTCCTTCGCGCCGCGCGCGCGCAGGCCCGCGTAAACGTGCAGCTCAAACTGCAAACGCAGCTGCGTCGCCTGGTTTTCCAAACCGAGTGCCGTGAGCAGAAAAATTAGCGATTCGATCGTGGAATAATTCCCGTCGTTTTCCTGCCCGCGCAGGTGATTTCGCGTCGGCCCCGCTGCCGGCAGCCGCACCATGCGTCCCCACGACGTCACCGTCTGCGCCATCCGTCCCGCCTCGCGCCAGCTCCCGTCGATGAGCAGCACTTGCAATGTCTCGGGCGCAACCTCGCTGGGCAGGTCTTCACCGCGCGGATGCAAAATCCACACCGTGCGTCCCGGCGTGACCACGCTCGCAGCTTCCGGCGGCGTTTCGCGTAGAAACAAATGTTGCCGCGACGCCGGCACCACGCGGTTGATCAGACGCCCCGTGCTCGTCGGCCGGTGAAACTCGCGACGATGAATCAGCACATCGACCTGCAGCGGGCATTCGACCGCTTGAAACGCCGCGCAAATGCACCAGCGCGGCGCGAACCGGCAGCGCTCGCAACGCACAGTGCTTTTTAAAACGACGCTTCTCACAATACCCCGAGCAGGCCCGCCAATCCCGTGTCGGTCAACTCGCGGTTCCGCCTTCGATGAAATTTCAGCCACATTCGGCTCGCGGTCGGAAAATCTTTTCCGGCAATGACAGCTGACATGGTCACGCGAATCCGTCTGCTCATCGGCTCAATTTTTTCCGCGCTCACACTGGGCTCGCTTTTAGCGCAACCCGCGAAAATTCCGCCCAACTTCGACCTCCCGCCCAACGCCGACGCATTGCGCGCTTACTACCTCGGCGACATCGACCTGTTACGTGACTACCGCCCCGGCAAAAATGCATTCGTCGAGAGCCCCGAGCGCCGTCTCGGTCATCATCAGGCTCCGGGCAGCCGTTTCACGTTGGTCGAACTCGCCGGCGCGGGCAGCATCCGCCACCTGTGGACGACGTTTCAACCCGGCAAAGGGAACCACCGGCTGAACTTTTATCTCAACGGTGAAAAAGAACCCTCGCTCTCGGGCACGCCCGAAGAACTGATCGCGAAAATGCAGCGCGACGCCGCCGTGCCGGTGCCCGGGTTCGTGGCGCGCAACTATGGCTACAATCTGTTCGCGCCAGTGGATTTCGAAAACGGCGCGCGGATCGAAATGGAAACCATCGATCCGGTCTGGATTCTTTTTCATCAAATCGATTACCGCACCGAAGTCCGCAGTGCGCCGCCGGATCAAAAAACACCCGCGCAACCCGGACCAGTCCGCAGCGAAAAGACCCGCGTTACCCTTCCGCCAGGCAAGACGCGCACGCTGCTCAGCGCCGTAGGCCCGGCGGTGTTGCGCCGCTGGATGATTCGCACCGACGGAGCACTCGAAGAGCACCGCAAACTCGACCTGACCGTTCGCTACGACGGACGCCCGGGCGACGCTGTCGCCGCCACCGTGGGCGATTTCTTCGGGCCATTCCGCAGCATCGCGCTCGACACCGACACGCAGGCGGGCACGCGCACCTCCTATTTGCCGATGCCGTTTGCCCAGCGCGTCGAAGTCCGCCTCCACAACCGCACGGCGCGCACCGTCACGATCGACGCAGAATTTCAATTCGAAGCGCTGGCGCAATGGACAGGCGAGCGCGGTTATTTCCACGCACTCGGCCACACGTCGGCTCCGACCGTCGGTTATCGCCAGCACCCGTTGCTCTACGTGCGTGGGCGCGGCCACTGGCTCGGCTTGTCGATGTTCAATACCGGCCATGATCACGGTGGCGGTGATTTCGCGGTCATCGACGCCGAAGGCGAGCGTCCCGCGTTTCTGCACGGCATCAACGGCGAAGATTATTTCACGTTCGCGTGGTTCGGTCAGGGCGCGAATCACCCGTTCGCCGTTGCGCACACGAACGTCGAAGGTCGCATCCGGATGCACTACGAAAATCCTTACCCGTTTCGCACGAGCTTTAGTCTATATTGGGGCACCTACCCAAATCTCGTCACGCGCAGCGTCGCGTATTGGTATCAAGACTCGCCCGACGACACCACGATCCCCGACGCGGAAAATCCGCTCAACGTCGAATGGGACGGCTTCGGCCCCGTGAAATTGGCGCTGAACGCAAACTACGAAACCGCTGCGGACTGGTGGACGGCTTTACCGCCCGTCACTGAACTCGACGCCGGCAAAACATTTCACGGCGAACTCGCGAAAGAATCGTTCACGCGCGGCTGGATGCCGCAGTTAAGTTTCGGCCCGATGGTCGAACTCACTTACCTCGCCCGACAAGGCACGCGCATCAAACGCGAAGACGAACTCGGTGGCATGGGCCACGCTTACCTCGCTCGCCGCAATGTTATCGAGCCCGTCGCCCGCGCCGCCACGATTCAGTTCAGCCACGATGATCCTGTGCGCGTCTTGATCAACGGCGCCGAGGTTTATCGAGGTGGATCCCACAACGGATTCACCACCGTGCGATTCCCGGTGAATTTCGTCGCCGGAAAAAATGAAATCGTCGTGCAGCTGATGAACCGCTTCAACGTGAACTTCAACTGGGCCGGCTTCGCGTGGCGGGAGTTGCCAGCTCACTAGTCCCGCGCCGCTTCATTTCAATTCGCGAGAGCTTTGCCGATTCAACAGTGCTTCGGTGTCCACACGCAGATTTTTCCCCCAATTTTTCTCAGCACTCTCCAGGATCCTTTCCCTGTCGCGAGGCGCCGCGATCGTGACGTCTTTCAAGACACCGGCCAGCGCAACGGAAGAAGTTTTAAACTTTGCGTCGATCGCCTGCTTTCCCGGCAAAACCTTGTTTTTCTTCACCTCGGCATCGAGATAGTCGGTGAGACTTTTCACCAGCAGCGCGTTATCCTGCGCCAACGCTTGCCATTCTTCCGGCAAAGTGGGGCTGCTTCCGGGAGAATTCGCCATGGTGGATGCGATGCTCACCTTGGCCGCAGTCGGGATGGCACTCGCCTGGATGTTTTCCAGCCACCGGTTGCGGTCACTGGAGGAATAAGCTGCAAGTCGCTGTCCAATCATCTCGTAATAACGGAGTCCTTCGTTGCCGGTCAGCTGGTTTTGCATCAAACGGGCATCATGCGGGTGCTCGGCGTTCGGCTCACCGGTTCGCGTTTCCCAGACTTCTTCCAGAAACCGACCGCCTCCATAGGTGATGACTACTTGGGTGTTTGCGGGGACCTTGATCTCATACGAGCCATCCGCCGCGGAAATCGGCAGCGGCTGCTCGTGTCGTCCGCTCGCCCACTTGGCGTTCACCGTCACATGTTTCAAAGGCTTGTCGTCCGTCAGATCGAACACCTTGCCACGGACTATGGCATTGGTGTCGGCGGAGAACGCGGCGAGGGGAATGAATCCAACCAGGAAGTAAGAGCGGAGAGCGAGGTGCATAAATGGGCGGCGCGATCAGTTCGCGCTAAAAACCAGTTCAAGTTTATCGATGACGTTCTTCCATGCGGCGGAATCGCGCGAGTGCACCGATTCGAGCACCACTTGAAATTTCTGTTCTGTAAACGGCTCAACCGAGCCGTCGGAATTCCAGTCCAACATGGCGGTGTAATTTTCCCCTGCTCCGGATGGGCTATAAAGCGTCAGTGAACCTCGACGCGGTGCAGCCGAGAATGAGTTGTTCGACAGTTTGACGCCAGGTGCGCCGGTGAGCTGGAAAGAAGCGCGCAATCCACGTTCGAATTTGCGCCCGATCTGGGCTCGGAACTTTGCCACGCAGTGAGTGCCGCTGGGGTTTACTTCCCAGGTGGGCACGCCCGGATCGGTGGGCTTCCAAACCCGGACAATAAAATCCCACGTCAAGTTTCCGCCGAGTCCCCAATCATTGCTTGCCTTGGCGTGAGCCTTGACAGCGTAGGTGTCCGCTTTGGTGCCGGTGATCTTGAACGGAACTTCGCCCGTTTGTCCGGAATCGATTTTGGCTCCTTTACGAAGGCCTGCCCCGGCGAACGCCAGATTCAAACCTTCGGCCGGAGCAGTTTCGACGGCGCCCAGCTCCAGATTCGCGGGAACCCGGCCGGGATTCAGCATTTTCAACACGATCGTTTCTTCCGCGTTCACCAGCACGTTGTGCTGCCGGCTGCTCGCATCGGCGATTTCACATTGCGGGACATCTAGGATCTGGTGGTAGCCGTTACGAATCGATTCCAAGTTGCCGTAAACCGCCGCAAGCGTGGCGATCATCAGAAACATATTGGTCGGCTGCCGCCACCAACGTCCCAGCCGCCGGCTCCACGCCACTTTCGGCGCAGCGACCGCCGCGACTAAGCCTTGCTGCGTCACGCTGAGCGAGAGGTTGCGGTGAAATTCCGCTGTGCATAAATCAAACCGCTCACGGCTTTCCCAAAAGCTGACCACCGCATCGGTCGCATCCGTGCCTTCAGCCCGGACCACGTAGCAAATCAGCAACCCGCGATAGTTTCCGGCCTGAAAATCATCCGGAAGACGGTAGCCTTTCACCACTGTCTTGGATTCAGCCCGAAAGATCACCGATTCGTCCGAATCAATCGAACTTCCTAGCAAGGCAATTTGTGCAGGCGTAGCCGGCGGCGGGTTGGACAGACTCATGAGGAGAAATTCAGGTTAACTTCACAGGAACTGGCAGGCCCGGGCATTCGTATGCGTTCGCGTTTCTGTGCGCTCAAGTTTTTTTCTCGGAAAACGCCCGGGAATTTTTCCCGGTCTGCAACGCGTTTTCCATCCAAAGGAAAAGCGCGCCGCGGCTAGATTTGCGCCTTTCAGAAATCGAAACCACCCTGCCCCAACGCGATTTCCCCGGAACCAAGTCGCCTGGAAACTGCGCCGCTGCGTTGATTCACGATCGCTTGGGCGATTTCCGGTGTGGTGGCGGCCAACAACTCGCCCGCAGTCGCCTCGGTCAGCACATAGCGCTCGTGACCGACTCGATCCACGATCTCTCCGGCAGCTTTGCGCACGCCGACGGTGTCGGGCTTTTTCTTTTCCACGTCGGCGATGACGTAGCTTAAAGGCCGCAAAGTTTCGAACGGTGGCGCATCACCCGGAAACTCGGGCGCGCTGCGCACCGCTTCGATTTCACTCATCCGGTCACGCGCGCCTTTGGTAAGTTTGCGGCGGCATTGAGGGCACGCCGGCCACGCGTCGAACGGTTCTTTGCAATGGCTGCACCAATTCAAAAAGTAGCGCGTGAGTTCGAGCGGGAATTTCAACGTAGCGCCCACACCATGCATTTTAGTGCCCCCGCGCAACGCGGCCATGAGCGCGTCGTAACTCGGTTCGATGTCAATCAACGTGCATTCGCGGCCGATATTTTCCAGCGAGTGCGCGTCTGAATTTGATACCAGCCCGAACCGGTCGAGGCCCGGCACGCGTCGACACATCAGCGGATTCGAAGTCAGGCCGGTTTCAATCGCCCAGAGATTGACCAACTCATCACCGTAAACGCCTTCTGCGGAAGTTTTCCCCGCCACCACGCCGAACACCGAGAACCACGGATTCATCACGTGCGGCGCGACGATATGGACGCGGTCGAAGTTGGCAGCACCACGCACCAGTTTCGCGGCAGAGAGCGCCAGCGTGGGCCGGCCTTCGACTAGGTTGCCGAGTTTACCAACTCGCTCCGCAAACTCCCGCGCCGTCGTGAGCGCCGGAAAATAAATCAATTGGTGAATCCCCTTCATCTCATCCGCACCCGTCACACAATTCACCTCGGTGCTCAGCACGAAGCGGAGCGAACGGCGCAACTTTTCCGGCAAACGCGCATGCACTGCCCGCTCGACCTCGGGTTTAAGGGCGAGAAATCCTGGCTCCGCTTCAACCGTGTTGGCTTCGATTTCGTCCAGCCACTGCGGCTGCAAACAATCGCCGGTGCCGAGCAGATCCACGCCTTTGCGCTGCGCCCACAGCGCGATGTTCTCCATCGTCATCGCGGGCGACACGCCCGACGCATAACGCGAATGCAGATGCAGATCGGCGGCGAAACGCACGAGAAATTATTTCGCGATTGTGCCCGGCTTGATGCCGTGACCGAGCTCGAACCCGGCCCCCGTGGCGCCCACCACGGCGTGCGCGCGATCCAATTTCAGCGCGTCGCGCAGCTGATAAACGGTTTCTATTCCCGTGCAGTGCGCACCGATCAGATTTTCCACGCCGAACTCGCGCAGCTTGTCCGCTGTCCAGGCGAGCGCTTCGGGCTTGGCGTTGAACAAATGAAGCCCGCCGATCAACGCATGCACTTTCGCCGGGCGCACCAGCGTGCGCGCATAATCGAGAATATTAACCACTCCGGCGTGGCCGCAGCCGGTGATGACCACGAGGCCTTCTGCTGTGTCGATGATGAGCGCCGCATCCTCCGGCACCGTGTCTTCCACGACGCCTTTCGGACTTTGGAGCGTGCCATCACCGCTCCAGTTGCGCTCGGGGAATTTACGCGGAATTGGGCCCGTCAGCCACACCCCGGGATAAAGCTGCACCGCGCCTGGATGAATTTTAAACGTGCCGCCTGTCGCCTCGTAATCGGGTTTCAAGACGAGCAACGGATTCGTCAACGCGAGCGGGCCCACATCGAGACGTTTGTAGAAAAGGCCCTCCGCGCCATGCACGGTCGCGAGCGCACTGGAATTTTTTTCTTTCACGGATTCGCGCAACGTGACCAAGCCGCCGATGTGATCCCAGTGCGAGTGGCTCAAAATCACTTCGGGCACCGTGCTCAAATCGATTTTCAGCGCGGCCGCATTTTTGAGCACCACATCCGTGTGCGCGCCGGTGTCGAACAGGATGCGATGTCCATCCACTTCCACAAGCGCCGCAAACCCCCACTCACCGAGCGACGGGCCGTCAGCGAGCATAGTCGAAAGCACGGTGACTTTAACCGAGCGCGCCTGCGCTCGTTTCGCGGTATCGATTTCCGCCGCGTGCGTCGCGGTGATTCCCAACAAGCAGAGCAGGCCGATCTGTAGAAAACGCATGCGCTCACCCAACTCCGAGTTGCCGGGTTGTCAGGCGAAAACTGCGACTTAACCAAGGGCCGTGACGCGCGCGGCGGCAGTTGCCAAACGCGACGTTGCGCTCATCGTCCGGTCATCGCTGCACCACGAGCAGTGATGCGATATTTTCTGCGATGAAAAAACCCACGTTTACTCTGAACTCATCCGAAACGGGCACCGATTATCAGCTCTACGTAAAAACGCCCGACGAGAGATCCGCGCCCGGCCCGTGGCCGTTGTTGCTGGTCCTGGACGGTGACGATCAGTTCACAGCAGTCGTCAAAGCGCACGATGCGCTCGTCGCCGCGGGCAAAATCTCGCCGCTGCTTCTGGTTGGCGTCGGCTATGGCGCAAGCTACGCGAAGCCGGCCAACAAACGCGCTCGCGACTACACCCCCGTGCGCGCCCACGACGAACCGACGAGCGGCGGCGCGAACAATTTTCTGCGCTTTCTCACGGCGACGCTCTGGCCCGCGCTGACGCACCGTTATCTGATTCAACCGGAGCATCGCGGCATCACGGGTTACTCACTCGGCGCGCTTTTCGTGCTGCATGCGCTCTTCCAAGAGAAACCGTTCTTCGAAAAACACCTCGCCGGATCGCCCTCCATCTGGTGGGGCGACGCGGCGATTCTCGACACCGTCACCGCGCTCCACGCGGCGCGATCGCCCCTGCCCGCGAACTTATTTTTCTCCGTTGGCGAAAAAGATTCCCAATCCATGACGCGCGATCTGGACCGGCTCGAAACCCAGCTCGCCGCACTCGCCTTCGCGCAACTGGACGCTACCGCGCGGCGCTTTCCGAAAAAGAATCACTTCAACGCGATCGGGATCACCATGGAAACGGGCTTGGAGATCCTTTACGGCCGCGCTTGAACGGCATTGCGGCGGAACAATTTCACGTAACACGTCGTCATTAGGCGTATCATCCCAACGCGAATTCTCTTCGCGCCACCCTCAACCCAAAGGATTCCCCATGTCTGTTTACGTCGATGGATTTGTGCTCTCGGTGCCCAGGAAAAACCTGCCGGCCTACATCAAGATGTCCAAAAGCGCCGGCAAAGTGTGGAAGGAACACGGCGCGATCGATTACGTCGAGGCCGTCGGCGACGACCTCACCCCGGAAGGTTGTGCCATCACTTTCCCGAAGCTCGCGAAACCCAAACCGAAGGAGACGATTGTGTTTTCATTCATCACTTACAAATCACGCAAACACCGCGATCAGGTGTTGAAGAAAGTCATGAAGGACAAACGCATCACTTGCGGTCCCGATAACATGCCGTTCGATCCCAAACGAATGACCTACGGCGGCTTCAAGAGCATCGTTCACCTTTGAGCGCACGTTCAGTGCAATCGGTTGATCGCCGTATCACGCCGTGAATCTTTCTCGTTCTCTTACTCCTTCTCATTCTCAAAAACACAAGAGAACGAGAAGGAGTAAGAGAACGAGAACGATTTTTAGAACCTTCGAAAAACCCGCCTCTCAAGGCGCAACCGGCGTAGTCGCTTCCGCCGGTTCTTTCATTTTATCGACGCATTCCACGCACATGCCATGCGTGAAACGGATGCGGCTGCGGTTGCTGAAATAATCTTCGACCTGCTCCCAGTAGCCGTTGTCGTCGCGCACTTTTTTGCACCACGCGCAGATCGGCAGCAGCCCGGAAAGCGTCTGCACTTCCGCGTGCGCGCTCATCAATTCATCATGGCGCAGTTGCAGGTGCGCAATCAGCAAGCCGACAAACAGCGCGACCATGAAAAAGCTTACCTCGAGGTCGCCCACGAGTTGCAGCCAGGCCGACGCTTCCGTCCAGCCTTTCGCGGCAAACAGAATCGCGAGCCCCACGCGCAGCGCGTGAAACACGCCGTGTGCGAAAAACACCGTCGCGGGCGCCGCGATCGATTGCCAAAATTGTTTCGCTCCGCGGCGCAAGCAGAGTGCCGACGCGATCGAAAATCCGCCCCAGATGAAACCGTTGACCACCATTCGCCAGCTCGACGGCTGCGCCATCACCAAAAAGCCAATCAGCGCGACCGCATGCAGTCCGGCCACGCACGCCACCGTGCGCCAACTCCGCTTAAGCGCGGCAGAGCGTTGCGCTCCGAGAAAAAGCACCGCGTGCCCGACCGTGACCATGATTGTCGGCAGAAACCGCGCAAGCGTCGGCGCGAGCGTTGGTCGCGCCGCGAATAACACATCGGCCGCAGTCATCACCCACGCCGCCACAACCCAATACACCATGCCCGGCGCCCCTCGATGTTGCCGCCAATAATGCGTGGCCAGCGCCGCGAGGATCGCACTCAACACGATATTCGTGAGATAAGTGATGGTTTCTTGGTTCATCGAAAACGCGGCCAGATTGCCTTCGACAATTATTGGCGCGAGACGAAACACGCCTACCCCGCGTAATGTAACTTACCGCGCGCCAGATTCCCCAAATGCGGCCAGATTTTTGCTTTAGCCGCACCGTCAGTGACGAACGGCCCTCAGCTCTTCACCAGCGCGCCAAGCCGCGCGTTCACATCGGCCAGACGTTCTTCCACCTGGCCCAGCATCACCTCATCCCAGCCTTCGCGACGCCCGCGCGCCACGCGTTCGCACAACGACTGTTGGTGTCCGCGCAGCTCTGCGATTTCCTCTTCAGGGTTTTTCCAAAGCGAATCCGGCGTCAGCTTCGCCCACGCATAGATGCCGGCGGCAACGATGAACGGAATAACAATGGCGAACGCTTCCATGCCTCCACCTTAGCCGCCCCGATCGCGGCCTCCAGTCCACACATGGCTGGAAATACAGTCACAGTAATTCCTTATTGGCCGTGTAAGATTTCGATTTCACGCGCGCACCCGCTTCGCGCCACGCCACTTCCGTCACTTCGCCGCCGGCTCGGGATTAACCGCCAGCAACTCGATATCGAAAATCAAACCCGAGTTCGGCGGAATGTTGCCCGAGCGTTGGCTGCCATAACCCAACTCCGGCGGCAGAAAAAGCAACGCGCGCCCGCCCGCCTTCATCGTCGACAGGCCCGCCGCCCAGCTCGCCATCACATGCATCATCGCAAAGTCCATCGGCTTTCCCTTCGCGCGCGATTCGTCGAACACCGTGCCATCTTTCAATTTCCCCACGTAATGCACGCGCACCCGATCCGCGAGTTTCGGCGACGCACCCTCGCCCACCGTCAGCATCTGAATGCCCAAGCCTGACGAACGCCACGTGATGTCGGGTGAGTTCGCGGCTTCGCCAAAAATTTCCACCCGCTCCGCTTTCAAGCGCACCGCTTCGGCCGCGGCCGCCGCGATGGCCGGATCTTCTTTCGGCGCACACCCCGCGCCCATTACCAACAATGCTACGCCCAGCACGCCGCCAAGGAACACACGATTCATGCGCGCAGGTTGGAAAAGATTACGCGTGGAAACCAGCCCGGAATCAGGCGACGGTGCGCGGGATTACGTTTTACGCGAACCTTTCCAAGCGCCGAGTCCGCCGTTGACTCTTCCTCTTCGCAAAAGCGAAATCGTCGCGACGTTCGCGATACCGTCACCAGACGGCTCACGAAAAATTATTAACCACCTCGGAATCCCATGAAGAAATTACTCCTCACCCTCGCCGCCGCCACGTTGCTCTCGTTCTCGACAGCTTCCGCCGCCGAAGACACCGCTCCGAAATCCGTCATCCACGTCGTCACCGTCAGCTGGAAAGCGGAAGCCACGCCGGAGCAAATCCAAGCCGCACTCGATGGCGTGAAAGCACTTCCGTCCAGCTACAAAGGCATCACCCGCGTCTGGACGAAAACCCTGAAAGCCCAGGGCGATCGCAAGGCCGCCATCGTCATGGAATTTAAAGACGAAAAAGCCCTCGCCGACTATGCCGGCAGCGACGCTCAAAAGGCTTGGTATAAATCTTACCAAGCCGCACGCGGCGGCAGCACGACGTTCGACATCACGAACTAAGCGCTGCGCTTTTTTCAATTCTCCGAAGGCCGCGGTAACGCGGCCTTTTTTATTGTCGTGAAATTTCAGCCGGCGCGCGCCTTGACTTGGCTTTTCGCAAACTCACCGTGAAACGCACCAGCGCGCGCATGTCGCCCGTTGTCCTCTCATGCCAGACGTTCCCTCCGCTTCGCCTTCGGAAATCACCTTCCCCATTGAGTATCAACTCACCGGCAGCATCGAGCACAACCGCACGCTCAAAGGCAGCGGCACACTGGCGATCAATCCCGCCGGCCCCACGTATCGTTTCACCGGCAACCGCCGAGCGACCTTTTCCAGCGAGCCGGTGCAGTTGATTTTAAACGCCGACGAAATCTGGAACGTCACCTTGCGCGACCGCGCCGTTTATTTCACCACGAAGAATCCCGCCGCGCGTGCAAAGGATGACACGTTCGTGTTTTTCTGCGCAAGCGCTGCGGAAGCGCATCAAGTCGCGTCGCTCCTGCCCGCGCGCGTCGATAGTCACTTCACAGCGGAACGCGATTTCGCGCAGCGCCTGCACAACCTCGGCGGCGCTCAGCATCCCGTGACGTCGATCACGACACTCATCATCGTCGCCAATGTCGCCGCTTTCGTCATCATGGGCACGCTCGGTGCCGGTTGGTTTACGCCGGAGAGCATGGAGCCTTACGTGCTCTACGGGGCAAACAATGGCGCCGCCACAACCAACGGCGAGTGGTGGCGACTGCTCACGAGTATGTTTGTCCACTACGGCCTGATTCACCTCATGCTGAACATGTGGGCGCTGTTCCAAGCCGGGCAATTCATGGAACGCCTTCAGGGCCGCACGCTTTATGCGCTCACTTATCTCGCCAGCGGACTTGCGGGTGGATTTGCGAGCATTTGGTGGAACAGCGCCAAACCGATCTGGAGCGCGGGCGCTTCCGGTGCGGTGTTCGGGGTCTTCGGCGCGATGCTCGGTTACATGCTGCGCGAGAAACACGCGGTGCCGAGCACGGTGTTTAAATCGATCCTCAAGAGTTCGCTGGTGTTCGCCGGCTACAACCTCTTTTACGGACTCGCCGCGAAAGGCATCGACAACGCCGCGCACCTCGGAGGCGCGCTCGGCGGGTTTATTTTCGGCTGGCTGCTCGCGCTCCCGCTCGATCCAGCGCGCCGCCCCGCGCTCTTCGTGCCACGATTTTTCACGGGACTGACGGCGCTGATGCTGGTGTGCGCCGCCGGCGTGTTCTTCACTCCGCGATTTGCTTACAATCCTCGCGAAAGCTACCTGCTCGGTTCGGTCGATGAGCGTTACGCCGAGCGCGAAAAGAAACTGTCCCAAAGCGAAACCAAAACGATCGCGGCGATTCGCGCCGGCAACGATCCACTCGCCCAAGCGACTTTAATCGAAAAAGACCTGATTCCTTTCTACGCCGACTGGGCGCGCGAACTGCGCGCGTTGCCAATGACTTCGAAGTTGGACGACACCGAAGTGCGCGACATCAACCAGCGTCACTTCGAGTTTCGCATCGAGGTCTTGAAGAACCTCGTCGCCGCCCTGCGCCGCAACGATCCCGACGCGCTGAAAACTTACGCGATCGAGAGCCAGCAAGCCCTCGCCGAAATCAAACGCTACAACGCCACGCACGGTTCCAAATAATTTCCTCCATGAACGCCCATTTCCCGCGCCGACTGCTTTTCTTTTTCGCCATAGCAACCGCCTCGTTGCTGCGCGCGGCAGCAGCGACGGCACCGGCCTTCTCCGACGCAGTGCTCGCGCTCGCGCTCAAGGAAGACGCTCCGCGTTGGAAATTCACGCCCGGCGCCCAGAGCGGAACCTTGAAACCGACGTTTGCGCTCCAACTCACCGCCGTTGCCGCGCACCTCACGCCCGACCGTAAAATCGGCGATGTCACCCTCGCGCAAAGTGTCGTGCAAAAACTTCGCCCGATCCTCAACGGCGCCGGCCCCGATGCGGACGGACACACGCGCGAGCCCGATGCGGTCGGCGGCATCGCCGGCTGGACGCACAACGCCGCCGCGCAAACCCTGCTGCTCGCTAAACGCACGCCCGCGATTTGGAAATCACTCAAACCCGACGAACGCCACCGCGCCGATCTTATCATGTATGCGCTCGCGACTGCGGGGCACTTGATGACGGACGACGACAACGACTACCACACGCGCCTCGACGGTCTCGGGATGCAGCACAAGAGTTGGAATCCGAACATCGCGGAGGGCTACGTTGATATCATGGTGGCGGCGTCGCAGTATTTTGGTGCGGAGAAGCTCCAGCAATTTTTCCTGAAATTCGATTTCGATAAATTCACCGCCGAACTCAAAGCCGCGAACCTGCTCAACGTGTATCGCTGCTGGAATCACCATCCCGCGATGCGCCAGCTGTTCATGCAGGGCGGCGATTTCAACAACGGCAAAAGTCCCGCGCCCAGCCAGCCGAACGGCCTGATGGGGCACGGTGCCGGCGTGCGCAACCCCTACACTTATCGCGGCCATGCGCTCGACGAACCGTGGGCCATTTTCCGCACGCAATGCGACCGCATGTATGCGAAATCCGTGCGCACCGTCGTCACCGCGTTCGCCGGCAACGACTCGCGCCTGATGCAACGCGCGACTTCCGCGACCCTCTCACCGTGGGAAGGCCGCATGGGCATGTGCTACGAATTCGAATCGATCGACGGCTACGGCGTCCGCACCAGCCTTACGTATGCGTTTGAAGGCATGATGATCAACCTGGGCACTGCCGCCACGCTGCGTGTGCTTGGTCACTGGCCCGACACGATCTCCGGCCACGATGTCGAACGCCGCATGGCCGTCGGCGTTTCGGATGCGATGTTTCGCGCGAAAGAAGGCTACCGCGGCTGGGCCGGCGGCAAGGAAACCATCGCCTGGCTGGAAAAAGACCTTCAGCCGCTCGGCTCGGATTTTATCTTTCCGCTCTGGTCCGAACTCTTCCCGCCCGCGCCTTCGCCCAACTGATCGTTTGACGCTGCGGCCGGCGATGCCGGCACAGGATTCAGCAACTCCACCCGCAGCGGCTTGGTGGTCTCAAGGTGCACGTCGCGTTGCGGGAAGGCCATGATGATTTTCTCTTTTGCGAACGTCTCTGCGATGCGGTGGCGCAGCTCATCTTCGGCGTCGTGCGGATCGCACAAGGCGACCCAAAAATAGATTTCAAAGACCAACGAGTTTTCACCGAAGTCCGCAAATTTCACGACCGGCGCAGGCTCTTTGCGGACATTTTCGATGCCTTTCACAACCCCATCCAATAATTCGGCGACTTTGCGCGTCGGGGAATCGTAGGCGACGCCCAGACGAATCCGCTTCCGCACGACATCGTCCGACAACGTCCAATTCACCACCGGTTGCTCGAGCAGCCGGCTGTTCGGCACGACGATGTGCGTGTTATCCGCCGACCGCACGATCGTGCTGCGCGGCCCGAGCCGTTCGACCGTGACCTGCCGGCCATCGATCTCGATGACGTCACCTTGATTCACGGGACGTTCGATCAGCAGAATAATTCCGCTGATAAAATTACTGATGAGGTTTTGGCTGCCGAAACCGAGGCCGACGGCGAGCGCACCGCTCATCACGGAGAACTGCGTAAACGACAGGTGAAACAAATTAAACGCCACCAATAGCACGATCAGGAAGAAGGTATAAAACGACAGTGTCTGCCACGCGGCGCGCCGACCGACATTCATGCCCATGCGGTGAAACACGGCGCTGCCAATCAGATCGCTCGCGCGGCGCGCCAGCCAGTGCCCGAGCCATACGAGCAGGATTACCCCGAAGATCGTCTTCACGCGCACCGGCTGATCCTTCACCGAGAATAATTCATAGTTCCATGCAGCGAGAATGTTTTCGCGCGTCGACGCGGTGGCGTCGCGAATCGAAAAAAGGTTCACTCGCTCGCCGATCTCCTCCTTCAGACGCTGGCGCTCCGTCCGCAAGTCGCCGATTTCGCGCAGCTCGCGTTCGTTAAGCGCAATCCACGCGGCGACGCGTTGCCGGCGTTCGTTTTCCCACGCGGCGGGTCGCGCCTCATTTTCCGCGCCGGATAATTTTTGCTGCAACGCCTGCAGCTCACGGCGGCTCTTGCCAAAATCCGAAATTTGCTGGCGGCGTTCTTTTTCAACGCGGTCGAGTTCCGTTTCGTTCTCCTCGGCCCACTGGCGCATCTCCTGACTGGTCGTGGTATTCGCCAACACCTTCCGGCGTTGCTCGCCCAGTTCAGTCATTTCAACGAGCCGCTCCCGCTGGGCCGCGAGCACACTCAGCGTGTAATTCGCGGTCTGCCGGTCGGCGCGCCGCGACTCCAACTCGGCGGGATTGGGCTCGGCGCCGCTGCGGCGTTCCACCGCGATTACCAGACGCGACGCTTTATCGGCATCTTCCTTGGCGGCGGACATGGCGGCATCGATTTCCGCGGCGCGCTTTTCGCGCTTTGCGGATTCAGCCTTCACGTCGGCTTCGGCGACCGCGACGTTTTTGCGCAGCCATTTCAAACGCGGCCCGATCAATTCTTTTTTTGGAGCAAGCAGTGACTGCTGGAGTTTTAAGGTCTGGAGCGATTTTTCTTTCAGCCAGACTGTTTCCTGCGCGAGCCGCGTTTCCAATTCCAGCAGTCGCAGCTGACCTTGCGCTTTCACCAAATCGGAGCCGGTCTGCACTGCCTCCCGCGCGGTGCGCCGGGCGCGGTTTTTTGCGTCAAGCTGTTCGCGCGCATCGCCGAGTTCGCCGGTCACATTGTCGATGTCGGCTTTAAGCGTATCGCCCGCGCGTTCGACGTAATCGCGTTCCCCGTAAAGCTGGTTGAGCAGTTTGAGATTATAAGGCGGCTTGAACGTCGTTTCCGGCGAACTCAGATTCAGCGAAAGCTGCTGCACTTCCGCCTGCTCTTTCGCGAGGTCGGTCGCGTGCTGGAGCGTGGCTTCCTGCTCCAAATAAACGCTGTCGATCCGCTCCAGCAGGGCGGTTTCCTGGGTGAGCCACAACGCATTTTCGTCGAGCTTGCCGTCCGGTAGTTTCGCGAGCCGCGCGCGCGCGTCGACGATTTCGCGCCGCACTTGCTCGCGCTTGGTGGCAATGGACGCCGGAGTCAGTTCGGCTGACTTTTCCGCGGGCGCGACAGCGGGTGTTTTTTCCGCGAGCAACGGAATCGTGCCCGCACCAGCCCGTGAAGTGAGCCAAAGCGAACTCCCGAGCAAAATGAGAGCGAAGCAGCGGGAAAAGTGAGCGGGCATACGTGGGTGGATTGACGCGGTGTGACCGTGCATGAAGCAATCCAGTTCCTTTTAAAGAGATATCGGGTGCGCGTGGCGTGGCTTTACAACCGCCTGATGGCCACTGACACTTCGGCCCATTGAATACTCTCGCGCCAGGCTCTTCGACGCGTGGGTGCCGCTCCTTGGGCACCTGCCTTAAGCGGCATTGGGCGATCAAAACGGTGGGCATCACCGGGTTCATGACTGTTTTTTTCGCGGCGTATTTTTACGTGCTCAACCATCCACGCGGCACCGTGGCCATCATGCCGCTGACGTGGCTGGATGAACTCATCGCGTTTCAACCGCTCGCGCTGGTGCCTTACGTGTCGCTGTGGATTTACGTCTCGCTCGCGCCCGGGCTGACGAAGACGTTGCGCGAATTAATCATCTATGGTCTCGCGTCACTTAGCGTCGCGATCTGCGGACTGGCGGTTTTTTATTTTTTCCCCACGGCTGTGCCTGCAGCCTCCATCGATTGGGCGGCGCATCCGGGATTTGCGTTGCTCAAGAGTGCTGATGCCGCCGGCAACGCGTGCCCGTCACTGCATGTGGCCTTCGCTATTTTTACCGCGTGCCGGTTCGGCAATTACTTCGCGGTTTTCGGCGTCAATCGAACGCTGGCGGCGATCAACTGGCTGTGGGCGATGGCCATCGTTTACTCGACGCTGGCCACGAAACAACACGTGGCGGTCGATGCCGCTGCCGGCGCGTTACTGGGATTCGCTGGCGAGTGGGTGCATCAGCGAATCGCCGCGACTTGGCGGAGCTGATTCAGCGCCGGCAAGACGCACGCGTAGTCTTCGGCGCGGAGGTGCTCGAGCACGCCTTGCAGGGCGCTCAAGCGCAGTTTCGGCGGCACGTTCGGGCCTTCGTGTAACAGGATGATGCTGCCCGGACTCACCTGGCGCGTGACGCGCTCGACGACCTCTTCGGCGCTGCGGCTGGCACATTCCAAGCCACGCACGCTCCAGCCGACGCAATGCAGGCCGCGGTCATCGAGCTCACGTTGTAGCCAAAAATTATTCATGCCGGCCGGCGACCGAAACCAGCGCGGCTTCATGCCCATCCGGAGAAATAATTCCAACGGCGGCATGATCTCTCGTTTCAGGCGCGCCGGCGATGCACACCAAAACGTAGCGAGCGGATGCGTATGCGTGTGATGAGCGACCTCGTGCCCCGCGTCCATCATCGCGCGGATCAGCTCCGGATGCTCTTCGGCGCGCTGGCCGATCACAAAGAACGTCGCGCGCGCATGGTGCTCTTTTAACAACGATAACACGCGCGGAGTATCTTCAGGATCCGGCCCATCGTCGATGGTCAGCCACACTTCACGGTGTTTTGTCGCAAAGCTCCGATACACCCGCACGAGACCTTGCGCCCCGGGCACCAGCAAATGATAGAGCAAAATCACATCGGTGATCACCCACACGCTGATCGCCACCCACGGCGCGAGGTCATACAACGCCACCGCCGCGCCCTTGCCCGCCAGATTCAGCGCAAATAAAAGATAAGCGGATTTTTTCAACCGGCTCATCGACAGCTAAACCCTTCGTTGGTGCGACACCTTTCGGTGAAAGGCGCCGGACGAAGATTGGGCAAATTCAAGGGCAGGCCACGCATGCAACGCGCTTCTGGAAATTTCGAACTATTCAGCCAGACGCTCGCGACCGTGCGCTTGATTGAAATCCAGCTCCGGCCCAACCGGCACGATTCCCGTGGGATTGATATCGAGATGGGTCGCGTAATAATGCCGCTTGATGTGCACTAAGTTCACCGTTTCTGCGATACCGGGTTGTTGATAAAGATCACACAGGTAACCTTGGAGCGCCGGCAAATCCACGATGCGCGCAAGGTTGCATTTGAAATGTCCGAAATAGACCGCGTCGAATCGCACGAGCGTGCAAAAGAGCCGCCAATCCGCCTCCACGGGATGTTTTCCAAAAAGAAAGCGCTGCGACTTCACGCGCTCCTCGTAACGCTCAAGCGCGGCGAATACCTTGCCGCACGCGCGTGCGTAGACCGCCTGCTTTGTCGCGAACCCGGCGCGATACACGCCGTTATTGATGTTTTCGTAAATGTGTTTTGCCACCGCGGCGTGGTCGGCCTCGATCTCGGGAGGGAACAATGTCGCCTCGCCATTGCCGAGCGGTGCGAAGACGCCGTCGAACATCCGGCAGATATCATCCTCGGAATTATTGACGATGCGCTTGAGCTGTTTGTCCCACAACACCGGCACCGTCCAACGCCCGCGATAACCTGGCTTCGATGCTTCGTAGGCTTCGCTGAGAAATTTAAACCCGTTGATCGGATCTTCGCTAAACCCGTCGCCTTCGCGGAACGCCCAGCCGCGCTCGTCGCGCCATGGATCGAGCACCGTGAGACCGATCGCGGATTCGAGCCCTTTCAGTTTTCGCACGATCACGGTGCGGTGCGCCCATGGGCACGCGAGCGACACATACAAATGATAACGCCCCGCTTCGACCGCGAAGGGCGTCGAGCCCTCGCGGGACACCCATTGGCGAAAGGCGTCCTCCTGCCGCTCGAATTCGCCGTCACTGCTGGTCTCGTCGGGAAACTGTCCTTGGGTGGCCATGCTCCAGCGATACGTGCCTTTCCGATTTGCTCAACCCCGTTGCGTGAGTTTCCGCGACTAATCTGCCTTTGCGGGAATTCCCCGATAGTCTTCAGGAAAAACCCTCGCCTCGCTTCCGGAAGTTTCAGCCGGCACCCAAGTGCACAGTGAGAGTCTATCGATGCACATTCATTGGTTGCGGAGGCAGCTTCTGCCCGAGCGACCATCAACATCACACCCAACAGGAGAACTTACCCATGTTAAGCTGGACACTCATGTTTTTGATCATCGCGATTATCGCGGGATTACTTGGCTTCACCGGCATTGCCGGTGCCGCTGCAGGCATCGCGAAGATTATTTTCTTAATCTTCATCGTGCTACTGCTCGTTTCGCTGCTCGCGAACGCCTTTCGCGGCAAGGGCCCGCCCGCCTGAGCAAGCTGCATAACCTTCCGGGAACGCCTCTTTGCAGGCGTTTACGCGCTTCAATCACACCCACCATGAAACCTTTCTCTCGCCTTTCGCTTTTTCTAACACTCGGCGCCGGCCTGTTTGTTTCCTCCCATTCGGGACACGCGCAAATGGAGCCGACCCCGCCGGTCGCTCCTGCTCCCTCCGCTCCTGACTCGTCCGCGCTTTCGTGGGACGAACTCAAGAAAGTGGAGTTTGAGCAACGCGCCGTCTTCATCTCCCAGCTTCGCTCCATGCATGCAAAGTTCGAAGCCGATGTTGCCGCGCTCCGTGCCCGCTTCAAGGAAACCAACGCGACCGAGTCACAGAAAAAAGCCATGATCGAACTCGATAAGGCCGAGGTGGACTTTGAAGAAAAGATGAAGGCACTTGATAATGTAACCGCTGAAACTTGGGAAACCGTGAAGTCGAATCTCCTGTCCTCGTGGTTGAATCTACAAGAGGCCTTCAAGCAGACGCGTCCGACGGAATAAGTCGCAACGCGCATATTCGGTAGTTAAAAAAGCCGCAGGCCGGAATCGCAGTCCGGCCTGTTTCTTTTACAGCTCGAATCATTTTCCCCACTCACCGTCCATGAAGCGCTTCAAACCCAAGTTCCCCGACCAGCAACGCCGCCGCGAATGGGATCGACGGTTTCGCGCCCGCGGCAAAACAGTCAGCCACTACCTGCTACATGGCGCACTTATCATCGCGCCGTTCGCGATCACTTTGATGGCGCTCAAGTGGCTCTTCGACCTCGTTGACGGTATTTTGCGGCCTTTGGTGGGGTTTCCCGGGCTGGGATTCCTGATCATTGTGGTGATGGTCGGACTGGTTGGCTGGCTAAGTTCGTTTTTCGTCACTGAAAAAATCTTCGAACTCTTTGACCGTTGGCTGGAGCGGACACCCGGCGTGAAATTTCTCTACACGGCGGTGCGCGATTTCTTCGACGCGTTCGCAGGAAAAAAACCCCGCTTTCAACGCACCGTGCTGGTCAACGTCCATTCGGAGGATGTCTGGATGGTGGGATTCGTCACCGACGAGGACCTGCAGCGCTTCAAACTCGGCGCAAAGTTCGTGGCGGTCTATGTGCCGCAAGCTTACAATGTCGCCGGCCAGCTTTACCTGGTTAAAAACGAGCGTGTTCGTCTGGTGGAAGGAATCGCGCCAAGCGACGTCATGAAATATGCCGTTACAGGCGGCACGGCTGAACTCGCGGTCGCGGCAAGCGCCCTAGAGCCCGCGAAAGCATAATCCTCCACATGGAGGAGGCCGCCGGTCTTGCCAACCACTCACTCGGAGAGTGTGCTCGGGGGAATTCATCCCCTATGTTCACCATGAAACGTTCCCTTCGTGCGCCCGCAGCGGCTTTGCTGCTCAGCGCGGCTTTTACGACCATGTCCGCCAATCCACTGCTCACCGAGAGCCCGCTGCCTTACCAACTCCCGCCGTTCGAGCAGATCAAGAACGAGCATTTCCTCCCCGCTTTTGAGCAAGGCATGACGGAAAACCTCAAAGAAATCGACGTCATCGCCAACAACCCCGCTGCGCCGACCTTCGACAACACCATCGTCGCGCTCGAACGTTCCGGTGAGCTCCTGAGCCGGGCGGTCCGCGCCTTCGGCATCTACACGGGATCATTTACGAATCTTGAATTGCAAAAACTTGAGAGCCAGATGGCCCCGCGCTTTTCCGCTCACGGAGACGCCATCCGTTTAAACCCGAAGCTTTTTGCCCGCATCGCGGAACTCCACGCGAAACGTGATTCCCTTGGCCTCGATGCCGAGTCGAATCGTTTGCTCGATCGTTATTACAAAGACTACGTTCGCGGCGGCGCGAAACTCTCCGACGCCGACAAAGCCAAACTGCGCGCGCTCAACACCGAAATCGCCAAGCTCTCCACGCAGTTCAGCCAGAACGTGCTGAAAGAAATTAACGCGTCCGCCGTGATCGTCGACACGCGCGAAGAACTCGCCGGCCTCTCCGACGCCGCCATCGCCACCGCGGCGGCTGCGGCGAAAACCGCTGGCAAAGAAGGAAAATTCGCGATCGTCCTCACCAACACCACCGGCCAGCCGCCGCTCAATTCATTGCAAAATCGCGCTGTCCGTCAGCGTGTGATGGCGGCCTCCCTCGCGCGCGGCAGTCACGGCGGCGATTTCGATAATCGCGCCATCGTTTCCAGCATCGCCAAACTCCGTGCCGAGCGCGCCAACCTGCTCGGTTATCCGACTCACGCCGCGCTCCAACTCGAAGAACAAACCGCCGGCAGCGTCGACGTGGTCAACAAACTCCTCGCGCAACTCGCCCCGCCCGCCGTCGCCAACGCCAAGCGCGAAGCCGCCGACATGCAAAAGCTCGTCGACGCCGAAAAAGGTAACTTCAAAATCGAAGCCGCTGACTGGGATTTCTACACGAGCAAAGTCCGTCAGGCCCGCTACGCCTACGACGAAGCCCAACTCCGTCCCTATTACGAAATGCGCCGCGTGCTCGTGGACGGCGTCTTTTTTGCCGCGACGAAACTTTACGGCATCACCTTCAAAGAACGCAAAGACCTGAAGGGTTACAGCCCCGACATGTTCGTGTTCGAGGTCTTCAATGAAGACGGCACGCCCCTCGCGCTTTTCCTCGCCGACCTCTACGCACGCCCGACCAAACGCGGCGGCGCCTGGGCCAGCGCTTACGTTCCGCAAAATAGTTTGCGCGGCACCAAGCCCGTTATCGGCAATCACCTCAACGTGCCGAAGCCGCCCGCCGGCGAGCCGACGCTGATGACGCACGACGAAGTCAACACGCTCTTCCACGAATTCGGCCACGCGTTGCACGGCATGTTCTCGAACGTGAAATACCCGCGCTTCGCCGGCACCAGCGTGCCACGCGATTTCGTCGAGTATCCGTCGCAGGTAAACGAGATGTGGGCCACGTGGCCGGAGATTCTCAAAAACTACGCCAAGCACTACCAAACGGGCGCGCCGATCCCGCCCGCGTTGATCGAAAAAGTCATTGCTGCGGATAAATTCAACCAAGGCTTCGCTACCACCGAACTCGTCGCGGCCAACGTCATTGACCAAGCGTGGTATCAGTTAAAAACGAGCGAAGTTCCCGGCGCCGACGACGCCCTCGCCTTCGAAGCGGCAGTGTTGAAGAAATACGGTCTGGATTTCGCGCCGGTGCCGCCGCGTTACCGCACGACGTATTTCTCGCACGTGTTTTCCGGCGGTTACTCGGCCGGCTATTATTCGTATTTCTGGAGCGAGGTGCTCGACGCCGCGAGTGTCGATTGGATGAAGACTCACGGCGGCCTCACGCGCAAAAATGGCGACCATTTTCGCAGCACGCTCCTGTCGCGCGGCGGCAGTCAGGACGCGATGGAGATGTATCGCAATTTCACCGGCGCCGAGCCCGACATCAAGCCGCTGCTCAAACGCCGCGGGCTCGACTCAGCCTCGCCGTAACCAAGTAGTTTTCCTCAGTTCATTTTCCTTCACCCTGCGTCCGAAAGGCGCAGGGTTTTTTGTAGGTTTTTAACAGAACAAATCCGCTCCCTATGCGTCTATGACCGTAGATCACCACCGAATGAGTAACCCCAGTTCAGCCGGCCAACCTCTGCGCATCCTCTATGCGGATGACATGCGCGAGCTGCGGCACTTGATCCAAGTCTGTCTCGGTCGCGACGGGCATGTGGTGGAAACTCATCCTGATGGCGCTGAAGCCTTGGAACGCCTCACAGCCGCGCCGCACGATTTCGATGTATTGCTCACCGACCACCACATGCCGCGCATGAATGGTTTGGAACTGGTCGAGCACCTTCGCAAAACCGCATTTGTCGGAAAAATTTTAGTATTCAGCTCCGAACTCGATGAGTCGATCGCCGACGAATACCGCAAACTTGGCGTCGATTACATTCTGCCCAAGCCGATCGTGCCCGCTACGCTGCGCACCATCATCGCTTCGCTCTCTCCGCAACAAATCCATGTCGCGTGAGTATTCATTTGGGTCGGCTTTAAGCGCGGAAACCAAATGCCTATGCGGCATCGCCCGACCTGCCCGGCCCAGAGGACGAACCCCAGCGCGTCCAAACACCGCCGTGCGGCAACGGGCAGGCGAACTGTGAATCGACCCGAGAGATTTAATTTAGTCATAATCGTAGCGGAGCGTGGGCTCTGGCGAAACAAGGGTTGGCGCCATGTTTCCAATCAGCGCAAACCAGCCGCTTTCAATTGATGCCACTCGATCGTGGCGCTGATTCGCGCATTCACTTCGGAGGCAAATTCGTTCACCCTTTCCCAGAACTGAAGGTTCCCCTCGGCCACATGCCCTCGCCAGCTGGGAGACTGCCAGCCCTGCGCAGTGAGAGTGAATGAATCAACCAACTCGCGTTCCTCGGCCGCTATCCGCCTCAACGACTCGAGAATCGCAGACTCCCCCTTCCCACTGGGATGGGCCATCAGCTGCTTGAGCCAGAGAGGCATCTCTGACTCCAGTTTTAGCGTGTAGCGGCACCAGTAACCACCCTCTTTCCGCGCACCATAGGCAATTAATTCCAAGCGCCTCACGTGCATCTTGGCCTTTTGCCGGTCATCGTTCTGCCCCTGCTGCATTTTGTCCCCGAAGATCAAGGCCAGATGTCCCCACGGGAGACCGTAGGTGCTCATTTGCCCGTTCACCACGCGCCCGTTGTCCTCCGCCAGCGCTCGCAGAATTGCCAGGCGCACCTCTTCACTGGTCGGTGCAGAATAGTTCGCCGGCACGCGCAGCCCGCCATCGTTCGCGGCCAGCGCCCGCTCGCCGTCGGAGTAAAGCGAACGCACGCGCTCCACTTCGAGTTTCTCTTCCCTCGCCGCCCGCAAGACGCCGAACGCCTGCCCGGATTTCGCCGGCAACCTCCAGTCGACGACCTCCTGGACAAGGGCCTGCAGTTGATCGTCATCGCTCGCCTCCGCCAACCGCGTCTGCAAACGAGGGAGCACCGCCGCATAAATGGAATTCTGCCGCTGCTCACAGGCGGCGAGCCATTCGCCCCAATATTCCTGACGGTAACTTACCATTCCTTTTTTTCTGTGGATGAACATCGCGCCGTAAAGTCGTTCCAAATCCGCCAGCTCAGCGGCAGCGGCCACGAGCCCGGCTTCGTTTGCTTTCAAATTTTCCAGCGCGCGCTCGCGCTGCTTAAATTCATGGCTCAAGGCCAAGCGGATCGCCTCCAGCCCACGCTGGTCGATGCCCGCAACCTGCTGCGCTTCGACACCGCGCAGCAACGCTCCGTGCACGGTCTTGACCTGATCGACCGCATGCATCGCCTGGATGAGTTCCTGCTGAACTCGCTCAATTTCCAGCTGCCGGCCCCGTTCGGCCAGTGCGTCGCCCGACCTGCCCCGTCCTGATCGAGCGCGCGGATTCGCGCGCGGAGCAGCCACCGCCTCTCCCGGCGAAGCCACGGCACGCTCAAACTCAGCCAGCCTTTCCCCCAACGTCTGGACTGCTGCGTTCATGGCTCGTGCGTAAAGATTTCCCGCCTGCGCGGATTTCTGCTGGACGATAAAATTATACAGGCCCGCCGCTTCTCCTGGCCACAGCAAGACCGGCCCGTCGTTTTTCTCCAGCGATTCCAAGGCTTCGATCGCCGCGATGACTGCGGCGGGATCGCCCTGCGCGCAAGCGGCCAACCGGGCGTCCAGCCCACGGCGGAAACCTTCAAGCGACTCCAAATGACGCAGCACGGCCTTGGGAGGATCAAAGGGAGCGTCGACATTAAACGTCGCCAAAATCATCGACCGAACTTCGAACGGCAGCCCTTTGATTTTTCCGATCCGGGCGAAGAGCGCGCGTTTTTCCCGGTGGCTCATTTGCCTATACGCCTCGCCAAAAAGTGGCACCGTGTAGTCCGCTCGAAAAAGATTATAACTCCGCTCCAGTTGTGGTTGCTTGAGGCCGTGCTGCGCCAGCGCGATGTCCACCCAAGCCATCAATAACGCGACGCGGTCGGGATCGGACTTGGCATTGGCCAAAAGATTCACCCGTCCCGCAAAAGGATTGGGCGGGGTCCCGCCTAAAATTCCCCTCGTCGCAAATGGATCGCCCGTCGCGATTCCTGCCACAGCCGCATGCAAAGCCCCCGGAATGCACCCTCCCGCTACGAGAAGAAATCCGATTAACGTAAGCAGCATTTTTTTCATAAAGGTAAACCGCCCGCACCCTTTTCCTGGCATCGCACGGCAGAGTGACTGTAGCGGAAATATCGGCCGGCCTCATCCGGGGAAATGCCCCGAGGCTTCGGAATTTCCTACACAACTCTCATTCGGTCACGGTCCTTCGACCACTTTCATTCTCAAAAAAACTCTTCCACTGCCGCCAAATGGAACTGACGCAGCATGGCGCTCCGTTTCGACATCGTCATCTTCAAGACGAACGATTTGCACCGCAGGCACCGCCGTCCAAGTCGTGAGATCTTCGGAGGATTGGATTTCCACCGAAATATCCTGCCGATTCTTACGCAGCCGGTATTCCATGACGAGGACGGGCACTCCGGCAACGTGCTGCACCGATACCTCGGGCCACTGCGCTGGCGTGGTGGTCTCGCCAAGATTCATCGCATACCGCACGAGGTTGGAGAGACCATCGGCGAACGGTGCCGCCGTCGGTGTCGCGTTGGCTCCGACCAAGCCCTGATCCTGCACCCATAGGTCAAAACTGTTCGGAGGCAAAGGAGCGCGGTTGCCGAGAATCGTGTAGCCTGCCAGTCCGCTGTAGCCCGTAAAAGTATTCGCTGCCGTAAATGCTTTCGCGTCGGCCTCACTGGCAAAATATTGCATCGCGAAATGCGAACTGACGGGCGCGCTTTCGTAGCTTGACCCGTTCCATACCTCGATCGCACCCAACAGGGGTGATAAGTGGGATCGATGATCCCCTTTCCATGCGAGGAACCCGCCTTTCAGTCGGAGAAAATTGCCGCTCGCCGCTTTCTCGTTCAACGCCAACCCGTAACTGAAAGGCGTGGAAAACGGCGTGTTTATTACCACCAATCCCGAGTCTTCCACCACCACTTGGTTCCCGTCGGCACCACCGGATATTCCGACCACTAGCCGGTTCTTAAGTCGCAGTTCGCTGCCCGGTCCCGCAACTTGCACGGAATTCCGCGAGCTAGAATAACCCACGGTGAGAGTCGTCGCCTCGAAAAAAGCCCCACCAGCAATCTGCAGTGAATTATTTTTCCACGACGCGGAAAACGACGACCCTACCGATACACGATCATTGTTACCGATCGCTCGGAACCGGGTTCCGGCACCACGCACCACCAGAGTGTTATCAGATGCGTAATTTCCCACGTAGATGGCGTCGGCCCCGATGTAAGGTCCCGTCGTCTCGAAAGTCGCGCCACTCTCGAAGAGGGCATGATTACCCGAGCCGCTTTCACCGACCACGAGCGCCTGGACTTTTACCGCACCCTGATTTTTCACCCACAGTCGATTTCCACCGGTGCGATAACCCACTCGTAACTGACCTGCTCCGGAGCCATCCAGATCTGCCGCCGCGCGCTGAATTGCGCTGCCAACCCCGTCGACCACTATCGCGTTATTACCGAGCGCGGAAACATTGCCCGCCGGCGCGTTAGTCCCGTAGCCGATCTCAGGGCCTCGACCAACCAAAAGTGAGCCGTTTCTTATGGTGAGTCGATTGTAGCCTGTCGTCTCCCCTACAATGACACGGGTCTCTCCGAAATCAGCGCTTTGGGCCTGCTCTGCACCCAACACATACTCTCGCAGACTACTCGCTGAGCCCCCATCATCCATGATCGCGGATAATCCGGATATGACCCGCGGTAACACGGAGATTTTCACTTCTTCGGAATCGACGTAGCCGTGCGTCGCCGATCGCACCCGAACCCAATACCAGGCTTCCTCGGTCAATGCCGGGGAAGTCCAATCCGCATCCGTAGCACCTTCGATCAATTGGGCCGCCCCGGATTTCCGTCCGCGATACCATTGATAAGATAGCATTTCCCCGGTTGCTTGAACCGACAAAGTTACCACTTGCTGAAAAGCAACCGGCGGTGACTGAGGCTGCGTTTGAATAAACGGGTAAGGTCCCGAATCGGAGGTCAGCAGTATATTGTCCGCCACCAGGAAGTTGTTCCCCGTTTCCGCCACTGTAGGTCTATCTTGATACCAAAACAACGAGATGAGACCCATTTCGAGCGGCCGGTCTGATCCTCCCCCCAAGGGACGGTTCGCCACCACCAAAGCATCTCCCACCTTCGCCGACCATGTGTTGGCTTTGAAATCGAGTTCCAAGCTAACCCGATACTTCGTGCCATTCGCAAAATTGTGCCCGCTGTAGTTCCAACTGTTCGTATCGAAGGTATAACCGTAGATTCCCAAGTTCTGGTTATTGAAATAAAGGGAGGCCAACACCTGGTCGTCCCGATTGCGCAGATCGATGGAAAATTCCTCGTAAAATGAGTTCGTCGAATCAAAGAGCGCCATGTCCAGTTCCAGTAGCACCATAGGTCGATTGGTGGTTGGTTGCATGTCCCCCACCCAGCGATAAGCCACCACGTTCGCTCCAACGGAGGTCCGCTCTTTCCCAACGTAGGCCGCTTTGCCTGAACCATTCCACGCTCCGCCGTGGATTCCAGACGATCCCGCAGACGAAACAATCCATCCATCAAACTCCCCCAACTTTCCTGGTCCAGTGTCGGCCAATTCAAAGCCAGTCTGGTAGTGAACCACGGCATTCTGTGCCGTGGCCGGGAGCAAGGTCACTCCGCCAATTACTATCGACATCAGTAAACGCCAAAATGATCGGTGAGCGACCCTGATAACGTTTAGGATTTGGTGCATGATTAAACGAATGGGCATTCGACGCGGGACGCAGTGCGCGACCTCCGCCGAATTACCACCATACGCGAAGTCTGTCCTCGTCACACCCGGGGAATCACCCCGATTTTTTCTTAATCTTGCACGATCGTTTGGCCCCAAAAAAAATCCCTAGAGAATCCGGAAAACATCACATAGCACACACACGCTTCTTGCCAAACCTCGGTCACACTTAACATCTCGTCCGTGTCGACGACCACACCAGCTTCCACCGAAAAAAAACCGCCTACCCGTTTGGTCGTCGTCGAAGATCATCCCGTAATGCGCGCGGGGATCCTCGCGGCCCTCGCTTCCGATCACTTGCTGCAATGCGTCGGTGCGGCAAGCGACGCCAGCGAGGGCAAAAAAATCGTGCGGCGCGTGTGTCCCGATCTCGCCGTTGTCGATCTCATGCTTGGCGGTGCCGGTGCCCGCCGATTTGACGACGGGTTGGCGTTCATCGCCGATCTCCATTACGAATTTCCCCCGCTGCGCCTCGTCGTCTATTCGGCGGTTGAAGACATCGGCTACGCCCGGCGCGCCCTCACCGCCGGCGCGCGCGGTTACGTCTCCAAAAGCGAGGTCGAAACCAATCTCCTTGGCGCGATTCACACCGTGCTTGCGGGCGAGCGTTACCTCAGCCCGCGCATCTTTGTGGACACGGCGCGTCAATTCACAGCTGCAGTGGGCAGCAAATTCGCGACGCTCCTCGCCCGCCTCACCAACCGCGAATTACACGTGCTCCATGCGACCGGCCTCGGCCTGCCCAACCGCCGGATCGCCGCCGATCTCGGCTTGAGCGTGAAAACCGTCGAGTCCTACAAGGAATCCCTCAAAGAAAAAATCGACGCCAGAGATGCCGAGCAACTGGCCGTCAAAGCCCGCGCTTTTTCCGCCGCGCTCATAGCTTGACCGTGCAACCGCCCGCCCCGCCGCTTTCCGCTCACCTCCGCAGGCAGCACCTGCGGCGATGGCAGCTAAACTGCTCTGCGCAAACGGGCCGGTTCGAGTTTGGCATGCGTGCACCCGTCCTCAGCTTTTTCATGGCATTCGCGGCTTTGCTAACCTTGTTCCCACCCGCTCTCGCTTCTTCTGCCCGTGATTCCTTCGTTATGGAAGGAGCGCTCCGCAAAATTCAGGCACCCGTCGATCTCACCAATTTGCAAGACAACGACCGCATGCTGCTGGTGGTCGAACGACGCGCCGTGCGCCTCACCGCGCCCATTCGCGCAAGCTTCCTCACCACTGGGAATTTCGTTCACCAACGTGACAAAACGCCAGGGATCCTCCCTGCGGGACTTGTCGTGAACAGCTACTTCGTCACAGCGAGCAGCGGCAGCGTATCGCACTACCTCGCCTCGCTCAAATTTTCCGGCGAGACCGTGCTCGCCATTATCAGTTACCCGGAGATTACAAGTTCGCACGCGCTCTTTGCGCTCGACGGCGTCGATTACGACATCAACGCCGGTATCGATCTCGCCCCGGCGGGCGGGCCCGATTCCTTCCGACTCAGCGAAGATCGCATGACGCTGCATTTCGATTTCGTCGACATCGGCCTGCACGATTCGTTTCGGATTCTCACGATCACCCCGGCTGGTGCACATAAGACCGTCTCTCCGTGATGCCGTCTTTCGATTCAGCTGCCTGGTATCGGTGGCACTCCTGGGCGCGCTGGGGCGGAGTCGCCGGCGCGCTCTGGTTGGCGTCGCTCTCGGCCCGAACGGAAATTGCCCCGCCGCCCGATGCCGCCTTCGCGCCGGATCGCGGACAAATTCGCACCTGGTTCGTGCCGCTCACCGCCGAAGAATTCGAGCGCCGTCACTCCGGCATCGCGACGGACAGCGCCGGACGCATCCTGATCGGCAATGGCCAGCTTTTGCGCTACGATGGCGCAAGTATCGAACGTCTGCCACGGCCCGGCGATGCGTCCACCAGCGCGCTCGCCATCGATGCCCAGGATCGAATCTGGACGGGCAATGGTGTTGATCTCGGCTGCCTCTCGCGAGCACGCGACGGGACGTGGAAATTCACCTCGCTCAAATCTCACCTGTCTGCCGACGCCGCCAGTTACGATACGATCCTGAGCGTCCATTGCGTCGGGGACGCGGTGGTCTTTGTCTCTCCCCATCAGGTGCTGCGCTGGAGCGAAGGACGCTTCGAACACTGGCCGTTTCAAGCCGACCGCCGCGTGCCCGCTCACACCGGAGGCAACCGCGTGTGGTTGCTCGACCACCGCTCATCCGCCGAACGCCCGACGCAGCTGCTCGCGCTCGCTGAGCGCGGCGCGCCGGAGGAAATCACGCTGGTGGGCGCGATGGCCCGGCCGACGTTCGCCACCACGCTGCCCAAAGGCGGCTGGCTTTTGGCCGATGCACGCAGCGGTGAAGCGCAGTGGTTCGACCCAGCCGGGCAACTCGTGAAAACCGCGACGCATCCCGCGTGGAAGCTCCACGCGATGTCCGTGGCCGACACGCGCAGCGGCCCGGTCTTTGGCGCGGCCGGCGGACTCATGAGTTTCGATTACGCGGGCCGGCTCCGCTTCGCGCTTTCGTCGCGCACCGCCACCGTGCCCTCGGTGTTGTCGGAAGTATTGACCACCACACCCGACGGGCGCGTATGGAGCGTCAATGCGTTTGGCCTCCTCGGAGTCGACCCGACCGCGCACGTCACTTATTTCGCCACCGCGCAAGGCGTGGTCGATCCCATCGGCACGCTGCGCCGTGTTGGCGGGGAAATCTGGCTCGTCGGACCGCGCGGCCTGATCATCCTCGGCGCCTCCGCCAATCCGCCCGCCACGGGCCGGATGACGCCCGGCGAAGACCTCCCCGGGCTCGGCGCAAATTCCCTCGGCTCCGCCCGGACGATCGAGGTCACCGACCGCCACGTTTTCGTCGCCGCCAATACGTTCGCGATCCTGTCACGCGCCACGCAACAATGGACCATGGCGTTCGAAGGCCGCGCGGTCCGCGCGCGCTCGTTGATGCAACCATGGCCCGCCACCGCGCCGGATACGTTGCTCGGCGCCACCGAAACGGAGGTGCTGCTTTTCGGCGCGGACGATCGCACGTGGCCGGTTCTCTGGCGCCAACCGTTCTCGAACGTCGACCGCGTTTATCCGTTGAAAGAAAACCGCGCCCTCCTGACCGATCAATCCGGCCGCGTATCGCTGCTCGCGTGGACCAAGGACGCCGCCAGCAACTGGCGGGAAGCCGCGCCGCCCCGTCTGCTCACACCGCGCGAAGGACTCGGTCGAATCATCCGCGTCGATTTTCGCGACGGCGAAACATGGGCCTATACCAGCGAAGGTGCATGGCATTGGTCGGAGCAGGCTGATGCTTTTCAACGCGTGGTCACCGACGCCGCACCGGGCGTGATTTTAACCGCCCTCGCGCGCCACCCGGATGGTCGTGAGTGGGCGCTCGCGCGCACGGCGGATTTCGGTTTCTCCACTCAAGGCACGCCAGTTTACGCAGTCTGGCCAGTGCAGACGGCGAGCGGCCGCGTGAGCGGATTCACCGCTCCGCCCGTGGAAATCATTGACCGCTTGGGCGGACTCAACGACGCCATCTTCGAAGCGGACGCGCACGCGCACGCCGGCGCACTCTGGTGGCTCGCGGGCTCGCAAGGCGTCGCCCGCATCAGTCTTGATGCTCCGCTCATTCCACTCGCTTTGCGGGCGGCACCCCAGCTCACGTTTTCGGGTGAGGGCGAGACACTTCCGACCGGCGATCACGTGTTGTCACCCGGAACCACGCGCTCTTTGGTCACGGAACTCGCTTTCACTTCTCTCGTGCATCCCCTGCCGGTCGCGTATCAAACCAAACTGGAAGGAGTCGATGTCACGTGGTCGTCCCCCGGACAGGAACGCCACCGCCGGTGGGATCGCCTGCCACAAGGCCACTACACGTTGCGCGCTCGCGCCGTGGACACCGCCGGGCAAATGAGCCCGGAACTCAGCCGCGCGGTGGTCGTGCCCGCCCGTTTCACCGAAACCGCGATCTTTTGGATCACCGTCGCGGGGGTGATCGCGTTGCTGGCGTGGTTGATCGTTCGCCACTGGTTTCAGCGTGTCGCGCAAAAACAATCGGAGTTGGAAACCACGATCAGTGAACGCACCGCCGCCCTGCTCGCCACCAACAAAGAACTCCAACACCAAAGCAGCCAGCGCGCGGAACTCGTGGGCGTCATTGCGCACGAACTGCGCACCCCGCTCATCGGCGTGAGCCTGATCGCACAACGCCTCCAGCACCAGCTCGCCACTTCTCCCGCAGCTGCGGATCTGCAGCTGATCGAAACCCAACTCGATCAGTTGGGCCATCTGCTCGACGGCACGCTTGACCTGACCCGCTTCGAACTCGGATTGATTCCGGTGCACTGGCGGGCCGTGCGCTGGCCACAATTTATCGACGAACTCGTCGCCGGTCACGCTTCCGCCGCCGCAAAGAAGAGACTGCACTGGCAACTCCATCGCGAAAATTCAGCACTACTGTGGCTACTCGTCGACGCGGGAAACCACCGCCGCGCCTTGCACAATCTGATTTCCAACGCCGTCAAATACACCGCGAGCGGCGGCGTAAGCATCGGGGTTGCGTTGCGCCCAGACCCGGACGCGGCGCCGTTGCTGTGGGCCGACTGGATTATCGAGGACACCGGCCCCGGCTTACCCCCGGAACTGCTCCGCTCCCTCGATGGCCCCTATCAACGCCCCGGGCTCGCGGCCTCGCCCCTCGACACACCGAGCAGCGGCCTCGGCCTCGCGCTCACGGCCCGCCTCGTGAAGCTCGCGGGCGGCCGACTCTCCGCGAGCACGCGTGTGGGCGGCGGCACCCGAATGGCGTTGAGCCTGCCGGTGCTTCCGCTCGATTTGCCCGCCGCGCACACCGATGCGCTCGACTTCCCGCCACCGTTCGCCTTGCACGCGCTGGTGGTCGAGGACGATGCCGCCCAACGTGCGCACCTGGCCGATCTGCTGGAACCACTGGGCGTGCAGGTAGACCTCGCCCCGACCTGCGCCGCCGCCGAGGAACTCGCCGCGCAGCACAATTACGATGTCGCTTTCTTCGATTTTAACCTGCCCGATGGAACGGGGCTCGAACTGCTCCGTCGCTTGCAAGCCGCCGATCGCCGACCCGCGCTCATCGCGATGGTCACCGCCCACGAGAGCGTCACGATTCGCGATGCCTGCCTCGACGCTGGCTGTGCCGCCTATCTGGCTAAACCCCTTTCCATTCGCGATGCGCTGGCGGTGCTGGCTCGCGATAAAAAACCGCACGGTCGCGTTTCACTGACGGTCAGATAAGGAAGTCATCGCCCGGCGGTTTACCGCGGGCAGTTTGTTTAGCTTACCCCATGTCTGCTGCAAACCTCGTCCAGCTCGGCGTCTTTCTCGGTCTCAATTTAATCGTCGGCATCATCACGTGGCTGCACTGCCGCAAAGCCGACCGCAGTGGCAGCGAGGCAAAGGAATATTTCCTCGCCGGCAACAGCCTCAACTGGGTGTTCATCGCCGGCTCGCTGACGCTGACCAACATCAGCACCGACACGCTCGTCGGCTGGAACGGCAACCAGATGCTGCTCGTCGTCTGCTGGGAACTCGCCGGCGTGCCGGGCCTGATCCTTTTGGCGAAAATTTTTGTGCCGCTGTATTACAAATACAAGTGCACGACCGTCACGGAACTCCTCGAGCGTCGCTACAACAACAAACACATCCGCGCCACCGTCGGCAGTATCTTCCTGCTCGGCGATGTGTTTATTTTCCTGCCGATCATGCTCTACACGAGTTCGCTCCTGTTGAAGACGATGTTCGGCTTGGAAATCCCGCTCGTCGTCATCGCGAGTTGCACTGCGCTCGTCGGCGCTGCTTACGCCATCGGTGGCGGCCTGCGCGCGGTGGCAATTTCCGACACGTATAGCGGCGTCATCGTGCTCGGCATGGCACTGCTGATCGCGTTTCTCGCGCTGAACGCGGTCGACTGGGACTTCACGGGCATTCCCGCCGAACGCCTCACGTTGATCGGCGGACCTGATTCCGTGCTGCCGTGGCAAACGCTGCTTACGGGCATGATTTTCACGCAGCTCTTTTATTGGAGCACCAATCAAACGATCACGCAGCGCATCCTCGCCGCGCCGAATATTCGCGAGGCCCAAAAAGGCGCTTACGGTGCCGCCCTGATTCGCCTGCTCATCGTGCCGCCGATGGTGGTGATTCCCGGCCTGTGCGCGTATAAACTGTTCGGCCCGCTCGGCGACGCGACTTACGGAAAAATCGTCAGCCACGTGCTGCCGCACTGGCTGCTCGGCGCGTTCGCCGCCGCGATGTTTGCCGCTGTGATGACGAGCTACAACGCCACGCTGAATTCCGCCGCCTCACTTTACGTGTGCGACATCCACCAGAAATACATCAACGCCACCGGGCGCATCAAATGGCTTAGCATCTGGCTGCAAGTAGCGTTTGCGATTCTCTCGGTTGCGATGGTGCCGCTCTACATGGGCGCGGAGAGTATCATTCAACTTATCCAGCAACTCCTCGGTCTTTTCAGCATGCCGATTCTCGCCGCGTTCATCACCGGTCTGCTCTTCCGCAACGTCGATGCGCGCGCCGTGATCGCCACGATTATTTTTGGCGCCACATTTTATGCGACGCTGTCGTTTGGCTGGCCGGCATTGTTGAATAATCACCCGACGTGGCCAAAGCCGCCGCATTTCCTTCACCTGATGTTTATCACCGTGTGGGCGTGCGTGGGATTTGCTCTCGCGCTGAATCGAATCGTTTTCGGAAAAAAATCAGAGTTTGAGCTAGGCACGAAGGCATCGTGGCGTAACGTCATCGCGGTTCTCAAAGCCTGAGTCCGCGGCTCGCAGTTCACAAGCGGCCGCTCGTTTATTAACCCTGAAATCCGTTCGTTCTCCATGCTTTCACGTAAACTCGTGTTTATGGTGCTGTTTGGCACCGCTGCTTTTCTGAGCGCCGCCGAAAAACCACTCGCGACTCTCGTCGACGAGCAATTCGCGTTCGCCGCGAAACAATACACCGGGCTCATCGCCCGGATGTCCGATGATCCGGCGCTCCAGCCGCGCAATTTCGTCAACGGCAAGGTCACCATGAGCAATCTTGAATGGTGGACGTCAGGCTTTTTTCCCGGCGCGTTGTGGCTGGTCTTCGAACACACGCGCGATCCGCAAATGAAAGTGGCCGCGGAAAAATTCACCGCGCGCATGGAGCCGATCAAAAATTTCTACGGCCACCACGACGTCGGCTTCATGATGTATTGCAGCTACGGTCAGGGCCAGCGCCTCGCGCCCAACGCCGCCTATCGCGACATTTTGATTCAAAGCGCACGCAGTCTTTCGAAGCGCTACTTGCCGGGCGCAGGCGTGATCAAATCGTGGGACGACCAGGCAAAATGGCCGAATCCCGTCATCATCGATAACATGATGAATCTCGAATTGCTCTGGTATGCCGCCGACCAGACGGGCGAAAAAACCTTCCGCGAAATCGCTTTCCGCCACGCCGACCAGACCCTCGCGCATCATTTCCGCGCCGATCACAGCAGCTTTCACGTCGTCGATTACGATCCCGCCACGGGCCGCGCATTGAGAAAAGAAACGCACCAGGGCTTCGCCGACAGTTCCGCGTGGGCGCGCGGTCAGGCATGGGGTCTGTATGGATTCACCGACATGTATTATTTGAGCAAAGAGCCGCGCTACCTGGAACAAGCCTGCAAGATCGCCGACTTCATCGCGAATCACCCGCGCCTCCCCGCCGACGGCATTCCGTATTGGGATTTCGACGCCACCAACATTCCCGACGCTTTACGCGATGCGTCCGCCGGGGCCATCATTTCGTCAGCCCTATTCAGGCTTTCCTCACTCGTCACCGGGGAACGCGCGCAGCGCTACCGCGCGCTCGCAGAAAAACAATTGCGCGCACTTTCCAGCCACGCTTACCGCGCCGGCCTCGACGAGAACGGTAATTTTCTCCTGATGCACTCCGTCGGCAACATGCCGATCAAAAGCGAAATCGACGTGCCCATCGTCTACGCTGACTACTATTTCCTCGAGGCGTTGGCGCGCGCCTACTGACTGTCAGCTTCCGTCACGCCGCGCGGCGGCTTGCCTGTCTGCGGCGGCACGCCACGCTCCGCCGCATGAGTCCGCGCCCCCGGTTTCTGTCGCTGTTTATTTTGTGCGCCTGCGTGTGCGCATCGCTCACGGCGAGCCACGCGGCAGACTCGCCGAGTTTTCCGAATCCGTTTATCGAACAGCGCGCCGATCCGTGGATTTATCGGCACACGGATGGTTACGCCTATTTCATGGGCACCGTGCCCGAATACGACCGCCTCGTGTTGCGGCGCGCGAAAACCCTGCACGCACTTCCCGCCGCGCCCGAGAAAACCATCTGGCGTAAACACCCGGCGGGCACCATGGGCGCGCACATCTGGGCGCCGGAGATCCATTTCATCGACGGCAAATGGTATGTGTATTTCGCCGCCGGCGCGTCTGATAAAATCTGGGAAATCCGCATCTACGTCCTCGAAAACGCCGCTGCAAATCCGCTCGAAGGCGAGTGGGTCGAGAAAGGCCAGTTGAAGACCGGCTGGGAATCCTTCGCGCTCGACGCGAGCACGTTCGAACACCGCGGCACGCGCTACCTGCTCTGGACGCAACGTCACCCCGACATCAAAGGCACGAACCTCTACATCGCGAAGATGGACACGCCATGGAGCATCAGCACACCCGCCGTCTTGCTTTCAAAACCGGAATTTCCGTGGGAGCAGATTCGCTACTGGGTCAACGAAGGCCCGACCGTGCTGCACCGCAACGGACGCTTGTTCCTCACCTACTCCGCCGCCGGCACGGGTGCGGAATATTGCCTCGGCCTGCTGACCGCCGACGAAAACGCCGACCTGCTCAATCCCAAATCGTGGAGCAAATCGCGGACGCCGGTTTTTGTTTCAAACGCGGAAAACAACATCTTCGGCCCCGGCCACAATTGCTTCTCTACGGAAAACGGCGTCGACCTCCTCGTTTATCACGCCCGCAACTACGCCGAAATTTCCGGCGACCCCTTACGAGACCCCAACCGCCACACGCGCGTGCAACCGCTCACCTGGAAAAAAGACGGCACCCCGAATTTCGGCGTGCCCGCCAAAGAAACCACCGTTCGCTGACTCCCTGAAAATTGCCATGCCGTCAGGTGCAAAGTTTAGCGTTAAAAGTTGAGCGTTCAGCGTTTTCACGTCGCTTCACGCCGCGTCCAGTGGTGAGCGCACGCCGACGCCCGGCTTTTTCATCACGTGGAGATAAATCTGCGTCGTCTCCACGCTCGCATGACCGAGCAACTCCTGCACGGTGCGGATGTCGGTGCCACTTTCGAGCAAGTGCGTCGCAAACGAGTGCCGCAGCACGTGCGGGGTGACGCGTTTCGTCAAGCTGGCGCCGCGCGACGCACTCAGCACCGCACGCTGGAATGCACTATCAGTCAAATGATGCCTCCGCCGCACACCGCTGGCGGGATCCACACTCGTCTCTCGCGACGGAAAGAGCCACTGCCATTCCCAACTTTCGCCCGCTCCCGGATATTTTCGCGCCAGCCCCTCTGGCAGCCACACTCCGGGTAATCGATCCGCGCGGTCTTTTTCCCAAAGACGGTGCAACTCAACCAAGCGTTGTCTCAGCAAAGGGATTAGCTTTTGCGGGAGCACCGTGACCCGGTCTTTGTCACCTTTGCCGCCCCGGACCTGCAACTGGCCGCGCGCAATGTCGAGGTGATGGATACGGAGCCGCATCAATTCCATCAAACGCAGTCCAGCCCCATAGGCCAACTCAGCCATCAACCGATAAGTTCCCTCCATCGTCGCAAACAACGCCTCGCACTCGGCACGGGATAAAACCGTCGGCACACGCTCCCGCGGCCGGGCCCGACAAAAATCAATCTCACCCAATTTTCGATGCAGCGCTTCTTGCATGAGAAAAACCAGCGCATTGAGCGCCTGCTTCTGCGTCGATGGACTGGCCCGCAACCGCACCGCCAGATCGGAGAGAAATGCCGCCACGTCGCCCGCCTCTGCCGCATAAGGAGAACGCGGAGCAAGGAAGCGGGCGAAACGTGAAGCCCATCCGCGATACGTTTCCTCCGTTCGCCAAAGCAGGTTTTTCCCGCGCACCGCTTTGACCAAATCACGTTCCCAGTCCGCTCCACCCAAGTCGTGGGCGGCCAGCGGAGGCACGCCTGAAATTGCCCCCGGCTGCGCCGCTTGCCTGGCGGCGCGATAAAACCACCTTAACGCCTCCCGCGCCGGTTCCCGCGTCTGCGGCTCCCGAACCATGAGATAGTGTTTAGCTGCCTCGGCGGTCGCAGGAGCCCGCAAGGACTTACACTGCTTAAGAAACGAAATAATTTCCCGCGCGTAACTTTGCTTAAGGGCGAGAGGTAGGTTGGTTTGAGCCAACGCGTGTTTCCACGAAGGGAATGAGATGGGCTGCTGATTCATGTGATAGCGGCCCGCCGTCAGGCATCAGTGCGGCTTTTTGCGGGGCCTACCGCAACCGCAAAAAGCCGCACTCAAAATCTGCGCCCTTGCGCCCCAGAGATTTGCTCCTTGTGCTGCCGCCATGAATCACTTTCCAGTGCGGCTTTCGAGTGCGGCATAATAACACTGTTCGGCAAAAAGCACGCACATGAAATGGCTCGTTACTTTCGGCAGCGTAGTTCTCGTAACTTTCTGGGCATCGCTAGCAATTTTCATAGTTACTTGGTGGCTCGCTGGAAAAGAAATTGGCGAGATGCGCAGTGCGGTTGCTCTGCTCTGCACAGTTATCGGAGGCGGTATCGTGGCGGTCTTGGCGACGATCGCCGCAGTGATCTGGACTTTAGTTCAACGGAAACGCGACAAGATAGAAAGTGGGCTTTTGCACGCCATCTTAGCCGAAATCCCTCAAACGCCGAACCAATCGTCACAGCCAACGTCGCTAACGCGACGTGACTGAGCTCAAACGTTAGGCAGAAAGCAGCATGACCACTATGGACGCGCTCAAGCAGTTCCGAGAGGCAGCGATTGCCAAAGGAGATTTCTCGGCGCGGAAGAGAGACGCAGCGCTGCATCAGGCGATGTCAGAAGCCATTTGGTGCCTCGAAGCCGAAAAAGATGGAAGCGCTGCCATGCATGTTCTGCTCTCCGATCCAAAAGAAGAAGTCCAAGTTTGGATTGCGGCTCATCTGCTGTCGAAGGGTTATGAGACTGCTCGAGAGGTCTTGAAGAGGCTTTCCCTTGGCTCTGGGCCTCGCGCCTTCAGTGCATCGATGACCCTTTCCGAGCACGCAGGCCGCAGGCTTCGGACGCCATTTCCTAAGAAGGAAGAGCCTAACCAGGCGCTAGAGCCAACGGCCCCAAGCGACCGTGGCTCATCTTGAACGTTGAGCAAAATGAGCTTTCTCGCGAAAATCTTTCGCCGCCGTCCTCGACCGAAGCTCGACCTGTCGCATCCACAGGTTGTCGCGCTGTCCGCGCGCTTGCGCGCTCTGCATGCGATGCCGATATCCTCGAAAGAAGAAGTAGCGGCTTGGGAGGTCGAAGCCGAGAAATTGCGGGAGCGACTATATGAAGACTACAAAGAGGTTTACGATTCGCTGCCTCACGAGATCGAGCACTACCTAGTCGATGTCGATATCCGCGCGAAGGATCCCGGTTACGCGAAATATCAGGCAGAACAGTTGGTGGAGCTACTCTCTCTGCCAGAAGAAATGCCTAACCAATCGCCAGAGCCAATGCCGCTAAAGCGGCATGGCTCATCTTGAACGATCGGCGGAAGAAAGATGAAGTTTCCCCAAGAGTTCATCGATTACCTGCGCAGCGACGCGCCGAGATTTGGCGACCTACCCAGTTTTCCGGTTTATTTCCAGCTGTGGGAGGAACCCGAGTTGGAGCTGTTCAATGCCGATTACGAGGTTTCGAAGTATGCGCCCGGTTTCTTGGGTTTTGGAAGCGACGGCGGAGGCGAGATGTTCGCGTTCGATGAGAAAGGAAGGATCTTCGCGTTACCCTTCATTGGCATGAGTCCCAAAGATGCGACGTTTGTTTGCGAGAGCTGGGCCGAATTCGTTTCCCGCATTGTTGTCTCATGAAAACTGCCTCCAATTTCGAGAGCCCTGGTGATTCTTTCACCGCAGGTGTGCGGCAGCTTATCTTTGAAATGGGGCCTTGGATCATTGTTTGGATCTTGGTGGCATCGCCATTCATTTGGCTGCTTTTACGCCGTAAAAAGAAAAGCCGGAGTATCGCTTCAATCATCGTAAGCGCGCTGTTACAGACGGCACTCATCGCCGCAGTCTGCGTAGCCATTCACGGAATTTTGGCGTTTGGTGAAGCCTTCGGGAGCGCCATCGACAGGGACCGTGTCCGAGTTTTTGTATTCCTCACTGCCGCATTTCTCCCTACTGCGATTTTCTGCTCTGCGCGAGAATCACGAAATGAAAAAAACGCCTAACCAGACGCTAGAGCCAACGGCCCCAAGCGGCCGTGGCTCATCTTGAACGTTAGGATTGAGCATCAGCAGGACTGATGGGCCTCGCGTCCATGGCTCGACCACCCCGGCGGATTCGTGCGGGAACCCAAATAAGATAAGCGCGAGTTGGTGCAGAACTTAAATTCAGCGCACGGCCAATCGCGATTCTACATTCGTCACGCCGCTGGTTTCGAGCGCGAGCGTGATGGCTCGGCCGATGAGCGCTTCGGAAGGTGCGGTGCCGTGAAGCGTCACGTTGCCGTCGCGGCAATCGACGTTGATCGCGAGCGTGGAGAGTTCTTTTTCGACGAGGTATTTGCCTTTCAACACGGTAACGATGCGCGCGTCGTCGATGCGCTCGCCGACCACTTTGGCTTTTGAACGCACCACGCGACCGGTTTCCGAAAGTTCCCGTTTGATGGAGTCGGAGTTCAGGTTCCAGTCGGAGGTTTTGTTGACGACGGCGTCTTTCGCATCGACGGCGGCATCCTTGCTGCGCTCGACAGCGGAATCGACGCGTTGGCCGACGGTTGGATTTCCTGCGTAAGCCTTGGTCGCCTGACTCCGCTGGTAATAATGCCAGCCAAACGCGCCGGCGATGAGCCCGAGAAGGAAAAAGATAATGGCGTTTTTCATAGTTGTGAATGATGTGCATTCTGTGACCGGTGCGGCGGCTTAATGTTCTTAGTTCTGCCGTATAAACCCCGGAGTTTGCCATGAAACCCATCTCTGATTTCGCGGTCAAAATGCCGATGCATCTCTTCTTTGCACGCACCCTGCGGTGCACGTTTGGCGCGGTTCTCTGCGCGATAGTCCTGACGCTTTCCGCTCACGCGGCCGTGGGCGGTTTTTCCGCGACGCTTTCCAACGACCAACAACTCGACGCGGGCATCACTTTGCTGACAATCGAGCAACGCACCGCGCTCGACCGCTTCGTCGCGAACGAACTCGGCCAAATCAAATCCGGCAAAGTCGAGGAGTTCGACGGTTCTTTCGTCAGCCGGCGCAGTGACGATGAATTAAAAACCGCCGGGCTCACGCAGCTCTCGGCCTCGCAACTCACCAAGCTCAACGAATACGCTGCCGCCATCCTCGACTATCGGGCTCCGCGCGAGCGTCCGCGGCTGAAGGACAGCGACGTCTTCTCCGCCAAACGTAAACCCGAAGTGCACGGCGAAGTGACCCTCGCTTACGGCTGGGGCAGCGGCGGTCGCGAGATGCGCGCCGGCTCGATGTATGTAAATTATTACGACCCCGCGAGCCGTGTGGGTATCGGCATCGGCGTTTCGCAAATCGAAGGGGACGGTTTCTTCGGCTATCCCGGCTACGGCTTCAACCCGTGGGGCTGGGGTTCGCGTTATTATTTAAACGACCCGTTTTACTGGGGCCCGTCGTATTTTGACACTGGTCCGGGCCGTTACGGATTCGCGGACGATGACTACTCGGTTCGCCATCGCTACCGCTCGGGCGCGTGGCGGCGCTGAGTTTCTCGAACTTTCGGGCCAACGGCCCGCTCGCCGCGGCACAATCAAACGCGCACGCGCGGTTTATTTCACGAGCGACTGATAGATCAGGATTTTGAATTTCCGATCCAGATCGACGCCGCCGGACGGACGGAGTTGCGTGAGCATGAAGCCGACTAGTTTCTCCTGCGGATCGACAAAATACTGCGGGTAATACGCACTGCCCCAGCCATACGCGCCTTCCGTGCTCAGTTCGCCGTGAAAACCGGGATCGGTGTTCACCCAGAAGCCAAGGCCGAAGCCCGCCATGCCGCCGCGGAAAAGCGTGCCCGTATGATTCTCACTCATCAAACGCACCGTCTTCGGGCTGAGCAGGCGCACGCCTTCGAATTCGCCTTCGTTGAGCAGCATCTGCAGGAAACGCCCGTAATCGTTCGCCGTGGACAGCAAGCCCGCGCCGCCCGAGAAACATTTGCGCGGCCCGTCGATGTAGTGGCCTTGCTCGCTCTCTTTGCGGATCAGCTGACCTTTCTCGCGGCTGTAAACCACCGCGAGGCGATCAACTTTTTCCTTCGGCAGAAAAAATCCGCTGTCCGTCATTTTCAGTGGCTGGAAAATACGTTCTTCGAAAAACTGATCGAGCGGCTTGCCGGAAACCACTTCCACCAAATACCCGAGCACATCGGTGCCGAAGCCGTAAACGAAAGCTTCGCCGGGTTGCGACACGAGCGGCAGTTTCGCGAGACGTTTGATCGCGTCGCCCACGGGTTCGTCTTTATCCGCGAAATACCAGCCCTGCACGCGCGCCTCTTTGTAGGTTTCGTGCACGAGCGTGTTGGCATCACCGTAGCTCAAGCCGGCCGTGTGGCACATCAGGTCGCGAATCGTGATCGCGCGCTTCGCCGGCACCGTGCTGTATTTCGTGCCCGCCGGCGCATCTTTCGCGGGCGGCACCGCGACGACGGAGTTCGCGAACTCGGGAATATATTTCGAAACCGGATCGTTCAGCAAAATTTTCCCTTCCTCGTAAAGCATCAGCGCGGCGACCGTGGTCACGGCCTTGCTCATCGACGCGAGCCGGAAGATCGAATTCGTCGCCATCTTCGTGCCGGCCTCAACGTCCTGTTTCCCGTAAGCCTTGAGCTGCTCCACGCGGCCGTTGCGTGACACATACATCACCGCACCGGCGATTTGTTGGCGCGCGATGTAGTCGTCGATCACCGTGTCGAGCCGGCCGAGGCGCTCGCGATCGATGCGCAATTGCGACTTTTCTTCCGCGCGTATCACCGGAGCAGCGACCAGCGACACCATCGCAATTATCAACGCACCCACTCGCAGCAGAGGTAATTTCATCCGCGCACCCAACATTCTGGGATTGCCGCTTTCAAACCAATTTCCGCCTATGACCGTTATCTGAATTCAATTTCCATCGTGAACATCGACTCCGCCGACCTGCTCGAACGTTTCCTCCGCTATGTGCAAATTGACACGCGCAGCGACGACCACTCGCCCACCTCGCCGAGCACGCCCGGCCAGTGGGATTTACTGCGCCTGCTCGAAAAAGAACTGCGCGCGCTTGGCTTGAGTGACGTCGTGCTCACGGTGCACGGCTATCTCCTCGCCACGCTGCCCGCGACCTCTGCGAAAAACATCCCCGTGATCGCGTGGTTTGCCCACGTCGATACCGCTACGAATCTTCCCGGCGCCGCCAAACCGATCGTGCATCGCGCCTACGACGGTCGCGAAATCGTTTTGCCCGACGACCCCACGCAAAAAATTTCCGTGGAGACCACGCCGTTCCTGCGCGGCGCGATCGGCCACGATGTCATCACCGCGAGCGGCACCACCCTGCTCGGCTCCGACGATAAATCCGGCGTCGCCACCGTGATGTCCGCCGTGCGGCATCTGCTCAAGCACCCGGAAATTCCTCACGGAAAAATCCGCATCTGTTTCAATCCTGACGAAGAAATCGCGCGCGGCGTCACGCACCTCGATCTCGCGCAAGTCGGCGCGGCGTGCGCCTACACCCTCGACGGTTCCGAACCGGGCAGCATCGACTTCGAAACGTTCAGTGCGGACTCGGCGACGCTCGAAATCCACGGCGTCGCCGCGCATCCCGGTTGGGCCAAAAACGTCATGGTCAATGCCGCGCGGCTCGCGGGAAAATTCCTGGCCGCACTCCCGCTTGAGCAATCGCCCGAACGCACCGGCGGCAAAGACGGTTTTATCCACCCGCTCGAATGCACCGCCTCGGCCGAGCACGCAAAAGTCCGCATGATTCTCCGCGACTTTGAACTCGCCGGCCTCGCGGCCAAACACGCGCTGCTCGAAAACATCGTCGCCGATCTGCGCGCGGCGGAACCGAAGGCGCGGATCACGCTCACGTTTACGGAGCAGTATCGGAACATGCGTTACTGGCTCGAAAAGGACATGCGCCCCGTCGAGTTCGCCAACGAGGCCGCGCGTCGCGCCGGCCTTACCCCGAACAGCGAACCGATTCGCGGCGGCACCGACGGCTCCGCGCTCACGCAACGCGGTTTGCCGACGCCGAATATTTTTTGCGGCATGCATGAAGTGCACAGTCAGCGCGAGTGGGTCAGTTTGCAGGATATGACAAAAGCGGTTGAAACCCTCGTGCACCTCGCGCAAGTCTGGGAGGAACGTTCCGCATGAAATCTTTTTCGCTCCGCGCCTTTTGGTTCGCCGCTCTCGTTTTGCTCCTCGGGGGTTGTGCCTCCGTCGACACGCAACTCGACCGCGATCTCAACCCGGTTAAATTCCAACGTTTCTTCGTCGTTCAAAATGCCAACGACAACCGCGCGATGGATCGTCGCATCGCCGAAGCACTCCGCGCCCGCGGCTATCAGGCGGAAAACGGCTACCTCACGATGATGCCGGACGACTATCAGGTGATCGTGACGTTTCAGGATCAATGGGCGTGGGATTTCAAAGATCACCTCGCCTCGCTCCGCATCAGCATGCGCGAGGCGAATAAGCCGCAGAATTTCGCCAACGCCTCGCTCGCCGCCCGCCTGCCCTTGCGCGAAGACCCGTCCGTTAGCATCAACCGGTTGCTCGACCGGTTGTTTTCCGGCGCGAAATAAAACCTGCGACTTGGATTCAAGGTGAAGCCTGACCTCCGGGCAGGCTTATCAAGATGCACGCAGCACCTGCGTTTCTCTCACCTGCCCGCCCGAAGCCCGCACGAATTGACACCTATTAAGTGTCAATTGGCACGTCCGTAAAGACGCCACACTCACTGCAGGTTGCGCGCTCGCGCGCAACGTGGCCCGCGCGCAGGCCAGCTACAAACCGACGATTCGTCTCACGCGAACACCGCGGCACGCTCGGTGGCGTTGAGTTCGCGCCATTTCCCCGGAGCGAGCGAACCGAGCGAAAAATTCCCTGTGCGCACGCGCACCAAGCGCAACGTCGGATGCCCGATCGCCGCGGTCATTTTCCGCACCTGGCGGTTTTTGCCTTCCACTAATTCGAGCGCGAGCCACGTGTCGGGCACGGTTTTGCGCACGCGAATCGGCGGCATACGCGGAGAAATTTCCGGCGCGGGATCCAGCCGCCGCACGCCGCACTGCCGCGTCAGATAGCCTGCAATCACGACGCCACGCGCGAGTTCCTTCAAGGCCGCGTCGCTCGGCACGCCTTCGACTTGCGCCCAGTATTCGCGACGATGGCCCGCGTCTGGGTCGAGCAGGCGCGAATTCAATCCGGCTTCGTCGGAAAACAACAATAGCCCTTCCGAATCCGCGTCCAGCCGGCCGAGCGCGTAGACTTTCGACGGCAGTTTAAACTCCGCAAGCGTCCGCCATTGCGAACCGGGTTCGGGCGAGAATTGCGAGAGGACGCCGTAAGGTTTGTTGAAAGCGATCAGCACGGAACGAGACCCTCACGTTCACGCATGCGGCACGACGTAGAAAAACACCGCCGCCCAATGGCACGCACTGCCCGCCATCACCCACAAATGCCAGATCGCATGGTTAAACGGCAACCGCTTCCAAAGATAAAATACCGCGCCGCCCGTGTAACAAAGTCCACCCGCCACCAGCAGCGCCATCCCGCCACCGGACAGCGCGTGGAAGAGCGGTTTGATCGCGATTAAAATCATCCAGCCCATCGCGACATAGAGCAGCGTCGAGAGCAGTTTAAAGCGTCCGGCCAGCCAGAACTTCATCGTCACGCCCACGACCGCCAGACCCCACACCGCACCGAACAGACTCCAGCCCCACGGCCCGCGAATCGTCACCAGGACAAACGGCGTGTAAGTCCCCGCGATCAGCAGAAAAATCGCCGCGTGGTCGAATTTCCGCATGAGCCGGCGTGTGCCTTCGCCGCGAAAACTGTGATACAGCGTCGACGACGTATAAAGCATGACGAGGGTCGCGCCGAAAATCGCCGAACTGGTCACTTGCCACGCGTCACCAAACCGCGCCGAAAACACGACCATCAACACCAGCCCCGCGACGCTGAGCGCGATGCCGAGCCCGTGCGTGACACTGTTGGCGAGCTCTTCGCGGGGGCTGTAAATATCAACCATATGCAAAAGTGACGTGCAAACCCCAGATTTAGCCAGAGAAAATCAAAGTTCGCGGCTTGGCAGAACGCCTGCTCTAAAGTTTGGAATCAGCCCTACTGTTACAGGCATGAAACATCCATCGGTTGAGAGCAATCGGCGGGGGTTGAAGGCTTGACTATGACATAGGGCGGGCGTTCGCTTCGCCTCTAATCCTTGTTCCGAATTACCAACGCGGAACTTCCACACACCAACTGCATCACACCATGCAAAAATCGTTCCTAAAATCGTTAGTTATCGCACTAGTCGCGGTCTTATCCGCGACTTTTTCGCCTACCGCCTTCGCGCAAGGCTTAGTTTCCTCCGGTATCACCGGCAGCTTGCTTGATGCTTCTGGCAAACCGATCAGCGGCGCCGCCGTGACTATCGTGCACACGCCGACCAATACGCCTTACACCGCCATTACCGGCGCCTCGGGCCGTTTCAACATCACCGGCCTTCGCGTCGGCGGCCCCTACACGGTGAGCGCCAGCGCCACCGGCTACGAAGTGGGCACCTATAATGAAGTTTACATCGCGCTCGCTGAGCCGACCGATATCACCCTTCGCGCCCGCGGCAGCGAAGTGGTTCAACTCGAAAAATTCGTCGTCACCGGCGAAGCTAACGCCCTCGACGCCGGCGCGACCGGCGCAGGCAGCGTCCTCGACAATCAGGCGATCAACAGCATGCCGACCACGAACCGTTCGTTCGCGGACATGATGAAGACGAACGCCTTCACCTCCATCCGCTCGGGTTCCCAAGTGAGCGCGTTGGGCATGAATTATAAATACAACTCGATCTCGATCGACGGTGCCCGCCAGAACGACAATTTCGGTCTCTCGTCTTCCGGTCTCTTCTCCCTGAAGAACCCCTTCTCCCTCGATGCGCTCGAGCAGTTCAGCATCTCGCTGACGCCCTACGACGTCACCCAAAGCGGTTTCGCCGGCGCTTCGATCAACGCGGTCAGCAAGAGTGGCACGAACGAGTTCCACGGTTCCGTTTATTACTACTACACGTCCTCCAAATGGGCGGGTGCCGACATCTCTGGCACCACCTTTGGCCAGCGCACCAGCACCTTCTATGAACGCAGCTGGGGTGCAACCCTCGGCGGTCCGATCATCCGCAACAAGCTGTTCTTCTTCCTGAATTACGAAAAGGTTAGCAATCCTTCCGGCGGCGCGACTGTCCCGGGCTTTAATCCTGACACCGCCGCGCTCACCGCGCTCAGCACTCAATTCAGCACTCTGCCTGGCTCCCCTGCCTTCGGTTCTTTCGGTGCGGCCAGCGCCTCGTTGACCGAAGACGAAAAGAAACTCGCGAAACTTGACTGGCAGATCACCAAAGACCACCGCCTGACTGTTCGCTACAGCAAGACGGAAGGTAATCAGCCCAGCTACCCGGACTATCGCAGCACCGGTGCGCCTTCTGGTTTCCCCGCGCTCTCCCCCGCTCCGAGCTTCACCAACGGTGTCACCACCTTTGATTCGAAATACTACTCGATCGCCGTCGCTGAAGAACTGTGGGCTTCCCAACTCTTCAGCAGCTGGGGCCCTAACCTGAAGACCGAGTTCGCGTTCTCCAAGAACGACACGACCTCGCTCCGTTCGACCCCGGTCAACCTGCCTGAAATCATCGTCCTCGGCGTCCCCGGCACCTCGGTTGCTACTGGCGGCGCGGTCACGACCAACACCGCCGTCATTTTCGGCACCGACTACAGCAGCATGGGCAACGGTGTTATTGCCGACACCACCGCGTTCAGCGGTAACGGCACCTACACCTGGAAAGATCTCACCTTCAAGGTCGGTTTCGACCATGAAGAGAGCGACTTCGAAAATCTCTTCCGCAACGGTTCTTACGGCCGCTTTGTTTATAACTACGCTCCCGGTCTGAACCTGGCTACCGCCACCCCGCTGGCGTTCGCTCGCAACGTGTCCACCGCAGGTTTCCCTCCGACCGATGTCAGCAAGTTTGAACAAACCGGTTTCTTTGCCCAGACGAAGTGGGACATCAATCAACGCCTCAACGTCACGGCCGGTCTGCGCTACGACACGCTCGGCAGCCCAATCGCCCCGTTTTATAACCCGGCTTTCGAAACCGCCTTCGGCGTCCGTAACGATGCGACCATCGATGGTGCCGACCAAATCGCACCTCGCTTGAGCTTCAACTACTCGCTCGACGAAGACCGCAAAGTGCAACTCCGCGGCGGTCTCGGCGTGTTCCTCGGCCGCAGCCCGTGGGTCTGGATCTCCAACTCCTACGGTAACGCTGGTCTCGGTCGCTTCCTGCGCACCTTCACCACCGGCGCGATCCCGACCTTGAGCCAATACCTCGGCGGCACGTTCCCGGATTCCGACCCGGTCTATAAATTCGACCCGGCTAATCCGCTAGGCACGACCAACGCCACCACCGGCGGCGGCGACGTCGCCTTCATGAAGTCCGGCTTGAAACTGCCGACCAACCTCCGCGGTAACCTTGCCGTCGACTTCAAGCTGCCGTTCCTCGACTCCAAGCTCTCGCTCGAATACATCAAAACGGATGTCATGGAAGCGATCTTCTACGACCAAATCAACTTGGTCCCTGGCGGCAAAGGTGCCGACGGCCGCACGTATTTCCGCCGCTACACCAGCGCAGCCAACACCACCCTGATTCCGCTCGGCACCACCGGCGGCCTCGTGAACACGTTCAACACAGGCTTCGCCCGCGTCTTCCGCTTCGGCAATACCGACGTCGGTGGCTCGGACTACGTGTCTCTCTCGCTCGAACGTCCCGTCAAGGATAGCTGGGGCTACAGTCTCGCCTTCACCCGCGGCCAATCCACCGAGGCGCAACCCGGCGGCAGCTCGACCGCCAGCTCGCAATGGGCCTTCAACGTCGTCTTCAACCAAGGCGAAGTGGAAGAAACCCGCTCCGACTACGAAGTGCGCAATCGCCTCCAAGCCAGCTTCACCAAGGAGTTCAACTTCCTGAAGCGCTACAAGACATCCACCACGCTCTACTACGAAGGCCGCACCGGTCTTCCGTATAGCTATGTCTATTCCGGCGATCTCAACTTCGACGGTTCCAGCGCCAACGATGCGCTCGCGGTTCCGACCGGTGTCGGCGATGCTCGCTTCGACTTCTCCGGCATGACCACGGCGCAACGCGATGCCTACCTCGCCTACATCGGCAGCAGCGAGCTCGCTCCTTATGCCGGTGGCTATGCTCCTCGCAATTCCTTCATCGGACCGTGGCAAAACCGCCTCGATCTTCACGTCTCGCAAGAGGTCAAGGTTGCCGGTCCCGTGCGCGTTGAAATCTTCGCCGACTTCATCAACTTCGGCAGCTGGATCAGCAACGACATCTTCAATTATGTCGAAACGCTCGGCAATCCGAACAACAGCAACCAAAGCGTCGTGCTCGGTAACGCCGCTTACGGTGTGGATGGCCGCATCCGCCCGTCCGTTGCCCTCAATCCTGACGGCTCGATCGTCATCCCGACCGCCTCCCAGTTCCTCCAGAACAACGGTGATTCCCGTTGGCGCGTCATGGCCGGTGTCCGCCTGAAGTTCTAAAGCAAAAAGCGTTTCGCTTTACTCTCACAAAGCGCCCTGCGAAAGCGGGGCGCTTTTTTTTGGGCCCAATAAAAACGTCATTCGCCCGGGCTGCGATCGTCCTCCCAGGCGCACCTGAAAAATCCACCCGTATTCCTAAACACAGTTTTCGCCGAATTCTAAACCCTCGCCACTGGCCAGACCAGAGAACTGCGCGGAACTTTCAGCGGTCGCGGAAACGCCGCCGCTTTTTTTGTGCCCGCGCATTCACCAACGAAGCAGACCTCGCGCGAATTCGCCGCGTGTCCGGTCCTCATCAACTTCCCGTTCGTCCGTCGTTCGCGCAATTCATGCGGCGGGGCTCGACGCACACGATGTCGCTTCTCCATGCGCTTCCCGTTTCACGGGCTGCGAAAAATTATTTCAAATTCATTCCCTGATCCCACAGCGCATTTATTTTTCCGCAAAAAATTTCACCCACTCCCCGCACGAGATCGCAGAATTTTCTCCGTCAATATTTTTTTTGCGCAAATTTCGCGTAGGGAAATTCCCCCGCCTTTCAGAGGGCGGTTGGTCACGTTTCCAATTTTGTTTCAGAAAATTAGGCGGCGAGTTCCGTGACTGGTTTTGTCCACACCAAAAATCACACAAAAGTTTCTTTTTCTCCGGCCAAAATTATTGACGGTCATTTGCACGGTTCCCATTAGTTGTGGTCAAGGTTCCGGGCATCCACATCCTGTGGTGGTCGACAACGTGTCAGCAAGTTTTGGCAACTAAGTGTCGCCAGAGCGTTTCTGCCGTCTCTAGACCACGGGAAGCTCGTCGCTTTTCCCAAAACCACACGCCTGTCCCTCGTCTCTTTCCGTCCTTTTTCGTCCCCTTAAACCGCGCACCGCTATGCAAAAAACTTTCTCCGTCGGCACCAAGACCTTCGTCCTCGATCAAGACAAAGCGGAAGCCGCTTTTGCCGCCAAGAAAGTCATCAATGGTCGCGAGACCATGACGTTTAATCTCCTCCCGCTGAAATACCAGTGGGCTTACGATCTTTACCGCACGATGAAGGCCAATCACTGGGAGCCGGAAGACGTCCCGATGGGCAAGGACATCGAGCAATGGCGCGATTCCGTCGTCGTTTCCGACGTCGAGCGTTGGATCATCCGCATGGGCATCGGTTATTTTTCGGCCGCGGAAGGCATCGTCGGTGACAACATTCAGCACGTTGTCCGCGAAATGGTCACGGCTCCTGAGTTGAAGCTCGTCCTCGGTCGTCACGCGCACGAGGAAAACATCCACGCCGACTCGCTGCTCTACATGATTTCCTCACTCGGCATCAACCCGCACGAGTGCGAGGCCATGTTCGAGGACATCCCGACCATCGCGAAGAAAAACGCCTTCGTCGTAAATAACTCCCGCAATCTTCGCCGCGACCTCGACCTCACGAAGGTCGAAAACAAGCAGCTCCTCGCGAAAAACATTTTCCTCTTCGGTCAGTGCATGGAAGGCACGCAGTTCTACGGCCTCTTCGGCATGATCCTTTCGCTCTACCGCCAGAACAAGTTCCCGGGCATCGGCCAGATGTTCCGCTACACGCTGCGCGACGAGTCCAACCACATCGAGGTCTTCCGCAATCTGTTCATGGACCTCATCGAGGAGAACCGCGACATCTGGACCAACCAGTTCAAGGAAGAGCTGCGCGCCACGATGGCCGAAGCCGTCGCCCTCGAAAAAGAATTTATTCGTGACTGTCTCCCCGTGAACTCCGTCGGCCTCAACGTCGACGAGTTCACCCAATACATCGACTACATCGCCGACCGGCGCCTGGATGGCGTGGGCCTCACGCCGCTTAATGCCGGCGTGAAGAACCCGCTTCCTTGGCTCGCCGAGATGATGGACATCAAGAAGGAGCAAAACTTCTTCGAAGGTCGCGTCACCGAATACCAAAAATCTTCCGCGCTCTCCGTCGCCAGCGACGACGAGCTCTAACGGCTGCTTCGCAGTTGAAAGTCACGAGCTGAAAGTAAAAAGACCGACCCAGTAATCGCCCAACCCTGCGCGCTTCCTCGTTTCGTCCGTCTTTCAACTTTCAACTCTCAGCTCTCAACTCGCTTTCACCCCACGTCACTTTCTCTCTTCAACCAACCATCGGTTCGCATTCCCATTATGCATACGCCTTCCATCGCGCAGGATCTCGCGCTCAAGAAACTCTCCGTCGCTCCCCAGGATCAGAAACCCAACTATAACTGGCGCGACATCCTCCGCGACGAATCCGTCGCCGTCCCCGAAGTCCAGGTCCTCTGCCCTCACGGCGAGGAACGCTTCGACCTCTCCGAAGTCGCCGACACCGTCGGCAAATCCCTCGCCAACCTCATGCAGGCCAAAGGCGAGAAGGATATCTTCAACGAGAAGAACCAGCGCTTCGTCGCGGACGTCACTCGCGAAGTCGCCGGTAACCTCACTAAAAAAGCCCTCGAACGCGGCCCGCTCCGCGTTTCCCTCCACGACCTTTACGTGCTCATCGAAAAAACTCTCGTCGACAACAACGCCCACGACGTCGCCAAGTCGCTGCTCCTGAAGCGCGCCTCCAAGATGAACGTCGCGCGCGACACCCATGGCGTCACCGTCCGCCTCATCCGCCGCAACCACCAGGTGGTGCCGTGGAATGAAGGCAAAATCGAAATCGCCATCCGCAAGGCCTTCCTCTCCCTCCAGAAAGATCCTTCGCCGGCCACCGCCATCACCCGCGCCGTCACCGAACGCGCCGCCGCCGTGAAACAGGCCTTCCTCCACATCGAGGAAGTCCAGGACATGGTGCAGGAAGAACTCATGAAGTCCGGCCACTACAAAGTCGCCGAAGACTACATCCTTTACCGCGCCCACCGCGCCACGGCCCGCCTCGCCTCCCCGGAAATCGAGGTCAAGCCCGACACCGTTCCGCCGATGCAGAACTCCATGGTCGTCGTCGCCCGCGCCGACGGCACCACGTTCCTCTGGGACGGCCTCGACCTCAAGAAGCGCATCGAGTTCGCCGCCATCGGCCTCGAGCTCTGCCTCTCCACCGAGGAAATCGAATCCGAACTCCGCCGCGCCCTCTTCGACAACATCGCTCTGGGTGATCTCAACAACACGATCATCCTCAACGCCAAGACGCTCATCGAGAAGGACGCCGACTTCGCCAAGTTCGCCGGCCGCATCCAGCTCACCTACATCTACGAAGAAGTCCTCGGCTGGGACATCGTCCGCGACGGCATCGGCGCGCTGAAGAAGTTCCACCAGCAAGCCTTCGCCAAATACATCGACCACGGCATCTCCATCAAGCGCCTCTCGCTGCGCCTGAAGGAATACGATCTCGCCAAGATCGCCGCCGCCATCGACCCGTCCGCCGACCTCGAGCTCGATTTCCTCGGCGTGCAGACGATGTATGATCGCTACCTGATCATCGACAAGACCGGCAAGCGCGCCCGCCGCCTCGAGACCCCGCAGTTCTTCTGGATGCGCGTCTCCATGGGCCTCTTCCTCGAAGAGAAAAAGAAGACCCGCGAAGACTGGGCCATCCGCCTCTACGAACTCTACAAGAGCCGCCGCTTCTGCTCCAGCACGCCGACCCTGTTTAACTCCGGCACGCTCCACTCCCAGCTCTCGTCCTGCTACCTCTATTTCGTCGACGATTCCCTCGAAGCCATCATGTATCGCGGCATCGCCGAAAACGCCCAGCTCTCCAAGTGGGCCGGCGGTCTCGGCGGCTCGTGGACCTCCGTCCGCGGCACCGGCGCGCACATCGCCGGCACCAACGGCGAATCCCAGGGCGTCATCCCCTTCCTCAAGCTGCACAACGACCAGCTCGTCGCCGTCAACCAAGGCGGCAAACGCAAGGGCTCCGGCTGCGCCTACCTCGAATCGTGGCACAACGACATCTTCGAATTCCTCGAGCTCCGTCGTAACACCGGCGACGACCGCCGCCGCACCCACGACATGAACACGGCGAACTGGATTCCCGATTTGTTCATGAAGCGCATGGAAGCCCGCGGCACGTGGACGCTCTTCCGCTCCAACGAGACGCCCGACCTCCACCACACCTACGGCAAGAAATTCGAAGAGGCCTACGTCCGCTACGAAAAGCTCGCTGAAGAAGGCAAAATCCTCGGCCACAAGATCGAAGCCCTCGAGCTCTGGAAAAAGATGCTCTCGATGCTCTTCGAAACCGGTCACCCGTGGATCACTTTCAAAGACCCGTGCAACGTCCGCTCCCCGCAGGACCACGCCGGCGTCATCCACAGCTCCAATCTCTGCACCGAGATCACGCTCAACACCTCGAACGACGAAACCGCCGTCTGCAATCTCGGCTCCGTCATCCTCGAGTCGCACTTGAAGCCCGATGGCACGCTCGATCTCGAGAAGCTCCGCGACACCATCACCGTGGCCGTCCGCGCGCTCGACAACGTCATCGACATCAACTTCTACCCGACCGTCGCCGCCAAGACCTCCAACCAACGCCACCGCCCGATCGGCATGGGCGTCATGGGTCTCGCCAACGCGCTCTACATGAAGGGCATTCCCTTCGCCTCTCAGGAAGCCGTCGAATTCAACGACGAGTTCATGGAAGCCATCGCGCACTACGCCTACGAAGCCTCCTCCGACCTCGCCGCCGAACGCGGCACCTACTCCTCCTTCAAGGGTTCCAAGTGGGATCGCGGCCTCCTCCCGCAGGACACCGTCGACCTCCTCGAACAGGAACGCGGCGTGCCGATCAACGTCCCCCGCGGCGGCAAACTCGATTGGACCAACCTCCGCGCCAAGATCGCCAAGCAAGGCATGCGCAACAGCAACGTGCTCGCCATCGCGCCCACCGCGACGATCTCGAACATCACCAACACGTCGCCCTGCATCGAGCCGACCTACAAGAACCTCTACGTCAAATCCAACCTCTCCGGCGAATTCGTCGTCTTGAATCCCTTCCTCGTGAAGGACCTCAAGGCCCGCGGCCTCTGGAACCAGGAAATGATCGACGCGTTGAAATACTTCGACGGCGAACTCGCCGACATCGAAGCCATCCCGGCCGACTTGAAAGCCCGCTACCTCACCGCCTTCGGCGTCGAGTTCAAGTGGGTGATCGACGCCGCCGCCCGCCGTCAAAAGTGGATCGACCAATCGCAGTCGGTGAACCTCTGGCTCAAAGCGCCCGACCTCAAAGTGCTCTCGCACATGTATCGCAGCGCGTGGCACGCCGGCCTCAAGACCACGTATTACCTCCGCACGCTCGGCGCCTCGAACATCGAGAAAGCCACGGTCAGCGTGAAGAAGGAAGTCCGCGGCGCCGCCGGTGAAACCAAAGCCGAAACCGCCACCCGCGACACCGCCGCCACCGCTTCGGCTGCTGCACTCAACGCTCAACTCTCAGCCCAAGACTCTTCTGCCAAGAAGACCTACACCGCCGAAGAAAAACGCGTGTGCAGTATCGAAGCCATGAAGAACGGCGAAGAGTGCGAGGCCTGCCAGTAACGCACTATATAGATTCAAACGAGGCGGCCTTCACTGGCCGCCTTTTTCTTTGCTCATTTACGAACTCGCATAATTACCTAATGCCAGTCTTCCTAATTAGACTAGCAGAGACGATGAATACCACGTCGCTCATCGTGCAATACCCCGCTTTATGGTCATTCTCCGCAACATTGAAATTAGCCGCTTTCGTTCTATCCGCGACTCGGCTTTGCCAGAACTCGAACATTTCTCTGCTCTGGTAGGGCTCAATAATTCCGGGAAATCCAATTTCCTACGCGCTCTTAATTTATTTTTTACCGGCAAGCCAGAGCCAGAAACATCATTCGACTTAGCTAGGAATTATTTCCGCGGCGAGCTTTCCGCGAAAAAGAAAAAGGTCATTAGCATAGCAATTCACTTCACTTTACCACCCAGTTTCAACTTCAGACGCGAACTGAAGCCTGTCGAAACAATGCTAGGACGAGACTTTTGGATCACGAAGGAGTGGACTCCTCAAAATATTGAGCCGCTGGTTTATCTGAACAAAGCCGCCACGCCTCTCACCGCTTCTGACGTTGCTAAAGTAAATCAATTTTTAGCGCTCATCGCTTTCAGATATGTTCCAAATCGAGTCATGCCCATTGAGATCATCCGCAAAGAGCAGCAAGCACTGCGCGATGTATTGGTGAGGCGGCTAGCTAAATTCAAAACTCAGTCCGCGGCTGTTTTTAACGGACTGCAATCGACAGCAGAAGCCTTGGTCCAAGCCGTTTCGGAGGACATAAATAAGTTCTCACCCGATATTCAAAAGGTGCGCTTAGCAACAGCTTCGTCGCTTGCTGATTTAGCATTTCAATTCGGTTATCGACTTAGCGAGAGTGGCGTAGAAATGGATGAAACAGAGCAGGGTTCAGGGATGCAGAGTTTGTTAATGTTTGAAACGCTACACCTCATTGACCGCGATTATTTTCAACATTTCGGATGGAAACAAGCAGCGCTCTGGGCCGTAGAAGAACCCGAATCGTCATTAAACACCGCGCTAGAAGCTCGCACCGCTCATTTTCTAGCGCGCATCACAAATGATAAAAATGGAAGGCTTCAAATTATCAGCACGACGCATTCAGATCTCATGATCCAGTATAGCGATCGAGGCTACATGATCGAAAAAGCTACCCTGAAAACGAAATTCACTGAAACTACAGCAACAACAAAGAGCGCAAAAGACCTATTGGAATGCGCATCTAGATATGGTGTGACCAGATGGGTTAACCCAATCTTACTCTCTCCTCTAGATCCTGTCATTCTTGTGGAAGGTAAATTTGATCGCGACTTCCTCGACCGCATTTTCGCCGCCTTGAATATCTCACCCCGTCCTCGCGTTGCCTGTTTAGAAGATATCAAAGGAGATGCATCCAAAGGCGGCGTTGAAACGCTTATCACGTTTATATTATGCGAGCCGCTGGTCCAATCACGGCAACCAGTGCTCATCGAAGCATTGGGCGACCCGTCTAGCATGGTGCGGGCAACCGCTCGTCTCTTCCTTAAGCAACTTGGCGTGGACAATGTCGCCGCCATTTATCGGCAGCGACTGGTTGAGTCTGACACTCCTTCGCCTGCGATAATTTTTGGGTTGTCGGAATCAGGATCTAAAGAGGATGCACCGCTGATCGCCAAATTCCTCATCCATCCCAAACCTTCGCTACGCAAAGCTGCCCTCATTAGCATCGGCAAGCTATACGGAGAGGCCTACACTGAGGAGATCAGCCAGGCGCTGATGGATCCTTCGCCGGGTGTGAGCAAAGCCGCGCGTGAGGTGCTCACAAAAAATCCGATATGGATTTCTTCCGCGCTGATTACCGAGACGCTTGCGGGAAATCGCCCTCTTTACATCCGGAAGGCGGGAATAGCATTGATTCGGTCTCTACCGAAGTGGGAGCGGATCATCATGCTTTTGAAAGTCTCCGACCTCGCCCCTGAATTTAATGATCTAATTCGCGAGGAAGTGAATCGATGGCTGATGACGTTCAATCGGAACTCTGTAGAACCTCAAAGCGACCAACTCGCAGATCTGAGGATCCTGTTTAATCAGCGTGTCTCCATGCTCACACTAGATGCCGTGCGCAATCTGCAGCACATCGTCGATTCTCCATTGAAACGGAGTTTATAATTCTCCGCGCTTGCCTCCCATTTAATTTTTATTCTGCTTCTCCACGGGCCAAGGATGTTTCTCACGAAGCGTCGTTGGCCTTCTTTATTATCTACAACGGGCCAGACGCGTTCGCCGTTTTGCGAACTGTTTCCGTGCTCTCCCCCCGTTCATGAACGACCGCGAATCCCGCCGCTACGAAAAGGTTAACCGCGTCCGCGCCTTCGGGCAGGACTACGCCAGCGAATTCCCCGCCGGCTCCCGCGCCCCCACCCACTTCACCGCCGCAGCATGATTCAGTCGTTTGCCGATCGCGACACCGGGCAACTTTTCCACCAAGAAAAGAATCGCCGCTTCTCTGCCATCGCCTGCGTCGCTCTCCGCAAACTCATCCAGTTGAACCAAGCGGAATTGCTCACCGACCTGGCCGTTCCTCCCGGCAACCGGCTCGAAGCCCTCAAGCACGATTTGATCGGTTTCTACTCAATTCGCATCAACGACCAATGGCGCATCGTTTTCCGGTGGACCGACGCCGGGCCGGCCGAAGTGCGCATCATAGATTACCATTGAAGTGCGTGCCTATGACGTTACGCGTTATAGCATGAAAGCGATCACACCGGGAGAAATTCTCCTCGAAGAATACTTAAGCCCGATGGCGATTTCCCAAAACGCCATGGCTCGCGCCGTGGGCGTGGCCCCGCGCGCCATCAATGAAATCATTTTAGGCAAACGCGCGATCACTCCGGCCATGTCCATCCGCTTCGGCGCTTTCTTCGGACAGACCCCGCAGTTCTGGCACGGCCTCCAAGTCGAGTGCGACTTCCGCGCTCTCGCGAAGCAGAGCAAAAAACTGACCGCCAAGATCACACCCGCGCGTGAACTCATGTCCGCCTGATTTTCACGGCGCACCATGGCCGTTCGACGACTGACTTCAGTGGGGCAACTTTCCTTCGGTCTCTCAGCGGACTCTGATGCTACCGACTATCTTTTCTTTAGCATATACCCTGAGCCACCGGTTCCCGCCAAGCTGTCCGGTCACGCCCAACACCTGCGATCCAAACATGGTCTGATAGGAAGGCCGCTGGCCGCGGATCGTTTTCACATTTCCCTGTCCGATCTCGGTAATTACTGCGGATTGCCTGTAGGTAGGGTTCGGGAAGCAAAGGAGGCGGCCTCGACCGTAAAGGCATCTGCATTCGACGTGACGTTCGACAACGTCATGAGCTTCGATCACTCAAGCGGCAACTTTCCCCTGGTTCTGCGCATGGCTACCGATACCGGCCCGCTCATCGAATTCCACCAGGTTCTCGTCACCGCTTTAGTCAAAGCCGGTCTTGATGTTGAGGCGCGGTTTACCCCGCACATCACCCTCCTCTACGACGTCAACTTGGTCCCCAAAGAGCCGATCGAACCACTGCACTTCAAAGTAAATCATTTCACCTTGGTGCACAGCCTGCAGGGAAAGACCCGCCATGTTAAACTAGGGCAGTGGAATCTGCAGGGCTGACCACCTAGTCGCAGTCGACGACTTCAACGTAAACCTACGCAGGAATGCGTAGGTTGAAAACCCATTTGGAGATTCCGCCTGGCACGCGGCGTTCGTTCACTCGAAGTGCTTTCTTGCCCTGGCGCTTCCCCGCATTTTTCTGGAGCCGCTCGCTTTCTTCCACCCCACCCATGAAAAAAATCCTCCCCACCCTCGTTCTGTCCGCCGTGTTCGCCACCGTTGGTTTCGCTGATGTCGTCAGCCAGCGTATCCAAGCCTCCTACCTGATCGCCTTCGGCCGCGGCGCGAACAGCGGCGAACTCACCTATTGGAAACAGCAGAATCCGCGCTCCGTGAGCGCCTTGGTCGCCGGGCACACGCAGTATCTCTCGCAGGATGCCAACACGCACCGGGCCACGATTCGCCGCTCCTACATCGATGCCCTCGGCCGCGAACCAAACGAGGGCGAATATAAACACTGGATGCCGGGCAGCGACACTTACACGCAGTTGATGAAAAACCACGTGAGCTGGCTCAGCGGCAACCCCGGCGAATACGAGTCCGTCATCAAGCGCTCCTACCGTTTCGTCTTCAACCGCCCGCCCAGCGGCGACGAACTCAAATACTGGCGCAAGCAAGGCACGATTTCCTACGCGATCCTCGTCGCCGCTCACGACACCTGGCGCAAAGCCAATCCCTCTCCCTCCGCGCCCGGTAAAACGTCCGGCACCGCCACCTTGGCCGGCAGCTCGGACTTCCTCGCCAGCGTGGTCGTCTCCGGCCCCGTCCTCCAGGAAGCCCAGGCCGCGCTCGGTCTCGGCTCCACCGGCGGTAATGTCCTCGCCGCCGGGGGCGGCCCCTTGGTCGCAGCCGGCGGCGGCAATCTCGTCGGTAACGACGGCGCCAGCCTCGTGGGCAATGACGGCGCGAGTTTGGTCGGCAACGATGGCGCGAGCCTCGTCGCCGCAGGCGGCATGAATCTCGTGGCCGCCGGCGGCGGGAATTGACGAGCCGAGCCGACGGCGTCGGGTGGGAGCGGCCGTTCACGCCGAATTTTTTCCACTGCGATATCTGACGGCTACAAGAACTACGTCGGCGATTAGCCGACGCCCCGAAACCCACCCCGGAGCCAATTCGGCGGAGGTCACCTCGTAGCGTAGCCGGTATGCGAAGCATCTGTGGTCAAAAATTAGGTCAGCGTGAACAGACACGGAAGAGTCAGCTCGAGCAACTTGCTCCCGATTCAACCAAGCCTGCTCTGACGCTTTGACGCACCTCTACGCAGGAACACGTAGGCGGGAAACTCATTTGGAGATTCCGCCGCTACGCCGGTCGCATTCACTCGAGGCAACCTCTCCTCACCATGTCCCTCCGCCACCTCGCCTGTCTTGCTCTCGTCACGCTCGCGCTCGTCAACGCGCCGTTAGCCCACGCCGTTCCCACCTCCGAAGCCACCACCGTCAAGCCGGGCAAGGCCATCGACCTCACCCAGGTCAAACCGTTGTTCAAGCAACGGAATCGCGTGGCCATCGCCGGTTACCAAGTGGCCTTTGTCACGCACAACAAGGCCACCGCGCATGCCATGAATATCCTCGGCAGCGGCACGGCCAAGGCCTCCATTGAAACCTTCCTCGGCAACGTCGACGCCGCGCTGATGAAACAGATCGCCGACGAAGCCTACGTCACGTTCGTGCAGAAACTCCAGGAAGCCGGCCTCGAAGTCGTGCCGTGGGAAACGGTGAAGACGGCAAAGGCCTACGCGCAGCTCGAGCGTCATCCGAAGCAGACAGGCTACACCGTGAATTTCCAAGGAGCCGACTACGCGCTCGTTGCTGCCGGCGACTTTCCCCTTTGGTTCAATAGTTTCGACGGCCTCTCCGGCGGCAAAGGCAGCAAGAAGAACATCAAGGTCATGTGGGAACTCGAAAAGGAACTTAACGCGGTGATCCTCCAGCCGTCCCTCGCCGTCGACTTTGCCTACCTCGACACCTCCGGCGGAAAGTTTTCCAAGAAAGCTTCGGTCGAAGCCCAGAACGGCATGCTCATCGTGCCCGCGGCCTCGGTCTTCTGGGGCAGCCTCGGCGGCGGCCTGAGCTACACCAAGTTCACCGACGGCTTCTGGGCCGAAGGCGCCACCGGCAACTGGACCAAAGCCGGCGACTCTAACAACGCCGCCCTCGTGAAAGGCCTCGCCGGCCTCGGCATCGACATCGGCCCGGCGTCATCGAAAAAAGCCATCGTCCTCGACGCCAACCCCGCCGTCTTCAAAGCTAAAACCCTCGAGCTCCTTGCCGGCGCCGGCGAAGTCTTCAAACGCGGCATCCAGGAAGTCCGGCGCTAAACGCGAGCAGCGCGAACACGCGTCCCGTCTCTCAAATCAGCGCCAAACTGAATGACACGTAATGCGTGTCATTCAGTCAGCCGAAACTACCCGACCGGCTCGCCACGCGTCCTGGTTTCCCAAATTACCACCCAGCCAAATGACACGTAATACGTGTCATTCACGCAGCCACTTCACGCCACTCACGGTGCCGGAAGCCCCTTCAAAATTCGGATGAGCCTTCCGCTCCTTCGCCGGCAGCCTCATCGCATCTGACCGCTGTTAAACCACATGACACGTAATACGTGTCATGATCTCAAGATGGCGGCCGGCCTTGCCGCGTGGCCATGAGCCAGGCAAGCATTTGTAACGTGCGCTCGGCGTCGGGCATTTCAGTGCCGCGCGTCACATACGCCTGCACACGTTGACGCGGCAGCGCGAGCAAACGTCCTAGCCGCGCTTGGTCGCCGTATCTTTTCAGCTCCGTGCGCAATTCCTTCCGAAGCTCATTCCAAAGCGGAGTCTTGCTCCCGGGGCGAAGCGTCTTTCCTCGCCGGAGAGACGGTCTCTCGATGCGAAACGCTTTGGCTGAGTGTTTCGCCATCTCCACGGCCAGCGTGAGCAACGCTTCGGTTAACGCCGCCGGCAACTCCAGGTTACGCTGTGCCGAGTGAAATGACATGACACGTATTACGTGTCATGCGCCTCCATAAGTTGATCGTTAAAAACACCTCGAATCAGGCGTTTTCCAGACAATCGAAACCGAGCAAAAAATTCTGCCCGCGAGGCTTTTAAGGGGCTAGTCTTTCCGCCGTGACTCGAAATGGCTTACCGCGCGACTCCGGCCGCCAGCCGACGTCAATGGCTTCCTGGGTGCACTGCTGAATTCTCGCAGCTAACTGCGCGCGGGAAGCTGGTCGCTTCGGCGGGTAATCCAACGGGTCAAATTCGATCACGAGTTCCCGCATATTTTCTTCGGCCAAACACACCCGTGCGGAGAGTCCGCGCAGATGCGTGTTGGCGGAAGATTCGCCACCGTAATGTTTGACGCTCCAGTTGAACGTATCTGCTCCGATCTGAAATTGGCCTGAATCCACACGTGACATTCCTTTGAGGTAAGAATCGTCTGCCCGACGACAATCCTGAAGACTCCTTCAACTCACGCTGACTCATCCCATGCTCGATCACCTTTTCCTCACCGTCAGCGATCTCACACGCTCAATTCAATTCTACGAAGCAGTGTTGCCCAGCCTCGGCATCACCGCGCGACATGATTACGACGGCAAGGACGGACCAAAAGGGCACCCCGACTTAAAAGGCTTTGGCGCGAACGGCCGCATATTTTTCTGGCTCAAATCAGGCACGCCTTCACCCGGCGCCGTGCATGTCGGCTTCGTCGCGGACTCCGAAAAAATGGTCATCAAAGCCCACACACTCGCGCTCAAAGCCGGCGGCACCGAGATCCATCCACCCGGCCCGCAGCTGCATTACGACCCGCGCTATTTCGCCGCCCAAGTCCGGGACCTCGACGGCTACAGTTTGGAATTCGTCTACAAGAGCTGGCAGCACTCGCAATGACCTCCAGCCAGGTTTCGTGGGCCGTTTAAACTAGGCAGCACGCGCGCTGTGCCGCGACGCTGAGAAAACAACGTGGCCGTCAGCTTCGCCCAATTCCGCCAACTCGCGCTCGCCTTACCCGAAGTCGAAGAGCGCCTCTGCCACGACACGCCAGCGTTTTATTTCCGGAAGAAAATTTTCAGCCGCTTACAGGAAGACCGCGAACACGTGGCCCTCGCCTGGCCGCGCGCCAAGCGGGATGCCCTCATCGAGAACGCGCCTGACGTTTTTGCGTCCAACGACCACCTCGCGAACTACGATTACGTGCTGATGGACTTACTCGCCGCCAGCCTCACGCAAGCGCGCACCCGTTTAGAAAAAGCGTGGCGCCTGAAAGCCACGAAACAGGCGATCGCAGCGTTCGATGGCGCGTAACGCCACGCGTCTCCCAAGAAGAGTGCGCCAATTAGGAACCCTTTTTATCGGCCGCCGCCTTCTTCTCTTCTTCGAGCTGTTTCTCCTTCGCCTTTTTTGCGGCTTTCGCCTCGGCCTCGTGTCGGCGGGTGGGCTGCGAATTCTTTTCCGCGTTATACCAGTTTTCCAGTTCGATCACTTTCGCCTCTGTGCGCACATCCTGCATCGGCGAACTCACGGTCGGCATTGCTTGCTTCTGCGTAGCCATATCACTCGCGCTTCGTTGACTCGACTGCGGAGACTGACACCCGCTCATCCCGAGCAACATCATCGCCACGCAAATCGATTTCTGGCGAGTAACGTGGAGATTCATGCACTCAAGATATCGCCACCACTGAATCGCGCAACTAGTGAAACATTTTGGCTCATTCACGATATCGACAAAACTGGCCCAGCGAATTTTCTGTCGCGCAATTTTTCAACCCCAGCGCTTGATTCAAAGCTGACAATGGTTGCGGCACGCTAAAAGTTTTCAGCATGACCTTTCTTCGCCTGCTGCGTTTATCCAGCCTGCTTTTGATCGTGCTGCCGGCACTCGGTGCAATCGAGGTATCGCGACTCCCCGACCTTCCGCAAAGCCGCGCCGCGCACACGCTCACGGCGCTGCCTGACGGACGCATTCTCATCGTCGGTGGATTTTCAGGCGCCGATCGCACGCCCATCGGGGCCACGCTCTACTCATCGCAAACGCGCACCTTTCAACCCGCCGCGCCGATGCGTGAGTCGCGCTATGGTCACACCGCGACACTTCTGCCCGACGGCTCCGTGCTGATCGCCGGCGGCTGGAATGCCCGCGGTGAGTATCTCACCTCTGCTGAACGCTTCGAACTCGCCTCTGGAAAATTCGTTTCGTTGCCCGCGCTCCACACAGCCCGCGCCGGCCATGTCGCGATCGCCCTCACGGATGGTCGCGTGCTGCTGGCTGGCGGCGTTAGCACCGGCTGGAAATTTCTCGCGAGCGCCGAAATCTTCGACTCTGCCACTGGTCGTTTTTCTCGGACGGGCGACCTGGCCGTGCCTCGAGAAAATCACGCGGCGGTGCGCCTCGACGATGGACGTGTGCTGATCACCGGCGGCCATGCCGGTCGCGGTGCCACTGTGCGCATTCACGCCACCGCGGAAATTTTTGACCCAACGCGCGGCACTTTCACGCCGGCCAGAGCCATGCACTCCCGTCGCCACAAACACGACGCCGTGCTGCTCGCCGACGGGCGCGTCCTCATCACCGGCGGCACCGATGAACGCGACGAGGCGGGGCGTTACGACACTTCGGAAATTTATTCTCCGGTCACGGCCTCCTTCGCCTCCGGCCCGCGCTTAAACCAGAAACGTTATAAACATTTCGGCACTTCGATTCGGTTGCCCAGCGGAGACGTTTTAGTTCTCGGTGGGGCCGCCGTCCCCGAACGTTTCGATCCCGCGGCCAATCGTTTCGAATTACTAGCCAGCCACAACTTCGCCAACAGCGAAAGCTACGCAGCCGCCGCGCTCGCCACCAACGGGCACATTCTTTTCTGCGGAGGCTACAACGACCAGATCCTTGCCAGCTGCGCCGCGTGGTTGATCCAGCCCTAAATACCCGCTATCTCTCACTACGTCTTTATCGCTGCCACGTTTCATTTTTTCCGCAAACATCGCTAATCCTCCCATGCGTTACCTGACTAGTTTGTTTTTCGCTCTCTGCACCGCTTTTGCCGGAGCCGCTCCTTCAGTCAACGAACTCTCGCAATTATTCCTGCCGGCCGAGTTCGGGCAGCCCAAGCTTTCCCCAGACGGAAAGTTCATCGCCTTTCTGGCCAGAAATGGCGACGACTACAGTATTGGGTTGTGCGACCTATCGACGGGACAAACGGATCTTTCCAAAGGTGACGGCAAAGCCCGGCCGATCGATTTCTGGTGGAAAACGCCCCGCCGGTTGCTCGTGCAGGTGAGCAACAACAAACTCAATGCCCTGGCCTACACCATTTTTGATCTCGACCGTCGCACCACGGAAGATGCGTGGCACTTGGACCGTCAGCCCGGACGGATCTTCGATGCCCAGCCTCAGGATCCCAAGCATGTGTTAATGGTGACCTCGGAGGAGATCAGGCGGATTAACCTGAGTAATGGCAAAGCCGAGAACGTGGATCGTCCTCCCACGAGAACCAGCAGCTGGGTGGTGGATTCCCAAGGTCGCGCCCGCGCCGTCTATCAAAGCATTTTCCGATTCGGCGTAGCCGACTTGTGGTGGCGCTCGGTGATCGGCGGAGAATGGCGCCATCAACATTTCACCGCGACAGATCGCCGGTTTGTCCCCCAAGCGGTCGATGCAGACGGCCTTCACTTATGGGGCTGGGAAATGGCCAGCGGCAAGGAAACCGTGTTCGCGCGTTTCAACACTCAGTCAGGCGAACGCACGACCAAACACTTTCCGCCAAATTTACCGCCCACGGATTTGCTGATGCTCGGGAGCACGCGACAACCGGTCGCGGTCGCGTATGCACAAGGCAAGGACGTCGCTCTATTTGCGCTCAATGCATCTGACGAAGCCGCGGTCAGCCGCTTGCAGACTACATTCGCCGGTTTTTTCCCCATCATCGTGGATGCACTTCCTGATAAAAAAACCTGGCTGGTCTGGATCGGTAATTCGCGCCTTCCAGGTGCCTATTTTCTTTTCAACCGCCAGACTGGCGAAGCCTCTTTGATCGCCCAATCGCATGGCAAAAACATCGTCGAAGACAAACTTGCGGCCGCGGATTATTTCACCTTCACCGCCCGCAATGGCGGACAATTGACCGCCCGTCTTTGGCGGCCACCCGGCAAATCCACGCCGCCGCTGATTGTGTATTGCCCGCGCCAGCTGCCGCCAAGTCCCACAGCGGACCTTTATCAAGCGGACGTGCAGGCCTTCGTCGCGCAGGGCTTCGCCGTGTTGCAGGTGAATATCCGGGGCACCGACGGTTTCGGGGCGACCCCCACCTCGCTCGGCGACGAAAACTGGAGCACCAACATCCGTGACGATCTGGAGGACGCCGCCAACCACCTCGCTAATCAACAGATCGTAAACCCGTCGCGCGTGTATCTCTACGGCACTTGGTTTGGCGGTGTGTTGGCGCTGGAAATCGCCACCACCAGCACGCGCTTCGCCGCCATCGCCACCGTCAACATTCCTTCCAAAGTTTCGCGCAACGATCTATTCCGCTACACGGATGACAGCGGCCTGAACGGCATGACCGCACGACTCTGCGGCTGGGCAGAAACCAATAAAATCGCGCGCGAGCTCTCGCCGTTACAGCAAGTCACGGAGCTCAAAACTCCCGCGCTTTATCTGCACAACGAAGACACCCTTAAAGGTCAACCCGTCCAGGACGGTCGAGAAATCAGATCGGCGGTGAAGAAATCCAGCAACGCCCAGACCGGCCTCGCCTACAGTTGGTCCGACCGGCTCAAAGCCCCGTCCAAACTGGCGGCGGAAAACGCCGCCATCTCACTGCAAATCGGCAACTTCTTTAACCAGTTCCGCTCTCCGGACTCGACGGCCCAAACCAAGCCTTGAGCGCTGTGAAAATCCGCCCGTCGCCACTTGTCACGTTAAAGTGCCTCGCGTGCTTACAGCGCATGGGGGAGATTTTGGCGTAGTTTATCAGGAATTCACCTGAGGGGGTTTCTACTCAGAGGGAGAATCGTCGTAGCCTAGCCGCGCGCTTGTTACTGGTGATTACCGGCGTGGAACTGGACAAGTTGGCATCAGTCTAGCTCGTCATCTTTCCTATGGACGAACTTATCATTGATGCTTGGACCGCGGCGGTGAACCGCCTTTGCCAATTCACCGTGGATCGTCTTCCCGCCATCATCACGGCCAGCACGCTCGAGGCCGCGAAGATTAATTTGGTGCTCTCCGAGACGAGCAGCATGAAATCGCTGCTTCGGCTGTTCGAGAAGAGCCACAACGAGGGCGTGGCTCGCATCATCGCGAGCAAGTGCGAATACACCTTCATTTTTTGGCAAAATCATCTGGCGGAGCTCCCTGCCTCGGCCGCGTCTGAACTCGCCCGCATCGAGAAGCTATTCCACATCGTGGCGGGCGAAGTCTCCCCGGCCCCGGCTCTTGAGCAAAAAGCAGTTTAGGCGGTCGCTGATCCACGATTGAGCGTGATTGTTTCACGTGCGTCATCGGTTTGAGTTGCGCAACGGCTGCCTTTTTTTCGCTGCGAGGTGCGAGTGGCCGCCCATGAGATCGTTCGACGCATCACCGGCGGGAACTCGGTGTTTTGCTGACGCGACCATTCATCTTAGGCGCTGAGCGTAGAGGGCAGCCTCAGGGACGCTCTGCTCTCGCGCCCGCGTTGCAGAATTTTTCTCAGCAGCAGATTCAAGATAAAGTGAGCGCCGGTGCGCTTGCGCTGCTCGGTCTTTTTTCTCGTCACCGCATTCAAGTCCAACCACGCGAGAGTTGATGGATGCGCCGCTGAAATGCATCCACTGACGGAGGGTGCTTCGTATAATCACCGACGTTACTTTGGAGCGGGAATTTATATAACGATTCCCGAGGAGCCATCCGGCCTTTCACCGGCATTCATCGTTCGAATTTACTGAGGTTGTAATTACTCAGCTATTCCTACTCAGGAACTGAGACGTTCAAACTATTTCATAAGTGGCGCTACTCCGCGTCAGTTGCGGAGTTTCCCCACATGAAATCACGTTTGAGCCTAATTCGCCTGCTTGGATTATATTCTGAATGCCGGTGTGATAATTTAGCCACGGCTGATGCCCTGTGCGGGATGTGTGTCGTTGATCACGGCACACTGCGTCGGTTTTCGACGCTCCGTTTTTACCCTGCACAAAATGAAAACAAAACCATCGCTAGGTAGTATGGTCGCGATCGTGGCTGCATTCGTCAGCCCGCACATCGCTGTTGGTCAGCTCCTGAATACCGTCAACAACACGGTCAACGCCACGCTCAGCGCGACAGTGAACACCGCCACCACGGTCACGCAAACCACGGTTAACGCTGCGGCGAATGTCGGCGCCACGGTCAATACCGTAGTCACCGCGCCACCGGTCGCCGAGACGGTGACGGGCGTAACTTCAACAGTGGGCGCGGTCGCGAATAACGTGACCGGCACCGTGGCCACCACAGTTGACCAAACTGCCGCGCTTACCGCCGGCGCAGCCAACTCGGCCGGCGCCGTCGTCGGTGGTGTCGCCACCGGAGTCGGCACGACGGTCGGAGCCACCAGTGCGAGCGTCACCACCGCGGTGCAAAGCCTCACGAACAGCGGCTTGATTGCTCCCACCGAAGAGCGGTTGCGCGCCGAAGCCGCCGCCGGCGCGGGCGTCTACGTCTATAAACACGGACACATCCCTTACGGTGCGCGTGTGATCGCAGTTGAGAAAACTTCGGTCGCACTCGCGCCGCTTTCCACCCGCTCACGCATCGAAGGCATCAACCTCGAAACCCGCGAACGCATCCTGCTCGATGTGAGAGCCCGGCTCGGGCTCGGTGCCGCCGTCGTCTCGCGCGCAAAAAAAATCACGCACGATACCGCCGACGCCGCCACCAGCCGGATCAGCCAAGCGATCGCCACGGTGGAAGCGAAAAAGCGCTCGGTGGTTCAACACGTGCACGCGGTTAAAGCCGCCAGCGTGAATCAACTCGGCCGCGCGAAAAAAAGTCTCTCCGACGATTACGCCGCCTACGCGCGCGCCGTCGCTGACTTGGAAGGCGAGGTCGATTTATTTCATCACAATCATCCGGGGCATCGCAATTACGACCTGGCCCGCGCCAAGGCCAATGTCGACGCACTCGTCGGCATCCGTAAAACATCAGGCGAAGAGCGTGATCCCGGCGTGTATGTGGACGCCGATGCCGCCGCACTGGTGCGCCTGCTTTCACCGCACGCGCTCGCTCGCGCCGGAGCGGAACCAGCGCTGGAAGCGAGCATCGTCCTTCCTTTGATTCGCGGTTGCTCGCCGGATGGACGTGACCAACTCATCATCGATGTCGGCGCTCACCTGGACGCTGCACTCGCGGTGATCGTCGCCGATAATCCCGGCAACGGTGGCGGCACGCCTCCCGGCGGAACCAACCCTGGCGGGGGCACGAACCCTGGCGGCGGGACGAACCCAGGTGGAGACACCAATCCGGGTGGTGGAACGAATCCGGGCGGCGGCAACAACCCAGGTGGTGGCACTAATCCCGGTGGTGGCACTAACCCTGGCGACGGCACCAATCCCGGTGGCGGCACGAACCCCGGCGGCAATCCTCCCGGCGGCACCGGCCCCGGCGGCGGCACCGGTGGCCCGGGCGATGGCAATAATCCAGGGGGCCCGGGCGGCGTTTTGGTGAACGTGCCTCCCTACCTTGCCGACAAAGACGAAGACGTGCGCGAAAAACTCGCTGAACTGGCTGAAGCCGACGACGACGATTTACCAAGAGTGCGCGAAGAACTCGCTGACACTTATGAAGACTATGTCGACGCGGTAAAACGCTACGAAACGCAAACCGTGATCCGGCGCGATGTCGTCGTAACGTCCACTGAGGAAGTTCCCGCTGAACAGTTCCGAATCGAAGTCGGCGTGGGCTACAGTCGCGGTGACTACGGTCTTGCGAGCGACACTGAAGTATTCTCTCTCCCGGTCAGCCTGGTCTATGAGAACTCAGACTGGATTTTGCGCGGCACGCTTCCGTGGGTGAGCATTGAAGGCCCGGCGGTCGCACTGGCGGATGGCATCGCCACCCCGGCCCGGCCCACGAGCGATTCAGAATCCGGTTTCGGTGACTTCGTCGCCGCCGCCACTTACAAGTTCGTCAAAGATCCCGCGGCGCTTCACGTCAACTTCACGGGGCGCGTGAAATTCCCGACGGCCGATGACGACAAAGGCTTGGGCACGGGAGCGACTGACTACTACGCGCAGATCGATCTCTACAAAACTTACGGCAGCATCACGCCATTCGCCGGTTTCGGCTATCGTTGGCTCGGCGATAACAGTCGTTATCAGTTGGACGACGGTTTCTATGTTTCCGGAGGCGTGGCCAAACGCGTGTCCGAGCGCGGCAGTATTGGCGCTGCGCTCGAATGGCGTGAAAAAATCGTCACCGGCGGGGACGATGCGTGGGAAGGCACTCTCTTTTACTATCAACGCATCAACCGTCACTGGGGCGCCACGATTTACGGTCTAAAAGGTTTCAGTGATGCGAGCGCCGACTATGGATTCGGTGCTTCCGTCATCTACACCTTCTAGTTCGTTGCAGGGGTCGCAAGCGCCGGTCCTCCCGGGCCGGCGCTTTTCTTTTGCCTTAAAAAGCGCGCTTAGAAACTCAGACTTTCAACGAAGCGCGAAATCCGCGGACGCCGTAGTAGGACTGCGCGCCGTTGTAGCCGATGAACACCCGGTTGTAGCGGCGATCCGCGTGCAACGCGCCACCCAATTTCCGGATCTCATCTGGAGTTTTGATCCAGCTCGAAGTCTTCGTATCAAAGTCACCGAGCTTTTGGAGCGCTTGATATTCTTCTTCCGTCAACAGCTCGACCCCCATCGCGGTGGCCATGTCGATCGCGGTGTCTTTCGGTTTGTGCTCTTTGCGCGATTCTAATCCTGCGCGGTCGTAGCACACGCTCACGCGACCTTGCGGGCTCTGCTCTGAACAATCGAAAAAAAGATATTCGCCCGTCTTTTTATCGTGGCTGACCACGTCCGGCTCGCCACCTGTTTTTTCCATTTCGGCGAGCGACCAAAGTTTCGCCGGGCTGGCCGCGAGCTTCGCCTCCACCTTGGCCCAATCGAGCGCCTGGTGCCGGCTTACATTTTTTTCGAAGCGTGCTTTTAATGTGCTCAACAGTTCTTCCCGTTGGGCCGTCGTCAGTGATTTTTTGGATTCGGCGCTTTTCAGGGGCATGATTTGAGTGGGTGGCGCAACTCTACGCCCACGCCCCGCCCGCGATCAATCCTGCGCTTGCTTTGCAGACTCCGCCGGACACCAGTGCGCGAAAATCCACCGCAGCAATCATGGCGCTCGCCCCTGAATCCTTGCACCAGAGGCTTTATTCAGACTCTCTCCGCGTCTTTCATGCGCACCCTTCGCTCTTGCCTGTTTCTGCTCGGTCTATTCGCAACGACGCTCCACGCCGTCGATGCCACCAAGGCACCCACCGCGCCGCGCAAGGTTGACCTCGGCATCTACATTCTCGACATCACCGACATCGACGAGCCCGCCGGTCAGTTCACCCTCCACGCGCTCGTGGGCGTTTATTGGCAGGAACCGTCCCTCGCCTTCGAAGGCACGGAGCCGCGCGTCCTGCGCGAGGATGCCGCCTTGGAGCAGGTAAACGCAATGTGGCGCCCGATGGTGGAATTCAACCGCACCACCGCGCCCGCCGAATTGCATCATAGCTTGCTGCGCATCCATCCCGATGGCCGCGTGGAATTCGAACGCCAGATGACCGCGCAAATCGCGACCGAACTCGATTTGCGTAAACTGCCTTTCGACACCCAAACGCTGAACATCGAATTGGAATCTTTCCAATACCTCGCAAGCGACGTCGAACTCACGCTCAAACCGGAAAAACTCCGGATGGCCTCGCGTATTTCCCTGCCGCAATGGCTACCCGGAAAAATCTCCGGCGAGGTGCAGCCCTACTATCGTGAAGTCTTCCAGGAAACCTACAGCCGCGCGAACGTGACGATCCAAATGAAACGTCACGTCCAGTTCTACATCTGGCAGATGATGGTGCCGCTCGGTATCGTGCTCGCCATGGCATTCGCGGTTTTCTTCCTGCCGCCCAAGGATCTCTCCGACCGCATGAGCGTGATCATCGCGAGCCTGCTGACCGTGGTCGCGCTGAGTTACTCGCTGCATTCGGGTTTGCCCAAAATTTCCTACCTCACCGTCATCGATTGGTTTTTCGTATTGGCCTACGTTTTCCTCGGGCTCGCGATGGCTGGCATGGTGTGGATCAGCAATCTCTATGACCGCGACGAAGCCAAAGCCATCCGCTACGACCATGTGCTGCGCTGGGTTTATCCGGGAGCGTATATTCTCTGCTCGGCCATCGTGGTGATCATGGCGCTGAACTGATCGTTGCTTCACAACGACCGCCAAGCGACGCCGCCAGTTCGACGATTGGCCATGGCTACAAAATCTCCCGCACGCCGGGCAGCTTGCGCAGCGCCGCTGCCACGCCCCAACTCAACGCGACCGCCCCGATCATCACCACGCTCGCCTTCACTCCCCCGGCCCACGCGCTTGTGAGCAGCGCATACTGCAACCAAGTCACGATCGCGTAGTGCACGAGATACATGCCAAACGCATTACGCGCGAGGCTCGCGAGCATGGCGTGACTGCGATGACCTTTACGTGCGAACAATGCCAGTAGCGCAAACGTGGTTGCGACGCCCGTGATCGCATACATCGCGTTAGCCGCGATATCCAGGGAGAGTGAAGCCCCGCCTTTGCCGGCTTGCGAAAACCACATAATCAGCGTCGCCACAAACCCACCGAACATCATGCCTGCGGCAGCCATCGCCCATTTCCAGCAGCGCGCCAACGATCCTTCGGCGCGCATCCAATCGCGCAGCTTTTCCATTCCGCCCGAACCCAGCGCGCAACCCACAAAAAAATAAATCGCATAGAGCGGTAACCGACTCGTTTGCACGGTGAACGGTCCCCACGTGGCCCACACGAACGGACTGACCACGCGCGTCGTGGCAAAATACACCGGCACCACGAGAGCGCAGAAGACCGCGCTCGTTTTCACCGGATGCGTTCTTGCCCAGGTTCCGAATCGCGCGAGTGCGTTGGACGCAGGCGGCAACCACGCCTGCAAGCCCGCCGCCACGCCACTGAACGCGAGCAGCACCCACAAGAACCATGCCGGCCCCGCCGGCCAGATTCCGAGCGAAGTCCATGCATTCCAAAAACCGGGATTCCCAGTCGCTTCGGCGCGCTGGAGATACGCCGGCCAATACGCGAGCGGCGCCAGCACCGCCGCCGCGACCACAAACGGCAGCCCCAAACGCAGCGCGCGATCACGCAGAAAATTAAGGACGCCTTTTCTCTGGATGCTCGGCCACACGAAGAGCCCTGAGAGCAGGAACATCATCGCCATGAAATAGGAATCATTCCACAGCGTGAACGTATCCAAGCCGGGCGCACGCGCCGCATCGACCACCGGAAACGCGCCCCACACCATATTCTCGCGCGTGAACGCTCCCGCGGGCGGTGCGTAAAGATGATACGCGAGCACCGCGTGATGCGCGATCACGAGCAGCGTCAGACACAAACGCGTGAGATCCAGCGCCGAGTCGCGAGTGGGCGCCCCTAACTCGCTGGATGAAGGCAGTCCGCCCGAAAGCGGCGCCGTGAAGTGATTTGATTTAGACATAAAAAGGCCCTCCGGCTTAGCCGGCTTAATCTTGCGGGTGTTCGATTCAGGAGTGGCGACGCCTCAGCCGTCGCGATTCTCCGGACTTGTTTTCGTTGGCCCCAACCGCCGACGCACCGCCCGCGCGTAGAGCGTGATTGGAACCAGCGTGGCCAACGCGACCACGATATAAAAAATCATTTGGTTCTGCTCCGCGTTGGGATCGACGACTAACGCCAGCGCCGCCGGCGTATTCGCATGTTCGGCCAACGCCACCGGCGCATCCGCCGCCACGCGTGCGACGCCAAAACCATTACTCCGCGCCGCGAACCAGCCGAGCGCGCTCATGCCGGCATACGCTTTCAGCCCGATCGCGATGCCACCAATTGCGAGCAATCCGACGCCGAAGGTCCCGAGTCCGATCACGCCGACACCGACCGCGCCGATCGCTAGAAACCCCACCGCAAACGCGCCGACACTCACCGGTGCCACCGCCACCGCGCCCCAGGCCACGAGCAAGCCATACGCGCGATCTCCACCCGCAATCCAACCCACCACCGGCCCCTCGCTTTCGTCCGGCGAGGCGAAACGAATATGCACGAGCGGCACGCCAAACAAAGTCGCTCGGCTTCGATAAATTCCCGCAGCCGATCCAATCTGATCGCGCTCCGCACGAAACGATTCCGGATTCAGTCGCCGCTCTTCGGAGCGTAGCCGTCGGAAAAAACGCAACAGTCGCACCAGGGCAAACGGCCACGCGATCACGAACGCGAGAATCGCCACCTGCGCGATCGTCGCGAACACCACGCGTTGTTCCCACGAACGCAACGCCGCGACCCGCAGTCCCCAAATCGCGCCAAGAAACGCGAGGCTCCCGAAAAATACGACGATCGTGGTGATCACCAAGAGTCGCTTCTCGCGATGCGTGCGCGACTGATCGAGTCCCACGCGCAATTGCATCGCCGTCGACGCCACGCCCGAAGCCGACGCCATCACTGCCGCCAGCGCGGTGGTTTTCGCCGCCAGACCGCTGTTTGCCGCGACCGCCGCCCCGAGTCCCGCCGCCTTTGCCGTAGTCGGCGTCGCCAGTGCCGGCAACGCCGCGAGCACGCCGAGCGTGAACGCGCGACCGGGAGTCGTTCTCGCCAGCGCACCTTCGACAAACGCGAGCGCTTGCTCCTGCAATAGTTTGCGGCCACGCGCGAGTCGTTGCTTGACCGCATCCTCACTGACATCGAGCGCACACGCGACGTGTTCGATCGAGGAGTTTTCGCGATAATATAACACGAGCGCCTCACGATAGAGCGGCGGCACGCGTTCCAGCGCGCGCCAGAGAATCACTTGTTCTTCGTCTCTCATGGTTTTTTCCACCGCAGGCACGTCTTCACTCACGATGTCGGCGGCGGCCTCCACGGGCTCCGCGCCGAGCGCGGCGTCGCGACCATATTGCCGGCGGAGGCGACTGAGTTTGTGGCGTAAAATTCCGCAAAGCCACGGGCGCAGTTTTTCCGGTTCGCGAAGATCCGGCAGCTGCGTCCACGCGGCAATAAACGCTTCCTGCGCGGCGTCCTCACTTTCAGTCACGTTGCCCGTCGACGAATACGCCAGCGAACACAACAGACGTTGATAACGCTCCACGATCCGCGCAAACGCCTCGCGCTCCCCAGCGAGACATGCCGCGACGAGTTCGGCATCGCTCGCGGCGGAAATCAGAGGAGTGGAAGACGTAAACTTCATGGCGTTTCTAATACAGTGCCCGAAACCCACCGATTGGTGACAAACTATTTTCATTTTTCGCAACCAACGGTCAAACAGGTGTTTTCCGTCACCGCACTTGCTCAAGGCGTTAAATTCTGCGGAGGTCTTTCCATGAAATTTTTCTGCGCACTCCTGTTCGCCACCTCACTTTTCGCCGCGAAAGCCGTCGCCGCTCCCACCCACGCGGTCGCCATCGAAGAAAAAATTACCGCCGCGCTCGTCGATTTCCTGACTTATAACAGCGACCCCGCCCGCCACGAAAACTTCTGGGCAGAAGATTTAATTTACACGAGTTCGCTCGCGGCGGTGCGCACGAAGCCGATGATCATGCAGTCGGTCACCGAAGCCGCGAAACTCGCCAAAGTCGCGCTCACCAAAAAAGCTCCGACCGCTTACTCCGCCACCGACATCAAAGTCCGCGTTTACGAAGGTTTCGCCGCGCTCACCTTTCAACTCGTCGCCCGCAGCGCCGACGGCACTGAAGAAAATTTCCGCAATAGCGGCACCTTCGTGCTGCGCGGTGAATGCTGGCAAGCCGTCACCTGGCAAGCCACGCGCATCCCGACTGCGACTGCCGACTCGAAATAAGCATAACCCGTCCACACACTCTCTCTTCATGCTACCCCGTCGAATCGCTTCCCTGTTGCTCGCGTGTGGTGTGGTGTTTTTCGCAGCCCAGGAAACCCATGCGGACGAAGCCTCGCTTCGCCATCGCGTCATCATTTCCACCGACATCGGCGGGACCGATTTCGATGATTTTCAGTCGCTCGTGCATGCGTTCCTTTACGCGGACACGCTCGACTACGAGGGAATCATCTCGTCGCCCTACGGCGCCGGGCGCAAGGAACATATCCTCCAAGTCATCGCTCACTACGAAAAGGATCATCCCAACCTGCGCACCTACTCGGAAAAATATCCCGCGCCCGATGCTCTCCGTGCGATCACGAAGCAGGGTGAAACCGAAATCGCGCCCTACACGGGCGTGCGCCGTTCGACTGAGGGCTCCGAGTGGATCATCGCTTGCGCGCGTCGTGATGATCCACGGCCCCTTTATGTGCTCATTTGGGGTGGCATCGAAGATCTCGCGCAAGCCCTGCACGATGCGCCGGACATCTTGCCGAAACTACGCGTGTATTTTATCGGCGGCCCGAATAAAAAATGGAGTGTCGACGCGTATCATTACGTCGCAACCCATCATCCGAAATTATGGATGATCGAAGCGAACGACACCTACCAAGGTTGGTTTGTTGGCGGCAATCAAACCGGCGATCTCGCCGCTGACCAGTTCACACCCGCCCACGCCGTGGGCCTGGGGGCCTTGGGTGATTATTTTGCGAGCGGCATCAGCTTCGAAGGGAAAACCCGCACCGCGATCCGCATGGGCGATTCGCCGACCATCGGCTGGCTGCTCAAAGGCGATCCCACCGACCCGACGAAACCGGGCTGGGGCGGCCAGTTCATCCGCGCGTGGAAGCGTCCCTATAATCGTTTCGATCGCCTCACCACGACGGACGATCGCATCGAACAGTTCGCCGTGTTCGAACTCGTGCTGCCACTGGGCGAAACCATTCCCGTAAATCCTGAGGCCCACCTCGTGATCGAAAATCAGTCGCTGGTCGGCACGGTTGTCGATGGCGCGATGCATTTTCGTTTCTCACCCAAGGAAGCCAAAGCCTACCGCTACACAATTCGCTCCAACGTCGCCTCGCTCGAAGGCAAAACCGGCGGCCTTACTTCCCTGCAACCCGCGCCGCAGCTCGCGCAACAGCCTGACCTCACCCTGCCCGACTGGTGGACCGACGATCCTTCGCCCGCACTGATCGAAGGGAAATTGATTGGCGCGAAAACCGTCAATCGCTGGCGCGAAGACTTCCTCCGTGACTTCGCCGCGCGCTTCCTGCGTTGTGAAAAGCCAGCCACGACCACCGTGCAGCGCTGATCGCCCGCGCAGTTCTCAAAACTTAATGTTGAACTTGATCGCCGCCACCCCGAGGCGCTCCGGCCCGGCACTCAGCGAAAATTTTCCATCGCGACTTTGCACAATCTTGCCGTCGCCATAGAAAAAGTTTTCGAGCGTGAGCCGGGGGATCACCGGTAGTTCGATCTCACGTTTTTTAGTGATGGTGAAAGGATCAAGTTGCAGGACGTCCTCGGGCATCGGCTGGTGCTGGTCGTTGAACACCGGATCGCGATCGACCGCCGCCGGCGCTGGCATTTTTGGTGAAATCTTTTCCGCGTCTTGCCGCACTAACTCTGCGATTTGTCCCCGCAGCACCGTGCCGGATAAGGAGCGTTTCTGACCCGGCGACGTTGCCGCAGGCTGCGCCGCCAGTGCGACTACGCAGCCCAGCGAAAGAAATATGCCTACGCCGGCTTTCATCTGAAAGCGCTCATTACACGGGCGAACCTTGCCAATCGACAGGTGAGCGTCGAACGCATTAGCGGGAAAATTCACCCTCACCTCCTACCGCTTGGCCGCTGAATGGTTCCTGCCATTCCACTTATTACGATCCCATCCTGGGCGGACACCGCCAAAATCAGACCTGGCTTCGACTATTTCCAAAGCGCTGCGCACCTGAGACGTGGCGCTGATTATAAGCACTTCACCGCAGCCCGCTGGTAGCTGCGCGAGGCGAGTCTCATTGTGCGTTCATGAAATCCCTACGCCGTCTCGCGCTCGCACTCGTGGGTTTCCTCGCGAGTTTGGCGGCGCTCGCTCAAACTGCGCCCACGTCGCTACGAGTGCTTTTCCTCGGCAACAGTCTTACCGACGGCAACGACGTGCCCGCACTCGTGCAAGGCATGGCCCAACTTCAGGGCGTGGAACTCAAATACACCACGATCGCGCCGGGTGGTTATGCCATCGAAGACCACTGGCGTGACGGAAACCAAATTCACCTGGCGCAGGGCAACTATGACATCGTCGTCCTCCAACAAGGGCCGTCCACGCTGGTCGAGAGCCAAGCGAATCTCCGTCAGTGGGCCACCACGTGGGCCAACGAAGCGCGCAAATACGGCACGCTCCCCGCGCTTTACATGATCTGGCCCGTGCGCACCCAAACGAACGGCTTCGCCCTCGTCGCGCAGTCCTACCGGAACGCCGCGCTCGCCGCAGACGCGTCGATCTTTCCCGCGGGCGAAGCGTGGGATCAAGTCACCCGCGCCAACCCCGCTATCGCGCTTTACAGCGAGGATAATCTTCACGCCACCTCCACCGGTTCATTTCTGGCGGCGATGGTGATCGCCCGCGGCATGGTCGGCCTGGATCCCGAGCGCGTGCCCACCCGCGTCGGCCTCGTAAGCGTTCCCACTGCCACGCTCACGGTTTTCCGCAACGTCGTCGCCGGACTTCCTGCGACCGTGTTGCCCGCCAAGGCTGCCGCCACGACTCCCGCCACGCCCACGATCACATCACCCACGACCACACTGACGCCGCAGTCTTCCGGAAATAGCAACGGCAGCGGTGGTGGTGGCGGGCCAAGCGCGTGGTGGGTCGTCGCCTTGCTCACGATCGGAGCCCTGCGATTTCGCCACGCGCTCCTGAGATAAATTCGGCGACGGACAAGCCTGCCGCTTTTCACGCTTTATCTTCGGGCATTCCTCCGAAGCATCGCGCCATGCTTTTCCGCTGGCTCGCCATTCTTTTCGCGCTCGGAGTTTTCGCCGGTTGCGGGCAGAAAAAAGATCTCCCAGAAATCACGGTCGCCGCAAACGATCCCAGTGATTTTGCCCGTTTCTCGTCTGAATTGCGCGCGCAGTTCCCCGCGGAACGCTTGAAAGATTTCGATACGGCGGTGAATGAATTAAAATTGGACGCGATGAACCGTAACGTCGCGACCGCCGAAGCGCGTGAGCAGGATATGGTCAACGCCGTGAAAAACAAAACCGTGCACGCAGCCACCTTGCTGGGCTGGCAGGCACGGCGCGCGCGCTTCGCGCGGGAAATCGCTTTCATCGACGTCCTGCTTCAAGGCGATCTCAAGCAACAAGCCAAAACCGCCGCGACCGGCGTCCCGCCCACGGTCACCGCGCGCATCCGTAGCGCCCAAGAGATGATCGCCCGCCTGCAGATCAGCCTCGATGAAACCGAACGGCGTCTCACTGAATGGGGCGTCGCGTTGGACAAAACCTCGCCCGCCGCAACGATTCCTGCCGCCAAGTAGCGCGCGGTTCCACTTTCCGATCAGTGAACCCCCGCAAATCGCGGGAGCGGCGGGGATTCGCTCTGCTATTCGCATGGTTCGTGCTAGTGACTCGTGAACTCCGTCGACTCCCTGACGGCTTCGCCAACTTGGTTTTTGAAATTCTTATGCGTGCCTCTCCTAAATTCCTGCTGGCCGCGGTTTGTCTCGCGGCAGCGACGGTCAACGCGTTTTCCGCGCCTCGTAATTTCGATCTCATCCTTGCCGGTGGCACCGTCATCGACGGCACCGGCGCCGCGCGGCGCATCGCGGATGTCGGCGTGATCGGCGACACCATCGAGGCGATTGGCGATCTTTCAAAGAGCACCGCCACGCGAAAAATCGACGCGCGCGGCCGGCTCGTCACTCCCGGTTTCATCGATGCGCACGCGCACGTCGCGGACAATCTTCTCGGCAGCAATGGCCTGCTCTCGCCCGACAAACGCCGGCGGGCCGCCCAGAATTTTCTCCTGCAAGGCATTACCACCGGCATGGGTAATCCCGACGGCAGCCAAGTCGAGCCGGTCATCACGCAACGTCGCCGACTCGAAGCCGCGGGCATCGGCATCAACGTCGCGTTGTTCAACGGCCACAATTACCTCCGTGCCCAAGTCATGGGCAAAGACACGCAGCGCCCCGCGAAGCCCGCCGAGATCGAGCGCATGCAAGCGATGCTGGTGAAGAGCCTGACCGAGGAAGGTTCGTTCGGCATGAGCACGGGTTTGGAATACGACAGCATGTTGTTCTCCGACACCCACGAACTCGTCGCGCTCGCGAGCGCGCTCGTGCCTTACGGTGGCATCTACACCGCGCACCAACGCAGTCAGGGCATTGCGCCGATGTGGTATAAACCCAGCGTGCACAAAGCCGTCACGCCGCCGACATTCGAAGGCTCGCTGCGCGAAAGCATCGCGGTCGCCGAAACGGGCGTCACCACCGTCGTCACTCACATCAAGGCGTGGGGCCCGGGTTATCGCGGCCACGCCGACAAATACATCGCGTTGCTGCAAGACGCGCGCGATCGCGGTGCGCGGATTTTTTGCGACCTGTATCCTTTTGTCAGCGCCGGGTCGGACGGCGGTTTCGTCATGCTGCCGCCGTGGCTCTTCGGCGTCACCGGCATGGCGCAAGTCAACACCGACCGTGCCGCCGCCGCGATTGAGAAAACCGATTACCGCGCGGCGTTCGAAAAAGAGATCCAACGCGGCGCCCGCGTCGACGACATCGCGCGCGACGTCCAAAACCAAGTCGACCTCAAGGGCGGCGCGGAACAGGTCTTCGTGCTCAACTACCCCGACGCCTCCTATGTCGGCAAAAACATCGCGACACTCATGCACGAGCGAAACCTGAGCCTTGTCGATCTTGCCATCGCGCTTCAACGCGAAGGCGACCCCACCCTTCCCGGTGGCGTGAAACTGCGCGCCGTGAGTATGGAGTTGAGGGACGTGCAGGCTTTCTACCGCCAATCGTGGACGATGACCGGCACCGACGGCTGGATCGTGTTACCCGAAGAAGCGGTGGGTCCGGCAAAATATCTCAGCACGAATCAACGCTGCTTCGGCACGTTCATCCGTCGCCTTACCGACATCAGTATCGAGCAAAAAGTGGATTCGCTCGAAGAAGCTGTGCGCAAAAGCAGCGGGCTCACGGCAGAGGTTTTCAATATTCCCGATCGCGGGCGCATCGCTCCCGGCATGAAAGCGGACTTGCTCATCATCGACCTCGAAAATCTCCGCGATCACACCACGCTCGCCGAGCCCAGCGTGTATCCGACCGGCGTGGAATACGTCTGGGTCAACGGCGCGCTCGTCGTCGAAAAAGGCAAATGCACCCTCGCCCTCCCCGGTCGCGTGCTTGATCCCGTGCGTCGCGCCGTAAAGACTCCCGCCTCGTGAAATCCACCCCCGCCGAAGCCACCGTGACGTTTGCCGACATCCAAGCCGCGCGCGAACGCATCCGCCCTTACGTCCACCACACGCCCGTGCTGCGCAGTCATACGTTGAACACCCTGTTCGGCGCGGACGTGGCATTTAAGTGCGAAAATTTGCAACGCATCGGCGCGTTCAAAGCCCGCGGTGCGCACAACGCCGTCTTCGCGCTGACCGACGCGGAAGCCGCCCACGGCGTCGTTACTCACTCCTCCGGCAACCACGCCGCCGCGCTCGCCCTCGCCGCGCGCAACCGCGGCGTTCCCGCGTTCATCGTGATGCCGAGCAACGCGCCAGTTTCGAAAGTCGCTTCCGTAAAACGCAACGGCGGGCAAATCACTGTCTGCGAACCTACCAACGCCGCGCGCGAAGCCACCGCTGCCCGCGTCTGCGCCGAAACCGGCGGCGTGCTCGTGCATCCTTACGACAACGCAATGGTGATCGCCGGCCAAGGCACCTGCGCGTTGGAATTTCTCACCGAAGCACCCGAGCTCGATCTGCTCGTCGCCCCGGTCGGCGGCGGCGGTTTGCTGGCCGGCACGGCCATTGCCGCGAAAGGCGTTAACTCGAAAATTTCCGTTTACGCCGCCGAGCCACTCGGTGCTGACGATGCCGCGCGCTCGTTTCGCGACGGCGTGCGCCACCCGCAAACCGATCCCCGCACCATCGCCGACGGCTTGCGCACCGCGCTGGGGGAGAAAAATTTTCCGTTGATCAGAAATCTCGTGGACGACGTCGTCACCGTGGACGAAGCGAGCATCATCGCGGCCATGCGCCTCGTGTGGGAAGTGCTGAAAATTATCATCGAGCCGTCCGCCGCCGTGCCGGTGGCTGCGTTGCTGGAAAAGAAAATTCCCGTGACTGGTCGCCGCGTGGGCGTGATCCTGAGCGGCGGCAATGTCGACCTCGACAAGCTGCCTTGGATGAACGCGAAAGCGTAACGCGCGATGTCCTTGCCGACTAAAGAAGGCGCGACCGCGTTGCTGCACGCACACGTGCGTGACGAGTATCAACGCCTGCACGCCGTGATGGTCGCGACCGCGCTCGAAGGTTACGCGCAGCACATTTTCCCGGGCGAAGACCCGCACCTCTGGTATCTCACGGGCCTGCTGCACGACCTCGATTTCGAAGAACACCCTGACACGCACCCCGCTCCTTCGCTCGGTTGGTTTAAAGAATGGAATTATCCGGAGGCACTCATTCACGCCGTCGAAGCCCACGCCTACGGTTACCATGATTTCAAAACGCTTCCGCAAACCAAGCTCGCCGCCGCGTTGCTCGCGACTGACGAGCTGTGCGGCATTTTTTACGCTTATCGGAAAATGAATCCCGTGCGCTACGGCGAAATGAAACCGGCTTCACTCAAGAAAAAGTTTAAAGACCATGGCTTCGCCGCGAAAATCGACCGTGCCACGATCGAACTCGGTTGCCAGCATCTCGGCGTGGATCTCGACGCACACATCGCGAATCTCGGGCGATTCCTCGCTCCGCTGAACTGACACCTCCACGCTGCGCCCCAGTCAGCAAGCGATGCGGATTGAACCGCTTTTTTGTCCCACTGGTCGCGCGAATGGCGCCGTTGCCCGCAGCGAGGTTGAATAATCCACAATTTCGCTCATCGTGTGGCCAATCCCCTTCGCCCCATGACACGTCTCTTTCTCGCCTTGTTTGTTTTGACGGGTGCGCTTTCCGCGCAAACCCAGCCTGCGAAAGAATACAGCCTGCACACGACGGAGCCCGATGAAATCGACCGCGCCGCCCTCGGCCACACGCGCTACGATTTCCGGATCGATTCGAAAGACGGATTAGTCGACTCGTCTGGTAAAGCCGTCGCCGCCGCGAATCTCGGGACCTACCTCAAGACGCGTGAATTCAAAGCCGACGCATTTTACTTCCTCTGGATCACGCCGACGAGCGCCCCGACCGACACCCTGGCGCCTACGCTAAAATCGCTCAGCGATCACGGTATCACCAAGATCGTGGTGCGCTACGAACCCCGTCCTCGCATCACGAACAATAAAACTGTCGAGCCCGTGAAAGGCTTGGAAAAAAGTCTGGCGAACCTTCGCACGGAGAAAAAGAACTGACCCGCCCGCCGGCGGTAAGTTTATTTTTTCTTCCGTTTGTGAAACGTCAGCATGTTGCCGTCGGGGTCGCGGACTCCGAACATTGAGCAGATCGGAAAATACTGGGGCGGGATCGCGAATTTGATTTTGTGCGCGCGAAAGTGCTCCACCGCTGCTTCGAAATCCGCAACTTCGATGGCGACCGCCGTGCCCTTTTTAGAGGGAAACCAGAGCTTCGGCGCACATGCGACGACTAGCGTGCTTTTGCCGATGTCGTATTCGATGAAGTTTTTCGAAAACACCCGGCTCCGTTTCAGGCCAAGCACGCCTTCGTAGAATTTTTTCGCCTTCGCCATGTTGGTTACCGCGTAGGCCGTGAATGCGATCTCTTTGAATTTAATCATAGGGCAATGAGGTTAGCCTTTTGACCCATTACCACCCGTCTCGTTCCGTGTTCAAATTCCGCGTAGCGCGACGATCCCAAACGCCACCGCAAACCCAACGGCGAGCGGCACGACCATTTTGCGAATCACCACGGGCACGGCCACGCCCGCCAGCGTGCAGGTGAAAATCACGACCGCCGCCACCGGCGAAAGCGTGCGTCCATAGTTCGCTGCAATCGCCCCGAGCACACCGAGGTCAATCCCGTGCGCAAGCTGGTCGCCACGCAACGCGGGCAGCACCGCTTTTGAAAACGCCACACTCGGCCCCGTGCCCGATCCGCACACCACGGCGAGCAAACCGGGGAACACACTCGCCGCTATTTTCGCGGCAAAACCACTGGTCGCGGCGAAGTTCACCAGTTTCTCCGTCAAGCCCACCGCCGTGATGCCCGCAATGAAACAGCTCGCCGTTACAATCAGCGAAATAATCTGCGCATACGCCTGCCCCATGCCCTCGAAAAACGATTTCACAATCGCCGACACGCCGCGCCAGCTCGCCAGCAACACAACAATGGTCGAAACCAGCATCGCGTAAGGCACCGGCAAACCCCGCTCGAACGGCGCCGGCAAATTATCAAAAATAAAACCGGGCAGCATCACGAAAATCATCACCACCGGCAGCGGCGGCATAAACGCTTTCCATAACGGTTCGCTGATGAGCGTGGTCGCCGATGACGCCTCGTGCGTCGTCGGGATCGCCGCCGCGCTTCGACTGCGGGCATTCAGCACCGTAAACACGGTCACGAGCACCGCAAAGCCACCTAACACCGGCGGCAGTATAAAACTCAAGATCTGCGCCATGGGCGCGCCGTTCGCGTCGTGAATCGCTACGAGGTCCGCCTCGCCGGGATTGCACAAATTCCCGCATGACGTCCCGAGCAACAACGTCGCCGCTGCGACCACGGCAGGAAAGCCTGCCGCGATTAACAACGGCACGAGAATCGGCCCGACTGCGGCCGCCGCTGCCGTCTGGCTGTTGATCGCGACATTCGTGAAAAACGCCACCACGCAACCGCCCGGCAACAGCAACCAACCCGCCCGCCGCAACGGCGCCATCAACCGGCTCACCATCGCGCGATCGCAGCCGGTGGCCCGCAGCACAAACGAATACCCCATCGCCGAACAAATCGGCCCGATCGTTTTGCCATTCCCCATTTCCGCGATGAACGCATCGAACACGCCCAATGGTTTCCCGGCGAGCAGGGCCAGCAACAACCCCGCGCCAAACAACACCAGCCGCACGTCCACCTGTCGCACGAGCAGATACGCAGCGAAGCCGATAATTAAAAAAGCGACAGTTAACAGCATGAGGGCGAAAAACGACCTTGGGGTGCAAGCTGGTTATATGCCGGCGACGACGCCAAGCCATTAAAACTTCGCACGCCGGCCTTGTGGGTTAGCCCACGCTCGGCCATGAATTCCCCGTGTCCGATCCTTCGTCCCCGCTCAATCCTGATTCCAGCCCATCCGGAAACACGCCTGCTCCACACAAACGTCGCCCGCGTTACGCTGGGAAAAACCCGCGGCGCTTCGAGGAGAAATACAAGGAACACAACCCCGCGCGCTACGCCGCCGACGTCGCCAAAGTGCTCGCCGCTGGCAAGACGCCCGCCGGCAGCCATCGCCCGATCATGGTCGCAGAAATCCTCGACGTGCTCGCGCTGCAACCAGGCGAAATCGCTGTCGATTGCACACTGGGATTCGGCGGACACTCCCGCGAGTTGTTGCAGAAAATTTCACCGGGCGGACGTCTCATCGCGCTCGACGTCGATCCGATCGAACAACCAAAAACCACCGCGCGCCTGCGCGACGCGGGTTGGAACGAAGCCGTTTTCACCAGCGTGCGCTCCAATTTCGCCGGCCTACCCAAAGTGCTCGCCACGCTCGGCCTACTCGGAGGCATCGATGCCGTGCTCGCCGACCTCGGCGTTTCCTCGATGCAAATCGACGACCCCGCGCGCGGCTTCACTTTCAAAAGCGATGGCCCGCTGGATCTGCGCCTCAATCCTTCGCGCCCGCCGTCCGCCGCCGACTGGCTTGCACGCATCTCCGAAGAAAAACTGGCCGTCGCACTGAAGGAAAACTCCGACGAACCTTACGCCGAACTGCTCGCCCGCGAACTGACCGCACGCCGCGAATCCGCGCCCTTCACGCGCACGCAGGCACTCGCCGACGCCGTCCGCGAAATCATCCAGCCGCACCACACGCATCCCGATGAAGATGCGCAGGACGACTGCGTGCGCCGTGTCTTCCAAGCGATCCGCATCGCCGTAAACGATGAGTTTGGCGTGCTCGATCTTTTCCTGCGCCAATTGCCGGGTTGCCTGAAACCCGGTGGTCGCGTCGCGATTCTCACGTTTCACTCGGGCGAAGATCGCCGGGTAAAACATGCCTTCCGCGAAGGCGTGCGCGCCGGCATCTATTCTTCGACCAACGACGAAGTCGTCCGCGCCGGCCCGGAAGAACGCCGCGCCAATCCCCGCAGTTCCTCCGCAAAACTTCGGTGGGCGATCCGCGCTTAAATTGAATGCGGGAAGGATAGTTCGCTAACGCGGCCATCTTCTGTCCCGTTCAGCTGCATCGACGATCATCCTGACCTTCCCGCGTGCGCCGGTTGCGGCCGCTGCTGCCACTTGGTGGTTGAACTGCGTGAAGACGACTGGGTGCCCGCTCATTTTATCGTCGAGCATGCCGGCGCGCGTTGCATGGATCAACACAGCAACGGGGCCTGCGTCGCCCTCGATCCGCGCACGCAGCTCTGCACCATTTACGACGATCGCCCGCAAACTTGTCGCGACTTCAATCGCGGCGAACCGCTCTGCCGTCACATTCTCACCCAACGAGCGCCGAGCGTCGCCTGAAATTCAATTCGCGGAATACTTCGCTATTCCCGCGAGTCTGCGCAGCTTGAGAGAATGAAACCTGCTGCCCTCGTCCATCCGCCACTCGTGGCCCGCCGTAGCTGGGTGCAAGGGCGCCGGATTTACTTCGAAATCAACGACCGCCGCTCGCTCAGCTTTCCCGCGACGAAATACGCGCTCCTCGAGAACGCGCTTCAGTCCGAGCTGAACAAAATCCGCCTGAGCGCCGACGGCACATCCGTGACTTGGGATTCGCTCAACGAGGAAATTCAGATTGGCGACGTCGCCGCCAACCACTTCGTGCACACGGCACGCAGCTAGGTTTTGGCAAGCGCCTTGCGCAGCGCACGGTGACACACGTCCATTTCCTCGGGCAGGCCGATTGTCACGCGGGCCCAATCCGTCAAAGGCGGAAACGGACGGCCCACACTCACGCCCTCCGCGCGCATCTTGGCGGCGAACTCCTGCGCCGGCATTCCCGTCTGGAAAAACACAAAATTGCCCTGCGGTTCCGCGTGACGTTTTCCGAGCTTCGTCACTTCTGCGATCAGCGCGTCTCGGCCGGCTTTGATTTTCGCGCGCGTCGCCGGCACGTAACCGCGGTCATTCAGCGACGCCGTCGCCGCCGCGAGCGTGAGCGAACTCACACTGCCGGTCATGTGGCCGCGTAACGACACCGCGAGTTTCTGCGGCAAGATCGCGTAACCGAGTCGCAAGCCCGCCATGCCGTAGATTTTTGAGAACGTCCGCGCGACGACCACATTGTAACCTTCCGCCACGAGCGGCGCGACCGTCTGGCCGGCGTAATCGTCAGCGCAGTCGAGATACGCTTCATCGACAAACACCACCGTCTGCTTCGAGACCGTGCGGACAAATTCTTTCAACGCCGCTGCGTTCACCACGGTGCCCGTGGGATTATTCGGATTAACCACATAAACGAGCGACGTGCGCGCCGTCACCGCCGCCGCCATCGCGGGCAAGTCGTGCTCGAGCTTCGCGTTCAGCGGCACGCGCACGGCCTTGCCGCCGGATTTTTCCGCCGCGTTCACGAGTTGCATGTAGGAGGGATCTGCAACCACCACTTCTCCTTTCTCCAAACCGAAATGAAATCCCGCGACATCGAGAATCTCGCCTGAGCCATTGCCCAACACAATTTGTTCGGGACGACAGCCTTCCTTCGCCGCGATCAGCGCGAGCAATTCAGCTTCTTGCCCGAAAGAATAACGACAACTCCGGCTCACGGCTGACGTCATCGCTGCCTGCGCCGCGGCCGAGGGGCCGAACGGATTTTCATTCCACGCGAGCCGCACGATGCCCGGTTCGACCGGCCCGGGAATCACCGGCGCCGGCCCGACCGGTTTGGGCGCGGGCGTTTGCGCCTGGAGTGAAAAGCGTGAAGTCAGGGCAGTCGCGGCGATCGAAGCGCCAGCGGCCTTGAGCCACTGCCGCCGATTGAGAGGAGAAGTGAGTGAGGCCATGATTAAGTCGTAACGCGCAGCCGCCGCCATGCCAAGCCAGCGCGACAAACTCCCTGAATAATCAGTGAGATAATTTTTGCCAAACGCCCGCACGCCGCCGCAAATTTTTGTCACCCCGAATGAAATTACGCTCACTCCGTCTCCTCGCGTTTACCGTCGTTACTTCAACCGCTTCCTTAGTTGGCGCCGAATTTTTTGTGGCGCCCACCGGCAGCGATGCCGCCAACGGCACGTTGGCCGCGCCTTTCAAAACGTTGGAACGCGCCCGCGATGCCGCCCGCGAACTGCGCACGAAGCCCGGCGCAGCTTCGGAAAAAATCACGCTCTGGCTGCGTGGCGGCACTTATCCGCTCGCGCGCACCTTCGAGTTAAACGCGACCGACTCCGGCACGAGCGATTCGCCCTTTTTAATCACCGCTTACGAGAAGGAAGAAGTCCGCGTCACGGGCGGAATGCCGGTTCCCGCGACTTCGTTTACGAAAGTCACCGACGCATCGCTCTTGCGACGCCTGCCAGAAGCCGCGCGTGGCCACGTGCTGGTCGCCGATCTGCGTGCGCTCGGCGTGCAGGATTTCGGACGTCACCAACAATTCGGCCACGGTCTGCCGGTGGTGCCGTCGTCGATGGAATTATTCTGGAACGACACGCCACTGGCCCTCGCACGTTACCCCAACACCGGCGCGATTCTCATGGGCGAAGTGACCGAACCCGGGTCGATGCCGCGCACAGGCGACTACTCGAACCGTCCCGGCCGCTTCAAATACACTGACCCGCGCCACGAACGGTGGGTCAACGCACCTGACGTGTGGTTTCAGGGTTATTTCAATCATGGTTACGCCGACGACAAAATCCGGGTGGCGAAAATCGACGTCGCCAAAAAAGAAATCTCCCTCGCCGCACCGCATTTGTATGCGCTTGGCAGCGGCCAAAATTACAACGCCTACGTCGCGCTCAATCTACTCGAAGAACTCGACGAACCCGGCGAATGGTATGTCGATGCGACTGCGGGCAGGCTCTACCTGTGGGCTCCGGGCGATCTGCGCACCGCGCGCATCGCGGTTTCCATTCTGGAACAGCCGCTCATCGCGATCGAAAACACCAGTGATTGCCAACTGCGCGATTTGATCATCGAAACCGGTCGCGGCCTCGGCATCTACCTGGAAGGCGGCACGCGCAACCGCATCACCGGTTGCACCATTCGCAACTTCGGCACGATGGGCATCATGTTCGGTCAGGGTGCGCGCCAGACCAACCCGCCCGCCGTTGATGACTATCTTGGCGTCGGTGTCCCGCGTGACGTGGGTTCGTATCACTCCCACATTTATCACAACACCGCGTGGGAACGAAACGCCGGCACAAATCACGTCATCGAGCACTGCGACATCTATAACACGGGCTCCGGCGGCATTTTGCTCGGCGGCGGCAGCAAGAAAAACCTCACGCCTGGCAACAACGTGGTCACCGACACGCGCATCCACGAATTCAGCCGGCGCAACAAAATGGGCGCGAGCGGCGTGACCTTGGACGGCTGTGGCAACCGCGTCGTGCACTGCGAGATTTTCGACGGCGACCTGCAAGCGATCTTCTCGCGCGGCAATGACCACATCTTCGAGTTCAATCACATCCATCATGTCGCGCGAAACTCCAACGACGCCTCCGGCTGGTATCTCGGCCGAGACCCGAGCGATCAGGGCAATATCGTCAGGAATAATTTTTTCCACGACGTCGGCCGTCCCGACCGCAAGTGGACGATGGGCGTCTATTGCGACGACGCGACGTGCGGCGTGCTCGTCGAAGGCAACGTGTTCCTCAACGTCGCGAGCTACGGCACCGTTTACAGCAACGGCGGCAGCGACATCGTCGTGCGGAATAATATTTTCATCGGCGGGACTGGCCCCGCGTTTCAGCAGAAAGCGATGTGGTGGGATTTCGCGATCGATAGTTTCGATTACTACTTCGGCCCGAAAAGCATTTACCGGAAACGCCTCACGCAAGCCGTGGACATTTACTCGCCCCCTTACAGCACGCGTTATCCGCATTTGAAAGAATGGCTCGATCCGATGCCCGACGGAAAAACTTTCGTCGGCATGTATCCGAGCCGGAATCGTTTCGCCGACAATGTGATTTATAAATTCGAAGAAACCGTCCGCCTCGTCGGCGAGCACACCCAACTCGAGTTCGGCAAAAATTTCCTCACGAGCAAAGATCCGGGTTTCGTCGATGCCGCCGCGAAAAATTTCTCGCTCAAGCCCGACGCCGCCGTTTACCGCGAACTGCCGGGATTCAAACCCATTCCCTTCGACCAAATCGGTCCGCGCCCGCGCCAGAATTAGCAGGTGGGCGTCGGTCTCCGCACCGACGCCCAAACGCTCTCACTCGATCGGCTGCTCGTCGCGCAGCAATTTCGCGTCCACGATAAACGGCCCCGCCGGCAGCAGGCTCGCGAGCAACACGAGGCCCGTGCGCTTCCAGTTCCAATTCTGCGCCAGCGCGGCTTGGATCGCCGCCAGCACGTAGAGCAAAAAAAGCACGCCATGCGCCATGCCCACCACGCGCACGAACTCCGGTCGGCCCGCGAAATATTTCAACGGCATCGCGATCAACAGCAGCGCGAGAAACGATGCGCCTTCCCACCAACCGATTACCCGCAAGCGCCCGAGAGGAGTTTTGAGCCAATTCATGCGTCGTTGATGAAACGCGGGCTCCCGATGCTCAAGTCCGCAGCCGCTCCAACGCAGACGTATTTTTCCAACTCATCGCGGTCATGAATCGCACGTGCACGCAGATTTAGTTTTCTCGAGGGGAACCGCCTCGCTCCATCCCAGTCGAAGTTGCGCGCCGCCCGGCTTATCCTTGCGAGGAAAGCCGCGCCGCAAGCGCTCGATCCGCAGTTCGCCATCTCCGCTCCGCAACTCGCCCCTGCCAACTCGCCGGGCGCTTTAATCGCTGTTGAAACCTGTCGTGTGCGCACAAACCCGCGCCACGCCCACCAAGTTTCACACATATGAAAAACCGCCTCGCCTCCCTCCTCAGCGCCTCGCTCCTCGCCTGCGCGCTTTCGTCCTCCGCTATCGCCCAGATCACCGTGACGGCCTCTGCTGACACCGTGCTGCTCAATCACGGGGAAACCCCCAATTCCGCCACCACGAATTATTCATCGGCTATCAGTCTTCAATCGCTGGTTCCGGCCAACGGCGATTATCAGAGCTATCCGCTCTTCAAATTCGATCTTTCCTCCTACGCTGGCACCACCGTCTCCGGCGATGCTATTTTCTCGCTCCATGTTTTGGGCGGCTCGGGCGTCAACCGTCCCATCCAATTACTCAATTTGAAAGGGGCGGTTGATTTCAGCACAGTGACATGGGACAGCTACGGCACCGCATTCGCCGTTACCCCCAATGTCTATGCGCCCACTGACTCCGCCACCTACGGCGCGGCCATCGGCGGTGAGCAAACTTTCACCCCAGTCGCCGGAGCGGTGAGCACGTTCGTGATTCCAGCATCCACCGTGCAAAGCTGGATCGACAGTCCCAGCACCAACTACGGTTTCGCGTTCTTCCGCTCCGGTCTCAACTACACTGAAGGCCTCGCGGACTTCTCTTCGATCGAAGGCGTGCAAGGTGCAACCCTCTCGTTCAGCAGCGCCTCGGCCATCCCGGAACCTTCCACCTACGCTGCGATGTTCGGTGCCTGCGCCCTCGGTTTCGCCGCGTATCGCCGTCACAAAAAATCCAAGACGGACGCGGCAGCCGCCACCGTCATGGCCGCCTAACCTCTTCCGACTTTCACCATGCAAGCCGCCGTTTCCTTCGACCCCGCCACGGCCAAATGTATGCCCTCATCGCATCGCCCTAAATCCCGCCACCTCTCCGACGCCGCTCGCGACCGGAGGGCAGACGTCTGGCAGTTCGTTGCGACCGGGGTGGTGTTCGCATGGTTGGTCGGTCTTTTCATCTACGTGCTGAAAAACGTTAACTGAGTTTTCGAAAAAAAATCTTCCCAAGCCCGCCTCTCAAAAAGGCGGGCTTTTTATTGTTCGATTTTAAACAGAAACACCGACGACGTCTCGTAACGCCCGCCTTGCGACGCCGCGAAAAGATACGCCGGCTTCCCCTCGCGCAGCAGCAACTGCGGACGCTCCAGCCGGCCCCACCGATTCAGGTGCTTCGGCCGCGGCGGCAATTCCACGTAGGCGCTCACGGGACGAAATGCGATTTTCGGCTCCGACCACGCAATGCCATCAACCGACTCCAGCCAAAGCCCGACCTCGTGATTGAACACGCCCATGTCGCGCATGATGGCGCAAAAACGTCCGTCCTCGTGCCAGATAAACACATCTTCGCACTGCCGGTTTTCGCCGCGCCCCGAAAAATCAATCAACGGATTCTGCGGATGCTTGCGATACGGGCCTTCTAATTTTTCCGCGATCGCGAGTCCGTATTTACGATTTCCCCGCACCGGCGGTTTGCCCGCTTCATAGTCGGCCGTGTTCCACGATTTGTAATAGAGCCAGTATTGCCCGTTCGGGTGCTTGATGAACGACGGATTCGTTGTGCAATGATCGTCCCACGCGCCCTCCGCGCCCGCTTCGAGCAACGGCGCAGCCGGACGCTGCCACGGCCCATCGAGCGAATCCGCCAGCGCAAGCCCGACCCGTTTCGTATTCGTGCGACCGTTCGAGTTGCCCATGTAAAATAACGCGTAACGCCCGTCCACTTTCACGATATGCGGGTTGTGACACGTTGTGCCGTCCCAAAATCCCGCCCCGCGCGGCGCGAGCACCATGCCCGTAACCTCGTAAGGTCCCTCTGGCGACGGCGCGACCGCGTGCGCAATCTCGCTTGAGCTGATCCACCCGCCCATGCCTTTCGCTTTCGGCCAGCGCGAAAAAAACACATGCGTGCGCCCATCCGGCGATTCGATCGGCGCGTTGCACCACACATAGTAATTTTCCAATTCGAGAATCCGTCCAACTGGGCGCAAGCGTTTCGAAAAATCAGAATACAGCTCAGGTGGAATTTCCGCCGTCGCCGTTTGTGCCGCCTTCAGCGCGAGCGGCAGCGTCGCCACCGCCCCGATAAATGCCCGCCGTGTCCACATCCGACAAGACTCGCAGATTTATCCTCTGAGCCGAGTTCACGTTTTTCACTCGGTCAGAAAGTCACGCCAATCCTCGAATTCCGCACCTCTGCCTCAATCCGTGTTTATCCGCGCAATCCGTGGTTAAAAAATCCAGCTTTTCGCCGTCACCCACGCTCACACCTTCTTGAACTGCGGATGCCCTTCGATCCTCGCCGCAAACGCCGCTTTCTCACTCTCTGCGAGCCCGGCAGGAAATTTCGAAATGCTGCGATTCCACCGCCCGAGCCATTCTTCGCCGAGCAACCCTGGCGAGCGCGGATGCCGCGTCGCGCCCTCGGCCCGCGTAAACGCCAGCGTCGTATCCGCCTTCGGCCCGGTGCCGACGCCCGCGGCCACATAGAAACCAGCCGTGAGCAGCGACACCCGCACCGAGGTCGCCGCCGAGTAAGTATACAGCTCCGCCGGTTTCGATGCACACTGCGCGAAGATGCGTTTGAACACCTCGACCGTCCACAAGCCTGTGTCCGTCTTGCTCGAAAACGGATCGAAGAAAATCAAATCAGGCGCCGGCGATGCTTCGAGAAACGCCAGGAAATCCCCGTGTCTCAGTTCCCAGTTCAACAACGTCGTCGGATCGGTCCACTTGTTTTCTTCAAGAATAACCTTCGGCGCCTTGTGCCGCAGATGAGGGAAATGACTCGCAAATTTCACCGCGAGAATCAGCGGATCGAGATCGATTTCAAAACTCACGATGCGCAACGGCCGCACCGCTTCGACGCCGACCTCCGCCACCACTTTTTCAAAACACGCGACTGCCGCCATGGCGTTCGAAGCCGCGCCGAGGCCGACGTCCCAAATGATCAGTTCGGTTTCGTTACCGCTGCTCTTGAGCAAACGCGTCGCGAGCGCCGATTGCTCGATGTAGAGGCGATTTGCTTCCTCGCTCGGCGCGTTCACCGAGTGCATCACTTCGCCCGAACTCGTTTGCTTGATACTGGAGAATCCCTGCGGCCCCGTGACGACCTCGTAGTCACCCAGCTTCGGCAACCGCGCTGGCCGCCGCTTCTTCACGGGCGTCACAATATTCTCCTCGTCGCTACGCCCGAATTCGAAGCGGTGCGCCTCGTAATACGCGACAAACTCATCCCGCAAAATCGCTTCACGCATCTCGCGCATGATCCGGTGGTAAAATGCGATGTTGTGAATCCCCAATAAATGCCAGCCGAGCATCTCGTCGGATTTCACGAGGTGATGCAGGTAGGCGCGCGAGTAATCTTTGCAGCACGCGCAATCGCAGCCGGCTTCCAGCGGCGCTTCGGAAAACTTATGGTTCACGCGGCGGAGTTGCACTTTGCCCCGCTTCGTAAACGCCACGCCGCGCTGCGCGAGTTGCCCGGGAATGATGCAATCAAACATGTCCACGCCACGATGCACCGCTTCAAGAATGTCAATCGGCGTGCCGACTCCCATGAGGTAACGCGGCAGATTTTTCGGCAAATGATCTGTGACGAACCCAGTGAACTCGTAACGCTCCGCATGCGTCTCACCGACAGCAAGCCCACCGATCGCGAGTCCATCGAATGGCTGCTCGCGCAAAAACTCCGCGCTCTGTTGCCGCAACGCGTGATGACACGCGCCTTGCACGATGCCGAACAACGCTTGCGGTGATTCGCCGCGCGCCGCCAGCGAACGCAGCGCCCAACGGTGGGTGAGTTCCATCGCCGCCTTCGCCTCATCAAAACCCGCTGTCGATGGAATGCACTGATCGAGCACCATCATGATGTCGCTGCCGATCGCCTTTTGCGTGTCGATGCTCGTTTCCGGCGAAAGCATGTAATAGTCGCCGTTCACGTAGCTCTGGAAACGCGCGCCTTCCTCGTTCATCGCGCGTTCAGTCGGCAGGGAAAAAATCTGAAAACCGCCCGAGTCCGTGAGCACCGGCCGATCCCAATTCATGAAATTATGAATGCCGCCAAATTTCTTAAACACCTCCGGACCCGGCCGCAGTAGCAAGTGATACGTGTTAGCCAGCAACACGCTCGAGCCGGTCGCCTTCAGCGTGTCGACCGTCTGCGCTTTCACCGTCGCCTGCGTGCCAACCGGCATGAACACCGGCGTCTTTACCTCGCCATGTAACGTCTGAAATGTCGCGGCGCGCGCACGTGTGCCGGTGGCTTCTTTTTGCAGATTAAATTTCAGGCGCGACATCTTTAAAAGTGGAGCCGGCGAGTAAGTAATACTTTTGCGTCCATGCGAAGTTCTTTCTCTGACGCTCCCTGCCTTGAGCCCTCGCCCGTGCCATCATTTGAGCATCCTGACCGTCCGGAAATTGCAGGCTTGGCCGTTCACTCAGCTCTGCGTATGGATTTTCACCCCGCATGAAACGCATTTTTGTCTCCGGCTGTTACGACATCATCCACGCCGGCCACGTCCAATTTTTCGAAGAAGCCCGCGCCCTCGGTGATCACCTGACCGTGTGTTTCGCCTCGGCTGACGTCCTCTGGTTTCACAAAAAGCGTCGCAGCTCCCTGCCCGACGAACACAAGCAAGGCCTCCTCGCCGCGCTCCGCATGGTCGACGAAGTCGTCATCGGCACCGGCCTCGATGAGGGCATCGATTTTCGCGAACACTTCCTGCGCCTGCGCCCGCACGTTCTCGCCGTCACGGAAGACGACAAATACGCGCCGCTCAAACGCGCGCTCTGCGCTGAAATCGGCGCGACTTACATCGTGTTGCCCAAGACCCCGCCGAAGTTTGCGCCTGTTTCCACGACGCAGATCGTGAAATTCATCCAAGCACCGCAAGACGCACCGCTCCGCGTGGATTTCGGCGGCGGCTGGCTCGACGTGCCGCGTTACGCCCGCGAAGGCGCTTACATCGTGAATTGTGCGATCTCGCCGACAGTTTCGCTCCGCGAGTGGGGCTATGAACGCAACGCCGGCCTCGGCGGCAGCGGCGCGTGGGCTTTGCTCAACGGCAAAGAAGGCGTCGCCTCCGAACTCGATCTCGGCGTCGGTTGGCAGGATCCCGCGGTCATCAAAGAAACGGGTTTATGCGTCTGGCAAAGCGGCGCGCGGCCCGTGCTCGAAATCAAACACAGCGCTGACTTCTTGAAAGGCCGTCTCGCCGTGTATTGGTCCGGCAAGCAGCACTGCACGCCGAGCGTCGTCGATCAAAGCCGAAACTACGACAATATCGCCAAGGCCGGTGCGCTCGCGCGAGCGGGCGTGTGGGCCGCCGATATCCACAAAATTGCCGAGGGCGTGCGCACCTCCTACGCGGTGCAACGCGCCGAAAACATGGATCCACTGCCCGGCGATCCCGCCTCCAGCGCGCTGCCCGAACTCGCCGCGTGCAAACCGCTCGCGTGGAAATATTGCGGCGGCGGCTTCGGCGGCTACGCGGTGTATTTATTTGCCGAACCCGCCCAACGCGATGCCGCGTGCAAGCTCGCCGGTTTCCGCCCGGTCGAGCCCTACGTGCGCTGAAAGCTTCCGTCCGCCGCGATGACTCCCGTTGAGATTCTGCGTCGCCGGCAACTCAATCAGCGACTCATCGCCAGCGAGTTCACGCAACCCGCCGAAGTCGTTGCCTGGCTCGGCGCGATGCAGGCGCAGGAATACGCCCACGCCAAGTGGGCCATCAATCTGCGACTGAAAAATGCGACTACCGACGCGTTAATCGAAGAGGCATTTAATCGTGGCGAAATTCTCCGCACGCACGTGCTGCGCCCCACGTGGCATTTCGTGGCGCCGGCGGATATTCGCTGGCTGCTCGCGCTCACTGCGCCGCACGTGCATCGCCTCAACAGCTACACCGCTCGCCAGCACAGCCTCGACGCAAGCCTCTGCCTGCGCGGACTAAAAGTAATCGTCAAAGCGCTCACTGGCGGCCAGCACCTCACGCGCACCGAACTGCAAAGCGCGCTCGCCCGCGCGAAAATCAACGTCAGCGGTCTCGCGCTCGCCTACATCGTGATGCACGCCGAACTTGAAGGCGTCATCTGCAGCGGCCCGCGCGTCGGCAAGCAATTCACCTACGCACTGCTGGACGAACGCGTGCCCGCGGCAAAATCGCTTGCGCGAGACGAAGCCCTCGCCGCGCTTGCCACGCGCTACTTCATCAGCCGCGGTCCAGCAACGGCGCGCGACTTCGCTTACTGGTCAGGACTTTCGCTCAAAGACGCCCGCGCGGGCGTCGCGTCGTTGTCCGCTGCTTTCACTCGCGAGACGATCGACGGCGAAGATTTCATCTTCAAAGGCAGCTCTGTAAATTCAACGAAAGCCTTGCTCCGCACGTTCGTCCTGCCCGACTACGACGAATGTGGTATGGCTTACCAAGATCGCCGCGCGCTCTTTCCAGCGAAACGCCTCGTCCCGCCCGCTTCAAAAAACGGCGAATCTTATCACGTCTTTGTCGTTTCGGGAAAAGTCGCCGGCACGTGGACGAAAACCACCAAGGGAAAAACAATTTCCCTCCACACAAATCCATTCGTCGCTTTGAAGCCCGCGGAAACGAAATCGCTCGCGCGGGCCGTTGCAGCCTATTGCGAGTTCAGCGCAGGCCGCTGACGTATTTTTTCAAGCGCTTCTTGGCGGCTTTCTTCGCGATCGCGCTACGCTTGGAGTGGGCCCGCTTTTGGCGAGCCACGCCGAGCAACGCAGCTTTGCGGTGCTCCGTGGTGACGCGGTATTTTTTAATGCGATTCTTGAGCTTCGTTTTTTTCCCCTTCGAGACGGCCACGCGGACCTTTTTCTTTTTCTTAAAATCAGTCAGGCCATACTTGCGGTCACCTTCGATTTTGCCCGTGGCTTCGTGAATCACGACCTGCGCGGTGGGCGAACTCTTCGCGAGATCGCTCGCGGCCTTCACCGCTTCGTCCTTCGTCGGCAGCACGACACTCGCGCGTTTCGCAGCGCCGACTTTCACTGACCAACCGTTTTCACCGGGCAACACATGATAGATTTTTCGTGTAGGCATAAATTGAAAAGGTAACGATTATTTGGCTCCCCATGGGACAGACGGCGTGGCGATTGGTTTCGTAAGATCGAACTCCACGCGAAAACGCCGGCCCTCCGCCTCGCGGCGCAGCCCATAGCCGAACGTTTTTCCCGGTTCGATGAGCATCGTCCAGATGTTGTGTTTCGCCGCTGGAATCAATTCGCCAGTAAAGGCGTCCGCCAAAAAATCCTGCCTCACTGCCGTGCCCTCGGACGCGGTGTCGCCGCCGTATTGAGTGACCTTATCCTCGGTGCCGTCTTCGTGGCGATGATCGTGCTTCAAGCGCAGCCCGGCCGCCGTGCGCGTGATCACCCACGTGCGCGAACGATTTTCGCCGACGTGAAACGGAATGCGAATCTCGTTCAGGCCGCACGCCCTGACGTGCATCACCAGGCGTTGCCCCTTAAACGCTTCATCGGCCGCCGCCGTGCTCTCGACCATTTGCCCTGCAAACGCTGTTCCGCAGAGCGCCTGTAGATTCTCCCAGAAAACATCCTGCGACGATTTTCCTGCTCCGCCCAGGTGCGAAAACCCCAGACTTAAGATAACCAACCAGCAGATTTTTTTCATACGCGTAAAAAATGAAATGACACGTATTACGTGTCATTCGGTTCGGACTGCGGACGCTCCGGCCAGATCGCGATGAACGCCATTTGCGCTTCACGATCGGGCACGGCTTCGTAACCGGGGCGCGTCAGGAAACGCAGCGGATAACCGGCTTCGATTTGATCGACGCAAATCATGCTGCCGGTCGTCGTAAACACGGCGCGCCACGCACCGCACGCGATCACGTGCTGCGTGGCCCCGCGCCGCTTGATGCGACGCGTGCGATGCGGCGTCGGATCTCGAGAAAGCAATTCGATCAGTCGCGGGCGAAAATCGATTTTCCAATTCTCGACCAGCCACGTGGCTTGCGCTTCCGCCGGCGGGCCAAATGTCACCGTGAACTGTGGCGGTTGCTCGAGCGAGGCATCGACTTCCTCGATCCAACCGGCGCGCGATTCGGGAAACGAATCGTAAGCCGGCACGTAGGGTTTGATATCGAACACCGGCGTGCCTTCGACGAGATCGCACGGCCCGAGAATCAACCGGCGTTTCTCCACCGCCAGCAACTGCACCGGGGTCATGCCGAGGAAATTGGGGCGATGCGGCGAGCGCGTGGCGAACACGCCGCGCCGTTGAGCCGGACCGCGCGGCGGCAGGACGAGCGGACGCCACGTCGCGTTGCGATGAAACCACCAAATCAGCCACACGCGATCGAAGCCCGCGAGATCTTGGAGTGCCTGCTCGTAGTTTTGCCCCGCAACCAGTTCGAGCACGTTGCGCTCGCCGCTCGTTTCCTCCGGCTGATGCCGTGCTTGAAACTTCACCTGCTGATGCGTGCGGATGAAGCCGATGGGATGAAGCGTGAGCGTATCGCCAGACAAGACCTTAGAAAGCGAAACTCAGGGCAAGGCGGCGAGGACGAAGTTGTCCGCGACTGGATGCCTTGAGGTAGGGTCTGTTATCCCGAACCGACCTCGGCGTGGAAAGCGTGCATAAAAAAAGGGCGGTTAAGGATAACCGCCCCTACTTTAAGAATTTTCGCGCCGCTTACACCAATTGCGCGTCGAGCGTGATCTTGGCGTTGAGCACGCGGGAGATCGGGCAACCGGCTTTGGCTTTCGCTGCGAGTTCGGCGAATTTTTCCGCCGTGATGTTCGGCACTTTGCCTTTCACGATCAGGTGCGACTCCGTAATCGTCCAGCCGGCGGGAGCGACTTCTTCAAATTTAACTTCAGCGGTCGCATCGAGACGTTCCGGCGTGAAACCTTCGCCGCCGAGAATCATCGAGAACGCCATCGCGAAACAGCCCGAGTGGGCCGCGGCGATCAGTTCTTCCGGATTCGTGCCGGCGCCCGAAGCGAAGCGCGAGCCGAAGGAGTATTCGGTGTTTTTCAGAGCGCCGCCGGGAGCGGTGAGCGTGCCTTTGCCTTCTTTGAGTGAACCTTGCCAGACAGCGGATGCGGTGCGTTTCATAATATAAAGGATGTTGAGTGGTTGACGGTGAGGACGGAAAGGTTGCCAATTCCCCGCCGCGTGCAAACCGCATCTGCGATTTTCCTCCGCGCGCTCCTTCCGTCCATGAAAATCAAATCCGCCGTCTTCACCATTAGTTGCCCGAACCTGCAAAGCTGCAAGTGGTCACCGCTGCCGGAGTTTGCCTTCATCGGCCGCTCCAACGTCGGCAAATCGTCGCTGATCAACCTGCTCTCCGAACGCAACGATCTCGCGAAGGTCTCGAACGTGCCCGGCAAGACGAAGCTGATGAATTTTTTCACGATCAACAATGCGTGGACCCTCGTCGACTTACCCGGCTACGGCTATGCGCACGTCAGCAAAGAAAACCGTGCCGACTTCAATGAAGCCGCCGCGGACTTTATCGAAAATCGCGAAAACCTCGCGTGTGTTTTCGTGCTGATCGACTCGCGCTTACCGCCGCAGGAAATCGACATCGAGTTCCTCGGCTGGATCGCAGAAACCGACACGCCATTTGCGCTGATCTTCACCAAGACCGACAAACAATCGATCGCGCAGACCAAGACGGCGATCGAACGTTTCAGCAACAACGTGCTCGCGGAACTCGACGTGCAGCCGGAGATTTTTTCCAGTTCCTCCAAAACGAAGTTCGGCCGCACGCAGATCCTCAACTTCATCGAGCAGACGATTAAGCAGAAGTGAGCGCGGCAGATTGGTAGAGAATGTGAAACTCAGGAAGTCAGGAAAAAATCACCGAAGCGCTCGCTTGGGTGAACTGCACTTTTGCTCATCGTCGCCTGTTGAGATCGGAAGCGTTTTCCATCCTTCCTGATTTCCGCATTAAAAACATCCTGCTCCACATTCGCAAAATCGGGAAACTTGGGCAGGGTGCCCCATGATTCCGTTTTCCGTTCTCGATCTCGCACCCATCGTGCAAGGCGGCTCTGCCCGCCAGGCATTTGACGATGCGGTGGATCTCGCGCAACTGGCCGAAACGCTCGGTTACAAACGTTACTGGCTCGCCGAGCATCACAACATGCCCGGCATCGCCAGCGCCGCCACCGCCGTCGTGATCGGCCACGTCGCCGCCGGCACGAAAACGATTCGTGTGGGATCGGGCGGCATCATGTTGCCCAATCACTCACCGCTCGTGATCGCGGAACAATTCGGCACGCTCGAAGCGCTTTTTCCCGGCCGCATCGATCTTGGCTTGGGGCGCGCGCCCGGCACCGATCAGCAAACTGCGCGCGCGTTACGGCGGGGCGCCAAGGACAGCGCGGATACTTTTCCTCAGGATGTGCAGGAACTGCAGGCTTACTTCGAGCCGGCCATCGCGAATCAAGCAGTGCAAGCCGTGCCCGGTGCGGGCACGCACGTGCCGATCTGGTTGCTCGGATCCAGTTTATTCAGCGCGCAACTCGCGGGTATGCTCGGCCTGCCGTTCGCCTTCGCCTCACACTTCGCACCGGACCTGTTGTTGCAGGCGCTGGATATTTACCGGCGTGAATTCCAGCCTTCGGAGTCATTAGAAAAACCCTATGCGATGGCGGCGATTAATGTGTTCGCCTCCGATACCGAGGCTGAAGCGAAACGCGCGTTCACGTCGCTCCAGCAGAGTTTCATCAACCTGCGTTTCGGCACACCGGGACAATTTCCGCCACCGGTCGATGACATCAACGCCCTCGCCTCACCCGCCGTGCTCGCGGGCGTGCAGCAAACTTTCCGCGAAGCGGCGGTCGGCAATCCCCAGCAAGTTGAGCAAACCATCAAAGCGTTTATCGCGAAAACCAAAGTCGATGAGCTGATGGTGGCCGGCATGATGTATGACCACACAGCGCGGAAACGTTCGTTCGAAATCGTGGCGCAGGTGCGCGAGCGGCTCGCGGATCAGGAGCTGTGATGGCCGCACGTTTGTGACGGTAGGGCCTGACCTCCGGGCAGGCCGGTTTCAATAATTGGAGGCGGGGCCATCAGCCCCGCGGGATATTTTGAGTTAATCGAAAATGTAGGTGGCCCGTTTACGGGCTACGTTGCGCGTAAACGCGCAACCTACGCGAACCGATGATAACTTACCGGGGCGATGGCCCCGCCTTCACTCAATTCAACCCAACCTGCTTCACGCCTTACCGAGGCAGCACTGTTTGTATTTCTTGCCACTGCCGCACGGGCACGGGTCATTGCGGCCGACTTTTGGCGCACTCGACTTGACTGGAGCAGGGCCAAGGCGCGCCTCACGGTTGTAGAACCACTGACCATTCTTGCGCAAAAACTCGGCTTTTTCGTGGAGCACCTTCTCGATCTTGTCCTCAGTGCCATACGCCGAGAAATCGACATAGGATTTGTCCGGGTTGCCGCCGACGTCGGTTTCGTGACCGTGCACTTCGAGGCGCGTCCAGACGATCGCCGGCTCGCCTTCTTCGACGACGTAGGGCTTATGCGCGTCGGGCAGGTAGGAGTGGTGGAGAAATTCGAAGTTGTGCGACACGTGCGCCACGAACCGCGCGCGCATCAGCCGCTCGGCGCTCGGGGCTTTGACGGCGCCGCTCAAGATCGGCTCGCAGCAGGTTTCGAACAATTGGCCGCTGCCGCAAGGGCATGGCTGGCCGCGTTGGGGTTTATGGGAAGGCTGGGCTTCTGTCGTCATGTGCCTGAGACCTACCGCGAGTTCGGGGGCCAACGCGAGGGCAAACCTGCTTTCTTTCTCGTCCGCCTCGGCTACCGTTTCGCGCATGTCCACACCTCCTTGGAAGAAACCGGCACCGAAAACGTCTACGAAAGCCAAGGTCACGCTCTCGCCCGCGAGCATCGCCTGGGCCAAAGCCCGCGCCAAAAAAGCCGGCCGTCGCTACCCCAATCTCGTCGACAACATGGCCGCGTCGCGCCGTCAGCTCGAACAGGAACACGGCGGACACCGCCCGGACGACGATCGCCCGCGCTGAGAACAATCGAGGCGAAACCCAATGCCCGCGCGAGCTAAGTCCCGCGGCCTAATTGACACTTAATAGGTGTCAATTACCGGAGCCCGTTTGGCGCGCACAAGCGGTGTGCTGCGCGAAATTTCTGCATCGGCGGGCGTTCCCTTGCGCGAAAGCCGCGGGGCCTACCGCACCGTTAGCCTGTCGGGAAATCGCGTTCCTGTCCTGTTCAATTGACACTTATTAGGTGTCAAGTCACGGCGAGACTCACCAGCCAGGGGCAGCTCCTCCAACTCACCTGGGGCCACTTTCACTACGTAGATACGCGTATTCCCGAGTTGGAACATCTTTGCGATGATACCCCCGCCTGCTCCTTGGCCGGCTCACCGCAAACACTCCGCAGTTCCAATCATGAAATCCCGCATACTCCTCGCCGCCCTCCTGATCGTTTCGCTCTCGCCCCTCGCCCGCGCCGCCGACGTCGCCGATCTGGCCCGCGCCCAAGTCGTCTTCGCCAAGGTGATGAAAATCACCGAGTCTTACCAAAAAGTTTCCGGCGTCGTCGGTGCCGCCAATGCGACGCCCGCTGCGATCCGCATGCCCGTCGCCACCGCGAACAAGACCGGCAAATTCTACCTCCCGTTCGCTGAAAACGGCGAACTCGCCGCATGGGCCGAAAAAGCCATTTCCGCCCACGTTGGTGCTGCCGTCGGCTCCAAAGTCGGCGAGAAGGCCGGCGCCGCGGTCGCTTCCAAAGTGCCAATCCCGTTCGCCGGCAGCTTACTCGCGGGCGGCATCAAGAAAAAGAGCAAGGAGATCGGCGCGATGACCGCCGTCGGTGGCGCTGACTTCGTGAAAGAATCCTCAGGCATGTCCTTCGCCACGATGGATGATCTCATCGTCTACATGCACATGAACTATTCGAGCAGCCCCGGCTACCTGAAAGCCATCGCCGCCTCGCTCGCCCTCTACCCCGACCTCGAGAAAAACTACGAGAAGGCCATCAAGAACGCCTACGCCGGGAAATAATTTTAGCCCTAGCACCACACACACGAAAATCCTGCGTTGCTCCCGCGACGCAGGATTTTTTGCGTCCGCGCACTCCAGCTTGCACGCCGGCTTGAACTTACGCTGGCGCCCCGCACGCTGACACCGCCATGAAACGCCCGACCGCCGACGAGCGCAAACACCGCTGCATGCGCAAACGCCGTTACCGCTCCCAGGGAGACGCCCTCGACGCTGCGCAAATCCTCGGCCTCGGTCGCCAGCGCACCGCGTATCTTTGTCCGCTCTGCCACCACTGGCATCTTGCGACCGCTTAAGGTAGGGTCGGTTATCCTTAACCGACCTTCAGGATGATCGAATCACGATCGTATTAGCGCTGTCAGAAACAACCGCCCAACCTCTAAAAATAACGGGTTGGCCTTCGGGCGCTTCGTGTCCTTCGTGTGAGTTCTTTCTCAATGCGCCTGATCCTTCCGCCCAATCTGCCCGCTGCCGCGCCCCGCGACTCCATCGCCGTGCGCCTCGAGTTGGATCTGTCGAAGGCTCCGCCGGCGGAACTCGTGCCCGCGCTCGCCATCCTGCAACGCCTCGGCGTGCCCAATCAGCCGGTTTCACTCCTCCTCCTTAAACGCGCTCAACTCCGCGAACTCGTCAACGCGCTCATTGGCGAAAAAGTCTTTTTTCGCTCCGACAAACCCGCGCAACCGCTCGCATGGAATGGCATGGAATTGCCCGGAGTTTCCGAACACTTATCCGAGCCGAAAGTTGAAAAACCGATCGAGCCGGCGCCGCCAGTTCCGGCGAAAAGAAAACTGGTCGAAGATCACGATCTCACGCCACTCACCATCGACGGCTCCGAGCATTTCCTCGCGGTCACGCTGCCATCGCGCGAATCGATGATTTACGACGCCGGGTTAGATTTTCTCAAAACCCACCGCTTCATCCTCGATCCTTCCTCCCGCAAATGGTGGCTCCGCGATCGGCACAAAGTGTTAAACATTCTCGCGACGCACGGCGATTTTTTGCGCGACGAACTCAATGCCGATTTCACCGCGAACTTTGAGAAAAACACCGGGCACCTCAAAACCGCCGAAATCGCCGCGCAAATCAGCGAGGAGCGCGACGCTTATGATGTCACGCTCGGCCTCAAAGCCGGCTCCGCGCCCGAAGCCCAGGTCCGCGCCGCGATCTCCACCGGTCGCGGCTACATCGAAGACGGCAAAAACATTTATCTGATCGACGCCGCCCGGCTCGCCAAACTCCAAGAAGCCCACCGCGCCCTCGCCGGCGAACCCGCTGCCACGAACGCCAACGGCCGCCACCGCGTCGCCAAGGCCCGCGCGGCCGAGGTCACCGATTTGCTCGAAAGCATTGCTCCGCATTTCGCCGCTCCCGAGACATGGCGCACTCGCAGCGAAGCGTTGCGCAATCTCTCGAAGCTTCCGCCCGCGCCGATCCCGTCGCAATTCACCGCCACGCTCCGCCCGTATCAACAACTCGGCGTCGCGTGGATGTGGCATCTCTATCGCCAGCAACTCGGCGGCATCCTCGCCGACGAAATGGGCCTCGGCAAAACCCCGCAAGCGCTCGCGTTGCTTTCCGCCGCTACGGCGCAAAAGGGGTCGTCGGTTTCCGCGTCGACGATGGTAGGGCCCGACCTCCGGGCGCGCCGCGTTGCCGTCGCCAGTGCAGAAACTGGCGCCCACCATAAAACCCACCTCGTAGTCGTCCCCGCTTCGCTCGTGGAAAACTGGCGCCGTGAAGCTGCGCGCTTCGCACCACAACTTCGCGTTTTCATCCATCACGGCAGCCAGCGTCTCGGCGAAAACGATTTCGCGAACTACGACCTCGTGCTCACGTCCTACGGCACACTGTCGCGCGATGCGGAATTATTCAGCGCGATCCGCTTCGACCTCATCCTTGCCGATGAAGCGCAGCATCTAAAAAATCGCCGCACCCAAGCTGCCCAATCGCTCCGCGCGTTGCACGGTCGCGGACGTTTCCTGCTCACCGGCACGCCGCTCGAAAACTCGCTCGACGACCTGCGTTCGCTCTTCGAATTCCTGATGCCCGGTTTCCTGCCAAAACTCGCGCCTGGCCTGAAGAAAGAAGAACGCTCGTTCTACGACGAACGCCTCCGCGTGCAAACCGCGCCATATATTCTGCGCCGCACCAAGCTCGTCGTTGCCCCCGAACTTCCGCCAAAGATCGAGCAAGTCATCTACTGCGAACCAACCGCCGCACAGGCCGCACTGTATCGCCGCACGCAGGAGGACACCGAACGCGAACTCCTCGACCTCGCCGCCAAAGGCGCGTCGGAAGGAAAACTCCATTTCGCCACGCTCACCCAACTCCTCCGCCTCCGCCAGATCTGCTGCGACCCGCGCCTCGTCAAACCCCAGCTCCCAACGGCGCAGCCGGCGCCGTTTGCCGACTCCACCAAGCTCGACGCTTTCCGCGAACTCCTCGCCGAATCCATCGACGAAGGCCACCGCATGCTCGTGTTCTCGCAGTTCACGTCGCTGCTCGGTTTGCTGCGCGAGGAATTGGACGCCCAGGAGATTTCCTACTGCTACCTCGACGGCTCGCTCACGCCCAAGGCGCGCCAGCGCGAGGTCGATCGCTTCCAAGCCGACGCCACGATTCCGGTTTTCCTGATCTCGCTCAAAGCCGGCGGCACGGGCCTCAATCTCACCGGCGCCGACACCGTCGTGCATTACGACCCATGGTGGAACCCCGCCGCCGAAGCTCAGGCCACCGACCGCACCCACCGCATCGGCCAAACGAAAGTTGTTACTAGCTACCGACTCATCTGCTCCGGCACCGTCGAAGAAAAAGTCATGGCCCTCCAGGAAAGCAAACGCGCCCTCCTCGCGGACGTCTTTGAAGCCTCCGATGCCGCCGCCGCGAAACTGAGCCTGAGCGACCTGCGCGAGCTATTGAAATAATCGACACGACTCGCTCGTCGCTTACGGTTTGCCCAACCAACGATTCTGAAACTCCACGTTAAACGCATGATCGATCTCCCTCCACTTTTACGCGATCAACGGAAGGCCGATGCTGATCACTTGCGGCTCCTCGCCGTGTTTCATTTCGTCGTCGCGGGGCTTTCCGTCGTCGGCTTGGGTCTTGTCGCGCTGCACTACACCTTCATGCGGGTTTTCTTCATGAATCCCGACATGTGGAAAGACCAAAAAAGCGCCCCGCCACCGGTTGCGATTATGGATATCTTCAAGTGGTTCTATCTCGTTTTCGCAGTGCTGCTCGTAGTCGTGGTGGTCGGAAATCTGCTCTCCGGTCTGTTCATCGGAAAGCGCAAGCACCGGATGTTTTCACTCGTAGTTGGCGGAATCAACTGCCTCCAGTTTCCGTTTGGCACAGCGCTGGGTGTTTTCACGTTGGTTGTCCTGACCCGCGACTCCGTGCGCGAGTCGTATGAAGCTAACCAAACGTAATCACTAAGGGTTCGAGGCTCTGCACACGGGAACGGCGCTAGTCCACGCCTGTCGCAAGCGACTATGCCGCGTCTTTTTGATCATGTTGATCTCCGCGTAAACGATCTCGCGGTGGCTGGGCTGTTTTATCGGCAGCTTCTTCCACTACTCGGATTTACGGTGAGCGTCGATATTCCGGGTTGGATTCAGTTCGAAGCTCCGGGCGCGGGCGCTGCGGAATTTTTCGGCGTGACGGAGGACAAGACCCACCGGCCCAACCACTCGCGCATCGCGTTTTGGGCGGAGTCAGTGGAACGCGTCAATGAACTGGCGGCGAAGCTCGACGCGCTCGGGGCGCAGAAGATCGAAGGCCCGAGCTTTGAGTCGGCGACGTATTACGCGGTTTATTTCGATGATCCGTCCGGCAATCCGCTGGAAATCGTCCATCGCACGCAGCGGTTCGAATGAGGAAACGGTCTTCCTCGCGATTTCCTCATTTTCATTTCGACGGTGCTTCTCATTCTACGGGGGCAATGTTTTCGCGCGCTTGTTTAAGCCTGACCGTCTGGTTTGTCACCTCGCTGTGCGTGGGGGTGACTACTAGCTGTGCGCAGACGGCGACGCCGCTCCAGCGCCCGATGCGGCCGGAAGACGTCCCTGCGCAGACGGCTGACACAAGTGCTCAAACTGAGTCCGCAGAAACCTCGGACGAAAACGATCCGCGTTATCACGTCGTTGCGAGTGCGCCGGTGAGTAACTGGCTTGAGGTGCAGATCGAACTCGCCCGCCGAGGTTTTTCGTCAGGCTCGATCGACGGCGTGCGCGGCGCGCAATCGGCGGCGGCGATGAAAGCATTTCAACGTAACAACCAACTGCGCGAAACCGGCGACCTCGACGCGGCCACGCGGCAGGTGTTGCAGCTCACCGACGCGGTGTTTACGACGCATATTTTTAGCGCGGAAGAATACGCGGTGCTTCAGCCGGTCGCTCCCACGTGGTTGGAAAAATCCCAGCAAACCGCCCTCGCGCACGCGAGTGCGCTAGAGATGCTCGCGGAGCGTTATCACGCGACGCCCGGTCTGTTGCGCCGGCTGAATCCGGGGATCGATTGGGAAAACATTTTACCCGGGGTTGAAGTTCAGGTGCCCGCATTGGGCAAATTTACCACGACGCTACGTCCGACGTTGATTCACGTGCGCCTCGCGGATCGCGTGCTGCAAGCCACGGACGAGAGCGGCCGCATCATTGTGCACTTCCCCGTGAGCATCGCAAAGATCGTCGAGAAGCGCCCGGTGGGTGAATTGCAGGTCGTCGTGGTGGTTCCGAATCCCGACTACACCTTCGACCCGGTGAATTTTCCCGAGTCGGCGGAAGGCCAGGAGCTCGGTCGGCGCCTCATCATCCCGCCCGGGCCGAACAATCCCGTCGGGGTTGCCTGGATTGGATTGAATCGTCCCGGCTACGGCATTCACGGCACGCCCGACCCGGAAAAAGTGGGCCGCACGGAATCGCATGGATGCTTCCGGCTCGCGAACTGGGACGCGCTCGCGCTTCTCAGTATCGCGAAAGTCGGCATGCGCGTGGTCGTGGAGCCGTGAGGCCTGCTGCAAAATAGAATTTTAATCCTCAGCCTTTGATCTCCGGGCAATCGATGCCCAGCGCGTCAGCGAGTTCGGTGAGGTGGTCTTGCTCTTCTTTGATGATTTCGCGGAGCACTTCGCTGATCGCAAACTCACCCATTGCTTCCGCCTGACGGATGCGTTGCCGGTAATTCTTGATCGTCTCCGCTTCGTTATCCAAATCGAAACGCAGCATATCGTCCGGCTTGTCGGACATCTTAACTTTCTTCGGCTCTGTGACCGGCGTGCCGTTGAGGTAGTCAACTTGTTTCGCGATCAGGATCGCGTGCTTCAATTCTTCGGCCGCGTGCTTTTTCAGTTCGTCGGCGATGGCTTTGTATTTCGCGCCCTTCATCGTCTGGCTGTAAACCGTGTAGGCGATGATCGCCTGATACTCGCGCGCGAGATCTTCGTTGAGCAGGCGGATAAGTTCTTTGCGGGATATTTTGTCGGAATTTTTCATAATGTGAGTTTGGGTAACTTTTTCGACTGCTCTCGTTCGTCGAGGTTTCCCTACTGTTGTCACCGGTGAAATTCCCACGACCCTACGCACCAACCTGCTGTCAAAATTATCCATGAGCGAAACCCTCCCCATTCTCTACGTGAAACCAGGTTGTCCGTGGTGCACTGACGTCATCAACTTCCTGCAAGCATCAGGCATCAGCTACCGCGAAGTGAATGTGACCGAAAGTGCTACCGCAGCCGCCGAAATGAAAAAGAAATCCGGCCAGACAAAGGCGCCGACTTTGGATTGGAATGGCAAGATCCTCGCTGATTTCGGTGTGGAAGAACTGCGCCCCTTCCTGCGGAAGCAGAATGTGAAGTTCGAGGACAGTTAAGTTTCCGCGCCGCATGGAGGAGCGGCTTTTCATTCTGACGGAGCGACGCTGCAGCATTTCCTTTTGGAGTGGGATGTGTTTCCTTCAGCGCATGCTTTCGAGATTACTTCTGGGGCTGCTCATTTCCGCAGCCGCATTGGTCGCGCAAGACGACTACGCTAAAACTATCGAGCAAGTGCGCGCAGAGCGGGTCGCACAGCTCACCGCGTCTGATTCGTGGCTCACGCTCGTCGGTCGCCACGCATTGCAGCCGGGAAAAAACACTCTCGGCACCGCCACAGAGAACTCCGTCCGCCTCGCCTCCGGCCCGCCCTATCTGGGTATCATCACGCTCGAAGAAGGCGTCACCACCTTCCGTCCCGCGCCAAGCTCACTCGTTAAAGTCGATGGCGAAACGGTGCGCTCCGCGGTGTTGCAATACCGCACGCTCAAACCCACGCGCGTGACATTCGGCACGGCGAATTTTTATATCATGGAACGCGGCGACACACTTTTCGTGCGCATGCGCGACACCGCCGCACCGAACCTGAAACAATTCGCCGGCATTGAATATTTTCCCACTGATCCCGCCTGGCGCATCGAGGCGCAATGGATGCCGTTCGAGAAGTCGCGCATGTTACCCGTCACAAATATGATTGGCCAGACGTCGCCCCAACCCGTGCCAGGCAAAGCCGTGTTCACCCACGCCGGAAAAACCGTGGAGCTGTTGCCCATCGACGAAGGCGGGGACCATTTATTTTTCGTGCTCACCGATCTCACCGCCGGCGAAGAAACCTACGAAGCTTCGCGTTTCCTCTACGCAAAAAAGCCCAAAGCCGGAGAAACGAAAATCATTCTCGATTTTAACCAGATGCAAAATCCGCCGTGCGCCTTTACCGAGTTTGCGACGTGCCCGCTGCCACCGAAAGAAAACCAAATCCCCTTCCGCGTCACCGCGGGCGAAAAGAAATACCGCGGCAAGCACTGAGTCGCTCGGAATCGGGCCCGGTCTCCGAGCGAGCCGACCTCGTTCACCCAACAACCCACGCAGTCTGTCCGTAGTCAGGTCTTACCCCACAATCATGAAGTCTTTTTTTGCTTTCGTCGTATTGTTATTAGCCGGAAGTGGCGTCGCCTCCGCGCAACCCATCGACCGCGAAGCGCTCGTCAAACGCCACAATCCCATCGTGCGCAAAGTCGACGTCGACTCGCCGCTCACCGTCGGCAATGGCGGTTTCGCGTTCGGCGTGGATATCACCGGCCTGCAAACCTTCGCCGATCATTATCAACGCTGGGGCATTCCCACGGAAACGCTCTCGCGCTGGGCGTGGGTCACGGACGAAAACACCCACGGCTACACGCTCGCCGACGCCGGCAAGGATTTCACGCTCGCCGATGATCGCGTGATGTCGTTCCCCACGCGCTCCAGCGTTCCCGCCGGCGACTGGCTCCGCAAAAATCCCCGCAACCACCCACTCGGCCAGCTCGCACTCGAATGGAAAAAGGACGACGGCAGCGCGTTTACTCCCGAGGATATCCAGTCACCCGAGCAGACGCTCGATCTGTGGACCGGCCTGATCAAGAGCCGCTTCAAACTCGGCGGCGTGCCAGTCGTCATCATCACCGCGTGCGCGTCCGATACCGATACCCTCGCCGTGCGCATCGAGTCGGAACTCGTCACCCAGGGAAAACTCAGCGCACGCCTCACGTTTCCTCGTGGACACAATCTCTCCGTTAAAAATACCCCCAACCTCGATTGGAGTTCACCGGAATCGCACACCTCTAGCCTTCACGATCAGACGCGCATCGACCGCGAAATTCTCGGCACGCATTACTATGTCGCGAGCAGCCGACCGCTCACTGAAACCGCGCCGCATACGTTCTCAATCAAAGCCGATGCCCGTGCATCGGCGTTGGAATTCACGCTGCAATTTTCGCCGCAGCCCATCACCGCCCACGCCAGCGATGCCGAGAAGGTGCGCAACGCCTCCAAAAATTACTGGGAAAAATTCTGGCGTGAAAGCGCCGCGGTAGATTTCAACGGCAGCGCCGATCCGCGCGCGAACGATCTCGAAAAACGCATCATCCTCTCGCGCTACCTGATGGCCGTGCAAATGGCCGGCGATGTGCCACCGCAGGAAAGCGGGCTCACCTGCAGCACGTGGTATGGCAAGCACCACAGCGAGATGATCTGGTGGCACACCGCGCATTTCGCGCTGTGGGGCAACGACGCGTTGCTCGAAAAAAATCTGGCGTGGTTTCAGTCCCAACTCCCGGCCGCCCGCGAACTCGCGAAGAGTCGCGGCCTCAAAGGCGCGCGCTGGGCCAAAATGACCGGCCCCGACATGCGCGAAAGCCCCGGGGGTAATCCACTTATCGTGTGGAACCAGCCGCACATGATTTACCTCGCAGAGTTGCTTTACCGCAACCAACCCAACGCCGCCACGCTCGCGAAGTATCGCGAACTCGTTTTCGAAACCGCCGACTGCCTCGCAACGATGGTGCACTTCGACGCCAAGAGCGGCACTTACGTGCTCGGCCCGCCGCTGTGGATAGCGCAAGAAATCTACGACCAAGCCACGAGCCAGAATCCATCCTTTGAACTCGCCTACTGGCGTTGGACGCTCGGCGTTGCGCAGCAATGGCGCGAACGACTCGGCCTCCCGCGCGATGAAAAATGGGATCATGTCATCACGCACCTCGCGCCGATTCCGCAGAAGGACGGCAAGTATGTCGCCCTCGGTTCAAATCCCGACACGTTCGACAACATCGACAGCCGCCACGATCACCCGACGATGCTCGCGCCGCTCGGCGTGTTGCCCGAAGCGCCCGGCGTCGACCGCGCCACGATGGAACGCACCCTCGATGCCGTGCTCAAAACATGGGACTGGGAAACGAAGATCTGGGGCTGGGATTACCCCATGATTGCAATGACCGCCGCGCGACTGAACCGTCCCGAAGTCGCCGTGGAAATCCTCCTGCGCAACGGCCCCAACAATCTTTATCTACCCAACGGCCACTGCCCGCAGCGCAGCGACGAAAAGTTCGACCCGAAAAAACCTCACGACCGCAAACGCGAGATCGCCGTGTATCTGCCCGCGAACGGTTCGTTCCTCGCCGCCGTCGCCCTGATGGTCGGCGGCTGGGACGGCGCCGAAGGAAAATTCCCCGGCATCCCCAAGGACGGCAAATGGAAGGTCCGCGCGGAAGGATTGAAGCCGATGCCGTAACTTTCTTAGCTCTTCAGTCATTGCGAGAGTGGATCCTACCTATCGAAATGAACCCCATTTAAAGGCACGGAATCCAATTCTGGATAAGGTTATGCTCGGACTGTCAGAGGGCGATTGCATTGCCCGAACGGCGCAACCCTCAACGGTAGAGCCCGACCTCCGGGCGGGCCGCGCACGTTTTCCAATTCACGCGCCGCTCGAAGATCGGCCCCTACCTCGTCTTATGAAATCCTCCTTCTTTGTTCTCGCCCTTGCCGCTGCCTCAGTTGCACGCGTTCTCGCTGCCACGCCCGCAGAATTTAAAGATTGGCCTGCTGGCACTTCCCCTGCGGAAATCGGCAAACGCGTCGCAGAGAATTTTGCCGCGCGCCAATTCCAATGGCAGACGGATCCGAAGCGCAAATACGTCATCTATCCGGAAATCTGCGCGTGGTATGGCGCGCTCGATGTCGCGAGCCTGATCAAAGACGCCGATCTGCAGCAGCGTCTCGTCGCCAAATACGACGTTTTGACACTTCCCGAAAACGCGAAACGTATCTCGCCTGACGAACACGTGGACTACCGCATTTTCGGCGTAGTGCCGCTGGAGATCGGCGTCATCACCGGTGACAAAAAATTCCGCGACCTCGGCCTGCATTACGCCGACGCCCAATGGGAAAAACCCACCGCCGACGGCATCACACACGAAGCGCGTTACTGGATCGACGACATGTATATGAGCCCGATTTTGCAGGTGCAGGCGTATCGCTCGACGCGCGACGCGAAATACCTCGACCGCGCGGCGCTCATGATGGCGGCCTACCTCGACAAACTTCAGCAACCCAATGGCCTCTTCGTGCACGCGCCTGACTCGCAGTTTTTCTGGGGCCGCGGCAACGGCTGGGTCGCGGCCGGCATGGCGGAATTATTGCGCGATTTGCCGGAGTCGAATCCGCACCGCGCGCGCATCGTCGCCGGGTTCCAAAAAATGATGGCCGCACTGCTCGCTACTCAAGCCGAGGACGGCATGTGGCGTCAGCTCGTCGACAAACCGGAATCGTGGGCCGAGACGTCCGGCACGGGCATGTTTGTCTTCGCCTTTGTGAGCGGCGTGAAACACGGCTGGCTCGACGAAAAAACCTACGCGCCCGCCGCGCGCAAAGCGTGGCTCAAACTCGTCTCCTATCTCGACGAAAACTCCGCCGTCCGCGAGGTCTGCATCGGCACCAACAAAAGCCGTCAGCAAACCAAGACCGACGACCTCGCTGTCCAGTATGAATTCTACATGAAACGCCCGCGCGCGACCGGCGATTTGCACGGCCAGGCCCCGTTGCTGTGGAGCGCCGCCGCGTTCCTCAGATAACTTTTCCCGGAGGTAGTTTTCGGAGCATCGGGGATTTGCCGTTTTCCCCTGAAATCCAGAAGGGGAATCGCCCGATAGCGGAGCTGCGCGCAAACTGTTAAAAACAGGACATGCCCCGCCCCGCTTCCATTTCCAAAACGCATTGCCCTGCCCTGACCTCTCCCGTTTCCGACGGGCTGGTAAAAATCTGGATCTCTCAGCGCAACCTCCTTCGTGCGATGGACGCACACCGCCAGCTCGATTCACTTTCGGCGGATTCATTCGCCACGGAAGTCGTCACGGATGGTTACTATCTCGTGCGCAAAAATCTTTTCGACTTGGTGACGCTCAATCGCGACCTCCCGCACAACGCCAGCATTTCCGAGAGAAATTCTCGCCCGCCGATGGTTGCCGTCTCTGAAATACCTGACACCTCTTCCAACGAAACCGCTCACAATATCCTCGCGCAAAATCTGGGAGCGCTGCATGCACTCGCGGCCGATTACGCATCGCTCCAAGCCGAAGCCGCGACCGAAAAAGCATCCGCCATTTTCGCCGTCGTCCAGCAACACAGTCGCCAGCTGAAAGCGTTTCTCACAAATCTGTTTCCCGACCGCGTGTCGGCATAAACCCGTCCCGCTTCGCCCGGTGGAGCCGTTTCAGCCACGGCTTTTTTTAGCCTATCACCGACCTTTCGGGCCCAGGCAAATTGACACTTAATAGGTGTCAATGGTGCCGCTTGCTAAGAACCTTGCACGAATCGCTGGTTGCGGCGAGCGGTATCGACGAGCCGCAACAGTGCCACGTGCCACTCGGCAACAGATTCGCCAGCCTGTGCCGACACGAATTGACACCTATTAAGTGTCAAATGTGGTTTGAGTGAGGCGCGCTCTGGACTGTAAGAAGCGTTAGAGTTTGCGACGTGCACGCGCTCCCCGTGAGCTGTCGGCACGCATGAAATTACCCCTATTGCGCTTCGCACTTGTGCTGTCGATTACCGCTAGCGCCTTCGCTGCGCCGCTCACGCTCAATGTCCCTGGCCAACTAACGCCACCCGCGACCGAGACTTTCGCTATGGGCACGTCGGTCAATCCACGAGGCAATCTTCTCACGGTCACGAGCCGAACTCTCTTGCTGGACGGCCAGCCGTGGACGCCCGTGATGGGTGAGTTTCATTATTCGCGTTATCCGCAGAACGAATGGCGCGACGAGCTGGCGAAAATGAAAGCCGGTGGCATCGACATCGTCGCCACGTATGTATTTTGGATTCACCACGAGGAAATTGAGGGCCAGTGGACGTGGCGCGGCGACAAAGACCTCGCGCAATTCGTGCGCACCGCCGGCGAAGTTGGCCTCAAAGTCATCGTGCGCTGCGGCCCGTGGTGCCACGGCGAAGTGCGCAATGGCGGCCTGCCCGACTGGGTCGTCGCGCGCGGAAACGTTCGCTCGGACGAGGTCACGTATCTCGCCAGCGCAAAAAAACTTTACGCGCAAATCGCCACGCAGCTCACCGGCCTGCTCTGGAAGGACGGCGGTCCCGTCATCGGCATTCAGTTGGAAAATGAATACGGCGGCCCCGCGCAGCATTTGCTCACGTTGAAAACCATGGCACGCGAACTCGGGCTCGACGTCCCGCTCTACACGCGCACCGGCTGGCCGACGTTAAAGACGCCGATGCCTTTTGGCGAAATCATCCCACTCTACGGCGTTTACGCAGAAGGCTTCTGGGATCGCGAAACCACCACAATGCCCGGCAATTACTGGGCGGGCTTTCATTTCTCCACACTGCGCACCGACGCCAACATCGCCAACGAAGCCCTCGGTCGCCGCAACGCACAAGATGCGCCCGATGTCGCGCGTTACCCTTATCTCACGTGCGAAATCGGCGGCGGCATGATGAGCAGTTATCACCGTCGAATCCTTGTCGATCCGCGGGACATCGATTCCACCACGCTCGTAAAACTCGGCTCCGGCAGCGTGTCGCCCGGATACTACATGTATCACGGTGGCACCAATCCCGAGGGCCAGCTCACCACGCTCATGGAAGAGCAAGCCACCGCGATCACCAACTGGAACGACATGCCGGTGAAGAATTACGATTTCCAAGCTCCGCTCGGCCAATACGGCCAGATCCGCCCGCACTATTACACGCTGCGCCGGCTGCATTATTTTCTCCATCACTTCGGCCCAACACTCGCCACGATGGACACCGTGCTGCCCGACCAGCGGCCAATAGGGAAAGACGACACAGCCACGCTCCGCTGGGCGGTGCGCTCGGATCGCAAACAGGGGTTTCTCTTCGTGAACAATTACGAGCGCGCGAAAAATCTTCCTGAGAAATCCGGCGTGCAATTCAGCATCCGGCTCCCCGAAGCCGGCACGATTACTTTCCCGAGCAAGCCCATCACGGTGCCCGCCAACGCACGTTTCATCTGGCCGCTCAACCTGCAGCTCCATGGCAGCGCTCGTCTCACGTGGGCCACCGCGCAGTTGATCGGCATCGGCACCGAGAAATCGCAATTCACCTATTACTTCGCCGAGACACCGGGAGTTCCCGCAGAATTTATTTTCACCGGAGCCCGCGTCGTCGCCCACCGAGGCCAGATGTCAGGCACCATGCAGGCTTACAATGTCACGCCTAGCCGCGAGCCCGCGCTCACTGTAAATTCGTTCCGCGTCGTGTTACTCTCCGAAGCCGACTCGCTCGCGCTCCACCTCGATCCCGTGACCGGCCAAGCGAGTTTCGATAACTTCTCGCAGCCATCCACCACGCCGGTCGCGTTCGAGTCCATCAAAGCGGCCGGCCCGCTCCGCACCATCGCTCTCGGCCAATCCAAACAGCCCGTTGCCTCCGCGCCGCTCTCGGCCGACTTCAAAGACGCCGCCGTGTGGCGTGTTAAACTCCCTGCCAATCTGGATTTCACAAAAAACCCGCTGCTACGCCTGCATTACACCGGCGACGTCGCCCGCGTTTCCATCGGCGACACCTTCATCACCGACGACTACTACAACGGCTATGCACTCGAGATCGGACTACAACGTCACGTCGAAGCGTTGAAGCGTGGCGACCTCACCATCGCGATCCTCCCGTTACAAAAATCCGCCGCGACCGGCGACAAACCACAAATCTACCTCCCCGACTCCGCCAAACCCGACTTCGGCACGACCACCGCCATCGCCGAACTCCGCGAAGCCCACCTCGTGACCGGAGGCAATTGACACTCAATAGGTGTCAATTGTCGCCAGCAAATTTTCGCGCAACTTGCGGCTTCGCGCTTCACTCACGAAGGAAAAATTACGTCACCTGCGACCTCGGCACGCGGCTATCAGGAAGGCGGCAAGCCCGCTCGCACGGCATGCAACCACGCTAGCAATTGCAGCGTTCGTTCAGCGTCAGGCATCTGCGTTCCGCGCGTCACGAAAGCCTGCACGCGTTGGCGCGGCAGCCCTAGCAAACGTCCTAAATTTACCTGTGCGCCCCGCTTCTTCAGCAGCGGGCGGATTTCGCGCCGCAGTTCGTTCCACAGTGGGGTGTGCCGGCCAGGTCGCAACGTCCCGCCGCGTTTCGATGTCGGGCGATCAATACGGTAGGCTTTACCGGCGTATTTCGCCATTTCCACAGACGCTTCATAAATCACTTCCAAAAGCATCAGCGGCAACTCGAGTCGCGTCTCAATCAGTTTTGTGCGCATTGACACCTATTAAGTGTCAAGTGCCCGCCGCACAATTAGCCTGACCACCTGTTTTCAGGCGCGTTGATTTTTGCGACGGACCCGGGATTGCGCGCCATGCAAAAATAAGACTGTCAGCATTGGTCGCCCTTGGCTTCGAGGCCGATTCTGTCGCAATTGCGCTGCATGCGGAAACTACCCCTTTTTTCTGCGCTGGCTTCGTTTGCCTGCGCTCACCTCAGCGCCGCTACCGAAACTCCGGGCTTCCACGCGTGGGCGAAGACGCCGCCGATGGGCTGGAATAGCTGGGATTCTTTCGCCACCACGGTCACCGAAGCGCAGACGAAAGCGCAGGCCGATTACATGGCGGCAAAGCTTAAGGCGCACGGCTGGGAATACATCGTCGTCGACATTCAGTGGTATGAACCGAACGCGACCGGCTTCAATTATCGCAAGGACGCCAAGCTCGTCCTCGATGCGAATGGTCGCCTGCTGCCCGCGGTAAATAAATTCCCGTCCGCCGCCGACAGCGCGGGCTTCAAGCCGCTCGCCGATTATGTGCATTCGCTCGGTTTAAAATTCGGCATCCACCTCATGCGCGGCATTCCGCGCCAAGCCGTCGTCGAAAATCTGCCGGTGCTCGGCACGAATGTCCGCGCCGCCGACATCGCGAACACCGCCAGCGTTTGCACGTGGAACACCGACATGTTCGGCGTCGATATGTCGAAAGCCGGCGCGCAGGAGTATTACGACTCGGTCTTCGCGCTTATCGCGTCGTGGGGCGTGGACTATGTAAAGGTCGACGATCTCAGCCGCCCGTATCACGACAACGAAAAGGAAATCGAAGCGATCCGGCGTGCCATCGACAAAACGGGCCGCCCGATGGTGCTCAGTCTTTCACCCGGCGAAACCGCCCTCACCGGTGCCGCGCACGTGCAGCAACACGCGAACCTCTGGCGCATCAGCGACGATTTTTGGGACAAGTGGCCGGAGCTCTACGCGCAATTCGCGCGGCTCGAAAAATGGAACCCACACCGCGTCAGCGGCGCGTGGCCCGACGCCGACATGCTGCCCTTCGGTGTGCTTGACATGGGGAAGCGCTCCACCCGTTTCACGCGCGACGAGCATTACACGGTGATGACGCTGTGGTCGATCGCCCGTTCCCCGCTCATGCACGGTGGCGACATGACCAAGATGGACGACTTCACGCTGTCGCTACTGACCAACGACGAAGTCCTCGCCGTTAACCAGCGCAGCTCAAACAACCGCCCGCTCTTCACTCACGACAAACTTATCGCGTGGATCGCAGATGCGCCGAATTCCGCCGACAAATACCTCGCGGTTTTCAACGCCAACGACACCTCCGCCCGCGTGCCCGTGAAGTTGAGCGAACTCGGCTTCGGCGACGATGTCACGATTCGCAATCTCTGGACCCACACCGCAGAAAAATTCTCAGGCGATCAGTTTTCCCCCGAAATCCCTGCACACGGCGCCGGCCTGTATCGCGTCACATCCGCGACGCCGTTTGCCGTCGAGATCAACGTTCACGCGGACAAATCGCGCGGCGAACTGAAACCGATCTGGCGCTACTTCGGTGCCGACGAACCGAACTATGCGACGATGAAGGACGGCCAGAAATTGCTCACTGAGCTCGGCGAACTTTCCCACGGAAACATTTATTTCCGTGCGCACAATCTCCTCACAAGCGGCGACGGAACGGCCGCGTTTAAATGGGGTTCGACCAACGCCTACACCGAAACCATCGACGGCAAACCGATCTACGATTGGCGCGGCGTTGATCACATCTTCGACACCTATCTGGCGCGCGGCGTGAAACCGCTCGCGCAAATCGGTTTTATGCCTGAAGCGATGTCGACCGAGCCGACGCCGTATCGTCACTCGTGGCGACCGGGTTTCCCGTATGAAGAAATCTACACCGGTTGGACGAAGCCGCCAAAAGACTATGCCAAGTGGGGCGAACTCGCTTATCAATGGGCCAGACACAGCGTCGAGAAATATGGCGCGGCCGAAGTGAACACGTGGTGGTGGGAAGTCTGGAACGAAGCAAACAACAATCCGAAAGGCTACTGGGGCGCCAGTTCTGAGGAGTTCCGCAAGCTGCACGACTACGCGATCGCCGGCGTGCGGCGCGCATTGCCGACCGCACGCGTTGGCGGGCCACACTCGGCCGGTCACGGCGGCCAGTTTATGAAAGATTTTCTCGAGCACTGTTTGCGCGGCACGAATTACGCGACCGGCGAAAAAGGCACGCCGCTCGACTTCGTGGCGTTTCACGCGAAAGGCTCTCCGACTTTCGTCGATGGACACGTGCGCATGGGCATCGCCAATCAACTCCGCGCAATCGAAACTGCATTCAACACCATCGGCTCTTATCCCGAGTTGAAAAACATCCCGATCATCATCGGCGAATCCGATCCCGAAGGCTGCGCCGCGTGTCAGGGGCCGCAGATGGCCTATCGCAACGGCACGATGTATTCGAGTTACACCGCCGCTAGCTTCGCGCGCAAACATGAGCTCGCCGCCGTCCACGGCGTGAATCTGGAGGGCGCGGTCACGTGGGCATTCACATTCGAAGACCAGCCGTATTTCGCCGGCTTCCGTCAACTTGCCAGCAATGGCGTGCCGCTCGCGGTTTTTAATGTGTTCCGCATGTTCTCGCTAATGGGCCCCGAGCGCCTCCACGCCACCAGCTCCGGCGAAATTGCGCTCGGCGACATCATCAAAGACGGCGTGCGCAACGCCCCTGATGTCGGCGTGCTTGCTGCGCGCGACCCCGCCAAAAAACAAATCGCCGCGATGGTCTGGCACTATCACGACGACGATCTCGCCGGCCCCGATGCCGCGGTGAAACTCGCGTTCGACGGATTGCCAACCGACGTCACCCACGCGCGCGTCACGCATTACCGCATCGATCAAACTCACGGCAACGCTTACGCGGAGTGGTTGCGTCAAGGCTCCCCCATCGCACCGAACCGGCAGCAATACGCCGCGTTGATCAAAGCGAGCGAACTCACGCGCCTCGAAGACGCACCCGACGCCGCCCAGATTGAAAACGGCCGCGCTCACCTGGAGTTTAAATTGCCGCGCCAAGGCGTCTCGTTTGTCGTCATCGAATGGAACTGAAACGAAAAATTGCGTGGCTTCTAAAAGGTAGGGCCGGATCTCCGAGCCGGCCGGAAGTTCGAATGTCCTTTTATCGTGCCCCGGCCCGCCCGGAGGTCGGGCCCTACCTTGCGTTGCTGCTGCTCACAATTACTTCAGCGTTTGCGGCGGCGCCTTGGGTGAAAGAGCAACCCGCGTCGAATGCGTTCCCGCTTTTTGACGGACGCATCGTTGCGACCATCGTGACTGCGCCGGAAGAGTTTGAAGTCGTGCAAGTCGCAAGTCGCGACCTCAGCGCCGACATCAATCGCGTCACGGGCCGTTCCGCCGAATTAAAAAGCTCCGCCGATAATGTTAAGAGTCCGGCCATCCTCGTCGGCACGCTTGGCAAAAGCCCGTTGATTGACGACCTCGTGGCGCGCAAAAAAATCGATGTTACGGAACTGCGCGGCGCGTGGGAAAGTTTTATCATCACCACCGTCGAAGCGCCTTCGCCCGGTATCGCGCAAGCGCTCGTCATCGTCGGCAGCGACCGACGCGGGACGGCGTTCGGCGTTTACGAACTCTCCCAGGCGATCGGCGTGTCGCCATGGTATTGGTGGGCGGATGTCACGCCGTCGAAAAAATCCGCGCTCTACGTCGATGCCGGCACGCGCCGGTTTGGGCCGCCATCGGTGCAATACCGCGGCATTTTTCTCAACGACGAGGACTGGGGCCTGCAACCGTGGGCCGCCAAAACGTTTGAGCCGGAAGTCGGCGATATCGGGCCGAAGACTTACGCGAAAATCTGCGAACTCCTGCTACGGTTGAAAGCCAACACGCTCTGGCCCGCGATGCACGCCTGCACGCAGGCGTTTAACCACTATCCGGAAAACAAACTCGTCGCCCACCGCTACGCGATCGTCATGGGCTCGTCGCACGCAGAGCCGATGTTGCGCAACAACGTCACCGAATGGACCGCGCCGCACGAGGACTATAATTATATCAAAAACCGAGAAGGCGTGCGCAGTTACTGGGAGCAACGCGTAAAAGAGAACGGCAAATTCGAGAACATCTACACGCTCGGCATGCGCGGCATCCATGATTCGAACATGCAGGGCGCGAAGACCGACGCCGAACGCATCGCCACGCTCGAAAAAATCTTCGCCGACCAGCGCGCGATGATTGCAAAGCATGTAAGCCCCCACGTCGAACAAGTGCCGCAGATGTTCTGCGCCTACAAGGAAGTCCTCGATCTCTACCGCCAGGGCCTGCAGGTGCCCGACGACGTCACGATTGTCTGGCCGGACGATAATTTCGGTTACATCCGCAACTTTGCGACGCCCGAGGAGCAGAAACGCAGCGGCGGCTTCGGCGTGTATTATCACATTTCGTATCTCGGCCGCCCGCTCTCGTATCTCTGGCTCAACACCACGCCGCCCGCGCTGATTTGGTCGGAGATGCACAAAGCCTACGAACACGGCGCGCGCAAACTCTGGATCGTCAACGTCGGCGATTTGAAGCCCGGAGAAATCGGCACCGAATTTTTTCTGCAAATGGCGTGGGACATTAATCGGTGGAAAGCGGACAACATTGATAAATTTCTGTCCGAGTGGGCGGCGCGCGAGTTTGGCGAAGCGAATGCTCAAAACATCGGCTTTCTCATGAGCGCCTATTATCGCTTTAATTTCCAGCGACGCCCTGAACACCTGCAATGGTGGTTATCCCGAGAGGCTCCTCAACCAAGCCCGTTTCCAAAACAAGAGGCCGGAGACCGCATTTTAAGCATGGGTCACCTGGCGATGATGGCCGACCACGTGCGCGCTTCTCTCCCACCCGATAAACAAGCGGCTTTCACGCAACTCGTGAACTACCCCGTCCGGGGATCAATGCTGGCGAATGGCCGGTATTTCTCGGGCGAGTTCGGAGAGAAAGAACGAGCCACAAAATTTGACCACGAACTCAAAGAGCTCACGCATAGTTTCAACGAGGAACTCTCCAGCGGTAAATGGCGCGGCTTCATGGCGCTCGAACCGGCGAACGACGAATGGAAGAGCATGCGCATCGCGCCGTGGAAAATGCCGGAGTTTCCACCGAAACCCGAGGACACGACCAAAACCGAAAAGATTTCCATCACCGAATTTCGGCCCGCTGCTTCAACGAGCGGGGTGCATTGGAAACCGCTGCCGGGCCTCGGCTACACATTGCTGCCTACGACTGCGTCGAGCTTTGATCGCGCTAAACTCAAGACGCATGCGCCGCAAATTTCCGCGCCCCTGACTCTGGCAGTCGGGACATATGAGGTGACCGTCCAACTTCTTCCCACTCATCCTTTGGTCACTGGGCTCGGTCTCAGTGTCGGCCTCGCCGTCAACGACGCCGAACCAACGGTGCTCACCTATTCGGGCAAAGACGGCTCCGCAGAATGGGCGCAGGGTGTGCTCAACAATTACGTCACCGTCAGCACGACGATCCGCGTGCCCTCGGCCGGTGAACACACGCTACGTCTCTACAGCATCGATGCCGGTGTGGTTGTTCGCAAAATCGAGCTTACGCCAGCTACGATTGCTACTGATACCAGTCACGCGACGCCTTGAGCCGTATTTGCAGGCTCGCCAAGCGTGCTTCGGGCATCGGAAGATGCGGGCATGACCGTTTCCGCCGGACGCAAACCTGCCGTTGGGTTTATCTTCGTCACCCTCACGCTTTCCATCGTGGGGTTCGGGCTGCTCATTCCTGTGCTGCCGAAGCTTATCGTAGGTTTCAGCGGTGGTGACATCGCTTCCGGTTCACATGCCTATGGCTGGATCATCAGCGTGTATGCGTTGATGCAGTTTATCGGTTCGCCGATTCTCGGGTCGCTTTCGGATCGTTTCGGACGTCGGCCCATCATCCTCATCGCCACCGCAGGCTCGGCGATCGACTACATGATCATGGCGTGGGCACCGAGTTATGCGTGGTTGTTCGTGGCGCGCATGATCGCGGGCTTTACGGGCGGTGTGTTGTCCACGGCTAACGCCTACATCGCTGACGTGACGCCACCCGAGAAACGCGCGGGAGCCTTCGGGTTGTTAGGCGCGGCGTTTGGCATCGGATTTGTCCTCGGGCCGGCCGCGGGCGGGTATCTCGGAAGCATCGATCTTCACCTGCCCTTCTGGGTCGCGGCGGGTTGCTCGGCGTTGAATTGGCTCTACGGCTTCTTCGTGTTGCCGGAATCCTTGAAGCCGGAAAATCGCCGCGCGTTTAGCTGGAGCCGCGCGAATCCCATCGGCGCGTTGATGGCGTTGAAACGTTTCCCGGCGGTGCTGTCGCTCGCGGAGGCGTATTTTTTCCTGATGCTGGCGCAGGGCATGATGTTCTCGATGTGGGCGCTCTACACGGATTACCGCTACCACTGGACGCCGCTGCAAGTCGGGCTGTCATTGATGCTGGCAGGCGTGTTGTCAGGCATGGTGCAGGCCACCCTCGTCAAACGCATCGTGCCAAAAATCGGCGAAACCAAGGCGGTCGTCATCGGCATGAGCATTTCGATTTTCGCGTTCACGAGCTACGGCCTGGCACCGAGCGGCGGATTTGTTTACGCGATTATCGTGATTGCCGCCTTCGCCGGCATCGCCGGTCCGGCCATGCAATCTTACATCACGAAACACGTGCCCGCCGACGAACAGGGCGCGGTGCAAGGCGTCTTTGGTGGCCTGCAAAGTCTCGCCGGCATCCCGGCGCCGTTCATCGCGACGTGGAGTTTCGGTTGGGCGATTTCCTCGGCGCGCACCGTGCAGGTTCCCGGCATCGCGTTTTTCGAGGCGGCGGCCTGCATCGCGCTCGCGTTAATCCTCGCGCTGCGCACCTTCCGCAAAAACGCGCATGAGACGATCGCCGTGACGGTGAACGCCAACTCGTGACCGCCGGTTTGTAACGTATTACATCACAAACCTGACCGGCTCACTTCGGCGGTGGTCCGCCGAAATGCGCTTTGTGCGCGGCGTAGGCGGCGGTATCGGCGAGCATGGCGTCGATGGTCGCCACGAGCGGCTCGAGGCGCACGAGGCCGGAGAACACCGCTTTGTCGCCAATCGCATCCGTCAACACAAACGATGGGCGCTGATTAAGTTGGTGGGCGAAAAATTCCGCGGTGCTTGCATCCACGCGAGTTTTTACCGCGGCAGACTCGGCGGCTTTGCGGAGTTTTTTCGCATCGAGCGTCGCGGCTTTGGCGGCGATTTTTACGGAAACAGCAATGTCGCCGACCTTCGCCCCCTCGAGGAGCGCAGCATTCGTGAGCGCGCGCCAGATGCGGTCATCATTCACGCCGAAATCACGCCCCGCTTCCGCCACGAGATTCGCGGCTTCGTAGCGGCCGGCGCGTTCGGCTTCGAACCAACCGGAGTTCAATTTGTAGCTCGAACGCATCACGGAGCCGCCACTGCGTTGATAAAACCAATCGCACTGCGCGCGCGACACGGGAAAATCCTCGGGCCTCATCGCGGCGATTTTCCACTCAAATTCCACGCGGCCCGCGTAGCGTTTTTTCAGTTCAATCCACACGGGGTCGACCCAGTGACACCATGACGAGAGCACTTCGAGATAGTAGGTGACTTTCATTGGCGCGAGTTTCTAGACGAGCCGGTTCCAACGTCAAACGCGTCACACCGAGACGAAAAACACTGTCGCACGTCTTCCACCGACACAGCCGGCTTGTCATATATTATATGACAAACGCGTCCGCGCATTTTTCTGCTTTTTCGCAGACGCTAGAGCGCGGGTAGCTTACTCGCCCTTGTTCAAAAGCTTGGTCGTGTCAGCTAGGACTTTTTGCGGCCCGAGGTAATTGCCGTCTTCGTAAGTGTCCGAAATCACTTTTCCCTTCGAGTCCACCAACACGAGGCAAGGAATCCCCGTGCCTTTGCGAAAAGACGCGAGATAGGAGCCATCATCTTTGGCTTCGTCGTATTTCACCGCCAGCCAGGTCATGCCGTCGTCCTTCATGTAATCCCGCATCGCACCGGCGGAATGATCGCGGCTGACAAAAATCACTTCAAACTGGGGGTATTTCGCTTTCATCTTATTATACGATGCCAGCAACTTCGGTGTGAACTCACGACACGGACCACACCAGCTCGCGGAATAATACAGCGCGTAATATTTCACGCCCGCGAGCGAGGAGTCGTCCGCTTTCTGGAGTTTGCCGTTCTGCATCCGCATCAATTTGCCCGCGAGTTTGCGCTGCATCAGCGAGGGCGCGCCAGACGGTGTCGCCGTTGCCGCCGTGGAAGCCACCGCCGCTGCCGGTTCAGCCATCGGCGCGACCGCGGCGGGACTGCCTGCGCGTTGCAACAAATCCGTTTTCTCAACCGGCACGCGCACCGAGGTGAGTCCCGATTTGCCGATGACACCGGTCGCCGTGACGCCGGTCACGACCAGACGTGTGCCTGCGCCGATCAACATCATGCCGCCGTCTTTGCCGTTGTTGATCACCGTGCCTTTGGCGACTGCCGTCACCGTGACTTCAGTCGGCCAGAGCTGCGGATCAGCGACGATTTCTTCGGGCGTCGCCGCGCTTGCTGCGATCACGCCAACCAGCCACATCAAAACCAGTTTCATGCCGCGTAGATTCATGGGGCGCGACCTTTGACGGTTTTCGCGCAGCCGTCACCCGCCAAATGAAGCAGACACCGCCACAGAATTGCGCTTGTCACGCCGCGCGGTCGGCACTCTGTATCTCGCACCACCCATGGCATCCAACTACACCGAAGCCAGCATCAAGACCCTCTCGTCTCTCGAGCACATTCGCCTCCGCCCCGGCATGTATATCGGCCGGCTCGGCAACGGCCAACACGCCGAGGACGGCATCTACGTGCTCCTCAAGGAAACCATCGATAACTCGATCGACGAGTTCATGATGGGCCACGGCAAGAAAATCGAAATCGAGCTCAACGAGCGCAGCCTCAAAGTGCGCGATTACGGTCGCGGCATCCCGCTCGGCAAACTCGTGGATTGCGTCTCCATCATCAACACGGGCGCGAAATACGATTCAAACACCTTCCAAAAAGCCGTCGGCCTCAACGGCGTCGGCCAGAAAGCGGTCAACGCCCTCTCCGTTTCTTACATCGCCCAAGCCGTCCGCGAAGGCGAAACGAAGGTCGTCGAATTCGAAAAAGGTAAACTCAAGAAAGAGTCGAAAATCACCAAGACCACCGACCGCAACGGCACGCTCGTCGAGTTTACGCCCGACGAAGCGCTCTTCGGCAAAGAATTCAAATTCCGCACGGAGTTCATCGAGGACATGCTTTGGAACTACGCGTTCTTGAATCGCGGCCTCACGCTCACGTTTAACGGCAAAGCCTTCAAATCCGAGAACGGCCTGAAGGATCTGCTCACCAAGGAACTCGCTGGCGAACCACTCTACCCGATCATCCACCTCGAAGCCGAGGACATCGAAGTCGCGTTCACGCACGGCAATCATTACGGCGAGGAATATTGGTCGTTCGTCAACGGCCAGCACACCACGATGGGCGGCACGCATTTGCAGGCCTTCCGCGAAGCGCTCGTCGAGACGCTGCGTAATCACTTCAAAAAAGATTTCGACGCCGCCGACGTCCGCCAGGCAATCGACGCCGCACTCGTCGTGCGCGTGCAAGAACCGGTGTTCGAATCGCAGACCAAAACTAAACTCGGCTCCGCCAACCTCGGCCCGGATGGCCCGACGATCAAGGAATTCGTCGGCAAGTTCATGCAGCAGTCGCTCGATACCTACCTGCATAAAAACCGCGAGACCGCGGAGATCATCAAAAAGAAAATCGAGGAAAACGAGCACGAGCGCAAAGAACTCGCCGGCATCCGCAACATCGCCCGCGAACGCGCCAAAAAAGCCTCGCTGCACAATCGCAAGCTCCGCGATTGCCGCCTCCACCTCGGCGACAAAAATCCGCGCGGCGAGGAAAGCACGCTCTTCATCGTTGAGGGCGATTCCGCCGCCGGTTCGCTCACCGCAACGCGCGATGTGCAGACGCAAGCCGTGTTCGCGTTGAAGGGCAAACCGCTCAACACCTACGGCCTCTCGAAAAAAGTCATCTACGAGAACGAGGAATTTCACCTCCTCCAGTCCGCGCTGAACATCGAGGAAGGCCTCGACGGGCTCCGCTACAACAAGATCGTCATCGCCACTGACGCTGACGTCGACGGCATGCACATCCGCCTGCTGTTGCTTTCGTTCTTCCTGCAGTTTTTTCCCGACGTCATCCGCAACAACCACCTCTTCATCCTCGAGACGCCGCTCTTCCGCGTGCGCAACAAGAAGAAGACGTTCTATTGCTACAACGAAGAGGAAAAGCAGAAGGCGATCGTTGAGTGCGGCGCCAGCCACGAGATCACGCGCTTCAAAGGCCTCGGCGAAATCTCCGCGAACGAGTTCAAGGATTTCATCGGCGAAAACATCCGTCTTGAGCCCGTGAATTTGAATCACCTCTCGAGCAGCGACGAACTTCTCAGCTTCTTCATGGGCAAGAATACGCCCGAGCGTCAGGACTTCATCATCGGCAACCTGAAGATCGAGAAAGACTTGGTGGAGGTTTAAGTCGTGCCGCGGTTTCCCGCGTTTTGGATTTTCGCGTTTGTCGTAGCGACGCAGCTGTTCACCGGCTGTGTCACGCGGCCGACGGAGTATCGCGAGCCGCCCGCGCTTTCGCTTAGCGAGCGCGCCACGCGTAACACGCAGACATTCGACCGCGTGTGGGAGTTGGTGAACGAAAAATATTTCGACGCTAATTTCCGCGGAGTGAACTGGCCGGCGATGCGCGAAAAACATCGCGCACACGCCGTCAACTCCGCCGATGACACTGCGCTCTATCGCGTCCTCAACGATCTCTGCGGCGAGCTAAAGGAATCGCACCTCACCGCCATTTCTCCACGCCGCGCGCACGAGCAACGCGTGGACGCCCGCGCGCTCATCGGCATCCGTTGGCGCGTCATCGACGGCCAGCGCGTCGTCAGCGACGTAATGCCCGGCGGAGCCGCGGCCGAGGCGGGCGTGCAAACTGGCTGGATTGCGATTTCGCGCGATGGCCAATCGCTCGACGAGTCGGACACGTTCGTCACCCGCCTCGGGAAAAAAGTGCGTATGGAATTCCTCGACCGCGCCACTCAACCGCGTTCGCTCGAACTCGAGCCACGCCTCCTGAATTTCCAGCACCTCGAATCACGCGAACTCGCCGGCAGCGTGCGTTACCTGCGTTTTGATCGCTTCGACACCGGGACGATGCGCTGGCTGAGCCGCGAATTGAAAACCCATCGCGCCGCGCCGGCCGTCGTTCTCGATTTTCGCCATAATCCCGGCGGCAATGCCTTCGTGCTGCAAGTCGCCGTCGCCGAGTTTTTCGATCATCGCGTGGCGACGGGTGCTTTCGTCAAACGCGACGGCGCCGAGCGCGACCAGCACGGGCTCGCTTGGTTCTCAGCGAACTACGCGGGTAAAGTCGTCATCCTCACGAGTCCCGCTAGCGGCAGTGCAGCGGAAATTTTCTCGCACGTCTTGCAGCACCACAAACGCGCGACGGTCATCGGTCAGAAAACGGCGGGCGCGGTGGTTCTATCGCGTTACTACCGGCTACCGGGCGGCGGGCTGCTTCAATTGCCGTTTCAAGATTACATCGGCCTCGACGGCCAGCGTCTGGAAGGTCGCGGCGTCACGCCCGACATTGCCACACCGCAGCCAACACTCGAAGATTTTCGAACTGGAAATGATTCGGAACTCACAACTGCGCTTCAATTTCTGGCAGCCGAACCGCAAGATTGACTTAAACTTAAAGTTCAACATCAACTTCAACTCATGAGAACCATTTCAGCCGTCGATTTACGTAATGACTTGGAAGGCATCGTGAAGCTACTTCGTAAGGGCGAACGCCTAGAATTGACCTATCGCGGTGAGCGCATTGCTGAAATGGTGCCTGCCAAACCTATCTCCAAGCTTACTCCGATGGAAGCTCTCAAGCGCGCTCAAGAAATCACGGCCCAAGACCCTGATTACCCACAGAAAGCGGAAACGTATCTGCGCGAACTACGAGAAGATCAAAAAGCGTGGGGCGAACGCGCGCCGTGATCCATCTCGACACCAACTACTTAATCCTCGCCAATCAGTCTGGCACACGGGAAGAACTCGACGTTCAACGCTGGCTACAGCGAGGCGACGCACTTTCCACATCCTCCATTGCCTGGATGGCGTTTGTCACGGGGCCGGTGCAACCCGAGGTCGTGGAAGCTATTCGTCAGGCCATCGACGACCGCGTTATCGCTTTTTCTCAAGAAGATGCCGAGCTCGCTGCTCAACTTTTCAACCTGACTGGTCGTCAGCGTGGGCTACGTTATGACTGCATGATAGCCGCTGCCGCCATCATGGCCGAAGCCCGACTAGCCACTGCAAACATTGCGGATTTCCAACTTTTCCTTCCCTACGGCCTGCGTCTGGCCACGTAAAAATTCACTCTCGACGCCGCACCTCGCTTCGTAACCTTCCCCCTTTCCAGTAATGGCTAAAAAGAAACCTTCCAAGAAATCCGATCAGCCCGAACTGCCGCTTGATGCCGCGGCAACCAACGTCGTCGTGCCCGCGACGCCGCCGGCCGCCGAACCTGTTTCGGAGTCGCTCACCGTTCCCATGGAATCTGTGTCGCTCGCGCCTACCCGCCCCAAAGGTGTCAAAGTCCAGGACGACCAGGCCCCGCTCGCGCTGCATTACCGCAATTGGTTTCTCGAATACGCCAGCTACGTCATTCTCGACCGCGCCGTCCCGCACATCGATGACGGCTTGAAGCCGGTGCAGCGCCGCATTCTCCACACGTTGTGGGAAATGGACGACGGCCGCTTCCACAAAGTCGCCAACGTCGTCGGCGCCACGATGCGCTTCCACCCGCACGGCGACGCCTCCATCGGTGCCGCACTCGTCGCGATCGGCCAGCGCGCCTGGCTCATCGAGCCGCAAGGCAACTACGGCAACATGCTCACCGGCGACGAAGCCGCTGCGCCGCGTTACATCGAGGCGCGCCTCACGAATTTCGCTAAAGACGTCCTCTTCAACCCGAAGACCACGACATGGCAGCTCAGCTACGACGGGCGCGCCAAAGAACCCGTCACGCTTCCCGCGAAGTTCCCGATCACGCTTCTCGAAGGCGCCGAAGGCATCGCCGTCGGTCTGATGACCAAGATCCTGCCGCATAATTTCAACGACCTCTGCCGCGCCGCGATCAATCACCTCCAAGGAAAAACCTTCCGCATCCTCCCCGATTTCGCCACCGGTGGCACCGCTGACTTCTCTGAATACAACGACGGCGAACGCGGCGGCAAAGTGAAGGTCCGCGCCAAGATCGAAGTCCGCAGCAAATACCTGCTCGCGATCACCGAACTTCCGTTCGGCGCCACCACCGAATCGCTCATCGAATCGATCCTCTCCGCGAACGCCAAGGGCAAGATCAAGATCAAGCACGTCGACGACAACACCGCTGACTCCGTCGAAATTCTCATTCACCTTCCCGCCGGCAGCGACCCCGATAAAATCATCCAGCAACTTTACGTGTTCACGAATTGCCAGATGCAGCTCTCGCCCGCCGCATGCGTGATCGAACACGACAAACCGCAGTTCCTCGGCGTCCGCGAAATCCTCAAACGTTCCGCTGAGAAAACGAAAGACCTGCTCAAGCAGGAACTCGATATCAAGCTCGGCGAGCTCGAACAGCAATGGCACTGGGATTCGCTGGAACGCATTTTTATCGAAGAGCGCATCTACCGGAACATCGAAAAATCGAAGACGTGGGAATCCGTCCTCGAAGAAATCCGCAGCGGCTTAAAGCCGTTCATTAAAAATCTCCGCCGTGAAGTCACCGCCGACGACATCACGCGCCTCACCGAAATCCGCATCAAGCGCATCTCCGCCTACAATCGTTTCCAGGCTGACGAGGCTATGAAGAAGATCGAGGAGAGCATGAAGGAGACGAAAGCCCACCTCAAGAACCTCACCGGTTACGCCGTCGCGTGGTTCGAGATGCTCCAGGAAAAATACGGCAAAGGCCACAAGCGCCGCACCGCCTACGACGAGATCGCGCAAATCGACGCGTCATCCGTCGTCTCCGTCAACCAGCGCCTTTACGTGAATCGCGAGGACGGTTTCATCGGCCTCAACTGGCGCCAGCACGAATTCGTCACCGAGTGCACCATTCTCGACAGCGTGCTCACGATCATGGAAGACGGCTCGCTCAAGGTCACCAAAGTCGCCGACAAAGTTTTCATGGGCCGCAACATTCGGCACATCGCGATCTGGCCAAAAGACGGCGACCAGAATTTCTACACGATGGTGTATCAGGACGGTGAAACCGGCAAAGCCTTCGCCAAGAAATTCCAGATCGGCGGCCTCTCCCGCGACAAACTCTACCCGCTCGCGAAGAGCGAAAATTCGAAGATCGTGTATCTCCACATCGCCAAATCCGAAAAAGAGATGCCGAAGAAGCTCAACGTCTTCCTCGACGGCCGCAGCGGCGCCCGCGTCCGCGAACTCGAATTCGACATGACCGCCGTCCCTGTCAGCACCCGCACGTCAAAAGGCCTCACCGTCAGCAAATGGGCCGTGAAAGAAGTGAAAAACGTAGACTGAGCGCTACGCTACGCTTCTCGGCCTCCTCGCAAAGCGCATCCAAGGGTGCGCTTTTTTGTGGCGCATAAAAACGGCAACCGCGCGCCTAAGGCTGATCAGAATCACTTACGATTTTCGGAGCCGGCACTTTGGCTTCCACCCAACGCTGCAAAAGCGACGTCACCTCACTGCCCACAATAAATTCTCCCGAGATCGCGTCACCGCTTACCCGCAACACCGAACCCAGCCACGATAAGCTGACCGAGTCCTGCCCTTGCTTCCAACCCCGGATCGTCCAACGCGTCGCCCAAAAACCAGGCGATTCAGATTCAAGACGAGCGTCCCTTAAAAAGGCGGCAATTTCACGCCGCGTGTTCTCATCCTTGAAAGACTTTCCTCGATAGAAAAGCGGATCGCTGAACTCCACCAGGATTTCATCACAAGTAAGAATCGCATCCGTGATTCGCGCCCTGATTTTCTGCTGCTGAGCTTCAGCCTGTTTTGCGTGGAGCGTTCGCTCCACGAGCACTTCTCTCTGCCCTTGCCATCGTCCCGTGAAGACACCCAACAAAGCCGTAATTGCGATCAAGGCTCCGATCATAATTCCTCGTTTCATGACAATCATGACGCACTCGCTTCACTTTTCTTAGTCGTCCCTGACAACCCGAGTGATGAGCGAAGCTCCGAAGTATAAAAAAGCACTTCGGAATACTCCCCGAGGCCGCGCAGAAGATTCTTTTCCTCGCCAGAATTCAAAACTGCGCGCAAGTCGTATGATGAGGAGTAACCGCGGCTGGCGTGCTCATGATAGCGGACTTCACGGATCTCCGACGGCGACACCCGCACTTCGCGGTGAAACGGAATCGGCCCGGTCGCGACGCGCAGCAAATCGGCGGAGACTTCGATCACCGTAGAATTAAAAAGCATTCCGAGCGACGCGTAGGTCAGCACGAGACCAAACGCCACGTGCAGCAGCGGAAACAGTAAAAGCCCCCACGAGAGGTCGCCTCGCGTGAGCCCGAAGGCATACCACATCACCAGAAACGCATCCCACACCACCGTGAAACCAACGACAATCCACGCGGCTCCCGTGCGCCATTTCCGAGTAAGCACTAAACGCTCGCCCACCAACGATCGGACTACATTTTTTGGCGCCGCGTGAGTGTGAGTTCGCATGCTCGACCAAGCTTCAAATCAATCGCGCAACGTCTTCATCCCGAGCCGTGCGATGCGATCTATTAATTGCGGATAAGATATACCAGCTTTCAACGCCGATTGCGCGAAATCTTCGTCGGGCGCGAGCGCGGGATTGGGATTCGCTTCGATGAAATACAGTTCGTTCTGCGCATTTAATCGCAGGTCGATGCGTGCGTAGCCGTCGATGGTCAGTAGGTGGTAGATACGCTTGCAGACGGACTCGATGTGACGCACGAGCGCGGGCTCCAAGCCTTCGGCAAAGCGGTTTTCCAAGCCCCATTTCGCGCGATACGCTTCGTCCCATTTCGCCCGATACGTGGCGATCTTTGGCTCGTCGGGCGGCACTTCCCGAAACACGAGTTCGCGAATCGGGAACACCTGCAAGCGGTGGTTGCCGATCACGCTGACGTAGAGCTCGCGACCGGCGATATATTCCTCCGCAATGACATCGTTGCCGCCGTTGCTCTCGTGGATGAACGCGACGCGCTCGCGGAATTGTTCATCGGTCTCGACAAACGACGCCTGCGAAATTCCGAATGACGCCTCCTCTTTGAGCGGCTTGATGAGGATCGGAAATTTGAGGTGCTTCGGTCGCACTGCCCGGCGACCGCGCGGGATCATCGCGAAGTGCGGCGTGTGGATGCGGTGATAGCTAAGAATTTTTTTGGAAATGCCCTTGTGCTTGCAGAGCGTCAGGCCGGTGGCGCCGCAACCGGTGAAGGGGATTTCGTTCATCGCGAGGAACGAGACAATGTGCTGGTCGAACGCGCGATTGTTACGGAATTGATCAGCCTGATTAAAAATCACGTCCGGCGTGAACGTCTGCAGTTTTTGCCGGAGCAGATCGAGGTCATCGAAAATCGCGAGCTGCTCGTGCTCATGGCCCAACTCCTTCAACGCGGCGAGGAGCGCGGCTTCGGTTTTCCAGTCGGGAGTTTGCAGCTCGGCGCTCAGATCTTGATCAAGCGTCATCGGACGCACGGCATCGAACAACGCGAGAACTTTGAGTTTTTTCGCCATGGTTATTTGGAGCGTTTGAATTTTCCGGTGAAGAGGTAGTTCATCACGAGCGTGGTCACGTAAGCCGCCACGGCCATGTCGGGCGGCGCCTCGCCGGGACTCAAGTGCAGCTCGAGTTGGTCGCAACGTTCGATCAGCCGCGAGAGGAGTTTGTTCACGCGGTATTTTTTTTCGTTCGAAGATTCGCAGACGGCATCCATCAGCTGGCGCCGTCGTTGGCGCAGATAAACGGAGGCTTTGCAGGCCGGGCCAGCTTCCGGCGGGCCGGCAAAAAGTTGGCGCAGGTCGCGATCATAGAAATCGGGATAGGTGTCTTCATACTGCTTCCGCTTCCGCACATAAAACGTGTTCAGCTTTAAGTTGAGGCAGTTGAAATCTTTTTCGAGATACCCGGGCTGATACGGCGGCGGCTGGCCGGCGAGCGTCTTCATGAGCTGGTCGACGTATTCGAGTTTCTCGAGCGCCTTCCAGCCTTTGAAACGCGTGCGCCAGTCGAGATCAGGCGTGAGCCACACGGCAAAGGTCTCCGCGAAATCCTCGTCGGGGTGGCTTTGCGCATACCAGTCGTCGAGGTGCACCACGTAGGAATGACTGTAAGGCCGCGGGCGATAAAATTCCGGCGTGGTTTTCACCGACGAGCGACCGAACACGCGCTGCCATTTTCGTTTTTGCGTGAGCTGGTAGGCGTAGGCGTAAGCGTGCGCCGCCTCGTGCCGGATCAGGCGCATAAACATTTTCGGAGTGTCGCCTTCAACCTCGAGCATCATCTTTGCCTCCAGTTTACGCAGGCGCTCATGCGTCAGGTAGAACGGCACAAAAATCGCCGGGATGCCCACCGGCACAAACCACTCATCGCCGACGTGACACGGCGGATGAAACACCAAGCCTTTCGCAGAGAGTTCGTCGTAGAGTTGCTGAATCAGCGGCTGGAGCGGCGTGCCCGTGAGCGTGAGCCCGAGTTGGGAAATCTTCCGCTCAAGCAGTAGCGCTTCGTCGAGATCGGGCCACGCGGGAGATTCCATCACAGAACCTTAGCGCAATCTCACGCCGCTAGAATCAAATTCTCGCGGTCACATTCCCCTACCTCAGCCGTGGGATTCTTCCGGAGAGCTGTTTTCGGAACGACGAATGCGCGCGCCAGTCAGAATAGCCGTTCAGTAATTCGAAAACCCAAAACTCAAACTATATGAAAGCCAGCACTACCAATCTCGCCCGTGGCAATGGCAACGTCGCCGCCGGTAAAGCCAAACAAGCCGTCGGCAAAGTCGTGAACAGCCCGAAGCTCCAAGTGAAAGGCGCGCTTCAGGAAGTCGGCGGCAAAATTCAAAAGGCGGTCGGCAAGGATCAAAAGTCTCGCGGCAAGTAAGCCGTTTCCCGTCCGTTTTAGAAAAGCGACAGGCGTTGTGTCCTGTCGCTTTTTTGCGTCCACGCTGAGCGCGCGCCTTGCGTATGCACCCGACCGCAGGGAGCAATGCGCCCGTCCTAAAGTCGACTCCTTGCAACAGCAAGCGGCTGTTCGTCACAAACTTGTGCTATCAGCCCCTCTGGAGTTGACCGGCTTCGATAACCGGCGCGCTATCGCCAGCCCACACACTCACCCCCCACAAAAATTCATGCTTGTTTCAACTGCCCGTAACCTCGCCGCGCTTTTGCTCGGGGCCGCGATTTTCACTGCACTACCTGCGCAAATCACCACCAGCACCGCCACGGGAACCCAAGGCACCTTCACGGTTTCCAGCACGGACCTTGCAAATGCGGGTCAACCGACCTTCGCCTCTTTGGTGATAAATATTGGCTCCGCGCTGTATGGCTCGAACGTCGCCAAGTTAAATGACGGCACCACCTACGAGGCCGCCGACAATTTAAATACGACACCTACTTTGACCCCCATGGAGGGTTCGATCATTATATTTAAGTTCAACACGTCGATCAACACCCAGGGTTACAACCTGGCCTCCATTGCGGTGCTCACAGGGTCTGGACAAGGTCGCGCCGGCCAAAACTTTGTCGCGTATTGGACTCCAGTCGGCTCAGAGTCTTTCAATCAATTGTTTAGCGTCAATCAACCCACCGGAGATATTGAGATGCGAACCAACACCTTCTTCGACGGAGGAGGCCCACTCGCAACCGGAGTCGGCAGCATGGCATTCGTTTTTCTCAACACAGGGGGCGCTGAAAGCATGTATCGCGAAATCGACATCTTCGGCACCGCCACGGGTGCGGCTCAAGCGATTCCTGAGCCCTCGACTTACGCAACGCTCATCGGCGCGATCTCGCTTGGATTGGTCTGGATGCGTCGCCGCAAGAGCTGAGTTCGGCTAATCTTCAATTTTCAACGCGAGTCCGGGAGCGATCTCCCGACTCGCGTTTTTGTTTTTTCGAAACGGCAGTTTTTATGCGAAGCGATGTCACACTTCGCGCGACTGTCTCGTCCTTGGTAATGAGCCCGGCTTTTCGGGCCGCCTTTATTACCATGAAAACCCGCCTCAATTACATCCAAGCCGCGCCCACGGTGTTCAAAGCCCAACTGGCTCTTTCTAATTTTTCCCACGAGCAGGGGCTTGAGCCTTCGCTCATCGAGCTCGTGAAAATCCGCGCGTCGCAGCTCAACGGCTGCGCCTACTGCCTCGAAATGCACACACGCGAAGCCCGCGCCGCCGGCGAAACGGACACGCGCCTGCACCTGCTCGCCGCCTGGGAGGAGTCGCCGCTCTACACCGATCGCGAACGGGCCGCGCTCGCCTGGACGGAAGCTGTCACGCTGGTCGCCACGTCACGCGTGCCGGATGCCGTTTATGAGAAAGTCCGCGCCCAGTTCAGCGAAGAAGAACTCGTCAAACTCACCCTCGCCATCGCGGTCATCAATTCGTGGAATCGTTTCGCCGTGAGCTTTCGCGCAATTCATCCCCTGCCCGCCAAAAATTAACCCCCGCATCTCACCATGGTGCAAACCCGCCAGTCCGATTTCGCCGACAGCTTCGAGCCGCATCGCGCGCACTTGATGGCGGTCGCATATCGCTTTTTGGGCACAGTGTCCGAAGCCGAGGACATCGTGCAGGAAACGTATCTGCGCTGGGCGGGGCGCGCCGAAACCGAGGTGCGCGAGCCCAAAGCCTTTCTCACCCGCATCGCCGCGCGGCTGTGCCTCGACCAGTTAAAATCCGCGCGAGTGCGCCGCGAACGTTACGTCGGTCCGTGGCTGCCTGAGCCGATCGTGCACGCGGCGGGCTTCACGACGTTGTTCGAGGAAAACCAGGCCGACGATATTTCCGTCGCACTCATGCTCGCGTTGGAACGACTCTCGCCGCTCGAGCGCGCGGCATTTGTTCTGCACGACGCATTTGGGCAGACTTTCGCAGAAGTTGCCGTCGCGCTTGACCGTTCGCCGGCCACGTGCCGGCAGCTCGCGACCCGCGCACGGGCGCACCTGCGCGCGGCGCGTCCGCGTTTCATCGTGCCGCCCGGCGAAGGCGAACGCATCGTCGAGGCGTTCATGCGCGCCACGCAGTCGGGCGAACTCACCGCGCTCACCCAACTGCTCACGGCGGACGCCGTGTTGCATTCTGATAGCGGCGGCAAAGTGCGCGCGGCCCGCCGCCACATCCTCGGGGCGGAGCGCATCGCGCGGATGTTTTCGATGCTGCGACGCAAACACGGCCCCGCGCGCAGCGTCGGCCCGGTGCTTGTCAACGGCCGGCCCGGGCTGCTCATGCAGGATGCCGCGGGCATTACCCAGACCCTTGCCTTCGATTTTCGCGACGGGTCCATCACGGCGATCTACCTCGTGCGAAATCCCGAGAAGCTCCGGCACTTGCAAACCGCGTTGGCGTGCTGACCTGCCTTATTTCCGTGAGTTCAACGAGCCGCCGACTAACTGAACGAAGGTCCATCGGTCATGACGACAATTGATCAGGGAACGGTTCACCGATCGCGCTTTTGGCAGCTAGTGATGATTATCGGAGTGATCGCAGCTGGCCTAGCCTCTCGGCGGTTTCCTGGAGTGTTGCCTTCGGTATTTGGGAAATATCCGGGAGACGTGTTGTGGGCGCTCATGGTCTACTTCGGATGGGGTCTGGTATGTTCGAAAGCGACGATCAGTAAGATCACAGGGCTAACGGCCGCGACCTGTCTCGCGATCGAATTTTTAAAACTATATCAGGCCACGTGGCTCGTGCAGGTGCGGCACACCACTTTTGGGCATTTGATTTTCGGCCATGTATTCTCCTGGCAAAATCTCGCGGCTTACAGCTTCGGCGTGATACTGGGCGTGTGCGTCGAATTTTTTGGCCCGCTGAAAAACAAAAAAGCCCGCGCTCAGTGAAGAACGCGGGCTCTGTTTCGAAACCGACGGGCGAGCGTGTGACTTTCGTCCGGACTCAACCCGCCGACTTCAAAGTGTGAAGATGAAACAACGAGAAGCTTACCACTTCTTGTCTTTCTTCATCTGTTTATGGGCATCCTTGAACTCGTCTTTGCTAAGCGAGCCATCGGCATCTTTGTCAGCAGCAGTGAACATCGCTTCGGACCCGGCGACATGTTCGGATTGTGAGAGCTGCCCGTCGCCGTTGCTATCGATGGCCGCGATCTTTTGCGAAGCAGACATTTCTTTTTTGTCGGCTTTTTTGCCTTCGCCAGCCCACGCGGCATCCATTTCCGCCGAGGTGACGTTACCGTCCATGTTGGTATCCAATTTGCTGAACATCGTCTGCGCACCGGCTGTATGCTCGGAGCGGGAAATCATGCCGTCGCTGTTGGTGTCCATCATCTTGAACTTGTCATCCGGATCGTGACCGCCGGCGAACGCCGAGACAGATCCGAGCGCGAGACCACACATGAGAGCGAGAGGAGTTTTCATCGATTTCATAACTAATCCTTTTGTTGAGGTTTCAGTTTTCGTTACGGGAAGTCTGACGCCATAACTTAGCCGCGGTTCGTTTTTTCACCACGGGGCCGGTCCCGTCGGAGGGCATCGGGCGTTTGCCCCATCCCGGTTTCGCGCACGGCGGCGCGGTAAAGTGCGATTGTGTTTTCATTGCCCGCTGCAATATTCGCCGCATGCGAAATCGTGTTTTCTCGTCGGCGCTGGCCATGGGGCTGGCGGTTATTTTTTCGTTCAATGATGTCAGCGCCGCTGAGCCGGAAAATCTCTACACGCTCAAGCAGGAGATTAACACCTACGTCGATTCCGGCGAATACACGCGTGATCTCGAGAAGGTTTCCGCCAGCGCGCACAAGTATCTCGTTAAGCGCATCGCGAAAGGCGCACCTGCCGGCAAGAAGCTCGCGATCATTTTCGACATTGACGAGACGACTTTGAGCAACATCGGGCACATCCGCACCAACGACTACGGTTACCTGCCACCGATTTGGGACACGTGGGTCGCCGAAGGCACCGCGCCCGCGATTCCTTCCGTGAAAAAAATCTACGATGCCGCCGTGGAAGGAAAAGTGACGGTGTTTTTCATCACCGGGCGGAAAGAGAGCGATCGCCGCGGCACGGCGAAAAACCTGCACGAAGCAGGCTACGCCACATGGGAAAAAGTTTATTACAAACCCAACGACGAAAAGAGCACCGCACGCGCTTTCAAGACGCGCGTGCGTGGCGAAATCGAAGCGGAAGGTTACGTGATCATCGCAAACCTCGGCGACCAGGTGAGCGATCTGGAAGGTGGCCACGCGGAAAAAACGTTCAAGCTCCCCAACCCGTTTTATATCGCCAACTGATCACGAGCTTTGCGCGAGCCATTGCGGAGGCCGGCTTGAGGAAGGGCGTTATTGGTGTGCGCTTACTACGCACGATCCGCCTCACGCCTCGAATTTTAAATATAGCAGGGACGGCACGACTCGGTGACCAACCCGTAATTGCCGCGCAGCAATTCTACCGCAGCATGCCGCCCCTGCTAAAATTGATTTAGAGCTGCTGAAAGTTGCCCGGCACCATTGGAAAAATCGGATGGCCCAAGCGTTTCGAACTCACCCGCTCCAACGTGAGCGCCACGGTGTAATTGTGGGCGACGAAGCGCAGGAATTCCTGGCGCGGGATACACAAGCAACGCGTGCCTTTGCCCGCCACGACTTGGGCGGTCGTATTGCTGTTTTGCAGCAACCCGATTTCGCCAAAGAAATTTCCGGCACGAATCGTCCCGACCTGCCGCCCTTTCGTGCTCATTATCCGGGCCTCTCCTTCGAAAATGATGAAGAAGCTTTCGCTGTAGTAGCCCTGGTTCAAGATCGTCTCGCCTTCGCGATAATCGAGCAGGCGCGATAATTCCGAGAAACGCTGGATCGCTTGCACATGCCAGTTTTGACAAAGGCTGATGCGCGAGAGGAACGGCAGCTTCTGCACTGGATTCGCGATGTCGATCGGGCCGAGCGGCGAGAGAATCATGTCCTTCGCTTGGTCCCAACTCACTTGCAGCAGCACGACTGGCGTCAGCGTGCGGTAGAGAAACACCGGATTTTTCGGATCGGCGACCGCATGCAGGCCGACGATGTCGTTTTCACACAGCACGTGGGAAAGTTCGCGGCGGCCGCTCGCGAGGCGACGGTAAACGCCCACCTTGCCCGATCGAATCAGCGACACGTTGACTGTCGGATCATCGAAGCTTTGTAGCGTCTTCCAAGCCCGTGCCGAAACCGGCGTGAGTGCATGCGCGAGCATCGCCTGCGACGGCGGCGAGAGCAAACGCAGCAGCGGCGAGCGCACCACCGCGCGCAGACGCTCCGCTTCATCATTGGCGAAACGCGCCTTGCCGAACCAGCGGGCCCACCATTGGCGCATGGTGTCGCGGCGAGCGAAGGCCCGCTCGCGTGCGAAAAGATAAAATTCCCCGCAAAGGTAAATCGCACCGAGCAGCGCGAGCGACGCTACGACGGCGAGGCCAATGGTCGGGCCGTGCTCTTCCCAGAAGACAGGTTTCCAAGGCGGCACTTCCGTGGAAGCACCGATGAGGTAGGTCACCGCAATAATCCAACCGACACCGTAACCGACTTGCAGCCACGTGCTGGAATTGCGCAATGACCGCAGGAGTAGCTTCACGCGCATACGCGCCGTTTTGTTGGGCGGGAAAATATAATCGTGCTCCGCATCGCTCAGGCGTTTACCAAAGCTGACGCGCATCATGCGGTTAATGACTCCGCTAAAAATCGGTCGCAGGTGGAAAAGCAACCCGAGCATCGGCAGGAAACCCCACGAGGAGCGATACCATGAAAGGAGCGCGGTCGTCAGCGCGAGAATCGCGAGCGGCGCGACGGCCACCCGCCGGTAATCCGCCGGCGAAATCATGCACGCGTCCTTCAGGTTGACGAAAATCTTGCGCGACACATACACCTCGCCTCCGGCTCCGCGCAGCAATGTCGCCGCCAACGCCGCACCGACAAAGGCTTTGACCACCAGCACGCCCAAGCCGATCGCCACCGCCTCGACGGTATTGGGAATCGCGGGCGGGCGCCACAGAACGAAGGCGCAGCTCACCAGAAAAATCGCCCAGAGCAATGAGCCCACCATCACGGGACGAACGGACACCGGCCAGTTGACCACTGGGTTTGGCGACGGTGTCTGGCGCGGTTCGATCAGGATGCGTGCCTCGATCGCCTTCAGCATGAGTTCGTAGAATTCGCCGAGCGCGGGACAGGTGCGATCTTCGATGATTTCCTGAAGCAACGCCGGCACGGTGCGCGGCTCGATAAATCTTTCCAGAATCGCCCACTGCTTGCGCGTCACTTTCAGGTAGGTGGCCTCGGGAATATTCTTCAGCCACAGCACGCCGCCAAACACGGGAGTGCGCTGGAGTTGCGTGGCAAGTTGCCAGCGATTCGCGGTGAGCTTGAGATTGGTTTCCACGTTAACGAATTCGCTTAGTCGCGTTTAAACTCGGCGCGCGCGGTCGCGACGAGTGCGGTGAGATCGCTGATGCGAAACGGCTTGGCGATGTAGGCGATCTCGCGCAACTCGACGGGCCACCACGCGATGTTGTTCAAATGGCCGCTCATGATGGCGAGTTTGCTGCGCTTGAGCATCGCGCTGAGTTTGCGCGCGAGCACGAGGCCGTTCGTCTCAGGCATCATGACATCCGTAAGCACCAACACCGGCTCCGTGGGCCGCTGTTTAATAATCTCCAAAGCTTCCGCTGCCCCGCCCGCCGCCACCACTTGCACTTCGGGCGTCGAAAGCGCGATGAGCAACATGCTGCGAATCGGCTCATCGTCATCGATGACGAGGATCCAGTCGTGCGAGGTCTCCGTGGGAGGCATTGGTGAGGAAGCGCGATGGCGTTAAATGGTTTAAGGGAATCCGAACCCCCTATCGATGTAGGGTTTTAACCCTACAATCAATAGGTAATCAGCCTACAAGTGGTAAACAGAGGTTTTGCGGGGGCGAACTGACTGAAAATCCGAGGCTTGCCGTTGAGCAAAGTGGCAGCTGACACTTTGTTATGCCGCTTTATGCTCTGACGATTTTCACCGGCGCGTTCCTGCTTTTTCTGGTTCAGCCGCTCATCGGTAAATACATTTTGCCTTGGTTTGGCGGCAGTCCGGGGGTTTGGACAACGTGCCTGCTATTTTTCCAAACGTTGCTTCTTGGCGGCTACGCTTACGCTCACCTGACGACCACCAAATTGCGTCCAAAACAGCAAGCAACGCTGCACCTCATCCTGCTCGTCGTGTCCCTCGCGTGGCTGCCAATCATCCCCGGAGCGAGCTGGAAACCGACGGGCGGAGAAGAGCCGACGTTGCGCATCTTGTTTATGCTCCTCGCCTGTCTCGGCATGCCGTATCTCGTGCTGTCGGCGACCGGGCCGCTACTGCAACGCTGGTTTAGCCTCACGCATCCGCACGTGCCACCGTATCGGCTCTATGCATTGTCCAACGTCGGCTCATTGCTCGCGTTGCTCGGTTATCCGTTTGTCTTCGAACCGTTGTTGTCGCGCACCGCGCAAGGTTACGGCTGGTCGGTCGCGTTGGTCGTGTTTGTGGGCTTATGCGGATTCTGCGCCTGGCAGGTGCGCAAGTTACCCGACGCGCCTGTTGCGAATCTCGCCGCGCCTTCAAATGAAACCGGCGACCTGGCCGACGCCGACTCCACGCCGAGCGCGCTCGATAAGTTCATGTGGCTCGCCCTGCCCGCGGTTGCGTCCGTGCTGTTGATGGCGACCACCAACAAACTCTGTCTCGACGTCGCGGTAGTGCCGTTTCTGTGGGTGCTGCCATTGAGCATTTATCTGCTGAGTTTCATTCTGTGTTTCGATCATCCGCGTTGGTATTCGCAGAAACTATTCGGTGCACTCTTCGCCGCGGGCTGCGGCTCCATCGTGTATCTCCTTCACGCGGGCTCGGGCATCCGGCTGCCGGTGCAGGTAAGCGTCTATTCCCTCACGCTGTTCGCTGCGTGCATGATTTGTCACGGCGAACTCTACCGCCTGAAACCCACGCCGAAACACCTCACGAAATTCTATCTCCTCATCGCGGCGGGGGGTGCGTTGGGCGGCCTCGTGGTCGCAGTGATCGCGCCGCTGATTTTTAATGAATACCGCGAACTGCAACTCGGCCTCGGCATCCTCGCCTACCTCACAGGCGTGATCTGCCTGCTTTATCGCAGTCGCTCGCTCGTGCTGGGCATTGCCGCAGGCGTGCTGGGATTGATCGTGCTAATTCCCATTTTGCGCACCGGCTTGAGCAACGACCTCGCGAAATGGTTCGGCCAACTCTACCTCGAAGGGAAATCATTCTACGCCGCGCGCTGGCGAGAAATTCTTGGGATGATCGTCGTGATGATCGTGACGTTGCGGGCGTCACGCGGCTTCCGGCTCAGCCCCGAATGGCGGCGGCGCATGGCGGCGTTTCCCCTCGTGTGCGCGTTGTTGCTGGGGGTGGTTTTCACGATCCAGGCCGCGGAAGATGCGCGCTCGGTCGTGTTGGCGAGCCGTAATTTTTACGGCACGCTGAAACTCCACGAATACAGCGCAGACGAACCCGACTCGCACTACTTGTTGCTCGCGCACGGCGAGACCACGCACGGCTTGCAGTTGCAGGCGTCGGCCTTCGCGTGGCGCACGACGAGTTATTATGGCGCGACCAGCGGCGTGGGCCGCGCGCTCGATCTCCTCAAAGGCCAGCGCCGCATCGGTCTCGTGGGCCTCGGCGTGGGCACGCTCGCCACTTACGGTCAGGAAGGCGACACGCTGCACTTCTACGAAATCAATGCCGACATCGTCTCGCTCGCACGTGAACACTTCACTTACCTCGACCAATCACCCGCGAAAGTGGAAATCGCCCTCGGCGACGCGCGTCTCGTGATGGAGCAGGAACTCGCCCGCGGCGAAAAACAAAACTTCGACCTGCTGGCCCTCGACGCGTTCAGCAGCGACGCGATCCCCGTGCATTTGTTAACGAAGGAAGCCTTCGGCATCTACCTGCAACACATGCGCCCCGGCGGCGTGATCGCGGTGCATATCTCGAATCGTTATCTCGACTTGCGTCCGGTCGTCGAAGCGCTCGCGAAACATTACCAACTCCATTTCGCCACGATCGATGACCAACCCGAACCGGATCAGTGGTGGCTCTACGGCAGCACGTGGGTGCTGCTCAGCACGGATAAAACTTTCCTCGAGCAAAGCGACATCGCCGACTCCGCGCAGGAACCACCCGACGCCACCGCCAACTACGTGCTCTGGACCGACGACCACGCGAGCATGTTGAAAGTGCTGAAATAAAAAACACGGGCACCGTAAGTTGCCCGTGTTGTTGAAACGCAGAATTTAATTCGCCGGCGCGACCGCCGCCGCCGGCTGAGCGGTCACCGGCTTCGGTTGAAACGGCCAGCTCCGCAGCCACCACGACGCCGCGACTCCGAGAACCAGGAGCACGAACAGCGTCGTCCAAATCCGTTTCTGGCGACGCACGGATTTATCCTCGTAAGGATCTTCGAGCGAACGCGTCGAACCCGGCGGAAGCGTAGCCAGATCCGTGAGCGCGGTGCCGAACGGAATGTTGATCTTCACGCGTCCATTGATCGCCCAACCGTTGCCTTCGAGAATCGGGCCGAGCGTGCGCTGACGGAGCTTGAGCCACGCAATAATCATCGAGGGTGCGGAGATCACCAGCATGAGGCCCACGAGCACGAGCGGATATTGCCACGCTTTAAGTTGAAACACGTAACCGAGGATCAAAGTAAACGCGGTGACTGCACCGGAAATGGCCACACCAATCGCGGCGACGGCCCCGACATCGACTTTCTTCGGCGTGGGCGGGGGCACGGGCGCAGCCTTGGTCTTGTCGGCGTTGGCGGCGGCATCGGCCGCGCCGGCGAGCTTCGCATTGGACTCAGCTTCGGCGGCGGCGGCGCGCTTGGCGACCTGCTCCTCGATCATGCGAATGAACTTTTTATACGGCGACCAAAACGCCTGCCGGATGCTGATCGGGTTATCGACGATGCTCGACACCGTCGCATCCCAATCGCGGCCCTTGCGGTCGTAGAAGATACCGTTGCGCCCGACGAAAAGATAATCGCTGTCACCCTGCGTCACGCACGCGGCGATTTTCATCGGCGGCAACCCAACGCGTTTGCAATCGATGTAGGCGATGTAGGCTTTGCTCATCGCCGCGAGTGGACTCACGGCGTCGACGCGCACGCACAGTTCAAGGCTGCGGCTATCGAAATACAACGTGCCCGCTTGAAACACCGCCCAGCGATCCGGTGAATAAAAATCCGCGAAGTTCACGAAATTGTGCAGCAGCGCACGCATGTCGCGATAGTAGTGGGTGAGACGGTCGACATCGCTGATGGCCTTGAATTCCGGCTCAAGCGCTTTGTCTTTCGCGAGCAACGTGGTGAGCACCGCGCGGGCTTTGCTGCTGAGCAACTCCTTCGCGCGCACGAGGCCGAGTTTCTCGACAGAGGTGCCGGCCTTGCCCCCGAGCCACGTTTCGTAAGCAGCGAACTTCGCGTTGAGCTCGCTCCACTCTTTCGCGTTGAGCGACGTTTTCGCCGCTCCAAGCACGGGCGTCACGACCGCCTTGTGCAGCGTCGCCAGCGCGGCGGTCCACGCAGGATTCACGCCTTCGATCAGCGGCAGCACGCCATCCGCGTGAACTTTAGAGAGCGGCAGGCCGGCGACTTCCTCCGCCGTGATCGACAGATCCTTCGCGGCAATCGCGAGGTATTCTTTTTCTTCGCGATTTAGCGCCGCGAGCGCGCGCGCATCGAACGCCGCCAGGCGGCAACGCGCGAAATAGTCTTCCACCTTCGTGCGCACTGCCTTGAGCGCCGCGACGGCGGCATCGGTGGCATCGCCGAGCACCGCAATGTCTTTCGAGGAACTTTGCTGCACCCAATCCAGATACGCCTGCAGCTCGACGAAGAATGCGTCGGCTTTTTCTGCACTCACGCCCGCGACGCCGGAACGGTCCGCGACGCCGCCCACGGTCGCAATGATGTCTTTGATCAGCGCCTGCGCTTCCGGATCGTCGGTGGCTTCGGGCGTAATGACGCCGTCGCCGTTCAGCGGACTCGCGGCAAAAATCTTCGCCGTGTTTGTTGTATCCGCAGGCGAGATCGTCACGGAATCTCTTTTGCCGACGTTAGCGAGAATCTGGCGCGCGGACGCGACCAGCACCTTGCCCTCGGGCGCGGAATCGTTGATCGCGGAAAGTGGCAGCGACTCCGCGCCTTTCAATAAATCACCGGTTTCTTTCAACCGCTCAGCCGCCCACTTGATGGCCGCGAGCAACTCGGGCACGCGAATGCGGCCGTCGTTATCCGTGTCGATCAGTGCGAGCGTTTTTTCATCGAGTTCGATGCCTTTGACCGGACAACCGAGCGCGACCCACAATTTCTGGTCGAGGTGCTCGAGGTTGAGCAGATCCGCACCCGTTTCGAGGGCGACTTGATCGAGTTCGCCCGTGCGAAAGAATTTCCAGTGATGTCCAGCGGGAGTTGAAGCGGCCATGATGAAGTGGGTGTGCGCCTATCACGTCAAACCCGCCTGCAATGGCAATTTCTAAGCTCGGCGCGAAAAGATTACCGGAATTTTTATCCGCCCACCGTGAACCCAATCCCGATTCGCGGGGTCTGAGTAGGCATGAAAACTCTGCTCGTCCCGATCGATTTCTCCACCGTCACCAAAAAAGTCGTGGCCGCGTCGATTGAGTTCGCACGCAGCCTGCGCGGGCGAGTCGTCTTGGTGCATGTCGTGATACCACCGCCACCCGTGACGACTGATTTTTCGCTGCCGGTCGGCACCATGCAGGAGGTCATCCTGATCGGCGAAAAGGTCGCCGCACGCCGCCTCGCTACTCTCGTTAAAAAATTCCGTGCCGCCCGCATCAAAACCGAAGCTCACGTCCTCCAAGGCCCGCCGGGTTACTGTATCGTCGAAGAAGCGAAGCGCACCAAAGCCGACTACATCATCATGGGCTCGCACGGGCACGGCAAACTCTACGACCTCCTCGTCGGCAGCACCGCGAGTAACATTCTAAAACACGCCACCTGTGGCGTCATCGTGCTCCCTCCGATCGAACGCAAAAGCACGCCGTCCACCACCAGGTAGTTTTTAAGCAGCTCGTCCCACCAGTTCAGGCACGAGCGGTTTGTCATATAATATATGACAAACGCGATTGGGTCGGATTGCTGAAATCGCGCGCTCGCGACGCGGTAACAATTCGCGGGTTGACGATACGAAAAGTTAACGTGAGCGGCGGCTTGCCGCGCCATGAAACGCGCTCCATGGTCTACGCGCTTCGCTTCGTTAACCCCTAATCCGTTTCGTTCATGCATTCCGAAATGAACCCTGTTGCCGGCGTCGATCGCCGCACGTTCGTGAAAACTCTCTCCGCTGCCGGACTCGGCATTGCTGCACTCAGTGCAGTGCCTTCGTCCCTGGCGCAGGCCGCCACCGCGCCGCGCCGCCGACGCTATGCCATCGTCGGGCTCGGCTCGCGCTATCGCATGTATCAAAGCGCCATCGAAGGCGCCTACAAGGAGCACGCCGAACTTGTCGCCGTGTGCGATCTCAACGCCGGTCGCGTGAAACTCTCGCAGAAACGCTCCGCTGCCGCCGGCGCAAAAATCCCGGCTGGCTACGCGCACACGGATTTTGAAAAGATGATCCGCGAGACGAAACCAGATTACGTCATCGTCACGACCGTCGATGCCACGCACGACGACTATCTCGTCCGCGCGATGGAACTCGGTTGCGACACGATCACGGAAAAGCCGATGACGACCACGCCGGAGAAATGCCAGCGCATCCTCGATGCCCGCCAGCGCACCGGTAAACAAGTGCGCGTGCTCTTCAATTACCGCTACTCGCCGCCGCGCACCCAGGTGAAGGATATTTTGATGTCCGGCGAAATCGGCGAAGTGCTTTCGGTCGACTTCCACTGGATGCTCAACACGACCCACGGCGCCGATTATTTCCGCCGCTGGCACGGCGAGAAAAAGAATTCCGGCGGCCTTATGATTCATAAAGCCACGCACCATTTCGATCTCGTGAACTGGTGGCTCGGCGCCGTGCCTGTCAGCGTCACCGCGACCGGCAAACGCGAATTCTACACGCCGGCGATGGCCAAACGTTTCGGCCTCCAATCGCATCACGAGCGTTGTCACACCTGCCCTGAGCAAGCCAAGTGCGGTCTCGCGCTAGACTTGAAGGGCAATGCCGAACTCAAGGAAATCTACCTCGATAACGAGAGCTACGACGGCTATTTCCGCGATCAATGCGTCTTTAATCCGCGCATCGACATCGAGGACACGATGAATGTCATCGTCGGCTACGACAACCACGCAACCCTCAGTTATTCTCTCAACGCTTTCAACGCGTGGGAAGGTTACCACATCGCCTTCAATGGCACAAAGGGCCGCCTGGAGCACACCATCGTCGAACAAGTTTACGCCAACGGCACCACGAGTCAGGACTCGCAAGGCGCCATCGCCGACGGCGGCGTGACGACGCGCATTATTCCCCTCCGTGGCGCTCCACGAAAAATCGAAGCCTGGACCGGCACCGGTTCGCACGGCGGCGGCGACAAGGTAATGCTCGACGACATGTTCCTGCCCTCGCCCCCGGCGGACAAATACCAGCGTGCTGCCGACGAACGCGCGGGGGCCAACTCCATGCTCATCGGCGCGGCAGCCAATATTTGTTTCAAAAATGGTCAGCCGGTCGACGTGCAGAAGCTCGTCAAAAATCTCGCTCGCCCCGATTACGCTCCCATGCCCTCACGCACCGGCCCAATCCCAATGCCCGAGCGTGCCAAGATCGTCCGCGGCTGATCGCCGCCTTCCTCTCGTCAGTAGTTACCTCAAACCCGGCCAGCCCAATCAGGTTTGGCTTAACACCTGCTGCCGTCATGATTCCAACCAACCACATGCATCGCGAAATTCATCACTGGCACAGTCCCCGCCTCAACAAGAACATGGAAGTCGCCGTCTACGGCCACTACGGGTTCGCCCTGCTGCTTTTCCCGACCGCCGCCGCCGACTATCTCGAATACGAACGCTTCCACGTCATCAATTCGATCTCGCACTTCATCAACAGCGGTTGGGTGAAAGTATTTTCAATCAACTCGATTAACAACGAGAGCTGGCTCAACAATCGCATGCACCCGCGCGACAAGGCGATCCGGCACCAGCAGTTCAACGCTTACGTCACCGAGGAAGTCATTCCATTCATCCACATGAAATGCGGCGGTCGCGTGCAAACCATCACTGCGGGCGCATCTTTCGGCGCATTACACAGCGCCAACCTGCTGTTCCGCCGCCCGGACTTGATCGACGGCTGCATCGCGATGAGCGGCGCGTATGATTTAAAAGATTACACCGACGGTTACTGGGACGAAGATGTCTATTTCAATTCGCCGATCGACTACCTGAAGAATCTCAACGACGACGGCACGCTCGCGCACCTGCGCGCGAAAAAACACATCCACTTTGTCGGCGGCCAAGGCGCGTATGAAAAGCCGTCTTCTGCAATCGAACTCGGCCACATCCTCACCAGCAAAGGCATCCCTCACACCATCGATCTCTGGGGGCAGGATGTAAATCACGACTGGCTGTGGTGGCGCAAAATGCTCCCGCATTACCTCGGCACGCGGTTTTAAAAAAAGTTTTTCTAAACCACGAAGGACACTAAGTTCACGAAGCAAGGCACCAAGTCAGCCTTCGTGAGATTCGTATCCTTCGTGGTTATTTTTTTGGAGCGTGCGCGCACATTTGCGAAATGAACCGTTCGACATAACCTCTGCATCCACCCACCACTTCCCATGAATCTCCAACTCGAAAATCAACTCGCCCTCGTCTCCGCCTCGACCAAAGGCATCGGTTTCGCCATCGCTCGCTCACTCGCCCGCGAGGGCGCCCGCGTAATCATTAATGGCCGCACAGCCGCGTCTGTCGATGAAGCCACTGCGCGCATCCAGTCCGAAGTGCCCGCCGCCAAGCTCGAAAAATTTCCCGGCGACCTCGCAAATGCCGCCGACGCGCAGAAGCTTTTCGCCGCGTTCCCGCAAGTCGACATCCTCGTCAACAACCTTGGCATCTTCGATCCGAAATCGTTTGCCGAAATCACCGACGCCGAATGGCAACGCTTCTTCGACGTCAATGTGCTGAGCGGCGTTCGGCTCAGTCGCCTCTATTTTGACGGCATGCTGCAACGCAATCGCGGGCGCATCGTTTTCATTTCCAGCGAAAGCGGCATTCAAATTCCCGCTGAAATGATTCACTACGGGATGACAAAAACCGCGCAAATTGCAGTGTCGCGTGGACTCGCCGAACTCACGGTTGGCACCGCCGTCACCGTCAACAGCGTGCTCCCCGGCCCCACGCGCTCTGAAGGCGTTGAGGAATTCGTCGGCAAACTCAGCGGGGGCAAGCCGTTCGCTGAGTTCGAAAAAGAGTTCTTCGAGAAAGTGCGCCCGACTTCGCTCATCAAACGTTTCGAAAGCGTCGACGAGATCGCGAGCGTGGTTACTTTCGTGTGCAGCCCCCTCGCCTCCGGCCTCAACGGTGCCGCGATCCGCGCAGAAGGCGGTTTACTGAAAGGCGCGTTCTAAAAGAGGTCGAGGGCGACCCTCCCAACAATTCCGATCAGTCCCCGAACTTAATGCCCTGTGCGAGCGGGAGCGCGTTTGAATAATTGATCGTGACCGTCTGGCGACGCATGTAGGCCTTCCACGCATCGGAGCCGCTCTCGCGACCGCCACCGGTTTCTTTTTCACCACCAAACGCACCACCAATTTCCGCGCCGCTTGTGCCGATGTTGACGTTGGCGATACCACAATCGCTGCCGCGCGCAGAAAGGAATTTTTCCGCCTCACGCAAATCTGTGGTGAAGATCGCCGAACTGAGGCCCTGCGGCACCGCGTTCTGCATCGCGATCGCATCGTCGAGTTCGCGATAACCCATCACGTAAAGAATCGGCGCAAAGGTTTCGTGCTGCACCACCGGCCAGTCGTTCTGCGCTTCGACGATACACGGTGTTACGTAATTTCCTTTAACAAGTTCGCCCCCGCAGAGCACGTTGCCGCCGAATTTCTTCACCTGCTTCAACGACGCCTGCATCATCGCGACGGCTGCTTCGTCGATCAACGGGCCAATCAGCGTCGTTTTTTCCAGCGGACTCCCAATCGGGAGTTGCGCGTAAGCTGCGACCAGCGACGCCACAAATTCCGCCTTGATCGACTCGTGCACAAAAATCCGCCGCGTGCTCGTGCAACGTTGCCCCGCCGTGCCGACCGCGCCGAACACGATCGCGCGCTTCGCGAGCTTCAAGTCAGCGGACGGCGTCACGATGATCGCGTTATTGCCGCCAAGTTCGAGCAGGCTGCGACCGAAACGTTTTGCAACCACTTCACCGACCCGCTGACCCATTCGCGTCGAACCTGTCGCTGATACCAGCGGGATGCGCCGATCGTTGCTCAGCAACTCTCCGACCGTCTTTCCCTCGCCGATGACGAGCGAGAAAATCGCGGGATCAACACCGTTCGCGCGGCACACCTTCTCGGCGATTTTAATGCACGCGATCGCGATCAGTGGGGTTTTCTCCGACGGTTTCCAGATCGTCGCATCGCCACACACCGCCGCGAGTGCGCTGTTCCATGCCCATACGGCCACGGGAAAATTAAACGCCGATATAATTCCGACCACGCCCAACGGCTGCCACTGCTCCATCATGCGATGGCCCGGGCGCTCCGAAGCAATCGTCAGTCCATGCAGTTGTCGCGAAAGACCGACAGCGAAGTCGCAGATGTCGATCATCTCCTGCACCTCGCCCTCGCCTTCGGATAAAATTTTTCCCGCTTCGAGCGAGACGATTTGGCCGAGTTCGGTTTTCAGTTCGCGCAACGCGTTACCGAGTTGGCGCACCACTTCGCCGCGCTTCGGCGCGGGCAAATCCCGCCACGCAAGAAAAGCCGCCTGCGCGGCCGTCATAGCTTTCTCATAATCCTCCGCCGAAGCCTGCTGCACGCGACCGAGCAGCGAGCCGTCGATGGGCGAGCGTTTTTCCAACACGGCACCGCTGCCGCTCCACGAACCGGAAAACACGCCGGAATTTAGTCCCTTGAGCGAGAGCCCGAGCTTGGGGAAAATTGTTTTTGCTACCAACGAGACGGTAACGGATTGAGGTTTCATAGGCTAATTAAACCACAGATGGACGCAGATGAACTCAGATAAACAAGTCCTGCCCAATATCTGTGTGTATTTGTGTCCATCTGTGGTTGGTAACGATTAATTTCCGTAAACTTTCCCGCCCCACTTCGTCGCGAGGAAGCTTTCGAGCGAAACCGATTCCTGTTTCACGAAGCCCGGGCCGAGTTTCTTTTTCGCGAACAGCTCCAGCACGCCAACGATACCCGCGGCGGTCGTGAGTTGGATGGCGTTGAGTTTGCGGCCGTGAATCACGTCGCCGTGCATTTTCTTGATGAAGCTGCGCTGCTTTAAGCCACCGCCGGCTTCGCTGCCGACTACGCTCACATAAAATACCACGACGTCGGACTCGGTCAGCGGCACTTCCTGATCGAAGATTTGCGTCACGAGTTCCTGGCGTGGCGCGAGATTCAAGTCCTGCAGCAAAAACTTCATCAGGTCGCGATGCCCTGGATAGCGCATCGTTTTGTAATTCAGATCACCCACCTTGCCAGCAAACGTCTGGCACATGGTGGCGACGCCGCCGGACGTGTTGAATGCCTCGTATTCCGTCCCGTCGATCGTGATGCGCTCCACGCCGTCGAGCGGCATCGTGGTCACGAGTTTGCCGCCGTGCAGCGCTTCGCCGACCTGACAGTATTCGTTGATGAGTCCGGCGGTGCTCCAACTCAGATAATATTTCATCTGGTTACTGGCATTGAGCGGCAACGCGCCGACGCGCATCTCGCAGTTCCGCACGAACTGCAACGATGACGCCAGCGAGCCACCGACGATGTTAATCGCACCTGGCGCGAGTCCGCATTGCGGCATGAACGTCGCTTTCGGCGCCTTGGCCGCGAGTTTCTGGATAAACGCGGTCGTCTCGACGTCCTCGGTGAGATCGAAATACGAAACGCCCGCCTTGGCGCAGGCGCTCGCGATCGTCTTGTTCAAAAAATACGGCGCCGCGCTGACCACGGCGTCCACTCCGCCGACAAACGCCGCGAGTTGCGCCGGTTTGTTCACATCGACTTGGACGAACTTCGATTTCTTCAAACCCTTCAAGTCGATGTTTTCGCGCGCATCCGCGAGCGCGATCGTTTTGCAGAATTTGCACGATTCCAACAGCGTGGCGATCGTGCCACCGACCTTACCTGCCCCGACAATGCCGATTTTCATAATTCTACTAGGATAGGGCCCGATCTCCGAGCGGGCCGATTGATTGCGTCAGTTTAGGCGGGTCGCCTCGAGGTCGGCCCCTGCTTCAATTAATTGTTAGTGCGTGGGCTGCACTTCGCGCACGTTGCGCGGGTCGACCGCTGCGATGATCGCGCTGACGGCTTTTTGGTTAAAACCTTTGAAACCGCCTTTGCGCTCAAGGTTTTCCAAGTGGCTGCCAATCGCGCCGTCTTTCACAAAAGTTTCCGCCTGTGCATTCGTAATCATGCCGCGCGTGCGCAGGAATTCGATGCGCTTCGGATCGAGCTTCCAGCGCTCGCCCTCGGTGAAAGCTTGTTTGAGAAACGGGAAATCCGAAAACGGCTTCATCGTAGTGATGCCCTCGGCGGCGAGTTGTTCTTTCAATGCAGGGTGATTGAAGCGCGCTTCCAAGTGGTGCATGCCCGATTGCAGCAGGCTGTCGCCGTGCAAGCCGCACCAGAGACCAATCGTGCGCATGAGCGGGATTTCCTCCAACGGGGCCGCCGCATAATCGATATCGACTTCATTCGGCATCAGATCGACGTCCGCAAACACCACGATGCCGACGGTCGGCGTTTCCATCACCTGCGCGCCCCAGCCCGCCTCCGAACCCGCATAAAAACGCTCACGCTTCGACAAGCCGAAGTTTTCCATGAAAATCACGAGGTCGCGAAAAAATTCCCGTGAGCAGCGGAACGTGTGGTGATCGTGATTTGCCCAACCGAGCCCGAGCAAATCCTGTCGCCGCTTCTGCACGCGTCCGGCGCGATTCTTCAACTCCCAGAAAGCGCGTTCCTCGGCGAAATACAGCTCGCACGCCACATCGACACCGACGAGTTCGATAGATTTTTTCTGCACATCGAAAAGATGCGCGATGCCGTCAGCGTCGTTCTCGAAGTTGCGTTTCCGCGCGCGCCACAGCTCACGCACTTTCAGCACTGCTTCCGAAAATCCCGGCATCGGCTCGTTCAAGAGAAAGCCACGATAACCCAACCGTTCGCACGCGCGCAGCGTCGCGCCGTTTTCTTCACCCACCGTGACGGCACGAAAACGCGCACACGGGGCACCTTCGATTTCGCCGCTTAAGTTGTGTCGCGCCATGAAATCCGCGACCGACTCCGTGCGCAGCAGTAGCGCGATCGGCGCTTCCGCCGCAGGGGAAAGCGTGCAGATCCGCACGCGCGGCAGCATGGCGTGCGGGTGAGCGAGCACGACGATGTGCGGCGGCGCTTCGACATTCTCTGTTAAAAATCCTGCGGCGCGAAACGCAGCTTCGTGGTCTTTCGACACCACAAAGCTATCCGTCCACTCGAAAATTTCCGTGCCCGTTTCTGCGTGCATCCGCTGCGCGAGTTGCGCGGCGAAGCTGTTTTTTGCGAGGAAGGCGTTGATGTAATTCGAGAGCAACGCCTCGGCTTCGTAAGCGAGCGGCCAGTTAAAATTATCGGGTGCGTTCAGCGCGGTCATGGGCGTTCGGGGTTAAATTGGACGAAGAACGCTTATGACATAAGCCTGCGCGCGAAGTTTCTCCAAGCCTCGAATCTCGTTTCGACTCCGCCGAAAGGACGAGTTCGCGCAGATGTGACGCCACCATGACTTCCTTCCTATATCGCCAAGCCGCGCGTCTGTGGTAATCTGCGGCGATGTCATCCGAAACCAGCGCAGCCCACCGCACCGGCAACCTCTACGGTTCCTTTGCGTATGCGCTCGTCGTCGTGACTTGCTATGCGGGTTTTCTGAACAACCAGCGCTACTACACCTCGGAATGGATGGTGCCGGTGGTGTTTGTGTGTGGCGCCATTTACGCGACCCTCGGCGTGCTAGGCGGAACGCTCCTCGAGTGCAATGGGCGCATGAGCCACGCGCTCTACTACCTCATTCAGTGCTCGTTATTGACCGCGATTATTTTCCTGAGCCCGGTGCGCGGATTTCTCGGCATCCTCGTGTTGCCCGCAATGAGCCAGGCCATTTTCGATCTGCGACCACGCTACGCGGCGCTGATCGGAGTTTATCTTTTCGGCATCAATATCGCGCTTTGGGCGATCCCCTACGGCTGGCAAAGCGGTTTGCAGGCCATAATCAACTACTCTGCCGCATTCACCTTCACGATCGCATTCACCCTGATCACGAAGCAGGCCCTCAACTCCCGTGAGCGCGAGGAAAAGCTGCGCCACGAACTCGAAGACGCGAATGCGCTCTTGCGCGCCAACGCTTCACAAGCGGAAGACCTCGCCACCACCCGCGAACGCAACCGCGTGGCCCGCGAAATCCACGACGGCGTCGGTCATTATCTCACAGTCGTAAAAACCCAACTCGACGCCGCCGCCGCGCTGCTTCCCGCCCATCCTGAAAAGGCGCGCGACGCTGTCGTGAAGGCTGCCAAACTCTCCGGCGACGCGCTCGACGACGTGCGTCGTTCCGTCGGTGCGCTGCGCACCGATGCGGAGCGTCCGCCTTTGCCCGAAGCGCTGCGCACGCTCACGCACGAGGCCGGTCTGCCCGTCACGTTAAAAATCGAAGGAGTTCCCCGCACGCTGCCGCCAGGCATCGAGCACGCGCTGTTTCGTTCCGCGCAGGAAGGTCTCACGAACATCCGTAAACATTCCGCCGCCACTGAATCGGAGGTCACGTTGCATTTCCGTGACGACGGACGCGTGACCCTGACGGTCGCCGATAATGGACGGGGTGCGAGCACTGTGGTCACAAACGGTTTTGGATTACTCGGTATCCGCGAGCGCATCGAGGTTCTCGGTGGTCGCGTCGCTTCCGGCAATCGCTCCACCGGCGGATTTTCCCTCAGCGTCGAGGTGCCCGCATGACAAAAAAACTCCGCATTCTTCTCGTCGACGATCAATCGCTCTTCCGCGAAGCCCTGCGCACGCTCCTTTCGCTTCAGGAGGATTTCGAGATCATCGCGGAGGCCGAAAACGGCGAGCGCGCCCTCGCGCTCGCGAAAGTGCACAAGCCCGACGTCATCCTCATGGATTTGCGCATGCCGGTGATGGGCGGCGTCGAGGCCACGCGGCGGATCAACGCCACGCTGCCAGGTTCGCGCGTCGTCGTGCTCACGACTTTCGAGGAGGACGAGGAAATTTTCGAAGCCATGCGCGCGGGCGCGTTGGGTTATCTTTTAAAAGCCTGCTCGGCCGACAAACTGTGCGAATCCGTTCGCGCCGCTGCGAAAGGCACGTCGGTGCTCGAACCGTCGGTCGCCGCGCGCATGATGGCCGAGTTGAATCGCCTCTCGGCGCGCGAGGGCAAACGTCCCGTGCAAACGCTGGCCGAGCCGCTTTCCGAACGCGAACTCGGCGTTCTGCGCCTGCTCGCGGAAGGCCGCAGCAACAAGGAGATCGGCTCCGCGCTGAATATCACCGAGGGCACCGTGAAAAACCACATGACCAACGTCCTTGGCAAACTTGGCGTGCTCGACCGCACGCAAGCCGCGTTGCGCGCGCGCGAAATGGGCCTGATTTGACGCTGATACCAGCGTGCCATCGTAAAGATTGACGGCACGAATGGCGCCGTGCTTGGTCAATGGCGCTCTCTTCCTCATGCGTTCATCCCTTCATTTTATTTTCGCGCTGATCGCTTCGAACCTGCTCACGCCAGTCTTCGCGCAAACACCCCAACAACAAGTGGCCGCGCTGTTGGAGAAAAAAGAATACCTCGCCGCCGAGCGGATCGTCGAACCTCTCGCGAATGCCAAAAACGCCGACGCGGTTTCTCTTTATCAACTCAGCGTGATTCGCTCCGCGCAGCACCGAAACCCGGAAGCCCTTAAGCTGGCCGAGCGCGCCATCAAACTCGACTCCTCGAAAGCGGAATACTTTTCTCACCTGAGCAAAACTTACGGATTTGTCGCTTCCGAAAGCACTGGTGGATTTTTCACCGATAAAATCCGCAAATCGCTCGAACAATCGCTGAAGCTCGATCCGAATCATGTGCCCGGCTTGGTGGGCATGGTGCGCTTCTACACCAACGCCACGGTGAAAGAAGGCGGCAGTTTTAAGAAAGCCCGCGAATACGCGGATCGCCTCCTCAAAGTCGATCCCGCGCAAGGAGAGCTCGAACACGGCTCCCTCGATCTGCGTCTCACGCATGTTGAAAGCGCGCTCGTGCACTTCGAGAAAGCCCTGCACCTCAAACCGAATGACGCGCTCGCCAATTATTTCACCGGGGTGGCGCTGCAAACTCTCGGTCGCAAAGTCGAAGCGCGTGCTCGGTTCACGAACGCGCTGAAACTCGATCCTTCGCTCAACGAAGTCCGCGAAGCGCTGCAAGCGCTCGATAATCAGTCGTAACGGACGCCAGTCATGCTGCGGCATGACCATGACCCTGACTTCCAGCCCATGTGCGGGAGTGCGTGATTTGTTACTGTGAGCGCCGTCAACCGCGCTCATGACTATTTTTCTCGCAGAACTCACCGCCGCCTGCCGCCACCTCCGTCGCGCGCCGGCGTTTTCCGCGCTCGCCATCGCGATGCTCGCCCTCGGCATCGGCGCCAACGTCGCGATCTTTTCGATCTTTCAATCCATCCTGCTGCGTCCGCTGCCTTATCCCGAACAGGAAGCACTCGTCGGTTTCAAATCGGTCAACGCCGCCAAGGCCATCACGCAACCCGCGCTTTCGCTGACCGACTTTCGCGACTTTAAGGAGCGCGCCCAATCCTACACCGCGCTCGGCGCGTTTCGCCCGGATTTTATCGGCTATGCGCCGCAAGGCGCCGAACCCATCCAGTTGGTCTGCGGCCAGGTCACTGAGGAATTCTTCAAAGTGCTCGCCGTCTCACCCCTGCTCGGGCGAGTTTTTAAGGACAGCGAGTTTTCCTACGGTGCCGAGCGCACGGTCGTGTTGAGCCAGACCGCGTGGCGTCGGTATTTCGAGGAGCGCGACGACGTCATCGGCCGCTCAATTATGCTCAACGATGAACCGGCCACGATCATCGGCGTAATGCCCGCCGAGTTTCGCGAACCTGAATTTGCCGACGTGTGGTTGCCGTTTCCAATCGAAGCGCCGGAAAACTTGGTGCGCGATTCACGTTTCTGGGCGACCATCGGTCGTCTTAAGCCTGACGCCACGCTCGGTGGCGCCCAAGCCGAAGCGACCACCCTCGCGACCGCGCTCGCCACGGAGTATCCGGGCACCAATCGCGGTTGGGGCGTCACGCTTCAACCGTTGCTCGAAATGCGCGTCGGCGGTATGCGCACGACGTTGCTCCTCCTGATCGGCGCGGTCGGCCTCGTGTTGCTCATCGCGTGCGTCAATCTCGCCAATCTCATGCTCGCGCGCGGCGTCGCGCGCTTGCAGGAACTCGCCGTGCGCCTCGCGCTCGGGGCCACGCCGCACACGCTCGCCCGTGGCGTGATGCTCGAGAGCCTGTTGCTCGCGCTCACGGGCGGCGCGCTCGGCATCGTGTTGGCCGCAGTCGGCCTACCGGCCATCGCACATCGTTTACCCGCCGGACTTATTCCTCGCTCGCAAACCATCAGCGTCGACAGCACCGCGTTGGCGTTCGCGGTCGGCATTTCAATTTTCACCGGGCTCGTCTTCGGCTTGTTGCCCGCGTGGCAAGTGCTGCGCGCCAACGTCAACGAAACCCTCAAATCCGGTGGCAGTCGCGGCGCGTCGGGACGTTTTGCCGCGCAAGCTCAAGGCGCGCTCATCTCGGGCCAGGTCGCCCTCACACTCGTCGTGCTCGCAGGCGCAGCGCTGCTGATGAAGAGCCTGCTGACTCTGCAACGCGCGCCGCTCGGCTTCGATGCGAGCAATATTCTCACGTTGCGCATCTCGCCGCCGCAGGCGCGCTGGGATAATTTCCAGCAGCTCGGCAACTACTACGAAACCGTGCTCGCCGAAGTGCAACGCGAACCGGGCGTCCTCAACGTCGCGCTCAACAGCAGTGCGCCGCTCACGGGCATCACGCTGCGCTATCCCTTCTGGGTCGAAGGTCGCCCCGTCGAAGAAGGCAACGCCGACGAAGCGGTGTTTAACTCAATCAGCACGGACTACTTCAAAACGCTGCGCATTCCGCTCATGCGCGGACGCTTCTTCGAAACCAGCGACGATATGAATGCTTCAAAAAATCGCCCCGTGTGCATCATCAATCAGACGCTCGCGAAACGGCTTTTTGGCGAAGCCGATCCGATCGGCCGCCGCATCCGCACGCTGCCGTGGATGGTGCGCAGCTACCGCGAAATCGTCGGCGTGGTCGGCGACGTGAAACAAGATTCGCAAGGCGACGACGCCACACCGCAACTCTATGTGCCGCAGCAACAATCGCCGTGGTTTTTCTCCACCGTGCTCGTGCGCGCGAACGGCGTCAGCGCCGCCACGATTCAAAACGCGATGCGCCGCGCCGATCCCACGCTCACGATGCGCGTAAACACTTTGGAAGAACACCTCGCGCGCAGTGCCACGCAACCGCGCCTTCGCACCGTGCTCTTCGGGATGTTCGCCGCCGTCGCGCTCGGGTTGTCGGCGTTCGGCATTTACGCGAGCATGGCCTTCACCGTTGGCCAGCGCACGCGTGAGATCGGCGTGCGCATGGCACTCGGCGCGACACCCGCAGACATTCTCCGCTGGGTATTGGTGCGCGCCGCCGTCTTCGCGGGAATCGGCGTGGCGGTCGGACTCATCGGCGCGGTCGCCGTGACGCAATTTCTGCGTGGCGTCCTCTACGGTGTCGCTCCCGCCGATCCGCTCGTGCTCGGCACGCTCGTCCTGTTCCTGCCCGCCGTCGTTACTCTCGCCGCATTTTTTCCGGCGCTGCGCGCTTCACTTTTGAAACCCACTCAAGCGCTCCAACACGAATAAAAATTTCCCCACGCATCATGAAGACAAAATCAATCCTCCTCGCGGCTTGCGCCGCTTTTTTCACCACGTTGACGTTCGCACAAACTCCCGCCGAGCCGACCGATGCCGCCGCGTTGAACAAACTCAGCCTCGAAAGCGGCCAGCAAAAGAAAACCAAGGAAGCGATCGACTACGCCGAGAAGGCCACCAAGGCAGACCCCACCAAGCCGGAATATTTTTCCCAACTCGGCATCGCGCTCGCCAACCGAATGAACGAAGTGAACTTCATGCAGATGGCCGCGCTCTCCGGTAAAATGAAGAAGGCCTTCGAGAAATCCATCGAACTCGACCCCAAGCATGTCCCGGGCTTGATCGGTCTGGCGCGTTTCTACGTCAACGCCCCGGAAATCGCCGGCGGTAGCACGGCGAAGGCCAAAACTTACGCTGAACGGATCAAGGCAATCGATCCACTCCTCGGCGAAGTCGAACTCGGCCGCATCGCGGAGAAAGATGAAAATTTTGCCGAAGCGCTCCGCCATTACGATGCGGCGCTGACCTTGAAACCCGACAGCTCCGGCATGCAATTCGCCAGCGGCCGGATGTTTTTGAAGCTCGGCAAAAAAGAAGATGCGCGGATCGCTTTCCAAGCGGCGCTGAAGCTCAAACCCGACCACGACGGCGCCAAGCAAGCCCTTGCGACGCTGGATACGCCTGTGGCGAAGTAAATTCAAACAAAGCTTCCTTCAGGGAGGGGCGGTTATTCTTAACCGCCCTTTTTCGTGCGCGAATTCTGAAGGGCCGTCAGTGCTAACCGCCCCGACCCACGTCAACACGGCCTGTTTGTGACAAGGCCACGCCTTGACTTTGCCCAAACGCTCTGCCCCAGTTTCGCCTTCTGATGCGATTTTTCGCTCTCACGCTTCTACGACTTACGTCCGCGCACGATCTCTGATTCGCCGCGTAGCGGTGCATCGTGCGCCAGCTGAGAGTTTGGTTTCCGTCGCGATTCGCGGCGTGTGTTCGTCCCTTAAAGTTGTCACCGTTAAGTCTATTTTCGCATCATGCAGTCCGCTCCTGTTAACAAATACGTTCAGTTTCCTCCGGTAAATTTGCCCAATCGCCAGTGGCCGAACCGCGTGCACACGCACGCGCCGCTCTGGTGCAGCGTCGATCTCCGCGACGGCAACCAGGCACTCGCCCAACCGATGAGCATCACCGAGAAGCTCGAATATTTCGACCTGCTCGTGAAAATCGGGTTCAAGGAAATCGAGATCGGTTTCCCGTCCGCGTCCCAGATCGAATTCGATTTCTGCCGCCGCCTCATCGATGAAAATCGCATCCCGGCCGACGTCTCCGTGCAAATCCTCTGTCAGTGTCGCGAAGACCTCATCACGCGCTCGCTCGAAGCGTTGCGCGGCGCGAAGAGCATCATTTTCCACCTCTACAACTCCACGTCGCCCAAGCAGCGCGAATACGTGTTCAGTGCAACCAAGGCTGACATCATCAAGATCGCCACGCACGCCGTGGGTTTCTTGAAAGAGAAAATGCAGCCGCTCGTCGCCGAGGGGTCGCGCATTCGCCTGCAGTATTCGCCCGAGAGTTTCACGAGCACGGAGTTGGAATTCGCGCTCGAAATCTGCGAAGCGGTTTCCGATGTCTGGCAACCCACGCCCGCGAACAAGATTATTCTCAACCTCCCCGCGACCGTCGAATACGCGACGCCCAATGTGCACGCCGATCAGATCGAGTGGATGTGCAACCACCTCACGCGCCGCGCTGCGAGCATCGTTTCTCTCCACACGCACAACGACCGCGGCACCGGCGTCGCGGCGACCGAACTCGCGTTGCTCGCGGGTGCGGATCGCGTCGAAGGCACGCTCTTCGGCAACGGCGAACGCACCGGCAATCTCGATATCGTGAACGTCGCGCTGAATCTCTACACGCACGGCATCCATCCGCAGCTCGATTTCTCGGACATCAATCACATCCGCGACGTTTACGAGCGTTGCACGAAACTTGAAGTGCCCGCGCGCCTCCCTTACGTGGGCGAACTCGTATTCACGGCGTTCAGCGGATCGCACCAGGATGCCATCAAAAAATCCTGGGATAAACAAAAGCCCAACGCGCCGTGGGACGTCCTCTACATCCCGATCGATCCCGCCGATCTTGGCCGGAGTTATCAGGCCATCATCCGCATCAATAGCCAGTCCGGCAAAGGCGGCGTCGCTTACATCCTCGAACAGGAATTCGGCTTCTCGCTGCCGAAACTCATGCACAAGGAAATCGGTCGCATCATCAACGATGTCGCTGACACGAAAGGCACCGAGCTTACGCCTGCGCAAATCTACGACGCGTTCCGCGCCGCCTACCTCGACCGCGCCGCGCCGCATATCGTGCTCGAACATTTCAAAACCGCCGAACGCGACAGCGCGGTGAAATCCGAAGCTCGCCTCGTCATCGACGGAAACCCCGCCACTCTCCACGGCGAAGGCAACGGCCCGATCGACGCTTTCGTGCGTTCGCTGGGTGCGTCATCACTCCCGAAATTCGAAGTCCTCTCCTATTCCGAACACTCGCTCGGCCAGGGCGCCGAGGCGCGCGCCGTTTCCTACATTCAGATCAAAACCGACCGCGGGCTCACCCTCTTCGGCGCCGGCATCGACACGAACATCGAACTCGCGTCGATCAAAGCCATCGTCAGCGCACTCAACCGACTGCTCGCGAAAGCCTGAGCGCACTCGAGGTCATTCTCCCCATCCTTTGCCAAGCGCAGCCGAAAGCTGCGCTTTTCTTTTTGCGCGCTTGTGGCCTTCTTAAGCAAAAAAAATCCCATGCAAATCGACCACGCCGCCCGTCGCGCCCGCATCGCTCCCGCCCTCGGCTTGCACGCTGACGAAATTCTCCTCGTCGGTGCCGGCCACCCAGTTCCTCGCCCTGAGTTGAGCGAGCAACATTTTCCATTCATCGCGCATCAGGAATACCTTTACCTCACCGGCCACGAGGAAGCGCCCGGCGGCGTCATTGCTTACGATGCGAAAGATAACACGTGGACATCGTTTGTGCCGGAAGTCACCGAGCTCGAAAAAATCTGGGACGGCACCGAACAGCTCCCCGGCGAATTCCTCGGCGCGCTGCCCGCGTGGCTCGACGCGCGCCGCGCACGCCGCGTGATCGCGCTCGGTGCCCCGCTCGCCGGAGTGCAGCCCGACGTCATCCGCACCACGCAAGTCCGCGAAACCTACAAACACGCGCGTCGCCCGAAAGAGCCCGGCGAACTCGCAATCATGCGCCGCTGCGCCACGGCAACAACCGCCGGCTACAAAGCGCTTCAACCGTTTCTCAAACCCGGCGTCAGCGAGCGCCGCATGCAGATCGAACTCGAAGCCGAATACTTCCGCCACGGCGCGCAAACCACGGGTTACAGTTCCATCGTAGGCGTCGGCGCACAGAGCGCGGTGTTTCACGGTTCCCCCTCAACTGAGCGCATCGCGAAAGACGGCGACTTTATCCTGATCGATTCCGGCGCGCAGTGGGATCGCTACGTCATCGACGTGACGCGCACGTATGTCGCCGGCACACCCACCGCGTTTCAAAAAGACTTTGCCCAAGCCGTGATTGACGCCCAGCAACGCGCCTGCGCCCGCTGCCTGCCCGGCGCCGAATGGGTCGATATTCACCTCGCGACTGCCGTCGATATGGTGAACAGCCTCATTTCGATCGGCCTTATGAAAGGAAACGCAACTGCGCTCGTGGAGCAGGAAGCGCACACCCTGTTTTTCCCGCACGGACTCGGTCACATGGTGGGCCTCGGCGTGCGCGACGCCGGCGGCGTGGAGCCCGGACGTATTAAAAACCCGCGTCCGAGCCTGAAGAGCTTGCGCATGGATTTGATCCTGCGGCCCGGCTACATCGTCACCGTGGAGCCCGGACTGTATTTCATTCCCGCATTGATTAATAACGTCTCGCTCCGCGAAAAATACCGCGACGCCGTCAACTGGCCGCTCGCGGAAAAATGCCTCGGCCTCGGCGGTGTGCGTTTCGAAGACAATCTCGTCATCACCGACGGCGAACCGGAAAATCTGACTGCGGCGATTCCGAAAACCCTCACGCCCGCACGCGAGTAACCGCAATCAGCTCTCAGAGTGAGCAAGACCAGTTTGTCATATAATATATGACAAATAATCGGGGCGCAGGAACTGAGTTTTTCAGGCATTAGCTCCATCCTGCCTCATCGCGTTTGTCATATATTATATGACAAACGCGCCAAGGTTGCGGCGAATTCAAAAGGTAGTAACGGGGCGTGCCGCGCCGGCGACGAGCAGGCTGGGAGAGTTATTATGGCGGGCCGATTGCGCCGTGGCGTCGGTGCGGCGACCGACGCCCACCTAAAGCTTAAACCGGCACCGTTTTCGCGGTGAACAACCGCGGGAAAAACACGGCAGCCAGCAAACCGATGACCAGCACGCCCATGACGATCATGAGCACGATCACGGCGAGCAACGGCCAGCCGGCGACGGCCAGCAACAATCCGCTGAACCAGCGGGATTCTTGGGCGTAGCGCGCGCGCAGGTCGTTACCCTCGCGCTCGACATAGTTCGCCACGTTATCAAGCGAGTCCATGTAGAGGTCGTAAGTGGGCCGCAGCACATCGATGTTGTGCTGGTTGGCTTCGGAAATCCTTTTGGCCCGCGCGAGCGCGAGAAATTCCAGCACCCGACTGTCGTAGATGCGGCCGGTCTCCAGCATCGTGGCGACATGTTTGTCGTCCTTGATGAGTTCCATCGAGCTGATCTCCGTCACGTGCTGCTTGGCGTTGCGACTGCCCTGCTCCATCTGGGGCAAAAGCGCCGGCCAGTCGGTTTCGTTTTGCGGATCGGAGATGCGGCGCGCGAGGCGCTGCACCGAGCCGAGTTCGCGGGTGAGCGTGCGTAGATTGTTGATGAGCGGCACACTGCGGTCGAACAGCACGGTGTAGCGCTCTTCCATTGACCGCAAAAAGTAGAGGCTGAGCACGCCGACCAGAAGATTCGACGCCAGCAAAGCGAGGATGATGACAAAGCGAAGGCGACCGAATTTCATGGAGTAAATTCCCTAAGTAAAACTGAGGGATACCAGTCGAACTTGGCAGTTAAAGACTGAAATACGTTTCGAATGGAAATCGCCATGCTTTAGCCCTGTCAGACGCGCTAATCGCGGCTAGCACGGCAGTTGTTGGGCGCGGGGGTGGCAAAGTTTCGGTTCGACAAAACCGGCGGCGCTCCCCTTCTTTTTCGCCATGGCCACGTCCGCGAAAAAGCCTTTCTCCCTCGTCACCCTCATCCTTGATCTGGCGCTCACCGCCATTGCGTTTGTCATTTTCTACTGGCTCGTGAATTCCCACGTCCCGTCGGAAGACCCGAAGATGATCATGCTTTTTGGCGGTTTGACGGCGGGCTGCATGGCCGGCGTCTTCTGGCTCGCCTGGCAGATGGTCAAAACGGTTTATCGTTTCCAGCGGGAATCGAAAAAGTAATCGCGCTGCGCCGGCTTGGGCGTCGCCTGACCACACCTGATTTTGGCCGCCGCTCAATCCAGTTCCGTCCGCGCTCGTCCGTCGGTCGCGGTTGAAGATTATCTCGAGAAAATCGAGCAGCTCATCGCGAAGAAAGGCTACGCGCGCGTGGTCGATATCGCGGCGGGGTTGAAAATTTCGCAGGCCAGCGTCACGGCCATGGTGCAACGCCTCGATGCCGAGGGCTTCATCAAATACGAGAAATACCGCGGTATGGTCCTCACCAGCAGCGGCCTCGAAGTCGCCCGCCGCATCGCGCACCGGCACCAGTTACTCACCGATTTTCTGCGCGTGATTGGCGTGGCAGATGAGAAAGTAATCTACGACGACGTCGAGGGCATGGAGCACCATATCAGCCCTGACACGTTCAAGGCGATCGAAGCGCTCACGCGCCACTTGGAAAAGAACCCCGCGATTATCGCGAAGGTTAAGTTGGAGAAGTAAGGGCAGAACGTCGAACAGCGAACGATCAACGTTGAAGTGTCGCGTTTCGCGCATGCCGTTCGGAGTTGGACGTTAAAAGTTTAGCGTTCGATGTCCTGCACTTTGAAGCCCGCCCGAAGGTCAGGCTCCACTTACGACACATTAAATATCCACCACGCCGCTTTCCTGCGCTTTCTTGCGCACGAGGTAAGCCGACACCCAGATCGCGATCTCGTAGAGCACGATCAACGGAATCGCGAAGATCGTCATGTTAAACGGATCCGGTGTCGGGGTGACGATGGCAGCGATTATAAACATCACCACGATCGCGTGACGGCGGTATTTGCGCAGCGTCGCGACTTGGATCAAGCCCATGTAAACCGCCAGCACCACGAGCAGCGGAAATTCGAAACCTGCCCCCACGCCAAGCACCAGCCAGAGGAGCAAGCTGTAGTAATTATCGGCGGTCCACATCGGGTCGACGCCCATGTAAGCGTTCATCTCATAAGCGAAGCGCACCGTGTTCGGCACGAGAATGTAGTAGCCGAACGCCGCACCGCTGAGAAACAACACGAACGCCGCCGTGCAGGTCGGAATGAGCACTTTCATTTCCTTTTTTGAAAGCGCCGGCGCGATGAATTGCGCCGCAAAGAAAAACCAAAACGGAATCGAAAGGCACACCGCGCCCATGATGCAGATGTTGATCATCATCGTGAAGATCCCCATCGGGCTGTTCGTGATCAGGCCGCTGTGAAACTGCGGAAAATCCACGCGCACCGTTTCCCACGGCAAAAGCAGCAAGGCCGACGCTTCCTGCACATAAATACCGATCAACGTCGCAAAAAGACCGAACACGACGGCGCACTTGATGAGCGTCCACCGCAACTCCTCCAGATGATCAAAAAAGCCCATGGGCTTCTCGTGCGGCGAATGCGTTTCGTCGCTATCATCGGGATTGTTCGAGGAATCTCTGCTCACAAGCCTGACCTAAATGCACGTTTGTCTGCGTGGCGCAACTCCGCGCTCAATCGCCATGTCGCACCTGTAAAGTAGGTTAGGTCACCCCTTTCCCCCGGCATCACGATAGAGCGCATCCGCTCGCTAAGCCCCAGCAGAACCGGTCTTTCCGGCCTACCCCTTAACTTCCCACGAATTCCGCATTCCGGACGCCTCCGCCGTTGACACTCCCCCTCTGAAACGCTGCTTTAACGACTCCTGTTTTCGGTCGGTAACCCTGCTCAAAATTTATCCACATGGCTAAGAAAACCACTGCTAAGAAACCCGCGGGCAAAAAGCCCGCTGCGAAGAAACCTGCTGCCAAGGCATCCGCCAAAGGCCCGAAATACGTTTACACGTGGGGCGCCGGCAAAGCTGACGGCAACGGCTCGATGAAGAACCTCCTCGGCGGCAAAGGCGCGAACCTCGCCGAGATGACGCGCATTAATTTGCCCGTGCCTCCCGGCTTCACGATCACCACGGAAGTCTGCACGTATTACTACGACAACAAGCGCACCTACCCGGCCTCGCTGCAGGCGCAGATGGAAGCGGGCGTCGTCAACATGGAGAAGATCATGGGCACGAAGTTCGGTGCCACCAATGGCATGCCGCTCCTCCTCGCCGTCCGCTCGGGCGCGCGCGACTCGATGCCGGGCATGATGGACACCATCCTCAATCTCGGTCTCAACGACCAATCCGTCCTCGCCCTCGTCGAAGCGACGAAGAACGAGCGTTTCGCGTGGGACTGCTACCGCCGCTTCATCCAGATGTTCGGTGACGTCGTCATGGGCGTGCAAAAACGCGAAGGCGAAGACCACGATCCGTTCGAGCACACTATCCACACTTTCAAGCACGAAAAATACCACGGCGACGTGGAAGACTCGAAGCTCACCGCCGCCGACCAGCAGGAACTCGTGAAGCGTTTCAAAGCGCTCGTGAAAGACCGCACCGGCAAAGCGTTCCCGAACAATCCGTGGGACCAGCTCCGCGGCGCCGCCGGCGCAGTGTTCGGTTCCTGGATGAACGACCGCGCCAAGGTTTACCGCGCGAAATACAACATTCCCTCCGAGTGGGGCACTGCCGTTAACGTCCAGGCCATGGTGTTCGGCAACACCGGCGACACGTCCGGTTCCGGCGTCGCGTTCACCCGCAACCCGGCCAACGGCGTCAACGAATTCTACGGCGAGTTCCTCATCAACGCGCAGGGCGAAGACGTCGTCGCGGGCGTCCGCACCCCGGAGCCGGTCCTCAAATTGAAGGACGCGATGCCGAAGTCCTACGCCGAACTTCTGAAGGTTCGCGCCACGCTCGAGAAACATTTCAAGGACGTGCAGGACATCGAATTCACCGTGCAGGAAGGCAAGCTGTTCATGCTGCAGACCCGCAACGGCAAGCGCACCGCCGCCGCCGCGTTGAAGTTCTCCATCGATATGGTGAAGGAAAAACTCATCTCGTGGGAAACCGCCGTGATGCGCAATCCGGCTGACCAGCTCGAGCAACTCCTCGCGCCGATCTTCGATCTGAACGAAGTCAAGAAAGCCACCGTCATCGCCACCGGCCTTCCCGCCGGCCCGGGCGCGGCGACTGGCAAGGTTTACTTCAACGCCGATCGCGCGGTGCAAGCCGCCGAGAAGGGCGAGAAGGTGCTCCTCGTGCGCGTCGAGACTTCCCCGGAAGATCTTCGCGGCATGATCGCGGCCGAAGGCATTCTCACCGCTCGCGGTGGTGTGTCCTCGCACGCGGCGCTCGTTGCCCGCCAGATGGGCAAGGTCTGCGTCTGCGGCGCCGCCTCCCTCGAAATCAACTACGACAAGAAGACCGTCACCGTCGCGGGCAAGTCCTACGGCGAAGGCGACTACCTTTCCATCGACGGCACGATCGGCGCGGTTTACGCCGGCCAGATCGCGACCGCTCCTTCGGAAATCATCGCCGGTCTCCTCAATGGCGACAAAGCCTCGCAAGCCACGGAAAAGTTCAAGAGCTACGTCCAGCTCATGAAATGGTGCGCGCAAGCCACCAAGCTCTCCGTCCGCACCAACGCCGACACCCCTGAGCAAACCCGCCAGGCCATCGCGTTCGGCGCCGTCGGCATCGGTCTCACCCGCACGGAACACATGTTCTTCGAAGGCGACCGTATCGACGCCATGCGCGAGATGATCCTCGCCGGCAACCTCGCCGACCGCGAAGCCGCCCTCGCGAAACTCCTCCCGTATCAGCGCGACGATTTCTTCGGAATCTTCAAGGCGCTCAAGGGCTTCCCGGCCACGATCCGCTTCCTCGATCCGCCCCTGCACGAGTTCCTCCCGAACTCGAAAGAGGCCCAGCTCGATCTCGCCAAGAAACTCGGCGTCGCCGTCGAGAAGATCGAACACCGCGTGCACGAGCTCCACGAGTTCAACCCGATGCTTGGTTTCCGCGGCTGCCGTCTCGGCATCAAGTTCCCGGAGATCACCCGCATGCAAGCCCGCGCTGTGCTCGAGGCCGCCGCTGACGCGACCAAGGCCGGCTTCAAGGCCAAGCCGGAAATCATGATCCCGCTCGTCGGCTTCAAGAAGGAACTCGATCTGCAAGTTGAGATCGTCCACGAAGTCGCCGCCGCCGTGCAGAAGGAGAAGAAGACCAAGATCAACTACTCCGTCGGCACCATGATCGAAATCCCGCGCGGTGCCCTCACCGCCGACGAAATCGCGCACACCGCGGAGTTCTTCAGCTTCGGCACGAACGATCTCACGCAAACCACCCTCGGCATGTCGCGCGACGACTCCGGTTCCTTCCTCGGTGCTTACCAAGAGTCCGAGATCATGAAGAAGAACCCGTTCGCTTCGATCGACCAGACCGGCGTGGGCCAGCTGATGCAGATCGCCATCGAGAAAGGCCGCCAGACCCGCCCTGACATCAAGCTCGGCATCTGCGGTGAACACGGTGGTGACCCGGATTCAGTGAAGTTCTGTCACAAGCTCGGCCTCAGCTACGTGTCCTGCTCGCCTTACCGCGTGCCGGTCGCCCGCCTCGCCGCCGCCCAAGCAGCGATCGCTGATTCGAAGAAGTAAGAATCGTTCTCGTTCTCTTACTCTTTCTCGTTCTCCGAGCCCCGCGTCTCAAAAGCGCGGGGCTTTTATTTTGTTAACCGGACCCGACCGCTTTCGTCACTCCGCCTCAGGGCGTAAGGTATATGCTTTCCATGGTCCCGACTCTCAGCTGACCGGCCAGCGTAAGTTCCACCGTGCTGTAGGTGAAGGGATAAGGTCTATCTATCACCGTGACCTCCTGATCGATATCCAACTCAGCGGTGGTGTCATCATCCAACTCGATTGGCGCTTTATCGGTGTTTACCTTGGATTCGAAGGGTGTTGAGGGTGTCATGGCGGTGGTGGGTTTAAATGATTAAGGTTGTTCCAGGCTGGCGGCAGTCGCCGCGAGTTGGGTGGCAAGTTTCTCCAGCTTGGCACGCGCCGCGCCAGGGTAGTCGGCCCAGTCGTTCTTGTCATCGGCCTTGAGCAGAGCGGCCAGCGCCGTGTGCTCATCCAGCAAAGAACGCAAGGAGGCCAGCAACTCGGCCCGCGTGGCTTTCTCACCGTTGGTAGCGCTCAGTTTGCGGGCTTCGAGGCTCATGAGGTTGAGTGACTCATCCGCCTTGCCGCTGGTGATGTCGGCGGCGGTCGGCGCGCCATAAACCTGTGCCACGATGCTGGTGGCCCGTTTGTAGATCTGGGCGTTCGCCAAGAGCAGTTGACTGGGGTCAAACGTGGCCGACTTCAGAACCGGCGTGAGCATGTTCTCAAAATAGATGATGGCGTTGTGTGTGCCCGCACTGCCTTTGCTAACGGCGGAATTGTAGGTTTTCCAGCGGCCGGGGTTACTAACGACCTGGTCGATCATCTTGCTCTGCGAGAACAACCCTTGAATCACTTCGTTCGCAATGGGCCCAAAATTGGCGCCCACGTTGACGCCGACGTAGGTCGCATCGTTAGCGGACTTGGCCGCCCGTCGGATCGCTCCGTCGATAAAACTGCCGTCCCAATAAAGCCTGAATTCACTTTCTCGGTCGATGGCGAACAACTGGCTGGCGTCGCCGTCAAATCCGAGCTTACCGATCATGCCGGCAATATTGCTCTTGGCGGTTTCGATCTGCGCTTGGGTAACCGCGTATTGCTTTTGATCAGCATCGATAAATTGCCGCTGGGATTTTTCTAACTGACGGATGAGTGAGACGGTGTGCCAGATCTGGCGCTGGACAGCCTCGGTCTGCGGCTCTCCTGGCTGCCGCAGTTCCGCCTTCGACCGAAGGGTCTCCTTGGTCAGCATGACCCGCTGCTTCGGCTGCAGAGCCAGCGGCTTCGCGTCAATCAGCAGCTTGTTCAAGTATGTCGTAATCCTCGATTGAAAGTAAGCGCCTAAGACCTCGGAGAAATCCTGAGCAACCGCCTGCGATGCCAGCCGGATGCCCAGGAGCTGCATTGCGGCGCTTTCCTGTTCTTCGGCGGAGAACACGCCGTCGCGTGAAGCCTCACTGACTTTCGCTTCGTAGGCGGAAATGGCAGCGATAGTGTTGCTAACTGCCTCGCGGCGTTGTTTGGCCTCCGCCAGCAATCCCGGCATCGTGGTCCAGAGTTTATTTTCTGCCAAGGTCGCTGCTTGCTTGATAAATCGGTCCAAGCCTTCGCCGCTGGCCTTGAGCTTCTCGCCAGCTACACCCAATTGCTGAGCGACCGCCGTCAAACCTGCGGCACTGGGCTGACTCACCGGATCTTTCAGTTCCGCCAGCAGGGCGCGCTGGCGCATTAAAGCGGTGGGTTGCTCCAGCCCGAACGCTTTTTGTCCATAATCCCAACGGATCAAAGTCTTATTGTCCGGAGCATAAATCGGCAGGGTGAAAGTCTCCCGATAGACATCAACCTTTACGCTCAGCGTGGATCGCGTGGCCGCTTGTAGCCCGAGCGGGATACCCACGGAAGCCACGCCGGTAATCCACGCCACATCCGTCACCGTGGAGGCAACACCCGGGACCGCTGCGCTGAAAGCAAGCGTCGCGACGCTGACGAGGAAAAATTTGGGTTTCATGACAGGAGTCCTCACTTGCCGGAATTATGCTGGAGCAGGTTGTAAAGTTGGGTCGCCTGGTCGAAACCCGTCGCAGGATCGTCATCGATCGGAGTGGACGAGCCGAGTTGCTTGGCGGTGGCTTGGACCAATCGCAGAAGCGCCTTGTCCACTTCTGCCGGCGCGAGCGAAGTGCGGGCCGCTTGGAAGGTGCGGACGGATGCCGCCGCCTTGTCCGCGGCAACCTTTGCGTTATCGGTGAGCACTTTTTTGGCGGCCGCGTTTTCCGCGGGCGTCTTACCCTCGACCTCCTCGAAGGCATCCACCTTGGCCTGGGCTTGCTTCGCCGCAGTATCATCTTCCGCGTTCTTGTCTGCGGCGATTTTCTCTGCCGTCACCCAACCGCTGATCGTGGTGCTCTCGGCCTTGAAATCGGCGGCAACCAGTTTCGCCTTGGCGAGTTGCTTTTTAAGATCCTGCTCGGCCGTGGCCGCCTCCCGGAATACGCCACTCCCCGCCGCCGCCGCCAGCAGACGACCGAGGGTCTGGCCCGCTTCATCCGAATCCGCATAAGCCTTGATGGCTCCTTCCAGCGCCTGCGCGTCCGCCCCGTAAATGATCGTGAACAGCTCCGAAGGTTGAACGTAACGCCACGCTTTCGTCGCTGGATCAAAGGCAAAGGCCAGTTCACCAGTATTGCGTTGGCTGTCCTGCGGCCGACTTGCCGCCCGCACTTCGCCAAAAGCATCGCGCAGCGTATTGGCATCGTAATAACCCATCCGCAGCGTCGACTTCAGATTCGATGACGACGCTTTGATCGTCAGCCGGTAGAATTTAACCGTGGGTTCGATCTTATCGATATCCGCGACGGCCAGATGCATGACCATTTTCTGCGACGATACGCAGCCGGTGCACAACCAAACGGTGCAGACGGCAACTGCGATGCACACCCGCTGCCACGTCGATCTGACAGGAATTTTATTTTGTTCGATTGGTCTCATTTGAATACTGCCTGATCTTCCCTGCTGATATTTGAAGAGTTCACTCCGCCTCTGCGCGGCCCACGTTCACCGAGATGACCGCATTTCCACCGCTCGTTGCAGGCTTGGAGTTGGGCGGCTGAACGGGCGCGGGCTGGTTTTCGCCAAAGCGCTGCACAACTTTTCCGCTCATGAGGATCCCGAGTATGGTCGTGATGCTGCTGTCAATTTTGGCGAGTTCCCCACCCCAACTGGAGGAAATCCACACCACCAACACCCCGATGGTCCAAAGTAAAAATGCGAGCCGGGTGGACGAAAAACCACCTGCGTTATCTTCCAAAAATGTGCCGAGCTTATTCATGTTGCATGGATTGCTTCGCCCTAAATCTAACTGAAAACCCTCCTCTTTCTCTCGGGACAAAAAATCCAAAGGGAGGGAATTTCTCCCGGAACGATTTTTCGACAGCCGCAAACGTGCGCCCAATTTCAAGGCGTGGCACCTTCACGCAAAACCGTCTTCGGCGCGCGTTGCGCCACGCACGTTTAATTTACTTCATCCGCCACGGCACCTTAGTTTGCCCGCAAAAATCCCCGCATTTCCCCCATAAAATCTCAGAGCCGCGCCGTCTTTTCCTACGCATGAAATCACCCTTCGTCACTACCCTGCTCGCCCTCACGCTTACGTTCACCATCTCTGCTCACGCCCAAACCGCCACCGGCGAAACCCACCCGCAACTCGCCGAACGCATCATCAAACGCCTGCGTTTCGCCGAGCCTGACAAAACTGATCGCATCATCACCGCCACCGTCGAATACCTCGACGCACTTAAAATCGTCCTCGATGCACGCCAAGTGGTGATCGACCAACTCGCCAAGGAAAGCCCGACTGGAAAACCCGACGACACCAAAGTCGCCGCCGCTTACGTCAAAACCAAAGCCGAGTATCTTCCGCTCCGTCGTGCCTACGTCGGAAAACTTGAAGCCGATCTCGTTCCATTCCTCATCGACCGCGTAAAGGATGGCCTCACCCAAGACGGCCTCCCGCGCTTCTGGCAGATGTATCAAGAAATGGTCCCGAAGCTGAAACCCGAAGAGAAAGCCCACATCTACGGCCTCCTCGTCGAAGGCCGCGAAAACGTCATGGTCGCCATCAGCGCCAAAGCGCAAAAGCAGTGGTGGGACAAATACCGCGGCATCACCAACAACTATATCGCCACCCAAGGCCACGACTTCCCCACCCTCAGCCGTGCCTGGGACGCTGCGAACGGCGTGAAATAATTCAGCCCACCACGGCTCATAAAATTAGCCTCACTTTCGAACTGTGAGCCTTTTTGCGCCTGAAAGTGTGACTCATCGTTCGTCGTCTCATAGTCGACATTACAGTAATGGCCGTGGGTGCCCGCACCTGATCCTACAGTCCGGGAATCGCAGCGTGGGAGTATGGCTGATACGGAAGAATGAGCCGAAGCTGATTCGGAAACTGCGAAAGTTTATTCCGGGAAAACAGGTATCGCAGGCCACAACTCGCGAGGCCGATGGCCCCGCCTCCAAATGGGCCAAATAAAAAAGCGCGCCGTTTCGGGCGCGCTTTTGGTAAGAGGAATTTTCGCGGCTGAATCCGTGCGCGAATGACTTTACGCCAGGCCCGGGTAATCGAGCGTGGCAAAGTGGTCGGCTAACGTTTCGGCGCGGCGGATTTGTTTCCACTGGCCATTGCCCTGCCAAAGCACTTCGGCGGAGCGGAGTTTGCCGTTGTAATTGAAACCCATCGCGTGGCCGTGGGCGCCGGTGTCGTGGATCACGACGAGGTCGCCAATCGCAGGATCGGCAATCTCACGATCGATCGCGAATTTGTCATTGTTTTCGCAGAGCGAACCGGTGACGTCGTAAACTTTGCGCACACCGCCTTCCTTGCCGGGCACGGTGATGTGGTGATACGAGCCATACATGCCGGGACGCATCAGGTTCGCCATGCACGCGTCGAGGCCGACGTAGTTTTTATACGTGGCTTTCTTGTGCAGCACGGTCGACACGAGGTAACCGTAAGGACCGGTGATCATGCGGCCGCATTCCATCGCGATGCGGATCGGGCCGAGGCCATTGGCAACAATGGTTTTGTTGTAAGCTTCCTCGATCTTCTTGCCGACGGACGCGAGGTCGACGGCAGTTTGCTCGGGCTTGTAAGGAATGCCGATGCCGCCGCCGAGATTCAGGAATTCAAATTTAATGCCGAGCTCGCGGTTCAATTCCACGACGAGATCGAACAACATCTGCGCGGTCTCGACGAAGTAGTCGGGATTGAGTTCGTTCGACGCGACCATCGTATGCAGGCCGAAACGTTTCACGCCTTTCTGCACGAGCAGGCGATAACCTTCGAAGAGTTGCTCGCGGGTGAAACCGTATTTCGCGTCCTCGGGTTTGCCGATGATCGCGTTGCCTTCTTTCAGTTTGCCCGGGTTGTAGCGGAAGCAGACCATCGCAGGCAGTTTGCCGCCGAGGGATTTTTCGAGGAAGTCGATGTGGCTGACGTCATCGAGGTTGATGATCGCGCCGAGTTCAGCCGCAGCCTGGTATTCGTAATCCGGCGTGTCGTTCGACGTGAACACGATTTTGTCGCCCGTGATGCCGACGGCTTTGCAGAGTTTGAGTTCAGCAAGGGACGAGCAGTCGCCGCCGAGGCCCTCGGCTTTGAGCGCGGCGAGCACGTGCGGATTCGGGAGCGCTTTGACGGCGTAGAAATTAATGAAACCACCCGGCACCCATTTGAACGCATCGTAGAAAGCGCGCGCGTTTTTGCGCATGGCGGCTTCGTCGTAAATGTGGAACGGCGTCGGCACCTGAGCCGCGATCGCTGCGAGTTGTGCCTGCGTGAAGGGAAGGGTCTTTTCAGTCATGGACGTAGAGGTCGAAAAGAGCCCATCAATCCCGCCAGCGTCAACGCCAGACCTGCGCCCCGCCATAAACGTTCGAAGGTCTCATGTTCTGCAAAAACGAAACGCGCATTCCCTTATTCCAGTGCGCCGTGAGCATTTGTTACCCGCGGCTGAAACTCAGGAATAAATTGCGCTAGTCGCGCTCCTAGACTTAGTTCACTCATCTCTTTTTTATGAAATTACGCTCTCTTTTCGCCATCTGTGTTCTGAGCATCGCGACCGTTCTTTCGTCCTTCGCCCAAGCCCCGGCGGCTCCCGTCCCAAGTCCCATCGTTACCGAGCTCAACGCGATTGTCGGCAAAGTGCGCACTAAAATTAGCGCCGGCAACAAAACCGCCGAAGCCCTCGCGCCGGAACTCGCAGAATTCGACGCGCTGCTCGCAAAATACGCGGAGAAGACCGAGGAAACCGCGCGCATCGCGTTCATGAAAGCGAGCCTTTACCTAGAGGTGCTCAACGATGAAGACAAAGCGCGCGAAGCGCTTAAGGGCATCGTTGCAGATTATCCGACCACCAAGATTGCCACTCAAGCCGCCCGCGTGCTCGAACAAACCAGCCCCGAAGGAAAAGCCAAAGCTGCTGCCGCTGCGGAAGCGCGCAAAGCGAAACTCGCCGGGCTCGTCGGCGCACCCGCTCCTGAATTGCATTTCAAGTGGTCGTCGAAAGGCGACCTCACGACGCTCTCTGCCCTCAAAGGCAAAGTCGTCGTCCTCGATTTCTGGGCGACGTGGTGCGGGCCGTGTATCGCGTCGTTCCCGCAAGTGCGCGAACACGTCGAACATTTCAAAGATTCCCCCGTCACCTTTATCGGCGTGACCAGCATTCAGGGTTTCGTCGCCAACATGGGCCCGCGCATCAACACCAAGGATGATCCAGCCAAGGAAATGGCGCTCATGCCTGACTTCATGAAAGCAAAAGAAATCACGTGGGACGTCGCCTTCAGCGAAGAGCAAGTGTTCAATCCCGACTACGGCATCCAAGGCATCCCTTACCTCGCGATCATCGCGCCCGACGGCACGGTCCGCCATACCGGTCTGCATCCGGGCAACAAAGCCGCCGACATCTCCGGCAAAATCGAAGCGATCTTAAAGGAGTTCAACCTGCCGCTCCCAACGAAGAAGGCCGAGTAAACTTCGGTTAATTTCCGAACTCACCCGCCCCGCGTTTTTCCACGCGGGGCTTTTTATTCTTACGCACTCAGTGCGAGGACGGCGCAGCCATCACTTGCTTGCGCACCATCGTGTGCCAGATCGCGAAACTCGCGACCGCACAGCCCGCGATGCCAATCGCCATCGGCATCGCCGTGCCGTTGTGCAATAATCCCACCATGGCGCCCGCGAGCGCGCCCACGCCAAACTGAATCGTCCCGAGCAATGCCGAAGCGCTGCCCGCGATCTCTCCAAACGGCGCCATCGCGATCGCTCCGATGTTTGGCCCGATAAATCCCGTCACGGACAAATTGAGAAACAGCAGCGCGATCACCATCGGCAGGCCGCCCCATCCAGTATTGCTCGTCACAATCAGCGCCGCGCCCACCAGCACGCTGCCCAACAACGCGCCCGAAAGCACCTGCCCCACGCGAAAGCGATTCAACAGCCAACGATTGACCTGCGACGCGAGGATCATGCCGATGCCGTTAAAACCGAACGCGAGCGCGTATTGCTGCGGCGTGAGCGCGTGTAGATCGATAAACACAAATGCCGACGCGCTCAGGTAAGTGAAAATCGTGCCTATCATAAATCCCGCCACGAGCGTCGCGCCGAGGAAGCGTTTATCTTTCAGCAGGCTCCAGTAAGTCTTCAGCGCAGATTTCAATCCGATGGTTTTCGGACGCGAATCGGGCGACGAATCCGGCAGCGCGGCCATGACCACCGCCGCGCACGCCACGCCAATCCCCGCGAGCACCCAGAAAATTCCCCGCCACCCCGTCACGCCGATCATCCAGCCGCCCAGCATCGGCGCAAAAATCGGCGAGATCCCGAGGATCAACATCAGCATGGAATACATTTTCGCGGACTCGCGCTGGTTGAACAAATCCCGCACCACCGCGCGCGGCACTACCAAGCTCGCCGCCGAACCGAGCGCCATCACCAGTCGCCACGCGAGCAGCGAGGCCATCGATTGCGCCTGTGCGCACCCAATGCACGCGACCACAAACACCGCGAGCCCGATCAACAACGGCGCGCGCCGCCCGTAACGGTCAACGATCGGCCCCATGAACGCCTGCCCCGCCGCCATGCCGATCAGGAACACTGAAAGCGTCAGCTGCACCTTGCCCACATCCACGCCGAGTTCGGTGCCGATCTGTGGCAACGCTGGCAGATACATGTCGATCGCGAACGGCGCGATCACCGTCAGCGCGCCGAGAATGAATACGAGCGATTTTCCCGGACGCGGCCGACTGGCATCGTCAGGTGAATAAGAAGAGGACGGTGCGTCCGGAATATCCATGAGCCCGTCAGAAGAGCCGGCCGCCTGCCAATTGCAACGAGCCGGATGTGATTATCACGCGTTTCACCTCGCTTAGTCGCGCCAACCACCCTCTCCATCGTTCGCGCTAATGTTTTTTCAGCGGAAATGAAAATTCAGTAAACGCCGAATCCCACCGGAAACTTCGACTGCCATAACCGAAACGCGTTGAATCGCCCTTTTCCCCGAGTTGCATAGCCGCTCCATGTTTCTCCCGCGCCCGCTGATCGTCGGCCTTTGGTTCATCCCCACGCTGCTTCTCGCCGAAAGTCCCTACCAATATCGCTACGGCTCCGCCGCCTACGAAAACGCCGTGCGCTCCAACGCCTATAACGATCGCATCAACGCGCCCGTCACCAATCGCGGCGGCTACACGCCGGATTTTTCGAACACAATTGCAGAGATTCGGAAAACGATGGGCACGAAACCAAAGTTCGATCGTCGCACTGGCCGCGAGCGTTACCAGGACGAACAAAGTGAACGGGACGCCTACGATTGGGTGAAGAGCGTCGAACGCTTCGCGCAGAGCCAGCGTGAAAATCCGCCGCCGCCGAAACCCTCGCTCGTCACGGTGCTGCGCAACGAAGCCAACGCGGGCAACGTCGAATCGATGCGTCGTCTCGGCATCCTTGAATTTTTCGCGTTCAGTTCGAATAACACCAAAGCTTCCGGCTTTGCGTGGTTGCAGCGCGCGGCTGAAGGCGGCGACAAGGAAGCGCGCAGCAAATTACTCGGCATCTACCTCGGCAAAGATGCCTACGCGAATTTCCCTGCTGCGCTGGAAATTCTCGCCGTGCTCGCGCTCGCCGGAGATCGCGATGCCACGCGCCAGCTCGCCGACGCTTACGCGACCGGCATTCCCGGCAAACTCGTCGCCGACGCGAACAAAGCGCGGCATTTCCAAGAACTCGGCGCTTCCCAAGGCATCGGCGTGTGCGCCATCGCGCTCGCGCGCGATTATCGCGACGGGATCAATTTTAAACCAGACACCCCCAAAGCCATCGCGACGTATCGCCAGCTCATCGAATTTCAGCGCGCAAATCCAAAGGTGCATGCGTATGACTACTACACGGGCGCCGCTGGCTGGGAGTGGTTCGAACTCGAACTCGCCGCGAACCCCACGCTCGCCGGCGTGCCCGCGGAGACGCTGGCACTCTGGGAATTTGCCGTTCGCCGCGACGAAGATTGCGCGCGCTCCTCGGCGCACCGGCTCGCCGCCGCGCTCGGCACTTTTTACGAGGAAGGAAAAATCCTCCCGCGTGATATCGATAAAGCGATCCTCTACCTGAGCATCGCCACTTCGGGCCATTTTAGAAACGTGAAACCGGAGTCGATGAACTCCGTGATCTTCGACGACTCGAAACAAGCGCGCGTCAAAGCTCACGTCGCTGACTTGCTGCTCACCCATCCGCTGCCGTGGCCGAACGTTTGCGTCAACGGTCAGATCCTCCCCGCCACGAAAGAACACCTCGTCCAATTCTACAGCGAAGCCGCTAATTACGCCGAGTTGTCCGGCCAGTGTTTCCCGCATCCCGTCGTGATGCTGCGCCGCTTGGTTCAGAAAAAAGATTATCCAATCCTCACGGAAAATTCCGTCTGGCTCGAGTGGACGGGCAAAGCGCTCGCGACGAAAGCCGTGCCGCTCGATCCCGCGCATCCTGATTTCGCCGAATACGGCGAACTGCTTTACGAGCACGCCACGCTATCGCGCGCCAACAGCGAAGCACTGGAGCCCGATACGCTGCACAAGCTCGCCGTGGAATATCAGCAATCCTGGACGTATGGCTTTCTGCCCGCCGCGCTGCCGCTCGCGCAACTCATCGATGATTTACGCCTGCCCGGTTTTGATCGCGAAGATGCCAAAAAAATTTGCCGCACCGCCGCTGAAAAAGGCGACGTGCTTTGCGCCGCGCAACTCGGCACTTGGTTGACCGGCGAGGTCGTCGCTCAGGAAATGCCAAATCCTGCACTCGTCGCCGAGGCCAAAAAATGGCTCGCCGTCGCCAGCGCCGCGAAGATCGCCCGCGCTACAGAAGACGCCGCCATGCTCGCGGCGGCCATCGGCGACTTTCCGCAGTCAGTCGCGTATTTCCAAACTGTCCTCGCCAAAGAGCCGACGCCCCGCAGCCAGGCCGGCTTCGCAGAACTGCTCGCGACGGGCAAAGGCGGGTTAAAAGCCGAGCCGGCGCGCGCCTTCCAACTCTTGCGCGAAGCAGCCGAGCAAGATCCGTTTCATTTCATCCGCATCGCCGAAATCATCCAGCACGCGCAATGGGGCACCACGAAAGACATGAACGAAGTCCGCGAGCTGCTCGAAACCGCGCTCTATGGTAACAACCAATGGCAAGCCGGACTGGCGCTCGCAAAACTTTATCACGACGGAATCGATCTGGAAAAAAATGAGGATCGCGCCTTCGAACTTCTCCAAGCTGCCGGCGCACGCGGCGATAACGAAACGGCGCGTGCCCTTGCGGCCGCTTTCGAGAAAGGCGAAATCATCAACCGTAGCCCGGAAGACGCGGCTCACTGGAAAAAAGCGTCCATCGAAGGCCTGCACCTCGACCCTGGTTAATTGGCCGGTTCGTTCATCGGCGTCACGGCAGGTTGTTTAACGGCGCCAGCTTTCCGCGCGACCTTGGGCGCTTGCTCCCACGCGTCTTCGAACGCTTCGCGCCACGACGGCACGATGAGCATCAAGCAAAGGGACAGCAGCCAGAGGACCCAGGGTTTCATAACGCGCGAGGATGTGTGCGCTTATTCGTAGCTCTGCAGCAACGACTCGAGCTCGCGTTTCCGCGGCAGCAACGTGCGTTGATAGTGCCAGCGCATACCGAGCAAAATTCCCGCCGACAACAACGGCCACACCACGAACGCCGGCACGATAATTTCGTTGCCCGCCTTGCCGACCCCACGCAGTTGATAGACCACCAGCGGCAACACGACGAGCAGGACGCCGTGTAACGTCGCGACGACTTTAAGGCGCGTCCGGCTGGCGTTATTTTCATCGAGCAACGCGCGCATGCTGTCCGCGAGCGAGCGGTCGAAATTCCCATGCGCGGTGCGATGACGAATCGTATTCCACGCGATCACTGCTGCGCCGGCCCAGGGAATGAGCAACAGCAGTCCCACGCCCCACTCGCGCGAGAAATCAAAATCACGCCCCGGCTCGTGCGCCCCAAACGCAAATGCCGCGAACGAAACCGTGATCGCCGTGAGCACGGTGACAATGACGCTGATAAAAATCGTGGTGCCGCGCCGACGGCGCAGCAGGTCGTTCGTGAAGTGATGTTTCATGGAGTCGAGTTGGGCCGGTGACGGCCCGTTGTGTGGCGAGCGCCACGTGGTTTGGATGTCAGCGAAGTTCATGGGAAATTTCCTGCATGGATTCGGTTAATTTTTGTTTCAGCCGCGTCAGCCGCGCGCCGACGTTGCTCTCGCTCAGGCCGTGGAGCTCAGCCATATCGGCGTAACTCACTTCATCGAGGTGCAGCAAAATCAGCGAACGATCCACCGGCGGCAATTGGCGGATGTGGGCGTAAATCGTCTCAAGCGTTTCCTGTTCACGACTCGCCACGGATGCGGCGGTTCGCGCGTCGCGCACCGTCAGCGCCTCGAAGCGATCGATGTGCTTGCGATAGTTGTGCTGCGTGCGCCGCCACGTGAGCGCGGCATTATGCACGACCCGGTAAATGAACGTCGATGCTTTGCTCCCACCTTGAAATGCCGGCACCGCCCGCCACAACGCCACCATTAGCTCCTGCAGTAAATCATCGCGATCTGTGCCGGTCGCAAAACCGTTCGCCACATGGTGGAGAATGCGCGCGTGATCGCGCATCCAGGCGTTAAAGCAGTCATGTTGTTCAGCGTGAGTCACAGGCAATCGAGTGCACCATAAGATGCCGCTCGAGGGATTTCCTTACACGAAAAAGCAACTCATCGAAAAAAACTAATTTGGAACTCAGGAAATCAGGAAAAAATTCAGCTCACTCCGGCTCGTTCCTGCTTTCCTGATTTCCACATAAATCACCTTCAGTTTTGTCCTCTAAAATTTCCGCGCTGGACAATGCGCGATTCTTCCGCCTCCTTGCTCACGAACTTCATGAACTGCTACGGCAAACAGCTCCTCAGCTCCCTCAATGGCCTCTCCGCCATTGTAGCCGTATCCGTATCCATTACGCGCACGCCGCGAGGAGCCTGATCGTTCACACGACTTTGCCCCTCCGGTGTTTTCACCGGAGGGGCTTTTTTTTGGCCTACGGTGAGACGGAGGGGAAAAGCACCACCACTTTTCCCATCATGAAAAACAAAACCAAACTCCACCGCCCGACGCGCCAGCCGCGTCGTTTCCCCACGCAAACGAATCCGACCACGCCGCAAAAGCGCGCGGGCGACCGCCACGAATTTCTCGTCCTCAGCTATTACCCTGGCATGCCTGCGCCGCAGACTCCAGTCGCGGCATGAGTCAACAACGCGTCTGGATCTTTTGCCCGCGGCGCGCCGCGCAAGCGGACGGTTTTTCGCCCGCCGGCGTTTACGCGCCAGAGCGCATGCTGGACTCCATCGCCGGATCTTGCGGGGCGGTGCTGTTCATGTGGCCGCGTTCGGCGGCGAGTGCCGCGACGTGTTCGCGGATGCTCGGGTGCTTCTTCAAGAACTGCCGGAAGTCCGCCTGATCGAGCGTGAGGAACTTGCTGTAATCGAGCGCGGTGACATCGGCCGAGCGACGTTCGCCACTGAGCAACGCCATTTCACCGAAAAAGCCGCCCGGGCTGAGCTTGATTTTGCGGCCGTCACGCAGCGCGACCTCGACCTGGCCTTCTGAAATAAAATACACGGCGTCGGCCTTGTCGCCGCGGCGGATGATGCGTTCGCCCGGCTGCGCTTCACGATTGTGAAAGTGCAGAATGAGCGTCTCGCGTTGCTCTGGAGACATCGTGCCGAACAACGGGAAATGGCTGACCAGTTCCTCCGGACTGACGGATTTGTGCGCGTGCGCTTTCTGCTCGATTTTGAGGCGCACGGCTTCGAGTTCGGCTTTGAGGCGCGCAAACGGACCGACCGCGCCATCGCGGGAATCCTCGAGCCGATGCTTCAACGCCGGATGGCGGCGCAGCCACCGGTTGCTGCGGTCCGCGAGGGTGAAGACCAGCGGGTTCAGCGGAATCGAGATCAACGCACCGGCGAGAATCAGGCTCAAACCGTCCGCTGGCATGAGCCCGTAAGTGATGCCGAGGCCGCCGAGAATGAACGAGAATTCGCCAATCTGCGCCAGCGCCGCCGAGGCCAGCACGGCGGTGCTAAACGGATAACCCACCACCCACACGATGCCGAAAGCGACCAACGATTTACCGACCAAAATAATCGACAGCACCCCGATCACTTTGAGCGGTTCTTGAAACAAGATCGCCGGATCGAATTGCATGCCCACCGAAACGAAAAACAACACGGCGAACGCGTCCTGCAACGGTAGCGAGTTGGCCGCGGCTTTATGGCTGAGTTCGGATCCGTTCAACACCACGCCCGCAAAAAACGCCCCGAGCGCAAACGACACGTCGAATAGTTTCGCCGAGGCAAACGCGATGCCGAGCGAGATCGCCAGCACGCCCAGCGTAAACAACTCACGCGAACCGGTGCGGGCGACTTGTTTTAACAACCACGGCATGACCTTCGGGCCAAAAAACATCGCGATCATCATGAACGCGGTGACCTTGATAAACGTATTAAGCAGCGTCAGCCAAAGCGGGCCGTGCGCGCCATGACCATCGTCCGGCACATGACCGCCAAGCACGCCGGCAAACGCCGGCAGCAACACGAGCGTCAGCACCATCGCGAGATCCTCCATGATGAGCCAACCGATCACGATGCGCCCATTCGGCGTCGAGACGCCGTTGCGCTCTTCGAGGGCTTTGAGCAACACCACCGTGGACGCCACGGAAAGACTTAACCCCAATACGAGCCCTGCACCGAATGACCAGCCCCACCACATCGCCATCCCGACACCAATCAACGTAGCCAGCACGATCTGGATGACCGCCCCGGGAATCGCGATGCGCCGCACCGCCAGCAAATCGGCCGCCGAAAAATGCAGGCCGACGCCGAACATCAATAACATCACGCCGATTTCGGCCAGTTGATTGGCCATTGTGGAGTCCGCCACATAACCGATCGTGAGCGGCCCGATCACAATATCCGGCGTGAACGGCCCGATTGCCACGCCCGCCAACAAGTAGCCGACGAGCGGTGGCAGGTGCACTTTGGCAACGATATACCCGAAGATGAAAGCGAGGACGAAACCGACCGCGACGGTCGAAATCAGAGTTAGATCGTGATGCATAGGCCCGTTAAGAATGAATGTTCAACTCCCAGCGGCAGCCCACGCCGCGCCAGTCGCGTAAAAAACTCGTTCTGTAAAACCTTCCCGCGCGCCCGAGTAAAGGCGCATTATTTTTGCGAGAGTTCCATGCACCACACTGCAATGAGCTTAGGTAAGGCTTTTGTGAGCCTCACCGTTCGCATCATCGTAAAATCCGAGCGCCTCAACGCACGCAAACCTCTCCCACCGAGTTTAAACCGGCGAAGGATTCCGCTCTGAAAAGAACGCCTGATGCCAATACGGATACGCCTTCGGCCGCTCGCTGGCGGCGTCGAGTTTCGCGACTTGTTCCTTGGTCAAATTCCAGCCGACGGCGCCCAGATTTTGGCGGAGTTGCTCTTCGTTACGCGCACCGATCACGATCGTGGAAACCGTCGGACGTTGCAGCAGCCAGTTGAGCGCGACCTGCGGCACGGTTTTGCCGGTTTCTGCCGCAATCGCGTCGAGCGCGTCGACGACCTGATAAAGGTATTCCTGATCAACCTGCGGGCCGGCATCGCGCGACGCCTGACCTTGCAAGCGGCTGTTTTCCGGCAACGGCTGACCACGGCGGATCTTACCTGTTAACCGTCCCCAACCGAGCGGGCTCCACACGACTGCGCCCACGCCCTGCTCAAGACCAAGCGGCATCAACTCCCATTCATAGTCACGGCCGACGAGCGAATAATAAGTCTGGTTCGCGACATAGCGCGACAGGCCGTATTTCTCCGAGGTCAGCAGCGACTTCATCAGATGCCAGCCCGAGAAATTAGAGACGCCGAGATAACGAATCTTTCCGGCGCGCACCAACCCATCGAGTGTCTGCAACGTCTCTTCGATCGGTGTCTGCGCATCGAAACCGTGGAGTTGAAACAGATCGATGTAATCCGTGCCGAGGCGCTTCAACGACCCTTCGACCGCAGCCGTCAAATGCTGACGCGACGAGCCGACCTCGTTCGGGCCTTCGCCGGAGCGGAAGGTCGCCTTGGTCGAAATGAGAGTTTTATCGCGTCGGCCTTTTATCGCCGCACCGAGAATTTTTTCGGCTTCGCCCGCAGAATAAATATCGGCGGAGTCGAACATGGTAACTCCCGCCTCGAGGCAGATATCCACGAGGCGCGTGGCCTCGGCGACATCGCTCGCGCCCCACGAGCTGAACATCGGCGGCTTGCCGCCAAATGTCCCCGTCCCGAACGTAAGCGCGGGAACCTTAAAACCTGAGTGACCGAGTCTGCGATATTCCATGATGAGTGTAGGTGGGTGAGCCGGTCACCATGCCCAGCTCATCGGAAAAAACAAACGTTCGAAATACGCCGCTGGAGCGATTTGCGAACCTCAGCCCTTCGTCGCTTCCAATTCTTCCCAGCGTGCGAATGTCACGGCGTGTTCCTTTTCGACGAGTTCGAGGCGTTTTTTCACTTCGGCGAATTTCGCGGCTTCTTTTTTGTAGAACGAAGGATCCGCGAGCTTCGCGGTGAGTTCGCCCTGTTCTTTTTCGAGCGCTTCGATCTTCGCGGGTAACGCTTCGAGTTCTTTCTGCTCCTTCGAGTTGAGTTTCCGCGCCGGCGTAACTTTCCCAGAAGCCGGTTTCGATTCAGCGCGCTGGACCGCTGGCGCAGGCAATGCCGCGCGCGCCGCCATCTTCTTTTTCTCGTGCTGCCAATCCGTGTAGCCGCCGACGTAATCGCCGATGCGCCCGTCGCCTTCGAACACGAGCGTGCTGGTCACGACTTCATCGAGAAATGCGCGATCATGGCTCACCACAAGAATCGTGCCTTTAAACTCCACGAGCAAATCCTCGAGCAGATCGAGCGTCTCTGCGTCGAGATCGTTGGTCGGTTCGTCGAGCACGAGCACATTGGCCGGCTGCGTGAACAGGCGCGCGAGCAGCAAGCGGTTGCGTTCGCCACCCGAGAGCACTTTCGCCGGCGTGCGGGCCCGCGACGGCTCGAACAGGAAGTCCTGCAGGTAGCTGATGACGTTGCGCGAGTGGCCTTCGATCGTGACGGTCGGATTACCGTTCGCGATGTTGTCGGCGACGGTTTTGTTGTCGTCGATCTGCGAGCGCAGCTGATCGAAGTAAACCACTTCGAGATTCGTGCCGTGCTTGAGCACGCCGCTCGTGGGCTGAAGTTGTCCTAAAAGTAATTTGATGAGCGTCGTCTTGCCGGCGCCGTTCGGCCCAAGGATGCCGATTTTTTCACCGCGTTGGACGATGAGGGAGAGATCGCGGATAACGACTTTCCCATCCGCCCACGCAAAGGAAACCTTCTCGGCGTCGATGACTTTTACGCCGGTGCGTTCGGCCTCGGTGACCTTAATCGTGGCGTTGCCAACGCGATCGCGACGAGCGCGCGCCTCTGCCCGCATGTCGTGCAAGGCATGGATACGCGCCGTGGCGCGGGAGCGCTGGGCCTTCACGCCGCGACGAATCCACTCTTCTTCCTGGGCGAGTTTTTTGTCGAACAACGCGCGTTGTTTTTCTTCCGCTTCGAGCACTTCCTGTTTGCGGACAAGATACGTGTCGTAATCGCACGCCCAGCCCGCGAGGCGGCCGCGGTCGAGTTCGACGATGCGCGTCGCAATCTTGCGCAGGAACGCACGATCGTGGGTCACGAAGAAAAGCGTGGGCTTTTTCTCCAACAAAAATTCTTCAAGCCAGAGAATCGATTCGAGATCGAGATGGTTGGTCGGCTCGTCGAGCAACAGCAAATCCGGCTGCGCCGCCAGCGCGCGCGCGAGCAACGCACGACGTTTCAATCCACCCGAAAGCTGCGAAAATTCCTGCTCAGGTTTCAGCCCGATGGCGGTGATCAAATCCTCCACGCGCACGTCGCGCTCCCAATCTTCCTCGTGATGGTCGTCGTTCGGGCGCAGTCCGGCGAACACGATGTCATGCACGCTGCCCGTCAGATCGGTCGGCACATCCTGGCTCAATTGGCGGTAAACCGCACCTTGCGGACGAAACACATCGCCGGTGTCCGGCTGCATGGCGCCCGTGATGACCTTCATCAGCGTGGATTTGCCCGCGCCATTGCGTCCTACCAAGCAGACGCGTTCGCCGGATTCGATTTGGAAGTTAACTTTTTCCAGAATCGCCGGGCCGCCGAAGTGGAGGTTTACGTCGAGTAAATTGAGCAGAGAAGCCATGAGAACGGTCAAAAGTAGGCTGCGGCTCGCCGTGTGCAACCCAAAGCTCGGTTTGTTTATCGACTCTACCAACGGCTCCCTTGCCGCGATCGCGGGGGCGGCCAGTCTCGCCCCACGCCCCGCCCCATGTCGCGCTTTCGCCTCCTGTTTTACCTGCTAGTCCTGCTTACCCTCGGCCTTACGGCCAACGCCCTCGACGCGCGTTACCGGCAGACGTTGTTGCAGTTGTGCGACACCCTAGTCGCCGCGCAAATCACCGATTCGACCTCGCCTGATTTCGGCGCGCTGGTGTGTCCGAGCACGAATCCGCAGCGCCACCCATTGCACTCGCGCGGCGCAGAGGCGGTTTATCCACTCGCTATCGCCTACCATGAAACCGGCGAAAGTCGCTACCGCGACGCTGCGCGGCACCTCGCAGCGTGGTTGCTTAAAATCCAACAACCCGGCGGGGCGTGGGGTGAAGAATGGCCAAATCACGATGGCTGGAAAGGCACGACTTCCGACCAACTCATCTCGCTGGCCGGCGCTTATCCGATTCTGCAACCGCATCTCTCGCTCGTGGAACGCGGCGCGTGGCAACAAGCAATGCGTCGCGCTGCCGATCATGTGGTCGCGACGTTTCCGATCACCAACATCAACTACCAACCGACCGGTTCCGTGGCGTTGTGGCTCGCGACCCAAGTCGTAGAAAATCCGCCGCCGGACTGGCTGGCCAAAGCGGACGCGTTGATGACGCTTATCGTCAACGCCACGAACGCTGACGATTTCATCGTGGGCGAAGGCTTGGGCGTCGATCTCGGTTACAACCTCGCGCAGTCCATCGGCTACATCGCGCTCTACGGCCAGCTCAAGTCAGACGAAACGCTCCGCGCGCACGCGGCGAAACTGCTCCGCGCTCATGCGACCTTTGTTTATCCCAACGGCAGCGTGGACAACTCGTGGGGCACGCGATCTTTCAAATGGACTTACGAGAGCGGCACGAAAACCGCGCCGGGCGTGTATTTTACGTTCGCGCTGCTTGCGGACCTCGATCCCACCTTCGGCCCAACCGGTGACCGGTGCCTTGATTATTTGATTCAACACAACCTGCGTGGCGGCGAAGTCATTCAAAGCCCGCAAGCGCATCGCCACGCCTCGACGCAACCACCCTGCCTCTATTCGACGTTCACGCGCGCGCAGAGCCTGGCGATGGCGCTCGCCTACGCGCCTGCGACCGCCGCTGCAGAAATAAATCCACCCGCCCGGACGCCGGTGACGTCATGGCATCGTTTTTTCCCGACTACGAAAGTCGCCGTGGTGCGCACGGAGAAATTCATGGCCACCGTGTCCGCTTACGACGGGATCGCGCGTTATGGCCGCGAACTCGTGAGCCGTGGCGGCAGCCTCACGAATCTCTGGATCCAAGGATTCGGCGCGACGGGCTTTGCGCAAACTTCCTCGGTCACCGTTTACCGGCGCGAAGAAAAAGCCCACATGCCGATCGAACAACCGCTGCGGCCGCTGACTCCGCGCATCGAATGCATCATCGACGGCGGGTATTTCACCAACTTGTTTGAAGATCAGGGACGCATGACCGTCACCGAAGAAAAAGACCACGTGCGCGTCATGACCACCGGTCGCTTACTCGCCGCTGACGGCCGCGTCAGCGATGTCGGTTACTCGCTTACGCATCGGTTTTTTGCGGGCAATCTCACCAAGGAATTCACCCTCACGTCGCCACGCGCACAGGCGATCCGCATCGTCGAGCCGTTCGTAAAACACGACGCCTTGCGGCTGGCGCAGATTTCTCCGCAGCAAATCAATCTTCAGCCCAACGCCTCGAATCAAACCTGGGCGTTGCGCGCCGATTCACAAGGTGTGCCATTTAACTTCGCCGCCGGCGCGGACGCGGACCGTTACTGGTGTCCGTTTCCTGCCCTCGAATGCGTGCCAATCGTGCTCGAAATCACCACGACGCCCGACGAGCCCACCGTCGTGACTTTGCAATTGGCGGAGACAGAAACCCGTTAAGCTTCGCCGGAAGCGCCCGAGTTGACTTGCGCGGTCCACCGCACACGCTGCGCCCCGTGAGCACGTCATCTGTAACTCCTTTCCAAAACACGCTGCGCTGGTTGTCCACGCACACTGGCTTCCCAGCGTCGCGCCTGCCCGATAAAGGTGAGTTGCTAGTGCTGATCGCGACTGCCGCTGCACAAGAAGAGCTCGATGCGAGGAAACCGGCCGTGAATGGCCAGATCCAATTCAACGCCAATTACGCCGCGCAAATGCGCAACTACACGGCACAGCGTCGCAAGACCCATATCATCTGCGACAACAGCGCGAAGACGTAACGTGGAGTGCGCTGACCCCAAGCGTGTTCGCTTGTGGCGCAAAAAAAGCCGGCGAATAATCGCCGGCGGGTTCTCGCTCCGGGCGCTTACTCGGAACTCTTTTTTGGCTTCGAGCTGCTCGACGACGAACCCTTGCCGCCATCGATGCTGAACCTGCCCGCGCCGGCGAAAAAGATCGCGACGTAACCAGCGAGGTAAATGAACGCGAGTTCGCCGTTCCCCTGGCCGGAGAGCACGCCTTTGTGCGAGATAAAAAACGCCACGCCCATCGTCACTGCCAGCGCGAAAGCCGCGAGGCGCGTGAACAAACCGAGCGCCAGCAAGAGGGCGCACACGGCTTCGGCGAACACCGCAAGAATCAAACTCGGGGTCTGGCCAATGCCCAACGGATCGGAAAATTTCGAAGAACCATTGAGCAGGTTCATGAACTTACCCGCGCCGTGCAGCCACAGCATGGAGATACCGAGCCAGAGACGAAGCGTGAGAAGCGCGAAGTCGGCGCTGGTGGGAAGGAATTCGAAGTTGAAGAGTTTTTTCATGGAAGTGGGTGTGGAGCGAACGTGGTGAGATGAAGCGCCGAAATTGCCAGATGCAAATCAGGAAAGTCTCTCCCTCCCCGGAGAATGCCCCATGCCTGACGTCGAGGAACCGCACGACTCACCACGGTGACTATAAGGCCATCTTTATGAAATCCCTCACGATTCTCTTTTTAGTCTGCGCGACCCTGTTCACCGGCTGTCAGTCGCGCACTTCTGGCAACTCCGACAAGCAAGCCGCCGAGAATCTTCCTCCACTGAAGACCGTCGCGCACGTCGACCTGCCACGCTACATGGGTGATTGGTATGTGATCGCCAACATCCCCTACTTCGCTGAAGAGGGCAAAGTCGCGAGCATCGAGCGCTACGAATTGCGTCCCGACGGCAAAATTGAAAACACCTTCATTTTCAAAAAGGACTCCTTCGACGCGAAAGAGAAGGAATGGAATGCCGTAGCTGAAATCACGAACACCACCACAAACGCAGAGTGGAACATCCAATTTTTTTGGCCGTTCAAAGTTGAGTATCGCATCATCGACCTCGCGCCCGACTACAGCTGGGCAGCCATCGGTCATCCGTCGCGCAAATACTTTTGGGTGATCGCGCGTGCGCGCACGCTCGATGAAAAAACTTATCAAGGCATCCTTGCGCGCGCTGCTGCGCAGGGTTTCAACATCAGCGAAGTCACAAAAGTGCCGCAGCCGACGAACTAAATAATTCATCCACGCATCACCCAGATGGCCCGGATTTGGAGAAGATCACAATTCACCGATGCCGCGTTCCGTATCCGTGAATCTCGTGTGATTCGTGGTTAGCTAAAAACCTGCGCCCAGTGGTGACTTTGCGTTTCTCACGGAGATGCCTAGTCTCCGCGGATGCCTGATTCTCGTCCTCCCATCGATGCCGGTGTCCGCATCGGCCACGTGCACCTCAAAGTGGCCGATCTCCACCGCGCGCTCGACTTCTATGTCGGCGTGCTCGGCTTTCAGCTTACACAACGTTACGGCGACCAAGCCGCGTTCATTTCTGCCGGCGGTTATCACCATCACATCGGCTTGAATACGTGGGAAAGTCTGGGTGGCTCGCCGCCGCCCCGCGGTTCGACCGGTTTGTTTCACACTGCGATTTTGTATCCGACGCGCGCCGCGTTGGCCGACGCGCTCCGCCGATTGATTGAAGCTGGCATTCCTCTCGATGGCGCTTCGGATCATGGTGTAAGCCAGGCGCTCTATCTCCGTGATCCCGACGAGAACGGCGTGGAGCTTTACTGGGATCGCCCGGCAACCGAATGGCCGCGCGACGAAAAAGGCGGCATCGCGATGGTCACCGCCCGACTGGATTTACAGGACCTGCTTCAAGCGAAGTAACCGCGCTTCAATTCAAGCCGGCAGCCAGAAATGCAGGAGCAGGCTCCGCTGGATGCAATTCGCCGCCGCCGAACTGCGTGACGAGTTGCCGCCCCGCTCGCTTGAATAACTCGTAGCGAGGTTCGCGCTCGGTGCCGCCATCGCGGCTCGTCTCAGTTTCAACGAGCGCGAAATTCACCAGCGTTGCTTGCGCTGACAACGCCACCACGCGAATCGAGGTCAGCATCATGCGTTCGCCGGCGATTCCCGTGCTCACGTCGATCACACCCGCCGCCGGGTGAATATCCATGTCGATCATCAACTCACCCTCGGCGGTCAGCGCCCACCAGCCGCCGCGCTGCAGATACACGCGCTCGCAAAACGTCCCGGCCCAGCGCGGCAGGTTTTCAATATTCGCGAGGAAATTAAACGCCGCGTTGCGCGGCGCGGTGAGAGTGACGGCAAACGTGCGGATCTTCATGATTTGTTCGAAGCGAGCAGAGTTCCTCAGGCTTTGGGTTTGCGGTGATGGATGCAGATGCCGTTTCCATCCGGATCTTTTACGACGACCATTTTGCATGACGGATAATCCTGAACGTCGACCGTGAAGGGCACGCCCGCGTCGCGCAGCGTGGCGACCACGCCATCGAAATCACTCACCTCCAACGCTGCCGCCGGGCCGTCGCTCGACGGTTTCCATTGCTCGCCGACTTTTACGAGGGCGAGCGTGTGCGGGCCGACATCGTATTCGATCCACGCGTGCGCTTCATCGTCGCCGCCGAAGCTCATGCTTTGCTTCAGGCCAAACAGGCCTTCATAGAAAGCGCGGGCGCGTTTGACGTTGGTGATCGGATAACCGGTGAAGGCGATTTCAGTGACTTTGCTCATGGTATTAATTGTGGGTTCGAGAATTTATTTCTGCGCGGGCGGCAACGGGAGCGAGGCTTGCCCGAAAACATATTTCCAGCCGGTCGGCGTGCGGACGTAGGTGTCGCTAAACCAGACTTTGTAATCGAACGGCTTACCGTCGGCGGTGCCTTTGCACCACAGCAACGCGGTCACGACGGCGGTGTCGCCCCACACGCGCACGGTCTGCGTGCCGGGAACTTCGTCTTGCTGCGCGTAGATGCGCTCACGTTTCCGTGCAGACACTAGGTGATCCTCACGCGTGAAAATTTTTCCGCGCCCCGTGACGAGCACCATGTCGTTTGCGAGATGCCGGCCGATCGTTTCGGCGTCGTTATTTTTCACCGCCGCCTGAAACTCGGTGTCGAGCGCAGCGACCACGCGAGCGTCATCGGCAGGGGCTACGCTCGCGCTCGCCGGCTCCACCGCCCACGCAATTCCTACAGTGAGCAAACCAATCATCGGGGCGCGACGCACGGTGGGGAATTTAATCATGCCCGCAGCTTAACACGACTCCCTGACATCGTTATGTCAGGAGTCGACGAACGCGGTGATTTTTGCGTTCAACCCAACCAATCGCGCGGCGTTGCGGGCCGTCCTCGCGTCAAACGTCCGCCGCGTGCTGCTTGGCCACTTTCTCCGCGGTTTGTCGCACGAGTTGCCGCAATTTCGGCGGCGAGACCACGCGCGCCTTGCCGCCATACGAGAGTAGCCAACGCGCCATCCAATCCAACGACCACGTGTAAAGTGAGAACTCCGCGCCGTCGCTGGTCTTTTTTTCCTCGATCAACGTCGCGTGACTTTCGCGCCGCGCGTGCGCTTGCACCTCTGACGCAAACCACACGCGCACCGCGATCGTGTCATCGCGCGTCACGGATGTTTTCATGTGCTCCGAAAGCGAAAAATCCGGTCGGTGGGAAAACTTTTCCTCCAACAATTCCAAGCGTTGAAAACGATCCACGCGAAAATGCCGAAAATCCGCGCGGAGCCGACACCACGCCACGAGATACCACGCACCGCCATAATACACCACGCCCAGCGGCTCGACTTCACGCGTGACGTTCTCCGCATGCTTCGCGCCGCGATAATCCATTTTCAACACGCGCCGCGCCACGACGCCTTGCTGCACGGTTAACAACCACCGTTGCGCCGCCGCGTCGGGCACGTGATGGCGCTCACCGTTGCCCAGCACGAGCGTCTGATTCACCAATCGTTCAACGTGGTCCTGACGCTCCCGCGGCAGCACTGCGCGCAACTTCGTCAACGCCGACGCCATCGGCGCTTGCAGCGAGGCGTCGGTAAATTGTTTCACGAGTTCACCACCCACAAACAGCGCCGTGGCCTCGTCCGCTGTAAACATCACCGGCGGCAACTGATACCCTTTCATCAAGCTGTAACCTACGCCCGCTTCGCCGATGACCGGCACCCCCGCTTCGCCGAGCGCAGAGATATCGCGATACACCGTGCGCTCCGTGATCTCAAAATGTTTTGCCAGCTCGCTCGCGCGCACGACCCGTCGCCCCTGCAAATGCAGCACCATCGCGACGAGCCGGTCGGTTCGATTCATAAGCCGACCATTCAACACACCCCGACTCACCGCGACAATCTCGTTTGCAGATTTGCCAAGCCTTTCGCGTTTTGTAACGTGGCGCCATGCTTACCTCCCCTCTTCGCCGCGTGATCTCCGCGTCGGTGCTCACCCTCGCCTTCGCGTCGATTGCCCTCGCCGCCGACACCAATCCCACGCAGGAACGCGCCGATCGCTTCCTCAACATCGTCAACTCCACCTACCAGGCAATGGTCACGCTCGAGTCGAACGCCCAGTGGGAAGCCTCCACTGATGTATCGCCCGTGCACGACGCCTCCGCGGAAACCGCCGGCAAAGCCCGCGCGGCGCTCGTCGGCAATCCGGCGATTATCAACGAAACCAAAGCGCTCCTCCTCAAACGCAGCGAACTTAACGAGCTCACCGTCCGCGAACTCGAACAACTCACGCTGATCTCGGCGGAAGGTCCGATGACGAATCCGAAGCTCGTCGCCAGTCGCATCGCGGCAGAAGTCGCGCAGGCGTCCACGTTGAACGGCTTCGAATTCAAGCTGCACGGAAAACCAATCACCGTAAACGAAATCGACAACCTGCTCTCGTCGAGCACCGACCTCGAAGAGCGTAAAGCCGTTTGGCTCGCCTCTAAGGAATCCGGCAAGGCGTTGCGCGAAGGCCTCATCAAATTGCGCGATCTCCGCAACGGCGTGGCGAAGGAGTTGGATTACCCGGATTATTTTGCCCTGAAGGTCGCCGGTTACGGCATGACCACGGAGGAGATGATGAAGATGAACGACGACTTCATTCAAGTGCTGCGCCCGCTCTACCTCCAGTTGCACACGTGGGCGAAATACAAGCTCGCTGAGAAATACAAACAGCCGGTGCCGAAGCGTATTCCGGCGCACTGGATCAACAACCGTTGGGGCCAGGAATGGGGCGGACTCGTGGAAGCCGCGGATCTCGATCCGTATTTTAAAGATAAGTCGCCCGAGTGGATCGCGAAATCCTCCGAGCAATTTTACGTCGGCCTCGGCTTTCCGAAACTGCCGCAAAGTTTCTGGGAAAAATCCGACCTCTATCCCGTGAAGGCCGGCGACACGCGGAAGAAAAATACGCACGCCTCTGCGTGGCACGTCGATCTCGATAACGATCTACGCTCGCTCCAGAGCATCGAGTCGAACCAATGGTGGTTTAACACCAATCACCACGAGTTCGGGCACATTTATTATTTCATCGGTTACACGCGTCCCGAAGTGCCGCCGCTGTTGCGCGATGGCGCGAACCCGGCGTTTCACGAAGGCTTCGGCGAACTCACTGCGCTCGCGTCGTCGCAGGTGCCCTACCTGAAATCGCTCGGCGTGCTACCCGCCGATCTCAAGACCGACGATACCGCGTTCCTCCTGAGCAACTCGCTCGGCACCGGCATTCCGTTTATTTTTTGGTCGTCCGGTGTGATGGCGCACTGGGAGGCGGATATTTACGCGAAAAATCTCCCCGCCGACCAATGGAACGCGCGTTGGTGGCAATACGTGCGCGACTTCCAAGGCATCGAACCGCCCGACGGCGTGCGCGGCGAAGAATGGTGCGACGCCGCCACCAAGACGCACATCAACGACACGCCATGTTACTACTACACTTACGCAATCGCGCAGGTGTTCAAACATCAGCTTCACGACTACATCGCGAAAAACATCCTGCACCAGCCGCCGCAAAACTGTAATTACGCCAACAACAAGGAAGTCGGCGACTGGATGCGCAAGATCATGGAAAAAGGCAAAACCGAGGACTGGCGCAAAGTCATCAAGGAAGCCACCGGCGAAGAACTCTCCACGCGCGCCATGGTCGAGTATTACGCGCCGCTCCTGAAGTGGCTCGAAGAACAAAACAAAGGCCGCCCGATCGGCTGGGAGAATTGAAGCTCGTTTGGTAGGGCCTGTCCTCCGAGCAGGCCGTCAGCGCTCCGTATCCCGAAGGCCCGCTGGGCGATCAGGTTCTAGCCGCGCCACCGTTCAGCCGTCCGATTTTTTGACTTCGACCGCATCACTTGGAACCGTTTCACTGCGAGCGCATGTCGAAAGTTTATTTCTATTACTCGGCCATGAATGCCGGCAAATCGACGGTCTTGCTTCAATCGAGCCACAACTACCATGAGCGCGGCATGCGCACGTTGCTGTTCAGTCCGGCGATCGACACGCGAGCGGGCGTCGGTCGCATCAAGTCCCGCATTGGTCTCGACGCCGCGGCGATGGCCTTGCCGGCAGACGAGAATATTTTTCACCACGTCCGCAGCGCGCACGCCGCGCAACCAGTGGCCTGCGTCCTCATCGACGAGGCGCAATTTCTTACCCGCGCCCAAGTCGAGCAATGCACCGACATCTCCGACGAACTGCACATCCCCGTGCTCTGCTACGGACTGCGCACGGATTTTCAGGCGCAACTTTTTCCGGGCAGCGCCGCGTTGCTCGCGCTCGCGGATAATCTCATCGAGTTAAAAACCATCTGTCATTGCGGTCGCAAAGCCACGATGAATCTCCGCGTCGGCCCCGACGGCCGCGGCCTCAAGGAAGGCGCGCAAGTCGAGATCGGTGGCAACGAGCGTTACGTCGCGATGTGCCGTCGACATTACAAAGAGGCGCTCGCGTGATTTCTTTATTCACTCGTTCTCGTAATCTTTCTCTTTCTCAAACTCAGGGAGAACGAGAAAGATTAAGCGCAAGAGAATGATTTTTTCGATGAATACCCTTCGTCTTACTTCCGTTAATCTGGTTTTTGGCTCATTACTCACTCTCACCATGTCCGCCGCCTCCCAACCCATATTCATCGGCACCTACACGCCCAAAGACGGCTCGAGCAAAGGCATTTACTCGCTCCACCTCGACTCGGTCACGGGCAAACTCGGCGAAGCCACCGTGGCGGCAACGACGCCCGCGCCGACGTTTCTGGAAATGCACCCGAACGGACGCGTGCTTTACGCGCTCGCCGAAGTGCCTGCCGCTGACAGCAAGATCGCCGGTGGCGTCGCTGCGTTTAGTTACGAACCAAAAACCGGCGCACTCACTTCGCTTGGAGTGCAATCCAGCGGCGGCGGCATGACGACTCATCTCGTCGCCGATGCGACTGGAAAAATGCTCATCACGGTCGCTTACGGCGGCAACCAAGTCACCGCGTTCCCGCTCAATTCCGACGGCACCGTCGGCCCGCGCACCACCGTCATCACGCACAGCGGCACGCCCGGCCCGAACACGAAGCGTCAGGACAAGCCGCATCCGCACTCCGTTACGCTTTCGCCCGACAATCGTTTCGCCTACGTCTGCGATCTCACCCTCGATAAAATCTTCTGCTACGCACTGAACACGGCCACCGCGACGCTTACGCCCGCCGGTGAGTTCGCCGCGTTGCCCGGCGCCGGCCCGCGTCACAGTAAAATTTCCAACGATGGAAAATTCTTCTACGCGATCAACGAACTCGGCAACACGCTCGCCGTATATTCGCGCGACCTTACTTCAGGCGCGCTGACGCCGTTGCAATCCGAGACCTCGCTGCCGGCCGACTTCGCCGCCGAAAGCATCACCGCCGAAGTGCGCATTCACCCGAATGGCAAATTTGTTTACGCCTCCAATCGCGGCCACGACAGCATCGCCGTTTTTTCGCGCAACCCCGACTCTGGTCTCGTCGCGTTGATCGAAGTCGTCCCTTGCGGCGGCAAACACCCGCGCAATTTCAACCTCTCGCCCGACGCGAAATGGCTCGTCTGCGCAAACCGCGACACGAACAACCTCACGGTTTTCAAAATCGACGCCATCACTGGCAAACTCACCGACACGAAACAATCTGTCACGGTGCCACAGCCGGTCTGCGTATTGTTCGCGCCCTGAGCCAGTCGCTGGTCGAAAACTACCCCTCGATGAAAACTGCATTCAGAATCCTCGTGCTGCTGCTCGGGCTCGTGTTGTTCGCCGGCATCGCACTTTATTTCGTCGGCATGGCCCTGCCGGAACGCCACACCCAGATCGCGAGCATCACCATGCACGCCAAGCGCAGCGCCGTGTGGTCGGTGATTACCGACTACGAAAAAATGCCCGAATGGTGGCCTGATGTGAAAGCAGTGCGTTTCGAAAAACGCCCCGATGGTGAAATCTGGACGTGGGAGCAAGGCTCCGATGGTGAAGAAATCGCCTTTCGCACGATTGCTGAAAAAGCACCCGAAAAACTCGTCCGTGAAATCGCGGGCGACAACCTGCCATTCGGCGGCGCGTGGACGTTTGAACTCAGCGACGTCACCGACGGTTATACGCGGCTCACCATCACGGAAGATGGCTTCGTCAAACCGCCCGTTTTCCGGGCCATCGCGAAATATTTTATCGGCCACGACAAGACGATGAAGAGCTTCATCAACAGCCTCGAAAAGCGCATCGCTGCGCAAAAATAGCGAGCGCGCTTGCCGCGGCACGTCGCGACGCTCAACCTCGCCGCCGTCGTGTCAGTGCCCGTCACCCCTCGCCCACCGTCAAAACGTCGCCGCATCGGCTGGTGGATTCTGCTCGGTGTGTTGTTTGGCTCCGTGCTGACGGTCGGCGTGTTATCGTTGCCGCCCGTGCAGGCGTGGATTTTACGACGCGCCCTGGCTACCCAGCCCGACACCGCGATGGATTTTTCGCGATTCACTTTCGGCCCGCGCGGCGCGGAAGCGACCGACGTGAAACTCCGCCTGCCCAATCTCACCGTCGAAGCGCGCGCGTTGCGATTGGCGATTTCGCCGTGGCAACTGCTCTCGCGCCGCCGGCTCGCCATCGCTGATCTGCAAGCGAAACAAATCGCGGTCCAAGCCACGCCTTCCACCGACGAATCCACGACCCCCTTCGAAGGCATCCTCGACAGTTTCCAAGCGCCACTCGCGTGGGCGTGCGATCGCGCCGAGGCCGACGGAGTAATCACTTTGCTGCAACCGGGCTCCCCGGCCATTCCAGTAAGCTTCCAACTCACCGGCGCCAGCCTCGACATGGCCAGGCCGGGCCAACTGCATTTTGATTTTTCCGCACCCGGCGAACTTGTCGCCGACTTCAAAGGACCCTGGAAATTCAAAGGCACGCTCGATTTCGTGCCCGGAGCAAACGGCCGGATTGATTCGCTCACCGTCAACGGCACGCTCACCCCCGCGCTCAGCGAAACGCTGCGCCTCCCCGCGGTCGCCGTGCGCTTTGCGACCGTGCGCACGCCGCTCGGCGAGCACTACGAGGTTTCCCTCAAGCCTGCCGGCATCGAACAAGGCTTCACTTTTTCTTCATCGGCGGATTTCAAAAAAGCAACCGGCACGCTCACCGGCGAATGGGATGTCCGCGGCGAAAGCAGTCTCGCGGCACTGCTGCTCAAGCGCACTGATCTGCCGCTAATCACCGCGAGCAATCACGGAAAATTTTCTCTCAACACCCGCACCGGCGACGCCGACGCGAGCACCACGGGCGAATTCACAGGCTCCGACTGGCAACGTTTCGAGCCCTCGCTCGCCGCCATCGGTCAGTTAAAAGGCGTCAATACCGCTCAACTGGGACGCCGTAACAATACGTGGTCGCTGGTGAAACTTGACGCCAAAGCCGACAGCGACGGCTCCGATGCGGCACTGCGCCTCACGTTGACACGCCTGGTCGCTCTTCCGCCGGGCAACGACGGCAACGCCCAACCTTGGGGCAAACTCACGCTCGAAAAATTTCCCCTGGGCTGGGCCGCCTCGACGCTCGGCGTCGCCCAACTCAGTAGCGACGGTTTTTCCGGCAGCTGGAGCATCACGTCGCCCAACGCATCGACGCTGCGCTTCGAATCGCTGGGGAAAATCGCGACCACGAACCTGCGCTTCGAGCATTCCTCGCTGCCTAAGGATAAAATTCCCCCGCTGTCAGTCGGGATGACTTCGCGACTGACGTTGACCGCGGAGGAAGCGCACGTGGAGCTGCCCGAAATTTCCATCGAGAGTGCAAAGGCCGATCGCTTCGACGCCACGGTCGATGCACGCGTGAAAATCGATTCGCTCAAGGGAGCCGTCACGGCGTCGTGGAGATCTCACCTGCCGACCTGGCTGGGCGGCGAACAAGCGCCGCGGCTGCGCGGCTCGATCACAGCGGACCTCGACACCGAAACGGCAGCCGTGCGCGCGCTGCGCGTCGAAGCCATACACGACCAGGCAAACGAAACGGCCTTCGCACTCGAACTGCTCACGCCATTTAAACTCAATTTCGAAAACCCTGCCGCCGTCGAAACGACCGAGGGTGACGTGCTGAAGTTTACGGCGCGCAACCTGCACCTCGACTGGGCGGCGCCGCTCCTGCCGGGCTTTACGCTCTCGGGCGTTGTCGCGCAGGGCTCGTCGACTCTGAGACGCGAAGGCCGTGAATTTCTCGTCGCGACCAGCACGCCGTGGACACTGCAAAACCTGAGCGTGGTGCAAGGTGGTGTGCCGCTCGTGCGCGCGTCCGAGTTCACCGCCGCACCCGAAGGACGCGTGCAACTCAACGCCGACTGGACGCCCGGAGATTTTCTCGGCTCGGTGAAATTATCCGGCCGCATCGCGGAGGTCTTCGGCCTGCGCGATCCAGCGGGAGAGTTTTCCGCGGAAGGACGTGCCACTGGCTCGCGCCGCGGCGAGGTGCTGGAACTCCGCGAATTTTCGCTCGCGGTTAACCAGCACGATGGCGCTCCGCTGCTGGAGGTCGCGACGCTACAGCCCGCAGTGCTCGGAAAGACTGCGAAGACCAACAACATCGAGCAAGCACCGGACTGGCTGCGCATCCGCAGCCGCGCGATCCCGCTCGCGTGGTTGCAGCCTTTTCTCCCCGAAGGCATGAGCGCGCGCGGCACGTTGGAGCCGACCGAATTCGCCCTGAAGATGGAATTACCCAACGCGATGCTCCGCGCCGCGAAACCGGTGGCGCTCACGATCGATGAATTACGCGACGAGTCAGGGCCGCTGTTGCGCGACACCCGCGTGGATTTCGTGCCGGGGGTCTTCGTCATCGGAATGTTTGCAGCCCTCGGCGTAGAAGATCTGCACATTTCGATGCAAGGCCGGCAGACCGGGAGCGGCGGCGCGAACCTACTCTATCTCACCAGCAGGCTCACCTTGCCGATGTCGACCCAGATCGATTTTTCGCACGAGGTCGCGGCGCTACGCGCGCAACCCGGCGCCGCCACGATGGCCCTGCCGACGGCCGGCACGGCGCGCTTCATCTACCAACACGATCTTTCCGCCAGCAAGAAACCCACCGGAACGTTCCTGCTCCAACAAGTGCCGACGGCGGATGGCTCGGGGATGTTGCCTCCACTCGGGATCCGCGTGACGCAGCTCGACAGTCAGGATCCAGCCAACCCGCGCTTTAAAATGGAATTCCAGTATCAAACCACGCCGACGTGGAGTCAGTTTAACGCCGAATTCAGCGGTCGCATGCGCGAAAAAGTCGCTGACATCAGCACGACTCTGAGTGGTGAATTTTTCGACCTCGGACAGTTCATGCGACTGGTGGACGCGTGCGTGCCCGCCACGCCAGCGCTGGGCATCACGCCAAAGAAAAGCGCTGCCGCGCCAACCGCGCCGTCTGCCGCGCCGGTGACCGAAACTCTCGCCGGACCTTTCTGGCAAACCCTGCGCGCAAAGTTCGACCTGGATTTTACCAAGCTCGTTTACGCCGACTACCAGATCGACCAACTCACCGGCCAGCTGACGGTCGACGAAGAAGGCATTCAACTGCGCAAACTTACGGGCAAGATGTTCGATGGCGAATGGAGCGGAAATTTTCGCATGGACTACGATTGGAAGAATGCCGCCACCCCTTACGGATTCACCGGCGGATTTAAAATCAAGGATTTCTCCGCCACGAAGATCGTGCAGGCGGCTTATCCCAACGAACTTGGTTCGTTCGACGTGCGCTTGAATTTTCTGTCGGAAATTTCCAGCCGCACGTGGTCACCGCTGGACGCGATCGACCAGAGCACAGCGCGCTTCGAGTTTGGCAGCAGCGAGGGAAGGTTAAAATTGAATGTCCCCTACGCCAATGTCGCCTCGGCGGGTTTGCTCGTCGGTGGCGCGATTACATTTTCGCCCGAGTTGCGCGCACTGGGGCGCTTAATCAGAAAATTCTCCGATCTGCCGGTGGACACGCTCTCAGGCAAGGGCCAGCGTGCCGCCGACGGCACGATCACGTTGGAAAGTTTCCAACTCGGCACGCCCCAACTCCGGCTTGTCGCGCATGGTAGCATTCCATTTCAGAAAGACAAAGAACTCGCCGCGCGACCGTTTGAGTTACCCGTGACGCTTTCCGCCAAGGATGAAATCGCTGTCATCATGCGCGGCATGAAGCTGCTGGAGAAGAAGCCCGACGCCGAGGGGTTCTACGCGATGACCCGAAAGCCCGCGTTGCGCGGCACGATTGGCGAGCCGGACACCACGGAGCTTTACGACACGTTCGCCCAAGCCGTCGACGCATCGTCGGGCACGTTCGGCTTCCTGATGAAGAAGGTGTTGAAAGAAGTGGAGAAAGCGCAAGCGGCTGAGGCGAAAAAGTAAATCGGGTTATCTCCGACTGTAGGTTGCCCGCTTGCGGGCAACGTGGCGTGCAAGCACGCCACCTACAAATGTCTCAATCAAAACCGCGCCGCTTCACCCGGCTCGAGCCTCGGGCGCTGGATTATTACGAGGGCGAAATAGCCGAGTGTCATCAGTGCTGCGCACACGAGAAGAAACCAATCACCGTGCTCGGTGTAGAAACTCAGCCGATGCCGCCAGCGGGCGTCGCGCGTGATGGCGATCGTTTCGGAGCCGCGAAAATAAACGCTGCCGTTCTCATCCTTGAGGGTTTTGCGGATGTAGCCGTATTCATCGATCCAGCCGCTCCAGCCGCCGTTGCCGACGCGCACGAGCGGACGGCGGTTTTCCACGGCCCGCAGCACGGAATGCGCCGCGTGTTGGTAAGCCGCGCCGCCTTCGCCGAACCATCCGTTGTTCGTGAGCACCGCGAGCAGTTCCGCGCCACTTTGCACGCTGTCGCGCGCGAGGTTCGGAAAAATATCTTCGTAGCAAATCAACACGCCCGTCGGCACGCGGTTGTCATTGCTCGCGGGCAGCATCAAGGACGTCGACTCCGTGCCGCGCTGAAAATCCCCGCCGATCGGCACGAATTTTTCCAGCCAGCCGAAAATCGGCCGCAGCGGAATGTATTCACCGAATGGCACGAGTTTGCGCTTCGCATAATTATCACCGGACACGCCGGTTTCCGGGTCGACGATGAAGGCGCCATTGAACCAGCGCTGATCCGCGTCACCTACGCCCTCGGTATAAACCGAGCCGAGGAGCAGCGGTTTTTTTGCGCGCTTGGAAACTGAACCGAGCCAGTCGGCCACCGCGGGATCGCGATACAACGCCCACGGCGTCACGGCTTCCGGCCAGATAATCACATCGCCCGCGCCGCGACGACTCGCGTCGAGCGTGACTTTTTCGATGGTGGCGAGCACGGCGTTCGCGCTGGCCGAATCCCATTTTTCATTTTGCGGGATGTAAGGCTGCACGAGCGTCGCGCGCACGAGCGGCTGGCGCTGCTGGTTAAACAGCTCGCCGAGGAAAGGAAACGACGCACTCATCAACACGAGCAGCGCGATGTTGAATTCCGGACTGCGCTTGCGGAGACCGGTCACGCGCTCAAAAAACGCGCGATGCGCATACGCCGCCGCGCCGATGTTAAAACAGATCAGCGCAAACGACACCGCCCAGCCGCCGCCGTAAGCCGCGACTTGCAGGATAAACGGGCGCTGCCATTGACTCACCGAGAGCGGCAGCCAGGGAAACCCGCCGAACAGCACCCCACGGAACCACTCCAGCAGCACCCATGCGGCGGCGAGGCCGAACACGACCAGCACGCGCACAAGCGCCTTATGCCCGAACATACGCGGAATCGCCCACCACGCCGCGAGAAACCACACCCCGACGATCGCGCCGACAAATGGCCCGAGTAGAAAAAGGCCCGGCCACGTGACATTGTGCAGCCACCACAACAGCGCGGTCCACGCCACCGCTTGCGCGGCAAACATCGTCCACGCAAAAACTTTAAACCCGGGGCGGCGAAACGCCCACAGCACGCCTGGTAACGCCAGCACGTAAGCCGCCTCACCCGTGTTGACCGGCGGAAATGAAACGTAGGTTAAAACCACCGTCGCGACAAACACCCCAATGACCCACGCGAGATTCGGGTGACGCTGCCAGAGCGTCGGTTTGGGATCGTAAGGGTCTACGTAGGGAATGGAGTCCGCCATGGTGGAAAAAAAGAGGCGCATCGGTGAGATGCGCCTCCAAGTGAGTGATCAGAATAGTTAGCCAACGCCGTGGCAGTTTTTGAACTTCTTGCCAGACCCGCACGGGCACGGATCATTGCGACCGACCTTCGGGGTTTCGCGACGGATCGTGATCGAGGGAAGTTTGATTTCTTCCTGCGGTGCCGCCGGAGCGTCACTGGCAGTCGGCGCAACGTTGCCCGTCGCTGCGGCGAGGGCCGTCGGCGCGGCGGCCGGGCCTTGCAGTTGGGCGCTACGCGAGAGGATCGCGAAGAGATTTTCGAAGGCGTCACGATTCGTCGCCGAGCGGAAGAGGCTCGTGCAAATCTGGAGACGCACGTTGTTCATCAACTCTTCGAAGAAACGAAACGCCTCGCCCTTATATTCGGAGAGCGGATCTTTCTGGCCGTAACTGCGCAGACCGATCGAGCGGCGCAACTCTTCCATCTCGGTGAGATGTTCCTGCCAGTGCTGATCGATCGCCTTGATCACGATGTAACGCTCCAGACCACCAAGCGCGGCGGGATCTTCCACCGATTCCTTGAGCGCGTAGGCCTGCCGGATGCGTTCGACGATTTCTTTTTGCAACGCATCGGCATCGCGGCGACCGGCGAACTCTTCGACTTTGGCACTGATCGGGAAATGCGAATTCAGCCAGCCGACCAAGCTTTCCATGTTGGACGCGGCCGAACCTTTTTCGTCGAGCTCGGCGGTCTCGAGACGCTTGGCGACTTCCTCGTCGATCATCTCGAAAATAATATCTTTCGGACGATCGTTATGGAGCGCGCCGTTGCGAATGCCGTAGATGACTTCGCGCTGCTTGTTGAGCACGTCGTCGTATTGCAGGAGGCGTTTGCGCTGGGCGAAATTCTGCTGCTCGACCTTCTTCTGCGCGGATTCGATGGAGCGGTTGAGCCACGGGTGCTCAAGTTCTTCACCTTCGTTCATCGCGCCTTCCATGATGCGCGAAGCGAGATTGCCTTGGAGGAAGAGACGCATGAGGTCGTCTTCGAGCGAGAGGAAGAATTTCGTGGTGCCCGGGTCGCCCTGACGCGAGCAGCGGCCGCGCAATTGGCGGTCGATGCGGCGGGATTCGTGACGCTCAGTGCCGACGACAAAAAGACCGCCGAGTTCGCGGACGCCTTCGCCGAGTTTAATATCGGTGCCGCGACCCGCCATATTGGTGGCGATCGTGACAGAACCGCGATGACCGGCGCGCGTGACGATCTCGGCTTCCTGCTCGTGGAATTTGGCGTTGAGGACGGTATGGATGACACCCGAGCGTTTGAGCATGCGGCTCAATACTTCAGATTGCTCGACGGTCACCGTGCCAACGAGCACGGGCTGGCCGCGCTGCTGCGCTTCCTGAATCTGTTTAACGACGGCGTTATACTTGTCGCGACGCGTCTTGAAGATGGAGTCGTTTTTGTCGATACGCTGCGACGGTTTGTTCGTCGGAATCTGCGTGACGGCGAGGCGATAGATTTCGTTGAACTCGCTGGCTTCGGTCTCGGCGGTGCCGGTCATGCCCGCGAGCTTCTCATACATGCGGAAGTAATTCTGGATCGTGACCGTCGCGTAGGTGCGCGTCTCGCGCTCGACGGTGACGTTTTCCTTGGCCTCGACGGCTTGGTGCAAGCCATCCGACCAACGGCGGCCATTCATGATGCGACCGGTATTTTCGTCGACGATGACGACCTTACCATCCTGCACGACGTATTCGACGTCGCGTTCGTAGAGGGAGTAAGCGCGGAGCAATTGCGAGAGCGCGTGGATGTCTTCGGAGACGACTTCGTAACGCGATTGGGCGTCACGCTTGGCCTGCTCTTTTTGCTCGGGCGTCAGCGCGGTGTCTTTTTCAATGTCGATGAAGATCGACGCAAGATCCGGCAACACGAAGGCATCAGGATCGTCGGGACGGAGTTTCTTGCGACCGACTTCAGTGAGATCGGCTTGGTGATTCTTTTCGTCGATCGTGAAGAAGAGCTCTTCCTTCCACTTGTAGAGTTCGTCCTTGTTAAAGTCGGAGTGCATCTCGACGTCGATTTTGTCGAGGGCCTTGCGCCACTCCGGACTTTCTTGAAGGCGGAGGAGCTGCTTGTTCTTCGGCATGCCCAGTTTGACTTGGAGCATCTTCATCGCGGCCGAGCGTTTTTCGTCAGCAGTAGCGTCTTTCTTTTCGAGAATATCGCTGGCTTCCTTGACGAGCTTGTTGATCAAGCGGAGCTGCACGCCCACGAGGGCTTCGACCGGAGGGCGGAGGCGCGTGAACGGCTGTTCGCGTTCGATCGGCGCCGGCCCGGAAATGATGAGCGGCGTGCGGGCTTCGTCGACGAGGATGGAATCGATTTCGTCCACGATACAAAACCAGTGATCGCGCTGAACCTGGTCTTCCTTGCGCGTGGCCATGCCGTTGTCGCGCAGGTAATCGAAACCGAATTCCGACGCGGTGCCGTAAGTGATGTCGCGGCTATACATTTCGCGACGTGTCTCGGAGTGCATCTGCTGCTGGATGCAACCGACGGAGCAACCGAGGAAATTATACAAATGCCCCATCCACTCGGAATCGCGGCGGGCGAGGTAGTCGTTGACCGTGACGAGCTGGGCGTTTTTCCCGACGAGAGAGTTGAGGTAAAGCGGTAGCGTGGCGACGAGGGTTTTGCCTTCGCCGGTGGCCATTTCGGAAATGCGGCCTTCGTGCAGGGTGATGCCACCGATGAGCTGCACGTCGAAGTGCACCATGTCCCACTTCAACTCGTGTTCGTTCACGATGATGGTGCGGCCGCACATGCGACGAGCCCCGTTCTTCACAACGGCGAACGCCTCGGGCAAAATCCCGTCGAGCGTCTCGCCGTTTTTGAGGCGCGTGCGGAACTCGTCCGTCTTGGCCCGCAACTGGTCATCAGTCAGCGACTGGTATTGCTGTTCGAGTTCGTTGATGCGCGCCACGATCGGGCGGCATTTTTCGACGTATTTACGGTGGTGACGACCGGCGAATTTCTTGAAGAAGAAGCTAAGCATTTAAGCGTGCGAATGAAAACTACGCCGGCGTGCTTGGCAAATGGCAAAATATGACCGGAAATACCCATGCAAATTGCTGGCTTCCAGCGGGCGCCCAAGAAAATTTCTGGGTTTGCACGCCGCCTGCTATTCGTAGCTTCTCTTTTCCCGCATGGCCACTACCCGCTCCCGTTCCCGCGCCCCCAGCCGTTCCGCCATTACTGCCGCGCTCCCCGAAGCCTTCCGCAAATACGTCACCGGCGAGTTTTATGACGAAATGATCGGCGGCGACGGCAAACCTCGCGCCCATTACCAGCATTTCCTCGAGCATTTCAGCGCGGTCACGCCCGAAGAATTTGAAGCCAAACGCCGCGCCGTCGACCTCGCCTTCCTCCGCCAAGGCGTGACGTTCAACGTCTACGGCGACTCGCAAGGCGCCGAGCGCGTATTCCCGTTCGACCTCGTGCCCCGCATCATTCCCGCCGACGAATGGGAACGCCTCGAAGCCGGTCTCGTGCAGCGCATCACGGCGCTGAATCTTTTCCTCCACGACATCTACCACGAGCAAAACATCATCAAGGACGGCACGATTCCCGCCCATTATGTGATGTCGGCAAAACATTTCCGCCGCGAGTTCGTGAACTGCAATGTCCCGAAGGATATCTACATTCACATCTGCGGCACGGACATCATCCGCGACGACAAAGGCCAATACCTCGTCCTCGAAGACAACGCCCGCTGCCCGTCCGGCGTCAGTTACGTGTTGGAAAACCGCCGCGCGCTCAAACGCACCTTCCCGGAAATCTTCGAGGCCGGCGGCGTGCGTCCCGTCGAGAACTACGCGACGGAGTTGCTGAAAATGCTCAACTACATCGCGCCGCCGCGCGCCGCCGAGCCCAACGTCGTGCTGCTCACGCCCGGCGCGTATAACTCCGCGTATTTCGAACACACTTACCTCGCCCGCCAGATGGGCATCGAGATCGTCGAAGGCCGCGATCTCGTCGTAAAAGATCAACACGTCTACATGCGCACCACGAAAGGCTTGCAGCCGGTGCATGTAATTTACCGCCGCATCGACGACGATTTTCTCGATCCGACGGTCTTCCGCCGCGACTCCGCGCTCGGTGTGCCCGGCCTGATCAACGCCTACCGCGCCGGCAACGTTTCGCTCGCCAACTCGATCGGCACCGGCGTCGCAGACGACAAGGTCATGTATTATTTCGTCCCGCGCATCATTAAATACTACCTCGACCAAGAGCCGTTGATCCAAAACGTGCCGACGTATCTCGCCAGCGAAGACACCGACAAGAAATACATGGTCGAAAATCTCGACAAACTCGTCGTGAAAGCCGCGAACGAAGCCGGCGGTTACGGCATGTTGATGGGCCCGCACGCCACGCAGGCCGAGCGCGATGATTTCAAACAGCGCATCCTCGCCGACCCGCGCAACTACATCGGCCAGCCGATGATTTCGCTCTCGCGCCATCCCACGCTTTGCGACGGCGAAGGCTTCGCCGGGCGCCATATCGATTTGCGTCCGTTCATTCTCTATGGAGAAAAAACGGTCGTCATTCCCGGTGGCCTCACGCGCGTCGCGCTCCGCAAAGGTTCGCTCGTCGTCAATTCGTCCCAAGGCGGCGGCTCCAAGGAAACCTGGGTGCTTTACGGCAACCACTAAGCTCTTCCGACCATGCTCTCACGCGTTGCCAACAGTCTCTACTGGATGAGTCGCTATATCGAGCGCGCCGAAAATATCGCGCGCCTCGTGGACGTGAACCTCCAGCTCCTCCTCGATTTCCGCAATCTCGACGACGCCGGCCTCGCCGCCCACTGGCTGCCGATTGTGCAGAGTTCCGGTGACGACGAGCTGTTCCAAAAACTCCACCCGCACACCACGGGGCAAACCGTCACCGAGTTTCTCGTTTTCCAAACGGAAAACCCCAACTCCATCGTCTCCTCCATTTCCCAAGCGCGCGAAAACGCCCGCATGGTGCGCGACCAGATCACCGCGGAATTATGGGAGGAGCTGAACCGCCTCTACCTTTTCCTGCGCTCCGATCGCGCTACGGAAATGTGGTTTGAGAATCCGGCGGATTTTTTCACCACGATTCGTAACGGCTCGCTGCTCCTTCAGGGCCTCACCGACGCCACCGCCGTGCGCAACGAAGGCTGGTCGTTCATCCAAGCTGGTCGCTACCTCGAACGCGCCGACAAAACGTCCCGCATCCTCGACGTCCGTCACGCTTCCCTTCCCTCGAAAGGCGTGCCCGCCGTCACCAATCAATCCGACGCGCTCGGCTGGTCCGCCGTGCTGCGTTCGTGCTCCGCGTGGGACGGCTACAAGGCGCTGCACGGCGCCGAAATCCAACCTGCGCTCGTCGCAGACTTTCTTCTATTGTCCGACGAATTTCCGCGCTCGGTGCGTTTCTGCGTCCGCCACTTGAACAACGCCCTCCGTCGGATCTCCGGCGTCGCAGAAGGTCGTTTCACGAACGACGCCGAAAAACTCGCCGGTCGCCTGCTCGCCGAATTCCAGTTCAGCACCGCCGACGACGTATTCGACATCGGCCTGCACACCTACATCGACGTCGCCCAAGCCAAGCTCAACGCCATCGGCGATGCGCTCTTCCAAGCTTACATTTTCCAACCTTTCCAAACCCCCGAAGACTACGAACTCCGCCAGCAAGAGGAACAACAGCAGCAATCTTTGTCTGAATTTCGTGTGAGCGAAACTCTCCGACAAATCCCGCGCAGCCAGCCCACGGCCACGCGACAGCGCTCTCCTCACGCATGAAGCTCCACGTCCTCCATCGGACCCGCTTCAAGTATGCCGGCACCGTTAAAGAAAGTTACAACGAAGCCCGGCTCCAACCCACCACGTCAGAGGGACAGGTTTGCCATAACTTCATCCTGAAGGTGCTGCCGACTTCGAAACTGTCGCACTACCTCGATTTCTATTTCAACTACGTCCACCTCTTCGACGTCTCGCAGCCGCACACCGAGCTCGTTGTCGAAGCGAACTCGACGGTGACGACAGTCGACACCCCCGCCCTTGGCGTCACCGCCACGCCCGCGTTGCTCGCCAACGCCGACGCCTGCGCGCGCATGGAGCGTTGCTACGATTTCCTCCAATCGAGCACCTACGTCGAATTGAACGCCGACGTGTGGCGCCTCGCGCTCGATGCGACCGATGGTCAGGCCGACATGTGGCAGGCCAGTCTCGCGATCATGCGCTACATCTATCGCGAATTTCATTACCAGCCCGCGTCCACCAATGTGCACACGCACATGCGCGAAGTGCTGAAAGCGAAACACGGCGTCTGCCAGGACTTCGCGCACGTGATGCTCGGACTTTGCCGCTCCTTGAAAATCCCCGCGCGTTACGTCAGCGGCTACCTTTATAACGGTCCCGCCGATCAGCTCAAAGGCGCGCAAGCCAGCCATGCGTGGGTGGAAGTGTATATTCCCAATCACGGTTGGTGCGGCCTCGATCCGACGAACAACCGCCTCACTTACAGCCACTACGTGAAAGTCGCCGTCGGCCGTGACTATGCCGACGTTTCCCCGCTGAAAGGCACTTACCGCGGCACTGCGAAACGCCAGCTCAGCGTCGACGTGCTCGTGACCCGCCTGGAAGACGATGCCGCAAGCGTGGCTTCACCCGCGGGCACGAAGCTCGCCCGGTAAAACATAAAAGGGCCCGGCTCACCAAAGCCGGACCCTTGCTATGCATCCCGAACCGACCCCTCGGTTCGGAAATTCAGTGTTCGCTCACGGGCGCGCCGCTTCGCGAAATCTACTTCGGCAACTTGGAGCGCTCGACCAAAGCCAGCGCCTCTTCGCGCAAACCGAGGAACGCCTGATATTGGGCCCACGTGAGCATTTTTTTCGCCTGCTCCATCGTCGCATCTGTGGTGAGCAGGCGAAAGTTTCCCATTTTCGTGAGATCATTACTTTCCGTCACCGCGTTCACGAATGCATCGAACTGCTCCGGCTGAAGCGGGTCATCGGAGTAAGCCAATCGGCGTTGCACCGCCTGCAATTCAGCAGTCATGCGCTGGGAATTTAAGTTACCAGTGAGCCGGTTAATATCGGCCTGAATTTCCCGCAATCGCTTCGCCTCCGCCGCTGTCATCTTGCCCGCCATCATCATCCCCGGCATGGCCGCCTCCAAATGCAGCTCCAGCACCTGTTCGATCACGGGCTCCGCGAGTCCGGCTTTGCGCAGCCGCGTTCCGACCGTGCGCTCCGCGTCTGCTCGCGCCATCTGCTCGAAACACTGCCGGTATTCAGGATCAGCCATGAGCTCAGGAAAAATTGTCCCCATGGCACCACGCGGTGGCCCGGGAATTTTCACCGGTGCGGATTTTTTTCATGCGCCATTTTCAAGCGCGTAATCAAATCGCCGACCGCCGGTCGCGCCCGTTCAGCCGGTGAAAGCGTCACCGTAGCTCGCGATTGCGCTTCGACAATTTTCCGCTCCAAACCGGCAATCTCCGCTCCCACCGTGGTTCGTCGCGCCTACGCATCGGCGCGCGCGCGTTGCAGCTGCGCGACCTCGTTCGCCAATTTCACGCGGTCGCGATGCACCTTTACCCAACCGCTCGCGAGAAGCACCGCTGTGATCCCAAAGAGAATCCTCACACCGATTTTCGTTTTGGAAAAACTCATGGCACCCTGATTTCAGTCGGAGCGCTGCTCTCGACGCCGTATTCCCTGGCCGATCCGGGCGTGAGTTTGAGTTTCCCGGCATACGCGGCCTGCACCGCGATATCCGTCATCCGCAGGAAAGCCTTCGTGTTGATCTGACCAGCGAGCATATTTTTGTATTCCTCCGGCGTCGCGATTGCTTTGGCCCGCTCGACAAATGCATCCGGCAGCGGCCACAGCGTGTTCGCAGAAAATTTATTTTCGTTATACTCCGACGCGTATTCGTCGAACAACGCCGCCATCGCTTCCGCGCGTTGCATCGCCTCAGGCTGGCCCAGCTGGTCGAACGGCACTTTCAAATAAGGATTATTTTCGTAGCGCAAAAATTCGCGATAGTTCGCGCTGCCGATGAGCGCCGAAATTTCCATGTCGATCTTCCGCGCCGCTTCGCGCGCAATTTCCTGCTGCTCCGCATAGGAGGCGATCACGAGATTGTCCTCCTTCGCCAACTGTTGGGCGTCGTAGATCGCCTGCTTGCGATTCACCACCATTTCCTTGAACGCATCCAAGCGCGCTGGATCGAGTTTTAGTTTCCAAAAGAGCGTGGTGTAATCGGCATCGAGTTCACCCTTGCGCACGATCAGGTCGAGGCGGCGACGTTCCAGCTTCACCGGATCGACAACTTCCGCGACGGCTGAAACGGCCAGCCGTTTCGCCACAACATCGAGCTTTGCCTGAGTGCCCTGTTCTCGCCCCAATTCGGCGCGCTCCACAGCAATGTTTTTCCGGAACTCCTCCGTCCCGACGATATCGCGATTCAGCGCGCGCACTTCGTGAGAAAGCCCCCAGCCTAACCCGACTAACACGGCAGTTGCCGCGACGTAATTTAGTTTCGCCATAATCAGTCCGCTCGCAGTTGCGCCACTCGCGAGTCCGCTCACCGTCGCCAGCGTGGTCGTAGTTACGCTCGAGGCCAAACCGGCGGGAGCCGCATGCACCGTGTTATTCGCGAGGATCAGGGTCATCGCCGTGGATGTGGTCGCGACGCCTTTCTTTCGCAGGATAATTTCGAGCTTTTCCAATGCACGCGTCACACGCATCCGGGCAGTGTTTTCCGGCACACCGAGATGCAGGGCGACGACCGCAAAAGATTGATTCTTAAAAAAACGGAGCAGCACCGCTTCGCGTTCGCTTTCACGCAGTTGATCAAGCGCCTCGTCCAGCCACGGCCGAATCTCGTGCCAGTCAGGCGTGGCGGCGTTTTCCACCTCGGCGCAGATTTCTTTAGCCGCTTGTTGCTCGTGCGCCGACCGGCGCGCTTCCGTGCGAAACAAATTGGACGCCGCCCAACTCGTGCTGCGATAGAGCCAGCCCACCAACAAGGTGTGACGAGTCAGCGACGACGCTTTTTTTGCGAGATCGATAAAGACCATTTGCGTCACTTCTTTCGCGCGATGCGGATCGCCGCGCGTGCGCCGCAGTGCCGCTGAGTAAACCAAATCGACATGCCGTTCCACCAACGTCGCAAACGCGCGCTGCGAACCGGTGTGGGCGTAATCGCGGAGGAGGTCGTTATCATCCATGGGGTGATTCATCCTTTAACATCCGGCCGACCGCAGACCGCACAAAAATTCCACTTGCCCAAAAACGAAGGGCGTTGTGCAACGGCCTTCGTTTTTCTGTCAGTTACGATCCGCTCAAACCTTCGTCTTGAAGTAAGCGATCGTCTTTTGGAGGCCTTCCTCCAACTGCACCTTCGGCTCCCAGTTCAGGTATTTCTTCGCGAGCGTGATGTCAGGGCGGCGTTGCTTCGGGTCGTCGGCCGGGAGTTCCTTGTGGATGATCTTCGACTTGCTGCCAGTGAGCTTAAGCACGGCTTGCGCGAGCTCGAGCATGGTGAACTCGCCAGGGTTGCCGATGTTCACCGGGCCGACGGTTTCGGTTTGGTTCATCAAGCGCACGAAGCCTTCGAGCAAATCGTCGACGTAACAGAACGAGCGCGTCTGTGAGCCTTCGCCATAAACAGTGAGGTCAATTCCCTTGAGCGCTTGCACAATGAAATTGGAAACGACGCGGCCGTCGTTCGGGTGCATGCGCGGGCCGTAGGTGTTAAAAATACGCACGATGCGGATATCGACTTTGTTCTCGCGGTGGTAATCGAAGAACAACGTTTCCGCGACGCGCTTGCCTTCGTCATAGCACGAACGGCGGCCAATCGGGTTGACGTTGCCCCAATAACTTTCCGGCTGCGGATGCACGCTCGGGTCGCCGTAGACCTCGGAAGTGCTCGCCTGAAACACGCGGGCTTTCACGCGTCGCGCCAGCCCGAGACAATTAATCGCGCCCATCACCGACGTCTTCGTGGTCTTGATCGGATTGTATTGGTAGTGTGGCGGCGAGGCCGGGCACGCGAGATTGTAGATCTGGTCGACCTCGTATTTGAACGGGTCGATGACATCGTGGCGGACGAACTCGAAGTTCGGATTGTCGAGCAGGTGCGCGATGTTCGATTTGCTGCCCGTGAAAAGGTTATCGAGGCAGATAATTTCGTGACCTTGCGCGATAAGCTTATCGCACAGATGACTACCGAGGAAACCGGCACCGCCGGTGATGAGAATACGCATGACGAGCAGCTTGTTAAGCTATGCCATCAAGCGTAGCCAGCAAAAGAAAACCGCTCCAAATTAAGCCAGCAAGACAGCCCCAGTCTCGGCGTCGAACACCGTCGTGCTTCTCTCTGCCAGCGTGGCAGTAAACGTTTTCCCATTCGGCAGTCGGAACGACCGCTCGCCCCCGGGAATCGTATGAATCAACAACATGCCATCGCCGAGCAATGTCGTTTCGTCGACTTCGTTAACGACCACGCAACCGGCTTGGCGCCCGATCGCGCGCCAGGTCGCCGGTGTGTTGGGCGGCAGTGCAAACGTCCACCATGTTGCGTCAGCTTCGGTGCGACACGCCGCACTCGTGGCGCCATCGGCCCAGCGTCCGACGGCTTGATCAGCACTCGCGTCAAACGCAGGCACGCCGAATTCACGCGCAAGCGATAGCTTTTCCCCGACGGCGCCAATTTCAATCGTGTGCGTGGCGTCAGCGGCTTGGTGCAATTGCGTATTAAAACCCGTCAGCGAAGCCGCGAGGTGCGGTCCGATTTTCTCGCCATCGCTCCAGCCCGCGTAGCCCAGAAACACCACGTGACGCCCGCCCGTCGCAATTTTATCACGGATGATTTCACGATGCTCCTCGGTAAGCACAACGGTCGTCGCGAACACCACGAGCTTGAAAGGCTTATAATCCAGCTTCGGCAATTCCTCGAGCAGCGCGTCCGTGTGAATGATGCCGGATTGGTGAAACGCCTCCACGACCCCATCAGTGAGCAAACGCGATACCGGATCGACGGATGAAATTGGCATGACGCCGAAAACAGTTTTCTCCGGAATATGCCGTGCGCCGGCGACGTGCGCGAACGACCACGGATCGTGGATGATCAACGCATCGCTCGGTCGCGTGAACGGACGCTCGTGCCGCGACTGCGCGAGCTTGCGAATCCCCGCCCACGTTTCTTGCAGGACCGGATGATCCCACCAACCGATATTCCCTAAGCGCGCGAACGCCGGCGTGCCGGAAATTGGTCCGAAATCAAAACACCACGCGCCGCCGTTGCGCGTCGCGGGCACGAGCAAATTGCGGCGCAACACCGCGACGTCCTCGACCAAAGCGGTGCCAAAATGTTTATCCCACGGACACGGTGCCACCACGGTCGCACGGTCCATTTCATCGATCCACAATTTCCCCGCGCGGCGCACGGCGTCGACGATTCCGCGTGAGTTCGCCGTGCCGCCCATCGGCATCGCGGTCGGCGTGTAGGCCGGCGTCGCGCACACACAGTCGAGATACGGCGATTTGATTAACCGTCCGATGCCCAGATGTCCGCCCGCCGCTTCACGCCCAAACAGACAATAAAAATAACCGAAGAACGACGCCGTCATGATAGGACGCGGCCAGTTATCCTTCACCGTCTTCGCCATCATGATGATGGTATCCGGCGTTTCCTCGTGGATGAACGTGAAATAATCGATCACGTCGCGCTGCGTCGCCGGGTCGCGCAAAATCGCCACAGCGGACGCTTCCCGTTCAGGCGATGTCGGAGCGCGCACGCCCGCGAACGTCGCGCCCGGTTTGGCCCAGACTTTCGCGAGAGTCGGTTCATCGCCGTATTTCGCCCGCAACCAACGACGAAACGCGCCTTCTGCCGCCGGACTCGTATCAGGATCGTGACAGAAAAATCCCCACTGATGCCACTCACCGTAAACGCCGTTGGCCACCTGAAGTGAGAAAATCGCATTACCTTCCGGCGTCGCCGCGAGCCCCACGCAAAAACGCGCGAGCTGACGCTGCGCCCACGCGCGCCATTTCTCCGAATAAAAACTCGCCCGCACCGGCATGTCGTTGTCACGACCGACCCAGCGCTCCAAACCCCAGCGCACTTCCGGTTGCGCCGGACCGTCCGCGTAAGCCACGCACTCATCCGGATTTTGCGCACACCACTCAGGCGGAGCGTTCAGGTGCACACGAAGCATCACATACGCGTCGGGTGCCGCCGCGAGCACGCCGGCGATCTGCTTCCGCACGAGCGCGAAATCCATCGCATCATTCTGATCGACTAGTTGCTCAAGCCAGATGTCGGCTTGGAAAAGCCGGCAGCCGCTTTTCGCGAAAAGCGCGATGTTGCGCGCCGGGACTTCCTCCCAGGTCCAGCGCGCGCCCGGACAATCCGTCAGCGCGTAGATTTGTGGCGCGTGGGGCTCACCGTTAATAACGAGCGTGGGACGGCCTAGCCGGTTTTCCACCGAAGCATGAACGGGGTTTCTCATGGGCAGGTGATGAGCATTTCCGTGGTTCGCGCACACACGCGAACTGAAAGATGATGAAAATTAAATCCTCAACCTTCGCTCGACGTAGTCCGCGATTTTCAACACCAATAAATTAACCCCATGAAAAACCCCTTTCTGGTTTCGCTGTTTGTTTTTTGCTTCAGCTGCGTTGCGCTTCGCGCGCAAACCCCGCTCCCGCGCAGTGCTCCCGAGCAACAAGGCGTGTCGTCAGTTGCCCTGCTGGAACTCATCACCGCGCTCGACGCAATCGACACCATGAACAGCGTCATGATCGTGCGAAACGGCCACGTCATCACTGAAGGCTGGTGGGCGCCCTACACCGCAGAAAGTAAGCACGAACTTTACTCACTCAGCAAAAGTTTCACTTCCACCGCAGTCGGACTGCTCATCGCGGACGGAAAGTTGAGCGTGGACGATGAAGTTCTGAAGTTTTTTCCCGAAGTCGCTCCCGCCGAGCCGAGCGCCAACCTGAAAGCCATGCGCGTGCGCGATATTCTGAGCATGGTCACCGGCCACCAGGACGAGCCACCTGTCTGGCCTCATGAGATTTCGACCAAAAGTTTTCTCGCCCAACCCGTCCCGCACAAGCCCGGCACGCATTTCAAATACAACACCGGGGCCACGTTCATGCAGTCGGCGATCGTGCAGAAACTCACAAATCAAACGGTGCTCGCTTACCTTCAGCCGCGGTTACTCGAACCGTTAGGCATCACTGGAGCCACCTGGGCGACCAACCTCGAAGGCATTTCACTCGGCGGTTACGGTTTGAAAATTCGCACAGAGGACATCGCGAAGTTCGGCCAGCTCTATCTGCAACGCGGTCAATGGAACGGCCAACAACTCGTGCCCGCGGCATGGGTCGACGCGGCGACTTCCAAACAAGTTTCCAACGGCAGCAATCCCGCCAGCGATTGGGATCAAGGTTACGGCTATCAATTCTGGCGTTGCCGCCACGGCGTCTATCGCGGCGACGGCGCATTCGGCCAGTATTGCATCGTGCTCCCCGAAGAAAATGCCGTCGTCGTCATCACGAGCGGAGTGCGCAACATGCAGGCGGTTCTCAACCTGCTCTGGGAACGCCTGCTGCCCGCGTTGCAAGCGCAGGCGATTTCTGCGGACACCACCTCTACGGCGAAGTTGAAAGAAAAAATAAAATCCCTCGCCGTGCGTTTCCCCTCCGGCACGCCGGAATCGCCACGGGCCAAAGAGATTTTTGGCCGCCAGTTTCTCATCGCAGACAACGCGCTGAAACTGCAATCGCTCACGCTTCGTCGCAGCGCCGACGGGCGCGGAGTCGAATTCGTCACCACCGTCGATGGCGTCGAAATGAACATCACGGGCGGTTTCGAAAACTGGCAGCCTGGTCGCGGTGCATTTCATTTCGCCGGTTCGCTCAGCCGTTACGATGATGAACCCCTCGCCACCAGTGCTGCGTGGGAAACCGACGACACGCTTGTCCTGAAAATCTGCGCTTACGAAACGCCGTTCTACAAAACGATCCGCCTGCGTTTCACGGGCGACACGGTGACGATTGATTCCGACCTCAACGTGGGCTTCGGGCCGACCAAGCAGCCGCAGCTGACCGGCAAGGCCCGTTGAGTTTTATTTCGCGGTTTTCGCGAGCATCGCACGTTCGCCGGCTTCGTAACGCTCCACCCACGCGCGGTGCCACGTGGCATAATCGCCGGCTTCGATGTGGGCGCGCGCTTGTGCGACCAGATCGAGATAGAAATGCAAATTGTGCATCGAGATCAGCGTGCTCGCGAGAATCTCGCCCGACATCACGAGGTGACGCAGGTAAGCGCGCGAAAAATTGCGGCACGTGTAATTGTCGAGTCCTTCGACGAGCGGCGCCGGATCATCGCGAAAACGTTCGTTGCGAAGATTGATCAGGCCATCGGGCGTGAACGCCGCGCCGTTGCGCGCCACGCGCGTCGGATGCACGCAATCGAACATGTCCACGCCCAGCGCGATCATTTTCAAAATCTGCGGCGGCGTGCCGAGACCCATCGTGTAACGCGGTTTGTCCGCCGGCATGAATGGCGTGGTCGCGCCGACTTGTTTCAACATCTCCGGCTCGGGCTCACCGACACTCACGCCACCCACGGCGTAACCCGGAAAATCCAACTCCGCCAACGTCTCCGCGGCCTCGCGCCGCAACTCGTCGAACGTCGAACCTTGCGCGATGGCGAACACGTGGTGACCGCTCGGCAGGAAACCGTTGTCGGTAGCGATTTGTTTGCACTCTTTTGCCCAGCGATAGCTGCGATCCACCGCGCGACGGCATTCTTCGAACGTGCACGGCCACGGCGGGCATTCGTCGATGACCATGGCGATGTCCGAACCGAGATTCGACTGAATCGTCATCACCTCACGCGGGCCGAGGAATAATTTTTTGCCGTCGATGTGTGACGCGAACGCGATGCCGTCGTCCCGGATGTCGCGCAACTTCGCCAAACTAAACGCCTGAAACCCGCCGCTGTCCGTGAGGATCGGGCCGTTCCAGCCCATGAATTTGTGCAACCCGCCCATGTCGCGCACGAGCTCAGAGCCGGGGCGCAGGTTGAGGTGGTAAGTGTTGCCCAACAGAATCTGCGTGCCGATTTCGCCGATCTGCGCCGGCGTGAGGGCTTTAACCGTGCCCTGCGTGCCGACGGGCATGAAAATCGGGGTCTCGATCACACCGTGCAAAGTCTTCAACCGTCCGCGCCGCGCCGCCGTGACCGTGTCGGTCTTTATTAGCTGGAAGTGTTCAGGCATCAGTAGGGGTGTCACCCTGCCCGCGCACTTGACCGTCTGTCAATGGCCCGTATCTTCGGCAAACGTGCTCCTCGTCATCGACAACTACGACTCGTTTACCTTCAACCTCGTCCAATATTTCGGGCAGTTGGGCGTGGAGATGCGCGTGTTCCGCAACGACGAAATCACTCCGGCTGAAGCGGTTAAACTTAATCCGTCGCGGGTGCTCATTTCACCCGGCCCGTGCACGCCTTCCGATGCCGGCGTCAGCATCGACATTATCAAAACGTTTGCCGGGAAAAAGCCCGTGCTCGGCGTATGCCTCGGCCATCAATCGATCGGCCAACTCTTCGGCGGTAATGTGATCCGCGCGCCGAGACAGATGCATGGCAAACTTTCGCCGATCACGCATCGCGGGACGGATATTTTTGCCGGCCTGCCCTCGCCTTTCACGGCCACGCGTTACCATTCGCTGGTGGTGGAACGTTCAAGCCTGCCCGATTGTCTTGAAATCACCGCCGAAAGCCCGGACGGCGAAATCATGGGATTGCGCCACAAACACTACGCGGTTTACGGCGTCCAATTTCATCCGGAATCCATCGCCACGGAAGGTGGCATGAAGATTCTGCAAAACTTTCTCGCCCTCAACTAATCGACCATGCGCTGCCCTAAATGCACTTCTATTGAAGACAAGGTCATCGATTCTCGCATCGGTCGCGACGGCAGTGTCACGCGTCGTCGCCGCGAATGCCTCGAATGCGGCAACCGTTTCACCACGACCGAGGTGCTCGTGCGTGACAGCCTGGTCGTCGTCAAACGCGACGGCCGCCAGGAACCGTTCGATCGCGATAAACTTTTGCGCGCCATCCGCGCCGCGTGCCACAAGCGCCCGATCGACAACGAGCAAATCACGATGCTCATCGAAGACACGCTCGACGCCGTGGAAGCGCTCTACGAAAGCCAGGTGCCGACCAGCGCGATTGGTGAACACGTCATGCAGCGCCTGCGCAAAATGGATCAGGTCGCCTACGTGCGTTTCGCCTCCGTCTACAAAGAATTTCGCGACGTCTCCGAGTTCGTGGACGAAATCACGAGTCTTGCGCCGAGCGATTCCTCCGATAATTCCAAGCTCAAGAAATGACGCGTTCCCCCAGACTGCGCCGGCTGCATTTTTTAAATTCGTTGTTCGCCCCGCTCACGGGACACGACCTCTACCTCGCGCAACAGATTGACGACGCGATCGCGACCTCGCTCGGCGAAGCCGAAGAACGCGCGCCCAACGATCCCTCGTTCGTCAAAGCAGCCTCTGAACTCTTTACGCGACTCTGCTCGGCGCAGACGAAGCACGGATTTTTCCATTGGGACGCCAGCGCTGACGCCGACACCGGTGCCGCGCCGCTCTTCGCCCGCGCCGGCGTGATGCAAGGCCTGCGCGAACTCGCAACCTTTCCGGAATCGACGTTGCTCGTCACCAATCTCCGCACCGCTCACTGCCCGCCGACCAAACGCTGGACCGAACGCCGCCGCCAGGAATACGACGAAGCCCTCGCCTTCATCCGCGACCTCGCCGCCGCCCGCTCCCGTCGCGGCGCGAACATGAATCTGCTGTTTCTGTAAGCTGGTTTTGCTTTTTACAGAAGGTAACGAAGAGAACGAAGTGTATGCATCCTCTCTTCAGTAAAGCCGATGAACTATCCCGAGTTGCAATCGCGGCAGCGATCGAGGTTCACCGCGACAAAGGCCCCGGATTGGTCGAGTCGATCTACGAATGGTGCTTGCTGCGAGAATTTGAGCTCCGCCACATCCGCGCTGCCAATCAAAAGCTGGTTTCGATATCCTACAAAGGCTTCACACGCGAAGACCCCTTGCGATTCGATGTCCTGCTTGAAGATTGTCTTCTGATCGAAGCCAAGGCGGTCGAAAGCGTTCTGCCTATCCACAAGGCGCAGCTTTTGAGTTACATGAAACTGCTTAACGTCCCCGTTGGGTTACTAATCAATTTCAACGAAGCTAAGGTGGTCGACGGCGTGAGTCGGCTAATTCTTCCCGGCTCAAACCAATAGCTTCGTTCCCTCCGTTGCCTTCTGTAAAATAAATTCTCTGCGCCTTTCATGTCCAAAACCATCTTCCAAAAAATCATCGACCGCGAGATTCCCGCGAAGCTCGCGCATGAGGATGAGCACTGCATCGCCATCCACGACATCAACCCGCAAGCGCCGGTGCATGTGCTCGTCATTCCCAAGAAATTGATTCCCCGCGTTGGCGAAGCCACGCCTGACGATCAAGTGGTGCTTGGCCATCTGTTGCTCACGGCGGGCGCACTCGCGAAAAAACTTGGCGTCGCCGAATCCGGTTACCGTCTCGTGATCAACAACGGCAAAGACGGCGCCGAAAGCGTCCCCCATCTCCACGTGCACCTACTGGGCAAACGCCAGATGTCGTGGCCGCCGGGCTAAATTTGTGCGTGGCGTGCAAGCCCGCCACCTCCACAAACAAAAAGCCCGCGATGATCGCGGGCCTCGTTTTGCGTTGGAGGCAGGGCCATCAGCCCCGCAGATTTAAACTCACGGGGCTGATGGCCCCGCCTCCCTTCATTTCACATATTTCTCCAGCCAGCCGCGCACCTCGCCATACCAATAGCGGCTGTTTTCGCCTTTGAGAATCCAGTGATTCTCCTCGGGGAAAATGAGGAATTTGCTCGGCACTTGCAGGCGTTGATTCAGCGCGAACCACATGTAGGCGTTGTTCGCCGGCACACGGTAATCGATTTCGCCCACCGTGATGAGAATCGGCGTTTTGAAGCCCGTGCCGTTGGCGTGATTGCCCGCTTGCAGCGCCGGGCTCTGCTCGCGCCACACCGGACTGTCGCCCCAGATCGGTGAGCCGGCGTTTACCTCGCGTCCGAAAATGCTGTCGCTCGTGCCCCATTGCATAATGAGATCCGCTTCGCCGGCGTGCGAGATGATCGCCTTGTAGCGCGTCGTGGTCGCCTGCAGCCAGTTCGCCAAATGTCCGCCGTAGCTCGCGCCGCCCGCGGCTAATTTCGACCCGTCGATAAATGAGTAACGTTTAACCGCTTCGTCCACCGCCTGATTTACTTGGTCAGCGGGGCCTTTGAGCGGATCGAGTTTGATGCTGCGCGCGAACGCTTCGCCATACCCGGTCGAGCCTTTGTAATCCGTGAGCAAAAGCACATAACCCGGCTGCGCGAGCAGGTGATAATTCCAGCGCAGCACAAACGAGTCGCGCCACATCGCTGCCGCTCCGCCGTGAATCACGGTGAACAGCGGATACTTCTTCGCCGCATCGAAACCCGCCGGTTTCACGATCATATTATGCACCATCTGGCCGTTCGCCGCTTTGAAGTCGAAATGCTCCACCGGCAGCCAATCGATCTGTTTCGCCTTCTCGGTGTTGATCGAGGTCAGCCGCTTCGGCGCGCCGTTGAGCGAATAGATTTCCATCGGCTCCACCGTGGAATCCCACGTGGCGACCAGCGCGGAGCCGCCGGCGGCGAGACCGCCCAGCACGCCCGTTTCAGGAGATTTTTCCGCGCGCACTTCCCCGCCGCTGTAGGCGATGGAATACAATTTCTCCAAGCCGGCGTGCTCATAGGTGAAATAGATGCGGTCGGAATTTTCCGGAGTCGCATAACCCGAAACCGAACGATCCAGCGCCGCCGTGAGCACCTTGCGCTCGTTCTTGAACGGCCAGGGAAACGCCGCGAGTCGCGATAGATCGTAAACTTCGCCGGGAGTTTCTTCCGACGTCACGCACAGCAGCCACTTACCGTCGGGCGAAAACGCGAGATTGCCGTAGCTATGCGCGTCATTCGTCAACCGCACGAACTCACCGCCCTCCACGGAAGCTTGCAGCAACTGCGTGTTAACATTCGCGAACGCCGAGTGGTCGCGATTCAGCGCCACCGCGATCACGACGGACTTCGAATCGGGGGCCCATTCGGACGTGAAATTTTCCGACGACCCGCCGAACCCGGCGCTTGCCGCGATTTTGCTTTCCGCAAAAAGATTTTTCGCTGCCGCGCCCGCTTTGACTTCCTGCACGAAAAGCGCCGTGCGCTTGTCGGTCAGCCAGCTGTCCCAGAAGCGCGCAGGAAATTGTTCGTAAGCACGCGCATTGTATTTCCGCTCTTTGCGTTCTTTGGCAGCTTTCTTGATCGCGTCTTCGTCGTTCGCGCCGGGGAAGGTATCGCTCGCAAACAAAACCAATTTCCCATCCGGACTCCACTTTGGGGCGCGCGCGCCTTGCGAGAGATTCGTGATGCGCTCCGCCTCGCCGCCCGCGGTGACATTCAACACGTAAAGTTGCGCCACTTCATCCCCGTCGCGCTTCGCGGAGAATACGACCTTCTGCGAATCCGGCGACCAGTTCGCGCCACTTTCGCCGCCTTTGCTGTAAGTGAGCCGACGCGCCGGCGTGTCGTCGGTAAGCGACTTAATCCATAAATCCGTCCACTGTTCCTTCGCGTCGTAAGCCGGATCGGTGACCGCGTAGATCACCCATTTTCCATCAGGACTCGGCGCCGGATTGCCGAGGCGCTTCATCAACCACACGTCTTCGTGCGTGATCGCTTTTTTGACCGACGCTTCAGCCGCACCGAGAGTTCCGGCGACACACGCCAGCAACGACGACAACACCAGCCAACGAATCATTTTCATAGGGGAAAGGTTAAGTTCAGACGCCTCACGTTCGAGCTACGAACGTGCCATCCCCGCGCACTGTGACGAGTTTTTTTAGCCCAACCCCGCGTATCCCGCGACCAGTTCCAGCGCAGGACTCCGCATCACTTCGCAGCAGGCGCGGCTGACGTCTTCGCCTTGGCGGCGGAAGCGGCGGCACCGCCCTGCGCGAAGGCTTTGTGCAACTTGGTCCATTCGAGCGAGCCGATATATTGCTCCACCTTCACTTTGTGCCGTTTGAAAATCGAAACGATCTCCTTGTCCGCATCGGTCAGCATTGCGGCCTCGCGCGCGAGGTGCATGCGGGCCTTGATAAATTCCTTATCTTTATCGGAAAGATCCGGCGCGATTTCCAAGTAGGAGTTGTAAGTGCGCTTCATGCCCGGGCTGCGACTCCACGCTTCCTTGACCGCATCGATCTGCTCGGGCGTCAGTTCGGCGGAAAGTTTGTTGATATAATTTTCGTAAGCGGGTTTGAGGGAAGCGTAGGTTTCCTCGATTTTTACCGCGATGATCTCGCCGGGGAATTCGTCCTTCGGCACGACTGAGCGAGCCTGATTCCATTGCGACCAAAGCGTGTTGATCTCGGCATCGTGTGCGTTGTGCCAGCTGAACAAGGTCGCGAACCACTCGTTGCCAATCGCCTTCACTTTCGCGATTTTTCCCGCGTCCGTGAGCTTGGCCGTTTCGATCAGCTTGGCGGTTTTCTGGTCGATCTTCTTCTGAAGCTTCTCGTCGGCGACTGGAACGGATGCCGTGGTCTCAGCCGCAAAGAGCTGACTGGCGGCGGGCGCGCTCAAAAAGGTAATGGTGACAAGCGTGAGGATTTTACGGTGCACGAGGGGTATTGGGTGAAAGTTAAGCCAAGGGGTTGCGCAGTCGAGTGACGCTACGCGCGCACGCGGAGTTTCACGCATCGTGTCTTAAAATCCCGGCCTATCCCCGCGCCTCGAACGATCCATCCGCGCGCTTTTGCACGAGTTTTTTGAGCTCCAAACCCATCAACGCCGCTGACACCTCGGGCGCGCGCAAGCCGGTGGCCGTCGTCAACGCATCGACGCCCAGCAGGCCGCCGCCTTTGAACGCATCCAAAATCTTCTGCTCGGTCGCGCTGAGTTGCGGCATCAACTGCGCCAGCACGCTTTCTTCGCCTGCCGTCTTGATTGCCTGTGGACGCAGTCCATCGAGGTAATTCAGTTCGCTGAGAATGTCGTCCACACTCGTTAGCAACGTCGCGCCGTCGCGGATGAGTTGGTGACATCCATTGCTCGTCGCTTGGTCGATGCGGCCCGGCACCGCAAAAATCAACCGCCCCTGCTCGCCCGCGAAACGCGCCGTGATCATCGCACCGCCGGCGGTGTCGCTTTCCACCACGACAATCGCTTCGCACATTCCGGACACCACGCGGTTGCGCATCGGGAACGTCTGTTTGTCGGCTTTACGCCCGAAGGGAAATTCCGAGAGCACCGCGCCCGTTTCGACGATGCGTCGATACAGCTCCAAGTTCTCCGGCGGATAAACAATATCAATGCCGCAGCCGAGCACCGCCGCCGTTTTCCCGCCGACGGACAACGCACCTTCATGCGCCGCCGTATCGATGCCGCGCGCCAGCCCGCTTACGACGCAGAAGCCGAGTTGCGCGAGCTGCGCGCCGAGTTTCTTCGCGACGGATTGCCCGTAAAGTGTCGTTCGCCGGCTTCCAACAATCGCGATGCACGGCGCGTCGAAAAGATAGTCCCCTTTGCGATAGAGACCGATGGGCGGGTCGTTGATTTCTTTCAGCCACTTGGGATAACCCGCGTCGCGCGCCGTGATGAACTTGGCATTCGCTTGGGCAAGCCGCTCTTCTTCGCGCGGTAAATTGAAATGCCCCTGCCACCCAATGAGCGCCGCGCTCGTTTCCGGCCCGACCCCGCGCACCGATTCGAGTCGCCGGCGATCCGCAGAGAGAATCAGCCGCGGATCATTGCCGAATTCTGCGAGCAACCGATTGAGCGTGATGGGGCCGATGTTAGGCAGGTCATTCAAGACCATGAAAGCCTGACGTTCTGTTGGGTATCTACCGCTTTCTCTACAGAAGTTGGGCCGCCCGCTGACGCGTGCGTAGGCATGTAAGCGAGGTCTATTGATATCGTTCCCTCGGTTCCCGTTCCGATGGTGATCTTCTCCGTGATGCTCTCGACCACGCTTCGGCGCTCTTCCGGTGTGAGCTTGGGCCAGCGCCCGTAAAGCGTGCCCGCTTCCGAGACAATCTCGTCGGCCGACATGCGGTTCACCTTCATGAAGTCGATCTCGGCCTCCGCCTTCGCGAGGTCGTCCTCGAGTCCCCTCTTGCGCTCTTGGAGCGGCTTGAAGAGTCCCGTGAAGTCCTCGCCCGTGAGCCTCTCGTCGACGTAGAGGCGGTAGACGCGCTCCGTCTCGCGCTGGAGCTTTTCGAGGTCCCGACGCTTGACCGCGATGAGTTCTGTCTTCTCCCCGGATTGGGAGCGAATCGGCCGCGATTTCACCTCGAGACACCAACTCAGCGAGCTTTAAGTAGTACTCAATGTCGCTGTCAGTTACTCGTAAAGCGACCGAGGGGTCACTTGAGTGCCCGCACTCACGATTTCACCTTTCGGCGCTATTCGCGAACCCTCGACGATCTCGCCCGTGCACCCGATGGCGAAATTCTGTCCTAACGGGGGTCGCTGCACGCGAATCCCGCCGCTCGCAAGTTCGCAATTCCAAGCCACCGATCGAACACATGTCCAACCGCGGCCCTCCTCATCATCATGCCTGTTACCCAAATCTAAAGCCGTTTCGATCGATGAGCCATCAACTCTGAAATTATCAAGCAAGATAGCGTGAGCCCAAGGACCAACGCTGACAAAACCTCCAATCCTATTGTCGCTAGATTGGCAATCTACAATGGCCACGCCCGAATCCCAACAGCCTCCCATGACAAACCCGTATCGAGCGCCAGTCGTCTTACATCCGCGGAATAGAACCAGCTCGGCGCCTTTGAGGCGAAACCCGTAGCCTCTTCCCGTTTCCTCGTCTTCGCAAAACGGTGCCGCCGCGGTGCATTTGTCGATAGTGATCCGACGGCAATGCCGACCGAGCTCGAAGCCGGATGTAGAATAGCCTTGGACAACAACGTTTCGGACTTCAGAATCAGCCACAGCTGAAAGCCGAATCCCTGTGCGGGTCCGGCGGTCATTATTCCCTCCGCTATCGCGAACCACAATATTAAGGTCCTCCAATAGGAACTTTCGCAGAACGGGTGACGTAGCCTTTTCGATTGTTGCACCGCTCACCGCCTGATCAAAATCTTCGTACAAAGGGGCATCGAACTCTAACCACGAACCGCTAGTCGAGGTGATGATCCTGTAATACGGAATATCGACCCAACCTGGTCGCCAGCTGTGCACGCCGTTCGTCTCGCCATTCCTGACTTGAGCAAGCCAAGCGCTCGTGCCGGGGTGCCATATAAGCACTTCATCTCCCACTTTGAAATCATGTTGCTCCGCGACATCGACACGACGTGCGCCCGCCGCTTGCGAGCTCGATATTGACAGTTTTTTCGGTTTTGTCTGAGACAGCGACGCGATTGGATCATCTTTTTTCTTCGTCTGAAAATCCGTTGGAGCGACTACTACAAGTGCTTCACCGTTTGTGCTAGTACTCACAAGCACTGTTCTTGCATTTGGATCGGTTGCCCCTCGGATAATGATGCCGCTTGCACTAATGCGAAGTGGATCACCCACCTCGTATCGCCCAGATTGAAGTTGCAGCACACCTCGCAATCCATTCGGGCTCGGTGACAGTTCGCTCAATTTGTCGATAGCATGCTGGAGGGAGCTTCGCATGTCGCCGGCCCCTGATGATACAAGCAAAACCGGAAGTCCGTCGAGTTGCCATTTCTCGCTGGCGCCGGCCGCTCCGAAATCGGGGAGAGCTGCGGAAATTTCTGGTAAAATGGTCGACCCTTGGCCGCTCACTATGCAGAGGAGAGATATGAGCAATAACTGGCCGCGCTCGTTGAACGCAAACGCGGCAACTAAACTTCGCTCGCCATCCTTGATAAGAAAGATCGAATGCTGCTCTGTTGTTCTCTCGATGTGAAAGATCTGGGTGCCGATAATCGCGCCAAACCAAATCCCGTCACGATAGAGGTAGGCGGCTAAGTGCCCGGGCCGCGAGACCTGCCACGTGCCGTCCGGCAGATGTTCTGCCACGAACGAACGATTTTTACCCAACTGAGGCGTCGGCTTTCGAATCGGAATCTCCTGGACGACGCCATCCGGTCTTTTCCACCAACGACTGTCGCGGGACGCTTCAGCTAGATACGAGGAGGAACCCAGCACGGCGATCCGGCTGAAATACCGTTCTCCATCGAAGACAAGGACGTGATTCAACATCACTGCTTCGAAAGGCGTTTGAGCCGCCGGATCAATAACCGTTCCAAGCGTCGGACGCCCGAAAGGATCAATCGGCATAGACGTGCCACCTTTTTTGTGTTCGGAAGCAACGGCCGAACACATACAGCTGAACGCCAGCACCCACGCCATGAGATGATTGTTTATAACGGTTTTCTCCTCGTGACTAGATTTAGCAACGCCGGAAGCTTTCCCCCTATGTCACGGCTCATGCCGCTCACTTCGATCACTTCGTAGCCATTTTTGATTCCCCTTAATTGCGTGTTCTCATGACTCAGATCGTCGAACTCGGGCAAAATGACTGTCAGGCTAGCGCTTGGCTGCAAGCTCTGGAGCCCATCCGTCTCGACCGGACACACCACCCACAGCGTCGCGTCTCTCGACTGCAACTTCGTGACTTCACGGGATCGGGACCCAAAAAAAAGCACTCTACCATTCACTTCAACTGCAGATATACCAGGCGGATAGATTATAACTGAGTTGAAATCGGTCCCTGCGGATTGGAACGCTCCACGCAGCCTTTGCCCATAATAAGGGCCGAGCGTTCGGAAATCTGCAAAAACTGTTGTCGTCGTCGAGGCCGGCGAGCCGGAGCGCGTTAGCTTTACCCCGCCGTCCGCCACGTGATTGGGTTGCAATCAATGAGGCGGTAAGCACGCATTCCGCGATAATTGCCAGGAAACGAAGAGCCCTCCTCCGTGCAAATAGAACCGTTGCCCAGCAATGGGGAAGAAGGCAGCAAATGGCAGCGGCTAGGTGATTCGGGTTCTCGAAAAATAAGCTAAGTCGCCCGAAAATAAACAACGAGGTCATCAGGCTCCTTTCTTCCGGCCGATTTCCTTTTGAGACTTGGTGTAAGCCTTGATCGCGTTTAATTGCTCTTTACTGAGACCACCTTGAATCTTTTCCAGTAAGTCATCATTGAGAATCCCTGACTCATAAAAATTGGAAACGGGCAGCGGGTTTTTTGTATGTTGCTGCTGAAGTTGCCTCCAAAGTTCAGTCTCTTGCTGCTTGCTTAAGTCTAAGCCTGAGAAAGCCAGTTGGTCGGAGATACCTGAAAACGATGCCTTGGCCGTCGGGGGTATAAGTTCAAACCAGCGCACGGATCTGTACGCCTCATCACTCAGTACTTCGCGCATCCGAGCGCGGATTTCATCATCGGCTTGGATGATCATATTGATATAGCTTCCGCGATCGCTAGAATCGTCTTTTATGAGCCTGGTCAGCTTTTTTTCTACAAGCATCTCTTGTAGCTTTCCCTGTTGTTCGGCGGGCAGGGCTAGAAGGCGAAACAATGGCGCATACTCGACGGCTACCCGTTCCTCATAAAAATCAGTGAGCAACCGCTGATATTCTTTGTCGCGCAGCGCAGGCTGGTATTCTATAGTTGAGGTGGCCTGCGTGGCTTCGGCGTCAGGCACTTCTAATACCCGCCCTGACCTGGCAGATGGGGTTCCTTGTCGATCCGGAGTGTAAGCGGAAACTTTTTGCGAGCGACTGAGCATTTTTTCCAGCTTTCTAGGCTGCTGCTCATCTGAAAAAAAGAGTTTCCATGTTAAAAATGCACCCAGTCCCACCAGGCAGACAAGTAATAGCCTCGGCAATCTGACGGGCGCCAATCGGTTATTGTTTTCCATCTTTGAAAACTCTTTCTCTTATCTCTTGCATACGCTTGAGGCCGTCATGAACAGCAATACTTTCTTGCAGTGCAGCCAATTGTAGCGGAGACAACGTCTGCTTAGCTTCCACCACGAAGCTCTCGCGGTTCGCAGCATGTGCGAGAATCTTTTTCAATCTCGCGGTTTGCTCCGGAGTCAGTGGCTCATCCGAATAGGAAAGTTTCGATTCAGCAGCTTCTGCCACACCAAAGCTGACACTGTTTTTCCGGTAGGCTTGGTATAGCTGTTCCCTTTCAGTCCCCAGCAATGTTGAAATGTCCTCGTCAATTGGCGCCATAATTTCCTGCTCGGCTCGAGAAATTTGCTCACTTGTCGGCCAGAAATTTCCTTGAGCTAAAAATTGCGCACGGATTCGGTCTTTGGCCATTTCACGGTCAGCTAACAATGCTCCGAGTATCGCAAATTCATTTTCAGAGAGATCGAGATATCTAAGCAAAGGCTTGAATCGTTTAATGGCGGTTGCATGCGCCACTAGTACAGCTCGCAAATTGTTATCCGGTTCAGTGCCGGTTACCACTCTCTTCGGGCTAGGGAGTTTTTGCGGTTGCTCGGAGATTTGAATCGGCGAACTTTCAATGACAGGCATCTCAGAATAACGGTGACCAAGAGGTACAAGGCCCGCATTATGTCGAAGCAACGTCAACAGGATGGCGTCCCCGAATGCAACGGCTACGACCAAGAACCATAATCGCGCTACGCGCGAATGCCTAAACATAATAGAGGAGTGCCTGCGGCGTGTTATACCGCAGGGCACTTGAAAATAAGTCTGAAAATCAGAACTCTACGACTAGCTGGGTATTAAAGTCCCAGAATGTAACCCAAGCTGTTCGCCATTCTTGAATAAGGCCGTGTCGATAAAAGTAATCAGATTCGTGATCTTCTAGTTCAACAAAGTTGTTATTCCATGGTCCTTCGTCTGGTGGGACGTACTGATACTCGGACGTACAATATTTTTCCCCTAAATTCCCTACAGAGTTGTTGTTAGCATCCTTTTTTGCCCAGTTCTTGGTATAATCGTAGAATTTTTTGGCTACTGGATTACCATTGTAGATTCGAATTGCAAATAGCGGCCTTGCAAAAAGGGCCACGAAACAAAAAACAACGAACACGGTCGCAATTTTACGCATGTTATTCATCAGATTAGATTATGTGAACGATTAATTTTGGCCCGATACGAGACTAGCTGACCTAGCACTTTAAAACCACCTGTTTTCCGGACTATTATCCCCGTATTCTAATGTATCTATAGGCGGCCGTCTGGACGAAAGATAGCGAAGCGCTGTAACGTTCGAAGATCTCGCGGGCCGACCTCGGCATCCAGATCGACTGCTCGGCGGTCGGCCGAATCGAAAACGGAGACCGACGCGTGCGAGAATTCGAGGTGAGGGCAATCGCGTCTACACTTGGCGTGCAGGTCTCCGACATCCTTCTCTAAAGGTCTGCAAATCTAAATTTGGTGGATCCGCCTTATGCCCCACCTGCTGCGATTGGTTGCCGCTCGCAAAGTGCCTCGGAGATTCGGGCGACGCTCTCGGGCGTGGGAACCACCCCGCCCTCCCAACCCACAACGGAGCAGACGTTAACTCGCAGGCGAACCGCAAGAGCTCGCTGAGTTAACCTATGCTTGAGCCGGAACGTCTGCAAGCGACTGCGCAGAGAAGCGGGGTCCGCTGCGGGCCGGGGGTCGTATCCTAGGAACTCCACAATCCCTGGCATGCACCAGAAGTCTGGTGTGTCTCCGCTGACCTCCCAATTCCAAACGGTCTGCACGTTGACGCGGAGTCTGTCCGCCACGTCCCGCTGGCGGAGGCCGAGGTCAAGGCGTCTCGAGCGAACATGGTCGCCCACGGTAACTAGCTGGCTCGGATAGGCCGAACTCCTCGGCTTCGAACACCTGAAGCCCAACTTGCAAAAGGCCAACAGACGAATGCCGTTCAGTCAGTGATTGGGACATGCGTGGAGACGAGCGCCGGCCCAAGCTGCTCTAAAAGTTGCGAGGTCTCTACGGCGACTTGCCCGCGAGCGCGAGCCAGTAAATCCGCCGCGAGCCCGTGCCACGTCACCGCGCGACACGCGGCGAGCAAAGGATACCCCGGTGTCTGCGCGAGCAACCCACCCGTTAATCCCGCGAGAATATCGCCGCTGCCACCGCGCGCGAGCACGGGCCCGCCCTGCAGGCTAAAATAGGTTTCGCGGCCGCTGAGCACCCGAGAGAGCGGCCCTTTTAAGATCACCACCGCCTGCGCGTGTTTTTTCAGCTCGTGCTCGATGCGCTGAAACTCCCCCGCATGCGGCGTGCAGACAAACGGTTTTTCTTTGAAATTCTTAACCACTTCCGGACGCAGCGCGTCCGCGTCCAGCACCACCGGCACGTGACTCAACGCGACCAGCTTCCCGGCCAGCGCGATCGTCTCGGGAGCCGCGCCCAATCCCGGCCCGATGAGCAACGCGTTCGCCCGCTTGATGCGTGCGCGCACCAGCGGGAGCGTCTTGCCATTAAGGCCGCCAGTTTTGCCGACCGGACAACCCACCCACATCACTTCCGGGTGCTCCGCCGCGTAATGCGCTACGAGTTTCTCCGGCACAAAAGCCGTCACCAATCCCGCTCCGCTCCGCAAGGCCGCGCGCACCGCCAACACCACGGCCCCCGGAAAACTCAACGAGCCACCCACGACGAAAACGTGGCCAAATTTTCGTTTATCGGTTTGCGACGAGCGCAACTTCGCGAGCGGCGCCAGCAGCGCGGGCGTCAACACGCGCGACGTTGCGGCGGGCGCGTGCTGTGCAAAGAAGCCCAATTCGAGGAAGCGCACCCGCCCCACCCATTTCGAATTCATCTCCGCCAAGACCGGCGCTTTCACGATGCCGGTCGCGTAAGTGAAATCAGCGCGAAATGCCGTGCGTGCACGCGCCTCGCTTATTCCACTCGGCAAATCGACGGCCGCGCGAAGTTGGATCGCCGGATGCGCGTTAACTTCGGACAACACAGCCGCCGTCGCCAAATCCATCGGCGCGCGAAACTGAAATCCAAACCCGCCGTCGAAACACACGGCATAATTCACCTTCGTCGCCTCCGATAGTTTCACTGATTTAACGCGCTTCGCGCCGAGGGTTCGCAACGCCTGCCACGAACGTTTCGCGAGTGGTCTAAACTTTTTTACCGGAAAAAGCAGCAGCACGTCAGCCCGCGCTTGCGGGAGCACGCGCAGAATTTCCCGCGCGGCCAAAATTGCATCGCCGCCATTGTGGCCCTTGCCAGCGAGAACCAGCACGCGGGCGTTTTGCGGCAGGCCACCGATCTCCTTAAAATCTTCTTTCACGGCCTCTGCAATCGCCGCCCCCGCGCGCTGCATCGCCTTCCATTCTGCGGCTGAGAATTTAAGCAGCGACGCTTCCCACTTCTTCGCTTCTTCACCTGTCAAAACAGGCTGAGATGTGAGCGGCGCCATGATTTAAAGAAATCAGCCGTTTTTCACCAAGGCCGCGACCGCCATCGCGTGACTGTCAATATGCGAGAGTGTGAGCCACACGTGCGTGGCACCGACGGAATGAAGCAGCGCGGTCGCCTTGGCGTCGAGGCGGACGAGCGGCTCTTTGCGTGTGCCGTGATACACTGAAACCGAGGTCCAATCGAGGTGCTCGCCAATGCCGGTGGTGAAACATTTCGAGACCGCTTCCTTCGCCGCCCAGCGCGCGGCGTAATGTTTGTGCGGGTATTTTAGTCCGCTGCAGTAGGCTTGTTCTTCCTCGGTGAAAACGCGTTTGAGAAACCGATCACCGTGGCGTTCGAGCACCGTTCGGATGCGCTCCGTTTCAATCAAATCGCAGCCAAGGCCGATCAATATGCCGCCGGGAGGAAGAGTAATCATGGGTTCATCAATTGTTTCATCGTGCTCACGGCTTCGTCGATGCCGCTGAAAAGGGCGCGACTGATGATGCTGTGACCGATGTTGAGTTCGTGCAAATGGGGAATCGTGCGCACTTCGGCGATGTTGACGTAATTGATGCCGTGGCCGGCATTCACCACGAGACCGGCGGCGTGACCTTGCTCGGCACCGCGACAGAGACGCGCAAATTCGTCGGTGCGCGCAGGCTGGTAATAAGCGTTAGCGTAAGCGCCGGTATGCAACTCGATCCAGGGCGCGCCAAGTTTAGCGGCGAGGGCGATCTGCGGTTCGTCGGCGTCGATAAAGAGGCTCGTTTTGATGCCGGCGGCGTTCATGGCGTCGGTGCAACGCGCGACTTTTTCGCGGTGTTTGACGACATCGAGCCCGCCTTCCGTCGTGATTTCCTCGCGGCTTTCCGGCACGAGGCAAACGGAGTGAGGTTTTAATTTCAGCGCAAATTCCGTCATGGCCGGCGTGCAGGCCATTTCAAGATTCAGGCGCGTGGTTTTCGAAGCGCCGAGACGCCACACGTCTTCGTCCTGAATGTGCCGGCGATCTTCGCGCAGATGCACCGTAATGCCGTCCGCGCCCGCGCGCTCGCAACGAAACGCAATCGCGACCGGATCAGGTTCGACGTAGCCGCCGTGCGTGACGCCGGCCTGCCGGTAGCGGGCTTGGCGGAGAGTGGCCGCGTGATCGATGTTTACCCCGAGCAAAATCATGAAGCCGCCAGCATGCTTAAAAGAGGAATTCAGGAAATCAGGAAATACAGGTTCGCACGTGCTTTCTTCCTTCCTGTTTTCCTGAGTTCCTCATTGCCTCGAAGGATGTCTTCCGTGCCCAAGCGCGAAAATCTCTGGCTCAACATCGGCTGCAACGTCGTCCTCCCCGGACTGATTCTCTCCAGACTGAGCACGCGACTCGGTTCAAAAGAAGCGCTGATCCTCGCCCTCGCCTTCCCGCTTGGCTACGGCATCTACGATTTGATCAAGCGCCGGAATTTCAATTTCCTGTCGGCGCTGGGTTTCGCGAGCACGCTAGCAACGGGCGGACTCGGTCTGTTGAAACTCTCACCGCTCTGGTTCGCGATCAAAGAAGCCGTCGTGCCGACGATCATCGGGTTGACGGTCATCATTTCTCAATGGACGAAAAAACCACTCGTGCGCTCGCTGCTGTTGAACGAGCAAGTCGTCGATGTGCCGCGCGTGGAGGCAGCCTTGGTGGCGCGCAATGCCCAGGTGGCGTTTAATGGGTTGATGCGGACATCGAGCGCTTTGCTGGCCTTTTCCTTCGCCGTAAGCGCCGTTCTGAATTTCGTGCTGGCGCGTTACCTCATCACCGCGATGCCGGACACGCCCGAGTTTAACGAACAACTCGGGCGCATGACGTGGATGAGTTGGCCGGTCATCGTGGTGCCGAGCATGGCGATGATGATGTTCGCACTCTGGAAACTTTTGAAAGGCATCGAAGGACTCACGGGGCTGACGCTCGAGCACATCATGCATCAGCCGGAGCTGAAGGCCAAGCCGATGACCTCGCCGGGCGAGGTGCTCGCGTCGCAGCCCGAGCCAAAGACGCCCACGGATAATTCGCAGCCTTGAGCGGAAAATAAAAAAGCGAGGCGCGGTGGCCTCGCTTGGAGTTTTCCGAGAATGACGCGCGGTTAAGCGCGTTTTGAGATCGGCACGTAATCGCGTTGCGTCGGGCCGACGTAGATTTGGCGCGGGCGGTAAATGCGGCCTTTGGCATTCGAAGCGACTTCGCGCCAGTTGGCGATCCAGCCCGGAGCGCGACCGATTGCGAACATCACGGTGAACATGCTCGTCGGAATACCGAGCGCGCGGAAGATGATGCCGGAATAAAAATCGACGTTCGGGTAAAGTTTGCGCGAGACGAAGTAGTCATCCTTGAGCGCGGCTTGCTCGAGGTTTTTCGCGATATCGAGGAGCGGGTCCGATTTGCCGAGTTTCTTGAGCACGACGTCGCACGCCGCACCGATGACTTTAGCACGCGGATCGAAATTACGATAGACGGCGTGGCCGAAGCCCATCAAGCGGTTGCCCTTCGTGCCTGATTTGGCGGCGGCGATGAAACGCGTGCCGTCGTCGCCCTCATCGTGGATCGATTGGAGCATGTGCATGACCGCGGCATTCGCACCGCCGTGCAGCGGGCCGGAGAGCGCGTTGATGCCTGCCGAAATAGAAGTGAAAAGATTCGCACCGCTGGAGCCGACCATGCGCACGGTCGAAGTGGAGCAGTTTTGCTCGTGATCGGCGTGCATGAGCAAAAGGAGATTAAGCGCCTTCGCGACTTCCGGAATCACGACGTAATCCTGATACGGCTCGGAGAACATCATGTGCAGGAAATTGTCGCAGAACGGCAAATCCTTCGGGTGCACGAATGGCAGGCCCTTCGAGTGGCGGTAAATCATCGCGCCAATCGTGCGGATCTTCGAAATCGCCATCGCTGCGGCTAGATCGAAATTCTGGAGATCCTTCTCGAAATTATTCGTCGCGAGCTCGGGATAATACGCGGCGAGCGAGTTGGCAATCGACGAGAGCATCGCCATCGGCGGAGCATCCTTCGGAAACCCTTCAAAGATGCGTTGCATCTGGGTTTCGATCACGGCGTTAGTGCGGAGCAGTGCGCCGAATTCCTTGCGTTTTTTCTCGTTCGGCAACTCGCCGTAAATCACGAGATACGCGGTCTCGATAAAATCGCTGTGTTCCGCCAGTTGGTCGATCGGATAGCCGCGGTGACGCAACACGCCGTTTTCGCCATCGAGGTAAGTCACGCTGCTCTCGCAAGAGCCGGTATTGCCGTAACCTTGATCGTAGAAAATATAGCCCGTGTCTTTGCGGAGATTGCGGGCGTCGACGGCCTTCTCGCCTTCCGAGCCAACCATGATTGGCAGACTGATTTCCTTATCGTCGATCTTGATGGAAGCGTTGGTCGTCATGGAGAAAGAAGAACTTCAAAAAAACAAAACCCAACGCCATTGCAAAGCAAAGCCTAGAGTCCATCCCCCCTAAAAATAATCATTAGGCCACTGCTTCAAGCCCGATAGAAAATGTGAAGGGCGGATGTCCGCGCTTCGTCACTTCGTTCGACTCGGCGCGCACTGCTTACTTCTGCGAAATATCGGAAGGCGCAGGGTCAAACGACGGCACCGCAAATTCACTCGCCGGTAAGGATTCATTCACCACGACCGTGTTAAAAGTAATCGTGGTGACCTGCCCATTGGGTGTTTTGTTAATCACCTTTTTCGGAAAACGGATTCCCTTCACGCGAATTTCACCTTCTTCGCGAATTTCGCCGCCATTTTCGGTTTCAGTTTTAACCAAACGCCCGGTGTCTTTGTCAAAATAACGAACGAAAACAAAACCCGAGCCGTGGTCGAACGAGAGCTTGGCGCACGCTTTGCCATCGACTGTCTCCTCACCCAAAACAGTGACCGTGCCGCCAGCTTTTTCGAGACCCGCAAAAAAGTTGAGATTCTCCCACGTATTGGCGCGCAAACGCTTGATTCCGCGCGCGTCCAGCAAGTTCAACCGCCATTGCTTGGTATTCTGGGCATTGGCATTACGCTGCCAGGCTTCGTAACTATCCAGCACCGTGGTCTCAATCACCGTGGGACGCGTAAGCACGATGCGTTGCTGGTAGGGTTTCTGGAAAACGATATCGATGGGAAATTCCACGTTCTTTTCCGTGAATTTAGTCGCGTCGCCCTCGATGGGCGTCCGCTCGACCCCGTTGAGATTACCCGTCAAATGCACCGACGTGAGTGCCGTCAACGCGCTCTCGCCGCCGAGGTAGGCACGGGCTTTGGCAATCACTTGTTCAGCGGAATCAGCGGCGCGCGATGCAACCACGAGCAGGGAGAGAGCGAGCAACGAAAAGGAAACAAGGCGCAGTTTCATACTGATTGAGGGAGACTTTTAGAGTGACGACAGGAAGACACTGAAAGTTGCCCTCAGTGCCCTGTTTCGCAACGGGAAACTCATTCCCACTCGATGGTCGCCGGGGGTTTCGAGCTAATATCAAGCACTACGCGGCTGACGCCGCGCACTTCGTTGGTGATGCGGCTCGAAATCTTTTGCAGCACATCATACGGCAGCTTCGCCCAGTCCGCCGTCATGGCATCGGTGCTTTCGACGATGCGCAGCGCGATCACGTAATCGTAAGTGCGCTCATCGCCGAAGACCCCGACCGTCTTGACGGGCAGAAACACGGCGAAGGACTGCCAGACTTTCCAATACCAACCTGAAGTCATCATCTCGTCTTGGAGCACAGCGTCAGCATTGCGGAGGATTTCGAGTTTGTCGGCGGTGATATCACCCATCACGCGCACCCCGAGCCCCGGGCCTGGGAACGGTTGACGCCAGACGACTTCTTTCGGGAGGCCGAGCGCTGCACCCACCTGACGAACCTCGTCTTTGAAGAGCTCGCGCAACGGCTCGATCAACTTGAGCTTCATGCGCTCCGGCAAGCCACCTACGTTGTGGTGAGTTTTGATGAGAGACGCCGGGTTGCCCTGAATCGAAACCGATTCAATCACGTCGGGATAAAGTGTGCCCTGTCCCAAAAATTCCGCGCCACCGATCGACTTGAGTGACTTCTCGAATACTTCAACGAACGTGCGGCCGATGATTTTGCGTTTCGTCTCAGGCTCGACGACGCCCTTGAGACGTTTCACGAAAAGCTTCGATGCATCGACAACCCGCAAGTCGATCTTGAAATTACGCGCGTAGAGCGCCTCGACGTATTCGCGTTCACCTTTGCGCAGCAGGCCGTTGTCGACGAAAACGCACGTGAGCTGCTTGCCGATCGCTTTGTGCAGCAACGCGGCGGCCACGGAGGAATCCACGCCACCCGACAAGCCGAGCAACACGCGCGACTTGCCGACCTTCTCGCGGATATCCGCGACCGCGTGCGCGATGAAATCCTTAGTCGTCCAATCCTGTTGCGCACCGCAGATGCCCACGAGGAAGTTGCGGATGATATCGACGCCGCGCTCCGTGTGGAAAACTTCGGGGTGAAATTGGATGCCATAGAAACCGCGTTTCGGATCGGCGATGCCCGAGAATGGAGAATTTTCCGACACCGCCGTCGCCACGAAACCGGGCGGTAGCTTCGTGAGCTTGTCACCGTGCGAGTTCCAGATGCGCAACTTTTTCGGCAAGCCTGCGAAAAGTTTACCCGGCTTCTTGATCGTCAGGTGACCGTGACCGTATTCGCGCGCTTTGCTGTTCGCGACGGTGCCTCCAAGGAAGTGTCCCATGAGTTGCACGCCGTAGCAAATTCCGAGCACAGGCACGCCGAGCTTAAAAATTTCCGCATCAGGATGCGGCGCGCCTTTCGCGTAAACACTTTGCGGGCCGCCCGAGAGAATGATGCCGATGACGCCATCTTCGCGCAACTTGGCCGCCGGCGTGGCGAAATGATAGATCTTCGAGTAGATCTGCGACTCGCGGATGCGACGTGCGATGACCTGCGTCAGTTGAGAACCGAAATCGAGAACAGCAATTGTCTGCGCCATGCGGGAAACTGGGCGGCTTTTTTGGGAAAAGAAACCTCAAAATCCGTCCGCGCGTGTCACGCCGCAGCACGACGGTGGGCGCGTAACGGCGATCAGTTATTGGCCAGTAAATCCAGCGCACCTGCGAGCACGGCGACGCCATTGGCGATCTCTTCCGGCGAAGAATACTCGTCTGGCCGGTGGCTGATGCCGTCTTTCGAAGGCACAAAAATCATCGAAGTCGGGCACACCTGCGCCATGAAAAGCGAATCGTGATACGCGCGACTGATCATGCGCTGTGAAGCTAAACCGAGCCGTTCCGACGACTCTTCCACCGCGGAAATAATATGTGGAGCACAGGCGGCGGGCGGATCGGCGTTGATCAACTGTTCTTTAAACCCGCACCCATAACGCTCCGCCGCAGTTTTTGCGGCCGCGCGAATCGCCACCAGCACACCGTCGCGGCGCGCACCGTCGATGTCGCGCACATCGATCTCAAGTTTCACTTCCCGCGGAATGCTGTTCACTGCGCCGGGCAACACGTGCACGAGGCCGCACGTCGCCACGGTATCGCGACTTTGCGTAGCTCGCGCCGCTTGGTCGACCGCGAGCATGATCTCGGCGGCAGCCAACGACGGATCGTGGCGATCCGTCATCAACACCGTGCCGGCGTGCCCGCCCGGCCCCGAGAGTTCGATGCGCACCGCCGCCGGGGCAGCAATCGCGGTCACGACGCCGATGGGCAATTTTTGCCGCTCCAGCAACGGGCCTTGTTCGATGTGCAGTTCGACAAACGAATCGTAGCATCCTTTCGGCAGCACCGTTTCTTCCAACGTGCCGTGCATGTAAGCGCGCGCACACGCGTCGTCGACCGACAGACCGAGAGGGTCACGCAGTGTGTTGATTTTTTCGCGCGACAATGTGCCCGCCATTAAACGACTCCCCAAGCAACCGAGCCCGAATCGCGTCGGTTCTTCGGCGGTGAACATCACGAGTTCGATCGAACGCCGCGGGCGCTTCCCTCCTCGTTGCAGCGCACGAATCGCTTCCAATCCACCCAACACGCCGACCACGCCGTCATACATGCCAGCATTCGGAATCGCGTCGATATGCGAGCCCGTCGCGACCGGCGCCGCCTCTGCATCAGTTCCGACCCAGCGAGCAAAGGTGTTGCCGACGGCATCTTCACGCACCACGAGGCCCGCGTCCGCGTAAAGTTGTTTCAACCACTCACGAGCGCGGAGATCGACTTCGCTAAATAACACCCGCGTGACCGAGGGATAAGGCGTGTCCGAAATTCGAGCGAGGTATTCAAGTTCAGCCGAAAGACGGGTGGAATCGATTTGCAGGCTCATGGTGACGCGAGCGCGAACTCGCACCTCCACCTAGCAGGACAGATGCCGAACCCATCAAAGTGTGCGTGCCGCCTGTCCGCTAAAATTTGAGTCGGGTATTTACATGCCCGCATTTGGGACACGGCGCGGTTTCAGTCCCTGCTTTCTGGGTGTAAAGGTGATCGCAGCGGATGCAGTGAAACGAAATTTTGCGCCGCTGCGCGTCGTAAAAACCGCGATCGCGCCGGTCGTAATACACCCATAGAAACGCGAACACGCCCAACACGAGCAATCCGTAGAGCAAAACCGGAAAAGTAAAATCGGGAGCGACAACCACGGCCACACGTTGGCCAAGCCAGATGAATTGGCCAAGGGGAAATAAAACTACGCGCAGCAAACGACAGACAGGCCTCCACGGCATGCCCGGTAGGTTGCGCGCTTGCGCGCCGCGTGGCCCGCGAGCGAGCCACCTACGAGGAACGCTCGAAGAGCACTAAAAAAAAAGCGCCGCTCTTTCGAGGCGGCGCGTTGAGAGTGTCGGAAGTTTTCGAGGAGCTTAGCTCTTCGCTTCGTCAGCCTTCGGGGCTTCGGCAGCGGGAGTTTCAGCGGCAGGAGCGGCTTCGGATTTCGCAGCGGCTTTTTTGCCACCGGATTTCTTCGTGCTCTTCTTGCCCTTGGACTTCGTGTAGCCCACGTCGTCAGCACCGATGAGTTCGATCAGCGCCATCTCAGCGGCGTCGCCGATACGTTGCTGGCCGAGCTTGTAGATGCGGGTGTAGCCACCCGAGCGCTTCGCGAATTGCGCAGCTTTTTCGTTGAAGAGGAGCGTGATCGCATCTTCGTCGCGGATGTCCTTGAGGGCCATACGACGGAGGTGGAGCGCGTCCGCTTTCACGGGAGCAGCGGCGGCATTCTTGGCCTTGGTGATGACCTTCTCGATGAAAGGACGGAGGGCCTTGGCTTTCGTGAGCGTGGTCTCGATACGACCGTGCTTGATGAGCGAGGCACCCATGTTGGAGAGCATCGCTTTGCGGTGCTCGCGGGTGACGCCGAGGGAGGCGTGATGTTTATTGTGACGCATTGTGGTGTTTTTTTAGGGGCTCCCGATCGGCAATCCGGTCGCAGCGTTGGGCGGCAGCGGACGGCGCGAGAGCCCGTTGAATTGATTAAGCTTCTTTCTTTGTTTCGAGGAGACGCTCGTCGAACTTCATGCCGAGTGAGAGGCCGAGGGCTTCGAGCTTTTCCTTGATTTCGTTGAGCGACTTCTTGCCGAAGTTGCGATACTTGAGCATCTCTTGCTCGGTCTTCATCGCGAGTTCGCCGACGGTGGTGATGTTCGCGTTGTTCAAGCAATTCGCCGCGCGGACGGAGAGCTCGATTTCGTTGACCGACATGTTGAGGAGCTTGCGGAGCTTGTTCTGCTCTTCGGAAACCTCAGCGGCCTGGCTCTCGAATTCGTAGGCCTCTTGCGAGACGCGATCGAACACATCGAGGTGATGCTTGAGAATGGAGGCGGATTGCTTGAGGGCGTCGTCCGGCGTGATGCGGCCGTCCGTCCAGACTTCGAGGACGAGCTTGTCGTAATCGGTGATCTGGCCGACGCGGGTGTTTTCAACGGCGTAGCGAACGAGGCGCACCGGAGAGAACAGCGAGTCGATCGGAATGACGCCGATGGCTTGCTCTTCCTTCTTGTTGTTTTCGCCGGGGCAATAGCCACGACCGGTCTTGATCTCGATCTCGGCTTCGAAGGTGCGCTTCGTGTCGAGGGTGCAGATGAGCTGCTCGGGATTGACGATCTTGATGTTGGCGTCGGCCTGGATGTCGGCGGCGGTGACGGCGCCTTCACGGTTGACCTTGAGGTGAAGTTTCACGGTCTCGCGTTTTTCGGAGACGATGAGTATCTTCTTCAGGTTGAGCACGATGTCGGTGACGTCTTCGACGACGCCGTCGACGCTCTGGAACTCGTGGTTCACGCCGTCGATCTTGATGGAGCTGATGGCGCTGCCTTCGATGGAGCTCAAGAGCACGCGGCGAAGGGAGTTACCGATGGTGTGTCCATAACCGGCCTCGAAGGGCTCAGCGATGAACTTGGCGTAGGTGGCCGTAGAGCCCTCTTCAACCTTGGTCAGTTTGGAGGGAATTTCGAACTTTCCGAGACGCTTGGGCATGGGAGTGATAGTTTTAGTAAATGTGGATGAAGCGAGCTGACGGAAACAAACTTAGAAACGCGAATAATATTCGACGATGAGTTGCTCGTTGATCCCGGGCTCCATCTCGTCGCGCGTGGGCAGGCGAGTAACGGTGCCTTTGAGGGCTTCGTCATTGCGCGTGAGCCAGGCCGGAACCACGCGGGCGCGGTTCTCTTCGATGGCCTTGGTGGCGAGTTGGCGGGAAGAATTCACATTCTTCATTTCGATCTCGTCGCCTTGAATGGCGTTGTAGGAAGCGATGTCGACCTTCTTGCCGTTGACGCGGACGTGGCCGTGATTGACCAGCTGGCGGGCGGCGGCGCGGCTCTTGGCGAAACCAAGGAGATAAACGACGCTGTCGAGACGGGTCTCGAGAAGCTGGAGGAAGCGTTCACCGGTGACGCCGCGCTCGCGCTTGGCGATGGCGAACGTGCGGCGGAACTGGCGCTCGAGCAGGCCGTAGATGAAACGGAGCTTTTGCTTTTCGTTGAGGCCGACGGCGTATTCGGAGAGCTTGCGGCGGGACTTCGGGCCGTGTTGACCAGGCGGGAAGTTGCGGCGTTCGAGCACCTTCGCGGAGCCAAGAATATATTGGCCGAAGCGACGGCTGACGCGGGTGGATGGTCCTGTGTAGCGAGCCATTTTAGTAAGTGTTTAAAGAGTTAAGAATTCGAGATGGACTCGGTCAGGTTAGACGCGACGGCGCTTGCGCGGACGGCAACCGTTGTGCGGCACCGGGGTAACGTCGATGATGGAGGAGATTTCCAAACCGATGGCTTGGAGGCCGCGGATAGCGGAGTCACGACCGAGGCCAGGACCGCTAACGCGGATCTGAACTTCTTTGAGGCCGTGCGACATGGCGTTACGGGCGGCGTCTTGAGCGACGACTTGCGCGGCGTAGGCGGTGGATTTGCGGGAGCCGCGGAAGTTGCACTTGCCGGCGGAAGACCACGCGATGACGGCACCTTTTTGGTCGGTGATCGAAACGATGGTGTTGTTGAACGTCGCCGCGATATTCGCGATGCCGGAGACGATGTTCTTCGAGCCCTTGGCCTTGCGGACCTTGACGGCGGACAACTCTTCTTTGAGCAGGTCTTCCGCGGTGAGGGCCTTTGGCACGCCACCAACGAGTTCGACCGGCTTTTCAGCGGCGGCCGGAGCAGCGCCTTCAGCACCAGCCTTGTCGGCTTTCGGAGCTTTCGGGGCCTTGGCAGGCTTGGCTTCAGCAGCCGGAGCGGCGGCGCCTTCAGCGGCAGCGACGACCTTCTTCGGGGCCTTTTCTTTTTTCGGAGCAGATTTTTCTTCAGCCATGATGTTTTAAATTTTTAAGGATTAGACTTCCTTGGCCTTCGTGACGCCAACGGTCTTGCGCGGGCCCTTGCGGGTGCGGGCGTTGGTGCTCGTGCGCTGGCCGCGGACCGGCAAGCTGCGACGGTGACGGACGCCACGGTAGCAATTGATGGCCTGGAGGCGCTTCAAGTTGCCCGCGATGTCACGGCGGAGATCGCCTTCCACCACCCACTTGTTGTCGGTGATGATGTGGAGAATCTTGTTGAGCTGCTCTTCGGAAAGATCCGAAGCGCGCATGTTGGCATCGAGACCGGCGGTTTCGATGATGAGATCAGCCCGAGCCGGGCCAATGCCGTAGATGTATCGGAGGGAGTATCCGATCTTCTTTTTGGCGGGGAGTTCTACGCCGAGGAGACGAGGCATGGTGTTTTTGGTTGAGAGTTAAGTGTTGAGAATTGAGAGAAAACGAAATGGAAAATCTTAAGAAACAGCTTTCGGAATCGTGAGGATTTCGGGGCCGGAATCGGTCGTGAGCACGGTGTGTTCGAAGTGCGCGGAAGGCAGGCCGTCCGCGGTGACGATCGTCCAGCCATCGCCCAAGGTGCGAACTTGGTAGCGGCCGGCGTTCACCATCGGTTCGATCGCGAGAGTCATACCGGATTTGATTTTTTCCAGCGTGCCTTTGCGTCCGAAGTTTGGGATTTGCGGCTCTTCGTGCATCGAACGGCCGACCCCGTGGCCGACCATTTCGCGGACTACACTAAAGCCGTGGGCTTCGACGTAGGTCTGAACGGCATTGGCGATGTCACCGATGCGATTACCGACCTGCGCTTGCTTGATGCCGAGGGCGAGGGCTTCTTCGGTCACCTTTAACAGCTGCGCTTTCTGCGGAGAGATCGCGCCGACTGGGACGGTGATGGCGTTATCGCCGATGTAGCCGTTGTATTCAACGACCACGTCGAGAGCGATAATATCACCGTCGCGCAAGATGCGCTTTAAGGAGCCGATGCCGTGGACAACCTCTTCGTTGACCGAGAGGCAGGTGTAAGCAGGGAAACGTCGCGAGTGCGATTCATAGCCGTAACAGGCGCTGCGAGCGCCGAACGAGGCGATGAGATCGCGGCCGATTTGATCCAAGTCGTAGGTCGTAATACCGGGGCGAACCTGTTCCTTCAGCCGCGCGAGAACCGTCGCGGCGATGGCACAGGATTCACGCATGCGCTTGATGGCTTCCGGATTTTTAATCGGGATCATATCAGGCGGCGGAGGCGTGGAGGACTTCCGTAAGGAGTCCTTGGGTGCGGTAGTGGGTGGCGACGGGATCAGTCGAGGACTGATCGGGCGTCAAAGCAGCGGTGAGGGTTTCACCACGGGCTTCGAGCCATTCGTCGAACACCAACGCTTGGAGCAGCGTAGCCGGGAAACCTTCGAGAAGGAATCCCGCATCGGGTTTGCGCGCCCAAAACCATTTTCGCAGGAGAGCGATTTGGAGTTGGTCGGAAGCGGCGAGGCCGCGTTTGAACGCTTGCTCGGCTTGTTGGCCGAGCGAGGTGCGTCGCGAAATCTCCTGTTGCACAAGTAGGCCAGGAGAGACGTGCTCAAGATTCAAAGAACGGATTTGGTTCATCAGTTCCGCAGAAAGCGGACCGGACAAACCAAGGAGAACAAGTTTCGCTTTCGCCGAGGCAAAAGCGGAAAAGGCGCTGGAGTGTTCACCCCCTTGCACCGAAGTAAAGGGTTAAAGAGCAAAATGCCGCACGGCCCACGCAATCAGGCCAATGGCGAGGATGACCACCATGACGGTTGTCAGCTGCATAACGGCCTTATCGCTGGCAGCTTCGCCCAAGGCGACGGTGCTGGCAGTGCTGCGGCCACGAATCCGGCCCTTTTTGAGGAAACCGTCGTAATGGCGTTGCAGAAGGAAGGTTTCGATCTGGCGCATCGTGTCGAGAATGACGCCGACGGTGATCAACATACCGGTGCCGCCGAAGAAATAGGCGACGCGCGGCGGAACATTCCACGCGAACAGCAGGATGTCAGGGATGATCGCGATGACCGTGAGGAAGATCGCGCCCGCGAGCGTGAGGCGGGTCATGATGAAATCGAGGAAGCTGGCCGTCGGTTCACCGGGGCGAACGCCGGGGATGTAGCCACCGTATTTCTTCAGATCGTCAGCGATCTGGATCGGCTTAAACATCACGGATACCCAGAAATAGCTGAAGAAAAGAATCAGCAACGTCATGAGCAGATAATAGGGCCATTGGCCGTGCACCAAGTTGTGCGAGAACTCGATCAGGAACGGCATGTTAAAGGCCGCACCGGCATACTGGAGAATTTGCTGCGGGAAGAGCAGGATCGCGCTCGCGAAGATCACCGGCATGACGCCCGAGTAGTTAACTTTGAGCGGCAGGAACGAGCTCTGGCCGCCGTAGACTTTCTGGCCGACAACACGCTTGGCGTATTGCACCGGAATCTTACGCTGACCTTGCGTGACGAGAATGATGCCCATCGTTACGACGAGGAATAGCGTGACCATCATGATGCCTTGTGGCAGGCCAAGACGGGCGACACCGATCGGAGCGAAGAACAATTGATAGGTCGCCATCGCGGCGCCCGGCAAGTCGGCAAGAATACCGATCGTGATGAGGAGCGAGACCCCGTTACCAATGCCACGCTGGGTGATTTGCTCACCGAGCCACATCAACAACATCGTGCCAGCGGTCATGTAGATCGTGGAGAACACGAGGAACGTCCACTTGCTCGCCACTACGATTTGGCCGTAGAGATTCACATCATAGCCCGGGAAAAGAATCGCCGGATTTTGCAGCGCGCGAATCAAGAGCACGCCTTGGATCAAACAGATGATCACCGTCGCATAACGCGTGTATTGCGTCAGCTTTTGGCGACCCACATCACCTTCCTGCTGCAGGCGGCTGAGCGCCGGCACGACTGCGGTGAGCAGTTGGAAGATAATCGACGCACTGATGTAAGGCATGATGCCCAACGCGCAAACCGCGCCCTTCGTGAGCGCGCCGCCGGTGAACATGTTATAGAGCCCCATCAAGCTGCCACCGCCCGCCGCCGTCTGAGCTTTGAAGAAAAGCTCAAGCGATTTCGGATCGATACCGGGCAACGGGATGTGCGCGCCGACGCGTGCGATGAAGAGCAGCGACAGCGTATAAAGAATCCGGGAGCGAAGCTCCGGAATCTTCAGTGAGTTGGCGAAAGCAGAAAACATTGTTTGGTGTGTGACGAGGTAAAGGCGTTACAAATGCGAGCCAGTGAGGCCCGCCCTACCCGGCTCAGGCTTCGATTGCCTGACCGCCAGCCTTCTCGAGCTTGGCTTTCGCCGAACCCGTGAATTTCTGAGCGGTGACTTTGAGCGCGCGGCTGATTTCGCCGTCGCCGAGCACTTTGAGCGAGGTGACGTCTTTGCGGACGAGACCGGCTTTGAAAAGCACTTCAGCGTTCACTTCGGAGATCGACGCATCGAGGCCGGCGAGATCGCCAACGTTGATGACGGCGTAGCCGGTGCGGAAATTGTAGTTGTTAAAGCCGCGATGCGGGAGTTTGCGGTAAAGGGGCATCTGGCCGCCTTCGAAACCGGGACGGATCGAGCCGCCGGAGCGACCCTTCTGGCCTTTGCCGCCGACGCCGGAAGTTTTGCCGTGGCCGCCGCCTTCGCCGCAACCTACACGCTTCTTACGGTGCACAGCACCTTTAACATTCTTGAGAGTATGGAGACGCATCTGAGTAATTCCTGTAATGGCGCCGCCTCCTTGGTGAGGGAGGCGACTCGGATTTTAATTTTTTGGTTTAGGCGCGAATCGCTTTGAAATCATCCGCGAGACGGAGCTTGCGGAGACCATTGAGCGTCGCGTGCACGACGGCGATGTGGTTCTTGGAACCCATCGATTTCGTGAGGACGTTATGCACGCCCGCAGCTTCGAGGACAGCGCGCACGCCGCCACCCGCGATCAAACCCGTGCCGGTCGTGGCCGGACGGAGAAACACTTTGCCGCCGTCGAATTGGCCGGTGACTTCATGGGGGATCGTGTCGCCCTTGAGCTTCACGAACACCATGCGCTTCTTGGCGGACTCGGTGGATTTACGGATGGCGTCGGGAACTTCGTTCGCCTTGCCGTAGCCGATGCCTACATTGCCCTTGCCGTCGCCGACGACGGAAAGTGCAGAGAAGCTGAAGCGACGACCGCCCTTGACTACCTTGGCGCAGCGATTGATGAAGACGACTTTTTCGAACATGCCCGGCTCACCGGAGTCGTCTTGGCGCGAGTTGGATTTCTGATTGTAATTCATGGGCGGAGATTAGAACTGGAGACCACCTTCACGGGCGGCATCGGCAAACGTTTTCACGCGGCCGTGGAAGAGACGACCGTTACGGTCGAACACGACGGAGGTGATGCCGGCGGCCTTGGCCTTGGCGGCGAAGGCAGCACCGAGCGATTTGGCACCGGCGACGTTGCCCTTCACGCTGGATTTGCGGGTGTCCGCATCGAGCGTGGAGAGAAACACGAGCGTCGTGCCGGCGTCGTCGTTGACGGCTTGGGCGTAGATGTGTTTGCCGGAGAATTTGACGGTGAGGCGCGGGCGAGCGGCGGTGCCGGTCACCTTTTTGCGAATGCGCCATTTGCGCTTCTGGAGGAGCTGGGCTTTGTAAACAGTTTTCATGGGTGCGGATGTTAGGCGACGGTCTTGCCTTCCTTGCGGCGGACGCGTTCTGCGTGCTCGCCAACGATACGGACGCCCTTGCCCTTATACGGCTCAGGCGGGTAGTAAGCGCGGATTTCCGCGGTGACTTGTCCGACGAGTTGCTTGTCAGCGCCTTCGATCTTCAACTTGGTCTGATCGGTGACGGTGACTTTGATGCCCTCGGGGATGTCGTGAAGAATTGCGTGCGAGTAGCCGAGCGCGAGATCGAGCTGCTTGCCTTTGAGCGCGGCTTTGAAGCCGACGCCTTGGATTTCGAGTTCCTTCAGGTAGCCGACGCTGACGCCTTTGATCATACCGGCGATCACGGAGCGGGCGGTGCCGAACATCGCGCGGGAGAAACGAGTTTCATCCGTGGGTGCGACGACGATGGAATTGTCTTTCTTCTCGATCTTCACGACGTTCGCGAAGGTCTTCGAGACTTTGCCCTTCGGACCTTCGACCGACACCGTGGTGCCGTTGATGTCGACTTTGATCTTGTCGGGAATTTGAACGGGTTGTTTGCCGATTCTGCTCATGGTGGTGGTGTCCTTTTTACCAGACGGTGCAGACGAGCTCGCCACCGAGCTTGTTGCGGCGTGCGTCCTGATCTTTCATGAGACCCTTGGACGTCGAGATGATGGAAATGCCGAGGCCGTTGAGGACGCGCGGGATTTCAGAGTAGCCGGCGTAGAGACGACGGCCGGGAGTGGAGGAACGCTTGATGCCGGTGATGACCGGGGCGGTGTCCACGTATTTCATGGCGACGATGATGGTCTTGTGACCGCGTTCATCGGTGCCGGAAGCGACGTCACGGACGTAGCCTTCAGACTTAAGGATAACCGCGAGGCTCTCCTTCATCTTGGAGTGCGGGGAAACGCACTGAGCGAGACCGGCCTTCGACGCATTGCGAAGGTGGGTCAGGAAATCACTAATTGGGTCTGTCATGGATGGATGTGTTTAAGAGGGCTGCGCGGGTCATATCCGACCCCCGTGAGCCAAATTGATTACCAGGAGGACTTGGTGATGCCCGGGATCTTGCCGGCGAGCGCGAGCTCGCGGAAAGTGATACGGGAAACACCGAAGCGGCGATGGAAGCCACGCGGGCGGCCGCTGAGTGAGCAGCGATTGCGAACGCGGACTTTGGAAGAGTTACGGGGAAGCTTGGCGAGCTTCTTCTGCGCGGCGAAGAATTCTTCGTCGGTGGTAGTCGCGTTCGCGAGGATGGCTTTCAGCTCGGCGCGTTTGACCGCGTGTTTTTCAACGAGCTTAATGCGCTTCTTGTTACGTTCGATGGCGGATGTCTTAGGCATGGCGCGTGATGATTAGTTTTTCGCAGAAGCGGCAGGGGCAGCATTTTCGATGCGGCGGAAAGGCATGCCGAGGAGCTTGAGCAATTCGCGGGCTTCGTCGTCGTTCTGGGCGGAGGTCACGAAGGTGACGTCGAGGCCCATCTGGCGCTTGTTGTTTTCAACGATGATCTCAGGGAAGATCGTGAAATCGGTGATGCCGAGGGTGTAGTTGCCCTGACCGTCGAGCTTGTTCGGCACGCCGCGAAAATCGCGAATGGTCGGGAGCGCAACCGCGAAGAAGCGCATCAGGAAGTGCCACATATTTTCACCGCGGAGGGTGACGTGGCAGCCCGTGATTTGATTGGGCTTCAGCTTGAAGTTGGCGATGGCCTTCTTCGAGCGGTTCAGCACCGGCTTTTGACCGGCGATGAGACCGATATCACGCGCCGTCTCGGCGATCGTATTTTTGTCGGCTTCAGCGCCGATACCGGTGTTGATGACGATCTTTTCAAGCTTCGGCACTTGGTGCTTATTCTTGTAGGAGCGCGAGGTGGTCAACGCGGGCACGACGGCCTCGTTGTAATGTTTCTGGAGAGGAGTGAGAGTTTTGCTCATGGTTGCGACCGGATTTCCGACCCGGATGCGGAGTGTTTATATTTTAAGTGGGATTCCCCTCGCCTGCTCAGGCTTCTTTCTTCTTCGCGGTCTTTTTGGCCGCGGTTTTCTTGGCAGGTTTTTCGGCGGGAGCAGCGGCTTCCGTCGAAGCGCTCTTGCCTTTGCCGGCTTTCGATTGCTCGAAGCGGGAAAGGAGCATCAGGTTCGAGACGTGCACAGAACCTTCGCGCTCGGCAATTTTGCCCTGCGGATTTTCCTGCGACTTCTTGAGGTGGCGCTTGATCATGGCGACGCCTTCAACGACAGCGCGTTGCTTGGCGGACAAAATCTCGAGGACTTTGCCTTGCTTGCCCTTTTGGGAGCCGGCGATAACGACCACGACGTCGTTCTTCTTGACGTGAAATTTCTGGGCCATGTTAGAGAACCTCGGGAGCGAGGGAGATGATCTTCATGTAGTTCTTGCTGCGGAGTTCGCGAGCAACGGGCCCGAAGATGCGGGTGCCCTTGGGATTGCCATCTTCACCGATGATGACGATGGCGTTAGAGTCAAAGCGCAGGTAGCTGCCATCAGCGCGGCGTAAAGGAGCGCGCGTGCGCACGATCACAGCCTTGACGACTTCACCCTTTTTAACGGTGGCGTCGGTGCTGCTCTCTTTGATGTTAACAGTGATGATATCACCCACGTGGGCGTAGCGCGACGGGTGGCCGCTCTTGCCGATCATGGACGCGCGGCGCGCGCCCGTGTTGTCGGCGATATCGAGAATGGAACGCATCTGGATCATGGTAGTAGTCTCCTGGGTGCGGGTTAGGCTTTGTTCGCCTTGGTGGTCTTCGTCGGGACGGTCTCAGCGACGTCCTTCTCGGTGACCGCGATGTCGTTCACGCCGACGGCGGCTTCGACGACGCGGATCACGCGCCAGCGCTTGAGGCGGCTGATCGGGCGGGTCTCCATGACCTCGATTTTGTCACCGATCTTGGCTTCGTTCTTTTCGTCGTGGACGTGGAGAACGGTCTTACGATTGATGACCTTGTGGTAAAGCGGGTGCGGCGTCTTGTAAGGGACGGTGACCTTGACGGACTTATCGCCCATCTTGGAGGTGACGAAACCGATGACGGTTTTGCGGGCGTTGTGGCGGACGTGAGTGGACATGGTGATGAGCGATTAGCGCCGAAGGACTCAGGCGGTCGTGGGAGTTGCTTTCTGCTTCAAGATCGTCTCGAGACGAGCAATGTCCTTGCGGTAGGTGCGGAGCAGATGCGGTTTCTCAACCTGGCCGGTATTTTTGCGCAGGCGGAGCTGGAGGAGTGCTTCGCGGGTTTCGCGAATCTTGGTGGTGATCTCAGCTGGGCTGAGGTCGCGGATTTCTTTGGAATTCATTTGGGCGGTTTCCGTATTGGGCCTTAAGCAGCGGTGTCTTCGCGCACGATGAAGCGGCAGCGGAACGGCAGCTTGGCGTCGGCGAGGCGGAACGCCTCTTTAGCGATGGTGGCAGGAACGCCGGCGAGTTCGAAAAGGACGGCGCCGGGTTTGATGACGGCAACGTAGAACTCAACGGGACCTTTACCTTGACCCATACGCACTTCGGCGGGCTTCTTGGTGACGGGTTTGTGAGGGAACACGCGGATCCAGAGCTTGCCCTTGCGTTTCAAGTGGCGGGAGATGGTGACGCGGGCGGCCTCGATTTGCTGACCGGTCATAGGACCGCGCGAAAGCGATTGAAGGCCGAATTCACCGAAGGCGAGAGTGTTGCCGCGCTTGGCATTGCCAGCGCGGGAGCCTTTCATCGTCTTGCGGTATTTGGTGCGGGCGGGAGCGAGAGCCATGGTATCAGTGGGCGTTAAGCGTTAAGCTTGGTGCCGAGTAAATGGTTAGTTGGATTCGTCTTTTTTGCAGATCCAGCATTTCACACCGATCTTGCCCCAGAGGGTCTGGGCTTCAGCGAAGCCGTAATCGATGTTCTCGCGCAGCGTGTGCAGCGGGATGCGGCCCTGGCGCTGCCATTCGCGGCGGGCGATGTCGGTGCCGCCGAGACGGCCGGAGCACTGGATCTTGATGCCGTCAATACCGAGCGCCATGGCGCTTTGGATCGACTTCTTGATGGCGCGACGGAAAGCGATGCGGCGTTCGAGCTGGAGCGCGACGTTTTCAGCGACGAGCTGAGCTTCGATTTCCGGCTTCTTCACTTCCTGGATGTCGAGGAGGACTTCCTTGCCGGTGATCTTGGCAAGTTGAGCCTTCATCAATTCGACTTCCTGTCCTTTCTTACCGATGACGATACCAGGACGGGCGGTGAAAATCTTAACGCGGACGCGGTTGCCGGCGCGCTCGATGAAGATGCGCGGCACGGAGGCCTGCTTCAGTTTTTCCATCAGCGTGGTGCGGATGACCTGATCTTCGTGGAGGAGCTTGGCGAAGTCCTTCTTGCGGGCGAACCAGCGGGATTGCCAGTTGCGACGGACGGCGAGGCGGAAGCCTGTTGGGTTTGTCTTTTGTCCCATGGTAGTAGGTTATTTGGATTTGCCGTCGGAGAGGATGATGCGGAGGTGCGACATGCGCTTGACGCGGGGCTTCGCGGAACCGCGAGCGCCGGCCTTGAAACGCTTTAGCACCGGGCCGGGTTCGACGAGCGCACGGTGAACCGTGAGCTGATCGACGGAGATGCTGTTGTTGTTCTCGGCATTGGCCACGGCGCTCTTGAGCGTCTTGACGAGAAGGCGGGCAGATTTGCGCGGGATGAGCGTGAGGAAGTCGATCGCTTCGGTCGCAGGACGACCTTGGATCTGGTTGGCGATTTCGCGCACCTTGCGGGGCGACATACGCGCATTACGGGTGAGAGCTTGGATTTCCATTGTGGTATTCCGGTTAGGCGTGAGCCTCAAATTTCCTTACGGGTCATGCCGCCGTGCGCCTTGAAGGAGCGCGTGAGGGCGAACTCGCCGAGCTTGTGCCCGACCATGTTCTCGGTGATGTAGACGGCGATGTGCGCCTTGCCGTTGTGGACGCTGATCGTTTGACCAACGAACTCGGGCGTGATCGTGGAGCGACGGCTCCAAGTCTGGATGGGCTTGCGGGAGCCGGTCGTCTTGGCCGCCTTCTGGATTTTCTCCAGGAGGTGGTAATCGACGAAGAAACCTTTCTTGATGGAACGTGCCATGGTGCGGAGTCGTTAAATTACTTCTGGCCGCGCGGCTTGCGGCCGTTGGCGCGAACGAGGATGAAGTTGCTGGAGAGCTTGGAGCGACGGCGAGTCGGGAAGCCCTTCGCGAGCTGACCCCACGGGGACACGAGATGTTGGCGACCGCCACCACCCTTCGATTTGCCCTGACCACCACCGTTCGGGTGATCGACCGGGTTCATCGCAACGCCACGCACGCGCGGGCGTTTGCCGAGCCAGCGATTACGGCCGGCTTTGCCAAGCTTGCGCTTGCTGTGGTCGGCATTGGAAACTTCGCCGATGGTCGCGCGGCAAGTGGCGTGGACGAGACGGGTCTCGCCAGAACCGAGCTTGATCTGCGCGTAACCGTCTTCGACCGCGATGAGCTCAGCGGAAGTGCCGGCTGCACGGGCCATCTGCGCACCGCGCCCAGGCAGCAGCTCAACGGCGTGCACCTTGGTGGCGGGCGGGATGACGGCCAGCGGGAAAGAGTTGCCCGGACGATAATCGTTCGAGTCGGTCTTGAGCGCGCTGTAGATGGAGTCGCCGACCTTCACACCTTGCGGGGCGAGGATGTAGGCTTTCGTGCCATCGGTGTAGGCGAGCAAAGCGAGGAGCGCGCTGCGGTTCGGATCGTATTCGATCGCTTGAACCTTAGCGGTCACGTCGAGCTTGTTGCGCTTGAAGTCGATGATGCGGTAAAGCTTCTTGTGGCCACCGCCGCGACGACGCGACGTGATGCGGCCATAGGCGTTGCGGCCACCGGTCTTGTTCTTAGGCTCGACGAGTGAACGTTCCGGGCGTTTGTCGGTGATCTCCTCCGGACGGTTCAACGTGGTGAACCGGAGAGAAGCGGTGAGAGGACGGAAGGATTTAAGGGCCATGGTGGTTTATCTCCTGGGCTCAGCTCGTGAGCTCGATTTTGTCACCGGTCTTGAGGGTGACGATGGCGCGCTTCGTGTCAGAAGCGTGGATGGGTTGACCACGGCGGGTCTTCTTCGGCTTACCGGCGCGGTTTTGGATATTCACGCGGGTAACGGTGACCTTGAACGTCTGCTCGACGGCCGCGCGCACCGTATATTTGGTGGCGGACGGGTAGATTTCGAAGGTGTATTGACCGTAGTTCGAAGAAAGCTTGTTGGATTTCTCCGTCAGACGGATGTGTTTAAGAATTTTGTCTGCTTGGATCATGACTGGCCTCCGTTGGCGCGGGCAATGATTTGCTCGAGGGCTTTGCTGGAAACCACGATCCAGCTGTAGGTGACGAGGTCGAGGGTGTTGAGCTTCGAAGCATCTTGCAGCGTGACGCGCTTGATGTTGCGAGCGGCCCGGTTGGCCTCGGTGGTGAAGGGAGCATCAACGACGAGCACTTTGCCCTTGGGGGCGATGCGGCCGATGATTTCGTTGAACAGCTTCGTCTTCGCTTGTTTCGGGGCGAAGGTCTCGATGACGCTGATGTCACCGGCGGAAGCGCGATCGAACAGGGCGCGGTTGAAAGCGAGCGCTTTCACCTTGCCGTTGATCTTCTTGGAGTAGTCACGGGGTTTCGGGCCGAACACGACACCACCGCCGCTCCAGATAGGAGAACGGGTGGAGCCAGCGCGGGCGCGACCGGTGCCTTTCTGGGCCCACGGTTTCTTACCACCGCCACGGACTTCGCCGCGGGTTTTGGTGGAGTGCGTGCCGAGGCGGGCGTTGGCGCGGTGAGCGACGACGACTTCCTTGACGGCTTGGAGACCTTTGTCGCCTTCGAACACCGGCAGGTTGAAATCCTGCTCAGAGCTGTTCGTGGCGTCGGTAGAGAAAAGTTTAAGCTTCATGTGATGATGATCTCCGTTGGTTAGGCTTTCTTGGCTTTCACGCCTGCACGGATGATCACATCGTCGCCGTTGGCACCAGGGATGGCACCTTTGACGAGGATGAGGTTTTTGTCGGCGATGATCTTCACGACGCGCAGATTTTGCACGGTGCGAGCATCAGTGCCCATGTGACCGGGCATGCGTTGGTTCTTCCACGAACGGCCGGGAGTCTGGCGCATACCGATGGAACCAATGCGGCGGTGGAACATGGAACCGTGAGTGGCAGGACCGCCGCCGACACGGAAACGTTTCACGACGCCCGCGAAGCCTTTACCTTTGGTCACGCCGAGGACATCGACGATCTGACCTTCAGAGAATGCCGCGACGGTAATCACGTCGCCGGCTTTACCGGAGAAGGCCTCGGTGAGGCGGACTTCATTCAACACGCGGGGCGTGGAATCGAGACCGGCCTTCTTGGCGTGAGCTGATTCGGCCTTGGAAGCGTTTTTCGCTTTCTGCGCGCCGAAACCCAGCTGGACTGCGTTATAACCATCGATTTCGACGGTCTTGATTTGGACAACCGGACATGGGCCGGCTTCGACCACGGTGACCGGGACTAAGACGTTTTGAGCGTCATAGACCTGAGTCATACCGATTTTTTTGCCTAATAATGTAGCGATCATGGGCTAAGTGGTAGGTGGAGCGGGGCTCCGTTTGTTTAGACCTACTTTAGCAAGGGCCGGGGTGAGCCGGCTGGCTTGGCTAAGATGTGGTTTGGTTAAAAGTTATACGTTGATAGTGATATCGACGCCGGACGGAAGGTTGAGCTTCTTGAGTTCGTCGACGGTCTGAGCGGTGGGCTCAAGAATGTCGATGAGGCGCTTGTGCGTGCGGGATTCAAATTGCTCCTGCGACTTCTTGTCGACGTGCGGGGAGCGATTGACCGTCAGCTTCACGATGTGAGTCGGGAGCGGAATTGGGCCGGAAACACGGGCGCCGGAGCGCTTGGCGGTTTCGACGATTTCCACGGCTGACTGATCGATGACTCGGTAGTCGAAGCCCTGGAGTTTGATGCGAATGCGTTGGCCTTTCATGGCGTATAAAGAACGAGGTTAAATTAGGTGCGAGCGGGAGCCTTCGAAGAAGTCTCGACGATCTTGGCAAGGAGAGCATTGGGCACCTGCGCGAAATGCGAGGGCGTGATGGAAGCACTAGCGCGACCCTTGGAGAGCGAGCGAATGTCCGTGACGTAACCGAAAAGCAGTTCGAGCGGGACGTGCGCGGTGATGATGCAAGCGCCGGATTTGTTATCCATGCCTTGGATCTGACCACGACGACGATTGATGTCGCCCATCAAGTCGCCTTGATAATCCTCAGGGGTCGTCACTTCGACGCCCATGATTGGCTCGAGCAAGATTGGGTTGGCTTTCTTCATCGCGTCCTTGAACGCGAAGATGCCGGCCATCTTAAACGCCATTTCGGACGAGTCGACGTCGTGGAACGAACCATCGACGATGCGCATGATGATATCGACGACAGGATAACCCGCGACGACACCGTTGTTGGCACCTTCGATCAAACCATCGGTTGCGGGCTTGATAAATTCTTTCGGAATAGAGCCACCGACCGTCTCGTTGATGACTTCAACGCCCTTACCTTTTTCATTCGGCTCGAGCTTGATGACGACGTGACCGTATTGACCCTTACCACCAGACTGACGGATGAATTTACCTTCGCCATCGGCAGACTTCAGAACGGTCTCACGATAAGCGATCTGCGGTTTGCCCGAGGTCGCCTCGACCTTGAACTCGCGCTTCATGCGATCGATGATGATCTCAAGGTGCAATTCGCCCATGCCGGCGAGAATCGTTTGGCCCGTGTCCAAGTCGGTCTTGACGCGGAGCGTCGGATCTTCGGCAACGAGACGTTGCAGAGCGATACCAAGCTTCTCTTGGTCAGCCTTCGAATTCGGTTCGATGGACATCGAGATAACCGGCTCCGGGAAGGACGGCGGCTCAAGACGGATATCAAAATCTTCGTCACACAACGTGTCGCCGGTGATGACATCCTTGACGCCCACGACGGCGCAAATGTCACCCGCGTAAGCGACTTCGATTTCTTCACGCTCAATGGCGCGCATAAGGACGAGACGCGAGACGCGTTCCGTGCGGCGGGTGCGCGGATTGTAGAGCGCCATGCCGCGCGGCAGCTGGCCGGTATAAACGCGGAAGAATACGAGACGGCCGACGAAAGGATCGTTCCAGAGCTTGAACGCGAGACCCGCGAGCTTGGCTTTGTCGTTAACGACGGCTTCAACCGTGTTACCATCGCTATCCTGACCTTGCATCGGCGGAACGTCGATGGGGTTCGGGAGGTAGTTAACTACGCAGTCGAGGAGACGCTGAACGCCTTTCTTCTTGAACGCAGAACCAGGAAACACACCGGTGAACTGGAGCGAGATCGTGGCCTTGCGGACCGCGAGCATCAGCTCATCAACACCGATTTCGTCACCGTTAAGGTATTTTTCGGCAAGTGTGTCGTCGAAATCAGAAACTGCTTCGATCAGCTTGTCGCGGTATTCTTTGGCCTGCGCTTTCATCGCGTCAGGAATTGCCACCGTGACTGGCTTCATGCCGAGCGGGTCGGCAGGATTATCTTCGAAAGAATAAGCAACGTTCTGCACGAGATCTACGAGACCCGTGAAGTTTTCCTCGGCACCGATCGGCAGATAGAGAGCGTGCGCGTTTGCCTTGAGCTTGTTGCGGATGTCGTCGATGCAACGGAAGAAATTCGCGCCGACGCGATCCATCTTATTGATGAACGCAATGCGCGGAACTTTGTATTTGTTCGCCTGACGCCAGACCGTTTCGGACTGGGGTTGCACGCCGGAAACGGCGTCGAACACCGCGACGGCACCGTCGAGCACGCGGAGGGAGCGTTCAACTTCAGCGGTGAAGTCAACGTGTCCGGGAGTGTCGATGATGTTGATGCGTTGCTTGATGCCCTTCCAAGGACCCCAAGAGGCGTTCCACGCGCAGGAAATAGCAGCAGCCGTGATCGTGATGCCACGCTCGCGCTCTTGCTCCATCCAGTCGGTCACCGTGGTGCCTTCGTGGACTTCGCCCATTTTATGGACAGCGCCAGAGTAGAAAAGAATACGCTCAGTCGTCGTGGTCTTGCCGGCATCGATGTGCGCGGCGATACCGATGTTACGCGTCCATTCCAACGGGAACGGGCGATCCTTCGAGTTGACAGGCGAGACTTTCGCTTTGTCGGTGACGACAGTGATATTGATGGGAGCGGACATTCTAAAAAAGTTTTCTTACCAACGGAGATGGGCGAACGCACGATTGGCTTGAGCCATCTTGTGCATTTCTTCCTTCTTCTTCACGACGGAGCCGGTGTTGTTGTAGGCGTCGATGATTTCGGAAGCGATCGCTTCGCGCATCGGGGTGCCTTTGCGGCCATTGGCGGCGTCAACAATCCAGCGGAGAGCCAAGGACTCTTGGCGCTCGAAAGAGATTTCGACCGGAACTTGATACGTGGCGCCACCGACCCGGCGGCTCTTCACTTCGAGTTTCGGACGGGCGTTTTCCATCGCGCCCATGAGCAGGTCGACCGGGTCGCCCTTCTGGAGCTTTTCGCTCACGCGCTCGAAAGCGCCGTAAACGATGCGCTCAGCGAGCGTGCGCTTGCCGCTCTTCATGATGACATTGATGAGGTGCGTGACCAACGTGCTGTTATAGCGAACGTCAGGAACGGTGGGACGGTGAGTAGCTCTGCGGCGACGTGACATGACTGATTAAAGAACGAGGGTTAGGCCTTGGCGGCTTTCGGGCGTTTGACGCCGTATTTAGAACGGGAACGACGACGCTTCTCAACGCCAGTGGCGTCGAGCGTGCCGCGAACGATGTGGTAGCGAACGCCAGGAAGATCCTTAACGCGGCCGCCGCGGACGAGCACGATGCTGTGCTCTTGAAGATTGTGGCCTTCGTCCGGGATGTAAGAAATCACTTCAGTGCCGTTCGTGAGGCGAACCTTCGCGACTTTGCGGATAGCGGAGTTCGGCTTTTTCGGCGTGCGGGTCATGACCTGCACACAGACGCCGCGACGGAAGGGATTTCCCTCGAGCGCAGGCGCCTTGGACTTCGCGACAACTTTGCGACGTCCTTTTCTCACGAGTTGGTTAATGGTGGGCATGTGTAAAGTGGATGGATGGAAAAGTAGAAAGGGGCGCGGAACCTACCGGAGACGAAGTCCCCAGCAAGCACTATTTCGCGCTTTTGGTAAAAACACAATTTTCAGAGGCGAAAACCTCCGAAACCGTGGCGTCTCAGGTGCCAGGGCAGTTTAGCTGCGACGGCTGTAAGTGACGAATGGAAGGGTTGAAAAAGCAGACGGCTTCCAATCACTTCAAGAGTTAAATAAACAAAACATGGAAAAGTTATTCACAAAACACGCCTTAGTATCTGTCGATGCAGTGCGTTTCGCCCCTTTCGTCTTTAAAATCGAATAATCAAAACTGTGTATAGCAGCGTCGAAGACTCCACCGGCTACGTCCTAATCGGGTAAAGGCTCGTCGGGACTACTCCCCTGCCTTAAAAGAATATTTTGAATCGTCTAAAGAATGACGAACGCAGCAGAAGCGATTTCGCAGGCAGGCAAAAATAAAAAAGCCGCGGAATTTCTTCCGCGGCTTTGAGAATATTTGAGGAAGCTTAGCTCGCTTCGACGACGGCCTTCGGAGCTTCGTCCATCGGGATTTCGCCACCGAGCGGGAGCGTGACCTTGAGTTTCTTGTAAGCAGGAAGGCCCGTGCCCGCCGGAATCAAGTGACCCATGATGACGTTTTCCTTGAAGCCCTTCAGCGTATCCACCTTGCCGAGGGTCGAGGCGTCGGTGAGGACGCGGGTCGTCTCTTGGAAGGAGGCTGCAGAGATGAAGGACTCGGTCTCGAGGGAAGCCTTGGTGATGCCAAGGAGGATCGGCTCAGCCTCGGCGGGTTTACCACCGGCGGCTTCGATGCGTTTGTTTTCACGGAGGAACGCAACGCGGTCGATCTGCTCGCCCCAGAACCACTCGGTGTCACCTGGGTCAGAAATGCGAACCTTGCGGAGCATCTGACGGATGATGACCTCGATGTGCTTGTCGTTAATCGACACGCCTTGGAGACGATAAACTTCCTGCACCTGGCCGATTAGGAACTCATACAGCGCGGTTGGCCCGAGGATTTCCAAGATCTCATGCGGATCGGCGGAGCCTTCCGTGAGATGCTGGCCCTTGTGGACGACGTCGCCGGCTTGCACGATGATGTGCTTGCCGTGCGGGATCAGATGTTCCTCTTCGGCACCGGATTCTTCCTGACGGACGATCAGCTTGCGCTTGCCGCGCAGAGTGCCTTCGAACGAAACGACGCCTTCGATGCGGGCCATTTCGGCGGCTTCCTTCGGACGACGGGCTTCGAAAAGCTCGGCGACGCGCGGGAGACCACCGGTGATGTCCTTCGTGACGGACGCTTGACGCGGCGTCTTGGCGAGGAGCGCGCCGGGGGTGATGATGTCACCTTCGGCGACGGAAACCTGCGCACCGGTCGGAATCGAATAAGCGGCAACAGGCTTGTTGTTGTCGTCGCGGACTTCGATCTGCGGATTGAGATCTTCCTTGTGCTCGATGACCACGGTCGCGATGCGGCCGGTGGATTCGTCGAGTTCGCGCTTCACGGTCACGCCAGGGATCATGTCCTTGAAGTGGAGCGTGCCCGCTTTTTCGGAGAGAACCGGAACGTTGTAAGGATCCCATTGCGCGATCGTCTGGCCCTTCGTGACCTTGGCGCCATCGTTCACAGAGAGGAACGTGCCGACCACAATCGGGTAGGATTCCAACTCGCGATCGTTTTCGTCGATGACTTGGAGCGAACCCGTCTTGTTGAGGACGATGTTAACGCCTTCGGAAATCGTGACCAAACGGAGACCGCGATATTTGATGATACCGCTGTTACGGATCTTGATTTCAGGATTCTTCGCACCGCCGGTGGCGACACCGCCGATGTGGAAGGTGCGCATCGTGAGCTGCGTGCCGGGTTCACCGATCGATTGGGCGGCGATGATACCGACGGAGTCACCGATCTTCGCGACTTTGTTGGTGGCGGGATTGATGCCGTAGGATTTCGCATCGAGGCCATGATCGCTGGTCGAGGTGAGCGGCGAGAGCACTTTGACGCGCTCGATGCCGGAATCGTCGATGCGCTTCGAAAGCTCTTCGGTGATAAGTTCACCGGAGCCAACGATCGCTTGCGTCGGGTTGAGCGGATCCATGACGTCATCAGCCGAGAAACGGCCGACGATACGTTCAGCGAGGGAAACGAGCATCGTTTCACCTTCGAAAATCGCGCGTTTCCAAATACCTTCGCGCGTGCCGCAATCTTCCTCGGTGACAACCGCGTCCATGGCCACATCGCAAAGCTTGCGGGTCATGTAACCGGCGTCAGCGGTCTTCAGCGCGGTGTCGGCGAGACCCTTGCGGGCGCCGTGCGTCGAGATGAAGTATTCGAGAACGGTGAGGCCTTCGCGGAACGAAGACAGAATCGGGCGTTCGATAATTTCGCCGGACGGCTTGGCCATGAGGCCGCGGAGACCGCACAGCTGACGAACCTGCTGTTTGTTACCGCGAGCGCCGGAGTCCATCATGATGTAAACCGGATTAACGTCGGGCTTGCCGTCGTTGTTCTCAAGTTTACCGAAGACCGCTTTCGCGATCTGGTCGGTGGCGGCAGTCCACAAGTCGATGACTTTGTTCTTACGCTCACCTTCCGTGATGATACCCTTTTTGTATTGGCCTTCGACTTCGTCGACCTTCTTACGGGTCGCCGCGACAATGTCCTTCTTGTTTTCAGGAATGATCATGTCGTCGATACCGATCGAGATACCGGCCTGCATGGCGGTCTGGAAGCCGAGTTCCTTGAGCTTATCAAGGGTCTCAACCGTGACGCGATCGCCGGCGACCTTGTAGGTATTGAGAATCAAATCGCCCAGCTTGCCCTTCGGCACCGGGAAATTGACGAAGCCCAAACCGGACGGCCAGATTTGGTTGAAGATAACGCGGCCAACGGTCGTGCGCAGAACTTTGCGTTCCTTGTTACCGTAGACGGTGTCCTTGCGGAAATCCGGATTCGGAACCTCGATCCAATCGTGGGTCTTGAGTGCGCCGTCAGCTTTGACGTATTGCACTTCTTGCAGACCCGAGAGCAACGGCACGCGCACACCCTTTTCAGGTTTAACGCGGGGCTCGATGGTGAGGTAGTAAGCGCCGAGCACGATGTCTTGCGACGGCGTGAGAATCGGTTTGCCGGAGGATGGCGAGAAGATGTTGTTCGTCGACATCATGAGCAGCTTACACTCGAGGATGGCCTCGAGGGAGAGCGGCACGTGAACGGCCATCTGGTCACCGTCGAAGTCGGCGTTGTAAGCCGTGCAGACGAGCGGGTGAACGCGGATGGAAGAACCTTCGATGAGCACGGGCTCAAACGCTTGAATGGACAAACGGTGGAGCGTCGGCGCGCGATTGAGCAGCACCGGGTGGCCCTTCGTGACTTCTTCAAGAATGTCCCACACTTCGGGAGACTTTTTCTCGATCATCTTGCGCGCACCGCGGACGGTGTGCACGAAACCGAGTTCCTTGAGGCGACGGATGATGAACGGTTCGAAGAGAACCAGCGCCATCTTCTTCGGGAGACCGCATTGGTGGAGCTTGAGCTCAGGACCGATGACGATGACGGAACGGCCGGAGTAATCGACGCGTTTACCGAGCAAATTCTGACGGAAGCGACCTTGCTTGCCCTTGAGCATGTCGGAGAGCGACTTCAACGCACGGTTGCCCGCGCCCGTGACCGGGCGGCCATGGCGGCCGTTGTCGAAGAGCGCGTCGACGGCTTCCTGGAGCATGCGCTTTTCGTTGTGAATGATAACGTCCGGCGTCTTCAGCTGCATCAAGTTGCGCAAACGATTATTGCGGTTGATGACGCGGCGATAGAGATCGTTGAGATCGGAGGTCGCGAAGCGGCCGCCTTCCAAAGGAACGAGCGGGCGCAAGTCCGGTGGGATGACGGGCAACACTTCGAGGACCATCCATTCCGGACGGGATTTCGAGGAGATGAAACCACCGATGACCTTGAGGCGCTTCGAGAGCTTCTTTTTGATCTGCTTCGAGCGCGTGGCGCGCATCGTCTCGTGGAGTTCGGCGACGACGGCTTCCATGTCGATTTGGGTGAGCACGTCGCGGACGGCTTCAGCGCCCATCTTGGCGGTGAAGGCATCAGCGCCGTATTCTTCGACGGCTTGCTGGTATTCGGTTTCGGTGAGGAGCTGCTTGAGCTCGAGCGGGGTTTTGCCCGCGTTGGTCACCATGTAGTTCTCGTAGTAGATGACGCGCTCGAGCGAACGAGCGGTCATGTCGAGCAAGAGACCGAGGCGGCTCGGCATGCTCTTCAAGAACCAGATGTGCGCGACCGGCACCGCGAGCTCGATATGGCCCATGCGCTCGCGACGGACGCGGGCGATGGTCACTTCGACGCCGCAGCGATCGCAGATGACATCCTTGTATTTGATGCGTTTGTATTTACCGCAGGCGCATTCGTAGTCGCGCACCGGGCCGAAGATCTTTTGACAGAAAAGACCACCCGGCTCGGGCTTGAAGGTGCGGTAATTGATCGTCTCGGGATTCTTAACTTCTCCCTTGGACCAGGAACGGATCGTTTCTGGTGAGGCGACGGTGATGGAAACGTTGTCGAACTGATTTTCATCCGATCCGAGGACGGACCGGACTTCTTCGCGGGCGTGTTCAGTGCTCATTATATGTGATGCTCCCAGTATTGCGTTAAAGATTAACCACCGAGTGCTTCGCCAAGCGCGGTGCGCTTAGCGAGTTTGATGTCGAGACCGAGGGCCTGCATTTCCTTGACCAACACGTTGAACGATTCCGGCGTGCCGGCGCTCAATGTATTATCACCCTTGACGAGTGATTCGTAGATCTTGGTGCGGCCGTTGACGTCGTCGGACTTGACCGTGAGGAGTTCCTGGAGGGTGTGCGCCGCGCCGTAAGCTTCGAGCGCCCACACTTCCATTTCGCCGAAGCGCTGGCCGCCGTATTGAGCTTTGCCGCCCAACGGTTGCTGCGTGACGAGGGAGTAAGGACCGACCGCGCGGGCGTGGATCTTGTGAGAAACCAAGTGATTCAGTTTCATCATATAGATGTAGCCCACGACGACCTCTTGATCGAGGCGCTCGCCCGTGCGACCGTCGTGAAGGACGCTCTTACCAGTAGAAGGCAGCTTAGCCTCCTTGAGGTATTCACGGACCTTCTTTTCAGGGATACCGTCGAAGACCGGCGTCGCGACTTTGATGCCGAGCTTTTTACAAGCCCAACCCAAGTGCGTCTCGAGAACCTGACCGACGTTCATGCGCGAAGGCACGCCGAGGGGGTTCAAGCAGATTTCGATCGGCGTGCCGTCCGGCAGGAACGGCATGTCGGCTTCAGGAACGATCTTCGCGACCACACCCTTGTTACCGTGACGACCGGCCATCTTGTCACCGACCTCGAGCTTTTGCTTCGTGGCGATGTAAACTTTGACCTGCTTGATGACGCCAGGACCGTTCTCGTCGCCGGTCTCGATGGTCGCGACTTTGCGTTCGCGATCGCCTTCGAGTTCGTCGAACTTCGATTGGAAGGACGCGATGATCTCCATGATCTTGATGCGAACCGGTGAAGGATCGATCTCGATGTGTTTCGCGACGGCCGCGAGTTTGCGGAGGAGCGTCTTGGTGATCTTGCGGTTGGCCGGGATGATGATTTCGCCGGATTGACCGTTGATGACGTCGAGCGGGATTTTTTCGCCGAGGAGGATGTTGGAGAGCGCCTCGGTCAACTGCTCGCGCAGTTTGTCCATTTGCGTCTTATAATCTTCCTGGATCTGCTTCACCTGGCGGCGGCGATCAGACGGGGAAAGGCGATCACGTTCCGCGTCGAGGCGGCTCGTGGAAACCTTCACATCCATGATGATGCCGTTTACACCGGAGGGAACGATCAGCGAGGTGTCCTTAACATCAGCGGCTTTTTCACCGAAGATGGCGCGGAGCAGCTTCTCTTCAGGAGCGAGCTCGGTCTCGGACTTCGGAGTGATCTTACCGACGAGGATGTCGCCGGGCTTCACTTCCGCACCGACGCGGATGACGCCGTTGTGGTCGAGATTCTTGAGTGCTTCTTCGCCGATGTTCGGGATGTCGCGGGTGATTTCTTCCGGCCCGAGCTTCGTGTCACGCGCGGTGACTTCGAACTCTTGGACGTGGATCGACGTGAAGATGTCTTCCTTAAGAACCTTCTCGGAGATGAGGATGGCGTCTTCGAAGTTGTAACCGTTCCACGGCATGAAGCCGACGAGGATGTTACGACCAAGAGCGAGTTCGCCGTGATCGGTCGAAGGACCGTCAGCGATACATTCGCCCTTCTTGACCTTCTGGCCCTTCTTGACGATCGGGCGCTGGCTGAAGCACGTGCCGGCGTTCGAGCGCATGAATTTGCGGAGCTCGTAAACGTAGGTGTGATTCTTCGGGTCGGTCTTCGGATTGCGCGGGAGTTCGCCGTCTTTGGTGACGATGATCTGTTTCGCGTCGACGGAAGCGACGACGCCCGCTTCTTCAGCGATGACGACAGTCTTCGAGTCAGCCGCGAGGCGCGCTTCGAGACCCGTGCCGACGAGCGGCGCTTCCGTTTGGAGGAGCGGCACGCCTTGGCGTTGCATGTTGGAGCCCATCAATGCGCGGTTAGCGTCATCGTGTTCCAAAAACGGAATCAAACCGGCAGCGACCGAAACGACCTGCTTCGGCGAGACGTCCATGAGGTCGACTTCGTCCGCGGCGACTTCGATGAAGTTGCCGGAGTTACGAGCCGTGACCTTGCCGATGAAGTGACCTTTGTCGTCCACTTCAGAGTTCGCTTGCGCGATGGTCTTGCCCTCTTCCTGGTCAGCCGTGAGGTAAACTACCTTGTCGGTGACGCGGCCTTTTTCTTTTTCAACGAGGCGGTAAGGCGCTTCGATGAAACCGAATTCGTTAACGCGAGCGTAGGTGGAGAGCGAGTTGATGAGACCGATGTTCGGACCTTCCGGGGTCTCGATCGGGCAGATGCGGCCGTAGTGCGACGGGTGAACGTCGCGCACTTCGAAGCCGGCACGTTCACGGTTAAGACCACCCGGCCCGAGTGCGGACAAGCGACGCTTGTGCGTGAGCTCGGCGAGCGGGTTGATCTGATCCATGAACTGCGAGAGTTGGCTGCGCGCGAAGAAATCGCGGATCACGGTCGTCAGAGCTTTCGGATTGATAAGCTTCTGCGGGGTGATCGAGTCCACGCTCTGGTCATAAAGGGTCATGCGCTCGCGAACGAGACGCTCCGTGCGGCTGAGACCGACGCGGCATTGGTTGGCGAGAAGCTCACCGACCGTGCGGACGCGGCGGGAACCCAAGTGATCGATATCGTCGACGATACCGTCAGCCTTCTTCAGGCGAACGAGGTATTTCGTAGCGGCGACCACGTCGGAAGCTTCGAGCACGCGGTTCTCAAGATCAACTTTGAGGTCGAGCTTTTGGTTGATCTTGTAGCGACCGACGCGACCGAGATCGTAACGCTTCGGGTCGAAGAACAAACGCTTCAACAACGCCTTGGCGTTCGCCGTGGTTGGCGGCTCACCTGGACGCAGTTTCTTGTAGATTTCCTTGAGCGCCTCTTCTTCGTTGCGCGTCGGGTCTTTTTTGAGGGCGCGGATGATGGCGCCTTCGTCGGAAGTCGTGTCGATGACGCGCATCGACTTGATGTCGTGCTTCTCGAACGTGCGAACGATGGCCTTGGTGAGCGGCTCGAAAGCGCGCGCGAGGACCACGCCCTTCTGGGCATCGATGACGTCTTCAACCAACACGAGCGTCGAAACGTTCTCTTGGTCGAGGGCCTTGGAAACCTTCAAATCCTGAATTGTGTAGAACAGGTTGAGGATGTCCAAATCGTTGCTGTAACCGATCGAGCGGAGCAACGTGGTGATGAGGAATTTGCGGCGACGACGACGGCGGTCGAGATAGACGTAAAGGAGATCGTTGTTGTCGAACTGCACTTCGAGCCAGGTGCCGCGGTCAGGGATGATGCGGAACGAGTGGAGCAGTTTGCCGTTCGGGTGCGTGGCAACTTCAAAGCAGATGCCGGGCGAACGGTGGAGCTGGGAGACGACGACGCGTTCAGCGCCGTTGATGATGAACGAGCCACGCTCGGTCACCATCGGGATGTCACCCATGAAAATTTCCTCGTCCTTGATGAAGTCTTCTTCGCGGAGGCGAAGCTTCACGTAGAGCGGGACGGCGTAGGTCGTGCCTTCGCGCAAGCACTCGATTTCCGAGCTCTTGGCGTCACCGATCGTGTAAGAAACGTATTCGAGCGTGAGGCGCTCGTCGTAGGAATTGATGGGGAAAACCTCGCGGAAAACCGCTTCGAGGCCGAAGGGCTTGCGCTGTTTTTCAGGAGTGTCTTTTTGCAGATACTCGAGATACGAGCTGATCTGGAGCTCGATAAGGTTCGGCGGCTGGATAACTTCGCGGAGTTTACCGAAGTTAATGCGTTCGGAATGAGTGCGGTCGGCCATGGAATTTCCCGTTTGGATGTGAGCGAAAGAAAATAAAAAACTCAGTTATTCAGCGAAGAATAACCGGCGTTGGTGCGCACGGACGCGGAGCCTCGTTGCGCGGAAAGAACGACTGAAACAAAGCCGAAAGACAGGCCGCGGTTGGACACGGCCTGTCTCGGTGAATTGAGAACTATTAAGGAACGTAACGCCAAGTGGTTACTTGATTTCCACTTTAGCGCCGGCCGCTTCGAGCTTCTTCTTGAGGTCTTCGGATTCGGCTTTGTTGACGCCTTCCTTGACATTCTTCGGAGCGCCTTCGACGAGGTCCTTGGCTTCCTTGAGGCCCAAGCCAGTGATGGCGCGGACTTCTTTGATGACGCCGATCTTGTTCGCGCCGGCTTCCTTGAGGACGACGGTGAACTCGGTCTGGGCTTCAGCAGCGGGAGCGGCGGCAGCAGCGCCGGCAGCGGCAGGAGCGGCGGCAGCGGCGGCGGAAACGCCCCATTTGCCTTCGAGGTCTTTAACGAGGGCAGCGAGTTCGAGAATCGGCTGTGCGGACAACCATTCAATGACTTGGTCTTTGGTGATATTGCTCATGGTATTTTCTCCTGAAGAGGATAGCGGCCTCGGGTGAGGTTCGTTTAAGGGACGTGTCCCCTAGCCTGCTTCGTTGGATATTTTGGATTCTCCGGCTTGCGCCGGAAAAAATTGGTTTAGTTAAGGTAGGTTTATTAAGCGGCCGGAGCAGCGGGCTGCTCGGGTTGCTCTTTCTTGATCTTGGCGTCGAGCACGCGAACGAACGCGGCACCCTGCATGGTGAGCATGCCGAGGAACATCGAGCGAAGGGCGTCGAAAGAAGGCAGGTCGGCAAGTTTAGCAAGGTCCGCAGCGGACATCAGCTTCTTGTCGAGCACGCCGACTTTGACTTCCAACTTCTTCTTTTCTTCGACGAATTTCTTCAGGGCCTTGGCGACGCCGGCGGGGTTTTTACCACCGACGACAACGGCCGTTTGGCCGCTGAGCGAAGCATCGAGATCGGGCAAGCCAAGGGCTTTGGCCGCGACGCGGAAGGAGCTGTTCTTCACGACGTGGAACTCAGCGCTCTCGGGAGCGAGGCGCTTGCGGAGTTCGGCGGTCTCGGCGACCGTCAGCGTGGTGAAGTTAGCGAGGATGACGTAGTCGGACTTTTTGAGGTGCCCGCTGACTTCATCGATCAAATATTGTTTTTCTGCTCTCATGGTGCGGGCTCCTTAGAATTTGTTGAACTCGGTGGAGGCGAGCTTGACGCCCGGGCTCATCGAGGACGAGAGCGTGACGCTCTTGATGTAGTGACCCTTGAACGCGGCCGGCTTGGCCTTGCCAATGGCATCGAGGACCGCGGACACGTTCTCGCTGATCTGTTCAGCGGTGAACGAGCGCTTGCCGACGCCGACGCCGATGTTGGCGGTCTTGTCGACTTTGAACTCAACGCGACCCGCTTTGACGGCTTTAATGCCGGCAGCGATGTCGTCGGTGACGGTGCCGGACTTCGGGTTCGGCATCAGGCCTTTCGGACCGAGGACGCGAGCGAGTGTGCGGACTTGCTTCATGGCTTCGGTAGTCGCGATCGCGACGTCGAAGTCGAGCCAGCCCTCGTTAATCTTGGTCATCAGCTCGGCGAGGCCGGCATGATCAGCACCTGCGGCGAGAGCCTTCTCCGGATCATCGGTGAAGACAACCACGCGGACTTTCTTGCCGGAACCATTGGGCAACGGCGTCGTGCCGCGAACCATCTGGTCGCCCTGGGCGGGATCTACGCCGAGGCGGAAAGACAATTCGATGGTCTCATCGAATTTGGTCTTCGGGAATTTAGAGAGGATCTCCACTGCTTCTTTCAGTGGATACTCCTTGGTGAGATCAGCGACGGAGACGGCGCTGCGGTAGCGTTTGCTTTGTTTTACGGGCATTTTTGACTCCTTGCGGTGCAGACGTTCTTGCGAACTCCCGCGGTGAGTTGCGGTTGAGGGAAATTATTCGACGACTTCGATGCCCATGTTACGGGCAGTGCCGGCGATCATGCGGATGGCGGCTTCTTCGCTGTTGGCGTTGAGGTCGGCCTTCTTGAGTTTGATGATCTCGATGATTTGTTTCTTCGTGACCTTGCCGACCTTGTCGGAATTCGGCTTGGCCGAACCGCTGGCGATACCGGCAGCCTTCTTCAGGAGCACGGAAGCCGGAGGCGACTTGAGGATGAAGGTGAAGGACTTGTCCGTGTAGACCGTGATGACCACCGGAATGATCATGCCATTCTGGTCTTTGGTCTTCGCGTTAAATTCCTTACAGAAGCCCATGATGTTGACGCCTTGGGCGCCGAGGGCTGGACCGACAGGAGGAGCTGGATTGGCCGCGCCAGCAGGGAGCTGGAGACGGACGTAACCTTGAATTTTCTTGGCCATGGTGAGCTGAGTTTGAGTAGTGGCGGTTTAGTGGGCGGCGGATCAGCTTTCAGAGGCGCGCTGGACCTGCCAGTATTCGAGTTCGACGGGCGTAAACCGTCCGAAAATGGAAACAGAAATTTTGAGCTTGCCGCGGGTTGGGTCGACCTCGTCGACGCGACCGGTGAGATTCGCGAAAGCACCATCAGTGATCTTGAGCTCTTCGCCGACTTCGAACGAGACCTTCGGGATTTCTTTACCGGAGGCCGCTTGGACGCGGTTCTTGATGTCGTCGATTTCAGCCTGACGCAGCGCGGCAGGCTTGTCGCCACCGACAAAACCGATCACGCCACCCGCATCTTTGACGAAATAGAAAGGCTTAATGATGACCTTCTTCTCAGCGTCGTAGAGACACATGTTGATGAACACGTAGCCCGGGTAGAGCTTGCGGACTTTCGTGCTCTTCTTGCCGTTCTTAACCTCGGAAATTACCTCGGTCGGCAGCAAGACCTCAAGAACGTAGTCGTCGAGTTCTTCGGCCTTTTTGAACTTCTCGATGTAGTTCTTCACCTTGTTCTCCTGACCGGAGAGCGTATGGAGGGCGAACCACTGGGCGCTGGCGGGCGCTGAAGTTTCAGTTGTCATCGCGCGAATAGGTTAACGGCTGACCAACTCGGTCACAGCGTCGACGACGTTGTAGAGTGCGAAGTCGCTGATGCTCGTGAAGAGGCCGAGCAGCAAGCAAGCGACGATCACGACGATCGTAGAATCCTTGAGTTCGGTCTTCGTGGGCCAGCTGGCCTTTTGCAACTCGCCAACGAGTTCCCCGAAGAAGATGCGGACGCTGCGGAACGGATTTGCCATGTTATTTATTCGGGCGGAAGTGGCAGGGGCGGAGGGAATCGAACCCCCAACCAACGGTTTTGGAGACCGCTACTCTACCAATTGAGCTACACCCCTGTGTTTATTTCTTTTAGACGACACAGCCGGGACCCCAAAAAGGAGCCCCGGCAGCGTCGGTCGGAAGAGGTTAAGGACGCGTTATGCGATAATCTCGGTGACACGACCGGCACCGATGGTGCGGCCGCCTTCACGGATAGCGAATTTCTGCGTCTTCTCCATGGCGATCGGCACAATCAGATCGATTTCAACAGAGATGTTGTCACCAGGCATGATCATTTCGACACCCGTCGGGAGATTTACAACGCCCGTCACGTCCGTCGTGCGGAAGTAGAATTGGGGGCGATAGCCGTTGAAGAACGGCGTGTGGCGACCACCTTCGTCCTTCGAGAGGACGTAGATTTCGGCCTTGGCCTTCTTGTGCGGGAGAATGGACTTCGGAGCAGCGATGACTTGACCGCGCTCGATGCCTTCCTTGTCGATACCGCGGAGGAGGATACCGACGTTGTCGCCAGCCTGACCTTGGTCGAGGAGCTTGCGGAACATTTCGATACCGGTAACGACCGTGCTCGTGGTGTCTTTAAGACCGACGATTTCGACGTTCTCGTTGATCTTGACGATGCCGCGCTCGATACGACCGGTGGCAACCGTGCCACGACCGGTGATGGAGAACACGTCTTCGACCGACATCAGGAAAGGCTTGTCGAGTTCGCGAGCCGGCTCGTCGATCTCAGAGTCAAGAGCTTCCATAAGCGCCTGAATAGCAGCATTGCCTTCAGGTTTGTTGTCGAGAGCAGCGGTGGCCGAGCCACGGATGATCTTGGCGGCCTTGCCGTCGAATTGATACTTCGTGAGGAGATCGCGAATTTCTTCTTCAACGAGCTCGAGCAGGTCAGGATCGTCGATCAAGTCGACCTTGTTCAAGAACACAACGAGCTTTGGCACGCCAACTTGGCGGGCAAGGAGGATGTGCTCACGGGTCTGCGGCATCGGGCCGTCAGCCGCGGAAACCACGAGGATACCGCCGTCCATTTGGGCGGCGCCAGTGATCATGTTTTTGACGAAGTCGGCGTGGCCGGGGCAGTCAACGTGCGCATAGTGGCGCTTGTCAGACTCATACTCCACGTGAGCAACCGAGATCGTTACGATCTTGGAAGCATCACGCACAGTGCCGCCCTTGGCGATGTCAGCGTAGGTCTTAACCTCAGCCAAACCTTTGCGTGCTTGGCACGCGAGGATGGAGGTGGTCAGAGTGGTCTTGCCGTGATCGACGTGGCCGATGGTGCCAACGTTAACGTGCGGCTTCTTGCGTTCGAATGTTCCTTTAGCCATGTGGGACTGGAGTATGTGGTTTTAGTTGAAGTTGTTGATCTTTATTAACGTCGGGGATCACCGACGTTGGCCTGGAGCCCAGAACCGGATTCGAACCGGCGACCTCGTCCTTACCAAGAACGTGCTCTGCCAACTGAGCTATCTGGGCAGACCAAGGCACAGACCAAAATTGAAAAGAATGTTCAGAGAATAGCTCCAAAAAATTAGCGTCAACTAGAATCTCGCAGAATTCCGGAAAATTCTACGGACCGACCACCACGCGATACCGGCCTGGCAACAGCCGTCCGCCGATTCTGAAAGTCTTCACCAAGTAATTTCTAAAAAACGTATCGACTTCTTCAATCCCCGAACCGCTGGCCAAGACCGGCTCCCCCACCGCCCCAAGCGCGTTCACCAATAACACGAACTCCACCGGCGAGAAATCCGGCGCCGGTAGGACAAGATTCACCAAGGGTTCACGAATGACTGACGTAATCCCATTAAACAGAAAAACTTCTACGAACCCCGAACGAGCCGGCAACACTGGTCTGGCGACATCAATTCGCCCAAACCCGGCAAACGGCACATCATTGCCTTGGGTTAAAACGTCCACTAACCCTTCCTTGATTGCAATCGGCGCAGAACCATAAAATCGCGGACCCGCCTCCTGAAAGGCAAACTGCGGCTCGATTCCCGCAAACATCTGCGCAGGAGTGCGTTTCGTAGAAATCAAATTCTGTTTTTGGCCGTAATTCCATTCTGTCGGGAAAAACAGCGGTGTCGGATCGAATAACTCCGACGTCTCGCTTAACACTTGGTCACTCGGATCACTCCCCTTGCCAGCCAACTGGAGGAACGACGACGACTCCGCTTTTGAAGGCATCGCCGATGGTGGTTTCGCCCGAATCCATGTCCACCACCCCACCCCAACCGCTAAAACGAGTGTGAGTCCGCCCCAAGCGAGCCGCTGAACTGAAATCTTTTTCGCGCTCACAAGTGTTTAGTTAGCCACATCCGCTTCCTCACGCGGCTCAGAAGCCACCACCACTCTGCCGAAACCCTCCTTCTTAACCATTTCAGCAAAATCAAGAAATGCCTGCATCGTGACCTGCCTGTCGATGCGCACGAGCATCACTGCGCCCGGATTCGCCTTCGCATACGCCCGCACACGCTTCTGCAAATCCGGTAACGAATAAATCGCTCCCTCAAACAAGATCACGTTATCGCGTCGGTAAGTCACCACGACCGACGCAGCCGCCGAACCGTTGGCCGCGCTGCCCGCACTTGGCAAATCCAACACGGATTTCCCACCACCCAATTGCATTTCCACTCCGGGCGACAAAATAAATCGCGATCCCAGCAACGCGAAAAAAAGCACAATCACCGCTACATTCACCCACGCCACGAAATCCAAATCCCGTGGCGGCGGACTCAGCCGCGACTCGAAATCCAGTGGCCGCGTGATCATTTCCCCTCTCCCGGATCACCCTTCTTATAATCACGCAGCAAAAAACGCATCAGTTCACTCCCGGCCCACTCCATATCTTGCACGATCGCTTTCACTCGACCGCTCAAAAAGTGCCTCGCGAGGTGCGCCGGAATCGCCACCACCAATCCTGCCGCCGCCGTGAGCAACGCTTCCCACATGCCGCCCGCCAACACCACCGGCGTCGCGTAATTACCGCTTTGGTTAAACAACCAGAACGTCTTAATCATTCCCAGCAACGTCCCGAGTAGCCCGAACAATGGCGCGACCTGTGCAATCGCCGACAGCGCACTGATGCGTCGTTCCAAAATTGGAATTTCCACCAGCGCCGCGTCCTGCATCGCGAGGCGCATCGCCTGTTCGTCTTCCGACGCGTGCCGCAATCCGGCCTTCACGGTCTTCGCGACGGGCCCCGGAGTTTCTTCGCTCAACGTCAGCGCTTCCATCAGACGCTCTTTTTGCAGCAGATTTTTAATGCCGCTCAAAAACTCCGCTGAACGAATCTGGCTGCGATGCAGATACAGCGCGCGCTCCACAAAAATAATCAGCGCGGTCAGCCCGAGCAACAGCAGCAGCCACATCACGGGGCCGCCTTTCGCGAATACACTGTAACTGAAATCACTCATGAAAGTGCGCGCATGATGCGTGGTGCGGAGGCGGCGTAAACGTCAAAGCTCATGACTTCGTCGTCTCCACCGGACGGAACCTCGCCAGTTTAGATTCGGCCAGCGCCGTGCCTTTAAGTTTATTATCGATGATCAACTGATACGCCCGCTGCGCTTCATCGAATCTTCCCGCGGCCTCGTGCAATTGCCCGAGTTCTACCAAGGCGCGCGCAACCCAGTCTCGTCCTCTGGGCCCAAGTTGTTTTGCGACATTTGCGTCGAGCAGGAAAGCATCCACCACCGACCACAATACCGTCTGAGCTTTCGCCGCCTGATCTTTCGCCACCTGGCCTTGCTGGGTCTGCGAGCGTTTCGCGAGCGCATAGCCCCACTTGAATCCGGCCTCCGCGCGCAAATCCACCGGTGCCGACGGCAAATCGCGCAACCGTTCATAGATCGCCGATGCCCCCTCGTAATTCACCGCGCTGTTCGCCGCTTGCGCAAACATGCAATCCGCGAGCGCGATCTGCGCGAGCAACACATCCGGGTGACGGCTTTCGTTGTTCACCAAATTTTCGTAGATCTGCCGCGCCGCCGCGAAATCATTTAATTTCCGCAGCAAATCGCCCTGCTTCAAACGCGCATAGAAAACCATTTCATCCCTCGGAAAATCCTGCACCAGCCGCTCGAGCACATTTTTTCCGTAAGCTTCCTGCAAATGCCGGTCGAGTCCCTGGCGCTCGAGAATCAGCGCAATCCGATAAAGCGCGAACGGCACGAACGGACTTTTCGCGTATTCCTTGGTGTCGACGAACGTCTGCAAGATGCGTTGTGCGCCCGCCAGGTCGCCGCGCTTTTCCAACTGACTCGCCTGCTCCAGAAAGGAATCCTGCGCCGCCGAGCTGCCTTGGTATTCCTTGCGCAATTTTTCCAACGTCACGAGTGCTTCCTGGTCGCGCTTCAATTCGAACAACGCCTGCCCTTTCAGGAGCAGTGACGTGCTCGCCACATCCCCGCGCAAGCCCGCCTCAAGGCCGTTCGCTTTCTCCAACACCCCGGTCAATTCGTCGGTTTGCTGCATCGCGATTTCAAATTGGCCGGTATCAAACGCGAGTCTCGCCCGCAGCCACATCAGTCGAATTCGCAAATCTTCCGGCACGCCTTGCGCACCACTCGCCAGCACTTTTTCCACGCGCGCTGCGGCCTGCGCACTGAGCCCGCGCACCTGCATCTCCTTCACCAAATTCCACTCCGCCTGCCAGCGATTGAGCGGATCAAGCGCGGGATTATTCGCCGCCGCATCTAATTGATTCGCGGCCGACTCAAGCTGGTTCGCGTGAATGTCCGACAACACGCGCTGAAAAATCAAAATCCCCGGAGCCACCACCGCCGGCGTCTCACTCAACGCAGCCCCGTAGGCATCCGACGCGCTCTTGTAATCCGACGCGCGGAAAAACGCTTCGGCCAGCAACACGCCTAATTCCGCGCGCTCTCGACCGGCCGGAAGCAGCGCCCGCAACTGCGTGCTCAAATCCGCCGCCGCCCGATAACGTTTTAAATCCCATGCGACCGCTAATCGCACGCCGAGCGCCTCGGCCTTCAACGGCGTGCCGGGAAACTGCCCCAACAACGAACGCGCGTCTTCTTCCGCCGCCGCATATTGTTTGTCGATCAAAGCGAGCTGCGCTCGCACCAATAACAAATCTTCGATGATGGGATGCGGTGTCGGCAAGCCGACTAACTCCGTCAAATCACGCCGCAGCTGCGCCCGATCCGGCTCGGTCGTCGCGCCGCGCGCCAACAGGTGCAACGCGAGGCGCTGCGTTTCCTGGCGCTGCGCGCTCTTCACCAATTCCTTCAGCGCATTCCGACCAATCGTGCTTTTTTCACCCGCAATCATGCCTAGCAAAAGCCGGAGTTGATCCGCCGTGTTGCGTTCGGTCGGCGGCACGGTCGCCAGCTGCCGTTGCAACAGCGCCTGCGCTTCCGGCACCCGTTGCGCGGTTGCTAATCCCGCCGCGTAATACCGCACATTTTCATAACCAATCCGCTGCCCCTGATAAGCATCAATGGTTTTCTTAAGATCGTTGAGCCGATTCTCATCCAAAGGGGCCCGCCGCAAAATCGCCAGATCCTGCCCGAGCGCGAAACGCGTGCGCTGCAACGCCGACACCGCCATGGCGCCCGCCTGCGCATACGCGGCATTGCGACGCTCGGTGTCATTTTCCGAATCGGCGATCTGTGCCTGCGCGAAGTGCCACCAGCCGATATCGCCTTCCGGCAATTCTTCGATCTTGCCGCTCGCCAACGCCGTTTTGGCCGGGCCGAAACGACGCTCGAAAACCGCCAGCAACGCGACGCGCAGTTGGTAAGTGGAGTTTTTCGGGCCGCTGTAAGCCTGCAGCACTTTCCCCGCTTCCGGAATTTCGCCCGCATCCAGCAACGCCGTGACCAGTGAAAGTGTCACGCGGCTTTTCGTCTCAACAGGAACTCCCGCCACACTCAAAATCTCGCGATAGCCTCCCGCTGCGGTCGCGGAGAATCCCATCTGCAACGCGATATCCGCGCGGCCTTCATCCAGCATCAACGTCGCCGGCACTGCCGCCGAAGCCGCCTGTTCGCTTGCCAGCGGACTCGGCCCCGCGACCTGCGCAACCAGTGAAACCGCCGCGAGCAAAAACGTAATCGATAAAACGTGCGCCGACTTACTCATGGATACATCGCAGCGTGCAGCCCTCCGCACACGTGGCAAGCGCGCCGTGCCGCCGCATCAAGCGACCAAGAAAATCTCCTGGTGCATGCCCATCGAAAGATCGGTCGGTTGTGTAACATGAAATTACTCGCGCTGCTCTTCGCGTCCGACATTCTCACGCTCGTTTAGTTCAAACCATCACAACCATGAGTGCCGCAATTATCGTTCTTCTCATCATCCTCGCTGTCGCCGTAGTTTTCGCAATGTGGGCCATCGGAGGCTACAACGCTCTCGTCTCACTGCGTAACCGTTTCAAAAACGCGTTCGCGCAAATCGACGTGCAGCTCAAACGCCGCTACGATCTCATCCCTAATCTCGTCGAAGTCGCCAAGGGTTACATGAAGCACGAGCGCGGCACGCTCGAAGCCGTCATCAAGGCGCGCAACATCGCCTACACCGCCTCGCAAAACGCCGCCGCGAATCCCGCCGACGCCGGCGCCGTGAAAAACCTCCTCGCCGCCGAAACCGGCCTCGCTGGTGCCATGTCACGCTTGATGGTCGTCTCGGAACAATATCCTGACCTCAAAGCCAACCAGAACATGATGCAGCTGACCGAGGAAATCACTTCCACGGAAAACAAAATCTCGTTCGCCCGCCAGGCCTACAACGATTCGGTGATGACCTATAACACCAAGCGCGAAACGTTCCCGACCAATCTCCTCGCGGGCATGTTCAACTTCAGCGAAGCGCAACTTTTCCAAATCGAAGACGCCGCCGAACGCACCGCGCCAAAAGTCAGTTTTGCTTGAGGACGCAGGCCGCCCTCAGCTTTCAGCGATCAGCTCAATCCTGACCTGGTTGATCGCTCTCATTCGTCGCTGGTTGCTGACCGCTGAAAACTGATCGCTCCCCTCCATGGATTTTTTCGAAGCCCAAGCCCGCGCGAAGAAACGCACCAACCGCCTCGTCGTGCTCTTCGCCTTTGCGGTGTTGGGCACCATCCTCGCGGGCTATGCCGGCGCGATGCTGTTCGTAAACCAACGCGAAGTTTTCAACAGCCAGCGAGACGGATATTATTCGAGTAATCCATCGACGCGGACGTCGTGGTGGAATCCGAAACTTTTTCTCATCACCGCTGGTGGCACGCTGGCCGTGGTCGGTTTCGCTTCTCTTTATAAGTGGTCGCAGATGCGCGGCGGTGGCCCCGCCATCGCCGAAATGGCCGGCGGACGTCGCGTCGATCCGCAGACCAGCGATCTGCGCGAACGCCAATTGCTCAACGTCGTCGAAGAAATGTCCATCGCCTCAGGCATTAGCGTGCCGGCGGTTTACATCCTCGACCAAGAGCCCGCGCTCAACGCTTTTGCCGCGGGTCTCAACACCAGCGACGCTGCCGTCGCCGTCACGCGCGGCACGCTCGAAAAACTCACGCGCGATGAACTGCAAGGCGTCATTGCCCACGAGTTCAGCCACATCCTCAACGGCGATATGCGGCTCAATGTCCGCATCACCGCGATCGTCTTCGGCATCCTTGTCATCGGCTTGATTGGCCGCGGCATCCTCTATTCGCTCGGACGCGGACGCGTTCGCTCCAGCGGAAAAAAAGGCGGCAACGTCGCGGCGCTGATTGGCATCGGCATCGCGCTCATGGTCGTCGGTTACATCGGCTATTTTTTCGGACGCCTCATCCAAGCCGCCGTCTCCCGCCAGCGTGAATTTCTCGCTGACGCTTCCGCCGTGCAGTTCACGCGCAATCCCACCGGCATCAGCGGCGCGTTGAAAAAAATTGGTGGCTACGCGCTCGGCGGCAACATCCTCAACGCACACGGCGCCGAACTCGGACACTTTTTCTTCAGCCAAGCTTTCAAATCCAACTTCGGCGGCCTCTGGGCGACGCATCCGCCGCTCGATGAACGCATCCGCGCGGTCGAACCCAATTGGGACGGCAAACTGTTCGAACCGAAAACCGTCGTCGATGTGAAGACCGAGAGTTTCCGCTCCGCCGGCCATAAAACCTGCCCGCTCCCGCGCACCGCGTCCGGCATTCCGCCGATCATTCCCTCCATTCCGTTCGCGCCGGCGGCGATCGTCGCCAACATCGGCGCGCTCACTGAAACGCATTTCTCGGAAGCGCAGGATATCCTGCAAACCATCCCGCCCGAACTCCGCGCCGCCACGCGCGACCCGGCCCAGGCACCCGCGTTGATCTTCGCCGCCGTGCTTGGCGCTTCAAAATCGGACAACGAAAAATCCGTCTCGCTTATCCGCACGCACGCCAGCGCCGAAGCCGCCGAGCGCGCCGCAGCGTTTGTCCCGCAACTCGCCGCGCTCCCGGAAACCGCGCGCCTGCCGCTCCTGCAACTCTGTCTGCCCGCGCTGCGCGCATTGCCGCAGCCGGAACTCGATAAATTTGCCACGGCACTCGACGAGCTCGTCCACGCCGACGCCGAAGTCACGACGTTTGAATTCGCGCTGCACAAAATGATTTTGCACCAACTCGAATCCGCCGGTCCCGCCAAATCACGCGCTGATTTCCACTCGTTCCACGCCGTCGCCGATGCGATCTCCATCATTCTTTCTTTTGTCGCTCGCACCGGTCAGCGCGATGAGGTCGCCGCCAACGCGGCTTTTTCGGTCGGCGCAAAACAGCTTCCGCTGATCGCCGACAAAGTCGCGTTGCTTCCCGCCGGCAGCGGACTCGAAGTATTTTCCGAAGCGCTTGATCGCGTCGCGCGCGGTTCGCTCCCGATCAAGAAACGCCTGCTCATCGCCGTCGCCGAAACGATCGGCGCCGACGGAAAAGTCACTGTCGAAGAGAGCGAACTCTTCCGGGCGCTCAGCGCGACGCTGGATATTCCGATGTCGTTGCCTTCTGCAGTTGCGTAAACGCATTCCATTTTCATTGTGCGCGTTGCCCCGCAATTATGAGGCAAAACGTCACCGCCACTGCTGAAAATTCCCAACGTCTGGCCACGCTGCGGTCATACGATATCCTCGATACCCCGCCCGAACAGGAATACGACGATCTCGTGGCGCTCGCCGCCCAGATTTGTGACGCCCCGACTGCGGCCATCACGCTCGTCGACGAAGCGCGACAATGGTTCAAAGCCCGCGTCGGGATCGACGCGCCGGAAACGCCGCTCGAACTTTCTTTTTGCGCCCACGCCATCGTGCCGGCTTCGGAGGAGCTTTATATCGTGCCCGACGCCAGTCGTGACCCAAATTTCCGCGACCTCTCGAACGTTACCAGCAATCCCGGTATCCGCTTCTACGCCGGCGCGCCGTTGATCGCCCCGAATGGGCACGCGCTGGGCACCTTGTGCGTGGCTGACAACAAACCACGCCAACTCACGGCCGACCAAGATCGCGCGTTGCGCATCCTGCGCCGCTACGTCGTCAACGCCATGGAACTGCGCCGCGCCGTCCGCGAACAGCGCGAAACCATCCAGCAATTGGAGATCACTCAACGCGCGCTCGAAACCGCCCGCCGCGAAGCCGAGGCCGCCACGCAAGCCAAGAGCCGTTTCCTCGCGACGATGAGTCACGAGATTCGCACGCCGATGAATGCCATCATCGGCATGTCCACGCTGCTCCGCGACACGCCGCTCAACGCCGAGCAACGCGAATTCAGCGAAACCATCCGCACCAGCGGCGAAATTCTCCTCACGCTTATCAACGACATCTTGGACTTTTCCAAGATCGAGTCCGGTCATCTCGAGTTGGAACGCATGCCGTTCATCGTCAGCGACTGCGTGCGCCGCGCGCTCGATCTCGTTTCCGGTGTCGCCAATTCCAAGGGACTCACGCTTTCATCCAAGATCGATCCCGCCGTGCCGCCGTGCATCGTCGGCGACGTCACGCGCGTCTGCCAGATTTTGGTTAACCTGCTTTCCAACGCGGCGAAGTTCACCAGTCAGGGCGGCATCGAAGTCAGCGTGGAGAGTAAATCGCTCGACGCGCGTTTTATCGAACTGCACTTCGCCGTCACCGACACTGGCATCGGCATTCCTCCGGAGAAACTCAATCGTCTCTTCCGCGAGTTCAGCCAAGTCGATGCTTCCACCACGCGCAAATACGGCGGCACCGGCCTCGGCCTCGCCATCAGCAAACTCCTCTCCGAACTGCATGGCGGCCGCATCTGGGTGGAGAGCACGGCCGGCAAAGGTTCCACGTTTCACTTCACAATCAAATCCGAGCCCTCCAACGCGGCCAGCGCCGCACCCGCGGAGGTGAAACTCGATGGCACGTTCGCCACGCGCAATCCCTGCCGCGTGCTCCTAGTCGAAGACAATCTCGTAAACCAAAAAGTCGCCGCTCGGCTGCTCGCCCGCATCGGCTACCAACCCGCGGTCGTCAGCAGCGGACGTGAAGCGCTCACGATTCTCAAAAGCCAGGATTTCGATCTCGTGTTAATGGATATCGAAATGCCCGACATGGACGGCCCGACCGCGGTGGCCCATATCCGCCGCGAACTTCCGCGCCACCGCCAGCCTGCCATCGCCGCGCTCACTGCGCACGCCGTCGGCGAAGACAAGGCCCGCTACATGGCCGCTGGCATGCAGGATTACATCGTGAAGCCGCTGCGCATCGACGACCTCACGCGCGTCATCGCCACCGTTCCGAAACTGAAAGCCGCCGTCGCGAATTGATTTCGCTCAGCTTGTCGGCCCGCGCAGCTTCGCGATTACCAGAGCGATGAGAATCGACGCCACAATCAATCCACGCGCGTAGAGCGTGCGTTTCTTTTCATCGGGAATCCACTGCGGCTCCATTTTGGCGAGAAACGAGAAAAAGAAAATCGGGACCAGAATGACGTAGAGCCAGTGCAGCCCGAGCGCGCGTAGCAATTTTGTAAAACCACCCGCAATCGACGCACCCAGCAACAGCGACGCGAACAACGCCGCAAACGTCACGCTCTTGCCCATAAAGCCACGCCACAACCACGAGATCGCGAAAGGATTCATCCGTGCATTCAAGCACCCGCGCAGTCGCTTGCAAGCCGCGCGCCGCCGGTCATCGTGGACGCGTGACCCTCGCGGAAAAACAGCAGCAGCTCATCGACGACTACGCGATCATCCCCGATATCCAGGAACGCCTTGGGGCCATCGTGGATCGCGCGCGCCGCACTCCCCCGCTTGTCGACGCCGAACGCATCGACGCCAATCGCGTCAAAGGTTGCATCTCGCAAGCCTGGGTCGTGGCCGCGCTCGTCGAAGGCCGGTGCCAATTTCGCACCGATGCCGATTCGCCGCTCGTGCGTGGGTTGCTGATGCTGATGTGCGATCTCTACAACGGCGCCACTCCCGCCGAAGTCGCCGCGACCGAACCGGTTTTGTTGGAAGAACTCGAGCTCACGAAAATCCTTTCCCCTACCCGCTTGAACGGCCTGCACAGCGTGCGCGCCAAGATTCGCGAGTTCGCCGCGCAGGTGAGCTAAAATTCTGTCGCCGATGACGGCGAAATTAGTCCGAAACCAAAGTGCGATGTCCGCGTCTCACCTTACAGCAACCCCTCGCCTATGTCCCACGATCATCACTCCCATCCGTGTTGCGGCGTTTCCACGAACATTGAGGACTACTTCCTCACGCGTCGGCAATTCCTCAGCCGAGTCGGCATGGGCATCGGCGGCCTCGGCCTCGCGACGATGTTGGATCCGCTTAACTTGATTGCCGCGCCCGGAGAAAACGCCACCCCGACGATCACCGGCTCGCTCGCGCCGCAGCAGCCGCATTTTCCGGGCAAAGCGAAAGCCGTCATCCACATCTTCGCTTCTGGTGCTCCTTCGCACATCGATACGTGGGATCCCAAACCGATGCTCACGCAGATGAACGATCGCACCATTCTCGGTTCGGACGGCGTCGCCATGGGCTCGCCCTTTAAATTCCAGCGCTACGGAAAATCCGGCACGGAGGTCAGCGATCTCTTCGCTAAAACCGCGCAGCACGTCGACGACATGACCGTCATCCGTTCGATGTATACCGATATCCCCGCGCACGAAGTCGCCACGGTCTTCATGAACACCGGCTCGGTGCGCGTGACAAAACCCAGTCTCGGCGCGTGGACTGTTTACGGACTCGGCACGGAAAACCAAAATCTGCCGGGCTTCATTTCGTTGCGCGCCGGCGGACTGCCTTCAGGCGGCGTCAGTAACTACGGCGCCGCATTTCTCCCAGGTGTTTATCAAGGCAGCAGCATCAACACGCAGGCGCAAAACGTGCAGCAGATGATCCAAAACATCCGCAACAGCTACGTTTCCCAAACCGAACAGCGCCGCCAACTGGACTTCATTCATTCGCTCAACGATCTCCACGCGCAAAATCTCCAGCGCGACGCCGCGCTCGAAACCCGACTTGAGACTTACGAAATCGCCTTCCGCATGCAGACCGAAGCAACGGACGTGTTCGATATCACCAAGGAATCCGTCGAGACCCGCGCTGCCTACGGCAATACGCAGCAAGGTAAACAACTTCTCATCGCGCGCCGCTGCATCGAACGCGGCGTGCGTTTCGTCCAAGTGTGGCACACGGGCTGGGATCACCATCAAGATTTGGAAAATCGCATGAGCGCGAAGGCCAACGAAATTGACCAACCGCTCGCCGCGCTCATGACCGATCTCAAAGAGCGCGGCCTGCTCGATTCCACCCTCGTTGTCTGGGGCGGCGAGTTTGGCCGCAAGCCCACCAAAGATCGCAACGGCGGCGAAAATCCCGGTCGCGATCACAACGCCAAAGCATTTTCCATCTGGATGGCCGGCGGCGGCGTGAAAGGCGGCATCGTTCACGGCGCGACGGACGAATTCGGCAACGCCGCCGTGCAGGACAAAGTCCACGTGCACGATCTGCACGCGACGATCCTCCACTGCCTCGGCTTCGATCACAAAAAACTCACCTACCGTTTCAACGGCCGCGATTTCCGCCTCACTGACGTCGCCGGTAACGTCGTCAAACCGCTGCTCGCGTGAAGAAATTAATCTCAGCGCGGCCGCTTATCTTGGGAGCGAGCTTGCTCGTGACGCTTACCATTCATGCCGCCGACAACAGCGCCGCCGCCACGCCACTCTCCGCGTCCGATCTCCAATTTTTCGAGAATAAAATCCGGCCCGTCCTCATCGATAATTGCTACAAATGTCACAGCGTCGAAACGCCGCGCCCCAAAGCACGCCTCGTGCTCGATACACGTGACGGCCTGCTCAAAGGCGGCGTCTCCGGCCCTGCCATCGTCGCAGGCAATCCCGACGAGAGCATCCTCATTCAAGCGATTCGTTACACCGACGCAGACCTCCGCATGCCGCCCGAAGAGCACGGCGGGAAGTTAAGCGATCAGCAAATCGCCGATCTCACTGAATGGGTGCGGCGCGGCGCACCAGATCCGCGCGTCCCTGCGATCGCTGCAAACAAGCCAACCGGCGACGCTGCACCCGCGCACAGCTACGGCGGCGACGGTCGCGACCATTGGTCGTTTCAACCGGTTAAAAATCCCGCCGTTCCTTCCGTGAAAGATTCCGGCTGGGGTCAGTCGCCGATCGACAATTTTGTCCTCGCGAAACTCGAAAACCAAAACCTTCACCCCAACGCGATCGCCGATAAACGAACCCTCATTCGCCGCGCCACGTTCGACCTCACCGGCCTGCCACCGACCGAAGACGACATTCAAAATTTTATCGCCGATGAATCGCCCGTCGCATTCGCCAAAGTCGTCGACCGTCTACTTGCCTCGCCGCACTACGGCGAACGCTGGGCGCGTTACTGGCTCGATGTTGCGCGCTACTCCGACACGAAAGGCGACCCCGCCCGCCGGGAAGACAATCGGTTTCCACACGCGTGGACGTATCGCGACTACGTGATCGACGCGTTCAACGCCGACAAACCTTACGATCAATTCATCACCGAACAGCTCACCGCGGATCGCATCGTCATCGAAGCGGAGCGCGCCGCAAAAAAGAAAAAACAGGAAGGCCCGGTAGATCAAAGCGTGCTCGCCGCGATGGGCTTTCTCACGCTCGGCAACCAATTTGACGGCCGCCGCGACGACGTCATCGCCGATCGCATCGACGTCACGACGAAAGCCTTTCTCGGCCTCACTGTCGCGTGCGCTCGCTGCCACGACCACAAATTCGACCCGATTCCCACCAAGGATTATTATTCGCTCTACGGCGTCTTCGCCAACACCGCCGATGCGCCGCGCGTCACCAGCCAGCCCATGCTGCTTACCAAACTTCCGAAGACACCCGAGTTGATCGAATATCTCATCAAGGCCGATGCCTACAAAACCGAGGAAGAAAAGGTAAAGGCCGAGTTCGCCGAACTCCGCCGCACGCGCAGCCTCACGCCAGAAATTCGCCGCGAATACCAACGCAAGGAGACACAACTCCAGCGCTCCATCACCGACCTCGAAACCTCGCATCCCGGTGCGCCCGCGCGCGCGAACGTCGTCGTCGATGTGCCGCGCTCACGTGATTACGCGGTGCTCGTCCGCGGTGAACCGCAGAACAAAGGCGACATGGTGCCGCGCCGTTTCCTTGAAATCCTTTCTCCTGATCCGAAAAAACGCCCCACTTGGAACGAGGGCTCGGGTCGCATCCAACTCGCGAAAGCCATCACCGATCCCAAAAACCCTCTCACCGCCCGCGTGATGGTGAACCGCATCTGGCAGCAACATTTTGGCGAAGGCTTCGTCAACACACCCGACGACCTCGGCACCATGTCCTCCGCGCCGGTTCATCCCGAATTGCTCGACTGGCTCGCCACGAAATTCGTCAGCTCGGGTTGGTCGCTCAAACAACTTCACCGCACCATCATGTTGAGCAGCACTTACCAGCAGAGCGGCGACGCGAACCCGACAGCCATCGCCGCCGATCCCGACAATAAGCTGCTGTGGCGCTCCAATCTCCGCCGACTCGATTTCGAAGAAATCTACGACGCCATCCTCGCGATCTCCGGCACGCTCGATTTCACCGTGGGCGGAAAATCCGTCCCGCCTTCGAGCGAAGCATTCGGCCAGCGCCGCTCGCTTTATACAATGATGGATCGGCGCAACCCGCCGGAACTCTTCACACAATTCGATTTTCCGAATCCCGACATGCCCTCGGGCAAACGTTACGACACCACGGTGCCGCAACAGGCGCTTTTCCTCATGAACAGCCCGCAGGTCGTCGAAACCGCTCGCAAGCTCACGCACCGTCCCGAGTTCACCGAACTTAAAACCGACCGGGAACGGGTCTCCTCGCTCTACCTCGCGATTTTCCAACGTCCGCCATCCGATCAAGAAGTGTCACTAGGCGTAAATTATGTCCGCGCCAATCCCGCCGGGAAAGCGCTCGAAATCAAAGAATCGCCCGCCGCCAAAACCGCGCGCGAAAAAGCCCGCGAAAAACGCCAAGCTCAACTCGCCGCCGCGAAGGCCGGCCGCTACGCCGACCAGCGCCCTATTGGCAGCAACATCGATAATCAAGGCCCCGCCGACGCGTGGACGAAACTCGCCCACGCACTGTTTCAAACCAACGAAGCCGTCTTCGTAAATTGATTCCGTTCAGGCCTGGCAATCCGCGCACGCGAAGTCCGGCCAGCGCGTGAGCGCGTAGTGCTGAACTCCCTCGATCGTCGCCTTCACGATCGGCGCAGCCTCGCCGCGCCACAACGCGCCCATCGTCACAAACGCCGGCGGCTCCAGTAACAAAGTGCGCACCTCGCGTGACTTCGCCTCGGGACTAATCATCACATTCAGGCCGATGCCGTCTCCGTTGGCCACATAGCGCGTCACCAGATCCAACGACGTGGCCTCGACCACATGCGGCCAGTTCACACCGGTTTTTTTCGACCCCTGCAAAAACTCGCGCACAAAACCATATTTCTCCGGCAGGCAAATCAACGGCTCCGTGATTTTTTTCTGCGCGAGAATCGCCGCCGCCGATTTTAGTTTTGATTTGGCGGGCACTTGTAACACGAGCGGCAGCCGCGCGAGCGGTTTCATTTTCAATCCCGCCGGCGCGCGCTCCGGCAACGGCACGAACGCGACATCGATCTGGCCTTCGCGCAGCCACTGTTCCATTTCCGATTGGAATCCGGTTGTGCGCAAACTGAAGCGCAACCCAGGGAATTCTTCGCGCACGCGCTGCATCACCGTCGGCAGGTGATCCCGTAGCACCAACTCCGCGCCGCCGATGCGCAACTCCGGCTGCGTGCCCGCGCGCATTTCTTTCTCCACCGCGCCCAAGCCTTCGAAGAACGGTTGCACATGCGCGAATAGACGCGCCCCAGCCGGAGTGAGTTGAAACGGACTGCGCTCAAACAGTTTTACCCCGACTTCTTTCTCAAGTTTTCCCATCTGTCCGCTCACCGCAGGTTGTTGAATCCCGTAAGGAATCTTTCGCACCGCCGCGCTGATGCCGCCGTGTTTCGCCACGTAGTAAAACAGCTCGAGGTGATGGACGTTCATGCGCGCTCCTAAAAGCCCGCTCGGCGCACCGCGTGCAACGCCGTTTTGCGCACGCCGTTCAGCCCATCACCAAAAACGATGCGGCGCATCAGACTTATCGAATAACGCCTCCACGGTGCTTTCGGATATTCTCAGGGCACTCCGGCCAGTTGCCGGTGCACATTCAAAAACATCATCCCATGAACACAGTGCTCACCGTTCTGTTCATCGCCCTGCAAATCGTCCTCATCGCCGCGCTCGCCGACTTCGTCGCGGGCGTCATTCACTGGCTTGAAGACGCTTACTTCACCGAAGACACGCCGATCATCGGCCCGCTTTTTATTCGTCCCAACATCGTGCACCATCACTTGCCTCGCTATTTTACCCGCAAGAATTGGTGGCAAAGCTCGCGCGACCTCGTGTTTGTCGGCGCCGCCTTGCTGCTTATCGCGTGGCCGCTCGGCTGGCTCAACTGGCAGCTGCTGCTCTTCGTCGCGATTTCGGTCAACGCCAACGAAGTTCACAAATGGTCGCATCGCACTCGTGCGGAGAACGGTCTGATCATTTCCAAACTTCAAGACTGGCACATCCTGCAAACGCCGCGTCACCACGGCCTGCACCACAAGGATCCGAAAAACACGTTCTACTGCCCGATCTTCAATTTCGTAAATCCCGTGCTGGAGCGTCTTCAATTCTGGACGCGCCTTGAAGCCGAGATCGAACAAATCACCGGCGTCGCACACCGCGAAGATACGGCAGTGCGCGGCCAAGGCCCCGGCCCGGATTGGCTCGCGGAATTCAAGCCCGCGCCCGCCGCCAGTGCTCACCAGCCCTGCGGCCGCTACTGCGCCGGCTGCCCACACTGTGCGAAACTAAAACACGCCGCTTAAACCACGCTCAGCCCGATCCGTTTGTCATATAATATATGACAAACGGGATTGGCGCTCTCTGCAAATTTGCGGTGCTGGCATCGATCGGCATCATCTCCATTTTGACGCGGAGCGGGAGATGCTTTAACTGAAACGCGTGAATCTCTACGACGCGCATCAGCATTTCCACTTTGAACAACTCACTCCGCATCGTGCACAGGTCGACCGCGATATTCGATCGGTCGGACTCAAATTTGCCGTCGTCAACGGCACCAACGAAGACGAATGGCCGCTCGTCGCCGCGTTGCCCGAAACTTACGATTGGGTGATGCCGAGTTTTGGCGTGCATCCCTGGGATAGCGGAAATCGCTCGCCGAGCTACCTCGAAACCTTACGCGCTCAACTCATCACCTGCCCGCGAGGACACGTCGGCGAGATCGGACTCGACCGCTGGATCATCGATGGTGTGCGCCCCGACGATCCGCGCATCGCCGGCCTGCGCGTCGCGTCGATCGAAGAGCAAAGCGAAGTGTTTGCCGCGCAGCTCGCACTGGCAGCCGAGTTTAACCGCGCCGCTTCAATTCACTGCGTTCAGGCGTGGGGCGCGTTGCTCGACAGCATTCGGAAAAACGCCAAACCCTCGCGCGGGTTTCTGCTCCACGGTTATCCCGGCCCGGCAGAGATGATTAAAGAGTTCACCGCGCTCGGCGCGTATTACTCGTTCAACATTCAATTGCTCGAACCGCGCTACGCTGAGCGCTTGGAAAATTTTCGCCACATCCCTGCGGACCGGCTGCTCGTGGAGACCGATGCGCCCACCAAATCGCCCACCGCCGATAAAATCCGTTTCCGTTTACCCGACGCTCCGGATCGCTCGCCCGTTAACAATCCGGCAAATGTGGTGGTCGCTTACGAAGCGCTCGCAAAACTCCGCGGCGTTACGACTGAAGCGCTCGCAGAAATCGTGGAGCTTAATTTCAACCGCTTATTCCTCAGCTAAGGCCACGCGGCGCACAATCTCACCGGCCGCCGCGAAGCCGAACGCGCCGGTGATGAACACCGCCGTGCCGAAACCAGTCGCGCAATCGAGCCGCAGGCTCGTGCCTCCCTCCGGCTCGGACGAACACGAACCGTCTGCCCAAGGATAAACCGGCTGCTCCTGCGTGGACACACACGGAATCGCGTAATGGTTACCCTCGCCTTTCGCGAAACCGTAGTCGCGTCGCAGTTTCTTCCGCACCTGACGAAGCAGTTCATCACCGTGGGAATCACCCAAGTCGGAAACTTTGATGCGCGTCGCGTCGCGTCGTCCGCCCGCCGAACCCACCGTCAGCACGCGCAGCCCTCGCTTCGTGCATTCGGCAATCAAAAGCGATTTATTCGACATGAGGTCGATGCAATCAACCACCCAATCGAATTTAGTTTCGAGCAACCGCTCCGCAGATTTTTCCGTGAAGAATTCCGATACGCAGGTCACGCGACAGCCCGGATTAATCAACTTAACGCGCTCGGCAATTGCATCGACCTTGGGCCGGCCGATATTGCCGTCGAGAGCAGGCAACTGGCGGTTGGTGTTGGTCACGCACACATCATCGAGATCAATCATCGTGATCGCACCGATGCCGGAACGCGCCAGCCCTTCCACCACCCACGAACCGACGCCACCCACGCCAACGACACACACATGCGTCGCATACAGTCGCGACAACGCATCCTTCCCATAAAGCCGGGCGAGTCCGCCAAATCTCTGCTGGTAATCTTCAGTTATCACGGCGCACTCAAAAATTTTCGCTGGTTAGTTTCACCACGCCAATCTCGAGTAACAGGTTTGCGAAACGCCGCTGCTCACCGGTCGCGATAATCAGCGTCGTGCGCGGCGAAGCGATCTGTTCGTAATATTTCCAGCGCTCCATCTCGCTCCAAGTAACGCTGGTGCCGAGTTTCTCGCGATACACCGCGTGCAATGGCGGCACATAATCCGCCGGCGGCGCCATCACCGTCGCCGCCTGGACAGGCACGCTTTCCAGCAGCACATCGAGCACGCTCACCGCGTCCACCATCCCTGGCGCGAGATTCAAATACACAATGCGGGCGTTCGGGCCGCGTCCGCTTGCGACGGGGAAATTACCATCAGCAATCAGCACTTGGGAAAAATGTCCCGAGCTCGCGAGGGCGGAGAGAACTTCCGGATGAATAAGGCGCGTCGTCAGCATGCAGCGGGTAGCTCTACGCGTCGACGCCAAGTTGGCAAACAACTTAGCGTCCACCCGATTTACTGCGACAACGCTCGATTATTTAATACCGAGAAGTTTTTTCACTTCCGCTTCCAACCGAGTTGCGCGCACGTTCGTCGAGACAAACATTCCGTTTTTATCGAAGAGCGCGGAAGCCGGCAGCGAGCGCACATTGAGTTTCTGGCTCAGTTCACCTTTGGAACCTTGCCCATCGAGCAAGACAGGCACCGCCAAGCGGGCATCTTTCATTTGTTTGATGACGGCATCTTTTGCCGCCTCCTTGTCGTGAGACACCGAAATAATTTCGAAACCGGGTTTTTTGTAGGTAAAATAAATTTCTTTCAGCGCGGCCAATTCCTTCACCGAGGCCTCGTTTGTCGTGGCCCAGAAAAAGAGGTAAACGACTTTTCCGCGGAGCTGGGCGACATCAACTGGTTTGCCATCCAACGCCGTGAACTTTAATTCCAGCGGCTGCTTGGCAATTTCGATCAGGTTTAATTCGTCCCGCGCCACCTGCACCACGGCTTTCTCAGAGTGCTTCAATAGCGCGTTGGCGTGTTGCTCCGCATTCTTCGGACTCGCCTGTTTCAGGACTTGAATGAAGGCACGCTCCTGCTCCGGTAAAAACCGACTCGCTCCCGGCAATTCCGCGAGGCGATCAATCTTTTCGCGGAACGCTTCGACGGTGGCGCGATTGGGCATCTCTTTCGCTTCCACCCCGGCGATTGACGCCGAGAGGGCCGCAAACGCAAGGCGCGCCGGCTCACTTTTGTCGCTGCCACCCTGATTAATAACTTCATACTTCAACAACGGAAGCCAGGCGGCGCGTTGCGGCGCCAACTTCTTGTCTTTGATCGTCGATCCAAACGTGGCCAGGCCAGTGATGACTCCGCTCGTGCGTTTCTCAGCCGGATATTGCGTGAGGAAACCGAGACCGCTTTTAATGATCTGCGCGAATCGCGCCTGACTCGGCACCGCGTCCTTCTCGTCGCGCAGTTTGAAAAATGCGTCAGCTGCGATGTCAGCCGGAGTTTTCTCCGCGGCATTTTTTGATTGAGACCAGACGGAGGCAACGCACGCGCAGGCGAGCAGCGCAACGCCGAGAAGACGTAAACGATTCATGGGGTTGGGGGCGGGAAGAATCCCTTGAGGTGTGTGCTGCTGAATCACCGAAACTCAGCGAACTGCGCCAGCCAAACCTGCGCGATCACCAGCGGCAAGTGAACAAACTCAGCGACCCTGCAGCAACTGCTCCACCGCTTGAATGGCCGCCGTTTCGCGCTGCGCCCAATCTCCCTGAATCAGCACGTAGGGCAGGCCACGCCGATCCAGTGCCCCTCGCCAGATGCGCATAGCTTTGTCGCGATCCTCGGGATTCGGGAAACAGCGCTGCGGATCCGGCGCGAACGGCACGTCGATATCGAGCAGCAGATAGAGCGCGTAGCTTCTGCACCGTTTCTCCGCACCACGCCGCAGTTCATCGGGCGTAGTGCCATACAGTAAATCGCTCCACAGCATCGTCGTCAGCGCATCGGTATCGCAGATCACTAAATCCCGTGCCTGCGCCACGGCGGTGTCCTCGCGCCGCCATTGTTCTTTCGCGACGGGCAACATGTCTTCGAGCGCCAGCACCCCGCCCTGATCTTCCCAGCGTTCGCGGGCGTATTCCGTGACCAGCGGACAACGAAAATGCGCCGCGAGTTTTTCCGCGAGCTGACTTTTCCCCGTCGACTCGGGGCCATACACCGCGACGCGCTTTGGATCGGTGCTCATCTTTACACCGGGAGCGTTAAACTTTTCTTCCACGCGCGCCAGCCGATCACGGCCAGCACCCAGAATACGACGTAAAGCCCCGCAGTCAGGTGCAGATCTTTCACCCAATACACGCCGATGGCGACCGAGTTGACGGAGATCCAGCCCAGCCAGTTCTCGATTTTTTTCCGGGCCTGCAGCCATTGGGCAATCAGACTGAACACGAGAATATACGCATCCCACCACGGCAACGACGCATCCGTCGTGCGGTGCATGAGCCAGCCCCAACCTGCAGTGAGCAACGCGCCGACCGCGATCCAACCTGTCAGCGCGGCCCAACTGAGCCGCGAAACGGGCAGCGCGACTTCGGCTGATCCTCGCTTACTGCGCAACCAGTGAGCCCAGCCGTAAGCCTGGATCACGAAAAACGCCGCCTGGAGAATTACATCGGAGTAGAGTTTGGCCTGGAAAAAAACCCAGGCGTAAACGGCCACTTGCACGAGGCCAACCGGCCACGTCCAGATGTTTTGCCGGATCATCAGCGTCACTCCGATGACCCCGAGCACCGTCCCGATGATTTCCCAAACGTCCATAGGTTGGCCTCATCAGTGCAATCTTCACCGCCCTGACGCAACTCCAGGCTTAATTCGCAATTCAGGAGGTTACTTCACGCGCCGCGGCAGCACGTCAACGGGCCGGCGCATATTCGGCGAGGAACTTCTCCAGCTCGGTATAAACTTTGAGTCGGCGCTTCTCGTTAGTGATGCCATGCCCTTCTTCACGCGGGGCGAAATGCACGAGCTTCTTCTTTTGTGTGCGCATCCGATCGATGAATTTTCTGACCTGCCGTTTATCGATCACTTCGTCTTCCGGCCCATACACCAAAAACACCGGAGCCTGGATCTTCGCGATCTGGTTGTTGGGTGAATGGGCCTCCATCTCGGACCGCTCCACAGCCGGGTCGCCCACGTGTTTCTTGAAATTTTCGATGTTTAAAATCCTCCAGTCTTCGCGGGAATACTGCTTGGCGTCATCTTGAAAATCGGTGAGCTGCTGCACTAAATCCGTGAGCGGAAACATCGCGATTCCCGCTCGGAACCGCGACGGGTTTTGAATCAGGCACATGAGCGTGGCGTAACCGCCGTAAGCCCCACCCGCGATCAAAAGGCATTTCGGATCGGCGATACCCTGCGCAATCGCCCAGTCCACGCTGTCGTCGAGATCGGTCTGCATCGTGCGGCCCAGTTGCTTCTTGCCCAAGGCTTCGAGCTGACGTCCATAGCCGGCGGACATGCGAAAATTCACCTGAAGCACCGCGTAGCCGCGGGTCGCGTAAAACTGCACCTCGGGATCGAAAACGCCGTAGTCTCGATTATCCCAAGGTCCACCGTGCACCATCAGCACCAGCGGCGTGCGAACGTTTTTAGCCGAATTCGGAGGACGCGTCAGATAGCCGGCGAAACAAATCCTTAACCGGCACCGGGGCCGGTGGAGCGGCGATCGTGTTACAAGCAAGCAGAGCCAATCCCAGCATCTGGGATAGATTTTTAATAAGCATACGAAGTGAAGTTGCGGCCCGCTGAGGACGATAGGCGGGAATTACCGACACTGAGCAAATAAAATCTTAAATGCTCAGGGCATCGAATCGGCCGCGGTTGCCCGCGCCCGATTCGAGCTTCTATTTCTTATGTTATTTCGAGGGACGTTACGCTTGCGCAACTGGTCATCGTCGCCCGGTGAGCCCTACTTCGCGCTTTGCACGAGGTAGGCCTCCATCGTTTCGCGCGAGATATTGTGGGCAGCGGCGCAGCGCGGACATTCGACGCGGATCATTTCACTGTCACCGAAAAGGTCCGCAAGGTCCCCGCGGGCGACCGGCGCCAGCGCGGCGAGGATTTTCTGCTGATTGCAGCCGCACTCCCAGCGATAGAGTCGCGTCTCGATTCGTCCGAGCGTTTCAGTTTCGGAAACTTTGCGAATAATCTCTGGCGTCGCTTGCTGCAGCCATGCTTCGTCACAATCAGGCTGTGAAATGAGCATCGCATAATGATCTTCGCCCATGTCGAAGAAACGCATCGGGCGCTGTTCGCTCTGTTCATAGTAATTGCTCGCAGCGGCGAACAGATCGGCCCCAGCGAAATTCACCACGCTGCGACGCGCTTCGCGTCCCCGCCGCGGCACGATGTCGCTGTAGAAAATATTTTTGTCAGCGGCTTTTACATTCTCAGTAAAGAGGCGCCCGGCGATGCCGTAGTCCTCATTATCGCCGGAGAAAAACAGATTCAGACGTGGCTCCTGCAAACCGATCGTCCACGCGAGGTGTTCGCCCTGCGGACGCGACGCGCAGTGCAACGCAAATACCGCGAGTGCATTCTTCAAGAGCTGGGCTTGCTCCGGCGTATGCTTGATCCCGTGTTCGGCGAGATGCAGGTAATAATCCACGAACAACGGACTAAGGTCGGCACGCACCAACATCACATTACGGTGGCGGATAAAATCCACCGTGACGACGGATCCATTGAGTTCAGGCTGCTGATTTTCTGACATGTGATGAGTGTAATCAAAATCCGCTAAAGTCCAGCAATGCACTCGGGACACAAAAAAACGGCGCCCGTGAAGGCGCCGTGATTGGCGGAAATCGAAGTTTTCGCTGCGCCGTTATTTCTTCGGAATGACGCCCTTCTTTTCGAGTTTCGAAACCTTGGGCTTGATCACGAAGGCGCAATATTGCCCGTTGGGATTCTTCACGAAGTAATCCTGATGGTATTTTTCCGCCGCGTAGAATTTCGGCAACGGGGAGATTTCGGTCACGATCGGATCGCTCAAGTGTGCTTGCGCGGCGGTCTTCGCACGGAGGGCGGCTTGGTGTTGCTCCTCATTGTGATAATAAATGACGGAGCGATACTGCGTGCCTTCGTCCGCGCCTTGGCGGTTCAGCGTCGTCGGATCATGGGCCTCGAAAAACACTTCGAGCACCTTCTCGTAACTCACCACCGCAGGATCGAATTCCACTTGGATTACCTCGGCGTGACCCGTTTGACCGGTGCACACTTCCTCGTAAGTGGGATTGGCATTTTTCCCGCCGGCGTAGCCGCTCACTACGGACTTCACGCCCGGCACGCGTTCGAGCACGGCTTCAGTGCACCAGAAACAACCGCCACCGACGGTCGCGAGTTCGGTTTTCGAGGCGGGTTTAGTTTCAGCGGTAAGGGTCATGGCGGTGGTGAAAGAGAGAAATAAACTCAGCAGGGATAGTTTCATGGAGTTAGGAGGACGCTAGCCACAATTTATTCCTGCGCAACCGAACGACTGGACGGCGCACAATAGTTCGCTAGTCGTAGGTGCCATGGACGATCCCCGTCTCGATAAATGGCTCTGGAGTGTGCGCGTTTTCAAAACCCGCCCTGAAGCCACCGCCGCCTGTCGCGCGGGCAAAGTTTTCATTGGCGAGCTCGAAGCAAAGCCGGGGCGCGATATCCATGTGGGTGAAACCGTGACCGTGCGCGTGGGCGTCGTCACCCGGACGTTAAAAGTCGTCGGGCTACCGAAGTCTCGCGTGGGCGCGAAACTAGTGCCTGATTTCATGCAGGACCTGACGCCGCCCGCCGAGTATGAGCGCGCCAAGCAAGCCACGCTTGAACACATGCTCGCCCGCGATCGCGGCCAAGGCCGGCCCACAAAAAAGAACCGTCGCGAAATGGGCAGGTTGTTCGGCTTCGATTAAACGCAGTCTCGACGCGTTCCGCTCAGACAACAAAAAGCCCGCGGAGTTAACCGCGGGCTTGGGTGTATGAAGATTTAAATTACGTAATTACGAAACCGTGACCGGCACGAGGGCGGCAGCGGCTTGCTGGCGCTTCACGTAGAGGCGGCGACCGACCAAGCCGGTAACAAAGAGCGCCGCGAAGCAAGCAGCGGCGGTCGACGGCTCAGGCACCGGCGTGATCACGAGCTGTTGGAAACCGAAATCGGAATTGTTGGAAATCGCCGAGCTGCTCGAGCTCGTTAAGGTGGAATAGCCGGAAGTTCCGCCCAACTGGTAGGCCGCACCGAAAGCAAAAGAATCGCGCGGGTTGCCATTGTAAGTGTCGGAAATGACTTGGAGGCCGATGCGGGTCGTCGCGCCCGGGCCAGTATTGCTCACGGCGCGGAGGATCATCGCATATGTGGCGCTCGAATTGAGCGCATTCTGACTCGGAGTGAGCGTATAGTCGTAGCCGAGGTAGTCCTCGCCATTACGATCCGTGTAGAGAGACCAGCCAACGGTGTTGGAAGCAGGAATGACTTGAAGAGTCACAGGCGACCAGATGGGGGTGCCTACGGCGCGATTGAGTGAAGGATCCCATTCCACAAAGTAAGCCTCGAGGGTGGTCGCATACGTCGTGCTGATGCTGTTGCTGACGAAACGATAGGTCATCGTTTCAACTCCCGTCACATTACGGAAAGTCTGCGTGAGCGATTGGTTGTTATTAAACTGCTGGATCGAACCATCGTAGTCTTGGACGGTTTGCAAGGTGACCATCTGCGCGTTGGCCGAGCCAATCGCGAAAGCGGCCAGAGCGGCCGCGAGAGATAATTTGATAAGCTTCTTCATACAGGGGTTATACCCTAGGAATTATAGGGCCTTCGCAAGTGTTTTTTAAGTTATTTGTTCACAACAACTGCCGCGAGATGGATTTTACAGCCCTTTTAAGGCACTGGCGTCACCAAGTCCTGGATAAGCGCCTTGAGCTCGACCGTATTGGTTGAGCCGGTGAGAAGCACCGCAACCATTTGGCCAGGCTGATCTTTACGAGCTTCCGTTACGTCGCTCCACTGCATTTTCAACCAGTCCAAGCGACTTTGAATCGCAGGCCGCGTGAGCGGTTGTCCGCGCAGCGGATCCCAAACGACGAAAGCGACCACAAATCGTTCGCTGCCGCGCCTAAACAAGAAGGTTTGAAACGGAATTTCGCCACCTGACCAAGGCACACGAATCTCACCAAGCGCCTCGACCAACTCGCACCCCACATAAGGAAGGCACACGGCGGGATTATGCAGGACCGGCACAAAACGCGCCGTTTGCCCACGCCGCCATTCTACGTAGTAAGCGCCGGCCTCTCGGTCACGTAACTGAGTCCACGTGCCTGCCGCGTAGAAATCCGGACGCAAAATATCCCGCGATACATCCGGCAGCGGCACGTCTTTAAAAGTCCGATGCGCAGACGGCAGGCGAATCGTCCACTGCGGCACGTCGCTCCGTGCGGCGCTCCCGCGTTGATACCAAATGAAATTAGTCAGCTCGATTAACAACAACCCCGCCGTCACCACCACGCACCACCGCGCCACGGAGTTCGCAATCGGAGAAACGACTCGCTGCGACAGCGTCACTTTTTCAACCGCGTGTGTCTTGGACCATCGCCACGCACACACCCCGACGAGCACCAAACTCAAACCCAGCGCGAGCCAGCCCGCGAGGTCGTGAGCATTTTGCACCGCTTCCTCACCGGCGGTTGCCCGCCAGGCGAGAAATAAAATCCGCAGAAAATTCCCCGCTAGCGCCGCACCGATGCCGACAACCACGAGCGCAATTCGGCGCTGCCATTTCAGACGCAACCACTCGCCGAAAAACAATGCCATCATCACCGACGCCTGTAACGAACGGATGCCTCCGCAGGCCTCGTCCACGCCGACCCAACCCGCGCCAAAGCGCACCGTGGTGCCGGACGCGATCGCCGGATGGCCGGTCAGATTAATTAACTCCGCCGCGATCTCCGCCAACCCTCCGCGCAACGGTTGAATAATCCCTTGGTCGATCTGTTGCGGCCACGGAATCGTGCCTGCGAGAATCAACAACGGCCCGCCGATCCAGCGCACGCCGCGTAGGCCGCCGACAAGATACGCACCCGCCATCACGAGCGACGCGACGCAACCCACGTAAATTAAAACCAACGCGGGCCACAGTGGAAAGGGCGTCACCCAAAGCCGCAGCGGCACCAGCAGGCACAAAATCGTCGCAGCACTCGTCCACCAAATTGCCGAGGCCCGCGCATTCACCGCGACTGTGGGCCGCTCATCCCATCGTTCCCAGTAAAGATAAGCGATTAAGAGTGGCGCGCCCCAACCGTGCCCCAGGTCGGTCGCCATGCCCCACGCCTTCATCAACGGCATGAGCAATGCCGCGACCACCGCGACTGCGAAAAACCACACCACAAAGACTGATCCACTTGCCGGACGCGCAGCGCTAGACGTCATTTTTTAGACGGGATCGTTTCCGCAGTGGTGGTCGAGGGCTTTGGGTTTGCCGCGAGTTCACGGGCGGCGGCAAAAAGCCGCGATTCCTCTTTTAGCAAATCCACTCCTTTCGTCGCTTCTTCGAGCGCGCCAATTTTGGCCGCCTGCCCGCCTGCCGCGTAAATGTAAGCAAGATACGGCGCACGCACCGGCCGGGCGAGTTCCTCCGCCGATACTTTCTCCAAAACCGCCGCGGCTTCCGTGCCGCGTCCGCTGCGGGCCAAGGCAAACGCATAACTGACCGCGAAATTGGGATTCGCGGGACTATCCGCCGCGAGCTTCTTCAACGTTTCTTTCGGTGGCGTCCAGGCGAGCGTGGGATCGGTGAGCAAACTCAATAACGCCCAGTCGTGTTGGTAACGTGACACCGTGGGCTCTGCTTCGCGCAGCAACGACATCACGTTGCGCATCGAATCGGCATCTTTGCGCGAACGATACGTGTTAAAAAGCAATTGATGAATCCAAGTCTGGTCCGGGTAGCTGCGCAGCGTCACCCACAACGTGCGCTCGGACTCTTCTTCCCAACCCCACCCGCTCGCGAGTTTCTGCAACACCCGCAACGACCCAAGGCTTGCATTCGTCGAGCGCACGGCTTCGTCCCACACTTGCGCGCGCAACGTTTTGTTTTCGCGCACCGGACTGACGTTCGCCGACATCGCCAGGCTGACCGTTTCTGCTTTAACCGGTCCCCACGCGCCGGCTTCGAGTAAAGGCGCGAGCCGCTCCCACTGCTTCAACGCTGCCGCGATATCGGCCTGCACCGTAATCAATGCAGCCGCCTTGCGTGACTCTTCGGGCAACCCGGCGATCCAGCGATCCGCTTCACTCACTTTACCTTGTGCCAGCAACCACTGCGTCCATTCGAGCGCATCGGTTTCTGAGGTGCCGACGGACTTCACCGTGGCCTCGTAAACTTCCTCAAACGGCCGTTGGTCGACCAGCAACGCGATATTTGCCTGATTCAACCGATCTCCCAATTTTGATTCAGGATCGGCGGCGATCTCACTGGCAAACGCCCGGGCGGCAGCGAAGTTTTTCCGGAGCAACGCTTCGTTCATCAATTCGCGTTTGATGCGTAGCCGGTATTTTGGATTCTCCGCGAGCGCGACCAACTGCTGGCGCGCCGCCTCCACGCGTTCGGCGCGGGGCGCGCGCAACGAAAGCACGAGTTGGGATATTTTTAACTCCGTGTCGTCCGGCGTGAGTTTTTTGATCTGGTCAAAAATCGCATCGGCAATCGGGGCGTTGTCCGTGGCGAGCGCATAAGCGAGTTGCGCGCGCAACGCGGGCAACTGCGACCCCTGCTCGACGGTCATGTCGCTGATCGCATCGCGCGCGGCGTTCATGTCCTTGAATTTCAGCGCCGACAGAATAAGCGCCGCGCGATCCTCGACCGAATTGGGCTGCATATCCACGACCCGACGCCGCAAACGCATCGCTTGCGGCGCGCCGACTTGCTCCAGCATCTCCGCCGCGAGCCGCCACGCATCGACGCTGTTCGGCACCGTGGTCAGAGCGAGTTCGAGCGCGATCTGCGCATTCTGCGGATCGTTTTTTTCAATAAATGTCTTCGCCTGCGCGAGCGCACGTTGCTGTTTCCACGTGCGGTATTGGTGCTTGAGCGGGCCGATCGATTTCCAACCGGCAAATAAAATTCCAGCCACGACCAACAGCTTCAAAGCCGGCAGCCATTTCGGCTTTCTCTTTTTTTTCCGCGAGAGTTGCAGCAGCGCCATGACCTAGGGCTAAAACCCTACGACCCTAAGTCCAGTGCTAATCTCTCCTAAGACTCAGCGCGTCAGCTTCCGGTATTTGATCCGGTGCGGCTGGTCGGCGTCTTTGCCTTTACGTTTCTTAAAGTCTTCGAGGTAGCTCGAATAATTTCCCGCGAACCAATGCACGTAACTGTCGCCTTCAAACGCCATGATGTGCGTCGCCACTCGGTCCAAGAACCAGCGATCGTGGGAAATAATCACCGCACATCCGGCAAAGGTTTCCAGCGCCTCTTCGAGCGCGCGAATCGAATTCACATCGAGATCGTTGGTCGGTTCGTCGAGCAGGATGAGGTTCGCGCCGCTCTTTAATACCTTCGCGAGCAACACGCGGTTGCGTTCGCCCCCGGAAAGCACGCCGACTTTTTTCTGCTGATCCGCGCCCGTGAAACCGAACTGCGCGCAATACGCGCGGCTGTTCACCGATCGATTTCCCAGCGGCATCAATTCCTGGCCGTCACTGATGACTTCCCAAATCGTTTTATTCCCTTCGAGCGAATCGCGCGATTGCTCCACGTAAGCCGACTTCACGCTCTCGCCGACCTTGAACGAGCCTGCGTCGGGCTTTTCGAGATTCGTGATAAGTTTAAACAGCGTCGTTTTGCCCGCACCGTTCGGCCCGATAATGCCCACGATGCCACCGGGCGGCAGCGAGAAAGACAGTTTTTCGAACAGCAGTTTGTCGCCATAGGCTTTCGTCACGTCCTGCCCTTGCACCACGAGCGTGCCGAGGCGCGGGCCGGGGGGGATGATGATTTCAAACTGCTTCTCCTGTTCCGCGACGTCGGCCTTCAGCATCTGTTCGTAAGCATTGATGCGCGCCTGTCCTTTCGCCTGCCGCGCCTTCGCACCCTGCCGAATCCACGCGAGTTCGCGCGCCATCGCTTTCTGGCGTTTGCTTTCCGTGCGCTCGTTGACGGCGGAGATTGCCTGCTTTTGCTCGAGCCACGACGAGTAATTACCCTTCCATGGAATCCCGTGCCCGTGGTCAAGTTCGAGAATCCAGCCCGCGACATTATCGAGGAAGTAACGATCGTGCGTCACCGCGATGACGGTGCCTTCGTAACGCGCCAGATGTTGCTCCAGCCAATGCACGCTCTCGGCGTCCAAATGATTTGTCGGCTCGTCGAGCAACAGAATCGACGGTTTCTGTAACAACAACCGCGCGAGCGCCACGCGGCGCCGTTCACCACCGGAAAGATTGTCCACGATCGCCTCACCCGGCGGACACCGCAGCGCTTCCATCGCCTGCTCGACCATCGGCGTCACATCCCACGCGCCGAGGCGCTCGATTTCTTCCTGAAGTTTCGCCTGCTTGTCGGAAATCGCGTCGCGCGCCTTGTCGTCCGCCGCTTCGGCAATTTCGTCCCAGCTCGCATCGTAAGCCGCCGTCAAATCCGTGAGGTGCTTCACTCCTTCCTCGACGCACGCGCGCACCGTGCTGCCGGGCGTCAACGCCGGTTCCTGCGGCAAAAAACCCACCGGATAACCCGGCTCGAAATGCACGTGACCATCGATGTCTTTGTCGATGCCCGCCAGGATGCGCATGAGCGACGACTTGCCGGAACCGTTCAGGCCGAGCACACCGATCTTCGCGCCGTAATAAAACGACAGCGAGATGTCGCGGAGGATTTCCTTGCGCTCGATTTTCTTCGAGACGCCGATCATCGAGAAAATGACTTTCGGGGCTGCTTCGGTTGCCATGAGTCCGCCCAGCAAACGAACGCCTCCGCCCGATGCAAACGCGAAGCGCGCTACAATTCCGCCTCCCGCGCGTTGACGCCTCCTTCGCAACTTTCCAACCTTCGCCCATGCCCTTGGATCGCCAGACGCTCATCGACACCGTGCGCGCCGCGCTCGAACCCCTCACTTTCGCGCACACCCTTTGGCTCGGCGGCTCGGTCGCGTTTAAGCGCAACGACGACTGGTCAGACGTCGATCTCCACGTCGTGGTGGACGACGATAAAATCGCCACCGCTTTCGAAGCAGTTGAAACCGCGCTCGCCCGCGTGGCGCCTGTCGACCTCATTTATTACGTGCCGGAACCGACGTGGCACGGGCACAGCCAGCGTTTTTATCGTTTCAAAGACGCGCGGCCGTGGCTGCTCCTCGATTTCTGCGTGATGCGGCTCGGCAACCCGCAGAAATTCACCGAGCGCGAATTTCATGGCGACGTGCACGTATTTTTCGACCGCAAAGCGATTTTCGCGAATACGCCGCCCGTCGATGCCGCCGCGCTGGCCGCGAAATTCCCCGCGCGCATCGCGTCGTTGCGCACGCGCGTCGACATGCTCGCGATCCTCGTGCCGAAGGAAATCTGGCGCCAGCAACCCATCGATGCCTTCAGCATGTATCACGGGCTGATCCTCGTGCCACTCGTGGAATTGCTCCGCATGAAACACGACCCGCTGCGCAGCAACTGGTCGATGCGCTACTTGCATCGCATTCTTCCGTCGACCGACGCCGCGCGTTTCACGCGACTGCTCTACGTCTCATCCCCCGCCGAGATCGAAACCAAAACCGCCGACGCTCGCGCCTGGTTCGATACGCTGGCGAACGAACTCAGCATCCCCCGCTAAAATCATTCTTCCGGCTCGACGCTTGGCTGCGTGCGCGTTGAAATCCAAGCGCGTGACCGTTTGGCTAATGAAAAAATTCTCCGGCGAATTCCTCGGCACGTTTCTTTAGATTCCCACTCCCTCGCATGAATAACGAAATCCTCTGGGTCATCCGCCTCGGTCTCGCCGAGAAGTTGTTCAGCCGCGAACAAGCGCTCGCTACCTTAAAGGCCGTCGGACGCGATGCGCAGATGATGGAATTTGCGCAACAGCTCATCGACGGCGACATCGTGCACGAACAGGAGATGAGCCGGCTCGAAACCCTCCTCGCCCAAGCCCATGAGCGCGCCCAAGTCGGCCCGCCGCCCGGCAACCCGTTGCTCGATGAAGACACGCCCGCGCCGGCTCCCGCGCCAAAATTGAGCGTCGCCAGTCACGTCGTAAAACCCGCCGCATCCGCGCCGGCCGCTCCGCCCGCCAACGTCAAGCCCTCCGGCCCGAAGCCAGAATTCGCTTTCGATAAAATCGGCACGATGGACGATGCCGCCCTCGCCGCCGGCCTGCGCAAACTTCTGATCGCCACCGGCGAACACGGCGCAAGTGACCTGCATCTTTCCGCCGGCTCGGCGCCGTTCATCCGCAAGCACCGCGCGATCACGCCGCTCAGCCCGCACCCGCTCAAACAAGAGGACGCGCTCCGCCTCAACACCGCGCTGCTCGCTTCCCACCAAAAGGAAATTTTCCTCGACCGCAAAGACTACGACTTCGCCTTGGCGCTCGATGCCGACCACCGCTACCGCGTGAACCTGATGTTTCACAAATGGGGCGCGTCCGGCTCCTACCGCATGGTGCCCGCCGGCATCCCGAAACTCGACGACCTCGGCCTGCGCAACCTCGACACGATTCGCAAACTCCTCACCTACCACAACGGCCTCATCCTGATCACCGGCCCCGTGGGCGCGGGCAAAACGACCACGCTCGCCGCGCTCGTCGCGGAATTAAATGAGAAGCGCGAAGATCACATCATCACCGTCGAAGATCCGATCGAAGTCGTGCAAATGCCGAAAGGCTGCAACGTCACGCAGCGCGAAGTCGGCCCGCACACGAAATCGTTTTTCACCGCCCTCAAAGGCGCGCTCCGCGAAGATCCCGACGTCATTGTCATCGGCGAATTGCGCGATCTCGAAACCATCGAGATGGCCATCAGCGCGTCTGAAACCGGTCACTTGGTCATCGGCACGATGCACACGAGCGACGCCGCCACGACGCTGAATCGCTTGCTCGACGTCTTCCCGCCCGCCCAACAAACGCAGATCCGTGCAAGTGTCGCGGAGAGTTTGCGCGGCATCATTTGCCAACGCCTCCTGCCCGCCCTCGACGGCGGCCTTGTGTCGGCGTGCGAGATCATGATTTCCAACACCGCCATCCAGGCGCTCATCCGCGAAGGCAAATCGCAGAGCCTCCGCAACGTCATGGAAACCGGCGTCAAGGAAGGCATGTGTATCATGGAAAACGTCGTCCTCGAACTCTATCAGCAAAAACGCATCTCTAAAGAGACGGCCCTCATCAACACCAGCACCCGCAACGTCCGCGCGAAAGTCGTTTAATCGCGCCAGCTTGGTTCGCCCCTCATCTCCCATCTTCCAACTCCCATCTCCGATTTCATGGCCGCCATCGACTCACTCCTTCGCACCATGCTCGACAAGGGCGGTTCTGATTTGCACCTGACCGTCGGTCTCCCCGCCAAGTCGCGTATCTCCGGTTCGCTCCAAGTCATCGGCGACAAGCCGCTCGACGCGAAACAAATGGAAGCCTACCTCAAGGAAATCTGCCCGCCGAAACGCTGGACGGAATTCCTGGAGAAAAAAGACCTCGACCTCGCGCACGAAGTCCCCGGCCTCGCCCGTTTCCGCGCCAACTTCCTCTACAACCACTGGGGCCAGGGCGCGGTGCTCCGCCAGATTCCCGCAAAAATTCTTTCGTTCGCGCAGCTGAATTTACCCGAGGCGCTCAAGAAACTTTGCCACCTCGACCAGGGCCTCGTCGTCGTCACCGGCCCGACCGGCTCCGGCAAATCGACCACGCTCGCCGCGATGATCGATTACATTAACGATAACCTCGCGCGCCACATCATCACGATCGAAGACCCGATCGAGTTCGTCCATCAATGCAAGAAGTCGGTCATCGTGCACCGCGAAGTCGGCGATCACACCGCGACCTTCGGTGCCGCGTTGAAAGGCGCGATGCGCCACGATCCCGACATCGTGCTCCTCGGCGAAATGCGCGAAATGGAAACCATCAAGCTCGCGCTTTCCTGCGCCTCGATGGGCATGCTCGTGTTCGGCACGCTCCACACCAACAACGCGCCGAAAACCGTCGACCGCATCATAAACACCTTTCCCGCCGAAGAACAAAACCAGGTGCGCGTCATGCTCGCCGGCGCGCTCGCGGGTGTCGTTGCCCAGCTGCTTTGCAAAAAAATTCCGAAGGGCCGCGTCGCCGTGCACGAGATTTTGCTCCAGCACGAAGCGCTGCCGAATACGATTCGCTCCGGCCAGATCGCCAACATCCGCAGCATCATCGAAAGCGGTGCGGCCGACGGCATGATCACGATGGACAACAGCCTCATGGCGCGCGTCAAAGACGGCACCGTCGAAGCCAAGGAAGCCTACATGAAAGGCTCCAACAAAGCGCTCTTCGCCCCGCTATTGAAGCCCGGCGACCTCGACGGCGACGGCCATTAATCAGGTAGGGCCCGACCTCCGGGCGGGCCGGTTAGGTAGGGGCGGTTATCCTTTGCCGGGCGACGGCCCGGACAAATCCTGGCCGGCCAGCAAGACCGGAACAGGGCTAACCGCCCTTTCGTTCAAAAATGATATCACGTTCGAGGGCGGTTAAGGATAACCGCCCCTACCTCGATGCAATCGTCACGCCCGGATTTATTTCCGGCTCAACTCCGCCACGCCCTCGATTTCCAACTTCGCGCCGTAATGCAAACCGCCGCACGGGATCACCGCGCGCGCGGGTTTGTGCGTGCCGAAAAACTGCGCGTAGACCGCATTCACTTTTGGCCAATCGGCCACGTCGGCCACGTAGATCGTGACCTTCGCGATGTCGGTTAATTTGCCGCCGGCGGCTTCGACCACGGCGCGCATATTATTCAGCGTGCGCAGCGCCTCCTCCTCAATCGTGCCCGCAACAAATTTTCCCGTCGCCGCGTCGATCGGCAACTGGCCTGAAATAAACAACAAGCCGCCCACTTGGACGCCGGGTGAATAATGACCGAGCGGAGCCGGCACGTTGGGAAGGGCGATAAATTTCATGCCGCGATTAAGACGCTACACGAGTCGCCTGCCGAGCGGCATTACGCTAAAATCGGGATTTCTCCTACGAACCGTCACTCGCCACGTCGCTCTCAAAAGCGTTTAATTTCAAAAAGTGAGTTCGACCGCCGACACCTTTCCCGCTGACGACACCAGCCACGTCCCGGCTCTTCCCGAGCACGTGCCTTTGGCATGCCCGCTCTGCGGCCAGCTCCACACCCGCATCAAACTGCGTCCCGGCGATACCAGCAAATGCGTGCGTTGCGACTCTCAGCTCGCGCGCGGGCGCGCTTCGAACTGGATCGTCACCTTCGCGTGGGTGTTGACCGGGCTGATTTTGTGGGTGCCCGCCAACCTGCTGCCCATCGTAAACGTCTCCCAACTCGGTAACGCGCACCGCAGCCAGCTCATCACCGGAGCAATCAGTTTGTGGGATCAAGGCATGCCGTGGGTTTCCGTGCTGGTGGTGCTGTGCGGCATCGTCGCGCCGCTTTTGTTACTGCTGACGTTTGGCGCCGTGCTCGTGCCGATCGTGTTCGGCCGGCCATCAGCGCGCGTGCGTTTCATGATCAGCTGGCTGCGCAGCTTCGAGTTGTGGTCAATTCCTGAAGTCTACCTGCTCGCCGTGCTGGTGGCGTTTATCAAGCTCAGTTCGCTCGCGCGGGCCGAGCCGGCGGCAGGCTTGTGGTGCTACGCGGTGATGTCGTTCGCGCTGCTCATTGCGTGGCGGCGCTTCGATATCGATGAAGCCGCCCAAGCGCTCACGACCGAAAAAATCAAAGGCCCCGTCACATGAGCCGCACCCTGCATTGCCACGCGTGCACGCTCGCGTTGACCAACGTTGCTTCCGAGGTGGAAACGCAAATCTGTCCGCGTTGCTCCAGCACGCTGCACTACCGGCAGCCTCACTCGCTCGCGCGTAGCTCGGCCTTTGCCGTCGCCGGACTCATCATGCTCGTGCCGGCTAACATTCTGCCGGTGCTCAGCATCGAACTGCTCGGCAAGGCGCGCACCGACACGATTTTCTCCGGCGTGGTCTCGTTATTTCGCGACGGCTTGTGGGGCATCGCGTTGATCGTGTTCGCCGCGTCGATACTCGTCCCGCTGCTCAAACTCGTGAGCCTCGGCATCCTCATTCACGCCGTGCACACGAAATCGATCAAACGCCGCCGCGGGCTGACGAAGCTTTATGCGTTCGTAAAATTCATCGGCCGCTGGTCGATGCTCGATGTCTTCCTCGTCGCGTTCCTCGCGGGCGCAGTGCAATTCGGCTCCATTGCCAGCGTGCGGCCTGAGCCCGGCGTGATCGCCTTCGCCGCCGCCGTCGTGCTCACGATTTTCGCCACCGAAACCTTCGATTCCCGCCTGCTCTGGGACATCGACGAAATTTCAACGCCCGACGAGCAGACCAAAGCTCCGACACCGTAGGCTATTTCTCTCACCGCTCAACTCTCAGCTCTCAACTTTCCGTCGCCCATGACTAACAAACCGCCCGCTCCCGTCATTATTCGCTCCCGCAAATCGCTTCCGCTGATTTGGATCGTGCCGCTCATCGCGCTCGTGGTCGGCGGCTGGCTCATCGCGCGCAACTCCCGCGACCACGGCCCGGAAATCATCATCCGCTTCCAAAACGGCGCCGGCATCGAACCGGGCAAAACCATTCTCGAACACAAAGGCGTCGCCGTCGGCGCAGTGCAAAGCGTCGACCTCGACGAAAAACTCGACGGCGTGCTCGTCAAAGTGCAACTCGCCAAAAACGCCGCGTCGCTCGCACGTGCCGATTCCGAGTTCTGGCTCGTGCGCCCGGAAATCGGTTTCTCCGGCATTAAGGGCCTCGACACTTTATTCAGCGGCCCGCGCCTGAAAGTCCGTCCGGGCACCGGCGGCCAACCCGCCACCGAATTCGTCGGCCTGCGTCGCGCCCCGCTCCTCGAAAACAGCGACCGCGGCCGTTCCTTCGTGCTCCGCTCTGACAAACTCGGCGCCCTCACGCCCGGAGCGCCCATTTTTTTCCGCGAAATGAAAGTCGGTTTCGTGGAGACGCATAAACTTACGCCCAATGCCGACGGCGTGCTCGTGCGCATTCGCATTCGCACCCCTTACGATCAACTTGTTCGCACCGACACCAAGTTTTGGAACTCCGGCGGCGTCTCCGTCAAAGTCGGCCTGCTCGGCGCCGAGATCCGCAGCAACTCGCTCGAATCCCTCATCACCGGCGGCGTCGCCTTCGCCACCCCGGAAACTCCCAACAGTCAGCCCGCCAACGAAGGCACCGAGTTCATCCTCGCCGACGAAATGGACAAAGACTGGCTCAAATGGAAACCGAAGATTCCGATCACCGAGTCCACCGAAGGCTGGGAAACCTCCCCCGCCGAACCGGAGCCGACGAATTAAGTGGCGACCTCACGTTGGTGATCCCACCGGCTTCACTTCGAATTTTTACTTACCGAATTCTTCTTTTTGGCGAAACCAAGTTACCAGCAAATATCCCCAAAAAATTGCCTGTGAAAGTCCGATCAGGAAACGCCAAGCGAGTTCGTTGATAGACCCAGTATTGAATAGACTATCGGAGATCAGAGATCCCAGCGATAGAGCGAGCATTGCGCTCAGTAATGCCAACACCAATCGCCAACCCAAAATGCGCTTCTTGAGCGAAACTACGGCGGCAGTGACGCAGGTTAATGATGCAGCGACAAGTAATGCTCTGGCTTGCGATGAGTGATACTTGACGACTGTGCCGCTCAACCTCGAGGACGATACCCTTTTGCCTCCGGTTGCCGCAGCAAAAGCCGAAAGGACTGCGACAAGAACGAGTAGCACGTTAATTTTATTCATCTTCAGGCTGGGTTAAGCGTTCCAGTTTACTCAAACTCAACATGGCATCCCTCGCCGCACTGCCACACATCTCATCCGTCGGTCGTAAACTGGCACACACCGCCGGACGCTCAGGTTTCCCGAAGATCGCGCAGCGCATGTCGTCCAATAATTGCACGCACGGAATCCCCGCCGGTTTGCCGTGAGGCATTCCAGGAATCGGCGAGGAAATCGACGGCGCGATGCAACACGCGCCGCAGTGCGAGCGACATTCCATGATTTTTTTAACCACGGATAACTCGGGGATACACGGATAAATTTGCCGTAGGTTCGCTCGGATCCGTGTTCATCCGCGCAATCCGTGGTCAAAACAGCCTGACATCTTTCTTGGCGCTGCCGCGCCCAGTCGCTACCAAGACAGCCACATGAGTTCACTTTCACCGGAGGCCATGACTCCGCAAAGCCTCGAGGCTTTTCTCCACGAAAAAATTCCGCTCACGCTCGCGATGGGCCTGCGCGTGGCCGAAAGCAGCCCGCACCACCTCGTGCTCGAAGCGCCACTCGCCCCGAATCGTAATCACCTCGGCACCGCGTTCGGCGGTGCGTTGCACACGATGCCGATTCTGGCGTGTTACTCCGCACTGTGGATGACGCTGCGCGACGCCGGCATCGATGCGCACGTCGTGGTGAAACGCAGCTACGCGGACTACAAGCGGCCCGTCACTGGCGCGTTGCGCGCCGTGGCCACGCGTCCGCCGCCTGGCATTTCCGCCGAGTTTATCGAAGACCTCCGCCGCCACAAAAAAGCGCGCATGGATCTGGAAGCGATCGTCGAAGGCCCGAACGGAAAAAATGCCGTCGAGTTTCACGGCAGCTTCGTGGCGTTGGTGTGAGTTTTCTAGGGCAGGCGCGCTGACGCACCGAATTACAGCAGGCTTGCTCTGGGCGAAAGGTCGCTGCGGACTTCGCGCATGTTACCCCTGCGCGCCCCTCTTCGCGTTCTCCGCGATTGCGTTCGTAAATTCGTTTCGCTGCCGGTCACCTTGGCGGCGTTCGCCAGCGCGCCGCTCTCTCTGAATACCGCGACTGCCGCCGAAACCGAAACTCATTACCTTTCCGGTCGCGGCCCGGCTGACGCCGTGCCGTGGAAATTCACGGTCACGGGCGGCCGGCGCGCCGGTGAAACGGCCACGATTCCCGTGCCGTCACACTGGGAACTCCAAGGCTTCGGTTCTTACGACTACGGCCAGGTTCATCCAAAGAAAGGCGACGAGCGCGGGTTCTACCGCACGAATTTTAAAGTGCCCGCGCAGTGGGAAGGCCGCCGCGTGCGCCTCGTGTTCGGCGCGGTGATGACCGACACCGCTGTGAAACTGAACGGCAAATCCGCGGGACCGATTCACCAAGGCGGCTTCACGCAATTCAGCTACGACGTCACGTCTCTCCTTAACTTTTCCGGCGACAACCTCCTCGAAGTCGAGGTGAGCAAAGTTTCCGCCGACGCCCTCACCGAGCGCGCCGAACGCGGCGGCGATTATTGGGTGTTCGGCGGCATCTACCGCGCCGTCTGGCTCGAAGCCACGCCCGCAAACTCCATCGAACACGTCGCGATCGACGCGCGCGCCGACGGCACGTTCACCGTCGATGTCACCCTCGGTGCGCTGCGCGACAAAGTCCGCCCCAGCGGCCCGTCGATCATCGCGGAAAGCCTCGACGCACAAATTTTCGATGCGGACAAAAAACCGGTCGGCGAAAAATTCTCCGCGAAAATCCCTGCCGGCGGCACGGGCCGCTTGCGCCTGAGCACGCGCGCCGCTTCACCGAAATTATGGACGGCGGAAACGCCCCACCTCTACACGGTGCAACTCACGCGCCGTCGCGGCGACGAAGCGCTGCACACCACGACCACACGATTCGGGTTTCGCACGTTTGAGGTGCGCGACGGCGAAGGGCTTTTCGTCAACGGCCAGCGCGTGCTCTTGAAGGGCGTCAACCGTCACAGCTTCCGTCCCGAGTCGGGTCGCGCACTGGATCGCGAAGACTGTTACGCAGACGCGCGCCTGATTCGCGCGATGAATATGAACGCCGTGCGCATGTCGCACTACCCGCCCGATAAAGCGTTTCTCGAAGCGTGCGACGAACTCGGCCTTTACGTGCTGAACGAACTCAGCGGCTGGCAAGCCGCGCACGGCACCGCCATCGGTCGCCTGCTCGTGCGTGAACTCGTCGAGCGCGACGTCAACCACCCGAGCATCATCATCTGGGACAACGGCAATGAAGGCGGCTGGAACCGCGACCTCGACGGCGACTTCGCACTCTACGATCCGCAACAGCGGCCGGTGATTCACCCGTGGGATCCGTTCGGCGGCCTCGATACTTTCCATTACACGAGCTACGCCGAGCATGCGCGCCGCTTGCAGGGCCCGAACCTTGTCATGCCCACGGAAATTCTCCACGCACTCTACGACGGCGGCGCCGGCGCGGGCTTGCACGACTATTGGGAAGCCACGCGCAAATCAAAGTTCGGCGCGGGCCTGTTCATCTGGGATTTCGCCGATGAAGCCATCGTGCGCAGCGATCGCGACGGCTCGCTTGATCCGTTCAGCACGTTCGCGCCCGACGGGATCGTCGGCCCGCATTTCGAAAAAGAGGGCAGCTACCACGCCGTGCGCCATGTGTGGTCGCCAGTGCAAATCGATGCGCCCGTGCTCGACGAGAAATTCACCGGCGCGCTCACGCTGCACAACCACTACGATTTCACTTCGCTCGCCGCATGCCGCATCGAGTGGTCGTGGCTGCGCTTCGACGGCTTCGCGCAAACCGCGCTCGCCAACGGCCACAGCGTCGGGCCGGACATCGCAGCGCACACGAGCGGCGAACTGAAATTAAATTTACCCGCCAACTGGCGCGAAGCCGACGCGCTCGCTCTCACCGTCAAAGATCCCAATGGCGAACCGCTCTGGACTTGGATGTGGGCCACGCCGGCACTCGCGGAACGCACGAACGCACTCATACCTCCCGAAAAAGCCGCGACGGCTTCCGCGCCGAAAGCAGAGAACGCCGCCGGACGCATTTCGCTTACCGCCGGGAAAACCTCCGCGACCTTCGACGCCGCGACGGGTTCGCTCGTGACGTTGCGCGCCGGTGAGAAAACTTTCGCGCTCCGCAACGGCCCGCGCCTCGCTTACGCGCGGCCAGCCACGGCAGCAGCGGTCAATTGGTTGTCGTGGCGCGAAGAATCTTTGCCCGCGAGCGCGCCGAATTCAGCGCTCACGCGCTTTCTCGCCATGCCGCAAACCGCCAGTTCGATCGAACTCGCCTTCGAAACGCCGCGAGGCACGCCTTACTCGGGTTGCCAGATCGAAATTTCTGCGGACGGAGAAAAATGGAAAACAATCTTCGACGCCTCGCGCCGCAGCACGGACGGCGCGCGTTACGAATTTCCGCCGCAGCGCGTCGCCGCCGTGCGCGTATCGAAACTTCTCCATGCCGACGGCACGCCCGCACAGGTGAAAACGCTTCGCATCGGCCACGCCGCCGGACGTTTCCCCGAGGAAAAATCCACCGCACCCACCGTGGTGACCACCGGCACGAACAGTGATGGCGCGTGGCTCGAAAGCCGCGGCGGTCTCGCAAATTTCCGTTGGACGCTGCGCGCCGACGAGACGCTGCGCCTCGACTACGATTACGCGCTCTCCGGCGAATTTATTTATCACGGCATCACCTTCGATCACGACGAAGCCGCGATGAAGTCGCTGCGCTGGCTCGGCGAAGGCCCGAACCGGGTCTGGCAAAATCGCCTGCACGGCACGTGGCTCGGCGTCCACGAAACCGCGCGCCACGTGCTCCAACCAGGCGAGTCGTTTCAGTATCCCGAATTTGAAGGTTACTTCGCCGGCGTGCGTCGCGCTCGTTTGGAAACCACCGCCGGCGCGCTCACGATCGTTTCCGCCCCACCGGAAACATTTCTGCGCCTCGGCACCTCGCGCATCAGCCATCCGAACACGACGGTGGATTTCCCCGCCGGTGACATTTCCTTCCTCCACGCGATCCCGGCGATGGGTTCAAAATTCATCAGCGCCGCCAACTCCGGCCCCAGCGGCCAACCCGCGCAAGCCAGCGGCACGTATCGCGGGACGTTGGTGTTTTTTACCAGCGAGTTGCCGAAATAAAGCTCCGCCGCGCACCGGATGATTAATTGGAGGCGGGGCCATTAGCCCCGCGGGTTCACTATTGATCGATAATGTAGGCGGCCCGCTTGCGGGCCACGTGGCGTGCAAACGCGAAACCTACAAGAGCGTAAAAACGCAATGCCTCTCAGGGCTCATGGCCCCGCCTCCACAAAAACCAAATTGGAACTGGGCTCAGATCTCGGGCTACTTCGAACCTCAAATATGTTTCGAGTCGTCGGCGTCTTTTTTCACGTAGCCGCTTTCCTGACGAGCGTGGTTCACGGCGTTCTTCTTTAAATACGCCTGGTAAACATCGTCGGGCGTCATGCCGAGCGTCTGCGCCAATGACACGAGAAAGTGAAACAGATCCACGACTTCGACCTTGGCGTTTTGCTCGTCGAATTTCTGGTATTTCGCCCACCATTTCCATGGCACGCTGTCGATTAACTCCGCCGTTTCCTGCTGCATGGCGCGGGTGTAATTGAGGATCCACTTGGCCTTTTCCTCATCCGAAGCGGGCGGAAGCGAAACGCCAATCCGCTGATTCAACGCATCTTGCATACGGAAGATCTCTTCGAGTTTGTCCATGAGTGCGGAGCTTGAAAGGGCGTTTTCCCTCTGGCAAGCCCGTGGCCGGGGAAAATTTAAGTTGCTCTCTCAGAGGGGGCGGACGACGTTGACGGCCTTATTTGCCGCTGTTTGCCGCGCGCTTGCGCGAGGCTGAGCAAGAATTTCGAGCTCCGGCTGGCATTCACATCGCGCCGCCACCCCTTGGCAGGCGCTTCTAACCAACAACATAGATAGACATGTCCTCCACAGAATCGTCCGGTGCTCCAGCCGAAGCCACCGCGACCCCTTCGGCTCCTGCAGCCGCGTTCCCTTCATTCGGCTCTACTCGCGGCTCGGGCCTGGCCCGCGGTAAACGTCCTGCGGTCGCTCCGGCGGCTGCCTCCACGGCCTCGTCCGACTACAAGCCCACCGCCATCGAAGTCGTCACTGCTCCCCGCGAATACCAAAACCCGTTCGCCCCGGCCGAAACGCCGGCTGCCGTTGCTCCTGAAGTCATCGCCGCGCCTGCCCCGCAGGCTCCCGTTGCCCCAGTGGCTCCTGTTGGTGCACCCGACAACTACGTCGCTCCTGCCGCCATCGAACCCGCCGCTGTCGCTCCCGTCCTCCCTACCGAAGACGAAAAGCCGGCCGGCCTGAACATCCTTGAGCCACTCCAACAGAAAGCCACGCCTGCCCAAACTTGGGAAAGCGAAGGTTTCCGTCCGGCTCGCGAACAACGTCAGGAACGCCCACGTCGCGAGGAATCGCGTCGTGACGAACCCCGCCGTGAAGAGCGCAGCGAACAACCCGCCGAACCCGTGGACATCTCCGCGATCCCGGCGAAGTTCCTCTACGTGCGTCCCGGCTACAATTACGTGCCGACTCCCTCGAACTTCGGCGGCGCTCCTCGTGAGCGCGCTCCGCGTGGCGAACACGCTTCCTCCGGCGCCTCGGCTCCAGCTCCGCGCACCAGCGAAGCTCCGAAACACTCGCACTCGTCCTCAACGGCTGCCAAGCCCGCGAGCGGCGGCGGTTTCTTCGGCTGGCTGAAATCGCTTTTCGGCGGCTCGTCGGAAACTCCGGCCGCTCCGCACGCGCGCACCCAAAGCGAACACCGCTCCGGCGGCGCCCGCCCGCAAGATCAGCAACGCGAAGGTGGCCAAGGTCGCGGCGACAATCGTCGTCGTCACCGTGGCGGTCGCGGTCGCAGTGGTGGCGGCGGCGGTGGTCATCGCAACAGCGGTGGCAGCCAGCAAGGTGGCGTCTAAGCCACTTCGCACTTGCCGCGCACTGAGCGCCAATCGCACTCTCAAGGCGTCCGCATTCCGCGGGCGCCTTTTTATTTTCTGCCGGGCGACTGGCCCGGATAAACACCGGGCTCGCAGCCAGCCAGCAACGGTGCGCCGGTCTGAGTTTCGCGTTTTTCAACTTTCAGCTTCTCACTTTCAACTCCCTCAATGGCCGATCTCATCATCCACGGCGGCAAACCCCTCAGCGGCACCATCACGCCCTCAGGTAACAAAAACTCGATCCTCCCGATCCTCTGCGCGACGCTGCTCACCGACGCCAAAGTCACGTTACTCAACGTGCCCAACATCACCGACGTCGAAAAACTCGTGACGTTTTTCAGCGGGCAGGGCTCGAACATCACGTGGAACCGCGCCACCAATCGCCTCGACCTCGACCACTCGGGTTTCGATGCGAAAGGCCTCAACGGCGAACTTCCCGTCGGCATGCGCTCCGCCGTATTGCTCTTCGCACCGTTGCTGCAACGCATGCGGAAAATCTCCATCCCCAGCGACGCCAAGGGCTGCTCGCTCGGCATCCGCGAAATCGATCCGCACCTGGAAATTCTCGAAAAACTCGGTGCCATCATCTCACGCGGCGACACGTTGACGATGCGCCTGAAGAAAAACTTCCACGGCGGCCGCCACTGGCCGGATTACATGTCCGTCACCGCGACGGAAAACTTCGTCATGGCCGCCGTCCTCGCCGACGGCGAATCCGTCTTGCTCAACGCCGCCAGCGAACCGCACGTGCAGGACGTCTGCGAAGTCCTCGTCGCGATGGGCGCGAAAATCGCCGGCCTCGGCACGAGCCAGCTCACCGTCACCGGCGTGAAATCGCTCAAAGGCGGCACTTTCACCATCAACACCGATCACCACGAAGTCGTCACCTTCCTCGCCCTCGGCGCGATCACCGGCGGCGAAGTGAAAGTTAAAAACTCACTCCCGCAGCACTTCGATTTGATCAACCGCTCGTTCGCCAAACTCGGCGTTAAAATCGATTACCAAGGCGACACCGCTCTCGTCCGCAAAAACCAGAAGCTCGTCGTCGAAGAACCGTTCACGACCAACCTGCTGCCAAAAATCGAAGCCGCGCCGTGGCCCTATTTTCCCGTGGACCTGCTGCCGGTCATGATCGCGCTCGGCGTGCGTTCAAAGGGCGCCGTGATGTTCTGGAATAAAGTTTACGAAGGCGGCTTCACGTGGATGTCGGAGCTTTCGAAGTTCGGCGCGCACGTTGTCGTCAGCGACCCGCACCGCATCACGGTGTTCGGCGCGAAACCGCTCCGCGCCGCGACCGTCGAGGCGCCGTATATTATTCGTGCCGCCGTCGCGCTCTACATGGTTGCCGCCAGCATCGAAGGAAAATCCGTTGTCAAAAACGCCGACACCATCAAGCGCGCCCACCCGAACTTCGTGGAAAACCTCCGCAGCCTCGGCGCCGAAGTGGAATGGAAGTAAAATCAATGATTAACCACAGAGACACAGAGAACACAGAGTTCCCATGCGTTTCTCCGTGCTCTCTGTGTCTCTGTGGTTCAATTAAAAACCATGCCTAAAGAGCCCGCCAACAAAGGCACCGATTTCCTCTCCACCGCGTTGACGTCACCCGTTTCGCCGGTCGAAGCCGCGTTGCGCCCGCTCTCGTTCAGCGATTTTGCCGGCCAACCGAAAACCGTCGAACGCCTCAAGGTCATGGTCGGCGCCGCCAAGCGTCGCGGCGAGGCCCTGAATCACATTCTGCTTTCCGGCCCGCCCGGCCTCGGCAAAACCACGCTCGCGTTCATCCTCGGTCACGAACTCGGTCGCAACGTCCGCGTCACCTCCGGCCCCGTGATCGAAAAAGCCGGCGACCTCGCCGGCCTGCTCACCAACCTCGAGGAAGGCGACATCCTCTTCATCGACGAAATCCACCGCATCCCAAAAACGGTTGAAGAATATCTTTACAGCGCGATGGAGGATTTCCGTCTCGATATTATGATCGACCAAGGCCCCAACGCCCGCAGCGTGCGCCTCTCGATTCCGCGCTTCACTCTCATCGGCGCAACCACGCGCTCGGGTTTGCTGACCGCGCCGTTGCGTTCGCGTTTCACGCTCAACACGCGCCTCGATTACTACGAACGCTCGACCCTTGAAGGGATCGTGCTGCGCAGTTGCGGATTGTTGAAAGTGGAAATCGACGCCGGCGGCGCCAAGGAAATCGCCAGCCGCGCTCGTGGCACGCCGCGCATCGCGAACAATCTCGTGAACTTTGTCCGCGACTACGCGTCCGAAAAAGCCAAAGGCAAAATCACGCAACCCGTCGCCGCCGCCGCGCTCGAACTCCTCGAGATCGACGCCGCCGGTCTCGACGAAATGGACAAACGTGTCCTGCGTCTGATGGCCGAAAATTACGGTGGCGGCCCCGTCGGCCTCGGCACCATCGCCATCGCCGTCGGCGAAGAAGCCGAAACACTCGAAGAAGTCCACGAGCCGTTTCTCATTCAGGAAGGCTACCTCGCCCGCACATCCCAAGGCCGCATTCTCACGCCCAAAGGCTACCACGCCATCGGCCTAAAAGCGTCCGCGGGCAGCAGCGACCAGCCGACGTTGTTATGATCCAGCCTTGAAGGTGGTCACCGGTCTCCGCACCGGCGACGGGGCGCGATTTTGACGATTCAATTTTCCGTTGCTTTCACGATCTGGCTATCGCGTGAGCGAATCGCTTTCCAAGTCGCTGTATAAAAGCACAACCAGGGCACAACGCTTACCAGTCCCCAAAAGTCCCCTTGCACCGCACTAAATAAAAACAGGCCGGACAGGACTACGACAGCGGCCAACACACAGATTTTCCTGATTCTCTGCCAACATTTCACGCCAGCGCCCCATTGCCCCGCTAGCATTCCGGCATTGAACAAAGCCCAGATGAGAAACGCTAAAAATATGAACGGAGCACCCATTAGCGGAATTCCAAGTGAATCGGCCCACCAAGGAAACTCACCTCGAATAGCGTCCAGGAAAAGTGAGCCAATAAACGCGCCCGTCACCACACCAGCGGCCAACGCACCCATTGATGCAATTTTCAACCACGATACGGGCCAACACGCCATGACTTTCCTCGGATTGCTCGCTGCTAAGATTAAACCAGCGAACAGCGCACACGTAACTCCGTAATCTTGAAACTTGATACTAGGCGTTAGAAATTCTGTCCGGAGGTTTGCATAGCTTTCGCTTGCATCTGCGACTTTGGGGTCAATCGACCTATAAAGGTGATCAAACTTCGCCTGATCATGATAGAGCGGCATCACCAAACCCGTAATGCCAACACCGAAGCCCAGCAAAGCGAGCAGTGTCGCCACGCGATGCGTCCGCCGGAATACATTGCCCACCGACCAACTCACGTCTTCGCCTCCTTCCCTGCTTCCTGTGAGAACCAGTCCACGTTCCGCGTGAAAAACATCACGGCGGCGAGCACCACGAACAGCGCCGTCGTTCCCGCGAGCAATGCGTAATCTTCCATCCGCAACACCACGTAGAGCACCGCGTGCACACTCGCGAGCAACGCCGCGATACTTGTCGCCCGCAGCGCGCTGCGTAGAATCGTGATGCTGTAACACACGATCAGCAGCGACGACGCCCCGGCGGCCGCAATGTAAGCCAATCCCGGCAGCATCACTTCTCCGAGCGCCAGCAACGCGAGGTAGAACAAACACAGCGCCGCGCCCACCAAGGCATAATGCACCGCGTGCAATCGCAACCCGGCGAGTGTCTCGAATAAAAAGAACGTGGTGAACACGAGCGTCAGCACCAGCGCGCCATGTTTGAGCGAACGCTCCGTCATGCGATAACCTTCCGCCGCCCGCACCGCCGGCGTGTCCGCCGCGACATCGACCGCGGTGCGCTCGGCGACTAATCGAGTGTGCACCTCCTCGCGATTGGCGCTGCGTTCCTGCCTGAGATCATTGATCAACTTCAACGGCACGTGGAGCACCAGCACGAGCGCGGCGATGAAGAGCAGTTTAAGCGTCACCGTATTCCGGCGGCGCGGCGTGTTCGTTTGAAGAAGCGGAGGTTGAGCGGCAGTTTCCATATCCAAATCCTGCACCTCCTGCGTGAACTCCTGATGAAGTCCGCATGAAATCCTGACGAAAACGCCTCTGTCCTTTGACACCTATTAAGTGTCAAACCGGATCGAGCAGCTTGATCGAAGCGCACCATGCTACGAATCGCGCACAAGCGGGAATGACACGTAATACGTGTCATGCGGATTCAGCAAAAACCTGCTCGGAGAGCAGGTTCCACCTTATAGGCACTTCACGGAGCCGCGCTCACTTGACACCTATTAAGTGTCAAACGGGCAACGTGAGCGTCGCGCGCGCGCCACCCTCCGCGCGATTTTCCAGCTTTACCTCGCCGCCGTGCAGGTGCGCGATCTCACGCACCAACGCGAGACCGAGGCCGGTGCTCTTTTTTCCGGAAGCGGGCCGCGGCAATGAATAAAAACGCTCGAACACCCGTGCCTGCGCGTAATCCGGCACGCCGGGCCCATGGTCTTCCACGACAAAACTCACGTGTCCATTCACCAGCGCACTGCGCAGTGTCACCACGCCATTCTGCGGCGAAAAATCGAGCGCGTTTTGCAGCAAGTTGACGAGCGCTTCGCGCAACAACACGCGCTCGCCACGCACCAGCGCGCGATCCGCCCTATCCTCGGCCGTCAGCGTCACTCGCGACGCTTCATATGCCGGTCGCATCGTATCCGCCACTTCACGCACCAAAGCACCGGGCTCGATCGCCTCGGTTTGCCGCAGCGCCTTGCGCGCTTCGAGGGAAGACAACTCCAGCAAACGCTCCACGATTTGCTGGATCCGCGCGGACTCGTTGCGGATGTTCGCCATGAATTTTTTTCGCTGCGCCTCCGGCATCGATTCGTCTAACAACTCCGCCGCGCCACGAATTGCCGCGAGGGGCGCTTTCACTTCATGCGCCAACACTTGCGTGTAGCGTTCGACATGCTGCCGGCCCTCGAGCGCGTCGCGCATTTCCTCGAAGGCTTGGCTGAGTTCCGCGATTTCCTTCGCACGTGATTGAATCGGAGCCGCCGCTCGCCCATCGCGCACGGTCCGCGCATACACCGTCAACCGTTCCAGCGAACGCGTGAGCTGGGCCGCGATCCACCACCCCGCGACGACCATAAATCCCGCAATGACGCCGCCCATGAACACCAGTCGCCAGCGCGCGCGCTTCACGCCGTCTTCCACCGCCGCGAGCGGACGGCCCACCCCAACCCAACCGAGGTGTTCACCGGAAAACATCACCCGCGACGCCACGCGCAATTCCCCATCCACGATCGCCACGTTGGAAACCTGATAATCTTCCGACGCCGCCCGCCCGCCTCCACGCAGCGACCACTCATAAATTTTTCCCTCGTCGTGGCCCGCGGAATCATAAGTCACGCGACCAAACTGATCGCACGCGAACACGCGCAACATCTCCGCGCGCTTCGGCAACACCGTAAATTTTTTCGTCCAGTCCTCACCTTTCGATTCGGGCGCGGCAAACGCCGCCATATACGCCGCCGTGTCACCGAGCGTGCGGCGCATCGACTCCACGTAACGCAGCCGCACATCCCGCAACACCAGCGCCATCAGCGCCGCGAGGCCGATGGCCGACGCGATCACATAAACGCCAAAGATCGCCGTGCGGATCCTCATTCGTCCTCGCGCAACGAATAACCCAGCCCGCGATGCGTCACGATCGGATCGGCGTCCGGCGCGATCTCACGCAGTTTCGCGCGCACCATTTTTACGTGCGCATCGACCGTGCGATCCAGCGCCGCGCCCGGATCGTCCCACGCCGCCGTCATCAACTGGTCGCGATTAAACACGCGCCCCGGCGACGCCAGCAACGCGGCGAGCAAGCGGTATTCGTTACGCGTCAGGTCGAGCGCCTGGCCGTGATAACTGATCCGACATTTCGCGTCATCGTGCACCCACGTCGAGACTTGAGGGCGTCTTCCTGAATCACGCACCGGAGTGGCGGGCGCGGGTGCAGTGGCCGCGCCGCCGTTTCCTTTCGAGCGCCGCAACACCGCGCGCACCCGCGCCGTGAGTTCGCGCGGGCTGAACGGTTTCGCCATGTAATCGTCCGCGCCCAGTTCCAAGCCGACAATTTTGTCCACTTCTCCGCTGCGAGCCGTGAGAAAAATTACCGGCACCGCCGCCGTGCGCTGCAACTCGCGGCACACATCGAACCCGCTCATATCCGGCAACCCTACATCGAGCACTACCAACACCACACCCGAATCAGGTTGTTTTAAAAATTCCAGAGCGTCGCGGCCCGTGGACTTCCACGTCGGAGCAAAACCCTCCGTCTGCAACGCATAGACCAACGTCTCCGCAATGGAGGCCTCATCTTCGACGACTAGAATCCCGGGGCGCGCAGGCAGCATCGAAAATGTCTGGCGCGTTGACTCGCGAAAATCAAGACGCGCCATTTCTGGCCTTGTTCCTGGGTTCCTGATTTCCAGATAAAAACAGAGCGGACAGCATTACCGCGAACCGCCGAGCACTTCCGCCACGCGCTCGCGGAGGTGTTTTACCGAGAATGGTTTTGCGAGCACCCCTTGCGGATGGATCGCGTGCGGCGGCAGGTTTGCGAGTTTCTGTGAGAAGCCGCTCATTAAAATTACCGGCACCGCGGAGTTCCATTTGTTCATCGCGGCGTGCGCTTCCAATCCATCCATGTGCGGCATGGTGATATCCATCACGACACACCGCAGCTCAGTCGCACGCGACCGGAATATCTCCACCGCTTCCACGCCGTCTTTCGCCTGCACTACTTCGAAGCCCAGCGTGGTGAGCATTTTGCCCGTCACTTCGACAATCAAGCGGTCGTCATCCACGACGAGCACCAAACCCGAGCCGCGCCAATTCGCATCGGGAGCCACGGCGATTTCCGCCGCCGGCGGGCGCGCCGCCAACGCCGGAAACGCCACGCGGAACAGCGCACCCTGACCGGGCGTGCTGATGACATTGATGGCACCGTGATGCGACCGCACCACGCCGCCCACCGCGGCAAGGCCGAGCCCCTGGCCGGCAAATTTCGTCGTAAAAAACGGTTCGAAAATCCGCGCGCGCACTTCCGGTTTCATGCCCGCTCCATTATCTTTGACTGCGAGCACCACGTAGTCACCGGGCGGGAGTTTCGCGCCGGGGAAAAGTTCGCCGAGTTCCTTCGCCTCCATCCGGGCGCTCCGCGTGGAAACAATAATCCGTCCTTCCTTGTCGCCGATCGCATCGGCGGCGTTAAGCAGCAAGTTAGTCACGACCTGCTGCAACTGCTGGCTCGCCGCGAGCATCAGCGCAAGCGGCTCGCCCCGTTCGAAGATCACGGTGACTTTTTTGTTCAACGTGGAATCGAGCAACGCGATCGTCTCGGCGACGAGCGTGTTGAGATTTAATTCAGTGAACGCGACCGGCGCGCGCCCCGCATAGGCGAGCATCTGCTGGCAAAGCGCGGCGGCCCGCGTCGCGGCATTTTCGATGCTCGCGAGCAAAGCTTGCGCGGTCTCGGCGTCGGCGGGCACCTCGTAACGCGCGAGGTTCGCGTTGCCGACGACCGCCGTCATGAGGTTGTTGAAATCATGCGCCATCCCGCCGGCGAGCACCACGAGGCTTTCGTGTTTCTGCATCTGCAAGAGCTGGCGTTCCTGCTCGATTTTCAATCCCTCGGCGCGCTTCTGCTCCGAGATGTCGCGCATGATAAACGACACCGAGCCCGCATCGCCATCGCTGCGGTGAACGATGGCGACGAGCGAGACCGGGACTTTGCGGCCGAGTCGGTCGGTGATTTCGATTTCGCCGCGCCACGTGCCGGTCGCGAGCGCCGTCGGGATCGCTTCGTTGCACAACCGGCGACCCGCGTCGCCTTCGAACACGTTGCGCACCGAGCGACCGGGCCACGGCACGCCGGACGCGGTTTGCCCCCACATGGTCAGCAGCGCGGCGTTCGCGTAGAGCACTTTGCCATCCGCATCCGTGGTGAGGATAAAATCCGGCGTCGCTTCGATAATCCTGAGCAGGCGCGTCACTTCGGCTTCTGCGCGTTTGCGATCGGTGATATCCACATGCGTGCCGGAAACACGCAACGGTTTGCCCGCGGCGTCGCGCATGACCACCGAGCCGCGCGCCTGGATCCAGCGCCACTCGCCGTTCTTCGCGCGCATGCGGAACTCGGCTTCGTAGAGTTCCGAATGCGCGCTGAGGTGTTCGTTCAACGCCATATCCACGCCCGCGTGATCGTCAGGATGGATGAGCGCGTGCCAGCGTTTGAAAAACGGCTCCGTCTCCGTCGCGGGATCGTAGCCCAGCATCGTGTAGAGGCGCGCGTTCGCATCGACGTGATTCGCAGGCACATTCCAATCCCACAAACCGAGCTTGGCGCCGGTGATGACGCGGTCGAGTTGCGCCTGACTCGCCGCGAGCTGGCGTTCGGCCTCATTGCGGCGCGTCACGAGCGTGCCGAGACCAAGGCCCACACCGGCCACCGCGACCTCGAACAACAAAAAGATGTAGGAAAAATCCCGCGTGGTTCCCGCCACCCGCATTGCGATTAACCCGATGAACATCACGAGCAACGTCGCGAGCGTCGCACCCGGCAATCCGTGGCGCACACAAATCCACACCAGGGGCAAAAAGCAGAGGTAAAACGCGCTGTGCTCGCGCAGCACCGGAATCGCGATCACCGCGAGCAGCGTGCCGAACAATACGGCCCAGCGAAACACATCGAAGACCAGCGCGCTGCCCGTGGATTTCGGCGCGCGCACCAACGGAGTGCGGCCCTGCAACCATGGTTCGACAAACACCATCACCACCGGCACCACGACCAGCAACCCGCTCGCATCCCCGATCCACCAATCCACCACGGAACGCGCAAACGTATCCGCATTCAACGTGTGGTTAAGCGTGGTCAAGTTGATGACCGAAGTGCCGACCAGCGCGGAGAACAACGGCGGCAGCGTGATCGCGAGACAAAAGATCAGCGTGGCACGTTTTCCATCGGGCAACAGGCGCGGCCCGAGATAACGCCGCACCAACCACGCGCCCGTGCCGTAGCTCAAGGTGAGCAATCCGGGGTAGAAAAAACCCGTCCACGTTTCGCGCGGCGTCGCGGTAAACCACGCTCCCGAAAAATTCACCAGATACACCAGCCAGAGGTAGCGCGGTCCGAGCAACACCAGCAGCGCGAACGCCAGCCCGCATGGCGGATACCACACGGAAACCGAAATCCCCGGGCTGACCTCAAACCAGTTAGCCGACAAATGCAGCGCGAAGTGCAACACCACGTAGGCGACGCACAGCAACAAAGGTCGGGAGGACGCAGGTTTCATCAGATCAACAAGCAAGTTTGAAGCCGCGAGCTGAACGTATTGATACACTTGTTGGCAAGCCGAGGGAGGTTCGATTGGGTAGGGAATTATCCTCAACCAACGACATCCTAACTTGGGAGGGCAGATCCTCGATGAGTCGCGGCCCCTCGGGACGACTCGGCCCACCGCAAAGGCATTTAAGCACGGCTCAATTTAGTCACCGCCGTCACAACGGCGCCGCCGTGAAATAATAAATGTTACCGTCGTCACTGCCGGCCACGACGGTGCTGCCGTCGCCGGAGATCGTGATCGGCCAGCTCATGTTACCCGACGGGCATTGCCAGCGCAGGTCTGCGGGAGAGGGCGAGGGCGTCAGCAGGCCGCTGCTGACATTTTCGAACAGGTAAAAATTGCCCGGCGTCCCGTCAGGGTGGCCGTCCGCGATCGCCATCAATCGTTTGGGCGTGTTCAGCGCCACGCAGTTCGGATTCCGCAAGGTGGGGAAACTACAGTTCAGCGTCGCGACGTTGTTCGCGTCACATTGCACGAAATACACCATGCCGCTGTCGCCTTGATTCACGACGCCGGCAAAGCCGCCGCCATCCGCTTCCACCGCCACTCCGTAGACCGCACCCGCGACGCCGGTGGCGTAGGTGTGCGTCGGCTGGCCCGTCTGGATGAAAGTTGCCCGGTTAAAGAGGTAGAAATTTCCGTTGGATCCGCCCGCGGCGAAAAAATTACCCGTCGACGCCAGATCGAGCATGTGGCAAAAATCCGAGCCTTTGCCACCGGGCACCTGCCAGGACTGGAGTTGCGTCAAGGTGCCGCCAGAATTGGAAAAAAGCGCGATATGCCCCGCATAGTCGGCGAGCACGATTGTCGTGCCGTCGCCCGAAATCCCCACGCTGACCACCCCATTCGTGTCGCCCGCGGGCATGCCTTGGTTGCTGGGCACAAACTCCGCCGCCTGCAAATAGCGGCTCGAGTTCACATCATAGCGAAACAGCAGCAAGCTCTCCGCCGCCGACACGAGCCACGTGCCGTCTTGCGAAAGCGCGACTTGGTTCACGCGCGACTGCGTGGTTTGGTTCAGCAAAATCGTGCCCGTCGCACCCTCGAACGCCTGCACGATTCCCTGCGGTGCGGTTTGCGAACCCAGTCCACCCGCCGCCGCTCGCGAGCCGTCGGCCGAAATCCCCACCCAATAAATTCCCTGCCAACCGTTGTAGGTCTGCGACCACAACAAATTACCCGCGCCATCGTAACAGTAGGTGCCGAAAATGCCGTTGTCCGTCGGCACGACGATGACGCCACTTTTGCCCGGACTCGACGCGCGACGCGGCTCGGCCTTCGGATAAACGTGGTAAAACGTGCCGCCGACCACGCGGCTGCCGTCGAACGACACCGCCACGGAGTTGATGAAATAACCGGGGGCCGGGGCGTTTTTCCAAGACGGGGTTTTGACGGCGATCAGGGGCGACGGGGAAGCGGCATCAGGAGCAGCGGAAGAGTTCATGGTAGGTGAAAAAGAAAACGTTGAAACGAAACCGACGGTGACGGGTGCGTTTCAATTTTCCGCCGCCGTGACCCGCAACGAAATTCACGAGCGGAATTTCATTCTTAACATTTCATTCACTCCCCATCGCAGAGCGCTGGCAACAAAGCCCCGCATCGGTGCTGAAATCCGCGTCCCGCACCCGCCACCACGACCTCTTGAGTCACCTCTTGACCCCGTGCGAACGCTGAGGGAATTTTGCGCGCCGTCATGTCTTCGCCGAAACCCACCATCTTCCTGAGCTACGCTTCCGAGGATCGCGCCTCGATCCGCCAGTTGCGCGACGCTTTGGTGGAGGCCGGCCTCGATCTCTGGTATGACGAAAGCGAACTCGGCGGCGGCGACGCGTGGGATCAGAAAATCCGCCGCCAGATTCGCGACTGCGATTATTTCATGCCAGTGATCTCCGCGACCACCGAGCGGCGCAAGGAAGGTTACTTCCGTCGCGAGTGGCGCATCGCCGTCGAACGCTCGCTCGACATGGCGGACGACGTGATGTTTTTGCTGCCGGTCTGCCTCGATGACACCAATGAACTCCACGCACGCGTGCCGGAGAAATTCATCTCGTTGCAATGGCTGCGCCTGCCCGGCGGCACGCCGACGCCTGCACTACATGCGCTGCTGCGCAAACTCGCCGCCGGCGATCACGCCGTGCCACCCGTGCTGGAAAAATCCGCGCCGGCAAAACGCTCCTCGCGCGCAACCCCGCCTACCCTGCCCTCCGGCAAGCAGCCCGCGGAAAATCATCACGACGGCCCGCCGCCGATGCCCGCGTTTCCGCACCTGTCTGAAAAAGCCAACATCGGCCACAGTTTCAAGTTCATTGCCGAGGTGATCTGGTGGGTGATCACGGCTGCGTGGCTGCTCATCAAACGCGCGCCCCGTTGGATCCGCATTCTCCTCTCCATTTGGTTCGTGTTTTTCGTTTTCTCCACCTGCACGCGCAACGGCAGCAGCGACAAACCCGCCAAACCCTCCGCAGAAAAATCGGCTCAAACCAAAGAAGAGAGCGATGCCAAGAAAGCCGCCGCCAACAAAGCCGTGCGCGACGCGATGGAGAAATTCTCCCAATTCACGCAGCCCAAACCGGGCACCGGCACCGAGCCGCCTTCCACGATCGGCGCCGTGGGCTCCGAAATCGCCCGCAGCATCGCATCAGGATTGGAAGGCCTCGAAAGCTACGGAAAGCAAATCGTCGTCGCGCCCTTTGCTTTCGGCAACGCCTCTGAAGCCGAGTCCAAAAAACTCAGCGACATCCTGGCCGCACTTTACGGACAGCTCGCCTTAAAGCGGCCTGAGGAGACCGCCATTAGCACGGCGCCACTCGCGACCTCCGACGAACAATCCACCGTTGCCCTCGGAAAACGATTGGGTGCCGACTACGTGCTCTGCGCGCAATTTCTCAACGACAACGGCGCCCCGACGCTCGACGTGCGCCTGTTAAAAACCTCGGACGCCAGCATCGCGTGGCAATCCACCTACCCGCTCGCCGATAAAGACGCGACCGAGCTCGGCACCCAGATCGCCACCGCCGTCCTCGCAGCCACGCCGGCGAAACCGTAACGACGCCTTTCGAAGGTGGAACCTGACCTCCGGGCAGGTTTAGAAGCGCACGCCGATCAGCCCGCCCGGAGGTCGGGCTCAACCACGAACCATCACCGCTGGAGGTTGAGAAAGTGGGTCTTGCCTCACTTGCGTGCGACGATTCGTTCAAGCTGATGAATTTCTCCAAGCATTGGGCGGCGACTCTGGATGACTATGCGATCGACCTCGCGTGGTCGCCCGATGGGAAAATCCTCGCGGCAGCTTCGACGGCGGGCACGGTGTCGTTGTTCGAGGCGGCGACGGGCGCGTTGCGCCACGCACTCGTCGGGCACGACGACGGCACGAATGCGCTTTCCTGGTCGGCCACCGGTGTGCTGCTCGCTACGGGCGGGCAGGATGGAAAGGTTAAATTCTGGAATCCTTCCAGTGGCTCGCTCGCGCACGAATACTTGCTCGGCACGGCGTGGGTTGAACATCTCGCGTGGCAGCCGGTGAAACGCGATCAGGTGTCAGCGATCAGCGGTCAGCTGTTGTTCGCGTCAGCAGGCAAAAAACTCGTCGCGTTGCGGGCGGATGGTTCGCTGGCACACGCGTTTCCCGACGCGCCGAAAACGATCACGGCGCTTGCGTGGCGGGCGGATGGCGCGGCGTGTGCGGTCGCGTATTTCGGCGGCGTGTGCGTGTGGGACGCGACGACGTTCGCGGTGCAAAAAGAATTTCCCTACGGCAACACGATCCACGCGCTCACGTGGTCGCCCGACGGCAAGTGGCTCGTCGCGGGTTGCCAGGACAACGCCGTGCACCTTTGGGTGCCGTCGGAGGACAACGAGTTTCACATGAGCGGTTACGAGACGAAGTTGAAAGAGCTCTCGTTCAGTCACGACGGCAAATGGCTCGCCACCGGTGGCGGCAAGGACGGCTGCGTGTGGGATTGCTCCGGCGCCGGCCCCGAAGGCCGCGAGCCGATGATGCTCCCGCACCAACACCGCGTGTGCGCCGTGGCGTTTCAACACCAGCACAGCTTGCTCGCGACCGCCGCAACCAACGGGGAATTTTGCCTGTGGTCGCCTTCGCGCAAAAATCCGCTCGTCGCGGAAGTAAAAATGCCGTCCGCCGCGACGCGTTTTACGTGGGTTCCGGATGACTCGTTGCTCGCGGTCGGCACCGAGAAGGGAAACATTTTCGTGTTCAAAACCGCGTAATTCGTTTCGCCGACATGAAAAAAATTGTCCTGCTCGCCGGTCTGTTCACTTCAGCGCTTTCGCTCTTCGCCCACGATACGTGGCTGCAAGCCACCGCGCCTGCTGCAAAGCCGGGTGGCGCCATTGCGCTGCAACTGACGAGCGGCAACGGGTTCAAAGGCATCGAATTCGGCCCGCAAGCCGACCGTGTCCAGCTCGCCACCCTTCACCTCGCCGGAAAATCCAGCGCGCTCACACCCGGAACGACGACGGAAAAGTTTCTTCCTTTTTCCAGCCAGCCCGCCGCGAACGGCGTGGCGGTATTTTCCGTGGAGCTGAAGCCGCGCGTGCTCGAATTGAAACCCGAGCTCATCGAGGAATATCTCGAGGAAATCCATGCGCTGCCCGCGATTCGCACCGAGTGGGAAAAAATTCCCGCGCCAAAAGTCTGGCGTGAACGCTACACGAAATCCGCAAAGACTTTCGTCCGCGTCGGCGAACCCATCGCCAGCGATCGCACGTGGGCCGAGATCACCGGACTGAGTCTGGAAATCATCCCGGAGCGCGATCCGACCACGTTGCGCGCAGGCGATGTGTTGAGTGTGCGCGTGTTGAAGCACGGTAAACCATTCGCCGGTCTCCCGCTGGGCTTTGTCGCGGACGGCGAGACGCATCACCACATCGTCACGACCGACCAAGACGGTCGCGCCGCCGCGCCCGTCAATCACCCGGGACGCTGGCTTGTGCACGGGACGGATCTTTATCGGGCGAACGAAAAAGATCTCGAATGGGAAAGCCTCTTCACGACGCTCGTCGTGGACGTGGCCCCAGCGAAGTAAGCGGCATTTCTAAAATTGGAGGCGGGGCCATCAGCCCCGCTGAGACATGACATCCGCTTTCCGCAGGGCGACGGTCCGCTCGCGCGCCACGCCTCAAAAATCCAACCCGATCATTAGCTTGAGGCGCGTGTAATCCTGCACGCGGCTGTCCGGAGTGCCGGAGCGGATTTCATGCCGGATCGCGGTGCTGAGCGTTTCGGTGAAACGTTTGCTCAACTCGAAATTATTTTCCCAACCGGAATCGCCGGACGACACCGCGTAGTAATACACCGAGCGATCCGTGAGCGTGATGCGCCACGGCAACTTCAACTCGGCTTCGACGAACGCCGACTCGATCGTGCGAGAAGTATGCGAACGAATTGCCGTCATACCCCAGGTATCAAACAAATTCTCCGACACACCGACGCGCACCGTCCGCGACGGCTTCACCACCAGACGCAGACCGATACCGATTTCTTGCTGCAACAAAAGATAGTCGGCCGGCACGCCGGATTTAAACGACGCGCGATTCCATTCCACCGTCGGACGATAAAGCGCGAACGCGCGCTCCTTGTATTCGTGACGCCACAATCCATTTGCTTTGAATGTGTCGGTCGTGGCCACGTCCTCCGTCTGGCTGTAATCGTAACGCATGGTCAGCGCCACCTCGTCGTTCTTCCACTTCCTCTTCAATTGAAGTTCCGCCGACGCCGCCGCGCGCTCAGTGGTGTCAGCGACAACCTCCGTGGAAACGGCGAATTTCCCGCGCCACGGGCCGAAAAATTCGCGCATCTTCGCCGTCAGCACGGCCGGAGAAAAACGTTCCCACATGGAAATTTTCTCCGCATCCGCGTGATCGGCGGCTTTTTTCTCGGCGGTGGCCACTTGCTCTGCGGCCGATACCGGGACGACGGGCGGCGGCTCCTTGGCTGCCGGCGCAGGCTTTTTCGCGGGAGCAAGTTTGGCCCCGGCCACGGCGGTTTCCGCAGGTTTTTCGGCTTTGATCACCACGGCACCCGTGGCGGAAACGCGCAGTTCGCCGAAACGATCCGATTGAAACACCAGCGTCTCTCCTTCCTTCGCGACTAATTTGCCCTGCACGCGATCGCCATCCTTGAACACGAGCACATCACGCGTGCTCGCCTCGGGTTCGGTCGCTGCGGCCACGCCTTTCGCCAGTGCCGGCGTAGCCACGGGCTTTTCCTGCGCAGCTGAAGCTCCCGCCACACCCCACACCACGCTCGCTGCGAAAATCGAAATTAGTTTAAGCCGGCCATACATCATTAAAGCATACGACGTATTCAGCTTCCGGATGTTTCAAATTTTTTCTTACGTTTCGTCGCATAAATTTTCCGGTGAAATTTCAGGTTAAAACCCCGCAGAAAAACTAATTCGCCTGGCCCGCCACTATCATAAGCGCCCGTGCTGACGCAAAACGCGGTTGCTTTGCCCGCGATTCTGCCCCGCATTCGCAACGTGCGTCGCAAGATTTCCATCGGTTGCCTCCTCTTCGCCTGGCTGTGTGCCAACGGCGCCGTGTGGAACACTGTGCAAGTCGTTGCGTGGGCGAAAATGTTTCACGACTACGCGCAAGTCATGCCACTGGCGCAGGCGTTGAAGGTGACGCTCGAAGGCAACGCGATGTGCGACGGCTGCGTGTTTGCCCAGGACGCCGAGGATGCCGCTCGCGAGCAACTCCCGCGAGATGCCGCGCTCGGCGGCATGGACAAATTCGTGTTCGCAACCGAGTTACCTGCGCCGATTTTTTCGATTGAACCGGAAGTTTCCTGGCCAGGCGTCGCTCACGACGTCGGCCTCACGCGCACCGAGAGTGTGCCCGTGCCGCCGCCGCGCGTGTAACGCCCGCGCTCCTGCGCACCCTTATTCCGGACTGTCGCCGCGGGTCTCGCGCGCGCAGTGCCGTTTGCCTTCCGCCGGCTCTCCGGCCTCACGCGCACACCTCCGTGCGCACTCACGCGTTACCCATGAAAAATTTTCCGATTCTCTCCCTCTGCCTTGCAACGTTCGCCGCCAGTCCGCTGGCCGCGACCCTCGATGATGGCGCGCCGACTGGCGCGACCGTTCATCTCGACGATTACCTCGTCATCGCCGACAAAGAAAAATTATTTTCCCTGCCACTCGACGCTGCGCCCGCCACGGGCTCGCGCCTCGCCCTCACCAATCGCGACCTGCCCGCGAGCGTGTCCATCATCACGCAGGAAGTGATGCAATTGCGTGGTTTTCGCACGGCAGTCGAAGCCGTCGAGGGCGCCGTCGGCATGACGGGCGGCACGCAGTTCGGCTCGATTCCGGGCTTCGCCACGCGTGGCTTCACGGGCAACAGCGTCACCGTCCTGCGCGACGGCATCCGCCAAAACACCGCGTCCCAATCCGCGCGCACCGTCGACGCATTCAACCTCGACCGCGTCGAAATCCTCAAAGGCCCCGCGTCGTTGCTCTTCGGCGAAGGCGCCATCGGCGGCGCGGTAAATTACATTTCGAAATCGCCCGACCGCGTCGCGCGCGGCGAAGTTTTCGCGAGCTACGGCGCTTGGAACAACACGCGGCTCGGCCTCGGTTACGGCGGCCCCCTCGTGAAGGATAAATTCTTTTTCCGCGCCGACGTCAGCCACACCGAACGCGACGGTTTCGTGGAGCGCAATCACCAGCGCTACACGGGTTTCAGTGGCGCACTCGGCTGGGACGTCGCGCTGGCGCTTAAGCTCACGCTCTCCACCACCTACCTCGAAGACTGGAACGAAAGTTATTACGGCAACCCCGTCATCTACGACGCCGTCGATCGCTACGATCCTGTGACCGGCACGACTACGCGATTGGTTGCGAAAGCCAACAGCGCAACCGATTCCCTCGTAAATTCCCGCGTCGACCCGGCCGCACGCCGCACCAATTACAACATCCTCGACAACTACGCGGAGACGGAAAACTCGTTTCATCGTCTCCGCGCTGAATGGACGCCCGCCTCGGAGTGGACGATCGCCAACGAAACCTACGTTACCACGCAAGTCCTCCGCTGGCGCAACCTCGAGTCGAACCTGTGGAACCCCGTCACCCAACTCGTGGAGCGCTCAGCGTTCACGCACATTTACCGCGACGATCTGCTCACCGGCAACCGCCTCGACGTCACGCACAAAGGCGAACTCTTCGGCCGCACGAACCGTTTTGTCATCGGCGGTTTCGTCGAGCATAACGATCTCACGCGGGGCGGCACGCCAGCCGGCTACGCGACGACACTGAGCAGCGTCACGCTTTTGAATCCCGATGTCGGGGTCGGTCCGGGCGACGGCGCGCGTTTTCAAAAAACCAGCAACGTCTTCATCGACACCGCCGCACTCTACTTGGAAAACGCACTCGATGTGACCGCTTCGCTGAAATTAGTGGTCGGCCTGCGCCGTGACTTCATCGCGCTTTCACGCCGCACGCTCGTCACCCCGTCGAATCCCACCGCGATCACGTTCAACAAAGACTACTCGCCGACCACCGGCCGCGCCGGCCTCGTCTGGTCGGCGACGAAACACGTGAACCTTTACGCGAGCTACAGCCGCGCCGCCGAACCTGTCACGCAACTCGTCAGCCTCAACACCGCGCAAAACGATTTCGCGCTGCAAACCGGCCGCCAGTTCGAAGCCGGCGCGAAAGGCTCGTTCGCCGAGGGCAAAATAGACTTCACCGTCGCGCTCTACGACATCGAGAAAAACAACCTCCTCTCCTCGACACTCGATCCGCTCACCGGCCTGCGCATCAGCCAGCAAATCGGCGCGCAAGTCTCCCAAGGCACTGAAATCGCCGTCGCGTATTTGCCGACGCGCGACTGGCGCTTCGAGGCGAACTTCGCGTGGACGTGGACTGCCGAGTTCAAAGACTTCCGGGAAAACCTCGGCACCGGCGTGATCTCTCGTGACGGCAACCGCCCCGCGAACGTTCCAGAAATCGTCGCCAACGCTTACGTTTCCAAAACGTTCGGCAAACACTGGCGCATCGGCGGCGGCCCGCGCTACGTCGGCGAACGCACGGCGAACAACGCGAACCTCATCTGGACGCCCGCTTACACCACGCTCGATGCTTCGCTTTCCTACGCGCTCGCGCGCTGGTCGGTGACGCTGCGCGGCCGCAACCTGCTCGACAAAAACTACGAAGAATGGGCCACCGGTTTAATGCAGCGCCTCGCCGATCCGCGCAGCGCCGAGGTCAGCGCGCGCTACCGCTTTTAACTCCTACTTCGCCCCTCGCCATGATCCTGCCAAATTTTAAGCTGACTCGCGTCACTCGTCTCATGCTCGCCCGTTCACTCCTTTTGATTGTCGTCGCCACCCTCGGGCTGCGCGCGTTCGCGCTCGAATCTCCCGCCCGCCTCGACAGCGGCGAAGCCAATCTCTTCACCGTTCCCAACGGCACGACTTATCTCACCTGGTGCGCGCCCAGTGAAACCCAACGCGCGGGCGAGCGCGTGCTCCGCTTCGCCACCCTCGCCCCGGGCGCGACCACCTGGAGTGAGCCACGCACCATCGTGAGCACGCCTGCGCTCATGGAAAACTGGGCCGATTTTCCTTCTCTCATCGTCGGCACCGACGGCCAACTCTGGGCGCAGTGGTTTCAGAAAAAAACCGACGCCGACAGTCACGGTTACTCCGGCTGGTTCGCCCGCTCGCCCGACGGCGGCGTTACGTGGTCGACACCCGCACCGCTCGGCCACGAATTCGTTTCGCTCGCACCGCTCAGCGGAGGACGCATGCTGGCGGCGTGGTTGGAAAGCACGCGCGAAACCGCAGCGCATTCTCATGCGCACGACCACGCGGCAACTTCCAGCGAACCCGCGATGAAACTCAACTCATGCCTCCTCGCGCCCGACGGCACGACGTTGCGCGAGTGGACGGTTGATCCCGACGTGTGCACATGTTGCCAGACCACGCTGACGACGCTCGACGGCGATCGCGTGTTCGTCGCGTATCGCGGCCACACGCCCGGCGAAATTCGCGATAACCACCACGCGATTTTCGACGGCACGACTTGGGGCGCCCCGCAGGCTCTTTTCAACGACCGCTGGCAAATCGCCGGCTGCCCGGTCAACGGCCCCGCGTCCGCCGCGCGCGGCAAGGCGCTCGCTGTCGCGTGGTTCACCGCGGCCGAGGGCCACGCGCGCGTGCGGGCGAAATTTTCCACCGACGGCGGCGCCACCTTCGGCGCAATGCATCGCATCGATCTCGGCCAGCCGATGGGCCGCATCGACGTCGCGATGCTCGCCGATGGCAGCGCCGTGATCACCTGGATGGAAACCAAGAGCGCCGCCAACGCCGCCGGCATCTACGCCCGCCGCCTTCACGCGGATGGCACCCTTTCGCCAGCCGCATTGATCGCCGAATCGTCGCAAGCCCGCACCAGCGGATTTCCGCGCATCGCGGTGCGTTCCACCGACACGCTCTTGCTCACCTGGACGGAAGACGCCAAACCAACCCAAGTCCGCACCGTGGAATTCAAAGCTCCTTAATTTTCTCCCACTCATGAAACTACTCTCGAAATTCACCACCCTCCTCGCCTCGGTCATTTTTGCGATCGCCTCGCTCGCCGCCGTTGCCAGTGAACCGAAATCCGCCGATTCGAAAAACTGCGGCTGTAAATGCTGCGTCGGCAAAGAAGTCTGCTGCTGCCACACGGAGGATGAGCCGGCATCGACGCCACCGGCCGCCGCGCCAATCGAAAAAGAGAAAACCGCCGGCCACGCGCTCAAAGGCGTCATCGTCGAAATCATGGCCGAACAAAAAGGCCTGCTCGTGAAACACGAAGAAATCCCCGGCGTGATGAAAGCCATGACGATGCTGCTTCGCGTCGACGAAGCCGCCCTCAAATCGGCCACTAAAAATGCCGCCGTCACCGGCTCACTCGTGCGCCGCGGCGCCGTCTGGTGGCTCGATGACGTGAAATTCGCGGTGAAATAAATCCGACAACGCGCCGCTCAGGCGCGCATGGTTTCAAGGTAAAGTTTTTCGAGATCGGTGTGGCTGATCTCGGCTGCGCTGAGTTCGCGCACGAGCTGACCGTGCCGCATGATGCCGACGCGAGTTGCGTCTTCTTTGGCGCGAAACAAATCATGCGTCGCCATGAGGATCGCGACGCCGCGTTCGCGAAGCTTGTGGAGCAGCTGGCTGAATTCGTGGCTCGCACTCGGGTCGAGGCCGCTGGTCGGCTCGTCGAGGAGCAAGGCCTTGGCTTGCTTCGCGAGTGCGATGGCGATGCCGACTTTCTGGCGCATACCTTTCGAGTAGCCGCTCACGCGACGATCGTGCGCGTCCGCTTGAAGACCTGCCTCGACGAGAAACGCGCGGAGTTGCGCGTCGTCGTAACGGTGGCCGCCGAGTTCGGCAAAATACGCGAGATTTTCCACGCCGGTGAAATGGCCGTAGAGATTCACCTGTTCCGGAATGTAAGCGAGGCGACGCTTGGTTTCGAGCGGATGCTCGACGACGTTCAGCCCGTCGATACTCGCCTGCCCGCCGTCGGGCGTGAGGAAACCGAGGAAACAATTAATCGTCGTCGTCTTGCCCGCCCCATTGGGGCCGAGCAGCGCGTAGAGTTCGCCGGCCGGAACCGTGAGATCGAGGGAGTGCAGCGCGGTGTGTTCGCCGTAGCGTTTGTGAAGTTTTTGAGCGATCAACATGGGAAAAATTAGTTGGCGGGTGAAAGGTGACGGACGCTGCGCAGCGCCCAGGTGAACAATGCCGTGGCGAGTGCGAACAGGAGTCCCCCGGCCAATGCCACGTGGCGGAGAATCGTGCCGGAGGTCTCTTCGGCGTAGCGGAAAACCGGAACTTCATCGAAGGCGGTGAATTTTTCCTTTCGCACGATTCGGGGAGTGAAAAATTCCCTCAGCCCAGCGTGGTGCGCGAGCGCTTGCTCGATGAAATCACGATGCCGCGCGAGGCCCGTGCCGGCAGCATCGGCGAGCGCGGTGTGCGCGAGCAACGCGGGCGAGAGCACGGCGAGACGCGACACGAGGACTTGTTGCTGCGCGAGCTGTTCATCATAGCGCGCGAGCACGGGCGCGAGATCCCGCTCCACCCGATCGGCGGTCGCGATGCGCAACAGTGTGAAATCAGTCCCGGCTTTCGCGTCCTTCGGGGCGAGCTCCGGATGATCCTCGTAATACGCCGCGAGCGTCTTGGAACGTTCGCCGCTGGCCGCATCGGTGGCGGCACGCATCGCGAGCACCAGATCGACGCGCGAAGGCACGGGATGCAGCGTTTTCACTGCGAGATTGATGGCCGCCGGCGCGAGCACGACAAACCCGAGCCAAAGCGCCGCCAACACCAGCGCGTGTCTCGCCGCCGTGCCCGGTCGCACGGCCACGGCCAGCGAAAGCGCGAACCAGAATAATCCATAACCCGCCGCCACGCCGAACCAGAGCAGCGTGCGCAGGCCGCCGCTCCCCGGCACGAGCGTGACAAAGGCCAGCGCAAATATCGCGAGCAAACCGATTCCCAACACCAAGCGCGGCGCAAAGCGTCCAAGCACGAGTTGGCGCCCGCGCAGCGGTTGCGCCAGGAGCAGCGCCAGCGTGCCACGTTCGCGCTCGCCGGCGAGCAACGCATACGTGAGTGCGATGATGAGCAGCGGCGCGAGGTGGATCACCACAAACGCCGCATCGAAACGCCCGAGCAAAAGGCGGTGCGGATTCTCCGCTTCGTGATTGCCCCCCAATCGCGGGTTTGTCCCCGGTGCCAGCGGCAGCACGGCGGGCAACAAGTCGCTTTGCCCGATGGACAATGCCGCGAGTGGCGTGGCCGGCAACGTGGCGAAATTAGCCATGAGGCGATTTGCATAACCCGCCGCGTCGCGCGGATCGCGCGCTGCGCCGTAGTTGGAATTATTTTCCGCATCAAGTTTCGCCGCGAGCGCGCGCGCCTCCGCCGTCGCTTTCGTTTCGGCGGACTGCGCCGTGGCGCGGAGTTGATTCAACTGCTCGAGCCAACGGCCGCCGTGGTGCAAAGCGAATCCAAGCGCCGCGAGCGCCAGCACCGTCGCCACCCAGCAGGCAGGGTCGCGGCGCAGCGAACGAATTTCCCAGCGAAAAAGAGAAGTAAACATAGTGAGCGTTTTTGAATTTCGATGCCCTCAGACCGGCCGAAGCACGGCCGCGCTGCGCAAGGCGAACCACGCGGCGAGGCCGCACCAGAGGATGAGCGCCGCCAGCGGCCATGCGTGCGCCGTGAGCACGGCGCCGGCGCCGGGCGGTTCGTAATTAAACGGCGGCACCTTGGCCCACACTTCGGGACCGGCGAGGTAAGCCGGATCGCCGGCCTTGAGCGGATTCGCCATGAGGTCTTCGTTCAAGATGACTTGCATGACGCGGCGATGCTGGTCGGCCGCGCGCATGAAGTCGCGGTGTTGCGCGAGGTCGGTGCCCGCGAGCCCCATCGAGAGCGCTTGCACCCCGAGCAACGGAAACACCGCGCCGGCGCGGGCGAGCAGCGTGTTTTGCGCCTGCATCGGCGCGAAGAGGTCGCGGTGGTGGCGGTCGAAAATTTCGTCGCTGTTTTCCTCGCTCGCTTGAAGCCGCAGGCCGACGAGGTTGACGCCGAGATCCTCGGGTTTCGTGACGCCGCGTTGTTTCATCAATTCGGCGACGCGTTGCTCGAAACGCGCCGGCGCGCCGTGGGGATCTCCCAGTTCTTCCTTGAGTCGCGCTTTGAAACTCACCGGCTCGGGCAGCGGATGCCGGGCCGCCGCGAAATCCGACAGTGCGCGCGGCGCGAGCAGGCAGTTCACCGCCCAGAAGCCGAGCAAGACAATGAGCGCGAGTCGCGGAGACGGCGCCCGCGCGGAAATGGCGAGCGTGATGAAAATAAACACCGCGAGCCACAGCACGTAGATCACCGAGAGCACTCCGAAACGCGCCGCGCCCCCCGTCGGGCCAATCAGCGCCAGCGCCGCCGATCCGAGCAGCACGGCGGGCAAAACGATGAGCCCCAACGCCGCGCCCGTGCCCGCAAGTTTTCCGAGCACGAGATCGCGCGGCCGCACGCCCGCCGCCATGAGCTGGCGCAAAGTCCCTCGCTCGCGCTCGCCGGCAAACGCACCAAACGCGAGTAACACCACGACGAGCGGCAAAACAATTTGTAGCACGAGATTCACCGTGAGATCACCGAACCGCTGCGCGATCGTCGCGTCCTCCGCGGGGCGAAAGAGCAATTCGTTCTGCTTGTGCGCCTCCAATAAAACGGTGACTCCGGTATAAGGCTCGACGCCAGGATCGAGAAACGCGGGCGCGAGCCGCGGCTTGAAAGCGTAGATGCCGTAGTGCGCGGCACTATGCGGATTTTTTTCCGTTTGGCCGAGCCAGCGAGCACGTTCGGCGGTGTCAGCCGCGCGTTGCTGGGCGACGAGGTCGCGCTGATAACGCGCCCCGGCGATGATGGCGACGACGAGTAGCGCGAGGATGATCGCGCCGGCCCAGCGGAAGCGTCCGTCGCGGACGAATTCGATAAACTCTTTACGAGCGATGGTGATGATCACGGAATTGAAAACGGGTTAAACTGGAGGGCAGCTCTCGGCGAACGCTGAAGGATACGCGTCAGCGGCGTGACGCCATGGCGACTAGGGCAAGCGCGCACGATCACAGTGCATGCGCTCAGCCCTAGGCCGCGAAACTCAAGCCCACACCGGTGGCCCGCAACTGGGCGCGTGCGCTCGCCCGGACGATTCCACCGGGAAAAAATCCACAGGCCGCACGCGCACGAGCACCCGCAACGCGAAGAGTAACACCAAAAATAAAAGCGCGAGCAGATCCGTGGCACCCGCTAGAAAAGCGGTGATCACGCAGCCCGCATCGTTATCGCCCTGCGACGCGCCCGATTCATCGTGAGCCTGGCCGTGTTGCGCGCACCCACCCGTCTCACCACTGGCCGCATGCCACGCAGCGTGCGCCATCGGATTGGCCGCCAACCACGACAATACGCCGACGAGTCCCACCCCCAGCAATGCGACCACACGCAGCCACCGGGTCGGAAAACGCGTGAATGGAAAAAGCGTGAACATGCGAGTGCGGGTGAGGGTTATACCAAACCCGTCAAGCACTGTGCATGCCAGCAGGTGGACGGCGAGAAATCTGTGGGGGCCGTTAGTAAAATCGGTGACTGCACGGAACGGCATTTTGCATCCGCATTGCTGCGTTGGCGCGCGGCGAAGGGCGCAGTCGTTTCACAACGATGAAATTTCAAGCGCCCAATAGTTTTTGTGCAAACACGCGCGTGACATGCTGACGCGTTGCAATTTTCGCCGGCGCGGTTGTGTTGAACTGCACAGCGCGCGGCTTGGCCGACTGTTGCCTGATGCCTGACCATCCACCTTCACCCATTCCACTTTCTTCCGGACTGCTCATCGCGGTCACGGGTGGGCCGGGCTCGAGCAAAACTCGCACCTTGGCAGAACTCGCGTCGAGCCAGTTAGCACGCGGCCAATATGTGGAAGGCGTGCTCGCCATCGCGGGAACCCGGCGCGAACCGAATCGTGGCGCGAGCGAATATTGGGTGCGCACGATCGGTCAGGAACAGGAATCGCTCTGGGCGGTGCGCGACGACGCGCTCGATCCGCCCTACCGCTTCGAGCCTGACACGACGTTGAAGTTACAAGCGTGGGCTAAACGCCTGAAAGATCTGCCGCCGGCGGACTTGATGGTGCTCGACGAGTTTGGAAAATTTGAAGCGCGCGGACTCGGCTTGATGCCGCTGTGGCCTGATATCGTCGCGGCGAATCCACGCATCGTCGCCATCGCGACGCGTGATATCCACATTCCCGTCATCGAACAACGCATCGGGCGGAAATTCGATTTGCAGATTTCGGCAAGTGATCCGGCTGCGCTGAGCAAACTCCAGCGTGCGTGCGAAGACTACGGTGAATGGACGCGGCTCGGTCTTTATGGCGGAGCCGCCGGTGGAATTGAGATGACGGTGGGTTCGGCGTTGCACGCCGCAAAAGTGCCGCTGCGCGGACTCGCGATGTCGTCGTTGCAAGCCGCGATGATGGTTTTCGCGGGCACCGGCCTTGCTCAACCCGGTCGCGTCGTGTGGGTGCCGTTTATTTCCGGCGGATTGAAAGCGCTCTCGCCAGCGGGCAATCGCGTGCGCCCGATGATCGCGATCATCATGCAAGGACTGCTTTTCGGCACGTCGGTGCAGGCACTCGGGTGGAATTTTTTCGCAATCGGCATCGGCGGAGCGCTCGTCGGCGCGTGGGCGGCGCTGCAGGGATTCGCGCTGCAATACCTCATGATCGGCAAGGAAATGTTCAAAGCCTACGATACGATCGTGCTTTGGCTCGCCGAGAAATGGAACATCAGCGCGCCGGGGCTGCCGTGGCTGGTGGGCGCGTGGGCGATTTTGCACGCGAGCGTGTCGTGTGGGATCGCGCTCACGGCGTGGCGGCTGCGGCGGCCGCCCGAGGCATTGCAAAAAATCATCGACCGCGAAACGACGCGCGTGGAACACGGCGTTGTAACCGAAGCCGGCCGACCGATTCGCACGGGCTGGCGGCGGCGGGTGCGGGAATTCTCGCGCTGGCAATTCTGGCTGCCGCTCGTGGTGGTCTCGGCGATCCTGCTGGGCAGTGGTGGTTCTTGGGAAACAATCGCGTGGCTCTTTTTGCGATTCATCGCCGTGAGCTGTGTGCTGATTGCGCTGATCTCGCTGCTGCGTCCGGCTCGCTGGGCGGAGAAATTGCGCCGTCGCGGCTGGTGGGGTCCGGCGGTCGCACTCGATGGCGCGATCCAACGGCGTCGCGGGAAATAATTCCCCCTGCGTAGCCCGCGGAGACACGAATTTCACAAATTACACGAAACGGGAAAATTCGGATTGGTGAAAATTCGTCACGCGCCTCACTTCGTTTCCCGCATTCCTGATTTCCACATTAAAAAAATTGGCCCCGCGCTGCCGCGGATCGCCAGCGCACGAGCGTTCGCGTTGACCGCCCAATAAAAAAGCGAGCCCAGGGTCGGGCTCGCTTTGAAAATTACGCGGAAGCGTGCGCTTACTTCCAGTTCAGGATCAGGCTGCTGAAGTAGAGTGTGTCGAGGCGCTCGATGCCGGGTTGGGGGATGCTGGTGTAGTCGTTGCTGATGCCGATCTTGAGCTTCCAGAACGAATTGGCGATCGGGGTCTCGTAGGACGATTCGTGGTGGGCGCGGTAATTCGCAAAATCTTCGAAAGCCGGCGTGTAGGTGAGCGAGTTGTTCATCTGACCGTTCTTGAATTTATACGTGTGGATGAGCGCGAGATCGAGACCGGGCGAGTCGAACTTCGTGCCGTTCGCATACGTCTCGTAAACATAGCTCACACCGAAGCGGGCTTCGAGATCCTGAATGTCTTTTTTGATGAGCTTGCGACCGATACCGAACGCCGTGGTCGAGCGAAGATCGAGGGCTTTGATGGAATCTTTTTCCAGCGACGTGCGCGCATACCACACGTTTTTCTCGGAGAAGAATGACGAGTAATCCACGCCGCCGGCCTGGCGGTTGGCGGTTTCGACGCCGTTGTCTTCGGCTTTTTCGGCGGCGAGATTGAAGATCAATTTATCCTGAGCGCTCTCGAGGGTCGCTTTGAAACCAAGCGCGCCGGAGAATTTCTCCGAACCGCCCGTGCGACCCGTGATCGCGACAGACGCTTCATACGCCCACTGGCGTTTTTGTTTGTCGGCTTGCTCCTTGAGCTTGCGGACTTGCGGGCTCTCTTTGCCCACGCGCCACACGGCAGCGACTTTGCTGGTTTCGGCGGCAAACTGGCCGTCGGTGGCGACGACCGAAATGCCAGTCGCCGTCGGCGTGACCGTGCCGATGACCGTGCTGCCCGCTTGCAGCTGGACGTTGACGGCTTCGTCAGTGCTGAAGGTTTTCACTTCTTTCTGCGCGATGTCGATCGTGCCCGCGAACACGGTCTCGAACTTGATCTTACCCTCTTCGGCAGACACGAGTTTACCCAGGATGACAGAGCCATCATTCAACTCGATGCGATCGGCGGCGAAGGCCACGGAGGACAACAACAGCGCCATCGCTGCACAGACTAGGTTTGGTAGTTTCTTCTGGTTCATAAAATTTACAGGTTGGTAGTTCAAGCAAGCCACTCCGAGCCTTTCAACCTCAAAGGTTTTGCATTGTTCCCCCGGAAAACGGCTTCGGCTTCCGGGTTGCGCGTCACTCCGACCCGCATCATCAATGGCGTCATGCCTACCCGCGCGTGGTTCTCCACTTTTATCTACAACGAACCGTTGTTCCGTTCTGGCCTCCAACGTTTTAACGACGGCCTCGCCGATGAATGCCGCAACCTGCGCGACTACGATGACGCCGGCCGCAAGTGGTCAGCGAAGAATTATCCCGGCGGCTACACGTCCTACGCGTCATTGAATCAGTTGCACAAATTCTCTTCGACGTTCGCGACATTGGAGAAAAAAATCACGCAACACGTGAAGAAATTCGCCGCCGAACTCGACATGGATCTGCGCGGCCGGACGATCACGATGACGGACTTCTGGGTGAACATCATGCCCGAGCACGCCGCGCACAGCCTGCATTTGCATCCCCTGTCTTTTATTAGCGGCACCTACTACGTCGTCACTCCGCCGGGTTGCCCGGGCCTGAAATTCGAGGATCCGCGCCTCAGCAAGTTCATGGCCGCGCCACCGAAAACCGCGAAAGTGCGGCCGGCGAATCAGCCACACATCACCTACCCGACCGCCGCCGGTAACGTGATCCTGTTCGAAAGCTGGCTCCGCCACGAAGTCGCCGCCAATCGCACGACTGAGGAGCGCATCAGCGTCAGCTTTAATTACAACTGGAGCTAAGTCGCGCGACATATCGCGCAACTTTCTCTCGACGCACGCGTCAGAATGGCGATGCACCCACGTATTTCTTTTCTGCGCGCGCTGTGCGCCGCAACCACTCTGAGTTTGCTGGTCTTCGCCGGCTGCAGCAGTGACCGCGGCCCGAAACGCGGCCCCGACGGCGAACGCTTGCGCAAAGCGAATCCGATGGCCGGGCAGGCACAGTTTTTTAACGGCCAGTTGCTCGCCAAAGTCACCGTCAGCAACAAAGGCATGCCCAAACCCGGTGCGGGTGGCGGCGGTCAAAGCGGCAGCGAGGGCGAACGTCGCGAACGAGGCGGTGGCCGGCCTCCCCGCGGCGGTGGCGGCATGGGCCCGGGTGGTGGTGGTGGCGGTTTCGGCGGCGGGCCAGGAGGCAGTGAAGGCCCGAGCGCTCGCCCCCTGATGGCCGGCCAGGGCGGCGTGCCCCAAATCATCCACGTAAGCTTCACTAACCAAGGCTCCACGCGCCTCGAAATCTGGATCAGCGACTTCACCTCGTTGCTGGGGAATTTCGCCGTGCGTCCCGAAAAGCTCGTGCTCGAACCGGGCCAGACGCTTTTCCTCGACGCGATGACCACGCAACTCGGCGGACGCTACAGCGAAGTCGATGCCACGCTCGTGCTGCGCGTCGGCGAAAACGAAGAACGCAAAACGTTCCGCCTGCACGAAACCGCCGAACTAGCCGGCGATCCTCCCCCTGCGTCGTAATCGTATTCGTCGCGCCGCCGCCCGCGCTTTTTCTGCGCTTACGACCTGCGGCTGAGTCAGGCGAAACGCCTCGACTCATGAGAGGGCGCACGTTGCGCTTTGCGGACACTCATGCCCGCCTCGCAGCCTCGCCCCGGCTTCATGGATTCCCCCCGTGCCCATCTTTTGGGGGTTGTCCTGCTCGTGGGCGCGCTGGTCGCCGCTTACGCGAATTCTTTTCGAGTCCCCTTTCTGTTCGATGACGCCGAGTCTATCGCGAACAACCCCACGATCCACCGCCTCGCGTCATCCTGGATGCCACCCGCCGGCAGGGGCATCACGACCAGCGGTCGCCCGTTGCTCAACGTTTCCTTCGCGATCAATTACGCGATCCATGGGGAAACCGTTTTCGGATATCACGTCGCCAATCTTCTCATTCACACTCTCGCGGCGCTCGTCCTGTGGGGCGTGATTCGGCGCACGCTGCTTCAGCCTGTATTCGCCGGGCGCTTCACTTCCTTGGCCAGCCCACTGGCGTGGTGCGCCGCCGCACTTTGGGCGCTGCATCCACTCCAAACCGAATCCGTCACCTATATCGTTCAACGCGCGGAGTCACTCGTCGGTCTCTTTTATTTGCTCACACTCTACGGATTCATTCGCAGCGTGGAGGCCCGCCCAGCGGGAAACCCTAATCGCTGCTGGCCGGCGTTCACGGTGATCGCCTGTCTCGCGGGCATGGCGGCGAAAGAGGTCATGGCGTCCGCCCCGCTGATCATTTTTTTCTACGACCGGACTTTTATCAGCGGCACAGTTGCGGCGAGCTGGCGGCGGCATCGTCGTTTGCATCTTTCTCTCGCCGCCACGTGGCTCATGCTCCTCGCCTGCATCGTGCAAAGCGGCGGGCGCGGCGGCTCCGTCGGTTTCGCGCAAGTCGGCTGGTGGGAATACGCGCTCACGCAAGCACCCGCGATCCTCGGCTATGTCTGGCGTGCGTTTTGGCCGGCTAATCTTATCTTCGACTACGGCGCGGTGGTGGAAAAAAATTTCGCGATCATCGTGCCGGCCGGCGCCGTGATTTTGCTCGGGCTTGCCGCAGGCGCTTGGGCGCTGCGTCAACGGCCGGTCGCGGGATTCAGCTTCGCGTGGTTTTTTCTGATTCTCGCGCCCACCTCCAGCCTCGTGCCGGTGGCCACGCAGACCGTCGCCGAACATCGCATGTATCTGCCACTCGCCGCGCTCGTTGTTCCGGCGGTATTGCTGCTTTCGCGATTCGCCGGGCGGGCGACATTCCCAATTTGTATCGCGCTCCTCGTCGCGGCGGGCATCCGCACGCAGGTGCGCAACCACGACTACCGCGACGAACTCACGATCTGGGGCGATACCGCCCGACGCCTCCCCGACAACCCCCGCGCCCGCAACAACCACGGGGCGATGTTGTTCGATGCCGGGCGCCTAGATGAAGCCATCGGCGAATTCCGCGCGGCGATCGACTACACACCGGACTACGCCGAAGCCTGGCACAATCTCGGCCGCGCCTACACGCGCGTGCGCCGTTTCGACGAGGCGATCGCTGCGTTACGGCGCGCGGTCGAGCTCAATGCCAGCCCCACGAAAGCAATTTTCCAAGGCACCCTCGGCAACGCCCTCCTCGAAGCCGGCCGCCCTGACGAAGCCATCGCGACGTATCGCCACGCGCTCGAACTTTCCCCGCACGAAGCCATCCATTCCTACAATCTCGCCAACACCCTGATGCAGGCCGGCCAAATGGAAGAGTCCGGCCGCCTCTTCGACCGCGCACGCGCACTGGATCCTCACGATCCCGAGATTCTCGGTGCTTACGCGGTCTGGCTGCGCCGCTCCGGCCGGGCGCAGGAATCCGTCGCGCTGTTGCAGGAAGCGCTGCGCTTGCAACCGGACTCCGCGCGCCTGCATTCCCACCTCGGTGTTTCGCTGCTCGCCGCCGGACGCGCGACCGAGGGCATTCGCGAATTGGAAATCGCCCTCCCGCTCAACCCCGCGCTCCCGCAAACCCGTTATCACCTCGGCCTCGCCTATGCCGAAAACGGCCTGCCCGCCGACGCCATTCCCCACTTCGAGGAAATGCTCCGCCTCAGTCCGCCGACCGCTGAACTCTTCGACAACCTCGGCACGCTTTACGCGCAGACTGGCCGTTACGCCGATGCGGTCACCGCCTTCCAAAAAGCGCTCGCCCTCGACCCCACCCACCGCAACGCCCGCGACAATCTTCAAGCGGTCCGGAATCTCCTGCGTGGTCAGGCGCGCTGAGTTCCGCCCACCGCCACGCCCATGTCCTGAATCTCGGCGGAATCAAACACGAGCACGCCGCGCTCACCGCGGCCGTAAGACGCGCGCACCATCGCCCGCGCCACGACCTCGGCGTGAATCGCGCGGTATTTCCGCAGGCCCCCCAGCATCAACGGCTCCCATAACCACAGCACCGCCGCCCAGATCCGTTCGCCCAGTCGTTTCTTTTCGGTGCGACCAAGCAGGAAACTTGGCTGAAAAATCGCGAGCGTTTCGAAATTCAAAACCTGCAACGCCGTTTCGGTTTCTCCTTTCACGCGGCTGTAAAAAATTTTGGAGTTCGCATCCGCGCCAATTGCCGTGACCACAAAAAAGCGTTTCGCGCCGGCACGTTGCGCGGCCCACGCAAACGCCAGCACCGCCACCCGATCGACCGCGTAGAACGCTTCGCGCGAACCCGCTGCCTTGATCGTCGTGCCGAGGCCGCAAAACGCGTCGTCACATCTGATTTCCGTCGCCACTTTTTCGAGCGCGGCGAAATCCACCACCACTTGCGTGAGCTTCGGATGCTCCAGCGGAAGCACGCGTCGCCCGAGCGAAATCACACGCCCATACTCGGGCGAATCGAGCAATTGCCGCAGAAGAAAACCTCCCACGAGTCCACTGCCTCCGGCGATCATTGCGGTGCGCATCCGGAGAGCCTGCGCATTCGGCGCAACGGCGCAAGCCGTGGTGACTCAATGCGATTTTGCAGGTTGCGAGCTTGCCCGCAACGTGACGCGCGACCGGGATCGCCCAGCCATCGACTTGCCAAAATCAATCCTCCCGCCAACCTTCCCGCATGCTCGTAATCCGGCGGCTCGATGACGGTAAACGGTCTTACACGGCGATATTTTTGCCGGGCGAACCGGCGAAAATTTTTCCCACCACCAACCAAGAGCACGCGCGCATCCTGCAGATTTACAAACAAGACCGCCGTTACGAAAATGTGCACAACGACTTCACCGATTACGCGATCGGTCAGGACGAATTTCCCGACAAGAAATAAACGCGGGCGAGTCAGTGAACACAGGCTGGCCGTGAATAAAGTGCGATTCGTCGCAGACCCGTTGCCGCGCGCGCAAGCATCGCCTAGTTTTCTCCCATGAAACACGTGGAGCTAAGCGAAGCAGCTTACGACGCGCTCATGCGTCTCGCGGCCGCAAAAAATATTTCTCCAGCCGACCTCCTCACCTCGTTGCTCGGTGCAGAACGTCCGCCGCTCGCCGGGGACAATTTGTTGTTTTTCTTCGCGAGCCTGGAGTTCGCCGCACAGTCCGACTCCACGGCCCGCTACCTCGCGTTGCTGTCGTGGGTGGCGAAGCACTACGCGTGCGACTTCGCAGACTTCATTGCGCATCAGGACAGTGGCCGACGTTACCTGATGTTAAGCCGTCAGGAATTCCACCATGTGCGCACGCACAACCATGCGACGCAAATCGCCGGCACCCAGTATTGGGCGGTGCTGAACATCGACGACTCCACCAAGCGCCGCTTTGTATGCCGCATGCTGGAATTCATCGGCTGCCACGACGAGACCATCGCGCACGCGTGCCGCGCGCTGGGATTTGTCGAAGGCAACGGTTCGTCTTTCCGCCTGCTGAGCGCCTGAGGTAAGGGCGGTTAAGGATAACCGCCCTACCTGAATTAGCGCAGCTGGCACCCGGCCAATTTAGGTTTGTCCGCTGGCACGGTGCCCGCTGCACTCTAGGCGTGAGCGAACAAATTCCTCCGCCCGAATCCAAGCAGCGCGACGTCGGCAATTTTTTCAAATCCGTCGGCTATGCCTTGGAAGGATTCTGGGCCGCGTTGAAACACGAGCCGTCGTTTCGTGAGGACCTGATCTTCGTCATCATCCTGGTTCCATTCGCGGTGATCCTCCCGGTCAACGCGGTTTCCAGTGCCGTGATGATCGCGTCGCTTTTGCTCATCGTGATCGCCGAGTTGCTGAATTCCGCCATCGAATGGACAATCGACGACATCTCGCTCGCGAAACGCCCGTTCGCCAAACGCGCGAAGGACATGGGCAGCGCGGCGGTCTTCATCGCCTACATCAACTCCATCGTCGTCTGGGGCCTGATTCTTTACTCGAACTGGCACCGCATCTCGACCCTCGAATTCCTCAAGTGGCCGCCGCCGATTTTTAGCTGAGTCTTAATCTGGAACTCAAAAAAATCAGGACACCCTGTCGCTGCTCCATTCCTGAGTCCCTGATCTCCAAATAAAAGATTTTAGCGCATCCGTCCGAACAGCACCGTCGCCAGGCCGGTCATCGCAAGATTCGGCATCGCTGCGGCCCACATCGGATCGAGGTAGCCCTTGCCACCCAGCAACGTCGCGATGCTCGCGAGAATGTAATACAGGAAAAACAACCCGATCGATTTCGACACGCCGACTGCGGGGTTCACGCGCACACCGGACACCGCAAACGGAATCGCAATCGCGATAATGATCAGCGGCCCAATCGTATTCGCGAGGAGCGAGTAGTAACGCACTTCGTAAGGAATGACCTTGGGGTTATTATCCGACGCGAAATATTCCGTGATGCGCTGGAGTTGGTTGAATGAGAGATTCGAGGGTTTCTGGTCGATGAGCATCATCAACGTCGGGTCTTCGCGGTAGTGCGGAATGGTTTTCTCTTTGAACGCCACCGAGCGCTGCAACTCGCCCGCTTCGGTATCGAACCACATTTCGCGTCCGTCCTTGAACGACCACGTGCGCGCCACGGGATTGTAAACCCCTTCGCGCGCCATGATCCGGGTCTTTTCGCGCCGCTGCGCATCCATCTCCGAAATCGAAACGCCATACGCCACGTTTGTGTAGCGGCTGTAGCGGTTGATGAACCACATACGGTTTTGCTTTTGGTTATCGAACGTCACACTCGGCACCAACCCCAGCGCCACGCCGGAGCCGGATTTTTGCTCTTCCGCGCGTTGTTGAAAACTTTGCAGCAAACTCGCCGATGCCTCCACTGACCACGGCACGACGCGGGAATTCAGCAGCAGCGAGATCCCGCAAAACACAATGCCCGCCAGCCAGAGCGAGCGAGTCGTCGAAAAGATGTTCAGCCCTGCCGCGCGCATCGCCGTCAGTTCGTTGTTGCGGTGCAGTTTTCCCAGCACGAACAGCAGCGACAGCAGCATCGACAACGGCAACACCACCGAAAGAAAACTCGGCGTCAGCGTGGCGAAATACAGAAAAATCTCATGCGCATTCGCGCCCGTTTGCGTGAGATCGCGAAACTCGTCGTAGAGCGACGCCATGAGCAGCAGGCCCATCGTCGCGGCGAGCAGCAAGCCGAGCATTTTCAGCCATTCGCCCAAGAGGTAGCGGTCAAACAAGTTCACTTGGCGTGGACTGAAACACCGTCCGCGCGCGGCGCAAAGCTGAATGTTCAGATATCTCACTCCGCGGGAACAAGTCCTGCTAAGCGCTTCTCTTAACCGCACTGCCAGTTGCAGGTTGAAAGACCTGCGGCGCTCCTTTTACGTCGTCACCTTGCAATTCTTCATGCCCGTCCGTTCATCGCCTCAGTTTTTGCAACGCGCGCTCGTCGCTGCGGCCATCGCTGCCACCGCGCTGTTTAATTTCTCCACGCCGCTCGTCGCGCAAGACACCATCAAGATTGGCGAGTTCGCCTCGCTGACCGGCAAGGAAGCGGTCTTCGGCCAGAACGCCCACAAAGGCACGCTGCTCGCGATCGAGGAAGCCAACGCCGCCGGCGGCGTCCTCGGGCGCAAACTCGAGCTCATCACCGAAGACGACCAGTCCAAACCGGGCGAATCCGCGACCGTGGTGAAAAAAATGATCTCGCGCGACAAGGTCATCGCCGTGCTCGGCGAAATCACTTCCGGCCGCACGCTCGAAGCCGCGCCGATCTGTCAGAACGCGAAAATCCCGCTCATCTCCCCCGGCGCCACCGCCACGGAAGTAACCAAGAAAGGAAACTACATTTTCCGCGTCTGCTTCATCGACGAATTCCAAGGCACCGTGATGGCGAAATTCGCCAGCGAAACCTTGAAGCTCAAACGCATGGCCGTGCTTTCCTCAGTCTCTTCGCCGCAAAGCGTGGGCCTGGCGAAATATTTTAAAGAGCGCTTCACGAGCGACGGCGGCACCGTGGCGCTCGAACAAAAATATTCCGAAGGCGAAAAGGATTTCCGCGCCCAACTCACCGCGATCAAAGCCGCGAGCGTCGAAGGCATTTTTATCCCCGGTTACTACGCCGAAGCCGCGCTCATCGCGAAGCAGTCGCGCGAACTCGGCCTCAAGGTCGCGCTTCTCGGCATCGACGGCTGGGAATCGCCCGAACTCATCCAGATCGGCGGTGCGGCGGTCGAAGGTTCCTACCTCTCCACGCACTACTCCCCCGAAAGCAAGGCGGCGGGCGTCAGCGGATTTAACGAGCGTTACCGCAAACGCTGGGGCATCGACACCAACGCCCTCTCCGCGCTCGGCTACGATTCCGCGATGGTTTTGATCGACGCCATCAAGCGCGCCGGCACGACCGAAGGCCCGAAGCTCCGCGACGCCATCGCCGCCACGAAAAATTTCTCCGGCGCGACCGGCAGCATCAGCTTCGACGCCCAACGCAACCCAACCAAGTCCGCCGTCGTCCTGACGGTGAAAGATGGACGTTATGCTTTTCTTCAAGACGTTAACCCCTGATCATCACTTCATGAAAACTCCTACTCTCCTCCTCGCTCTCGCCGCGCTCGCCAGCACGGCTGTCGCCCAAATCAAGATTGGCGAATACGCTTCGCTCACCGGCAAGGAAGCCGGTTTCGGCCAAACCTCGCACCATGGCGTCGTCCTCGCGCTTGAAGAAATCAACGCCGCCGGTGGCGTCCTCGGCCAGAAGCTCGAACTCGCTTACGAAGACAACCAGACGAAAGCCGGCGAATCCGCCACCGCAGCGAAAAAACTAATTTCCCGCGACAAAGTCGTCGCCCTCATCGGCGAAGTTTCCTCCGGTCGCTCGCTCGAAGCCGCGCCGATCGCGCAACAAGCCAAGATTCCGATGATCGCGCCCGCCGCGACCAATCCGAAAGTCACGCAAACCGGCAACTACATCTTCCGCGTCTGCTTTATCGATCCGTTCCAAGGCACGGTGATGGCCAAATTCGCCAAGGAAGATTTGAAGGCCAGGAAAGTCGCGATCCTCTCCAGCGTCTCGAACGCCTACAGCCTCGGCCTCGCGAAATTCTTTAAGGAAACCTTCACTGCCGGCGGCGGCGCCATCGCGACCGAGAAAAACTTCTCCGAAGGCGACAAGGATTTCCGCGCTCAGCTCACCGCCGTCAAAGCCTCCGGCGCTGACGCGATTTTCGTGCCCGGTTACTACACCGAGTCCGCGCTCATTATCCGCCAGGCCCGCGATCTGGGGATCACGGCGCCGTTCTTCGGTGGCGACGGTTGGGAAGACGAACAACTCCTGAAGATCGGCGGCGAAGCGCTGAACGGCTGCTATTACTCCACCCATTTCTCGGCTGAAAACACCGACCCGGTCGTAGCGGAATTCGCGAAGAAATACAAAGCCCGCTGGAACGGCGAAGTCCCCGGTGCGTTCTCCGCGCTCGGTTACGATGCCGTTTATGTGCTCGCTGACGCCATCAAACGCGCCGGCACCACCGACAGCGCCAAACTCCGCGACGCCCTCGCGGCCACGAAAGATTTCCCCGGCGTCAGCGGCAAGACCACCATCGACAAGGAGCGCAACGCCTCCAAGGCCGCGACGATCATCAAAATCGAAGGCGGCAAGGCGAAGTTCCACAAGACGGTCGCCCCATGAGTCTCCTTTCTCTTCCGCGCCGCCTTTTGAGCGGCGCGGTTTTGTTTCCGCTCCTCGCGTTTGCCGCCGAGCCCATTCGCATCGGCGAAATCGGCCCGCTCACCGGCAAGGAAGCCGCGTTCGGCCAGCAAGCCCACCGCGGCATCCTCATGGCGATCGACGAGATCAACGCCAAGGGCGGCGTGCTCGGCCGCCCGCTCGCCGTCGTCGCCGAGGACAACCAATCCAAGCCCGGCGACTCCGCCACCGTCGCGAAGAAACTGGTGAGCCGCGAAAAGGTCGTCGCGCTCGTCTGCACCGGCACGTCGTCCAACACGCTCGAAGTCGCCCCGCTCGCCCAAAACTCGAAAATCCCGCTCGTCGCCACGACTGCCACCGCGCCCGAAGTCACCGCCGGCCGCAGCTACGTGTTCCGCTCGTGCTTCATCGACCCATTTCAGGGCAACGTCCTCGCGAAATTCTCCATCGATTCGCTCAAGAAAAAGCGCGTTGCGATTCTCACCTCGGTTTCTTCGTCGTATAGCGTAGGTCTTTCCAAAGTATTCCGCGACCGCCTCGCCGCCCTCGGTGGCGAAATCGCGGTCGAGCAAAAATACTCCGAAGGCGACAAGGATTTCCGCGCCCAACTCACCGCGATCCGCGCCGCCAAGCCCGACGCCATCGCCGTGACGGGTTTCTACACCGAAGCTGCGCTGATCTGCAAACAAGCGCGCGATCTCGGCCTGAACGTCCCGATCTTCGGCGGCGACGGCTGGGAAGCGCCCGAACTGATCGAAATCGGCGGCAAGGCCGTCGAAGGCACGTATTACGCCAGCCATTATTCCTCCGCGAGCACCGCGCCCGAAGTGCAGGAGTTCGTGAAAAAATACCGCGAACGCTTCAGCGAGACGCCTGATTCCATGGCGCCGCTCGCCTATGATGCCGTGAAAATCATTGCCGAAGCCATCGCCCGCGCTGGCACGACCGAAGGCCCGAAACTCCGCGACGCCCTTGCGGCCACGAAGGATTTTCCCGGCGTCACGGGCAAGACCACCATCGACAAAGACCGCAACGCCTCGAAGCCCGCCGTCATGCTCATCGTCAAAGACGGCCGCCCGCAATTTATCGAAACCATCGAACCATGATTCCCGCCGCTCCTCGTCTGCTTCTCGCCCTCGCCGCGCTCGCGCTCGTGCCGTTCACGCGCGCCGCCAACGAAGACCCGATCAAAATCGGCCAATACGGCGCGTTCAGCGGCAAGGAAGCCGCGTTCGGCGTCTCCGCGCGCAAAGGCGTGATGCTCGCCTTCGACGAAGCCAACGCCAAGGGCGGCGTGCTCGGTCGTAAACTCGAATTGATCAGCGAGGACAACCAATCCAAAGCCAGCGAGTCGGCGACCATCGCCAAGAAGTTTGTTTCCCGCGACAAAGTCGTCGCCGTCCTCGGTGGCAACCCCTCAAGCAATTCTCTCGAAGCTGCGCCCGTGTTGCAGAACGCGAAGATTCCGATGATCGCGATTTCGTCGACCAACCCGCGCGTCACCGAAGTCGGCAATTACATTTTCCGCGTCTGCTTCATCGATCCGTTTCAAGGCGCGGTGCTGGCCAAATTTGCCAAGGACACGCTCAAAGCCAAACGCGTCGCCATCATCACATCGGTCAGCAACGCTTACAGCGTCGGCATCTCGAAAGTCTTCCGCGAAAAATTCACCGCTGCCGGCGGCGAGATCGCGATCGAGCAACGCCACAGCGAAGGCGACAAAGACTTCCGCGCCCAACTCACCGCGATCAAAGCTGCGGGCGTGGACGCGATTTTTCATTCCAGTAACTACACGGAAGGCGCGCTCATTTGCATTCAAGCCCGCCAACTCGGTTTCACCGGCCCGCTCTTCGGCGGCGACGCGTGGGAAGCCCCGCAACTCATCGAAATCGGCGGCAAAGCCGTCGAAGGCACGTATTACTCCACGCACGGTTCCCCCGAATCCACCGCGCCGGAAGTGCAGGGTTTCGTGAAAAAATTCCAAGCCCGCTGGAACGGCGAGACGCCCGACAGCATCGCCGCCCTCGGCTACGATGCGGCGATGTTGCTGTTCGATTCCTTGAAACGCGCCGGCACGACCGATAGCGCCGCGCTCCGCGCCGCCATCGGCCAGACCACTGATTTCCCCGGCGTCACCGGCAAGATCACGATCGACGAACACCGCAACGCCACGAAATCCGCGGTGATTCTCACGGTGAAGAATGGACGCTTTGAATACGTCGAGACGATCGATCCATGAGCGGGCGCAACGCCCGGAGTTGAAAGGTGAAAGTTGAAGGTTGAAAGATTAGGAGCGGAAAATCCCGTATGTTTAATTTCGAGAAATTGCAGGTTTGGCAGAAGAGTATCGCACTCGCCGGGCAAGTTTACGCCCTCACCAAAACGTTTCCGATTGATGAGCGTTTTGGCCTGACCAATCAGATGCGCCGCGCGGCAGTATCGATTTCCTCGAATATCGCGGAAGGCTGCTCACGTGAATCAAAGGCTGATTTCAGCCGTTTCATCGGTATCGCGACCGGCTCAGCGTTTGAGCTTGTTTCTCAAGCCCGCATCGCCCGCGACCAAGAACTGCTTTCTCCGACGGCCCACGATCTGCTTTATCGGGATTCGCTAGAGATCGTTCGTATGCTCACAGGCTTGCGCGATTCCTTGAAGGAATAAAGGCTTTCAACTTTCAACTTTCAGCTTTCAACTCTGGTTCCCTTTGTCCGAATTTCTCCAGCAACTTCTTAACGGCCTTTCGCTTGGTGCGATTTACGCGCTCATCGCGCTGGGCTACACGATGGTTTACGGCGTCCTGCGCTTCATCAATTTCGCGCACTCCGACGTCTTCATGGTCGGCTCGTTTATCGGCTACTACGCCGGCCAGCATTTGCCTGAAAACACGATTTGGGGCGGCATCCTGGTCTTGTTGATCGCGATGATCGGTTGCGCGTTGCTCGGCATGTTTATCGAACGCTTCGCGTATCGCCCGTTGCGCGGCGCGGCGACGTTGAACGTCCTCATCACGGCCATCGGCGTTTCGCTCCTCCTCGAATATTCCGGCCAGGTTTTCTTCGGCGCGACGCCGCGCACGTTCCCCGCGGTGTTTCCTTCGACGAATTTCACGCTCGGTGATCTCGTTATCTCATCCAACCAGATCCTCGTCATCGTGGTCACCACGCTGCTGATGCTCGGCCTGCAGTTTATCGTTTACCGGACGAAGATCGGCACGGCGATGCGCGCGGTTTCACTCAATCCGAAAGCCGCGCAGCTCGTCGGCGTGAACAACAATGTCGTCATCTCGTTCACCTTCGGCCTCGGTTCCGCGCTCGCGGGCGCGGGCGGCATTTTATACGCGCTGAATTATCCGTCGATCGATCCGCTCATGGGCGTGATGCCCGGCCTCAAGGCGTTCGTCGCCGCCGTCCTCGGCGGCATCGGCAATATCCCAGGCGCAGCGCTCGGCGGCTTGTTGCTCGGCACGGTGGAAACGTTTGTCAACGGCAGCCAGTGGTCGACCTACAAGGACGCCATCGCGTTCGCGATTCTCATCATCATCCTGTTGTTCCGTCCGGCGGGGCTGTTGGGCAAGTTCACGGTCGAAAAAGTCTAAGCCATGCCGCGCCCGCATATTTATCTGCTCCTTGGTTTGCTCGCGGCCTACGGATTCTCGCATTTCTCCGACCGCATCGACCCGTATCACCTCGATGTGATGATCGGCATCGGCATCAACATCATCCTCGCCGTCTCGCTTAATCTCGTAAACGGCTACACGGGCCAGTTCTCGCTCGGCCACGCCGGCTTCATGGCGGTCGGCGCTTACCTCGCCGCCGCAGTCTCAATTTTTGCCGGCCCTTCCTTTCTCGGCGAAGAAGGCGGGACGGCGCTGCAACAAGGCATCCTTTTCCTCGCGGCGCTGCTCGCGGGCGGACTGGGCGCTGCGTTCGCGGGACTCGTGGTAGGCGTGCCCTCGTTGCGCTTGAAAGGCGACTACCTCGCACTCGTGACGCTGGGCTTCGGCGAAATCATCCGCGTGATTTTTCAAAACGTCGAAGTTCTCGGCGGCGCGCTGGGCCTCAACGGCATTCCTCCTTACACAACGCCGTTCTGGGTGCTGGCCTTTGTGGCACTCAGCGTCTTCACCGTCACCTGCCTCGTAAATTCTACTTACGGGCGTGGCTTCCTCGCCACGCACGATGACGAAGTGGCTTCGGAAGCGGTCGGTCTCAACACGACGCGCTACAAGATCGTGGCGTTCGTCATCGGCGCATTTTTCGCCGGCGCGGCGGGCGGACTTTACGGACACTTCAAGATGACCATCACGCCGACTGGCTTCGATTTCACGAAAAGCATCGAGATCGTCGTCATGGTGATTCTTGGCGGCATGGGCAACACGGTCGGCGTGATCCTCGCCGCGATCTTGCTTACGCTCCTGCCCGAAGTCCTGCGCCCCATCGCGGAATACCGCATGATTATTTACTCCCTGCTCCTCATCGTCCTGATGATCGTCCGTCCGCAAGGCCTGTTTAATTTCAAGTTCGGTAAATCGAAGTCCTGATGGCCGCTCTCCTCCAACTCGACAAACTCACGATCAAGTTCGGCGGTCTCACCGCGGTGAACGCCGTCGATTTCTCGGTCGGCGAAGGCGAACTCTGCGGCCTCATCGGCCCGAACGGCGCGGGCAAAACCACCGTCTTCAATTTGATGACCGGCGTTTACCAACCGACGTCCGGCGCGGTGCTGTTAAACGGCAAACCCATCGCCGGCCACCGCGTCAACGAGATCGTCGAACTCGGCATCGCACGCACGTTTCAGAACATCCGCCTGTTCGGTTCGCTCTCGGTGTTCGATAACGTCCGCGTCGCGTGCAATCTCCACCGCGGCACCGCGCCGATTCAGGCGTTGATCCGCATGAAAGGTTTCCGCGAAGACGAGGCCGCCATCGCGAAACGCGTCGAGGAGTTGCTCGATATTTTCAACCTCCGCCGTTTCCGCGACGCGCCCGCGAAGAGCCTCCCTTACGGCGAACAACGTCGCCTCGAAATCGTGCGCTGCCTCGCGACGAAACCAAAGCTGCTTCTCCTGGACGAACCGGCCGCCGGGATGAATCCCGTCGAGAAAATCGATCTCATTCGCCTCATCCAACAGGTGCAAAAACAGTTCGGCCTCACGATCCTGCTCGTGGAACACTCGATGAAGGTCGTCATGGGTGTGTGCCAGCGCATCGCCGTGCTGGATTACGGCGTAAAAATCGCCGAGGGCACGCCCGCCGAAATCCAAGCCAACCCGAAAGTCATCGAAGCCTACCTCGGCGAAGATCACAGCACGTCCCTTTCGCATCACTAACTTTGAACCGCTAATTCACGCTCATCGGCGCTAATGACCACCTCCGCTACGTTTCCCAATTAGCGTCCATTAGCGAAAATCAGCGGTTAATCCGAATGCTCTCCGTAAAAAATCTCGAAGTCTGCTACGGCGCCATCAGCGCATTGGGCGACGTGTCGTTCGACATCGCCGCCGGCCGCATTGTCACGCTCATCGGCGCCAACGGCGCAGGCAAGACCACCACGCTGCGCACGATCTCCGGACTCCTTCGTGCGAAGCGCGGCAGCATTCACTTCAAGGGCGAAGACATTTCAAAACTTCAGCCGCACTTGATCGTCGCGCGCGGACTTTGCCACGTGCCGGAAGGCCGCATGGTGTTTTCCAATCTCACCGTCGACGAAAACCTCGCGATGGGCGCCTACCTGAAAACCGACAAGGCCAAGATCGCGCAAAACCGCGACTACGTCTTCAGCATTTTTCCGCGCCTCAAGGAACGTCTCACGCAAGCCGCCGGCACGCTCTCAGGCGGCGAGCAGCAAATGCTCGCCATCGGTCGCGCACTCATGGGCGAACCCACGTTGCTGATGCTCGACGAACCGTCACTCGGCATCGCCCCGAAGCTCATCAGCACTATTTTCGAGAAGATCGTGGAGATTAACAAAACCCAAGGCATCACGATCCTGCTCGTCGAGCAGAACGCCAATCTCGCCCTCGAAATTTCCCACGACGCCTACGTCCTGGAAACCGGCCGCGTCGTCATGCAAGGCGCCTCCGCCGAACTCCGCGCCAACCCCGAACTCAAAGCCGCCTACCTCGGCGGTTAAGGCCGAGCGATTGCGGTAGGGCCTGACCTCCGGGCAGGCAGCGACCCTTCCTGCGATGAAGGTAGGGGCCGTTATCCCTAACGGCCCTTGGAATGTAGCGCAGGTCTAACAGGACGGTTAGGGATAACCGCCGCTACCTTAAGACCGCCGACTGCTGCGTTCTTCATTTTCTCCGCATCGTTTCCCGTTTTCCGCTGTCTCATCAAAACGATGAACACCGAGGAAACGATCGTGTGGAAAGGCTCACCGTCCCAATGGACGAATTTTGGGACGTATTTGCTGTGCCTGATTCTGGCCGCCGGGATCGTGGCCGCGTATTTTCTGACGGCGATTGGCCCACTGGTTCTCGCCGGCCTCGCCGTCCCCGTGCTCTGGGCGCTCGGCGTTTCACTCGGCACCCGTTTCAACACTTACGAAATCACCACGGAACGCATCATCGTCACCACCGGCGTCCTGACGCGCCGACGCACCGAACTCGAACTCTACCGCGTGCGCGACTATCAAACCATCGAGCCGTTTGCATTGCGTTTGGTCGGTCGTGGCAATCTTCAGCTCGTCACGTCAGACCGCACCACGCCCTCGCTTTTCCTCCACGCCGTGCCCGATGTGATCGCTTTGAAAGACAAAATCCGCGCCAACACCGAGACCATGCGGCACCGGCGCGGCGTGCGCGACCTTGAGATCAATCCGGCACCGGATGTGCCGCCGTTGAATTCAAACTGAACGAAATTCCGACACTTGTCGTTCGGCTCAAGTTGCCGCGTGATACTCCGCATCATGGTGTCCCCTCGTTCTCTTTTCGCCGCTCTATTCGTTGCGTTAGCTAGTATCACCCTTTGCGCCCAAGAAACGCCGTTGTCGTGGCCCGAGATCACGCGTGAAAACAAACCGTGGACGCGTTGGTGGTGGCCCGGCAGTGCGGTCGATGAACTCAACCTCACGCGCCAGCTCGAACAATTTTCCACCGCCGGTTTGGGCGGCGTTGAAATCACGCCCATTTACGGCGCGGTCGGCGCTGAAGAACGTTACCTGAATTTTCTTTCGCCACAGTGGATGGCGGCGCTCGAACACACTGGGCGGAAAGCGCGCGACCTTGGTCTCGGCATCGACATGGCCACCGGCACCGGCTGGCCGTTCGGCGGCCCGTGGGTCAACGAAGCTGACGGCTCGCAAAAACTCGTCCTCACTAACGAGCGGCTCAGCGGCACGCCCACCAAGATGATGGTCAAACGCGCCGCGCCCGGCAACGTCGGCCTCGTCGTCGATCCTTATTCTACCGCCGCACTTGAGCGTTACCTACTGCCGTTCAGCGCCGCGTTCGCGAAATTCCCCACGGAACTTATCCGCGGACAATTCCACGATTCCTTCGAATATTACGGCGCGGAATGGACGCCGAATTTGCCCGCCATTTTTCAACAGATGCACGGCTACGATGTGCAGACTTTCGCCGGCGAGCTCAAAGGCGGCAAAGCCACCGATCCCGACACCCTCGCGCGCGTGCGCAGCGATTACCGCGAGACGCTCGCGAAGTTGCATCTCGATTATCTGAAAACCTGGATCACCTGGTCACATGGCCACGGCTTCATCGTGCGCAACCAATCGCACGGCGCGCCCGCTAACCTGCTCGATCTCTACGGAGCCGTCGACGTGCCCGAGACCGAATCCTACGGCTCCACGCCTTTTCCGATTCCCGGATTGCGCCGCGAAAAAAGTGATTTCCGTCCCGACCTCGACATCCCGGAACCGCTCGTCATGCGCATGGCTTCGTCCGCCGCACACGTCATGGGTCGCCCGCTTGCTTCGAGCGAAACCTGCACGTGGTTGCGCGAACATTGGAAAGAGGCCCTTGCCTTCACGAAGCCCGAGATCGACCGCCTCTTCGTCAACGGCATCAACCACATCTTTTACCACGGCAGCGTGTATTCGCCGCAAGACGCCGCGTGGCCCGGCTGGCTTTTCTACGCATCCACGCAGTTCAACCCGAACAACACCTGGTGGGACGACTTCAGCGCACTCAACACCTACGTCGCCCGCGTGCAATCGATTCTCCAGCGCGGCAAGCCCGACAATGAATTCCTAATCTACTGGCCGATTGCCGATGTCTGGGCTGAGCCGAAAACCCCGCTCATGCATCAACTCGGCGTGCACGACGTAAAATGGCTCACCGAGAAAACCACGGGCCAGCTCGCGCAAAAACTCATCGATCTCGGTTACAGCTTCGACTTCATCTCCGACGCCCAACTCCAGGAAACGAAAGCCGACGGTAACACGGTCACCACGCCCGGCGCACGCTACAAAGCGATCCTCGTCCCCGCGGCGCAACGCATGCCGCTTGCGACGCTCCAGCGTCTCGCGCAACTCGCCCGCGACGGTGCCACGGTGATTTTCGAAGCTTTGCCGCAAGACGTCCCGGGCTACGGTCGCCTCGCCGAACGCCGCGCCGAGTTTCAAAAAATCCTCGCCGAACCCGCGCTGCGCTCCCGCGTGCATCGCGACGTGATCGAAACCCTCACCGTGCTCGGCTTCCCGCGCGAACGCGCCACCGACAGCGGCATCAGTTTCATTCGTCGCGTCACTGACGTCGGCCACGATTATTTTTTCACCAACCTCTCCGACCGCACCGTCGATCGTTGGGTCACCCTCGGCGTGCCCGCCCGTTCGGCGGCGCTGCTTGATCCGCTTAGCGGTAACGTTGGCGTCGTGCCGCTCGGCAGCGCAGAAAACGGCTGCGCCCAAGTCTATCTCCAACTCGCACCCGGCGAGTCTTTGATCCTGCGCACCGCCCGCGAAGCCGCTGCGAGTAATCTCCCTGCATGGGCCTACCGCGAACGCGACGGCGAAGCCCTTACTTTGTCAGGCCAGTGGATGATCACCTTCCTCAAAGGCGGCCCCGAACTTCCGCCGGCGCTGCATACCGACGCACTCAAGTCATGGACCGAACTCGGCGGCGACGAAGCGAAACGTTTCGCCGGCACCGCGCGTTACACGTTGGAGTTCGACGCCCCCACCCCGAAAGCCGATGACTGGCTCCTCGATCTCGGTGATGTCCGTGAAAGCGCCCGCATCAAATTAAACGGTCAGGACGTCGCCACCGCGTGGAGCGTGCCGTTCGCGGTGCGCGTCGGCGCTCACCTTAAGCCGGGCCGCAATCTCCTCGAACTTGAAGTCACCAACCTCGCCGCCAACCGCATCCGCGACATGGATCAGAAAAAGGTGAAATGGAAGATCATGAACGAAATCAATTTCGTGAACATCAACTACAAGCCCTTCGACGCCTCAGGCTGGGATTTAACCCCCTCCGGCCTCCTCGGCCCGGTGAAACTCGTCCCGCTGAAAGGGCTGAAACCGTAAAGTCGTCAGGGTGAGGTCCGACGCTTTGACGACTTGAAGAATATGAATCAATGTCTGGCGAGCTCACGTCACTTACCGTGAATGACACGTAATACGTGTCATTCGTCTTCACCAAAAACCCTGTCCGGAGGCCAGACTGCTTGCTCGCAACGTGGCGTGCGAGCGCGCCACCAACAGGGTTGCGAAGCAGTTAACTGAGTCACTACCCCATGCACACACCCCTTGATTTTTAGCCGGTGTGCGGTAGGTTGAGCGCCCCTTTTCCCCGAGGGTTCAATCACTTTAAAACCAATAACTATGTCCACCGCTACACCGCAAAAATTCGAGTTCCAGGCTGAGATCAAGCAGCTCCTCGATATCGTCATCCACTCGCTCTACACGGAGAAGGAAATCTTCGTCCGCGAACTCGTTTCCAACGCTTCCGACGCGCTTGAGAAGCTCCGCCACACGCAGCTGACCGAAAAGGATATCTTCGAGGAATCCCAGTCACTCGAAATCAGCCTCACCACCGACGACAAAGCCAAGACGCTCACGATCCAGGATTACGGCGTCGGCATGACGCGCGAAGAGCTCGTTAAAAATCTCGGCACGATTGCCCACTCCGGTTCAAAGCAGTTCCTCAAATCGCTCAGCGAAGGCGGCCAGAAAAACTCTAACCTCATCGGCCAGTTCGGCGTCGGTTTCTATTCGGCATTCATGGTCGCGAAATCGGTGAAGGTTTACTCGCACTCGTGGAAAAAAGATGAGCCCGGCCACGTCTGGTCGAGCGACGGCTCCGGCAGCTACGAAGTCGAGCAAGTCGACGGCCTCAGCCGCGGCACGAAAATTGTCATCGAGCTCAAAGACGATTGCGGCGAATACGCCACCGAAGGCCGCGTGAAAGACATTCTCGAACGCTACAGCGCGTTCGTGTCGTTCCCGATTAATCTCAACGGCAAGCACATCAACACCGTCACGGCGCTTTGGCTGCGCTCGAAAAACGAGATCAAGGAAGAGGAATACACCGAGTTCTACAAATTCCAGTCGCACGCCTACGACGAGCCCTTGATGCGCCTGCACTTCAGCGCCGACGCCCCGCTTTCGATCAACGCGCTGCTGTTCGTGCCGAAAGAAAACACGGAGAAGCTTGGTTTCTCGCGCCTTGAACCGTCGGTCTCGCTCTATTGCCGCAAAGTGCTCATCGATGCCGCGCCGAAGGATCTGCTGCCCGAGTGGCTGCGTTTCCTGAAGGGCGTCGTCGATAGCGAGGACATCCCGCTCAACATCTCGCGCGAGACGATGCAGGACAAGGCGCTCATCGAAAAATTAAACAAGGTCATCACTAAACGCTTCCTGAAATTCCTCGACGAAGAAGCCACCCAACGTCCGGAAGAGTTCGCCAAGTTCTACGCCACGTTTGGCATTTTCCTCAAGGAAGGCGCCGCGATGGATTTCACGCACAAAGATCAGCTCGTGAAGTTGCTTCGCTTCGAATCCTCGCTCACCGAGAAAACGAAGAACACGTCGCTCGCCGAATACGTCAGCCGCATGGGCTCCGAGCAGAAAGAAATTTATTACCTCGTCGGCAAGAACCGTGCGGCGATCGAAAGCGGCCCGTATCTGGAAGGCTTTAAAGCCCGCAACCTCGAGGTGCTCTTCTGCTACGAGCCCGTCGACGAATATGTGATGAACAATGTCCGCGAGTTCGACGGCAAGAAGATCATCGCCGCCGATCACGGCGACGTGAAGCTCGCCGATATTCCGAAAGCCGAAGGCGCGCTCAGCGACGACCAAGTCAAAGAGCTCACCAAATGGCTCAAAGACACCCTCGGCGATCGTGTCGCCGAAGTGAAGTCGAGCGACCGTCTCGTCGACTCGCCCGCGCTCGCGATCAACTCCGACAAATTCATGTCTGCCCACATGCGCCGCATGATGAAGGCCATGGATAAAGACGGCGCCGACACCCCGGTGAAGGTCGACCTCGAGATCAACCCGCGCGCCGCCGTGATGAAACGTCTCTACGAATCCCACACGACATCGCCCGATCGTTCGAAACTCGTCGCCGAGCAAATCCTCGACAACGCCCTCATCAGCGCCGGCCTCCTCGAAGACGCCACGCCGATGGTCGCCCGCCTCTACAAGTTACTCGAGACGGTTTAAAGCCACACGGTTTCTCGATTCAAAGTTTCGCAAGCCGGACTCACGCGAGTCCGGCTTTTATTTTTCCCGCCAAAGCGCTCAAGGGTTGCGCCAAACCGCTCGTGTCATAAGACTGGTCTGATGCTGAAATTATTCCGCACCCTTCCGCTGCTGGCGTTGTGCGCTGGTGGTTTGTTCGCCCAAAAAGCAGATGAGTCCACGACTCGGTTGCTTCGTTTTCCGGCCACGAATGGCACGGAAATCACCTTCTCCTACGCCGGCCAACTTTACACCGTTGACGCCAAGGGCGGCACGGCCCGCCGTCTCACCGATGGTCCGGGCTACGCAATTTTCCCGCGTTATTCGGCTGACGGCAAACAACTCGCCTTCACCGCCCAATACGACGGCAACACCGAGGTTTACACGATGCCCGCACAAGGCGGCACACCGAAGCGTCTCACAACCTCCGCGACACTTGATCGCGACGACATGGCGGACCGCATGGGCCCGAACAACGTCGTCATGGGCTGGCGCAATACCGCGAGCGAAGTCGTCTTTCGCTCACGCTGGCGCACGTTCAATCCGTTTATTGGCGAACTTTTCACCGTCGGGATGGATGGCGATGTGCCCGCGCAGATTCCCGTGCCACGCGGCGGTTTCGTTTCGTATTCACCCGACGACACCAAGATCGCTTACAACCGTGTCTTCCGCGAATTCCGCACGTGGAAAAATTACCGCGGCGGCATGGCGGACGACATCTGGATTTTCGACCTAAAGTCCGGCGCGCTGGAAAACATCACGAACAATCCTGCGCAGGACATCTTCCCCATGTGGGCGGCGAATGGAAAAGTTTATTTCGTTTCTGAACGGACTGGTCGCGCGAATCTTTTTAGCTACGAGCTCGCTTCAAAGAAAACCGCGCAGCTCACGAGCTTCACCGAATACGATGTGAAATTCCCCTCGCTCGGGCGCGACAGCGTGGTGTTCGAACAAGCCGGCCAGATCTGGAAACTCGACCTCGCCACCGGAAAATCTGCCGTCGTCCCGATTGTCGTGCGCGAAGACTCCGTATCCGCGAGACCGGCGCTCGTGAATGTCAGCAAATTCACCCAGAGCCTGGATCTCTCCCCCGACGCCCAGCGCGTCACCGTGGTGGCTCGCGGCGATGTGTTCACCGCACCTGCAAAAGACGGCGCGATTCGCAATCTCACGCAGTCCAACGGCGTGCATGACCGCGACGCGGTGTGGTCGCCCGATGGCAAGTCCATCGCTTATTTCTCCGACGCCACGGGCGAATTCGAAATCTACGTCCGCGCGCAAGACGGCAAAGGCGCCGCCGTGCAACTCACGAAAGACGCTGACTCTTATCCGTCGAACCTCCAATGGTCGCCCGATTCGAAAAAACTTTCATGGGCCGACCGCAAACAGCGCCTGCGTTTCGTGACGGTTGAAACGAAAGCCGTCACCACCGTCGTCGAGAATCCTGATTCGCCAGTCGCGCAATATGCGTGGGCTCCCGATTCACAATGGATCGCCTGGGTGAAACAAGCACCCTCGGCAGCCGGCAAACTGATCTTGTTCAGCATCGCCAGCGGCAAATCAATTGAAGCCACCGACGGCTGGTATGACGTCAACAGTCCAACGTTCAGCGACGACGGTAAATGGCTGCTCTTCGCTTCCTCACGCGACTTTAACCCGATCTATTCCGACACGGAATGGAATCACGCTTACCAAAACATGGAGCGCGTCTACCTGCTCGCGCTGGCGAAAGACACCGCGTCACCCTTCGCGCCGAAGAGCGACGAAGTCGCGATCGAAGAAGAAAAGAAAGACAGCGAAGCCAAGCCCGACGCGACGAAAGCCGACGCCGCCAAACCTGAAAACAAAGCTGCCGACGCCGACAAAAAACCTGCCGCGAAAAAAACTGTCGTCGTGAAAGTCGACGCCGACGGTCTCACCGAGCGCATCCTCGGCTTGCCGATCCCCGCTTCGAATTATTCGAGCATCCACATGCTCGGCGAAAAGGTTTACTACCGGCGCGTCCCCGGCGGCCCGGTCACGGGCGGCGGCGGTGGCGAAGGGTTCGGGGCCGGCCGCGCCACACGCTCGGTGCTCGCGTTCTACAACTTGAAGGAGCGCAAGGAAACCGAACTCGGAAACTTCGACGGCTTCGACATCAGCGCCAACGGCAAGAAAATGCTCATCCGCAGCGGCCGCGATTATTCGCTCATCGATTTGCCCGCCGCAAAAGTCGAATTGAAGCCGGAACAGAAACTCGACCTCAGCGGTTTGGAAATGCGTCTAAATCGTCAGGCGGAATGGACGCAGATCTTCAACGAGAGCTGGCGCCAGATGCGCGATTTTTTCTACGCGCCCAACATGCACGGCGTCGACTGGCCCGCGCAGCAGAAGAAATATGCCGCGTTGCTCCCCTCGGTTACGAACCGCAACGACCTCACCTACGTCATCGGCGAAATGATCTCCGAGCTGCATATCGGCCACGCTTACGTCGGCGTCGGCGACCGTCCGGACACGCCGAAAATCAAAACCGGTTTGCTCGGCGCCCAAGTTTCCCGCGACAAAGCCAGCCGCGCCTACCGCATCGACAAAATTCTCCACGGTGAAAATTGGCAGACCAAAACACGTTCACCGCTCACCGAGATGGGCGTGAACGTAAAGGCCGGCGACTTCATCCTCGCGGTGAACGGCAAACCCGTCAGCGAACTCGACAACCTTTACACCGCGCTCATCGGCACCGTCGGTAAACAAGTCGTGTTGCGCGTAAACGGAAAATCTTCCGACGAAGGCGCGCGCGATATCACTATCGTCCCGATCGGCGACGAAGCTCCGCTCTACTACGAGGAATTCGTGCAGAAGAACATCGATTACGTCGCCAAGAAAACGGACGGCAAAGTCGGTTACCTCCACATCCCCGACATGGGCCCGGAAGGGTTGAACGAATTCGTCCGCCGTTTCTATCCGCAGCTCTCGCGTCAGGCGCTCGTCATCGACGTGCGCGGCAATGGCGGCGGTAACGTTTCACCCATGATTATCGAACGCCTCCGCCGCGAACTCGCGATGATCAACGTCCGCCGCAACGGCACGCCCGCCGTAAATCCGGGACAAATGTTGCTCGGCCCGAAAGTGACCTTGCTCAACGAATATTCCGCGTCCGACGGTGACCTGTTCCCTTATCGTTTCCGCGAGAGTGGCCTCGGCAAACTCGTCGGCAAACGCTCGTGGGGCGGCGTCGTCGGCATCAGCGGCTCGTTGCCGTTCACCGATGGCGGCTCGCTCAACAAGCCCGAATTCGCACCTTACTCGAAAGACGGTAAGAGCTGGGTGATCGAAGGCCACGGCGTCGATCCCGACATCGTCGTCGACAACGATCCTGCGCGCGAATTCAAGGGCGAGGATCAACAACTCGACAAAGCGATCGAGGTCGTCGTCGAAGAGTTGAAGACCAAAGGCCAGGCCCTCCCGCCGCCGCCGGCGTGGCCGGTGAAGTTGGATAAGTGAGCGTAGCTCGAATTCCTTCAAGGCGCCGATTACCCTCGGCGCCTTTTTTGTGTCCGGCTACCCCCGGTTTCGCTCTGGAAATTTTGCCACTAACCAAAACGCAAGCGCGGCGCTCACTCCCGGTAAGGCAAAATCCATCCAGCGCATCCGCCAGAGCACGGTCTCGGACTGTAGGGCGGCGTTGACGACGTCGAAGCCCGTTAAGCTGAGCAACACGCCACTCAGCAAAAACGCCACCGTGCCACCGGCTTTGATCGTCCAGCCGTAGAGCGCGGCAAACATCCCGCCGTCCCGCACGCCGGTGCGACGCTCCTCGTCATCGCAGATATCCGCGACCAGCGCGGGCGTGATCGTCCACACCGCCGCGAACGCCGCTGCCAGCGTGCCAGCGGGAATGGCAAACAGCCACGGGCGCGCCGGCGTGTAACAGAACCATTTCGCCAGGTTGCCCGCAAACGCGAGGCCGAGGAAAAATAGCAGCGTCGATTTCTTGCCCCAGCGGGAGGCAATCCGGCTGACCACCGGGCCCAGCAACAGGCTGACGATTTGATAAACCATCGTCGCCGCTCCCACCAAGATCGCACCGCGCGCGAGATCACCGCCGCACACATAGTAAATTCCGATGTAGGGATTGAGGCTGCTGATGCTGAATACGCCGAGGCACATGCTCGCGATCATCGCGGCCAGGATCCGAAACGGACGGCAGCTCATCACGCGCCGGATCGAGCGGGAAAATTCCCGCCAGCCGCGCAGATGAAAGGAAGTTTCGGGGATTTTTTTTGCGCCATCGGCGACGCCGGACATTCGGGCGAATCGCGCCGAGAAAATCCCCGAGACCAGAATCAGCACGCCGAGGGAGACTCCGACCCAGCGAGTGCCTTGCGCGGGGTCGGAAAAAATATCCCAGCGTGAAGCCGCATACGCCCAGCCGATCGCAATGCCTGCGGCCGAGCCCAAGCTGAGAGAAATGGCCATCAGCCGCGTGCGCTCGTTGGGATCGGCGGTGAGTTCGAAGCCCAATGCCTGCAGCGGCACTTGCACGACAGAAAGCGCCACGTAGGTCGCGCAGGAGAATCCCAGTAACCACAGGAAATATCCCGTGGCGGTGAGATTCGGGGGAAACATCCAGATGGCCGTGAAAAAAATCGCGCCAAACACGCTGCCCACGCCGATGAAAGAACGCCGCCCCCACCGCGCCGCAAAACGGTCTGAGAGATAGCCGACGACGGGATCGGTGATCAGGTCGACGGCCCGCGGCAGGGCAAGCGCCAGACCGATGAGCACCGGATCGACGCCGAGGCCGATGTTGAACACATAATTCGCGAGCCCGCCCACGCCATACCCGAGCACACAACACGCGATGTTACCCGATCCGTAAGCGAGAAACGGAAGCCAGGGAATTCGAGTCGCGGAGGGGGCGGCGGGACTCACACGGGGAAGCTGGCATCCGGGACGATCACTCACAAGCGCGCTTGCGGCGCGCCGAAGACATCGCGGATGGCTTTCAGGTAGGCGTAGCCATGCACCGTATCCGGCTCGAGATAACTCCCCTCAGTCCACTCGTTCCAAGCATTGATACTAAGGTGCTTCACCGGAAGTTCCTGCCGGTCGAGATGCGCCTTCGCGAGTTTCAGCGCCTCCGCGAAAGCGGCCGGCGTGTTGTTGGCGATCGTCGCCATGAAGGGATAGCCGCGATTTTCAAACGCGTCCGTTTGCACGGTGCGCGGCGAAGCATCCCAGCCCATCGAGACATTCGGAAAATACGGCATGGGATAAGTGGCGGCCGTCTTTTCCCAATACGCGGTATTCTGGCGCAGCACTTCCGCATATTCAGTCTGCGGGAAATCGAGTTGCTGGGTGTGATGAATCCACACGTAGGAAGAAATACTGTCGAACCCCAGCTGGCCCAGTGTCGCCTCGGGATCGGCCACCTGTTCATCGCTGCCCACGATTTTATTCTGCCAATGGACGAGATTGAGATGCAGCCCCGGCAGGCCGGCGGAAACCGCCAGCCGCCGAAAGCAATTCAACGCGTCCGCCGTCTCAGCGATACCGCCGAGCCCCTTGATCAGATTGGGCAGATCGTAGAAGGAAAAATAGGGGCAACCGTCGATCCGCCAATAATGCGGCGATTGGAAATAGCGCTCGATCACGTGCAGCGCGATGGCGTCGAATTGCACGCGATCCACGGTGCCCTTCAGCATGACAGGGTTATTCCCATCGAGCCGCGCCGGCTGGATGTTGAGCCAGTCGTGGTTGGCCCACATCAACGCAAACTTCACCGCCGGCGCCGGCTGGATGCCGAGATAACCTTCATCGAGGCAGCGGTTGAGGAAGGGGCCGTTTTCGTAGTAATACCAATCGAAGATGAAATGACTGATGCCGTGCGCCGCAGCCGCCTCGGCCTTCCGACGCATGACGCCGGGCAGCGCTTCATCCTCGTAACCCCAGAGCGGAATCTTGGGTTGCTGGTGCCCGGCAAAGCGCGGGGTCGCCGTTTTCAAAAGATTCCACTCGGTCCACGTCCGGCCGTGCCATTGCGAGACGAGCGGATCGTGGTGATAACCGGGGAAGTAATAGACGCCTACTTGGTAGGCTGGGGCGTTCATGCGCGGATTTTTATCGGAGGGTTGGGACGATCAGAACCACACTTCGACGCTGCCAAAAATCTGGCGCGGCGGTGCGACATTGAACGTGGCGTTGATGTAACGTTCGTCGGTCAGGTTGTTGACGGTCAGGCCGAACGTCACCGCCTTGCCGAAGACGCGCGTATTGTAACGGGCGAACGCCGTCAGGTCGGTGTAACCGCCGCGCTGGTAGATGTCGGAATAATTGCTGCTCGGCAGGAAATAGCGGACGTTGCCCAGCGTGATGACTCCGCCGCCGCCGATTTCGAACCCGGTGAGCGCCCCTGTCGTAAAGCGATATTTGCCGAGAAACGTGAAGCTGTCCTTGATCGCACCGGGCAAACGAGCGCCCTGGTTCAACGCGCCGTCCTTGGTGTCGACGGCGTTAAGGTGGGCGTAGGAGAGACTGAGTTGAGTGTTCTTAAACGGCTTCACTTGGAAGCTGGCTTCGAACCCATCGCTGTCAGCCTGGCCCGCGATCAGCACGCTGTCTCCGCCGAGGATGTTACCGTTGGAATCGATGAAGTTGGTCAGGTCCGTGAAGGCGACGTTCGTTTTTTGGATCTTAAAATATGCCACCGAGCCCTCGATCATGCCGTCGCGAAAGCTCATCTTGAGGCCGACATCGAAACCGTGCGCTTTCTCCATCGGGCGCGGCGTGGAGGTGGACGACACCGTGTTACTGACAAATCCGTTGCTGCGCATGCTTTCCGAGTAGGTCGCGTAGGCGGAGATCGATTTGGTCAGCGCGTAGATGGCGCCGATCTGCGGAATGCCCTTCGATTCGCCGACGTCATTGTAACGTTGCAGGCGGTAGCCAAGCAACACGTGCAACTTCTCGTCGAAGGCCGCGAGTTGGTCGGCAACAAACAAGCTCGGGCTACCCCAGTCCGGCGGATTCGAACTCACGACCGGGTCGGTAAAAGTGAACCACGGCACGTAGGCGGCGCGATTGCCGCGTGCGAAACGCACGGAGTCCGGCGCGGTCAACGGAACGTTGGGCGCCGCGCCGCCCGACCAGGTGAAGGCCGCGTAATTCACCGGCGCCACCGAAGCGGAGAGCCCGGTCACAAGGTTGTTCTTCACGGAGCCCCAGTCGGATTTGTAGACGAAGGTCGCTTCGTAATGTTTTTGCCGGATCCGCACGGTCTCGAGCCAGTTGAGGCTGGTGACCAGCATGTCGGCCGCCACCAATTGGTTGACCGGTTTGCGTTCGAGCCCGGGCACCGTGATGAGACCCATGAATCCGCCGGTGTCGTGCATCCGGGCGCGTTCCTCGGAAAATGCTGCTTGGAAACTGAGGTTATCGCTGAAGCTGTGGTTGAAGCGGATCTCGGCGTAAATGTGTTCGCGCCGGCTGTAATCATCCGGGCCCACCTGGCCGTAATTATACCGGCCGATCAGATCATCGAATTGCGGGGGCGTGACTTGCGGGCGATGGATGTAGGCGCCCGAGATCGGATCGTTGGTATTGAAGACAAAGAAGCCGCCGCGATTCCAGGTCCCGCGATCCAGGCGATACGTGTAATCGAAAGTGAGCGAGGTGCGCGGACTGAAATTGATGGTCAGCGTGGGGTTCAGGAAAATCGCTTTCGTGCCGACGTATTTCTGGAAGGAGTCCGCTTCGGTGATCGCAGCGGGCATGCGGAACGCGATCGTCTTCTTTTCGTTGAGCGGCTGGTTCACGTCCAATTCTAGGCGATGGTAATTGTAGGAGCCGATGGTGACCTTCGCGCTCGAAAACGCCGAGGAAGTCGGCTGCTTCGTCGTGTAGTTCACGAGGCCGCCGGGTTCGACGACGCCGTAGAGAACAGCAGCGGGACCTTTGACCACTTCCACACGCTCGACGTTCACGGTGTCGGTGACGGCGTGGAAATTAATGCCGTTGCGCAGCAGCGCGATCGTGTTGAATCCGCGAATCGAAAACGATTCGGTATCATATTCGTTTTTGAAATATTGGCCCACGCCCGCCACATACCGTGCGGCGTCGGCAACGGAAACGAGGTGGGCGTCGTTGATGAACTCGCGATTGATGACGTCGATCGTCAGTGGCAGGTTTTCGAGCGGCGTCGCGATCTTCGCGCCAGAAACCGTGCTGTTCGTGCGGTAGCCGTTATTGTCGTCGGCTGCATTCACCACAAAAGGCGAGAGCACGATGGGTTCTTCTTTCGGTGCACCCGCGGGGGCGGAGGGCTCGACCGTCTGCGCGGCCAGAGGCAGGCTGGCTAAAAATGACAGCAACGCGGCTGCCAGCGGAAATCGGGAATGACGCTTCATGGGGAGATAACTTGGGGTAAGAGGACGGCTGCGGGGATGCAGCACGGGTGATGAGCCGACTCTGTGTTTCACCGGGTGACGCGTCGCAATGATTTCACGGCTGGACTGTCTAGTGCCGCAGGAAAACGCGACACCTACTTCTGCCGCGTCGGCAGACTGGGGCCGTCGCGCCAGAACCCGTCGAACAGCACGGTCTCCGGTTTGTGAGGAATGCCATGCTGGTTCCGTCGCATCTGCTCAATGAGCAGATCGATGGCGCGCGCGGATTGCGCTTCGTCCTGCGTGTCGATGCCGGCGACGGCCTTGTCTTCCTCGCGCCAGAAAAGCGTGGCGAGGCTGACATCGCCCGGCACAGCGAAGCCCGCCTTTTCGAGCAGGCGCGCCATCGTGAAATCCGCCGAGAGGATCACGTCCGGGCGGTAAGCCTTCACCCACTTTTTCAGCTCCTGAACTTCGTCGGGCGCGATGAGCAGAAAGGGAATCTGGTCGCGCCGCGGCAAGTGGCTGAGAAAAAATTGATAGGCCGCCGCCCAGCAATGCATGGTGCGCTCATGCGCGTCCGCGGTCAGCACAAGGCCGGGCCGGCGATAGCCGCGATCGGAAACCTGTTTCAAACACTCGAACAATCCCTGGTGATGATCGTGGTCCACCGCATAGAGCCGCGGCTGCACGAGCGCCCGCCCGATGACGACGCACGCGTAGGGCGAAAGATCGAGCGGAAGTTTCGCGGGCGCTTCGGGATAATTTAACACCACGATGCCCTGCGTGCCGCGTGCATCGAGGATCTGTTCGACCCGGCGCGGCAGCATGCCAGGAGCGCGAATCCAAAACTCCTCCAAGCGATAACCCAACTCCATCGCCCGGCTGGTCAGGCCGCGATGGAAGCGGCGCAGGCCGACATCAGGGTTCAACCAGTATTGCGAGGCCGGCCAGTCGGAAAGCAGCACCAACGGCGCGGTGACCTCGCCCGCCGCGCGTTTCGCGATCGCACCCATGACCTTGGCAATCGTGGGGTCGGGTTGGTAGCCGAGTTTTTTCGCCAGCGCCTTGATGCGTTTGCGCGTGACGGGCGGGATGCTTGGGTGATCGCGCAAAGCAAGCGACACCGTGGATTTGGAAAGCCCTACCTTGCGGGCGATTTCGCGGATGTTCATGGGGTGACGGCAACCGAAGTGAGGAGCACGAAGCCCCTCGCCCACGCGAAAGCCAAACGCCCTTTCGCTAAACTGTCCAGTGTGGTCAGCTTTGCCTTCAACCCGCGCGCCTCCCTGACTACGGCGTCTTAGTTGCAATCCGCCACACCCCATCGGCGGCTGCGTTCACCTCAAACCTCCCCCTGACCATGAATGGCAAATCCACGCGTTGGATCTCCGCGGGCGTGCTCGCCCTTGTTTGCTGCCTCGGTTCGTCGCTCCCGGCAGCGACCTACTACATCAACAACCTCACCGGCTCGAACAGCAACGCCGGCACCTCCACCGGCGCTCCGTGGGCCGATTTCACCCACGTCAACACGCGCACCTTTGTCGCGGGCGACCAGATCCTGCTCGCCCGCGGCGGCACGTGGAACCAGGAACTCGTATTGCGCGGTTCGGGCGCGACAGGAAATTTCATCGTCGTCGACGCCTACGGCTCCGGCAACAAACCGAAAATCCAGCGCAACAATGTCGCGAACGATCGCACCGTGAAGATGTTCGACACCTCGTTCTGGAAAGTGCGCAACCTGGAGATTTGCAACGCGGGCGACGGCATCCGCCTCAACTACACCGCCAAGGGCAACCAAAGCGTGCATTTCGAAAATCTCTACATCCATGACATCAACCTCATCGTAAACGGCTCCCCGAGTTCGACCGACAGCGTGTATTATTCGACCGGCATCGTGATCTTTTCCGATGGCCAGGCCATCCTGCCGACGACCACCACTGACTATCTCGCCAAGGACATCATCATCGATAACTGCGAAATCGCCGGCACCACCGCACCCTTCACGTTTCTCCACCGCTGGGCCGACGTCGAAAGCCCGTGGTCTTTCGCCAACTGCAAAGTGATCAACAGCTACATCCACGATTTCAAAGCGTGCTGCTCCGTGCGCGGGCTGAACAACTCCTACATCGAGGGCAACGTGTTCGCCAACGGAGCCAACATCCCCCTGCCCCAAGGCACGTGCGGTCTCTTCGTCTTCCGCGTCGATACGGTTTACATCCAGAACAACGTCATGGACACCATTCCCAACACCGGCAGCGGCGACATGACTTGGATCGATAATGAAGCTTACTGTAACAACGTCCGCGTCATCGGTAACACCATCAAGAACACCGCCGGCTCCGGGCTCCAGTTTCTCGCCATCGGCGGCGGCACCCAGCCGCCCCGCGGCAACGACGACCACAACACCCTGAACTTCGTCGACGGAAATACCTTCAGCAACAACGCGGGTGGCGCGATGCGCGTCGTCGGCTCGACGCCCGCGCTGCCCTCAGGCACCGCCAGCAACAACACCTACACCGGCGCATTTTTCATCGGCAACAGTTCCGGGTTTACACTCACCAACAACACGCTCGGCGAAACCACCGTGAACGCCGTAGTCGGACAATCGCTCGGCGCCACCCGCAACGACTTCACGGGATCGGTCGGCTTCAAATTCACCACCGGCGCCGCGCCCGTGAAAATCCTCTCGCTTGGCCGGTTCGTGGTTTCAGGCAACACCGGCAGCCACACCGTCAAACTCGTCGACGCCAGCACCAACGCCGAAGTCGCTTCCGCCACAGTCAACACCTCCGGAAAAACCGCCGGCGAGTTTGCCTACGCCACGCTCACCAGCCCCGTGACATTGAGCGCGAGCCACAGCTACTATTTGTTAAGCGCCGAAGGCATCGGCGGCGATACCTGGCACGAATACACCACGACACTGACGACCACCAGCGCCCTCACGATCACCTCTGCAGCGTATCAATATGGCGGCGCCTACTCGACCTACTCCACCGCCGGCCACGCGTATGGCCCGGTCAGTTTCCAATACGCCGTCACCGGCGGCACCAACGCCGTGACTGGGCAGAGCTTGGGCACCGCCCGCAACGACTACACCGGCTTCGTCGGGTGCAAATTTACCACCGGCGCGGCGCCGCTCAGCGTCGTGTCGCTCGGGCGTTTCGTGCGCTCCGGCAACACTGGCGTCCATACCGTCAAAATCGTCGATGCCGCCACCGGTGCCGAGGTCGCTTCCACCGCCGTCGATACAGCCGGCAAAACCGCCGGGCAATTCAGCTATGCCCCGCTCAGCAATGCCGTCGTGCTCAGCCCCAGCCGCACTTACTATCTGCTCACGCACGAGACGAACGGCGGCGATTCCTGGTATGACCATCAAACCACTGTCACCACGACGGGCGCGCTGACCGTGAACTGCGCGGAATATTACTACGGCATCTACTACTACGATTACTCGACCGCCGGCCATACGTATGGACCGGTGAGTTTCCAATATCAGTGAGTAAACGCGCAGCGGTCTCGGCCGTGGGTTAGCGGAAAAAAGCAGCGCCGTGAAAATAGCGCTGCTTTTCGCATACGTCAGCCAACGAATCAGGAGAGCAAATGCTGCCACTGATCTTCGCGTGCGCCACGGGCGGCCTTGAGCGCGCCGACGGCGACGAAGCGTTTGTAGTCAGTCCCCGCGAGACGCACCTTCGGCGCCTCGAAACCATCTTCTTGAAGCTTCTGCTGGAGCACGGTGTCGAATCCACGGATGCGGCTACCACCGCCGGTTACCACGATGTTCTGCAACAGCTGCGCGACAGACTCCGAAGATGCGCGGCTGATGAGTGTCGTGAGCGCGGGATAAATTTTCTCCAGCAAACGATTGCAGGCGCGGCCGATGGTTTCGCCGAGCTCGATCGTGTAGCTCTTGCCGCCGATCAACACTTTCACGTCGATCGGTTTGCGAATCGGACCGACGTAAGAGTGTTCCTCTTTAATTTGGCGCACCGTCGCGCGCGACAGGCCGTTGTTCGGATACGTGCGCTGAAGATCGTCTTCGATGAGTTTGTCGACGGCATCGCCCGCGTAGGCCAAGCTGATCTGATCTTCCGGGGTTGGGAAATAGCCTTGGATCAGACAGAGGTCGCTCGTGCCGCCACCGATATCGATGAAGAGCGAATTGGTGACAGGATCGACGTAGTTGGCCTGGCCGAGGCGCGAGTCGTCGCGAAAACCCAGCGCCGCAAGAAACGGCTCGGGAATCAAAAGCACGCGATCAAACACCCCAGCGGCGCACGTGCGGATATCTTCGCGCGCTTCGTTGCCGGCATTGGCAGGCACGCCGATGACCGCACGGATTTCCGCAGAGTGAGTCGGATCGATGACCGCGCGCACCCGTTTGATAAAATCTTTGGCCGCGTCACGGTTCGCGATAATCCCGTCTTCGAGCGGCGGAATCACGCGGAGTTGCAGCCGATGGTTAAGCGCATCCTCACCGATCAGCGTGGTCGCGTTGTTGGCGATGATACCATCGACCAAACCTTCGCGCGCATAACCGACGAGCGTGGGAATGACTTTACTGACCGTAGTGTCGCGACTGTCGGCGGGGCCGGCGAGCACGCACGAAGCGTTGGTGCCGAGGTCGAAGCCCACGAAGATTTTTTTGCGATCACCGGTTTTACGCGTCGTCGTTGGCGCTTCAGCCGGACGTGCGGCATTCACGGGTTGCACGGGAGTCAAAGGGTCGGACTTTTTTTCAAGGGTGGTGGTTGTCATTTTTTATTTTGTTTTGGTGGTGTGGTTACTGGCGTTTGTTGGCCGTCGCGCGGCGGCTGTGGCGCTCGGCCGCCAGCATGGCATCGAGCAGATCGGGAATAGCGGGCGAACCCGTGGCGGGTGCCCGCGGAACTGCGGACGAATCGTCCGAAGAAAACGGAATCACTGGCGCAGTCACGGGCTCCTCCCGCGTTGCGACGTAAGTTTGGGTAACTACGGGGGCGCCCGCGCGCGCTGCCACCAATTGAGGAATTAAAATTTCCGCGAGCGCCACCGCATCAGCGATGCGCGCTTCTTCGCGCGCGAACATTTCCTGTAGCTTGCTTTCCGGCAGCGCCTCCACGCCATGCGCGAGGCGAAAATCACGCACCGCATTGCCCAAGTCGTTTGCTTGAAGCCGCGCGGCACCGTCGAAATCCCCCTGCTCGCGCAGCAAAAATATCTGCCGCATCACGCGAGCAATGCCCAGCAAGCGATCCGCTTCCGCCGGTCGTGATTGTGTGAAGTGTGCGTTCAAGAGTCGTCGCTAACGACCCATGTTTGCATTTAAGGTTCGGAAAAAATCCGATGCCTCGCTTCTTTTTTTACCTAAACTCCAATAAAACCGGGGGATTCACCCTAGCGTCGACGCGATGACTAGGCGTGCGAAAATTTTGGAGTTAAATTTGCGCGAAACCCTGCCGCGCCGATTATTTTTTGATCCCGACGTAATCCAAATAGGGCTGCTGCGACCGCGCGCGTCCGAGAAATTTTTCGACGGACTCCCCGACATCACGCGTGTGGCCGACGGCGTAAACTTCGTCCCGCAAACGCCGGCCCACTTTCTCGTCCAAAAATCCTCCGGGTGCATTTTTAAACACGCTCGCCATATCGATCGCGAGCACCTTGGCCCATTGATAACCGTAGTAACCAGCATCGTAACCCGCGAGGTGTCCAAAATACGCAACGAATGCCGTATCCGCCGGAACCGCGAGCGAAACGCGTGAGAAAACCGCATTACTCTGCGCGACCACGTCGTAGTTTTCTGCCGCCTCGAGCGAGAGGCTGTGCATCGAAAGATCGATCAAGCCAAAGGTAAGCTGGCGTCGCGTGGCGAACCCTTCCGTGGCCTGACGCGCCGCGATGAGCGCCGCGACCGTTTCGGCGGGAATTTTTTTTGCGGGATCGCGGTAGTCTGCAGCGAACGTATCGAGCACCGCTTTATCCCAGACCCAGTTTTCCAACATTTGCGAAGGGGCTTCGACGAAATCCTGAGGGACCATGAATCCACCCTGCATCATGAATTTCGAGCGACTCAGCATGCCGTGCATCACGTGGCCGAATTCGTGGAAGAGCGTCACGACGTCGTTTTGTTTGAGCAACGAAGGTTTATCGGCGGACGGCGCAGGAAAATTACAGAGCAGCGCCGCGATCGGGAGTTCGTAGCTACCCCCCGCCAGCACGCGCCCGGTCTTTAGCGGAAAGCAGGCGAAGTGATTAAATTTCCCGTCGCGCGGAAACATATCGAGGTAGAACGCGCCCATCGGCGTGCTCGTCGTAGAATCCTGCACCACGTAAAGCTGCACACCCGGTGCCCACACGTAAGGTGGCGCGACCTCGGTAAATTTTAGGCCGAAGATTTTTTGATAAATCGCGAACATGCCTTCGAGCGTCGCTTGATATGGAAAGAAATCGCGCAGCTTCTCGCCATCGACCGCGTAACGCTCTTTGAGCAGCTTATTCGTGTAGTAAGCCACGTCCCACGATTCGATCACCGCGTCCGGCTTGCCGGTGTGGGCGGCTTTCAGTTTCCGCAAGGTCTCTTGCTCGGCCGCAAATTTCGGCTGCAGGCCGGTCACGAGCGCTTCCTCGAACTTCACCGCCGTCGCGCCGTTTTTCGCCATGCGCGTCTCAATTTGGAAATCCGCCCACGTCGCGTAGCCGAGACGCTTCGCGATGTTCGCGCGCAGCACGATGAGTTTTTTCAGGACGGGCACATTAGTGTCACGCGCAAGTTGTAGGCGAGCCAGGCTCACACGACGGCGCACCTCGGCGCTTTCTGCATTCTCGGCGATGGCCGTGGCGTGCCACGTCACATTCGCCATCACGCGATATTTGCCGTCGGCCTGCTTGATGCCCGGACTGCTGAGAAAACTTTCCGGCACACCGGCGAGTTCCTCCACCGTGAAATCAAGCGGCGCGCGGGCGGCATTGATGTTCACGGCAAACTCGGTCGTGAGCGCGGCGAGTTCTTTGCGGAGCTTTTCGACTTCCGCGCGCTCCGCCGCCGGCAACGCGAGCCCCGCGCGGCGATAGTTGCGCATGAATTCGTCCACCAAACGCTGTTCCTCGGCCGAGAGCTTAGGCCGGGCATCCGCCACTTGTTTCAATACGCGATAGAGGTCTTCGCGATAATCGAGGCTCACGATCCATTCCTGCAATTTCACGTTCATCTCGTTCGCGACGTCGCGCATGGCGGCTTCGGGGCTAGACTCCGCCACCGTGGCGATCACGAGCGAGGCTTGGGTTAGTCCGCCGACGATCGCATCGCACGCGGCAAACGTGGTTGCAAACGTCAGCCTCGACCCGTCTTGCGCGGCAAGTTTGGCCAGCGCCGCATCGGCCGTCGCCATCGCCTGCGTTGCTTGAGCCTTAATTTCTTCCGGTGTGAGTGGATAAACGGGCAGCCTCAATTCTGTTTTTCCCTGCACCGCCGCGGCTTGAAACGCAGCCAGATCACCCAACGCCGCCTGACCGCCCACAGAAACCAGCAGCCCAAACGCAACCCCCGCAACACGAAGAAATAAATGCATAGAAAATATTTCCGCTAGGCTACGCGGTTATGACACGCGCTCAACCCTTAATCGGCCCGAGGGAAACCTTGAGGGATTTCCGCAGTTCGTGCGTAGTATCCGATGTGACTTCTCGAGACCCACTTTCCGACACGCTGCAGGCCTGGCCGCATCAACCCGCAACCGCCCCGCAATTTCAGGCTGAAGTGTGGGCGCGTATCCAAGCACAAGAGGCGCAGACCGCGTCGGTAAAATCATTTTATCGCTGGGCGATACCGCTCGCCGCGAGCCTGGCACTTTTCGCCGGCATCGGCACGGCCCGACAGCGTGCGCAGCAGCAACACACTGAACGCATGGCCGCCGCCTACGTGCAAAGCATCGACCCGCTGCAAATGCACGGCCCAGTCCGTCGATGAAACGCCTCCTGCTCACACTCGCACTCGTCGTCGCCGTGGGCGCGATCTCTTTCGCGGTCACCCGCGAACTCATCGTCACGCCGGTCGAAACCCACGAAACGTGGCTGCAACGGGAATTCCACCTCACCGCGCGGCAACTCGCCGCCGTGGAAAAACTCCAGGCCGACTACGAACCGGTATGCGCGGATCATTGCGCTCTCGTGATGCAGGCGAACAAACGCCTCGCGGCCAATCCGGCCGACGCCGCAGCGCACGAGGAAGTGCGCCGGCTCAAAAAAATCTGTTTTGAGGCGACGTCGAAACACTTGCGCGAAGTCGCCGCCGAGATGGACGCGGCGCAAGGTCGCCGTTTCTTGAAACTCATGGAGCCGAAACTCTCGGGGCACGATCACGCGGAACCGCTGGACTTGAAATGACGGCTCCTTCGCCCGCCAGCGATCAGGCCGACATGCTCGCGTTACAACAAGGCGAGGCGCTCGCGCTGAATCGCTTGATGGCGCGTTGGGAAATCCCGCTGCGTCGCTTTCTATTTCGTTACATGCAGAACGAACACGACGCCATGGATCTTGCGCAGGAAACTTTCGTGCGCGTTTACCAACACCGCAGTCGCTTCCGCACGAACGCAAAATTTTCCACTTGGCTGTTTCAAATCGCACTGAACCTCGCGCGTGATCTTGCCCGCCGCCAGCAACACCGTCGCACCGAGTCGCTCGACGCCGCCGCGAACGCCATCGCGCCCTCGCCTTCTGTCAATTCCGTGCTCAGTGACGCCGAAGACGTCGCCGCGGTGCGTCACGCGATTGCCGATTTGCCCGGCGAACTTCGCGAAGTGATCCTGCTTTCGGAATACGAAGAAAAGTCGCACGCAGAGATTGCCGAGATTGTCGGGGCTACGCCCAAAGCCGTGGAAACGCGGCTCTATCGCGCACGCACTTTGCTCCGCGCTGTCCTGAAAAAATTTCTGCGCGCTGCCGAAACCCAGTCGACTCGCGCCCCGCTCACTTAAGCGGCACCGGCGGAGCCGTCTGCGAATTCAAAATTTCCTGGTCGAAAATCAGGACGCATATCATCCGGTTGCCAGCGCCGCATACAAGTCTCTCCTCACTCGTAATTACGCGAGTTTGGCGCTCTCAGATAAAAGATTTAGATAAAATGGCGTGGCGAGAATAGAGACGAAACTATCCTTAGGGTTTTAAGCTAAGAGTAGTTTTTCAAAAAATTCATATTTCGAACAAAATCATCGTCATCCCACTAATACTAGACCACTCGGCGCTAATCACGGCCTTCCAATGGCAATATCGTGCGACACAAAAGCGGCACCTCACTTTCATATATAGCCTACCTCCAATTCCTTCTCGTTAATTCCTTTCATTAATTTTCTATTGCTTTTTCAAGCAGCATAGAGAAATCACTATTAAAAAATATTATAAACATAAAGAGAGTCAGAGCTCGATTGACTGATCAGATTTAAATCGCGTCATTAATTACAGAACTGTGCGCTGGGCCCCCGGTAACGGGATGTGCATTCCAAAATTATCCATGCCCTTCGCCATCTATACCGTGACCGCCACGAGCTGCATACGGCTTAGAAATGTGTCGAGGGCCAATCAACATTTGATGCCCAACGTCTAATGCCCGACAACATCCTACAGATTGACTTACATCATTACGCGCATGGCATTGGGCTCCCACCAGTTCTCAAAGGAGTGAAATTAAGTCTGGAAGGCGGAAGGCCGTATCTCGTTTTAGGTCGTTCCGGAGCTGGTAAAAGCACTTTGCTCAGTGCACTTCTCCCTGATGTGCCCGGCGTGATGTCGGGCGAAATTTTATATCGCAGCGATTTGCGCGAACTCTCGGCGCGCGAGGCATGTGAAAGAGGCTGGGTCGGATGGATGAGCCAGTCGCCCGCCCTCTTACCATGGCGTTCAATTCGGTGCAATCTGCGATTACCCTCTCAGCTAAACCCAAATCTGAGTAACCCCAACGAATCCGAACTGCTAGAAATGATGGATGCGGTCGCTCTCCCACGCGAGGTCTTAGGTCTCTATCCCCATCAGCTCAGTTTCGGCATGAAGCAGAGAATTTCTTTCGCGCGCGCTGTCATCTATAAACCACGATTTTTGATGCTAGACGAGGTCTACACCGGGTTGGATGTTGCCACGGTAAACGTCGTCGAAAAATACCTCGCAGAATATACTCGATCCACAGCAGCGGTGGCGCTTGTGGTGACCCACAATATAGAAGTAGCACAGCGGAGCGCGCACGGACTGCTGTTTGTTGATTCAGGTGGAGGCGTAGACGTCCTGCCGTCCTCCATGTCGCACCCTGAGGTGGTCGCGCGTTTCGATGCAGAACTCAAAAAATTCTGACTTATGAAATTCAAACCATCACTAGTCTTCGCTATCGTCCTCATCGCAGGGACTTCTTTACTTGTCTGGTATTCATTGCGCTCAAAGCCTGATCGCGTGCTTGCGGGCAAAAACAAGGTGAGATTCCAACTCCAATGGATCGACCAAGCGCAGTTCGCAGGTTTCTACGTCGCCGAATCAAAAGGTTTCTACAATGATGTAGGGCTCTCCGTGGATCTGGTTCCCGGAGCCTTCAACGTCAACCCAATCGCAAAAGTCGTCAGCAGGGACGTCGACATCGGGATGGCTACCGGCGACCAAGTCCTTCAGCGCTCCGCGGACGGCCTCAAAATTAAGGCGATAGGCACCGTGTTCGATCACAGCGTGGCATGCTTTGTAACCCTTGCGGAAAGCGGCATAACGACGACATCACAGTTAAGGGGAAGAAAGGTGGCGGTCTTTCCCAGCTACGACACCGACAATCTTTTGCGCGTGCTCCTGCGCCAGGCGAAGATTCCCGAATCGGAGGTGAAGATAACCGGAGCATCGGGCAACATTTCTCAACTGGTATCGAAAGAAGTCGACGCATACGGGGCTTATCTTTTCAACGAACCTCTCGAGTTGGCGCGAATGGGGCATAACGTGCGAGTCCTCTCGCCCGAGGAAAACGGGGTTAAATTCTACTCCGACACCCTCATTACAACCCCGGAATATCTATCCGAAAATCGAGATCTCGTGGTTAAATTTCTTCGAGCTTCCCAAAAGGGCTGGGAATACGCGCGAGCACATCCAGAGGAGGCCGTGCAAATCATGTTCCAACTCAAACCGCAACTCGCGCGCGACGCAGCCAACATCGAGGGGCAAAACGACATGGCACGCACCGTAGTCAAGAACCTGCAGTTATCCGGCACAAAGCCTATATTCACAATGGATCCCTCCAGATGGCGAGCCATGGCCGAATCGCTGAGTTCCGTCAACCGGCTCCCGAATGATTTTGAGAAGCGGATCGATGAAATTTGTGACTACACTTTGGTTGAGGAGGCCGGCAAATGATACGATCGCTTCTCGTTTTTTCAGGCTTAGCGCTGCTTTTTCTAGGCGGTTGCCAAGCCGCCGCGGTCTCTCCCGCTACTCGCGGCATGGTGCCTTCCCCCAAGGCAGTGACCACCTCGATCATCGCGAATCACGCTCCCCTTCTGCGGACAGCAATTGTAACATTGGGCCAGTCATCTTTAGGGTTGGTGTTCGCAATATCGGCAGCGTTCGGGTTGATCTGTGTCGCTGCGAAGTATCCGCCTTTCGAACAGGCTATTCGATCTCCTGCTTCATTACAGGCACGTGATGCTTGACCCATGGACGCTTTCCCCAACTGATGCCGAAGCGTCACTTTCCGAATTAGAGAGCCGAAAAGTAGCGAAGCGACGCGAACCATTTTACTCGCACGCAGTAAAAGACCTTCTCACTTTTCAAGCTACGCTTTCCTGCACTCAGAGTGATGCAAAAATAGCCGCATCCGCGTTGGTCTCCAAAATCAGCAACAAAGAGAATCTTGCTATTATGGATATAGGAGGCGCTGAAGGCCGCTTTTGCGGCCATTTTCTAGCGGCGTTAAAGGCTGCAAAATACACTATCGGTTCGATCCATAATATTGATCCTGCTCCACAAATTCAGTCTGAATACTCAGCGAACGTAACCGAGATCGCGGATTTAACGCCCAAGATAATCAGCAATGACCGACGTGGCGTAGAGGAAGCAGCTTTGATGGAATGCGACATACTTGTCGCGTCGCATTCACTTTATGCGATGGTCGAAAAATCCCGAAAACCTGGGGCGGCCACCATAGAGGGTCAGCTACGACGGCTTGTCACCTCCGTTCGTCTAGGAGGCGCGATGTTGGTAGTGATGTCTTCAGAAAACAGCATGGCAATCGTGACAAAGAGGAAAATCTACCGACACCTTTTCGGCGGACATTGTTTCGACACAGTCGCAGAAGATATCGAAAAATCCCTAATAACGGCGGGCCACATTGAAAGTCGCATATACAGCGACACGCTCATCGATCTCACAGAATCTCTAGGACCCTACAAGGAGAACGGATTCGTCACACAAACGTTCAAGGACTGGGCAAGCTATTTTTTGAGGCACGATGTAGCTAAATTGCCAGAACGTCATGTCCGCTTCATCGCGGACATGTTTCTAGCCAGCTCCTTCGAACTCAAAAGCCTACCCGAAAATTTTGTTCAACACGAAACCAGCGTCGCCCATCTAGCACTCACCTCGGACAGCATCGTGCTACCCCACAAAAGCCTGATCTACGTGGTCAAGCCGTTCGCATCCACAAACTCCAAGTCTCCTATCTCCCAATCTTCGCCCGCGCAATAGGCGGACTCTGGCGATCACGATCGTCGCCGCGATTTTCTGGGCGGCGCAAACCTCGGCCAGACGGCCAAACGATGGTGCGTCCCCACCGAACTGGTCATTGAGTTTATTTCAGAAGCCACATTCCTCGGCATTCTGCCCACGCAGGGAAATCGCTAACAAAAACGAGATCCCCTCAAAAGTCGGTTCGAACTTAGTGTTGCCCGAAAATCCTTGGCCCTGCCTTTCAAAAGCCCTTGGCAATACGTGTCGGAATTCAATTCCAACTCGTCGGCCGGTTTCGCCGATAATAATAACGAGTTTGCTCACTCACGTGAGAACTGGCGGAGAGGGAGGGATTCGAACCGTTGAATGGCCTTCGCGTAGTTTTAAAAACAAAAGGTTCATTTTAAGCAAATTACGCGTATGCCGCGACTTGTGGTTTTTGATCTAAAGCGCGGCGAAATGAAGCAAGATGCACCGGAATGAACCGGCGCACCCCGCTTTGACAACAGTGTGACGACACAAGCGTCATTTATCCCCTCTTCGTTGTGCGCGAAGCGATTGAAGCCGTGCGGATGCAAGACCCGAGTCCACCCCGTAAAGAGCCAGCGCCGCCGGGTGGATCTTGATGGGGCACTCGCCCTGGCAATGGGCGCGGAACTTGCGATCGACACGCCGGCGCTCACGGATCGTGTAGGCGCTGCGCTGCACGCAGTGGGCGAATTCCTGCACCGTGAGCTTTTCAAGAATGGGAGGCACGCGTTGAGCGACTGGAGCCAACGCCCGCTCAATTTCTTCACGCAGCATAAATCGAATCTTTTCGATCAGGAGTTCGTCATTCATAATTTTGGCTGATTTCACGAGCCGATCGACACAAGTTTCACTTTGTGCGTCGGGAGTGTAAGCGGAGATCCGAAACAAGCGATCGCGAGTTGCTGAACAACTTCATCCAGATTCGCTCCATCGCGTTCGACGCCCATAAGTGCCGCCGGCCACACATAAATCTGCGAATAACCTCGCAGCTTTTTCGCTTGGTTTACGACGAAGGTTTCAGGCGCGCCAACCTCGTTGTGCAAGTTGTAATGAACAAAACCAAGCATGCCATCAGCGGCCTCGATCGCTGATTCGAAACCAGGGATAGAATTTGCTGCCTGAAGCAAACGATCCTTAGCGGAATAGTTCTTATTGGTAATCAGCATCGTCTTCCCCGGCCATCGAGCCGCACGACGTGCGATTTCTACAAAAAGACTAAACTCGCTGTGACCCTCCTCCACCCATACCGCAGGCCCCCATTCAGAAAAAGGAGTGCCAGAAGTGCCGGCGCGTTTGGATAACAGAATTGTGTATGTCTTATCGGTATCTTTGCGACTAGCGGTTGCGCTCATTTTTAACCTCAAACAAAGCAGCCGCGCCTAGGTGGATTGATACGGGCCACGCAGTGGCCCTCCACGGTCGGCGCGGCTGCAAGTGTTGGACTGCGTTATTTTCCGGTATCAAGCGGAGTTCCCCACAGAGGAACGGTCGCAACCTCTAAAAAAATTTGGCCCTACGCGAGACTGAAATCAGCCGGGATCAGGACGGGCGACTTGCGCAGCGCCTGAAAGATTACGAACGACAATCCCCTTGTCAGACAAGATTCGCCGAATGTGGCTTAACTCCGAGGCGGTAGCTTTTGCGTAGTTCTCGAGAGATCCACCAGCTACTTCAATCTGTTGACCGGGAATCGACCGGCCAAGTTTATCCGAGTAGCCCGGATTAAAAAGGTAGTCGTCGACGTGCGCGCGGCGATTACGCAAGCCGTCAATCCGGTCGAGGAGAATGGGGGCCATGTATGTTCGAGTTTTCCCACCGTAGGCAACACGGCGCATCACCTCCTGGTATTCCCGCTCCAACTGAGCGATCTCTTGATTGATTTTGTCGATAGTGCGCGCTCGATAATCTTTTTCGTAACCAAGTTGATTTGCCGGATTACCAAAGGTCCGTTCGCCTCCCAGCAAAAACATCGCACCACGATCGAAGCTAGCACCAGGACCTATACCGCCACGAGCGGATCGAATGTTAGTTGGCTGCACGTTGCCGTTTGCATCCAGAATCGGCGTCCCGGCCGCGTGGACTCGCGTCATCACGCCATTCACCATTTCATAGACGTCTTGAGCGTAGGTTTTTAATTCGAAGTCGAGATCGCTCCCGGCAACTCCACTCGCGCCGACCGCCGGCGCGTTGCGCACTCTCGCCGCTTTTTCTGCAACTTGAGCTTCCGCGGCGGCAATTTCGACCAACTTTGAACGGCGAGCAATTAGCTGCTCCATTCGCGCCAACCGCTCTTTCTCAGCGGTGGCAATTTGAGAGTTCGTCTGCTCTTCTTTGAGGCGAATCTCTTCGACGTGCTGCTTGCGTAAGGAATCAGTTTCCTTCTTCTGCGCGGCCAAGTTTTTCTCGAGCTCGATTTGCTTCTGAATCCATTCCGTTGAATCCTTTTCGAAGGCGGCTTGCTGCTGCTTAAGGTCGGCTGCTTCGTTGTGAAGGATTACGAGTTTCGCTAGTTCATCGCCCTCACCAAAAGCGATATCCCGGCGAGTTTTCGCGAGTGCTTGCTCCGCGGCCTGGCGTTTCCTGACGATATCGTCATCGAATGCTTTTTTGGACTCCGCACTGAATTCATCAAGTGCCCCGCTGGCCGCGTCGACGCCATAGAATAACGAACCCAGGGCTATGCCAAATTTCTCCATGGTCCCCACCACCCACGTCCCAGCTTTTGCTTTCGTCTGTTCAAAGCGCGCCATCGAGTCACCGAAGCGACGTGTGGCATTCACATTCTCGTCCATCTCGCCTTGATACTCGCGAGAATAGTTAATGGCGGACCGGAAAAAAGAACTCATCGCGGTGACCAAGCCACCCGCGAGCAGGACTTTTTTGAGCCCTTCAAACGCCGCGCCGATACCTTTAGCTTCGCGCTGGGAATCGGCTGAGAACTTCCGCAGGCGAGCCTCGGCCGACGTTAAGCCGGAGTGAAATTTCTCTGTGTTGAGGCCTAACCGGGCAGTGATTTCAGAAGAAAAAGCCATGGCTAGATCGTCGGCAGTTCGCCCGTCGCCATATAACGCCCGTGGGCTTCCAAAGCTTCGGAAACAACCTTATCAGAATAACTAAATGAAGGCGCGCCGGCCTGCCGCTCGGCGATCGCTTTTCTATATTGAAAAACGCGGGCGAGGCGCATCTGGAGAATTTCCGTTTCTGACCACCCGGTGTGACTCGCGAGCGACATAACAACACTGCTGACTATTGACAGGGGCTCCGGCCTAGAGCCTTGGTTGGAGGGCTTGTCACCAGGTTCCACGAAAGCCACGTCAGATGCATAGAACATCCGTTTCACGTAATCGCGAATCTCACGAATTGACGAGGCGAACGAGTAAGCGGCCACATGGCGTATAAATTTACGGCGGCGCCACCATCCGCGGGGCGGAGGATCAACCAACACAGCTAAAAACTGAGCAACTCTTTCAGGAGTCACTTGACCGCCGACAACGAAAGGATTTTCCAGGCCATGCAAGATACCCAGATCGTAGGGCGTCATTCCCCTCAGCGGCAGTCCGCATACGGTGATAGGGCCCGCAACGAAAGCTTCGTCGCGCCATTGCGCATCTTGGGCCTGAAGCTTTTGTTGCTTCGGCAGAAAATACTTCGCGTAAAATTCGTCGAAGGAAATTTCCACCCGCGGTTCAGTTAGGACATCAGTCATAGTAAGGGCTTCCGACTAATTTCGAGATTGGTTTAAATTGGATCCACACCGCCGGCTTTTCCCATTGATGACTAATACGCTGACCAAATTTGAAATGGGGAGACCGGCGGCGTGGAAAAGTTGTTGAAGTTAACCGAGGCCCTGGCCGGCAGGAAAGAACTGCGATAAATTGCTCCGCGGATTCGGCGTGCGCGAAAAATCCAGTGGGCTATCGATGAAAGAATAAATGCGGGCGAGCGCGTCAGCTAAGGCGAACCCAAGCGGGCGTTGCGGAATCGCATGCGCGGGCCAGCGGCCGAGGAGTTCACCATCTAGCGCTTCGAATCGCGCGAGCTGAGTCTCGAGGTCGGCAGCGACTTGCTCATGTAAATGATTCATTGTAGGCTTAACTTTCACGGCGAGATTCGCGCAGATGCCGTCCCAGATTTGCCCGTGGGCCAGGTGGAAGGCTTCATTGACGCCGAGCACATCTCTTTCGCGTTCAGCGGCGCGCGCAGCGATTTGAAAGTAGGCCCGCGATTCAAGGTCGGAATCCAGCTGGATTCCTGCTTTGCGGAGTCGGGCAAGAGCCCGCTCAGCAAATCGAATATCGGACGCCTGATGGCGCGCGGCTTCCAGCTCATCGAATTCGGCCAAGGCTTCCATGAAGACCGTGCGAGCCTCATCATCACCACTGCGAGCGATGATCGGCTCAATGTCGAGCCGAGGGAAGTTTTCGATGTAACGGCGCGTCCCACCGGCGATTTTTTCTACGGTGACGCCGAATTTCTCGGCGCGACGGGATGCCGCTTCGGAGCGAGAAAGTGGCGTGGGAGAAGGAGGGGCGATCAGATCGGCGGAGGACCTGCTATCGGTGGAGATTCTTGGCGAGGCGAGATTCATAATGAGTTGGGTTTTACTTTTTTTGGCGCTGTTGACGGCGAGCTTCGCGCAGAATCACATCGCCATGTTTAGCGAAAAAATCGACGCGCGGCTGGCCGGAAAGGGTTACGTGATACGCAAGGATGTCTGCATCGCTGCGGAATTCCGGGAACGTTGAGCCGTTCAACTGAGGTGCACGTTGCGGCATCGCAGTAGTTGCGGCGGGCAGTGCGGCACTTTCGCGACATGCCAACGCGAGCGCGTCGTAGTTGGCCGCCGCAAAGTCCATTCGCTCATTGCCTGGCGGAAGCGATTTATAGAACGCAAGCTTCGCAGCCGGAGAATCGCCTGCGGGAACTGAACTCGTTTTACCGCTCGGAGAACTCAAGTTTCCCGAGGCTGAGAAATGCTCCCAAGGCTTATCCGCTGCAGCCGCCTTGATCATATTCAATCCCGCGTTGGCTTTCTCGAGCGACAGGAGAAAATAAGGTTTTGCAAACGCGACGATTGCCTTCCCGAGCGGCGACGCTCGATCGGCCTGCGAGGCTTTCGCGTGCGCGCTAAGCAGATTTTTAACAATATTTCCTGCTTGGCCCACCGACAAAAAATTCCCGCAAGCCAGGGTTGCGGTCACCGCCACAGAATTTTTGAGCCCTGAACTCTCTGGGAGCAGTAATGTTGCAGACGAAGCAATGTTTGCTTCGCGAAGTAGGCTGTCGCGCGCTTCATTAGCTTCGGCTAGCGTTTTCGGTAGGCGCGGGAGTTTCTCAATGGCCCGGCCTTCCGGTGATGCTTGCTCCGCCGGATAAGCATTCTGGAGGGCTGCCTGTAGTTTTGCGGTTCGATCACTCGCTTGCATGAGTGTTTTGAACTGCTCCGACGCATAGTCGGCGATGGCTTGTTTAAGTGACATGTATATGAGCTAGGGTTTGATTGATTCGATCAACCGACGTCTTCGGTCGTGATCCCGGCTCCGCCAAGGAATGCGCGGATGTCGGTGGTGCGCAGAGAGCGACGCTCGACCTGCATACAGCGCTCGCGAGCGAAGCTCATAAACGAGAACTTTTTTGGGGTTGATGAGAAACGCGTTGGAAGCGGAGCACTTCCACCGCGCGCTCAGGTTTAAACAGCGCGGTCCGGTCGCCATTTTGGAGAAGCGTAACAAAGCCGTCAGGCTGAAGCACTCCTTGGCCAACGAGGCGTTGGACGACGGATCGGTCTACACCAGCAATGCGGGCTAGGCTCGCGGCGGTCTCGAAAATAGGAACGGAGTTTTGCACTGTTACCAGTATTCGGCGTGTCAACTCGCGTTGCGCAACGCGTGCGGTTTTCTGCGATGCGAAGCGTCACGAAACGTGAATTCATCACAATGCGCGGAAATAAACGACGCGAGTCGCGCAACCTATGTAGGATGATTCGGTTAATAGATTCCTTACCTTCGGACTAAATCCTTGCGGAGCGCGTGCGGTGAAAGGCGTCAAAAGGGTTCCCCCCTTTAGGGGGGACCCTTTTGACCCTGAACCTAAGCCGCGCGCTTTGACCCCACGAAGTATGTTCCGGCAGCCCTCACCACGCACCCGTTTAATTGCGCCTCTTTCAGCAGTCGCAGTGTCGTTGATCGAGAGATGCCGGACGCTTTGGCGGCTCGCAGTATCTCGCAACGTAACGCACCCTCGTCAGGTATCAGCCCGAGCAGTTGATCCACGTTGTAAGCACGCGGCCGACCAGTTCCACCCGCCGGCACGAACTGCAGATCCAGCACGATGCGAAGCGATGGGTTCAAATCAGGTCCAAAATTCCCGTGGTGCTTTTGAGCCCACGGCATGCGCACGACGGCAGAGATGTGGAGTGGCTTCATCACGCGGCCTCCTGCTCTTCGGCGTAATGCCTGGCCAACTGCGCGCTCGACATGCGCTCTCGAGCCAAAGCGCTTTTGGCGGCCGGCGGCGCAACACGCAGCACAGTCGACCAATGCGTGACGTATGCCCTAAACCCCTCGGCGGTGATCCCCAGCTCGGCGGCAACAGATCGCAGGCTATGCGCTTTCACGAAATCCAACCGCAGAAGGAAGCACACGGCAATAAACGAAAGGCCGACCGCGCGAACCGGCTTGTTACAACTCTCCAAATCTGGGCCCTTAACGGTGAGCAGCGAAAGGAATTCAAGGAGGTCGGCGTGACCGGCTTCTACCGTGTCCTCAGGTTCTCCAAAGACTCCGCGTTCAACAGAGTCTAGGTCGAAATCAACGTGCGTTGGCAGTCGCGGCAAGGACCGCGGTGCATAGCGCTTCGGGCCCTTTATCAATTCTATATTAATCTTCCGCCTGACACGCCGCTTCTCTGTGTCGGCACTGCTTTCGTCGGTAGTGTTGGCAGGAAATTCATATTCAGGTGCCAGCCCCGACTCACTGTCGGGGCTGTTTTTATTGACGCGGTCGCCGTCAGGAAGAGCGCTCATGACCGCGCCTCCACAGAGTAATTTTGCGCCAGAAAGAGCCGGACTTTTTCAGGGTCGAAAAATACCCGACGCCCAACTTTGATAAAGGGCACCGCCCGGCGTTTCTGTTGTTCACGAAGCCACCTGAGACTAGGACGGCTATTAGATTCGAAAACTCTCAGCAAAAGAGTGGGAGCATCGACGAGTTTTAGATTTGGACTGGATTGGGCCATAATACCCTAAGACACAGCATCAACCATTTCTTAAACTTTATTCTTTTTCCACTCTGTAATGTTCTGACTTTCCAAATGCAAACACGTGCTACAGTGTGCGTTTAATGGCAAAACTTCTGACACGAAGTGAAGTTTCTAGACGATCCGGCTATAGCGCCGCACACGTTACGCTTCTAACGAAACTAAACCAAGTTCCGGGCGTGAAACGCGTCAAAGGAATGAAGCAGGTCCGATACATCGATTGCGCGGCCTTGAATCAATGGTGTCAAAAAACTTCAGCTCGGCTAGCCGATCGAAAACGCAAAGGAACATCGCGCATTGAGCATGCCCGTGCGGTTAAAGCGGAGCGCATTCTTGATAAGAAGATGAACGAATCTGAACCGCGGCCGACAGGGCCCTACTCAGGAAGTATTTATGGGTTTGCCCGCTTTTCTCGAAGAATAGACAAAGATTTCGCCCAGCTAGATGACGACCTTCTTCGCCACATCTTTGAAAATTTCAAGCCGATGACGAGACTCTGCGAACGCATCGCCACGCGGCTGAATCTGCCAAAATAATGAGGTTTCTTCTGCGGTCACAAGGTTCAGGTAATGCCGTTTGATGATGCTTTCCGAATTGCCGGCCTCGAGCGCCGCAGCGCCGAGGCTTTTAAATTTGGCCACGTGCATCGAAATGAACGTGTGCCGCAAGACGTCGGCGGTGAGTCCTAATTTCATTCGGACTTCCGTCACCCGCTTCTTCATCGACGGAATGACAATCGGGTAGCGATCGAGCGGATAACACTCAAGCCATAGGCGGAGATTTGACTGGATGGTAATTTGCCGAAGATCTCGGGTCTTGGAAACATCAGGGCTGATGCGAATTACTCCATTAGCCGAGTCCACGATACGAGGCATCTGCGCCGGCGAGATTTTCCCCAGCTTCCAAACCTCGCCACGCGGAACGGTTGGGCGAATGCCGGCGAAAAGGCACAGGGCAAAATACGGCACCAGGCTACCACCTCGCCAATTCTCCAGGAAGGCCATGACCTCCGCCGCGCGTGCGGCCGACAAAATCTCCGGTATGCCACGCGAGATACGATGCTTAATGATCGGGCCCACCGGATTCTCCTCGCACCACTTGCGGGGCGCGACTCGACAAAATTCAAAAAACGCGTGAAGCGAACCGCGTATGTTATTCCACGCTTTTTTCCCGACATGGCGCCGGGCGAGATAGGCATGCACCTCCTCCGTCGAAATAGAATGCACCTCCCGCGCGGGAAAGGCCGCGCAAAGTGCTGCCAGCTCGCGTTTGTAGTCACGAGCCACGTAGAAGCTAACAAGTGGTAGGTGTAGGTCCGTAAAGGCCTGCACGGCCTCCGCAATACCGCTCGGCGTGCTAGGCGGCCGATAGTTGGCGAGGAACCAATCGACAGCAAAGGAAAGTGTATGCTTACCCAGCCGGTGAAAAGCCGCCTCGGCCTCCCCAATCTGCTTGGCGTCCAGTCGCGTTGCGACTGCCCGGACGTCGTCGCGAACATTCGCGGCCGCTACTTCGTATCGATTTTTTGCTCCTTCAGCTTCTTCGATTGATTTGAACTGCTTGCGGATTCGCCGGCCACGCAACCAGCCGGTCAACCGATAGGTCCAATATTCGAAAGGGCCGGTCGTGATCTTTACACCGCACCGCGTATCCACGCGCTGAGGGATAAAAACGTTTTCCCGTTTGATGGTGAAATGCCCGTTTCTCAAGATGGCCTCCTTGAACAGGAGGCCGTGTCAGGTCCGCACATTGCCACACTTCTGAGCCAACAGTGCGCAACTCGTTGTAAGAATGGCGGAGAGGGAGGGATTCGAACCCCCGGTTCCTTTCGGAACACCGCATTTCGAGTGCGGCGCGATCGACCACTCTGCCACCTCTCCGTGACAAGACGCGAAAACGTAGGCTCTACCTCTGAAAACGGAAGCCGAATCTTCTCCGTCTTCGCGGGATTTTAAACGTTTTCGTCTTCCAGCGCGCTCAGTTCACGACGGTTGGCCGGCAGGTGTTGCGGCAGAAAACTATAATACAGCATGAGCTGCCAGCTGCGCGTCGATCGATAGAGCAACAGCGGCAAAAACACCGCAGCCCCAAGCGCGAGTCCGATGGCCAATTTCGGCCCTAAAACGCCGTAATACCACAGGATCGCCACCGGAGATAAAAAACCAATCACGGTGACACCGTAGTTGATCGCCATCGCGCCAAGAAAAAATCCTTCGTCCTTTTCAATCCGCAGGCCGCACGCCGAGCATTGGTCCGCGAGTTCAAACCAGGTGCCTTCTTTGAACAACGTCTTGGCTCCACAATTAGGGCAACAGTTCGTGAGACCGCGCGCAATAATCTGGCCGTGGGTGACTTTCATAAGAGCCAACTTATCCGATAATTTTCGAAGGGAAAGCGCGCACTGCATTCAGGGATAACACTCATAAGTCTTATTACGTCCTCTAGAATCATAACTCAGAGGGCACTTAAAACGGCCACCTTGATCGTCATCCTGAGCGCAGCGAAGGATCCCTCAGGAGATGAGTCACTCAGTGAAGTCTCGAAAACGCTGATGGATTCTTCGCTGCGCTCAGAATAACATGACTTTTTAGACCCACTCTCAGAAAATAAAAAAGGCGCTCCGTTGCGGAAGCGCCTTTTTCAAAAGCTTTCGGAGCGATTAAGCGCCGAGCTGATAACGCGTGAAGCGACGCACTTGGATGTTCTCGCCAAGCTTGCCGACCTGCTCAGTGAGGAGGTCTTTAATCAACTTGTCCGGGTTCTTGACGAACGGTTGTTCGAGCAAGGCAACCGTCGAGTAATACTTGTCGAGTTTACCTTCGACGATCTTTTGCACGGCTGCGGGCGGCTTGCCGGCGAGGGCGGCGGAAGCGATGTCGCGCTCTTTGGCGACGTCGGCTTCCGGCACTTCTTCGCGGCGAACGCACACCGGAGCGGCTGCGGCGATCTGCAAGCAGAGGTCGCGGCAGAACGCTTTGAAGTCGTCGGTTTTGGCGACGAAGTCGGTTTCGCAATTCACCTCGAGAAGCACGCCGACTTTGCCGCCGACGTGGATGTAGGACTCAACGAGACCTTCCTTCGTCGCGCGCGAAGCGAGCTTGTCGATTTTGTTGCCGAGCTTCTTACGAAGGATCGTGGTGGCTTCCTCGATGTTGCCCTTGGCTTCATCGAGCGCCTTCTTGACGTCGAGCAGACCGGCTCCGGTTTTTTCCCGGAGCTCGCTGATCATGGCGGTAGTAACAGTAGACATTTTTAAAAAATGCGTTGGGAGATTAAACTTCCTCGGTGCTGACGGCGGATTTCTTGGCGCCGGTGCGGGCCGGGCGCTTTTTGGCGGCAGCGTTTTTGTCTTCGACGACTTCACCCTTTTGATCGACGGAGACGTTGATCTTCTCGAGATCGACTTCGCCTTGAGCGTTCACGCCGGAGGCGGCTGCGTGGGCGTTGCGGCGGCTTTCGCGCTGGGCGAGGCCTTGCGAGATCGCGTCGACGATGGTCTCGACGATGATGCGCACGGATTTCGCGGCGTCGTCGTTACCAGGGATTGGGTAAGTGAGCTGGGTCGGGTCGGAGTTTGTATCGACGAGGCCGATGGACGGCATGCCGACGCGTTTTGCTTCCGCCACGGCGATTTCTTCGTAGTTCGTGTCGACCACGAACATCGCTTTCGGCAGCGAGGTCAGACCGATGATGCCGTCGAAATTGCGCGTCATGCGGGCCATTTCGCGACGGATGGCGGATTCTTCCTTGGAGGAGAACTTCTTCAGTTCGCCGGCCGCGTCCATCGACTGGTATTTTTTATACTTCGCGAGGGACTTTTTGATCGTCTCGAAATTGGTGAGCGTGCCGCCCATCCAGCGGGTCGTGACGAAAGGCATGCCGGTAGCGGCAGCTGCTTCTTTGATGAGTTCGACCGCCTGGCGCTTCGTGCCAACGAGGAGCACATCGCCGCCGCCAGCCACGAGCTGGACGACAAAGTCATACGCCTTCTGCAGATTGGCGTGGGTCTTTTCGAGATCGATCAGGGTGATGCCTTGACGATGGTCGAAAACATACGGCTTGGAGCGCGGGTTCCAACGCTTGGTCTGGTGACCGAGGTGGACGCCGGCATCGAGGAGGTCTTTAGGAGTGACGTTCATGATCTATGTAGTTGCTACACAGGTCGGCCAAGGAGGGCCGCCTTGCGATCGCAGTTTTTGCCAGCGTCGTCATCCTGTAAGGACGCCGCCAGCGGTTTGGTTTAGTTGGTTTTAAGGAACAGGATGGGCGAAAACAGAGAGCTTCCCTCCCCTTGGCAAGAGCGATTCTTGCGATTTCCCAGCCGGGAGCGTCGCAGCATGGAAACCCCACCTCGAAGCAGGGCTCACTTCTTTCGCAAGAAATAGCGCTGCAACAGGATAAACGTTAACAGCAGCCCGCCCACCACGATGCGCATCCACCACGAGCTCAGTCGCCCGTCGAACAGGATGGCGGCCTGAATCGTCCCGAAAATCAGCACCCCAAGCAACGTCCCGAGCATATGCCCGCGTCCGCCGCTCAACAGTGCGCCGCCGATTACGACGATCGCGATGGCGTCCAATTCCAGCCCGAGGCCCATGCTCGGATTGCCCGAACCGGTGTAAAGCGTCGCCACGATTCCCGCCAGCGCCGCGCAAAATCCGTTGAGCGCATACACACCGATTTTCGCGCGGCCAATCGGCAGCCCCATGAGCAACGCCGATTGCTCGTTCCCGCCAATCGCCAGCAACGCGCGCCCGAACCGCGTGTGATGCGCCACCACGTAGCCGGCCAGAATCACCGCGAGCAACATCAGCGCATTCGCCGGTAATACGACCGCGCCAAGCATCAGCTCAAAACCGGAAATTTTTCCGTAGAGCTCATGCGCGATGCCGACCGAATCGGTGCTGATCCAAAACCCCAGTCCTCGCGCAAAAAACATTCCCGCGAGCGTGATTAAAAACGGCGGCAACCGGAAAAAATGAATCAACGCGCCCATGCCCGCGCCCATCGCCGTGCCAGCGGTCAAACCCACGATCCACGCGAAGCCGGGCGCCACGTGATGTCTCTCGATGAGCGTCGAGACGAAAATTGAAGTAAACCCGATCACCGCGCCGACCGACAAATCGATTCCGCCCGAAAAAATCACCAGCGTCATGCCCACCGCCGCGATGCCGAGAAACGCATTATCCCCGAGGAGACTAACAAACACCGACGCCGAGAAAAAACCGTCGTAGAACTTCGAAGCCGCGCCGAACAACGCCGCAAAAATCGCCGCCGTGACAATCAACGTGAGATTCCGCGACACCAGCCGTCCGACCGCGTGGCCTCGGCGTGCCGTAGCATCTGAGTGAAGGCGACTCATGCGCTCGCCTTTTTCTTGAACAATCCGCCGAGCCAGCGCCCGACCTTATCCGATTGCAGCAACGCCACTGCGATAATGAGCAAGGCCTTCGGCACCGGCGCCACGGCCGGCGGCACGCCGAGATTATACATCGTGGTCGTGAGTGTTTGAATTAGCAGCGCACCGATCACCGTGCCAAGAATCACAAAGCGCCCTCCGCTCAACGCCGTGCCGCCCACCACCACCGCAAAAATCGCATCGAGCTCCAGGTTTTCACCCGCGCGATACGAGTCCGCCGCCTGGATATTTGCTGCCACGAGCACCCCGGCCAAGCCCGCGCACGCGCCGCAAAACACGTAAACGAGCGCCTTGATCCGCGCCGCCGCGAGACCCGCGAAACGACTCGCCGTTTCATTGTCCCCGACCGCTTCGATGAAAAGCCCGAGCGCCGTTTTCCGCACCACGAGATGCGTCAACGCGAACAACGTCAGCACGAGCACCGGCGCAAATGGCACACCCAGCACAAAGCCGTTCGCGAGAAATTCGAACGATTGATTCTTAATAATGATCACTTGCCCGTCGACGATCAGCTGCGCCACCCCGCGACCAGCGACCATCAAGATGAGTGTCGCCACGATCGGTTGCACGCCCACCCGCGCGACCAGCACGCCATTCGCCGTGCCCGCCAGCACGCCCGCGCCCATCGCCGCCGCAATCGTCAGCATCAAGCCATGTCCGCTTTGCAACAGCACCGCGCACACCGCGCCGGCAATCGCGACGACCGAGCCGACCGATAAATCCACGCCTCCGGTCGCGATCACGAGCGTCATGCCGAGCGCGACGAGCATCGTGCGCGACGCCTGCGTAAAAATATCCACCGGCACGCCGTAAAGATGTCCGTCGAGCAGCGTGATTTTCAGAAAAGCCGGATCGAAAATCGCATTGAGCACGACCAGCGCCAGCAATCCCGCCAGCGGCCACGTAACCACGCGCACTTCCCGTTTGAGTTCGGCGGTGGTCATGGGCGAAACGCGTTGGCCTCCACGCGTGGAGAAATTCGCATGCCCTGAAAACGCGCCGGGGTCAGCGCGTTCCACCTAAGACAGATTCCTTTGGTGGCGGGGCCATCAGCCCCGCGAGGCATCACAATCGCAGCCGCTAACTCGCGGGGCTGATGGCCCCGCCTCCAATTCACAACAGAGTTCCAAGAGTAATTTTGCGCGCTCATGCTTCGTGGGTGCCGGCCATCAATTGCATCAGGCGCTCCGTGTTGAGTTCCGCGCCGGTGACTTCGCCCGTCAACTTGCGTTCGCGCAACACCAGCACGCGCGAACAGTTGCGCACCACTTCCTCGATTTCCGAAGAAATGAAAACCACCGCCAGGCCGTCGTCGCGCAACTTCGCGATTAGCTGCTCAATTTCCTGTTTCGCACCAATATCGATGCCGCGCGTCGGTTCATCGAGAATGATGATCGCCGGTTGCGTCGCGAGCCACCGCGCCAACAATACTTTTTGCTGATTCCCGCCGGAGAGGTTTTTAATCGGCACTTCCGCATCGGCGGTTTTGATGCGTAGCGCGCGGATGTAGTGCTCGCACAACTGCTCTTGTTCGGTGCGACCGAGCGGCCGCAGCGCGCCACGCTTCCCTTGGAGCGCTAAAATCAAATTCTCGCGCACGGACAAATTCGGCAAAATGCCTTCGGCTTTTCGATCTTCCGAGCAAAACGCCAGCCCTTGCGCGACCGCGTCGCGCGGCGTGCGGATTTTGGCCGACGCGCCCTTCACACGCAGCTCGCCGCTGTCCGCCTGGTCGATGCCGAACAACAGCCGCGCCGTCTCCGTGCGGCCCGAGCCCAGCAATCCACCAAGTCCGACCACTTCTCCCGCCGCGATGGATAAATCCATCGGTGCAACTGCACCGCGCCGGCCGAAATTTTTGACGCCAAGCACGGACGTCGTCGCCTGCTTCGTGAAGGCTGCCGCACTCGCGGCGAAATCCGTTTCGTGCACTTCGCGTCCCAACATTTTCCCCACGAGTTGTAGCCGCGTAAGTTCCGCCGTCGAGTATTCGCCGACAAGTTGACCGTTGCGCAACACCGTTAACCGATCGGTGACGGCGTAAACCTGGTCGAGGAAATGCGTGACGAACACGAGGCCCAGACCTTCGCCGCGCAGCTTGCGCATCACTTTAAACAATTCCGCAACTTCCTTTTCGTCGAGACTCGCGGTCGGTTCGTCGAGCACGAGTAGCTTTGCCTGCGTATCGAGCGCGCGGGCAATCGCGACCATTTGCTGCATTGCGACAGAGAGCGAGCCGAGTTCGACGTCCACATCGACGTCGACTTCGAGTCGCGCGAGCGCGGCTTTCGCCCGACGCCGAATCGCGCGCCAGTTCAGAAATCCCAACGCGCCGGGCTGGCGTCCGAGCGTGATGTTTTCCGCCACCGATAGCGACGGCACCAAATTCACTTCCTGATACACGGTGCTGATGCCGAGAAGTTCAGCGTCTTTCGGCGCGCGCGGCGCGATGTTTTTTCCGTCAAAACGAATCTTGCCCTCATCGGCAGAATACACGCCAGTGAGCACTTTGATCAGCGTGGATTTACCCGCGCCATTTTCGCCGAGCAGCGCGTGAATCTCGCCCGCGCGCACCGTGAAATCCACGCCCGCCAACGCGACGACGCCAGGAAACCGTTTCCCAATTCCGCGTAATTCGAGGAGCTCGTGATTAGACACTAGTAGAGCCAAAATTATTTAACGGCTAATGAACGCTAATTTCGCTGATTAAGGAGAACTCCTCCTGAGAATTAGCGTTGATTAGCGTCAATTAGCGGATGCTGCTTTTAATACTGGCGCTTCGGCAGGGCCGCGGCGGCGTTGGTTTTGTCGAAGAGTTCGTCTTTGTTGAACGCTTTCTTCGGCACTTCCTTGCCGGCGAGAATTGCTTCGATGGTGTCGTAAACTTTCGGGCCGAAGAGCGGATTGCACTCGACGACGCAGTTGATTTTTCCGTCGGCGACAGCTTGCACGCCTTCTTTGATCGCGTCGATGGACACAATCTTGATGTCGGTGCCGGGCTTCAGGCCGGCGGCCTCAATCGCTTGAATGGCACCGAGCGCCATGTCGTCGTTGTGAGCATACACGATGTCGATGTTTTTGCCGTGCTTCTTGAGAAATGCTTCCATCACTTCTTTGCCACCTGCGCGGCGGAAGTCGCCGCTTTGCGAATCGATGATCTTCAACTCGGGAAATTTCGCGATGCCCTCAGCGAAGGCTTTGCGGCGATCATTCGCCGGCGCGGAGCCGGGCGTGCCTTGCAGTTCGACGATGCGGCCCTTGCCACCGGTCGCTTTGCCGAGCCAATCGGCGGCCATGCGGCCCTCTTCGAAAAAGTCGGAACCGATGAAACACACGAACAGCGACTCGTCGGTCGTTTGAATCGTGCGATCAGTAATGATGACAGGGATTTTCGCGCGCTTGGCTTCGCGAAGCACATTGTCCCAACCCGTCTCGACGAGCGGCGCGAGCACGATGGCGTCGACGCGTTGCGTGATAAACGAACGCACGGCCCGGATCTGGTTCTCTTGTTTGCCCTGGCCGTCGGAGAATTTGAGATCGATGCCGCGTTTTTCCGCTTCGGCCTTCATCGAATCGGAATTCGCCGTGCGCCACGCGCTTTCAGCCCCGGTTTGGGCGAAGCCAATTTTGAGTTTTTTATCAGCCGCAGAACTGAGCACCGCCGCACAAATCGCGACACCAGCAACGAAGCATTTAAAGACAGGGGAGTATTTCATAAGGGTAGAAACAGGGATAATGACACCGAACAGGCAAACATTAGCAGTGATTTCCCCCGCCTGCCGCAAACTCACAATTCCCACTCTTACATTACAGTCAGTTTTTATGCGAATGCCGTGATATTTCAGCACTGGTCTTTTTTACTCCAAACACCTTAGTTTTCGCTCCCTCCATGACCGCACCCCGCCTCCGCTCCATTTTTATTTTGGTCCTGTCTTGCGCAATTGCCGCGACCGGTTTCTCCCAGCCGGCACCGCGCGAACCGGAAACCGAACTCGCCCGCGCGATGAGCACGATCAACAGCTCGTGGCGCAAAGTCCGCCGTCAGATCACCGATCCCGCCAGCAACGCTTCCACGCTGGAACTCATCGCGAGGGTCAAGACCGCCGCCGAAAAATCCACCGAACTCGCGCCGGACAAAGCCAAGGATCTTCCTGAAGCTGACCGCGCCAAATACATCGAGGGCTACCAGAAGCAGATGAAAGCGTTCGTGGCCGAACTCGATAAACTCACCGCCGCGCTGCAAGCAAACGACAACGCCGGGGCGCAAGAAATCGTCAAAAAAATCGGCACGCTCGAGCGCGAAGGTCACAAGGAATATCGTCGCAAGGATAACTGACGGACTCGCGTCAGCGTAAACGCATCTCACGCGATATGACTGTCAGCCGGCGGCGGCATTTACCTCTTTTTCCCAACAACCTTAACTCATCTTCTCACGTGTATACCCTTGGCATTGATTACGGCACGAATTCTGTGCGCGCCCTCGTTGTTCGCTGCGCCGATGGCGCTGAACTTGGCACCGGCGTCGTCAACTACCCTTCCGGTTCGCAAGGTATCTTGCTCGATCCGAAAGACCACAATCTCGCGCGCCAAAATCCCGCCGACTACCTTTTTGGCCTCGAGAAATCCGTAAAGCTCGCGCTCGTCCAGGCGAAGAAAACCAAAGGTTTCGACTCCGCCAAAATCATCGGCATCGGCGTCGACACCACCGGCTCGTCACCGATTCCGGTCGACGACAAAAACGTGCCGCTCGCGCTCTCGAAGAAGTGGGCAAAAAATCTCCACGCCCAATGCTGGCTCTGGAAAGATCACACCAGCTGGCGCGAAGCGCGGCAGATCACCGCACTCGCCGCCGCGCACCGTCCGCAGTTCATCGCGAAGTGCGGCAACACGTATTCCTCCGAGTGGTTCTGGTCGAAAATCTGGCACTGCAAAAACGTCGCGCCGAAAGTCTTCGACGCCGCTTACTCGTGGGTGGAACTCGCCGATTGGGTGCCGTCGGTGCTCGCCGGAGCGGACTCTCCGGAAAAAGTCGTGCGCGGTGTCTGCTGCGCCGGCCACAAAGCGCTCTACGCCGACGATTGGGGCGGGCTGCCTGACAAAGAGTTTCTCACGCTGCTTGATGCCAAACTCGCGGCACTCCGCGACCGCCTTTACGAAAAAGCCTACGACGCCACCACGTCCGCCGGCGTTTTGTGTGCAGCATGGGCCAAGAAACTCGGCCTGCCCGCCGACATCCCCATCGCAATTGGCGAGATGGATGTCCACTACGGCGCCATCGGAAGCGGCGTCGCGGAAGGCACGCTCGTCAAAGTGATCGGCACCTCGACGTGCGATTGCGGCGTCGTTTCTGCAACCAAAACGGTTCCCGATATTCCCGGCATTTGCGGCATCGTCAAAGGCGCGATTCTCCCCGGATTCTACGGAATCGAAGCCGGCCAGTCCGCCGTTGGTGATATTTTCAAATGGTGGGTCGAGGTTGTCTGCAAAGGCAAACCTGAGCTCCACGCGCAACTCACGAGCGAAGCCGCGAAACTCAAGCCCGGCCAAAGTGGCTTGCTCGCGCTCGACTGGCAAAACGGCAATCGCACGATCCTCGTCGATCCGTTACTCACCGGCACGATCGTCGGTTTCACGCTGCACACGACACAGGCGGAAGTTTATCGCGCGCTGATCGAAGCGACGGCCTTCGGCGCGCGCGCGATCATCGAACGCATTAAGGAATACGGTGTGCCGATTGACCGCGTCGTCTGCGCCGGCGGCATCGCGGAGAAAAATCCGATGCTGATGCAAATCTACGCGGATATCACGGGATGCACGATGCTTGTCGCGGGTTCGTCGCAAGCCTGCGCGCTCGGCGGTGCGATTGCGGCGTCGGTGCTCGCGGGCGCGCACAAGGATTTCCCGACCGCGCAAAAGAAGATGACTTCACTCAAGAAAGTCGCCTACAAGCCAAAGCCCGCCGCGCAAAAAACTTACTCGCAGCTCTACGCGCTCTACCGCCAGCTGCACGACTCGCTCGGCGGCCTGAACAAAAACGCGGATCTGTCCGGCGTGATGAAGGATCTACTGGTGCTGAAGGGCGGCGCTTAACGGTCCGCCAATCTTTCTCCTCCCGCTTACTCTTTCTCTTCAATCGTTTCCCGCAAGCGCTTCGATCCAACCCAAAATTCCGAGAGAAAGATTAAGAGTAGGAACTAAGAGAAAGATTTTTATGATTACCCCCACCCGCCTCCTTCGCTTTGGCCTGCTCGCGCTCACGGCCACATGTTCGTTCGTTTCGTTTTCGGCGCGCGCCGCGGAATCCGGCGCGAACGCCACCCTCACTCTCAACGCGAACAAACCTGGCCCGATCATCAACCGAAACATCTACGGACATTTCGCGGAGCATTTGGGGCGCTGCATTTACGAAGGCATTTGGGTCGGCCCGGATTCGCCGATTCCCAACACACGCGGTCTGCGCAACGACGTGATCGCGGCGCTGAAAAACCTGAACATTCCCGTGCTGCGCTGGCCGGGCGGTTGTTTCGCGGACGAGTATCATTGGAAGGACGGCATCGGACCGCGCGAGTCGCGTCCGTCGGTGTTTAATTCCCATTGGGGCGGCGTCGTGGAAAACAATCACTTCGGCACGCACGAGTTCATGGACCTGTGCGAAATCCTCGGCACTGAGCCCTACATCGCCGTCAACGTCGGCAGCGGCACCGTGAAAGAAATGATGGAGTGGATCGACTACCTCACAAGCGACGCGCAAACGCCGATGGCTAACATGCGTCGCGCGCACGGCCGTGAGAAAGCGTGGAAGGTAAAATACCTCGGCATCGGCAACGAGAGCTGGGGCTGCGGCGGCAACATGCGCCCCGAGTTTTACGCCGATGTTTACCGTCAGTTTAATACCTTCGCGAAAAACTTTAACCCCGACAATCGCCTCTACCGCATTGCGTGCGGCTCCAGCGGCGAAGACCTCAACTGGACCGAGGTCATGATGAAAAACGCCGGCAAACAGATGAACGGCCTCTCGTTGCACTGGTATACGTTGCCGACCGGCAACTGGAAAACCAAAGGCTCCTCCACCGAGTTCGAAGAGGCCGCGTGGATCACGACACTGCGTCGCACGCTGCGCATGGATTACCTGGTCGCGGAGCACGGCAAGATCATGGACAAATACGACCCCGAGAAAAAAGTCGGCCTGATCGTCGACGAATGGGGCACGTGGTATGATGTCGAGCCCGGCACGAATCCCGGTTTCCTTTACCAACAAAACACGATGCGCGACGCCGTCGTGGCTGCGCTGAATTTCCATGTCTTCCACAAATACGCCGACCGCGTGACGATGGCGAACATCGCGCAGACCATCAACGTGCTCCAAGCCGTGATTCTGACCGACAAGGAAAAGATGCTACTCACGCCGACTTACCACGTGTTCGAGATGTTCAAAGTCCATCAGGACGCGACCTCGCTCGCCGTCGACTTAAAGACGCCCGACTACGCCTACAGCAGCGAAAAAATTCCTGCAGTCAGCGCCTCTGCGTCGCGCAACGCCGCCGGAAAAATTCACCTCTCGCTGGTTAACACGAACCCAACTTCGCCCATCACCGTGACGTGCACGCTCGACGGCGCGGCCACCAAAACCGTCACCGGTCGCATCCTCACCGCGCCCGCGATGAATTCGCACAACACCTTCGCCGCACCCGAGGCGGTCAAGCCTGCCACCTTCACCGGTGCAACGCTCACCGGCAACGCGCTCACGATCACCCTACCCGCCAAATCCGTCGTCGTGCTCGCGCTCGAATAAAATCATTCTCGTTCTTCGTTCTCCTTCTCGTTCTCAAAAAAATTCGAGAGAACGAGAAAAGTAAGAGAACGAAGAACGATTCCCAATCCGTCTCAACGTCGCCCGGTCTCTCAGCTCTCAACTCTCAACTTTTACTTCTTCCCATGAAACTCCTCGCCTCTCCTGAAATCTGGTTCGTCTGCGGATCGCAGCACCTCTATGGCCCCGGCCCGCTCAAGCAGGTCGCCGAAAACGCCTCCGCCGTCGTGGACGGACTTTCGAAATCGAAAAAACTCCCGTTGAAGATCGTCTTCAAAGCGCTGGTCGTCACGCCCGACGAGATCACCAACGTGATGCTCGAAGCCAACAACGCGACGAACTGTGCCGGCCTCATTCTCTGGATGCACACGTTCTCGCCGTCAAAGATGTGGATCCGCGGCCTGAGCGTGTTGAAAAAACCGTTCCTGCACCTGCACACGCAGTTCAACCGCGACCTGCCGTGGAACACGATCGACATGGATTTCATGAACCTGAACCAAGCGGCACACGGTGATCGCGAAGCGGGTTTCATCCACACGCGCATGCGCCTCGGCCGCAAAGTCGTCGTTGGCCACTGGAGCGATCCAGAAGTCCACGAACGCATCGCTGCGTGGCAACGCGCCGCGCGCGCGTGGCATGACTGGCAGGGCGCGCGCTTCGTCCGCTTCGGCGACAACATGCGCCAGGTCGCCGTCACGGAAGGCGATAAAGTCGCGACCGAAATTAAATTTGGCTACGCGGTGAACACGCACGGCGTCGGCGATCTTGTTGAAAAAGTAAACGCCGCCACCGACGCGGACGTGAACGCACTCTGCGCGGACTACGAAAAAATTTACGCCGTCGTGAAACCGCTCCGCAAAGGCGGCGCGCGTCACGAAGAACTCCGTTACAGCGCGCGCCTCGAACTCGGCATGGGCGCCTTCCTCGAAGAAGGCGGCTACAAAGGTTTCACGGACACGTTCGAAGATTTGCACGGGTTGAAACAGCTTCCCGGCATGGCCACGCAACGCCTGATGGGCCAGGGCTACGGCTTCGGTGGCGAAGGTGATTGGAAAACCGCCACGCTCGTGCGCGCGATGAAAGTCATGGCCGGCGGCGAACGCACGTCGTTCATGGAAGATTACACTTACCATATGTCGCCGAAGGGCCACCAAGTGCTCGGCTCGCACATGTTGGAAATCTGCCCGTCGATCGCATCCGGCAAAGCCGCAGTGGAAATCCACCCACTCGGCATCGGCGGCAAAGACGACCCCGTGCGCCTCGTGTTCGATGCGCCCACCGGCGAAGCGCTCAACGCCTCGCTCGTCGATCTCGGCAACCGTTTCCGTCTCATCGTCAACGAAGTCAAAGCCGTCAAAACCCCAAAGCTGCCGAAGCTCCCCGTCGCGCGTGCCGTGTGGGAATGCAAACCCGACTTCAAGACCGCGTGTGCCGCGTGGATCTACGCCGGCGGCGCGCACCACACCGGTTACAGTTACGTCGTCACGACAGAGATGCTCGAGGATTTCGCGACCATCGCCGGCATCGAAACCGTCGTCATCAACGCCGACACGACGCTGTCGCAATTGAAACAAGACCTGCGCAACAACGAGGTTTACTACCACCTCGCGCAAGGCATCCGGGTCTAATTTAAATTAACCACAGAGGCACAGAGAACACAGAGAAATCCAATTTCTCTCCGTGAACTCTGTGTCTCTGTGGTTTAAAAAAACGTCTCACCATGTTAACCGAACTTAAACGCGAAGCTTACGAAGCGAACATTGCCCTGCCAAAGCATGGCTTGATCAATCTCACTTTCGGCAACGCTTCCGCCCTCGATCGCTCTCAAGGCATCTTCGCCATCAAGCCGAGCGGAGTGGCTTACGCGGATCTGAAACCAGCCGACATGGTGCTCATCGATCTCGAAGGGACCAAGGTTGAGGGGAAATTGAACCCCTCGTCCGACACGCCGACTCATCGCCACCTGTTCCTCGCGTTTCCTGAGGTCGGCGGCGTCGTGCACACGCATTCGTCGCACGCCACGGCGTTCGCGCAGGCTGGTCGCGAAATTCCGATTTTTGGAACCACGCACGCGGATTATTTTAACGGTAACATTCCCGTGACGCGCAAAATGACTGCCGAGGAAATCAGCGGCGGTGCCTACGAATGGGAAACGGGCAAAGTAATCGTGGAGCGTTTCGTCGAAGCGAAATTCGAGCCGCTCGATTTTCCGGGAATCCTGGTAAACCGGCACGCGCCGTTTACGTGGAGTAAATCTGTCGCCAAGGCTGTCGAAGTCGCCGTCGCCGTCGAGTGCATCGCCCACCTGGCGCTCATGTCGCTCTCGCTCGAACCGAAACTCAAAACCATCGAGCCCGAGCTCCTCGCGAAACATTTCAAGCGCAAGCACGGCCCCGGCGCTTACTACGGCCAGCCGGGCAACTGCTGAAGCGCGTCAGTGGTAGGACCTGACCTCCGGGTAGACCGCAGGCAGTCAACAATGCTGACAACCTCCAGCGTTGACCATTACCCGCGCCTCCCTCGAAGTAGCGGAGCTTTCCGGCGCGTGCCGGCTTCCCGATGTCTTCTCCCCTTCGCTCACTCCTGCGCTTTCAAGAAAGTGGCTTGCTGCTCGTTATCCTCGCGCTCGGCGTGTTGCTGACCGCCTTCAGCGGCACGGTGCGCACCCCGCAATTCGAACGCGCCGCCGATGGATCCCGCGAACGCGTGTTCACCACGAATGCCGACGGCGAACGTGTGCCGGCTTTCGTTGAGAAAAATAAATTTCTTAATGCCCAGAATCTCGCGCAACTCGCCAAGGACACCAGTTTCATCGCGATCATGGCTGTCGGCATGGCGTTCGTGATCATCTCGGGCGGCATCGATCTCTCCGTCGGCTCCACCTACGCGCTCGCCTCCGTGCTCGGCGCGACAGTGCTCAATTATTACGGCCCCGCGGGCGCCGGGGCTGATTCTGGAACCCTCGGTCTCGCGCTGGGTATCGCCGCGTGTTTGGGCACGGCGGCGGCGTGTGGGGCGTTCAATGGCGGACTGATCGTCCTGCTGCGCGTGCATCCCTTTATCATCACTCTCGGCTCGATGGCGATTTTGCGCGGCATCGCGTTTGTGATTACCAAAGGGAATTCCGTCGGCGGCTTCCCCACGAGTTTGCGCGATGTGGTGCGCCTCGAAGTGGGCAACGGGCTCAGTCTCGTGCCGCTCCTGACGATGATCTTCGTGCTGATTGCAGGGTGGATCGTCCTTTCACGCATGGCGGCGGGACGTCGCGTTTACGCCGTGGGCGGCAACGAACTCGCGTCGCGCTTCAGCGGCATCCGCGTCGAGCGAGTCAAACTCGGCGTGTATCTCATCTCCGGCCTGTCTGCAGGTGTGGCCGCATTGCTTTCGCTCGGTTATTATGGCGCGGCCACTTCAGGCGATGGCCAAGGTTACGAACTCAACGTTATCGCCGCCGCGGTCGTGGGCGGCGCGAGCTTAAGCGGCGGCCGCGGTTCGGCGCTGGGTGTCGTGCTCGGGGCGCTGATTATCCAGATGATTTCCAGCGGCATCGTCATCCTCGGCATCGATCAAAATTACAGCCAAATCATCATCGGTTCCGTGGTGATCGCCGCAGTCGTCCTCGACAACGTCAACACCTGGCTCTCCAAGCGCCGTCTCACCGCCGCGAAAGTTGCGTGATGCCGCGTTCGCTCATTCTCTTTAACCACGGATCACACGGATAAAGACGGGTTCCACCGATGCTTTCAAAATCTGAAAAATCCGTGCCCTGATCCGTATCCATCCGTGAAAACCGTGGTCAAAAAAATCTCCCGTTAATCCCACCAGTTCCGCTTCCTTTCGCTCCTCAACTTTACCCGTCATGAAAAAACTACTCCTCCTCGCCGCCGTGACACTCGTCGCCGGCGCATCGCTCGCCTCGGCTGCGACTCGCACCATCACCATCGGCCTCGTCGCCAAATCCCAAGGCAATCCCGTCTTCCAAGCCGCCCGCATCGGCGCGCAAGACGCCGCCAAGGAACTCAGCAAAAAACGCGGCCTCGATATCAAAATCGATTGGCGCACGCCGAACGAAGAAGACGCTCAAAAGCAGGCCGAGGCCATCGAACAACTCGTGCTCTCCGGCGCCGAGGGCCTCGCAGTTTCCTGCTCCGACGCCAATAAACTCACCGACGCCATCAACTCCGCCGTCGCTAACGGCGTGCCCGTCGCGACGTTCGATTCCGACGCGCCGAATTCAAAACGTTTCGTGACTTACGGCGTGGACGATCTCGATTGCGGCATTCAAACGATGGCCGAACTCGCCAAGGTCATGGGCGGAAAAGGCATCGTCGCCATCCTCGCGGGCAACCAAAACGCCCCGAATCTCCAACGCCGCGTGCAAGGCGTCCGTCAGGAAGCGAAGAAATATCCCGGCATCACGATTCGCGACGTGTATTACCACAAAGAAACCCCGCAGGACGCCGCCGCCAAAGTCGAGCAAGTCATGCAGGCCAACCCTGACATCACCGGCTGGGCGATGATCGGCGGTTGGGCGCTCTTCACCGAGAACGCACTGAAGTGGCAACCCGGCACTGTGCAATGCGTCTCCGTCGACGCGCTCCCCGCGCAACTCGCCTATATCAAGAGCGGCCACGTCCCCGTGCTCCTCGCGCAACAATGCTACCAATGGGGCTACCGCTCCGTCGAATTGCTGATCGAAAAAATCGTCGACAAGAAAAATCCTCCCGCCGTGAAAGAAGTCAGCGCGCTGATTCCCGTCACCAAAGACACCGTCGACGAATTCGGCCGCAACTGGAAGAAGTGGCTGCCGAACTAATCCAATCCCCGGCTTAGATCCAGAGAACACAAAGGAGCCACCGAGCTTGCGGAGACTTTCCCTTCTCACCCCTTTGTGATCTCTGTGAAATCTCCTCTGCCTCTGTGTCGTTTATAGAATTCACTCACATCACCAAACGTTTCCCGGGCGTCGTCGCACTCGGGGGCGTGAGTTTTGGGATCGAGCGCGGCACGTGCCACGCGCTCATCGGTGAAAACGGCGCCGGCAAAAGCACGCTCGGCAAAATCCTCGCCGGCGTGCAAACCGCCGACGGCGGCGAGATCCGCCTCGACGGAAAAGTCATCGCGCCTGATTCACCGCTGGCCGCGCGCGAACTGGGCATTGCGATGGTGCACCAGGAACTCGCGTTCTGCCCGAATCTCTCCGTCGCGGAAAATCTCTGCCTTGGCGATCTCCCGCGGCGCGGCGGCTTCGTGGATCGTCCCGCGCTGCGCGAAAAAGCCCGCGTGATGCTCGCGACGATCGGCGCCGACGCGTTCATCGATCCCGACACCATCATCGGCACACTCTCGACGGGGCGCGAACAACTCGTGCAAATTGCCGCCGCGGTCGGCACCGGTGCGAAAGTCATTGTGATGGACGAGCCGTCGAGTTCGCTCTCCGCCGCCGAAACCGCCGAGCTTTTCCGTCTAGTCCGTGAATTAAAAGCTCGCGGCATCACGTTGATCTACGTCTCGCACCGCCTCGAAGAACTCTTCGCGTTGTGCGACAACATCACCGTGCTGCGCGACGGCCACCACGTCGCCACTGAACGCATCGCCGACACCACGCCGCAACGCGTCGTCACGCAAATGATCGGCCGCGAGCTGCTCATCGCCACGCCCAATCATCTCGCGAAAGCCCTCGGTGAAGAACGCCTGCGCGTCGAAGCACTGTCGTCGCCGGGAAAATTTTCCAACGTCACCCTCTCCGTCCGCGCGGGTGAAATCGTCGGCGTCGCTGGCATCGTGGGCGCCGGTCGCAGCGAAGTTGTCGAAGCCATCTTCGGCCTCGACGCCAATGCGCGCGGTCAGGTCAGCATCAAGCAACGGCCGCTCCCGCTCGGTTCACTTTCCGCCGCGCTCGCCGCCGGCGTCGGCCTCGTGCCCGAAGATCGCAAGCGTCAGGGCCTCGTGCTCGGTTTGAATTGTCGCGAAAACACGTCGCTCGCGGCGCTCCCGCTCCTCACGAAACTCGGTTGGGTCAACCGCTCCGCCGAGCACACGCTCACGCAACGTTACGCCCAGCGCCTGCGCGTGAAAGCGCCTTCACTCGAGAGCATCACCGCCGGTCTCAGCGGCGGTAACCAACAAAAAATCGCGCTCGCGAAATGGCTGGCACGTTCCTGCGACGTGCTGCTCATCGACGAACCGACGCGCGGTGTCGACGTCGGCGCGAAAGCGGAAATTTATCAGATCCTCGACGAACTCGCCTGCGAAGGCAAAGCATTGCTCGTAGTGTCCTCCGAATTACCCGAATTGATCGGCCTGTGTCGCCGCATCCTCGTCATGCGCAACGGCGCGATCGCGGGCGAAGTCCAGCGCGCCGAATTCACCGAAGCCGCCCTGATGCAACTCATGGCCGGCGTCGCTGCGGCGTAACTCTCAAGGTGGAACCCGACCTCCGGGCGGGTTTAAAATCGGCACTCTGTTAAACCGTTTTCGCGGAAGCGCTCGCCCGGAGCGTGCTGCCTTCCTTCCAAATGCCCGGAGTCAGCACGAAATGTGGTTCCGGCGGCAGGCCCAACTCGCCGCGATGGAGCATGCCCACCACCATGTCCGTCGCGAGACTGCCCAGCACGTAGGGATCGTTGTGCACGCCGGCGATTTTTTCGTCGAGGTGGTCGTTGATGAGCGTGGCGAGGCCGATGTCGCCGGGGACTGAATAACCCGCTGCGCGCAGCCAGTCATGGATCGGCTGTCCGTGCGTCGCCACCAGCGCGTCGGGGCGCCAGCGTTGCAGCCACGCGAGAAAGTTTTTTCGAAAGCCGGGGCCTGACTGGTATTCACAGGGCGGGATGCGATCTTTGGCCGGCAGGCGAAATTGTTGCCGCATGAACGCGCCGAGAAATCGATCACCCGTTCCCGGACTGTCATCCGCATCCGCAAACACAAACCCCAGCCGGCGGTAACCGCGCGCGAGGCATTGTTCGACGGTTTGGGTGCCCGCGGAAAAAGGATCTTCGACGACGTGGTGCAACGCGGGAGATTTCAGCGTGAAGCCGAGCGCAACCGAGGAAAATCGCTCCCAAAGCAGTTCCAATTGCGACTGGCCCGGCGGCAAACGCCCGAGCAGCACGCCGTTGATCGCCCGCTCGCTCAGGATGTCGCTCATGCGCGCGGGCGTCATCCCCGGCTCCGCGAGCCAGAAGTGCTCGAGCTTGTAGCCGAGTTCCATCGCGCGTTTTTGCGCTCCGGGAAAAAAATCCGGACGGTCGTGATGCGGCGGACGCCAGCCATAACGCGCGGGATAATTCGTGACGTAAGCAATGCTCACGTGTTTCACCGCGTGACCCGAACGCCGCGAACGCATGAGCGTGGCGACGAGCGGATTGACGCGATAACGCATTTCTCGCGCAAGCGCCTGAATGCGGGCGCGCACGTCAGCCGTGATGCGCGGACTGTTGCGCAGTGCGAGCGAGACCGTCGAGCGGTGCACGCCAGCGCGCTTGGCGACATCTTCCAATGTGGTTTGCGTGGGCAAAGCGGGGTGAGGACGTGGTGTTAATGCCGAGCGCGATTGGCACACTCAAGCCGGCAATGCGCAGTCGCGGGCGTCACTCGCTTAAAGCTCGACCGTAAATTTCTCGAAGTCCGCCCAACCGGCACTTGCGTCGCCGGGGACGGCAGTGGCGAAGATCCCCACTTTAGCGCCGACCCAGTAGCTTGATTTCGCCTGAAAGAGCGCACCGAGTGAGGTGAATCTTTTTCCGTCCACGCTGAACGCGAACTCGCACGCCGCGCCCGCGCCGACGCTCACGCGTAACTGCATTCGCGCACGCGATCCGAGCACAACATCGGCTGCCGCGGCCAAACTTTCCCGACCGCCTTGATGCGCGCCGACGCACGTGCGCAACGCGAGCACTACGCGTCCGTCGAGCTGCGTGAAGCCGAGCCACGCGTAATCGTGGCCGAATACCATGAGGCCCGCCGCGTCGCCGTCGTTGGCTGAGTGGAATTCAAGCGCGACCGTCGCGGTAAACGCGGGCGCGGAAAATTTCTGCAGCAACAACTGCGGCGTCAGCCAGTGCGAATCACCCGACGGCGCAGGCACGCAGCCGAGGCGCAGCGCGCCGAGGCGAGCCGTGTGCGAAGACCAACTTGGCTGCGGATTCGCCTGCCATTGCCACTGCAAACCAAGTTGTGGCGCGGCGAAATTATCGGAGGTGGCCGGCACCGCGAGCGACTGAATCGGCAGCGCAGGTTTTGCATGCGCGAGCACGGGCTCACCTTTGCCATCATCATCCTCGTCGCGCCCCATGACCGGCCAACCGTCGTCGCGCCAGCGCATCGGTTGCAAGTGCACGATGCGTCCGAACGCCGGGACTTCTTGAAAATGGAAAAACCAATGTTCGCCCGCCGGCGTGTCGACCCACGCGCCTTGGTGCGGGCCGTTTACCGGTGTCGAGCCCTGGTCGAGCACGATGCGAGATTCGTAAGGGCCCGAAATATCCCGCGCGCGAAACACCGCTTGGTAGCCCTCGGCCACGCCGCCTGCGGGCGCGAAGAGATAATAGTAACCCTCGCGCTTGTAGAATTTCGGCCCCTCAAGCGTGCGCCAGCCGGGCAGCTGGTTCGCATCGATAATAATTTTACCCGCGTCGATGACGCGCGTCGCGTCGGCACTGAGTTGGTGCAGCGTGAGCAGATTGCAAATGCCGGCGCGGCTCTTTGCCCAACCGTGCACGAGGTAAACTTGCCCATCATCATCCCACAGTGGACACGGGTCGATGAGGCCTTTGCCACTTTTCACCAATACCGGCGCTGACCACGCGCCCCGTGGATCAGTTGCCGTGATGACGTAGATGCCGAAATCCGGGTCGGGATAGAAAATCCAAAAACGTCCCGCCTGAAACCGCAATGCGGGCGCCCACACGCCTTGACCGTGCCGCGGTTGCGCAAAATGATCGACGGGCACGAGCGCGGGAAGCGCGTGATTGACGAGCGTCCAGTTGACAAGATCGCGCGAATGCAAAATCGGCAGGCCGGGCGCATGGCAAAAGCTCGACGCGGTCAGCCAATAATCATCGCCTACACGAATTGCATCGGGGTCGGAATAGTCAGCGTATAACACCGGATTGCGGTAAGTGCCGTCGCCTCGGTCAGACACCCACGGAGTAGCGGCAGAAGCGTGATTAACGGAGGACAAAGTAGAAATTGAAACTGAAGCCATGGCGTTACGCCTTTTCGCGTTGGATGCGCGGCACGAGCAATTGGAGAAGCGCGAGCGAAAGCAGATACATCATTGAGAAGTAGGCGAAGACCCACACGTAACTGCCGGTTTTTTGAAGGATGAGACCCGTGAATCCGTTCACGAAGCCGCCGGTGAAATACGCCACGAAACCGCCGAGCCCCACGACCGAGCTGATCGCTTCTTTCGGCATCGTATCGGAAACGACGCTGAACAGATTCGCCGACCACCCTTGGTGCGCCGAGCCCGCGAGCCCGATGATGATCACGGCCATCCACACTTCGCTCGCGAACGGCGCAAAGTAGATCGGCACGACCGCGATCGCGCACGCCAACAACGTGAGTTTACGCGCTTTGTTGAGCGTCCAGCCTTGGTTCATGAATTTGCCCGAAAGCCAGCCGCCCGCCACACCGCCGGCGGCGGCGAGCGCAAAAAATACCGCCGTCCAAAATCCCGTCGCGCCCAGATTGAGATGAAACCGCTTATTCAGAAAATCCGGGAGGAACGATTGATAAAATCCCCACGCCGGCCCGGCGAGGATGCTCGCGATCACATACGCCCACACCGAGCGATAGCTAAGTAATTTTAACCACGGCACGCGTTGCGGAGTTTCCTCAACAGCGGGTTGGCCGGCGCGGATGTAAGCCAGTTCGCTCGCGGAGATTTTGCGGTGCTGCTCCGGTTCATCGTAGAGCGCTTTCCACGCCACGAGCCAAAGCAGGCCGACAACGCCAGTGAGATAAAACGTCCATTCCCAACCGACCACTTTAAACAGCACTGGCACGGCGAGCGGGCACAGCACCGCGCCGACATTCGAGCCGGTGTTGAACCACCCGGTCGCGAGCGCGCGCTCTTTCACGGGAAACCACTCGGCCACGACCTTGATCGCTGCCGGAAAATTCGCGCCCTGCGTCAGCCCAAGCGCGATGCGCGCCATCACAAAACCCGCGACAGTCATCGGAATCACGAGCGTCGCCACCGCGAGGCCGCTCTCGGTTTTTTGAAACCACGGATAACTGAACGTCGCGCTCACATCGAGGTAGCGGCAGAAACCGTGGGCAATCGCCGCAAGCGTCCACAGCAGCACAAAAATCGGCAGCCCGCGTTTCGGCCCGATACGGTCGATGATTCGCCCGCCGAACAAATAACCGAACGCGTAGGAAAACGACTGCGCGGCCGCGATCATGCCGTAATCCGTTTCGCTCCATCCGAGTTCGCGACTCAACTCAGGTTTGAGAATGCTGATCGTGAGCCGGTGCAGGTAATTAACGACGATGGAAAAAAACAGGAGTCCGCAGATCACCCAGCGGAGCCGGCTGCCTCGATCAACGGGCGGAGTGTCGGCGGTCACAGGCAGGAAAAGTTAAAACTGACACGCCGGAGAGACCCCCGCCCCTCCGACGTGGAATTGTCCCAAGCCCTTACTCGAGGCAAAATCGCAGTGGTCACGCCAGCGCGCACGCGACGCAAAAAATAAAAAGTCAACATGGGGGGGTAAGGGGCGAAGCAGTCACAACCTGCAACCGACTGCACGGACAAGGCAAACGCAGAACCCAGCGCGCGCCAAATCCCCGCTTGTGCGCATTGTTGACTTCATTCGGCAAGCAGCCGACGCGCCGCACCCATTTGTTCAACAATGCGCACAACCTGCTGATTGAGTGCGCATGGTTCACTTACACGCTGCCAACCACCGCCACATGTAGGTTCAGCGCTTGAGCTGTCTGCATTACCCCAACCCCTCCCACCCCTTAGCGTCCTCACCGTGATCCTCGTGCGCTCCCTCGCGCACGGATAGAACATCGCCCGTTACCTCATGGCTACCCTCATGAAGTCGTCTCGCCGCTAACTCGGAATTACCGGGCTTCCTGCGCGCGGCCATCGCTGCCAAGTCCGCCAGCGCGAGCGCGTAAATTTTTTAGTCACACCACCAAAACCCTACATGAACCTCAGGAATCGAACCTCCCACTCGCCGCGCCGGCTTTGCTTCGCGCTGCTCTCGATCACTGCGTGGGCCAGCTCCGCGCTCGCCCAAACCGCACCCGTGGACCGCACGGCAGAAGAAACCGCCCAGTCCAAACTGACGACCGCTAACACCGCCAAGCCGGCCGGAGCACCCGCGAAAGAAGACGTGGTCGAACTTTCGCCCTTCCAAGTCACCGCGAACAACAAGGGCTATTTCTCCGCGAACTCGATGTCGGGCACGCGCATGAACTCGAAGATCGAAGACCTCGGCCAGTCGATCACGGTCATGACGAAGGAGCAGATGTCGGACTTCGCGATGCTCGATATCAACGACGTGTTCGATTACATGGCGGGCACCGAGGGCACGAATTCCTACTCTGAGTTCGTCACCGATCGCACCGGCGCGGTGGTCGACAATGTCAGCCTCAGCCCGAATACCGCCAACCGCGTCCGCGGCGTCGGCAGCGCCAATATCGCGTTCAACAACATCGCGACCTCCGGCCGCGTGCCGGTTGATCCGCTCTGGATCGACTCGCTCGAGTTGAGCCGTGGTCCGAACGCCAACATCTTCGGCCTCGGCAACGCCGGCGGCACGGTCAACCAAGTTCCTGCGACCGCCAACATCACGCGCGATTTCAACAAGGTGGAGATCCGCGCGGATAGCTACGAGGGCTACCGTGGTTCACTCGACGTGAACCGGATGCTCATCCGCAACAAGCTGGCCGTGCGCGCGAGTTACGCCTACCAGCACACCGGTTTCGTGCGGAAGCCCTCTGGTGAGGACTCCCGTCGCCTCAGCTTTCAGGTCAAAGCCCAGCCGTTCAAAAACACGACCCTGGCCGTATCGTGGTATAACTATAAAAACGCGTCCGTGCGGCCCAACTTCACCACCCCGCGCGACTACTACACCGATTGGGTCAAGGCCGGCAAACCGGGTTGGAACCCTGTCACCAATTTGGTCACGATCAACGGCCAGACCTATGGCAATGGTAACGTCCTCGGTTCCACGACGCCCTATACGGCCGCGCCGAGTTACTTCACTGGCGGTGCGGATACACGTTCCACCTTTCAAATCGGCGCCCCTGGCCAGACCCCTTACTGGACCCTGCCGCGATACACCAACCCAGCGGCGGCCGCTCCCACCGGTGCATTTGCAACCACCGATCCGTATGCCGCAGCTTACATCGGTGTCGGCCTGTTGCAAACGGGCCCCTCGGACACTTACACTGCCACGCAACAGCCGCTCTACAACTCTGTGGCCCGGCCCATCAACGATCAGTCCATCTATGACTGGACCAGCATCAATCTGGCGGGCAACAGCAAGGCGTGGGACGACGTCGACACCTACATGGCCCAGCTCGACCAGGTCATCCTCAACAGCTCCAAGCAGACCCTCGCGGCCCAAGCCACCTTCATGCGCGAAGATGCCAAGCGCAGGGAAAACCAGCCCATGGGCCCCGCGAGCGTCAACAGCAACGTCGGCCAGCTCATGGTGGACGTGAACATGGTTAACTTGGACGGCACCCCCAATCCCTATTACGGCCGTCCTTACTTGAAGACCAGCGAACCCTATCTACGCGACAAACCCTTGGTCTGGGACACCACGCGCGCCCAAGCCGTCTACCGCATTGATTTCTCCCAGGACAAGGGCTTCAGCAAGTGGCTCGGCACCCAACAGATTCTCGGCTACTACGAATACAAGAATCAGCAGAATCGCCTCTACAACTACCGGCATACCGCGTTGGGCTTGGACAAGGCTTGGCAGCAGAAATACGCGGCCTTGAATGCGCCGCTGGGCCTTCAAAGCAATGCCAACGCTGATGGCCGATACCTGAGCGCCACCGGCGCGCTGCTCGTTCCCGGCAACTACGCCCGCATCTCGGAACAATACTATGTCGGCAATACGCCCGGCGGCGGCATCGAATACGCCCCGAGTTATTTTCCCGAAGGCGCCAGTGTCCCCTATGTCTGGGGCCCCAACTCCACCTCGATGATCAGGGACGTATCCGCCATCGGCTTTACTCCGGTCTTCGGCGGCGGTCTCAACAACGTCAATACCGTCATCAAGACTGCGGGTGGCGTGTTTCAAAGCACCTTTCTCGAGGGTAAGCTGGTGGCCACTTTTGGCGCACGTGAGGACAAAGTCTACGATCGCAACGCCCCGCTCGCCTTGCTCACCTCGGATCTTCGCGAATTCGACTTCGAGGCGTCCAACCGATGGGTTTCCGACTGGCGCGCGGCCAAAGGAGACACCAAGTCCCTGTCGGTCGTGGCGCGCCCGTTCCGGGATCTCGGCTTCCTCCGACGCCGCGCAGACGGCGGGAGCGGAGCGAGCAAATTCCTGGCCGAGGTGGTCAGTGGCCTCAGCCTTACCTACAACAAGTCGGACAATTTCATCGCGCAGGGTCCAGCCTACGACCTGTTTCTCAAACAGCTGCCCAATCAAACCGGCACGAGCGAGGACATCGGCTTCTGGATCACCGCGCTCGATGGTAATCTTTCCATCCGCTACACCCACTTCGACACCAGGCAGCTCAATCTACGCAACGGCGACATCTCGACGATGGCCCAGCGCATTCTGCGCTATGAAGGCTTTGTCGCGACCGACGCTTGGAATCTGAAAACCCAAGCCGGCAACTGGATTAACGGTGTCGCCAGCGGTGGAAGCGCGAGCAATGCGCAAATCGCCGCGGCCATCAAGATGGACCTCGCCCAGTATGAAGGCTTGCAGCGCATTGGTGCCAACGGGACCTACGCCGCGGTCAATGATTTGCAGTCCAAAGGTCACGAGGTGGAAATCAACTACAACCCCACCAAATATTGGACCGTCGGTGCGTCGGTCACCAAGACCGTCTCGATTAACACCGCCGCCGGTGCCGCCGTGGACGAATACATCGCCGCACGCCTGCCCGTCTGGATGACCCTCGAAGATCCACGCTACACGCAAACGACGTATACTTTTAACGGAGTAACCACTCCCTACGCAACTGGGCCAGTTAACCTCCCGACCGGTGCCACCGGCCACTTGCTGTGGTGGAGCATCCTCGGCAGCACGTTCAGCACGGGAACCGCGTCGGCTGGCTACAACGCCACCAACTCCGCCTCGACGAATTTCGCCGGTAACGTCGATGCTCCCATGGCGGTGTTCCGCGCCTTGATCGGTCGCCCCCGGCCCCAGGCCCGCGTCTATTCCGCGAAGTTCAACACGCGCTACAATCTCGCTGGAATCAGCGACAACAAGTTCATCAAGAATACGACGGTGGGTGGCTCGGTGCGTTACTCCAGCAAAGGCTCCATCGGCTTCTATGGCCTCGGCTACACCGATGGCATGGATCTCACCCTCGCCGCGAATAAGATCCTGAAACTCGATCCGGATCGCCCGATCTACTCGCCAGCGGAATACTACGTCGATTTGTTCGTCAGCTACCGAACCAAGCTCTTCCGCGATAAGATTCGGGCGACTTTCCAATTCAACGTAAACAACGTGCAGGAAAACGGCGGCAACTTGCAGGCCACCAGTGCGTTCTTTGACGGCCGGGCTTCCACCTACCGCATCGTGGATCCGAGAATCTACAAGCTGTCGGCCTCGTTTGAATTCTAATCAGCCGAGCTGAAATTTTCCGCCATCGCCGCCACTCCCCACGTGGCGGCGATTTTTTTGAAAAAAACCGCTCACAAACCAATTGCTGTGACTTCCCGCCCGCCGCAATTTTCTCCGCGCCGATGAAGCGCTCCAGTCGTCCCGCTCCGCTCTTCGAGACGTCTTCGTCCGCGCTCGAATTTAACCGCTGGAAATTCGCCGGCCTGTTCGCCGCGATTTTTGCCGTCACGTTCATCGCTTACTTGCCCGCACTCAAAGGCGAGCTCCTGTGGGACGACATCGGCCACGTCACGAGCCCCGCACTCCAATCCTGGTCCGGTCTGCTGCGCATTTGGTTCGAACCGGGCGCCACGCAGCAATATTACCCGCTCCTGCATTCGGCGTTCTGGCTCGAACATAAACTCTGGGGCGACGCCACCGCGGGCTATCACGTGATCAATGTAATCTGGCACGCGCTTTCTGCATGCTTGCTCATTACCGTGCTGCGCCGACTCGCGATTCCCGGTGCGATCTTCGCCGGTTTACTCTTCGCGCTGCATCCGGTCTGCGTCGAATCCGTCGCCTGGATCACCGAGCAAAAAAACACGCTCTCGCTCGTGCTCTATCTCAGCGCCGCACTCGCTTACCTGTGTTTCGATCGCGAACGCTCGCCGCGCAGTTACGCTCTCGCGCTCGTCTTCTTCGCGGGCGCACTGCTCAGCAAAACCGTCACAGCTTCTCTGCCCGCCGCGCTGCTGGTGATTTTCTGGTGGCAACGCGGACGCTTGGCATGGCGCCGCGATATCGTGCCGCTCCTCCCCTGGTTCGCGCTGGGCGTGGCCAGCGGTTTATTTACCGCGCACTTCGAACGCGCGCTCATCGGCGCGCAAGGCTCCGAGTTCGCGCTCAATTTCGCCGACCGGCTCGTGCTCGCCGGACGCGTGTTTTGGTTTTATCTCGGCAAACTGATTTGGCCGGCGGAATTAATTTTCGTTTATCCGCGCTGGATCGTCGATGCGTCGATCTGGTGGCAATGGCTCTTCACGTTCGCCGGGCTCGGTCTGCTGGCCAGCCTGATTTGGTGGAGCCGGCGCAACCGCGGCCCGCTCGCTGCTGCGCTCTTGTTTGGCGGCTCGCTGTTTCCCGCCCTGGGATTTTTTAACGTTTACCCATTCCTCTTTTCCTACGTCGCCGACCACTTTCAATATCTGGCGAGCCTCGCAATCTTCGCGACCGCCGGAGTCGCGCTTACGTTCCTCCCGCGCAAAGCAGGCATCATTACCGGCGCACTGCTCACCACCGCGCTCGGCATTGTCACGTGGCATCACGCTGCGAGCTACCGCGACAACGTCACGCTCTACGAAACCACGCTCCAGCGAAATCCCGACGCGTGGCTCGCTCACCACAATCTCGCCGTCATCCTCGTCGACCGCGGCCAGTCCGCCGCCGCGCTGCCTCACCTTGAACGCACGCTCGCGCTCCGGCCAAATTATCCCGAGGCGCTGAACACTTTCGGCAACGCGCTCACGCAACTGGGCCGCGCGTCCGAAGCCATCGCTCCGCTCGACCGGGCCATTCAACTCCAGCCCCACTACGCCGAAGCGCACAACACCCTCGGAGTCGCGTTCATGGCGCTCGGTCGCGCAGAAGCAGGTCTCACTCAATTCGAAACCGCCGTGCACCTGAAACCCGACTACGCAACGGCGCATCGGAATTTCGGCCAGGCCTTGCTCAACGCCAAACGCCTGCCGGAAGCCACGCAGCATTTCACGCGAGCCGTCCAGCTCGACGCAGCGGACCTCTCTTCGCTCCTTCAACTCGGCACCGTTTTGGCGCTGCAAGGGCGCTACGCCGATGCGCTGCCGCATCTTCAAGCCGTGCTCGAAATTAATCCTGAGTCTGATCAAGCGCACCTCCGGCTTGCTTTGGCCCTTCGCTCGCTGGGCCGAACCACCGAAGCCAACGCGCACTACCAGCAAGCACTCCAGTTCAACCCCACCCTCGGTCGCTGATCGCAGCTAACGAAACCCCGTCACTCCCATGCTCCGCGCTTCCCTCCTCGCCGTATTTTTCACCACCGCCGCTTTCGCGCAGCCCGCAACAACCCTACCATTCCGCAACGCCGATCTGCCCGTTCCACAACGCGTCGACGATTTGCTTGCGCGTCTCACGCTCGAGGAGAAAATCGCACAGACGATGATGGCCACGCCGGCGATTCCCCGTCTCGGCATCGCGCAATACGATTGGTGGAACGAAGCCCTGCACGGCGTCGCGCGCAACGGCCTCGCCACCGTATTTCCCCAAGCGATCGGCCTCGCGGCGACGTGGAATCCTGAACTCCACGGAAAAATTGCCGAAATCATCGCGGTCGAAGCACGTGCAAAAAACAACGAAGCTCTCGCGCTCCAAGGTTACTCCAAACGTTACCAAGGCCTCACCATCTGGTCGCCCAACATTAATATCTTTCGCGACCCGCGGTGGGGCCGCGGCCAGGAAACTTACGGTGAAGATCCGTTTCTCACCGGCCGCTTCGGCGTCGCGTTCGTGCGCGGCTTGCAAGGCGACGATCCGCGTTACCTCAAAACCGTCGCGACGATAAAACATTACGCGGTGCACAGTGGCCCCGAGCCGGAGCGCCACCATTTCGACGCTGTCACCTCCGAGCGCGATCTCTGGGAAACGTATTTGCCCGCCTTCGAAGCCGGCATTCGCGAAGGTGGCGCGACATCCGTCATGAGCGCTTACAACGCCATCAATGGCATCCCCGCGCCGGCCCACCCCCAGCTCCTGCAAAAAATTCTCCGCGAACGCTGGGGCTTCACCGGCGCGGTCGTCGGCGATGTCGACAACGTCGCCGACCTGTGGCGCCCGAAAGCGCACCTCTTTTCCAAAGACGCCGCCGAGGCCAGCGCGCTTGCGATCAAAACCGGCAACGACCTGTGCAGCGGCATCACTTACCAGGCGCTCGGCAACGCGGTGAAACGCGGACTCGTCACCGAGGTCGACATCGATGTCGCGCTCCGCCGCCTCTTCGCGTTGCGCTTTCGCCTCGGTGAATTCGATCCGGTCGAGCGCGTGGCGTTCCGCGCGATTCCGCCGTCGGCCAACGCCACGCCCGAGCACGACCGCGTCGCGCTCGAAGCCGCGCGCCAGAGTCTCGTGCTCCTAAAAAACGACGGCACCCTTCCGTGGAACGCCCGAGATTTGAAGACCGTCGCCGTGCTAGGCCCGACTGGTTTCGAAGTGTCCACGTTGCTCGGCAACTACGAAGGAACTCCGCGTAAGCATATCACGCTCGTCGACGGACTCCGCGCCAAGTTCGAACCGCTCGGCATCAAGGTGCTCGCGGAGCCCGGGGTGTCGCTCGTGAAAGGTTTCCGCGTCAGCGGCCAGCCGTTTCCGGCGGGCGTGCTCTTCGCCGACGCCGCGCGCACACAGCCCGGACTCAAGGCCGAAGTCTTCGCAAACACTAACTACGATTACCGCAAATCTCCCCTCGAAGGCGCGCTGGCCTCGACCCGCAGCGATGCGCAGGTCGATCTCCAATGGGACGAGGCGCAACCCATCGTGGGCATCCCAATCAAAGACGCCACGGTGCGCTGGACCGGCGTCATCGTGCCACCCGTTTCCGGCGAATACGTCCTCGGCGTCGTCGCTGAAGGTGCGGTGCGACTTTTTATCGATGAGAAATCCGTTATTGATTCCTGGCGCAAAGATCCCGAGCGCCCGCTCAGCAACATTGTGACCTTCGAAGCGGGCCGTGCCTACGCGGTGCGCCTCGAATACGGTCAGACGCGTCCGAAAGGCCGCATCCAGTTTGGGTGGATCGCGCCGGGCACGGACGATTCGCTGAAGAAAGCGCTCGCCGCCGCCGAAGCCGCCGACCACCTCGTGCTCACGCTCGGCATCACGCCCAATCTCGAAGGCGAGGAAATGAGCGTCACGGCCGAAGGCTTCAAAGGCGGCGACCGGCTCACGCTCGATCTTCCCGCTACGCAGCGCGAATTGCTCGCCCGCGTGGCCGCGTTGAAAAAGCCGACTGTCGTCGTGCTCACCACCGGCAGTGCGCTCGCGCTCGATGACTCGCAGGCCAACACGGTGTTGCTCGCTTGGTATTATGGCCAACGCGGCGCCGACGCTGTCGCGCAAACGCTGCTCGGCGAAAACAATCCCGCTGGTCGCCTGCCAGTCACTTTTTACCGCGGCACCAACGACCTGCCCGCGTTCGACGATTACAGCATGCGCAACCGCACCTACCGTTACTACACCGGCAAACCGCTCTACGCTTTCGGCCACGGACTGAGCTACACGACTTTCGCCTACGAAAAAATTGCCGTCTCCTCAGCCGCCGTTCACGCCAGCGACACCCTCAACGTTGCCATCACCGTCAAAAACACCGGCCCGCGCGACGGCGACGAAGTCGTGCAACTCTACGCCACCGCCGAAAATCCTCCGGTGTCGATGCCGCTTCGCCAACTCGTCGCCTTCCAACGAGTGCCCTTGCGCGCCGGCGAAACGAAAACTCTCACGCTCACCGTCCCCATCGAACGCCTGCGCCGCTGGGACGAAACCAACGACCGCTACGTCGTCGACCCGGGCGCGTGGCACCTCGACGCCGGCCCGGCGTCCGATCGCCTGCCGCTACGCGCTACCTTGAAGATCACCCCGCAGTAATTTTCTCCCTCTTGTAACCGATGAAACGCTTTCTACCTCTGCTCACTGTTTCGCTTCTGGCCTGCCTACCTCTCGCCGAAGCCGCGCTCACACACCCGGTCGTGCCAGTTGCTCCTGCTGCGCCGAACATTCCGAGCGCACGCGTCAATCTCGCCGACTTCGGCGCCAAGCCGGATGGCGAAACGCTCAACACCGCAGCCTTTGCTCGCGCGATCTCCGCATTGTCGGAAAAAGGCGGTGGCACGCTCATCGTGCCCGCCGGCATCTGGCTCACCGGACCGGTGGAATTGCGCAGTCGCATCCGCGTCCATCTCGACGCGGGTGCACTCATCCAGTTTTCCCGTGACCACACGCTCTATCCGATGCGGGTGTTCGACGCGCGCGGCGAAAAAGAAGTCGATGTCACGTCGCCGCTCTCCGGCAATCATCTCGAAGATATCGCCATCGCCGGTGCAGGCGTAATCGACGGCGGCGGCGACGCGTGGCGCCACGTGAAAAAAGCCAAGACCACCGAAGCGTTTTGGAAAGCACTCGTCGCGTCCGGTGGCGTGGTTAACGCGAAAGGCGACGAATGGTTGCCCGCCGCGCCCGGTTTCGAAGCCCCCGCCGCGCTCAAGGCGCTCGTCGCAAGCGGCTCGCTCTCTCCGGCTGATTACGAACCTTATTGGTTTCTTCTCCGTCCGCGGCTCCTGCGTTTGCTCGAGTGCAAACGCGTGCTCATCGAAGGCGTCACGTTTCGCAACGCGCCTAACTGGACGCTGCATCCGTGGCTTTGCGAAGACGTGACGCTGCGCGATGTTAAAATCTTCAACGACCGCTGGGCGCAAAACAGCGACGCACTCGACATCGACTCGTGCCGCCGCGTCCACGTGCGCGGTTGCATCATCGATACGGGCGACGACGGCCTCTGCCTGAAATCCGGCATCAACGAATCCGGCCGACGCATCGGCGTGCCGACCGAAGACGTGTTGATCGAGGACTGCACCGTTTACGAAGGCCACGGCGGTTTTACGATCGGGAGCGAAATGTCCGGCGGCGTCCGCAATGTGCTCGTGCAAAACTGCACGTTCATCGGCACGGCGCTCGGCCTGCGTTTCAAAACCGCCCGCGGTCGCGGCGGTCTCGTGGAAAATATCCACATTCGCGGCATCCGCATGACCGGCATCGAAGGCAGTGCCATCGATTTCAATTTTTTCTATTTCAGCGAAGACCAGGCCGACGCGCCCGTGCCCGCCGTCTCGGCCGGCACGCCGACGTTTCGCAACATTCTCTTCGAAGAGATCACCTCGCGTGGTTCGAAAGCCGCATTCACATTGCGCGGCCTGCCGGAGATGCCGATCCGCGATATCACCTTCCGCGACGTGTCCCTCTCAGCCCAGCGCGGTGCCGATTTGGCTTACGCGGAAAACATCAATTTCGAACGCGTGAGCATCCGTGCCACGGAAGGCGACGCGCTGAAGACCGCTCGCGTGCTCAACTCCCAACTGGATCTCGTGCGCTAACCCCGTCGTTTCACACTCTCATGCTACCTTCGATCTCCGCACGCGCGTCAGTTGCTTTTCTGGTGGGGGCTCTCGGATTTCAGTCCGCATGCGCGACGCCCGCTGCGCTTGACGCCAAGCCTCGCGATCAAAAACCTGCTCCCCGCTATCTTTCCGAGCCGTTGATCCGCCACGTCTACACCGCCGATGCCGCGGCGCACGTGTTCGATGGACGCCTCTACCTTTACCCATCGCACGATATTCCCGGCGTCATCGACAACACCGATGGCAATCATTACGCGATGCGCGACTACCACATTTTCTCGATGGAGAAAGTCGGCGCACCGGTGACGGATCACGGTGTCGCATTTTCATTGGAAGACGTGCCATGGGCCAGCCGCCAACTCTGGGCGCCCGATGTCGCGCGCGCAAACGGTCGCTATTATTTTTATTTCCCCGCTCGTGACAAAGCGCAGGTGTTTCGTATCGGGGTCGCTGTTGGTGATTCCCCCACGGGCCCGTTCAAACCGCAGCCCGAGCCCATCGACGGCGCATTCAGCATCGATCCTGCGGCATTTCGCGATGACGACGGCACGCACTACCTTTACTTCGGAGGGCTCGCCGGCGGACAGTTGCAACGCTGGTCGAACAATCGCTACACGGCGGACGCGCCCGTCCCCACCGGCGATCAACCCGCCGCCGCCCCACGCGTCGCGCGACTCCGCGACGACCTGCTGGGCCTCGCCGAGCCTGCGCGTGAAATCGTGTTACTCGATCCGGCCGGCCGACCGTTGCTCGCCGGCGACGAAAATCGCCGATTCTTCGAGGGCGCGTGGATTCACAGGCACAACGGCGTTTACTATTTTTCCTATTCGACGGGCACCACTCACCAGATCGTTTACGCGACGGGCGACTCGCCTTACGGCCCATTTACCTACCGCGGCGTCATCCTAAAACCGGTGCAGGGCTGGACGACGCATCAATCCATCGTAAAGCACGACGGCAAATGGTGGCTGTTCTACCACGACGCGCAGCTTTCCGGTCAAAGCAACTTGCGCAACGTCAAGGTCACCGAACTGCACCACGAGGCTGACGGCAGCATCCGCGCGCTCGACCCGATGCGCGCCAACTAAGCCGCGAATAAAACTGCCGCTACGAAAGCAAATTTTCCCCAGTTATTTCACTCCCGCGGGCTTGGCGATCACGTGATGAATGCGCGTCGTGCGGATGCCGGGCTTTTCCTCGCCGGTGGGAATGATCCACGCATCGCCCCATTTTGTTGAGAGGGTCGTCACCGGACTCGACGTCGGCATCTGGCCGACGACGCGCCATGAATCCGTGCGCGGGTGGTAAGCGAGGATCTCCGCGGAGAAACCCGGGTGGCTTTCGTAAATTTTAATTTTTGCCTGCAACTCGGTGTCGATCTGTTTTTGCAACGCCGCTTGGTTCGCGCCGGGCGCAGTGAGTTCGCGGCGCAGTGCAGCGATCTTCAAATCGTGGGCTTCGAGCACGCCGAATAATTTTCCGCGGTCGCCGCCGAGCAGTAAAATTTCGTCGGAGCCTTCGACGATCGCCGTCGCACCCATGAGGCACGCGTTACCCGGAGGGGGCGAAAGCGTTTTCCACTTTTTTGTAGCAGGGTCGTAAACGTAGCCGTCGCCGAGCAGCGCCGCGGCTCCGCCCGCTTTCGGCAGGCGTCCGCTGAATAAATAAAAGCATGTATTTTTCCCGTTCGATTGCGCGGCGGCAATCGGGAGGATACGCGCCGGGCCAGGCCACGCGGGCAATTCTTCCCAGGCAAACGCCGCCGTTCCGCGCTTCGACAAATCGAGTGCGTAGAAACTATTCGCAAACTGCGCGTCTTTTACCGTGAGCTGGCCGCCCGCGACGTAAATCGTGCTGCCGATCATCGCACCGCTCATGAAACTCAGCGGCTTGGGTAGCGACGGCAGGGTCGTAGTCGTGACGGTGCGCGTCGCCGGATTCCACGCGAGCGCGAAGACATCGGCGTAGCAACGGTCATTGTCGGCGCCGCCTACGCACACGACGCCTTCAGGCGTGTTGAAACTCATCCCGTAACCCATCGCGCGCGGCAGTTTGAAACGCGCATCCGTGATCCATTCGTAGCCGCCAGCGGATTTTTTTGTGAGCACGAGAATATCGTCCCACCACGCTTTGACTCCGTTGGCCCACGGCGGGTTTACGGGGAAATTCGCGCCGCCCGCGACGAGCAAGGCGTCGTGATGCACGCCCACATACGGCCCGGCGAGGCCGGCTTGTTTCGTCTGGCCCGGCGCAGGCGGCAGCGCGGGGAGTTCTCTCCACGTGAGCCGCCATTTTTCACCGGCACAGGAAACTGAAGTGAGGGAAAGAGTGCTCATGAAAACAAAACGGTTGAGGAAGCGGCGGCCGCGGCGGAGCGGGCGCGAAAGTGTTTCAAAGAGTGCTGGGGTATTCATCAGGCTTTGGTTGCGGCGACGGACGGTTTCTTGAAAAAGAGACTGACGAGTGAGCCGAGCAGGAAACAGGTCAGCACGCCAATCAACGAATAGAGGTAAAAATGCACGCGTGTGGCGGTTTGCAAATAATACAACAGCACCGCACTCGCAATCGCGCCCGTCATCGCGCCCTGAAGATTTGCGCGCTTGTTGGCGATGCCGAGGAGGAAAAGCCCGCCGAGGCCGCTCGCAGTGAGCCCAAGCACGCGCTGAAATATGTCGAAGGCCGAATCGATTTTCGTAAACGCGAGCACGATCGCCAGCGCGACCGCGATGACGCCCATGCCGGCGGTGAGCCATTTTGCGAGCTTCAGCCAGTGCGCGTCCGGCTTTTTCGGGCCGAGGCGTTGCAGGAAATCCGTGACGATGACCGTGGACGTGCTGTTGAGGCTGGTGGAAATCGCGGATTGCGCGGCGGCGAAAATACCTGCGATCACGATACCCGCGACGCCCGCCGGCATTTCGCGCGCGATGAAGAATGGCAGGATGGCATCGTTGCGCGGCAGGCCTCCCAGGCGCTCGGCGTTGAACTGGTAATAGACATAGATGGCTGTGCCCACCGCGAGAAACACGAGGGTGTTGCCGGTATTGAGAATCGCGTTGATCCACATCGCGCGGCGCGCAGCCGGCAAATCAGTCGTGGTTTGGTAACGCTGAATGATACTCTGGTCTGAAATGTAGGGAATGAGCTGAGTAAACATGCTGCCGATGAGCACGACCCAGAGCGCATTGGTGGTGTGGTCGCCGGACCAATTGATCATCTGGAATTTGTTCTGATCCGAGGCGACCGAGACAAACGTATCGAAACCGCCGTCGAGCCGGTGGATCACGAGAAAGAAACTCATGAACGCCGCCCCGAGTAAAAAAACCGTTTGCGCAAAATCTGTCCAGATCACGCCTTCGATGCCGCCCAGTGCCGAGTAAACGGCGCTAAGCGTGCCGATGAGCAGGATGCAGACGACGAGATTGAAATCCGTGACCGCCGCGAGCGCGAGTGCCGGCATGTAGATGACGAGCGCCATGCGTCCCACCTGAAACAAGACAAACGCTGACGCTCCGTAAATGCGCGCAACGAGCCCGAAACGTTTCTCCAGATACTCGTAAGCCGACGCCGAGGTGAGGCGATTAAACACCGGCAACAACACGAAAACGACCACCGGCGCGAGCAGCAGGATCGGGAGATTGACGAAAAAAATTATCCAGTTCTCCGCGTAGGCTTTCGCGGGAATCGACATATAAGAAATCGAACTCACGTTCGAAATACTGATGCCCATCACCCACCACGGAATGCGCCGGCCCGCCGAGAAGTAATCGGTCGTGCTTTTATTTCGCTTTGTAAACCACAGCCCGATTGCCGCCGTCGCGACGAGATACAGTCCGAGGGTGATGTAGTTTAAGGTGCCGAATTCGACGTGGGCGGAGTCCATGAAACTGGGCTTGAGGGGGATTGACCAAAAATTCCGCCACGATTCACGTCGCCCGTGAGCGGGCCCGACTACTTGAGCGAATCCTTGCCATCCGTGAGCCACTCGAGATTGAAGCGCGCGACGGTCATGTAGCGGTTATTGTAATAATTGTCTGCAATCCAGCCTTGTTCATAGAGGCAAAGAATCGTTCCGTCGGGCAACACGGTGAGATCGGAATACGAAGCCCGTCCGGGTTCCAGCACCTTGGAATACGCCCACGTCTTGCCGTCGTCATAGCTGAGTTTGAGCGTGAGGTTTTCGCGGAGGCGTCCGCCCCACTTCACCACCGAGCGCGATTTGGTGCGGCTGTCGGGATTCGCGAACAGGATGCGATGTTTGCGCTCACCGCCCGTGAGTTTCAGCACGCTCGCAAAACAGATCGGCGAATACAGATCATGGTGCAGCGTGGGCTTCGTCCAATTCGTCGCGCCGTCCTTGCTGTAGGCGATCGCTTTGCGAAAGGAGGGATCTTCGTTGCGCACGAACAGCAAAACGCCGCCGTCGCTCGCTTCAACTGCGACGGTTTCATTCATATTCTTGAGCGTGTCCGGCAGGATGTCGCCGCACTGCCATGATTTGCCATGGTCGTCGCTGTAGATAACCGAGGTCACGGATGGACGGTGCGCCTTGCCCTTGCCTGATTTGTTCGGCTCACCCGGGCACAACCACACCGGCACGACGAGGCGGCCGTTTTTCAACTGGATGCCGTGACCCGGGCCCGGCGCGATGACCGACCACTTATATTTTGCCTGAAACGCCGCGAGTTGCGGCGTGATTTCTTCGGCTTTAGAAAATGTCTTCCCGCCATCGCGGCTGCGCATCGTGTAAACCCGCGCGTAGTCCACCTGATACATGAAGATTACTTCCTTGGTTTTGTCGTCCCAGATAGCGACTGGGTTATCGGCGACGCCATCGCCATGTTCAGCGACGACGCGCGCGGGCTCCCACGATTTTCCTCCGTCGGGACTGCGGCGCATTAGCAACTGAATCGTGGCCCAATCGGACACCGCCGTGCGGGCCGAGGTAAACGCGAGCACGGAACTGTCCGGCAACGCCAGCAAACACGGAATGCGAATCGAGCGGTATTTTCCCTCGGCGGTCACCTCGAAGAGATTTTCTTTTTCGATGAAAGCGTCCTCAGCATTGGGCTTCGCGTGTGCTCCGACGCAGACGAAAGCCGCGCAGGCGAGAAACGTGAGTGAGCGAATGGTGCGGCGAGTTTGGGTTAACATAAAAATCGAAGTTAAGGGTTGTGCGTGAGCCACTCGGGCGAGAGGCGCGCGAGCGTGAGGTATTTGTAGGGCCACGACGTCTTCGCGTTCTCGCCGCCGTTTTCATAAAAACAGAGAATCGTGCCGTCTGGCAGCACAGCGAGATCGCTGTAAGCACTGGGCCCATTTTGCAACAAACGGCTCACGGGCCACGTGCGACCGTCGTCATAGCTGGCTTTGACGGTGACATTTTTGCGATCACGGCGTTCGCCGGGCACGCCCTTGCCATCGGCGCGGTCGAGACTGTCGGGATTCGAGAACAGGAGAAACGGTTGCGGCGATGACCGCGTGCCCGGATGCCGCACGAGTCCCGCCATGCACACCGGTTCCAGCAACTCGGGCACGAATTCCGGTTTCGTCCAGCCGGTTGCGCCGTCTTTGCTGAAGGAAACGACGCGGCGATTCGCCAGAGCACGCGTGCGGACATTGAGCATCACGCGACCATCGCTGAGTTCGACGGCGATGTTCTCACTGGTGCCGGGCGTGTGTTGATCGTTCGGCACCGCGATCTCGCCTGCGTGCCAAGTCTGGCCTTGGTCGTCGCTGTAGATCGTCGAGCCAATCGCGTTGGCGTGCGCGGCGGCTTCCGATTTAGCCACCCACACCGGCACGACGAGACGGCCGGTTTTCAACTGAATCGCGTGGCCTGGCCCAGTCGCGATCACGCGCCACGGCCACTTCGCGCGAAACTCCTCGAAGGCCGACGTAATCTCGCGGGGCTCCGACCACGTGACGCCGTCGTCCTCGCTGCGCCTATAGAAACTTCGCATGTATTCCACGCAGTAGATGAAATGCACCGTGCCGTCGCGGTCGGCGATCATCACGGGATTATTCACCGTTTGCTCGGTCGGTCCGCCGACGCTCTTTTTGGATTTTTTGTCGGTCGCGACTGGGTTGCGTGGCAGGCGCGGGCCGGTGTGCGCGATCTGGCGCACGGGTTCGAAGGTTTTGCCACCGTCCGCACTCCGTTGCGCATGCACCTCGATTTCACCCCAATCCTGACCGGTGAATTTCCGCGCTTCGCAATATACGAGCACGGTGCCTTTCGCGGTCACCACGATGCCCGGAATGCGATAGCTCACGAAGCCGTCGGTTTTCTCTTCGAACAGGTTAATCTTTTCCGGTGGTGAAATGACCGGAGTGGCGGCTGGCAACAGCCCAGCCAATGCTAAAAAGCCGGCGCAGACCAACGCGCCAACGCGCGCACCGTTCAGGCGCGCGCTGCGAAACGAATTCTCGAAAAAACTAGTTTTGAGTGAGTGAGTCTTTGCCATCGGTGAGCCATTCGAGGTTAAAGCGGAACACGCTGAGATATTTTGTGTTGAGGTTGTTGCCTTCGATTTCCACCCGCTCGACGAGCGCGTAGATCATTCCATCCCGTCCTACGGCGATATCAGCGTAGCCACTGCGACGCGGTTCGAGGATTTTCGAAAGCTTAAAGGTTTTCCCTTCGTCGTAGCTAACGCGCACGCTGACTTTCTCGCGCGGACGCGGGCCAAACCAGCGAATGACTTCATTGTTACCTTTGCTATCCGGATGGATGTAGAGGAGGCGCGTTTTTTTGCCGTCCCCATCGCCACTCAATCGAATCGCTGTGCCGAAGCTGATCGGAGAATAAAGATCTTCATGCAACTCCGGCGTCGTCCAGTTCGTCGCACCGTCATCGGAGTAAGCGACGGCGTGCCGATACGCGGGCTCTTCGTTACGAATGAAAAGCGCGACGCGGCCGTCTTCAAGTTGCACGGCGGCGCATTCACTGGGCGAGATGAGCGACTGCTGCACGATTTCCCCGCGCTGCCAGCTTTTGCCGTGGTCGTCACTGTAGATCGTGGTCGCGACGGACGGGCGGTGAATTTTTCCGCCGTTGCACAACCACATCGGAATAACGAGTCGCCCATTTTTCATCTGCAAGCCGTGGCCAGGGCCGGGCGCCATCACGTTCCAATTATATTCAGGTTTAAACTGGTCCATCGTCCCCGTGATATCGACCGGCGCAGACCACGTCTTCCCGTCATCATCACTGCGCATATAGAAGAGCTTGGCGTAATCCTTCTGAAACAGAAAATGCACCGCGCCCGTCTCTTGATCGACGATGGCGGTCGGATTATCGACGGTGGATTTCGCTCCGGCGGCTTTCGGCGGCGAAATGATGCGGCGCTCCTCCCACGTTTTTCCCTGGTCGAGGCTGCGGCGCATCATGATGTCGATATCCGCCCAATCGGACACCGCGCGACGCGCCGAGGTGAACGCCAACACTGCGCCGCTCTTGGTGACGACGATGCAGGGGATGCGGTAAGACAGGTAGCCTTCCACGGGCACTTCCCACAAATCCGTGCGCTCAAAAATCGGCGTGGCCGGGTCAGCTGAAAGCGGCGCGGCCAACATCAGCGCGAGCGCCAACGACACGGACACCGGGCGGAGCAATGGGCGAAACTGCGAAAGCGTAAATTGCATGACGGGAAATTTTACTGGCTCTTGAGGACTTGTTTTTCACCCGACGGTTTGTCGCTCAAATCCTCGGGGTTAATGTAAACGGCGACCAAGTGGCTCTTACCCGGCGCATCGCCACGATTCGTGTAGTCCACGAGCAAGATGCGACCGTCTTTCAATTGCAGCCATGACGTGTAGCCATGGTCAGGCCGGTGTTTCGGACCGATCGGATTGGAGTGAATCTGGATCAAGCGGTCGCGTTGATATTGGTCGGGCCACTTGCCGTCTTTCACGAGCCACTGCCAGACGAAGACCGGCTGTGCAGGATTGAAGACGCGATAGGTGACACGTTGCCAGTGGCTTTTGCCTTTGTCGCCGAGCTGGCCGAACTGCGTGCGTTGCGTTGGCTCGTTACTGAGAAAATCTTTGAGGGCATACGATTCCCAGAACACCGGCGCGCTAAACGCGATTTTGTCGTCCACGTAAACTTGCAGCAGCCCGCGACGCAGCCGGATCGCGATCTCGCGATACTGCGTCATGTCCATCGCCTTTTTTTCGTCGAGCACATTGTCGGTGATCCAAAGCCCGTCAGAAGCAATTTTGAGCATCACCGGGCCTCGGAATGACTGCACGCGATTCAACGACAGAAACGCGACGGGCACTCCGGTCGGCCCTTCCACTTTCATTCGCGCGCTGAAAACGATTTCACTCTTGGACGATTCCGGTGGGAGAAAACTAAAGCGCGCGGCGTGGTCCGGTTTGTTTTCGATGACGAGCGCATCCGCCGTGAGTTGCATTGCGGCGGGAGCCGCCGGGCCACCGATTTCGTAACGGCCCGCTTCTTTCTTCAAATCCCCCACCCAGCCGAATGTGCCCAGTCCGCCCAGCATGTTGCGACCAGTGACAAGCGTGCGCCCATCCGGCAGCTGTTTCGCGTAAGGCCGGTGAAACGCGAACGGCAACATCTCCGGTTTGCCCCACGTTTTGCCGCAGTCCTTCGAAAACACCACGAAGCTCGGTTCGCCGGCAGAATGATTTTCGCGCAACACGCACGCGAGCTCCGGCGTCTTGCCTTTACCTTTGAGTTCAACGATCGCGCCTTCGCAGAAACGGTGAAATCCATCGTGCGCGACCGTCGCGCGCTTTTTCCAGTGCTGGCCCTGGTCGTCGCTCACGTAGAGCACTTGGGCAAATTCCTGCGACTCGCCGAGCATCACGTGCGCGACAAACCCGAGCGAACCGTCCGGCAGATCCATCACGTGATCCGGCTCGAAGCCTTTCACTCGCGGCATGAACTGCGGCTCGCTCCACGTGTCGCCGTTGTCAGTGCTCCAATACGCCATGATGCCTGACGGCTGGTCTTCATGAAAATGACCCCAATCGTCCTGATCGATGAGCACGATGAGCCGACCGTCTTTTAAGATGCTCAGGCGCGGCGTGACGAGCCGCTCCTCACCTTTGCGCATGTCGTGGCTGTCGACCGTCGCGTGCTTGCGCCAGGTTTTCCCCTGATCATCGCTCACAAGGATGATGAGATGCTGATCTTCGATTGAGAAATGTTTCTCGGTGTCGGAATACACCAGCATCAGTCGTCCGCTCGGCAATTCGACAATGTCGGGGTTTTTGGTGAAGCGTCCCGGATTGCGCCAGATGTCGAAGACCCGGTCGTGCAGCGATCGCGGGTGCAACACCGGCGCCGGGAAACGGGTCGCGTCGACTTCCGCAGGCTGCGCAGCAGCGCCGATTAAAGAAAACGACAAGGCGGACAGGAAAGCCAGAACGCGGCAGCGACGGATCGATTTCATGGAAACGAGGGGAAGGGACACGGAGCGAGGGGTAGAGACGCATCCAAATTTTATCCCCACACGATTCAACGCGCGACTCATGGTGCTGTCGTGGCACCATAGCTGGCCGTGATCGTGTGGCCGAGGCGTGGTGGGATACTCGACCAAGAGGCAGTTACCTCAAACGTTGTCTCCACGCGTTTGTAGTCCCTGAAAAGCCGCTGGGATTACTTGGTGCGTGGCTTTTCCAGGGGCGGTTCGGCAAGCGTCGCGCCCTTCACGTAACTCGGCATGATGCGCACATCTTTTTTCGCAATGACCTCGCCTTCGACCGTAAGCATCAGCAACCGGAACAAATGCCGCGCAAAAGTGTGCGCATTGAACGCGTAACGCGACGGCTGCGGATGCACGAAGGAAAGAAACGGATCGTCGTCCGTGCACACCAGCGAGACATCCCGCGGCACGAGCAGCCCGCGGTGCTGCAGATACGTCAGCGTCATCAAATAGTGATTTGGATTCGTGACGAGAATAGCGGTGGGCGGACGATCGTGCCCAAACATCCGCGTGAGCGCTTTAATGATGCTCGCGCTCGATCGCTGGTGTTGCACCACCTCGCCCGTGGCACCGCGCGACGACGCCATGCTCACGCCTTCGAGAAATCCTTTCTGGCTTCCAATAATGCCGGCACGATTCGACCGCTCCATGAAAAATGCCAGTCGACGATGTCCCGCCGCGATCATCTGGCCCGCCGCGTGCCGACTGAGCGCGCGATAATCGAGATCCACAAACGGCAGATCCGTTTCCGGGCTGCATGAGCCGGAGACGACGCATTTGATGCCATTCGCATAAAACCAGCTCTTCACTTCTTCGCTCGCGAGCACGAGCAACCAGCAATCGTGAGGATGCTCCGCGACCAGCTTGGCCAGCGCCCGGGCGGAACCGGCCGAGAAAAACCGATCCCCGTGATGCGTGCGCAAGCGGTAGCCGATATCTGCCAGCTGAGCGCGCAATTCATCCATGATCAACGCCACGTTCGGGCGAAACAGATCAATGGGATCCGGCGAAAGCAGTCCAACCGTGCGCGTCAATTTGCGCGGCTCGGCGCGGCCGGCGGCATTCACCACGCGCGTGCCGACAGGATGCACGGCCTGCACGCGTCCTTTTTTTTCCAGCTGGCTGATCGCCGCGCGCAGGGTGTTGCGACTGACGTGCAGCGAGTCGGAAAGTTCGCGCTCGCTGGGCAGCCACTCCTGCCAGGTGCCTTGGCCGATCCCCGTCTCCAAGATCTCAACGACCTGACTGACGAGCGAATGGCGTTTGGGAATTTGATCCATGAAGCGGGGTGTTGCGGAAAACTCTTCCTCAAACAACCGGCCTCGGAGCCTTGGTTCAATCCCGGAACCAAGACTGGTCGTGAAATTTTTATTCAATCGACGTATGCGCAGGCGCGAGCAGCCACTCGACGTTGAAACGCGCGAACTGGATTTCGTCCCAATACTTCACGGAGTTTTTCGCGCCGCGCTCATACACAATGCCGATGGAACCATCCGGGAGCACGGTCATGTCGGAATACGAACTCGTGTGCGGATAAATCACCCGGCCCGCCGTCCAATGTTTTCCGTCATCGAGGCTCCAGCGCACCGTCATGTTGTAGCGGCCGTAAGGGTGTTCTTTTTGCCGAATCGGTGCGGCGGGATTCGAAAAAAGCAGCATTTTATTCTGCGGCGATGACGCGAAATCATACACGCGCAGACCCGCGTGCACCGTCGTGGAAGCGAGAGCGTCGTCGCGATACGCGCCGTGCCACGTATCGCCGCCGTCTTTGCTGAGTTTGACGAGGCGTCGGCTGTTGTCGGGCTGGTCGTCACCGTTCGCGTTGCGCATGCTCATCATAAGCGTGCCGTCAGGGAGTTCGACCATGCGGCATTCGTTGCCGTTTTTCAAAACGTTCGGCCCGAGTTGCCACGTCGCGCCGTGGTCGTCGCTGTAAAAGATGTGGCTGAACGTCGCGCGCGCGCCGCCGGGCAATTCCTCAAGGTGGCGCGCCGGGACAATCAAGCGGCCTTTCTTCGGGCCCTGAGTCAACTGCACGCCGCCCGCACCCGGACCGATGCCGTAACGTTGAAACCAGTTTCTTTGCCAGCGCACCGCGAGCGAGCCTTGGCCGCTCTCGGGGTCGACTTGCGAGTGGGCACCCTCTTTTCCTTTCAAACCAAAGCGATCCCACTCGGCTTTTACGACCGAATCGTGCACGACGACGGGGCCTTTCCACGTCTTGCCGCTGTCGTCGCTGCTGAAGTAAGCGAACTTCTTTTTGTTTTGCAGGAAAAACGTGAAGATGCGCCCGCGCTCCTTGTCGATGACGATGGTGGTGTCAGTGCACGTGTTTTCGCCGTCGTCGAAGATCACTTGTTCCGGGCCCCATGTTTTCCCGAAGTCAGTTGAACGCACGCAGACAAGGTCGTGGTCCCCGATATCGCCGATGCCGGAGTTTCGTTTCTCGGTAAAAATAATCACGTCGCCGTTGGGCGCGGTGATGATCGCGGGAATGCGGTAGTTCGGGCGATTTTTCTCGGTGGCCGCGTGAACCGTCACGGTTTCAAACAAGGGCACGGCCGATGCGGAAACCGCGACAAGACCAAACAGGACGATCCAACAGGGAATAAGTTTCATGGGAGCAAACGGGGATAGCGGCACACCATCGGCCGACGAAAGCGGGATTCACACTCATTGCCCGACGTCGACTTCGGCCCAATCCGAGAATCATGGTTCCTTCCAAGAACCACTCGAGCGGGCTAGCGTAGCCCTCGTTTCTCAGGTTGAGTATTGCTCGCCCCACAATCCCCTGCCGGTCTTCGCCACTATGAAATTTTACGCGTTATTTCTGATCTGGTTAGTGATTTTTTCCACCGGTCACTCCGCCGAAACGGCACCCGCCAAGCCCACGCCCAAAGGGCCGAATTACGCCGGAAAGATTGCCCAAGGGCTCAAGCCGACGCGTTCGGTCGTTTACAAGAAAATCGCGGGACAGGAGCTCCGGTTGGAGCTGTTTGAGCCGCCACCAAGTTCGACCGCCAACCCAAAGCGCGTGGGCTTTATTCTGATTCATGGCGGCGGCTGGACGAGTGGTGCCCCACGGGCCATGTATCCGTTCACCGATTGGGCAGCGAAACAGGGCATGGTGGGCATCAGTGTCCAATACCGACTCTACAAACCGAACACCGAAAATACCGTCGCCCAGTGCGTGCAAGACGCGCGTTCGGCCATTCGCTATATTCGTGAGCATGCGGTCGAACTCGGCATCGATCCCCAGCGCCTCGTCGTGGGCGGCGCTTCGGCGGGCGGCCATCTCGCCGTCGCGACGGCTTTGTTCGATCAATTCGACGCGCCCGGTGAAAGCACCTCCGTCTCGTGCACCCCGGACGCACTCGTGTTGTTTTCGCCGGTCATCGACACGTCCGCCGAGGGTTACGGTCAAAAGAAAATCGGCGCGGACTGGCGCGCGCTTTCTCCGGCGCACCAAGTGAGAAAGAATCTTCCGCCCACCCTGCTTTTCCACGGCACCGGCGACACGACCACGCCGTTTAAAGGCGCAGTGCTTTTTCACGAGGCCATGCTGGCAGCGGGCAATCGTTGCGACCTGATTTCCGTCGAGGGCGCGCAACACACCTACATGTTCAAAGACGCGACGCTTTACGAACGTTCACAGACGGAAATCCAGGCATTTCTCGTTTCGATTGGATTTCTACCACCCGCCGCCGCTTCCCGGTCATGAAAGGAATCGTTGTCTCGCTCTGTCTCGGCGGGTTGTCGCTCGCGCCTGCGCTGCACGCGGACATCACCTTGCCGGCGATCTTTTCCGATCACATGGTAGTGCAATCTGGGAAGCCCGTCGCGTTCTGGGGTCGGGCCGACGCGGGTGAGAGAATCACTGTCACACTTGCCGGAAACTCCGCGCAAACCACCACCGGCGCTGACGGCAAATGGAGTGTGAAACTCGGTCCACTCGGCACCACGGCCAGCGCCCAGACCTTAACGGTGAAAGGGCGCAACACGCTCACGGTCTCCGATGTGCTCATTGGCGAAGTCTGGCTCTGCGCGGGCCAATCCAACATGGCGATGGAGATGGAAGGCCTGCACGGCCAGGTGGACAACGCCGACGCCGAGATCGCCGCTGCGAATCACCCGACGATCCGCATGTTCGCTTACTACGAATACTACAGCATCTACACGCTGCTCGAGCCGCCCGCTACGCCGCTCGCGGATCGCCCGGGCAAGTGGATCGTCTGCACTCCTGCCACCGCCGCAAAATTTATCGCGCTCGGGTATTATTTCGCGACCGGCCTGCAGCGCCAGGTCGACGCTCCCGTCGGCCTGATCGCGACCGCCGTGGGCGGAACTCCGATCGAAGCCTGGACAAGTTTGCCCGCACAACAGGCGAAGCCCGCCGTGCAACCTGTGCTCGCTGACTGGAAAAAGCGGCTGCACCACTACGACGCCGCGAAAGAACAACAGACGGCCAACGAGGCCAAAGCCGCCTGGCAACAGGCACGCGCGACCGCGACCAAAGCCGGTCAACCGATTCCGAAAGCGCCCGCCGCATTTAAAAATCTACTCGTGAGCAATCCCGCCGGCTTGTTCAACGGCATGATCGCGCCGGTCATTCCCTACGGCGTGCGCGGTGTCTTGTGGTATCAAGGCGAGCGCAATGCCGCCGGCCCGTTTACGCATTTTTACGGCGTGCAGTTGGAAACACTCATCGCCGACTGGCGCGCACACTGGGGCGAGGAATTGTATTTCGCCTGGGTGCAAATCCCGCGGTTTCAGAAAGAGCAAACTCAGCCAATGGAACCCAAGGGCTGGGGCGTCTCTGTGCGCGACGAACAACGGCGCACGCTGAAAGTTCCCCACACCGCGATGGCAATCACCATCGACTACGGCGGCGTCACTGACGGCCACCCGACCAACAAAAAAGACTACGCAGAACGCCTGCTGCTCCTGCCGCTGCACGATGTTTACGGTAAAAACTTAGCCGAATGGACCGGGCCGCTTTATCGCTCGATGGAAAAGCGCGGTCGTGAACTCGTGTTGAGTTTCGACCACGCTGCGGAGTTGCGCCCGAAAGACGGCGGCGAACTAAAAGGATTCGCGATCGCCGGTGCTGACCAAAAATTCGTCTGGGCCAAGACGCGCATCGAAGGAGATCAGGTCATCGTCTGGAGCGACGAACTCGCCGAGCCCGCGGCAGTGCGTTACGCATGGGCGTCGAACCCCAAGGTGAATCTCGTCAACTCCGCCGGCCTACCCGCCTCGCCTTTCCGCACTGACGACTGGCCGGCACCGTGACGGACAATTTGTAACGTATTACGTTACGAACTTAGAATTTTCTCCGTCGATTTATTTTCCGACCGCAGTGAAAAATCCGAGTTGCTCCAACTCAGCCCGCATCTTCGCAATCGAATCGGCGGAAGGCTGCACGAGAGGCGCACGCACTGAGCCGCAGTCGAGCCCGATGAGGCTCATGATGGCTTTGCCAGCCGGCAAGCCGCCGTGTTTCACCATCGAGGCGATTACTTGCGTGACTTTCAGCTGATGCGCGCGCGCTGCATTCAGATCCCCCGCGACGTAGGCTGCGACGACACGATTAAAGATCGGTGCCATGTAATTGTAAGTGCTCCCGACTGCGCCAGGTGCTCCGACCACGAGCGCGGACAATAGAATTTCGTCGCGTCCAAAGAGGATGTCGTAGCGGTCCTTGGCGGCGGCGAGCGTCAGCGTGTAATCCATCAAGTTTTCGTGCGTGAACTTGATGCCGGCGAAATTGGGGATGCGGGCGGCAGCGAGCGGGAGAAAGTCGGCCATCGTGCCATTCACGCCCGTCATCCCGGGCATGTGGTAATAATAGAACGGCGTTTTCGGCGCACTCTTCGCCACGGCGGCGCACCAGTCGATAATCCCCGCGAGACCTTCCGGCTTGAAAAAACTTGGCGCAAGCGTCGCCACGGCGTCGGCCCCGATGCTCTGCGCATGTTTCGCGAGTTCCTGGCTTTCGCGCAGCGAGTTGTGACCGACGTGCACGATCAACTTGAGTTTTCCTTTCGTCGCACGACGCCATGTTTCGGCGAGCTTGCGGCGCTCGTCGCTCGTTAATGACGATCCTTCGCCCGTGGTGCCGCACACGAACGCGCCATGCACGCCCGTGGCGCGCAAGTGCGCGGCGACTTTCGCGACCATTGTGTAGTTAACGGCACCCTTTGCATCGAAAGGCGTAAAAGGAGCGGCGATCAAACCGTCCAAACGAAAACGAGATTTTTTCATGGGGGTAGATTAGAAAAATTCCGGCAACTCAGCGCGCGCCACTTCACCGATGGCGCGGGCTTGCGCCTCGGGCACGTAACGATACGGCCAGCGCAACCGCGTGCTCATGCTCGGCAACCAACCGCCGGCAAACGCCGCCGCCTTGTCGGCGGCCATGTTCGACAGTCCATCCCGTGTGATGATGGGCGCGATGTTCGCCGACCAGAACGCAAGAATGCGTTTGCCCTGAGCCGCGCCGGCGGCGGGATTTTTTACGCACAGCTCATACCAGCGCTGCGCCGCCGCAGGATTGAGGCACGCGACGTTCGAATAAGCGCCGTGACCGCCCCGCGTGAGTCCGTCCGCGAGCAAATGGCCAGGGATGAACACGGAAAGTTTTTCCATCACCGGCTGCATCGCGGCATACCATGCATCGTCACCGCCGGGCACTTTCATGCCGACGACGCCAGGCACGCGCTCCGTGATCGTGGCCCATTCCACGGGAGATAATTTCCGTTTGGCGTGCGGCGGGTTGTAGAGGATGAGCGGGATCGACCCAGCTTCTGCCACCATCTTTTCCAAGAACGCTAAAATCTCAGGCATCGACGGCGGAAACCAATCCGGAAGAATCACTTGATACGCGGACGGCTTGAGCGACCTCGTGCGCCGCAGTCGCTCGCGCGCCTGTTGCGCACTCGTATGGCTGAGGCCAATTTGAAACGGGACGTTGGCGCGTGTGCATTTCTCCGCGAGCAACTGGCTCACGCGGTCGAACTCATCTTCACTCTGCGTGTAGAATTCGCCCGCGCTGCCGTTGGAATACACGCCGTTTACTTTCGCGGCGATGAAATGATCGAGTTCGGTCGCGAGCAGCGCAAAGTCGATGCTGTCGTCAGCTTGGATCGGCAGCAGAAGCGTGGCCCAGTTGCCTTTGATTTCCTTGGCGGTGAGTGGTGTCATGTCAGAAATTTTTCATCACCACGTTGCGCAGCTCCTGCCGCGCGTGGAAACGCTGAAGATTATCCACCACCAGATCGCACATGCGGCGGAATTCATGCGCAGAGCGCCCGCTGCAATGCGGCGTGATCAGCGTATTTGGCGCGCCCCACAACGCGCTCTGCGCCGGCAGCGGCTCCTGCGTGAAAACGTCGAGCCCGGCAAAACCGACCTGCCCGTTTTCGAGCGCGGTGATGAGCTCGGATTCAATGATGTGCGCGCCGCGCGCGAGCGAGTAGAGGCCCGAGCCACGTTTCATCGAAGCGAAGATGCGCGCGTTAAAACAGCCGCGCGTGATCAAGTTTAACGGCAGCACGATGAATACATGGTCCGCCCGCGCGACCGCGTCGGCGAGGTGCTCGAGCGGATAGATTTCACTCACAAGCGGATGCGGTTTGGAAGAATCCTGGCGCACGCCGATGACCTTCATGCCGAGGCCGAGGCACCGGCGTGCGAGTTCAGTGCCGATACTGCCGAGCCCGCAAATGCACGCCGTGGTGCCCGTGACTTCGCGATATGGCGGATAGCGCTCGAAATGGCAATTCACCTGATCCTGCGCGTGGCGACTGAGATTGCGCGTGCCCGCGAGCATGAGCGCGATGCCGTGCTCCGCGACGGGGATCGACATCGTGCCGGCGGAATTGCTCATCACGAAACCGGGTTTCTTCTCGAGGCCTTGCCCGATATAAGCTTCGTAACCGGTGCTGCCGCATTGGAAAAAACGGCAGCGCCCTTCCGCAATGGTCGACGACTCGGGCCAGCCGACGACGATGTCGCTCGCCAGCACGGCGTCACGGGCGGCAGGAGATTTTTCCGGCGCCATCTCGACCGTCGCCCACGCGGCGCACGATTTTTGAATACGTTCGAACCATTCGCCGCCCAAGCCGGCATGACAAAGCGTGATGCGCTGTAAGCTCATGCGGCGATTTCAGCTGATGAGCTTGCGACCTTTTGGGTGGCCCAGCACGCGATAGAAAGATCCGGGCTGATACGGATAACGCTTCTCCACGTCTTCCGGTAATTTCACTCCTAGGCCCGGCGCAGTGGGCGCTTCGATCCCGCCGTCGACCACCTTGAGCGGGTTGACTAAAAACTCCTCGCGCAACGGATACGGGTTGTTGGGCAATTCGAGGATCACGCAATTTTTCGAGGCGAACGCCGCGTGGTAATTTCCCATGATGCCGACACCGCCGGCCCACGTGTGCACCGCAAGATTCACGTTTCGGCGCGCGCACATCTCCGCGACTTGGCGGAACATCGAGAGGCCACCGAGAATCGCGGCGTCCGGTTGAAATAAATCGAGCCCGCCGGCGCCGAGATATGCCTCGGCCTCGATCAAGCTAGTGACAGTTTCGCCGCCGGCGATTGTCACAGAAGTCTGTTCACGCACTTCGGCAAAGCCAGCGTAGTCGGTGACCTCGCAGGGTTCCTCCACCCAGAGCATGCGGTAGGGTTCGATGCTGCGAATTATTTTCAGCGCTTCCTTGGCCGTCCACGGTTTGTTCGCGACCCCTTGCACGGCGTCGACGGCGAGATCCGGCTTGGGTCCGAGGACTTCGCGACAGAACGCGACTTTTTCGACGATCTGTTCCGGTCCCAGAAAGTTGATGCGAATCTTCACCGCGCGGTAACCGTCGCGCACGTAGGACTCGAGTTCGCTGCGCAGTTCGGGGAATGGCTTGTTGTTGCCACCACTCGCGTAAACCGGAATGCGTTCGTGGACTTTGCCACCCAGCAACTGGTGCACGGGCACGTTGAGCGTTTTGCCCCGCAGATCCCAAAGGGCCATTTCGATGCCGCCCATCACACTCGCGGACATGCCAAACCGGCCCCAATAATAACAGGCCAACCGCAGCAGATTGCGCAGGCTGGTGACGTCTGACGGATCTTTGCCAAGGAGCTCGATCTCGAACTGCTTCACCAATTCGCGAACCGCCTCCGGCGCAAAGACGCCCGTGTAAGTTTCGCCCAAGCCGTAGATGCCTTCGTCGGTCTCGATCTTGATGACCGAAATGGTGCGATGCCCGTTGGCGAAACAAAGTTCGCGCTCAAGGTCGCCGGGGACGGCGTAGGGACAACTCAGGAGTAAGCAACGGACAGAAGTGATTTTCACGGGGTGAAACCAAGAAAAGCATTTCGTCCAAACCACCCGCGAGCCGAGGACTATGGTAGTTTATGTGAACCATAGAGCGCCGCCGCTAACGCTATGTTTTAAATACCCCATGATGCTGCCTGCCCGCTCGCGTCTCCTGTGGTGAAACGTCGTGAATTTGCCGCCGGCAGCGCAGCTGCCCTCCCCGCGACTCGCCACGAGGCAAGTTTCACGAAAAAGATTTCATCCATCTTTAGCGCGCCCGCGGAATTCCGCCCACGTAATCTACGAGTTCGAAGTCAATGGCAGCGACGCCGAGTTCACTTTTCGCTGGAAGCGCGAGAGTTTTCAGAAACTGCGGCTGCGGCCGAAGCGCATCGTTCATCCGATCCTCATCACTTGGTTTCGGAGTCCAATCCATTCGCGACAGTTTTTGCCACGTGATGATATAGCGCCCTCGCATTGCGATACTCATCAACAAGGCCCCAGCGACGATATCCATCAGGCCCGCTACCTGGGTAACGACTGGCGTAGTCGTTAAAAGACCAGAACGAAAGTCCGCAGATCCACGGACGGGCCCGGGCGAGCGCGAGCATTTTATCAAAGTGATCGATACGCACCTGCTCCGATTTCACCTTGTCGATGCGCAATCCAAACTCTGAAATGAACACCGATTTTTTGGGCCAGCGCATATGCACCGGGTCGAGATAGCGGGCCATTTCCTCGATTGGAAAATAAACATTGGTCGAAATAAAATCGAGGTAGTCGAACGCGTGAGGCGAATTGGGGTGATTTCATAACGGGGTGAAGTTAGGGTTTGGGTCGACCGAACTCTGTGAAACTTTATGAGGCATCACAGAGCGCAGTCGCGATTCTGGGGTTACGCTCCATGTGTAAGTTTCAGGATTACCCTTTTGTTAAGACCTCCATCGGTGAAAACGTTGACTAAACGCTTTAAAAATCGCCAATGCGTGACTTTATAAAGCGAGTTTCCGACCTCAACCGCGTATTTTAGTATGCCTCGTTGCACCCTCACCAGTATCGCGCTCGCCGCCAGAGTTTCCGTCTCGACCGTCTCTTATGTGTTTCGTCGCGACCCGAAGATATCCGCTGAAACTGCGAGTCGGATTTTAAAAATCGCTGATGAACTGGGATATCGTCCCAACCCCAGCGTTTCCAACTTAATGGCGCACATTCGCTCGGGGCGCACTGTGAAGACACGCGATACAATTGCTTTCGTCTGGATCGAAAGTAAACGAAGCCAAGAGAACGAAGTTTATAATCAACAATGCCTGAAGGGAGCCCGGCAGCGAGCAGTCGAACTCGGTTTCAATTTAGACGAATTTCATCTTACAGCACCCGGGATGACTGCCTCGCGCCTCAGCAACATTCTGCGTGCACGCGGAATTACAGGAATAATTTTCTCTTCTTCGGAGAATGAATATGGAGTGAACCTCGACATGAATTGGGGCGCGCATTCAATGGCCATCATCGGAAATGCTTGCTGGAACCCCGAACTCCACCGCGCCGGCCACTACCACTACATGGGGATGCGTCGGATTATGTTGGAACTTAAAATGCGTGGCTATAAACGCCCAATGGCAATGTTTTCGCGCGCAATTAACGAACGCGCCAATCGCAGTCCTGAGGCAGCGTTCATCGCATTCCACCCTAGCGAGACTCAGTCTAGAAGACTACTGTTCCCCACCTCGGAAAACTCTCTGGGCACTATGGCGAGGCTCGTGCGCAAACATCGCCCTGATTCCGTCATTCTGACTTATGCTTTCGAAGCAAAGGCAGCAGAAGCTCTTTTAAAACGTTCCGCACCGGGCATCGGCGTGGTATGCACCCAACTCGACGAAGCACATCCTGATATGACCGGGATTGTTCCTGATCACGCGCAAGTGGCGGCAAACGCCATGGACTTGGTGCAAGGGCAACTGTATAGAAACGAGCGAGGCGTTCCCCAAAACCCAAAGGAGCTGCTTTTCGAAGGACGCTGGAACGAGGGCAAGACTTTGAGGACCAGACAAGTCAGCGCCTTGGCTCGCGTTACGCTATAGCGCGGCTTCTCGATGCATTGACTCCAGCAGCCTATGGCCAATCAATTCTGACCCGCTTGAAAGAACTCCAACGAGAGAAGCGAAATTTTGCCTGCATAAACGCTAGAGGCCACAGGCTCGCCAAGGCCTAAGATTACTTTGATTTATCAAACGGTTTTTTGGGACAAACGAAACAAATTCTCAGCAAAAGGTTCCAGCAGAGGCGTGGAACGCAATGTGCCCCAGTGATGCCGAGTTCAAAAAAAAGGCCTTGGAGTAATGCTAAGTGAATGACCGCAATCTACGGATTTCACAGCCCGCAGTTTTCAGTCTTTCAGAAAGTTGCACCGTAAAATTCTGGAACTTGAATATCGTGCAAGCGGCTCAACAAAAAGCCCTCCCGAGTAGCGGGAGGGCTTAGAAATTGGGTGCAGAGCTTGGATTTGAACCAAGGACCTTCAGGTTATGAGCCTGACGAGCTACCAGGCTGCTCCACTCTGCATCAAGGGAGGTGCATAAGTGTCCACGCTTTGGCTTCTGTCAACGGGTTTTTCCGAAATGATTTTGGCCGTCATGGAACGCCTCCCGTGCCTCGTAAGTCATTGTTATCACCGTGAAAAATGCCCGCCCTGTCACCGTCGCGACTTTTGGCGAAGCCCTCTGGGATATTCTTCCGCGCGGGATGTTTCTCGGCGGCGCGCCGCTCAACGTAGCTTATCATCTCAGTCGTCACGGCGTTCGCGCCCTGCCCATCACTGCGCTCGGTCGCGATTTTCTCGGCGACGAAATTGCGCAGCGCATCACCGCTTGGAAAATGGATCCCCGTTTCATCGCCCGACTCACGCGCTGGCCCACGGGCACCGTCCGCGCGAGCTTGAGCGCGAGCGGATCGGCCACTTACCAAATCGCCCAGCATGTCGCGTGGGATCGGATTTCCGTGCCGCCAGCGCTGCCCGCCTCACAACCACCTGCCGCGATCGTATTCGGCACGCTCGCGCTCCGCGAACCAGCTAACCGTCGGCAATTGACCCGTATCTGCGCCGCCTGGCCCACTGCCCTCCGCGTGCTCGATATCAATCTCCGCGCTCCGTTTGATCGGGCCGACGCCATCGCTTTCGCGCTCCAGCACGCGCAACTGGTGAAACTGAACGACGAGGAACTCGCGCGGTTTTCGGGGAAAAAAGTTACGACGCCCAGCCTGATGCACGCCGCTGTGGAAATTTTTGCGCACCGCAATGCGCTCACCCAAGTTTGCGTCACGGCCGGCGCGCGCGGAGCCGGACTTTATTGGAACGGCAAATGGCATTGGGAGCCCGGCCGGAAAGTCGTCGTGCGCGACACCGTGGGCGCCGGCGACGCTTTTCTGGGCGCGCTGCTCGCGGCGCTGCTGGCCCACAAACAATCCCCCCAACGCGCACTTGCCCGCGCGTGCCGCCTCGGGGAATTTATCGCCGCGCGAGACGGCGCAACGCCTCCTTATCGAGTCACCACCGCAGGAAAACCGATCGATGGGTGACGCTCTTCAGCGGCTCAAGTGAGGCGCCAATATCTTCGTCCAGATCGCGTAGCCGGCGGCGCTCATGTGCAGGCGGTCGGCGACGAAAAGTTCTTCGCGCGGTTTGCCAGCGGCGTCGAGCATCGCCGGCCCCACGTCGACGTATCTGCATAATGGATCGCGAGCGCACGTCGCCGAGATCAGCGCATTGGCTTCGGTGAACTTGGCCCAGTGTTTCTCGCGACTCGGACTTGGTTTGAGAGAAATAAAAATGACGCGCGTTCCGGGCAGGCTCGCGTGGATTTTTTTTCTAAATTCTTCGAAATCTGCCGCGACTTTCTGAGGAGTGGCGCCGGAGGCCAGGTCGTTTTCGCCAGCATACACCACCACCGCACGCGGTTTTGCCGGAACGACCAACCGGTCAATGTAGAACACACTGTCTTCCAGTTGCGAACCACCGAACCCGTGGTTGATGACATTTAGATTGGGAAAATCACTCTTCAGCGTCGACCAGCGTTTGATTGACGAGCTGCCGATAAACACGATGCCCCCGGGCGCTGGTGGATTGGCCTCCTCGGTTTTCAGCAGCTGATCGATCTCCCCTTTCCAGCGCGCCGGATCTGCGTGGACGGGCGACACCGCGAGCAGAAGCGCAGCGGCGATCGCTACGATTTTGAGTTGGGAAAACAGGGGGGCGAAGAAGTGGGATTTCATGGGGTATTCAAAAAGGGAGTATAATTACTTCAAGATCTGCTCGATTCTGGCGAGTTCATCTGCGGCGAGTGGCTGCTTCGCCAGCGCCCCATGGATATCGTCGATCTGTGACACCTTGCTCGCGCCAATGAGCACGGAAGTGATTTCGCTGCGGCGCAGGAGCCACAGCGTGGCGAGTTGCGCGAGCGTCACGCCGCGCGCGACGGCGATTTCGTTGAGCGCACGCACCTTTGCGAGGACATCGGGCGTGATTTTTCCCGCGTTGAGAAACACGCCGGATTTCACCGCGCGAGAATCTTCAGGCAGGCCGTTCAGGTAACGATTCGTGAGTAGTCCTTGCGCGAGCGGCGAAAACGGAATGCAACCCGCCCCGACATCGCTGAGCGCCGGCAGCAACTCAGGCTCCACCCAACGGTTGAACATATTATAAACCGGTTGGTGAATGAGCAGCGGCACTCCGAGGCTTTTCAAAATCGCGGCGGCCTTGCGTGTGTCGTCGGCCTTGTAATTGGAAATGCCCACGTAAAGCGCGCGACCGGAGCGCACCGCATCGGCGAGTGCCGTCATCGATTCTTCGATCGGCGTGTCTGGATCCGGGCGGTGGTGATAGAAAATATCGACGTAAGGAATTCCCATCCGCTTCAGGCTTTGATCGAGCGACGAGAGCAGATTTTTGCGCGAACCCCATTCGCCATACGGACCGGGCCACATGTAATAGCCGGCTTTCGTGGAAATGATGAGTTCGTCGCGGTGCGTGGAAAAATCTTCACGCAGCAAACGTCCGAAATTTTCTTCGGCCGAACCGGGCGGCGGGCCGTAGTTGTTCGCGAGGTCGAAATGCGTGATGCCGAGATCGAACGAACGGCGCAGCAGCGCCCGCTGGTTTTCAAGTTGATCGACGCCGCCGAAATTGTGCCAGAGCCCGAGCGAAACGCGCGGGAGCTTCAAGCCGCTGCGACCGCAGCGCGCGTAATGACCGGAATCGTAGCGATGGGGATTGGGGACGTAAGCACTCATCGCGGCCAGCTTGGCGGATTGCCCGCAGCGGCGACGAGTCTAAAGAGCTCAACTCGGTGCGTTACGTCAGAATCCGCGGTGCTCGCCGGTCTCCGCACCGGCGGCGCTGCACGCAGATATCGTGCTGAAAACCCAACCGCGTCGGTGCGGAGACCGACGCCCACCTTAGAATGCTTTCCCGTCAGCTTTGGTGCCGCAGAAGGAGACCGCGAGGCCGAGTTCGACTGCGAGCGCGGCTTTGGCATAAGCGGCCAGATCAGCTTCCTGCGCGGAGTGCGCGTAGGCGACTTGGATGTGATTCGCTTGATGCTTCGCCATCATCTGGTCGCGCGTCACGCCGTAGGTCACCGCGTGCATGATCGGCCACGCGGGGGTGGTTTCCTGCCAGCGGCGCTCGGTCTCAGCTTGCGGCAACGAAACCACTTTTGCGCGGCCGATATCCATTTTAAGTTTTCCGCCTTGCACGTAAACCCGGCTCCACACGATTTCGCCCGGCTTCGCCACGCCGCGCAATGAACCACCGCCGAGGCGAAAATACATCGGCGGTTGACGCAATGAGTCAGAGCCCGCCCAGCCATCGATGTGGTGATCCGCCGGCGCGCTGCCCGAGATGAGAAACACCCACACGTATTCCTTCGTGGTGCCGGACTTGTCCCAATCGCCCCAACGCAAATCGTGCAGCGTATTCGCGACCGGTTGACCGAGCGCGGCGTGGACGCGATTCGTGAAGAGACCGTCGAGGCCGGCGCATTCGTCAACTTCGTTGAAATGCACGATGGGCTGGCCGGCGCGGATGACTTTGCCTTGCGCATTCTTGACCGGCGGACGCTTCGAAGAATTCAGCGTGCCTTCGACGAGATCAGAGGCGGGCAGCAAATCTTTGAGGCCCTGCTGATATTGAATGCCAATTGTTTCACAGCCGAATTCGTCGGCGATGCGACACGCCGCGACATAGGTTTTGCACTGAAGCAACACCTGCGCCTTCGTGAGTTCAGTGGCTTCGTCGGTGCCGAAGTGAAACTTCAGGCCCTGCTGCACATACCATTTGTAAACTTCTTCCGCTTCCGCATCGGTGACTTGCGTGGCCGCGTAATAGAGCGCGGATTGCGAAAGGCGCTCTTTGCACACGCCGGTTTGATAAAGAAGCTCATCAGGGATGATAGCGTTATACATGCCCATGCAGCCCTCGTCGAAAATGCCCATGATGGATTTATTCACGCGCAGATCCTGCGCGATCACCTTGGCCACTTTCTTCGCTTGCGCGGGCACGGCGGCTTTCGCGAATGCCTTCACGTGCGCTGTTTTGTGTTTCGCCACGCCGGTTTTCAACCAGCTGCCGAGGCCAGTAAGGAAATAGGTGTCGTCGAAATTTTCGCTCCACAGCGTCGAATATTTAACGCCCGCTTTTGTGAGCGAGCCGTTCAAATTCAGCATACCCACCAAACCCGGCCAAGTGCCGCTCCAATTTGCGACAGTGAGGATTGGACCGCGATGCGACATCAGACCGGCGAGCACGTGGTGCGAATATTGCCACACCGACTCGGCGACGATCAGCGGCGCCTCCGGATCTAGTTTTGCGAAGATCGCGAGACCTTCTTTTTGAGACGCAATGAAACCATGCTTCACCTTCGCGTTGTAAGGATGCGCGCGTTTCAGGGTGTAGCCGAGCGACGCCACGACCGCGGTCAGCTTCGCTTCCATTTCCTTTTGCGCGGGCCAGCAGACTTCGTTGGCGGATTGACGGAGGTCGCCACTGGCGACGAGAAGAACAGTTTTCGAACGAGCCATAAAATAGAGGGGTTCCGACAACCTTGGGCCTGTCGCCAAGTCGACGCGAGTCGATTGGCATGTTTTAAATTTCAAAAAGATGGATATAATTTCCACATCGCCCATAGTTCGGTGATGCGCTCCCGTCGTTCGCAACGCACAACTCCCGACCTGCTTTCCAAGCAGGTGAGTGAGGCGGCTTACTTTTTTCTCAACCTCACGCCAACACGAGTTTCCGATTACACGGTGTGCGCGGGCGGACGTGAACGCTGCAATCCCGACTACCTCATCCGTCGCCGGAAATATGGCTACACCGTGCTTGAGTTCGTCGCCAGTGGTTTGGGGCACGTGCTGCTAGACGGGATAAAATTTCCGCTCAAAGCCGGCGCCGTTTTCAGTTACCAGCAAGACACGGTCTGCGAAATCCATACCGACCCGCACGACTGTTTAGTGAAATATTTCATCTGCCTCGCCGGGCGGAACGCCCCCACCCAACTCAAACAAGCCGGCGTGCGCACGGCCAGCGCCACCCAACTTGCTTCGCATACGGAAATCCAATCCCTGTTCGCTCACCTGGTGCGCGAAGGCCAGGCGCACACCAAATTTTCCCAGGAGATATGCGACACTTTGCTGAACCTGATCCTGCTAAAAATCCGCGAGTCGCTCGCCCAGCCCGGGACAGCTCCACAGGCTGGACGCGAAAAATTCCTTCACGTGAAACAAGTGATCGACGCGCGGGCAGCTGAGTTGAAAAGTCTCGATGAAGTTGCGCGCTTTTCCGGGGTCGCTCCCGTGGCCGCGTGTAAACTTTTCAATCAGCACCTCGGCCTCAGCCCGTTCCGCTACTTGATGCGGCGGAAGATGGAAATCGCCGCGGAGCACCTCATGCAACACGGCGGGCTGATCAAGGAAGCCGCCGCCCAAGTCGGATTCTCCGATCCCTATCATTTCTCACGTCGCTTCCGGCATGCTCACGGGGTGGCGCCGACTAAGATGCGCCGCTTGCAGCAGCACTAGCGAACCGCGAATTCGCGTAATTTATCGCGTCGCGAAGCGATACACCATCGTGTGCGTATAAACTTCGCCAGCGTGCAGGACTGCGCTCGGGAATTGCGGCTGGTTCGGAGCATCCGGGAAACGCTGCGGCTCCAAGCAGAACGCCGTCCGGAACTCGTAGGCATGGCCGTGACGTCCTTTACTTTTTCCGTCGAGAAAATTGCCCGTGTAAAGCTGCAGGCCCGCTTGATCGGATAACAGTTCCAGCACGCGACCCGACTTCGGATCTTCCACGCGAACGACCGATCGCAAGGTGGCTTCGCCGCGCAACACCCAACAATGATCGTAGCCGTTACCGAAGTTGAGCTGCTCGTCGTCCGCATCGATGCGCGCGCCAACCGACGTCGGCTTCGTGAAATCAAACGGCGTGCCAGCGACGGGCTTTCGCGCACCAGTCGGAATCAATCCCGGCGTAACCGGCAGCATCGCGTCGGCGTTGAGCTGCACTTCATGCCGCGTGATCGGTTTACGAGGATCACCAGTAAGGTTCCAGTAGGTGTGGTTGGTGAGGTTGATGATCGTCGTGCGATCCGTCGTTGCGCGATATTCGATGGTAAGTTCGTTCGCATCACTCAACCAATACGTGGTGCGCACGCTCAGGGCGCCCGGGTAGCCCTCTTCGCCGTCCGGGCTCACATACGAAAACTCCACGCCGCTCGCGCCCGGTTTCTCAATGGCGCGGCCCGACCAGAGTTTTTTGTTAAACCCTTCCTTGCCGCCGTGCAGGTGACAGGGCTGACCAGCAGGCATATTGTTTTTCGCGAGAGGATAAGTCTTCCCTTCGAGGGAAAATTTGCCGTCCGCGATCCGGTTTCCGAAACGACCAATGGTCGCGCCGAAGTAATTCGTGTCCGCCATCCAGCCCGCGAGGTCATCATAACCATGAGTGACCTCCGCGCATTTCCCTGCGCGATCGGGCAGTTCGACGCTCGCAACTGTCGCGCCGTAGTCGAGCAAAGTGACCCGCACGCCCGTCCTTCCGGTGAGGACATACTGTTTCACCGCGCGCGCGTCGGGTAGCACGCCGTAATCCGAAATTTTCGCTGAAGATGCCATTCCGCTAGATCTGAAAAATCGCCCCGTGCCGCCAGATCTTATTAGCCAAATACCAAGTTTTACCGGCCCAGTCTCGCGAAAGGATTCCCGAAAACCATGCGGCCACGCGAATTACGGGAAATGGTGGACTCAACTGGACTCGAACCAGTGACCCCCTGCGTGTGAAGCAGGTGCTCTAACCAACTGAGCTATGAGTCCCAACGAAGGGCGGAGAGTTAACGGTCACCTGCCGCGAATCAACCCTGTTTTATTACCCAGCAGTTTGTCATATATTATATGACAAACGGTTTGGCTCACTTCTTGGTTTTCACGGGACGTTTCCGCTCTGGAAACAGCGTGCGGCAGATTTCGCAGACGGTGCCATCGCAGCGGTGCGCGGTGCATTGCTCACGGCCATAGAAAATGATGCGCAAGTGCAACGCGTTCCAATGCGCCTCGGGAAACAGTTTTTTCAAATCGCGTTCCGTCTGCTCGACGTTGCGGCCTTCGGTGAGTTTCCAGCGCTGGGCGAGACGATGGATGTGCGTGTCCACCGGAAACGCCGGGTGGCCCCACGCCTGGCTCATCACGACCGACGCCGTTTTGTGGCCGACTCCCGGCAACGCTTCGAGTGCCTCAAAGGTTTTCGGCACGGCTCCGGCGTGTTGCTCGATGAGCATCTTGGACAGTCCGCTGATCGCCGCAGCTTTGCGTGGAGAGAGGCCGCAGGGGCGGATGATCGCTTGGATTTTCTCCACCGGCACGCGCGCCATGTCAGCGGGATTGTCCGCCAACGCCCACAAGTGCGGCGTGACGAGGTTCACGCGTCTGTCCGTGCATTGCGCCGACAACAACACGGCGACGAGCAAGGTGTAGGGATCGCGATGATCGAGCGGGATCGGCGTCTCGGGATAAAGTTGCTCCAGCCGCGTATCGATAAAGTCGGCACGCGCTTGCTTGGTGTTGTAAATGAAATCGCCCGGCACGCGTCGGAAACACGCAGGGCCGGGCGATGAAAACAATGTTTTAGTTTACGCGAAATTACGGGCGGACCACTTGCAGGCGGAAGAAGTTGGTCGCGGCGGAGGCGAGCGGGAAAGTTGCGCGCCATGTTTCCACGCCGCCCGCTGATGAAATCATCGTGTGGCTAACACCCGCCGTCGTCCACGTGCTGAGATCCGTCGAACGCTCCACGGTGAAGGTCACGTCCGTGCGATCCGTCGGGCGCGTGTAAGTGTAGATCCAGTTTGTCGCGTCACTCGTGGTTTCCGGAAGGCCGGTCGTGATGTTTTGCTTCGGGGTGAGGCCGAGGCCGTATTTCACGAGGTTCGACAAACCATCTTGTCCGTAAACAGCGTTGGGGCCGCTCACGTTCGAGTCGGACAATTCACCCGTCGTAAAATTACTCGCCTGCCAGCCGGCAAAACCGGTCAGGATACTGAGCGCCGCGTCGTTGGAGGTCGCCGTGCCCGCCGCATTCGTGATGACGACGTTGTAGTTATTGGCCACATCGGCAGACTGCACATTCGTCAGCGTGAGCGTCGCGGTCGTCGCGGACGCGTTTTCAGTCGAAAGATTGGTCGCTCCTTTGCGCCATTGATAGGCGAGCGGCGTTCCCGTCGCCGTGACCGAGAAAGTCGCCGTGCCGCCAGCGGCGACGGCTTGCGCGGCAGGGTGCTGCGTGATGGCCGGAGCGGTCGCGAGATTCAGGCCGATGATTACCGGATCGTGATCGGCGCTGGCGAAGGGCGTGCCCACATTGATTGCTTGTTGAGTCACACTTTTATTTTCCGTGTTGTAATCGTAGTAGGCGGGCTCGGCCGCGTTGATATGCCAGTGCGCCGCACCGCTGATTTGTGATGCCAAAGAGGCATTGGCGAGCGCGTGATCAAGGTAACCCACTTGATTGCCGAACTGGTAGGAATACCCATTCGGCTCGAACACCTGGAGCTGATCGATGAAGCCGGCGGCACGAAGGATATCGATGGGGTCTTCTTCGGCATTGGCGTTAAGGTCGCCGATGATCAGCACGTCCGGATCACCAAAAGTCGCCGCAGGATTCGAAACGAACGAGGCCAACGCCGTGGCCTGAGCCTTGCGCGAAGCGTTCGAAGCGGATTGGCCATCGTTTTGATCAGAGTCGCCGGGTAGGCTGCCGGCGCTGGCCTTGGATTTCAGGTGATTTACCACGACGGTGAATTTGGCCCCGGTCGCATTGACCTGGAAAGTTTGGGCCAGCGGCGGACGATTATGCACGCTGAGGTTGACGGTATCCGTTAGCGGCGCGCCGAGCGGAGTCACCACGGAGGACTTATAAATCAACGCGACTTGAATCAGATCCGTGCCCGCGATCGCAGTGGAATCGATGTAGCTGTAAGTGTTGGTGCCAAGCGTGGCGTTTAACCCCGCCACCAGATCGATCAGCGGCTCGTTGAGCGGCGAAGAGGTGCGGTCATTTTCAATTTCCATCAGGCCCACGATGTCGGCGTTGATGGTGGCAAGATTGGCAATCACCTTGGCTTTCTGGCGGGAAAATTCCGGTGCGGTATCGGCGCCACGACCGCCCGAACCTGAAAGCGTGACGAAATAATTAAGCACGTTCGCGCTGGCGACTTTCACTGCACCGCCAGGTGACGGCGGCGTGGCTGGACGCGGGTTGGTGTCGGCAAACGTAACCGGGCCAGTCGGATCGAGACGGAATACATTGAAACGATACGTGAGAACCCCACTGAGTCCGGTGACCGTATCGCCCAAACGGCGCGTGCCCGCTGCGTTGAGATACGGCGTCGGGTCGGGATAGCTTTTCGAGGTCGCATCATCCAACACGACGGTGGCGAGCGCATTGGCATTTTGCTGAGCAGTGACCGCGGCGACGTTCGTGTTGCCGACGGTGGTGGTGGAATTGGTGCCGCTCGCCACTACGTCGTTGGGGTCGACGAAGTTGGTTGGCTGCCGGTTGACGCGGTTGCTGGAGAGATAGACTTCACCGAACTGCCCCAAGGAAAAATTACCCGTCACCGTCAGCGTCTGCGTGAATTGCACGCGCATATTTTCATAACGCTCAAGAGCGGTGCTCGTCGCCGCGGGCAGAGTGACCGTAACCGGGGCCGGTAATGAGGCCGTGCCAGTTTTGGTGATCGCTGCCGTCGCAACTCCTTCAAGGGTGAGTTCGGTCAGACCGTTAAATTCGACGACTTTACCGACCACTGTGACGACGTCGCCAATTGCGAGCGAAGCGACCGTCGGAGCAAGTCCGGACGCGATGGTTGCGCTGGCATAGACATACACGCCTTCAGATGTTTGCGGATCGGCATCAATTTGGTCGTCCTCTTCTTGGACATAAAAACCATCACGCGTGCCGGCGCTGCCGACATAGAACCCTGTGACGACACCGCTGATGGACACCTCGTAATTCACAAACGGCGAACTGGCGCCACTGCCCTGCAACGTATGGATCGGCGCGAAACCCACGAAGTTATCATTATCGGTAACCGTCACGTCCACTGACGACACGGGCAGGGAGAGCGGGTAATTGGTCGCGTCCGCGGTCGCGGTGATCGCCTGGGTAATCGTCACGCTGTGCGCACCTTCCACGGCGCTGTCATCAATGGCGCGCACGGTGATGGTTTGCGCAGCCGCGGCGCTGAAAACGAGTTGAGCCGTAGGCCCGAACGTTACGCCATCGACACTCAGTTCAACTTGCCCACTGGCCGTCGCAGTGATTGTCACCGCCCCTGCGGGTTCGGTATTGAGGCCAATCGTGTAGGTGTCGGTCGTCGCACCAGCTTCGCTCACCGCGGTGGTTCCGCTGGATTGCAGCACTTGCGTGCCGGGCGCACTGACGCCGCCGCTGCTCACGACGATATCATCCACTCCAATCCACTCGTCGTTGCCCACAGCATTCGTGGTCATGATGCGAATCTGAACTTTTTCCTGATTCTCGACTGCAGCTGGAAGCGCGACGGACACATTCGTGGTGGTGGTGGCCAAGCTTGGGCCTGTCGAAGCGTCAGCGACATAACCCGCAGGAAGATTGGTGAAGTTGCCCGCTTCGCCTACCCGATATTGCAGCGCGAATTGCTGAATCGAATTGTCCGCCGAACCGTCTACATCCCTCAAGGTATAGCTAACGATGATCCCCGAACGTCCGAGCGTATTAATATGGAGCAGAAGATACGGTGCGTCCGCAGTGCCAGAACCCTGCAAGGCCACCGTGGGATTTGGTAAAGCATCAAACTCCGCCACCCCGCCGTTCGTCAGTGTATCCGGGGCCGTTTGATTCGCGATCACATCAGGATCATTTGCGACCGCACTCGTGCCGAGCAGCGTCTGCGGGTTGGTTCCCGTCGCCCCGGTGAGTTCCTGGCCTAAATAGCCAATGATACTTGGCACGCCACTCCAGTTATCGTTCGCCGTGATCAGGCCGGAGTTCGACCAATTTTGGGAAAAATTTCCCGTGCTGAGCGCATGGTAAGTATTATCCGCGCGCAGTGACGCTGCCGTCAGCACCACGAAAAAAACAAACAAGGAAAAACTGGAACGAGTGGAGTGACGCATAAAAGGGAAAATAAAAAAACTTCTGCCCGCGGCGATTTAGCCGCAAGCAGAAGTTATCAACAAGCCAAAGGTTAAACAGCCGAAACCTGACGCGAACGACGGCGATAAACGACCGCGCCCACCAAGGCCAAGCCGCCGAAAATCGCGGCATAGGTGGAGGGCTCGGGGATGGCGGCGGCGGCGGCTGGCGTAACCGAAGCCCACGTGGTGCCGACGCGGAGTTCGTCAAAAGCGCCCGCCGGAGAACCTGCGGCGCCACGGAGAAGGAATTGCGTAACGGCCGTCATATCGGTGCCGCCCAACGCGGTCAATGTGGCGGTCGGAGCGCTGCCTGCAGCGAACGTCGCCGGAGCCGGATTGATCCATAAAGCGGAAGTGTCATTGGCCGCGCCGGCTACAAAGGAGTATTGGCCGACCAAGAAGACCGTCTCGCCAGTCGTATAGAGCGTAGAGCTGTAGTTCGCAGCCGAGTTACTGCGGTTGGAAAGGCCAATCTCATAACCACCCGTAGCCGGGCGAAGCCAAACAGCCGCAGCATAGTTAGTGCCGCCGGTAGAAAGCGCGAAGCTGTAGGTCGCTGTGCCCGTAGGCAGACTGGAAAGATTCAGCGCCAGAGAATAATATACTGTCCCTGAAGTCACGCTAGCGACTGCGCCAAGCGCTTCCTGGAAATTGCCACCGGCAAACGAAACCGAATTGCCGGAGGACGCCTCGAGACCGGTGACTGAGAGATTGCCAGAAGCAATCACTGGAGCCGTGCCTGTATTCGCCGAGATCCAATTGGTCTGACCGGCAAGGTTTGCGCCTACAGTGTAATTGAAAGATTCGTAGGTGATCTGAGCGTTAAGAGCGCCGACGAAAACGACGGACGCGAGGAGGGACTTAATCAATGAACGGATTTGCATGGTGTGTGAATGAGTGACTCAAATCAGAGAAATACTTTGTGAGAGATCAACTCTCTGGGGTTACATCGACGTGAACACTCGGTTTAATGTTAGTTGTGTAGGGTGGATTTATTTGAGCACCTCGTATGCCAGCACGCGCCAAGATACCGATATCAGCATCGTGACGCACCCTGACATTCGAAGAAATTATGTGCGCGTAATGTCCATATTTTCTTAAGGACGAACGACGGTGAGGCGGAAGAAGAGTTTATCGCCAACGGTTAGCGGCACGCGGCCGCGCCAAGTTTCAATGCCGCCAGCGGTGGAAACCAATTCGTGCGTAACGCTCGTCGTGCTCCACGTGGTGAGGTCGATCGAACGTTCGACGGTGTAAGTCACATCGCTGCGATCCGCCGGGCGCGTGTAAGTGTAAATCCAATCGCTCGCGGTGGTCGTGATTTCAGGCAACCCGACGGTCGCGTTTACTTTCGGCAAGAGGCCGAGCGCATATTTCACGAGATTGGTCAGGCCATCCTGGCCGTAGACCGCATTCGGGCCGCTGACCGCGAGGTTGCTTTGTTCTTCGGTCGTGAAATTTTCCGCCTGCCACGAAGCGAAGCCTGCTTGCAGCGTGAGCGCGACATCACTGGAAGTCACCGAGCCGCCGGCGTTGGTCACGACGACGTTGTAGTTCCCGGCGTCGGCCGCTTGCACGTTCGTCAACGAGAGCAACGAAGTCGTGGCGGAAGGATTGCCGGTGATCGGCGTGGTGCCCTTGCGCCATTGATAACGCAGCGTGCCGGGGCCGGATGCGACGACCGCGAACATCACATTGCTACCTGCCGCCACGGTTTGCGCGACCGGTTGGGTATCGATAATCGGCGCGACGAGTTGCGCGGTGAACGAGAAATCATCCATCGAGATGGAGTCGTCGCTCAACGCATCGTTGATATCGGTCCAGCGCAGCACGAGGCGATCACCCGGCGCCCACGTGAGGCCGGTGAGCGTGGCGGTGGCGGGAGCGCGATTGGCCGCAGCGTTGCCATCCAGGGCCACGGCGCTGCCGGTGATGACTGGCGCCGTGATATCCAGAGCGAGTGCGTTGATGTAAGTGCCCGTGTTAAGATCGGTTGCGCCAATCGAGTAAGCACCGGTGGCTTTATTTACTCCACCGTCGCCACGACGCCATTGTTCGGTCATGAAATTCACGGTGATACTCGAAATCGTTTGGTCGGTGTTGTTGACAAACGTGACACCAAATCGAGGAGCAGGGTTGGAATTGCTCGCGATGGAACCGATCGCGCGTTCCGTGGAACCGATCGATCCGTAGGAGTAGATTGCACCCGAGAGACTCGTGCCAGGACTCACCGCAAAGAGGGTGTTCCCGGTGCCGCCGGCACGACTGATACTCCATCCGCCCAGATTGGTGGCACTCACCGGAGCTGCATCCAACGCATGCGGACCGACTCCGGGTAGAGAATAAGCCGCCGTGCCCGCTTCAACCGAAGGCAACGAATTGAAATCCTGCGTGTAGGTGCCACCGGTGTAGGCAATCACCCCACCCGCCGTCAGGCTAATCGTGAGCGAAGCCGCGTTGCTGGTCACGGTGTTGATGCTGTTGGTGACCACGACATCGTAGTTACCCTGATCGGCGGTTTGCACGTTGGTCAGGATAAGCGATGCGGTCGTCGCACTCGCGATCCCGGTGAGGTTCGAGCCATCTTTCCGCCATTGATAGGTGAGCGGCGCGGTGCCGGATGCGACCACGTTAAAGGTCGTCGCCCCGTTCGGGCCGACCGAGCGTGACGTCGGTTGCGTCGAAATGGTCGGCGCGGCGGGATTTACGGCGAGCGTGACTTGCGCGCTGGTGACGCTGCTCACGTTGTTCGTGATGACGACATCGTAGAGGCCAATGTCACCGGACTGGACGTTGGGCAGCGTGAGAGACGCGGTGGTGGCGGAAGCGTTGCCAGTGATGTTCGAGCTATTCTTGCGCCATTGATACGTGAACGGCGAGGTGCCGGTCACGGCGACCGTGAAGATCGCGGTCGAGCCGGCGGCATTGGTCTGCGCCGTCGGCGGCGTCGTGATGGACGGCGGCAAGCCGGTGACGATCAACTCCGCGTTATTGCTGGTCGCGGAGCCGACACTGTTGGTGACGATGACATTATAGAGGCCCACGCTACTCGCCTGGACGTTACTCACCGTCAAGGTGGTCGAAGTCGCGCCGACGATGGCGTCCTCGCCCTTGAACCATTGGTAAGAGAGCGTGGCGTTGCCCGTTGCGGTGACGGAGAAATTCGCCGTGCCGCCTACGGCGACGGTTTGATTGGCCGGTTGACCGGAAGGAGCGATCGCCGGCGCGCCCGTAACGACCTGGCCATCGACTTTAGTGCGAAGCGCCGCTGCGACCGAGGGAGAAAGACTGGTCAGGAAAGTAAACCCGGTGTCGGCTTCGATCTGGGCGATTGAGGTGAGGTATTTTGACCACGGATCACTGCGCACGCCGGCAATGTTCGGGATTTTGATCGCGATGACGCGCGTCGAGGCGTTGATGCGGTCGACCGCCGGCACGTTCGGGTCGCTGCCGATGGGCACGACGAGCACGATTTTCCAGACGTAGCCGGGGATTTTCACGCCGCTGGCAATCTGGGTGCCGGGAAAAAGACTCGGGCCGCAGATGATGAGCATCTCGTTACCGCCGCCTTGGGCTGCGATGGCGCGGGTTTCGTTTTCAAAGTTCGCCCACACGCCCTGATTGTTGTCGGGATGCTGGGGCACCATGTTCGTCATGATGAAAGTCATGTCGTTGTCCGCTTGCGTGGCCGTGCGATCAGCCGAGGGAGACATGTGCCCGCGATCGTAACCGGAGCCGGAATAACCATTCCCTTGCACCACGTTGTAGCCGGCAGGCAGCAGCGGATCGGGGATAAAATTATCGCGACGCTCACCGGGGCCGCGATCCGCCATGGTGAAGTTCCAGCTTACCCAATTCGCCTGACGCGTGTCGTTGTTATAGCTGAACGTGAATTGATCACGCTCGATGAGGTAGTTGGTGCTGTTGTTCGTCGTGGTAGTCGCGTTGCTGGGATTGCCGAGCAACAGCTGATACTGCACGCCAATCTTCGCCTGCGTATCGACGCCGGCAAATACGAGCAGCGCGACGAGGAGCGTCGAGGCGAGACGCTGGACAAAAAATTGTCCGCAACGCGCAAGATAACCAAACGAAAGGTTTTGAACGCCGTAGCGGCGCTCCCGGGAGAAGTTATGGTCTGACATGGCCCACCTCGGAGAATGCAACTCACGCGCCAGCGGGCGACCTATTAATCCACCGCTTACAAAAATTTCACCCAGCCGACACAATCGGGCTCCCGCGCACACCCAACCCGCCGGTTCGGCCCAAAGCCCTCTCGCGCTGCTCAGCTGCGCGGGTGGTTTCAGTTCAGCACTTTAAGATCATTTATCGGCCATTCGGCCTAGCAGCTTATTGCAAAAACCGTTTGCCCACCCTTGCCCCTCGCCTACCGTCCGAGGCATGTCTTTTTCCCGCGACTTGCTCGCCCCACTCGACACGTTTGAACGCCGCCACACCGGCTCTCCGGCCGCCGATGTTGCCGAAATGTTGAAGACCGTTGGCTACGAAACGGTTGACGCCCTCGCCGACGCCGCCGTGCCCGCCAACATCCGCTTGAAGCGTCCGCTGCGCCTGCCGGCCGCCGCCAGCGAAACCACTGCGCTGGCCGAACTGCGCGCCATCGCGTCGAAGAACAAAATTTTCCGCAGCTATATCGGCATGGGTTACTACGACACTGCGACACCCGGCGTCATTCAGCGAAACATTCTGGAAAATCCGGGTTGGTATACCGCTTACACGCCGTATCAGGCCGAGATTTCCCAAGGTCGCCTCGAAGCCCTCCTGAATTTCCAAACGCTCGTCACCGAACTCACCGGCCTGCAAATCGCCAACGCTTCCATGCTCGACGAAGGCACCGCCGCCGCCGAAGCCATGATGCTCGCGCACCGCGTGAAACTCGGCGACAGCCACGACACGTCGGTGTTTTTCGTCTCCGAAAAATGTCACCCGCAGACGATCGACATCGTTAAAACCCGCGCCAAGCCGCTCAACGTCGACGTCATCGTCGGCGATCACCGCACCTACGAGTTCGCGGGCAAAGTCTTCGGCGTGCTCCTGCAATATCCGGACACGACCGGCAGCATCCACGACTTCGCGGCGTTCTTCGAAAAAGCCCACGCCGCCGGCGCGCTCGCCGTCGTCGCGACCGATCTGCTCGCACTCACGTTGTTGAAAGCGCCGGGTGAATTCGGCGCCGATGTCGCGGTCGGTTCTGCGCAACGTTTCGGCGTGCCCATGGGCTTCGGCGGACCGCACGCCGGCTTCCTCGCGACGAAGGACGAATTCAAACGCCAGATGCCCGGCCGCCTCGTCGGTGTTTCCAAAGACACCCACGGCAATCCCGCGATGCGCCTCGCCCTCGGCACGCGCGAACAACACATCCGTCGCGACAAAGCCACGTCGAACATCTGCACCGCCCAAGTGCTCCTCGCGGTCATGGCATCGATGTATGCGGTCTATCACGGTCCCGAAGGCTTGAAGCGTATCGCGCAACGCACGCGCCTCCTCACGAAACTTCTCGCCGACGGCCTCGTCGCCTCCGGCGCGAAAGTAAACGCCGAGCCTGTGTTCGATACATTGACCGTCTCCGGCATCGACGCCGCGAAAGTCACCGCCGCTGCGCTCGCCGCGAAAATCAATCTCCGCGCCGTCAATGCCTCGACCGTAGGCCTGTCGCTCGACGAAACGACTTCGATCGCCGACGTGAAGACATTGCTCAGCCTCTTCGGCCGCGACGCCGCTGCCTTCGACTCTCAACTCTCAGCTCTCATCTCTCAGCTCGAAGACTACGCCCCACCCTTCGCGCGCACGAGCGATTATCTCACCGCAAAAGTGTTCAACAGCTTCCACACCGAGCACGAGATGCTCCGCTACATCAAGCGCCTCGAGCAAAAGGATCTCTCGCTGGTTCACTCGATGATCTCGCTCGGCTCGTGCACCATGAAGCTCAACGCCACGAGCGAGATGTTTCCCGTGACGTGGGCCGAATTCGGCAAACTCCACCCGTTCGCGCCCGCCGAGCAGACGAAGGGCTACGCGAAGATGTTCGACCAGCTCGAGAAATGGCTCGCCGAAATCACCGGCTTTGCGGCCGTGTCGCTCCAGCCCAACGCCGGCTCGCAGGGCGAATACGCCGGCTTGCTCGTCATCCGCGCCTACCACGAGTCGCGCGGCGAAGGTCACCGTAACATCTGTCTCATCCCGACCAGCGCGCACGGCACAAATCCTGCCAGCGCCGCGATGTGTAACTTCAAAGTAGTCCCCGTCGCCTGCGACGCCAACGGCAACATCGACGTCACCGACCTCAAAGCCAAAGTCACCGAGCACGCCGCGAATCTCGCCGCGCTCATGGTCACCTATCCGTCGACGCACGGCGTATTCGAAGTCTCCATCAAAACGATCTGCCGCCTCATTCACGAAGCCGGCGGCCAGGTTTACATGGACGGCGCCAACATGAACGCGCAAGTCGGCCTCACCTCGCCCGGTCACATCGGCGCCGACGTGTGCCATTTAAATTTGCACAAAACGTTCTGCATTCCGCACGGCGGCGGCGGCCCCGGCATGGGCCCGATCGGTGTCGCGAAACAACTCGTGCCGTTCCTGCCGAGCCACGCCGTCGTTCCGCTGCATCACGACTCCGGCGGCAACCACATGGGCGCCGTTTCGGCCGCGCCGTGGGGCAGCGCCAGCATCTTGGTCATTTCGTGGATGTATATCCGCATGATGGGACCCGACGGCCTCAAGCGCGCCACGCAATTCGCGATCCTCAACGCCAACTACATCGCCAAGCGTCTCGCGAACCACTTCCCCGTTCTCTACAAAGGCGCGAGCGAACTCGTCGCGCACGAATGCATTCTCGAGTTCCGTCCGTGGAAAAAACACGGCCTCGAAGTCGAAGACGTCGCGAAACGCCTCATGGATTACGGTTATCACGCGCCGACGATGTCGTTCCCCGTCCCCGGCACGCTCATGATCGAGCCCACCGAGAGCGAAACGAAAACCGAACTCGATCGTTTCTGCGACGCGCTCATCGCCATCCACGGCGAAATGGCCGCCGTCGCCAGCGGCGAAAGCGACAAAGCGAACAACCCGCTCAAACACGCGCCGCACACCGCTGCTGCCGTCATCGCCACCGAGTGGGCTCATCCCTACACACGCGAAACCGCCGCCTTCCCCGACAAGTGGACCCGCGCCAGCAAGTTCTGGCCCGCCGTCGGCCGCGTCGACAACGTCTATGGCGACCGCAACCTCGTCTGCAGTTGCATCGGCATGGAAGCCTACGCGTCACCCAGCGCCGCAAGTTGAGAGCTGAAAGTTGAAACCGGCAGGGCGGTTGTCCCTAACGGCCCTTTCTCCCAAGCCCCGCTTAACTCGCGGGGCTTTTTATTTCTCGTCCCGCCAAAGCGGGTGTTGCGGCCAATCCAAACTAAAACCCATTGGTTCTAATGGTTGGTTCGGAAATTCTTCGAACAAAGCCCGCACGCGCGCCGTCCAGCGCCTGCCGGGTGTAAAGGAAGCGGCCACAAAAAGGGCATCACCGCGCATTTCATAGCTTCGATCGAATCCTCATGGCATCAGCTAATTTGTGACCATGAGCGCGATTGGAGTCTCGTCAGTTTATCTCGCCTAACCCGTCACGCCTTCTCCAACTGCTTCAACAGCTCCGTGAGTTGCTGGCTTTTCGGGTGCAGCGTCAGGCCGAGGCGCAAGGCGTTTAAATGTTCCGGCTTCGGCGGCACGGTCGAGGCCGACCACGCTTTGCCGATTAGCACAAACGTGTCTTCCGATTGATCGCCTTTATCCAGCGCGGCAAATAGCGGCAGCAGCACCATGCGCAGATCGTCGGGCGAGAGTTTGTTGCCCTTCCCCGTCAAACGATCGAGCCGGCTCTCGGCGAGCAACCGGTTGCCGGTGGCGTCGAGTTTTTCGCGGCGCGCGGCATCTTCCAGAATTTCCGCAGAGCGTCCCCGATCCACCGGACGCAGCAGTTGTGCAAATTGCTGCACATAGAAAGTCGTGCGGTTCTCCGGGTTCACGTAGCCCGCCGCGAGCAAACGCCGCGCTTCGTCCTCGCGTTGCGTGGCGACGAAGACGCGCGCTTTCAGCTGAAGCACGTTCGCCTCGGGCACAGCGCTCAAGTTGAGCACGGTCGCGCGGAATGGCTCGGCCAGCTTAAAATCGAACACGGCGTAGTTGCGGTTCCGCGCATAGAGCGTGAGATCCAGTTCAAATTTTCCGGGCGAGGTCTTGAACACGTCACGAAACACTTCCGTGGGCGCGCGCTCTGGTTGCTTTTCCAATTGCTGGACAAATTGGAAAAACGCCGGGCGCCATTTTTTATTTTCGCCAAACAAACTATAGTGCGTGAAAGCCCACGCGTTCATCCGCCACGCCACCGTATCCGGCGTGGCCGCACCGAAGGTTTTCTCCAGCGGAAACACGACGCTGTCGCTCAGGAAAGTCAGGAAGTCGCTCGTGCCGCTGTAGGTGTAACGCTCTTCCTGCCTGCGCAGCAGTTCTTCGCGCGTGTGCTGTTCCAATTCATACGCGGTGGCGGTTCGGCCATCGAGGGTGACCTCCACCTGATCGCCGCGCGTGTTTTTCAAGAAACGCGCATCATCGAGATTCCCCAAGCGGCCACCGCTCGCGGCACCGGGCTGATCGTTCTTCAGCATCCCGTTCACTTGTTGCAGCGCTTCGACCGACACGGTGTTGCGTTCGTCCTGCCGCACTTTTCCCACGATCAAACTGCTGCCGCTGGCTTCGACTGAGTTGGTGATTTGCGCGAGGCCTTCCTGAAGCCAGCGCGGCAATTTGCTGTCGCGCAGCAGCGCGAGCACGTAAGCGCGGCCGACCGCGCGATGCACGGTGTCGTTGCCGCCGTTGACGAGTAACACGGTGCCGGTGGGCGAACTCACCATCGCCGTCGTGCGATCCATCGCGGCCGGGGAAATGTTTGCCCACCTCAAAAACTCGGGTTCATCCGCTGTCACGACGACCGTCACGAGCTGCCGCAACGGCGCTTTGTCCCACACCAAACCGAACGCCTCACGCGCCAATTGCAGTTGTTCGGTCACACTCTTGGCTGCGGAATTTCCGTGACTGAAAATGCGAAATCCCGGCACTTCCCCGACCTGCCAGCCCGTTTCGATGGGCTGGTAATTCGAAACCGACGTGATCACGAATTTATCTAATTCCACCGTCGGGCCAGTCAGCACCGGTTCGGCTGACCGAAGCAGGTGCGTTGCGCCGAGTGCTCCCGCGCAAAACAGCAATCGCAGTGGCGGGCGCAACGTCATGATCGTAGACCGAGACTTACTCCGTGCGACACGTGCCGCGCGCAGAGCGGTAAAGCATCGCGATGCCGCCGGCGAAAAGAATGAGGCCAATCCAGATCGCGCTGTGTTCGAACTCGGCGCTGACCACCGCGAGCGGCGCATCTTTTTCCGTGAGCCACACGACCCCGGCAAAAGCCACGCCCAGTAAACTCTCGCCGACGATTAGACCGGTTGCCGCGAGCACGCCCATCCGTTTGGCGAATTCAGGATTCGTCTGCTTGTCGGCCCAGCGCTCGTAAAGCCAGCCGAGCAACGCGCCGAGCGGGATGAGCAATGTGAGCGCCATCGGCAGATAGATGCCCATGCCCACGCAGAGAGGCGGCATGCGCATCTTTTTACCCGCGCGTAAAATTTCGTCCACGATGACCAGCGCGACCCCGAGCAACGCACCGTAACCGATGAGGTCCCAGCGGATGTCGCCTCCGAGGACACCCTTAGCCAGCGAAGAGATGAGCGCGGCCTGCGGCGCAGCGAGGGCGTTTTCGCCGGCTCCGGGCGTGCCGGCGAAACCGAAGGCTTTGTTGAGCAAGTCGAGCACCGGCGGGATGACCAATGAGCCGAAGATCACGCCGAAAATCAGCGCGAGCTGCTGCCGCCACGGCGTCGCGCCGACCAGTTGGCCAGTTTTCAAATCCTGCAAATTGTCGTTCGAAATCGTCGCGATGGAAAACACGATGGCGGTTGTGAACAGCGCGTAGGCCACGAGCGCTCTCGTCTGCTCCGGGTCGCCACCGCGCCCGTAAGCCAGCACCAGTAACACCGACGCCGCGATCACGGCGAGGATGCCAACGCCCGACACCGGACTGTTTGACGCGCCGATGAGGCCCGCCATGTAACCGCACACGCACGCGATGATGGCACCGATGACCAATACGAACACCAGCGTCGCGGCGATAGTCGGCGCGATCCCGGACGCGATCGCCGTGCCGGAGCTGAAATACCACAGCAACCCCGCGATCGGCACGAGCATGGCAATAATCGTGCCGCCCACGATGCCGATCGGAATATCGCGCTCCGTCAGCGCGAGTTCCGTGCCCGCCGAACGGGCCTTCGACGCGGCCATGGCGGCGCGAATGCCTTTGAGGATTGGGCTGATGATGCGGAACAGGCTCCACAACGCCGCGATGCCGATCACGCCCGCGCCGATGAAACGCACTTCGCTGCGGAAGGTGCTGTTGACCGCGCCAGCGACATTGTCGCCGACTTCACCCCAGGTCAGCAACGGCACGAGCCCGCCCCACGCGATCACCATGCCGACAAACATCGCGATGCCGACGGACAAACCTACGAGATGACCGACGCCGATGAGCGCCATGGCCAGGCTCGTCGAAGCCGCCGTCGCACCCGCGCCCACACGAAACGGCACCGAGACCGCCTCTGCCGCGACTTTCAAATAAGTGAGTAATTGATAACCCGCCGCCACGAGCGAGCCCATGACAATCATGCGGAGACCCTTGGCGTTTTCCGCCTTCCCTTCGGATGAACTGAAACCGACCTTCAACACTTCAGCCGCCGCGACGCCTTCCGGATAAGGCAAATCCGAACCCGTCACGAGCGCACGCCGCAGCGGCACGGAAAACATCACGCCTAAAATACCGCCCATCGCGCACACCGCGGCCGTCGTCCAATAAGGAAACCCCTGCCACCAGCCGACCATGATGAGGCCGGGCAACACGAAGATGATCGCCGAAAGTGTGCCCGCCGCAGACGCGATCGTCTGCACGATATTGTTTTCGAGAATGTTCGAATTCCCCAGCAGACGCAGCAGCGCCATCGAGATGACCGCCGCGGGAATTGAAGTCGCGAAAGTCAGGCCAACCTTCAGTCCGAGATAAACGTTGGCCGCCGTAAACAGCAGCGTGATCACTCCGCCGAGAATAATGCCCCGAATCGTGAGTTCGCGCAGACCCTGATTTTTGTGCATGGCGGACGCTGCACAGAAGCGCTTACCGCATCAAGCCTCAGGTAGAGAGGATGCCTTAAGGTAGGGCCTGACCTCCAGGCAGGCCGTCAGGATGTTTTTGTCCTCGGCCCGCTCGGAGATCGGGCCCTACCCCCAAGTCTTCACCCAAAGCACTCGAGATACTTTAGGCCCGAACCCGTATTAAAAATCACCGTCTGCTCTTCACGTTTGATCGAGCCGTCCGCGACGAGACGCTTCAACGCCGCGTAACACGCGCCGCCTTCCGGCGCGACGAACATGCCTTCGGTTTCACCGATCTCTTTCACGCCGGCGACCATCTCTTCATCCGTCACGGCGCACACGCCGCCATGCGATTTGCGAATCGCGTCGAGCATGATAAAATCACCAATCGCTTTCGGCACGCGCAGGCCCGACGCCTTCGTATGCGCGTTGGGAAACTCCGGTGCTTTCGCCAACCCTTTTTCGTAAGCACTCACGATCGGCGCGCAGCCCGCCGCCTGCACCGAGAAGATCCGCGGGCGCTTCGAGCCAATCCAGCCCATCGCCTCCATTTCTTGAAACGCCTTCCACATGCCGACGAGGCCGGTGCCGCCGCCGGTCGGATAAATCACCACGTCGGGAATCTGCCAGTCGAGCTGCTCTGCGAGTTCATAGCCGAGTGTCTTTTTGCCCTCGAGCCGGTAAGGTTCCTTGAGCGTGGAAACGTCGAACCACCCTTCCGCCTGTTTGCGCCGCGCAACTTCCGCGCCGCAATCCGTGATGAGTCCGTTGATCAGCGTGACGTGCGCACCTTGCACCTGGCACTCGATGATAAACGCGCGCGGCGTGTCCGCCGGCATAAACACAAACGCCTCGATGCCCGCCTTCGCCGCGTAAGCCGCCATCGCGCCCGCCGCATTGCCGGCGGACGGCACGGCGAGTTTTTTCACGCCAAGTTCTTTAGCCATCGAGATCGCCGTGGTCATGCCGCGCGCTTTGAAACTCGCGGTGGGATTCTGGCCTTCATCTTTGATGCGCAGATCCGCCATGCCGAGTCGTGCCCCGAGCCGCGGAGTTTTGAAGAGCGGCGTGCCGCCTTCGCCGAGCGTCACGATGTTGGCGTCGGATTTCACCGGCAGCACTTCGCGGTAACGCCACAGCGATTTCTCACGCGTCTTCAGCGACTCCTTGGTGAGCGTGCGCGCCGCAGCCGGCAAATCATACATCGACCACAGCGGCATGCCGCAGGCTTTGCAGAGATTGAGCAATTCGCCGGCGGGATGCGAGGTGCCGCACGCGGCGCAAACAAGATGAGTCAGGTTCATTTTAAAACGGGGTTCGAAGTGAAAAGTTCAGAACAGAAATTTAACCGATCCAGCCGGCCTTGATCGCCAGCAACGTGCCGACGCCCACGACCAACCACAACAGCAGACCTAGTAATAATGCGCGCCAGCCTACCGTGCGCCAGACCTTGGCACTTAACGTCAGGCCGATCAAAAAAAGCGTCAGACTCAGCAGTGAACGCGCTAGCACCGTGATCGGCGCGATGGCTCCGCTGAATCGCGGGAAGAGCGTAAAGAACGCCGACATCGCGACGAAGCCCGCGATAAACCAAGGCACGCGAAATTTTCCGCGCGTCTCCCCGCTCGCCACGAAGCGTTGAAATAAAAACCCGAGCGTCAGCGCCACCGGCACGATCCATAGTGAGCGCGCGAGTTTCACCGTCGTCGCCATCGCGACCGTGTCCGCGCCGCGCGCCATCGCCGCACCCACGACCGAACTCGTGTCATGAATCGCCAGCGCGCACCACACCGCGTATTCGTGATTCGTCAGCGCGAGCCACTGGCCGAGCGTCGGGAAAACCAGCAACGCCACCGCGTTTAAAATAAATACCGTTGAAAGCGCCGCGGACGTTTCTTCGGTTTTCGCCCCGATCGCTGGCGCCACCGCCGCAATCGCGCTACCGCCGCAAATTCCCGTGCCCGCAGAAATCATCGCCCCCATCCGCAAGCCCACTCCCAGCCAACGCATCAGCGCGAAACCGACGCCAAAGGTGAGCAACAGGCCAATCAACGTGTAGAGCAAACTGTCGCCGCCGATGCGCAACACGACGCCGACGTTCAACCCCGCGCCAAGTCCCACGACCGCGGCTTGCAACGTCCACCGCGTCACGTGTCCGAGCAACGGCCACGGCAGTCCGCCGATCAAAATCCCCAGCATGCTTCCCGCCAGCAACGCCGCCCACGCCGGCACTCCCGGCAACAACGCCAGCACCGCCCCAATCATCACGAGCGGACGAATCCACGGCGCGATGAGATTACGGATAAGGAGAAACCAGTTAAGCACTCGCTACCACGATGCCAGCACAGCGCGCGCGAGCCAGCTTGCACACAAACGCGCCTCGAATTTACGGGAGAGCCCGTAAAGTGGAGCGCGCTGACCTCAGTGCGCTTTCGCTCCCTCGCCACTTACTTTCCTTGGAGTCGGGGCCATCAGCCCCGCGAGGCAGGGTGCTCGTTACGAGGTATCGGTTGCGTGCAAGCGCGCAACCTAAAGAACCGAATAGATTTCAGCACAACCAACCCACTCAGCGCTTCTTCTTCCCCTTCGCCGCATCGCGCGCGGCGAGTTGTCGTTTGATGAGCGCATAAAGCATTTCTAAACGCGGGACGGGCACGCCGACCGATTTTGCGCGGCGCACGGGCTCGCCCCAGATTTCCTCGACCTCGATCGGCTTGCCCGCGACGAAGTCACCCAAGCTCGACGGGCTGTAGTTACCGAGCTTGGCCGTGCGCTCGAATTGCAGATCCATAAACGCACGCGGGATGTGGTGGCCAAACTTCGCCGCCGCTTCGAGCACCTCTTCCATGAGCCGCCGCGCGAGCGTGCGCAGGCCTTCGTCGGCGAGAAGCACATCTGTCGTCACGCTGCCCGCCGCAATCGCAAGGCCGTTGAACGGCACGTTCCACACGAGCTTTTTCCAGCGCAGCTCTTCGAGATTGTCCTGCGCTTCGCATTTCACGCCGGCATTTTCTAAGAGCTTGGCCACTTCGCGCGTGCGCGCCGACGCCGGGCGCCCAAACTCACCGAGCATCATCAGGCCAGCGAACGAACATTCCACGACGCCAAACGCCGTGCGCGTGACGCCCACGAAACAAATCGCGCCCAGCACGTGTTCCGCGCCGACGACTTCCGCCACGGGTTCTTCGACGCCAAGCCCATTTTGCAACGTGAGCACCAGAGTCGTCGGCCCCATGAGCGGCGGGAGAATTTTTGCGAGTGCATCGTTCGCCGTGGCCTTGACCGTAACGATTACGAGATCGCACGGCCCGATCTCGGCGGCGGTCGCGTAAGTCTGCACCTTTTTCACGTGGATGCGTTCCGTCGGCGTTTTCACGCGGATGCCGCGCGCCATGATCGCCGCCCGCCCGCTCCGCACGAGGAAATGCACATCGCCGCCGGCCTTCGCCAAACGCGCACCGTAATAACATCCGAGCGCGCCCGCCCCGATGATGGCGATGCGCGGCGCTTTGGGAAAAGGAGGAGTGCTTGCCATGCGTGAATGATTGGCTTCGCGCGGGCGAAACTCAACCCTGCAGCCACAATGATTCTGCCGAAATAAAGCAGAGCCCTGGCGCAGATAACCTCGGCAAACGAAACCGGATAAATTTCAGAAAACTCCGCCACGCCCCTCATTCTAAAGGCGAACTCACCCGCTCAATTGACACCTATTAAGTGTCAATTGTCAGGGCACGCAAAGCAGTCCGCACCCACGCTGTGGGCGATCTTCTTCACATTCGCAGTTTGCACGACTGTCACATTGGGGGCGACTCTCACGGGTGCAGGCTTCGCACCGCGCTCCGTGGCCGATTTGTCCGTTAAGAGCGTCCGTTTCGTGCGCAGTGCACGCAACGCATCGGGCTCAGTCGTCGAATGAAAAAACGTTAGACGCTAATGATTAATGCTTTAAAAATAACCGTCCGAAGTTCTTTTCTGCTCATAAGCTCAGATGCTCACATCGCCCCACGCTATTAGTTATTCAGGACACACCGGCTTCGACTGGGTTTCTCCTCTGAAAATTGCGGAAAGCGCTCCGCCTCGCCTGAGTCAATTCGAGTTAACCAACAACTTATTCACAGGCGGTTTTAAGGGCGGGCGTCGGTCTGCGCGCCGACGCTCTAACGCGTTCGCGGCCTGTCGCCGGTGCAGAGACCGACGAACACCTTCTTCGCTCACAACAACACGTTGTCCGTGAGCTTCACTTCGTCGACCCAGTAGGAAATCGCCATCAAGCAATTGCCGGGAACGATCTCACGCAGCGCGTCCATGGTATTGCGATCGACGACTGAGATATAGATGACGCGCAGCCGGCGTTTCGCGGACATGATATGCGTGACTTCCGCGACGATGCGATCCGCGCTCTTCACGCCGGACTCGACCATTTCCTTCGCGCGCTTCAACGCGCCGTAAACCGCCAGCGCTTCTTCGCGCTGCGTCGGCGTCAGGTAATTATTCCGCGCACTCACGGCGAGTCCGTCGACATCGCGCACCACTGCGCCGGTGACCACCTCGACCGGCAACAGCAGATCGCCAATGGCTTTGCGCACGACGGCGATTTGCTGCGGATCCTTTTCGCCAATCATCACGACGTGAGGCTGGACGATGTTAAATAATTTCAACCAGCACGTGAGCACGCCGCGAAACAGCACAGGCCGCGTGATGCTGCACAGCGGTTTGCTGATCACTTCCTCTAACACATGCGTCGAGAATCCACGTGGAAACATTTCCTCCTGCGCCGGCGTGAACAAGATATCCGCGCCTTCGCGCTCCGCGAGCAACGCATCCGAGACCGCCGTGCGCGGGTATTTCAAAAAATCCTCGCTCGGGCCGAATTGCAGGGGATTCACAAACGCCGACACCACGACCACGTCGGCTTGCAAGCGCGCCAGCCGGATCAAATTCGCATGGCCCGCATGCAACGCGCCGAGCGTCGGGAGAAACGCGATGCGCTTGCCACTCTCGCGGATCGCCTTCGCGGCCGCGCTCATCTCCGCAATTTTATCAATCTTCTGCATAGGGAACTGGCTTGAACTAACCCGCCCCGCCCAGCTTTATCAAGCCTTGCGTCTGTCATTGTGTAGGTGGCTCGTTCGCGCGCCACACACGCAATCAATTTTATCTGGAACTCAGGAAATCAGGAAAAATCCTCGAACCCCGATGTCTTATTCCTGCCTTCCTGAGTTCCAGATAAAAAATTACTCCTTAAATTTTCCATTTCCCAACCATGATCCGCATCAACGAACACTTCACGAAGCTCAAAGCTTCCTATCTCTTCGCCGATATCGCCAAGCGCGTTAACGCCTACGTCGCGGCCAATCCCGACAAGCCGGTCATCCGCCTTGGCATCGGCGACGTCACCGAGCCGCTCCCGCCGTCGACCATCGCCGCGCTGCACGCCGCCACCGACGAGATGGCCAATCGCGCCACGTTCAAAGGCTACGGTCCCGAGCAAGGCTACGCGTTTCTCCGCGAAGCGATCGCGCAACATGATTTCGTCGCCCACGGCGCGCATGTGGAAGCCGACGAAGTTTTCGTTTCCGACGGTTCGAAGTGCGACGTCGCGAACATCCAAGAAATTTTCGCCGCTGACACGCGCCTCGCGATTCCTGATCCGGTTTATCCCGTTTACGTCGACACCAACGTCATGGCTGGCCGCACCGGTCTAAATTCCGACGGTCGCTACGCTGGCATCACGTATCTCGAAAGCACGCCCGCCAACGGCTACGTGCCGTCCGTCCCGAGCGTCGCCACCGACCTCATTTATCTCTGTTTCCCGAACAACCCGACCGGCGCCGTCGCCACCAAAGCACAGCTCGCCGAATGGGTGGCCTACGCGAAGAAAAACAACGCGATCATCCTCTTCGACGCCGCTTACGAATCCTACATTCGCACGCCAGGAATTCCGCGCTCCATTTATGAAATCGAGGGCGCGCGCGACGTCGCCATCGAGTTCCGCAGCTATTCGAAACTCGCCGGCTTCACCGGCCTGCGTTGCGCCTACACCGTCGTCCCGAAAACACTCAAAGCCCGCGACGCCGCCGGCAACGAACACCCGATCCACGCGCTCTGGAATCGCCGCCACACGACGAAATTCAACGGCGTCTCTTACCCGGTGCAAAAAGCCGCGGCCGCTGTTTACACACCGGAAGGCAAAGCCCAGACGAAAGCGCTCACCGATTTCTACCTCGGCAACGCCAAGCTCATCCGCGAAGCCGTCACAAAACTCGGCTTCACCTCCATCGGCGGCGACAACGCGCCTTACATCTGGGTCAACACCGGCCGCGACTCTTGGGAATTTTTCGACCTGTTGCTCAACAAAGCGCAAGTCGTCACGACCCCCGGCGCCGGCTTCGGCAAATGTGGCGAAGGCCACGTCCGCATCAGCGCCTTCAACTCCCGCGAAAACGTCGAAAAAGCCCTCGCCCGCATCGCCGCCGCGCTGAAGTAATTTCCGCGGAAAATTTCATCCTTCTAAAGCCGCGTTCTCATCCGAACGCGGCTTTTTATTGGTAGGGCCCGATCTCCGAGCGGGCCGAAGGTAGGGGCGGTTATCCCTAACCGCCCTTAAAATGCTCGCGAACCTTGTCACCGGGTGAGGCTCAAACTCCGAAGGAAACGCTCTAAGCTCAAACGCAAGTAAACGAACAATGAGCTGCGCAAATCATCACGCTTACTGCCATCATGGCCATCTTCTTGGTTGGGCTTCTAGTTCGGTTCAATAACACAATTAGGCAAATCCCATGAAGAGTTCTATTTCCAAGATTGATCTGCACGTAGGCATTTGGCGCAGCAGCGATGAGTTCGGTTCCGATCTAGAATATCGTATCACGAAGAAAAAGACTGGGTATTCAGTAGTTGCTTGTGATTCCAACGACGGAGAGCTTGCGGATATTTTCGAAGAAAAGTGGGACGCAAAAACCGGAATTTTTTCTTTCGCTGCACATTGGAACTCTACAGGGAGATTTGCTCGCTATCGTTTCTTTCTTACTTCGAAAGATAAGATGACGCTAACCTACACCTATACCGACTCGGAAACACTTATCCGCTCACATGGAAAAAAGGACTAACGCTTGAGTCTGCCGAAGGCCAAAAGCCCCGCACGAATTCAGCGGTTGGTTAGATAGATGAGCTTCTATTCTCACCCCCTCAACTCCACACGTTTAATCTCCCCCACCAACCCGAGATAACAGCCAACCGCCAGCGCGGCGTGGGCGCTGACGTAAACGAGTGCCAAGTTGAAAGAACCGGTGGCGTTTAAGATGTAGCCGATGGCGATGGGCGTCACGATGCCGGCCGTGTTGCCGAAGGTGTTGAAGAGTCCGCCGCACAGACCCGTCACGGTTTTCGGCGAGGTATCGGAAATCACGGCCCAGCCGAGCGCACCGACGCCTTTGCCGAAGAACGCCAGACTCATCAGCGCGATTACGGCCCACTCAGCGGTCACGTAATTGCAGCCGACCATGCAGACCGACAACAGCAGGCCGGCGACGATCGGCACTTTGCGCGCGACGGTGAGTGAGTAACCGCGTTTCAACAGCCGGTCGGAAAACCAGCCGCCTAAAATCCCGCCGAGAAATCCGCACAGCGCCGGCAACGCGGCCACGAAGCCGACTTTCAAAATCGACATGCCGCGCTCCTTCACGAGGTAGATCGGAAACCATGTCAGGAAAAACCACGTGAGCGTGTTGATGCAGTATTGGCCGAGATAAATTCCCAGCAGCATGCGATTGCGCAGCAGCTCGCCCAGCACGCTCCACCGTGCCGGCGCCGCATTCGTGGCTTTACCGCGGGTGTCGAGATCCACGAGGCCGCCGCCGCGCGCGATGTAATCCACCTCGGCTGTGTTCGCCTTCGGATGTTCTCGCGGCGAGTGCATGATTCGCGGCCAGGCGGCGGCAAACACCAAGCCGATCGCACCCATAAACCAAAACACATACGGCCAGCCAAACGCGTGCGTGATCCAGCCCATGATCGGCGCGAACAGCACGGTCGCGAAATATTGCGCGGAGTTGAACACCGCCGACGCCGTGCCGCGCTCCGCCGTCGGAAACCACGTCGCCACGATACGCGCATTGGCCGGAAACGACGGCGACTCCGCCGCGCCGAGCAAAAATCTCAGCCCGAACAATACCATCGCCGCAAACCGCACATCGAGGCCACCAACGAATCCCTGCAACCCGGTGAAGAACGACCACAGCCCGATGCTCCACCCGTAAACGCGCCGCGACCCGAAATGATCCAGCAGCCAACCGCCTGGGATTTGTCCAAGCACATAGGCCCACGCAAATGCGGAGAACGCGTAGCCCATGCCCACCGAATCCAAACCGAGTTGCTTCGACAAATCCGTGCCGACAATCGACAGCGTCGCGCGGTCGGCATAGTTGACCGTCGTAAGCACAAACAGGATCGCGAGGATCCAATAGCGCACATTCGTGCGGGGCGACGCGAGCGGGGTAGACTCAGCGATCATCGGACGAAATTGGAAACTGGTTACTGCGGCCCGAGCGCGTGAATCAACGCGGCGAGTTTCGCCGATTCATCAGCAGAAAGATCGACGAGCGGCGGACGCACCGGCCCCGCATCGTGGCCGACGATTTTCGCCCCGGCTTTGATAATGCTCACCGCGTAACCGGGCTTACGGTTGCGAATCTCCAGATACGGCAGAAAAAAACTATCGATCAACTTGCCGACCGTCGCGTGGTCATCCGCTGCAATCGCGCGGTAGAAATCCATCGCGGTCTTCGGAATAAAATTAAACACCGCCGACGAATACACCGGCACGCCGAGCGCCTTGTAAGCCGCCGCGTAAACCTCCGCCGTGGGCAAGCCGCCAAGGTAGGCGAAGCGGTCGCCGAGCTTCCGGCGAATCGTGACCATCAATTCGATTTCGCCGATGCCGTCTTTAAACCCGATGAGGTTCGGGCAGCGATCCGCGAGCTTGAGTAACGTCTCGGCCTGCAACCGACACGCGCCGCGATTATAGATGATCACGCCAAATTTTACCGACGCGCACACTGCTTCCACATGCGCCGCGAGACCTTCCTGGCCGGCCTCGGTGAGATAGTGCGGCAGCAAAAGCACGCCCTGCGCGCCGAGCAGCTCCGCTTCCTGCGCGTAAGCGATCGCCTGCCGCGTCGGGCCGCCCGCGCCGGCAATAATCGGCACGCCGCCACGGCACGTGTCGACCGCAGTTTTCACGACTTGCGTGTAGTCCGCCGGCGTGAGCGAGAAAAATTCGCCGGTGCCGCCCGCAGCGAAGAGCACCGTGGCACCGTAAGGCATCAGCCACTCGAGGCGTTTGATATAAGTGTCGGCGCGAAAATCGCCGGCAGCGTTAAAGTCGGTCACGGGAAACGACAGCAATCCCGAGGACATGGTCACCTTCAATTCAGCGGGGCTCATACGTGGGGGTGCGCAAGAAATGTTACTCGCGCCGCGCACTGGCAAGGCCACAACACGCGCAAAATTTCACGAATGAAAATCCGCAAAGATTTTTTCGATGACTCGCTGAATGCGCGGCGTATGGTGCGCTCATGTCTGCCCCTCTGCCCTTCGCCGCGCTTGGCCGGCTGCCCGCTCCCGGCGACAATGTCGCCATCGCCATCCGCCAAATCGAAGCCGGCACCATTGTCGAATTGCCCGGCGGCCCGCAGACCATCGCGCACACGATACTAGAGGGCCACCGCTTCAGCGTGCGCGCAATCGCGGCCGGCGAACCGTTGCTCTCGTGGGGGGAAACCTTTGGTCATGCGCTCACCGCCATCGCGCCGGGCAGCTACATCTGCAACCAATCCATTCTCGACTGGCTGGTGCTGCGCCGGCTCGCGGTGACGATTCCGTCCGCGCCGAATTTCGCCGACCACCTCGTTTCGTTCGAACTCGATGAAGCCACGCTGCACCCCGCACCGCCGGTGCCGTTGCTTCGCGACGAACGCACGTTCAACGGCTACCTGCGCCCCGGTCGACGTGGCGTCGGCACGCGTAACTACATCGTCATCCTCGGCACGACGTCACGCACCGCGAGTTTCGCGCGCCAACTCACGGCGCGCCTGCAAGCGCTCGCGCGCATCCATCCGTCACTCGACGGCATCGTGGCGATCGCGCACACCGAAGGCGGCGGTCCCGGCGAGCCCCACAACGCCACCGAAGTCATCCGCGCGCTCGCCGGCTTCATGGTGCATCCGAATGTCGGCGCGATTCTCGCCGTGGATTACGGCGTCGAGCCGATCACCAATTCCCGCCTCGCCACCTACCTGCGCGAAAAAAATTATCCGCTCGCGGAGGTGCCACACGCATTCCTGAGCATCACGAACGGCCTCTCCGCCGCGCTTGTCGAAGGCGAAAAAATCGTGCGCGGCTGGCTGCCGACAATCTCGGCCGAGCGCCGCACGCCGCAACCGGTCGCGGCGTTGCGCGTCGCCCTGCAATGCGGCGGCTCGGACGCGTTTTCGGGCGTGTCGGGCAATCCGCTCGCCGGCGCCATGGTGCACGAGGTCGTGCGTCGCGGCGGCATCGGTGTGCTCTGCGAAACGGACGAACTTAGCGGCGCCGAATCCTATCTGATGAAAAACCTGCGCGACGCCGAGATTGCGCGCGCGTTGCTGATGCGCATCGCACGTTTCAAAGCCCGCCTCGACTGGCACGGCGTCACGCCCGAGAGCAATCCGTCCGCCGGCAACAAACTGCGCGGCCTCTACAACATCACGCTGAAATCTCTCGGCGCCGTGCACAAAAAAGATCCGCGCACCCGCATCGATCACGTCATCGATTACGCCGACCCGCTCACCGCGCCGGGATTTTATTTCATGGACAGCCCGGGCAACGACCTCGAAGGCATCGCCGGCCAGGTCGGCGCGGGCTGCTCGCTGTTTCTTTTCGTCACCGGCAACGGCTCGATCACCAACTTCCCGTTCGTGCCGACGCTCAAACTCACCACCACGACCCGCCGCCACCAGTTGCTCGTCCACGAAATGGACATCAACGCCGGCCGTTACCTCGACGGCGAATCCTTCGAAGCGCTCACCGCGGAATCGTTTGAATCGCTCATCGCCACCGCGTCCGGCCAGCGCACGAAAGGCGAACACGCGGGCCATTCGCAATCTTCCCTCTGGCGCAACTGGCGACAAACCGACGCCACGCAAGTCGCCGCCATCCGCGCACGTGCCGCACCTGACGGCAAACCACTGATCGCCAGCGCGACCTCGCCGACGTCAGCGCAACTCGCGCCCGCGACCGAACGTCTCGGACTCGTATTGCCCACCAGCATGTGCTCCGCACAAATCGCGCGCCTCGCCGCCGACCGCATGAATGCGAACGGCCTCGCCGCGAAGCTTGGTTACTCGCGTTTCCTCGCGCTCACGCACAGCGAAGGCTGCGGCTTCGGTGGCGAGTCGATGTATCACCTGCTGTATCGCACGTATCGCGGTTACGCCACGCACCCGAACGTCGGCGCGACGCTGCTGCTCGAGCACGGTTGCGAAAAAATCCCGAACGACGTCATGCGTCGCCAATTCGAAACCGCGAACATCCCGCTCGATCGTTTCGGTTGGGCCAGCGTGCAACTCGACGGCGGCATCGACCGCGCGCTCGCGAAAATCGAAAACTGGTTCACCACCGGCGCGGCGTCCGCAACTCCCGCGACCACGCCGCCCGATGATCCGCTGGCGCTGACCTTCGGCCTCGTATCCGCCAGCACGCTGACCAGCGGAAGTGTGGCCGCCGTCGCGGCCTTAGTTGAAAAAATCCTCGCCGCCGGTGGCTCCGTGCTACTGCCCGAGAGTGATCCGTTGCTGGCTAATTCACGTTTTCTCAGCGCGGTTCTCGGGCGCACCACCCCGCACGCCACGCTCGCCTACGGGCAGCCGTCTACCAAACCCGGTTTCCACATCGTGCAAACTGACACTGACCATTGGACGGAAAATCTTGCCGGGCTCGGCGCCTGCGGCGCGCACTTGTTTCTCGGGCTCGTCGCCGACACCCCGCAACAAGGCCACCCGATGCTCCCGCTGATCCAAATCGCGGAGTCCGCGCGCCTCGCCGCCAGTTCAGCAGGCGACGTCGACCTCGTGCTCACCGAAAACGCCGACGAAAATCACGACGCCTTGCGCGAAATCATCGCGTCCACCGTCAACGGCCAAACTGCTCCCGCCGCCACGGTCGGCGGCTTCGTGGATTTCCAACTCTCCCGCGGCCTCCTAGGCGTCTCGACCTAGGCTAAGTTTCACCAATAAGCATCGGCTCACAGTCCCATTGGCTGGAAAGAAGGTTGAGTTTAAGATGCATGACCGGTGTTTTTTGTGCGGGCCGCAACTTTACCCAGCTCAACGCAGGTTCAAAGAATGAAGATAACATTTCAGCTCACTGCCGATGACTGTATTGCCGCTCGCCGATTGGCCATGCGCCCTCGGCCATCACTACGGCGGATTGGCTATATCATATCGATTTTATTTTTACTATTCTTGCTATGTCAGGGCTATGAAGTTTTTACCCAGAAAAAGCCTCAGCATAATTTCTGGTTTATCACTGCCGTCGTCAGTTATTTTTCAGCGCTCTATTTTGTGGTCATCCCGTGGAAAACGAAACGTATTTTTTCGCAGCAAAAAACACTTCAATCCGTTACTGAGCTGGAGCTAACAGACACGCACTTCAAGGGATCTTCGGCTCACGGCACTTGCAAAATTGCTTGGGAAGAATTTCACAAATGGAAGAAGAACGAGCACTTGGTTCTGGTGTATCAATCTGAAGCTTTGATGCACATGATTCCTTTGCGTGCATTTCAAACTACAACAGACAAGGAACGACTGACTTCAATTTTGAAGCTGCACCTTGGAGAGGAGAGAGCCTAAAGAAGAGCAGTCCGCAGAATCACAACTCCGGCAGTTTTTTCCGGAGAAAGTCCGCAAACTCCGCCATGTCGCGAGTCGACGGATCAGTGCTAAGCGAAATATTCGGAACCGCGCTTATCACGGTTTGCACGGTGATGCCGTCGGTGACGCCGGCGTCGACGGCGAGGATTTTGGCGACGGCGTCGGTGCGACGTTTCACGAACTGTGGATCGTTTGGCGGCAAATCCTCGCGCAGGATCGCTTCGAGCGAACGCAAGCGGGCGACAATTGTTTTGGCGAGGTAGTCCGAGCGATCAGGCATTGCTCTCCAAGAAACTCGCGCGCGGCAAAAGCTCAAGCCCGCCACGCGCGGAATTATTTCGACGCGAATTCGAGCAGGCTTAGAGAGCCTTTGCCATCGACGGCGACGACGAGTTCAAACGGTTGCGTGGCGCGGCCCGAGTGCCGGCCTTGGTCATCGAAGAACTGCAGGCCGATGTTGCCGGCGACGCGGTAATGGCCCGACGCGCCCGCGACTTCAACGGGTTCGTCCAGTCGCAGGCTTTGGTTCACGATCACGAGCGAGCCCGCGGCTGGATGATATTCCAAACGATAGTAACGGTCGACGCGTTGCTCGGCGAAGCGTTTGATTTGCGCGAGTAACAGCGTCTGCGATTGCGCGGCGTGGAGCTGAGCTTGCTGTTGTTTTTCAGAGCTAAGCTGGGTTTTCGTCACCGAATTATTCGGCGGTGTTTTGACGGCAACCGGGCTGGCCCCAGCCGATGAATTACGCTGGATGCGCAAGCGTTTCGACGGTTCGGCATTTTCGGCCGGCGAGAAGTTCACGATCTGCTGCGCCGCATCGTAAGGCAGCTGGTCGAGTTGCTGATAGACGAGACGCCGATCCGCCAGCATCAGCACGCGACCGTTTTCCGCGTCGTAGCTTTTGACCGACACCTGGTCGAGCCGCTTGCCGCTGCGCAAAGTGAGTGACTCGAATTTCAAATTAACCGCGTGGGGCGCGGCGAAGATCGAAGCCGCCGGAATCAGCAAGAAAAGGAATTTGGTCATGGAAATCGCTGGTCGCCCAAAACAACAAAATCGCGCGGGCAACGCCAGCCCCAAGCCGCGCGCACGCTTCCAGATTACTTTTTTACGACGGCCACCGCCAGCGCGTCGCCGAATTCGTTAATCGCCTCGCGCAGCAAGCCGACGAGTGCGCCCTGATCGCCGCCCGTCCAGGTGCGCGGACTGGCGCTGAAGCTGCCGCGGCGGACTTCGCCGCTCGCGCCGACCGGGGGAGTGATTGAGTAGGTAGCCGCGAGTTGCACGGCGTTAGCTTCGGCGCGGACAAGTTCGCAACGCTGGATTTGCACCGTGACGACATTGCCGCCGCCGATCGTGCCGAGACGCGCGCGCAAGAGCTGCGTGATGGCATCGTCGAGCGACTCGGCCCAGCGAGCGTCCTCGTTGTAAATGACTTCGTTCTCGCTCACGCGAATCGCCATGGCGCGGCTGCGGAGATGCCCGGCCAGTTGCACGGGGCGCACCACCATGCCGTCGGGTAGCGCCGTCGCCGCCACCGGCCCGGTGAGCGTGAAATGGCGCGCGGTGTCAGCCTGCGGTTGCGGCAGATTGCACGCGGACAAGATCAAGCTGAGCGCTGAAAGTTGGACGCTGATCGCTGCCACTTTCCGCCATCCGTGTGTATCCGTGTTCATCTGTGGTTAAATTCGGTTACGGCGTGCCGGGTTTCTTTTTGCCCACGATGAGCGAACTCGGATTGCGCTCCAGCGTGTCGGCGAGGCGTTCGAGCGCAGCGGCGGCATCGCCGAGTTGGCGGAGCGCTTGCGTGAGTTCGTCGCCGACGTCCCCTTGCGAAGCGACGAAACGTTGCGTGGTGGTCGCCGTGGTTTCGAGCGACTTCAATGCGGACTGCGCGGCGGTGAGGGTGGTCTTCAGTTCTTCGCCGACCGGGCCGACCTGGCCGTCGATGTGGCCGAGTGTGGTGCGGATGTCACCAATCGCGCCGTTCAAGTTGGCGATCGTTTGTTTCACTTCCGGCGACGCGATAAACCCGCTCACGGAATCTGCGGCCAGACCGACCCGCTCGCCGAGGCCCTTGAGATCGAGTTCGTTGATTTTTTGATTCGTGTTCGCGAGGAGCGTTTTCACGTCCTTGGCGATGCCAGCGAAATCCACTTTTTTCACGTTGGCGACAATCTCCACGATGCTCGCCTGCACTTCCGCGATTGGCGACGGAATCGCCGGGACGACCGGCAGTGTCTCGCCTGCGTAACGCGTGAGCGCGGGATATTCCTTCGGGTCTTCGATGTTGAGTTCGACAAACAGCAAACCCGTGATGCCGGTGAAATTCAGTTTCGCGCGCAGGCCGCGATCGATGAGCGTTTGCAGCGCCTGCGGATCGGTGAGGTCAATCATCTTGCCGTTCGTGTCGGTGACGACGTTGCGGTTGATCTCACAGATGGTTTGGACGAGCGCCTTGCGACTCGTTTCATCGAAACGCGCGCTCACGGCCGCGACACGACCGACGCGGACGCCGTAAAATTTAATCGGCGCACCGGGATCGAGACCGCTCACGGACTCGTCGAAATAAATCACGAAACGCGCGGGCTTGGAGAAAATGTTCGAACCGCCAAATGACAAAAAGCCGACGATAAAGAGCAACAAAGCTCCCAAGACGAACATCCCGACGGCGGCTGGGCTGATTTTAGTTTTCACGCGTGGCGCTCCTCTTTCTGACCGGCTGGCTCGCCGCGTCTATTCAAAAAGTCCTTCACCCGCTCGTCCGGGCTCGTGTCGCGCAGCACGCGCGGGTCGCCTTCGGCGATGATTCCCTTGGTTTTACGGTCGAGCATGATGATGCGATCGGCGATGCCGTAGATACTGGCGAGTTCGTGTGACACGATGACAATGGTCGTGCCGAGCGTCTCGCGAATTTGCAGCACCAGTTCGTCGAGCTGTAGAGACGTGATCGGGTCGAGGCCGGCGGACGGTTCATCGAAAAACACAATCGATGGATCGAGTGCGAGCGCCCGCGCGAGGCCGGCGCGCTTTTTCATGCCGCCGGAAATTTCGGACGGAAAATAATCTTCGTAGCCCGCGAGACCCACCTGTGCGAGTTTCAGGCGGACGATCGCTTCGCGCTCCTTTTTCGTGAGCTCCGTGAAAAGCTCGATCGGGAGAGAGACGTTTTCCGCCAACGTCATCGAGCTCCACAACGCTCCGCTTTGGTAAAGCACGCCGAAGGTGCGCAGCAGCGCCTTGCGTTCGCGCGCGTCGGCCCACGTGAAATCTTTGCCTTCAAACTTTACCGTGCCCGCCGCCGGCGTGTGCAACCCGATCATGTGACGCAACAGCGTGCTCTTGCCGCAGCCGGAGCCGCCGATGACGAAGAAAATTTCTCCGCGCTTCACATTGAAAGTCACGTCGCGCAACACCGTGCGCTCGTCGTAGCGACATTCGAGATTGTCGACCTCGATGGCGAGCGGGTGGGCGTTGATGTGATCGTTATTCATGCGCGCCTCACCAGCCCACGATGTTGAAGAACACCGCGCAGATCGAATCGCACACGATGATCAGCAGGATGCCCGTGACCACCGCGCTCGTCGCCGCCTGGCCGACACCCACGGCGCTGCGCTCGGCTTGCATGCCGCGCCAGCAGCCTGCGAGGCCGATCAGCAAGCCGAAGATCGCCGCCTTGATGACGCCGGTATTGATGTCCGAGAGATCGACGATCGTCTGCATCTCGGCGAAATAAAGCGTCGGCGGAATGTTCAACGGCGGCGCCGCGGCAATCGCCATACCGCCAAGAATGCCCATGCAGTCCGAGTAGAGCGCCAGGAATGGCATCATCAAAAATAGCGCGAGCATGCGCGGCATCACGAGAAAATCCACCGGCGACACGCCGAGGGTGGCGAGCGCGTCGATTTCTTCGTTGGCCTTCATGTTGCCGAGCGTCGCTGCGTAGGCCGCGCCGGTGCGACCCGCGAGCACGATGGCGGCCATCATCGGCCCCATTTCGCGCGTGACCGCGAGACCCACCATGTCAGCGAGCCAGATGTCGCCGCCGTATTGGCGCACGACAATGGAGCCCGTGTAAGCGAGCGTCACCCCCACGAGGAAACTGATCAGCCCGACAATCGGCAGCGCCATCGCGCCGCACAGTTGCATTTCGTTCAAGCAATCGCGCCAGCGGAACTGCGCCTGCCCTTTGAAAAAACGACCGATGCTAAACGCGCACTCGCCCACGAGATTCGAGAGGCTTTTCGTTTCCGTCCACAACTTCACCGTCGCCACGCCGACCACGGTCACGAGTTCGGGCGCACATTCCGGCTTCGCCGTCGTCGCAGGTTTTTGCGCGAGGACTTGGGAAAGCTTTTCCGCGCCGGCCGGCATGTGTTGAACGACCACTTGCGCGCCGATTTTCTCACTCCAGACCCGCGCTTCGCGCAAATAAAGCGCCAGCGAACTGTCCCAACCCGTGATCCCACTCCCGTCGAGAATCACCTTGGCCGGATGCAGCCGAGCGGCGCTGTCCGTCCAATCCGGATGGCGCTCCGTAATCTGCCAATCGCCGCCGATGTGCACCGTCAACGTGTCCGCCTCGGTGGAGGCTTCCGCACGTGCATGCTGGGGAGAGACGACTTGGGTCATGGACGGCGTCACACTGAAGCCTGAAGCCAATCCGGCGCCAGACTGATTTTCTGCGTGCCATGCCCCGCGACGAGGCTGCAAAGTCGACCCTTCCATGCGTTTTCGCACCGTCCTCTTCGACCTCGATGGCACGCTCATCGACCACTTTAAAGCAATCCACCGCTGTCACGCCTTCGCCATGCAGCAAATCGGCCTGCCCGCGCCGACCTATCAACAGGTGTTCAATGCCGTCGGCGGCGGCCTCGACGAAGCCATCGCCAAACTCGCCGGCGTCGAAAACGTGGAAAGAATCCTGCCTATCTACACGAAGCACTGGCTCGAAACGAATCTCCAGGACGTTGAAATCCTGCCCGGTGCGCGCGAAATCCTCCAACAACTCAACGCCGCCGGCGTCCGTTGCGGCGTATTGACGAACAAACGCGGTCCCGCCGCGCGCCAAGTCTGCGACTTCCTCGGGTTCACGCCGCTGCTCGACGGGATATTCGGCGCCGGTGACGTTCCGTGGATCAAGCCCGATCCACGCTTCGCGCAGCACGCGCTTGCCGCTCTCGGTGCCGACGCCGCCACGAGCGCGCTCGTCGGCGATTCGCCGTGGGATTTTAAAGCTGCCGTTGGCGCCGGCCTCGCTTTCTACGGGGTCACGACCGGCACGCACACTGCCGAAGAACTCCGCGCTGCCGGAGCGAAACCGGAAAGCATTTTTGCCAACTTGGCCGAAGTTGATGCTGCCTTGAGGTAAGGGCCGTTATCCCTAACGGCCCTCGGGCTGACCTGCGCGAATCCTGAAAGGGCGGTTAAGGATAACCGCCCCTACCTACGACCAGAATTCACCGCGCCGCCGCGCACACGAGCGCCAACGCGATCGCCGCCGGCAGCGCTTGCACCCATAGAATTTTCCGCCCGACCGTCGCCGCACCGAAAATTCCGGCGACGATCACGCAGCCGAGAAAGAACACTTTGATTTCGGAAGCCTCCGGGCCTGCATAAATCCCCCAGCCAAGTCCCGCCGCGAGAAATCCGTTGTAGAGACCTTGGTTGGCGGCGAGCGACCGGGTGATCTCCGCCTTCTCGGGCGTGAGCTTAAACACGCGCCGCCCATACGGCGTCGTCCACAGAAACATTTCCACGACCATGAAGTAAACGTGGAGTAACGCGACCAACGCGGTGGCAATCGAGGCGGCAAGGGGCATGGGAAATTGCTATCGACCGCATCGTTTCCGGTCAACCCGTGGCCTTTTCGCGTTTTTTGTGCTTTTTGTGCCCAGTCTTTTTCCCGCACCTTTCCTCTGTGGCGTCTCCCGCTCCCTCCAGTTCCCTGACCGGCGTGCTCGAACGCATTATCTTCTTCAACGAGGAGAACCACTACACGATCGCGGAGCTGAAGCCGGATAAAAAACCCGCCGAAGCCGCCAACAACGAAACCGATCGCATCACCATCGTCGGCCCGCTGCCCGGCGCGCAGTGCGGCGAAACGCTCCAACTCACCGGCGAATGGACGCGCCACGTGCAACACGGCGCACAGTTCAAAGTCGTATCTTTTAAGAGCGAACTGCCCTCGTCAGTTTACGGCATTCGCAAATACCTCGGCAGCGGCCTCGTGCCCGGCATCGGCAAAGTTTACGCCAACAAAATCGTCGACGCGTTCGGCACCGACACGTTTCGCATCCTCAGCGAAGAATCCGGCAAGCTCCGCAAAGTCGAAGGCATCGGCAAAATGCGCGCCACCGCGATCAAAGAAGCGTGGGAGGAGCAAAAGGTGCTGCGCGAGGTGCACATTTTTCTCCAAACCTACGGCGTCACGACTTCGCAGTGCGTGAAGCTCGTCAACAAATACGGCCCCGAGGCGAAGCAAGTCGTCATCAAAGAACCTTACCGCGTCGCGCGCGAAATTGACGGCATCGGTTTTAAAACCGCCGACAAAATCGCGATCAATCTTGGCTACGCCAACGACGCGCCACCGCGCCTCGACGCCGGCCTCATCTACGCGCTCGAGACGTTACAGGAGGAAGGTCACACCGCGTTTCCTCTCGAGGATTTGATCACGCACGCGGCGACGATGCTCGAAACGTCGGCCGAGTTCATCACAGCGCGCATCACGGCGCTCGTGGAGAAAAAAGATCTGATCTGCCACGACGGTAGGGCCCGACCTCCGGGCGGGCCGGATGAACCCACGCCGACCAACGGCCTGCCCGGCTCGTCCGCCAAAGCTTTAGCGACGGGGGGAGGTCAGGACCTACCGAAAAATTCCGTCATTCAATTGCCCAACAACGACCGCGCCGAACAGAAAATCGCCGCGAGCGTGAAGCGCCTCGACGCTGTGCCGTCGGGTTTGCCGGCGATCAAAATCGACGCCGCCGTCACGTGGGCTCAGGACAAAGCCGGCTTTGCGTTCCACGAATTCCAAGCCGCCGCGATCAAAAAGGCGCTCGCCCATAAATTCTCCATCCTCACCGGTGGCCCAGGCACCGGCAAGACGACCATTTTGCGCGCGCTCGTCGAAATCCTTAAAGCGAAAAAAGTCCGCGTCACGCTCGCGGCCCCGACCGGACGCGCGGCGCAACGCCTTTCCGCGACGACGGGCGGCTTCGCTTCGACGATTCACCGCCTGCTGAAATTTGAAAACGGCGGTTTCACGGTGAACGAATCGAAACCGCTCGCGACCGACTTTCTCATCGTCGACGAAACCTCGATGCTCGACACCCGCCTCGCAGCTGCACTGCTGCAAGCCGTGCCGGTTCGCGCGCATTTGCTGCTCGTAGGCGACATCGACCAATTGCCAAGTGTCGGCGCCGGCAACGTCCTCAAGGACTTGATCGCCGTCAGCGACGCCCAAACGAGCAACAGTGGCACCGCTAACGTCACCCGCCTCTCCTTTGTTTATCGCCAAAAAGAAGAAAGCCTCATCGTCACCACCGCGCACGCGATCAACGGCGGCGAGCCGCGTCCTCCGCCCATCGTCGACGCGGTCGAGAAAGCCCAGGCGTGGAGCGATCTCAATTTCATCTCCGCCACGAGTGCCGAAGACTGCCTCGCGAAAATCGTGGAGCTCACCACGAAGTTCATTCCGCAGCACTACAAGTGGTTTCACCCGATCAACGACGTGCAAATTCTCGCGCCGATGCACAAGGGCATCGCCGGCGTCGGCAACTTGAACACGCAATTGCAGGCGGCCGTTAACTCCCACCAAAAAGGCCTGCGCGCCGTCAGCGGTGAATACCGTCCTGGCGACAAGCTCATCCAGCTGCGCAATAACTACGACAAAAACCTCTTCAACGGCGACATCGGCACCGTGAAAAGCGTCGACCTCACAAAAGGCACGCTCATCGCGAGTTTCGACGGAGAAAATAAGTTGTTCGAGCGCGGCGAATTCGGCGAAGTCGCCCTCGCGTATGCGATCAGCATCCACAAGTCGCAAGGCTCCGAATACCCCGTCGTCATCGTGCCGCTGCTTAAGGCGCATTTCATGATGCTGCAGCGAAACTTGATCTACACCGCCATCACCCGCGGCCGGAAGAAAGTCTTCATTGTCGGCGAAGTCGCCGCCTACGGCATGGCCGTGCGCAATGCCGAATCCAAATCGCGGCACACCCACCTGAAGGAAAAAATCCTGTCCGACGCGCCGCCCGCGTAGGTTAGTTGGTCGATGATTTCATCGCTTTCGGTGGGGCCTGACCTCCGGGGCGGGCCGAAAATGCACAGGTAATCAAGGTAGGGTCGGTTATCCCTAACCGACCTTCAGGACCCACGCTGTAACCATACGCGCCCATCCTCGATAGCCCGCGCGCCTTCACTCCTCCGCATCAGCCTGACGCCGCAGGCGCAACGCGGCCGCACGACCGATCAATAATTTGCCGGACATGCCTTCGATCGAGATAAACGTTTCGTCGCGGGACTTTCGCTCGACGGTGCGCACGAGTGGCATCTGCACGATCAAGGAGCGATCGATGCGCGCAAAGATTTCCGCGGGCAACAAGCGTTCCCATTCGGAAATACTGCGCAGCACAATCATCGCCGGCACATCGCGGATGCTCACCCGCGAATACGCGCCGAGCGCCTGGATCGCCACGATCTCGCGCACTTGCACGGTGCGGCGCAGTTGGCGGTCGCTCAAAGCCACCCGACTTTCCAATGTCCACGCCGCTTCGGCGGCATCGGGAAAAGGCGACTTCGATTCTTTAACCGTGAGCAGCCGACGCACCGTGAGCGCGAGGCGTTCGCGGTGCACCGGTTTCAATAGATAATCCAGCGCGCTCACGGTAAAGGCCTGCACGGCGAAATTTTCGTGCGCGGTCACAAACACAATCGCCGGTGGCGACTCCTCCGACAAACGCGGCAGCAATTCGAGGCCGTTGACCGGCGGCATTTCCACATCGAGAAAAATCACGTCCGGCTTCAACTCGGACGCGGCGGTCGAGGCGGACTCTACGCTGTCGGCTTCGCCGACGATGACGATTTCCGGGTGTTGCGTGAGCAGTTCGGCGAGGCGTTTCCGCGCCAGCCGCTCATCATCCACCAACAAGGCGCGCAACTGAGCCATCACGCGACTCCTTGCACGCTTTCAGCGGCGAGTGGGATTTCCACATCCACACTCACCCAATCGTTCGATTCGGAATGCGCGAGATTCGCTTCCACGCCGAACAGCAACTCCAGTCGGCGCTGCAAATTCGTGAGCCCGATGCCGTGCGAGCGTTCCGGGTCAAACTCGAGCCAGCGACCGGTGTTTCTCACCGCCACGCGCAGCACTTCTGCTTCGGCGTCGACCGTCGCGATGACCTTCAAATGCAACGGACCGACGCTCGTGAGGCGCCCGTATTTCATGGCGTTTTCCAGGAGCGGCTGAACGGTCGCCACCGGCACACGTTGAGCGCGCGCATAGGGATCGGCTTCAATGGTGTAGATGAGTTTCTCTTCGAAACGCGCCTTCTCGACGCGCAGGTAATGTTCGAGCGCGGTCAGTTCGTCGCCGAGTTTTTGAAAATCCCCGGAAGGCCGTAGCGAAAACCGCAAATACTCCGCGAGTTCTTGCGTGATGCGCTCCACGGCCGCGGGGTTATCTTTTTCCGCCATGACGGAGTTCAGCGCATTGAACAAAAAATGCGGATTCACCTGCGCGCGCAGCTGGCGCAGTTCGCTGGTGCGGGCTTCGGCGTCACTTTGGGCGGCGCGCAGGCGGGCCTCGGCAGCTTCGAGCCAGAGCTTGATGCCGAAATACAGGAGGCTCCAGATAACGTAAACTGAGCTGCGCAACAGCGCGCCCATCGACATGAGGAACGGGTAAACTTCCGGCGACACGCTTTCATTGATGATGATGGCCGACAAACGATGCGTCGCGATCGACTCCAGCGTGCCCGCCACGATGCACAGCACGAAGCCCACGAGCACCAATTGGCCCCACGTCCAATCGCGCCACGGAATGCGTCGGTAAATCCACCGCAGCCCGCACGTCATCGCGATGCCCCCGACCATGCGCACCGACAGAATGATTCCGGTCGAGGCCAGTCCGAAAATCTGAATCAGCGCCACCATTGCCATCGCACTCACCGCCGTCCAGCCGATCAGTTGCAACAACCAGAAGAGTCGCTCGCGTTTCGCGCCCTCCGCCTGCAACCCGCCTAAAATTACGTCCGACCAGCGTTCGCTCAGCGACCTCATACGGCGATGGATGGAGCAAACAGAGTTTTCATGGGCAGAGCAGAGGCCGGAGTTAAGGCAGATGCCGCGCCAGCGAAAAGCGCCAAACGAGTGACGCGGCCCGTTTCGTTAATTTTTTTGCCCGTTTCGTCAAAGGCCGCGTGCCGTCGAGGAACTTTTACAACAACCCCTTCGGCCTGTGCACCCACCCACCCTGTCGCGTTTCGCAAAAATCGCCGCCCGTCTCGGCTGCTTGCTTGGTTTGAGCGTGGGCGCGGGGTTGACACTTTCCGCGTTTCCGCCGGCTCCGTATCACACGATCTACGGCACGGTGCGCGATGAGCACGGCGAAAAGCTCAACGTCGCCGGTTCAGTGGTGGTGTTTTACCGCAACAACGTCGAGGTGCTGCGCCAGACGATCACCAACACGGAAGAGCGTCCTGACCAGAATTACCAAATCCGCCTGCGCATGGATATGGATCGCGCCGGCACGCGGAGTTACAGTTCCATCGCCAGCACGGCCGGGGTGACCTTTTCGCTCGCGGTGATCATCAACGACGTGACCTATCATCCGCTCGAAGTGTCCGGCCCGATCGCGCCAACCGTCGGCCAGCCCGGCGAACGTGTCCGCATCAACCTCACGCTCGGCGTGGATTCCGACGGCGACGGCCTGCCCGATGCCTGGGAAATGAGCCAACTCTACGCCGCCGGGAAACTTCCCGGCCCCAACGGCTGGGATTTTTCGCTGCTGGATCGCGACGGCGACTTCGACGGCGACGGCATCGCGAACCACGCGGAATACATCGCCGGCACTTTCGCGACTGACCCGACGGATTTCCTTTCGCTGCAAATCACCGCGCGTTTCCCGCAGAGCCTCCGTTTCCGTTTCTTCGGCATCGCCGGGAAAACCTACACGCTCGAAACGTCGACCGATCTCCAGTCGTGGGCGGAGGTGCCGGCTCATCTCAGCAATCCCGCCGACCCGGGAATCGCGACTGCTGATCTCGAATTCCCGACCGACAAATTTCGCGACGCCGAGCCGCCCGCTTCATTCCTCACGCTAAAAGCCGACTCTTCCAACTTCATCAATCTCTACGCCCCGCTCGGCGCGGACGTCCCGAGATTCTTCTACCGCCTCAAGGTTCGATGAAACTTCCCGCACCTCTCACGTCCTTGCGCGCCCTCACACGGATTTCCCTTTTCGCGCTCGTCGTCGCACTCGCGCCGGCGTTGCGCGCCCAGTGGAAAACCGAGACCTACGCGCTGCGCGGCGGTTGGAACGCCATCTATCTCCACGGCGACGCTTCGCACACGACGCCCACGGAGCTTTTCAGAAATTTCCCCACGGTGCTCCAAGTCTGGCGCTGGAATCCGAATCCTGACCGCGTCGGCTTCACGACCGCCCCGTCCGCGCCCAATGCCGCGAGCAACGAATGGACGATCTGGAACCGCAACGACACGAGCGAACAACAACTGACCGCGATGATCGGCCAGTCGGCTTACCTCGTGTATTGCAGCGGCACGTCCGCGACCGTCACCAACGTCACGATCCCCCAGCGCCCGCAACCGCCGGCTGCGATCTGGCTCGTCACGGGCGCGAATTTTCAAGGCTTCCCCGCCGACGCGAGCCGCCCGGTCTTCAATAACTATTTCGCCACGTTCCCGATCGCGACGACTTCCCCCTCCAAGATCTACAAATACATCGGTGGCGATCTTACGACGAGCAACCCGATGCAAATCGTGCCGGCCAGCGAGCCCGTGGATCGCAATCTCGCCTACTGGTTCGAGGCGACCACGGTGGGCAATTTCACCGCGCCGATTGAATACGAACTGCCCGGCACGACCGGCCTCGCGTTCGGGCGCACGAGTTCCGTCATGACCGTGGGCGTGATGAATCGCACGACCAGCGCGATGACACTGACCTTCTCGCTGCAGAATTCCGAACCCGCCCCGACCAACCAAACGGCGATCACGGGAACCGTGCCGCTCACGCGCCGCGTTTTTAACAGCACCACCAATACCTACACCGAAACGGCCATCACCGGCAGCTTCACGGTCTCAGTCCCCGCTTCCGGTCGCGTCGATTTCAGCTTTGGAATCAATCGCTCGCTCCTCACGGGCAATTCCAGCGCACACTACGCGTCGATTCTGCGCGTGAAAGATTCAGGCAACTTCACCGATGTTTACCTGCCGGTCAGCGCGCAAACCGCGAGCGCCGCCGGACTCTGGATCGGCGATGCGCAAATCAGCGCCGTCACCAGCACTGTTGTCGGCAGTCCCGGTTCGACGACGACGCGCTCATTTCCGCTGCGTATGTTAATCCATGTCGATGGCGCCGGCGTCGCCCGCCTGCTCTCTCAAGCCTACGTCGGCACGCTCAAGACCGACGGGAATCTTCCCGGCGTCACGTTACGGGAGGACAACTTGCTCCCCTCCGCGAAATCCTCGGCACTCCGCCTCGTGTCGAGTCACCTGCCGCTCGATCGCGCGATCGCCAGCACGAGTGGGAGCTTCGCGGTTGGTTCGACGCTCGTGCACAGTTTTGAAGTCCCGTTCAACGACGCCACGAATCCCTTCGTGCACCAATATCACCCCGACCACGACAACCACGACGCGCGCGGCGTCATGTTAAGCGCCGGCGTCGAAAGCTACCGCATCGTGCGCACGTGCCGGTTCACGTTCACGAGCGAACCGCCCGCCGGCACCTCCGTGAGTGGCTGGGGCACGACGATCCACGGCGGCACCTACAGCGAAACTATTGAAGGCATCAACAAACAGCCGCTCACCGTCGGCGGCATCTTCGCCCTCCGTCGTGTTTCCGAAATCGCCGAACTCCTCCCGTAATTTTCTTCGCCCAACTTTTCAATTTTTTCCCATGAAACGTCTCCTCGCCGCTCTCCTGTTACTCGCCGCCGCGAACTTCGCCTCCGCCCAAGCGCCCTCCTTGATGAGTTATCAAGGCCGCGTGACCGACTCCGCCGGTGTCGCCATCGGCAACAGCTCGCCCGTCAACCGGCTGGTCACCTTTAAATTCTACAGCCTGTCGACCGGCGGCACGCCGGTTTACGTCGAGTCACAGACCGCGACGATCTCCGGCGGTGAATTCAGCGTGCTCCTCGGCAACGGCAACGGCGTGGCCACTTTTTACGGGCCGGCCGCTCCCGCCATCAGCCCCTACCGCACGCTGGCTTCCATCCTGACCGGCCCGGTTTATCTCGGCATTACGGTCGACGATGGCACCGCCGCCGTGGACAACGAAATCAGCCCGCGCCAGCAAATCGTCTCCGCCGCCTACGCCATCCGCGCCAAAGTCGCCGAGACCGTCCTCGACGGTGCGCTCAACACCGCGATGTTGGCCAACACCTCGGTGACGACCGACAAGCTCGGCGGCGCCTCCGTCACCAACGCCAAGCTCGCCGTTGATGCAGTCAACACCACCAACATCGTCGCGGGTTCGATCACCGACACCCGCATCGCCAACGGTGCCGTCACCACGGCCAAGATCCTCGATGGCGCCGTCACTGCCGCGAAGATCGCCGACGGCGTGCTTGCCACGGTGAAACTCGCCGACAACTCCATCACCTCGGCCAAGATCGTCGATGGCGCCGTCACCAGCGCCGACATCGCCGACGGCACCATTGCCACCGCCGATATCGCCGCCAGTGCGATCACCAACGTCAAAATCGCCGACGGCGCGATCGACTTGAACAAAATCATCGACGCCGTGCGGCAATCGCTCGTTCCGGCGGGCACAATCGTGGCCTTCGGTGGCGAAACGATTCCTGCGGGTTGGCGTTTGTGCGACGGCTCACTGTTGAACCGCTCCGATTTTCCCGCGCTCTTCGCCGCCCTCGGCACGAATTTCGGCGCGGACAATACCGCCACGTTCCGCGTCCCGGATTTGCGCGGTGTATTCCTCCGTGGCCGCGATCGCGGCACGGGCCGCGACGTCGATCGCAATTCGCGCATCACGATTTATGGCGGCGGCGCGACCGGCGACCTCGTCGGTAGTTATCAACCCGACCAACTCGCGAGCCACAACCACGACTACGGCGACATCTACCACTCTGAATATCGCGGCTCGATCAGTCTGCCGGATAACCGTGGCTCTGGCGACACCGACGGTGACAACACCGGCTATGAAATCGGCCGCACCACTGGCGCCCGCGGCGGCAGCGAGACGCGCCCGAAAAACGTCATGGTTAACTACATCGTCAAACTGTGAGGCGGGCCCGTCCGCGTCTTTTTGAATCTCCGCCTCCTCGTCATTCGGCCTTCGTAATTTGTCTTTCGTTTTTTTGCCCATGAGCATTTTCCGATCTCTTCGCGCCCTCCCGCTCATGGGTGCGCTCACGCTCGGATTCGTCGGCGCCGCCCACGCGCAATACGAAATCAAAGGCGGCGCGCCCAACAACCTCAGCGTGCGAGCCGGCGGCATTCCCACCGGCAATCCCGGCACGCCTTCCGGCGAAGCGACCACCACACCGCAATTTTCCAACGTCGTCGAAACGTCCGGCTCGGGGGGCGCGATCTCCGATTCGGCGACGCTGACGTCGCGTTATCCGTCATCCGGCAGCATCCTGCTCCGCCGTGCGACCATCGGCACCACGTTTGCCTCGGGCGTGCCGCGTTATTTTCTCGGTGACCGCATCACGCCGCCCACGAGTTACCTCAACGCCAGTGGCGCGGTAATCACCGTCAGCGCCGACTTTTGGCGCGCGGAGCCGGTTCGTCCGGGCGAAGTCGTCACAGGCGCGCTCGTCGATTCCTCCGGCCACGCGATTACCAACACCGGCGGCGTGATCGTGCCCGCGCTCGCGACCGGGGTTTATCCCACTTACTATTACAGCCCGCACGCGATGTCCGTCTTCGCGCACCAACCCGGCCAAGTCGATCTCTGGTGGCGTTCGCGTGTTGCCGGCGCCAACGGCTTCGTACTCGTCCGCGAAACGTTCTCCGTTTCCTCCGCCACGTCGAATCCGGTGCGCTCGCTCTATTGGACGGAAAAAAGTTTCAACGGCCCGCGCGTCACCATCCCCAGCGGCCGCATCGTCACGGTGAATCCGGTGTTCAGCAACGTGTTCCCCGCCGCGGTCACGACGGAATACGTCAACGCTGGCACGAATCCTCCCGCCGATCCCAACGCCCAGCCCGCCGCCGAACTCCGCACGGTGTGGTTTGAAAAAAGCAACGGCATCGGCGAACTCCACGCCTACAATGTCTCGGGCCGCATCCTGATCGAATACCTCGGCACGCTCCGCGAAGACGGCACCCACGAATTTCTGGGCGCGGACGTCGTGGAAGTTTCTCAGACCGCGCCGTTCACCACGCGCACGACTTTCCTCGGCGACGAAATTCGCCCGACGGATGCCGACCCGCTGCTCTTCGCTCTCCCAGTCAACAACGGCTCCAGTTCCAACTCCGTCAATTACTACGGCAGCGTCGTCCGTCCCGACGGCACGCTCGCCTACTACGCCGAACGCGAAAACAACCTCGAAGACCGCATCGTCTTCTACTGGATGAAGACGCTCGACGCCGCCGTCCTTCCCGCCTCCGGTCTCGCGCCGGGCCTGCAACTCGACTGGCCGATCCACCTGCACAAATACCTGCAAACCTGGCCGGTCGACCTCGCTTCTTACGCGCACTACACGGTCGGCCCCGACGGCAGTTCCATCGACAACGGCACCGGCCTGCGCTTCGAAGGCGGGCGCATCCCGACCATCGTTTACCAAGACGACCTCGACCAAAACGAAAGCTCCATCGATGCGCTCACGCAGCGCCTGATCGTGAAGCTCGAAGGCGACCAGGTGAACCGCACGCTGCTCAAATTCAGCGGCGCGAACGGCGGCGTTTGGTATGTGCGTGTGCTGACGCAAGCGGACAACCGCGACGGTTTCCTCGACAGCGACATCACCACGCCGGCCACCGCCCTCGCCTACGTCGGCGATCGCATCAATCCGCCGTCCGCTGACTACACGCTCGCCGGCTACGTCGCATCCGGCACCGCGTATTCAGCGAGCGCCTACAAAAATCCATTTAACACCAGCCTCGCGATCGCCGAAACCGGCGCGATCATCCCCGTGAACGCGCTGCCCAACAACGCCTCGAAGCTCGAAATCTGGTGGTTCAAGAAAGTCGCTGCGCCTTCCGCGGAGTTCTCCAACTTCTACGTGCCCGCGAAAGTCATCCGCTACACGCTCGGCTATCGCCCCGATAATCCGAAGATCGTCCTCGCGTCGAATCTCGGCTCCGACGATCTCAGCCCCGACCAAATCGCAGGTTTCATCTACGTTCAAAACGACTCGACCAAGATCGGTTACAATCCGAACGAAGAACACGCGCTCATGTTGAACGGCCGCGCCTACGCGTTGCGCGACGACCTCAACGTCACGACCGCCGGCACGACCTTCACCTCGCAACCGCGAGTCCTCCTCGAATACACGAACACGACCGACGGCCGCCCCGCGATGACCGCGTTCGAAGTGTTGCGCGAAGACGACACGCACAAGTTCGTTTATAACATCACTGCCGGCACGATCCTGAATTCGCCGATGCCGCTGCCGCTGCTGCCGTTGCCCGTGGATTCCACGACGCGCAAATCGCGCAATCTCGAAGTCGTCCCGAATTTCGAAATCTATCCCCCCGAGACGGTATCCAGCACCGCACCGAGTCTTTATTCGTCGTTCACCTTCAAGGATCGCAAAGGTTACGACTGGGTTTACCGCGGCCCGCACAACGAAGCGGAAAACCCCAACCTGCCCGGCTCCGGCCCGCTCATGAACTTCGAGTTCAACGGCAGCTCGCGCAGTTACTGGACGCTGCAAAGCCCCGACACCAGCCCGATCACCGTGGCCAATGGCAGTATGAGTGGCACGGCGATCGGCACCGGCGATGTCTATATTTACACGAGCGGATTGCCCGCCTTCGCCGCCAACAGCGTGCCCTACCTCGAAGTGCGGATGAAAGCCTCCAGCGCACAAGGCCCGCAAATTTTCTGGGGCACCGTCGAGGTCGGTGGCATCGGCATGCCGGGCCAGGTGATCGGCGCCAGTTACACGACGCCGAATGAGTGGCAGACGGTCATCTTCCCGCTCTCCACTTCTACGGCGTGGAGCGGGAAAACCATCAACGCGCTGCGCATCGATCCAGTCGGTAGAACAGGCGACACGTTCCAAATCGACTACATCCGCACGCACGCTGCCACGCCCGCGCTCGGCATGAATTGGTATTACACGATGCGCGAAGGCTTTTACGTGCCGGGTGTCACCACGCAACCGTCCGTCGGCACCGTGTTGCCTTACCTGCGGCCGAAAAATTCCGCTGGCACCGCTTACGAAGGCGACGCCGTCACGGGCACACCGATCACCGTTACTTATCTGCCGACGTGGCCGACTTCCACGCCGTCGATGAGCGTCGGCGAAACGCTTTCGCTCCCCAACCACGGTCTCCCCGCCGTGCGCGGCCAATCGAGCACGCGCGTGCTCTACCAACAATCGATCGCCAAATCCGGCACGGCCGTGCCGAGCGTGACGTTGCACGATGCGACGCGCGCGAAAACGATTCTGCTCAACGCCGCCAACGTCGGCCTGACGACGCTGCCCGCTTCCGCCGCGACGACTATGGACGCCGGCAAAACGTATTTCCAACTGCTCCCGCCGCACCTGCAGCAGCGTTTCTATTTCGACAGCACGCTCGGCACCGTCGGCGGACTCGTGTTGATCGGCGAATTCGTCGACGAAATCGCCGGCGAAGATTACCTGAACCTCAACGCCCTGAGCGCCGCCGATCTCCTCTCGCTCAAGGGCCTCGTGGCGAACACCGACAGCGACTATCAGAAATGGGCCAATGCCATCGACGGTCTCGCCACCAAGGTCGAGACGTTCATCGAAGATCCGGCCAAGCGCGGCACCTACATCGCGGACTCCGCGCAAACCGTCACGGTCGGCGCCACTGCGCTCGCGACGATTTCGTCCGCCGACACCGCCGTCGACAGTTACGCCCTCACCGCCACCGGCACGGGCAGCGGCTACGCCTCGCTCCTCTTCGGCAACGGCGAAGCGTTCACGCCGACCGGCGAACCGGTTTCCATCTCGATCGTCAAAGTCCTCCCGCAACTCTACACCGGCGACTTGAAGGTGCTTTCCGCCTCCAACCCGCTTGATGAACAAACCTCTCTGCGCCACAGCGGCGACTTCGCCGCGCACCCGGAAAACTACGAATTCGAATGGCGCTATGCCTTGCCGCAAGACGGCGTGCAACCGGCCACCTACACTTACTCGATGGCGACGGTGCTGGGCGGTGCCGGCCAGAATTTCTGGCAGCTCGCCTACAATCCGGTCGCTCCACTCGCGTCGTCGTATTCGTCGCCTTACGAATTCCCGCGCAGCATGGCGGTGAACAATTCCGCCTATAATTACTCGTCGGGCCTGCCGGGCACGGTCGCAAAAGCGAACTCGTCGCTCACTCTTTCCGGCATCGTGCCCGCGCGTTTCATTTTCAGCGCGGAACTCGGCATCCACGACGGCTTCGTGCTCTACGTCAACGGGACCGCGGCCCTCGCGTCGCGTTTGCCCACCGGCGTCGCCACTCCCTTCGGACTGACGATCAGCGAAGCCCGCTCGGGCCTCTCCACCAGCGCGCGCACCTATCAATACGAGGTGCCATCCACGTATTTCACGCAGGGAAATAATCGCGTCGAGATCGCGCTCTACAGCTCCGCCACGGCCAACGCGCCTTCGTCGCTCGACTTCCGCCTCGAAGCATCCGTCGAAAACGATCAAGTCACCGCCAACGGTTCGCCGTGGATTCGCCCGAACGGCACGCTCTCGAATATCGTCATCGTCGGCGGCGCGGCGGATTCACCGCTCGGCAATCCGCTCCTCGTGTTCAGCGATAATTATTTCACGATGCGCTATCGCCCGAAAGCGGGCGTCACGAATGTCGCCGGCACGGGCTGGTCGCGTTGGATGCAACCGAAGCTCGTCGAATCGTGGATCAAACGCGCGCTCGACGGCATCAATCCATTCACGCAGCGCACCGACGATCTATTCAACAACCCGGTCTCGACCGACGTCTCGCTGCTCACACAAGCCGGCACGCGTTGGGAAGGCGACGTTGCACTCAACCTGAATAACATCGATTCGTTCGGCCTGATTGAGATCTACGAAACGCTCCTCAACCGCGCGAAGAAACTCTCCATCGACGCGGGCTACAACGACGCGGGCACGAACGACACGCTGCTTCTTGTCAGCGGTTATCTCAGCGATCTCTACATGGCGCTCGGCAACGAAGCGTCCAACGACGCCGACAATCCCACCATCGCCATCGATGGCACCGTCGGCTCGGTGAGCACATCGCGTTTCTCGTTCGAAGGCCAGATTCCCTCGCTCATCGAAGAAGAACTCGCGCTGCTTCGCGGCCGCGACGATTTCCTCAGCCCGGGTGTTTCCGCCGCGCCGTCCTACAATCGCCTTTATTGGAATTACATCAACGGCATCGCTTCCGGCGAATCGATCTACGCGATCAACTACGACATCAAGGAACAAGCCGGCAGCCCAACCACCAACGGCGTGCTCGATGCCGCCGACGCGCAACGCATGTTCCCGCAAGGCCACGGCGACGCTTACGGCCATTACCTAACGGCGCTCACCGGCTACTACAAACTGCTCACGTCGCCGAACTTCACGTGGACGCCGCGCAGTGAAGCGATCGCCGTGCTCGGCCAGACGTTGCAAGTCGACTATCAGGACGAACGCAAATTCGCCGCCGCCGCGGCTGCCGTGGCGCGCACCGGCGCACGCGTCGTCGATGTCACCGCGCGGGCTTCCTACCGCGACGATCCGTCCGTGGGTTGGGCACATCAACGCGACGGCAAATCGAACGACCGCACCCACACCACGCGCAACTGGGGCACCGATGAGTGGGCCTCGCGCGCGGGCCAGGGCGCTTACTACCACTGGGTGAACGCCAACGCGATGTTGCCGGACAAAGACACCAACCAAGCGCACACCGGCATTCAAATCATCGACCGCACGACGGTGCCGGAGTTGAGCGAGATCGTTTCCAGCGCCACCGCGATTCAAGCCACACTCGACGCGCAATGTGCGCACCTCAACCCGCTCGGCCTCGCGAAAGGCGCGCTCGCGTTCGACATTTCCCCGACGGAACTCAAGGCCGGCAAATCGCACTACGAGCAGATTTATTCCCGCGCGCTGCAAGCGAGCCTCAACGCCAAAGCCGCATTCGACCAGGCCTCGTTGATGAACCGTCTGCTCCGTAATCAAAACGCGACGCTCCAAACCTACAACGAAGCCGTCGCCGACCAGGAACGTGCTTACAATTACCAGCTCCTCGATCTGTTCGGCTCGCCGTATCCGGGCGACGTCGGCCCGGGGCGCCTCTACGCCCAGGGTTACACCGGCCCCGATCTGTATCGTTACTACTTCATCAACCAGCCGTCGTCGTTCGTCGACGTCACCACGAACGTCACGGTGAACTTCCGCGAGCCGATTTCGGTGAATCCCTCGACCGCGTGGTCGCTCGACAACGCTTTCAAGCAGATCAACGAGCCGACGCTCTACACGACGCGCACGTTCTCGTTCTCGCCGAATCGCCTGATGCAGTTCGCGCCGTCCACTTACGGCACGCGCGCGCAACCCGGCGCGATCCAACGCGCGCTGCTCGATGTTTACCAGGCGCAGGTCAACGCCCGCGAAGCCGCCAACACGCTCGACACGCTCAACCGCCGCTTCAACCGCGACTACCAGCTCTTCACGGAATTTCGCACGACTTACGACGACGCCAACACCGGCGCCGCCGCCAAACTCGACGAAGCCGCGTCCTACCTCACGGCGTCGTCCGCGTTGACCAACTCCGCCGCGCTCGTCGCACTCAGCGCCGATTTCATCAACGAAATCTCCGAAGCCACCGCCGAAGCGTTCCCGACCGTCGCCGGTTTCGCGGTCGATGCGACGTCGGTCGCACGCGGCCTCTCGCTCTACGCCGGCGCGACCACCGCTTACGCGCAAGGCCTCGCGGGCCTGGCGTTTGAAAACACCGTCGCGTATCTCGAAGCGAAAGCCGCGAACCTCGAAGCCGAGGCCGACGATTTCTACACTCAATACAACTGGGACAACGAAGATAAGAGCCACGTCGTCGAATTCGAACGCTTGCTCGACGATGTGCTTGCGCACCGCTTCGAACTCTCGCGTCGCCTCGCCGAATTGCAGAAGGCCAGCGAAGAAGTTTCTCGCCTCGTCGCAAAGACCAATCAAGTCCTCGCCGAACGCGAAGCCTTCCGCATCCGCGCCGCCGCCGTCATCCAGGGTTATCGCACGCGCGACCTCACCTACCGCACGTTCCGCAACGAGGAGCTCTCGCAATACCAGGCGCTCTACGATCTCGCCGCGCAATACACCTATCTCGCCGTCCAAAGCTACGATTACGAAACCGGTCTCCTCGGTTCGACCGAAGGCCAGAAAGTCGTCGATAGCGTCGTCGCAACGCGGTCGCTCGGTGATTTCAAGAGCGGCGCTCCCGTCGCCTCCACCGGCACCACGGGCGACAGCGGCCTCGCCGGATTGCTCGCCCGTTTGCAAAGCGATTGGTCGGTCGTGAAGTCCCGCCTCGGCATCAACAACCCCGACAACAACGGCACCTTGTTCTCGCTGCGTCAGGAACTCTTCCGCGTCCGCACCGATCAAGCGACCGACAACGACAACACGGAGTGGCGCCAGATTCTTGAGCAACACATCATGAGCAACGTGCTCAACGATCCGGACGTCGCGCAATACGCGCGCAACATCCGCAAGCCCGACGGTTCGTCCGTGCCCGGCATCGTGATTCCGTTCTCCACGACGGTCGAACACGGCCTGAACTTCTTCGGCCTCCCAATCGCCGCCGGCGATCACGCTTACACGCCGTCCAACTTCGCCACGAAGATCTACGCCACCGGCGTCGTGTTGAAAGGTTACATCGGCATGGACCCGTTCTCGATCGGCACGCCCAACGCCGGCGGCCCCGCCAGTTCCGACCCGCTCGCGCTCAGCGCCACACCGTATGTTTACCTGATTCCCGCCGGTCTCGACAGCATGCTCGCGCCGCCGCTCGGTATCAACGCGTCGACGTTGCGCACGTGGTCGGTCAAAGATCAGGCGATCCCGTTGCCGTTCAACCTCGGTCAGGTGCAGTATTCGTCCACCGAGTTCTTCACGCCGGAAGGTTCGCTCAACGAGCGGCTCTGGATTCCGCGCCAACACCAATCGTTCCGCCCGGTGAATGACGCCGCGTATTTCTATAGCACGATGCCGTCCGAGTTCACCAACACGCGCCTCATCGGCCGCAGCGTGCGCAACACGCAGTGGAAACTCGTGATCCCGGCCTACACGCTCTTGAGCAACGAACAGGAAGGCCTCAACCGCCTCGTGCGGAGTCTCAAGGATATCCAGGTCTTCCTCCGCACCTACTCGCACTCGGGGAATTAACTAATCGTTCTCTTTCTCGTCCTTCGTTCCCGTTCTCCCTTCATAAAAGTCCTGACGAACGAGAACGAGTAAGAGAATGAGAACGAATCAGCTCTGAACATGGATCCGTGCCCCCTGTGAAATCCGTCGTCAACAAGAACACCCTGCTCACTGTGCTCGCCGTGGCGTCGGCACTCGGCAGCTGCGTGTGGGTGTATCGCCTGCTCCCCTCGAGCCCTCAGATCACGGTATCACCCACGGCCGTGCCCGGCGAAACGTTGACCGTCAGCAAAGAGGAGGTGGAAATTTTTCGCCGCGCCTTTTGGTGGCATCCGTCGAAAGGCGACAAAATCCTTCACGCCGAACGCCGCGAATGGTCTGAAGCCAACGCTTCCGTCACGCGCTGGCAGTGGTTCATTAAAATCCGGCCGAGCTCTGAATTACTGCGAGATTTGCGCCGCGCCGAAACCTTCGGGCTCACTGAAGTCGACAAGCCCAAACCCTGGAGCCAGGTCGCACCATTGCCGCTGCCGACCTGGTTCCCCCAAGCGCCCGACACCCCATTCGAAATCCTGCAAACCGCCTCCGGCGAATTCACCGTGTTGTATCGCCCGTCCGACAACACCCTCTACGCCACCGACCACGGCCGCGGCTTCGCTCCCGCCGCTCCCCGCTGAGCGCGGTGCGGTTCAGTTTTCATTTCAACGTCCGCGCTCGCCGACAAACACCGGCTGCGTCCACGCTCTCAGTCCATTTGAATCAATGATGCTCGCGCGCACGTAGCCCTCGTCGCCTTTGATTTGATAAGACGGCTCCGAGCCCGAAATTTCGGCGAGCACTTTGCCGTCCTGGCCGATGAACTTAGTCAGAAAACGCGGGCCGTTTGGTTTCGTGTTAATTTTAACCGAAACTTCCTTGGCGGTCGCCCCGACCTGGTCGAGCACGATGCCCGTCGAAGAATAAAAATCTCCGGCCGCCAACGCCGTCGTGATGGCCTCAGCGGAAAGTTTCTCCGCGCGCACCACGACCCACGCTTTGCCGGGCCGGGTGTCGGGATTGTCTTCGGGTTTGTAAGTGTGCGCATCGTCCGCGGCGACACCCCGGATTTTTTGGCCGCGTGAAAGCAGGCGATCCCACAACGCCTCGGCAGAAGGGGCGACTTTACCATCATCGTCGATGCCGCCGAGATTATTGACCATGAAATGCCCGTTCCAAATTTCGAGCAGCGTGCCGTCGGGCAGCTCCAGCAAATCATCGAGGCGCACCGACCATTTCCAATTGGGATGGTTGACTTGAGCGACGCCGCCAGCCGCAAGGATTTCCTGGATGTTACGCGCGTAAGTCTCGGCCATCGTCACTTCGGGCGGCGCAAAGCCAAACATCTTGCCGGCTGTGCCGCCGAGAGGCACCGCCACCGCCTTCGCGTTGATCGCATTCACGTGAGCCGCCGGCCGATCCGTCGGGAAACGCGGATCGCGCGATTTGCTCAAGTGCTGCGTCACTTCCTGTCCTTGGATCACGAGAAATTCGCCGTCGCGGGCGTGCAGCGCATTCAAAGGCGCGACCTCCGTGAGATGTTCGTGGTCGGTGATGACGACAAATTGATACCCGTGATCGCGATACCACTGCGTCACGATCTCCGGCGAGGCGTTGCCATCCGAGTTGGTCGTATGAGTGTGAGTGTTACCCTTAAACCAGGCCGCGTGCGCCGACGAGGCGACCAGCGCGCAACCAACCGCAAACAGTGAAAGATGGGAAAGCATAATCCGGAGCGGGTTTGGCCGCAGTTCCCGAACAGCCTGCCGACTCGCCGCCAGTGCTCAATCGCGCTTTTGCAAATTGCTCCGCCCGCAAATTTCTCCAATTAGGTCAGACACTTCTTACTCCCATGACCCCAACCCTCCGCCTCCTCTCGCTCGCCGCGCTGTGTCTCACCTCGACCCTTTTCGCCGCTGAACCGGTCGCGCTTTTTAACGGCAAGGATCTCTCCGGCTGGACTTCGATCGTCAAAACCGGTCTCACCGCCGACGCCTCCACGTGGACGGTCGCCGATGGCGCGCTCAAGTGCAGCAGCGTGCCGTCGGGCTACTTGCGCACCGAAAAATCCTACAAAAACTACACGCTCACGCTCGAGTGGCGCTGGAGCGGCCCGATGCTCGCACCCGACGACAAAGGTCGCCCGCGCAGTCGCAACAGCGGCGTGCTCATCCACGCCCAATCGCCCGACATCGTCTGGCCCTCGAGCGTCGAAGCGCAATTGATGGAAACCAACGCCGGCGACATTTACTTCCTCGGCGAAACCGCGAAATCCGCCGAGATCACCATCGCGCGCGAAAAAGCCGTCGCCGCCGCCGGCACCAATGCCGAAGCCGTCAAACGCGCCCAGGCCCTGCGTAAACTCGCCCGCCAGCAAAACTCCTCCGAAAAGCCCGCGGGTGAATGGAATAAATACGAAATTATCTGCAAGGGCGACACGCTCACGCTGCGCGTCAACGGAGTGGAGCAAAACCACACGACCAAACTTTCCCTCAGCGAAGGCTTCATCGCGCTCCAAGCCGAAGGCGCGCCGATCGAATTCCGCAATGTGACGCTTTCTCCACTCAACTGATCTGCGCGCTCAATTAATTTTTCCGCTACGGCATCACCTTGCTCTCACGCGTCCACTTTTCCGCACTGGCCGGTCTTGCTTTGCTTTTCAGTGGATGCGGAACCGTGAGTCGTCCGCCCCCGGTGCCCGAGGCGCTCGTCGGCGAAGCCATCGTGCCCGGATTTCCGCACGACCGCCACATCCACGGCTACCGGGAAGCTGAGTTTATTGCCGATTATCAAACCGCCATGCGCGCCGCTCCGTTGAACCCTGCGGGCGTGGCGATCCTCTCGCTTTCCGGCGGCGGCCCGAACGGCGCATTCGGCGCCGGCGTGCTCGTCGGCTGGAGCGAACTCGGCACGCGACCGCAATTCCAAGTCGTGACCGGCGTGAGCACGGGCGCACTGGCCGCACCATTTGCGTTTCTGGGCCCGGCTTACGATGATCGCCTGACCAAGGCCTACACCACGATTCATGACGCCGACCTTTTCATTCCGGAAGTGAAACGCGCGTTGTTCCGCCTGTTGCGAGTCGACTCACTCACCAGCAACAAGCCGATGGATCACGTGCTCGCGGCACTCATCGATCAACCGATGCTGGAGGCAATCGGCCGCGAATACACGCGCGGTCGCCGGCTCTACGTGTGCACGCACGAAATGGTCTCGGGCCACGCCGTTTATTGGAACCTGAGCGCGATCGCCGCGAGCGGACGCCCCGATGCCTTGGAACTGTTTCTCAAAATCCTCATCGCCTCCGCTTCGCTCCCCATCGTGTTTCCTCCACAATATTTTGAAGTGGAAGTCGGCGGCGAGCGTCACACCGAAATCCACATGGACGGTGGCTTGAGCCGCCAGGCATTTTTCCACATGAACGGGGCCCGCGCCGGACTCGCACCGCGTGCCGACGGCACGTCGACCCCACTGACTGCTTACCTCATTCGCAATGGCCGCGTGCGCTCCAAATACGACGCCATCGATCCCACCGTCGTGCCCATCGCGCTCCGCACCATCGAAGCACTCGTCAACTCCGAAGGCGTGGGCGATCTCTACCGCATCTACAGCCAAACCCTCGAAGAGCAGGCGACTTATCAACTCATGATGATCCCGGACAATTTTCCTCTCAAACACCACGGCATGTTCGATCCGACCTTCATGCGTCGTCTCTTCGACGTCGGCTGCGCGTCCATCAAGTCGGCGCAACCCTGGCAACCCCGCCCACCGTTTCTCTCTTCGAAAGACGGTTCGTAGCCGTTCGCATCTTCAGTTCACCCCGGCACCGACTACCGCGGTGATCTTCTTCGATATCTCGCGCACCTTCTCGCGAATGAGCGCCGTGTTCACCGTCGTGAGCTTGCGATCTTCCATCACAATTTTGCCATGGATGATCGTCGTGCGCACATCGCGCGGACTCGCCGCGTAAACGAGCGTCGTGTAGGCGTCGTAGAACGGTGTCATCACCGTCGATTCAGATTCAAAAATAATCACGTCGGCCAGTTTGCCGGCTTCGAGCGAGCCAAGCTTGTTTTCCATGTGGATAGCCCGCGCACCGCCGAGCGTGGCCATCTCCACCACATCGATTGAAGGCATTACCGTGCGGTCTTTGTTATCAAGTTTGTGCAGTTTCGCCACGTAACCGAGCTGGCCGATGATATCGAGCGTGTTGCCGCTCATCGCGCCATCCGTGCCGAGACCGACGCGCACGCCGGCGGCCCGCATTTTAATCACCGGAGCAACGCCCTTCGCCGATTTAATATTCGCGACCATATTATGCGCCACGCCCACCTCGCACTTCGCCAGCAACGCGATGTCAGACTCCGTTAAAAAAATGCCATGCGCCGCGATAAAGCGCGGACTCAGGAGCCCGAGCGAATCGAGATACTCCATCGGCGTCTGATCATATTTTTCGCGCAGTTCCTTGAGTTCGTAATCCATTTCCGCGACATGCATCGTCACGCGCAAATCTAGTTCGGCGGAGAGTTTCGCCGCGGCGGCAATCTGTTCTCGCGTGGCTCCATACGGCGAATGCAGTCCGATGGCCGGAGTGATTAATGGATCATCGCCCCACTCCGCTGCAAATTTCCGCGCGGGCGCCAGGTCGTCTTTCACGCCATAAGGAATAATCGCCCGCATCCCGCTCTCGTGGGTCGCCTTCGCCGTCGCTTCAGGAAACGGATAACTGTCCACGAAGGTCGTCACGCCGCCCTCGATCATTTCCACCAGGCTGTGCAGCGAGCCCCAATAGACTAAATCCCCATCGACGACTTTCGCTTCGAGCGGCCAGATAAATTTACGCAAGCGATCCGCCACATCGTCCCCCAAGCCGCGAAATACCGACATCGCCGCATGCGTGTGCGTATTGATCATCCCCGGCATCACGATGCCGCCCCGCGCGTTGATCGTTTTCGCGGCGGTGTAGCGCGTCGCGATTTCCGCCGGTCCTACGGCGAGAATTTCGGAACCCTTAATCACCACCACGCCATCGGCAATAACCTCACGGCGCGCGTTCATCGTCAGCACGTGGGCATGAGTGATCAGAAGATCAGCCGGCTCGACGGCGCAGATCACTGGAGCCGAAAAAAGTGCCGCCCAACCGATCGTGATTTTCAGCGCGCGCAAAATTGATGAAACGGGGTTCATGATCATCCCCGGCATCACGATGCCGTCCCGCGCGTTAATCGTTTTCGTGGCGGCGTAGTTCGCCGCGATTTCCGCAGGCCCGACCGCGAGAATTTCGGAGCCCTTAATCACCACCACGCCATCGGCAATAACCTCACGGCGCGCGTTCATCGTCAGCACGTGGGCATGAGTGATCACAAGATCAGCCGGCTCGACCGCGCAGATCACTGGAGCCGAAAAAAGTGCCGCCCAACCGATCGTGATTTTCAGCGCGCGCAAAATTGATGAAACGGGGTTCACGCACCCTGCATAGCACAAAGCCTGCCCGCCACCAACCCGCTCTTAGCATCAAAAAAGCCCAATCCCGTTTGTCATATATTATATGACAAACGGGATTGGGCGGCGCGACGAGATCGATTTATTTTGATCGAACAGGCCTTAAATAAAAGCCGTCAACTCCGTCGCTAAACTTCACTCGGAACGCGCGGGCAGCGGGGTGTTTTCCAATTCGATGAGTTGGTGCAATTGCGCAAGGACGGCTTCTTCTTTCATCTCGATGAGGAAAACCCACGCGGCGAGCGTGCGGCGGTAGAAGAGCGTGCGCTCGGCGGCGATTTTCCGCGACAAGGTGCGCGGAGGCGGCAGCCACGGGCCCTTCGTTTTTCCATCTTTTGGCGTCGGCAATAATTTTTCTCCTGCGGCGCTCACGGCAGGATCTTTGGATTTTTTCGCCCACTCCAAAATCGCTGTGCGCCGCGCGGCGCCCCAACGCGTGACCGCCTCGGCTTTCTTTTTATCTAGTTTATCAGGGAACGGATAACCCGAACGCCAATAGAGATCGTTTAACATCGGGTTCTGCCAACCGGAGGGGAACATGTAGTTCCGGCCTTTCTCTTCCTGCGCGAGCAGGAAATTCTCGAAGACGAGCGCCTCGCCGCGCAGGCCTTTGACTTTTTTTGCTTCGACGGCGGCTTTCCACGCGGGGCGAATGGTATCCTTCCACAGGATCATGCGTTCGCTCGGGGGCGCAGGCGCTTTTGGCGCGACGCTCGGAGTCGCGGAGGCGGCTGGCCTTTTCGGGCCGATGGCTTCCTGAAGCCTTTCACGCGTGCCGTCTTTCATCAACGAGGCGGCCGCCGTGTTCTGCGTGACCATGCGTTCGAGAAAACGCTCGAACTGCGCGCGTTTCGCGGCAAACGCGGCATCGTCCGCTTGCGCGAAACCACCATCGACGGCCGCCTGATACGCCGCGACGCGGGCTTTCACTTCGGGCAACACCACGGACTCATCGGCGGAGAGTTTTTCGATGACTGTCGCCCAGCGCTCCAGAAATTGCTCCGACGTGCTGCGCGGTTTGTCGATGGTTTGATCGACGAGCACGGAAGACTCATGCGCAGCGGCGAAGGAATTCATACCGGCGTTGATTTTTTTGCCGGAGAACATGTCCACGCCGAGCCACGCCTCCGGGATGTAGCGCTCGTAACCCGCCCAACGATCCGGGTCGGGATCAGGGTCGCAACCGGCCGCGAGCGATTCTTCGTCGACCGCGGTAAATCCGGCGGCGAGCGGCAATGGTTTTTCGTCTCCGGGAATTGCCCAGTCCGGCACCGCCGAGAACCAATTGGTCGATGGCAACACCTCGCGCGGCACACCGATAAAATGAAAACCACCCGAATGGCACTGCGTCATGCAGAACACGACGCGGCCTTTGCCCAAGCCCGCCGCGAGCGCGTCGCGTAAATCGGTCACACTGAGCTCTTCCTCGGGATTCGTGCGCCAGTCGCTCTTGCCTTCGCCCGAGGTCGTCATCTGCCACATCGTCACGACGCTTTCTTTCGGATCTTTTTTTTGCAGCGAACCGTGATCGCCGATGAACAAATAGAGCGTGCCGCCCTCTTTCACACTCGGCAGCACTTCGTCGCGCAGCGCCTTGAGAAAATCTGCTTTGCGCGCCGGCCGGTTGTGTGGAAGCACGCCGGGCAACCACGTCTCGCGGATGGTGCCGTCCTTTTCTTTCACCTGACGCCGCACGTCGGCGAGTTTCACCGGTTCGCCCGGACGCGTGCCCATGCCGAAGAATACCCACACCGAGTCCGGCGGATAATTCGCCTGCAAGTGCTTCGCGACCTCGCGCGCCTGAAGGTATTGCGAGTAGTTGTTCGTGAGTGGTGTGCCACCGCCCGAAAGCAACACGTAGGCATCACGCGCCGGCGCGAGCACCGCCAGCACCACCGCCACCGTGAACGCCGCCCATCCCCGCAATGATAACATCATGAAATCAAAGTAACAGCTGCGTGGCCGAAAGTCTTTAGGCTTATCGGCCTATTCGTCCGGATTCCACGCCGCAAATTCAGCGCTTGGGCTGTTCGAGATTCAACGTGGCGATATCGGCCAGGATCAACCGCACATCGAGCGTGCCTGCACTGTAGATATTTCGAACGCGGCCGGCCTCATCGATCAGGAACACCCGCAACGTGTGGTTGAGCGGGCCCGTCGGATCAGCGGGATCGTCTTTCCGGTCAACCGCCTGATCGTAGGCCGCTAGAATCGGGCGCAGATTCTGTTGCGAAGCGGTGGTGAGAAACTGCCATTCGACTGACTTGGTGGACTCAGATCGAACCGCCGCCGCATATTCCGCCATTTTCGCTGGGGTGTCGTGCTCCGGATCGAAACTCAGGCTGATGAGCCGCACTTTATCGGCCAGGGTGGCGTCTTTGCGGACAAGTTCATTTAGCTCGAGCAACACGCCCGTCGCCATCGGACACGCGTTCGGCGAAGCGCAACGCGTGTAGATAAAACTCATAATTGTAACTTTTCCGCGCGTGAGTTCGCGCAACTGCCGCGTCTGACCCGTGGCATCGAGCACCGCGCCATCACCGGCGGCCCGAATCACCGGCAGGCGGTAACTGCCCGCGGCGGGCGTGTCGTAATCGTGTTCGGCCGTGCGCGGCAAAGTGCTTTGCGCGTTCGCTGCCGGCACGCCGCCCAACAAGATCGCTGCCGCAAAGAGTGCGCCAGCGCGTTGATGGATTTGGCTCATGGCGTCAGTTGGCGGAGACCGCCCGCTGCGCGCCGAGTTTGAGGGCCCCGAAAAGCATGTGATGCGGTCGCCCGAGTTGGAGCGCGGTGAAGTCGAGATCGAACGTCGCGGTCAAGCTGCGGCCATCCCACGTGAAACCGCGCACGTATTGATCGTTATCAGCGCCCTTCTTATCCCACTGCGTGAGCAGCGAACTGCTGAAGTAGAGGCGTTTTCCGTCCCAGCTTTGTGAAACCATGTTCAACTGCCGACCGATTTGTTTTTCGTAGATTTTCTTGGGATGATGCGGATCGGACACATCGAACACGTGGACTTTTCCATCGGTGAACCCATTCACGAAAAGCAAACGATCATCGGCGCTGAGACTGATATCGGAAGGCCCAACGCTCACGCCTTCCGGCCCGATGTGCGCGACTTCCTTGGCTGCCCACCCATCTTTTTTCGTTTCGTGAATGAGCCAGATTTTCGAAGTCGTCGCGGTGTGCGTGAACGCGTAATTGCTTTTCTCGTTCCACGCCCAGCGGACTTCGAGCGGCGTGCCGGGCACGGAAAACACCTGTCGCGGGGTGCGCGTGTGAAAATCCCAGAGCACGACCGAGTTTCCAAAATTCTTCACCGCTTCGGTGTCCTTGATGAGTTCGTCGAGATCGCGGGTGTAATTTTTCCAGCCCGTAAATGAAGTCGTCAGCATCACGTTTTTGCGCGGGAGCACACGGGCGTCGTAACCGTAACCGTCGGCGAACTCCGCGCCGGGCAAATTCGGCATCGTCTCCTTGGTCGGCATCCAGTGCGTCGCGATGTAAGTGCCGTCGTTTCCGAATTCGACCAGCGCCGTGCGCCCGCCCAAATCCTTCGAATTCGAAAGGCACGGAATCAAGACGCGCCCCGGCAACGGATAAACGCCATGCGGACCGACCGCGCCGCCGGTAATTTCCGCAAAGTTTTCAATCGTCTTCACATGCCGCGGCTTCGCGGGATCGGTGTAGATGTCGTAGATGAAAATTTTGCTCGTGCCCAACCCCGCCAACCAGAGCTGACGGCGATCATCCGTGAATCCGCCGTGGTGCGCTTCGTGCCGCCCACCGACCGAGTGGGAATGGATCACCTTGCCGTAAGTCGGCGAGCCGGGCCGCACGTCGACCGTGACAAGTTTATCGGAACCGTCGCCCATGCTTTCCTGGCCGAGCGTCCACACATAGACAAAATCCTCCTGCCCTTCGATGCGGACGAGATAAGGCGACGAGCAGGTCTCATCCGCCCGCGTCAAGAGCGCCAGCAAGGCCAGCCCGAACGCGAGGAAAAGCCCACGGATCGAAGTTAAGGAGTGATGAGAAGACGACATGGGCATCGACAGGAGATTTTGAAACAGTGAGCCCCGCGGCGCGGCGCGAGGCGTGAATCAAAAATAAAGCGCCATCGTGCGGTGGTCCGCTCAGACAAGCTGCGCTCCGAAGCTGGAGCGGACTTGGATTTGGTCAAAGCCGGAATGAGGTCATCCGCTCGACTGCGTGCGCCGCCATTCACCTGCGGCCAAGCTCACCGCAAGCACGAGCAAAAGCATAGCACGCCCTAGCGCGGGGACTGGCTGCGAGAACCAACCGAGGTCGACCGCCCCGAAACACGCGCAGTTCAAACTCAGTTCGCGCGCGATGCCTTGCCCTAGCGCGACGACAAACGTGGCGGCGAGCAAAGCCGCCAGCCCGCTCGCCGTTTCCACCCAACGATTAAAAATCAGCAGCGCACCGGTCGCGATTTCCAGCCACGGCAGAACGACCGCAATCAGCCGGACAATCGTGTCTGGCAATCCGAGTTGGTAAGAACCGAGGCCCGCGTAAACAGCCACCGGCGCGGTAAGTTTCACGATTCCCGCCAAAAGAAAAACCACTCCGAGAATCCAGCGCGCAACAATGCGAAAGCGTAATTGAAAGGGAGACGACGTCATGCGGCGAATCAGCGGAACGACTCCACGGACCGAAACTTCGGCAACGGTCGCGAAAATACCACGCGCTGATCCGATCGTAGCCAATCCACGACGAGCCCGGCCACCGTGGAAACGATCACGACGAGCAACGCTCGTTTCACGTAGATCGGGGTGCGCGGAGAAGTCATCACGGTGCCGGTTTAAGGCGACGCCAGCAGGCTGTCGAAAACTTCCCGGTAGTAAGCCAGCGGCTGCAAGTCCTCGATCACGCCTTCCGACCAGCGGCCGGTGTTGCTCAGCTTGCGCACGAGAAAAGTCGGCGTGCCGCGCACTTTCAAATGAGCGTAGTCGGAAAAATCCTCGACCACATGCGCGTGAGTGGCGGGATCGGACAGCGCTTTTTGCAGTGCCGCTTTTTGCGCAGCCTCGAGAAAGGTGAATGCGGCCAGCGGTTCTTGATCGGATTTTCCGGCAACATCAAAGAGCGCCGGCAACGATTCCCAATACACGCCTACCTGCAACGCGGCGCGGGCGGCGAGGAATACCTGCGAGTCTTGATCGCGCGGGTTATTGCTCGCGTTGATAGCGACCCAGGCGACTTTTCCGGTGTCGATATACTGCTGTTTGAGGGTCGGAAAAACAGTTTCATGAAACGTGCGGCAGTGCGCGCATTTGAAACTGAAGAATTCCACGACGACGATCGGCGCTGTTTCGCTCCCGAGAGTGGCGCGCAGTTTTTTCTTCAACGGAGCGCCCAGTCGCGCGTCGGTGTCAGTCAAGGGGGGAGTTTGCGCGAATACCGAATGGGGAAGCAGCCACGCTGCGGCCACCAAGACCAAAGCCAGGCGGGCGAATAGGTGAGATGATTTGGTCGTCTGGCTAAGAAACATAGAATGAGTGTCGCGCTCGGTGCTTTCGACTGAGCTGATATCCCGCGGGGCTGATGGCCCCGCCTCCAATAATTGAGAAGAAATAAAAACCGACGGCCACCTGCGTGGCCGTCGGCGTGTGTGTGGTGTTGGCGGCTTGATTAGCGCGCGATCAAAACAGTTTGAAGTTTACGATGACGCCGATCCAGCGCGGCACGCCCGGTTTGTAGGAATTCCAGGCGAGCAGGATGCTGTCATCGACGTTGAAGACATTCTTCGCGACGAGACTGACGTCGAAGCGCTGATCCTTGCGACCGAAGCCAATCGAGATGTCGGTCAGGCCGTAGGATTCGGTGAACGAGTAACGCGACAGCGTCGTGTCGGTGTAATATCCGCTTTGGAAATTATAATTCACGTTGGTGTGAATCACGTTGTTCCCGATCGGGTAAGTGAAGTCCGCGTAAACGTTGCCGCTGAACTTCGGTGCGCCGGGCAAGGTTTTGCCGGTGGCGTCCCAATACGCGGTCGGCGTGCCGGGGCCGCCTTGCTCGCCGGGGCGCGGCGCGAACTTGAAGTCCTTGTAAACGGCTTCCGTGTAGGCGCCCGAGATGCGGAGCGTCGTGTAAGGAATCCCGAGATACGAGGCGTCGAGCTCGATGCCTTTCGTCTGCACTTTCGGCACGTTGCCGAGGGTCGAGACGTAGGCGAGCAGGCCGTTGTTGTTCAACTGAGTTTGCACCTCGTCGTAAACGAACGTCGGCTGGATGTAGTTGTCGATGTTCTGGAGGAACGCCGTCGCATTCACGATGAACGTGCGATCGAGGAAAAAGGCGCGCGTGCCGACCTCGAATGCATCCGTGGTTTCCTTTTCAACCGGCACCGACTTTCCGCCGAGGATCGTGCCGCCGACGAGTTGGGAAATGCCGGCTTTCTCGCCGTGTTTCCACGAAGCGAACACCGTCTGCTGGTCGTTCAACTTATACGTCGCGCTGATCTCGCCGTTCGGGAGCACTTCTTCGAATGGCTCCGCGTCGGTTTGTTGGTAGAGCGAACCGATGCGCGCCGCGCGAATCGATTTCGCCGCGCCGACTTGGGCGCGTTGCGCGGCCGTGAGGCCACCGTAAGTCGCCACGCCGAAATATTTCTGCGCCACGAAATCGGCGAGCGCGAGTTGCGTGGCGCTGTTCGTGCCCGTGAGCGCGCCGGCGGCGTTCGAGCTAAAGCCGTTTAGCTGAACGTTGTTCACCGATGCCGGATTGAGTTCCGGTGCAAAACCGTCCTGCGCGATCTTGCTGTAGCCCGAGGTCTTGCGTTCTTCCTGGGTGAGACGCAGGCCGGCGGTCAACGCGAGGCGTTCGCTGATTTTCCAAGTGAGATTGGAATACGCGGCGAGGCTCGTGTTGTTGAGTTTTTCCGCGCGCTTCGTGATCAGGCCGTCCGTGGCATTCTTGAGCAACGACCAGCCGGAAGTGCTGGTGGCGTTCGGGAGCAACGGATCGACGGGATCGAGAATCGCATACTGTGCGGCGTTGGCATACCACGCGCCGCCGTCCGCGCCGTAGCGCTCGGTCTGGCTGTAGTTCGGGAAACGGCCTTCGTAGAAATAAACGCCGCCTTGATACTTCAACGCCGGATTGATTTTCCAATCGGCGCGGAATTCCTGACTGAGCTGTTCGAAACTCGTCTGCGTGCCACGCGGGGCACGCAGCCAGTCGAACGGCGTGTGCGTGCCCGCGCCTTGCGAGAACTCGTAGTCACGCCAACCGGAGATCGAAGACACCGTGAAGTTGTCGCTGAGTTCAGACTTGAGGTTCAGCGTCACGCCGCGCGTTTCGTAAGTGTTCGGATACTCGGCGATGGTGTTGGTCTCCTTCGCGTAGTAATCGTCGATGGTGTAGTCGGCGCGTTGCGCGAACCAGCGACGCTGGATTTTGCCGAAGCCATCTTCAGCGTAATCCACGGCGATGCGATTGCCGTTGGCGTCGAGACGATCGTAAAACGCCGGGGTCTTCAGGCGAAATGCGAAGCAGTTTTCGCAAATTTCACGTCCGGTCGGCGTGAGGTCGAAGCTCAGGCGCGCGGACAACTTGTCAGTCGGCAGCCACAGGAATTGCGCGCGCAAGTTGGTGCGATCCGTGTTTCGCCACGTGTAGGTCGTGTCGTTTTTATTCGGGAACGGGCCGTCCGCCGTTTCGCGATGGAGCGAGATGCGGTAAGCGAGTTCGTTTTCGATGATCGGCCCGCCGATGGTCGCCGAGCCGGTGACTGCGTTGCGCTGACCGAACAGCGCGTCGCCAAACGCCTCGGGCACGAAGCTGGCATCCTTGGTGCGGATCGAGACGCGGCCAACGTTGGAATTTTTTCCACCGTCGATGCCGTTCGGCCCGCGCGTGACGTCGACGCTTTGGATGTCGGAATAATTCGAGAGCGCGGAAATCGAAGTGATGCCGTGGCTCACGCCATCGACCGTCACGCCGACGCTCGGGTCCAGCACGCCCGCGCCGGCGGCCCAACCCACGCCGCGCACGAAGATCGAAGCGGTGTTCGGGTTTTGCCACGAGGTGCGCACGTTGCCGATGCGCTTCACGATATCGCGGAAATTATTGACGTGAAATTTCTTCAACTCGTAGCCGGTGACGACGGAAACGGATTTCGGAACTTCGCGCAGATCGGTTTCCGCGCGCACGACAATCTTGCCCAAATCCAAAGCGTCTTCCTTGGGAGGCTGCGCGGCCGTTTGCCCGACGGGCAGCGTTTGTGCGCTGGCAATGGAGGCAGACGCGACCGGAGTGCCGATGGCTTCGGCGCTTCTGGTTTCCGCGAGCAGTTTTTGAAGGCGCGCGATTTCGGCTTCGATTTGCGAGGACGTTTGCGCGCCGAGCGGCAGTGAAACCAAAATGCTGCCGAGCGTGAGCAGTGCGACCAGCTTGGATTTGGAAGGAGCGAAACGAGGGCTTCGCGGGTTGGCTGACTGATGAGATCCTGACCTGTTCATAACTTGTTGGTTTAAGGTGTGCCGCAGCGTGGCGGCGCGCGCGCATCCGCCTTGGCGACGGAGTGAGGCGCGCGAAAGAGATCGCTGCGTGGTGATGCGCGGGCTGACCGGTCGTCCGGTGCCTGCGCTTGACTGAACTTCCCGACGGTTTGCCGTGGTCGGCACAACCCTGACGTAAATTGACTGGCGCGGTGCAGCCCGGGATATGGCGACCCCAGGCTAAGTGAGGGTCGCCAACATCCCAGAGCTCTACCCCAAATTAATTACCGACGGCTTTTTCTTTTTCCGCGGTGTAAGGTCCGCGCACGATCGTGCCTTTAACCGGCTGAGAATCTTTCAGCATGTTGTAGATCGGGCAGATGGCCTCGACGGCTTTTTGCAGCGCTTCGATTTTCTCTTTTGGTTCCGGCGAACCAATGTTCACGCGGTAGGCGATGTCTTTGTAGACCGGCGGATTTGCGGTGTTGCCGAGGCGCGTCGTGAGCGTGCCTTCGACTTCGAGCTCCAATGTGTCGAGCACGACCTGGCGCTTCGAAGCTTCGATTTCGTAGATGTGCGTGAGACACGTGATCATGCGACCGAGAATGTCTTCTTCCGGGACCACGCCGATATTGTGGCCGCCGAGATAGCGCGGATAATCGTGGATGATTTGAAAATTTCCGTTGTCGGTGCGGATGTTGCGGATGCCGGTGTCGCCCTCGACTTTGACGTGCGCACGCAGCGGCGGACGCGAGTCGTCACGCTTGGGAGCGACGCGATCTTTCGTCCACTCGGGCGGCACGGCTCCTTGGGAGGCGGCATATTTATCTTCGAGAAACTCCCGGAGACCGGCGAGCACCTTGCCTTCGCGCTGCGCGGGCGTCGGCGTGAGCACCAACGTGCCGTGGCCGATGTTTTGCGCCTGCGTCACGAGATTCAGCACGGGCGAAACACGTTCCACGGTTTTGCGCAACTCTTCCAGCTGTTGGTCGGACGCCGGCGACTCGACAAAGATCGTGTAAGCGAGGCCGCGCGGATACGTCACTTGCGTGCCCGTGGTTTGCGACGGCGCGGAGCCGGGACGGCTTGTGAAGATAACTTCGAGCGAGTCGATCGGGATGCCTTTGAGCGACGCTTGCGTGAGAAAATCGCCGGCCACCGCGCTGCTCAGCGCCGAGACCACGCTCGGCCACGAGCCGGCGGCGAGATTGAACTCAGCCGTCTCGCGGCCGCCGTCGCTCAGGAGTTGGAAATTGCGGATGCGCAGGCGGCGAATGCCGGTGCGGCTCTCGGCGGTGACTTTGGCGGAAAGCTTAACGGACTTTTCGAGTTCGGGATTTCCTTTCAGGAGCGAGAGTGCGGAGCGCTGGCGGGTTTGGAAATCGCGCAGCGATTCGCCGTCGTCGAACGCGGCTGGCGTTTGCGCCCAGTCTTGGGTGGTGTGAGTCGCTTGCGCGTGAAGCGACTGCGAAGTGACGGCGAGGAGTCCCAGAGCGGCCACGCTGCTGGCGAAGAGGCTCGAGAAGTTTTTTGGTGAAGTAAGTTTCATGCGGGTGTGCACAGACTGCGCTGCTGAAGAGGAGAACGATCTGCGGAGCACGCGCTCGAGGCCGGAAGCATCGAAACGCGTAGATGGATTGCTGGTTTGCGCCGGGGGCCGGGTGTGCGGTGACGGCGATTAATTTTAAAGAGACTCCAAAGTGTCTGCCGTGGTCGGCCCGACTTACTTCTGGACAGGATTTTCGCTGCGTAGCGGTGAATCGCGGTGCATAAAGTTAATTCCTACTGGAAAGGTAAAGTATAAAACCAACGCGCGGAAAAAATCTTTTGTCATAGCGGGTCGATGCGCGGGAAAATTTATCCGCGCGGAAATTTACTGGCCGAGCGCGCGCCGGAATTTCAATCCGCCGTAAACGCCCACCACCAGCGCGATCGCAAAAATCCAACCGGATACGGCGAACGCCTGAATGCCTGAGAGCAACGTGCCGATGGAGCAGCCGATTGAAATCATCGAACCAAAGCCGAGCAGCACCCCGCCCACGAGCGCCAGCCCCACGCGCGGCCAAGTCGGGCGCTCGGGTTGGAATTGTCCCGCCGCCAGTCCGCCCGCCAGCGCTGCCGCGACTAGGCCAATCACGAAAAGCGCATTGGGCGTGAAGAGAACTTCGGTAATGTAGGCGGTGCCGCAGCCGGGAAATTCATCGAGGCCCGGCAAATTTTTCGGCACTACGCCAGCTTGCCCACCGAACTTTCGCGCCAAGCGACCGAGTTCGGACGTGACGCCCAGCGGCGTGGAACGCAGATACACCGCCGTTCCAAGTAAACCGACCAAGACACCACCGAGCCAGTGCGGCCAGCGATCGACCCACACCGCGCGCGCGAGGCCCCGCAGTGAGCGTTCCATCGCCGGACGCGGCGACGGCACGATTCCGCGTCGCCAGACCCCGAACGCGAGCGCTGCGAGCACGAGAAGTTGCAGCGCGAGCGCGCCGCCATACCCGAGATTCCGCGGGAGCCAAAGGATCGGCGCTTCGGTCAGCGCGCGCACATAGAAAAATTCCCACGCGTTAAACCCAAGAATGAAACCACCCGCCGCGCCGCCGAGCGCGACCGGCGCGAGCAGCGATCCTTCCCCGAGGCGGTAAAAGTGCGCGCTGAGGCAAGAGCCGGACAAAGCCATGCCGATGCCAAAAGTCAGGCCGCCGACGAGCAAGTGCCAGCCCGCCGGGCCGACATGCGCCCGCGGTGGAAATTGCGTCGTCTCGGGAAACGGCACCCACGCGCCGAGCACCACCGCATAACCGAGCGCGCCGACCGCCAGCGCCGCGAGCAATCCCAGCACGGGGCGCGCATCCCGCTCCTCGATGAATTCCCGTAAGCCGCAATAAAAACAGAACCGCGAGCGCTGCAGCACAAAGCCAAATACCGCGCCGCTGATCAGCGGCCATGAACTGGTGCGCCCGTAAAACACACTCCCATGCAGATACCACGCCGCCGCCATGAGCGCGGTCACGAGCAGACCAGCGCCGATCAAACCGGCCGGACGAAGAGCAGAAGTCGGAGAGGATTCAGGCATGGGAGCGGAAGCGCACAGCGCGGATACAAGCGCAGGACGACCGGCGGTTTTCGACTGGTCGTCTCAGCGGCGAGAATGGTGGCGATTACTTCCCGTTCCAGACGGTGCCGGTGGGATTGTCGATGGGCACGCCGACGGCGTTGCCGTATTCTGTCCACGAGCCGTCATACTGCTTGGCGCTGTAGTCCAGAATCTGGCTCAGCACGAACCAGCTGTGGCTCGAGCGTTCGCCGATGCGGCAGTAAGCAATGACGGGCTTGCTGCCGTCGACGCCGGCCTCGGCGTAAATTTTTTTCAACTCGGCTTTTGACTTAAAGGTGCCGTCCTCGGCGTTCACTGCTTTGGCCCACGGGACATTCACCGCGCCGGGGACGTGGCCGGCGCGCACGGAGAGTTCCTTGCTGTTCGCAGGCGCGAAAAGTTTTCCGGAATATTCATCAGGCGAACGGATATCGAGGAGCTTGGTCTCGGATTTGCCTTCGGCCACCGCGACGACATCGCCGAGCCGCGCGCGGAGTTCAGTATTCACTTTAGTCACGGCGTAGTGCGTGGCCGGCGCGTTGCCGGGAATCGGAGAATAAGGGCGTTTTTCGAGCTCCCATTTTTTGCGACCGCCATCGAGCAAACGCACGTCGGCATGGCCGTAGTAATTAAAAATCCACGCGCCCCACGCGGCGAACCAGTTGTTGTTGTCGCCGTAAAGCACGACGGTGGTGTCGGGCTTGATGCCGAGGCGCGACGCGAGCGCTTCGAATTGTTTTTTTGAAACGATGTCGCGGCGCACCGTGTCGACGAGGTCGTTGTGCCAGCTGACGTTGAAAGAGTCGGGAATATGACCTTGTTCGTAGAGACCAGGGTCAACCGAGACTTCGATGACGCGGACATTGGGTTTCGAAGCGTTTTGCGCGACCCAATCGGTGGTCACGAGGACATCTTTGGCGGCGAGACTAACCGCGAACGCACTGGCCGCGAGCGTGGTCGGGAAGGCGAATTTGAGGAAGGATTTCATGGTGAGGGAACTGGCGTAACCACCGCTCCACTGGATGAATGGTCGCGGCCGGGAAATGAACTTTAAGAGAGCCACCCCGTGTAAGGGTCGGCGGAGAAATTGAGGATAGCACAGATCGGAATGGATCGATCGCGTGCGGGTGAAGCATCGGCATCCCAGGTGCGTTGCGCCGAAAGGAATGCCTCGCTTGAGAAACCGGTGCTCGAAAAGCCCTCGGTCAGGGAATTTTCGATTCTGAATTTTTCACCTTCGCTTCGCAGTGGACTGCTGAAGGGTTTGGAAAGTGATCCGCGTTCGCTCGGTGTAGAGAAGAACGCCGACTTGGAAAATCAATCGGCTAGCCAAGGCAAACTAAAACGAGTTGGCACCGGACGTCATGACCGTGCCGGCTCCAAAAATTTTCGGCGAGCCGTGGCGGTCGCAGGATCAGTTGAAAATCCACGCACCGACTTCATGAACCCGGTGAAATTCCGTCGACCACTCGGGAATCGGCGCGAGATCCCAGCGCCAGAGTTTATCGGGTTTGGGCAGGCCGAAACGTTCGTGGAGCGTGTCGCGCTTGAGCAATTTTCCATCGGGGCCGACGTCGAGGCGCGCGGCGTCGGCGAGCAGGATGCGCACGGCGGCGGGGCGCGCGTGGAGCCATTCGAGGTGGCGTTTCGCGGCGGCCTTGGCGCAACGCTCGGGAACCTGTTTGTCTTTTTCGTAAGCGGGCAACGAGTGGCCGGGCACGAGACCGAGTTGCGAAATGCAATTCGCCGAGACAATGAAATCAGGTTCGCCGCCCGGCGGCGGGCCGGCATCGGCGCGCGCGAAATACAAATGCGCATCGGCGGGCGACAGCGTGGCCTTCACCGTCGCCAGCCCGGCGAGTGCGCCGCTGGCGTCCCACTGCTCGCAGGTCACGCGGCCACGCGACGCCCGCGCGAGCTTTTTGGCTTCGGCGCCGACGACAATATCGGCGAGCACGACGTGCTCAAAAATTGCGGCGAGTTCCGCCACCGGCACATCAAGGCAGTCGCCCGCGCCGATCACGAGCGCGCGACGACGGCGATCCGGCGGACAGAGTTGCGCCGCCTCGACGATGGCCGCGCGACTGGCCTCCAAATGCGGAGCCCACGAGGCTTGCACGCGACGATGGCGTTTCGCGATGGCCTTGTGTTCGTGCAGTAACCCAAGTTCGCGCGCCTCGGGCGAGCACTCAGCGGCGAAGCCGCGCAGGAAATCGGGGATGATGAACATGAAGGGTGTTACAAAAGGTAGGGGCGGTTAGCCTTAACCGCCCTTGAACGTGATAGCGCGGTCAACGCGAGGGCGGTTAGGGATAACCGCCCCTACCCTAGGATGCTTAATTGGTAGGGCCCGACCTCCGGGCGGGCCGCGTGCAATCGAGATTCCTGACGGCCTGCCCGGAGGTCAGGCCCTACCGTTGTGAGTTTTATTTTTTCAAATACACCGCGAGCCAGTCGAAGATGGTGTCGTGCCAGAGGCGGGAGTTTTGCGGCTTGAGCACCCAATGGCCTTCATCAGGGAAATAGAGCAGCTTCGAAGGAATGCCCTGGCGTTGCAGCGCAGTGAAGAGGCTAAGGCCTTGGTTGATCGGCACGCGGAAATCGAGTTCGTTGTGGATAATCAGATTCGGCGTCTTGAAATTTCCGGCGTAGCGATGCGGCGAGAATTTCTCCTGCTCGGAATTTTCCCACGGCTTGCCATGTTCCCATTCGTCGAACCACGTCTCCTCGGTGGTGCCATACATGCTGGAGAAATCAAACACGCCGCAATGCGTCACGAGCGTCTTGAACTTCGTCGTGTGGCCTTGGAACCAGTTCATCATGTAACCGCCGTAACTCGCGCCGGCCGACGCCATGCGCGTGGTGTCGATGTAGGGTTGCTGCTCCAGGTGCGCGAGCGCGGCCATGAGGTCTTCATACACTTTGCCGCTCCAATCCTTCGAAATGTCATCGGTAAATTTCTGGCCGAAACCGGTCGAACCGCGCGGATTCGGAAGCGCGATCACGTAACCTTGCGCGGCCCAGACGGCGGCGTTCCAGCGCGTGGACCACGAGTCGGCAAACGCGCCTTGCGGGCCGCCGTGCACCCAAAAGACGAGCGGGTATTTCTTTTTCGCATCGAAACCCGGCGGACGCAGAATCCACATCTGCACTGGATCGCCGCCCGCGCCTTTCACAGTGACGTATTCCGGCTCGGGCAAATCGAGTTGCGCGAACAGAGCGTCGTTCGTGCGCGTGAGCGGCTTCGTGGTGCCGTCGGCGAAGTTGTGAATCATCACTTCGGGCGCGCGGGTGAGTTTTGATTGCGTGAAGACCATGAAGCGCGGGTCTTGCGCGAGGCTGAACTCACCGCTCACGCCGCCGTTGACGACCTGTGTGAGTTTGCTGGTGGCGACGTCGACCGTCCACAGCGGCTTCGTGGCTTTTTCCTCGGCGTCGAATACGAGGCGTTTGCCGTCGGCGCTCCACGTGAAGGCGTGCGCGGAAATATCGACTTCCTTGGTCAGGCTCCAGTTTTCGCCGCTCGCGAGCGAGAGCACGCGGAGTTCCCATTTGTCGGCTTCGAAACCGGGGCGCGCCTGCGCGCGATACGCGACGGTTTTTCCATCCGGCGAGAAACGCGGGAATGTATCCGCCGCGGGATTGTTCGTGAGCTGGCGCTTCTGGCCGCTTTCGAGATTCACGAGCCAGATGTCGTGATTCGTGTTCCACGCCTGCTCGCGCGTGACGTGATGCGGCGCAGTGAACGCCAGCGATTTTCCATCGGGAGAAAACGCGAAATCATCCCCTTCGCTAAACGTCGACGAAGTCGGCACGGCGTCGTTTTCGCCGGGGGTCGCGTTGCGTGGTTCGCCGACGGCGGCGCCGTCCTTCACATTTACGACGAAGAGGTGTTTGCGTTTGTCGTCCACCCACGAATCCCAGTGGCGATACAGCAGCTGCGTGATGACGCGCGCCTTGACCTTGGAGGCGGTGCGGGCGTCGGATTTTTCTTTGTTCAACTTGTCCGCTTCCGCGAAGGGTTTCGCGGAAAACTCCGGAAACACAGCGGAGACGAACGCGAGTTTGTCGCCGGTCGGCGACCAAACGGCTTGCGACGCCTGCGTGGAAATCGAGGTGAGCTTCTGCGCCTCGCCGCCTGTCGCAGGCATGAGCCAGATCTGCGAGGTGCCGTCGCGCGTCGATTCGAAGGCGAGCCACTTGCCGTCGGGCGACCAGCGCGGGTGACGATCGTGTTTCGGCGAATTGGTGAGCTGGCGCGGTTCGCCGCCTGCGGTGGAAATGAGCCAGATATCGCTGTTAGTGGCGTTTTCCTCGTAAGCGACGTCGGCCACGACATACGCGACCCATTGACCGTCGGGAGACAACTGCGGATCGGAAACGCGATGAATTTTCATTAAATCATCGACCGTAATCGGACGGCCCGCCGCAAACACGGTCAACGCTGTCCAGGCCATCAACACACTCAAACCAACCTTTCGGGAAAAGAGATGCATGCGCCGAGCAAACGCTGGATTCAGCCTCGCGCAAGCCGCGAGCATGGCGTCGGTAACCGTGTCGCCATCGGCGGCTGCGCGCACGGGGCCTTTACCCTAGAGAGGGGGTTTGCCGTTGCGGCTTGGTTTCTGCTGTGAAAAGAAAGCTGTGCAGCCGGGACGCTTCAAAAAAATTTCCAGCCCAGCCACGCCATGAGTCCGCTCAACATTCTCCACTTAGAAGACAGTCCCACGGACGCCTACCTGATCGAACAGATGTTGGTGCGCAACGGCGTCAATGCGCGCTTGGTCGTCGTCGATAAGCCGGATGATTTTTGCGACAAGCTCGCGACGGGGAAATTCGATCTCGTCCTCTCCGATAGCAGCGTGCCCGGCTTTAGCGCGATTGCCGCGTTGCATCACGTGACGCTCAAGAAACCCGGCACGCCGTTCATCTGCGTCACCGGGGCTGGCGATCGCATCACTTCGCGCGTGCTCTTCACCGCCGGCGCGGCGGACTACATCGTCAAAGACGAACTCGAAAAACTTCCCGCCAGCATTCGGCAGGTGCTCGATCGTCCGAAGCCCGCTGCGCCCGCGTCCGGTTTACAACGCGGCACGCAAGTGCTCGTCGCCGCCGTGCAATCGCTTTCCCTCGCGCGCGACATCGAAACGATTCGCGAAATTGTGCGCCGTGCCGCGCGTGAACTCACCGGCGCCGACGGCGCCACGTTCGTGCTGCGCGATGGCGACCATTGCCACTACGTCGACGAAGATGCCATTTCGCCGCTCTGGAAAGGCCAGCGTTTCCCGCTGAGCACCTGCATCAGCGGTTGGGTGATGCTTAACCGGCAGTCCGCCGTCATCGACGACATCTACGCCGACGCGCGCATCCCTGCCGACGCTTACCGCCCGACGTTCGTGAAGAGTCTGGTGATGGTGCCGATCCGCACCACCGCGCCTATCGGGGCCATCGGCAATTATTGGGCTTCGCGCCATCAAGCAACGCCCGAGCAAATCGAGTTACTCCAAGCCCTCGCCAACACCACCGCGGTCGCGATGGAAAATGTGCAGGTGTATCAGGAACTCGAAAAACGCGTGCGCGATCGCACCGCGCAACTGCACTCCGCGAATCAGGAACTCGAAGCCTTTTCCTACTCCGTCTCCCACGATCTGCGCGCGCCGTTGCGCGCCATCAAGGGCTTTGCCGGCATCCTGCAACTCGACGCTTCGCAGAATCTCGACGAGACCTCGCGCCTCCACCTCTCGCGCATCCTCGAAGAATCCGCGCGCATGGGCTCGCTCATCGAGGATTTGCTGCGCCTCTCCCAAGTCACGCGCAGCGAACTGAACCGCGAATCGGTCAACTTGAGCGATCTCGTCACGCGGATTTGCAACGGCCTCGCGGTGCAGAACCCCCAGCGCCAGGTCGAACTCACCATCACGCCGCAACTCACCGCCACCTGCGATCGCGGCCTCATTACCGCCGTGCTGGAAAATCTTTTGTCCAACGCGTGGAAGTATTCTTCGAAAGTGCAAGGTGCCGCGCGCGTGCAGTTCGGCAGCGTGCACCAAGCCGACGGCACGCCGGCATTTTTCGTGCGCGATAACGGCGCCGGTTTTGACATGAACCACGCCCTGCGCCTGTTCGCGCCGTTCCAGCGCCTGCACTCCGCGGCAGAATTTCCCGGCACCGGCGTCGGCCTCGCGACGGTGCAACGCATCGTCCACCGCCACGGCGGTCGCATCTGGGCCGAAGCCCAACCCGGCAGAGGCGCGACGTTTTTCTTTACGCTGCCGCCCGCAGAGTAAGGCAGGGCCCGACCTCCGGGCGGGCCGGCTCGTTTAAACCTCAAGACAGGCGCCCGTGCTACGCCTTGTCCTGCGAAAAAATCACGAGCGAATACGCGCCGATGCCGGTCTTGATCTGATGGGTGTAACCATCGGTTGGCACTGCGGCCGCTTCGACATCGACCGCGGGATGGTCGGAGAATTCCTGCGAGTAAGCTTTGCCATCGCTGTTCAGGCGCACCTTCCAAAGTCCACCCGTTGGCACGCCTACAACGTAGTCATTCAGCGGCTGACTTGAAAGATTAACGACGATGACGACATCGTCACCCGCACCGCCTTCGCGCCAGCGGCGAAAAGCGATGACCTTGGCCTCATGATTCACGTGATTGACCTCGATGTGCTGGCCGGTGAATCCCGCGCTCACACCACTGAGATTGCGACGCAGCACGATCAAGTCGCGATAGATCTGGTTAATGCCAGCGAATTTCTCCTGCTTGCTCCAGTCGATGGGCACTACATCGCGGAACCACTCGTCTTCAAGCAATTCCTGACCTTGAAACAACATCGGGATACCCGGCGCAGTCAGCGCGAGTGCCGCCCCGAGCACGGAACGTTTCTTCGCGAAAAAACTGTCGGCTGAACCGGGCGCGATCTCGTGCGGCAACCGCGCTTTGCCATTCGCGACTTCGTCATGCGATTCGCTGTAAACCACGCGCTTGAACGCATCGCCATCGTAGCGGTTGCGCAACGCTTCCACGACCGCGTCGAGGTTACGCTGTGAATCGTCCGACACGATCATCGCTTCACGCACGGGATGCACGAACGCGGCATCCCATTGCGAATGAAACCCTGCGCCGGCATCGCCCGTGTGTTTCACGATCCATTCACTGTTCTTTAAATCTTCGGCGATCGTGATCGTGCGCGGAAATTCTTTGCGGATGTCTTCGTTGATCCACTGGAGCAGGCTCCAGCCCTCTTTCAAATCATCATCCGGGTCGCCGTGATTGCCTTTGAACGTCCGGATGTAAACCGACATGTCGAGGCGCAGGCCATCAATACCGTAGTCGCGCAGCCACATCAGCGCGTTGTCGTGGATGTAGCGACGGACTTCGTCGCGGCCGTAGTCGGGACGCGTGTCGCCCCACGGCGTATTGGCACGCCAGTCATTGTAGAAATAGATGCCGCCCATGTCGTTTTCGCTCCAGCCGTCGAACTGCCAGATCGAAAGATCGCTCGGGCCGAAGTGATTATAGACCACATCGAGAATCACCGCGATGCCGTGGTCGTGCGCGGCCCGCACGAACGCCAGCAAGCCCTCGGGGCCGCCGTAAGCGGTTTCGACCGCGAACGGATGCGCAGGATTATAGCCCCACGAAAAATCTCCCGCGAATTCCGCGACGGGCATCACTTCGATCGCGTTGATGCCGAGGTCGCGCAGATAGGGTAATTTCTCAATCGCCGACGCAAACGTGCCCGGTTGGCCGGGTTGCGTGTGGAAACTGCCGATGTGCATTTCGTAGATCACGAGCGTGTCCATCGTCGGCGGCTGAAATCGTTTTTCGTCTGCGCTGGGTGCCGGCGCCTGCCACACAATGCCGTTGCCCACCGAGTTGGTCACTTTGCGCGCCCATGGATCGATGCGCGTGAATTTGTTTTTTTCGCAGCGAAGCTCGAAGCGGTATTCGTCACCGAATTTTGCGGTCAACACCACGCCGGCCCACATGCCACCGTCTTCCTGCACGAGCGGATGCTGTTTCCATTCGTTAAAAGAGCCGACGACGCTGACGGAGTTGGCGTTGGGCGCCCACACGCGAAAACCCACGCCGCGTTCCAGAATAATCGCGCCCATACCCTCGAACGGCTGAGCCGTCTTCGGCGCGGACGGTTTGGAAGCGAGCGGTTTAGCCGATGGCAGTTTCGAGGCAGCGGCAGCACTGGCACTGACGCGTGAGGTGGATTTTTCTGCAGGCAAGGGAGAAACGGAGAGAGTAGAAGCGTGTAGCACACTCGCTCCGACCAAGCGTTCCAACCTTCGTTCTTGGCAAAGCGTCCGAAACACCTACCGGAAAAAGCCCGATGAAGGGGTTTCCTTCGGATTAGTGCTTTTGGCGGATTGGCAAAGCCGACGCCGCTCTGCTACCGTCGCCACGCTACATCCCCTCCAAACATCATGCTCAAACGTTCCTTAACCCTTCTCGCCCTCGCCCTTTCGGTCGCGACACTCCAAGCCGCTCCCGCCGTCGAAGGCTACACTCACGTCAAGTCGCTCGGCGGCATTGACGAATACACGCTGAATTCCAACGGCCTCCAAGTGCTCCTCATGCCGGATCGCTCCGCGCCGGTGGTGACGTTCATGGTCACGTATCGCGTTGGCTCGCGCGACGAAGTCACCGGCACGACTGGCGCCACCCATCTGCTCGAGCACTTGATGTTCAAAGGCTCGAAAAATTACAACAAGGCCAACGGCCAGATCATCGACCGCCTGCTCGAAAAAACCGGCGCGCAATACAACGCCTCCACCTGGCTCGACCGCACCAACTATTACCAGACCCTCGGCAGCGAGCACCTCGACATGGTCATCGGCATGGAAGCCGACCGCATGCGCAACCTCATCCTCGACGACGCCGAGCGCAAGCCCGAGATGACCGTCGTGCGCAACGAATTCGAGCGCGGCGAAAATTCCCCGTTCCAATCCCTCATCAAGGAAATGATGGCCGCCGCTTACCAAGCGCACCCGTATCACCATTCCACCATCGGCTGGCGCTCCGACATCGAAAAAGTCTCCATCGAAAAACTTCAGGCGTTCTACAACACGTATTACTGGCCCGATAATTCCACGGTGACCGTCCTCGGTGACTTCACGCCCGAGCAAGCGCTCGGCCTCGTCAAAAAATATTACGGCGCGATTCCGAAATCGCCCACGCCGATCCCGCAAGTTTACACGGAAGAGCCCGAGCAAACCGGCCCGCGTCGCGTCACGATCAAACGCGCCGGCCAACTCGGCGTTGCTGCGATCGGCTACAAATCCATCGGCGGCCTGCACGATGATTTCGCCACGCTCAATGTCCTCGGCAACATCCTCGGCGACGGCCAGAACAGCCGCCTCTATCGCGCGCTCACCGACAAGAGCCTCACGACCAGCGTCTCGCCTTACAACGGCTACTTCAAGGATCCGACCCTCTTCATCATCTTCGCGGCCCTCGCTCCCGGCGCGACACACGAACAGGTTGAAAAAATCATCATCGAAGAGATCGAAAAAATCAAAAAGGACGGCGTCACTCAGCAGGAAACCGACGCTGCCGTGGCCAAGCTGCTCACCGATGTCGCCTTCTCGCGCGACGGCTCGTTCAGCATCGCCGGCATCATCAATGAAGACATCGCCGTCGGCGACTGGCAGAATTATGTCCAACTGCCTGAGAAATATAAAAAGGTGACGCCCGCCATGGTGCAGGCCGTCGTCGCAAAATATTTCAACGAAAACCAAAGCACCACCGGCTGGTTCGTGCCGATCGTCCCCGGCGCTCCGAAACCCCCGGCACCGGCCACAGCTAAACCCGCCGAAGCGGCTGCCTCGAAGTAAACCCTCAATCATCACTTCGTCATGAAACACATTTTCTCCTCTCTCCTCGCGGCCGCCTTGGTTGTCTCCGGCTCGGCGCAAATCGCCTCGAATGCCGTGCGCTCGAAAATCGGCGACATCGAACTCATCGCTTACAAGACCGGCGTCAAAGACGTCGTCTATCTCCGCGGCGCCCTCCCCGCCGGCGACAACAAAGCGCCCGCCGACAATTCCATGCTCCCGACCCTCGTCGGCGGTATGCTCGATCGGGGCACTTTGAAACAAGATAAAGCCGCCATCACCGACCAACTCGACGCCGTCGGTGCTTCGATCAGTTTTTCGGTCAATACCGGCGTGCTCGAATTCAACGCTCGCTGCCTCGCAAAAGACGTGCCGCTCGTCGTAAAATTGCTCGCCGAGCAACTCCGCGAACCGGCGTTTTCCGCCGAGGAATTGGAAAAGTTAAAGAAGCAAAGCGTCGGCGGCCTGCAACGCGCGCTCGAAAGCACCGCCTTCCGCGCATCGGACGAGTTCTCCCGCGCCGCCTACGCGCCGGGTCACCCGAATCGTAACGCCACCGTCGAGGAGAGCATTGCCGCCGTGAACAAAACCACCGTCGACGATCTCAAAAAATTCCATGCCGCCCACTACGGCCCGGCTCACCTCACGGTCGTCGCCGTGGGCGATATCAACGCCGACCAAGTGAAATCGGAACTCACCACCGCGTTCAAAGGCTGGAGCGGCGGCAGCGCCGCGCTCGCGATCGCCAAAACCACGCCGACCGATTCCGCGCGCGTGCACGATGTCTTCATGCCGGACAAGACCAGCGTGAACATCATCATCGGTCAAACGACAGGGCTGCGTTATGGCGAAGCGGATTATATCCCGCTGCGCGTCGGCGCTTCCGTGCTCGGCGGCGCGAGCTTCTCCGGACGCTTGATGAAGACCACGCGCGAAAAAGAGGGCCTAACTTACGGCATCTATTCGAACCTCACGAACGACATGTTCAACGATGGCGATTTTCAAGTCACCGCCACCTTCGCGCCCAACTTGCTCGATAAAGGCATCGCCTCCGCGCAGAAGCATCTCGGCGAATGGTATGCCAACGGCGTCACCGAAAAAGAACTCGAGGACCACAAAGGCAACCTCACCGGCTCCTTCAAGATCGCGCTCGCGACGACCGAAGGCATGGCGCAAGCCCTGCAAAATGCCGTCAATCGCGGCAAAGACATCAGCTGGCTCGACGAATACCCGACGAAGGTAAACGCCGTTTCCCTTTCCGAAGTGAACGGCGCCATCAAGCAGCACCTGAATCCGGAAAAAATGTTCATCATCAAAGCCGGCACGATCCCGGGCGCAGTCGCGAAGTAAGTGAGGTGGGCGTCGGTCTCCGCACCGACGCCGAGCGACACTCGAATAAAAACGCGGTGCGGAGATCGGGAACCATCTCCGAGAGGCGGGATCGGCGATCCCGCCCTACAAATTCAGAAAACAAAAAAGCCCGGGCGACTTCACGCGCCCGGGCTTTCTTTTAATTTCGTCAGAGCCTGTTTGCGCAGGGTGACAAAGTGAAGGTGTTGATCAGGCCGTGTGCTGCTTACGATCGTCGAGGCCGAACACTGCGGCCATAAACGTAGCCAGACTGCCGACCGTCGGCGCCGTCATGGGCTCCATGACGCGGCGGGCGGCACGATAGCTGCGACCCGTGCTGGTCTGGAGTGGTTTGATCACATGATGGTGGATGCGACTCGGAACAGCGGTCACATCGGAGAGCAAGCGAGCACCTGCACGCTTGAGGCTGGCAGAGTTCGAGGAGGTGGTTTGCTTTTTCATAACGAGAGTAGGCGTTGAATTTTTAAGCGGTGTGCAAAGAACCGGGCTTATTTGCCGAGCATCTTGGCGACGACGAAGATCACGACGGCACCGAATAGGCCGCCACCGAAGAGAAGATAGAGCAGGGACCAGCCGGCAGCGGCGACAGGGAGGACGAGGGCGAGGGTGGAGATCATGGCAATTGGGAGTTGAGGTTGTTCGAGTAGCTTGCCCAGACAATACACCACCCCGCGTGAATCGAACATCGGGCAGATTACCGAACGCAGTGCCCTGCCTCTCCCCATCCCCGCTAGCGCCAATCCCGAAGCCCGGGTAATGGAATCGACTGTGCCTGTTGAGGAACATCAGGCGCTGCCCAGCATCTGTAGTAACATGTTCCGAGCCGCCAAAGATGCCCTGTCCAGCCGCGCCGCCCAATCGTATGTCAACACGCTCATCGCCCGTTACGGCGAAGTGCGTGATTTGAAAATCGATTCCGAAAATAAAACCGTGGAAGGCTCGTGCCTGCTGCGGGGCGAAACCGTCCCTATCCGCGTAAGCGCCAATTATGTGATCGAAACGAAAGGCGGCAAAAATTTCGTCCGCTTGAAAAACTGCAGCAGCAATAAACCCTGGTTGGAAAACCTGGTGGCCGATTACGGCCAGGAACGCAGCATTGAAGTCCCCGCGTGGGCCAGCTCGATCGTGTAACGCTTAACTTTTTTATCTGGAACTCAGGAAATCAGGAACCCTGCCCCATCATTCATTGGCCCGATCCTTTCCTGATTTCCTGAGTTCCAGATAGACCACTCTGTTTCATGCCTAAAAAAAAATCTCCCATTTCCAAAGCTGCCGTCTCCGAACCGGTGCGCATGCAGCTGGGGATTTTTTCGCGCACGGGGAAAATTCTTTGGCGCACGCTCAAGGCGTTTATTGACGACAACGTCGCGCGCCTGGGCGCGGCACTGGCGTTTTATACGACGATCGCAGTGGCTCCGCTGCTGGTGCTGGCGGTCGCAGTCGCCGGTTTCTTTCTGGGCGAAGGTGATGCGCGTGAAACCGTGATCGGTGAGATTTCCAGACTCACCGGGGCCTCGGCGGGCAAACTGCTCGAATCAATTCAAGATCCGGTGGGGCAGCGCGAGGGCGTCATCGCAACGGTGCTGGGCGGCGCGACGCTGCTGTTCGGCGCGTTCGGCGTATTTTATCATCTGCAGGTCGCGCTTAATTCCATCTGGCGCGTGCACAGCGATGAAAAAATGGAATTTCGCGACATGCTGAAGCAGCGCCTGTTTTCTTTCATCTCCGTGCTCGCCACGGGATTCCTGCTTATGGTGTCGCTCATCGCGAGCGCCGCGCTGAGTTTTCTCGGGGCGCATTTTTTCAGCTCAGCCCATCTGCCGGTGTTCGCGCTCCAGTTTCTCAACAACTCGATTTCTTTCATTGTCATCACGGCGCTGTTCGCGCTCATCTTCAAATTACTCCCCGATACCGATGTGCAATGGCGGCACGTGTGGCTCGGTTCGGTGGTGACGGCCGCACTTTTCACAGTCGGCAAAAGCCTGCTCGGTTATTACCTTGCCCACACGAGCCTCACGTCGGCGTATGGCGCCGCGGCCTCGGCCATCGCGCTGTTGCTCTGGTGTTACTATGCCGCCCAGATTTTATTTCTCGGAGCAGAGTTTACTCGCGTCACCGCCCGCAGCCATGGCGGTCGCGATTTCACCGAACTCGAAAAACCGTCTGAATTAAAACGCTCCGCGCGATAAAAAACAGACACGCGAATTTCAATCCTTCGGCTTAAGCAGTTGCTCGTAAGGCGCGTAGCCGCGCAAGCCGGCAAACTCCGGTTCGATGCGCCCAAGGTCCGACATGCCGCCTTGAAAACTGCGGAACCAAAGACCGTTCGCCACGGCTTGCTCAAGGAGATCTGTTGCGCGTTTCTTTTCGCCATTGGCCGCGGCGAGACGCGCGCGCCAGTAGAACGTCATGCCGCGCGTGTTGCGCAGATCCATTTTCGCCAGCTCCGCGTCGAGCTCGCGCCATTTGGATTCATTGCCTTGTTTTAAATAAGTGAGCGCACGGTAGCCGAGCAAATCGAGCGGCGAGCCCACTTTGCGCGCGAGGAAGTCGTCGAGTTTTTGATAGATGTAGTCGTAGCGCTTTTCCGCGATCGCCACCTGCCACGCGACCTCGGCGTAGTCATCGCGATTGCGCACGCTTTCCGGCAAATCCGCCCAGCGTTGCAGCAGGACCGCCTGCATTTCTTCCGCTTCTTTCGGGAACCCGGCGTTCAACAACACTCCATACGCGTAGTGGGCGATCGACACCGGCTCGACGCGCGCCGAACCGGGCAACGTGCCGGCTTCTGCGAGCACTTTCTTCAGCCCTGCCATATTGCCGCGCAGGGCCTGCACGCGCGCATCCACCCAAGTCACGGTCGGGATTTGCCGGCCCGCACCATAGGCGCGCAACTCCGCAGCGTGTTTCTCCGCTGCCACCAAATCACCATGGGAAATTTCCGCCGCGATCCGCGATGCATACACGCCGACCTGCGGAAAAAACTGCTGATCCACCGGCACCCGCGGCTTCAAGCGCTGCCACCACGCCTCGATTTCCTCATAAGCCACGCGCGGACGATTCAGCGCCCACAAACACGCGAGCAGTTGCGTGATCTCCGTGCGCGTGTCGCGGATGCCCAGCATCCCACGCGCCGCTTGCAGCGCCACCTCGGGATCGCCTTGCAGTAGCGCCAGATCGTAAGTGATTTCAAAAATCTCCGACTGCGAGAGCTGCGCACGCATCGCCAGTAATTCATTAAATTCTTTCTCGGCTTCCGCCGGACGATTCATCCCCCGCAACAGCCGCGCCGTCTCCACTTTTGCTTTCAGCAATTCCGGGTTCTTCGCCAGCAGCGCCTGATACGCCGCGAGCATCTCCGCCTCGGATTTTCGATTCTGCTCCGCGCGCAAGACGTTCAACTGTTGCGCGACGGACCAGCGCGGCCACGGACGCGTGTAAACCAACCCCGAAAGCCGCAGCGGTTCCGTCTCAAGATTCGCGACGACATTATTGGCACCCGTGGTCAATCGGTCCACGAACTCCGTCCATACGTCACCGCGCACGCTTTCTGGCACGATCACCGGACCGAGCGTGCCCATCGAGGTGCCCTCTTCCACCACGAAAATCTCGACACTGATCGCAAGATTCGCCCCTTCACGGAAATACGTGCCGAGGATAACTGATGCGGCATTTTCCTTTCGAGCCGCCTCGCGAGCCGCACTACGGCCTGCCGCGTCGACCGGCAACAAACGCACGTGCGGCGCCGCCGCGATCCCGCGCACCAGTTCGCCTTCGATCATGCGGGCGACGTTGTCCAGTTTCGGATCGCCGGTTAAATTTTCAAACCGCGCGAGCGCGAGCCGCGAAGCCGTGAGCTTTGGTCCATCGGTTCCTTTCGAGGTGGTGGCAGGGGCGGCCACGGCAGTCGGTGGAGGAGCCGGCGGCGATTTTTTCTTCTGACCTTGCCAGACTCCACGCACCGCAAAAATCAGCCCCACTGCGACTCCCGCCACGCCGATGATTCCCCTCGCCCACGCCGGCATGCCGTGGCGGCTGCTCCCGATACTGCCAGAGGGCGGCAGCACACCGCCGCCGCTCGCGCGCACGGGCGCGGGTGCTTCGAGCAGATTACGCACCCGGCTGACAAAGCCCGCCGGAATTTCCTTCGCGGCCAGTTTCGTCCATTGCACCCGCAAAAACGCCTCAGGCACGAACGCGTCCGATTCATTGATGCCATCGAGCGAGATCGGGAGCAGGAACGGCACGCCGTCGTCCATGTCGTGCGTGCGCTCCACCGCGAGTTTCCATTCACGCCGGAAATACCCTTCGCGCCGCGCCTGCGTCGCCGCCGACACCACGGGCAAAAACAAGGAGCATTCGCGGATCTGCCGTTTGATACTTTGATCCCACGCATCGCCGCCGCGCAATTCGCTCTGGTCAAACCACACGTCCACGCCACCCGCGCGCAACGCTTCGCAAATGCGCCGCGCCACCTCCGCGTCTTGCGAAGCATACGATATGAAAACTGCTTTGGCGGAGTCCGGCATCGCGCGAAGTGGTTAGCCACGGTCCCACCTGCTGGCAACTCTGCCTTTTGGGTGGAGCACGCTAGCCACAGTGCGCTCCGCAAAATTCAAAAGAGCCCCCCATGATTAGCGCGTTTCACCGTAAGCACTCGAAGCTTACTCCTTGCCACTCTGGCGCGGCACTGGCACCCGTTTGGGCCGTCCATGGGCGATATTTCCAGCAAACTTCCGCTGTTTCACGTCATCGGTTTTACCGGTCATCGACAAGTCGATCATCCCGAGAAAACCGTGGCGATTGTCGCCAGCACGCTGGCCGAACTCCAACGGGAATCGCCGGGAAATTGGGTCGCGCTGTCGTCCGTCGCGGCCGGCAGCGACCAAGTATTTGCGCGCGAAGCCAAAAAAGCCGGCCTCGGCTGGCACGTCGTCCTGCCGCTGCCTCGCGCGGAATTCGCCAAGGATTTCACCTCGACTGAATGGACTGCCGTCGAGGAATTGCTCGGTCAGGCCGAGCACGTCCGCGTGATTCAGGAAAACGGCACGCGCGACGACGCTTACCTCGATTGCGGCATGGAAGTCGTCAACGGCTCCGACGTGCTGCTCGCGCTTTGGGACGGCAAACCCGCCCGCGGTCGCGGCGGCACCGCCGACATCATCCACTACGCACGTGCACTCGGCCGTCCCCTCATCCTGATCGACGCCACGACCCTCGAAGTCACCAAGGAAAACTTCGCCGCGTTGCACCAAGGCGACGAACATTTCGCCGCGCTCAACAAACTGCCGGCCGCGCGCACGAGTTGGGCGACCAATCCGTTCGACGCGCCAGGCGAGATCTTCGCGTTTCAGCAAAAATGCGATTTTGCCGCGAGCCACGGTGCGCCGCAGTTTCGCCGCCTGATTGTGATGACGGTCGTGTTTCACGTGCTCGCGACGATTGTCGCGGCGGCCGCCCTCGCGTTTGATCTGCACTGGCTCGCACTGCCATGGCTCAAACTCGCGTGCTTGATCGGCGCGCTCATCGTCGCGATCGCGCTGCGCCAGCATCACCATCACCACAACTGGGTGCGCTGCCGCCTCGCCGCGGAATTCTGCCGCTCCGCGCTCGCGACCTGGGGGCTGCCGCGCGCCGCGCCGCTGTTTCAAGACATGGCGTTTGCCGGCATGCGCGGACTCACCCGCACGCTGCACATTTTGCACAGTCGCTCGGCGATCGAGCAGCCCGTGTCGTTGGAAAAATTCCGCCGCGTTTACCTCGAATACCGCATCGACGACCAACTCTCCTATTATCGCAGCCAGGAAAAACGTGCGCTGCCGCTCTACCGCCGCCTGCGACTCGGATTCGGTGTGGCGACGATTCTCGCGATCGCCTGCACCGCGCTCTACGCGATCGCGCACACGTGGCATTGGGGAATCCTTTCGCAAGCGGGCGAGGAATGGGTGTTCTATCTCCTGCCGATTATCCTGCCGGTGATCGCGGCGGCGTTCATTTCGTTCATCTCGATCAATGACCTCCAGCGCCGCGTCGCGCGCTACCGCGAGATGCGCGTGATGCTCGAAGACGCGCGCAAACAACTCTCGTTCTCGCCAACGTGGAACAGCCTCGAACGCGTCGTGCTGCGCACCGAGCGCGGGTTGCTGCAGGAAGTGCTCGAATGGCACTCGATCACGAGCTTCTCCGAATCGCATTAGTCGCTACCATGCCTGAAATTCTCTACACCGTTCGCGCCTCGTGCAAAGACGTGCCACAACGCGGCCGTTATCTCGCGTGGCTCTCGCCGAGTCATGTGATGGCAATCCGTGAGGCCGGCGCGAGTGCCGCGCGCATCGTGCTGCCTGATCGCGAAACCGACACCGCGGCTGCCGTCGTGGAAACGCACTACGTGTTCCCTTCGCGCAAAGCGTTCGACACATACCTCCGCGACCACGCGCCCGCGCTGCGTGCCGATGGATTAAAACATTTTCCGCCGGAGAGCGGGATCACGTATTCGCGGCAGGTTGCTGAAATCGCGACGGAGTTGTGAATGACGCGTGAGGGTTTTTTGACCACGGATTTCACGGATCCGGACGGATTATGGTCAGTGAATTTAAGGTAGAGGCAGTTATACTTAACTGCCCTTCGTTAGCGGATATCATTCAGGGCGGTTAAGGATAACCGCCCCTCCCTCAATTCCGTCATCGTCAAAAGTAGCATCTCCATCCGCGTGATCTGTGAAATCCGTGGGCAAAAAACCGGTCGCCACCCTCAGAAATCATTGTTTCTGCCATTGCGCCAGACCCTGCGTGGGTTAATTTTTCCGCGTTTTCTTTCATTCATGAATCAACGTCTTTTCGTCTCTGCATTCGCACTTTCGGTTTTGGTTTTTACGGGGTGTAACACCGCTAATCGCGACGCCCGCTTTACCAATCCAAATCAACCCGGGCCTGTCGTCGGCAACGCCGTCGGTGTTGCCGCGGGTGCCGTGGTGAGTAACGCCGCCGGCGTGGTCGTCGGGGCCGCCGAAGGGGCCGCCGCCGCGACCAAATCCACGTTTACAAACGACCGCCGCGTCGTCCGCACGTGGCGCACGGAAACCACTTCCGATGGCCGCACGATCCAAGTCCCCGTCGAAATCGAAGTGGACGCCAACGGTCGGCCGATCGCTGACAAGAAGTCGTAAGGCCTTCGACCGATGCGGCGTTCGATCGCAATTCCATCAGTGTTAGTCAGCGTAGTAACACGTGCTTGGGCGGCAGATTTATCTTGGGACTTCTCGCATGACGAAGATGTCCGAACGCTGATAGAAACTAAACGCGTCGTGGTTGATTCCTCCCTCTTCTTTCACGGCATCCCCAAACCTGAGATCGCGTTGGGGCGTATCTTAAAACGCGACGACTACGTTCGTCCCCTCACCTGCGCCTACAATAAAGGCACGCCAGCGACCAAAGCCTACTGCTGATGGCCTTTCGCTCGGTGGCCCCAAGTTTGTTCGAGCTTTGCAAAAAAGATATCACGGAAAAAATACAATCCGGTGATATTTTGGCAGCAGGGATGTCGCGGCACTGAAACTACTTTGCTTGGACTCGTGGCGCACATCGAGGTCGGACAGTTCGGTCGATATGCCGAACTCGGCTTAGAAAAATAAAAGCGCCGCTCCTTTCGGACGCGGCGCTGAAGTTTTTGGGAGACAGAGAATTAATAAACGGCCCGCCCGGCTTGTCCGCCCTAGCTTTTTAGCGCCGGCGAAAGCTCGGTCCCCACCATTTGCCAACCGACAGAGCTGGCGTTCTTGGTTTGCTTGGAGATTTGCATCTCTTCCGGTTCGCTGCGTTAAAGAGATTGCGGCCGCGATTCCGCCGGCGCTGATTAGTCGCATCGCCAGCTCTGCTTAATGAAAAAAAATCACCTTGCGGCAGTCGATGAGCTGCGTGGCGTAGCCATTTTAATGGTCTTTTTTTACCACGCCTTGGGCGTTTCCTTTGGCTACGGTCGGGAGCGCCAATGGTCGGGTTTATTCAGGAATTGGGATATGTCCGTCGGCCAGTTCGGTTTTCTCCCGCTTTCGTATGGTTTCCTCGGCGTATCGCTGTTTTTCGTGATCAGCGGATTTTGCATCCATTTGAGCTACTCCCAGTCCCGGGACAAATCACTGCGCGTTTTCTTTATCCGGCGCGCCTTTCGGATCTATCCGCCTTACCTGGTTGCGTTGCTGATCTTTTCTTTTTTCTACCCATTCCAACGGGTGGTCTTTTCCGAAGACGGATTATTCCAGTTCGTCAGTCACCTGACGTTACTCCACAATTGGGACGTCCATACTTTTTTCGGAATCAACGGCGCGTTTTGGAGCATCGCTGTGGAAGCCCAACTTTACCTGCTCTACCCGCTGCTGTTTTTGTTCGCGAAAAAAGCCGGTTGGGGACGCACCCTGCTCATGACGGCATTAGTCGAAATTTCCCTGCGCACCATCGCCGCCATCACGGTGTTGAGGGATCCCAGTCAAAACCTCCACCTGGAAAGCCCATTCTCATTTTGGTTTTGTTGGTGCTTGGGGGCTTATCTCGCAGAAAACTACCTTCGGGGAAAACCACTGCCCAAATCCAAGTTATCGATGGTGATCCTGGCCGGCCTGGTGGTGGGTTCTGATTTTATCAAACCCCTGAGTGTTTATATGTATCTCCTCAGCGCCTTATTCTTCGCAGGTCTGATCACTTTTCTGATTGATCGATCCGCTCAAGAATCGACCGCGAATCCTCCTTTGTGGCGAAAATTTTTCGCGCAAGTAGGCCTGCTGAGTTACAGCCTTTACCTGTTACATCAACCCCTCCTGGAGCTAATTCCCGCGATCACCAGTTATGCGGGGCCAGCATTGAGCGGCCCGCTTGTCCGTATGGGCGCCTGCATCGTCTCGTTCGTTTTCATTTATTTATGCTCAGTGATTTTCTATCGTTTCGTCGAACTTCCGAGCATTGCGTGGGGTAAAAACCATCTCGCGAAATAAAATCCTAAGGTTCTCAACGTCGCATTCTCTCCAAAAAAAACGCCGCTCGTGTGAAGAGCGGCGTAGAAGTGTTGAGCGAATCGAATCTCTGGCAGGATTTTTACCAGCCGACCGAACCGGCGTTCTTGGTTTGCTTGGCGATTTGTTTCTCTTCTTCCCAGACGGTCAGGCCGGTGCTCACTTGCACGAGCGACATCTGGAACGAATACGTGTTCTGCGTGACCTTGTTGCTGCGATCTGTCTGCTGGATGAGCTTCGCGTAGAGCGTGTAATCCGGCACGAGGACTTTGGCCTTCTTGCCGGATTGCATCTCGGCGAGCTCAGCGGCTTCGCCGGCGACCACGGCGCGTTCGCCGAGGCCCATCGTGTTTGTGACGGCGATCTTGCCGGTTTGCGTGAGGGCGACGCGGATCTTCTTAATCAGGAGATCGGTGTCGACCATCAGTGAGGTGTTGTTGAGCACGCGGTCAACGGCGAGCACAGCGGGCGTGCGCGGGGCGTTGGTGAGCGCGCCGCCGGAAAGCAGCGAGTTGACGAGTTGATCGGCGGCGCTGGCCCAGTCCTGCGAGTTGATCGCGGACGTGTTGATGGCTTGCGGGCCTTTGGCGTCGACGGTGCGGGTTTCGTTGGTGCTTTCGCAACCGGTGAAGGCGAGCGCGGCGCCGAGGGCGAGCACGCTGACGAACTTGGTAGAGCTGGATTTCATGGGTGGGTGATTAAATTATTCTTTGAACTTGAGCTTGAAGTCCACGGCGCGCGGCGAGGTGGCTACGGTGGAGATGGTGGTGGATTCGCGGCCTTGGAGCGGGAGGCTCTTCCACGTTTCGTTAGGCGAGTTGACCGCCATGCCGTCCTGATCGAACCACTCGAACTTGTAGTTAAACGTGCGCTGGCTGCTGCGAAGATTTTCGACCGTGGCCTGAATCTTGAGCAAGTTGCCCGAGACGGTGGCTTGGTTGATCGACGTTACGCGCAAAGCCCCGGCGAGGGTGTTGTCGGTGATAACGCGTTTGTCGGCGACGTAGCTGGGCGCGGCCTGCGATTCGGCGCGCTCATACGAGTTTACGTTGCTGGCGCAGCCGGTGAAGGCAAACGCGGCACCGGTCACAACGAGCGCGGCGGCCAGGCGGAAGGAGTTGGATTGGTTTTTCATTTGAGAACGAAAGCGGAGACGAGCAACGGAGCGCTCGGCGAAGCGGACTTCACATAAACAACATTCACGGCGCCGGGTTCCAACGCAACGGTCTTGGTCGTCGTGCCGGCGGTGAGCGTGAGTTCGCGATTGGCCGGGGTGGCGAGGCGGGCGTATTGGAATTCCTTGGGCAAGGAAATCCAGGTGCGTGTGTCGGCGATGTTGGTGGATGCGTTGACCGCACCCATAATCAGCCCGGCGGCAAGGCCGCCCCACATGCCGCCTTTGTCTTCGGCGACTTTTTGCACGCCGTATTGCACAATGGCTTTGGTGGCGGTGGTGATGAGGGTTTTCGTCACGACGGTCGGCCACTCGTTTTTGAAATCGTTGGCGACGACGCTGTCGATGCTCGCGACGGTGGCGGTGTTGACGGTCGATTCACCCGCGGTGACGCCGAGGCTGGCGATGTAGTCGTTGTTGTATTGGAGTTTCGGGAACGACGCGCCCACGTAGGAGAGTTTGCTGGTGACGAGGAACGTCGGGATGTCGACGCGGGTTTGGTCGCGGGTCGGCGCGGTGCCGGTTTCAAAGATCACGTAGGTGATGCCTTCGGGAGCTTTGCCTTCCGCGGCGAGCGCAGCGGCATCGAGGTCGGCCTTCAGGAACGAATTTTCCGGCACCATGCTGGCGACGCGTTCGAAGGATTTGCGACCGCGTTCGAAGTCGGAGCCGCCTTCGCCGAGCACGGTGAAAAACAAGCCGTCGAGAAACACCGAGAACGGGTTTACGTAATCGCCGTAAGGTTTCATCGGCGCGATCGACGCGTTGAGCGCGGCTTGCAGGGCCGGGCCGGTCTTCGGGTCATTGAGCGCTTTTTGAGAATCGTAAGAAGCGGATTTGCCATCCTCGTTCTTGAGTTCGCCGTTGCGGGCTTTCTCGGCGTCGCTCATCGCGGCGGCGATGCGTTTTTCGTTGGCGGCGACGGCGTCGCGTTGGCGTTGGAGCGAGCGGTTGAGTTCGACGCGGGCCTTGTCTTTTTCGCCGAGTTCAAGGTAGCTGATCGCCTTGTAAGTGTTCATCATCACCTTGTCGTAAACGCGCCCGCGATACGGCAGGGAGGCTTGGTTGCTGACCAACGCGCCGAACTCGGAGCCGACTTTCACCTTCGACTGTTCTTCCCAGAAATTTACTTTTTCTTCGGCTTGGTCGAAGGCCGCGATGGAACGGTTGAGATAATATTTCTGCACTTCCGCCCACGTGGGCACGGCAACCGGAGTGACCGGGGCCGCCGGATCGACGGGCGCGGCTTGCGGTGCGAGTGGTTGCGCCGGAGGCAACGGCACCTGGCTAAGGTCGGACAACGCGGCAAAACGCAGCGTCGCGCCCTGCTCGAAACGGTAAACGAGTTCGTCTTTTGAGCCGGTGGCTTTGTTGGCCTTCTCGTCGATTTGCGCGATCGACGAGGCAAGCCCGCCGCTCTTGGTGGCTTGCGCGAATTGTTGCGTTTGCGCCTGGTAGGTGGCGCAACCAGTGGCGAGGAAAACGAGTGCAACGGCGCTCGCGATTTGGGCGAGGCGGCTCGCCTGGCGGGTGGGTATGGATGTGTGCATGACTAAATTAACGGCGTTCGGACGAATGAAGTGGTGGCAGAGGCGGGCTTTTAGGCCTCTTCCTCGGCCTCGACATCCTGGGCGAGACGAATGACGGAGCCGCGCTCGATCCCGGTGTCTTCGATGGCTTCGCCTTGGGAATTTTGCGGCGTGACGCGGGTGATTTTCACTTTGCCGACGAGGACTTCTTCGCGGCTCTTGTCACCGGTGTCGGGGTCGACGAGCTCGTCGCCGAGCACGAAGACCTCCCAGACTTGGCCCACTTTGATGCCGGACTGGTCGTTGCGGTTGATCGTGATTACCTTCTCGCGCTTGTTCAGCACGCGGGCGGGGAACACACTGTCGGCGGCGCGACCGGCGATTTTTTGCGCCATCTCGCCGACGGCCTGGATAAGCAAATCATCGGAGGCTTCGCCCACGCGCGCGGTGGTGTTTTCGGAGCGATTCTCGGAGTCGCGGCGCGAGACTTTGAAGTTGGTGCTCGTGACGGCGCGTTGGGTGGAGACTTCGACGACTTTCGCAACGGCGGAGAGTTCGATGGTGCGGGCGCGCACGGTCTTTCCGAGCGAGGCGAGCTTGCGCTCTTCCATGCGATCGTTGAACGAGTCGACTTTGATCGTGAGGATGTAGTCGGCTTTGTTGAACGCGAAGGCTTCGCCGGTGGCACCCGCTTCTTTCGCGAGGGCATCGGCGTCGGAGCGCTCCAACACGTCGAAACGTTTGGTGTTGAGCACGCGGTCGTAGACCTGCGCGTCGAGCGCTTCGAGCACGCCCTCGAGCGAGAGCCCGACGCCCTGCTTACTCATGCGTTTGCCGACGGAATCGGTCGCGGTGATTTTCGTGATCGCGATTTTCTTTTTGCCGGCGTCCTGGGCGAAGCCAAACGGCGCGAGCAACAACGCCGCCGCAGCGACGAGAACAGAGAGTTTACCGAATTTCATGGTGAGAATTTTTAAAGAGTTAACGCGAGGCGTGGCTCAAAAGAGCGACTTGTTGGTGATTTGCGGGGCGTCCTTCGTGTCGACGCGATAACCGCTTTGTTCGAGCATCTTGGCTTCGCCTTCGATGCGCTTCACGTCGGCGTCGGTGAGCTTGGCGCCGTTTTTGAGCTCATTGATGAACGTGGTGGCATTCTGCCAGCGAGCATAGCCCGCCTCGCTCATTTCAAGGACGGCGTTGAGTTTTTGACCGTTCGAGAAATTCACGGTGCGTTCCCAGGGTTTGAAACCTTCGCGAGTGATGCGAAGTTTGTGTAGACCGCCTTTCACTTCGATGGCGCCCGGCGCGGTGCCCACGGCGATGCCGTCGACTTCCACGGTAGCATTGAGGACGGAGACTTTGAATTTGCTGTCGGAAATCGAAATCGTGTTCTCCGCACCGATGCGCACATCCGGGATGTAAACGTCGCCGAGTTCCGTCGTGAGGGTGACGGTGACGAGGCCTTGGCCGGGCGACGTGGCGGTGATGCGGCCGCGCGCGATCTGGTTTTTCAGGCTCGCGGCGACTTTGACGGCAGCTTCGTCGAGCAGATCGTTGAAGATGTTCGAGCGGTCGGTTTTGTTGCCCGAGGTTTCCTGGTAAGTGCGGCTCACGCGCACGGTGTCGGCGGCGAGGCTCGCGCCGTTGTTGCCATCGAGAATCTTGTAGGTGACCCGAACGGTGCTCAGATCGTTGGTCTGCTTCACGCCATAAGCATCGAGCGTGTTTTTCTGCGAATCCGCGCCAGCGATGCTGACTTGGAGGAGATAATTCGCACCGAGAGTCTGCGCGAGGCGGACCGCAGAAGTGCCTTGGGCGAGTTGCTTGTCGAGCTCGGTGGCCTTGGCGCCGGGCGCCAGACTGGAGACGGCATTGAGCGCAGTCTCGCCGCTGATGACGTTGAAATTCAGATCCGTGACGCGACCGGTGATGTAATCTTCAAGCGCGCCGAGATCCGCGTCGGCTTCCTTTACGCGGCTGGTCGTGAAGATCGCGACCGTGTAATTTTGCGGCTGCGGTTCGGCTTCGGTGACGACCGTGGTAACCGTGCGCTCAGTCACATTCTGGCCGTTTTGCGTATAAGTTTTCTTTTGAACCGACGACTTCGGTTCGTTCTGGGCGAACGCGGCAGCCGCACCGAGCGCGGTAAACGTGAGGGCGAAGTTCAGGAATTTAAGCATGAGGTGGGTGGGTGAAGAGTGATGCGGTGTGACGCGACAAAACGCGTTTAGGTTCAGTTAAGACGCAGCAAAGTCAGAAAATATTCACGAAAGTGGGTGCAAGTCGTTCGCAGAATTTGGTCGCCCAAAAAGTAGAGGCAAGACCCTAGCGCGTTTCATCTCTACGTAGATGTGCGTAGGCCGAAATTTCAGGAAATCCCTGAGATTAGGTATAGCTGGAGGGCAAGATCGTTGATCCGTCCTGCAAACACGGACGCTTATTTCTTTTTGTTAAGCGCGGCCGTGAACCAATCGTCGTTGAGCGACTTCGGCGGCTGCGGCGCCGCCGGGCGGGCGCCAAAATTACCGCCGCCACCCGAGCGTTGCTGGCCGGGGCCGGTGATCGGACGCCCTGCCCCGCCTGCACCGAGCGCCGGACGCGGGCCGATCTCGGGATTACTGCGCATGGAGAGCGCGATGCGATTACGCGGCAAATCGACTTCGACGACCGTCACGGTGACTTTCTGGCCCGGCTTAACGACGGTGGCGGCTTCCTTCACGAACGAGTCCGCCAGCTGGCTCACGTGCACGAGGCCGTCTTGGTGCACGCCGACATCCACGAACGCGCCAAACGCGGTCACATTCGTCACGATGCCGGGCAATTTCATGCCGGGCTTCAAATGCTCAGGTTTGCTCACGCCTTCCGTGAAACTAAACACTTCAAACTTTTCGCGCGGATCGCGGCCAGGCTTAGCAAGTTCGGCCACGATGTCCGTCAACGTCGGCAAGCCCACGCTGTCGGTCACATATTTTTCCAATTTGATTTTCGCGCGCACGCTGCCTTCGCGCATCAAGTCCGGCACCGTCGTGCCGACATCCGCGGCCATCTTCTCGACGAGCGCATACCGCTCCGGATGCACCGCGCTCGAATCGAGCGGATTGCCCGCGCCGCGAATACGCAGAAAGCCTGCGGCCTGCTCGTAAGCTTTCGGCCCGAGGCGCGGAATCTCGAGGAGCTCGGCGCGCGTCTTGAACGGGCCCTTTTCATTCCGGCGCGCGACGATGTTCGCCGCGATCGACGAATTTAGGCCGGACACATAACTGAGCAGTTGTTTCGACGCGGTGTTCACTTCCACACCGACGCCGTTCACGGTGCTGACGACGGTGTCGTCGAGTGAACGCTTCAACGCATACTGGTCGACGTCGTGTTGATACTGACCGACGCCGATGGATTTCGGATCGAGCTTCACGAGCTCCGCGAGCGGATCCATCAAGCGACGACCGATGGAAACCGCGCCACGCACCGTCAGATCGTGATCAGGAAATTCTTCGCGCGCGACTTCGCTCGCCGAGTAAATCGACGCGCCGGATTCATTGACCATCATCACTGGAATCGACGGCGGCAGGCCGAGCCCGCGCACGAACGATTCTGTTTCGCGACCCGCCGTGCCGTTGCCGATGGCGATGGCCTCGACTTTGAAAAATTTAATGAAGCCCTCGAGCTTCTCCTTCGCCTCGACCGCGTGGCGATCCGGATAGACGACATCGTTGTGGAGCAACTTGCCCTGCTGATCGAGACACACGACTTTGCACCCCGTGCGGAAACCCGGATCGATCGCCATGACGGCTTTCTGGCCGAGCGGCGCGGCGAACATCAGTTCGCGCACGTTATCGGCGAAGACCTTGATCGCGGTTTCGTCGGCGCGCTTCTTCGATTCGAGGCGCATCTCCGTTTCCATCGCGGGCGCGAGCAAACGTTTCACCGAATCGACGACGGCGAGACGCACTTGTTCGCCCGCGGGATTTTTGGCTTTCACGAACAACGGCTCGACTTCGGCCTGCGCCGCGAGCTCGTCCGGCAACGTGATGCGCATCATCAGCATCAACTCTTGTTCGCCACGGCGCATCGCGAGCACGCGATGACTCGGCGCCTTCGCCAGCGGTTCGCTCCACTCGAAATAATCCTTAAACTTCGCCGCTTCGACTTCCTTGCCCGTGAGCACTTTCGAGGAGATGACGGCGTGCTTCTGGTAAACGAGACGTAGGCGCGCGCGCGCGTCCTTGTCGTCGCTCACGCGCTCGGCGATGATGTCGCGAGCGCCGGCGAGCGCTTCGTCGATGTCCTTGATTTTTTGCGGCGTGTTTTTGCCATCGTCCGGCGTGTAGTCGCGACCGACGTATTCCTGCGCGGCGGTGGCCGGATTCGTGGCGGCGTCCTGCGCGTAAAGCAGCTCCGCGAGCGGCTCCAAACCTTTTTCTCGCGCGATCGTGGCGCGCGTGCGCTTCTTCGGCTTGAACGGCAGATAGATATCCTCGAGCGCGGTCAGCGTGGTCGCGGCATTGATGGATTTTTCCAGCACGTCGTTGAGCAGGTTGCGTTCTTTCAGTGACGACAGAATGCTCGCACGGCGCTCGTCGATGGAACGCATTTGCTCCAGGCGATCGCGAATCGCGGTGACCTGCACTTCGTCGAGCATGCCGGTGACTTCCTTGCGGTAGCGCGAGATAAACGGCACCGTCGCGTCTTCCGCGAGGAGTTGCGCCGTGGCGGCGACTTGCTGGACTTTGAGATTCAGCTCCTGCGCGAGGCGGAGCACGTGGTCGGGATTCGGGAGAGGCGTCGGCATCGAAAAGAGAGTCGATGCCAGTGTTTCAACCGGCTCGCGCAACCGCGAATTCACTGAATTCGAAAATTTATTTTATTGCCCTGAGGAACCAGACACGAATTTCACGAATCACCGAAATTTTTCAGGGAGCCAATCCGGAGAATGAGTGAAATCCGCGTCTTCCTCCGCGTCAGGCCGAGTTGGGCGTTTGTCATATAATATATGACAAACGCGCCTGGCGCCGATTCACCACACTCGGGCCACGCGATGGGCCTCGAGGGCGTTTTCGACGTTGTCGGGGAGTTCGCTCAGGAAATTCAGAGCGGTGCGGCGCTCGATTTCGTCAATGGTGGCGAGATACGCGTCGAGCTGCGCACTCGCGGTTTCCTGCGGAAAAATAAACGCCTGCGCGCGCACGCGACCGTCGCTTTCGTCGACGATGATCATGAAAAACGCCTCGGGCACAGCCACACGACGTTTCAGTCGTGCGGGATAGCGACCGAAAATCGGCCCGGCGATCACCCAGATTTCGCCGAAGCGGCCCGGATAATTTGTCGCGATTTTTTGTTCGAGCGATTTCCACAGGCCGGCATTCAAACCGTGTTTCTGCGGCGTGATGTTCGACATCAAAAACGTTTCCTCCTGGGCCTGGCCGCCGAAATACGTGGCGATGGCGAAATTGGGCGCGAGGTGCCCGCGGTCGAAGCCGCTGCGCGTGTAGTTGTCCTCGTCGATCTGCGCGACCGTGCGCGTATCAGTGGAAAACTTCTCTGGGCGCGGCGGCGCGGCGAGCGGCGTCATGTCGCGGAGCCGATACGCGGCCCACAGCGGATTGCCGAGGGCGTCGCTGTAGCCGACCGTGTAGCCGATATTTCTCAGCACTCGCACCGGCGCGGTGTTGAGCGTGGCGGTTTGCGGCAAGCCACCGTAGAGCGGCGTGTTGCCGCTCGTCGCGGTCGTGGAGACCGGTGCGTTCACGAAATCCTCGCTGTAATACAACTGCCACAAATCCCACGCCACATCCACCGCGGTCACCGATTTTTTCGAATCGAACAGATTGCCGACGAGGCGCGAGACCTCCTCCTGTCGTGGCTTCGGCTGAAACAAATACCAGCCGCCAATCACGCCCCAGAGCACGATGTTGAGGGTGAGAAATTTCTTCATCGCGCCCAAACGTTTGCCGCCCGAGCCGCCGCGTGATTTTGAAGCCGATTTCGATTTGCGAGCCATGAAAGGTAGGGGCGGTTATCCTTAACCGCCCTTCGAAGACAACATCATCCTCAAAAACGAAAAAGGGCCGTTAAGGATAACGGCCCCTACCTCGAACCAACGCTTTCCTCAGAAGCGATAGTTCGCCGTCACGCCGAACTGGCGCGGGTCGGCGCGGGATTCATAACGCGTCGTATTGTAGTCAGGGTCTTCGTTGCCGAAGAAGAACACGCGTTTCTCGTAGGTTTCGTTGAACGCATTGCGAATCCACGCGGTGAACGTCCAGTCGCCCCACGCGTAGCCGAGGCTGGCGTTGACGACGTTAGACGCGGTGCGCGTTTCGTTTTGGTTGTTCGAATCGTAGAAGCGCGTGCGGCCGACGAGTTCGACGTTGCCGAAGAATCCGCTGTCCGCGCGATAACGCGTGCCGAGTGTGTAGCCGTGTTCGGGCGTGTTCGCGAGGCGGCGCCCACCCGCGAGGCTGCCGTCGGACAGCGTGAACACCTCGAGTTCGGAATCCATCAACGCGAGCGATCCGTTGACCGACCAATTTTTGGTGAGCGCGTAAGTGCCCGCCGCTTCGAGGCCGTAAACGTAAGCGCGGTTCGCGTTGTCGGTGAAGAAACGGTAACTGCCGCCGAAGCCAGCAGAGTCGCGCACCTGCGTGTCGTGACGATCGATGTAAAACGCGGTCACTTCACCCGTCAGCTTTTGATCGAACAAGCTGCCGCGAAGGCCGGCTTCGTAGTTCCACAAATATTCCGTTTCGTAGGTGAGCGGATCGACGGCGGGATTGATGCGCGCATCGACGTTCACGCCGCCGGCTTTATAGCCGCGCGTGACGGACGCGAAGAGCACTTGGTTTTCCGTGAGGTCATGCTCAATCGTGAGTTTGCCGCCGACGAGCGTGTCGTCGAAGGAGGGCGCAAGTCTCACGACCGGATCGAACGTGCCCGGGCCTTTACGGAAACGCGTTTTGACACCGCGCCCTTCGACGTCGACTTGCTCCGCGCGCAAACCGGCAATCAGCCGCGTGCGGGCGGAGAAATCGTGCGAAATCTGGCCGAAGAGTGCGAAATTCTTCGCCTGGTAATCGGTCGTCAGGCCGCGGATGTTGCCCGGATCGGTATTCGTGTAAGCGCTGTCTTCGTCGGTATTCGAAAAATACGCGCCGAGCGTCCAGCGATCGATCCAGCCAAGCGCGTCGCGCGTGAGCGCGGAGTCGAAGCGGAGTTCCTGATTAAACACGCTGCGATCACGACGGAGATCGCTGAAGCCTTCGTAGGAAGCGGCGGTCCAATCGTCGTCGTAGCTGTAGATCGAATCGACCCACGAGCCGCTCGTGACAGTGGTGAAGCGCACGTTTTCCAAGCCCGTGTAAGTGCCGCGCAGGCTCGTGGCGACGGAGCGTTGTTCGTCCCGACCGGGCTCGTCGCTGTAAGTGAAGTAACCGTTGTTATCCAACGCGAAGTCGTCGAAGCCGTTGTTCACGTCGGAGAACAGCGCGGTGCCGTCCCATTTCCAAGCGGCGTTCGGGTTGAACGTGAGGCGCAGGCGCGCGGTGAATTCGTCGCGGGCGTTCGTGTGCTCGTTCAGCACGGCGTTTTTGCGGAAGCCATCGCTATTGGTTTGTTGCACGGCGAGGCGCACCATCAATTTTTCCGGCGCGCTCGCAATGAGCGGGCCGCCGACCGCGAACGCGCCGGTGTAGAGCGCGTCTTCGCCGACGGTCGCTTCGATCTGGCCGGTCCACACCGGCGTGGGCGCATTCGTGACGAGGCGCACCACGCCGCCCGCCGCATTCGCGCCGAACGCACCGGCTTGCGGGCCGCGGAGCACTTCGACTTGGCGCACGTCGAAGGTGCTGCCGAGCGTGCCGAGGCCGGTGAAGTCGAGATCGTCGACGAGGAAACGCACCGTCGCGTCCGGCGTTTCGCCTTCGTAGTGGGAATTTTCGCCGATGCCGCGGATTTGGAGATAACGCGGACGTGACGTGCCACCGGTCCAGGTTAAATTCGGGATCTGGTCCACGAGATCGCCGAAATGTTTAATCGAGGCGGCGCGCAACGCGGATTCGTCAAAGACGGTCACGCTGGCAGGAATGCGTTCAAGTGGCGTTTCCCACAGATCGCCGGTGACGCGCACGGTTTCGAGCGTCACGCGAGGCGCGTTGGGATCGGCGGCAGATGGCGCGGAGGGCGCCGGAGTTTGCGCAAGGGCGGCGAGCGAGGTCGCAGCGGTTGCGAGAATAGTGAGGAGGATTCGTGTCGGGATTTGCATTTTGTTTAAATGCCCGACCCAAACTGACTCCCGAGAGAAGGGGCGCCGCGCGCTCCCGACTTTAGTTGAATAAAGGCGCGAGACTTGCAGCGCCTGCTGTTTCCTTCGTCGGCATGATCCGTTCAGGTTCGAAGGGTCGAGCGGTCGAGCGCACCGCAATCTCAGTCCTCCGCGGAGGACACCCCTACAGGCAACGCGCACCAAAGACCGAACTGGGTAACGTGCAAGAAAACTTTCTGTCACCGGCTTGCGTCTGGCGGCGTCACGGCTACCAATCTGACCCTTAAATCGATGAAATTACGTATCTTCCTCACGGTGTTGGTCGCCCTCGCGGTTCTCGGCGGAATCTTTGGCTACAAAGCACTCAAAAACCGGCAGGCGCAAGCGGCGCTCGCCGCCCGCAAACCTGCCCCCTCCACGATCATCACTGCGGTGGCGTTGGCGGAAAAATGGCGCAACACGCTCCACGCCGTCGGCACGCTGCAAAGTTTTCAAGGCATCACGGTGCGCTCCGAAATCGAAGGCCGCATCACGAAAGTCGCTTTTGAATCCGGCGCGCGCGTCAAAGCCGGCGATGTGCTCCTCGAAATGGACACCATCGCCGAAGTCGCCCAACTCGCCAGCGCCGAGGCCAGCGCGAAGTTGACCAGCGCCAACCTCGAACGCGCGCGCGAACTTCAGAAAAACAACACCAACACCAAAGCCGAACTCGATGCCGCCGAAGCCAGCGCCGCGCAAGCCACGGCCCAAATCGAAAATCTCAAATCCACGCTCGCGAAAAAACGCATCGTCGCGCCGTTCGATGGCCGCGTGGGCATCCGCCTCGTGAATCTCGGCCAGTTTCTCAACAAAGCCGACGCCGTCGTGACGCTCGAAGCGATCGACACGATGTATGCCGACTTCTCGCTCCCGCAGCAGGACATCAGCGCGCTCAAGCCCGGCCTCACGGTGAACGTGAACGTCGATGCGTTTCCCGGCCGCGTGTTCGCCGGCAAAATCGAAGCCATCGATCCGCGCATCAACGAGACGACGCGCAATGTCAGGGTGCGCGCCGTATTGCCCAATAAAGACGAGGCCCTCCGCGCCGGCATGTTCGCGCGCGTCGATGTGGTGTTGCCCGAAGAGCGCGAACTCGTGGTGCTGCCGGCGACGGCGATTGTTTACAGCCCGTATGGCGACTCGGTTTACGTCGTCGTAGTCGACAAGGAAAAGAACGCGCAAATCGCGCAGCAGCGTTTCGTCACGGTCGGCCCGAAGCGCGGCGATCTGGTTTCACTCACGAAAGGCGTGAAAGCCGGCGAAGAAGTCGTCACGGGCGGCCAGGGCAAACTTCGCCCCGGCTCGCTTGTGAAGGTCAACAACACCGTCGTGCCGGCCAACAGCGCCACGCCGAAACCTTCGGAGAGCTGAGCCGATGAATTTCACCGAGATTTTTATCCGGCGCCCCGTGTTGGCGACCGTGGTTAATTTGTTCCTGCTCATCGCCGGTTATCAGGCGATCCAAGCGCTCGTCGTCCGCCAATACCCTTACACGAGCAACGCGGTCGTCACCGTGAGCGTCGCCTATCCGGGCGCCAACGCCGACCTCGTGCGCGGCTTCGTCACCACGCCGCTCGAACGCGAGATTTCCTCTGCCGACGGCATCGATTACGTCGAGTCCGTCTCGCGCCAAAACAGCGCGACGATCACCGCACGTCTCCGCCTCAACTACGACCCGAACGACGCGCTCACGCAGATCACCGCAAAAGTGAACCGGGTGAAAGGCGAACTCCCGGCCGGCGCGGAAGACCCCGTGTTCGACGTCGCGGTCGGCGAGACGACTCCGTCCGCGTTTCTCGGTTTCTCTAGCGAAGAGATGGAGGGAAATCAGATCACCGATTACCTCACGCGCGTCGTGCAGCCGAAACTCTCGACGCTCAAAGGCGTGCAGAAAGCCGAAATCCTGGGCGCGCGCACTTTCGCGATGCGCATCTGGCTGAAACCGGAACGCATGGCCGCGCTCAATCTCAGCGCCGCGCAAGTCCGCACCGCGCTCGCCGCGCAAAACTACCTTTCCGCCGTCGGCCAGACGAAGGGCTCGATGCTCAGTGTGAACTTGAACGCGCAAACCGACCTGCGCTCTGCCGACGAATTCAAGGACATCGTCATTCGCGAAAACAACGGCCAACTCATCCGCCTGCGCGACATCGCCGACGTAGTGCTGGGGGCCGAAAATTACGACTCCCAAGTCATTTTCTCCGGCGTGAACGGCGTGTTCGTCGGCATCTCCGCGCTGCCGACCGCCAACGCGATCGACGTCATCAAGGAAGTCCGCAAAGCGCTGCCCGACATCCAGGCGCAGCTTCCTCCCGGCATGAAGGGCAAGATCGTCGCCGACTTCACGGAGTTCATTAACGACTCCATCAGCGAGGTCATGCACACGCTCATCGAGGCCATGGTGATCGTCATCATCGTTATCTACCTTTTTCTCGGTTCATTCCGTTCCGTCATCATTCCGATTGTCGCGATCCCGCTTTCGCTCGTCGGCGCGTGCGCCCTCATGCTCGCGCTGGGGTTCTCGATTAACCTGCTCACGCTGCTCGCGATGGTCCTGGCCATCGGTCTCGTCGTCGACGACGCCATCGTCGTAGTTGAAAATATTCACCGCCATATCGAGGAAGGACTCTCGCCATTTAACGCGGCGATTAAAGGCGCACACGAACTCGTCGGACCCGTCATCGCGATGACCATTACGCTCGCGGCCGTGTATGCCCCGGTCGGTTTCCAAGGCGGACTTACTGGCGCGCTGTTCCGCGAGTTCGCTTTCACGCTCGCGGGCGCGGTCATCATTTCCGGTTTCGTCGCCTTGACGCTCTCGCCCGTGATGTGCGCGAAAATCCTGCGCCACAACCCGAACCCGAAAGGCTTCGAGGCGTTTCTCAATCGCACTTTCGGCAAACTCCAGAGCGCCTACGAGCGCACGTTACACGCCTCGCTCAATACGCGCGCGGCGATCTTCATTGTCTGGGCCCTCGTAACGGCGGCGCTCTACCCGTTCTTCGCAGGAATTCCCCCTTACTTCAGCGGCGCCAAGAACGATCTGGCTCCGGCTGAAGATCAAGGCGTCATCTTGATGAACGTTGAAGCCGGCGCGACCGCGACCTCTGAACAAACCCTCCTCTACGCGCAGGAAGTCGCGAAAATCATCCGCCGCGACTATCCGGATGAGACCGCGGAAATTTTCGTCATCGTCGGTCGCGGCGGCACGCCGAATTCCGCGTTTGTCGGCTGGCGTTTTAAACCATGGAGCCAGCGCACCCGCAGCACGCAACAACTGCTCCCCGAAATCCAAGCCAAGGTCGCGTCGGTCGCCGGCGCACGCGTCTCGGCTTTTTTGCGCCCTTCCCTGCCGGGCTCGTCGGGCGGTTTGCCGGTGCAGATCGTTATCGGTTCCACCGAAGCGCCGCAGCGCGTCGCGGAAGTTTCCGGCGAATTGCTGCAACGCGCGATGGGCAGCGGCCTGTTCCTCTTCGGCGATACAAACCTCAAGTTTGACCAGCCGCAGGTTAACTTGAACATCGACCGCGAAAAAGCCGCCGCGCTAGGCATTAACATGCAGACGCTCGGCGCCGATCTCGGCTCGATGCTCGGTGGCGGTTTCGTGAATCGTTTCGCGATCGACGGGCGCGCCTACAAAGTGATTCCGCAAGTCACGCGCCTCGAACGCCTGAATCCCGATCAAATCAGCGACTATTACATCTCGACCACGAAGGGTGAACTCGTGCCGCTCTCGACGATCGCGACGCTCGAAAACGTCGTGCAACCGCGCGAACTGCGCCGCTTCCAGCAGCTCAACGCGGCGACGCTTTCGTTCGCACCCGCGCCCGGTGTGACCCTCGGCGAAGCGCTCGATTGGCTGCGTAACGACTCCACTCAGTTCTTCCCGCAAGGTTTCACCATCGATTACAACGGTGACTCGCGCCAGTTCGTGCAGGAAGGCAGCACCTTTGTAGCCACCTTCATTCTCGCGGTGGTGATCATCTTTCTCGTCTTGGCTGGGCAGTATGAAAGTTTCCGCGATCCGCTCATTATCATGTTTTCCGTGCCCCTGACGATCGCGGCCGCCATGGTCTTCCTGTTCTTCGATTTCGCGACGCTCAATATCTACACCAAAGTCGGTCTCATTACGCTCGTCGGCCTCATCGCGAAGCACGGTATTCTCATCGTGGAGTTTGCGAACAAGCTTCAGGAAGAAAAAGGCATGTCGATTCGTGAAGCCGCCGAGCACGCCGCCGCCGTGCGTTTGCGTCCGATTTTGATGACCACCGCCGCCATGGTGCTCGGCGTGCTACCGTTGCTCCGCGCCAGCGGCGCCGGTGCGGAAAGTCGTTTCAGCATCGGCCTCGTCATCGCCACCGGCATGAGCATCGGCACTTTGTTCACGCTGTTCGTGGTCCCGGCCTTCTACACGCTGCTCGCAAAAGATCGCCGGAAGAAGCCCGAGACCGCTGAAGAAACCGCCAGCGGCCACGGACACAGCGCCGCGCATCACGCGTAATAGTAGAATTAATCGAATGTGTAGGTTGCGCGCTCGCGCGCAACGTGGCCCGCGAGCGGGCCACCTACATTCACGACTCGAACACGATGCCTCCAGGGCTAATAATACCCGCGCGATTCCTTAAGCCAACCAGGCGGTCAGGCTCCGCTCAATTGACACTTATTAAGTGTCAATTGTCGTAACCCACTGCCGCGTTCGTGCGCCGTGGGTCGGCGTAGCCGGTATAAGTGCCGTCGGCGTTGATTTCGACTACGTTGATGCCACCGAAATAACGTCCCGTGCCGGGTGCTTCGGGCTGCGACACCTTCCATCCGAGTTTGGTCAGCGCAGCGACCTCACTCGCGGGCAGCGATTTTTCAGCTTCGATCGTTTCCACTTCCGTCCGCCAGTTGCGTTCGAAATGGAAACGCGTGTCACCGATCGCTTCTGTGAAAGGACGATCAAAAGCCAGCCGGTCGAGCAGCGCCTGCAACAACGCCGTCGGAATGCGACCCGCGCCGGGAATGCCGATGGCGAAGACTGGTTTCCCATTTTTGAAGGCAATCGTGGGCGCAATCGTGCTGCGTGGACGTTTGCCGGGAGCAACGTAGTTCACGCCTTTCGGATCGGTCACGGCAAAATTGCTCATGGAATCGTTGAGCACCACGCCCGTGCCCGGCGCGACGACGCCGGCGCCGAAATGCAGACTCTGCGATTGGGTGGCGCAGACGATGTTGCCTTGCGCATCGACGACCGCGAAATGCGTGGTCGCCGCCGCGTAGTTTTCCGACCACCCGCTGTCATCGAACCACGCCACTTTCTGCGCGCCTTTTTCAGCACCGAACGCGGCTTGGCGGATCTCCGCGATGGAGTCTGGCGCGACGAGCTTCTCAAAATTAAACGCAGCGTCCGGCACGTCGGCGATAGCGCGCTGCACTTTGGGCTGCACCACGCGCCACACGCGGCCGATCTTGTCCAGATTTTCAGCCGAACGCAGCGGGCCGGTGAACGTTTCCGCTTCGAGCGCTTTTAGAATGGTGAGGAAAAGCGGCGCTCCATTGGTCGGTGGCGGACTCGCCAGCAGACGGTAACCGCGAAACTCGATCTGCAGCGGCTCCACGATGCGCGCTTCGTAGCCCGCGAAATCATCGAGCGTCAGCACCCCGCCGCCCTGCTTGGCGGCTGCGACGATTTTGCCGGCAATCGGACCGCGGTAAAAACCATCGCGGCCTTTTTGCGCGAATAACGTCATCGTCGCGGCAAGCTCAGGATTCGGCAGTTTCGAACCGACCACCGGTAGTTCGCCGTTGGGCAAATAGAGGCGCGCGATCTCGGCGTCGCCGCGGCGGAGTTTCTTTTCCTGCTCGGCAAAAAAGTCGCGCGTCTTTGGAAGAATTTCGAAGCCCTCACGCGCCAGCGCAATTGCGGGCGCGCACGTATCGGCCCATTTTAATTTTCCCCATTTCTGCTGCGCCGTCCACAAGCCGGCAGGCAAGCCGGGCACGGCGACGGACGTGTAACCGTAAGCACGTTGGTCATCGGTCGTCTTGAGGTAGCTCGCCACGTCAAGGGATCCGGCAGCATCCATCGCATCGACCGCGTAAGTTTTACCCGAAGATGCTTCGTAATACATCAGCATCAACTTCCCCCCGAGGCCGGATCCGTAGGGTTCGGCCACGCCGAGCGCGAGCGAGACGGCCACGGCTGCGTCGACGGCGTTGCCACCCGCGCGCAAAATCTCGACGCCCGCCTGCGCGGCCTGCGGGTGGCCGGCGACGACCATGCCGTGTTTGCCGGTCACGGGCGTGACTTTGACCGGAACCGATGCGAAAAGCGTGACGGACGCGAGTGCAGTGAACGCGAGGTAACACGATGGACGGGAAAAGCGGCTCATGACTGATGAGAGAGTATGAAGATTTTTCTTACCACGGATAATACGGATAAAGACGGATTCGACGGATCACTCATCCGTAAAAATCCGCGTGATCCGTGGTTAAAATAAAACGCGCGCTGGCTCTTAACGATTCATTCTACTTCAAGACGAGTTGCGCTTCGGGCACGGAGGCGTCGAAGGATTTGTCCCATTTCGAAACCACGAGTGTCGCGACGCTGTTGCCGATGAAGTTCGTGATCGCGCGCGCTTCCGACATGAAGCGATCGATGCCGAGGATGAGCGCCATGCCTTCGACCGGGATAGTTTTCGTCGCGGCGAGGGTCGCGGCCAGCACGATGAACCCGCTGCCCGTGACGCCCGCGGCCCCTTTCGACGTCACCAGCAAGACCGCGAGCAGACCGATCTGTTGGTAAAGCGAGAGCTGCGTGTCCGTCGCTTGCGCGATGAAAAGCGCGGCCATCGTCAGGTAGATGCACGTGCCATCGAGGTTGAAAGAATAGCCCGAGGGCACGACGACACCGACGACGGATTTTTTGCAGCCCGCCCGCTCCATTTTCGTCATGAGGCCGGGGAGGCCGGCTTCGGACGACGATGTGCCGAGGACGATCAGCAGTTCCTCGCGGATAAATTTGATGATTTTCCAGAGCGAAAAGCCGGAGAATCGCGCGATCGACCCGAGCACGATCACAATAAATAGAAAACAGGTGAGATAAACGCACGCGAGCACCTGCGCGAGGGAGGCGAGCGAACCGAGTCCGTATTTGCCGATTGTGAACGCCATCGCGCCAAACGCGGCAATCGGGGCCAGCTTGGAAACGTAGCTCACCATCGTGAAAAACACTTTCGAGACATCGTGCAGCAGGCTCACGACGGCTTCGCCGCGTGTGCCGAGATGCGCGAGCGCACAACCAAACAGCAAGGCCACCACCAGAACCTGCAACACGTCGCCTTCCACAAACGCGCTGACGAATGTGTTGGGGATGAGATGCAGCAGCCAATCCACCGTGCTGAGGTGCGCCGCGGCTTTGGTGTAGAGCGCCACATCCGCGGCGTCTTTTGCCGTCGTCACGATGTGCAAGCCATCACCGGGACGGATGAGGTTCGCGACGATGAGGCCGATCACGAGCGCGAGGGTCGTCACGATTTCGAAATATAGCAGCGCCTTCGCGCCGACCCGCCCCACCGACTTCAAGTCGCCCATGCCGCCGATGCCGGACACTACGGTGCAGAAAATGATCGGCCCGATGAGCATCTTGATGAGCTTGATAAAGCCATCGCCGAGCGGCTTGAGCGACGCCCCGAAATCGGGTTCGAAATAGCCGAGCAAGACACCTGCTACGATCGCCACGAGGACTTGCACGTAGAGGGAACGGAAAATTTTCATGCGGAGAAAGAAACGCTCAGAGGAGAAATCGACGCGAGGTGGAAGTGGGCTAGGGACTGCTTTTCAGGGCTTAACCAACCCGCATCCTCCGTGCCAAGCGAGCCCACTTGTGCGCATTCAACCAGTTGAATAAAAAATCCGCCCTCAACTGGCCCGCGCACCCGTCCTTGGTTTAAGAAAGGCAGATGCACGGGCCGAAATCGCGGGGTTAGAGTTTTTTCGTGAGTTGCACCGACCAGGAAAGGCCGCGCGCCATCAGGTTGTAGATCGCCGGATCATACCCGCGGGAATCGCTCGAGAGCGGCGGTTCTTTGTCGAAGAGGTTCACGACGCCGAGGCGAATCGTGGTGTCGTTGGTCCATTTGTTCTTCGAGCGGATGCGGTAGGAAACATTGGCGTTGTAGCTAATCGAATCCTGCACGCGATAACGGTAAACCGTGCTGCCGTTCGTGAACACCGGCACGATGTAGTCGGGATTGCCGAGCCCTTCAGTGATCGACTGCGTGGTCGTGGCGCCGGCGTCGCTGTAGTCACCGATGTAGAACGCCGAGATGCCCGCGCCCCACGCCTTGCGACGCCACGTGAGCGACGCCGTGCCACGCCACTTCGGAGTCGCCCCGCCGACATTGGCGGAGTTGCCCCACAACAACTCGGTGCGAGCCGCGCCGGCGGAGTTGTAAGCATGGAAATCGATCAACTTCGTCCACACCGTATTGAACGTGAAATTACCGATCGGCAGTTTCGGGAATTTATAGGTCAGGTCGAAATCCATGCCGTTCACGAATTCCGACGAGCGATTGAAATAGGTCGTGCGCAGGATGTCGATCGCACCGACCACCGCGCGCTGATTGCCCGGGGTGCGCGTGGAATTGTAGAGCGCAAACGCATCGCGATCCGCCTGCGTCACCGCAAGACGAACAACTGAACCGTCGCCCGCGTAATTCGCGGTGCCGGAACCGAGGTCGATGCTGCCGATGGCCTGGCCGGCGGCGAGCGCGGCTTGGGTGGCAGCGTTGAGCGCCTGCGTGTCGTCGGCGATGGAGCCGGACGCGGCGATCACGTTACTCTGGGCAATTTCCCAATAATCCACGCCGACCGAGAGGCCTTTGACTTTTGGCACTTCGATGACGATGCCGGCCGATTTGCCCTTCGATTCTTCCGGCTGCAGGCTCGGGTTACCCGAGGCGACGCTGCGGCGATTCGACGGGCCGTCCGTCGGCAAACCCGTGACTGCGCTGCGATACGTGTCGGTGCTGCCGGTGACAGTGCGAATGAGCGTGCCGGTGAAAAGTTGCGCGAGGTTGGGCGCGTGGAAACCTTCGTTGTAAGACGCGCGCACCATCGCCCACGGCAGCGGCCGCCAGTTGACGCCGAACTTCGGTTTGGTCGTGTTGCCGAAATCCGAATAATTTTCGTAACGCGCCGACGCAGACACTTCGAGCGTGTGCACGAGCGGGAGTTTGAACTGGTTGCCCACCAGCGGCAGCACGAGTTCGGCATACGCCGCGGTCACGTGGCGCGTGCCGTGCGTGTCAGAGTTGGGCGAGAAGCCGAGGAAATCGTTGGTCGACGGATCGAGGCCGGAACCGACGGGATTCAAACCCGCAAAGGCCGGGCGCATGTCGTCGTAAGCTTCGTAACGGAACTCGCCGCCGAACGCCGCGCCGATGGAGTTGCCGCCCCAGATCGGAAGCAATTCGCCGGAGGCGCGCACATCGCCGCTGCTGAGCTTGGTGATGCCTTCGCGCACGAATTGGGAGCGGAAGGTCGATTGCACGCTCTCGGGATTCACGTAATCGCCGGTGACGGCGAGCGTGCCGTTTTGCACGGCGAAGGTGCGGGTGAACGGATTGAACGCGAGCGCCGGGTCGGTTTGGTTGATCGCGGCGATGAGCTTGCTCTTGCGGCTCGGGCCTTCCTCGTCGTCGCTGACTTTCGCTTGCGAATAGAGCGCGGCGGTTTCCCACGACCAGGTGTCGAACAGTTTGCCGCGCGCGCCCGCGACGCCGCGATACACGGTGTTGGTGACGGTCGCGGTGCGATCCATGAGATCGCTGAGGCGCTTGTTGGTGATCGAGACGGCGGACGGCGTGCCTGTGAGGCGCGGCGTGCCATCAGCGTTTGGCGCGCCGGTCGGCGACCAGAAACGTGTGCCGAAGGGATTCCAGGGATTCGTCGCCGGCACGATGATGAAGCCGTCCGTGCTTTGCGTGATGCCGTCGGGTTCGCGGTAAGTGAGCGAGTCCGCGCGATATACGCTCAGGTCGGTGAACAGCGTCACTTTGGGGGTCAGGTCGTATTCGCCGCTCGTGAAAATCGTGGTGCGCTGCGATTGCGGCTGGATGACGCGATAATCGTTGTTGTTCCAATAGTAGTCATGCGTCGCGCCCGTGCGGCTCGGCGTGGCGGTGAGAAACTGCACGCCGCCCGCGCCGTTCGGTGCGAGAAAAAAGACGCCCGAGGTGGCCGCGAGCGTGGCTGGCACGCCAGTCGGGCGCGCGCCCGTGAAACCCGTCACGTTGCCAAATGCGTCAGTCGCCGTGATCGAACCAAGGAGATAGTTGCCGAACTGCGTCGTGGCGGAACGAAGATTGAAGGTGGTGTTCGTGGACACATTCCACGGCTCCGGGGCGCGGTAGCTGTTATCCGCCTCGGCCGAAAACGAACGGTCGCGCGCATACATCGCGGCGCGGTCGAAATAATCCGCCGTGAACATCACACGGCCTTTGCCCTCGGCGAAGTCGAAGCCGTGCGTGAGCGTCGCACGGTATTCCTGGCCGTCGCCATAGCGCGTTTCGCCGAAGCGCAATTGCAACTCCGTGCCGCGAAAATCGCGGTTCGTGATGTAATTGATCACGCCCGCAACGGCGTCGGTGCCGTAGATCGAGGATGCGCCGTCGCGCAACACGTCGATGCGCTCAAGGCCGCGATTGGGGAGTTGGTTCACGTTCGTCGAAAGCGTGGGCACGCCGGCTTCGGATTGGCTGATCGGATGCGGCGCGAGCCGGCGACCATTGAGCAACACGAGCGTGTTGCTCGACGGAATGCCGCGGAGGGAAATCGTGGCGTTGTCACCGCGCGCGGTGGCGCCGAGCGTGGCGGTTTCGTTGCCGGGCATGCCGGTGACTTGCGGCAACGCGGCGAGCAAATCTGACGCCTGCGAGGCGTCGCGCGCTTCCATCGCATCGCGATCGATCACGGTTACGGGGAGTGTTTTTTCCTGGTCGAGACGCTTGATGTTCGTGCCGGTCACGACGAAGCGATCCAGCTTCACGGTGTCCTCTTCGGACTCGGGAGTGACCGCGGGAGCGGGCGCTTGTTGCGCGGTAAGCGTGGAAGCGAGCAAGGCGCTGGTCAATGCGAGCGTGGCAACGAGGCGGCGGAAGGTTTGGTCAGGGTAGCTCATGGGGTCGGAGGGGTTGGCACTAAAAATTATTCGGGGAACAGCGCGCGCGTGGCAAAGGGCGCCATGTCTTTATTGGAATGCGCGACACCGGGCGCGTATGCAATCGTCCAGCCAAACGGAATGTGTTCGTCGGCCGCGAATTTTTTGGCGTGGGCGAAAAAATACACGCCGCGCGCGAAACGATACGTGCCTTGCACGTCGGCTTCCGGTGTGCGGCGCAGCGATGGATGTTTCGGGTCAGTATCCGCCGTGCCGAGCAGCACGACCACCGGACGCGCGAGCAGCGTGCGCAACGCGAGCGCGTCGACGACCGTGCCTTTCAAGCCGTAGGGAAATTCAGTGTTAAGATCGGGCAACGTATACCAACCGGCGTTGGCCGCGACCGCCCGCGAGTAACGCGCCTGCGGCATAAAATAGAGAAAACGCTGCACGAATTGCGCACCGGCCGAGTGCCCGAAAATCAAGTAAGTGCTGCTCACGTTGCCCATCCGCTTCCGCACGGCGTCGAAGATCGGCTCAATCATCGTAAACGCCCACTGGGCGCGCGGAATGGCTTTGCCGGCGGCGTCGACGGTGTTGCCGTAAATGTAGCCTTCCTCGCCGGGAAACTGCGCAGCCGAAAACTCCGGCACGACGAGCAGGAATTTTTTCTCGCGGGCCGACTCGATCCACTCGTTGAGATAATCTTCACCGTTACGGCGCACGCCGTGCATCACGAACACGATGGGCGATTTCGCCGTGGCGCCGGGTGGCTGAAAATACCAGACCTTCACCTGCTTGCCGGCCTGATCGAACAGGAAGCTGTCACGCGGAGGGGTGGCCGCAGTTTTTTCCTCAGCCGCGCGGGCCGGAAACAGGGCGATAACAAGGACGGACAAGGCGAACGGGAACAACCGTGCGAGTTTCATACAAAAAATGAGAGGAGGGGTTGCGCGTTGCTCGAGCAAACGCGCCAAGGGGAACGGTTACCTTAACCGAAGTCGCTCGCGCCGCCTAGTGGGACGCGCCGCCGCCGCGATGGCGTAGAACTACGTAATGCACGCCAGCCTTGCAGTGTGGTAAGACATATCTGTGCTGAACGCCGTCATGCCCCCGTCTGCCCCGACCTCCGCGCTGAAATTTGTCCTGGTGGACGACACGGCGACTTTTCGCGAACTCTTGAAGGAGGCGCTGCAACGCCGTTTTCAACCTCACTCGCTGCTCGATTTTGGCAAAGGCGCCGACGCGCTTGCGTCGTGTCTGCGCGAGCCGCCGGACTTGCTCATCGCCGATCTTTACCTGCGCGACATGGATGGACGCGACATCGTGCGAAAACTCCGCGAACGCGGCCACGCGACCAAAGTCGTGATGCTCACCGCGCATCCCGAAGCGCAATTGCCCGCCGAACTCGTGGCGCTCGGCGTGGCCGGCTTCGTCGATAAAAATTCCCCGCTCGATCAAATCGACCGCGCCGTGCAATGCGTGCTCGAAGGCGGCATGTTTTTCTCGGCCACGGTGCCGCCGCCCGTGCCCTCGATGGACAGCGAACCCACCCTGCCCCGCGTCGGCGCCGATGCGCTTTCGGAACGCGAACGCGAAGTCATCCGCCTCGTCGCGCGCGGTCTCGTTTCCAAGGAGGTCGGCAGCCAACTCGGCTTGAGCACGCGCACCGTCGAAAAACACCGCGCCCGCATCCTCGCCAAACTCGGCCTGCACGACGTGCCCACGCTCGTGCGTTGGTGTTTGCGGAATGGGTTGGGTTGAAATCAAACGGTAGGGCCTGACCTCCGGGCAGGCCGAGTGTTTGCGAATACTTTTGCGGCCCGCCCCGGAGGTCGGGCCCTACCCGATCTCTATGACCACCGCCGCCGGCAACAACACGCGGAACACCGCGCCACTGCCGGGCTGCGATTGGACTTCGAGGCGGCCACCTTGCAACGTGAGCAACTCTCGCGCGATAAAAAGTCCGAGACCGGTTGAGTCTTCACCTTCACCCGTCGGTTTTGCCGACAAGCGCTGAAACGGCGCAAATATTTTCGCGAAATCCGCCGGCCCAAGTCCCGGGCCGCTGTCGCGCACTTCGACAAACACCCAGCCCGACGCTTCACCAGGCACCACGGAAATCACACCGCCGGGCGGAGTGAACTTCAGCGCGTTGCCGATGAGATTATCGAACACCTGCCGCAGACGCTCCGCATCCGCCTGCACTTTAGGCAACGCCACCGCCGACTCGGCCAGCGTCAGCGTTTGTTTTTTTGCGGCAGCGACCGGTTGCAAGGTCTCGACGGCCAACCGTGCGACGTCGGGCAGATTCATCTCCGCGGGATGCAGCTGCAAATTACCATCCTCGATCGCCGATGCATCGAGAAAATCGCGCACGAGGCTGCGCATCCGCTCGGTGTCCGCTTGGATGCCCGCCGCGAGCCGGCGCACTACCACTGCCTCGTGCGGCGAACGCCCGATCAGCTCGGCCGTGGCATTCAGAGCCGACAGCGGAACCTTCAGATCGTGCGACGCCATTTGCAGCAGGCGTGATTTCAAGCGCTCCGCCGCTTCGGCCTGCACGCGCGCGCGCTCGGTGGCCGCGAGCGTTTTGCGGTCGGCCCGCTGGCGCACCAGTTGCACCACAATCACCGCGCCCAATAAAATCACGCCGCCAATCAATCCCGCCGCGAGCGCCCAGTTTTGTGAGCGACGACGCTGCAATTCCGCCGTTTGCAGTTCCTGATCGCGTTTGAGCAGCGTGATTTCCAGTTCGCGCTGTTCCTCGCGATAACGCGCGCGCAGTTCATCCATGCGCCGGCGGTCTTCCTCGCGGCGCGTTTGCTCAGTCACGGCCGCAAGTTGGCGCTGGCTTTCGAGCGCCGCCGCGAGGTCTTTGCGCGCTTCGTGCGTGAGCGCCAGTTCTTGCTGGATGTCGGCGACGACCTCAGCGCTTTCGAGCGTCTTTGCAATTTGCAGCGCGGTTTGCAGGTGCGTGAGCGCCTCGTCGGTGCGGCCCGCGTGCCGCAACACCATGCCGAGACGACGATGCGTGTTGGCGATGTAGCGCCGGTATTTCAGCGCCTCGAACGTCGTGAGCGCGCGTTGCAGATAATCGAGCGCCTTCGGATAATCGCGATTCGCGTCGGCGACGAGACCGAGATTCGTGAGCGATTCGGCAATCGCGCGGTGGTTGCCGTAGCCTTCGCGGATCTTGAGCGCCTCTTCGTGCAACGCCGTCGCGCGTTCGTATTTTCCTTCAGTGAGATAACAATTACCGAGACTGTTGAGGAGGCTGGCACGCATACGGTCGTCGCTGGCCTTCGCCGCGAGTTCGAGGCCGAGATTCAGGTGGTGAAACGCATCCTCCATCCGCCCGTAGCGATAGTAGGTTAACCCCAAGCCGCCGTGCGTGCGCGCCAGCAGCGAGGCGTCGTCCCAACGCTGCGCGAGTTTCAATTCCTCCAAATGATTCTCCAGCGACGCCGGATAATCGCTCAGATTCCAATACAGGCGTCCGAGCAGATAGAGAAAATCCACTTGCAGCCGCACATCGCCGAGTGCGCGGGCGCGCGTGAGGCCGTCGCGCGCGCCTTTCAAACCGTCCGCGTAGTCACCGCGCCGGCGCTGGAGATTAACCACGGTGACCAGCGCTTTGAGCGCGTCGGGTTCGTTCGTGGCTTTCGCGAGAATCTGGCGGGCATTTTCCCACGTTTCCTCACCGTCGGGCAAATCGCTGTCGCTCGCCGTCGAAAGCGGCGGACCCGGATCGCGCGCAGGGCGTGGCGGGTTGGATTGCGTCCAGCCGGTAGTCGCAAAAAACCCGAGCGCGACCAAAATTAGGGGAAAGCCGAAGCGGCGGTGCACGCCCGCAAACCGGCAGAGAGCGCGGCGTCTTTCAATCCTATAGCGCGGTGCAACTGTCGCGTGCCGAATCAGCATGAGGGATTGACCGATTTCCGAGCGGCCCGGAGAACATCGCGGATGTAGTCGGCCCGCCCGGAGGTCGGGCCCTACCGTTTCACGTATCCGTCCGCAACGGATGAACCCGTTTACGTGCTCGGTGCGAACTGCTGTTCCCACGCGCTCATCATTTCGTCCCAGCCTTGGGGGGCTTCGCCTTGTTGGTCGAAAATTAAACGCTGAGCGCCACGCAAACGCACTTGGTTTCCCGTGCGCTCGAAATCGTGCGACGACAATTCGCGCGTCCGCAGTCCCCACAGCAGGAGCGTGGTCAGCAACCAGCGTCCGTCGGACGTGCGCTCGAGGCGCAGCACATAGCGATCATGCAGCAAACTCACTACCCACGGCATCACCGTGGAAATCAAAATCAACCCCGCGGGCAGCAGCCACCACAGTTTTTCGCCAAACGGTTCGTGCCAGATTTCCAACGGCGCGCGCGCGATCAGCCACAGCGTGATCGGCACCGGAGAAAAGCCCGCGAGGATCGCCAGACGCAGACGCGGCTCCCGCGGCGACACGTAGAATGTCACCGGACTAAACGGGCTGCGTGATTCCTCCAAAGCGGGCATGGCACACTTTAGCGGAACGCAGGATTTCCTCCAATACGCGGACTTACGTAGCCGCCGGCGAAATCTCCGACCCTATAAACATGAAAGGCGCCCCTTGAAGGAGCGCCTTGCATGACCTAACACCAAGCAAACCGTAAGAACTACTAACAATGCCGTTCACTACACGTCATTGTCGTTACGCTAAGAAAGACGCGGGCTTTTCGAAAACGTTGAATCTTTTTTGAAAAAAGATCGAAATTATCTAAGTCGTTACAAATAAACAGGAAGCGATTTATTGCACCAACCCGGACTCATTTAAATTCCATCGTGAATTCGTTGCGCGCGTCTTTTTTCCACGCAAATGGCTGCGTGGTCGGCGAAGCGCCGAAGAGCGGCGAGAACGTCCGCACTTTCACGGTTTTGTTGTCGGGGAAAAATTCGAGGATGCGCAGCCACCCGTCGCCGCCGTTGCCGGAGCGATGGCCGCCGCCCATGGTTTGCGCGTCGAACAGGACTTGATGCACGGCTTTGCCGGCGATGTTGGTGTCGACGCGGTAGCCTTCACCGGACACGTGGCCGGACAAAGTCAGTTCGATGTTCGCGGAAGGCTGCACGAGTTTTTCCCACAACTGCTTTCCCGTGTTGGCGGTCGGGAGCGCAATCTTGGAGGATTTTTGGATCACGTTGTTGATGTTGTAAGGCTCCCAATAGAGCCAGTTCATCTGCTCCCCCTTGATGTGCTGATCCTTGTCGTTGAGGTAAGCGTGCGTGATGAAGACGACGCGGTGATTTTTATACTGCTCCAGCGCGGCAATTTTTTTCGCCCACTCGACGATGGTGTCGCGCGGCGCAAATTCCACGGTCAGAAACAGGTAATCGCGGCCGTTCAGATTTTTTAATTCGTAAGCGGAATTTTCCAGCGTCGGCTGCCACTGCTCGTTGCGGTTGTTTTGAACCAGTGCTTTTTGATTCAGGTGGTTGCGCTCGGTAGTGATGTAGTCGGAAAAGTGCGACGTGCGCACGCCCTGCGCGTTGATGCTGTAATCGTGATTTCCGGTCGCGGCGACGTAAGGCACTTTGCCGTCGAGCCGGGCGAGTGCGCGCGACACGGATTGCCACTGCTGCATCGTGGTCTGGTTGCCGTCGTAGTCGTTGATGATTTTTTCGTCGTTCTGCACGAGGTCACCGACGATCACGACCATCTTGATGTTCAGCGGGTCGATGTTCTCTTCGATCCACGCGGTCATCAGGTCGAGGATAGGCTGATTGCGGATCCACTTCACGTAGTTCTGCGTGTCGGGCACCATGATGAGCGACCACGAACCCGCTTGCTCCAACACTGGTTTCTGGAACGACGATACTGGCTCGGGAGCTTCGTCGTCAGGAGCAGCCACGCCAAGTAACAGCGTGCCGACGAACGCGAGGAAGAGATTGCGGAGGAGTTTTTTCATAAAAAGAGATCAGTTCGAATTCCCACCGAAGCGCTGGCGGAAATCCTTCAGTTCGATCGTGAATTCCTCGCGCTTGAGGTAATCGGCATCGCTCAACTTGGATTGGCCGTCGTGCGTTTTATACCACGCCGCATATTCCTTCAGTTCCGACGCAAATTTTTTGTAGAGCGTGGAATACGTGCGCACGTCGATCCGCGGCACCGGCGCATTCAAATCGAAGTTGAGCAAACGCAACCAGCCGTCGCCCACATCGGCGTCGACGCCGGCGTCTTTCGCGCTTTGTCCGCGGCCCTGATAGTCGGCCATCATTTGATAGACGTCGTGGCCAAAGCGGTTGCGATCCACGCTGAAGCTTTGCCCGCCGACATGGCCGCACAGCACGAGAAAGATCTGGTCGTGCTGGCTGATGAACTCGTCCCACATCATCTGCGGATCGTTGTCTTGAGGATCGAGCACGCTGTTCAGCGGATTGGACTTCAAATTACGTTTCCCATCACGCGCGAGATAGTCGTGCGTGCTGACAATCGTCGGCAGACCGGGAAACTGTTTAACAATGCCCGCCGCCCACTGTAGCGAGGCATCCGGCGCGTGATACTGCAACCCGAGGTGCAGCCACTGACGTCCGCCCGCACTAAACACCTGCGCGCTGTCGCCGCCGCCATCATGGGAACCGACATACCACGACTGGCCTTTGAAAAACTCCGACTCTCCGGAGAACACTGATTGATATCCACTCAGCCCACCGACATGCCGCACGCCGTCAGTTTTCTTGCCGCTATCATCTTTGCGCGGTGGATGCGCCGGATCAGTCCACAACGCATCGTAGTCGTGATTGCCGGGCACGACCGAGAACGGCAACCGACCCTTGAGCAGGCGAAAGCCCAGCACCACCGCCGGAATTTCAAACGCCCGCGTCTGCACTTTCGGCGAACGCGCCACCGTCGAGCCATGCAGGTTGGGCATCCATTTGAAACCGCGCGCTTCATGCGCCGGATCCATCCACTCGGAATAATGCTGCCACAAATCGCCGACGTGCGTGGCGAACACGATCTCGCCGCCGTTGCTCCGCGCATTCGTTGCGATCCAGTTCATCTGTTCGTAATACTGCTCGACCGCGTCGAACGGAAATCCCGCCGCTTTTTGGTGCGTGTAGTCGATGTAGTTTTGCGTGTCGGGAATCATCGCGACGGTGAACTTGCCGCGTTCGCGAGCCGGCCCGCTCGCGAACGCCAAGGTAGCTGTCGCTAACCAACTCAGCGCGAGCAGCAGAGATTTCGTTTTCATCCGAATGCACTCCGTTTCCGCTTAGAATTTATAGGTGAAATCGACCGCGAACGTTTTGTCGCGGCCCATCTCGTAGCGGTTCATCGCGTAAGGATCGAGATAGCCTTGCTCCACCGGTTCGTCGGTCAGGTTGTTCGCCTGAAACTTCACGATGAAGTTTTTCGTGATCGAATAGCGGAGCGCTACGTCGAGGCGCTCCTGTTTGCGCAGCCAGTAAGTGGTCCACGCATACGCGCCGAGCGAGATCGGGCTCTCGCCTTTCCAATTATAGGAGACGCGGATTTCACCTTTCTTCTTCGGCAGTTTGTAGAACACCGTCGCGTTCGCCAGCCAGTCGGGCTGATACTGAAGCGCGTCGAGATGCACGGTTGTGTTGCCCGACAGGTAGTCCATTTCGCCCCACAATTTCGTGTAGTTAAACGAAGCGCCCAAACGATTTTCGAGAAAGCCGGGCATGCCCGGGATCGCGTCGTGCATCACGAGAAATTCCAGGCCTTTCATCGTCGAAGCGGTGGAGTTGCGCGGCGTCGTCACCGTCCACGTGACGCCGTCGATCACTTCCTCGACGGCCCGCGTGTAGATGTCGTCCTTGATGTCTTTGTAGAATGCGCCGAGTGAAACCAGGCCGCTCTTGCTGAAGAAATATTCCAGCGCGACGTCGTAGTTGGTCGCACGGCGCGGCATCAGATCAGGATTGCCGCGCGTGATGGTGAGCGCGTCTTCATCGCGACGCTCCGCCTGGGCGATGTGATCGAATTGCGGACGGCCCAGCGACTGGCTGAACGCGGTTTTCAGACGAAGATTACGCGTGAAGGAATGCGTCACGCTCGTCGACGGCAGGAAGTGATCATAACCGCCGTCGTAAGCCGCGAACGTGCCGTCGAAGATTCCGGTGGTGTCGAGCGGCGACAGCGCGTCGAAGTTCACTTTGTCGAAACGCACGCCGCCGATGAACTTGGTTTTTTCAAGGCCGTATTTCACCGACGCATACGCGGCCATGATGCGCTCTTTGTAGAAATAATCGCCGAGCCACGAGTTGTTGTTCGAGTTGTTCGCGTTGACGACCAAGCCGGGCTTCACGTTTTGCTCGAACTTCGCGTAATCGATCCACACGACCGGATAACCGTAGTTGTCCGAAAGAAAACTCGGCACGAAACCGGCGTCGCCCAGCAGGCTGTTGTTGGACGTGTAAGTGATCGTCTTGAGATCACGCCACGCTTCGGTTTCACGGACGTTTACGCCGACGGCGAAGCCCAAGCCCTGACTGGTGCTGGCGTAGTTCTTCTTGAAATCGAGGCGGGCTTCGTTGGATCCGACTTTCGATTTCGTTTCGTTGTCCGCCGCCGCGTTCATGCGGTAGTTGGCGACGTTGGCCAGCGGGTCGTTGTTCTCGATCGTGATTTTGTCCACGAGGTCGCTCATATCGAACGTGATGAACGACGCCGGCGGGCTGTAAGCGTAGGTGGTGGTCAGATCCAAATCATAGAACTGATTGGTGTAACGCCCGGCGCGAAATTCGAGCGCCGAGTCGGCGGTCAGCTTGCCCACCGCTTTGAAAATCAATCCGCCGGTTTCCAGTTCGAAGCGATCGTAACTGTAGGACGCACGCGTGCGCCCGATCTTGAAGCGGCCTAGTTCCGGACTCGGGCGGGTCAAGCCGGTGAAGGTCTCGACGTAGAATTGGTTGAGATTCTGATCTTCGGTCTGCTTGTAACCGAAACCCAGCAGCGACAGCTGCCAGACGTTGGAAACTTTATACTCCAGCTGCGCCGAACCACCGAAAGTTTCGGTGTAATGCGTGTAGTCCATCGGACGAATCAACGTCGGAAACGGGTGCAGGCCGTCCCAGTTCGACAAGTCAGCGGCGGCAGTCGCGCCAGTGGGCGTGTAGAACACGCGACCGTTCGCGTTACGTTTGGTGTAGTCGTAATTGCGTTGCCGATAAACGCCGCTGAGCACCACGCCGAATTGGCCGTCGCGACCGAGACGTTTCACCCACAATCCTTTCACACCGCCGCCGAGCGGTTCATCTTTATATTTTCCGCGACTGTTAACGCCGGGGATGTATTTGCTCGAGCCGGTCTGCTGGGTCAGTTGCCCGGTGATGTGGCCGATTTCGCGGCCGTTGAGCGCACTGTAAGGTTCGATGTTGGTGACGCCGCCGATGGCGCCCGCGTCGAGATCAGCCGTGAAAGTTTTAAACACACTCGTCGTGCGCGAAATCTGCGTGGGAATCAGGTTTAGATCGACGCGACGCAGGCCGTCGCCATCGCTCGCCGTTGAAAACATCGCGATGCCGTCGAACGACACGAAATTCAAATCCGGCGAGATGCCGCGCGTGGAAACGTAAGACGCCTCTTGCTCGCCATAGAGCGTTTGCATCGTGCTCACGCCAGGCAGGCGAATCATGGCGTCGGCGAGATTTTCATCCGCGAGATCACCCGTGTCGTCCATCGTCAGCGTGTCGACGACGCCCAGCGCTTCGCGGCGGTTGTTGACCGCTTCCTGACTGCGCAACGCCGTGCCGGTGACCTGAATCGTGTCCAGCTTCACGACACTGTCAGAGCCGTTCGGGGCAGTTTGGGCGAGGCTGAGATTCCAGCCGGTGAACAGAAAACTCGCGGCAAAGGCGAACCGGCCAAGTTGAGAAATGGGAAGAGGAGTGGTGATCATGATGGCGAAAATTGACTGCTGATTTCGTCAACAAACCCCGCCCGCTTAACGGCGCGTCCGGTGTTCGCTGACCACGCCCATCTAAAAATAAAATTTGCCCGTTAAGAAATTAGTCGCTCACTGGATTCGTTCAGTAACTCGTTATCTATTAAATCGTAACACAAACGCCATGCAATCGACACCGCTCCGTAACATTACGCTGATGGACGTTGCCCAAGCAGCCGGATTGAGCCGCTCGGGCACGTCTTACGCGTTGCGCGGCGACCGAAGCATTCCAGTTCACACGATCGAACGCGTGCGACAATTGGCCGACGAACTGGGCTACAAACCCGACCTCCGCATCAAAGCACTCATGACGAGTGTTCGGCGCCGTGAAGCCATCAACCGGCGCGAATGCCTCGCACTGATCTGGATGCACACCCCGCGTCCGCCGGAAAAGTTGCCCACCTATCTGGCGCACTTCGCCGACACCGTCCGAGCCGGAACGAGGCGTCGAGCCGACCAACTCGGCTGCTCCATCGAAGAATTTTGGATGGACGCGAACGAGATGAACCCCGTGCGCCTGCACCGCATCCTGCGCGCACGCGGCATCACGGGACTTTTGTTGGTGACCGCCAGCAGCACCAAACCAATCACTTTGGAGTGGGATTGGTCTCAGTTCGCCGTCGCCTTCATCGGGCACACGACGTTTTCGCCGCCGCTGCATCGCGCCGCCCACCATCACTACCTTGGAGTTTGCTCGGTCTTGCGCCGGCTCCACCAAGAAGGCTGGCGACTCCCCGCCGCCGTGCTCAGCCGTTCGGTGCAAGATCGCATTCACAACATGCAAGCAGCCGCGTTCCTCGCCAACCATCCCGAGCCGGCGACCGCCGCGGACCTCTTACAATTCAGTTCACCCGCAGAATTCGGAAACCTGGAACCCTGGCCGCAGGCACGAAAACCCGATGCGTTGCTCGTCGGCTGGCAAATCCAGCCTCACGAAGCAGCCATCTTGCGCGCGAAATTCCCCAGCGCCCGCCGCCTCGTGACGCTCGATTGGTATCCGTTCGGAGTCTTGCCTGGCATCGATCCCGGCAACGGCGAACTCGCGGCCAAAGCCGTCGATCTCGTGGTCGAGCAACTGCACACCAACACGCTTGGTTTACCCGCTCAGCCGGCAAACTTGTTAGTCGAAGGAATCTGGCGCGACGCACCGACATCTCCGACCCTATAAACATGAAAGGCGCCCCCTGCGGGACGCCATTCATGACCTAACACCAAGCAAACCGTAAGAACTACCAACAATGCCGTTCTCAAAACGCTCATTGTTGTTACTAGGAAAGACGCGACCCTTTCGAAAACGTTGAATCTTTTTCTAAAGATTTTTTGTGTGAATAAGTTTTTCGGAAAAGAGCTGGTGTTTCGCCCTGGAGACCAGCTGCTTAGGCGCGGGTGAGGTTTCGGTTTTAGGGTGCAATTTCGCGCCCCGTATCGTCGTAAACTGAAAAATCCATGAACGCCTCCCTCCCCGCCCGCCCTCACCTTTTCGGCCTTTTGGCCGGTCTCGCCCTCGCCGCCGCGCTCGCTTTTGCGGCGCTCGTCGTCGCCCGCGCGTGGACTCGCATCGCCGAGTCCCAAGTCGTCAATGTCACCGGCTCCGCCCGGAAAAATGTCCGCTCCGACCTCGTCGTCTGGCGCGCGAGTTTTTCCGTGGACGCCTCCACGCTCCTCGGAGCGCAGGAAAAATTGCAGATCGATCTGGCCAAGGTCTCCGCGTTCCTCACTTCGCGTGGCCTGACCGAATTTTCCACCGCGCCGGTGCAGATCCGCGAAATCACTTCGCGCCAGCGCGACGAAGACGACGGCACCACCAGCAGCGTGCGCGTCGGCTATCGCCTCGTGCAAAGCCTCGAAGTGCGCTCCGCCGAAGTCGACCGCGTGCCCAAGCTCGCCAGCGACACGGGCGAACTGCTCCAAGCCGACGTGCTCTTCGTGTCGGAAGGATTCGAGTTTATCTACACGCAAGCCAACGAAGCCAAAGTCGAGATGATGGCCGAAGCCACGAAAGACGCCCGCACCCGCGCCGACCAGATCGCGCAACAAGGCGACCGCGCGATCAAAGAGCTCCGCAACGCCCGCCAAGGCGTCGTGCAAATCAACCCGCTCTACTCCACCGCTACGAGTTGGGAAGGAAACAACGACACGAGCTCGATTGAAAAGACCATCACCGCCACGATCAGCGCGACATTCGCGCTGAAGTGAACCGCCACTTGCTCTCGTTCTCGTAATTCATTCTCGTTCTGTCGTCTGAAAATTTGCTTCAGGTGAACGAGTAAGAGAACGAAGAACGAGAACGATTTTTTCGCTCAGAGATGAATTTCCGCCGGCAGCACCATGCCGGCGTTTTCTTTTTCAGAAATCGGGTTCGCCTTCAGCGGATAGCGGAACGTTTTTCCCTCGAAGTTTTTGAAGACCACTTCGTCGTCGGTGATTTTTTCGAGATACTCCGGATTGATCGGCACCTTGCCACCGCCGCCGGGCGCATCGATGACGTATTGCGGCACCGCGTAACCCGTCGTGTGCCCGCGCAGCGCGCGGATAATCTCGATGCCTTTGCGCACATCGACTTTGAAATGGGCACCGCCCGTGATCAGATCCATTTGGTAAATGTAATACGGCCGCACGCGCATGCGCAGCAGACGATGCACCAGCGCCTTCATCACCTCGGCGTCATCGTTCACACCTTTCAACAACACGCTTTGGTTGCCCAACGGCACGCCGGCAAATGACAGACGCTCGCACGCGTCCTTCAGCTCCTGCGTGGCTTCTTTCGGGTGATTCACGTGGATGCTCATCCAAATCGGACCGTGCTTCTTGAAAATTTCGCAGAGCTCCGGCGTGATGCGTTGCGGCAGGAAAACCGGAATGCGCGAACCAATGCGGATAAACTCCACGTGCTTGATCGCGCGTAGGCGGCTCAACAAATGATCGAGTTTTTTATCCGACAACAGCAATGGATCGCCGCCTGACAACAGCACGTCGCGAATCTCCGGATGCGCCTCGATATAGCGCAGCCCTTGCTCATATTCCGGGTGAAAATTATAGTCCTGCGCATTGCTCACGAGCCGGCTGCGCGTGCAATAACGGCAATACGACGCGCACCGATCCGTTACGAGAAACAGCACGCGATCCGGATAACGGTGAACCAGCCCCGGGACGGGGGAGTGCGAATCTTCGCCCAACGAGTCCAACATTTCGCCCGTGGAAAGCACGGCTTCGTCATGACGCGGAATCAGCTGCTTGCGAAGCGAGCAATCCGGATCGTCGCGATCGATCAGATTGAAAAAGTAAGGCGTGATCGCGAGGGCGAGTTTATCCTTGGCAAACAAGCAGCCCGCTTTTTCGGAGGGCGTCAGCGTCATGTAACGCTCGAGTTGCTCCACGCTCGTGATGCGATTCTTAAGCTGCCACACCCAGTCCTTCCAGTCGGACTCCGGAACGTGGGACCACAGACCTTGGCCCGCGAACCAAGTGGAACGGTCTTCAATGTAGGGCATGTGAGCGCCAGATTGATAGCCGAGATGCCCGTGCTGTCAAATGAGCTGAACCCCATGATTACCGGCTCCAAACCTCCGGTAATTCCCCGTAACCCATCGTCTTAACGTTTTCTTAGCGCCCGCGCGGCCGCTCTTAATTAGTCGCACGTGCCTCGGTCGCGTATTGTTGGGACATGACCGCTGCCAACTTTATTTACCTGGGCGTATTTCTCTGTGCGTTACTCGCCGTGACTCCGTTGCTGGGCCGCTGGCTCGCCGCCGTGCTGCGGGGCGACACGCCCGTATGGTTGCGCTGGCTGCAACCGATCGAACGCGGCATCTACCGCCTCGGCGGGGTGCAGGAAAATACCGACATGACGTGGCGCAGTTACGCGGTCGCGCTGATCATCTTTAACTTACTCGGCGGCGCCGCCGTGCTCGCGCTCCAACTCGCGCAAGCGCACCTGCCGCTCAACCCGCAACAATTCGCCGCCGTGCCCCTCGGCGTCGCGGTGAACACCGCCGTCTCATTTCTCACCAACACGAACTGGCAGGCGTATTCCGGCGAAGCCTCGCTCAGTTATCTCACACAAATGGCCGGGCTCGGCGTGCAAAATTTCCTCAGCGCCGCCACGGGCCTCGCCGTCATGGCCGCCCTCGCCCGCGGCCTCTCGCGCAAATCCGCCCGCGGGCTCGGCAACTTCTGGGCGGATCTCGTGCGCTCGACGCTCTATGTGCTCGTGCCGCTCTCGTTCGTCTTCGCCATCGTGCTCGTCGCGCAAGGCGTCGTGATGTCGTTCTCGCCTTACTCGACCGCGACCACGCTCGCCGGCACCGAACAAGTCATCCCGCTCGGGCCAGCCGCCTCGCAAATCGCGATCAAACAACTCGGCACGAATGGCGGCGGTTTCTTCGGCCTGAACTCCGCACATCCTTTCGAAAACCCGACGCCACTTTCGAATTTCTTGCAAATCCTCGCCATCCTCGCGCTGCCTGCCGGCTGCGTCCATGCCTACGGCTTGCTTGTTGGCGCAAAGCGCCACGCGTGGGTCGTGTATGGCGTGATGTTCGCTTTCTTCATCACCGCGCTTAGCCTCGCGTTGTGGAGCGAATATGGATCGCCCGGCGCCGCGACCCTCGCGATGGAGGGCAAGGAAACGCGCTTCGGCGTCACGCCGAGCATCCTGTGGTCAACGGCCACGACCGTCGCGTCTAACGGCTCCGTCAACGCCATGCATTCCTCGCTGTCGCCACTCGCGGGCGGACTCGCGCTCTTTAACATGCTGCTCGGCGAAATCATTTTCGGCGGCATCGGCTCCGGCCTCTACGGCATGGTGATGGTGATCGTGCTCACGGTGTTTCTCGCGGGTCTCATGGTCGGGCGCACGCCGGAATACCTCGGCAAAAAAATCGAATCGTTCGAAGTCCGCATGGCCGCCCTCGCCGTGTTGCTGCCATGCATCGCCGTGCTGATCGGTTGCGCGGTGAGCTTCGCCTCCGCCTCGGCCAGCGCCGCCGTCGGCAATGCCGGCCCGCACGCGCTCTCGGAAATTCTCTACGCGTGGGGCTCGATGACCAACAACAACGGCTCCGCGTTCGGCAGCCTCACCGCCACCGGCGAAGTTTACACGTGGGGCGGATCGGTCGCGATGTTGCTCGGACGTTTCGGCGTGATCATCCCCGTGCTCGCGCTCGCCGGTCGCCTCGCGTCGAAGAAAACCGTGCCTATTTCCAGCGGCACCTTCCCCACCGATGGCGGCCTCTTCGCACTGCTCCTCGCCGGTGTCATCATCCTCGTCGCCGCCCTCACCTATTTTCCATCCCTCGCACTCGGCCCGGTGCTCGAACACCTGCTCATGACCGCCGGCCGCACGTTTTAACCCCACGGCAATTGACACTTAATAGGTGTCAATTCCTCCCGCCACCCTCGCTCGCTCACTCTACGCGCCCGGCGCTTACCACAATTTTAAATGACACTTATTAAGTGTCATGCCCCGGAAACCCTCACTCATGAAACCTTCTGCTGTCTCCACCTGGCAACCGGCACTGTTGCGTCGCGCGGCGCTCGATGCTTTTCGCAAACTCAACCCGCGCGAACTGTGGCGCAACCCGGTCATCTTCGTCACGGCGCTTGGCGCGGTCGCGGTCACCTGCGGCGCGGCGCGCGACATTTTTGCGGGCACGCTGACGGGCTTTACGCTGCAAATCACACTCTGGCTGTGGTTCACGGTGTTGTTCGCAACCTTCGCCGAAGCACTCGCAGAAGGCCGCGGCAAGGCGCAGGCCGATTCACTGAAACGCGCGCGCTCGCAAACTTTCGCTCGCCTGCTGCGTGAAGGACGCGAGGAGTGCATCGCTGCGACCGATTTGCGCAAAGGCGACACCGTCGTCTGCGAAACGCGCGACGTCATTCCCGCTGATGGCGAAGTGATCGACGGCATCGCGAGTGTCGACGAGTCCGCCATTACCGGCGAATCCGCGCCCGTCATCCGCGAAAGCGGCGGCGATCGCAGCGCGGTCACGGGTGGCACGCGCGTGTTGAGCGATCGCATTGTCGTGCGCGTGTCCGTCGAATCGGGCGGTGGTTTTCTCGACCGCATGATCAGCCTCGTCGAAGGCGCGTCGCGGCAACGCACGCCCAACGAAATCGCGCTCGGCATTCTGCTCGTGTCGCTCACCGCGGTGTTTCTCGCCGTGTGCGCAACATTGCCGTTCTTCGCGCGCTTTAGTGAAACGCTCGCCGGTCAACCAGGCGCGGTCGACGTTTCCCTTCCCGTGCTCGTCTCGCTTTTTGTGTGTTTAATCCCGACCACCATCGGTGGCCTGCTTAGCGCCATCGGCATCAGCGGCATCGACCGGCTCATCCGGCGCAACGTCATCGCCACGTCCGGTCGCGCCGTCGAAGCCGCCGGGGACATCGACGTGCTGCTCCTCGACAAAACCGGCACCATCACGCTCGGAAATCGCCAGGCGACGGAATTTATTCCCGCGCCGAACGTCACCTCCGAGCGTCTCGCCGCCGCTGCGCAACTCGCGTCACTCGCTGACGAAACTCCGGAAGGCCGCAGCATCGTCGTGCTCGCGAAGGAAAAATTCTCGCTCCGTGAACGTGACGTCGCCTCGCCTCACGCGATCTTCGTGCCGTTCACCGCGCAGACGCGTATGAGCGGGGTCGATCTCGACGATCGCCAGATTCGCAAAGGTGCCGCCGACAACGTCCGTGCGTGGACCACCGCGCAAGGCGGCGGGTATCCGCCCGAAGTCGCGGCTGCCGTCGAACGGATCGCCAAAGCCGGCGGCACGCCGCTCGTCGTCGCGGAAAACAAAACCGTGCTCGGCGTCGTATCTTTAAAGGATGTCGTGAAAGGCGGCATTCGCGAGCGCTTCGCGGAGTTGCGTCGCATGGGCATTCGCACCGTCATGATCACCGGCGACAATCCACTCACTGCCGCTGCCATTGCCGCGGAGGCTGGCGTCGACGACTTCATCGCGCAAGCGACGCCCGAGATGAAATTAAAACGCATCCGCGACGAGCAGGCGCAAGGCCGCCTTGTCGCGATGACCGGCGATGGCACCAACGACGCGCCCGCGCTCGCTCAAGCCGATGTCGGCGTCGCGATGAATACCGGCACGCAAGCCGCGCGCGAAGCCGGCAACATGGTCGATCTCGACAGCAACCCAACGAAGCTGATCGAGATCGTCGAGATCGGCAAACAGCTGCTCATGACGCGCGGCTCGCTCACGACGTTCTCGCTCGCGAACGATGTCGCGAAATATTTCGCGATCATCCCCGCGATGTTCGCCGGCCTTTACGCGATGAGCGGCAGCAATGGCCCGCTCGCCGGGCTCAATTTGATGGCCCTGCACTCGCCGCAAAGCGCGATTCTCAGCGCCGTCATTTTCAACGCGCTCATCATCATCGCGCTCGTGCCGCTCGCGCTGCGCGGCGTCGCGTATCGCGCGTTGCCTGCAACGGCGCTGCTGCGGCGCAATCTTTTCATCTACGGTCTCGGCGGACTTGTCGCGCCCTTCATCGGCATCAAACTCATCGACCTCGCGCTGGTCGCGGTTCACCTCGCATGAAAAATCCGCGAGCATTTCCGCATGAACAACTCAAATTCGCCATCGCGCTGATCGTGCTCGCGGGGTTGGCCGCGCTCGCGTGGTGGACCGATCCGAATCGCGCCCGCAACGGCGCATCGCGCATTCCGTGGCCGGCCGCGCCAGTCGCTAAACCCTGAATTCTTCTTCTATGAAAATCTTGTTTCACTCTCTCCGCGTCTTACTCGGGCTCACGATTCTCACCGGCCTCGCCTACCCGCTTGCGGTGTGGGCAGTCGGCCATGTCTTTTTTCGTGAAGCGGCTGAAGGTTCGCTCATCACCCACCACGGGAAGCTCGTCGGCTCCACCTTGCTCGCGCAAAAAACCACCGATGCTCGCTACTTCACCTCGCGTCCGTCCACCGGTGATTACGCGACCGTTGCATCCGGTGCGAGCAACCAGGCATGGACGAGCGCCAAGCTCGCCGCGTCGATCGCCGAACGCCGCGCCGCCGTCGGCGGTGGCGACAACGTGCCGACTGATCTGCTCACCGCCAGCGGCAGCGGGCTCGATCCCGAGTTGTCGGTCGAAGCCGTGTTGTTTCAAGCGGACGCCATCGCCGCCGCGCGTCGGCTCTCGCCCATTCAACGACATGCGCTGGACGATCTCATTGCGCGCCACATTGAAAAAGGACAGTTTGGTCCGAGTCGCATTAACATTCTCGAACTCAATCTCGCGCTCGACGTCACCTTTCCTCCGCAGTGAATTCCACCCGTCCCGATCCTGATGCTTTGCTGGGCGCGCTTCACGCCGAGGAAGCGCGAGCGCGACGCGGACATTTAAAAATCTTCCTCGGGATGTGTCCCGGCGTGGGCAAGACCTACGCCATGCTGCGCGCCGGTCAACGCGAGCGCGCCGCCGGTCACGACCTCGTCGCCGGCGTCGTCGAGACGCATGGTCGCAGCGAAACCGCCGCGTTGCTCGCCGGACTCAGCGTGCTGCCACGCCGCACCCTCGACTACCGCGGCACGCAACTCACCGAGTTCGATCTCGAAGGCCTGCTCGCGCGAAAACCAAAAATCGCACTGATCGACGAACTCGCGCACACCAACGCGCCGGGCTCGCGGCACACGAAACGCTGGCAGGACGTGCTCGAATTGCTCGAAGCCGGCATCGATGTGTTCACGACGCTGAACATCCAGCACGTCGAATCACGTGCGGATGCGGTGCACCAGATTACCGGTGCCGTGCAACAGGAGACGGTGCCGGACTCGTTGCTCGATCTCGCGGACGAACTCGAACTCGTCGACCTCACGCCCGAGACGCTGCTCGAACGCCTAAACGAAGGAAAAGTTTACCTGGGCGAACGCGCCGCCGCGGCTCGTGCCAATTTTTTCCAGGAATCTCATCTCAACGCGCTGCGTGAACTGGCATTGCGTTACACGGCTGAACGCGTCGATCGCCAGCTGCGCGAGATGCGGGTCGGTGTCGCCAAACAAACGGTGTGGCGCAGTGGCGAACGACTGCTCGTGGGCGTCGGACCGAGCCCGTTTTCCACGCAACTCGTGCGCTGGACGCGTCGCCTCGCCGCCGCGCAAGGCGCGACGTGGGTCGCAGTCCACGTCGAGCGCACCGCGCCGCTGTCACCCGAGGCGCAGCGTTTACTCGACGCAAACCTTTCGCTCGCGCGCGAACTCGGGGCGGAGATGGTCATCACGCAGGGAAACGACCTTGCCGCCGCGCTCGTGCGCACCGCACTGCAACACAACGCTACGCAAATTGTCGTCGGCAAACCGCGCGACGCGTGGTGGGAACGTTTTTCGCCGCGCGGCTCGCTCGTCGATCGCATCGTTCGCCTCGGCGGAGACATCGACGTTTACGTCGTGCCCGCCGAAACCGCCGGGAAACGGCTCTCGTTCGACGACCTCGATCATGAAGTGCGCAGTGGGGCCGGCGAATACGCGCTCGCGGCGGGCATTATCGCCGGGCTCACGCTCGTGGCGCTCGTGCTTTCGCCGAAATATTATCTGGCGATCGGTTTGGTGTATTTGCTCGCGGTGATCTTGATGAGCTTGCGCGTCGGTCGCGGGCCGGTGCTCGCGGCAGGCGTGTTGAGCGCGCTGACGTGGAATATTTTATTCATCCCGCCGCGCTTCACGCTGCAGATCAGCAAAGTCGAAGATGCCACGCTGTTCGGCACCTATTTCGTTGTCGCGCTCGTGGCGGGTCAGCTCACGGCACGTATTCGCGCGCAGGCGTTAACGGAGAAGCGTCGCGAAGGCCGCGCCACGGCATTGTTTAATTTAACGCGTTCGCTCGCCGAGGCGCGCACGCTCGACGAAGCCGTTTTCGCCGCGCTCCGGCAAACCGACACGCTTTTCGGCGCAAACACCGCGCTCGTGCTCGCCGACACTCGCGGAGAAACCACGCCGCATTTCGCGGGCTCATTCGCGCTCGATGAAAAAGAGCGCGGCGTCGCGGAATGGGTGTTTCGCCATCGCCGACCGGCGGGCCGTTTTACGGACACTTTGCCGGGCGGCGCGGCGTTTTACCTTCCACTCGTGCGCGAAGACAAAGCGGTCGGCGTGCTCGGCATTGCCGTGCCGGCGGACAAAACGCTTACGCTCGCGCAACGCGATTTGCTCGAAGCCTTCGCGCGCCAACTCGCGCTCAGCGTGGAGCGCGAGCATCTCCGCGAAGCCAGCGAACGCGAAAAACTCCTCGCCGAATCCGACAAACTTCACCGGGTCTTGCTCGACAGCGTGTCGCACGAGTTGCGCACGCCGTTGGCCGTGATCACCGGTTCGCTTGAAAATCTACCGTCGTCCGACGCTGTCTTGGGAGACACACTCGTCGCTGAAGCGCGCGCGGCAGCACGACGCCTCAATCGCCTCGTCAGCAACTTGCTCGACCAAACGCGGCTCGAAAGCGGCGCACTCAAACCGCGACTCGACTGGTGCGATGCGCGCGATCTCATCAACGCCGCGCTCGACGGCGTGCGCGACGCACTCGCGGGCCATCCGCTGGAAATCGTAGTCGCGGCGGACATGCCGCCGGTGCGCGCGGATTTTGCGCTGACCGAGCAGGCGCTCGCGAACTTGTTGCTCAATGCGTCGCGGCACACGCCAGACGGCACGCCGGTATTTGTGACGGCTGGCGTGGATCGCGAGGGCGCGCGCGCGTTTTTCACGGTGGCGGATCGCGGAGCGGGATTTCCGCTGGGAATGCGCGAGCGGCTTTTCAAAAAATTCGAACGCGGTGACGCGGCGCGCGCGGGCGGATTGGGCTTGGGGTTGTCGATCGTGCGCGGGTTTATCGCGGCGCAAGGCGGCGCCGTCATGGTCGGTGAGAATCCCGGCGGCGGCGCAGTGTTCACTATTTACCTGCCGCACACCCCGCCGCAGCCTGTGCCCGCTGAATGAGCTTTGCCCGCGCCACGCCTACGTTGCTCGTCATCGACGACGAAAAATCGATCCGCCGTCTGCTGCGCGTCACGCTGGAAGCGGAGCACTACAAAGTCATTGAGGCGGAAACCGCCCAGCTCGGTTTGCAGGAAATCGCGCACCAGGCGCCCGACGGCATCATTCTCGATCTCGGTTTGCCGGATTTGGACGGTCTCGATGTGCTCAAGCGATTGCGCGAGTGGTCGAAAGCGCCCGTGCTCGTGTTGTCCGTGCGCGAAGGTGAAGACGACAAGATCGCCGCGCTCGACGCCGGTGCCGACGATTATCTGACGAAACCGTTTGGTGGCCGCGAATTGCTGGCGCGCGTCCGGGCGATTCTGCGTCGCGTGACGATCACCAGTGAACCGGCGATCGCGCGCATCGGCGACCTCGAGATCGATCAGGCCGCGCGCGTCGTGCGCCGGAATGGCGGAGAAGTTCACCTGACCGGGAAAGAATACGCGTTATTGCAACTGCTTGTGCAGCATCGTGGCAAGGTGGTGACGCATCGTCAGATTTTGCGTGAACTCTGGGGGCCGACGGCGGAGGAAAATACGCATTACCTGCGCGTGCACATGACGCACCTCCGCCAAAAATTGGAGGCTGAGCCCCACACGCCGCGGCACCTGCGGACGGAGGCGGGAATCGGTTATCGGCTAGTCGAAAACTGAGCCCGGCATAATTCTGGGGCGCAGTCTCGAAAACCACTAGACAGGCAGGGGTTAACTGCTTTTCGTGCTTCTTTAATGTCAGCTACCAAACCTGCGATTTTAGCACTCGAAGACGGCAGCGTATTCCGCGGCGTGGCCTTTGGCGCCGACGCCACCATCGCTGGCGAATGCGTTTTCAACACCTCGATGACCGGCTATCAGGAAATCCTCACGGATCCCTCCTACTTCGGCCAGATCGTGACGCTCACCGCCGTGCAAATCGGCAACTACGGCGTCAACGTGGAAGACGAGGAACATTCCGCGCCGCGCGCCAGCGGTTTGGTGGTGCGTGAGATTTCTCCGGTCGTCAGCAACTGGCGCAGCACGATGTCGCTGACGGATTACCTGAAAAAATACGGTATTCCCGGCATCAGCGAAATCGACACCCGCGCGCTGACGAAAAAGCTCCGCGTCGATGGCGCGATGAAGAGCTGTCTCAGCACACTTCCCCTCACCGACGCCGAAGCGGTCGCGAGAGCGAAGGGTTGGCAGGACATGGCCGGCAGCGACTACGTCAAAGAGACGACCTGCAAAGCGCCGTATCATTGGCGCGCGGAGGACGCCGCCCGGTTCAACGCCCAATATCTTCCCGTCGGCACGACCAGCGGCGCGACGCACACGCCCGCGAAACGTTTCAAGGTCGCCGCGTTCGATTACGGCGCGAAATACACGATTTTCCGCAAACTCGTGCGCCACGGATTCGACGTGCACGTGTTTCCGGCCACCGCGACCGCTGAACAAGTCCGCGAATACGGCGTCGATGGCGTTTTCCTTTCGAACGGTCCTGGCGATCCGGCAGCGTTGCCCTACATCCACAAAACGGTTTCCGGCCTGCTGCCAGATTACCCGATCTTCGGCATTTGCCTGGGCAACCAGATGCTCACGCACGCGCTCGGCGGCACGACGTTCAAGCTGAAGTTTGGCCACCGCGGCGGCAATCAGCCGGTCAAGAATCTCGAAACCGGCAAAGTTTCCATCACCGCGCAAAACCACGGTTTCGCCGCTGATCCGAAGTCGCTCGAAAATCGCGGCGCGATCATCACCGAGATCAACCTGAATGACAACACGGTCGAAGGCCTGCGTCACAAGGAACTCCCGGTGTTCAGCGTCCAATATCACCCGGAAGCCGCTCCCGGTCCGAACGATGCTGACCCACTTTTCACGGACTTCTACAAGCTGATCGAAAAGCGCAAGGCCGGTAAGATCTGATTTCGGAATGTGGAAATCAGGAACGCAGGAATTTAGAACGCTGCGGTCTTTAGGTAGGGGCGGTTATCCTTAATCGCCCTTTTTTTATTTTTCGAAAACCGCGCGATGTGGCGCGCAAGCGCGCCATCTAAGAGTATCCTTTGGAGACGGGGCCATTAGCCCCGCGAGTTTGCATTTTCGCACGTGATGCCTCCCGGGGCTTATGGCCCTGCCTCCAGATAATCGCTCGCTGCCTTGTTCTTGATCCCCTGAGTCCGATTAGATCAGCCCAGATGCGCCTCGAACTTCGCCGCATCATCCGGCGTGTCGACGCCGATGGTCGGGTCGGCGGTGACATCGATGGCGATCGGGTAACCGTTTTCGAGCACACGGAGCTGTTCGAGTTTTTCGATTTGCTCGAGTTGGCCCATCGGGAGCGAGGCGAACTTTTCGAGGAAGTCCGCTTTGTAAGCGTAAAGCCCAAGGTGTTTGTGACACGGATTGGCCTGCACCCACGCATCAGTGACTTTGCCGGCGAGGTCGCGCGCATACGGCATGGACGAACGCGAGAAATACAACGAGCGCCCGTTTTGCGTCATCACGACCTTCACTTGGTTGGGATTCGCGAAATCCTCCGTGCGTTTGAACGGCGTGCACAGCGTCGCCATCGGACATTCGCCTTGAATCAGCCGCGCCAGTGCATGGAGCTGACCCGCGCTCACCAGCGGTTCGTCAGCCTGCACATTTAACACGTAACTCGCACGCACCGTGCGGTTTGCCTCGGCGATGCGGTCGGTGCCACTTTGATGCTGAAGCGAAGTCTTGATCGCACGGAAGCCAGCGCTTTCGACGCATTCCCCCAGCAGATCGTCATCCACCGCAAACCACAGCGGATAATCCGGCGTCTGTGACGCGATTCGTTCCGCCACCCACAAAAGCAGGGGTTTGCCTTTGATTCTGTGCAACAGCTTGCGCGGGAAGCGGGTAGATTCCAACCGGCAGGGCACGATGATTGCAAACGCGGGCATATGGGGTCTTTATAGTTGCCAGCCACGGCATCAACCGCCTTTTAACGTTTCCTTTTAAACCGTCCCTTTTGACCAATTTCATGAGCGATCCAGCAACGTCCGCCACCCACACGAAGGAACTCCTCGTGCAAAACAAGATGGGCATTCATGCCCGTCCGGCGGCCATGATCGTGCGCGTCACGAACAAGTTTAAGTCCGAAGTGTTCGTCGAAAAAGACGAAGAACAAGTGAACGGCAAAAGCATCATGGGCCTCATGATGCTCGCCGCGGCGAAAGGCACGAAAGTGAAGTTTGTCGCGACCGGCGACGATGCCCCGCAGATGCTCACCGAACTCGAAGCGCTCTTCGCCAAGAAGTTCGACGAAGCGTAAGCACGCTTCAGTCCTGTAGGTTGGGCTCTATGCCCGACTCAGATTACGATGTCGGACATAAAGCCCGACCTACGCTAGATCACATAGAATTTCCGCGCGTTGGCCGTGCTCACCCGCGCCAGTTCTTCGTAGCTCACGCCAAACACGCCCGCGCTGAATTCCGCCGTGTGCCGCAGATACGCCGGCTCGTTCGGCTTTCCCCGATGCGGCGTAGGAGTTAGGTAAGGCGCATCGGTTTCGATCATGAAACGCCCCAAGCCTTGCGCGAGCGCCGCCGCCCGCACCATTTCAGCGCTCTTGTAAGTAATGATGCCGGTAAACGAACCATAGCCGCCGCGCTTCACCAGTTCGCTCATTTCATTCGGCCCTTCCGTGAAACAGTGAAACACCACGCGTTCCCACGCCACCCCGGACGCATCGACCATCTCGACACACTCGGCAAAGGCGCCACGCGAGTGCACCACGACCGGGCAATCCAGTTTCTTCGCCAGCCGCAGCTGCTCGGCGAATGCGCCACGCTGCCACGCGAAAATCGTCTCCGCCTCAGCAACATCTTTCGGCAAGTGAAAGCGATCCAGTCCGCACTCCCCAAGCGCAACTGGCTTCACCGCGTCATGCCAATACGCTTCGAGTTGCGCGACACTGTGCACCCACTGCTCGCCCACGCTGCACGGATGCAAGCCCGCCGTGTAATGAATGAAGCCCGCATGCTCGCGCGCAAGATTCCGGTAAAGGGCCCAATCATCCGTATCCGTGCCGATCGTCACCAACGCCTCCACGCCAGCCCCGCGCGCGCGATCCAAGATTGCCGGCAGTTCGCCGCGTTTTTCGAAGCTTTCGAGGTGCGTATGCGTATCAATCAAACCCATGCGCCCCACCATTCAGCCGCGCGCGCAAATCGTCCAAACAAAAACCACGCACCCATCTCCGCACCCATAAACGCGAGGAGCCGACACTTTCGTGCCGGCCCCCTTTGCACACACACCTGGTTTGCTAGGTGAAATTATTTCGTGCGGATCTGCACGTCGCCGCCGCTGGAGCGCAGCTTGAGTTTCGGGCCGCCGCCGTTGACCTTGCCGATGAGTTGCCGTTTGCCGATGCCGCCTTTTTCGATCGTGATCGTCAGGCCTTCGGCTTCGACATCGCCACCGCTCGTGCTGGCATCAAGATCGAACGCGGCGCTTTTCAACACCGTTACTTTTACTTCACCGCCGGAAGTCGAGAGTGTCGCATCATTCTTCAACGGCTCGGTGATCGTGGCCGTCACATCACCTCCTGACGTGGTCGCGCTGATCAGTTGAGCCACGGAATCGATATGCACATCGCCGCCTGACGTGGAAACTTCTGTCGGGCCGCCGGCGCGGGAGACTTTGATATCGCCGCCGCTGGTGCGGAGTTTCGCGCGAGCCGTGCCTTCTTTCAGCGTGATGTCGCCACCAGAAGTATGGCCGTCCACTTCGCCGGCGATACGGTCGAGGCGGAGATCGCCACCGCTGGTCTTGAGCTTCGCGTTGCCGTTGAGCGAGGCGACTTCGATGTCCCCACCGGAAGTGGTGAGGTTCACGTTAAAAAACTTCGGCACCGTCACCGTAAAACTGACTTTGACCGGCGGCCACATGCCCACGCGAAAACCAGAGCTGGGCTTCTCGTATTTCGCTTCCGCGGTGACGTCGTTGCCGTTCTGCGTAAAATCCAATGCGAGCTTCTTTAAAATCTCATCGGCTTCTGCGTCAGAATCTGTGCGAAAAAACTGCGTGGCCGTAATCCGCACTTCATTCACGTCAGCGGTGTTAATCGTGATGTCGCCCCCTTCCGTGGTCGCCTTGAACGTCCCGTTGGGTTGCACGGCGAATACTTTTTCGACGGTGCGCGTGAGCCTCGCTTGAAGTGCGCCGGGCGCGAGCAGGGTGAGTCCTAAGGCGGCAAGGGTGAGCAATGTTTTCATAGGGTGGTGTGTAGTAAAGAACACGCCGCCCGCTGAAAAGTTACCGCTTTTTTCAGGAAATCTCGCCCTTTACCCCAACGCCTCGGTCCACGCGGCTTCGTTAAATCCCACCAGCCCCACGCCTGCTCCGACGACAAACGGCCGTTTCACCAAACTTCCGTTTTGAGAAAGGAGTTTGAGCGCTTCGTCCGTTGTCAGCTTCGGCAATTTCTCCGCCATATTTAGGGCGCGGTATTCGATGCCGGAGGAATTGAACAGCTTGCCGAGTTTGCCGTCTTGCGCGGCGAGTTGGGCGCTCAGCTCGGGCAAGGTGGGCGGCGTCTCGCGAATCGGTTTTTCTGTGAACGCGACGTTATGAGCGCGCAGCCATTTCACGGCATCTTTGCACGTGCTGCACTGCTTTAGCGTATAAACGGTGACGGCGCTCATGATTTTGTTTCCGCAAAGATTTCTTTTAAGAACAACTTCAGGTGCGCCCACGAACGCTTGTCGGCGGCTTCGTTGTATCTCACGGGCAACTGGTTTTCCGCGCCGAGTTTGTCCGCTTCCGGATTAGTGAACGCGTGCGTCGCTCCCGAGTAACTCACGAATTGATAATCAAATTTCCCGTCGTTCACCGATTTCGTAAACGCCGCGATTTCGCCCGCGCTCACAAATTCGTCCGCCGCACCGTGACAAATGAGGAAGCGTGCTTTGTTTTTCGCAATCGCCTCCGCCGACGCCGGCACGAGATTGCCGTGGAAGCTCACCATCCCCGCCAACGGCGCGCCACTGTAAGCGAGCAACTGCACCGCCGTGCCGCCAAAACAATAACCGATCGCTGCGACACGTTTCGCATCCACGAATCCTGACGCGAGCAACTGCGCGAGCGCCGCTTGCGTGCGATCCACCATCAGCGACGTGCCATGAAAAGGTGCCGATAACTCGGTGGCTTTTTTCTTATCCCGCGTCGTCACGCCGCCGCCATACATATCCACCGCGAACGCGACGTAACCGAGCTTCGCGAGCTGCGTGGCGCGACCTTTCGCGAAATCGGTGAGCCCCCACCATTCCGGCACCACCAACACCCCGGGCGCCGGCTTGGCTGCGCTGACTTTTGCGTCGTCGTAAACGATCCAGCTTTCGAGCTTCACGCCGCCTTGGTCATAGGCGACTGCTTGACTGACAATCTTGGCGTGAGCCGACACTGCGGCGAACACTGCCGTCAGCACCAATGCGTATCGGGATAATTTCATCCTGCGCACGCTACGAACCACCCTGCAAAAAACAACTCCCGCCTCCGCTCCCGCCCCCCCTGAAAATCACACCGTCGGCTTCATCCAGCGCTCGAGGCATACGCGCAGTTCCGCGAGTCGCACCGGCTTCGGCAAAAAATCATCCATGCCTGCCGCCTTCGCCGCCAAGCGATCCTCTGAACGCACGTTCGCAGTCAGCGCGATGATCGGCAGGGGTTTTCCATCCAACTGCCGGCGGATGCGGCGGGTCGCTTCCAAGCCGTCGATTCCGGGCATCTGCAAATCCATCAACACCGCCACCCACGGCTCGCGCAACGCGAGGTCGATGCCTTCGGCACCGTTATCCACGATCACCGGTTCGAGTCCGGCCTTGCGCAGGAACATTTCAATCACGCGCTGATTGCCCCAATCGTCTTCGACCACGAGCACGCGACCGCGCAACGTCGGCGTGCCGATCGTCGTCTGGATTTCCCGCGGCGAACGGCGACGCGACACCGGGAACGGTAGCTCAAAATAAAATTCCGAGCCCAACTCCGGCGCGCTCGTGACTTTGATTTCCCCGCCGAGCCGGCGCACTAAGCTTTGCGAGATCGCGAGGCCCAAGCCCGAGCCCCCGTAGCGCCGCGTCATCGAGCTGTCGCCCTGGCTGAATTTCTGGAAAAGTTTTTCCTGCGTCGCCTCATCCATCCCGATGCCCGTGTCTTTTACCGAGAAACGGATTTTAACGGAGCGCGTGTCGTTGCGCACGACTTCCAGCTTGAGCTCCACGCTGCCGGCGTCGGTAAACTTCACGGCATTGCCCACGAGATTCAGCAGCACTTGCCGCAGCCGCATCGGGTCGCCGGTCACCATCAAAGGCAAACCCTCGTCCGGCCGGAAGTGCACGGGCAGATTTTTCACACTGGCGCGCGCGCTGAACAGCGCCGCAACTTCCTCGCCTACTTCCACCGGCGAAAAATCCGCTTCTTCCACGTCGAGCTGCCCGCTCTCCACTTTCGAAAGATCCAGGATGTCGTTCAGCAACCGCAGCAGCGTGTCGGCGGATTTGCCCGCGATGCCGACCTGCTGTTTTTGATCGGCCGTCATCGGCGAGTCGCCGAGCAACTGCAGCATCCCGATGATGCCATTCATCGGCGTGCGGATCTCGTGGCTCATCGTCGCAAGAAATTCGCTCTTCGCCTGGCTAGCCGCTTCGGCGCGGCGCTTCGCATCGCTCAACGTCGACACCAAATGTTCGTTCTCAAAAATCAGCCGGAAAAGCTTTCGTAAGTCTGCGTGATGCAACTGGGCCGTGTTGGAGAGAAACAGCGCATACGTGACCACGCAGCCCGCAATCGTCCAGCCGCCGCGCTCACCGCTGAACAAAAAATAGCCGACGACCGGCAACAGCGTGACCGACACATAAGCCCAGTAACACGGCCTCACCGGCGCCAATGAACGCGCCCCGCCCGCCGTCATGCCGGCCACAATCAACATCACCAAAAAGCGCGGCAGAAAATCCACCGTGTTAACAAACAGCCACGCGCCGCCGCCCCACACACAGCCCGCCACCACCGCACCGATCAGGAAATAATTTCGCCACTTGGGCAAGGTGGCGTCCGACAGCCCGCGTCGAGCGAACGCGATATTCAAACCGAGCCGCGCGCACGACACGCCCAAGCTGAGCGCCAGCCAACCCAACGTGAGCTGCACGGGAAAATAATTAAACACTCCCGCCACCAATAACAGCGCCAGCACGAAATTTGAAAACAGCCCGAACCGCGCGGAACGATAAAGCAGCCGCGTCATCTCCGCTTCGACTCGAAGAGAAATTTCTTTGTCCACCTTGGTTGCAGAGGACAGCGAGATGTGGCTTGAACTCACGCGTGCAGAAAATCTTCGCACCTAGAGCCCCTCAAGGGAATTCGCCTTAACGCATCATCGTAGCAATTCCACGACGTCGCCCGCTTGCAGCAACACTTCTCCCGCCCGAGGAGATTTCAAATTTGTAACAACCATTTTACTGCCGCGAAAAATTTTTGCAGTGCGGGCTGCTGCTCCGAGTTTTCCACTTTCCGTCGTCGCATAAAGTTTCATCCCCGATCTCCACGGCAACTCCTGGACCACTCCGCTGCTCGTATCGACGACGACGACTTTGCCCGCGCGGGCGAGCGACGCCGCTGATTCCAACGTCAGCGCCGTCACTTCGCCCGAAGACGTCACCGCCGCGGCGGCCACGCGACCGGTTGTTTTAATCGTCGCCGCCGTCACCTTTCCCGTAGCCTTGACGGTCGTCGCCGCGACCGAACCCACCGCTCCTGCCGTCGCACCCACGACCGAGCATCCGCCAAGTGCCGCGCCGACCAAAATTAAAATCAGCGCGGCAACCTTCCTCACGTCGTGAGCGCGCCGGCGATGTATTGGCGCAACGATTCCGCTTCTGCCCGGTGCGAGTTCGCCACCCAGCGCGAGACGTCGCCAATCGAGATCAACCCGATCAACTCCGCGTCCTGCATCACGGGCACATGGCGGCAGCGTTTCTCGGCAAACAAATCCATGATCTCCTGCACCGTCGTTTCCGGTGAAATTGTGATCACATTCTTTGTCATCACCTGCGTGATGGGCGTGGTGCGCGGATCGAGATTTTCCGCGACGACGCGAGTGAGCGCATCACGTTCGGTAAAAATTCCGGCGAGTTGCGGGCCGTGCATCACGAGGATCGATCCGATTCTGAAGCGGTTCATTGCTTGAACCGCTTCGGTCACAGTCACCGTGGACTGAACCGCATGCAAGGCGCGACCCTTGCCTTCCAACAACGCAGCGATGGAGGTAGTCATCTGGGGTATGGGGTGCGCTCAACGAATCCCTTTTCGCCCGCCGGGACAACGCCAAATCCTTTCCGCTACTTTCGGAAAAGTTGATCGAGCGAACTCAGGCTCTTGATCGGCGCCGCTTTTTTGCCCGCCGTCACCGGCGCAATCGACGCCGCCGCGCCCGCGGTTGGTGCAGAAACTTTTGGCTTCGCGAAATTCACATCCGTCAGCGCGCGCTCCAAGCGCACCGCCGAAACCGGTTCCGCCGTGCCCAACTCTTGCGCAAATAAGCTCACGCGAAATTCCTCCACGAGCCACCGAAACTCCATCGCCTTGTCGCCGAGCTTGCGTGCCGCCGTGACGAACGGCGCGAGTTCCGCCGCACGCTGGGTGTCTTTCGCTGCATCGCGTTTGAAACGCTCCGCGCGCGCCAACATTCCTTTCAAATAACGCGGCAGATGCTTTACGCGCTCCAAAGGCATGTGTCTCAAAAAATCCGGCGTCATCAGCGCTGCGAGATCGTCCGCCATGCCGGGATAACCCGCTTTCGTCGTCTGAATCGTAAGCCGCAACGCAAACGCCTCCTTCAGCCAATCCGTCAGCTTCATCACGACGCCGCGCAAATCCTGTTTCGCTTCCGCGAGCCGTTTCGCAAACACCGCCTCGTGCAACGGCTTCACTTCGCGCCCGCACAGCCAGCGCACAATCATCGCGAGCGCATCTTTCTGCAGCGCTTCCGAAGTCGTGAGCGTGACGTAAAGCGTGCCGATCATGCGCAACGCCTTTAAATCTTTTTCCAGCCAGCCGAGTTCATAGCGCAGTTGGGTCTCGAATAATTTCGCCAGCCCCACTCGCGTCACGGCGGCCGCTTCTTCGGGCGTCGCATAAAGCCGCACCGCCACGCCGGCCTCCATCGCGCGCAACGCGGGATACGAGAGCACGGGCACACCGTGATGCTCGCTCACGACGATTTCTTCCGGCAGGTCGCCAAATTTCCACTCGCCCGCCGGCTCGCCTTCCCACTTTTCTCGCGCTGCACGCCACGCGCTGTTGTCCACCGTCGCGGCCTGTTTACTCACGTCGCGCTGCTTCGTGTGTAATTGGTGTTGAATCTCCACGAGGTCGCGCGACGAACCGACCACGCGCTCCTTGTTATCCACGACTTCCACGCGCACGCGCAAATGATCGGGCAAACTTTTTTCGCTCCACAACACCGGATCGATGCGCACGCCGAGTCGCGGCGAAAGCAATTCCGCGAGTGCTTCCGCCAGCGTCGGCTGTTTCGGCCGCGCGCTGATTAACGCCAGATCGCGCGTTAACTTTTGCGCCGTTTCCGTCAACGGGATGAGCAAGCGCCGTAACTCCTTCGGCAGCGCCTTCAGCATCAACTCGACTTTCTCCGCCAGATGTCCCGGCACCGCCCAATCGAGCGCGGCCGGCGTGAGCGCTTCCGCCTCCGCGATGCTGACGCGCACCGTGACGCCGTCGTTTTCCTTGCCCGGTTGATACGCGTAAGCGAGCGGCAGCACTTGGTTGCTCACGGGCAGCGCCTCGGGAAACGCCTCCGCATCCGGCTCCTCGGCATCCGACGAACGTAAATCATCTTCCGACAAAAATAGAAATTTCCGATTCGTCATCTGCTGGTGTCGCACGAAATCCACCAACTCCGCGACACTGCTGACGCCAAGGTAGGGCCCGACCTCCGGGCGGGCCGCCGAATCTTTCTCTGCCCAAATCCGCTCCGAATAAAACCGATACACCGCCTCATCCAGATTCATGTAGCCCGCGTTGCGCGTGCGTGTCAGCCGCGACTCGGCCTCCTCGCGCATGCGGCGATTGTGCGCGATGAAATCCAACGGCCACGTGATCGTATCCCCGACCAATCCCTCACGAATGAAAATTTCCGTCGCGAGCTTCGGGTTGATTTTCCCAAAGCCGACCGAACGCGTTTCCAATTCGAGATTATAAAGCCGGCGACGCTCTTTCACGAGCACGCGGCCGTTCTCCGCACTCCAAAACGGTTCGCTGTGCGACACGCGAATCAAGTGCTCCGCGAGATCGAGCAACCACTGCGGATCGATCCGCGCCGCCGTGCGCGCGTAGAGCCGCGTCGTCTCCATCACTTCCGCTGCCATGATCCACTTGGCTGCCTTGGCAGGTGGAACCCGACCTCCGGTCGGGTTTGATTTAGGGGATTGTTGCTCACGCCGTTTATTGTCCGCCAGCGCCGAGCCGGGAAACACGACCACGCGACGATCATGCGCGGCCTTGTAATCACCTTCGTCGGTGCGCGTCGCGATATTGCCGAGCGTGCCCGCGAGAATCGATCGATGAATCGAGCGATACGCCGGCGTGCCGAGTGCGATATCGATTTCCGCGCCGGGTTTCACCCCGTCGAACACCGACGTGCGCTTGAAGCCATCGCGCTCGCGCAACGAATCTTCGAGTTGCTGGTGCACGTCGCGCCACTCGCGCATCCGCATGAACGACAAAAAGTGCGCCGTGCAAAACTTGCGCAGCTTGCCGAGCGTCATCGTCTCGAACTCGCCGTGGAAATCGTCCCAGATCGCCAGCAGCGCGAGAAAGTCCGAATCCGGATGCGTGAATTTCTTGTGCGCCGTGTCGGCCTTTTCCTTTTGGTCGAGTGGACGCTCGCGCGGATCCTGAATGCTCAGTCCTGACGCGATGATGAGCACTTCGCGCAACGCCTTCTCCGTGCGCGCCTGCAAAATCATCCGTCCCACCGTCGGATCGACCGGCAAGTGCGCGAGCTCGCGGCCAAGATCGGTCAACACACCCGCATCGTCGATCGCGCCAAGTTCGTGCAGCAATCCATAGCCCGCGCGAATCCCTTTCGCCGGCGGCGCATTGAGAAACGGAAACTCTTCGATGTCGCCAAGGCCGAACGCCTTCATGCGCAGAATGACATCCGCGAGATTGCTGCGTTGAATCTCCGGCTGCGTGAAACGCGGTCGATCCAGATAATCCTGCTCCGAATACAACCGGATGCACACGCCATCACTCACGCGACCGCAGCGACCCTTGCGTTGATCCGCGCTGCTCTGCGAAACCGGTTCCACCGGCAGACGCCGCGTGCGGCTCTGCGGCACATAACGGCTGAGTCGCGCCAGCCCTGTATCGATCACGAAACGAATCCCCGGAATCGTGAGCGACGTTTCCGCGATGTTCGTCGCGATGACGATTTTGCGCAGCTGACTCGGCGCGAACACCCGCTGCTGTTCGACATTCGTGAGTCGGCCGAACAACGGCACAATATCGAGCCGTCCCAGCCGCCGCCCGACCAGCAGATCTGTCGCTTCGCGAATATCGCGCTCCGTCGGCATGAACACCAATACGTCGCCCTGCGAACTTTCCAACAGCACGCGCTCCACCGCTTCCACCGCCGCATCGAGATAAGTAAATTCATCCGAACGATTCTTCCGCTGATCGCGGGACGTCAACTTACGCTCACTCTCCGGGGACGAATCTGCATCGCCGCTCTCATTCAACTCCTCTAACGGTGCGTAAATCACCTCCACCGGATAAACGCGCCCCGACACCTCGATAATCGGCGCGCCATCGAACGCCTTCGAAAACGCCTCGGTATCGATTGTCGCCGACGTGATGACAATTTTCAGCTCCGGCCGTTGTAACCGCAGCTTCCGCAGATGCCCGATAATAAAATCGATGTTGAGCGAACGCTCATGCGCCTCGTCCACGATGACTGTGTCGTATTCGCGCAACGTCGGATCGCCCTGCAACTCCGCGAGCAGCATGCCATCTGTCATGAACTTGATCACGGTCGCTTCCGACGTCTGATCCGCGAAACGAATCTTACAGCCCACTTCGCGACCCAGCGGCACATTCAACTCCTCCGCCACGCGCTTCGCGACCGAAGACGCCGCCACGCGCCGCGGCTGCGTGCATGCGATGCGCCCCAAATCGCCCCGTCCCGCCGCGAGACACATTTTCGGAATCTGCGTCGTCTTACCCGACCCCGTCTCGCCCGCCAGCACCAGCACCTGATTATCCCGAATGGCCGTAACGATCTCCTCCGCCCGCGCACTGATCGGCAGCTCCGGCGGATACTCGATCCGAAACGGCCAGGGTTTGTGACGACGGGAAGACGACATGAAGAACCGCCACTGTCACTCGACTCCCCGCCCCTGCCAAGTCTGAGTTTCTCGAGGTTCAAGGCACCTCGAGACCATACCCAATCCCGTCGAATTCGACGAGATTAGTCGTCATCTACTCGCAAAGCGACAATACGCGTGCGCCCATCAGCAAATCCATCGCAACAACTTCACGCTCACCAAAACTTTAGCTCTCTCAAGCGATTTCATCGTTGCGGGAGAAAGCCGGCTACCAATTGCTGAAGTCGCACACGTCAGCGTCGGGCCACGCTAATCGCACGAGGTGCTTCAAACCCGCGATCTGACTGTTTCACAGTATAAGCCCCTCCCACCCGCTATGAGCCAAGCCTCAAAAGCAAAAATCCGCGTCCAAGGAACCGACGTCACCATTCTCGCTTATGCCCAAGGCGATTTCATCTCGCTCACCGATATGGTAAAACCTTTCGAAGGTGGATCAGCACTGAGTGAACAGTGGCTTAAAACAAAGATATCATCCCCTTCCTTGGCGTTTGGGAGCGCATCAATAACCCGGATTTTAATTCCCTCGAATTCAAGAGAATTAACCGCGAGGCCGGACGGAATAGCTTCTTTCTCTCGGCCGAGCGATGGATTGAATGCACCTGCGCCAAACACCGATTCCACCCGCCAAGAGCGCGTCCTCGCCTTCCTAAGAGCCCAAGCCCTCCCGGCCGCGAATCATCCTCTCTTACGTCTCTCCTCTGCACAAGGCGACTCACCTAATACAGAAAATTTCGACCGTTATTTTTCCTCGTTTTTTACCGGTCTAGTTCAATCGCGGCGATTGAGTAATTAAAAGGCTTCTCCTCACCACTCTACCAAACCAAAAGGGATTGCGCGATCTCGCCCAGTGGTTCAACGCACCGGTGGAAGTCATCGCACAGCAGATGCTAGACGCGTTACTCCTTCCTCCGATTGTCGCGGTCGAAGAGGTTGTCCGGGAAAAGCCGGCTCTCAACCCAGAGCAGCAAGCTGCTGCTGAGCATCGCGGCACCGCTTACCTACTGGAAGCAGGACCAGGCACGGGAAAGACCCAGACGCTCGTTGCGCGTATCAAAGGACTGCTGACGGAGGGAGTGGATCCTCGGCGGATTCTAGTGCTGACGTTCTCGAACAAGGCAGCCGCCGAGTTGGCGGCCCGCGTTGCCCTCCAAGACAAGGAAGCTGCGGCCGCGATGTGGATCGGCACTTTCCATGCATTCGGCCTGGATCTGCTGCGGCGCTTTTACAAAGAACTCGATCTTCCTGCCGATGCGGCACTGCTCGATAAGGTCGAGGCGGCGGAGTTGCTGGAGAACGAATTCCCCAAGCTTGGTCTTTCGTTATATCGTGATCTCTATGATCCAACCCAAGTGATCTTGGACATGCTGACGGCGATCTCTCGTGCCAAGGACGAGGTTGTCGACGCTGCAGGCTATGCCGATCTCGGAGCGAGAATGAAGGAGGTTGCAGCGAGCAGCGAGGCGCAGGAACGAGCAGAGAAGGTGTGCGAGGTCGCGCGTGTCTACGCAGCCTATGAAGCCCTAAAGAACAGCAAGAATTGCTTGGATTTTGGCGACTTGGTCGCGATGCCCGTTCGACTACTGGAGAGCAACAAAGCAGTCCTCGCGCTGTGTCGGTCGAAGTATGACCACGTCCTAGTCGACGAATATCAGGACGTGAACCACAGTAGCATCCGATTATTGCTGGCCCTCAAACCAACCGGTGAAAACCTTTGGGTTGTGGGTGACGCAAGGCAGTCGATTTATCGCTTCCGCGGCGCTTCGTCGTTCAACGTCGCCCGCTTTGGCGAAGCGGATTTTCCTGGAGGAAAACGCGGTCGCCTCACACGCAATTATCGTTCGACATCTGAGATCACCGCAGCGTTCTCCAATTTCGCTGCGCAGATGACAGTGGGGGAACCCGGACATACATTAATATCGGAACGCGGAGAGGGAAACTCTGTGCCGGAACTTCGAGCGGTTGAATTGCCAGATCAACAACCCGTGGTGATCGCAGATTGCATTGAGCAAATGCGAAACGACGGCCACGCCTATCGCGATCAAGCGGTTCTGTGCACTGGCAACGATGCGATGTCGGAACTCGGCAGTCAGTTGGAACGGCTGGGCATCCCAGTGCTTTATTTGGGAAGCCTGTTTGAGCGTTCTGAAGCGAAGGACATGTTCTCGCTGCTTTCTTTACTCGTTGATCGACGTGCCATGGGACTCGCCAGAATCGGATGTATGCCGGATTTTTCGATATCCCTGCAGGACCTGACTTCGACGCTCGACCACGTCCGCGACAAAGATCTTTCTATCAGAGCATGGGCGGGCGGTTTCGAAGGCACCGTCAACATTTCGGAGGCGAGCCGTAATGCACTGCGTCGCATCGAATCGTTGCTCGTCGGATTCGGACCAGAATCGCGATCGTGGGATGTGCTTACGAGCGTCTTACTTGATCGCACCAGAATGGCAGCGCAATTTGCGGCTTCGACTAGAGTCGCAGATCGGACGCGTGGCATCGCACTTTGGCAGGTGATGAATTTCGTCCGCTCGCAGCCTGCTAACGCCGGCCTTCCAGTGCAGCGCCTGCTCGATCGCGTGCGACGGCTTTTGAGGCTGGGCGACGACCGCGACCTTCGGCAGCTACCAGTCGCCGCGCAAAGCCTCGACGCCGTCCGGCTCATGAGTATCCACGGAGCCAAGGGCCTGGAATTTCCGGTCGTGCACTTGGCGAGGATGAATCAGGGAACGCTTCCGAGGGCAGCACCGACTCACGCGTGTCCGCCGCCGGACGGGCTGGTCGCAGGAGGAACAGGGGACGGCATCACAGATGCCCGCACCGGTCATGAGCAAGAGCAGAAGTGTTTATTCTACGTCGCTGCATCCCGCGCCAAGGATCGATTTTTTCTTTATGCCTCCACAAAAATGTCCGGGGGAAAGAGAAAGTGGACGACATCGGAGTTCATCGATCAACTCGGCACTGGACTGAACCGACGCGCTATCATTCCTGATCGCACTTTGCCTCAGTCGCCGGAGGATGCGCCGATCCAGCTAGAGATTGAAGGAAACCTTCGTTTTGAGGATCGGCAGATCTCGCAATTCGAAATCTGCCCGCGACGCTTTTTTTACACACATATCCTTCGTGTAGGCGGTCGTCGCACGACTACGCCGTTCCTCAAGATGCACGAAGCGGTGCGTGCGGTGGTCGGCGACATGGTAAAGGAGGGGCCTTCTATCGATGGTCCAAGCGTCGAAGAGAGATTAGCGATGGCCTTCGAAAAGTCCGAATTATCGGACCATGGATACGCGGCTACATATCGAGATTATGCGTTAGCGATGTTGAATTTTTTCGCCGCTAGCCGTAACGCGCACACCTCGGAGGTTCCGACCGCGCTGAGCCTGAAATTTGGCCTCGAAGAGGTTGTGGTCCGGCCAGACGAAGTGTTTGTCCGCGGAGACGGGGTGCGCGTGCTGCGCAGCATTCGCACCGGGCACAAACCTTCATCTCAAAGTAAGAAAGACATGGTTGCAGCCGCTCTCATCCTTGCGGCTCAAACGGCTTTTCCCGGAGCAGTGGTCGAGCTTGTCTATCTCTCGGACGAGCGGGCGGACGAAGCCACGCTTTCATCGACTGTGCAGAGCAACCGCAGCAAGGAGCTTGCTGGATATTTCCAGCAAATCCGCGAGGGTCGCTTCCCTGCAGAGTCCAGCCGTTCCTGTCCATCGTGTCCGTCATTTTTCATCTGTGGACCTGTCGGCAAAGGATCTTTGCGAAAAAAGTTCTGACATCCTTACCGGACATCGCGAGTCACGGCGATTGATTGAGCAGCGAGGGTTCACAACTCGCTTAACTCAAAATCAAACCGAAAATGAACGCTAGAACTCAAATCGAATTGGAAGACGTGGGAGCAGCCGTGCGCGAAGGGCGTGCGTTGCGCCCAGCTCGTGGATATCTCATTCAATATGCGCAGGGCGACGCGAACTTTCGCGCGCTCACCCTGACCGACCCGGTTCCGCTTGGTCGTCAGATCCTCACCGCCGCCGGCGTCAATTCCCATGACGGATACAGCCTCTTTGGAGTGCTGCCATCCGGCGACTTCGAGGATGTCCGGCTCGACGAGCCGTTCGACCTCCGTGCGAAAGGAGCCGAACGCTTCATTGCCTTCCTCACGGATCGCGACTTCAAGCTCACCCTGAATGATCACCAGCTCGCGTGGGGAAAGCCTGCTATCAGTGGTATCGCGCTTTATGCGCTAGCAAAACCCGCGCCCGACCAAGCGATCTTCCTCGAAGTGCGAGGCGGCACTGATCGGCTGGTCGAGCCTGCGGATCTTGTAGATCTCACGGCGCCAGGCGTCGAACGGTTCATCACCGGCCCGAAGCCCGTCCGGAAGTATGAGATCATCGTAAACTCAAGGCCCGAGGTCGTTCCGGGTTCCCGCGTCACCTACGAGCAGGTCGTGCAGTTTGCGTTCCCCGGTGCGCACGGGCCGAATATCGTCTTTGCGGTGACTTACCGGCACGCAGAATCGAAGCCTCACGCCGGCGAAATGGGGCCGGGAAGCTCAGTCGGAGTGAAACAGAAAGGAACCATCTTCAATGTCACAAAAACTGATAAATCTTAATCCCGACCTGAAACGCCTACGCGACGAGGGCTACTTCGTCCAGATAGTGGGCGGGTTCCTTGTGATGCGCGAGGTTCCCTACGTGAACGCGCAACGTCAGGTCAAGCAGGCGAACTTCATCTCCAGCCTAACGTTGGCGGGAGACCTGACGCGGACGCCGGACACTCACGTCGCATACTTCGACGGGGAGTATCCGTGCCTCGCGGACGGAACCCCGATCCATCAGATCTCGCACTCGAGCGGAGATCTCGTTCTCGGAAATGGCGTGACCGCGAAGCACTCGTTCTCGAGCAAGCCGAGCGCCGGCTACTCCGACTACTACCACAAGATGACGACTTATGCCGCGCTGGTCTCCGGGCCCGCGGCCCAAGTCAAATCAGACGCGAGCGCGCGTGTGTTCCGGGTGCCGGAGGAAGAGGAGAACAGCAGTTTCCATTATACCGAAACCGCATCGGATCGAGTGGGCATCGGTGCACTTACGCAAAAGCTCGAGGGCGAGAAGATCGCGATCATCGGCGTCGGCGGCACGGGTTCCTACGTGCTCGACTTTGTGGCGAAGACACCGGTGCGGGAAATCCGCATTATCGATGGCGACGAGTTCCTTCAGCATAACGCGTTTCGCGCGCCTGGAGCTCCGACGTTGGAGGAGCTGCGCGAGGCGCCAAAGAAGGTCGATTATTTAAAGGGCATCTACGGGCGCATGCACCGAGGAATCGTGACGCATCCCGTTCAGCTCACGGCCGACAACATGCACCTCCTCGACGGCATTACTTTCGCCTTCCTCGCGATGGACGGGGGAGATGCGAAACGCAGGATAGTCGAACGGCTGGAGGCGATGGACGTTTCGTTCATCGACGTGGGCATGGGCCTCGAACTCGTCGACGGCTCGCTCGGCGGCATCGTGAGAACTACAGCGAGCGCTCCCGGAAAGCGCGATCACTTCCGCTCGCGCGTCTCGTTCGCGGACGGAGGAGAAGCCAACGTGTATTCCTCTAACATCCAAGTTGCGGACCTCAATGCGCTCAATGCGGTGATGGCCGTCATAAAGTGGAAAAAAATGCGCGGCTTCTATCGCGACCTCGAGGGTGAGCTCCACAGCTCCTACACAACGGACGGGAACATCCTGACCAACCCGGAGACGACATGATGCTCCACGATTATCTTCAGCACCGTTTCGTGACGAACATTCCCCGCCTCCTCGAGCCCGGGGTGCTCTTCATCTCCTTCGAATATGCGACCGCGGCACATAGCTGCTGCTGTGGTTGCGGCGAAGAGGTGATCACGCCGTTTACTCCCACGGACTGGGAACTCACGTTCGATGGAGAAACAATCTCCCTGTGGCCATCCATTGGGAATTGGGATTTCCCCTGCCGATCGCACTATGTGATCGAGCGAAGCAAGATTGTCCGCGCACGACCGTGGTCGGAGCGACGGATCGCTTACGGTCGAACACAGGACAAGATTGCCAAATTCAGATATTATGGAGCCGACCACAAAGACAGTAGCGATTCACAACCAAGTTCTAGCAGCGATGATGTGATCTATGAGCAAAACAAGGAGGCTTCGGGAAATTAATCAAAGCATGCATCGAGCCTCCAGACTGGGGTGCTCTGAATCCTCGGATAAAGATTTGAGCGTAACCACAACCCTTCCTTGTTGCGCAGCCCTCAGCTGATCTTACTGACCGTCTCCGCCCACTCTTCCAAGACGTCGACGGGATCGCGGTCGGGGAAGGTTCGACCCACCACGGTGAGCAAATCCGTTTCCTCGGGGAAGAGGTCCGTCAACGCCGTGCTGAGCTGAAGGACAGGATCCTCGATTCCAGCGACTTCCTCCCAGATCCGCCCGCCCCGAATTGATCGCGTGAGGGATTCGATAATCACCTCGCCGAGCGGGCCGAATCGCTCGACCGCCAACTCGCTGAGTTCGCCGCTCAGGAAGTCATCGTCGAGCTCGTGCTCCATTTCCCGGAGAATCCGCGCCATCCGGTGAGCGCTGCCAGTTTTCAGAAACTCCAGGAGCCGAGCCGCAAACCCTTCCGGATTCGCGGCGTGATACGCGCTCAGCACTTCGGCCTGGCGCACATGGGTCTGCGAATCTTGATACGAGTTAACCGCCAGTCCGCTCATCGAGTAATCGAACTGCGTCATGCCTCCTTTGTTGCGAATCACGAGCGTCAGCGAAGGATTTCCCATGTGCATCACCGTGTGAATGAAGGCGTCTTTCGGCAGAATCGGCGTGATGTCGCCGGGCACGATCAACCGCAGAGCAGTGGGCTCCAATACGCCCACTTGAAGGCCGGGCGCGGGCTCCTGATCTCGATGATACGAAAACTCCGCTTCGATCGAGTAGCCGGCGAGCACTCGGAACGCCCCGTAAAATCCATGACTGTGAATCGACGTCCGCCCGTGAAACCAGAAAAGAACCTCCGCGTAAAATCGCGGCTCCTCGTAAACCACCAACGGCGGCTCGCCGAATCCACTGTGAAAATTAACCTGCTCCGGCAAACGCTCACGTCCGAGTGCCCAATTCGCCATGAATTCGATGCCCATATCGGCCGGAATCGGAAACTCCGCCATCACTTCGGCGGCCAGCGCAGGAAAGTTATCGCCCAATTCGCCTTGGCCACAGCGGGCAGACAGTTTTTCGCCGATTGCTTTGAAGTAGTCCATAATTGGGCGTCATCCTCATTCGATTGGTCTGTGACGCAATCACCCATACCGATTCCGCAAATTTCAGACCGGCCGGCTCGGAGATCGGGCCCGACCGTCGTAATTCAACTAGAACCACAGAGGCACAGAGAACACAGAGGAGGTTCTTTATTTTCTGCTCTTTGTGATCTCTGTGCCTCTGCGGTTCCATTCATGGGCTGCGCTCTACTTTATCCGCTCTGAAGCAGTGGTCGCCACGCGAAAGTTGCTCGCCCGTCATCACCGTTCACGCAGGATGCCCGCGTGGCCGACTCCCCTGCTTCACCTTCCGAAAAAACTCTCGTGCGTGTCCTCACGATCTCGCGCGTCAACGGTTGGGGCGTAGCGGTGGTGTCGGGGTTAGGGACGCTGCTTTCGTTGGGGTTTGCGGATTGGTCGGGAGCGGCGGTGGGCGCGGTGGTGTGTTTCGCCGGGTGCTTGGAAATCAGCGGGAATCGTCAGCTTCAGCGGCGTGATGCGAACGGCATGAGTCGGTTGATCAATGCCCAGATGCTGACGCTCGCGGTGATGTTAATTTATTCTACGGTTCAGTTGCAGTTTTTCGATGTCACGACGGTTACCTCGCGCATCACGCCCGAGATGGAGGCGCTGTTCGAGGAGCGCGGATTATTTAAGGAGCAGATCCCGGAAGTCGTGCGCCTGCTCGCGACGGCGGTTTACGCGACGCTCGGCATTACCTCGATTATTTATCAGGGCGGCTTGATGTTCTATTACCGCAGCCGCCGCAGGCTCGTCACGGAAGCGCTGGCCAAACCACCGGTGCTTTAAATTCCGATGTCCAAGGAACGCGCCATCGCCGCCAAACAAAAATGGGCCGAGAAGCAGCTCGCTCAAGGCTTCACCGCCCGCACCGTCGCCGCGAGTGAACGTCTGCCGCCGGGACAAAAACTCACGACCGGTTTTCCCGTGCTCGACCTCGGCGTGCAACCGGAGATTCCGCTCGCGGAATGGACGCTGCGCATCGACGGGCTGGTGGAAAACGCGCTCACGCTTTCGTGGACGCAACTCAACGCCTTGCCGCAGGTGCGCGACGTGAGCGACTTCCACTGCGTGACCACGTGGAGCAAATACGACTGCGAGTGGAGCGGCGTGGCGTTCACGACCTTGTTCGAGCTCGCGCAGCCGAAGCCCGAGGCGCGCTTCGTGTATTTCACGAGCTACGACGGTTATTCGACGAACGTCCCGCTCGCGAATTGCCTCGATGACGACGTGCTTCTCGCCACGCAATTCAGTGGCCAGCCGCTCGCACGCGAACACGGCGGCCCCGCGCGCTTCATCATCCCCAAACTCTACGCGTGGAAAGGCGCCAAGTTCGTGAAAACAATTTCGTTTCTCGCGGAGGATCGGCCCGGGTTCTGGGAAGTGCGCGGTTATCACGGCATAGGCGATCCGTGGAAAGAAGAGCGTTACGGGTAGCATTAAAATATTTCTCGTTCTCTTACTCTTAATCTTTCTCTCAAAGCATCGAACGAGAGAACGAGAAGGAGTAAGAGAAAGAGAACGAGTTGAAAACCCACTCGACCCACCCCTCGGCCTTCGCTTGCATCGTCGCATGCAAACCAGCCCCACGTTTTTCCCCCAGGACATCATCATCAAGAAGCGCGACGGCGGCGCGTTGACGAAAGCGGAGATTGAATTCTTCGCGCGCGGCGTGGCGGACGGGACGTTTGCCGATTATCAAGCGACCGCGCTGCTCATGGCGATTTTCTGGCGCGGGATGACGCCTGAGGAAACGGCGTGGCTGACCGACGCCATGATGCGCTCCGGTGAAGTGATCGATTTGAAAGATATTCCCGGCGCGAAGGTCGACAAACACTCCACGGGCGGCGTCGGCGACAAAGTTTCCCTCATCCTCGCGCCGCTCGCCGTCGCGTGCGGTTTGAAAGTGCCGATGATGAGCGGACGCGGGCTCGGCCACACCGGCGGCACGCTCGATAAACTCGAAGCGATTCCTGGTTTCAAAGTGCAGCTCAGCGTGCCGGAGTTTCGTGCGATTCTCCAAAAAGTCGGCTGCGCGATGATCGGCCAGACGCCGCAAGTCGTGCCGACCGACCGCAAACTTTACTCGCTGCGCGACGTCACGGGCACGGTGGAATGTATTCCGCTGATCTGCGCCAGCATCATGAGCAAGAAACTCGCCGAGGGCATCGACTCGCTCGTGCTCGACGTGAAATTCGGCAAAGGCGCGTTCATGAAAAAGAAGGACGACGCGCTCACGCTCGCCAAAGCGATGGTCGCAGTCGGCAAAGCCGCCGGTAAACCAGTTTGGGCGCAGCTCACCGCGATGAATCAGCCGCTCGGTCGCGCTGCGGGCCACACCACGGAAGTAATCGAGTCCATCGAATGCTTAAAAGGCAACGGCCCGTCCGATCTCATGGAGGTCACCTACTCACTCACCGGCCACATGCTCGTTCTCGGTGGCGCGGCGACCGACCAAGCCGATGCGCGCAAGAAAATGGAAGGGGCGATTGCGGATGGTTCCGCGCTCCAAAAATTTCGTGAAATGTGCGTCGCGCAAAGCGGTGACCCGCGCGTGATCGAAGATTACTCGATTCTTCCGACCGCGAAAAAATTACTCGAAGTCAAAGCCGCGGCCAACGCGCAAGGATTCGTCAGCGAAGTCGACGCGCTCAAATGCGGCCACGCCATCATGGCCCTCGGCGGAGGTCGCGCCGCGGTTACCGACAAAGTCGACCACGCGGTCGGCATTTCGGATCTCATTAAGATTGGCGAACCCGTCAGCGCCGGCACGCGCCTGTGCGTGCTGCACATCAACGACGACGCCAAGGGCGCCCGCGCGGAAGCGTTTATCCGTGAAGCGATCAAATTGACGCCGACCGCGCCGCAACAAGAACCGTTGATTCAGGATTTGGTGAAGTGAGTTCTGTTTGATTTCGAGGTGGAATCTGACCTCCGGGCAGGTTTCCGGAATGCGCGCGTGATACTTTCATGCGCGAGTCACTCAGCCCGCTCCGAGGTCGGTCTCCACCTTCTCCCGCATCGCGCACTGAAATTTCAGTCGCTTCCCGCTTGGCTCGCGACGAGCGCGAAGGCATCCCAGTGAGGCATTCTCCGTGGCGAAAATGTTTCGCCGCAAATTACCCTGCATGAATCTCCCGCTTATCCCGCCCGATCTCGACGAATTGTTGAGCGCTCCCACGATGTTGTCGGATCCTTTTCCAGCTTACGCGCGGCTGCGCGCCGAGGCCCCGATCGCGTGGAGCGAGCGTTGGCAGGCGTGGGTCGTGTCGCGCTACAGCGACGTGCAGGTGTCGCTGAAGGATAAGGAAAATCTCTCCAACGAAAACCGGCAGGCGTTGCTCTTCGAAGGACTGCCCGCGCCGCAGAAGGAAAAACTTTGCCCGCTGCGCCATTATTTCGCGCAAAAAGATGTCATCGGCTCCGATCCGCCCGACCACACGCGGATGCGCTCGCTCGTGCAAAAAGCCTTCACGCCGCGCATGGTCGCGTCGCTGCAGCCCCGCATCGCGAAACTCGCGGACGAATTGATCACCGCGGCGGCGGCGAAACCGAAATTCGATTTCGTGCACGAGGTGGCGCACCCGTTGCCCGTCGTGTTAATTTCCGAATTGCTCGGCGCGCCGCCCGCTGACCGGCATTTGTTCAAGCGCTGGTCGTCCGACATTCTCGCGTTTCAAGGCTCAGGGCGCACCGAGTTCGAAACCGCCATGGTGTCGCAAGCGAGCCTGACGGAGATGTTCGCCTACATGACCGAGTTGATCGTCGACCGGAAAAAAAATCCGCGCGACGATTTGATCAGTGCGCTCGCGACCGCCGAGGAAAAAGGCCAGAGCCTCAGCCGTGACGAATTGCTCGCGACCTGTAACACGATTCTCACCGCCGGCCACGAAACGACCACGAATCTCCTCGGCAATCTCGTGCGCGAATTGCTCAAAGATCCGGCCAACTGGGCCGCTATCCGCGCCAACCGCAGCCTCATCGGTAATGCCGTCGAGGAGTCACTGCGACTCGACGCGCCAAAGCAGCGCAATTTCCGCCGCATCAAACGCACGCACACGTTCGGCGGCGTGACGTTGCGCGAGGGCCAGATGATTTTCCAAGTCATCGGCGCGGCCAATCGCGACCCGGCAATTTTTCCCGATCCGGACCGCTTTATCCTCACGCGACCCAATGCGAACGCTCACTTGAGTTTCGGCGCGGGCATTCATTTCTGTCTCGGTGCGCCGCTCGCGCGCACGGAAGCGATCACGGTGTTGGAAAAGTTGCTCGACCACGTTCCGAACGCGCAGTTGGTCTCGTCTGAGTCCAGCTGGCAGCAACGCATCCAGTTTCGCGGGCCGGAAGAGCTTTGGATTCAGACGTAGCGCGCAGTCGGAGGTGCCCGACTCCGGACGAACCTAGCAGGCTTTATGGTTCTTTAATAGCACCAGCGCTGCGAGATTGGGAAATTCACTGTCTTCACTACTTTTGCTGATTGTCCGGAACTGTCGCGACCTCCCCCCGCCAGTCGCTGCGCCCGCAAAATCCCCTCATGAATCAGCGTTTCGTTTCCATTTATAAACTGACGTCAGTCCTCATCAGTTTAGCTGCGGCGACGGTGTCACTCGCGGCCGCAGAGTCGGCCAAGCCTAACATCATCTTCATCCTCGCGGACGACTTGGGCTTTTCTGACATCGGCGCTTACGGACAAAAATTTGCCGAGACTCCTCACCTCGATCGCTTCGCGCAGCAGGGGGTGCGCTTCACCAACGGTTACGCGCCCGCGCCGATTTGTTCGGCCTCGCGTGCGTCGATCCTGACGGGACGCTCGCCAGCCCGCCTGCATTTCGAATTTGTTTCCAAACCCTACGCCGACCAGCCGCCGACAGATAAGCCGCTTCGCGTGCCCGCGTTTACCGCCGACTTACCGCTATCTGAAATCACGATTGCCGAAGCGTTAAAACCTGCCGGCTACATCACGGCGTTTTTCGGGAAGTGGCACCTCACGCAGGCCAACGATCGTTACCTCGGACACGGCGAGACGTTCGGTCCGAAGCAACAGGGCTTTGATTTTTCCACCGAAGAACGCGGCAGCCACCCGTATGCTTACATGACGGAGGGCAAAAAAAAGCTGCCGCCGTTTGGCTCGTTTGCACCGGGTGAATTTGCTCCTGATGCGCAGATCGACGGTGCCATCGATTTTCTCCGCCAGCACCGCGCGCAACCATTTTTCCTTTATCTGTCGCTTTACTACGTGCACGTGCCGGTGCACACGCGGCTCGAATGCCTTCATGAGAAATACCGCGCAAAAGCGGAGAAACTAGGACTGAAACTCTCCGACGCCCAGCTCCGTTACGCCGCCTCGATTGAAACCATGGATTATTTGCTCGGGCGTTTGTTTGCCTCGCTCGACGAACAAGGCCTGACGGATAAAACGCTCGTGGTGTTCACGTCCGACAACGGCAGCCACCCCGACTACGTCGTGGACAATCCGTTACGCGGCGCCAAGTGGACGCTCTACGAAGGCGGCGTGCGCGAACCGATGCTCGCGCGCTGGCCGGGCCACATCAAAGCGGGCGACACCAATGACACTCCGATTATCGCGACCGATTTTTTCCCGACATTCTGTGAACTCGCACAGGCGCCGCTTCCGAAAAACGTGGCGCTCGACGGCGTCAGTCTCGCGTCGTTGTTCACGCAACAAAGTCGCACGCTCCCGCGCGACACGCTCACGTGGCATTTTCCTTATTACCATCCGCCGGTAGTGAAAACGAAACCGATCTCTTCGATTCGGCAGGTCAATCTGAAGCTCATTTATTTCTACGAAGAGCGCCGGAGCGAACTTTACGATTTGCAAGCCGACCCGGCTGAGCAACACGACCTCGCTTCGGAAAGACCAGCGGAAGCCGCGCGTTTACGGAAAGCTCTGGAAAAAAGTTTACAGCAGCAACACGCACGCATTCCTGAACGCGCCGCACCTTGATTCTTACCGCCATGCAAAAATTATCGTCTCACGTTTTAGCCAGCGTCGCGGTTTCATGGTTTGTCGCGACGGCAGGATTCGCTGAACCGAAAACTCCGACCAAGCCCAACATCCTGTTCATCGCGATCGACGATCAAAACGATTGGGTCGGCCCGCTTAAAGGCCACCCGCTGGTCAAAACGCCAAATCTCGACCAGCTCGCGGCGCGCGGCACGACGTTTACCAACGCGCATTGCCAGGCACCGATTTGCCACCCGTCGCGCACGAGCCTCATGCTGAGCCTGCGGCCAACCACGACAGGGATTTACGGCATGTCGCCGTGGTTTCGAACTCTCGACCGCTGGAAGGATCGCGTGACGTTGCCGCAGCATTTCAAAGCCAACGGCTACCGCACGCTCACTAGCGGCAAGGTTTATCATGGCGCTCCCAAGGAAGCGAAGGCCCGTGAAAAAGAATTCGATATCTGGGGACCGTCCCAAGGCACCGGCGTCAAGCCGGCGAAAAAACTCGTCCCCGTTCCCGACGGCGAAGACCTAGGCTCGATGGAATGGGGCGTCTTCCCGCACAACGACGAAGACAAGGGCGACTACAAACTCGCTTCGTGGGCCATCGAGCAGCTCCGCACCGCACCGAAGGATCAACCGTTTTTTCTCTCCGTGGGATTTTTCCTGCCGCACGTTCCGTGTTATATCACGCAGCCTTGGTATGATTTGTATCCTGACGACGATCGCTTGTTGCCGCCCGTAAAGGCCGATGACCGCGACGACACGCCGCGGTTCGCATGGTATCTCCATTGGAGCTTGCCGGAGCCACGCCTCAAGATGGTGCAGGCCGCGAATCAATGGCGCAACTTGGTGCGCTCCTATCTCGCCTCCACGTCGTTTATCGACGCGCAGATCGGCCGCGTGCTCGCGCAACTCGAAGCCTCGGGTCTCGCGGAAAACACGGTAGTCGTCGTGTGGGGCGACAACGGCTGGCATTTTGGAGAAAAGGGCATCACCGGCAAAAACACGCTCTGGGAACGCTCGACGCGCATCCCGCTGATTTTCGCAGGACCGGGGGTTCATGCAGATTCGCGAGTCAGCCAGCCGGCGGAGTTGCTCGATATTTATCCTACGCTCGCCGAACTCGCTGGTCTGCCGGCGCGCAACGATTTGGAAGGCACCAGCCTGACTCCGCAATTGCGCGAGCCGCAGGCGAAGCGCGTGCGGCCCGCGTTAACGTCGCATAACCAAGGCAACCACGCCGTGCGCAGCGACCACTGGCGCTACATCCGCTACGCCGACGGCACCGAGGAACTTTACGACGAAAAGACCGATCCGAACGAATGGACGAACCTGGCAAACCGCCCCGAGTTTTCCAAAGTCCTCGCCGAGCACCGCCGCTGGTTGCCGCATATCGACGCGGATCTCGTGCCAAAGAGCGCGCGCCGCATCCTGACCTACGACCCCGCCACCGACGAAGCCACCTGGGAAAACAAAAAAATCACCCGCACCGATCCCATCCCGGGAATTTGAAACTAGACATGGTAAATCGCCCCGCGAATTTTAACCGCAGTTTGCGCGCCACACCCGAACCTCAACCGCTCACTTATTCATCCCCAAGGTAAATGGTAAGCCCTGACCCCTGACTCATTTCGAGGACAAGCGCCACGAGGCGGGCAAGGCGTTGGGGTGTTCAGTCTGACGTAGGCGAAGGTTTCTTCGATTTGTGAAAGTTCGATAGCCGAGAAGCTGCCCAGTGACGATTACTCAAAAGGCCGCGCATGCTGGCACACGTCACGCGCCCCGCTATGGTTGGCTCGTGGGTTCATTTTTTCTACTGTCCCCAAGACGTCGGCGTGACGCTCACTTTTCGGCTGGCTTCTCGTTCGGCTTGGCTTCTCGCGACCGGAATGTGCTAATAAAAAATCTGGTCATAGTGTAGATCAAAAAAGCTATAAGTAGCAACACGGCCTTGGGTTGACCGTCATCGGATCGCTCTAACGCCGCTACAGGTAAACCAAATACAACACGAGATAGGAGAATCAGGAACAGCCAAAACGAGAGGGTGAAAAAAGTAAACTGCGTCCTATTTTTTGATGGTAAACCGAATATAAATGCGGCCGACAGCCAACTCATCATCAAAAATAAAACGTGAATTATGAATACAAAAGTTGCGCTCATTTCAAAATGATCATTAATTAATTACATACCAAGCGCCATTCGATTATAAGGCGGGAATTAGTGGCTCGGTGCGCTATTTAATATTTTTTTGGCATTGGTTTTCTTATCTTGCCGACCAATTCGAAGAAGCCGCCCAGAAGGTCTCAACTGAAGCGCAAGCGAGACGTGTGTTGAATGATGTTCACGAGAGACTCCATGGCAGCTCAATCTCCACTGCTACCGTCAGAAACTACGGGCTTCAGTGGGTCTCGCGGAAAAAAGGCGAAGTCGCTCCCCAAACTCACGCGTCATACGAACAAGCCACAAATCACTTCATCAAATTTCTCGGAGACCACGCAGATGACGACATGGAGTTCATCGCTCCTCACACCATCGCAAGATGGAGAGATGAGAACGCGGCAAAGGCATCGGCGACGACAGCCAACAATAAACTGAAAATACTGCGAGTGTTCTTCACGTCCGCGTGGCGCGACGACGTGATTTCAGGCAACCCCGCAGCCAAAGTTTCGGTTCTTAAGACTCCCGGCAGCATTCGCAGACCGTTCACCGCGTCGGAACTCACATCGCTACTGAGAAAAGCAGAGGGAGAGTGGTTAGGAATGATTCTGTTTCGGATTTACGCCGGTCAGCGACTAAAGGACATCGCAAACCTGACATGGGCAAACGTCGATGTAGAACGCGCAGAAATAAAATTCACCACAAGCAAGACCCGAAGGCATCAGGTTATTCCGCTCCATGCAGCGGTCTTGCGCTACTTGAAGCAAAATGACGGACGCGGAGAATTTGCCGCACCGCTCTCCGTTTAAGATCACGCTATGAGTGGTGCAAAATCGTAGAGTTTAATTTGAGATACTCCGCTCATAGCTCTCGTGAAGGAAGCGAAGCCGTAATTTGTGAACAAACGTTGTCCGTGCCGCAAAAAGAGCTGCTCCTCAACGTTGTTTAAGGTCGATTCGCTACTGAACCATTAGCAACTCTCGGCGATTTTTTGCGGCTCTGTTGCCAGCCTCGTTGTCACTTGATGGCGCAAAAAAGCCAGTGAACGCGCTGGTTGCTCGTAATCACTGGCTTTACCAAAATGGTGCCCGGGCGCGGACTCGAACCGCGATGCTGTTAGGCACAGGCTTCTGAGACCTGCGTGTCTACCAATTCCACCACCCGGGCAAAAAACGAAGGGCCAATGGATAGGCTCCGACCGAGAGGGGGCAAGGAATTTGTTAGGGCCACCGCGCGGGCGTTCACCCCGTTTTAACTGCTATAAACCACAACACCCCGTGGTTTTTAACTTGGCCATTGCCCTCGGCATTCGCGGGTTCTGTCTTTGCCACGAATGAATTTCCTCACCCGCCCGCTCAAGCGCGTGCTGCAATGGCCACCGATTGCGCGGTTGCCCGTGCGGGTGCGCAGCGGGGTTGCCGAGGGTGCGCGCTGGTCGTTTTTCCCGTGGACGGCTTACTGGCGCGGCACGCATGAGCCGGAAGTCCAGAAATTGTTGGCCGAATTGTGGGATTGGAAAGGCAAACATGTGTGGGATCTGGGCAGCCATTACGGCTTGTTTGCCGTGGGCTTGGGTCGACGCGTGGGGGCGCAAGGAAGCGTGGCGGCGTTTGAGCCGAACCCGTTGAGCTATTCACGACTGCAACTGCACATAGCGAGAAACCATCTGCGTTGGGTAAAAGCGTTTCCACTGGCCTTGAGCAATGTGACCGAGTCCCAACGTTTCTTCGCCTACAAAGGCTTGGAAAGCACCTCGACGCATCTCGCCTATGAAGGCGAGACGTGGGATCCAAGCATTCCCACGATCACGGTTACCACGTGCCGTCTCGATGACTTGGTGGCCGCAGGGAAAATCCATGCGCCGGACTTCATCAAACTGGATGTCGAAGGGCACGGCCACAAGGCCCTGCTCGGAGCCGAGCAAACTCTGCGTGCGCATCGCCCCACCCTTTTGCTGGCGATTCATAGCCACGCAGAACGGGAAGGTATCAAAGCGCTGCTGGATCCTTTGCGCTATAACTACGTGCCGGTGCTGCCTGACGCGCCGCCGGATCTGCAGTGCGCGTTCGATTATCTGGCGCGACCACTTTGACGCGGATTCACGCGCGAGCGCGCCAGCGCGTGCGAAATTATTTCGCCAGGTAATCGCGGATATCAGGCACTTCTTTTTCGCGACGACCGCTGCGTTGGCGCACGAAATACGGTTCAGGCGGAAGCAAGCCGGTGTCTTCTTCGTCGAGATCTTCTTCGTCATCGTCGGTCTCAAGACCTTCGATTTCGTAAATTTCCCCTTCCTCAAAATACTGCGAGATGCGGCGCGGCGTCGGGTCGAGCAGCAAGGCAGGATTCGTGAGATCGCCTTTTTTTACGTAAACGAAATGGCACGGGAACGACTGGTCTTTGTAGTGTGCGATGAAATCGCTGAGCCATTTGTTCGCGACGCCTTCGCGATTCGCCAGAAACACGGCGTCGGCGAAATGGATGCAGGCATCGAACCACTGGCGGAGGGCCGGATTCTTTTCCGCCAGCTGGCAATCCACGGTGCAAAAAATCCGCGCGAGTTCCGCGTCTTGGGAGATAAGCCAGGGCTTCAAGGCCTCGATTTGATCCATCGGGCTCACGCGCGAATCGGCGATGAAAAAAATCGTGTCAGCACCCGCGAAATCGACCGCCGGCAATTCGGCTGGCTCGATCGAATGGGCGGGCGCGGGCGTCCATTCCCAGCGCGCCACGGCGGCATTTTTTAATTTGGCGAGCGCGGCGTCGGACTCGGCGGGCTTTTCGTTTTCGGCGAGCAGGACGAGCACTTTCTGTTCTTCCGCGAGACCGTTTTGAATCAAGTCACGCACGATTCCACGGCGGCCCGAAGCGGGCGTGCCCACGATAAAATAAACCAGCGGTTTCGAAGAACTCATCTCACCGCAAAGATGCGCAAATTGTGCAAAAGACAAGCCGCCACGGGCCGCTTAAAATTTAAACGTATGATTCTGCGCGCGATCCCTCATCCAGTGGTCGAGCAACACGAGCGCGGCCATCGCTTCCACGATGACGACCGCACGCGGCACCACACACGGATCGTGCCGCCCGCGCGCCTTCAATTCCGTCTCCGCGCCGTGCACGTCGACCGTTTGCTGCGGCTGGAGAATCGTCGCCGTCGGCTTGAACGCGGTGCGAAAAACCAGTTCCTCGCCGTTGCTGATGCCGCCTTGCACGCCGCCCGAACGATTCGAGGTGGTCACGACGCGGCCGTCGCGTTTCACGAAAGGATCATTGTGCTCCGAGCCTTTTTGCGCCGCACCCGCGAAACCGCTGCCGATTTCGAAGCCTTTTGTTGCGGGCAAAGAAAGCATCGCTTTCCCGAGGTCGGCTTCGAGGCGATCGAAAATCGGTTCGCCGAGACCGACCGGGAGATTGCGCACGCGACACTCGATGACCCCACCGACAGAATCGCCGACGCTGCGGACTTCTTTAATCCGATCGATCATGCGCGTCGCGGTTTCAGGATGCACGCAGCGCACGGCGGAGGCCTCGACTTCCGCGAGCGTGGGGAATTTTTCCGAGGCGGGCGCGACGAGGTTGTGGATCTGCGTCACATACGCGCGAATCTCGACCCCACCGGCGGCTTGGAGAATTTTTCGCGCGATTGCGCCCGCCGCCACGCGGCCAATGGTCTCACGAGCGGAAGAGCGTCCGCCGCCGCGGTGGTCGCGATGACCGTATTTAGTCTGATAAGTGTAGTCCGCATGCGACGGACGGAATTTCTCGCGCATCTCGTCGTAGGCCCCGGGACGCTGGTCGCCGCTGCGCACCATGAGTGAAATCGGCACGCCAGTCGTGAGGCCTTCGAAAACGCCCGAGAGGATTTCCACCTTATCCTCTTCCTTTCGCGGCGTGGTGATATCGCTCTGGCCGGGACGCCGGCGATCGAGATCGCCCTGAATATCTTCCACGCTCAGCGGGAGTTTTGCGGGGCAACCATCGACGACTACGCCAATGGCGGGCCCATGGCTTTCGCCCCAAGTGGTAATACGGAAGAGTTGGCCGAACGAATTAGACACAGGCCGCGAACGTTGCGCTTAGGTTATTCTCAGGCAAGCCTTAGCTGGGGCATAGCCCCGAGGAGGGAACTGGGCGCGTTTTGACGTTTCATCGCGAGCCGTGCGCACTTGGTCGCGGTCTTTGTGCAAAGTTTAGGGGATTTGGATAGGGGACTCCCCTGATTTTACCTATCAGAAAAACGGAGGTGTTACTGTGGCAGTAGAAATGCTAGCTTCGCTAGGTCGACGAAGTTGCCAACGGATTTGTCGTCACAAATTCGGGGCGTTTCGGCCGACTCTCACCGATGAACTCTACACACCAAGCATCCTCGCCGCTACGGCACAGTCTTGCCGCGCTGCTGTTAGTGTCAGTTAGCACCACGGCATTTGCCCAGATCGCCCCCACTCCCACGACTCCAGCGCCGCCCCCCGCTGAAACTGTGGTTCTCGAAAAATTCGTAACCACGGGCTCGTCGATCAAACGAACCGACACGGAAAAAGTGCTTCCGGTCACCGTGTTTTACGCCGAGCAAATCGAAGCGCGTGACTCGAGCACGACCATGGATTTGCTGCAGGGCATCCCCCAGATTACGAACATCCCGTCCAACGAAACCTCGACCAACGCGGTCGCTTCGCGCGGTGGTAACGCCGCCGCAGCGCTTCGTGGTATCGGTGCCGAAAACACCCTCGTGATGTTCAACGGACGCCGCCTGCCGATCAACGCAGTCAGTTCCCTGCCCGCCACCTCCACGGTCAACATCAACACGTTGCCCACGGTCGGCCTGGCCCAAATCGAAATTCTTCGCGACGGTGCCTCGGCCCTCTACGGTGCCGACGCGGTCGCGGGCGTGATCAATTTCATTTCGAAAAACGATGTGAACGGCGGCACGATCCAAGCCCGTTTCGGTATCACCGAACAGGGCGGCGGCGCGGAAGCCACCGGCACGATCAACTTCGGCACGCAGTTCGCCGAAGGCAAAGGCCGTTTGGTCACCACGATCAGCCTCTTCAATCGTGACGCGATCTACCTGCGCGAACGCGAAATTTCCGCTTCCTCGAACCGCCTCGACCGCGCGCGCGCTCCGTGGAATATCGACGGCAGCGTCTATGATGGTCGCTCCGCGATCACGCAGCATGCCACCTTCCGTCTCGGCACCGACGCGGTCGCCGGCACTGTCTATAGTTTGAATCTGGACGCCAGTGGCGTGCCCACGATCTCCACCGCCGCCCGTCCGCGCTCCCAATACACCGATTACAATCAGTTTGTCACCGGTCAGCCGAGCAGCACCCGCGCAAATCTGTTCAGCCATTTGGAATATGATCTGAGCCAAAACATCACCGTCTTCGGTGAAGTGCTTGGCTACCTCGCGAAATCCCGCACCGGTCGCCAGCCGATCACGCTGAATTCTTCCGACGCGCGCATCACCCTCAGCGCGGACAATCCCTACAATCCTTACGGCTCGACCTTCTACAGCCCGACCGGCGTCGGTGGCCGACTCGTCGGCACCCCGCAAGCCATCACGGTCACCACCGTCCTCATCAACGACGGCGGCAACGAAAATATCGAAGCTTCCGACGCCATGTATCGCGTGCTCGGTGGCGTGAAAGGCAAGTTCGGCGAAACCTGGTCATGGGAAACCGCTGCGATGCTCGGTGGCTACCGCATCACTGACGCCGCCACGAACAGCATTCGTGAATCGCTGCTCAAAAAATCCGCCCTCCGCACCGGCGCCGATGCGTGGAATCCGTTTGGTTACACCTTCAAGATCGTCGGTGGTGCCGTTGTTTACGACAAAGCCTACACCAATCCCGCTGAAGTGCGTGATTTCTATACCGAGTCCGCCAAACGTTTCGGTCACTCTAAGATCGCCAGCTGGGATTTCCGCACAGGCGGCGAAGTGGTTGATCTCTGGGCCGGCCCGATTGCCGCCGCCGGTGGTGTCGAATACCGCTATGAGTCCAAGGCCGACTACAAAGCTCCCTACATCAGCATGAATCCCACGACCGACACCACGGTCGAGCAGGGCAACAACGACATCTTGGTCATGTCGCCGAAGTATAATTACGAAGCCGACCGCACGATCGCCAGCGCCTACGCTGAAACCGTCGTCCCGCTCGTCGCCGACAAGAACGACATCCCGCTCACGCAATCCCTCGAGTTGACCGGCTCCGTTCGTTACGAGAAATACAGCGACTTCGGCAACGCCACGAAGCCGAAGTTCGGCATCAATTGGAAACCAGTGAAAAGCGTCATGGTGCGCGCCTCGTATAACAAAGGTTTCCGCGCTCCCGATCTCACCACGATGAATCAAGCCGCTTCCTTCACCGTCGGCACGCCTCCCGGCACGCGCGATCCGGTGCGCAGCGATTACTTCGTCCAAGCTGGCCAGGCCGTTGACGCCCAAGTGCTCAACAAGACCTACACGCTCCCGAATCCGAACCTGGCGCCCGAAGAATCTGAAGGCATCAGCGCCGGTATCGTGTTCGAAGTGCCAAAGGTCAAGGGCCTCTCCGTCAGTATCGACTATTGGGAAATCGAGCAAAACAACCTGATCATCAGCAAAACCCGTGACGCCACGGCCATCGCTGACGACCGCGCCAAGCTGCTCGCTTACACCCAAGCCCAACTCGCCGCTGGTCAGAACATCCTCGCGATCAACGTCGGTTCCCGTGTCGACCCCTCGTCCACCACGGTTTACCAAGGCAACGAATACACGCTGCGCGCTCCCGTCACCGCCGACGATATCGCCCGCTACCAAGCGACCTACGCCGTTCTCCCGCAGAACCAATGGATCGCCCCGCTCGGTCAATGGATCGGCGCTTCCACTCAGGAAGTTAACGGCACCGGCAAAGCCTTCACCAACGGTTTCGACTACGAAATCGACTACAACCTGCCGCGCACACCGATCGGTCAATTCCGCCTCACCTCCACGTGGTCGCAATTCTTGAACAAGTTCATCAAGGACAACCCGACCGACGTGAAGAACGACACCGTAGTCGCCATGCTCACGCCGGAATGGCGCTCGTCCACGACCGTTCAATGGAAGAAAGGCTCCTGGGGCGCTTCGCTCAATGCCGTGTATTCCAGCGATATTCGCACGAATGCCCAAACCACCGCGGCCCTCTACACCGCCGCTGGTTCGCCAGGCTACATCAAGGTCGTGCAGAATGACGGCACCACCTTCTACTACGAAGAAGGCGAGCCCACCCTCCAGCTCAACCTCGGCATCACCTACAAGTTCGGTCGCGATGCCAACAAGTGGATGCGCAACACCAATGTCCGTTTTGGTGTGAACAACCTCCTCGACGAAGAACCGCCGTTAGTCGCCGCCACGGAAGCCGGCACGGGTTCCAACATCCCCGGCTACTCCGGCAGCAACGGTTCCAGCCTCTGGATCGGTCGCGCCTTCTCGGTCACCCTCACCCGCGAATTCTAATCAGTTCGTCATGGGTTCTTAAAAACAGAACCAAACTCTCAGGGGAAACGTCTCACGGCGTTTCCCCTTCTTTTTTCCAAGCATCAAAAGGGAGGGGCGGTTATCCCTAACTGCCCTGATCCTCGCGCCACCACTTGCAGTTTTTTTAACCACGGATGACACGGATTTTTCCGGATAACCTCATCCGTCTGATCCGTTAAAATCCGTGTCATCCGTGGCTAAAAAATTCCCTACAAACCCCAAAAACCCGCTCTCATGAAAACCGCTCCCTGCGTTCGACTTCCTGTGCTTACCGCGCTCGCGGCGTTAAGCGCCAGCGCCGCCTTCGCCCAAACCACCAAAGACGACGTCACCAAACTCCTCGACTCGCGCACTCCGACCTACGCCGACGTCGCGATGAAAATCTGGAACTACGCCGAAGTCGGCTATCAAGAAGTCAAAAGCTCCGGCTTGCTGCAGGAGCAATTCAAACAAGCCGGCTTCACCGTCGAAGCGGGCACGGCCGGCATGCCGACCGCATTTGTCGCCAGCTACGGCAGCGGTCACCCGATCATCGGCATCCTCGGCGAATTCGACGCGCTGCCCGGCGTCTCGCAAACCGCCTCGCCCCAACGCGAGGAACGCGCCGACGCCAAAGCCGGCCACGCCTGCGGCCACCACGTTTTCGGCGCAGGCTCCACCGCGGCCGCCATCGCCGTGAAAGACTGGCTCAAAGCCACCGGCACCAAAGGCACGATTCGTTTCTACGGTTGCCCCGCGGAAGAAGGCGGCTCCGGCAAAGTTTACCTCGTGCGCGACGGCGCCTTCAAAGATGTCGACGCCGTCCTCCACTGGCACGCGGGCGACCGCAACGGCGTCACGATGTCCAGTTCGATGGCCAACAAGTCCGGCAAATTTCGTTTCAACGGCATCTCTTCTCACGCCGCGGCCGCTCCCGAGCGCGGTCGCTCCGCCCTCGACGGCGTCGAAGCGCTCGACCACATGGCCAACATGATGCGCGAACACGTGCCGTCCGACACGCGCATCCACTATGTCATCACGCGCGGTGGCGAAGCGCCAAACGTCGTGCCGGCTTTCGCCGAAGTTTACTATTACGTCCGCAGCCCCAGCCGCGCCACCGTCGCCGACGTCTGGGGTCGCATTGAGAAGGCCGCCGAAGGGGCTGCGCTCGGCACGGGCACGAAGGTCGATTGGGAAGTCACCGGTGGCGTTTACGAAATGATGCCCAACGAACCGCTCGGCCGCGTCATGCAGGCGAATCTCGAAAAAGTCGGCGGCATCACCTACGACGAAAAAGAAAAAGCCTTCGCCGAAAAAATCGGCAAGACGCTCCCCAGCGGCCGCCCCGCCGCGCTCGAACTCGCGACTCAAGTGCAGCCCTTCAACCCCAACGCCGCGCCCTTCCCTGCGTCGACCGACGTGAGCGACATCAGCTGGGTTGTCCCGACGATGGGCATCGGCACCGCCACGTGGGTGCCCGGCACGCCCGGACACAGCTGGCAAGCCGTCGCCGCCGGCGGCACCACCATCGCGACCAAAGGCATGATGGTCGCCGCAAAGACGATCGCGCTCAGTGCCATGGATCTCTTCACGAATCCGCAAATCGTCAAAGACGCGAAAGCCGATCTCGATCGCCGCCGCGGCAGCGATTTCAAATACGAATCCCTCGTCGGCACCCGCAAACCCCCACTGGACTACCGCAAATAAAAATTACGCCGCGTTCGCGCGTTTCTTTTTACCACGGATAACACGGATGATTACGGATAAATTCACGGACAAAAAATTTCCGTGCCATCCGTTTTAATCCGTCCAATCCGTGGCCAAATAAAATTACCCGCTCACCTCACCGTCCTCGCTTCCACTCACCACTCTCACACCACATGAAAAAAACTACCCTCCTCATCTCGCTCCTCGGCGCCGCGCTCGCGGCTCCCGTGTTCGCGCAGACCACGAAAGAAGACATCATCAAACAAATGGACGCCACCAAGGCGCCTTACGAAGAACTCGCGCTCAAAATCTGGAACCACGCCGAGCTCGGTTACCAGGAAATCAAAAGCTCCGCCGCGATTCAGGAGCAGCTCGCCAAAGAAGGTTTTAAAGTGGAAGCCAACGTCGCCGGCATGCCGACTGGCTTCGTCGCGAGCTATGGCAGCGGCCATCCCATCATCGGCGTGCTCGGCGAATTCGACGCACTCCCCGGCGTTTCACAAACCGCCGATCCTGTCCGCAAAGAACGCGCCGACGTCAAAGCCGGCCACGCGTGCGGCCACCATTTATTTGGCGCGGGCTCGGCTGAAGCCGTCGTCGCGGTGAAAAACTGGATGAAAGCCACCGGCCAGAAAGGCACGATTCGTTACTACGGCACGCCAGCCGAAGAAGGCGGCGCGGGCAAAGTTTACATGGTGCGCGATGGTCTTATGAAAGACGTCGACGTGGTGCTCCACTGGCACGCCGGCGATCGCAACCTCGTGACAAACTCCCAATCGCTCGCGAACAAGTCCGCGAAGTTTCGCTTTCGCGGCATCTCCTCGCACGCCGCGGCTGCGCCGGAACGCGGTCGCTCCGCGCTCGATGGCGTCGAAGCCCTCGATTTCATGATGAACATGATGCGCGAACACGTGCCGGACAGCACCCGCATCCACTACGTGATCACGCGCGGCGGCGAAGCCCCGAACGTCGTGCCCGCGTTTGCCGAAGTTTATTATTATGTCCGCAGCCCGAGCCGCGACACGGTGCAGGAAGTCTGGGGCCGCCTCGAAAAAGCTGCCGAAGGCGCTGCGCTCGGCACCGGCACGACGGTTGATCGCGAGATTATCCACGGGGTCTACGATCTGCTCCCGAACGACGCCCTCGCCGCCGTCATGCACGCCAACTTGGAAAAAGTCGGCGGCGTCACCTACGATGCGAAAGAAAAAGCCTTCGCCGCTGAAATCGGCAAAACCCTGCCCGGTGGCAAACCCGCCGCGCTGGAAATGGCTTCGTCCGTGCTCCCCTACAACTACGTGCGCGAAGGCGGCGGCTCGACCGACGTCGGCGACGTCAGTTGGAACGTCCCCACGATGGGCGTCCGCACCGCGACTTGGGTGCCCGGCACACCCGGCCACAGCTGGCAAGCCGTCGCCTGCGGCGGCACCACGATCGGTTTGAAAGGCATGCAAGTCGCCGCCAAAACCATCGCGCTGACTGCGATCGATCTCTTCCAACAACCGGAAACGATCAAAGCCGCAAAAGCCGAATTCGAGAAGCGCCGCGGTTCTGATTTCAAATACGAGTCCATGCTCGGCGATCGCAAACCGCCGCTCGATTTCCGTAACTAAGCGGTCGCATCTCACGCGGCGCGGTGCCGAGTGTGCCGTATCTTCGAACCCCGGAAGCTTTTACGGGGTTCCTCGGATATCACCTGCCCCGCCGTGTGCTCTACACTCCTGCCCCGTTGCCCACGCTGGCCGCGGCACCCACCATGGAAATTTTCAAAGAGTTGGAAAATGTGCGCACTGTGCACACCCGCATCGCCGGCGCGATCCATCGCACGCCCGTGCTCACCAGCCGAACGCTCAACCACGACAGTGGCCTCGAACTTTTTTTTAAGTGCGAAAATTTCCAGAAAACTGGCTCCTTTAAAATTCGCGGCGCGAGCAACCTGATTCTCTCGCTCACTGACGACGAAGCCAAACGCGGCGTCGCCACCCACTCTTCTGGCAATCACGGCGCGGCCATCGCGTGCGCGGCGGCCATCCGCAGCGTGCCCGCGCACATCATCATGCCCTCCAATTCGCCGCTCACCAAACAAGCGACGGTGAAACGCTACGGCGGTCTGCTGACCTTGTGCGAGCCGACCTACGCTGCACGCCAAGCCGCGTGCGCTCGGATCATGGAAGAAACCGGCGCACAACTCGCCCACTCCGCCAACGATCCTCGCGTCATCACCGGTCAAGCCACGGTCGCGGTGGAACTCGCCGCACAAGTCCCCGATCTCGATCTTATCATCGGCCCGGTCGGCGGGGGCGGTCTCGCGTCCGGCTTGGTCGTCGCAAAACACACGTTGAAACTTCGCCCCGACATCATCGCCGTCGAACCTGAGCAAGCCAACGACACCTACCTGTCCCTCAAAGACGGTAAGTTACATGCGCCTCATCCCAACACGATTGCCGACGGCCTCCGCGTCGGGCTGGCCGAACGGCCATTCAATATTCTCCACGCGACCAACACCGAAGTCGTCACGGTCTCGGAACACGCCATCGCGCAAGCGATGAAGCGACTCTGGGAAGTGCTCAAAATCGTCGTCGAACCAAGCGGTGCCACTCCCTTCGCGGCAATTCTCGAAGGAAAATTGCCGGCGCATTATCGCCGGATCGGCATCGTCGTTTCCGGCGGAAATCTCGATCTCACCAAGATTCCGTGGATCGACCACCCTGAGTTACTCGCGCCGTTGAAGCCCGCCGCGACGGCGTGAGGGTTCGCGCCGCAGCCTTGTTCGTTTTTCTGGCGGCGGCGCTTCTGTCTCGCGCCCACGAACCGGGCTTAAGCAGCCTCCATCTCGTCGGTCGTCCGGGTTGGGGCGAAGCCGTCATCCAATTCGCGCCGACCGATTTTTTATTCCTCGCGCCGATCGATACGAATAAAGACGGCGCACTTTCCCGCGCCGAATTCGAAGCCGGCCGCGCCGAGATCGAGCACACCGCGCTTTCCTGGCTGCAAGTCAACGTCAGCGGAAAACCCGCGCCGCAACGTTCGCTGGGCGTCCAATTTCAGGACAAGGAAAACAATATCGTCCTCAACGTGCTCATCGACGCCGCGCCGCTTGAAATCTGGAATCTTGAATTTCCTCGCCTGAAAGATCTGCCCGAACGGCACCGGCAATTTCTCACCGCCGCCGGCCAAAGCCGGCGCGTGGTCATGGAAACGCTCATCGCGGCGTCTTCACCGCAGGTCACCGTCAACTGGAGCGCCACCGGCGGTCGCTTGGTTGAAAACTCGCTTGAGCTCTCGCTGGACGTCGAAGGATCCGCTCAAAACAGTTCCCCGCACGCCAGTGGATCAAAAATTTTCGGCAGCTTTTTCCTGCTCGGTGTGGAGCATATTCTCATCGGCTTCGACCATTTGTTGTTTCTCGCGGGCCTGCTGCTCGCCTGCCGTGGCATCCGCGGGATGGTGGCGGTCATCACCAGTTTCACGTTGGCTCACTCGATCACCCTCGCGCTGGCGACGTTCGATCTCGTGAAAATTCCCGGCTCATTCGTCGAGCCCGCCATTGCGGCGTCGATTGTGTATGTGGGGATCGAAAACATCGTGCGTCGTGACCGCGAACGCTCGCGCTGGCTGCTCACGTTTATCCTCGGTTTGGTGCATGGCTTCGGCTTCGCCGGTGTGTTGCGCGAATTGGGCATCGGCGCAAACGGCAGCTCGTTCGCGGCCCCGCTCATCGGTTTCAATCTTGGCGTCGAAATTGGCCAGCTCGCCGTGGCCGCGATTTTCCTGCCGCTGTTATTCTGGCTGCGTCGTTACCCGTGGTTCGAACGTCGCGGCGTGATTATTCTTTCTGCGCTGGTAGCGGGGGCCGGAATTTTTTGGTTTATCCAACGCGTCTTTTTCTGAGGGAAACTGTCGTTGGTTTTACGGGGTTCCACTTAGCCGCGACGGCACGCAGCAAGCTACACTTCCATTCCAGTTACGTAGTATTGTAATTAGGGTTGGGGGCCCGGGTCAGCGGTGATCCGGGCCTTGCCGTTTTCACCAGCCATTCACGCGCGACCACACCGCCACGACGTTTCCGTTTTCCACTACGTGATAAGAATCGTAAGCCGCCGCCGTGATGCACGCGTGATTGGGCAACACGCGCACGCGGCTGCCCAGCGGGAATTTTAAAAAATCGATCGGCTCCGCTGATTTCACGACCCCGTGTTCTTGAAAAGCGTAACTCACCGTGAGTTTTTGTTTCAACGGCGTGCCGTCTTCATTCGCGATCAAACCAAAACCCATGTCGCCCGCCGGCCCGAGTGCGGCCGTGCTCCGGTCTTTTGAGAGCGCCAGCGAGCCCGCGTCGATAATCAGGCTGTTTTCCTCCGGCCGTTGACGAATCACCGTCGCCAGCACCGACACCGCGATATCGCTCATCGTGTGCGAACCGATACCCGCCTGATACAAATCGCCAAATGTGTAAACGCCGCAACGCAGCTCCGTGATTCCTGCCGAAGGCTTCGCCGCCACCGCCGTGGGCGTCGACCCCCAACTCACCACCTCGATCGCGAAACCCGCTTCGTTGAGCCGCTTGGCGGCCAGCTTGACGACGTGATGCTCATCTTCGGAAATTTTTGTCCGCGCCGCCGCATCCGTCGCGTAAGCATGCCCGCCGTGCGTGAACACACCCGAGATGCGATGTCCGCCGTCGCGCAAGATGCGCGCGATCTCCAGCAACTCCGCCGAATCCGCCTGCACGCCGCCCCGGTGTTCGCCGGAATCGATTTCAATGCGCAAGGTCAGCGCGACTTTTATTTTCGCGCTCTCCGCCACGATCTGCCGCGCCGCCTCGACGCTATCCACGCCAGCCTGAATTGAAACGCCTGCCTTCACCAACGCCGCCAGCCGCGCCACGTGCCGGCCGATAATCGACACCGCGTAAAAAATATCCACGACCCCGCGCTCCGCGAAAAACTCCGCTTCCTTCAACGTCGACACCGTGATGCCGCGCGCGCCGCGTTCCAGCGCGAGGCGGGCGACTTCGATGGACTTCGCCGTTTTCAAATGCGGGCGCAGCGCGACTCCGAGGAGATTTGCCTTCGCCTGCATGCGATCGAGGTTGCGCACGAGAATGGCCTTATCCAACACAAGCGCCGGGGTGGTGACGTCAGAAAGCGTTTTCATAAGATGATAAATTCATTCAACCGCCGGCTCCCGGGCGAGCATATCCGGTCGCACCGCGTTCCACTTGCGGTTCGTAAAGCGGCAACACGGCGGCCCGGCGCACCCAGCCTTCCGCGCCACTCCGCACTTTAATCCGGCTCCAGCCAAAGTAATGGCCCTCGATCGTCACGATCTGGCCCGCCAGCAAAGGCGTGGTCTTTTCCTGCTCCACCAATTCCGACGGCACGTTGCGCAACTCCGACGTGCGCGTGATGCACGCGGCGTTTGGTTGCGCGAGCACGCCGTAACGCCCGACGCCCGCCACGCCCGCGCCAAACCCAACGACGCCGACCAGCACCAAGCCCAGCGCCAATCGTGGCAGAATTTTTCCGCGTCCATAAAAGCCCACGACGCCGACCCCAAAGCCAAGTGCCAGCACCATCGCGGAAACTTTCGCGAGTCGCTGCCATTCGCCGGGCGACAGCACTTTGAAAACGCGCTCGTGCCACTGCCCTGCCACGATTCGCCGCAAGGTCGGATCGACGCCGTCCATTTTTTCCACGACTGCGGTTATGCCCGCACCGATCGAGGCTTCACGCGGTTGCTGCACGAATGCCGCCACCCAGTGCGCCGTCGCGGGCCCCCATAAATCCTCGGCCTGATACGAAATCGCCACATTTCGCTGCGCTGCCCAATCGCGCGGATTTGTCCGGAGGTGCTGCATCCACACTTCGCGCGCCTCGACAAAGTGCGCCTGCAACTGCGGATCTATTTTCGGCGCCGCGTTCATGTCGCCGGGAAACTCCAACGCGCCGAAAGCCACCAGCACCACTGCGCGCGGCAGCCAGTGGTGGCGTCGATTCGGCCAACGCGAAGCCACGCGCATGATCGGAGTTTTTTCGCACACGCGCACCGCGCGCTCCACCCAATCGCCGCGCACCGCACCTTGCGGAGAAAACAACGCCGCGCGCGCTTCGCTCCACAATGCCATCCACGCGATTGTGTCGGGCGCCGGCGTCAACGCGTTCACGCCGGCCTGGAAATCACGCAACGTCGGCGCGGCTCGTGGCACCGCGAACAATTGCGCGGCCAATGCACACCACCGTTCCAGTTCGGCCGGTGTCGGCACCCGATGGGCCGCACGCAAACCACGCACCAATTTCTCCAACGCACGGCGCGCTTTGCGTTGCGCGTAAGTCGCCTCGGTTCGTTCCGCGCGCACTAAAGCCAGCACCGCCCACAACAACAGCGCGGGCAACACTGCACCCGCCAGCCAAAGCAGTGTCGCAAATTCACCCGGCGCAATCGCCGATTCGCCCATCGGCAGCGGCATCAAATCCGGACTAGCCACCGCCGTGATCGCGCAACTCAGCGCTATCACACACGAAAACAAAATAGGTAGGGCCCGATCTCCGGGCGGGCCGATGATAGGGGCGGTTATCCCTAACCGCCCTTTCACAGTCATCGCCAGCCAAGGGCGGTTAAGAATTACCGCCCCTACCTTTCTAAAAAATACTGTCGAAAAAATGCGCATCAGTAATCCCGTCCATCCACCGCTTTCTGCGGACCGCCTTGTAACGATTGATGCAGAAAACCGGGTGAATCTCCTTTCGTGACCGAACGCCAGCTCTTCAGCGCGAGCGCTTTCACGCCATTCATCGGCGCAACCGGTTTGCTCTCACCGCCATCCTCGGCGAACGGTTTAATCTTAACCGGCGGACGTTCCGCTGTCACGCCAGCGCGGGGCGGCTCGTTCTTAAGCTCGCCCAGTTGCGCGTCCGTTTTCGCCGGACCGCCGCGTCCGCCGGAATCAGAAGTGGATTGCTGCGTGCTCTGCCCGGCAGACTCCGGCGGCTTGTCTTCTTCATCCCAACCCTGCTCCTCATTTTTTTTCTGCTTTTTCGCTTCTTCAGAATTCGCCGGCGGCACGAGCAATTTCTCCAGTTGAGCGCGCAGATAAGACCAATTGGCCTCTCTCGGATCGAGCCGTTCGCCCTCGTAAGTTGCTTCGATCGCATCGTGCACCACACCGGGATTCAGCGGCAACGTTTGCGTCTCGGCTTCAATTCCGTAATGAATCGTCTCCTCGACCATCTGCCGCACGTCCGCGACATCGTAACCTTTCCGCGCGAGGTGCTCGACCGTTTTGAGCAAGCGGCCCGCCGCCGTGTTCGTCACGACCGCGCGAAACGAGACGCCTTCGTCCGAGCCATCTTCATGCGCCTTCATTTCCACGCCATTAACCAGCATCGCGAGCGCAAGCATCACCGCGACTTCAACCATCCCGGTTTTCGCAGCGCTCGTCCCTCGCGAAACGGTCCGATTGCGCGGCTGCACCGCGACTTCACGCCACAGCCCGATCAACCCGCACAGCGCCGCGAATCCGAGCACCCACTGATAGCGTTCAGGGCGTTGCTCGCCGAGTTCGCGCGCGAAGCGACCTTTGCGTCCCTGCTCGACCGACTGCGCGAGCAACGCGGCGACATCGGTCGTCGCAGCTACTTGATGATACGCGCCACCCGTGCCCGCCGCGAGCGCCTGCAACGTGGCCGGCTGTAATTTCGAAAACACCGCCGCCTCTTTCGAATCGGGATCAGGTTTCGCCAGCGGAACCAATCCGCCTTCCTCGCTGCCGATGCCGAGCGCCAGCACACTCACCTGCCGTTTCGCGGCGACCATGACTTGCTCGCGCCAACCGTCCGTCGTGCTCTCACCGTCGCTGAGCACGATCAGGAAACGATCCGTTTGCTTGTCTTCGCCAAATCCATCGAGTGCCGCTTTCAGCATGCCCGTGTAATCGCTGCCGCCTTGCGGCATGTAAGCGGGTTCCAGCAGCGGGAGAAACTCGCGGATGATCTGATAATCCGAACTCAACGGCACTTGCACAAACGCGCTGCCGGCAAATACGACCAAGCCCACGCGCTCACCCTGCAGCCGCTCGAGGAGCGTGTTCACGAGTTGATGACTGCGCTTCAACCGCGTGCCGCCGACATCGTTGACGAGCATGCTCCGCGAAAGATCGATCGCGATCATCACTTCGCGCGCCTGCTCGAAAACCATCGTTTTCGGCGCCCCCCAACGCGGGCGCGCGAGCGCGACGATTGAAAGCGAGAATGCCGCCAACAACCACCACGGCGCCTGCCGCCGCATCGAACGCGCAGGATAAAGTTGTGCGCCGCCCACCGACACCCGCGAGATTCCGCGCCACGTATTCTCCGAATTCGCACGGCCACGCACAAACAACCACCCCGCCAGCGCCAGCGGTAATGCCAACAAAAATAAACCCCACGGTGCCCCCCAACTCATGCGAACACCTCCGCCGAATCTCGCCTCGCCGCAGCGCAGACGACCAGACCGATCAAGAAAACCGCTGGCGTTAAAAACCACGCGAACAAATCGTGCACGATCTCCAACGGCGGCGCGTCGAACTCCACCTTAGTCGCTGCATTGATGCCCGCAAATGCCGCTTGGATCGCATCGGAATCCGTCGCGCGGAAAAAGTAGCCGCCCGTTTTGTCCGCGATGTCCCGCAGCAGCAGCGTATCGACTTCCGATTCCCGCATCTCCGTGCCCGTGCGTTTTCCCGTATAATCAAACACCGGCATCGGCACGCGGCCTTCCGCGCCTGCACCGACGGTGAAAATCGTCACGCCTTCCTCGGCGGCGAGTTCCGCCGCCTGGCGCGGTTCAAGCGCGCCACGATTACTCGCGCCATCGGTCAGCACGACAAGAAATGCCCCGAGCCGCGCCGGACTGTCCTTGTTTTTCCGACCCTGTTTCAAACGCGACAACCCCACGCCAATCGCGTCGCCGATCGCCGTGCCGTCTTCAATCAACCCGATGGAAATACGCCCCGTCTGTTTGCGCAGCCAATCGTGATCAAAGGTCAGCGGCGCAAACGTATGCGCGCGACTCGCGAACAGCACGATGCCGATCCGGTCATCCGGACGCTGGTTGATAAACGCTTCGATGACCGGCTTGATCGCTTGCAGCCGATTCACCACGGCCCCGTCGCGCTGAAAATCCTCCGCATACATGCTCGTCGATAAATCGATCGCCAGCATGATGTCGTAGCCCGGTTTTTTTTCCTCTTTTTTGTGCTCGATGAATTGCGGTCGCGCGAGTGCGCCAAACATCAGCGCAAGTCCGGAATAGACCGCCCACGTCAGCCAACCCGTGCGACGAAGGCCGGTCGTGCGATTCCACTCCATCGCGCTGGGAATCACCAGCACTGGCAGGCGTCGCCAATAGCGCGCGATGCCGACGCCGATCAGAACGACGCAGCCGAATAGCCACCACGGATTTTGAAAGGTCCACGTGTTCACGCCCCGCCCTCTCCCTGCGGCTTGCTCGGCACGCGCTGATGCCGGCGGAAAAAATCCACCATCACGTCAAAGACCGGTTCGTCCGTGCGCGCTACCAATTGATCGCGCGAATCAGGAAATAAATTTTGGAAATAATCATCACGCCGATGCCGCCATTCTTCGTGCGCCGCGCGCTCCGCCTCGCCCGTGTGTAACGTCATCAAGCGACCCGCGAGCGGATCGAACGCCGCGAAGCGTCGCGCCTTGGGGAGTTCGAAATCCCACGGATCATCCGCGCGTGCCCCCATGATCTGATAACGCCGGCGCAACAACGCCCACTCGTCCGCCACGGGGGTTTCCAAAAACGGCCCAAGCCACACGAGAATGCTATGCGCCGCCACGCCGCGCAGCGCGAGTCGCCACGGCACCTCGACGGTGCCACCGGCATCGAGTGCGGGTGGCGGTTGCCCGAGCAACATCGACGCGGTGCGCCGGGTGTATTCTCGGCCAGGTTGTGGACGCCGCAGCCAGAAACCTTCCGGCGAACAATAAAGTAAACCGACGCGATCGCGATTCGTTGCGCCCAGCAACATCATCAACGCCGCCAGTTCGAGCAGCGTGTCGCGTCGCGTGCGGCCGGCGGAGCCGAATTGCAGCGCCGGTGAATCTTCGAACACCAGCAGCACGGTGACTTCGCGTTCCTCGACAAATTTTTTCCGGTAAGGCTCGCCGAGGCGCGCAGTGACATTCCAGTCGATGTCGCGCAAATCGTCGCCCCAATTGTATTTCAAGACTTGGTCGAACTCCATGCCGCGCCCGCGAAACGCCGATCGATAGTCGCCCGTGAGCATGGTCTGCACCGCGTGTTGCACGCGCCACTCCAGTCGCCGCAACAATGCAGGCGACGCTAACTCGCTCATCGTGATCGGCTGCTCGAAAGATTCGTCCTGTTCGCTCATGGGCTGCGTGCCGAGTGAGAATCCGACAGAGCCCAATCCCGTTTGTCATATAATATATGACAAACGGGATTGGGCCATACGGGGGCTGAAACCGTCTTTTTCTTCGAGGTGAACTTCCGTGTGCTCACGGTTCGCTCAATTCCGCGTGGCTTCAGCGGTCGCGGGCACGGGAGTGCGATCGAGGACGCCGCGAAGAATTTCGTTTTCCGTGACGCCGTCGGCCTCGGCTTCATAACTCAAGCCGATGCGGTGACGCATCACGTCGGGGAAGATTTCCTGGATGATATCCGCTGACACGTAGTCGTGTCCGCGCAGCCACGCGAGTGCCTTGCCCGCTTGATAAAGACTGAGCGACGCGCGTGGCGATGCGCCGTAGGCGAGCAGCGGTTTGTTGCTCGCGCCGCGTTTCAGCACGGCCCCTTTCGCGGGAACCGTCGCGACGACGCGTTCGCGCGTGGCGCGCACGAGCTTCAGCAAATACGATTCAATCACTTCCGAGACGTGCACGCGGTCGACTTCTTCGCGTAACGCGAGGAGTTCTTCGACGCTGGAACGCACTTCGAGCTTCGGCTGCGAAGTCACTTTTCCCCAGCGACGCACCATCTCGCGTTCGGCGGATTCCACCGGATAATCGAGCACAACTTTGAAGAGGAAGCGGTCGCGTTGCGCCTCGGGCAACGGATACGTGCCTTCTTGTTCGACCGGATTTTGTGTGGCCATCACGAAGAACGGCACGGGCAATTTATTCGAGATGCCGCCGATGGTGGCTTGGCGCTCGGCCATCGCTTCGAGCAGCGCGCTCTGCACTTTCGAGGGCGCGCGATTGATTTCGTCGGCGAGCACGAGGTTCGCAAAAATCGGCCCGAGGTGCGGCGTGAATTCGCCCGTGCGCGGCTGGAAAATCATCGTGCCGACCACGTCGCTCGGCAACAAGTCGGGCGTGAACTGGATGCGTTCGCATTTCAGCCCGAGCACGGTGCCGAGGCTTTTCACCAATAAAGTTTTGGCGAGGCCGGGCATGCCTTCGAGTAACACGTGGCCGTTGGACAGGAGCGCGACGAGCAGGCGTTCCACGACTTCTTCCTGGCCGATGACGGCGCGCCCGATTTCAGCGGAAACTTTTTTGGCCCACGGATGGACGATGGAGGTGGAAACGGGATCAGGCGTGGCGTTGGTCATGTCCGGAAAAGCAGCGGAGGCCGCAGCATGTTAGATAAAATGCAGTGAGCTCGTTCTCCAAGCCGCTTCCGCGCCATGCGGAACGAGGCGCGCGGCCTTGGCTGAAATTAGGGGATTCCCGCGTAGTTTCGAAGAAGACGTCGGCACCGCCACTGCACTCACGGGATCGGCCGCCATCACTTCGCTTATGACAACAAATGCGCGAGCTGCACGCGATTCGTCACCTGCAACTTGCGGAAAATCACCGTAAGCTGGCACTCCACCGTGCGCGCCGATTTGCCGAGCTTGGTGGCGATGACGGAATTGCTGAACCCCTGACAAACGAGTAACGCGACGCGGCGCTCGTTGGCGCTGAGGCGTTGCAGCAAATCGAGAGAAATTTTCTTCGCAGGGAGACGCGCCCCGTCGAGATTGTGCTCGGTGCAGAAAGTGATGGAGATCGTGGGCTGGAGCCAGCCCGGGCGCGACGGGTATTCGATGCGCACGCGCGCGACCATCGCGACTTCTTTGGGGTGCGTCACACGCACATCTTCCGAGCCGCGGCGCACGCCGTCAGTCGGGCCGGCCGCGATGAGCGATTGGCAAACGGCCGCGATGTCGGGCGGCAGCAGAAAACTTTTCCGCGGATGCTGGCGGCGCGCGCCTTCATGGCCGTAATTCCACACGAGCGACATTTCGAGCGCTTCTTGCGTCGCGTAGAGCAAGCGAAGGCGCGAATCGAGGAACAGCACTGGAATCGGGCAGCGACTGAAAAAGCGTTCGAGCGCACCGCGTTGTTCTTGTTGAACACCAAGCAGGCGGATGCGGTGCAAACCCGCGCTGATGACCGAATGAAAGCGCGACAACAGTTCCAATTCCGCCGGCGAGAATCTCCCCTGCGTCGGGCCGCGACGGATGCTGAAAACAGCGTCGAGCTGGTTGCGATCCCAGAATGCGAGGTGCACAAACTCAATCCAACTTTCGGGCAGCGCTTTTTGTTGTTCGTTGGCGCGATCCTGGGCCGTCGGGTCTTCGTTCAGGATCTGGCTGAACGTATACATCTTGATCTGCGGATGGCGCGAAAGGTAGTTGCTCGCGATCGTCAGGTTTGACGCGAGCTGCATGCGCGACGGCAAATCGTAGCACACGTGATGGCGCGCAGTCAGCGTGTTGGCGTCGAGGATCGCATACATCATGCTGCACGACTGCACGGGCATGGTTTGCTGGAAAAGTTGCACGACGGCTTTCCAAAAAGCATCGAGGGTGAGCGCTTCGTTTACGCGTCCGAGCAACGCGTCCATCCAGTCGTTGAGATGGATGCCGATCGGACTGACAGGACCGGCGATGGCAGGAGCAGACGTAACCGTGGTTTTTGGTGTCATTGCGGAACCCCCTTAAGCTTCAACCGTGCCACCCTGAGGTTCTGGGGGTAGCATAGCGAATCCAATCTGATAAAGATTACTTTTCATCGCTCATCGCCTCTCAGCCAGAGCTAGAAAATTTCACGCCGCTACGGGACTACCCCTAATTTGCGCACGCCGGCCGATTGAACCTCGCGCGGCCTAAAAGCGGCTCATACGCACACATTGAAGGGCCTTTACTCTCTCCATCGAGGGTGGCCTGATGAATCCTCCCGCCTCGGCGGTTCGCGGCCCACCTTATGAATTTTTCAAGGACACTCACGGTTTCGTTGTTAGTCAGCGGTTTAGTTGGCCTGACTAGCTGCAAAGAAAAAGCCGTCGCCCAAACCAAAGCCGTGGCCGCCGCGCCCCAGTCGGTCGAAGTCGTGCCCATCGAACGCCGCGATCTCGTCGAGTCGCTCGAACTCATCGGCACGGTCGCCGCCAGCGAGTCCGCGCAAATCCGCGCCGAAGTCGCCGGACTCGTGCGGGCAATCCATTTTGTCGAAGGTCAACAAGTCAAACAGGGCGCGCTGCTCATCAAGATCGACGACACCGAACTCGCCGCGCAAGTCCTCCAAGCCGAGGCCGCCCTCGAGTTGGCGAAATCCAGTTTCACGCGCAGCGAAGATCTCATGCGCACCAACGCCTCCACGAAAGCGGAACTCGAACGCGCCTCCGCCGAATACAAGACCGCGCAAGCGCAACTCGCTTTCCTCCGCAGCCGGCTCGACAAAACGGAAATCCGCGCGCCTTTCGACGGCACCGTCGGCGCGCGCACGATTTCTCCCGGCGATTACGTCACCAGCCAGTCCGCGCTCACCACGGTCGACGACCTCAGCAAACTGAAAATCGATTTCGAAGTGCCGGAACATTATTTGCGTCGCGTGAAAACCGGCACGACGTTCACCGTTTCTACGCGCGGGGCCGAAAGCCCTGATGCCACGAAAGGCGAAGTGTATTTCGTCAGCATCAGCATCAGCCGTGAAACGCGTTCGAGCGCCGTGAAAGGCCTGCTCGTCAATCCGCCTGCGGACTTGCGCCCCGGTATGTTCGCCAGCGTGTCTCTCATACTAGAGACGCGCAAAAACGCCCTCGCGATTCCCGAGAGCGCGATTCTCAACTCCACGCGCGGCACACAAATCGTCGTGGTCGATGGCCCGAAGGACGCGCCGGTGGCAAAATTCGTCCCCGTCAAACTTGGCCTGCGCACCTCTGGCGTGGTGGAGATTTTCACCGACGAATCCGTCGAGGGTAAACCCGTCGTCGCTGCCGGCGTCGGCGCACTCGCGCTCGTCCCGGGCATGAAACTCGCGCCGCGTCCCGCTAACGCCGAGATGCTCGGCCTCGCCACCGCCGCCAAGCCGAACGCGCCATGATCCTCTCCGACCTCTCGATCCGGCGTCCCGTCATCTGTCTGGTGGCGTCGATTCTGTTGGTGCTCATCGGCGTGTTGTCGTTCCGTAAACTGCCCGTGCGAGAATATCCCGTCGTCGATGTGCCGACCGTTTCCGTGCAGACGCGTTATCCCGGCGCTTCCGCGCAAGTCGTCGAAAGCAAAGTCACCGAACCGCTCGAAAAACAAGTCGCGGCCATCGAAGGCATCCGCCTCATCCGCTCTTCTTCGGGCGAAGAGTCCTCGACGATCACCGTGGAATTCAACCTCGACCGCGACATCGACCAGGCTGCCAACGATGTGCGCGACCGCGTGAGCCGCGTGCCGTTGCCGCAGGAAATCGACCCACCGCGCGTCACCAAAGCCGACCCCGACACCACGCCGACCGTCACCCTTTCGTTTAACTCTGATCGTTATACACGCCTGGAAATCGTGGAGATGATCGAGCGCTTCGTCGTGCAACGAGTGCAAACCGTGCCGGGTGTCGGCGACGTCAAAGTCGACGGCCCGCGTTTCGCGATGCGCCTGTGGATCGACAGCAATCGCCTCGCCGCCTACGGCCTCACCGTCGCCGACGTGGAAAACGCATTGCGCCGACAAAACATTGAAGCGCCGAGCGGGCGCATCGAATCGACCAACCGCGAATTCCCGATCCGTCTTCTCGCGAACATGAACGAGACGTCCGAGTTCGAGAATCTCGTGCTCGCCTCGCGCGGAAATTACCAGGTGAAGTTCCGCGACATCGGTCGCGTGGAACTCGGCGCGGAAGATTATCGCGCGGAGACGTATTTCAAAACGCGTCCGTCGGTTGGTTTGCAGGTGCTCCGCCAATCACAAGCCAACGTGCTTGAGCTCATCGCCGGCGTAAAGGCGCTGATCCCGGTATTTCGCCACGATTTACCCGAAGGCATCAACATTGAGCTGAGCAAAGACGACTCCGTTTACATCAGCCGCTCCGTCAACACGGTGTTTCACACGCTCTACGAAGCCATCGCGCTCGTCGTGCTCACCATTTTTCTGTTCCTGCGCAACTGGCGCGCGACGCTCATCCCGTTGCTCGCGATTCCCGTCTCGATCATCGGCGCCATCGCGATCATCGCGGCGATGAATTTCACGATCAACATCCTGACGCTGCTCGCCTGCGTGCTGGCCATCGGCCTCGTCGTCGATGACGCGATCGTGATGTTGGAAAATATTTTCCGACGCATCGAGGAAGGCGAATCTCCGCTTTACGCCTCGATCTTCGGCGCACGCCAAGTCGCGTTCGCCATCATCGCCACCACGCTCACGCTCGCCGCGGTGTTCCTGCCAGTGGCGTTTCAATCCGGACAGACCGGACGGTTATTCTACGAATTCGGTATTACGCTCGCCGTGGCAGTGCTCGTGTCGGCGTTCGTCGCGCTCACGCTTACGCCGATGCTGTGTTCGACGATGCTCAAGCAGGCCAAGACGGGCGGACATTTGGAGCACAGCTGGTTTTACAACAAAACCGAGCCGCTGCTCGCCGGCATGAACCGCCTCTTCGAGCGCATGCTGCGCGCCTCGATGAACCATAAGTTCATCGTGCTCGCGGCCTCGGCTGCGTTCAGCGCGCTGGGCATTTTTCTCTACACGCAACTCCAGCGCGAGCTCGTCCCCACCGAAGATCGCGGCATTATCACGGCGAACATCACCCCGCCGGTCGGTTCCACGCCGGAATACTCGCGGTATTATTCCAAGAAACTGGATAAGATGATGGTCGATCTCCCGGAAATGGATCGCACGTTCCAGCGCGCCGAAAACGACCGCGCTTACGTCACGGGCACTCTGAAATTCTGGGAAGATCGCACGCGTTCCACGCAAGCGGTGATGGCCGACCTGCGCAAACAGCTGCAAAAGGAAATGACCGGCGCCCAAGTGAGTGTCGCGACCGCGCGGCCTTTCGGCTCCAGCGGCGGTGCGCGCGGTGCGAGCGCCATCCAACTCGTGTTACAGGGCGCAGATTTCACGCAGCTCCAGACTTCGGGCAACGAGATCCTCGGCATCATCCGTCAAAACCCGATTTTCGGCACCGCTCGGCTCGATCCTTCGCCGACGAAACCGCAGCTCGACGTAAAGATTGACCGCGCCAAGGCCGCCGATCTTCACGTCAATGTCAGCGACGTCGCCAACACCCTCGAAACGCTGTTCGGCAGCCGCCGCGTCACGCAGTTCCTCCGTGGCAATCAGCAGTATTATGTCGTCGTGCAGGTCGAGGACGCCAAGCGCACGTCGCCTTCCGATCTTTCGCGGCTCTATGTCCGCTCCGAAACCGGCCACCTCGTGCAGCTCAACAACCTGGTGCAAACCATCGAGAACGCCGTGCCGGAAAGTTACCCGCATTTCAACCGCCTGCGCGCCGTCACGCTTTCCGCGCAACTCGCCGAAGGCGTCGCCATCGGCACGGGCATTGAGACGTTGCAAAAAATCGCGCGCGAAAAACTTCCGTCCGGCTACTCGTTCGCGTGGGACGGCGAAGCGCGCCAATACGTCGAAGGCTCGGCCGACACGGCGGCACTGTTCGGCCTGGCGTTGTTGTTCACGTTCCTGATTCTCGCGGCGCAGTTCGAATCGTGGATTCACCCGATCACGATTTTCACGGGCGTGGTGCTCGCAGTCGCCGGCGGCATCATCGTGCTGTATTGCACGCGCTATTTCGGCACAGCGATGACGGACAATCTCTTCTCGCGCTTCGGTCTCATCATGCTCATCGGCCTGGTCGCGAAGAACGGTATTCTCATCGTGGAGTTCGCGAACCAACTTCAGATCGAGAAAGGCATTTCGCCGGCCGACGCCGCTTTCCAATCCGCGTCGGTGCGCTTGCGTCCGATTTTAATGACGTCGATCGCCACCGTGCTCGGCGCGCTGCCGATCGCCATCTCCGGCGGCGCCGGCGCCGAGACGCGCAACCCGCTCGGGATCGTCATCGTCGGTGGCCTGGCGATCGCGACCTTCATGACGTTGTTCGTCATCCCGATCACTTACGTGTTGATGGATCGCCTTTGCCTGAAATTCACCGGCAAGACCAGTGCCGCCGGCCTGCAACGCGCCGAAGACATCGGCAAACACCTGGAACAGCTCCATAACAAGCCTGCCGCGGAATCCGCGCATTGAGCCGGCACAACGCCCGCTGACCGTCTTGGGCTATTAAAAAATAGGTCTTCCCGGTTGAGGCTGGAAATTTCTCGCGCCTACTTCGCATGATGCAACTATCGCCGCATGCGAGCACTGCACCGCATTATTTACGCTGACGATGATGAGAATGATCGTTTCTTTTTTGCCCGCGCGGTGGAAAGCGTGAAGGCGACGGTGGAAGTGCTCGAATTGAAAGACGGCGCGGAACTGAAGCAGCACCTTGCCACCGCACCCGATCTCCGAAACACGTTAATCATTTCGGACATTAAAATGCCGGTGTGCAACGGACTGGAAGCACTCGCGTGGATGCGCGAACACGGCATCACCGAAAAAACCAAGGTGATCATGCTCACTTCTTCGAGCGTCCCTGCCGATATCGAACGCGCGAGAATTCTCGGCGCGCACGCCTATTTCGAAAAACCCACCGTGCCCGACGCATTGGGCGCAATGCTCACGCAAAGTTTTGCGGAATTCGAAAACGACTCGCCCGCGGGGCCGCTGCGCATTCACGGCAACCTGCTCATCGAAACGTAATCCGCCGCGCGTCAGGCGAGCGGTAGTTCGATCCAGAAAGCGCTGCCTTGCCTGCCGTTTGAATCGACCCCGGCGCGCCCATGCATGCGTTCGACCGCCTTTCGCACGATCGCCAACCCGATGCCGGTGCCCTCGTAGCCGGTGCTATTCAGCCGCTCGAACGGCGCAAAGATTCGCTCCTGATGCTCAGGCGCGATGCCAATGCCGTTGTCTTCGAAAACGATTCTCGCGTTGCCGTCGCCCATGCTCGCGCGAATGACCACCCGCGGCGATTCCCCAGCGCGGACAAACTTAACTGCGTTCGCGATTAGGTTGGAAACCGCCTGCGTGAGCGACGGCACGTGTGCGATGACCCGCGGAATCGCAGTTTGAATTTCAATCGAAGCGCGCCCGGGTTGCATCTCAGGATGCTGGGTAATCACTTCTCGGATCAACGACTCCAAATCGACCGGCTCCAGCCGCATCTCCGCCTGGCTCACCCGACCGTAAGTCAACAGGTCACGAATCAACTGGTCCATGCGCAGGCCACTTTGCACGACGCGCTGGAGCAGTTGCACCCCTTCTTCGGGCAATTGCTCGCGGTAGTCTTCCATGACGATGCTCGCATAACTGCACATCGCGCGCACTGGGGCGCGGAGATCGTGGGAAACCGAATAAGAAAATTCCTGCATCTGCGCGATGGCCGATTGCAGCGAGACGGTGCGCTCTGCGACCAGCGACTCCAGCGCATCCGCCGCCCGCTGGCGCGTAATCGCAAACGCGACCTGGCTCGCCATCGCCAGCGCCGACTCATGCGCGGCCGCGCTAAACGTGCGCGGCTCGTCGTAATACACCATGCACTTGCCCAACAAACTATTTTCGTAAGTCAGCGGAATGAATACCAACGAGCGGATGTGCTCCGCTTCCAAGGCTTGCAGGATTTCCGGAGTAAGCGGTGCCGTCGCCGTGTTTTCGATCGCGACCGTATCGAAACGCGTCGCATCGATCGCCCACGGAGAATGTCCTTCGACCGTGGCGCGGTAGGTTTCCGAAATGCCCTGCGCGGCCACAAACTTCATGCGGCCGGCAGGATCGATGATGAGGATCGCGGCACGCGCGGTGTGTTGGGAAAGACAAAAGGATTCCAAAGCCGCCGCATACACCTCCGACACATCCGGCGCTTGATTTACCCGCGCCACCAACTTGTAGAGCGCGGCATTTTGCAGATCGCGCTCATGCAGCCGCTGCGCGTTCGTGCGCACCGCCCGAGCCACAAAATCAGTTTCCACCAAACCGCCTAAACGACCCTCCGGAATTTCGCCCCGACCCACCGACTCCACATCGCGCACCAAGCCATCGACATTGCGCACGACGGCACGCCCGATCCAGGACGCCATGATAATCGCGGTAATCGCGAGGACCACCGCAGCCGCCACCGCAGCGATGATGAGCCGGATGCCCGACGCATAAAGCTCGGCCTTCGGTGCGCCGATCACCACGCCCCAACCGGTCTTATCGGAAACCTGAAACCCGGAGATCACCGGAATATTTTCCAAGGTGCGCGAGGGCACCACGCCGCTCGACTGGCCCTTCGAAGAAGCGACGAACTCCGGTGAAGCCTGTTTTCCCACGAATTCCTGCGCACGCTGGCTACGCGTCAGCAGGACTTTGTTACGATCAAACACGCCCACAATCGCGTTCGGCGCCAGCCCGGGAATGTTGGTGATATTGACGAAAACTTTCGGATCGAAACTCAGCAACAGCACATACTTGAGTTTCCCGTCACGAAACACCGGCGACGCCACGAAAATTTCCGCCGAATGGCCGTCCAAAGCCACGCCGTAGTTGGACACAAACTCTTTGCCCGCCTGGAGATCACGCAAGGCTTCTGCGGGTAAGTTCGGCCTGACAGCGGATGCGTTCGCCGCGATCAAGCTGGCTCCTGCCGCATCGAATACTGCCAACCGGTGATCGGCAAAATTTGCGTCGGTCAGGGCGGCTTTGGCTCGATTAGCGAAGCCCGGCAAGTCGTCGTTGGCCAGGAACACCGACGAAGCAAGCGACCTGAGCAACAGCAACCGTTGATCCACATAGCTGTCGAGCAGCGCCGTGCACGCCCGCGTCGTGCCAAGGAGGTGGTTGCTCACCGAAGTTTTTTCATTGGAAAACGCGATCGCGACCAAGACCGAAGCGAGAATAAAAGCCGGCACCGTCACCGCAGCGACCAGCAGGGTCAGCCGACCGTGCACCGATTTCCAGAGACGTTGACGCCACCACTGGCGCAACGCGATCAAAGGGAAGTTCTGACCCGCAAGATTTTGATCAACAGGCTTCAAGTAATGTCACTCTTCCTGAGGTCAAATTTCGCGGCAAGCCAAAGAGCGCGCCACCGCTCCTGCATTTTCAGGGGACTCCCTGAGCGGACGAGTCGTGACGTGGCACATTCGGTGCAGTTAACTCAGCTCATCGAAGTCGCGCGCGTTGCGCGGCTGCATGCACCAACCACCACTCCCATGCGCCTGCTCCCTTCCGCGTTTGCCCTGCTGTCAATCGTCACCCCGCTCGCGGCTCAGATGGCCGGCTCGGGCGACACCACGATGGTGTTCACCGGCGACGCGATCATCAATCGTCGCCTCTCGAACTTCGTCGCGCCCAACGTCGACCAAATGTTCGCCACCATCCGCAAAGCCGACGTGGCGTTCACCAATTTCGAGACGCTCGTGCATGATTTCAAAATCCCCGGCGCCGCGCAGAGCGGCGGCACCTACATGGGCTCGCCCGCTTACGTGACCAGCGAACTCGAATGGGCCGGCTTCGACATCGTCTCCCTCGCGACTAATCACACCAATGATTACGGCATCGAAGGCCTGCGCCAAACCATCGCCGCGCTCGACGCCTCGAAACTCGTTCACGCCGGTGGCGGCGAAAACCTCGCCCGTGCGCGCAGTCCGAAATACTGGGACGCCCGCTCCGGTCGCGTCGCGCTTATTTCCCTCGCCTCCACGTTTTCCGAGGCAAGCCCTGCTGGCCCGCAACGCAAAGACATGCCCGGCCGTCCCGGCTTGAATCCGCTGCGCCACGAAGCCACTTACACCGTCGACCAAGCGACGCTCGCCTTGATGCAAAAATTCGCCGGCACCCGCGGCGCCCGCAAAACGGAGAGCGGCGAAGCCTATGTGAATTTTCTGGGCGGTAATTTCAAAGCGGGCGCCACACCCGGCACCATTAGTCGCGAGATGAACAAAACCGATTTTGAGGAGATCATGGCCAGCGTCCGCGATGCGCGCGGTCAGTCGGATTGGGTTATCGTTTCCATTCACTGCCACGAAAATCCCGGCCCCGGCCAGGACGAGCTGCCTCCTGATTTCTACATCAAGTTCGCCCGCGCCGCGATCGACAACGGCGCCGACGTCGTCGTGGGCCACGGTCCACATTTCCTGAAAGGCATCGAAGTTTATAAAAACCGCCCGATCCTTTACAGCCTCGGTAATTTCATCTTCGAAAATGACCTCGTCGAATACCAGCCCGCCGAAAACTACGACAAAACCGAGCTCACCAACGAATCGCTACCCGGGGATTATTTCTGGAAACGCACCAAAGGTGAAACGACTGGTTTCCCCGCGAATCAACACTACTGGGAAAGCGTGATTGCCGAAACGGTGTTCGGCGAAGATCGCACGCTCAAGCAAATCAACCTGCATCCCGTCGTCCTCGGCTTCGGCAAAAACCGTCAAAACCGCGGTCGCCCCTATCCCGCCAACGCCGAAGAATCCGCCAAGATCCTCGAAGACGTTCGCCGCCTCTCCGCCCCCATGGGCACGAAAGTCACTGCCGAGAACGGCATCGGTATCATTAAGTTTAATTAAGCGAGCCCGATCGTGCGGCTTCGCCACTTACGCGCGCTTCAGCTAAGCGCGCGTTTTTTTGCGCTCACCTCATCAGTTCTCCCCGACTCATCCACTCGGATGTGAAATTTATCGTGCGTCAGCAGACTGAGCTGATGCACAGCCAGTCCCAATTTCCCAAACAACAGCCCGGCGTCCAAGTCAGTCGTTTCAGTCTCCATCCGCTTTTGTGTCTGTCGGAATCGCTCGCTCAAAGAAAGGTGTTCGTCGGCATCGCCCAATGCGCGCAGCAACCGGCGAACCTTTTCCACGAGACGACGGGCTTGCGTAACCATCTGTAGTGCGACCGCAGGAGTGATGCGCTCCGCTTTAGCATCCTGGAACACCCGGCATTCGAACGTCCGACATTGCGCCGGGCGATCTGCGTAAACCTGGCAGGTGCGATCGGCGCACAACGCCACGCAGGGTTGCCGAAAGAACGTCGCTGCCGGCGCTGTGCGTGTGACCCTCACCGGCAAACCCAACGTTTTCAGTTTTTTCGCGTCGTCGCCTGCGCCAAGTCGGACGCTATCAAACAGCGTGCCGTCGCAGCAGAGGCCGCAGGCGAGGCAAAGTTGTTGAAGTGATTCCACGCCTCACCATCGGGCGACAGGCAGTCGAAGCGCAAGCCGAGGTTACGCGGCCAAAGACTGCACGTGCTCCAAATCAGGGATACGTAACGCTTTTGTTGAACGGGAAAAACTTGTCGGCGCGCGTGTGCGTGTAAGGAAGTTTATCCACTTTCACCGTGCCGAGGAATGGCTCCGGCGGCTCGACGAGGAAGATGGTCGGCGAGTAGCCGTTGTCGTCGAAACCGCGGCGGAAATGCACGCGCGACTTGATCGCGATGGCTTTGAAATCGTCACAGTTCAGCTGCAGCGGCGCGACCTGTTCGGGCTCGGTGATCTGGCAAAGATACGGACTGATCACGAGGACGTTGTTTTTGCCGAACTTCACGCTCACCCACATCTGGCCGCGCGCCGCGAGGCCGCCGATTCCGTTGGTGACGTGGAGAATCTTGCCTTTCACACGCACCGGCTGGCCGGCGGATTCGTCGGCGAGACCGCCGACATCCATGTCGAAATCGTCGCCCTCGCGCACGCCTTTAGCGCGCAGCGTATCGATGACTTTTTTATCGGCGACCGTGACGATGAGCGTATCCGAAAGATCCTGTTTGATGACTTGATCGAGCAACCAGGTCGCCGAGCCGGAACGATCGCTGTGATCGGCCAGTGTGACCGGCGTTTTGCCCGCCTTGATTGCTTCGCCGGCGAGTTTCACACCGTCGGCGATGTCGTAAACTTGGGTGCCACTCACCAATTCCTCGCGCTTGCGCCACGCGGTGTTGGCCATGTCGTCGGCGACTTTGTTGGCGAGTTCAGGGTCGCCGTTGGTCATGACTTGGAAGGTCATGCCGACGTTCTCGAGATCGGCGAAAGCGAAGCCGTAGTAGAAATTCACGAACACATCCGGCTCGCGCGCTTCCCACGTGAGCGCGCGTTGCACGAGATCCATCCACGGCGATTTGCCCGTCCATTGGAGCACCGATGCGGTGAGGATTGGCGGTTTGCGCGTGACGCTGACGGGTTTGTAAGAACCGCGAATCGAACGAATCATCGTGCGCGCGGCACGTTCCCCTTGGAGTTGCGCGTCGTAGTGCGGATAATATTTCACGCAGAACGCGAGGTTCGCGCTCTTCAGAAACTCGTCGTCCTCGTTACCATGCGGATCAAAAGTGCCAGCGATAATTGCATCGGGCCCGACGACTTCACGAATACGGCGCGCAAGATCCGCTTCGGCATCGCGCACGCCACGCACCGCCGCGGCTCCGTGCACGACCATATAAACACCGTCGAACGGGCCTTGCGCTTTCAGTTCTTCGATCATTTTCGCGGAGAAGCGTCCGTAGGCGTCCTCGGTGATCCAACCGGACGCCGTGCCGGTTTTCGGAAACAGCGGTGATTCGATGCCGACGAGTTCGACGTTGTGATGCTCACGTGCGACGCGCACGAATCCACCCATGTAACCGAAGCCATCGACGCTTAGCAGCGCTTCGCCGCGCGCGGGCGAACCTTCGTAGATGAAGTCATCGTAGGTCGTGTCGTTTTTCAGGAACGTCACGGTTTCATGCATGAAAAACACCACCGCGATGCGCACCGGTTTGTCGGTGTTAATTTTTTCCATCGCTGCGGTCGAGGTGAGTGCACCGGCGAGAATAATGAGCGCAGAGAAAAACGCGCGGAACAGAGGAAAAGCGTGTGACGATTTCATGAAGTGAACGGATTTGAGCGGGAAAACACGTGTAACCTAAAACGACGGCCCGCCCGGAGGTCGGGCCCTACCTGAAAACAAACTCAGCCTTCGCTGGGATTTTCAGCCAAGCCGGCGGCTGGGTTGTAACCCTCGGGTTTGTAGTCGATCGTTTTGTTGTGCGGATAGAATTTGTTCACATTCGTGTGTTGGTAAGGCAGCGCTTCGACGCGGATCGTGCCGAGGAACGGTTCGTCAGGCTCGGTGAGCAGGATCGTTTTTGCGTAGCCGTTGTCGTCGAACCCGCGGCGGAAATGCACGCGCGATTTGATCGCGATGACTTTGAAATCGTCGGGATTGATGCCGAGCGGAAGAAATGCGCGCGGGTCGGTGATTTGAGAAATGAACGGACTGATCACGAGGACGTTGTTGTTGCCAAATTTCACGCTCACCCAAAGCTGGCTCTTCGCCGCGCCGCGACCAATGCCGCCACTGACAGTGTTGACGACACCTTTGATGCGAACCGCCTTGCCCGCGGAGACGTCGACGAGTCCACCGATTTCCATGTCGAACGGGTCACCGACTTTCACGCCTTTCGCGCGCAGTTCGTCGATCGCTTTTTTGTCGGCGACGGTGCCGATGAGGGTGTCGGAGAGTCCTTGATTACTGATTTGCTCAAGGAGCTGAGTCGCGTAGCCCGTGCGGTCACTGTGATCGGCGAGCACGATCGGGGTTTTACCGGCGGCGAGGGCTTTCTTGGCTTCGGCGACGGCGTCTTTGTGCAGATGCACTTTGGTGCCGCTGAATAATTCTTCGCGTTTGCGCCACGCAGCCATCGCCATGTCGTTCGCGATATATTGCGCAAGCTCCGGGTTACCGTTGGTCGTGACCTCGAAACACATGCCGACATCGGGCACATCGGCGAAGGCAAAACCGTAGAAGAAGTTGACGTAAACGTCGGGCTCGCGCGCTTCCCACGTGAGGGCGCGTTGCACGATGCTCATCCATTCGTAGGAACCGGTCCATTGCAGCACGGACGGCGTAAGGATCGGCGGCTTGCGCGTGGCGGTGGTGGGTTTGTAGTCGCCGCGAATCGAACGAACCAGTGTGCGCGCCGCGCGCTCGCCCTGATGGTAACCGTCGTAGTGCGGATAATATTTGATGCAGAACGCGAGGTTGGCGTATTTCAGGAAATCTTCGTCCTCGTTGCCATGGGGATCGAAGGTGGCGGCGATGAAGGCGTTTGGCCCGACGACTTCGCGGACGCGACGGGCAAGTTCCGCTTCAGGCTTCGGAATACCGCGAACCGCCATAGCTCCGTGGAGTGACATATACACCCCGTCGAACGGGCCTTGTGCTTTCAGTTCGGAAATCATTTTGCCGACGAAATGCTCGTAAGTGTCTTCCGTAAGGAAGCCGGAAGCCGAACCACGCCGCGAACTGAGCGGGGATTCGATACCGACAAGCTCCACGCCCTCGAATTCGCGCGCGACCTTGACGAAGCCACCCATGTAACCGCGCGGGCTGGCTTGGAGGAGCGCTTCGCCGCGCGCCGGGGAGCCTTCGTAAGTGAAATCCTCGATCGTGGTGTCGAATTTCAAAAACGAAACGGTTTCGTGGCTGAATTGCAGCACCGCGATACGCATCGGCTTATTTGGCGCGGCATTGGCTTTGACCAGTGCCGAAAGCAAAGCGACGACCAGCAGCCGCGAAAGAGAGAACATGGTCTGACCGGACAAGGATGAGAAACGAGTCATGGGAGAAGGGGAAATGGGTTACGACGCGCCCGCCACACGGAGGGCAAGATGCCACGCGAAGTTTTTAACTAAAGCCCAGAACATGCCGCACACCTCAGGGTAAACCCCGATTTTTAAGTGTGGCCAGTTGACCGCGCGCATGGCCGCCGGCAGGCAATCACCTCAAATCCAGCATTTTAGAATGGTGCCCCCGCCCGGACTTGAACCGGGATGGGTGGTTTAGGAAACCACTGCTCTATCCAGTTGAGCTACGGGGACTAATCAGCGCCAAAACAGGCCTGCCAACAGATTATCGGCAAACTCAAAATGCCCGTTGACAGGTCACTCTCTGAAGCCAACCTTCCGACCTCTTTTCATTTTATGAGCAGCACCGAACAGAAGCAACAGAGCCTTACGCCCGAGCAGATCCCCTTCACCAGCCCGCAACTGATGAGCCGTTACATCACGGACACAGGCAAGATCCTCCCGCGTAAATACACCGGCATGTCCGCAAAGCAGCAGCGCAAGGTCACTTCGAAGATCAAGTCCGCGCGCAACATGCTGACGATGCAATAATGCCGTTGCCGGCACCTTTTCAAAGCCGGAGCTTATGCTCCGGCTTTTTTTTCGCCCGAAACCGATGAAGGCCAAAACCTATAAACCAACCCTGCGAAATCTTCGCTACCTCGCAGCTGAACTCAGAAAGGGCGAACTCGTCGCCATTCCCACTGAGACCGTTTATGGGTTGGCGGCTAATGCGCTCGATAGCTCGGCTTGTCGGAAAATTTTTAAAGCAAAACAGAGACCGCGTAACGATCCGTTGATTGTCCACGTGCTTGGACTCGAGCAAGCGGAGCAACTCGCAGACTTCAATCCAGCCGCGCGAAAAGTGGCAAAAAAATTCTGGCCCGGGCCGCTTACGCTCGTGCTTCCCAGAAAGGCCTGCATTCCAAGAATCGTCACTTCTGGCGGCGACACCGTCGCGATTCGTGCCCCCTTGCATGAGGTTGCGCGGAAGCTTCTAAAAATTGCGCGAGTCCCGCTCGCGGCACCGAGCGCAAATTCGTTTAGCTACATCAGCCCAACCGAAGCGGCGCACGTCACCGACGGCTTGGGAGCGAGAATTCGGCATGTAATCGATGGCGGCCCCTGCGTGCTCGGAGTGGAGTCCACAATTCTAGATTTAACCGACCCAAACAACCCACGCGTTTTGCGGCCTGGAAGCATTGGGGTTTCAGCGCTTCAAAAAGTTTTGGGGAATGAAGTGCGCGAAACGTCGGGCGCGAAATCCCAACGAGCGCGACAAGTCGCTCCCGGAATGCTTGCCAAGCATTACAGCCCACGGACTCCGCTGCGCTTAACCAACGCCATAAATACGCGCGTTAAGGAAGACACGGGAATCATCGTTTTGCGAAGGCCGAGGTCACTCGCAGCACCAAATATATTTTGGCTGAGCGAGCGCGGTTCGCTGGAAGAGATCGCTCGCAATCTTTACCGGGTGCTGAGGCACGCCGATAAGAGCGGTTTCAAAGAGATCGTAGTGGAAAAGCTTTTAGCTGAAGGCGAATTGGCGGGCGCAATTAACGACCGCCTTAAACGCGCTGCAGCTAAACGCTGACCTCACTTATCGACGGAATTGTCGTCACTACGTTTCGCCATCGTTACGTAGTAATCCTTGTAGGATTTGTCGTAATATTGGGCGTAGTAGTAACCGGAAACAGCCAAGTTCAGGCCGTTTAGCACCGCTCCAAAACACGGCACGTTAACCTCAAGGAGCTTGCGTGCGCTGAATTGGGCGGCCTTGCGACGCACACGATTGAAGAAGATCGTGAACAATGAGCCATCCATCAGAGGAAGCACGATTAGGGCATCGCTGACTGCTGCCAACGGAGGCGTATCCACAAACACGCGATCATAACGCTTTCTGAGATCCGAGATCATAACCTCGAAATTTTTGCTGTTCAGGATTTGCGTAGGATTTTTGGCGCGTCCACCGGCAGGGATAACGTCCAAGTTTGGATGCACGTTCCGAATAACGACGTCATCGATCGTTTGAGTGCCCGCACAGATATCGATGACGCCTTTGATATTTTCCAAGCGAAAGGATTTGTGAATGTTTGGCTTTCTAAGATCGCAATCGATCACCACGACTTTCTCACCATGCGAAGCAAACGTGAGCGCGAGATTGGTAGTCGTGAATGACTTACCCTCGCCAGGAATCGTGCTGGTAACGAGGATAGCTTGAGCGCGCTTACTTTCATCTTTCAGCCGCAGGCTGGAATGCAAAGTGAGGAATGACTCCACGACCTGCTTGTCCTGATTGTTGATCACGATCTGCGCCTTGTCCGGCTGATCCATACGTTTGATCTCAGGAATAATTCCCACGAGAGGAATACCGATCACGCTCTCGATATCAAAAGAGCTCTTCACTCGATCATCAATATAGGCCACGAAGAACGCAAAAGCCGTTCCCAACGCGAGCCCACCCAGAAACCCCAAGGCGAGATTGAGCGTTATGTTTGGCGAGATAGGTTTAGCCGCGGGCGCGGCGCGATCCACAATACGAGCGCTCTGGGTCTCAATCGTGCTGCTCATCGACGTCTCGCGCATGCGCGAAAGAATGTTGTTCAGCAGATGCTCATTGATACCGAGATCCCGCTCGAGGTTCGAATACTCCACCGCGTAACGATCAAGTTCCAGTGAATCCTTTTCCTGCTTCAGAAGGTTCGACCGCGCCTCGTCGTCAGCGCGTTTAGCTGTCTGGAAATCCGCTTCGATTGTCGCGGAAGTTGACTCAATCGCGCGGCTAAGCTCGCGCTCGGTTTGCGCGAGCGAATTCGCCGCCTCGATCATTTTTGGATGCCGGTCACGGTATTGCTCACGAAGCTGCGCGAGCACAATTTTCTGAGACGAAATCTGCTGCACCAGCTGAACAATCAAAGACTGGCTGGAGATGAACGTGAGGTCTAGAAGTAGCGCCGGGGTGTTTTTGCGCTCCTGAACTTGGCGCCACCGAATTTCCGACTCATTAAGGCGGGCCGTAGTAGCAGTCACATACGAACTCAGTGCCTTTAATTTTTCGGTAACGATATCTTTGCGCTGATCCAAAGACACCATGTTGTTTCTCTCACGATAACCCTGCAAACTAGTCGCAAGCTCCTCCACTTTTTTCTTTTGCTGATCAGCGCGCTCTTTGAGGTCATCGACCGCTTTCATCGAATCTTCGATGCGCTGGCGGGAGTTGTAGGAGATGTATTCGTCGATGAAGAGATTCGCAACTTTAGCGGCAATGAACTTGTCCGGATGAGAATACTGCACCTGCAAAAGTAAGCTCAAGCGCACCGGCACAATTTTCCGGTTTTTATAGACGATGGAGGCAGGATTGAGCGGTTCGGCTTTATCACCACGATCATAAGGAGCCAGAAACGCCCGAAGATCTTCGCTGTTCCCATTGAGCCGCTCAGCAACTCTTTGGACAATGGCGAAACTCTCAAGAATCTTGACCTGGGTATTCAGATCTTCCGCAGATCTGATTTCATTATCCATGACACCTTGAACCTGCATGACCACAGGGTCCCGGCGGAAAACCTGAACGCTGGCCGAGGACTGGAAGAGCGGCGTTTGTGTGAACGTGAAAATGGCAGCAGCCGAGAAAACCAAGGCAAAGACCAAAACAATATACCAAATGCGCTCGCGGAGGATCAGGACGTAATCCTGAAGGCTTCGTTGCATTTGGTTATCGCTTTGGCCAGCCATGCCATAGCCGCCATAATAAGCGTCAGGATAGGCACCACTGCCCACACCAGGTTCAACTTTAGAATGAGAATCCATGAGATTTATCAGAGAAGGCGCTCAGGCACAAAAATCACATCACCTTTGAGCAGCAACCATTGTTCACCAGACGCACCCTTCATGAGATCGTCCACGTTTATAATAAAATTTTCGGTTTTCCCGTCCGCAGAGGTGCGCGTGAGCCGAACTTTTTTAGTATCTGCTAACCGGGTATGACCTCCCGCCCGGGCCATGGCTTCCATCAAACCCATTTTTTGCTCGGGAGTGAACACGATCGAACCAGGGTTGTTCACTTGGCCAAAAACTTGAACGGTTCGAGCGGTGTAATCCAAAACCGTTAAATTAATCTGAGGATTTACGAGGTAATCCTTATCGTAAAGAGCGCGGATCATTTCCTCGGCTTGGCGAACTGTTTTGTTCGCGAGGTCTAACGTGCCAATCAAAGGCAGAGTTATCGTATATTCCTGAGAAATCCGAACCTCACGCAGCAGGTCAGGCTCCTTGAAAACAACCACTCGGATCAAATCCGATGGCTGCATAACATAGTCGAGGGTTTCAGTTCTCGCTGGAGTTTGGGACACTCCACAAGTCATGAGAACCAGGAACAATGCTGATCCAATGAAGTGTCGACTGAATACAAGTGTGGTCATTTGCGGGGAGAAATAAAAAAACGGAAGAAGATCCAAGATCTTCTTCCGTCAAGAAATTATGCCAAGAGATTAATAGCGAATATTCGCACCAAAGCTCAACACGTTATTTGTAAACTGAGCACCGCCAACGTTTGAATCATTATCCCGGTAAGTATATGATGCCGAGAAGTTTAACAGGTTACTGTAAATGTAGCTAACCCCAGCACTACCCTCGATAAAGTCGTCTTCACGCACAGCCGTCTGAATATACTCTACCGAGCGGTAATTAAGGCCCAGATTAAGTGCCCATTGCTCGGTGAAACGATTTGTGGAGTTCAAACCGATCGTAAAGTTTTTGGTAGATGAACCAAAAGCAGAATTGCTGAAATCGTTGGAAACGCTGAGCTGATAAGTCGACTTATCTGAATAAAGGTAGCTCAAAGAGCTATTTAGACCGAAAAGATCTTCTTCGCCACCGGAGTCAAAGGAACGTTGAGTATAGCCAACGCGAACCTGACCTTTAAGCTTGGGCGAAAATTCACCACGAGCACCGATATTAAAGAAGCTGTCGTCATTATCTACGCCAGCGCCACTGAGATCCGTAGTGCGATAACTGTAGCCCAAGCTCCAATCCATCTTTGGTGTCGCTTTATAATAAACATCCAAAGGAAGCGACCAGACATCGCTATCGACATAGCTCGAAGGACCGTAGTCGGTTTTAACAAAAGTGGCGCCGACAGACAGCGAGGTCTTCTGCGTAAGGCCAAACTCCAAACCACCACCGATATCAGTTACCTTGCGACGGACAATGGTCCCGACATTCGCGGGATTGATATCGTTGTCATTCTGCGCCAATTGCTTATAGGAAGCGTTAAAGCCACCCTTAGTCAGACCATTGTCATAATTAACAGCAACGCCGATGTCGGACAATTCCGTATCCTGATTGTCAGCATCTGTGTAGCGACGAATTTCTTCACGGTAATAAACGTTACCAGAAGTCGCAGCGCCTTTGCCGAAAACCAAATCCAATCCAGGCGTCAGGCTGAAAATCGTGTCGTCTTGTTCAGCTGTCGGATCCAAATAAATGTTATCATCAAATTTGATCGAGCCAGAGGCAGTGATGAACAGCTCGGCATTGTCGCCGACTGCCATAAACGGGGCAGCATGTGCTGCGAGGCACGTGAGTGCTGATAATGTAACGATGCGCGCGGTGTATTTCATAGATGGCTCCTAGGCCTTTAATTACGGTTGGTGCTGTGAAAGATGAGAAAACTACCGTTTGTTCAAGCCTATACTATGCCATTTGACAAAAATCTAACAGCTACACCAATCTTGGTTTAAGCTCCTAGGGTCACATCGTTGAAGTGCAAATTGAAACATGCGCATTCTTCTTCACAGGTTTAGTTTTAAAACAGTGATGATCACAACATTATCACTTTCGACGGCAGCCTGGATTGCCACCACGTCAGCAGCATGGAGTTTCGTTAAATATCGTCAAAAATACACCGAGGTTCGGTATAAAGATATCGTTTTCCCGAGCCGCTGGGCGGCTTCTCGAGTAGCGAAAGGGGACTTTTTTATCCGGCAGGCCGAGCGCTTGTTGCAAGAAAAAGACTTTAATCAAGCCCTCCATCTTTTGCGCTCCGGAGTAGCCGGTTCTCCGAAGAATCTCCGAGGCCGTCTGCTACTTTCCGAGGTCTATCTTGCATATGGGCGCCCCGATCTTGCCGTCGACCTACTGAGCGATGATCAAAATCTATCCGCCGATAATTTTGACGCCCTCACGCAAAGCATTTCACTCCTAATCAAATTAAGGGAAGATCAACTAGCCCTCACTCTGGCTAAAAAAAATTTATCGGCGACTAGTCCAGCCCGTTTGCCGGGAAACACTGCTTGGGTTGCGGCTCTCGGCGCGAAGGCCGCTTTAAATTTAGGTAATTTCGATGATGCCGCGGACATCGTTAAGACCTTCCTGCCACCGGAGTCCGCGGACGCCGTTGCTTTAGATGCTCAAATCGTCTGGGAAAAAGGCTATGCTGAACTCGCGCTAGTCACCCTTGAAAACCACCTCGCTTCTCACAGCGGTAATGACGCGCTCAGAGCCCTGCAGATAAATTTCTATCGCTTACTCAATCGCACTCATGAATGGGAAACCGCGGTGATTGGCCGGATGGTGGCTGATCCATTCGCGTCTGCCCCGCGCATCGACTACTTGCTTCTACACCATCAACGCGGAGACGCCCCCAAGGTAGCCAGTGAAGTCGAACACTACCTCCAGCTGTTTTCGTCAAATGAACAGGCTTTGTTGCTCCTCGCAGATTTCGCAGCATATACCGGTCAATCCTCCTTGGCACGACGGGTCCAAACTCAATTAAACCCTCAATCGGAGGCGGGCTGCGCGGTGGCGTTGATGGTCGCCGAGTCATGCGTCACCGCCGGCTCTTACCAGGAAGCGCTCGATCTCCTGACTCGCTACTCGCGTGATTTTCCCCAGTGGACGACGCAGTATGCCGCCGTGCTGTGCGGGTTAAAAACAGTCGCTTACCACGGCCTCCACCAACCCGAGGAAGCACGCTTAAACCTTGAGCTCCTTGTATCCCAAAAAAATCTTCGCGCCGAAAATTTAGTGGTTGTCTCAAACCGCTTGCTCGAACTCGGAGCCGAAGACCTTGCGTTGCTATTATTTAGCAAAGCAGCACTCGCTGACCCCCACAACGAAGCTGCCCTCACCAATCTCCTTAAATTGGAGCTGAAAACGCAGAATTTTGCCAGCCTCCCGCAGCACATCGACCAGTTTCTAAAACTCCGCAATCCCTCCCGGGAAATCGCCACAAGCGTGCGACAGTCCCTCGGCAGCGACCAGCATCTTTTTTTAAACAATCAAGCCGACCTGCTCGTCTCTCTGCGATCCGTAACCAGTCACGCAAAGCGATAGTTCCCTCAAATTACCTCAGCGAGTGTCGTGAGAAAGCGTTCATTTTGCTCCTTCGAGCCGACGGTGACGCGCACCCACTCCGGCAATCCATAAGGTTTCACCGGCCGCACGATCAACCCCCGCTCCTGCAGCGCACCGAAGACCCGCGCGCCATCGCCGACCTTCACGAGCAGGAAATTCCCCTGCCCCGGCACAAACTCCAAGCCGAGCTTCTCAAACCCTTCGCCGAGTTGCTTCAAACCCACGCGATTCGCCGCACGACACTTCGCGACAAACTCCCCGTCGTCCAACGCCGCAACCGCTGCCGCCGAGGCGATGCCGTTCACATTAAACGGCTGCCTCGCCCGCTGAATCAACGCGATCAGCTCCTTCGCCGCATAACCATAGCCCACCCGCATCGCCGCCAAGCCATAGATCTTCGAAAACGTGCGCAAGCAGATCAGCTTCGCCCCCTCAGCCACCAACGGGCGCAGATCCGGCGGCGTCTCCAGAAACTCCGCATAAGCCTCGTCAAACACCAGCACCACGTGCGGAGGCAGCGCACGCACAAATTTCTCAATCTCCTCCGCCGTATTCGTTGCCCCTACCGGATTTGCCGGGCTGGCCAAAAACACCAGTTTTGTCCGCGGCGTGATGGCCGCCAACAGAGATTCCAAGTCTTGGCGCATGTTCACCAGCGGCACTTCCACCGGTTTTGCGCCGAACATCAGCGTCACCAACTTATACACCACGAACGACGACTGATGCATCACGCACTCATCACCGGGCGACAAAAACACATGTCCCAGCAGTTCGATGATTTCGTTCGACCCATCACCGATTACAAATTGGTCCATTCCTAACCCCAGCTTTGCCGACAATTTTTGCCGCAAGGCATAATACCCGCCGTCCGGATAAAGATGCGCCTCCTTCAACGCCTTTTCCGCGGCCGCCATGGCTTTGGGCGAGGGGCCAAAGGGATTTTCGTTCGACGCCAACTTGACGATTCCCGCGGGATCCAACCCCAACTCACGCGCCACCTGCTCGATCGGCTTGCCCGGTTCATAGACCGGTTGCGTGAGAATCCCCTTATTCGCCAGCTCGGTAAAAGTCATGCCCCACCCCACCGGTTCACCTGACCCGACTCAAATCAAAACCTGCCGGCGTTTCTGCATCTTCTCCCAATCGACGCTCAACTTTTGATCCGACTATCCACGTGCACCCAAAGCATCCCCGCCGCCTCCGCCGCTTGAATGCCCGGCTGAGCATCCTCGAACACCAAACAACGCTCCGGCGGCACGCCCATTTTCTCCGCCGCGAGTAAAAACATATCCGGCGCCGGCTTGCCGTGCACCACATCTTCCGGCGTTACCACCACCGGAAACAACGGCGCGAGTCCCATCAACTCCAGCGTCGTCCGCACGATGTCGCGCGGCCCGCCTGAAGCCACGCTCACCGGCTTGCCCTGCTTAACCGCATCACGCGCGAATTGGACGACCGCCTCGATCAATTTCATTTCGGATTTCAGCTCGAGGAACAGCGCTTCTTTTTGGTGAAACACTTTTTCCACATCGACCTCGAGGCCGTAGTGTTTTCCGAAAACCGCTGCCACTTTCACGGTCGGCATGCCGCCCAACGAATAAAACAGATCCTCACTCAATTCCTCTCTTAAACCGGCGAGCTGCATCGCACGATTCCACGCTCGGTAATGCAACGGCATCGTGTCGACGAGCGTGCCATCGAGATCGAAGATGTAGCCGCCGAAATCGCCTGCAGGAATTTTAAGTTTCATCGAGAAGGCTCAACGAATCGCGCGCACCACCCCGCGCAACGCCAAACTCCACCCATCTCAGCAAACTACGCCCAATCCGTTTGTCATATATTATATGACAAACGGATTGGGCCGCGCTCGCGATTGACAGACGCGCAGCGTCTCGCGTGATTATCTAATTATTATGAATAAGCTCCTCGGCAAACGCGCCCTCGTCACCGCCGGCGCTCAAGGCATCGGTCTCGCCATCAGCCGTCAGCTGCTCGCAGCGGGCTGCGACGTCTTCGTTCACTATCGCAGCAGCGCCGAGGGCGCTCGTTCGCTCGAACCCGTCGCCGCGCAACTCGGCCGTCGTTACGCGCACGCCTCCGGCGATCTTACGTCCACCGAAGGCTGCGATCAACTCGTCGCGACCGCCACCGCGTTCCTCGGCGGCCTCGATGTGCTTATCAATAACGCCGGCTCGCTCGTCGCGCGCAAATCCCTCGCCGAAGCCGATGACGATTTCTGGGCCGAAGTCATGTCTCTCAACCTCGGCAGCACGCGCCGCATTTCGAAAGCCGCCACCCCTCATTTGATCGCCGCGGCCAACACCCGCGGCGGCGCCAGCATCGTAAATCTCTCCTCGCTTGCCGGCCGCAAAGGCGGTCACGCCGGCTCGCTGGTTTATTCCACGGCCAAAGGCGCGATTCTCACGTTCACGCGCTCGCTCGCCAGCGAACTCGGCCCGCAAGGCATCCGCGTCAACGCGCTCGCACCTGGCCTGATCCTCGGCACGAGTTTTCACACCACGCACACCACGAAACAATCCGCCGACGCCACCATCGCCGGCATTCCGCTCGGTCGCGGTGGCAGCGCTGAGGATGTCGCGCGCGCTGCGGTGTTCCTCGCAAGCGAATACGACGGCTTCATCACCGGTGCCACGCTCGACATCAACGGCGGCGTTTACGGCTGCTGAGGTAGGGGCCGTTATTCTTAACGGCCCTTCGATCACAAAAAAAGGGCGGTTAAGGATAACCGCCCCTACCAGCTAAAACATCTTAGCGGCGCTTGCTCGGCCCGCCGCGCGTGAGGCGGCTCTTGGGTTTTTCCGGAGCGGCCTGCGGCATGCCGCCGCCGTCAAAGATGCCGGAGTAAGTGTAGTTAAAACCATCGACCTTCTTCCACTCGATGCTCTGGCCGATGAAACGCTCGATGCTGCGCGCGTCGCGCCAGGTTTCTTCGGTAACGAGCGTAAACGCGTCGCCGGTTTTCTCGGCGCGACCGGTGCGGCCGATGCGATGCACGTAATCTTCTGCATTTTCCGGCACGTCGAAATTAATCACGTGCGACACGTCGGCGATATCGATGCCGCGCGCGACGAGATCGGTCGCGACGAGCACTTCGTATTTGCCGGATTTAAATCCTTTCAACGCTTCCACGCGTTCGCCCTGACTGCGGTCGGCGTGCATCACGGCGCAGGTATGGCCAGCTTGCGTGAGACGGCTCGCCACGTAGTCGGCGCCGCTCTTCGTGCGCGAGAAAATGATCACGCTGTGATACTGCGTTTGCTCCAGCAAATGCGCGAGCAGTTCAAACTTCTGCGCCTGCACCACGGGATAAAACGCGTGCGTAATGGTCGATGCCGTCGAGCGTTCGCGCGCGACCGAAATCTTAAATGGATCCTTCAACGCCCACGCGGCGAGCTGTTCGATTTCCGGCGGAAGTGTCGCGGTGAAAAACAGCGTCTGACGATTTTTCGCGACTTTCGCGACGATGCGTTTCACGTCGGGCAGGAAACCCATGTCGAGCATGCGATCAACTTCGTCGAGCACGAGGACTTCGACTTGGTCGAGTTTGATTTCGCCCTGCTCCATGTAATCGAGCAAGCGTCCCGGTGTCGCCACCAGGATGTCGGTGCCGGCCGCGAGTTCGTCGCGTTGTTTACCGTAACCGACGCCGCCGTAAACCACGGTCACGCGCAGATCGGTGTATTTGGAATACGTGTTGAACGACTCTTCGACTTGCAGCGCGAGTTCACGCGTGGGTTCGAGCACGAGACAACGCAGCGCGCCATGGCGGCCAAGTCGCTGCAAAATCGGCAGCGAAAACGCCGCCGTCTTGCCCGTGCCCGTTTGCGCGGACCCGATCACATCCTTGCCCTGCAACACCACCGGGATGGCCTGCGCCTGAATCGGCGTGGGGTTTTCGTAGCCTTTTTGTTGCACTGCGTAAGCGATGCGATCGCCAAGACCGAGCGCGGAAAAAGTCGTTTCAACCTTCGGCACATCCGGGAGCGCTCGCACGGGTTTGTGCGCGCGGGGAGCCGCAGGAGCGGGCGCAGCCGCCTTCGGCGCGGGGGCGTTGCGACGTTGACCATGAGCCGGTTGCGAAGACCGGTGAGAACCAGCGCTTTGTGCGTGGCTTCCGCCGCGAGGTTCGGGGCGCGAATGGCTGGGCTTGGCTGCGGGTTTGGCAGGTTTAGGAGTCGGTTTGGCTTCGGAACGCGTGTCTGCCTTCGTAAAAGTCTGCCGGATTTTGGTGATGAGCTTGCGCAGCATGGAATAGGTAAAGAGTGGATATCATCCTGCCATGCCTGCATTGCAATCCTGCATCTCGACCCAGCCCTGCTCCGCCCTCGCTTTAAAATGTCCACGCAACTCCGCTCCGCCCACGTCACGGATGTCCCGCTGATTCTTAATTTCATCCGCGAACTCGCCGTTTACGAAAAGCTCGCCGACGAAGTCACCGCCACGGCCGCCGAACTCGAGCGCACCCTTTTCGGCGACCAACCCGCCGCCCATGTCATCATCGCCGAACACAACGGTCAGCCCGCCGGCTTCGCGCTCTATTTTTTCAACTTTTCCACGTTCCTCGCCAAACCCGGCCTCTACCTCGAAGACCTGTTCGTAAAACCGGAATTCCGCAGCCTCGGCATCGGCAAGGCGCTGCTGCTTCACCTCGCGAAAATCGCCAACGCGCGCGGTTGCGGCCGCATGGAGTGGAGCGTGCTCGACTGGAATGAGCCCGCGAAAGGCTTTTACCGTTCGCTCGGCGCGGTCGAGATGAACGACTGGCGCGTCAACCGCCTCACCGGCGCCGCGCTCGCGCGCTACGCGTGACCAACTTTAAACGCTCTCCTCACGGAACTTCCTTTAACCCGTAAAGACCAAGCGAACACTTCACATGATTACCCGTATCGCCCTCGGTTTTATTTTATCAATTGGCGCGCTCGTCGCGCAGCCCGCTTCGACGACTTTTCGTCCGCAGCTCTTGGAAAGCGTCGCCACCAGTTATTCCTACTCGTCCGACGAAAGTCTCGAACGCAACGGCCCCGCCGGCTCCGTCGCCGTTCACCGTTACGAACTCAGCCTCTCTGGTCGCGCCGCACTCAACGACACGGATCTGTTCGCCTACGGCCTCGCTTACACCACCAACAGCCTCGATCTCGCTCCCGGCACTCCGTTGCCCGACCAACTCTCCGAACTCTCGCTCAACCTCGGCTACACGCGCAAATTTTCTCAACAGTGGAGCGGCAGCGTTTTCCTGCGCCCCGGCCTCTACGGCGACCTTGAAGACATCGATGGCAAAACCTTCAACGCGCCGCTGCTCCTGACCGCCGCGTTTGCCCAAAGCCGCGAACTCCTCTGGTTTTTCGGCCTCAACCTCAACGCCTACTCAGACAATCCCGTGCTCCCGATCGTCGGAGTCCGCTGGCAATTTGCCCCCGACTGGACCTTCAACGTCGGCTTCCCGCGCACCGGCGTGTCGTATAAACTCAGCGAAACCGTCACCTTGCACGGCGGCCTCACGTTCCAAGGCGGCACGTTCCGCATCACCGAATCGCTTGGCACCCCCGCCGGCGCGACCAGCCGCCTCGCCAACACCTTCGTTGACTACCGCGAAATCCGCGTGGGCGTTGGCGCGGATATCAAACTCCACGACCGCTGGTCGCTGAACGTCGATGTCGGTTCCATGACCGACCGCAAATTCGACTACTTCGACCGCGATTACGTGCTCAACGGCGACGCCGGCTTCTACGGCGCACTCTCGCTAAAAGCGTCATTCTAAGCGGCCCGTCATTAAATGGACGCGGGGGCCATCAGCCCCGCGGGGCGCGGCGCTCGTTTTTTTCAGTCATGGATTGTTCGCCGATTGCCGCGATGAATTGTAACTAATACAGTGCCTTAAAGCGAAAACTGTGCTGGTATCAATTTCGCCACGCTGCGACTGCCGCCCGGGAACGTTTTCCGATATCTTCGACGTTCACCCAAATCCGCCGCCATGATCCAGACTCTCCCGCCCGCGAACGCTTCGAATCCGCCGATCGCGGCGGGGCTTTCCCAGCCGCTCTACGTCGAGCTGGCCGGCTCGCTGCAATCGTTGATCGAACAAGGCACGTTGCGACCCGGTCATCGCGTGCCCTCCGTGCGCCGCATGTCGCTGCAACGCGACGTTTCCATCGCGACCGTGCTCCAAGCTTACACGGTGCTTGAAAATCGCGGCTACCTCGAAGCACGTCCGCAATCGGGCTACTACGTCCGCGCGCGCGCGCCGTTCATGAGCCCAGAGCCGCGCATGGCAAAGCCGATGGCGAAACCCGCCTACGTCGGCGTGAACGACCTCACCGCCGAAATCATGGATCGCTCCATGAACTCCGATTTCATGCCGTTCGGCGCGGCGTGCCCGCACCACAGTTTATTTCCCACGAAAAAACTCGCGCGCTTGCTCGGCTCAGTGGCGCGTCGCGATCCGACGCTCATTGGCAAACACGCCGTGAACTTCGGTTTCGAGCCGCTCACGCGCGAGATTTCCCGCCGCTACTTGCAAGGTGGCGTGCCGCTCGCGCACGACGAACTCGTTGTCACCGTCGGTTGCTCGGAAGCGCTCAACCTCTGCCTGCGCGCCGTCACCAAACCCGGCGACACCATCGCGATCGAGACGCCCGCGTATTTCGGTTTCCTGGAGATCATCCAAAGCCTCAACCTGCGCGCGCTGGAAATTCCCACCTCGTCGCGCGAAGGCATTTGCCTCGAGGAGCTTCGCGACGCCATCAAGCAAAACGACGTGAAGGCACTGCTGATCATGCCGAACTTCCACAACCCGCTCGGCAGCCTCATGCCGGACGACAAAAAGAAGAAACTCTACGAACTGCTCTGCGAATTTGATCTGCCCGCGATCGAAGACGACGTTTACGCCGACACGCATTTCGGCGACGTGCGCCCAAAGCCGCTCAAGGCCTGGGATCGCGACGGCCGCGTGATGCTGTGTTCGTCGTTCGGCAAGACGCTCGCCCCGAGTTTCCGCATCGGCTGGGCCGCGCCCGGACGTTATTTCGAACGCGTGCGTCGCCTCAAGTTCACCAACACGATGGGCACGCCGGTCGTGTTGCAAAAAACCCTCGCCGAGTTTCTCCGCGACGGCGGCTACGATCATCATCTGCGCTCGTTGCACCGCACATATCAGCAGCAACTGCACCTTACGGCGCAGACGATGCTTAAGTGTTTCCCGGAAGGCACGCGTTACAGTCGCCCCCAAGGCGGCAACTTCATCTGGGTCGAGTTACCGCCCAAAGTGGACACGCTTAAACTTCACAACGACGCGCTGAAATTCCGCATTAACACTGCGCCCGGCGTTTTGTTCTCGGTGAAAAATCGCTACAACAACTGCATGCGCATGAGTTGCGGCGTGCCGTGGTCCGACGAAGTCGAGCAAGCGATCCACAAACTCGGTGAATTGATCAAGAAGCAGCTGTGAGTGTTTTGCGCGGGGACTTGATCCGTTTATATCCGTGGTCAAAAAACCGTTCCTTACCAGCCATCACACACTTCACGCATGAAACGCCACGTCGCCATTCTCGTTTTCCCTGAAGTCGAAATCCTCGACTTCGCGGGGCCGTTTGAAGTGTTCGCCGTGACCAATGAGCTGACAGGCTTCGAAACCTTTCACACGTTCACCGTCGCAGAAAATCCCGGCAGCACGCGCGCCCGCAACGGATTAAAAATCGTTCCTGATCACACGCTCGAAACTGCCCCGCAACCGCACGTCCTCGTCGTGCCCGGCGGATTCGGCACGCGCGCCTTGTTGAAAAAACCGGGCGTGCTCGAATGGATTCGCCAACGCGCACGCAAAGCCGAACACGTCGTCTCCGTGTGCACGGGTGCGCTCGTGCTGGGACAAGCGGGCTTGCTCAACGGTCTGCGCGCGACGACGCATTTCGAAAATTTTGCCGAACTCGCCGCGGTCGCGCCGACCACCGACATCGATCACACCGCGCGCTTCACCGACAACGGCCACGTGCTCACCTCCGCGGGAATTTCCGCCGGCATCGACGTCTCGCTGCACCTCGTCGCGAAACTCCTCGGCGCAGACGCCGCCGCGCAAACCGCCCGCTACATGGAATATCCTTGGCGCAACGACGGCGGCCTCACGCGTTAAAAAATCTTTTCTCTTTCTCATAATCTTTCTCCGCTCCCGCTTCCCTCTCCTCTCCGTGTCTTCTTCCGCTCCACCTTCCTCCGCCGTCTCAAAGGCTCCCTCGCGCGCCGCCATCATCGCCGGTTTCGCCGCGATCTATTTAATCTGGGGCTCCACTTATCTCGGCATTCGCGTCGCCGTGGAAACGATTCCGCCGTTCCTGATGATCGGCACGCGTTACTTTGTCGCCGGGTTGATCATCACGGCGATCATCGCGGTTCAGCGCGGGTTTCGCGCGAAGGCCCACCAGTGGCGCGACAACGCCATCATCGGCGGCTTCCTCTGTCTCGGCGGCACCGGCTTGGTATCGTGGTCGGAACAAAAAATTCCATCCGGCATCACGACGCTCATCGTTTCGATCAGCCCGCTGTTCATCGTGCTCATGGACTGGGCGGTGTTTAATTTTTTCCGCGACGGCAAGCGCGGCTCGAAACCCAATGCCTTCACCTTCGTTGGCCTCGCGCTGGGCTTTGTCGGTCTCGTGCTCTTGGTCGGCCCCGACGTCATGAAAACCGGCGCCGGTCACCTCGATCCGCTCAGCGTGCTCGGATTAATTGGCGCGACTTTGTTCTGGGGCATCGGCTCGCTCGCCACGCGCTACGCGCACGAGCCGGCCGATCCCTACACCGCGTCCGCGATCCAGATGCTCTGCGGAAGTGTGTGGATCATGATCGTCAGTTTCTTAAACGGCGAAGTGTCCACGTTTCAACTTTCCGCGGTTAGCGCCGTGTCGGCGTGGTCATGGGTTTACCTCGTGGTGTTTGGTTCGCTCATCGGCTTCACGACTTTCGTGTGGCTCATGCAACACTGCACCCCCGCGCGGGTTTCGACTTACGCCTACGTGAATCCGATCGTCGCCGTCTTTCTCGGTTGGTGGATTCTCCAAGAACCCGTCAGCCCGCGCATTTTCGTCGCCGCAGCGATCATCATTGCCGGCGTCGCGATCATTACCATCGCCAAGAGCAAAAAGAAGACGTCGCCCATTCCCGAAGTCGCACCGACCCCACAGGCGGCTTCGCGCACCTAGGTCGAGTCCTTAAAATTACTTTGAGGGAATCCGCGTTCTGGTGCGTATTACTGGCATGAACTCTTTCCGCTCATTCTCCCGCGCCGCGCTCGCCAGTCTCGGTTTATTCATCGCCGTTACGTTCGCCCACGCCGAAACGGCCAAACCCGCCCCGGCGGCAACCGCTGAGCAAGTCGCTGCTTACCCGCTGAACATCTGCGTCGTGTCCGAGGAAAAACTTGGCGAAATGGGCAAGCCGATCGACTACGTCTATCAAAAAGAAGGTCAGCCCGACCGCCTCGTGCGCCTCTGCTGCAAAGGCTGCGTAAAAGATTTCAAGAAAGACCCCGAAAAATACCTGAAGCAGATCGACGACGCGGCCGCCGCCAAGACGAAGCAGTCGTAACGCGATGCGCGCGCTGATTCTCAGCACCGGCGCGGCCTCCGCTTTGGCGCTGCTCGCGGGTTGCTCGACGCCTGCTCCCCAAGCCGCGTTGCCCGAAACGCAGCAACAACTCACCGCACGCGGCGGCGGAAAAATTTCCTGGCCGCTCACCGACGACGATCGTGCGAAAGTGAATACCGAAGTGCAGACGTTGCTCGCCGCCGAGTTGACGGTCGATTCGTCCGTGCAAATTGCGCTGCTCAACAACCGCAAGCTGCGCGCCACCTTCGAGGAACTCGGTCTCTCACAAGCCGCCCTCACCGCGGCCAGTCGTCCGGCCAACCCTTCGTTCTCCGCCAGCGTGATGTGGCCGCACGACGCCCCGCGCGGGCCCAACGTGAGCTTCGGCCTGAGCGCGACCTTGATGGACACACTTCTGCTGCCGCTGCGTAAACGTCTCGCCGCCGATGAACTCGTGCAAACGCAGCGGCGCCTCGTTGCTGAAGTGCTCGACCTCACCGCAGAAGTAAAATCCGCCGCCTACACTGTAATGAGCGACGGTGAAATGCTGCGACGCCTGGGCGTTATTTTTGAAGTCAACGCAGCCGCGCTCGATCTTTCGCAACGCCAGCACAATGCCGGCAACATTTCCGATCTCGCGCTCGCCACGATGCAGTCCTCCGCGCAGCAGACGCGCGTTGAAATCCTCCGCGCCGAAGCCGCCGCCGCCGCCAATCGGGAAAAACTGAGCCGCCTGCTCGGCCTGTCGTCGGCGCAAGCCAGCTGGAAATTCGCCGCCCCGCTCCCCGTGTTGCCCGCGCGCGAAAAGCTGCCTGAAAACCTCGTCGAACTCGGCCAGCAACAACGCCTCGATCTCGCCGCCGCGCGCGCCGAGGCCGAACTCGCCGAACGCTCGCTCACTCTTTATCGCCGTGGCCGCATCGCCCCCGGGCTGAACATCGGCGTGGAAACCGAGCGCGAATCCGACGGCGGCCGCAAAACCGGCCCGAATGTGGAAGTGGAACTGCCGCTCTTCGATCAGGGCCAGATCGAAACCCAGCGCCTGCAAGCGAAGCTGCGTCAATCGCGCGATCTCGCTGACGCGCTCGCCGCAGAAATCGGTTCCGAAATTCGCGCCGCGCACGCGAGCCTCCTCGCCACGCACGAAGCCGCGAGTTTCTACGAGCAAACGTTGCTGCCCCAACAACGCCGCGTGTTGCGCGAAGAATTACTTCACTACAACGCCATGCAGCACAGCGTGCACGAATTGCTCGCGGCGAAAGAGCGCCAGCAACGCACCGAGCAGGACGCCGTGGAAGCCCTGCGCGACTACTGGCTCGCCCGCGTCGAACTCGAACACGCCTTGGGCACCCAACTACCATGAACGTGCGCATTTCGTTTCATCAGGGAGGGCGCGATCTCCGGGCGGGCCGCAGGCGTTCAGCACTCATTTGTTCGAAGGTAGGGGCGATTATCCCTAGCCGCCCTTCTCAGCTCGCGCGTTCCCGAGGCCGTTAAGAATAACGACCCCCTACCTCGAAAACCCTCCACCATGCCCGATCAGAAATTCACCCGCCGTCACTTCCTCGGCCTGGCCGGCAGCGCGGCCATCGCGGTGCCCGTCGCGCAGCTCATCGCGGAAGAAAAACAAAGCAAACTTCAGCCCGTCAGCACCGGTGAAACGAAACCGTTTCCTCCTCCGGCCAACTCGACTGGCGCGAACGCTTATCGACCAGTCATCACGCCGAACAGCGCGACCCTGCCTTGGAAAATTATCGAGGGCGTAAAAGTGTTTCACCTCATCGCTGAACCGGTCGTCCACGAATTCGCGCCGGGCCTCGTGGCGAACTGCTGGGGCTACAACGGCCGCGTGCACGGGCCGACGCTCGAAGCGGTCGAAGGCGACCGCGTGCGCATCTACGTGACCAATCGCCTCGACGCGCCGACGACGGTGCACTGGCACGGGATCCTGTTGCCGAGCGGCATGGACGGCGTCGGTGGGGTTTCGCAGAAGCCGATCAATCCTGGCGAGACCTACAAATACGAATTCACACTGAAGCAGCACGGCACCTACATGTATCACTCGCATCACGATGAGATGACGCAGATGCAGCTCGGCATGATGGGCATGTTTATCATTCACCCGAAAAATCCAAAAGGCCCGCTGCCCGACCGTGACTACGCGATGATGTTGAGTGAGTGGCGCATCGATGTGGGTGCGGCGCGACCCGATCCGAATGAGATGACGGACTTCAACGTCTTCACGATGAACGGCCGCAGTTTTCCCGGGACCGCGCCATTGCTCGCGAAAACCGGTGAACGCGTGCGCATCCGCATCGGCAATCTCAGCACGATGAGCCACCACGCGATTCATCTGCACGGTTACTATTTCAAAGTCGTCGCGACTGACGGCGGTGAAATTCCCGAAGCCGGTCAGTGGCCGGAGACGACCGTGCACATGCCGACCGGCAGCACGCGCACGGTGGAATTCATCGCCGACGCGCCCGGCGATTGGGTGATGCATTGCCACATGCTGCACCACGTCATGACGCAGATGGGCCACGACCTCGGCAACCTCATCGGCATCGACACCGAAGGCCTCGACCAGAAAATCCGCAAACTCATCCCCGGCTACATGACCATGGGCCAGACTGGGATGGGCGACATGGCCGAGATGGGCATGGCGAACCCTCCCAACTCGCTCCCAATGGTCGGCGGCCCTGGCCAACACGGCTACATCACGATGGGCGGCATGTTTAACTTATTAAAAGTCCGCGACGAGCTTCCCGCCGATGGCGCCGATCCCGGTTGGTATCAATCGCCCGAAGGCACGCTCGCGCTCCCCGCAGCGGAAGCCGACATGCGCCGCGATGGCATCGCGTTTGTCGCCGCCGTGGCGAAGTTGGACGCACGCACCGGCAAGCTCGCCGAAGCTTGTGATCCGACAAATCCCGTAATCCCCGCCGACAAACCCAAGCCCACCGCCCGCGTTCGCAGCGCCCATTCACGAGGCGCGGCGACTTAAGGCGCAGCAGTCCGGATTCGCTATTACGTGCCAGCGTCACGCACGGATGCTGCGCGGTAGTTTTATTCGGGCCACTGGCGTTTTCCTGAAACCGGAGTAGCTTTCGGGAGTCTTAACCTTCTATGAAAACCCGCATCTTTCTCAGCACGCTCGCGCTCGTCAGCGCGGCGTTTATCATCGGTTGTCAATCGGTCGACGACCGCATTAAGAAAAATCCCGCGGCCTTCGCGCAGCTCGATGCCGCCACCCAGGATAAAGTTAAACAAGGAGTCATCGACATCGGCATGAACGAAGACGCCGTTTACCTCGCCCTCGGCGCCCCCGATCAAAAACGCGAAACCGCAAACGCCAATGGCCGCACCACCACGTGGATTTACAACACGTATTACGATCGCTACGACGGCACGCGATTCGCCGGCTACAATCGCAACCTCTACTACGATCCCTACCTGAAAACTTACCGCGTGTATTACCAACCGGTTTACGCCGACACGTATCGCACGGAGAAAGAGGAACGCATCCGCGTCATCTTCAAGGGTGGCAAAGTCAGCACGCTTGAGCAGACCAAAGATTCCTGATCCAATCTTTGTGAATTAAACGCTTTCAAAGGCGGCGCTATTCGCGCCGCCTTTTTTGTGAATGGACGCAAAATTGGTCCGCGTGCCGGCCACGTTGCGCGCAAGCGCGCAACCTACACCAACGAATCAACCACCTGCCCGGCCAATGACACCGCCTCCACTAGACATTTGCCAACACCGCGCGCAACTTCGGCGCAATGCTGCGCGCTAGACTCGTGTTCGCATAACCGACCCACGCCACCGGCGATGTCGTGTCGAGCGGCACCCGCAGCGGTTTTCCGTCGAGTGCGGTGATCACGCAACCCAGTTCCTGCGCGATCAGCGCTACGCAAATATCATACGGATGACACGTCAGTGCCGCGGGCAGACCCAACTTCCCAAACGCCCACGGTCGCACGTCCGCGATGAAACGATCATGCCCCACCAGTAATTCGTAGAGCTGTCCGCCTGTGCTCGGATACTGGTCGTCAAACACCGCTTCGCCGGCGTCGAGCGCCACGAGCAATTTTGCTTCGACCTCCGCCATCAATAATTTCGCGGGCGGAAAAAATTTAGCGAATGACGCAAACCCGTGCTTCAGATCCTTCGCCTGCGACGGTCGCGGTAAGAATTTCGACCGCTTCCCCGTGCGCAAATCCAGTCGCTCCGCATGCACGCCGCGACCGCGCACCGCGCTGAGTTGATCCGCCACTGCACCTTTGCTCGTCGGCAGTTCCGTCATCGCGGCGACCACGATGTCATTGAGATTCGTTTTTCGCCCACGCTGCGGCGCGAGCCCGGCGAGGCACCACGCGCTACGCTTGTCATACATGATGCAACGCGTGCCATCGATTGGATCGATGATGCATTTCCACACCGTGGCCTTCACCGGCGTGCCAGGCGGAAACGTCACGTCGCCGTGTTCTTCGAGTCCTTCCATCACGAGCTGCACCGGCCAGCGCTTCGGCCAGTTTTTTTCAAACCACGCCAGCACTGCCTCCTCGCTGATCTTGTCGATCGCGTAAATCGTGTCGGCCGCCGTCACGGCCGCAACGCGCGTCAATCGGGCCGTTCCGTGTGAACGCGCGGCAATGACTGCATCGCGAATCGTATCCTGTAACCGGCACAGCAGCCGACGCGCCTGTTCAATTTCAGCGGAAGTCACGTCCGGGAGTTTTTCCTCCCGCCCCACCAAAGCCAGCCCGAAACCTTCCGACACCAAAATTCAGCCCCGGACCATTTGTCATATAATATATGACAAACGGATTGAGCGCTCAAAGCAGTTTCACCGCCGCGATTACGAGGCGCTCGAAATCCGCTGCGCCCTTCGACGCATTTTCCAAGGTGTGCGCGTGCGAGAGTTTTTCGTCGGAGAGGCCGGCGCCCATGTTAGTGATGCACGACACGCCGACTACTTTCATGCCGCAGTGACGCGCGATTAAACACTCCGGCACGCTCGACATGCCAACCGCGTCGCCGCCCCAGCCTTGCACCATGCGGATCTCCGCCGGCGTCTCGAACGACGGCCCACGAAACGCCACATACACACCGGAATGCAGTGAGATATTTTCCTGCTTCGCGGCTTCGCGGATTTTTTCGGAGCCGTCCCTGTCCCACGCGTCCGTGACCGGCACGAAACGCGGCCCAAAGCTCTCGTCGTTCGGGCCAACGAGCGGATTAAGTCCGAGAAAATTGATGTGATCCGTGATGAGCATCAACCCGCTCACCACGATGTTCGCCCGCAGGCTGCCCGCGGCGTTGGAGAGAAAAAGCGTTTCAACTCCCGCGCTCTTCAAGGCGCGAATCATCGTCTTCAGCGGATAAGCGTCATGCGTCTCGTAGAAATGCTTCCGCCCGTTCAGCACCACGACCGGCACGCCGCCAAGTTTGCCAAGGATCAAATTGCCCGCGTGACCGCTCACCGTAAGCACCGGAAACCCGGGCAACTCCGCGTAAGGAATCGTGACCGCGTCCTCGACTTGTTTCGCGAGCCCGCCGAGCCCGGAACCCAGGATGATCGCAATCTTTGGCTTTAGCCCCGCAGACGCAGCGACGATTTTTTCAGCGGACTGGCGGACATTTTCAACATGGGTCTGCGATTCGTTCATGCGTCGAACCTACGCGAAACCTCGCGTCTGCAAAGCCCTCATTTGCTGCCCGCGTGCCGCTGGCTTCAGCCGCAGTTCACGGAGCGATGCCGACGCCACGTCGCAAATCCCAGCGCACACATCCCCGCAATCGCCGCATAGGTCGAAGGCTCGGGCACCGCCGACAGGGGCGTGTAGCTGATGGTCAGAGTGTCGATGGTGATCGTCGCTTCATTCACCGGGGAAAAATTATTGAAATCAACAATCCGCGCATTGTCGGTGCTCACCTGCGCGTAGGTGCCGACGTAGTTTTGGAAGAAAAAAGTCGGATCGGGCAGCGTGCCGGCTGAAGTGTCCCAGACCAAGCCTGCAAAACTGGCGCTGATCGTAATCCGCTCCAAATCGTATCCGTTAACCGAGAGTCCCATTCCCTCCGGGTTGTTCGCGCCTACATTCAGAAATAGTCGCGAGCTGTCGGCGAAATTTTCCACCGTAATTTCTCCCAAGGGATCGGCAGCGCGCGCGAAGGTGCCATTGATGCCCGTGCCGCCCACGCTGGAAAAAAGCTGCGGGTGCGCCGTGTTGGATTCACCCCAACTGAAAATGCTGCCGCCATCTCCCCTGGGCGGAGTCGGCGCAAAATCATTAAGAGTGAAGCTGATCGTCACGGCGTGCCCGACGCTGTAACCGAGCGCCGTGGGATCCGCGTCAGTATTGATCGTGCCACGGAGCGTGAAAACGATTTGAGCGGCCGCGATCGTCGGAAAGGCGACGGCAAAAGCCGCAGTGATTAAAAGCCATGAGCGAAAGCGCGAACGAGTTTGGATATGCATGGGAGGAATGGTGGGAGCTTTAAAATATCATTTCCGCCGGCTTCCCCCAATACGCCCTTTGGCGAAGGCGAAGGGAAACCGAGAGCGCTTTTATCACGGATTAAAAGTTCAACGACGCGCTGACGTGCGCGCGGGAGTTCTCGCCGCCGCCGAGGTCCTTCAGCTGCCAGCCGTAGGCCGCGCGCACCGTGAAATATTTCCGCCATTGGTAATTCACGCCGACGCCCGCACCCGCGAGCTGCGTGTCCTCGCCACCGAGGCCGAGCGTGTAGAGTGTCGCGGCATCGAAGAAGGCGAACGGATCGAGGTGGTCGCCGGTTTTGCTCGGGGAAAAGGCCGGGAAATGCAGTTCGTTTAAACACACCACGCCGCCGTCGCCGAACGCGGAGCTTTCGCGATAACCGCGCACGGCGGACGAGCCGCCGCCGTTGAGTTGCTCGCTGCCGAGGAGTTCGCCGCTGCCGGCTTGCGCGCCAAGCGTGCTGCTTAGGGAAAAACCGTGCGGCAACGCGCGCGAATAATTCAGGTCAATCCGGCCGTAAAAATAATCCGCCGTCGCGCCCGCGCGCGAGACATCGAAAAACTCATCCTCGTTGTGAGACGACAAGCCACCCGGGCTGGCGTAGAGTGACACCGACGCGCCCAAGGATTGTTTCTGCGTGCGCTTCGACAGCGCATACGTCGCGCCGAATTGTGCGATGTGCGTCACGTTGTTCGTGATCGGAATCGCCGCGAACTCCAGGTTGTTGTCCGAGTATTTGAAATCCGGGCCGAACGACAGCGTCTGTGCCCAACCGTTTTTTAGTTTCGGCAGCGTCCAGCCGTAGCGCGTGCCGACCTGCCAGGAATGGCCGACCTGCGTCAGTGGCGCGGGCAGTTCCGATTCGATGCGCGAATATGCGCCGAATGTCGCGAGCGTATGTTTCCACGGCAGCACCGTGTTGTAATTCGCCGAGTGACTCAGCGAGTGCGCGAACGCGGGATCGGCGGTAAAGCGATACGACATTACATCGCCACGTCCAAAGGCGTTGCCCCACGTCACGCCGGCAGAAATGCGATCCTCACCCGTGACCGCGGTGCCGGTATTGTCGTAACCAAAATTGAATTTCCACGGGCGCTCCTCGTTCACGCGCAAGGTGAGACGGGTCGTGCCGGGCGCATGTCCCGCCGAAGCGCTCAGCACCGCGCGACGAAAGGGATTCTGGTTCAACGCTTCGACGGCGGTGCTCAATTTCATCGCGTCGATTTCTTCCCCCGCGGGAAGCGCCAGCGCATGTTCGTAATGGGCTTTGGGAAAATACCGCGCGCCTTCCACGCCCACGTTCCCCTCCAGCTTGGCGCGATGAATCACGGCCCGCACCACGCTGTCGGTCAGGTCCTGCGCGGGCACGTAAGCGATCACAAAGGCGTGGCCTTGCATCTGCGCGAGAAACCGCGCGACGAGGGCGATTCTCCCCAACGAAGGGAGCGACGCGGGCCGCCCCAGAAAGGGCGCAACGGCCGTCGCGACGTCGGCGTCCGCCAACAGCGGAGCGCCGGTCACCTCCACGCCGGCGAAACCAGCCGGCACAGGCTTGGTCGTTTCGAGCGGATCAGAAACAAAAATCACGCCGCGCAACGCCGCGAGGAGTTGCACTTCGTGAGGTTGGGCCGGCAGCACCAGAGCGGGATCGAGCACGCCCGAGAGTTTGGCCGCGGGACTTTCCGGCAGCTTCACCTGTGGCGGCAAGGGCGGCGGCATCACGCGGGCGAGATCCTGGGCGCACAGCCCCGTCGTCACGGCGAGAAACGCCAGGGATAAGTGGAAATTTTTCATGGGCGATTGGGTTTAGCCTCCGAATGCGGTGCCAAAAACCTGCAGGAAACTCGTCATCACTTCCGCGCGGTCGCGGTCGCTTTGCGGCACCGTTAACTCGAATCCGCGATCCATGCCGTAAGGCCGGGCTTCGTTCGCGCGGGCCAGCACTTCCTCGTAGGCGGCGCGGTTCTTGTCACTCGTTTCGATGGCATTCACCATAATCACGGTGATCGCCACCACGGCGCCGATGGCGATGCCCGGGCCGATGGCACTCACAGCCATCAAACTGGTGGAATAGGGAAAAAGTGCGGTGACCAAAGAACCCGACATCAACAACGCGCCGCTCACTGCGCCTCCGGCCACCACACCGCCGGCGACGCCACCCAGAATTGCGCCGAGCGCTTCTTGTTGCGCCCCCGAAACCACGTCGGGCACGAGGTGCTCGTTATAAAGTGCATAAAGACCGGAGGAACTCTTGCTCGCATCCAAGACTTCCCACTCCGAGTAAGCCTGTCGGGCTTTGTCCGCAATTGCGACGCGCTGCTCCGCCGCCGCATCGGACATGAAATGGACGAGTCGCTTCTCGGCGTTGCTCGCAGCTCCATTGGTCACCAAGTCCATAGCGTAGGAGCCGAAGATCGGCATGAGCATCATCTGCACGTTCGGATCGCTTTTCATGCGGGCGGCCAAGTCGGCGGGCGTAAGTTTTCCGCTGATGAAGTCCTCGACAATCTGCCGTTGCTCCGCGCTGTAATCGTTCGTGTAGGCGGTCGATTCGCGGAAGGCGGTCATCACCCCTTGCAGGCGGGCCGTGTTCCCCGTGATGATGTCAGCGAAATCGGTGGGCCCGAGCGGCGTGTTGTATTCGAGCGTGCTGACGCGAAAAATGGTTTTTTCTTTCGTCTCAAGGAGCGACGAATCGAGCGTGAACTCCTCGCTGAGCGTGAGGATTAACGGTGAGATCATCACCGGATCACCAATCGTCGGATCATAGAGCACGTGCGGCGAAGCCGATTCTGGCAGCGCTTTGATCGTCAAAAGACCGGGTTCAGACGTGATCGCATAGCGGCTGGTGATGTCGCTCAAGCTGGTGCCGGCCGCCGGCACGATGCGCAATGTAACCGGCACATCGGTGCCGGCCGGCAGGTGTTGCGCGCCACTGGGCACGCTGCCGACAATCCGAAATTGCGGCCCTCCGGCCACGAGGGTCGGTTGCGTGGGATCGAGCGCCGGCGGCACCACGCCCTCATACGTCGACACGATCGGCCCCGCGATATGCAGTTGTCTCCGGTCGACCCGCAACTCGCCGTTGACCGTGCTGATGGTGTAGTTCGCAGCCGTGCCGGCCGACGCAAACGTCACGGGATACGCGCCGACATCGGTCGTCGTGAGCAGCGAAAAATTATTGAGCTGAGTGCCCGTGAGCACCGCGGCGGTGTCGCTGTTGCGCAGCCCAAGGACATCGTAACCATTCGTGCTGAGACCCGTGCCGTATTGCGCATTGCCCGAGCGCGCCACCAATGTCAGCGGCGCGCGGGCCACGGTGAGCGAGCCGGGATTAAAAGTAATGTCGTAGAACTGGCTGTAGAAATTCGCGAGCGAGGCGTTCACCACCGCCGCGTTCACGGCATAAGTGCCTGCTCCGAGCGTCCGCGAATCAGTCAGGCCTGCACTCCACACTCCGGTAATCTGCGCGGTGTCGCCCGCGAGGAATCCCGTGAGGGCCGGCGTAAACGCAAACGGTGCATCGCCATAAACCCGATTGAACGTTCCGAAGGAAAATGTCGCCGGTGCCTTCGTGACGGTGAGCGAACCCGGCGTAAAGTTCAGCGAATAATTCTGCGCGGTCGCCGTGGCATTAATCGTGTAACGACCGGGAATCGAACCATTCGTCGCCGTGGTTGAGAAATTCAGCCCGCTCAACACGGAGGCCGTTTCACCATTTTTGAAACCGGTGACGCTCGCAAACGAGAAGGCCGGATTCGACTGCGTGTAAGTGCGCGTCGCGTCGGCGACGGTGGCATTGAGCGTGGCGCGATCGATGGTGAACGTGCCGTTGGTGAAACTGATGGCGTAGTTCGCGCCCGTCGCATTCGCGGGAACGATGCTGTAGGTGCCAACATTGCTCGCTTGCGTGGCACTCGTGGAAATCGTGAGACCCGTGTAAGCACTCACCGCGGTGTCGCTGTTGACGAGGCCCGTGTTGCTCACTGTCAGAGTCGGGTTCACGTCGCCGTAAGTGCGCGTGATGTCGTTGGCCCGGATCGTGAGCGCGGCAGGCGTAATGGTGAGCGCGCCGGGGACAAAGGTGACTTCGTAGTTATTGCTCGTGCCGGTTGGCGTGACGGCATACGTGCCCACGCCGGTGCCAGTCGCCGCCGTGGTCACGTTTAACGAAGTCAGCGCGTCGGCGCCGGTTTTGAGGCCTGTATAGACGACATCGTTGAGCGCCACCGTCGTGTCCTGGCCGTAAATCCGCGTGAACGTCGGCGCCGTCACCGTCAGCGGAGCCATGGTAATCGCCAGTGAACCGGCGGTGATCGCGCCGATGCTGTAGTTGCCCGTGCCTCCGCCCGTGTAGGCGGCGGAGACGGCGTAGTTGCCGACGTTACTCAGATTCGTGGCGCTCGTGCTGAAATCGAAATTGCCTGCAGCGGAAAGGCTCTCGCCGTTGCGCAGTCCGGTCGCGGTCAGTGAAAACGTTGGATTGGCATCGCCGTAAAGACGCGTGGCGGCGTTGACGGCGAAAGTCACCGGCGCGGTGTTGATCGTGAACGAGCCGTTCACGAAATTGAAATCATACGCCGACGATGCGAGCGTGCCTTGCGCGATGTTGATCGTGTAACTGCCGACGCTGCTCGTGGCCGTCGCCGTGGTGGAGAGCGTCGGCGCGCCAGTAACATTTGTCGCCACCGCGAGGCCCGGTTGTTCGCCGGAAACGGTAAACGCCCACGTCGGATCGGCGTAGCCGTAGTTGCGACTTGCGTTGTTCGCGCGATACGTGAGTTGCGGCAACGACGCGCCGCTCGCGCGATACAGAAAACGCGACAGCGTATCGCCGGAGTAATCGCCCGGCGGATTGCCCGTGTAGGTGCGGCTGAATTCTTCGATTCCAAACAACCCGCCCGTCACCGTTGCACCGGAGGTCCCGGAATAGATGAGAAAACGACCGTTGGAACCGTTCAAGCCGACGGCGTTGGCACCGGCCTCATTGACGAAATTTCCGCCGGTCGAAACAAAAATGACATCCGCCCCACTCGCGAAACTCATCGCACTGCCCGACTTCAAGGTCAGCGTGCCGGGCGTAATCGCGCGCACTTGAAACGTCTCCGCCTGCGTGAGCGCCATTTGCACATCGAGATCGCCCGCACCGTCGACGATATCGATTTCGCCCACGTGGCCGCCCGAGCCCGTGGTTTTGAGCGTGCCGATGGCGTTCGCCGCATTGGTCGCAAGCAGGTTAATAAAACGCCCGCTGAGATCCGCCTGCAGTGTGCCGACCTTCAAGACCCCACTCAGTTCAAACGAACCCCGGAACATGCCATTGTTGTTCGGCACATTTGCCGCGCTATTCACACCGACCGTGAGCGTGCCCGCCGTGATCGTCGAACCGGCGGCCTGGTTGATATTGCCGGTCGTGGAATTCGGGCCCTGCGTGACATCCATGCCCGCTTTTCCCGCGTAGAGCGACACGACGCTGCCCGCGCCGCCAGTGAGGCTGGCGTTCACGTTGATGTTGTTGCCGGAGTTGACGCGCAGCGTGCTCGCGGTCGCCCAAGTCACGTCGCTGGCAAATGTGACATCGCCCGCCGAAGTCGAGGTATCGAGCGTGACATTCGAAGCAGCCAGCTGGTTTTGCAGCGTGGTGATGCTCATGAACGAAGCCGCTGTGCCGGGATCAACGTTCGCCACATGCAACGCATCGGGGTCGAGCAACAGCGTGCCGTTGCGCCCGAGTTCGATCACATCCGCCGGGCGAAAATCGAGCGTCCGTTTACCGGAGATTTCCGCGAAGCCTCCGCCCGCGCCACTCGCCGAAGCGTGTCCGAGAAAGGCCGTGTGATTATCCGCCCACACGATGACCCGCCCGGCCGCGGCGCCCGCGGCGGCGGCACTGGCATCGAGTCGCGCTTCCGTTCCCACGTAAGTATTGGCGGCATTGGCCACGCTCGCGTTCGCGCCGCGAAAATCGCCGCCCACCAGGATCTCGCCGCCCGAGCCGTCGGCGTTGCGGGCCGAGGCCGTGCCACTAACGGAAACACTTCCGCCCTCCGCAGTGAGCACGATCCGACCGTTGCGGTTTTCGAAACCGCTCGCGCGAATCACGCCGCTTTGGTTGACCGCGAGGTCGTAAATGCTGCCGCCGGCGGCTTTGAGCTCCGCTTGCGCCGCTGCGATCACGCCGGAATTTTCCACGCCCGTGTTTGCCGCGGCAGTGGTGAGATTGGTTTTGACGACAAAGTTCGCCGCGTCCGGCGACGCGAGATAAACTTCCGTGCCCGCTGCGAGCCCGGCGGTGCCCTTCCCGGCGGAAATTTCGCCGGCGTTCTTCACGGTGTGCGCGATCAGGATCACGTTGCCTTCGCGCGCGATAATTTTTCCGAGGTTCACGACACCATTCGCGGAATCGCCCTTGAACGTGAGCGCGCCACTCTTGAGAAAATCCGCGTCCGCAACATCGAGCGTCGACGCGAGAAATGCCGCCGTGTCGATCACCGCGCCCGAGCCCACCACGACGCCATTCGGGTTAATGAGAAATAGTTTTCCGTCGGCCTGCAATTTGCCGAGCAACTGCGAAGGATCGCCGCCGGTCACGCGCGCCAACATCGCGGCATCGGCGCCAGATTGCAGCACGCGCACGAGTTCGTTCGCGCCAATATTGAAGCCCTGCCAGTTGACGATCGCGGCCTGCGAACCTTGCGCGATGTTCAGCGTGTTGCCGGCTTGCGAAATATCGACGCTGCCCGCGACCACCTGCGCGCCACGCGGCAGCGCGTAACCACTCGGCAGCACCGCGAGCGGCGCGATCATCGCCGCGACCAGCGGCAGCGATACCGGCGTAATGCAGCGGCGAAAAAATTCCACGAGCAACAAAGGACGGGCAAAGCGGCGGGGCGTTTTCACCGCCACACTTTAACAACAACTGCGACCGCCCTGAATACGGCTTTTGGCGTAGAGCCGGTCAGCGCACGCGCAGTCTCAGCGTTTCGCCCGTCCACTCGAGCGTCGCGCCCTGCGCGCGCGCGTTTGCCTCCAGTTGAAATCCATCCCGCAGGCCAGGTTCCTCTCGGAAGTTTTTCCCCAAACTGATCAGTTCGTAAGTTCCCGGAGCCAGCGCGTCGAAGTCGACAATCTGCACGGTCACCCGCGCGCCGTTTTCGATGAGCACCATACTGGCTTCGTTGAGCCGCCACGCGGGCGGACGCTCTGCAGACATCGCCTCCACGCTCAGCGCAATCCGACCGCGCAAAGTCAGGGTGCCCGCGTCAACCTCCAGTCGCCCGGCCAGCGCTCCCCCATTGACGACCAGCGCACTTCCGGTCTGCACACGTATCACGGAAGCAGTAAGTTCGCCTCCTTCATAAACAATCGCCGTCGCCGTGCCCGCTTCGCCGATCACACAGTCGCCGGCGACTTCAAGGTTCCCCCGAACTGTAATTTGTGCGCTCGAACCCGCCGTTTTTGCCAACCCCGCTCGCGCAACGCGCACCATGCCGCCGCGATTCACCACCAGTTCACCCGCACCCTCATAGCCAATTCCAAGTTCCCCCGTGCACGTCCACTCGCCGGCAATCTCGGCAAGTCCGGTCGAGTGGCGCTGCCGACCGACATACCCGCGTTCGCTTTTCACCCGGCCCCCGGCGGCCACTTTCATTATACCCACGCCCGCGTAGCCTATCGTCAAATCGCGTTCGCTTCGGAATTCACCCGCCACGTCGAGCCGTCCCTGCGATCCAGCGAGCGTGCCGACAAAACTGCCCGCGCCACCCGCGTCCACCGAGCCACCTTGTTCGACGGTAAAAGCACCGTCCCCACCTTGTCCAATGAAGAGGCTGCCGCGGTTTTCCCAACGTCCGCTCACCGTTGCGCGCGCGATAACCTGCGGCTCGCTGGCCACGATCCCGTCGCGCGTGCGCACGAGCCCGCCGGACGACACCATTAATTCTCCCGACGCACCGTAGCCGACTTGCAACGCATCCCGGCATTCCCATTCGCCCGCGATCACCGCCCGGCCATTCGCTCCGGCATTAAACCCCACGTAACCGGTTCGGTCGACGACCCGGCCGCCTCGCCCAATTTCCAACACCCCGAATCCATCGGTGCCGACAAACAAACCTTCCGCCAATCGCCAGAGACCGCGCACCTCGGCACGTCCACGCGCGGGCGCAAGTTGTGCGATCGAACCGCGTCGCCCAGTCACCACGCCGCCGGATTGAATCAAGAGCGTGCCCTCGCCCGAATTACCCACCACTAAATCGCTCGCCGCACCGCCCGTTAACTTTCCCGCCACTTCAAGTGTGCCTTGCGAACTCGGATGTGACGCGATGACGCCCCAGCGGGAGTGATATTCCATCTCTCCGCCAGCAGGGATGGTCACGTGCGCCCAGCCACGTTCGCCCACGCTGAACGCATTGCGATTCTCCAGCGTTCCCCGGATGTTCGCTTCCCCTCTCGCCCCCTCCGCACAACCGACCATCAACAGAAAATTTTCCACGCGTGCTCCCGGTGCCACTTCGAGTCGCCCCTGTCCGTGCAGTCCAACGGAGATCCCCGCGGCGCTTTCCCAGAAACCGGCGACCGTGACCAAGGCCTCCGCTTGTGCGTGCATGCCGATGAACACCGCGCTTTCCGACGCACTGTTCCCGTCGAAATCCAATCGGTCCAGCGTGCGCAACGCGGTCGTTTTGCCGATCAACAACGCCGGGCGGCTACCGGCGCTCGTGCCCATAACCAAACGTCCGATCTCGACGTGGCCGCCCGGAATTACCAGCGGGGTATTCTGGTCCAACACCACACTGTCCTCCTTACCCGGCAATCCTGAGGGCAGCCAGTTCCCCGATTCCGCCCAATTCGCCGCACCGGTGCGCGACTCCCGCGCAACCGCGTAACCCTCACTGAGCGCGCCCGCCCACAGCAACAATCCACTCACGAGCCAAGGCACCCGGGTGGGGCTAAAGCCAGTCGTCAGCAAACTAAAGGGAAGCGAGCGCATAAGAAGCGTCGGCTGCCAGTAAATCACCCGATCCGTGCAAAACAATGTTCATGCGCCCTGCGCATCTACGTCCTTGGACGTAGATGAGATTTGCAGGATTGAGGCACCGCCAGCCTGCCCTAGTTTCGCCTTCATGTCGTGGTTTCAGTCCAGCTCTTGGCTGCGCCGGCTTCGGGCGCAAGGCATTCGCTTGCTGCTGGCGGGAGGTGTCGTGGGCTCAAGCTTCGCGGCGATTTCCGCTCCCGATATCGTCGTAAAAACGCATTCGCTCGAAATGGGGCGCGCATCGCTTCGCGTTTTTTCCGAGGAAAATTTTCTACAAAACACCCGCTACGAATGTGCGACCGAGGATCGCGGCGGAGCGCTTTATGTGGGCAACGAAAACACGGTGCTTCGTTACGACGGCAATACGTGGTCACCTATCCCCGTCGCAAATGCCGGCACGATTTACGGACTAGACTGTGACCAATCCGATCGCATCTGGCTGGGTGCGGCTCACGAGCTCGGATACCTCGAAGACGACGGTCGCGGTGGTCGCACTTACATTTCAATCGAAGCAAAGCTTCCGCCCGACGCGCGTCCTTTGCCGGAAGTCCGCCGCGTGCATGCGGCGGACGACCACGTCTTTTTTGTCACCGCCGATCGCATCCTCACGTGGCACGCCGGAAAATTTTCCGTTGAACGCACGGGGCCGCTGCGCACCTGGTCAGCAACTGACGGCAAGTTGATCGTGCACCGCGCCGGCTCCGAAAAACTTGAAACGTGGGACGGCACTCGTTGGCGGGTCGTTTTCTCCCACGCCCAACTCGCCGCCTGGCCCGTAAGTTTCGTGACCGATCAAGCCGACGGCGCGTGGCTGATTGCTTCGGAGGCGCTCGCGCTGGATCGCTGGAGTCCAACCTCAGGCTGGCAGCATTTGGAAGTCGGTTTCAGTGAAACCTTGCGCGACCGGCGCATCGATCACGGCCGGCGTTTGCGCGACGGCAGCTTCGTCCTCGCCCTGAGATCGGGGGGCTGTGTGCAGCTTTCCTCCGCAGGTGAGCTGCGCCAGGTTTTTGGGGTCGGGGAAAGAGCGCTGTCGCTCGCCCGCCCAACCTTGTTGCACGAAGACCGGCAGGCCGGCTTGTGGGTTTCGTTACCCATTGGAATTGTGCGTTTCTCGCTCGAACCCGTCAGCATCGCCGACGAATCGCGCAACCTCGGCCATCGCTCGGTTACTGCGCTGCAACGCCACGACGGGCGCCTCTACGCCGGGACGAGAGACGGACTGTTCATGCTCGAACCTGCACGCCTCATCGGCACGACACTGCGCGCTGCCACTTGGCGCGAACTGCCCGGCCACGGCGCCGTGAGCGCCCTCGCCGCACACCCACAGGAATTAATAGTGGGCTCCGCACAAAGCATCATGCCCTTCGCATTGAGCGAAGGCCGCCGCGTCACGCTGAACTCCGGGCCAACGCTGAGCCTGCTCGTCGCATCGCAAGAAAAAGACTACGCTTATGCCGGCACCGCCAGCGGACTGGTTGCGATGCGCCGCACCAGCGAAGGCTGGCAGGAAACCGGCGCGGTTCGAGGCGTGGCTGGAGAGGTGCATCAGTTAGTGGAAACTTCCCAAGGCGAAGTCTGGGCGGCTACGACCTCACACGGATTTTATCGCGTGATCGGTCTTGCTGGCACCGCGAGCGCAGGCATGGCGTTGCGCGTCGAGCCTTACTCGGACGGGCAAGATTTATCCGACCACCGGCAACCCTTGCGAACGGGCGTGGTTCTTAGCGACGGCGCGCCGTGCTTTCTCGCGGGCAACCGACTCTATTCCTTCGATCGCGCCAACCTCCGTTTCCGAGCCCTTGAGCCACTCAACCGCGCCCTCGCCACCCAAGGCTCCGGCGCACTGGCATTATTTCCCTCGGTGACACCACGCCAAGTCTGGCTGTCCCGTGAAAATACGGTGAACGAAACCCCCACCATTCTACGCGCTGGTCTTGATGGAAAAATCGAGGTGCTTCCCTTCACGACCAGTCGTCTCGTAGGGACTTTGCTTTCCGTGCTCGAGGAGTCCGCGATCACGGGCTCAACCGTCTGGCTCGGCGGCAGCCGTGCGCTCGTTCGCACCGAACTGCCGTCCGCCTTTGCACAAGCCGGCACTTTTTCCACGCGGATCGCGAAAATCACCAACCTCGACGGAGAACGATTGCCACTTGCGCCCGCGGCAGCACTCACGCTGCCATTCGCGCGTCGCGGACTCATTTTCACGTTTGCCACCGACCGGCTCGACGAGTCGCAACTGCGCTACGAGACCAAAATCGACAACGAAGCCTGGGCGCCTTCGCGGGCCACGCCGGAATTTACGCTCGAACGTCTGCCCGCGGGGAAGCACTCGCTCACTGTTCGCGCGCACGACTCGAATGGCCAGGTGAGCGTGCCGACTGAGTTTCATTTCGCAGTGCTCGCACCGTGGTGGCAGCGCTGGTGGATTACCGTCCTTTACGCCGCCGGTTGCGGGCTCGGGATCTACGGGCTGGTGCTCTGGCGCATGCGCACCGTCCGCCGTCGTAACGCCGAACTCGAGTCACTCGTCGCGACGCGCACCCACGAGTTGCGCGACGCCATGGCCAGCGCTGAGTCCGCCAACCACGCGAAGAGCGCCTTCCTCGCCAACATGAGCCACGAGCTGCGCACGCCGCTCAACGCGATCCTCGGCTACGCGCAAATTCTCCGCAAGGAGTCCGGTCTCTCCGAAAAAGGCCGCCACCAACTCGGCATCGTTGGCCGCAACGGTGAGCATCTGCTTCAGATGATCAACGAAGTGCTCGACCTCGCGAAAATCGAAGCCGGCAAGATGACCCTGCATGCGACGACGTTTCCCCTCACACGTGTCGTGAAAAGCGCCGCCGACCTTTTTGAGCAACGCGCCACAGACAAAGGCCTCACGTTCCGTCTCGAACTGGGACCGGGGCTGCCGCGACTCGTGTCGACCGATGAACAAAAGCTGCGGCAGGTGCTATTTAACTTATTAGGCAACGCCGTGAAATTCACGCTGCGCGGCGACATCATATTGCGCACGATCCTGGTGGAAGGGCGTGTGCGTTTTGAAGTGCGTGACACCGGCCCCGGCATCGCTGCGGAACAACTCGCGGCTATTTTCCAACCGTTTCATCAGGTCATTCCAGGCAACGCCGGCATCCAGGGCACCGGCCTCGGCCTCGCGATCAGTCAGCGACTAACCGAATTGCTGGGAAGTCGCATTGCGGTCGAAAGCACACCGGGGCAAGGCAGTCGCTTCTGGTTCGATCTCACGCTGCCCGAAGTGGCTGCGACCACCCTGCCGGTCGCGGCCACATTGCGCACCGTCACCGGCCATGCTGGCCCGCGGCGCCATGTCCTCGTGACCGACGACGAAGAAACCAACCGTCACGTGTTGCGCGATTTACTCGAACCACTTGGCTTCATTATCGAACAAGCCGCCGACGGCAGGGAATGTCTTGCGGCCATCCAGGCGCGTCAGCCCGACATCGTGCTGCTTGATTTGCGCATGCCGGTGCTCGGCGGATTGGAGACGGCGGCACGTGTTCGCCAGCTTGGTTTGCCACGGCACCTGCCAATCATCGCAATTTCCGCGAGTGTGTTTGATTTCAACCGGCACGAGGCCACCAGCGCAGGTTGTGATGATTTCCTGCCCAAGCCTTTCAGTGAAGCTCAGCTGCTCGAAGCACTGGGGCGCCTCCTGGCGCTCGACTGGATCTATCGGGAAGCCAGCACGACGCCGGAAACAGCAATGCCAGCACCGGTCGTCGCTCCCGCGCCCGAAGAATTCCCACCCGCGGATGAACTCGACGCACTGATTGCGCTCGCCCGGCGCGGTGACGTGGACGCGTTGCGCGAGCGCATCGCTCACGCTATCTCCACGGGCGTAGTCGGGCAGCATTATCTTCGTCAACTCGACACTCTCGCTGCCGCTTTTCAAACCGCCGAAATTCGTCAACGCCTCACTGAAGCCCGCGCCCGCACCACCCCATGAGCACACCCGCCCGCCGTATCCTCGTCATCGATGACCGCCCTGATAACGTCGCGCTGCTGTTCGATTTCCTCCGCGACCAGAATTACAAAGTCCTTGTGAGCGAAAGTGGCGAACACGCGCTCGCCGAATTGCCGCACATCGCGCCGGACCTGATCCTGCTCGACGTCATGATGCCCGGCATCGACGGCTTCGAAACCTGTCGGCGGCTCAAAGCCGATCCATTGTGGAAAGATGTGCCCGTGTTCTTCATGACTGCGCTCGGCGATCCTGTGGATAAAGTGCGTGGCCTGGAACTCGGTGCCGTGGACTACATCACGAAACCGATTTCTCCCGCTGAAGTGCTCGCGCGCATTTCCGTTCACCTCGAACTCCGCGCGACGCAGCGCACCCTCGCCGAGCGCAACGCCGCACTCGAAGAACAAAACGAGCGACTCGACCAAGCCATCCAGCAACGCATCGCCGCCGAACGCACGCTGGAACAATCACTCGACCGCGCCGTCATCGTCGCCAGCGTGTTCGGGGCCATTCTTTTTTGTTCGGGGTCAGCGGCCCGCCTGCTCGACCGTCACCAGTTGAAAACACCGGACGGAAAACTTCCGGAAGATGTGCAAGTCTGGCTCGCCACCGGCGGTGACGACACCTTCGTGCTCGCCGAGGGCGCTGCGTTGCTCACCTTCACCCGCGTCGCACCAGGCAAGCAGCCCCAGAACCAGCAACTGGTTTATCTTTCAGAGAAATCGCCCCCACCCTCGCCCGAGATGTTGCACCCACTCGGGCTGACCCCGCGGGAAAACGAAATTCTCTTCTGGATCGCCCAAGGCAAGACGAGCCCGGAAATCGGCATCATCCTCGGCAGCGCGCCGTCGACCGTAAAAAAACACGTGGAAAACATCACCGCCAAACTCGGCGTCGAAACCCGCCTCGCCGCCGCCATCAAAGCAATGGAAGTGCTCGGGCTGCCGGGTTGAACCCCCAGCGAATCATCGTCTTCAGCCGGCAATCATCAGTTATCTGGTAGCAAGGTTTGCGCCCAGTCAGAGCGAACGCGGGCACGCCGCCCCGTTTGCATGACGATGCGATTCGCTCCGGTGCAAAGCCCGCATTTGCGCGACCGCAACTGCTATTCCGCGGGTGCAAAAAATAATTGCGCTTCGCTTGCAGCGCACGACCCGCTGCCTGTAAAACGCGCCCCTTCATTGCTCGATGCCTGCCTCCGTCACTCCTCTATCCCCAGTTGCCCCTTCGCCCGCGCTCACGGCGGCCGAGACGGCTGCGCATCGGCGACTTGACGAGGACAACCAGCAACTTGCCCGCTGGCGCGAGGAATTGAGCCTGCGCCTCGAGGAACGCAGCGATCACCAAGCCCGCCAGCGCGACCAACTCGAAGACGCGCTGGATCACCTCGAAAGCGTGCGCCAGACGATCCGCGAGCGTTCCGCCGATGCTTTCGCCGGAACCGAGCCAGCCGCGACGCCTGTTGAAGACACCGCCACCGCAAAACCTACCACGCCAACGCCTGGGGTGGCGGCTCATCTTTCAGCCCTCAACCCTCAGCTCCCGACTTCGCCCGCCCCGTTCACCGCCGAAGATCTCGCAAGCTACCAATTTCCGTCCCTCGATTTCCTGCGTCCGCCGTCGGACGCGGAGAAAAATTTCAGCAGCCCCGAAGAACTCGCGACCAACCGCCGCATCCTCCAAGACACGCTCGACAGCTTTGCCATCGACGCCTTTGTGCAAGACGCCGTGGTCGGCCCGCGCGTCACGCAATTTCGCGTCAAGCCAGGGTTCGGCGTGCGCGTTGAATCGATCGTCGCCCTCGAAAAGAACCTCGCGCTCGCCTTGTCCGCCAACGCCGTCCGCATCCAGGCACCGATTCCCGGGGAAGGTTTCGTGGGCGTGGAGATTCCCAACCGCAACGCCGCGCCGCTCGCGTTGCGCGCCTCGTTTGAATCTGCCGCGTGGCGCACTACGCCCGGCGAGATTCCGTTGATCCTCGGCGTCGACATCGCGGGTCGTCACGTGCTCTGCGATCTTGCGAAAGCTCCGCACGCGCTCATCGCCGGTGCGACGGGCTCCGGTAAATCGGTTTGTATCAGCAATCTCATCCTTTCGCTGATCTATCGTTTCCGGCCCGACGAACTCGAACTCGTCCTCATCGATCCGAAGATCGTCGAGTTCGCGATCTACCGCGAATTGCCGCACTTGATTCATCCGGTGGTCACCGACCCGAAGCAAGCGGTCCAAGCGCTCAAGTGGCTCGTGCGCGAGATGGAACGCCGCTACGCCGTGCTCGCCGAGAAATCCGTGCGCAATCTCGCCGGCTACAACGCCAAGGCGAGCGCCGAAGGTTTCGCAAAACTGCCTTACATCGTCCTCGTGATCGACGAACTCGCCGACCTCATGATGACGGCTGCGCAGGACGTCGAAACGCCGCTTGCGCGCCTCGCGCAGATGTCGCGCGCCGTCGGCATCCACACCGTCCTCGCGACGCAACGTCCGAGCGTGAACGTCATCACCGGCATCATCAAAGCGAACTACCCGACGCGCATCGCCTTCCAAGTCGCCTCGCAAATCGACTCGCGCACCGTCCTCGACGGCAAGGGCGCGGAAGCCCTCCAAGGTCGCGGCGACATGCTTTACAGCCCGCCCGGACTTGGCCGCATCCAACGCTTGCAGGCTCCCTTCGTCGACGACGGCGAAATCGAGGCGATCGTCACGTCGCTCAAAGCACAATTACAGCCGCGCTACCGCGTCGAGTTGCGCGCCGAGGATATCCCAGGCGGAACGAATAGCGTCGATGGCGACACGCTCCACGCCGGCGCTGATCCGATGATCAAGGAGGCACTCGAAATCATCGCCACCAACGGCCGCGCCAGCACGAGCTACCTGCAACGCCGCCTGAAAATCGGTTACAACCGCGCCGCGTCGCTCATGGAAGAGATGGAGCAATTGCGCTACATCGGTCCGCAAGTCGGTTCCAACCCGCGCGAAATCTACGTGCAACCCGGCGATCTCCGTCTGAGCAAAGCATGAGCGCCGAAGTCCTGACCACCGAGCTGATCGTGGAACGCCTCCGTCGCGACGGCGTGCGCAAAACGGCCAACGCGTTGCGCAAACCGCCCGTGCCTTCACGGCTGTTGCAAGAACTCGCGGATCTCGCCGAGCCGACGCTCGCGCAGCAATTCGTCGCCGCCTACCCGCTTTCGCCGAGCCACCTGCTCGAGAATCTCGCGCGCTCGGCGCAGGACCCGGAAGTGTTTCCGTTTCTCGCGACCAATCCGCGCACCCCGCCGCATTTGCTGAGCGAGTTCGCCGTGCACGAAAACCCCGAAGTGCGCACGCACGTGGCGACGCACCCGCAACTCGCGGCGCGTGAACTCCTCAACCTCGCGCAAGATCGCAACGTCACCGTCCGCCGCGCCGTCGCGACGAACTCGTCGCTCCGCATTCCACATCACGCGGCACTCGTGGCCGACGCTTCACCAGGCGTGCGGCTCCGCCTCGCCGCGCAATCCACTTTGCCCGCGGAAGTCGCGCTCGTGCTCGCCGCGGACACCAGCACGGTGGTGCGCACGCACACGATCGCCGCGTCGACTGCGAGCGATGACTTGCTGCTCGGCTGGGCCGCGAGCGATGAAGAAGACGTGCAACTCGCGCTCGCGTCGCGTCCGGATTTGCCTGCGCCGGTCACTCACCTGCTGCTGCTCTCGCCGTTCGCTTCAGTCCGCCGCACCGCCCGCGCGCTGGTCGAACCCGACACAATTGAACTGCTGCATTTCGTGACCGTTGGCGAAGCCGAGGAACGCGCGTGGGTCGCCGCGCGCGCACCGCTGGCCTTGCCGCTGCAACGCGTGCTCGCGCAAGACCCCAAGGCCAGCGTGCGACTCGCGCTCGCCGCTAATCCGTCGCTCGACGCGGACATTGCCGACTACTTCCTCGCGCTCGCGGACGAAGCGGTGTGCGTCGCGCTCGCCACGAATCCCGTGTTAAACACGGATCAGGTGCAAGCGCTCGCCGCAACGCGTTTGCCTGCCGTGCTGACGGCGCTCGCTTACCGCGATTCACTTTACGACGAGCTGGTGCCTTTCCTGCTCGAACACAGTCCGGATTTTCTCCGGCACTGGGCCATCCAACAACGCCCCGCCGTGCTCACCGACGCCGCGCTCGCGCGCCGGTTGCTCGCCCATCCGTTGCCGAGCGTGCGTGCGCTGGCGGTGGCGAGTCACGATTGGCGCCGCGCGGATTTGTATGAGTTCGCGCGCGACCGCGCCCCGGCCGTGCGCCTCGCCGCGATCCGTCACCCGCAAGCCGCCGACGAACTCATCAACGACGCCTCGCTCGACGCTTCTCCAGAAATCGCCGAGGCGGCTCAAGCCGTGCGCGCCGCTCGCGAAGTTGCCGCGCGCACCGTCAAGCCCACGAAAGGAGCCGCGCCGGTTGCCATGGTCCCGGCAACACGGGTCGAAAAATCTTCATCGCACATTCCCGCCGCGACTCGCGAATCTTTTTCCGCTCCGCTCTCGTCAGCGGCGTCTCAACCTGGACTTTTAAAACAACTCAAACGCCTCTTCTGGCAGTAAACCACCATGGCTAAAAAACCCACCACCCTCACTTTCCGTGACATCGTGCTCGGCGCCGAAGCCGACGTCATCCGTCAGGCGCTCGAAGCCCGCGTGAAAATCGACGCGCTGCTCGCTGAACGCCAAGCCGCCTACGCGCGCATCGCCGACCTCGAAGTGCAGGTCGAAACCGTGGTCGGCGAAGCGGGCATTTATCCGTTTCCGCAACCACCGTTGCCCGTCGCCGGTTTCGATCCGAAAGCCGACACCGTCAATCGCGGTGCACCCGGCGCGAAAAAATCAGCGCGCCCGACCGGCACGACTGAGACCGAAGACGAGTCTGCCGACGAAGGCGACGAAACGTCCGGGCAAGCATAAGCGGAGTTACGCTTTTTCCCGTCCTTCCATTCAATGCGCAGCGACCAACAGATTCGGGTCAACGGCCTCTTGCTTCAACGCGAGGAACTGTTCGTGCGCATCCATGAAATCGAAGGCGCCGTCTCCGCTCTGCTCGGCGAACCGTATCCGTTCACGCGCCTGTCGCTGCCGTCTGATCAGCGCGCGAAACGCAAACCCGCGACTCGCGCCAGCGCCGCGCGCGATCCGCTGCGTCGACTCGAGGGCCTCGAGGTCGCCTACCGCGTGACTTACCGTCGCGCCGGCCAAACCGTAGTCGAAGAACACGACGAAATCGACGCGCTGCGCACCTTGCTCGCGAGCCAAGGCACAAGTTTGCAGGTTACTTTAATCGAAACCACCAATCTCGCCGGCCACCGGCTCGCCGTTCTCGTAGAAGAGAACGCCGCCGTTAGTGCTTAATATCAGAACCCGTTTCCGACGCGAAACTCAGCTCGCGGGTTCGGGCGGAACGGTTGGCGCTCCAGGCGTCGCCGCCTTGGTCAATTTCGGCACCGGAATGTGCGCCGCTTGACGCAACACTTCGCCTTTCTGGACTTTTAACCGTGCCGCGATCGTGTTGAGTCGCGTGACTTCGGGCGCGGAGAGCATCGTGTTGCGATGCGTGCCATCGCGATCCACCCACTGCACCGCGTGGATTTTTTGACGCGAGGCTTTCACGACATCACGCAGAAATTGTTGTTCGTCTTCAGGCAGATCCATACGCACCAGTTGGCGCAGGCTCGCACGCCGGGTCAACGCCCTTCCCGACATTCACTTCGCCGTTGATCCGGCGGGCATCGTGACGCGGCCGCTGATGATACCCTTACTGCTGCGGTCAATCATGTGGATGATGTCTTTATCTTTCGCATCCCAACCAAATGCCTGACCGCGCGCGGGAACCGGAAACGTCGCCACCCATTCAAGCACCGGCCCGGCCTTGGGGAACTGCAAGACGTAGAGCTCGGTGTTGTCGTGGCCGGTCACATACAAAAAACCTCCCGGACCAAATGCGCCGCCCGAACAGCTGTAACCATTCCCCGCAATGTGCGCGAGCAAGTCAGCGGGCAACGCCCACGCCGCACTCGTCGGACGCCACGCGTCGTCGAACTCCACGATGCGCGTCCACTCGGGGCCTTTGCCGGGTTCGCCGCCTTTTTTTCCGTAATGCACGAAACACGCGATCCAGCGACCGTTGCGGCGCTCGATCCAAGTAAGCGATCCATCCGCGCGCCCGAAGCTGTGGCTACCGACATGCTTCAACGTTTTCGTGTCCCAAATTTCCACCGAGCTCAGCATCGGCACGCCGGGATAATTCGAGTGCGAACCGTAAAGTTTTCCCTCGTGCAAGATCCCCGCGTTCACATGCGTGAGCGGTTTGCCTTCCGGGCACGTCCATAGCGCCACGCGTTCGCCGGTGGCTTTGCGGTATTTGCCGATCGCGAAATTATTGATCGCGTAAAAATAGTCGCTGTCCGCCACAACGCCTTGGCGCGCTTCTTCGGCCGGCAGGCGATTCGTTTCGGTGTAACTCCAACCCGGCGTCGCGGGCAGGTTCGGCGCCGGCTCCGCACTGAATGCTGAAGTTGCCGCCATCAAAGAGAGGGCGAAAGCGAATGATGTTTTCATAAAGGGAGAGAAAAAGTCGCGCGGGTCGCCGCGTGAAGATTCGGGGCCGCTTGCCGGAGCGCTTCGCTGAGCGGCATGCCTCCCGGCGTGATGGCGTGTAGCGATAATCCGGGTCGCGCCACCGACGCGACTTGGCCCGCAAACACGTGCACGATTTTGCCACGCGCCAACGCGCGAGCCGCGACGGCGCCCGGGCCTTTGCCTTCAAGGGAACTCTCGTCGAAGCGGCCTTCGCCCGTGATGACTAAATCAGCTGCAGCAATCTTTCTCTCGAGATCAAGCCAAGCGGACACGAGTTCGAAGCCGGGTAACAGTTTCGCGCCGACCGCAGCCATTAAACCAAACGCGATGCCGCCCGCCGCGCCCGAGCCCGGTTCATTTTTCAAATCGGCCGAACGTCCCACGTGCGCGCACAACAGATTCGCCAGCCGCTCGCTCTCGTTCTCGATGCGGGCGTGGTCTTCCGCCCGCAGCCCTTTTTGCGGGCCATACACCGCCGCAGCCCCGCGCGCACCGAGCAGCGGATTCGTCACGTCGCACGCAATGTAAACGGGAGGAAAATGTTCAGGGACTTTTCCCCGCACCGCCGTAATCCGTGACCAGTTCGCTGGAACAGGCAGCGCCACTGCACGGCCATTCTCGTCGAAAAAACTAAATCCGAGCGCAGTCAACGCACCGAGCCCGAGGTCGTTGGTCGCGCTGCCCCCAACGCCGAGCAAAATGGCGACCGCACCTGACTCCGCAGCCTGCCGCATCAACTCACCGGTGCCAACGGTCGTGGTCTGCCACGGGTCGCGCTGGTCTTGAGCGAGCAACGCCAGCCCGCTCGCCGTCGCCATTTCGATCACCGCAACGTGGGCATCTGGCGCGAGTGCTGGATCGAGTCGCAACATCGTCCGCGCGGACACAGGAATATCTTCCACGCGCACCAACCCAAACGTCGCATCGACGACGGCACCACGCGGGCCGGCGACCGCCTTCGTCACGTCGGTGCCGCGAGCGGCCTGAGTCAAAATGGTCGCGAACCCTTCACCGCCGTCGGCGAGCGGCGCCGACTCCAGCGTCCACGTCGGCTGCACCTCGCGCAGCGCGGATGCGGCAGCTTCGCAGGCTTGAGACGCGATCATCGCGTCTTTGAATTTATCGAACGCGAGCAGGACGCGCGTCATTGGGCCGTCCACGCTTCGGGATGCGCTTTCTTGTAAGCCGTCACTTCCGCTTTCACTTCGTCCAACGCGGTGCGGAACGCCGGCACTTTCATAAATTCTTTCACGAGCGCATCACCGAGCATCCGGCCCGCCACGATGTCGCTGGGATAATGCACACCCGCCGTCACGCGCGACCACGCGACGAGTTCGGCGCGTTCGCGCAACGCCGCCCGTTGCTCCGGGAAAATTTCCGCCAACAGTCCGGCCCACAAGAACGCCTGCGTCGAGTGACCGCTTGGATACGAACCGCTCTTCGGCAACGGCGCAGTCACGCGAATGCGTTTATCGAGCAACGGCGGGCGCGGACGATTCCACACTTCCTTGCCCTTGCTGCTGATCGCGAATCGATCGGCGTAAACTTGCAGGAAAAGCTCGGACGTCTTCGGAAGGTTTACAGCCGTGAACCACGTGCCGATGGCGGCATCGTATTGAAAGACGGTGTTGTCGGCGAAATAGCCCGAGACGGCGATCTGCTCAGGCGTGCGGCGTTGCTGCACTTGATAGACCACTTCCAGATCGGCGATGGTCGTGAGCGAATCGTCTTTCGGCGCGACTGGAATCGCCTTGGTCGCATCGAAGTCGTCGGTCTTGAGGTAGCGCCCGGCGACCGGCGCCGCGAAACCCGATGTGACGAGCACACTGGTGAGCAGGAAAATTCGGAATGAGTGGAGGAGTTTCATAGGTTTAAAAATTAAAGGAGGATGAGACTGAGCACGACGACGGCCGCGATGCCCGTCACGCCTGCGATGACTGACGGGACCGTGACGAGACGGTAACCTTGTGCGATTGACATGCCGGACATCTGCGTGATGACCCAGAAATACGCATCGTTCACGTGCGAAAACACCATCGATCCACACGCGATCGCCGCCGTCGTCAGGGTCGGGCCGAATCCCGTGCTCAAGCCCATCGCGGGCAGCAGATGTGCCATCAACGAAGCGGTGGTGATCATCGCCATCGTCGACGAGCCGATTGCGATCTTCAATCCGGCCGCGACGATGAACGGGAGCAAAATATTAAAGCGCCCGAGTTGGAGCTGCGTGAGGCCTTCGCCGACGATCGTCGTCATCGACGTGTGGCGCAGCACCGCTCCGAGCGCGCCGCCTGCCGCCACGATGAGCACGACCGTGCCCGCATCGCGCAAACCGTCGCCACACCAATCGCCGAACGCGGCGCGGCCATGTCGACGCACGACCCACCACGTGAGAAAAACGCCGAGCACGAGCGCCGTTTCCGGATTTCCGATGAAACTTAAAATCGAGCGCAGCTCACCGTCGCCAAAGGGTTTTCCCGGCAACGCCGCAATCGACTCGATGGCGATTAACACAATCGGCAAAAAAATCGGCGCAAACGCCATGAGCGCACGTGGCTGCGGAAAAGCCGGCGCGCTTTCCTCCGGCTCAGGCGGCACATCGGCATTCATCGGCCCCGGCGCAACCGGATCGATCACGATCCGACGCCCGATGAACTGCGCGTAGAGATACGTCGTCGCCACAATCGGCACCGCCACGACGAGGCCGATCAAAATCACCGTGCCGAGATCCGCCCGGAGTTGTCCCGCCACGGCGAGCGGCCCCGGCGTCGGCGGCACCAAGCAGTGCGTCGCGTAAAGCCCCATGCTCAGTGCGACCGCGAAAGTCGCCATCGACTGCGCCGTCTTGCGGGCCAGCGACCGCGCCAGCGGCGCGAGAATCACGTAACCTGAATCGCAAAACACCGGGATGGAAACCAGCGCGCCGGTGCACGCCATCGCCAGGACCGAGCGTTTTTCGCCGATCCACCGCACCATCGTGTTGGCCATGAGCATCGCGCAGCCGCTTTTTTCGAGCACCACCCCGATGATGCTGCCGCACGCAATCACGATGCCGATGTGACCGACCGTTTGGCCAATGCCGCCGGTCAAAGCGGCGATCGTTTCCGCCGCGTTTAACCCCCCGCACAAACCCATCGCGTAGGCCGTCGTGATAAGCGCGAGAAACGGGTGCAGTTTAAAGCGCGTGGTCGCCACCACAATGAACGCGATGCCGCCGAGCAACACCACGAGCATCATCGGGCCGCTCAACGCGTGCGAAGGTAACTTGAACTCCGTCATGGTTCGGGGCGGCACCATGTTCAAAAAGCCGCGCTCCTTCCGCCAGAATTTGCCCGCAACCGGAGACGCAACCGTTCTTCAGGTGACCGCCAGTAATTCAAAGCATGGCAGTGCACAGGCAACCGATAAATCACGGCACCATGCCCGGAAAACAGTAGGCTTGGACGAACACAAACACGCCCACGAGCACCGCCAGCGCCAGACTGTGCCAGAAAACTTTGCGCAAAATCTCGCCTTCCCCGCCCTGCTGGCCCGTCGCGACGCCCGCGACCACGATGCTTTGCGCATCGATCATTTTGCCCATGACGCCACCGCTGCTGTTCGCGGCCGCCGCCAACACGGGCGAGATGCCGACTTGTTGCGCCGTAATTTGCTGCAAATTGCCAAACAGCACATTGGACGCCGTGTCGCTGCCGGTGAGCGCCACGCCGAGCCAACCCAAAAGCGGCGAGAAAAACGGAAACAGAAATCCGGTGCTCGCAAACGCGAGGCCGAGCGTCGAATCGAGCCCGGCGTAACGCGACGCAAACGCCAGCGCGAGCATCGTGGAAATCGTCAGCAGCGACCAGCGCACGCGCCAAATCGTATGCAGATACGTGCGCGCCAGCGTGGGAACGCCCAGACCCAATACGAGCGCCGCCAGGATCGCCGACAACAGCGGCGCGGTGCCGGTCGCGGAAAGCAAGTTGAGCACATACACGGCCGGCTCCGGTTTTAATTCGAGCGCGAGCGGCGGCGCTTTCAGCACGGCGTTGTGCAGGTAAGGAACGTTGAAACGCATTTCCCAGATACCGTTGAGCCACGTCTTCGTCACCGGCAGCGCCCACACAAAAACCACGACGGTAAGAATGAGCCACGGCGACCACGCGCGAAATAAAGTGCGGCCCGACAAAGCAGTCTGCGCCGGTGCGGCGGTGTCCTCGCCCTCCGCGAAACGCCACACGGTTTTCGGTTTCCAGAATCGCAACAGCAGCAACACCGAACCCACCGACGCGAGCGCGCTCGCCGTATCGACCAGCCACGGGCCGTGAAAATTACTCACCAAAAACTGCACGATACCGAAACTCGCACCCGCCGCGAAACACGCCGGCCACACTTGCCACATCCCGCGCCAGCCAACCATCGCCGCAATCAACCAGAACGGGACAATGAAACTGAAAAACGGCAACTGACGCCCCGTCATCGCGCTCAACTCTTGCAACGGCAACCCGGTCACCTGCGCCAACGCGATGATCGGCGTGCCGAGCGAACCGAACGCGACCGGCGCAGTATTCCCGATCAACGCCAGCGTCGCCGCGAGCAACGGGCGAAACCCGATACCAATCAGCATCGCCGCGGAAATCGCTACGGGCGCACCAAAACCCGCCGCGCCTTCGATGAACGCGCCGAAGCTAAACGCGATTAACAGCGCCTGAATGCGGCGATCCGCTGAGAGATTCGCGATCGATTGTTTCACGATTTCGAACTGCCCGGTCTTGACCGTGATGTCGTAGAGAAAGACCACGTTCAGCACGATCCAGCCGATCGGCAGCAAACCGTAGAGCGCACCATAGGCGGCGGCCGCGCCGGCGAGTTTCACCGGCATGTGGTAAATGAAAATCGCGGCGGCCAGCACCGCACCGAGTCCCGCCAGCGCCGCCCAATACGCGCGCACATGGAAAAATGCCAGCAGCGCCAGTAACACCACGACCGGCAAGGCGGCAATCACTGTGGACGCGGTCAGGCTATCTAAAAACGGCGTGTAGTTTTGAGTCCAAGTCATGAGAAAGCAATCGGCCCGGCGCGCAGTGAGAGGGGTAACGCGACCGTTTCGACACAGAGGTTGGGGTGGTAAAAGACAGAGGGATTAGATGCGCTGCAAACGGGAGTGTCCGGATTCGACGAGAAACGACGCGCGCGTCAGGCGCAACGCACCACGCCGGGAAACATATTCCACCGTGCGATAATCGGCGCGCCACGTCTTCGGCGTGACTTCGCAATACACGTAGCCGCGCTCGTTGTTGAAATATTTCACATTGGGATTTTCCGCGCGCATCTTGTCGCTGGAATATTTTCCGTGATCGCCGCCATCGCCACCGGAGGAAATTGACGTGCCGACAAACTCCACGCCGACCGGCGCGGCTTTGGCGTCATCGAAATCAGTCACGAGTTCGTTCGCCCAGTTGGAATGAATGTCGCCGGTGATCACGACCGGATTTTTGATGCGTTGGTCGCGCAACTCTCGCAGCACGCGGCGGCGCTCAAATTCGTAGCCGCCCCACTTGTCCATGCTCGTTTTCACTTCCGGGCCGGGCTCGGAATCGAGGAATCCCATCATCACTTGCTGCGCGAGCACGTTCCACTGCGCGGACGATTTTTCGAGGTTGGCATTCAACCACTCGCGCTGGCGCTGGCCGAGCATCGTGCCCGCGGGATCCATCGCGCCGGGGCCGGGAGTCTTCACGCCGTCGCCTTGCGGTTGGTCGGAACGATATTGCCGTGTGTCGAGCACGTGAAACGACGCGAGCGATCCAAACTCAAGGCGGCGATAGAGCAGCATCTCCGGGCCGCGCGGGAGCGCGCTGCGACGCAGCGGCATGTGTTCGTAATACGCCTGATAACCTGCGGCGCGACGCAGAAGGAAATCCGCGCGCGTGGTTTTATCAGGAAACTCCGGGCAATCGCCCGCGTAGTTGTTGCTCACCTCGTGGTCGTCCCACGTCACGATCCACGGCGCGACGGCGTGCGCGGCTTGCAGCGCCGGATCGGTTTTGTAGAGCGCGTAACGGGCGCGATAATCGTCGAGCGTGAAAATCTCTGGGCCATTGTGCTGGCGCACGGCTTTTTCGTCCGGACCTTTTTCGTAAATATAGTCGCCCAAGTGCACGACGAGATCGAGTTCCTCGCGCGCGAGATGTTCGAACGCAGTGTAGTAACCCGATTCGTATTTCTGGCACGACGCGAAGGCGAAGCGCAGTTTGTCCGCTTCGACACCGCTGGCCGGCATCGTGCGCGAGCGGCCTTTAGCGCTGACCTCGCTGCCGGCTTTGAACTGATACCAATACCAACGCGCTGGCTCGAGGCCGGCGACTTCGACGTGCACGGAATGGCCCCACGCCGCATCGGCGATCGCCGTGCCGGCCCGCACCACGCGCGTCATCGCTTCGTCGGAGCACACTTGCCACTGCACCGCGACCGGTTCCGCCGACATGCCGCCGCCGGGCAAAAGCGGCGTCGGAGCGAGCCGCGTCCACAACACAAAGCCATCGGGCGCAGGATCACCTGAAGCGATGCCCAACGTAAACGGATACGATGGGAATCGCGTGTTTTTTTCCAGGGCTCCGCGCAAATGCGGAGCCATGAGCGCGGCGAGAGCGAACGACGCTGTGCCGGTCACGAACGCGCGACGCGTCATCGTGCGTTCGTTGGCGAGAGGAAACAGCGGCGGTTTCACTGAGGCGTTTTGGATTAGAAGGTGAAGTTGAGACCGGCGCGCGCTTTCGATTCGTAGATTTCGTAATCGTTTTCGCGGCTGCGAATGCCGGTGTATTCGCGCAACGGTTCCTCGGTGATGTTGAGGAGTTCGGCGAAGACTTTGAACTGGCTGTTGATCCGGTAGCTCACCTTGAAGTCAACCGGCGCGCGACCGCGGACATAGATGTCCGTGTCCGTGTTGGCGCCGACGGCGTCGAGGTAATCGCCGCTGTAGGAAACCGCGACGCGGGCTTCCCACTTATATTTTTCGTAGAAGAGCGCCGCGTTCACGATGCGGTCGGATTGTTTGAAGAACGGCAGTTCGTCCGTGCGGGTGAAGAGCTTCACCGACGAGTCGATGACCGTGTAGTTGAGGTTCACGCCGAGGCCGTCGAAGGGTGACGGCAGGAATTTGAAGAACTGCTGGTAATTAAGTTCGAGACCGGTGATTTCGCCGGAGTCGGCGTTGTCGGGTTCCGTGGTGGTGAGTGTCTGGTAAAGACGGCCTTCACGCGTCACGTTCGTTTCCAAAATCACGCGACTGTAGATCGGATTTTTTAAGCGCTTGTGGAAAACGCCAGCGGACAGAATGCCGGAGTTCTTGAGGTAGTATTCGACTGAGACGTCGAAGTTCATCGATTCAAACGGCTTCAAATTCGGGTTACCCGAGCTAAGCGTGCCCGTGTAAACACCGCTGCCAACCGACGTCTCGATGGAGTCGAACGTGCCGCGCGGGGCGAGGTCAGCGTAACCGGGACGGCTGAGCGTGTTGGTCCACGCGGCGCGAATCACGGTCTTGTCGGTGGGGCGCCAATTGAAATGCAGGCCGGGGAGCACGTTGTCGTAATCCTGGCTGCCGGTGACGCGGCGCCATGTGCCGTTGAAGAGTTGGTTGGCGCCGTAGTTGGCTTCGGTCGCTTCGTAGCGAACACCGGCCAGCACGTTCATGGTCTTGTTCAGATCGAGGCTGGCCATCGCGTAGCCCGCGGCGACGTCTTCTGAAGCGTCGAAGTCGCCAGACATGGAATCGGCGAGCGTGGTGGCGGCATCGAAAGTGAAGCGACCGGGATTCGCGGCGAAGTAAGCTTTGTTCGCTTCAAGATTCAGGCCCGGGCCGTAACGGAAAAGGCCGTTGAAATAATTCGCAGGCTCAGGCGAAGCGAGACCGCCATCGGCGAGCGTGAAGAGATTCGCTGCACCCGCGGCGAGATTGTAGTTTTGATTCGTGCGATCGTCGGCTTTTTCGCGGGAAACGAATTTTGCGCCGACTTTCCAGTAGCCATTGCGCCCGGCGAGCTGCAGGTCGCGCTTGAAGTCGAGTTGACCGGAGTAAACGTCTTCCTGCTCGATGTCGGAGCGGAAACGCACGCGACGGAACGGATAATTGGCCGGATCGTAATACGCGGAGCCGGTCGGCGTGATGACGAGTTCTTCACCGGAAAGATCGTAGGTGTTGGGAAACGCGCCAGCAGCGGAGCGATATTCCCAGTCGACGCGCGTCGGAGTTTCGCGTTCGCCACGGCTGGCACCCGCTTGCCACGAGAGCAACGAGTCGCCACCGATCTTGTGTTTACCTTCAAGCGAAGCGGCGTCGATCGTGCCGGTTTGGTGATAGTCACGGAATTGACGGCTGGCGCGGCCCTGGCTGTTGGTGCCGGACGTCGCGGTTTGATTCGTGAGCGTGCCGAGGCGATATTCGTAAAGGACGCTTTGGCGGCCTTCGGTGTCGGTGAATTCGTTGTGATTCAAACGCAACGCGAGTTCGTGGCCGTCCGCTGGGCGGAATTGCAGCGCAACGTTGGCCCCGAGGCGCTCGCGCTCCACTTCGTAATCATAATTCTGCTGCGTGAGCGGCACGTAGAGGCCGTTTACTAAAGACCACGAACGGGTGTTGGCCGTCTGCGATTTGAAGTTTTTCAACGAGTAGCTCGCGCCGGCGACGAAGCCCCATTTTTTATCGTCACCGAACACATTGCCGTAAGTGAAGCTGCCACTCGGCGTGAGGGTTTTGCTGAACGTGTCGTAAAAACCGCTGATGCTACCGTAAATAAAGCGCTCGGGACGATCAAAGGCGCTTTGCGTGACGATGTTGATCGAGCCGCCGACGGCGTTGGCGTCCATGTCGGGCGTGACTGCTTTCACGACTTCGAGACGCGCAATCAAATCCGCCGGAACCGAGTCGAGCGCGATGCCGCGGTTGCCTTGTTCGGACGGCGTGCCGATGAGCTGGTTGTTTAGCGTGACGGTGTTGAGCGCGGAATTGATGCCGCGAAGCACGACGTAACGACCTTCGTCTTGATCGGTTTCGAGCGAGATGCCCGGCACGCGGCGGAGCGCTTCGGCAGCGTTGCCGTCGGGGAGCTTGCCCACCGCGTCAGCCGAGACGGCGTCCATGATGTTCGACGCGCTGCGTTTTTGTTGGAGCGCGCGGGCCTGGCCTTCGCGCGAACCTGCGATGACGAATTTGCCGAGATCGACCACGTCGGATTTGACGGCGATCTGCAGCGTCCTCGTGTCATTCTCCGCGAGCGTCACTTGTTCACTGAAATCCGCGAAACCCAGCGACGAAACGGTCACGGTGTAGGTGCCCGCAGGGACATTGCTGATCGAGAAACCACCTTCCGTTGAGGTGGTCGTCGTGCGGTCGAGTCCGCTCACCGTGACGGTGGCGCCGAGCAGGTAGGAATTGGTGTTCGAATCGCGCACACGACCGTTGATGGTCGCCGCCGATGCCAGAGTGTTAAGCAGCGCAAAGCCGAGCAGGCTGGCCGCAAGCCGACGTCCGAAAACGTGCATGGAGGGGTAGGATTTGGGGTTGGGGTAAACTGACCGCTGTAACCTGAATTGGAAAATTCTTCCCAAGTCAATTCGTTTGAGGAAGGCGCACGAGGTGCGCTCCATTTTCGATAATACGTTGGTGATTAGGTTCATATTTATATTCTTACGGGCGATTCGGAAAATTGGTCCGAAAGAATATAATAAGCAGATAGGTTACATTCCCGCGTCACTCAGGTGACAGTTGCGTGAAACTTGCCTCGGCCAAAATGACGGCGGGCCTTCCAAACAGGCGTTAAGCCAGATGCAGCGAGAGTGAGGTCGTCTCGTCGACTTCCGCGGCGGAAACATCGACTTGGCCGAGCACTTGGCCGGCGAACAACACGACGTAATGATCGGCCACCAACGTCGGTTTTAATTCTACTTCGAATCCGGCAAACGCGCGACCCACGTGAATCAGTCGGCGCTGGAACGTGAAAATTCCTTTTTCGGAAACCAGGCGCACGTCGGCTTCCGGTGCAGAAATAATTTCCGGCAACATTTCCGGCCACGCGCGCGCACTCGGGCGATACAACGAAATCGGACTGCGTTGCTGCATCGCTTCCTGACTGCCGCCGAAATTATGTTTTTCACGCAGTTGTTCGAGCAGCGTCAGCGCGGATTTTTCAGTGAGTCCGCGCGCGCCATAAAGTGGCAGCAACAAATCCGTCTTCGCGAGTCGTGACAGCGCCATGCGCTGATAAGCCGGAAGTTTTGCGAGCTGAGCCGCGAGCTGTTGGCCATCACCTTCCGAGCCGGAAGATTCATCCACCACAAAATCGACGCCAATCGCGAGTCGCATCAACCACACGGTGAGTGCCGATTGCACCCGCGGCTCCGGCAACGCGAGGCGCCACGGCAAACCTTGGTTCGCGAAAAGTTGTTCGAGAAAAATTTTCAGCCCATCTTCGCGTCGCGTCACCGGCAACAGCGAAACCGCCACGATGAAATGCGTCGTATCGTCTTTAACTAAAACCGGCAGCACGGCGCTTGCGGACAATTTCAATTCGCGCCCAAAGCGCAGCGTCCAGCGATAGTTCGGCTCGAACCGCAACGCGTCCGGATGGGCGCGAAACAACGTCGCCTGCTGCGCCGCCTGTTCACGGCGACGACGAAGAATCAAATCGATCGTGCTCGGTGCGGGGACGGGCGTGATGCCTTGGTCTTTCAACTCGGCACTGATGCGCGCCGCGCTCCATTCCGGATTTTCCCGCCGCAAGGCCAGCACTTGGTCGCTCACCGAATCAGGCGTTTTGCGCGGGCTATTTTTTGGACGGCGGCTTTGCTCGACCAAGCCCGCCTCCCCTTCCACGCGAAACCGATTGAGCCATTTGTAACCTGTTTTCCGACTCACGCCGAAATGCGCGCACACGGCGCTGAAAGGCTCATCGCCCTTCTCCGCTCGTGCTATAAATTCGCGCCACATCCTCTTCCCATCACGCAGGAATCTCGCGATTTCAACTCCCGAATAGAATTCACGTCCGCGCAAACGGCGCCGACGTCTCGCGTTTCAGCTCGCGCGTCATGAGCGCGTGCAGGGCTTCCGCGGGTTTTTTGTTTTCGTAAAGGATGGCGTAAACTTCCGCGAGGATCGGGGCGGTGATGCCGCGTTGTTTGCACAGGCCATGCAAGGCTTCCGCGGTGCGGTGGCCTTCGACGACGGTTTTGCGGCCGGCGAGTAGTTCAGAGACCGTTTTGCCCGCGCCGATTTTTTCGCCGAACTCACGGTTGCGGCTCCACTCGCCGTGGCTGGTCGCGACGAGATCGCCGAAGCCGCTGAGTCCGTAAAATGTTTCCGGCTTCGCGCCGAGAGCGGAACCGACGCGCAACATCTCCGCGACGGCGCGCGTGAGGAGCGCAGCCTTGGAGTTGTCGCCAAGTTTCAGGCCGTCGCACAAGCCGGCGGCGATCGCGTAGATGTTTTTTAAACTGCCACCGTATTCGGCACCGGCGAGATCGTCGGACGTGTAGATGCGCAGCGTCGGGCCGCTCATGGCCGCTTGCACGATGGTCACGGACGCGTCGTTGCGCGCGGCGGCCATCACCATCGCAGCGGGTAACCCGCGCGCGACTTCCGCGGCGTTGGTCGGGCCGGTGAGCGTGCCGCAATTCAAGTCCGGCAGCAGCTGCAGCATGATCTCGCTCGGTCGCAGGTGCGTGTCGATTTCGAGGCCTTTGACGAGACTGAGAAAAAGCTGGAGGCGCGATGTGTTATGGCGGGCGCGACGGATTTGTTCGCACCACGCACGCAGCGATTGCGAAGGGCACGCGATGAGCGCGACATCCGCTTCGCCGAGCGCCGCCTTCAAGCTGTCAGTCAGGACGAGTGAATCGGGAAACTTGATGCCGGCGAGATAGTCTTGGTTTTCGCGGGCGGCGTTAAGCGCGACAGCGTGCTCCGCGCGGCGCGTCACGAGCGTGGTGTGCTGGCCGCGACGCGCGAGATGGATGGCCATCGCAGTGCCCCACGCGCCGGCGCCGATGACTGCAAAATTAAGTGGGCGCGGGTCGGTCATCGGGCGTAATTCACGTTTTGAGAAAGCCGGGGATTTTTTCGCCGGCGATCAGAGCCTCGAATTTCTCGCGAGCATTGACCAGCTCGAAGCGGTCACCCGACACGAGCACTTCGGCGGGTTTGCCGCGCGTGTTGTAGCGGCTCGCCATCGTGTAGCCGTAGGCGCCGGCGCTCATAAACGCGAGCACGTCGCCCTCGCCTGCCGTCGGCAGCACGCGATCTTTGGCGAAACAATCGCCGGATTCGCAAATCGGCCCGACGATGTCGGCTTTCAATTCGGCGCGGGCGGCGTCCTGCGTGAGCGGCACGAGTTCGTGATACGCTTCATACATCGCGGGGCGCACGAGGTCGTTCATCGCGGCGTCGACCACGAGGAAGTTTTTGCCCTGCCCCTGTTTTAGATATTCGACGCGCGTGAGGAGCACGCCGGCGTTGCCGACGAGGAAGCGGCCTGGTTCGAGGAGAATTTTGAGGCCGAGCGACACAAGGAGCGGCGCGAGCACGGCGCCGTAAGCTTCCGGGGTAAGCGGACGTTCGCTTTCGGGCTTGGCGTCCCACCACGTTTTTTCCCCGCTGGCCAGCGCATCTTGATAAACGATGCCGATGCCACCCCCGATGCTGAAATACTCGATGCCGTAGCGTTTTTTGAGTTCCTGGACGAGAGGCACGACTTTCTTCACTGACTCGATGAACGGCGCGGCCGAGGTGAGCTGCGAGCCGATGTGCATTTGCACGCCTTTGAGATCGAGGTGCGGAAATTTTGACGCGGCTTCGTAAGCGGCGGCGGCGTGCGCCAGCGGTATACCGAATTTATTTTCGCTTTTGCCTGTCGTGATCTTCGCGTGGGTCTTGGCGTCGACGTCGGGGTTGATGCGGATCGCGATCGGCGCTTTGCGGCCAAGTTTTCCCGCGAGGTGGTTGATGCGGGCGAGTTCGGGTTCGCTTTCGACGTGGAACCCATAAACGCCGGCTTCGAGCGCGAGTTTGATTTCCGCTTCGGTTTTGCCGACGCCGGCAAACACACTGCGGCCGACATCGCCACCGGCCGCTTGCACGCGTTGCAATTCGCCGCCGCTCACGAGATCGAACGACGCGCCGAGGTTCGAAAACAAGCGGAGGATCGCGAGGTTCGAGTTAGCCTTCATCGCGTAGCAGATCTGCACATCGAGGCCCGCGAGGCTGGTTTTCAGGCGACGGTAATTTTCCGAGATCGTCTGCGCGCTATACACGTAGGTCGGCGTGCCGAATTCCCGCGTCACGTTCGCAAGATCCACGGACTCGCAGTGCAGCTTGGAATCTTGATAGCGGAAGTGATGCATGGACGTCCGACGGTGCGGTTTTTGCCCTGAAAAACCACTCAAAATTTCCATCGCACGATCCGCGAGCACGGTCTGGAAATTTGCCCGAAGATTTTCGCCCGATTTTCACGAGTTTGCACTTGCGCGACCCAAGCCCGCGGCAATTAGTCACCGCGTGTCTTTTCTCCGCTATCTTCTTCGCTTCCTTCCGACGCAAACGCGTCGGCGCAGCGACCGGCGTTTGAAAACGACGCGCTCCCAACACGCGCAGTTCGCGAGTTTCCTAGAAGATAGTGGCTTCCGCCGGCATCACGCGGATCATTACGAGCATGCGATGAAGCGTCGGCGCGTGGTGAAAAATTTCCTCAAACTCGCGACTTCCGTCGGAGCGATTTGGGTTGTGATCGAAAGCGCCAAGGCGCTGACGCTATTTTAAGCAACGGCTTGCGAGCCCATCGGGCTTTCTTTTGGATTAAACCGTGACGCCTTCGCCCGAACTTTATCCTTGGATCACGGTTGCCGCCATCGTGTGGGGACTGCTGGACATTTTTTTTGGGTATAAAGTTTTCAAAATCACACTCGCCGTCTTCGGCGGCTTGGTCGGTGGCGTGCTGGGGCAGACCGCCGGGGTCGCGCTGGGCTACGGATTAACCGGCCAGATAATCGGATTCGTTTTTGGTGGCTTGATCGGTGCCGGGCTCGCGTGGCTGTTGTATCTCGCGGCCGTGTTTTTGGCCGGCTTCGGTTTCGGTGCGACGCTCGCGGTGCTGCTGCTCGCGCATTTCAACCACATGGCGGCGATGCTGGGCGGTTGCGTGCTGGGCATCATCGGTGGATTCGTCGCGCTCAAGATGCAGCAAGTGCTGATTGTCCTCTCGACGTCGCTCATCGGCGCATTTCGCGTGGTGGTGGCGCTCGCTTATTTCACCAGTAAGATCGACTGGTTCTGGTATTTTCAGAATCCGCAGAACCTTCCCGCACTCATCGACAACAACACCTGGATGTTTCCCGCGATTCTAGTGCTGGCGGTGATTGGCGCAGTGGCGCAATTCGGCCTGGGCGGCTCTTCTGGCGAAAAGAAGAAAGCCCAGAAGGACTGACTTGCCGCGCGCGCCGGCAACCCCACACTGCGGAGTAATGAAGAAATTTATTGCCCCGTTGTTTCTCTTCGCGTGCAGCCTCCTGTTCTTGAGCGGTTGCGGCACCAACAGCAAAATCATCGCGGTCGGTCTGCGTCCGGAGATTTTGTCGATCGACACGAAGAACGGCGGCGTGCCGGCGGTCACTTGGCAGATCGTGAACACCAACATCGTGCCTTACCTGCTTTCGAAAGTTGAAAATAAGATCTTCGTGAACGGGCAACTGGTCGGCACGAGCAAGAGCACCAAACCCATGGCCGTGCCGCAGCAGACGAACGCGGGCAACACCGACATCCTCGAACTCGCCAGCGGTGGCGCGGGTATTTTGAGCGCGGCAGCCGGAACCAATGCCACTTACCGCGTCGAGACCACGATCATCATCCAAATTTACGGCGACACCACCGAGAAGAGCCAGATCAGCAACACCGGTTCCGTGGCCGTTAAATAAAAAGCGGCGCCGGAATTTCCGGCACCGCTGAGAGTTTTTAACTTTGCTGAGTGGGCAGCTTCGCGCGCGGTCGCGTTAAGCGGCCATTTGCATCGCCGGCGCCCGACGGGCCGGCGCCACGAGTTTCACCGGGAAACGAATCGGGCGATTCGTCGTCAGCGGGCGGGCTTCGCGGCTGTATTGTTCGATGGTCCAGGCGACGAGACCGGTGGTGAAGAGAATGGCGACGAACTCGGTGATTCCGAACGAGCGACCACTCACGAAAGACGCGACAGCCAAGAGGCTCGCGGTGATGAATGAGATAAGAGCGGTTTTCATATTACGTTTAGGTTGATACCTGAAAAACCCGGCTCGTTGCGAAAAGTTGCAGAATTCGAAAAGCGCCGTGCAACTCACTGCGCGAAAAGAAAAAGGCGCGGGAGTTAACCGCGCCTGAAAATGAATCGGCCCGCTCGGCTTGCCCGCGACGGCGGGAGCTTAGGCCCTACCTAGATGATGCGTCGCTTACTCGCCGCCGGCGGCGTTGGAGACGGGTTTGAATTTCGCTTTGAATGAGGCGACCAAGTAATCGCGGTTCATGCGCGCGATGAAATCATGCGAGATCAGCTTCGGGCACACGGCGCTGCACTCGTATTGATTCGTGCAGTTACCGAAGCCGGCTTCGTCCATGGTCTTCACCATCGCGAGCACGCGTGAATCGCGCTCCGGCTGGCCTTGCGGCATGAGGCCGAGGTGGCCGACTTTCGCGGCGACGAAAAGCATCGCGGAGGAATTTTTGCAGGCGGCCACGCACGCGCCGCAGCCGATACACGTCGCCGCATCCATCGCGAGATCGGCGTCGGGTTTCGGCACCGGAATCGAATTTGCATCCGGCGCCGCGCCCGTGCGCACGCTGATGAAACCACCGGCTTGCTGGATTTTATCGAACGCCGCGCGATCCGTGACGAGATCCTTCTGAATTGGAAACGCTTTGGCGCGGAACGGCTCGACGACGATTACGTCGCCATCGCTGAAGCTGCGCATGTAAACCTGACACGTCGCGATGCCTTTGCCCGGACCGTGCGGTTTCCCGTTGATCGTGCACGAGCAGGTGCCGCAGATGCCTTCGCGGCAATCGTGCGCAAAGGCGATCGGCTCGTCGCCGAGTTGCGTGATGTCGTCGTTGACGACGTCGAGCATCTCAAGGAACGACATGTTCGGATTGAGATCTTTTGCGGAGTAATCCTTGAACGCGCCCGCGGCATTCGGGCCAGCTTGACGCCAGACACGCAGCGTGACGGAGATAAGTTTTTTGGAGGAAGTTTCTGCGACCATGGCTTAGGCTTTGGTTTTCGCTTTGCGGGATTTTTTTAGAAGTGTGTGGAAACCCATCTCGCGCTCAGCGGCGGTGGGTGGCTCCATCAGCTCGCGGATGGCATCGAAGACGGCTTTGAATTGTTCGTCGTAACGTTTTTCGAGCGCGTTGAGCTTACGGGAAAGATTGGCGCTGGAAGCGATCATCTGGCGGAGGCGCACAAAGGCGCGCATGATCTCGATGTTCACGGCGATGGCGCGCGGGGAGTTGATCAGGCCAGAAAGCATGGCGACGCCTTGCTCGGTAAACGCGAAAGCGCTCTTCGAAAATTTCAGCCCGGAAGATGTCTCAATTTGAGATATCCTCTGTATTTCTTCGCGGGTAAGCTGAAACATGAAATCCGCTGGAAAGCGGTTCAAATTACGGCGAACAGCTTGATTCACCAAACGCGTCGTTGTGCCGTAAAGCACAGCCAAGTCCCTATCGACTAGAATTTTATGACCACGCACTAAAAAAATACGGCCATCGATTCCTTCAGGTAAGATCACGCTTACCCGGTTCGAAGATAACGAATCAGAAGATGCACCTGAGGATGTCACAAATTGAGATATCCTTACTTGTAGGAACGCACCGACATCTTGGTGAACTCGTAGTTGAGCGGCTCGACGTTGCGGAGCGGCGTCTTGTCGACGCCTTGATATTCCCAGGCCGCCACGTGCGCGAAGTTTTCGTCGTCGCGTTTGCACTCGCCATCGGGGTGCTGGTATTCTTCGCGGAAGTGACCGCCGCAGCTTTCATCACGCGTGAGCGCGTCGCGGCAAAGCAACTCGCCGAGTTCGATGAAGTCGGCGACGCGACCGGCTTGTTCTAGCGATTGGTTGAGCGTGTCGCCGGAGCCGGGAACTTTGACGTTCGCCCAGAATTCTTCGCGCAGTTCGGGGATTTTTTGGAGCGCGGTTTCGAGGCCTTCCTTCGTGCGCGCCATGCCGCAATATTCCCACATGAGTTTGCCGAGGCGTTTGTGGAAATGGCTGACCGGTTCCTTGCCCTTGTTTTCGAGCAGGCGCTGGTTCATCCAGGTGACGTTGTCTTCGGCTTCCTTGAACTCGCCGCGATCCGTCTTCGGGCGTGAGCCCGGTTTTACGTCGGCGAGATAATTACCGATCGTGTAAGGCAACACGAAGTAACCATCAGCGAGACCCTGCATGAGGGCGGACGCGCCGAGACGATTTGCGCCGTGATCAGAGAAGTTGGCCTCCCCCATCACGAAGAGGCCCGGGATGTTGGACATCAAATTGTAGTCCACCCAAAGACCGCCCATGGTGTAGTGGACCGCCGGGAAAATGCGCATCGGCGTCTTGTAGGCGTTCTCCGCGGTGATTTCGTGATAGATGTCGAAGAGGTTGCCGTAACGTTCGCGCACGGCGGGTTCGCCGAGGCGTTTGATGGCGTCCGCGAAATCGAGATAAACGCCGAGGCCGGTTTCGCCGACGCCGCGACCTTCGTTACAGGCGCGCATCGCGGCGCGCGAGGAGACGTCGCGCGGGGCGAGATTACCGAAGCTCGGATAAATGCGCTCGAGGTAATAATCGCGATCAGCTTCGGGGATCGTATTCGGATCTTTCTTCGCGTCTTCCTTGCGTTTCGGAGCCCAGATGCGGCCGTCGTTGCGCAACGACTCGGACATGAGCGTGAGCTTCGATTGGTAGTCGCCGGAAACCGGAATGCAGGTCGGGTGAATCTGCGTGTAGCAAGGATTCGCAAGACACGCGCCGCGCTTGTAAGCACGCCAGATTGCGGTGGCGTTCGAGCCGCGTGCGTAAGTGGAGAGGTTAAACACGTTGCCGTAACCGCCCGTCGCGAGCACGACGGCGTCGGCGCTGTGGCGCGTGATCGCACCCGTGATCAAGTTGCGCACGATGATGCCTTTCGCGTGACCGTCGACGAGCACGAGATCGAGCATCTCGGAGTTCGTGTGCAGTTCGACGCCGCCATCGCCGACTTTGCGCGAGAGCGCGGAGTAAGCCCCGAGGAGCAATTGCTGGCCGGTCTGGCCGCGCGCGTAGAACGTGCGGGACACTTGCGCGCCACCGAAGGAACGATTCGCGAGCAAGCCGCCGTATTCGCGAGCGAACGGCACGCCTTGCGCGGCACATTGATCGATGATGTTGACCGAGACTTCGGCCAGGCGATGGACGTTGGATTCGCGCGCGCGGTAGTCGCCGCCTTTCAGCGTGTCGTAGAAAAGACGGTGCACGCTGTCGCCGTCGTTTTGGTAATTCTTCGCGGCATTGATGCCGCCTTGCGCGGCGATCGAGTGCGCGCGACGCGGGCTGTCGTGGAAGACAAAATTCTTAACCTTGTAACCGAGTTCCGCGAGCGTGGCGGAAGCGGAGGAACCCGCGAGGCCGGCGCCGACTACGATGACCTCGTATTTGCGCTTGTTGGCAGGGTTGACGAGTTTGATCTCCGTCTTGTGCTTGCGCCATTTGTCAGCGAGCGGGCCGGAAGGAGCGTTGGATTTGAGCGTGGCCATGACGGAAAATAATTAGGCTTTGACGGTGAGGAAACCCGCGAGCACCGCGATCGGCATGGCGGCGTTGGCGAGGAAGTAGAGCCAGCAGTAACCGATGGCGAAGACGCGGATGTTTTTCGCCCACGATTCGTTTTTTAAACCGAGCGTGTGCACCGAACTCTCGATGCCGTGACTCAAGTGATAACTGAGCAAACCGACCGCGAAGATATAGAAAATCGAAACCAACGGGCTCGAGAAACCTTGCACGATCATCGTGTGCACATCGCGCACCTTGGTGATGCCATCGGCGAGCGTGTAAGTGTGCTCGTTCCATTCAGGATGGTTCACGCGCACCGTGTAGTGCAGCAAATGGAAAATCACGAACGCGAGGACGATGAGACCGCTGATCGCCATCACGCGCGATGCAAGCGTGGCGCGGTTGGTGTGATTCACCGCGTATTTTTGCGGACGCGCGGCACGATTCTCGATCGTGAGTTGAATCGTGAGCCACACGTGAATCACGAGCGCGACGAGCAAGAAGCTGCGGACGATCCAGAGAATCGGGCCGAGCGCTTCGAGTTTGTGCGCGTAAACGTTGATCAACTCGGGCGGGCCGAAGACTTGCAGGTTGCCGAGCAAGTGGCCGGTCACGAAACCGAACATCACGAGTCCGGTGAGGGCCACGAGGATTTTGCGCCCGATGGACGACTTGAAAAGCGAACCAATTAAATTCATCGCGGGGAAACTAGGGATATAACACAGCTGCTTTCGGAATTAAGAGCGTGGAAAATAAACTCGCGCCTCGTCTCAATGTAAAGGGCGCGCCTCAGGCCAGTGCGGAGTCATTAGGTCGACTAAATCAGACGAGAAGTCACGCGGTGCTCACCTCGCTAAATGCGACACCGTCTCACTGAGTTCGGGGCGCACTGCGCAACCGCGCTTCGACGCGCGCACGCGTCTCTTCGAGGAGCAACGATTCCTCGGGCAGCAGTCTTTCCGCCGCGGCCCATTCCAGCATCCGCAGACTTTCCGGCAACCGCGACGTCTCCGCGAGCACCAGCCCGTAAACAAACGCATAGCGCGGCTCGGCAAACACCGCCTTGGGCAACTCATCCAGAATTGGCGCGGCCTCGGCGAAACGTTTCGCCCGCCACAACGCGAGCGCGTGGATGATTTTCACTGCGTTATTTTTTGGTTCGCGGCGCAGCAGTTCCTGCGTCGCCTCGACCGTCGCCGCGTTACGCTGGCCGGTAAGCAAGCCGACCATCGCGGCCTCGATTTGCACGCCGACGTCACCGGGAGTGGACAGGCTGCGGTTAACATAAGTGCGCCATAACAACTGCGAATCGCGGGCGTTAATCGCATAGGAAATCAGCTCGCGCCACGCCCAGGTTTCGCGCGGAAAACCCTTGGCGATGGCCTGCAAAACCTGCTGCCTTTCGTCAGGCCATTTCCACTCTTTTGTGAGTCTGCCGAGCATCTTTAAGCCGGGTAACGAGGTGCGACATGCTTCGATGACCTCGCTCCACGCTTGCACTCCCGAGCTTTTACCACGCCCGCTGGTCTGGTAAAGTTTTAGTGCTTGGTCGTAAGCCGCGATCGGGATCGGTCCCCAAGCGCCGTCTGCAACCAGCGTGCGCAAACGCGTCCAGTCCCCCACCTCCAGAGCGGCATCCGCAGCGGCGGGTTTCACCCAACGCGAATCGAGGAGCGCAGCGTCCTGCCGGTCGAGCCAGCGCAATGCGTTCGCCGACCAATTATTCGCAGTCATCCAGCGCAAAAACACCGCGACGTCCTCTGACTGCAATCCGGGCTGACTCCGCGCATAGTCGACCAGCAAATCGAGCGCCGTCATGCGCGTGACTTCATAAACACGTGGCCCGATCGGCGGCACTATTTCCAGCACCAAGGCATTGAACTCGGCTTCGCGTTCGGGCGTGTTGCGCGGGTGACGGCGCACGACATCGGAAATCAATTCCAAGGTGGCGCGCAGGCGCACCGGATTTTGCTTCACTAATTTAATCATTTCCGCCCGCGCGGCGCGGTTCTTGACCTGGTCTTTGCTGTGAATCTGTTGCGCCACCAGCGTAAACTTGATCCGAACGTCATCGGGGAGCGCCTGCGACAACTCTTTCAAATGCTCTTCCAGCGCCACCGAATCGTAAGCCAACAGCGCTGACGCCGTCGCCAGCCGTCGATATTCGACTCCGGTTTCACCCAGCTCTTTTAATTTTTCCAACGCACGCTGGGAGGTCTTTTGATCCAGCGCTTGAATGGCCGACTTCGCCAAACCGAGCCAGTTCTCCGGGTTTTTCGGCTCCATCTGCGCGACCTCGTTCCACACCTCAAGCGCCTGCGCCTGACTCGCCCGATCATAGAAGCCTGCGAGGGCCCGACGCGCCTCGGTATTGAGTGGGTGAATTTGGATCACCTGCTCCAGGGTCAGCAATGCACGGCGATAATCTCCGGTTTGCTCAAACGTGTGGGCTTTCTTAAGGTCCCGCCGCTGACGCCAATCACCGATGGAAGACCATGAAAACCATATAATTATGGAAAAAAAAGCCAGGCTCGCCATGCCGATGACCACCAATTTTCGCAAGCGGACGCGCGCCGCTTCCTCAAACTGCCGTTCTACAGCATCAGCATCGATTTTAGTGCGAAGTCGTTTCACTTATTAGAGAAGAATTTTCTGGCGCTGTAACCCAGTTGGGTTAGGTATTTAACCCTAGATGAAGGCCCCGCAAACGCAATTTACTGTAAAGCAACTCCGCACATTTGGCCGTTTGGCTTGCGTGTTGGCGAGCCTGTTTTTTCTGACCAATGAGAGCCGTGCTCAAACGCAAGTCACCGGGCTGTCGTATGGCAGCCTCCTCGGCCCCTCTCCGACCACGGTGGGCGAGATCACTTACTATAATTACAACCGCACGGTCGCGACGATTTCCACGACGGAAGATAACTTCGCCGTAAACGGAACGATGGCGAGTAACGTCTATTTTCGCCGCACCTCCGGCGGTAATAACAACGCGACCGTTTTCTACGATTATAACAGCTATAATTCCGGACAGAGCGGCGCGGACGCAGTGGTGTATGGTAACGGTGATTCCAATCCCACGCTGCAGGAAGTGATGTTGAGCGGAAATCTCACTGAGGGCCTTCGCAACCCTTTCGCCAACACCAACGCCAGCGCTTCACTCCTCTCGAATATCGAACGTATCGATTTCTATTTTTCTGGCGGTTACACGGTAACCGGGACGGAACGGCTGGTGTTTTTCGATTTGGAAAATGCCGGTAACAAAGGCGACGGTTTTCGCATCGCCGCGTTCACGGCCGTCGACGGTTCAAACACTCCGACCGCCTACGCGAACACCGGTAAGCTGGTTAACCCAGATACGTTTGGTGATCCCGTCACCTCCCCAACACTGGGCAACAGCACTTACTTGCGCTCTTCGACCACCAACGGCGATAATCTCACCGGCACGCAGTCGATTGCCGTCCTCGACAGTAATTCCGGCGGCAGCTCGGAACTCTATCTCGTGGGCATCGCGCTCAGTTTCCAAGATCTCGGCATCAGCGTGGGCACTAAAATCTACGGTTATTCGTTGATGGCAGGCGACGTCTCGGTCGGCTCGAACTACAACAACGCGTCCCGACTGGTAAATTGGACAAACGGCTCGACCTACCTGACCAATACCGACGCTGAAACTTGGGGAAACATGGATTTCATGGGCTTCGGCGCGCAGCTCGCTAAACCTGTTCCCGAGCCGTCAACCTACGGTGTTATTTTTGTCGGCCTCTGTGCTTCGTTTTTCGCAGTTCGTCATTGGCGCAATGGGCGACAACCTCGGAATGCCGCATTGAGCAGCTAAAGTCGCCGCGTAGGACCAGCACTTCCCAAACATAGCCAAGGTAGAGCGTATTACTTAAAGGCTGTCATTTTCCTGTAAAAGCAGGACAAATGCACTATCGCGCTGGTCACCCGTTTGAGCTAGGTTATAACCCCTAGATAAATCAAGCCGATGAACACGGACTCGCTTTCCCCCTCAAGTTTACGCGCTCTGCGCTGCGCTCGGAATTTCCTCTTTGTCGCGCTGCTGGCAAGCGCTGCCCATTCGGCGTCTGCACAAGTGGGTTACGGTGTCACAGGAATCACCTATGGAACGCTCAACAACGGCGGCAATGTCACCGTAGACAATCTCACCTACCTCAACGACACCCGCGCGGTTGAGACGATGCAGATCGACGTGCTTGGTGGTTACACTGTGAGCGGTGTGACCGCGAGTAACGTTTATTTCCGCCGCGGTGCCACCGGTGGCAACCAAGGTGCAGTGCTTTATCAAAATGTCCCTGGTAATACCGCTCAGACTTACGCCAAGGGCGACTCCACCCCAACGCTTAACGAAGTCATGCTCAGCAGCGACCTCGGGCAAAGCCTTTGGAATCCGTTCAACAACACCAACACTTCCGGTGGCATACCGACTTCCAGTATTGAACGTATCGATTTCTTCTTCAGCGGCGGATATGTCGTCAAAGGCGATGAAGTGATCGTGCTGTTCGACTTCGAAAATCCGGGCAACAAAGGCGATCCGTTTCGCGTCGCGGCCTACACTGCGGTCGATGGCAGTAATACCCCTACCGCTTACGCCAGTAACGGTTTCATCGTGCAAGAAACGCCCAACGCGGTGGCCGTTCCCCCGCCCAACCAAACGAACGCGCAGTATATTCGTTCAGTCACCACGTATAACGATAATCTCTACACGAGTCCGGTCGGTAACACCAATCAAACGATTGTCGCGCGCGATACCAATGCCGGTGATACTACCGAACTTTCGCTCATCGGTCGCGCAATTCTGCTCACTGATTTAGGCGTTACCGCTGGCCAGACAATCTTCGGTTACTCCCTTATTGCCGGCGATACTCTTGTCGATGCCGGCAACGTCGCGCGCTTGGTGAATTGGCAGAACACTGCGTATTACCTCAATAATACCTCTTCCGCCACCGACGCAGGGAACATCGACTTCATGGGCTTTGGTGCCCAACTCACGCGCCGCGTTCCCGAGCCTTCGACTTACGGGATGATTTTTGTGGGAGTGCTCGGGGGGTTCTTCGCCTGGCGTCGTTATCGCGCCAATGCCACTCACTGAAATAGGCTACTACTGATGGTTGGTTGCATTAGGCTGGAAAACTAGGGTAAACACCCAGTTTCCAAGCCGCTATGACCAGCCATTTACAACAACTGCTTTCACGTCTCGCAGTTAATTTAACTGCTTTCACCAGTGTGCTGCTTATCAGCGCAGTGTCAGCTTCCGCACAAATTGCGGTCAGTCAAATCACCGCTGTCTACAGCCAAGGAGTGAACGCGCCGAACGTCAATGGCGTCGATTTTGAAGATATCACCGCGCGCATCACCACGTTCAAGGATACAGCCGGAAATATCTACGACGCCAACAGCACTGCCATTGCCGCCTATACCCGTCGCAACACGACCGCGGGTAATGCCAACAATTCCTCCGTGTGGTATTTGCAGGACACAGCCAACGCCGCAAAATTCTACGCGCCATATTCGACCACTTACGCGAATCTTCTGCTGGGTAACAATCTCCTGCGTGGTTCTGATAATACCTTTGCCAACGGCACCGGCGCGTTAGAGGGCAACATCGAGCGCCTCGATTTCGTGTTCAATGAATCCGGCATCGTCTCCAGCAACGACACTGCATTCGCTATTTTCGATCGTGGCCTCATCGGCGTTCACGATTCCGTGAAGATCGCGGTGATTACCGGATGGGATTCGGTCAACGATCGCCCCACCGCTTACGGCGGAAATTTAGTCGGCGTTGATGCAAGTGATTACGGCTCCACCAATCTTCTCGGCCAGGATTACACGTATAACCAATTCCGTTATTCCAACGGCGACAACCTTGGCTCGCCCTATTGGAACGGCAACAGCGAGACCGGCACCCAAGGCCTCGGCGGCACCATCATTTCACTCTCTGATTTGGGCATCGCCGCCGGCACCACCATCTACGGTTACTCCCTCATGGGTTACGATGTCACTGACGGCGGCAACACGGCCAACCTCGTGAACTGGCAAAACACGACTTACTACAACACCAGCACCACTCGATCCACCGGCTCTGGTGGCATCGATTTATCGGCGGTCAATGGCGTGCTCTACAACCGCCGCGTGCCCGAGCCGTCGACCTACGGTGCATTCTTAGTCAGCGCCGCGTTAGGCGCTTTCGGTTGGCGCCGCTGGCGCCAAGCCTCGCCTAAGCGCTAAAAAAATTCGCGCTCAACGCGCAGCCCTTTGCGCAAGACACGCCTCCCGCGCAAAGCAACAGAAGCAAACTTCGCGGGAAAAATCGCTCGCACCTCTTCACCGAGCACCGCTGAAGTTGGCTCACAAAGACGATCGCGAGCGCACGGGGCGACTCGATGAAAAAATTGCGCGCGCTGCAGCCACCGCGGTTCACCTTCAACGCTGCGCTTTTTTCATCTCCGTCCAAATCGGCGAAAACAAAAACAGCGCATTCAACACCAACGCATGCGTGATCCCTCCGCGATGTGCGCACGCATACACTTCGTCGACGGGCCACACGATGACTTCCAATTCCTCATCGGCATCCCATTCAAGTTCCGCCGTCCGCTGCGCATCTTCGATCAGCACAAGGTGGCAGCGATTATTCTGAATCGCCGGATTTGGATGCACGCTGCCCAGCAGACGCGCCCGGGTGCCCACATAACCCGTTTCTTCGCGCAACTCGCGCACGGCAGCCGCCATCGGATCTTCGCCGGCATCAATGACTCCACCCGGAACCTCCATTGAAAACCCGTCGATCCCGTAACGAAATTGCCTCACGAGCACCAACTCCCGCTCAACCGTGAGCGCGAGCACATTCACCCAATCGTTCGGCTGAATCACCACGAAATCCTGATCCTTCTCGCGCCGCGGATGCCGGTAAATCGCACTCACCACTTCGAATATCCGCGTCTTTAAAAGCGGCTCCGTGCGGATTTTTTGCCAACGCTGGGGCGCAGGAAAATCTTTGCTCATGTCGCACCAACGTGTGCCTTCACCCCCGCGTGACGATAAAAATTCACGCGACATCGGCCCATGGTTTCGCTCAACGGAAAAATCACTCGACCCCTCACCCTCGCAGCGAATTGAGGAATGCCGGGACCGGGGAACTGCGACGACCTGCGCCGCCTCGAAAGTGGCTTCACGAAGTCGCACTTCATAAAAGCAATCCCAGCCAAAGCCATCGCTTCAACCGTTCGCCGCACTCACCCAATAGAAAAGCCTCCCACAATGGGAGGCTTGGGAAACTTTTCTCGATTAAGGTAGCTTAGCGAATCTTGATCTTCTGGCCGACCTTCAATTTCGTCGGGTCGAGACCGGGATTCTTCGCTTCGATCGCATCAGCGCGGACGCCGAATTTACGAGCGATCTTCGTGAGGGAGTCACCGGATGCGACGGTGTAGTTACCCGCAGCGTCCACGACGCCGGTCGGAGCAGCAGCCGCACCACCGCTCGCGCCACCTTTGGCTGCTGGAGCAGCCGCGCGGGCTTTCTGAGCTTCTTCGATCTTGGTAAGGCGTTCACCAGTCGAGGTGAGCGACGCACCGATGGAATCGAGCGCGGTTTGGATACCCGAGCGCAGGCTCGCGATGGCCGTGTCGGACTTGGTGGAAGCGGCGCGCACTTCGGTTTCGAGAGTCGCGATCTTCGCGATTTCATCACCTTGCGCGGTGAGCTTTGCATTCACCTTCGTCAATTGAACGAGTGCCGCGATCGAGAGGATCAAGGCGAGACCACCGGCGATTACGCCGACAAGCGGCAAAATGCTGCCGGAACTGTTGCTGTCACGAGAAAGAGTATCCATTTTTTTGAGAGATTGAGGGGACGGATATACGAGTGCCCCGCCCGCCTACGCAAGAAGCATTTATTCACAGTTTGCAGGCCCGTTCCTGCGCATCTCCTTGGCGGAGCGAAGCCGTTTCATGAACGCCGGCTTCACTTCAATTTCTGTGGGTAACTCGGTTCGATGCCTGCACGTGCAAGCCATCGACAAAATGGTCGGGGCGATAGGATTCGAACCTACGACCTCCTGGTCCCAAACCAGGCGCTCTACCAGACTAAGCTACACCCCGACAACCGGCACGCATGGGACGGGGTGAAACCCGTTCTGTCAACGCCGGCCTCCAAAATTCGTGAGCCCCGCCGTTCGTCGTGTAACGTTAGCGTGACGCCCAGTCATTCGCTCGACTCACGAAAGATTTTTGACCTTTGTTCCACTAATTCGAGAGCACGGCGCTAAACGTGCTTAATTAGACCCACACACAGACAAACATGAAAACGCGCTACATTCTCACCACCCTCGCGGCTATTTTCTCAAGTGTTGCCGCTTTTGCACAAATAGCATACTACGATATGTCGTCGTTATCGGGAACGACCACGTCGGTCGCGTTTTCCACGAAAAATGCTAATATCCAGACTGCTTCCAATATCACCCGAGGATCGGGGCTTGCCGCAAATTCCGGCAGTGGTGTGTATGCAAGCACCTCTTGGAGCTTCGGAAGCAGTTCAATCAATCCATTAACCTCCACCGACTACGTTACTTTTACCCTAACTGCCGCTAGCGGATATACTATTTCGCTTTCCTCATTTAGCCTAAAAGTTAGCGGTAGCGGCACAGCACCCAATACAATATCTGCCTACTCAAGCACCAATGGGTTTGCATCTCTTTCCAATCAGCTGGGATCAAACCAAACTTACACAGCAACTGTCGCCGCCTCACCAAATACCTTAACATTTACTCCTGGTTCTCCCGCAACCGGAACTGCGCTTGAGATTCGCGTGTATGGTTTTGGAACGATTGGGCCGGCCGGTGGAGCTCCTGCAAACGGCGGATCCATTCGGTTCGACGATTTTACGGTAAATGGTGCGGTAAATTTAACCGCAGTGCCCGAACCTTCCACCTACGCCGCGATCTTCGGTGTGGTCGCTCTCGCGGGTGTCGTGGTTCGTCGTCGGAATCAGGCCAAGTATAACGTGGCGCGCTAAGTTTTTATTTTCCAAAAGCCCGCCGATTTTTCGGCGGGCTTTTTTGTGATCGCACACGAGAGCGTATGATCACCTTAACTTAGGTCGTATCGATTTTTCCGCTGTTTTGCGGAATGCTCTACAACTGACGCTATGAAACAGCTTCTGCGTCTTTCAGTGGTATCGGCAATTCTTGTTTTCGGCTGCGCCAATGCAGCCTTGGCCCAATTACTCGCATGGGATTTTACTGGTGAATCGCCATCAGCCACGTCCACGGCGGATATTATTGCTGCGCATTTGGACACCGGCGCTTCGTTTAATACTTTGACCCGTGGCAGCACGGCCTCGGCGAGCACGGGAGCAAATTCATTTCGCACCCAAGGGTTCCAAAACAACGGCATCTCCACGGCGAACACGGATTATTTCCAGTGGGTAATATCTGCCGCCAACGACTACACGCTTTCACTCAGTTCGATCAGCGCACGGTTTGCTGGAACCCCAGCCTATGCGGCAACTCCGGGCGTTTCCATGCAGTTTGCTTACAGCACGGACGGATCAACGTTCTCGCTGATTGGCAGTCCGTTTTCAGTCACGACAACCCCGTCAACGTCACCAACGATCGACCTGAGCAGCATCCTCGCGCTGCAAAACATCAACGCTGCGACTTCGATCACGCTGAGATTTTATGCGAGCGGCCAGACGACTACGGGAGGCTGGGGCTTTAATTCACCTTCCGCCGGCACCCATGGCCTCGTGTTAAACGGCAGCACGATTGCCGCGATTCCGGAGCCTTCCACTTATGCAGCCGTCCTCGGCACTGTTGCGCTGGTCGGCGTTTCGATGCGCCGCCGCACGCTTTCAAAGCGAGACGATAAAAAGTAAGCGCGCAATTTCGGACATGAAAAAGGCGGGATTAAAGATCCCGCCTTGCAACTTAACCGAACCCGCGGCTCGGACTCAGCTTAATTACCGAGCTTGAAGCCGGCGCCCGCAGTCGCGGGTTTCGCCGCGCCAGGCAGGCTGGCGATCAGCATCGTGGCGCGTTGGGCCCAGGGGCCGGTGGCTTCGATTTTGGAAACTTCGTCAGCGAGCTTTTTGGCTTCGTCGGTTTTGCCTGCGTCCAACGCAATCGTCGCGAGGTGATACGTGGCTTCGGCGCGGGCACCAGGGGCGAGCTTGCTGTCGGTGCTGGCGGCTTTCAGCGAGGCTTCGCCGGCGGCTTGGTCGCCACCGTTAATCTGGCTGATCGCTGCGCCGAGTTTAGCGCGGCCAAGGAGGACGTCGTTGTCCAACGACTCGGCGGCTTGCGTGTAAAGGGTGGCAGCCTGCTTGTAATCGGCGGCGGCATAGCGCTCGTCAGCAAGGCGAAGGCGCGCGACTCCAGCGAGCGTGTGCCCGGAATGTTCCGAAGCAAAAGACGCGAGCTTGGCCGTCTGGTCGCCGACTTTGGCGTATTCCGCGCGGATATCCTGCTCGCGCGAGGCCTGGAAATATTGCCAACCCTGCCAGCCGATGATGGCGACCACGACCAAGGCGAGACCACCGAGAATCAGGCCGCTGTTTTTAGCCCAGTAATCCTGGACGTGCACCTCGAAGCCGGGCTCGCTGACCGGAATGGCAGCATTGGGATCTTGGGGCGATTGGTGGGCGGGGGGAAGTTGACTCATGGAACCGTGCAGATTGAGCGGCGTCCTTGCCTCCCTCAAGGCAAAAGGCGGCAGTTAAAATCAAACCGCGACCCGAATTTCACTCATTCCCACGAATTCGAATGACGCTGAGCCAGATCGTTTCGTGAGAATTCGTGTAATTCGTATCGCGCGTTTGGTCGGTTATTCGGCTCAATAACGCTTCGCGATTTCGTTGTAGAGCGCCTGCGCATTCGGCACATCGCCGGTCACGCCATAACGCACCTTCACACTCGTGCGGTCCTTGGCCACTTCCTTGATCTTCACGACGATCAGCGTGTCCACGGAATCGCGGGCTTTGAGTTCGGCCTCGACGTATTTCTTATCGTCCTGAGTGAGGAACAACTTGCGATCCGCGATCCCCGCCTTGGCGGCCTTGTAGACGGTTTCGAAATCATGGTTCGCGAACACCTGAAGTTCACCGAGCTTCACTTCGCCCAGCGTGTTGGCGTTATTATCGACGACGACGGTGCGGCAGGCGGGCAAAGCGGCGAAGCCGATCACGGCAGCGGCAATCAGGACAGCCCGAGCAGCGGAACTACGGAGGTTATTGGTATTCATAGGTGAGGTGGGTTTGTGAGCCTACCCTAGACATGAAACCGCGCGCCGGGTTGCGAAATTTAACCCAAACCGAACAAGGAACAAAATCCGAACTGCGCCACGAATTCTACCAAACTACTCTGTTCGAAATTTCGTGGCTGTTCGTGTGATTCGTGGCCCCGCCAGGCCTGCCTTTAGCCCGACTCAGTCGAACACCACCGTTTTATTCCCGTAGACGAGAATACGATTCTCTAAATGCCAGCGCAGTGCCTGCGCGAGCACGGACTTCTCCAAATCTTTTCCCTTTCGCACCAAGTCATCGATGCTGTGGCGGTGCGTCACGCGCGCGACATCTTGCTGGATGATCGGGCCGTCGTCCAAAACCGCGGTCGCATAATGCGCGGTCGCACCAATCAATTTCACGCCCCGCTCGTGCGCTTGATGATACGGGCGACCACCGGCAAACGCAGGGAGAAACGAGTGATGGATATTGATGATTGGCTTGCCGAACTGGCGCAAAAATTCGTCCGACAGCACCTGCATGTAACGCGCGAGCACCACGAGTTCGACTTTGAGTTTTTTGAGCAACGCAAGTTGGTCGGATTCGCCGGTGATTTTTTTGCCTGGTAAAATCGGTAGATGGAAAAATTTCAGGCCGTAAGCTTCGGCGGCGGACGCAAGCTGCTCGTGATTTGAAATCACGCCCACGATATCGCACGGAAATTCTCCTGCGCGCCAACGCAGGATAATGTCGTGGAAACAATGATCTGCTTTCGAAACAAACAGTGCCACGCGAGGCCGGTGTGTCGACTCCGTGACCGTCGCCTGCATTTTTAATTCATCCCGCGCGAACGCCAAAAACTCACTCACTTCCGCGTCCACATCTTTGACCCGAGGTTTGCCCGTCGCCGTTTTTGGCGCAGCTGGAATCCATTCCAAACGCTGAAAAAATACGCCCGTCACCTCATCGCGATGTTGGTCGGCATGGAGGATATTTCCACCGCGCTCAAAAATCCAACCCGACGCGCGCGCCACCAAGCCCCGTTGATCGGGGCCGTGCAGCAAAGCGATGAGAGTAGTGACGGGAGCAGACATTTTGAAACGCTTCGCGTAAGGACAAAGCGTGGGTTAGACCATCGGCACGACGCTGCCCTTGTAGAGCTGCAGCGCGCGGACATCGACAAGTTTGGCCTTCATCGCGCGGATACCTTTCAATGCAGCCTTGGCGCCTGTGATGGTCGTCATGATGCAGACATTGTTGGCGTAAGCCGCGGCGCGGATGGCGTTCTCGTCGTTGCGCGGGATCATCCCGCGCGGCGTGTTGATCACGAGTTGGATTTCTCCGTTCTTGATCATGTCGACGCAGTTCGGGCGACCTTCGTTGAGCTTGTAGACCGTCTGCACGGTGACACCGTGCGATTGCAGCAGCTTTGTCGTGTTGGTCGTCGAGCAAAGCGTGAAGCCGAGTTCCGAGAAGCCTTTCGCGATCTCGATGACCTGTTCCTTGTCGCTGTCTTTGACGCTGATGAAGAGTTTGCCCTTGAGCGGCAGCGCAGGCTTTGCGGCCATCTGGGTTTTCGCAAACGCGATGCCAAGGTCGTCGTCCATGCCCATGACTTCGCCCGTCGAACGCATTTCGGGACTGAGCACGATCGCGGTGCCGGGGAAACGGTTAAATGGAAACACCGCTTCTTTTACGCACCAATGTTTTGGTTGCACTTCCTGCGTGAAACCAAGCTCGATGAGCTTTTTGCCGGCCATGACTTTCGCGGCGAGTTTCGCCAGCGGCACGCCGATGGCTTTCGCGACGAACGGCACGGTGCGCGACGCGCGCGGATTCACTTCCAGCACGTAGAGTTGGTTGTCCTTGATCGCGAACTGCACGTTCATCAGGCCGATGACCTTGAGTTCCTTCGCGAGCGCGTAGGTCGCTTCGCGGACGGTCTTCAACATTTCTTTCGAAAGCGTGTGCGGCGGCATCACCATCGCGGCGTCACCCGAGTGAACACCGGCGTATTCGATGTGCTCGAGCATACCGCCGACGAGCGTGGTTTCGCCGTCGCTGATACAGTCGACGTCGAGTTCGTTGGCGTCTTCGAGGAATTTATCGATCAGCACCGGCTTGCCGGGCATGACGTCGAATACCTGGCGCACGACATCCTTCATCTCAGCTTCGCTATAGAGAATGAACATGCCGCGACCACCGAGCACGAACGACGGACGCACGAGCACGGGATAACCGACTTCCTTCGCCGCCGTGAGCGCTTCCGCTTCAGACATCGCGATACGATTGGCGGGCGATTTCAGTTTCACCGCGTCGAGCACGGCCGAGAAGAGTTTACGGTCTTCCGCGGTGTCGATGCTTTCGGGCGAGGTGCCGATGATGTTTACGCCGCGGGCCTTGAGCGCGCTGGCGAGATTGAGCGGAGTCTGGCCGCCGAACTGGGCGATCGCGCCCCAGCATTTCTCCTGTTCGTAAACCTCGAGCACGTCTTCAAGCGTGAGCGGTTCGAAATACAGACGATCGCTGGTGTCGTAATCCGTCGAAACCGTTTCCGGGTTCGAATTGATCATCACGGTTTCGAAACCGATCTCGCGCAACGCGAGCGACGCATGCACGCAGCAGTAATCGAACTCTATGCCCTGACCGATGCGGTTCGGGCCACCGCCGATGATCATGATCTTTTTCTTCGTGGACGGCAGGACTTCGTTTTCGTCGCCGTAACTCGAATAATAATAAGGCGTGAACGCCTCGAACTCCGCGGCGCACGTGTCGACCAGACGGAATGTCGTGTTCACCCCGAGCTTCTTGCGATGCGCACGCATCACATCGAAATCGATTTTAAAGAAGTGCGCGAGTTGCGCGTCGGAAAAACCAAATTGCTTCGCACGCTTGAGCGCGTGGGCATCGACTTGTTCGAGCGACTGCGCCCGCAGCGAAGTCTCCATTTCGAAAAGCTCGCGGAGCTGGTGCAGGAACCATGGATCGATCTTCGTCAGATCGAAAATCTGATCGACGCTGTAGCCGGCGCGGAACGCGTGACGGAGATAATAAACGCGTTCGGCGTTCGGTGTGCCGAGTTTTTGGCGAATCGTGGCATCATCGACGACTTCGTCGCCGCCCCACTTGCCGCCGCCACCGAAACCGCGCGCGCCCGTCTCGAGCGAACGCAGACATTTTTGGAACGATTCCTTGAACGTGCGGCCGATTGCCATCGCTTCGCCGACCGACTTCATCGCGGACGTGAGCGTGGTATTGGCGCCGACGAATTTCTCGAACGCGAAACGCGGAATCTTTGTCACGACGTAATCAATCGTCGGTTCGAAGCTCGCCGGCGTAAGTCGCGTGATGTCGTTGCGGAGTTCGTCGAGCGTATAACCGATCGCGAGTTTGGCCGCGATCTTCGCAATCGGGAAACCGGTGGCTTTCGATGCCAGCGCGGACGAACGCGACACGCGCGGGTTCATCTCGATGACGACTTGGCGGCCCGTCTGCGGATCGATGGAGAACTGGATGTTAGAGCCACCCGTCTCGACGCCGATTTCGCGAATAACGGCGAACGACGCGTCGCGCATCACTTGAAATTCTTTGTCAGTTAGCGTCATTGCCGGAGCGACGGTGATCGAGTCGCCCGTGTGCACGCCCATCGGGTCGAAATTTTCAATAGAACAGATAACCACGCACTGATCCTTGTGGTCGCGCATGACCTCCATCTCGTATTCCTTCCAACCGAGGAGACATTCTTCGACGAGCACTTCATGCGTCGGCGAGGCTTCGAGGCCACCGTTGACGATCTGTTCAAATTCTTCGCGGTTGTAAGCGATACCGCCACCCGTGCCGCCGAGCGTGAAGCTCGGGCGAATAATGAGCGGCATCGTGCCGATGTAATCCGCCGCCTGACGCGCCGCGTCGAGCGTGTGAACCGTCATGGATTTCGCGACGTCCAGACCGATTTTGAGCATGCACTGCTTAAAAATTTCGCGATCTTCGCCTTTCTTGATGGCGTCGGGTTTCGCGCCGATCATCTCGACGTTATATTTGTCGAGGATGCCCGCATGATGCAGCTGCATCGAGAGATTGAGTGCGGTCTGGCCGCCGAGGGTCGGGAGCAGCGCGGACGGACGTTCCTTCGCGATGATTTTTTCCACGATCTCGACCGTCAGCGGCTCGATGTAAGTCACATCGGCGAACTCCGGATCAGTCATGATCGTCGCCGGATTCGAGTTAATGAGGATGACTTTATAACCCTCCTCTTTGAGCGCTTTACAGGCTTGGGTGCCGGAATAGTCGAATTCACAGGCTTGGCCGATGATGATAGGGCCGGCGCCGATGATCAGGATGGAGTGCAGGTCGGTGCGTTTAGGCATGCGCGTAGATTTGCCGGAGATTTGGGGGCGCCGAAACGAGCCGCAAGCGGGAATTAAGTAAATCCCCCGCGCTTTCGCTGGCATAAAATTTCTTTTCACCCTGCGGTCGGTTAATGATGCAACCTGCGGCGCGCTTGCAGGATGTAAACCGAGCCGCACTTTCGTGCCTAAGATGCTTCTACCCCTCGATTTCGACTTGGCCGCGCATGAACGTCCCCGCGTCGTGCATCTCGCCGAAGCCGTGCTTTCCACGGAGCCGCGCAGCATCACGTCCGCGGTCAACTCGCGCAGCGCCGGCGGTAGAAATGATTTTTCATCCGAAGGCGATTACTGGTGGCCGGATCCGAAGGACGCCCACGCGCCCTACGTCCAACGCGACGGCCTGACGAATCCCGATAACTTCGTTGCGCATCGGCAGCTTTTGCTGGGATTTGCGCGCGACTTCGGCGCGTTGGCCGCTGCGTATAAGTTAACCGGCGACGAACGTTTCGCCGCTGCCGCCGTGCGGCAGGCGCACGTGTGGTTTGTCGACCCGACGACGCGGATGAATCCCCACCTGCTTTACTCGCAGGCGATCAAAGGCCGCAGCACCGGTCGCAGCATCGGCGTGATCGATACTGTGCACCTCGCCGAAGTCGCCCTCGGTATCGAAGCGTTGCGTGGCTCAAAGGCTTTAATGAAAGACGAGGAAGCCGCGCTCATGGCGTGGTTTCGCGACTACCTGAAATGGATCAGCACGCACCCTTACGGCGTCGATGAAAGCAAAGCCGAGAACAACCACGGCACCTGTTGGGCGCTGCAAGCGGCGGCGTTTGCGCATCTCGTGAAAGACGATGGCGCCCTCGCGGATTGCCGGCGGCGTTTTAAGGAAATTTTGCTGCCCAATCAAATGGCACCCGACGGGAGTTTCCCGCGCGAGATGGCCCGCACCAAGCCTTACGGTTACGCGATCTTCAATCTCGACGTCATGACCGGGCTCGCTGCGGTGCTTTCCAGCGAAGACGAAAACCTCATGACATGGTCGTTGCCCGACGGGCGCAGCCTCGTGCGCGGCGTGGAATTTCTCGCCCCCTACCTCGCAAACAAATCAACCTGGCCGAAAAAACCGGACGTGATGTATTGGGATAACTGGCCGGTGCGTCAGCCGGCGTTGATTTTCGGGGCGCTTGCGACGGGCCGCCAAGACTGGCTCGAAACCTGGAAGCGCCTCGAACCCGACCCGCAAATCGAAGAAATTCGCCGCAACTTACCGATTCGCAACCCGGTTTTGTGGGTGAATTTGAAGTAAGGTAACGAGGTGGCGCCCGACCTCCGGGCGGGCTTTGCGCGAATGGGATGTCATGCGGGCATCTAGTTTCGATGCGTGAATCCTGAAAACCTTAAAGACCTGCTTTAACCCAAGCGGCTAACGTCGATGCCCAGTGCTCGCGCAGCTTTATCCTTATCGCCACCTGCTGCCTGCAACACGCGCGCGAGGTATTGTTTTTCCTGGCCGGCGAGGTAATCCGCGAGCGTCGGCCAGTTCTTGATTTCGTGCACCCGCAGGGGAAATTGCGCCGACGTGACCACGCGGGTTTCGGTCGTCGTGAGCACTTGCGAAACGAACTGCGTAAACTCGACCAAGTTACCCGGCCAGCGATACGCCTTCAGGGTCGAGAGAGCGTCGTCGGTGAACTCGATTTGTTTCGCATCGAATTTCGGGTTCGAAGAACGGCCCGCGATATTTTTGAGCAGCAGCGAAATGTCTTCCGTGCGTTCGCGCAAAGGCGGCAGTTGCACTGGCAAAGCGGCGATGCGGTAGAACAATTCTTCGTTGAAGCCGCCTTCTTCCGAAAGTTTCTCGAGATCTTCCTCGGTCGCACAGACCAGGCGGAAATTGTGGGCGTTGTTACGCAGCACGGAGACGAGTTCGCTCTGCGCTTCTTTTTGCAGGCATTGGACGTGCAAGAGAAAGAGCGTGCCGCCTTTCGCCTGTTGCACCCACGTGCCGCCCTGGCCGTTTTCGCCAAGCAAGCCGCTGCGCAAACTTTCCATCGAACTTAACCGGCAATCGATGCGCACCAAGGGGCTGTCCTTGGGCGTGCCGGCGGCGTGCAACAGCTCCGCGGCGATCTCGTGGCCGCTGCCCAACTCGCCCGAAATCAGAATTGGCGTGTGCGCAGTCGCGAGTTTCTTGAGCTGAGTAATGAGGCGTTTGTTCTTCGCGCTGTCGCCGATCAAGCGCGCCTCAAAATCGCCGGCTTTCACCGAAGGCGCGGCAATCGACGCTTCGCGCTCGGCCATCGCGCGCTTGAACTCCATGCCGCGCCGCAACGCCTGCATGAGTTCATCGACCTTGAAAGGTTTTTGCAGATAATCGAACGCACCAGACTTGAGCGCCTGGATCGCACTTTCGGTGCTCGCATACGCGGTCATGATGATGATCACCGCGCTCGGATCGTAGAGCTTCAGCTGCTTAAGCAACGTGATGCCGTCCATCGGCTTCATGTCGATATCGGCGAGCACGAGGTCGTATTTGTCGGCTTTGTAGCGAACCAGCGCCTTCTCGCCGTCAGTCGCAAACGCGGTTTGGTAACCGGTTGGCTGAATAACGGCGTCCAACATCTCGTGGATAGAGACGAGGTCGTCGACGATGAGAATGGCTGGCATGAGTAGGTCTGTTAAAACGCCGCGCGTGCAACGTAGCAATCAGAACGATTTATTGAAATCGATTACAGGCCGCCCGCAACCGTTCCGAGTTGGAAAATCGGCAGGAACATCGCCATCACGATTCCGCCCACGACCACTCCGAGAAATACGATGAGCAACGGCTCGATCAACGAAGTGAGCGCCCCGACGATGGCGTCGCACTCGGTATCGTAGAAATCGGCGATCTTGTTCATCATGCCGTCGACGTTACCCGTGGTTTCGCCGGCCTTCACCATGTGCTTCATCATCGGCGGGAAAAAGGAATTCGCCGCCATGACATCGGAAACCTGGCCGCCTTGGCTGACGTGTTTGGAAATTTCCACGCACGCATCTTCGACCTGAACTTTGCCGCTGGCGGAAGCCACGATTTCCAGCGTGCGCAGAATCGGCACGCCCGAGCGCATCAGCGTCGCGTAAGTGCGGCAAAAACGCGACAGGGCGATCTTATGCACGAGGTTGCCGAAAATCGGCGCGCGCACGAGGAACTGGTCTTTTTGCCGGCGGCCATTGGGCGTCGCGATGTATTTATTGAGCACCACGTAAGCGCCATAGAGGCCGATACCGATGGCCCACCACCACGATTGCAGGAAATTACTCAGGTCGATCAACATTTGGGTGGGCGCTGGCAGTTTTGCGCCGAAGTCCGCGAACATCGCCGCGAACACCGGAATCACGAAGATCAACAGCACGTTCACGAGCACCACCGCGAGGCCGATGACCGCCGCCGGATACGTCATCGCGGACTTCACTTTTTTGGTCAGCTTCACCGTCGATTCGAAGTAGCCGGCGACCTTGCCGAGAATTTCCGCCAAGCCGCCGGACGCTTCACCCGCTTCCACCATAGAGATGAAGAGATTCGGAAACGCGCGCGGGAATTTTTTTACCGCGCCGGAAAATGAAGTGCCGGTGGAGATGTCATTGCGCACGTCGCGGATAACAATCCGGAAAACCTGATCTTCGGTCTGATCCTGCAGCGCTTCCAAACAGGAGACGAGGGGCAGACCGGCTGTCAGCAAGGACGCGAGCTGGCTGGTGAACACCGAGAGTTCACTCAGGTCGAGCTTGTAGCTCTTGGCTTTTTTCTCGAGGGCCTTCTGCTTGGCCATCGCCTGCGCGGCTTGAACGTTGGACTTGGTCTTAGGTTTTGGGGCCGCAGTTGTCGCCATATTGCCCGCAAATTAGGTGCGGGTGCACAGGCCCGCAATCCCATTTCCCAAATCGCCGGCCGCCGCTGTAGTTTAACAAAAGCTTGAATGCCGGCGTCTCGCCTACACGCTACCGGTCATTGAGACGCGGGTGTAGTTTAGTGGTAAAACTCCTCTCTTCCAAAGAGGTATCGTCAGTTCGATTCTGTCCACCCGCTCCAAAACGCGCCATCGGCTACCACAGGAAATAATTTTCCCCGGCGCTCAGGTAACGATCACTCGGCGGCGCATACACCACGCGCCACACATCCGCGTAGCGCGACCACGGCCCCGGCACTGGCCCGTCATAGACGAGCTTGGGAATCGCGGGCGCGCTGATCGGGTGCGCATGTAAACGCGCTTTGAACAATTCATGCCCTTCCTGCGTCGCGAAAAATAAACTGCGCTGCTCCACCGCGCCAACTTCGCGGCGTGGGGTGGTGTGTGATCCTCCCGCATGGGTCAGCGCGAATTGCCGGATCGCCTGCGCGTGACGTTCCATCTCGATCGCTGCTTTCCAGCAAGCCGTCCCAAAATCCAGCGCCGCCGCGTGACCATACGCGAAGCCACCTTCTGCCAATTGTTGATAGATGATTACCGTGATGCCTGGTGCCTCCGAGCAAATCGTCGCCGCCTGGACGTCGGGCCAAGGCGACGTCGCATCGCACGCCGTAAGCCGCCCTTCCCACCAATGCATCAGGTTAAATCGCTCCGCAGCTTCCATCAACGCACTCGCTCGCGCCTGTCGCGCAAAAAGCCCGGGAAACGCCGCCATGCCGTTGCTCGAAGGATCGATGTCGAAGCCATAACGTTTTCCCTCACTATCTGCGTGCAATTGCCAGTGCGCCCAGCGCTCCAGCGCTTCCGAGATCGCCATGAACCGCGCCATCATCGGCATTTCGGACGTGCCGCTGCCGTTGGCCTGACTAAACACAGCACCGGTTCCGTCGCTCACTGCGAGATTCGGCGCGAGAAACGCGTTCGCCAGAAACTGCCTTCGGCCCATGACCATCGTATCGCCGAGTTCTATCCGAGCGATTGGCCCGCCGCGCGACACGAGCACATTACGATAACGAATGGCGGCGAGGTTCAACATAGCGACATCCCCGTGTTGGAATTAAACGCATACGTGGCGAATCGGCAGCTGACTCGGCGTAACCGTGGGATTGCTGGACACCAAAACCGATTCGCAAATCAGCTCTTCGCCCGCGATTGCCCAGACCGCTGTTTTCTCAGCGAGTCGATTTAAACCGAGTGCCAGCAGGAAAACCGAAACCGTTCCAACCGTTGTTTTTTTGAATGAGTTCATACACGCAGCATGCCTTCAAATCGCTTTCCCAACGACGGGCCAAATCACCTCTCTTTAGGCCTTGGCCGAACCATTTCCCAGTCGCTGCTCCACTAAAATAAGGCGGTAAATATCGCTGTGCATTTTTCAGACGGCGGGGTTGAATGGTGCCGCTTGGCCTCACCGCGTTCAGCTTCCCTCGGGTTTTTTCGGATTCTCGTTTTTCTCTTCGCCTATTGTTTGACCAGAGGCGCTTGGACTGGGCCCAGCGTCGGTTTGCCTAGAATCGACTTGGTTGGCACCGACACAGTGGGTGAGAGCCTGCCAAAATGGGATGTCACCCAAGATCGCCTCGGGCGGATTTTCACGGGCGACAATTCGCTCCATGTTTTCGATGGGCAGGCTTGGAAATCATTTCCCGTGCCCGGTTCGCGATCTTTGCGTCCGCTGGTCTTTGACCGCGACGGCAGGCTTTGGACCGGAGCGCTCAATGAAATGGGATACTTTGAAGAAACTTCCCTTGGCGTATTCGAATACCGTTCGCTGGTGCACCACCTCACGCCGGAAGACCGTCAACCGGGTGACATCTGGGGATGCTACCTCGTGGGGAAAAATGTCTATTTTATCGGGAAAACGAAAATTTTCCGCTGGGACGGGACAGCCTTCCAAACCTGGGATTTTCCCGGAAACTTTCGCTTGTTTTCTTTCCAGTTCGAAGGCGCCCCTTGGGTTCACCACCTCGATTCCGGCCTGTATCGCCTCACCGACCACGGCCCTGAGTTGGCCATACCCGCGCACTCATTACCTGACCGCGGCGTTTTCGCGATGAAGCGTGATTCCGAAGGAATTATTGTCGTGAGCAGCCGGGGATTTTACCGCGTTGGCCCGTCCGTCGAACCGGTTTTCGACCTGCAAATAAATCAGTTACTCAAAGAGTCCATCGTGACGTCCTGCGCGATCTTTGCCGACGGCAGTTACGGAATCGGCACGATCAACAACGGACTCGTCATCATCAATTCCGCAGGACGGCGCGTGCACGACATTAGCACGAATTCCGGATTGGGAGTGCGCTCGGTCATGTCGATTAAAGTCGATGCCAATAATTTTGCCTGGGGCACCACCGGCCGCGGAGTTTTCATGTTCGATGCCACGGGCGCAGCCACCGCGTATGACGCTCGCAACGGCCTGGCGGGGGGCACGGTTCAAAATCTGAAATTTGTCGGCGAAACCCTGTATGTTTCGAATCAACAAAACATCTCACACCTCCGTCTTTCCGCCAGTGGCTCGGCCTCCTTCGAAGTCCTGCCAGGCAACCCGCAGATTTACTTCGACCTCAAACCTTACGGCTCAAGCGGGTTGCTCGCTTCACGGCACGGAGGCATCGAAATAATCAAAAAAGACGGCCGAGATGTATCGCTTTCTTTTTTCGGCGTAAGCGTGCTCAATGTATTTCCCAGCCACGCGCGCTTCCCGGATTTTTTTGCGAGCGAATCCCGCGGCATCTCCCTGATATCGCCCAAGGCTGATGGCACCTACAGTCGGAAGGTTTTGTTTACGATGCCGGATGATTGCGGCTCCTTGCACGAGGATACCAAAGGAAAGCTTTGGGCGGCCACGGCCAGCCGCGGGGTTTTCATCTGCGACCCTGCGGCAGAACCGACCAAACGCGTGACGCAAATTTCCACGAGTTCGGACAAGCCCGGCAATGCACTCGTCCTGGGCAACGATTACGGGATTTTGGTTTTCCACTCGAACCAAGTCTTCCATGCGAACGCCGACGGCTCGAACTTGCGGCCGTTGCAAAATATCCCTGCTTTCGAAGCGAGAGCCGGCTGCTTCACCTCAAACGGCAAAAAGGCGGTGATCCTCTTCGCAAAAAAGTCCGGCTCCGAAAAACTTGCCCAAGGCGCCGGAATTCTGTCGCTCGAAGAAAATGGCCAACCCCAGTGGCGCGAACTCGATCCCGAACCGTTTACTGCCGCGGGATTTGTTCGCGACTTGGAATTTTCAACCGAAGCGGACGGCGAAATTTTATGGGCGGGCGGAAGCGACGGCGTGGCCCGAATCGAATTCGCCGCATTAGCCTATCTGCGCGCGCCCACGGCGCCGATCATCCGGCTTGATGATTCCAGACCGACAGTCGCCTCAACGAGCGACGAGAACGAGTTCGACTTCAAAAACCACCACGTGCGCTTCCAATTGTTTACGGGCGATTACCCGCGCGGAAAACTTTGGCTGTTTCAAACCCGGTTTGCGGAAAGCGATTGGTCGGCTCCGACCTCGCGCACGACTTACGAGTTCACAAACCTGTCCGAGGGAAAATACGGCTTTGAAGCGCGCGCCCTCACCCCCGAGGGAGTCGTCGGCCAGACGTCGAGTTACGCATTTAAAATTCTCCCGCCTTGGTATCGGTCAACTCCCGCGTATGCGGGCTACGCAATTCTCGCGGGGCTCACCGGATTTGGCGTGATTCGGTTTCGCGAACGTCGCAGTCGCAAACGCACGCGCCAACTGCAGGACTTGGTGAAAATCCGCACCCTCGAACTTGAAAAAGCCAGCGCCGCCAAAGACGAGTTCCTCGCGAGCGTCAGCCATGAGATCCGCAACCCGATGAACGGAGTCATCGGCATCGCCGAAACGTTTAAGACGAGTTCGCTGGACGAAGAAAGCCGGCACAAGTTCGGCCTGCTGCGCCAGTGCGCCAATCATCTTTCTTCGTTGCTAGAGGACATTCTCGATTTCTCCCGTGTGCAGGCCGGTGCCACCGAATTGGAAATCAAACCGTTCGAACCTTACATTCTCGTTCAGTCGATCGCCGCGATCACGTCCACAGAAAGCGCTGAGCGCGGGGTCATCGTGGAAATCGCCGTCTCGCCCGCAGTGCCGCGACATCTGCTCGGTGACCCACGTCGCGTGCGGCAAATCCTGCTGAATTTTGTCGGCAATGCGTTGAAGTTCGCCGGTCGCGGACGCATCGAGGTGACCGTCTGGTGCAAGGCCGCCGGCACAAATCGCACCGAATTATTTTTCGCCGTATCCGATGAAGGCCCGGGCATCACGCCAGAAGAACAGGCGAAACTCTTCACGCGCTTCGAACGCGGCACCTCGGCCCAACAACAACGCATCCCCGGAACCGGTCTCGGTCTGGCGCTCAGTAAAACCCTCGCTGAAAAAATGGGCGGCCGCATCTGGGTGGAAAGCGAATCGGGCCACGGGTCCTGCTTTTATTTTAGCGCGCCATTCGAAATCGCGCCCGCCGCCACCGCCACCGCGACGCCCACTCCCATGCTCGTCCTCAGCGGTTCTAAAACTGCTCTCGTCGTCGACGACGAAGAATACAATCGCCTCGCGCTGACCTCTCTCCTCGAAGAATTCGGCATCAAAGTGCAGTCCGCCGGCGATGGAGCCACCGCGTTGGCGATCGCGGTAAAGGAACGTTTCGATCTCGTGTTTCTCGATTACCACTTGCCGGGAATGTCGGGCTTGGAAATCGCCCGCGCGCTTCGTGCCTCTCAAAGCGCCACCGCCACTGCCGTGATTGTCGCGACTACCGCATTCAACAGCCTAGAAAAGCGCACGCAATGTCTCGATGCGGGCATGAATACTTTCCTCGAGAAACCGGTTTCGATGGAGCGTTTGCGGCAAACCCTCTCGACGCTTGGCCTAGGTTTTTCGGAAACCACAGCCACGCCCACTCCCGAACCAACCATCGATCGTCTTGCGCACCTGCGTTTACTTGTCTCGAAAAAACAGCTGAATTTTTCCGAGGAACTCACCCTGTATTTTGTGGAGCTGCGCAGCATCCACGACGAACTCCAAACCGCGCTCTCGCGGCGCAACATTCCGGACGCGTGCTATCACGCGCATCAACTGTATGGGCGCTTCGCATTTATTGGCGAAGCCGCGCTGGAACAGACGCTACGCAAAATCGAAGCCGCCGCCGCCACCGCCGATTGGGCAACCGCGGCGCAACTCGCTCACGATTTACCGCAGGAAATCACTTCGCTCCACCTTGCGGTGGTTTCGCGCGAACAAACTGCTCCGCGCGCGTGAGCCCGTGCACGATGGCGTAATGAATCAACTTCGGCGTCGAATGGATTTCCAGTTTGCGCATGATGTCGCGCCGACGTGATTGCACCGTCGAGGGACTGATCCCCAGAATGGCGGAGATTTCCTCGTCGGTTTTAGATTCTCCGATCATCGCGAGAATTCTCGTTTCGTAATCCGACAGCACCCGGATGAACGCCTTGGGATCGCGCCGGAGCGAGGCACTCGATTCGTTGACGATCGGCGTGTAATATATTTTTCCCGACATCACCGCCGCGATCGCTTCGGACAGCACTTCGGGACGCTGATCGGTTTTATCGACGAATCCATGCAAGCCGACGCGTTGCACTTTCAACATCGTCCACGGATCGCGATGCGAGGAGATCGCGAGAATTTTTGTTTTTGGAAACTCCGCGAGGATCGTTTCCGCCAGCTCCAAGCCGTCACCGTCTGGCAGCGAAATATCCAACAACACCAGCGTCGGCACGTGTTGACGGACAGCCGCCAGACCTTCACGGCACGTCGGGCAAATTTGCAGCACGGCAAAATCAAGTTTCTCACAGTGCAGCGCAAAAAATTCCGCTACCATGCGATGATCTTCAATAATGATCACCCGCCCGTTGCCGCCACCGCTGCCTGTGGTTGCCTCTGTAAGCTTAGACTGTTTCATCGCACCGTCCCCGCACAAGGCACATTGTCGCCTCAACTTTCTTCTTCATTTTGAACATCATTTTATTCGATCGTCCGGAAGTCGAGCTTCCCCTGCCTCCTAGCGACCCGCGTGCGCGACATATTTTAGATACTTTGCGCAGGAAGCCCGGCGAGCCGTTCGAGGTAGGCATCATCAATGGCCCGCGCGGCCAAGCCAAGCTGCGTGCGACCAATTCCCCATCGTTAAAACTGGATTTCGAATGGACGGCCGAACCGCTTCCGCCACCGCCGTTGCATTTAATTATTGGCCTGCCCCGTCCGCAAACCGCGCGCGACATCCTGCGCGACGCGACCACGCTCGGCGTCGCCGCAATCCATTTTGTGCGCACGGAAAAAGGTGAACCGAGTTACGCCAGTAGTTCACTCTGGCAATCGGGCGAATGGCGACGCCACCTCATCACCGGCGCGTCGCAGGCGTTTTCCACGCAACTGCCCGTTGTGCAATCCAGTCAAACGTTGGCCGAAGCCGTCGCCACGTTGCCTGCGACCAACCGCATCGTCCTCGATAACTACGAGTCCGCGGAAGTGCTTTCGAAGTGCGCGTTTGCTGCGAACCAACCCGTGACCATCGCCATCGGCTCCGAGCGCGGCTGGTCTTCGGGTGAACGCAACTTCTTCCGCGACCAACAGTTCACCTTCGCCCATCTCGGCACACGCGTGTTGCGCACCGAGACGGCGGTCGTCGCGGCGCTTACGTTGGTGAAAGCAAAGCTCGGTTGGCTCTGAAAAAATTCGCCGTCGGTTGCTGCGAGCCTTTGCCCAGCCGCTTCACGCACGTCCAGCCCACGGGCTTCAATTCGATTTCTCCGGGCATCTCGAACATCACGACCGGATCGGCTTTGCTCGCGAGCAACACGTCCATCTGCGCGAAAATCTTCGGCCCGACCTCGCGAATGATTTCATAAGGCGGATCTACAAATACCAAATCCGGCAACGTCGCGCCCGGCGGCAGTATCAGCTTTCCCGCGTCGGTGTTTATGACGTAAACTCCAGCCTCGGTGCGACCGACGCTTTTGCAGACCGCCGTGAGATTTTGTCGGATGAACGCGGCAGTTTTAGCGTTTTTCTCCACAAACGTCCCGCCAGCCGCGCCCCGACTAATCGCTTCGAGCCCGTAAGAACCGCTTCCTGCGAACAAATCCAGAAAAACCGCTCCCTCGATCCGCGCCGCCAGGCTGGAGAACACGGACTGTCGCATGGCATCCGTCGCCGGACGCACCGAGTCACCTTTCGGCAAATGGATCGGAATACCCCGGGCTTGACCGCCAGTAATACGCATAAAATCAGGTTCTGTTTCTTGACCGACCGCAGCCCAGCGTCGCCTCGGAGTTTTCCCGATGCAGGGTAAATACCGGAACACTTCTTGCTAACTGCGGTTGTAACATAGCATTTGCGCAACTGAGCCGGTGGACTAGCCTCTGCCGACGCGGTTGCAGGTCATTACTGACCTAATTGGCCTCGCGGCCGCGCAAAAGGCAACGCCTTACCTAGCACACCAAGCATGTTTTCCCGGACCACACTCTGGCTGATCGCCGCTGCCCTGACGGCTGCAGTTTCCGCGCGCGCCGATGAAGACAACGCTTGGCCGGTGTTCGTGAAACATGATTCGCCCGAGCCGCAAACCCGCTCGGTGCAATACGTCGGCCCGCTCTTCTTCGCAAAAGAAACTCCGGGAAAAAAGGTGCACGGTTTCCGGCCATTTTACATGGAGACGGTCGAGGCGGATCGCGAAACCGACCTGCTCTTTTATCCGTTCTTCAGTTGGCAAAAACGCGGCGACACGCGCGTCTTCAGTTTCTTCCAACTCGTCAACGATCGGGACGAGAAAAACTTCGAAGGCAAACCGACGCATTACTTCGACGTGTGGCCATTTTATTTTTCACGTCACTCCGGTGACGAACGCTACGACTACAAAGCGCTTTTCCCGGTCGCCGGCACGATCAAGAACCGCTTCGGCCGCGACCGTATCAACTTCTTCGTTTTCCCGCTTTACGGACACACCGAGAAAGATGGTCGCCACATCAAGCACACCCCGTGGCCTTTCGTGCGCACGATTTATGGCAACGGTCACAAAGGCTTCGAACTCTGGCCGCTCTTCGGTCACAAAGGCCGCGAAGGCGATTACCGCAGCCAGTTCTACCTCTGGCCGCTGATCTACAAAAACGAACGCAAGCTCTCCGAACCCGTGCCTTCTGTGAGCGTGGGCTTTCTGCCGTTCTACACGCGCGACACTGCACCGGGTTACATTAACGAAAACTTCGTCTGGCCATTCTTCGGTTACAGTGACCGCACCGAACCGGTAAAATATCACGAAACGCGCTACTTCTGGCCGTTCCTCGTGCAAGCACACGGCGACGTGCGCAACGTCAACCGCTGGGCACCGTTCTACACGCACTCGGTCAACAAAGGCTACGACAAGACGTGGTATCTGTGGCCGCTCGTCCGCCATGCCGAATGGACTGACGACGGCATCACGCAGGAGAAAAACCAATTTCTCTATTTCGTTTATTGGTCGCTCAAACAAACCAGCGCCACCAATCCCAACGCCGCGCCCGCGCACAAAACCCACCTCTGGCCGCTCATCAGTTCGTGGGACAACGGCGCCGGCCGCAAGCAGGCCCAAGTGCTCAGCCCGTTCGAAGTGTTCTTCCCGACCAACGAACCGATCCGCCAGCTCTACACGCCGTTCTTTGCGATCTACCGTTTTGATCAACAAGCGCCGAATCACACCCGCCACGCCGTGCTCTGGAATTTGCTCAGTTGGAAAAACACTCCCGCCGACAAAGAATTTCACCTTGGCCCGATCCTTAACGTGAAGGCGGCCGACAACCGCCAGCGCATCGCCCTCGGGCGCGGTTTGATTTCTCTACAACGCCCGCGCGGCGAACGCGTCTGGCGCCTCAAGCTTTTCGATTTCCGTTCCACTCCCGCCCCTTCGCCGGCCACCGCAGCCGCCACACCATGAAGCAACTGAACCTTATCCTCGGCCATATCGGCGGCACGCTTCTGCTGCTCGTTCGGTCGTTAAAACACCTGCCCACGCTGCCGCGCCAATGGGGGCGCTTCATCGAACAGTGTTACCTCATCGGCTACACCTCGCTGCCGATCGTCACGATCCTGACCTTCTTCATCGGCAGTGTGCTCGCCCTCCAAAGCGGTTACAGCATGGAGAATTTCGGTGCGAAGCAGTTCATCGGCACGCTCGTCGGCCTCTCCGTCGTGCGTGAACTCGGGCCGGTGATGGTCGCAATCCTGATCGCGGGCCGCGTCGGTTCTGCCATCGCCGCCGAGCTGGCTTCGATGAAAGTTTACCAAGAAGTCGACGCGCTCGTGACCATGAACATTCCGCCGGAGCGCATCCTCGTTCTCCCGCGTCTTGCGGCGATTCTTGTCATGATGCCCGCGCTGACCTTGATCGGCATCGTCTGCGGTTGGTATGGCGGCGCCATCGTCTGCCAATACACCCACATCATCTCACTCGATAGCGAAGCTTACTTCGCGGCGTTGAAAGCTTACATGAAGACCGGCGATGTGATCGACGGCCTGCTCAAGGCCGAAGTCTTTGGTTTCGTGATCGTGCTCGTGTGCTGCTACATTGGCCTCAACACGCGTGGCGGTCCGCGTGAGATCGGCGCTTCCGTCACGAAGGCGGTCGTCTCCTCCCTCATTCTCATCCTGGTGCTCGACTACTTCGTCACCAAAGCCCTCCTCTGAACGCCATGAGCACTCACGCAGCTTACACCGCCTCGCCGTTCCTCGGGAAAACCTACGGCGTCACTGTTTCCGGTCTTACCAAGAAATTTGGCAACGTCACCGTGCTCCGCGGCATCGATCTCGAAATCAAGCCCGGCGAAATTTTCTGCATCATGGGCCCCAGCGGCTCCGGCAAAACGGTTTTGCTGAAACACATCGCCGGCCTCGAACGCGCCACCAGCGGTGGCGTGAAGATCGGCGAATTCGATGCCGCCGACCCCGAGACGCGCGAAAAAATCCACCTCGCCCTCGTGTTCCAAGCCGGCGCGCTCTTCAACTCACTCAGCGTTTACGATAACCTCGCGCTTTACCCGCGCGAACACCGCCTCTGCGCCGAAGCCGGCATTCGCGAACGCGTGATGAATGCGCTGACGATTCTCTCGCTCGAAAAAGCCGCGAAGAAAATGCCGTCCGAACTCTCCGGCGGCATGCGCAAACGCGTCGCCATCGCCCGCGCGCTGGTGATGGAGCCGCAACTCCTCATCTACGACGAACCGACTTCCGAACTCGATCCCGTCATGGCCGCGACCATCGGCGAAGTCATCGCCACACTCCGCGAGCAAACCGCCGTCACGAGCATCGTCGTCACCCACGATCGCGATCTCGCGATGAACATCGCCGACCGCATCGCATTTATTTTCGACGGCAAGATCCACGCGATCGGCACGCCGGCGGATTTCAAAAACCCGAAAGATCCCGCCATCGCCAACTTCCTTAATCCGGTCATCGACCTCAAAAATCCCCGTTTCAAATTGGAGAACAACCATGAATAACAAACATCAGTCCATTCGCGTCGGGCTATTTTTCATCCTCGGCCTCGCGCTTGCCTGGATCACCTTCGAGTCGCTCAGCGGCGGCGGTGGTTTCAAGAAACAGGGCTACACGCTCGTCGCTCCCTTCGCGAGTTTGAAGGGCCTCAAGACCGGTGACGACGTCCTCATGGCCGGCGTCAAAATCGGCTCCGTAAAAGACACGCGCCTCGGCAACAAACGCGTCGAGGCCGTGCTCGCCATCGATCCGAAAGTGCAAATTCCCGTGGACGCCGTTGCTTCCGTGCAAACATCCAGCCTCCTCGGCAGCCAGCACCTCGCGGTGAGCTTCGGCGAATCCGCCACGATGCTCCAGCCTAACGCCGAACTCAAAACCCTGCCGACCGTCGACCTAAACGAAGTCATCGCGAAGCTCGGCTCCGTCGGCAACAAGCTCGAGGAACTCCTCGGCACCTTCACCGGCGGCGGCGCGGGTGGCACGGGTGGCGGCCCCGGCGGCTTGTTTCAAAAACTCGACACGCTCGTCACAGAAAACGGCCCGAAGCTTTCCGAAACCCTCGCCAACTTGCAGGAAATCTCCGGCAAAATCAAAAGCGGCGAAGGCACGCTCGGTAAGCTCATCAATGATCCAAAACTCCACGACGAACTGCTCGCCGGCGTGAGCGAAATCAAACTCGCCGCCGCCGACGCGCGCACGTTCATGAGCGACACCAAAGGCATCGTCGCCGACGTCAAAGCCGGCAAAGGCACCATCGGCATGCTGCTCTACGACGAAGCCACGGCCGACAGCGTCAAAGTCACCGCAAAAAATCTCCGCGAACTTTCCGAAAAACTTAACGGCGGCCAAGGCACGCTCGGCAAGTTGATCTCGGACGACTCGCTCTACGTCGAAGTCCAAGGCATCGTGAAGAAAGCTGATCGCGCCCTCGAAGGCCTCGGCGATCAAGGCCCGATCACCGCCGTCGGTGTCGTCGCGGGCGCGTTGTTCTAAACGAAAGAACGCCCCCCAGGAAATTTCGTTGTTCTCTCGAAGCCGGCTCATGCGAGCCGGCTTTTATTTGGCCAATTCCTAAACTGGAGGCGGGGGCATTAACCCCGCGGGACATCATTTTACCGACGTAACGTGTAGGTTGCGCGCTTGCGCGCAACGTGGTGAACGAGCGCACAACCTACAGAGCAAACCCGCGGGGCTGATGCTCTGGTCTCCAAAGAATCGCGTGCGCGAAAAAAAACAGCGGCCCCTTCCGGAGGCCGCTGCGAAGCGAATTGAACTGTGCGATGAACCTTAGAACTGGCGGCTCAGGCGCACATACCAGAAGGCGGGCTCGGCGGTGTTGATCGCCGGGTTGTAGCCGAACTGGCTGGAGATGTAGAATGGCGGATCTTCGTTGAGCACATTGCGCACGCCGACCGTCACGCGGGTCTTCCACGGAGTTTGGTAGCTGACCTGCGGATTGATGCGGATTTGGGCCTTGGTATCAGGCTCGGTGCCGGCGCCCGTGAAGAGCTGCGCGGGATAAGAACCGATGTAGTTGACGAAGATCGAAGCGGCCCATGGGCCCTTGCGCCACGCGAGAGTCGCACTGCCGCGCCACAACGGGACGCTGTCGGTGCCGTCAATGTCGATGGCAGTCGTCACGCCGAGCGAGGAAACCGTGTCGCGCTCAAAGTTACCGAGGTAGGTCGCCGTCGCGCCCAAGCTAAAGGTGCCGAGGGTCGGGAAGGTGCGGACGTAGTTCACGCCAAAATCCCAGCTCTCGTTGACCACCTTGTTGGCGTTGAACCAATCGGTGGCGACGAAGTCGATAACGCCGACCGTGAAGCCAGCCGCGATTTCAGCCGGCGTGAGTGCTTTGCGCACGACGCGACCGGCGGGCAAGACGAGTTCGTTCGTGAGCGTGAACGCCGCGGCGTCGCGCGTGATCAGATTGTCCTGATCGAACTTGATGTAGCCGATATCAAACGTGAGGCCCTTGAAAAGCTTGCCCGGAACTTCGATGACGATGCCACCGTAGGTCGCATCCGTTTCTTCAGGTTGCAAATCAGGGTTGCCGCGTCCGACGGTTTTCAACTGGCCGGAAGGTTGGTCGGGACGGCGCGGATCGAACAATTGATTGCTGGTGAATGAAACGCTGCCGGTTTGGTAGAGGAACGCCAAGTCCGGCGCCTTGAACGATTGCGAGAACGAGCCGCGCACGAGCAACCATGGGGTCGCACGCCATGCAGCAGCGGCCTTTGGCTTCGTCGTCTTGCCGAAGTCCGAATAGTCTTCGAAGCGAGCGGCGAGTTGGACTTCCACTTTCTTCAGCACCGGGATTTTCAATTCGGCGTAAGCGGACGTAACGTCACGCGCGCCCGTGTAACCGAAGCCTTCAGAACCACCCACGATGTTGCCGGTTTCGTTTTCGAGCGTGCGCACATCGATGAGTTTTTCCTGACGGTATTCAACGCCCACGGCGGCACCGACGGCGCCAGCCGGTAGGTTAAACACATCGCCACTGACTGACGCGTCGTAGAGCTCCGCGGTGAAGCGGGCCTTGGTCGGATTCGTGCCGGAGTAGTAATCCGTCACGCGGGGATCTTCCGGGCCGAACGGATTGGCGTAGAGAATCTGGCCGCCGATGTTCAAACCGTTGAGCGCTTCCTGCACGCGGCTGTCGAACGACGTGCCAGGCGAAGCGTTATCGAAGGAACCTTGGGCAAACATGTAGGCGGATTCCCACGTCCACTTGTTCGGCAATTCGCCACCGAGACCCACGATGTAGCGCGGGTAATCGGAAGTCGTGTCCACGATGCGAGGACCGGCATTCACGAGGCGGAACGTGCTAAGCTCGATCGCCTGGCCGGCGGCGCCAAAATAGCGCGTGCCGTAAGGATTGAACGGGCTGGCCGCAGGAACTACGAGGCGGCTGTTGGTGCCCGCGCCGCGATCAGTGGTGCCGAATGGCGAAGGAGCCGAAAGATTGATCGTCTCGACGCGCTTGAAGAGAAGATCGGCGAAACCGTAGAGGGTGTCAGAGAAATCGTGCTTCAAGTAGGCACCGAAACCACGGGTGGTTTGCCCCGGCAACAACGTGGAGTCTTGCTGGAAGTTATAAAAGCCCGCACCCGTCGCACGCGAAGCGGCAACCGCGCCGGCCGAGTTTGGATCGGTCGTCGGGCCCGTGAACGTGCGGATCGTCGCCGTGCCCGGAATGAAGAAACGGGCCGGGAACGTGCTGGCACTACGCAAGTCGCCACCGATGACGAGACCCGTGACCGGATCTTGTTCCACCTGATTGGGCGAGGTTTGGTCACGACGAAGATCCGCGTTATCCGAGAAATCGAGGTCGCGGTTCATCAGCATATTGCGGGAGGAATAATCCGCCGTAACGAGCAGGCTGGTTTTCTCGGTGTGTGCGCCCGCGATGACGAACGCGGTTACTTCCTGAGAATCTGTGCCGAAGGTATTGCCGAAGGAAACATCGACGCCGAGACCTTCATACGAGCGCTTCAACTGAATGTTGAGCACGCCGGCGACTGCGTCGGAACCGTAAATGGCGGACGCGCCGTCCTTCAGGATTTCGATGCTCTCGATGGCCGAGGTCGGAATCTGGCGGATATCGATGACCGATTGGAAACCGTTGAACGCACCCGCGCCCGACGGCACCGCGCGGCGACCGTTAATCAACACGAGCGTGTTATTGTTGCCGAGACCGCGGAAGTTGACCGTCGAGCTGCCCGAGGCGAAACCGGTGCCGGAGCTTTCCGGGGAAATTGTGCCGGCACTATTGAACGGCATCGCACGCAGCGCGTCTTCGACGTTCGAGAAACCGGTGTTCAGCAAATCGGCTTGGGTGATGCGAACGACCGGACTCGGCGTCTCCGCGTCGATGCGCTTGATGCGCGAACCGACGACCGAAAACGTCTCGAGTTTAACATTTTCCGTCGGCGTGCCTTGAGCGGGCGGCTGTTGGGCAAAAGCGGCCGTGGCCGCGAACGCTGGCAGGGCAAGCGCGACCAGTCGCGCCCGACCCCACGTGCGTGGAGTGCGTGTTGAGTTCATGCTTGAGTGCTGTGTGTTGGTGCGAGGGCCGCGGTGAGTCCGCGCCTTCGTTATGACACCGCAGGAGGCGAGGAATGAGGCTCAGGCTCAACGACCGTGCGACCAGCCTACACCCGCGAGATTCAAAGCGCCTTTAATACTGCCCGAGTCGCTAATGCACTGCGACCAACACCAAAAAAGCACGTCGAACTCCTAATCACCTCACAAATGCGCTTTCAAATCGTGCACGAACGTGCGGCTGACTTTGAGTTTTGTGCCGTTGGTCAACTCGACGGTGTATTCGCCGTAGAGCGCCGGACTCGCTTTTCGCATGTGCCGCAGGTTTACGATCGTCGAACGATGGATGCGCACGAAGTGGGCGGGATCGAGTTTCTCCATCATCTTATGCAGCGACATGCGCACGAAGCGCGATTTGTCCGTCACGTGCAGTCGCACGTAATCACCATCCGATTCGATCCACAAAATATCCTCCGGGGCCATCACGTGAATCTCCCCGTCGCAGCGAATAAACAAGCGCCCGTCGCTTTCGCGTGGTTTGGTGGCGGGCGCGGAACTGTCCGACTGAGTCGCCCCTTCACGCAATCGCTGCATCGCCGCGATGACTTCATCCAGCCGTTGCGAGAGGCTGTTGCGATCAAGGCTACGCACGGCGGTCTTGGCGCGATTAAGCGCTTCCGCAAAACGGGCGCGATTAAATGGTTTGAGCACGTAGTCCACGGCCTGCACTTCAAACGCCTGGAGCGCGAAGTGATCATACGCCGTGACAAACACAACCTGCGGGAGCAAATCCGACGGCAATTTTCCGAGCACGTCGAAACCGGTCATGCCCGGCATCTGCACATCGAGGAACACGAGATCCGGGCGCTGTTTCTTAATCGCCTCGACCGCTTGCGGCCCGGTGCCGCACTGGCCGATGATTTCGATTTCACTGTCGGCCTGGAGCAACACCGCGACGTTTTCTCGAGCGAGCACTTCGTCATCAATGATCAGGGTGCGAATGGTTGCAGTCATGGTTTTCATGGGGAGTTGGTTTGAAAGGGAATGATTATTTCGGCGCGCACGCCGCGCGGAAGCTGGTCGCGCAGGCGCAGGCGCGCGTCGTCGCCGTAGAGCATGTTGAGTCGCGCGATGGTGTTTTGCGTGCCGATGCCGTGCACGAGGTCTTCGTCGCTCGGCAACGCGGGGCCGTCGTTGTAAACGGAGAGCAGCAAACGCGTGCCATCTCGTTCGGCGCTGATGCGCAGGATTTGGGCGGAGGCGTCTTTCGAGATGCCATGTTTCATCGCGTTCTCCACGAGCGGTTGAAGGATCAAACTCGGCACCAACGCGCGCAGGCATTTCGGCGAGATGGCCCACTCCACTTTGAGCCTGTCTTGGAAACGGATGCTTTCGATTTCGAGGTAGCGACGGAGAAATTCCAGTTCGTGTTCGAGGGCTTCGCGCGATTCCTGCCGATGATCCAAAGCGCGGCGCAACAGCTCGCCGAGCCCGGCCACGATTTCCTCGGCTTCCCGCGTGCGCCCGTTGCGGATGAGGCTCGTGATCGAGTTGAGCGTGTTAAACAGAAAATGCGGATGCAGTTGCATCTTGAGCGCATCCAAACTCGCGCGCACGAGGCGCGTCTCCAGTTGCGCGTTTGCGACCTGTAATTCCCCGGTCAACTGCTGGCCGGCGCGCCACTCGCGGTAGAAATTCATCGCGTAGAGCGCGAGCACGAGCGCGAGGTAAAAATGTGCCGGCAGGTAATTCCAGTAGCGCAGCAACCCCAGGTCATTCACCACGACCGGCAAAAACGATGCCGGGAGATGATTCACCACCACCATCCGCGCACCTTGCAGCACGACGAAGAGCGCCGTAATCGCGAACGCGGTCAACCCATGCAACGCCACGGCCCACGCCCAATGCCGGCCGCTTCGATTGAGGTAGCGCTGCAAAAGCAAAATCAGCGGCAAAAACACCCACCACAACACCTCCAGCGGCCATCGCTTGAGATCCGTATCGCGAAATACCGCGGAAGGTTCGCCGCTGAGCCACGCATGGGCATCCCACCACAGCCACGCGATCCCCGCGACCGTGATCAGGAGCCACAAACCAAACCACAGGCGTTCGCGCCGCCACCACGCCTGCGGGGCCGATTTAATTAAATTGGTCATTGGCCCAGGGTGACGTTTGCGGACTCTCTCGCAGGCTCAGCGGTTTTCAGCCGCAAGTGTTTCAACGACTGCCGTGCAAGCGGGTCGGGATACCAGCCCTCGACTTCGCGCGCGCGCAAAACCTGCCGACGCTCAAACATCAATGGGACAACGGGCACCGCTGCCATCGCGCGACGTTCCGCTTTTTCCAGCCATTGCAGACGCTCCGCGCCCGTCTTCCGATTGGCCGTGGTCAACAAGCGCGTCGTCTCGGCGTCGCTCCACTTGGTTTCGCTATAAATCGCCGGCATCAAAAACGTGCTCAATAAGTCGCCGGCATCGGGCACGGTCGCGACCAAAGCGCCAAACGTCACATCATAATCACCCGCACCGAGCTTGCTTGTGCTTCGATCGGTGGACTGGTCATACGAAATATAGGTGCGCACGCCAAGTTCCTGAAACCATTGTTCCGTGCAGAGCGCCGGCTTTGGATTCCCCTGCAGCCAGGCCGGTAAACACATGCTCAAAACTGGAAGGCCGACTCCGTCAGGATAACCCGCTTCCGCGAGGAGGCGGCGCGCCGCCGTCACATCGCGCTTAAATAATTGCAGCCCTTTTCTTCCGGGCATATCCGGCACCCACGAACTCGCGGGCACCAAGCGGCCCACTTCGGATTCATCGATCAACTGCGAGCGCTCAATCACCAACGCCAGCGCTTGACGCACCCGCACGTCCTGCAGCGGTTCGCGCGACGTGTTGAAATAAATCGCGACGACTCCGAGCGCGAGTTCGGACTCGGTCGTGAGCGCTCGCTCCGTGGGCGGTTTGCTCTTCGACGTCGGCCCCACCGGTGAAAGCAAATCCGCTTTGCCCGAGGCGACCAATAGTGAACCCGCTGTGAGACTGTTGACGCGGAGGAAATTCACGCCCGCCAATTCGACATGGATCCGATCGTGGTATTGATCGGACGCCACCAGGCGCAGCGTGTCACCGTCGACTTCCGCCAGTTTGAACGGGCCGTTGGTGACCAAGGCGTTCGCGTTTTTGAGATAAGTTTTCTCCTGCAGCACTTGCTCCGTGGTCGCGTGCAATGGCGCGAGCAACGGATCCGCAAGTTCCGCCACCATCGTGACGCGCGGCTGATCGAGTTCGATTTGCAGCGTGCGCGCATCCAACGCGTGAACGCCGACCGCCTCCGGTTGCGTGCGATCGCCGCGATGGTAGAGCTCGGCATTTTTCAGCGGGAAAAGCGTGTAAGCGACCTCGACCCCTTGGCGCAACAGCCGCAGCCAGCCGCGCACGTAGTCGTCAGCGGTTACCGGCTCGCCGTTACTCCAACGCGCATCGGCGCGAATTTTTAACGTGAGCACGCGGTAGTCTTGCGACCATTGCCAGCTCTCCGCCGCCGCTGGCATCGCGTCACCACTCGCTGGGTCGCACTCGATCAACGGCTCCCACAGGCACAGCGTGAAATGATTATAGGTGGAGACGGGAAACATGCGGCGATGGGGATCCGGCGTGAGCGGCTGCGTGTAAACCACGCGCAGCACATTATTTTCCACCGCTGGACGCGCCTCGACCGGCAGGGATTCGCGCGGGACAACGAACACCGAGCCCAGCGCGCCGCACAGGGCAAGCAACACCAGGCCGATCCACCCATGGAATCGCGCGTTAGTTATCATTTGTGTTTCTATCTACCGACGCCGGCAAGCGAACGCAATGCACTGCTCAACGACAACGCGCGTGTGGCCCATGCGCATTACCGTGCGATGAAACCACATCTTTAAGCGCCCAGTCTCATTTCAGACGATTCAACCGAAGGAATGAATTAGTGTATTTTTAGAGGCGGGCCATCAGCCCCGCGAGGCATCACCTTCGTAAACTCAAACTCGCGGGGCTGTTCGCCCAGCCTCCATTTCGAAACCAAATTCCGTTCACAAAAAAAGCGTCTCTTTCGAGACGCCTTTGAAACGATAAATCGAAACGCGCTTACAGTTTCGGGCCGCCCTGCGCGAGATTGCGCGCGCGGAGGCGAAGACCGTTGAGGCGGATGAAGCCGGTCGCGTCGGACTGATTATACCAGCTCTTCACGCCTTCCATCGACGCGATCTTGTCGTCGTAGAGGGAATACTTCGATTTGCGACCGCAGGTGATGATGTTGCCCTTGTAGAGCTTCAAGCGAACCGTGCCGGTCACGAACTTCTGGCTCTCATCGATCATCGCCTGAAGCATCTCGCGTTCCGGTGCGAACCAGAAGCCGTTGTAAACGAGTTCGGCGTATTTCGGGATGAAACCGTCACGCAAGTGCAGCACTTCGCGATCAAGCGTGAGCGACTCCACCTGGCGGTGCGCCTGCATGAGGATCGTGCCGCCCGGGGTTTCATACACGCCGCGGCTCTTCATGCCGACGAAGCGGTTTTCCACCAAGTCGACGCGACCGATGCCGTGTTTGCCACCGAGCTTGTTGAGCGCCTTGAGCACGCCACCCGGCGTGAGCTTCTTGCCATTAACGGAAACGCAATCGCCCTTCACGAAATCGAGCTCGACGTATTCCGCCTTGTCCGGCGCGTCTTCCGGGGAAACGGAAAGCTTGAACATGCCCTTGTTTTCTTCGGTCGTCGGATCGAACCAAGGATCCTCGAGGATGCCGGCTTCGTAGGAAATGTGGAGAAGGTTACGGTCCATCGAATACGGCTTCTTGAGCGACGCTTCGACGGGAATTTTGTGTTTTTCGCAGTAAGCGATCATCTCGGCGCGGCCCGGGAACAGCGCGCGGTATTCTTCCATTTTCCACGGAGCGATAATCGTAAGGCCGGGAGCGAGCGCCATGTAGGTGAGCTCGAAACGGCACTGATCGTTACCTTTGCCGGTGGCGCCGTGGGCGACAGTGTCGGCTTTTTCTTTCTTGGCGATTTCCACCTGGGCCTTCGCGATGAGCGGACGAGCGATGGAGGTGCCGAGGTAATATTGGCCCTCGTAAATCGCGTTGGCGCGAATCATCGGGTAGATAAAGTCGCTCGCGAATTCCTCGACGAGATCGAGCGTGTAGTGCTTCGAGGCGCCGGTCTTGAGCGCTTTCTTATCGAGGCCTTTCAGCTCCTCTTCCTGACCGACGTCAGCGGCAAACGTTACGATCTCCGCGTCGTAAGTTTCTTTGAGCCATTTAACGATGACGGAGGTGTCGAGACCTCCAGAGTAGGCGAGAACGATCTTCATAATAAGTGGTGAGTCGCCAGTGTTGGTAATCGCCCGTGGCGCGCAAAATAAAAATCATTTTTTTACCACTGCTGCACCGGACGAGAATTGCGTCGCTTGGCCACCACGGCGATCATCCGGGGTCGCCATGAAACGCACCGCGCCATCACGTTATGGATTCCAAAAAGGGTTTACCCTCGTGGAAATCATGATCGTGGTCGTGATCATCGGCTTGTTGTCCGCGATGGCGATTCCCGCGTTCAAGCACGTGCGTGAGTCCGCGCAAAACAGCCGCATCACGAATGACTTTCGAATTTTCTCCCAAGCATTTGAAACGCACGCCTTGGACAATGCCGGCTGGCCGGCAAATTCGAGCGCGGGCGTAGTGCCTGCGGGAATGAGCGGCTCGTTCAGCGCCAATTCTTGGCAGGCAATCACACCGCTCGGCGGACGCTGGAATTGGGACCGCGACAACTTCGGCGTCTCCGCTGGCATTTCCATTTCAGGCTTCACCTGCACGGTCGAACAAATCACCGCACTTGATAAACGCATGGACGACGGCGACCTCTCGACCGGCCGGCTTAAACTCACCGCGAGCAACCGCGTCACTTGGGAACTCGAGCCGCAGAGCTAGTTCTTCGTTCGAAGAGATAAACCGCGAACCCGATCCGATCAGCGCATTTTCGCGAGCGTGGCGACAATCGCCTTCTGCACATGCAGCCGGTTTTCTGCTTCGTCGAAAATCACGCAGCGCGGGTGATCAAGCACGTCTTGCGTCACTTCCTCGCCAGAATGCGCAGGCAGACAATGCATGAAGAGCGCGTCCGGTTTTGCCGCGGCAAAAAGTTTTTTGTTCACTTGGAACGGCATCATACGGTCGTGGCGAATCTTCGACTCGCTCTCCTGCCCCATGCTTGCCCACACATCAGTGTAAACAATGTCCGCGTCTTTCACTGCTTCGTAAGGATCAGACGTAAACTGAAACGTGCCGCCGCTCTTGGCCGCAAGCGCTTTGATTTCCTCGCCCGGTGCATCGCTCGCCGGCCCGCCGAGGGAAACCTTCATGCCAAAAAGATTCGCACCGAGAATCCACGAGTTCGCCATGTTGAAACCGGTATCGCCGAGATAAGCAACTTTGCGGCCTTTCAACGAGGCGAACAAATCACCCGACGGCCCAGCCCAGCGTTCTGCCGCAGTAAAAGCATCGGTGAAAATCTGACACGGATGCAGAAAATCCGTGAGCGCATTCACGACCGGAATCGAACCATGTTGGGCGAGTTCTTCGACATCGCTTTGCTTGAACGTGCGGATGACGAGTCCGTGAATGAAACGCGACAGCACCTTGGCCGTATCGGAAATCGTTTCGCCACGGCCCAATTGAATATCGTTCGTGCTAAGAAAAATCGGATTGCCGCCCAGTTCATGGATGCCGACTTCAAACGACACGCGCGTGCGCGTGCTCGATTTGGCAAAAATCATCCCCCACGTCTGCCCGGCGAGCGGCTTCTCGTGCGCACCGCGGCTGCGTTTGTAATGCCGGGCCAGCTCGAAAATCTGCGCAACTTCTTCCGCCGTGAAATCCGTTTCCTTTAGAAAATGCCTCATGATTGCTTGGTTTGTTTTTTTGCGCTGAGCACGGAGCGGATGATCGCAGTGGCGCGATCGAGCTGTTCTTTGGTCGTGATGAGCGGAGGAAGCAGACGAATCGTGTTGGTTCCAGCTGCGGGCGCGAGCAGGCCTTGGTCGCGCAGCGCATTGATGTAAGCGTGTGGCTCGCCGTGCACCACGAGCCCGAGCATGTAACCGCGGCCGGTGATCTCTTTCACTTGCGTCGGAAATTCAGCGACCAGTTTCTCCAGCTCGGTTTTCCACACAGCGCCGTTAATCGTGACCTTCTGCAGCAGGTTTTCACGCGCCATCACATCGAGCACCGCGAGCGCCGCCGCGCAGGCGAGCGGTGTGCCCCCGAAGGTTGAACCATGTGAACCCGGCGTAAAGAGATCGGCGTGTTTATCGGCGGCCCAAATTGCACCCATTGGATAACCTCCGCCCAAGCCTTTCGCCATCCCGATGGCGTCGGCGCGCACGCCGGATTGCTGGAACGCGTAAAATGTGCCCGTGCGCCCAATACCGCACTGCACTTCGTCGAGCATAAGCAACAGATTATGCTGATCGCACAGCTTGCGAATGCCCCAGAGAAACTCGTCGGTGCACGGCGTCACGCCGCCTTCGCCCTGAATCGTCTCCAGAAAAATCGCCGTCGTGTTTTCGTCCACCAGATCGACGAAACTCTGCAGGTTATTAAGTTCGCCAAAAACGAAACCGGGGACGAGCGGGCGAAATCCCTTCTGGATTTTTTCCTGCGGTGTCGCGCTCATGCCGCCAAAGGTGCGGCCGTGAAACGCGTATTTTGCCCCAATGATTTTGATGCACTTCCCTTCCTCGCCGGATTTGCGCAAGCCGTGCAGACGAGCGAGCTTGATCAGCCCTTCGTTAGCTTCAGTGCCGCTGTTGCAGAAAAATACGCGGCCCGGACCGGCGTGTTCCACGAGCCGACGCGCGAGTTCGCCTTGGTTCGGATTACGGAAAAGATTGCTGACGTGAATCAGCTCGCCGGCCTGCTGACGAATCGCCGCGACCCAGCTTGGATGACAATGCCCGAGCGCGGCAACCGCGACGCCCGAGGTAAAATCCAGGTATTCTCGACCGGTGTCATCCCACACGGAAACCCCGAGTCCACGCACGAGCGTGAGCGGCGGGCGGCCGTAATTCTTCATGACGTAGGCGTCGTAAAGCTCGGCGGTGTTGGTGCGAACGATGGATGGCTGGCTCATGGAAACTAGAAATAGAAAATAGTCGTAACTCCAAAGCGCGAAACGCGCGGCGACCAGCTCAGCCCTGCACGATTTCGGTGCCTACACCCTTATCCGTGAAAATCTCGAGCAGCAAACTGTGCGGCATGCGGCCATCGACAAAATGGACACGTTGCACGCCTTCCTGCAGCGCGCGCACGGCGCTCTGCACTTTTGGACGCATGCCTTTGTCGATGATGCCTTTCTTCTTGAGACCTTCGACTTCGCTGACTTTGACGGTGGAAATGAGCGTGGACGGATTCTTGTAGTCCGCGAGCAGTCCGGGCACGTCACTCATGTAAACCAAACGACGCGCGCGCAACGCGCTCGCGACGCGACCGGCGACGGTATCGGCGTTCACGTTGTAAGGTTTGCCGTCGTAACCTTCGGCCACCGGAGAAATCACCGGCATGAACCCTTCGCCGATTTCTTTTTTGATCAGCTTCACTTTCACCTCGGTCACGTCACCGACGTAGCCGAGATCGATCGGGTTGCCGTCATCGTCGACCGTGAGTTTGTTGCACACGATCACGCTGTCGCCGGGCAAACCTTTCGGGCGCGCTTTCACCGCAGCGAGCGTCGCGCAGACTTCCTTGTTCACGATTTCGTCGAGCGTCTTCTTGACGATCGCGACCGTCGCTTCGTCAGTGACGCGAAGGCCGTTGATAAAATTAGCTTTGAGGCCGGACGCATCCATGGCGCGGTTGATGGCTTTACCACCACCATGCACGACGACGACATTGATGCCGACCGCGGCGAGGAATGCGATATCGGTGGCGACGCTTTTGCGCACCGTGGGATCTGGATCATCCATGAAGCTGCCGCCGTATTTCACGACGAACGTAGAACCATGAAAGTCCTGGATGTAGGGAAGCGCTTCGAGCAACACGCGCGCTTTGGCAATGACTTCGTTGACGTCCATCAGAGTGGTAAAACCGACAGGGAAATGAACCGCGCGTTCTTCAAGAGAGTGGGAAGAACAAATTTGTTAAGGCAACTGGCGGGGATTTCACTAAAAAAATTAGCTTCGCGGATAATGTTACAGGCTCATCCGCGAGGCGGGCGATGCATCACTCGCTCTTATTGTAGTTCACGTAACCGTCCGTGAGATCGCTCGCGAGGAGACGATACGTGGCTTTACCGAGGTGAAGATTGATCGCGATGGTGAAGCGCTTGGCTTTCACGATCTCCTTCCATTTCGGCTTAAGCTCGGGATGCGGCTTGCCGGCCGTCATCGCAGGCGTGTCGTTGTAAGCGATATCGAGTTTCGCTTCCACAAGCTTGGCGCCGGAATAGCCGGCCGCGTCAGCGAGGCGGCCCCAATTCGGGTCTTCGCCAAACCAAGATGACTTCACGAGGAGCGAGTTACCGATCGCGCGGGCGACTTTCTCAGCGTCTTGCACGGAGGCGGCGCCGCTGATTTTCAGCTCAACGACTTTGGTGATCTTTTCACCATCGGAGACGATTTTTTCGGCGAGCGCTTCGCAGACTTTCCAGACGGCTTCGGCGAACAACACGCGCAGTTCGCGCGGGCTCTTGTCGCCGACGCTGACGCCGGAGTGGCCGTTCGCGAGCATCAGCACGGTGTCGTTGGTGCTCATGTCGCCGTCGACCGTGATGCAATTAAACGTGCCGGAAACAGCCTCGGTGAGCGTCTTCTGGAGAAAACTACGCGGCACGGAAAAATCCGTCGCGAGAAACGCCAGCATCGTCGCCATATTCGGCTGAATCATGCCGGCGCCCTTGGCGATGCCGGCCACGACGTGCTTCTTGCCGTCGTAGGTGAAACTGACGGTGACGGTTTTCGCCTTCGTATCGGAGGTGAGAATCGCATCGGCGGCTTTTTTGCCGTGCGCGGGCGTGCGGCCTTTTTCGGTGACGGCGCGCTCAAGACCCTTGAGCAGTTTCGGCATCGGCATCGGCTGGCCGATGCGGCCGGTCGAACACACGAAAAACGAACCCGCCTTCAGATTAAGCGAACCGGCGGCGCGTTGAGCGGTGACGTGCGCGTCTTTCAGTCCTTCCGGGCCGGTGCAGGCGTTGGCGTTGCCGGAGTTGGCGATGATGCCGTGAAACGGCCCGCCTTCCGCAAGATTTTCCTGACACAGCAAGACCGGCGCGGCCTTGACCGCGTTGGTCGTGAACGTGCCGGCAGCGGTGCAGGGTCGCAGCGAGAAAAGCAGCGCGAGATCGAGGCGCTTCAGGTCGTTTTTGTCGCGAATATCGCAGGGCACACCGGCCGCTTCGAAGCCGGGGACATCAGTGATGCCGGCGCTGTCAGGGGTAACAATGAGTTGGGTCATTGAGGGAGGACGGAAATCAAACGAGCCCGGCGGTTTCAGGGAAACCACACCAGAGATTCATGATCTGCACAGCCTGGCCGCTGGCACCTTTCACAAGGTTATCGAGAGCCGAGGTAATCACGAAATTTCCCGTGCGCGCGTCGAGCACCGCAGACATGTCCACGCGGTTGGTGCCGGTGACATGCGCGGTATCAGGCGTCTCACCACTCGGCAGAATCGCGACGAATGGACGGCCCGCGTAGGCCGCATTCCACGCCGCGTAGAGCGACTCGATCGTCGCGCGTTGCGCGGCCGGAACCGTAATCGTCGTCGCAATGCCGCGACGCATCGGCGCGAGGTGCGGGTTGAACTGCAAAATGATTTTTGCGCCGGCGAACGTCGAAAGCTGCTCTTCGATTTCGGCGAGATGGCGGTGTTTGCCGAGGCCGTAGGCTTTCGCGCTCTCCGCGCGCTCGACGTAGAGATAGGTCTCTTCGAGTTTTTTGCCGGCGCCGCTGACGCCGCTGAAAGAGTTCACGACGATGTGCTCGCGCGAGACGATGCCCGCCTTGAGCAACGGGGCGAGCGGCACGAGTGTGCTGGTCGGGTAACAACCCGGCGCGGCCGCGAGCTTGGCGTCGTTTTTCCACTTCGCGTCGGTCAATTCCGGCAACACGAAACGCGTTTGCGGAATCAATTCCGGCGCGTGGTGGCCACCGTAATATTTCTCGTAGGTCGCGAGCTCGGCGATGCGGAAGTCGGCGCTCAGGTCGATGACTTTGCGGCCAGTCGGCACGAGTGTCTTGGCAAAATCAGCGGCGGCGCCATGCGGCAGCGCGAGAAACCAGACGTCGATATCTGTGCGCGTAGCCAGTTCGACGGGATCGGAGCCGCTAAATTTCAGCTGATCGGCGGCGGTGCCGCGCAGCGACGGGATCAGCGCCGAGAGCGGTTTGCCCGCGTGTTGGCGTGAGGTGACCGCAGCGAGTTTTGCCTGCGGATGACCGAGGAGGAGCTTTACAAGAACTTCGCCGGAGTAACCCGACGCGCCGACGATGCCGACATTCATTTAAGTGAGGAAAAAGAGTTAAGACATCCCCGCAGGGAATCGAGAAGTTTCGTGAGTGAAATCGCGCTGCTGACCATACGGCAAAAAAAGAAGCGGAGGCCGTGAGGCGCTCCGCTTCGTTGAAAACGTATTTCCGGTTCGGTGCGATTAACGCTTGGAGAACTGGAAGCGCTTGCGGGCGCCGGGTTGACCGACTTTTTTGCGCTCTTTTTCGCGAGGATCACGGGTGAGGTGACCGGCCTTCTTCAAGGTGACGCGGAGCTCAGGGTTGAATTTCAGGAGCGCACGGGCGATGCCATGGGCAACGGCGCCGGACTGGCTGCTGATGCCGCCGCCGGCGACATTCACGGAAACGTCGAACTTGTCCTTGCTGTCAGCAGTGACGAGCGGGGCAACGGCGCGACGCACGAAGTTATCGTGGGTGAAATAGGTGTCGAAATTACGGTCATTGACCGAGAGTTTGCCGGAACCGGCAACGATGCGGACGCGGGCGGTGGAGGTCTTGCGACGACCGGTGCCGAGATAAACAGAGGATTCAGCGCTCATGGATTAACCTTAAAGCTTAACAGGGTTCTGGGCTTCGTGATCGTGCGTCGCACCCGGGAACACGCGGAGCTTCGTCAGCATGTCAGCCGCGAGGCGGTTCTTCGGGAGCATGCCTTTCACAGCCTGCTTGATGATAAATTCCGGCTTTTGCTCACGGACGTCAGCGAGCTTGCGGTATTTTTCGCCACCGACGTAGCCGGAGAACGACATATACTCCGTGGTCTCTTCTTTCTTACCAGTGAGGACGACCTTGCTCGCGTTGATGACGACAACGTAATCACCGGTGTCGACGTGAGGCGTGTAAGTGGGCTTGTGACGGCCGCGGATAATGTTGGCGGCTTTGACGGCGAGACGGCCCAGCACTTTACCTTCGGCATCGATTAGAAACCACTTCGGCTGCACTGTCTCTTTTTTGGCGAGATACGTTTTCATTTACGGAAAGGGGTTGAAGGGAATGATTTCGAGAAACCCTGTCAACAGCGAACCCGACACATCATGGAAAAGTAATTCACATGATGCTAACAACTCAGAATTCGCGAGTTACGCCAAAAGTTACCCAAAAATCCGCCTCAGAGCCGGTCGAGAATGGCCCATTCACCCGCGAGCGCCCGTCGGAGTTCGTGTAATGCAGGCCCAACTCCAACGCGTAGCGACCCACATGATAAGGCAGCACCACTTCCCCACCCCAAAACGCATAACCATCCACGCGAGCCGGCGCGTTGGCATCAGGTCGCCAGTTATCGCCCGCTGACCAGCCCGCGAAAAAACTCACCTCGAGAAACGCGCCGAGCTTCGTCAACGCGATGCTGCGCGCCAGCGTCAGCTGCGTGGTGTCGGCGTCGAAACGAAAATCGCGCGCGTAACTTATCGTCGGAGAAAATTCTGCGAGCGTTAATGACGGCAACGTCGCGGCCACTCCCGCCTCGAACGCGCGATCCACGCCACCCCCCGGCACATTTTCAAACCAGGTATGTGCCGCGAAAAATTCGACGGAAAGCGCGCCGCTGACCGGCCACGTGTAGTTGGCTGCGAGCGAATAGTCGCGACAGTCATCGCGCTCAAACGGCTGGCTCGTTTCCGCGCGTGCGCGAAACTGATCTCGCGAAAATTCCAGCGCCGCGAGCGCCGACGCATTGGCCCGCTCGACGCCGTGCATGACTCGACTCGAAGCGTAGAACGCCTCGGCCCGCACACTGTTTTCACCGGCTTGCGCCCGCGCATCGACCAGTCCTGCAAATGCAGATGCGGTCGCGAGGAGCATCATTTTTCTCGTTAAAAAAAACTTCATGCGAAGAAGACTCATGGATGTGTTTGTTTTCGACCGCGATGTCCACACAGTGGTTGCACTCATGACGCCCACGCTTCGCTTCATCCTGCTCGCGGCCGCCACGCTGGGCTTTTCCGGAATCGCGCTCGGCGCCTTTGGTGCGCACGCTCTCAAAGAGACGCTCACCGCTCGCAGCCACACGAGCACGTGGCAAACTGCGGTGCTGTATCACTTGATCCACGCCGTCGCGTTGCTCGCGCTTGCGGGCGTCGCCGCAACCTGGCCGAACGCCCGCGCCATCGCGTGGTGCTGGGTGCTGGGCACCTTGTTTTTCTCCGGCTCGCTTTATTGGCTGTCGCTGGGTGGCCCGAAAATTCTCGGGCCAGTCACGCCGATCGGCGGTCTGTTGTTTCTCGTCGGCTGGGCGCTCATCGCGTGGAGCGCGCTCCAGCAAACCAAAGCATGATGCTTCCCCCGCCACTCAAAGCCGCCCTTGCTGCGCTGCGTTCCGCAGGCGGCAGGCCACGCTTGGTGGGCGGATGCGTGCGGGATTGGTTGCTCGGGCTGGAGCCCAAGGATTTCGACATCGAAGTTTATGGGCTCGACTACGACGCAATGGGGAACGCGCTCTCCGCCTTCGGGCCAACCGATATCGTGGGCCGCAGTTTTGGCGTATTGAAAGTGCGCCTCGAAGGCATCGAATACGATTTCAGTCTGCCTCGCCGCGAATCGAAAACCGGTGCCGGCCATCGTGGCTTCGCCGTCGTGCCCGATTCCACACTCACGGAAACTGAAGCCGCGGCACGGCGCGATTTCACGGTCAACGCCATCGCTTACGATCCGCTTGAAGACCAGATTCTCGATTTCCACGGCGGCCGCGAAGACTTGAAAAACAAAGTGCTGCGACACACGAGCGCGGCCTTCGTCGAAGACCCGTTGCGCGTGCTGCGCGCGTTTCAACTGGCGGCGCGTTTCGAGTTCACCCTCGCGCCCGAAACGATCGCGCTGTGCCGATCGATCCGCGCCAGCTACGCGGAATTGCCCGTCGAACGCGTCTGGGGCGAATGGGATAAATGGGCGACGAAATCCACCAAGCCTTCGCTCGGTCTCGCGGTGTTAAAACAAACCGGCTGGCTCGCTCATTTCCCGGAAGTCGCCGCGCTCGACCTCGTCCCGCAAGAACCCGAATGGCACCCCGAAGGCGATGTGCTCGTGCACACGGGGCACTGCCTCGATGCATTGGTGAAACTGCCAACCTGGCGCGAAGGCTCGGGGGAGTCGCGCCGGCTGTTAACCTTCAGCGTGCTCGCGCACGATTTCGGAAAACCCGAAACCACCAAACAAGCGGATCGCAAAGGAAAAATCCGCTGGGTCAGTCCCGAGCACGAAGCCGCCGGCGGGCCGCTCGCAGAAACATTTCTCCTCCGGATCGGCGCACCGCTGCAACTGATCGAATATGTCCGCCCGCTGGTCGTGAACCACCTGTTGCACCACACGGGCGGCTTGGAATTTCGCGATACCACCGTGCGCCGGCTCGCGCGCAAAATCTCGCCCGCCACCATCGACGATCTCATCGCCGTGATGTCAGCCGATCACCTCGGACGTCCGCCGCTGGTCTCGGCGCAAACCGCGGTGCGCTTGGAATACCTGCGCAATTCCGCGCGCCGGCTCGAACTTGAGCACGCCGCGCCGAAACCGATTTTGCTCGGCCGCCACTTGATCGCGCTCGGCTTGACGCCGAGTCCACATTTTAAACCCGCCCTCGACGCGGCGTTCGAGTCGCAACTCGATGGCGCCTTCAACGACGAGGCCGGCGCGGTCGAGTGGGTGAAAAACTATTTGCGGGCGCACCCCGCAATTTTATCGTCCCAAAACCAATCCAGTTCTCATGAGCAGCCTAAACCAACTCGAACAGCTTAAGAAATTCACCAAAGTCGTCGCCGATACGGGCGACTTTGCCAGCATGGTGCAGTATTCGCCGCTCGATGCGACGACCAACCCCAGCCTCATCCTCAAAGCCGCCGGCATCGAAGCCTACGCCGGCATCGTGACCCGCGCGATCAAGGACTCGGGTAAAAACGCGAAGATCGAAAAAATCATCGACCGCCTGCTCGTTTATTTCGGCCAGGAAATTCTCAAGATCGTCCCCGGCCGTGTCTCCACCGAAGTCGACGCGCGCCTCTCGTTCGACAAGGACGGCAGCATTAAGAAAGCCCGCGAGATCATCGCGCTCTACGAAAAACTCGGCACACCCCGCGCCCGGGTTCTCATCAAACTCGCTGCCACGTGGGAGGGCATTAAAGCCGCCGAAGTTCTCCAGAAAGAAAAAATCAACTGTAACCTCACGCTGCTCTTCTCCTTCCCGCAAGCCGTCGCCTGCGCCGACGCGAAAGTGAAACTCATCTCGCCGTTCGTTGGCCGCATCCTCGATTGGTATAAGAAGAGCACCGGCAAGGAATACACTGCTACGGAAGATCCCGGCGTGATCTCGGTGAAACAAATCTACAACTACTACAAAAAATTCGGTTACAAAACCGAAGTCATGGGCGCGTCGTTCCGCAGCAAAGGCGAAATCCTCGAACTCGCCGGCTGCGACTTGCTCACGATCAGCCCGAGCCTCCTCGGCGAACTCCTCGCTTCGAACGAGCCCGTCGAGCGCAAGCTTTCCGCCAGCAAGACCGGCCCGAAGGTGCAAAAAGTAAAGTTCGACGAAAAAGCTTTCCGCCTCGCGCTCAACGAAGACGCCATGGCGACCGAAAAACTGGCCGAAGGCATCCGCGGCTTCAACGCCGACATCGTGAAGCTCGAGAAGCTGATCGAAGAGAAGCGGAAGTAAGCGCGGTCACCACAGATTCCCAATCAAGTCTCCTCGACGGCCATCGCGAATCGATGGCCGTTTTTATTTTCCAGTTCCAGAAGCCCAGCCGGCTTCGAGGCACAAAAAAAGCGGGGCGACTCGTGAGAGCCACCCCGCTGCATTTAAACCGGTTTCGTTAAGCGAAGTTTTTTAGAACTTCTTGCTCAGCTCGACGAAATAGACGCGGCCACGGATGTCACCGATAGCGCGGTCGTATTGATTCTCGAAGCTGCTCGCGATGAACGGAGGTTGCACGTCCGTGACGTTGTTCACGCCAACGGTCAATTGAGCGTCGACCCATGGAAGCGTGTAGCCAAGGCGCACATCGACCGTGCTGTAAGAACCGACTTTATTGTCGTCGGTCGGGTCGGTGTCGTCGTTGATCTCGGTGTAGCCATCAACGTAGTTGTAGCTGACGGAGGCGAGGTAGCTGTTCTTCTTCCAGGTCAGGCTGGTGGAACCTTTCCAGATCGGGAAGCCGAAGTTACCGAGCGCGGAACCGTCCGGCCAGTAGTAGCCGAGGTAGTCGATCGAACCGGCACCGGGGAAATTTTCCTGCTCGAAGTTCAGCACTTTCGTGGCCGAAATATCGAACGTGAAATCGCCCACCGCGGTCGTCGGAACGTAATAGCTGCCGAAGAAATCGAGACCGTCCGTATGACGATCGCCGCTGTTGATCGGACCGACGTTGCGCACCTGACGGATGCTGCCGTCGACGTTCATTTCAACCTGCGCGCCGAGTGGGTTTTGAGCACTCGGAGCCGCGGTCGGGCCGAACGGATTGGCGGCATTGGTCGGACCCGCCGCGAACCATTGGTTCACGATGTATTGGTCGCTGGTGAACGGAATGTTCGTTTCGTCGATGCGGTAGTAATTGATGCCAACGGTCAGGCCCTTGACGACTTTCGGCGAATAGACTGCACCGATCAAGTAGCTGTCCGATTCACCGGGCTGGAGGCCGGCATTGCCAATCTCGATCGTGCCGGCGGTCGCTTGCGTGCGGATGCCGGTGACGGGATTGAAAATTTCGTTGAAGCTCTGCGAAGGAGAACCGGCGTCGAGGGCGGTAAGGCTCGGGGCGACGAAGCCTTGGGCCCACGAACCACGAATCGTCAGCTCTTTCGAAAGCGGTTCCCAACGGAAGGAAACGCGCGGCTTGAGGCCGGTGTTGCCTGCATCGCTGTAGTCTTCCACGCGACCGGCCAAGCCGACCGAGAAGCTCTTCACGACCGGAACATTGAGCTCCGTGTAGTAAGAAACGATTTCACGCGCGCCGCTGAACGGCGAAACGATGTTGAACGGGAAAACCGCACCCGTCTGGAGGCTGCTATCCGGGAGATCGTCCTCGGTTTCCTTGCGGTATTCAGCACCGACTGAGACCGCGATCGGGCCAGCCGGAAGGTCAAACACTTCGCCGCCGACGTTGGCGTCGACTTGGTTGGTCACGAAACGATCGGTTTCAGAAGCCGAACCGCGGAAGGTCGAGATCAACGCATCCGGATTGCCCGGGGAAGTCGTCGAGAACAACGGCGTGAAGCTGAACGGATTGAATGCCGTCGCCGCCGTGGTGCCGGCCAGCGCGGAATTATAAACCGCGGAAAGCACCCCACCGGTTTGGGTGGAGACGACCTTCAACTCATTGCGCATGTAAGCGACTTCGTAGTTCCACTTTTCGGCGAAGGTGCCTTTGAAGCCCGCCGTGATTTCGATGTCTTCGAATTTATTATAGGTGATACGCGGTCCGAGTTCGGAAGGACGGTAGCCGTAACCGAAGGAGTTACCCGCGGCGGCAGCGGCCGGGAATACCTGGCCATACCAATAATTCGTCGTCGGCACGGTGCGGCCGGAAAGCGGCGAAGGCGCCAACGCATTCGAGCTCTCGTTGCGGCTGAGCAGCACATTGCTGAAGAAGCTCAAGTTTTCCGAGATCTCGTGGTCGAACGCGAAGGTGATCGCGGTCGATTCGGCCGGACGATAGGCGTAGGTGTAGTAACCGAACGGATAACCTGCCGCGAGACCGGGCAAGAGCACTTTGTTCGGACCATAACGCACGGGCGAGCTGGCCGGGAGACCGGCATTCAGCGCGGCTTCCTGTGCATCACGCGCGGTGTTGCGGGCCGTGACCGACATCGAGGAAGGCAGCGTCAGGAAAACAGCGGGGTTGAAACCAGCCGGGACTTGGCTGGCTGCAGTCAACGCAGCGCCGGAGGTGTCGACAAACCAGCGCAGTGGGACGAGCACATTGACGTTCGTCACACCAGCGACGTGGCCGGCATCGCCCGCGATCGTGGCGTTAGCGGCGAGGCGCTGAGCGGCGGTCGAGTTCGGCGTGAGAAGACCGGGATTGGAAGTCGCGGAAACCGAGTCACCCGACGGGGTGCTGACTTCGCGATCCGGCGTCATGAGGAGGTTGCGCTCGGCGTGTTCGACCGAGACCGTGAGGCTCGTCTTGCCGTTCAAGCGCGCGCCCCAGACCAAACCGAAGCGGGTTTCACCCACATCCGTGTCGGTCGTGTTGGCGTAGCGGGCTTTGAATTCGCCGCCTTCGTAGTCACGCTTGAGTTTGACGTTAACGACACCGGCCACGGCTTCGGAGCCGTAAATGGCCGAAGCGCCATCGTTGAGGACTTCCACGCTGTCGATCGCCGTCGTCGGGATCAGATTGATGTCAGCGTTGGTGCGACGGCCGTTCAACAAGAACAGCGTGCGGCTCAACGGAAGATTGCGGAGCGAGATCGTGCCTTGGCCGCTGCCGCCGTTACCGAACGCTTCGTTGATGGTGCCGACACCACCGCCGAATTGCGGGAGCTTCTTGCGAAGCAATTCGCCGAAGTTCGAGTAGCCCGCATTCTGGGGAGCATCGATCTTGTAGAGCGAAACAGACAAGCTGCCTTCGACGGCCGCGCCGGTGAGGCGGGAACCGGTGACGGAGAACTTTTCCAATTTCACGGCTTCATCGGAGCCTTCGCTCGCGGGGGCCGGAACCGGAGACGTTTGCGCAAAAGCGGCCTGAGCCGCGAGTAGAGAAAGCCCGACGCCAAGCAGCGCCACAGGCTTCCGTAGGTTTCTTACGGACCTATTTTTCATAGTTCAGTTGTGTTGTGTTAGTTAAAACACGCCGTCGTGTTTCCTGACTGCCGTAAGAACGCTAAAAAAACGCCGCAACTTCATATCGACCAGACGCTGGAACGCACCCGCCAATCGCTTTTTTAATTCGACGAAATGCTCTTCGATTTCGAGCCCGGGCAGCGCCGAAATTGTTATTTTTAGCGGCGAGTCTGCACTAAGTTGCGGTCACTCGCGTGAAACGCGCAGGCCCATCAACTGTTTCAATTTTGCGCGATTGCCGCGGCTCAACTTCAAATTCGTCCCGTCGTTTAACAACACCGTGTAGTCCCCGTAAAGTGCCGGCGTCACTTTTTTCACGTAGTCCAGATTAACGAGCGACGAGCGGTGGATGCGCACAAACCGCGCGGGATCCAAACGCTCTTCGAGGCTTTGCAGCGTCTCCCGCACTAGCCGCGCCTGCCCCACCGAGTGCACTTTCACAAAGTCGGCTTGCGCTTCGATCCACACGATGTCCGCACTCTTGATAAAATTCAGATCACTGCCCGTTTTTAACACCAACTTATCGTTCGGTGCGCTCACCGGCGGCGGCGTGGTCGGAACGACTCCCGGTTCAGACGTCAGTTTCTTAACGTAACCGAGCAACTTCTCGAGCCGATCCGACATATCGATGTCCTTGGCTTTGCCGATCTCGGATTTGGCGCGCGCGAGCGCGGCATAAAAACGCGCATCGCGATACGGCTTCAATAGGTAATCAAACGCGAAACACTCGAACGCCTTGATCGCATACTTATCAAACGCCGTGATGAAAATAATCACCGGGCGTTCACCGGATTTCAGCGCGGCCAGCACCTCGAAGCCATTGAGGCGCGGCATTTGAATATCCAGAAAAACCAAATCCGGTTGGTGCAGGCGGATCGCTTCCAAACCCGTTTGTCCATCGCCACACAGGCCGACAATTTCGATTTCAGGATCGATCGCCAGCATCGCTTCGACGCCTTCGCGCGCGAGCGGCTCATCATCGACGATTAAAACTCGGATTTTCTTCATGCGGGAATTTTGGACACTGGCGCAAGCCGCCAAGGCAAATCAAGCACTACCACCGCGCCGCCCTCGGGACGCATCTGCCGTTCCAATAGATAATTTTCACCAAACAACTTTTCCAAACGAGCCCGCGTATTCGCTTCGCCGATCCCCGTCGAAGGCATGGCGTCGGAATTTATCGCGTCCTGGGGGTCATGTTTTTTATCTGGGCCATCGTTGATCACTTTGATTTCCAATCGTCCGAATTTACGCGCCGCGGAAATCTGCAATAAACCCGAGGTCGTGCGCTGGGAGATGCCGTGCTTGATCGCATTTTCCACGATCGGTTGAAGCAGAATGTTGGGCACCAATGCTTCCATCACCTCGGGCTCCACTTGAAAATCGATCCGCAATTTATCTCCGAAACGCACCTGCTCCAAATCGAGGTAACGTTGGATAAAATCCAACTCCTGCCGCAGCGTGACTTCTTGAAATCCGATCCGCTCGATCGCGAGCCGCAACAGCGCACTTAATTGCGCGATGATTTCCACCGCCACGTCGTTCTTCTTTTGGCGCACCAACGTGGCGAGCGCGTTAAAACTGTTAAAAAGAAAATGCGGGTGCAACTGTCCGCGCAGGGCGGCGAGTTCCGCGCGCGACAACTCGGACTCCAACCGCGCCGCGCGAATCTGCAGTTTCAACGATTCCTCCGCACGCTGCCGGTGTTTGTAGTAATAATTTACTGCAAACGAGACCGCGAAAAAGCCGCTGTAGGTCAGCAAATCGAGCGGCAGCATTCCAAACGTGTTGTAAGCGTAGGTATCGAAATCCGTCAGCCGCGCCCACGGCACGCCTTTCATGCCATCCGGAAACACGCTGAGCACGTAACGAACGTGCGTAACCACCAAATAAATCGACACACTGCCGAGCGCGAGGCCGGGCACACTCACCCAGATCCGCCCCCTCCCGGCAGGAAAGCGTCGCACCAGCATGAGCATCGCCGGAGCGGCGGCCAGCCACGTATACCAAGCCAGACCATCCCAGCCGCGGATGATGGTTTGCATGTGCTCTTCCTCCGCCTGGCGGCGCCATTCGCGCGTGCCCGGAAAGCCGATGTAGAGAAACGTGCTCAGCACGAACAAGAGCACCATCTGGACTTTCAAAACCTTACGTTCTTGCGAAGTCGTGTGCTTGTAGAGCGGCGAAAAAATACGTTTCCAGAGAGACATGGGCGGCAAAAACGAGCGGCGACATAGCGACTCGAACCGCCACAACGCAACGAACAATCGCGGATGCCCAAAAAGAAGCGGGGCGGCCCAAAGGCCGCCCCGCGAAAGGTTTTAACTAAAACTCAGCTTAGAACTTCTTGCTCAGTTCGACGTAGAGAATGCGGCCACGGATGTCCGTGATCGCACGATCAGACTGGGTCTCGAAGCTGGTCGCGATGAACGGGGGTTGTTCGTCCGTGATGTTGTTCACACCGAGGGTGAGCTTGGCTTCGATCCAGGGGATGTTGTAGCCAAGACGCACGTCGAAGGTGTCGTAGGACGGGATCTTTTTGTCGGCGTTGCCGGCTTCTTTGTAGCCGTCGACATAATTCCAGCCCACGGAGGCGGAGTAGCGGCTCTTTTCCCAAGCCACGTTGAAGGAGCCCTTCAGTTCAGGGAAACCGTAGTTACCGAGAGCAGAGCCTGACGGCCAGTAGCGACCGAGGTAATCGATCGTGCCAGCGCCAGGGAAGTTCTCTTGTTCGAAGCTCGTGACGAGCGTGAACGCGGTTTCCACCGTGAAGCGACCCACGGAGGTGTCTTGGTAGTAGCTAACGAAGGCATCGAAACCATCGGTGATGCGCTTACCCGAGTTGATCGGGCCAACGTTACGAACCTGGCGGAGGCTGCCATCAACGTTCATTTCAACCTGGGCGCCGAGCGGGTTTTGCGCACTCGGGGCGGCCGTTGGGCCGAACGGATTGGAAGCGTTGGACGGGCCAGCGGCGAACCATTCGTTGACGATGTATTGGTCGCTGGTGAACGGAATGCCGTCTTCCTCAATCTTGTAGTAGTTGAGGCCGAGGCTCAGGCCTTTGATCGCTTTGGGCGAATACACGACACCGAAGAGCCAGCTGTCGGATTCAGCCGGCTTGAGGGCCGGGTTACCGATGAAGATAGAGCCGGCGGTCGCTTGCGTGCGGACGCCAGTGACCGGATTGAACAACTCGGTGAAGCTCTGCGAAGGAGCGCTGGCGGTCAGGGCGCTGACGCCCGGCACCACGAAGCCTTGGGAGTAAGAACCGCGGATGTTCAGTTGGTCGCCAACCGGCTTCCAGCTGAAGGAGAAACGCGGCTTGAGACCCGTGCCACCCGCATCGCTGTATTCTTCCACGCGACCGGCAACTTGAACATTGAGGTTCTTGATGACCGGAAAGTCGGTCTCGGCGTAGTAGGAAACGATTTCGCGCTTAGCAGCGAACGGAGACACGATGTTGAAGGGGAACACGGTGCCGTTGATGAGGTTGCTGTCCGGGCGTTCGTCGGTCGTTTCTTTGCGCCATTCCGCACCCACTGAGACTTTGATCGCGCCAGCCGGCAGATCGAAAACTTCGCCTGCAACGTTAGCGTCAACTTGGTCCGTGGTGTAACGGCTGACCGATTGAGCCGAACCGCCGAGAGCCGCGAGGAGCGTGGTGTTAGCCGGCGCATTCGTGGTCAGGAAGGGCGTGAAGATAAACGGATTGAAGGCAGCCGCTTGGGTGCTGGCAGCCAACGCGGTGTTATAGGCACCGGAAAGCACACCACCCGTTTGGACGGAGGTGACCTTCAAGACGTCACGCATGACCGCGACTTCGTAGTTCCATTTGTCTTGGATATCACCTTTCAAGCCCGCGGTGAGAGCGGCTTGGTCGAATGTATTGTAGGTGATGCGGGAGCCGAGTTCGATCGGGCGATAGCCGAAACCGAGGGAGTTACCAGCAGCCGTGGCCGCAGGGAACACCGTGTTATACCAGTAGTTGGTCGTGGCGACCGAACGACCGGAGAGCGGCGAAGGCGCGAGGGCGTTGGAGCTCTCGTTACGACCGATGTTGAGATCAGCAAAGAACCGGAGGCTTTCGCTGATTTCGGTTTCCACGGCGAAGGCCATGGCGGTGGTCTCTTGCGGACGGAACGCGTAGGTGTAGTAACCGAACGGGAAACCGGCATTTACGCCCGGAAGGATAACCTTGTTCGGGCCATATTGCACGATGGCGCTGGAACCGAGAGCGGCGTTGCGAGTGTTTTCTTCCGCGTCACGCAACGCATTGCGTTGGGCAACCGAGAGAGCGCTCGAAGCGGTGATAAAGGCGTTCGGGACGAAGCCGGCCGGGACTTGGCTGGCAGAGGTCAACGCACCACCCGAGGTGTTCACGAACCAACGCAGAGGAACGAGGACGTTGGTGTTGGTCACACCAGCCACATGGCCGGCGTCGCCCGCTTGCGTCGCGTTAGCAGCCAAACGTTGGGCGGCAGTCGAAACAGGGGTGAAGAGACCAGGATTGGAGGTGCCGGAAACCGAGTCACCCGCAGGAACGCTGACGTCGCGTTCATAGTGCATGAGGAGATTGCGCTCGTAATGCTCGATCGTGGCCGTGAGGGACGTGTTGCCGTTCAACTTGCCACCCCAAGTGAGGCCGAAACGCTTTTCGCCCACATCGGTGTCGGTCGTGTTGGCATAGCGGGCTTTGAATTCGCCGCCCTCATAGTTGCGCTTCAGCTTGATGTTCAACACACCAGCGACCGCGTCGGAACCGTAAATAGCGGAGGCACCGTCATTCAGCACTTCGATGGAATCGACGGCGCTTTGCGGGATCAAATTGATGTCCGCATTGGTGCGACGACCGTTGACGAGGAACAAGGTGCGGCTGAGGGGAAGGTTACGCAGGGAAATCGTCGCCTGACCGCTACCACCGTTACCGAACGCTTCGTTGATCGTGCCCACACCGCCACCGAACTGCGGCAGCTTTTTGCGCATGAGTTCACCGATGTTCGAGTAACCGCTATTTTGGATGTCATCCATCTTATAGAGGGAGACCGAAAGAGGACCATCTGCCGCAGCGCCAGTGAGACGCGAGCCGGTGACTTGGAATTTTTCCAAGGCGACCGTTTCTTCTTTTTCCTTGGTCGTGACGGTGCCAGCCGGGGTGGTGGTCGTCGTCGTGGTTTGAGCAAAAGCGGCGTTTGCCGCGAATAGTGAAAGCCCGGCGCCAAGCAGCGCCAAAGGCTTCCGTAGGTTACTTACGGAGCTATTGTTCATAGTTCGGTTGTGTGTTGTGTTAGTAAGAAAGACCGATGAACGGCTAATTTCTTGCGACGAACTGAGCATTTTGCGCGCCGGGAATCAATAATTATCTCCAAACCTTCGGATGCCCTGACCAGTTGTTTTCCCTACCCACGCTATTAAAGCTGAGCGGAATAAACCACACAGAGCGCGAGAACGCACCCAACACCTGCGCCAAGGCAAAGCCTGCTAAAAACGATCTAACCCGGAGGGAGTCAGCTCTCTTACTTAGAGGCGGGATTTCAACTCGACCGCACGGTGATACGCGGTTTTCGCATCCCCCGAGACGACACTGAAATGCCCCATCTTTCGACCCGGACGCGGATCGCCTTTACCATAAAGGTGCAGTTTCGCGGATGAATCGGCGAGCAGCGCCGCCCAATTCGGTTCTCCGTTCGCCCAAGCGTCCCCAAGGATGTTCACCATCACTACCGGCGAGATGAGTTTCGTGTCGCCGAGCGGCAGACCACAGATCGCGCGGACTTGTTGCTCGAATTGGGAAGTCACGCACGCGTCCAACGTGTAATGGCCGCTGTTGTGGGTGCGCGGGGCGAGCTCGTTGATCAAGACTTCGCCCGATCTCGTCACGAAAAACTCCACGCCGAGCACCCCGACCAGATCGATTTTGGCCGCGACCGCCAACGCCAGGCTCTCAGCTCTTGCCAGCACTTCTGCGGCGACGCGGGCCGGCACGATGGAAAAATCGAGGATGTGATTCGTGTGAATATTCTCCGAAATCGGAAATACCTTCACTTCACCTGTCGTCGAGCGCGCCACGACCGCCGAGACTTCGCAGGAAAAATCGATAAACTGCTCGATGACGACCGGTTGACCGGCGAATCGCTTCAGTGCCGCCGGCACGTCCGCCTCGCTCATTACCTTCAGCTGACCTTTCCCATCGTAGCCAAAATCCGCGGTCTTTACCACGCACGGCACGCCGACTTCGCGAATCCCCGCGAGCAGATCTCCGTTCGCCGCGACTTCCGCAAACCGTGCATGGGCAAACCCGTTTCGCTTCAGCCAGTTTTTTTCGCGCGAACGATTCTGCGTTGTTTCCAACACACTCCAGTGCGGACGCAGCACTGACACCGCCTCAATCGCCTTCAAGGGCGCGGCGGGCACGTTTTCGAATTCATACGTCACCACGTCGCACTCACGCGCAAAGGCCGTGAGCGCAGCGATATCCTCGTAAGGCGCATTTACTTCTTGGTGCGACACGGTGCCCGCGGGCGAATTCGCCTGCGGCTCGTAAACGTGCATGCGGTAACCCAGCTTCGTCGCCGCTTGCGAAAGCATCCGGCCCAGCTGGCCGCCGCCGAGCACTCCGATCGTTGCTCCCGGTAAAATCGGTTTCGGGGTCACCGTCACGTCCGCGCTCACGGCAGTTTTGCTTTCAAAATCTTTTTGGTCTGCGTGACGCGGAAATTTGCCCACGCCTTCTTCGTTTTCGCGTCGCTTTGCGCGAGCAGCGACGCCGCAAAGAGTGCCGCATTGATTGCGCCGGGTTTACCGATCGCAAATGTCGCCACCGGCACGCCGCCGGGCATCTGGGCAATCGAAAGCAACGAATCGAGGCCTTTGAGCGCCTTCGATTCCACCGGGACTCCGAGCACAGGCAACGTCGTCAACGACGCCACCATCCCCGGTAAATGCGCCGCCCCACCCGCGCCGGCGATGATGAGTTTCAAGCCGCGGCTTTCGGCCGATTCCGCATATTCCACCATCAGTTTCGGCGTGCGATGCGCGCTCACGACCCGCTTTTCGTAAGGGATCCCAAGCGCTTCGAGCTGCGCCGCGGCGTGCTCCATCGTCCCCCAATCCGAGGTGCTGCCCATGATGATTCCGACGAGTGGTAAAGATGAAGCCATAAGCTTAAAGCGCTAAGCTGTAAACTCGCCCAAACATGTCCAGCAACGAAAAGGCCGGATTCGAGAAGCCGCCCGATCTTTACTTAAAGTCTGGTCAGACACCGTGCCCCATAGGCTAAAAAACAAACCACGCCAGCCGATTGCAGGCCTACGATCGACCAAAAGGTCAGTGGTTTGTTACCGCGCGCGTATCCTCGGCCCGCTCTGAGCTGCGCTATCCCACTCCGAATCCCCGAGAAAACGAGCCACCCTAAGCGCAGGACGAAACCCAAAGCCAACAGGACACCAAGAATATCAATCAAAGGATAGGGGTTCATTGCTGCGCCCACGCGTTCAAATCAACGGCGTGCCTTTCGGAACCCGCACGATGGTCGTGCCGGCGATCTTGTCGTGCCACGATTGTTTTTCGTCATCGAACGCAACCCAGATGAAGCCCAACCCGGCGACAAACAGTGAAAGAAAACCACCCAACGCTCTCACGACAGCCACGCCCCAGTCCAGCGGACGATCATCCAGGCGCACCACTTTGAGTCCGCATACGATGCCGCCGATGGTCGTGCCTTTCGTCGCCCACATGATCACGCAATAGAGGGCATACCAGAACAAGAAACCGCTGCCGAAATTATGGAAAATGCTGCTCATAAATCCACAGATCATGCCCACGAGCGCCGCATCAAGGGCCGCCGCTGCCAGCCGCAGCCAGAAACCAACGCGCGGTAACGTGATCGCAGAAATCACCGGCAATACCGGCGGCACAAAAGCGGAATGTAACGGTGGAATTTGCTCTGCTGCGCCTGCAAATGACGGCTCCGTGGCGGAAGGCGCGCCCGAGGTGAAACCCGAACTCATCGGCTGCGAGTAAATCGGCGTAGCTGCGGTCACCACGCTCGGTCCTGCCTTGGGCTTATCGCGCTTCGACGCTTGGATGAGCGCATAGACGACCATGCCGAGACCAAGAATACCGAACAGCTTCCACAGAATAAATCCAAGCACCGGAACCATGTAGAGCAGGCTGACGATCACGCCGCCGACCAACACGGCGAAGAACGGTTGGCCCGCAATCCCCTGTTCACTGGTGCCGAGGACACGCCGGCCAAACCACGCGAGCATCGCGGACATGCCAAACAGCGAGCCAAACAACAACGCGATGATCACAAACGGAATCAACACCAAGCCAATGCCCGTGACTGCGAGCAGCACGAAGGCAACGGGCACAATGATGATCGTCAAAAACGCCGCGAGGATGGTCGCGCCCGGACGTTGTTCCAACGTCTCTGCCGAGCGGACGACTCCGCGCGGGAAAATCAGCGCGAGAATCATGTAGAACGCGAGGAACGCGCCTGCGATCACCCAGATCCAACCGAGATTCTCACCGATCCACAATGGGCGCCCGTATTTCAGGCACTTTTTAATCCAGGCATGGAAGCCTTCAAAGGCCCCGCTCCCGCCGAAATTGGCGAAACTGCTGACCTCATGCACTTCGCCCAACACTTGCGCACCCTCGGCCTTCTTCAAATTGCCCATGGTCACCGTGATGTCGCCCGTCACAACGGCCTCCGGCCCGAGAATCACGTCGCCCATCACGGTCACGACATCATGCGCTCTTCCGTTGATCGTCGTGTTACCCATGATGGTAACCAATTCGTTATTTACGCGTCCGTTCACCGTGGTGTTACCGCCAATGGAAACCGCTTCGCCGACTTCACCATCGATGGTGGTGCTCCCAAAAACCGAGACCGACTCACCACGCTTCGCGCCAGCAGCGACGTGGTGGTTGCCCAACGGAATTTCATCAGAGCCGGATCTTGTGCCGTAACTGCGAGTGCCTTTCTTTTTCTTTTTGGAAGAAACCGTGGGTTCCTCCACGGGTTGGGCCGGAGCGGGTTCATTGCCCAGTTCGCGCAGCTCAGCTGATTTTTCTTCGGCCGGCTTTACCTCTTCTGGTGGGTTGGCGGCTTCGACCGTGACCGGCACTTCGGCTTCAGGCGCCGCCGGCACCACGACCGCCGCCGCTTTCTTTTCCGACTCCGACGCGGGCGTGGAAGCAGGCGCGACAACGGGCTCCTGTGCAGGCTTGGTTTCAGTTTGCGCACGCAGAGCCGGTGCCATCGTCAGAGCGACGAGGGCCAGCCAGGCGGCGATTAAGGGGTTTAACAAAAGCTTCTTCATTGGAAAAAATTAGTCAGCCGAGCGATAGAGCGTGCGGTAAGCGGCGGCCCCGAGGCCGAAAAACGCCGCATAAGTGAAGACCGCGAACGCGAGCCCGCCATACAGCCACAGCGGCGGCAGCGAGTGCACCACGGATTGGCCGAGATCAACGACCCACATGACCGCGTGATAGAATTTAGTGAACACCGCGACGCGTTGGCCAACTTCGGCCCCGACCGCGCTCGCCGTCTGTTCAGCTCCGGCAAACGCCCGGTAGCCGCCAAAAATCACCGCCGCGGCCACACTTGTGGCAAAAGCCAGGAACACGCCGCGCACAGCGACCGGCCAGTGATTCCACGATTTGTGATACCACGCGACGCTCGCTTGCGCTTCGATTGCCGCCATGACGCGCGACTCGAGTGAACGCGGCGCCTTGCGCAGCGGCAGCGCGCGCAGTTCGCGATGCACTAATTGCTGCATCGACTCCGCTTGTCCGACCGACGCCGTGACGGCAGCAGTGCGTGCCTCGACTGCGGCTTGGAGGCGGGCCTCGAAACCGGCCGGAGCCTTGCGCGGCGGGAGCGCACGCAGTTCGCGGTGGATGAATTTCTCGAGCTCCTCGGGTGTCATTTTGTTGTTCTCGTTCATGATGGCACCTTCAGGTGGCTAGAAATTTTTCGTGAGCGGTTCCGCTTTGCATGAGGACTTTGGCGAGCGCTTCGCGGGCCCGGAGGATGTCGGTTTTTACCTTGCTGAGGGACACGCGCATTTTCTTCGCGATCTCGTCGTAAGGCATTTCTTCAAAATGAAAGAGCACCAGCGGAATACGTTGGTGGTCGGGAAGTTTTTCGAGCGCGCGCTCGAGCCACTCGCGTTTTTCCCCGGAATCGACGCCGTTAAAAAACGTATCGGGCGCGGCAAACTCCACTTCCTTTTCTTCGCCTTCGTCACTGCGATGGACGAGGTCGGAAAAAAAGCTCCAGCGCTTCTTGTAGCGTTGGATGTGGTTGATCGAGAGATTCGTCGCGACCGTCTTGAGCCAGCCGCCAGCCGTCGGGCTCGTGCTCAAGTTGTCGAAATGGGCGTGCGCTTTGATGAAGACCTCCTGGGCAATATCCTCCGCTTGCGTCTCGTTGCCGATGAGACGCACGGCTGTAGAATAGACCATGTCTTGGTAGTTGCGCATGAACGTAGTGAAGTCGATCGGAGCAGTCATCTCCGGGGTTGAGGCTTGCACTGTGGGATCTTCATTCATGCTAAGAACACGGGCTGGCCGGCGTTAGTTGCAGAAATTTCATGTTACGCAACTCCCACTCCGCCATGCCGTAAGCGCGTTGCGTGGTATTCATGCCTTGGCGACGCGCTTTTTGACGCCGTCCTCCATCGCCCAATTTGCCGCCGCCAGCGCGTGTAGTTCGGTGCTGTCGAACAATGGCTGCGTCGAGTCATCCGGTTTTAACAACAGCGCGAGTTCGGACGATCCCAACACAATCGCCTGCGCCCCGCGGGCGCGCAGATCCTTCGCCACGCGCAGCAGTTTCTCTCGCGACGCCTCGCGCACGATGCCCTGGCACAATTCTGCGTAGATAATACGATCCAACTCCGCGAAATCCGTCGCGGCTGGCGCCACGATTTCGACCGGCAAGCGTCGTTTCCCCGCACCCGCCGTCGCGGCCGGTCGCTCGAACAGGAAATCGTGTTCCAACGTAAACTGCGTGCCGATCAGCCCGACTCGATTCACGCGCGCTGCGCGCAGCTCTTTTAAAATCGCATCGCCGACATGCAACAACGGCACGTCCACCGCCGCCTCCACGTGTTCCGCCACGTAATGCATCAGGTTTGAACACACGACGATCGCGTCCGCGCCCGCGCGTTCGAGCGTCGTGGCTGCGTCGGCGAGCATCGCGCCGGCGTCGTTCCAACGATTCTCTTTCACGAGCGAATCGAGGTGCTGAAACTCGATGCTATTCAAAATCAGCCGCGCCGAATACAGGCTGCCGTAATGGTTGCGCACCGCCTGATTGATCAAGCGGTAGTAGATGGCCGTAGATTCCCAACCGATGCCTCCAATGAGACCGAGACATTTCATAGCGTGTGTGGACGCAGCAAACGCCGCGCCGCGCACGTTGGCAACAAGGCAAGCGACCATTAGCAAATTCACTTGTCTCAATTAAAACCAATGAACGCCCGCTTTTCCACCCGCGCGTCCGTTGAGGCCGTTCTTTGCTCCAGCAAAGGTAGGGGCAGATCTCTGAGCGGCCCGTCAGGATCTCCGCAGCACTCGGCCCGCCCGGAGGTCGGGCCCTACCTCATTTCAACACTTACGAAATTTTTCTCCCATGTCGCCCTCCCCGTTTCTAACCCCTGACCCGAAAATCGAAGCCGCCACGCGCGCCAAAGGCGAACAGCTCTTCGCGCTCATGGATAAACAGCCGCCGCCCGCGCTGTTCTCCAAAAAAGGCGCCTACGCGCGCCTCATGGAATGGTCGATGAAAGACCCGGCCTTCAAGACGCAGCTCTTCCGTTTCGTCGACGTGCTGCCGTCGTTGCAGAGCTCCGGCGAGATCGTCCGTCACTTGCAGGAATATCTCGGCGACAAAGCCGTCGAACTTAACCCCGCGCTGAAGGCCGGCCTCGCCGCGTCGTCGTTCGCGCCCGCGCTCGTCGCCACTCCCGTGAAAGCTCAGATCGTCGACATGGCCGGACAATTCGTCGCGGGCGAAACGGGCGACGATCTCATCAAACAAATTAAGAAAAACACGAAGCTCGGCCTCGCCACGACGATCGATCTTTTGGGCGAGACCGTCGTCAACGACGCCGAAGCCGACGTTTTCCTGCGCCGTAATATCGAGGTGCTCGACTCCGTTTCCAAATTCTACGCGAAGGAAACCGAGCCGTGTGCGAGCGACATCGGCCCGAACGGCGTCGCGCTCCCGCGACTGAATCTTTCGGTCAAAGTCTCCGCGCTTACACCCGACGTTCATCCCGCCGATCCGGAAAATTCCATCGCCGCGCTCAAGGAACGCCTCCGCCCGATTCTCCGTCGTGCGACCGAAGTGGGTGCGTTGATCAACTTCGACATGGAGAGCTACAAGCTGAAGGACCTCACGCTGCAGCTCTTCAAATCCATTTTCGAAGAACCCGAATTCGCGCAAAAACCCGCCATCGGCATCGCGATCCAAGCCTACCTCCGCGATTGCGAAAAAGATCTCCGCGAACTCGTCGCGTGGGCCCGCGCGCGCAATCGTCCACTTAACGTCCGCCTCGTGAAAGGCGCGTATTGGGATTACGAAACCATCATCGCCCAACAACGCGACTGGCCGATTCCCGTCTGGCAAAAGAAACCTGAGTCCGACGCGAACTACGAAAAGCTCTCCGTATTTCTCCTCGAAAACGCCGACATCGTCACCGCGAACTTCGCTTCGCACAACGTGCGCACCGTCGCTCATGTTATCGCGCAAGCCGAGCGTCTCGGCGTGCATCCGAAAGCTTACGAATTCCAAGCGCTCTACGGCATGGCGGATGAGTTAAAGATTTCGCTCCTGCAAATGGGCCACCGTGTGCGCGAGTATTGTCCCGTCGGCGAATTGCTCCCCGGCATGGCGTATCTCGTGCGCCGCCTGCTCGAGAACACTTCGAACGAAGGTTTTCTCCGCATCAAAAACATGGGCGAAGCGACGACGGCGAAACTCCTCGATAATCCCGTCAATGCCATCGCCGCCGCACCCGAACCGCTCGCGCAAAAACCGCACGCCGCCGGCATCTTCGTCAACGCTGCCAACACCGACTACACGCTGGCGGCCAATCGCGACAAACAACGCGCCGCGCTGAAAAATTATTCTGCGCAGCTCGGCAAAAAATGGCCGCTCATCATCAACGGCAAAAAAATCTCCGACCGCGAATTCATCGCCTCCGTCAATCCCGCGAACCCGAAACAAATCATCGGCTCCTGGGCTCGAGCCACCATCGCCGACGCCGACGCCGCCGTCGCCACGTCTGTCGCCGCATTCCCGAAATGGCGCGCCACGCCCGTTGACGATCGCGCCAAGCTCCTCGAACGCGTCGCCGATCTCATGGAGTCGCGCCGCCTGGAGCTGAATGCGCTGCTCATCCTTGAAGCCGGCAAACCGTGGGTCGAAGCCGACGGTGATATTTCCGAAGCCATCGACTTCTGCCGTTTCTACGCCGTCGAGATGCGCAAGCTGGCGAAACCCGTCGTCACGCAACCCGTCCCCGGCGAACGCTGCGTGCAATCGTGGACACCGCGCGGCGTGGGCGTCGCGATTGCGCCGTGGAATTTCCCGATGGCCATCCTCACCGGCCTCGTGGTCGCGCCGCTCGTCGCGGGCAATTGCGTGATCATCAAGCCCGCCGAACAAACCACCGTGATCGGCGCGACCTTGATGGAAATCCTCGTCGAAGCGGGCGCGCCTGCGGGCGTCGTTAATTTCCTTCCCGGATTCGGCGAAGACATCGGGGCGCATCTCGTCGGGCACAAACAAGTCGATTTCGTCGGCTTCACCGGCTCGCGGGCGGTCGGTTGCAAGATTTGGGAAACCGCCGGCAAGACGCAGCCCGGCCAGCAGAACTTGAAAAAAGTCGTGTGCGAAATGGGCGGTAAAAATGCGCTCATCATCGACAACGACGCCGACCTCGACGAAGCGATTCCCGCCGCGCTCTACAGCGCGTTTGGTTTCGCCGGACAAAAATGCTCCGCTCTCTCGCGTCTCATCGTGCTCGACGAAGTCTACGATCATTTCACGGAGCGCTTCCTGATGGCGTGTGAAGCGATGCCGATCGGCGATCCTTCCCTGCCCGGCACCGTGATCGGTCCGGTGATCGATGAGGATGCGAAGAAAAAAATTGTCGGCATCATCGAGCAGGGCAAAAAGGAAGCGAAGCTCGCGTTCCAAGGCAAAGCGCCGACCGAAGGTTATTTCGTGCCCGCGACGGTCTTCACGAACGCGAAATCGGATCACGCCATCGCGCGCGAAGAAATTTTCGGCCCCGTCATTGCAATTCTGCGCGCCAAGAATCTCGACGAAGCCTTCGCGATGGTGAACGGCTCCGACTATGCGCTCACCGGCGGTTTGTTCTCGCGCAGTCCGAAAGCGCTCGCGCGCGCTGAGCAGGAATTGCTTGTCGGCAATCTCTATCTGAATCGCGGCATCACCGGCGCGATCGTCGAACGTCATCCGTTCGGCGGTTTTAAAATGTCTGGCGGCGGCACGAAAGCGGGTGGCAAAGGCTATCTCGAAAACTTTCTCTTTCCGCGCGTGATTGTCGAAAACGTGATGCGTCGCGGTTTCACGCCACCGGCGGAATAAAGAAAAGGGCGGTTAGGGATAACCGCCCCAACCTAAATCACGCGACGACGCGCTTTCGTTTTCTCCACACCATCCACGCCACCGTGCCGCCGATGAGCATTGCGCCGTAAGTGGACGGCTCGGGCACAGGCGTCGTCGGCGTGATGCTGCCGCCACCACTGTTCCAGACGACGGGATCGCTGCCGTTCACCACGACGGAGCCAAGGGTTGGCGTGCCTGGATTGGTTTGCGCAGAAAAATAGTCCACCGACGTCGACCAGTTGATGATCGAGAGCGTGGCGTCATTGGAGAGAGTGAGGTTACCGACGTTGAACGAAGAACCGCCGCCCGCAAAATCGATCACCGTGTCGCCGGTGATGGTGAGGTTGGCGATGGTTTGCGTCGTGTTGCCGAGCAGCAGCGTCGAGCCTTCGGTGAGCGTGATGTTCGCCCACGCGGTCGTCTGGCCGTTGTTGCCGAAATCGAGCGTGCCGCCCGCGTTGACGGTGATGTTGCCCGTGAGCGCAGTGCCGGAATCTTTATCTAATACCAGCGTGCCGCCGCTGATCGTGGTGTTGGAAATATTGTTCGTGCCGCTGCCGCCGAGCGTCGTGGTGCCTTCGCCGGTGATGGTGAGGTTGGTGGCGTTGATTTGCGTGTTGAACGTCGCTGCGCCGTCGCCGGTGACCGCGATCGTGCCGACGTTGATCTGCGAGCCGCTGAGAGTGGAAGAACCCGTGCCGCTGAGCGTGAGGTTGCCGCCGCCGAGATTGAGCGTGCTCGCCGCGTTGACGTTGCCGGAGCCGGAAAAAGTCAGGCCGCTGGAGTTGATTTGGCCGCCGTTGAAATTGACGTTGCCCGCGCCCGTCACCGTGACCGCGCCGCCCCCGGCATTGACGTTGCCGCTGAAAGTCGTGGTGCCGGCCGTCGTCGTGATGTTCACCGCAGAACCGTTGGTGCTGAAGTCGCCGCCGAAGCTGACGTTGCCTGAGCCGCCGATGTTGGCGGTGTTGTTGACGTTCACCGCCGCCGCAAACGTCGTGGTGCCGGTGCTGTTGATGGTGAGCCCACCGCCGCTTTGGGCCCCGACGCTTTGCGCGAAAGTGACGTTGCCTGAACCGGTGTGCGAAATGCTGCCGTTGACGTTGACCGTTCCGCTGAGCGTAGTGGTCGCGGAGTTCGTAATGGACAGCGAAGACGCGCTGCCGAGCGATGAGTTGAGGGTGGTGACACCGGAACCGCCGAGCGTCACCGCGCCGGAAGTATTGACGGTGTTGTTGAATGTTTTCGTGCCGGAGCCATCGGTCGTGAATGCACCTGAGCCGTCGATCTGGCCGCCGAAAACAAGATTACCCGCACCCGTCGTAGAGAGCGCGTGGCCCGAACCCGTCGTGCTGATCTGGCTGCCGAAAGTCAGCGTGCCCGCGGTGCTGCCGAGCACGGTCGCACCGGTGAGAGTGATTTGTGCGTTGAACGCGTTGTTGCCGGAATCGTTGACGATCGCACCGGTGCCACCCGTGCCGCTGCCGGCGACCGAAAAGCCGCCTTCGCTCACCGTGATGCCGTTTTGCAAATGCAGCGCGCCGCCCGAGGCGATGGTGTTGCCGTAGGTGCCGGCAGCGCCGAGCGCGTTGCTGTGCGTGAGGACGACATTGCCCGCGTTGAGCGCGAACACATGACCGAAGGAGTTGTTGCCTGAAAGCGTCAGCGTGCCCGAGCCATTTTTGGTGAGCGTGTTGCCGCTGGAACCGCCGGAGAGCACGCCGGAGACCGTGGTGTTGGCGCTGCCGGTGACCGTGAGGGAATTGTAATTGAGGTTCGTGTTACCGGAAATCGCGAGGGCGCCAGTGTTGGCGTTCCACGTCTGGCTCGCATTCGCCGCCAGCGCAAAATTGATCGTCTGGAGATTGCTGCTATTGTTAACGATGCCGCCGGAATCCAACGTCAGCGTGGCGCCCGCCGTGCTGCCTAAAGTAAAGGCTCCGGCGCCCGCCGCGAACGTAACCGTCCGAGCCTGCCAGTTGGTATCGAGGTTCGGGGTCAGCCGGGTCGAGCCGGCGAAGATCAGATCCGTCGTGAAATTTTTTGGCGGGACCGGCACCCCACTCCAGTTCAAGGGCGTCGACCAATCATTATTTATAGATCCCCCATTCCACGTGAACTGCGCGCGCAATCCAGAGCCGGCACTCAACAGAAAAACCATGAGCCCAATCACTTTCACCAACGAACGATGTGCGCGGATTTCAGACATTATTTACACAAACAGGACTCCCAGAACAAAGCAGGGGTTCCACCCTAGTCAACCAACGTTCCGCTAAATCACTTAACGCCAAAATTAAGCGATAAGTATCTATCACTCAATTCGTAGGTGATTTCCAAAGAAAGCGGCCTCACCTCAGGCAAAATCCGGCTGAGCGGGAGCTGAAATCGCGGGTTTATGAAGAATTTCTCCAAATTAACCAAAAAACTAAGGTCTTTTCCCAAGTTCTGCGAAATGCGATTACCGATCATTTTAAGTCGCGCCGCATCTTTTTGCGTTCCCGCCGCGCAATAGAGCGCCAGATACGCTTCCAGCCTCGCCTCCACTTCTTCCGTGCGGATGCGTTCCATGGCATCGACCGCCGCGCCCAATAACTCCGGGGATGGATATCTAATAAGATGGACCGCGAGCAGGTTTAATTCAGCGGGCGAGAGTTTCCGCGCCGGCGCGAGCAGCGCGGTAAATTCACGCGTTACCCGGGCCCTGTCGCCCATCGTTGCGTAGGTCGCGAGCGTGAGGCGCGCAAAATCTCGATCGCCCAATTCCTGCCGCGACACCGCGAGCAATTGCAGCGCATCACCCGGCAAGCCCGCGCTCAACAAGTGCTCGATCCGGAATCGCCGTTCGTAAGGGAAATCCGCGACCAACGGTGTCTGTCGGAGCAACGTATTACGGGCCGCGACATTTTTTTCGCGCAACAAACGCGCCGCGAACGCCGTGGTTTCGCGCACTGGCAACGGCCACGCGCGATCGTCCGTCGCACTCTCCAGCCATTCCGGACGCCCCGCTTTTTCGGCGGAAAAAATCAGGGCATGCGTCCACACCGCCATTTCCGCGTGCGGCGAACCAGCCAGTTGTTCGCGGGCAAGTTGCGAGACCCGCTCGAGCCGGCCGCGCGCCAACAGGCTGCGAAACCAACGGCGCGCAATCTCCGGGCGTTGCGCGGGATGATTTTCCAACAACTGGCCGTAAAGCACGTCCGCGAAACCGGGATCACCCGCCTCGTAGAACTGCGCGAGCAACATGCCCGTCTCGTAATTGTGCGGATCAATCAACCGCGCCGTGGACAATGCCTGCATCACTTCACGAATCCGGCCTTGCGCAAAATGCGCGCGCGCCTGCTCCACGAACAACTTCACGCGTGCATCCCGCAATTCCGGCCAGGCCGCCGGCCAGAAAACTTGCCGCGCCGTCACCTCGTAGCCCACCGCGCGCATGAAAAAAAACGTCCCCAGCCCCGCCGTCAGCGTCAGTAACAACGCCGCGATGCCCACCACGCCGATTGCCCGCCCCCAAAATGGACGCACTTCGCTCGCCGCCACACTGCACACCCACCCGCCTTGGCTGTTCGAAACCAACAACGGACACACGCGGCGAAAACGGCCCGGCTCATTCCAACCGGCGATCGCTTCGCAACCCGTGCGCATCGGCACGCCGGAATCGCTGGGGTTGTGACACGGGCAAACTCCCCGCCGACGCCGCAGCACGAAAAACGATTTACGCGCATTCCAGTAGGCGAGAGCCCACAGCATGCGTCCAAAATCGCTCAAACCGCTTTTCATTTCGCGAGTGAGCGATCGCTCGCAAGTCAGTGCAAGCCCGTCGTGAAGCTACGAGTTTATGGCAGAACGAGGTGGGCGTCGGTCTCCGCACCAACGCTTTAGCGTAAGCGAGTGCGGTCGCCGGGGAAGAGACCGACGGCCACCGGAATACTGCACTCTTAACGAACTGCGGCCGCCGCCTTCGCCCAGTCTGGATGGGGCGTCACACGCTTGAAGTCGCTCCAACGATATTCGACGCGCTGGCCAAATTTATTCACGACCGCGTGCATCGTGCCGTTAGGCGAACTTGCGGCAGGCTCAGCGCTTTCGCCGCCACCGGTCGGCTGCATGTGCAACTCCATGTTGAAATCGAGAATCCGCGCGAGGCCGAGCGCGACCTTGAAAGGCTCGCTGATCGTGGCATCGACCCGTTCCACGGCGCGCGCCGATTTGTTAATCGCGATCGCGAGTTGGACTTTCTCGACCGAAAACAGCCAGTTGGCCCCGCCTTTGAGCGGCACTTGGTAACGCACCGTCTGCGCGTCTTCCTGCTGAACCTTCGCGTTTTCGAAATCGAAATATTCCACCAGTGGCTTTGGGTCGCGTTTACGTTTCTTGTTTTTTCGTTTATCCCACACCGCGCGTTCGTCGGCGGTCGGTGAGCGTCCGTCGATGTTGACCAGCTCCCAGCGTTTTTCGATCGGACGGGAGGGATCGTAAGTTTCGCGGCGCTCCTGCTCCACTTGTTCGCCATCGAATTCCTTCACCGTTTGCGTGAAGGCCCAGCGATCGCGTTCGCCCGCCCAACGGGTGACCGCCTCAGTGAGCTCCGCCGGCGCTTCGGCTCGAAGATAAGAGGTAACGAGTAACGCGCACGCCGCAGCGCTCACGCGGATAAAGTCGCGAATGGGTGTGTTCACGCACGTTGTGACCCTTCAAGTCCGCGCCGGTTGCCCCGCCGACTGATGACCATGAAATACCCCCATGTCACCGATGGCAGGTTTCACCAATTCCCAATTGCAAAAAAGTGTCAGAAGTCGGTTATATACACCCATTTACATCTAGGGGAAATACCTTGTTTTATCCAGGAGTTTCGGGCTTTTGTTGTTTCCGCACACACCCCGTGAATCGAGTTTTTCAGTATTGGTTAAAAATCTACGCACTCCTGGCCACGGGCGTGGCTTTGTCGGCCCAGACCGTCACGACGACATTCAAAGATTCAACCGCGCCGGGCTGGGTGTTTGGCGGGACTGGCTACACGCCTAATCTCACTTCAGGTGGTATCGACCCGAATGGGGATGGCTGGCTGCGTCTCACCGACAACGGCCAGAATCGCGCCACTTACGCTTACTACGATACGTCGCTGAGCTCGGCCAATCGCACCATTTTCACGTCGGTGGATTTCGCCAGCTACAACGGCTCAGGTGCAGACGGGCTGGGCTTTTTTATCTTCGATGCCTCCGTGCCCTTCGGCATCGGCGCGGCCGGCGGGTCGCTGGGCTTCGCGCAAAAAACCGGCGTGGACGGGATGGACGGCGGTTATATCGGCATCGGTTTCGATGACTTCGGCAACTTCAGCAATCCGACCGAAGGCCGTATCGACGGTCCGGGCTTTATCGCCAATTCCGTCGCGGTGCGTGGTCCGGGTTCAGGGCAAACCGGCTATAGCTACTTGGGCGGCACCACCGATTTATCGGCCGCTCCCTACGGACTCGGGCAAATGGATTTCCCGGGTTCAATCACCCGCCCCGGCCAAACCGGCGTCGATTTTCGACATTTCGAGCTCATCCTCACTCCGACCAATCAGCTTTCGGTTTACCTGCAATTTGGATTCGCCGGCGCGTTAACCAAGGTGCTTGAACTCGATCTGTCGGCCTACACGCGACCCGAGGACATTAAATTCGGTTTCTTCGCCGGCACCGGTGACTCCACCGACATCCACGAAATCCGCTCGTTCACGATGGCGACCGTGGTCTCGAATCTCTGGGACAACAGTGGCGGCACCAGCACGTGGGGCAGCGCCGCAAACTGGAATCCTGATTTCCTACCCGCCTTCGGCGCAGATATTCTTTTCAACAATCAGTTTGTTTCCTCCGCGCAGACCATCGACGTCGGGGCCGCGCAAAACCGCACGGTGCGCGCGCTCACCTTCGATGCGCCGTTCAATTACACGCTCAATAACGGCACGCTCACCTTCAATAACAACGGCACGCCTGGCACCTATGGTATCTCCGCCAGCCAGCTCAACGGTTCCGCCGCCACCGCGCACACGATTAACTCTGCCGTCGTCCTCGCCAACAATATCTACACCCGCAACAGCTCCGCCGCCGAACTCAAACTCAACGGCACGGTCAATCTCGGCAGCCACACCCTCAGCGCGGAAGGCACCGGCCACACCTCGATCGGCGGAGTCGTTTCCGGCACCGGCTCGATCACCAAAATCGAAACCGGCAAACTCACCCTAAGCGGCAACAACACCTACTCGGGCGGCACGACCCTCACCGCCGGCACTATCGCCGTTGCGCACAACAACGCCCTCGGCAGCGGCGGCCTCGTGATCAACGGCGGCACGCTGGCCGTCGCTAATGATATCACCAGTAACATCACCCTCGGTAACGCGATTACGCTTCAGGGGAACGCCAGTCTCGCCAATCTATCCAATAACAGCAGTCCGATCTACACGTTCACCACTTCGGGCAACATCACGCAGACCGACGGCAGTTATACCCTCGGCCTGACCAACACCACGATCTCCGGCAACGTCGCGCTTTCGAACAACACGACCAACCGCACGCTGACCACCCAGGTCGACACCGGCACTTCGACGATTTCAGGCGTCATTGCCAACGGCGGCGGATCGACCACGGGCAGCCTCACCAAAACCGGTTCTGGCGAACTCGTCCTCTCCGGTGCCAATACTTACACCGGCACCACCACCATTTCCGACGGCATCGTCACCCTCGGGGCCAACAACCGCCTGGCCGACACCAGCAGCGTGAGCATCGGTTCTTCCGGTTCACTCAACCTCAACGGTAAATCCGAACAGATTGGCACCCTCACCGCGCTCGGCGGCGGTGCGACGCTCGATTTCGGCACTACCTCTGGCGCGAACACGTTCGTTTTCGGCAACTACGTCGCTCCACCCAGCGGCGTGCTTGTGGTCAACAATTACGAAATGAGCACGGATACGTTCGCTACGACAGTTGCTAGTCAAAACGTCAGCACGATCTACATCTCCGGTTACGGCGTTGCTCAAGAAGCCGGTTCCACCAGCAGCACCCTTTACGGCAGCGCCTATTTACTGACTCCGATCACTGCTACTTACAAGGAGTGGGACGGCAGCAGCAGTGCCGCGTGGAACACAGCCAACAACTGGACCACGCCCACCAAGCCCAGCACCACGCAAGTTGCCCTTTTCGGCAGCCTCGGCACCGCTCGCCCCAACGTTACCCTCGATGGTGCCAACACGATCGCCGGCATCAAATTCGATGCCGCCGCCACTACCAGTTACAATATCAGCGGCGCCAACGCCCTCACGCTCACTGGCACGGTTCCCTACATTCAACAGCAGGACAACAACAGCCACACGATTTCTGTAAACTCACTTGTCCTCGGCGCCAACACCGTCGCTGACATCACCAACAGCGGTAACTTGACGATCAGCTCGGTCATCAGCGGTTCTGGCCGCAGTCTTATCCGCGATGGCGACGGCACCGGTAAGCTGATCCTCAGCGGCGCAAACACGTTTACGGGTGGCCTGTTCGCCAACCAAGGCATCGTCCAAATCAGCAACAGTGCTGCGCTCGGCACGGGCGCCGCGACCATTGCCGGCGGCGCGACCCTCGAACTCGCCGGCAACATCACCGCCAGCAACGCGATCACCGTCGCGGGCGACGGCGTCGGCGGTAACGGCGCGATTCGCAACATCAGCGGCAACAACACCCTTTCCGGCGCGTTGACCCTGACAAACCACACGGAATTCGCGTCCGATGCCGGCACGTTAACATCCAGCGGCGCGATTTCCGGAGCAGGTAAAAACATTACGGTCACAGGTGCCGGCAACACCACGTTCTCTGGAGCCATCACCACCGGAACCGGTGCCACCTTCACCGCCGAGTCCACCGGCACAGTCACGCTTTCCGGCACGACGGCCAACACCTTCACGGGCACCACCACCGTCAAAAGTGGCACGCTTGTTCTCAACAAGACGGCCGGCGTCACCGCGATCGCTGGTAACATCACGGTCGGCGACGGCACTGGCACCGACACCCTCCGTCTCGGTGCGAATAACCAAATTGCCGACACCACCCACGTCACTTTGGCGGCAGGCGCCGTCTTCGATGTGAACGGCAAGACCGAGACGATTGGCAACCTGCTTTCTTCGGCGACAGATTCTTCAGTTACCCTCGGCGCCGCCGGCAATCTCACCGTCACCGTCAGCAACGCCAATAACGACAACTACGCGGGCACGTTCACCGGCACGAACACCAGCGCCTTGAACAAAGCCGGCACCGGCACGCTCACGTTGACCACCGCCAGCGCGGGCTTCCTCGGCAACACCAACGTCAACGCCGGCAATCTCTCGCTGCAAAACGGCCAGGCCGCCGGCACTGGCTTGGTGACCGTCGCCAGCGGCGCCAAAACTTCCGTGCAAGGCGGCATCACCGTCGCGAATAATTTTTCCATCAACGGCCTCGGCACCGGCGGCAGTGACGGCGCGATCGAAAACACCGCTGGCACCAACACGCTCACGGGCACCATCGCCCTCACCGGCAATTCACGCATCCGCGCCACCACCGGCACGCTCAACGTCAACGGCGCGATCAGCGGCACCAATCGCAACCTCACGGTCGGCGGCACCGGCAACATCAACGTCAACGCCGGCATCACCCTCGGCACCGGCTCCCTCACCAAGACCGATGGCGGCACCACCGTCCTCAACAATGCCACGTCTTTCACCGGCGGCGTCACCGTCGCGGGCGGCACGTTGCAACTCGGCGCGTCCAATATTTTCAATGCGGCCAACACGGTGGCCGTCGATTCCGGCGCCACTTTCCTCGTGGGCAGCAACGCCCAGACGCTGGTCGGCCTCACTGGGGCCGGCACCACGACCTTCACGACCGGCGGCAATCTTTCGCTGACTGGCATCAGCACTTACGCGGGCAATCTCACGGGCACCGGCACGCTCACCCTATCCTCCGGCTCAGCGCTCACTCTCGACACCTCCATCAGTAACACGTCGCTCGACCTCGTGCTCGCCGGCGGCACGCTAAACCTCGCCGACCCTGCGTTCAGTTTCGGCAAGCTCTCCGTCACCGCGAACTCGACGATCGATTTCGGCGGCGGCAACATCAACTTGAGCCTGCTCAATCTCGACGTGGCTTCGGGCGTCGTCCTCACGATCACCAACTGGCAGAACTCCCTCGACGCGCTCTACACGCAAGCGTGGGTCGGCGGCGTGCCGGACGTTCGCGGCATTTCTCCGAGCAATCGCGTCAACTTCGTCGGCTACGGCGGCAGCGGCAACACCATCTGGCAGGATTTTGATAAACAAGTGACGCCCGTGCCTGAACCGTCCACTTACGGGGCCATTTTCCTCGCCTGCGCCACCGGCGTATTGTTCTGGCGCCGCCAGCGCAAAGCCAAGCGCGGTTAAGAACAGCCGCCCTGCTTTTGGCGCGCTAATTTCTATAGGGCCGCGCGCTGACTCCACTCGATCAGCGCGTAATTCAACTCCAGCGACAGCCCAGGCAAGCTCGGCAGCACGCGCTCAACGCGAGGCTTTCCTTCTTCCGGAAAAAATGCGTCCGTTAAACGATTGCCCGTCGCGTAGGAAATAATTTTCGCCGTCACCGCGTCATCGCGCACCCGGTTAAAACTTTCTTTGTGCGCGCCGGCTCCCGCCGCCGCGAGCAGCGCGATGGTCGCTTCCAATTGATCCGCCGGATTCGGCAGCGCGGCGATCACCCGCCACAGGTTCACCACGGCCTCCAGCAATTCGGCATCCGGATAACGAATCAGGTGAATCGCCACCACGGTGATCTCGCTTTCTCCGGGTTGGCGCTCGGAGGCGAGCAACTGCTTCGCATCCCGCCGCCGAGCAAGCTGATCGCCGGCCACCGCCTCCGCCGCCAACGCCAGCCGCACGACTTCACGTCCCGTCAATTCCTCGCGCGACGCCGCCAGCAGCGCCAGCGCATCCTTCGGCCGCCCGAACTCCGTCAGCAACTCCGCCCGCTGCACGCGCGCATAAGGAAACTTATCCACGAGCGGTTCGCTCCGCACTAACCGCGCCGCTTCAGCCCGCGACGCGCGCCGCACGGCAAACTCCAGCGTCAGCACGGCGCGCTCTTTCGCGCCAACCGCCGGATCTTTCATCACCGCCGACAACCAATCCGGCTGTCCGGACTGCCGGACCGCAAAAATCAATCCATGCAACCACGCCACGGTGTCGTCTTTGCTGGTTTTGAGTTCGTTCGCGCAAAACGCGGCGACGCCCTCGAGGTGGCCTTGCGCGAGCAGCGAAGAAAAAAACACGCGCGCCGTTTCGCGCCGTTTCTCCGGGTAACGCCGCAGCAAGCGCGTGTAAATCCGCGTAGCCGAGTCCGGGTTGGTGACTTGATAAAATTGCGCGAGCAACATGCCGATCCGGTAGTGATCGGGATTTTGTTCGTAAGCCGTGTTCAGCGCACTCACCGCTTCGTTTGCACGCCCGGCCTGAAAATGCGCCTGCGCCTGATCGATAAATAACTGCACCTGCACCTGCCGTAACTCGCTCCACGCGGGTGGCCACACCACTTGCCGGAGCGACACTTTATAGCCGATCCCCCGCATCGCCCCAAACACCGCCACCCCTGCCACCAACGCCAGCATCAAGCCCGCCGCGCTCGCATAGCTCAACGCGCGTCCCCAAAACGGTCGCACCGCCGCCGGCTCCACACCGCACGCCCAATGGCCTCGCTGGTTTTTTGCGAGGAGCGGGCACACGCGTTTTTGAAACCGCTCCGGCTGCCGCCACTCGGCAATCGCTTCGCAACCGGTGGCCAGCGCGCGCCCGGTGTCACTGGGATTTTGACACGGACATTGGCCGCGCCGCCGGTTCAGGACGAAGAGCGTTTTGCGCGTGTTCCAATACCCGAGCGCCCACGCCGTGCGAAAAAAATCACCGAACCAGCCGTTCACGTTTGCGAGTGAGGCGTAGCCTTCAAGCAGCGCAAGGTAAAGGTGGTCGCCGGTCTCCGCACCGGCGACCCGTCAGTTCGTTTCCGTTCCTGACTTCCTGATTTCCACATTCAAAAATCAGTGCCGACATTCTCAATGCCCCGCGCCCGCCTGGTGCTCTTGAATGTATTCCTGCTTCAGGCCGAGTTTTTCCGGCGCGTGCAGCACGAGCATCTTCATGCGAATATCCTTCGGCACGGACGCGGCGGTCGCCTTCGAAACCACCACCATCAACGTGATCGCCAGTGGCACCGTCCAGATCGCGGGCTGCTCGCACAGAATGCGGAGCAACGGGTGCTCCGCCCAGAAACTGTTCAAACCGGCGAAACCGGAAAACACTTTGCCCATCGGCCCTTTGTCGAGCGCGAGCGTGGACACATTCGTCAACGCCGCTGCGACGAGCGCACACAAGCCACCGACAAGCATGCCGGTCGCCGCGCCTTTCATCGTCATGCCGCGCCACCACACACTCATGAACAACAGCGGGAAATAACTCGCCGCCGCGATCGCGAATGCCTGGCCGACCATGAAATTGATTTCCAGCAATTCGACGAAACACCCGAGCGTCACCGCGATCGCGCCAATGAGCACAGCGGCAAATTTGAATGCCCGCATGCGTTCTTCCGGAGTGGATTTCGGGCGCAAAATGCGGCCGTAAACGTCGTGGGCCAGCGCGCCCGTCATCGAAACGAGCAACCCCGAGAACGTGCTCATGAACGCCGCAAACGCGCCGGCGCACGTGATGCCGCTCAAGATCGAGCCGATGACCCCGTATTTCTGTGTGAGCAAGGTCGGCAATTCCAACACGACCTTGTCCGTGCCTTTCGCGCCGATACCGGAGTAAAGCTCGGGCATAAGGTTGCGGCCGATGACACCAAAGATCGGCGGGAACACATAAAACACGCCGATAAGAATCATCACCCACATTGTCGTGCGTTTCGCGGCGACACCGTCGGGATTCGTGTAGAAACGCACAAGAATGTGCGGCAACCCCGCCGTGCCGCACACGAGTGCGATAATCAGCGAGTAAGTGTAGAGCAGCGAATACGGTTTCTGGTGCTCGGCGAGATACGCCGCGCGTTCCTCGACCGGCAGCGCTGCAGCGGCGGCGTTAACCGCTTTCGTCGTAAGCGGCCCGAACGGAGAAACCCACGGTTGATCCTTCGGGGCTTTCTCCGGCAACGGATGCCGCGCGACTTCAGCCATCGTCACGGGCGCGATCACTTCACCCGGCGCCGTGTTCGAACCGAGGTGCGTGCCGTAGAATCCATACACCGCGGCGAGCACGAATACCGGCACGCAGATCGCGAACATCTTGATCCAATACTGCACGGCCTGCACGAGCGTGATGCCCTTCATGCCGCCAAGCGCGACGTTCAACGTGATCACCGCGCCGACAAGGACGACGCCCGCCCAATACGGAATGCCCGGAAAAATATACGCGAGCGTCACGCCCGCACCTTTCATCTGCGGCATCGTGTAGAAAAATCCGATGAACAACACGAAGCACACCGCGATCTTGCGGAACAGCGGCGAATCAAACCGGCCTTCCGCGAAATCCGGAATCGTGTAAGCCCCGAAACGACGCAGCGGCCCCGCGATGAACAAGAGCAGGAAAAGGTAACCGCACGCGTAACACACCGGATACCACAACGCGTCGTAACCGCTCGACATCACCATGCCGGCCACGCCCATGAACGATGCAGCGGAAAGATATTCGCCGGAAATCGCCGAAGCATTCCAGCCCACCGAGACGGAACGCCCCGCCACGAAAAAGTCGGACGCGGTTTTGGAAGTTTTCGCCGAGCGAAATCCCATCCACACCGTCACGACGACGGTGATAAAGGAAAACGCAAAGATCCACGGATCCACATTATCCAGGAACGCGAGAGGCAGCAGTGAAGTCGTCATGGTCGGTTAGCGTTTAACGGCTTTCACTTCGTCGTCCTCGAGCTGGATCGAGCGCTTGATGAAGCGCCACGAGATGATCCACACGAACGGGAAAAACAATACGCCGAGAATCAGCCACGTCAGCGTGAACCCCGCCACGCGCGTCGCCATGAGTTCCGGGAAAAAATAGTTCAGCAACGGCAACCCCAGCAGGGCGATGAGAAACGTGGCGGCACAGGCCACGGAAAGTTTCAACTGTCGGCGCATGAGGGTGCGAAGAAACTCTTCGCTGTGCACCGGATCCGGGGTCGTCGGGGGCATGGACATTGGGCTGCACCATGCCGCTCCATCAACCGCAAGCAATCCGGTTTTTTGCGTCTCAACTCAACCTCAGCGGGACGTCGCAAGCCGCAAGCAAAGCTTGCTTTGCAGCCCACTCTTCGACCAGATCCCCGCAGACGGGCCACCTTGTTTGTTTCTCCTGCCGGCCTCCCGGCATCACTCGATTCATGTCGCCCAAACGCCGTCTCCGCTCAAAGAAGTCTCGATCAAAGGCCAAGTCGCTCCGTTCTCCCCGCGCTCCCGCCAAGCCGGTAAAAAAAAGGGTTCGTCCTCGGCAGCCACTAGCCAAGCGCACGCGCGGGCGCAAAAACCCCTTCAACGACGCCGGCTTCGTGCTGATCTGCGACATCGTAGACTTTTCCCGTCTTCCCCACGAAAAACAGGACAAAGCAGTGACGCGTCTCTGGTCCTACCTGAAAGCCAATCATAAAAACGGCTTACTCAAGGATCCAAAAAATTATGTAGTCAACGGCACTGGCGACGGACTCATGCTGGCTTATTTCAGCCATAACACGACGATTCGACACGAGCAGTTCATCGAATTCGCCGCGGGGATGATAAAACACATGAGCAAGGGTAAAAAGCCCTTTCAGTTGCGCGTTGGAGTGACTCAAGGCCCATTTGGTTTCGTCCAACCGCCCGGCGCTCAGGCCCGGCAGGCCGTGGGCACGGGCATCAACCAATGTGCACGCCTCGTTACCGTGGGCGACAACGACACCGTGACCGTGTCCGAGGATTTCATCAACAAATGGGGCCAACGCTCGGAATCCAGCATCCAGCAACTTTTCGTCCCCACCGCTGACAAGCCCGCCCACGATGTAGTCATCAAACGCGGCGAACTCCTGAGTCTGCGTTTCTACGCACCTCAGGGCAGCGGCTTGAACTCCGCCTCCAAAAAAATCGAATCGTTCCGGGTGGTGCGCGAGCTCATCACCCGGCAACTCGACGCGATGGAAAAAGCGCTGATCGATCTGCTGCATTTCGCCCAACCAGAGCTAAGGCAGACGCCGTTGGACATTCGTATCTCTGTATTGAACGAACGTCGGCTCAACCCTTTCGCTTCAGCCCTCTGCACCACGGATTATCGCCACCATGCGGGCGGGAATGGCATCAAGGCCGGCACGGCTTACCCATTGACCGAAAAAGGCACCGGTCCGGTCGGCAGCGCTTATGCGCAGAACACTATTTGTGTGGTTCATAATCTCCCGGAATGGCTCACGAACGACTCTCATTCAAAGGAAGCGTATTACCGGCTCTATACAGAGAATCGTCCTTACGACGCTTTAGGTCGGGAACAGGTGGATGGGTTTGGTCGCCATGCCCGCGCCTTTTTGACTTTTCCATTTTCGCTGATGAAAGCTGACCCTGCCAAAAAGTTATACCCAGACGGCGCAATCTGCATCGATATTATGCAGCCCCTTCAAGGGTTTACCCGAGAGCAACTCGAGATCTTCACCGGTCAGCTTCAATCCAAATATTCAGATGCGTTGGCTCAACTTTGGCGACTTCGCGGCCAACTATGATCCCTTGAAAATTCTCTCGCAGCCCAACCTTTTTTCCCTGTTTATTTCACCCTTTAATTTTATTTCACCATGCCTCCCGCCACTGATTTGAGCATCGATAAAATCCGCGAAATCATTGACCACGCGCACAGCGAATACATGAGCAAACTGCCTCCCGTGGAACGGCCGACGCCCGCCGAGCTTCAAGAAAGCGAATCCATTTACGCCGAGAGTTCCGCCGGCAAGTAATCTACGGGATTTATCGCCGGTAGATAGCGGCCCGGCTTTTTGACGCGGCTCGAATCAGGCCGTTCCGCGTAACGCCTCAGTTCTGCAATCAACGATAGCCGGGCAGTCCAGCTGCGTCGGATCCATGCGCCAACGCCACCGCTTCGCGCACGGCGCGCGCGAAGTCCGCATCGCTCGCATCATCCCACTTCACGCGCGTGCGAAAAAAGTCCGCCCAGCGAAACTCCTGGAAATACACCTCCTTTCGCTCGTCGAATCCGCCCGCTTCCATCACCGCCCAACCCAGTCCGCGATACGGATCGCTTTTCATTGCGCGCAACGTCGTCGGTAAATCGCCCGGATCTCGGCCACTTTGCCCGCGCTCATCCGTGAGGTTCGTGTAATTGTCCGCTGCCATCCGACGCCAGAACTCGTCCGGCGAAAGCCCGGCCCAGTTCGCGATCACCGTGCCGTAAACTGTTTTGTCCGCGTGGTTCGATTCCAGCAGCGCGCGAATCGTGTGATGCCCGTCCGCCATAAATGGCACGCCGCCCGGCCCGATGACGACCGGCACATCTTTTTTCTTCAACGCCTTCGTGAGTTCTGCGCGCGAAAGTCCGTTGAATTTATCGCGCTTGAAACGCACTTCGCGAAACCCAAGCGCGAATTGCGTCGGATGCAGTTTTTCCGCCGCGATCACATAATGCGCCCCAACCTGCATCGCGGGATCAAACGGTGCGTAAGTTTTTTCCGCGGCGTGCGCCGCCGTCCAGCAGCTGCACACGCTCACCATGACCCTCCACCAAGCTCCGCGCAGATTTATCATGCGTCGATTAGGTGGCGCGTTGCCTGTCGCCTCAATCCGCGCACGTCACGTTCACGTGACAACTCCCGTGACTACGAATCGAGAAACTGGAGCGGCCCGAGTTTCACTTGGAGACGTTCGTCGTAAGATTTCACGCGCTTCCATTCCGTGCGCACGCGCTCGAACGTGCCATTGACCGGCACAAACAAAAGCGAACCGCTGAAATCTCCTTTCATCCAAAAGATCACCGGGCCGAACTGCGGATCGACCACTTGAAATTTTAAACTCACCTCGCCCTCCTTGACCTTCGCGACGAGTTTGACGCGGAACGATTCGCGCACGCGCATCTCGACACTCTCGACCTGCTTGAGCGAACGACTGACGTTCAACACCACTTGAAACTTATCCGCCGGGAGTCCCTTTTGGACCGATTTCACCGGCACTTCGAAAGCGATTTTTTGATCATCCACGCTCAACACCACCGGCGCACTCAGATCGAGCGTGACCCGATTCCCACCGATCCGCAGCGAAGGTTGCGTTGCCGTCACGCCGGGATTTTTTGCCTGCTCAGCTGCGCGCGCCACTTGCTCGCCACGTTTTTCGCCGCGCTTCCGGTATTCCTTAAGCTGTTTTTCGCTCGGAGTCTTGCCGTCGATTTTTAACGGCGTGAATTGCTCCGCGTAATGTTTCGACGGGTCGAAGCGCACCACCGTTTCGCCGCGCGGGCGACCTTTGCTTGCCACGGTGCGTTGCGTTTCGGTGTAGGCCCAGTGCTCGGTGTCCTGCGCCGTGTTGCGCATCGCTTCTTTGAACAACACTAACTCCTCCACCGACGCAGGCCGCACCTCATCCGCCGCGCACGAGACGGTCACGACACCCAGCAACCCGAGTAATAAAATCCAGCAACGCATCGCGCGACAACACCCACCTCGGCGCGTTTCGGCAACCCCAGAGCGGTGATCGCGAAATCACGGCAACCACCCCAAGCGCACGTGACGAATAACACAACGAGCACGTTGCCAGACTGTTGCGATACTTCAAAACACGTTTCACTCTTGACCGGGTTTGCTCGCTTTGAATGGTAGCGCCTCAGTGGAATTTAAGCTCTCACCCAAGCGCCGCCCCCCGTCTCCGGACGGCAGCGCTGTAGGCTCATCTCCACCCATGGGGTTGAACGACCCGCCCCCCGCTCCGGTCTTGGTCGCACCCGCCGCTCCGCCTGCGCCCGAGGAGTTGGTGGAAATTCTTCCCGCAAAACCAGCCGCGCCACTGCCGATTTTGTTTTTGCCGGACGATCCACCGGAGCCACTCGCGGAACCAGCGCCAGCACCCGCCGTTGCCGCGACTGCTTCCACGCCGCCTCTGCCGAGACCCGGCTCGACCCCGCCCATCACGCCCGAAGAAGCGCGCTCGTTTCGGCGACCTGAACGACAAAAAGTTCAGCTTTTCGGCGCATCCACTTTTATTTTTTTAGCCCTCTGCGCCTTCGGCTACTACAAATACGACGAATACAAAAATCGTCCGCCGCCGCCACCGCCGAAACAAACCGCTGCGCAACAGAAACTGAAAGACGTGCCGTCCGGCGCAAATCCTCTCGCCGCATTCAAGCAGGCCAAGGCGACCATCGACAAAGCGAACCAGAAGCAGCTCGCAACCAATAGCGCGATTCACTCGATGGACAGCGGAGCCGCGAACGATCCGACCGCGAGCATCGTTTCTGGCAACACCACGGCATCCCCGCGAGCTTCCGTGGTTCCCGTCGATACGCCAGCGATCGCAGCATTAGCGGTGGTCACCGAGTCCCGGCTCGCCGCGCAGCCCACCGAAAATCAGGTCGTTATCGATAACGTCGCGTTCATTGCCAAGATCTCCGACCCGGAAATCCCCAAGCCGAAAGAGCCCTTCATTAAGTGGGCGCAAAAAGTCCGCATCGGCGGCATGCGTTTAGGCAGCACCCCGCGCGTCTTCATTAACAATATGACTTACCACATAGGTGATCTCGTGGAGCCGCAGCTGGGCATCATTTTCGACCACTACGATCAACAACGCCGCTTCCTGCGCTTCAAAGATCGCACCGGCGCGATGATCGAGATTCGCCATTAAGCGCCTTCGCCTCGCGCAAAGAAAAAGCGGACCCTTGCGAGTCCGCTTCGGTGACCAGTTTTCCCGCCGCACTTTTTACATGCGGCAAATGAGCAACTCGCGCTCGAACATCAGTTCCTTCGGCAAGTGCGAGTGCAGATCGAGAAAGAGTTCTTCGTGGCCGAGCACTTCGTTGCGCCAGGCGGCGCGATCGAACGTCTGCAACTCTTCAAATTTTTCCTGCGAGAAGCTGAGCCCTTCCCACTCCATGTCTTTATAGCGCGGCATCCAACCGATGGGCGTTTCCTTCGCGCGGCCACCGGCACGCACGCGGTCGACGATCCATTTCAGGACGCGCATATTTTCCGAAAAGCCCGGCCAGATAAATTTTCCGTCCTTATCCTTGCGGAACCAGTTCACGTGGAAAATGCGCGGCGTCTCGCTGAGTTTGCGCTGCATGTTGATCCAGTGGCGGAAGTAATCGCCCATGTTGTAACCGCAGAATGGCAACATCGCCATCGGGTCGCGCCGCACTTTGCCAATCGTGCCGGCGGCGGCCGCAGTCATTTCGGAGCCCATCGTGGCTCCGACGTAAACGCCGCTGCTCCAATTGAACGCTTGATACACGAGCGGCATCGTCGTGGCACGACGGCCACCGAAAACGATCGCGTGAATCGGCACGCCCTCCGGATTTTCCCAATCCTTGTCCATCGTCGGACATTGCGACGCGGGCGCCGTGAAACGCGCGTTCGGGTGCGCGGCTTTCGCGCCGGTGGCTTTGGCAATTTCGGGCGTCCAGACTTTGCCCTGCCAATCGGTCGCCATCGCCGGCGGCTCTTCGGTCATGCCTTCCCACCACACACCGTTGTCCGGCGTGAGCGCGACGTTGGTGAAAATCGTGTTCTTCGAAAGCGCCTTCATGGCGTTCGGATTCGTGTTGTCGCCCGTGCCTGGCGCGACGCCGAAGAAACCCGCCTCGGGATTGATCGCGCGCAGGCGACCGTTCGCGTCGGGTTTGATCCACGCGATGTCGTCGCCGACCGTCCACACCTTCCAACCTTTGTCTTGAAAAGGCTTCGGCGGAATCATCATCGCGAAATTCGTCTTACCACACGCGCTCGGGAATGCCGCCGCGACGTAGGTCTTTTTACCCTGCGGATTCTCGACGCCGAGAATGAGCATGTGCTCGGCCATCCAACCTTCGTCGCGCGCCATCGCGGACGCGATGCGGAGCGCGAAACACTTTTTGCCGAGCAGCGCGTTGCCGCCGTAACCGGAACCGAATGACCAAATCTCACGCGTCTCGGGGAAGTGGACGATATACTTCTCTTTGTTGCACGGCCACGAGACGTCTTTCTGACCTTTCGCGAGCGGCGCGCCGACGGAGTGCACGCACGGGACGACGCGTTTGAAATCCTTGTCGATCAGCTCGAACACTTTTTTGCCGATGCGCGCCATGATGCGCATGTTCACGACGGCGTAAGCGGAGTCCGTGAGTTGCACGCCGATCTGCGACATGGGCGAACCAATCGGACCCATGCTGAACGCGATCACATACATCGTGCGGCCTTTCATGCAACCGGCGAAAAGACCTTTCAGCGTCTTGCGCATCTCGAAGGGGTTGACCCAATTGTTCGTCGGGCCCGCGGCTTCTTTGGAGAGCGCGCAGATGAACGTGCGATCTTCGACGCGCGCCACATCGGAGGCGTCGGAACGCGCGAGGTAGCAACCCGACCATTTTTTCTGGTTCAGCTTAATGAACGTGCCGCCCTCGACCATTTGCTGGCAAAGGCCGTCGTATTCCGCCTTCGAACCGTCGATCCAGTGGATCGCGTCCGGCTGGCAGAGCGCCGCCATTTTCTTCACCCACTGAATCAAATGCGGGTTTTTGCTGAGGGGTTTCGAGGATGCTTTCATGGGTGAGGATTATGACACGGCCAACCCTGAGTAAACGGGAAAGACCGGCGGTGGGCCGTGAATGAAATTACCTTCCGACCGACATTAGAGGAGAAATTTCGACCGGAATGGGTAAAAATAGGGATGTCACTACCGTAGTTCTACGCCCAGGCAGGCTTCACTGCTCAACTGCGGGCGCGGATTTTCTCGTCGCCTCGGTGCAAATTACACCGCCACCCTGCTCCTGCGTGGACAAACTTTGCATCTTCGCCGGCACGATTCTCTTTAGTTACCTCGCATGGTATCTCGGCGAGATCGCGGGCCTGGAGTTCTTCGGCTGCTTTCTTCTCAGCGGCGTCGGCTCAATCGTCGGAGTGTTTGCGGGCTGGAAAGTCGCGCAGCGGTTTAAATAACCGCGCTCAAATCATCGGCTCCACGTGCACGGACACATCCGTGACCGCGTGCGGCGACGACGCGATCAACGCGTCTTTCACCGCATGCGCGATGTCGTGGCCCGCGCGCACCGTGAGATCGCCGTCGACGCGCACTTGAATATCCACGAGATGACTCAAACCGCTTTTGCGCACCCGACATTTGTCGAGCGCCTGCACCCCCGGCACGCGCAACGCGATCGCGCGGATTTCGTTTTCAAAACTTTCCGGCACCGCCGTGTCCATGACGTCGCGCAGTGATTTGCGGAACATCGCCGCGCCGTTGAACGCAATGACCACACACGCCAGCAACGCCGCCCAATCATCCGCGGATTCGTAACCCGGCCCCGCCCATAACGCGATGCTGATGCCCACAAACGCCGCCGCCGATGTCAGCGCATCGGCCCAATGGTGCATCGCCTCGACATGTAATCCGGTGCTGCCGGTAGACTCGCCCGTGCGCGCCAGTCGGCGCGAAAACCAAAGTTTCACCGCCACCACGCCGGCGAGCAGCGGCAGCGTCCACCATTTCGGCGCGAGGTGCGGCGTGATAATCTCGTGCACCGCGTGCCAAGCGACCCACGCCGCCATCACAAAAACAAACGCCGTAACCGCGAGCCCCGCCAGCGGCTCGGCTTTGCCGTGACCGTAAGGATGACCGTCGTCTGGCGGTTTGCCCGCCACGCGCATGCCGGCCCACACGAGCAGCGACGAAAAAATATCCACCAACGATTCCGCCGCGTCCGCAATCAACGCATACGTGTGGCCGAGCACGCCGCCGGCGAATTTCACAAGCGCGAGCACTATGTTCAGCACAATCCCGCGCAGCACCAAGCGCGCACCGGCTTCGGCGCGCATCGAGGTCAACGCATGGGGATCGGGCGGCATGCGCGCATGAATACGCAAGCCGCGCATCTGCACACAACACCCATCGAATCATCTAATTGTGTTAGGCTTACCGAGGATTTGTAGGTGGCGTGCTTGCCCGCAACGTGGCGCGCGAGCGCGCCACCTCCACTCAAACAAACTCATCGCACACACAAACCCTATCATTGACCGAATTTGGCATCTGGCTAGCTTGCCCAGTGCGCATGCCCGACACATCTGCACCGATCGCCACCGATCCCGTTAAACAGTTCTCCGTATTCATCGAGAACCGCGTGGGCCGCCTGCATGACCTCGTTGCGCTGTTGGCGAAACACAACGTGCACATCATGGCGATGACGACCATCGACCAGACTGACACGGCGCTTGATCGCATGGTCGTCGATGATCCTGACCGCGCGCGCACGTTGATGAAGGAGCACAATTTTTTCTTCACGGAATGCGAAATCGTCGCCGTGGAATTTACCGACGAATCCCAACTCGCCGCCGTGCTCAGCGCGATGCTCACCGTCGAAGTGAACATCCATTACGCCTATTCATTCCTGATGCGCCCGCAGGGTAAATCCGCGCTCGCGCTCAGCGTCGAGGACAACGACCTCGCGACCTGCGCCCTCAACCAGCGTGGTTTCAAAGTCCTGACGCAGCACGATATTTCGCGCTAACGAGGCGTTGGTATCAACGGCCCGTGAGTTACGGCACGACATCAGGCCATTTCCCGGAAATCCAGTTTGTCATATAATATATGACAATTGCGATCGGCTGAAACGAGCTTCGCGCACGCAAAAAAAGCCGCCCCTTGCGAGGCGGCTTCAGTTTTTACCCCTGACCCGAAATTACAGTTCGAACGATGCCGATAGGATGAACTGGCGCGGATCGACGATGCGGAAGGCCCACGGCGTGCCGTCGGGATTGACCGCGACCGGCTTCAGTGTGCCGTCTTCGAACACGTTGTTAACGTTAAGCTGTAGTTTGCAGCGCACCTTGTCGTTGAAGAGGCGGAGACGGTAAACCGCGCTCAGATCGACGGTGGTTTCGCCTTTTTCCCAGACCGGCTTGTTCGGGTCGTATTCGCGCACGATGCCATCAGCATCGGGAGCAGCCGCGAGAAACCCAATGGAGGATTCATCGCGCCAGCGGAGAGAACCGCCGACCGTGAGCGGCTTGAGCCAGCGATTGCTGGTCAGACCGACGAGGTCGTAGTTGGTCAGCAACGAAGCTTGGTATTCGGCCGTCTGGCTGCGGCGTTTGCCTTGGAGCGCAACGGCGAGTTTCAAACTGGCGAGCACGTTCTGGGTATACCAATCGCGAGCGATAACGCCGTTGTCTTTTGGCGTGGTCCACCAGGGCAGCCCCGTCACGGGATCTTTGATGGTCGTCCACACGGGCATGCGCTCGTTGATGTATTCCTGCACCGCCGGCGACATGATGCCGTTGAGCGGGTTGGATTGCGAGGCGGTGAGCTTGATCCGCCAATGGAGGGTCGGGTTGTAAGTGATTTCGAGTTCCTTACCGCGAGAATAGGAATTGCTGGCGTCGCCGTGACCTTGGTTTAGATGGCTGCGGATGTAATCGTAGTCGGCCCCGGTAGCCGCCAACGTTTGTTGAACGGCGGTGGCTTGATCGAGGGCAGGATTCAAAAGCTGCAGGCGGGTGATATACCAGTCAGTGAGGCCCGGATCTCCCGCGCCGCTGCCGCGATCCATGCGGATGGTGCGCTGAACGATCGTGTTAAGATCACTGGTGCTGCGGCCGATGTCGACGGTCTCGAATTGCTTGAGCGAGAGGGAGAGTTTGCCATCGAACAGATTAACGGTGACACCGTAGTCCTTCGACTCGCCGCGCGGGTCGGCCAGCGGCAAACCCCACACGTCATAAGTGGTCGAGCCAGGATTGAAGCTGTTCGACTGATTATAGCTGAGGGCGAGCCATTCCTTGTTTTTCAGCGGCTTGATCACGAGGCCATAGGTGTCAGTCCGGCCTTTGTTCTTCACCCAGTCTGCGGTGCCATACTGATAGACCGGCGAGTAATCGTAGTAACCGTTGGTGGCCGCAGTCGGATTGATCGCAGCATTGGATTCGCGGGTGCGGTTATAGTCCTGGCGCACGCCATAAAGCGGAACGATGCGGCCATCCCAGAAGAAACCCTGCCACACACCGCCATAGGTGCTGAGGATGCGTTTATTGTAACGACCGGAATTATAGTAGTAGTCGTAAGTGGTCGGGTCGTTGATCCATTGGTTGGTCACGCCGTTGAAATAACGTAGCGGGAGCGTGTAGGCCGGCGTCGGGCCGGCCGCCGGGGCGTAGTCAACATTCTGGCCCGCCGCATCGCCGATGTAGTAGCGCGGATAGATGCGGTAGGGCGTGTTGTTACGCGAGGCGACGGTTCCCATCCAGGCATTGGTGGACGAAGCGGCTTCCTGAAAGCCCAAGCTGCCCCCTTCGAACGCGCGGTATTCGTTGTAGCCGGTAAAACGATTACGGCCCAACCAGCTCAAAATGTTTTTCTCCCGGGAGAGATCGAGGTCGTAGGCGAGTGTGCTGCGGAAGCTCTCTGAGTTATTGCGACCATACGTCGTGCGGGGCGGCGCGCCACCGATGTAAGGACGGAGGAAATACGGGTTGGGTGTGCCATCGAGCAGGACCTCGTTGACATCGATGTAGGGTTGCAGGTTCGCGCCACCCGTGCCGAAGAAGCGGCGGTCGAAGTTGGCAATCTTTTCCTTAAGCCACGCGCCTTCCATCGCCAGCGACTGGCGTCCGGTATTGAGAATCACCTGTTCGATTTGGACCGTGGAGGTCTCGCCTTTGCGCGAAGCAAAGTTCGGCGCCACCAAATTGAGTTCGGTCCAGTCATAGAGGCTCTGGTCGGTGATCTGCTTGGAGTTATAGAGCGGGAAAAGGTTTTGGTTACGGATGTAATAGCTGCCGTTTTGAAGGAGGCGACCCGTGCCACCGACGTTGCTGGGGCCAGTGCTGGTGGCATTCGGCAACCGGCTGATCATGAGCAATCCGACGGTGCCGTCCGGATTGATGTAAGCGCTCGGGCTGTTCTGGAAACCGGTATCGGTCAACGCGAGGCCGTAGGGCAGCAGCGCCGCTTCCTGCGCTTGGGTGACCGGGCCGATCGTCGTGCCGTTCGCCAGCCGCACGGTTTGGGTGATCGGATTCCACGTGGGTTTACCGCTGTTGATCCAATCCGTGACCGTATCGCGCGGCGTGAGAGAGTTCGGACGGTTGTTTTGATTCCGATACGATTCGAAGCTGGCGAAGATCGTCGTGTTTTTGAACGGGCGGAACGTGACGACTGGATTGAGTCGGCGCGTGATGTCTTCGGACGGCTTGCGAACGTAACCCTTGTCTTCGTAGAGCCCCAACAAGCGGAACGCCAATTTGTCCCGAATGATCATGCGGTTCAAATCGAAGCTGCCGCGATAACCGTCGTAGCTATCGACGCGCGTCGCGAAAGCGTTGGAGTCGCGCGTGGTGTTGGCGCGGGCGCGGATAAAGTTCACGCCGCCACCCGTGCTCCCTAAACCGAACACCGTGGAATTCGGGCCACGGGAAATTTCCACCGAATCCACGTTGTAGGTATCCTGCGGCAAATTCACCGTGAATCCGCCGACCGCGACGTTGGCCGAAGTCAGGCCGCGCATGCGGTTGGCGGCGGTGGGCTCGCGGGAAATATTGTCGGTGACATTGCCGCGATCGACGGTGAAATCCGTCCACTGCGACGTGCCTTCCGTGCTCAACTCATATTTAAAGATGTCGTTGATGTCGGTCGAAGCGGTGTCCTCGAGCTGCTGCTTCGTGACGACGGAGATCGGTGCCGCCAGGTCAGCTAAATCGGTTTTGAGGCGCGTGCCCGACATCGTCGACGTGGCGCGATAACCTTGGTCGCGCGTGGAAGTCACTTGGAAGGGAGAAAGCTCGATCGCGCTGTCTTCCGTTGTCGCGACCGCGGGTTTCGTATCGACCGGCACGGCTTTCTGCTCGGCTTCAGCCGGAGCGGGCGTGGTGGATTGGGCGACTTGTTGCGCCAGCGCAATCGATGCGGCGGCCAGCGTCAGGGCTCCCGACAAGAAGGCGCGGAGCGATTTGTTTCCTTTCAAGGAGAACACAGATTTCATGGTGGTAGCGGTTTGTTCGGCGGCGAAAAATGCCGGGGAACCAGCACTCAAGCCAACGGATCAGGGATAGATGGGGTCGGAAAACGCAGCACTGAGGTGAGCAGCGCGCGGAAAGAGGGCGGAACGTAGTTCGCGCGTCGCGCGAGCGTCGAATGGTTCAGATTCGTTCCGTCTGATTATTGTGTCGCGCCTATCTGAATAACTGTTCGGGATGCGCGGCATGCCCCCGGAAAAAGCGCGCCACCGTCCCACTGTCCGCACGATGGCTACGCATCTCGGCATGTCGCGCACGACTGTTTCCGAGGCGCTGCGCGATCATCCACGCGTGAACCCCGAGACACGCACGCTGGTGCAAGCGCACGCGCGCGAAGTGGGTTACCAATTTAATCCGCTCGCCAGTTCCGTGCTCAGCGAAGTTCGCCGCACGCGCCTCGACACATTTCGCGGCGTGCTCGCGACGATCGGATTGGAGGAACCGGCGCGGGTGCCATTTCTCGGCGCGTATTGGCACGACTTGCAGCGCGGCGCAGCCGAGCGCGCGGAGCAACTCGGCTTTAAGTTGGAAAAATTTATCGTCGGCGAACGTGGCGTGTCCGTCCAACGCCTCGACACCATTCTGCGCACGCGCGGCATTCGCGGCGTGCTCATCATGCCCGCGTGGAATCGTCCCGATTTCACGCAACTGAGTTGGACAAACTACAGCGGCATCTACGCGGATTACTTAATCGATCAACCCGCCCTCCACACCGTGTGCCCCGATCACCCGCGCGCGATGGGCCTGGCGATGCGCCGCGTGCAGGAACTCGGCTACAAACGCCCCGGCCTCGCGCTCATCGAACAAGAAAGCAATCGCCTCGATAATCGCTGGCTCGCCGCCTTCCTCGCCTACGCGCACCTGCATCCAGAATTAACTCCTCCTGCGCCGCTGATCATGCCGCAAGTATCCGCCGAGTTGTTCAAGAAATGGTTTCGCAAATACAAACCCGACGTCGTGATCGGTCACCGCGCGGAGATGATCAAATGGATGCAGGAATGCGGCGCTCGCGTCCCTGAGACCCACGGCTTTTGCAGCGTCAACATCGGCCTCAACACCGGCAAGCTCGCGGGTCTCGACTTGCAGCCGCGTCGCATCGGCGAGCGTGCGATCGACATGTTGATCTCGCAGATCCACCACAATTTCTCCGGCATTCCCGATCTGCCGTGTAACACCACCGTGCCCGCACTCTGGGCCGACGGCCCAACGCTGCGCGCGCAGAAGTAAATCTCTTTGGAGGCGGGACCTTTAGCCCGCGAGGCATGGCGTGAGTTGGCTTAGTTGTAGGTTGTGCGCTTGCGCACAACGGTAGGGCCCGACCTCCGGGCGGGCCGGTAGGGCGGTTAGGGATAACCGCCCCTACCTCAATTCACTTTACGGCAATTTCGCCAACCCTTCGCTGCGCACGACCCAGCCTTCTTTCGGAAAACCCGGTGCGTTGCCCGCGGGGGCGCCGTCCCACCCGCCCGCCATCAGCGCGACCGCGGAGAGCAACGATACATTCACCGGCAAATACGCGGGACAATCTTCCGGTTCTTTCGGGCGACGCACGTGACCGTTGTTCATAAAACGCGACACTTTGTTCGGATTCGTGAGAATGCTCACGGCGTGTTCCGTTTCGCCAAGATGCGCGGCCGTCATGGCAGCCTGCCCTGTGGCCCAACTCGCCCAACGATCCGCACCGTTGCGGCGGTTCACTTCAGCGAAGGTGCGGCGCACGACTTCCGTATCGACGATGTCGATCTTCGGCATGAATCCGAGAATCATGAGCATCGAAGTCGGCACGCCTCCCTCTTTCGCATACATGTCGGGAAACGTTTCAATTTCCAAATAAAGTCCATCTTTCTGCGGCAGCGGCGTGAGGCGCTTCAAAATATCGTCCCATAACGGCTCGCGTTTCAGCCCGAGCCGCTCGCGCCACGTCTGCGCGACCTGCAGCCCGTAATACCAATACGCCAGCTCGAACGTCGGATTTTGCGTCTCGTTTTGGCCGGATTTTTCACTGACGTTTTTGATCGGCGGGCCGAGCACGTAACGATTCGTCTTTGGATCAAGCGCCGCGAACGACGCCAGAAATTTCGCCGATTCTTCAACGACCTCGCGGTAGTTATCCAACGTCTCGCGGTTCGGTTTCGCGCGGTAGATGAGTTCGCTTAACGCAATCGGGTTCGGCTGATTCCAGATGATAAACGGATTGATCGAGCCCGGTCCGGTGCGGCCATCGATGCCGGACATTTTTGGCCAGCGCACGCCGTCAAACCCTTGCGCCTTCGCTTCCATTTTTCCGACCGGCAGGATTTTTTTATACCACGCGAAACTCTTCTCCAACAACTCCACGCGGCCCCATTGATAGAAATGCGACGTGTGCCAGTAATACATTTCGGAGTGATGTTTGCCGAACCATGTGATGTTCGTGAGCCCGTCTTCGCCCGGCGGCATGTCGCCGGCGTAATTCACTTTCACGAGATACAGCGAGAGAATCGTGCGGCGTTCCAATTCGTTCGCCCGCGGATCGGTGCTGCCGGCGAAATCCACGATACCGCCCTTCGTCCAATAATCGCGCCAGCCGCGTTCGCTCGATTTTTTAACGTCGGCAAATGTCAGCGCGTTTTTGTCGTCCGACGCTTTCGGCGTGAAGTCGCACGTAAACGCCAGCGCCTTCTCGCCGTTGGCCGCGAGGCGGAACGTGTGCGGAGCGACTTCGCTTAACTGTCCCGCGCCAGCCCATTCCACGCGCGCAAAGTAACCGCTCGTATCGAGGGAGCGCGCGAGTTCGGCGAAATTTTTCCCACTGCGCGCGATCGTCGTGCGATGCGCGTCGGCTTTTTCCCACTGAAACGGCGGCTTGTTGCGCGTGCTGAATTTATACGAATACGGAAAACGAAACCGCACCTCGAGCGCGCCACTAGCGACGAGCGGCGATTCGATGCGCACGCCCACCGTGCTACGCGTCGCATGCGCGGCGGTTTCGACCGTCACCGGCTGGCCCGCGAGCATATAAGTGCTACGCACCACGCCCGTCCACAAATCCAGTTGCTGATCGATCGCGGCGAGATCGGCCTCGGTCACGAGTTTGCCCTGATACCACAGGCTGATCTGCCCGAGCGCAATGGGGTGCGGGTTTTCGCGAAAATATTTCCCGGCGGGACTGTTTTGTTTGCCCGCAAATTTCACGGGACGCCCGTGGAAATTGTAAGTCGTCGACGCGTCATCGAGCGTAAGATTATCGACATTCGGAAACTCGTGCCACGCCCACGTCGAAAGTGTCTCGAGTGGAATTCCCTCCGCGTGATAACGTTTCTCGAAGGTCTGCAATCCAGTCACGTCGACCGTGAACGCGAAATCGCCATTACCGACACTGAGCGGACTTTCCGGATCGACGCTCGTGACCTTCACCGCGTGACGCGCCACGACGGCCTCGCGGTCGATGGGTTTCGCGAATGCGAACACGCACAAGAATGAAAAAATCAGCGCACGTGCGCCTGCGGAGAAACAGCGGGATAGAGGCATAGCGTTCGGGGTTGAGGTTTAACGTTACCACAATCCCCCGGCGCACGAGAGCACGCAAATCGGACAGTCTGACGTGAGCCTAAAAGGTAGGGCAGTTATCCCTAACTGTCCTTCGCTCGAATACACGATTCCGTGAAAAGGGCGGTTAAGGATAACCGCCCCTACCTAAAAACTACTCACCCTTTCACTTCGCCCATCTTCTCGCCATCGAGCAGATAGAGCCCCGTGAGGTAGCCGTTCTCATACATTTCGCCGACGCTGAGTTTGCCTTCGAACGTGATCGGGATGTCGAGCAGCGGCTTCACGCCTTTGCCGGTCATCTTCACGACGACCCACTCGTTGACCTTCGGCATCGCGCCGTAGCAACACATCATCGCGTCCTTCACCAAAAGAAATTCCTTAACCAGACCGCCTTCCATTTTGGTCGGCAGCATAAAACCCGTGACCGCCACTTTACGCTGATTGAACGCCTTCACCTTGTCCGGAATCAGGTGGGCCGCAGACGGCGGTTTCGCCGTCGACGCCGGATCATACTCCGGCGCCACGTATTCAAACGACGCCAGCACGTCGAAACTCACTTTCTCATAGGCAGCGGCTTCCTGCGCTCCGGCGATTCGCGCACTCGTCAAACCAACCGCCAACACTGCGGCGCGCAGGCCGAGTCCTAAAAGAATTCCACGTGCTTTCATGCGCTTCAACGTGCACACCTCGCAGGCAAATTCAACGCCCGCTTTCATGGGAACGCCCTGAATTTAGCAGTCGCCTAAGGTGGTCGTCGGTCTCTGCACCGGCGACAGATCCGGCGAGGGTGCTGAAGCGTCGGTGCGGAGTCCGACGCCCACCTCGGACTCAATCTCTCGACACTGGCGCGGCAGGTTCGTCTGCGTCGTTTCCTTTCGGAAAAGCAAACGCGATGTTCGCGTAGTTCTGTCCGCGAATCGTGACGCTGGTGACAACCGCCTCGAATTCCGCAGTCGTCTTTAACCACTCCCCCGTGCCGACGAAGGCCGACGTGTCGCCGATTTTTTCGCCCGTAAGCAGGTTCGGCAACGCGGCGAGCGTCAGCGGTTCGGTTTTGCCGGCAAACTTTACGGTGAGTTCAATCGCGGGCGCGGGCAGCCGCACGAACTGGCTCATGTGCGCATCGAGCACGTAAGCCGTCAACGAACCCGCCGCCGCGTCGCGCACAAACTCCAAATGGAAATCCTCGTTGCCCAAAATCACCGGCGTGCCGCCATGCGGAGGCTCGTGATGATGACCGTGGTGGCTGCTGTGGCCCGACGAAGCGGTCGATGCCGTCGGAGTTTCTTTTTTCGCGCACGCGCCGAGTCCGAAAACTGCGCACGCCCCAAAAATCAATCGAAGTAGTTTCATAAACGAATAAGCGGGATTACGACACCGGCGCGATCGTCTCGGCGACCGGCACGCGGTAGGCCTTGAACGCCGGCACGAGTCCGCCGAGCACGCACAAACCGACAAACGTCGACGGACCCCACCAGAAAACCGGGTTCCATTTCAGCGGCTCCAACACGACGCCAGTCTGCGCTTGAATCAGGTTCGCCACAAAAATCGCCAGCGCCACAAACACGCCGAATCCCGCGAGCGCGCCAAACACTCCGATAAACGCAGCTTCGCCGACGACCGCGCCAAACACCGTGCGACGCTTCGCGCCGAGCGCGCGCAGGATGGCGATGTCGCGCTGGCGCGAACTCATCGAATTATAAATACTCACGAGCACCGAACCCGCCGCCACCACCGCCACGAGCCACGCGAGGAGCGTCAGCACCTTGTCGAACCAGCCGATCTTGTTAAACAACTCCGCGACGATCGTGCCGATGGGAAATGCGAACGTGAGTTTGTTGCCCTGTTTGTTGATCGCCATGTCGAGCATCATGCCGGCCGTCGCGGCACGCAGTTGAATCAGCACGGCGCTGACGTCATTTGCCGCCTGCGCCGCGTGGCCGCTCATCGTTTGCACGCCCGCCATCGGAATCCAGATCACGCGATCCACGGGAGTATTCGTCGGTTCCAGCACGCCGACCACGGTGTAAACTTCCTCGTGCTGGTCCTCAGGATTAAACGCGATTCCGTGATACGGGCTGAACGTCGAGCCCACTTTCCAACCGAGTTTTTTCGCCGCGTAAGCGCCGACGAGCGCTTCGCGCGTGCCGGTCTTGAAGACCGCGCCACCGGCCTGCACGGCGTATTTTTTGCCGGGCGAATATTCCACGTCGTTGAAGAGCGCTTCAATCGTGCCGACGATGCGCCAGCCTTGGAAATTATCTCCGACCGCAATCGGAATCGCGGCCTTCACGGCGGGATGCCGGCGGATCTGCTCGTAGTCCTGCGCGGTAATGTTGCCCGGCGAGGCTTCGAGATGGAAAATCGCATTGAGCACGAGTTGGAGTTTCGAACCGCGCGCGCCGAGCACCGCATCGAAACCGGAATTCGTCGCCGAGAAGACGGACTGTGACTGCGTTTTCACGACCCACACCGTGAGCAAGAGCCCGCTCGCCAGCGCAATGCTCGCCGCCGTCACGACTGTGGACAAGGCGTGCTGACGAAGGGAGCGGTAGATGAGGTTGAAGAGCATTTTGATCTTACAGAAGGAAACGAAGAGAACAAAGACGATGCACCATTCTTAGTTTCCTTTGTTTCCTTCTGTTAAATTTAGTTCGTCACGCGGTTAAACGTCCCGAAGTCCTGCATGTGCTCGAACTGCGCGAGCACGCGTTCGTCGTGGCTCACGAGCAGCAGCGCCGCGCCGGTTTCGCGGCACACCTCACGAATCAGGAAAAGCGCCTCGCGTGAATTTTTCCGGTCAAGGTTTCCCGTGGGTTCGTCGGCGAGGACGAGCTTGGGTTGATTCGCGAGCGCGCGGGCGACGGCGACGCGTTGCTGCTGGCCGGTCGAAAGCTGCCGCGGGAAATGCCCGAGCTTGTCGCCGAGGCCGACGCGCTTGAGCAAACTTTCCGCCTGCGCGCGATTCACGCCGCGACCAAACGCCATGCCAAGTTCCACGTTCTCGAGAACGGTGTGGCCTTGGAGTAGATTAAACGTCTGAAAAATGTAGCCGATATTTTCCGCACGCAGACGGTCGCGACCGGCCTCGCCAAGCTTCGCGACGTCTTTGCCACCGAGGAGAATCGAGCCCGTTTCCGGCGCGAGGATGCCGGCGATGAGATGAAGAAAGGTTGTTTTGCCCGAACCGCTTTCGCCGCGTAGCGCAAGTTGCGCGCCCGCTTCGAGGGAAAATTCCCGCACATCCACAACTCGGTGCTGGCCGCCGCCGGGACGGGCGTAGGTTTTGGTCAGGCCGGTGATGTGCAGCAGCGCCATTTGAAAAAGTTGCGAGCGCCCAGACGGAAAATCAATCCCGCTGATAAGCAACTGGTTCGTTTCGGCGTCACCTAGAATTAACTGGCCTCACTATGACACGTGCGGCAGTTTCGCCGCCTTACCCCAAACCCCCAACTCGCTTATGCTTCAATCCTACCCCTGGAAGAAAGCGGCAGCACTGGCCACTGCATTGGCTGCTTCCGCAACCCCGGTCTTCGCCAGCGAAGCCGATATCAAAATCCCCGACCTCACGACGGTCTCGTTCTTCAACGGCGCGCTCTCGGGCACGAACGTCTTGATGATCGGCCTCGTGGTCTGCGTGCTCGGCACCATCTACGGCTGGATCCAATACATCCAGACGAAGAACCTGCCGGTGCACTCGTCGATGGCGGCGGTTTCCCAAATCATCTGGGAGACGTGCAAAACCTATCTCTTCCAACAAGGTAAATTTCTCGCCGCGCTCTGGGTGCTGATTGCGGCCTGTATGGTTTACTACTTCGGCGTGCTCTCGCACATGAGCGGTGGCCACGTCGTCGCGGTGCTGCTCGCCTCCGTGCTCGGCATTCTCGGCAGCTACGGTGTCGCGTGGTTCGGCATTCGCATCAACACCGTCGCCAATTCGCGCGCTGCGTTCTCCGCCTTGCAAGGCAACCCGCTCGCCACACTCCTCATTCCGCTGAAGTCCGGCATGAGCGTCGGCCTGCTGCTGGTCGCGATCGAATTGTTTTTCATGATCTGCATCCTCGCGTTTCTGCCGAGCGAGTTGGCCGGGCCGTGCTTTATCGGTTTCGCCATCGGTGAATCCCTCGGCGCCTCCGCGCTGCGCATCTGCGGCGGTATCTTCACGAAGATCGCCGACATCGGCGCCGACCTCATGAAGATCGTCTTCAAACTGCCCGAAGATGACCCGCGCAATCCCGGCGTGATCGCCGACTGCACCGGCGACAATGCCGGCGACTCCGTCGGACCGACCGCCGACGGTTTCGAAACCTACGGCGTGACCGGCGTCGCGCTCATCGCGTTTCTCGCGCTCGCGTTGGCGGCCTCGCCGGCCTTGTGCGGCGTGTTGATCGTGTGGCTCTTCGCCATGCGCATCTTGATGGTGATCACGTCGCTCGTGAGCTATTGGCTCAACGACGCCATCGCGAAAGCCGTCTGGGGAAAATCGAAGGATTTCAACCTCGAACACCCGCTCACGAATCTCGTGTGGATCACCTCGATCGTCTCGATCGCCGTGACCTACGTCGCCAGCTACCTGCTGCTCGCGCCGCTTACGGGTCATGCCGATTTGTGGTGGGTGCTTTCCACGATTATCTCGCTCGGCACGCTCGCCGGCGCGTTGATTCCGGAATTCACGAAAATCTTTACGTCCACCGAAAGCCGTCACGTGAAAGAAGTCGTCACCTCGTCCGATCAAGGCGGTGCATCGCTCAACATCCTCTCCGGCCTCGTCGCGGGCAACTTCTCCGCGTTCTGGACCGGCCTCGTGATTCTCACGCTGATGTTCGGCGCCTATTTGCTTTCCGGCCATGATGCCGTGCAAGCCATGATGCCGGCAAAATTCCTCTTCGCCGCGCCGATCTTTGCGTTCGGCCTCGTGGCGTTCGGCTTCCTCGGCATGGGCCCGGTCACGATCGCGGTGGATTCGTTCGGCCCGGTTACCGATAACGCGCAGTCGGTTTACGAACTCTCCCAAATCGAGAGCAAACCCGGCATTGCGGCGGAAATCGAACGCGACTTCAAATTCCGCCCCGACTTCGAAGGCGCGAAACACCAACTCGAAAAAGGCGACGGCGCAGGCAACACCTTCAAGGCCACCGCCAAACCCGTGCTCATCGGCACCGCCGTCGTCGGGGCGACCACGATGGTGTTCGGCATCATCATGATGTTGCAGGCGCACTACCAGGCGATCGATCCGACCTTCAACGTCCTGGAACGTCTCTCGCTCGTGCATCCTGAAGCACTCATGGGCCTCTTGATGGGCGGCGCGGTGATCTACTGGTTCACTGGGGCGAGCACGCAGGCCGTCGTCACGGGCGCATATCGCGCGGTGGTCTATATTAAAGACAACATGAAGCTCGACGCCACCACCGCGGCCGTCGAAGCCTCGAAGGAAGTCGTGAAGATCTGCACGCAATACGCGCAAAAAGGCATGATCAATATCTTCATCGTCATCTTCTGTTTCAGTCTGTCGCTCGCATTCTTCGACCCGTTCTTCTTTATCGGTTATCTCGTCGGCATGGCGTTCTTCGGACTTTTCCAAGCCATCTTCATGGCCAACGCCGGTGGCGCGTGGGACAACGCCAAGAAGATCGTCGAAGTGGAGTTAAAAATGAAGAACACCCCACTGCACGCCGCGACCGTTGTCGGCGACACCGTGGGCGATCCGTTCAAAGACACCTCGTCCGTCTCGCTGAATCCCGTGATCAAGTTCACCACGCTTTTCGGCCTGCTCGCCGTCGAGATCGCCATCGTGATGCCCGATTCGCTCAAACACACGCTCGGCGGCCTCATCTTCGTCGTCGGCCTCGTGTTCGTGTATCGCAGCTTCTACGGCATGCGCATCCCGATCGACGCCAAGAAAGCGTGAGTGGTTAAGAAAGCACCCGAAGCAACCCCTTCACACACCCTACCCCAAGCGAGGCCGCGGCATAATTGCCGCGGCCTTTTTTCCGCCTGCGGAAGGGACATAAATTACTCCGACAAAAACATTGATCCCATCCCATGTTTTGGCGCGGCCGCGGCACACTTTCTTCAGAAACGGAACCTGGGGATTTCCCCGAATCAGGACTGGGGTGACCGCCCCTTTTTTGGGCATCACGCGGAACTGTTTACAGGTTATGGCATCCGAGCCGGAACCTATGAAGAAACTCATCAGTTCCTTACTCCTCGCAACCGGTCTCGTCCTCTCCGCGCAAGCCGCTCACTTCGGCGCCAGCGCAGGCTATCTCGTGGATAGCGAAGAGGCCTATTACTCCGTCCGTGGCGGCACGACGTTGAAAGAGACCTCCGCCATGCTCCACCTCTTGGAAGTCGAACTTGGCTTCACTGAAGAACAGGAAAGCGGCATCGATGGCGAAATCATGCCGCTGACGCTGAACTACCGCGCCGAATTTTTAACCACCGGGCGCTTCACACCCTATGCCGGATTAGGCGCCGGCGTGGCCCGCGTTGAACTCGAAGGCTTCGGCTTTGACGACCGCGATACCGTGTTCGCCGCCCAAGCGTTTGCAGGCATCTCATTCAAAGCGTCCAATTCCGTCTCGTTAAATCTCGGCGCGAAATACTTGTGGCTCGATGACGCCGAGCTTTTCGGCTTCAACGCCGATCTCGGTGACGACGTCGCCATCGAAGCTGGCCTCAGCATTAAATTCTAATCGCGTCCGTTGTGAATCTCACGCCGCGGCTTTAAAGCCGCGGCTTTTTTTTAAGTCAGGCCCGCGCGCATCAACTCACCCGCGCTTTAAACTCGGCGGAGTAGCGTCGCCCCAGTTCGCCTTGTCCCACGTAAGCGGTGTGAGCCTGCCATCGGCATTTTTCATCACGAGTGGTTCGCCACGCGGGCGGCCATTAGTGCGCACGAACTGCACGGAAATATCGCCCGACTCCGTCTTGGTCCAAACTGCGTTCTCGATGGTATTGCTGAAGCTGCTTTTAACCGTGCGGAGCGTCGCGCCGCCATTGTCGCGCAGCACCAACGAGAAACGCCAGGCCGCAAGACCGTCGGCTTGCGCGCTTACGCCGGTGTAAGACTGCTCTCCCGCCCACGCGGAAACGGTCATCACAAGTCCCAACAAAATCACGCGCACAAGTTTCATGCGTTCCACGTTATCCGGTTTCCGCGAGCGCGGAAGGGCTATCCCGAAAAACTCCCCACGCACGCTGCGTTGGAAGCCATTAGGGGTTTAATACCGGCGTCGCGCCGGCGCGTTTCTGCCGCACTTCTACCCTATAGTTGTGATTCGCTGCGTGAGGTTGCACCACCAGAGTCGGGCCATAAGCTTGCCCGCACTCCTCGTCCTCGCGCGACCAATGACGGTTGCGCCCGTCTGATCCCGGCCTCGCCTCACGTCCCGCCCGTCTCATCGTCACCCCTCAATTACATGAACACGAAAACTGCCGCCCGGTTACTCGTCCTTTCAGTCTTCGTCGTTGCGCAACTCTTCGCCGCCCCGCGCGCGAAAAATGTCATCCTCTTCATCGGCGACGCGGGCGGCATTTCAACCCTCAACGCCGCGAGCCTCTATGCGCACGACAAACCGCAGAGTCTGTTCATCCAAAGCATGCCACACTTCGCGTTGTCCGACACCTCCGCGCTGAATGGCTACGTCACCGACTCCGCCGCCGGTATGACCGCCATCGTCACCGGCCGTAAAACCAACAACCTCATGCTTTCCGTCCTGCCTGACCAAGACGGCGGCGAAGGCGAAATTCTCAAAACCATTCTCGAGCATGCCGAAGAACGCGGCCTCTCGACTGGCGTCATCAGCAACATGGCGATCTGGGACGCCACGCCTGCCGCGTGCTACGCCCACGCCGCTTCGCGCAAAAGCACCGTCGAAATTTTCTCGCAAGTCCTGAAGCCGCGTTTCGGCAACGGCGTGGAGGTGCTCATCGGCGCCGATCGGATTGGACTTTACGCCGCCATGCAGAAAATCGGCGTCAATGCCGACGAAGCGCTCCAAAAAGCTGGGTTTGAAACCTTCGAAAATCCCGCCGCCATCACCACGAAAACTTCGCGCGTCGCCTCCATCTACGATCGTGGACAAATCGGCGATTTCGCGCCCATTCCCGCCGTCGACAAAACGCTCGAAATTCTCAGCCGAAACAAGAAAGGCTATTTCCTGATGGTCGAGTGGGATCTGCACACCGACAACATCAAGCGCGGCCTCGACCGCGCCATCGTCCTCGACGACTTGATCCGCCATGTCGCCAGCAAAGTCGGGAAAGACACACTCATCCTTTTCGCCGCGGACCACTCGTTCGACCTCCGCCTTCAAGGCGGCAAACCCGGCACACCGTTCGCGCAACAACACGCCGCCACCGTCGACGCCCCGCCGCCCTCGCGTCCCGTGTTGCGCATGGAAAACAAACACACCGGCGAAGAAATCCTCGTCGCCGCGAAAGGCCCCGGCGCCGAGCGTCTCCACGGTTTCATCCCCAACACCAAAATTTTCGAAATCATGATGTCCGCCTACGGCTGGAGGTGATCCACATTGCCGGCTCAGCGCGCTGATTTCGTATGCCGAGATGCACTGAGAGGAGTTTGCGGAAAGCCTGCTAGGTTTTAACTTCTTTCCACGCTTTCAACGCCGCGGCTTCCTTCTCGGGCGCGAGGCCGGCTTTGAGTTTCGCGCGGCGGTCCTCGGGTAAAGTGTTGAACCACGCGAGCGTGTCGGCGGCGGTGGTGGCGAGAGGGCGATAAGTTAACCCCGACGCCAACGCACGAGCAGTGCTGGTGCGGTGAAATCCTTCGGTCTCGCCCTGGCCGGGAATCCACACGGTGAATTCGCTCCAGGCGCGGATGTTTTGCTTTCGGACAAACTCGGCGTCGGTAAACACGAATTTCGCGGGCGAAGTGCCGGCGGCGCGGATGCCGTGCAACATCGCGGCGGTGCTGAGTTCGTAATTCGGGCCGACGCCGTTGAACGCACCGAAAGCGCGTTGCTCGACGAGGCGCACCATCCATTCCGCCAAGTCGCGGGCGTCGATCAGTTGCACAGGATCATCGGGTGGCGGCGCGAGGACTTCACCGCTTTTCGCGATCCGCACGGGCCAATACGTGAAACGATCCGTGTCGTCGCCGGGGCCGACGATGAGCGTCGGGCGCACGATCGTGGCGATGCCGGGAAATTGTTTTTCAGCTTCCGTTTCGCACGCGGCTTTCAGCGGGCCGTAGAGGTTCATATTCGCGAGCAGGGTGGCGCGCGTTTCCTTCATCACATCGGAGCCGGTGTAGCGCGCGAGCGGCGCGTCTTCCGTGAGGCCGGGTTTCGCCATGCTGGCATACGCGGAGAGAGATGAAACATACACATACTGTTTCACTTTGCCGGCGAGCGCCTGGCCCACGTCGCGCACCCAATACGGTGTGCTCGTCGGGTTGTCGATGCAGGCGTCCCACTCGCGGCCTTCGAGCGATTTCAGATCCCCGGTCTCGCGATCACCGGTCAACTCTTCGACCTCGCCCGGCCATTCTTTCGGACGACGGCCGCGGTTGAAAAGGGTCAACTTGTGCCCGCGTGCCAGCGCATACCGCACTTGGTGGGGCCCGATAAATCCGGTGCCGCCAAGAATCAGAATGCGCAGTGGCTTGGCGGCCTTTTCCACGCCGGGCAACGGCGTGATCGTCGCTACCGGCAAAGTCGGCGCAGGCACCGGTGTTTTTGCAGCGACCGGTTCCGCCCCCGCTAGTTTTCCCACCACCGAAGCCGCGCCCGCAAGAGCGCCCAATTTCAACGCATCACGACGATTCATGCGCCGCAGCTTAGCAATGTGTGGTTCGTCGCCAAGCCCGATGCGGCGAAACGCTCAGAACATGGATTACATTTAATCACGGATTACGCGAATGAACACAGATACCCGCCCAGCCGGCGGGAGCCTCGACTTGCGGAAACCATTTCGTGTTGAGCCTCGTCCGCGACTATCCGTGCAATCCGTGGTCCAAAACACGTTTCGTCGCCCCTCGCTCGACTTGGCTTCGGCCCTGCTGCAGGGTTTGCCCACTCATTCTCATGAAATTACTTCGCTTGTTTACCGCGCTGGTCGTCTCCGCCCTTTCCCTACAAGCGGCTAACCCCGCCTTCGACACCTGGCTCGATCAATTTACGGCCGACTGGGTGAAGGCCGATCCCGAGCAAGCGACCGAGAGCCAGTATTTCACCGGTGCCGAGCAAGACGCTCTCGACCGCACGCTCACGCCGGTCGACGCCAACTACCGGCGCAACGTCGCCCTCCGCGCGTTGGACGGCATCACCGCACTCGCAAAATTCGATCGCGCCACGCTTTCCTCCACGCAACGCATTTCTGCCGCCATGCTCGAGTGGCACCTGAAAGACATCGCGGAAGATGTCACGTATGATCGCTACCGTTATCCGTTGAACCAGTTCAGGGGCAAGCAGACCAACGTCCTCACCTTCCTCAACAACTCGCACCCGATCCGCAACGAGCGCGACGCCGAGAACTACCTCGCACGTCTCGCCGAAGTCGCGCCGCAGATCGACGACCTCATCCTCCAGGCGAAACAACTCGCCGCGGACGGCGTGTTGCCACCGCGCTTCATCATCGATTCTACCATCGGTCAGATGGAGCGCTATATCGCGCCCGAGCTTTCGCAAAATCTCCTCGTCAACTCGCTCACGTCACGCGTGGCCGCATTGAAAACCGTTTCTGCGGAACGTCAGGCCGAGTTCAAAACTCAGGCCGAAACCCGCGTGCGTGATAACATCATTCCTGCTTACCAACGCGCGATCGACTTGCTGCGTGAACAACGCGCCGTCGCCACCGACGCCGCCGGCGTGGGCCGTTTCCCGGGCGGCGATAAAGCCTACGCTTACTTCCTCCGCAAATACACGACGACGAGCTTCACCGCCCAGCAAGTCCACGACATCGGCCTGCAAGAAGTCGCCGCAATCGAAAAAGAAATGACCAGCTTGCTCGCGTCACTCGGTTTCAAAGACGGCTCCATCAAAGACCGCTACAACGCGCTCGAGGCCAGCCTGCAGCCGCCGGATAACGAAGCCACGCGCGAGAAATTACTCGCCGACTACACGCGTTACGTGCGCGACGCCGAGAAGCGTTGCGCGTTGATGTTCGACTTGTTGCCGAAAGCGCCGGTCGAGGTGCGCCGCGAACCTGCGTTCAGCGAAAAAACTTCCGCCGCGCACTACACGCTGCCGGCAAAAGACGGCACGCGCCCGGGCATTTTCTGGGCGCCGTTGCCGGGCCCGACCTTCCCCATCGTGTCGATGCGCTCGCTCGTGTATCACGAAGCGGTTCCCGGCCATCACTTCCAATGTGCGATCCAAGCCGAGATGACCGACCTGCCCCGTTTCCGCAGCGACACCGTGTTTGGTTTCATCTCCGCGCACGGCGAAGGCTGGGCTCTCTACGCCGAACGCCTCGCCGCCGAGGGCAACTGGTATGACGGCGATACCGTGGGCCGCATCGGCCAGCTCAACAGCTCGCTCTTTCGCGCGCGTCGTCTCGTCGTCGACACCGGCCTGCACGTAAAAAATTGGACGCGCCAGCAAGCCATCGACTACGGCATGCCCGCGTCCGAAGTGGAACGTTACGTCGTCTGGCCCGGCCAGGCGACCTCCTACAAAATCGGCGAACTCAAAATCCTCGAGCTCCGCGAAAAAGCGAAAGCCGCGCTCGGTGCGAAGTTCGACATCAAGCAATTCCACAACGTCGTCCTCCGCACCGGCGGCGTCCCGCTCGCCGTGCTCGAAACCGTCGTCGACGATTACATCGCATCTGCAAAATAAGGCAGGGCCCGACCTCTGGGCGGGCCGTCAGGACTCACAAATAAAAAACCGATCCGCGCCAGCCCCAGCAATCCCGTCTGCCAAAATCTTTTCTTCCCCATGAAACTCCGCCACCTCCTCCCCTTCCTCGCTGCCAGCACCCTCGCGTTCGCCGCGCCCGCACCCACGACTAACTTCGACGGCTGGGCCAACGACGTCGCTGCGGAGATCATGCGCGCCAACCCGTCAATGGCGACGATGCAGCAATATTTCACCGGCGACGAACAGGATTTGCTCGACCGCAAACTCACGCCGATCACGAAGGAAGCCCGCGCGGCGCGCATCGCTCAAGCGCAACGCGCCCAAAGCGTGCTCAAACAATTCAACGTTGCGAAATTGAGTTTCGAGGAACGGATTTCGGCGTCGATTATCGACTGGCAGCTCGAAACGACGATCCGCGCCGACGAGTTCAGCGACCACAGTTACATCTTCGAGCAATTCGGCGGCTTGCAGGTGCGCCTCGTGAATTTCCTCAGCCAAACACATCCCGTGCGCAACCCGCGCGACATCGAGAACTACCTTGCCCGTCTCAAACTCGTCGCCGCGCAAATGGACGAAGGTGTCACGCAGGCCCGCGAGCGCGCCACGCGCGGCTTTACGCCGCCGAAGTTCATCCTCGAATCCACCATCGCCCAATTTGACCGTTTCCTCGCCGACGCCGCAGCGAAAAACGTGCTCGTCGCCTCGCTCGATGAACGCGCTGCAAAGATCGCCGGCCTGTTGCCCGAACAACGCGCCGAAGCCGTCACCGCCGCGGAAAAAATCGTCGGTGCGGAGATCATTCCCGCCTTTCGCCGCGCGCAGGATTTGCTCAAACAACAACTCGCCACCGCGCGCGACGGCGCCGGCCTCGTCTGGCTCCCCAATGGCCAGGCCGCTTACGCTGCTGCCCTCCGCCGGTTCACGACCACCGAAATGACGCCTGACGAAGTCCACGCGCTCGGCCTCAAAGAAGTCGCTCGCATCGAAGCGACCATGGACGGCTTGTTAAAAAAGAAAGGTTACGCGGACGGCTCGATCAAAGACCGCATGGCCAAACTCGAAAACGATCTCCAACCCGCAGCCGAACCCGATCCGCGGGCCGGCTTGATCAAGCGTTATGAAGAAATCCTCGCCGATGCGCTGGTGAAATCTGCCGACGCTTTCGACGCGCGCCCGAAAGCCCCGTGCGTGGTGAAACGCGAACCTCCATTCACCGAGAAAAGCGCCGCCGCGCACTACACCGGCCCGTCACGCGATGGCACCCGCCCCGGCATTTTCTGGGCACCGCTCCCCGGCCCGTATGAAATGACCGGCATGCGCACGCTCGTGTATCACGAGGCGATTCCCGGCCATCACTTTCAAATCGCGCTGCAACGCGAGACCGAGTCCCTGCCGCGCTTCCGTCGCGACGGAATCTTCAGCGGCGGCTCCGCTTATTCGGAAGGCTGGGCGCTTTACGCCGAACAACTCGCGGTCGAACTCGGCTGGTATGGCGACGACATCGTCGGCCAACTCGGCCAGCTCGATGACGAACTTTTCCGCGCACGCCGGCTCGTCGTCGACACCGGCATCCACGCGAAAGGCTGGACGCGTCAGCAAGCGATCGATTACGGCATCAAAGTTTCTGAAGTGGAACGCTACGTCGTCAACGCGGGCCAGGCGTGCGCCTACAAAATCGGCCAGCTCAAAATCCTCGCACTCCGCGCCAAAGCAAAGGACGCGCTCGGCGCAAAGTTCGACTTGAAGAAATTTCACAATGTGGTTCTCCAAAGCGGCAATATGCCGCTCGCCGTGCTCGAACAAGTGATCGACGACTACGTCGCAGCAGCAAAGTGAGCTGATCGCAAAGGTAGGGCCCGACCTCCGGGCGGGCCGGTAGGGGCGGTTATCCTTAACCGCCCTTTTTCATGCCCGCCGACTCCTGACACCCGTCGTCGGGCATTCCCCCATGCGCGCGTCAGAGTGCTCGCATGAACCTTTTAGCCGGCGCGCATTACTAACATGAACCAATGCATGGGTAACCCTTCCCGTGCGCTTCATTAATAAACAACACTGCACCCTACACTCATTATGAATACGAAAACCATTCGCACCCTCCTCGCTGCTCCTGCGCTTGCGATTCTCGCGATCGCGCCGATCAGCATGTCCGCCAACGAAGCCTCGGCTCGCGCTGAATCCGCCTACGCCGAAGTTAAAGGCGACGCCGCTAAGCTCGCGCTCAAGGGCCTCGATGCCGAGATCGACCACGTCGAAGCGTTGATCGACAACGCCCCGACTCCTGAAGACAAGGCCGCCGCCAAAGCCCGCCTCGAAGTGCTCAAAGAACGCCGCAGCGAGCTGCGCAAAAATTACGCCCAAGCCCGTTTCGACGAGCTGAAGGCCGACGTCCGCGCCGAAGGCAATCGCGTCGGTGCCTGGACAAAGCGCACGTTCACCAAGAGCGACACCGAAAAAGCTTACGACAAAGCGGAAGACTCAGTGAAGGACGCTTCCAAGGCCGCCAAGCGTGCCGGCGACAGCGCTTATGCTTACGCCAACACGGCGGGTGCCACGACGGACATCGCCGCCTACAAGCTGCGCCCGACCGACACTAACAAGGAAGAAGCCAAGCTCGCGATCAAGGCCCTCGAAGCCAAGATCGACGAACTCGAAACCCGCGCCGACAACCTCCCGAAAGGTCCGGATCGTGACGCCGCAAAGCGCCGCGCCAAGGCTCTCGAAGAGCGCAAAGACAAACTCGAACGCGACTTCAACAAAGCACGCTTCGATGCCCTCATCGACGACGTAAAGTCCGAGTGGAACAGCTAAGCGCTGAGCCGCTTCTCTAGAAAAATCTCCGGGCGCGCGCTTCACAGCCGCGCCCGTTTTTTATGGGCCGCAACCAGCGCTAGTTCCAGTTCACGTCCAAACCCTCTCCACTATGTTTCGTTGGGCCATCATTTTCCTCATTCTCATCGTGATCTCTGCGGTGCTCGCTTTTACGACCCTCGTGACGGTGGCCGTCGGGCTCGCTAAGTTCTTCTTCTTCGTGTTCATTGCGCTGTTTTTCCTCGCACTTGCCGGCGGATTTTACGGAGCGCGCAAACTGACCAAAAAGAAGTAATCACGAATCGTTTTGCCTCGGTTTAATCCTCGCGTGAATTTCATTTCCACATGACACCCCGCTCTTCGCTTTTCTTCCTGCTCGCCGCCTGCACCGCCGCCGGAGTTTCAGGGCAGGTCATCAAGCGCGACTCCGGCAAACTCTACGCCGAGATGTGCGCTGCCTGTCACGGCGCCAAACTCCAAGGCGCGTCGGCTCCCTCGATGCTCGACGACACGTGGCTCTACGGAAACGGCGACGATGAGAGCATCGCCAAAAGCATTCGCGACGGTCACCCGGAAAAAGGCATGCCGCCTTTCGGCGCGACGCTCAGCGCGAGCGATGTTCGCGGCCTGGTGATTTTCATGCGCGAGCAACGCGCCGGTTTTGGCCGTCCCAGCCGCTCTGGCGACGCACCCACCGGAGTGATTAAGGCCAAGGATCACTCGTTCACGGTGGAAATTGTCGCCGACAAACTTTCCCATCCGTGGGCGGTCGCCTTTCTTCCGGAGAATAAAATCCTCGTCACCGAAAAACCCGGCCGCCTGCGCGTGATCGACAACGGCAAACTCTTGCCCGAAGCGATTCGCGGCACGCCCGCGGTGCGCGATGCCGGCCAAGGCGGACTCATGGAAGTCGCCCTCCATCCCGACTATGCGAAGAACGGCTGGATCTACCTCGCCTACTCGGATCCCGCGAAAGATAAAAACGGGCGCGACGTCAGCCTCACCGTCATCGTGCGCGGAAAAATCCGCGACGGTGCTTGGGTTGACCAAGAGACGATTTGGAAAGCGTCGATTGAGTTTTATCGTCCCGGCGGCGGCGTGCACTTCGGTTGCCGCATCGCGTTCGACAAAGACAATTATCTTTTCTTCTCCCACGGAGAACGCGGACGCGGTGAAGACGCGCAAGACCTCACCAAACCGAACGGAAAAATCCATCGCATCCACGACGATGGCCGCATCCCGGTCGACAATCCCTTCGTCGATAAGCCAAACGCGTTCAAAAGCATTTGGACTTACGGCAACCGCAACCCGCAAGGCCTCGACTTCGATCCACGCACCGGCGTGCTTTGGGAAACCGAACACGGTCCCCGCGGCGGCGACGAGACCAACGTGATTCGTCGCGGCCTCAACTACGGCTGGAACACGATCACCTACGGCATGAATTACGACGGCACGCCGATCACCGACAAAACCGCGCAAGAAGGCATGGAGCAACCCGCGCTGTATTGGACGCCGTCGATCGCGGTGTGCGGCATCGATTTCTACGAAGGCGACGCGTTCCCGAAATGGAAAGGCCACCTGCTCGTCACGTCGCTTGCGAAAGAAGAACTGCGCTTGCTCACGATCGATGGTGAAAAAGTCACCGGCCAGCAAACCCTCCTCGCCAACCTCGGTCGCCTCCGCGATGTCGGCAGCGGCCCGGACGGCAGCATTTACCTCGTGGTCAACGGCCCGGATCGCCTGGTGCGCTTAGTGCCGGCGAAGTAGTTCATTTTTTCCGATCACATTGCGGCCCACTGCGGCCACTGTTGCGCCACGTAGCGTCTCGATTCTTCGATGACGCCCTGCACCAGCGGCGAAGCCTCGCCGGTCCACAGTGCCGCGATTTCCAGCGATTCGAAATCATCCAGCGGCAACATCCGCACTGCCGAATCGCGCACCACTTCAGCCGCATTCACGCTGAGGCCAATGCCGTAACCGTTGGCCACGTAACGCGTGACGAGGTCCATTGAACTGGCTTCGATCGTGTGCGGCCAGTCCACTTTCCGCTTCTGCAATCCCCGCCGAAATAGTTTTGTCATCACTTCCGATTGCGGGAGTGAAATCAACGGATCTTCGATTTCACCGCGCGCCCAAAGCTCGGAGGCCGATTGCAGTCTTGATTTTTTCGGCACCAGCAACACGAGCGGAAATTGCATCAACCGCTCACACCGAATGCGGCCCGACGGTTTGCCATCGAGCGGCGTGATCGCGAGATCGACTTCGCGTTCGAGCAGCCACTTTTCCATGTCAGCCTGAAACCCAGAACGCAGGCCGAGCTTCAGACGCGGCTCCTGTTTGCGCAAGCGGGCCACCACCGCCGGCAAATAATCGCGCAATACCAATTCCGAAGCGGCGATGCGCAAGTGCGGTGCGGATTTCTGACGCAGTTTCGCGCCAACCGAGGCAAGGTTATCAAAAAATGGCCGCGCAAACGCGAACAGCTCCTCGCCCTCACGCGTGAGTTTGAACGGCGTGCGCTCGAATAATTTCACGCCGAGATCTTCTTCGAGCAGCAGAATCTGGCTGCTCACCGCCGGTTGTTGAATGCCGTAAGGCATGCTGCGCACCGCCCGGCTGATGCCGCCGTGTTTCGCGACGTAATAGAACAACTCGAGGTGATGGATGTTCATCGACGCGCCGACCGTGACACACCGCCGCTCCCCGAGGCAACGTCAATGCCCAGAGCCGCCGATCCGTTTGTCATATAATATATGACAAACGGATCTGAGCTGCGGCGTATTGGCCGTCTCAATGGACGCATCGGGTTTATCAATTAACGGCCCGCGCGCGGCTTCGGGTAAGCTCCGCGCATGTCTACACGCACCTTCAGTTCTTTCTCGTCGCGCTTCGCCGCCCTCGCGCTTCTCGCGCTGCTCTCCCTCGGCCTCACGGGCTGTGTCGGCATGTGGAGCAACTACCGCCGCCACGAAGCCAGCAGCGTCGTGAATTTCCTTTATCCTGGAAAAGAACAACCGTTCATCACGCCAACCATTCCCACGTTGCGCCTGCCTTTGCGCGTCGGCATCGCCTTCATCCCGGCCGGACACGGCGGCCCGCACAACAACCACACCTCCATCGCACCCTCGAAGTTCACGGAGTCGGAAAAAACGGCCCTGCTGCGTCGCGTGTCAGCGCAGTTCAAAACGCTGCCGTTCGTCGAATCGATTCAGATCGTGCCGACGACCTATCTGCGCGCAGGCGGCGGCTTCGACAACCTCGACCAGTTGAAAGCGCTCATGGGCATCGATGTCGTTGCACTGATTGCTTACGATCAGGCGCAGAACACCCACGACACCGAATGGAGCCTCGCTTACTGGACCATTGTCGGCGCTTACGTCGTCCCCGCGCAAAAAAACGAAACGCACACGCTGATGGAAGCGGTCGTTTACGATATCGCGAGTCGCAGCCTGCTGTTCCGTGCGCCCGGCACCAGTGCCGTCAAGGGCCACGCCACGCTCGTGCGAAACCGCGAAGAATTAAAAAACGACTCAAGCCGCGGCTTGAATGAAGCGGCGAACGACATGACCGCGCACCTCGCGCAAGAACTCGAACTCTTCAAAGTCCGCGCCAAGGAAGAACCCGACGCCGTTAAAATAGAACACCGTCCCGGCTACACGGGGGGCGGCGCACTCGATCTGTGGCTGGCCACGATGCTGGCGATCATCATCGGTGGTTGCTGGCTGAGTCGTCGCAAATGAAGGACATGAAAGAATCTTCGTTCGCGAGAGCTTCCGCTTTGGCTGTGACGCTTTTTGCGCTCCCGGCGATTGCGTTACATTTTGCTCCCGAGGACGTGCGCGCTGCGTGGCTATTCAATCGAACCGCGATTGCTGACGGCGAATGGTGGCGTGTCGTCACGGGTCACTGGATTCATTTCGGAGCCGGGCATTTAATCGTGAACCTCGCCGTAATACTCGCGGCGGGCACGCGGCTCGAGCGCTCACACCCCGGTTTGCTCGCGCGATTCTCACTCGCCGCCGCGCCGCTGGTCGGTTGCGCGTTGCTCATCATGGAGTCGGCCATGCACACCTTCGGCGGACTTTCCGGGCTCGCGTGTGGCGTGGTGACGCTGCTGGCGTTGCAGCAATTTTCCCACGCCGGGCAACACCGCATCTGGTGGGCCGCCTTGCTCGTAGTCATAGGCGTGAAAATTGCGATCGAGGTCACCACCCGCGCCGACGTCTCCTGCGTCTCCTTCGTCTCGACCGATGTGCGCGTCTCCACCTGGGCGCACGCCGCCGGGGCGTTGAGTGCGGCGGTCTTTTTTCTGTCGCGACAATTCCACCGCTCCAGTTCCCTCGCTCTCAACCGATGAACCACTCCTCTCGTAATTATCCATTGCTGCTCATCGGCCAGTTCCTCGGCGCGTTTGGTGACAACGCCATTCTCGCCGTCATCGTGGGCCAGCTCACGTATCTCCAAAAAGCCGGCACGATCAGCGCCGGTGAACTCCGCACGAGTAACACGATCTACACGAGCCTGCTCTTCGTGCCTTATGTGTTACTTGCGCCGCTCGCGGGCTATCTCAACGACCGTTACGCCAAAACCCACTGGCTCGTCGGTGGCAACACGCTCAAACTTTTTGGCACCGTGATCTGCGCGCTGAGCATTTGGCACGGCACCTGGTGGCAGGGCGTGGGTTATTTCATCGTCGGCATTGGCGCGTGCATTTACGGCCCGGCCAAATATGGCATCCTGCCGGAAATTCTCCCGCGCGAGAAACTCGTTAAGGCAAACGGCATGGTCGAACTGCTCACCTTGGTCGCAATCCTCGGGGGCGCCATCGCCGGTTCGGTCATGGCAGACGTGTTCAAAGACCGCGTGTCAGTTTCCTACGTCGTGCTCGCAGGAATATTTGCGACGGCGCTGCTGTTTAACTTTTTCATGTCCGCCACGCCGCACAAACCCGGCATCAAGCTGTCGGCGAGCGTGCATGAATTCACCAGTCACCTCGGCACTCTTTTCACGGCGGGACGGCTCGGCCGTGTGCTCATTGGCACGGCGTTATTTTGGGTCTGCGGCGCGGCGATGAAAATTAATTTCCAACCGTGGGGCCTTGAGGTGCTCAATCTGCCCGACAACACCCAAATCGCGCTGCTCGGCCTCTGGCTCAGCGTCGGCGTGATGGCCGGCAGCATTGTCGCGGGTCAGGTTCACCAAGTCGGTGATCTCACGAAGACGCGCCTCTACGGCTTCCTCCTCGCGGGCGTCCTCGCGCTGATGTTCACCGTGAATTCGTTTGGTTTCTGGAAAACGCCCACGCTGCTTCTCGGGTCGTTGCACCTGGTCGTGCCCGTGGTGTTGCTGCTCATTGCCGCCGGTTTCGCGGCAGGGCTTTTCCTAATCCCACTCAACGCCGCACTCCAAGCCGAGTGCGATCCCACCAAACTCGGCAAAACCATCGCGGTGCAAAATCTCTTCGACAATCTCGGCATGCTGCTCGCCGGCGCGTATGTTTTTATCGGCGTTAAAGCCGGTCTGAGTTCGAGCGGCATTTTCTTGGGACTCGCGCTCGGCGTCGCCGCCATCGTGACGTGGTTTAAATTCTCCGGCAAGAAATCCGCCGTCGCTTGATGAAAACGCTGCTCCGCCTGCTCTTGCGGCTGTGCTTCCGCCTCCGCGCCTACAACACCAACGCGCTCAACGCGCCCGGCCCAGTCTTGCTCGTCCCAAATCACGCGTCGTGGCTCGACTGGCTTTTCCTCGGCGTGGTGCTCGATGACGACTGGCGCTTCGTCACATCGGCCACCGTCGCAGATTCGCACTGGATTTTCCGCAAGATGATGGTGAACCGCCGCACATTCCCCATCGACAACGCCTCGCCTTACGCGGTGCGCGACATGGCCGATTATTTATCCAAAGGTGGACGCCTCGTCCTCTTTGCCGAAGGCCGCATCACCACGACCGGGAGCCTGATGAAGATCTTCGACGGCACCGGATTTCTCCAGCGCCAGGCGCACGCAAAAGTCATCACGTGTTACCTACGCGGCGCGACCCGCGTGCGTTTCGTGCGGCACTCCGGTTGGAAAAAATGGTTTCCTCACGTCACTGCGCATTTCAGCGACGCGCAAACCGCGCCGGATTTCCCGAACGTTGCCAATGCGGTCGCGCGTCAGCGCACCACCGCCTGGCTGCGCGAACGCATGACGCTCCAACAGTTCGAAGTCGAGATGGAGTATGGCGCGCAAAATCTCCTCGCCGCCGTCGTCGAAACCGCCGCGAACCAGCCCGGGAAAATCGCGATAGAAGACGCGAGTTTTAAAGAGCTCACGTATCGGCGCTTACTGGTGGGTGCTGACGTGCTCGCCGAGGTGTGGCGCAACCGTTTTGGCCGCGACGCGGGCGAGCGCATCGGGGTGTTGCTTCCGAACGTCAATACCACGCCCGTCACGTTGCTCAGCCTGTGGGCCGCGCGCAAAATTCCCGCGATGCTGAATTTCTCCACGGGCATTCCTGTGATGCTGCAGTGCGCGAAACTCGCCGGCCTGAAACACATCGTCACGTCGCAGCAGTTTCTCGACAAAGCCAAGCTCGACGTCGCTGCGCTCAAAGACGCCGGCATCAAAATCACTTACCTCGAAAAAATCGCGCCGAAGATTTCGAAATTAACGAAGCTCTCCAAGCTCGTGAAACACACGTGCGCACTCGGGGCCGATTTGCGCGACGTGCCGCTGCACGCCAACGACACCGCCGTGGTCATTTTCACGAGCGGTTCGGAAGGCGTGCCGAAAGGCGTCGAGCTCACGCATCGCAACCTGCTCGCCAACGTCCGCCAGGCGATCGCGATCATCGACGTCACCGATGAGGATCGCTTCTTTAACGCGCTGCCGCTTTTCCACAGTTTCGGCCTGATGGGCGGCACGCTGTTTCCGCTGATCCGCGGGTGTTACACGTTTCTCTATCCATCGCCGTTGCATTATCGCGTGATTCCCACGCTCGTCGCCGATCGCAACTGCACGGTGTTGATGGGCACGAATACGTTTCTCAACGGCTACGCGCGCAAAGCACATCCGTATGATTTCGCCACCTTGCGCTTCCTCGTCGCCGGTGCGGAAAAATTGCAGCCCGCCACGTTCGATCTCTACGCGAAAAAATTCGGTCTGCGCATCCTCGAGGGCTACGGCGCCACCGAGTGCAGCCCGATCATCAGCGTAAACACCCGCATGGAGCCAAGCGTCGGCACCGCGGGACGATTCGTGCCCGGGCTCGATTGGCGTCTCGAGCCCGTCGAAGGCGTGGAGGAAGGCGGGCGTCTCTTTGTCAAAGGCCCGAACGTCATGAAGGGCTACCTCAACGAGGACGCGCAGGAAAAATTCGCCGCGCTGAAGGGTTGGTATGATACTGGCGACGTCGTGTTCGTCGATGGCGACGGTTACGTGCAGATCCGCGGCCGCATGAAACGCTTTGCGAAAATCAGTGGGGAGATGGTGAGCCTAAGCGCGGTCGAAGATGCCATGGTAAACGCCTTCCCGAAGTTCGGCGCGCGCGCCACCGTCGCGATTCTTACGCAACCCGACGAGGACAAGGGTGAAAAACTCATCGCTGTCACCAACGAGTCACGCCTCACACTCGCCGACATCCGCGCCGCCGTGAAAGCGAAGGGCCTCAGCAACCTCAGCGCCCCGCGGGAACTGAAGGTCGTTGATAAGATCCCCAAGCTCGGCACAGGGAAGACGGATTACCGCGAGCTTGCGAAGATGTTCGAGAGTTGAAGGACGGGAGGGAGACACGAATTGCACTGATTTCCACGAATTGAGGAATCAGTCATTCGTGTGATTCGTGTCGCTGGATCGCATCCCGCGCACTCGCGCGTTGCAGCCCGGCTCAGCCGTTGATTTCATGGCACGATGTCGGATTCCTTGCTCATCATTTTGGTGCAAATAGCCGGTGTCTTTCATTTCGTGACGCTCACGCTCGCCTGCTTCACCCCGATTCCGACCGGCTGGACGGAGAATCTCGCAAAGCTTCCGGAGATGCACCGCCGTTTCTCGGTCGCTCAAAATTTCTCCATCGGCGCAACGATCGCAGTGCTGGGATTGCTCAGCCTCTTCCTCGCGCCGCTGCTCATCACCGGGGAACCTCTCGCGCGGGCGATCTGCGGGGTGACCGCGCTATTCTGGGGCGGCCGCGCCTGCGTGTTGCCGTGGCTGGGCGTGCGGCCGGCACTCACTTCGACCTGGTTACGCATCGGGTTTGTGCTGCTCGTGACGGAATGCGTGGTTTACGCGGCGGCTTACGCGTGGCTGGCTGTTCGGTGATGCCGGACGATTTCCAACCCAACCTCGACGCTTATTTTGCGCGCATCGGCTACACCGGCCCGCGCACGCCTACTTGGGAGACGTTGGACGGGATTCTCGCTGCGCACACCGCCAGCATTCCTTTTGAGAATCTCGACGTGTTGCTCGGACGCGGCATCAATCTCGATCCTGTCGCCGTCGAAAAGAAACTCATTCACGACCAACGCGGCGGTTACTGTTTCGAACAAAACAGCCACTTGCTCCGCGTGCTGCTCGCACTCGGTTTCCACGTCACCCCGCTCAGCGCTCGCGTGCGGGCGCAACGTCCGCGGGATTTCACGCCGCCGCGCACACACCTGTTTCTACGCGTCGACATCGACGGCGTGAGCTGGATGGCCGACGCCGGCATGGGCGCTACTTCGCTCACTACGCCGATTCGTTATCACGTCGAAGGCGAACAACTCACGCGACATGAGCCGCGGCGGTTCATCCAAGAAGAGGGCAAATTTTTCTATCAAATCCGCTACGGCGATGAATGGAGCGATGTGTTCGAATACACGGGCGAAGAAATGCCGCCGATCGATCGTGAGCTTGGCAACTGGTATACGTGCGCGCATCCGCATTCGCATTTCCGCAACCGGTTGATTGCGGCGCGCGCCACGTCGACCGGACGCATTTCGTTGCTCGATCGCGAACTCACGGTGCGCCACAAAGACGGCACTGCCGTGAAACGTGAAATCGCGAGCCCGGAAGAACTGTTGAGCGTGCTTGAGGAAAATTTTGGTCTGCGCTTCCCCGCCGGCACGCGCTTCGGCCCGCCGGGTTCGCCGTGGCCTAGTTAAGCGTTCGCGAAGAGCGAACACGCCTCGTGAGCCAACGCCCTAAAGCCGCGGCACCGCTCAACGCATAGAACCAAGCGCTGGGCGCTCCACCTCCTCCACCGCCTCCGCCTCCGCCAGTATTATTGCTCGTCGGCGGTGGCGTGACCACAAGGGCCTGCACTGTGATTTTGGCTGAGTTGCTCGTCACTGAACCCTTCAGATTACTCACGGTTACGGTATAATCGCCCGTGTCTTCATTCGCAGCCACCTTGGTGTAGATCGTGCCGGTTGCCCCATCTATTTTCACGCCGTTCTTCAGCCATTGATAAGACAAACCTCCCCCGGAGGCAGTAACAGAAACTCCGGCCGTCGATCCAGGAGTCACGGTCGAGCTTTGCGGGTGTTGCACGATGGCCGGCAGGCCGATTTCTTCCATCTGTCCGCTCATCGCCACGCCACGTTCCTGAAGAACCTTGGCATTGTTCGCCGCCTTCGGATCTGTTTCCGGGCGCCCGATGACGTGGGTGCCGAGGCTTGGATTTGTTGACCATCCCCATCCCAACATCGACGGAGTGACCGTAATCGAAATGTTCGGATTACTGAAATACGGAACATCATAGTCAGAATACGACATCACCGTGCCGGACGTCCCCACATCATAAGGATACGTCGGAAACGGCTTGGTGTTGGCCCACATTAAACCGTAGTGCCATTTACCATCGTTGTCAGGCGCCGCCGGGCCATACTGCCCGAGAGATAAAACATCCACGTGCTCGCGGTCGTGCTGACATCCAAAGTTATGGGCCAGCTCATGCAGAAACGTCATCGCAGAACTGTTCCATCGCACCACGGCGCTCGCTCGATCCGCCGACACGATGCCGGTGGTGGAAGAAGCTGCGCGACCAGCAAAATCCATGTTAGCGCCGACCATTAGCACCACTTGGTCGGCACCGCGCTTGTAACGCTCTGCTTTCACCCAATCAAAAATTGCGCCCCCTGGCACAATGGCTGAGAAATGTTTGAGTGAGTCGACGGAACCTTCGTAAGCAGGCGCAGCGACCAGCCCCAAATACCGCCACTGATAAGAAGTCACCCCGCTCTGATTGAGCACCACATTGCTGGTTTCGATGCGCGCTTTTGCCTGCGCATCAAGATAGCCAATGGGATCGGAGGGCGAAGTTTGAGCGGCGCGCTCGCGCGCCTCGGCATCATAAGCGACCAGCACATCTACCTTGGGTCCGTCGATCACCGCGTGCACCGCTTCGGGCAAAGGCTCGTGCCCCGTGGCGTAAGCGACATGCAGCACCACGGCGGAAAACTCCTTAGGGGACAGCGGCGGTTGAGCAGGGAAATTACCACACCCGTCCTCCCCGGAAGCCATTTCACTCACCGCGACCGCTTCACCTCGGACATGAAACGAGAATTCAGGGGCGCCGGGTAAAATCAGGATCGCATCGTAGCCATCGACCGTGGCGACTCCGACAAAACTCGCACCTGGCAGCTCTTTATTACGTCCAATCCAAGTGACATACTTGCCGTCCTCCTTAATCGCCACCTGCGAGAACGAGATCGGCAAGTCTGGATGAGGTGCCACCGTTAATGATTCCGGCCGAAATTTCCGCCAATCGACGACGCGCCGTTCAATGCTCGGAAACACCCGCGCAATATTCGCCGGCACTGGCTCCGGTTTTGCCGGCCGCTCATCCGAAAACACCTCGCGCGGTGCCGGCAAAGTTGGTTTCGACGCAACGGGGGCCGCGCTTGCCGGGAGAGAGCCGGTAAATTCTCCAGTTCGCACGGTCGGATTAGCCGAGGGTAAATCCCCGTCAGCTTGATCGATCCACAGTGCCACAGAGCAAATTGCTCCTGCCACTGCCAAACCAATGATAATCTTATTCCAACCGAACCGGGGTGTTTTTGTGTGCATTCAAGTGGCCCGCGGAACGGAAAGAAAGCGATCGGGCGGTGGCAAAACCTTTTCAGCAGGAAAAATCCCTAGTCCGTGACCTATACGGATCTCGACGCGCCCTTGATTCTCGCTGCGCAAAACCAAAGCAAAAGACCGAACACGTCAGTTTTTCGGAGATAACCTGAGTAGTCACCAGTGTTTGCACTCGCGATAAGCAGCGAGTCCGCCAAGCCGTGGGCGCGAAGACCGACACCCACCTGCTACGTTCCGGAATCGCGGCCTTCGTTGGCGTCGATCAGGTCGAACGTCGTGAGGAGATCCGTGCGGTGCGCGAGGGCTGAGTCTGCTTTCACTTTCGCGATGAAACTCGTGAGCCGGTCATTCCAACCCAATTTGCGCGAATGTTCATTCCACACGAGTGTCTGCGTGCGATTGGGCCGGAAGCCCTGCGCAAAAATCCATTCCGCAATCTCCGCGTCTGTGCCGCCCACGAGCACGCGAGCCTCGACGGCTTCGAATTTTACGTTGAGAAAACTACAGAGCTGTCCGTCGAGACCAACCGACAAGCCATAGTTGCGGTGATAGCCCTCGGGTAACGCGCCCGCGCCCTTTAAGCGGATCTTGTCGATCATGCGCGCGAGGTGATGTAGTCCACCGACACTTTTGTCGCGCGGAGAACGAAAGCTATCGACGGCAGCCATTTTTAGAAAACAGAAAACCGTTACGCCGCGGGCGACGCAGGAATATCTTGTGGCAGCGGGAGTGACGGAATGGGCACGGCGAGGCCTGACGGTGCTGACAACTCGGCGCGCACGGTGACAACTTTTACCGGCGTGGTTTGCACGCGACCGTAGATGGTCGTGAGCGAACAGTTCGCCGCATCGCGTCCACGGGAGATCACCACGATATCGTCCGCGGCGATTTGATCGGTCGGATCAAAAATGTGCCACTGGCCCGCGAGGTAAGCTTCGAAGCACGCATGGAAATTCATCGGATCGAGCCCGAAGGCGTAGCCGCCCACGTAACGCGCGGGAATACTCAAGGCGCGACACAGTGAAATCGCGAGGTGCGTGTAGTCGCGGCAGACGCCTTTGCGACCCTGCCAGACATCCCACGCGGAGGTGCGACCGTCGGTGGAGGCGATTTCGTAAGTGAGGTTCGCATCGACCCAGCGGCAAATCTCGCGGACTTGCTCGGCACGATTTTCTATTTTACCGAACAGCTCCCAGGCGACTTGGGCAAAACGATCGCTCTCACAGTAACGGCTCGGCAGCGTGTAGGTCAGCACCGTGAGCGGCAGGCGACCGATATTTTCCGGTTTCACTTCCGGCGGCAGCAACGGGCGAATCGTCTCCACCTGTGCGGAATAACGGAGTTGAAACGGCCCCAGCGGGGCTTCCGCACGCACGACCCGATTCCCTTTCGAACTAGAAATTTTTTCCGGCACCACCGTCGTGGGACTAAACGCGAGTTCCTCGCTCAGGATGCGTTGTTGCGCGTCGCTGTTGGCGAGGATGTTGAACGTGAAATTGGCGGTAGGTGCCAACACCTGGTAATCAAGCGTGCAGCCGACGTTGAGAATCATGCGGACGACTGTGCTCACGCCGTGGAGATCGGCAACCCTGGGAAGACTAAATTTTCTATGTCGTTAAATTGCGGGAACATAAAATGCGCGCGCATCAGTTCGCGGGTTTTTACGGCTTGAGACACTCTGTCATCACAGGAATGTGATCGCATGAAAATCGCCCCACGCCTGCTCACCGGATTATTCATCACGAGTCTTGTGTTGGGAAATCCCACAGCGCTCCGCGCGCAACGCGCCGCTGTTGAAGCGAAGCACGGCATGGTGGCTTCGGTGCATGAACTCGGTTCGCAGGCCGGCCTCGAAATTCTTCAAAAAGGCGGCAACGCGATCGACGCCGCAGTCGCCACCGGCCTCGCGCTCACCGTGGTGTTTCCTTTCGCGGGCAATATCGGTGGCGGTGGCTTTATGGTGATCCACCTCGCGGATGGTCGCGACGTGGTGATCGATTATCGCGAAACCGCGCCGGCTTCCGCCACGCGTGACATGTATCTCGCGGCGAATGGAAAAGTGGTCGAAGGCGCAGGCTCCTCGACGGTCGGTTGGAAAGCGAGCGGCGTGCCCGGCTCCGTCGCGGGTTTTGCGCTCGCGATGCAAAAATACGGTTCGGGCAAAGTCACGTGGGCCGACGTCTGCGAACCTGCACGCCGCCTCGCGGCGGAAGGTCATATCGTATCGCAAAACACCGCCGCACAACTGCGCGCGAATCACGAACACCTCGCGCAGTTCCCCGAGTCGAAGCGCATTTATCTCAAGGACGGCGCGTTGCTCGCAGCGGGTGAAAATTGGATTCAAGCCGATCTCGGCGAAACTTTTTCCCGTCTGCAAAAAAATGGGCCGCGCGAATTCTACGAAGGTGAAACCGCCCGCCGCATCGTCGCCGCCATGGAGAAAAACGGCGGCAGCATCACGCTTGCCGATCTAAAAAATTATGTTCCAGCCGAACGCGCGCCGTTGCGCGGCAAATATCGCGGCTACGACATCGTGACGATGCCGCCGCCAAGTTCGGGCGGCATCGCACTGCTCCAGATGTTCGGGATGCTTGAGCCATTCGACGTCGCGGCGATGGGTTACAACTCCGCGGCAAAATACCATCTGTTCGCGGAAGTGATGAAACGCGCGTTTCGTGATCGCGCGGAATATTTGGGCGATCCGGGTTTCGTGAATGTGCCCGTCGAAAAATTGCTTGATCCGGCCTACATCAAAAACCGCATGGCGGATTTCTCGCCCGACAAAGCCACGCCCGCCGCGAACGTGCAGCCCGGCCTCGGAAAATTTGTGACGGCCCCTGCGCGCGAGAAAATGGAAACCACGCACTTTTCCGTCGTCGATTCCGTGGGCAACGCGGTGTCGAGCACCTACACGCTCAACGGCGCTTACGGCTCGGGCGTGACGATTCCCGGCACAGGAATTCTAATGAATAACGAAATGGACGACTTCACTTCAAAAGTCGGCGTGGCGAATATGTTCGGCCTGCTGCAAGGCGAAGCGAACGCCATCGTGCCGGGCAAACGTCCGCTTTCATCGATGACGCCGACGATGGTGTTCAAGGACGGCAAACTCGTATTGCTCACGGGTTCGCCCGGCGGGCCGACGATTATCAACACCGTGTTGCTGATCATCACGAACGTCATCGATCACAAGATGCCCGTCATGCAAGCGGTCGAAGCGCCGCGTATTCATAATCAATGGATGCCCGATGTCGTGACGTTCGAGCGCTTCGGCCTGTCACCCGACACGATGGCGATTTTGAAAGCGAAAGGCCACACGCTCCCCGAGAGAAAATCCTACGAAGGCGCGTATCAAGGCGACGGCGAAACTATCGGCGTGGATTCCGAGCGCGGCGTTTTCCTCGGCGCGGCCGATCCGCGCAAGGGCGACGCGAAAGCCGTGGGGTATTGAGCAAGATCAGGTGGGCGCCGGTCTCCGCACCGGCGCCAAGTTACGAATGCGCCGAAGCGTCGGTGCGTAGACCGACGCCCACCACGAACGCGTAGAGAGCGGGTGAGCGTTTCGTGCAACTTTTTGAGCGTTCCGTGCCCTTTACGGAAACGGGGCGCGTGCATTCATAACACGCAGCAGCTTCCCCACCGCTGCCAACCCCTAACCCCGTAAGCTTATGAAACGTAATCACGCATTCATCACGTGCGCCTGTCTCGCTTTGAGCGGACAAATCGCATTTGCCCAGACCGCCGCCCCGGCCGTCGCGCCCGAAAAAGAGGTCGTCACTTTGCCGACGTTCACGATCACCGAAACGCCGGCGAATCCGTATCTCTCCAAACAAGCGCTCTCCGCGTCCCGCGTCGCGATGTCCATCCAAGACATCCCGCAAACCGTCTCGGTCGTCACGAGCGAATTCATGCAGGACTCGCAATCGTTTCGCCTGCTCGATGCCGCCAAGTATGTGACGCCGATCGTCGAGTCCACGCTGCCGTTTGGCGGTGACCGTTACACGATTCGCGGCTTCCAAGTTTCCCACGAGTTCGTCGATGGCACGGAAATTTCCGGCGCGGACGGTTACAGCATGTCGCTCGCTCCGTATAATATCGAGCGCGTCGAAATCATCAAAGGCCCGAACGCGATCCTCGTCCCCGGCGGCAGCCCCGGCGGCCAGATGAATCCGATCACGAAAGCACCGATCATGCAGGACAAGTCCTCCGTGACACTCGAGCTCGCCCAATATTTCAGCAACGCCGTCAGCGCCGACGTGAATCGCGTCATCTCCAAAGAACACGGCATCGCCGCCCGCGTCGTCGCCGCCTACTGGGATAGCGATGGCTACGCGCGTAATCACTTCCGTCGCGGTTACATGTTTGCCCCGTCGTTCTCCTGGCAACTCAGCCCGGCGCACCAACTCATCGTGAAAGCCGAGTTCGTGCAGAACCGTGAAACCAATCTCGGCGGCCTCCCGCTCGATCCGAGCATCGGCAGCGGCCAGGAAGCCGTCATTGCCCGCGGGCTGCCCCGCGACTGGTCTTTCGCGAGCGACAACGATTTCGATCAACGTCACCGCGCGACCGAGCGCATCACGTTTGAACTGCTGTCGAGTCTCGGCGACCACGTCAGCTCGCGCCTTCAATTCATGGCTAACCACGTCGTGCGCGAAGACCAAGGTGGCACCAGCGCCGCACTCACGGGCGCCGGCGGCGGCAGCCGCAATCCTTACACCGGTCTCTATGAACCCGGCGTAAACTGGAACACCGCCGCATGGACCGCCGACACGACCGGCACCGTCGTCCTCGCCGCCACGCCTGCTCCGGTAACGGATCCGTCCACGTGGAGCTACACGCGCAACTATGGTGCGGTTGACCTCTTCTACAACGAAGCCCACTTCCGCAACGACTACGCCATCAAGTTCGAGACGCCGTGGTTCAAGACGACGACCATTCCGGGCGTCTCCGCCAACTTCTCGAAAGTGCAGTTCAAGAGCTACGCGGCCAAAGCGCGTCCGACCGTGGCCGCCAATGCCCTCGCTTCCGCCACCTATCCGGATCTCGTTTATACCGAGCCGACCGTGGCTGACGCCGGTGGCAATCGCACCGGTAAACAGGAAGACCTCCAGGTGTTCGTTTATGAAAACCTGAGCCTGCTCCAAGACCGCGTGCAACTCTCCGGTGGCGTCTCTCGCTTCTATGGTCAACTCACCCGCGTCGACAACACCGGCCTGTTGCCCGCAATCGTCGCCCCGAGCTACAATATCTCCACGACGGCAAAAACGTTTGGCGCGGTCATCAAGCCGATCAAACACGTCTCGCTGTTCTACGGTTACAATACCTCGGGCGGCACGATGCCGAGCTCCCTCAATCCCGGCACTTACCTCAAGAGCTTCCGCGCCGCGGCTGGCACGCAAAAAGAATTCGGCGTCAAGACGTCGCTCCTCAACGACCGCCTCACGGCGTCGTTCTCGCACTTCGACATCCAGCAGCAAAATTACTCGGTGCCGAACAGCGACTATTACACGCTCGTCGCGCAAGGCCGCTTTGCCGAAGCCGCCGCGCTGGAAAATCCGCTCTACCTCAACCTCAACTCCAAGGGCTGGGAATTCGAGGCCACCTACGCGGTTAACCAAAACCTCACGCTCATCGGTAACTACACGCAGTTCAAAATCCGCCAGCCAGTCACCGAAGTCCGCGTGCGCGGCGTGCCGGACAAGAGCGGCGCCATCTACGCTGACTATCGCTTCAGCGAAGGCGTCTTGAAGAACTTCGGCGTCAGCGTGGGCGTGGATTTCAAGGACGACGTCGTCGGCGAAAATTCCACCGGTTACACCAGCACCCGTCCGCTGCCGACCGGCCCGCAATTCGTGCCGAACCAACCGAGCTTCATCGTCGCCGGTCGCACGCTCGTGAATGTCGGCGTCAGCTACCGCGCCAAGGATTGGACCGCCCGCTTGCAACTGAACAACGCGCTCGACGAAGACTACATCCTCGCCGCCGGTTCGCGCACGTCGGTGCTCGTCGGTGACCCGATCAACCTGAAGGCTTCCGTCACCTACAAGTTCTGATCTTTTTTCGGTAAATTAGGTTCAAGGGTATCAAAGCCGGCGCGAGTGAACGCGCCGGCTTTTTTGTGCGCAACGGCTGCTGGTCACGACAATGACGGAATGGCGCGAATTTTTTTAACCACGGATTGAACGGATGCCGACGGATGGGAACGGATCAAGGCGAGCCGTCAGTCGACTTTGCCCGGATCCGTCTTTCCGTTTTTATCCGTGTAATCCGTGGTTTAAAAAAACACCCGCACGCGGCCTGTTTCGCGTCGACGCGCGGAACTTCCACTTCGTTTCACGGCCACATCGTTAAAACTAATCTTACTGGCAGACCTTGGAGCCGATTGTGGCAATATCCGAGCGCACTAGTGATTCGTTACCCCCTCACCCCATGCTTCGTTATTTCGCCAATGGCGCGATCCGCTGGAAAAAACCCATGCGCTGCAACACGCGCACGAATTGGGAATTCTATGCCGTGATCGAAGGCCGTTGCGCCGCGACCCTGCGCGATCGCGAAAAACCGGTTTTCAAAGAAAAGACGTTGTGGGTGTTCTCGCCCGAATGCAGCCACGCGTGGCACGATGATCGTCACCGCAAGTATCACCGCATCGCCTTCCACTTCGGCAGCGTGCCCTATCCGCTCGACGAAATCGTCCGCCAAAACGGCGGCTGGCTCGAACGCAAACTCAGCGACGACGACATCGCGCGTCTCCAAGCCTTCGCCACTGCGGTTGAACCGCATTACCTGCAGCCGAATCAACTCAGCACACTCCACTTCGAAGGTCGCTTGATGGACCTCTCGTTGCTCACACTGGAAGGCAGCACCGCCGCGCAACTTTCTCCACTGCCTGATCTCGCTAACTTCAAAGTCGAGAGCGCGCTCTCGTGGTATGCCGAACACTTGATTCGCAAACCTTCGGTCAAGGAGATCGCCGACGCGGTCCACGTTTCCACCAGCCACCTGCGCCGGCTTTTCTGGCAGGTGCGCCACACGAGCCCGAAGACCGCGTTGCAACGCGTCCGCCTCGATCGCGCCCAGGAATTGATGAGCCGCACCGCGATGACACTTGAAGACGTCGCACGCCACTGCGGCTTCAACAGCTCCAGTCACTTCTGCCGCGAATACCGCGCGTTCCACAATTTCACGCCGACGCATTGGCGGAAAAAACTGATCGATCGTTTCAACAAACCGTTCCCGCCCGGCGAAATTCCGACCCGCGACCACAGCCCCCGCCCGCATGAACGGTTGATGCCGGCCTGACGCGCGCTGCGTCACGAAACGCCTCCGCGCCTACCCGACTCAATCGGCCCGCCGATTCGCGAGCGCGCGTCCCAAAGTATGGCGCAGCTTCTCCGGACGGACCGGTTTCGACTCGCACGCGGTGATGCCGCAGGCCTCGAGTTCATGCGCCGACGGACATTTTGCACCGGCGGTCAACATCACCAGCGCCGTCCCCGAAATTTCCGAATCCGCCGCAATTGTCCGGGCGAATTCCAGGCCATCGGTTCCCGGCATGCGATTTTCGAACATCACCGCATCGTAACGCGTGCCGATTTGCGTCGCTTGCCGTAAATGGATCAACGCCATCTCGGAACTATCGGCCACTTCGCACTTCATTTCCCACGCCGTGCAAAGATCGGCTAATCCATTTCGACAGCCCGCGTGCGGATCGACGATCAGCACCGAGCGACCCGCCAAGGGCAGCCAGGCCACGGCCGCAGACGCTTCCGGGGACGTCACCTCCGCCATTTCCACGCTAAACCAGAAAACTGAGCCAACTCCCGGCGCGCTCCGCACGCCGATCTCGCCCCGCATCAACTCCGCGAGCCGCTTGCAAATCGCCAGGCCCAAGCCCGTGCCGCCAAAGCGCCGCGATGTCGCGGCGTCCGCCTGCACGAAGGGTTGAAACAGTTTCGCCTGCGCAGCCGGAGGAATCCCGATGCCGGTGTCTGTGATTTCGCAGCGCAATCTTCCTTGCGGCTCGCCGGGCTCGTAACGCATTCGCAGCACCACCCCGCCACACTCGGTAAATTTCACCGCGTTGCTCATCAGATTGAGCACCATCTGGCGCAACCGCAGGGGATCGCCGCGCAACGCCGCAGGCACCTCCGGATCGAGGTGCATGACTAATTTCAATCCCTTGCGCGCTGCCTGCGAAGCCTGCAATTCGAGCGCCAGCTGCAATTCCTCGCGCACATTGAAATCGATTACTTCCAGCGCGAGACAACCGGCTTCGATTTTCGAGAAATCGAGCAGGTCGTTCATGAGCGTGACTAAACCTTCGCCACTGCGACACATGGTTTGCACCAAGTCGCGCTGTTCGTCGTTGAGCAGCGAATCATGCAACAGGTTGGCCAGTCCGATGACGCCGCTCACCGCTGTGCGAATCTCATGACTTACATTCGCGAGAAACTCGCCTTTGTTCCGGCTCACTGTCTCGGCCTTCTCGCGCGCCGCCGTCAACCCGGTGGCGAGGAATGCCTGCTGACGTAACTGCTCACGCAACCGGGTGTTTTCGCTCTCCAGCGCGTCGATGCGAGCGGCTTGAGAACAGTCGACGCCCGCCAGTCTCGAAATCGAAGAAAAGGCAGACTCGTCGCCGAATAAAACCTGGAAATAAGAAGGATTCACATTCCCCAAAGCGCAGTCCTTTGCCAAAAGGGGCCACGCAGTCGAAAAAATTTTAATTGCACAATGACTGCCCGAGTGAATTGCGCTTCTCATCACGACGGGCATCCGCCATCTCTCGCGCCGTGAAGGCCGATGACATCACCCTCGTCTTGCAGCGCGCCGGTCAGGGCGATCCGCATGCCGGCGATCAGCTGCTGCGGCTGGTTTACGAAGAGCTGCGCCAGCTCGCCGCCGCGAAACTCGCGCGCGAGCACCCGGGCCAGACGTTGCAAGCCACCGCGCTGGTGCACGAAGCCTGGCTCCGCCTCGGCGGGGAAGACCAGCCGCACTGGGCGAATCGCGCGCATTTTTTTGCCGCCGCCGCCGAAAACATGCGCCGCATCCTCGTCGACAACGCCCGCCGCAAACGCGCCATTCGCCACGGCGGCGATCTCGCGAAGCTCAGCGCGAGCGAGACTGGTTTCGATTTCGCTTCGCCCACCGCCGACGATGAGGAACTGCTGCTCGTGCACGAAGCGCTCGATGCCCTCGCCGCGCAGGACGCGCGCAAAGCGGAACTCGTTAAACAAAAATATTTCGTCGGCCTGACATTGGAAGAAGCCGCCGACGTGCTCGGCATTTCCGTGCGCACCGCCAAACGCGAGTGGGCTTACGCGCGCGCGTGGTTGTTCAACGAGGTCCAGCGCCTGCGCAGATGACGCGAGGGATTTTTTTTGCAGCGATGACCCTTTTTCACCCCGCAGCACGCTTTGAGTTCGATGTGTGATGACCTCAACCACTGACATGCCTGGCATACGTCCAGTTTCCGCCTGATGAATCGCGAAGAGGAAATCTTCGGCGACGCGATCGAATTGCCCGCGGACGAACGCGCCGCGTTTCTCGATCAAGCGTGTGCGGGCGACGGTGCATTGCGCGCCCGGCTCGCTACGCTGCTCGCCAGCCACGAAGCCGCGGACGATTTCATGGCTCGTCCGTCAGCTTCGCGCGCCGAAGCGCTGCCCGAAGAAAAACCGGGCGATCAGCTCGGACGTTATACGTTGCTGAAAAAAATCGGCGAAGGCGGCTGCGGCGTCGTCTATCTCGCTGAGCAAAGCGTCCCCGTCCGCCGCCGCGTGGCGTTGAAAGTCATCAAGCTCGGCATGGACACGCGCGAAGTCATGACGCGCTTCGAAGCCGAGCGGCAGGCGCTCGCGTTGATGGATCATCCGGATATCGCGCGCGTATTCGACGCCGGCGCGACTGACACCGGGCGGCCGTATTTCGTGATGGAATACGTCGACGGCGTGCCGATCACGAAATTCTGCGACGAACACAGCATTTCGCTGGGAGCCAGGCTGGAGCTGTTCGCCCGCGTGTGTCTCGCGCTGCAACACGCGCACCAGAAAGGCGTCATCCACCGCGACATCAAACCGTCGAACGTGCTCGTCACGTTGCAGGACGGCGTGCCCACGCCGAAGATCATCGACTTCGGCATCGCCAAAGCCACGCAAGGCCGGCTCACCGATCACACGCTGGTCACGGCGTTCGAGCAATTTATCGGCACGCCCGCCTACATGAGCCCGGAACAAGCCGAGTTGCGCGCACTCGATATCGATACGCGCAGCGACGTCTACTCGCTCGGCGTGTTGCTCTACGAACTGCTCACCGGCCAGCCGCCCTTCGATCCCAAATCGCTGATCCAAGCCGGCGTGAATGAAATCCGCCGCATCATTCGCGAAGTCGAGCCGCCGCGTCCGTCGACCCGCATCTCTACGCTGACCGACGAAGATCGCGCCACCGTCGCTCGCTTGCGCAGCGCGGCGCCCGCCCAACTCACGACCACGCTCCGTGGCGACCTCGACTGGATTATCATGCGATGCCTGGAAAAGGATCGCGAGCGGCGCTATGGCACCGCGCACGAACTCGCCGACGATGTGCGGCGCTATCTGCGGAGTGAACCGGTGGTGGCGCGCCCACCTAGCGCGGTTTATCGCACGCAACGTTTTGTGGCCCGCAACCGTCTCGCCTGCGCCAGTGGCGCCGCCGTCGCGCTCGCCCTTGTGCTCGGCACGGTGGTGAGTGTGCGTCAGGCCATTCGCGCCACGCACGCGGAACGCATCGCGCGCGCCGAACGCGACTCCGCCACTCTTGCGCAACATGCCGAAGCGCTCGCCCGCACCGACGCGCAACGCCGGCAGGATCAAGCGGAAGACCTGCTCACTTTCATGCTCGGTGATTTTCGCACCGAGTTGCAAAAAATCGGCCAGCTCAAGCTCCTCGATTCAATCGGCGCGAAGGCCCAGGCGTATTTCGCCGCGCTCGACCCACGCGATCTCACCGACGCAGCGCTCACGCGTCAGTCCAAGGCACTCACCCAGATCGGCGAGGTGCGTCTGTCGGAAGCTCGCTTGGCCGAGGCGACGGAAGCTTTCCAAAAGGCCTACGACCGCGCCGCCGCGCTGTTCGCCCGCCACCCTAAAAATGGCGACATGCTCTTCGAACGCGCGCAGGCGGAATACTGGATCGGCTTCGCTGCCCGGCGGCGCGGCGATTACGCGCAATGGCGGGAATGGTTCGTGCGTTACCGCGACTCCGCACTCGAATTGGCGGCTCTTGAGGGCAACACCACGCGCGCGCGCACCGAGGTAAGCTTCGGCCACCACAATGTCGGCACCGTCGAACTCGATCTCGGCAAACTCGACGCGGCGCGCACCGAATTCCTCGCCGCGCGCACGATGGTGGAAGCGCTGCTCGCCGAAAAGCCCGGCGACACCCAACTCAAATACCGGCTCAGCGACATCGCGTCGTGGTTGGGCACAATTGCGGAGCGCGACGGCCGTTACGACCATGCGCTCGCGGGCTACACGGAAATGGAAACGCGGATGGCAGAGCTGGTCGCGCTTGAGCCCAAAGTCGCGCGCTGGAAAACCCGTTTCGCTGAAAGCCTTTTTTTAAAAGGCCTCGCGCAGTGCCTGCTCGGTCAACGCGACGACGCTCTCCGCACCTATGAACTGGCCAAGCGCAGCCGCGAGCAACTGGTCGCCCAGGATCAGCGCAACCGCGACTGGCATCTCTCGCTGCTAAAAATCGAATTACAACAGGCGACGCTCCTCGCCGCCAACGACGACCGCGCGGCCGCACAACCCATCGTCGACTCTGCGCGCGAACGCCTCACCGCCCTCCTGAAAGAGCAAGCGTCGTCGCCGCTTTTCATGCGTTACCTCATGATCGCCTGGCGACTGGAAGCGTGGTTGCGCCTCGCCAACGCTCGCTCCGACGCCAACGCCGCGATCAACGAAGCGCTCGAGGTCGGCGAAAAGCTGCACAACGAAGATTGGGCGCGCGCTGAATTTGCCCAAACGCTGCTTTTGGCCGGCCGAATCGCCGATCGAGACCACCAACCCGACCTCGCAAAAAAACACTGGGAGCGCACTTACGCGACCGTCGCGCCTTCACTCGCCGGTTCGCGCGACTGGAAATTTCTCGACCCCGCCGCGCAAGCCTTGACCCTGCTGCATCGCTCCGACGAAGCCGCGCCCCTCCTCGCGCAGCTGAAAAAATTCCGCTACCGCTCCACCGATTCTCTGGCGGCTTCCATTCTGGAGGTTGCCATACCCACCACCTCAACCCGTCAGCCATAAATCATGTCTTCCGATCAAGCTCCCACCCTTCCCGGTCTGCCCACCGGCATGCTCACCGTCACCGTGACCCAGTTCCGTTCACTCGGCGCGCTCACCGAACTCCAAGCCACGTTAAGTGACTGGACTGGATTCTACACGGCTCCCGGCGTGCCGATGCCCCAGCCACCACCGACGCTTACATTAAGCGACAACGATGTGGCGATCAGCAGCACCGGCCCCATCCGTCTCATTTTCAACCTCCCCGACCCGCGCTACGTATTGCTCGGCGTCGCGTGGCAGGCCGATGTTCGCCAAAATAACGTCGGCGAAAAAACGTTCCCCAGCGTCTTCATCGAACGTGACGCGTGCGTGGATGCTTCGTTCAAGTCCGGCCTTTCCTCCGGAACTTTCCTGACGATCACGGACAACGCCCAGAACCCCGGGTATTACGAATATGTGCTCCTGATTCAGGATGTCTCCACCGGCGAGATCGGCATGTTCGACCCCGGCATGGACAACGAAGGTCAGGACTAAGCCGATTCGCGTTTGGGGTTTTAAATTGGTAGGGCGAATCCGGCGGATGAGCTGCGGCTCGTCGGGCAACTCGCCCTACCACTCATTTATTGTCGAAATCAGGGCGCTTTGAAAATCCCAGGCTTGACGGCGTTCTAAGTGTTCTAGTAGTGCTAGAACACTATGTTACCCTTCACGGTTGAATTTCGCTCCGGCGAGCCGGTTTACGAGCAGGTGCTCTACGCTGTGAAGAAGGCCGTTGTCGCGGGACAGTTTTCCCCGGGCGACCGTTTCCCCTCGGTGCGCGCGCTCAGCCAAGAGCTGCGGATCAATCCGAACACGGCGCACAAAATCGTCGCTGCGCTGACCGCCGACGGCGTGCTCCACGTGCAACCCGGCATCGGCACCGTCATCGCGCCACCGGTGAACGGTTCGACCGAAGACCGCGCCGCGCTCCTCAACGACGAACTTGAGCGCCTGCTGATCGAGGCTCGTCGCCTCGGGCTCGACGAGGAAAAGGTCGTCGCGGCCGTCCGCAAGCACTGGCGCAAATTTCCCAAAACCCCATGAACGCCATCGAAACCTCCCAGCTTACGCGACGCTTTGGCCGCACGTCCGCTTTGGTCGACCTGAATCTCGCCGTGCCCACCGGCAGCGTCTGCGTGCTGCTCGGGCCCAACGGCGCCGGCAAATCCACCGCCATTCGCCTGCTGCTCAATCTCCTTCGACCGACCAGCGGCAACGCGCGTGTGCTCGGTATCGACAGCACCAAACTCACCGCGCGCGATTTTCAACGCATCGGTTACGTGACCGAGGAACAAAATCTTCCGGATTGGATGACGGTGCGCCAGCTCATCAATTTTTGCCGCCCCCTTTACCCGACATGGGACGACGCGCTCGCCGCGCGACTGCTGACGCTTTTCACGCTGCCCGAAAATCGCGCGCTGAAAAAGATGTCGCGCGGCATGCGCATGAAAGCCGCGTTGCTCTCCACGCTCGCCTATCGTCCCGAGCTTTTACTGCTCGACGAACCCTTCAGCGGCCTCGATCCGCTCACGCGTGATGAATTTGTTCAAGGCCTGCTGGAGCTTCCCAACGAAGATCGGCCGACGACTACGCTGATTTCCACGCACGACATCGACGACGTCGAACGCCTCGCCGACCAAGTGGCCTTTCTCTCCGAATCGAAACTGCTCCTGTGCGAGCCCGCCGATGCGTTGCGCGCCCGTTTCCGTGCGGTCGAAATTATCGGGGCAGGCGAAGTCGGCGCATTTTCCCCGCAATCCACGTGGCTCGGCGTGCGCCAACCTTCGGATCGCGTGCTCCAGTTCACGCACAGCAGTTTCTCCCACGAAACGGAACCTGAACTCCGCAGCATTTTCCCCGGCGCAAACGTGCAAGTCCGCGCACTTACCCTGCGAGAGATCTTCCTCGCACTCGCTAAAAACGAAAAGCCGACCCGCAACGAGGAGGCCGCCGCATGAGTGCCGTGCTCCCGATCATTAAGAAAGATATCCGACGTTTCTGGCCGCTGCTCAGTCTGAGCGTTGGACTGAGTTTGTTCGCGGTGCTCAGGAACTATCACGGCTACAGCATAGAGTTCGTTCGGGACGGGTCTTCTTTCCCCGACACTTTTTTGGCGATCACGATGTTAATCTTCTGGTTTTTTTCGGTGCTGGCACTGGTGCAGGAAGATGCCCCCGGAAGCAGTAAGTCTTTCTGGCTGACGCGGCCGGTGGCACCCGCGGAACTATTCGCGGCCAAACTTGCCTTGGCCCTCGCGATCACGACGATTCCGGTCGCATTTGCCCACGGTTACCTTGCATGGCGCATCAGCGAAAGTTCCCTCTTGGGTCTGCAAGTTATGACAGGCACCGGTTTGTCCGCGGCCTTGTTTGTGGTGATCGCGATGTTTTTTTCTTCCGTCACTAACTCCGCGTTACGCACCTGTGCGGTAATTCTGCTCTGCGCTGTCGCGGGTTTGTTTTTAGGGGCGATGCTTCCTTCGCAACTCCAGCGCGAGCTCGGAATGTCCAACTCCAATCGGCGACTCATCAACTTCGCCTCAACCAATTTCGCGGCGCTTGCTGTGCTTGGCATAGGACTAACAGCGGTGATTTATCTTCAGTATCGACGCCGCGATCTGCGTCGCACCATTCCTGCCGCCGTCGCGGTGCTGTTATTCGCCCTCTGCACCAAAATCGTGTGGCCCTGGAGTATCCTACCCATCGTTTCGACTGAGCCGATCCTGCTTTATTCCGCCGGAGATTCCAAAGTGGCAATTCAGCTTAAGGGCGGTGTCGGCGAATACCGCGGCACGCCCTCCTCCACCGCTCGCCGATTGGCGCCCCATGTCGCTGGCAAAATTCAGGTCACAACTGAAGACCGGCGGCGGAGCTTCGTGGTTGGGAGTGCGACCAGCACGTTAGTGCTGCCGGACGGAGAAATGATCACGTTGCCGCAACAATTTAATCGCTACGCAAATATCAATCGCGGACTCGCACCGTGGGAACTTCGCAAAGAAGCGCCGCCGCCGGGTGCGATCACTGTGGACGCAGAGGTCACCTTGTTCGCGGCCCCGCCGGATGGAAAAATTCCCGAGACGCTGCCCGCCGGCACTTCGCTGATCAGTCAGTTGAGAGTCTTGGAACACGAACGGTTCCTCTTTTGCTCGCTGCCGTTCCGACACGGGGCCGAGCATCGGGGAGATGGATTTTTGGTGACGCTCGATAACCTGGCGGCCTACGGGAACGAAGCCCGTTGCGAACTGCGCCAGTTGCGGGCCGCCAGCTGGTTTTCCAACAACCCGAGCACGCACCCGGCGCAACGATCACCGCAACGCTTCACGAACGGGCTGCGCTTCGTGCTCTATAACGCTCGCTTGGACGAATACGCTTACGGCCGTATTACCCAAAGCCGAGTGATGGCACCGATCTTCATCGAAGAAACCGTTTACCTGTTGAAATTCACTGATCGCTTCAGCCTCCACGCGAAACTTGACGAACGCGGTCTCGATCAGGCCTGGATCAACGAAGCTGAATTGATGGTCTTCGGCGCGCGCGAAGGAGTGGAGTTTACCCACACGCTCACCGTGCCCGATTTCAAATTGCTACGTCCCGTGCCTGCAGGCGCCAGCACGAACAAAACCAATTAAGCCAACTGGGGTTGGCTTATGCATAGCAGGAAGCCCGGCTCGCTGAGAGTCGGGCTTCTCTTTTTAACGATCGTTCCGGAACGCTGCGTGCTTCTTTGCGGTCGCTTACCTATTCATGGCCGAACATCGCGTCACGCTCCGCGGCATCACTTACACGTTTCCTGATTTGCGAACCGTGCTGGCGAAAGCGACGCCCCTGCGCTCGGGTGACGAACTCGCCGGGCTCGCCGCCCCCAGCGCCATCGAACGCGTCGCCGCGCAACACGTGCTCGCCGAGGTGCCGATCACGCAGTTTCTCACCGATCACCTTGTGCCTTACGAAGCCGACGAGGTCACCCGGCTCATTATCGATACGCACGATGCTGCGGCGTTCGCTGCAGTCAAAGATCTCACCGTCGGGCAATTTCGCGACTGGCTCCTGCGTTACGAAACTACCGGTGTCGAACTCGCCGCGCTCGCACCCGGGCTCACGCCGGAAATGGTCGCCGCCGTCAGCAAGCTCATGCGCAACCAGGACCTCATTTTAGTCGCGAGCAAGTGCGAGGTCATCACCAAATTCCGCAACACCCTCGGCCTGCGCGGGCGGCTCGCGGTGCGCTTGCAACCGAATCACCCGACCGACGATCCGCACGGCGTCGCGGCGTCGATCATCGATGGACTGCTCTACGGTTGCGGCGATGCGGTCATCGGCATCAACCCCGCCACCGATTCACCCGAACGCGTCGCGACGTTGCTCAAACTCATCGACGAACTCGTGCACACCTACGCGATCCCCACGCAGTCGTGTGTGCTCGCGCACATCACGACGCAACTCGCCGCGCTCGCAAAGGGTGCGCCGCTCGACCTGATGTTTCAAAGCATCGCCGGCACCGAGGCGGCAAATAAAAGCTTCGGCGTTTCGCTTTCGCTGCTGCGCGAAGCTCACGACGCGACGCAGCGATTGAAACGCGGCACCCTCGGTCAGAACGTAATGTATTTCGAAACCGGCCAGGGCTCGTGTCTTTCCGCCGACGCGCATCATGGCGTCGATCAACAAACCTGCGAAGTTCGCGCCTACGCCGTCGCGCGCGCGTTTTCCCCGCTGCTGGTCAACACCGTCGTCGGCTTCATCGGCCCCGAATATCTTTACGACGGCAAACAAATCATTCGCGCCGGGCTCGAAGATCATTTTTGCGGCAAACTCCTTGGCCTGCCGATGGGCGTCGACGTGTGTTACACCAACCACGCCCAAGCTGATCAGGACGACATGGACACGCTACTCACGCTCCTCGGGGCCGCCGGCGTGAACTACATCATGGGCGTGCCCGGCGCTGACGACATCATGCTCGGCTACCAAAGCACGAGTTTCCACGACGCGCATTACCTACGCCAAGTGCTCGGACTGAAACCCGCGCCGGAATTCGAAACGTGGCTGGAAAAAATGCAGATCGCGCAACGCGGCTCCAATCGCTTGCTGCCCGTCTCACGCAACCACGCACTGCTCTCCCGCCATGAACTCTGAACCCGTGCCCGTCGATCCGTGGAACGCGTTGCAACGTTTCACCGCGGCCCGCATCGGTCGCGGTCGCACTGGCGGGAGCACCCTGACGCGCGAACTGCTCGCGTTCAACGCCGACCACGCCCTCGCACGCGACGCGGTGCATGCAGCATTCGAGATCGAGGCTCTGGCCGCCACGCTCGCGTCGCTTGGACTGGAAATCGTGTCGTTGCACAGCGCTGCACCTGACCGCGCCACTTACCTGCGTCGACCCGACTTGGGAAGAAAACTGGGAGAAGAGTCGGCTAAAATCCTCACCGCTCGCGCTTCCGCGCCAATCGACCTCGTAATCATCGTGGCCGATGGCCTTTCGGCGTCCGCCTCGCATGCGCAAGCGAAGCCACTCCTCACCGCGTTGCTTCCGAAACTGCACGCCGCCCACTTCTCGCTCGCGCCGCTTTGCCTCGTGCGCTTCGGCCGCGTCGGCCTGCTCAACGAAATCGGCGTGACGCTCCGTGCGCAGCTCGCGCTCATTCTCCTCGGCGAGCGCCCGGGCCTCGGCACCGCCGACAGCCTCGGTGCTTATTTCGAATTCGATCCCCGCGCCGGGCGCACTGATGCCGAGCGCAACTGCATTTCCAACATCCGGCCGGCCGGTTTACCTCCCGCGGAAGCCGCCGAAAGAATTGCCAACCTGCTCATCGCCGCCCGCGCTCAACGCACGAGCGGCATCACGCTCAAAGAAGATCGATTATTAGGCTGAGTTCCTCACTCCCCGCGCAGCGCCACCATCGGGTTTACGCGCAACGCGCGGAGCGCAGGAATGAGACACGCCAGCATGCCGGCAAAACCGAGCGTGAGCAACGTGCCGAGGAAAGTCGGCACGTCCGTCGCAGTGATGCCGTAGAGCTCATCCGTCTGTGTTTTCGCGGCGAAGAAGGCGAGCGTCAGTCCGATCGCGAGACCGATCAGCAAACGCACGCCGCCTTCGCGCAAAATCAGTCGCAGCACGTCGCCCGACGACGCGCCGAGCGCCATGCGCACGCCGATTTCCTGGGTGCGCTGGCTGACGCTGTAAGCCATCACGCCGTAAAGCCCGACGCCCGAGAGCAGCAACGCCACGCCGCCGAAGATACCGAAGATCCACGCGAACATTTTCTTAAAAAATTTCGCCTGCGCCACCATGTCGTCGAGCGTGCGCGACCAATACACCGGCAAATCCTCATCGATGCTCCGCACCGTGCTGCGCACGACGCCCGCCAGCGTGCTGACATCGCCACGCCCTTTGACGAAGAGCGTCATGAAACGCGCTTCCCTGGCCTGCGTATAAGGTGTGTAAGTTTGCGGCATTTCCTGCGCGCTGTTTTCAAACTGGCCTTGCAACGTGGGCGTCACGATGCCGACCACGGTGAGCCACGCCGCATCGTTTTTCACGCCAGTGCCGTAGCGAAAACGTTTTCCGAGAGGATCTTCGCCCGGCCAGAACTTCGCCGCGAACTGCGTGCTCACGATCGCCACTTTCTCCGCGGTGGCCGTGTCGCGCCCATCGAACACGCGGCCCGTCACGAGCGGGATGCCGAGCGCCGTGAAATAGTTTTCCGAAACCGTGGTCGTGCTCGCGCGCAGTTTCGGCGCCCGCTCATCAGCCGGCACCTTGCCTTCGATCGTGACGTCACTGCGATTATTCCACGTCGGTTGCTGCGAGGCGACCGCCACGCTTTCGACCGTGGCCTGACCCGACATCCGCTCCAGCAGCTGGCGGTAAAATTCGATTTGGTGCGACACGTCTTTGTAGCCGGCTTCAGGCAGGCCGATGCGATTGGTGAACACGCCCGCCGTGCGGAAACCGAGGTCTGCACTCTGCATTTTCAACACCGACCGCACATACAAGCCCGACAACACCAGCAGCACGCACGACAACACCACTTCGAAAATCACCATCAAGCGGGTGAATTTGCTGAGCGCAAAATTCGTCGAACCGCGGCCCCCATCTTTCAGCGACGCCGTCAAATCACCTTTCGATGCCCGCCACGCCGGCCACAAACCCGCCAGCAAGCAGGAGACAAAGGCCAGCCCGACGACATAAAACACCGAGTATAAATCCATCCGGAACACCATCCAGTAGGGCGGATTGCTCGCGGCGATGTAATGTCCAAAAATTTGAGTGAGCACAAAAGCGAGCGCTGAACCCAGCAGCGCACCGCCCACCGCGAGCACCATCGCTTCACCCAGCATCAAGCGGATGATCCGCAGCCGGCTCGAGCCGAGCGCGGTGCGCACAGCGATTTCCTTACTACGCACTGCCGCGCGCGCGAGAAGCAGGTTGGCAACATTCGCGCAGGCGATCAGCATGACTAAAAATACTGCCGCGAGCATCACCGTGAGCATGCGCTTCGCACCGTCGCCGATAAATTCGTCCTGCAACGGTTTCAGCGTCACGCCGATATTTTTGTTCGTGTCGGGATGCGCTTGCTCGAGCTGCTTGGCCACGCCTTGGAGTTCCGCGCGCGCCTGGTCGATCGTGACGCCAGGTTTCAAGCGACCCATCGCTTCAAAGTAACGGTTATCGCGCGCTTCGTCTTTCGCGTAGCGCAACGGCTTCCACGCATCACTTTCCTCGGGAAAACGAAAATCCTTCGGCGCCACGCCCACAATCGTCGCCCACTCGCCGTTTACTTTCACCGGTTTGCCGAGGATCGCCGGATCGGACTTGAAGCGATTTTGCCAGACGGTGTAGCCCAACACGACGACCGGCGCTGCGCCTGGAATGTCCTCGTCGGCGTGAAACCAGCGTCCCAAATAAACCGGTGTGCGCAGCATCGCCATGCCGCTGTAATTGATGGAGCACCCCGTGATGCGCTCGGGATCGAGGCCTTCGCTACTGAGGTTGAAGGTGCCTTCCTGATACGCCGCGAAGTTCTCGAAGGATTTTTGCCCGGCGCGCAGATCGACAAAATCGAGATGAGAAAGCCCGGAGCCGTCGCTTGGGTTGGTGATATTGTGATTCTCAACGTGAACCAGTCTGTCCGCTTCCGGAAACGGCAGGCCGCGCAACATCACGGAGCTGACGATGGAGAACATTGCGGTGTTCACTCCGATGCCGAGCGTCAGCGTGAGGAGCGCGACAAACGTAAACAGCGGGCTCTTCGCGAGAGCCCGCAAAGAAAGGCGCAGGTCGGACAACATAGGTGTGGCGTGGGTTTGCCTAACAACCCACCCATCGCGCGCGAAGTTGCAGAAACTTTAAAGCGGCGCGAAGCCCACGACCAGGCCGACCACGGCACCATACGCGACGTGACCGGCGAAATGGCTGAGGCCGATGAGCAGATCGGCCTCCTTGAATTCTTCCAACGGATGTTGATCCGCCACGACCCACACGAGCATCAAACTCACCACGATCCCGTGAAAGGCGCCCACCCCGAGCCCGACCATCAGTGCCTGCGGCATGCCCGTGTAAGCAAGCGTGACCATCAGCAACGTGTAAACAAAACCGAAGCCAATCGCCACGGTTGCATGCACGATCACGCCGACGCGCCGGGCGTTTTCGCGCGTCTTCGTAATCAAACTACCCAGCGCGAGAATCATATCGCCTTGGCCGCCGCTCGCTTTGCGAATGAGGCCCATGGCCACTTCCATTGCGAGCCCGCCGATCACACCCGCAGCGAGCGCGGTGCACAGGTATTCCACTAGAAATCTCGTCGTCATGACAAACTCCGGGGTTGGGGGTTACGCCGCCAGCGTTGCGATTCTTGCGAAGAACAACCCCAGCGGCTCTGAGGAAAAGCCTAGCGCACCCGCGCCAAAACTCACGGGAAAAATTCTGGCCACGCCGCGTCTGCCGCGTGACATTTCCACGCCACATGAATCCGCTCGCTCTGCTCGCTCCCTTGTTTCTCGTTTTCGAGATCTGGCAGCTTGTGCTCAGCGAACGCTACCTGGGCATCAAACAAATCCGCGTGAATGCCGATCCCCGCGAGTTACCCATGAAATCATGGATCGCGGCTACCTGGTCGATCGGGCTCATCGCTTATCTTATCTGGATGACCACGTTGTTGCTGCATCCTGTCGGACGCGCGCAAGGCATCGTGTTGCTGCTCGTCACGGCGGTCGGCTACGCGGCGCGCAGTTCGAACGGCCTGAAATGGGTGCTCGTCACGCTCACCTTCGAAGGTGCCGTGCGCATCGGCATGCTTATCTCGCTTTTCGCGATGTCATGGCGGCGGTTGGGAACGTGAGAAAGGCCGTCGTCGACCTCATGCGCGTTTCGGCGGCGCCCCAGCCGCATTCGACTGGGCGAAAAACTCCTGCGCGGCGGTGATCATTTTCGCGTATTTGCCATAGTCGCCCGCCCACGAATTGGGCACGCACACGCGCTTGAGGACGCCTTTGCCGATCTTATCCGGCGCATCCGTGTCCGGCGTTAATTCGAGCGTGAATTTTGGATCGTGCGTGTGCACGACGTAGTGCCGACCCCGCCCGCGACCGTCCCGATCAATCCGCACAAAATGAGGGAAGTTCATGGAAGTGCGCGGAGCTTAAATCGCGCCGCCGGTCGCTCAAGCGCGTTTCCTCCTCGGAGGAGCACTGGTTTAGCCTTGAGAAAGCGCGGGCCTCACACGAAAAACGTCCCGCGCGTCGCGCCTCCACCGCTCTATGAATTTGGAACCCGCTCCCCGTCTCAACAAGACCCCGTTTTTCCTCACCGCCGCAGGTTTGTTTGGCGCGATGCTTTTGATCGGCAGCTTCGCCCCTAACAAATTTGCCACGGTCCCCCTGACCAGCGCGGTGGTCTTGCTCCTCCTGAGCATCACCGCGATCATGATCCCCATTCTCGTCGATTTCGTCGCCGACACCAAAGAGGATCTTCGCGTCGAGCGCGAACGCGTCGCCGAGCAAGTCCAACGCCTCCACGCCGCCGGCGAGAGCCTCATGCGCGCCGCCGCCCAGATCAAAGCCGTCGAGGAAGCCGCCACGAAAAGCGCGCACGCCGCCGAAACGCTGCCCTACCGCATGCAGGAAAAACTCGCCGAGTTTACCCAGCAACTCGCGCACACCGAGGACGACGAACATGCCCGACTCACCGAAGAAGTCGCCACCCTCCGCCAATCCGAATCCGAGCGCCTTTACGAGGTCAGCGAAAAAATCCTCCAAGCCACCACCGGCTGGACCGCCCTCGAACTTGCCAGCCGCCAGCAACTCACCTCCGCGCAGGCTGCCAGCATCTCCTCTTTCGACAGCAAGATCGCCACGCTGACCGCGAACCTGGATGCCAAGGTCGCCGAAGCCACCGCTTCGCTCGAAACCAAACTCGCCACCGTCAGCACGGCTTTCGAAACAAAACTCAGCGGTGCCAGCACGTCCCTCGATGCCAAGCTCGCCAGTCTCGACACCACCCTCGGAACCAAAGTCACGGGCGTGGCCACGGCAATCGATACCCAAATCCAAGCTTCCCTCGCTACTTTAGAAGCCCGCTTCGCGGCGCTCACCACCGCACTCGACGAGAAACTCACCTCGTCCCAAACGACCAGCACCCCGGCAAAAAGCTCGCGCCGCACTGCCCCCATTCCCGCTACTGAAGAGCCGGTCACCTCGAATGAGCCGGAGCCAGCGCAGTCCAGCACCGAAGTAAATTCCGAAGCCAGCACGCCCGCAACCGAAGCGCCGGAAGCCACGGAGCCGGCCGCTTCCGAACTCGCTTCGACCGACACACCCATTGCAACCATCGCTGACGCCGAGCCGGCAATCACCGCCGAGCCCAACGCCGAAATCGCCGACGATAACGAAGAATCCAGCGAAGCCGCACCCGCCACTGCCCCAGTCGCTCAGGGCCACCCCCGACTCTCGAAAAAAGAGCGCCGCAAAGCAAAAGCCGCTGAGCGCGCCGCGGCGGCAGCCGCTAGTCAAACTCCCGTTACTCCGGCGCCCGCCGTCGAACTCTCAACGTCACCTGCAGCAGAACCGGCGGTCGAACTCAGCCCCACTCCACCAGAACCGATCGTCGAACGCCAACCTGCGCCTGCGCCCGCGCCCGCCTCCGCTCCCGCTCCCGTTTTCATTGAACCCGAGCCGGCACTCGCTCTCGAACCGGAACCCGCGGCGGTCGCCGTTGACGAGTCGTCTGCACCGGTCGCTCCTGACGATTTTTTCGAGCAACCCTCGGTCACCCGCACACCCGCCCCCATGCCACTTGAAGAACCTGCGGAAGAACTCTTCACCGAGCCGACCGAGCCCGTGGAAGCGGCCGCATCCTCCGACGGTGCTACGCGCTTGCTCGCGACTGCTTACATTGGCATCGGCAACAAACTTTTCATCCGTGGCGACGGTCCGGGCCTGAGCTGGGATAAAGGCGTCGCGATGCAATTTGTCTCCATCGGCAAATGGGGCTGGGCCTCGCACGAGGCCAACGCACCGATCCGCGCGAAGCTCTATAAAAACGACGACCTCGCCTCGCTCTCGGGAGAAATCACCTTATTCCCCGGCAAACACGTCGAAGCGACCGCGCTGTTTTGAGATCGTTGCGCGAAGGGTTGGCGCCACGATTCGTTTGAATGTTTCAATCGCGGCGTAAGGCGGCTCTAAAAAAACCGGACGCTTCTCGCGTCCGTCAATAATGCGGTGGTTTTTCGTCTGTAGGGAATGACTCGCCTTCGCCGCCGCCGGTTTGCGCGCGGGCTTGCAGCAGCTTCACCTCTTTGCGGAGGCGCGACACTTCTTCGCTGAGCGCCAGCATCGCTTTATCCTGCTCGGTTTGGTGGCGTTGCAGGTGGGCGTAACGCTCCTCCAAACGGGTTAATCGCACATCGTCACTCATGATTCACACGATGCAGGTTGCCGCCTACGAAGCAACCCGCCAGCGCGCTCCCGCCGATGCGCTCAGGGCCGATGCTCAGACTGCTCGTCGCGGTTTCCGTTTACGACATCATGCCGCACACTGCCTCCGAAAGCGGTCGCCACCACGGCCCGGCGTTCGAGCAGCGCATGAAAATTCCCATCGCGGAAAACATCCACCTCGACAATTTGCTCGGCTGCGCGCCCGGCATCACGCCCGCCGCGAACAAGGGACACGATCGGTTCGCGGCGCAAACACGCGACCACTTCTCAGAAAATAAAGAGGCCCGGTAACCAACCGGGCCTCTCTGCTATGCATAAGCCAACCCCCAGGTTGACTTAAAATGATCGTCGCGCGGAAACTTCATCCGGCTGCCGGCTCACGCGCTGAACTGCCGAAAGCTTACTCGTTTTCGCTCCCGTCGTCTTGCCACTAGAACACGGGACACCGATGTTTTAGTCCAAAGTGGACTCACATCGCCATTGGCCCTCTTTGAAGTGCGGCTGAAAAAATAATTATTCAGCCACCCATTATCCCCGTGCTCTCGTCGCAAAAATTTTCTTCATCCGTTCGCCATGCACTCACCGCCGCGCTCTTGTTTGCCAGCGGGCAGGTCGCAGCATTCGCCGAAAACGTTCCGTTCAAAGCCAGCTACAAATCACTCGAGAGTCACGCCACGCCCGAGTGGTATCACGACGCAAAACTCGGGATTTTCGTGCACTGGGGAATTTATTCCGTGCCGGCTTGGGCACCGACTACCCGGCAGTTCGGCCACGGGCCCGAGACGGAATTTTTCAAACAGAACCCGTATGCCGAATGGTATTTCAACAGCATGCGCACGATCGGATCGCCGACGCACGCGCATCATCTGAAAACTTACGGCGGGGAGTTCGATTACTATAAATTCGGGGCGGAGTTTAACCACGCGATTCAGCCGTGGAAGCCTGACGCCATGGCGAAAGTGTTTCGCGCCACGCATGCGCGTTACGTCGTGCTCACGACGAAACATCACGATGGGTTTACACTCTGGCCGAGCGCAGTGAAAAATCCGCATCACCCCGACGCGTTTGCGCAACGCGACCTCGTCGGCGAACTTTCCGCCGCCGTCACTGCTGAAGGCATGCGCATGGGTCTCTATTACTCCGGCGGCATCGACTGGAGTTTTCATCCCGTGCTGATCGACGGCACCCAGGACGGCCCGAAGGTTACACCGCCCGGCACGGACTACGCGGCTTATGCCGATGCGCAGCTGCGCGAACTGATCGCGCGCTATCGCCCGGCGATTTTGTGGAATGATATTCGTTACCCTGAAGCCAGCGGTCTCCTGCAAATCGTCGCGGACTTCTACAACGCGACGCCGGAGGGCGTGATCAACAATCGTTGGGGACGCTGGATGCCCCATGACTTCACCACGGCAGAATACAAAGTGATGCCGAAAATCGTGGATGAGAAATGGGAGGCTAATCGCGGCATCGGCCTTTCGTTCGGCTACAATCAGGCGGAAAGCGCGGAGCATTTTCTCTCGGTCGATGCGTTGGTAGATTCGTTCATCGATATCGTGAGCAAAAATGGAAATTTGCTGCTCAACGTCGGCCCGCGCGCGGACGGCTCGATTCCCGAAGAGCAACTTGTTCGCCTACGCGGCTTGGGGCGTTGGCTCGACGTAAACGAGGAAGCGATTTTCGGCACTCGACCGTGGGTCGAAGCTGACGGACGCATCCTCGAAAGCGACGGACGCGTGCGCTTCACTTATCGCGCTGATCGCAAAGGCGGTATCGTTTACGCGTTGTTGCTCGATCGGCCGGAAAATTCTCACGTGACGCTGATCGGCGTGGTTCCTCAGTCCGAAAACACCGCAATTCACCTGCTGGGTTTACCGACGCCGTTAGTGTGGCGACGCGCGGGTGACAGTGTGGAAATCGAACTGCCCGCTGAGCTACCCGAATCCTCCGCGCATGCGTTGAGCATTTCGCCTCAACCCGCCCGCTTGTTGCGCAAATAACCGCGGCCCACCGGGCGCCCGGGAGGCGACAAACGTGGAAACGGCTCTTAAAAGCTCCTCACTCTGAGCGGCGCTTAGGATTTCGTTAGTTTGGGCAGAAAATCAGGCACCCATATCCCGTATTCACGGGGCATGACATCGTGGGTGGTAAACGGTAATCTTTTGTCACCCCGCACGCCATCCCTCACGGCGCGCAACCCCCACTTCATACCCCGACACAGTCTTCAGCCCGGGACGGCCCCGGCTGATTTTCGCTTTGTCACCCTACCCACAAACCTAGCTATGCATCCCACCCCACACAGTTCGTTCGTGGCCTTACTCGGCCGCTTCCTCCCTCAACGGATGTCCCTCTTTGCGCTCATCGCAGGCGTCCTTTTGTCATTTGCCACTGGCTTCAGCCAAGAGTCCACGACCGGCACGATCACGGGCCGTGTCTTCAACGCGAGCAGCGGCGGCTACCTCAACAACGCCCGGGTGCGCGTCGAGGGCACTTCCATCGAAGCCTATACGAATTCGAACGGCGAATACACGTTGCGCTCGGTTCCCGCGGGCGAAGCGAAATTGCGCGTCACGTATTCCGGTCAGACCGACTTGCGCGCAGCGGTCGCGGTCGCGGATGGTCAGGCGGCGGAGGCGAATTTTACTTTCAACGCCAGCTCCTCCAACGCGGATGCGCAAACCGTCGTGCTCGATAAATTTGTCGTCGAAGCCCAGCGCTTTAAGAATGCGCAGGAACTCTCGATTAACGAAGAGCGCATGTCCGTGAACATCAAGTCCGTCATCGCGACCGACGCACTCGGCTACATCAAGGACGGCAACATCGGCGAATTCGTCCGCTTCCTTCCCGGCGTCGATGTCGAAAACGGTGCATTCGGCGCGGGCAGCAATCCGGACAACGCGACCACCGTCGCCGTGCGCGGCTTCGGGGCCGACAGCACGGCGGTCATGATCGACGGCGTGCCCATGGCCAGTGGTTCCACCAGCGGCCTCACCCGCGCGGTGCAGCTGGATGCGCTCTCCATCAACAACGCGAGCCGGCTCGAAATCATCAAGGTCGCGACACCCGACATGCGTCAGGACGCCCCTGGCGGCACGATCAACCTGATCACGCGGGGCGCGTTCGAACTAGCACGGCCAGTTTACGAAGTCTCCGGCGCGTTTAACTACAACACGCTGGCGCCGGACGTCTTCGAGAAAACTCCCGGGCCTTATGAACCTCGCTTCAAAACGCTGCCGAGCATCCGGGCCAGCGCATCGATCCCTCTCTCGAAAAAAATCGGTATCACCGCTTCGGCGGCTTCGGACAACAAATACTCCCTCACTCGCCGCGCCAGCATGCGCGATTGGTTTTACACCCCGCGCACCAGCACGGGCAGCGGCGTGACCGCCCAAGTTTCTAACTCTAAAGGGGCCATTAACGTCACGAACCCAGTGGTCGACCGACTCGAACTCAACGAATCCCAATGGGTGGAATACCGCCAATCGGGTAACTTCCGGGTCGACTGGCGCCCCATTCCAGAACTTGAGATTCGCGCGAATGCGCAGGTGTCCGTTTTCGAGGGCATCGGCATGAATCGCCGCACCCAATGGCGCTACAGCGGCGGCGTGGGCATCAAAGACTGGGGTGAAGATTATGTGACCGGCTATCAACGCACCGCGACTTTCAATCCCAGCGTAAGCGGTTCCATGAACGTGGATGCTCGCGACCGCGACGGCTTCACTTCACAAGGCTACATCACCGCCGCCTACAACAAAGGTCTTTGGAAGGTGTTCGCCAGCGCGACGGCGTCTGAATCGTTCAATACGGCGCCCGATCGCGCGAACAAGCACTTCTCATCGGTTGACGCCAACCTCACGGGCAGCCGCATGGACTTCGTCGGCATCAACAAAGGTGTCGTGAGCCAAATCCTGCTCTACGACGCGGCCGGCAATCCGTTGAACTACTCCCCACTGTCCGCGTGGGATACGATTTTGGTGGATGGTTTCCGCGCCCGCTCCAGCCAATCGAGCAACCGCGACTTGGTGAAGAGCTACAAGTTGGATGTATCGCGCGAACTGGATTTCCTGCCCTTCCCGATGACGGTGAAAGCGGGCAGCCTGTATGAATCAAAGAGCAACCATCGTTGGGGCCTCGGCGCGACCAACGAGATGCGTTACATCGGACCCAATATCGCCAATTCCGAAATCCAATCTCCTTACCTCAGTGAAGCCACGACGGGATATGCCCAGCCGCAAAGCTGGATGGACGGCCACAAGATCTATCAGATCTACGAGGAGCATCCCGAATATTTTACGGATCAGTATATCGCAGGCACGACCCATACTCCGGCAATCAACTACCTCTCGCGCGTGGGCAATCTCAAGGGCCTGACGGAAACGACCATCGATTATTACGGCATGGCTACCGCCAAGTTCTTCACCAATCGCCTCACCGTGATTGGCGGCGGTCGTCAGAGCCGCAAAACCCGCAAAGGTTACAACGTCTTCAACAATCCGAATTATAACTTCGTGACCAACGCTGACGGCACGCGTTACCGCGACTCGGTTTATACCGCCGGCGTGCGTTTCGACGGCAACGAAAACACCACCTACGCCGCAGGCGATTCTCGCCGGGCGGCGAACGCCGTGCTGACTGACACCGCGCTGCGCACCCGCATGCAGGCGGCGGGCGTCGATTATCTCCCCACCCAACTCTCACTCGCCCCGAACGGCGCGGCGATCTCCAACGTGAATCAAAACCTGTTCCTGGCTATGCGTAATCGTTATACGAAGTCGGTCGACGCCTCGAGAACGGAGCCCATCACTCCGCAATTCATCGTCGACTACGCCATCACCGACACCCTGAAAGCCCAGGTTTCGTGGACGAAAGAACACCGCCTGCCTGACATCGAAGGCAACAACGCTCTCCTAGTCAGCGGCGCGAATTTCCAGATCACGGAACCAGCGATTCCCGATCCCTCCGTGTTGGGCGGCAACGGCACCATCACACTCTCGAACGTCGGTGGCGAACCGGAGATCAACACATCGTATAATTTCAAATTGGCCTACTATCCGAAAAACGGTTCCGGCAAATACTCGATCTCCTACTACTACAAGATCGTGGATAACGTGTGGGAAACGATTCAGGTTTTTAACACCAGCCCCGACTACAATGCGCTGCTCGAAGCCGCTGGTTTGAGTGCTGAAGGCTACGATAATTTCCGCATCGACACCACCCTCGCCCTCGGCGTGCAGCAGATCCGCAAGGGCTTCGAAATCGAGCTGGCGCAAAACTTCGGCATCCTCGCCCCCTGGGCCCGCGGGATCGATGCGTTTGTCACCTATACTCTGCGTCCCGCCCCGATCGTGACCAGTGGTGCGACCAACCTCGGCTACATGCTCGAAGGCGACATCCGCGCCAAGTGGACCGGCGGCCTATCTTACAGTGCGCGTCGTTTCTCGGTGCGCGCCCTCGTCACCTACACCGAACCAGGCCGCACCCACGATTCCGCTCCCACGGTCACGTTACCCGATGGCACCAGCCGCGTGCTTCAACTCTATAATTTGAACGACATTCCGCCTGATGTTCGCGTCCAAGCCAACTACGTCATCAATAAAAACTTCACCGCGTTTGTGACGGCGGAGCGTTTGTTCTCTTCGAAGACCTATCAGCTTCTCGATGATTCGGTGGATCTTCTCCCAGCCTACGCCAACTACCGTCGCATGGACGACCGCGGCATCGCGATCGCTGCCGGTATCACCGCCACCTTCTAATCGAAATTAAACGTTCAACTCTCCGAGGCCCGGCGTCACTGCCGGGCCTTTTTATTTTCCTGACCGCACGAGGTCATCGTCGCCGTTAGGATAACGGCAGTGATTGCGCAAAAGCATGTAGCGACAACTCGGCAAATATCGTTTCCTTGCGGGCACCCCGATGTCGTTTCGTCGTCCCTCCCTGGCTGCGCGCGTTGCGCTCACCTTGCTCGCGTTGTTCACGGGCAATGCCAGCCCTGCGCAACGCCTCGGCGAAGCACCGTTCTACACCATGCGCAGCTGGCGACAGCCCGACGGCTTGCTCAGCAACGAAATCAGCGCGCTGTGTCAGGATCAAAACGGTTATCTCTGGATAGCGACGACTGTGGGCCTCACGCGTTTCGACGGCACGCGTTTCCTCAACTATGATTATTCTGCGCACGGGAAACTTCCGTCGGACGGCATTGCGTCAATCATCGCAGATCCCGCCTCAGACGATCTGTGGGCCGCACCGTATGCCGGCGGCTTGATGCGAGTTCGCGCCGGGAATTTCGAACCCCAAACCCTGCCGGAAAACTACACCGACAAACGCATCGCCCGACTCCACATCGCCGCCGATCACGCCTTGTGGATCGCGTTCGAAGGCGGCGACGTCATGCGGCTCAAAGAGGGCATCACGAAATATTCGGCCCGCTGGATGGCATGGGTCCGGGACGTTCCACGCAATTTGCCAGCGACGGCCAAGGCCGTGTGTGGCTGGCCAACGGCCCGCTCCTGGCGCGCTATGAAGGCGGCAAAATCCATCCACTATCCCTCGAAGGCGCGGAACAACTGCGCATCGCCTCCAGCCGCACGCAAGGCCCGTGGGTGCTTTCGCACGGCTTGCTCCGCAAAATTATCGATGGAAAAGTCGGCCTGCAGCTGCCTTTAAGCAACGGTTTCAACGGGCGCTCCGTCCAAGCGTTACTCGAGGACAACCAAGGCGTCGTCTGGATCGGCACGCGCGCGCAAGGCGTCCACCGCTTGAGATTGCCCGACGGAAAATCCGAAGCGGTGTTTGAAATTCCGGAGGACGCCGGCGTCATGCTGCAAGACGGCGACGGCAATATCTGGATTGGTTCGAACGGTCACGGCCTGCTCCGCGTGCGCGGCGGCACGGTGCGCCGTTTCGACAAGGAACACGGCCTGCTTGAACGTCACACGCTCGGCATCGCCGAGGATAACGCCCACACGATCTGGATCGCGAATCGTGACGGTGGACTCGCTTACATTAACGAACAACGGCGCGTGCGCACCCTCGCCGCACCGAAAGGCCGCGACACTTTTAGCGCGCGCTCCCTCGCTCCGTTCGGATCCGAAGGGGTGCTAGTCACGACGTCATTCGGGCTACTCCGTGCCACGCGCGATGGCTTTCTTCCGCCGGACGCTCCCTCGGCGCCGCCTCCTCCGCCCGGCATCGTCGGCGAGATGCGCGTCACTTACCTCGCGAAAAACGGCGATTTTTGGGCCGTGCTACAACCGGGCGCCTTGGGCCGCCTGCGCAATGGCGCCTGGCAGGTTTTCGATTTCAATGCCGGCCTGACGCATGGCCGCGTCCAAGCCATCAGCGAAGACTCGCAAGGCCAGCTTTGGATCGGCACCGAGACGTCGCACTTGTTTCGCTTCGAAAACGAACGCCTCGTGCCTGCGCCGCTGCCGATCGAAGCACCGGTGCAAAGCATCCACTTCGACCCGACCGGCACCGGTTGGATTGGCACCGCCACGGCCGGCGTGCTCCAAATCGGCAGCCCTCCCGGGCGCCAGCTAGGGGAGCGCCACGGGTTGCCCTCCAACAACATCGGCCAGGTGCTGAGCGATCATCTCGGCAACCTCTGGTTCGGTTCGCCAAAAGGGATTTTTAAAGTGGCGCGCGCGGAATTGGATCAATTTTTCTCCGGGAAAATCGATCGCGTCGATGCCACTCAACTTACCTCCGACGAAGGCGTGAACGAAGCGATTGGCGCCGTCGCGCATCAACCGTCCGCTTGGAAAAGCCACGACGACGTTCTCTGGTTCGCGACGCGCCAGGGGGTCATCGCCGTCGATCCCCGGCGCGAGCACGTTGCGACCACGCCGTTGCTCGCGCGCGTCGAAACCGCGCGCACCGAGCATCGCGGGTTGCCCGCCACCGCTTCAATTGAAGTGCCCGCCTTGAGTCGCGCGCTGACTTTGGAATATTCGGTGTTATGCCTTTCAAATCCCGACCGCGTGCGCGCGCGTTTCCGGCTCGAAGGCTACGAGGATAACTGGACTCCAGTCGACGCGCGCGGCTTGGCCCACTACACGCGGCTCCCGCCGGGCGAATACACGTTCGTGCTCAACGCACATCTCTCCGGCGTGGCAGGCAGTGCATCGGAAATTCGCCAGCCCATCATCGTGCTCGCCGCCTGGTGGCAAACCCTGTTGTTCCGTCTCGGAATCATCGCGCTCATATTGTTGCTCGGCGTGCTGGCGGCGCGCGCATGGTCACACCGCCGCTTGCGCGCGAAACTCGCAAAACTCGAAAGTGAAACCGCGCTCGAGCGCGAACGCACCCGCATCGCCCGCAACCTCCACGACGACCTCGGCGCCGGCCTCACGCGCATCAGCTTGCTCACGCAAACCGCGAGTCAGCACAACAAAGCGGGCCAACTCGACCGCATCTACTCCGCCGTCAGCGAACTCACCCAGTCAATGGACGCTATTGTGTGGGCCGTGAATCCGCAACACGACGACCTCGAAAGCGTCGCCAATTACATCGTGGAATTCGCGCAAGGCTTCCTCGCCGATGCCGGCCTGCGGGCGCGCGTAGTGCTGCCGGATTATCTTCCCCATTACACGCTCACCGCCCAGCACCGGCATCATCTTTTCCTGAGTTGCAAGGAAGCCTTGAACAACTGCGTCAAACACGCCCAAGCCACCGAAATCTCGCTCGCTTTCACCGTGGAAAATAACCGCCTGCAGATTGTCATTACCGACAACGGTCGTGGTTTTCCGTCCAGTCCGCCGGAATCTCCTCGCGGCAACGGCCTCGCCAACCTGCGCGCCCGCATGGCCGATCTCGGCGGCACCTGCGAAATTTCAGTCGCACCTTCCGGTGGCACTGCGCTCACTTTCGATGTGCCGCTGCCGACCGCGACCCCAACCTTATGAGCCTCCGCGTTTGCATCGTCGATGACGACGAGCCCACCCGCCAAATCCTTTCCGAACTCATCCGGGAAAGCGATCAGCTGGAGCTCGTCAACAGCTACGCCGACACCGAATCCGCGGTCGAAAATCTTCCCAAAGATTGTCCCGATGTGGTGTTGATGGATATCAATATTCCCCAAATTAACGGCATCGAATGCGTGCGCCGGTTAAAACCCACGTTGTCGCACACCCAGTTTTTGATGCTCACCGTGTATGCCGACGCGAACCACATTTTCGCCGCGCTCGCCGCAGGTGCGACCGGTTATTTGCTCAAAGGCACGCGTCGCCCCCAACTGCTCGCCTCCATCCGCCAGATCGCGCAAGGCGGTTCGCCGATGAGCGCCGCCATCGCGCGCAAAGTCGTGCAATCCTTCGCCAAAACCGAAAATGAGCGCCCGGACTTCGAGGAACTCTCCCCGCGCGAGCGCTCCGTCCTCGATCTGCTTTCAAAAGGTTATCTCTACAAGGAAATCGCCGACAACCTGAACATCAAGCTTGTGACCGTGGACACCTACGTGCGCCGCGTTTACGACAAGTTGCAGGTCAACTCCCGCTCCCAAGCGATCGCGAAATACTTGAAGCGGTGACCGCGTTTCGCGGGCGCGGGATTGCGCGCACCTCAAGCACCGCTCAACAAGCGCTGCACCGCTTCCAGAAAATCCCCGCACTCCAGCGGCTTCGAAAAAAAGCCTGATCGCGGCACCTGACGGGCCGCTTGCTGGAGCGGCCCCGATCCTCCGCTGATAAACACCACCGGCACCTCCCGTCGCCAGTGATCCCTCAATTTCTGGCACAGCTCCACGCCGGAAATATCCGGCATCTCGACATCCAGCACGACCAGATCGAAAGGCGTTTCTGCCGCCAGCTGCAACGCACCTGGCCCGTCACCCGCCATCTTCACTTCATAGCCGTAACAGCCGAGCAGATAAGCGATCATTTCCCGCGCCGGGCTGTAATCGTCCACCACCAGCACCATGCCCGTCCCGCGCAGACTCGGCGCGCTCACTCTGGGCTCGCTCATTGGTATTCCTCCGCCAACCGCCGCAGATGGCTGGCGACCTCCCCGTAGGCGCGCCGCGCCGTTGCGTCCGGCTGGAGTGTCTTCAGTTGGCCACAAATTTTCAGTAGGGTTCCGAGCAGACGAGTCGCGTGGGCCCGGCGCGTGACATCTGCTTTCGAACCCCAAGCGTTTGATTGCTTGGGCTTACGCATCGAATGAACAATAGATTTATACTGTCTAATTTTTGTCAACCAGAATGCCGGTCAGCCGACTCGTTGACAAAAAAGCCCGGGCACCTCATCCCCTTGCGCAGATGCAACACGCGCGACTCTTCCGGCAGTTGCGGGAACAGCGCGGCCTCACCCTCGACGCGCTCGCCACCCTCGCCCGCCGCCACCGTAACACCATCATCAATCTGGAGAACGGGCGCCCGGTGAAATTCCCGACCATCGCCCGCTTGATGGAAAAAATGGGGCACCCGGCCAATTCACCCGAAATGGCGCACATGGCTCTTTTGTGGGTCGAATCCATCAGCGGCCTCGACCTTTCCATGCCTGACAAGGGCGACGAAGCGCCCGCTCTCGCCACCTATCAACGCAGCACCCAAAAATCCGTCGCCGGACTGACCAAAGCCATCCGCCGCGCCGGCCTCGATGAGCGCGAAATTCGCCTGCTTGAATTCGCGGCCAGCCGCCCCGCCGTCCTCGGCATCATCGACTCAGTCCTCACCCTGCTCCAAAATGCCGAGCAGGATTCACCCGCCCTTAAAGCGGCCGAAGATAAATAAGGGCTGACCTTCAGCTCGCACCGCGCTGCAGCTGCGCGCGCAATTCGGTGACGTCAATCGTGGGCGCCTGACACGTGAAACCCTCGCATACGTAAGCAGCAGCGCGGCCGTTGATCGGTTTCATCGCGCCAATATGCGGCAATCGTTCGGCGAGCCAGCGCTGGGCTTCGCCACCGTCCGCCGCGAGAATCACGCGTTTGGGCGCGAGCGCTTCATTTAAAACTGCCGCGAGCGCACGAAAATCATCGGATTCGGGATCGCCCGCGAGCACCACGCTCCGCGGCGGCTCCAATGCAAATTCCACCGCGCACAACATCTGCGGGAGCGCTTGGGGAACGTTGGCCCACTGCTGACGCAACGCTTCGACCGTGCGCACCGCACGCGTATCACGCGAAAGCGCGCCGGCACCCGCACCAAGCATGCGTTCGAGTCGCACGAGATTCATCGCCGCGAGCGAATTGGGCGAAGGCTCGGCGCCATCGTAATCTTCCTTCAAGCGCACGATGATACTCCCGTCATCCGCGCGAGAATTGAAATAACCACCACCCGCTTCGTCCCAGAACAGTTCATCCATTTTCGCCTGCAACTGCTCCGCCCATTGCAACCAGCGGATTTCGAAACTTGCTTCGTAGAGATCGAGCAACCCTTGGATGAGCGCCGCATAATCCTCGGCAAACGCCTGAATCTCACTGCGTCCTTCGCGCCAGCTGCGATACAGCGTCTGCGTCGATGGCTCGAACAACTCACGCTGGATAAACTCCGCCGCGCGCGTCGCCGCCGTAAGGTAGGGCCCGACGTCCGGGCCGTCCGCCCTTTCGAGCACCTGCGCGCCTTTCGCAAACGCGGAAATCATCAAGCCGTTCCACGCCGTGATAATCTTATCGTCGAGATGCGGATGCGGACGCTTCGCGCGCACCGCATGCAGCAACGCATGGGCCGCGATTAATTTATCGCTTGCCGCCGAGACATCCAAACGGAACTGCGCCGCCGTGTTCACCAGCGGCTGGCGCTGCATCAGAATATTTTTCCCCACGAACTCGTTTTGCGGGTCATTCTCCACGTTGCCGCCTTCTTTCACGCCGTAGTGCGCACAGAAAAACTCCGCGTCTTCGCCCAGCGCGGCGACGATCTCGGTTTTCGTCCATACGTAGAACGCGCCTTCGGCGTGCTCCGGTTTGCCGTATTCGAGGAGGCTGTCGGCATCCTCCGCTGAATAAAAACCGCCCTGCGGGCTCGTGAGATCACGCGTGACGTAGTCGAAAATATCGCGCGCAAACCACGCGAACACTTCACGCCCGGTCGCTTGTTTTGCTTCGAGGTAACTCACGGCCAGTTGCGCCTGATCATAGAGCATTTTTTCGAAGTGCGGCACAAACCACTCCGCATCGACCGCGTAACGGTGAAACCCGCCGCCGATATGATCGTGCATTCCGCCGCCGGCCATCTTTTGCAGCGTGAATGTCGCCAGCTTCACGGCCTCGGCGCCAATTTCGCTTTGCACGCCTTGCAGGGTGGCGACGCGGAAAAGCAGATTCAGCGTGCTCGGCCGCGGGAATTTCGGCGCGCCCCCGAAGCCGCCGTTCACGGCATCGAACGCTTCGTAGAAATATTGAAACGATTTTTCAAACGCGTCGCCCGCCGCCTCGTGCAGCGGGGCCGGCTCGCCTTCCTGCACTTCGCGCGGGCGGCCTTCAGTCGCGTAACGTTGCAGCGACGCCGTCACTTCATCCGCGCCGCTCAGAATTTTTTCGCGCTGCTGACTCCAATGCGTCGCGATGAGCCGCAATACTTCCGAGAAACTCGTGCGCCCCTGCGGATTATTCTCCGGCGGAAAATACGTGCCGCCATAGAAAGGTTTCAACGTCGGCGTCAGCCACACGCTCATCGGCCAGCCACCGTGGCCGGTCGTGGCCTGGATGTAAGCCATGTAAACGCGATCCACGTCGGGCCGCTCCTCGCGATCGACTTTCACCGGCACGAAATCGCGATTCAGCACCGCGGCGACTTTGGCATCCTCGAACGACTCGTGCGCCATCACGTGACACCAATGACAGGTCGAGTAACCGATGCTCAGGAAAATGGGTTTCTGTTCCGCGCGGGCCTTTGCAAACGCCTCCTCGCCCCACGGCAGCCAATCGACCGGATTGTCCGCGTGTTGGCGGAGATAAGGCGACTTTTCGGAGGCGAGAGGGTTCGGCATGAGCCGTCAAAAAGATGTGCTCCCGCCGCAAAGGCAAAGCCGAAGGTGCCGCGCAGCTCTCGCCAATTGACACCTATTAAGTGTCAATTGGCCGCAACGCATCAACCCGCCCGCAGGTTAGCTTCCGTTTTTGGGGCCGTCGCCGCGGCCTTTTTCTTCGCGACGGGGCGGCGGGGGCGGTTGTTGGGATTTCAGCCATTTAAGACGGTTCGCCAAGTGGCGGCGAAATTCGGCGCGTTTTTCCTGCGGAAGCTCTTCGGTGATTTTTTTAACGGCGCGATCGATCTCGGCTCGGGAATCGCGACTCGATTGCTGCCGAAGCGCACGCAGATTGGCGCCCGCTTCCTTCAACGTCGCTTGCACGCGCGCCGCTTCCTCGGGCGTGAGGTCGAGTTTTTCGGTTAAGTTTTTCTCAATGCCCATCAACGCGCGCTCCATGAGCGGACGCTCGACCGCCGGGCGGTTTGGCGGCGGATTGCCGAGCAAATCACGGACCTTGTTGCCGCCAAAATAAATCGTCGAGCCCACGCCCAATGCGAAACCGATGATCACCATCGCGGCGGCGGCGATCCACGCACGCCAAGGAAAAGGACTCATTGGCCATCCTCCAGGTCGGCGTTATCCACCGAGGCGACCAATTCCATCCACGGCAAGTCGTGTTCGAGGGCGTCGTTTAAAAACCATCCACTGACGCACAGTCCGCAGGCAGCGAGCCCGCCCGCCAACCACACACGCCGACCGAAGAAGATATCAAACTCATTCGACCAACTCGGACGCGGCTGCACGCGTGCCGAGCCACGCGGCAAACTGTTTAACAACGCAGCTAGATTCACTGCCGGCGGCGTGTCGCGGCGCGCGCGTTGCACGAGGTCGTGCCAGCGGCGGTCTTTATCAGGAGAATTCGGATTCATTGGGTTCAGTTCAGTTCGGGGGTGTATTAAAATTTTTAGAGCAGCGCGCGCAATCGAGCGCGGGCGCGCCACGCGCGGAGTTTGGTGGCCGTAACCGTCCAGCCAAACTGTTCGGCGATCGTGGCGAGATCCCAGCCTTCGAGGTGGTGGAGCGTGAGCACGGCACGATCATCGGGCGGGAGCGTGGCGAGAATCTCTTTCACTTCGTCGGCGGCGGCGCGCGCCGCGGGATCCATGGCCGGATCAATGGCTTCGATTTCGGGCGCTTCCGCAGAATCTCCGAAACGCGACACCGCCGGCTCCACGCGCCAGCGGCGGCGGACGGCTTGACGCCGGTAATAATCGCGACCGGTGTTCGCGGCGATGCGGCGCAACCAGTGGGCAAAAGGTTTCTCCGCGCGCCACGTGTGCAGGTGTTTCACGAGGCGCAAAAATGTTTCCTGCACCAAATCTTCGAGCTCGCTGGATTCGCGCGCGAATTTCCAGAGTAGCCGCGACACGCCTTCGTAGTGCCGCTTCACGAGCGCATCGAGGGCCGCCGCATCGCCACGCTGGGCGAGCAACGCATCGCGCTGGTCGGCCTCGGCGGAAGTGTCGGTGGATTCATCGCCAGCGGGCGTTGAGGAAACGGAACTCACGGTTTTGTCACGATGGAGCTGACCCGGGCCGGCAAGCGCGCCGGAGGCAGGCGCGAAAAGTGACTCCAAGACTGCGCCGGTCGCAAGCATCACTTGTTGCGGATAATAATGCAGGCCACGGCTTTCGCCGTGAATCGAAACAGCATTGAGGTAAGTTTTTCCATGGCGGCACCGTGAGGCATCCTGTTAAACGCGCGGCCCAGGATTTGGTTTCTGATTAACTTCAAAACCGGGGCATTCTGGCGCTACCAAAGCCATTGACGGCCCCCTTAGGGAACGGCTCACTGACCGGTCGCCATGCTTACGATCGCTGATGTCGCCAAATCCTATGGCACCCGGGAACTGTTTTCCGAGGTGTCGCTCTTCGTTGCCCGCACCGACCGTTTCGGTCTGGTGGGCCCCAACGGCGCGGGCAAATCCACGCTGTTTAACCTGATTCTTGGCGAGGAACTGCCTGACGAAGGCACCATCGAATGGGAACGCGGCGCCGATTTCGGCTACCTGCCGCAGGAAAGCGCGCCCGTCGGCGAGGAAACCATCCTGGCTATCGCCACCAGCGGCAAAAAACTCGAGCCCGAGAACGACGACGATTGGGACATCGATTGGACGCTTGAACCTCGCGCGAAAAAAATCCTTTCCGGCCTCGGTTTCCGCGAGACCGATCACGACAAACAGGCGAAATCCTTTTCCGGCGGCTGGGTGATGCGCGCCCACTTGGCGCGACTCCTCGTCAGCGAGCCCGCGCTCCTGATGCTCGACGAGCCGACCAATCACTTGGATCTCGAAGCGCTGTTGTGGTTTCAAGACTACCTCACGCGCTATCCGGGCGGCTTGGTGATTATTTCCCACGATCGCGAATTCCTCAACGTCCTCTGCAACGGCATTCTCGAACTCCGCGGCGGCACGCTCAATAAATACACGGGCAACTACGACGACTACCTGAACGAAAAAGACGCGCGCAAAGAGCAACAGGCGGCGCAGTTTAAAAACCAACAGCGCGAAATCGCCCACTTGCAGAAGTTCGTGGATCGTTTCGGTGCCAAGGCGTCCATGGCCTCGCGCGCTAAATCCAAGGAGAAGCAAATCGAACGCCTCAAAGACGTCGCCGTCGAAGAGCCGTGGGAAGACCTTAAGAAGATTAATTTCCGTTTCCCGCAGCCACCGCGCTCGGGCTTGAAAGTCATCAACCTCAAGCACGTCGATCAAGCCTACGGCAGCCACATCGTTTACAAGGACTTGAATTTCGAAGCCGAACGCGGCCAAAAGATCGTGCTCGTCGGCCCGAACGGCGCCGGCAAATCCACGCTCCTGAAGATCCTCGCTGACGTGATCCCGATTCAGGGCGGCGTGCGTGATCTCGGCAGCAACGTCGTGCCGGGTTATTTTGCACAGAACCGCGCGGACAACCTGAAGCTCGACATGACCGTGTTCGAAAACGTCATGGAGCTGCGCACGAACGAGAACCAGCTCACCGAACAACAAGCGCGCGCGGTGCTCGGCGGTTTCCTTTTCCGCAAAGACGATGTGCACAAAAAAGTGTCCGTGCTTTCCGGCGGTGAAAAATCCCGCCTCGCCCTCGCCCGCCTGCTCGTGAATCCGCCGAACTTGCTCCTCATGGACGAGCCCACGACGCACTTGGACATCCCGTCCATCGACGCGCTCGTGAATGCGCTCAAGCAATTCGAAGGCACGTTCATCTTCATCAGCCACGACGTGTATTTCATCCGCGCGCTCGCGCAGACCGTGCTCCACGTGCACAGCGGTCGTCTCACGCCTTACTCGGGTAATTACGATTATTACCTCGAGAAATCCAAGGCCTCGAACGCCCGCGCCGCGCTCACCGCCGGCTTCACCGACGCCCGCCCGAAGCAGGAAAAAGCCGCGCCCGTCGCCGCTCCTGCTGCGAAAAAGGCGAATCCCAACGACATCAAAAAACTGCGCACCGAAGTCAGCGCGCTGGAAAAGAAAGTGTCTGAACTCGAAACGAAGCAGAACGAAATCACCGCCGCGCTCGAGTCACCGGAAACCTATTCTGACAAGGGCAAATTCCACCACTTGAACCGCGAGCTCACCGCGATCGTCGACCAAATCACGCAAGCCAACACCGCGTGGGAAAAAGCCGCCGCGCAACTTGCCGAGTTGGAAAAAGCGTAAGCACGCGGCACGATCATTCGTTCCCAAGCAGAACCCGACCGCTGAGCGGTTTCTCATTAAATTCAAGGGAGGGGCGGTTATCCTTAACCGCCCTTTTCCGTTACTTATATAAGCGCCGCGATAAAATCGCGCCTTCGTTACGTCTGGCCCGGTGGAAGCATTAACCACGACCACCACTCGTCATAGAGGGCTCGTTGCGCAGGAGTCAGCTCGGCGAGAACTTCAGCTCGGCTCGTTTTTGCGGCATTCGCCGCCGCGCTCGCCTTCTCCCGTTCGGCCGCAGACGCCGTGAAGCGGATTGCCTGCTGGCTCACACTATAACGCGCTCGTTGCTCAGGCGTGAGCGCCGCAAAGAAGGCATCACGGCGAGCCTTGTCGCGCTGGGCTATTTCTTTTTCGAACAGCTTGCCCGAAGAACTACCAGCACCACCGCCGGGCCGGATATGGACGCCAACGACGAGTCCTCTCAAAAGGTAACCGTTTAGCACTTCGGCTTGTCCTTGCCGACTGAGTTCGTCCCACACCAGAGCGAGTTCGCTCGGCACACCGCGAAATTCGTTCAGTCGCTTTATACCCTCTTTGGAAAGAATGGAATTCACCACAAAGTCTTGCAGCTCAGTCAACGCGATCGGATCGGATGTGGTCAACGCCAGCACGAGTGGCGGCTGTCCTTGGCGAACCAGGGTCACTTGCTTGTTATCCACATCGATTGTTTCCACCATCCGACGCGCCACCTGGCTGCGTTCGATAACCGCGGAAAGGTTACCATTCATCGAGAGGAAAGCGACCGGCACTCCTCCAACGCGTCCAATCCCCTCAAGCGCGAAGGTCATGTTATCTTCCCATTGTTTTTCGTCAGCCCGACGACGCTCGGCCAGCTTGGCCTGTTCCTCCGCGCTCAGTTTAGGCATCGGCGCAGGTGCGGTAATTTTAACCGCTTCTGGCAAACTCGTCATAGCGACCGATGCTCGCTCAGGGGCGGGCGTCGACATGACCTCTGTTGCGCCGACCCCCACCACACCTGTCAAAAGCGCCACCCCGACCAGGGTGCGCAGTAATGTCGGCGGGCGATGCGCCGCGATGAACATGATTCGTTTCATAAGTTGACGATGACTTTCCACGATGCCGATGACGGTCGGCAGCCGAGGCGCCGACCTCGTTCCACCGATCACGCTTAATAAAGTTTCTCCGTAAGCAACGCGCGCACTCGAATTGTCCGCATGTCGGCGCAACACCGCTTCGTCGCAGGCCAGTTCGCTGTCTTCGCGTGCCAACCGCGCCGCAAGCCAGACGAGTGGATTAAACCAATGCACCGAACACGCCACCTGCAGCCACAGCTGCGCCCATGTGTCGCGCCGCTGCCAATGCGTCAGCTCGTGTCGCACCACCCACGGAAGCTCCGTGGCCGAAACGCGGGTTTCAAATCCCACCGGGAAAAGCAGCCTCAGCCGCACGACGCCGCAGAGCGCAGGCGTTTCGACCAGTGGCGTGACAATAATCTCGGGGCTCTTTTTCAAACCAAGCTCGACTGCGATCGCTTTCACGGCGGCAACCAATCGCGCGTCGACCGGGAGCCGCGTGCGATCCAGCGCTCGCGTCAATCGGCGCAAAGCAACCACGCGCGCCGAGACGAGTGCGATGATGCCCGCCAGCCAGATCACCACCAATCCCGTGAACCACGACCGCTGCATCACCACGCGCTGGCCAAACACATTGAATCTAGCCGGCGCCACTGCCGACGAAGTCGCAGGTTTCGAGATCACTCCTGACGGAGCGGTCAGCATGAACGGCACCGCCGCCGTTACCGGTCGAACCGCGAACTCATCCTCATCACGATTTTCCATCGGCACCGACTGCCTCTGCGAGACCGGCGACGACGTCAACGGATGCCACGGCACGGGTAATCGCCACGGTAGCAACAACGCCCCCGCCACGAGCAACCAACCGGCAAAGATAAAACGTGGAGCCACCACTCGTCGCAGCGTAAAGCGCGCGATCAATGCGAGCGCGATCAACAGCGCGCCGCGCCCCGATAGACCAGCGACCGTCAAAAAAACAGTTTCGAGCGGCGTCATGGCTGGCCTTTTTTCTGGCGAAGCAATTTCTGCAACTCAGCGATCTCTGCCTCACTTAATTTCTCCTGCTGGCAAAAATGCAGCAGCAGCGGCCCCGCCGCGCCGCGAAATACCCGCTGCAAAAAATCGTCGCTCTCGCTCGCGATACAGTCTTCCCGCCGCACCCGCGGCGCAAAGACGTTCACGCCGTCGCGCTTGACCACTTTCAACGCCCCTTTGTCGGCGAGCCGCGCAAGAAATGTGTTAACTGTTTTCGGTTTCCATCCGTGATCTCCCGGCAAGCCGGCGAACACTTCGGTGGCAGCAAGCGGCGACTGCTCCCACAACACACTCATCACTTCCCACTCAGCACTAGATATTTTTGGCGGCATATTTCTTACAGATGTAGGACGATGAATCTTACACTTGTAGGAAACGTCAAGCTTCGAAAATTACGCGCGCGATTTATGGGCACGAAAACGCGCTAAGCAGGCGGCCGTCGCCCGGAGGTCGTCGGGCTCCACCTCGAAGACAAATCTTGGAATACTTTGTCAGCCTACCACGCCCTCAACCGCCACCCCGGGGCATCGATGGCGGGACCATCCCGTTGATTCCACGCACGGAGCAGCCGGCACGGTGATTCTCGGTGTGGTTTACTTCGACGAACCAGGCGATATCGGACGAGCGTTCTGTGTAGCCCTCATTCTCAGTAGCGTGCTCGGCTTGAAATTACTCAGCAAGTCTGACGCTTGATCGACCGAATCCCCCCACAGCGCTGTGGCCACGCTTAACTCCGACCAGGCATGAGAAGATTTTTGGCGATGAGAAACGGTGCGGCGGTAAAGGAGCGTTTCCGTTTTGTTGGCGTGGGAGCCGGCGGGGGGGTGGTTTTCTTTGTAGTGAGTTCGGCTTCCTGAATCTTCACCCACGTTTCGCGCCGATCTAGTTCGTCCTCCCGTTGCTGCGCGCGGGTTTCGCGATCACGGAGTGCAAGGCGGTCGTCGGCGATGCCACGGCGCGCGGCCTCAAGCAACGCGTGCGCGCGGTTGTATTTTTCCCAACCGGCGTCGAGCTGGGCGTGGTCGGAGGCCATCGACATCATAAACGGAGTCGTGCTGACCGTGGAGCGCATGGCGGGCTGTGCACTTTCAATCATGTCGCGCAAACGCTGCTCGTGCTCGCGCATGCTCGCTTCCTTGCGGTGGAGAATTTCGATGTCACTCGCGATCTGCGTGCGCAATTTTTCAAGATGCGCGGCTTCTTGTAGCTGGGCGGACGGTGTGGATTTCATCGGGTGCGCGCATCATAGCACCACGAGCACCCTCCGCCTAGCCACGCGGGAGGCATTTACTCGCGTTTACCAAATGCTCCGGCGTTTTACTCAAAAATATAAAACCGCGCAGGGTATTCACCCCACGCGGTTTTCATGACACACGCACACTGAACTAAAATTTTACGCGCGGAACATCACATCTTCGCGATTAAACATTTTTACGCAGAGTGCCAACGCGACCGCCGCATACACGCAGGTGGAACCGAAAATGATCGCGATGAAATCCCAGTTCCACGTGCCGGAAAGCATTTCTTTCGAAACGAGCGAGAGATTCAAAATCGGCACGAGCGCGGTTTTCAAATTCAGATCGATGCCCGGCAACATGCCGAACATGGCAGGAAGAATCACGACCATGATGAGTGGCCCGACATAGCTCTGCGCCTCTTTGTAGCTTTTCGCGAATAGCGACACCGTGAGCAAAATCGCGGCGAACAACACCGCGACCGGCAGAATCATCGCAAACAATCCGAGCACGCCTGCAGGATCGATCGTCGGCATAGCCGACGCAACCGACTTGGTCGCAGCCCCTGCCGTCACCGCAGCGGGTTTACTCGTTAAAAACGAGCCGCCGAGCGCCGCCGTGGCCCCCATTGAAACCAGACTGAACACCATCGTCGCCGCCGATGCCGTGACGACGGTCAGAAATTTACCGAGCACGATATTGATGCGACTGGTGGGACTGCACATCAGCGTTTCCATGGTGCCGCGCTCCTTTTCACCCGCGGTAAGATCCATCGCCGGATACATCGCTCCGACAAAGCAAAGAATGATGATGATGTAAGGGATCAGTCCGCCGATGGCCGCGCCGCCGACCTTTTCCGGCGGTGCCACATTCTGGCGGCGGATGTCGTAAGGCTTCACGAGTTCCGGCGGCAGTCCTCGCGCAGTGAGGCGCTCCGCCACGAGTTTCGTGCGGTATTTTTGGAGAAATGAATCGAGCTCGCGCGCGCCAATGCCGGATTTGATTTCGCCTTCATAGTGCAGAATCGACGCCGTGACCGCCTCGCCTTTTTGCAGCCGCGCTTCGAAGTTCTCCGGCAGCTCCAACGCGACGCGCATCTTTTTATCGGCGATACGCTGCTTGTAATCGTCCTTCTCCGGCAACACGCGGAATTTTTTATCGGCCTGCAGTTCGCTCATGAGCTGCGGCGCACCCGCCGCACCGACGACCATGACGCTCGTGCCTTCGTCCTGCGCCTTGGTGATGACCTTTTTCATCACGACGCTAACGCCGAAGAACATCAGGGGCATGAGCACAGTCGGAATCACAATCGTGGAGATGATCGTGCGACGGTCACGGAGCTGGTCTTTCAGCTCTTTGAGATAGACGACAAAAATGGATTTCCAGTTCATGGGAGCAAAAAGTTAGCGGTTAAGAGCGGCGGCCAGCGCGGCTTCGCCACCGACGGCTTTCACGAACACTTCCTCCAAGTCCTGCTCGCCGAAACGAGTGCGCAACTCGGGCAAAGTGCCTTCGGCGACGAGTTTTCCGCCGTGGATAATCCCGACGACATCGCAGAGTTTTTCCACTTCGCTCATGATATGCGTGGAGTAGATCACGGTCTTGCCGCGATTACGGCACTCTTTCACAAACTTCACGATCGCGCGCGCGGTCATCACATCGAGGCCGAGCGTGGGTTCGTCGAAAATCATCACCGCTGGATCGTGGATCAACGTCCGCGCGATGGACGTTTTTTGTTTCATGCCCGTGGAAAATTTATCGCAGCGCCGGTCAAGGAAGTCGTGCATGCCGAGTTCGTCGGCGAGCACCTTGATGCGCGCGCGAATCGCGTCGTCGGTCATGCCGTTGAGGCGGCCGAAATAGGCGATCATCTCGCGCGCGTTGAGGCGTCCGTAGAGCGCGGTGGATGCCGCCAGGAAGCCGACGTTGGCGCGCACGTCTTCAGGCGCCGTGGCGGTATCGAAGCCGGCGACGGTGCACGTGCCGCTCGTGGGTTTGAGCAAGGTCGCGAGCATGCGCAGCGTGGTGGTTTTGCCCGCACCGTTGGCGCCAAGCAGGCCGTAGATTTGGCCCGGCTGGCACGCGAAGGACACATTTTCCACGGCCACGATCGTGCCGCGTTTTTTGTCCTTAAAGGTTTTAGTCAGGTTGTGTGCTGCGATCATAAATTAGAGGGGAATATTTTTAACCACGAATGAACACGAATTCACACGAATGATTTCAAAGAATCACTCGTTCCCATTCGAGTCTGGGCTTTTTGAAATTAATAATCAGCCCGACACGAAGTTTGGTAATACGGAGATAATTGAGCATTTGGCCGCGTTCGTGATCCGTGATGTGTTCGATTACTTTCGAGTCTACGACCACCGAGCCGCCTACAACGAGATCCGGCACGTATTCGCTGACCTGAATCCCTTTATACATCACATCGTAGCGCTGCTGTTGATCAAAAGTCAGCCCACGGATGCCCATCTCCACCACCATCGCATTCTCATACGGTTTCTCGTGGAGGCCATGCCCCAACTCACGCGACACTTCGAGCGCGCACCCAACGATTTGATAAACCAAATCGCCGTGCAGCCATTTCTCTTCGTGTGCATTCGTGTCCATTCGTGGTTACCTCAATATCAGCTGCCTCATAAACTCATGCGTTCGCGGAAGTCCTGGGCTTGGCGGCGGGAGAGTTCGACTTGGAGGCCGCCTTTCAACTTCACCAGCAAACCGCCGCTGAACCATGGTTCGATACCGTCGACCCACGCGAGGTTGATGACCTGCTTGCGATTGGCGCGGAAGAAGTGTTTGGCATCGAGCCGCTCTTCCATCGCCGTGAGTGAGCGAAACAGTTGCGGTTTCTGGTCATCGAAATGCACGCGCGTGTAATTGCCCTCGGATTCGAGCAGGCGGATATTTTTCACCGGCACGAACCAGCAACGGTCGCCTTCGCGAACGAACACTTTGTCTTCCAACGTAAGCCGGTGCGCCGAAATCGCGCCCGCTTCGAAAGGCGTTTCGCTGCCACGCGGGCGGATCTTTTCGAGCGCCGCGACGAGCCGGTTGGGGTCGACGGGTTTGAGCAGATAATCGAGCGCGTTGAACTCGAAGGCTTTCACGGCGAACTCATCGTAGGCCGTCGTAAAAATCACCAGCGGCACGGGCGCGGCGAGTTGCTCGAGCAAACTGAAGCCGTCCGCGCCGGGCATTTGCACATCGAGGAAAATGAGCTCGGGTTTAAGCGCGTTCACTTTCACGAGCGCATCTTCCACGTCCACCGCTTCGCCGACGATTTCGATGTCGGCGTGGGCAGCCAGGAGGCGGCGGAGTTCGTTACGCGCGAGGCGTTCGTCGTCGACGATCAGGGCTTTCATGCGAGAGAATCGGTTAACGGAATCCGCACATCGGCGGTGACGTAACCCGGAGTTTCCGAGTGTAACGTGAGCGTAGCGCGACTGCCGAACAACAGCTTGAGCCGCTCGGACGCATTGCGCAGACCGACGCCCGTCGATGAGCCCGCCCGCGCGGCGGCCGCGCTCGACGGAGCAGCGAGATTGCCGGGATTCGTGACCCGGATGTTGAGCACGTTGGCGTTGCGTTGCGCGAGGATGAGCACTTCGCCGCCTTCGCGTCGCGTGCTGATGCCGTATTTAACCGCATTTTCCACGAGGGTTTGCAGCAACATCGGCGGCACGCTGACCAGACGCGCTTCAGGAGAAATTTCCCAACGCACCCGCAAACGTGCTTCGTGCCGAATTCCTTCCAGCGCGAGATAATCCTCCACGATGCGCAATTCGTCTTCGAACGGCACGGTCTCGAGCTGGCCGGACTGGAGCGAATAGCGCAGCATGTTCGAAAGGCGGGTCACCGCTTCCCGCGCACGCGGGGCATCTTCGTCGATGAGCGCGCGCAGGCTGTTGAGCGAGTTGAAGAGAAAATGCGGATTCACCTGCGATTTCAGCGCGCGCAGCTCGGCTTCTTTCACATTGGCCGCCAGCTGCAGTTGGTCGACTTGGAGGCGATTGAGCCGATCAAAGACGTGGTAGAAAAAATAGAAAATCAGCCACACCGCAAAAATACCGATGCCGTTCAAACACGAGAGTCCGAACACGAGCCAGATATTGAGCTTCGACGTCCACGCCACCCCGACCACGCCGTAAGTATAGAAATAGCCCAAGCCATTCCAGAGCAGCGAAAGCACGATGCTCATCGCAAACACGCGCGGAAAAATGGCCCGCCAAGCGAGTTGCTTCCATTTCCAGCGATGCATCAACGGACGGATGTAGTGCGTGAGCAAAAGGCCCGACAGCACCACCATGATCATCACCGCGAATTCCGTGACCGGATCGCGCGGCTCGACCGGTTCGGTTTTAGCGTTGGCCACGGCACGTTGCAGAAAAAGGGGAATCGCCCAGAAAAGGCCCCAGCCCACGAGCTGACAGACGACATAAAGCCGTTCTTTAGCCCGGGTAATGCGAGCGGCGGTATCGGCAACGGCGTTAACAACCATGCCGCGACCAAATGCATCACGCTGCGGGGTCGCAAGCCCATGCACTGAACTGAGGGGAGTTGCGGAAGCGGAAGGCATAACCGCAGAACGCATGCCGCGCGCCTCGCTGGCAGCGCTAAATTGACGAGCGGCACCCGCGCGGGATGAGTGGCGCGACGGCCAAGAGGCTTGCCGCTCGACGCGACCGGCGCCGACGAGGCCGCGAACGCAGCCGATTTTCTCGAAACGGCCAAGGGGCGGTGCGGAGGCCGCCGCCCACCTTATTTCGACGGCGGCTTGGTTGCCGAAGTCGGAGGCGCGGCGGCTTCTTTCTTTGCGGGCTCAGGATCGCCGCTCACCCGCCCGCCTTGGCGGCTTTCTAATTTTTCCGGCCACGGGCGCACAAAGGCGTGGCGCAAGGTGTTCATGATCGTCTGCCACACGCCGACTTTCGCATCGCCGAACTCACCGGAGAACGGCACGCGTGTAGCGAGTTGATCTTTTTCGTGGTTCTTAAACACGAACGCCACGAAGCGCACGACGCCTTCCCAGATTTGTTTGCCCAGCGAAGGATCTTCGCCCGGCAGCGCTTTGAAATCCATGTTTTCGAAAAACGGTTTGAAGTAACCGTTGAATCCGCCGTCGCGCGCGAGAACTTCGACGTAGCCCTTGAACGTGCCGGCGCTCACGTCGACGTTCGCGTAGGCGCGCAAGAATTCGTTGAGCGAAGGCATCGAGACGTTTTCAAGTTCCACCTTCAGCAGAAAATGCGGTTGCGTCGCCAATGGTTCGAGCTCGGTCGTAACGTTGAGCCGGCCGCCGCCAATCGTCTCGCCGTGCAGGTTGATGCGTGCGGGAAACTCGACTTTGTTTTCTTCGTCCGTGCGATTGCGCAGGCCAGTCGCGGTCGCTTGCATGTTCGCAACATATACGTCGACGCGCGGCGTCGTAGAATTGTTCACGTAGCGCAGCAGCCCGTCGCGAATTTGCAGGAAAGTGATGTCGATCGGGAAAATATCGTTGATCACATCCTGCCAGCGTTTGTCGGTCGCGACCTGACTGGAGGCATCGGAAGCGCCCTGAACGAAATTCAACTCAGGTTTTTCGAGATAAATATCGCTGACGACTTTCCCGCGAAACAGTTCGCGCCACGCCAGCGAGAAATCGATGGCTTCCGCTTTGAAAAACGGCTCCCGCACCTGGCCGTTTCGCTTCACAATCTCCACGCCGTGCAGGCTGTAAGCACCGCGATACAGGCTGAGATCAACGTCCGCCACTTGCCCCGAGTAATCCGGTATCTCGTTCAACCGCTTGTTAATAGACGATTTTATAAAACCCGGTAACACCAGCCGCACGACTATCAACAGAACTACAATTACGCCTAAAATGATGAACGCAGTGCGGAACCGGTGATGCTGGCGGGGGCGCTTCGTCGCAGGATCTGGGTTATCGAAATTGGCAGGCATGATCCGTGGGACAACGGGTCAGCGGCAGAGTTCGCGGGGTGATGATTTTTGCGCGGGATTGCCATGCTTACGGAACAAGTTTTGCTCGGCTCTCGTTACATGAACGGTTGGCTCGTCACAAATTTCGACTACCTCGCTTTTTTGGCGACAGCTGCGGCGATGTGGGCGGGATTGATTTGGTGGCTACGACGCACGGATCGTTTCAGCACATTGCCCCGCACCACCTGGGTGCTGCTCGCGTTGCCGTTGATCGGTGGTTGGTTCCAGGTGAATCATGCGGGAGCTAACGCTCAGAGAAACGTGCAGGAGCGCGTGCTGTTGATGCTGCCGTTTTATGTGCAGGAGTTCGAGCAACTCGGCCACGCGCGTCTCAAGGACAAGCCCGCGCAGGACGACCCGCTCTACCACGAACTCGTGCAAACGCAGATTCGCTGGCTGAAATTAAATCCGTTTATCGCCGACATTTATACGTATCGCGTGAACGCGGATGGCTCGGTGTTTTTGCTCGTCGATTCGGAAACCGACTACAACCACAACGGCGTCTACGACGAACCTCGCGAACAACGCACGGTGCCGGGCGAAATTTATCCTAGCGTCCGGACCGGTATCAAACGCGCGCTCGCCGGTGAAACGTATTTCGACACCGACATCGTCACGGATCGCTGGGGCCGCTGGGTCAGCGCCTTTGCTCCGCTGCGCGACAAAGACGGCAAAGTCGAAGCCGTGCTCGGCGTGGATCTCGATGCCGGTGAATGGATCATGCAAGGCGTCCGCGCCCGCGGCGTGTGGCTGTGGTCGGTGGCCGGCATCTTCCTCATCATCTCCGCTTCGGTGGTCGTGATCGCACTCCAGCGTCACGAACTCGACGAACGCAAACGCGCCGAGCACCAGGCGAACGAGCAAGGCCAGTTGCGCAAAATGATTTTTGACCAAGCTCCGGGTGGCGTCGCGCTCGCCAAACTCGACCACCACATCGTCGAGGTGAACGAAGCCTTTTGCCGCATCGTCGGATATTCGCGCCAGGAATTGCTGCGCATGAGCTTTGTGCAATTTACGCACCCCGAAGACGTCGACGCCACTGTCGAGCGCAACAATCTCGTGGCTAAAGGCTCGGCGGAAACCATCGAACTCGAGAAACGCTACATCCGCAAAGACGGTTCCACCGTCGAGGTCATGGTTCGCGTCGGCCTCGTGCGCGACGACGACGGCACGCCGCGCTACCTTGTGGGCCAAGTCACCGACATCACGGAGCAACGTCGCACGCAGGTCGAACTCATCGCGCGCCAGAAACAGCTCGCGGCCATCCTCACGAATACGCCCATCGTGCTCTACGCCGTCGACACACGCGGAATTTTCACGCTCTCCGAAGGCGCCGGCCTCGCCATGCTTCATTTGGAAACCGCGCAATGCGTCGGCCAGTCCGTCTTCGATCTCTACGCGAACCGTCCGGATATTCTCTCTGACATCCGGCGCGGTCTTTCCGGCGAATCCACTACCAGCCAACGCGAGATCAACGGCGCCATCTTTGAAATGCGCGGATCCCCTATCCACGACGCCGAAGGCAAAATCTCCGGCGTCATCGGCATCGCCCTGGACATCACTCCGCGCGTGCAAGCTTCGCGCGAACGCGAAAAAATCGAACGCAAGCTCCTCGAAGTGCAAAAACTCGAGAGCCTCGGCGTGCTCGCGGGCGGCGTGGCGCACGATTTCAACAACCTGCTCACCACGATCCTCGGCAACGCCAATCTCATCCGCGACGACCTCCCGGCCCAATCACCCGCGTTCGTCAGTTTAAATCAGATCGAGCAGGCTTCGCACACCGCCGCTAATCTCTGCCAGCAACTGCTCGCTTACGCCGGACGCCGGCGCATCGATACCACTTCGCTCAACCTCAGCGTGCTCGTGCGCGAGACGGCTGATTTGCTGCGCGTCTCCGTCGATGCGCACGCCGCGCTTGAATTCGAACTCGCGGAAACCTTGCCCAACGTCGCCGCCGATCCCGTGCAAGTGCGGCAAGTATTGTTGAACTTGGTGCTCAATTCCGCCGAAGCCCTCGGTCGGCGCGACGGCCTCATCCAGGTTTCCACGCGGGTGCAAACCCTCGATGGCACGTGGTTCGCCGAGGCGCGCATCGGCCAGGAACTCACAACCGGCGAATACGTGTGCCTCGAAGTGAAAGACAACGGCCCCGGCCTCGACGCCAGCACGCAGGCGCGCGTCTTCGATCCCTTTTTCTCCACCAAAGGCAGCGGTCGCGGTCTGGGGCTCGCTGCCGCGCTCGGCATCATGCGCAGTCACCACGGCGCGCTCCGCCTCACCACGCAACCCGGCCAAGGCGCGAGTTTCATTCTCTGTTTCCCGATTCAGCCCAAACCAGCGCCGGTTAAGATCGCCGCTTCCGCCGGTCGCAACTGGCGCGGCAGCGGTTACGTGCTGATCGTGGACGACGAAGATCCCGTGCGCACGGTCACCGCGCAGATGGTCGCGCATTACGGTTTCGAAGTGAAACAGGCTTCATCCGGCCAGGAAGCCATCGATCTCGCGCGCCAGCGCGGCACGCCATTCGATCTCGTGCTGCTCGACCTCACGATGCCCGTGATGGACGGCTTCGATACCTTCACCGCGCTCCGCCAGATTTACCCTGAACAACGCATCGTCGTGTTCAGCGGCTACAGCGCACAGGACGCGCGCCAGCGTTTCGCCGGGAAAAATCTCACCGGCTTCCTGCAAAAACCATTCAGCTCGGACACGCTGCGCGGGATTTTGAATCAGATTTCCCCGTAAATCGCGCGGCTCAGAACGTCATGCCGAAAAGGAAATTCACCGCCGAACTTTATACTGTCGCCTGGATTCGCTGGGTCGATCTACCGAAACCGGCGATCGATCAACTCAAGCTCCCACCCGCCGACATCAAGGGCGGCGGTGAAGGCTGGAACGCGATCCTGCGTTTCAACGACGACGTCGATCGCGTCACGCTTTTTCCCGGCAAACGCGGTCACTACAAAGTCGCGTTCAAAGCCGAGCTCGTGAAAGCCGCCGGCGTCGATGCTGGCGACACGATTTCATTTACCCTCGAGCCTGACGCTGCGACGCGCGAACCGGAAGTCCCCGAGGAAATGCGCAAAGCGTTTCAAGATCGCCCGCAGCTCGAAAAAAAATGGCTCGCCCACAGCGTCGCGATTCGCCGCCAAGTGTTGCGCTATATCGAGCAGGCCAAGACGCACGAAACCCTCGTAAAGCGCTGCTGGCTCTTCCTCGACCGCCTCGACGAAACAGGCAAACTGAGCGGCGATAATTAAGCGGTGTTAAGGTGGAGCTCGCCTCCGGCCAGGTATCAGAATTTGCATCTCCACACGTCATCCCCGCGTGGCCTCCAGGCCCGACATCGCTTCAGCGTCGGGCGGAAGGCGGATTCCACCTGAGCAACGGATTCCGGCACAGCGCATTATTTACGCGAGGAGCACAGGGGCGAAACCGGCCCGCATCGCTGGAGTTGTCGGTGCCACGGAGTAAAGTAGCCACAATTCCTTCCGCCATGAATACCTGCTGCACCGACAAACTCGCTCACGTCACCTCCGCGCCCTCTTCGCCCGCGCGCCGGCGTCGTTATGGTTTCGCGTCGCTGCTGAAAATTTTCAACCAGCCCGGGCTGCCGTCGGTGGATCTGGCCGACAGCCATCCGCCCATCGAATTACAACAACCCGTGTCGGGCGCGATCGCCGCGAAAGAAGAATTCGGCCCACTGCCCGCCTCCGGCCGGCCGGCCCACACGCGATTCATGCCGTGGCGCCTGGAGTGACCAAGCGTTTCCCCGGGCACTGGTAAAGTAATACGTTACCAGCTCACTCGCGCGAACGAAACCCCGAGGTGCGCGGCTCGAAGGTCTGGCGCGCGAACACCGGCGCGTATTGCAACAGGCCGAGCACACCGAGTAGCACGAGTTCGCGGGTATAAATTCCCCCGAGGAAAATTCCCAATATGCCGCATGCTTCCGCCGTCGCGAGGCCGACGATCACCAGCGAAAACGCGCGCACCGGCGTCATCACGCGCGGCAACATCAGCCACCGAATCACGATGCTGATAAACAGCGGGGCCACCCCGATCAGGTTGATCAACGACTGCGGCGAAGCCGAACCGGTGAAACGCGAAGCTGGCACGAGGAACGCGTAGAGGGCGCCGAGGCCGGCGAGCTGGCTCGCCCACAACACCCACCACACGAGCATGAGATTCCGCGATTCCCGCGGAGCGATCGGAATGAGCACACTCATGCGCTCACGCTCCGATCGGGTGCCACGTGGTCTTGAACTCCACGAAGTCGCGGATCTCGTAAAGGCTCTGCGCCTGGTCGGCGAACCAATCGATTTTGTCCTCGGCATGGAGCAGCTTCACGCGTTTCACGCTTTCGGCCGCACCGAGTTTGAGCGTTTTGCGGTCGTCGGCATTGACGACGCCCGAGATGGCGCGGAGGTGCGTATGCGTGGCAAACGTCGGGACCATTTCCTTGCGGAAACCGGTGAGCAAATTCACCACGCCACCGGGCAGATCGCTCGTCGCCAGCATTTCGCCCAGCACGATCGCCGGGTAAGGCTGCGTGGACGAAGCGAGCGCGATGACCGTGTTGCCACTCGTGATCGCGGGCGCGATGAGCGACACCAGCGCGAGCAACGGCGATTCATCGGGCGCAATCACGCCGATGATTCCCATCGGTTCCGTCACTGTGAAATTGAAATGCGGCGACGCCACCGGGTTTACGTTGCCGAGGACTTGTTCGTATTTGTCGGTCCAGCCGGCGTAGTAAACGAGCCGATCGATCGTCGCGGTGATTTCTTTTGCCGCGGCGGCTTTGGAAATTCCGCTCACTGCGAGCGCGTCAGCCAGGTCGGCTTTGCGCGCTTCGATCATCTCGGCGAGGCGATAAATAATCTGGCCACGATTGTAGGCCGTGCGTTTCGCCCAACCGGGGCCGGCTTTGGCGGCGGCCTCGACGGCATTACGCAGATCTTTGCGCGTGCACTGCGGGATGTTGGCGAAAAATTCACCGGACGCATCCTTGATCGGGAACACGCGCGCGCTCTCGGAACGGATGAAAGCACCGCCGACGTAAACTTTCGGGGTTTTGGTGATGGGCAGACGAGTCATAGTGAAAAGAGGTTAAGACGTTGCCGGAGTGGTTGTCTGGAATTGAGCATCGTCCTTGTAGCTACGCGCGACGAGAGCGAAGACAAACGATGCGACCATCGCCAGCACCGCGTAGAAAACAAAGTAAGCCGGGCCGCTCAGCTTCGAGGACCCATCCGGATTACCGATGAACCACTGCACGCCCGCGGTGAAGAAATTGCCCAGCGAAACAGAGAACAGATACAACGCCTGCACGACTGCCTTGAGGTGCTTGGGGGCCTGCGTGTAAGCGAACTCCAGCGCCGTAATCGATGCCATCACTTCGCCAAGTGAAAGAAGCACATAACCCGGCGCCTGCCAAAACACGCTCGGTCGCGCGCCCTGATCGATCATGACATCGATCCACGCGCTAAACAGAAACGAGACGCCGATAAGGAAAATCCCAAGACCAATTTTGCGCAGCGGGGTGAGTGGCCACACGCGGCTGATGAGCGGATAAATTACAAAATGGCACAGCGGCACAAACGCGAGGATCAGCGGGCCGTTGATCGCCTGCACTTGCGACGACATAATTTCCACGCCGAACACGACGCGGTTCATTTTCTCTGCCTGTAAGGTCCACGTGCTGCCGCATTGATCCCACAGCGCCCAGAACACCGCCATGAACGCAAAAATGAAAGCGAGACCGCCCAGCGTTTTGCCCGTCTCACGATTGAAAGTGCGTGCGAAGAAAGATTTCCCGGCCGGCGGGACGTGGATGAATTTATTGCGGCCAGCCCAAAACACAAAGACGGCAAGCACCATCAACGCGGCCGGAATTCCAAAGGCCCACGCCGGGCCATAGTTTTTCAGCAACCACGGCGTCATCACGATGGAGAACGTCGAACCGAAATTCACCGCGAGATAAAACCAGCCGAACGCTTTGCTCAGCAAAGTCTGATTTGACGGACCAAACTGATCCCCCACGTGCGACGAAACGCAGGGCTTGATGCCACCGGCGCCGAACGCGATTAGCCCGAGGCCCAGCGCAAGACCCAGCCGGGTATCATCCATCGCGAGCGCGACGCAGCCCAACGCGTAAACCAACGAGAGCCAGAAAATCGTCCGATATTTCCCGAAGAAAACGTCGGCGACGATTGCGCCAAACGCCGGCAGAAAGTAATTCGCGCTGACAAAAAGATGATACCACTTGCTCGCCTCGTGTTCGCCCATCGTCGCGAGCGCACCGTTCGACCCCATGAGGTATTGCGTCATGTAAATGACGAGGATCGCCTTCAGCCCGTAAAAATTAAACCGCTCGGCCGCTTCGTTGCCGATGATGTAAGGAATACCCGGCGGCATGCCTTGGGTGTCAGTGGGAGTGGAGCGGTAATCAGCCATGAAAAATCAGCGGAGGAAAATTCCTAGAACGAAAAGCACGATGAGGACAACGGCGACCACGAGCCAGAGTTTGCCCCTGGAGCGCGGCGCTTTGCGCTGCGGAGCATCGTCGTCGGTGAAAGCTTCTGCGGGCAGATCGAGACCGTCGTAGCGCGTGTCGTCATCGTTCCAACCGGAGCGCTCGTCCGCGCCGCAACCCGGGCAAGCCTTCGCACCACGCGGCACGCGCTCGCCACACACGGGACATTCAGAGGGAGGAACGAACTGAGAAGACATTGAGAGAATCTGGAAATCAGGAACTCAGGGATGGAGGCGCTTGGGTTCATTTCCTGATTTCCTGAGTTCCAGATAAATCACTCTGGTTTTAAACAAGCTTACAGTAATCGAGCAGGCCTTGGCGGCCGCCTTCGCGACCGAAACCGGATTCCTTATAGCCGCCGAACGGCGAGGTCGGATCGAACTTGTTGTAAGTGTTCGCCCACACCACGCCGGCTTTGAGCTCGGTCGACATCTTCAAGATGCGCGAACCCTTGTCCGTCCACACGCCGGCGCTAAGTCCGTAGGCGGTGTTGTTCGCTTTTTCGATCGCTTCGTCGAGCGTGCGGAAAGTGAGAATCGAAAGCACCGGCCCAAAGATTTCTTCGCGTGCCACGCGACTGCTCATCGAGACGTCGGAGAACAGGGTCGGGCGGAAATAAAAGCCTTTCGTCGGCAGCTTGCACGGCGGCTGATACATCGTCGCGCCTTCCTTCACGCCAGCAGCGACGAGTTTTTCGATCGTGTGGAGTTGCTCCTTGGAATTGATCGCACCGATGTCGGTGTTTTTGTCGATCGGATCGCCAACGCGGAGCGTGCGGATGCGGTTCTTCAGTTTCGCCAGCACTTCGTCGGCGACAGTTTCTTGCACGAGCAAACGCGAACCGGCGCAGCACACGTGGCCTTGATTAAAGAAGATGCCGTTGACGATGCCTTCGACGGCCTGATCGATCGGCGCGTCGTCGAACACGATGTTCGCCGCCTTACCACCGAGTTCCATGGTCATCTTTTTGTCGGTGCCCGCGAGCGAGCGCATGATGATTTTGCCCACTTCGGTCGAACCGGTGAACGCGACCTTCGCCGCCGTCGCGTGACCCATGATGGCCGCGCCGGTGTCGCCAAAACCAGTAACGATGTTAACCACACCCGGAGGCAGGCCCGCGTCCTGGAAAATTTCGGCCAACTTGAGCGCCGTGACGCTGGTTGTTTCCGCCGGCTTAATGACGACCGTGTTGCCCATCGCGAGCGCGGGCGCGAGTTTCCACGCGAGCATCAACAGCGGGAAATTCCACGGAATGACCTGACCCACGACGCCGAGCGGCGCGACTTTGCGACCGGGCGCGACGTAATCGAGTTTGTCGGCCCAACCCGCGTGATAAAAGAAATGCGCGGCGGCCATCGGCACGTCGAAGTCGCGCGATTCCTTGATCGGTTTGCCCCCGTCGAGCGTCTCCGCGACGGCGAACTCTCGCGCGCGATCCTGCAGCAAGCGCGCGATGCGGTAGAGGTATTTCGCGCGCTCCTTGCCGGGCAATTTGCCCCACGTGTGATCGAAGGCTTTTTTCGCGGCGGCGTAAGCGGCGTCGACGTCGGCAGCGTTGCCATGCGCGATTTCCGTGAGCTTTTGCTCGTTGGCCGGATTGATGGAATCGAAATATTTGCCGGAAGACGGCGCGACGAATTTGCCGTTGATGAACAGTTCGTAGCGCGCCTTCAGCTTCGGATCGGCCGTCTCAGGCGCGGGATCGAATTGCCACAAATCGCCAAAGATTAATTCGGGGGCGGGACGACCTTGGGAGCGTTTGGCAGGACGTTTAATAACGGGAGCGACAGTAGACATGATTTTGAACCACAGAGGCACAGAGTTCACGGAGGGAAGTCCGCAGGAATTACTCCGTGTGCTCTGTGCCTCCGTGGTTAAATTTTCGGGATTTTTAAATTAATAAGATTCGGCGGCTTCGCTGAAATAGTAGGGTGCTTGGTAAGCGCCGGTTTTTTCTTTTTCGAGCTGGCGGAGCACGTCGTTGAGCAACGACGACGCGCCGAAACGGTAACGCGTGTTGTTGAGCCACTCGTCACCGAGCGTTTCCTTGACGGCAATGAGGAACGTCAGCGCTTGTTTCGCCGTGCGGATGCCGCCGGCGGGTTTCATCGAAATCGGAATGCCGGTATCGAGATAGAAATCGCGAATCGCTTCGAGCATCACCTGGTTGTTGCCAAGCGTGGCATTGAGCGACGTTTTGCCGGTGCTCGTCTTGATAAAATCATTCGGGCGCAGCACGCGCATCGAGAGGAAGGAGGCGGCGCGGATGTTATCGTAGGTTTCGAGTTCGCTGACTTCGAGAATCACTTTGAGGGTCGCCTCGCCGCAGGCTTCGACCACGGCAGCGACTTCGTCCTGCACGAGTTGAAACTCGCCGGATAGAAATGCCCCGCGGTTGATCACCATGTCGATTTCGTCAGCACCGTCTTCAACCGCCGCTTTCACTTCGGCGAGCCGAGTCTTGAGCGGCGCTTGTCCGGACGGAAAGGCGGTCGCGACAGAAGCGATCCGGATCGCGGTATCTTCGCCCAACGCGCGGCGCGCGTGTTTCACCATCGCAGGATAGACGCACACCGCGGCGACCTGCGGGACATCGAGTCCCTCGTGCGGACTCATCGCCTTTTGGCAAAGCGAGGCAACTTTTCCGGGAGTGTCTTTCCCTTCGAGCGTGGTGAGATCGATCATCGACGCGGCGAGTTTGAGGCCCTGGACTTTCGCGGCCTTTTTGATGCTGCGGGTGCCGTATTTCGCCACGCGCTCTTCGATCCCGACAAAATCGACCGTGCCGATTTCGTTGAACAAACGCCGGAACGCGGCATGAGCAGTGCTTGACATGGTCCCTTCACTCTCTGGCCAAAGCCTTTTGAAAACAACGCCAAAGTCGGTCGCGCTGCTCGTCTTTCTATTTATTGCGGGCGGCATTTACGCGAGCGACACGACGGCGGGTTTTGCCGCGCCAGTCGTCGCCGGCCAACTCGCCGAACCCAAGAACCGCGAAGCCAGCGGGCTCGCCGCCTCGCATCGCACGAAAGGCTTGTTGTGGGTCGTCAATGACAGCGGCGGAGACAATGTTGTCTATGCCATCGACGACAAAGGCGCAGCCCGTGGCGCGGTGCGGCTGCAAGGAGTGAAAAACACCGATTGGGAAGACCTCACGTCGTTCGAACTCGACGGCAAGGCGATGCTCCTCGTCGCCGATACGGGAAATAATTTCAGCACGCGCACGCCGTGCGTGTTGCACGTGTTCACCGAACCCGACGTGGCGCGGCTTTCTCCCGGCCAGGAAATCACGCTCACGCCCGATTACTCCATTTATTTTGTATTCGAAGACGGCGCACGCGATTGCGAAGCCGTCACCGTGGATGCCGTGGAACGGGCCGTTTACCTGCTCTCCAAACGCGAGGTGCCAGCGAAGCTCTACCGCGTGCCGCTCCAACGCGCGCAACGCGAAATCCCCGCCGCCGCGCGTGTCGTCGGCACCGTGCCGCAGCTCCCCCAACCGCTCGGGCTGCAAAAAATGGTGCCCGCGCCGCTCTTCGGTTTGCGCGGCCAGCCCACCGCGATCGATTTCGCGCCGGACGGTCGCAGCGCGCTCGTGCTGCTCTACGGCGGGCCGTTGCTGTTCAAACGCGAGCGCAACGAATCATGGGCCGACGCTCTCGCGCGCACGCCGGTGGCGTTGCCGGCTTTCGATCTCCCGCAGGCCGAAGCGGCGTGTTTTTCGCGCGATGGCCGTTCGATTTTTGTGTGTTCGGAAAAAGTGCTGACGTTGCTGCGCTACGACAAGAAACCTTAGCTTTAGAAGATACCCCTTGCGATGATTGCTGGGGAAACTTGCCCGTCCGCGTGAGGCGTGATTGGTTTGCCCCATGACGAATCCGCCTATTTCTCCCGCGCCCACCGAACCCCAAGGGGAACTCGTGATCCGCACCATCGCGATGCCGGCGGACACCAATCCCAACGGCGATATTTTCGGCGGCTGGTTGATGTCGCAGATGGATCTCGGTGCCGCGATCTACGCACGCAATCTTTCCCGCAGTCGCGTGACCACAGTCGCGGTCGATGGCATGGCGTTCCTGAATCCCGTCAATGTCGGCGACATCGTAAACTGCCACGCGTCGATTCTGAAAGTCGGGCGCACTTCGATGAAAATAAACGTCGAGGCGTGGGTGCAGCGCAGCACGGACAGCAAACTCCTGCGCGTGACCGAGGGCGTTTTCACTTACGTGGCCATCGACGAAAACGGCCGGCCGCAACCGGTGCATCGTTAAAATTAACACGCTTCCTCATGAATCTCCGATTCCGTCTGCTGCCTTTGTTGGTTTCATTGTTTTTTGCCGCGTTCACCGCCCCGGGCCATGCCCAGCGCATGAGCATCGGCGATGGTTTGAAAGCCGCCGTGATTCGCGCCGATGAAGTGCGCATCTACGCACAACTGTCGGCGGATCTCAGTGGCCTCGATGACCTGCTCACGAAAGATTGCCTTTATGTGCACTCGTCCGGGCGCAGCCAGACGAAGGCGGAGTTCCTCGCCGATTTGAAATCGGGCGCGCTCATTTACACGAAGTTTCAATACACAGCGGCGCCGCTCGTTCGTCTTTATGAGGGCAAACTCGCGATCGTCACCGGCACCGTGAACATGGAAGCGACCACGAAAGCCGCGGGAGACGTTAAGAAAACCCTCCTCACCACCTGCATCTACATAATCCAGAATGAACGCTGGCAACTCGTGTCGTATCAATCGACCAACGCGGCTCCGTAAAACCGCATCGCGCTGAGCGCGGGCAAAGTGTGCTGCCCGTTTGCGAGTGTCAGTGCCGGGCGGTTCGGTTGACGTGGCAGTGGGTGCACCCAATCGTCAGCGCTCCTTGTCCTCAAACGAAACAGCTCAAAACGCCAGCAGGGGCGGGTTATCCGCCGCCGCCGGATTCATCGCGTGGGGCATCGTGCCCATTTATTGGAAACAACTGCACGACATCGCCGCGATCGAGCTCATCACGCATCGCCTCGTCTGGTCGCTGGTATTTCTCGTCGGCGTGCTCGCGTGGCAGAAAAATCTCGGCACCCTGCGCGCTGGTTTCACTTCGCCCCGCGTGATCGGCCTGAACCTCATCAGCAGCGTGCTGTTGACGGTGAACTGGCTGACGTATGTCTGGGGCGTGAACCAGGGATTCATCATCGAATGCAGCCTGGGTTACTTTCTCACACCGCTGTGCAACGTCGCTCTCGGCTACTTGATTTTGCATGAACGACCGCGCCCGCTCCAATGGGCCGCGATCGGCTGCGCGGCCGTGGGCGTGGGCGTTTTGCTTTTGAAGCTCGGGCACTTTCCGTGGATCGCGATCGTGATTGCGGGGACGTGGGCGACCTACGGTTTGTTGAAGAAAAAATCCGCACTCGGGCCGCTCGCGGGACTGACCGCGGAAACGTTATTGCTGCTGCCTCTCGCCGTGGGCGCGCTCCTGTGGTGGCACCACACTGGCCAAGGCGCGCTCGGTCGCGTCAACGCGTGGCAACACACCCTGATCTTAAGCGCCGGTTGGATCACCGCGATCCCGCTGTTGCTATTTGCCTACGGCGCCCAACGCGTGCGGCTCACGACGCTCGGTTTGCTGCAATACCTCGCGCCGACCGTGCAATTTCTCATCGGGCTTTTCGTTTACCACGAAGCGTTCGATACGGGACGGTTGCAGGCCTTCGCGATTATCTGGATCGGACTGCTCCTTTACACGGCGGATGGCTTTTGGACGCAGCGCCGGACGTTTCTGAAAACGGTCGCTGGTTCGTAACTGGTCTGGCGGAGTGATTTCTTGCGGTGCGAGGTCACCTGCCCAAGGTGATGCGCGTCTTTACCCGTCTACCCATGAACAAAAAACTCCGTTTCCTTGCGCCGGTTTTTGCCGGCCTTTTCTCTCTCGCGATTGCGCAGACCAGCGCGCCCGCAACGGTGCCGCCCAAGCCCGTTGATCCTACGGTCGGCATTCCGAAACGCGCAAATCCTGCTTTCTACGAATTACACGCGGAGTTTCTTAAACGCACCAAATCCGGCCCGATCGGCCTGCTTTTCATCGGCGACTCCATCACCCACGGCTGGAGAAAAGCCCCGGAAACCTGGGAGCAATACTACAGCAAATACCAGCCAGCCAACTTCGGCATCGGCGGCGACCAGACCCAACACGTCATCTGGCGCATTGAGGACGGTGAACTTGATGGCATCAAGCCAAAGGTCGTTGTCGTCATGATTGGCACGAACAACAGCGGCGCCCACACCGCGCCGCAGATCCTCGCGGCCAATACCAAAATCGTGGAACTGATCCGTGCGAAATTGCCGAAAACCAAAGTGCTCATGCTGGCGATTTTCCCGCGTGGCCCACGTAAAGATAAACAAGGCGTCGTAACCGATGACGGCGTCTCCCGCATGAACGTCATCAACGAAGTCAACGCCGGCCTGGCCAAACTCGACGACGGGAAAAATGTGCGCTTCCTCGATATCACCAAAGCCTGGCTCGGCGCAGACGGCAAAATCCCCGACAGCGTGATGCCCGACCAACTCCATCCGACCGGTCCGAGCTACAAGCTGTGGGCGGAAGCGATGGACCCGTTGCTCACCGAGATGATGAAGTAATCGCTCGCGCCATTCCTCTCACAAAAAAGGCCCGCATCACTGCAGGCCTTTTTTTATGATTTCTTAAAGTCAACGAGCTCCATCTCAAAGACGAGCGTCGCGCGGCGCGGAATCGTCGGCGGTTTGCCGCGTGCGCCGTAACCCATTTCCGGCGGCACAATGAGAATCCATTTTTCGCCCTTGTGCATGTTTTGCAGCGCTTCTTCCCAACCTTGGATGAGTTCGCCGCGACCGAGGCGAATCGTCAGCGGCGAGTTCGCGTCCTTGGATTGATCGAACACCGTTCCGTTAAGCAACATGCCTTTATAGAGCACGCTCACGACCATGCCTTTTTCCGGAGTAGCGCCGCTGGCGTCGCCCGGTTTTTCAATCACGTAGCGCAAGCCGGTGTAAGTGCGTTTGGCGGTCGGCCAGCGTTTCTCGACGAGTTCGAGATCCTCCATTGGAATCCGCTCACGTTGCGCGTGCAACGGAGCTGCACACAACGCGAGCAGGGCAAACAATGGCAGGGCAAGACGACGGATGAGGGTATTCACTTTTTCTGAGAGGGTAGGTTCAACTTGAACATCGGCTCCGCCCCAGTCGAGGCTTGTTCCTTGGCGGCCGGTTGGTCGGTTTTGACCACGGGAATCTCTTCGGGTTGCGCAGCAGGCAATGCTTTCGTCTGGGAAGTTGGCATCACTGAACCTGCCGGGATTGCTGCGAAGCCACGCTCGATCAAATCGATGGTTTTTAGGTCACGCGTCTTGGCGTCGGGGCTGCCCATCACGACGGCAATCACGCGGCGCCCGTCGCGCTGCGCGGTGGCGGCGATACAAAAACCGGCGGCCTGCGTAAACCCGGTTTTCAATCCGTCGACTCCAGCCACGCGGTTGATGAGTTTGTTGTGATTCACCATGGCAGTCACGGTGTCCGCCGTGCGTTTACCTTCGCCGAACTTTCTTGAGCGGATGCTCGTGTATTTCGTGACGTCGGTCTCGGTTAATAAATAACGGCTCAACACCGCGTAGTCACGTGGCGTGGTGAGATCGCCTTCCGCCGCCCGACGATTCGCCGGTGGCAATCCATGTGGTGAACGAAACGTGCTGTGCGTCATCCCGATCTGTTTGGCTTTTTCGTTCATCAGTTCGGCAAACGCCTGCGCCGATCCTGCTGCGGTGCGTCCGAGCGCGTGCGCGGCGTCGTTGGCCGACTGAATCATCATCGCGTAGATCAACTCCTCGACCGTGAACGTCTCGCCTTCCTTCAAATAGACCTGCGTGCCGCCCATGCTGGAGTCCAACGCGGTAACCGTGACCTGCGTGCCAAGTGTGATCGCGCCGCTCGCGAGTTTGTCGTGCAGCACGGCAAACGTCATGAGCTTGGTCATGCTCGCCGGCGGCGAGACGACATCCGCGCTTTCCTCGGCGAGCACTTTTCCCGAGGCTGCATCGATCGCGATAAAGCCTTTGTAAGGCGGGCGCGCGGCAGTTTTCGCCGCGAATCCCGTGGTGGAAACGAAGCCGCAAACGATCAACGCCGCGACGGTGAACAAACGAAAGTGACGCATAAAAAGGTGCGTCAAAGCAGCGCGGGAAATGTAGCCGTGCAACTTAATTTCACACAGAAATTGTGAGTAGAAATTGCGCCGCACCCAAACCTAGCTTGCGGCAACCGGCAGGACAAATTGAGTGGATTCACCTTATGCGCCTTCCCCTCGTTGCCATCCTTTGCCCGAAGGAATTCACGTTTAGCGATCCATCCGCCCGCATCGAGACCGCCGTGATGAACGGCGTCGCGGAGGTGCGCACGATTCATTTGGATTTCAACGAAGCGTTATCCGCCGAAGCGCTGGCCGCAGACGCGTTGATTCTCTGGCACAACATCCCAGTCGATTCCGAAGTCATTTCGAAGCTAAAGAATTGCCGCGCGCTCATCCGGAACGGCACGGGTTACGACAGCGTCGACCCGCAGGCCGCAGCGGCGCGTGGAATTCCCGTGTGTAACGTGCCCGACTACGGCACGGAAGAGGTTGCCGATCACACGCTGGCGCTGACGTTGGCGTTGTTTCGCCAGCTTTTCCCGCTCGACGCCGAAGCCAAGCGCCTGGGCTGGCAGATCAACGTCGCGGGTAAAATGCGGCGGTTGCGCGGGCTCACGTTTGGCATCGTGGGCCTGGGCCGCATCGGCACGGCGACAGCATTGCGGGCCAAAGCGTTTGGATTTCGCGTCGTGTTTTTTGATCCCTACGTCGCCAGTGGCACCCACAAAGCCATCGGCGTTGAACGAATCGAAAACTTGGACGAGTTGCTCCGCGTCGCCGATGTTGTGTCGCTGCATTGCCTGCTCAACGCAGAAACCCACGGGCTGATCGGAGAGCGCGAAATCAACCTGATGAAACGCGACGCGTTTCTCGTGAACACCGCACGCGGCGATCTGATCAAAAAAGACGCCGTGCTCGCGGCGCTCCGCGAAGGCCGAATTGCCGGCGCCGGCCTGGACGTGGTTGAAAACGAACCGCTGCGCAGCCGCGACGAAGCCGCGACGCCAAACTTGATCGTCACCTGCCACGCCGCGTTTTGCAGCCCCGAAGGCATGATCGAGATGCGCACGACTTCCGCAAAAATCGCCCGGGCCGCCGTCAGCGGACAAACCGTGTGGAATCGGGTTAACTAAAACTTCGCGCCCGCCTGTAACGCCGCCGGATGCGCCGCGATGAGTTTAAGCGCACGATTCAAGTGCGTGATGCCCGGCTCCATGCGATGCCACGTCGAAGCACCCGAAGGATGCGGCAAAGGCACGCAGTCGGTTTCGTATCCGCGGCAATTGATTCGGAGGTTTTGCCCAATCACCTCGTTCAAGGAGTTCACCGGTAAAAATTGAGAAATGGCCAGCTTGCCCACCGGCAACACCAGTTCAGGTCGCAGCAATTTGAATTCGGCTTCAAGCCAGCGAGAACAGTTCGCGATCTCCTGTTCGTCCGGCACGCGATCGCCGCCGATTAATCGTTTGCCTGGAAAGCACCGGCACACCGCGGCGAAGTAAACCCGCTCCCGCACCTGCTCTTCGTTCCAACCGAGCGCAGCATCGAACCATTTGAAAAGCGTTTTGCCCGCCGTCCACGCAAAGGGGCGACCCAACACCGGTTCCTTGTCACCCGGGGCCTGTCCGACCAATAAAATTTTACTCCGCACCGGTCGACCGACTACCGCCGGTCGATGCATGTTCGGACAAATCGTGCAGGCTCGCACCAAGGAGAGGTGTTTTTCGACGACAAGGGAAGCAGGCATGGTCGCTGTTTAAGAAAGTCGGATTTAGAAAAAGAAAAAGGCGGCACCGATAAAGGTGCCGCCTCGAAATTGTTCAATTGGTCAGTTCGCAGGTGCGAATGACAGCTTAGTAGCGACCGCCGCCACCGCCGCCGCCACCGTAACCGCCACGGCCGCCGCGACCACCGCCGCCGCCGCCGAAGCCACGACCGCCGCCGCCGCCGCCGAAGCCGCGACCGCCGCCGCCGCCACCGAAACCACCAGAAGGACGATCTTCCTTCGGACGGGCTTCGTTAACTTGGAGAGCGCGACCACCGAGATCGACACCATTGGTCTTCTCGATAGCGAGCTTGGCTTCATCAGGGGTGCCCATGGTGACGAACGCGAAACCGCGGGGGCGGCCGGTCATCTTGTCCATAGCGACATAGGTATCGGTGACAGAACCGAATTGCTCGAAGTGCGAACGGAGTTCGGTTTCCGAGGTGTTGAACGATAGGTTTCCAACGTAGAGTTTGGAATTGCTCATGTAATAATTCGTAGATCCTTCGCCATCTGCCAGTCCGTTCCCACCGTGGGTTTCGAAATCATCACTTAAGCCTGTGCTCAGCCTACGACTCACCAGATCCTGTCATCTAAACGCTATCTCTAACGAGGGCGCTAAGAACGTCCATGCGCAGGCTTTACGCAAGTGAATAGTGGCCTAAGCCGGCCAATCCCATGGCGAGCAGTGCTTTAACGACATCATACCATTAATTCAATCAGCCCACTTTCAATTACTATGACAGGCAAATCCACGAATCAGGCAGAAATCGGGCGCTTCAAAAGCCACAAAAAACGCAAAGGCGTCTTCTGGGATATCTGCGCATCACGGGACACCCTTTACCATCAGGACTCACGCCCTGACTTCCTAAACTCCTGTCGAATCCACGAGCGGAGCATTTCCTTTTCATAACGCAAACTGTCGAACGAACGCAAACTGACTGACATCATATAACTGAGATCGCGGATCTGCGCTTTGCCCTCGCGAATCACTTGGTCACCCGCACCAATGAGACGGTATTCGAGATTCACGCGAGGTGGATAGAGGTCTTTGACCACACGAATGTCATCAAATTCCGGTCCGTGCCACGGCTCGAAATCACCCGCGAGGTTAATGTCGGTGACTTTGATTTCAAGCCTCTGGCCCTCTGCGACGAGCGGCTGCGCGATGGTTTCGATGTGTTTTTTCAGCTCTGCCAACACGAAGTCGCGATGGTCTTCTGTTCGCTTGGTGGTGTCTGCCCACCCTTCTTTCAGATCCGTAAATTTTTCTGGCTCAGAAAAAACCACATTTACACGCGTCGTGCCTTTTTCAGCGGTCGCGGCAAATGCCGAAACAGCGCAAGTGACTAAACAGGCTAAAAATAGAGCTTTCATGGAATTAATCTAAATTACCCAGAAGAGAGGCATTAATAGATGAAGCGTTATGCAAAGTTTGCAAGTGCCCGATAACTCTCAAAAACGGCGCACAATTTCCTGAGCCATTAATAGCGTTGATTCAAGCGCACTTACTATCTCCCTAAATTCATTCTTGATAAAACATACACTTGTTTCATACGAACGTATGAATGCGCAATGAAGAGACTCATATCACAGCAGAGAAGATATTAAATGCAGCAGAGCGCCTATTTGCAGAAAACGGCTTCAACGGCACATCGCTTCGTCACATTACCGATGCCGCGAAGGTAAATCTGGCCTCGGTGAATTATCACTTCGGAGACAAGGAAACCCTCTACACCGAAGTCATTCATCGCCGCATCCAACCACTAAACGCGGCGCGTCTGGCAAAACTAGACCAGGTGATTGCCTTGGCTGGGGATCAGCCTCCCCCGTTGCCGCTTGTTATAGAGATTCTCGTCAAACCGGTATTTGAAATGCACCAAGATCCTGCACGCGGAGGTCAGCATATCGTGAAGCTCATCGCGCGCTGCCTCACCGAACCGTTGCCGTTCATGAGCGAACTCGTTACCACGGAATTTCAGACAACGATTGCGCGCTTCAGTCAGGCGATTCGCCGCAGCGTCGGCCATCTCACCCCTGAAGACTTTATGTGGCGCATGAGTTTCGTCGTCGGCTCGATGCAGCACACCCTCGCGACCCTGCACCAGATGGGCCAACTCACTCGCGGCATTTGCAAAAGCCACGATCACGAAGCCGCCCTTTCCCACTTTGTAACGTCAGCCGTGGCCGTATTTACGGCGCCGGCCAGTCCCACCCGCACCTCGTCGGTGAATGCCAGCGCTTAACTCACCCCATCAAGCCGTCATGACTGCATCGGTTATCGCTCAAGAGAAAGTGATGGTTGTCAGCAGCGCCCTCCCCCAGTTTTGCCGCGCCTTGAATTACGAACGCGCGAACCCTCCTCTTTAACCCATGTATCGCCTCGCACTCAAAATGCTTTTCGGCGATCACGCCAAATACTTGATGCTGATCAGCGGCATCATGTTTTCGACGATGCTCATGGCGCAGGGCTCGTCGTTGTTCTGCGGCATCATGTCGTGGACCTACGCAACCATTCGCAACGCCCGCGCAGAAATCTGGGTTGCCGATCCGAAAGTCGAACGAGTTGACGATGCGAAGCCGATGCGCGACACCGACGTCAACCGCGTGCGCTCCGTGCCGAACGTCGCATGGGCCGCGCCGCTCTACACCAGCACGATCCAAGCGCGCCTGCCGGACGGATCGTTTAAACTCATCCAACTCGTCGGCATCGATGCGACGACCTTTGCCGGCGCGCCGCATGTGATGCTCGCGGGCAATCTCGAAGATTTGCGCATGCCCAACACCGTCATCATCGACGAACTCGGCGTCCAGCGCCTCAGCGAAGGCCGCGACAAACCGGTCAGTCTCGGCGATATCTTTGAAATCAACGACCGCGAGGCGCGCATCGTCGGTATCTGCAAAGCCGCCCGCTCGTTCACGGGCGGCCCGTATGTTTACACGACTTATGATCGCGCAGTGCAGTATGCGCCGTTGCAGAGAAAAATGCTAAGCTTCATTCTCGCCGCGCCCGCCGCCGGACAAAACGCATCCGCTGTCGCCGCAGAAATCACACGCACGACCGGATTGAAGGCGTTTACCGAAGATGAGTTCATGTGGTCGACGATGTGGTGGTATATCAAAAACACCGGCATCCCGATCAACGTCGGCACGCTCGTGCTGTTGGGATTCGTGGTGGGCACCGTGATTTCCGGGCAGACGTTTTATTCGTTCGTGCACGAAAACACCCGCAACCTCGGCGCGTTAAAAGCGATGGGCACAAGCACAGGAAAATTATGCGGCATGCTGGTGCTGCAATCGCTCGCCGTCGGATTTATCGGTTACGGCATCGGGCTCGGACTCGTCGCGGTGCTCGGCAACAACTTGCTCAAACTCGGCATCGTGCCGTTTTTAATGCTCTGGCAAGTGCCCGCGATCGTCGGGATCGCCGTATTCGCGATATGCGTTTTCTCCGCACTACTCGGTATCGCGCGGATTGCGCGACTTGAACCCGCGATTGTTTTCCGCGGCTGATCGATGAACGTTTCCGAAAAAAATTCCGCCGTGAGCGCCGCCGTCGTCATGACCGGCGTCGACAAATCTTTTGGCGAAGCCGATTCGCGCACTCACGTTTTGAAGAAAACGGATTTCGAAGCGCGCCTGGGAGAACTGCTGATGCTCGTCGGGCCCTCGGGCTGCGGGAAAACCACCTTGCTCTCCATTTTGGCAGGCACGCTTGAAACGGATGACGGCAGCGTTCACGTGCTCGGGCACGATCTGCGCGCGATGAAAAAAAGCGCGATCACCAAATTCCGCGCCAGCCACATCGGGTTTATTTTTCAGCAGTTTAATCTCATCCCGACGCTATCCGTCGCGGAGAATGTCTCCGTGCCGCTCCTCATCCAAGGCGTCTCTTCAGGAAAAGCGGAAGCGAAGGCGCGCGAGATTCTCGAGCTCGTCGGCATCGGCGAGAAAGCGCGCATGCGGCCCGGCAAACTCTCCGGCGGCCAACAGCAGCGCGTCGCGATCGCGCGCGCCCTGGTTCACGAACCGGCGTTGTTGGTGTGCGACGAACCGACCTCCGCGCTCGATTCGGAAAACGGACACATCGTGATGGAGCTTTTGCGTCAGCACGCCCGGCAATCGAATCGGACCGTCATTGTGGTGACGCATGATCCGCGCATCTATAAATTCGCCGATCGCATGGCCGAGATGGAAGATGGCCGCATTTTGCGTGTGCTCGGTTCGCCTGCCGAAATCGCCGCCGCGCATCCCGGCCAACCTTAAAATTTCAACTCCCGCCCGCCATGATCTTGTTTCGCAAAATTTCTTTTTGGATCGCCCTCGCCGGCATCGGTTTCGCCGCGATGTTAGTCGTGCGATTGCGCGCAGGTCTCACCGAGCCGGTGCTGCCGCCGCCTGTCGCGCCTCCCGCCAAACCATTCACTTCCGGCATCGCCGCATCGGGACTGATCGAAGCACAGCATGAAAACACCAACGTCGGTGTGCCCATCAGCGGGCTCGTGACGCGAGTCCACGTCCGCGTGTGGGATCGCGTCGAAACGGGAGCACCGTTGCTCCAACTCGACGACCGCGAACTCCAAGCCTCGCTCCTGACACAGAAAGCGAATGTCGCTATCGCCGCCGCCACGCTTCAAAAAGCCCGTGCTCCCCTCGCGCGTATTCAAACCCTGCACAAAACCGGTGTCGCGTCTGACGATGATTACGATGCACGGGTAAACGACGTCGCTGTGGCCGAAGCCCAACTGGCCGCGACGCAGGCAATTGTAAAACAAACTGAGACCCTGATTGAGCGACTAACAGTGCGCGCACCGACCAAAGGCACCATTCTCCAAGTCAATATGCGCGCCGGCGAATACGCAAACGTGCTCTCGGCAACGCCCAGCGTGGTGCTAGGCAACATCGATGAAGTCCAACTCCGCGCCGATGTGGACGAGCAAACCGCTCCTCGCGTAAAAGCCGGCAAGAAGGCGATTGGTTACCTCAAGGGCGATACCGAGCGGCCGATTCAGATGGAATTCGTTAGGATAGAACCTTTTGTGATTCCAAAACGCTCACTCACAGGCGGCAGCATGGAGCGAGTCGATACTCGAGTGCTTCAAGTGATTTTCCGGTTTACCAATGATCCACTACACCCCGTTTATGTTGGCCAGCAAATGGATCTGTATATCGAGCAATAAAAAGCTCAGCGCGAAAACGCCGCGCTGGCTGGTATGAAACTAGCTATACCGCAGGTGTTCGTAGGGCCTAATGTCTATAACTGGCCATTGACAACCCGATTGATTGCTGAATCTTCAACCCGACCAACCGATTTTCACACGTCTACATAACTCACCATGAACTCTATCACACGCCGTTCTTTTTTCGCGATCGCCGCACTCGTCGCTTCGCTTTTCTTCACGAGCAATTCGTTCGCACAAACTCTTACTACCGAGCAACAGGCCAGCGTTGATGCGACTGCTGCCGCTGTCGCCGCTGATCCAGCTAACGCTCAGGCGATCATCGCTGCCGCTGTTGCCGCTAACCCCGGCCTCGCGACCGCGATCGTAAGCGCCTCGGTTACCGCCGCTCCTTCTGTTGCCGCCGTTATCACTTCTGCCGCTGTGACTGCTGCTCCTGCGCAAGCCGCTGCCATCACCACGGCCGCTGTTACGGCTGCTGTCGCCGCCGCTCCTAATGCCGCTGCCGCTTCTGCTGCTGCCTCTTCGGTTACCGCAGCTGCGGTCACGGCTGCTGTCGCTGCCGCTCCTGACGCTGCCGCTGCTTCTGCTGCTGCCGCTTCGGTTACTAGCGCTGCTGTCACCGCCGCTCCTCAAGCTGCCGTCGCCATCACGCAAGCCGCCGTTAACGCTGCTCCCGCTGCTGCGACTGCCATCACCGCCGCTGCCGCCGCTGTTGCTCCTGCTGCAACTGCAGAGGCTGTCGCCGCTGTAGTTGTTCAAACGCCCACTCAAGAGAACACCGCTCCTGAAGTCAGCGTCTCGTAATTAAGAAAATTTCTCAAAGCGGCTGTGGCTTCTGCTACAGCCGCTTTTTTTGCGCCGTAAACTTGCGTTCACGTGTGCTCTGGGCTTTTTATTCACCTTACGGCGTCGCTGACCACGACGTCATATCCGATTCCCATGTCCGCTTTCGCGGCCTGATGAACGGAACAACACCCGCATCCGCGCGCTCTGACCCAGTGCCGGAAGCACCAAGCAATGATTCCCGTAATTCTAGTTTTAGCACTTCTTTCTCTGCTCGTGGCGACTGAGCCCGAGCCGACCGGCTCCCCTGTGCCTCCCGCTCCGCAACCGCCTAAGCAACCTGATCGTGATTCGAAAAATGAATCCCTTGTTGATGAAGCGGAACGTTTGGCGGCGTGACGTGTTGTCGCCTCTTGGAGGACAGCGCACCCAATATTGGTCAGGAATTGCGCCATGGAAAGCACCGCGTAATTCGTATTTCAAGAAAGCCTGCTTGCGCCAGTCATGTCGCGAGACTTCCTTTTAGGCTCAACGCTATCATCACGTGAATACTGAAAAGAAATCCACTTCACCCTTCGCTTCATTGGTTCAATGGATCGATTCGGACTACTCTATCGAAGCTCCCGAGGTAATCCGGGCCCAACCGGATGGCGTTAATTTTGTTCGGTGCATTCCCTTTATTTTCCTTCACCTCGGATGCTTGGGCGTGATTTGGACGGGCTGGAGCTGGTTCGCAGTCGGTGCAGCAATCTTTCTCTATTTTTTCCGCATGTTCGCGGTAACAGGGATTTATCATCGGTATTTTTCCCACAAGACCTACAGCACCTCTCGCTTTGGGCAGTTCATTCTGGCACTTTGGGGCGCGACGACCGTGCAACGGGGCGGCCTTTGGTGGGCTTATCACCATCGCCATCACCACCAGCACTCGGATGAGGAGGAAGACGCACACTCGCCGCACGTTCACGGATTTTGGTGGTCGCACATCGGCTGGATTACGAGCCGCCGGAATTTCCCGACAGATTACTCCAAGATCAAAGACTTGGCCAAGTATCCCGAACTCGTGTGGCTGAATCGTTTCGACATCGTTGTGCCGGTGCTTTTTGCCGCCTCGCTTTTTGGACTCGGCAGCTTGCTGGAAACCTTCGCGCCGAGCCTTGGCACATCCGGTGCACAAATGCTCGTATGGGGGTTCTTCATCAGCACGACCGCGCTGTTTCACGGCACCGCTTGCATTAATTCCATGGCGCACCTGATGGGCCGTCGCCGCTTCGAAACGTCGGACGATTCGCGCAACAGTTTCATCCTCGCCATCATCACGCTCGGCGAAGGGTGGCACAATAACCACCACCGCTACCAATCCGCGACTCGCAACGGTTTTTATTGGTGGGAAATCGACCCGACTTACTACGGGCTCAAACTCCTTTCGCTCACCGGTTTCATCTGGGGCCTGAAACCCGTGCCAAAATCGATCTACGACGAAGCCGCGCAAAATGCCCATCACGACACGATTCGCCGCTTCTCCGTTTCATCCGTGCAGCAGGAGATCAACACCCTCAAACGCGTCGTGCCGACCGCTGCGGCCATCGCACTTGCCACGGTTAACTCGTCCGCAGTTGCCCCGCTCAAAAAGGCCGACGGCCCCGCTATCCATCGCAACGTCGGTGAACTGATCGTCGAAAATCCCTCGCAGCCGCCTGCATCCGCGACGGACCCTAAAGCGTAATCTCGAGGCGCCCACATCGGGCGCCTTTTTTATTATCATGGCCTCCATCGCCATCATCGGCACCGGCATCGCCGGCATGGGTTGCGCGCACTTTTTGCAGCACGAACACGCACTCACCTTGTTCGAGCAGGCCGATTACACCGGCGGCCACACCAACACCGTAACCGTTCCCGAAACCGGCACCGGCCGCCCCGTGCCCATCGATACCGGTTTCATGGTGTTCAACTACGAAACCTATCCGCAACTCACGCGTCTCTTCGCCCAGCTAAAATTGCCCGTCAAAAAGACCCAGATGTCTTTCAGCGTGCGTCACGAGGATACCGGCCTCGAGTTCGCCGGCTCGTCCTTGAACCACCTGTTTGCTCAGCGTCGGAATATTTTTCGCCCGCGCTTCATTCGCATGCTGCTCAGCATTGATCGCTTCAATCGCGAAGCCGTCGCAGCACTTGCAGATCCAGCCTGGCAGGGAGTGACACTCGGCGACTACACGAAGCAGCGCGGCTACGGTGACGATTTTTTCAATCTCTACCTCGTGCCGATGAGTTCGGCGGTGTGGTCAACCCCACCCGCCAAGATGCTCGAGTTTCCCGCCACGACGCTGCTACGTTTTTTTCATAATCACGGCTTCCTCGGCCTCAGCACGCAGCATCAATGGTGGACAATCGATGGCGGCTCGCAGGAATACGTGAAGCGCCTCGTCGCGCCCTTTCGCGACCGTATCCGTCACAACGCGAAGGTCGTTCGCGTGCGTCGAGAAAACGGCAGCGTGCTCGTGACCACTGCGGACTGCGCCACTCAACGTTTTGATCGCGCCATTCTCGCCTGCCACGGCGATCAAGCCCTATCGCTTCTCGCCGATCCCACGGCCGACGAAACTCGCGTGCTCAGCGAGTTTCATTTCCAAGCGAACACGGCCACATTGCACACCGACACTTCCGTGATGCCCCGCACCAAGCTCGCGTGGTCAGCGTGGAATTACTCCATCGCCCGTGACGCGGCGGGCAATATTTCTCCCGCTACGCACTACTGGATGAATTCTCTCCAAGGGGTCTCAGATCGCGAAAATTATTTTGTTTCGATCAATCGTCCCGATCGCGTCGATCCCGCAAAGATTCTAAAAACGATTCACTACGAACATCCGTTGTTCAGCCTCGGCGCCGTGCGCGCGCAGGCCGAACTGCCGGCTTTGCACGTTGCTGCGCGCGGCACCACCGAGACTTACTTCGCCGGCGCCTGGCAGCGTTACGGTTTTCACGAAGACGGATTTCTATCGGCGGTTAACCTCTCTGCGTTACTTCTACACCGCGATCCTTGGGAAAACCCCAACCCACCTCTGCGCAGTTAGCAAAGGTGTGACGGTTCATACCATTCGCTACGGGATTTTCCCGGGCATCGGTTCGGATGTATCCCGAACTTCCCTCTTCGTAAGGCGTTTGCTATCAAAATCATTTTGCGATTCGCTGCGTCTGCTATGCATCCTGTAGTTCGCGTGAGGCGTAGCTCTTTACGTGAATTCCTGTCTCTACGAGTGCCATGTGATGCACCACCGTTTCGCGCCGAAAGCGCACCGGTTCGTCTATCGCATTTTCATGTTCGCGCTCGATTTGGACGAACTGGAAATCCTTCACCGCAAGCTGCGCTTCTTTTCCTTAAACCGCCGTAATGCTTACAGCATCCGTGATCGTGATTTCATGCCCGTGGGTGAAACGCTGCATAACAATTCGAGCGCTTCTCTTCAGACTCCGCGCACTCCTGCCAACCTAAAAGCCCGCGTGGTCTCTTACCTTGGCGAACGCGGCATCGATCTCACGGGTGGGCGCGTCCTGCTCGTCACTTTGCCCCGGGTCTTCGGCTATTTGTTTAACCCGGTTTCGTTTTATTTCTGCCAGGATCGTCATGGCCACCAGGTCGCCGCAATCGCCGAGGTCACGAATACTTTTCGTGAAATAAAACCCTTCGTGCTCGGCTCTGACACCAAGGAGGGCTCCGCCTTTCGCCTGCGCACACCGAAATATTTCTACGTCTCGCCGTTTACGGATATGGATGTCGATTTCGATTTCACCCTCCGCACGCCCAACGAAAAACTTTCTATTCAAATCGACGACTACGACTCCGGGGTGCGCACACTCACCACCACGCTCACCGGGACCCGTCAGCCACTCACCAATGGCACGTTGGCGTGGTTTACGCTCAAATATCCGTTCATCACCCTGCGCATCATTTTCCTGATCCATTGGAACGCGCTTAAACTCTATCTGAAAAAAGTGCCGTGGTTCGCCAAAGCCGCCCGCGCCGATGTTCAGCGCGACCTCTACCGCCCGCATTCTTCAATCGCCCAACCCCCGAAAGCATGAGTTCCGATTTCGATTCTACCGTCACCGCAGCGACCGCGTCTGCCAATGCCAGTTCTCCGTCATTTTTTCAGGGTGCCGTGCTCAAGGCTTTCGACCAGATGAAGCTCGGTCGCATGCAACTCAAACTGCCTGACGGCAGCGTGCGCGAGTTCGGAGAAAAAACCACCCCGAGTTCTTTGGTTGCGCCAGGCGTTTCTAACACAGCGTTCATGCATGTTCGCCGCGCCAGCTTCTTCACGAAAAGCGCGCTCTACGGCGACATCGGTTTTGCCGAGGCGTATATCGACGGCGATTGGGATACGCCCGACCTGACTAACCTACTCGGCTGGTTCGTGCTCAACATCGAGCACGCGCCGACGCTCACGGGCTCGAAGCATGCGAAAAATATTTTCCTAAATCTGCTCCGGTTCGGCAATCGCGTCAGTCATCTCCTCCGTTCGAACACGCGCGCGAATTCGCAACGCAACATCAGCGAGCACTACGATCTCTCCAACGATTTCTTCGCGCTCTGGCTCGATCCCACCATGATGTATTCCGGCGCCCGCTGGGAAGGCGTTGAAACCCTCGAAGCCGCGCAGATCGCCAAGAACGACGCGTTGTGTCGCAAACTTCAGTTAACAGCATCCGATCACGTTCTCGAAATCGGCACGGGCTGGGGAAGTTGGAGCATGCACGCCGCAAAAAATTACGGCTGCCGCGTGACCACGCTCACGATTTCGCAGCAGCAATTCGATTTCGCCACCAAGCGCATCGCCGATGCCGGATTAAGTGACTTGATCGAAGTTCGCTTGCAGGACTACCGCGATCTCACCGGTCAATTCGACAAGATTGTCTCCATCGAAATGCTCGAAGCCGTCGGCCATCGCTTCCTCGGCGAATACGCCAAGGTCTGCGATCGGGTGCTTAAACGCGACGGCCTCATTGCGCTGCAATTCATCACGTGCCCCGACTCGCGTTACGATGAATTGCGCCGCGGCGTCGATTTCATCCAAAAACATATTTTTCCCGGATCGCTGCTGTTGTCGGTCAATCGCCTTAACCAGCTTTTCTCTGAACAGGGTAATTTCATCCTCCACAACTTCGAGGATCTCGGCCGCGACTACGCGCGCACGCTTCGTGAATGGCGTCACACGTTCCAGTCTAAATTGGATGCAGTGAAAGCCCTCGGTTTCGACGAACGCTTCGTGCGCAAATGGAGCTACTACCTCAGTTACTGCGAAGTCGGCTTCGCCATGCGCAACATCTCGGTGGTGCAGACCGTCCACACGCGATCCAATAATCTATCACTCTAAAACAACTAGCTCCGCGCCGTGATCTGGTTTCTCCGCATACTTTTTATCAGCGTCCTCGGCTCGATGCTTTGGGTGACAAGTTGGGCCAGCTTGCAGGTATCGCTTTTCGAAATCCCTCGTGAAGTCGGCGCCCACCCGTGGTTCATCGCGACGCTGTTCGACGCCTATTGGGGATTTATCACGTTCTACGTCTGGCTCGCCTACAAGGAGCCTTCGTGGCCAGCGCGAATGCTTTGGTTTCTTGCCGTGGTGTTGCTGGGTAACATCGCGATGGCAATTTACCTGCTAATCCAACTCTTCCGCGTCAGCCCAGACGCAAAACTCGAAACCGTTGTGCTCCGAAGCGAACGGCAAGTTTCCGCATGGGTGCCTGCCGTTATGATCATCACGCTCGGCGTGATCGCTTTCGTCGCCTGATTTTCGATGAGCGGCTTCTTCATTATTTTAACCGCGCTCGTCGGACTCTGCGTGGCCTTCGCCGGCGTGTATTTCATTTCGCGGAAAATCGACAACTACGGATTCGTCGACGTCGCTTGGTCTTACGCGTTTGCGGCACTCGCATTTTTTTACGCGCTAGTTGGCCCGGGCTGGCCCGTGCGGCGCGCGCTGATCAGCTCGATGGCGATTCTCTGGAGCTTGCGACTTGGCACGCATCTCTGTCGCCGTGTGGTGAGCCACCATCCGGAGGAAGACGGTCGTTACGCCCAGCTTCGCAAAGACTGGAAAGGCAATTTTGCCCCGAAGATGTTTGGTTTCTTTCAACTTCAAGCGGCTTCAGTCGTGTTGCTGGGCCTTGCCTTTTTCATCGCTTGCCTGAATCCCGAACCGCAACTGCATCTACTCGAAATTGCCGGCGCGATCCTTTGGCTTCTTTCCGTGGCCGGTGAAGCCACCGCTGACGCGCAACTTGCCGCCTTCAAACACAACAAAGCCAATAAAGGCCGCGTCTGCGATGTCGGTCTCTGGCATTTCAGCCGACACCCCAACTATTTTTTCGAGTGGATGACGTGGGTGGCCTACGCGATCTTTGCCGGGGCGTCGCCGTGGGGTTGGTTGGGAATTATCGGCCCGGCAGTCATCCTTTTCCTCTTGTTGCGCGTAACAGGTATACCGCTCACGGAAGAACAATCGGTCCGTTCAAAAGGTGAGGCGTATCGCCGCTATCAGAAAACCACGAACGCCTTCATCCCGTGGTTTCCTAAAAAATCCTCATGATTGATTCGTTGCTCGAAAAAAATCTTTTGCCCGACTGGGTAATCCGTCTCGGCATTCGCCGTTTGCTTCGCCAGCGACTTCGTGAGGAAGCTACAGCCGATCTCGAAGCGAAGTTACAGAAGTTTGCAGCGGATCTCCGCACTCAGCCGATCGCCATCAACACGACTGAATCGAAAGAACAGCACTACGAAGTGCCGACGTTGTTCTACCAGAAATCGCTCGGCCCGCACTTGAAGTATTCCAGCGGATTCTACGAACACGGCACCGAGACCCTCGCGCATGCCGAAGAAGCGATGCTCGCGCTCACGTGCCACCGGGCACGCCTCGCGGATGGATTGAACATTCTCGAGCTCGGCTGTGGCTGGGGCTCACTGACGCTTTGGATGGCCGAGCACTACCCCCGCGCGCACATCACCGGTGTCTCTCACTCGCGCACGCAACGCGAACACATCATGAGCGAGGCGAAGCGCCGCGGCCTCTACAATGTCTCAATCGTCACCTGCGACATGAACGATTTCGACATCGCCGCGCACCAGTTCGACCGCGTGGTGTCGGTGGAAATGTTTGAACACATGAAAAACTGGCCGCGCTTGATGGCCAACGTCGCGCGCTGGCTGAAAACGGGCGGCATGTTTTTCGCCCATGTGTTTGTGCACAGTAAATACGCGTATCATTTCGTCGTGCGCGATGAGACCGACTGGATGAGTAAATACTTTTTCACCGGCGGCATGATGCCTTCGCACGATCTTTTTTCCCGTTTTCAAGATGACCTGAAGCTCGTGGAGAGGTGGATCGTGAACGGAAAGCACTACGGCCAAACCTCCGAGCACTGGCTCCAACACATGGACGCAAACCGCGCAGCCATCATGCCGCTTTTCGAGCAAACCTACGGCCAGGCGCAAGCGACCAAATGGTGGGCCTACTGGCGTGTGTTTTATCTTTCCTGCGCAGAGCTGTGGAATTTCCGTGACGGCAGAGAGTGGCACGTCAGCCACTATTTATTTCTGAAACCGTGAAGCGCTTTTTGCTTTCGTGCGTAGTATTGATCAGCGCGGCCACGGCCCTGCGTGCGGTCGAAGTCGACGCACTGATCAAGGAAGCCCAAGTCGCCGAAACAAAACTGGATTCACGCCGTGCGCTTGAACTCCTGCAACAAGCCGACGCGGCGCAGCCAAACAACGCGCTTATTCTTCAAAAGATCGCGAAGCAATATTCCGACCTCGTTCTTGAACAAAAAACCGTCGCCGAGAAAAAACGTTACGCGCAAACCGCGCTTGAATACTCGCAGCGTGCCGTCGAACTCGATCCTCGCGACCCCGTAAGCGTGCTCTCACTCGCGGTGTGTCACGGCAAACTGGCCGTCTACAGCGACACCCAGACCAAGATTAAATATTCACGTCTCGTCAAAGAAGAGGCCGAGCGCGCCATCGCCTTGAAACCGGACTACGCCTGGGCGCATCACCTCCTCGGGCGCTGGCATTATGAAGTCGCTACCCTGGGCGGAGGAACCCGTTTTGCCGTGAAACTTTTTTACGGCGGCTTGCCCGATGCATCTGTCGCCACCGCCATCGCAGAGTTGAAACACGCGACCGAGCTTGAGCCCACCGAGCTCAATCACTGGCTCGAACTCGGCTTCGCTTACAAAGCCGCCGGTGATCTCAGCGCTGCCCGCGAAAACTGGAACCGCGGATTATCCATGTCCTCGCGTGGCAAACACGACGAGTCCGCCAAGATCCGCGCTCGCGAAGCACTCGGCCTTTTAAAGTAAGACGAGCAAAATCGCCGCCAGCATCAGCGTGGCTCCGACCATTCGCAGCTTCAGCAGGGTTCCCGAGAGTTTTCCCTCTTCATTGCCGAACCAGTGGCCGACCATCCAAACCAGCACCACGCTGAGCAGCCCGCGTAAGCTGTAGAGGATATTTACCGCCGTCGCACTGCCGACCAACACGATCGCGAGCACGATGCCGGCGTTAGTCAGCGCAAGCAGCAGCGCTGCCGGGCCGATCAACCGCCACGCATCTTTGCTAAGCGCCCGGAGCGAACCACTGAAGAACGGCATGAACGCAAACGACATCACGGCCACCAGTAAAAACATCGGTGGGAAATAATTTCCCACGCCCCACGCCGGCACCCACTTTTGTAGAAGCACGTCACTCACACTGAACGCGACGGCACTGAGGAACGCCAGTAGCACAGTTTGTCCGGTATTCTTTCGTTTAGCCGCATCTCCGCCGACATGCATCAAAGCGATCGCCAGCGTGCTGAGTGCCGCACCGATCCACCACAACAGCGGAACCTCGCCCGCCCGCAGCAGGTTGCTCATGAGCGCAACGAGGATCACTTTCGTGCCGAGCACCGGCGTCGTCACCGAAACATCGCCGCGGCTCAAAGCCAGAAACGTGAAAATTTGTCCGCCGAGAAACAGCACTGCCGTCACCGCCGGCTGCCAGTAGTCCGCCAGCGCGTGAAACTTGCCGCCCATGCCGAACCAAAGCGGCACAAACACCAGCGCGAGCGCCCAGTTCGAAACAAAATTAGTGCGCCACACCCCGGCACCCAGCACCGACGCCCGCTTCACCAGCAACGCGCCGATCACGTAGGTGAGCGCGCAGGCGAGTGGGATGAAAAAGCCGAAGTTGAACTGCATGGGCGAAAATAAAAAAGCCGGACAAACGTGTCCGGCTTCAAATCAATTCGCGCTGTATCGCTTATTTCAGAAAGCCTTTGAGCAAATTCTCGTAATCTTCGTGCGCCATCGAACCAACTTTCTTGTGCACGAATTTGCCTTCGCGGCTGATGATGAATGTGGTCGGAATACCTTCCACACCACCGAAGGCCGACACCACATTTTCATCGGCCATGACGACCGTGTAGTTCATGCCTTGTTTCTCGGTAAATTTCTTCACCTCGCTCGCATCTTTGCGATCAACCGAGATTCCGATAATCGCCAAATCGGAGCCGTATTTTTTTTGCAGCTCGATGTAGCCGGGAATTTCTTTGATGCACGGCGTGCACCAGGTGGCCCAAAAATCCACCACGACCACCTTGCCGGCAAACTGGCTTGAGCTGACTTCGCGCCCGTCAAGATCCAGTAGTTTCCAAGATGGAGCCGGCTGGCCGATCAACAGTGCGTCCACTGGCGAAGGGACCTGCGCTTGCAGTTTTCCATTTTGAAAAAGCACCGGGCCAAGCGCCAACGCAGCGGTGGCGGCCAGTAGAGTAATCAGGCGAGCGCGTGTCATGTTTATGGGAGACATGAAACCTAAGCTTGTTCCCGGAAAAGCAAATCGAGGGTTTCTGACGCGCGTGTTCGCCCCAGCGACCTGAAAAGTTTTTTATTCGAGCGATGGCTCGGCGTTAAGCGTGTCGATGAATTTCTTCATCGCGGGAGTGAGCACGCGGCCCTTGCGGTGCAAAATCGCAAGTGGACGGGTAAACTCTTTCCCTTTGAACAAGATCGTCACGAGCGTGCCCTGACGAACTTCCTGCACAACGGTTGCCTGCGGAACGATCGCGATGCCGTGATCGATTTCGACGGCCCGTTTCACGGTTTCGATGTTGTCGAACTCCATCACCGGCGTGATCTCGAGTTTGTTGTCGCGGAAAATCTGGTCGACGGCCTTGCGCGTCGGGATGTCGGGGTCGAAACCGATGAATTTATGTGCCGCGAGCGACTTGATGTCGACGTCGCCACCTTTCGCCAACGGATGATTCGGGTGCGCGATGACCACGAGGCGGTCGTTGCGAAATGGAATCATGTCGATCTGCCGGATTTTCTGCGGAAATGCGACGAGGCCAAAATCGACTGAATTATGAAGGATGTCTTCGTAAACGAGATTCGAGCGGCGGTATTCCACGCGCACGTTCACCGAAGGATAGTCGTGCAGGAATTTTTTGATGTAAGGCGGCAGTTCGTGCAGGCCGATCGAGTAAATCGTCGAGATGCGAATCGTGCCGCTGATCACTTTCTTCATTTCCTGCAGCTCGCTCTCGAGTTTTTCGTAGACGTGCAGGATTTCCTTGGCCGATTCGTAGATGCGTTGTCCTTCGCGCGTGAGATTGAACTGCTTTTGACTCCGATCAATCATCAGCGTCTTGAAGTTGCGCTCCATCGACCGAGCCTGCTGGCTCACCGCAGATTGCGTGATGCCATTCAACTTCGCCGCCTTGGAAAAGCTTTTCGTTTCAACTAAATCAGCGAAAATCTTGAAGTTCTCGATTTGCATACGTCGTCTGAGTTAGTGCTCAGCATAAACACAACTTATTAACTGACCACCCTAAAAGCTGCATTCATAGATGTTTATCGAATACGATCTTTTCCGCCAAAGAGCCGACGCGCTTTTGCTTCGAATAGCTGACACGTGCCGCGCTGCCGGGCGTTCGCCGCAGGAAGTGACGCTTCTGCCCGTCACAAAGACTCATCCTGCTGCTGCTGCGGACTATGCACTTCGCTACGGTTTTTCCGCAGTGGGTGAAAACCGCGTTCAGGAAGCCATCGAAAAACGGGCCCAAGCGCCTGGCGCGCTGCGTTGGGAACTGATTGGTCATCTCCAATCCAACAAAGCCAAGCTCGCCGCCGTCCACTTCGAGCGCGTGCAAAGTGTCGACAGCGAAAAGCTAATTAACGCGCTCGATCGCGCCGCGGGTGAACAGGGCAAGAAGCTCGCCGTTCTTTTGCAGATCAATGCCGGCAACGATCCTGCTAAATTCGGCGCCGAACCCGCCGACGCGGCCAAGCTCGTGGAGTGCGTGCTGGCCAAACCAAATCTTCAAGTCGACGGCCTGATGACGATCGCGCCGCTCTCGGATGATCCCGAAGTCGCCCGAAAAACCTTTGCCAACCTGCGCACCATTCGCGACGAGCTCGCCGCGCGTTTCGGCGTGTCGCTCCGCGAACTTTCGATGGGCATGAGTGGCGACCTCGAAGCTGCCATTCAGGAAGGCAGCACGATGGTGCGCGTCGGCACCGGTCTCTACGGGCCGCGTTGAAATCGATGTGCGTTTTCAGGGCAGTTTTCCGCATTGCACTGCGAGCAGATGCGCCTTGTTTGGAAACCAAGTGAAAACCCGGGCCTTCACAGTTTCGCAGCGCGCTGCGTTTGAGCAGTTGCTCGACGACCCTTCGCCAAAAGTCCGACAGGCGCTCATCGCCGAATTTACGCGTTCCAGTTTGGAAAGCGTGGATTTCCTTCGCGAGCTTTCTGCGAAACAAGACCACCCGCTCGCGCCCCACGCCGCCCACTACCTGCGCGATTTAAGTTTTGCCGACCCGGTCAGTGAATTTCGCGATTTTATCCGTTCGTTGAATTACGAATTGGAAACCGGCGCGATTTTGCTGAGTCGCACGGTGAATCCCAATCTCGACGTGGGCGCATGCTGCACGCAACTGGACGCGCTCGCTGCGCGTTGCCGTGAGCTCATCGCCGAACCCGCTTCTGCGCGCGAAAAATGCCGCGTGATCAACCGCGTGCTGTTTCACGAACACGGTTTGCGCGGCAACACCGAGCACTACGCGGATCCGCTCAACAGCTACATCGACCAAGTCCTGAAGCGCCGCAAAGGCATTCCGATTTCACTTTCGATCATCTACATTCTCGTCGCAGAACGCATCGGCTTGCAGCTCGAAGCGATCGCGTTGCCTGGGCATTTCATGGTCGGCTGCTTCGAAGAAAGCGTGCCGTTTTTCATCGATACCTTTAATGCCGGGGTCTTTCTCACGGCGGAAGAAACTTTCGACTTCGTGAAACAAGTCAGCGGCTCCGCTTCGATTACCGACCTTGCTCCGACCGCCGTGCGTGAAGTCCTCACGCGCTGCTGCCGCAACCTCGCGAATCACTACTCCGCCGCCCGTCAGTCCGACCAGGCCGCGCTGTTCGCCGGATTTGTCGCCGAGTTCGACGCGACTTACGAGCGCCACGCCGAGCCTTAAAATCGGGCTCGTTCTCGCCGTATTCTCCGGCTTTGCTCTCGCGCCTATTCATGAGCGCTGAGCCCGTCCACACCCTCGCCGACCTCGAAAACTGGTCTTTCGCCGGCACCGCGCTCACGGTCATCGGCCGGCCCGTCGCGCACTCGCTCAGCCCGGTGATTCACAACGCCGCGCTCGCCGTCATGGCGGAAACTGCGCCGGAATTCAGCATGTGGAGATATTTCAAATTCGATATCGCACCCGAAGAGTTGCCGCGCGCGCTAAAACTTTTCCATCAGAAGAATTTCCGCGGCCTCAATCTCACGGTTCCGCACAAAGCGCTCGCGATCGAACACCTCGCCAGCAGCGATGCTTTTGTCAAAGCCGCCGGTGCCGCCAACACGCTGACGCACACCGCAACCGGCTGGAGCGGAGCCAACACGGACAACTACGGTCTTTCCGCGGCACTGCGCCAGGATCTCGGCCTCGAGCTGAAAGGCGCGGATGTGATTTTGCTCGGTGCCGGCGGTGCAGCCCGCGCTGCGGCCATCGAGTGTCTGCGTCAGCACTGCAACTCGCTCTGGATCGGCAATCGCACGCAACCCACGTTGAGCGCACTGGTCGAAAATTTAAAATCACTCGCCGGCGACATCCCCGTTCATGGATTCGACCTCACCAGCCCGCCAACGGATTTGCCCGCCAACGCGCTCGTGTTGAATGCCACGTCAGTTGGTTTGAAACCTGACGACCGCGCACCGATCGATTTGCAAAAAATCGCCCGCCCGGTCGCCGTCTACGACATGATTTACCGTCCACCCCAAACCGCATTGCTGCGCCAAGCCGCCGCGCTGGGCCTGCCGACCGCGAATGGCCTTTCGATGCTCGTGCATCAAGGCGCCCGTTCACTGGAAATCTGGTCTGGCGCCAACGTGCCCGTCGACGTGATGCAAGCCGCCGCGCTCAACGCGGCAAAACCTTAAGCCATGACTTGGTTCGACGAAGTTTCGATCGCGTTGCCGTGGTTTTTTCCAATGACCGCCGCCCTTTTCGGCGCACTCATCGGCAGCTTTCTGAATGTGTGCATCTACCGCATTCCTAAAAATGAATCGGTCGTGTTCCCGGGCTCGCACTGCGGCTGCGGCAAACCGATCGCGTGGTATGACAATATCCCGATTTTCAGTTGGATGATTTTGGGCGGACGCGCCCGCTGCTGCGGACGCAAATTTAGTTTTCGTTATCCGGCCATCGAGTTCCTGACCGCCGCACTTTTCCTCGCGTGCTGGCTTTCATTTCCACCCGGTAAGGCGATTGCGGGCGCCGTGCTGTGCTCGATCGTGATCTGCGCATTTTTCATCGATCACGACCACATGATCATTCCGGACGCGTTTACGATCGGCGGGGCTGCGACGGGAGTGCTGCTCTCGATCCTCTTACCCGCGCTGCATGATCAAACGCACGAGCTCTACATGGTCGCCAGCGCACGCGCGGGGCGCGAAGCAGTGTTGGGAATGTTTGTGGGCTCAGCGCTCGTGCTGTGGATCGCGCTTTTTGCGGAAGTATTGCTCAAGAAAGAAGCGATGGGCTTCGGCGACGTAAAATTTCTCGGCGCATTGGGCGCATTCGTCGGCTGGAAAGGTGCCGTCTTCGCCGTGTTCGGTGGCGCGATGCTGGGCTGCGTGTGGCTGATCGTCGCGTTGCTCTTTCAAAAAATCTCCGGCCGCTCTTCGCAAGCCGGCTTGCGTGCCGAAACGCCCGATGGCCAACCCGCCGAACTTGGCCTCGGCGTGCACGTGCCCTTTGGTCCGATGCTCGGCGTGGCGTCGCTGCTTTATTTCTTTGGACTCAATCGCTGGATCGACGGCTACTTCGGGAGCTTGGAAATTCTGTTCTAACGCGATTCCGATTTCGGCGTTTTGTCTGATTGGAATTCCGGTGGCACGTCGCCGTTGCGGCCTTGCACGACCAGGCGCAGCAAATACGCCATGACTTCTTCGCGCGATTGACCGCGCTCAGCCGAAAGCTGGTCAGTGCGCTTGATCAATTGCCGCGCCATCGCTTCGGCCTGCGGTAACGGCGCGCCCATGCGGCGACACAGCGCGGTTAATTGCGTCAGCTCATCCACGAGCGATCACCTCCACGCTCGGCTCGCCTCCCGGCGACAGGCTGAGCCCCACCCCAGGTTTCAATCTTACCAACGACAACATCGCCATGGCGACGAATCCTCCAGCGCTTTTGGCACTCGTGCGCACTTCGCCAACTTTTTCAGCGCCCTGATACAACGGCGTCGATGATGCCGGCGGTTCACCCGCGCCGCGCACGCTATGCAGTTTCCGCCTCACCTGCCCGAGGTTTTTGAGGCGCGCCATCACTTCCTGCCCGAGGTAACAGCCTTTCGTGTAAGAAATCGCGATGCCTTCCAACTCGCCTTCGTTGGGTAAATCGGTGGGCCCGATATCGCCGGGAATTGCGGGGATGCCATCAACGATCCGCCCAGCATTGAGCTCATCCGCCCCGATTGCTGAAAAGTTCATCGCACTCAGTTGCCGCGAATAATCCGCCAAAGCGCTCACCGGCCCGACCAATTCATAATTTTCGCCAGAAATCTGTCGGCCAGAAAACACGATCACCTCCCCCACGCGCGCGAATTGCCCAGCCGCCGGCGCCGCGTGCCCGATTATCCGGGCCAAGACCTCCCCGCTCCCCGTCCCGAGCAAAGCCAGACCCGCGACCTCCGCCGTGTCGTCGGTGATCTGCACATCGTCCGCAATGATGTATGCCTCCAGTCGCTCGCGAATGACACCCGCCGAACAGCCAACGCTCGTCACCCGAAATTCATAGGGGGCGAGTCTCATCACGAAGCTATCCGCGAGCACTTTCCCCTTCTGGTTAAGCCAGAGGCCATACACGCAACTGCCTTCGGGCTGCTGGAGTTGATTCGTGAACTGCCCTTGAAGAAACGTGAACGCATCGTCCCCCGTGACCTGTAAATGGGCATTCAGACCGTAAGAATGGAATCGCACTTGTTGCAAAATCAGGATTTTTTGTATTTTAATATCATCCAAATCAACGAATTAGCACAGGATTTAATTTTCTTATAATCTTACTATTGACGAACGGGACTCCTGTGCTACGGTATCGACATTCAACACTTCTCCTCGCTTAGCGAGGAGTTTTGGGGTAACTAAGAAAGCAATGGCCGGTCGCTTAGGGGTAGGCGACCGGCCTTTTCTTTGCCCAAATTCGTAGAACACAGCAAGGTCTTGATACAAGACCGCAGAACAGCCCAACTGAGCGTTCATGCAGAAAACGTCCGACATCAATGTCGTTGAAACCCGCGCCTTGCCCTCCCCTGGAGCGATGCTGGCCGAAATTCCGAAATCCGAAGCCCAAGCCGACTTCGTTTCTCGCACTCGCCGAGAGATCCACCGGCTCATCTTCACCGACGACAAACGTTTCCTCCTGATCATTGGGCCCTGCTCGATCCACGACGCGGAAGCCGGCTTGGATTACGCGAGACGCCTCGCCGCTCTCGCCCACGAAGTCAGCGACCGAGTCATGATTGTCATGCGCGTTTACTTTGAAAAACCGCGCACGACCGTCGGCTGGAAAGGCCTCATCATGGATCCGCACCTCGACGGTTCGCACGACATCGCGACCGGCTTGCGCACCGCCCGCAAATTCCTCCGCGACGTTCTCGATCTCGGCCTGCCCACCGCCACGGAGTTGCTAGATCCGATTACTCCCCAATACATCGCCGACCTCATTTGCTGGTCGGCGATCGGCGCACGCACGACCGAATCCCAAACGCACCGCCAAATGGCTTCAGGCCTTTCGATGCCGCTCGGTTTTAAAAACGGCACCGACGGTTCAATCGGCGCCGCGACCAATGCAATCAAAGCCGCCGCCCAGCCGCAGACCTTCCTCGGCATCAATCTCGACGGCTCCGCCTCCGCCATCGTCACGCGTGGCAATCCCGATTGCCATATCGTCCTTCGTGGTGGTGCGGCCGGCCCGAATTACTCGCCCACGCACATCGCCCAGACTGAACAATTGCTGGCCAAAGCCGGCCTGCCCAAATCCATCCTCGTCGATTGCTCGCACGACAACTCCGCCAAGAAGCCCGAGCTTCAGCCTGAGGTCATGCGCGCACTGCTTGCACAAATTGTCGCGGGCAACACCTCCATCATGGGCGCGATGGTCGAGAGCAACCTCTCCGCTGGCAACCAGCCTTTCCCGCAACCCAAGGAAAATCTCCGCCGCGGCGTCTCCATCACCGACGGCTGTATCGACTGGGACACGACCGAAAAACTCGTCCGCGAAATCCACGCGACGCTTGCGCCGCAGTTCGCTTAGTTCATGTGACTTCACTCGGCAATGGGAGCGCCTGCCTGCGCTGATTAATTTATTAGAAATTGCCGGCGCCTTCCCCTTATTCTGCTCCTTCCCCGCAAATTCTTCGTGTTCTTCGTGTCCTCCGTGGTTAAACCTCTCGCCTTATGAAAGCTCCCATCCGTGTCGCAGTCACCGGCGCCGCCGGCCAAATCGGTTACGCTCTCCTCTTCCGTATCGCGTCCGGCGCGATGTTCGGCCCCGACCAGCCCGTCATTCTCCAACTCATCGAAGCTCCCGTTGAGAAAGCCCTTAAAGCGCTCGAAGGCGTCGCGATGGAACTCGATGACTGCGCGTTCCCGCTGCTCAAAGGCATCGTGCAAACCTCCGATCCCGCAGTCGGTTTCAAAGACGCCAACTGGTGCTTGCTCGTCGGTGCGAAACCGCGCGGCCCCGGCATGGAGCGCGCCGATCTTCTCAAGGACAACGGCAAGATTTTCATCGGCCAAGGTCAGATCATCGACGCTGTCGCCGCCGCGGACGCGCGCATCGCGGTCGTCGGTAACCCCGCCAACACCAACTGCATGATCGCCGCTTCGCAGGCAAAACGCCTTCCGGCCGATCGCTTCACCGCGATGGTGCGTCTCGATCAAAATCGCGCGCAAACCCAGCTCGCCAAGAAAGCCGGCGTCGACCTGACCGACGTCAAAGACATCTTCATCTACGGCAACCACAGCCCGACGATGTTTCCCTCGTTCGCGCACGCCACCATCGGCGGCAAACCCGCGCAGTCCGTCATCAACGATGACGCCTGGCTCCAAGGCCCGTTCTGCGAAACCGTCGGCAAACGCGGCGCCGCCATCATCGCCGCGCGCGGTGCATCCTCGGCCGCTTCCGCCGCCAACGCCCTCGTCGATCATGTCCGCTCGCTCGTCACGCCAGGCGCCGTTCACTCGATCGCCGTGAAGAGCAACGGTCTTTACGGTTTCGACAAAGACGTCTGGGCCGGCGTGCCCGTGCGCACCACGACTCCGGGCAGCTACGAAGTTATCACGAGCTACGTCATGGACGACTTCGCCAAATCAAAGATCGCCGCCACGAACAAAGAGCTCGTCGAAGAACGCGCCGCGGTCGTCGACATGCTGTAAGCATCGTTCTCCTACTCATTCTCGTTCTCTCAACGGCGACCTACCACGGTCGCCGTTTTTGTTTGGCGCATGCGTAGATTGCGCGCTTGCGCGCAACGTGGCCCGCAAGCGAGCCACCTCCCCGGCACGTCTCAGATCTCTTCCACCGCAAATCGCGTCGTCGGCGCCACGAACTCATCCTGTGCCGCCACGGTCAAAATTTCGCGCGAGCCTGCGTCCGCCGTGCGCTTGAGCAAACCATACGTTGAAGCCGCCGCTTCACCGAGTGCCTGCGCCGCCGAGCGACTCTTGAGATAATGCACGAAAAAGAGCGCCGCGATCGCGTCGCCCGCGCCGTTCACGCTCACCGAAAGTTTCGGCGTGCGCACGCGCCAACAGCGCCCCGCCTCGCCCACCACCAGATCGATCGCCTCCGCCGGCGTCTCGCGCGTGTGAACCGACGTCACGAGCACCACTTTGGGACCGAGTTTCCGCACGTTGTTCACGGCAACTTTCACGCTCTCATTCGTGCTGGTCGTCAGGCCCGACAGGTAATCCAACTCGAATTGATTCGGCGTAATAATATCCGCCGCCGGCACCGCGTGCTCGCGCATGAACTCCGGAATGCCCGGTCGCACAAATACGCCGCGACCGACATCGCCGATCACCGGATCGCAGCAATACAATGCCGCCGGGTTCGCCGCGCGCACTTGTTTCACCGCGCCCAGGATTGCATTGCCGATATCCGCCGAGCCCATGTAGCCCGAGAGCACCCCGTTACACGCCGGCAACACCCCGCGCGCCGCGATCCCTTCCATGAGCTCTTCAATCGCCGGTCCGTCGAACACGCGGCCTTTCCACGCGCCGTAGCCGGTGTGATTCGAAAATTGCACGGTGTGAATCGGCCACACTTCCACGCCGAGCCGTTGCATGGGAAACACCGCCGACGCGTTGCCGACATGCCCGAACGCCACGTGAGATTGAATCGAAAGGATATTCATACGCTTAAAAAATCAGCCGATCATTCCGCTGAGAGTGCGATTCTTGCTCAAAGCAAACACTGCTTTCAACACCTCGAACGAGGCGATCAATTCCGCGGGCGAACCATTTCTAGGAAAACGCATCTCCAGCGTGGCACCGTCACAAATCACCTGCGCATCGACGCCCTCCACTTTGAGCACACAGTTCCGGCAATCCGACGGATACGACACCGTGAGTCCGTCCGCCGCCTGACCACCTTCGATGGCGTCGATTACCGCTTCCACGCGCACGCCTTTCACGAGCATAAACACGATCCCCGAAAACACGCCCGCGAACAGTTCGTTAAACTCCGGCAAATCCACCATCTCGCCGCTGCGCACGTTGTGTAGCGTGCGCGTGATCTCGTAACTTGCGGCATCGTCACTTTCGAGCGCGTAGGAAATTTCGAAAACAAAGTCCTTGGTCGTCAGCGTTGCCGCGGGCGTGGCGACATCCAGCGACGCATCGGTGCGCTTGTAAGCGAGCAGCGTCTTCGCGCGCTGATAGAATTTCTCGCCTTCCTCCGCGAGTTCACCCGCACACAGCTTCCCGAGAAACGCTGAAGTGGTCGCATTGACCGCATCGGGCACCGTGTGGTGCTGTTTCTTGAAGCCGTCCAAAGTCTTCACCGCTCCCTGGCTGCGGCCAACGAGACTGAGGTGGGAAATGTAGTTACGGGCCGCGCCCGCCGCTTTCGGCATTCGTCCATTGAGTCAGTCCCTTACCCGCGATGCAAGTAAGCGGACGCAGCTTCATGGACCAAAAATAAAGCGGCGATCCCGCCACAGGATCGCCGCTTTTGCACATTATGATTACACACTAACAATTCTTATGCCGACATCGGCGGAGGCGTTGCGGTCGGCTTGTCGTTCAGTTTCTTGAACAGGGCGATGGCCCCGAGGATCGCGAGAACCGGGATCCAGATCGGCGCGAGCGCCACGACCAAACCGATCGCAAGCGCCAGCAGGACAGTGATCAAAGAAAGACCGAGCGCTCCGAGCACTGCCGCCACGATGAGTCCGATAAAAGCGCCAACAGCGATGACCGGAATGAACTTAATGGCCAAGACCGCCAGCACGACGATGAGAGTGATTTTGAGGAACGTATTCATACTTCAAGAACCCAGTCGGTTTGCAGAAGTTGCAAAAAAACAGCCCGGTCTTTCGACCGGGCTGCGCAGACCTGACTGACCAAAGCGTTAGAATTTCTTCGAAAGATTCAGATACACGAAGCGCCCGATATTGTTATGCGTGCGCGTATCGTAGCTGTCGTTGAACCCACCCGCGGCAAACGGCGCGAGTTCATCGAAAACATTGTTGGCCCCCAGTGTCACCGTGAGACCAGAGAACAATCCCTCCGCGCCGCTGAATTCATAACTCAGTTGCGTGTCGAAGGTCTTCCACGCTTCGACCATCCGGAAGCCGCCCACCTTGAGTTGCGTGCTGTCCGCAAGAAACGCGGCAAACGCAGGATCCGACTTGGGTGTGCCGGCGTCGTAAAACGCCTTCATCTTCGGCGACATCACGAACAGCGGATCGTCCTGGAACGAACCGATGTAGTTGAACGTCGCGCGCGCACTGAAGCCGTGCCAGTTCCACTGCGTCGTGAAGTTGCCTTTCCATTTCGGAATGCTGCCCGGCGAAATCGGATCGCCGACCGTGCTCACCGATTTACCAAGATAACTTACCGCCGGCAAACCGGGGCCGGAGGTTTGGTCGAACTTCACGAACTGATTCGCGGCGGCGATCAACGTCACGCGGCCCACAGTGGCGGTGTTGAGCGTGTAGGTGGCGGTGTATTCCACACCCGAGACGTCACGCGTGGCGATGTTCAGGTAATCGGAGAGCACCGCACCGCGTTGCGCCACGCCGTGGGTGTCGGCAAAACTGCCGCTGCTGTTCAAACGGCCATCGGCGGAGCGACGAATCTGATTTGCGAACGGCGCGTTGGGATTGATGGTCGCCGCGTTACCCGGAATGAAGCCGGCGCCCTGGCCGGCCGCGTTCGCGGCGAGAATCGCGTTGGCGTTGTTCGCCACGACGCCATCGACCTTGATGTTATAGAAATCGACCGCGAGCGAGAGGTTCTTGGAAAGTCCCTTCGGTTGCGCAACAAGACCGACCGACCACGCTTTTGAAACAGCAGGTTTCAAATCCGGGTTGCCGCGAATCACGAGGGTGGTTTGCGCCGCCGTCGGGAAACCGAGTGGATCTGCCAACGTCGGGTTGCTCGCGCCAGCGCTGCCAAACACGAAGCCCGAAGACGGAGCCAAGAAGCCTTTGCTGTAGGTCGCGCGCAGTTTGTAATTTTTCGTCGGCGCATACTGGAGGTTCACACTCGGATTGGTCTTATCGTAGGTGCGTGAATCGTAGAGGTCGGTGTTTCCATTGAGCCCTTTCACCACCTGCTCTTCTTTGCGGGCAAGTGCGCCGATGCTGAGATCGTGCACAAACGGCACCTGGTTATTCTCCGAGAGCAGCGGAATTTTGATTTCTGCAAAGATGGCGCGATTGAGATCTTCGCCGTAACTGTCGGCCGCCGAGGGCAAGCCGAGCACCGAGCCCGACGAGTAGATGTCATCCACATCCGCATCGTTGTCGCTGTAGGTGTATTCCACGCCCGTCGCGAGGCCAACCTTGCCAGCGGGTAATTCAAACAACGAACCGGCTACGCGGCCGTTGTAAGAGAAACCACTGATTTCAGTCCTCTGCCGCGCGGTGACTTCCGCTGCTTTGAGCGCTTTCGCGTTATCCCAGTTGTAAGTAATCCCATTCACCACCGCACTGCCCACGGAGTGCGCGAGCGCGAATGGATTGAAGCGACCGGCCTTCACTTCCGCATCCAGCAACGGCAACGACGGCACGCCGGCGTCCAGATTATCGAAGATCTCCTTGTTCACCGTGTAAGACGCTTCCCAATTCCAGTTGCTGCCAATTTCGCCGCGCAGTCCCCCGACATATTTGAAGTCGTTATAGACCTGCTCGCTGGTGCGGTTACCGAGTTCGACCGAGCGATACTGAATCCAGTCAACGCCGTCGTCCCGAAAACGCGCAGCTCCGAGCAACTCGTTATAGGGACCCCATTGCGTGAGCGCTCCCGCCGCCGGTCCTTGGGTCGGATTCACGAGCAAACGGAACGGCGCCGGCGCGAGTCCGTTGCGTGTGGCCAGGTTTGCGTAGAGCACCGTGCCGAACACTTCGAGGGCCTTGCCGTTGATCTGGTGTTCGAAACTCAGGTAGAGCGAATTCCGTTTCTGGCCCGGCGCGGAGATCGAGTAGTCGCGAAAATTGAACAGTTGGTTCGAGCTAAAGGTGTTGGTATCGAGCGGCACATAGTCGCCCGCGCCAGTCGGCGTGGCGGTTCCGCTAAAGTTTGGCCGCAACACCGACAAGCCGAGCGCGGCGGAACTCGCCACGCCTGCAAACAACGAAGAACCCGTGTTCACGCCCCCGCGCGGGCGATTGTCCGCCAGCGCAGAGTTGGGCCGCTGGCCGGCGAGCAACGTGCGGTTTTTAAAATAGCTGCCGGAAATCACGATCGAGGTTTTATCCGTCGACGCACCGGTCACAAACGACGCCTGAAACGTTTCGCGCGCCCCGGGCGATCGCGTGGAAGCGCCGCCCATCACGGAGACTTCGAGACCGCTGTAGTTTTTCTTCAGGATGATGTTCACCGCCCCGCCGATGGCTGCCGAGCCGTAGATGATGCCGGCGCCGTCGCGCAGCACTTCGATGCGCTCGATCGCTTCGATCGGCATCAACTGGATGTTCGACCACGTATTATTGCCGGCGGGACGACCATCGATGAGCACGAGCGTCTGCGCCGCGCCTTGGCCACGCAGGCTGACATACGTCGAGCCGCTCGCGCCGTTGGAGTCATTTTCAGTCGCGCCAGGATTACCGATAAACGACGGCAAGCTGCGCAGCGCCTGAATCGGCGTCATCGCGCCCGTCGCACGAATGTCGGCCTCCGTAAAAATCGCGACGGGCGCGATCGGTTCAGCGGACGCTTGGGGAATGAACGATCCAGTCACGACATATTTGTCGAGCGTGACGGCTTGATCACTGGCGGGAGTCGGCGGCGTCTGGGCGGTAATCAGTCCGGGTGTCGCCAGCAATGCGGCGATGCGCAACCCGAGCAAACGCGTGCGCGAGCTTCGCGCCGAAGTGGTGAGATTTCTTTTCAACATAGTTCGATAGGTGTTTAAAACCGAACGCACGCGCCCGTGATGGACGGTGTCCTCGGTTTCGCATCACCACATCTCCCCTCGCAACCAGCTCAATTCAGGTGCGATGAGCAGGCCGCCCGTGCGACCAGCCGTTTCGCGGCTGCGCTGTCCGACAACTAACGACCGAGCACCGCACGCAACTCTTCGCGATACGTGCGGCTCACACGCAACACCGTGCCATCCGATAATTCCAAACGGCAATCGCCCGCATGCATCGGCTTCATCCGCGAGATAAACGCGGCATTCACAATCGCGGATTTGTGCACGCGCACAAATTTTCCCGTCGAGGCGCGCGCGAGGAATTGCCCCATCGTTTCACGCACCAGCGTGCGGCCGGTCGTGCTATGAATGCGCAAATAATCGCCCTGCGCTTCGACCCACTTGATGTGCTCGGCTTTCAATACATGGATGTCGCCGCCGGATTTGACGGTGAGCCGGTTTGAATCGATCGCCTTCGCATCGGGCGGAATCGCGCCAGCGGGCATTTGCTGCAGCAGCGCTTCGACGCTTTTCGTCAGCGCAGCGATATCGGGTTGGCGCAGTTCTCCGCGCGCTCGCGCCAGCGCTTGGTGAAAGCGTTCGTCGCTGTAAGGTTTTAAAAGGAAATCCACCGCGCGACACTCGAACGCTTTTAACGCAAACGCCGAGTGCGACGTGACAAAAATTACCGCGGGGCGCTGCGCCTCCGGCAATTGTTTCAACATTTCCAGACCGGTCATGTCCGGCATCTCCATGTCGAGGAAGAGCAGGTCCGGTGACAGGTGCCGCAACAGCGCAAGCGCGGACTGGCCGTTGCCCGCCTCGCCGGCCACAGTCACGTCGGCGTGGCCGCCGAGGAGTTTCGCGATGGTGCCGCGCGCGAGCGGCTCGTCGTCGACGATGACTGCGTTGATGCGGCTCATGCGCTGAGGCGGCTGCGTTCGAGGGGAATGGTGAGCGTGACCGTGACGCCTTGCGGATCATCCGGCGCGAAATAAAAACTCGCGCTGTCGCCATACACGCCGATCAAACGCTGGCACACCGCGCGCAACCCGAAGCCGGTGCCGATTCCGACCGCGTGAGTGAGATCAGGCGGATCGTTCCGCACCATCACGCGCAAGCAATCGTCTTCATGCGTCACGCGCACGATCACGCGACTGATCCCCGTGCGTCGCGCCACGCCGTGCTTCACCGCATTTTCCACGAGCGGCTGCAGCAACAAGCTCGGTAACGGCACGCCTTCGACGTCGGCGTCGACTTCGATGGTCGCATGCAGGCGTTCGCCGAAACGCAGTTGTTCCAGGCTCAAGTAGTGCTTGATGAACATGATTTCCTCCGCGAGCGACACGAGTGTGTCGTCCGCGTGCTCGAGCAACGTGCGTTGCAGCGCGCCGAGTCGGGCAATGGCTTGCACCGCCTGATCGTTGCGGTTCTCGCGCACCAACGCGCTGATGGCGTTGAGCGCGTTGAACAGGAAGTGCGGCTGCGTGCGTTGCTGGAGCGCGAATAATTCCGACTCCGCGAGCCGCGTCCGCATTTCCGAGAGGGAAACGACCGACGCGGAGCGCGCGCGAACCCGCAGGTTAGTTGGTGGTAACCGATACATCGAACGAAAGGACGCCTTGCGCCGTTGCGAGTTGAGTGCCGCCGCCTGGAGCGATCTGCACGATGATCGTGTCTTCGCTCCGATTGGTCAGGATGCTGTAGGCCGCACCGGGGACGAGGTCGTTAATGATGAAGGTGGTGTTGCGCGCCGGCACTTGCAGGCGAACAGCCCCCGAAACGGCGGACGCGCTTCGACTGAAGGTCGCCACGGTGTTCGCCGCGGTGGTGCTCACCACGATCGCGCCTTCGACATCGCCATTCAGCACGCCGCCATTGGCCGCGCTCAATGAATCGACGAGGCCTGCGCTTTCCGCCGACGCGGAGGCATCGAACACCGTGAGCCAGCTCGTTGTGAGCGCGGGCGCGGCAGCGCGGACATTAAGACGATAGACTTTGCCGCGATTGAACAAGTTCTCCGACGTCACGACGTGGTTCGCGGGCAACACCGTGGTCACGCGACCGCGGAACAAGTTTCCACCAAACGCGGCCCGCGTATCGACCACATCGAAACGGTGCGTGCCGGCAAAACCCAGCTGCTCAGTCGGCGCGGCAGCGACGTGCCACGACATCCAGTTGTCGATCGCGGCGCTCACCATCGCAGTGCGATCGTAAACGAAGAACAATTGCGGGCGCACGTAGAGCACCGAGCGTTCCCAGCCGTTGATCGGATAGCGGGTGAAATACATTTCCTCGAGCTTGGTGCCGCGCATGAGGACGTAGCGGTTGCCTTCCTCAAAGCGCGAGAGCGTGGTGTTGGCGACGCCCGGGCCGTTCGCCGTCTGGCCGTAGTAACCGGGAATCGGCGGATGGCTCACGTTGCGGAACGCGTAGAACGTATTGAACAAGCGGCGTCCGCCCGTCACGCCGTCGGTCTGCACGCCGAACATTTCCGTGTAGAGCTGATCAAACGGCGTGAGTCCGCGCGGATTTTGCGGCGTCGGATCCATGCGCAATTCGCCGTCTTCCGTGCCGGGGGTGTGGCGGAACATCGCGCCCCACGCGTTGACGACGAACTGCACGTTGCCGCGGTGAATCACGAGCGCGCCCTTGTCGTAGAATTCCTCCGAGGAAACCGGCGCGCCAGTGTAAGGGCCGGATTGGAACGTCGCCCACACGGCATCATTTTGCCACGAGCTGCGCATCGAGACTTGGCCGTCGCCCGGCGTGCGATAACTGAGCGCGGTGCGGTAGTTCGCGCCCGATGCGTTCGCATCGAAGAATAAAAATTCCACCCACGGCTCCGCGTTTTCGCGACCGGGTTGCGCGCGTAGATCGAGCAGGTATTGCTGCATGAGCGGCGTATTGCTCGCGTTCACCATGCGCATGAGGCCGGTGTATTGTGTCGCCCACGCGGCGCTCACTCCGGAAGGATTCGACGAAGGATAAAGGAATCCGCGGTCGCTCATGCTCTTCATGTCCGGCTGCGTGAAATGCGCCACCCAGTGCGCATGGCCATTCGCCCACGTGAACGGACGCGTGCCGCTTACGAGATCGAGGCCCTTCGCGGTAAACGCCGCAGCCGCGGGACGAAGCATATTGATCGTTTCAAGTTTACCGTAGTTCCACCCATCGGGCGCGCCGCCACCCGAGAGCCATTGCGCGTGGTAAGGTTGCACCATGCCGTAGTGGATGCGGTTGAGCCAGTCGTTCCACATCGCGTCGGCTTTGGGGTTTTCCCCTTCCGTCGCGAGCGCGCCGAGGGCTTTCGCGGCGTAGTAACCCGCGAAATAATTACCATTCGGGAAATCCCGACCGAGGCCGCTCGTGTCGAACCATTCCGTCCAACGGTTGATCTCCGTGTAAATCTGCGCGCGATCGGAATCGCTCAGCGTTTCGTAGAGCCAGTCGTAACCCAGCGCGAGCGCGGGCACGTAAGCGCGGATGCTCCAACCGCTGTCGGTCGACTCGCGACCGTGACGCACAGGGTCGGACATTTTGATGAGAATTTCGCGGGCCTTCGTCGCGTAACGCACCGCGCGTTGCGGCTCGAAATCTTTCGTCACCTGGTAGCCGAGCGCGAGTTCCACGACGGGACGCATATAATCGAAGTATTGGTAGCCGCCGTGAATATAGCCCGTCGCGGGCGACTCATCCGGCCAACGCACGGGCATCGCGGCCCATTGTTCGCACGCATTGCGCAACGTAATCCAAGCCGGATCGTTCGCCGCGGCACGTTGCGCGAGTTGCGCGACGCGCGCTGGCGTGATCCACACGCGCGGATGCGCGACGCTGCCGTTGCCCGGCGTGTAGAACGTGACTTGCGCAGTCGCCGTCGTGCTGCCGATGGGGTTGGTCGCCGTGAGCGTGTAAGTGGTCGTCGCGGTGGGCGACACTTCCACGCTCGTGCCGGTGACCGCACCGGGACTCTGGCCCACGCTCGCCGTAATCGAAACTGAATCGGCACCCGAGACCGACCAGACAAGCGTGGAGCTGGCGCCACTCTGGATGAACGCCGGATTTGCCGTGAACGAACCGATCACTGGCGCCGTCGGGCCCGTGACAATCACCGCCGCCTCGCGCGTGACTTCGCCATAAGGGTTACGCGCCCGCAGCGTGTAAATCGTGTCATCAGTCGGGCTGACCGTGATGCTTGAACCGGTCACCACACCGGGGCTGGTTCCTTCGTCGGCGGTGATCGAAATCTCGTTCGCGCCGTCGACCGACCAACTCAGCGTCGTCGAGTTGCCAATGGAGATCGTGCTCGGCGAAGCGTTGAATGCATTCACAACCGGCACCGGAGCTGGGCCGACGTTGACCGTGACCGCGGCGGATTTCGAACCGTAAGTGGAATGATACGCATTGAGCACGTAACGCGTCGTCGCCATCGGGCGCACGACCACCGAGGTGCGACCGCGCATGTCACCGACATCGCCGCCGTAGCTCGCGGATAACCACAGGCTCTGCGCGTTGACCGTTTCCCACGTCAGCGTCACTTCCTCGCCGGCTTGAATGAGATCGTCGGACGCAGTGAAGGAACGGATTTCAATCGTCGGTGCGGGCGGCGCCGCCGTGACCGAAATCGTGACGGTGCTGCTCACCGAGTCGCCCGTGGCATTCGTGGCTGTCAGCGTGTAAACGGTCGTGGCCGTCGGCGTGACACTCAAGCTCGTGCCGGTGACCGCGCCGGGATTGGCGCTGATGTCGGCGGAAACAAACAACGTCGCTGCGCCGCTGACTGACCACTCAAGCGTGGACGATGCGCCGACCGCGATCGACGAAGGGGTTGCCGTGAATGAATTGATCACAGCCGGCGGGCTGACGACGGCCACATTGACCGTGCGCGTGACGCTGCCGCCACTCGAATTGGTCGCCGTGAGCGTGTAGGTCGTGCTCGCCGTGGGCGTCACCGCGACATTGCTGCCAGTGACCACGCCCGGACTCGCGCCGATGTTGGCGGCAATCGAGAGCGAGGCGGCCCCGCTCACTGACCACGTTAAGTTTGATGAACCGCCCGGAGCGATTGAAGTCGGCTCCGCCTCGAACGCGCCGATCGTCGGCAACGGCTCGGGCGTGTTGACGGTAACGGCGACGGAACGCGTGACACTGCCGCCGTCGTTGGTGGCGGTGAGGACGTAATTCGTGCTCGTCGCGGGTGTGACACTCACGCTCGTGCCGGTCACCGCGCCAATCGCGGGAGAAATCGACAGCGAGTTCGCGCCGCTCACCGACCAGTTCAAGGTGGTGGATTCACCCACGAGAATCGCCGCCGGCGTCGCGACGAACGCCGCGATTTCCGGCGGCGGCACGGTAACGTTAACAGAAACGTTGCGCGTCACGCTGCCGCTCCCGTTCGAAGCAGTGAGCGTGTAAGTCGTGCCGACGGTCGGCGTCACGGTCACGCTCGAGCCACTCACGGCACCGATGCCCGGCGAAATCGACAGCTGCGTCGCGCCCGTGACGGACCAGTTCAACGTGGTTGATTCGCCGCGCGAGATCTCCGGCGGATTCGCCGTGAAGGCCGTGATGGTTGGAGCAGGCGCGTTGACGGTGACCGAAACTGTGCGCGTAACGCTACCGCCAAGATTCGTGGCGCGCAGCGTGTAAATGGTGGTGACGGACGGCGTGACATTCACGCTCGTGCCGGTGACGACGCCGGGACTCGCGCCCGTGTTGGCGGAAATTTCCATCGTCGCGCCGCTGCTCACCGTCCACGCGAGCGTCGAAGAGGTGCCTGCGGTGATCACGTGAGGCGAAGCCGTGAAGGCCGAGATCGTCGGCGGAGGTGGCGTCGTAACTGTGACGTTGGTTTTCTTGGTCACGCTGCCGGACTCGTTGGTCGCAGTGAGCGTGTAGGTGGTCGTGGCGGTCGGGGAAAACGTGACGCTGTTGCCGGTGACGACGCCGACGCGGGGCGAGATCGACAGGGAAGTTGCTCCGTTCACGGCCCAAGTCAGCGTGGTCGGGCTGCCGTTGGGGACTGAAGCGGGTGAGGCCGTGAAGGAGGTAATGGTGGGCTTCGGCACCGGCGCGGTCACGGGAATCGTAACCGTTTGCGGAGCCGAAGAGCCGGCGGAATTATTCGCGACGAGCGTGTAGGTCGTCGTGACCTGCGGGCGCACGGTCGCGGACGTGATGCCAATCAGTTGGCCGGGCGCGGCACCCGTGGAGGAAGTGACGCGATACCACGTGGCGCCGGGCGCCGACCAATTCAGCTGCGCGGCCTGTCCTGCGACGAGTGTCTCGGGCGTGGCGGTGAACGACCCGATCACCGGCGGCGCGACTACGGTGATGGTCCTGCTTTTCGTAACCGTGCCGTTCGCGTTTTTCGCGGTGAGGACGTAGGTCATCGTGGTTTGCGGCGTGACCTGCACATAGTTCTCGCGCACGACGCCGATGTCTGGCGACACGGAAACTTCGGTGGCGTCACCGACCGACCAGTTCAACCAGAGCGATTCGCCGCGGTTGATGGTGGCCGCGCCAGTGTGGTTGAACGCATAGATCGTCGGAAGGCGGCCGGGCGCGGCGGCGTCCACGCGCGAGCCCAAGCCCGCGAGCGCCACACACGCCAGCAAGGCGTATTTAACGAGAGAACCAAACTGAGACATGATTTTCATTTTAGGTGTAAAGTGGTGTCTTCACTCTCACCTGCCGCCGTTCGTCACCGCATGCGCGCGCACCGCTCCGCGCGGCAAAAGCCGGCAGGCACACGCGTGGGCAGCAGGAAAACTTCATGGGTGGCAGGTGTGAGTGAAGTAACGCACAGAATAGCGACTGCCGCCGGCCTTGCATAATGCCGTGTTGTTGGGAGCCCCATGCCGATTGGTTATCCCCCTAGGGCGTCAAGGTGGGCGTCGGTCTCCGCACCGACGCTTCAGCGCGATCGCGCCTCACGCCGCATGTGCGAATACGACAACGCGCTCGCTGCATGTCGCCGGTGCGGAGACCGGCGACCACCCACACTCAACTCACGCGGAAACTATTTTCCGTTCGTCGCAGCCGCGGCGGCGCGGCGCGCTTCGCTCGCCAGCACCCGCGCCAATTCCCGCGCTGGAGCCGAAGCCCGCACGGTGTGCGCGGTATAAAACTCCAGCGGCACACTGGGTTTCATTTTCAAAAAAACCACTCCCGGGTGCGACACCGACTCGGCAAATGCGCTCAGGATCGCGACACCCATGCGTTTTCTCACCGCGAGCGACAGCTCCGGAAAAATCGAAGCGACATACGTGACTTGCGGCGTGAATCCGGCCTCCTCGCACGCGGCGAGAAACGCCCGGTATTTTCCCGGCGCATCCTGGTGCTTGAAGCCGATGATTTCCTCATCGCGCAAATCTTCGAGCGTAACGAAACGTTTTTTCGCCAGCCGGTGATTCTGCGCGACCACGGCCATCGAGGGAACCGTGCACGCGACTTCGGTGGTCACTCCGGGAATTTTTGCGTAGTCGCCCGTGCTCAACAACGCCACGTCGAGATGACCTTCGCGCAGATCCGCGGCGAGATGCACCGATGATTCCTCGACCATGTTTAGCGTCACATGCGGAAATTTTCGAGCGAACACCTCGAGCGCGGGCGCAAGCAGGTTTTCCCACACGCTGATGCCGTAGTAGCCGAAGCGCACCACGGTGCCTTCCTTCGAACCCATGCCGCGCGCGCTGCTCAAGGCATCGTCCACCGCGGCCAGCGCCTTCGTGCAATGATCGCGCAACGTCATGCCGGTCGCGGTGAGCCGCAATCCCGTCTGATGCCGCACGAACAGCGGATGCCCGACCATGTGTTCCAACGCATGGATCTGTCGGCTCAACGCGGGCTGCGTGACGCGCAGTTTGCGCGCAGCCGCAGAGATGCTGAGCGTTTCCGCCACGACGGCGAAAGTTCTGAGGTGTCGGAGTTCCATGAAGCGTTGGCGCCACGGAACCACTTTCCTCCCGCAGCAGAGTTGGCGTAAAAGCACCCCGACCGGCTCTTTACAAGCCAATCATTGGCGGCCCAGATGAGAACGATCAACGCAACGGCTCTGACTTTTTCGCGTTTTCAGGCTTCGTTGAGTCATTTCGTTGGGCAGAAAACTCTGCGCGCGCATCGGCAACGACCACCGTGATGCGTTTGATTTTTGCCACGAAGCCATGGGCGTTTTTCGCCGTGAGCACGTAAGTCGTCGTCGTTTGCGGCGCGATGAACACGCTCGTGCCGGTCACAACACCGATGTCGGGTGAAACGGAAACTTCGGTCGCGTTGCCGACCAGCCAGCGCAACCCAGTCGATTCGCCGCGATGGATCGTCGTCGGGCCGGAAACACTGAACGCATGGATAACCGGCAACTGGCTCGACTGGCCCGCCTTCACCCAAAGTGAACTGCCGGCCAATCCCACCATCCACAATGAACAACGCAGGAAAAAATGGATCGAGAATTGCAGGGACATCGGGGTAATCGGGTTGAAAAAAGAACCGACCGTCCGGACGCCCATCATCAGAGCACACAACACAAACCCATCCGCGATCGGTCGGTTCGAACCGGAGATTAGCAAGCCATCCCCGCGCTGGCTAATGCCATGAAGCTAGACCGGCTATGCCGTTTGCGCATCACCCCGCCGAATTAAATTCCGCGCTTTGCGCTCAGACTCTTCCCACCACGCGCCGCGCTTCCGTGCCGATCAGCTCGCCCAAATAACGCGCCGCCGTGGAATTTTCTGCATACGCGACGTAGAGGTTGAGCAGCACGCCCGGCGGTTTGATTTTTAGAAAGGCCACGCCGGGACACGGCGCATTCATCACAAAACTTCCGGCGATCCCAATCGCCTGCCGCTGGATTCCCGCCGAAATCGCCTCGGGAATACTGCTTCCTAGATACGTGATGCGCGGAGTGAATCCCACCGCCGCGCACGCCGCGATAAAGGCCGCGTTGCGACCCGGCGACGATTCTTCCGAAAGACTGATGACTTCTTCGTCGCGAATCTCCTCAAGGTCGATCTGACGTTTTTTTGCCAACCGGTGATTGCTCGGCACGAGCACCGCCGCGGGAAACTGGCACGCGAGTTCGATCGTGATTCCGGGAATGTGCGGATAATCGCCCGGCCCGAGCACGGCGACGTCAATGCGCCCTTCGCGCAATCCCGTGACGAGTTGCGCACACGTCATCTCCGAGACGGAAAATTTCGTTTCGTGAAAACGGCGTCCGATTTTATCGAGGGCCGGCACGAGAATTTTCGCCCAGGTGTCGATCGTCGCGTAGTAACCCACGTGCATCACTGCCGGTTCTTTCGTGCCTTCCTCGCGCACCGAGCGCAACGCGAGGTCGAACGCCTCGATGGCCTGGCCGCCCCGCGATTTCAGTTCCACCCCCGCTGCCGTGAGCCGCAATCCACCCGGATGCCGCACAAAAAGCGAATGCCCCACCGAGTGCTCGAGCTCGCGAATCTGCCGGCTCAGCGCGGGCTGCGTCACGCGCAGCTGTCGCGCGGCGGCGGAGATGTTAAGCGTCTCGGCCGCGACGACAAAAGTTCTGAGGTGTCTGAGTTCCATGGAAATGGCGTCCCGCGAAAGCGCATCTGGCGCACCCGGTTCGCGAGAACATCGGCCGACTTCTGGGCCGGAAGCGGCCATGGGCGCACCCATTTTGCGACAACCCGTTCCAAAAATCCCACGAGTCGCACTTGGATTTACCTGTGTCGCGACCACCCCTCGCCGAAGTCGCGAACGCAAATTCCCAATCCCTTCCATCAAAGCATTGCGAACCCACCCAGCGTGGCCATCAACGCTGGGTGTGAGTTCCTCGCCACCTATTCCCGTTGTCTGCGCGTTGATCGAGCGTGATGGCCTCGTGCTAATCGCACAACGCCCACCGCATAAATTGCTCGGACTGAAATGGGAATTTCCGGGAGGAAAAGTCGAACCTAACGAAGAAGCGACCAGCGCCATCATTCGTGAGATTCACGAAGAACTCGGTTGCACGATTCACCTCACGCGCGCCCTGCCGCGCTTCACGCACGACTACGGCACCGTCGTGATTGAAATGATTCCGTTTGTGTGTGCGCTTACCCCCGAATCGCCCCCGCCGCATCCGCACGAGCACGTCGCGATCAATTGGGTTCGCCCCGAAGCCTTGCTCAGCCACGATCTCGCCGCGGCGGATTTGCCCGTCGTCGCGAGTTATCGCTTGTCACGCACCGGGCTCGATTAATCCGTTGTTTTCGAGCTCAATTTTTCCCGGAAGGCGACGCGGTTGGCTCCAAAGGAGTAAAAAACACCTGCACCGCGTAGATAGCGTCGAGCCCGTTCGGACTTTGCCGGGCTCGCGCGCTGACTCCAAGGAATTCAAGTTCTGTGCTCACCATGTTCACTCGATGCGCGGGAGAATTCATCCACTGCTGCACCAGCGAAGCGGCCATGTTCGCATAGGTGCGCGGGAGTAGTTCACGCCGCGTCGCAGGATCCAGCAACACCGTCCGTCCATTGACGCGTTGCACAACTACGCTGCGTTCGCCGGTGTTTCCTTCGAGAATGGTCGTCGCCGCGATATTTTCCGCCGCGATTTTCAAAGTGAGGCCGGCTTTCTCAACCCGGGCTTTAAGCGTCGCCAGATCGGGCAGCGGATTACTGTGCGATACCACCTCCAGCAACGCACCCACTCCGGCTTGATAGTCCGCCGCTTGATCGAGTTTGGGCAGATGCTTCAACGCGGGTAGTTTCAACGTCGCGCGCACACGGTTGGTCTCGTGGAAAATCGCCCACGCCAGCAGCTCGCGGTTAAAATTCGCCAGATTGATACGCGCGTGCACTTCCTCACGAAGTGCAAATGTCGCGGGCGACATCGCCGTCCAGTCTTGGGCTTCAGCCACGCACATCACGCCCGCCAGCAGCACTGGAATTAGAATCCTCCGAAACACGTCAACACACTCCGCCGCGTAGGTCGCAAGTCAAACGCCTCAGTCGGATCGAACGGCAGAGCCCCGCCCCAAACCACTTCACACCAGGCCGCGTTCGATCCACGCGTGGTCGCCACGAATAATTTCTTGTGCGAGCGCGTAGCCGTGTTCGTCGGCGTTGTGCCCGATGCCGTGGAAATTCTGATCGATGCGCAGTCGGGCTTGGGCGTGAAAATCATCCACGAGCACGAAGACCTTTTCGGTCGCTTCACCGTCGTCGATCAACTTTTGCGCAAAGACGCAGGCGGCCGAAATCGCAAAAAGATCCGTGCCGATGTCCGCGATGCGTCCGAGCAGCACCTGCCGCTTTTCCAGCTTCGGGCCAAACTTGACCATCTGGTGAAACAGCGTGCGCGCCATTTTCCGACTGAGCCCGGCGACTTCGCGCAAGTGAGCCGCCAGGTGCGCGTGCATGCCCGCCGGCGCGCCGCCGCCCAGCGGCAGCCATTGTTTCGGATACCACAATAAATAGAAGCCCGCCGCGTGCAGTCCGCTTTTGAAACGCTCGCTCCATGCGCGCTCTGAATTGAGCGCTATCCCGGCGATCTTCAGGTGCGGATCCAACGCCTCGCGCATGATGAAGAGCCGCATGATCTCCGACGAGCCTTCGAAGATCATCGAAACGCGGTTATCGCGCATCATGCGTTCCACGGGATAAGGTTTTTCTCCACGCGCTTTGAGCGATTCCACGTTCTCGTAACCGCGACCGCCGCGCAGTTGCATGAGTTCGTCGATGCACATCCACGCTTTTTCCGTGCCCCACATTTTGCACATTGATGCTTCGAGACGGATGTCGGCGTGCTTGTCGCGATCCACGAGGCGCGATGTCGTGATCAACATCGCTTCCATCGCAAACGCGTGCCCCGCGATCCGGCGGATTTTTTCCGCCACCGCCGCGTGCTGTCCGATCGGCACGCCCCATTGAATGCGTTCCGCGCCCCACTCGCGCGCGATTTGCAACGAGCGTTTCGCGACACCAATCGAGGACGCCGGAATCGAAAGTCGCCCCGAGTTGAGTGTGCTCAGCGCGACCTTCAAGCCGCGCCCTTCGCCACCGACGACTTGTGATTTCGGCACGCGCACGTTCGTGAAGCGAATCACCCCGTTGTAGAGCGCGTGCAAGCCCATGAACTGGCTGCGATGCACGATCTCGAGGCCGGGTGAGTTCGCTTCGACGACAAACGTGGTGATTTGCGTGCGCGGCTTGCCATCGACGATTTTCGGCGGGGTTTTGCACGCGACAATCAGCAGGCCAGCCTGCGTGCCGTTGGAGCACCACAATTTTTCGCCGTTAATAATGAAATCGTCGCCCTCTGGCTTCGCTTCGGTCGTGAGGCGCGCCGGGTCGGAACCCACGCCGCGTTCCGTGAGCGCGAAGGCGGACAATTCGCCGCCCGCCACGCGCGGCAGGTATTTCGCTTTCTGCTCTTCGTTTCCAAACAGCAAAATCGGCTGCGGCACGCCGATCGATTGGTGCACAGAAAGGTGCGCGAAAGTATTTCCGCAGTGGCTCGCCATCAGCAAACACGCGCGACAATACGTGGTCTGCGAAAAGCCGAGGCCGCCGTATTTCTGCGGGATCTTGATACCGTAGGCACCGAGTTTGCGAAAACCGGCACGCACCGCTTCCGGAATTTCGCCGGTGCGATCGATCAAATCGGCGTCGACGTGGTCGCGCAGAAAGATGGCGAGGTTGGCGAGAAACTTTTCTGCGCGCGGTTTCTCGTCGGGATCGATCTCGCCGACCGGATAAAGTTTTTCGGGAGTCCAGCGCCCCATGAAGAGATTCGCCACGAAGCTGAGGCGATCGTCGGCGTGCGATTCACGCGCGGCTTCCGTGGCCTGGAGCGCGGCGCGCTGGCCCTCGTTCATCTGGGACATGTCGATGACGGACTTGCCGTCGTCGGGTTTTGGGGAGACCGACTTGGGTTCGTTTACGGGAGACATGAGGTTAATGCGACCACCGCGGCCGCGATTGGTTTTACCGAACTAGACTCCGCAACGCCCGGTGCGTCAACCGGAGCACCGGCGCATGCGACCGATTCGTCCTTTCGGCGGAGGCTCGTTGGATATTCACGCCGCTTGCATTCCCGCGGAGATGTGGCACGTTCCCGCTCCCATGTTCTTTGACGGTGTGCTCCACACATTCGGTCAATCTGCACATTTTCCCACTTTACGGGGGTGTTCTGGATTCGATCCTTGGTTAGAGCGCGCAGCTGCCTGTCGAGAGTGAAGGTCTCTCGTTAATCCCTCTTCGAAACAAAATAAACGGCACCTACGAAGAAATGCCCCTAGCCGCCTAAGTGCGGTTACGTTCCTACCATGACACCTGCTAGTGGATAGGAACGTCGACAGCAGGAATAGCGGAGACGGCCGTCGTGACGTCTCCGCCAGTATCTTCAACCACGGCTGGCCGAAGGAGGAGCGCGCGTTTACGCGCCCCTAAGGCGAGATCAATTCAGACGCTATACAGGTAGATGCGGCGCGTGAAGGCCAGGGACACAGGGGTTCAACTCCCCTCACCTCCACCATTTGTTAGTGCTTGATGACAAGCAGTTACACAAACTGACTTGCCTCGCGGGCGGTCACCCGCTAAATTACCCGCTAAATTGATATGGCGAACAAACCAAAAGGTTTCACCATCACGGCGGGCAAACGACCGAGCGGCGCGCCCTACTGGCTTGTGCGCGGCACCCGCGATCGAAAGCAAATTCGGCGCGAGTTCGACGTGCGGGCTGATGCCCTTTCTTTCGCGGAAAATCAGAGTAGCGAAATCAACGGAACGAAACCGAATCAGTCTCAACTCCTGACCCATCTTTCGTCCGAGCAACTCCGCATTGCGGAAGTCGCCACGTTGCAACTGCAGCGCGATTTTCCGAAAGTCGGATTACTGGATGTGACCGATTATTACCGCGCCCTGGCTCCCTCCATTCCGGCCGAGCAATTCGCACGATTGGCCAGCGCGGCGAATCGACTGCAACAGAAGTTTCCGCAAATCGACATTGGCTTCGCGTGCGATTGGTTCGCCTCAAACTATCAACCCCCTCGCAGCGCGTTGTCGTTGCGCATCGCGCTCGAGCATTATCTGGCAGACGCCGAACGACGCCGGATTAAGAATTCTCTCTCCGAGCCGCAGTTCCAACGCATCGGTTACGCGATGACCGAGCTGGAGAAATATTTCGGCTCCGAAGAGCCGCTCGCTAACTTCACAACCACTCGGCTCCACGATTATTTGAAGGAGACCACAAAAGGCAAAGATGGCGGCGCTTTTTCGAATAAGACTTGGATGAATCGACGCGGGTATCTCACGGCGTTTTTTGAATTCTGCATTCAGGAACGTTGGATTGATAAAAACCCCGCCAGCGCGATTCGCACCTACAAGAAAAAGTCCCTGAGCAAAGCCGCTCCGGCCGTTCTGACCATACAGCGTGCGCAAACCCTAATGGCGTTCTTGGAATCCTTTAAAGAAGGCCGCCTCGTTCCATTTTACGCGCTCTGTCTTTTCGCCGGCATCCGTCCGGACTGGGACAATGGCGAGATTTCGAAATTGCTCCCCGAGCATTTCGATTTGGTTAACCGCCAGCTCAAGTTGCCTGCTGAAATTACGAAAACGAAACGGGCGCGCCTCGTTCAACTACAACCCAACCTGGTCGCCTGGTTAAAACGATTCCCCTTAAATAAGTTTCCGATCATTTGCGCGAACTTCAGAAAACTACATATCGGTGTGCGCAAGCAGTTCGCGCTGGAACATGACGTCCTTCGCCACACCTACTGTTCTATGCTGGTCGGGAAATACCGCAGCGTAAGTGACGCCGCCCTGCAGGCCGGCAATTCCGAGGGCGTGATTTGGAGCAATTACCTGAATTTGACCCCGCAGAAAGAGGCAGAAAAATTCTGGGACATCATTCCTAAAAAAAAGCGTTAACCTCCTTTCGACTCCACCGCCCGGCGCTTGGATGAAGCGCGTTTTGCTGCAACGCTTCACGCGCAATGCTTAATGTGCAATTACCGTAGTGTGGGAGATGAAGCTCTTCAGGCTGGAAACTCGGAAGATGTCATTTTGTCCAACTATCTGAATTTGGTCAGAGACTCTGAAGCCAATGCGTTTTGGAATATTAATCGCCGTCGCCGCTGATGCTAGAGAAGGGCTGAGATAATTTCATAAATGGGCTCCGCTCCAGCAACTCCAGATCACGGAGGCCTTTTTCCACGTGAACATGGAGACCCTCATTTGAAATGCGTAGATACGTGAGCGCCCCGGCGATCGTCAGTTCTTCGATCATGGATGGACGGAGGCCAGTAAGCGACGCGAACTCGTCCACTGTCGCATAGATGCCCAAGTCCTCTTTCCTGATGCGTGCAGATGCATCGACTCGCGTTGTCACAGCGGTGGGAGAGAAAGGCTGTCCGCCACGTGCGCTGGCGCGGAGCCGTTCAAAAACTGTCGTGCGTTTGTGAACAGAACCCATGGCGAATTTCCCTCAAGCCTGGGGACGTTGGCGCAGAGTGGCAGCCAACGACGTGGAGCAAGACGCGCCCCACGTCGTGCCGGCTTTTCGGTTTCCAGTTTGATGCATGGTACAGTTTTAGCACACGAACCTGGCGCTAGGGATCGGTGGCTGGAGGGGCATGTCGGATGTGATCGAGGTCGGTCAGGAATGGCCCATCCAACCCTAAGAGACCTCCGATCCATGGCCAATGGTCGCGACCCAATCACCGGTGCACCGCGAGCGCTGCCCGTACAAGGCCTAAGCCGTTCAGCCCTCTGCTGACCCACGGCTCCTAGCCACCTGAACCAGTTCCGACCGCCAGTTACCGTCGCACGTCGTGCGCGGGCTAGCGCACCGCGGGCGTTCGCCTGATCGGTGCTCGAAGCCCTTCTCCAGTATTTAACAAGCCGCCTATGATCGCCCGGAATATGCGAAACCAGCGATGGAGAAGCTGCGGAAACCTCTGGGCGCGGGATCGGATAATTAGTCCAACGAAGCCGTGCGGAAGCGGGGATTTTTATCCCCCTATCGTAATTTTGCTCGAATCTTTATGCGCGACGGCCCGCATTTTCCGATCCTCCGACAATCGACGGGATTAGTCTGGCGACAGCCTCAAGGAACCCGTCGAACGACCGTTCTTAGAGGTAGTGTGAAGATGCTATATTCTTCTTATGCCCACCTATAATTATGCAGACTACCTTTCCTCGAAAGGCGCCACCCGCTCCAAGCGCCACTACTCGAAGCAGACGAAGGCCGGTCGGCGGAAAAGATCTTTATGGGTCAATCTCGAGAACGACGCAGTCGTCCTCCTGATCCGGAAACTTGACCTCGCACGGCCACTCTTGGGGCGCCTCCTACCGTCACAAGTAGATCGCTTGAAGCGGGACCTTGAGAGGGTGGTTCGCGAGTTGGGCGAGCGTGAGACTCTAACGCGCGCAGCCGAGGGCACGGCATCATTGGAGAAGCAGGACGAATTGGGCCTGTAACAAGTTTCGTCCGTTAGATTCCGACGCTCCGCTTCGCATGTGATGGCACTTGGACGAGGTGCATTCGCCGGCCTCGGCCACGTCACTTCCGCGTGAGAATCCAACGCCACCGGAAACCGAGACGAGGGCACCGTCCGCCGAACCCGTAACCGCCAATACTCGTTTTAGTATCCACCAACGTGTCGAACCCGCCGAAAAAACGACCACCGAAGTGTCAAAGCCGCTGAAAAAGTGGCCACTAAACTGTCAAACCCTCCGAAAAACGGTCCACTAAAATGTCGAACGAGTAGTGGACTTGAAAGTCGGGTTGTGGCGCAGTCCACCAAACTGCGAAACCCGCCGAAAAAACGACCACCAAAGTGTCAAACCCGCCGAAAAAGTGGCCACCAAACTGTCAAACCTGCCGAAAAACGGGCCACTAAAATGCGCGGAATGACCGATTCCCAGCGCTGCGTTAATCTATCTTGTATAGACCGGTTCAGAACCGCAGCCGCCGGCTGCCTAGTAGGCCGGGGTTCCATCGGACTACGTCAAAAGATGCGAAGTCAGAATTCCATGCACTCCATTTGGCGCAGGGCGTAGGTCGTCAGGGCGGCCTCGAGCCATCGGAAATTAAGACCGGAGCCCGCGGCGGCGACCGGGTCCACAACCCCCGGCGGGAGCTTCAGACCTGCGGCGATATTTTCGAAGTCGGAGGCCGTGTAGGGGTCGAGGACAATCCAGTCCGGGTTGAACCGGTTCAGTAACTCTGGTGGGATGACTTGGGCCCGACGGATGCGGTCGGCGACGGCCTGCGGAAGGTCCGGTCGATCGAATCCGATTCGACCAGAGCCAGGTCCATGCCACAGGTCCTGCCAAGCTCCTGCACCCACCAGGAAGGCTTTCGCTTTGAGCAAACCAAGTAGCTCGAGAGTCCATCCACCGACCCCACCCAGTTGGCCGTCCAACAGCCCGAACAGCTCCGTCAAAAGGGATCGCGACCACGGGTCTGGCGTGGCATGCACCTTGTCCAGTTCGTCGACGAAAATGATCAGACGGTCGTACTTTTCCACGGCGGCACGAAGTTCCTGAAGCGTGCTCGTCTCCGTCCGCGCGCCGCTGACAATCCATGTCCCATAGGTGACCGTGAAGACCGGGAGCCCGCCGAGTTCATCCGCCAGACGACGCGCCAGGTTGGACTTTCCTGTGCCGCTCGGCCCCACGACCAAGGGGAAGGTGCGGAGCTCCACGCCGTGCTTGGTTCGCCCTTCAAAGTGCAATCGCGCCAGTCCGACCATGCGATCCAGCCCTGCCCGCTGAGACCGGGTCAGGAACCTCGCATCCTTGGGCTTAGCCTGGCCGAAAAGGTCGAAGTAGCCGGCATCCATGGCATGCTTCTCCACCCGGTCGCGCCCCACTTCAGAAGCCCGCTCATAGGCCCGTCGGAGGACCGCTTCGAGCTCTCCTGGATGGGTGTCGGGCAACGTCCGATCGAGCATGATGGTTGCCAGCGCGAGAGGAGTCCGGCCAATGAACTCGAGGACCGCGTCGTCCAGCGATCTCTGGGCCTCAGGATCGAGTTGGGCCCTGCATTTGAGCATGCTTTGGAAGATATGGTTCGCGCGGTCCATCCCCACCGCATCGATGATTGGAGTGCCTGACTTCATACCCCAGAGATGCAACTTAGAGCTTCCGACTCAGACGCGATCGATGCGGCCGCTTGGGTATGGAAAGGCAGTCCACGGATGAGGTCGTCTACCGCGTCCTGCTCCGGCCGTAGATACATCGCAGTCACCTCCGGCGAGCTATGCGCCAAGGCCACCTGGACCTTGAGCAGACAATGGCCGCCCAGCTCATAGAGGTCACCCGCGAAAGAGCGGCGCAGGCTGTGCGGCGCCACGCCGGGAGCCAGTCCAGCCCGGGCGGCTGCTGCGGTCAAAATTGCGTGCGCATGCTGGCGACTGATGACTCCGGGCCAACGCTTGCGGCTGGCAAACACCCATGCCTCCGGCGGGGGCGGCTTCCCGCCAAATTCAGCCTGCATGTGTTCCATGATGAAGCGCCGCAGCGTTTCATTGACCACCAGCCGGTGAGACGAAACCGATTTTTTGTGGCGGCCCTTACCGCCTTTCAGGTTTCTCCGCGGCACTTCGATCGCCGGCACCGGCGTCCCATCCCAGACCAGTTGCTTCCAGCGCAACGAAAGCAGGCTCCCCACACGGAGCCCCGTGTTGAGCCCCATCTGGACGAGCAACCTGTCCCGGCTGTTCTTCAGTTCGTCTAGGAGGGCGTGACGTTCCAGTGGTTCAATAAAGCGGGCGATCATTTCCCGAAAGATGCGAACCCGCCGAAAAGATCTTTTTGTCCACGGCCTCGCACTCATTGCGCCGGCCCAAACTTACCCGCCCCGTATTTTGTCAGATTCGCAGCTAACGCGGTGTCTGCCGCTTTCTAGCACCAGCGATGGCTATCCAGTTGAAGAAATCCGGCCCAAAGGCCGAGTGCTAGGATGTAGGCATGTCCCACACGTCCCAATCCTCCAGTTCGGATAACAACGCTTCGTCGTTACACACCGGCAGTCCACCTGCTTCGGGCGGCGTGGGAGACTATATCCTTATCGTGAAGAATGGTGGCCCATCACGTCGCTTCACTGTCCGCGCCGCTTCAGAAGGCACCGACCTGGCCAAGATTAAGGAATTTGCCGGCGACCATCCGGTATCCTGCGAACTTTGCCGCCAAGAGCAGATGCAGGGCAGGATCTGCCTGTTCAAAGGCGTCGGCAACGCTGCGGCTGGCGCCCGCCGCTGGCCCGGATCGCAACATGTCTGCCCGCGTTTTCGTGGCGAACCCACCACGGCGTTTCGAGAACTGGTGGCCAAGGATATTGATGTCGCCAAACTTTGCGGCACCACGAAAGGCGCGGCCACCTTCCGACTCGTGTTGACCGACCCACTGGCGGCGAGGCGCACGAAAGCCACGCGCGAGAAAGTCGTAGGAGGTTATGCAGCGAGGGTCGCGTCGCGAATCGGGGCAACACCGTTACCGTCTCGTTCTTTGGGAGGGGCGCTCGTGGTCCTCATGGAGGAAGCCGGCTTCAACGTTTCCAACGCGAGCAGTAGAAGGTTCCTGAACGGTTTCGGAATGCTGGCAGTGCTGCAGCAGGCGGCGACGAAAACTCCTGCTTGGGTAAGGTCGATGCGACACCCCGTTCTTTTTCTGGAAGCACTAGGCTCCGCGGGGAATCTTTCGGAGAAAATCGACCAATCGCTTCAGGATTGGACCGCAACCCGGAAGAAACCGAATCGTGTGTTCTTGGTTGGCCGGCTGAAGCGCCCGACTCCCGATCCGTCCAACCCGGACAACATCATGTTCCAATTAAACGGTATGGTGTCCGATTGGATCCACATGGATCAAAAACTCTGGAACCACTGGGGACCACCGAAAGATAAGGCGCCTTGGTTCGCGCACGGGTCGCTGACGGAGCTGGTGTGTATTTGTCGCGTACAAGCCTCCGGTGGAATGATCCGCGCGTCGGACGTGGCCTTCGTCCCGGTCGACGATTACGGGATGCCTTTTCCTGAGAGTCGATTCGAACCGAAATGCGCCAGAATCTTGCGGGAGATGCGCGTGCCATTCGCAAAGCCCTGCCACGCCCTACTCAGTCTCGGCGGAAACCAGCGCGTGTGGCCTGATTTCGTTCTTTCCGAAAAGGACGGCACCACCCTCGTGATCGAAGTTGATCCGGGTGGCTTCAGCAAAAAGCCGGCGAAATTCCTTAAGCAGATTCGTTACACCACGTATGAAATCGTGGTCATTTCCTGGGATCCACTTCGGCATGACTATCCGCTCGTGGATTGGAGCAATTTCAGCCGCTTGGGCGATCTATTCTGAAGTGGGGATTAGCGACGAGTGAAAGACTCTGTCGGAAACATTTCACTGGCCCGAGAAGGGCCTACTCAAAAAATCTTGGTTCCGCTGCCAGGGCGCAACCGAACGACATGCTTTCGCCAGCGGCGTTGGTAACCCGTGCTCTCAATCGCTGGCCGCCGCGCACAGATTTGCACCGCAAATTGTGAGATTAGACATTACGCGCAGTATAAAATCTAGCGGTGGCGATCTGAACTCGCGCAGCAGACAGTGAATCACCGCTCCCCCGAGCACCGAGATTTTCCCAACGGGCACTTGGTCAGTGCAACAAATTAGGCGTAATGTCGCAGTGGTGGTGGGGTGCGTGAGCGAGGCGCGAAAAATCAGGACGCGAGCGGGAGTGCGGCGAGGATGGTCGTGATGGGATCGGCAACGCGGCCGAGACCGAGGACTAAGTCGGCGAGTTCGGATTGCGCTTCGAGGTAACGCGCGGTGGTGAGTGGCGACGCATGCTGCACGATGCGCTGCGTGCGGATGAGGTCGCGACTGGACGCAGCATAAATTGAGCGCACAAAAGTTTTACGCAGCGAATGCGTGGAGACACGCGTCGCATCAAAGCCGCAATCACGCGCGAGTTGTTTTAATATGCGGTGAGGAGGAAAATACGGAGCATTGTGCGCAGCGAGTTGAAGCGAAGTCCCGGACTGGATACGGTCCGGGATTTTTGTGCCGACAGATGAAATCGTTCCGCTACGGAATCTTTACGGCAGAGGCCTGCTTCTCGCCAAGTTTCCCAGTTTGGGCTGAAAATACTGATTAAATCGCCTGACCCTTTCAATGGTTACGGGCTCTGAGTGCCCATTCACGGAAGCCGTTAAGTAGCCTTGGAACTCTGGTCGCTCCATCGAGCTGGCAATCGAGGTGTATAGCAGGACCAAATCCACTGCACCGGAGTGCAACCATTCATCTTTGTATTGGTTAACCAAGTTTATGTGGAACGTTTTCAGCATTTCATGAATCGCTTGTTTATCGAGATCATGCCCCACCAGTGTTCCACCGGTGAAAATGCGACTGCAAGAGAGCGCGATCACGCCGATATCCTCTCCTTTTCCGTGGGCGAACCTACGCTCGAGTTGGGATCGCGCATTCCTCACACACCCTTGAATTCCCGTTTTTGACAGCGGCCGTTTAGCCTCGATGACAAATTCCCGGCCTTCGAACTCTGTGACTACATCTGTGATTCCCGTGAGGTCAATCGGCAGTCCGGCTTGTTTCAAAAAGGTCGCCACCAGTAGCTCGAAAAGCGTGTTGCGTGAGGCACCGGACGATCCGTCTTTCTCATCGCGCTCCATGTCGGGACCCGAAAAGATTTTTTTGACGCGATCGCGAAGATCCGCGCTGTTCGAATCGAGCAATGCATCGGACACGTCGTTGAATTCGTGAATGTCCGGAAGCATCTGAAAGAAATAATCAGCCTCTTCCCGCGGTATCTTGGCCGCTAACGCACGATTTCCGGCCACCGCCTGCGCGCGAATAAGCGCTCGCTCATAGCCATCGAATCTGGACCGAGACACACGATGACCGAGCTTATGCCAAGCGTCGCAATTCCGGCGAAGTTCTTCGATTAACTCCAGGTAGGTGCGAGTTCGCTGGGGAGCGTCGGGCGTATTGGACTACCGGTTCGTCAAGATCGGCTGACCCGAGCGAGTCATTTCTTTCAACCGACGCAAAATAACAAAAACGGCGTCGGACAGTTGCGTTACGGTGGAACTATCGTTGCCCAAGATTGCGAGCACTTCTTCACATCCATGAGGAAGGAACTGGCGAGGGTTCGCCTCAATTTCCTGCCAGATTTTCCTAGCCGCATGTCCTGTGGCGCCGATGGGAATTACCACGTGGCGATTCTCCTTGGCTAACTCGAACTCGGCCAGAACTCCGTCTGCAATTTCGACTCGACCTGCGCCGTCAGACTTATTCCCGGCCAAGATGATCGAGGCCCCGGATTGCGCTGCCATCTCCCGACGGTTGGCCTCGAATAACGTCGCTCGATCCGCGCTAGCCGAATGCCAATAGGGGAATGGAAATAATTTCAGTCGAGCAATCGCTTGCTTGTGAGAAGGGTTACCGAGGGCGGCATGAGCCCCAGCCAAAAGCGGACCTCCAATGCCGTGGCCAAGGCCTGTAACCAAATTGAAATCTTCTTCGATTAAGCGTCGCCCGAGCAATTCCGCGAGTGCCTGGAGACGTATATCGGGATGCGCCGATGAACCTGAGATAAGCACGTTTTGCTGTCTCGTGCGCGCGTGGAGCTCCTGGAGAATGGTGGTGATTTCTTCGTACGAATCGAGGACCAGAGTCTGAATACCGTAGCGCTTTAAGTCTCCGACTCGATGGTTGAATCGAGCAAGATTGGTCTGGTGCTGGCGACTTCGCTCCGCTATCGCCAAACCGCTATTGACATCGTTTTCTTGTGGGCGGCGAAGCATGCAATAGTGATCGCGCATGGCCCCTTGACGGTTCAGATCGGGACTGAGCAGGCGCCGCAGCCGATTAAAAGTATACTCGATGTTCGGGTCGGTGAAACTTGCACCTATGAATAAGAAACGTTTCGAGAGCAAGTGACCGAGCAAGGTGGTGACAAAAGCCCCGTGGCGCAGCTCGTAGCACTCGTAGTCATCCTTCGTCAGGGTCGCGTCGTTCGGAGAGTGTGCATCTCCGTGCATCTTATATACAGTAGCGTCGACGCCAAGTGGATGGAGGGCGAGGCTTGCGACGGTAGCCTTAACATCAGTTCGCCGATTGGCCTCCTTTAGCCCCTGTTCCAGCAGACGATCGTAATTGGTCGTCCAGAATGTGTCGACAGGAAGGCGTGCCAGCAGCCGATGATTCTCCGTTAGTATGCCTTCGCGCACGAACCACTGAATAATTGCTTGGTTCAACGAATCGCGATTTCCTTTGCGGTTGACCTCGTATTGCGCGACGGCGAGCAGGTCGGTTTCGAGATCGATTTCGAGGTGAAGGTCGCGAGCGGTTTCCGCGAGCAATTTTCTCCAATCAACGAAACCTGCCGGGATCGAGAGGCCAGCGGCGACAAAAAGTGCTGCACTGCCGTTTGCGAGTTCAGCCGAGTACCGCCGTAGAAATTCAGGTTTTTCTAAGTTCATTCGATTAACGACCGGCAATAACCGCCGCTTCTTCGATCCATGAATTTAAGTGAGCATAACCATTGTCGTCTACCCAATCATAGGAACGAAACTTGTCCGAAGCTTTACTTTTTCCGAAGAGGAGATCGAAGAACGGCAACGAACCGTCGATTTCGTGGGCATCAAGTGGGTTTTGGCCACGCTCGGCTTTTTGGCCGCGCCGGTCTTTCATTTTGTGGATAAATATCCCCAGCAGAGCATTCCCTTTCCTCAAGCTCTGCTCGATTTCGTAGTGCACAAACTTTCTCGAAGCGGTTTCAGCACCAATAAGCACGACTGTAACCCCCGTTCCTTTCAATTGCCGGTCAATCCATGCCTTTACATTCGCGTCTCCCTTTCGCTGCACCTGTTCCCACGCGGCGGCGTCCATGAACTGATTGGCTAGATGATCCTTGGTAACCCACGAATTGCGAATCTGGCTGACCCGCCAATTGTCGTTCTTATAATGGAAAGAGAAAAAGACGCGACGAGCCATACTACATCAGAGATACGTACCGGTGCTGGAATTAGGCGAGAAAAGCTGCGCGCGCTTAGTGAACGTTCCGTACGAGTAAACGCTCTCCATTTCTAGTCGCCGATAGAGGAGCAGGTATTCATTCCCGTAAAACGTTGTTCCGTCTTGAGTAGGTACGATCGCAATGTGGTCGAAGCCTTTCCTGCTATCAGCAATCCCCAGTTCCCACGGGCACCAGCGCGAAGCCATCGAGTTCGGGGTAGCGAGAAACAGAAACAAGTGACTATCGCCGATCTTGCGGCGGATGTGATCAGCAGTTTCACGGGTCGGCCGATCCGGCATGGGATCGTCAATCCAATCAACATAGAGCGAAACCCCCTGCTCTTCTAAGATCGTTTTTAAACCGATGGCGTACACTCGATCCTTGTGGGAATGGCAGAGAAACGCCGTGCGGCTGGCGGCGGCCCTCGATTCATTGACCGTGCGACGACGACCGGAAGCGAGAGATAATTCAGATAGTGTGAATGCTGTGCTCATATTAAGAAACCCAATCAGAGAAATTTTCGTAACCTTTATTTGCTACCCAATCGTAGCTAGTTGCGGAGTCAGTGAGCGCGTAACCTTTCCCACGCTTTTCGAGAGGCGCCTGGGTTTTCAGGCGATAGCCAGAATGGTCTGGGTAGGCAACCCAAGTCCCGTTTACCAGTTCCCACAAGGAAAGGTCCCAGCCGTCGACGCTATAGGTGTAACCTAAATGGGAAAACGGATTGGCCCCTGCTGCCTTTGTTTGGCGATCCTTCCCTGCGATTGCGTTGATATGTACGCCGATAAGTCGATTGCCGCGAAACATGCTGCGCATGATCTCATACTTCACCCACCGTCGCGCGTAAGTGTCGGAGCCGATTAGGACGACTGTCACCGATGTTCCATCCAGTCCGGAATTGATGAGCTCCTTGAGCTGCTCGACACCTGTCTTCTTGGTCGCTTCCCAGAGCGATTCGTCGAAATATCCTGCCTCTTCGCGATCCGGCTTAGTCAGCCAATGATTGCGGACCACGTTCGCTCGAAAGTCGATGACGTCCTGGTAGTGAAAACTAAAGAATACTTTTTTAGCCATGAGATCGCTTTGTTGTCAGGGTCAGCACCGCACTTTGCGCGCGGCGTCTCTGAAATATCGCGCTTGGAACGGTTCGATGCCGAGTTCAAGTGCGAGCTTGTGAAACTCCTCAGCGGCAGAGCTCGGTTCTAACTCGTGCTTCCGTACCAATTCACGCACGACACCCGCAATCCTCGGTAGATCACTACCGGAAAGGTAATCTACATTTCCCAAGGTGGACTTGAATGTCTCAACCACAAGCGGGGGTAATTCGGGGCCAAAGATAAAATACCGAAGATACTTGAGAAAATGCGGGTGCCCCAAGATCGCATCGCCGCTCGTACCGTTGCGCTCGAACATCTGTCGGCGGGAAGCAGACCTGCCGATGTTGAGTTCGGGATCAGTAAAATATCGCAAACGCGCATCTGGAATCACCGAACGCTTGAGGAGCGACTTCGTGAGCACGGCAGCTGAACGCCGTGCATTGTTTCCCACCGAACCATACCCTTCTCCTTGGGCGATAACTTCCGCCAAGAGGGTTTTCTCAGTCGAGGTAAGCTTAAATGTCGGTTCACGCATAGTCATGTGGCCATCGCAGCTTCACGCGTCAGATCAAGGCGCAGAACTGCCGGAGTTGTTGGATCCGGTTCAGGATTTTTCCTTTCCATCAATCGGCACGCATATTTTCGCTCACTCCATTCGACCGCGAAGGTTTCGGTAACGACGTGCCAACAACCCACCGGGTTGCCGGTGCCGTGATTCTCGCCCATGCACGAACATTCGCAATCGTGGCCCGCGGCATTCCAACAGGCCGGAGCACATTTCTGCTCTTCTCGGAATGCTTGGATGACGTATGCTTTGTTGAAACGGTTGAGAAACCGAGTAACGAGATCGTTAAACCAAGCCCGGGGCGCTTCCCAGCAACGGAATTGGTGGTTCCAGCGTGGATGGTGGCGATGGATGCCTTGAAGAAAAACTCGATTCTGGGGCGAGTATGGCAACCGCACCATCAAGCCTTGGCCTTTTCCGCGTCGAAAGATGACGGGAATATTTTTTTGCCGCCAAACCTCTCGAAGTTGTGCGTGATTGAGAATCAACTGTTGCGCAGTTTCAACCGCGCGCAGTTCATGACCATTTCGCGGTTGTTGTGAAAGCGGGGCTCGGCGGCGCACTCGCGGATCGCGTTTTCAATCTGTTGGCGGGTCTTATATGTGAACTCACCTTGCAGGACGCGGGCAGCGTAATCGACTTCGTGGGCCTGAAGGCCGGCGAGACGGGAGCGGTCACCAAGACCGCGGTAGTTAGGATTATCACTCATGTTCGGTAGGGATTAAAAATCGGGAAAGATAATCTATGGAGTTTAAGCAAGGGACTCCTATGCTCATCATGCTCTATCAGAGAGTGATGGTAATTGCTGAAAAACGAATGCCTGGTTTGCTCCCATCGCCTGCGTCTCTTTCACCAGGCGTATTTCCATCCGCGCACGATTAGCTGTGGATTTGGGAACAGCTTCGAACAGGAGACCATTGGGATCCGGATCACGCACCAATTGACTAATTTGGTGGTTCGGAGAGTAGGCGGGCAATCCCTTCCAAAGATGGAGGATAATCCAATGGGTCGGGTGGTTGTCGAAGGCTGCGAAAGCGTGCAATTCGTCGAACTCAGCCGCGCCAGCGAAAAGATTTGGCACGCGAAGTTGGCGCATGAGATCACGCACCAAGTCGTCGCCTTGAAGGACGTACATTTCGTTCGAGTTGAGTTGCCAAGCATTCATTATCCTTTGGATTTCACTTCGCTGGTTTGAATTCCCACGTATTCACTTCCAGCAACGCCGCACAGTCACCATCATCGTTCCAAACCGACGACTTGAGGCCCCAGAAGAACCGATGCACCGGCACACCCGAATCGGTTTGCCCCACCGTATTCTTACCCGGCCCTGTCCATACGGACACGAACTCGCCTTTCTTAACGTCCTTGTCGGGAAACCAAAAAACGTGTCGCAGCTTGTTGGAAACCTTACCGTCTGCCGTATAGCTGGTATCCGCGAGAAGGTATCTACCGACGTCACAGCTTTCGAGCGCCTTGAGCAGAACGTACTCCTTCTCAAAATTCCCTCGGTTATGGATGGAAACGACCTGAAGTTTCATGAATTCTCGGCTAGATTGGTTCTAGGTAAAAGGTTTGATGCGTTTATGGTTCTTTTTACTGAACCGTCAAACAGAAAAAACCCTATGGTCTTTAGGTTTGCCAAAAAGAACCGGTATTATATTAATCCCTTATGCCCACCACCGTTGGAAATCGCATCAAGAGCCTCCGTATCGAGCAGGGTTTTACACTCCCGGCTCTCGCAGATAAGGCCTCTCTCTCCAAGGGCCTACTCTACCAGATAGAGACCAGTGAGGACGCAAATCCGTCGCTGGATACGATGAGCAAGATCGCCAAGGCTCTCGGAGTCACGATCGCGCTTCTATTAGATAAGGAGACCGTCAAAGCCCGAAGAATTGTGCCGGAGTCGATCGAGCCCGGGTTGGAAGAGTATATGAAGGAATGCAAAGAGCGCGGAGATACATTGAATCAAGATACCCTCCAAGCGCTCTACGTGTTACAGCACCGCACTGGTGCTGGCGCTAAAACAAAAGAAGACTGGGCTTGGCTCTATCGCAGCATTGAGTTTTCGTTCGGCCAACGGGCCAAACGAAATGCTCCCGAAGGATGACACCCCTCCGGCGCCACCGCTTCGCGTCTGGCGCCATAAATCAGTTCTCAAGCTTCTAGCCGATCATCAGGCAACCGATCCGGTTGCGGTGATCCGGCGGTTGGCCCGGGCAAAAGTGCAGGAAGCCAAGGCGGCCTTGTGGCACGGCCCTCCCTTTGAGCCCGAACACTTGGCGAGCTGGATGGGAATCACCGTGCAGCCGGCGGTTGAAGATATTCGTGCCGACGCACGGATCTTCCCGAATGCAAACCTGGATCTGATGTTGGAATACAACCCGGCCACGCCGCGGCAGCGCATCCGGTTTTCGATCTGTCATGAAATCGTTCATACATTCTTTTCAGACTGTTATGAGATGGAAAGACGACGAGGCCAAAAGGCTGACTTTGATCCCGTGCACGCGGAATTTGAGCGCCTGTGCAATATTGGGGCGGCGGAACTACTGATGCCGTGGGACGACTTCACCGAACGGATGAATGTGCGGCCGATTGACGGTTCTTTAATCCTTCGTTTGCAGGAGGATTTTGATGTGTCGCTTGAGGCGTGCCTTAATCGGATTGTGGACCTCAGTCCCCTGCCCTGTGCGGTGGTCCTGTTCGGAGAAAAATATTCCAAGAAAGAATTGCGGCTGGGTGCCGGGTCCGTGCGAGAGTTTGATTTGGGCCTCGCGTCGCAAAGACCAAAATTGCGGGTAGCGTATTCTCGAAATTCCACGAGTTGGACGGCCTACATTCCCAAAAGCAAATCAGTCCCCCTCGCTGATTCGGCCGTCTATAAATGTATCGGGCGTTCCAGCTTCGCCAACGGCAAGGAGTATTGGGATTTTCTGAATCTGAACCTAAAAGTGTATGCGACCGAGCTTCCTCTGGTAACTCAAAAAAGTTATCCCTCCGTCGCGGCCTATATCGAACTTGTGTGAGTCCGTTAGTTTGCGGAGAACGTCAGGCTAGTTTGCGCTAGAGGTGCCAGATAGGGTGAGCCGAAGGGAAAGGGCAACGGGTTCAATTGAGGTTGCCCCAGATACTTCCGGAGGCAGGCTAGGCTGATTCCACGAGTGCTGCCTGTTCACTCCTGCCGATGCCCACCATTTTTGACAACATCGATACCCATTTTCTCGAGAATCCTCGGGCAAACGGGCTCCGTGATGCACTCAAACTGGCCTATCGCGGCGACTTCTGTGTGGGTTACTTTAACCTCCGGGGATGGAGTCGGATTGATGACGTTGTGCAAAATTGGACCGCAGGCGGACCGGATGTGCCGTGTCGCTTACTTGTCGGCATGCAGCGACTGCCCAGCGAGGAACTGGCATCGCTGTTCACGACTGAACCTGTCGAGGAACGCGTAGACTCTAAGCGAGTGGCGCAGCTGCGTCGGCAGATCGCCCAGGATTTCCGGAAGCAACTGACCATCGGGATACCGACGGGCGATGATGAAGCAGGGTTGCGTCGCTTAGCGAGGCAGCTGCGCGAAGGGCGTCTCGTTGTGAAGTTGTTCCTTCGCCATGCCCTGCATGCAAAGCTCTATCTCGCACACCGCAAGGACACCTTCACGCCGCTACTTGCCTATGTCGGCAGTAGCAACCTGACGCTGTCCGGGCTGCGGGCTCAAGGAGAACTAAACGTCGACATTCTTGAACAAGACGCGGCCATCAAGCTCCATCGGTGGTTCGAAGATCGTTGGGCGGACACCCGCTGTCTCGATATCACCGAGGAGCTAATTGCGATCATCGAAGAAAGCTGGGCAGGGGAGCGCCTTATCCCGCCACATCATATCTATCTAAAGATCGCATGGCATCTTTCGCAAGATGCTCGCGATGGCATAAAAGAATTTCGTGTGCCCCATGATATCGCGGGTGAGCTTCTACCGTTTCAGGTCAAAGCCGTGCAACTCGCCTGCCGCCATCTCAACAAACGCGGCGGCGTTTTGGTGGGCGACGTGGTAGGTCTCGGCAAAACCCGCGTCGCCTGTGCCATCGCTCGTGTAATGGGCGATGACCAGATGCTGGAATGCCTGATTCTCGCTCCAAAAAATCTTGTGACGATGTGGGAAAACTACGCCCACCAGTTTGGACTTCGTGCCCCTAAAGTCATGTCGCAGACCCGAGCGCTGCGCGAACTCGCACAGCTTCCCCGCTACCGCCTCGTGGTCATCGACGAGTCCCATAACTTCCGGAATCGTGAGGGCCGTATTTATCAGGCGATTCGCGACTATCTTGAACGCAACGATTGTCGCGTCGTCCTCTTATCGGCGACACCCTATAATAAAACTTATCTCGACCTAGCCAATCAACTACGACTCTTCCTACCGGAACAATCAGACCTTGGCATCCGGCCGGAGTCCATGCTTCGCATAGTGGGCGAAACCGAATTCAGCCTTCAGAACCCGAACGTTCCACTGTCTTCGCTGGCAGCCTTCGAGAAAAGTGAGCAGCCCGACGACTGGCGCGAGGTAATGCGTCTCTTCCTGGTGCGACGCACCCGGTCCTTTATCGTCCAAAACTACGCCGAGACGGATGAGCGCAACGGGCGGAAATTCCTGACGCTCAACAACGGAATTCGCGCCTACTTCCCTCAGCGCGTGCCGCGCACGGTCCCGTTCGCCAGCGACTCAACTTCTCCAGATGATCCGTGCGCGCGTCTACTCCGGCCCGAAGTGCTTGGCATCATCGAAGGTCTTGAACTCCCCCGCTACGGACTGAGCGGACACTTGAAACCCACGCCTCCACCGGGGCTCACCGCGATCGACATCAAAATTGTCGACGATCTCTCCCGTGCGGGCCGGCGATTGATGGGTTTCTGCAAAACAAATCTGTTTAAACGCCTCGAAAGTTCAGGTCATGCGTTCCTGCTCTCGTTACATCGTCACATCCTGCGAAATTATCTCTTTCTTCACGCGCTCAAAAACAATCTTCCCCTTCCCATCGGACAGCCGGACGCTACCACGCTAGACACTCGATTCGGCGACGAGGGCGAGGGAGAGCTGACGTTCGATAGCGGAGACGATGAAGGTGAAGAAGCCGACGAGCTGCCGGCATTCACCGATTGGGATGCCACGCACTACGAGGCACAGGCCGCCGCCCTTTACCAATTCCTATCGGATCACCAACGACGCCGTTACCGTTGGCTTCGCACCGATGTCTTCAGGAAGACGCTAGCCACCGCCCTGCGACGTGACGCCGATGCCCTGCACGGGCTGCTCGCAGGAACGGGCGCCATCCCGCCCTCTGCCGATCAGAAGCTTCAGGCGCTAATAAATCTAGTGGGCAACGAACACCTCAACCAAAAATTCCTACTGTTCACTCAGTTTGCAGACACGGCATATTACTTAGAGCGTGAGCTGAAAGCCGCCGGTATCGAGGCCGTCGATTGCGCTACCGGCCACTCTCCGGACCCGGCCCGTCAAGCGTGGCAATTCTCGCCCGAATCCAATGCTAAGCTCAGCGAATTTCCCTCTTCGCGTCAGACCCGCATTCTGATCGCCACCGACGTTCTCTCGGAAGGCCAGAACCTTCAAGATGCGGCGCGCGTGATTAACTACGACCTGCCGTGGGCTATCATCCGTCTTGTTCAACGTGCAGGCCGTGTGGATCGCATCGGACAACAGGCCGACGCGATCATCTGCTACTCATTCCTTCCTGCCGAGGGCGTCGAAGCAATTATCCGACTTCGGGAACGTCTGCAAAATCGGCTTCAGCAAAATGCTGAAGTCGTCGGCTCCGACGAGTCCTTTTTTGAACATCAAACGGCAGACGACGCCGAAGCTCTGCGCCGTCTCTATAACGAACAGTCTGGCATTCTTGATGAGCCCGCTGACGACGAAGTCGATCTCACGTCCGAAGCCTACGAAATCTGGGCACAGGCGATCAAAGAAGACCCAGCGATGCGTAAGGCCGTCGAGTCGCTGCCCGATGTCGTCTTCTCAACGAAATTCCATACGCCGGACCCCACGCACCCTGCGCACACGCCTGAGGGCGTGTTGACCTACATCCGCACGCGGCACGACACGGACGCTCTCGTTTGGATTGATCCAAACGGCCACGCGGTGTCCGAATCCCCCGTTCGTATTCTTCGCGCTGCTGCCTGCACTGCCGACAATCAAGCTCTGCCCAGACGCGATGACCACCACGTCTTGGTCGCGGCCGCAGCCAAACTCGTCCTCGAAGAACGCCGTGATTTGCAATCAGGGCAGCTCGGTTCTCGTCGCGGTGCTCGCTACCGCGCATATGAACGCCTTCAAGATTTCCTCCGGCACCGTGAGGGAGATCTTTTTCTCACGGATGCCGTGCGCGCGGCTATTCAGGCGATCTACGATCACCCCCTCACCACCGAGGCCGTGGACAAACTCAACCGTCAGCTCCGCACTGGCATCTCTGATGATGACCTTGCGGCCCTGGTAACCACATTGCACCGCGACGACCGTTTGGTCATCGCGAATCTTCACGACCACGATCTTAAAGAAGCTCGCATTCTCTGCTCGTTGGGCTTGCGCCTCGATGTTACTCCGCAGGCCCAGCCGATCGACACACTGCTCTAACTTCGCCCATGGCAGCTCCAGCATCCCAACAGCCGCGCCTTCGCACTATTGCTGCACGCGAACTGCTACAAAAATTCAATTTCACGGATCTCTTCATAGAAGAACTGGGTTGGAATAATCCTGCCCAAAGCCGGGGCGTCTCTATCAAGGACCAAAACGAGACCCTATGGCAGTCTCATGAGATAGCCCAACTCTCCGGCTTTCGTGTCTTCGAGGTGACTCCGGCGGACCGTGTCACGCCTCTTCCCGACGCTGCAACGCAGGCGACAATCTGGAAGGCCCTTGACGCTCACGCGGTTGAAAAACTCGTAATTTTCGTTGATCGCGCCCGCACGCAGTCCCTGTGGTATTGGCGGAAACGTGAAGGCTCGCGATTCCTTCCTCGTCGCCACCCTTACCTAAAGGGGCAGCCAGGCGATTTATTTCTTAGCAAACTTTCTGCCCTCGTTGTTGACCTCTCCGAACTCGATGAAAACGGCAATCTGCCGATCACCGAGACAGCCAATCGGGTCCGTGCGGCCCTCGATATCGAACAGGTCACGAAAGCCTTCTTCCGCGATTTTCAGGCCCAACATACCGCATTTCTCGAACACATTCACGGAATCACCGACGCTCGGGAACGTCGCTGGTATGCGTCCGTGCTCCTGAATCGGTTGATGTTCATCTGGTTCATGCAGGTAAAAGGGTTTCTAGATGTCGCCCGATTACCGGACGGCGACCGCCAATATCTTCCACGTCAGTTCGCAGCCGCTCAAAAGTCAGGGAAAAATCGGTTTTTTTCTCACTTTCTGCGCGACCTCTTTTTCGAGGGGTTCGCCAAGCCGGACCAAAAACGAGCCCAGATAGGAACGCTTCAACTCGGCGATATTCCTTACCTGAATGGCGGACTCTTTCTCCCTCATGGCATAGAAGCGCGCCTCGAAGGTGAGGCGCTCTTCGCCGGACCTTATCAAAGAATCAAAATCGCCGACGCCGCATTCGCAGGTCTCTTTGAACTCTTCGGACGTTACTCTTGGTCACTCAATGATACTCCAGGCGGCGACGACCGTGAGATCAATCCCGACGTTCTTGGGTATATTTTTGAGAAATACATTAATCAAAAGGAATTTGGTGCCTATTACACCCGTCCCGAGATTACCGATTACTTAACCGAACAGACAGTTCATCAGCTCTTGCTCGATGCGGCTTCCCGATGGACCGGCAATGCGATACAACTCCACGCCGCCGGGATCACGAAGGGCGTCAAGCCGTGCAACTTCGAAACAGTTGGTGATCTCTTGCTTCACGCTGATGGGCCCCTCTGCCAACACCTTTTACAGGAGACTCTACCTAAGCTTTCTCTGCTCGACCCAGCTTGCGGGTCTGGAGCATTCATCGTCGCGTGTCTGAAAACGCTGTTGAATCTCACCACCGGCCTGATCGGTCGATGCGAGGCTCTTAATCACCGACCAGTCCTGCAATGGATCGAGCACGAGCGCAAATTGCACAAAGCTCCGCCGGTTTATTGGTTAAAGAAACGAATAATCACTGAGAATTTATTCGGCGTCGATATAATGGAAGAAGCTGTAGAAATTGCGAAGCTTCGCCTGTTTCTCAATCTGGTCGCATCCGCCGACAAACGCGATCAACTCGAACCGCTTCCGAACATCGAGTTCAACTTACTCGCAGGCAATTCACTCATCGGTCTTCTTAAGGTTGATGCCAGCGCCTTTGATGCCAAGACTCGAACCGCCTCAGGTGATCAGGGAAGTGCTATACTGGCTCACGAATCTGAGCTTGGTTTTACGGTCGAATCAAAAACAGCCCCAACGGAAAAGCAAAAGGCCACCGCATTCATCGGCGAACAAAGCAAAGCGAAATATGCCGAACTACTCCGCGAGAAGAATCGCCTCGTCCGTCTTTACCGTGAATCTACTTCTCTTACACAGGATTTAGCTTCACTTCGGGAAGAGATTGAAGATCACAAGATCAAAGCTCGGCTAGTTCTGGACCGTCAGCTTCTTAAATCGTTTGTCGCGCATGGTGTTGAGTTCGCACAGGCGACTTGGGATGCACGAAAAAACGAGGAAGGTAAACCTGCCAAGCGCCCGCTGACACTCGACGACATCCGCGCGCTACATCCCTTCCATTGGGCCTACGAATTCGACGAAATATTGCATGATCGCGGGGGGTTCGACGCTATTATCACAAACCCGCCGTGGGAGGTTTTTAAACCGCAAGCCAAGGAATTCTTCAACGATTACTCGGAACTCGTTACCGTCAATAACATGACGATTAAAGAGTTCGAGGAAGAGCAAAGCCGTCTACTTCAAAATCCCAAAGTCCGTGATGCCTGGCTTGAATATCTTTCTCGTTTCCCGCACGTGTCCGCGTGGTTTCGGAGTGCAGATCAATTTCGGAATCAAATCTCTTTGGTCGATGGAAAGAAGGTCGGAACAGACATTAACCTTTACAAACTCTTTCTCGAGCAATGCCTCAGCCTGCTTTCGCCTGCAGGATTGTGCGGTATCGTAATTCCGACGGGTATCTACACGGACCTGGGCTGTAAGCAGCTTCGAGAGATGCTGTTCGTAGAGACCGCTATTACTTCACTTTTTGGCTTGGCGAATGAAAAGTTCCTTTTCGACGGCGTCCACCACGCCTTCAAAATCTGCGTGCTTACATTTCGAAAGGGCATTCCTACGAAGAAGTTTCACGCAGCCTTCCGCATCAACCCCCGTGAGGCGGTGCGCGCACAGGACCTCTATAGCCTGTTCCACAATCCCGAGATCCAGATCGAGCTAGATATTGAAGAGATCAGAAAGTTTTCTCCCGACTCACTCTCGATAGTCGAGTTTCGCGGACCTTTGGACTACGCGATTGTCGCTAAAACGTCCCGCTTTCCCCGTTTGGGAGAAGAGCTGAACGATTCTTGGAATGTTCGCCTTCAGAGCGAGTTCCACATGACAAACGACAGCCACCTTTTCCAACAAAGTCCGCTCAAAGGTTCGCGCCCACTTTTCGAGGGAAAGATGGTTCATCAATTTACGGACGAGTTTTCTCCGCCCCGCTATTGGGTCGATGAAAAAGCCGCCCGCAAGGCTCTCTTGGGACGAACTCCCGATGGCGGGCAATCCTTGGACTACCAGGCATACCGTCTAGGCATTCGTAAAATTGCACGGTCGTCAGATGAGCGCACTCTGATCGCATCTATACTTGCTCCCAGTTTTCACGCTGAAAACTTCCAAACCGTCCGGGTCTTTGATGAAGACGGAAATCGGATGATTGGAAATGACGTGTTACTTTATCTCTGCGCGATATGGAACAGCCTAGCTGTGGATTTTTTAATCCGGCTGCGGGTGAGTGCGAACGTCAACTTCTTCTACGTCTATCAACTTTCAGTCCCTCGTATCGATGCTACGAATGATGCGTTCAGGCCTCTAGTCGAGGGAGCCGCTCGCCTGATCGGAACCTCTGCAAAATTTGACGAATTGCTGAAAGAGGTCTTTGGGCCCAAAGCAAACCATCGGACTCATGGGATAGCTTCGCCTGCTGATCGACAGCAGATTCGCGCCGAATTGGATGCTCTGGTCGCACAACTCTATGGACTGACGGCCGAGGAATTCGCCCACATCCTGACCACTTTTCCCCTCGTCCCGGAAAGTGTCCGCCTCAATACCCAGCAGATTTATGCCCGGCTTCTCCGCACCGGCGTCCTGTCATGACCAAGGGTAAACATCTTCCTTTGGCTTCCGTTCAGCTTCGCAATTTTAAAGCCGTCCGAAACTCAGGCGTTATCAATTTAGGTCCGTTGACGGTGTTCATTGGGAATAATGGGTCCGGCAAAAGTTCTGTAATCGAGGGATTGGAATTCTTAAAGACGGTTGCCCTTCACGGCCTTGAACCCGCCTTAGAAGGCTGGCACAGCTTCAAGCATATTTGGAATCAAGCGGTTTCCCACGAACTGCCTGCGATGCGCAATCAGGATACAAAGGCTGCTTGGGCTCCGCAACCGATGTCATTTTCTATAACTGGTCACAATGGCGCCAAGAGTTTCGCGGCAACGTGCGAATTATCCGAAAGTCGATCACTTGGACAGGTCGGTTTCAAAAGTGAAACGTTGTCGAGGCCGCGCACGTTTTACAGAACGCGCCAAGGCAACGACCTTGTCGAGCAACCGGGCAAGGATAGAGACCCGAAGCTGACACTAGCGGCGCTCGATTCAAGCGAATCTATTTTGGGGCGAGACGGCCACATTCCATTCAACGCATGGGCATTTCTAAGTCTTGAGCCCGCGATGATGGGCGGCCCTAAAAAGCGTTCATTGCAGGGCCTGGGCCGCCCGCTAACCAAGACGGGAAGCAATCTGGCAGAGTATCTCTTGGATTTTTTTCAGGCTGACGCCGACGCCTTCTACGACCTACTCGATACCATTCGCATCGTTCTGCCCTACGCCCGCAACTTGGAGCCGACAATCTTAGAGGATATTATAGAGAAACGGGTATTCATGAAGTTCAAGGAAGGCTCGTCCCAAGGTGATTTCGACCTTCCAAGCTGGATGCTTTCCACAGGAACGCTTCGCATCCTCGCGTTGCTCGCCGCCCTCCGGCATCCAACCCGCGCGCCAAAATTGCTTGTTGTAGACGAAATCGAAAATGGATTGGACCCGCGCACCATTGGAATGCTGATCAGCGAAATCCGTTCGGCGGTAGAAAGTGGCCAGACTCAGGTCATCGTTACCACTCATTCCCCATATCTTCTCGACCAACTTACTCTTTCGCACTTGTTGCTCGTTGAACGTGACCCAGCGTCTGGTGCGCCCACGTTTAAGCGCCCAGCGGAAGACAAAGTGCTCGTCGAATGGGCTAAGAAATTCGCCCCTGGCGCACTCTATTCGATGGGAACGATGAGCAAACGTGGTGAGAGTGATCGGGGCACCGCGCCATGATTAACAAACTCGGCTTGGTGCTCGAATGCGCGAGGGAAGGCGCAGATGAAAAAGTCATGACCTGCTTGGCGCGCCGCCTCACGCCGGGCACGCGGTTGGCACGTCCCGCGTGCATGGCGAGCAAGGAATTGCTAATGAACAACGGCGCCGAAGCCGCCGAACAGCTATTGAACGCCGAACGTTGTGATCGTGTTTTTGTCGTGTGGGACTTGAAACCTGCCTGGGAGGAGGAACAACAGCTTCTCACCTGCGCAGAAGAAATCGCGCTCATGGAGGAAAAACTTACCGCACTTTCCATTCACAGCCGCGTCGATCTTTTTTGCATTACTCACATGCTAGAGACGTGGGTCATCGCTGACGACCGGGCGGTCAGCGCTCACCTGTCACGACCTACACGTCCTTATACTTTCCGACGAGTGACGAATCCGGAAAGCCACCTCGATCCCAAGGCATTATTGAATGCATGTTTTTCAGAATGCCGCCGAGGAGTCTATCGTGACCATACTGACGCCGTCAGGATCATTCAAAAAACACCGGATACGACTCGGCTTCGCAGAGCACCGACTTTCACGGCGCTTCTTCACAAACTCACTGGAAACGCGGCCACAGATTTTCATCACTGTGGTGACGTTTGCAATGACTTGTCGCGTTCGGGAAACTTTCAACCGGCGCAAGCCCCAGTGGCGGCGAGACCCTCCGAGCCGGTTGTCGTTGCTAGAAGGGGTCGTCCACGGAGATAATTGAGCATGCAGTAGAGAAGGTGAATGACCCAATGCTGCCTAACTTTCCCGAACGACAAACGTCTGATGAGCGCATTGCACTGATTCGCGAAACGCTCGATGCCAAGGTCCATGAGGTCACTCGGCTCGAACGCGAACTAAGCGAACTTTGCGCTTTATGGGGCCAGAAACTGACCATCGCGCCTCTGCCCCTTAGCCGGGCGATTGCCGAAACTTTGGGACGTCCGTATCGAAAAGTTTTGGGGTATCGATTAGAACCCGAGCCCGATCAAGCGAGTAGCTTTGTTGTCGGTCTTGTGGCTGATCTACTCGAAGCGAACGTAATTCTTCGTCGCCTACCGGAGCTGACCCCGGGCACCAAACGTGCGCTGCATACGGATCATCTGCACACCATTTTGCGGATACTTGCTTTGGGTGGGTGGGCTTTTAAGTCGGTAACACCGGGACATCGTGTCGACGATTGTCGCGGCCCGACGGATTGGACGCTGAAAATCGAAGAAATTGAAGTGCAACTCAGCGTAGAGATTTTTTTGGAGCGGCCCGGCGGCGATTGGGAAGGTCAGCTTCTCAAAACCGGACTCCGCGAAATAGCCGGAAGATTTAATTCGCCTAGGCCGAATGTGTCGCGCGTTGTTCATTTCATCCTAGGCCATCCGCCGAGGTCAGAGTTAGTGCGCGATCTCGTTGAACTTACCGCGGCGGGCACCATCGACGCGATCGTTCTTCATCCGCTAAACGGAAACCATTTCGCAGTATTTGGACAGCATGCACCACGATTGGAACCCGTAGTGGGCTGCGGTCGAGTTTTCCTCCGGCCGCCACTCGCGCCGATAGCTTTTCGGCACACGGATGCAGGCAGACCGATGTTTGGTCCGATTGTTGAAGAGCAGAAAATCCAATTGCAGCGTAGTGCAGAAACGGGTCGCGGAGCGCCTCGATGGAAGGGGCTTCCAGACGAAGGGCTCGGCCTCCTTGGATTGCTCAACCAGCAAATCCGCGAACAAACGGACGGTCACCCCGATCTCTTGCCAGACTTTGATCCTTCGCAGCCATTGCTGGCATTTTCCGACTATTCCGGGTCGCACGCTGGCGCTTCGTTTGATGCCTATTCATTTCTGCTCGTTCAGCCCGATGCGTTTGCCAGATGGCAACCGATCAGGGAGGCGGTGCGCCTAGGCTTGGGCATGTCGCATCGTCGAATGTCATTCAAGGGATTGGAAGATGGAGTAAAAGCCCGGGCACTGGTGCCTTGGCTGCGAATGTTTCAGGAGATGCCTGGTTTCCTCGCCACCGTGTTAGTCGAGAAAACTCTGGGCCCCCTCGGCCCTGTCGATCAACTGCAGAGGGATGAGCCCGTCTACGGTGCGGTTAAACGTCAGGTGCTGGAGCGCATGTTGCGGGTGTGCCATCTTCTCTCCGTGTTCATCGGTGGCCTATCTTCGCCCTACCAAAACCTCCTTTGGATTTCCGATCAGGACGAAATAGCTCCGAATCCCGAGCGATTGACGCTTCTCACAAGAACGTTCGCGCGAGTCTGTTCCGCCTACGTCCCGCATCCACTGGGGCACCTCCGCTGCGGCACCACACTCTTGGACAACGGGACCCTCGATACCGAAGACCTTACTTCGTTACCTGATCTGGTCGCTGGAACCTTGGGCGAGTTACACACCCACCGAGTGCATGATCGTCTCACGGCGAGCGGCCTTCTATTCGTCCCCCCGCCAGAAGGCCTTACGCCGAAAACCCAATTGATCTTGTCCTGGCTCGCGACCACTCGCCAACCGATGCGCCGTATGACCTTCACTCTTACTGGACAGGAAGGCGGCCTCCTCACTGTCCGGACACTCGCATTTTCCGCTGGGCCGGGGCCAAGTCCCAGCCAGTCAGTATGAGTTGATTCCTCGGTCGAATTACATCGTCGTCGGCGAATCGATCGGTGCGCTTTTCTCGCCCCGACGGACAGATCACCTCGAAGTCGTGCGTCTGACAAAGCTGCCACATGACCTTATGCACCATCGGTGATGTGGCCATGACCTTGTTGCTTGTTTGATCGATGAAATCTCGGAATATGATTCCCGCTTTGTGGCTGTCGCTCAGGAGCCGTGCGAAGTCGTTGGAAAGTGTCTCCTCACACCGCTTTTGACACTCTTCATCAAACGACATGCCCGCGATAAACTGGGTTTGGTCCAAGCTCGGCTTGAAGGAGAGCATGTCGTATCCGAGGTAGCCGTAGTGTTTGGAACGGTTCGCCTTGCTCCAGTGGATTTCGGTCATCGCTGAGCGGGCCCGGGCGCTTTGCGCCAAGTGCAACAGCCAATATCCGCGATGATTTCCTTTGGGCTCTATGTAGAATGGAGAGAAATACGCGATGCCTGTCGCCTTGTGGAATCCTTCGCCAATGTGGGACTCAACCGCGTGCTCCCAATGCCCTCCCAGATCCATTCTCAGCTTCATCATCGCAGGAATGTCCACGAAGCCGTCGAGTCCTAGGGCGTGCAGCGACTTCTCGATCGCGCCCTGCGTTTTGTCCGACAGGAAGTCGGTGAGCCAGGAAATCGCAAAATTGATGATGAATTCCGGGCGGTGGTTGAGCTTTTGAGCGAGGGTGCGGATGGTATCGGCAGAAATTTCGGTCCAACCGCATTGATCGAGGAAGAAGATGGTTCGATTGCCACCGCGTTTATGCCGGGCGTTGATGTCACCGATGATTTCTGGAGCGCACGCCATGAAGTCGGCCTTGCGCAAGTGGATGGTTTTTCCAATTCGGTCGCCGTAACCGTAAGCTTTCAGGGTCGCGTCAAGGCAGGCAAATGCATCTGCGTCCTTCTCGATGAAATAACAAATTGGGACGATGCGCGTCGGTTTCTCGCGATCTTGATTTACCAGAAAATCTGCTTCCTCCACGGCCTTCAAAATCGTGATGGGAGAGCCGAGCTTCTTCCCCTGATAAAGCCCACCGCCCGCAAAACCATCGATCAAAGTGATCTCCTGGACTTCTTTGCCGGCGGAATTCTTCAGAACTATTTGGAGATACAAGACGAGGTAGTCGCGCAGCAAATCTAGTTTCTTCTCGCTGTGGTCCTCGAGCTCGGGCAGCTGGCCCGACTGCCAATGCTCCCAATAGAATCGCTTGTGGTCGGACTTTTTGCTCATGTACCTGCTGAATCTCGGGGCAGCATGAGATAGAAGCCTGACAGTTTTCTCAGCCGCCTGCAACAGCCGGTTTTGCAGGCATGGGCCGTCATAAAGGACTCAAAAATTGAATCCCGTCTGCGGATCGGAGCCAGCGACTGCTTTGTCCCAAAACTCTTGGCCGAGAGGATGGCCGGAGGCGTAGAGTAGCAGATAAAGCGGGAGACGCTTGTTCATGTTCACGGTGACATGATTCTTTGAATACCCTAAGCCAACTGAAGCCAGCTTCTGCCGATAAAGCTCCAGATAGTTGGCAAAAAAAGTTTGTGGAGAAGGTCCCAGTATGGGCTTCCACGTTTCGTCACCCAAGAATCGGGTTAACGCACAGTCGCTGTCGGCATCGGGCTTGTATTGGTGCATGTTCATCTTAATGCCCATTGCATGCTGAATATTGATCAGTAGGTCGCACCGCGTTTTCTGCCGCAGCTTCCTAATAAGCTCGAACGGGGCATGGGCGATCCCGGTTGGATCGATGAATGCAAATGTGAGGGCGCCGGATGGGATCACCAGTCGGTCGATTGCTTCGGCGCAATCGCCGTTCCAGATTTCAACTTTGTCCGAATTGAGATGCTTCGACAATCGCTGGGCTAAAGCGGACGCAGCGGGTGTGGCGATGTCGACGAAAATGAACCGTGTAAACTCGTGGTCGATGACCTGCAGCGGCGAGCCAGGAGTTTCCGCGCCAGTATCACGGACGTGGCAGATTCCAGGTCCGGAAAACAACTCTAAGTAAACGCGGTGAGGCCATCCGCGCTTATACTCCGAGGGCTTCATGCCCGTCGCAAACATCTCCGCAAAATACACCAACGCTCTATGCTTCTCTTCGATCCAACTACCACTGTCGCGCAGCGGTAGGCCATCCTGAGCGGACACCGGACCTGTCCAAGGGGTTGGGTCGGCACTCGGTAATGTGTGGAAATCCATGGAGCAACGCGCCCGCTAATTTAGGCGGAAAGCGCTTCCTCGCGCATAGATTTTGAAGGCAGATAGGCGTCGAGAAACTTCGTTTGCTTGGAATTGAGATGCGTTTTCCAGAAGCGTTGAGTGTCCGGCCACGGAATGAAGCGGTTGTTCTTCTTCAGTCCGATGGACAGCACCTGCCACGTGAATTTTGCCCAGGACTCAGGCGAGTAATTGGTCATGCGCTCGGCTTCGGCTGGAAATTTCACGGCCAGCGCCTCGCGCATCATGGCAATATTGTCGCCCTTAGGATTGAGAACCTCGCAGAAAATCTCACGCGGATGCAACGGTTCGATCGATTGAAGCACCTCTTCCATCACCACCTCATCGTGAAACGGCATGAACGGAGCGACGCAGACATACACTTCGAGCCCACGGTCGAATGCTTTTTGCAGCATCTTCAATCGCCGAGTGGGCGCGGTCGCTCGCGGCTCTAGTGCTCGCGCCAATGCGTCGTCGAGATACGGCAAGGACGTGCCGAGCAGAACTTGCTTCTTGTGTGCGACGAGCAGGTCGAAATCACGTTCGACCAGTGCGGACCGAGTTTGCAGTCGCACTTTGTGTCCAGCTTCGAGCAGCAGTTGCAGGCACTGCCGCGTCAACTTGAACTTCGCTTCACTTGGAGTGTAACAGTCCGTTAGAAACGACATCAGCACCCATCCGTCACCCCATTCGGTCTTTTTCGCCTTATCCGGCGTGAAATTGCGGAGTTGTTCGCGTAGCGCCTCCACGATGCCGTGCTTCGGCAGAAGATACTTCCCCCAGTCACGTTGCCGGTGTCCGTCATTGTTGAACTTAACGCCTGGCATCGCCGGACAGTAGCAGTGATAGCAGCCGTGTTCGCAGCCGACATAGGGATTGATCACCCAGTCGCCTAAGCGCTTTTTCCAAAGGCCGGAGGGATTGATCGGGGTCATAGGAGGAGTTGATTGATGTTTTTGAGAGAAATAATTTTAGTGCCAAACACGACGACGGACTTCGTAGGCGGGATAGATCCACTCGAAAGCGTTTTCGCGATGTTCGAATGGGTGATACAAATCCGAATTGTAGCTGCTCAGTCTGAACCGTCGTGGTGACGTTAGGATATTGAGCATTTTGAACACGACGCCTTGGTCGCGAATTTTTGCCGCTACGAGTTGATTGGACCGCGGCTGCCGTTGGGGCATGAGGATAACCACATCGCCGGCGGAATATTTCGGCTCCATGGAGTCACCGTCTAAAATCAGACCGAAGGCTTCCTCATCCGGGCAATCCGAAGGAATGACCTCTTGCCAATCGAATGGCATCGCTTCGTAGGAAGTAGCGGCCCCCGCGCGCGCCCACGAAATAACGGGAACACCCTGGCCAATTGCCTGGCGTTTCGCTCGAACCTCGGGCCGAGCGGTAGCCTCCGCTGCTTCTTTCAGGAGAGATAGTTTCTGCACTAGCGCGTCCGAAGGCTGGCGATGCTCGTTCTCAATTTCCGACAGATAGGGACGGCTTATGTTTAAGCGCTTCGCCATCTCGGTCTGATCGAGACCCAACAGCGATCTAATCTCCAAAAATGTTAACTGAGTTGACATTTTTCTGTCGAATGAGGTCAGAAATGTAGCCTAGCAATCACACAGTCAACATCTACTCGCGTGGTCATGTAAACTAAGGCGACATAGTGTCGACTGACAGTATCGATTCTCTTCGAGACCATATCACTTATTCCTAAACTCCCGTCATGGACCACGAAGTCCAGTAGTCCGTCTCCTTTGAGCTCCGCTATGCGCTAAATGCTCCTTCTGTGAGGTCAAATTTTACTAAGCCGCACTCGGCCATCAGCGAAAGCGCGGCCGCTAGGTGATCGCGGGACAAGATGGGAAACGATGGTTTTTCTGCCAAAAACTCCAGACCATCTTCGTCGAAAGTGAATCTCAGCCGCTGGGTGCCACCATCGAAACGATAAGTCGCGAACTTCAAGTGCTGACCGATGACCCATGTCTCGACCACTTCGCAAAGCCATTCCCCGAAGGCGAGATCGCCGCGACTGGTGAAATGCCGGAGCTGGTGGGTGAGCGAGACTCGCTCGGCGCCGCCTTTGTTAAGGAAGGGCTGTGATTGATCTCCGAGTAACAGCCAGTTCGTAAGAGCGCTCGTGACGAGCAACAATCTACCAGCGATTGGCACCGCTTGATTGACGTCCTCGTCGATTGAATCGAACAGACGTGTCACGAGGTCGAAAATGCAGTCGGGACCTCCCTTGGCTGCGAGGGTAAGATATCGATCCATATCGCCGGTCGATTCAATGAATCGAGCGAGCGTTTCCTTACAGGTGATTTTCCCTTCTCGGCCGACGATTCTTACAAGTTCCGCCCGAACCATTTCGATTCGAGGGAGCGATCCCATCCGCCATTCCAACCAAGCTAGCAGTCCTTCAAGTGCCGCACGCTGAGCCTGCCTCACCTGTAGAATAAACCATTTGTGAGCGTTCAGTGCAGGCGCGTGAGACAACGTTATCTTTCGCCCGGACGGTAGACGGCGATAGGCGAGCGATGATCGGATGGCGTCTTCCGTCATCCCGCGTCCTGCCGCTCGTAGCACCTCGCGAACTGCTTGGATCGTCCCACTGCGGACCGCAATGGAAGAACCGTTCTCAAAATCGGTGTCGTCGAAATACGCCGGTAAGAATATTTTCGCCTCTGCCTTCGATGGTGCATCAACACGCCAAGCGGGAAACAACGCCTCGGCGTCCGCGCGTCGTCCTTTGCGAGGGGATAGGTCACAAATCAGATCGTAGGCACTCGTTCGTTGTAGCCTTCCATCCAATGCTTCGGCCAGTCCTTCGCCGCTTTCGGTCACGCTGTAGAGTCCATCGGCGACGGGTTCGGCGAAGCCCAGACCAAAACGACTTTTCATCGCGGGTCCATATTGCACCGGTGCCTGGAGACTCGTGTTCCGAGGACTGCGCTGCCACGCTTTGAAGCTTAGTTCGACCCATCCAGCGCTGCTCTCCGGGCATTTTGATAATCGCCCGGGAATCCCAATGCCAGCGAGTTGATGGCCCCACGTGAACAGGACTTCGGCCTTCTCTTGAAATAGAGTAATCTCTTTCGAGGAAGCCTCCCTCGCGCCGCTGCGCGCGAGTTCCGCGTGAAAGCGCCAATGCACCCAGCTCAAGACGCTGAAAGGCCTGATATGCTGGGTCGTGTTATTTATCCCGGGAAAACATTCAGCCATCAGGTCAAGATTCACCTGCCGAAGGCCGAGAAAATCGACCCCGCCACTTTCCCGTTCAAAGGGCGGAACGATGAATGGCCCGGCGGACAATGGGACGCTTGGTGTAGCGGTGATCATCGCGAAATGTGGTCCAAATCGAAATAAAACGTTTCACACGGGACGCATTGTGCGAAGCGCAACCGCTCTAGGCTCACCTGAAACTGTCGGGAAAATCCTTTGTAGCACATGGGACACACACTGGCTCCCCGTTGCAGTTCGCGCACTTTCGGCGAAGAGCCAGAACGGCGAATTTCGGCGAGTTGCCGACCATCGCTCGTTTGGAGCAACGCCATGTTCTTCGCAAACGGCTGCCGCGACTTCACTGCATCGTAAACGGCCTTCGCTTCTGATCTCCGCGTGGGAGCGCCCAGCACTCGCGCGAAGGCAGTTAAAATATCCGGCGCAGTTGGGAGCAGCGATGAAACAGCGACCTCGCGGCAACGAATCGCGCTTGGCACCGCCGAAATTCCATAATCTTCCAGGGCTTCGTGAATGCCCACGAGTTCCGACTCGTTCTTTTCATGGATCGCAATTGCGGCCAGAACGCCTGTTATCGCGAAAACGCGTTCATCAAGAATGTCCGTCGCTCGCGCCAGACGACAGGTCCGCGCGGTTTCGATTAGCCAGTGGCGCAAGAAGCCGCGCATGTCCATTGCACTGTCCTGCTGGCGCGACCGAAAAAGAGTCTCCACCACAAACCAGACATTACATAGGCCACGCGCCTTCGATGATCCCGCCAATGCTTGGATGCGTTCGCGAACGAATCCGCGGAATCGGTCTATGGCGCGCTCAAATCGGGCCGATGAACGCTTGTCGTCGGGGGAGCCATCGTCGGTCGACTCTTCCGAATCTCCATCCGATGCTGCGTCCGCGCCGGCATGGGCCTCGCTGGATTTCGCGAGATCGAATTCAAACCTGCCTAGCAGTCGCTGCAGCAATTGTTGAATTCGATTTTCTTTTCTATCCCCTGGGAGGTTAGCTGCGATCGATGCAGTGGCGTGAGGCGCGAGTTCTTCGATGGCAATCCGTTGTTCTTTCGTGGGCTCATGTTCAGCGGTTTTGGTCGGCGCCGTCGCCTCGACACGAGCAGAAGGCAAGTCGTCGAGACACGACGAAAGGAACTCCAGGACGGAAAGATCGTCGTCCTCCGCCGACTCCCCGCGAAGAAAGCGCAGAATGGAACCCGTTGGGACGTTCCGTGCTCGCGCCAATTCTAGCAGCCACTCGTTTTGCACCCACGCACGTGCGGATTCGTCATTCCGCTCAATCGACAGCTGGAGGCCGCTGGCAAAATCAAAACCTTCCGTTTTCTCCAATCGGATCTCGAAGACTCCCGACGCATCGACTTCGGCCGAAAAGGAAATCGAGTCGCCGTTCACCTGAGATAGGGTCACCCGCCACGTGCCCTCCGATTTCGGCGCGGGCAGGACGGTCGCACGGAGCACGCCCAATTCGAGAATCTTTGCATGTAGCATGAAACGGCTCCCGATGCCGGGCAGGCTTCGTTCATGAATGACATGCCGAGCTGGTATTTTGGTTTTCGTCCACCGCAGCCAGGTAGGCGCCTCGCCGGTGCGAAGGACACCCAGCTCGATGTTCTTCGTCGTGCAAAGCGATTGGGTCGTCGCGTTGATACTGCCCGTAAGCGTCACGCCCCCTTTATCCGCCACCTCGATCTCAATCCATTTTGCGTGAAGCCTACGAGCGGGTTCATCCACTACGACAAGCGCCGCGGAGACTTGGTTGGCGGACCGCTTGAAGGGATATGCAGATTGCTCCTCCTGTCCGGCGAGTAAGCCGATGGTCGTTTTCCGCGAGCCCAGCCGGGCTGTTAGAAGACGAACGGCGCCAGCGTCCGCATCGTAGTAAGGCGAGAGAACTCGTAATTCCTCAACGGCAGTCCGGGCGACGGCCGCGACGAGTTGTTCATCAACCGGGGCCTCCACGCAATGCACCAATCGCACGCTCGCTCCGGCCGGGGCACCTACGCCGGAACGATCCGCGTGATTCGCGAACAGACTGATCCAGGCGTCATCCGGACAGAATAGATCACTGCGCTTTTTCAGGGCGCGTAAGAAGTCTGCGAACTGAACGAAAATTGCCGGGTGCTCCTTTGAATGAAAAACCTCAGCCACTTCGACGTTCTTTCCATAGCCGCCAAAAGTCAGATTGCCGCTACCGACTATCAACACGTCGCCATCGGCACCGTGCAGATAGACACACTTTGGGTGAAAGACTCCGTTACGCAGGGAGATTGGCACCAAGCGATAATCTTGGCCTACGCTTAAGGCTTGGCGCTCCGCCAAACTTTGGGCGTAACCGTCGATGTCCGCCGCGACCCAGATTTCGCGACAACCGTTCTGCTTCAATCCGCGACGCAGGAGATGAGCCTCGAAAAACGACAAGCTCAAGGCGTAGGTCGTGAAGAGAGCGCATTCCCACGAGCCTTTCGTAATCGTTTCGATTGGAGCCGGACCCACTTCTTAACCCTAGAATGAAACCTTTAAGCGGGCGAATCCCAATTCGCAGAATACATCGCTTTATCCGGGCAAAACACATGCCGAGTCCAAGCTGACAACGCGTCACCGGCGACAAATTGGAGAAACGCGCCGCCGTGCTCTTCTGCTAAATCTCGAAAATGAGTGCTTGAAACACCTCTTCAGCTTCGGTCGGTGCCCGGTTTGCAGATATCCACTTAACGGAGTGAGAACTGGCGAGGCGTATTTCGCTAGTCCGACCAACCCAACCAGCTTTCAGTGTATTAGGAATTATTCGTCCTTCGCTGAGTTCAAACGGAGCGACACCCGCTGAGGCGCCAATCGTGCTCATATAATATTTGTCATTCGTAACAAAAATTCCAAAACCTTTGTCGATAGCATTGGCTTTTTTGAAGGATTCGAGCCGTTCAACATCGCGCAGCACATCATATCGTCCATTGTTCTGTGCGCCCTGATTGAGGTATTCAAAGCCCGGCTTGGTGGTCGCTCTGGTTTTGTATTTGAGCTCGATCCCGATCCTAGAGCGCTTGTGCTGGTAAAAAACGTCGAGGTATTCGCCCGTTCCAGGAACCCTCATTTCCAGTCGGGCCGTAACGCCGAGGCGCTTGAATAGTTCGATTCCTAGAGAGAGTTGAAAACTGGCTTCTGAGTAAAAAGCCGCTTCAGGACACTGAAGCAGCGCGATGTCGCGGACGATGTTTATCAGGACTGCTTTCATTTCTAGGCCCTCAATGCAGGAGCGGCACGCTTTCGGCGAGAGCCAAGAAAATCTGTGCGATCGGGGAAACGACTTTCCCCGCAGTTGTGTCTTAGCTTCGCCCTCCCATTCAAGCGGGGACACCTCGCAACGCCACGAACGAGACCGCCCAGGCTTCAGCACGCTCGCTCTCGTTGCGCCGCTCGCACTTCCGTAGAGTGAAAAGCCTGTCCCTCCCCCAGACAGATCAACGGGTGAGTTTGAGCAATGCTACCTTCACCCACCGCAACGTTACGCGCCATTTGTTGCACTGGCGATTTGCAAGCCGTAACCCTACTTCCCCTTTTGGATCAACGGGCGAATTCGCGCCGGACGCTTGTTGGAATTAATTCACGTCGCATTTTCGCCTAATGGCCCCAACGCCCAATATGTAAATCTACAGTATGCGCGGCACTCACCGCTCTTTCCGTATCCTTGGCTCTTTGTTCACGAGCATAGATTGTTGATCTCGTTATGCCGCTGAAACTATTTCTGCCTTCCGCGAGAAGGACGCAACAAATGGTGCAGGCTTTTGTCGTGGGCCACGCGTGAAATCGCACTTCTGCATCGCGGTCATCAGGTCGTCATCGTCTACAGAGAGGTACCGTTGGGTCGTGACTACACTTTGATGGTTTAGCGCGGCGGACAGAGTAGGATATCGTTGCTAGATGATCGGTAGACGTTCCGAGCCCCAAGTCTTTCTCAGGCTGTGGGTGCCCAAGCGCCCGTCGTCCTCAATACCAGCCTCCGCAAACGCACCTTTAATATATGCCGAGCCATGTCCCGCGACAACGATTTGAAGCCTCCGCCCTCGCTGGACTCACGAGACGTGAACAGCGGGATATCCGGTGTCAGTTCATAGCGAAGGCGAAGCCAGCCGAGTTGACGTTCGATCGCGCGCTTGAGTTCCGGCACGACGGGCACCCACCGCGTCTTACCGTAGCCGCCCTTCATCTGACGCGGTGCGAGCCCAATCTTCGGGACAATTTCGCGGGCCTTCAACACTGTGCTGACCGTGATCCAAAGCACTTCACTGATGCGGAATCCTGTCATCCACTGACAGGTGACCAAGCAGCCATCGCGCGGAGTCATCTTCCGCGTGACCGCGATGAGCATTCGTTCTTCGAGGGGAATAAGTGAGCGACGTCCAGCCATGATGACGAGAGCTGCGAATTCACCCCTCCCTCTCACCCTTTCCCTGCCTCGCTCCGCCCTCCCGCCAGTTCCGCGTTTCGCCTGTTATGAGGAACCGGTCGGAGCCGCATGTTTTGAAATCCGGCTACTCATTCCCGGATGATGACGGCATTCGAAGCAAACTCTCTGGGGACGGGGGCCTTCAGCGGGAAACGCCACGCCCTGACTGCTGGAGGGTTAACGCAGATGGTAAGTCGTGCTGCGCCCGCCGCTGGGGCCGGGCTCCAAGATGCCCGCCTCTACCAGTTGCTTCATGTCGCGCAGGGCCGTATCGAGCGAACATTTGGCGAGCTTAGCATACCGCGAGGTGGAGAGTTCGGGATTGCTGCCGTCCAAGAGCGCATTGAGGACAAATTTTTGGCGCTCGCCTACCTGCAAGGCCCCGTTGATCCGTTCCCACGTGGACGACTTCTGGATGATTCGGGAGAGTGAGGCGTGAGCGCCGGCAATGGCGCTGTCCAGGCAGGCGAAGAACCACACGAGCCAGTCAGTGACATCCAGCGTTCCCTTCTGTGTACGTTCGAGGATATCATAGTACTGTTTTTTCTGCGCCTCAATCTGTGTCGACATGCTATAGAAGCGAAGACCTGTGCCCTCCGCCCGTGCGAGCGCCATATCGGCGATGGCACGGCTGACACGGCCGTTGCCGTCTTCAAAAGGATGGATCGTCACAAACCAGAGATGAGCCAGGCCGGCGCGCAAAACTGCGTCCGTCGTATCGGAGGCTTCGAACCATTTCAGAAATTGGGCGACTTCATCTGGCAGCCGTTTTGCAGAGGGTGCCTCAAAGTGGATATTCTTTGGTCGAACGTGATCTCGGCTGAGTGGGCCGGAAATGACCTGCATCGGGTCCATGTCTGGAGTACGCCACTCTCCGACTAGGATCCGTTTCATACCGCTGCGCCCGGCAGGGAAAAGTGCAGACTGCCAGCCGAGCAGTCGATCGGTCGTGAGTGGTTGGTCATAGTTCTGCGTGGCATCAATGAGCATTTCGACGGCACCATCCACATCGCGACCGGCCGTGACCTCGCTAGTTGTCGGCAGCCCCATGCGTCGTGCCACGGAAGAGCGAACGGCCTCCGGATCGAACACCGTTCCCTCGATGGCACTGGATTTGATCACCTCTGCCGTGAGGTTTTCCAGTCCCGCCTCCGCCCGGAAGCGAAAGCCGAGCCCCTCCATTTGCCCCAATAGGCGTCCCTGCCGGAGCCTTACCCCGGAAAGAATAGGCAACAGCTTGGCGTCGTCCCAGTGGAACGCGGGCCATTGGGGATGTTGGTGGATATAGCGCACGAAACCTTATGCCGCATTTTATGCGGTGAATGCAAGATTATTCGCCGCATAATATGCGGTGAATAACATCCTTATTCACCGCACGCAGCCAACCTAGGGCTACGCGACTCAAAAGTCCGGCCCGGGCAGGAGATTCCAGAGCCAATGCAGCGTTGAAGAAAGCGCTGCATCGGCCGCGCGCCACCACACAGCAAGAAGAGGAAAGTGGGCACCGATCACCGCCTCAACGGCGAGCAGGCCATAGCTAATGGAGCCGACCATCCAGATATACTTCGCGTTGGCCATGTAGGCATAACCCTTCTCCCACTTTCGTTCCTGGAGTTCATCATACCACGCCTGTCCTCGAGCGTTCATCTTGGTTTGGCGCCGAGCAGCGCGTCGAAGGATGTTAAGCACCGACCAATAGCGTCCCTGCTGCCGCTGATATTCAGCATAATCAAGTGACCGCGCGTAGAGGTCCGCGGAATAGATCCGGTCATCCGTAGCGTGCGCCAAGGGCATAAAGATCATTTGGAAGAGGCAGTAGAAAACCTCTCTGATCGTTCTGAAGATGGACATCATGATGTGTATTCCCTGCGTAGTAGTATCCACGTGCTCCGGGCAAGATACGCACCGCAGACGATGTCGAATATTCCGTATTTCAAGCCGTAGACCGAAACCGCACCGGGGCGAAGATACCAGATCGCGACCAGGCAAGCCAGATAGGTGATGATCCGCAGCCAAGCAAAAGCCCGCGAAATCCCATCGGCCATGAGGGCAAACAAGACCCGGACTCGGACCTCTCCGGAAAGCCGGCGCCTCTGAGGCGCGGTGGCCACAACTTGCGGGATCTGCCGACCCAAACTTTCCTGCCTCAGGTTGCGGATAGGCCTAGGCGGGCGATACCCGGATGATGAGTTCTCATTCATATTCGGCAAGTTGGCGCAGCCGGCGCCAAGTCTCCTCGATCTCCGCGGGCGTCAGGTGAATTCCCTCTGCCCGCTGATTGCTAACCGTAAGACCGAGCAACGACTCAATTTCACTCCCCGTTCGGCGCTGAAGGATTTCCTGTCTCAGCGAACACTCAGGGAATTGGATAGTTTCCGGCACACGACCTGACTTGTGTCGGGTGGCAGTCCGCTGCTTCAGGTCGATAACAATATGTGCGGGAATCTGCGGATCCGCAGATTCCCCAGGATTAAGAATCAACGTCCGTCCAAGTTTGGCGTGCCACGAAATCGGTTGATGGACATGCCCGCAGAGCGCGATTATCGGACCGCGGCCGGAATTGCACAGCTCGCGGAATTCAAAATCCCCATGATCGAAGTTGGTATCTCTGTTTCGCGACGTAGCGGTTCCCCGTGGCGGCGAATGAATGATCCAGATGGCACCCTCACCAGCGGCAGGAAGAGGCGACAGCCAAGAATGGCACACAAATCTTTGCTTTCCGACTTTGAAACTATTCCCGTCCACCCAAACCGTTCGTCGACGAAGCTTATGAATCCAACGGGCAGATGAGCTATCGGCGCCGTCCGTAAGGTCGTGATTTCCCGAGCAAATCGCGACCGTAGTTAAGATCCTACCGAGGGCGACAGAGACTCGCTGTATCTGTTGGGGAATGGTGTGTGGCTGACTTGCATCGAGCAGGTCGCCAGCAATGCAGACTAGCTCGTAGTTCACTGCTGCGCGCGAAAGCCAATCGAACCATTTGAGATTGGAGTGAAAATCGCTGACGTGAAGAATTCTCATATGCGTAGAGATGCGCTTTGTCGCGGCCAGCTGACCACGCCTTGCGACATCGCGAACTGGGCCAACTCGAGTTGTGTACGGACTCCGACTTTTTGCATGCAGTTGCGCCGGTGCGTGCGCACGGTCTCCGCACTGATGCCAAGGCCAGAAGCCAACTCGGCATTAGTTTTACCGAGGGCCAAACCTTTCATCACCGCGATTTCCCTTTCCGAGAGAATGCGCGCAAAAAGAGAACGACGTTCTTGATCAATCAACGGGCTGATGAACATGCCGCCGGCTATCACAATTCGCAGACCATCCCGAAAATCATCGAACGAGTCGCCCCGATGAAGTATCGCGCGCACACCAAGCTTATACGCCAAATGCGCGAGATACCCGCCGCGGCACTCGGTTAGAATCACGAGTCTCGCCTGACCCGCTCGCTTTGCCAACGGAGTCAGCAGCTCGTCTATCTTTCCTTGTACCGCCTCAATATCAATTAACAGCACATCAGCAACGCCTGGACGAAATTCATCCGGCGACCGCCAGATCACGACTGACTTCGCCAGTTTCCATTCGCACAGACGCCGACCGAGTAACGTCGGTAACAGCGTATGGCTGGAGATGAGGGCGAATCGCTTGGACATGCGGGATAGCTGCGCCGTCGGCCCACAGCTGCTGCATCAGCCCATGCCATTGCCGCAGGGCACCCGAGACTGAAAAATCACGCGGAATGCGTATTCTGCATACCCCAGATGAGGTAGTGTTGGGACCCGCCTTGGCCCGAAGTCCACTGCATTTGAGACCTCCAATTTTATTGGAGCATCTGCGGACGTAGAATATTTTGATCAGCTAGCGATGATCCCGCCAGACGACAGAGAAACTTTTATCGCCGCATCCCCAGAGTGTCGCAATTCGCCGAGCTTTTCGATGGCCAGTTGCGCCTCCTCCTCATCCAAACCCAAGTAAAGTTGAGTCGTCGTGATCCACCGATGGCCCACTGCTTGTCGCGCAATATTGATGCTGCCAGTTTGGTCAAAGATACCTCGCACAAATCGCTTCCTGAGTGAATGCCCCGACCAAACGCGGTGCGGATCGAGGCCGGCATTCAGAAAGATCTTTTTAATGATGCGGACCGCCTGCTGCCGGCAGAGCGGTTGCAAGCCGGCCGCGTTGCGACTCGGGAATAGAGGACTCACTGGCGAACGAATCGTTGGTCCCAAGTGTGCGGCCAGCGCGTTTCGAGCGCGCACGTTGAGCGGAATCGTCCTCGATGAAACTAAGCGGGCGCGACAACCACGACCGCCCTTCAAATTGCGACGTGAAACGCGAAGCACCGGAAGCGGTGTCCCATTCCGCCATACATCCTGAATGCGCAACGCCAGAAGCTCCGACAACCTCAGGCCTGTCTGCACACCGAGTTCAATGAGGGCCCGGTCGCGTGGATCGCAGCAGGGTAGATGCTGATTGAGGCGTTCCCAGTCGAGGTCGGTCGGGGTGTCGGCGCGAAGCATGCCCAGAGCTGCAGCTCAACTCCGGCGGCCCACTCGATTTTTATTCAGACCGTTCCGCGAGGCCGCGGAGCGTGGTCCAGTCAATATAGAGCCAATCACCTTCACCCTCCATGGGCAGGCGATCGCGCCGCACGAGCAGGGAATCAAATTCATGATTGGCGTCCACTCGCACCACCGCCAAGAGGCTGAAGTTGCCCTTGCGCTTCACGCGCACGACCGGGCGATGCTTGTTCGGAGTGAGCGTCTTGATCTCGACTAAATCGTTGCCGAGGCGACCGTCATGGCCCTGCGCATATGCGCGGCTGAGCACGACACCGTATCTCTCCTCCACATAGAGTTCACCAATGCATCCCCATTTCGGAGAAGGGACGATGCCATTCGCCTCATCATGCTCAGCCTCCATGAGAAGCCACTGGATCTCAGGAGTAAACACCTCCCGGAAGTCCTCTTCCTCCAACTCGCCTTCCTGGATGGCAATTTGCCGATCAATATACTCCCAAGAGATCCACTCGCCGTCATCGTAGATGCCGTCGCCACTGTCCCGGAGGGATTCCGGTCATCGCGCACTGCATGAATCGCTCGCTCACGAAAACACACTGCCGGAGCTGCCGGCCGTAGTCTATCCTAGACGCACTACAGTTCCGGCCGATTTTTAGAAGCCAACCTTCCGGCAACCGGGCACTTCCAAGCCAATGTCCCACACTATCCGTTGTGGAACATTCGGACACGAAGGCCGACAATTTACATATAGTCAGAGCGCCCTAGGTCATCTCGATGCCGGATGCGTTTTTGCACCAAGCGCCGAGTTCTCGCGAGCGAGCAACAAAAGTCGCGCACGTGCCGCGTCGCCCATCAATACAATTACGGTCGACGAGAGCGGCCACCGGGACGATCGATGGCCGCTATAGCCGAATCAAACGATCTGGGAAGCTGGTACCGCGGGATAATTTCCCTGCGCATCCGTGGCCACCGTCCAATCATAGACGGCAGCACCTGGACCATCGCGCTTGATCAAGGCAATGCTGTGAAAACAATCTGATTTTCGAACATAGCTTTCCGAGCTACGCGCAATCTCCTCAGAATTAGCGCCGTAGAATATCCAATAATAACCGCCACCATTGTCTTTTTTAACACGGAAGCGGGGAGTTTGGTTAGCCATTAGGTCAAGTAAGTTGAGGTTGATTGGCCTTAGCGGGTGGAATTACCGATGCACCATGCACAGTTATCGTAACCAGCATCGCGCGCTTCCTTAAGCGTGTTGAACGGGCGGTCGTGGCCGGCCCGGATGATTTCATCGATCTGGCACTGCGATTTCTCGTTGTCCAGATCATGCACTTCCCGCTTGGAGGGACTTGCGTTCGCGAGATACCGTTCGCCGTTCATGTTTCCTTTATACCGTCTCATTGTTTTTGTCCTTTAGCTTGTAGTTCTTGTTTAGGGTTTACGCGCGAGAAGGTAGTCGAAAATTATGGGCTCGCGGGGCCCAATCTTCGTGCAGATTCTCTGGGCCAATCTGCGGAGGGCCACCGCACACACACCCCATGCAAAAGCCCCGACGCTCTCTCCGGCAGTCGCTCACTCAATTGCGCGATCTGCGTTATCAACGCCTTAAAGTCTGCACTGAAGTCGTGCACGATTGGTTCGAATTACAGCCCGTCATCAATCGGCACTCCCTATCTAAGGAACTATGGCGAGTTCACGACTGGTTGATTTCACCGTTCACCTTACAGGCTCTGGATTATCACGGATTAGCTCAGTACATCGTCGCGCTCTTACGCACTGGTAAAGACTTCGACGCCGATCTCATCTTGTTGCTCACATTAATTGAGGAACCGCCTTCAACGCGAAAGATAAGCCTCATGAAGCACCACGAAGGAAATGTCGCCGACGGACTCTATGACGGCCTGTCAAAAGAGCCGCAGCGTTATCAGGAACTGGAAATCAAGATGAAGGAAGATCCGCTTCTTCTCAGATTTTGGACGCGGATTCAAAATCGATACTCACGTCAATTTCGCCCGAACTTACGAGGCGTCATGCGTAGAACGCTCGCAAGGGAGCGCGGCTTCGACTGTCGGCGGAAATTCGATTGGCGTCGTAAACGCGACCGTTTCCAAGTCACGTTCGACGCATTGTGTCATCGCTGGTGCCTGTATGGTTTTGAAAAAGATAGTCCGTTAGCACTTAAACTCACCGCGAATCCCACGCCACATGGGACCATGATCTTTGTTCCAAGAGGGATGAGCCTGGCCGCGAATGGCACGTTTGTCTGGAGAGCAATAACGGGGATTCACAAAGCCCACGGCGCGAGTCGACAGGGCGAAATGCTCTTCGAAATCCGCATGCAGCAACGCAAGGACCGCGAACACGCAAAAAAGTATAATGCCGATGCGCAGGCACTGCGGCTTCGCGGGAGACAGCGTATCGAATACGTTCTCAAAAAAATGGGCCAACTGCCAAATCGCGAGCGATGGCTTAAGCGATTATTGAATGATTGCTGAGTTTTTCGCTCCGCGTTTCTGACGGCATAACACCCACTGCCACCAAAGAACAAATTTTCACCAAGCCGAAGCCTCGTGCCCATATTCGCACTTAAGCTTTGGACGTTGCGGCTTACGGGCGCCAACCCTCTGAACTTTGGTAGCGAACGACTGTGTTCGCTAAAGTGATTCCAGTGATACCAGCGCTTGAAATTCCTCCAATAACTCGGGATAGCGGGTATCCAAAAAACGCCGCACTTTCACGTTGTCCAACAATCGCTTCACATAGCGCTGCACCGCGTTCAAATGCAGGGCGTTTTCTCCGAACCGATCCTGATAGAGGCGATAATCTCGTTCGAGAGACTCCATTTCTTTTTCCATCCGCGATACCTCCTCTTCCGAAATCCCGTGAGTTTGCTTTCGCTTCGTCCCCTCGCGCAACTGGTCGGCAGGTGTTCCGATGATGAGAGCCTCGGCATAACTCCAGGTGTAGTTGTTCGAGCTTACCATCAAGTGGGCCATGTCAATTTGCCGAGTGGGTTTCGCCTTTCGAAATAGTCGCAGCGCGGACGCGGTGATTGGCTTTTCTTTTAAAAGTTCCACGGCCTCCGGCTCAATTCCTTCGAGAAGGTTGAGACTGGCCCTCACCTTTCCAATGTTGATGCTAAGAGCACGTGATATCTGTTCTTCCGTGACTCCGTGCTCAATCGCTTTTGCGATCATGGCGTGCTCTTGAATCAACGATAGACGATTTACCTTATCGTTGTATGTGAACGCGTCGTCATCATGCGAAATGAGGCAGAATGCTTCGCTCAAACCAATTTCCTGCATTGCCTTCAACCGCATGTGACCGTCGAGCAGCAGATAGCAATCCTTCGAACCTCGTTTCGGATGTACGATAAGCGGTTCGATGAGTCCGATCTCCCTGATCGACGCCACCACAGATTTATATTTTCCGAATGCATGGTCAGTCGGTTTGACCTGCCTGATCGGCAGAATCGACGTGAGTGACAAAGTGATGCCTTCCATTTTGAAGGCCGCGTTAACTCGAGCGTTCATAGAGAATGCTTGGCTCTTTCAGCCAAAAATTTTGGCATCGTATTTAGCTCTTCCGCGCGCAACAGGTTAACATAGTTTTCGTCCGCCACCAAAACTGCGAAAGCCGCCGATATTGAAAGTAGCCTCACCTCACACAGCTTAGCCTTTTTGACCATTACCTTCTGGCGCTGACTTTCGATCTTGTAAGCTCGGACCAGGCTTTCGGCAGTAGTGCAATGACTGCCCGACCTGCTTCTGCGTCCATAGCTGCGACCAAAATATTTTCGCTGATCAACCAGACGCTTAAATGTAGTAAGCGTTTTCTGATTCATTTCTTTTCGCTCATACGCCTCCATTAACAGACGCTGCGCTTGTTCATCTGAAGCCCCGGAAATTCCCATCGCTATGGTGAGCGGGATCCTGCCATGGAGCACGGCTTCCAACAGTCGCTCTTCACTGTTCTGTAAAAGACCCAAGATATCTTTAACATATTCTGTGCCCAAACCAGTTTTACCGGCAATTTCGGCGTAGCTTTGTCCCTGCTGATGCATCCATTGAACCATCTTAATCTGATCCAGCGTGCGGACTCTTCGCCGAGCGATATTCTCGATGAGACTAGCCAGCATACCATCAGACTTCGAAAGCCCCCTTACTAAGGCAGGGATCTCTTTTTGTCCTAATGCTATGAACGCCTCCAAACGACCCTGTCCACAGACTAAGTCAAAGGACTCATTCTCCTGACTGCTGCCAGCAGTCACAGTTACTGTTATTGGTTTTTTAAGACCGAGCGTAGAAATGCTCTCCACTATTCGATCAAACTTCCTTTTTTCTCGCGCGCGTGGGTTCACAACTCGAACTCGATCGACAGGAATCATGCGGACATTGGATTCGGCTATTCCAGTCATGCGGCATCCTCCACCGAAATTCGCTCTGCCATTTCAAAAAAGAACTCTAAATCATCGAACCGGTATGAATCAAGAAGCGCATGATTATCTTCCGCTAGTCTCATTTTTGCGTCCGATAGATCAATCGCCGGTAGCAGGTAGTAATCCTTTATTCGCTCGTTGGTTTCATCCATTCGCACCGCAATAGTAAGATCAGGCCTAAAACTCTCTTCAAACCGCAGCAACCATCGGCGCCCACCCGCGGGGCTGCAAAAACAGCGCGAAAGCACCACCGACACGGTCAATTCCTGATCTAAAACCAGAAGCTCAGACGTTGGATCTCGTTCCACAGCTATTCCCATTTTCGTTAATCGGCCAATCACTTCCTGAACGACTTCTGGATGCCGTCCGCGTAAGTATCGATTGATCTCGACGAAGGAATAGTCCGTTTGCGGTTTATACCCGATAAGTTGATACGCTCGAATCAAGCTACCGAATCTACTGCGATATGCAGCGCTGGACGGCATCGCGTCTTGTTCGTCAATTAATATTCCCGAGACCCGACCGTGTTGCTCATGCAATCGTCGCAGTGCTGAAAGCATTTCATCGTCAGAATATCGTTTAGTTCTGGAAAGAATTTCCTCCTGCACCCGGGCAAAGATCGCGGGGTCAACAATCGCGGGAAACGCGTTGTCGTTACGCACCCACATTTCGCGTGGATTGACCACATGCTTTCGCTTCAACTTGCACGAGGTTCGATGATAGATGTTGTGGCCGATGTATTTCTCGTTTGTCAGAACTTGATGCACGGTACCTCTTGTCCATACACGCCCTAGATCGGTTAACACTTTCCTTGCATTCAGTTCATCCGCGATAGTGCGTTCACTTTTTTCTTCGTCTAAAAAACTGCTGTAGATCAGGCGCACGATAATTTGCTCGTCCTCTGGTCCAGGGACCAAGACAACTCGATCTGTTTGGAGACTTTTGTGTTCTCCCGTTTTTAGAATACCCTTCTGCTGGCCCAGTTGATCGACGAGCATCCGCCTTAAACCAAATCCTGCTGACCCACCTTGCTTGAATCCCATCTGAATTAGCCGGCAAGCACCTTGAAAAACTTTAGTCGATAGTTCCCGGCTATACTCACCAGCCATCGAGCGCTTAACACTTTTGATTATGTTGGAAGTAGGACTCCCATCGTTTTCAAACTGCTCCGCACAATAGTGGACTGCAATTCCCGCCCGCTTACAGATGTATTCGTAGTATCCGCTTTCATCAGCATCTTGGAAGCGTCCCCACCTACTAACGTCATAGGCCAAAATTCCTTTGAATTCCGTCCGGCCATTTTCGACTTCTGTGATCATAGCACGAAGGCTTTCACGTCCTTTGATACTGAGTCCGCTTTTTCCTTCGTCGGCAAAGATGCGGACGATCTCCATTCCTCGTTTGGCGGCATATTCTTTAATTCGATCGAGCTGATTTTCGGTCGAGTATTTTTGGTGTTCCGTAGACATGCGCACATACGCTGCGACCGGCACCAAAACGCCGGTCGCAGCGGGAAGCGGTAGATGACTCTGTCCGCTCATAGCGTGTTAGCATCGCACGCGAACACCAGACGTGGTGGCGCGTTTGTGATGTAGACTAATCCAGATTTCTTTCCCGTAAGATGGCATGGCCGCGCAGCATGAGTGCGTGCACCTCCTTGGCTATCGCATCTTGTAACGCACATCCCGTAATCTTCGAAATGATCCCGATTCTCAGAGCGAGATTCGCGTCAATCGAATCTTGTAACGCAACGTATCGCAAAACTGCCGCTAATTTTTTGGTGAGTTTGAATCTGCGTCCAATAGAGAATGAACGGTCCTTTCTTCTCCAATATTTTGGGTTTTTTCGCCTCCATGCGCGTACCCGCTCTTTGGTGATGGGATCACGAAAATAGGCATTGCCGCCATTTTTCTTAAGCCACTTTTTTCGCGCGTTCGCTCGACTCACTTTACTACACTCCTCAGAGCTGCAGTAACGATGCCGGCGGCCAACGCGCGGATTGATAGTGAAAAACTGGCCGCAATGGGCGCAGCTTCTTGTTTTTGGTAGATGATTCTTCATCAACCACCGGCCCTCTCTGAATCGATCGCAATCGATGCGGTGGGGGCGGGAATGGGGGGTTATCTCAAAATACGAACCATAGGGTCGTGTTCGTCAAAACCAGAATACGGCCTAATGGGGCGTGGCCTCTCGTAGCTCGCATTCTCGTCCAAAAGACGCCTGGTTGAAGGCGTTGGGACGTAACGTGCGAGAGCAGCGAAAGAGCGCCAAGCTTACTCAGGAAAAGCTCGCAGAACTTGCGGATCTAGCTCCAAGAACCATTCAGAAAATTGAAGCCGGCCAGTTGGATATCATGGCATCAACCGTGCGACGCATCCGCGCCAGCATTGGGTGCAGCTATGAAGATTTGATGACGCCTTGATTTATTTTCTCGGCTACTGTTTTCGCGTAACAATAGGTAATGCTACGACAACCAGTTGATCCCGCGCGCACGGACTACACCTCCAATGTTCATTCAGCGCGCGCTGTCTCGTAAGAGTGTAGTCCTGCGCATTGATCCGCCTGTGGCGAACCCATCGCTGTTCAATACGCAGTGGGGCCGCGGAACCATTAGTTTGAGACTACATAGAAGACCACCCGCTAAATACCCGCTAAAATAGGCGAATTTTTGATATAAGTCTTCATAAGTCATTGATATTCAGCACGACACAGGGGTTCAACTCCCCTCACCTCCACCATTTGTTAGATTTCATGCTGGCTGATTTAGTCACACCTTCCAAAAAAAGAAGGTGTTGCCCATCACCGCCCTCACTCAACTTGCCGCCCGACTTAGCGGCGCGCTGCATTTCGACCACACGATGCGGACGTTGTATGCGACGGATGCGTCCGAGTATCAGGAGCTGCCGCTGGCGGTCGCGCTACCGAAAACGGAAGCCGACCTGCGCGAACTGATCGCATTCGCCAACCATCACCGCGTCGGCCTGATTCCGCGCACCGCGGGCACTTCGCTCGCCGGGCAAGTGGTTGGCTCGGGCCTCGTCGTCGATGTCGGTCGGCACCTGAATAAAATCATCAGCGTTGATCCGGCGAAACGCCGGGTGCGCGTGCAGCCGGGCGTGGTGCGCAACGAGCTAAATCTTTTTCTCGCGCCGCACGGACTTTTCTTCACGCCGGAAACCTCCACCGCGAATCGCGCGATGATTGGAGGCATGGTCGGCAATAATTCCTGCGGCGCTAACTCGATCGTCTACGGCACGACGCGCGAACACCTCGTTTCGACGCGCGGATTTCTCAGCGACGGTTCGCTCGTCACGTTTGGCCCGCTCACGCGCGACGAGTTCGCCGCGAAATGCAACGGCCCCGACAATCTGGAGTCACGCATTTACCGCTTTGTGCGCGATCTTCTCGAAAAACCCGCGAACCGCGCGCTCATCCGCGATCATTACCCGAAGCCCACCGTCACGCGGCGCAATACCGGTTACGCGCTCGACCGGCTGATGGAATGCGCGGTATTCGATTCGACTTCGGAGAAACCGTTCAACCTCTGCCAACTGCTTGCGGGCTCCGAGGGCACGCTGTTTCTCGGCGTGGAGTTTGAGTTGAACTGCGAACCGTTGCCGCCGCCCGGCGCGTTGATGTGTGCGCATTTCTCGACGGTGAACGAAGCGCTCCTCGCCACGGTCATCGCGATGAAGCATCGGCCGTTTGGCTGCGAGTTGATCGATCGCCACATCCTTGAATGCACGAAGACCAATCTCGAGCAGTCGAAAAACCGTTTTTTCGTGCAAGGCGACCCGGGCGCGGTGCTCGTCGTGGAGATTCGGCATGCGGATCGCGCGCTTATCGAAGCCGAGATGCGGGTGCTCGAAGCGGAGTTTCGCGCGGCGGGGCTCGGCCACGCGTTCCCCGTGCTGTGGGGCGACGACTGCAACAAAGTGTGGGAACTGCGCCGCGCCGGCCAAGGCATCGTCAACAACGTCATCGGCGACGCGAAGCCGCGCGAGATTGTTGAGGACACCGCCGTCGCCGTCGAAGATTTGCCGGCTTACATTGAGGAGTTCGACGCGCTCATGCAGGGCAAATACGGCATCAGCTGCATCTACTACGCGCATGCCGGCGCCGGCGAACTGCACACGCGGCCGTTATTTAATTTAAAAACCGCCGAAGGTTTAAAAATGTTTCGCGACATCGCGACGGACGTCGCAACGCTCGTTAAAAAGTATCGCGGCTCACTCTCCGGCGAACACGGCGACGGGCGCCTGCGCGGCGAATTTATCAAGTTTATGGTCGGCGCGGAGTGTTACGCGATGATGCGGCGCGTGAAAGAAACGTTCGATCCCTACACAATTTTCAACCCGGGAAAAATCATCGACACGCCGCCGATGGACACGTCGCTGCGTCACTCGCCCGACCACGCCGATCCGGATTATAAAACGATTTTTGATTTCAGCGCGTCGCAAGGCGTGTTGCGCGCCGCCGAGAAATGCACCGGCGTCGGTGACTGCCGCAAGACGCAGCTCATGGGCGGCACGATGTGCCCGAGCTACATGGCCACGCGCAACGAGCGGGACACGACGCGCGCGCGCGCGAACATGTTACGCCATGTGCTCACACATCCGCGCGAAGTCACGAATCCGTGGGACAGCGAAGAAGTGAAAGGCGTCATGGATCTCTGTCTCTCGTGTAAAGGCTGCAAATCCGAGTGTCCGTCCAACGTCGACGTCGCACGCCTGAAAGCGGAGTGGCAACAGCATTACTACGACGCCAACGGCGTGCCGTTCCGCTCGCGATTGATCGCTGGGTTCACGAAATCCATGCGCCTGGCCTCGTTCGCGCCGGCGATCTACAACTGGGTGGTCACCGCGCCCGACGTATCGCGCTGGATCAAAGACTTCTCCGGCTTCGCTCGCGCGCGCAGCATGCCGACCTTGCACCGCACGACGCTCGCGGCGTGGCATGCAAAACAGGCGAACAAAATTGGTTTCAGCGGTAGGGCCCGACCTCGGGGCGGGCCGGCGAACGGCGCCGATCATGACGGCCTGCCCGGAGGTCAGGCCCTACCTTCTTCCGAAACAACATTTTTTCCCAACGGTCGCGTGTTCCTCTTCTGCGACGAGTTCACGAATTATAACGATACCGCGATCGGCATCAAAGCAGTCGAGTTGCTCAATCGGCTGGGCTACGAAGTCGTGATTCCCGAGCACGTAGAAAGCGGTCGCGCCCATTTCTCGAAAGGCCTCGTGCGCGACGCGCAGACCTTCGCCATCCGCAACGTCGAGTTGCTAAAAGAGGTTGTCACCCCCGACGCTCCGCTCATCGGCATCGAACCGTCGGCGATTCTTTCTTTCCGCGATGAATACCCTGACTTGATGCCGACGGAGTTAAAAGACGCCGCGCGCGCCCTGTCGAAAAACGCTTTACTCATCGACGAGTTCATCGCGCGCGAAATTGACGCCGGTCGGATTACCCGCGCTGCCTTTCGCGCAAGCACCGGTTCGCAAACGATCAAGCTGCACGGACATTGTCACCAAAAAGCCCTCTCATCGCTCGTGCCCACGGTGAAAATGCTCGAACTTCCTGTTGGCAACAAAGTGCAGGTGATTCCTTCCGGCTGTTGTGGCATGGCCGGATCGTTTGGCTACGAAGCCGAGCATTTCGAACTCTCCCAGCAAATCGGCGAACTCGTGCTTTTCCCAGCCGTGCGATCCGCCAGCGAAGCCACCCTCATCGCCGCGCCTGGCACCAGTTGTCGCCATCAAATCAAGGATGGCACAGCACGCACGGCCTTGCATCCGATTGAGATTCTTCACGCAGCGCTGCATTGAGATTTCGTTTTCGCCGAAGCGCTCGCGAGCGTGGATTTCCCCTCGCCTGAAGCGCTCAATTCGCGCTGCATCGGCGCACCCCTATGAATGGTTATTTCAACGCCGGTGATTGGATCGTAATCCTCGCCTACCTCGGCGGCGTCGTGGCGCTCGGTTTGTGGTTTGGGCGCGACCAGAAAAATACGCGCGATTATTTCCTCGGGAGTAAAAACATCCCGTGGTGGGGCATCGGCGTATCGATCGTCGCGGCAGAAACGAGCGCGCTGACCATCATCGGCGTCCCCGCCATCGCTTACGGCGGCAACCTGATGTTCATCCAGATGATCATCGGTTACGTGATCGCGCGGGTGATTCTCGCGGTGGTAATGGTTCCGCACTACTTGAAAGGCGAAATCTATTCGCCTTACCAATTGCTCGAAACGCGCTTGGGCCACGCACCGCGCAAACTCGCCGCGGCGTTTTTTCTTTTTCTCGAAACGATGGCCGCCGGCGTGCGCGTGTTTGTCGCGTGCATTCCGATTCGCCTGATGTTGGGCGATCAGGTGTGCAGTCTCGGCGGACTCGTGGATCCGATTCTCGGCGCCATCCTTATTTTTGTCGGGCTGTCGCTGATCTACACTTACATCGGCGGCGTCAAAGCTGTCATCTGGACGGACGTCGTGCAATTCGGGCTCTTCCTCCTCGGGGGAATTTTTGCGCTGTGCTACATCCCCACGCTGGTCGACGGCGGCTGGTCGGGGGCGTTGGCGCAAGCAGGGGCGGCAGGAAAGCTAGCGTGGTTCAACGCGCAATTTACGTTTTCCGCCCCGGTTAATATCTGGATGGGCGTAATCGGCGGCACGGTGCTGGTGATGTCCACCCACGGCGCGGAACAACTCATCGTGCAGCGCGTGCTCGCGTGCAAAACCGTGAGCGACGGCCGCAAGGCGCTCGGCCTGAGCGCGGTTTTGGTTTTCCCGCTGTTCCTGATTTTCCTCGGCGTGGGCGTGATGCTGTGGGTGTTTTACCAAAGCCATCCGTTTCAGATCCCGCTGCCGGAGGGCCGGCCGGGCATCAAATCGTTCGATTTCATCTTCCCGGTTTTTATGCTCACGGAAGTGCCGCACATTTTGAAAGGGTTTTTGATCGTCGCGATTTTGTCGGCGGCGATGTCTTCGATCAGTTCGGCGATTACGTCGCTCGCGTCGGTTTCCACGATGGATTTTGCGAAGCAACTCATGCCGAATCGCGACGAGGATTACATCCTGCGCTTCAGTAAATACTCCACCGTGTTCTGGGCCGGCATGCTGGTGCTCACGGCATGGCTGACGCGGGAAGTGACCTTCGTGCTCAACGCAGCGTTCTCGCTGCGCGGCCTCACGAGTGGCGCGTTGCTGGGCGGATTGATCATCGCCCTCTTCGCGCAAAAACTCGGCGCGCGCGCGACAATGGCAGGCATGCTCACGGCCTTGTTTGTGATGAATTTCATATATTGGCCGGCCAATATTCCTGCGACCCGCGAGTGGTGGCTGCGCACGTTTGGCGGCGAAGTGTTCTGGCCGTGGTTCACGTTGATCGGAGCGGTGGTCACGCTGGGTGTAGCCGCGGCAACGCACACGTTTTTGCCGGAGAAAGCCAAGACGCCGTCACCCGATTTAAGTTAAACAATATAAGCATACCCCCTCAAGCGAGGGGGGTCCTCGCTCTTGCTGCGGCGCCTCGGTTTCAATCGGATAGGAGCACCCTTATGATTACCCTACGTCATCTCTTCGTGTGTTCAGTCGTATTTTTGGCTCCCGCTTTGTTCGCCGTCGAACAACCGATTCAGGAACTCGCGCGCGAGCAGTTTGCTTTCGCTGCGAAACAATACGCCGGAATTCTCAAACAGATGGAAAGCGACGCCACGCGCCTGCCGCGCACGGTCGTCGATGGAAAACTCAAGGCCGTCGGGCCCACCGATTGGACCTCAGGATTTTTCCCCGGCTCGCTTTGGTTGATCTACGAGCAGACTAAAGATCCGGCGCTGCTCGCCGCCGCGCAGGATTACACGAAGCGTGTCGAATCCATCCAGCATTTTACAAAGCACCATGATTTGGGCTTCATGCTCGGCTGCAGTTACGGCGAAGGCTGGCGCATCACGGGCGAACCCGCGTATCGCGACGTGCTCATCCAAGGCGCGCGCAGCCTCTCGACGCGCTACTCGCCGAAGACCGGCGTGATTCGTTCATGGGATTCGAAGCCGTGGATTTATCCGGTGATCATCGACAACATGATGAACCTCGGGCTGCTCTGGTTCGCGCACGTCGAGACGAAGGAGCCCGCGTTCCGCGAAATAGTCTTCAGTCACGCGGATAAGACACTCGCGAATCACTACCGCGCCGACCACAGCAGCTATCACCTGCTCGACTACGACCCCACCACCGGTGCCGTCACGCAGCGCAAAACGGTGCAAGGTTATGCTGATGATTCCACGTGGGCGCGCGGCCAGGCATGGGGCCTCGCGGGTTACGCCGCCGCCGCCCGCTTCACGAAAAATTCCGCGTATCTCAACCAGGCAAAGACGATCGCGGACTTCTTGCGCAATCACCCAAACCTGCCCGCCGACGGAATTCCGTATTGGGATTTCAACGCCCCCAATATTCCCCACGCGATCCGCGATGCCGCCGCCGGCGCGGTGATGGCGATGGGCTTGTGGGATCTCGCCTTGCAACTTGGGCCTGAAGCCGGCGCGCCGTATCGCGCCCTCGCGGAAAAACAAATCCGCAGCCTCGCCAGCCCGGCCTACCGCGCCGCGCTCAACGAAAACGGTAACTGGATCCTCATGCATTCGGTCGGCCACTTTTCGGCCAAGAGCGAAATCGATGTGCCGTTGAACTACACCGATTACTATTTCCTGAAAACACTTTCGCTCGTTCTTGGTGACAAGCCAGCGGTGAACGGCGTGCCTTGAGTCCGGCTCATCTACGACAAACCTCCACAGTGCGTCCGCGTTCCTCCGAACGATCCGCGCGGGTTTCGCCCCATAGACTGAACGCAGCGAGTAAGGCATGATGGCGAGGTTAGTTTAACCCACAACTCAACCTCTTGGAGAAATCATCCCATGGCTAAAATCAGCAGAGGCGGCCGCATGACGGCTGCCAAAAAACGTGCAGCAAAATCAGCTGGTGGCAAAGGCCCCATCAAGAACCGTCCCGCCGGCAAGCGGATCATGAGCACCTGATCTCTCGCAGATCAGTTCTCACTTATTGCTCTCTTTCAAAGACCGTCCTCAGGGGCGGTCTTTTTTTGCTTAGTCGCCGGCTGCTAGGGGTAATCCGCGAGGCGCAGTTTTTCCTCCGGCGTGAGATCAGCAGCTTCAATCCACTGCTGCGCGGTTTTGGGGGAAGCTTCCGTCCATTGGCGGAAGGCGCGTTGGAACGCGGTCTCACGAAGCTGGCGGTTTTCCAAAGAGAGTGCCCATTGCATCGTGGCGAGTGGATCGATTTTTGCCAGCTGCGGCGCCACCGTTTCCACGGCACGCGCCTGGCCTACACCGGGCGACATCGTCTTCACAAAGTCGCGCACGGTCGCGGGATCTTGCACCGACCACTTCGCAAGCATTGCGAGGCTGGTGAGTGGATCGATGGTGGAATGAAATTCCGCCGACTGGTTGGCCAGCCAGTTCATCGCGCTGGCGGCGTCTCGTTCGGCCCACGTCTGCGCCGCGCTGGCGAGGACCAAGGCTCGGGCGTCCAGCGGAGTAAGTGTTCCCGCCCACGTCAGCGCTTCCTCAGGATTTTTTCGCGTCCATACAGTGGCCACCGCAAGCGCCGTCAGTTGTTTTTCGCGGTCGGAGGTGAGTGTCGCGAGCGCGCTGGCCGCCGCTACCGGATCGGATTCCGCCCACGTGGCCGCGACTTCACGCAGGGCGCGCAGGCGGGTTTTTTCGTCCATCAACGTTTGCGCCCATGTAAATGCGCCCGCTGGATCGATTTTCGCAAACGCAGTCGCGACCTGACCGGCGGCGATTTGCTGAAAATCCCCGGCCGGGAGCGTCAGGATAATTTTTGCCGCCGTAGCCGGATCGGTGCGCATGAGTTCTTCGAGCGCGGAAGTTAAAATTCGGTCGAATTCCGGTCCTTGAAATAATTGGCCCGCGAGGCGGATAGCTTCGAGTGGTTCCGTGCGACTGAGCGCGAGCAAATCAGACTCACTGCGCGCAAGTGTGCGCACGGCTGGCGTATTCGCAGCGGTGGTTTTTTCGGCCTGCGAATTTCTGTGCCGCCCAACCACGACGCCACCGGCAACGAGCAGGGCAAGGGCAAAGCTCCCAAATAAAATAAAGAAACGTGGAGTCATGAGAGAAAAGCCCGCGCCGCGGTTTACGGCGCGGGCTGCAGGGAATTACTTCACAGTAATGTTAGTCGCGTTGACCACATCGGTGATATTCATCTGCCCGAGCGTCGTGGCGCGCGTGGTGCTGCCGGGCATGCGGATGTTTTCGAACGTAATTGTGTCGAAGCTGCGACCAGCGCTGTAGCCGTGAATAGCTCCGGCGGTCGTGCCATCGTCACGCACGTTGATGTTTTTCAGGTAGACGCTGAAGACATCGCTACCGCCCAGGCCGTCGGCGTTTTGGATGATGGAGTGAAACCAGACGCGGTGGCCGGCGTTGAAGGTCGGCACGCGCTCGATGTCGATTGATTCAAAGCGAATCGCGTTCGCGTCAGCTGTGCCCCATTTCGCATCCACCCCAATGCCAATCGACGCGGAGAACACCGTGCCGTTGACGAAACGCACGTTGCTTTGCGGTTGGTTGATGCCCTGACCGACTTTGAAACCATAACAGTAAGTGTAAGACACACAGTTTTCGAACAGCACGTCGTCGACGACCTCAGGGCTGCCGGGCCAATTCACGGTAATGCCGGTGCCCGCCCAGGTTTTCGTGGTGAAGGGATCGTCGAGCGCGATCCCAATGGCGTTGCGCACCACGACGCGCTGGCTCTCGTTCACATCGATGCCGTCGTCTTCACCGAGGTTGAGCGAGTTGAACATTTTCAGGTTGGTGAAAAGCAGATCGTTCGAACGCGCGGGGATGATGCCCCAGGTGCCGGCGTCACGAACGAGGATTCCGTCCATCGTGAAGTTGGAACACCCGAGCGGAACCACGATGTTGCACGCGAAATTATAGTTCGCGATCGAGTAGGCCGCGTTGCCATCGAGCGTGCCACGTCCGTAGATTTTCACATTGTTCGCACCAACGGAGGTTTTGATCCACCACGAGAGCCAGCGATTTTGTGAAGACTTGAACGCGTCTTGCGTGTAATTCGCCGGCGTGCCGTGGAAGCGAAACACCGCGCCCGGCTCCATGAACAGGTGCACATTGCTTTTCAGCGTGAGATTGCCGACGTAATAAACGCCACTCGGCACATAGACGATGCCGCCGCCCGCGTTGTGCGCCGCGTCGACCGCCCCTTGGATTCCCGAGGTCGCCCACCCGGAGCCGTTGTTCGGCGCGTTGAACGGTGACGCGACGACATTATAGATGCCCGCGCCCGAACTGGCGGGCTTGGTGTAAGGCGGATCAATCGCGATAACGAGACGCCGCAGGCCGTTCATCGCGATGATAAGGTAACGTTCCTGGCTTAATGTGAACGCCATCGTGCTGCCGCTCACCGTGGGTGTAATGCCAAGCTTGGCTGGACTGATCGCCCACTGGGTGATCGCACCGCTGAGCAGCGTGACGCTCAAATTCATCGAGCCGGATACACGCGAGAAATGCGCGTAGTCGTAGCCGCCATCGAATTTGATGACGGGCACGCTTACCCCATCCACCGAGAGCGAATACGTAGTGGAAGCCGGAAATACATACGGCCGGGGATACGCCTCGATAACAGCCCGGGAAACCAAAGTGGCGGACAAACTCAGGCACGTAGCCGCGAAGAATCGCAGGAGTGATATTTTCATTTTGCGGGAGGATTTGGGTTAACAGGGGAATTTTCTGAATGGCCGTGCCGATCAGGCTTCAGCGAACAGTGATGTTCGTCGCGAATTGAACGCTCGTGACATTCATCTGCGAGAGCGTGGTCGCCCGCGTGGTCTGCCCGGGCATGACGACATTTTCAAAAGTCACGGTGTCGATGCGACTCGCTGAGTTCAGTCCCTCCAACGCCGCAGCGGTGTTACCGGCGTCGCGAACTTTGATATTTTTGATGTAAACGCCTGTGATGTTGGCTCCGCCGGTGCCGTCCACGTTCTGAATCCAACCGTGCCACCAGGCCGAATTGCCCCAGGAGTTCCCGTTCACGCGCTCGATATCGATGCCCTCGAAACGGGTGTTCGTGACGGGTGCACTCCCCCATTTGGCACTGATGCCGATGCCGATCGCGCAATCGAAGGCGACGTTGTTCACGAAGCGCACGTTGTTCTGGGGTTGGTTGGTGCCTTCGCCGATTTTGTAAGCGTAGAAGTCGGACCACGCGAGGCAGTTGGTGATGAGCACATCATCGACCGGCTCCGGGCTGCCCGGCCAGTTCACCGTGATTCCAGTGCCAGCCCATGTCTTTGAGCTGAACGCATCGTCATGCGCGATGGCGAGGCAGCGATCGATGACGATATTCTGGCTTTCGTTAACGTCGATGCCGTCATTTTCCAGGAGATTCATCGAGTTGAACATTTTCACATTTCGGAAAGTGCAGTTGTTGGAGCGCGCCGGAATGACCGACCACGTGCCGGCATCACGCACCACGATTCCTTCCATGGTGAAGTTAGCGGTGCCCAGCGGAACGACGACGTTGCAGGCAAAGTTGTTTGGCCCGATTGTGTTGGTGGCGTTCGCGTCAAGTGTGCCGCGCCCGTAGATTTTCACATTGGTGGATCCCACGGTCGTCTTGATCCACCACGTGAGCCAGCGATTCTGCGAAGTCTTGAAGGCGTCGTGCGTATAGTTGGCCGACGTGCCGTGAAAGCGGAAAACCGCACCGCCTTCCATAAACAGGTGCACGTTGCTCTTGAGGGTGAGGTTGCCAACATAGTAGCGCCCGGCCGGCACATACACGATCCCGCCGCCCGCATTATGGGTGTCATTAATCGCCGCTTGAATGGCCGCCGTGGCAAAGCCCACGCCTTGATTGTTGGCGCCATATCCCGTGACAACATTGCGGATCCCGGCTCCCGAGCTGGCTGGTTTGGTGTAAGGTGGATCGATGGCAATCACCAGGCGCCGCCCATCGGTGGCGACGATCAGATACTGTTCCTGGCTCAGGGAAAAACTCAGGGTATTACCGCTCTTCGTGGCGGCGATCGGCAATTTAGCCGGGCTGATGGCCCACTGGCTGATCGCACCGTAAAGCGTTTTCACCTGCAAATTCATCGACCCGGAAACTCGCGTGAAATGCGCATAATCATACCCGCCGCCAAAACTGGTGACCTGCACGTTGATGCCGTCCACGGTCAATGCGTAGGTGGAAGACGCGGCATATTCGACGATCGGAGGCAATGGATGGGTTTCGATGACGGCTCGAGAAACCAGAGTGCCAGCGAGGGCTAGGCACGTAGCGGCGACGAATCGCAGGAGTGACATTTTCATTTTGAGGGAGGGTTTGGGTTTAACAGGGAAATTTTTTCGACGGTCGCACCGACCGGGGGTAAGTCCGGGAAAATCAATTGGGTTTGGGGTATCAGCTACAGCGGTTCGCAGGCGGCGATGAGGGCGTCCACATGACCGGTCGCGAGCGCGACGCTCGTATCGGCGGCGCCGTAATAAAGGCGCACTTCGCCGGACGTCTCATCGAGAAGCAAACCGCAGGGGAAAATCACGCTGCCGCGAAATCCATCGATTTCGTAAGCGGCCTCGGGCGCGAGCAACGGTGTGCGCATGAGTCCGCGCACACGGGAAGGATCGTCAAGATCGAGCAAAGCGAGGCCCGCAAAATACGTTTTAAACCAACCGCGTTCTTCCCAACCGCAGAGGCGTTTCGTGTCGTCTTTCCACACCGCGTGTATCGGCGTCAGCCAGCCCGCGCGCGTGCGCACGGGCGGCGCGGCCGGGCCGATCTTGTTGTTCACGTAAGGCAATTCGTCGGGCCCGAGCAGCGGCACATTTTTTCCCCAGTAGCGCAAATCCGCCGAGCGAGTCAGCCAGATCGGAAACGCCTCGGGTTGCGGTCGCATGTAAACGGGAAACGGCCGCTCGAGGCGCACGAACTCACCGCCGATTTTTTCGGGAAAGAGCACCATGTTGCGATTGTCCGGCGACGTGAGGCTGATGAACGTGTAATGCTCGAAGTCCTCGGTTTCCGCGATCACGCCGCAAATGCCGTGCGCGGTATCGACCGCGAAGCAGAGCAGTGCATGCCCTTCCATGACCGTGATGCGCGGATCGTAAATGCGTTTGATAAACCCCGGCCCGAACCGCCCCGGATACAAGTGCGCCATGCCCGCGCGGGCGCGTTCCTCGTCGAGCACCGGTTTCGATGCGACCGTCCACTTGAGGCCATCGACGCTCGTCGCGAGGCCGAGATTCGTGCCGTCGAAACGCGCATCGCCCCAGCGGCCATGATCGTTGCGAAATAACATCACGTAACGTCCCTGGTATTTCGCGACCCCGGCATTGAAGACGGTCGTCGCCGGAAACGGGCAATCGGTGTGCTGAAGAATCGGGTTCGCGGCGTGCCGCTGAAGCAGAGAGTGCATGCTAGAAAAATTAATCTCGTGCTGAATCCGTCGGCCGCAGCGCGGCGCGCAAGGTGGGCAGCATGAATTGTTCATACGCCGCGACGCTCGGATGAAGTCCGTCGGGCACGTGGCGGGAAAACTCAATTTCGCCAATCGCGAGTAATGTCGCCCACGCCGGCGCGTGATCGATCAGCAACAAGCCGCGCTCACGCGCCACGTCACGATAGCCTTGCTCGTAACGCGCAAGATTCGGCCGGTGCCCATCGTGTCCCGCCGGCCGGCCGATGACTGGATTCATCACCTGCAGCACGACGATACATTCCGGCAATGTCGCTCTCACGCGATCGATCATCGCAATCAGATTTGTGCGCGCGTCCTCAAGACTAAGCGCGAAACGCGCCACGGCGTCATTGATGGCAAACTCGATAAATAACACATCCGGGTTTGCCGCGAGCACGCGCTCATCGAGATTCTCGACTCCCCAACGCGAATGCTGGCCGTTGCTCGCGGCGTTGGTGACGACAATGCCAGAACAACGCGCCGCCAGTTCATCGGCCAAAATTTCCACCCAGCCGCCGCTTTTCGTGAGACTCGTGCCGTAGAAGACCACACGGGCCCGCGGCCGCGACAGGGCGGTTTGCAGCGCGGTGCTCATTGGATCACTTCCGTGCTGGCCGGCTTCGCGCGACCGTAAGCGCGCCACAACACCACCGCCGCCAGGGGATGAAGCAGCGATCCGATCAGGATAATCGGCGTGTAACCGAAATTCCCGACGAGCCAGCCAGCCACCAGATTAAACAACACCGATGTGATTCCACCGGTCGCACTCAACACGCCGACGCTCGTCGCCACGGCGGAACGCGGCACCAGATCGGCGACAAACACATTGGTGAGAAACAACCAAGTCCCGCACATCACATAAAGCGCGGCGAGCAACGCGATCGCCAGGCCGATGGAGGGCGAAAACGGCAGCATCCACGCCAGCGGCGCGAGCAGCGCGGTCGCGACGAGCGGCAGGCTGCGCGCGCGTTTCAACGTCCACCCCCGTTTCACGAGCCGGTCGGACACGACCCCGATCGTCACATTGCCCAGCGTGTTAAACAGCGGCGGAATCCACGCCCACTGCCCCACTTGCGTGAGCGTGAGTCCGAGATGCTCCTGCAAAAACCCCGCGTGCCAGTAGAGCAGGAAAAACCAAAACGGATCGCTCATCACGCGAACGGCGAGCAGCGGCCACAAACTGCGTTCGCGCAAAATGCGCCACGCATTCGCGCGCGGCGCATCCGTTTTCTTTGGCGCATCCGCGTAAACCGGCGCGCTGTGATCCAGCACATACCACGCAAACGCCACGCCCAAGCCGATCACACCCGGCACGATGAACGCCATGTGCCAGCCGTAGCTCAAGGTCACCCACGCGACCAGCGGCGGCGTGGCGACCTGCCCGATGGCTCCGAGCGGCGACTTGATGGAAATCGCGGTCGCGCGCAGGTGTTTCGGAAACCAGTTCACGACAAACAGAATGCTGCACGGAATGATGCCGGCTTCCGCGATCCCGAGCAGCACGCGGCCCACGAGCAGCCATTCGAACGTGCGCGAAAATCCCATGAACACCGTCGCGAGCGACATCACGCCGATAAAAATCAGCGACATCACGCGTGTGCCCCAGCGGTCGATCCACGCGCCCGTGAACAAATACATCACGGTGTAAGGCACCATGAACGCCGTGATCAGCCACCCATATTGCACATCGGTCAGTCCGATGTCGTCGCGTAGCGTAGTCTTCAGCAGCGACATCACTTGCCGATCCACGACGAACAACACCGCGGCCACTGCGACAAATCCGAGGAGAATCCACGCTCGCAACGGCGCGCGCGGCACGTCGGCCGAGAATTCTTTAGGGGTGAGGCTCAAAACGTTTTAGGAAGACCGCGGTGCGCCAAATACGTCACGGCAGTTGGGATGGATTTGCCCGGTCGCTGCATGCAATGCAATGGCCGGGCAAAGATCAGAACGCTACGCCAACCTTGAAGAAAATTTTGCGCGGATCGGAGACGCTGGTGTTACCCTCGTAATATTCTTCGTCGGTCAGATTCTGCACATTGAAGCTGAAGGTCGTTTTGCGACCACCAAGTTTTGTTTCATAGGAAACCAACGCGTCGAACGTGGTGAACGCGGGATTGACGAGCAATGACGTGAGATCGTTCGCGCGGGGTTCGATTTCATCGACATACTTGATGCCTCCGCCGAGGGAGAAGCCTTTCAGCGCGCCGGTATCGAAGACGTATTTATTCCAGAAGGAGAACATGTATTCCGGAGCGTTGCGGAGGCGGCGGCCCTGGTTGAATTGACGCTGGAAGTCGATCAATGCGGGATTGATCGCCGGATCTTTGACGACTTTGGCCGTCCACATCCACGTGGCCGAGACGAGCGCCTGGTAGCGTTTCGTCGGCGACCAGACGATGTCGAATTCGCTGCCTTGGGCGCGCTCGAGTCCTCCCGAAGTCATGTAGCGGACACTACCAGGTTGCGTGAGACCGTTCGCATTGCGCGGGTCGCTGACGTCGGCATTGAAATCCGAGCGAGGAATATTGCTGCGCTCCACTTGGAAGACGGTGAGCGAACCGGAGAGATTGAATTTTTTAGAGTCGGCTTTGAGTCCGACGTCCCAGCCCGTGCCGACCTCCACCGGAAGATCCTGCGCATTGTCGGAGGGCAGCACGCCGCCCCCGGTGATCGTGCGGAAACCGTTTGGCGCGAAATTTTCGCTGTAGCTCGCGAACGCCGAGAAGTCTTCCGTCAGCTTGAAGGTAAATCCGTAGGTCGGCGTCACCGCTTTGCGATCAAGCGTGTCCTGCCCGTTGCGGCGGCGAATATCCTGCTCACGACGCACGCCGACAAGGGTCGTGAGCCGTTTCGAGTCGAACCATTCGCCAAACCAGCTCGCGGAAATGCCTTTGGTCGGATTGATCTGATCCGCGCCCGCCACTGGCACGGAAAGCGTGGCCGGAATATTTTTTAGGTAAATCGGCGCAGCGGCGCGGGCATCGTAAAAGCGATAGAAATTCGCGCCTTCTGGCGAACCGGCCGCGTTCAACGCCAGCAAGCGCGCGACCCCGTGCGTGCGGGTGTATTGGCCGCCGATCACGAGCTTGTTTTCCACGAACGGGAAATCGAATTTGAACAACGCATCGAGTTGATGGATCCAAGCCCGCGAACGGATGCGTGAGCCTGAAGGATTCAGATTCACTGTGCCGTCACCGTTGCCGAGCGTGAGCGCAGAGCGCAGGTCACGCGTGAGTTCTTCGCCGAAGTTGGCACCGTAGCGCAGCGTGAGCCACTCGGTGGCGCGGAAGTTAGCCTCGTAAGTGGCGTTGTGCGAGGTGCGGAAAATATACTGGTCTTCGCCGCCGGTGTTAAAATAAAGACCACGCGAGGACACTTCGGGAATATAATCCGTGATGCGGAACGGCGTCACGCCGGTCACGAGCGTCGTGTCCGCGATCCATTGATTGATGTTGGTGCGCCAGCGGGCTTGCAGCTGCGCGGGCGTGAGGCCAAGCGCCGTTTGATAGGTGGTCGGCGGCGCGGCGTAATTCGCGAGGTAAGTGCGGTTGCCGATGAGCGTGTAAGGCACGAAATTACGGTCGGCCCGCACGTATTCGTATTCGAAATTCATCGAAAGACGGTCGTTCACCTTCCACGCGAGCGACGGATTGAACGTGTCCTGCTGCGTGTAGGTGAAATCACGCCAGTCGTCGGAATCCAATCGCGAGGTGAACACACGATACGCGAGGCCGGTGTTGCCAATCGGGCCGGTCAGATCGACGCGCGCTTTCTTGAAATTATCGCTACCGTAAGTGACATCGACCGAGCCCCCGAACTTCGTGCTCGGCCGGCGGGAAATAATATTCACCACGCCACCCGGTGCGGATTGGCCGAAGAAAACGGAAGCCGGGCCTTTCACGATTTCGACGCGCTCGGCGTTTTCCGTCGTGAGATTCGCCGTGCGGCGAAAGCCGTTGCGAAGAAAAACATTGGGCACGAATCCACGGATCGTGCTGCTCGTGCTGTTCGGCAGGAAAAGATTGCCTGCTTCAAAATTTGCTGAGTCGCCGCTCACGCCGGAGACGTAGCGGATCGCGTTTTGAAAATTATACGCCGCCTGGTCGTCGATGAGCTCGGCGGTGATCACCTGCACATTCAGGGGTGTCTGAATAATCGGGATGCCGATGCGAGTCGCGGTAAAGGCGGTCGTGGCGCCGTAACCGATGTCGCGCGAGGCACGCACGACGAACTCGGAGAGTTCGAGCGTGTCCTCGGCGGAAACACCGGCGGGTTTGGGGTCAGGCACGCTTTGCGCGAACGCGCTGAGCGTCGCGGCGCCGAGCAAGAGAGCGAGACGCGATGCCGCCATCGCTCCAGCGGAGGTGTGGGATAATTTCATAAGGGTTAGGGTCGGGGGTCTGGCCAGCCGTGGTCGGCTGCGGGGGTTGTGGAAATTTAATCTTCCCACGTTCGCAGCCTGCGCCGCCTGCGCCCACAAAACCAGCAAGCAGGCTTGCGCGGATTTTCCGCGATGTTACACAATTTTGCCATGCCCCATGCCAGCGGACCTTTTCTCGAACAGATTCCGCTCGCTGAATGGGCGCACCTTCACGCGCACTTGATCTGGATCTACGACGGGCCTGTGAGTGCATTCGGTCGCACGGGCCAGCGCGAGGCACCGCACCTCACGGCGTGGCTGCTGCGCGCGGGTGAAGTGGAATTAAAAGTGCGCAACCTCCACCTCACCGCATGCGCCGGGGAATGGTTGTTTCCACCGGCGGGCAAGGTCTGGCGGCGCTTCTCCGAAGACGCGCGCATCCTTTCCGTGCGCTACCGCGCGAGCTGGCCGAGCGGCGAAGAACTTTTCTCCGACGGCTTGGGGGTGAGTTTGCGCGCGAAGGAATACCCTGAACTCGAACGCGCGGCACGACCGCTCGCGCAGTTCGTCAAAAAACAATTTCCGAAACCCGATACTCACCTACTCGCGGCACCGGCCACGCTGGAGACGCACCTGCGGTTGCAAAAACTGTTTGCGGCGTGGCTCGATGCGAGCGTCAGCGCGCTCGGACGTGCCGGGTTGGTGCCCGCGCGCATGGGCCACATCGATGCGCGGCTGCTTCGCGCCGTGCAATTAGTGGAGCGACACAATCTCGCCACGCTATTTGCGGAACGCGCGCTCGCCGACGAGATCGGGTTGAGTGTAAGCCAGCTCAACCGGCTTTTCCTGCATCAGTTCGGCGTGAGTTCTCACGGTTACTACGATCGCCGGCGGCGTGAATACGCGATTGCGGCGCTGCGCGGTTCGTCGCGCACCGTGAAGGAGGTTGCCTACGAACTCGGCTTTTCGTCGCTGCCGCATTTCTCCGCGTGGGCCAAGCGACGCCTCGGCCACGCCCCCCGCGCCTACCGGTCGAAAGCCACGTCGTGACAAAATAACATAACTTTAGGCCGCGATGTCGTAAGCGGGGAAACTGGTGCGCACCTGATGGCGATTCCAATGTGAGTCACCCCATTATGCCTCTCCCCCGCTACTATCAGCCGGCCCCACTTCTTCCGCTCAACGCAGCTCCGTTGATTGTCGACCTCTGCGTTTATGGCGCAAACGCCGCCGGCGTGATGGCGGCGGTGCAGGCGCGGCGCTCCGGTTTGAGCGTGGCGCTGCTCAATCCGGCGCAACAGATCGGCGGACTCACCACCGGCGGACTCGGCTTCACGGATTTTGGCAATAAGTCTGCCGTTGGCGGACTCGCGTTGGAGTTTTATCGGCGGGTCGGGGCGCATTACGGCAAAGCGGAAGAATGGTGCTTCGAGCCCAGCGTCGCGGAGAAAGTGCTCGCCGCATTTCTCACCGAGGCGGACATCACCGTCCATCACGGACACTACATTAAATCCACCAGCGTGACGCACGATGCGTCCGGCCGGCCGCGACTCACCGAGATTGTCACGACGAGCGGGCTACGCGTGCGCGCGGCTTACTTCATCGATTGCAGTTACGAGGGCGACCTAATGGCGAAGGCCGGCGTGTCGTTTATCGTCGGTCGCGAAAGCAGCGCGCGTTACGGCGAATCGTTCAACGGTCAGCAAACATGCGCGACCCACCAGTTCGACCGGCCAGTCGATCCTTACATCGCGCCCGGTGACCCTGCAAGTGGCCTACTGCCGGGGATCGATGCGGACGCGACGTTCATTCCCGGCAGCGCCGATCGCCGCGTGCAGGCTTACAATTTCCGCATGTGCATGACGAAACGTGCAGATGTGCGGGTGCCTTTCCCGAAACCGACCGGCTACAATCGCTGTCACTATGAATTGCTCGCTCGCTATTTTGCAGCCGGCGGGGCGCGGCAGGCATTTGTGAAGTTCGAGCGCATTCAAAACGCAAAAACCGACACGAACAACCACGGCGCAGTTTCAACGGATTTTATCGGAGCTAATTGGGCCTGGCCGGAAGGTGACTACGAGACCCGCGAGAAAATTTTCCAAGCCCACGTCAGCTACCAGCAAGGTTACCACTGGTTCATGGCCAACGACCCGGCAGTGCCGGAGGAAATCCGCTCCGTGTATGCGCAGTGGGGTCTGTGTTCGGATGAATTCACCGCCACCGACCACTGGCCGCACCAGCTTTATATCCGTGAAGCGCGGCGTTTGGACGCGGAAGTCACCACCACGCAGAAGCATTGTTTCAGCATGATCGTGGAACCCGACCCAATCGCTCTCGGCGCTTACGGGATGGATTCGCACAATTGCCGGCGCTTCGTGCACCAAGGCATGGTGCTCAACGAGGGCGACGTGCAGGTGAAACTCCCGCGCCCTTACGGCATCAGTTACCGCTCGATTATTCCTCGCGCCAAGGAATGCGCCAATCTCCTCGTCCCGGTCTGCGCCAGCGCGAGCCACATCGCTTACGGCAGCCTGCGCATGGAACCTGTCTTCATGATCCTCGCGCAATCCGCGACGATCGCCGCCGCGCTCGCGCTCGACGCCAAGCATGCCTCGGTGCAAGAGGTCTCTTACCAGGACTTGAAGCTGCATCTGCTCAAAGCGGGCCAAGCCATCAACGCAAGTCCCTCGCTGCTCAACCCCACCAGCGGCAACGAATCGCTCGATTAGTTTCGCCCCAGCCCGACCTCCAGCCGCCCCTCTGCCGGACAACTCGCCCACGCCGTGCACGGCGTTTCGCGGCGCGATTTTTTTACGGGGCAATTTCAATTTCACTCACAGGGAAATCCCTGAAACGCGCAGGCTGGCCGCCAATGGAGGCTTTGCCCTCGACTGACGCTTGCGCGTGAGCAGCATCGGCGCGCGGATTCGATTTTTAATTAATGAGCAGACGCACGCATTTTTTGCACCCTTGCTGAGCACTCGTGTGCACACACTTTCGTCGCCGCTTTCACCCCACTGAAATGTCCCCCAAGCCGAGTGTATTAAGCCGAATTTCGTTGGTGCAGTGGATCCTCATCGCCGTCGTCGCGGGAATTGCCGTGGGGTTTGTGGCGCCGGGACTCGCAGTTTACCTTAAAGTAATCAGCGACGTTTTTCTGCGACTGATCCGCGTGATCATTGCACCGGTTTTATTTGGTGTCCTGGTGCGAGCGATCGGTTCAGGCGGTTCGTTGAAAGACCTTGGGCGTCTTGGCTGGAAATCGCTGATTTACTTCGAAGTCGCGTCGACGCTCGCGTTGTTAATCGGCTGGGGCGCGGGGCTGTTGTTCGAACCGGGCGCTGGTGTGCACATCCCGGCAGCGACCGTGACGACGCCGACAAATATTACGATCGCGGGCGTGATCATGAATGCCGTGCCGGTGAGCATCATCGATGCGATGGCGCGCGGAGACGTGCTGCAGATGATCGTGTTTTTCATCCTGTTCGGCATCGCATGCCTCGCGGCTGGAAAAAGCGCGGAGCCGGTGCTCGCATTCGCCGACTCGGTGGCGAACGTGGCGTTCAAGTTCATGAACATCGCCATGAAACTCGCGCCCGCCGCCGTGTTCGCGGCGATGGCCGGCACCGTGGCCAATGGCGGCCTCGATGCGCTCACGGGATTGATTCGGTTGTTTGTCGCGAGTTGGCTGGCGGAACTTCTTTTTCTGATCGTCGTGCTCGGCGGGAGTTTGGTGCTGATGCGCGTGCCGATAAAACGGTTTATCCGTTTTATGCGCGCGCCGTTCCTCGTAGCGTTCGCGACGACTTCGAGCGCAGCGGCGCTGCCGCAAACCCTGGAGCAAATCGAACGCTTCGGCGTTTCGCGTCGCGTGATCGGCATCGTCACGCCGCTAAGCCTAAGCCTCAATTTAAACGGCAGCACGCTCTACATCGGCCTCGCTACTCTGTTCGTCGCGCAAGCGGCGGGCGTTTCGCTGAGCATCGAGCAACAACTGCTCATACTGCTCACTTTAAAAATTACGACAAAAGGCGTCGCCGGCATCCCACGCGCCAATTTCGTGGTGCTGGCCGCGCTGTTCCAAAGCTTCGGCCTGCCGCTGGAAGGGCTGGCTGTGTTGCTCGGCGTGGACGCGCTCATCGACCCGATCCGCACCGGCGTAAATGTAATCTGTCACGGCACCGCGCCCACGGTCATCGCGCGCTGGGAAGGGGAAACGTTTCCCACTCACGATGCCGATCCGCCTCCAGTCGTCGAACGATCCACTGGCTGATCGATCTTGCTGAAATTATTTGGGGGCCACTTCGGTCGATTGCAGCGCGACTCGGCGGAGCACGACTGGCGTCTGCTCACTTTGCAGCATCTTCTCGAAAAACTTTCTCGGTTTTTCGTAATCAGCGGCAGGAATTTCGTTCAACCGCAGGCGAAGTTCGCGTTCAAACCGAAGCTTTCCGTCCACCAAAGTCGTTTTTGAAGTGTAGTGACCAAATTCGGATTTCAGGTCGACCGCCGCCGGCGCTTCGTCAAGTTCGAAGCCGGCAGGCAGGATGAATTCGGCGTTTTCCACAAACGCGGAGTTGCGGATTCGCACCGGCAATTCGCGGGGCTTTTTCGCGAGCTCGTTCACCTCGCGGCGCGAAACAATCGCGGGTTTGAAGACCAGCAGTTTGTCACGCATCATGCTCGCGTAGCCCGGAGCGCCAAACTCCACCGTGAGGGTGAATTTGCCTTCTTCGAAATTATCAACCGGTTCGATTTTTTCGAAACGCGCGCCAGTTAAATTTCCGCCGATGCGCCGTTCGATGATCTTCCGCAGATTATCCGCCCGCGAGCCCATGTAGGCGCTGCGCGGAGCGGCTGAAGCCAGCCCGGAATATTCTTCAACCAGTGTGCCGAAAATTTCGCCATGCGCTGAAATTTCCGCCCGCACGCGCCGGACAAGTTTTTCGTTCTCATTGCTCGCGTCGGGCAGGTCGATGAGCCCGCCCGCCTCGCCCGCGAGCAGAATGCCCTTCGTCGCCAGTCGCGACGTCTGGAGCAAGCCGGCCGGAGTGTGCTCATCCGTGGGATCGACCAACAGCAATCGCCCCAACCGAAGATCCTCGATGACCGCGGGGGCCTGCACCGAATCGGAAACTTTAACCGCGAGGATGCAGTGATTGAATTGCGCCGGCGACGGCCACGTGTCCTGAATTTTAGACGTGCTGCCAATCTGCACGATCAAGGGAAACGACGCGATGCCCTGGCTACTTAGGAGAGCCCGCAACACCGTCGTTTTATCCTTACAATCGCCGTAATTGCACTGAAACACGCGAGTCGCAGGGCGAGGAACATAGCCGCCCAGATTGGAGACATCGAGTTGAATAGAAATGTAGTTCACTTGTTGGGCGTAACGCGCGAGGCGGCGGATTTTTTCCCACTCGGTAGCGGCGCCGGCGACCAGTTGATCTGCTTTCTTCTTCATGGCCGCGTCCCATTTCGAAGGCTCATCGTAACGCGCGCTAAAAAACCGTGCGATGCTTTCCCATGAATCGACGGGGTAAAATTGATTCTTAAATTTAGCGGGCGGCACGATCGTCACGGCCATCCACGGCGCGAATAAAAACGCTGGCGGACTCATCGGCTCACGCGGGATCGCCGGCAACGCGCTCATCGTCCACTCCTGCATTCTTCCGGGCGGAGTTGCGGCCACCGCCTCGGTGTTGAAGGTCCGCGCTTCGGCGGTCCACCCCTCGGGCAATTGCACCGCGAGCGAAGACCGTTCGACTGGCAACTCTTCGCGAAACCGCCACACCACGTGCGGCGAACTGGTTTTGTCCAAAACCAACGACTCAAACGCAAAAACGGCCCCAACCGCGATTTCTTCGGAAGGGAGAATCAGCTGCTGTCGCGCCTGACCGTAAAGTTCCAGCGCGTTCGAATGCGTGGCGACATCCACTACGTCTTTTTTAGCGTAAGCCGTGACTGCGCCGGCTGGTTTTACCAACCACGCTTTGAGGGATTTCACGCTGCCGGTATCGCTGAGGTAGCTGGCATGCGCACGCGCATGTTTTTTTCCGTCGGCCTTCAAGATGCGCACGACGTGCCGCGTGCGCATCAGGCGTTCGCCTTCGCGCGTGAATTCTACCAACGCTTCATCGAGCAACACGACCGCGTCCGCATCTTTGGTTGATACTTGAACGGAGACTGCGGCGGCTCCGCTCACCCAGTCGGGGGCCATCGGCGCCGCGTAGCCCAAGACACCCGCACCCCAAAACAGGATCACGGCCAGCCGGAAAAATCGTGCGTTCATCTTAATTACTCCCGGCTTTTTACGACTGGAACAGTCGTGCTCGTTTCCACGCGCTTGAAGGTGAGCATATGGTTGTCCCGAGTCTGGATGACTTCGAAAATCTGTTTTGCCCGTTCGTAATTCGAGGCCGAGAACCCGATAAAATCCTGCCGATACGCGCGCTCATAGCTGACCAGGCGACGGTTATGCGACCAACTCAATTTCACCTTATAAGCCCCGCCGGGGCCCAAATCGAGATCGGGCGGGGCACTGCCTTCCTCGATTGCGTAGCCTTCCGGCAACGTGATGGAAACAGCGTCGAACTCGCTATAGCGGTGCGGGAAAAAGATTCCCGCCCGCCGTTTCGCTTCGATGAAGAGTGGTTTAGCTCCACGTCGAAACACACTCGGTTGGACAAACAACCGGGAGCCCGTGCGCTCGGCAAACTCTGGCACTTTGATGTGATAACTGATCCGCAGTGGCTCGATCGCGTGATCCGCGTTTTCGATTTGAACCTCGGTGATTTCCACCGACTTCAGATTATCGTCCACCATTTCCTTGAGGTATTTCTCCGCGGCTTCCTTCGAGGCCGCATCGAGGATGTTCTTATGCTGAAACTCGAACTGGCCGGTATAGCTCAGCGTGATTTTGCCTTCGAGAACCCCACTTTCATCCAAAGTGAGATCGGCAGTCTGTCGACGATGTGACTGCGCGGAGTCGCCGCCGTGAACCGGAACGATCAGCGCACCTTTGTCGTTGGCGATCGCGATCGAAGTTTCGCCGTAACGCCAGTTGATCATCGCAGCAGGCAGGTAGGTGGCGCCGGGGTCATAGTAACTCCATTGGTCACCCACTTTCACCGCGGCCATGAACTTCGTGAACGCGAACGGAACGGGAATCGTCGGCTGGTAGAGGTAGTCCGTGCGATTGTTGCCTGACGCGAGCCTCGCATCAAATCCGGCCGCTTTGGCCAGCGCGATGAACAGGTAATTAATATCGTCACTCGATCCGCTTTTATTTTTCAACACATCGGCCGCGTCGTCGTTGTTCGGCAACTTGCGTCGTTGGTCGCGGGTAAGCTTGGCGCCGTCGCGGTCGCGATTAAGAATCTTGGTCCGGCAATAGTCGTGGAGCTTGGCCAGCTTTACGTCGGGCTCGGTCGCTCCCCCGATGATTTCGGCGGCTGCCACGATCATGGGCTTAGTGACTTTGGTTTTATCGTTGGTGCGCTGATGGAGTTGTTTGCTGACATCGCCCCAAAACGCCTCCGGCTTCGCCTGGCCATCCAGGGTGTAGTAAATCAACACACTGGCCAAAAGATGCACCTCCGGCGGAGCAAAGGGCTCGAACCGACGCGACGGGAGGTTCTCCATGTGAAAACGCGAAAAGCCTTCTTTATCCGGTTGGGAGTTTTGCTGCGGACTGTTCATAAACAGCAAGCGCATCGACAAACCCGGAACCGGGATGCCGAGCGGGCGAAAAAATACCGTGGCAGATCGCGTAGGAAACTCGCCTTGGAAAAGAAACGGAAAGAAAGCGCGGTTGCGCTCGTTAAAGCTGCGATAGCGATATTCCACAATGGCGCCGGGTTCGAGTGCGGGGGGCGCGAACGACTTCACCCTGATCCGCTGATTCCCGGAGCGCACTACGACACGGTCATAAATTTCCTTTGAGGAAAGCTCTACGATCGTGCCGTCCGGTTTGATCGTGCGCGCTTCGATGGCGGACAAATGTCCGGTGCGGTCATCGTAGGGCAGTTCGATCTTCGCGTGCCGCGCCACCCCTTGATCATTAAAAATTTTGATCCGCGCGTAGTAATCGACCGACGCGCCCTCGCGCGCCGAGTCATCGAAACGTGTTTCCGAGGCCAGAATTTCGGCACCCGCGTCGGCTTCGAGGCGCGGTTTGGTTTCGGCCACTTCGGCCGGATTGGGCGGAGCCCATTTGGCGGCCAGCGCTGGCAAAGCCAGCAGCCCGGAACCAATCAGACTAAATAATGCAGGGCGAAACAGGGGAACCGACGCGCGAAGGAACATGGGGTGTGCGAAAAAAATTAATGGCTCGCGCGCCCACCGTGTCGTTTCCGCAAACTCGTGCCAATCGGATTCTCGTCAGCACCGCTCAATCGGCGTCAAAAATACCGATCCGACAGGGGAGAAAACCAAGATGCGTGGCAGACTTATTATGGAGCGATGCGGCATCCCGTTTGCGGGCTGCAGCAAACGCGGCCTCTCCTCCCGTTTCTCGTCGGGGCGCCGAAACGCCGGCGCGACTTCACTCCAGCAACACGTTCACGAGGGCGTTGCCGATACCGATTAACGCGGCTCCGGAGATCAAGCCGGCGCAGATCGGTTCGCAGCCTTCGACCCACAGCGCATGGCCTTTGGTGCCGGCGGTTTTATGTTTACGGCCGAACCACCAGAAAATCAGCGCGCCCGCGAACATCGTGAAGCAATACTCGGGCGGCAAAATCACGCCGAGGCCGATCGACACCGCAGAAAGCGGAAAACGGCCTTTGGTTTTGATCCGCAACACTTCGAAAACGACCGCCGCCACCGCCGCGAAACCCATCGCGACGAGCGCGGAAGTGGGCAGACTGCTCAGGCCGTTCGTGATGAGGTCGGCGACCCCTTTCCATTGCAGTGCGCCGGGCATCGGAAACGCATCGGATAAGATCGTGGACGCCGAGCGCACGCCGTTGCGCTCCGGGAGGAACAACAGAAAAAACAACGGCGTCGATGCGATCGCTCCAGCGAAAATGCCAATGACGTGGCCGATCGCTTGGTGGCGCGGTTTGCCGCCAAGCATGTAGCCGGGCTTGATGTCGGAGAGGAGATTGCCGGCGTTCGACGCGATCTCGGCGGTCATGCCGGCGGGAATGAGATTGTTCGCGGGATTCGCGCGATCGATGGCGCCCATCGTGAACTGCGTGATCTTCGACAGCGCGCCCGTGGGCGTCCACGACGTGAGCGCCATGGAGTTTGTGCAAATGACCGTGAGGAGAAAGATCAGCGGCAGCGAAATAAACGACATCAACCACGGCACGCCGAAAAACAGATGCGTGATCCACGCCGCGATCACACTGAACACCGGCACGCCCACATAGGAGAGCCACAACGGCAGTTCGATCCCCGCGAGCACGTCGACGCTCTTGGCGGAAGTGGCGCCGGCAATCGGAGCACTTTTCTTGCGCGTGAGATTTTTAACCGCACTCGTGAAAATTTCCGGCTTGGCCGCGAGGCACACCATCGAGCCGACGACCATCATCGTGACGCCCCACCAGAGCGCCCACTGATTGACAATTTCCGGGCGCGAAATCGCGACGAGTGCGCCGCTCGGTAACGTGTAGGATTTGATGTCGCCCCGCTGAATCATGATCGGCGCGAGCACGGCGAAGTTCACAAAGGCGCCGATGGCGCAGCTACTGGCGACGCGGATGCCCATCAGGCCGCCCACGCCGAGCATCGCGGCGTCGAGCGTGGCGCGCAGGCCGAGCGTGCGGATGTCGGTGCCGAGAATCTTTGGGGTCCACAGGCTGAATTTAGTCGCGAGCACGTAGTAGTAAGTGTCGAGCCGCTCGTGGAAATTCCACGGCTCGGTCATCCCGGCCCACTTGTCCAGGCGCAGGATTTTAAACTGTAACAGCTTCATCCAACCGTCGCTGACGATGAGTTGATACAGCGCCGTGAGGCCGCCGGTGACCCACAGAAGTTTCGCCTGAAACACGCCGGTTTTTTCTTCGCCCGTGTAGAGCGTGTCGAGCACGACGCCGCACGCGCGACCTTCGGGAAAGGGGAGTTGGTCTTCGTTGATGAAGCGGCGTTTCATCGGGAACGCCACGAGCACGCCAAGAATGGAAATGACCGCGTTCCAAATAATCATCTGCCACCACGGCACAATTTTGCCGGTGACAAGCATGTAAGCCGCGAGCGACGAGATGAGCGGCGTGATCATGTAACCCGCCGCGGTCGCGATGGATTGCGTGCAGTTGTTTTCGAGAATGGTGAAATCCTTTGCGAGGCCGCTCTTCGCGAGCATGCGGAAAATCGAAAACGCCAGGATCACCGACGTAAGCCCAACCCCAATCGTGATGCCGGTCTTGCCGCCGATGTAGAGCGCGGTCGCCGCTAGCAAACCGCCAAGCACAAATCCGGTCAGCGCGGAGCGCAGCGTGAGCTGCGGCATGTCGCCGCGATAAACATTTTTAAACCACCATTCGTCTTTCTGGGCGCGGGTCCACGTGCGGACCTGCTCTTCGCTGAGCTGTTGGAGTGCCATGAGATGTGTGTTGTGGAGGACTGACGCGCGTCACGGGTTGACCGTTACGCGCAGCGGCTGGGAAACTTTGCCGGAGTCATCACGCGCCGTGATCGAGAACTCGAAATTTCTTCCGCGCGGCAGCACGGCCTCGACCGACCACTGCTGTTCGCTCTGGCGCACGCCGGTGACGGTGATCTGGCCGCCGTCATATTTACAGGTGGCTTCGACGGCCTGCACGACGCCGTCGTCCATCGCCGCGAACTCGACCACGAGTCGGTAACGATACGGGCCGTAAGGCTCGGCGCGGCTCGCGAGGAATTGTAGCACGGGTTCGCCGGGCGGCGTGTCGACCTTCGCCTCCACGCGCGTGATCACACTGCTGGCTTGCGACGCAACGCGACGCTTGAGCGGTTGCGGCACGAAAATATCGGCGACGTTTGCGTCGGTGGCGTTGAGCGCGAGGTTGTAGCCGGTGGCAAACGACGGGGTGTAACCGAGCAGATCCATCGCGCCGTCCCCGTTGAAATCACCCGCGACAAACGTGCGATGCTCAGGGAAATTGCTGCCGTCTTTCGTCACTGGCCAAGTCGGGTTACGGCTGATGCGGCGGTAATCCGCGCCGAGGTGGATGCGCAGGCCGTTGCGCCCGCCGACGCCGATATCGAGACGTCCATCGCGATTGAAATCCGCCACGACAATCGAGGCCGTGCCGAAACCCACGCCGAGTTCGCTGCCGAGCAATTCCCACGAATCATCCAGGCCCGAGCGCCCCGAAGAACCATAGACGATGCGCACGCGTTCACCGCGATCGGCATCGTTGTCGGTCATGATGAGATCATCGCGGCCGTCGCGATCGAGGTCGTTCACGTAAAGCGCGCGGGCGAAATCATCTTTGCCGCCGACCGGCCAGAGAAACGCCTGCGTGGTCGTGTTTTGATTAAAGAAAATCCACGCACCCGTCGCGCGCCCGCGCGTTTCGGTAGCGATGGCAAGATCGGTGAAGCTGTCGCCGTCGAAATCACCCGGCACGAGTTGCACGATGCGGTCGAACTTCACCGTGAACGGCTCGTTGAGCGGCGAGAGACCGGCGTTGGACACGCTCAGCAAACGGAACGCGTTGTCACCTTCCACGACCGCGAGGCCGATCGGATTTGCGCCGGAGAAAAACTTGCCCGTGGCCACGTTGCCGAGCGGGAACTTACTGCGATACGGCTGGCTCGACGGCACGAAACGCCCGTCCGCTGTGCCAAAATAAATCTGCACGACCGGCCCGCCCACCACGATGAGATCGGTGTTGTTGTCACCATTGAGATCAGCCGCATACAGCATGCCCGGCACGTGCGTGCCGAATATGCCCAGGTCGAGCTGCGTCACCCGCGCATACGTTCCGGCCGGATCCGAGCGATAGATGGCGATGTCGTTGCCCTCCATCGCGGCGAAGCCCGCCGCGGCGGCGACTTGCGCAGGCAGCAGCACGACCTTGGCCGGGATGCGCGCCGAGGGGATGCCGCCCGTCGCGGTTTGCTTGAAATACGGCTGCGCGAGTTTGGCCTCGTTGAAACGCAACACCTCGCTTGGGTTCGTGCGCGCGAGTGGTTCGAGCCACGCGGTAAAGGTCGTCGCGCGGGCCAGCGGACGAGGCAACGCGAGGGTTTTGGAAAGCGCGAGTGCTTCGACCGCGATCTCGGCTTCGCTTTGCGCGCTGCGGGCGAGTTCGGGTTTCGGCGCTTCGTTGAGTTTGGGCGCGGCGACAAAGGGCGCCTGCACGCGCGGACGCACCACGCGGAGCTGCGTCGCCTCGACCCACTCGTCGAAACTTTCGTCTTCGCCTTCGTAAACCACGAAGTAACGGCGATCCTCGATGCGCAGCACAATCGCGCGGCGACCGGTGCCAGCTTTATCGACGATCACGCGGCTGCCGGGCTTGAGTTCACCGAGCGTGGTTTGCGCGGGCGAAGTAACCGCGCCCGCGAGCAACAGCAACGCCGTGACGGCAGCAGAGATTTTTTTTCGACGAAACGGAGAAAACATGGCCCGCCCACTATCAGCCCGAGAGCTTACGTGCTGGCAAGCTCGTCGTAGGCGACCGCGAGGTTCACCGGGAAACTGTTGCCGCGTCCCACGGGTGCGTGGAGATCCGGGAAGCCGGGCATGTTTTCCAGTTTAACAATCTCTTCCTTGGTCTTGCCGGCCTTGATTTCCTTTCCCACGTGCGCCAGCAGCGCCGAGAGGTAATCGCGAAACACGAGCAAGTCCGCCGATGTGCCGGTGACCGGGAAGTTTGGATTGCTGTGTCCAAAAATATAAATCGCATCCGCCGGATATTCCGCCGCGACGCGCTCCAACAACGGCACCCACGCGCGGATGCTCGCGCCGCCCGGCCGATCGATGACGGGATAGCGGCGGTTAAACATCAGATCGCCCATGTGAACGACGTTGGCCTTTTCAAAATGCGTGACGATGTCGCCGCGCGTGTGCGCCGGTCCGAAATATTTCAGCGCGATCGTCTCGTCGCCGAAATCCTGCCGCCATGCGTCGGTGAACGTTTTATCGGGAATCATCGCGGCATCGACGGGGCGATTATCCGCCGCGCCCCGCGCACGCATCAACTCGGGCACATTCGCGTGCGCGACGATGGTTTTCGCGGAAGGACGCAGCGTGGCATTGCCGCCGGTGTGATCGCCGTGGTGGTGCGTGTTGATCACGGCATCGAACGAGCGCGCACCGCGATTCGGCAGGTCCTTGAGAAAAATCGCCGCGGTTTCGGGAAACTGCGTATCGACGCCGACCACCGCGCCGTCGTTGACGAGCCAGCCAATCGTGCCGCCGCGCGCGGTGAACGTGCCGACGTTGCGGCGCAGGGTCTTGAATTCGCTCACTGGAGCCGGTTGCTGCACCGGCACGGTTTTGGAAGGCGGAGCGGAAGGAGCGGAGATCTGCGCGGACAGTGAGCTGCTCGAGAGAAAACTCAGCGAGACAGCCGCACCGGATTTAAGAAGGAAATCACGGCGATTCATGCGGTTAGCCTACAATCGATGCTGCTGTGCGCCAGCTCTATTCAAGAAAGCATTAGGACGGAGACACGAACTTCACGAATGCCCCTAATTTCAGAACAGCCGACAGACTCCTCATTCGTGTAATCCGTGAAATTCGTGTCTCCCCGTTCAGAGTCTCCGCCTTTCTTTAAAAAATCCCTGTAACCTTCCCGCCCTGCCTCGGTATTCACCCCTGCACGCTCCTGATTCCCTATGATCCCTTTTCATGTCCTTGGCCTCCGTCATCCAATTCCGAGTTCCCTCCGCCGCGACCGACGCTAACGTGTCCGCCTCCGTGGAACCTCTCTCCGATCACGACCTCATGATCGCCGTCCGCGCCGGGGAAATCCGCCGGCTCGGGGAACTGTTCGAGCGCTACCATCGTCCGCTCTACGGTTTCTTCCTGCGCATGACCAACCAGCCCTCCGTCGGCGAAGACCTCGTGCAGATCGTCTTCTACCGCATCCTGAAATACCGGCACACGTATCGCGACGAAGGCAAATTCACCGCGTGGATCTATCACCTCGCGCGCAAAGTCGCCGCCGATCACTTCCGTAAACACGCTCGCTCGCCGATCCCGACCGATCCCGCCGAGTTGCCGGAAACCGATTCGGACGCCGCGCATCCTTCCGACCAGGCCGAGAGCGCGGAAGACATTACTTTGCTCCGCGCCGCGATCGCGCGCCTGCCGATCGAACACCGCGAAGTCATCGTCCTCTCCCGCATCCAACACCTCGAGCACAAGGAAATCGCCCGCCTCCTCGAATGCTCCGTCGGCGCCGTCAAAGTCCGTTCCCACCGCGCGCTCAAAGAACTGCGCGAAGTTTATTTCAAAATCAGAAAGGAAAAAGCCGCATGAACTGCCAACGCGTTCAGGACAACTTCATCGACTATCAGGACGGCACGCTGCCGCCCGATGAGTCCGCCCAACTCCGCGCCCACCTGACCAACTGCCCGACGTGCCAGCGCGAGTGGTCGGCCTTGCAGGAGATCACGCGCAAGCTCGACGCCCTCCCCGCCTCGCCGGAACCTAGCACGGAGCTCCGCGAAAACTTTTACGCGATGCTCGAATCGCACCAACGCGAAGCCGACGCCCCGAGTCCGTTCGCGCTCGCCCGCAGCCGCATCGATCGCTTCTTCGCCGCGCTGCTGCCTTCGCAACCGGCGTTGCAATTCGCCTTCGCCCTCGCGCTCCTCGCCGGCGGGCTGTTCGTCGGCCAGCATTTCATGGCCAAGCCCGCGCTGGTGACGCCCACCGTCGTCGCCGCCGTCGATGACGGTTCCAAGGCCGAACTCGAAGCACTCAAAGCCCAGGTGAACAACATGGGTCTCCTCGTCACGCAGACGTTGCTCCAGCAACAAACCACGAGCAACCGCCTCCAAAACGTGCTCGCGACGATGGACCTCAAAGCGCCCGACCGCCAGGTGCTCACTGATCTCGTCGGCGCGCTGGCCTTCGATCCCTCGATCAATGTCCGCCTCTCCGCCGTCGAAGCGCTCGCGCAACATGCCGGCGACGAACTCGTCCGCGCCGGCGTCCTCAACGCGCTCTCCCGCGAACGCGCTCCGCTGGTCCAAGTCGCGATGATCGAACTCCTCGCCAACGCCCGCGAACCAAACGCGCTGCCCGTCTTCGACCAGATGTCCCGCGACGAAGCGATCGACATCAACGTCCGCGACGCCGCCCGCCGCGCCCTCGCCTCTTTACGCACACCGACGCCCGCTAGTCCCGACAACAACAACGTCCCTGCCGTCACGCAGAAAACCTCCGCCAAGCCCGTCCTTACATGAAAACCTCCGCCAACCTCTTCCGCACCCTGCTGCTCGCCAGCCTGGTCGCCAACCCGCTCACCTACGCCGCCGAGAGCACGCCTGCGACTTCGAGCGTAAAACTCTCCGACGCCAACAAGCCCGGCACGCTCCGTGTCGAAATGCCATGGGCCGACATCTCCGTCGAAGCCACCGACGGCGACACCGTGAGCGTCACCTCCACCCTCACCAATAAAAATCAAAAGGTCGATCGTCCCGGCGGCCTGCGTCGCCTCGACAACCAAACGAGCTTCGAACTCGTCGAAAAAGACAACGTCGTGTCCATCGCCCTCGTCGGCGACAGCCGCATGGTGAGCCACGACGCCGAATTCAAAATCCTGGTCCCCCGCTCGATGGCTCTCAATCTCAAGACCAACGTCGGCGGCGACGTGCGCGTGAAAAACGTCGAGGGCGACATCGAGGTCAACAACCTCAACGGCGAGGTAAAACTCGAAGGCATCTCCGGCTCCGCCGTCGTCAACACCATGAACGGCGAGGTCGACATCACCTACGCGACAGTCCCGACCAAACCCATCGCCATCACTTCGATGAACGGCGAAGTCGATCTTCGCATCCCGAGCGACACCAAGGCCAACGTCCGCATCCGTTCGCACAACGGCTCCATCCTCACCGATTTCGACGAAGATGTTCTGAAGACCAAAACCGAAGGTAAAAGCGGCAGCCAGCACAGCTATTCCTACAGTTACGGTAACAGCGAAGAAGCCCGCCGCGTCGCCCGCGAAGCCACGCAAACCGCGAAAGCCGCCGTGCACGAAGCCATGCAAATCGCGAAAGAAGTCGCCGACGAAGTCCAGCGCTCCATCGCCGAAGCCGACGCTGAAGCGGCCGCCGCGGATGCCGAAGCCCCGAAAGCACCCAAGTCGCCAAAATCCCCGCGCGCACCTCGTGCCCCGATGCCTCCCATCACCGGCGGCAAACTCGTCAGCGGCACTCTCAACGGCGGCGGCATCGATATCAACATCTCCACGATGAACGGCGAAATCACTCTCCGCCAAAAAAAGTAAGTTAAACTTTCAAAACCAATTCCCGACGCCCGGCCGCTCCAACGCGCCGGGCGTTTTGTTATTAGGCCAGCACTGCAGAGATCGCTTTCTTATATACGCGAGCGTCGTCATGCGTGCTTAAGAAAATCACCACTTCACCGGCACGGGGTCTTCTTTCGGCGCGGTGCCGTCGGACGCAGTGAGAGTGAAGTTTCCCTTGAGCCGAATGTCAGCGGAGGATGCCCCGATCATCACCGTGAAACGGCCGGGCTCGACGGTCCATTGATTCGCGCGGTCGTAGAGTGCGAGGTGTTCGGGCTTGAGCGTGAAGGTGACGGTTTTCGTTTCACCGGGCGCGAGTGCGAGGCGCTCGAAGCCGCGCAGCGATTGATCGTAAGTGGTCACACTGCTGTAGTCGTCGCGCACGTAGAGTTGCACGACTTCTGTGCCGGCATGTTTGCCGGTGTTGGTGATGTCAGCAGAAACGGTGATCGTCGCGTCAGTGCCGGCGCGTTCGGGAGAAATTTTTAGCGCGCCATAATTAAACTGCGTGTAACTCAAACCGTGGCCGAACGCGAAGAGCGGGCCTTCGACCATACCGAGGTCTTTGGCTTGCGACGCAGGTTTCGCAGGAAAGTTAAAGGGCAACTGGCCGGCGGATTTCGGGAACGTAATCGAAAGTTTTCCGGACGGGTTTTCGTCGCCGAAGAGAATATCCGCGAGCGCATCGCCGGCGGCTTCGCCGGGAAACCAGAGTTCGACGATCGCAGGCACGTGTTTCGCCGCCCAGTTCACGCTAAGCGGGCGACCGTTGCTCAACACGAGCACGACGGGCTTGCCGGTGGCGTGCAGTGCGCGGAGCAACTCCTCCTGATGGCCGGGCAAGTTGAGGCTCACGCGGCTGTGCGATTCCTGCGAAATGCCTTCGTTTTCGCCGAGCACGGCGATGATGACATCGACGTCTTTCGCCGCGGCGACGGCGGCCTCGATACCCGCGCGCACCTCGGGCGGCGTGGCTTCCTTGAAAACATCACTCTCAGGGAAATTTTTATCCACGATGCTGCAGCCTTCGACGAAACGCACATCGACCGACGCGCCGAGTTTTTTGCGAATGCCAGCGAGCGGCGTGACGAACTCGAGTTGTTGCGGGCCGTAACGCGACCACCACGCGCGCGCATTGTCGGCGAGCGGGCCGGCGACGAGCACGCGTTTCAACGTTTTCGTGAGCGGCAACGCGGCGTTTTCATTTTTCATCAAGACGATCGACTCGCGCGCCGCGCGGGCAGACGCGACCATCGCGTCGGGCGCGCGCACGATTTTTTCAACGGCGGCGGGATCGGCGACGTAGGGTTGATCGAAGAGGCCGAGCCAGAATTTCATGCGCAGCAATTCGCGCACGCGGGCGTCGACGACTTCCATTTTCAAGCGGCCCGTTTTCAAAGCTTCGCGAAGCAGTTCGCCGTGTTTTTCTGGACGCGTGAAATTCGTGCGCACATTCAGCCCCGCTTCGTGAGCCATGACGGCGGCTTCGAGCGGCGTGGGTGCGACGCGGTGTTTCGTGTGGATGTATTCCACGGCGTCGGAATCGGAAACGATGTAGCCCTTGAAACCCCATTCCTTGCGCAAAATCTCCGTGAGAAACAGGCTGCTGGCTTCGACGGGCACGCCGTCGTAATCGTTATACGACGCCATGACGCCGAGCGCGCCACCTTCTTTCACCGCGCGGCGGAACGGTTCGAGGAACATCGTTTGCACTTCGCGCCAAGTCGCTTGCGGATCGGTGCGCGCGTGGCCGTCGCGCCCGCCTTTCGGAATCGAATACACCGCAAAATGTTTCAGCGTGGAAATGACGCGGCTTTCTTGAATGCCTTTCACCTGCTCGACGCCGAGCGTGCTGATGAGAAATGGATCTTCGCCATACGTCTCGACTGTGCGGCCCCAACGCGGGTCGCGCGCGAGATCGAGGATTGGCGAGTAAACATTGGTGTAGCCGAGCGCCCGCGCTTCGCGGCCGGTGATCTGGCCAATTTTGCGCACGAGATCTTTATTCCACGTGGAAGCGACGGCGATCTGCGCGGGGAAACTGGTGGCTTTGACGTGGAGTAGGCCGCGGATGCCTTCGTTGGAAAAATCCGCCGGGACGCCGAGGCGCGTGTCTTCGATGAAGAAGCGCTGCACCTCGTTGATGAGTCGCCCGTGATTCGTCCACGGAAACGCGTTCTTCGGCATCTCGAGTTTGCCTTCGAACCCGACGTTGCCGTTGCCGTGTTCGTCGATGTTGCCGATGCCGTCTTTCCAAAAGGCGTTTTTCCATTCAGCGGTGGGCAACTCGTCTTTCACGACGCGCGGGAAACCGTAGAGCGTGACCATCTGGGCGGTCTTCTCTTCGGGCGTCATGCGCGCGAGGAGATCGTCGAGGCGTTTTTCGACGTCGAGCGAGGGATCTTCGTAGGTATCCTTAACGCCATTCTTGTTCAAATCGATCCAGCCTTCGTGATAAATTTTTGCGGCAGGTCGCGCCGTGAGAAACTCTTGCGAATCGGCAGCGGCATTGACCTCGAGCGCCAGCGCGCATGAAAACGCGGCTAAAGCGAACACGCCGCGACGCACAACACAGGACACCATATCAGGGTAACTACTCATGAGGAAATTTTTGAGGTCTGAGAAAACTTAGTCGGAATGCAGGTGATGCGAACGCGGCACAATTCAGTTCATTTGCGAAAGATTTCGCCCCGTAAGAATTTTATTAACCGTTTACACTCCGAGCGGCCTTTGGAGGTTGCCGAACGCACGAAGTGCCTAAGCCTTTTTCAGTCACTCGTTAAAAATGTAATTTTATGTAAACGCATTAAAATCGGATTCACGAGCCTCCAGAAACGTCAGCAAACACCCCAAGTAATCAGGAGCAATTTCTCGTGCGACTTTCACTAGAACGAAAGATCTCTGTCGGTTTCGCCATTGCATTCACAGTATTATTGTTAACCGGCATTTCTGCGTGGTGGAGTGCAACCCGCTACCGGGAAACGGCAGCGTGGGTCGAACACACCCATGAAGTGCTTTATCAACTCGAGTCCGGCCTCGCAGAGTTGCTGAACATGCAGACCGCTACTCGCGGGTTTCTGCTCACTGGCGAAGAACATTTTCTCGCACCGTATCAAGCGGGTCGCGTCAACGCGGCGAAAATTGCCGAAACGCTGCGCGCCAATGTCGGCGACAATCCCCAGCAAATGGCGCGGCTTACCCAGTTGCTCGATCATGGACGTCAAATCGGCGAGCTCATGAGCACGCTCATCGCCGACCGGCGCGCACGTGGTCTCGGCGCGATCGACTCGGCCCGACTAGCCCACGGCGATCAGCTGATGGCGACGATCCGAAACGTGATCCACGAAATGCAGGCCACCGAATTCGCCCTGCTTAAAATTCGTTCAGCCGAAACCACGGCGCTTTCCCGTGCCACGCTGACCATCACCATCATCTTTATCGTGTTCGCCTGCGTGCTCGTGGCGACCGCGGGCTGGATGGTGCGCCGTGATTTCGCCCGGCGCGCGCTGCTCGATCAACAGGTCAAGCAGTTGAACACCGAGCTCCAGGCCAACAACGAGCGCCTGCAAATTTCCAATCAGGAACTCGAAGCGTTTTCCTACTCCATCTCGCACGATCTGCGCGCACCGCTGCGCCACGTCACCGGGTTTGCGAGCTTGTTGGAAAAGAAACACGCGGCCGCGCTCGATCAGCAAGGCCGGCACTACCTCAGCACGATCAGCCAGGCCGCCGTGCGCATGGGGCAACTCATCGACGACTTGCTGGCTTTCTCACGCATGGGCCGCAGCACGCTCAAAGCGACGCCCGTCAACCAAACCGATCTCGTCGCCCGCGTGATCAGCGATCTAAAAACCGGCGAGCCCGCGCCCGAGTGGAAAATCGCTTCACTCCCTCCGGTCGAGGCCGACAACGCCATGCTGCGCCAGGTGTGGTTCAACCTCCTCGACAACGCGGTTAAATACAGCCGCAAAGCCGCCGCGCCCGTCATCGAGGTCGCTCATCGCTTCGACGAAAAACTCAACGAAGACATCTTCTCCATTCGCGACAACGGCGTGGGGTTCGACATGAAATACGGCGACAAGCTTTTTGGGGTGTTTTCGCGGTTACATTCCGCCGATGAGTTCGAGGGCACGGGCATCGGGCTCGCTTTGGTGCGTCGCATCATTGCCCGGCACGCCGGTCGCACGTGGGCCGAAAGCCGCCCCGGTGAAGGCGCGACCTTTTATTTTTCCCTGCCACATCACCACCACGCCGTCGCCTGACCATGAAAACGTCCGCCAAAACCATCCGTCCCATCCTGCTCGTCGACGACAGCGCGAACGACATCGAACTCACCCGCTCCGCCCTTGAAGAATCCGGCATCGCGAACGAGGTCATTATCGCCAGCGACGGCGTCGAAGCACTCGATTTTCTTTTCCGGCGCGGCACGCACAGTGGCCGCACCACGCCTGATCCCGCGGTGGTGTTACTCGACTTGAAAATGCCGCGCGTCGATGGCCACGCGGTGCTTAAGGAAATCCGCGCCGATGCCAAACTTCGGGCCCTGCCCGTCGTCATCCTCACCAGTTCAAAAGAGGAACAAGATCTCGTGCGCGGCTATGCTCAGGGCACGAACGCCTACGTCGTAAAACCCGTGCGCTTCGAAGATTTTCTCCCCGCCGTAAAACAACTCGGCGTCTTCTGGGCGCTGCTCAACGAACCGCCTCCGGGCCAGTGATGGGGTTTTTGCACACATGAAGATCCTCCACCTCGAAGACGACCCCGGCGACGTGCAACTCGTGCGCGAGCTGCTGCGCGAGGAGTGGAGTGACTGCGTGATTAACGCGGTCGCCAGTCAGGCGGAATACCTGGAGGAGCTGAAACGCGGCGACCACGATCTCATCCTTTCCGATTTCACGCTCGTGTCGTTCACCGGTCTCGACGCCTTAAAAATCGCGCGCGCCCAAACTCCTGAAACCCCTTTTGTGTTTCTTTCCGGCACCATCGGCGAAGATCGCGCACTCGACGCCATCCGCGACGGGGCGGCCGATTATGTTTTAAAAGATCGCATGAAGCGGCTCACGACCGCGGTCCGCCGGGCTTTGCGCGAGAGCGGTGAACGCCGCGCCCGCAAACTCGCGGAGCAAGCGCAGCGCCGCATCGTTTCCATCCTCGATAACACGCCCGACTTGGTGGCGATGGCGCTGACGGACGGCACATTGATTTATCTCAACGACTCCGGTCGCCGCCTGATCGGGATGATGCCCGGGGAAGCGCCTGAGTCGTATCAGCTCGCAAGTTTCTACACGATTGAAGCCAGCCGGCGCCTGACCGACGAAGCGATCCCCACCGCGATCCGCGAAGGCGTTTGGAGTGGAGAAACGGAAATCTGCGCGCGCGACGGACGCATCATACCCGTCTCACAAGTCATCATCGCGCATCACGACGCCACGCGGGCGCTTTCGCATATTTCCACCGTCGTCCGCGACATCTCCTCCGTTAAAGCGTCCGAGGCGGAATTAAAACGAAATGAAACCACGTTGCGCGCTAGCAACGAGCGTTTCGAACTCGTGGCCCGTGCGACCAACGACGTGATCTGGGACTGGAATCTCGTCACCAATCAACTGTGGTGGAACGAAGGCTACGAAATCGTCTTCGGGCGTTCGCGCACGACGGTGGCGACCGATATCAGTTCGTGGACGAGCTACATCCATCCCGAAGATCTACAACGCGCACAGGACAGCATTCACCACGCGATCGCCGAAGGCCGGGAGACGTGGACGGAGGAATATCGTTTCAAACGGGCCGACGGTTCCTACGCCGAAGTGCTCGACCGCGGTTTTATTTTGCGCGACGCAAACGGGCGCGCGCATCGCATGCTCGGCTCGATGCAGGACATCACTGCGCGCAAAGCCTCCGAAGCGCGCATTCGTGAGCAAGCTGACCTCCTGAACAAAGCGCGCGACGCCATCGTCGTGGCCGATGCCCGCAACCGGATCAGCTTTTGGAACGAAGGCGCGGCGCGCCTCATGGGTTGGTCTGTAAACGAAGCGTGCGGCAAAACCATCGCCGAAATTTTCGGCATGTTTGCCTCTCCGCAATTCAGCAAAGTGGCCCGCGACACTGAAACGGCCGGAAATTGGGAAGGCGAAGTGCGTGCTTTCACCAAAGCCGGCCACCCCCTCACGCTGGAAATGCACAGCACGCTCATTCGCGATGCGAGCGGCAACCCGAAGGCGTATTTCCACATCGTCACCGACGTGACCGAAAAGAACGCGCTCCAGGATCAACTTCTCCGCGTCCAACGCCTCGAAAGCATCGGCATGCTCGCCGCCGGCATCGCGCACGACATCAATAATATCCTCACGCCAATCCTGATGGCCGCACCGATGCTTCGTCGCCACACGACCGATCCGATGGATTTGCGCCTGCTGCAAACGCTCGAGCGTAGCGCCGAGCGCGGCGCAGGTCTCGTGCGGCAAATCCTCGCGTTCGCCCACGGCACGGCGGGAGAACCGCGCCCGACGCCGCTCAAACACCTCGTCCGCGATATCATCGATGTCGTCGAAGAAACGTTCCCAAAGCTCATCAAGCTCGACCTCGATTTCGCCGTCGACACGTGGTCGATCGTCGCAAATCCCACACAGATTCACCAAGTGCTGCTCAACCTCTGCGTGAACGCGCGCGACGCCATGCCCACCGGAGGCACGTTGCGCCTCCGCACCGCCAACGTGCGCCTCGATGACAACACCGCCACCGCCATCGTCGGGGGACGCCCCGGCGCGTTTGTGGTCATCGAAGTTTCCGACACCGGCACCGGCATCCCACCGGAAACACTCGCCCGCATGTGGGAACCATTTTTCACCACCAAGGGCGAAGGCAAAGGCACGGGCCTCGGCCTTTCCACGGTGCGCGGCATTGTGCAAACGCATCACGGTTTCATCGAACTCGAAACCAAAGTCGACCACGGCACGAAATTCCGGGTTTATCTGCCCGCCGTCGACGTGTCCGACGAAGAACTGGAGCGCGCTTCCTCGACGCCGTTTGTGACGCGCGGCAATGGCGAACTCATCCTCCTCGTCGACGACGAACAGACGAACCGCGAAGTCACTCAAGCGACCCTCGCGCGCCAAGGCTACCGCGTGCTTGCCGCCGCCAACGGCACGGAAGCCGTCGCGCTTTTCGTGCCGCGCGCTGACGAAGTGCGCCTCGTCATCTGCGATCTCAACATGCCCAAGCCCGGCGGCGTGGCCGTCTCGCGATCGCTCCAACGGCTCAAACCCGACGTAAAAGTGCTCATCATCAGCGGCCTCACCGCCGCGGCTGATCGTAAAAGCACCGCCTCCGCGCCGCCGTTCTCCGGATTCCTCGCCAAGCCGTTTTCCGCCGAAGCATTGTTGCAACACGTGAGCGCACTCTTGCACGGAAATCCGCAGGCGAAGTAGCGCGCCTCAAACCGGCGCAGTTCGACCCGGCTTTTCTTTTGCACGGAAGCTGCTCTTATCGGGCGTGTCCATGGACTCTAATTTGCCTGATGCCCTTGCGAAAGACGCTGTCATTGCCGACGCCACGGCGGCCCACGTCGTGGGAGAATCCGGCGCGCACCACGCGCCAGCGAACTCGCACTGCCTGAACTGCGCGACGCCGCTGCAAGGGAGTTATTGCCACCAGTGCGGGCAACACGACTTCGATTTCCACCGCTCGTTCTGGCATGTCTTTCTCGAGGCACTGGAAAATTTCCTGCATTTCGACACGAAGCTGTTCCGCAATATTTACACCCTGCTTTTCCGGCCCGGTCGTCTTTCGGCCGAATTCAACACCGGCAAACGCGCCGCGCAGATGCCGCCGTTCCGACTCTACGTGTTCACGGCGTTTGTATTTTTCGTCGTAATATTTGCCGGGGAAAAATCGGCTGAACTCAAACCGCAGGGCAAAAGCCCGCGCGAAGAACTCAGCGAACGAAGATCAAAAATCGTCTCCACCTCGAAACGCGAAGCCATCGCCTACACGCCCAAAGCCGCCAGCGACGAGGCGGCCAAGACCAGTGAAGAAAAATCGGAATTCGTCCGCTGGCTGGAAGAGCGCGGGCAAAACGCTTACGAACATCAGCCGGAGTTTGCGCACGCGGTGCTGCACTCGATTCCCAAGGTAATGTTGTTTTGCATGCCGCTTTTCGCGCTGCTCACGCGAATCCTGTGGCGGAAATCCGGCCTGGTTTACCTTCAGCACCTGGTGATCGCGCTGCATTTTCACACCTTCATTTACCTGTGGATGCTTTTCACGCGGGGGTGGACCGCGCTCGCCGAATTACCCGGCTGGACGGTGCTGGCGGCCATCATCGCGTTCTCCGGCCACTTGTGGATCGCCATCTATCCGATCGTGATGCTGCGCACGCTGTTTGGAAATTCCTGGAAGAAGACATTCTTCAAGACGTGTCTGCTCGCCGGCGCTTACTGGTTCACGTTGGTCGCGGGATTCATCGCCGTGGCCGCGGCTTATTTCGCGCTGCTGTGACGGCCGGCGGAGATCCCGCTGGCGGATTCACGCAACCTGTCTAGTGTTTCCCTGTCGAACCCCGTCCAACCAATGAATACTCGTTATACCCTCGTTTCCTTGCTCGCGGCCGGCCTGTTTTTTGCCGGCTGCCAATCCACGCCCAAAGTAGACAACGGCGTCGTCGCCGGCGACATCACGGTAAATTTTGAGCAGCCCGATAAATTCACCGACGCTGCCGATAACCTCGGCGGTAGCACCAGCGACTACGTGCTCAGTTCGCTCAGCGATCACTTGAAGCAAGTGGCTCCGGCCTACTTAAAAGCCGGCCAGAAACTTTCGGTGACATTTAACGACATCGACCTCGCCGGCGATATCCCGCCCAACATGCGCGCCGCCGGCCAAGACATCCGCGTGATCCGTCCGATCTTCAGCCCGCGCCAAGTCATCAAGTTCAAGCTCACCGACGCCAGCGGCGCGGTGGTCAAGGAAGGCAATCGCACGCTCTCCAACTTGAATTTCCAAGCTGATGCCATCAACCCGCGCAGCCAGAGCGAACCGTTCTTCTACGACAAACAGCTCCTCACCGACTGGCTGCGCAACGAATTCAAGTAAACGGCTGCGCCGCTCGTTCGTTTTCCCGGCGGAGATTCCCAAGCGGAGTCTCCGCTTTTTCTTTGTCGTGCGTTGGCGTGCGGCCAGCTAAGTTGCGCCATGAGTTTTTCCCGCCTGTCGATACTTGTCGCCGCGCTCGCGCTGGCTGTTTCGCTCTCCGCGCAACCTGACCGTGTCAATGGCCGCGCGTTTGCCACCCGTTCCGAAGTCATCGCGCAACACGGCATGGCCGCCACCAGCCATCCGCTCGCGTCGCAGATCGCGCTCGATGTGCTCAAAGCGGGCGGCACCGCCGTCGACGCGGCCATCGCCGCCAACGCCGCCATCGGCCTCATGGAGCCCACCGGAAACGGGATCGGCGGCGATCTCTTCGCCATCGTTTACGACGCGAAGACGAAAAAACTTTACGGCCTCAACGCCTCCGGCCGTTCGCCGCTCGGTCTTTCGCGCGAACAACTCATGGCCGAGTTGAAAAAAATTAACCGCCCGGAATCGCTGCCGATGCGCGGCTTCCTGCCGATTAGCACGCCGGGTGCAGTGGACGGTTGGTTCGAGTTGCACGGCAAGTTCGGCAAACTCCCGATGAAAGATATCCTCGGGCCCGCGATTCGCTACGCGCGTGAAGGCTTTCCCGTCACCGAATACATCGCTTACGGCTGGAGCGCGGGCGTGCGCAACGCGCAGGCGGATAAATTTCCCGGCGCATTCCTCCAAGTTTACGCGCCGAACGGTGCCGCGCCGAAGAAAGGCGAGATTTTCAAAAACCCGGCGCTCGCCGACACGCTCACGCTCATCGCCGACGGTGGGCGCGACGCTTATTACAAAGGCCCGATCGCGGACAAGATCGACGCCTTCATGCGCGCCAACGGCGGCTACCTGCGCAAAGCCGATCTTGAAAAACACACGTCGACCTGGGTCGAGCCCGCCTCGGTGAATTATCGCGGCTACGACGTCTATGAATTGCCGCCAAACTCCCAAGGCATCGCCGCGCTCCAGATGTTGAACATCCTCGAAGGCTACGACCTGAAATCGATGGGCTACAATTCGCCCGAAGCGCTGCATGTGATGATCGAAGCCAAGAAACTCGCCTTCGAAGACCGTGCGAAATTCTACGCCGACCCCGAGTTTTCGAAAATCCCGCTGCAAGGCCTGCTCTCGAAAACATACGCCGCGGAACGCCGCAAACTCATCGATCTGAAACGCGCCGGCCGCAGTTACGACGCCGGCAATCCCGCGATGCAGCAAGGCGACACCATCTACCTCACCGTCGCCGACCAGGACGGCAACATGGTGTCGCTCATCCAAAGCAATTATCGCGGCATGGGCAGCGGCATCTCTGTGCCCGGCCTCGGCTTCACGTTTCAAAATCGCGGCGAGATGTTCACGCTCCAACCCGGCCACGCCAACGACTACGCGCCGGGCAAACGTCCGTTCCAGACGATCATCCCCGCATTCGTGATGAAAGACGGAAAACCGTGGCTCTCGTTCGGCCTCATGGGCGGCGCGATGCAACCACAAGGCCACGTCCAGATCATCTGCAACCTCATCGACTGGGGCATGAACTTCCAGGAAGCAGGCGACGCTGCGCGCTGGCAGCACGAAGGTTCGAGCGACTACGATAATCCAAAGATGACCGACGGCGGCTACGTCGAAGTCGAAACCGGCGTGCCCTACGAAAGCATCCGCGCTCTCATGCAGCGCGGCCACAAAATCACGATCGGCAACGGCAGCTTCGGCGGTTATCAAGCGATCGCGCGCGACGAGAAAAACAACACCTACATCGGCGCCAGCGAATCCCGCAAAGACGGCCACGCCGCCGGATACTAAAAACTTCGCGCTTCAGCGCACTCTCTTCTTCGTCCGTTGTCGCAAATACTCATGCCCACGCAGAAAAAAACCGTCTTCAAAACTGCCGCGACCCCCGTCGCGGCCGACAAATCCAGCGAGACACTCCCGCTTTTCAACTGGTTGAAAACGCGTGGCGCGGGCGTGCTGCTCCATCCCACCTGCCTGCCGAGCAACCAAGGCTGCGGGGTGTTCGACGGCAACGTCGTGGTGTTTCTCGAATTCTTAAAAGCGTCCGGCATGAAATATTGGCAAGTCTGCCCGCTCGGGCCGACCGGTTACGGCGATTCGCCTTACCAATGCTTCTCCGCGTTCGCGGGAAATCCTTACCTCATCGATCTGTGGCCGCTGGTCCACGCGGGCCTGGTGGAAAAATCAGCCATGGATGCGTTCGCCGTGCTCCCGGTGGATCACGTGGACTACAACGCGCTCTATCACCTCAAACCGCGCCTGCTCGCGAACGCTTACGCAAAATTCAAACAAACAAAAATTACCCTGCCTTACGGTGACTTCGCGGAGTTCTGCCAACGCCACGCGCACTGGCTCGACGCGTATGCCTATTATCGCGCGCTCAAGGATCATCTTAACAACGCCGCGTGGTGGGAATGGCCGGCGGAGGTGCGCGATTTCAAGCGCGCACAAACATCCCCGCTGATCAAACAACTCGCCGACGCCATCGCCGCATATCAGTTCGGCCAGTATCTTTTCTTCGGGCAATGGGCGCAGGTGCGCGGCGCCGCGCGTGAACACGGCATCGAAATCATCGGCGATCTGCCGATCTTCGTCGCGGGTGACTCCGCTGATGCATGGTCCAATCCACAACTTTTCGAACTCGATCCGAAAACCCTGCTGCCGCTCGCGGTCGCGGGCGTGCCGCCCGATTATTTCTCCGCCGACGGCCAACTCTGGGGCAATCCGCTCTACGATTGGGCGGCCCACCAAGCCGAAGGCTACAAGTGGTGGATCGCACGCATGAGTTCGACCTTCGAGATGTGCGACATCGTGCGCATCGATCACTTCCGTGGCTTCGACGAGTATTGGCGCATTCCCTCGCCTGCGACGACTGCACGCGTCGGCGCGTGGACGCCCGGACCAGGCATCGATCTTTTCCGTGCGTTCAAAGCGGCGTTCCCGACCGCGCGCATTATCGCCGAGGATCTCGGCATCCTCACGGAATCAGTTAACGAACTCCTGCGCGCGACCGGCTTACCCGGCATGCTCGTGCTGCAATTCGCGTGGGCGAGCGATGCGGGCAACAGCTACCTCCCGCACAACGCGACGCAGAATTCCGTGATTTATCCAGGGACTCACGACAACGACACGACGCAGGGTTGGTATCGCAACGCCGCGACCGAAGTCGAAAAAGATTACGTGCGTCGCTACCTGCGCGTCTCCGGCAACGATGTCGCGTGGGATTTCATTCGCGCCGCGTATGCGAGTGTGTCGCGCCTCGCGATCGTTTCGCTCCAGGATATTCTCTCCCTTGATTCCTCCGCGCGCTTCAACACACCCGCCGTGCCCGAGGGAAACTGGCAGTGGCGCTATCGCGCGGACGCGCTCGAAAAAATTTCCGCGAGTGCGCCGAAATATTTGCGCGAGCTCGCGCAACTGTGCGCGCGGTGATGTGCGCGCGAAAAAATCGCGCGAAATGACGTCAAAACTTTTTTTCGCATAACAGAAAATTTTTAGTGCAAGCGCGCAAAATTTCTATGAAGCTTTGGCATGGCCAAAAAAGCTCCTGCTAAAAAAGCAGCCAAGAAAGCTGTTAAGAAGAAGAAGTAACGTTCGCGTTACTGCTCTTTCGTTCGTCGACGCTGAAAACCCCGTTCAGCGTTTTTTTTAAAAAACCCTGTTACCTTAAACGGTGCAGGGTTTTTTATTTTTCGCGTTTTTCAGAGGAGAAACGGTGTTCGACGCACGCCTGATTTGAGAAAATGCCTGCCATTTTTCTCCGTGTCATTTTGAGCGCAGCGAAAAAATCGATCGGCGTTTTGCTTTCTAATCGATGAATGAATTCAGATGAATTCTTCGCTGCGGTCAGAATAACAAACTCAGGAGTCGCGCCTTAAACGTCATTGGCACGCGTGCACAAAAAAGCACGAGCGGTGGGCTCGTGCTCGATTTGTTAGCAGTGCCTCGCGCGAATTACTTCACCGCGGCCCACACGCGTTGCACGTCGTCGTTGTCTTCGAGCGCCTGCAGGAACTCGCCCACTTCGGCGCGCGCGGCGTCGTCGAGATCGGGAAATTGCTTCGCTACATAACCAATTTCGCTGGTGACCACGTTCCAGCCATTCGCCTTCAGCCAGGTGGAAACGGCATGCACCGCGGTGCGCTCCGTGAGAAAACGTGCCCCGATGACACCTTCCGCAGGAATGTCGTCGTTCTCGGCATGCGTGAGCGGAGCGAAATCATTTGCGCCTGCTTCAATGGCCGCAGCTTCGAGGTCAGCCGACGCGTTCGCCGTGTGCGCTTCGACGATTCCGACGTGATCGAAGAGGAATTTGTTGCTGTGCGCCGCCCCGAGCACGCCTTTCTTGAAGAGCACGCGGATTTCCGGCGCGGTGCGCTGCTGATTGTCAGTGTAAGCCTCGACAATAACCGGCACTTTGTGCGGCGCGTAGCCCTCGAACACGATGTGATCGAGGGAGGTCTTGTCGCCGCCGCTGCCGGTGCCTTTTGCGATGGCTCGATCGATCGCGTCGCGCGTGACACTGGCCTTGCGGGCTTTCTCAAGCACGGCAAAGAGGCGCGCGTTGCCGGCGGGATCACCGCCGCCAAGTTTCGCGGCCACGGTGATTTCTTTCACCAGTTTGCCGACGGTCTGACCTTTCTTGAGGTTAACAATAGCGCGTTTCGCGTGAAGCCACTGACGTCCCATAAGGCGGAAAGGTGTAACGTGTCCCCACTTCGCGCGGCAATTCTTAAAACGCAGGCCCGCGCGCCACTGGTTTCTTGCGTGGATGTTCGCCGGCGGTCACAGCTCAACGTTGCATGCATTGGATCGTCGCCAGTCTGGTTTCTGCGCTATTCCTCGGTTTCTACGAGTTGAACACGAAGCACGCCGTGCGCGACAATGCGGTGTTGCCGGTTTTGTTTTTTGCGAACGTCTGCAGTGCCACCGTGTGGTGCGTGCTCATGGCCGTGGTCGTGGTTTCACCAGGCACGCTACCAACGACGCTGCACGTCGCACCGCTCGCATGGTTTCAACACCTGCAACTGCTCGCCAAGTCCGCGCTCGTGGCGGCCTCGTGGGTGTGCAGTTATTTCGCGATTAAACACATGCCGGTGTCGCTCGCGTCGCCCATCCGTGCGACGGGCCCGATGTGGACGCTCCTCGGCGCGGTGCTCGTGCTCGGCGAACGCCCGTCGTGGCTCGAAGGGGTGGGCATTCTCGTGACGCTCGCGTCATTCGTCGGCTTGTCGCTGGTCGGGCAGCGCGAAGGCATTCATTTTCACCGCAACAAATGGTTCGGCTTTCTGATGGCGGGCACGTTGCTCGGCGCGATGAGCGGGCTCTACGATAAATTCCTGCTCGGGCGTGCAGGGTTCGACGCGGCCACGGTGCAATGTTGGTTCTCCATCTACCTCGCTGCGCTGTTCCTGCCGCTCGCGTTGGGCTGGAAGTTCCGGCTTTGGCCACGGCACGAATTTCACTGGCGCTGGAGTATCCTCGGCGTGTCGTTCGCGCTATTGCTGGCGGACTTCGTTTATTTCGACGCGTTGCGAAACCCCGATGCGCTCGTGTCGATGGTCTCGAGCTTGCGACGCGGCAGCACGCTCGTGGCCTTTGCGGGCGGGTTGCTGTTATTCGGCGAGAAAAACGGCTGGGCAAAATTGCCGGCCGTCATCGGCGTGGTCATCGGAATCGTGCTGACGATTCTCGGGTAAAATAAAAAACAGCGAAACCACAGATGGACACAAATGAACACAGATACTCGGAAAATTGAGTCGCTCGAACCATCTGTGTTAATCCGTGTTTATCTGTGGTTAACTTCCGAAAGAAGGGCCCTACCGCGTCAACCGGTAGATCAGCACGGCGGCGCGTTTGACTAATTCCGGCGCGCTCTCGAGATCGGCGCTTTCGGCCGGTGCGTGCGCGCCGTTGCCGCGCAACCCAAGTCCATCAATCGCAGGCAACGGCGGCGAAATAAACGCCACATCTCCCGCGCCGCGTGACTTCGGATCGTAGGCGGTGATTTCACCGAAACCTAGATCGCGACTCACGGTATCGAGCTGCGCGAGCAATTCACGGTTTGCCGGCGTATCGGGCATTGCGGGATAACCTTCGTTGAAAGTGATTTTGGCCGACGTGCGCGGCAGATTCCGCGCGACGATCTCGCGCATCTTCGCCTGGGCTTGCGCGAGTTGTTCGGCGCTAAGTGTGCGGAGGTCGCCGCGAATGAGCGTGCGCTGCGCCGTGATGTTGGTTTTGCCGGTCGTCGTTCCGCCGGTGCGATCGAGCGCGACCTCGGTGCCACCGACAATGAGCGCCGGATTCGAGGTCAACCCGTCGAACTTGCGCAGCTCTTGATAAAATTCGCTCACGATCCGCGCTGCTTCGTAAACCGAGCCGGCGCCCATCGAGGCGGAAAAAATCCCAGATGAATGCCCCGTCGCGCCCTGCACTTCGATTTCCCACGACATACTTCCGCGGCGCGCGACCGTGGCCGTGTTGCCAATGGCGGTTTCAAACGAGAGCGCCACATCGCTGCGTTTCGCGGCGTCCCAGAGATCCTTGCGCGCGAGTTCTTGTGGCGAGCCCACCGCTTCCTCGTCCCCGGTCATCATCACGATGATTTGGGTGTCGTTCAGCACGCCCGCGCCGTGCAACGCGCGCAACGCATGCGTCAGCACCAGATCGCCGCCTTTGATATCGTTCACACCGGAGCCAAATGCCTTGTTGCCCTCGCGGCGGAAATTTCCACCCGGCAACACCGTGTCGAGGTGACCGATGAGCAACACGCGTTTGCCTTTCATGCCTGTGCGTTCGGCAAAAAGATGCCCGGCACGCCCCGTGGTCGCGCCGAGATCGATAAATTTACTTTTGAAACCCGCCGCCTCGAGCTGCGCGCCGAAAAGTTCACCGACTTTACGCACGCCCACGTGGTTTTCCGTCGCGCTGTCGAGGTTGACCGCCGTTTCGAGATCGCGGGCGAAATCCGCCGCATGCGCGTCGACGTAAGCGACGATTTTTTGTTCTTCCGGGCTCAACGGCGCAGAAAACAGCAGCGCAGGAATGAAAAACAGCGAGGCCAGGCAACGCGAGGGAGGCATCAGCCGGTTCCAACAGAAAGTGCGGGCAACGTCGAGCCGCGCCTCATTTTGCCCACGCTCGCGAACGCAATTAGGGAGGTCGCGCCGCTTTCCTTTTTGTGAAACCCCACTACACTCACCACCAGATGTTCGCCAACACCACCCGTTTTAATCGCGATCCCGAGGACGCCCCGCTGGTCGAGGAAGTTCACGTGACCAAACCGGTGCCGGCGAACCCGCGCGTGGAACGGTTTATTTTGATCGGCTGGATTCTCATCGCGATCAAACACGTCCTCGTGATCTGGGCGGTGCAACGTTACCCGGTGCCGTTTCACCAGCTCTGGATAAATTTTCCGACGTTCCTCCTCGGGCTGATGGCGACCTGGGCTTACTACACGCACGAGTGATTTTCTGCGTCTTGAAAGGTAGGGCCTGACCTCCGGGCAGGCCGTTGCCCAGCGCGCATTTTGCGGCCCGCTGGGAGATCGGGCCCTACCTGAATTCTACCACGAGTTCCTTCTGGATTCTCCGCTGTGAATGCGGAAGTCTTCGCGCACCATGGCTCACGTTCCCGGACTGCGCAGCAATTACGATAAAGTCGGCGGCCTCGTTTATTTCGGGCGCATGCTCGATAAGATCCGCCTGCACGCCGCCGGCACGTTGCCCGCCGACTACCAAAGTAACCTCGGCATCGGTTTTGACGGCCGCATCCTGAGTTTTTTGCGCGTGGATTATGCGGCGTTGCGCGAACGGGTGCTCGCAGGCGGCGGTGATGATGAAGACGTGCTCGCGTGGTGTTACGAAAAAGGCGGCGCGCGCCACGCCGACGAAATCATGTGGTTTAATAATTTCCTCTCGAAACGCGGCTGGCGCGACGAAGCCTCCGAGGTCGTGCAAAAGCGCATCGTGGAGTTCGGGCTCGTCGGCAAACCCATCGAAACCATTTTCGATCTCAACGAATACGACGAAGGCCGCGATCCTGTCGCCGCCCAAGCGTGGACCAAATAACATGAAACCCGCTCTCCGCAAACGCCTCCAATACCTCGCCTCCGCCCTCACTGTCCTGCTCGCGGTCGCGTTACTGGCCGGTGTCTGGATTTGGTGGCAAGTGCGCGGCAGCTTGCCGCAAATCGACGGTTCTCGCGTCCTGGCCGACGTCTCCGCTCCGGTGACAATCGCGCGCGACGCCCTTGGCGTGCCGACGATCATCGGTGAAACGCGCGCGGACGTCGCTCGCGCCACGGGTTTCGTGCACGCGCAGGATCGTTTCTTTCAAATGGATCTGCTGCGGCGTCGCGCGGCGGGCGAGTTGTCGGAGCTGTTTGGGAGAATGGCGCTCGAAGTCGATCAGAGCGCACGGTTACACGGGTTTCGTCGTCTCGCGAAAAAAGTTATCGAACAAGCCACGCCCACCGAACGCGAAATTCTCAAAGCCTACGTCGACGGCGTGAACGCCGGCCTCGATTCGCTCGGCAAAAAGCCGTGGGAATACCTCGCACTGCGCCTCGATCCGCAACCGTGGGCCGAGGAAGATTCCATCCTCTGCATTTATGCGATGTGGTTCGACCTGCAGGATCACCACGCGAAGTTTGAATTGAACCGCGATGCCTTGCGCCGCGCGCTCGGCCAGAGCGCGGTGGATTTTCTCGCGCCGGCCGGCACCTCGTGGGACGCGGCGTTGGACGACAGCACGTTCGCGCCTGCGGCGTTGCCGAAATTTCGCTTCAAGCCCGCGAGCGAAGAAACCAAAGCCGCTTTGGCGTCCGCCCCGGAAGCGCCTTTCAAACGTGTGGTCGGATCCAACGCATTTGCCGTCAGTGGTGCGCACACCGCGACCGGGGCCGCCCTCGTCGCGAACGACATGCACCTCGATTTCAGCGTGCCGCACATCTGGTATCGCGCCTCGCTCCAGTGGAAAGATCACGGCAAGGCGCGCAGCATGACCGGAGTTTCGTTGCCCGGCGTGCCGTTTGTGGTGGTCGGCAGCAACGGGCGCGTCGCGTGGGGCTTCACCGTCGCCTACGTCGACACGACCGACCTCGTGATCACCGAACTCGATACGACCGCGGAGGCTTATTACCGCTCCACCGAAAGCAAGTGGCTCAAAGTCGACGTGCGCAACGAAGAGATTAAAGTGAAAGGCGAGGCACCGGTGCCGTTCGTCGCGCGTTGGACAGAATGGGGCCCGGTGATCGGCAAAGCTGAAGATGGTCGCTTCCACGCGTTGCGCTGGACGGCGCACGACGCCGAAGCGACCAACCTGCACTTGATGGAATTGGAAACCGCCACGACGGTCGCGGAAGGCCTTACCGCGCTGCATCGCTCCGGCATCCCCAATGAAAATGCGATCATCGGCGACGCCGCCGGCGCAGTCGCGTGGACGGTCATTGGAAAAATTCCGCGTCGCGTCGGTTACGATGGCAGCCGCGCCGCGATCTGGTCCTACGGCGACCGCCGCTGGGACGGTTTTTTGAACGCCGACGAAATTCCGGTCGTCACTTCGCAAACCAGCACCAGCACGGTCGTGTTGCCCGCGAAAGACGGCGTGGTCTGGACGGGCAACAATCGTCCGCTGGGTGGCGAGTTTCTCAAAAAACTCGGCGACGGCGGTTACGATGACGGCCAGCGCGGTCGCCAGGTGCGCGACGGTCTGCTCGCGCTCGTCGGCTCGGGTAAAAAATCTGCGCCCGTGGATTTGTTCGCCGTGCAACTCGACGATCGCGCCTTGTTCCTCGAACGCTGGCAGAAATTTTTGCTCGAAGTCCTCACCGACGATGCTGTCGCGCAAAAGAAAAACCGCGCGGAAATCCGCGACCTCGTGCGCCAGTGGAATGGCCATGCCAGCACCGATTCAATCGCGTATCGGCTGGTGCGTGCGTTTCGCGCTCACGTCGCCGAGCGCACGTTTGCGCCGTTCGTCGAACAAGCCAGCGCCTACTACGACAGCTTTAATTTCCGCGAGCTCGCCTACGAAGACGCGCTATGGCAACTCGCGCACGAGCAACCGATCCAGTTGCTGAATCCTGCGCATCGTTCGTGGGAATCGCTGCTGCTCGCCGCCGTCGATGACCTCCAGGCCGACGCCAAGAAAGCAAATCTCCCGTTCGACCGTTTCACGTGGGGCGCGCGCAACACGCTGCGCATGGAACATCCGATCGCGAGCAGCTTACCGGGCCCGCTTGCGAAATTGTTTAACATGCCCGCGCAACCGCTCGCCGGTGATTCGGACATGCCCCGCGTGCAAGGGCCGCTCTTCGGTCAGTCGCAACGCATGGTCGTCTCGCCAGGCCACGAAGCCGAAGGTATCTTCGATATGCCCGGCGGCCAGAGCGGACACCCCTTTTCCAAATTTTACCGCGCCGGCCATGACGCCTGGGTGAAAGCAGAGCCCACCCCGTTTCTCCCCGGCCCGGCACAACACACGCTTACGCTTACGCCAAACTAATCTCGTCCCACACCCACCATGCCACTCCACGTTTTAAATCACCCGCTCGGGGCCCACGTGCTCACGCACCTGCGCGACAAGACCACGAAACCTGCGCTCTTTCGCACATTGAGCTACCAAATCGGTTTGCTGCTCGCACTCGAAGCAACCCGCGACCTCGCCACCGAAGACAAATCAATCGAAACCCCGCTCGAGACGATGACCGGCCGCGTGCTCGCCAAACCCCTCGCCGTGGTGCCGATTTTGCGCGCGGGCTTGGGCATGTTGCAGCCCTTCCACGATATTTTTCCCGATGTCGCCGTGGGTTACGTCGGTCTCGAACGTGACCACACGACCGCGGTCGCGCGCAACTATTACTGCAAACTCCCCCCGCTCGCCGGCACGCGCGTGGTCATCGTCGATCCGATGCTCGCGACTGGTGGATCTGCCGCCCACGCGATCAAAGTGATCAAGGAAGCGGGCGGCACGGAGATTGTTTTCGTTTGCATCGTGGCGTCGCCCGAAGGTGTCGCCGTCGTGCACCAAGAGCACCCCGAGATCGCCATCTACACGGGCTCGCTCGACCGCCAACTGAACGACAAGAAATATATTCTCCCCGGCCTCGGTGATTTCGGCGATCGTCTTTACGGCACGTAAGCCATGGATTTTTCAAAAATTTCCGAGCGTGCCGTCGAAGTGCGCGCAGCGTTTGCGACGGCCGAACGCCGCAAATCCGGCCGCGAATGGACGCGTGAAGAGCTCATGCAAGGCTTCGTCGGCGACGTGGGCGACCTCATGAAACTCGTGATGGCGAAAGCCGGCGCGCGGCACATCGACGACATGGACAAGAAACTCGCCCACGAGCTGAGCGACTGCCTGTGGAGCGTCCTCGTGCTCGCGAAGGCTTACGACATCGACCTCGAAAAAGAATTTCTGAAGACGATGGACGAATTGGAAACGAAACTGCGCTGAGCGGAACGGAGACACGAATTTCACAGATTACACGAATCCGAGATTGGCTAGACGCAGAGTCTGTCCGGAGATCGTTTCCGTCTTCGTGCATTTGTGAAATTCGCGTCTCCGCCTTGATACCATCGTCGTGATTTTTTCGTGTTCATCCCGGAATTTCGTGGGCAAGGTGCGCACTACATGACGACTATTGAACGTCCCGGACTCATTGTTGCTGACGGCTGGAAAGACTACCAGCTGATCGATTGCGGCATGGGCATGAAGCAGGAAAAATGGGGACCTTACGCCTTGGTGCGCCCGGATCCGCAGATCATCTGGCCCCGCACGGGGGGCAACGGGCGTTGGGAAAATTGGGACGGCTTCTACCACCGCAGTGAAACCGGCGGCGGCAAATGGGAATATCGCCAGCAACTCCCCGATCACTGGACGATCAGCTACGGCGAACTGAAATTCAAAATCCATCCCACGAGTTTCAAGCACACCGGTCTTTTCCCCGAGCAGGCGGTAAACTGGGATTGGTTTACGCAGAAGATCAAAGCCGCGCGCGCCTCGGGCCGCGAAGTCAGCGTCCTCAATCTTTTCGGTTATACCGGCGCAGCATCAGTCGCTGCCGCCGCGGCGGGTGCGAGCGTGTGTCACGTCGATGCTTCGGAAGGCATGGTTAAATGGTGCCGTGAAAACGCCGCTCTCTCCGGCTTGGCCGAGGCCCCGATTCGTTACATCACGGACGATTGCTTGAAATTCGTGCGCCGCGAAATCAAACGCGGGCGCAAATACGACGCGATCATCATGGATCCGCCGACTTACGGGCGCGGCAGCACGGGTGAGATGTGGAAACTCGAAGATCACCTCTGGGCCTTGCTCAACGAGTGTAAGCAGATCCTCACCGACCAGCCGGTGTTCGTGCTCATCAACGCCTACACGGCGCGCCTCTCACCGACCGTCGTCGTCAACTTGCTCGCCGGCCTGATGGCAGGCGCGGGCGGACGCATCACCGGTGGCGAAATCGGCCTGCCGATTCAGCGCGACAAAAAAGTGCTCCCCTGCGGCATCTTCGGTCGCTGGGAATCAGGTGCCTGAGGCCGGCGCGAGGTGTTTCGCGAGGAACGTTTCGATTTCGCGAAATAGTTTAACGCGGTTTTTCGCGTGTTTGAAACCGTGGCCTTCGTCTGAGAAATAAAGTGTCTGCGGCGGGCGGCCCGCTTTCTCCAACGCGGCCACCATCTTGCGCGCCTGTTTTGGCGGCACGACGCGATCCTCTTTGCCTTGGATAATGAAAAGCGGCGCTTTGATTTTCTCGGCAAAGTTCACTGGCGAGATCGACGCCAGCATCGCGGCATCATCCTTCGGATCACCGATCCAATCCTGGAAATGCTGGTAGGAGAATTTGTATTCCTCACCTTTGCGGCTCTTGAAAATTTCCGCCCAGTCTGTGACGCCGCAGATCGAAATCCCGCAACGATACAGCGCCGGACTTTGGCCCAACGCGTAGAGCGCCGAGTAGCCGCCGTAACTCCCGCCGAGAATCGCCACGCGTTGCGGATCGGCGTAGCCTTTTTCGATGGCCCACTTGGTGCCGTCGTCGATGTCGGTCTGGATGCCGTGGCCGATCTCGCGTTTTCCTTTGCTGTAAAACTCCGTGCCGTAGCCGGGCGAGCCCCGATAGTTCATCTGCAACACCGCGTAGCCACGGTTCGCGAGAAACTGCACCGTGACATCAAACTCCCACACATCGCGGACATTGGGCCCGCCGTGCGGCATCACGACGAGCGGCAAGTTTTTATCCTTTCCGACCGGTAACGTCAGATAGCCTTCGATGAGTTCGCCATCCCGAGCCTTATATCTGATGGGATAGACCGGGGCCATTTTATCGACGGGGAAGTCCGGCATGCGCGCACCCAAACGCGTCAGCGCCGAACTTTGATCCTTCATATCCAGCAGATAATATTTGCCGGGATCGCGATCGGAGAATGAAAGAATCAGGAAACGTTTCTCGTCGCGCGAACGACTCGTGATTAAGTTCACGGTGTCCGGCAAAAGTTTGTCCACGCCTTCCTGAATCGCGATGAACTTGGAGTTGAACCAGAAGCTTTTCGGTCCCTCGGTCATGAAACGCACTCCGACCAACGTGCCCGTCAATTCCGAACTGATTGGCGCCGCCAGCGACACTCCGTCGACACTGGGCGCACCCATTTCAGGGATAATGTCGTAGTGCGGATGCGACGCGATCACCTCACCCAGCTCGCCTTTTTCCGGATCGTAGTAATGCACCGCGCGACGCTTTGAGTCATTCGTCACGGCCACCACGAGACGTTTTCCATCGGCATCGAAACCGAGTGGTTCGATTCGGCCCAAGGCTTCATTGAAAAGCGACAGCGTGCGCCACGGCGCTTTTTCGTTTTCACGATAAATCGTTCCATAGCGCCGGCCATCGCGCGTGATGCCTAAACGCACGGCCCCGTCGCGATCCACCACCCAACCCACGACGTTGCCGGGATTTTTTGCCGCCGTCGTCACCCGAGCGGTGTGAGTGCTCACTTTGATGACGTCTTGAAAAAGCAGATCGCTCCCGGTGTTCGAGCCGCGATCCAGCATCAGCACATTCGCATCTTCATCCCCGAAACTGTAGATAATCTGCGTCGCGAGCAGCGGATACTCGTTCATCGGGCTCGCGTCCGGACCGGTGAAGGCTTTCCAGCGGCGTCCATCGCGATCGACCGCACTCACGCCGGTGAAATAAGCCCCATCCCACACCGTGGACAAAAACGCGATGCGGCTATCGCTGACCCAGCGATAAGTGCCCACTTCCCGAGAGAAACCAGAATACGTGTGCCCCGGATCGATGCGCGCGGCCTTCTTGGTTTCGAGGTCACGCATCATCAACCACTGCTTGCCCTCGGTCTCGTGGATAAACGCCAACGTTTTCCCGTCCGGCGAGAGCCGGGCGCGCGAAAAGGCGATATCGGCGGCAAATTTTTCAATCGGCACGAGTTCCGTGGCACCTAGCACCGAACGAAGAATGAGAAACACAACTAACAGCCTGCGAACAGACATAAAAGAAGGGAGGAAGTGGGTGGCCCGTCCGCGCGACTACACGAGGTGCTTATATTTTGGTCAACGCGGAAGCCGGCACGAGGGAGCGACTGATATTTGCGCAGCGGCCCTGAGGGATAAACGGCGAGCAGGTCTCGCCGTTTTCAATTTCGTCTCTCCGATTAAGCGGAGCCTTTTCTTCTGCCGCTACTTCGTGTTCTTTGTGCCGTAACCCATGAGCTTTAAAATCGGAGTCGATGGTGGTGGCACGAAGACGGAGTTGATTCTTGTCGATGCCTCGGGCGCGATCGTCGCGCGGCAACTCGCGGCGGGTTGCAACCCAAGCCAACTCGGGCCGGAAAAAGCCCGCGAGATTCTCGAAACGGCCCTGCGCGAAATTACCACGAAGGCGGAAGGCGGCGTTACGCACACGTTGCTCTGCATGGCGGGCAATCGTTCCTTTTGGAAAGAAACCGCCGATGCACTCAGCGGAAGCGATTTCGGCGCGGTGAGTGCCGTCGACGACTCGCGGCCAGTGCTCGAACTCGCGACCGATGGCGCGCCAGGCCTCGTGCTGCATGCGGGCACGGGATCTTTTATAGCGGCGCGGGCACCGGATAATTCGGTGCATTACGCGGGCGGACTCGGTTGGAAACTCGGCGATCCGGGCAGCGGTTTCGATCTGGGCCGTCGTGCGATTGCGGTCGCATTGCTGGAATTACAGGCGGCGATGTGGTCGAAAAACATCGCGCTCTCGCCCTTGGCCAACGCGTTGTGCGCGCACACGGGCATCGCCGATTACACGAATAACTCGCGCTATTTCTACAACGACGCAGCCGCCAACGCGCAAATCGCCGCGTTCGCGCCACGCGTGCTCGAACTCGCCGCGCACGATTGCGGCGCGGCGCAACAAGTCGTCGCGGATTCCATCACAGATTTCGCCCGCCAGGCCGACGCGGTCATTCAGCGCCTTTTCCCGAATCAAACCACGCGGGTGCCGTGCGGAGTCAGCGGGCGCATCCTTAACAGCGAGCCGGCGGCTTTCGTGCTTCGTTCACTCGCGAACAAACTCAAGTGGCCGGTCGTGCTACAGTTTATCGAGACCGCTCCGATCGAAGGCGTGCGTCGGTTGCTGGCGAAAGTGTAAGCAGCGATTATTTGGTTTCGTTAAGCTTTCCAAGTGAACACTAACTTCCCTCGACTCGAAACTGCCTTGCCTGAATCCGTGTGGTTCGCGCGAAGGCAGGCGCATGAGACGCGCGTGCGCGTGTGGACGGATCCGCATCAGGCGCGCACGTCACGCGGGGAAAAACATCCGGTGCTCGATTTCCTTTTTGAATATTACCAGTTCCGCGCGAGCTGGCTGAAACGCTGGCACCCGGGCCCGGATGTGGTGTTGCAAGGTGACGCGGCGCGCGAATTTTTGCGCTGGCCCGAGTATCACGCAGTCGACGGCGGCGTGGCGCTGAATGTCGGCGCACTCGAACCGCGGCGGCGCGAGACCGTCGCGTGGCTGCTCGCGCTCATGCGCCAAACCACGGAGCGAGCGCCGCATTTCGGCTGCTTCGGATTGCATGAGTGGGCGATGGTTTACCGGCAAACGCCCGAGCAAATCCGCCATAACGCGTGGCCGCTGCGGTTTCCGCCGGAGGAACTCGCACGTATTGTCGAGGCGCAACCCGTGCGCTGCACGCATTTCGACGCGTTTCGTTTTTTCACGGAGCCCGCGCGTCCGCTGAATCGCTTGCAACCGACGCGCGCGACGACGCCGGAGTTCGAGCAACGCGGTTGTCTGCACGCGAACATGGATCTCTACAAATGGGCGTTCAAACTCGCGCCGTTCACGCCGAGTGAGTTGATCGCCGATTGTTTCGCTCTCGCGCGCGACATTCGTGAAATCGACATGCGCGCCAGTCCTTACGATTTCGAAAAACTCGGCTTTGCGCCGATCAAAATCGAAACACCTGCCGGACGCCTCGATTACGAAGCTCACCAACGCGACTTCGCCGAACGCAGCCAGCCGTTGCGCGCGCGGCTCGCAGCGCTGTGCGAACGCTTGCTCGCGTCATAGTTGGCGGCGCGCGCAGGCGAAACTTGCGCCAACGCGCACGACCGGCGAATCTCAAAAAAATCCCCATGCTCAAAACCGGCATCCTCAATCCCGCGTTGCTCAACCTCCTCGCACGCGTGCGCCACACGAACACGCTCGTTATTGCTGATCGCGGATTTCCGTTTTGGCCGCAGATCGAAACCGTGGATCTCGCGCTCGTTGATGGTGTGCCGACGGTCGCGCAAGTGCTCGAATCATTGCGTCCGAATTTCGTGATCGGTCGCGTGTGGGCCGCGAATGAATTTAAGAAAGTGAACTCTGCCGCCGTGCAAAACGCGCTCGTCGAGCGCCTCGCCGGCGTGCCGATCGTGTTCGAGCCGCATGTGAAATTTAAATTGCGCGTGCCGCACGCCATCGGGCTCATTCGCACGGGCGACACCACGCAATACGCCAACCTGATTCTCGAGTCCGCTTAATCCGTATGCATTACCGCCAGCTCGGCCGCACCGGCCTGAATGTTTCCGTGATCAGCTACGGCGCGTCGCCGCTCGGCAACGCGTTTCGCACGATCGATGAGGGCGAAGGCATTCGCACGGTGCGCACGGCGCTGGATCTCGGCATCAACTTTATCGACACGTCACCGCACTATGGCGAAACGCGTTCGGAGACGGTGCTCGGCCGCGCATTGCAGGGGGTGCCGCGTGAGAGCTACATTCTCGCCACTAAAGTTGGCCAGTATGGCGAAGGGAAATTTAACTTCTCCGCGGAGCACGTCACCCAAGGTTTCGACGAAAGCTGCCGCCGTCTCGGCACGGAACGCGTCGATGTGCTGCACATCCACGACATCGAATTCGCCGACCTGAATCAGATCGTGAACGAATCGTTGCCCGCGCTCGTGAAACTCAAGGAAGCGGGGCGCGTCGGACACATCGGCATCACGGGTTTGTCGCTAAAAATTTTCCCCGCCGTGCTGGATCGCACCGCGCCGGGCGTGGTGGAAGCGGTGCTGTCGTTTTGCCGGTATTGCCTCAACGACACGGCGCTCGATCCGCTCATCCCTTATTTTGAGCGCAAAGGCGTCGGCGTAATCAACGCGTCGGCGACTGGCATGGGCTTGCTGACGGATCGCGGCGGCCCCGCGTGGCATCCCGCTTCGCCGGAAATCAAGGAAGGCTGCCGTCGCGCGGTTGAACAAGCCAAGGCGATCGGCATCGATATCACGAAGCTCGCAATTCAGTTTGCGGTGCACGATCCGCGCATCGCCACGACGCTCGTCGGCACCGCGAATCCGGAAAACATCCGCAAAAACGTCGAATATGCGGGCGCACCGATCGATTTCGAAGCGATGGCCCGAGTGCTCGAATTCCTGAAACCGATTAAAAACCACAATTTCACGCGCGGTCGTCCCGAGAATCGCGACCCGCTTTATCCCTGAGTGCCTGATTTTTCGGAATTTTTGCCGGTATCCTCGGTTGCGGGTGAGTCGGGCTTTACGCTTCTCGCGCCGAGAGTTTGAACCGTTAGCTGTTACTCTATCCCTGCTTTCCCATGCTGCATATCACCCTCGACGAGCCCGGTAAATTTTCCGCCCGCGAAGGCCCCGCACCGACGCCTGCTCCCGGCGAGGCGCTCGTGCGCGTGCACCGCATCGGCGTGTGCGGCACCGATCTGCACGCGTTCGCCGGCAAACAACCCTTTTTCAACTACCCGCGCATCCTCGGCCATGAACTCGGCGTGGAAGTCGTCGATCCTGGCAGTGAGCCGCACGGGTTGAAAGCCGGCGACCGTTGCTCCGTGGAGCCGTATATGAATTGCGGCAAATGCATCTCGTGCCGCCGCGGCAAACCGAATTGCTGCACGGAACTTCGCGTGCTCGGCGTGCACACGGATGGCGGCATGCGCCCGCTGATTTCCGTCCCGGCGCGCAAGCTGCACAAGTCCGATACCCTTTCCTACGACCAACTCGCACTCGTCGAGACACTCGGCATCGGTGCGCACGCGGTCGAGCGCGCTGACGTGCAGGCGGATGATTTCGTGCTCGTGATCGGCGCCGGGCCCATCGGGTTGAGCGTGATTCAATTTGTCCAGGTGCGCGGCGCGAAACTCGCCGTGATGGACATGAGCGACACCCGCCTGCAGTTCTGCCGCAAACAGCTCGGCGTCGCCCACACGCTCGCACCCGGCGCGGAAGCGGCGGCACAACTCAAGGCGATCGGCGGCGGTGATTTACCGACGGTCGTGATTGATGCGACGGGCAATCCGAAATCGATGGCGGGCACCTTCGACCTACCCGCGCACGGCGGGAAAATCGTTTTCGTGGGACTCTTCCAAGGCGACGTGACGTTCAACGACCCGAATTTCCACCGCCGCGAGCTCACTTTGCTCGCCAGTCGCAACGCCTTGCCCGGCACATTTCGTGAAATCATCAGCCTGATCGAGGCAGGGCGCGTCGACACGACCCCATGGATCACGCACCGGTTTTCGCTTACTGATACGCCGGTGCGCTTTCCGGAATTCGCCGGGAACCCTGCGGTCATCAAAACGCTCATAGAAGTCGCCCATTAACCTCCCTCAAAAGAGGTGTGGCGTCGCGCGTCGCCCGACTCTATCGCTTTAAATCCCCCTCACGCCCCGACCGTTACCCAACTCCCGCTCAATGAAACTGATCTGGCTGAAAATGCTGGTGCTTCTTTCCTCCTTCCTCGCGATGTGCGCGACGGCCGCGGAAAACTACACAATCGCGGTCATCCCGAAGGGCACGACTCACGAATTTTGGAAATCCATCAACGCCGGCGCCGAAAAAGCGAAGCAGGAATTCGCGAAAGAAGGCGTCAACGTGCGCATCATTTGGAAAGGCCCGCTCAAGGAAGATGACCGTGAGCAACAGATGCAGGTCGTGGAGAATTTTGTCGGCCAGCGCGTCAGCGGAATCGTGCTCGCGCCGCTCGATGATCGCGCCCTCGTCGGCCCGGTCGAAACCGCCGCGCGCGGAAAAATTCCCGTCGTCATCATCGACTCGGGGCTGAAAACCGACGCTTACAAGAGTTTCGTCTCCACCGACAATCGCGAAGGCGGTCGCATCGCCGCGCGCAACCTCGGCCAGCTGCTCGGCGGCAAAGGCAATGTTATCATGCTGCGCCTCCACGTGGGCTCGAACAGCACCGAGGAACGCGAAGCCGGTTTCCTCGAAGTCATGCAAAAGGATTTTCCGGCGATCAAACTCGTGTCGACCGACCAGCACGGTGGCGCCAGCCGCGACACCGCCAAGCGCGCGGCGGAAAATTTGCTGAACCGCTACGGACGCAATCTACAGGGCATTTATACTGTAAACGAATCGACCACTGCCGGCATGCTCCTCGCGCTGCGTGACGCCGGACTCGCGGGCAAAGTTAAGTTTATCGGATTCGATTCGGGCGACACGCTCAACGCCGGGCTTAAAGCCGGCGACATCAACGGACTCGTCGTCCAGAATCCGTTCAACATGGGTTACCTCGGCGTGAAGACCGTCGTCGCGGTGCTGCAAGGCAAGTCCGTCCCCGCACGCATCGACACGGGCGTGGGTTTCGTAACCAAGGAAAATTTTAACGATCCGGCCCTCGCCGACATTGTCACCCCGCCTCTCGACAAATACCTCAAATGAAAAAACTAATCGGTTCGCTTCTCCTTACCGCCGCATTCGCCGCGAATAGTTTCGCCGCAGATAGCTACACCATCGCCGTCGTTCCAAAAGGCACGACGCACGAATATTGGAAAGCCGTGCAAGCCGGCACCGTCAAAGCCGAGCGCGAACTCAACGCCGCCGGCGTGAACGTTAAGGTAATCTATAAGGGCCCGCTCAAAGAAGACGACCGCGAGCAGCAAGTGCAGGTCGTGGAAAATTTCATCGGTCGTCGCGTCAACGCGATCGTCATTTCCCCGCTTGATCGCAACGCACTCATCGCCCCGCTGCAGACTGCCGTGCAGGGAAAAATCCCGGTCGTCACCATCGATTCCGCGCTGAACTCGGATTTGCCCGTCAGCTACATCGCCACCGATAACCGCGAAGGCGGCCGCGTTGCGGCCCGCACGCTCGCCGGCCTCGTTGGCCCGAACGGTCGCGTGATCATGCTGCGCTATTCGGTGGGCTCCGCCAGCACCGAGGATCGCGAGGAAGGTTTCATCGAGGTGATGAAAAAAGATTTCCCGGGCATCAAACTCGTGTCCGTCGACCAACATGGCGGCGTCACGCGCGACACTTGCTATCGCACCGCGCAGAATTTGCTGAATCGTTTCGGCAAAAATATTGATGGCGTGTTCGCCTGCAACCAGCCGACGACCGCCGGCATGCTGCTCGCGTTGCGCGATCTCGGTCTCGCGGGTAAAACCAAATTTGTCGGTTTTGATACCGGCACCGAACTCGTCAGCGCACTCCGCGCCGGCGATATCACCGCACTGCTGGTGCAAGATCCGTTTCGCATGGGCTACCAAGGCGTGAAGAATGCCGTCGCCGCCGTGCGCGGGGAAAAGGTTGAGAAGTTCGTCGACACCGGCGTCACCGTCGCGACGAAAGCCAACGTCAATGATCCCGCGGTGAAAGACCTCATCAACCCGCCACTCGACCAGTATTTGAAATAATGTCCGACGTTCGCCTCCGCCTCGCCGGCATTCAAAAAAGTTTCGGTGCGACGCGCGCGCTCAAAAGTGTGTCGCTTAACATCGCGCCCGGCGAGGTGCATGCGCTCATCGGCGAAAACGGCGCCGGTAAAAGCACCTTGATGAAAGTGCTCAGCGGCGCGCACACCGCCGACGCCGGCACGATGGAACTCGGGGGCAAACCGTATCTCCCGGAAAACCCACACGACGCGCGCCTCAAGGGCGTGGCGATGATTTACCAGGAGCTGAATCTCGCGCTGCATTTGAGCGCGCAGGAAAATATTCTGCTCGGCGCGGAATCGGCGAGCGCAGGATGGATTAATCAAAAAAACTCCCGCGAACGCGCGCGCGCCGCCCTCGCGTTGCTCGGGCACGAAAATCTCGACCTCAGCAAGCGCGCCGGAGACTTCTCCATCGCCGAACAGCAAATCATCGAGATCGCGCGCGCACTGCTCATTCAGCCGCAGGTGCTGATCATGGACGAGCCGACGAGCAGTCTCACGCAAGCCGACACAGAAAAATTATTCGGGACCATTGGCCGACTGCGCGCGCAGGGCGTGAGCGTGATCTATATCTCTCATTTTCTCGAAGAGTGCCGCCAGCTTTGCGATCGCTACACTGTTTTGAAAGACGGCGAGACGGTGGGCACCGGCGACATGAAGTCCGTGAGCCTCGATCACATCGTTACCCTCATGACCGGGCGCGAGGTAAAAGACCTTTACCCGCGCACCGAGCACACCCCGGGCGACGTGGTGTTGTCTGTGAAAACCGCGGCCAGCGCCCCGCGCCTCAAACGCGCGAGCCTGGAATTGCGCGCCGGAGAAATTTTTGGCCTCGCCGGATTGATTGGCGCAGGCCGCACGGATTTATTGCGCACGATTTTCAGTCTCGATCCCTGCGATACTGGCGAGGTGTGCATCGTCAGCGCGTCGAACGGCACACACGCGCCACGTGATCGCTGGCAACAAGGCGTCGGCTTCCTGAGCGAGAATCGCAAAGAGGAAGGCCTGATGCTCAACCAGTCCATCGCCGACAACCTCACGCTGACGAAGATGGAAACATTCGGGCGTTTCGGCTGGGTCAACCGCACGCGCCAACTCGCCACGGCGCAACGCTGGGTGGACGATCTGCGCGTGAAATGCCGCGACGCGTCGCAATCCATCGGCCAGCTTTCCGGCGGCAATCAACAGAAAGTTGCGATCGCGCGCCTGCTCGAGCATCCCGCGCGCATTTTTCTTCTCGATGAACCGACGCGCGGCATCGACGTCGGCAGCAAGGCACAGATTTATCAGCTCATCAGCGAACTGGCGGCGTCGGGCAAAGCGGTCGTGGTCGTGAGTTCTTATCTCCCTGAGTTGCTCGGCATGTGCGACACGATCGGCGTGATGTGTCGCGGCGAACTCGCGGCCGTGCGCCCGCGCGCGCAATGGAACGAAGCCGAAATCATGCGCGTGGCGACCGGTAGTGCGTAACCAGAAAATTTCCCGAACTCGAATCAATGGACACGTTTAAAAAAATCCTGGCGAAAGCCGGCCCGTTTATCGGACTTATTCTCGTCATCGTGCTTTTCTCGCTGCCGGCAGAGACGCGCGAATATTTCCTCACCTATAATAATTTCAAAATCATCCTCACGCAGACCGTGATCGTCGCCATCGGCGCGCTCGGCATGACGATGATCATCGTGAGCGGCGGCATCGATTTGTCGGTGGGGTCGAGCATTGCGTTCACGAGCGTGGTCGGCGCGTTGTTGATTCAAAAAGGCTACGGGCCGGTGCCGGCTTTATGCGCCGTGGTGCTGGCGGGTGGATTGATTGGTTTGCTCAACGGCGCGCTCATCGCCGGTCTGCGGGTCGTGCCATTCATCATCACCCTTGGCATGCTTGGGGTGGTGCGCGGCACGGCGAAGTGGCTCGGCGATAATCAAACGGTCAACTACGACGCTTCGCCGATCAACAGCTGGATGACTACGAAAGATCCTTTTAGCTACGCGTTGCCCACGGGCGTGTGGGTGGCGCTCGGACTCGCGATTCTCACTTCGCTGCTCCTGCGCAATACCGTCTTCGGGCGCCACGTGTTCGCGATTGGTTCGAACGAAGCGACCGCTCGCCTGTGCGGTATTCCGACGACGCGCTTGAAAATCCTGATCTACACGATTGCCGGTCTGTTTTTTGGCCTTGCCGGACTTTTCCAACTTTCCCGCCTTCGCCAAGGCGATCCCACGGTCGCCGTTGGTCTCGAACTCGACATCATCGCCGCGGTCATTATCGGCGGCGCGAGTCTGAATGGCGGCGTCGGCACGATTCTCGGATCCATGATCGGCGCGCTGATCATGGCGGTGTTGCGTAACGGTTCGCAGCAGATGGGCTGGCCCACGTATTTTCAGGAAATCATCATTGGCCTCGTGATCATCGTCGCCGTGTTCCTCGACCGCGTGCGGCAGGGCAAAACGGCGGCGTGATTTTTCGACACGGCGCGAGATTGCCAAGCGGCGTCTCGCGCGGTTAGTTTGGTCGCACCAGTGGAAGACAACGATTCCGCGCCCGTGCGCACCAAAAAGAAACCGAGTTATCCCATCGGCGAAAAACTGCGCGGGTATTTGAAAAAATTCCGCCGCGAGCGCGAACTGCCGATCACTTACGAGCGGTTGCGCGGGTTCAATGATTCGGTGCCGCTGATGGATCGCGAGGGCCGCAACACGTTGTGGGAAACCGTCGTTTATCACGCGGAAGAATTGGAAGCGCTGAAGGAAGGCCTGAAACGCATCTACGCGTTGCTCAAGGTCGACGGCGATTCGTCGGTGATGCAGCACTTGTATATCGACCGCGTGGATTTCTGCAGCTTCGGCAACTCCACCCCGTTTCGCATCCGCATCGTCAATGCGATCAACGACAATCCGGACTATTTTTACGTCAAGAAGGCCGACGCGTCGCGCGTGTATGGGCTCGAACTCGAGCATCTGCTTTCCCCGAATCGACTCAATTTTATCACCTATGGGAATACGCTCGTGGAAGAGCATATCGTGGGTTTGCCGGGTGACGTATTTATCAACAGTTGGCTGCACAGCAAAGAACTGCGCCCGATTCGTATCGCGAAGGAGTTGGTGAAGTTCAACGAGCGCTGCTTCGTGCGCCTGCTCGGCGATATGCGCAGCTACAATTTCGTGGTGGTGCTCGCGCCGGATTTCGAGGGCTGGCAGATCCGCATCCGGGCGATGGATTTCGACCAGCAAAGCTACAACGGGCGCCCGCGTTTTTATTTGCCGCAATATTTTAAAGACAACACGCCGCTCGCGCTCTTTTGCGCGCAACATTTGCATTTGAAAACCGCGCGCCAGTATCAGCGCGAAGAGCAGACACTCATTTTGCAACGGGCCGAACTCGCCAGCGTGCGACTATCGCAATTACTCGAAGCCATGGATGGAGACCCGATTGCGCCGCACGAAAATGTCGTGTCTTTGCGCGAAGGCCTCGCGAAACACTTTAGATCCGACACCTATTTGCATTGCGAAAGCATGGGCGCGCTCGTGCGCAAAAACTTAGAATCATTGCGGAAAAATATCGGAAAAGATAACGACCCTTTAACGACGACGCCCTTGATAATGTGAGCCGACCTGCTCTTGTTCAGCAGGCCGTTTACTCACCCCATGTGGCTTTTTCTAAAAAATCTCATCTATAACGCCGTTGTGTTGGGGTTTTTGCTTGGTTGGGTGCCGTGGGCGTTTCTCGTCCGACGGGCAACGATACCCACGGATTGGTCGCTGCAACATTTCGCGGCCGTGCCGTTTGCACTCCTCGGAGCCCTAGTCTACTTAGCCAGCTCGTGGCAAATCATCCGCAAAGGCCGCGGCACGCCGATGCCTTTTGATCCGCCCCAAAAAGTGCTGACGCGCGGGCTGTATGCGTGGCTGCGCAACCCGATGTATGTCGGCGTGCTTTTAATCGTGGTGGCGGAGGCCATTTTTGTCGGCGGGGTCGTGCTCTGGCTTTATTTCGTTTTCCTGGCGTCGGTTTTCCAACTCGTGGTGCGGACGATCGAGGAAAACGAACTGCGCATGCGCTTCGGCGCGCTTTATTCCGATTATTGCAATCAAGTGCAGTCGCGCTGGATTCCCCGCAAACCGAAGCCCCGCAACGAAACCATCGCGCCGTTTGGTTCCGGGAAAAATTGAGCTCGGTCAGTCGATTCGACCTTCGTCGAATTCGATCAGGTCAACCACGCTGGCGATTTGCTCGACGCGGTCCGCGCAACCCATGTTGGTCAGCGCTTCCTTGAGAAAATCACGCCCGCTCGGCGTCATGCCTTTTTGCACGTAATCACGATTCCATTTGGCCACGCGCAAATCCGCCGGAAAAAGGCTTTTTAGCCTGGCGTCGATTTCTTCGTCCGTCGCGGATTCGAACACGATTTTCTCGACTGCGCTTGGATCGATGCCGAGGTGCAGGCTGAGGAATCGATCCATGCCTCGCTTGTAATTCTTCGCGTAACTCGGCGGGAGCGAACCGTGCGTTTTCGTATAATGGCATTTCGCCAGAAACCGCGGCAAATGCAGCAACCCCGTAGCGCCGTGCGGCAAATAAGCCGACGGCAACGTCGTGAGCACATCGCCAGAGGATCCGGGAATGGGTTTCGAAAGCATTGGCGGCAGCGCAACGTAACGTGCGCAAAGTGGCAAGCGCGCTCCTTGGCCAAATCCGGGCGCAAAAAAAGCCGGACTTGTTGAAAGTCCGGCTTCAGGAAACTTGTTTTGCTTCTCTCTTAGAAGAAACGCACCGGCTTGCTGGAAGCGGCGGCTTGCGCGGCTTGGCGCTCGTGCTCTTCGGCAGAGCAGCCGGCGTTGGTGTTCACATCCACGCGCGCGTTGGTCGCTTTGACGAGATTGTTGGCGAGCATGTAGTTTTCGACTTCTTCGCCGGAGATGTCGGCGAGCATCACGCCGTCGATTTCCACGCACGGCGAAAGCGGCTGGCCGGACTTGCGGACCATTTCCTCGTAGTTGGAGCGGTTATTGATGATGTCGATGTCCTCAAACGGGAGGGCGTGCTTGCGCATGATGGCGCGAACGCCGTTGGACCAGCCGCAATGCGGTTTGAGATATGCCTTAATTTTCATTGGTGTGGTTGGAAATCTTGAGTCGGCACAACTTATGCGGCAGGTTCGCTTCTTCAACTGAAACTTTCAGCCGCACGCGCTGAACCACCGTGTCCACCGCTTTCCCCACTCTCTCCCTCGCCCAAGCCTCCGAATTTGCCCGACTTGGCCTTGCCAACGTCCGCCGGGAATATCCGCATCTCCTCCAGCACCAGCTTAACGGCGCTGCCGATGTCCGGGCGCCGCGCGAATTGCATCCGGCGTTTTATGGCAGCTACGACTGGCATTCCTGCGTGCATCAATACTGCATCCTCGCCCGGCTCGCGCGGCTTTTCCCGGATTTGCCAGAGAAGGCGGAAATTGATCGGGCGCTCGCAGAAAACCTCACGCCCGCCAACCTGATCGCGGAAGCGGCTTATTTAAAAGAACCCGGACGCGGATTTTTCGAACGACCCTATGGGTGGGCGTGGTTGTTGAAACTCGCAGAAGAACTCACCCGCTATCAACCGGCGCTCGCGGCCAATCTCGCGCCGCTCGTGGCCGTGGTGCGCTCAGGCCTGCTCGCGTATTTGCCCTCATTGACGCATGCAGTGCGGCACGGCGTGCATAATAACACTGCCTTTGCGGTGAAGCTGGCGATCGATTACACGCGGGTGGTCGACGATCAGGAACTCAAACTCATGTGCACGAGCCGCATGGCGTTTTGGTTCGGGCGTGACGCTAATTATTCCGCGGAATGGGAACCGTCGGGCGAAGATTTTCTTTCGCCCGCGTTGACCGAAGCCGAAGTGATGGCGGCGGTGTTACCCGCGGAAAATTTTAGCCGCTGGCTCAGCCGTTTTTTGCCGAATCTGCACACTGGAGATCCCGAGAAGATTTTCACGCCGGTGCGCGTGAGCAATCCGGCCGATCCGAAAATTGCGCATCTTATCGGGCTGAATTTAAATCGTGCGTGGTGCTGGCGGCGCATCGCTTCCGCCTTGCCGGAATCCGATCCACGGCATGAACGTGCGCGCCGCGCCGCGGTGCGGCACTTGGACGCCGCGATGCCGTTGTTAAGCGCCGAGGATTTTAATCGCGCCCACTGGCTGGCTTCGTTCGCGGTGTATGCGATGACCGAATAATTTTTCGAGTAGCCGGCAACTCGCGTCTGGTCATTCTTACGCCATGGATTGGAAAACCTGGGTCGCGCTCTTTATCATCGTTGGCACGCTGGTCGGCGTCGCGATCGGCCGCTGGCCGTGGTTGCGAATGAATCGCGCGACCATCGCGTTGGTCGGCGCGACGGCGTTGATCGCGCTCGGCACGATTCCACTGGAGAAGGCGTATCACGCCATCGATTGGAACACCATCGTGCTGCTGCTCGCGATGATGGTGCTCAACGTGAATCTGCGCCTCGCGGGTTTCTTTCATTTGGTGACGTCGCAGGTGATCCATTACGCGCGCACGCCGCGACGCTTGCTGGCGTTGATCGTGGTGATCTCTGGCGTGCTTTCGGCGCTGTTTCTTAATGACACGATTGCGCTGATGCTCACGCCGCTGGTGTTGGACGTCACACTATCACTGAAGCGCAACCCCATCCCCTACCTCGTCGCGTTGGTGACCGCGGCCAATGTCGGTTCGGTGGCGACGGTGATGGGCAATCCGCAAAACATGCTCGTCGGCATGGCGTCGGGGATTTCGTTCATCGATTTTTTCGTTTCACTCGCACCAATCGCCGCGATCGGACTCGTGATCATCTGGGTCGTGATTGCGTTGGTGTATCGCCGCGAGTTTGCCGCGACCACTTTTGCCGAAACGTATGCGTTGCCCGGCCGTCAGTATCGGCCGCTCTTAAACAAGTGCCTGGTGGCGACGGTGCTGATGCTCGTCGCCATGGTGATGGGAACGCCCATTCCGCTGGCCGCGTTAATGGCGGCGGCGCTCGTGTTGCTAACGCGCCGCTTGAAACCCGAGCGCGTGTTCAAAGAGATCGATTGGGGCCTGCTCGTGTTTTTCGCGTCGTTGTTTGTGGTGACTGGAGCGATCGAGGTGTCGGGCTTGGGCGCGCATTTGTTTGCGGCGTTGCGCCCGTGGTCGGACGGCGGCCCGGCGAGTTTGACCGGCGTCGCGGTGGTGTTGAGTAATCTCGTTTCGAATGTGCCAGCGGTGATGCTATTCCGTCCGGTAGTGCCGACGCTCGCGGAACCGACGACAGCTTGGCTCACACTTGCGATGGCGACGACTCTCGCCGGCAATCTCACGCTCCTCGGTTCCGTGGCGAATTTGATCGTCGCGGAAATCGCACGGCATCGCGGCGTAAAACTTTCCTTTGTGGAATACCTCAAAGCCGGCACGCCGATCGCCGTGCTGACCCTGCTCACCGGGATTGCGTGGCTGGCGCGGTGACGAACGCGTCCTATTTTCAGGCGCTTTTTTATCCACTCCACACTTGCACGTGCAGACAGCCGGTTAAAAGTCTCCTGACATAACGTTGTCACACCCCGTGATATACTGCCCGCTTTTCCCTTAACACGATATTACAATGTCCAAAGCCGATAAACCCACGAAAGCCGATTCCAAGTCCGCCGCCGTCGCCACGACGACTCACGCGCGCGAAAAAAACATCGATCTCGCTCTCTCGAGCATCACCAAACAATTCGGCGAAGGCTCGATCATGCGCCTCGGCTCGAATGCCAAGATGAAGGTCGAAACGCTTTCGACTGGCTCGCTCGCCATCGATCTCATGCTCGGCGTCGGCGGTTTGCCGAAGGGCCGCATCGTGGAAATCTACGGACCGGAATCGTCCGGTAAAACGACGTTCTGCTTGAGCGTCATCGCCGAAGCGCAACGCCAGGGCGGCCTCGCGGCGTTCATCGACGTCGAGCACGCGCTCGACCCGAAATACGCGAAAGTCGTCGGCGTTAACCTCGACGATCTTCTCGTTTCCCAGCCCGACTCCGGCGAAGACGCGCTGAACATCATGGAGACGCTCATTCGCTCGAACTCCATCGACGTCATCATCCTCGACTCCGTTGCTGCGCTCACCACGAAAGCGGAACTCGATGGCCAGATGGGCGACGCCACCGTCGGCGCGCAAGCCCGCCTCATGTCGCAAGCGATGCGTCGCCTCACCGCCGTCGTCAGCAAGACGAACTGCGTGTGTATCTTCACCAATCAGATTCGTGAAAAAATCGGCGTCATGTTTGGCAGCCCCGAGACGACTTCCGGCGGTCGCGCGCTGAAGTTTTTCGCTTCCATTCGTCTCGATATCCGTCGCAAAGACCAACTCAAGACGCCGGACGGCAAAATCATCGGCAATCGCACGAAGCTCAAAGCCGTTAAAAACAAAGTCGCCCCGCCCTTCACCGAAGTCGAATTCGACATCATGTATGATGAAGGCATTTCTGCGAACGGCTCGCTCATCGATCTCGGTATCGACCACAAAGTGCTCGAAAAGAAAGGCGCTTGGATCGCGTTTAACGGCGATCTCGTCGGCCAAGGTCGCGAAGCCGCCAAGCAAGCGCTCAAGGATAGTCCTGAACTCGCGGCCAAAGTGAAGGCAGGCATCCTCGAGAAAGTCGCCGCCAAAGCCAACGGCACCGACAAAGACGCAGATAAGGAATAAATTTTTTCTGCCTCTCTCGTTAACTTCAGCCCGACGCCACCAGCGCCGGGCTTTTTGTTGGGCTCGAATCGAACTGTAAGCCGGAATCGTCGCGCGCGGCGTGAGTTCGCACAAAAGATCAGCTCTGCTTTCATTTTGCGTTCATGGGGCGCTTTGCTTGCGTGAGGTCGATGTCAGTTTTCACAGACACCATTGCCGCTCTCGCGACGCCCGTTGGCACTTCAGCCATCGCGGTCGTGCGCGCCAGTGGCCCGCAAGTCCCGGAGGTTGTCCGCGCAATTTTTGGTGAACTGCCCTCGCCTCGCCTCGCCCGGCATGCGGATTACCGCGATGTGCGCGGCACGTTGGTCGACGATACCCTTTTCACTTACTTTGCCGCGCCGAGTTCCTTCACGGGCGAAGACACCGTCGAAATCTCATCGCACGGAAATCCCTTCATCGCGCAAAAAATCCTCGAAGACTTGATCGCGCGTGGATGTCGACCGGCTGAAGCCGGCGAATTTAGTAAACGGGCATTTTTAAACGGTCGTTTGGATTTAAGCCAAACTGAGGCGATCATGGACTTGATCCATGCCCGGAGCGAACGGGCTTTGGCTGCTGCTACTCAGCAACTTAAAGGTGCCCTGGGTCGGCACATGGATGAACTCATTTCTTCCCTGCTTAACATCGTCGCTCACATCGAAGCCTACATCGATTTCCCCGAGGAAGACCTACCCCCAGAAAATCGACAAACAATTCTCAGTCAGCTCGATAGCTTGCTCTCCAACACGAGTCGCTTGCTTGCAACCAGTCATTACGGCGCCATTCTTCGTGACGGCATCAAAACAGTCATCGTAGGCGAACCCAACGCGGGCAAAAGCAGTTTACTGAACCGCTTAGTCGGTCACGAACGCGCTTTGGTGAGCCCGGAGCCAGGCACAACTCGCGACTATCTCGAAGAACGCATTGTCATCGGCCCGCACTGGCTGCGGCTGATCGATACCGCTGGATTAAACCCCGCACCCTCTGCCCTCGAAAAGCGCGGGATGGAAAAATCAATCGAGCAAGCGGGCGAAGCCGACCTGTTTCTTTGGGTGCTCGATTCGACCCGCCCAACTCCCGAGTTGCCCACGGAACTCTCCGCCCGCATGACGCCCCAGAACACAGTCGTAGTTTTTAATAAGATCGATCTCGCGGAAGCTCAGTTTGCCCCCCTTTCGCAAAACTTCCCTGACATAAAGATCTCCGCGCTACAGGGCGCTGGATTGGAGGCGTTGAGCGCTGCAGTGACGAAATTAGCCGAAAAGTTCCACGTGGAAGTGGGCAGCGAACTCATCGCGATCAATGCACGACACGCGAGCGCACTTACCGAGGCAGGCGAAGCATTGACTTCGGCCCGCTCAAAGTTAATGAAAAACGACCCTACTGAATTGATGGCCAGCGATTTACGTGGGGCTCTCGATGCTTTTGGCAAAATTTCGGGAAAAATTGATAACGAAAGAATGCTCGATCGGCTCTTTGCTTCGTTCTGCATCGGAAAATAATACGACATCAAAATAATGATTTATCGCGAAGAGCCTTTTGATGTAATCGTGTGCGGCGCAGGCCATGCGGGCGTTGAAGCCTGTCTAGCCGCAGCGCGGATGGGCGCATCCTCCCTACTTCTTTCCGGCAACATCGATACGATTGCCCAGATGAGCTGTAACCCGGCGATCGGTGGCCAAGCCAAAGGCCAAATGGTCCGCGAGATTGACGCGCTTGGCGGCGAAATGGGAATTAACACCGACGTAACGGGAATTCAGTTTCGTTTGCTCAATGAGTCCAAAGGCGCCGCCGTGCAGTCGCCTCGTGCGCAATGCGACAAAAAAGCTTATCAATTCCGACTAAAGCACACCCTCGAGCTGCAACCGAACCTCCAGATATTCCAGGCGACCGTCACGGGCCTGATTTTTAAAGACGGCAAAGTTGTCGGCTGCCGCACGAATCTGGATATCGATTTCTTAGGCCGCAGCGTGATCATCACGACGGGAACTTTTCTCCGCGGCTTGATGCACGTCGGTCAGAATAAGAACGAAGGCGGCCGTCTGGGCGATTTTAGCGCGAAAACACTTTCTAGCAGCCTGTTGGAAGCAGGCATCGAACTCCAGCGGCTAAAAACCGGCACTCCGCCGCGCATCCTTGGCCGAAGCATCAATTTCACCGGACTTCAAGAGCAGCGCGGGGATAGTGAGCCAACCCTGTTTGCCTTTCATGACACTCGCGACGACGGCGACTTGTTCCACGTGGAACAGACTGGCGAAACTCGCATCGGTTGGAAACCCGGCACCGCGCAAGCGTCGTGCTGGATGACTTACACGACGCCCAAGTCTGAGCAGATCGTCCGAGAAAACCTGCACAAGTCCGCAATGTATTCCGGCGAGATCGAAGGCGTCGGCCCGCGCTATTGCCCGAGCATTGAAGATAAATTCGTGCGTTTTGCCGACAAGCCACGTCATTTGCTTTTCCTCGAGCCAGAAGGCCGCAACACCAATGAATACTATATCAACGGCCTCTCCACGAGTCTGCCATTTGATGTGCAACTGGATCTTGTGCATAGTATCCCAGGTCTCGAGCAGGCTCAATTGCTCAGGCCGGCCTACGCCGTAGAATACGATTTTGCGCCACCGACACAGATGCATCCGTCGCTGGAATCTCGGAAGGTCGAAAACCTATTTCTAGCGGGGCAAATTAATGGCACTTCCGGTTACGAAGAAGCAGCCTCCCAAGGTCTCGTCGCAGGGATCAACGCAGTCTTGAAGGTGCGCTCTGAGCCGCCGTTAATCATTAAGCGTCACGAAGGCTATATCGGCGTGCTGATTGATGACTTGGTCACCAAAGGCACAATCGAACCGTATCGCATGTTTACGAGTAGGGCAGAGCACCGGCTTTTCTTTAATCATGGCAGCGCCGAATTGAGATTACTCGAGCATGCATCTAATCATAAATTGCTGTCCAATAATAGATTGGACAATATTCGAGCAAAGCAGAAAACGATTCTGGACTGGATGGAGTTCTTGGAAAAGAACCGCACAACCGGCGGATTTTGGGCCGAAGGAATTCGTCGCCACAAGGAAGCTGCCGCGCTGCCTGAGGCGTTTGCGAAAGAATCCAAAGAAGTCCGCGATGAGGTTCTCTATCGCGTGACCTACCGCGGTTATCTGGAACGCGAACAGCGCCAAATCGACAAGCTCAAGGAAGTGGAAAAAATCCATCTACCACCCGATCTCGACTACTCCAAGATTCTAGGCCTCCGCAAAGAAAGCGCACTGAAGCTCCAGCAATTCCGACCGCACAACTTGGGCCAGGCCAGCCGCATCAGCGGAGTTAACCCGGCGGATATCAGCATTTTAATGGTGCTCATCGAATCACAACGGCGGGCCAAAAACGCCGGTAACAACTCGCCCGCGTAATTCGTCACACGCCGCGCAAAGTTCGTGTAACAATCGCGTGACGCCCTTTAAATCCACTGGAACGCCACCTCTCACCGCTCAAAGTGCCGCCATGGAGAAAAAGAAAATCCTAGTCGTCGATGATGAGCCCGATGTTACCGATTTGGTCGCGTATCATCTCAAAGCAAAGGGCTTCCACGTGGAAACATTGAACGACGCCACGTCCAGCATCGCGAAAGCCCGTAGCTATCAGCCCGATCTGATAATACTGGACATAATGATGCCGCACCTGAGCGGGATCCAGATCTGCCGCATTCTTCGCGCCGACCCTAAACTTGCGAAGGCTCCGATTGTTTTTCTCACCGCAAAAGCTGAACCGCATGATCGCATCGAGGGATTGGAATCGGGTGCAGATGACTACCTGGGAAAGCCGTTCAGTCCGAAGGAACTCGTTTTACGCGTGGAATCGATTTTGCGTCGCATCGCTGCACCGAAGGAACCGACCGCCGCTAAGATCAAGATCGGTGAAATCCTTTTGGACAGCGATACCCACAGCGTGACGGTGCGCGGCAACGTCCTCGATCTCACGGCCACTGAGTTTAAATTACTCCGCTTGATGATGGAGCGCCAGGGCCGCGTGCAAACGCGCGAGCATTTGCTGCTCAACGTGTGGAATTATTCTACGGAGATCGAAACGCGCACGGTCGATACCCACGTGCGTCGCTTGCGCGAAAAGCTCGGCGACGAAGCCGGCTGGGTGGAAACGATTCGCGGAGTAGGGTATCGAATCTCGGATAAGAAAATGCCCGCATGATTGGTCTCATCATTGCCGGTCTCGCGTTCGCGCTGCTTTTTTTATTCCGCATTTTGTGGAAGCAAAATCGCGCGCTCGCCGAACTGCGCGATGCCGTGAAATTAAACCAGCCGTATCTACGCGAAGAAAGCATCGCGAACTATCTTCCGAATTGGAACGGCCTCGTCGAAACGATCAACCTCCAGATCACGGAAAATTCCGCCCTGCAACAGCAGCACTCCGGGCAACTCACGCAGCTCGAAGCCACGCTCGGCAATTTGCGCGAAGCGGTGCTCATCGTTGATCAGGCGAATTATATTCACCTCGCGAATCGTGCGTTGCGCGAAATTTTTCCTGCGTCGCGCAATCTCGTTAACCTCCGCCTCGAACTCATCATTCGCAGCTCCGCGTTCCTCGATTACGTGCGCGCCACGCGCGCGGGCCAGCCGTTGTCGCGGCAGGAATTCGAAATCACCGACGGTGCTCACACCGTGTGGATCGAAGCGTCCGGCGCGCCGATCGCATCGCCCGATGGGAAAAATGCGTGGGCGCTTTTCGTCATCCACAATCTCACCACCGAGCGAAAACTCGAGCGCGTGCGCCGGGATTTCGTCGCGAATGCGTCCCACGAATTACGCACGCCACTCAGCATCATTAAAGGCTACGTCGAAACGCTGGTCGACGGGCACGACACGATGACGTTCGAAGAGCGCGATAAATTTTTAAAAACCATCCAGCGTCACAGCGATCGTTTGAAAGCGATCATCGACGATCTACTTTCGCTTTCGCGCCTCGAGTCCGCCACGCCGCAGCTGAATCTCGAAGCCGTAAACTTCGCAGAATTTTTTGGCGAACTCGCGGATGAATATCGCCATCGTGAAAGTGGCGCGGCTCACACGATCACGGTCGCAGTGCCGGCGGATTTCGGCGCCGTAAATGGCGACCGCGAAAAGTTAACTCACGTCTTCGGCAACTTAATCGAGAACGCGCTCAAATATACGCCGAAAGGTTCGCGGATCGAACTCGGCGCGCGCGCGCTCGGCGGCAACGAAGTGGAATTATGCGTGCGCGATAACGGCGCCGGCATTCCTGCGACAGATCTACCACACATCTTCGAACGTTTTTATCGCGTCGAAAAAGGCCGCTCACGCGAAACTGGCGGCACCGGTCTCGGACTCAGCATTGTGAAACACATCGTGCAGTTGCATCACGGCAAAGTGTGGGCCGAAAGCAGTGAAGGGCAGGGGCTCGCGATTTTTGTGAGCCTGCCGCGTTCGCAGAAAAGCTGACGCTTCGGAGTTGCGCCGCAGCGCACTCTTACGACAAACGAAAGCGTGGGCCTCACACCGGAATTCCTCGCACGCATCAACGACCGCCGCACCGCCTTGCGCGCGGAACTCGCGGCGCTTTTACCGCAAAAACAGGCCATCGTCTGGGAAATCGGCTCAGGCCACGGCCATTTTCTGACGCGTTACGCGCAGGAATTTCCCGAAAAAACGTGCGTAGGCGTCGATATCAACACCCTGCGCATCGGCCGGAGTCGGAAAAAAGCCACGCGCGGCAAGCTCGCAAACTGCCATTTCGTGCTCACGGAAGCGGGCGAATTTCTCCACGCGTTGCCCGACGAGATCACTTTTAGCGAAATCTGGGTGTTGTTTCCGGATCCGTGGCCGAAAAAGCGTCACCACAAAAACCGGATCATGCGCGCGGACTTTCTCGAATCAGCCGCCAGTCGGGTAAAAGAGGGCGGGAAACTGTATTTTCGCACGGATCATGCAGACTATTTTGCCGCCGTTAAGAACCTAATGCCCACCGTAAACACTTGGGCCATAGCCGAAAACGCAGATTGGCCACTGGAACACGAGACGGTTTTTCAAGCCCGCGCGCCCTCGTATCAGTCATTCGTGGCGATCAGGACATCACATCCAGCCACACCAACAGAAACAACTGACTCACGGCTGCCACCCCTAACAGGACCCAGGTAAGCTGCATAAATGGATTCGGATGGAGCGCGCGCTCGCCATTCGAACGCACCTTCGGGGCGGTCCGCGCCAGCAATGCTGAGTTATCGGAATCCATTAATTTTTAAAATGCGGCCTTGCTCACCCTGCGCAAGCTCAGGCTACATTAGATATGACAGTTCGCCGACCCCACGCGGCTAATTCCACCCCTTTCCCCACGACATAGTCATTTCAGGGGTTGACGCTCTGACGGGCCGAAACCTAATTATTAGACCTCTTTCTTCTGATAAAACAGCTTCCGCGCCACCACATGTTCACCACTAAAAAACTACTCGGACTCGCCGCCGGTCTCGGACTGGCCACCAGCGCGTTTGCCGAAGGTGTTGCCGCTCGGGCCTCAGTGCTGATTCCGCTCGGCCACGACAAACACGGCGTTTGGGGCATCACGAACAGCATGCTCACCAGCTGGACGATTTCGACGCTCGTAGTTTTGCTTATCCTGTGGGCCGTCGGTAAACCAAAAATTTTCCCGACCAAGAGTCAGGCCGTATTCGAATCCATCCTCGAAGCGCTCCGTGAACTCTTCGAACCCATCGTCGGTAAAAAAGCGTTCCCCGCTGCGTTCCCGCTGCTGGTCACGTTGTTCATCTTTATTTTAGTGCATAACTGGATGGGCCTGCTCCCAGGCGTCGGCACCTTCGGCTGGGGCCACACCGATGCCGCCGGTCACTTCCATCTGACGAATCCGTGGATTCGTCCGCACAACGCCGATTTCAACGGCACCATCGCGCTCGCGCTCGTTTCCTTCGGCGCGTGGATCATTCTTATCTTAAAATACGCCGGCCCGAAACTGATTCTCTGGGATCTCTTCGGCAACAAAGCTGAAAAGAGCGAAACCCCGGGTTGGCTCTATCCGATCCTCTCTTTGGTTTTCATCATCGTCGGTTTGATCGAAGTGTTCTCGATCGGCATTCGCCCATTCACGCTTTCGGTTCGTCTCTTCGGTAACGTCTTCGGCGGCGAAAACCTCCTGCACGGCACAAGCTTCTTCTTCGTATTCTATTTCATGGAACTGCTCGTCGGCTTGATTCAAGCGACGGTCTTCACGCTTCTCTCGGCCGTTTACCTCGGTTTGATCACGAATCACGGCGATGACCACGATCACGCCGAAGGTCACGGCGCCGGCCACGGTGCGGAGGCGCATCACTAATCCTTTTCTGCCGGGAGCGTGCCTTCAGATGCGCGCACGGCAGCAACCACAACCAACAAGATAAACATCACCATGCTCGACATCATCGCTCAAGTCACCGCTCCCGCCGGCATCACCGGTAACATCACCAGCGCGTTCGGCCTCCTCGGCGCCGCCATCGGCGTAGGCCTCATCGGCACCAAAGCCGCTGAATCCGTCGGTCGCAATCCCGGCGCTTCCGGCAAAATCCTCGTTCAAGCCATCATCGGTATGGCGCTCGCGGAAGGTCTCGGCATTCTCGCGCTGTTCCTCGCTTAATCAGTAAGTAATCCTTTGAACCGGCGGCGCGCCGGCCAACAACGCCCGCGCCGCCATTCCCTTTCCCTCCATGTTGCCTCTCCTGCTCGCAGTCACAGAAGCCGTCGAACACTCCACCGGCCAACCCGGTATGGTCGAAAAATTCGGCATCGAGCCGAAGTATATCGTGATGCAGGTGATCAGCTTCCTGATCCTCTTCGGCGTCCTCTATAAATTCGGCATCAAGCCCACCATCGCCACGATGGAAGAGCGCAACGCCAAGATCGCGACCGGCCTCAAAAACGCCGAAGAAACGCAAGCCCGCCTCGCCGCCGCCGCCGCGGAAAGCGCCGCCATCGTCAAGGCCGCGCAAGCCGAAGCCCAAAAATCCATCGAAGAGGCCCGCAAGGCCGCGAAGGAATTCGGCGACAAACAACAAGCCGAGGCCATCGCTCGCGCCGCCGACACCCTCGCCAAGGCGCAACAAGCCATCGAACTCGAGCACAAAAAAATGCTCGAACAAGCCCGCACCGAAATCGCCCGTCTCGTCGTCACGACCACGGAGCGCGTGCTCGCCAAGAAACTCACCGATGCCGACCGCGCCGCTTACAACGAAGCCGCCGCGAAGGAACTTTCGTTCCTCTAATCGAGTTTCCCGCTTCATCCTTTTTCACTCCTCACGCATCACCCAGTCATGGCCGCCGCCAAAAAAACCAAGCAACTCGCCAAACAGCTTTTCAAGCTGAGCGTGGTCAACGGCCAGGTTTCCGCCGAGCAAGTCAGCGGCGTCTTGGGCTGGGTCGAAAAAACCCGCCCGGCGCAATCACTCACGCTGCTCAAACTGTATCAGCGCCAGATCGCCGCCGAAATCGCGAAATCCGAAGCCGTCGTCACGCACGCCGGTCCGTTGGGTGAAAATGTGCTCGCGCAGGTCACCGCCGCGATGACCAAGAAATACAGTCGCCCCGTCACCGCGAAAGCGCAGCTCGATTCTTCCTTGCTCGCCGGTCTTCGTGTCCGCGTCGGCAACGATATTTACGAATCCTCCGTCGCCGGCCAACTCGCCACCCTTTCCGTCTAACCCCCGTCTTTAACTAAGCGTCCCACGCCATGAGCAACGTCATCGAACAAATCGAACAGCAGATCGCCAAGCTTTCCAGCAAGGCCGTCAAGAAGAACACCGGTCGCATTCGCACGGTCGCCGACGGCGTCGCCAAAATCGATGGCCTCTCCGACGTCATGTATAACGAGATGGTGCAATTCCCCGGTGGCACCATCGGCATCGCGCTCAATCTTGAAGAAGACGAAGTCGGCGTGGTCGTCCTCGGCGACGTCTCCCAACTCAAAGAAGGCGACGAAGTCACCACCACCGGCAAGCTCCTTTCGATTCCCGTCGGCAAGGCTCTCCTCGGTCGCGTCGTCGACGCCCTCGGCCGCCCGGTCGACGGCAAAGGCCCGATCGATTCCAAGGAATCCTATCCGGTCGAGAAAATCGCGCCCGGCATCATGGTGCGCAAATCGGTTAACCAACCGCTCTTCACCGGCATCATGGCGATCGACTCCATGATCCCGATCGGTCGCGGCCAGCGCGAACTCATCATCGGCGATCGCGGCACGGGCAAGACCACGATCTGTATCGACACGATCATCAATCAAGCCCGCATCAACAAAGTCGGCATCGCCTCCGGTAACAAAGATTTCCGTCCGGTTTATTCCATCTACGTCGCCGTCGGTCAGAAACAATCGAACGTCGTTCGCACCATCTCGGCCCTCGAAGCCGCCGGCGCCCTCGAATACACGGTCATCGTCGCCGCGACCGCCGCGGACAATCCGGCCAACCAATACATCGCTCCGTTCTCCGGCGCCGCCGTCGGCGAATGGTTCATGGAAAACGGCATGGATGCGCTCATCGTTTACGACGATCTCTCCAAGCACGCCGTCGCTTACCGCCAAATTTCGCTCATCCTGAAACGTCCGTCCGGTCGCGAAGCGTATCCTGGCGACGTGTTCTACCTCCACAGCCGCCTCCTCGAGCGCGCGGCCCGTCTCGACGGCAAAGGCTCGCTCACCGCGCTGCCGGTCATCGAAACGCAAGCGGGCGACGTGTCCGCTTACATCCCGACGAACGTCATCTCGATCACCGACGGCCAGATCTTCCTCGAAACCGATCTCTTCAATCAAGGCATTCGTCCTGCCGTTTCCGTCGGTCTCTCCGTGTCCCGCGTCGGTTCTTCCGCGCAGATCAAAGTCACAAAGCAAGTCGGTGGTAAGTTGAAGGGCGAGCTCGCGCAGTTCCGCGAACTTGCCGCCTTCGCGCAATTCGGCTCCGACCTCGATGCCAAAACGAAAGCCACGCTCGAACGCGGCGCGCGCATCGTCGAACTCTTCAAGCAAGCCCAACTCAACCCGCTCTCCATCGAAGTCCAGGCCTCGATCCTCTGGGCGTTGCAGAAGGGTTATTTCGACACCGTTGAAGTAAAGAACGTCGTGCAAGCCTCCGGCTCGCTCCGTGACTACCTCACGACCCGTCGTGACGCGCTGCTCACCAACATCCGCTCGAAAGCCGCGCTCTCGCCGGAAATCGAAGCCGACCTCAAGTCCGCGCTCGACGAGTGGAAGTCCACTTTCTCCGCTAAATAATTTTCGCAACCTAGCGCTCATCCGCAATGGCCTCACTCCGCGACATCCGCCGACGCATCAAGTCGGTTAAAAACACCCGCCAGATCACCAAGGCGATGGAGTTGGTCTCTGCGTCGAAAATGAAGAAGGCGCAGCAGTCCGCACTCGCGGGCCGCGCATACGCCAACCTCATGGCCGATATGCTCGCCGCGCTGGCGGGCCGCGTGGAAGACATCTTCGAGCATCCGTTTCTCGCGAAGCGCCCGGTCAACACCCGCGGCATTTTGCTCATCACTTCGGACAAAGGCCTCGCCGGCCCGCTCAACGCCAATCTTTTCAAACTCGTCACCGAGATCAAAGGTCAGGCGAAATACGTGGCCGTTGGTCGCAAGGGTGCGCAGTTCCTCGCCCGCACGAAGCGCGACCTCGTCGCCGATTTCACCGTCTCCGATCGCGTCGTCTTCTCGGAAGTGAAGACCGTCGTCGAGTTCATGGTGAAAATGTATCTCGAAGGCACGATCGACACCATCGAAGTCGTTTATCCGCGTTTCAAAAACACGCTCGTCCAAGAGCCGATGGTGCGTCCGTTGCTGCCGCTCACGAACGTCCGCGAGTTCATCGCCAAAAACCGCACCGGCGGCGACGGCGTAAAGTTCACCGATGATCGCGACATGCTGTTCGAGCCGAGCGTGAAATCCGTGCTCGAAGCGCTGCTGCCGTTCTACATCAACCGCTGGGTTTACCAAATGGTGCTCAGCGCGAAGGCGTCCGAACATTCTGCGCGCATGGTCGCGATGAAGACTGCGAAAGACAACGCCACCAAACTCGTCGGCGAACTCTCCCTCGAATACAACAAGGCCCGCCAAGCCGGCATCACCCAGGAAATCCTGGAAATCGCCGCTGCGTCGTTCGCCACCACTTAATCAATTTAACCAACCCCGCCCTCGTTTCAGTCATGAGCAATCAAGGCAAAATCGTCCAAGTCATCGGCGCCGTCGTCGACGTGCAGTTCTCTGAGAACGCCGTTCCCGCCATCTACCAAGCCCTCACGGTCGACTTCACCGTCGCTGGCCAGAAAGAACACCTGACTCTCGAAGTGCAGCAGCACCTCGGTGGCGGTCTCGTTCGCACCATCGCGATGTCTTCCTCCGAAGGCCTGGTGCGTGGCCACCCGGTGGTCGACACCGGTGCGCCGATTTCGGTGCCGGTCGGCGAAGGCATTCTCGGTCGCATTTTCAACGTCACCGGTGATCCGGTGGACGGCAAAGGCCCGGTTCCGCACACAAAGCGCTATCCGATTCACCGCGCCGCTCCGGCACTCGCGGATCAAGACACGAAGGCCGCGATCCTCGAGACCGGCATCAAGGTCATCGACTTGATCTGCCCGTTCATCAAGGGCGGTAAAGCCGGTGCGTTCGGTGGTGCCGGCGTCGGCAAGACCGTCGTCATTCTCGAGCTCATCAACAACATTGCCAAAGCGCACGGCGGTTACTCCGTGTTCGCCGGCGTCGGTGAACGTTCCCGTGAAGGTAACGATCTTTACCACGAAATGTCCGACGCGGGCGTCATCAAACAAGATGACCTCGGCAAGTCGAAGGTCGCACTCGTTTACGGCCAGATGAACGAACCGCCCGGTGCTCGTATGCGCGTCGCGCTCTCCGCGCTCGCGATGACGGAATATTTCCGCGACGAGAAAAACCAGGACGTGCTGCTCTTCGTCGATAACATCTTCCGTTTCTCGCAAGCCGGTTCCGAAGTGTCCGCGCTCCTCGGTCGCTCGCCGTCCGCGGTCGGTTACCAACCGACGCTCTCGAACGAGATGGGCATTCTTCAGGAACGCATCACGTCGACGAAGAAAGGTTCGATCACGTCCGTGCAGGCCGTTTACGTGCCCGCCGACGATTTGACCGATCCCGCTCCGGCGAACACCTTCGCTCACTTGGATTCCACGATCGTGTTGGAACGCTCCATCGCCGAACTCGGTATTTATCCGGCCGTCGATCCGCTCTCTTCCGTCTCGAAAGCGCTCCAGCCCGACATCGTCGGCGAAGAGCACTACAAGGTCGCCCGTGAAGTGCAGCGCGTTCTCCAACGCTACAAGGATCTCCAGGACATCATCGCGATTCTCGGTCTCGATGAACTTTCCCCGGAAGACAAACTCACCGTTTACCGCGCGCGTAAGATTCAACGTCTCCTTTCGCAACCGTTCGCGGTCGCTGAAGTGTTCACCGGCACACCGGGCAAATACGTCCCGGTTAAGGAAACCGTCCGCGGCTTCAAGATGCTGCTCGATGGCGAACTCGATCACATCGCCGAAACCGACTTCTACATGAAGGGCGGTATCGAAGAAGTCATCGCTGCTTCCAAGAAGGCCTAATCACCATGCCACTCACACTCGAAATCGTCACGCCCGAGGCGAAGGTGTATTCCGACACCATCGACTCCGTCGTCATTCCGACGGTCGAGGGCGAGATCGGCATTCTTCCCGGCCACATCCCGCTGCTCACGCAAATTGAGCACGGCGAACTCCGCGTCACCAAAGGCGCCGCCACCTCGTGGCTCGCCGTCGGTAACGGATTCGCGCAGATCGAAGGCGACACCGTCCGTGTGCTTGCCGAGACCGCAATCGCCGAGGAAAAGATCGACGAAAACGCCGTGGAAGCCGCGATGAAGCGCGCCGAAGCGGAGTTGAAAGAAGCCAAGAACATGGACCCGCAACAATACGAGCACCTGCAAAGTCTCGTGCGTTACAGCGGCGTCCAACTCGCGGTCAAACGTCGCCGCCGTTAATCGGCCTTCGCCAAAAAATTCAGCGCGACTTCGGTCGCGCTTTTTTTGCGCCCAATTTTGCCGCAGAGAACACCGAGTCTTCACCGAGCGCACAGAGAGATTTCTCCGTGAGCTCGGAGCCGGCTCCTTCCGACTCTGTGTCTAAACCTAAAATTCACCGCGTCTCGCGCTCGCGATACTCACTCGGCGTGCATCCCGCAAATTTACGAAACCGTTTCGCGAAATAAAATGGATCCGCAAACCCCGTTTCTCCCGCCACTTCGTTGATCCGCAGACTGCTATGCGCGAGCAATTGCTGCGCCTGTCGCAACCGCAACTCCTCGCTGTAACGCTGCGGCGTTTCACCGGTTTCTTCTTTGAAGAGATGGCTCAGTCGCGACTCCGACAAGCCGCAGTGCTTCGCGAGTGATTCCAAACGAAACGTTTCCGCCGAATGCGTGGCCAGATAGTCCATGGCTTTGCGCACGCGTTCATCCAACCGCGACAGCTGATTGCCTTCGGTCGTTTGTTGCGCCCAGAGCAAAGCTTCCTCCAAGGCGTTCAATGCAAACTCCACGGCATCGCCATGCGGCCTTTTCAGCGTCGCCACCGTGCGATTCAGCGATGCCTCGAAACCTTTTCGAGTTTTCCCCACAGGAAAATTCAAAACACCCGCACCGCTCGCAAATTCCGGCCAGCGAAGCCACGCGCGCCACATCGGACGCGGCTGAAAATGTGCCCACAACAAACGCCAGCGGCCGGCTCCTTCATCCGTGCGATAATCCTGCGGCGTCGACGGTGAATATAAAATTGCCTGCCCGGCCTTCAGCGTGAGCACCCTTTCACCCAGCACGATATGCCCGGCACCACTCACCGTATAAATCAGCAGCCAATCGCCGCTGCCCCGCGGCCGCCAGTTGGTGTAGCTCGACCCCTGGTTAAACTCGCTCGCGATAATGGTTTTTACCGGACGAAAAAGCGTTTCAGCACGACTCATACGCAGCAGGATATTCCAGCCATTTAAACGCGCAACCCATTCCTCATTTCGTATCCCCCGTGCTACATTGTCGGCATGGTCGCCCCTACCACCGCTTCATCTCCGCTCATTTCCCCCGAGCAAGTTGCCCAGTTCCACCGTGACGGCTACTGCGTCGTCGATGCGCTTTTCAGCTCCGAGGAAATCGCCGCCATCGAAGCGTTCTTCGAGGATTTTAAAACGCTCGGTCACAAAATCTACGACGTCGGTTATAATTTCGAAGAGATCGATCCCACAAAAACCCAGCTGCGTGCGGTGCACCCGCATCGCCACAGCGACCGCGTCAAGCAATGGGCGCTTCACCCGCGCGTCGCGAGCGTGCTGGCCACCCTCCTCGGTCACGATCCGTTGCTCGCACAGACGATGTATTATTTTAAACCCCCCGGCGCCAAAGGGCAGGGGATGCATCAGGATAATTTCTATCTCCTCGCCGCACCCGCGACCTGCATCGCGGCGTGGACGGCCATCGACGCCGCGACGATCGACAACGGTTGCCTCTACGTCGTGCCGGGCTCGAATCAAAAAGGCATCCACTGTCCCGCCGAGAGTTCGGAGACGTGGATGAGCTACGGCGACAGCCACATCAAACCGTTCCCGCGCGAAACCAAACCGATTCCCGTCGAAGTCCCGCGCGGCGCCACGATGTTTTTCGGTGGCCACCTGATTCACGGCTCCGGCCCAAATCGCACCAAGGATCGCAGCCGCCGCACGTTTATCGGCCACTACATGGACAGCGCCTCCGATCAGATCGCGACATTCTATCATCCCGTGCTCAACCTGCGCGGCGAAGTCGTCAGCACCATCAAAGCCCCCGAAGGCGGCGGCCCCTGCGGCGACGGCTGGCTCGGTGCAACGCACTGAGTTCAGCTAATTGGGAGGGCCCGACCTCCGGGCGGGCCGAGGGTAGGGACGGTTATTCCTAACCGCCCTGTTCGATGCTTCAAAGCCAAGGGGCCGTAAGAATAACGGCCCCCACCTTAAGGCATCAGCGCGCGACGCCCGCGCCTTTTAATGCCACGCCTGGGGACGCCCCGGTGTGTTCGCCTTCGCGCACCACGACCAGGCCGTTCACCACCACAAACGGAAATCCTTTCGCGTAGTGATGCGGCTCTTTGTAGCTCGCCGGATCGGAAACTTTCTCCGGATCGAACACCGCGATGTCGGCCCAGTTGCCCACCGCGAGTTCGCCCCGTTTTTCGAAACCAAAGGAACGCGCGGGCAAACTCGTCATTTTTCGCACGGCGTCTTCGAGAGTAATCACCTTCAACTCGCGCACGTAACGCGCAAGCACGCGCGCGTTGTTTCCATAGCCACGCGGGTGCGGCACGCCCTGGCCGAAATCGCGAATGCCACTGTCCGACGCAAACATCGTCGAGGAATGTTTCATGAAGCTCTGCAAATCTTCCTCCTGCATCCCGTGAAATACGCCCTGCGCGCCGCCGCGTTTTTCGATTTCCAGAATAACCTCCACTTGGTTCTCGAGTGAGTCTGAGCCGTAGAGTTTTTGCGCCGCCTCAACAATATTCATTCCGTTCAGCGACACATCGCCGCGAAATGACGCGATCACCGCATACGCATAATCGACCCGCCCGCGCGTTTTCACGTAAGCTTTCATCTTCTCCACCAGCTTCGCTTTCGCCACGGGATCATTCAGAATCGAAAGAAATTTTTCGCGGCCGCCATCAAACGCCTCGTCCGGAATCAGCGAGCGGATCGACGTGCTCGACGCCGTGTAGGTGTATTGATCCTGCGTCACGCGCACGCCGCTCGCGCGCGCCTGGTCGAGCATCGCGATTACTTTTGCCGACTGTCCCCACGACGGCTCACCGGACAATTTGATGTGCGACAATTCCGCGCGCACCTTCGCTTCGCGTGCAATCACCAACAGTTCGTCGATCGCCGCAAAAATTTTGCCGCTCTCCGAACGCATGTGGCTCGCGTAGATGCCATCGTAGGGCGTGATGACTTTCGTCAGCTCCACGAGCTCATCCGTCTTCGAATACGCGCCGGGCAGATAAATCAGCCCGGTCGAAAAACCGATCGCTCCCGCTTTCATCGCGGCATCCACCTGCGCTTTCATATCGGCCATCTCTTCTTTAGACGGCACGCGATCGAAAATCCCCTTCATCGCCTTTTCGCGAATCGTGTTGTGCCCGATAAACGTCGCGACGTTCGGCGACACACCTCGCGTTTCGACGTCATGGAAAAACTTCGCGATGTCCGGCTCCGATCCGCCGCAATTCCCGACCACGATGCTAGTCACGCCCATGCGCAGGAAATTTTCCGCTCGTGGTTTTTCCCACACATCGTCCGCATGCGTGTGCACGTCGATAAATCCCGGCGCAATCACCGCGCCTTTCACATCGATGCGTTCTTTCGCCGTGCCGATGACCGTGCCCATCTTGGCAATGCGACCGTCTTTTAGCGCCACATCGCCGACGAACGCCGGCTTGCCGGTGCCATCGACGACGCGTCCATTGGCGAGAATTAGATCATAATCCTCAGCCCATGCGCATGCGATCAACGCCAGCGCGAGACTTGCTCCGAAAATTTTGCGAACGGCTTTCATCGGTTGGATTGTTTCGGGGTGACCCCGTGACCACTCTTGAGGTGGGCGACTGAAAGATTTCCGCCGGTCGCAATGAAGCCGCCCTCAAACGGATTTTCCGACATGAACCACGGCGTATCCAAATCGGCGAACGTGAATCCACCCTGGCCCGCGGCGAGGCACGCCGAAACCGTCATCGCGAGAATCGATTCCACATTACCGCCGATCATCAGGCCGATGTTTCGCTCCTTCGCGACCTTCACAATCTCGAGCGCGGTGGAGAGCCCGGCCTTCATCAATTTGATGTTCACAAAATCCGCCGCGCGCTCGTCGGCGATCCTGGTGACATCAGCACCCGAGCACGCCGTTTCATCGGCTGCGACAGCCCAGCCACTTTCCTCACGTAACTCCCGCGCTCCCGCCAAATCCTCTTTCGCCAGCCACTGCTCGAGCAGCGCCGGTTTGATGCCTGCATCGCGGATTCCTCGCACCAGTTCGCTCGCATGGGCGCGACTGACGCCCGCGTTGCCGTCGAGAATCAGCGGAGAATCCGGCGCGGCAGCGTGAATCGCACGGATGCGCTCCAAGTCGTGGCCAGCGCCTTTCGCGCCGCCGACTTTCACTTTGATCGTGCGAATGCCCCGAGCGCGAATCGCGCGGGCATCTTCCGCGGCTTGCGCGGCGGTGCCGGTGGTCACGGTCATATCGGTTTCGAGTTCGGTGCCGAAGCCGCCGAAAAATTTCCACAACGGCACGCCCTGGCTTTTCGCGAGGGCATCGACGATGGCCATTTCGATCGCGCATTGCGCGGAGCCGCAGGTCGCGCCGCCCCACGCGCGAATTTCTTCGGCGAACGCACGCCAGTCGTTGACCTCGCGGCCGATGAGCTTCGGTTTAAAATTATTCAGCGTGCGCAGCGCGTCGGCTTGAGTCTCGCCATTGTAAGGCGGCAGCGGCGCAGCCTCGCCGTAACCGATTTGCCCGTTCGCCAGCGTGACGCTCACGAGCACGTTGTTCGCCATCGCCTGCGCGCCACCGGAAATTCCAAACGGCGTGTGCAGTGGAATATCGAGCGTGGAAATTTCAACGGCGCGAATCGAAGTCGGGGAGCTCACGCGGTGACTAGAACGAATGCACCCTCTTTAAGCAAGGTGGAGCCCGCGAGATTGCTTTACCGGAAAAATTTCTGCTTAGTCCGCGCGTGCGTTCTGTCATGAAGCTGGGAATTTCTCTGTGCCTGCTCGCGTTGTTTGCTCCAACGACGCGCGCCGCCGAAACGAAACCTGCGTGGTCGGACACTCTCTCGTCATTTTTTGCCGAACCACGTTTCGAAGGCGCGCTCTGGGGCGTGAAAGTTGTTTCGCTGGCCACGGGCGAAACTGTCTTCGAGCACGAACCTAATCTGCGCCTCAGCCCGGCGTCGAACTGCAAGCTCTACGTCGGCGCGCTCGCGCTGGATCGCCTCGGCGGCGATTACCGCATCGAGACGCCCATCCTCGCCACCGCGACGGTCGCGGCCGACGGCCACCTCGCCGGCGATCTCGTGATTGCGGGCCGGGGCGATCCGAGTTGGGCGGCGCGGTTTAAGAAAAAATCGTTCGCCAGCGCGTTCGAGCCGATCATCGCCGCGCTCACGCAAGCCGGCGTGAAACGCATTTCCGGCGACATCGTCGCCGACGCCACGTGGCTGCGCAGCCCGCCCCACGGGCCGGGCTGGGTCGTCGAGGACATGGGGGATTATTACAGTGCGGAAATTTCCGCGATCACGCTCGCCGACAACTACGTGGAATTCAACGTCACGCCGGGCGCCGCCATCGGCGAGCCATGCAAAATCGAATTTGCCGAGCCGCTCAGCGCACTCACTTTCGTGAATCGCACGCAGACGCTCCCGGCCGGAAAAGAAAATACGCTCAACACGCGGCGCCTGCCCGGCTCGCGCGAAGTTGAAATCACGGGCGGCGTCGCCCTCGGCGGAAAAATGGAAACGACGGAAAGCACCGTGCCACGCCCCGCCCAGTGGTTCGCAACGGCATTGCGCGATGCCTTGCAGCAAGCCGGCATCGTCGTCGACGGCACAGCGCGCAGCCTCGTCTGGCCGGAGAAAACGCCGCGCGCCGACGTGAAACTCGGCCGCATCGTTTCGCCACCGCTGCGCGAACTCGTCGCGGATTTCATGCAGCCGTCGCAGAATCTGGAAACGGATTTAATCTTCGCGCACCTCGGCGAAATCAGTCGCACCGCGGCGACACCTCCCGACACGCGCAGCGACGATCTCGCGCTCGATCGGCTCAACGAATTTTTGCGTGAAATCGGCATTCCGAAATCAGCCGTGATTTTCGACGAAGGCTCCGGCCTTTCGCGCAACAACCTCGCCACGGCCGACGCGACCGTGAAATTGCTCCGTCACTTGGCGACACACCGCGAGGCCGACGCGTTTGCGGCCGCGTTGCCGCTCGCGGGTCGCCCCGGCACACTTCGCAATCGCCTCAAAGGCACCCCGCTCGAAGGAAAAATGCAGGCGAAAACCGGCAGTCTCCGGTGGGCGACCGCGCTTTCCGGTTACTTGACCGACGCACACGGGGAGAAACTCGCGTTCAGTCTCATGCTCAACCGCTACGTCGCCCCCGCCGGTCGCAAGGCTTCGCAGGAAATCGACGAAGCCGCGCTGGCGCTCGCAGGCTATGCCGCCGGCAAAAAATAATCGGAGCCTTCGTTTCGTTTGGCTCTTCACCGCGACGCTGTTCGCGCACAGCGCGTTCGGTCAAACTGCAGCCATCGAATCCGGCGTGATCGATGAAACCACCGCCGCCGGCCCGATTCGCGGCCACTGGGCCAAGGTTCATCTCGATCAGCCGCGCGTGCACCTCACCGTGACCGCGCCCCTGGCCACCGAAGTTAAAGCGAAAGATCCCGCGAACACAGAAGCGCATTTGCGCACCGTGCCCGAGTGGGCGGAAAAAAATCAACTCACGCTCGCGGTGAACGCGAATTTCTTCAGCAAAGTAATCCAACGCGCGCCGGACGAAAAAGATCCCGGTTGGATTCCCTACCTGCCGGTGAATCTCAATGGCCTGAGTGTGAGCGACGGCCAGATCGTGTCGCCGGCGAACGATGCGCCATCACGCGAGCCGGCGTTGATGATCTTTCGCGGTGGGCGGGCGGTGATCGATTACGCGCCGGACAAAATTCCGACCGATTTGCTCTGCGCCGTCGCCGGACGCGGGCCCAGTATCGGCCCCAAAGGCCAGCCCGGCACGCTGCTCGTCACCGCCGGCAAAAACACCGGCGCCACGGCGCAAGTTGAGCCCACCGTCCGGCACCCGCGCACCGCGGCCGGCGTCACGGTGGACGGGCACACGTTAATTCTGCTCGTGATCGACGGGCGCCAGCCGGGACACAGTGTGGGGTGCACGTTGCCGGAACTGGCCGACGTGATGATTCGGCTCGGCGCGGAACAAGCGCTCAACCTCGATGGCGGCGGTTCATCGACGTTCTATTACCGTCAGCCCGACGGCACTGTGCTGCACAACAAAACTCCCGGTGGAAACTGGCGGCCGGTCGGCAATCATCTCGGCGTGAGCGTTTCCACCCCGTGACCACGACCACAAATCCGCCGCCCGCACGCCTGGGTTCGCTCGATGCGTTTCGCGGCGCGACGATTGCGGCGATGCTCCTCGTGAACAATCCCGGTTCGTGGAGCGCAATTTATCCGCCGCTCGCGCACGCCCCGTGGCACGGCTGGACGTTTACCGATCTCATTTTCCCCGCATTTCTGTGGATTGTCGGCGTGGCGATCACGCTGTCGTTCGCGAAACGTCAGGAACAAGGCGCCGATCGCGGCGAGTTGTTTCGGCATGTGCTGCGACGCTCGGCGATTATTTTTGCGCTCGGGCTTTTCCTCGCCGCGTTCCCGTTCGGGCTGCTGCCCGCGCATGAATTTTCATTGGCCCGGCTACGTATCCCCGGCGTGTTGCAGCGCATCGCAGTGGGTTACCTCGTGGCGTCGGCGATTTTTCTGCGCACGAGCTGGCGCGGGCAACTCGCGTGGGCACTGGCGTTGCTGACGGGGCATGCGCTCGCGCTGAAATTTATTCCGGTGCCGGGTTTCGGCGCGGGGGTGTTGGAACCGAAAGGCAATCTCGCGTGGTGGATCGATTCGCACCTCCTCGCCGGCCACACGTGGCGGGGCGCGCCGACGCCGGGTTTCGATCCCGAGGGGATTCTCTCCACCGTGCCCGCGATTTCGACCGTGTTGCTCGGAGTTTTGGCGGGCCACTGGCTCCGCAGAGCGAGCAGTGGCGCAAAAATCGCCGGCGGTTTAATCGGCGGCGGGCTCGTTCTGCTGATCGTGGGTGCCGCGCTCGGGCTTTGGTTGCCGATTAACAAGAATCTGTGGACGAGTTCCTACGCGGTTTTCACGGCGGGGTGGGCGCAGCTTTTATTCGGGCTGTTTTACTGGGCGATGGATGTGCGCGGCTGGAAAGGGTGGGCCGCACCGTTCACGTGGTTCGGCGTCAATGCACTCGCGCTCTTCGTGCTCTCCGGCCTGATCGCGCGCCTGCTCGGACTCATCCAGTGGATCGGCGCGGACGGCACGACCAAAGTCACGGCCAAGGGCTGGATCTACGCACACGGCTTCACGCCGTATTTTAGCCCAGTGAACGCGTCGCTCGCGTTCGCGATTTGTTTTGTGCTGCTGCACCTCGCATTAGCGTGGTGGCTTTGTCGTCGACACTATCTTTTCAAGGTCTGACGAAACCTGAGGCCTTTTCACAGACCTCGGGTCGACAGGATCAGACGCTATTCGATCGTGACGTAGAAACTTATGCTTTGGTCCGGATAGCCGGACCACCACATATGGTATTGAATCACCGCCACCAAATAACGACCCGGAGCGAGTCCCGTAGTATCGAAGTCCAAATTGACGCCAAAGGCGTCACCATCAAAACCGCTTAGCTTAATTGACCCGCTGACCCATGCATATTGAGGATAAAAATACACGTCAGTCGCATGCATGCGGCTTTCGATAAAACTATCCTCATTGCAGAATTCGTAACTCCCCGAGTCAGCCGACACGGGGTCGGGATAATCTACATCGTAAGCAAAAGCCGCCGTCGCGATTGCCGATGTAAAAAACAGCCCGAACACAGCTCGAGAAACTTTTCTTCTCAACCCGAAGTAGGCTTCATACAGGCAGCGCGGAACCACCGGCGTCGCGAAGAACAAACCAGAACGAACAGAGGCGAAGATCGCCCCGAGCATGGATAGTTTTGTTGAGTTCATTGGATTATTTTTTGGCCCGTCGAACGACAAATGAACCTCGATATTTTCGAAGTAAATGCCGGCGGTGTTAACAAACCATGAAACCATCCGCGCCCCTCTGCTGCTGAACGGAGTCGCTGCCCGCCCTCGCGCAACCAAGCCGAGCGAGCGCGGGCGGAAATTTCAGCAGCCCGCAAAGTTGGATGTGCAGCATCGACACATGGAACAAAAGCTGCTTTCAAAATCGGCAACAGATTCATCCAAGCATCTGACACTTGACGGGTAAGCGCACAACTTACCGCCAGGCACTACACACCAAACAACACCGGAGCCTTTGCGCGTTCATCGCGTGACGGCTCCAAACCCAGTCCCCAAACCGTATGAACGCACGTTCCCAGTGGAAACGACTGACCCTGCTCGCGTTGCTCACCGCAACCGGAGCAATTCCTGCCGCCGTGGCACAAACCGCCACCGCTTCAACCACCAGCCCGGCTCCGAACGAAGACCCCGTCAAACTCGAGAAATTCGTCGTCACCGGCTCGCTGATCAAGCGCGCTGCTGACGAAGGCGCACTGCCGCTCTCCGTGTTTACTAAGTTCGAAATGGAGCAGGAAGGCATCGCGAGCGCCGAGCAGCTCATCATGAACCTCAACATCAACGGCAACGGTTTCGATAACCTCGCGACCAACACCGATGTCGTTGGCGGTGAGGGCCCCCGCGGCAACAACGGGGCTTCTTCAGCAAATCTGCGCGGTCAGGGCGCCAACGCCACCCTCATCTTGCTCAACGGCCGTCGCATTGCCTCACACGGGCTGAACGGCGGCGTCGTTGACCTGAACTCTATTCCTTTCGCCGCAATTGAACGCGTGGAAGTCCTCAAGGACGGCGCTTCTGCCACCTACGGCACCGATGCGGTCGGCGGCGTGATCAACTTTATCACGAAACGCGATTTTCAAGGCCTCATTGCCAACGCGGCGACCGACATCACCGAGGACGGCGGCGGCAACATCTCCCGTTACTCGCTCGTCGGCGGCTGGGGTGACCTCAATAAAGACAAGTGGAACCTCATGGCCTCTGTGTCCCTCGCTGATCACAAAAAGCTGAACGGCGATCAACGTGACTTCGTTAACACTTTCCAGCCTAAACGTGGCATTTCGCCCGATACCCGTGGCACCCCAATCGCCACTCTCCAAACAATCGCCAACTTGCCGACCGCGCTCGGCTTGAGCACCGCGAATCCGATCGATCCCGCGAATCCCGCAATCCGCGTCAACCAGATCAACATACTGGATCTCCCAACGAACACTGCTGGTTACACAGGCTTCGATGGCATGGGGCCTTACGAAGAGCTGCTTTGGGCTGCCACCTCGGCAACAGGTAACGGTAAATACGGTTCTGCCTGGGATACCGGTCGGGCCGCTGTGCTCCAACAGCCCGTTAAAAACACCAACTTTGTGAGTCGCGGTTCGTTAAAATTGGGCGAGCACATCCTCACCCTTGAAGCCATCGTTGGTCGCTCTGAATCCACCAAGAGCTTCTCCCCCAATCAATGGAGCACCGCAGGCCTCACCGCCACCGGCGCCCAAACCACCACCACTTCCGCAAACGGCACCGTCATTCCCAATCCGCAATCCGGCATGGTTTACCCCAGCACGGGCGCTGACTACAATCGCGTGTTCAATGCGCTCGTCGCCTACTTCCCAGCGCTTGAAGCGAACCGCGGCCTGCCGCTCGGCTTTCGCTGGCGCGCACTGCCCGGCGGCAATCGCGAGATTGCCACCCAAAGCGACACCCGTCGTTTCCTCGTCGGCATGGAAGGACCGCTTCCAATTCCGATAGATTTCTTCTCCGAATGGGAATACCGCACCGGTGTTTCCCAGTCCGAGAGCAAATCGAAATCGAAGCTCTTGAACGGTTATTACTACACCTTGCCCTTCGCCAATTTGATCAAGACCGGTGTGTTGAGTCCATTCTCCTACGAGCAATCTCAAACCGCAATCGATGGCCTCAAGGCGGCGTCCGCCACTGGGGTTGAACTTTATGGCGGCACCTTCACCACGACCGGTGCCGATTTCACCACTTCGGGTCCGCTCTTTAAATTGCCCGCTGGCCAAATTCAGGCGGCCGCCGGTTTCGATTATCGCAAGGAAGAGTATTCCTTTGTTGGCGACACTCGCACCGATCTCAGCACCGTCGAATCGCACATTTTCGGCGCACCGTTTGACAACCTTCTCGCCACAGGCGGCACTCTGAGTCGCGACATCTACGCCTTCTTTGCCGAAGTCGAAATTCCTGTCATCAAAAATCTCGATCTCAACGTCGCTGCACGTCGTGACGACTACACCGGCTTTGGCAGCAGCACTAATCCGAAAGTCACCTTACGCTACGCGCCGATCGAGCAAGTGCTGCTACGTTCTTCCTACAGCACCGGCTTCCGAGTTCCCACCTTCAAACAGCAATTCGATCCGGCGGTCGAATCGATCTTCGCCGGCGCCGACCTTATCGATCCGGCCACAGGCCTCTCGATTCCTGCGAACAGCCTGAACATCATTTCCGGTGGAAAGCCGGACCTGCAGCCTGAGGAAGCTGAGATGAAATCTGTCGGTATTGTTCTCTCACCCGTCAAAAACATTACCTTTGGCGTCGATTGGTGGTCCATCGAACGCACAGGCACCATCCAGTCGCTCGGTGCTTCGGTCATCCTCGCCAACTCTTCGCTTTTTGAAGATCGCATCATCCGCGGCGCCGGCGGCACCGGCCCGATCACCAAGATCGACGTTCGTCCGCTCAATGCAGGCGAAACTCAAACGAAGGGTGTCGAATACACCGGTCGCGGCGAATTCGATCTCTTCGGTGGCAAAATCATCGGCGACGTCAACGTCAGCCAATTGCTCGAGAAGAAGTCCCGCTTGATTGCCAGTGCGCCCTTCGGTCGCAGCGAAGTGGGTCGTTTTACCCGTTATAGCGATATCGGTATCAAGTGGAAGTCCACGGCTTCCGTCTCTTACCGGAAAGGCAAATGGACGGGTCGCCTCAGCCAGCTCTATCGCTGCGGCTACCTGGATTATGTCCCCCCAGGCATCGCCAACGGCACCTTCTTACCGTTCGCTCCGGACTATAACCCGAAGGTCGGCGAATACATTACTTACAACGCCAGCCTGACCTACCGCCTGAACAAAGATCTTACGATCGTCGCCGGCATTAAGAACCTGCTGAACGAAGATCCGCCGTTCTCCATCGCTTACGACACCAACACCGGTGCCGGCAGCTCCTGGGAACCGCGTGTCGCCGATCCGCGTGGTCGCTCGTTCACGCTCTCGGTCGAATACAAGTTCTTCTAAGCGCTCACGGCTTAACCTCTTTCAAGGACGACCCATCGTGGTCGTCCTTTTTTTGGGCCGCCCTCAACGCGCGACTCGCCCCACGCAACGAAAAATCCATGTTCTAATCCAGTGCCCAATCCCGCCACCACGGAACTTCGCCGGCTCGTTGCCAAACTGCCGCAACCGAACTATCAACTGATCGGCCACGCTACCGCACCGCTTCCGTTGCCGACGCATGTGGTGTGCTTCCAACGTCAGACTGCAGACGAACTCAACAAACCCCGCAAAGGCCGCGCGTTTCACCACCGCTTCGTGCTCATCTGCGCGCTGGAAACCGCCGCCACTGTCTGCGTCGATAATCACAACCTCCGCCTCAACGCCGGCGATGCGTTACTGGTTTTTCCGTTTCAATTTCACCACTACATCGGTGCGAAACGCGATGCGATCTCGTGGCTGTTTGTGACCTTTGAGCTCAACGATTCCGAGCCACTTGCCGCGCTTCGTTATCAACCTTTCGCGCTCACCCGCCCGCTCCGCGCCATCGCCACCGACCTCGTCGAAGCCTACGAAACCGAAACCACGGAAGAACTGCCCGCCTTGTTGCTCGCGCTTCTCCTCGCCCGCATTCGCCGGCTGAAACCTAAAGCTCCGCAATTGGCGACGACGGAAACCGAATCTGAACTAGTGCTCAGCATCGATCAAATCGCCCAGCGCCCCGGTGCCCAACCCACCATCCGCGAAATGGCCAAAGCACTCGGCATCAGCTCAAGCCATCTCCGCGCACGCTTTCACGCATCATGTGGAGTGAGCATTGGTCGTCACCTGCGGCGGCTCCGGTTGGAAAAAGCCTGCGGCTTGCTCCGCCTTGGCCCGCAACGCGTCTCCGAAATCGCCGAGCAATGCGGTTTCAGCTCCATTCACAATTTCAGCCGGGCATTTCGTCAGGCGTATAAAATTTCCCCACTTGCTTACCGCCATAGCGGCAAGGCGGCACCAAAACTCCGGCGCAAACGCGCAGCTAAATCCTCGGCTAAAAAATAGCCGCAGCATCTCCCGATGCGCCCGGATGCATCGTTAGTTTTGTTTCGCTGCGGCATTTAATTTCACCACGACCAATTTTCAGGGTGAAAGCCCCATTGTCAGAAATGACGAACTTTTTAACAAAAATGCCAACCTTAGTTCATCGTTTCCCTCTGAGGAACTCACTCAACGCTGCTTCGATGAAATAATTCTGCTTGGAGGTATTCGCGCAGGAGATTAGCGAAAAGGCCACACCGAGCGACACGACCGAGCCATCGGAGTGTTGCTACATAACACCTACACACCGATGAGCATACTGACTGCGATGGTCGCTACGCATGTCCGGCTGTTGCGTTCCGCAATGAGCCTTTTGGTTGTCTTCTCCACCTTGGCCGTTTCCTCCCTCTCGGCCCAAACCGGCCGCATCGAAGGCACGGTAACCAGCCGGGCCACGAGCAACGCCCTACAGGGTGCTCGCGTGACTTTGGCGGACTCGAGCCAGTTCGTTCTGACCGACAGCTCCGGCCGCTTCGTGCTTTTTAACGTGCCCGCCGGCTCTGCGCAGATCACCGCATCCTACTCGGGCTTCGAGGATCTCACCCAAAGCGTCCAAGTCACCTCTGGAGCGCAGGCTGAGGCGTCCTTTATCCTCGCGTCCTCCGACACCCTTCAGCTCGAGAAATTTACCGTCAACAGCGTGAAGGAAGGCCAGGCCCTCGCGGTCACCGAACAACGCAACGCTTCCAACGTGAAGAATGTCGTCGCGATGGACGAGTGGGGCGTCCTTCCGACCCAGAATGTCGCTGAGCTACTGACTCGCATGCCCGGAGTCACTGCGTCGGTGGACGAGGACAACTTGATGAATTATGTCTCCATTCGCGGCCAGCCGAACACCTTCACCACGCTGAACATCGACGGCATGTCCTCGACCGGCGTCAGCGCCTTCGGCCGCGCGCCCTCATTTCACTCCTTCTCCGCTTCGACCATCGAGCAGATCGAACTCATCTTAGGCCAGACACCCGACCGCCGCGCAGACTCCCTCGGCGGCACAGTTAACCTCAAGACCCGCTCGCCGCTCGCCATGAGCGGGAAGCGGCGTATCGACTACACCCTCGCCGGATCGTGGGCGGCCTCCTGGGGCGACCGCAACGTGCCGCTGAAGGATCATCCCTTCGGGCCCGACCTCAGCGTCACTTACACGGAGGTTTTCGACGTGCTCGGCGGCAAGCGCAACCTCGGCATCACGGCCACCGCCTCGTATCAGGAAATCGTGCGCTCCTTCGACTTTGATCGCATGCTCTACGAGAACACGACCAACAGCCTGGCCCAGTTGCGCGATTATACCCGGGTCAGCGGCCTCAACCAGCGGTTCCTCGAAGCCTTCAGCATGCGCGCCGACTATCGCTGGCGCGATCACACCACCGTCTCCGCGCGCTTTCTCTACAACGCCGGCGACGAGCCCAACTTTAACTACACGTGGGTGAATCCATTTTTTGGCACGAACACCACGGTGTATGATCCGGTCACCAACCCCACGGGCGCGGTCATGCCTGGCTACACCACGAACCGCACCGAGGTTCGTCCCAGCGGCAACACGCAGATGCTCCTCACGCCCCAGCATTACGCATTCACCAGCCGCAACCCCACCGGAACTCTTGTGGCTGAACATAAGTTTGGCCGCCTGAAGATCGAAGAGGCCATCCGGTGGTCCAACACAATCTGGAATTCTACCGCTGGACGTGACCAAGAGGGCGGCATCCTCACCCTTCGCACCGCACCACTCGGATCCATCGGCTTCATTTTGGACACCACGGATCTCACCGGACAGGTGTTTACCCAAACCGCCGGCCCCAGCGTCTATAGCGCCGCGAACTACGCCTCGATCCTGTCCGCCGCCGCCAACACCACCACGCAGCCGGTCGCGCAGACCTCGACCAGCCTCGTCAAGCGCGACACCGAGAACCGCACCAACGAAGTCAGCGCCTACGTCAATCTCAGCTACACTTTCGGGACGAAGTTCCCTCTCACGCTGAAGACCGGCTTCGACACGCAGAACAAGCGCGTCAACCTCTTCAACAAGAACCCGCAGCGCTACTACGCCGTGGTTGGCACCGTTCTCTCCGGAGAACTCATGCCGCTCACCGAATTCGAACGGCAGAACGCGCCCGCCGGCTCCCGTCTACCAGTCTTCAATCCTGACAAGATCGATGTGACCAACACCGCCGTGTGGTATGAAGACACGAACTACACCGCCGTGCAGCGTTACACGACCCGCCGCCTCTTCGAGGAGGGCGTGGACGCCGCCTTCCTCATGGGTGATACCAAGCTCGGTCGGCTTCGTGTCGTCGGTGGCGTGCGCAGCGAGTGGGTGAAAACCGAAACCTTCACCTACTTCCGCGCCCGCAGCACCCCAATTGCCGTCGAGCCCGATCACTTTAAGCGCGCCGCCATGGACTTCCAGGCCCAGAGCGCGGATGGCGTCTACGACAAGCTCTTCCCGAGCATCCAATTTGCCTACGATATCTCGCGCAACCTCGTCGCGCGCGCCAGTTGGTCCACCAGCTACGGCCGTCCGACTTACCAGCAGTTGATCCCCGCCGTGACCGTCAACGACACGACGCAAACCGTGACGATCGGCAACGCCTCGATCAAACCGCAGTTCGCCAAGAACATCGACCTCAAGTTGGAATATTACTTCAAGAACACCGGCGCCTTCACTGTCTCTGTTTACCAGAAAGACATCAGCGACTTGATCGGTGGCAACGTGAACTCCGGTGAGACCGTGCCCCTTACGCCCGACAACGGCTTCGATGGCCTCTACGGCGGCTACGCCATTCTCCGTCCGTCCAACATCGGCAGCGCCGAAGTGCAAGGCATTGAATTCGATTACCGCCAGCGCCTCACTTTCCTGCCCGGTGCACTCAAGGGGCTTTCCGTGCGTGCCAACTACGCGAAACTGAAAGCCAAGGGCGTATATAACGGCGCCACTGAACTCACCACGGACCAAGTGGCCGGCTTCGTGCCTGAAAACGCCAACTTCGGGCTCCAATACGCCTACAAAAAACTCGGGCTCAGCTACGATCTCAGCTATCGATCCGGTTATCCCTCGGCCATCAGCCTGACGTCCCCGGGCAACGGCAATCTATTTTATCGCGCGCTCGTCACGCACAACGTCGGGGTTGAATACCGCCTGCGTCCAAACGTGACACTGTTCACCACGGCGAACAATTTCACTGGAAACGGCCCGGAGATCTACACGTATCTCTCCAACCGTCCGCGCCAGCTGTTGATCGCGCCAACGTTCGTTAAGTTTGGCGTGAGGGGCCAATTCTGAGTTAACCAACTTCATCACTTCACGGGGCGTTCCGAGTGGAACGCCCTTTTTCTTCCCGCTATGAAAACTTTTCTTCTCTTCGCCGCACTCGCGACTGCTGCATTGGCCGCATCACCTGCGCCCTCTCCCGACCTCGCCGCACTCCAGGCCAAGCCGCTCTACCAATTCAACGAGAGCGAAGTCGGCACTTACCTTAGCCATCTCCAACTCACCGAGCCCGAACTCCGCGCGCGCATCATCCACCTCGCGCGCAAAAACCTGAAGCAGCCCTACGAACTCTACCTGCTCGGCGAAGCCCCCTTCGAAACCTACGACCCGCAGCCGCTCTACAGTCTCACCAAAAGCGACTGCCTCGTGTTCACCGAACACACCTACGCGATGGCGCTCTCGCGCGACTGGTCGGGCTTCATGCGCCTGCTCCAACGCATCCGCTACCGCGAAGGCCGCATCGGGGTCGTCACGCGCAACCATTTCACCGAAACCGATTGGAATCCCTCCAACCGCTGGCTCGTGCGCGACATCACCACCGAAATCGGCGGCGATAAAATGCGTCGCTTCGACCAAAAAATCGACCGCAGCAAATTCCTCCTCGGTCGCTACAAACTCACCACGCCCATCCCCGTCGAACTGCACCGCGAAACCTACGTGCCCTACGCCGATGTCGACCTCGCCAAAGCGCACCTCACAGACGGCGACTGCATCGAAATCGTCCGTGGCATCGTGAAACCCGGCATGCCCGATAACGAAATCTTCGGCGGCTCCGCGTGGATCGGCCACGTCGGCCTCGCCGCGCGCGGCCCCGCCGGCGAACTCCACCTGATTCACTCCATCGCGCCCGAAGTGCGCGAAGAAACCATCGAACAATTCATCGCCCGCGAAACCGCCCACAACGCCGAAAAAGACGCCGCCGGCAAACCACGCCTCCTCGGTTTCAAATTTCTCCGCCTCGAAGCCGACCCGCTCGCCAAGCTCCGCCAACTCGACGGCCTCGACGCCCCGCGCGTGACACTGCCAAGCGGCGCGGTTCTGCCATAATAATCTTTCTCTTTCCTCTTTCTCTTAATCTTTCTCAAAACCAACGAGAGAAAGAGGAAAGATCCCTTGAAATGATTCCTTCGCGGCCTCCCGCGAAAAATTCCGTGTCTTGTGGCTGCATCCGTGTCATCTATGCAACCCGTGGTTAATTCAGCCAACATCCCCGCTTCCATCGCAGCCCTCCCGTCCCGCACCGCCGAATTCGGCGCGCTGCTCGAACGCTGGGCGAACCTCAATTCCGGCTCCGGCCACGGGGCCGGCCTCGCTCGCATGGCCGCAGTGTTGCGCGCCGAATTCGCTGCAAGTTTCCCGCAAGCCACCTTCGAGCAACTCTCCGCCGACGCGCCCGGCCACAATCCTCCCGGCGCCATCGCACTCCGCTTTCGCCTGCGCCCCGAAGCACCGCTGCAAGTATTTCTCTGCGGTCATTACGACACCGTTTACGAAGCTGCCGACGCCTTCCAAACCTGCCGCTGGCTCGACGCCGACACGCTCAACGGACCCGGCGTCACCGACATGAAAGGCGGCCTCATCACACTGCTCGCCGCGCTTCAAGCCTTCGAACAAACCCCGCACGCCGCCCAAGTTGGCTGGGAAATTCTGCTTACTCCCGACGAAGAAACCGGCACGCACGGCACGCGCGCCCTGTTCGAGGAAGCAGCGAAACGAAACCATTTCGGTTTCGTGTTCGAACCCGCGCGTCCGTCCGGCGATATCATTCACTCACGCAAAGGCACCGGCGGCGCCGTCGCCACCTGCCATGGCCGCGCCGCCCACGCCGCCAAAATTCCCAACGATGGCCGCAACGCCATCCTCGCACTCGCCGCCTTTTCCCTCGCCGCCGCCAAAATTCCCTCCGAGTTGCCCGGCGTGTTGCTCAACGTCGCCAACATCAAAGGCGGCACCCCCGCGACGAATGTCGTGCCCGATTTCGCGCAAGCCGAACTCGATCTGCGCGTCACGAAAATGTCCGACCGCGAACCGCTCTTCGCACGCCTCGAAGCGCTCGCCGCGGAAATCTCTGCATCGCACGACGTGAAGTTCGAACTGAAAATCTGGCTCAATCGTCCGCCCAAAGAAAATCACCCGACCGAAGCCGCGCTTTTCCCTGCGTTTCAAAAAGCCGGCGCCGATGTCGGCGTGAAACCCTTCAACTGGGTGCACGGCGGCGGCGCCTCCGACGGAAATTTCCTCGGGGCGGCTGGTCTGCCGTGTTTCGACGGCATCGGTCCCGAAGGTGATCACCTCCACAGCGCGCGCGAATACTGCCGCGTGCCCACCATCGCTCCGCGCGCCGCCAACGTCGCGCTTTTCCTGCACCGCCTCGCGAGCGGAGAAATTAAGATGCCGAAAGCCTAAATCGGCAGAAATAATCCGCCCAATACCGCGGGCCGCGATGCACCTGTAACCGCTGGCACGTTGCCCGGCGCATTGCGCGTGAACTGACGCGCCAGCCACGCGAATAACATCGCCTCCACCCAGCTGCCATCGACCCCCAGCGCATCGGTTTTATCCACGCGGCAATCCGGCAAACGCTCCGCGAGCATCCGCATCAACGTGGGATTTTTTGCGCCGCCACCGCACACAAAGACCTCTGGATTCTTTAATTTTTTCTGCTGCGTGATCGCGTCCGCGATACTCTGCGCCGTCAACGCACACAGCGTCGCCTGCACGTCAGCGTCAGCGATGCGTCGCTTCGGCAACACGCGCTGCAACCACGCCATCGAAAAATATTCCGGCCCCGTGCTCTTCGGCGCGCGTTGCGCAAAATACCGATCCGCTAACATCGCGGCCAACAAGTCGGCGTGCACCGTGCCTTTCGCCGCGAGTGCGCCGTTGCGATCCATCGGCTTGCCGAGCACGCGACGACACCACGCGTCCATCAACGTATTGCCCGGCCCGGTATCGAAGCCCGCGATCGACGACGCTGAATTTCCCGGTAACACGGTGAGATTCGCAATTCCGCCAATGTTCACGACCACGCGATCCCCCTGCGGCTCGCGAAAAATCGCTTCGTGAAACGCCGGCACGAGCGGCGCGCCTTGCCCGCCGAGCGCCATGTCTTTCCTCCGAAAATCCGCCACGACCGCGATACCCGTTTCCCGTGCGATGACATTCGGATCGCCAATCTGCAAAGTAAACGGCGCCGCCGCGCCCGGCCGATGCCGAATCGTCTGCCCGTGACTGCCAATCGCCCGCACTTGCTCCGGAGCGATCTTGGCTTTCTTCAACAAATCGCGCGCTGCCTTCGCAAACGCCCGGCCAAGCCGGACGTCGGCTTCGCCCAAACGATCAATTTCGTTTTTCCCGGGCACGCACAACGCACGCAGCTCCTGCTGTAACGCCGCTGGAAATTTCAACGTATGCGTCGCGACCAGTTCCACGCGTGGCTCGAAGCGCACCAACGCCGCATCGATCCCATCGACACTCGTGCCTGAAAGCAGACCAATGAAAAATTCCGAGGGCATTGAATCCGTGTTCATGACTTTGAGTAGGCGAAGAATTTATTAACCACGGATAACACGGATTACTACGGATAAATTCGGGATTTCTAATCCGCCTTTATCCGCGAAATCCGTGATAAGGAAAATGCGCGTTGAACCTTTCCCTTCACCCTAAGATTCTCACGTCATGCTGAACACGGAAACGCCCAGCCGCAGCCATCCCGATCTCGATCTCTACGCGCCGCTCGATTTGGTGCGCGCGTTCACGGAAGACCAGGTCACTGCCGCGCAAGTTGTCCACGCCGCCGCGCCGCAAATCGCGCGCGCCGTCGAAGCCGCTGCGCCCCGCATCGCTGCAGGTGGGCGCCTCATCTACGTCGGCGCGGGCACATCGGGTCGGCTCGGTTTGCTGGACAGCGTGGAACTCTGGCCGACGTTTACCTGGCCGAAGGATCGCGCGATCGCGCTCCTCGCCGGCGGGCGCGACGCACTGTTCGTCGCCGTCGAAGGCGCCGAAGACAACCACGCCCAAGGCGCGGCTGATGTGCACGCGGTAAATCCTACGCCGAACGATGTCGTCATCGGCCTCGCCGCGTCCGGTGCGACACCTTATGTGCTCGGCGCGCTGGAAGCCGCCCGCGCCGCCGGCGCTTTGACCATCGGTCAGGCCAACAACCCCAACTCCGCTGTCGCCACCGCGGCGGAAATCGGCGTCACGCTCGACACCGGAAGCGAACTCGTTTCCGGCAGCACGCGGCTCAAAGCCGGCACGTCGCAGAAAATTTTCCTCAACACCCTCTCGAGCGCGATCATGGTCCGGCTGCACAAAGTTTACGGCAACCTGATGGTCGATGTGTTGCCGACCAACGCGAAACTCTTCCGCCGCACCATCGCATTGACCGTGCGTGCGACCGGTGCCGACGAAGCCACCGCTCGCACCGCTCTCGAAACCTGCAACCACCGCGTGAAAGTCGCCATTGTCATGATCCGTCGCAAGCTCGACGCCGCTTCAGCCGAAGCCAAACTCACTGCCGTGCAAGGCAACTTGCGCGCCGCCCTGGGAGAAAACAAATCATGAAGCGGATCGAGGTAGGGCCTGACCTCCGGGCAGGCCGGTTGGATGCGCAAACCCTGACGGCCCGCCCGGAGGTCGGGCCCTACCACCGGAAAATCAGCAGCGTCATTCTTGGCTTAATCTCGCTGTTCATCGCCAGCTGTGCCTCCGACAAAAAACCCGCAACAAAATCCGCGGCCGCCATCGACGCTCCCGTCGCACCCGCCCCGAAAACCATTCCCGCCGTTAGCAACACTCCGCCCGCTGCACCGCGTGAATTTCGCGCGATGTGGATCGCGACGGTGAAGAATATTGATTGGCCAAGCCTGCCCGGCTTGCCCGTCGAACAACAGCGCACGGAAATGAACGCGATTCTGGATCGCGCCGTGGCGTTGAAGTTGAACGCCGTGATTTTCCAAATCCGTCCTTCGGCCGACGCGCTCTACCAATCGAAACTCGAACCGTGGTCCGAATACCTCACGGGCGTGCAAGGCAAGGATCCCGGTTACGATCCGTTGGAAGAGTGGGTGAGTGGCGCGCACCGCCGCGGACTCGAACTCCATGCGTGGTTCAACCCTTACCGCGCGCGCCATGCGGAGGCAAAATCCGCCAACGCCGCCAGTCACATCGCGCGGACGCATCCAAACTCCGTGAAAAGTTACGGCGGCTATCAGTGGATGGATCCCGGCGACGACTTCGCCCGTGAACGCACGCTCGCCGTCGTGCGTGATGTCGTGCAGCGCTACGACCTCGATGGCGTGCACATCGACGATTATTTTTATCCGTATCCCGTCGCGGATCCGAAATCGCCTGCAGGCGTCACGCCCGCGCGCGAACTCGATTTTCCCGACACGCCTTCCTGGAATCGTTACGTCGCCGCGCGTGGAAAATTAAACCGCGCCGACTGGCGCCGGGATAATGTCGACCGCCTCGTCGAGGAGATGAATCGCACCGTCCACAAAACCAAACCGTGGGTAAAGTTCGGCGTGAGCCCGTTCGGTCTCGGTCGCCCCGACCGCCGCCCGCCCGGCATCACCGGTTTCAGCCAATACGACAAACTCTACGCCGACGTGGAGCTTTGGCTCGCGAAAGGCTGGCTGGATTATCTCGTGCCGCAGCTTTACTGGCCGCGTGACCGCAAGGGTCAGGAATACGCCGTGTTGCTCGACTACTGGTTGCGGCAGCCGAATCCCGGCAACCGTTACGTGTGGCCCGGCCTCAACGTGAGCGGCATCAACGACACCGAAAAAAGCTGGCCCGCCGAGGAAATCATCCGCCAGGTCGATCTCACGCGCACCCGCCCCGCGGCCAACGGCCATGTGCATTACAGCGCCATCGCGCTCATGCAGAACCGCAAAGGCGTCACGTCGCGACTGCAGCAGGAAATGTATCTCCAACCCGCGCTCATTCCCGCCATGCCGTGGCTCAGCATTGCCAAACCTGAGGCGCCAAAAATTGCTTCCTCCGAAAGCGTGCTCCAACTCACGCCGGCACGTGACAAAAACCTCGCGCTCCACGCCGTGTGGCGCCGCTACGGCCCGCGCTGGGTCTTTAGCACGCAGCCAGCGAGCTTCAACCGTGTGACGCTCACGCCGCACATCGAATACGGTGCGATCGACGCCGTCGTCATCAGCGCCGTCGATCGTTTCGGGAACGAGAGTGAGCGGGTTACTTGGACGAAATCCAAACGGTGACCTTGATCGAGGTAGGGGCGGTTATCCTTAACCGCCCTTCGAACGTGGCATCATGGTCGCAGCTCAGGGCCGTTAGGGATAACGGCCCCTACCTAAGTAACCGGCTCAGATTTTTCAGTCCGCTTACTTCGCCGACGATGGCTTTGCTCCAACGGCTTCGCTCGCGCCGCCGATTAATTTTCGCACGCCTTTGATCAACTTCTCCCAATCGAACGCCGGGCCGGGGTCGGTTTTGTTGGTTTGGACGTGGTAGTGGCCGAGGACGCCTTGGTAATTCGCGAGTTGGTCGTCGGGGAGCTTGTGCGGGATTTCTTTGCCGGCGGTGTCGCGCGGGTAGTCGGCTTTGATTTGCGGGAAGACGGTGCAGAGCGCCGCAGTGAGTTTGATGAGCGCGGCGTATTGTTGCGGCGTGAGGTCGTATTGCACGAGTTCCTGGCCTTGGATCACCCCGCGCACGGGCTCGTCGCGGGCCGGACGGCCGACGAAATTTTTCGTGTGAATTAGGGGGTCGCCGAGCTTTTCAGGAATTTGGATGACCGGCTTGCCGTTCGCGTCGCGCTGATACCACGTGTCGAGCGTCTTGGTATCGTTGGGGCCGTAAGCGCCCATGTTGGCGATCTCGATGCCGATGGACCGGTGGTTGGAAATCGTGGCGTGATACGCGCGCTCTTTGAGATCGAGCGTCTGGTAAATCGTGCCGTCGAGATCCAACATGAAATGCACGCTGAGGTCGCGGTGGTCGTGCAGGATATTGAAACACTGTTTCGCGATGCCGCAGACATCGTAGTGAATCACGAATTGATCGACGGTGCGCTGGAGCAACGGCAAATCCCAACCGCCGCCGCGCACGCGCTCGATTTCCTCGGGCGAGAGTTTCGCGAAACGCAGCCCGTAACGATTCGGCGCGCCAAACTCAGGCTTCGCTTTGATGGTCTCGGCCCAGCTGCTCTGTTCGTAAGGCACAAAGCGACGCTCCACGCGATACGCGTCGTAACCGCCTGGATCCATCCACGTGACAATCTTCGTGCCCGTATGGAAAAGCTGGCCCGCCACGACGATCTCGTCGCCCTTGCGCGGCACAAATGTGCGCGGCGCGGCGCAGCTGGCGAAGAGGAGCGTGATGGCCGCGAAGAGCAGAAGTGAAATTTTTCTCATAACGATAGGGCTGAAATTTGATTTTCCATCAGTCATTGCGAGGAGCTTTGCTACGCGTTCCTCGCAATGATAAAGCAATTCTTAACCACGAACGGACACGAATTCACACGAATAATTCGTGCCGCGCAGTTTTCCATTCGTGTCCGTTCGTGGTTAACAAAAAAGACCGGATTTTCGTTTCAGCGCGAGCACGCGTTCGCACGAAGCGTCGATGCGTGATTCGGAAATGCGACCACTCTCGACGGCGCGGACGATGATGTCGGCGACACGACCGGAAATATCCGGATGATAACTGAGATTGTTGCCGAAGCAGAGGAGATCGACGCCGGCTTCGATCGCCAGCGGCACAGAGTTTTCCAGGCCGTAGTGGCTCGCGATGGCGCGCATCTCCATGTCGTCGCTGCTGATCACGCCCTGAAACCCGAGACGGTCGCGGAGAATCCCCGTCATCACGGCGCGCGAGAGTGTCGCGGGGTTTTCGGAATCGAGATTTTTGTTGAAGACGTGTGCGGTCATCACGACGTCGGCGAGACCGGCGGCAATAAGTTCTTGAAACGGCATCAATTCCTCCTCGCGCCAGCTTTGCGTGACGTCGACGAGGCCGTAATGGGTATCGCCTTTCGCGCTGCCGTGGCCGGGAAAATGTTTAAGGCAGGTGAGCACACCTTGCGCGCGATGCGCGCGAATGAACTCGGCAGCGTGTTGCGCCGCGATCGCCGGATCGGCGGAAAACGCGCGGCCTTTGCCTTTGATGATCGGATTGTCCGGCCCGAGATCAAGATCGACGACCGGCGCAAGATTCAGGTTCAAACCGACGGAGCGCAGCGTCTGCGCAGTGAGTTCCGCGTGGCGAAATGTTTCGGAAAGTTGGCCAAGTTTGCCGAGTTCTTCGTGCGAGATGCTTTCAGGAAAGCCGTAGGCAGGTTTGAGGCGATTCACGCGTCCGCCTTCCTGGTCGATTGCGGTGAGTAAAGGGATGCGCGCTTGGCTCTGCAGGTGAGCGAGCAGTTCCTTCACCTGTGCCGGCGACTCGATGTTACGGCGGCGATTGGCGGTGTCGACCGAGCCACCCGCCATGTCCTGGTCGAACAGGATGACCGCGCCGATGTGGTGCTCGCGGATGTCGCGCACAATGAGATCGCATTCCGCCGGCCGCGCGCCGCGAAACCCAATGAGCAACATCTGGCCGATTTTTTCGCGGAGAGTGAGAGTTGAAATGGAAACGGGCATCGCTGGGTGATCGGTCGGTTTCTTAACCACGGATTTCACAGATGTCACGGATTAGGAATGCTCTGATTTAAGGTAGGGCCTGACCTCCGGGCAGGCCGCGTGGAGTTTTCCGGCCCGCCCGGAGGTCGGGCCCTACCATCCGTCTATATCCGTGAAATCCGTGGTTAAAAAGCGCCTACGCTGACTCAGCGTTTAGCTGCACCGATTCCCGCTCCGTTCGTCGGAATAATTTTTCCGTCGGTGAATTTAGCGCCATCAAAGGGGTCGTCTTTGATTAACAATGCGCCGTCGAGGTCGGCCCAGTCGACGAGCGGCGAAAGCTGCGCGGCGGCGGAGATCGCGCACGAGGTTTCGGTCATGCAGCCGAGCATCACTTTCAAATTCAGTGCGCGGGCGAGCGTGATCATTTTGTGGGCCTCACGCAGGCCGGTGCATTTCATGAGCTTGAGGTTGATGCCGTCGAACACGCCTTGGAGTTTCGCGACATCGACGAGACGCTGGCAGCTTTCGTCCGCGATCAAGGGCAGGGGACTGCGTTCGCGGAGCCACGCGGTGTCGTCGAGCGCGGCTTTCGGCATCGGTTGCTCGATGAAATTCACGCGGCGCTCCGCGAGCCACTCGATCATTTTCAAGGCCGCTTCGCGATCAGCCCAGCCTTGGTTCGCATCGACGGTGATCGGGGTATCGGTGACTTCGCGAATGGTTTCAATGAGTTGGCGATCGGTTGCGGCGTCGCGGCCAAGTTTCACTTTGATGATGCGATAGATCGACGCGTCGCGCGTTTTCTCGCGCACGATTTCCGGCGTATCGATGCCGATAGTGAACGACGTGAGCGGCGCCTTCGCCACATCGAGGCCCCAAATGCGGTGCCACGGCGCGCCGAGTTTTTTTCCGACCCAATCGTGCAACGCGATATCGACAGCGGCCTTCGCGGCGGTGTTGCCCGGCGCGAGCGCGTCGATGGAGGGCAAAATTTCTTCCAGGCAAAACGGATCGCGAAACTGGCCCAGATTTACTTTCGCGAGAAACGCCGCAGCGGTCTCCTGCGATTCGCCGAGGTAAGGCGGCATCGCGGCTTCGCCATAGCCGGTCACGCCGTCGTGCTCGACTTCGACCAGCATGGCCGGAGTCGACGTGCGGGTGTTCGACGCGATGCCGAAGGCGTGGCGCAGGGCCAAGGTGTGAGGGACGAAACGGAGTTTCATGCGAAGAGTCTTTGAGCGAACTGGAGCAGAACCACGAATGGACACGAATTCACCCGAATAGGCATGCCTGTTTTATCAGTTACTTCACTTGTGGCGTCTTAGGGGTGGCGGCGGTTATCCCTAACCGCCCTTCGAGCGTGAGATCACAATCGCAGCCAAGGGCAGTTAAGGATAACTGCCCCGACCTTTTTTGATCTGATTTGCCCGCACCCATTGACATTGAAACTGAGTCTCATCAAGTTGCGTCTCCTTTCGCATGTCCGACTCGCCGATTCCACTTTCGCCGCTTTGCCAACTGCCTTCAGGCGGCACGGGGCGCGTGTGCAAGCTAACGGGCGACGAGAGTTTTTGCCAACGCGTGCGCGAGATGGGCTTCGGTGAAGCCGCCCTCGTGACCAAGATTTCCGGCACGACCACCAGCCTTTGCCTCGTCAATGGCACCCGGATCGCGCTCAACCACCGCGCCGCCATGAGTATCTTGGTGGAAGCGTTGCCCGCTGGCGCCCGTTGAGTCTCCCGGAGCACATCACTCCGCCGGCGCGCAAACGCGTTGCTCCCGCCTTCGACCGCGCACCGGTTTACGCGATGGTCGGCAATCCGAATTGCGGCAAAACCACCCTGTTTAACGCGCTCACCGGTCTTCGCCAAAAAGTGGGCAACTACCCCGGCGTCACCGTCGAAAAGAAAATCGGCACGACCTTCTCCCAGCACGGCAAGCCGATCCAGATCATCGATCTGCCCGGCGCCTATTCGCTCGCCGCACGTTCACCCGACGAAGCGGTCTTGCGCGACGTGCTCCTCGGCCGCCGCGAAGAAACTGCCGCCCCCGATCGCATCATCTGCGTGGTCGATGCCTCGAACCTCGAGCGCAACCTTTACCTTGTTCACCAAGTCCTCGACCTCGGCCGGCCCGTCATCATCGCACTAAACATGATGGATATGGCCGCCGCCGCCGGCATGAAAGTCGACGCCAACGCGCTCGAACACGCGCTGGGCGTGCCGGTGATTCCGTGCGAAGCCGTGCGCGGCAAAGGCCTCGTCGAACTCAAGCTCGCGCTCAGCCGCGCCGAGTTGCCGCTGGCGCGTCACCGTTGGGATGTGCCCGCGCCGATTGCGCCCGCCGTGGCGGAAATCCAAGCCTCGCTCACCGACAACGACGCGCGCTCGCCGCTCATCGCGCGCGCCGAGGCCTTGTTGCTGCTGACCGATTTCGATACCGTGCGCGTGGCCGGCTCGAAACCGCTCAGCGATCGCACGCACGATATTCTCGATCAATGGCGCCGCCGCTGGACCACCGGCAGCACGGATTGGTCGGCGGAACTGATTCGCAGCCGCTACGCCGCCATCGGCGAATTGTGCGGCAACGTCATCGTGAAGGCCCGTGATCAACGCCCGTCGACTTCCGACCGAATCGACGCCGTGCTCGTGCACTCGGTGTGGGGCTGGGCGGTGTTCGTGGCGATCATGGCGGCGATGTTCTTCTCCATTTTCTCGCTCGCGGAAGCGCCGATGAACTTCATCGACGAACACGTCGCTTCGCTCAGCGACACGGTAAAAGACGCGATGGCGCCGGGCGATCTACGCGACCTGATCACGGACGGTGTGATCGCCGGCGTGGGCGGCGTGGTGATTTTCCTGCCGCAGATTTTGATTCTGTTTTTCTTCGTCGGCCTGCTCGAAAGCACCGGCTACATGGCGCGCGCGGCGTTCATTATGGATCGTCCGATGAGTAAAGTCGGCCTCAACGGCCGCAGCTTTATCCCGTTGCTCAGCGGTTATGCGTGCGCGATTCCCGGCATCATGGCAACGCGCGCGATCGAAAACGCGAAAGACCGTCTCGTCACGATTTTGGTGACGCCGTTCATGAGCTGCTCGGCGCGACTGCCGGTGTATTTGCTCATGATCGCGATGCTTGTGCCCGGCGGCGAAGTGTCGGCGCTCAAAAAATCGGGCATCATGCTCACGATGTATGCGCTCGGCACGATCGGGGCGTTCGGTTTCGCGTGGATTTTCAAGAAGACGCTCTTCAAAGGCGAACAGCAGCACATGATCATGGAGCTGCCCGCGTATCAGCCGCCGCGTTTCCTCTCAATCCTGCGCAACATGCTGGAGCGCGGCTGGCTCTTCCTCAAAAACGCTGGCACGATCATCCTCGCGATCTCGATCATCCTGTGGGCGCTAACGACTTATCCGAAGCATCCGAATCCTGAGGCGACCTCGACCGAGCAAATCGCGCAAAGCTACGCCGGACGCGCCGGCCACGCGCTTGAGCCGCTGATCAAACCGCTCGGCTTCGACTGGCGCATCGGCATCGGCCTCATCACGTCGTTCGCCGCGCGCGAAGTGTTTGTCAGCTCGATGGGCGTCATCTTTGGCGCGGAAAGCGAGGACGAGGAAGACACCACGCCGTTGCGCGAAGCCCTCGGCCAAGCCAAGTGGCAATCGACCGGCGCGCCGCTGTTCACGCCGCTCGTGTGCGTGACGTTAATGGTGTTCTATGTGTTCGCGATGCAATGCATGGCGACGCTCGCCGTGGTGAAACGCGAAACGAATTCGTGGAAATGGCCGCTGTTCCAAGTCGGCTACATGACGGGCTTCGCGTGGCTGGTGTGCCTGATCGTTTATCAAGGCGGGCGGTTGCTCGGTTATTAATTTAACCACAGAGGCACAGAGTCCACTGAGCTAAACCTCGAATTTCTCCGTGTCTCTGTGATTCAAATAAAATGAGCTCTACTCTCCAAACCATCATCGCTCTCGCCATCGTCGCCGTGACCGTGACCGTGCTGCTTTGGTCGGCCTTGAAAAAACGGAAGCAACCTGGTTGTGGCTGCGGAGATGCATGCAGCGCGGTAACGCCTGAAATCAAAAAGCTTCAATCCAAGCGGAAGTCGTAGTTTAGTCCTCAGCATGGAAATTTTGATTCGCGACAACGCCGACGTTGGCTGCGTGCTCGGCGCAAAAATCATCGCCAAGACCATCCGCACCAAACCCAACTCAGTGCTCGGCCTGGCCACCGGCCGCACGCCGCTGCGGCTTTACCAAGAGCTCATTCGCATGCACCGCGAAGAGGGCTTGGATTTTAGCCAGGTCACGACCTTCAATCTCGACGAATACGTCGGCCTGCCCGGCACGCATGAGCAGTCGTATCGCTATTTCATGCAGGAAAATCTTTTCCGGCACATCAACATCGACGTCGCCAACACCCATGTGCCCGATGGCACCGCGGCGGAATTGCACAATGAGTGCCGCGCTTACGAAAAGAAAATTATCGCCGCGGGCGGCATCGACCTGCAACTCCTCGGCCTCGGCCGCAACGGCCACATCGGTTTCAACGAACCCACCGGCTCGCTCCGTTCGCGCACGTGGATTAAAATTCTTTCCGAACAAACGCTCCGCGACAACAGCGCCGTCTTCGGCTCTTTCGCCGACATGCCGAAACACGCGCTCACGATGGGCATCGGCACAATCATGGAAGCCCGCCGCTGCCTCCTCCTCGCCTTCGGGCCCGCCAAAACCCGGGCCGTCGAGCAAATGGTCGAAGGCCCGCTCTCCGCGATTTGCCCGGGCTCGGCCCTGCAGGAACACTTGCGCTGCACCGTGATTCTCGACGACTCCTCCGCCGCAGGCCTGCGCTTCGCCGATCACTACCGCTGGATCGATAAAAACAAACTCCCGTGGCAACGCCACGATTGAGCCCACCCTGATTTACGCGCGAGCGGTCTCGAGAGAGGCCGCTCTTTTTTTCCCGATCGGCAGCACTACGAGCGCGGCGATCACGCACAACGCACCCGCGCTGAAAAATGCCAGCGTGTAACTCCCCGTGACGGTGCGCAGCACGCCGGCCCCATACGCTGCGAATGCGGCCCCGACTTGGTGCGCCGCCACGATCCAGCCGAAGACAATGCTGGCTTTCTCCCGGCCGAACACTTCGCCCGTTAACTTTACGGTCGGCGGCACGGTGGCGATCCAATCGAGCCCATAAAACAGCGCAAAAATCGCGAGCCCCGAAGCCGGTCCAAGCAACGCGCTCGGCAAAAATAGCAGCGATAATCCGCGCAGCCCGTAATAAGCGAAGAGGAGGTAGCGCGAGTTGTAGCGATCACTTAACCAGCCCGACGCCGTCGTGCCGATGAGATCGAAAAGACCCATCGCCGCGAGCAGGCCCGCCGCGCGCACCTCGGGAATGTTGCAATCAAACGCTGCCGAAATCAGATGCGTGCCGATAAGTCCGTTCGTGCTCGCGCCGCACACGAAAAACGAACCCGCCAATAACCAGAAATCCCGCACGCGCATCGCTTCGAACAGGGTCGTGATCGCCCGCATCGCCGGATTTCCCGTGGCAACCGGCACCTTGTCCAACACAGGCCCCGTCTCGCCGTAAGGCCGTTGGCCGACATCGCGCGGATGATCGCGCATCAGCCACCAAATAAACGGAATCGCGAGCGCCGTCGCCGCCGCGACGACCAGGGGCGCGCCCCGCCAGCCATTATCCGTCACCACTCGCGCCAGCGCGGGAAGAAACACCAGTTGCCCGGTCGCGGTGCTCGCCGTGAGCACACCCATCACCAATCCACGCCGCTCGGTGAACCACCGGTTCGCCACCGCAGCACCCAACACCGTCGCCGCCATGCCGGAACCGAGGCCCACCACAAATCCCCACAGCACGATGAACTGCCAATACTGCGTCGCCAGCGTTGAGAGCCCGTAGCCCACGCTCAACAACAGCATCGCCGCGATCATACAGCGCCGCAGTCCGAAGCGTTGATACAACGCCGCTGCGAACGGCCCGACCAGTCCGTAGAGAAAAATATTAATCGAAACGATCGACGACACCGTCGCCCGGCTCCACTGAAACTCATTGCCCAGCGGCAACAGCAACACCCCCGGAGCCGCCCGTGCCCCCGCCGCCGCGAGTAACGCAACAAACGTGACGCCCGCGACAATCCACGCGTAGTGCAGCTTGCGCGAACTGGGTGTGATCGACATGGCGCGTGAGTTTTCTCGGTTTCGCCCAAGCGTCAAACGGCGGTGCGTAGATTTCGCGAATTCGCAGGGCACTGTGCAACTGTGCTGACCGCGCCGCTTGCCTCCCACCGCACGTCAACTACGGTTTCTTTCATGAACGCAGCCGTCTTCGTCGGAGTGAAACAACCGCTGGCTTATCAAACCGTTCCCGATCCGGTCGCCGCCCCCGCACAAGCTGTGGTGCGCCTCAAAGCCGCGGCGCTGAATCACCGCGATCTGTGGATTCAACTGGGGCAATACGCCGGGATTAAATTTCCCATGATCCTCGGCTCCGATGGAGCCGGCGTCGTCGAGTCGGTCGGCAGTGACGCGGACAAGGCGTGGATCGGGCGCGAAGTGATCATCAACGCGTCGCTCGACTGGGGCGACGATTTGCGCGCGCAGGGAAAAAATTTCCGCATCCTCGGTTTGCCCGACCACGGCACATTCGCGGAGAAAGTTGCGGTGCCCGTGGCCAATCTCGCCGCAAAACCCGCGCACCTCACCTGGGAACAGGCGGCCGCCATTCCACTCGCGGGCACGACGGCGTGGAGAACGGTGTTCACGCGGGCCGCGCTGAAATCCGGCGAGCGCGTGCTCATCACTGGCATCGGGGGAGGCGCGGCCTTGTTTGCATTGCAGTTCGCCGTCGCGGCGGGCGCAGACGTGTGGGTGACCTCAAGTTCGCCGGAAAAAATCGCTCGCGCCCGATCGCTCGGCGCAAACGGCGGCGTGAATTACCGCGACGCCGACTGGCCGGCTCAACTCCAGAAGGCCGCGGGCGGTTTATTCGACGTGATCATCGACAGCGCGGGCGGCGAAGGCTTCGCCAAACTCATCGAACTCAGCAAACCCGGCGGACGCATCGCCTTTTTCGGCGCGACGACCGGCAACCCGCCCGGCATCGATCTGCGAAAAATCTTTTTTCGGCAGCTCAACCTCTTCGGCAGCACGATGGGCTCGCCCGTGGATTTTGCGGGCATGGCTGCGATGGTCGAAAAACACCAAATCGTCCCCGTCGTCGAAAAAGTTTTCCCGCTCACTGAAGCCGACGCCGCGCTGCGCCTGATGGAGTCCGCGTCGCAGTTTGGAAAAATCGTCCTAAAGATCTGAGACTGATTTTAAAACCACAGATACACAGAGGACACGGAGAAAACGATCTCTGTGTCTCTGTGGTTTTTAGCCGCGCTCACTGCTTCCACCAATCGATCAGCGATTGCGTCGCTTGGTGCGCGACTTCGCCGAGGAAAACGAAATACAGCACCGCGATCGCCAGCGCCACGTAGCCGAGCACGATGAACAAACCATCGCGTTCCAGCAATCCGCACGCGGTCAAAAAAATCGCCCACGCCGGCAGCACGTTCGAAAACGGAATCGGCAGCGGCAATAGCAACACGAGCGCTGAAACCAGGATCACGATCGCATGCAGTTGATTAAGCAACGACGTCGCGGTCAGCGCCGCGATGCGCGGGCGCAGCACGGATTCCATAAAACGAATCAACCGTTCAGTAAATGTGATCAGCTTACCGAAGAATCCCGCGGGAAGTTTTAAGCGCTGGATTTTCTTCGGCAACCAGGGCCGTTGTCCCAACGACAAACGCAGCGCAATCAACACAATCGCCAGCCCCAGTGGCGTCGACAATCCCGGCAGCGGCACCGGTTGGATAAAAGGCAGCGCGAGCAAAATGATCAGCAGCATGTAGGCGCGCCCGCGCAGAAAATAAATCAGCTCGCGCAACGTCACCGCCCGCTCGCCGGCGCGATGATGCAACGCGGCGAGTTCTTCGGAAAGCTTGCGGGGTTTTACAGCCAGTCGAACCATCTTCTTTGCGACCCTCACGTGCCGCGCTTGTTGCCGTAAAGCTCGACGTGTAAGCGATGCGCGTAGCGGTAGCCGCGCGCTTTGCATAATTCTCCCAACCACGCCGCGCGATCGCGCAGTTTTTCCAGCGAAGTGCCTTCGGGCATGAGCAGCACTTTCGCGCTCGGAATAGGGCGTTCGAGTTCCGCCAACATCCGCTCGATCTCGGCGACGTCCGACTCCTGCGCGACGACAAACTTTAATTGAAAATCCTGCTGGGGCCGGTCAATCCACGCGCGCACGATCGCGGGTTGCCAGCGCAACGCCTCGTGCTTCTCGCGCCACGCGTCGGAAAGACGATCATCCGGCGCGGAATTACTCAGCTTCGGGCTCATCGATGCGAGATCGCACGCGATGCCGTCCGGGGCAATTGTCGCGGCCGTCTCGATGGTGAGGTGATAACCGAGTTTTTTTAATTCGCCCGCGAGCGCGGGCATTTCTTTCGCGAGCATCGGCTCGCCGCCGGTGAGCACGACGTGTTTCGCCGCGCCATACGCCCGCACCGCCGCGACGATTTCCGCCACGGTCATCTGCGTGCCTTCCGGTTTCCACGACGCATACGGCGTGTCGCACCAGTTACAGCGCAGGTTGCACCCGCTCGTGCGCACGAACACCGACGGCACGCCGGTGAGCTCACCTTCGCCTTGCAGCGAATAAAATATTTCCGAGATCAGCATCGCGCTCAGATTTGCGGCTCTTCCGGCAACGGCGGCCTTTCCGCATAAATCGTCGGATCGGGCACACCGGAAAGCTGGAAGGCTTCGCGACGTTCGACGCACGTGCCGCATTTGCCGCAATGGAGCGCGCCGCCTTTGTAGCACGACCACGTTTTTTCGAAATCGACCCCCAGTCGCATGCCTTCCGTCGCAATGTCGGCCTTGCTCATCGTGATGAACGGCCGCAGCAGTTCGATCCGCGCATAAGTGCCAAACTTCATGGCATTGGCCATCGCGCGCATGAAATCCTCACGACAATCCGGGTAAATCGCGTGGTCGCCGCCGTGGGCCGCGATCACCAGGCCTTCCGCTTCGACGCTTTCTGCAAATCCGCACGCGGCCGCCAGCATGATGCCATTACGAAACGGCACGACGGTGCGCTTCATATTTTCGTCGGCGTAATGTCCTTCCGGAATGTCGCCGCCGGATTTCAATAAATCCGAAGCAAAGAGTTTCCCGATAAAATCGAGCGGGATGGTGCGGTGCGGCACCCCGATCTGGGCGGCGTGTTCGATCGCGAGGGGAATTTCGCAATGGTTGTGCTTCGCCCCGTAATCGAAGCTGAGCACGGCATGCACGCTATGATGCGCCCGCGCCCAATGGAGCGCGGTCACCGAATCCATGCCACCGGAGCAAAGGACGACGACTTTCATGCGGGATGAATTGGTCATAAAAAGCGCAAAAAGACACAAAAATAAATACTCAGCGAACCGCTGATTTTTTAACCACGGAGAATACGGATCAGGCCAAACCGATCTCATTCGGGGTTAAACGGCTGGAGCCATCGCGCGGGCTTGGCCTCTGCGGATTTTGCGTTTCTGTCTTTCTTGTGACCAAACCCGTTCCCCAACGCCCCCTCGTCATCGCGCATCGCGGCGCTTCTGCGATCAAACCGGAAAATACGCTCGCCGCGTTTGAGCGCGCGCTGGCGCTTGGCGTCGATGGCATCGAGCTCGATGTCCAAACGACAAGCGACGACGTGCCGGTGGTTTTCCACGATTTCACGCTCCGCCGGCTCACGGGTCAGTCAGGACGTTTGCGCGGCAGCTCGCTCGCGGCACTCAAAACCCTGCGCGTGCGCGGAACGGACGAACCGATTCCCACGTTGAAAGAGGTCCTCGCGCTCGTGCGCGGGCGTTGCGTGGTGCAAATCGAACTCAAACGCGGTGTCGCCGTCGCTCCGGTGGTCAAAGCTGTAATCGCTGCCCGGGCTTCCAAATGGGTGATCCTCGCCTCGTTTGAACTCTCCCTCGTCGCCGAAGCCGCGAAACTCGCGCCCCGCATTCCGCGCATGCTGATCTCGGAAGGGAAGGGCGGCGCGAAAAAATTAATTCCGCAACTGCCCTCGCTCGACGCCGTCGGCCTGAGCGTGAATCACGCAGCGATCCGCGACCGCGCCTTCGTCGCTTCGATCCAAGCCACCGGCGCGACGTTGTGGACGTGGACGGTAAACGACACCGCACGCATGCGCGAACTCGCCCTGCTCGGCGTCGACGCAATTTTATCGGACAATCCAGCGTTGGCGAAGAAGACTCTTTCTCGTTCTCTTAATCGTTCTCGTTCTCTCGAGTCCTGATCGTCGAGAAAGAGTAAGAGAACCAAGAACGAGAACGATTAAAATGCTCATCCTCCACGATCCCCGTTGCGCCGACTACGGCTCGTCCATGCGCCCCGAACAACCGGCGCGCGTCTTGCGCAGCGCAGTTCACCTAAAAACAGCGCATCCCGCGTGGACGTGGCAGGTGCCGGACGCTCCGGTCGCCGAATCCGCGCTGCTCGCCGCGCACACGCCCGCGATGATCAAACGGATGGCCGTCCCACCCGACATCGACGGCGACACGCCGCACTTTCCCCACATCGCCGACCACGCCCGCCGGGGCGTGAGCGCCGCCCTGCAAGCAGCGTCACGCGCACTCGCGGGCCAAAAAGTATTTTCGCTGATGCGTCCGCCCGGCCACCACGCCACGCGCACGCAAGCCATGGGATTTTGTTACCTCAACCAGATCGCCATCGCCGCGCTCGACGCCGCGAAGTCCGGCCGCCGCGTCGCCGTCTGGGATTTCGACGCCCACCACGGCAACGGCACAGAAGATATCCTCGCCGGCCAGCCGAACCTGCTTTTTTCGTCCGTGCACCAGTTTCCCGGCTACCCCGGCACAGGCACGGAGTCCTTCGCGAATTGCCATAATTTCCCTGTCGCCCCGCACACGCCGCGCGCGGCCCACCTGGCAGAATTGGCGGGTTCTTGGGAGGTCGTCGTCGATTTTAAGCCCGACCTCGTGCTGGTTTCGGCCGGTTTCGACGCTTATTCCGGCGATCCGATTACTGCGATGACGCTTGAACGTGAAGACTTTGCCGAACTCGGCCGCTGGCTCCGGCAAGCCGGCTTGCCCGCCGCTGCGATTCTGGAAGGCGGTTATAGCCCCGACCTCGGATGGCTGATTGACGATTTCATTTCTGCGTGGGACAACTAACACCTCTTCCCGATTTGAGTCAGAATTTACATTACCAGTTCATTAACCAGCCCGCGCAACTGCAGCCGCTCTACGCCGCGCTCGACCGCTGCTCGGAAATCGCGCTCGATACCGAGGCGGACAACCTTTTCCGCTACCGGACGCAAGTTTGCCTGCTGCAAATCATGGCGTGCGACGAGATCTACCTTGTCGATCTACTCGCCGATTTGACCCTCGCGCCGCTTTGGGAGCGCCTTTCCGCGAAACCGCTCATCATGCACGGCAGCGATTTCGACCTGCGCCTGCTGTGGGAATTGTGCGAATTCAAGCCTCACAGCATTTTCGACACGATGTTCGCCGCGCAACTCCTCGCGATCCCGCGCTTCGGATTGGCCGCGCTCCTCGAACAAAATTTCGGCGTCAAACTCGACAAGGATCACCAAAAAGCGAACTGGTCCCAGCGTCCGCTCGACAAGGCGATGCTCGATTACGCCGCGATGGACGTCTACTACCTCCCGCGCCTGCGCGACATCCTGCGCGATGAACTCACCCGCCTCGGTCGCGTCGAGTGGATGGCGCAAAAATGTCAGTGGCAGATCGAGGTCGCGCGCGACGGCTTTGCCGAGGCCGACGAAAACGCGTGGCGCATCGGTGGCTCGGAAAAATTACGCGGACGCGGCCTGTCCGTCTTGCACGCACTCTGGTATTGGCGCGAAAGCTGGGCCGAGAAAATCAACACGCCGCCCTTCAAAGTCGTCGGCAACGAAATGTTGATGCGCATGGTCTGGGCCGCCGAAGAGGGCCGCCCGGCCGACGAAGTCCTCCGCATCAACCTCGGACGCCGCCACGATCGCCTTTTCCCGTCGCTCGCCGAGGCGGTCAACCAAGCCTACGGGACCGATCCGCAAACGCTGCCGCGCCGCGAACGTCGCCGTGAATTCAACCCGATGACGCCCGACGAACTCGCGCGCCAGGACCGCATCAAGGCCGACCGCGATCGTCTCGCGCAAACTCTCAAGCTCGACCCGACGCTCATCGCCACACGCTCGCAGCTCGTATTGATCGCCCGCCAGCCCGCCAGTATCGACGACGTCCTGCTCCCGTGGCAGGCGACCCTGTTAAAAGCCGAACCGTCACTGCGCAGTTGAGCCCACCCCGTGGCCGAATCCGCCAACATCGCGCGCCACCTGCCGCTCATGGCCGCGCGCCAGCCGAATACCGCCGCGATTAAAATCGCCCGCGGCCGCACCGACACCGGCGCCATCGATTACCTTACGCTCTCGTTCGCCGAACTCGACCGCGAAGTCGACACGTGGGTCGCAAAACTTTCCGCCAAAAGCGTCCAGCGCGGCGATCGCGTCCTTGTCATGGTGCGCCAAGGCCTGCCGCTCATCGCCGCCGCCTTCGCGCTCTTCAAGCTCGGCGCCGTGCCCGTCATCATCGACCCCGGCATGGGCCGCGAAAATTTTCTCAAGTGCGTCGCGCATTCGAAGCCACGTGCGCTCCTCGGCATCCCTGCCGCGCAATTCGTCAGTTACTTCAAACGCGCCGCGTTTGCCTCGGTTAAAATCCGCGTGTGGGCCAGCGGCCAAACCACCGCGCGCCTCTCCGCCGCTTCGCCGACTCAAAGCTCAGATTCAAAATCTGCAATCGTCGCGAGCGCCGCGACCGACCTCGCCGCGATTCTCTTCACCAGCGGCTCCACCGGCGCGCCGAAAGGCGTGTGCTACGAACACGGCATGTTCGACGCGCAAGTCCGCCTCGTGCGCGACACCTACGGCATCACCCCCGGCGAGATCGACCTGCCGATGCTACCGATCTTCGCGCTCTTCGGTCCCGCACTCGGCATGACGACCATCGTGCCCGAACTCGACCCGACGAAACCCGCTTCGCTCGATCCAGAGAAAATCGTCCGCGCGATTCAGCAGGAAAACGTCACCAACTCGTTCGGCTCACCGACGCTCTGGCGCAAAATCACGAGCCATTGTCTCGCGAATAAAATCACGCTGCCCTCGCTCAAACGCGTGCTCATGGCCGGCGCCCCCGTGCCGCCGGGCCTCTTTGCCGACCTGCAAAAAATTCTCCCCAACGGCACCGCGCACAGCCCATACGGCGCCACGGAATCTCTTCCTGTCGCGAGCATCAGCGCCCGCGAAGTCCTCGACGAAACCGCCGAAGCCACCGCCCGCGGCGCCGGCACCTGCGTGGGCCGCGCTATCTCCGGCATCGAAATCAAAATCATCGCCATCTCCGACGAACCCATCGCCACGCTCGGCGACGCCCGCGAACTCTCTCCCGGCGAAATCGGCGAAATCATCGTGCGCGGCCCTTCCGTCACCCGCGCCTACGATGGACTGCCGGCTGCCACTGCCGCCGCGAAAATCCTTCAACGTTCAGCTTCCAACTCTCCACTCGACGGCGAAGCCGTCGCCTGGCACCGCCTCGGCGACGTCGGTTATCTCGACGCGCAACACCGCCTCTGGTTCTGCGGACGCAAAGCCGAGCGCGTCGAAACCAAACGCGGCCCGCTCTACACCGAACAAGTCGAGCCGATCTACAACGCGCACCCGTCCGTCGCGCGCAGCGCGCTCGTCGGCGTCGGCCACGACGGCCACCGTCCCGCGATCGTCATCGAACCTGTTTCCCCCGAGGTCGTCGCGACGCCGTCCCTCCGTCGCAAACTCGTGCGCGAACTCCGCGCGCTCGGAGCCGTCTATCCGCACACCGATGACATCAGGCTGACTTATCTCCATCCGCGTTTTCCCGTCGACGTCCGCCACAACGCCAAGATTCATCGCCTCAAACTCGCCGAGTGGGCCACCCACGAAAACGGCTACGAATCCGATAAACGCGAAGTTTCCCGCGACGCCCTCAAGCTCTAAGTTATGGCCGATTTCAGCCCCGTCTTCATCACCGGTGCCAGCGGCTTCATCGGCGGAAAACTCGCCGAGCGTTTATTAAAAAACGGCGACCGCCCCGTGCGCCTACTCGCGCGTCGCCCGATGCCCGCGCTCGAACAACTCGGCGCGCAAATCATCCGCGGTGATCTCCACGATCTCGCGGCCCTGCGCCGCGGCTGCGCCGGTGCGGGCACCGTATTTCACGTTGCCGGCCGCGTCGGCGTGTGGGGCCCGGCCAAAGATTTTTTCCGCGTCAACGTGGAGGGCACGCGCCACCTGCTCGCCGCCGCCCGCGCAGCCGGCGTGCCGCGCTTCGTCTTCACGAGTTCGCCGAGCGTGGTCTTCAACGGCGGTGATCTCGCCGGCGTCGATGAATCCGCGCCGCTCTGCACGAGCGCCCCATCGCCGTATCCGGTCACGAAAGCCCAGGCCGAACGCGAAGTGCTCGCCGCCAACGCGCCGAACTTTTCCACTGTCGCACTCCGCCCGCACCTGGTGATCGGCCCGGGCGATCAAAACCTGATCCCCCGCGTCCTCGCCCAAGCCCGCCGTGGAAAACTCAAAATCATCGGCCCCGGAAAAAACCGCGTCGACCTCACGCACATCGACAACGTCGTCGACGCCCACCTCCTCGCCGAACGCGCCCTATCCGTTTGTCATATAATATATGACAAACCTTCGCCGACGCCGCTCGCGCTCTCTGCCGCTGGCAAAGCCTATTTCATTACGAATGGTGAACCCGTCGTGCTCTGGGATTGGATCAACGCACTGCTGCGCGGCATCGGCCTTCCTGAAGTGAAGCAACACGTCTCACTCAACACCGCCCTACTCGCCGGTCGCATTCTCGAAAGTGCGTGGAAAATTCTGCCGCTCACAGGCGAGCCCTCCATGACGCGTTTCGTCGCCAAGGAAATGTCCACCGACCACTGGTTCGACCTCTCCGCCGCCCGCCGCGACCTCGGCTACACGCCTCGCGTCTCCATGGCCGAAGCCACCGCGCAAATCATCGCCGAACAGAAACGCGCGTCGCGTTAACCCCGCTGCCGCACCGCTTCGAACAGCGTGATGATCGTCGCCATCGCGACGTTGAGCGAGTCGGCCTGGCCGGCCATCGGGATGCGCACGAGCACATCGGCGCCCTCCATCCAAAATTTGCTCAGGCCGTATTGTTCGCTGCCCATCACGATGGCGAGCGAGCCGCGTAGATCGGTCTGCGTGTAAAGGTTTGTCGTATGCGGCGTCGTCGCGGCAGTGCGAATGCCTTTTGCCTTCAGCCACGCGTGCACCGTTGCGCTGTCGGACACCACCACCGGCACGGAAAACAACACGCCGGTCGAGGCGCGCACCACGTTGGGATTAAAAATATCCGTCACCGCGTCGCACAAAATCACGCCATCGCAGCCGGCCGCGTCCGCGCTGCGCAGAATCGTGCCGAGGTTGCCCGGCTTCTCGATCGATTCGCACACGAGCAGAAAGGGCTGCGGCTTCAACGCCAGATCCTCGAGGGTGTTTTTCCATTGCGGCGCGACGGCCAGCAAGCCGTCGGGGCGCTCGCGATAAGCGACTTTGCCGAAGGCTTCTTTCGATAGCTCGAAAATCTGCGCGCCCGCCGCCTGGGCTTCGGCAATCAGCGCGGGTTCGTTTTCACCCAAAAACCAATCGCTGGAGAAATAAAGTTCTGCGAACGGGATCTTCTTATCCAGCGCGCGGCGCACTTCGCGGTAGCCCTCGACAAGGAACAAGCCGGCTTCATCGCGCTCACGGCGTTCGCGCAGCTTCACGAGTTGTTTCACACGCGGGTTTTGCAGGCTGGTGATTTTTTCGGCCATGAAAGACACGTCACCACGAAATACACGAAACACACGAAAGAAAATTCATTTCATTCCGTCCATTTCGTGTGTTTCGTATATTTCGTGGTTAAGAAAAAATTCAACGATCAGCCCTTTCCTTATCGCTCCGAAATCGAGCTCGAGATTTCCACGCTCACGAATCTCGGCGTCGGCCTCGGCCGCGTGACCGTGGGCGAGGGCAAGTGGGTCGTCATGGTGCCGTTTACCTTGCCCGGCGAAAAAGTCCGCGCGCGCGTTTACCGCAATCACAAGAATTTTTCCGAAGCCGACCTGCTGGAAATTTTAACGCCTTCACCGCACCGCATCACGCCGAAGTGTCCACTCTTTGGCACCTGCGGCGGCTGCCAATACCAGCATTTCACCTACAGCGAACAACTCATCTGGAAACGCCAGCAAGTCGAAGAGTTGCTCAAATACATGGCCGGCGTCGAATTTCCGGTGCAGCCCGTAATCGGCTCGCCGCGTGAGTTCGGCTACCGCTCGAAAATCACCCCGCATTTCCGCGTCGGCTATCGTCCGTTCGCGCACGCCGCCGATGAAACGGTAGGGCCCGACCTCCGGGCGGGCCGCGAAACGCCCATTGGGTTTCTCAAACAAGGCTCGCGCTTCGACCTCGTCGACGTGCCGCGCTGCGAAATCGCAACCGAGGAAATCAACGCCAAGCTCCCCGAAGTCCGCGCCAAAACCCGCGCGCGCCTCGCCGCTGGCGAATACAAACGCGACGCCACGCTGCTCCTCCGCCACGCGCAGGAAGGCGTCATCACCGACTACGACGCCGTCATCCACGAAAAGGTGGGCGACCTTCGCCTTCACTTCCTCGCGCGCGATTTTTTCCAGAACAACCCGTTCATCCTGCCGCAATTCACGAGCTACGCGCGCGACCAGGCCGCCGCGAGCGGCGCGCGTTTCCTCGTCGATGCTTACTGCGGCAGCGGCCTGTTCGCGCTGTCGTGCGCTTCTGCCTTCGAACGTGTCGCGGGCATCGAGCTCAGCGAAACCTCGATCAAGTTCGCTCGCGAAAATGCCGCGGCGAACGGCATCACCAACGCCACGTTTCAATCAGGAGACGCGTCGCAGATTTTCGCCGGCCTCACGTTCCCGGCGGCCGACACCGCCGTGCTGATCGATCCGCCGCGCAAAGGCTGCGATGAATCCTTCCTGAACCAGCTCTTCGCCTACGGCCCGCGCGCGGTGGTTTACGTGTCGTGCGATCCCGCCACACAAATGCGCGACCTAAAAAGCTTCATCGCCGCCGGTTATAAACTCACCGCCGTGCAACCGTTCGATCTTTTCCCGCAAACGCGCCACCTCGAGTGCGTGATTACGCTGGTGAAAAGCTGAACAACTTCACTCGTAATGACACGTAATACGTGCCATTTTCCGGAGCACATTATTCATACAATTTCGCGGTTGCTCGCACCGCAATGATAACCCGTGCGCGCAATTCTTTCGGCGCCAGCACCTCCACCTGCGCGCCCCAGCCGAGCACCCAACGCGTCACTTCCTCCAGCGAACCGAGTCGCAGGCTCAACTCCACGCTCCCGTCGGCGCGCTCCTTGATTTCCTGGCTCTCGTGCCAGAAGCGTTCGCGCACGCGTGACGCCGCTTCCGCCACGAATCGCAGTCGCACGGCGTGGTCGCCTTCGCCGGCAAACGCGCCGAAGGATTTCTCGAAATATTTTTCCGCGGAAAAATCCGCCGGACGCTCAAATTTTTTTTGCCGCAACTCCACTTTGGCAATGCGGCTCAGCGCGAATTGCCGCAAGCCGCCGCGCTTCGTGTCGTGCGCGAGCAAGTGCCACGAATTCTCGCGATTGCTCAAGTGATACGGCTGCACCACACGATGTTCCTTTTCCTTGTCCTGTGGCTTGCGGTAATCGAATTCCACTTCGCGACTCTCCGCGACGGCGCGACTGAGCACTTCAAACCCTGCCATGTCCGCCTGCGCCGGCCCCATGCTGTGAAACGAAATCTGCTCGGCACTCTGCGTCGGCGAAAAACTCACTTTGTCGCGCACGCCCGAGGCGAGCTTGTCGAACGCCGCGGAAAGTTGCGCGTGATACGGCGTGCCGCGGTATTGCTCGAGCGCCTTTTGCGCCACCACCAACGCGAGCATTTCACCGCCGCTCATCTGCACGGTCGGGAAATTTTCCACCGGATAACTGTAGCGAAACGCATGCAGCCGCCGATCGTAGTCCACGGGCAGCCCGAGCCGTTCGCGCATAAAGCTCACGTCGCGCATGATCGTTTTCGTCGAGACCTCCAGTTCCTCCGCGAGCTTTGTGCAGTTGGTGAATGCGCCGCGCTTCAACTCCCCGTGGATCGCCATCATCCGCTCCATCGGCGGACGCGATAATTGGGCCGGCGCGCGTGATTTCTCAGGCATGGGACACCCTTTGTCCCATGCCCCGTGCATAATGCGAGCGTTAATCAACGTTAACCCTCGACCCACTCTGCTCCATGAACACTGCCGTTTCCGCCCTGCGTTTCCCTTTCGCCGACTGGCTTGCTCCGGTCGAGACCGCGCGCCCGTCCTCGCGCCAGTTGCTCAACACGTTTTCGGCCTACGGCTATCGTTTCACGCCAGAGGGCGAGGAACTGGTGCACCGCGACAACGGGTTTGAGGCGCGCATCGCATTCAGCCCCGGACGCGACCGTCGCACCGTGGTCACGCTCGCGCTCGTCGTGCCGGAAAATCGCCTGCCCGCCGGGGCTTCCGGATTGCTCGACGAGATGATGATGGAAGGCCTGCCGGTCATTGGCATGGGCTACGGTCGCGGCTCGGCCACGTGGGAGTTTCGCTGGAATCACCTCGCCGGCTACTCGTGGCGCGAATCCTCGAATCGCTGCGTCGAACTCATCGACCGCCTCCGCGCGGTGTTAAATTAATTTTCGTCTTCCAGCTCACACCGAAGCTTGGTCCATCACACCTGACGCCGGGAAAATCCCCCGGCGTCAGGTTGTGGCGTTGGCAGGGCCGGTTATCATTAACCGCCCTTCGAACGTGATATTGTGAGCGCACAGGGCGGTTAGGGATAACCGCCCCTACCTTAATGCCTATCACAACAGGCCAATTCGCGATTGTCGCATGAGCCAAACGCGCCACCCTCAGGCGCATGCTCGTTCACTCCGTTTTCTTCTGGCTGAAACCTGAACTCACCGACGCCCAGCGCGCGGAATTTTTGCGTAATCTCGAAACGCTGAAAGGCATTCGCGCGATTAAACAGGCCTACATCGGCACGCCGGCCGACACCGGCAAACGTCCCGTCGTCGACGGCAGTTATTCTTACGCGCTCACGATCATCGTCGACGGCATCGCCGGTCACGACGCCTACCAAGTCGACCCACTGCACACTGCCTTCGTCCAAAACAGCAAACATTTCTGGACGCGCGTGCAAATCTACGACGCGCAGTAATCAGCGGCGTAACATCGCCGGCGTCACGGCGAACACGCGCTTCGGCGAAATCACCCACAACTGCTCGTCGTCGCCGAGCAGTTGATTCCACGGCGCACCGGCCGCCCACGGCGAAAACGCGGGCAAAATAATTTTGCGCGGCCCGAAGACGAGTCCCGGCAACTTCACGCGGCCGCCCGCGCCATCATACCAGCTGAACGCGGGATGATGATGCCCGATTACTTCGATTTGATTTGCCGCCACCTCGGTCACGCGGTCGCCGTGATGAAATAAATAGTCACCCCGCGCCACGCGCATCTCGGGATTTGGGCGCCACTTCCGATCATGGTTTCCCGGTAGCAACACCGTCGGCACCGCGCATTCGCTGAGAAATTTTTCCGCCGGCTCGCGCCCGCTCAACGCATGCAACGAATCGCCGATCCAGATCATTTCCTTCGGCACGTAGTCGGCGATCAGCCCGTTCAAATCACGCGCGATCTCCGCATCGCCCCACATCGGCAGCAAATTTCCCGCCGCCCGATGGCTCTGCGAATACCCCCAGTGCAAATCCGCGACCGCGAGCACACCCAGCATTTCAAAAAAAACCGCGCGCCGCGCATCGAGCCAGAGGCCGGGCTGGATTTGCGTTCGAATCATGACGCGTGAGACCCGAGCTGCACCAATTTCACGAAGCAATCAGGTTGGGTTACGTAACGGGTTCGATTTATTTCAATTCGTGGCATGCGTGAAATTCGTGTCTCAATTTTTAACTAAATCTGCGCCTTCGCCACGCGCACTGCGACCGATTTCTCGAGCGACGAAGCGCCCATTTCCGCCGCGGCGCCATACATGGCGTGATACAGTCGCTCGATCGTCGTCTCAGGATCTTCGAGCGTCATGGTTTCCTTGATCTTGGTGACATACATGCCGAATGAGAACGGGCTCACCTGCTCCTGCGTGAGCAACCTCCACGGCATCGTCGAAACTTTTTCCAAGAATTCCCGCGCCCGCGGCAAATCGAGAAACCGCAACGTCGCCTCCGCATACGCTTCCTCCAGCAACGGATGATCCGGCTCATATTGCCGCAGCACATTGAAAATAATTTCCGAGCTCCACTGTAGCGACCGCTTCCCGCGCTCCGCTCCGTGCACGCGCCGTGGCACCATCAAACCAGTCTGCGCCGCGACGCGAAATTGCCATTTCACCAACGACGCCTCCGTCAGCGCCTGCCGCAACGCTTCGTCCATGCCTTCCGGTGAAAACAGTGCGCGCCACTCCTCCTGCGCCATCTCCTGAAACGCCTGCAGCGTGAACATGAAGCCGTAGTCGTCGATCGTCACGAGCGCGTTGCCGCCTTTCGTCTGCTGCAACCGCTGCGCCACGACGCGCGACAACGCGTCGTTCGCCGAACGCCCGATCAGCGAATGGAAAAAATAATGCCGCAACTCGCCCTCGACCACGCGCTCGATCAGGAAAAAATCTTTCGTCGGAATCGCCGACTCCCGCGCCTGTAATTGGAAATGCCGCGTGATCGCCTCCGCATTGCCCTTCGAGAGCCCGTATTCGCTCTGCAACCACGCCATCGCGACCGCCTCATCCGCGAGTCGCGCCGCCAATTCCGTGCGCAGCCGCACCGTTTCCTCGGCCAGTCCGCTGGCGAGCGGCATCTTGTTCGCGTTCCAGCGCGGCACGGTCGGCAACGTGCTTTTCGCTTCCACCACTTTCGCCGTGAGCAATTCCGTGCTCACGAGCCGCACGCAACGACCGTTCAACACAAACACATCGCCGATGCGCAGGCGTTTCATGAACGACTCTTCCACCTGTCCAAGATTCCGTCGCTTCAATTTCACCTGAATCATCTGATCGGTCGAAATCGTGCCGACGTTTTGATAAAATTCGCGGGCTACTTTCGGCCGCGGCACGCACAGCACGCCGTCGCGCAAGATCACTTTGCCAAAGGTGTCGCGGTAATTGCGTTCGAGCGATTTGCCGCCGCCTTCGAGGTAACGCAGCACGCGATCGAACTTCTCGCGCGGCAAAGCGCGAAACGGGTAACTCCGCCGCACCAACGCAAACGCCTCGTCGGGCGTCACGGACTCAAAAATCGCGAGCCCCACCAAATGTTGTGCGAGCACGTCGAGCGGGTCGTCGTGGATTTTCACCGGCTCCAGCGCTCGCTGATCCATCATGCGCGCGGTCACGGCACACTCCACGAGATCGTTAATGTTGCTCGCCACCATCAGCCCGCGACTCGTCTCGCCCATCGAGTGACCCGAGCGCCCGATGCGTTGCAACGCACGGCTCACGCCTTTCGGCGCCGACACCATCACCACCAGATCGATCGAGCCGATATCGATGCCCATTTCGAGCGACGTCGAACACACCACGGCGCGCAATTCGCCGCGCTTCAACTTATCTTCGACTTCGATCCGCAACGCGCGATCCAACGACGCGTGGTGCACTTCGATCTGCGGCGCGAGGTCCGGCAAAATTTCCTTAAGTCGCAACCCGATCGTCTCCGCGCCGCTGCGGGTGTTGGTAAAAATCAACGTCGTGCGTTTCGTGCGGAGCACTTCACCGAGTTCGCGCAATACGCGCGTCGCCGTGTAGCCGGCGGGCGGATAAGGATTTTTCCGCAATGGCGAAAACACTTCCACGTGCGCCGCCTTGCGCTGGGTGACCTCCGCAATACGACACGCCCGGGTCGGCCCGACGAGAAATTCCGCCACCGTATCAAGCGGCGCAACGGTCGCGGAGAGCCCGATGCGCGTGAGCGGCGCCGGTTGAATTACCTCCTCCAACCGCTCCGCGGACACCATCAACATCGCCCCGCGTTTATTTTCCGCGAGCGCGTGGAGTTCGTCGATGATGAGAAAGCGCGCGGGTTTGAACGCCTGCACCCATGACAACTGGCTCAGCAACAACGTGAGGCTCTCCGGGGTCGTGACCAGGATGTGCGGCGGTTTCCGTTTCTGCGCCGCGCGTTCTTTCATGCTCGTGTCGCCCGAACGCAGCCCGACGCGGATAAAATCCCAACCGAGTTCCGCCAGCGGCGCGTTGAGGTTTTTTTGCAAATCATACGCCAGCGCGCGCAGCGGCGACACATACACCGCAACGATGCCTTTCGGGAGTTCGCCGCGATCGTGCGCCTTTGCGAGGTAATCGAACACGCCGAGAAAAGCCGCGAGCGTCTTGCCGCTGCCGGTCGGCGAAGAAAGCAGGGTAGACCGCTCCGCGAGAATCTCCGGCAACGTCGCTCGCTGCGCTGGCGAAAACGCTTTGAACCGCCCGCGAAACCACGCCGCGAGCTGCGGATGCAGTTCGCCAAACAATGCGGCATCGTTCGCCGCCGGAGGTTCAACGCGGGTAATCACGGAAGCAGCTCACTAGAATCAGGATACTCGTGAGCGCAAACCGGCGAATCCGTTCAAAATGAAGCGACGCAGACCGGTCTTTTATTTTTCAAATTACCCAGATGAGCGTCGACAGGGGCGCGGGCCGCGTCGACGCTCGCCCCGTGCAGAAAACCGGAACGGAGCTCATCCTGGCCACGAAGCCTTACGCGAAAGACAATGCGCTCCACAGCTGGTGGGCGATTATCTCGACGACGCTGCTGCTGCTGGCCGCACTCGGCGGCGCTTTGCTGAACGTGCACTGGCCCGCGCGCCTTGCGTGCAGCATCCTCGCCGGACTGCTCCTATTGCGCTTGTTCGTGATTTATCACGACCAGCAGCATCACGCGATTTTGCCGCGCTCGAAGCTCGCGGAAGGGTTTATGCGCGTGTTCGGCATCTACGCGCTCAGCGCGAGCAGCGTGTGGCGCAGCTCGCACAACCATCACCACCAGCACAACTCGAAGCTCCGCGGCGCGCACATCGGCTCGTTCCCGATCATGACCAAGGACCAATACCGCAAGAGCTCACGCGCAAAACGCTTTGGCTACCTTTTCATCCGCCATCCCGCGACGATTCTCTTCGGTTACTTTTTCATGTTCCTGTTCGGGATGTGCCTGAATCCGTTCCTGAACAATCCGCGCAAACACTACGACTGCCTCATCTCGCTGATCGTGCACGCGGGCATCACGGTCGCACTGTTTTACTTCGGCGGCTGGCAGGCGTGGCTGTTCGCACAGGCGATCCCGCACTTCATCACCTACGCGATCGGCACTTACTTTTTCTACGCGCAGCATAATTTCCCCGGCGTTTCCTTCACCGACAAAGACGGTTGGACCTATGAAAAAGCCGCGCTCGAGTCGTCGAGCTACATGCGGATGGGCCCGATCATGCGCTGGTTCTCGGCCAACATCGGCTACCACCACATTCACCACCTGAATCACAAGATTCCGTTTTATCGCCTGCCCGAAGTGCTCCGCGAGATCCCCGAACTGCAAGCCGCGAAGACCACCTCGCTCTGGCCCGCCGATATTTTCCGCTGCCTCCGCCTGAAAGTCTGGGACGTCGAAACCCAGCGCATGGTCGGCGTCCGCGGTCTGTAAGCCGCCCGCGGCTTTCACGCACTCGCACAATTTTCACCCCACCGGCCGCAATCCCCGCCCCGGTGAGGTCATCGGAGCGTAACCGCACACACCTCCATGACCACGTTTACCGCCGCTGAAATCGCGGCCCACCTCAAAGGCACCGTCATCGGCGACGGCTCTGTCCTCTTAACCGGTTTCACGTGCGCCGATCGCGCGCGCGCCGGCGACCTGACCTTCGCGGAAAAAGACACTTACTTCGCCGCCGCCGAAGCCAGCGCGGCCGCGGCGATTCTCGTGGCCGGCGATTTTCCCTCGGCCACGAAGACGCTTATCCGCGTGCCCAACGCCCGCATCGCCGCGGCGAAAGTATTGCCGCTTTTCTTTCCGTTCGTGCAACCCGTGGCCTGCTTGCACGGCAGCTCGTCCATTGCCGATTCCGCGAAAATCGATCCGACTGCGCACATCGGCCCGCATTGCGTCATCGGCGAGAACGTCGTGATCGGCGCGCGCACCGTGCTCACCGGCGGCAATCACCTCGCCGAAAACTGCCAGCTCGGCGACGACGTTTGCCTCAAACCCAACGTCGTGCTCTACGCCCGCACGCAGCTCGGCCACCGCGTGACGATTCACGCCGGCACCGTCATCGGTTCCGACGGCTACGGTTACGTCTTCGATCAGGGCCGTCACCTCAAGATGAACCAGGTCGGCCAGGTCATCATCCACGACGACGTCGAGATCGGCGCCAACACCGCGATCGACCGCGGCGCGCTCGGCCCGACCATCATCGGCGCCGGCACCAAAATCGACAACCTTGTCCACGTCGCGCACAACGTCGTCATGGGCAAACACTGCCTCGTCATGGGCCAGGTCGGTTTCGCCGGCAGCACCGAGTTAAAAGATTACTGCGTGATCGCCTCACAATCCGGCATCGCCGGCCACTTGAAGCTCGGCCCTCAAGCCACCGTCGGCGCCAAGTCCGGCGTCATGCGCGACGTCGCCCCGAAGGAAACCGTCCTCGGCATGCCCGCCATGCCCGACAAACAAGCGAAACGCCAGTGGATCGCCGTGCAAAAACTCCCCGAGCTCATGATGCGCATGCGCGAACTGGAAAAACAGCTCGCCGAAATCCGCGCCGCCGCCCTGGTTGCCCCAGCCGCAAAATCGTGAGCAAGCAGGGTTCTTTTTTTAAAAGAAGGTAACGAAGGAAACAACGTATCGGCCCGGCTGGATCCTGCCTTTCTTGGTTCTCTTCGTTACCTTCTGTGTAAAACAATTTTGGCAGATCACGGGATGGCTTTATCCGTGCGCATCCGCGCAATCCGTGGTTAAAAAATCACCCGATGCTTCGCCACGTCATCCATCCCGGTTTGGAACTGCGCCAATTGCAGCCCAGCGACGCGCCCGCGCTTTTCGCCGTCGTTGACGCCCACCGCACCAAACTCCGCACGTGGCTCCCGTGGGTCGACGACACGAAAACGCTCACCGACTCGCAGCGCTACATCGCGACGACGCAAAAAGAATTCAAAGCCGACCGTGTGTTCATGTGTGGCATCTGGTCAATGGGCCAACTCGTCGGCTGCATCGGCCACAACCGCATCGACTGGGCAAACCGCGTAGGCTTCCCCGCGTATTGGTTGGCACCCAGCGCCGAAGGACAAGGCCTCATGACCCTCTGCTGCCGCGCCGTAAACGATCACGCCTTCCGCGACCTCAAGCTGAAACGAGTCGTCGTCGCCGTCGCCACGGAGAATCACCGCGCCAAAAAAATCCCCCTCAAACTCGGCTACCAAAAAATCAGCACGCTCAAAAAAGCCGAGTGGCTCTACGACCACTTCGTGGACCATGAGATCTACAGCTTGAGCGCGCCAAATTAGGCCATAGAAAAGTTTTCGAAAATGAAAACTACGACCGCAGGCGTTTGGTGTAGTATTGCCATGCTAATTTCGACTGGCTGCTCACCAAATCAGCCGAGCTTTGCGCACAAGGAAGCCAACCCAACTACATCAAAAATTGGCGTCGCAGAATATTATTGGGGCAACCAGGACCTCCAAAATGAATTTGTCGGGAACTTTAGCGCCCTCCAAGTCGCAGAAATAAAGTCTGCGATTAGCTTAATTCAATTTCCCGTGCGTCAAGAACGTGCGACCTTTCTAAGGCTTATCGCTCCTTCTGTCCGACCCTATGCGATCACGAACTGGGACAATTTCGGCAGGAAACCATCTGAGCCTTTCGGAGGAATAATTGAAGACTACTGGCTTAACAAAAGTGCGGTGTTACGCGTTACCACGACCTATCGAGGAGACGATAAAGCTTACTTTAACATCATCGAATCTGCAGAAATAATTTCTGCAGAGATTGCTTACAGAAAAGGGGTTTCCCTTGGCGGGTTTAAAATTAAGCATCCGCAATAACAAAGGGCGGTTAAGGATAACCGCCCTCCCCTTAGCATTTAGCGAAGATTACTTCGCCGCTTCTGCCGGCGCGTCGAAGTTTGGTTTTTCGAGGACAGGCTTCCCGCCGAGGTAGCGGCTGAGCCAGCTTTGCATTTCCCAGTGCCAGTAGATCGCGTTCTGCGGCGAGAGCACCCAGTGGTTTTCATTGGGGAACACCACGAGGCGCGACGGCACGTTCATCGCTTGCAGCACGCCATAGAGTTCGAGGCCGTTGCCGTAGGGCACGCGGTAGTCGAGTTCGCCGTGGAGGATGAGCATCGGGGTTTTGAAATTCTTCGCGTAGAACATCGGGTTTTGTTTCTGCATGCCTTCGAGATTTTCCCACGGCTTGCCGCCCATGACTTCAGGGAAACCGTGCGGCACGTCGGTCGCATATTGTGCGTAGGAGCTGTTCACGCCGGCGTGGTTGATGATGGTTTTAAAACGATCCGTGTGGCCGAGCACCCACGCGGCCATGTAACCGCCGTAGCTCGCGCCCGCCGCGGCGAGTTTGGTGGGGTCGATCGCAGGCAATTTTTTAATCAGGAAATCAGTGGACTTCATGATGTCTTCGAACGGCATGTCGCCCCACTGGTTGACGATGCTGCTGGCAAATTTCTCGCTGTAACCGGTCGAGCCGTGGCGATCGACCCACGTGACGATGTAGCCGGGCGCGGCGAAGAGCTGCGTGTTCCAGCGGTAGCTCCACGAATCGCGATTCATCGTGTGCGGGCCGCCGTGCATCAGCTGCACGAGCGGATATTTTTTCGCGGTATCGTAGTTCGGCGGATAAACGAGCCAGCCGTGGATTTGCTCGTTGTTCGCGCCGGTGAACCAATAACCCTCGACCTTGCCGAGGTTGAACTGCGCCATGAACTCGTCGTTGAAGTGCGTGAGCTGACGCGCGTGACCGGTCGAAATATCGAGCGCGAAAAGTTCGTTCGGGCGCGAGGTATTGTCGTTGAGAAACACGAGTGTGCCGCTTTTTACGTCGAGGCCGCTCGACGAGCCTTCCTTGTAGACCGCCGTAAGCCCGCTGCCATCCGCGTTCAGTTTAAACACCGGCACCACGCCCTGATTCTCCACGGCCGCCCAGAGGGTTTTGCCGTCGGCGGAGAACTTCACGCTATCGAATGCGTAATCGAGCGACTCGGTGAGGGCCGTGTTCTGGCCAGTCGCGAGGTCGTGTTTCCACAACTTCGCGAACTCGCCGCTGTAAAACGGCACGTCCTGACGCCCAAAGATGATCGTTTTGCCATCCGGTGAAAACGTCGCGCTCGTGTCGTCGCCTTTGTTTTCCGGCGTGATGTTCTGCAACGTGCCGGAACCGTCCGTCGGCAGCAGGTAGATGTCGTGATTCGGATGCGACTGATACGGCGGTTTCACCGTGTTAATCGAAAGCGCGATGGTTTTTCCGTCAGGCGAAAGATCGTAGTTTGCCTCGCCCGCAACGGTGAAAAGACGATCCCACTTCGGCGTGAGGTCTTTGAATTCCTTCGTCGCGGTATTCACCAGCACGAGCCGGTGCGCGGCGCTATCGGTGATGTAATGGTCGAAATAGCGGTATTGGCGGTTCTCAGTGACCTTCGCGGTCATCTTCGATTCCTTGCGGTGCTTCGTTTCTTTTTTGAGCGCGGCAAAATCTTCTTTCTTCAACGACGCGGAAAGCTCCGGAATTACGGTCGTGACCACCACGATGCTCTGCCCGTCCGGCATCCATTTCAGCCCGGAGAGACCGAAGGGAAACTCGATGAGTTTTTCCGGTTCGCCCCCATCGAGTCGCATCACATAGAGCGAGGCATTTTCATCGTCGCCGCGCTTCGACGTAAACGCCAGCCGCGTGCCATCCGGGCTCCAGGTCGGCGCACTGTCGGACGCCTGCGCCGTGGTGAGGCGCTTGACCGCGCCACTCGCGACATCGACGAGCCACAGGTTGCTCGTGCTCTTGTTTTTCTCAATGGACCACTCCTGCAAGACGATGACCGCGGTTTTTCCGTCAGGAGAAAGGGCGGGGGCGCTCACGCGCTTGATGGCCCAGAGATCTTGAGGAGTGAGCACGCGTTTTTCGGCGGCTAAAACCGCGACTGAAAACGCGAGCGAAAGCACGAACGCAACGACGCAACGGAATTTCATAGGACGCGAAATTGCGCGCCCGCCACACCTGAGTCAAAGGCGCAGCGATGAAAGCGCATCGCCACGCGTCAAAGGTAGGGGCGGTTATCCTTAACCGCCCTCACCGGTGATAGTCCAAGGGCCGTTCGGGAAAATGGCCCCTACCTATATTCCACCCATTCCGTCGCGCTGTAGTGTTCAACCAGGCCGCTGAGTTCGTCTTCGTTGAATTCCGGCCAAGGCGTTTCCACCGCATCGGCGCCGAGCGCTTTCGCCAGTGCGTCGACGAAACGCATCTGAAAATCATCCCAAGCCATCGCGCCCAATGCATTCTTTTCAATCGAGCCCTGAAACAGCAGACCATGCTTGTTCCGTTTCTGCGCGGCGCCGGCAATTTTCGCGCCCGTGGCTGAACTAACGACATCGTAAAGTTCCGCGCGTTGAAAGCACACCCCAGCGATTAAGCCGGCTTTGGGTAGGGCTCGATCTCCGAGCGGGCCATCTTCGTTTGCGCGGCCGCCCGCTCGGAGATCGGGCCCTACCGCACACTCGGAATCGCATTTTAATTTCACTTCGACGCGTTGCCCCAACGCCGTCAGCGCGTTGGCGAGGCATTCGTGAATGAGGCGATACGATTGAGGCGCCGGCGCATCGTAAAGCGCATGGCCGCGCGGAATGACCAGCGCGTAAGTCCAGTCATTGCGATGATCCACCACGCCACCGCCCGTGGCGCGCCGCGTAAGATCAAACGTTTCATCCGGCGGCAGCTGGCTGCGCACGAACTCGATTTTCTGGCTGTAGCCAAACGTAAACGCCTGCGTGCGCCACTCGTAATGACGAAACCGTGGCACCGTCGCTTCGGGATACCGCTGCAACAACAGGAAATCCACCGCCATGTTCTCGGCGGCGCCTGCGGTGCGAACGGGTAACACATGCAGTTTCATCGTGCCTTCCACCACTCGGGAATGAGTAATTTAGCCACCGCTTCGTCGACGGTTTCGGGACGCGTTTTCAACTCAAGTTCCAGCGGCGCGAGATTGAGCGTCAGGTCGCGTGGACGGGTGGCAGAAACCTCCGGCGTGTCGGCGCGCGTGATCGGTTCCAACGCCGCATCTACTCCGAAATGCGCGGCTGTTTTTAAACCCAGATCCCAGCGCGAAATCGGTTCAGCGCCCGCCCAGTTAAAGACGCCTCGCAGATCCTCGCGGCCCGCGAGTTCCACGAGCGCCTCCGCCATGTTGTCCGCCGTGCACACCTGGCGAATTTCATCGCGATAAAGTTTCATCTTCTTTCCGGCAGCCAGCGTCTCGAAAAACTTTTCGTGCACGCTGCGGTGTCCGCCCAGGCTGTTGCCCAACAACAGCGGAGACCGCACGGAAGCTGAATTCACGCACGCCGCCGCCACAGCCTGCTCACCCGCGACCTTTTGTCGTCCGTAAAGATTGAGCGGTGCCGGCGCAGCTTTCACCGAAAACGGCGCGTGCTCGCCATCGTAAACTTGTTCGGAGGAAAGGTGAATCATGCGCGCCCCGCGTTGCGCGCAAATCGCGGCGAGTTGCGCAGGCATCTCGACATTGAGGCGCTGGCTGCGCTCGGGCTGTGTGACGCACACGGTCGGTTCCGCCACGGCGGCGCAATTGATCAGCACGTCAAATTCCTCACGTTCCAATGCGCGCGTTGCGTCGGCACTTTCCAAGTTAATTGAGAATGTGCGCGCGGCGTGCGGCACCTCGCCTTTCCAGCCGCCGACGACCGCCAGCACTTCATGACCAACTCTCGCAGCGACCCGCACCACCGCAGCGCCGAGCAATCCGGAAGCACCTGTGACTAAAATTTTCACCGGGATCCGTTATCGAGCAGCGAACGCACCGTGTTGATGAGCGTGCTCAGGGCAAAAGGCTTCGGTAGATGTGCCATCGCGCGCGGGGGAAATTCCGGCAGGGTCTTGCGCGGGGTCTCGGCCGAGGTGCTGATCACGCGCAGCCCGCGATTATTGGCATAGAGCTTACGGGCCAGCGCCGCGCCAGCCTTGGTGCCGCAATGCGCGAGCAGGAGACTTTGCGCGGGGCCGTTTTTCGCGACAAATTCCGCCGCGTCTTCGGGGCCGGAAAAATCCGCCACGCGATAACCATCGGCCGACAAAATTCCCGCGATCATCTTCCGCAAAATTTCATCCTGCTCCAAAATAAGCAGCGTCTCACTGCCGCGCACCGCCGGCAAATTGCCGAGCTTGGTAATCAGCGTCTGCTCGGGCTCGGGCGTTTCCGGGAGATAAATTTCGAACGTCGTGCCTGCCCCGACCTTGCTGTCGACCGACACGAACCCGTCGTTCTGCCGCACGATACCTTGCACGGTGGAAAGGCCCAAGCCCGTGCCATGCGGCTTCGTCGTAAAGAACGGTTCGAAGATGCTGTTCAACACCACCGAATCCATGCCTTGGCCGGTGTCGCTCACGCGCATCACGGCGTAGAGGCCGTCGTGCATACCGGGCGCGCGGCGATCGGCGTCGGAACTGACTTTGTGGTTCGCGGTGCGGATCGTGAGCTTGCCGCCCGCCGTCATCGCATCGCGCGCATTGAAACACAAGTTGAGCAACACCTGCTGAAAATGCGTCGGGTCGATGCGCGCATTGCCGAGGTCGGAAGACAAACGAAGCTCCACGGTAATCTCGTCGCCTGCGACGCGCCGGATGATGTCGGCGATTTCACGGATCAGCGTGTTGAAATTAATCACCTTCACCTCGGTTTCCTGCCGGCGGCTAAATTCGAGGATCTGCCGCGCAATCGCCGACGCTTTCAATCCCGCGCGATGGATCTCCTGTAAATCTTTTTGCGCCGCCGGCACGCCGGCGATTTTCGCGCTCATGATTTCACAGTAACCGTTGATGACCGAAAGCAGGTTGTTGAAATCGTGCGCCACACCGCTCGCGAGCAGGCCGACCGTGTCGAGTTTCTGCGATTGCATCAGCGCATCGCGCAGGCGCTTGAACTCGGACTGATCGCGATAAATCCCCACAAGGCAGGGCTGGTCTGCGCAATGGAGTTCGCTGAAATCCCACTGGGCGAAAAAGGGCGAACCGTCCCGACGCGCGAGCCAGCCTTCACCCTTGCCGACATTCTCCTGCTGATTATCGCGGCGCCCAAGCCGCAACACCGTGAAATCCGTTTTCGTGCCGTGCAGTAAGCGCGTGTTCTTACCCACGAGCTCGTCCGCCGAATAACCGGTCAGCCGGCAGAACGCCGCATTCGCGAACAGGATTTTTGCCCCGCCTTTTTCCCACTTGGTTTCCGTGATGACAGTGGCTTCTCCCAAACCGGCCACCACCGCCTCGCAGGTATTCGCCGCGCCGCAATCCGGCGAGCGCGCCGCCACGGCTGTGGCCGCGACAGGCGCAGCTTTCTTCTTCGCGGGGGATTTTTTGCGAGGCGTCGGCATGAGGTTAAGGCGCCAGTCGTTCGATGATCCAGATCTCGCCGTTACGGCGATACCGCAGTCGATCGTGCAGGCGGCTGCGACGACCCTGCCAGAACTCGACGCACTCCGCTGTCACGCGAAACCCGCCCCAGTGCGGTGGCAACGGAATTTCCCGGCCCTCGTATTTTTTTTCCACCGCGCGAAAACTTTCCTCAAGCACTTCGCGGCCCACGATTGGCGTGCTTTGCGGCGACGCCCACGCGCCGACCTGACTCGCGCGCGGACGGCTGTGAAAATAAACGTCCGCCTCTCCGCGCGACACGCGGGTGACCGCGCCTTCGATAATGATCTGGCGCTCCATCGCCACCCACGGGAACAACAACGTCGCGCGGGGCGCCGCCGTAAGTTCGCGCGCCTTGCGGCTCTCGTAATTCGTATAAAAAACGAAACCACGCGCGTCGCTCCCCTTAAGCAACACCGTCCGCGCAGAGGGACGGCCGTCCGTGCCGACCGTGCACAGCGTCATCGCGTTTGGCTCGGTGATTTTAGCGGATTCCGCTTCCCGAAACCACTGCTCGAACTGGTCAAAGGGGTTGGGCGCGAGGTCTTTTTCAAGCAACCCCGCCATCGCGTAATCCTTGCGCATGTCTGCCAATGCCATTGAACGCGTCATCGTGGGCCCACGCTTCGCGCTGTCAAAATTAACCGCGCCATGCACGCTCACCTCGTCCATGCCGTCCATTCCCGAAATCACGCTGCTCGGTTACGTGCTGTTGTTTGGCGCGGGGCTGGTCGCTGGCACCGTCGATGCCATCGCCGGCGGCGGCGGGTTGATCACGTTGCCCGCGTTGTTGAGCGCAGGGCTGCCGGTGCCATTCGCTCTGGGCAGTAACAAACTCGCGTCCGCTTTCGGCACGGCATCGGCCACGTGGAGCTATGCGCGCCGCGGCGCGTTTAAACTCAGCGAATGCAAACTCGGCATCGCGTGCACCTTTGCCGGTGCCGCCCTCGGCGCGATGACCGTGCGGATGATCGATCCCTCGCTGCTCGCGCGGGTCATCCCGTGGTTGCTCGGCGCGATGGTGATTTACTTCACGCTCAAACCGCAACTGGGCGAAGGCGACCGCCAGCAACGGCTCAGCGAAACGCCGTTCTATTTAATCTTCGGCCTCGCGCTCGGTTTCTACGATGGATTTTTCGGCCCGGGGGCGGGTTCGTTTTGGACGATCGCCTTCATCATGGTGCTCGGGCATAATTTCGTGAAAGCCGCCGGCCACACGAAAGCGATGAACCTTTCCAGCAACCTCGCCGGCGTGCTCGTGTTCGGGCTTGGTGGAAAAATCCTCCTCCTGCCCGCGCTCGCGGTCGGCGCCGGCAACCTGCTCGGCGCGCGTTTCGGCGCCCACCTCGCGATGACGCGTGGCGCCAAATTCGTTCGCCCCGTATTTCTCGTGATGGCGGCCCTCGTCGCCCTCAAACTCATCTACACCAGCTACGTTTCCTAAGAATCTTTCTCGTTCTCTTTCTCTTAATCCTTCTTTCAGCTGCAGGCCTGCTTTCCCGGCGCTTTTGCATCCACGATAACGAGAAAGACTAGGAGGAAAGAGAAAGCCTTAAACCCATGAGCCCCGCACTTTATCTCGACCGTCACTCCGCCGATCTCACGGCTTTTCTACAAACGCTGATCCGCCTGCGCACGGTCAATCCGCCCGGCGAGAACTACGGCGAAATCACTTCGTTGCTCGCGGACACATTGACCGGCCTTGGACTGAAAACGCGCCGCATCGCGATCCCGCGTGCATTGCAAAAAAAGACCCAGCCCACGCAGCTCGATTTTCCGCGCTACAACGTCATCGCGCTGTGGGATGTCGGCGCAAAAAAAACGATTCATTTCAACGCGCACTACGATGTCGTGCCCGTTTCCGGTGAATGGAAACACGCCGACCCGTTCAATCCTGTCGTCGAAAACGGCTGGATCTACGGGCGCGGCACCGCCGACATGAAGGGCGCGATCACGAGCATCATTTACGCGATCAAATCGCTGCGCGAAAGCGGCGTGACGCCGAACTTCAACGTCGAGGTGTCGTTCACCGCCGACGAAGAAACCGACAGCGTGCTCGGCACGGATTGGGTGACTTCACACGGTAAACTGCGCGCGGATTACGCCGTGGTCGGTGAGGGCGGCTCCAACGACGCCGTCTGCTGCGGCCACAACGGCGTCGTCTGGATGAATGTCCACGTGCACGGTAAAGCCGCTCACGGCTCCACTCCTCACAAGGGCATCAACGCACTCGAGAAAATGTCCGCGCTCGTGCTCGCGCTCGACGACTACAAACGCTCGCTCACGCGGAAACAATTTCGCACGCCCGAGGGAAAAACTATGGTGCCCACGCTCAACCTCGGCGGCGTGTTTTCGTCAGGCGAGGGCGGGAAAATCAACACCGTGCCCGCTCGCGCCAGCTTCAGTATCGATCGCCGCGTGCTCCCGACGGAAGATCTCCGCACCGCCGAGCGCGAGCTGCGCGCGTTTCTCAAAACGGCCGCCGCCAAGATCCCGCAATGCCGGATCACGCTTGAAAAGGTGTCGGACAATTTTTCGTGCTACACGCCGCCGACGCATCCGCTGTTCACGGCAATGCAACGCAGCGTCGCGCGCGTGCGCAAACAACCCGCGAAGTTCATGGTCTCGTCCGGCTTCAACGACATGCATTTCTTCGCCCAAGTGTTGAAAATTCCCACCATCGGCTACGGCCCCGGCGGCCTCGACTATCACGCCATCGACGAACGCGCGCGGGTGAAGGATTTGGTGAACTCAGCAAAAATTTACGCCGACTTGCTGACGACGTTCGCAGAGTAAAGTAGATCTGGGGTAGGGCGGTTAGGGATAACCGTCCCTACCGATTCAGCCCTGCCAAAATCCGTTTCGCCAGCGCGGGGATGATCGCACGGTTGCCCGCGTGTTCGCGGCTATCGGTGAAAATCACGAGGATGATTTTTCCGCCGCCCGGAAATTCGATGATCGCCGCGTCATGGCGCACCTGGCTCGTCCAGCCGGCTTTCGACCACAGTTTCATTTCCGACGATAAGGCCGCCCCCATGTAATCCGTGGCCTGACGATCTTCTTCGCCGGCGGCGGTGATGGTTTTTTCGAATGGCTTGCGCGCCATCAACTCCATCATCTGCGCGGAACGCGCGGGCGAAACACTGCGCCCGTTCGCGATTTCATCGAGCAACCGCGCCGTATCATCGGTCGAAAGGAAATTCCGCGCCAGCGCGTTCGTGGCCGCGTCTTGCTTTTCGCGGCCATACGGGCCTTCGCCCCACGGTTTGCGCAAAGCGGCGACATTTTTGTAACCGCGCGTTTCGAAATAGCGCGTCACCGCACCCCGCTTGTCGTGCCACGCCGTTAATTCTGCCGCTGGTAATTCCGGGCCGCTGGTCGTGCCCGTGACGGCATCGACGACGTAACTCGTGGCTTCGTTATAAGAATCGACGATCATGTCGCGCAGGCCGCGCCGCAGTTCCGGGGTGTCCGCGAGTTGTCCTTCTTCCATCCGTTGATGCGCGTATGCTAGAAAAAATAGCTTAATCACGCTCGCCGGATAGATGCGTCGCTCGCCCCGAAAACTTCCGCGCTGCGTCACACCGGCCACGCGTTCGTCGAGCAACGTCACGGCAATTTGCGCCGGCTTCAATCCTTGCACGGAAAATTCGGCGCACGTTTGCTCCACGGCTTTTTCGACGAGCGCGCTTAGCTCCGGTTTTTCCACGGATGCGACCATCACGTCGGTCAGCGCCAGCAGCGCACCCAATCCGAACACGGTCGCGCGCCAGTTCATCCGTTCCAGCCCCGGCGAATCATGCTGACCGCGATGGCCGCCAGCAGCATCGAGATGATTTTTGAAATCGCGCGCATGCCCGTCGCGCCGACTCTACGGCCGAGCCACTCGCTGTAATGCAGCGCGCACACGACGAGAATCAGGTTCACGGCGAGCGCCGCGAGCGTTGCGGACATGCCAACGGTCTGCGCGAGCAACAGCAGCGCGGCAATCGACGCCGGCCCCGCAATCAACGGCATGCCGAGCGGAACCACGCCGAAATCGTCCGGCAATTTTTCCGGTTCCGCGGGCGATTGCACGAGATCCTTGGCCGCGAGGATAAACAGGATGAGGCCACCCGCGATTTGAAAATCGCCCACGGAAATTCCCAGCGCCTTGAAAATGGTCTGTCCGAGAAAAAGAAAACCCAGTGCCACCAAACCGCCCGTCCAGATCGCTTGGTCGGCGATTTTTTGCCGGCGCGCCGGCGCCACGTTTTGCCCGAGCCCGAGGAAAATTGCCGCGAGCCCGATGGGGTCGATCGCGACGAACAACGGAATGAATGCCTGCAAAAATTTTCCTAACCACTCGGTCATGGCCGCAGCGTGGGAGGCGCTTTGGCAAAAGGCAAATCCGCGAACGCTCCAGTCACTTCACCGCGCGCAAACCCAACTCTTTCGCGAGACTGATATGCTCGACTGGGACATGCGCGGGCAGCGAGAGGTGGAAAGTCGTGCCTTTGCCGAGCGTGGACTCGACGCGCATCTGGCCGCGGTGCGCTCGCATGATCGAGTGCGCCGTCGCGAGGCCGAGGCCGGTGCCTTGTTCTTTGGTCGTGAAAAACGGATCGAAAATCTTGGGCAGCAACTCGGGCTTGATGCCGGGACCGTTGTCGGAAATTGAAATATCCACCCAACTCAATCCGGTGTTCGCGCCGTCGTCGCCCGCGATCACATTGTTACGCGCGACAATTTCGACGTGGCCACCGGCGGTCATGGCTTGCGCCGAATTGAGCACGATATTGCTGATGACCTGTTCGATCTGGCTCGCATCGGCTTCGACCTGACACAGGTCCTCCGCAATGTCGTATTTCACGGTGACGTTTTTGCCGAGCAACGCATCCGTGGCGGCTTCGCGCGTCAGCTTGCCCATGGCCATCGGTTTCTTTTTTGGCACGTCGCCTTTCGCAAACGTCTTTAGGTTTTCCGTCAGATCACGCGCGCGCCAGATGACTTGCTCGAGGTCATCCATGCGCGTTGCAGAGGCTTCCGGCACGCCCGGCGTGTGCCGCGCGAGGTGCAGGTTACAAATCATTGTGGTCAACAGGTTGTTGAAATCGTGCGCGATGCCGCCGGCGAGCAGGCCCAGTGATTCGAGGCGTTGCGTGCGCGCGTGTTCGGCGGCGTGTTTTCGCTCGTTGGTGACATCGCGCAGCACCTGCACGAGTCCGGCCACGCCGTGGTCGTTGCCACGGATAAACGACGTGCTCTCCGCGATCGTGCGCTCGGTGCCATCCCGCGAAACCAGCACGTAATCATGGCCAAACGGATCCCCCGTGCCCGCACGCAACATCCGCAAGGCCGGACTCGTAATTGCCTGCCGCGTGGAAATATCGAGCAGCGGCAGCACTTCTTCGAGCGGACGACTCGCCGCATCGGCGCGCGACCAACCCGTGAGACGCTCAGCCACGGTGTTCATTAAAACGATTTCTCCATTCGCATCCGTCGTGATCACGCCGTCGCCGATCGACTCGAGCGTCACCCGCAAACGCGCGCGCTCGGAACGGAGCTGCTGTTGCGCGACTTGGCGTTCCGTGATGTCGGAAAACACGCCAAAGATGCCGACCGCCTTGCCCGTGTGATCGCGAATGACATCCGTGCGCACCGCGACGGGAATCTGGCGTCCATCCTTGGCGACGGCCGTCGTCTCGCCCGCCCACGATTCGCCTGCGCTGATCTTATCGAAGATTTCTTTCGCGACCGCTTTGTCGGCAAACAGCGTGCCCGTTTCCGGAAGTGCATTAATTTCCTGCACGGTGTAGCCAAACATCTCCAGATGCGCGCGATTATGATAAACGGAATTACCGTTCATGTCGCCGATCCCGACAGCATCGCTGGTGCTCTCGACCGCCTGACTGATGCGACGCAACATCGTTTGCGTGCTCGTGAGCCGCTTCAAATCGCGTTCGTGCGCGCGCAGAATTTTCTGATAGCGCCGACGCAGCACCCAGCCCGCGCCGATGAGCACGAAGACGGTGATCCAGGAAATTATCAGAAGTGTGTGCATGCCAACATTTGCAGGCGTGCCTTCTCGTTATCTCTCGAAGCCGCTGGCCCGCCCGCAAGTGCCCGCAAACATCGGGTCGTTTTACAAATGAGCAAGCGCTCAGCCGCTAAAAGAATGTTAGGTTTTTGCCGGCAGTTTAACGGCAATGAATTTTCATTTAACCAGCAGGTTCGCCAGCGCCGATTTTAGCTCTGAAAAACGAAATTCGAACCCTGCTTTCTCGAGCGCGGTCGGCACGCAAAATTGTCCTTCGAGAATCAAACTCGCGTCCGTGTGCATCACGAGCGGCGCGACTGCCTTTAATATCATCGCCGGAGCCGGCGGACTCCACGGGCGCCGCACCACGCCACGCAACGTCTTCATAAATTCCTGATTCGAGACCGGTTCCGGCGCGCACGCGTTAAACGTTCCGCGCATGGCCGCGTCATCGATCGCGCGCCGAAAAATCGCCGTCAGATCCGCGAGGTGAATCCAACTCAGGCCTTGCCGGCCATCACCCGCCCTTCCGCCGAGCCCCAGTCGCGCAACTTTCGCCAGCGGTGGCAACGCGCCGCCTTCACGCCCCAGCACCGTCGCCAGTCGCAGCACCACCGGGCGCACCTTTTGCGGACGCGCTTCGGCAAACGCGTTCTCCCAGCGCCGGCACACGTCCGCGAGAAACGTATTTCCCGCCGCCGCCGTTTCGTCGCACGGCGGCAGACCACGATTCCCGTAATAACCCACCGCGCTGCATTGCACCCAGACCTTCGGCGGCTGCGCACATTTCGCGAGCGCTTCGCCGAGCACACGCACGGAGTCCACGCGGGATTCGAGAATCGCCCGTTTGTTCTCCGCCGTGTGCACGCAGTTCACGCTGCGCCCGGTAAAATTCACGAGCGCATCCGCGCCGTCCAACTCCCGCACCCAATCGGCATCCTTTCCGCCCGCCGTCATCGTCTTACCGTCCCACTTCACCGCGCGCACCAAGGCAGGTTTGTCATATAATATATGACAAACGGTCGGGTCGCGTGTGAGCACCACGATTTCCCAACCGCCCGCACGCATCAGTTCGCGCGCGAGCGCTTCGCCGACAAATCCGCTGCCTCCCGCGAGAATGATTTTTGCCATGCGCAGAGTGATACTGCACAATTCTTCGCTGGCAAACCGTGGCTCGGACTTTACGCCCGACGTTGCTTGCGTCGGAGCCAAACCCCGACCTACAACTCCCATCCTCCGTGTCTCCGACTCCCACCAACTTTTACGACCTCACGCGCGATGCGTTGCTCGCGCTCGTTGCGAGTTGGGATTTCAGCGCGACGCACGGCGCGCGCCTGTGGCGCTATGTTTACCTGGAAGGCGTGACGGATTGGGCCGCGATGCCGGAGTTGCCGGTGCGTTTCCGCGCGAAAGCCGAAACAGAATTTAATTTCGGTCAACTCCCTGTCGCAATCGAGACGCACAGCGCCGACGGCTTCACGCGCAAATACCTGCTCGCACTCAACGACGGTCGCAACATCGAGACCGTGCTGATGCGTTACAAAGGCCGCGTGACCGCATGCATCAGTTCGCAAGCTGGCTGCGCGATGGGCTGCGTGTTTTGCGCGACCGGCCAGATGGGTTTTATCCGTCACCTCACCGCCGGCGAAATCGTCGCGCAAGCCATGCACGTGGATCGCGTGCTGCGCGAAACTCTCGCCGAGGCCACACCCGCGCTCGCTGCGCCGGAGGATAATTCCCCGCACGCGCGCCACGAACGCCTCCGCAACATCGTGCTCATGGGCATGGGCGAACCGTTGCACAACTACGACTCGGTCATGACCGCGATCGACATCCTGCGCGACGGCAGCGGGCTCGGCCTGAGCGGAAAACGCATCACGCTCAGCACCGTGGGGGTCGTGCCGGGGATCATCCGCCTCGCGGACGAAGAGCGTCCGGTGCACCTCGCGGTCTCGCTGCACGGTGCCACGCAGGAAGAACGCGCCGCGCTCGTGCCGGCTGCGAAAAAGTGGCCGCTCGATGTGCTGATGGACGCGTGCCGCTATTACATCGCGAAGCGCGAACGCCGGATTTTCTACGAGTGGACGTTGATCGAAGGAAAGAACGACACCGCCGAAGCCGCGCATGCGGTCGGGCGCTTGCTGCAAGGACAGGAGGCGCAGGTTAATTTAATTCCGCTCAACCCCACCGCCGGTTTCGACGGCGAACCCACGGGCCAAGCCGCCGCGAAAAATTTTCAAGCGATCCTCGCCGAGTATGGTTTGCCGAGCACGGTGCGCCAGCGTCGCGGCATCGACATCGCCGCCGGCTGCGGCCAACTTGCGGTTGCGCGAAAATAGATAGCGCGCCCCGCATGGTTTTACCCCGCAGCATCGGTCAGGTCTTTTTATTTTTGGCGCTGTGGAGTGCGCTGGCTGCACAAGTCGATCCACCGGAAGTCGCCACGCGCGGCACGCCGTTTCTGCGCAATTTCAGCCAGCTCGAAACGCAAGGCTCGCCGGTCAACTGGCAGATTCGCGTCCACCCGAACGGTTTCATCTACGCGGGCAACAACCTGCGCGTGCTCGAATACGATGGCGACACGTGGAATGGTTACCGCATCCCGCGCGCGCTCGCGCCCGATGTCTTTGAAATCGACGCACGCGGCCGCGTCTGGGCGCCGCTCGAAGAGGAGATCAATCGTTTCGAGCCTAACCAAACCGGCGTGCCCACTTCGGTGGATCGCAGCGCGCTGCTGCCGGAAGCGAAGCGACACTTCGGACGCTTCCTGCGCTCCGCCAGTTCGGCGGACGGCGTTTATTTCAGCAGCGAGAAAATGCTCGTGCGGATCGACTCGGCCGATCGCGCGCAGACGTGGGACGCGGTGACGAATTTCGAATCACTCTGGATCGTCGACGGCGTGCTTCACACCACGCAAACCGGGCGCGGCCTCTTCCAGCTCCGTAACGAAAAACTCGTGGAGACGCCGCTCGCTAAACCCTTGCCCGTCGTCTTCGCAGGGAAAAAATCCGGCGCGAGCGATCTGCTTTTGCTCACTGAGCGCGGCCCGATTGTGTTGGCCGACACCGGCGAATGGCGCGCGCTTTCCGTGCAATCCGCCGCGTTGTTTCGCCACGAAGCCGCGTTGAGTGCCTGTGCGCTTTCGGATGGCCGGCTCGCCTTTGGCACCGTGACGCGAGGCGTGTATGTGTTCACCGCCGAAGGAAAACTGGAGCAGCACATCGATGAGACGCGCGGGCTTTCCTCCGATCGCGTCAACGGTCTCGCCGAAGATGCCGAGGGTGGGCTTTGGCTGGCGCTGCATAATGGCATCGCGCGCTTGCAGATCGTTTCGCCTTACGCGACTCACCCCGGTTATCGCGGCAGCGTGCGCGCACTCATTCGGCACGACGGGAAAATTTACATCGGCCACGCGCAAGGCGTGTCCGTGATGGACCCGCACACCGGCGCGCAATCCCTGCTGGCCGGCGCCCCCGCCAATACAAATGGCACCATCTGCTTCGTCGAAGTCGGCGATCGTTTGCTGGCCTCGGTTTCCGGCATCCGCGAAGTCACGCGCGACGGACAACTCAAGCTCATCGCGCCCGTGCAGGCGAATCACTTGATCGCGTCGCGGCGCCACGCCGGCTGGTTTTTCGCGAACACCCCGAGCCGTGGTTTTTGGATATTTGAACCGCAGGCTGATGGCAGCTGGAAGCAAAGTGGCCCCGCGAAAAATATCCCGACCAACCTCGTGCGCCTGCTCGATACCGGCGACGGTTTCATCTGGGGCGCGGCCAACAACGGCGAGCTCTGGCGCGCGGATTTCCGAAATGGCCCGAGTCTCGACGCCACGGTGGAAATCTACGACGTCGAGCGCGGCGTGCCGAAGGCGGAGCGCAACGATTACCGCGAATTATTCGTGCTCGGCGATTCGGTCGTGGCGTCGAACCGCGGAGGCATGCTGCGCTACGATGCCAGCGAAAACCGTTTTGTGCCCGAGGAACGCATTGCGAATTTGCCCGAGAAAAAACCCGACGACATCAGCCCGCTCGACGATGGCTCGTATTGGCTGAAAAGCGGAAACGGTGGCCTGGCCTCCACGGGCGTTTTTGTGCTGCACGCAAAGCCTGATGGCGTCGATCGCTGGAGCACAGAAGCGTTGCCGCTCGGGCCGCTGAATCGCGTGAGCATCAACACCACGTTCGCCGAGCCCGCGCTCTCGACCATTTGGTTCGGCACGCAAGTCGGTGTGTTGTCCGCGCGGATGGACTGGCCGACGTCGCCGCAACTCACGCCCGCGACTGCGAACTGGTCGGCGGTGATCCGGCAAGTGCGCACCAGTTCCGGCAAAGTATTGGCCACGATGCCCGAGCCCGCCCCGCGCGCGCCGCAGTTTAAACCCGCGGAAGACACGCTGCGTTTTAATTTCGCCGCGCCCACTCACCTCACCGACAACGCCGGGCGCACGCACACGGAATACCGCAGCAAGCTCGACGGTTTCGACCGCGACTGGAGCGAGTGGACTTCGGAAACTTACGTGCGCTACACGAATTTGCCCGGGCGCAACTACACCTTCCGCGTGCAAGCGCGTAACTTCGCCGGGCAACAGGGCAGGGAAGCGACCTTCGCCTTCGCCCTGCCACCGCCGTGGTGGTTCGACCCGTGGGCGTGGTTCGCTTACGGCGTGACCCTGTGTTGGCTGGTCATCGGCATCGTGCACCTGCGCACAGCGGTGCTGCGCCGCAAAAACGAGCGGCTCGAAAAAACCGTCGCTGCGCGCACCGAAGATTTGCGCCAGCAAAATTCCGAGCTCGCGCGCCTGCACCAACTCGAACTCAGCGAAAAAATCACCGCGCGTCTCTCCGCGGAAAAATCCCGGCTCGAAGTGCTGCGTTACCAGCTAAATCCCCATTTCCTGTTTAACTCGCTCACGTCGATCCGCAGCCAGATCCCGCCCGCGTTGAGCAACGCCCGCACGACGATCGACCGGCTCGCGGAGTTTTGCCGGCTCACGTTGCACGGCGAACGCCCGAACGATCGCACCGTCGTCGGCGAGGAAATCGCGATGTTGCGTTCATATCTCGACATCGAACAGACGCGGATGGGCGAGCTGCTGCGCGTAGATTTCGAAATCGATCCGACGATCGACCACGACGAGTTGCCGCGCCTGCTCCTGTTGCCGCTCGTCGAGAACGCGCTCAAATACGGCCAGGCCACCAGCGAGGATGTGCTCGCCTTGAAAATCACCGTGCGCCGCGCCGGCAAAGACGGCGTATTCATCGAAATCGGCAACACCGGCTCGTGGGTCGAGCCCGGTTCGCGTCCGGGCATTCCGTCGCTGGGCATCGGCCATCACAATTTGAAGGAGCGCCTCCAACGCCATTATCCCGACGCTCACGAATTTTCTCACGCCGCCGCCGACGGCTGGGTGTTCGTTAGACTACACCTCAAAGGCAAACCCACCGGCGCGACGTGAGGCGCGCATAAAACTTCACGAGCGAGTCAGAAAACCACGAATCCGGCCTCATGCGTTGTGTGCCTTCGCTATTTCCATTCGTGTTCCTTCGTGTCCATTCGTGGTTCAAGTGTGGGTGGTTCGATTTCACACCGGAGCTTTCCCCGTGCATCCACGCCCGCTTGTCACACGTAACACAACCCACTCACTCCACCTCGAACACTTCTCCGCCCACGCGGTCTTAAATCGCCCATGCCCCGCGCTTTGATCATCGATGATGAAGCTTCCGCTCGCACTGACCTTCGCGGAATGCTGGCCGCGCACGCTGAAATCGAGATCATCGGCGAAGCCGCCACGGTGAAAACCGCACGCGCGCTGCTAGCGCGCGATGATTACGAGGTGGTGTTTCTCGACATCCAGATCGTCGGCGGCACCGGCTTCGATCTCGTCGCCAACGTGCGGCCCGGCGCGCGCATTATTTTTGTCACCGCACATAATGACTATGCATTGCGGGCGTTCGAAGTGAACGCGCTCGATTACCTGCTGAAGCCGGTGCAAACCGCGCGTCTCGCCAGCGCCGTCGCGCGCCTCGCGCAACCCCTGCCCTCCGACGACGAAACCCGCAGCCAGTTTCGCGACGATGATCTGGTGCATTTGAACTCAGGCACGCAGGCGCGTTTCGCGCGGCTGGCGGATCTTTGCGCGATCGAATCGCAGGAGAACTACACGCTGGTTCACCTGGCCGATGATTCGCGCGTGCTCGTGCGCCGCAGCTTGAAATCCTGGGAAGAAAACCTCCCTGCCAGCCTGTTTCTCCGCGTGCACCGCACCATGATCGTAAACCTCAAACGCATCACCGGCTTCCACCGCGACGGCCCGAAGTCGGTGCTCCTTAATGTCACCGCCGTCACCGAACCCGTGCCGGTTAGCCGCCAGCTGTGGAGCGAATTGAAAGACCGCCTGCCACCGATCAACGGCCTGGCCGGCCGCGTGCAGGATATTTAACAACCGCCGCACTCATAAGGCCGTCGGTTTAAGAGGGCCGATGACCTCCGGAAAGATTTTCAGGATTCGCGCGTGCTCAAGTCCACCCGGAAGTCGGGCTCTCTTGCGGACACACTCGAAAACATCCGTTCGTCACCACTCAAGGACAGTTGGTCACAGACGACTGGGCATAAACTGGCGGAGAGTTTGAGTAGATTTCATTCCAGCGAAATGGCGGGGCTCATTCCTTGGTTGGTTGGGTTACACCTTCGCTGGAATTTTTTTTATGCCCGCCTCAGTCACTATCATCCTCGGGGATTTATTGCGTGTGCACGCCGAAGGTCGCATGTCGCTCATCCCGATCGCCGAGATCGTCGCGGTTCGCTCGTGCGAAAATTATTCCACGATTCATTTGCAATCGGGCGAGACGATCACGGTGCGCGTCACGCTAAAACTCTGGAAAGACGTGCTCCCGGCGACGACCTTTGCCCAAGTTCACCGCACCGCCATCGTGAACCGGCGCCGCTTCCGTGGTTACACCTGCCTGCGTTCAAAACAGCGTTATTTGATTGTCCAAGACCTTGCCGAACCTGTCGCCATTGGCCGGCTTTTCTGGCCGCAGCTCAAGCAGATCTTGCAGGATGTCACGCCGGTTGAGTCGGCCTTAAGGCAAGCGGTTTGAACGTAGCGCGCGTCGGTCCGGCATTTCCACGCCAAAGGCTGCCCGCGCTCTTGCCACCGCGGATTCGTTGCGCATGAACCTGCTTGTCTGGGCGAAGCTTAGACCCTTCCCCGGAGCCGCCGCATGATTCTCCAACGCCAAAGCAAATCCCGCCGCCGCCGCAATCGACGCACTTTTATCCTGTGCGTGCTGGCCGGTATCGCGGTGATGCTTTACTTGATTCTCGGCCCGGTGGTGAAACGGCGTTTCCAGACCTGGCAATACCAGCGCCAGCTCGCCCAAGCCGCCGACGGCTCCGAAACCAAGGATCCGCAAGCGCCCGCACTTTCCTTGCAAACCTCCCTGCACGCCAACGCCGGCAATCCCGCCGCGTGGCGCATGGCGGCCGACTGGCTCGACTACACCGGCGACCGCACCGCGACTTCCCTGCGCGAACAAATCATCCAGCTCGAACCCACCGTCGCGGAAAATCGTTTCGCGCTCGTGCGCACCGCGCTGCGTTTTCGCGACGCGCCCGCGGCCCACGCCGCGCTCGATGCGCTGCCGGCCGAGGCCCGCGATTCCGCCGAGGGCAAACGCCTCGCCGCCGCCGCCGTGCTCATTGCCGGCCGGTCGACGGACGCCGACGAATTGCTCGGTGCCGCGCTCGCGAGCGAAAAAGATCCCGCCCGCGCCAAGCTCGAGCGCCTGTTCTTCCGCCTGCGCTACGGCAACTTTTCCCAAGCGAGCAACGCCCGCGAAGAGCTGCTCCTTTCCAGCCGCCTCGCCGATTTCCGCCCGGAAATCCTGCGCGAGCTAATCTACGACGATCTCCGCCGCAACGACAGCGCTGCCGCCCGCAGTCGCGTGGAAACCCTGCTCAACCTCCCACAAGCCACCTTTCAAGATCGCCTGCTGCGCGCCGATCTCACCGTCGCGGCCAGCCCCGAAAAAATCCCCCTCGTGCAAGCCGAGCTCACCCCACTCGCCGCGCCCGACGCCACCCATGCCGTCTTACTCGCGGGCTGGCTCGCCAACTACGGCCGCACCGCCTCCGCCACCACGTTTCTCGAAAGTCTCGCCCCCGAAATCCGCGACCAGCCCACCGTCCGCGCGGCGCTCGCCGGCCTCGCTATTGCTAAAGAAAACTGGCCGCTCACCACGCAGCTGATCGCCGCCGGCGCATGGGGCCACATCGAACCCGAGTCCGTGCAACTCGCCCTCAGCGCGCGCCTGCTCGACACCCGCGAACGCCCCGAGCTCCGCCGCGAAGTCTGGAACAGCGCGCTCACCGCCACGGAAAAAGAATTAAGCGGCCTCCAGGTCCTGCGCCGCCTCGCGCTCCTGTGGAAATGGGACGACGAATACGAAATCACGCTCTTCCACATCGCCCGTCGCTTCCCGCAGGAAACCTGGGCGCATCAGCTGCTCGCGGAAAATTATCTCCGCAAAAAACAAACCGCCGGCCTGAAATCGGTTTACGCGCTCTGGCACGAAGCCAACCCGGCCGACGCCCGCGTGGAGATCACGTGGCACTACTTGGAACTGCTTTCCAAACCCGTCACCGCCGAAACTCCCGTTAACCTCCGCGTCCGCCAACTCTACGAAACCGCGCCCACCAGTCCCTTTTTCGCCACCGTGCAGGCGCTTTCCCTCTCGCAACTCGGCGAGAACGACGCCGCGCTCTCCACTCTCGACAAGCTTCCCGCCGCCGAACGCCGCGCCCCGAGCCGCGCCTTTTATTACGCGCTGTATCTCGCCACCGCCAAACGCTTGGAGGAAGCCCGCACCTACCTCGAAGTTTCCTCGGAAACCGCGTTGCTCCCGGAAGAGCGCGCCCTGTTAAACCGCGCCCGTTCGCTGGCCGCCGTCGGGCCGAAATCGTGAGGCATAACCTGATTTTTAGTCTTTGCCTCCGCCCCGTCGCCCTCTAGCTCTCAACCCCTCCATGAAATCAATCCGTCCCCTCGTCCTTTCCCTGTTGGCCGCCGTTATGGTCGCGCCGCTCGCCGCGCAAACCGCTCCCGCGGCCACGGCCCCCGTTAAACCCGCCGCCGCCCCGACCGTCACCAAGGTCGCCCCGGTTTCCATCGCTTACGTCAACAGCGGCGCGTTCGGCGACCCGACCACCGGCCTCAAGCAACTCGTCCGCGTCACCCAAAGCCTCGAACTCGAGTTCAGCAGCCAGCAAAGCGAACTCTCCCTCCTCAACGAGAAACTCAAGACGATCGTCGCCGAACTCCAAAAGCTCGCCGCCGACCAAGTCGCCAACGCCGACGCCATCAAAGCCAAGCAAGTGGAAGGCACCGCGCTCCAGCAGGAGATGCAGGGCAAACAACAAGCCGCCCAACAAGCCTACAACGCCCGCGCCCAGGAAGTCCAAGGCCCGGTTCTCCAACAAATCGGCAAAGCCCTCCGCGAGTTCTCGAAACAACGCGACATCGGCATCCTCCTCGACGTCGCCAAAATCGGCGAAGCCATCCTCGACGCCAAGCCCGAGCTCGACGTGACCGCCGACTTCATCGGCTACTACAACACGCTCAACCCGTAAGCGTCCGCTAAAAATTTAAACCTCAAAGCCCGACGCTAAAAACGTCGGGCTTTTGTTTAGCCTGCTCAGCGAAATTGGCGGCGGGGTCATCAGCCCCGCAAAAGGCATGTCCTGCGCTGCTGGCTCACACCTCCACGGCGCCCAAGCCTGCCGCGCTCGCCGCCTCCGTCGCGAGCCACGCCCGCGCCACCGCGAGCGCCGCGGGCTCATCGGGCAAGCCCAGCTGCTTCGCGCGGAGCAATGCCGACACGAGATTGATCTGCGCGCGCGCGTCGTCCGGATTCGCCTGCGCCGCCTGCAACTGAAAGCCCGCGCCCAACGCGAGCTGCTCAGGCGCGAGCACGCCTTTTTCACCGAAGAATCCTGTCAACGTCGCCGCCAATCCGTGCACGTGCGTCGACGGCGACGCCGGCGAGGAGTAGGGCAGGCCGTGGCCCGCCGGCAGCGCCGTCCACTCCATATAAGTGCGCACGAGGTCGTGGAATTTTTTCAGCTCCTCATCCGCCGAAGCCGGATTCCACCTCGTGGAAAACGCCTTCAGTTCACGAAACTTTTTCACTTCCCAGATGCGCATCGTCAGCTCGAAGTCATCGTTGCGACTCCGCAACGAACCCGTGAGCACGTAATCGAGTCCACCTTGCACGCTCTCGCTGAGCTGGCGGATATTTTCCGCCACCCACTCCGACGGAAACAGCGCGTAATGCTTCGCACTGGAAACACCGACCGCCGCGATCGGCTCGTAAGCGGCCCCGGCCATGAAGGTCTCCGCAAACCACAGCGGCAAACCCCGACACCAACGCCCGAGCGCATCCTCCGGTTGCGTGGCCCGCGCCACCGCGTCCGGCAAGCCCGGCAGCGACAACTGCGCAAACGCCACGCGACGCAACTTGCCTTCCTTGTTCGCCAGCAACCGCGGCGCGTGCGCTTCGAGTCCGTAAAACCAGATCGGCTTGCTGATGCTCGCGATGTCCACTTTCGCCTGTGCCGCCGGCACCGCGGGGGCGTTGACCTCCTCGGTCTCGCTCAAAAACAGTTCCGACACCGCATTGGAAAACCCGACCAGCCGCGCCTCGAGCTCCGGCCGTTGCAACGAAAACAACAGATCCAGCAAATGCTGCGCCGCGTCGGCATTGCGCACCACGATGTAAGCTTGGAGCAAATTCAGGCCCGCCGCCGCGCCGTGTTTTTGCACATCATATCGCGGGGCCAGTAACTCGATGATCTCGCGCACATGGCCATTCGTGCCGAGGTCCGCCGAAATCGTCATCAACACATCCGAGCGATCCGCCGCCGTCGTGAGGATGCTTTCATACGCCGCCAGCGCGCCCGGCAAATCCTTCGCCTTCAACTTCTCGCGCGCCGCCGCCAGCTGCGGCAACACCCCGCCCGCAGAAATCGGCGCAGCTGCAGGTGCAGTTGGCACAGAAGTCACTGGAGCCGCCGGCGTCGGTTGCCCCGCCGGTTTCTTATCCGCAAAACGATCGAAGAATCCCATGCCGTCAGCAAACCGCCGCGCGTGCCGCTGGCCACTCTGTTTTTCATCCTGCCAGCCAGCCTGAATCGTTCTCCTTCTCTTGATCGTTCTCCTTCTCGGGCCTCTCCGCAGGCCGAGAGTGGAATCCACGGATCGCACCGGTGCGCCCTCTTAGATTCCATCCAGCGGCGAACGCACGCGTGAGTTGGAGAATCGAAGGTTGAATCTGAAGAAGTTAACTCACTTTCTTCCGCAGATGACCGCGTCGAAACTTACGCTTTACGCTGAGGCCGAATAATACTGTTGGGCAAAGTTAATAATAATCCAAAGCCATGGGTGAACGGATTTCAGAAATAGACCAACAGCTCCGAGAAACACCTTTCGTGGCTCTGTTACTCGCGCTCGATAAGAATAGGGCGAAGCGCAATGCCTGCATATTTTTCTGCGTAATTTTCGCTGGCTTGGTTTTCTTCCTCTCCTGGAACAAGTGGCTGTATCTTGTTCCAGCATCACTGGGCATCGGTGCTTTTCTGTATCACATGAATATTGTCATTGTATCATCCGAATTGAAGCGCCGCCCGCGAGCGCCTGAAGCTTTGAATGATGTGGATGATAACGGGGAAACATCATGATAGACTTAAAAGAGCCGAACCAAGCGTCTCAGCCAACACCGACAAGTCGGCGTGGCTGAGCTCAAACGATCGGCAAAGAAATGGAGTATCGCATACGCATTGCCGAAGCCGCCACGGGTATCGTCCTACGCCCAGATGGCAGCTATGAAGAGTGTTTTGCAACGCGGGAAGATGCTCTCCGGCGGAAGGATGAGCTACTACGCTTACTCCGCACCGCTGAAGTTTGGCTCTCGTCCTCCGAGAGTAAGCCCGAACGATTTTGTGATGGTGACTATGTGTTGCGGCGCGCGATCGAAAAAAGGGCCGTCTACGAATCGCGCTCTATCAGTCGGCGCATTTTCGACTTATTCCAGCGATGAAGAAGAGGCCTAACCACACGCCAGAGAAAACGCGCGGGAAGTGACCATAACTCGCATGGCCGAGCTCAGCTCCACACTTCCCCTAATTTCAGGTTCACAGCGCGCTCGCCCGCGCGTGTCTCATCGTTAACGTTGGGCAATGAGCGAATCATTCATCTCCGAGTGTCGTCGGATGATCGCAGGTTGGGTTCTCCGACGAATGGTTAAAGCTGAGTTTCTCGGCCAGCTTGCGAAGATGGATGTGCGCGAGGCGGATCTCTGGAAACCAGCGATAAGAACCACCTTGAAGAAAAGAAGGCGGGCAAACCAATCGTCACAGCCAACGCGACGTGGCTGAGCTAAAACGTTCGGCAAAAATGAATGTAATCGGAATTTGCGCTGTCGCGCTTGCCGCACTTGCGGTGCTGTTCGTTTCTTTCAATGGCCCGCGCAAGCCGAGCGCGCATCAACTCGGGGAGGATGCGTTTCAACGCACTTTCGGCGATTTGTCACCCCGGCCAAAATTAAAGACTTCATGGTCTTATTCATTTCCGGTTTTTGAGGTGATGTTTGAATCGAAGGCCGAGAAAGAAAAGGCGGCACTGCTGAATGCAAAGTTCAGCGCTGAACTCGATGAGCTCTTGAAGGACTATGGCTCTGTCGATCGGCGCTTCCGCGCAACGCTTGGGGTGTCCTTTACCTACCCAGGCTACCTCGAAGAAATAGTGACGGCCTACTGCCACAATGCGCCTATCCAACCGCCCGAGCCAACGTCCAAGCTGGCCTCCGGACATGGCTCATCTTGAAACGTTCTCCAAAATCATGAAACCCATCGAAGGCTATCGATTGATCACTCCGAATGAGCTGGCTTGGCGGCCGTCGAATTTAATGCGCATTCCGAATGCGGACTACTTGGAGCGCACAGGCAGCGAGATCCTCGGGGCGCGCCTTTGGCGGCTGCCGCCCCAAAGCGCGAACACGCTTCACAAGCACGTGATCGCCGAGGAATTCTACTTCGTCCTCGAGGGCACCGGTCGCATGCGCGTGGGCGAAGAGACGCTGACCATCCCGCGCTATGGCGGCGTTCTGGTCGGCCCGGCGGCCCTCCGCCAACTCTTCAATGACACCGACGCCGAAGTCCTCTGGCTCATCGTCGGCGCCCCCGACAAAGAGTTTAAGTCCGGCAAAGTTGATTTGAAGCAGCACTATCCGGTCGAGCCCACGCAGCTTCCGCCAGAACTCAAAGGAGTCAAATGGCCGCCAAAAAGCTAAGTCCGCGAAACCCGGAGCGAGGTTCACCACTACGGCTGGCGCAGGTTTAACGGTCGCCGAAGAGAAACAAAATTTACCCGTTTAGCCGGACGCAAAAATCGAAACTCTGCCGTTCCGCGCTCGCTATCTTGCGCGGGGACGTGAGCGTCCGGCCCATGAAAACCCCGTCTGCTTTCGCGCGCCGAGCTTTCGTCGGCCTCAGTGTGTTGCTCCTTGGTCTCACCGGCTGCACTGGCCCGGCGGTGCGCACGCCCGAGCGCGTGGTCACCGCCGAAGCGCCCGTGCCCGATGTCATCGTCGTGGGCGCCGGACTGGCCGGCCTGACGACGGCGAAGGACTTGATCCGCGCAGGAAAAACCGTGCTCGTGCTCGAGGCCACCGATCGCATCGGCGGTCGCGCGCACACCGATAAGACCTTTGGCGCGGGCGTCGAAAATGGTGCCCAGAAATGGCTCCACGGGATCGACCTCGGTGCCGGTTGGATTCACGGCGCCGATCACAATCCGCTCCGCGCGCTCGTCGACGAAATGGGTTTTACGCGCACCCCGAGCAAGCTCGACGGCGCGGTATTCGTCGGCAACCACCGGCTCACGCCCGAGGAGAAAGCCGCGTTTCACGCCGCCCTAGGCCAAACCGAGGAAGCGATGGAAAAAGCGCGCCACGCCGGCCTCGACCTCGCTGCATCGGAATTTCTCCCGAAGAGTTCGGCTTACCGTTACCTCGTCGGCGCCAATATCGGCCCGCTCGAAAGCGGCTCGGATATCGCAAAAACTTCCAGCGTGGATGCCGTCGCCATGGATACCGATCCGGATGATTTCGTCCGCGAAGGCATTGGCAATCTCGTGACGCGCTACGGTCGCGACGTGCCGGTGCAACTCAACTCACCGGTCACCGCGATCCGTTATGGTTCCGCCGCTGCCGGCAGCGAAGTGGTGGTTGAGACGGCCAACGGCAAATACCGCGGTCGCCGCGTCGTGGTGACGGTTTCAACGGGCGTCCTTGCTGCGCGCCGCATCGCGTTTGCGCCTGAGTTGCCCGAGTGGAAATGGGACGCGATCCGCGGCCTGCCGATGGGGCTGCTGAACAAAATTATTTTCCGATTCGACGGCGAAGTTCTCCCGAACGAACCCGTCAGCGAGTGGGTGTTGCACCAGCAATCGCCTCCGCCCGAGACCGGCGAACCCGAGGTGATGGCCTTCGTGGTGAAACCGCTCGGCAGTAATCTCATCGTCGGATTCTTCGGCGGCTCGCAGGCCCACCGTTTCGAAAAGCTCGGCGACAAAGCCGCCGCCGACTACGCCAAGGCCGCGCTCGCCCAGATGTATGGCCCTGAACTGGTCGCCCGCATCCGCAACGACGAGACCAAGGCCACGCATTGGGGGCAAAATCCCTGGACACTCGGCGCGTATTCGGCAGCCCTGCCCGGCGCGTCGAAGATGCACGAGGAACTCGCGAAGCCCGTCGATGGCCTCGTTTTCTTTGCCGGCGAAGCAGCCGGCCCGGTGGAATTTAACGGCAGCCTCGCCGCCGCGTATGTGTCCGGACTGCAAGCGAGCCGCGCCGTGCAACTGTCGCTGGCCGACACTCCCGTCACGACTCCCGCGCCCAAACGCGAACCGGTCGCCGCGAGGCGCTAAGCGTTTTCTCCTCGTTACCAACTGGTCTCATCAAGGGGGCGCTGCGCGGATTTTTCCCGCGCTGGCGCCGCACCGCGTAGCAGCAGGGTTTGAATAGTTAAAATCCGACCACTTTTGGCGAAATCACGGGAAGCATTTTCGCGCGATAATAGTTAGGGTAGGGCAGTCTGAGCGCACCCCCGCTGTCCCCCATGAACCCCGTTACCTCCCGTGTGTTTGGCCATTTGCCGACTGGCGAAGCCGTGCGCGCGTGGACCCTGTCGAACGCCCGCGGCGCTTCGCTCGAAGTGATCGAATACGGCGGCATCGTCACGCGCCTCCTCATGCCGGATCGCCACGGAAAATTGGCCGATGTCGTGCTCGGTTTCGCTTCGCTGCCACCTTACCTCGACGGTCACCCGTATTTCGGCGCGATCGCCGGACGCGTGGCGGGCCGCATCACCGGCGCGGAATTTTCGTTGGCCGGCCAACGCTATCCGCTCGCGCGCAACGATCCGCCGAATCATCTCCACGGCGGCAAAATCGGTTTCGATAAACGCCTGTGGCACGCCGCGCCGCTCTCACGCGCGGATGGCGCCGCGTCGGTGCGGCTCACCCTGCACAGCCCCGACGGAGACGAAGGTTATCCCGGCGCGATCGATGCGACGGTCGATTTCACGCTGACCGCGCGCGACGAATTCATTTTCGAAACCGAAGTGCGCGCCAATCGCGTGACGCCGGCGAACCTCACGCACCATTCGTATTTCAATCTCGCCGGCGAAGCGTCGGGCTCGATGGAAACCCAGACGCTGCAGCTCCACGCCGACACTTATGCGCCATCGGACGAATTCATGACGCTGCTCGGTCGTCGCGAATCGGTGGCGGGGCAGGGAAATGATTTTCGTAACGCCCGCAAAATCGGCGACGCCCTGCCGGAAATTTTCAAGCAGCACGGCGACGTGTATTTCATCAATCGTCCCGCGGATCAGAAACACGCGTTGGTGCCCGCCGCCCGCGCGCATGATGCGGAGAGCGGCCGCATCCTGATCGTTTCGAGCACGGAAGATTGCATCCAATTCTACTCCGGCGCCGGACTCGATGGTTCGTTGCGCGGAAAATCCGGCGCGCCTTACCGCCGTTACCAGGGCTTCTGCCTCGAGTGCGAAGGTTACCCCGACGGCGCGAACCGTCCCGACCTCGGCGACATCATGGTTCGGCCCGATCGTCCGCGTCGCGAGACCACGATCTATGCGTTCTCGACGGACTCCGTTTAAAAAAATTCCTCCATGGATCACGAAACCGTTTCCACGCTCCGACCGCCGACGAAACTCGACTACAGCCTGACGGGGGAAAGCGCCGCGCGGGCGATCGAACGCGGGCTCGCCGAGGCCGAGTGGTATCAAACACCCGTGCCGCGCGCGACGATGCGCAAACTCCTCGAGCGCCGCGACGGCCCCGCGATTCGCGACACGCTCATTTGGTTCGGCCTGATTTTGGGCGCGGCCTACGCGACGTGGGCGCTGTGGGGTTCATGGTGGGCGGCCATTCCGTATCTGATCTACGCGACGCTCTACGCGTCGACGGCGGACTCGCGCTGGCACGAAGCGGGCCACGGCACGGCGTTTAAAACCGATTGGCTGAACAACGCGCTCTACGAAATCGCCTCGTTCATGGTGATGCGCGAATCGACGGTGTGGCGCTGGAGCCACACGCGCCACCACAGCGACACGATCATCGTCGGCCGCGACCCCGAGATCGCCGTGCCGCGTCCGCCGAATCTGTGGGGGTTGATGAAAAGCTTTTTCGCGCTGCCGGTGTATCCCGGCTATTTCAAAGCGATCCTCGCGCACTCGTTCGGGAAAATGAGCGCGCACGAGCGCACGTTTATTCCCGCAAGCGAATTTCCAAAAGTTTTCCGCAAGGCGCGCCTCTATGTGCTGATTTACGCAACCGCCGTCGCGCTCGCGATTGCCACGCGCAGTTTCCTGCCGGTGCTTTACCTCGGGCTCACGCACATTTTCGGGACGTGGCTGATGCTGGTTTACGGACTCACGCAACACACCGGCCTCGCCGAAAACGTCCTCGATCACCGTCTCAACTGCCGCACGGTGCGCATGAATTTCGTGAACCGGTTTCTCTACTGGAACATGAATTATCACGTGGAGCATCACATGTTCCCGCTCGTGCCGTATCACGCACTCCCGCAACTGCACGCCGCCGTGAAACACGACATGCCCGCGCCCTACCCGAGCCTGTGGGATGCGTGGAGCGAGATCATCCCCGCCGTGTTGAAGCAGGTAAAAGATCCTGCGTATCACGTGAAACGCACGCTGCCCGCGAAACACGATCCCGTCGGCGAGGTGCGGCCCGTGTCCGCCGCCGAGCCGACGTCCGACGGCTGGATCGAAGTCTGCGCCGCCGCTGATCTCGGCCAGGAAGACGTAATCCGTTTCGATCACCGCCGGAAAAGTTACGCGCTCATCCGCAACGCCGCGGGCGTGCTGCACGCGACCGACGGTTTTTGCACGCACGGCAACGTCCACCTTTCCGACGGCTGGGTGAAAGGCGATTTCATCGAGTGCCCGAAACACAACGGCCGCTTTTTCCTCGCCGACGGTTCGCCCGCGCGCGCGCCGATTTGCCGCGGCTTGGGCACGTATCCGATCGAAGAACGCGCCGGCCGTCTCTGGCTCAACGTCGCGAAAGTCGGCGGCTCCGGCGCCCGCGCGAGCACACCCATTGCGCTGCGCATCGTGAGCACGCGCAACGTCTCGACGTTCATCCGCGAACTCGAAGTCGAGCCCGTCGACGCGACGCTGCGCGTGAATTTCACGCCGGGCGATTATTTGCAGGTCGAGATTCCGACCTACGAAGAAATCCGTTTTCGCGATTTCGATATTCCCGAGCCCTACGCGTCGGTGTGGCGCACGCAGCACGTGTTCGATCTCGTCGCGCGCAACCGCGAAGCCGGCCGTCGCAACAACTACTCGCTCGCAAGCAACGCGAAACACGAACGCGTGCTCCGCTTCAACGTCCGCCTCGCCACGCCGCCACCCGGTCAGGACTGCCCGCCCGGCGTCGGCTCCGCTTACATGTTCAGCTTAAAAGCGGGCGACACGATTTCCGCGATCGGCCCATTCGGCGATTTTCACCTGAAGCCCACGCAACGCGAAGCCGTTTACATCGGCGGCGGCGCGGGCATGGCGCCGTTGCGCGCCCACCTCTCGCATCTTTTCGAAACCGAGCACACGAAACGCAAAGTCAGCTTCTGGTATGGCGCGCGCTCGAAACAGGAATTGTTTTACGAAGATTATTTCCGCGGCTTGGAAGCGGTGCATCGGAATTTTTCGTTTCACGTCGCGCTCTCGTCGCCGCTCGCGAGCGATGCGTGGACGGGCCCCGCGGGTTTCATTCACGAAATCGTGCTCGAAGACTATCTGCGCGCGCATCCCGAACCGAAAGCGGTCGAATATTACCTCTGCGGCCCGCCGATGATGATCAAGGCCGTCACCAAGATGCTCGCCGACCTCGGCGTGCCCACGCTGCAAATCGCCTTCGACGAATTTTAACCCGCGCCGCTGCGTCCTCATTTTTCCAACACCCCATGGATCTCAAAATCACCCCGCCCGCGCCGCCCAAAAAAGATTACCGCATCGGTATCCTCGGCAGCGGTTTTATCGTCAACGACTGCCACCTGCCAAGTTACCGCAAAGCCGGTTTTAATCCCGTCGCCATCGCGTCGCGCACGCGCGCCGCAGCCGAGAAAGTCGCGGCGAAACACGGTATCGCGAAAGTTTACGACAGCTACGACGCACTCCTCGACGATCCGACGATCGAAGTCCTCGACATCGCCGTGCCGCCGCAAGGCCAACTCGCACTGATCGAAGCCGCCTGCCAGCGCGGCACCGTGAAAGGCATCCTCGCGCAAAAACCGCTCGGCGTGGATTACCGTGAAGCCGTGCGCGCCGTCGAAGCCTGCGAACGCGCCGGCATCGTGTTGGCCGTGAACCAAAATATGCGCTACGACCAATCCGTGCGCGCCGCGAAGACGTTGCTCGACGACGGCAAACTGGGCGCGCCGGTCTTTGCGACCATCGACATGCGCGGCATCCCGCACCTCATGCCGTGGCAGGAAGAACTCGGCTGGGTCACGTTGCGCATCATGTCGATCCACCACATCGACTGTCTGCGTTACTGGTTCGGCGACCCGGCGCGGATTTATTGCAGCACGCGTCCCGACCCGCGCACGCATTTCGCGCACACCGACGGCGTGTGCACTTACATTTTCGAATACGACAACGGCCTGCGCTGCGTCGTAATCGACGACGTGTGGACCGGCCCCGCGCGCGAGGGCTGCCCGGCCGACCTCGCGATTCGCTGGCGCATCGAAGGCACGTCCGGCCTCGCGCAAGGCGACATCGGCTGGGTGAAAAATCCTTACACCACGCCGTCGAGCATCCGCTACGCGCTCACCGGCGACGCCGGTTTTTCCGAGCCGAAGTGGAGCGAGAGTTGGTTTCCCGACGCCTTCGCCGGCACGATGGGCCAGCTCCTCACTGCGCTCGCCACCGGCCAGACGCCGGCGATTTCCGGCCGCGATAATTTGAAAACCATGGCGCTCGTCGAAGCCGCCTACCTCAGCGCGCAAGAACACCGCGCCGTGTCGCTCGACGAAATCCACCACACTTCGTGAGCGGCGCGCCCGCGCGAAATAAATTTAACCCCAACCTCAAAACGAAATCCTCATGAAACTCGGCATCATCAACAGCGCGTTCGGCCAGGCCGGCGTGGACACCGCCACCGGCCTCAGCCACATCGCCCGCATCGGCTTCGACTGCGTGGATATTTTCACGGAGGCGATGACCATCTCGGCCGACGAGAAACGCATCATCGGCAACACCTGCCAAAAGCACAGCCTGCCCATCACGTCGCTCGTCGTGATCGCGGCCGGCCTCACCGATTTCAATGACCCCGTGCGCGACTTCCATGTCGAGCGCGTGAAAAAATTCATCGACCTCGCCGCCGAACTCAAAGCGAAGAACATCCTCCTCGTGCTCGGCGAATACATCTGGCAACGCGAAGTCATCCCGCCGGAGGCGCAATGGGGTTGGGCCGTCGAAACCTGCCGCAAGATCGGCGACTACGGCGACCAGAAGAATGTCGACATCGCGCTCGAGCTCGAACCGTTCCGCCTGAGCCTGCTCAACAGCGTCGAAAAAATGGTGAAGTTCGTCGACGACTGCGCACACCCGCGCGTCCGCGCCAATATCGACATCTCGCACCTCGTCCTCGCCGACACGCTGCCGAGTGATGTGCTTAAATTGAAAAACAAAGCGATCCACGTGCACATCAGCGATTGCAACGGCATGGTGCACGGCGACCTCCCGCCCGGCCGCGGCATCGTGAAATTCGAGCCGTATCTTCACGCCATCAAAGAACTGAAGATCGACGGCACCGTCGCCATCGAACTCGAATATTCACCCGATCCTTCGAAAATCGTCGAATGGGTCGAAGAAGCCTACACCCAAACCGACCGCCTGATGCAGCTCACCGGCCTGCGCGGGTGACGTTTCAAACCATGGCGCCGGCAAATCCCGGCGCCACCGTCAGTCACTGCATGGTAGGGCCCGACCTTCCGCCGACGCAAAAGGCTATGGCTGACAAGCCGGGCGGGCGGCACGAATTTGATTCCAGTGCGGCTTTACGCGGAGCCTACACGCCCGCAAAAAGCCGCACTCAAAATCTGTGCCCTTGCGCTAGAGTGAGTTGGTGCCTGTTCTCCCTGCCATGAACCTCATCCCAGTGCGGCTTTCGAGTGCGGCATAATAACACTGTTAGGGAGAAAGATCATGCAACCGATGCCCGGCGAGATTGAGGAAGCGAAGAAGACTCCGAATGGCTGGGTCTACCGCATCAAAGGGAATTATCGTCCCGAAGAAGCAGTGCCACCACAGGCGATTGTCGGTGCGTGGAAAGTCGGTGCTTCCCGAAAGATTGTCGGAGACTTCATCCCAAATCCGAAGCATCTTCCATCGTTCGAAAAGAAGTAAGACCCTAACCAGCCGCTAGAGCCAACGCTCACCGTCCCGCCTAATTCGCCCATGTCATCCCCGCTCTCGACTCCGTCCTCTTTCCGGGTGAGCGTGGCTCATCTTTAACGTTGGGCAAACATTATGAGGCTCTCCCTGTTTTTGCTGCTGTTGGGTGTGGCGACGGTGACGCATGCCGAGGTCGACCAGCGCGCGCTGCTCGGCACGTGGTTTCGCACGCAAGATCGATCATCGATTGAGATCACATTCGCTCGCGATGGTGCCTTCTCCGAAAATATCACCGTCGGAGCCGAGCGCCGACCAGCCGGCCGAGTCGATGGCCGCTGGGCAGTCGAAGGTGATATGGTGAAAATCACATTGCCTAGCATCGCACCGATGGGCGTTTCTCCGCGTCAGGATCGCGTCGTGACGTGGCGGATCGAGAAAGTGAGCGGCGCCAATCTGTCAGTAGCCGAGAATGGAAGTAAGGAATTTTGGCAGTTCACGAAGAAAAAATGAACCAAGAGCCCAACCAAGCGGCACAGACAACTCCGGGGCTTCGCGCCTCCGTGTCTGACCTTTAACGTTCGGCTGAAGAAAAGATGAACGCCCAATCGAAACCAGTAATCGCAGCTTGGGGCTACATAGCGATGGGCGCCCTTTTCGCCGCTGTTCACCTGCCGCATCTGATCCATTCGATTCCTGAAAAGAAGATATCGGTCGCTGTATTGGCCGCTACCGGGTTCCTGGCATTTGGTTGCTGGAGCATCCTTTTCGGTTTCAGCCGCCTGTTCATGCATGAAGACGATCGCCGGAGGTGGTTCGAGGATTTTAACCGGAACGAAGACAAGATTAGAGGCGGCAGCCGCAGGACAGTTATCATCCTTGGCTGTATCGGCATAGTCACGATTCTGGGCTCCTCATCCTACTTCCTCTGGTTCTATTGAGCAAAAGAAGCCGATCCAGCCGGCCACAGCCAACGCTCACCATCTGTCCTTTTTCGACCATGACGACCCCGCTCCGACGTTCGTCCGCCGCTCTGCTGTTATCCTGAGATCGAGAGTAAGCCCGCTGCTCCACCCATAACGATTGGCTCAGGCGGGGATGTGCAATTCCAGCCAGAAGCGACTGCCGGTTCCGAGTTCAGAATCCACGCCGCACGATCCGCCCATCTGCTGCATGGCGCGCGCGACGATCGCCAGCCCGATGCCGGTGCCTTCGACGTTCGCGGTCGCCGTCACCCGTTCAAAAATCCCGAAGATCCGCGAACGCGCGTGCGGCGGGATGCCGACGCCATTGTCCTCGATCCAAATTCTCAAGCGCTGATCGGATCCCCGCGGCGAAGCAGCGACGTCGCCGTTCGTCGATTCATACACGGCGGGATTAAAAGCCGCGGGCGCCTTCGGTTGTTTCTCTGAATTCACCGTCCTGATTTCAGACCACACCACGATGGTTGGATTGCGCTCAGGTGCGGAGAACTTCATCGCGTTCTCGAAAATATTCACGAAGCACTGCCGCAGTAAAATATCGTGGGCGCGAGCGATTCCCAGCGGCGCCTTCACGGTCACGATCCGCTCCACATCCGGGCTGAATGCCACCACCGCTCGCACCAAGTCAGTGATATCTACCGTCGTCATCTCGATATCCGCACTGGAGATTTTACTGAACTTGAGCAGGTCGCGGGTGAGTGCATCCAGCCGCTTGCTGGAAGTTTTCAAACGCGACACCATCACCTGCGCCTCCGCGGGTAACTGCGCAGAAAATTCGTCCTCAAGCGCCTCACTGTAACCGATCAAAGCGCGGATCGGGGCTCTCAGGTCGTGGGCGATCGTATAGGAAAAGCTCTCCAGCTGCGCGATGGTTTCATTCAACCGGCTGGTGCGTTCGACCACCTTTCCCTCCAGACTGTTGGCGTGCTCCTGCAGCGTGATGCGCGCCGTCGCGAGTTGTTCCTGCCGGCTTACCCGCTCCAGGGAAATCGCGAGGTATTGCACCAAGGTCGCCAGAAATTTCACTTCATCCGCCGGCAGCGTTCCCTCCACGTAGCTGCCCACCGCAAGCGTGCCGAACAGCTGATCGCCCAACACAATCGGGAAACCGGCAAAATGCCTCATCCCGCTGCTTCGCAAGACCGCATAGTGTTCGTCGGCGATCTGCGTCAGATCGGGGAGCACCACGATTTGATGAGTGACCGCGCAAGGCCCCACCGGACCAGCGCCCAACGGAAAACGCTGCAGTTCGTCCTTGAGCCAGGTGAGCAGTCCGCCCGAGGCGCTTAACTTGAGCGCGTCCTCCCGCACCGAGAAGGTGTGGGTGAAAAACACATCCACGCCGAGATGCGGTGAAAATGACGGCAACAGTTCCGCGATGTCCTTCATCGGGTCTTCGGAACGCAGGAGCACGCTCAGCGCACGAGAAAGCATCGAATCGTGTTGCTGCTGGCGTTGCAGGGAGACGGCCTGAATTTCGCGCTCCGTCACATCCTCGATGATCGTGATGGTGCCGACGATTTCCTTGCCCGCCAGCAACGGAGCGATTCGCACCGTTTGCAGCATCGTCTTGATTTCCGATCCGGCCACATCGACCGGAATCGGCAACAAGTGTTTATGCAACGCCGAGGATAACACGCTGATTTCTCCGTTCAGCGCGCGCTGGTAACGTTCCAAAAAGCGCCGCGCGACTAACTCGGGGAAAGTCTCGCCGAGTGGCTGCCCGATAATCTTTTCCGCCACCCACGGGCCGCGGGTGGCGAGCCATTGATTCCAACTGCGAATCTTCAGCGAGGCATCCGTGGTGAAAATCCCATACGGCGCGATGTCCTGAACCCAGTTCGAAACGGCATCGTGCGCGCTGAACGAATCAGGAGTATGGTCTGCGGTGGACATGGCCGTCCTGGGTTTACTCAACCCGTCTGGCGCGTTTCCCAGATCGCGAGTTCACTCAACAATCGATCCAGCGACGTGATGCCCAGGATGATGACGAGATACCCCGACACATCGCTCGAGCGCAGATTGAAACGGGTCTGGATCATCAAGCCGTGCGTGAGCCGGTCCTTCGAATTCACGGTGACCGATTGCAACAGGTTCTTCACCGTTTCCACCTGGAGACGCGGCACCGCAAACGAAACCTGCACGTGCAACAGATTGCCGAAGACGCCCAGGCAGGCGTTGAGCAAAATGTTGCCGATTTCGGTCACGACTTCGCGTGCACTGGAATCAAACCCGCGCGCCGCCGAACGGTCGTCGTCAAACAAGCGACTGAGAATCACCGCCGCATCCTGATCGAGCAGCAGCATCGCGTTGCCGGAAATCGGGCCGGAAAACATCTGGTTTACACTGGCGACTTCGCCTTTGACCACCGCTTCAAGCTGCGGGGCGATTTCTAAAATTTCTTCGATGGCCACTTTGGGCACTTCGAGAGAGACGCGATAACCCGTCAGCTCCGAAAGCGCGCTGGCCGCGCGACCGTAACCGATGTTGATGAGCTCCGTGAGCGCATCGGTTTGTTTGGGATTCAGCTCCATGTGTTGCCCCCGCCCAAAACCACCGCCACTGCATCGGCGAGCTGCTTTTTATTGACCGGCTTGTTCACGAACGCCGAAGCGCCGGCAGTCCGCACTTCCTCGATCGTCGATTTCTGAATGTCGGCGGTGGCCACGATCACTTTGATATCGGGATTCACCTCGCGGAGCTTCGTCAACACTTCGGTGCCATACATTCCCGTCATGACCATGTCCAAAACCACAAGTTCATGCCGGTTTAAAAAATAACGCTCCAACGCCTGCGCACCATCGGACGCTTCCTCCACCGTATGCCCCAGTTCCTCCAAAATCAGCCGGGTCGAACGACGCGCGAAAGAGGAGTCATCAACGATCAAAATTTTAGTCATATGCGGTCGGTAATTGCTTGAGCCATATCAGAAAGCGAAATCGCGGCATCACTCAACCCAGCCTCCACGACAGAACGTGGCATCCCATAGATGACGCAACTCTTTTCAGATTCCGTGATCACCGCGCCGCCCCGCGCTTTCACCCACGCGGCGCCTTCCTTCCCGTCATCACCCATGCCGGTCATGACCACCGCGAGCACCCGCTCGCCAAAAACTTCAGCCGCGGATTTGAAAAGCACATCGGCAGACGGCCGATGCAACTTTTCCAGCGGCTGCATCGGTAATGACGCACGCACCAGTCCGTCCGCCCCGCGCACAAACGTCAGGTGACGCCCGGCTTTCGCCAGCCAGACCACTCCGGGCGTCAACGTGTCGCCCTCGCGCACTTCGCGCACTTCCAACTGCGAAAGTTCATTCAGTTTTTCGGCAAAGAGCGCCGTGTAGCCCACGGGCATGTGCAGCACGATCGCGATGGGCACCGGAAACGTCTGCGGCAAGAGCGGGATCAAGTAGCGCAGCGCCTGCGGACCGCCGGTGGAAATGCCCAAGACCACCACATCCACGGGCGAAGGATGCGCTGCGCCGACTTTCAGCGCGTGTTGGCTGGTCGGCAGCGTGAGCGATTCCGGACGGGTGACACTCGCCAAAGCCAGCACCTGCCCGATCAACCGTTCGCGAATCGAGTGCAATTCGTCATTCGCGAGGGCGGTCGGCTTGCGAATGATCTCGATCGCACCGGCACCCAACGCATCGACGGCTTTTTCCGCGTCCTCCGAAATCGACGAAAGAATCAGAATCGGCAGCGGCCGGGCGGCCATCTGGCGGCGCACAAACCCCACGCCGTCCAGTTTGGGCATGATCAAGTCGCACACTACGACGTCCGGCGCTTCCGCTGCCACCAACTCCAGCGCCTCGAGACCGTCGCGCGCCACCGCCACGACGTTGATCAGCGGACTGCTCATCAACATTTCACGAATCACCTTCCGGGCGAAGGCAGAGTCATCGACCACGAGGACACGGATGGATCGCACCTCGCTCATGACGGCTCCACCTTCACATACACGAACGCCCCGGCGATTTCCTGTAATTCAAACTTGGCCGTGATTTTGAGCAGGGACTCCGAGGCGCCGACAAACAAATAACCGTTGCGCGGCATGCGCGCAGCAAACGATTCCGCCGTTCGTTTGATGGCCGCCGGGGAGAAATAGATAAACACGTTCCGGCAAAAAATGACCTGGGAGTTTGCCAGTCCGTGAAACTCTTCGGCGGCGACGAGATTGGCCCAGTGAAAATTTACCCGCGCGGCGATTTGCGGATCGATCTTCATGCCAGCAGCCGTGGCGGTGAAATATTTCGCGCGCAACCCATCCGGCATAGAACGGAAAGAGCGTTCGCGATAAATTCCGGCCCGCGCCTTGTCCAAAGCCGCCTCGCTGCCGTCGCTCGCGTTGATCTCGATGGGATGATTGCCCCAGCCGCCTTCTTGCAGGGCGATGGCCAAACTTAATGGTTCCTCACCCGTGGCGCACGCGGCGCTCCAGATTCGCAGTGGCGCCGTTTCGTTTTTAAACCACGCCGGCACGACGACGTCGACCAGCGCACGAACCTGATCGAGTTCCCGCCAGAAATAAGTCTCCGGCACGGAAAAGGCATCCATCACGCGCAGCCACTCGCTCTTTCCCTTCTCCTCGTATTTGAGGATGTAATAATAATCGAGGAACGACGCGCATTGGTGCGCGCGCGCCCGGTCAGCCAGTTTCTCCAGCATGGAATCGAGGCGCGAGTCATCGAAGTGCACGCCGGTTTTTTCGTGCACCAAGTCGCGCAGCAACGTCGGCACTGGGGCCGGGGCTTGCAAAATGCCGTCGCGACCGGCGGGGAAAGTCGGAAACATCCGGGCCTAATTAGTTACGGCCAGCCTTCGCGGTTTTCTTGGCCGGCTTATTCGAAACCGTGACCGGGACAGCTTTGGTTTCCGGAGCACTGGTCTCTCCCGATCCACTGCGCAGGCCGCTCATACCTTGGAGAAGCGCCGCGGCGCTGCCGGCGTTTTCGATGTTCGCGGCACTGATCAACTTGATCTGGGTGGTGATATTCTTCGAGCCGACAGTCAGCGACTTCATCGCCTTGGCTTGTTCCTCCATCGCCTTGGCGGTCTGGGCGGATTGCACTTTCAAGTTCTCCGTGCCAGCGCTGACCTGGGCAGTCGCGACGGCCTGCTCCGCCATGGTCTTGGGCAGGGCGGCGGCCATTTTAGCCAGCCGGGTAGCTTCCTTGGAAATTTGATCGGTCGCGGACGCCTGTTCGGCAATGGCCTTCGCCGTGGTGACTCCGCCGCGCCGCAACGACTCAACTGCGGCCACCATCTGCGTGGCGCCGGCGGCTTGCTCGGTCGTCGCTTTTCGTAATTGGCCGGCGATCGAACTGGTCGCTTGCGCCGCTTTCACCACTTCGCGCGCCGCGCGGCCGTGTTCGCCCATCGCTTGGGAAACTTCCTTGGTCGTTTTGCGCATCTGTCCGGTGGCTTGGACGATGCTCGCCGCACCCTTGGCTTGTTCGGCACTGGCGGTCGCGACCTGCCGCGATTGCACTACGGTGGTTGAAGACGCTTCGAGCAAACTCTTGCTCGCGCTCACCTGCTCCTCGGAAGCCCGGCTGATTTCGCCCATCAACGTGGTGGTTTCGGCGATGCCATTCAGAATTTTTTTCAAGCCCTGCAGGCCGTTTTCCGAAAGCCGGTTGGAATCCTCGGCGACCCGGAAACCCTCGTTCGCGGTTTCAGTCGCTTCGCGCGTCACTTGCTCGAGTCCCCGCACGATCTTGGTGATGTCCGCGGTCGCCTTGGCGCAGCGGTCGGCGAGGTTGCGAATCTCCTCTGCGACGACGGCAAATCCACGTCCCGCTTCACCCGCGCGGGCGGCTTCGATCGACGCATTGAGCGAGAGCAAATTGGTGCGCTCGGCGATCACGCTGATCGTGTCGACGATTCCGCTGATCTCGCCGGTTTGCTTGTTGAGTTCCTTCATTACGACGGTCGAGGCGGTCATCGATTTGGAAACCCGGCCGATGCCTTCGATGGATTTCTGAATCGTTTCGCCACCTTCGTTCGCATCGCGGGAAACTTTTTGGGTGATCTCGCGTGTGCGCTTGATCAGTTCGAACGACGAGCGACTCGAGCGATCCATCTGCGTCGCACTCGTGTTGGCGCTGGCGGCCGCTTCGTTGATCCGTTCGCTATTTTGCGCAACCGATTGAATCGAGCGGGCCATTTCCTCGATGGACGTGGACGTTTCTTCAACGGAGGAGGCTAGGCCTTCCGCCATCGCGCCGACTTCCTCGATGGAGGCCGCCATTTCATTCATGGAAGAAAGGGTTTCCTCGGCGGCCGCGGAAAGGCTTTCGGCATTTTGCGCCACGCCTTGGATCGAGCGAGTCATCTCCTCGATCGACGCGCTGGTTTCATTCACCGTGGTGGCCAGTTCCTCCGAATCGCGGCTCACCCGTTTCACCGACGCGGAAACTTCGGTGATGGCCGTCGTCAGTTCTTCCGCCGACGTCGCGAGTTCCTGGCCCGAAGCCAGCACGCTTTCCGTCGCCTTGGTAATCTCTTTCACTGCCGCGCTGGTTTCCGCGGCGCCCGCCGACACGAGAATGGTGCTGGCCGTCACCTGCTCGATCGACGCGGCAACCTCGTTAATGGAGGAAGCGATCTCGTTACTGGAGTCGGTGAGAGAGAGGGCCTGTGACGCGGTGCCTTTGAGCGAGAGCACCAACTTGTCGATTTCCTTTAAGTTTTCCGCCGCCGAAACACTTTGGGCGCGGCCCGGTTGGCTTTTGATGGTTTTCGGCATGGTCGGAGAAACAGTTTTACGGCGCGAAGTTTGCATGGGGAAAGAGAGTTAATTTTTTAAACGGCCGGGGCGCTCGGTGAGCCTTCAGGGAGATTGATTTCCTCGGGATCGAGCACCGCGCCCACGTCCAGCAACAACACCATGCGGTCTTTGACGGTGGCGACCCCTTCGACGTAATTGCCATTCACGCCGTGCAAGGTCTCTTCGATCGGGCGAATGACCGACGCCGGAATCTTGTGAAACTCCCGCGCCGCATCGACGATGAGCGAGACCACGCGTTGCTGCACATTGAGAATGATCACGCGGGTTTTTGGCGTGGCCGCGATGCGCGGCAGGCCGAAGCGGGCGCGGAGATTGAGCGCTGGAATCACTTTACCGCGGGAAAAAATCACGCCGTCGACCGAGGGCGCCGTGTTTGGCACCGGGGTGACGTGCTCGAACATTTCCACGCGCTGCACCTGCTGGCTGCGAATCCCGTAAGTAAAGCCCGCGAGTTCGAAGAGAATGTAGGTGTCGGTTTCGGTCATGCGCGGAAAGGGGCTGAATTAGAAGCAGACTCCGGACGAATAGGCGACATCGGTCGAACCGCGCCTTCCAACAACGCCAGCGCATCGAGGATCAACACCGGGCGGCCGTCGCCCAACTCGGTGGCCCCGGCGATGCCGCGCACGCGAATCAAGGGATCTTCGAGCGGGCGCACCACGACTTCCCGCTGACCAATGATGCGATCGACCACCAGCCCGGCGACACCCACGTCAGAATGCACCACGAGCACCGGTTTCACCCCACCACCGCGGGTGCGGGCGGTGCCGAATAATTTTTCCAGATGCACCACCGGTAACACGCCGTCGCGATAAGGCATGATCTCGGTCTGGTTGATCGTGCGAATCGTCTCATCGGAGACTTCGATGATTTCCTGCACCGCGCTTTGCGGCACTGCGCAGGTTTGGCCAGCCACGGAGAACAGCAGGGCCTCAACGATTGAAAGCGTGAGCGGCAAACGCAGCGTGAATTGCGTGCTGACGCCCAAGGTTGTCTGCAGCGACAAACTCCCGCCGAGTTCGCGCACGACATCGCTGACCACATTCATGCCGACCCCACGGCCGGAAGCGCGATCGACCGCTTCCTGCGTCGAGAATCCGGGCGCGCAAATCACATCCAGCATGGCTTTTTCATCCAGCTGCGCCGGCACAGAAATATTCAGGCGCGCGGCGCGAGCCGCGATGCGCTTGGGATCGAGGCCACGGCCATCGTCGCGGATTTTAATCAGCACAAATCCACCCGACGCGGTCGCCTGCACTTGAATCGTGCCTTCCGCCGGTTTGCCCGCCGCAAGACGCTCGGTCGACGTTTCCAACCCGTGACTCACGGCATTGCGCACGAGGTGCAGCAACGGCTCCTTGAGTCGCTCGACCAGGTATTTGTCGATTTCGGTATTCTTTCCTTCAACCACCAGACGGGCCTGCTTGGCGGTGTGGCGCACCAAATCGCGCACCACAAACGGCAGGCGCGCAAACGCTTCACCCACCGGCACGAGGCGCACGCGCGTGATGGCTTCGCGCAATTCCCGGAGCGAACGCGTGAGCGCCTGATTCACTTCCTTGAGATCGCTTTTATCGGTGGATCCCTGATTCAAACGATCATCCAGCCGCGATCGGTGAATGACCAACTCTCCCGCGATGCGCAGCAAGTCATCCAACTTACCGATGTCCACCCGCACGATGTGCGACGGTGCGAGGAACGCAGAATCGTCTGCGACCTCGGTTTGAGTTGAAGTCAGTCCAGCGAGCTGCGGCGTCGCTTCGACTGCGAGCGCCGTGAACGTGACCCCATCTGCACTCCAATCCTCAGTTCGCGGGGTTTCTGCCAATTCGACGACAAACTCGAATGCGATCGAACGATCCTCTCCGATCAACGGAGCCGAACGCGTGATGGCGCCGAGCGCAGCCAGCCGGCCACGAATTGCCGCGACATTGACGCCGCGCGCATCGAGTTCGCGACTGGGCACAAATTTAAACGTGTAAGCTTTTCCCTGAGGTGCGGCCGGTGTCACCGGTTTGGCGGCAGCAAGCCCTGGCGTTTCGGAGGCCGCGAGTTGTTGCAGCAACCGACTCAGGTCTTCCACCGCGGGAATCGCCACGCGGTGCCGGTGCGCGCTGATCGTCTTTTCCAAACGGTGAACCGCCTGCAACAAGACATCGGCGCCGCGGCCGGTGAAAACCACCTCCTGCCGCGTCAACGCGCGCAGGTAATCTTCGGCCGCATGGGCGAGCGCCTCCGCTTCGCGCAACCCGACGATCGCCGCATTGCCCTTCAAGGAATGCATGTTGCGAAAGAGCGTTTCGACTTCCGCCGGCGAAATTCCGTCACGACTGGTCTCCAGTTCTTCGAGCAGCTGACGCAAGGCGCCCAGCTGTTCGTCGCACTCGGAATAAAAATCATCCAGCAATTCCGGCGCGAACTCCGATGAAGGGTCGCCGGTCATGGGAGGACGGGCTGACTGGGTGCCGGCTCGAGTCCGCAGTTCGCCAGAAGCGCGCGCAGCTGGCCCAACTGCATCGGCTTCGCAAAACAGGCAATGGCCCCCAGGTTTTTCGCTTTGAGGATATCGGTCTCGTCTTCCGACCCGCTCAACACCGCAATTTTCAGTGGCGGCTGAAAGCGCGAGTTTTGCACCCAGGCGAGGACATCGAATCCATCGTAGTCCGGCATTTTCAGATCCAAAAGAACGAGATCCGGACGTTTGTGGGCGTCGCTCGCGAGCACGCCCGGTTTAAGCATTTCGATCGCGGCCAGCCCATTGCTCGCATGGCTCGTTTCTAAATTTAAGCCGCTCTTTTTGATCAGCCGGTGAAAAAAGAAGGCGTCATCCTCCGAGTCTTCAACCAGCAGAATCTTAAGGAGGTGAGCGCCACGAGACATTTACCCCGACCATGTTACGCCATCCAAATCCTGTCGAGCGGCAAGCATTGCACGTGAACTGCTAAACGCCTGCGTCGTTACAACCATGTAGGGGCGGCGATTTTTTCCGGGGCGACGCCGGCGCGGACTTCGATGGTCGCGAGGACTTTCGGGACATACATGCGCGTTTCGGCGGGGAGGGCGGCGGCGATTTCCTCGAAGGTCTTCGCGTTTTCTTTTTTCAACGTGCGGCTGACGCGGCCCTGACCGCCGTTGTAAGCCGCGAGCGCGAGCGGCCAGCTGCCGAAGCGGGTGTGAAGTTTTTTCAAGTATTGCGCGGCCGCGCGGGCGGATTTTTCCGGATGCGCACGCTCGTCGGGCAGGAAGGTTTGCAAGCCAAGGCTCTTCGCGGTTTCGGGCATGAGTTGAAAAAGTCCTTTCGCGCCCACGGGACTGCGCGCGCTGGGATTAAACGTCGATTCCGCTTCCGCCATCCACGCGAGTTCGGCGGGCACGCCTTCGCTCACGAAGACTTCCTGCACGCGCGGTAGTAACTTTTCCGCCGACTCCGGCACACGGCGCGTCTTCATGCGCTCGAGCCACACGGCGTAATTCGGAATTTGCGCCGCCGTGGGCTCAACCGGTTTTGGTTCGACCGGCGGAGTGGGTGTCACCGGCTGATCGGGTTTCGGGGTGGGCGGCGTCGGCGGTTTCACGACGACAGGACGCGTCGGGCGCTCGACCGATTTTTTCGCGGCTTCGATGTAGTCGAGGCGTTCCGCGAGCCAGTTGGCGTAGTCTTCGTATTCGGGAATCGCCCGCAGCGCGAGCAACGCGGCGCGCGCTTCCGGTTCATACGCGGCGAGGCGGCTGAGGTCGTTGCTTTCGAGTGCGGCCTGCAAGCGCGCGGCAAATTCGTCCCAATCTTTCTTCGAAGGAAATTCGTAGTCCTCTTTGATCTCCTCGGGCGCCAGGGCCTCGAACAGTCCTTTGCCAAGCGCATACAAATCGTCGGTGGAAGGCAGGGTCGCTTCGCCGTCAGTGTCTTCTGGAAATGACACCACGCGATCGCGCGCGAGCCGCGCTTTTACGAGCGGTTTCAATTTCAGGTCCGCGCGCTCCGTCCACGTAATCGCGGGATCGCCGAAGTAACGCGCGGTATTTTTCGCGCCCCAATCCGTCGTCGCGATTTTGTATTTCTTTGCGGAATCAATATCCGCCGGGCCGTCGGCGAAGGAAAATTCACCGCCGCGACGCGCTTCGAACGGCGTGTCGGGACTTTGATTTGCCGCGGCGAGCAATTGCGTCAGGCGCGCGCCGTCGACCTCTGCTACCCAAATCGTGCCGTCGAACCGCACGCAGGCATCGAACTCCGCTTGCGACACGTCGCCGCCGGGCAAACCCGCCCCGAACGTCGTGTTGCCGATAAATGCCGCGTCGACCTGCGCGCCTTCGCGCAGGATGCGCGCGACGAATTTCGCGGCGTCGGCGGTGCCGCGCGCGAGTTTCGTCTGGCCGACGATCGCCTTGTCCGCGGGTTCGAGATTTTTTTCGCGCACGTCGCCGATCAGCGCGGCCAGCGCGGCGTCCTTCGGCTCGTCGTCGGGAATTTTAATTTGTTCGACTGCCCAGCGCGTCGAGCCGTCTTCGTTGCGAATCAACCACGCAACCGACGCGTATTCGTTCCACGAACCGGAGTGAACATACATCGTGCCATTCCCCATCGGTTGGATGAAACGCAGATGATCGTGCGCGCCGGCGAATAACGTGCCGTCCGGCACGAGTTTCACTATTTCGCGATCGGCGGAAAGGCCGCTGTGACTGAGGACGATGTTGAGTGAGGAATCCGACGTCAGCTTCGGAAAATTCTCCTTCGCCCACACCACTGGGTTCGCGAGGTCGAGCGATGGCCGCACGGCGACGCGATAGGTATTTAAATTATCGGTCGTCACGCCGACGATCGTGATTTCGATTTTTTCGCCAAACGTAAGCTTCGTCGACGCATGGGTGAACGGCGCATTCGTGGCGCGATTTACGAGATTACTTACGACGACCACGCCGGTGGCTTCGATGCGTTTAATGGTTTCCGCGACATCGTAGAACTCCGGCTCGTGATTGCCGACGTTGAGAATCGTCGGGGCGCGTTTGGCCAGCGCGGTGAACATCGCGAAATCGATCTCCCCGTTGCTGCGGCGCGCGACGATGTTGCCGTGCTCGAGTGTATCGCCGTTGAGCAACACCGCGAGCGGCAGGGCAGGGTGGTCGGCTTTCAATTTATCCACCAACGCCACAAACTGCGCCGTGCGTTCATACGCCGAATGCTGATCGCCCATCACGATGACAAACGCTTCGGCCCCCGGCGGCGCGGCCACAGCCTGAATGCACCCCAAGCTGAGCAGTAGAATCAAAAGTCGCATGAGGAAGTATTTGAATGCGCTTCCTCGACATGCAAGCGGGCAGCGGGTTCGCGCCACAAGCCCCGACCCCCTCGATTTTTAAAACGGACTGCGCGCCACCGCCAGCCGGCTTCGCAGTCCGTGCTCCGCCAGCCGTTTAATTAAACCCGGCAAACCACTTTTCCACCGATAATCAGTTCGCCGATATGCGTTTCGTTCGAAAGCCGAAGCGTCACATACCAAACGGGCGTTACCGTATTTACGTCCAGTTTGAGCCAGCCTTTTGATCCGGACTGGTGCCACTCAAGGATGCGAGCCACTGAATCATAGGTGAAATCGACCGCCGAAACCGATTTAACAGTGGGCTTTGTGCTATTTGCAGAACCACCCGTGCCACGGTCGTTGGCGGCGAGATGGCTCGTGCCAAAGGCCCACGAATCATTAAGAAAAAGGGCGTAGGGAGTATCATACGTAAAGGGCCAGCCAGTTGGCTCGATGGAAATGGACGACACTTGGCCGGTGTCGTTAGGCACGGAAAACCTGAATCGTGCAAGCGGCGGCATGTCGGCTTCAGCTTTGGTTGTTTGATTCAAAAAAACCATCGGGTCGCTGGTTTCTGAGAAACGAATGCTGATGAATTTCACTGGATCAGGGAGGTGTGGCATATTCTGAGTTGTTTGAGTTTGGTTAGCACTTGCGCGGATTGCGCAAAATCAGTTCCACGCGCGCAGGTGCGCCATGCAGGTTGCCGCGACGGCGCGCGTGCGCACCGGATCGCCCTGCAAAGCAGGCTCGGCTAATGCCTGGCACGCCGCAGAAAGTTCGCTCAGCGCGAGCACATCCGCGCTGTTCTTCAGGTAGTGCGCTTTAGCTTGGAGCGTAAGCCAGTCGCTTTCCGACAACGCTCTGGCAAAGGCCGCTTCGAGGTGCGGCGCTTCCGCCTGGAAAGTGACCCGCAAGCGCTCAATCAATTCCTCGAGGTTGGAACGCCCGCGCACGAGCGCGATCGGGGGTTGCTCCACAGCCCGCGCGAGCTGGCGCAAATCCACCGGCTTGATCAGGAATTCGTCCATGCCCGAGGCCATCGCCCTGATCCGCTCGGCTTCGCCCGCGTGCGCGCTCGCCCCGATAATGCGGCTGCGCGCCCCTTTGTTTTGTTCACGGAGCACCTGAGCTATGGCGGCACCGTCCATCCCGGGAAGTTCGTAGTCCAAAATCACTGCGTCAAAAGACTGCCCGGCGGCCCGGGCAATGGCCTCGCCTCCATTGCCGGTAACCTGGCATTGCGCGCCCAACGCGGTCAGGTAAGTGCCAAAAAGATCACGCACCAAAGTATTATCATCCACAATCAGGACGCGTTTTCCCAGGAGCGCCAGTGACCCGCTTGCCACGAGGTCGGAGGGCGGCGGCTGCGCCGGTGCTAATTTAAAGCGGGCCTCAAAACTGGCCCCGGCGGTCGCCTCCCCCAAACTCACGCGTCCCCCCATGGCTTCGCACAAGCCTGCAACCAAGGCGAGTCCGAGGCCGGAACCTTCCTTCGCCCTCGTTTTTTCGAGCCGGGCAAATGGTTTAAAAAGACGCTTGGCCTCTTCCGGGCCGATCCCGGGGCCGCTGTCGCTCACTCTCAGGAGAAAACCCTCGTCCGACTCTGCTTGAAGGCGCACGCGCACTTCTCCGCGATCGGTAAACTTAATGGCATTACCCGTGAGATTAATCAGCACCTGCCGCACGCGCTCACCATCCGCCAAGCACCAACGGTCTGACGGAACCTCGATGCTGACATGAAAAGCCAACCCCTTGGCTTCGGCCTGCGGGCGCAGGCTTTCCGCCGTTTGCCGGATAAGTTCCGCAACCTGCGTCGGACGCGCTGCAATTTGAAAGTTTCCGGTTTGCAGCGCCGGCAGATCGAGCAGGTCGTTAACCAAACGGAGCATGAGTTCGCCATGGTGATGCAAGGTGCGCAGGTGCGATTGCCCTTCCTCTCCCTGAATGGAAGTCTGCAGCACCTCTTTATAACTGAGCACACTCTGGAGCGGCGTGCGCAGCTCGTGGCTCACGCGGGCTAGAAATTCCGTCTTGGTGCGATCCGCATTGCGCGCCGTTTCCGCCGCCCGCAACGCTTCGTCCCGGGCCCACCCTTTCACGCGCTGCACGACACTGAGCAACGCCAGCCCCAGGCCGAGCGCCACAATCACAAACGCCTGCAATCGAGCCTGCGCCTGGCTCGCGAGCCATTGCTCCATATCCCACTCCAACGCCAGCCAACCGCCCAACACTCCCGTGGAAAACTTTAAAGGCGCGCGCGCTTGGATCACCACGCCGTAGGCGGCCTGATAAGGTTCGAGAAACACCGGTGCCCACGAGACGGTTTCTTCACTCGGGCCCAGCACGGTCACAAACTTTGGCGAGTATTTCTTACCTCCGGGAAAAGCCGCGTTGAAATTCCAGCCGTTGCGCGCGACCTGGATTAAAACATTGGGCTCGCCGCTTACCGCCTTCTCGATGGTCGCCATTTGTTCCCGAACCGGCAGCACGGCCGCTTGAAATTCCGGGCTCACCGTGGCCTTGATAAATTTTGAGGTGTCAGACGAGACCACCCTTTGCGGATCAAACAACGTTCCAAAGGCCGCCGTGAAATCCTTGGGATCGATCAGCGAAGCCGCGAGCCGCACCTGCCCCAAGCGAAATTTTTCATCCAACTCACGGGCGTTACTGCCAACCCACGCCGTCAAAAACAATCCCGCCACCAGCCAGAGTGCTGCCAGCGGAAAAATCCTTCTCCACTCACGTTGCTCGCGCGTCACTACCGGACGCCGACGCATCAGCTCGCTTAAAATAACCGCGCCGCCCAGAAACATCCCGAAGGACGCCCATGCGCCCCAGATGCCGGTCGTGGACCAACGCCGCAACCCCGCCGTCCAATAATGCAAGGGACCACTCGGCGGCGCGTTCGCCAATAACGCGGCCGAAAAGACATCGTTGACCACGGTGTGCAGCAACGTCGTGGCCAGGCCGATCGGCGAAAACCAAACGATCGCGGCGAGAATTAACCCGACGCGCCGATCCACCGCTTCTCGCGCGATCATCACGCGCCACGCCAAACCGGCGGTAATCACCACGTTCATCGCCGAAGTTGCCAACCATGGAAAATCCTTGCGCAGCCACGCCAGCAACATGAGCACCGGAAGCATCCACTTACACCAGCGACGATCCGCTGGTAAAACCGCCCACGCTTGTAGCGCGAGAATCACCCCGAAGCACAAATCCACCTCCAGATTCACCGGCGCATACGGATTCATTTTCACCGGTTGCGACAAACGCACCAATTCGATAATCGAAATCAAACACTGCCCGAGCGCGACCCAGCCCAGCCACGCTTGGCGCGGTGAATCATCCCACGGCCGGAACGCCGCGAAGCCCACTCCCGCCATCACCAATGCGGCGAGAAACCAAAAGTAATCCTGCTGAATGATCAGCTGGTTTGTAATCATTGCGATCATGCCAATCCCCGTAACCAGCGTAACGACGGCACCAAAAAAAACGCTCCGCCGAGTGGAGTAACAAACCGACTAAATGACTGGGCGCATTGCGTGTGTTGTGGCCACGCCCATTGCGGACTTTGTTCAGTCGCAAAAAGTGGATCCACACCACCGCCTTTCACGGGAAACTCCTTTTCGGGCGCCCATGCGAGATGCATCTGCATGAACTGGCCACCGAGGCTGGTCATGTAGCCCATAAAAAGCAGCCCCACGCCGTCTGTGGGCGCTGCCTCCGGCGAGGGCCAGTCCACGCGAAGTTTCTCCAACGGGCCAAACACCACGCCACGACGGACAAATTGCGCCTCCTTCTGTTGCTTCCGGCCCGCCATTGGGTGCACGTCGGGATCGCGGCGGTTTTGCCGAGGATTCATTTTGCGAATGTGGGCGTGAAACGGACAGCCCTTGGCCGCCTCGTCTTTGTTAAAATCAAAACGATCCGCCAAGGGCAGTTTGGGATAAAGTGTCGCCGCGCCATTGCGCAGGCGTCCGATGAAAAAAGCGCCTGCTTCAATGCCGTTTAATTCTGGCGGCAAGTGCGGTTGCAACGCGCGTTCCGCCTCCAAAAATGCCCGCACATTCTGTCCTAGTTTACGCAACACCAGGAAACTACTGCCCACGAGCGGCCCCGGGCCTGCATACATCACCTGCTCAATAGGAATTTCAAAAGACCGGGCTTTGCCTGGTTTCAATGACCCGCTACTCGGCTGAACCAGGTGATAGAACGGGGGTTTCTCCTGCACCTTGATCTGCGTGGTCGCGAATCCATCGGCAAAACCAAAGGGTTCGTAGCTAATATTTTTCTGATTTCCGTCCTTATGCGGTTTCCACTGGAAACCGTTTTCCACGCCCACGACTTCCGCTTGATATTCTTCCGTCAACATTCGGCGACAGGCGTCCACCATGTGACCAAGTAATGTCTCGTCTGCATTAGCTAGCAGCCACACCCCATGCGGTCTGCTTTGGTAGGCCTGTTCCCATGGTTCAGGATCCCTCAGGAAGGATTTCAAATCCTTCGATTGAAACGCACTGATTCGCTCGAATTCCATTCCGATCATTTCCCCGGGATTGGCGAGTTCCTTGCCCTTGATCCCACACGCTTCGAGACCGGCGGCCGTCAGGCCCAAGCTGCGAAAAGGCAAAGTGGAGGCCTCTAAAAATTGCGCTGATTTCTCGTCGTATAGCCCGACTAATTTCCTCCGCTTGTCCGCTTGTTGCTCCTGCTCGAACGCCGAGGTGATGCGATGTTCCCAGTGGGGATTAGCTGACTGGACCAGCAGCTCGCGATTTTTTGCCCGATCTCCGCCAAAGCGGAAAATCACCAGAGCAGTAAACTCCCGCCCGTGTCCTTTAAGGATATTACCCTGAATATCCGTAAACTGGAGTTCGTCATTAATCAGCGTCATGGGGTGTGCACGTGGAAGAGAACCTCTCGATGGCGTAAGCCGTCTCGATCCGGGTGTGGTGAATTAATAAAGAGCAGGTTAAATACCGGGTGAACAATTTTCAGAGGTGTGACCGCATGGCAAATGATCCGCGGCCCGGGACCAAATCCTGACAATGCTCGTGACAATTGCCCGAGTGATGCCTGCTATTTTCATCGTGTCGGCATTTTGCCAGTTAGCTATGTCTCGATGTGTAGGCATGGCGGAAATTTATTCGGGAAAATTTCCCGACGTATTTTCTCTGCACCCCGAGCACCCTGTTACAGCTTTGCGCTAAGGTTGAACCATGCCCGTTGAAAAAAAATCCGCCCGCGTCGTGCTCGTCGAAGACCATATCATGGTCCGGCAAATGTTTGCCCATCTCGTGCGCGACGATCTCGGGTTGGATCTCGTGGCCGATTGCACCACGGTGGCCGAAGGCACCGAAGCACTCCTGCGCGAGAAACCGGATCTCGCCATCACGGACTGGATGCTGCCCGATGGCCGCGGCTTCGACCTCATCCGTAACCTCGGCGCAAAGCTCCCGAAAACGCGCTGGCTGCTGATTTCCTCCAACGAACAGGGCCACCTCGTGCGCGAAGCGGTTTCGCTCGGGGTGCAGGGCTTTGTGATGAAGCGCTCGGACCTGGCCACGCTGCGCCAAGCCATCACCAAAGTGCTCGCCGGAGAAACGTATTACTGTCCCGTCAGCGCACGATTGCTCGTGGACAAAATGGTCGTCGAAAGTGCGGCCATCGGCAGCAACCTCACGCCACGCGAACGTGAAGTGCTGCGCCGTTACGCCATGGGCCAAAACCCCAAGCAGACCGCCGACGAACTCAACGTGAGCGCCAAGACGGTTCAAAATCTCCTGACTCTCATCAAAGAAAAACTCGGCCTCCACGAACCCGCCGAGCTCGTCCGTTACGCGATTAAACACGGTTACGTCGAGACGCCCTAAGGCGCCCGTGCGTTAAAAACTATTCGCGGACCCGCGCTGGTTCAGTGCGCGTCGCGCCATCGCCCTCTTTTTTGGCGACCCGATAAAACGCGGATTTTTTCCCGATTTTCCGGATGCCTGTCCCGAGTTTTTACCACGTGGTTTTGTTAAGCTGACCGCGCACACCAAAGCTTTCCGCGCGGACTCAGGCCCGATCCGCGCGAAATCTGGTTCGGAAGCATCTTAAAAGCGGAGTCTATCGGTTGGTCTCCGCTGATGCTTCCGAGCCAGTCCTTAAATCTGCACGCATAAAAAAACTCCGCAGCCATCCCACATCCGTCATCAGCCGAAAGTTCCGAGGATGCGCACATTCGTGGGAGTTCACACCCCGCCGCCGGAAGTAGTTTCGATTTTGATCCCCAGTGGATGAACGCGCGCTCGGCCTCTGTTCGAAACCACACGCCGCCATCGTTATTCTACCCAGCGCCACCACTGCACTGCGGAACAGCTTGAGCGGGCGTCCGCGCTGCACAAGCTGCGAGCCGGTTCATGGAAAACGCTTACTCACCGCAGGTGCCAGACATCTGGCTCGGACGCCTCAGCGTGCACCAGGATTTTTTCTGGTTCGTGTCCCTGCTGGCGTGGAGCCTCGTGTTGATCTTGTGGTGGCGGCATGCCGAGCGCCGCACGACGTGGGCCTGGCTCGCCGCACCGGCCTTTGCGGCCATCGCCACGGCGGTCATCCAATTCGGAATTTTTAATCCGACGCTCGATGTATTCCAAGCGCGGCTCATTCCGGGCACGGTCGCTGACTACCGGCCAGCGGCCATCGATCCGTATTGGCTCGGCGATATATTCCAGGGTTGCACGTGGGCCGCGCTCGCCGGGTGGTGGAGCTGGCAGCAGTTTCGCCTCGGGAAAAAAGTTTTTCTTCAACTGGCGGTTGGCGCGATCGCCTTGTTTGGCGCGGCGCTGCACGTGGCGAATCCGCAGTGGGGCGGTTCGCTGCTCGCTGCAGTAGCGCTGGTGGCCGCGAGTGGATTTATGCGCAACCCGGCGGCATCCCGCGGGTCGCGTGGCTTGCTGGTTTTCTGCGCGCTCATGCCGGTAATTTCCACGGTCGGACCGCTCGCGGCGTGGACAGAAACGATCCAACGCTTCGGCCCGCCCACGATCACCGGATTACTCGCCGGGATATTTCAAATGTCGCTGGGCGGTATCGCGCTCGTCTATCTCGCGCTCCAGGGTTACGCCGCGATGCCGCCGGAAACGCGGGCGACGTTGTGGTCCGACGCACGGGGTTTTGGGTGGGCCGCCGCGGGCATGCTCCTCGCCGGAATTTCCTACGGCGTGATCACCGGGCATGACAACCGCCGCGAGATCCTCGAAAACCGCCTGCGCACCACCGCGGCCCATGCCACGGTGTTCGACCCCGCACTGCTCGCGCCTCTCGAGACGCCGGAATTCTGGGCGATCAACTTGTCGCGAAAAGATGCGTTTCCCGTCGCGAAATTATCCGCGACCGACGGCGCCGATGCCGCGCGCCAGCGGCTAACCGCCGAAGTGGGCGCCACGCCTTTTCTCCTCGAGGCCCGCATCGTCGTGGTGCGCGACGGCTGGCTCCTCGCTGCACTTTCCTCGGAAAAAGGCGCCGCGCTGGAATACCTGCGTCGCGCCACTCCGGCTGACCTCGCGCGTTGGGAAAATCCGAAGCCTTATTACGAAGAATCGCCCGTGCCGGAGATCGGTTACCATTATTACAGCCGCGCGCCCATTCTCGCGGCGGACGGTCACATGCTCGGCTGGCTGGAAGGCGTGCGCAGCGAATTTTTCCTGACGATGGAGCGACGCTGGCGATCCGCGCCGTTTATCATGACCGCGCTCGGCATCGTCGTGCTGGCGCTCAGTTTTGCCCAACGCCGCAGCACGCGCGACCGCGAAGCCGCGCTGCGCGACGCTGCCGTCGCCGCCGAAGCGAGTCGCATTAAAACCACGTTCTTCGCCAACGTCAGCCACGAGCTCCGCACGCCGCTGCAAACGATCCTCGGCTACGGCGAACTCTTACAGCGTGATCTCAGCGGCACCGCGCACCACGCACGACTCGCGGCGTTGCAGCAACAAGGCGAATTGATGAAACGCCTCGTCAACGACCTCATCGACTTGAGCGCGGTGGACGCGGGCGCGTTTCAACTTTCGCCGCGCGCCGTTTCACCGGCGAAACTCATCAGCGACTCGTTCGAATCGCTGCGGGCGCGCGCCGCCGCCAAGCACCTCGCACTCCGCTGCACGATCGAGCCCGGCGTGCCGGACTGGGTGCTTATGGATGGCGAACGCGTCCGGCAGGTGACGCTTAATCTCGTCAGCAACGCCGTGAAATTCACCGAGCGCGGCCACGTGCACGCCACGTTGACCGCTCGCGAAACCGACGCGGGCGAGTGCGCGCTGTGCTTGACCGTCGAAGACACTGGGCCGGGAATTTCCGCGGACCAGCAAACGCGTTTATTCCAGCCGTTTTCCCGGCTCGCGCAGACGGCGCACCAGGAAGGCTCGGGGCTCGGGCTCGCGTTGAGCGCCGCCTTGTGTCGCGCGATGGGTGGCGATCTGCGCGTGGAAAGCGACGGCGCACACGGCAGCCGGTTTATCGCAACGTTCACCTCGCGCCGCGCCACGCCGCCGACGGAAGCCGCGAGACCGTTCGCCGTTGCCGCTACTCGTGACGATAGGGGCGCGCACCTCCGCGTGCTCGTCGTGGATGACAACACCTTGGTGCGAGAACTGTTCGTCAACTTTCTGCGCGAGCAGGGTGCGACCTGCGACAGTGCCGCTAACGGTGTCGAGGCCTTGGCAAAAACGATGACCGCGACGTGGGACGCGATCCTGCTCGATCTCGCGCTGCCCGACGGATCCGGCGCGGAATTGGTTGCGCCCCTGCGCGCCCGGACGCCCGGCGTGCGCATCATCGGTGTGAGCGCCCACGCCGGCCTCGCGGAACGCGACCACGCGCTCGCCGTCGCAGGCATGGACACGTTTCTCGTCAAGCCCGTCGAACTCGACCTGCTGTGGCGCACTCTCCTCAGCCCGCACGCCGCCACCACCGCACCTTCGCCGGCCACCGTTTCGCTCACGGCGTTTCCTCCGGCGAACGGGGCAGTGCGCGCCGCGTTTGCCCAGGAATTACCCGAAAAAAAACGCGCCCTTGCGATCGCCGTTCATGCCACCGACTGGGGAAAAATCCGCGCCCTCGCGCACTACCTGCGCAACAGCGCGCTCGTCGTGCACGCGCCGGCGCTCTACGAAGCGTGCACGGCACTCGAAAGCGCGGCGACGCAACAAGCCCACGACGCACTGCACCGGGGTTGGCTGCAGGTCGAAGCCGAACTTTCAAAAAACCTGTTGGCTCCCACGTGAACACCCCCTTGTTTGAGCACGGTTTGAATGCCCACCCGCCACTTCGCGTCATCGTGATCGACGATCATCCGCTGTTTCGCGCCGGCGTCGTGGCGGCATTAAAAAGTGAATCGGGAATCGACGTCTGCGGCGAAGCGGAAGGCGCGCTCGATGGCCGCGCGCTCGCCGCGAAACTAAAACCGGACGCCGCGGTCGTGGATCTGATGTTGCGCGACGACGACGGGCTGAAACTCGTGCGCGAACTCCGGCAGGATGCACCGGCGCTGCGCATCGTGGTGCTGTCGATGCTCGAGGCGGGCGTCTATACGCCCAAGGCTTTGCACGCCGGCGCAAATTTTTTCGTTTCAAAACTCGAAGGCCCGCCAGCCATTATCGCCGCCTTGCGCCAGCCGATTTCTCTCGAACGCGGCACGCGGGCGCGACCCCTGGATGACGAATTGGAAGCGCTCACCGAGCGGGAATTGCAGGTGTTCACCCAGCTCGGCCAAGGGCGTTCCACGCAGGAAATATCGGGTGTGCTCGGCGTCAGCGTGAAAACGATCGAATCGCACCGCGAAGGCATCAAAGCCAAACTGGCGTTGCCGCACACCAATGCCCTCGTCGCCCGCGCCGCCCTCTGGGCCCGCGCGCAAGGACTTGTGCGCTAAGGCCGGCGGCGACCACCACACTCCCGCGACCTTTTCCCGCGTTGACCCGGCGGGCAGGGGACGTAGTTAAACCCATCCGCCTTCGCCTTTCGGGCCTCGGCGCGACGAGTCCATCACCATGAACCGCGTTTACATCAAAACCTACGGGTGCCAGATGAACGAACGTGACAGCGAAGCTGTCGCGGCGATGTTGCGCGGGCGGGGTTATCGGATCGTGAACGATGAGGACAATTGCGACATTCTCCTCCTCAACACCTGCAGTGTGCGCGATGCCGCTGAACAAAAAGCCATTGGCAAAGCCGCGCACGTCGCGTCGCGGAAGAAAAAGAATCCGGACTTCATCCTCGGGGTGCTCGGTTGCATGGCGCAAAACCGCGGCGCGGCGTTGCTGGATCGTTTGCCCGACGTGGACCTAATCGTCGGCACACAGAAATTTCACCAAGTCCCTGATTACCTCGATAATCTCCGCGCCGCGCAGGCGGCCGGCACGCCGATCGCCACCACGATCGTCGACATCGAGGAGGAAGTCGGTTCGCAAAACACGATCGTCGAGCACGTGCTCGAAGAGAAACAAGTCTCTGCATTCGTCTCGATTCAGCAGGGCTGCAACATGGATTGCGCGTTCTGCATCGTGCCGAAGACGCGCGGCGACGAGCGCTCGCGTCCGATGGACGACATCGTGCGCGAATGCGAACAACTCGCCGAACGCGGCGTGAAAGAAATCACGCTGCTCGGCCAGATCGTCACGAGTTACGGTCGCCGCGATTACGTGCACACCGGCGGCGTCACGCCGTTCGTGCAGCTGCTCGAACGCGTCAACGCCATCCCCGGCATCGCGCGCATCCGTTTCACGTCGCCGCATCCGCGCGGATTCAAAGACGATCTCATCCAAGCCTACGGACGTCTCGAAAAACTCTGCGAATACGTCCACTTGCCGCTGCAATCCGGCAGCGACCGCATCCTGAAAGCGATGAACCGCCCGTATTCGCGCGACCGCTACAAGCAGATCGTCGACGATCTGCGTGCCGTGCGGCCCGACATGTATTTCTCGACCGATGTGATCGTCGGCTTCCCGGGCGAAACCGACGACGATTTCGCGCAAACCCGCGAGCTCTTCGAGGCCTGTAACTACGACATGGCTTACGTTTTCAAATATTCGATTCGCACGGGCACGCCCGCGGAGACGATGGGCGACCAGATCGCCGACGAGGTAAAAGAAGCCCGCAACGCCGAGCTGCTCGCGATCCTTCAAGCCAACTCCAACCGCCGCAACGCGCTGCTCCTCGGCACCACGGAAGAAGTGCTGGTGGAAGGCCGCGACAAGAAAGGCCTGCGTTACATGGGCCGCACGCGCGGCAACCGCATCGTGCATTTCGACGCCAACGACCGCCTCATCGGCCAGCTCGTCCCGGTGAAAATCGAACGCGCCAGCACGGCGGTGCTGTATGGCTCGCTGGCGCTGGCGGGCGTGGAGCAGTAAAATCTTTCTCTTTCTCTTTCTCGTTCTCCATGCTCCCACAATTCGATCACGAGAAACTTCGCGCGTATCAAGAAGCGCTTAAATTTTCTGCATGGGCTGAAACGATAATCAAGTCATTGCCGGCCAAACTCTCAGCTCGCGACCAACTTGACCGCGCCTCGACCAGCGTGGTTTTGAATATCGCAGAAGGAAATGGCAAACGCTCGCACGTGGATCGCTGCCGCTATCTGGACATCGCCCGCGGGTCTGCGACCGAGTGCGCAGCTTGTCTGGATGTGCTCGTCGTTCGCAAGAAACTCGATGCATCAAAAGCCGCTGAAGGAAAAACTATTCTGCTAAGCGTCGTCCCGCTGGTGGCAGGGCTAATCGCCCGTTTTTCGAGCGAAGTTCGCGAAGAACCAGCGGTTTATGGTTCTGAGCTTGTGGAGAAAGAGAACGAGTAAGAGAACGAGAACGATTTTTATATGTCCCTTTTCCTCGCCACGCTTTTGCCCGGACTGTTTATCGCGCTGCTCGGCACCTTGCTGCTGATCAACACGCCCGCCATCAGCTCGACGGCCAAAGCCATTCCGCGCTCGAAGCGCGCCGCGTGGCTTTTCTTCGGGCTCGCCGCGGTCTGGTTTGTCTGGCGCGTGTCCCAACTCGGTGAATCCGATCTCATTTTCGCAAAGTCGCCCAAGCCGCTCATGATCGGTTTCGGCGTGCTCGCGGTGTTGTCGTTTATCTACGCTTCCGAATTTCTCGCCGTGCGCGGACTGAGCGTGTTGATGCTGCTGGCAGCAGAGCCAGTATTGTCGGCGGCCTACATGGAATACCATCACCCGCAACGCCTGCTGATGGTCACGGCGGTTTACCTCGGTGTCGCGCTCGCGATTTATCTCGGTGGCGCGCCGTATCGGTTGCGCGATATTTTTGAATGGTTGTTCCGCCTGCCGTCGCGTCCGCGCCTCGTCGGCGGCATCTTGCTCGCCTACGGCCTCGCCACGACCGCCGCCGCTTTTACTTACTAAGCCATGCCCGACCGCACCGTGCTTCTCATCCTCGCGGGACCAGCCGGCGTCGGCAAAAGCACGTTGTGCGACCGCCTCGTCACGACCGTGCCGAACTTCGAGCGCGTCGTCACCGCCACCACGCGCCCGCCGCGCATCGGCGAGACCCACGCGAAGGATTATCACTTTTTAACGGAATCGGAATTCGACGACAAACTCGCCGCCGGCGATTTCCTCGAATGGGCCACGGTGCATCGCAAGTATCGCTACGGCACCTTGAAGTCCGCCGTGCTCGACCGCCTCGCTCACGTAAACCTCGTGGCCAACGTCGACGTGCAAGGCGTGCGCAGCATCCGCGCCGCCGCGGATACGTTGCCGATGCTCCGCCAGAAGCTCGTCACGATCTTCGTCGCGCCCGATTCGCTCGACGTCCTCAAGGAACGCCTGCAAGGCCGCGGCCCGATCAATGAGGACGAACTCACGCGTCGCCTCCAGAGCGCCGAATTCGAATTAGCTGAGCGCAATAGTTACGACTACGTGATTCACAGCCGCAGCAAGGAACAGGATTTCCGCGCGCTGCTCGATTACTGGGAACAGGCGCGGAAACGACTCTAGGCGTTAACGCATCCGCCGACCGTCGTTGCGCGAGCCGCCACCATTGGCTCCGCGCGCATCGTTGGCGGCGATCATCACGAGGCGGTTCCGATACTCGTCACTGCCGATCAAGACATTGCGCAGGCCTTCTTCGGTCATGCCGCGCGCGATGATTCTGTAGCGGTAGTTTTCCAAACCCGCCGCATCCGGCGCCCGCCCAAGGATGTCGCGATACGCGCGCGTGATGATCGTGTTCACCACGGTGCCGCGAAACTCCGAACTGTCGCGCAACGCCGCGCGCATCCGGTCTTCGGTCCAGCCTTCGTTGAGCAGGCGGTGGCGGTAATTTCGCAGCCCCGCCGCATCCGCGTCGCGCAACAACACTTCGCGAAAGACTGCGTTGATCACGCGATCGACATGTTCGCGACGGAACACAGGCGCAGGGGCCGGGCGGCGATCGTCATTGCGGTCATCGCGCCGATCGTAACCCGAACTCGGATTATTATTCCGGCCATTATCCCCACGATCATCACGACGTTCCCCGCGATACGACGCCGACTCGTCGCGCACCGCACCGGTGTTTTCCGCCGGAGCTGCCAACGCCATGAAGGGCACTAACAACGCTGCCACGCTCAGTAATGTTTTCATATCCCATGAGACGAAGTTCGCGCGGGATTTATTCATTCGCTGCGTAACTGCCGGTTGCCCAGAGATTACGTGACACGTTTCGCCGGCTCTCGACTCGACTTCTCGCGCGCCGCCGCCTTGGATGCCGGCCTCGCTCGGGCCGTCCACTCCCCACACTCCCCATGAAGTCCGCCCTCATCGGTTCGCTGGCCGTTTCCCTGGCTGGCAACGTCGCGCTCTTTGCGCTGTTGCGTCCAACCCACTCCGGTCAACCGGCTAACCGTGAGGAAAACCTTACCGCCCCGCGCACGGCCAACGCCGCCGACCCGACCGCCGCGGCCGCGGTCGAAACCGCTGCCGCGCGCCCCACGGCGAGTCCAGCCGGCACCGCACCCGACACCGCACGACGGCCCATGCGCTGGCGAAACGGCGCGAGCGACGATGCGTTGCGCTCGCTCGCGGACGATTTGCGTGCCGCCGGTTTTCCGCCACGCGCAATTTTCCTGGCGGTGAACAGCGTGTTCGAAGACGCCTCCCGCGCCAGCTCACCGCTGTTTCAGGCGCCGTATTGGCAGAACACCTCGCTCGAACTTCAAAAGGCTGAGTTCGCCCACCAACAACAACGCCGCGAAGTGCTCGACGACATCCTCGGTCCCGACATCAGCCCCGCCGTGCGACTCACCGCCGAGGATCGCCAACGCCGCTTCGGCAACCTCAGCGACGAAAAAATCAACGCGATCACTCGCTTCGGCAACGACTACAGCGAGCTCCATCAAAACGTGAATAGCGAAGTCATGGAGCGCCCTTCTTCGCAGGAAAGCTACAAGACCTACGAGGAGCGCCAGAAGCTGTTACAGCAGGAATTCGCCGCCGACCTCGCCACCGTGCTCACTCCCGCGGAAATCGAGGCCTACGAAATGCGCACCTCCCAATCCGCCTACCGCACCTCATCCCGCGTGCGCGATATCGCGATTTCCGAAGCCGAATATACCGCCCTTTATCAACAGGAGAAAAACTTCGAGGCCGCCTATCCCTCGATCGCGAGCGGCACCACCACCGCGCAAACTTACGCGGAACGCCAAGTCGCTTACGCCGCGACCAACGAGCAGGCGCGCGCCACCCTCGGCGACGAACGTTTTTTCTCCTACCTCAGCGCCAAGGATTCCAATTACCGCGACGTCACCCGCCTGAGCAGCCAATTCCCGCAAGTCACTGCGCAAAGCGCCTACGCCGTGACGCAACTCCAAGTCGAAGCGCAGCAACTGATCGCCTCGCTGCAAAAAGAGCGACCGTCAGGCGAGCAGATCGTAACGCGTTACGCCGAACTCAACGCGCGCCTCGAAGCGCTCATCGGTCGCGACGCTGCCACCGCCATCCGGAAAACCAACACCGGTCGCTACTTCATCGGCCCGACCGGTTCCGCCACCAGCCCGGTGCCGGCGCGCAAATAATTTCCCGCCATGAAACCCTTTCTCTCCCTTGTCCTGGTCGTGTCGCTCGCGGGAAACGTCTGGCTCCTCACCCGCTGGCGGGCCAATTCCGCCGCGTCGTCCGGCAATCCCTCCGCCAACTCGTCCTCCGCAGTTTCCGCCAGCGCGAAAAATAATTCCGCCTCCGCGAAAAAAACTTCCGCCACCAGCCGCCCGGCGACCATCGCGTGGAGCGAGCCTGGCGATACGGTCGCCGAATTGCGCACGTGGGCCGCGCAGTTGCGCGCCGCCGGTTTTCCGCCCCGCGTCGTGAACTCGCTCCTGAGCGACCGCCTGCGAGACCGTAACCACAAGCTCGCCGAGCTGCCGTTCTGGCAACTCATGAACCCGGGCCAGGCCTCACGCGAACTGCGCACCGCTGACGTCAAGGAGCAGCAAACCCTGCGCGAAGAAATCATGGGCACTGAAGGCACGCCGGCCGCGCTCTTCCCGCCCGGCGTCCGCGAGCGCCGCTACGGCGACTTGAGCGACGATCAGGTAAACGCCATCGTCCGGATCGACGCCGAATACTCGGATCTCTCCGCCGGCATTAACAGCAGCTCGGGCGGCATCGTCAGTTCAGCTGACATGCGCGAACGCAACGCGCAGCGCCAGTTGCTCCAAAAGGAAAAACTCGCCGATCTCGCCGCCGTCATGAGCCCCGCGGAACTCCAAGCCTACGAAATGCGCACTTCGGACACCGCCCGTCGCGTGCAAAGCAACCTCCGCACGCTCGACGTTTCCGAGGAAGAATACGCCACGATTTACGCCGCGCAAAAATCGTTCGCCGAAAAAACCGGCGCGGTGACCAGCACCTTTTCCGCGACCTCCGCGGAAGAACGCGCCAGCTACCAAGCCAGCCAATATGCGATGCAGGACCAGCTCCGCGCCGCGTTGCCCGAGGATAAATTTTTCAAATACCTCACCACTTCCGATTTCGCTTACGGTCAAATCGCGCTCTTTGCCGAAAAGCAGCCGTCGATCACGCCCGCGGTCAGTTACCAACTTTACCAGCTGCGCAACGACGCCGCGAATCTTCAGCAAGATCTCAGTCTGCGCCAACGCACTGCCGTCGGCGACCGCGCCGCGCAGACGAAGCTCAACGACGAGCGCAACGCCGCCCAGGCCGCCCTCAACGCCCGCCTCGACGCGCTCCTCCCCGCCGCCGTTGCCGAGGAATTCCGCGCCAGCGAAAGCGGCCGCATGTATTTCCGGAAACCGACGCCGCCCCGGCCACCGCAACCGCCGAAAAGCTGACGCCGCTCTTTTTAGCCGCCATGAAATCATTACTTCCCGTCCTCTTCGGCGTTTCCCTGTTGGGTAACGTCGCGCTCGCGGTCTTCGCCCTGCGCCCGACGCCCGCTGCGTCCTCCACCAACCCCGCCGCGCCCGTCACAAGTTCCGTCGAGGCCGCGAGCACACCGGCCGCCGGGGCCAACTCACCCAGTGAGCGCAATGCAGCCGTCGCCTCCGGCCCCATCCGCACTCCGCGCACCCACGAAGAGGTGCGCGGCATTATCAACGCCCTTCGCGCGGCAGGCTATCCTCCTGCAGTGTTGCGCGCCGTCGCGGATCAGATGCTGCGCGACCTTTATCCCAACCCCAGCGTGCCGCCCGCGGGTCGCTATTGGAAAATGGCCGACCGCACCGCCGAGACCGAACTCGCCCGCCAAGCCCATCGCAAGGAATTCAACGCCGCGCGCGACGCGGTGCTCGGTGCCGACGCTCGTCCTTCCGCCGGCATGGATGCAGCCAGCAAGGCGCGCTCCTTCGGAAATCTATCCGATGAAAAAATCGATGCGCTCGTCAGGCTCGATGAGGAATACAACAACGTGCGCTCGCTTGCTTCCGCCAGCCGCGAAAACGGCACAATGAGCCGCGAACAATTCGAAGCCCTGCAACAGCAGCAACAACTGATCCTGAAAGAAAAAAGCGCCGACCTCGCCTCGCTGCTTACGCCGCAGGAGTTGGAGCAATACGAGATGCGCACCTCGCAGGCCGCAAACCGCGTGCAGAATAACCTCCGCAAAATCGATGTGAGCGAAGAGGAATACGCCGCCCTGTATCAGCTCCAGAAAACGTTCGAAGAAACCACCGGGCAGCGAAACGGCGGATTTTCGCCCGACACCATGAATCAACGGCAGACCGCCCAGCTGGCGATGAACGAACAAACCCGCACCGTCCTCGGCGACGATCGGTTTTTTAAATACCTTGAAAGCTCCGACGGCAACTACGGTCAGGTGGCGCGCTTCGCCGCGACCCAACCCTCGGTCAGCCAGTCGACCGCTTACGAGGTGTATAAACTACAACAAGAAGCGCAGACCGCCATGATGAACGCGACGCGCAACCGCGGAGCCGGCGGCGTCACCGACATTCAGCAAACCCTGCAACCCTACAACGACCGGCTGAATCAACTGCTCACCCCGGAAGTCGCCGAAGCTTACAAAAAGCAAGGCGGCGGCGTCTTTAACGCCGGCCGCAATCTGCCGCGCGGGGCTCCAAGCGGAGCCGTCATGGCCTTTCCGCTGCCGGGCACCAACTGACTGCTTCGCCAAACGCGCGAAGCGGCGCGCGATCACTCCTTCTTCGGCGGTTCGCTGGCCGTCGCGGGCGCAGCGGCTTTCTGGCTCTCGTTGAGCTTCTGGAACTCCTCGTTCATCTTCCGCTCGTGTTCTCCCAAGTGTTGAAACGCTTTGGTGATTTCTCGATTGGCGAGCATCATATCCAGGAGCATCTCATCACGGGAAAGCGGCTGTTTCGGATCCAGTTTCCGCGCGTCGGCATAATCGCTTTTCGCCGCCGCGTCATTCCCGGATCGGAAGTGCGCCTGCGCCCGCGTGCGAAAGAGCAGGGTGCGCATTTCATCCGTCAACCCACTCGCGGCGAGGCCGAGGCCCGCCGTGGCATCGGCGACGGTCGCTGGATAATTTTCTGCGCCCAGGTGCGCGAGCGACCGGTTCACCAAGCTGATCGGGTCCTGCGGATCGAGTTGCAACGCTTCGTCCAGATCCGCGATGGCTGGCTCGAAGTCGGCCAGGCTGTAATACACCGAGCTGCGCTTCTGAAAATTGAGCACCGCGCGCTTCTCCTCGATCGCTTTGGAATAATAATAAAGAGCGTCGTCCGGACGAAAATGCGCCCGCGCCTCGTCGCCCAGTTTCACGTAACCCAAGTCGGCGCGCCGGGTCGCATTCCACGTGCCGACGTCGAAACGTCCGTCCAAGTATCCGCCGTTTAAGTTTCCGGTGAAATTCCGTCCTGCGAATTGAAAATTCAACACCGTGTAAGTGCGCGAGTCGTAAGTGGAATATTGCTTCTGCGTCGTCCACACCGGCACCGAGCCGGCGTTGACCGACAGCGCATCGTAGGTAAGCGCGAAGCCGGAACCGGACTGCGCGAACAGGAAATTCGTTTTCACGGTCTTGCCGTTGCTGAAACGAATCGTGACATCCCACATCGTGCTCACATAGGCGGCAAAATCGTAGCTCTCCGCCGCGAAGCTCACGCGTGGTTCCGCGCGAATCGGCGGCGGCAACCGGCGGGCCGCGCCACGCCACGCGTTCATTCTCGCCGGGCCGCCAGCCGCAACGCCTTTTTCGGCATCTTGGGCGAGTTGGAGCATCGCGGGCGCGTGATGTTTGGTCGCCGCGAAATAAGTCCAGCGCACCGCCAGCACCGGATCCGCCGGGACGCCCTGTCCGTTGCGATAAATTTCCGCGATCAACAGCATCGCTTCGGGCGAACCTTTCGCCGCCGCCGCGCGCAAGCTGGTCAACCGGCCCGCGTGGTCGTTGACCTTCAACTCGCGTTCGGCCTGGTAAAGATCGCTCTTCGCCACCCCCAACCCTTCCGGAAATCCGGCTTGGGTGAGGGCATCCCGGCCTTTCCAAGCCACTTCGTCGAAACGGCTGAACCGCTGGCGCTCGGCTTCCGTGAGCACGTGAGCCCAGTCTTTTCGTTTGGTCGCCGGAAGCGCGGTGCCGACGGCAAAAAAATCCTCAAGCGCGATCTCTTCGATTCGCACGCGCGCCGCGGAGTTTTTCTCCGCCTCGCTCAACGCACTGGCTTTCAGCCCATCAAGGTATTCCTGCAGCGCGATCGCCCGCGCGTAGCCGAGTGAACCTCGCGCGCTGATCGCCGCTGAAATTTTTGCCCGCCACGCACGTTCGAGCGCCATTGGCCCATGTGGTTTCAAGACCGGGAAGGGCAGCTCGGGCTTACCGTCTTTATCCAGCTTCAGTTCCGGCAGCGTCAACTCAGCGAGCGCGGGCACAACCGGAGTCGGCACCGCAGAAGTTTTCGCGGCGGCGACTGCCGCCACTTTCGCCACGGTCGGCGCGGGAGAAACGACCGGAGCAGCCGGGGCGGATTTGCCCAACAATTTCGGTGCCGCCACGGGAATCGCGTTGGCGGCGATAGTGACGCCTTTCAAATCGTTCAGGTCGACGGTGGCGAGTTCGCGCTGGCGACGGTTGGCAGTCGGGAGCGTCGCGGCTTTTTGAAACCAATATTTGGCCTGCGCCTTATCTTGTGGGCCACCGCGTCCATCCAACCACGCCCAGCCCAAGGCGAGCATCGCGTCGACATCGCCCAAGACCGCCCCTCGCGCATACAACTGGCGGGCCTCTTCCTGATCTTTCGGCACTCCGTCCCCGCTGGAGTAAAGGTTTCCGAGCAAACCCAACGCCGCCGGATGATCGAGGCTCGCCGCGCGCGTCAACCGCTCCGCTGCCTCTTTGTAGAGTGAAGTTTCATGATACGAAAAGCCCGCACGGAAATCATCCGCGCCTGGCCGGCGATCATTCTTTAAAAACTCCTCCCGCTCCCGTTCGTCGATCAGCCGGTTTTCCTCCTCTGCCTGGACTTTGAGTGTCTGGATCAGCAGCTGCGCGCGACTCGCCTGCGACGGCCCACCCACCGCCCGCGCCTCATCCAAAAGCTTTCGCGACTGCGCTAAATCCTTCGCACCGCCTTCGCCGAGCATGAGCATCTCCGCGAGATCCATGAGTGAATCCGGATCTTTTTTCTCCGCCCCGAGCGCATATAAACGCCGGGCCTCGGCCGCATCCTGCGCGACGCCCGAGCCCCACCAATACATCTTGCCCAACCCGGCGTAGGCGGACGCTTTTCCCGCCGCCGCTGCTTTGCGCCAGATCGCCTGCGCTTCCGTTTGCCGACCGTCACGAAACGCCAGCCAGCCCGCCTCCACCTCCGGATCGCCGGGCGGATCATCACCTTCTTCGCTGCCCCCAATCGGCACTGTCTCCTGTGCGCGCACGGCCACTTCTGCCGAGGAAAAAACCATCACGCCCAACAGCAGCGCGCGCCAAGTGGTTGCAGATCGCAGGGTCATCCGCGGGACTTTCGCAGATTTCAGGATTTCATCCCATACGTAAAGGTGCGTAGGGTGCGCGCCCGACCCGTTTTCCGCGCGCCCGACTCAACATTCATCTTCCACGGAAACCTGCCGGCTCCGGCTGCGTCATTCTCAATCCCGCCACTCGTGCGGCGCCCACCCCCATGAAATCTTTGCTCATTACCCTGCTGGTCGCCTCGCTCGCCGGCAACGCCGCCCTCGCGATCTACGCTTCCCGCGTCCAAGCCACCGCCGGCAACTCCGTCGCAAGTTCCAGCTCCGGCTCCAGCGCCAGCGCTTCCCTTTCTAAAATCACCGCGAGCTCCGCCAACGGAACTCCCGCCGCGAGCGCCAGCGCAGCCCCACAATGGCGCACCCCGCGCACCGACGCCGACATGCGCAACGTCGTCGCCAGCCTCCGCGCCGCCGGTTATCCGCCATCCATGATTCGCGCCGTCGTAAATCAGATGTTGCAGGAAAAATACCGCCCGGAAAACGACGCCGACCAGGCTTTCTGGAAACGCAATCGCCAGACGCCGGAAGAACGCGCCGCTCGCGAAGAAGCCAACAAAGAAATCGCCGCCACGCGCGAGGAACTCCTTGGCGCCGATGGCACGCCCGCCGCGTTGCTCAGCGCCACGGATCGCTCGCGCCGCTACGGCAACCTCTCCGACGACAAGGTCAACGCACTCCTCAAGCTCGACCAGGAATACAACGAGGTGCGCTCGGCGGCCTTCGCCAATGAACAAGGCGGCCAGAATTTCCGCGACCGCCGCACCCAGCAACAAGCCCTCGAAGCGGAAAAACGCGCCGACCTCGTCAGCATTCTCTCGCCCGCCGAACTCGAGGCCTACGACATGCGCACGTCGCAGGCCGCCCAACGCGTCATCAACAACATCCGCGACATCGACGTCAGCGAAGCCGAATACGCCAAGCTCTACCAAATCCAAAAAGCGCAGGAAGCCGCCAACCCGCAAGCGGGCGAACTCAACGGCGCCGAAGGCATGATCAACCGGCTCGTCGGCCAGACTGAAACCCACGAACAAACCCGCGCCTTGCTCGGCGACGAACGGTTTTTCAAATACCTCGAGAGCGCCGATAACAGTTACGGCCAGATCGCCCAGTTCGCCGCGAAACAGCCCGCGATGAATCAAGCGACCACCTACGCGCTCTATCAGCTCCAAAGTGAAATGATGCTTTCGATGGCCTCCACCCGCGGCACCAGCAATGGCGCTCCCTCGGAACAACAAATCGCCCAATTTCGCGCCACCGCAGAATCCTACAACACCAAGCTCCAGTCACTGCTCGGCGCAGAAACCGCTGAAGCCTACAAAAAACAAGGCATGGGCCGCATGTTCGGCGTCGGCGCGGGCGGTCGCGGCGGCGCAGTCCGCTTCGGCAACGGCGGCGGCCGCAACTAACAGGGAGGTCGGGGGCATCCCCGACACGTCGGACGTAAAGCCCGACCTACGGCGGCATTCTCAATTCGTGGAGCTTCGTGAAATTCGTGTCTCAGAACGGTAGGGCCTGACCTCCGGGCAGGCCGCGCGGTTACAGCGCAACCCCACGACGGCTCCCGTTAACCCCGCAAACTCGTCGCCATTAGCGCGACGAGTGAACACGCGAACGCGCCGACATTTATCCAGCGTGCGGTGCGGCCCAGGATCCGCTGGAATCGAAATGGCGGCAACGACTGCCGCCACTCGCGCCGATCCGCCCAGCGCGCCAGCCCAAAGCCGACCGCGCCCACGAGCCAAGCGACGAGCGCGATCCAGTAAACCCAGACCAGCCCGACCACGAGGGTGAAAAGCCCGCATAGGATCGCCAACACGCGCAGCGTCGTAATCATAATTATCGTTTGTCCGCCGGTGAAGCTTTCTGGGGCGGCGGCGTTTTTCCGCTCAGCTGAATTTGCAGGCGCTGGATTGCCAGGTCGACTTGGGTCACGCCGAGTTTTTTCGCCGCTAAATAATACTCCAATGCCTTGCGCGGATTCACGGGGACGCCCATCCCGCGTTCGTAAATTTCACCGAGGAGCGCCACCGCTTGAGGCAATCGTTGCTGCGCAGCTTTCTCCAAAAACACGACGCCCGTCGCGGGATCAGCCGTCACGCTGCCAGGAATGCCGACCACGAGCACGCGACCGTAGTCGGCTTGGGCTGCGGGAAATCCGCCTTCCGCCGATTCTTTCACGAGCGTGAGCCCGCGCGTGGCATCCTTCGGCATTTCAGTGCCGTTAAAGAGCATCATGCCGAGGCGGTATTTCGCGTCGACGTTACCGGCCGCCGCCGCTTTTTCGATGCCCGTGAGTGCGGCTGGTTTGTCGGTCCCGGCGAGTTCGAGCGCTTGGAGGAGTTGGGCCTGAATGTTGCCTTTGGCCGCGACGATTTTTAACCACGCGGTCGCGTCCTCGCGTTTGGTTTTCGCCAGTTCGTTCGCATACACGCTGGTGGCCAGCGCGTGACCGCTTTCAGCCGCCGTGCGGATCCAGCGCAATGCCTCGTCACGCTTCGTGGCGGAGATTGCCCAGCCATATTGAAACGGCGCTTCGACGTCGCCGGCGTTCGCGCGCTTGCGGAAATACAGCAGCGTGCCCGGTGCGGCATTTTTCTCTTCGTCATATTCGCGGACAAATCCAGCCGCGCGTTTCTGATCCGCGCTCGCGGGGCCGGCGGCGGCTTTGCGATACCAATTTTCCGCGCCAGCGGAATCGCCGGCCTCGCCTAGAAATGCAGCGGTCATCATCTGCGACGCGACCTCGCCTTCGTTCGCCAACTCGAGATGAATCGCCCGCGCCGCTTCTTTTTCTCCGTGGTCGAAGAGCGCAGAGGCCAGTTCGTCACGGAAGTGTTTTTCGCCAGCCGCGACAGCTTTCCGATACCAAAGCACCGTATTTGGTTTATCGCCCTGCTCTTTGTAATAGCGCGCGATGTCCTCGTAACCGCCCGTGTAGCCGACGGCGATGGATCTTTCCATCGCGGCGATAAATTTTGCGCCGTCTTTCGGCACTTCATTCCAGCCATAGCGGTGGGCATTCGCGATGCGCGCGAACGCATCCTTCTCACCCGCGGCAGCCGCTTTTTCGTAAACCGCGAGCATTTCCGCGCCTTTCAAGAGCGTGGCAACTTCCATCAGCGCTTTCGTATCGCCCGCGTCACCGGCCTTGCGCAACCACGCGATGCGCGCGGCATCGTCGGGTTTCACGCCGTAACCCTTTTGATAAATCTCCGAAAGGCGACGCATCGCGACCGCACTGCCTTTGGCGGCGGCTTGCTGAAAATAATCGAGCGCTTTCACATCGTGCTGACGCGTGCCGCGCCCCGTCGCGTAAGCGTCAGCGAGTTTGAGCAGCGCGGACACATCGCCGGCCCGCGCGGCGGTTTCGAGTTTCGTAAGTTCGGCCGCGGGGAAGGGCGGCACTTCAGGCGGGAGCGCGGCGAGGCGGACTTCGAGATCTTTTTTAGCCAATTCCCGACCTTGGTTCGCGAGACTGAGTTTCGCGTGCTCGGCGAATTGGCCGCCGCGGCGGATAAGTTCGCGCGCCCAACGCAGGGCCGCGTCGTCGGTGGACATGCTCAGGCCGCCAAATCCAATCGGCGCGGTGTAGCTGTAGAGCAGGTAAAGTGAAAACTCCGGCTTCATGCCGTAGAAGTCGTCGTCGGTGCCGCGCGCGCCGGCTTCGATATACCACTGCTCGGCTTCGAGGTAATTGCGCGCCACGCCAACTTCACCGGGCGCGAGGTAGGCGGCTGCAAATTTTTCTGCGCCGCGCGCGTCGCCGGCTTCGGCGGAGGCGCGGTAATAGGCCACGGCTTGCGCGACGTTTACCTTGGTCTTGTCGTTGTTGTGGACGAGGCCGTCTTCGAGGAGCCAGTAGGCGGGCTTGAACTGCTGTTGCTGGACGAGCGTTTTGAGTTCGGCGGTTTTCTTCGTGAGCTCGGGCGAGAACGCACCGAGCGGGCGCTTTTCCTCGCGCAGGTAAGTCACGGCGTAGAGCGCGGCGACGTCACCCGCGAGGGCTTTGGCCCGGAGTTCGGCGGAGTCGACGGACGGCGGCGGAAGTTTGCCAAGTTGCGCACGGCGCGCAGCGATGGCGGCCTTGGCGGCGTCGCGCGCCCATTGGCCGGCACCGGGTTTGCGTTGTTCCACCAACACCATGCCGAGGCGATCATAGTCCTCACGGCCACGCATCTCGGGCAGGGCGATCAGCTGCTCGTAATCGCCGTCGTAGAAATCGGTCATCTTGTCCGTGGCGATCGCAACGGCGAGAGCCCGGTGCTTCACACCACGCTTCAATGCCGCCAGCACGTCGGCGGACGTCCACCGAGATTTTTTAATCAGTGCATCGATCTCCGCCTGCGTAGGCGTCGCGGTCGAGAGCGCGGAAAATTTTTCTGTCGCGCTGCCGTCGATGGTGCGCGCGAGGCGCTTCATCTCCTTCTGGCTTTCCATAAACGCGTTCATGGCGTCTCCGGCTTTCAGCGCGTCGAGTTCCATCTCGGCGAAGGGGTCGCCCGTATCGGCCGCGCGCTGATACAATTCCTGCGCCTTTTTTTTGTCGGCGACCACGGTGATGCCGTAGCTGTGAAAATACGCGAGCCGCGTGAGCGCGGAAACGTTGCCGGCGGCAGCAGCTTTTTCGAACCAGCCGCGCGCGGCGACGAGTTCGTTGGCCTGCTCGGCGGCGTCACCTTGTTTGTATTCTTCGATCCCGACGGCGCGGCCCTTGAGGCGTTTGAGGGTGGCCTCGACCGAAGGTTTGTAGCCGGCGGCCACCGCTTTCTCGACCCAGGCGAGCGCGGCGACGGGATCGGCGTCCACGCCCTGCGCCTTCTCATACATCACCGCGAGGTTGAACATCGCCGAGGATTCGCCGGCTTCGGCGGCTTTTTTCCATTCGGCGAGCGCGACGGGATAATTCTCGGCCTTGTAAGCGATCAAGCCGCGTTGAAAAACCAGCTTCGTGCGGTAGGTGGAGAGCATTTGCGGAATCGCGGTCTTCTGCCCGGCGGCCGCAGCCTTTTCGAACCACGCGACCGCTTGCTCGAGATTCTTTTCCGTCGCCTGACCCTGCTCGTGCATGACGCCGAGGTTCAGCATCGCCGTGGAATTGCCCAGCGCGGCGGCTTGCGTGAAAAGTTTAAGCGCCTGCCCGAAATTCTGCGCCTGATATTCCTTAAATCCTTCCGCAAAGAGCCGGTTGCCCTCGGCAACCTGCGGGCTCACGGCGTTGGTGGCCGGCGGCACGGAGCCCTTCGCGGGATCGGCAGCCGGCGGCGTGGGCGCGGGCGCGGGTGGGACTTTCGCGGCCACTTGCGCGGCGCGCTCGCGGGCCGGTTTCGTGGTTTCGAGCAGTTGGGCGACGAAGGCTTGCGCGCCTTCGGCGTTAGCCTTGAGAGCGCGGTTGCCCCATTCGAGGGCTTTAGTGTTGTCCTCGTGATCCCGGTAGAGCCGCGCGAGCACCAGCATTGCGGGAGCATGACCTTGTTCGGCAAGTTGGCTCAGCGTGGTTTCCGCGCGGCCATGATCGAGGAACACGCCGCGACCAGACAACTGGCGTTGGGCGAAATCGAAGCGCGCGGCGCGGTCGCCGGCCTTGGCTTTCGCCGCGAGCGCGCGGGCGTCGGGTGGGCTGTATTTCGCGAGGTAACGGTCACCGAGGTCAGGATGCTGGAACCCGAGTTCGAGCAGCATTTCCCGGACGTAAGCAGACGGCTCGGCGGAATAATTGTTCATCAACCAGCGCGCGGCTTCGAGAGGATCGGCGGTAACGCCTTCGCCATGGGTGTAAGCTTGGCCGAGCGCGAGCTGCGCCTCGCGGTCATTGGCCTCCGCGCGGACGATGAGCGCCTTGATGGCCGGTGAGGTCACCGTGGTGGCAGGCTCGGCGGCACGCAGCACACAAGACACCAGGAAAAGCAAAACGCCGGTGCGTAAAAAACAGGAAGCCATGTCAGAGCATGCCGCAGGCAAGGGGAACCGTCCATACGTAGCGCTACGTAGGCCCGCAACCCGCTCACGTTGACCAAATTTTCGCCGCGCACCTGAAAAGTCAGGACGCGCGCAATCGAAAGTTTATTGCACGAAGCTTCGGTTCTGGCAGCGTTCGTCCGCAATGAATCCTGCTTCGGGCCAGATAGCTCCGGATTTTGCCGCACTTTTCTCTGCGTCGCCTGACCTTTACTTGGTCTTGCAGCCGCCCGATTTCAAAATCGTCGCCGTCAGCGATAATTACCTCAAGGCCACGCTTACGCAGCGCGACGCCATTCTCGGACGCGGACTCTTCGAGGTGTTCCCCGACAACCCAGACGATCCGGCGGCCGACGGCGTGCGCAACCTGAAGGCGTCGCTCGGCCGCGCGCTGAAATTAAAGAAACAGGACGTGATGCCGTTGCAAAAATACGACGTGCAGCGTCCGGACGGCAGCGGCTTCGAGGAAAAATACTGGCTGTGCTCAAATAGTCCCGTGCTGAACGCAGCGGGCGAGATTAGCTACCTCATCCATCGCGCGGAAGATGTCACCGAAACCGTCATTTCAAAACGTAAAGCCGCCGAGAGCGAGCGCCGCTTGCAAACGCTCCTCGCGACGTTGCCGTGCGTGATCTATCGCGCCAAGGCCGTCGCGCCGTGGCCGATCGATTACATCAGCGCGGCCTGCGAGGAAATCACCGGTTATTCCGCGGTGGATTTTTTGTCCGGTCACGTCACGTGGGGCAGTTTGATTGTGCCCGAGGACGCCGCGCGCGTCGCGGCCGCCATGCCGACGGTGGCGGGAGATCACGCGGGGTTTAACAGCATCGAATACCGCATCCGCCACCGCGAAGGCGCCGTGCGCTGGCTCGAGGATCACCGCCGGTTTGTGCCGCTGCCGGGCGGCGGCGCCGTGATCGAAGGCGTGCGCTACGATGTCACCGCGCGCAAAGCCGCGAGCCAGGAATTGAAGGACAGCGAGAATCGTTACCGCATGCTTTCCGAAGCGATGCCGATCCAAGTGTGGACGGCCGATCCGCACGGCGGGATCAATTTCGTCAACGAGGTCGTCGTGCGGTATTTCGGCCTGAGCGAAAAAGCCGTCAAGCAGGACGGGTGGATGGCGGTCGTGCATCCCGACGATCTGGATCGCGTCGCGGCGAACTGGCTGCGCGCGATGACGGCCGGCGTGGATTCGGAGGACGAAGCGCGCTTGCTTCGCCACGACGGGGCGTGGCGCTGGCATATCATCCGCCGGCTGGCATTACGCGCGCCGGACGGCCGCGTGCTGCGTTGGTTCGGCACAAATTTCGACATCGACGAGACCCGGCAGGCGCGCGTCGCCGCCGAAGAAGCCGCAAACGCCAAGGCCGCGTTCCTCTCGAGCATGAGCCACGAAATCCGCACGCCGATGAACGCGATCATCGGCATGACGAGCATTCTCCAAGACACCAAGCTCACGCCGGAACAACAAGATGCCGCCGACGTTATCCGCAACAGCGGCGAACACTTGCTCACGGTCATCAACGACATTCTCGATTACTCGAAGATCGAAGCGGGTAAAATCGAGTTGGAGCACACGTCGTTTTCATTGCGCGATTGCATTGAGTCCGCGACCGACCTCGTAGCCAACCTCGCCGCAAAAAAAGGCGTCGAGATCGGCTACCTCATGCAACCGGGCGTGCCCGAAGGCTTGCTCGGCGACGTCGGTCGCGTGCGCCAAGTGCTCGTCAACCTGCTGTCCAACGCCGTCAAATTCACGCCGGCGGACGGGCAAGTAATCGTCGAAGTCGCCCACCGCGCCCTGCCCGATGCGGAGCACCTCATTGAGATCGCGGTGAAAGACACCGGCATCGGGATCGCGCCAGAGGTGCAGGCACGACTTTTCAAACCCTTCGAGCAAGGCGACGCTTCCACCACGCGCATCCACGGCGGCACCGGGCTCGGACTTTCGATCAGTCGCCGGCTGGTGGAGCTCATGCGCGGCACCATCGGAGTCACCAGCACGCCGGGCGGAGGCTCGACGTTCACGTTTACTTTCAAAGCTCATCTGGCCGGCCTCGCGCAACTGATCACGCCGATGCTGCCCGCGCCCACGCTCAAAGGCCGGCGCGTGCTCGTCGTGGACGACTTGGAAATCAATCGCCGCATCCTCCGCCATTACGCGCAGCTGTGGGAAATGGTCGTGTTCGAAACGGCTTCGCCCGAAGAAGCGCTCAACTGGGTCACCCGCGGCGACCCGTTCGACCTCGCACTCGTCGATTATCACATGCCGGTGATGGACGGGCTCGCGCTCGCACGCGCCATCCGCCGCCAACGCAGTCCCGAAGCACTCCCGATCTTGATCTTGAGCTCGGTTTCGATCGACCAGCACGACCGCCACATCGTCAACGGCACGATGCTCAAACCGCTCAAGCCGTCGCGCTTGCTCGAAGCGATTACCTCCGTGCTGCGTGACGTGCACATCGAGCGGCACGCCCCGGCCGCGCAATTTCAAATCCCCGCCAATCTCGGACTCGAACATCCCCTGCGCATCCTCATCGCCGAGGACAATGCCGTGAACCAAAAAGTCGCGCAGTTGCTGTTTAAGAAAATGCGCTACACGCCCGATTTTGTCAGCGACGGCAAGGAAGCCGTCGATGCGGTCACGCGCCAAGTTTACGATGTGGTCTTCATGGATGTGCGCATGCCGGTGATGGACGGCCTCACCGCCACGCGTGAGATTTGCCGCCGTCAGCTCGCGGGCGAACGTCCTCGCATCATCGGCATGAGTGCCAATGCGATGGAGGAAGACCGCCAAGCCGCTCTCCACGCCGGCATGAACGATTACGTGCCGAAGCCCGTCCAAATCGAACAACTCGCCACCGCGCTGCGCCTCTGCGTGCGCCGCGACACCGAAACCACCGCGCGGAAATCACCCGCGGGAGCTTAGGATGTTAAGACGAGATTTATGTGGAAATCAGGAAGTCAGGAATAAAGGCCTGCCGGTTACTCGTTTTTTTCCTGATTCCATGATTTCCACATTTAAACCTTACCCTATCACGGCGTCGGCTCGGTTTTTCCGGCGACGTGCGTGCGGGCGAGTTTCGAAAGTTCCGCGATGACCGCCGCGTGCTGCGGATCGGCGACGAGGTTTTTCAGTTCGTGCGGGTCGTTGATGGGATCGGTGAGAAACGCGCCGGCGCCCGGGCCGAAGAATTCTGCGTAACGCCATTTTTCGGTGCGCACGACCACGCCGCTGACGCCGCGACTGCGCTCGTTCCACACGGTGTAAGCGGGATGACCCCACTTCGCGTCCGGCTTCGCGAGCAGGGGAGTGAGATCGTGGCCATCAAGCCCCGCCGGTTGCGGCAGGCCGGCCAGCGCGGTGAGCGTCGGATAAAGATCGAGCAACTCCACCACGCGCGGCGAGGCCTGGCCGTTTCCCTTCGCGCGCGGATCGTAAATGATCAGCGGCACGCGCGTGCCTTGCTCCCAGAGCGAACCGGCCTTCGACCATTTGCCTTTTTCGCCGAGCTGATAGCCGTGGTCGCTCCAGAAAACGATGATCGTGTTGTCGCGCAGCTCGGAATTCTCCAACGCCTCCAGCACGCGCCCGACATTTGCGTCCATGTAGGAAACGCACGCGAGATACGCGCGGATCATTTGCTTCGCCTCGTCCTCAGGCGCGAGCCGCCGGATGAATAAATCCGCGTTGATCGCGCGAATCGAACCTTTGGGAAACCCTGCCGGCACCGTCGGCTTGTCTGCGAAATCCACCGGCAATTCGATTTTCGCCAGATCGTAGTTATCGAAAAACTCTTTCGGCGCGATCAGCGGGCTATGCGGCTTCGACAAACCGAACCCGAGAAACAACGGCGCGTCGCCCTTCTTCCATTGTTTCAAATACTCGATCGCCCGATCAGTCGCGCGCGTGTCTCCGAGTTTCGCCAGCTCGTCCGGATCCTCCACCGCGACCCACCGGTCGGAGCCCGGTGCTTGCCGCACATCGGCTTCGATCATGCGGCCGATGCGTTTCGCTTCCTCTTCCTCGGTGATGGGCGTGGCCGCGACCGAACTCGCGGGCTTCGGCGCGTTGAATTTATGCGGCACGCCGCCGATCGTCCACGCCGCGGCATCATCAATGGTGTCGCCGTGAAAGATTTTCCCGGAACGAATCGTCGTGTAACCGTGCTGCTTGAAATACTTCGGCAAACTCACGAGCGACGGATCGAACGCGCCGAACCAATCGCGGTTACCGTAGAGTTCGTTCGTCACCGGGTAACGTCCCGTGAGCAACGACGCGCGCGACGGGTTGCAAAGCGGGTATTGCGTGTAAGCGCGCTCGAACTTCACGCCACGCGCGGCGAGTTTATCGATGTTCGGCGTGATCGCGCGGGTGGCGCCGTAAGCACCGATTTCCGTGCGCAGGTCATCGATCGAAATGAACAAAACATTCATTGGGCGGGCAACCGGCGCCGCGCCCCGCAAATTCGCCGCCGCCAAAATAATCGTACAGGATAGAAGTAAACCAAAACGTAGTTTCATCAGGGTAGTGCGTCCGAAAATCGATTTCTCGAAACGCCGGTTCACGGTGGTTGGATTTAGCGGAGAAGCAAAGCAGGGGATTTTCACAGCGTCAGAAACTAACACTCCGATGTCGCCATTTGACGAACCGCGTTTCCCGCGCAAGCTGTGCGACCAATGTCCGTTCTCCGCTCGCGTTTCAAAAGCATCATCGCGCTCTTTGGATTAGTCGCGGTGTTGCTCGGGGCGTTGGAACATGAAGACCTGATTTTTCAGGACGTGTCGTCAGAGGCGTCAGTGTTCGAACAGGATTCTGTCATCGCCGTTGCCCAGGATTTGCGGGCGGATCGCGGCACGGAAGGCACGTTTCGCTCGGAAAACAATCGCCTGTGGCTCTCGCCCAGACAGGAAGTCACTTATACGCTCGCGCCGGTTTTGCTGGCGGTGCGCGCCCCGCGGAAGATTTCTGCGGATCGGCCGGGCCATAAACGCCTCGCCGGCCTCGGTGGGATTTTAGCGTTACGACTGTAAAGTCGGCGCCGTCCGTCCCTGTTTTTCAGTCGAACCGCGCGCGAGCTTCGCGCGCCAGGTTTCGGCCGATGCCCGCCTTGCTAAATCCACACCCGTTTTGTTGTCCATGCACTACACCTTAGAAATTCTCATCATTTTAATCCTGCTGCTCGCCAACGGCGTTTTCGCCATGGCGGAAATTGCGGTCGTTTCTTCGCGGAAAGGCCGGCTCAAAAAATTCGCCGACGAAGGCTCCCGCAAAGCCGCCGCCGCCCTCGCGCTCGCGCAGGAACCGACCCGCTTCCTTTCGACGGTGCAGATCGGCATCACCCTCGTCGGCGTGCTCGCCGGCGCGTTTGGCGGCGCGACGCTCTCGGCAAAACTGGCGCCCTCCATCGCCCAAATCGCGTTGCTCGCGCCTTATGCCAATGCGCTCGCGATCTTCATCGTCGTCAGTGCCATTACGTATTTCTCGCTTATCATCGGCGAACTCGTGCCGAAGCGCGTCGCGTTGAGCAACCCCGAGGGCCGCGCCATGCTTATCGCAATACCGATGACCGGCCTGTCGCGGGTCGCCGCGCCGGTCGTCTGGTTCCTCACGGCTTCGACCAATGTCGTCTTAAAAGTCTTCGGCCTCGGAGAAGAAAAAGAAGCGCCGCCCTCCGAGGAGGAAATCGATCACCTCATCGAACAAGGCACGACCGCCGGCGTTTTCCACCAAGCTGAACGCGCCATGGTCGAGGGAGTGCTGCACCTGGATAAATTGCCCGTCACCGAGCTGATGACGCGCCGCAGCAAAATCATTTTCCTCAATGCCGCCGATTCCGACGACAGCAACTGGCGCAAGATCGTGAAAAGCGGTCACTCACATTTCCCCGTCTATGAAGGCGCACGCGATCACGTCATCGGCATGGTTTCGGTGAAATCGCTGTGGGCCAATACTGCCGCCGGCGTGCCCAATCACATCCGTCATCACCTCACGCCCGCGCTGGTCGTGCCCGCCAGCATCACCGCGGTGCAAACGCTCGAATCTTTCAAAAAAAGCGGCAAACACCTCGCGCTCATCACGGACGAATTCGGCAGTATCGTCGGACTGGTATCACTCATCGACGTCATGGAAGCCATCGTCGGCGATCTCCCCGAACGCGACGACCACCGCGCGCCCGAAGCCGTGCAAAGCGAAGACGGCTCGTGGCTCATCGACGGCGCGCTGCTCCTCGAAGAATTTCACGAACGCTTCCAACTGCCGCCGTTGCCCGGCGAGGACGACGAGGATTTTGAAACGCTCGGCGGCTTCGTGATCGATTACCTCGGGCACATCCCGAAACCTGGCGCTTCCTTCAAATGGAATAACTACTCCTTCGAGGTCGCCGCGATGGATCGCCACCGCGTCGACAAAATCGTGCTCCGCATTAATCCTCCGGCTGAAACTCCACCCACAGTTGAAACCTCGCCACCGGCGTAAACGGGCGCGCAAGTTGTCCGGAAAAGCGAGATTCATTCGTTGATTAAATAACTCCCATGAAATCCGCCGCTTCCTCGCCCAAAACCATCGACGCCTACATCGCCGACCAGCCCGTCGCAGTGCGGCTGTTACTGCAACAGGTCCGTGCTGCCATTAAAAAAGCCGCGCCCGAAGCGGAAGAAGCGATTCGCTATAATTTGCCGACTTTCCGCCTGCACGGAAAAAACCTGCTGCACTTCGGTGCGTTCAAAGCGCACCTCGGTTTCTACGCGCTACCTTCCGGCACGAGTGCGTTTCAAAAGGAACTCTCGCGCTACAAAAGCGGTAAAGGCTCCGTGCAATTTCCTCTCGATCAGCCGATGCCGCTCAGGTTGATCGCGAAAATCGCAAAGTTTCGCGCGAAAGAAATTAAGACCGGGATTTAACCACGAATGGACACGAATTAAGAAAGCGCTCGTGCGGTCAGCTCAGGCCAATTCTAACCTGTGTGGTCTGATTTCTATTCGTGTGCGCTCGTGTCCATTCGTGTTTAAAAAGCTCTTCGCTCAACTCGCGTCGCTGAGCACCACGATGTCATCCGCGTGCAACGCGCACCACACGGCATCGCCCGCGTGGATCGGCGGGCGCAGCGCGCTTTCGTTCGCCACCACCGCGGTGAGCCGCAGCCCGTGTTCGGTTTCCAGCCACAGGCGGTCGAACACCCCTTGGAAAACCTCCTCCTTCACCGTGGCACGAAACACGTGCTCGGCTTCAATCGGTATTTTTGAAACGCAGATTTTTTCCGGGCGAATCGACACGCGCGCACGCGGTGCCGCGCCCGGCCAGCGTTCGCTGGGCAACACGAGCTCGAAGCCCTGTGCAAGACGCACGCGAACGTTGGCGCCCTCTTTTGCCACGAGCTCTGCGGGCAGCAGATTCGCTTCGCCGATAAAATCCGCCACGAACGCCGTGCGCGGGTGATGATAGATTTCCGACGCCGTGCCGAGTTGCTCAATGCGCCCTTTGCTGAACACCGCGATGCGATCGCTCATCGTCAGCGCTTCTTCCTGGTCGTGCGTGACGAAGACAAACGTGAGCCCGATCTGTTTTTGCAGGTGTTTTAACTCGAGCTGCATCTGGTGCCGCAACTTCGCGTCGAGCGCAGAGAGCGGTTCGTCGAGCAACAACACTTTGGGTCGCGGCACAATCGCCCGCGCGAGCGCGACGCGCTGACGCTGTCCGCCAGAAAGCTGCTGCGGTTTGCGTTGCTCGAAACCTTGCAACGCGACGAGCGCGATGACTTCAGCCACGCGTGCCGCGATCTCTTTCGCCGGCACTTTCTGCATACGCAGGCCAAACGCGATGTTGTCGAACACCGTGAGGTGCGGGAACAGCGCATAGCTTTGGAAAACCTGGTTCACGTTGCGGCGATAAGGCGCGAGGTGCGTGACGTCTTCGCCCGCGATGCGGATCGTGCCCGCATCCGGTTGCTCGAACCCGGACAGCATGCGCAACAGCGTCGTCTTTCCGCAGCCGGACGGCCCGAGCAGCGTGATGAATTCGCCCGCGTTCACCGTCAGCGACACGTCGCTCACCGCCGTGAACGCGCCGAAACGTTTCGTGACGCCGTGAATTTCGATCATGGGGGTTCCGGTCATGGCGTGAGGGTAGGGCCCGATCGCCGAGCGGGCCGATTTGAAATTCGCACGCGCCCACGGCCCGCCCGGAGGTCGGGCCCTACCATTGAACTCCGAATATCCGTCCTCATGCGTTTTTCGACGCGCGTCGCTGCACGAGCACGTAGGCCACGATGAACATCAGCGTGAACACCACGCCGAGCGCCGCGCCGAACGGCCAGTTTCGTGCGCGGAAAAATTGGTTCTGAATCACATTGCCGATCATCGGCACCTGCGCGCCACCCATGAGGTCCGTGATCGCGAACATCCCGATCGCCGGCACGAACACGAGCAGGATGCCGGCGGAAATCCCCGGCCACGTGAGCGGAATAATAACTTTTGAAAAAGCCCGAATCGGACCCGCGCCGAGATCGTAAGCGGCCTCGACGAGCGACTGGTCGAGTTTCTCCGCGCTGCCGTAGATTGGCAGGATCATGAACGGCAGATACGCATACACCAAGCCGATGACGACCGCTGTCGGCGTGTAGAGAATGTCGAGCGGCACCGAGATCACGCGCGCCCATTGCAACAGGCCGTTCATCAGCCCTTCGCTTTTGAGAATCGCAATCCACGCATACGTGCGGATCAGGAAACTCGTCCAGAATGGAATCATCACGAGCAACAGCAGTTTGTTGCGCACGCTCTCTCGCTGCCGCGCCATGAACCACGCGACGGGATAACCGATCGCCACGCAAATGGCCGTCGTGAGCGCCGCGTAACCGACGGAACGACCGAGAATTTTCAGGTAAACCGGATCGAAGACGCGCGCGTAATTTTCCAACGTAAACGAAAACACCACGCGCCCGAGGTCGTCGCGCGTGCAGAAACTATACACGAACAGAATCAGCATCGGCACGATCACGAACGCCGCGAGCCACAGCAGCAGCGGCGCGAGCAGCAACCAACCCACGCGCCCCGCCGGATGCGCATGGGAGTTGGCCGAGGAGGGCAGGGCGACCGCTTGCATCAATGTTTACTCTGCAGCGCCGCAATCGCTTTCCCCCTGTAGGTTGCGCGCTTGCGCGCAACGTAGCCCGCAAGCGGGCTACCTACAAATAGGGACGCGAACTCGCGGGGCGGATGGCCCCGCCTCCACGAATAAATCCCGCTGTTTGAAAACACGCTCACTTCGCGTTCTTCAAATCAGTCACCAACTCGTCGATCACCGCGCCGCTGTCGCCGATGTGGCGGAAGGTATCGAGCTTGCGCTCCGCCTTCGGGTAGCTCGCCGGATTGGCGAGCTGGTCGGCGCTCAGGAGTTTACGCGCCTCGACGTTCGGGTTCGTGTAAGGGAAATCGTCGGAGATGAGTTTGCTGACCTCGGGGCGCAGCAGGTAGTCGATAAACTGGTGCGCGGCGTCGGTGTTTTTCGACGTCTTGGGAATCGCGAGAAGGTCGATGAACCTATGCGCGCCTTCTGCGGGCAGCACGTAGTTAAACTTTTTGTTTTCGTTCCAGAGCAACGCCGCTTCGCCGCTCCACACCAGGCCGATGTCGACGTCGCCGTTGAGCAACGCGGTCTTCGGGCTGTCGGAATCGAAAAGCTTGATCAGCGGAAACCACTGCGTGAGCACCGGGCGCGACTTGGCCACCGTGGCGGGCGTGATGTCGTTGATGGAACCGCCGAGAGTGTAGAGCGCGGCGGTCACAAGTTCGCGACCGTCGTCGAGCACGACGATGCGGCCTTTATTCGCCGGCGCGAAAAGCTCGGCGTAGCCTTTCACGGACGTGGTGATTTTTTCCGTGTTCACCACGATACCGACCGTGCCAGCCATGTAAGGCACGGTGAATGCGTCTTTCGGATCGTGCGGCATGCCGCGATACTCAGGCGCGATGTTTTTGAGATGCGGCAGTTTCGTCGGGTCGAGCGCGACGAGTTGGTTTTCCGCAATGAGCGCTTCGGCGATGTAATCCGGCGGCTGGATGAGGTCGTAGGCCACGGAGCCGGCGAGCAGCTTCGAGAGCATCTCTTCGCCCGACGCGTAAGTTTCGTAGTTCACCTTGATGCCGGTTTCCTTGGTGAAGCCGTCGAGCACGGCTTGCGGCACGTATTCCGACCACGCGAAGAGATTGAGCTGCGGCGCAGGTTCCTTGCGGGAGCAACCGGCCACGACAAGCAGGCCGGCGAGAAGGAGCAGGGTGATTTTTTTCATAAAGGGAGAGGGGCGGGGAAAGCTGGATTCACGCCACGGGCGCTTCGCGATTCGCGAGTTTCCGCAAGTAATCTGAGAAGAGCACGAAGACGATCGTCGTCACGATAAAGACCGCCGAGAGCGCATTGAGCATCGGGTTGAGGCCGACCTTGGCCATGCCGAACACTTTCAACGGCAGCGTCGTCGAGGACGGGCTCGCCGTAAAAAACGTGATGATCAACTCATCCATCGAAAGCGTGAACGCCATCAACGCGCCGGAAAAAATCGCGGGCCGCAAACACGGCACAATCACCAGCCAGAACGCCTGCAACGGCGTCGCGCCGAGATCGAGCGCCGCCTCCTCGAGCGCAGGATCCAGCCCCTGCAACCGCGCCTGCACCGCCACGAGCACAAACGGAAAACAGAACGTCACGTGCGCGATCACCACCGTCGTGTAACCGAGCCCGAGCGACATCACCGTGAAAAACACGAGCAGGCTGATGCCCATGACAATTTCCGGCATGATCATCGGCACGCAAATCAGTGTCTGGATCGCCTGCGAAAATTTATACCGGTAACGGTGCAGCAACCACGCGCCGCCCGTGCCGATAATCACCGACGCCACCGTGGTGAACGACGCGATGATCAGGCTGTTTTTCAGCGTGTCGATAATCGGTCGGTTCGCGAGCAGCTCGCCATACCACTTCAACGTGAAGCCCTCCCACACGATGTTCAGCTTCGACGTGTTGAACGAATACACCACCAACACGACAATCGGCAGGTAGAGAAACAGGAACACCAGCGCCGTCCAACCCGCGAGCCCCCAATTAAGGAGCTTCAACCCTGAAGGCAGCGAACGTCGCGAAGCGGAAATCGGCATGGTCAACGCGCCGAATTTTTCGTCCCACGAGAATCAACGCAAGCGGTTAGTCTCGGCGCGCGTCAGCGCAACCGGGCAATTATTTAACCACGGATTTCACGGATATCACGGAATGGGCCTTGAACCCCTTGCATGCATCATCCGTGCGATCCGTGAAATCCGTGGTTAAAAATTTTCAGCAACTCGCGTCGCCGTCACCCGGTTGAAACAGCGCCGCGATCGCGCCCGCCGGATCTTGAATCACCGCCATCTTACCGCCGCCCATGGCTTGGACGGCGCGCACGATCTTGCCGCCTTTTTTGACACATGTGTTCACGCTCGCTTCGACATCCGGCACAGTGATGTAGACGAGCCACATCGGCGGGAGGTCGGCGTTCGCGCCGCGCGCGTGGCAGATGCCCGCCGCCGGCGCGTCCGACCCAGGCGGCATCATGCAAAAATCCTCATAGCCACCCATGTCGATCGGCATCACGCCCCAGCCCGCGACCGCCGCATAAAAATCTTTCAAGGCCACGGCATTCGGCACCGTGAGGTCAGTCCACGAAATCGTTCCGGCTTTTGGTGTGTCCATGATTCGTGTGGTTCAGATGGAGTTTAAAATCTGAATCGCCTCCGCGTGCAGCTCGGGCGTCGCCGCCGCGAGCGTCGATTCCGCCGGATAAGCCGGGCCGCCGTGCCAGTCCGTAATCACGCCGCCCGCGCCGCGCACCACTGGCACAAGTGCGGCGATGTCCCACGGATTCATGATCGGATCCATGCTGATATCCGCGAAGCCCGACGCCAGCAGCAGGTAACCATAACAATCCGCCCACGTGCGGTAGATGCGCGCTTGTGAAACCAACCGCTCGCTCGCGGCGCCGTTTTGATATCTCGCGAGATTGCGCGTGTCGCTCGTGAGCACCGTGGCGTGGCCGAGCCGCGTCGTCGCGCGCACGCGCACCGGCTGGCCGTTGAGCGTCGTGACCTTGCCGTCGCCAATCATGAGTTGCTTGAGCACGGGCTGGTGAATGCACCCGAGCACCGGCTGCCCGCGATGCAGCAACCCGATCAACGTGCCCCACAATGGCACGCCGCTGATAAATGATTTCGTGCCGTCGATCGGATCGAGCACCCACGTCCATTCCGCGTCGGCGCGCTCGCTGCCGAATTCTTCGCCGATGATGCCGTGCGCGGGAAACTTCGCGTTGATGAGCTCGCGCATGCGTTGCTCCGCGCCGCGATCCGCGACCGTCACCGGCGAATCGTCCGCCTTGATTTCCACCGCCAACTCCGGCCGCCCGTAATGCGGCAAAATCACCGCCGCACTTTCGCGCGCGAGTTCCTGGATGAACGAATGATAAGCGGACAAATCCATGCGCCCAGCGTTGCGAGTCGCCCGCGTGAAGCCACGCGAAACTACGGCACACGGTTGCTTGCCTGGATTGGAACTGAGTGAGCCTCAGCTTGACGGCTGCGCCTTCAGCAGACGCAGGATCTGGCTGCGCAGGGCGGCCACGTCTGCGTCTTGAAGGTTGGAAAGGATCACGATCGCCTCTCCGCGATGAATTTGTCGGACGAAGATGGCCGAATAGCCGCGATAGTTTCCTTGATGCCACGGAAAGTATTGCCCGCCCTGTTCGCTGAGGAACCAGCCGTAGCCGAAACGCCCTTTCACCTGTTGCGTGAGCATTCTCCGTTGCGATTCCTCGGGCAAAATCACCGCCTGACGAAGCGCTTCGTCAAATCGGCGCAGGTCAACCGCCGTCGTGAAAAGAGAGCCGGCGCCATCGAGCGCTTCCGGCACGACGTCCAGTTCCGCGAGAACCGGTTTTGCGCCTTCGAGTTTATAACCGCGCGCCAGCTTCGGCACGCTTTGCCCGGTGCGAAGCAAGCCGGAGTCGCGCATGCCCGCAGGCGTCAGGACCTTTTCCTGCAACAGCGCCTCGTAGGATTTTCCGCAGGCCGCCTCAAGGACGAGTCCGAGGACCACATATCCCGTGTTGGAATAATTGAATTCTCCCGCCCCCGTGATCGTCGCCACTTCGAGGTCGCGAGCAGTGATGCGGCGATCGCGGTGGCTACTGATTACTTCCGATATCCCGGAAGTGTGCGTTAACAATTGTTGCAACGTAGCCGCCCCGGCGGGTTTTCCCCGCAGATTCGGAAAAAACTTTTCGAGCGGGTCAGGGAGGGCGAGTCGAGCCGCGTCGATCTGCTGGAAGACCAACACGGCTGTCATTGGTTTCAGGAGCGAAAAGGCGAGGAAACGGGTGTCCGCCGCGTTGGGCACGTTCCGCTCAAGGTCGGCGAGCCCGAAGCTTTTTTCATACAGAATCCGATTCTTGCGCGTCACGAGCACGCTGCCCGAAAACTTGCCCTCCGCGTGCGCTGAGCTCACCAGCTGGTCGATTCCTTCGGGCAACGGGAGCGCAGCTTCCTTTGCTCCGCAACCGGGCAGGAGAATCAGGAGGAGCGCAGGAACAAGCCAGGCGACCAATTTACGCATGGATCAATAACGCCCACACCAGAGGCGACGCGCCAGCACGAAAGCCCATGGCAGGCCATTTCGAATGCGCGGTGGCGACGCTGGCAATTTGACAGCGCTGCGGATGCACCCACCTGTTTGCCCACCGCACCCATGACCGAAATCACCCAACTTCGCGCCGCTTACGCCGCTTTTAATTCCCGCAACATCGACGCCGCGCTCGCCACGATGACCCCCGATGTGAAATGGCCGAAAGCTTTCAAAGGCGGTTTCGTGCAAGGCCACGCAGCCATCCGCGCCTACTGGACGGAGCAATGGAGCGAGATCAACCCGCACGTCGAGCCCGTGGCCTTCCACGCCGAAGCCAGCGGCACGATCCTCGTCGACGTCCACCAAGTCGTCCGCGACCTCAACGGCACCGTCGTGGCCGACGTGCACACTGGCCACCGCTTCACCTTCGCAAACGGCCTGATCCAAGGGATGGAAATCGCGGAGCTGCCACAGTAAATGCGTGCCGTTGTTCGCAAGATCGAGCAACTCATTCGGCCCGTGCAATCATCCAGTCAAAACGTGGCGTCTTTGATCTAGCCGTGACATCTTAATCGTCACGGTATAAAGCCAATCCTATCTCCGGGACCGGCCTCATTTCCCGCGAACCATTCGTAATGAACCGCGCTAGCGACATTAGGCGGGGGCTCTTTGTTTTCGACGATTAAGATCTGAACATTGTTGGAAATGTTGATAAGCGACTCCCAAAAAGCGGCCTCAACGCCTGGGCTTATCGCCCGCCCCGCCTCGCTGCTGAACCTCTACAATACTAGGCACTTTGTTCGCAAGGTAGTCAGAGGCCCATTCGAGAGTGAAACGTTCAAAATCGGCAGCGCTAAAATTTGCCAGCCTATCAAGCGGCTTAACGGGAAGTCCCTGACCTAAACCCAAAAGGCGAGCATTGGCACCGGGCCACGGTGTAGGCCCTGTTAGGGCTTCGGTTTCTTCGGCAGATTTGTTTCGGTGAACTTTCGCCATGTGCCGCGCTCGGACTTCTGCCGAAATTTGCACCTTTATGCTAGCACTTTTAGCAAACTTGGGTGCAAACGCAGAAGCCAGATCCAGATTCCTGGCTAGCCATGTCGGACTCCAAGTCGGCCCAACGCCGTTTTAATCTCGGCCAAGTAGTTCGGGTGCCAGAGTTCGTGGTCGGCTTCGGGGACGACGGTGTAGGTGTGGTGGTGGTAGAAGTCGCGCACAGCGGTCGCGCGGCGGTGCATTTGGGCGTCTTCCAAAGCGCCCACGAGCACGTCGGCGGGAGTGGCCGCGTTGCCGAGGTGATAGGAAATCTGCCAGCGCTCGGGCTCGTCGTCATCCTCCAGGAAAAACGGTGAGATCGATCCGAGAATCAGGTGCTTCGCGTGCAGTGCGCCCAGATGCGCGAAGAGCGCGCCGAGGGAAAAACCGAACACGATCTTGCCCTCGGTCTGGGCGTCGACCTGCGGGAACAGCGCGTGCGAGCCGAAGTCAGGATGGTGGTCGGTCCAATCGAGGCGGACAAATTCAGTCTCCCAACCGGAAGCGTGCACGAAATCGACAAACGGTTGGAAGCGGCGCTCAGCGCCCGGCATCGGCGGGACAATCGTCAGCAAAGGCATGGAAGAGAGTGACGAGTGATCGGTGACTAGTGACGAGTTGAAAGACGGGGAGAGAACGAGAATGAGTGGAGAACGAAGAATGATTTGGGCGGCTGGATTGCCGCGTCGCGCATTCGCGATCCTCGCAATGACGAAAACACGAACCCAGCCCGCTCGGCGCGTCCTGTCTCTTGGCGGGGCGGATGGTCTTGGAAGCGGCTCACGAAAGGCAGAGCGGGTGGATCGAAATCAGGTAGAAATATAAAAACCTTTATCGAAACCCGCGTTAATGCACATTTCTGGCATGTCACCTTCCTCGATTCGCTGTCTGGCGTCGTGTGTTGTCTGCTTATTCGTGGTGTTTCCGCCTCTGCCGCTCACGGCGGGTATTTCCGCCTCTGGTGTCTATCCACTGCTCCCTAATCCGCCGCCGATGTCTTGGACGCCTTCAATGATTAATGTCTCGGTCGCGGGCGAGCCTGATTCAAGCGGCGGCATCGGCGTGACCGACGGTAGCTCGATCAATGCGAATATTATCGTCGCCGATGGCCCCGGCAGCATCGCCAGCCTAACAGTTCAGGATACCGATTCTGTGATCAACGGTGCCGTCATCATCGGTGATGGAGGCCAGGTCCTGGCGCCCAATGGCATCAGTTACATCGATGTAGGCGGCACCGGCAGTTTGCTGGTTCGCAACGGCGGCCGGATTTCGGGCGACATGGTATTCGCGGCAAAACTGAATAGCGTCGGCACCGGCCTGATAGAAAATGCGGGGACGGTCGTGGCCAGTGAGACCATCCAAGTCGGAAACTACGGTAATGGCAGTCTCACCATCCGGGATAGCGCTGAGGTTACCGGAGTGGTCGATGTCGGACATTTCAGAGCCGGCGTGGGTGAGATCATTGTCACGGGCAGTGGCTCGAAATTGACGTCCGGTTCCTCGATTTATGGCTCTGGAAATGTCTTCTTACTAGGCTCGGCAGGAAAGGGCACGTTGCGCGTGGAAGCGGGTGGCTACGTGAGCGCCATCAACGCCACCTTGGGCGAATTTTATAACTCCGGTAAACCGAGCGGGCAGGCCACAATTACAGGCGCCGGCTCGACGTGGGAAATTTTCGACACATTGGTCGTCGGCGCAGACAGCCATGGAGACAATTCCGTGACGGTTGAAAACGGTGGTTTGCTCCGGACTAGCTCGGCCACGATTTCGTGGGGACGCGCCGCAGCTAACTCCGGCAATGGCCTCAGCCGGGGCCAAGTGACCGTGACGGGCGCGGGTTCGACTTGGATCAACGAAAGCGGCCCGCTGGTAATCGGCGGCGGCGGCCTCGCCACCCTGACGATCGCAAATGGCGGCACTCTCACCAACAGCAGCCTGCAAAGCGCCGTGATCGGTAACGTCGGCGTGGCCACGACGGACGACGAGATTACGGGCAACTCTGTTCTCGTGACGGGAGCGGGCTCGACGTGGACGAATGCCGGCGATTTGAAAATCGGTTATCGCACGCGCGGCACCGTGGAAATCGCTGCGGGCGGAAAAATCACGGCCACCGAAGTGAGCTTGGACGGCTTCAGATACCAATCGCCCAGCTTGCTTATCTTGCGGGGCGATAGTGGTGCGCGCGGCGTGCTGGAAACCGGGATGCTGACGGAAGGCCCCGGCCCGGGTGGCGGCAGTATTGCCGGATCGCTCTTGGATTACGGCGGCGCGGTGCGCTTCGACGGCGGCATCCTGCGCGCCACGCGGCACGAGGCTGATTTCATCCGCAATTTCGAAGACGGGGAAATCACGATCACGTCCAACGGTGCATGGTTAGACACGAACGGATTTAACGTAGGAATCGGCGCGAACCTCAGCGGCACGGGTGGCCTCACCAAGATCGGGGCAGGCACGCTCACGATCACCGGCACCAGCAGCTTTACTGGTCCCACCTCGGTCAACGCTGGTAAGCTGGTGGTGAATGGCTCGCTCACCACTTCCGCCGTAACTGTCGCCAGTGGCGCCAGCCTCGGCGGCGGCGGCACCATCGGCACGCTCACACTCAACTCCGGCAGCACCCTTACCCCGGGAAATTCACCTGGAGAACTCACCGCGGGCAACACAACTTGGGAAGGCGGCGCGAATTATGAATGGGAAATCAACGACGCGGCCTCGCCGGCCACCGGCGCGGGCGCACGTTACGACCTGCTGGCGATTTCCGGCACGCTCACGATTAACGCGACCGCGGAAAATAAATTCACGCTCCTGCTCACCTCGCTTCTCGCCAACAACACCGCGGGCGACGTCATGAATTTCAACTCTGCGCTCAACTCTGCCTACACCATCGCGAGCGCCACCGGCGGCATCTTCGGCTTCGATGCCAACGCGTTCCAGATCAACTCCACTGGCTTCACGAACCAGCTCAACGGCGGCTCGTGGAATCTCAGTCAGGACGGCAACACGATCTCCCTGAACTTTATCGCGGCGAGCGCCATCCCCGAACCTTCGACTTATGCCGCTATCGCGGGCATCGCCGCGCTCGGACTCGCGGCGTGGCGTCGCCGTGCGGTGAAAACTAAAATGTGCGTGAGCTAGGTTTTCGCGAGCGACGCCGGCTCGCCCCTTGGCTGCTTTTGCTCAGCGACATGGTTGGGGCGCGATCGCGTGCGTGGTCACAAATCCGGCTTAATCGAAAACCGAATCCTTACAGAAATAAATGCGCCTATCGTTAAGAGTTTTTGTGCGCACAAAAAAGCCGCGTCGGTTGTGACGCGGCTTGAAAGGAATCGCCTGCGAGCAGGCTCCTACATTTTGGAAGCTTAAGCTTCCAATTGTGGGCGGGTGGGTTCCGGCCAATCGACGTGGAAGAATTTGCCGCGGGGTTTGTCGGTGCGCTCGTAGGTGTGGGCGCCGAAGTAGTCGCGTTGGGCTTGGAGCAAGTTCGCCGGCAAACGGGCGGAACGGTAGGCGTCGTAGTAGCTGAGGGCCGACGCGAACGTCGGCACGCTGATGCCATTCTCGACGGCGAGGCTGATCACTTTGCGCCAGTTGGTCTGCGCTTTCTGGATCGTCTTGTTGAAATATTGATCGAGGAGCAGGTTCGCGAGCTTCGGGTTGCGCGCGTAGGCTTCGGTGATCTTTTGCAGGAACGCCGCGCGGATGATGCAACCGCCGCGGAAGATCTGCGCGATGGCGCCGAAGTTGAGTTTCCAACCGTATTCGCCCTGCGCGGTGCGCATGAGCTGGAAGCCTTGCGCGTAGGAGCAAATCTTCGAGCAGTAGAGGGCGTCGTGGATGGCCTTGATGAGTTCCTTCTTCTTGGCCGGGGAAACCTTCTTGATCTTCGGGCCTTTGAGGACTTTCGACGCGGCGACGCGCTCGTCTTTGATGGCGGAAATGCAGCGCGCGAAGACGGATTCAGCGATCGTCGGAGCCGGCACGCCCATGTCGAGGGCGTTGACGGAGGTCCATTTGCCGGTGCCTTTCTGACCGGCGGTGTCGAGGACGATGTCGACGAAGGGCTTCTTCGTGACCGGATCCTTTTGCTTGAGAATGTCAGCGGTGATTTCGATCAGGAAGCTGTCGAGCGCGCCCTTATTCCACTCGGAAAAAATCGCGCCCATTTCGGCGGGCTTGAGGCCGAGGAGGCCTTTCATGAGTTCGTAGGCCTCACAGATCATCTGCATGTCGCCATACTCGATGCCGTTGTGGACCATCTTCACGTAGTGGCCCGCGCCGTTTTCGCCGATGTAGGTCGTGCAAGGCACGCCGCCCTTCACCGGTTTGCCAGGAGTGGCGCCCATGAGCGGTTTGCCGGTCTTTTTGTCGACCTTGGCCGCGACGGCATTCCAGATCGGTTCGAGTTCCTTGAACGCTTCCTTGTCGCCGCCCGGCATGAGGGACGGGCCGAAACGCGCGCCTTCTTCACCGCCGGACACGCCGGAACCGATGAAGCGGAGGCCTTTTTCCTTCAGCTGCTTTTCGCGGCGGATGGTGTCGGTCCAGAGGGCGTTGCCGCCGTCGATGATGATGTCACCGGCTTCAAACAACGCCGCGAGGCCGTCGATGACAGCGTCGGTGGCTTTGCCGGCTTGGACGAGAATGATGGCCTTGCGGGGCTTCGCGAGGGATTGGACGAATTCTTCGAGCGTCTTCGAACCGACGACACCGCCGGGGGTGTTCGGATTTTCAGCGACGAACTTGTCGGTCTTTTCCGTGGTGCGGTTATAAACCGAAATCTGAAAGCCGTGATCGGCGATGTTGAGGGCGAGATTCTGACCCATGACGGCGAGTCCAATGAGTCCGATGTCAGAGTGCGTTTTGGCCATAAGAGCTTTCATAGCTATAAATCGCTCCGCCAAAGACCAACCCTTTTTCGGGTTTTATGACCTTACCGCCGCGGCGCTGAGTTATTCGTTTTCGCCGAAGGGAAGAATGGCGCGACGCGCTCCACAAACGGCGTCAAAAACGCCGGCTCGTTGCGATTGTAGACCCACGAGAAAAACAAAATCGCCAGCACCACAAACCCGATCAACGAAGCGACCACCTTGTTCGTCTTCATGAGTTTGCGGAAGACGAAAACCGCTACCACGACCGCGAGAACCGCGAGCGCAATTTTTCCCCACGTGGCAACGGGGAGCGTTTTCATTTGTTCAACCGCACTGACCGCAAACAGCAGCATAAGTGAAGAAGGAGACCGCACCTCCGGCCTGACGAGCCATTTTTACCAACAAACTGCGTTTAACCGCGCTTTGACGGCGCGCTCAATACCGCTGCGTGATGCCGAAATAATCGAGCAGCCACGCTTCCTTCCAAATCCGGAAACGGCCGCCGGGCGTGATCTTGCCAAACTCTTCGCGCTCGGAATGCGGCAGCAGATAACCGAGCTCGGTGTTGATCATCTCCATCTGCTGTTGCTGCTGGTTGATGTCGTCGATGGGGCTGATTTCCCACTGCAGCGCGATGGCGTTCGACGTGCTCAGACGGTCGCGGTGACGGGCCACGATTTTCGCGAGGTTGCGGCGCCACGGATTGCGCTCCACGTGCCAGCTCTCCGGATAAAACCCGCCGAACGGAATATACAAATTGTCGGTCACGTAACGGCGCTCGTCGTCGCTTTTCGTGGCGAGGCTGTAGCACACGGTGAGCGCGCCGTTTTCCTGCGGCACGAACAACACATGCAGGCGCAGCGTGCCGTCGTTGCTTTGGTAAACCGAGGTGCGCAGCCAGATGCCGCCGCCGATTTCCGCCTTCAAGGCCTGCACATGCGTGAAGCGATTATCGCGCAGCCAATCGCGCACGCGCAGCAGGCGTTTTTGCGTGGGCCATTCGTCGCCGCCGGTGTTCACGATGTAACGCGGAAACAGCGGCAACGGGCTCAGCGAAATCGCGCTCACTTTCAGCCAGTTGAACATCGACTCGAGCAGGAACCAGAAAAGAAACACCGACGACGCCACGACCCAGAACGGCCGGTCGACGACGAGAAACACTTCGTTCAACACCGCCATCGAGAACGCGAAGAAAATCCAGCGCAGCCAGCGAATCACAATCGCGAGAATCGGCGACGCGAGGCGCAGGTTCAGATAAACCAGCAACATCAGCAGCAAAAGCGATGTGCCTGCCAGCGGCAGCGTGAGGTGTTCTGGCATGGAGTGATTAACGGTGAATGCGCGCCGACCTCGACGCGCAGGGTAAAAGAGGAATCAAGTTGCGCAGCCTGTCTTCAGACCGCGCATCGAATTAGCTCAGACGCACCGGCATGATCACGCACACGAAGCTTTCGAGCGTCTTGAACACGCCGGGGCTGACCTCGTCCTTCACTTCGAAAAACACTTCGTCTTTCGTCAGCGCGCGGAGCGGATCCATCACGAATTGCGGATTGAACGCGACCTGCAGATCCGGGCCGCTGTAGGAAATCGCCATCGATTCGTGTGACTCACCGAAGTCCGGCGAGGACGCCGTGATCTCGAGCAGGTTGGCGGAAAGTTTGATCTTAACCGAATTCGATTTTTCGGACGTCACCAACGCGGCGCGGTGCACGCATTGGAGGAACAGCTCGCGCTCCAGCTTGATGCGCTGGTGCGTCTCTTTCGGGATGACTTGCTGATAGTTCGGGTAGTTGCCCTCAACGACCTTCGAGAAGAGGTAAATGCTGTCCGTCAGGCCACTGTTGTCCTTGCCAGTCTCGATCTGGAACGCCGCACGGCGCTCGTTGAACGCGATCGTGAGTTTGTCACCCTTGCCGAGGAGGCGGAGGAGTTCGCCGACCGTCTTCGCGGGAAGGATGATCGCGCCCGCGCTGGCGGCAGGCACTTCGAGTTCCTTGCTGACGAGAGCGAGGCGACGGCCATCGGTGGCTACGAGCGCGACCTTGCCGTCTTTAAAGTTAAAATAGACGCCGTTGAGGATGTAGCGCGTCTCGTCGCTCGATTGGGCGTAGGAGACGTTGCTGAGCATCGTAGCGAGCTCGCCCTGTTCGAAGGTGAACTTCTTGTCGTCGGCAGAATCCGGCAGCTTCGGGAATTCCTCGGCGCCGATGCCCATGATGCGGAAATTCGAACCGCCGGAAGCAATCTTCACCTGGTGGCTGGCCGTGGAGTCGAAGGAGACGTCGACGTTCGGGAGTTCGCGGACGATGGTCGCGAGGCGTTTGACGGGGAGCGTGACGGAGCCGCCTTCCTTGACCTCGGCCTTGATTTTGCAACGGATGCCCAGGTCGAGATTGGTGGTGGTGAGCGAGATGTGGTCTTTCTCCGCCTCGATGAGCACGTTGCTCAGGATGGGCATGGCGGCCTTGGAGCCAACGACGTTGAGGACCTGAGCTAGGCCGTTGCTGAAGTGGTCGCGGTTGATCTTAAATTTCATGCGAGGGGCGTTAAATGCGTTCGATTAACAAAGGATGATTATAGAGAGATACAATAATGAAAAGTATCAGTATTACTATGGGGTCATTTTATCGGAATAACCTTGGCGTTTCCGAGTGAAAACAGGGCCGGCAAAGTGCTGTGAACCCAATCCGAGTAACCGCCAATAACCGGCAGTTTGTTCACAGCGGAAAGTTATTCAGAAGTTCCTGCGCCCCGGTTCACACCGGTTTTGCGCAGAACTTGTTCCTTCGCGTGCCGGACACCGCGGCGGTAGTGCGCCACGAGCCCGTAACCGATGTAAGCGAGGAAAAGAAAGAAGAACGCCACCTCGCGCAGCTTGATGATGACGCCTGCCGCGATCAGCAGCGCGACAAACGTGCGCACGCGGGTCTTGGTCTCCCAATTGATCTTCTTGAAACTCGGGTAACGAATCGTGCTCACCATCAAAAACGACACGAGGATCAGCAACAACGGCAGCGCGAGCGTCAGCTGGCGGAGCTCCCGGGCGTTGGAAGCGAGGTTAAGGAGAAACAATACGAGCGTCGCCACCGTGCCGGCGGCCGCGGGAATCGGCAGCCCGACGAAGTCGCCATGGCCCTTGTGCTCGGTTTCGTTGCGGTGGAGCAGGGGATTCGTGATCACGTTAAACCGCGCCAACCGAATCGCGCCGCAAAGCAGGTAGATGAAGGCGATGAACCAGCCCAGCTCGCGGAACCACTGGTAATCCTCACGCGGTGCCAGAATCAGGAAGAACACCATCAACGCCGGCGCCATGCCGAACGACACGACGTCGGCCAGCGAATCGAATTCCGCGCCGAACAACGACGTGCGCCCGCCCATGCGCGCCAGCCGGCCATCGAGCGAATCAAACACGACTGCCGCCAGAATCAGCCACACGGCGTGCGTGTAGAGCGTCATCCACGATTGATTCGCGTGCAGCACCGCATACTCGCCGCCATCGGTGATGAGGCGCGCCTGGATGCACTTGATGACCGCCGCGAAACCGCAAAAGAGATTCCCCGCCGTCATCAAGTTCGGCAGGAAATAAATCCGGCTCGCCTGGGTGACGTTGTAAGGGTTGTCGCGCTGTTCCAGATCGTCGGACACGGGTGCGGGCGAAAAAAGTTAAGCTTTCGGCTTGGTGAGACCTTCGAGGTATTTCCAGAATTTCGAATCCTGCTCGAACAACTGTTGCTCCGACACCGGCAGCTTCATGCGGAACAGAAGATCCTCCAGCGACGATTTGTGCAGGATGTAATGCGTGTGCAGCGTGTCGCCTTGCACTTCGAAATAGAAGCGGAAATCGCCTGCGCGCAGTCGGTAAAAGTTTTTGCCGCCGCGGTTGAATTTACCGAGCGGTTCGCGCGGATGTTCCAGATCGGCGGGGCGCACTTTGCTGATCGGATCGATGGCGTCGAGCTGCGCCAGTTTATCGAGGCGATTCAGTTCGCGCATGCTTTGCTCGGAAAAAGTTACCTGATACATAATCGTGTGGCCGTTGATGAAGTGACTGTTGGGTAAGCGAGGCAGGTTGTCTAGGCAACACCTCGTCTAAACTTAAGACGTCACGCGGAGTTGCGAAGTTGCTGTTAGGACAGCACGAACCCGACCAGTTCCCCCGTTCGGACGATTCCCTGCCGGGGCAACTGGGTTATCTGCATCTTTATTGCGCGGAGGAAGTCCACTCCGCTAACTCCCGCGCATGTCTGTTACTCTCGCTGATATCCGCGCCGCGCGCCGCCGCATCGAAGGCGGCGTCATCATGTCGCCGTGCCCCGAATCGATTCCGCTCTCGGAAATCACGGGCGCCCAGATTTTCTGCAAACTCGATAATTTCCAACGCACCGGCTCCTTCAAAGAACGCGGCGCCCGCAACGCGTTGCTCCAGCTCACGCCCGAGCAGAAAAAACGCGGCGTCATCGCCGCTTCCGCCGGCAACCACGCGCTCGGCCTCGCGTATCATGGCAAACTCCTCGGCATTCCCGTCACGGTCGTCATGCCCGATTACGCGCCGCTCATCAAAGTCAGCACCTGCAAAAAACTCGGCGCGCGCGTGCTCGTGCAAGGCCGCGATTTTGCCGAAGCCCGCACGCAGGCCGACAAACTCGTCGACAGCGAGGGCCTCGCTTACATCCACGGCTTCGACAATCCCGCCATCATCGCCGGCCAGGGCACGATGGCCTTGGAAATTTTCGAACAGGTCAAAAACGCCGACGCCATCGTGTGCCCGATCGGCGGCGCGGGTTTGCTCGCCGGAATTGCGGTCGCGACGAAAGCCCTGAAACCAAAAATTAAAATCATCGGCGTCGAATCCGTGGCGACCGCGAGCTTCACCGCCGCGTTGAAAGCAAAGCGCCCCGTCACGATTCCACGCCGCGCCACGCTCGCCGACGGTCTCGCTGTGCTCAAGGTCGGCGGCAATGCGTTCGAACTCGCGCGGTCGCGCGTCGATCAAGTCGTGCGTGTGTCCGAAGATTGGATCGCGCTGGCGATTCTGCGGATGGTCGAACTCGAAAAAACCGTCGTTGAAGGTGCGGCCGCCGCGCCGCTCGCCGCCATGATGGCCGGCCTGCTCCCGAATTTGCGTGGCAAGAAAGTCGTGCTCACTGTCTGCGGCGGCAACATCGACCCCGCGATTCTCAGTCGCGTGATCGAAAAAGGCCTCGTGCATGACGGTCGCCTCACGCGCTTCACCGTCATCATGAGCGATCGCCCCGGCGGCCTCGCCGAACTCGCGCGCGTCCTCGCCGGTTGCGGCGCGAGCGTGAAAGACATCGAACACGACCGCGCCTTCAGCGGCCCCGACGTCTCCGCCGTCAACGCCGTCTGCACTTTGGAAACCCGCGACCACGCGCACATCCGCGAAGTCCACCGCGCGTTAAAGAAGGCAGGATTTCCGGTGGTCACGAGGTAGGGACGGTTATGAAAAGCTCAGAAGGTAGGGCCCGACCTCCGGGCGGGCCGTCGCGCGTCACCCATCAGCACGCACCGCCCGCCTGGGTTAAATCCGGCGCCACTTTCTTTCTTACAATTTGCTGCGAACAACGCGGCACGAACCAACTTTGCCACGCTTCAGTCGCGGATATTTTATTCCGTGCCGCTCGCCATTATCACGACCAACAGGATTGGTTTTTGCGGCAGATGCTTTTGATGCCGGATCATGTGCACGCTTTGATTGCGGCGGCTCCGGATAAAAACATCGAACACCTCGTTTCGAATTGGAAGCGCTACACGGCCCTCAAAACCTCGATTATTTGGCAGAAAAATTTCTTCGATCATCGATTGCGTTCTGACGAAAGTTGGGAAGAAAAGGCGGCTTACATTCGCCAAAATCCGCGCCGTGCTGGCCTGATCGGTGAACACGAAGCATGGCCTTACCAGATCGAATATTAACATCCACGTCGCGGCCCGCCCGGAGGTCGGGCCCTACCTTATTGGCGCTGCTTCTCCTCGCCGGCTGCGCCAGCCAGCCGGTAACCAAACCCACGAAACCAACCGCGCCGCGCACGCCGGACCCCGTAGTTATGACGGAAACCCCTGCGCCCGAACCGGCGCCGCTCCCCGTGCTTCCGCCGCCGAATAAAACGCTGCGCAAACCCGACGAGATGATCGTCGCCGGACAATTTTTCTCCACCGGCACGCGCGTCGTCACGTGGCTCGATGCCGGCGGTTACAACGCTTACGCGCCGCGCCCCGGCGTGCCGCCCGCCGCGGCGCGTTTTCCCGATCACTACGGTGCGCGTCGCCTCGGCACGCCGCCGAAGGAAAAGAATTTTGCCTACTCCGGCGACGGCCCGCGCGACCTCGCCGACCTGCGCAAACACGTCGACCAATTCGTGCTGCATTACGACGAGTGCGGGCTGAGCAAAACGTGCTTCCGCGTCCTGCACATCGAGCGCGGCCTGAGCATCCACTTCATGCTCGATATCGACGGCACCATTTACCAAACCCTCGATCTCCGTGAACGCGCGTTTCACGCGACCACGTCGAACAGCCGTTCCATCGGCATCGAGATCGCCAACATCGGCGCACACTCGCCCGGCGCCGCCGCGGCGCGTTTCAAACTGTGGTATCCGCGCGACGAAAAAGGAAAACCTCGGCTCACCCCCGCCGCGCAGGGCGACCACGGGCTCTTCAACAAAAACTACGCCGGTCGCCCCGTGCGCGACGCACTCGTGAAAGGTGCTGTGCAAGGCCGCGCGCTCGAGCAATACGACCTCACACCCGAGCAATACGAAGCGTTGATCAAACTCACCGCCGCCCTCAGCCGCGTGTTTCCTGAAATCAAACTGGATTACCCGCGCGACGCCGCCGGAAAACTCGTCACGAAAAAACTGCCTGACGCCTCGCTCGAACACTACCACGGCGTGCTCGGCCACTACCATATTCAGGCCAACAAATTGGATCCCGGCCCCGCCATGGATTGGGAAAAAGTCATCACCGGCGCGCGCTCTATTAACGCAGCGCCGCCTCCCGAAAAAAAGTAGGCCGGGCTTTTCGCGCAGGCGAGGAATGCGCCGCGAACGGGTGTTTTTTAACCACGGATTTCACGGATACAAACGGATGGAGCCCGGATAGCGGCTTCAAGTTTATGCCGCTCGTATCGGCGTGATCCGTTCTATCCGTCAAAATCCGTGCAATCCGTGGCCAAGAAATCGCCTGCTCGCGGCATCACCAACACCTCACTTCACCGCAGCTTCCGCTTTCTTCCCGAATGCCGGATCGATTTTCAAAAACGCCGCCGCCACAAACGACGGAATCGTCGCGATCATCACCCACACGAAGAAATTCACGTAACCGACGTGATCTTGAATCCAGCCTGCCGCCATGCCCGGCAACATCATGCCGAGCGCCATGAAGCCGGTGCACAGCGCGTAGTGCGCGGTTTTGTGCTCACCTTGCGCGACCATCATCATGTAAACCATGTAGGCCGTGAACCCGAAGCCGTAGCCGAATTGTTCGACCGCGACGGCGCTACCGATTGCCAAAAGATTTTCCGGCTGCGTCGTCGCGAGGAGGATGAACACCGCATTCGGCACGTGCATGATCACGAGCATGGGCCAGATCATTCGTTTTAACCCAAAGCGTGAAATCACCACGCCGCCCGCCAGCCCGCCGAGCGTCAATGCAATCGGCCCGACCGTGCCGTAAACCACGCCGACGTGTTTAACCGTGAGCCCCAAGCCGCCTTGGTCGCGCGCATCGAGGAGAAACGGATTCACCAGTTTCAACAACTGCGCCTCGGCGAGCCGATAGAGCAGCAAGAACGCGAGGATGCTGAGAATTTCCTTTTTCTTAAAAAACTCCGCGAAAACAGTGAAGTAGCTGGCGAAAAAATTATCTTTTCGCGGCGACGTCACATCGCTGGCCGGCTTGGGCAGCGTGAAGCTGTGCACCGCCGCGATCACCACGAAGAACACCGCGAGCACGCCAAACACGATCGTCCACGCGCGCACAAAATCTCCCGTCCATTCCTGCACCGAGCCCGCGAGATACACCAACCCGCCCTGGCCCGCGATCATCGCCAGCCGGTAAAACGTGCTGCGCACGCCGACGAACGCCGCCTGCTGGTGCTCCGGCAATGCGAGCAGGTAAAATCCGTCCGCCGCAATATCGTGCGTCGCCGAGCTGAACGCCATCAGCCAAAAGATCGCCAGCGTCATCTTGAAAAACATCGGCCCCGGCAGCGTCAGCGCCACGAGCGCCAGCGACCCGCCGACGACAAACTGCAACGCCACGATCCAAAACCGTTTCGTGCGAAACAAATCCACGAGCGGCGACCACAGCGGCTTGATGACCCACGGCAGATACAGCCAGCTCGTGTAGAGCGCGATGTCGGTATTCGAAACCTTCAGGTTTTTATACATCACCACCGACAAAGTCATCACCGCGACATAAGGAATCCCTTGTGCGAAATACAGCGTCGGCACCCAGCTCCACGGATTCGTTGACTTGGCTGCGGGGTTTTCCATGCGCACCTCAACGCATTGCGCCCCGCCGCGCGCGACGCAAGCAACCAAAACAATTGCGAAAGGTAAGGGCCCCGACCTCCGGGCGGGCCGAGAGGATTCTCGCGGTCAACGGCCTGCCCGGAGGTCAGGCCCTACCACAATTCACTTCACAGTTTCGCCAACTCGCGGCCGAGGAACTTCGCGATCGTGCGCATGCCGTATTTGCCGGCTTCAGCTTCGGCGGCGCTGTTGTAATTCGTATTGGTGTTCACGTCGTAGGTGTAGATCTCGCCGTTGACGTCGGTGATGAACTCGATGCCGGCGACTTCGATGCCGTTGTCGGCGAGGAAACGTTGATATGACGGAATCACCGGGTGGTTGAAATCTTTGATGATCTGAAACCGCGGCGCCTTCGTCGAAATCGTCGTGGCAATCGCAGGTGCGGGCGGCGTTTCGCCGACGGGGCAGGCGAGGTCGCCGATTTCACACACGTCCGCCGGGCAAAGCTCGAAGCCGAGCGACGTGTCCACTTGCACGGCGTAAACAAACTCGCCGCCGATGAACTCGACTCGCGTGATAAACGGCTTCGGTGCGCGGATGTATTCCTGGATCAGCGTGATGCCGTCGACGGAGTCGTCGAAGTCTCCGCCGTTCACGTAGTCGGCCAGCGCTTGATGGGTTTGAAACAAGCGCACGCCGAGGCCTTTGCCGGCGCGATTGTGTTTCGTGATGAAGGAGCCGTCGAATTGGCCGGCAGCTTTGATTAAATTTTCCGCCCCGACGGCGGCGAAGGTGCGCGGGGTGCGCACACCGTAATTGCGCAGCGCCGCGTATTGGGCGATTTTATTGATTTCGAGTTGGAGCGCGCGGCTTTTGTTCACCACGCGACGGCCGTGCGATTCGAGCCACGCAAGGACAGTCGACGTGTATTCCGGCGCATAACGGTGACCGCGCGTGTGTGACGACGCGCTCATGCGGTTGTAGAACACGCCTGCCGGCGGCGGGCTCGAGAAATCCAGCACGCCCTGGTCGAGATACCATTCTTCGAACGGCAGATTTTGTTCAGCAAACGCGGTGCGCAGCGGCACGACCCATTCGGAGTTTTCGTGGATAACGTAGATCTTGGCCATGGTGGGAAATGAAATTTTGGTCGGCGGAGAAGTCGGCTAATCAAACCGAGGAAGCGTTCTGATGCCCGCTTTCTTTTCGGCGCGTGAGAAAATAAGGGGATGCCGAAGGCATCCAATGGGTGTCGATCGGTGGTGCGTTGAGCGAACCGGTAAGGTGGCATTGCCGGTTCGTGAAAAAGGAGCCAGTTGCTCCACGTGAAATTCTTACCCCGTTTACGAGCGTTGGCTCGCGTGAGCTTGGCGTTGGCGATTCCTCAAATTGCGCTGTGCGCAGCAAACCCTATCCCGCTGGAGGTGGATTTTTGCGTGTATGGCGGCACTTCCGGTGGCGTGATTGCCGCGGTGCAGGCGGCGCGCTTGGGCAAGCGCGCGGTGGTCGTCGAACCGGGGCAACACCTGGGCGGCATGACCGCGAGCGGTTTGAGTTGGACGGATGTCGGTGACGCCAGCCGCGTGCGGGCCGTGAGCGGCATGGCGCGAGAAGTGTATGAACGCATCGGCGCGCATTACGGTCAGAAACCCGGCTCTGCGTTTGAAGTGCTTTCCGTGGAAGCGCAGAAAAAACTAGGCGTCGATTACGACAAGCCGCCCGCCCTCGCGTTTGAGCCCAAGGTGGCGGAACAAGTGTTTGAAGAAATGGTGCGCGCAGCGGGCGTGACCGTGCTGCGTGGTGCGCAGCTTAAAAGCGTGCTGAAAGAAGGAGCGCAATTGCGAGAGTTGATCACGACCGATGGACGCGTGGTGCGGGCAAAAATGTTTCTCGATGCGACCTACGAGGGCGACTTGATGGAACTCGCCGGCGTCAGCCACACGGTCGGCCGCGAAGCCAACGCGCAGTATGGCGAGACGGTTAATGGCGTGCAGCACCCGGCCACGCGTGCGCCAGCGGGCAAGTTCACCGTGAAGATCGATCCGTATGTCGTGCGCGGCAATCCCGCGAGCGGTGTGCTGCCGTATTTGTTGCAGGACGAGCCGTTGGGCGAAGTCGGCTCGGCGGATGCGCGCGTGCAGAGTTACAACTACCGCGTGTGTCTCACGGACGATCCGGCGAATCGTATTCCGCTGACGGCGCCGGCGAATTACGCCGCGAAAAACTACGAGCTGATCGCGCGCTGGATCGAGTCGCAGTTGGCCAAAGGCGGGAAGCTGACGCTGCGCAGTTTTCTCAAATACGATCCGCTGCAGAATAAAAAATACGATTTCAACAATCGCTGGGCGATCTCCACGGATTTCATCGGCGGCGCGCATGCCTACCCGAAAGCCGATGCGGTGACGCGCGTGAAAATCGCGCAAGCCCATGAAGACTATCAGCGCGGCTTTTTCCATTTTCTTGCGACCGATTCACGCGTGCCAGCAGCGGTGCGCGCAGAGATGGCGCGCTTTGGGTTATGCAAAGATGAGTTCCCTGACCACGGCGGCTGGCCGCATCAGATTTATGTGCGCGAAGGCCGGCGCATGGTGAGCGATTTCGTGATGATTGAGTCGCATTGCACCGGCGCGCGTGTCGCGCCGCAGTCGATCGCACTCGGCGCTTACGGCACAGATATGCACGCGGCGCGGCGGATCGTCGTCGATGGCCAGCCGGTGAACGAGGGCACGAACTCCGTCCCCGTGCCGCAGCCGTATCCCATCGGTTACGGTTCCATCGTGCCGAAAGCAGCCGAGTGCGAAAACCTGTTCGTGACCTTCGGCCTCTCGGCGAGCCACGTGGCGTTCGGTTCCATTCGCATGGAGCCGGTATTCATGGCGCTGAGTCAATCCGCCGCGCACGCCGCCGTTTTGGCGATCGAGAAAAAATCCTCCGTGCAATCCGTCGACTACCCGCAGCTGCGCGCGAAGTTGCTGACGGCCGGGCTGGTCTTGGATTGGCCACCGGCTGCTGTCGTGACACCGTGACCGGCTCCACGACTGGACTGGAGAACAGGCCAGTCGAAGCCATTTGTCCTGAATCTTCCGCTGCGCCTTAAATTTTTCATGCCCCTCCTGATGTCGCTTCGCCGCGCGTTTGCGCTTTGTCGTCCCTTTGTCGCTGTGCTCGGCCTCGCCAGCGCAGTCGTCTCGTCCGCCGCCCTGGAAAAAACGGTGGTGTTCCAATCCGAGACGGAGGGCTACAACACGTTCCGCATCCCGGCGATCGTCAAGGCGCCCAACGGTGACCTCCTCGCGTTTGCTGAGGGCCGCAAGGACTCGCGCTCCGACACGGGTAACATCGATTTGCTGATGAAGCGCTCGAGTGACGGCGGAAAAACCTGGGGCGCAATCCAAGTTATCTGGGACGACGCCGGCAATACGTGCGGCAATCCTTGCCCGGTGATCGATGAGAAAACCGGCGTCATCTGGATGCTCAGCACGCACAATCTCGGCAAAGACAAAGAATCCGCGATCGTCGACGGCACGAGCGATGGTGGCCGCACGGTCTGGGCGTTCTCTTCGAAAGACAACGGTGCGACCTGGAGCCAGCCGCTCGACATCACCAAAACCACCAAGAATCCCGCGTGGACGTGGTATGCGACCGGTCCCGGCATCGGCATCCAAATCAAACACGGCCCGCACGCCGGCCGCCTCGTGATTCCTTCCGATCATAATTTCCGCGACGAAAAAACCAAAAAATCCGTCCACGCGTCGCACGCGATTTATTCCGACGACCACGGCGCGACGTGGCAGCGCGGCGAAGCGATTCATCCCGACATGAACGAGTGTCAGGTCGTCGAACTGTTCGATAACAAAGGCACGCTCTTGATGGACATGCGCTCCTACCGCGGACTTGCGCAACGCGGACAAAGCACCAGCACCGATGGCGGCGCGACGTGGAGCGCCATTACCCACATTCCTGCGCTCGTGGAACCGATCTGCCAGGCGAGCATCGTGCGCTGGGAAAACGCCGGCGGCAAAAAGCCCGGCTGGCTGTTGTTCTCCAATCCCGCCGATCCGAAAAACCGCCGCAACCTTACCGTGCGGGCGAGCGACGATAACGGCGCGACGTGGTCGCGCTCGTTCGTGCTGCACGCCGAAAAAGCAGCTTACTCGAGCCTCGTGGTGCTGAGCGACACCGAGGCTGGCTGCCTTTACGAAATTGCCGAAAAACGTCCGTCCGAAAAAATCGTCTTCGCGCGCTTCGATACGAAAGAACTTTTGGCCAAGTAAAAACTATTTCCATGCACTCCCGTTACCGCGGCCTCGTCGCCGCACCGTTCACTCCCTTCCGTTCCGATTTGTCGGTTAATCTCGACGTCATTCCCGCCTACGCGCGCTTGCTGCGCGACAACGGCGTGAGCGCCGCCTTTGTGTGCGGCACGACGGGCGAAGGCCTTTCCTTGACGCAAGCCGAGCGCATGCAAGTCGCCGAAGCGTGGATGAAAGTCGCCGACGAAAAACTGCGCGTCATCGTGCACGTCGGTCACAATTCGCTTACCGATGCGCAAGAGCTCACGCGGCACGCCGCGAAGATCGGCGCGTCCGCGGTGTCCGCCTTCGCACCCTGTTTTTTCAAACCGCGCGATCACGATGAACTCGTCGATTGGTGTCAGCGCCTCGCGGGAGCCGCGCCGGGTTTGCCGTTTTATTATTACAACATTCCGTCGATGACCGGCGTGAGTTTGAAAGTTGCGCCGTTTTTGGCGAAAGCCGCTTCGGTGATTCCGTCGCTCGTCGGTGTGAAATACACGCATGAAGACATGCCCGACTATCAGGAGTGCGTGAAGTTCGGCGACGGTCGCTACGACATCTTGTTTGGCCGCGATGAACTCTTGCTCGAAGGCTGGCAGGCGCAGGCTTTGGGCGCGGTGGGCAGCACGTATAATTATTCCGCGCCGCTCTATCTCCAGTTGATCGAACACCTGAAAGCCGGCCGCGCCACGGAAGCGCGCGCGCTACAGGACAAGGCGATCAAGATGATTGCGATCTGCAACGGCGTCGGTGTTTCGCATCTCGCGGCGTCGAAAGCGCTCATGGGGTTGCTCGGGGTCGATTGCGGGCCGACGCGTCCGCCGGTGCGCGCGATCAGCGCGGCGCAATTTGCGGATTTGAAACAGAAGCTCGAGCGCATGGGTTTCTTCAGCACCGCGTGCAAAGCGGCGTGACGGATCGCGGGCGCGGGTGATTCCAAATTTCGGGTGTGCTTCGCGACCTCACTTTGCGGTGGCCTGGCGGTTTCGTGACTGGGCGCCGGCCTGAAATTAAAACTCTCAATCCACCCCGCACATGCCCTATGAAAGTCACATGTTGAAATTGCCCCAACGGCAGTCGCTGGAAAAACAAACCGCGACGGTCTTGAAAGAGGAGATCTTGCGCGGCACGTGGCACGACTGGCTGCCGGGCGAGCGCAGTTTGTGCAGCATGCTCCAGGTGAGCCGGCACACGTTGCGCGCCGCAATCGTGCAGCTGCGCAGCGAAGGTGTGATTAGCTCCGAGCAGGGTATCGGCAATCGCATCGTCGCGCGCGAAGGGAAACCGCAGAAGAAACTGAAGTCGCAGGATGTCGGTCTGCTCATTCCCGGCGCGCTCGAACAATTGCGCCAGACCCACATTCTCTGGATCGATGAATTACGGGCGATGCTCGCGGAGCGCGGCTGTCGCCTGCACATGTTTTCCGGTTTGAAATATGCGACGCGCGACCCGGGCCGCGTGTTGCAGCAACTGGTGGCGCGGCACGCGCATGCGGGCTGGGTGCTGTTACTTTCGGGCGAGGGCGTGCAGCGCTGGTTCGAAAAGCAAAAGGTGCCGTGCCTCGTCGCGGGTTCGATTTACGACGGCGTCGATCTGCCCTGGTGCGATGTCGATCACTACGCCGTGTGCCGCCACGCCGCCGGTTTGCTGCTCGGGCGCGGGCATCGTCGCGTGGCGTTGCTCACGCAAAAATCGCAGCGTGCCGGTGACATCGCGAGCGAGAGCGGATTTATCGAGGGCATGAAACAGTCGTCGTATGACGGCGTCGACGTGATGATCGGCTACCATGAGGCGAATGCGCAAAGCATCGCGCTCGCCCTGAAACGCCTGATGCAGCGCCAGCCCGCGCCCACCGCGTTGCTGGTGTTGAATCCAAACCATTATCTGACGGTGCTGAGTTCGCTCGCGCGCCTCGGGTTTCGTGTGCCGGAGGATGTCTCGGTGCTCTCGCGCGACGGCGAACCGTTTTTCTCCTACCTGATGCCGCCGCCGGATCACTATCGGGCCCTGCCGAAGCAGTTCGCGAAAATGCTGCTCATGCCCGTGCTCCAATTATTGGAAGGCGGCACCATCACGAAGCGGAAATTGAATATGATGCCCGATTTCATCGCAGGGCAGTCGGTGTCCACCGTAACCCAGAAGAAAGACGAGCGTTAACAGGTTCGTAGTCCGAACCAGTGAATGTTCGTTGAGCGCGGCCGGTAGAAATAAAATCTCCGTGAAAACCCTGCGACGGCGCAGAGGTCACGACCAACCCCATTCCCCTCATGAAACTGCACCGCATCACTCTTGCGGCGGCGACCACGTTGCTGGTCTCCAGCCTGTCTTTTGCTCAAACGGCTCCGGCCACCGCGCCGGCCAAAACCGCCGAGCCAAAACAAGTGCCGGTCGAAACGACCACCGGCACCGAGCCGAAGGAAAAGGCGCTCGAACTCGACGTCTTCCAAGTCACGACGTCGGCCGACGTCGGCTACACCTCGACGAACGCTGCCGAAGCGGTCCGCATGAACACGCCCATCGAAAACATTCCGATGAATGTCACGGTGTTCAACCAGCAGTTCATGGAAGATTTGATGGCCACGGACACGAACGACGTCCTCGAATTCGACGCCGCCTCCGTCAAGCGCACCGAGAACGATGGTTTCCTTTCTCGCGGCAATTCCAGCGTCAACAGCACGCTCCTCAACGGTCTGCCCCAAACCTCCGGGTTCGGCGCGCAGCCCCTCGCGAACATCGAGCGCGTCGAAGTGCTCCGCGGGCCGGCGGCCATTCTTTTCGGCACGGGTGGCTTCGGTGGCGTTTATAACCGCATCACCAAACGCGCCGGCTTGAAGCAATTCGTCAACACGCGCGGCATCTTCAGCGACGAGGGCGGTTATCGTTACGAAATCGACTACAACGCCGGCGCGATTCCGCACACCGGGAAAAAAGTGCTTTTCCGCCTCAACGGCGTGTATGCCCGCAACACCACTTGGTTCGGCACCCGTAAGATCGAGGAAGCCATCGCTCCGACCATTACGTGGAACATCACCCGCAAGACTTCGCTGACCGTCGATTACATCTACAACTTCGCCGAAACGCAGGCGGTGTGGGAAACCCCGTTGTCGCTCGGCGATCCGCATGGGTTCACTTTTGCAGACGGCACGTATCACTTCACCCCGCGCAAAACCAATTGGGCGGTGCCGGAGGATTTCCGTCGCAACACGCGCACGTCGTCTTCGGCTGATTTCCGCCACGCGTTTACCGACAACCTGCAATTCCGCGGCCAGTTCCAATATGAAACCCGCGAGCAGGATCTCGTGGAAACCGTTTCCAACGGCAGCACCGTTTCCATTCTCCGCGACACGGTCTTGGTCGGTCGTTACTGGCGCATGATCCCGCGCATCACCCGCACTTACCGCACCCGCAACGAACTCGTCTGGAACGTGGAAACCGGCCCGATCAAACACCGCTTGCTCGGCGGCTTTGCGTGGGACGAACAATACGACGACCAAAAGACCTACCAGGCCGCGCAACCGGGCACGACGGTCAACGGCACTTTCAATATCACCTACGCGCAGTTCCTCGCCAATCCCGCGCTCGCCGGTTACACCTCGGCGTGGCTGCTGCCGGTCAACATGTTTGATCGCGATGCCGAACCGGATGTCCCGCCGGTTTCGCAACGCGTCATCGCTCCGCTGACCGCGTATGCGCGCAATCACACCAGTTCCACGGAGTATTACGCCAACGACGTCTTCTCGTTCCTCAACGATCGCGTTTACGTCATGGCGGGTATCCGCCACAGCGAATTCGATCGCGCCACGCAAAACCGTCGCACGGGCGCCGGTAATACGGCCAGCATCGCGACGACGTATCCCACGGTAAACGCCACGGCCGAAGCCGATCCCTACACGCTCGGTGCGGTCTGGCATCTCACGGCCAACAAACAGTTCAGCCTCTACGGAAATATGAACTCTGCGTTCACGCCGGATTTTAACGTCAATCCGGATGGCTCGGGTCGCGAACCCAACACCGGCGACCAGAAAGAAATCGGCCTGAAGTTTAACCTCTTCAGAAACCGGATCCAAGGCACCTTTGCTTATTGGGAATTGCTCTCGAACAGCAACGTGGCCGATCCGGATAATATCGGTTACACCATTCGTGCCGACGGCGCGCGCAGCAAAGGCTACGAACTTAACTTCAGCGCCAACCTGACCAAACAATGGTATTTGATGGGCGGTGCGTCGCAAACCGAGTCCCTCACGGCGCAACTCGTGCCGATCGATTTGCAGCCCAAGTGGCGCTGGATCGCGGTGAGCAGCTACAAATTTGATTCAGGCAAACTCAAGGGCTTGGGGCTCACCGGCACCTACAGCTACACGGGTGAACGCGGGCTGACCAATTCGACTGCGCGTGGCGAAACCAACTGGGGACCGGCCCCGGGCTATGGGCGGGTTGATGCCGTCGTGAGCTACCGTTTCAAAGTGCCGAATATCAAACGCGCCGCCTGGAACGTCTCGTTCAAGGTCGCCAATATTTTCGACGAACAAGACGGCTACTACGTCCTCGCTTATCACCGCTACACCACGAATGCCGGCCGCACCTGGCAGGGCTCCGTGGGCGTGAAGTTCTAACGCGCCCTTGGCTCGATGAATTCTCACACCGCTTCGGAGGTTAACTTCGAAGCGGTGTTTTTGTTTCTGCGAGTCCACTTTGATGACCATTCGTGAATCCACGCTGGCAAAGATGGCTTCTCCCCTTGGCGCTCACCGGGGTTCCTGCGATGGGCACCAGCGTAATCGATATCCTCGTGGGCAAGTCCCAAGTCGAGGTGATCACCTTCACGCAGTTAACTCCGGCCGGTCGCGCGCTGACCGCAGCGACTCCGCAAAACCCCGTTTACTACGTGGCCGCGACGAGCGGGTTCAAAGACCTCGGCGCTTCGAGTGCGGGCGAAGCAGCGCTATCGAACGACGAAGCCATTCGCACAATTTCGAAAGCGCTCGCGGGGCAGGGCTACTTGCCGGCGAGCGGATCGTCACCTGCGCCGAGCCTGTTGCTCGTATTCACGTGGGGCACCTTAAACGTGAACTCGCTCGATGGAGATGAAGCCGCGGATCCAGACCGTCAGCTAAATCGTCAGCAAAGACTCCAGTTTGTCGGGGTGGGAAACATGAAGTTGTTTGGCTGGTCTGCCTATGAGGGGACTGAGTCGTTCGTCAGCCTCGGTCTCTCGATTGCCGACGCCGAAAAGTTTCAGGCGCTGGCCTCGCAAGACCTCTTTATCGCCTGCGTGTCGGCTTATGATTTGGAGTCGGCCAAGCGCAGCGAAAGGAAACGGTTATGGATCACCCGCATCAGTTGTCCTGCATCCGGATTTTCGTTGCACGAGGTGATGTCTACCATGCTGACCGTGGCCGCGCCACACCTCGGCCGCGAAACGAAACCGCCGGTCTGGGTTAACGCGTCCGAGCGAAAGACCGAAGTCAAAATCCGCGACCTGAAGGTGCTGGAATATTTGGAAAACGGAGCGCTGCCGGTGCTCGAAGTGCAGAAAAACAAGCTACCCGCCGCGAAGAAAGCGCCTAAGTAAGCGAGCGAGCGCCCGAAAAACATTCTGCGACGGTAAACCAGTAAGCTTTTCACGCGAGGTCTGGACGGCAGACCAGTGAAACAAATTCGTGTCGTGTCAGGCATGTGCGAGGTTGTTCGCACCCCTTTGTCCAGACCGCGTCGGTTGCTTTCCCCTGTTACGCCTCATGAATAAACTGCTGTTGTGTGCCGTCCTCTTGCTCGGAACCTTGCCGTGGGTGCAGGCGAAAACAGATCCCCGCCTCCTCGCGCCGTTCACAACCCTTGAGATAGAAAAACCCGGCGCGCCCGCGACCTCGATCGTGAAACTGCCCGATGGTTCGCTGATCACCGCCGTGAACAACACCACGCTGACCAGTCGCGACGGCGGCAAAACATGGAGCGACCGCCGACCCATTCTCGCCGAATCCACTGAATCTGCCCCCGCGGGAACGCCGTCGGGCACCATGCGGCTCGTCCTCACGCAGGCGAATACGCTCGTGTTGATCTGGCGCGACAAACGCGTGGACGATTGGGATCAGGAAGGCGTGCTCGGCGCGAAAGCCGCCGGCTCCGTGTGGAGTGTGCGCAGCACCGACGGCGGCAAAACGTGGACGGACAAAACCAAAATTTTCGGCGGCGTGTGCGGACATCCGCCGATCAACCTCATCCAGGTCAGCAACGGCAACCTTGTCGTGCCCGTGCAGTATTACGCATCGCATCCGCTGCGTTGCGTGATCCAGCCCTACGTTTCGAGCGACGACGGCAAGACGTGGCGCGGCAGCAACATCATCGATCTTGGTGGCAAAGGCGACCACGACGGCGCGTTCGAGCCGACGCTGGTGGAACTGCGCGACGGTCGCGTGTGGATGCTGATTCGCACGAACTGGGATAAATATTGGGAAGCGATCTCCGATGACCACGGCGCGTATTGGCGCACGATTCGTCCGACCGCGATCGAAGCGTCGAGCTCACCGCCTTACCTGCAACGCCTCGCGAGCGGCTGCTTGGTGTTGTTCTGGAATCGCCTCTATCCCGAGGGAAAATCCGACTACAAGCGGCGCGGCGGGAAATATTCCGAAGTCGCCGGCAGCTGGCACCGCGAGGAAATTTCCGTCGCCACCTCGAATGACGAAGGCGCCACGTGGAGCCAGCCCGTCATCATGGCGCGCGAAAAAAATGTCTGGCTCTCGTATGTTTACAGCTTCGAGCCGGAGCCGGGAAAACTCTGGATCTTCAGCGGGCAGGGAAAAATTGCCGCGACCGTCCTCGAAGCCGACTTGCCCCGCGCCCGCTAGGGTGAGCTTGAAAATGGCCGTCGACGCACCCGCCCTCAAGTTGCCCCAGCGCCAGTCGTTGGAGCAACAAACCGCGGTCGCGTTACGCGAGGCCATCGCGCGCGGCACGTGGAAAGACTGGCTGCCGGGCGAACGCGGCTTGTGCGACATGTTGCAGATCAGCCGCCACACGCTGCGCGCGGCGCTCGGGCAATTGCGGGAAGACGGCACGGTGTTTTCCGTGCAAGGCGTAGGCCATCGTGTCGCCACCGGCTCGGCCACCACCGGATCCAAGGCATTGGCCGCACAAGAGGTCGGATTGCTGATTCCGGGCGATCTGGAGGAATTGCTCCCGACGCAGGTGATGTGGATCGACCACTTGCGCGCCATGCTCGCCGAGCGCGGCTGCCGGCTGCATTTATTTCACGGACGCAAATTTGCCCAACGCGACCCAGCGCGCGCGTTGCAGCGGTTGCTGGCGCGGCACGATCACCGGTGTTGGATTTTGCTGCTGTCGGGCGAACCGGTGCAGAAATGGTTCGAGCGGCAAAAAGTGCCGTGCCTCGTCGCGGGCAGCATTTATGCGGGCGTGAATTTGCCGTATTGTGATTTGGATCACCACGCGAGTTGCCGGCACGCGGCGGGCGGCTTGCTCGGGCGCGGACATCGCAAAGTGGCGCTCGTGATTCAAAAATCGCGCCGCGCTGGCGACATCGAGAGCGAAGCCGGGTTTACCGAGGGCATTGCGAAATCCTCGCATCCCGACGCGGAGGTGATGATCGCGTATCACGAAGCGACGGCAGCCAGCATCACCAACGCACTCAAGCGCCTCATGCACCGCGCGCCTGCGCCCACGGCGTTGCTCGTCGTGAATCCGTTCCATTACCTCTCGGTCGTGACGAGTCTCGCGAAGATGGGCCTGCGCGTGCCGGACGATATCTCGGTGGTGTCGCGCGACGGCGAACTCTACATGAATTACCTCGTGCCTTCGCCGACGCATTACCGCATCGAGCCGAAAAAATTCGCCAAGGCGCTCCTCGTTCCAGTCCTGCAGTTATTGGCAGGTCGCGCGATCGCGAAGCACGCCACGCACATCATGCCGGAATTCAACGCCGGCCAGTCGGTGGGTTCGCGGACGTAGCGCGTGATCGGGCGAAGCGGTTGCGGTTCGCGCACCAGACCAGTGCTCCTCGCTCGTCGCCTGCGGTTCAAAGGCTGAACCTTGGCAGACCCTAACCCCCGATCGCTTAAACCTGCCGTGCACTGCCGCGGCGTTTTTGACCGTTTTACTACCCATGTCTTCGCATAACCGTCTATCGATTCGTCTGCTCGAGAAAATCTCACGAGCGTTCTCCGTTCTCGCCGTGGTCGTGGCGACTTTTGCCGCCGGTCTGTCTGTCCACGCGCAACAAGCCGCCGCGACTGGCACGGTCGTGGGCCGCGTATTTAACGCCTCCACCAATTCCGCGCTGCGTAATGCCAGCGTCTCTTTCGAAGGCAGTGCCAAAACCGTGCTGACCGAAAGCGATGGTTCCTACGTGTTGGATGACGTTCCCGCCGGCGACGCGAAAATTCGCGTGAGCTACGTCGGGCTTTCATCGACCACGGCGACGGTCACGGTGGCGGCGGGCGGGCGGGCGGAGCGGGATTTCGATCTGCGGGTGGGCGACTCCTCGCGCATCGAGGTCGAGACGGACAGCAAGACGGTCGAACTCGAAAAATTCACCGTAGTCGCCGATCAAGAAATGAGCGCGCAAGCCATCGCGATGAACGAACGTCGCAGCGCGCCGAATATCAAACAGGTGGTCGCTTACGATGAATACGGTGATCGCGCTTCAGAAAATATCGGCGAATTCCTCCGTTATCTCCCCGGCGTCGGCATCGAAGACAGCGGCCAGCAGGCCAGCACCGTGACGCTGCGCGGCTTCCCGAGCGCGAATACCAATATCCAAGTTGACGGCGCCGACATCGCTGGTGCCCGTGGCAACAGCCGCGCCCAATCGTTGCTTGATGTGCCGATGGGCAACATCGAGCGCGTGGAAATCAGCAAGTCCGGCATGCCCGATCTTCCCGCCGCCGGCATGGGTGGCTCGATCAACCTCGTGACGAAAGGCGCCTTCTCGGCCAAGCGTCCGGTGTTTAATTACCGCACCTATTTCCTGATCGATAGCAAAAGCAGCTTCGATTTCGACGCCGGCCCTCGCGGTCTGTCCGACAAACTAAGCCCGAACTACAAGCAGCCGTCGTTCGACTTCAGCTACATTTTGCCGATCAATAAAAAGTTCGGCATCACGGTCGGCGCTTCCCGCACCTGGCGCATCAAGCCCATGGAAAGCGGTGACAACACCGACACTAACGCGGACTGGAATTACACCACCGGCGCATTCCGTCAGGCGACCTGGTTCACCTTGGATCAAATCTTCCAAACGTGGAACGCGCAATTCGGTGCCGATTGGAAAATCTCCAATCGCAGCCAGCTCAGCTTCAGCTTCCAGCAACGCGGGGTTTCCAGTAACATCATGCGCGAAAGCGTGGTCATTAATTTCGCCGCCGGCGCGACGGGTGATCCGACCTTCGTGCAAGGCGCCGCGACCGGCGTGGGTGTGGTGCAATACGCCGCCGGCCCGAATCAGGAAACCGGTTCTGACACTTCGCACGCCACGCTGAAATTTTCGCACAAGGAGCGCGACTGGCGCTTGGATGCGCTCGCGGCCTACTCGTTCTCAACTTCGTTTCTCGACGACATCGACAACGGCCACTTCAACGATGCGCCTTCCAACTTTTCCGGCCTGGTCATTCGCGGCGAAGGCATCGGTGAAGACGAAGCGACCATCCCGGTGCGTTACAGTGCAACTCGCGCGGGCGTGCCGGTTAATATTTTCGATGCCGGCAATGTGACGATCGGCAATCCGACTTCGGCGCAGAATCATATTTACGCTGAAAAATTCACCGGCCGCGCGGACTTCACGCGCACCTTTAATGGGCGGTTCCCGGTCACTTTGAAAACCGGCGTGTTCGGCGAACGTCTGAATCGCGACACCGATTCCGACGCGATCAACTACACGTTCACGCCGAACGGCCTCACGACCGCCGCCGCCAAGCAAGCCAGCCTCTTCCCGGTATTCGACGAAGAATTTCTAGCGACGAATCCCACGGTGTTTGGTGCGCCGATCCGCTACCTCAGCGTGCGCAAACTCTACGAATTGTATCAGGCGAATCCGTCGTGGTTTCCGATCAACCAAGCCACCACGCACAATACGCGCGCCACAGGCAGCCGTGAAATCACGGAGACGGTTTCCGCCGCTTACCTGCGGGCGGACGCGCACTTCTTTGATCGTCGCCTCTGGTTCATCGGCGGCGTGCGTTTCGAAAAGACCACGGACGACGGTTTCGGCGTGTTGACGGATCCGACCGCGATTTATCTGCGCGATGCGGCGGGCAATTTTGTCCCCGGCAGCGCGCCCGGTGGTCGCACGTTGATTTCGACTGATCCGTTGGTGCAGGCGCAGCTGACGAACGTTCGGAAAGGTGCGCACGTGAAGAAAAGTTATGATGACTTCTATCCGAGCGCGAATCTCACGTATCTCATCACCGAAAAACTTTTGGCGCGTGCGGCCTACTACGTGACGATCGGTCGTCCGAATCTTAACTTCATCACGCCAGGCGTCACGATCACCGACTCCACGTCCGCCACGCCGAGCATCACCGTGAATAACACGGCGCTCAAACCGCAGGAGGCCACGAGCTACGAATTTTCACTTGAGTCCTATCAGATCAAGGGCGGCATCGGTTCCATCGGCGTCTTCCAAAAAGACATCAAGGATTTCTTCGGCCAGATCACGCAGGACGCGACGCCCGAGTTGTTGGAGTTCTACAATCTTCCGGCGGAACTGCTGCAGCTGAATCCTAACTACGACATCATCACGCGCATCAACGCCGGCGATGCGAAGGTCACCGGGTTTGAATTCAGCTACAAACAGTCGCTGTTCTTCCTGCCCAACTTCATGCGCGGCATCTCCGTGTTCGGCAACGCGACGAAGCTCGAGCTGTCCGGTAGCAACACCGCTGATTTCACCGGGTTCGTGCCCGAGACGTTCTCCGGCGGGATCGAACTCATCCGCCCGCGCTTCTACGTGAAGTTAAACGTCACTTATCAGGGCGAAACGCGCGGCGCGCTTCAGGCCGTCAGCACCGCCAACGGCATTCCCGCCGGCACCTACGCTTATCAAGGCGAACGCACGCGCGTGTCGCTGAGCGCGTCGTATTCTTTCAGCAAGAAGTTCGCGGTGTATGGTTCGATCTCCGACATCAATGGCCGCTACGATGTGCTCACCCGCCTGTATCCCGACGGTGCTCCTGAATACGTGAAAGACCGCCGTCGTCAGGAACTCGGCGCAATCATCAACGTCGGCGTCAAGGGCACGTTCTAAACCACTCCCCAAAACGCGGAATTCTCCGCGCTCGTTTCACTGCGAACGTTAGCGCAGTCTCAACTCCGCACCACGCCAGACTTTTTCTGACGTGGTGCGCTCATTTTAAAATCATGAGAAAATTCATCACCTTGTTCGGCCTCTTTTGCGGGTTCGCGATCTTCGCCCACGCCGCAGAAGCGAAACGTCCCAATGTGCTCTTCATTGCCGTGGACGATCTCCGCACGAATCTCGGCTGTTACGGCGACGCCGCCGCGATCACGCCCGCGATCGACGCGCTCGCCGCCCGCGGCACGCGCTTCGATGCCGCCTATTGCCAGCAAGCCGTGTGCAACCCGTCGCGCACCTCGCTCATGACTGGACGCCGACCGGATTCGACGCGCGTGTGGGATCTCGTGACGAAATTCCGCGAGACCACGCCCGACGTCGTGACGCTGCCGCAGTATTTCAAGCAACACGGTTACTTCACCGCGATGGTCGGAAAAATTTATCACGACGGCGGAAAAATGGGCGACCCCGCCTCGTGGAGCCAGCCAGCTCAGCACGACGGTATTCCCAAAGAGGCAGACTATCGTTTGCCGAAAAACCAAAAGGGCGGTAAAGCCGCCGCCTACGAATTCGCGGACGCACCGGAAAACGTTTATCCGGATGGCCGCGTCGCCGATGCGGCGATTGCGGAAATCACCAAGCTCGCCGCGCGTGCGAACGATCAACCGTTTTTCTACGCGGTGGGATTTCGCAAGCCGCACCTGCCATTCACCGCGCCGAAAAAATATTGGGATCTGTATGAAGGGAAAAAAATTCCCGCCTTGGAACAGCCGACGGCTCCACGCGGCGCACCGGAGATCGCGTTGCACCACTCCGTCGAATTGCGCGGCTACTCCGATCTGCCGGCCAACGGCGATTTTGCGCCGGCTACCATTGAAAACCTGCGCCGTGCTTATTACGCGGCGACCAGTTTCACCGACGCGCAAATTGGCCGCGTGTTGGCCGCGCTAAAAACTGCGGGCGTGGCCGACAGCACGATTGTCGTGCTGTATTCCGACCACGGATTTCACTTGGGCGAACACGGCTTGTGGGCGAAGACGACCAACTACGAAGTCGATACGCGCGTGCCGCTGATCATCGCGCCGTTGGGAAAATCAAAAGGCGCGGCGACGAGTGCGCTGACCGAGTTGCTCGATCTTTACCCGACGCTCGCGGATTTGTGCGGGCTGCCGGCGCCGGAAAAAACGGAAGGACGCACGCTGCGTCCCTGGTTGGAGAATCCTGCGACGCCGAGCCGCGAGGCGGTGTTCAGCCAGTTCCCGCGCCCGTGGCCGTCCCGCAACGCGCCCAAGACGATGGGCTATGCCGTGCGCACCGCGCAGCAACGCTACGTTGAGTGGCGCGATTTCCAGTCGGGGGAAGTTGCCGCGCGCGAACTGTATGACTACGCAAACCCCGGTGCGTTCGAAGCGGTAAATCTCGCCGACGATCCGAGCCGCGCAGCCGATGTCACCGCGTTAGCCGCGTTGCTACCGCCGCGGAAAGTTGCTGCGAATTCGAACAAGGCTTGGCGCGCGGACGCGCTTAATCGCCCGCGTCGCGTGATTTTCAACAACGACGGCAACGATCCGATTTTAAAAATCAAGCGACCGTCCGTGGAGGACATGCTCGCGGCGCGCACCACGCCGCTGGTTGGCACGCACGTGGACTCGATTTTCTACTGTTCGTTTTCCGCCGGCTTCGGAAATTTTTCGCACCTGACGAAAGTCGGGCAGGTGCATTTCGCGCAGGAAGACATTTTCGTAAACAACCAGCTCCCCGCGCTCGCCACGGCGGGCATCGATCCATTAACGGAGATGGTGAAGTTCGCACACGGCCACGGCATCGAACTGTTCTGGTCGATGCGCATGAACGACACGCACGACGCCGGCAAAAGCGGCCAGGGGCCCGTGTTGTTCAAGCTTAACAAACTCAAGCAAGCGCACCCGGAGTTTTTGCTCGGCGAGCCGTTCGAAAAACTGAAAGCCGGTTCGTGGTCGGGCGTCGATTACGCGCACCCCGAGATTCGCGAACTGGCGTTTCGTTATGTCGAGGAAGTGTGCGCGAATTACGAAGTCGATGGCGTGGAGCTGGATTTCTTCCGACACCCGGTGTTCTTCAAAGGCCCGGCGCGCGGCATCGCAGCGACGGATGCGGAGCGTGCGATGATGACGGATCTGCTGCGCCGCATTCGCGCCATGGCGGAAACGAAGGGCCGCGCGCGCGGGCGGCCGATTTTGATCGCGGTGCGCGTGCCCGATTCGGCGGCGTATTCGCGCGTGATGGGTTTGGACGTCGAGCGCTGGCTCGCGGAAGACTTGGCGGATATCCTGGTCGTCGGCGGATATTTTCAACTGAACGAGTGGAACGAGAGCGTCGCACTCGGTCATCGGTATGGCGTGAAGGTCTATCCGTCGCTCGACGATTCGCGCGTGAAGGGTGAAGGCTCCGCAGAAAAGCGGATGTCGGACGAAGGCTATCGCGGACGCGCCGCCGTGGCGTGGGCTGCGGGCGCGGATGGCGTTTATCTTTTCAACCAGTTCAACCCGAAGCGGAAATTGTGGAACGAGCTCGGTGATCCGCGCGGGCTTGCCAAACTGGATCGCGATTACTTCGCGTCAATTTATGGCGTGGCGCGGGCCGCGGGCGGAAATTTCCCGCACCAAAAATTCCAAACGCTTGAAACACTTAATCCCGGCGATCCGAAGGAATTGCCTGCAGCAAAAGCCGTGATGGCTAAACTGATGCTCGATGCTTCGCCGTCGCAGGCGAAAAGCCGCACGCTGGGACTGCAATTCGATCAGCCGTTTGCCTCGCACCAACTCAGCGTAAAACTCAACGACACCACGCTGGCCGCGAATCGTGAAGCGAACGGCTGGATTTTTTTCCCCGTGAATGCGGCGATGCTCAAAGCCGGTGCAAACACCGTCAGTGTGACGCGCGCCGAAAAATCCTCGGAGTTTAAGTGGCTCGACCTCGTGCTGGAAGTTCGCCCGTAGTCACTGGATCGAAATCGAGGCGGAGTCTTCAGCCCCGCGCGTTGTCTGTGGCAGTTGGATCGGCTCTTTAGACATTTCGGAGGAGTGCAGTGGCAAATGCCGCGATAAAAAGTAACCCGCAGAAAATGACTGCGGCTCTCTTCTGGACTTCCGGCAACCTGGCGAACCAAGGATTATAACCGATGGCCGAAATAAGCCCGAGGCAGATGACGCCAATACCAATGCAGATGGCGTCGAATCCTGTGTAAGTGAAACGCTTGAAGGTCGCTTCGCCGGAAATGATTTCTTTTAGGCCTACTGACACGAGCAGCGCAGGGAAAATGAAACCCCGGAGAAATCTCCCAAACGGGTTGTCGAGAAGGTCACGTGTCCAGATGCTTTCTTTCATCTTTCTGCCGATCATTTCAGCTCAGCCACGCCGCTTTGACGGCGTTGGCTGTGGCGTTTGGTTGGGCGTCTTTCTTCTTCATGAACTAGGTATCGGTCGAAATTTCATCCCATGGCTGTCCGAAATATCCAATGAGCCAATTGAAGCTCCAGTGCCGCTCGAAAATCGCACCGGCATCTAATCCGGCCGGGATGGGTAATCCTTTCAGCTCGGCGTCCCGGACTCGCCAATGTGCCTCATAAATCCTCTCATATTCTTGATCGATCTCACCGTCCGAACGAAGGACGGCTTTATCGATGAATGACCGCGTGGTCGCAGGGGGCCAAACAATCGCACTCTTCATTGAATCCGTGTCGCACTGAGACGCGAGCGGCGGCATAGAGGCAATCTTCTGAGTGGCCCAAAGTAACGGAACAAGCCGTTCCGTGTGCCAACTGAAAGCAATGATTTCCTTTCTTTCAGGTGTCCGATTCGCAAAGAAAGCCCGCTCTCTGGGAGAAAGGTCCGACCAGAGTGACTCCCGCTTCAACCACTGACTCACCGTGTCACGATCATCTCCATACGAGATCGAAATCACCGCCGAAAGCGCAAGACAGCGCCGGGCAACCTCGGGCGCTGAACGTCGAACATCGACTGGCACTTCTTCGTCCATTTTGCTTAACCAGTGTATTCACCTCAACTGAGTTGAGCTTTGTAAGGTTTGTAATTTGCGGCCCGCGGGCCTGACGAAGCATGACAACTCTTTTGAAATCAACATTCGAGTTTGCGTTGAGCTTTATGCAGGTGATGGCAGTTCCGCGAAAAGCTCGACTGGAGCAACCGCGCGTTGCCCACCGCGACTCCATCCGAGCGATGAGGATTTCGCCTTTTTCGAAACGGTGAAGGGTTTCCATGAAGCGGAGGGTGACAGAAGGATGGGACTTTGCCGCTTACCTTGAGGTCGCCTTAGCCCATGCGATCTATGCCCAGAACCGGGCACTCACAAAAAAGCCCGCCTGGTTGCGGCGGGCTTTGCGGGGTGTAATTAAACTACCGGTTCACGGATCGCCGGCGCCGTTGGTGATCCAGTCGAGGTTGAATTTATGAAAGTCGATCGACTGGTAATCGGGGCCGCCGACTTCGATGCCTTCGTTCATCTCAACCAAAGCCGCGATATGGAAATCGTTCGTCTTGATCATCGAGCTGTAGCCGCCTTTGCCGGCATCAACGGCGGCGGTGACGTTGGCGTGGTTGTCGGGTGGCGTGCCGACGTAGAGCCAGCGTTCGCGCGGCCAGGTGATGCCGTCGTCGTAACTGATGCGCACTTTCATGTGACGGCGATCGACGGTGCTGTCGGAGTTGAGAAACATGAGGCGATCGGGCGCGTTCATGTTGTAACGGACAAGAGAGCCGGCGACTTTCGGATCGAGGAGATTGTTTTGCGGCGTGGGGGTCGGGAAGCTGCCGATCTGGCCGTAGCTAACCCAACGCCGCTTGGCGGTTTCCCAGGTGGACGCGGTGGCGCGGTCGTTGCGATACAGGGCGCCGTCAACGCATTCCACGATGGCGCTTTCGCCAGTGAGGTTGCCCGTGGCGCTTGTCGGCATGTAAGTGTAGCTCCACGTCGCGCCGTGATTGTCGCTGTGGAAATTCCGTTTCGTGGCGGGCACGATTAAGCGTCCGATGTTGGGAGCGACCACTTTTTGAATGCCGATGCCCGGCCCGACGGCGTCCCACGCCCAACTCGCTGGTTTCAAGGTCGCGGTAAGATCCTGCTTCGCGGCCCAAGTGACGCCGTCGTCGTCCGAGTAAGTGTAGTAAGTTTTGCGATCGCCCGGGGTGATCGTGCCCATGCCGGTTTCGTCGCCGCTGTGCCAGTTGAAGAACAAGTGCACGCGACCGAGCGGTTTGCCCGACCACGGGGCTTCATACACGGCGGTGGGATTTGTCCACGAACCCGGGCCGGTGCCCTCGATTTCAAGCAAGCTCGACCAAGTGGCGCCGTTGTTCACGGAGCGTTTGTAGACGAGGTTGATGTTGCCGAAATCGCTGTCGCTGTCGACGCGACCTTCGCAGAACGCGATCAACACATTGCCCGACGCCTTCACGATCGAAGGGATGCGGAACGAATGATAAATGGTGGAGCCGGAGCCGCCGCCATTGGTGTTGCCGTTGAAAAGCTTGTTGATGCGCGAGTAACTTTGCGCGGCGTGCGCGGGAACGAGGGGCAGAAGCGCGAGGGCCGCGACGGAAGCAGTGGCAAAGGCGCGTTTCACGTGAAACGCCGCCCGTAGCGAAGAACCAAACATGCGATGAGACATGGGTTAACGGGATTGAATTTACCGGTGCGGGGTAGGTTGGAGAAGACGCAGCACCAGCCGATGCGTCGTGGAAAACAAACGGGGCAACTCAGCGCGGTCGCAAACGCCATGCGCTGGTTGGGTGCGGGCACCAGCTGTGCGCGGGTTCCCTTTTTTCGTGCGTAACCGAAAATCACTGCGTTGCTCGATTTAGAAAATAGCCCAACACTCTCGATCACCAATGGAAACTTGGCTCATCGGCTCATGGCGCTCGGTGGAATCGAACATTCCGGATTATCATCCGGGGTGTGAGCGATTAATTATTTCACCAGAAGGAGCGCAGGTGTTTGAAATCACTCATTCCGATGGGGGAAAACCGAGACGCTACAAAATCCAGCTCAACGGACACGGAGCGGATTACTCCATCACTTGGTGGAAACAAGATTCCGGCGAGCCGCATTTCACGGTGCCGCTAAAAATTCAGCGCGTTAGCGAAAACGAAATCATGCTCACGCCCGCAGTGCACGGCCACGTGACGAAGTTTCGCCGCGAGCCATTCGCGTAGCTCTAGCGCTGCCTCTTCTGTTGACTTACAACACGAGCTTGTGTTGAAAGCCAACATGAGCGACGAAAAGAGACTCGATTTGATGCAAGGAACGCTGGATTTGCTGGTGTTGAAAACCCTGGCGACCCTCGGGGCGCAGCATGGTTTCGGCATTGCGCGGCGGATCGAGCAGATCTCGGGCGACAGCGTGATGCTGAATCAGGGCACGATTTATCCGGCGCTGGTGCGACTCGAAGACCAACGCTGGATTTCGTCCGAGTGGGGCGTGAGCGACAACAATCGCCGCGCGCGCTTTTATTCCATCACGACGGCGGGGCGGAAGCAGTTGCGCGAGGAAGTCGTCAACTGGCAGCGCGTGGCTGCACTCGTTAACGCGGTGCTGGCTACGGAGGCATCATGAAAACCGTGTGGGCCAAGCTAAAACAACTCGTCGGTCGGCGCGCGCGGGTGCAGCGGCTGGAAGAGGAAGTGGCGGGGCACATCGAGTTGCTCGTGGAGGAAAATGTGCGTCAGGGACTCGATCGTGTCGAAGCGCGGCGGCAGGCGCATCTGGCGTTTGGCAATGTGCTCGCGACCCGCGAGGAGAGCGTCGACGCGATGGGCTGGCCGCAGTTGGAATCGTGGTGGCAGGATGGAAAAATCGCGGTGCGCACGCTGCTGCGTCGACCGGCGTTCGCGTTGAGTTTGATTGCGATTCTCGCGCTGGGCATCGGCGTCACGACGGCGATTTTTACGCTGTTGCGCGGTGTCATGTGGCAATCGCTGCCGGTGCCGCGCCCGCACGAGCTTTATCTCGCGACTGAATTGCCGGAGCAGGCGACATTTCGCCTGAGTGCGCCGACGGTGCGGCGTTTGGAGAACCAGCCTGAATTGAGCGGCCGCGTCGCCGCTTACACGAGCTCCGGTCGCTTGATGCTGCGTCGCGGCGAAGCGCCGGCGGAACCGATGGACGGACAATTTGTAGCGGGCGGATTTTTCCGCGCGTTGGAAATCGCGCCCGCTTACGGGCGCTTGTTGGAACCGGCCGATGATGAAATTGATCACCCGCGTCCCGTCGCGGTATTGTCGTGGCATTGGTGGCAGCAAAATCTCGGCGGCGATCCGGCGGTGGTGGGCACTGAACTGCGCTTGAATGGCCAGCTCGTGACCGTGGTAGGGATTGCGCCGAAAACATTCACGGGAATTTCGTTGGGTGAAAATATCGCGGCGTGGCTGCCGCTGGGCATGCATGTGGCGATGCGGGTTTCGCCGTCGGCATGGATTATCACGACGGGTGAGACGGTGCCGCTCGCCGACTGGATGCGCTCGGACAATGTGGCATGCTTGAATGTGCTCGTCCGGCGTCCGGCCAGGGGTGCCGTGGCGATGCAGGGCGCGATGGAAGCCGCGTGGCGTCCGCAACGCGATTCCGCGATCAGCGCGTTCACCGATCCGCAGGAAAAAGAACAATTCATGCGCCGCGTGCCGCAACTCGTGGCAAGTCCGCAGGGATTTTCGTCGACGCGTGATGGTTTCAAAAAAACCGGTGTGACGCTGTCGTTGCTCGTCGGCGCGGTCGTGCTCGTGACGCTGGCCAACACGTCCACGTTGCTGTTGTTGCGCGTGCTCGCGCGCGGTCGCGAGATCGGCGTGCGGCTGGCGTTGGGCGCTGGACGCTGGCGGCTCGCGCGGGCGGCGTTGATGGAAGGGCTCGTGCTTTCGCTGGCCGGCGCATTCGCGGGCCTGTTGATCGGAATGTGGTTAACGCCGGTGCTGGCGGACTGGCTTGTGCCGTCGACGCGCAATGCGTTGCCGGGTGTCGACGCACCGATGCTGGCGTCGCTCACGGCGCTCGCCATTTTCTGCGGGTTGGCGCTGGGTGCTTTGCCCGCGTGGTTGAGCGCACATTTTTCGCCACAGACGATTTTGCGGCGCGGCGGCGTGGGCCAGGGAACTTCCTTGCTCGCGGGGCGTGCGCTCATCGTGGTGCAACTGGCGTTGTCGGTGTTGCTCGTGTCGGTGGCGATCTCGCTCGCGCTCGATTTGCGCCAGGCGCTGCGCGCCAACCTCGGTTACGCGCGCGAAAGCGTGGTCTCGACCTTCTTCCATCTGGCCGCGGCGGGCATCGCGCCCGAACAACAAGCCGCGACGCTGCAACGTTTGCGGCACGCTGCGCAATCATTACCGCAAGTAAAGGCGGTCGGCTTTGCTTCGAGTGGCGTCTTGAGCGGCAGCCGCACCTCCAGCGGGCTGTATTTCCGCGGTGACGATGCGCGTAAACCACCCGGCAATAATATCCAACATGAGAGCACCGACGAAAATTATCTCTCCGCGATGGGCATCATGTTGCAGCGTGGCCGCGTATTCACCGCTGAGGACATTGAAGGAAAACCACGCGTCGCGCTCGTCAGTCAAAAACTCGCGCAACAAGTCTACGGTGAGACCAATCCGATTGGCCGGCGTTTCGGATTCGATGAAACACCCTCCGAAAACGATTGGGAAATCGTCGGCGTGGTGAACGACATCAAGGTCAACGGAGCACGCAGCGAAGCTTCGCCGATTATTTACACGCCCCTATCCCAATGGCGCAGCACGGCGACCTGTCTCGCCATCCGCGTCGAGGGTGATGCGGCGTCGCTGCGTGAGTTTTTGAAAAAGAAAATCTCCGAAGCCGAACCCGGCCTGATGTTCACGCGGTGGATGACCATCGAAGAACGCGTGCAACTCTGGGTGCGCAACGATCTCGCCGCCGTGCGATTGACGACTGGTTTTGGGGCGCTCGCGATCTTGCTCGCGATGGTGGGCGTGCTCGGTGCGCTCGGTTATCTGGTGGCGAATCGCTCGCGCGAAATCGCGGTGCGTCTCGCGATTGGCGCTGAACCCTCGCGCGTCTGGCGGGGCATCGTGCGCGAGGCGCTGTGGCTTGGCGTGATTGGCTCGGCACTGGGACTGACACTCGCGATCCTGCTCCCGCGCGTGCTCGGCTCCTGGATGATGACGGGCCTGCGGGCCGATGTGACCGCCGTGATTGCCGCGGGATTAATCGGCGTGCTCGCGGCAGTAGTCGGGGGACTGTTGCCTGCCCGCCGCGCGGCGAAGGTCGATCCGCTGACACTGCTAAGATCGGAGTGAGTTCGAGCAGGTAGGGGCGGTTATCCTTAACCGCCCTGTTTGAGCGAACGCGTCTTCCCAAGGGCCGTTAGGGATAACGGCCTCTACCTCAAGACAGCGTAACTCAAAACGGAAACCCAACCGAGATCTGCACCGTGCCGTTGGGATCGAGTGGACGTGGATTCAAGTTATGGCCGTATTCGACGCGAATTGGGCCGATGATCGTGTTGTAGCGAATGCCGAGGCCCACGGAGTAAAGGCGTTCGTCGAACGGATAGTCTGCGAGTTGCGCCGCCGTGCCGAGTGCATCGGCGAAAGCCACGATCGAAAATTTGCGCGTGATCGCTTGCTCGAGTTCAAGATTGAGCTGGAGGTAAGTTTTCGCGCCGATGAATTTTCCATCGGCGGCGCGGGGCGCCGCTTCGCCACGACGATATCCGCGGATCGAACCGTCGCCGCCGGGGAAGTAGCGCACGTTGACCGGCAGCTCGGAGTCGTTTTCCGCGCCGAAGGTCGTGATGATGCCGTGTGTGAAGCCGGCGTGGATCCAGCGTGTGCGACCCCAACTCGTGTGATACGACGCGTCGAGCAGCAGTCGTTGATAGTCCACTTCACCGCCGAGCCAGCGGCTCGCTTCCTCGATGTGAATCGCGGCCTTGTAACCCTTGCGCGGCGTCAACGGATTGTCGCGCCGGTCGCGCACGAGGCCGAGGTCGATGCTCGCGGCGTTGATTTGGGTCTGATCGGTGTTGCTGGTGGCGAGCTCGTTGTCGGCGCTGCGCAACTGGCGGAAACTATAGCCCGTGGTCAGGTTCGTCGAGCGGACGAGCGGCCAGAGCAACGAGACCGTCGCGCCGTATTCTTCGCGCAAAAATGAGAGCTCTTCGCGGCGCAGGCCGAAAATGCGCGTGCTGCCATCGACGGAGCTGCCGAATAATTCCGGAATCGTGTAAAGGTGTTCGCCCTGCGAACTCTTCATCGACTGCACAAGTTTCAGGCTGCTCGTGTGCGCGCGGCCGAAGACGTTGTAGTTGTTAAATTCCACGCCACCGCGCAGCTGATCATAAGTGCCGTAACCGAAAAGCAGGTTCACATCCTTGCGGCGGCCCTCGGTTAAATCGAAGACCACATCGCGCACGGGGCCGTCCTCGGGTTCGTAGTTGGCCTCGATGTTACGAAACACGCCGAGCCGGCCGAGTCGCGATTGCGCATTGTCGACGCGGATGGGATCGAGCGGCGTGCCTTCGTCGAGACGCGTCAACCGGCGCAGGTTTTTTTCGCGCGTGTGGTCGTTGCCATAGAAACGCACTTTGCCAAACACCACTTTCTGGCCGGGAGTGATTTCCGCCGTGACGTTGACCGCACGCTCGCCATTGGCGGGTTTCCCCGTGTTCGCGGTCAGTTTCACCTGCACGTCCGGATAACCGTCGCGATAGTATCGGCGTCGAATTGCGGTGCTGGTGTTTTGCCGCCAGAGCGAATTCCACGCTTCGTCGGCGGTTACCGCCGTGAGTTCGGAAAGCACCGGTTGGCCGTCGGTGGATTCATACGCGAGCGATTTCACGCGCCACGGAAGGCCTTCCTCGATTTTTACGCGCACGCGCACGTCGCCTTTTTCGTGGTCGATGGCTTCGTCTTCCACGAGCGAAACTTTCGCATCTGCGTAGCCGCGCTGGCGCAGCTCTTCCTGCAAATTACCGAGCGAGCGTTGGAGCCGTCCCGGCGCGTAGATGCGCGTGGCTGGCAAGGCGATCAACACGCCTTCGCCGAGGAAAAATTCCCGCGCTTCCGCTTCGGTCAATACGGTGAGGCCGGTGAATTCGACTTCGCGCAACGTGTAACGCTGGCCGCGCGCGACTTGGAGCTCGACTTTTTCGGCCGCGAGTGGACGCGGCAGCGGTTTGTCGAGACGCGCGTTGAGTTCGTGGGAAATTTGCTGGCCGTCACTCGTGGAGATAAGCGCGGTCACGGTCGGGCGTTGATAGCCTTCCATGTCGAGTTCGGAGAACAGGATTAAAGAAGCGTCTTCGATGGCGCTCGCATTGAGCGCCGCGTCGCGCTGCTCGCCCAACAGAAGTTCGAGCGTGTTTTTTGCCTGCCGGTTGCCGAGGAAGCCAAGGCCCGAAACGGAAATCTCGGAGGCGTGAGCGAAGGCCGTGATTGTTGAGAAGATAAGTGCGGCCAAACGTAATTTAAAGCCGCGTGGTAGAGGCCGATCTCCGAGCGGCCCGTCAAGATGTGCGCACGCGTTCGGCCCGCCCGGAGGTCGGGCCCTACCGCCGAGACAGATCGCGCGCAGGAAGTTACTTCTTCTCACGAGCGCCCTCCTGCGTGTAAACGCGCCACTTCAGGCCCGCGTTGTAGGTGTCGAACTCGTCGTATTCACCCACGAGCGTCCATTTTTCGCCGAGCTTGTAGGCGACTTCATAAGTCTCGCGACCCTGCCGCGAGATCTGTTCGCCGGAAACGATCTCAAGCCGGTTTTCGCCGGAACCACCGAGGCCGCGATAAATTCCCTGACCGAGATACGCCCCGATTTGCCCGAGGCGCACGCCGCCGGTGGCCGTCGTGCCAGCGTTTTCATCGGCAGGTATCTGGCCGGCCATCACCATCAACAGCACTTCGCTGGCCTCCATCGGTGGATTCGAGGTGAATACGAGCGCCGGCGCTTCCGGCGAGCCGCTCACTTCCAGGCGGATCTCGTAATTATGTCGGCGCGAGATCGCATTGACGTTGAGCTGCGGAGTGAACGGATCCGCCGCGCGCAACCGCACGGCGCCGCTTTGCACGGTGAACGTCGCGAACGGGAAAAAGAGCATGCCTTGATCGATTGTCATTTCGCCGACGGCGCGCGGCTCGCCGAGCGTCCCGCTCAAATCGAAATGCGCCGAAGCCGTTCCGGTAAAGACCGGCGTGCGCACGCGCACCGCATTCTTGCCACGCACTTCCACGGCAAGCAGCCAGCGATTGAACGGTGATTTCTCGATCGCGAAATACGGTGGGCGGCGCGTCACGCCGCGGGTGCCGCTCGGTAACAAGGCACTGAGATCGGAAAGCACGAGTCCGTCGCGCAACGTGACTAATCCCGCCACGCGCGTGGTGCCGCTTTCGGCGGTGGTGGCGCGCAGATCGAGATCGCTGCGGAGCAACAATCCCGCGCGGCGCACGAGCGGCAGATTTCGCCCGCTCAAGTGCAACGCATAGTGCGGTTGCGCGCGCAGCGGGAAACGCACGTGGCCTTCGAGTTTCACGGCCTCGCCGCCAATCTTGGCATTGAAAGCCTCGATCTTCGCCTCGCGTCCGGCAAAGGCGAGAGTGGCGTTGATTTCCTGCACGGTGCCGAGCGCGGGAATCGGGCGCGTGGCCGCATCGCTGAGTTGGAGCGAGCCGGTGAGTTCGCCGCCGCGCGATAATTCCAAGCGGGCTTTTAATCGGCCTTGTGCGGCGACAAAATCGGGCAAGCGGCGCGCGAGCGGTGCCAGATCCGCGTCGGGGATTTCAACCACGCCCTCCGCGTCGTCCCAGTCGAACTTGCTCGGGTCTTTAAAGAGCTGGCGCCAGCGCCCGTCGTCCATTGGCAAACGCGCGGTGGCTTGCAGCGTCTGGCCTTCAAGCTTCGCGGAGAGCGCGTCGATTTTAACCGTGTCGCGATCCGCACTGGCTTGCAGGGAAAACTCTTCGATGTCCGGCAGGCGATCTTTGAAGCGGCCCGTCTTAGTGACCTTCACACTCGCGACGTCGATTTTTAGCTCACCTTGCGGACGCTTCAGCGTGCCGCCGAGTTTGGCGTGGGCCGACGCACTCGTGAGCAACAAACCCACCGGCTCGGTGGCCGCCGCCCACAACGGTGAATCAGGCAACACCTCCGCGTTTAATTCGAGCGGAGCGCTTTCATCGACGCGCAAGTGTGGCGTTTCGCGCGAGTGCCAGAAAAACGGCAGGCGACCAGTCGCTTGCGTGAGCATACGTTCACCGTCGGCGAATTTGAGCTCTTTGATGGTGACACCTTTCGCGTCGCCGGTGGCTTGTAGCGAAACTTTCGCGCGTTGCTGCGGTGCGCTGATTTCTCCGGCCGTGGTGAGGGAGAAATTTAAAATGTCGTCCACCGTTTTGGCGGAAGCGCTGAGGCGCTCCACGATCCAGGTCGGGCCGGGAATATCGAGCCACTGGCCGAGCCATTCTTTGTCGAAATTCGCGGCGTTCAGTGCGAAGGCCATCTGCGACCCAGCGGTAAAATCCGCTGCGAAGGAGGAGCGCGAGTTCTTCAAAACAAGTCCGGAGATTTTGAAACCTGAGCCCCAGTCAATGCGCGCGGGTTGCGCGAGCGTGAGCGCTTCTGCGTTGATGGGGGCGAGGTGGAACTCGCGCACATCAAAACCGTTTTCGTCGCCTGCGCCGCTGAAGGTGACCTTCGTCGTGCCAGCTTGGGTTTGCGCGGAGAAATTTTCCAATGCCTTGCCGGTGCCTCGCCATGTGCTGGTGGCGTCGAAGACTTTGAGCGCCTTCGTCTTGATCTGCATGATGGTGACTTCGCCCGTATGATGCGGTGCGTCGAGCGAACCGTCGAGGGTCGCGGTGGCGGCCATGGTTTGCCAGGTCGTTTCCGTTTTTAACCAGCGCGCAAACCAAGCGCGACCGAGCGTGGCTTGAAGTTTCACGCCGGCGAGTTCGCGCGCCTGCCAGTCGATGTTGCCCGACGCGCTGAGTTTGCTGGCGGCGTCGAGCTGCGCGTCGAGTTGAGAGATTTCCAGTTTGGGCCAGAGCCAGCGACCACGGGTGGTGGCATTTTTAATCGAGAAATCTGCGAACGTAAGGTCGCGCAGCTCCGCTTGGAATTCCATCGGCGCGTCAACGCGACTCACGGAGGCGTTGCCTTTCAATGTGCCGCTGGCCTCGAACCACGGTTGCTTGGCGAGGTCGGCGGTGACGGAGAGCTTGGCCGGTTCGCTCTGCGTCTGGCCGTTGAATCCGATCGCGACGGGCGCGCTCAATCGCGCCTGCGCGAACGGTGCGTCGATTTTTAAGGCGGTTAAGGTGAGCTCAGTGCGGTCGCCGCTCGCTTCGATGTTGGCGGAGAGATCGGATGCTTTGACGCCGTCTTTCGGAATGGCTTTCGCGTCGGCGGAAAGTGTGAAGGCGTTTTGTTGCCACGTGAACACGGCGCCGCCGGTGATGCGCGCGTATTGCGCGCCGAGCTTGAGGCGTTCGGCGGGCAGGTTCCAGTTGACCGCGCTGGCACCGGCTTCGGTAGGCACCCAGTCGACGTCGGGAAATTTTGCGCGCAGCGCGAGGGGCTGAGCCCAGAGCGTGCCTTCGCCGGTGATCTCAGCGCCGATCCACGCGAGGTGCGCGCGGGCAGCTTCATCGGCGAAGGTGGTTTCCGCCGTGATGGAGTTTTCGGTTTGCGAAGTTGTGATGGTAAGTTCGCCGGTTTGTTTGAGAAAGTTAACGCCGCTCGCGTTGAGCGTGCGATTTTTCCAAAAGGCTTTTTCCAAAGTCAGTCCGCCGTTCGGCCAACGCACTTCGCCGGGGCCGATTTCCACGTGGTGCAACCAACGATCGAGGTGGCGGGCGACCTTCATCAAAAGCGGATGGAGCGACGGCATGCCGGTGATTTTGCCCGGCGTGGTGGAGGGCGTGGTCGAGCGTTTCACGTCAACGCGCCAGGTTTTTACCGTGGCGTCGCGCGAGCCGGGATTCAACCAGCGGAGTGGGGCGTTGGCTTCGATCCCGGTGGCGACGACGGTCGTGTTGTTGCGCGAGAACGTGAGCTCATCGATGCGGAAGCGACTGTAGCCGACGCGTTCATAATTTTTAAAGGTGATGTCCCATTGTTTTAGCACCGGGCGCGCGGCAAGACCGGCCCACCACGGTAAAGTCGCCACGGCAAGTGCGAGCACAGCGAACAAACCGAGGATAATCTTAAACCAGCGGGGCATGAGGAACAATGGCAGACCGACGCGAGGGGAATAGGTTGCGGGAAATTGAGAATCAGAAAGGGAGGGGCGTTCTCCTTAAACGCCCTGCGTGGGTGCTATCATGTTCAAAGGGCGGTTAAAGATAACCGCTCCTCCCTAGGTCAGGTCAACCTGCGGGTGCGGGCAGCGCCTTCATGCTGGAGATAAAGGTGTCGGCTTCGCGGATGGATTTATCCATGTCGGCGAGAAGGCGGGAGATGTCTTGCTGGAGTTCGCGCGAGGTGCCGTCGAGCGCAGCGATGGCTTGGGCGTTGAGGTTGTGCTTGAGGAAAAGCACTTGGTCGCGGAAGGCGTCGAGCACGGGGTTCATGCGCGCAGAGGCGGTTTCCATCACGCGCATTAAAGCGGCGTAACGATCCCGCGTGGCGCGGAGCTGGCGTTCGCTCTGGGAGCGCAGGGTGGCGTTGGAGTATTGGCCGAGCTCATCGCCCCATTCGCGAAAGAGCGCCTGCGCGACATCGTCGATGGCAGCAATCCGGTCGCGCACGGCTTGGGCGCGGGTTTCGCTTTGTTTAAACTCGTCGTTGAGCTGCTTGTAGGCCGCTTGGAGTTGCGTGGGCGGAACCTTGCTGACCGCGAGAAAATGCTGGAGCGCGTCGGCGAACTGGGCTTTCGCCTCGGTTTGCGCATCGCGCGCGGCATCGACGCGGTCGACGAGAATCTCGCGTTTATGCACGCCGACTTTTTCCATCGCACCGTAATACGCAGAAGAACAACCGGTGAAGAAAACTACGGACAGGACCAGTAGGGACGCGAAACGCATGCCTGCAACCAATGCAAAAACCGGTGCGGTGCAAGCGCGTGCCGCGTGCGCATTGCCCGTTTGGAATCTAGGGAAATTACTCCGCGTGAGTGGCGGTGTGGCCGGCGGTGGTAAGCGGGTTGCCGGGATTGTTTTTTGCGGAGGTGACGGCCGACTGCGGCGTCAGCAAGGAGAGTAGCAAGGCGGCGATCATCGCGATGGCGACGACCGGGAAGTAAGGATCATTTTTCAGTTTCATAATTTGTAGGAAGTAACCGGCTAGACGGGACGACTCGCGCAACGGTTTCGAGTTGAGCGGAATTAAACTCGGCAAAATTTCCGGGCATCACGTAACCGGTTTTACTGAAGTGCGTCCTGCCGCAGCGTGAGTGTGGTGCAAATTGATCTAGTTGCGTATGCAACAAAAGTGTCCAAGCTGCCTGCCATGAAGCCGACATTGCCTGAAGGACAACTCGAAGCATGGCGGAGCTACTATGTCTCGTTTTGGCGGGTGTATGCGGCCATCGAAGCCGATTTGGACGCGGCCGGGCTGCCGTCACTGAGCTGGTATGATGCGCTCTACGAACTCTATCTCGCGCCGGATCATCACCTGCGCATGAGCGAACTCGCGCGGAGCGCCTTGCTGAGTCGTAGCGGACTCACGCGACTCGTGGATAAGTTGGAGAAAGAAAAACTCATCGAGCGCAAATCGTGTCCGAGTGACGGCCGCGTGCAGCACGCGCAACTTACCGAGAAAGGCATCGCGACGCTGCGCAAAATCTGGCCGGTTTACCGCGCGGGCATCGCCAATTATTTCGCCCAACATGTGAGCGATGACGAAGCGCGCGCGATTGCGGGGGTATTTTCGAACGTTACGGCCGCGCGGGAAAAAGCCGGCGTGAATGCCACCGCGGCCGCTGATTAGTTTCCCGCGAGCTCGTCGCTCAAGGCTTCCGCCCACGCGATGAGTTGCTCGATTTCGTCGGGAGTGAGCCGCGCCTCGGGGTGCATCGGCAGGTAGGATTTGAGCGGCATGGTGCCACCCTCGACTTCGTCGATCAGCGAACTGAGTTTGCTGGCGGCGCGGGTTTTTGAGTAAGTGCCGAACTCTGAGAAATTGAGGTGCCGCTTGCCCTCGCGCACGTGCGAGTCGAGCCACCACGTGACCGGCTGAATGCTCGCATACCACGGATATTTAGTGGTGTTCGAGTGACAGTCGTAACACGCGCGTTGCAGCAACGCGTGCACATCGTTCGGCACTTTGTGGACTGTAGCGACGTCAGCCGGCGAAGGCGTGACGGAAATATTTTTTTCCGGTCGCACAAATTGGATGGCCACGAATCCGGCGAGAAGAGCGAGTAGGATGCGCTGAATGATTTTTTTCATGCGCCGAGAAAATTCACGCAGCGCCGAGCGCGGCTTTCACGAGCGCGCCGATGGTCGGTGGCAGATCGAGACCTAGCGCGAGTTCGTGCGCACGCGGGCTCATTTTGCGCCAGGTCTTTTGGATGATATCGATGAATTTTTCGCGCGGGTAGTCGGCGTGTTGCGCGGCGAAGGCTTCGATCTCATTTTCCAGAAACACGAGGCAGGCGGCGTCTTCGAGGGCTTGCGTGCCAGGGTTGGTTTTGAGGCCGCTCTTCGAAACCCACACGGCGATCTCGTCGGCTTCGATCGCGGGCACACCGGCTTGCAGTAAAAGTTCATGCGCGCGGTCGGCTTGTTTTTTATAAAGCGATTTCCGCCAGGTGAGGTAACCGACTTTGCCGTCGGGAAACGTGGTGCGGGGCACGCTCCAGCGCTCGAGATGCTGGCAACGCGCGGCGAGACAGAGTTGCGGCGAAGCATCAGTCACCACGCGATCGACCCACGATTCCATGCGATCCGCATAGATGAGTTCCGCGGCTACGCCTTCCGGCGTGCGTTTGGGATCGGCCGCGTGAGCGTGGTCGATGAGTTCGCGAGCGATGGCGTAGACATCCGGCATGCACGCAGTCGAAGCGGCTGGTTCAAAAACGGCAAGCGGCACTTTGGTTTCGACAGCGGCGCGGCCAGCGGCAAGCGTCAGCGCACAATGAACCGGCGCGGCTTCCTACGGGCCGTGGGCGCTGCCGGGTTCGCGCTGATGATGTTGCGCGGCCCGGTGGTGGGAGCGGAGGCATCGGTGCCCGCAGACGAAAAGACCGCCAAGACGGAAACATTAATCCAACAAGCCATCTGCGAACAACGCGTGCTGCAGTTTCGCTATCACGGATTTTCCAGAAAGGTGGAGCCGCATGCGCTGGGCCTGATCGGTGAAACCCGGATCGCTTTGCTGGCGTGGCAATCCGAAGGCGGCAGCCAAAGCGAACCACCGCCCGGTTGGCGCACGTTTATCACCGCGGAGATCGAAAAACCAAAGCTCTCAAAAAAGAAATTTTCAGCGCGACCGGGTTTTGACCCGAAGAAAACCAAGTTGAAGGAAATTACTTACGCGGTGGCAGTGAAGAAATGAGCCGGATTGTTGTGCCGGAGGGGCTTTAGGCCCACCCGGACAAAAACTAACCCAACTCCAGCTGCGACGTCGCGTCATTGTGCAAATGCCAGTCAATCGGCGTGCGTCCATGCGTGACGAGCAGCTTGTTCGCTTCAGTGAAGTGTCCGTTGACCGCGAATTTTTTTTCCGGCGGCAGACGATTCTGCGCGAGCCGCGAAGGATGTTGATCGCGCAATGCCGCGTGCTTCGTGAGATCGATCACCGGATCGGCAATCGTGGCCGCTTTGCCGCCCCAGAGGAGAAACACGATAAACGGCGACTTTGCCTGTGCGTGCTCCAGCACCGCGCGCGTGAATTTCTCCCAACCAAGCTTCGCGTGACTGAGCGGTTCACCGCTGCGCACGGTGAGAATCGCGTTGAGCAGCAACACGCCTTGCGCCGCCCAGCGTTGCAGGTCGCCGCTCGCGGGCGGTTGCCAATCGGCGTGGCTATGCGCGAGCGATTGAAAAATGGCTTTTAGCGAGCCGGGAATCTTCGCCGACGCGTCGACCGAAAACGAAAGCCCGTGCGCGTTGCCCGGCGTCGGATAGGGATCCTGGCCGACGATGATCACCTTCACCTCTTCCGGACGAACCAGGTGAAGCGCGCGAAACACATTTTCCTTGGAAGGAAACACCGCCTCTGTCGCGTAGCGCCGATCGATCTCCGTGATCAATGAGTCGAATTGTTCGCGCGTATAGTCTCCGGAAAAGACACCTGACCAAGCCGGCGGCAACGTGAGGGGCGAGAGCGACATTAAGCCGCCACGATGCTGGTCTCGCGCCGGCATTCAACCGCGATGTCGAAAATTCAGGATTGACGCACAATATTTCTGAATTTACAGAAATGATAATGAAACTCACGCCTGCCACCGAAAAATTTATCCTGCATTGGGGTGAAATGGGCTGGCGTTGGGGCATTAACCGCGCCGTGGCCCAAGTGCACGCGTTGCTCATGTTGAGCCCAAAACCGATCCCGGCGGATGAAATCGCGGAAACGCTCAATGTCGCGCGCTCGAATGTGAGCACGAGCATCAAAGAACTCCAAGGGTGGGGTCTAATTCGCGTGGTGCATATCTTTGGAGATCGCCGCGAGCATTTTGAAACGCTCAAAGATGTGTGGGAGATGTTCCTTATCATCATGCGTGAGCGCAAGAAGCGTGAACTTGACCCGACACTCGCGGCGCTGCGTGAATGCGAAGCCAGTGTTGCTTCCAAGGACGAGAATGCGGCTTACACCCTGCAACGGCTCAAAGAATTGACGGAGTTTCTGGAGTTGGCGGCGAGTTGGGCTGATAAAGGCCAGGCGCTTTCTCCGACAGCCGCCAAACGCCTTTTTCAAGCAGGCGATAAAGTTTTCCGTCTGATCGGGTAGTGGTTTGGCCTTAATTTTCTAAATATTTAGAAATAACAAAAATAATAAAATGAATCACACGATTATTGCTTACATCGCTTATATTCCGGTCGCCCTCGGGATGACTGTGTGGGTGGCACGCACGCTCCATAAAAATGGACGTGTGTTTTTGGTGCAGGCGTTTCATGGGCGGACTGATATGGCTGATTCGGTCAACCATCTGCTCGTTGTCGGTTTTTACCTCATCAATTTCGGATTCATTGCGGCGACGCTGCAGTGGGGTGCGAAGCCGGTGACACCTCAAGCGACGATCGAGTTTGTGAGCACGAAACTTGGGGTCACGCTGCTCGTGCTCGGCGCGATGCATTTCTTCAATATGTTCAACTTTGACAAAATGCGCCGCAAAGGAACGCGGGGAGAACTCGCGACGGAGCCGCTGCGCGCGCCATAATCCTCAATCGAAACCGTCACTCCATGAGTGCCCACCCTCGCATGCAACCCGCTGACGCGCTCACCAATCCGGTCGAGGGGGTTGTTTATTGGAAAGCGAGTAAATCGCTTTGGTGGACGGTAATGTTGCTGGCGACGGCGATTGCTGCGCCGATGACTTTCAGTGGCGGCGCGGCGCTTGTGGCTCTTGGGTTGACGGTGATCACGCTTTGTCTCGGGCACACGCTGGGGATGCATCGCCTGCTCGTGCATCGCAGCTACGAGTGTCCGCGGTGGCTGGAGCGCACCTTTGTGTATCTCGGTGTGCTGGTCGGAATCGCGGGGCCGTTTCGCATCCTTTACATGCACGACATCCGTGACTGGGCGCAACGGCACCCGCGTTGCCATGCATTTTTTATGCACTCACGGGGATGGTGGCGCGATTTCCTTGAGCAACAACACTGCGATCTCCGGCAGGCGCATCCGCCGAGGTTTGTGATCGAACCCCGAGTGGCCGACGATCGTTTCTACCAATGGCTCCAACGCACGTGGAGGTGGCAACAACTGCCCTTGGCACTCGTGCTTTATGCCATCGGCGGGCTGGGCTGGGTGGTGTGGGGCATCGGCGTGCGGGTGTGCGTATCGCTGACCGGACACTGGCTCGTGGGTTATCTGGCGCACAATCAAGGCCGGCGCACGTGGCACATCGAACGCGCCGCCGTGCAAGGCTACAACGTGCGCGGCTTCGCACTGCTTACGATGGGCGAGAACTGGCACAATAATCACCACGCGTATCCTGAATCGGCGCGCCTCGGACTTAAACACGGTGAACTCGATGTCGGGTGGCTCGTGCTGCGCGCGCTGCAGAGAATCGGTTTGGTGCGAAACCTGGCCACGCCGGAAACGCTGCCGCCGCGTGCGGAGCGCGTGGAAATCAATCCTTGATCCGCGAACTCGAGCCAGCGCGCGTTGAAATCGTTTTGGTCTATCCGATCGCCACGACCATTGATTGCTGCGTCCACGACGAGCGGAGTTTGTGGTCGAGGGCTTGCCGTCGGGCGGTGGTCTGGTAGCGAACCGGAGTGAAAGTGACCGCCAAGGATATCGATACGCTCGTGGCCAGCGCGCCACCCCGGCGGGTGCCGGCGCAGGTGCGAGCGGAAGCGTGGGGCGGCAGCCGAAGCTGGGTCGTGCCGCTGTTCGGCTTAACTGTAGGGGCGTTTGGGCTACCGTTTGTGTGGCTGTTTTTCCCGTGGGGATTTTGGAATGATTGGCGCCTGAGTCTGGGTGAAAGCGTCGAAGTCTCCGGCGTGGTGCGGTCTGTCGAGGAGACAGGGTTGCGGCACGGCGGATCGAGCGATCATCGGGGCAAGAATCGTTCGGCGGAGGGCACACCGATCTATGCGTTTGATTTTGAGTTTAAGGATCACGGCGGGGCGCGCATGGCGGGTCGCTGTTACGCGAACGGCGTGCGCTGGCGTGAAGGTGACTCGGTTCGCGTGGAATATCTCGCGACGGATGCGACACGCGCGCGCATTGTCGGTGGACGGTTGAGCCGGACGCCCGGGACTTCTGCGTTGGTGTTGGTAATCCCGTTGGTCGGCTTCGCAGTCGTGGCGTGGACGCTGAAATTTCGGTGGAGCCTGCGGGCGTTGTTGGAGCGCGGCCAAGTTGCGCAGGTGAAAGTGATTTCCGTGGGCGGCGAGGATGCTCGTGGGCGGCCGAAATTTGAGGTGGTGCTGGCGGGCCCGCGTTTGAATCGAGGCGAGCCGCTGGTCGTGACTGGATTGGCGATACGAGAAATCGATGTCGCGCGGGGCTGCCTGTTGGAGGGGCGGTCGCTCACGATCATTTTCGATCCACAAAAAGAAACCCGGATGCTTTTTCCCGACGCGCTGAGGCGTCAATCGGGGTGAAATAATATCACGCGAAACGCCGCGGCCGAGGGCTTACAGCCAACGCGCGTTGAAATCTTTTCGATCCACTGGCCACGTTTTCCATTTGTGGCCGCCGCGTGATGCTTCAGCGAGGTTGTGACACACGACACGCAGGTCATCGACGCACCAAAGATCGCGCGCGGCGTTGGCGTCGTGTTGCGCGGCAATGAGGGCGGCACGGGAAATCACGAGTCCACTCATCGACGGAATCGCGCAGCCGAGGGTGAGGAGCACGCCTTGCAGTCGCGACAACACGCCTTTACCGCCGACGGCGTGTTCGCTCACGACCGCGGCGGCGGGTTTACCGAGCCACAGTTTCGTGCCTTCCGAGGGCGTCGCGTCTTCGAGAAATTTCTGAAGAACGCTGCTCCACGAATCCCAATGCGTGCCCGTGCCAAAGAAAAAGCCGTCGGCGGTTTCGAGTTTCGAGCGAATGGCTTGAAAGTCCGGTGTCGCCGCGAGCGTGAGGCTTTCGACGGTGGCTTTGCGCGCGAGCAAACGCCGGGCGTGGGCCATGAGCACGGCGGTGTTGCCGTCGTCGCCGGCGAGCGAAGCGTTGATGAGGAGAATGGTCGGGCGGCGGGCTTTCACGCAGCGCGATTACTCCAAAATTTTGCGCAGGCTGTCGAGGTCGAGGACTTGGGCGAGGCTCTCTTCCTGCACGACGGCGGCGGCGAGGGCGGCTTTTTCCTTCTGCAGGCTGCGGATCTTTTCCTCGACGGTGCCTTCCGCGAGCAGGCGGTAGGCGACGACGGGTTGCGTCTGGCCGATGCGGTGCGTGCGGTCGATGGCTTGCGCTTCGGCGGCGGGATTCCACCACGGGTCGTAGAGAATCGCGTAGCTGGCGGCGGTGAGGTTAAGACCGAAGCCGGCGGCTTTGAGCGAGAGCAGGAAAACGGTTTTCGTTTTGTCGGTCTGGAACGTGTTCACGAGTTCCGCGCGATTCTCCGTGGCGCCGGTGAGGATGAGGTAATCGATGCGCGCTTTGATGAGGCGATCGCGGATGATTTCCAACATGCCAACGAACTGGCTGAACACCAACACCTGGTGGCCTTCCTCCTGAAGTTCTTCGAGGCGTTCCATGAGCGCATCGAGTTTCGCGCTGGGCAAATCACGGTGCGCGGGATCGACGAGCGCCGGGTGACAGCAAATCTGGCGCAGGCGCAGGAGACTCGCGAGGACGTTGAAGCGCACCGAGGCGAGTTGCGCGCTGGTCTGCACGCCGAGCAATTGCGCGCGCGCGCGTTTGAGTTCGGCATCGTAGAGCGCGCGTTGCTCGCCTTCGAGTTCCACGATCAAGTCGTCCTCGGTGCGCGAGGGGAGATCGGGCGCGGCTTCAGCTTTGGTGCGGCGCAAAAGGAAGTGGCGCACGCGGCGGTGCAGGCGCGTGAGTGCGGCGGCATCAACCTGATCGTGCTGACGCTTAAACGACGCCTGCGTGCCGAGTAATCCGGGCTGGGCAAACGCAAATAAGCTCCACAGATCGGTGAGGCGGTTTTCGATCGGCGTGCCGGTGAGCACAAGCCGGTGTTTGCTGAGCAATGAGCGCGCGGTGATCGCGACTTGGCTGCCGGGATTTTTGATGAACTGGCCTTCGTCGAGCACGACCGCGTCCCAATGCTGGCTCTTAAACCACGAGGCGTTGATGCGCAGTTGCGAGTAGTTGGTGACAACGATGGCCGCTGACGCGACTTCCGACTCCGCGCCGGTGCGCATCGGGTTAAACGAAACTGCGGTCAACGACGGCGTGAAGCGCGCGCTTTCCGCGAGCCAGCCGTGCGTGACGCTCTTTGGACACACCACGAGCGCGCGGAAAGTTTTTCCATCGGTGCGCGGCGCGTGTGCGAGATTCAGCAACCACGCGAGGGTCTGCACGGTTTTGCCGAGACCCATGTCGTCGGCGAGAATGCCACCGAGGCCGAGCGTGGAAAGGTGCGTGAGAAAATGAAACCCTTCCTGCTGATACGGCCGCAGCGTCGCGCGCAGGCCTTCCGGCAGGGCCGGAGCCGGCAGCGCTTTGATCGACGAAACGCGTTCACGCAAGGAGTGGGCGAGCGCGGCGTCGCGGGCTTCGAGCAGGTCGGCTTCGGCGGCGAGTTGCAGCGCGTGGATGCGATGCGTGACCGGTTTGCCGTCTTCGAGCACGTCGATCGCGTCGAGTCCGAGCCGGTGCAACGCCGCAAGCGCGGGATCGTGGGGATTGGTCTGCGCGACATCGAGGCGACGCCAGCCGTGCTTGCCGAGATTCACCCACTTGCCGCGCGCCTTGAGCAGCAGCGCGATTTCGTCCTGCGTGAGCTCGGTGTCGCCCACGCGGAGTTTCACCGTGAGGTTAAACCAGTCGCGTGCGCCCGCTCCGCCGGTGGGCGTGGCGGAAAATTCCACGTGCGCTTGCAGCGGTGGCCCGAGCAAATTGGCGAGGCCGGGGGACGCTTCGACTTTCAGGCCGGGCGGCAACGACTCATTCCAGTCAATGAACTCCTCGGGAAATTCGTCGCCAACTGACCGCGTCCAATCGCCTGCCCAATCCTGCCAGGTGAGATAAAAATCCGGCAACCGCGTGGACGCCGCTTGCGCCGCGCTAAAATCGAATTCCAGAAATGGATCGCCCGGTTTGCGATTCGGCGGGGTGCCGCGCGACGTCCACTGCCAGCCGTTTTTGCGGTATTCCTGTTCGTAAGGGAAATCGTCGGCGCGCGCCACGAGCTGCGCATGAAATGTCGATTCGTCTTCGTCGTCTGGTGAGGGCGCGAGCCAGCATTTCAAAACGGGGCGCAACGCGACGCGGCGAAAATCTTTTTCCAACGCCTTCGGCAAACGCAGCCCGAGCGTGCGCAGGCGCGACATCAGGCGCGTGTCCACGAGCGCGGCAGTTGGCAGCGGCGTGGTTGGGATCGGCGGCGGACCTGACCACACGCGGTTGTCGAAATAATACAATGGCGACGGGCGCAGCGTGATCAACGTGGCGTGCGTGGCGTTTTGCCCGTCGGGTGTGACGAGGTGCAGATCGAGGCGCTCGGCGGAACCGCGTGAGGGCTTGGCTTCGAGCACGAGCGGTTCGGTTTCGATGCTAAATGGATTCCCGTCGGGCAACACGATCGCATCGCGCGCGGCTTTGGTGCGAAAAATATTCGCCGTCGCTTCCGCCGCGAGTGGCTGGCGCACCGCCGGCGCGAGTAAGCCGGCTCGTGTTTCCGCCGCGAGCGCGGCGGCGAGGGCGGACTCGGGCGGCGTGAGGTAATCGAAATCGATCGGGCGGGCCGTCGCGAGGGCCGCATACCATTTTTGCGGCGGCGAGCGCCAGGCTTTCGCCGGGCTCGGACGCGCTTCGATCACGATGCTGCCTTCGGGATGAATGCGCGCGCGCAATGCCGCAATCTCCGCCGTGGCGGGATGCGTGCGCGGTTTGTCCGTGAGATCTTCCGTCGAGGCGAGCGCGCGCGACCACGTGGCGAGATCGTGCGAAAGCAGGTGGGACTCGATCTTCACCCGAATCGCATCGAGATCGGTTTTCGGCTCGAAGACTTCAGGGATGAGGCGGTCGTTCTCGGAGTAATCGTGGGCGATGTATTGCCAGAGTTCCCACGGGTCGTTTGGCGCGGTGTGGTCGTCCCACCAGCCGCGAAAGGCCGGCGTGTAGAGGGGTGTGCCCGGCGGCTGGGAATGCTCGAAGCCGTGGCGCAACAACACGCCGGGATACAGCACGCGATGCGCTTGCGTAAACTCCGCGAACAATTCGGCGAGACGCTCGAGCTGCTGCCCTTCTTCGCGCGTAAGTTGACGCCCGAGTTTCTCCGCGAGAACTGGCGCCCACTTGGCACGGAAGGAAATTTTTTCCGGCACGCTCGGCGCGGCCGGGGTGGCAACGGCGGGTGCGTCCGATTTTGATTCGGTTGTGCCTGCGGATTTTGCGCTGCCTTCTTCCTTTTCTACTTCCGATTGCCACGCGGCGCCGGCGGCGTAGGCGTGCTCGCAGTTCACGCGGCGATGGCAGTCACACGACGAAGTCCAGCGGCCCCGCGTGAGAAAAAGTTTAACGAGATACTTTTCTTCCGCCGTGATTTCCGCCTCGAAAAAGTGATCCGCGGTGCCGCGCAACGCGGTGACCTGGCCGGCGTCGATGATGCGACGTCCGCGCTCGCGCACGGCGGAGTCGAGGGCAGCCATCCACGCGCGCAACGCGAAGAGCGCTTGCGGCGTCTTCACGCTTCGAATGGTCGGCTGACGGGATTTGTAGGACATGGATAAAATGCGGACTGAGGAACCTGCCCTCTTACACGAATTCGCGCAGAGAGCAAATGACGGGAGCAGAATTTAAGACAGGGCGGTTAAGGATAATCGCCCCTACCCAACGGCATCGGGTCTTAAAATCGTTCTCTTTCTCGTTCTCTCGCTCTGGTTCGGACCGGCCGAGCCGAGAGAACGAGAAAGAGTAAGAGAATGAGAACGAGTGGGCCGAGGTCCGGCCCACCCCTTAATACACGTGCTCGGCGAGGAGCGCGAAGAGGCCGGCTTCGGTCACGCGCTTTTGCGACATCGAGTCGCGTTCGCGGAGCGTGAACGTGTCGCCTTCTTTCTCGATCGTGTCGAAATCGATGGTGACGCACCACGGCGTGCCGGCTTCGTCCTGGCGACGATAACGTTTACCGATGGCGCCGCCGTCGTCGTATTGCACGGCGTAGTTGCGCTTGAGTTTCGTGTAGAGGGCTTTCGCGCGATTCGTGAGCGCTTCCTTGTTTTTGAGGAGCGGAAGCACGGCGACTTTCACCGGCGCGATGCGCGGCGAGAGGCGGAGCACGGTGCGTTTTTCGACGTTACCTTTTTCGTCGGTGACATCTTCCTCGGCATACGCGGAGGCGAGCACAGCGAGGAAAATGCGGTCGGTGCCGACGGCGGGCTCGATGACGTGCGGGACGAATTTCTTTTTGGTCGTCTCGTCGAACATCTCCTGCGGTTTGCCGGAGGCGTTGGCGTGTTGCGTGAGATCGTAATTACCGCGCGCGGCGATGCCCCAGAGTTCCTGCACGCCGAACGGGTATTTGAACATGATGTCCACGGTGCCGCGGGAGTAGAACGCGAGTTTCTCCTTCGGATGTGCGTAACGCGAGAGGTGCGACTCGGGCAGGCCGATGCTCTTGAGCCAGTTTTCGCACCAGGTGATCCATTCCTCGTGGCAGGTCGCCCAATCGGCGTCCTCGTGGATGAAATATTCCATTTCCATCTGCTCGAATTCGCGGGAGCGGAAGATGAAGTTTCGCGGCGTGATTTCGTTGCGGAACGACTTACCGATTTGCGCGATGCCGAACGGCAGTTTCACGCGCGTGGTGTCGATGACGTTCTTGAAATCCACGAACATGCCTTGCGCGGTTTCCGGGCGCAGGTAGGCGACGGATGAAGCGTCGGTCATCGCGCCGACATTCGTCTGGAACATCATGTTGAACGCGCGCGGCGCGGTCAGGGAGCCAGGCTCGCCGGTGGCGGGCGATGGGATGAGCGGGATCTCTTCGACGGAAGCTTCGGTGAAATCTTTGGCGACGACCGGCGCCAGCGTGCCGACGATGGCTTTCTTGCGCTTAAAGGATTCGGCGGCTGCTTGGAGATCTTCGGTCGTTTTCTCGCTTTCGAGGGCGGAGACGTAGCTGACCGTTTTGCCGTCGACGACGACGGGCGACCAGAAGAGCTGATCCGCGCGGTAACGTTGTTTCGAAGCTTTACAGTCCACGAGCGGATCGGAAAAGCCGGCGACGTGGCCGGAGGCTTCCCAGACTTTCGGGTGCATGATGATGGAGGTTTCGATGCCGACGACGTCGTCGCGACGGTGCACCATGTCGCGCCACCAGGCATCACGGATATTGCGCTTCAATTCGACGCCGAGCGGACCGTAGTCGAAGAATCCGTTGAGGCCGCCGTAAATTTCGGACGAGGCATAGATGAAGCCGCGGCGCTTCGCGAGCGACACAAGGGCTTCCATGAGGTTGGAGGAATCGGCGGGAGTGGACATGGCTGGAAAAGTGAGTGGCTGTATTCGTCCCGGCCCAAAGCAGCAAGCCCTGAGCCGGACCCGCCACTCAACAGGCTCAAGCGTGCGGGTCAATGGCTAGGTTAGTTCGAAGGTATGCTGATTTTCAGGTGAGCGTTTGCGGCAAGCCAGCTTGCCAAGCTGCGGGCGTGTGGCAGGCTGCGGCGAAAAGCATACTCTCGATGCAGATATACCAACGATGCGTGAAAACTGTTCTCGTGGCGCTGCTTCTGGTCGGCACTTTTCGAGGCGAGGAGACTAAATCGGCGAGCGCGCTTATTAAATTTGATGACCTTAAGGCACACGGCACGCCGCCAAAAATACTGAAGCAGGCCCACCCGAGATATCCGTCTAGCCTTTCCCGCAATGGCACGTCGGGCAGCGTGGTTGTCGCGTTCGTCATCGACACGCAAGGCGATGTGGCGAAAGCGGAAGTCGTCCGGTCAACCAATCCCGGTTTTAATCAGTCCGCGCTCGATGCGGTTAAACAATGGAAGTTCAAACCGGGTGAGATCAAAGGCGTGAAGGTTAACACGCTCGTGACGCAGCGGCTTGATTTTAACCTGCAGGATCGCCGATGAACGAAGTGCGGGCGGCAACGCTTGCGCAACCTGCCTCAGTTGCGCGGAAGCTGCATTCGGGGCGTGGCTGAGACGTTAGTGCTGGAAGAATAGCGCAGGATGGGATCCGCCGTGCGCACGCGGCCGGTGGCGAGTTCTGAGATCCACGCCACGGTGCGCGGTGGGAGATTGGCCTGCACGCCGGTGGGAATGAGCGCGTTTACTTGTTGCTGGGCAGTCGCGGAGAGCGCGATCAGGGCGGTGAGTTTTTCGGCGCTGGAAAGCGATTGGCGGGTAATCTCCATGCCTTGCGCGCCGATGGCTTCGCGTAGTCTCATCATGTTCAAGGCGGTGTCGCTCGGCAACGCAGCGCTCTGGCTGATTTGTTTCAGGTTCTGGTAATCTTGATCGGAAAACCAAATGTAGTCGCCGCCGCGTTCGGCGCCCAGTTGCGCGACGATGTCTGCTTGGAGGCGTGCGCTGGCGGCAGTCGCTGCGGCGTGCTGGTCGGGCGTGCGCAAGGTGCGGTTATCGTAGGAGGCTTCGAACGGCTGATGGAGTTTGAAGAGCGCGCGGTATTCGGCCTCGGAGGCTTCGATGGTGGAAACGCGGGAGCGCATTTGCTCGGCGGTGCGCGAGAAACGGAGTTCGTATTCGGCGAGCTCGTGCGGGGTGAGCACGGTGGCGATGTCGGCCAGTTTTTCGGATTCGATGAGCTGGCGATTCTCACGATCCATGCCGGCGAACTTGGGATTGTTGGCGGAAAGCGTCTGGTAGTCTTTTTCGATCTGCTTGATCGCGGCGATTTTTTCCGCGCTGAGAAATGCGTAACGCGGGTCGCCGGAATTGGCGGGAGCGGCGGCGGTGCCCAGCAGGGCGCTGGCGTCTTTGCGGATATCGTCTTCGAGGGCTTGGCGCTGTTCGGCGCGCGCCTTTTTCTCCGGCGTGTTGTTGCTTGGGGTGCGCCACCAGGTCGCACGATCTTTGGCGCTGTCATCGAGGCTCGCCAACTGGCTGCCGCGGTCTGAGCGGAGTCGCGCCAGTAAGATGGTTTTAATCAGGGCTTCGTCCACGCCGGCGGCGCGGAGTTGGGCGACGAGTTCCGCGGGCGTAGCGGTGCGAAGGGCGGCGAGGGAGGCGACGTCAGTGGATTTTAGCTTGGGTGAATGGGGGTCTCGCGAGCGCTCGGGGTTCGCCGTCTCCGCGGACAAAGCAGCCGACTGTGATTGGGAGTCGGCCAGTTTCCAAACCAGCGCGGCGTTCGCCACCAGAGACAAGCCGAGGAGTAGAATCGGCAGACGTTGCATGCGGCGAAGCAAATCGCCGGCCCGCATTCACGTCAATGATGGCCGCGCGCGCCGTGTCTCGAATCACGGGCGTGTTTGCGAAACCAGACGGCTTGCCTCGATGGTGGCTTTAGCGTGTGGTGACGCGGCACACTTTTATTACCCCATGAAGTTTCCGATGCGGCTGGTTTTTCGCGTGGCGTTGTTAATTGGCTCCCTGACCTTGGCGGCTGCGGCCAGCGCGCAGGTGGAAGAGCGTATTTACGACATGAACGAGGTGAAGCGAGAGGGACAGGGGCCGATCGCGCGTGTGCAGGCCGCACCCCAATTTCCGTTCGAGATGTCGCGCGAGGGAATTTCGGGCGAGGTGATCGTGGAGTTTATCATCGATAAAACCGGCAAGGTGAGGACTTCCCGGGTGGTGCGTGCGTCGAACCCGGCGTTTGGCCCGAATGCATTGCTGGCGGTCAATAAATGGATGTTCAAACCCGGCCTGATCGACGGAAAGCGGGTGGAAGTGCGGGCGAACCAATTGCTGGAATTTAATCTGGAAGGCCGCATGGCGCCGGGGACGACTGCCCGGCGCAAGGAGGAGGAGCCCGGCTCGATCACCTTGCCGCCGCCTTCACCGGAAAGTTTGGCGGCGGAATTATTAAATCTGACGAAGGACCCCGTGGACAAAAAGCCCAAGGCTCTGTCCCAGGACGCGCCGTGGTATCCGACGCAAATGGCGCGGGCAGGTTTGATCGGCGAGGTCACGGTGGAATTCGTGATCGATACCGATGGTTATGTGAGAAACCCCGTGGTGGTGGAGTCGAACAACCCTTGGTTCGAGCGCCCGGCGATCGACGCGATGCTGACGTGGCGTTTTTCACCGGGAGAAAAGAATGGCCGGAAAGTCAACGTGCGGGCGCAGCAAAAACTCCGTTTCAATATTCCCGGTGGCCGGAGTGTGGATGTGTGGCGGGTTACGAAGGGAAAAGATCACGACAAGCAGCCGCCGGAATCGCGTTGGGAAAAACCGCCGGTGCCGAGGCTGACCTTGTTTCCCGTCTATCCAAAGGAACTGCTTGAGAAAAAAACGAAGGGCAAGGTTCGCGTGAGCTATGTCATCGGGCCAAAGGGCGCGGTGGTGATGTCGAAAATTATCGAGGCCACCACACCGGAGATGGGGCAGGCGGTGCTGGCCACGATGGATGCGTGGCGTTTCCGGCCGGCTACGGATGTGAACGGCAAACCGGTTTATGTGCCGCTGGGCACGGAGTATGAATTTCTCCCGTCGGGCCAGGGTGACGTGCCTGTGTCGATCGGCACCGAGCAAGTGTTGAAAGCCCTGAAGAAGTCGCCCGAAAGCATCGTGGCGGCAAACCAGTTGGATAAAGCGCTCGCCGCCACGTCGCGGCGCGCGCCGGTTTACCCCACGGCGTGCTTGCGCGAGGGCAAAGCCGGCGAGGCGTTGATTGAGTTTTTCATCGATAAGAACGGCGACGCCCAGCTCCCGAGTATCGTGTCGAGCACCACGCCGGAGTTTGGTTATGCGGCTGCGCAAGCGGTGGCGACGTGGCGATTCGAACCGCCGCTGCAAAACGGCAAACGCGTGATCGTGAAAGCACGGATCCCGGTAAATTTCACGACTCCGGAAAAACTGCCCGCCGATGCGGTGATGCCAGCCCGGCTTGAGCCGGCGATTCCAGGATCGCCGCCAAGGCTTTTCGAAGTGGCGCTCACGGACAAGGCTCCCGTGAGAAAGCCCGGTGCGGGTGATGATCTCGTTGAGGCTGCGCGCAAAACCTACGCGGGCACTTCGGCCGTGGTGGAGATACTCTATATTGTGAGCACGGATGGAGAGGTGAAGCAGTCCAAAGTGAAACAGTCGTCCATTCCCAAGGAATCTGCAGTGAAATTGCAGGAGGTAGAACGCGCGCTTGTGGCGGCCGTGCGGGGGTGGGCGTTTACGCCAGGCGAACGCGCGGGCGAAGCCGTGAATGTGCAAATGACGGAAGTGTTCGATTTCCGTCCGGAGAAAAAGAAGTAGTTCCCGCTGCCGGCAACGTTTGGGCGGAATTTGCGGAGTCGGCGCGGTCGGCATGACGCGCCGCGGGCCACTTGTCGCTTGCTGGCTCCGGGCGTTGTGCATGCTCGCACGCAGACGGGCCCCATTTTTCAAATTCATGAATTATCGTCTCTGCTTGGGTGTGATCGGTTTAATGTTCGGTTTAGCTGCGCCGCTGGCGTTGCGAGCCCAGGAAGTCACGGTCGGGCCACCTTCGTTATTTGAAGGTCACCCGGCGGTGGACGTGATGCCCGCGTTCGGAAAAAAACTTTCCCCGAAGTTTCCGCGCGAAGTGCGCAAGAGCGACGAACCGGGCTACGTGATCGTCGCCGTCTATGTGGACGAAGCGGGCAAGCACCGCGCCCGTTTCGTGGTCGGCACCGTGTATCCTTACGAGGAATCGGTGGAGGACGAGTTGCTGAATTACAAAGTGGTGTCCGCGAAACGTGACGCCAAAGCGGTGCCCTCGTGGTTTTGGGTGCCCGTAATTTTTAACCCGTTGGCAACGCCGGAAAAATCCGCCGACGCCGCGCCGCGTTTGTTGGAAGTCACGCCAATCTTCGCACCGAAAAATACGTTGGATAAAAACCAGTATTCACTGGTCATGCCAGTGAAGCTGGTGATTGCCGCATCCGGTGAAGTAACCAAGTTTGAAATCGATCCTCGCTTCGGTCGCCTTCAGGCGGTGGTCGAACCAGTGGTGAAACAATGGAAGTTTTCGCCGGCGTTGAAAGCCGGCGTGTCGGTCGAGGCGGCGATGACGATGTCGGTCGTGATGCAAAACCCGGTGACCCCCAAAGCGGCGACGGCGATTCCACCGAAACCCCTTAAACAAACGCCGCCGAAGTATCCTTACGGCATGGCAAAAAGCGGATTTGTCGGGGAAGTGGTGGTGCAGTTCACCATCGATGTCCAAGGCGACGTGCAGAACGTGACCATCGCGGAATCGAATCATCCCGGCTTCAATGAAGCGGCGGTTGAAAGCGTGCGTGAATGGAAATTTCAGCCCGCGTCGGTGAACGGTAAAACGATCCGGACGCGCGTGAGCCAGAAATTGCAGTTCGAGCTTCCCGGTGGCGGCGTGGATGGATACGAGATTTCCAAGGGCAAAAAGAAGCCCGGTGCCGCTGCGAGCGTGGCCCCCGATGTGGCGCCGAAACCGCGCGCCACCGTCGTGCCGGTTTTCCCCTACGAACTGCTGCGCGCCGAGACCGAGGGATCGGCCCGCATCCGCATGCTGATCGATGAACGCGGGCGCATTGTCGGGGTCGTGGTGGACAACGCCACGCACCCGGAATTCGGCCTCGCGCTGACGGCGGCGGCGGAGGCGTTTGCCTTCGATCCCGCGCTCAAGGCAGGCAAAGCCGTGTCGAGCGCGTTGGGCATGGAGCAGAAATTCAAGCGCTTCGGCGAATCACTCGTGACCAGCGACGATCTGGATCTGCTTCGTCGCGAAACCAAGAAACCCGAAAGCATCGTGAGCCCCGGCAAACTGGATAAAGCCCTGAAGCCGGTGGTCACGCAGGCGCCGAAATATCCGCCTTCGCTCAACGACGAGAGCGCGCCCGGAAGTGCGTTGATCGAGTTTTTAATCGATGAAAAAGGCCGCGCGCGTCTCCCGCGGATCGTCCAGGCCTCGCATCCCGCCTTTGGTTATGCAGCCGCCCAAGCCGTGGTGGGTTGGCGATTTGAACCACCGGAGATAAAAGGAAAACCGGTCGTGGTGCGCGTGCGGCTGCCGTTCGATTTTAAATTCGATGCCGGGGAGGATAAAAAATGAACACGCCTCAACGATGGCGGCAGTGGTTCCTGCTGGGCCTGGCGGCGACTGCGCTGGCGGTGGCTCAAACTGAGAATGCGCTCACGGGCATATTTTCCGAGCCGTCGCCACGGAGTTGGCCGGCGCCCGCTTACCCGGCGGATGCGCTCAAAGACGGCGTGGAAGGCGTCGTTAAACTCCAGTTTATCGTCGATGCGGAAGGCAAGATCACCGAGCTCACCGTGATCGAACGCGGAGCCGACGAGCCTGCGGTCGACGAGCGGTTGCAATCCGCCGCCTTGGCCGCCGCCCAGCAATGGGTTTTTGCAGCGGCCCTGAACGACGGCAAACCGGAGCCTCGCGCCCTGACCACGCAAGTTCGATTCACCCTTAAAGACCGTAGTGGGAAGCCGGCGGTGACGTTGCCGTTAGACTCAAACCGAGTGCTCGCCATTAAACCCCAACCGGTGCGCTCCGCGCGCGCGAAAAACATGCCGGATCCGAATTACCCGGACGAGATGTTGCCGCGAAAATTACCGGGCAGTGTGCAGTTTCGTTTTGTCGTCGGCGTGACGGGTGACGTGGAAAACATCGTGATCGCGCATGTGAGTGACGCGGGGTTTGTCGGTTCCGCGCTGGCGACGTTGAACCGGTGGAAGTTTGAACCCGCGATGCAGGGCCCGCTCGCGGTGGTTTCGGAAAAAGTTGCGCCGATGGAATTTGAAGTGGTCGGCGACGACATTTCTCCCGAGGCGGTTTTGAAGGCCAACGGGATTGCTGGACTCGACGGCAACACGTTCGACAAGCCGCCCGCGCCGCTCAGCTTGCCGGCGCCGATCTATCCGCGCGCGCATCTCGTGTCCGGGCAGACCGGTGCGGCCGAGGCGGAATTCACGATCAACGAAAAAGGCTTCACGGAGAATATTCTGGTGACCCAGGCCGAGCAGCCCGAGTTCGGCGCGGCGCTCGCAGCGGCAGTGGAGTTATGGGTGTTCAAACCGGCGCTGCGTGATCGTGAACGCACGCGGATGAATTTGCGCGTGAAACATCAGTTTGCCGCACCGGAAGGCAGCCCGGACGCGCGCCTGGCGAGCTTGTTGAAAACCGGCATCGAAGGCGCGAAAGGCCTCGACCAGCGCCTCACGCCAGTGTGGCGGATCTCGCCGGGTTACCCGCAAAGCTTGCTCGCGGAAAAACCGACGGGCAGTGCGACGATCGAGTTCGTCATCGATCGCGAAGGCCGGTGTCGTGCGCCGCGCGTGGTCTCGGCGACGCACGACGCGTTCGGCTGGGCCGCCGCCACCGCGATCAGTCAATGGGTCTTCGTGCAGCCCACCAAGCAAGGCCAACCGGTGGACGTGCGCGTCAGCATTCCCGTGGAATTCACGCCGCCGGAAGCGTGATTCAAAGCGCAATTATTGGAAATCAAGCGGAGTTTTATTGATATGAGAAAGCTACTGTTGCTGATAGCAGGATTGGTTTTGCCGGTCGCGGCATGGGCTCAGCCCTTTCGCCCGCCGCAACCGATCAAGATGGATCCGCCGGTTTATCCGTTTGAATTATCCCAAAAAAGCATCGGCGGTCAGGTTGAAGTCGAGTTTGTGATTACCAGCGCTGGAACGACGGTAAATCATCGCGTGCTGCGTTCGACGCATTCCGGGTTTAATGCTGCGGCATTGGAAGCGGTTCGTAAATGGACATATCGGCCCGGAAGCAATGAGGGGCGTTTGGTGAATGTGAAGGTTTCGCAGCGGCTGGAATTTTTCTTGGAGGCGGATCAGGTGTATCCTTTCGAATTGTTGCTGAGTCGGGTTAACGGCCAGGCGACGGTCGATTATGTCGTGGATGAATTGGGGCGCGCGTGGGATATTCGGGTGATCGAAGCCACGCGTCCCGAGTTTGGCCTGGCGCTTTCGGCAAATGTCACCGGCACGAACCATGCGCCTGATTTCGATAAATCAGAAACCACCGGAGTTCGGCGCAAGGTCACGCGGCGGTTTGTCGCCGAAGGCAAAGAAAGCCCCATCGGGCCGGCCGCGCAGACCTTGCTCAAGGCCTTGCGGGCGGGTGGCGCTCAATTTAACGACAAGGAATTTTCCACCGTGGTGAAGGGTGCGTTCGATGAGACCTACCCGTTTCCGACGGGAACTGGCGTGGCCCTGGGAACTGAAGGCTGGGCACGGGTGGAATTCTATTTGGACAGCAAAGGAAAATGCTGGTTTCCGCACGTCCTGGCGGAAAGTCACCCGGGGTTGGGCTATATGGCCGTGCAAGCGGTTCAGTCGAAAAATTTTCATCCGCAGAAACTGAAGGGAGCGGTCGCGATCCGCAGTCAGGTTACCATTAAATTCTCCGCGATGACGCGTTAAGCGCCGCACTTCGCGCTTGCGGGCGGAGCGGGGCGGGCGAATTTGAGCGGTTATGAAAGTGTCGTTTACCGCCAAGGAATACCGCCAGCTCCTCGAACTCGTGCACCTCGGCATGTGGTCGGTCACCGGCTACCAAGGCGACGATACCGCGGCCGCCAAACGCTTTTTCGACATCGACCAAAAATTATTGGGTCTTGCGACGGAGTTTGGCTGCGCCGATTTGGTGGAGGAATTCAAGGATGGCACGCTGCAGCCGGCGCCGAAACTCGCCGAAGACGACCGCGTGCGCGAAATCCAGAGCGAATTCCAAAACGATGTTTTCTGGCATGAGCTCGTCACGCGCATGGCCGACCGCGATGTCGCTGGCGAGCAAGCGAAGCGCGCCCTCGACACGCCAGGCATTGACCCTGCGCCGTCCCGCGACGAGCAACTCAAGAAGATCGAGGAACGTTACTGGGCTGAGTTCGAGAAGAACGATCTCGCGAGCGTGGTCGTCTTGCGCGGCGGCCGCGGTTGAGGCGAATCGGCGTTGCCCGGTGCGGTTGATTGCACGACTCTGGCGAAGTGAAAGCGCATCTCTTCACCTACGGCCTTTTTTTGTTTTTATGGAACGCGATCGGTTTGCGCGGCGCGGTCGACGTGTTGCCGCAACCAATCCTTCAACCGGCGCCGGAGCATCCGTCCGCGCTGAAGCAACAGCGGGTGGTGGGTTCGGCGAATTTAAGTTTTTTGATCGATATAAACGGCGAGGTGAAAGACATCCGGGTCGACTACACCAATAACGACGAATTTGGCCGCGCCGCCACGGCGGCGGTAGCGCAGTGGAAATATCGGCCTGCGATGAAAGGCGGGGAAGCGGTGCCGTTGCGGGTGGCTTTGCCTTTTTCATTTATGTTCTCACCGGCCGAGTTGGCGGAATTGGACAAGATGCGGGTGAAAGAAGTGCTGCCGCCCGGCCCGCCAGTGCAGGGAATTGACGCTGTGGAGAAATGGCCGGAGTTAAAAAAGCAGATCCGGCCGAAGCTGCCGCCAAGCCTGCAGAAGAAAAAACAACTGGGACAGGCGGTGATCGCCCTAGTCGTGGACGAACAAGGTGTGCCGCGGGATATCCACCCGGTGATGATGACGCATCCCGAGTGCGGCGTAGAAGCCATGGCCGCGGTTTCGAAATGGCGTTTCGAACCGGGGATGGTGGCAGACAAAGCGGCGCGCGTGGCAATGGAAGTGACTTTAGTGTTTTTTCCGGAAGCGCCGTCCGCGTCGGGGTTACGCTTGCGCGCGGGAGTCCAATCCAAGCTGCCTGAAATAGAAACGACGCCTCCAGACGAAAACGGGGCTTTGCAGATCATGCCCAAGCCGGTGAAACAAACCCCGCCGGAGTATCCTGCAGAAATGCTGAATCGTTACCAAGGCGGCCAAGTGCGGGTGGACTTCATCATCGATCAGCGTGGCGAAGTGACGCATGTCGCTTCGACGGGCGACGCCAACCTGTTCTTTGCAATCATGGCGGAGCGCGCGGTGAGTGAATGGAAATTCAGGCCGGGGCTCGTGGAGGGAAAACCCGTCAACATCCGCGCGAATCAGTTGTTTCAATTTGGCGTGCCTTGACGCGGGCGTGTAACGCCAGCGGCGAGCCAGCCGTCTTTGGCACCAGAAGAAGGGTTTGCTGTCCACCTGGGCGCACCCACCATCTCCCTTGTTATGAAAATTCCCCGTTGTTTGAACGTCCTCGTGCTCGCGCTTCCGCTGATCGGCTTCGCCGCCGGCCCAGGCGTATTGAAAGTCGATCGCTCGCGCTCTTTCATCGAAGTCGACGTGGATGCGACGAAAGATTTCACAGCGCGGCTTGATCACTACGATCTCGCAGTGACGTTTGATGCCGCGAACAAAGTGAAGAGCGCGGTGCTGACGTTTAAATTTACCGATCTCAAAACCAGCGACAGCAAGCGCGACGCCGACATGATTGCGTGGCTTGGCGGCGGTTCGCCGGAAGGAAAATTTGATTTGGGCAACATCGCCCAAGTGCCCAACGGGCAGGGCCAGGTTTCCGGTCGGCTCAGTTTTCATGGTGCGGTGGAGCGCGTGGAGATCCCCATCAGTTTTGCTCGCGAAGGAAATGATTTCACTATTACCGGCGAAACCGTAATCGACTACCGCAACTGGAATCTGCCGAAGATCCGCAAGGCGATGCTCTTCACGGTCGATCCCGATGTTAAAGTGCGTTTCAAGATCAGCGGCACCGTGGTCGAAGCGCCGCCGGAGCCGAAGAAATAAGCGGCTGCCATCCGGGCGGCGTAACTCAATTGGCCGCCATGCGTTTTCTCTCGCTCGTCTTCGTCAACCTGCGCCGGCACAAGTTGCGCGGGTTGATCGGCGTGGCGGGAATCAGTTTTGGCGTGGCGGCGATGTTAACGATTCTTTCGATCGTGAATGGTGCGATCGGAATGTTTGAGCGCATCCTCGCGGTCGATTCGCACTACCTCGTTTTCGAGAAGAACGTTTCCGATCTCTTCTTCAGCAGCGTGCCTGATGAAAAACTCACCGCGATTCGTGCGATGGAAAATGTCGAGTCCGCCGAGCCATTGCTTTTTGGCCTCGTGACCTCCGGCGACAATCCGATCATCACCTGCTTCGGACTTGAAGCGACCAATCCTCGTCTGACTAAAGCCAAGTGGATTGCCGGTGCGCAACGGGATTTCGGCCAAATAAAAGACGGGATCTGGCTCGGCGCACGCGCAGCGGAATTTCTGGAAGCGAAACACGGACAAAAGATCGAGGTAGGTAAAGGGGAGTTTGTCGTCGCGGGAATTTTTTCGACGGAAAACGCTTTCGAAGATGGCGGCGTATTTCTCCCACTGAAGGATGCGCAGGAATTTTTCAGCCGCGAAGGAGTGTCGTCGATCATCGCGATCAAGCTGCGTGATCAGGCACGCGGGGCGGAATTCAAACGCACCGTTGAGTCGGCAAACGTGGACCTCATGGCGCTCGAGAACCGCGAATTCAACCAGAGCTATACGCAGTTTAAAATTCTACACTTCACTGCGTGGGCGGTCGGCATTTGCGCTTTTCTGCTCGGCGGACTCGGCGTGGCCAACACGATGTTGCTTTCAGTGTTCAGTCGCATCCGGGAAATCGCGGTGTTGCGCGTCTGCGGTTTTTCGAAGGGGCAGGTAGCGGCGTTGATCTTTAGCGAAGCAACCGCGATCGCGCTGGCTGGCGTGGTGATCGGTTTTGTTTTGGGTTACACCGCGCTGTTCGCGCTCAAACACGCGCCGCAGTTTAACGGTTATATCCAGCCCGTCGCGAAAGGAGAAATGCTCATCGGCGTCGTGGTAACCGCGTTGTTTACCGCCGTGGCCGGCGCGATTTATCCCGCGCGGTTCGCTTCGAAAATCCAGCCCGCGGAGGCGTTGCGTTATGAATGAACCTATTTCTCGCCCAAACCAGTTTGTCATATATTATATGACAAACGTTGAGAAGGTGCGCCCACGCATGGCGGAGGTGAACGACAGATGAGCATACCTTCCACGGGCGAAATCCTCGTCGCTGGTCGCGACCTTAAAAAATCCTACGATCGCGGACGCGTGCCGGTGCTGGCGGGCGTGAGCCTCGACGTGCAAGCAGGCGAAATGGTGGCGCTGTGGGGCGCGTCGGGCTCCGGCAAAAGCACGCTGCTGCACCTCCTCGGTGGACTTGATGTGGCGGACTCGGGCGAGTTGACGGTGTGCGGACTAAATCCACACAACGAAACCGACCGTTTGACGCTGAGACGGCGCCATCTCGGTTTTGTATTTCAGCTGCATAATCTGATCCCGGATTTAACGGTGGAAGAAAATCTCCGCGTGCCCGCACTGGCCGCAGGCATGTCGAATCAAACGATGCGGGCGCGCACCCGTGAACTCGCTGAAGCGGTCGGCATCGCACACCGGCTCGATCACCGTGTGCAGGACGTTTCCGGCGGCGAACGTCAGCGCACGGCGATCTGCCGCGCGTTGATGAATTCACCGCGGTTGCTTCTCGCGGATGAGCCCACCGGCTCGCTCGACGAAGAAACCGGCGACACGGTTTTTAGCCTGCTACGCCACCTCGTGAATGAGCGCGGAATCGCGGTGATCTTGGCGACGCATGAGCGCCGTTACGCAGAGCAATGTGACCGCGTGCTGCGTGTGCGCGCGGGAAAAATCGTGGCGTGATCCGGTGTTGGTGGAGGCGGGGCGATTGGCCCCGCCTCCACGAAGAAGAATTGCGGGTAGGACGAGATCGTTGGCCCGCCTAAGCGTCATCGCGTGTGTTCACGGCTCGCCCGGAGGTCGGGCCCTACCGCCTTCAAAAAAATTACTTCTTCGGCGCGTGGCGCTTCTGGAGCACAGCGATGGCGTCGTGGAGCGAAAGTTTTTTCACGCGGAGCAACACGATGAGGTGATACAACAAGTCGGCGGCTTCGCCGGTGAACTCTTTCGAGTTTGCGGTGACAGCCGCAAGTGCGGTCTCGACGCCTTCTTCACCGACTTTCTGCGCGACGCGCGTGACGCCTTCCTTGGCGAGACGCACGGTGTAGCTCGACGTGTCGCCGCTTTTGATGCGAGCACCGATGACTTGCTCCAGGTGCGCGAGAAAACCGACGCCGCTGGCACCTTCGTCGCCGAAGCAACTCGTCGTGCCGTTGTGGCAGGTCGGGCCGTCGGGCCGCGCGGTGACGAGCAGGGTATCGTTGTCGCAATCCACCTTGATGTCGACGAGGTGCAGGAAATTTTTCGACGACTCGCCTTTCGTCCAGAGGCGATTTTTTGTGCGACTGAAGAACGTCACTTTTTTTGACGACAGCGTTTTCTTCAGTGCCTCGGCGTTCATGTAGCCGAGCATGAGGACTTGCAGCGTGGCGGCGTCCTGCACGACGGCGGGCACAAGGCCGCCAGTTTTTTTCCAGTCAATTTTAAGATTTTTCATAGGAGGCTTAACCACGAATGGACACGAACAGACACGAATTCTGAACATGCTTTTCCGGCCATTCGTGTGAATTTGTGTCCATTCGTGGTTAAAAATTAGGTTCGGACGATCACGCCGTCGGCAGTCAGTTGTTGTTTAAGGTCGGGGATTTTGATCGTGCCTTTGTGAAACACGGAGGCGGCGAGTGCGCCGTCGACGCCGGCTAACGCGAAGGCGTCGCGGAAATGTTCGGGCGTGCCCGCGCCGCCGGACGCCACGAGCGGAATATGGAGGACGGCGCGCACGCGTTTGAGTTGCTCCAGATCGTAGCCGCGTTTCATGCCGTCCTGGTTCATGCAGTTAAGCACGACTTCGCCGGCGCCGAGGCGTTGCGCTTCCGCGGCCCACGCGATGGTGCCCCAGCGGGTCGCGCGCGTCTTGGTCGGATCGCCGGTGTATTGTTTGACGAAGTAGCCGCCGTCTTCCTGACGGCTATCGATGCCGACGACGACGCATTGTGAACCAAACTCGTTGGCGAGTTCGGAAATAAGCGCGGGATTTTCGAGCGCGGGTGAGTTGATGGAGATCTTGTCGGCGCCGCCGTGCAAAATGGCGCGTGCGCCGTCGAGTGTGCGGATCCCGCCGGCAACGCAGAACGGAATGTCGATCACGCGAGCAACGCGTGTCACCCATTCCGTGGACACGGTGCGACCGTCGCTGCTGGCGGTGATGTCGTAGAAAACGAGTTCATCGGCGCCTTCGTCGCGGTAGCGCTGCGAAAGCTCGATAATATCGCCGACGATTTCGTGATCGCGGAATTGCGTGCCTTTGACGACCTGGCCGTCGCGCACGTCGAGACACGGAATGATGCGGCGGGCTAGCATGCGAGCGCCTCCTGCAGCGTGAATTTCTTTTCGTAGAGTGCGCGGCCGACGATTGCGCCGGTGCTGCCGGTGGTTTTGAGGACGCGCAAATCCTCGAGCGACGACACGCCGCCGGAAGCCTGGATTTGCAGCGTTGGAAATTTTTTCACGAGCTGCGCGTAGAGTGCGCTGTTTGGTCCGGTGAGTTTGCCGTCGCGACTGATGTCGGTGCAAAGAATGTGGGCGAGACCGGCGGCAACGTAGTCGTTGAGAAAATCGTCGAGCGCGACGCCGGTGCTTTCCTGCCAGCCGACCGCCGCGATCCGCGGGATGCCATCGGCATCGAGGCGCACATCCGGCGAAAGGATGATGCGCTCGGGGCCGAACTTAACCAGCCAGCCCTTGACGAGTGCCGGATTTTTAACGGCGAGGCTGCCGACGATGACGCGTTCCGCGCCGGCCGCGATCAGCGTGGAGACTTGGGCTTCGTCGCGGATGCCGCCGCCGGTCTGCATGCGCAGGCCGCTGCCACGGGCGATTTGCTCCACGAGTTCGATCTGGCGTTTGAGTGGATCCTTGGCGCCGTCGAGATCGACGACGTGCAGCCATTCGGCGCCGGCAGCTTTGAATTCGCGCGCCACGGCGAGCGGATCGGTGCCGTAGGATTTCTCCTGGTCGAATTTGCCCTCAGTCAGGCGAACCACGCGGCCACCGCGAAGATCGATTGCGGGATAAATGATCATACGGAAATCTCCAAAAAGTTTTTCAACAACTGTGCGCCCGCGGTGCCCGAGCGTTCCGGGTGAAATTGCACGCCGTAGAAATTTTTACGCTGCACCACCGCAGCAAATGGCACGCCGTGCGTAGCCGTCGCGAGGGTGAACTCATTCACCGGGCCGGCGAAACTGTGCACGAAATAGAATCGCGCATCTTTCGCGATGCCTTTGAGCAACGGAGTGTCGCGCAACACTTCGAGCGTGTTCCAACCCATGTGTGGCACCGTGATGCCGACGCCGTCAGGGATGCGCGCCACGCGACCAGGAATTATGCCGAGCGACGGCGTGTCGCCTTCTTCGGAGGAATCGAACAGCAATTGTTCACCGAGGCAGAAACCGATTACGGGTTGCGTGAGCGAGCGCACGCACTCGATGAGATTTTTTGCGCGTAACTTTTTCATGCCTTCCTGCGCGGCGCCGACACCGGGCAGGATTACGCGTTCGGCGTTGCGAATGACGGTAGGATCAGCCGTGAGTTCGCTGGCAATGCCAAGTCGCTCAAGCGCGAAACGCACCGAGGCGATGTTAGCGCCGCCGCTGTCGACGATGGCTAGGGAAATAGACACAAGGAGAGAACGAGAAAGATTAAGAGAAAGAGAACGAGGTTAGAGCACGCCCTTTGAACTCGGGATTTCCGTGCCGGCGCCGCGCGCGAGCGCGGGACGCAACGCGCGGCCGAAGCCTTTGAACAAGGCCTCGATCATGTGATGCGTGTTGTCGCCGGTGACGCTCATGTTCATCGTGAGCGCGAGATTGTCGCAGACGGATTTGAAGAAATGGGAAACCATCTCGGTCGGCATCTCGCCGACGTTCTCGCGTGGAAATTTTGCGTCGAAGGTGAGCCACGCGCGCCCGCTGAGATCGAGCGCGACTTGCGCGAGGGCTTCGTCCATCGGCATCACGAATCCGTAACGACCGATGCCGCGTTTATCGCCAAGTGCCTGACGCAACGCGGTCCCAAGCGCGAGGCCGGTATCTTCAATGGTGTGGTGTTCGTCGATGTGGAGATCACCTTCGCACGTGATGACGAGACTGATGCCAGCGTTGCGGGCGATCTGTTCGAGCATGTGGTCGAAGAAACCGAGGCCGGTGGAAAGTTGGATCGGCGCAGGCGCGTCGAGATCGACGGTGACGCTGATTTTCGTTTCCTTGGTGTTGCGCACGATGGTGGCGCGTCGCGGGGCGTCGACGAGCTGGCGGGCGATTTCCGTCCAGCCGAGCTTCTTGCGGTCGTAACGGATGCCTTTCACGCCGAGGTTTTGAGCGAGCGTGATGTCGGTTTCGCGGTCGCCGATGACTGCGGAGTTTTCACGCGACCACGTCGTGTCCTTCAAATAATCGAGCAGCAGACCAACCTTGGGTTTGCGGCAATCGCAACGGTCGGCGGGCGTGTGCGGGCAGACGCGGATGGCTTCGAACTCGATGCCTTGAGACGAAAGAATATCGAGCAGCAGTTTTTGCGGCGGACGAAATTCCTCCTCGCGAAAACTCGGCGTGCCGAGGCCGTCCTGGTTCGTGACCATCACGAACGTGTAGCCGGCGTCGCGGCAGCGCAGTAGTGCGGGGATGGTGTCGGGCTCGAGCACGAACTTGTCGAGGCGGTCGACTTGCTGGTCGAAAGGCTCGGCGATGAGCGTGCCGTCGCGGTCGATGAAAAGAATTTTTTTAGACATGGCGCAAAGCGGGGTAGGGCCTGACCTCCGGGCAGGCTGGTTGTCGGCGTGCATCATTGCGGCCCGCCCGGAGGTCGGGCCCTGCCTCGAACGGAGAAAGTGAAAGATTAAGAGAACGAGAAAGATTTGGATTAGACACGGGCGAGAACCTCCAGCGTGGCGTTGTTTTCGTCGGGCGAACCGACGGTGATGCGGATGGTGTTCGGAACGTCTTTCTGGCGATCGCGCCAGATCACGCCGGCGGCACGACCGGCAGCCATCGTTTTGGCGGCGTCAGCGACTTCGAGGAGCAGGTAATTCGTATCGCTTGGCCAAAGTTCTTTCACGGCTGCCAATTTCGGCAGTGCCGCGGCCAGTCGGACGCGCTCGGAAATCAACAACGCCACCGAAGCGCTCGCCGCGGCGAGGCCGTCGGCGGAAAGTGCGGCGAGAGCGGCTTGCACCACGGGCGCGGGAATCGGGTAGGGCGCGATGACTTTTTGCAGCACCGCGATGACGGCGGGATCGGCAATCGTCGTGCCCACCCGCGCACCGGCGAGGCCGAAGGCTTTCGAGAGCGTGCGGAGAACGACGAGATTGGGATTCGCGCCGATTTCGGAAGCGAGACTCGGCTGGCCGGAAAAATCGACGTAAGCTTCGTCCGCCACGACGACGGCGCGACCGGCAAGCGCACGCGTGACTTTCAACACATCCGCGCGATTGAGCAGATTGCCTGTTGGGTTGTTCGGCGTGCAGAGGAAAACGAGTTTCACCGCCGCGTTGGCGAGTGCGGCTGCGATGACAGCTTCGGCATCGAGCGCGAAATTTTTTGCCTGCACGAGTGGGACTTTAACGACGCTCGCGCCTTGGATGCCGGCGGCGACAACATACATGCCGTAGGTCGGCGGTGTAATCAGGATCGCGTCTTGGCCGGCGCGGCAAAATGTGCGCAGGAGCAAATCGATGCCTTCGTCGGAACCACGCGTGACGAGCGCCTGCGTCGGCGACACGCCGTAGAGCGTCGCGAGTTTCGCGAGGAGATCGGACGGTTGTGGCTCCGGGTAACGGTTGAGCAGTTGCTGGTGTGCAGAGGGAGTTTCAGGATTTTCGTTCGCGTCGAGCCACACGCGGCCGCCTTTTGATTCTTTGCGCGCGGAGCTGTAGGCGGTCAGCGCGAGGATGTCGGGACGGACGAGGGCGAGAACGGAGTCGACGGACGAATTCATGGCGTTTGAGGGTAGGGACCGTTATCCTTAACGGTCATCTCAGGATTTTCGGACGCGCTGAAAGGGCGGTTAGGGATAACCGCCCCTACCTCGAATCGGCCCGCCCGGAGGTCGGTCCCTACCGTTTTGCGTGCGGTGTTCATCCGTTCAGTGAATCGAGGCGCACGCGGACGGCGCGTTGATGGGCGGCGAGGCCTTCGGCGAGCGCGAGGCGTTCGACAACGGGGCCGAGTTTTTTCAAGCCGGAGCGCGCGGCGGTTTGCACGGTCATCGTGCGTTGGAAATCGACGAGACCGAGGCCGCTGCAGACGCGCGCCCAGCCGTAGGTCGGCAACACGTGATTCGTGCCGCTCGCGTAATCGCCGAGCGATTCAGGCGTCCAGTCGCCGAGGAACACGGAGCCGGCGGTCGTGATGTCCGCGAGCAACGCACGCGGGTTGGCGACTTGAAGAATCAAGTGTTCGGGCGCGTAGGCGTTGGCGATCGTGACGGCTTCGGCGAGGTGGGTAGCCACGAAACAGCGGCTGCGTTCGAGCGCTTTGCGCGCGGTCGCGGCGCGCGGGAGATCGGCGAGCTGTTTTTCCAACTCGGCGGAAACGAGCGCGGCAAATTTTGCGGAGAGTGTGACGAGGATGACTTGGGAATCCGCGCCGTGCTCGGCTTGCGAAAGCAAATCCGCGGCGACGAAGGCGGGCGTGGCGCGGTCGTCGGCAATGACGAGCACTTCGGACGGACCGGCGGGCAGATCGAACGCGGCGCCGTCGGCGTTGCGCGACACTTGCAACTTTGCCTCGGTGACAAACGCGTTGCCGGGGCCGAAGAGTTTATCGCATTTCGGAATCGTCGTGGTGCCGTAAGCCATCGCGGCGATCGCCTGCGCGCCGCCGACTTTGTAGATTTCGGTGACACCGCAAAGTTTGGCGGCGAAAAGAATCCACGCGTTGACGGTGCCATCTTTCGCGGGCGGCGTGCAGAGCACGCGCACGGGATTGGCGGCGAGTTGCGACGGCACGCCGAGCATCAGCGCGGTCGAGGGCAATGTGGCGCTGCCGCCGGGCACATAGAGGCCGACGCGGCCGATGGGGCGGGAAACTTTTTCACACACGATGCCGGGCATCGTTTCCACGCGGAGCGCGGCGGGCTTTTGCGCGGCGTGGAAGGTGCGGATATTGGCGTAGGCGCGGCGCAGCGCGGATCTATCGGCGGTGGACAGTGATTTTTCCGCGAATGCGAATTCCGCGGGCGTGACGCGCGGCGACCGCAGTTTAACGCCGTCAAATTTTTCCGTGAGCGAGCGCAGCGCGGCGTCGCCGTTGCGGCGCACCTCGGCGATGATCGCCGTGACCGTCGCGGCGATTTGTGGCTGCGCGGTTTGGGCCGGCCGGCGGAGGGCGTCGGCACGAGCGCGGGCGGAGAGGGTTTTCCAGAGGAGGGGTTTCACGAAAATCGTTCTCTTACTCTTTATCTTAATCTTGAATCGGAGCGGTGGCGGTGGGCTTTCGAGAGAAAGAGAAAGATTAAGAGGAAAGAGTAAGATTATTTAGAGCATCATCTTTTCGATCGGGAGCACGAGGATGCTGGAGGCGCCGGCTTGTTTGAGCGACTCCATGGTTTCCCAGAAAACGTCTTCGGAGCACACGGCGTGGACGGCGACTTTGGTGTCGTCGCCGGCGAGCGGGAGGACGGTCGGGTTTTCGGAGCCGGGCAGGAATTTTTTGATCTGCTCAAGCGACGCTTTGGGGGCGTGGAGCATGATGTATTTGGTGCCGGCGGCTTTTTGCACGCCGTCGAGGCGGCGGAGCACGATCTCAAGTGCGTGGGCTTTCTCGGGGTTGAGTGGCCGCTGGTTGCGGATCAGCGCGGCGGTGCTTTTGAAGATGGTTTCGACGGCGCGGAGTTTGTTCGCTTCGAGCGTGGAGCCGCTGGAAACGAGATCGCAAATCACGTCGGCGAGGCCGAGGCGCGGGGCGATTTCCACAGAGCCGCTGAGTTGGACAACCTCGGCTTTCACACCTTTTTGTTCGAGGTAGCGTTTCGTGATTTGCGGATAAGACGTGGCGACGCGCTGACCGGCGAGGTCCTGGACGCTGGTGTAAGCACGTTCTTCGGGCAGTGCGATGCAGAGGCGGCAGCTGCCAAAATCGAGTGAGCGTTCCACTTCGTAACCCCCGGCGGTGCCGGCGCTGCGGCGCTCGAGCGCGGCTTCTTCGAGGACGTTTTGGCCGACGATGCCGAGATCGCACACGCCATCCATGACGAGTTGCGGGATGTCGTCGTCACGCACGAACAGAATATCGATGGGGAAGTTGTCGGCGTGGAGGAGGAGTTTTTCCTTGGCCGATTTGACCTTGATGCCGCAGGCCTTGAGGAGGTCGAGCGAGTCGGTGGAAAGGCGGCCGCTCTTTTGGATGGCGAGGCGGAGACGGTCTTTGGGTAGCGTGAAGGTCATGGCGGGAAGGAAAAAGAGTTAAGAGTGGATAGCTGAGCGAGGAGCGAGGAAAGGAAGAAACTTGAGCGGAGTTTGGTGAATAAAAAAGCAGAACCCCCGGAGGTTTATACCTGCCGGGGGCTCGGAAATTAATTTCCATCATCCACGGGCAAGGCGCTTCAAGCCTTCCCGGGTGGGGAGGCTAGCTCGTGTGATGGTGGTGATGGTTGAAAACCATGGGTTGAGGCTGGACTGATGTAGCGGGTGGCGTGTTCCGGCAAGAATTTTCTCCGAGCGAGCGTGTCACATGAACCACGTGGCGGGCGGGCGGTTTAGCCGGGGTTTCAGGTCGGCGGATAAAATTTTACCCACTAAAAATAGGCGTTTGGGGAGATGTGCCTTGTGCGACGAGCCGGGCAACGCACTGTCCGACGCACGTGATATTTGAAGAGAAATTCAAGCTAAAGCGCGACGTGGTGATTGCGGCGACGGCATCGGTGACACTGACGTATGTTTACTTTTTGGTGTTCGCCCAGTTTGGCTTTTTAAAAGCGGTGACTGAAGCCGGCACGACTGCGGCGTCGATGAAAGTCATCATGGCATGCATGGGATTGGCCGGCATGGGCGGAAGCGCGCTCGCGGCGAAAGGGTATTCGGTGCAAAAAGCGGTGTCGCGATTGATCACGGGTTACGCGATCTGCGCGGCGGCTGCGGCGGTGTCGCTCGCGCCGCAGTCGTTCGCGCTTTTTTTGGTGGTGGCCGTGCTCGTCGGGCTCGGGCTGGGACTGACGACGGTGACGCTGGCGTGCATGCTGCGACGTGTGCTCGGCGGCGAGCAACTCGGCACGTTAATCGGCCTCGGCACCGGACTGGCGTATGCGACGTGTAATTTGCCGCAGGTGTTTAATGCCACCGCGAAAATCCAAGCGATCACGGCGTTGATGGCGGCGTTGGCGGGAATCGTGGCGGCGAAGAAGCTCACCTTAAATGCGCCCCCAGACAAACCAGCGGGATATGATTATACGCGGCCGGGCATGGTGGTGTGGGTGGCGTTGTTCCTCGCGTTGGTGTGCCTGGACTCGGCGGCGTTTTACCTGATCCAGCATGTGCCGTCGTTGCGGCAGGAAGTCTGGGCGGAAAACGCGGGGCTTATGGTGAACGCGGGCGTTCATTTGCTCGCGGCCTTGCTCGCCGGCTACGCGCTGGATCGTCGCTGGATGAGCGGCGTGGTGGCGTGCGCAGCGGTCGCGTTGATGGCGGCGTGTTATCTTTTGGACTCGGGCAGTCATGCCTTCGCGCAAGGGGCGATCCTCTACACGGCGGCAGTGTCGGCGTATTCGGCGGCGCTGGTGTTTTATCCGGCGCGCGGCATGCGACCGTGGTTGGCGGCGGCGATTTATAGCATCGCGGGTTGGGGCGGGTCGGCGATCGGCATCGGCTTCGCGCAGGGCGTCAGCAAATTGCCGTGGTGGTTCGTAGCTGTCGGTGCCGTGATTATTTTTGGCGCACTGCACATTCGCCAGCAGGGAGTCGACCGGCTGGCGCGGCAGGGAATTAATTAAAACGGCAGCGCTTCTTCGTCGGACGGATGCGACGATGAGGATGACGGCGATTCTGAGAAATCGTCGCCCGAAGATGAAGACTTGGCCGCGGGCGCGGCACCGAGCGTGCCTTTGTTTTGGTGCCAGAGGGTGCGCGCAGCGTTGCGCAAGGTGGTTTCCTGCGGGCGCGGCGGGTAAGGGTTACCGCTGCTGTCGAGGCGCGGGGCTTGTTCCTGCGCATACCACGAGAGCGAACGCTCGCCGAGTTTCGAGAGGGCGACGCCATTGTTTTTGCCGAAGTGCACCTGCACGTCACCCGCGTTAGCGATGACTTCGCTCGGCTGCGGGACTTCTTCGCTGCCGCGCGAACTCGATGAGGAAGCGTAGCTTGAAGACGAAGAACTCGAACGCGCCGGCGTGCTGTTGCGGGCCTGGCTGGATTGACCGCTCGCGAGCAGCTGGCGGATTTGGACGAGTTCTTGGTGAATGGCTTTGAGAAGGTCTTCGCTCATAAAAGTGGCCACACCCAAGACACACGCGGCGCGCACCGAAAGCAAAAACGGGCGGGCTGTTAAAACATCTCCAGCTGCGAGCTGGTGGGACGGGGCACTGCTTTCAACCGGTGAAGAGAGAGAGGAATATCGACGGAACGCGGCTGGGCTGCGCGGACCGTCGGGGCGGCGTGTTGGTCCTGTCGACCTGCCGCCGTCTTCAAACAAAATGGCTCACCCGAACAGGGGATAGTGGAATCAGGGTGGTTTGACTAGTATCCGCTCATCTCCGCGAGCCTGCCTCACGATCCGAGCCCCGTTTCACTGCGATGGCTTGGACTGTTCTGGCTCGCTTTTAAACCCCAACACCTCTGGCCCCGCCCCCGGCTCGCTCCAAGCGACACCGCTTTCGATTTGAGCACCTGCTCCGAAACGGCTTGCTGGTTCGGCGTTACCTTAGGCTAACACAAACTCGGCCTGTCTGCTTCGACCCCACCATGTTATCCTGCGTCATTAACACCCTCTCACTACGAGAACCCGATCGCCTTCGCGGGAGACGCCGCGGCGCGATCCTAGCCATCGCCACCTTTGCCGCGGCTTGGGCCATGCCTGCGGTGCAGGCCCAGACCACCCCAGCTAGCGACGAAAAGAAAAAATCTGAGGAAAAAAAATCCGAGGAAAAGGCTCATGGAGAGGTCCTCCAACTCGCTCCGTTTCAGGTCTCCACGAGTAAGGACGTGGGCTACGCGGCGACTTCGTCGCTCGCCGGTTCGCGCCTGAATACGGAACTAAAAGACGTAGCCTCGGCCATCCAGGTGGTCACCGCAGAGTTCATGAAGGACACGGGATCCTCCAACCTCCAGGACATCCTCGTCTATACGACAAGCACTGAGGTTGCGGGCATCGGCGGCAACTACTACGGCGGCAACGCCGAAGACGGCAGCTATCGCGCCCGGATGCTGGTCAACCCCCAGAGCGGCACCCGTGTGCGCGGTCTCGATACCGCGGATCTGACGCGCAATTTCTACAGCACGGGCATTCCGATGGACTCGTATAACACTTCGCGCGTCGATATCCAGCGCGGCCCCAATTCCATCCTCTTTGGTCTCGGCAGCCCAGCGGGCATCATCAACAACACACTCAAAGAGCCGGACTTGGACAAGTTCGGCGGCGAGGCGCAGTTCCGCATCGGCAGCTACGGCTCATACCGGCAGGTGCTGGACGTGGACGTGCCGCTGGTCAAAAACCAGCTCGGCCTACGCATCAGCGGTCTGAACGACCAGGAAAAATTCCGGCAGGACTTCACCTTTAACAAGGATCGGCGCCTCTACGGTGCGCTCCGCTGGCAGCCAAAGCTCGCCCAAGGCGTGTTCACCCAGATCGACATCAAGGGCGAGACCGGCCGGATTAACGCCAACCGCCCGGTCCCAGTCACCGCTGCCGACTTCATCTCGAACTGGTTCGGCCCGCTCAACAAATACCTGATGTATAATCCGCTGACGAACAATGGCACGCCTCAGGAGCCGAACGGCACGTCGCATCCCGAATTGAGGCACTATTTCGCCGGCGCCCCGGCGCGAGACTGGTGGAACGATTCCCCGGGCACGATTTATCAGAATCCCACCACCGGTGCCATCGGCAACGGTCGCATGGATGCCTACCGTCAGCGCGACGGCGACCCTTGGGGCGGTCTCAGCGGCGTGACGAATCCCAATCTGGACGAAGGCGGCCCGGGTGCGTGGAACAAGGACACTGCGGCTTACTTCGCTAACAACGCGGCCATCACGAAAATCATCAACGATTACCAGAAGGCGACCGGCAAGACCTTCACCGGTTTCGGCACCAGCGTTTGGCCCCAGCAGATGATCCTCTCCGGCCCCCTGGCCTTCATCGACCAGACGATGTCGGGCCCGAACAAGAAGGAATGGAACAACTTCGACTCGATCGACCTGTCGGGTTCACAAACCTATTTCAGCGACCGCCTCGGATTCAATGTCGGCTATTACAAGGAAAGCTACCGTTCCGGATACGCCAATTTGATCGACTCGCCCCGTGTGACTGTGGATGTCAACGCCACCCTCCGCGACGATGGCCCCAATCCCGACGTCGGCCGGCCCTATATCGTTAGTCCGTCCAGCGGCAACATGAAGCGCGAGGACCGCGAGGCTTGGCGCGCCACTGCCTACTACAAGCTTGATGCCGCCGACTACCTCGCCCGCGACAGCTGGCTTGCCCGCATCCTCGGCAATCATACGTTCACCGGCGTCGTTACCAACCAGCGCTACGACAACCTCGACCGTTCGTTCAACCTCTATGCTTGGGATGCGGCCACATTGGGCACTCCCTTCTTGAATTCCGTTAGCCATACTCAGTGGTGGGGCGTCCATTATATCGGCGAAAACCTGCAGAAATATCCGAGTTTCAACGCCATCCCCTCCTCGGCGATTCACGGCATCTCGGCGAGCCACACGCCCCCCGCAGCCGGCAAAGCCCTGATCTTCGACAACAACACGAAGACCTGGCACACTGCCAACCTCAAGCTCCTCAGTTGGGAAACGATCTCGACAAGCTCTACACGGGCATTGGCCAGGGTTACGACAACACGAGGTCCAACTCCGTGGTCTGGCAGGGCAAGATGTTGGACGGTGCTATCGTCCCGCTCCTGGGCTGGCGCAAGGACAAGTTTGAGCGTCAGGAGAAGACGAATATCTACATCCGGGATGCCAACAACGTTCCCATGCCCTTCAGCCCGAAATGGGACTACACTGGCACCACCCCCCTCATGGCGAACGAGCAACGCCGCAGTTGGGGCGCGGTGCTGCACACGGAGCCGATCCTCGCGATGTTCAAGCAGAAGCTGCCGAAGGGCATCACCCTCAGCCTGAACTACAACGACTCCAATAGCTTCCGTCCCTCCCAAGTCGGCACCGATATCTATGGCAAACAACTGCCTTCACCCTCCGGCAAAACCAAAGACTACGGATTCCTCGTGACTGCGCTCGACAACAAAGTATCCCTCCGCATGACGTGGTATAAGACCAGTCAGGCCACTACCACGCTGAGCGATCCTTTCGGCATGAAAGGCTGGGTCGCCGGTGGGGTGGTTCGCACCATGAACGCCCTCATGCAGGAGACCCAGAATGGATGGAACGACAGCCAAACCACCCGCGAGTTGCTGGTGAATAAGTGGTTTTTCGGCAGCACTTACGATCAGGCCATCGCCAACCAGGCGCTGCCGGCGGACTGGCGCAACCAGCTTAGCACCTTGGTCAACCAACCCCTTCGCATCCGCCATGCAGCCGTGGATGGGGATCCCACCTACACTCCCGAAGGCGCGATCAATCCCTCTACCATGCAGCCCTATCTGGCGCCGCCGCTCACCGCCGACGAGATCGAATACCGTCGCGCTTGGTTCGCCGCCCGCACCGATGCCCAGTGGTTCCGCCCACTCGATCAGGCTTGGGCTCCTTTGCAGGGATTTAACAAAGTCCAGGACGGCAACAGGTTTTACTGGAACGGCAGTTCGCCGGGCACCCTGACGCTGTCCAACGATCTCGTCTCCAAGGGCACCGAGATCGAGCTGACCGCCAATCCGACTCGGAACTGGCGCATGACCTTCAACGCCGCCCAAGTCTCGGCCGTGCGCGACAATATTCTCCCTGACTGGACGGCGTTCATCGCGAAGAACAAGGATTTCTGGTTGGAAGGCTTCAACAACAACGCCGGCGGCACTGACCAGCTCAACTACTGGAAACAGGACGGGATTGCCGACGTCCGCCACTGGGGTGGAACCATCAACTATTCGCCCGAAATTGACACTTTCGGCGGGCGCATGCTGGCAAGCGTGTATGGACCCTACGTGAACGCGCTCGCCGGCACCGGCCGGGCCGTCAGCGAACTCCGCAAATGGCGCTACAACTTCGTGACCAACTACAGCTTCAGCGAAGGGCGTTTCAAGAACGTCAATGTCGGCGGCGCCGTCCGCTGGCAGGACAAGACCGCCATCGGCTACCTGCCGAAATATAACTCCGACGCCGGCATCTGGGCGACGGATGTGGACAACCCGATCTATGGCCCGTCCGAGGCCAATTACGACGTCTGGATCGGCTATCGCCACAAGCTCAATAATCGCGTCACCTGGGAGATCCAGCTCAACGTGCGCGACCTGTTCTCGAGCGACGAGCTGATCCCGATCTCGGCCAACCCAGACGGCACAGTCGCGCAGGTGCGCATCCCGAGCCAGACGACTTGGCAGCTCACCAACACCTTCAAGTTCTGATCGGGTTTGTGGTTCTTATCACAGGGCGGGGCATCCGTGGGGGATGTCCCGCCTTCGTTTTGTCAGCTCGGAGGCAGGGCACCCCGGCCGCTCCACCGAGATTTATCCCGGCTTCCTAGCCATCGCGCTTTCGTTCATTACTCAACACGTTTTCTCACCCCAATAATCCCATGACCTCGCTCGCTCGTCTGATGTTCTCTGTGGTTCTCCCGCCGGCCATATTCTGGAACTGCGGATTGCTGCTCTTGCTGGGCGCGCTGACCTCGACTGCTGCCGAGCCCCGTCGTGTGAACCTGCCTCGACCGGATGCGGGGCCAGCATTCGACGGCTGGGGCACGTCGCTCTGCTGGTTTGCCAATGCCGTCGGCCGCTGGCCCGAACCGCAGCGGAGCCAGATCGCCGACGCGCTCTTCTCGGCCGACGGACTCGGCCTGACCGTCGTGCGCTATAACATCGGGGGCGGGGATCACCCGGAGCATCGCCACCTGTCGTGGTTTCGCCAGATTGACGGCTTCGCGCCGAAAGCGGGCACGTGGGACTGGGCCGCCGATCCGGGCCAGCGCTGGATGCTCAATGCCGCGATAAAACGGGGCGCGAAACGGCTGGAGGCATTTTCGAATTCGCCGCCCTACTGGATGACACTGAGCCAGTGCGCGTCTGGCGGCGCCGATCCTAACATTGACAACCTCGACCCGCGGCACGAGGCAGCGTTCGCCGAATACCTGGCCGAGGTCGTGGAACATTTCCGCGACGCTTGGGGCGTCCGTTTCGACACGCTTGCTCCGCTCAACGAACCTTTCACGGACTACTGGCGCGCTAACGGCAACCAAGAGGGCTGCCATTTCGAGCGGCCCACCCAGGCCCGCCTGATCCGGCACCTGCGCTCCGTCCTCGACCAGCGCGGACTGAACTCCGTCAAGATTAGCGCGGCCGACGAGAATAACTACGACCGCGCGATTGAGACCTGGAAATCCTACGACGCGGCCACCCGTGACTGCGTCGCGCAGATCAACGCCCATGCCTACGCGATAGAACGGCGCTCCGAGCTGCGCGACCTAGCCGGCGCCGCCGGCAAACCGCTCGTCATGTCGGAAGTCGATGGTGGTGGCGGTCAATCCCACGACCACGCCGCCATGGGGCCCGCGCTTGCGCTAGCCGGGCAGATCATCGACGACCTGCGCGACCTGCAACCGCTGCGTTGGGTATTCTGGCAAGCGGTCGAGGACGAAGCCGGCGCAGCGAAGTCCAGCCATAACTGGGGACTGATCCATGCTGATCTGGGCGGCGACTCCCATGTCTGGACCGCGACGAAGAAATACCATGCCATGGGCCACTTCTCGAAATTCATCCGGCCCGGGGCCGTGCTCGTCAAAAGCGACGCCCCCGGGACGGCCGCGGCTTGGGATGATGGAAGGAAGGAGCTCGTCATCGTAGCGAGCAACCCTAGCCCGGTCGCGCTCGTGAGCGACTATGACTGCGCCGCTTTCGGCGAGGGCTCTTTGCGCGTGGAGACCTATCAGACCTCGGCACGGGAGGATCTGGCTCCGCAGGTTAAGGTCACCGGTGCCAACGGCCGGTTTTCCGTGACGACCCCCGCCCAATCGATCACGACCTACGTGGTGCGTTGGGGCGAAACCGCCCCGCGTCCCTGATCGCGCGTGACGGGTAACCTTGAATTCCGCAATGCAGGTGTAGCTCGCTACGGGAGCAGCGAGACAAGCTGATGACCAAGCGATTTCCGGGTTCTGAGCTCCCGCGTAGGGACACAAAGCTCATGCTCAACCTCGGAAGCCCAAAGGTCTCTTTGACGGAACGCGGGCGCGATATGCAGGAGGCCCGGCCCGGGGCGCAGGCTTCACCAGAGTATTGCCATTCGCTGCTCCACTCCCATCGTCGCGCGCGTTCCCGTTTCTTGGAAATGAATGCTCGCTTCCGAATTCGCTCCTGCTGCCGGCTCGCTGCCGCCGTGGTGGTTTGCTTCTCGATGAATGCTTGGAGCTTCGCGGCTGCGCCTGAGTCCGCCGCGCTGACGACGGCGACCCAGGTGCGCGCGTTAGCCGTCGACGAAGCGCGGCGCGCCTTGCCTGTTAGACTGCGCGGCATTTTTATGGGCGCGGCCGATCCGGAGGGCATCGCGTTTGTCGTGCAGGATGAGACCGAAGGGATCTACGTCCAAGGTCCTGGCGAACAGGTCGCTGGACTGGTGCGGGGCGATCTGCTGGAGATTGTCGGCGTCACCGACCCCGGCGGCTACGCGCCCTATGTCGTCGCGCACACCGTGCGCAAGGTCGGGCACGGGCGCATCCCCGATCCGATTCAGGTGACGCTCGATGACCTGAACACGGGCCAACTCGACGCTCGGTGGGTCGAGTTCACCGGCATTGTCCGCAGCGTCGAACTCAAGGCTCCCGGCGATCTCCCGCCGCCGCCCCCGGGCACGCGTTACGCGCCAGCGGAGGGCCCGGCTCGCACCGGCGGACAGAAGTTTAAGATGACGCTCGCTGTCGGCGGTGCGCGCGTGGTCGTGCAGATCGACCAGGACATCTCGCCTGCTGATCACATCGGCACCGAGGTGCGCGTGCGCGGATTGTGTTTCAATCTGCACAATTCCAACCGCCAGTTCGTGCGGCCCTTCGTCCAAATTCCCCGCGGCGTGGACATCGTCGTGGAAAAACCGTCGCCCGAGATGTCGTTCGACGGAGAACCGCAGCCGGTGGCCAGCCTCCTTCAGTTTGCGCAGCTCTCCGGCGATCGCGGGCAGCGCGTGCATGTGCGTGGCACCGTCGTCCACCACGAACTTGGCACGGCTCTCTGGATTCGCGATCACGATCGTGGCTTGCGGGTGGAGACCACGCAACGCCATCCGCTACATCCCGGCGATGAGGTGGATGTGGTCGGTTTTCCCGCGCTCGGCGAGTATAGCCCCATCATTGAGGATGCGGTCTTCCGACGGCGCGGGGCTGGCCCCGCGCCGGCTCCGCAGCAATTGGACAAAGCTGCGCGCGTGCCGCAACACGATGCCGACCTCGTCCAGTTGCAGGCCCGACTGAACGACGTCCGCCTCTTTGCCGACAGCGTAGCCCTCGTCTTGGACTGGCAGGGGACATCTGTGCGGGTGCGGATGCATCTGGCAGAAAAAGATTCCGTCCCGCTGGCGTGGCAGCCCGGCAGCATCGTCCAGGTGTCCGGTATTTGCACAGTCGTGGCCGACACGGGCAGCCCTCTCGGTGGATTGTGGGATCCGCGCTCGTTCCAGCTGCTTTTGCGGTCACCGGCGGATCTGGCTGTGATTCAGCCGCCGCCGTGGTGGAGCCCCTCGCGGATCGTTTACGTGCTCTCCGGGTTTCTGGCCCTCGCGATCGGCGCGGCGGCTGTCGTCATGTTCGTCTCCCGCCGGCGGCTGCGTGAGCAGGAGCATCGCCGCGCGATGGCGGAGACGGAATTCACCGCGATCCTCAGCGAGCGCAACCGGCTCGCGCGCGAGATCCACGATACGCTTTCCCAAAGCCTAGGTGCCATCTCGGTGCAACTCGAACTCACGCGCGCGCACGCTGACGGGATCAGCCCGCCCGCCCGCCAGCTCCTCGCCTCCGCGCACAAGCTCACCCGCGCCGCGCTCACCGAGGCGCGCGACTCGATTTGGAACATGCGTTCCCATGTGCTCGAAAAAGGCGACCTCGCCGAGGCGTTGCGCGGCATCCTGCAGCAATTGACAGACGGCACGGGGGTGACGCCTCGCTTTCAAACCGAGGGCCTGCGCCGCCGTCTCCCGCCCACGATCGAGAACAACCTCCTGCGCATCGGTCAGGAAGCGATCACGAACGCCTGTAAACATGCCCGGCCTTCATGCATCGAAGTCAAGCTGGCCTTCGAGGCCCGGAGTGCGCACCTGATGGTCAAGGACGATGGCGTTGGTTTCGTGCGCGAGGTGCGGACAAACGCCAGCCAGCGCAGCTTTGGCCTCGTTGGTATCGTAGAGCGCGCCGAACTGCTGGGCGGCACCGCGGCCATCACCAGCGTCCCCGGCGAAGGCACGCGTGTCGTCGTAAACGTCCCTGCGTGACCATCGCGCGACTGGCGGGTGCCCGCGGTCGGAAGAGCGTGGTGGGCCGGCGTCAGTCTCCGCATTGGCAATACTCTTTCGTCCATGGTCAGGGATCACTCGAATGGGTGAGAGGCAGGATCATGCTGACCTGTTAAATTGATCGGACGGAAATGGTGCTGCCCAGGACTTGCCCCTTGCCCATCCCCCATCATCATGAGTTCTCAACCCGATTTTACCCCGCCAGTCATGGGAGACGCTTCGCCCCGAACCGCAATTCGTATCCTTGTCGTGGACGACCATCCGCCCATGCGGATGGGCTTGGTCGCGTTGATTCGCAGCCAGCCTGGTATGGAGGTGATCGCGGAGGCGTCGGACGGTGAGGAGGCGATCGAGGTTTACGATGACGTCCTGCCTGACGTCGTGCTGATGGATCTTCGCATGCCCGGCGTCGGCGGCGTCGAGGCCATCCTTGCCATCCGAAAAAAGCACCCCGAGGCACGGGTGATCGTGCTCTCCACCTACGATGCAGACGAGGACATCTTCCGTGCGATCCAGTCGGGCGCAAAATCCTATCTCCTCAAAGACATGTCCACTGAGGAAATCGTGAGCACCATCTGTGAAGTGTGCGCAGGCGAGACCACGCTCCCGCGGCAAGTGGCGGAGCAGTTGAACCGGAGTGTGGAACGCCCTCCGCTGACCGCTCGCGAGCGCGATGTGCTGGAAGCGTTGGTGAAAGGGCGCAGCAACAAGGAAATCGCCTCCAGCTTGGAAATTTCCGAGGACACGGTGAAAACGCACCTCAAGGCGCTCTTTTTGAAATTGCGCGTTCGCGACAGGACCGGCGCCGCGGTCGAAGCCATCCGCCACGGCATCATCCATATCAAATAAATCAGGAGTCGAAAGGCCCGGCATGTTGCCGGGCGCAGAGGCGTTTTTCTGATATTCCTGCCTTTGTTCAGTTAATGTCTTCTCGGTGGTTTTTGAATGTTTCGGTAGCGTTCGTTTCCGACTGCTCACCTGAATAGGGGAGCGCGGCCAAGCCGTTCGATTTGCTAGGATGACGTCTTCCCCAAGCGGTGCCGATGCGCGCCGTCTACCTCAACCCCATCGTCGTGAACTCCTTTTTATTGCTCCTCCTGTCCCGGTGCGTGTGGCCGCTCGCCCTGCTGTTTTCCCTCGGTATGATGCCAGCTGCGTTTGCGGCGGCACCCGCACCCGCGCATCGCTTCGAAATCGGCGCGAATGAATTCCTGCTCGACGGGAAGCCGTTTCAGATTCGCTGCGGCGAATTGCACGCACCGCGGGTGGCTCAGGAATACTGGCAGCACCGCCTGCGCATGGTGAAGGCCATGGGCCTTAATATCGTCTGCGCTTACCTCTTCTGGAACATGCACGAGCCCCGGCCCGGCGAGTTCAACTGGTCAGGCCAGGCCGATGCAGCGGCTTTTTGCCGCGCGGCCCAAGCGGAGGGATTGTGGGTGATCCTTCGGCCCGGACCGTATGCGTGCGCGGAATGGGAGATGGGCGGTTTGCCGTGGTGGTTGCTCAAGCACGACGACGTCAAGCTGCGCACGCGCGACCCGCGTTATCTAGAGGCCACGAAACGCTACCTGAAGGAAGTGGGCCGCGAACTTGGTCCGCTGCAAGTCACTCGCGGCGGGCCAATCCTCATGGTGCAGGTGGAAAACGAATATGGATTCTACGGCAAGGACTCCGACTACATGGGCGAACTTCGCGGGGCCTTGCTCGACGCGGGCTTCGACGTGCCGTTGTTCGCATGCAATCCGAAGCAGCACCTCAAGGACGGTTACCGTGCGGACCTGTTTCCCGTCGTGAACTTCGGCACCGACCCAGAGGGCGCGTTCAAGGCTTTGCGTGAAATCCTGCCGACCGGACCGCTGATGTGCGGAGAGTTTTATCCCGGCTGGTTCGACACTTGGGGCGCGCCGCATCACACCGGCAATCCGACGCGCTACCTCACCGATCTCGGTTACATGCTAAAAGCGGGAGCGTCATTCAGTATCTACATGGCGCACGGCGGCACGACGTTCGGTTTCTTCACCGGTGCCGACCGGCCGTTCAAGCCCGACACCTCGAGCTACGATTACGACGCACCGATCAGCGAGGCGGGTTGGGTGACGCCTCAGTTCGAGCAGACACGCGCGCTGTTCGCGCAACACTTGCTGCCCGGCGAGACGATTCCCCAGCCGCCACCGCGCAATCCCGTTATCTCCATCGCTCCGGTCGCGGCGACCAGCTTGGCCCGCGTATTTTGCAATTTGCCCGCACCGCTTACCGAAGAGCGTCCGCGCACCATGGAAGCCTACGACCAGGACTACGGCTGTATTCTTTATCGCACGCAGCTTCCGCCCGGGCCCGCGGCGACACTCGAAGCCGCGGCGATTCATGATGTCGGCCAGGTGTTTCTCGACGGACAACGCATCGGGTTCACCGATCGTCGCTCCCGGAATTTCCGCGTCCAACTGCCCGAGCGCACGCACCCCGTCACACTCGACATTCTCGTCGAGGCGATGGGCCGCGTGAACTTCGGCGTAGAGGTGCATGACCGCAAAGGCATCCACGCCCCGATCACGCTGGCCGTTGCCGATCAGGCGCCCGCGGAATTGCGGGACTGGGAAATTTTTCGTCTGCCCTTCGACAGCGCGATGCTCGATGCACTGCGTTTCGAAGCAGTGCAACCTGCCGGGGCTGCCGTCGGCGTCCCGGCCTTCTGGCGTGCGACCGTGAAGATCGAGCAGCCAGGCGATTGTTTTCTCGATATGCGTCCGTGGGGTAAAGGCTTCGTGTGGGTCAATGGCCATAACCTCGGTCGCTACTGGAACATTGGCCCGCAGCAAACCATGTATGTGCCGGGTCCGTGGTTGAAGGCGGGCGACAATGAGATCGTCGTCCTCGATTTGCTCGGCCCCGAGCAGCCGGTGATCGCCGCGCTGGCGAAACCCATCCTCGACCAGTTGCGCCCGCAACTTGATTTCGCCCGCGCCAAGCGCCGCGAAGTGAAATTGCGCACGGATTTCGGTCCGCCCGCGCACGCGGACAGTTTTGCGGCGGGCTCGAACTTGCAGGAGGTGCGGTTCGGCGCACCGGCGCGCGGTCGGTATTTCTGCCTCGAAGCGCTCACGGCCCACGATGGAGGACCGTTGGCGTCGATCGCGGAGATTGCGCTGCTCGACGCCAACGGCCAGCCATTGAGCACCGAAGGGTGGACGATCGGCTATGTCGACAGCGAGGAACGCGAACGCGAGGACGGCACGGCAGAAAACGCGATCGATGGTCAGACGGCCAACTTCTGGCGCACGCAATGGGGCGAGGCGCAACCGGGCTTTCCGCATCGCTTGATTCTCGATCTCGGACAGTCGCGCGTGGTCGGCGGCTTTCGCTACGTTCCGCGCCAAGGCGCGGCCGACGTCCCCGGTCGCATCAAAGAATATCGCATCTTCGTCGCCGATGATCTGATCGACCCTTGAGTCGTCCGGCAGACGGTTTAAGTTTGCGCGGTTGCCGCGAGCGAATCAGGAAAGCGTTTTCACCTCCGGATCGAAACCCGATCCGCGCACGATATGACGAACCCAGCTCGTTTCATTTTTGCGGTCGCTCTCTTTCTGATCGTGTTGCGGCTGGGCGCGGCCACACCGGTCGAGCAACGCCCATTCGGAAAACTAGCTGACGGTCGCGCCGTCACGCTCTATACGCTCACATCCTCGCGCGGGCTGGTCGTCGAAGTGATGGATTACGGCGCCACGCTCGTCAGTATCCGCACTCCGGATCGCACCGGTAAAATCGGCGATGTGGCGCTGGGCTTTTCCGACGTCGGCGGTTATGTCCGCTCGTCCGCGTATTTCGGTTCCGTCGTCGGTCGCGTCGCCAACCGCATCGCCGACGCGCGATTCACCCTCGACGGCAAACCCCATGTGCTAGCCGCCAACAACTCGCCCGGTGGCGTGCCGTGTTCTTTGCACGGCGGGAATGTCGGTTTCGACAAGGTGTTGTGGAAAGCCGAACCGTGCGAGGTCGCTGGCCGGCCCGCGCTGCGTCTCTCTTATTTGAGCAAGGACGGGGAGGAAGGTTATCCGGGCAACCTGCAGGTGCACGTGACTTACTCGCTGACGCCGGATCACGGCCTGCGCATCGATTACGAGGCGACCACCGACCGCGCGACGCCGGTCAACCTCAGCAACCACAGTTATTTCAACCTCAAGGAAGAAGGCGCGGGTGACATTCTCGGGCACGAACTTACGATCCACGCACGCCGTTACACGCCGGTGAATCAGGGGCTTATCCCAACCGGTGAGATCGCTCCGGTCGCGGCAACGCCGTTCGATTTCACGACACCGCGCCGCATCGGCGAACGGCTGGGAGAGGCTCACGCTCAACTGAAACTCGGAGGCGGCTACGATCACAACTGGGTGCTGGATCGGAAAGGCGCTGGTCTCGAACTCGCCGCGACGGTTTATGAACCGGCCTCCGGGCGCGTGTTGGAGGTCTTCACGACCGAGCCGGGCCTCCAATTTTATTGCGGCAATTTTCTCGACGGCTCTTTCCGGGGCAAGGCCGGCACCCCCTACGTTTATCGCGGCGCGATCGTGCTCGAACCCCAGCATTTCCCCGACTCGGTGAACCAGCCCGCTTTCCCAAGCATCCTCCTCCGTCCCGGCAAACGTTACGCCAGCAGCACAGTCTTCCGCTTTTCGACGCGCTGAAAGCATCGATGGCCCGGGCCCCGTCATCGAGATCGACGCCTCAATCGACAAGCTGCTCTTGCCCCCGGGCACAAGGCGCAGGCGAACTTTGAGCGACAGGCCAATTAGAAAGATGAGCAGTGCTCGCCGCCTGAGATTTGTCCGCAGTTATCGGGAGCGAAACTGTGATGCAAAAATAACAAAGCCGTCCCTCGCTTGCGCGAAGGACGGCTTTGGTGGTTTTCAGTTTACTGGTTAGTTAGCCGCGAGGCGGGTCGCATCGGCGAAGGAATCGACGATGGTCACCGGCAACACGACTTTGCGAGGCACCGCGACACCGGCTTCGAGGGCAGGGGAGAATTTCCACTGCGCCACGGCGGCGACGACGGCTTCGACGAGTTCGGCATCTGCTTTGGGCGTGCGCGACGTGATAAGCGTCGGCTTGCCCGTCGCATCAACGACGAACTCAAGCGCAACCTGGGCGCCGGCGTATTCAGGAGCGACCGATGGGGTGACCACCGAGATCGGCACCGGAATATCCGTGCGGCCGCGATATGCATCGACATAGGCCTTTTCGGGCGAGCTCGCGAGAAGGGCGAGCGGCGCAGCAAGAAGACCGAGGCTGAGGGCTAGTTTGGACTTTGTGTTCATGTTCATAATCCCAACCCGGAGGTTGGGTTTTAGTTTTTCTGTTTTTTAGGAGCAGGGTGGCACCACCGGCCACGAGGACCGCAGGCAAACACCCAGTTTCGCCACCAGCCGGCCGTTTTAGCGGCGACTGGCGGCAAAAGTGTGAGTTTTGGGGCTCATCTCCGGTAAAGCGCGCACAAGCAGGCCGCAATCCGGTGTCCCTAAAAATCAAACACTTACACAGTATCCGACCGTCACACTGCGAGCTCGCGCAGGGATCCGGCCATAGTCAAAGAACGCACTACTTGGGGAGGGTTCTTTGAAAGCAATATCGGTTAAGACAGACCTACAATAGCACGCGCGGTGCCATTTGTCCTGCGACAATCGTGTCACACTTGCATTTAGAGCGCTATTACTGCGAACCGTGCGGGGTATTAGTTCGAACGGACGTGGGATTGTGGAGGAATCCATTGTGTCCGGTCTGTGGATGGGCGGGTTTGGCGCCCGCGGACGATACGGAGTTCGTCCCGCCAGAGAGTGCGGTGACAAGAACGCTAAAGCCTTGAACGATTAGGCGGGGTGCTTGTCGTAGCCGCATGCGATTTATTGCGACCCCTCTGCGCCGTGCGGTGCTTTGCTTGAGTTTGTTTGTCGGGATCTCCGGCGTATTGTCGGCGGAAACGTCTTCGGAAAAGACCCTCAAGGAAATCGTCTCGCGGCAAAAAGACATTCTCTCCCGCGCGCAGAAAGAAGGCGAGCACCTCGACGAAGCGTGGCTGCGCGGCGAGTTGCAGGCGGTGATCAACAGCTACGACGTGCTTATCCAGAAAGCGCCGGACTTTGCGCCGGGTTACGTCGCTTACGGGATGTTGCTCGGTCAGGTCGGCATGACCAAGGCGGCGGTCGGCATGCTCCTCAAAGCCAACCAACTCGATTCCGACATCCCGGTCGTGAAAAACCAAATGGCCAAACATCTCGCCGAAGACGGCAAGCCTGCCGAAGCGTTGCCGTGGATCATGTCGGCCATCGATCTTGAGCCGAAGGAACCGCTTTATCACTTCCATCTCGGAATGCTCCTGAACGAAGGTCGCGACGATTTTCTCAAAGCCGGCACGTTTACGCGGCCCGCGCTCGACAAGGCGATGCTCGAAGCCTTCGCGCGCGCCGTAGAACTCGCGCCAGATAATTTCGCCTACGCGTATCGGCGCGCCGAGGCCTACTACGATCTCGAAACGCCGCAATGGGACGAGGCCATGAAACAATGGAAAGCGCTCGAAGGTCGCGCCAAGCCCGGCATTGAGCAGGAGACGATTGCGCTGCACGTGGCGAACGTCCTTATCAAGCAAGGCAAGCTCGAGAGCGCTCGCCTCATCATCGCCACCGTGAAGGAAACGGTCCTCCAGAAACAGAAACAAACTTTGCTCGACCAGTTGGACGCGAAGACTGAGAAATAAGCCCGCATGTCGTTTCTCAATCGCATCGAGCGGGCCCTCGGCCGCTTCGCCATCCCCAATATCTCACTCTACCTCGTCATTGGACAGGTCCTGTTCTGGTCGGTTGGGTTTCTCGGACAATTTAATCTCGAGCTGATCAAACTCGTGCCGGCAGCCGTGCTCGCGGGCGAAGCGTGGCGGGTGATCACGTTTCTGTTTTACCCGCCGAGTTCGCATCCCGTATTTATCGCGTTTGCGTGGTATCTGTTTTGGATGATGGGCAGCTCGCTGGAAAGCTACTGGGGCGTGTTTCGTTATAACCTGTTTTTGTTCGTCGGCTGGGCCCTGACCGTCGGCGTGGCGTTTCTGTTTCCTTACAATGCCACGACCAATCTCTTCCTCGCGGGCAGCGTGTTTCTGGCGTTCGCGTTTTTGAACCCGGATTTCGAGATGATGCTCTTTTTCATTCTCCCCGTGAAAATCAAGTGGCTCGCGCTGATCCAGTGGGCGGGCTACGGCTACATTCTGGCGGTCGGCTCGAATCCAGAACGTCTCGCGGTGCTCGCGGCGATCGGCAATTTCTTCCTCTTTTTCTCCGGCGAAATCTTTCAACGGATCAAGACCGGCAGGCGTCGCATGGAGCACCAGTCCAAAGTGACCGCCGCGCGTGCCGCTTCCGAAAACGAGCCACGCCACCGTTGCGTGGTGTGCGGCAAGACCGACCTCACGCACCCGCGCGAAGAATTTCGCTACAGCGACGACGACCAGTGCTATTGTTCGGAACACCGCTCTGGCGCGAAAAAAGCGTAAGCCATGGCCGCGCGCGCCAAATCTCCCGCGACGCTTGGCGAATGGCTCGCGCACGCGATCAAGCTCTACGCGAAACACGACAGCGCGCTCGGCCAAGTCGCCACGAGCGCACACGACGAAGCGCTCTACCTTTTGCTGCATACGCTCGGCCTACCGATGGACAGCAAACCGGTGGTGCTGAAAAAGAAATTAACCGCGGAAGAAACCGCGCGCGTCGCGGAAGTCTTTCGCCTTCGCCTCGAGGAACATGTGCCCGCTGCCTACCTCACGCGCGAAGCGTGGCTCGGCGAACATCGGTTCTACGTCGACGAACGCGTGATTATCCCACGCTCGTATTTTCTGGAGCTGCTCCCCGAGCAGATTCCGCAGTGGCTGCCTGCGAACAAACCCGTGAAGCGCGTCGTGGATGTCTGCACCGGCTCGGGCTGTCTCGCGATTTTGTTGGCTCATCAATTTCCCGACGCGAAAGTCGATGCGGTCGAACTTTCGACCGACGCTCTTGCTGTGGCGAAGTTTAACGTCGCCGAGCACGGCCTCGCGAAACGCGTGAAGCTGTTTCACTCCGATGTGCTCGAAGCGGTGCCGGTTGCGAAATACGATCTCATCCTGAGCAACCCGCCCTACGTGCCCACGCGCGAACTGCGCGATTTACCGGAGGAGTTTAAAAACGAACCGCAGATGGCGCTCGATGGCGGCAAGGACGGCCTCGACATCGTGCGCCGACTTTTGCGCCAGTCGCGCGAACGACTCCAACCGCACGGCATCGTCGCTCTCGAAGTGGGTCAGGCAAAGCCAGCGTTGGACCAAGCCTTTCCCGAACTCGACCCGCACTGGTTACACACTGAAGACGGCGAAGACTGCGTGTGCGTGATCCAAGCCGCGCGATTGGTGAACTGGAAAGGGTAATAAAAAAAGCGCATCGCTGGATAGCGATGCGCTCGACGCACACGGTAATCTTACTTCGCGGGCTCGGCGGCTTTGCGCGTGGGCAGGCCCGCGTCCTGCCAGTCCTTTAGCGAACCAGCGACAGCGGTTTTGTAGCCTTTCTTTTCCAACTCAGTGGCGACTGCAGTCGCGCGTCCGCCGCGACGGCAATAGGTGATGATTTGCTTGTCCTTATTTTTTTCGAGGAAGGGTTTCCATTCGCCGATGAGGCCTTCGTCAAATTCGCTCTTCGCGAGCAACACCGCGGGCGCGGCGACGCCGCTCTCAGCCCATTCGTCGGACTCGCGCACATCGACGATGACCGCTTTGCCTTCAGCAACGAGTTTGGCGGCTTCGGCGGGAGTAACTTTTGGAACGTCAGCGGCGAACATAGATGCGGTGAGGGCTACGAATAGAACGAGGAGGCGTTTCATGCGAGCGACGTTAACGCCCCTATGTTGAAGCGCAAGGGAGTGTTCGGTCGAGTCAGGCCAATGCGATCCGCGATCCGTTTGTCATATATTATATGACAAACGGATTGGGCACGCGGGTTACTTGGATTACGATGCGGGCACTTTTTGCGGAAAAGCAGGAAACGATTTGCGGGGGTGCGACGTATCCGCGGGGAGGTCTGCGCGTCTCCGTGGTTTCACCCCAAACTCCGAAACCCTGCTTGTTATGAAAACCTCACGATTCGTTTTGCTCGCGTCGCTCGCTGCGGCGTTGGGCGCGCAAAGTTTTGCTCAACCCGAAGTCGCGCAAATCCCCTCGCTGCCGCCGAACTTGCCGAGTGGCGTGCCGGCGTTTCCGGGCGCTTGGGGCGGCGGGATGTTCACCACCGGCGGGCGCGGCGGGCGGGTTATCGCAGTCACGAATCTCGACGACAGCGGCCCGGGAAGTTTTCGTGCCGCGCTTGAAGCAGAAGGCGCGCGCATCGTGGTGTTTCGCGTGGCGGGGACGATCTATCTGAAATCGAAAATCGATATCGTGCACCCCGACATCACGATCGCGGGACAAAGTGCGCCGGGCGACGGCATCTGCGTCGCGCACGATTCCATTAACATCAATACGCGCAACGTGATCATCCGGCACCTCCGCGTGCGCCGCGGGCTGCCGGGCGGTCAGGGTTCGGACAACATCGGCGGTTATCCGCTCGGCCAGGTGATTGTCGATCACTGCTCGGTGAGTTGGGGCCGCGACGAAAATATCTCGCTCTATCGCTACATCCAAAACCGCACGTCCGACGGCGCGTATGAAAAATGGCCGGTGAAGAATCTCACGATTCAGTGGGTCGTTTCGAGTGAAGCGCTCGGGCCGGGCCACGAATTCGGCGGCACGTGGGGCGGTGAGGATGCGACGTTCCACCACAATCTTTTTGCCAACAACACCGGGCGCAATCCGTCCATTGGCATGGGTGGCGAGTTCGACTATCGGAACAACGTGCTCTTCAATTGGGGTCATCGCACGATGGATGGCGGCGACGAAGGCTCGATGGTTAATGTAATCAGTAATTACTATAAACCCGGTCCTGCGACCAAAGATGACATGGTCAGCACGATTGTGCGCATGGAAGAGCGTAACCAGAACTCGCCGATGAAATTCCTCGAAGCCGGCAACTGGTTTCCGAAAGCCGAGAAGCGTCCCGGCAAATGGTATGTCGCGGGTAATATTGTGGAAGGCCACGACACCGTAACGAGCGACAATTGGAAAGGCGTGCGCGGAAACGAAAAGCTGGCGCGCGTGAATACACCCTTCGAAGGCTGGCCGGTCGCGCAGCAGACCGCGCAAGACGCCTACGCCGCCGTGCTCGCCAAAGGTGGTGCCACGCTTCCGAAGCGTGATGTGGTCGATACTCGCGTGCTGGAAATGGTGCGCACTGGCAATGTCCTGGCCGGTAGAGGCGGCATCATTCGCGATCCGAAAGAAGTTGGTGGGTATCCGGAATTGAAATTCGATGCGGCGCAAGTGCCGGTCGACAGCGATGGTGACGGCCTGCCGGATGCGTGGGAAACCCAGCACGGGCTCGATCCAAAAAACGTAGCCGATGGCGCGCAAGATGCCGACGGCGACGGCTACACGAACATCGAAGAATTTCTCAACGGCACGAACCCGCGCGAAAAGATCGATTACCGCAACTTCGCGAACAACGTGGATACGATCAGCTGAAGCGTGGCCCGCCTCATTTGACACCTATTAAGTGTCAAATCAAGGCGTGCAGATTTCAATATTCGGACAAGCCATTGGGATTTCCGCGAAGATCCGCCCAGAGCAAAAGCAATTACCGAGATAAAATTTGCGGAGGATACTCTCGGCTAATTGACACTTAATAAGTGTCAATTGGCCGCCGCCTGCAGCGGGTTTAAGAGAACAATGGCGCTAGCTGAGGTCTTCGTTTGAGAAGACTGCTTGCACGTCGTCGAGGGATTCGAGGGCGTCGTGCAGTTGTTCGATCAGTGCGGCACCCGCTGTGTCGATGGGCACGGTGGTCGTGGGGATGTAAGCGATTTCCGAACTCGCGGGCTTGATGCTGGCTTGTTCGAGTGCGTGGGAAATTCTGTCGAAGGCGTGGATGTTGCAGCGCACTTCATAACCGTGCTCGGTCGTGAGCACGTCGTCCGCGCCGGCTTCGAGCGCGACTTCCATCAACTTATCTTCAGCGACGGCGTCTTTCGTGATGAGGAACTGACCGGCGTGGAGAAACTGAAATGAAACCGAGCCGGTCTGCGCGAGATTTCCGCCGAGGCCGTTGAACGCGGCGCGCACGTCTTTGGCGGCGCGCGTTTTGTTGTCGGTCGTAGTTTGCACGACGAACGCGATGCCGCCCGGGCCGTAGCCTTCGTAAGTCATCTCTTCAAACACGACGCCGGGCAACTCGCCGGTGCCTTTCTTGATCGCGCGGTCGACGTTTTCGACCGGCATGTTGGCCTCGCGCGCTTTCAGCAGCAACGTGCGCAGGCGCGCATTGGCGTCGGGATCGCCCCCACCGGTTTTGGCGGCCATGGTGATGTCGCGGGAGAGGCGTGAAAACACTTTGCCGCGGCGCGAATCAGTGACGGCTTTGAGGCGCTTAACTTTGGACCATTTATTATGGCCGGCCATGGGGGAGCTGACGGGCGAAAATTTAAAACGGCGGTTAAGATAACCGCCCCTACCTTACTTTTTCTTCTTCGGCGTGACGTTCTTCATCGGCGCTTTGCCGGCGACCGTCGTGGTGCCGGCCGTGGCGGGTAGTTCGGGCTCCGGCATGCGGTTGATGATCATTTGTTGGCCGATCGTGAACAGGCCGTTGATCGTCGAGTAGAGCGCGAGACCGGAGGCGAACGTATAACAGAAGATCGTGAAGATCCACGGCATGATTTTCATCATCGTGGCTTGCGCGTTATCGACGGTCGGCGTCGGCGTGAGTCGCATTTGGATGATCATCGTGGCGCCCATGAGAAGCGGCATGATGTTGAGCGGGAAACCCCAGATGCGGGCGACGGTGTCGGGCGCAGAAAGATCGTGCACCCAGAGGAACGACGCGAAGCGGAGATCAGACGCGCTTTGCAGCATCGTGAAAAACGCGATGAAGAACGGAATCGTGATGAGAATCGGAATACAGCCGCCGACCGGGTTCACTTTGTTTTCCTTAAACAGGCGCAAGGTCTCGGCCTGAATTTTTTGCGGATTGTCCTTATGCTTCTCGCGCATGGCAGCCATGAGCGGTTGGAGTTTCGCCATGCGCTTCGCGGATTTGGACGCGGCGAGCGTGAGCGGAAGAAAGACGATTTTTAGCAACAGCGTGGTGATGACGATGGCCCAGCCCCAGTTGGGCACGATCGAATGCACCCATGTCATGATCGTCATGAGCAACGGCGCGAAGAAACCGGAGAAAAAGATTTTTCCGAAGCCGGAGGAGAACTGCATGACTTTCTCTTCGCGGTGTTTGAAGACCACGGGATTCGAAAGGCGTTTGTATTCTTTCGGGCCGGCGAAGTAGTTCGCGCCGAACGTCGTCGAAGCACCGGCGGCGAGCGGCTTGAGTTCGTAGGTCGCGTAGCCGGTCACGCCGTAGGCGCGGCGGTCTTCAGTCGGCAGCAACGTGGCGAGCTTTACGCGTTCGATGCGGATGCCGGTGCCGGGTTGGTCCGACGTCAGGATCATGGTGAAAAATTGGTTCTTCACGGAAACCCACTGCGTGGTCGCGACCTGATCGATGAAGGGCAGATCGTGTTTGTTGCCGAGTCCGAAGCTGCTGAAAAAACCGCCGCCTTCGAGCGAGCCGCGTTCCGTGTGCTCGAAGTTATCGCCGTCGTAATAACCGACGTTCAAATACTGGCCAATGTCATGTTCGTTGAGCGGCAGCGCGGTGCCGACGTTGAGGATGGCGCGCGGGAGCACGACGGCTTTGTCGGTGAGATTGCGGAAGGTGGTTTCGTGGCGGATTTGGTAATCGTCACGGTTCGGGGCTTTCGCGATCGAGTAGGTGCGCGTGATTTCGAGCTGGTCGGTCGTCGCGCGATAAACGACGTCGGTGGCGCTTTTGGAAACGAGCGAATACGCGACCGTGCGATCAGCGCCCGGGAAATCGCGGAAGCTCAGCGCGGGCGCGGCTTGCTGGGCATTGAGCGTGTAGAGCGCGGGTTTGCCTTGTTCAGCTTGGTGTTTTTTCAGGCCGACGGTGTCGATCGCGCCGCCGTGATTGGTGAATTTAACTTCGATGAAGTCGTTCGAGAGGGTGACGTATTCCGCGGGAACCGCAGCGGCGGCGGGCGACGTGCCCGGAGCGGTGGTGACGGCGGCGGTGCCAGCCGAGGGCGCTTCGACCGGCGCGGTGGCCGTCGGCAAGATGGGATTTTCAACCGGCTTGCCGGGTGCGGGAGACGGAGCCAGGCGCGAGCTTAAGACGAAACTCGCCATCGCCGCGACGAGCAGCACGACACCGATTACTGTATTCTTTTTATCCATGAGAGAGGGCTGTGAGCGGTCGGCAATCAGCTTTGAGCCGGAGTGGCTTTGCTGACGCGAACGCAGGAAAATTTACGCGCGGGCACGGGATCTTCGCCGCCCGGATGCCACGGGCCGCACTTCGCGAGTCGGCACACGGTGAGGAAAAGTCCGACCAACAAACCCTGTTCGCGCAGCGCTTCGCGCGCATAGTGCGAACACGTCGGCGCAAACCGGCAGCCGCAAGTCGGGTTGAGCGCGGCCAGCGCAGGCGACACCGCTTGTTGATAAATCCAAATAATTCCGCCGAGGGCCAGCGCGGGCCAACGGACGATGCGCGCGAAAACAGAAAGACGTGGGCGGGACTCAGGCATCGGCACGTGGTTTCGCGGGGAGGGCGGAGAGCTTGCTGCAGGCGTGGGCAAAACGCTGCGCGATTTCGGAGTAATCCATCTTCAACAGCGCAGGCCGCGCCGTGAGCACCAAATCAAAGCCAGCAGGCACGAGGGCGTGATGCTGGCGGTAAAGGGAACGGAGGCGGCGCTTGGCGAGGTTGCGATGCACGGCATTGCCAACCGAAGCACGGGAAGCGACTACGCCAATGCGCGAAGCGCCGACGGACGACGCTGCGGGATCAACCGGACGATGGCACCATGTTAAAAGAAAGGCGCCGCATTCCATGCGGCGGCCCTGCTCTCGAACGGCGCGGAAGTCGTCGTTGCGCCGCAGCCGTTGGCCGGCGCCGAAACGCATCTTAGACGACCGTGAGGCGCTTGCGGCCCTTGCGGCGGCGGTTGGCGAGGACTTTGCGACCACCAACGGTGGCTTTGCGGGCGCGGTAGCCGATCTTGCGGGCGCGTTTCTTGCGGTGCGGACGGAATGTAGGTTGCATGATGTTATCGGAAAAAGAGGGTCAAATTCGCCTAAGCGGGGGCCAAGTGTCAAGCGAGAGGTTTTCCCTTATCCGGCGTCGCGCAAGCCTCAGGTCGTTACTTTTGGGCATCCCTTTTCAAGTGTGAACAGGGTGGGGACAAATAGTTTTTGCTTTCGGGGGCGCCGGTCGTGAAGTGTGGGGCGTGGCGGACTCATGCAGCAAAAAGACCCGTTCTCCGGACAACCCTCCCAAATCCTCGGCTCCCTCCTCCCCGGCGCGGAAGGGTGGGCCGTTATTCTGGACGGTCACGGGCGACGACTTCGGGCGCTCGATCAAATGGGCGAAAAAGCAGCCCAATGTGCTATCGGAACAGATCAAGACCGCACGCTCGTCCTCGCCCAAGGAGACGAAGTAGGCCTGCTGGAGTTTGCCGAGTCGCGTTGGGCGGAGTTTGGGCAGGCGGTGCGGGATTTTCGCAAGACGCTGCCCTTGATTCGTTTGGAGGATTTTGGTTTTGATTCGGAGTCGGATGATCCATTCGAGGCGAATAGCGCTCACCTGCGGCGCATCGGTGGTGGCGTGGAGGCGCTGGCGTTCGTCGACGGACAGAACTCGGTCTACAAATTCTTCCTGTTTCGCGAGGGCGGGGACTTAGGGGCGACGTTTGAGTTTTCGCGGGGAGAAGGAGAACTTTTACAAGCCACCGCGATTCCGGGGAATTATCGCCGCTTGTTCGAAAAACTGCGCCTGACCCACGTTTTGGGCATGCCGACCGAGATTATCGGCCTGACGCCGGAAGGCATTTTGGTGGCAAAACAGACCTTGGGCCGGGCTTTGCCAGAAAAAGCGGACGTCTCGGGGCTGATTCCGGAGAAGCTGATTCCGATTCCGTCGCGTTTCCTGCGGGCCGACCGCGATCACGCCCGGTTGATGTTTTTGGACAACGAACCGTGGTTGGTCGGCGACACCCATGATCGCAACGTAGTCATCGATGAAACCGGCGAACGACGCGTGATCGATGTCGTCGCGGCGCCGTTGACGCGGGACTTGCTCGCGGACGCGCCGGGATTTGCCGGTTGGATTGAGCGTGCGCGGCATGATCCGCGCGCGGAAGCACTGGCATCGGTCCATGACGATGAATTGTGAGGCAATTGAACCACAGAGGCCCCGAGTCGGATGCAGGTTCTGAATTTTTCTCCGTGTCTCTGTGCCTCTGTGGTTAAATTAAAATGACGCAAAATCGAGCAACCGAACCCGCCAAAAAACTTCCGGTGCCGTGGTGGCGCACGCATGGATTTATTCTCGGGCTGGTCGGCGCGGTCGTGCTGGCGTTTTTGTTTCCGGAGCCGGGATCGCGAGGCGGATCGTTGCACGCTGATGTGCTCAACAACGCCGGCATCGCACTGATTCTTTTCCTGCAAGGATTGTCGCTCGCGCTCGAACAAGTGAAACGCGGCGCGGGCAACTGGCGGCTCCACGCGATCATTCAGGCGTTCACGTTCGTAATTTTTCCAGTCGTCGGACTGCTGTTTAATTTTGTCGGGCCGCTGATTTGGGCGAGCGAGCCGGAGGCGATTCGCAACGGGTTTTTGTATCTCTGCGTTTTGCCTTCGACGATTTCGACGTCGGTCGTGCTCACGGCGGTCGCGCGAGGCAACACGGCGGGTGCATTATTTAACGCGGCGCTCTCAAACATCGTCGGCGTCATCGCGACGCCGCTGCTCGTGCAGTTGTTGATGAACAAAACCGGTGCGCACGGTGATTTCGGGCCGCTGTTGTTAAAGATCACGCTACTGACGTTGCTGCCGTTTGCACTCGGGATGATTTTGCGACGCTGGTTGCACGCGGCGGTGGATCGTCGCAAAATCTGGGTCACGCGGATCAGCAACGCGGTGATTTTGTTTATCGTTTACGCGGCGTTCTGTGATTCGGTGCAGCAGCGCATTTGGCAACAACATGGCGCCGCGCTCACGGTCAAAGTTGCGCTGCTGGTGGCGTCACTTTTCGTCGTGATGTCGGCGCTGGTTTATGCGGCGTGCCGGAGTTTCCGGCTGGGGCGCGAGGATTTAATCGCGGCGTATTTTTGCTCGGTGAAGAAAACGCTCGCGATGGGCGTGCCGCTGGCGGTGTTGATTTTCGGCGAGCGGGCCGACCTGCCGCTGATTTTACTGCCGATCATGTTCTATCATCCGCTGCAGTTGTTCGTGAACGGCCTGATGGCGAATCGCTGGGCGAAGCAGGCGGGGTAATTATTTTTCCTCGAGCCGGCCGTATTTTTTCAGCACGGCGCGCAACTGGTCGTGAGGCAGCCCGACGACGAGGTGATCGTCGCGGCCTTTCATGGTGCGAGCGGCGACGAGTGCGTTGACGATCGCTTCCTCGGTGGCTTGCACGACGGCGGTGAAGAGCGGGCTCAGGTCTTCGGTGGCGAGGAGTTGCACCGCGCCGGGTTTGCCGCGTTCGGGCACGGGGTTCGCAGTGGAGAACGCTAAAAATAAATCGCCCGAGCCGTCGCCGGAAGTGCTGCCCATGCGACCGAGCGCGAGCGTGGGGCGGCGCGCAAGGCGTTTGAGTTGATGCGGCATGAGCGGCGCATCGGTCGCGACAATAATTAAAATTGAACCGACTTCTTCGCCGCGAATTTTTCCTTCCTGAATTTCTTTGCCGACCGGCACGCCGGCGATGTGGAGCTGATCGCGCAATCCGTAGTTCGCCTGCACGAGCACGCCGACGGTGTGGCCGGCTTTCGTGATGCGCGAGGCGGTGCCGATGCCGCCTTTAAACTCGTGGCAAATCATTCCCGTGCCGCCGCCGACGGAGCCTTCCGCGACCGCGCCACTGGCGGCGGACTCGATGGCGTTAAACACATGTGCGGGCTTCACGTGAAAGCCGTTCAAATCGCTCAGCCAGCCATCCCACGTTTCGGCGACAACGGGGAGCGACCACGAGATTTCATTTCGCACCGCACCGCTGTGCTTCACTTGCCATTCGATCACGGCGTCGTGCACCACGCCGACGCTGTGCGTGTTCGTGAGCATCACCGGCCCGGCTAAAATTCCCGATTCGTCGATCCACGCGGTGCCGGTCATCTCGCCGTTGCCGTTGAGGGAAAACCAGCCGGCGAACACCGGCGCGTGATTATTTTTTCCACGCGGGAGAATCGCCGTGACGCCGGTGCGCACCGGGCCTGCGCCGACCACGAGTTTGCTCTCGCCGGAGATGAGCGTGGTGTGGCCGACTTCCACGCCGGTGACATCGGTGATGGCGTTGAGCGCGCCGGGTTTGCCTTCGAAAGGAATGCCGAGATCACGCGCGCGCGGCTCGGCCGAAAGACTTCCGATCAAAAAATAAAAAACAAAAGCGATACGGAGCGCAGCGGTGGGCATGCGCGGGAGTTAAGCAACGAAATGCGGGGACGCAATCGGACACAAAAAAGCGATCGGGGCCTGAGCCGCCGATCGCGAGAAATTCCGATGAATGCGAGCGCCGGAGCGCTGAGCGCTTACTTCGCGGCGTTGAGGAAGTTCAGGACGTTTTCCGCCTGCTTGTCGGTCTGCTTTTCGTCGTGGTAAACCACGTTGCCTTTTTGATCGATGAGGTAGGCTTCGCGCGACGCGAACCCGAGCGTGCCGGATTGGCCGAAGGCTTTGATCACGGCTTTGTCCGTGTCGGCGAGCAGCGGGAACGGAAAATGGTTCACATCTTTGAACTCTTTTTGTTTTTCGACCGTGTCGGTGCTGACGCCGATGACGGCGACGCCCTTGGCCTTTAAATCAGCAGCCGCGTCGCGCAACGAGCAGCCTTGCTTCGTGCAACCGCCGGTCAGCGCCTTCGGGTAGAACCAGACGAGCGTGTATTTATTTTTGGCATAGACCTCGCCGAGGTTGAGCGTCGAGCCTTCATCCGTGGTGGCGGTGAGAGTTGGGGCGGCCGCGCCGACTTTGAGTGGTTCGGCGAAAAGACTGGTGAAGAACATAAGGGAGGCGGTGAGAAGGAGAGCGAAGCGCTTGAGGTTCATGCGAGCGACACTACCCAAGGCAAAACGTCTGGCAAGTGTCGGGCCGGTGACAATCTGCGCAACACGCGGAACCCACGAGGTCAGAAGAATGTTAATGTGCAGCTAAGGTGTCTGCCTCATTGACCTTGGGGTCGATTCACCTAAACCAAACCAACCTAACCCGATGAATAAAAACACTATTCTAAAGTCACTTGTTACTGCGGCCGCATTGTCCCTGACGATGGTCGCGTCTGCGCAGTCGCAACGTGCCGCTGAAGCCGCTCCGTCGATCACGAGCGATGGTCAAGGCCTGATTGGCCAGACCTACGCAGGAGTTACGTATTCCTATATCAATATTGAAGATAGCTCGGTCCACGCCGACAGCTACGGCTTCCAGTATAACCAAGGGCTGAGCAGTGGCCTCGATGGCCGGCTCACCTACGATTACACGCAAAGCGGAAAAATTTCGGGCACGCGCATCAAGGAGCAAACCTTCGGCGCGGCGCTGAGGGCTTTCAGCAACGCTTACTCATGGGGTAAGCCCTACATCGAGGGCGGTGCGGGCTACATCTGGCAAAAATATGCCAACGTGAAAGATGACTCGTTTTACTGGCAGGTGTCGGGTGGCGTGGAGCTGCAACTCGCTCCCGCTTTTACGCTTACGCCATTCGTGCAATATGCGGACGCTCCGGATCTGGGCAGCGAAGGCGTGTGGAATTTTGGCGCCAAGGCGAATTACTGGGTAAATAGCGAATGGGCCGTCACGGCGGGCATCGTTCGCGACGACGACAAAAATACTACGTATACCTTGGGAACGAATTTCCGTTTCTAAACACTAACTAGGCATATCTGCCGCAGGGCAGAGTGTGTGCATAAGCCGCAGCGCAGGGGTGCGCTGCGGCTTTTCTTTTTTGCCTCGGTTTCGCGAAGCGAGAACCGAGGACAAACACCGGGCGGCGAGCACGCCGCAACGGTGTGCCGGGATTTGGATTTTCGTTTTTGGTGTAGGAACCGGAGCCCCGACAGGGAGTTTTTAATCGGGGCATAAAGCCCCTCCTACCACTCGCGATCAAACCACCGGATGAAACCCCGCGCTCGCGCCCACCCACGTGCGGCCTTTGTTGAAATCCACGCCGTGCATCGCACCTTTGGTGAGACGCACGAGTTGATTCACCAGTTTTGGCATTCTGCTGCCGTCGCCGACAAAAATTAAACGCACTTCGGCCTTCGCCGGCCCGTCCGGCGTTTCCATCACCGGCGCGTAAGTGACTTTGCGCTGCAGCAGCCATTCGTGCGGGTTCGTGATGGCGGCAATTTTTTCTTTTGTCGGTGCGATATCCACGCCGAGTCCGGCGAAAGAATACAGCGGCTTGCAGACGTAGTTTTCCAAATCAGCCGACACGTGTCCGCCGAGTTCGCTGACAAAACGGCAATCCGGCACGAACGGGCTCCGCAGAAAAGGCAGTGTGTGCTTGCTGATGCGATAATACCAGTTCGGGTGCCCGGCCCACTCGACGTCCAGCTCTTCGAAGAAACTGAATTTCATCGGCGGATTCTTGCGCAACAGTTCGTCGAAAATCACGCGATTGAAAATCCGATGGATCGGCACTTCGCGTCCGCCCGAGAAATAGAAAAGTTTTTTCCCGCGCTTCACTACCTTCGTGACGCACACTGGCTTGATGCCGAGGAACGCATGCGTCGCCGCAAAATCCACACGCGTCTTCTGCTGCTCGGGCGTGATTTCCAGCAGCACGACATTTTCCGCGAGGTGATTGCCGAGAATGGCGCGGCGGAATTCATCGAGATAGCCGTCCTCGTCCAAGCCGCCGAAATAAGAACTAAACTCCGCGGGGATTTCCGGGAAATGCTTTTTGTAAGTCCGCGCGAGCAACGCCTGCCAGCACGCGACCGTGGGAAAACCCTGTAATTCGATCAACTGCGGCAACACCGCGCCGTCCGCGTCGCGACAGAGCGCGAAATCCACGGCGAGAAAATGTGGCCACGCGGTTTCGTTGGGCACTTCGAGTCCGGCGGGGATAGCGGTCTTTGCGTGCTCGCGAAACTCCGGCATCGCAAGTTGTCCGATGATATCATCCGCCGCGCTGACGAGCGCCCGTGTGGTGTTCTCGTCGAAAAACAACGGCGACTCCGCCACGCGAAAATCCACCGGCCAATACACCGCCGTGTTCAATTCCTTCACGAGTGCCTCGTAGCGCTCGGCGGTGAAGGCGTTGTTGTAGCGGCGACGGAGTTCAGGGATCATAGTGGCGGCAGGATGCGGAAGCTTTATTTGACCACGGATTTCACGGATAGAAACGGATAAGCACGGATTATTTTTAACGCACGATTCGTTTCCAGCGTAGATCGACGAATTTGAAATTAATGAGCAGGGCCAAGCGGAGATTTGTGATGTTCAGATAGACCTGCATTTGCGCTTCGTGGGTGGGGCTGAAGGCTTCCACAACTTTCGGATCTACGATTACGAGATCATTCACGACCATATCTGGCACCAAGACGTCCACGAGTTCGCCCTCGTAACGGACATCGAAGCGTTTCTGCTGATCAACTTTGACGCCTTGTTTCCGAAGCTCGATCACCAACGCATTTTCATAAGCCTTTTCGTCAAGTCCGGGCTTTAAGGTGTTTAACACCTTCATCGCGGCTCCGATAACGGCCGAGCTTAGTTCCGAATGAATCAATTTCTCTGAATTCATCCGTTCTTATCCGTATTCATCCGTGAAATCCGTGGTTAAAAAATTTCACGTGCGAGACATCACCCCGCGAACTCAGATCAAAAATTTCCCCTTCGCCATCACTTGTTCGTCGTCGAGCCAGATGTCGAAGTTGCGGCCGACGCAGTCGATGTGCGTGGTGCTTTTCCAGGCCTGGCCGGTGTGTTCGCTATACGGGTGGCCGAAAGCGATGTGGATGCCGGGAAGTTTTTCGTCCTGCAAAATGTGGCCGATGATGTGCGTGCACGCGAGGTTGGTGCCGATAGCGAATTCGCCGACGCGATTCGAGTTTTCGTCGGTGTGACAATATTTGTCGAATTCCGCGAGCAGCTCTTTGTTTTTGCAGGCGAGCTTGGCGATGCGGTTGTCTTTGATGTCGATCGTCAACGGCGTTGCGGCGATGTCGCCGTATTTTTGGCAAAGATAATCGCCCACGACGCCGTCGACGACGAAGCGACCGTGGGAGTTAAACGGTGACGTGAAAATCTCGCCGCCGGGCAGATTGCCCCATTTTGCGGGCGAGATGAGACCGGAGGTTTTGACCCAGTTTAATTTCGGCGAAAGTTCGGCGATGTAGTCGGTGCCGGCGGCGGTCTTGCAAGTGACGCGGCTGGCGCGGCGGCATTTCTCGATGAGTTTTTGCGAGAGCTTGTCCACTTCGAGGAAGTCCGCGCGCATGCCCTCGACCATGATCTGCTTGTTGATGTTCACCATGTGGCCGTGGCGAATGCGGCGCGGGTTGATGACGTCCATCATCTGCATGCGCGTGCGGAGTTCGCCGGTTTGCGTGATGCAGGCGTAGATCGAAACTTGAGACTGTGCTAAATCAGAAAGCACGGCGGCGGGCATATCGCGATGCGGACGTTGGCCGTATTCTTCGAGGACGAAAACGTTGTAAGAGGCACCGGTCTTCTCGATTTCCACGACGAGCGCGGCGGCGATTTCGGCGCTGGCTTGGTCGGTGATAAGCGTCATCCGCTCGTTAGCCTGCAGCTTGAGGCAAATGTGAATGGCGTTGTGCGCTCCGAGGGAAAGTTCGGAATCGAAACGAGTGGGCAGCGAAGTCGTGTGAGGCATGGAGCCGGGCGAGAGCGGGTCGGAGATCAAGGTGAAGTGCTTTGGTTTGGAATCTTTCTCGTTCTCTTACTCTTTCTCTTAATCTCGGCCGTCGAACGAACCAAAACCGAGAGAAAGAGAACGAGAAAGATTAAGAGAAAGAGTTGGGCCGGTTAAACATCAAGGCCGTGGTGCGTTTCGGAGATGATGTAATCAACGACCGACTTGAGGTCTTTAGTTTCGTTAAACACTGCGACCTGGCGGTCGGCCCCGGTGCCGTTGGCGAGGATCTGCTGCACGTAATTGACCTCGTTGCGCGAGCCGAGTTCGTCGACCACATCATCAATGAACTCCAGCAGTTCGTTCACGAGGTCACGCGTCGGCACTTCCTCCTGCGTGCCGAAGTCGATCATCTTGCCCTTGATGCCGTAACGCGAAGCGCGCCAGCGGTTTTCGTTGATGAGCCGCGCGCGATAGGTGCGGAAGCCCATATTTTTGCTGTGCAGTTTGTAGAGTTTGACGACGACGGCCTGAATGATGGCCGCGAGGCAGATCGTTTCGTCCACGCGCATCGGGATGTCGCACACGCGGACTTCGAGCGTGTTGAAAATCGGGTGCAGGCGGATGTCCCACCAAATCTTTTTCGCGTTATCGATGCAGCCGGTCTTGATGAGCAGGTTCACGTAACCGTCGAATTCTTCGACCGACTCGAACAAATCCGGGATGCCGGTGCGCGGGAAGCGTTGGAACACTTGCAGGCGATACGACGAATAACCGGTGTTGCGGCCGACCCAGAATGGCGAGTTGGTCGACAGCGCAAAAATGTGCGGAAGAAAATAGCGCGCGGTGTTCTGTAGTTGAATCGCCGTCTCGCGATCCGGCATGCCGACGTGGACGTGCAGGCCGAAGATCAGGTTGGCGCGGGCGATCTGCTGAAGATCGTTGAGCACGCCCTGGTAGCGTTCGCCGGCGGAAATTTTCTGGTCGTGCCAGTGGGAAAACGGATGCGTGCCGGCGGCGGCGATGCGGAGATTGGTTTTCTTGGCGAGGCCAGCGAGGTCGCGGCGCAAGCCCGTGACGCTGCGGCGCGCGTCGGCGATGTCCTGGCAAATGTCGGTGCCGACTTCGACGACCGACTGGTGCAACTCGGGACGAACACGTTCCTTGAGGATGATTTTTCCGCCTTCGATAATTTCCTCGATGTGCGATTTGAGTTCACGCGTGTCGGGATCGACGATCTGGAATTCTTCTTCGATCCCGAGGGTGAATTTATGTTTTTTCTTGGCGCACATGGAGAGTAAGCGGCGGAGTTATTTCTTCTTCGGCAACGCGGCGGGCTGGCCGGTTTTGACGGCACCTTGGACGTAGCTGCCCCAGATCGTGTTGTTTTGGGCGGGATTGTGCGCCTTGGCTTTGCGCACGAGCATCTTCGTGGCGGCGGCGACGACCCACTTGAAGTTTTCCTCGCCGACGGAATTGCGGTCGGCGTCGGGCGCGGGATTACAGAAATCGATCGCGTAAGGCACGCCGCCGCTCACGCCGAATTCCACGGTGTTGAATTCATAGCCGAGCGCGTGATTGAGCGTGAGCACGTCGCGTTCGATGCGCGCGAGCAACTCCGGCGAACCCGGTGGGCGATCCACGACGTAGCGCAGGTGCGGCGCGTTGCGCGGCTCGTATTGCATGATCTTCACGTCGGTGCCGCCGATGCAGTAGCAGCGGTAGTAATCTTCGAAATGAACCTCCGACTGCAGCAACATCACAAGCTGGCCGGTTTCGGAGTATGCTTTGAAAAACTCATCGGGATTGCGGACTTTGTAGACGCTCTTCCAGCCGCCGCCGGCATGTGGTTTGAAATACGCGGGCCAGCCGATGTAATTGAAAATGCCGTCCCAATCCAAGGGGAACGCGAGATTCGAAAACGACTCCGCGCTGCAATCCGCCGGCATGTCTTTCGAGGGAAGGATCACGGTTTTCGGCACGGCGACGCCGAGTTTGGTGGCGAGGCAGTTGTTGAAAAATTTTTCGTCGGCCGACCACCAAAACGGATTGTTCACGACGGAAGTGCCGTTGAGCGCGGCGTTCTTTAAATAGGCGCGGTAAAACGGCACATCTTGAGAGATGCGGTCGAGGATGACCGCGTAAGGCGTCGCCTCGCCTTGCGTGACCTGGTTGATCAGCACTTCCTCGGCGACGACCGCCGGATCCTTGAGGGCGTTAATACTTTCGATGAGGGCTTGGGGGAAGCTGCGTTCTTTGCCGTGGAGAATGCCGATTTTTTTCATGGGAAGTGCTAGGTGTGAATGAGCGAGAGATAATGCGGAAACATGTCGCGCCAGTAGTTCCAGTCATGCCCGCACCATTTCCGGTCGTCGAGGAAATGCGGGATGCCTTTGGCGTCGAGCAGATGCGAAAGGTGCAGGTTGCGGTCGCGGCACAAATCCCAGTCGCCCGTTCCGAGCACGATGCCCATGTGGCGCAGCCGATTTAGAAACCACGGGTCGCTGAGATTGGGCAGGTAGTCGACGGGGTTGTTGAAGTAGCAATTCTCATCGAAGTAACCGTCGAGCAACGAGCGGATGTTGAACGATCCGCTCAAGCTGATGCAGTAGCTCACGAGATCAGGATGCCGCAGCGCGAAATTCATCGCGTGATAGCCGCCGAAACTCGCGCCGGCGACGCACACGCGTTCGTGGCCGGTTTCGCGCTGCACGTGCGGGACGAGGTCGTGCAGAATCACGTTCTCATACGCCATGTGCGTCTTTACGCGGTCGGCCGGATGGATGGATTTGTTATACCAACTCTGCTCGTCGAGGCCGTCGGGACAGTAGATTTTAACTTTCCCCGCGTTCACGTAGCCCGCGACCGAATCAATGAGGCCGAAGTCTTTGTTTTGAGAATAACGGCCGAGCGAAGTCGGAAACAGGATCACCGGCACTCCGGCATGACCAAAAACGAGCATCTCGAAATCGCGACCCAGATGGCGGGTGTGCCAGCGGACATGTTGCTCGTTCATAAAGAAAACTACAGCAGGCGTTGTGCCCTTTAGGAAACACACGCGCACGGATCGCGCAAGCCGCGTAATCTGACGTTACGGATGATTCGGGGCGGAGTGCGGGGATTTCCAACTCGTGCCCAGAGGGACAAACGGCCAGTGTGCTGCGCGTGTTACCCCGCACTCTCTGCCTTGCCCTGCTGAGTTTGGTTTTAACATCTGCCGCGTTCGCGACGCCCAGGCCGTGGCCGCACGAAGCGAGTGATCTCGCTCCCGATCCCGCCGTGAAGTGGGGCCGCCTCGAAAACGGGCTGCGTTACGCAATCCTGCCTAACGCCGAGCCGAAAACGCGCGCGAGTCTGCGGCTCATGGTGTTCGCCGGTTCGTTGCACGAGGCCGACGACCAGCAAGGTCTCGCGCACTTCGTCGAGCACATGGCGTTTAACGGCACCCGCCTTTATCCGAAGGAAACGATCCGGGGCGTGCTGCAAAAATTCGGCATGGCCTCCGGCGCAGACTCCAACGCGTTCACGTCGCTTAACGCGACCTTCTATAAGCTGGAAATGCCGACGAACGAGCCCGGCCGTTTGTTCGAGGGTTTGCAGGTGCTGCGCGAGTTTGCCGACGGCGTCACGTTCGATCCCGAGGAAGTGGAGCGCGAGAAAGGCGTGATCGAAAGCGAGCGCGTCGCGCGCAATGATTCCCGGGCGCGGACAGGTGAGGCGTTTCGAAAATTCGTGTTTAAAGACACGTTGCTCGAAAATCGCTCGCCGATCGGCCAAAGCGAAATGATCACGAGCGCCGCTCCCGCGAAACTAAGTGCGTTCTACAAAAAATGGTATCGCGCGGACAACATGCTGCTGGTGCTGGTGGGCGATTTCGACCCCGGCGAAGCGGAAAAAGGGGTGAGCGAGAAATTCGCTTCGCTCGAAACCCCCACCACCCCGCTGCCCGCCGTGGCGTTCACCGTGCCGGCGGGCCCGGCGGAGTTTGTCGCGGAATTTTTTCCCAGCGGAGTGAAAGACGGCGCGGTCAGCATCCAACTCATTAACGTGTGGCCTTATCAACTCCGCGACACCCGCGAGACGCGGCGACAGACTTCGATCATGAACATGGCTTTCGCCGCGCTCGGTGTGCGGCTGAAATCAGCCCAACTCCGCGAAGGAAAAAATTTTGGCGTGATGAATGCCGGCGTGTCCGCCCAAGCGGCCTTGTTTCACCAGGCGGTAGTGCGCTTCGATGCCAATGGCCGGAACTGGCGCAAAGCTGTTACTCGCGCCGAACAAGAACTGCGCCGCGCGCTCACGCACGGTTTCGCGGAAAGCGAAATCCAGGAAGTTTCCGCGAGCATGCTCGTCGCGTTCGAGCATCAGGTGCGCACGGTGGAAACCCGCACCTCGGCGGGCCTGGCGGATCGATTGATGAACAGCGTGGCCAACCAGCGGGTGTTCACCAAGCCCGAGACTGATTTGGAAATTGTCCGCGCCGCACTCGCGGAGCTTAACGGGGACGAATTGCTCAAGGCGTTTCGCCACGCGTGGGGCTCCGGCAAGCCGCGCATCTTCGCCAGCGAATCGCTGCCGGCAGGAATCGGCGCGGCGCAAATTGTGAAAGTGGCGCAGGAAAGTGCGCGCAAACGCGTCGCAGCCGCCAAAGCGACCAACACGGGTGAATTCGCCTACACGAATTTCGGCCCGCCGGGCGCCATCGCGAAGCGCACGCACGTCGAGGATCTGGACATTCACTGCGTGGAATTTGCCAACGGCGTGAAGCTCAACCTCAAGTCCACCGACTACATGGCTGACGCGATGGTTTTTTCCGCGCGATTCGGCAGCGGCACTGCCGGCGAGCCCGTGAAAAAGCCGGGCCTGCGTTACGTGATGGGCCACGGGTTTACCACCCTGGGACTGGGCAAACACTCGCACGACGACTTGAATCATCTGTCGGCGGGATTGGTCTTTAGCTTTGGCGTGCGGATCGAAGACGACGCGTTCGTCGCCGAAGGTTCCACCGATACGACCAACGCCGAGCGCTGGCTGCGAATTTTCACCGCGAGTTTAGTCGATCCGGGCTGGCGCAAAGAAGCGCTGCCGGGCGTGCAAAAACGCATCCTGCACACGTTAAACACCACAAAGGACGAGGCGATGTCAGCGCTGACGGCGAGTCGCTCCGCCCAACTCACCCGCCATGACTCACGGTTTGTTTTGCCCGCGTATAAAACCATCGAGGATCATTCCGTCGCCGATTTGCGTGCGTGGGTGGAGCCTCAATTGAAAACTGCTCCAATCGAAGTCGGCATCGTCGGCGATTTCGATGTCGACGAAATGATCGAGCTGGCGGCGAACACGCTCGGCAGCCTGCCCAAACGCGGCGCGGTCGGCCCGTCCCGACCGATCAAATTTGCGCCGGTGGTGAAGCCCGCGCCTTTGATTGTCCCCAACACCGAACGCCGTGGCGCCGTGCAGGTGGCCTGGCCGCTGCCCGCAAAACATGATCACGCCAACGTGCGGCTGGAAAATCTGCTGGCGACTGTGCTGAAGAACCGGTTGGTCGAAAACGTCCGCGAAAAAATGGGCGCGACTTACTCGCCCACCTGCGGGGTCTGGCGCAGTGAACTGCAGCGCGAGAACGGTTATCTCATCGCATTACTCACATGCGCGCCAGGTGACACGCACCGCATCGCGGAAGTCGTGCGCGACGTCGCCGCCGAACTCGCGCGCAGCGGCGCGACCGACGAAGAACTCGCGCGCGCGCGTGAGCCGATGATTCAATCGGTGCCCGCGCAACTGCGGAGCAATAATTACTGGCTGAACGCCGCCGTAGCCGAAGCGCAAAGCCGGGCGGAAGTCTTGGAATTTCCACGCACGCGCATCTCCGATCTCGAAAAAATAAAAACCACCGACGTGACTACGCTGGCGGCCCAAGTGCTCGTGGCGGAAAAAGCCTCTCTATTCACCGCCTATCCCGCCGCGTCAAAAACCAAGTAACTCACCTCCGCAGGCCGTGTCTGGCCTCGAAATAACCCGCGAAGCATCAATCCCATTTGTCATATATTATATGACAAATGGGATTGGCTCCCGCGGGTGTGTCGCGTGCCACGCGGTGCGGGCTGCATGTAGAAGGGGGAGATTTGGTCCCGTCAGGATTGCGGGATCGACTCGGCCAGCCAGCCGGGAAGGCAGGCGCTAAAATAGGCACCCGGGGCGGCGACTGATGACATGATGCCCAGTTGGGAATACCCTTTTTTACCGGGAGATGCGATGCGCTGGGGGTCTTCGATGGCGCCAAACAACATATACCAATGGGCACGGTGTTTCACAAAGGTGCCGTCGAAATGCGCGGGCAGATACATCAAGATTGACCACGCGGGCCATTTGGTCGGATCAGCCCAGATAGCTTCGGCGTCGGCGGTGCAGGTCACCAATCCTTTGAAAATTTCCCCATCCACCGGAATCGCGCGGCTGGCGTCATTTTCGTAGTGGTAAGGACGGGAGGCCGCGATCCAAGTGAGGTGGCCCTGATTATAAAGAATCGTGCTGGAATTTTCGCCGATGGTCTTCCCGGAAAAATGCGGGCCGTCCCAGTCCACGAGATTGGTCGAGCGATAAACCGGATTTTCTCCCCGCGACCGGCGACAGATCATGATCCAGCGATCCGTCTCGCCGAGTCGCACTACGGAGACTTCTCCTCCTAGATTGTCGAAGAGTTTCCGGTCAGTCCACGTGAGGCCGTTGTCCTTGGTATAAACTCCATTCATGCCCGAGCCGCTGCAAAACACGGCGAATCCCTCCGTATCGTGGCCGCCGACCGACGCGGGAAATTCATTGAACGTGAAGCTCGGCGACATCGCGGCCCGGAGGTGGTTCAACACCTGGGTCTGCCACGTCCGCCCGCGATCGTCTGAAAACATGAAGAATGGTTTCAGGGTGATGCCTTTGATCCGATCCGATGAATCACGACGTGAGCCGAAAATCCCGATGCGGCCGTTGCCCATTAAACGGGCGCGGATATCGGTGCCCGTGATGCCGGATTTTTCGCGATAAATCGTGCGGACGTTGTCAAGCGTCTGGCCGCCGTTGCGCGATTCCGCCATTTTGACGACAGAGTCCGGATCGCTGGCACCGTGAATGTTGGCTTCGCGCCAGAAAAACAGCCAGCGGTCCTCGATGATCACCAACCCGCTGCCCCGGCTCCGGTGTTTTTTGTGATCGGTGATCAACGTCACGCGCGGTGAGGGCCAGAAAGGATGCGCCCCCGGGAGCAGACCGTCATCGACGTCATCGACTCGTGAGGCGGGGGAGGTCGCAAGAGGCGCCGCTTGCGTCGGGCTGCGCTCGTTGGCGAGTGCGGCCGAGGCTCCCGTCAGGCCGGCGACGACGGAGGAATACAGAAACTGCCGGCGGCTCACCGGCGGCGGAGCCGGCGATTCCGTGGAAGCGGGGACAAGGGAGGCCATGGGGGTAAATCGAGGGGAGGTGGACAGAAGTAAAAAGAGCGCAGCGTAGATGGGCGGGCTTCGGTCAGGCTGGTCCTGGCCGCACGATCACGTGCGTTCGGCGGGGCGCGTCAGGACGTTTTTCTCCGGGGAATCGCGTCGCTGGATCATGAGCGCGCCGGTTTCTTTGTCTTCTACGACGATTAACACCGTGTCGGCGGTCATCTGCTCGATGGCTTCCCGCGCATTGAAGCTGCCCTGAACCGGTTTGGTTTTGATGCCGCGCACCTGGTTTTCGAGGTAGATGATTTGTTCGCCCGATTGCTCGACGAATTTCCTCAAGGCCACGGAGGCGTCGTCTGCGGGCAGCACGTAATTTTTTTTACGACCATCGGTGGTGTTGAGTGCGGTCACCGCAGTCGCTGTGACCAGACACGCCATGAAAATCGCGCAGAGAGACCACCACGGAAAATAAATCCTGGTCGGAGTTGGGGATAAAATAGTCATGGGCGAGGCGCGGGATGCGCTCGGCAGGCCGCGGTCCTCCCCATGAAGACGGATAACTTGGCGCGGCGAACTACGCGCCGCGGCGTTTTTATGCCGGCTCCGCTGGGCTACGGGTTTTTCTGACTGCGCAAGATCACCTGGTTGGGTTCCACGCGTTCCACGGTGATTTCGTTGGTGGAAGCGAGGAGCCGGAGAAACGCGTCGACGTTGCCCGAGCGGAAACTGCCGCCGATGGGAATCGTGGCGATTGCCGGATCGGCGATTGTGATGCGGGTGTTGCTGCGTTGGTTGAATTGCTGCACTGCTTCACCCAAGGTGGTGTTGACGAAGCGAAGTCGTGGATTTTGCCAGGCGAGCGCGGCGCGTTCTTCCGCTGGGGAGACGGCACTGATCGAAAGAGTTTGCCGAAGATTTTCGAAGTGCGTGGCGTCCGGCACCAGGACGCGCTGACCGGCATCCAAGGTCGGCGCGTCGGCGCCGGGCTCGAGGCTTGCGTCGGAGGCAGCAAGTTTGACCCGCCCGTGGGTGACGAGCACTTCCACGCTTTGCTTCTCCATGCGCACGTTAAACTCCGTGCCCACAGCCCGCACTTGCAGGCCGTTCGTTTCCACGATGAACGGCCGGTCCGCGTCTTTGGCCACGATGAAATACGCTTCGCCACTCAGCAAACGCACCCGGCGTTCATTGCGCAGAAATTTCACGCGCACCTCGGTGTGCGAATTCAGTTCCATCGTCGATCCGTCCGGCAGGATCATCCGGTAATACTCCTCGTTCTCCGTAACATAGTGAACCGTGTCGGTCCAGGGAAGCGCGGGGAGTCCAGAGGAGTAGGTGAGCACTCCCACGGTCAGGAGAATCGCTGCTGCGGCCGCCCAGGCGAGTCGCACGACAGCAGGTTTGCCTCGGCGGCGGCGCGGGGCGAGCAAGTCGGGATCGGGATGCAACTTCGCGCCCGGCCGGTAATCGCGCAGGGCTTGCAGCGCCGTCCACGCGCCGCGCAGTCGCTCGGTGGCCTGATGATTGCGCACGTCGGCGAGCTGCCATTGTTCGAAAGCGGCCGATTGTTCGGGAGTGAGGCCGGCTTCTTCCTCGACCAGCCAGGCGGCGGCGCGGGCTTCGCGCTCAACGTCATCGATTTTGGAGTTTTTATTGAATGGCTTCATTGGCTTCCCCCCGCAGGTGATTTGAGGCCGCGTTCTTCAAAATAAGCGGCGCACCGTCGCATGCCTTTGGCGAGTTGGGCTTTGGCGGTAAACTCCGAGATGCCCAGCCGCGTGGCGATTTCCTTGGCCGGGAGTCCGTAGAGCAAGCGGAGCGTCAGGGTCTGCCGGCAGCGGGTGGGCAACGTCTGGATGGCCTCGGCGAGAATCCCCAACTCTTGCTGACGATTCAGCGCTTCGCTGGCGTCCGGGGTGTCGTCGGCGAGAAACCCTTCCGTGATGTCGTCGACGGGTTCGAACGAAACGACCTTGCGTCGGCGAAAAATATCCAGGGCGGCGTTGCGCGCGGTCGTGAAAAGAAAGGCCTTCGCATAGTTGATCCGCCCGGATTCCTTGGCCCGGATCAGGCGCAAGTAGGTTTCCTGAACCAAGTCGTCCAAATCCAGCACGGACGGAAACAACGAGCGCAGGTAGGAACGGAGGGAAGGTTCGTGCGGCTGCACTTCTTCCTCGAACCACTGCACTTGTTTTTTTCTATCGATGCTCAACGGCAGATCGGGTGGGGCGCCCATTGTTGGCCTGCATGGATGCGGGGCAGAAATTCCGTTACGAATCATTTAATCACATTTTTTGTCAGGCCGGCGTAATCCTTTTCGCGGATTGGTTCGTCTGGGGCGGATCCGGCGCGCGGGGAATACAGCCATTGATCGAAAAAAATCGCGCGGCGTTTTCGCCGGCGGCGAAAAAAACCAGGCGGGCGTAGTTCCTTTCGCGGACAGCTTCGTCTGAACTCGTGCAGCTTAATCCCCAAGCTTCCGTTTTGCGGGAGCGTGCGCGATTTTCATCACCCCTTGCGAAGTTTTACCCCAGTTCGAAATTTCCGGCCGTGTGCATTGCTCAAAGCAGTGTCTGCGGCGCTGTGTCTTTTCATCGCCGTGGTCGGTCGAGCTGAGGAAGCCCGGCGTTTTGATATTCCCGGCAGCGACGCCGTGACCGCTCTGGAAAAATTCGTCGATCAATCCGGATTTGATGTCGTCTACACCATCGCGGATCTCGGCAAGGTTCAGACCCGGCCGGTGGTGGGAGCGTTGCTCGCGCGTGAAGCCTTGGGCCGGATGCTCGCGGGCACGGCGCTCACGATTCTCCAGGATGAAGTGAGCGGGGCTTTCATGATCAGAAAGGCCTCCGCGCCTTCCCGCGCGTCTCAAGCGCCTGACGCGCAATCCAATTTACCCCCCATGGATACCAAAAAAACAATCGGCGGACTGCTCGGCTCCCTTTTAATCGGAGTCACGTCACTGGACGCGCAAGTCCCGCCTTCACCGCCCACGCAACCTGACGACGAGGTGATCGCCCTCTCGGTTTTCAAGGTCACAACGAATCCGACCAACGAATACCTGGCAGCCGATTCGATCACCGGCACGCGCGTGGCCAGTAAGTTGAACGAACTGCCGTTCGCGGTGACGGCGATCACCAGCGAGTTCATGAACGATTTCGTGTTGCTGGAGTTGAGCGATCAACTCGCGACGGTGAGCGGTTTCTCGCCGAACGAAAACGAGAACAGCTACCAACTGCGCGGCTTCGCTTCGAGCACGACGCTGGTGGACGGGTTTCGCTGGATCGGCGCGAGCTCCGCTTCGTTTGGCGCGAACACGGATCGCATCGAAGTCATCAAAGGCTCGGTGGCGTCCATCTACGGACAGATCAGTCCGGGCGGCGTGGTCAACACCATCACGCGCAAGCCACAGGCGCGCCCCGAGTCGGGCGTGAGCGTGCTGGCGGGCTCATTGAATAATCTGCGCACGTCCATTTATTCGACGGGACGCGTCGGCAACAGCGATAAATTTTTCTACCGTGCGGATGTTTCCTACCAGCAGCGTGATTATGTGCCGCGGTTCGCCGACTTCACCCAGTATTACGGCAGTCTGCAGTTCGCTTACCGGCAGAGCAAGGACACCAACATCAACGTGTCGGCGTCGATCGTCTCCTCCCACAAGCACACCTTTGTCGGTTTGCCGCTGCTCGGCGTGGTCGTGCAGGACCCTTACCGCCCGATCGGCAGAACCTACACGCACATCACCGGACTGGCGTATGATTTGTTCGATTTCAGCTACCAAGGGCCGGATTCATACCAGGATTCCCGCACGAAAAATGTGCGCGCGTTGATCGAGCACCAGTTCAACCGAGTGTTCTCGTTGCGCGCGGCTTTCAGTGGATTGGAGACGGAGCGCGAAGTGAATCGGCTGGGCAGCAACACCTACGCGGTGGCTACCAAGTCGATTCAGTTGACTCCGCTCTGGCAGGATCGCGAGCAGACCGGAGTGGCCGGTCAAGTCGACACCCTCGCGGTGTTTTCCACCGGGAAGATCGATCACAAGCTCTTGTTCACGCTCGATTATAATCAGGAGCAACAGCGCGATTACGACCTGCAGATGTCCGCGGCGAACGCCCAGTTGTTCATGCGCCAGCGGCCGCTTTTGCCGGCCAATCCGATTTATGGTTACGCCATGTATCGCGACAATCCGGCGGCCTACAACACCGTGACCGCGGATGAAGATGTCGGCTACTCGGTGTTCGGCGCATTTTTAAGCGAGCGCGCCTCCTTGTTTAAAAACCGACTGATCGTGATGCTCGGGGGCCGCTACGACAAGGTCTACACCGACCCGGTCACCGCGGGTGTAACCGGCAAAAATTACTCGGTCTCGGATTTCACCTATCAAGCGGGAGCCACGTTTCGGCTGACCTCGGGGATCAGTTTGTATTTGAACCGGAGCACGTCGTTCAACCCGCAGGCCGTGTTGGATCTCAGCGGCAATCCGCTGCCGAATGAACAGGGCAGCGGCCACGAGTTTGGCGTGAAGATGACATTGATCAAAGACCGCTTGAACCTGTCGTTAAACCGATTCCAGGTTGACCGCAAAAACATCGCGCAGCTGTTGGTGAACCCCGACACGTTGATCGAAGATTTTGTGCTTACCACGCACGAACGTTCGAACGGCTACGAGGCGGACATCAATTGGCAGGTCAGCGATTCGTTTCAGCTTTTGGGCGGCTACGGCTTCACGGAAGCGCGCGCGCTCAACAACGCGTCGGCGGCTTACCTCACGGGGTTGAATGTCCTGAAGCGCGTGCCGAAGCACAACCTCGGCCTGGCGGCGCGCTATAAATTTCCCGGCGCGTTCAAAGGCCTCATCGCGACGGCCAACGTGCGCTGGCTAAGCGAATCGATTCTCAACGTGGGCGGCCGCACGATCACGCCGACCGCGGCGAATCCGATTAACAACATTCGTTTCGCCAACGGGCTGCTGCCTTACCCGAATTCTCCCGAGGGCGCGTTGGTTTATTCCGGCGTGCCGATCCGGGTGTCCGACGGGCGCGACTCGGTTTACAACGGCGCTTCAGTCGTTTGGGATTTCGGCCTGGGCTACACCTTTAAAGCCAAGAAACGTTTCACGCACAAAGTCCGCGTCAACGTGAAGAACGCGTTCGATGAACGCTACGTCTATGGCGCGGGCAACGCGGGAGACCCGCGCGGCCTCTTCGGCGAATACAGCCTGAAGTTCTGATCGTCGGTCGTTTCGATTCCTTTTCATCAACCCGGCCTTCGCGCCGCAGACCACACTTATTATGTCTCTCTCCTTCCGTTTCATCGCGGCCACATTCGTGACCGGCCTCCTGGCCATTTCCGCCGTTGCCACCGCGCCCACCGGGGCATTTGCGCTCAATCTTCCGTCGGATCCGGTTCCGGATCGCATCAGCCTGAAGCGCAACATCGCGGCCAACGCCACCGAAACCTACGCCGACCTCGATGGCCCGGGTTGCATCCGCCACATCTGGATCACGCTCAAACGCCCGGGCCGCACGCCGATGATCAATCGGCAGTTGATCATCCGCATTTATTTCGACGATGCCACGGTGCCCAACGTGGAAGCCCCGGTGGGTGATTTCTTTGGCGTGATGCACGGCGTGGATTTCTACGAGATCAACACCGAGTTTATTTCGGTGAAACCGTATAGCGGCTATAACGCGTATTTCCAAATGCCGTTCGCCAAAAAGGCGCGCATCGAATTTGTGAACGGACCGGAGAACAGTTCGATTTACCTGCAAGTCGACTGGCACCGTTATCCGGGAAAAAAGATGGAAGAGGAACGTCGCTTCAGCGCCGCGTGGCGTCGCGAGATGCCGACGCAGCGTTACGGCAGCGGCTTCCAGATGCTCGATGCCGACGGCCCGGGCGACTTGATCGGCTTTTTCTACGGCGTCCGCCTCATCGACAATGTCGATCGCTGGAGCCACGGCGGCGCGGAAAATATCTATATCGACGGCAAAGGTGCCGAACCGGCGTTCGTTCGCGGCATCGGCGGCGAAGACACTTTCGGCACTTCTTATGGCGGCGTGATTCATCCGCCGGAAACGCATCTCCACGCGGGCATGCCTTACTACACGTATGAAGACACGGGCGAAGCGCGCGGAGCGCAGCGCATTGTCGGCTACCGGTTTTTCGCGGCTGATCCCATTGCGTTTAAGGAATCGATCCACATGCGCTTCGGCACGATGGAGAATGATATCTGTGCGATGGTCTATTGGTATCAAAAAGGCGCGCCGCGGCCTTTCGTGAAAATGCCGGGCTGGAAAAAAATCCTGCCTGCCGTCGAGTTGCCTGCGGGTTCGGTGGATCTGCCGCTGCCGGAAAATGGCGCGTGGCGCATCGGACCGTTGCACGACAACAAAGGCGGCGTTGCGATTAATTCGGCCCTGGAAAAAAAGCCGGCCGCCGATCGCTCGACGGAACTCAAGGAATGGAAAACGCAGCGCACGATGCATGGCTTCGTTGATTTTGGTTACATCCACCGACCCGAGGTCAAAGGCGTGGGCACGCACCACAGCGGCAAAGCGGCTGAAGCAGTCGCAATCGTGGACGCGCCGCAAGCGGGCGTCGCCAAGGTGCGACTCGCGTGGGACGATCAACTGATCTTGCGGGTGAACGACGAGGCGCCCGTCGATCTGGGGACGAACGCGCATTTCCGCAGTCGCACGGTGGAAGTTCCCGTCAAACAAGGGCGCAACCTGATTTCCGTGACGCTCAGCAACACCACGGGCACGAATCACGGCGGCTGGGCCTTTGCGTTCCGCGCGGAGATGGCCGATGGCGCGCTGCTGGTGCCGCAACCGGTTCAATAACCCCGAACTCTATTCTGTTTCCCCGCACCAGGCGCGCTGGCGTTGAGCCAGTCGCCTCGGTTCGTCACGTGCCTGGTCAGTCCTCCTCCCATGAAATACCGTTACCGGGTTCTCGTTTTCCTGTTCTTTCTTTCGATCATCACGTTCGTCGATCGAGTCGCCATTTCCGTCGTTGGAAATTCGATGCAAAAAGACCTGGGCCTTTCGCCCAATCAATGGGGCTGGATGCTCGGCGTTTTCTCGCTCGCGTATGGGCTTTTCGAGATGCCCGCAGGCATGATGGGCGATCGCGTCGGGCCACGCGGCGTGCTGGCGCGCATCGTGACGTGCTGGTCGGTCTTCACCGCGTTGACGGGAGCGGTCACAAATTACACGCAGCTGCTGATCGTGCGGTTTCTATTCGGCGTCGGCGAAGCGGGCGCGTTTCCGAATAGTTCGGCGACGATCTCACGCTGGTTTCCCGTCGTGGAACGCGCACGCGCGCAAGGCGTCGTTTTCATGGCGAGCCGGATCGGTGGGGCGCTGACTCCGCTGTTGGTGATTCCGATTCTGCAAGCTTACGGCTGGCGCGCGTGTTTTTATATTTTCGGTGCGGTCAGTTTGATCTGGCCGCTGGTGTGGTATTGGTGGTTCCGCGATAACCCGGCAGATAAGAAAGGTGTCACGGCGGCGGAGTTGGCAGAAATCGGAACGCCCGCGCACGCGGAGGCACACGCGCGGCTGCCGTGGCGCACGCTGCTCACGCGGCCCGGCCTGTGGTGGATAATGCTGATGTATTACGCCTGTTGTTGGACTTCTTTTTTTTATCTCGGATGGATGCACACGTTTCTTGAGCGCAGCCGCGGGTTCAGCCGCGACGACCTCGCGTCGCTTTCGTGGCTGCCCTTCGTCTTTGGCGCGTGCGCCAATATTCTCGGCGGGTTTACCAGCGACTGTCTGGTGAAACGCATCGGGTTAAAATGGGGCCGGCGCGCGGTCGGACTTTGCGGGCTGGGTTTGTCGGCGGTGTTTGTCACCGCCACCATGCTCACGCAGGACAAGGTGTGGACCATCGTGTGGCTGTCACTCGGCTATGCCGGCTCCGACTTCATGCTACCGGTGGCGTGGGCGGTGTGCCTCGATATCGGCGGGCGCCAGGCGGGTGCCGTGAGCGGCGCGATGAACATGGCCGGACAAATGGGCGCGTTTTCCACGAGCGTAGCTTTCGGTTATATCGTGACGAAAACAGGCAACTACGATCTGCCGTTGATCCCGATGGCCGTCATGACCGTGGTCGCCGCGTTGATGTGGTTGAAGATCGATGCCACGAAGCCTTTGAATTTTGGAATGCAGTCCGCAACTCCAAGCACCGCCTGAAACAAAGGATGAACGCGCGCTTCAAAGGTTTGACGCTGGCTTTGCTATTGGTCGCCACGCTCGCGGCGTCGGCGCAAACGGGAAAATCTGCGAAGCCCAACATCGTGATCATCCTCGCGGATGATCTCGGTTACGGCGACCTCGGTTGTTACGGGGCCACGAAAGTCAGCACGCCGAAAATCGATCAGCTCGCCAAAGCCGGCCTGCGTTTTACCGACGCCCATAGTCCGTCGGCGGTCTGTTCGCCCACACGTTACGGTCTGCTCACTGGCTTGTATCCGATGCGGAGTCCGCGCTTCGCGGGAGGCGGCGTGATCTTTCACCTAGATTCACTCGCGATTGAGACGCAGCAATTGACGCTGCCGAAATTACTCAAAGCCGCCGGCTACGCGACTGCGGCCGTGGGTAAATGGCATTTGGGCTTCGGTCGCGACGAACCGGATTGGAATGGTGAACTCAAACCCGGCCCGCTCGAAATCGGTTTCGATTACTACTTTGGCGTGCCGACGGTGAACAGCGCGCAGCCGGAAGTCTTTGTCGAAAATCACCGCGTCGTCGGACTCGATTCGCAAGATCCGCTCAGTTTTAAATCGAAGCGCGAACTCGTCGGCGGCACGGCGGCGCGTTACACGCACGGCCACATTGATGAGCAGCATGCACAGAAAGCCACCGAGTGGCTGGCGAAGCATCACGCGGCCCATCCGGGGCAGCCCTTCTTTTTGTATTTCACACCGATCTCGATTCACAGCCCGATCGTTGCACATCCGAAGTTTAGAAAAACCAGCCGGGCCGGCGCGCGCGGGGATTTTATTCAAGAACATGACTGGGTGGTGGGCGAGGTGCTCGACCAGCTGGAGCAACTCGGAGTCGCCGATAACACGCTGGTGATTTACGCTTCGGACAACGGCGGTTCCGATGGCGGGCGCAACGCGTCGAAGTTCGGCCACAAAATGAATGGAATCCTGCGCGGGGAAAAAGCGGATGTGTTCGAAGGCGGACAGCGGGTGCCGATGATTGTCCGCTGGCCGGGCGTGACTCCGGCCGGAACGAAATCGGATCAGCTTTTTAGTCTCACCGATTGGCTGGCGACGGTGGCTGACATCACGGCGCAAAAACTGCCGGAGAAGAAACACTTCGATAGCGTGAGTTTCAGCGCGTTGTTGTGCGGCGAAACGATCGAGCGACCGATCCGCCAGGATTTGGTCGTGCAAGGATTGCGTTTCAAGACCGTCGCGGTGCGGCAGGGCGATTGGAAACTGATTCCGTCCCAGTATGTCGGTGGATATTTAATGATCGATGGCCGCCGGGGAGAGCCCGCCGAATATCCGGAGCGTGACCCGACCCAACCGGCGGGACATCTCTACAATCTGCGCACCGATCTTGGCGAAACGCAGAACCTCTATGCGCAAAATCCGGAGAAAGTGAAAGAACTGGCAAACCTGCTAGAAGCGATTCGCGCGCAGGCACCGACCTACTGAGCCGAAGCGGCAGTGGGTTGATCGACGGTGCGGCGGAGTGAACTTTGGTTTGTCGCTTGCCACGCGTCGCGGGCTGCGTGCACTCACGCGCTTAATTCTACATGCCGACGCCTCGCAAAGAACCCACGAGCCGCCTCCGCCTTCACCGGCGGTTTCGTTCCCCCACGTTGCGGAACCTGCGCGACGTCGTGGTGTGGCTGCCGCCGGGCTACGGGAAGATTCGCGGGCGACGCCACCCGGTGATTTATTTTCAAGACGGTCAAAATATTTTCGATCCGCTCACCGCGTTTCTCGGCAATGCCTGGCACGCGGGCGATCGGGCGCTGGAGTTGATTCGCGCGCACGAGATCGCGGCGCCAATCATGGTCGGCATTTACAACACCGGGTTCAACCGGATGAACGAATACGCGCCCACGCCTTCGGAATTTGCAGGCTGGGGCGGCGAGAAAAGCCACAGCACCGGCGACGCGAAACGTTATGCGAAGTTCGTCGCGCAAGAACTGAAGCCGTTCATCGATTCGCACTACCTCACGCTTACAGCCGCAAAACATAACACGGTCGTCGGTTCTTCGATGGGCGGGCTTGTGTCGCTGTATTTCGCGCTGTGGCATCCGCGCACGTTCGGCCACATCGTGGCGATGTCGCCGTCGATCTGGTGGGACGACCGCGTGGCCATCCGCGATTTTGAGAAACTTCGCAAGAAACCGGCGGTGCGCCTGTGGCTCGACATGGGCACGCACGAACCCGGTTGGGAAGTGATCCGCGCGATGCGCGACACGCTCATCGCGAAAGGCTGGGTGCAAGGCGACGATCTCGCGTATCATGAAATCCCCGGCGCCGAACACAGCGAGCACGCGTGGGGCGCGCGCATCGGCGACGTGTTGAAGTGGGTGCTGGCCCTGGAGAAGCGCGACAAGGGTAAATAATCTTCGCACCAACGTGCAGTTCGCTCTGTCCGCATACTTTCTTCGCGCAAAATAAACGAACCGCCAACGCGCTGCGGTCAGGGCGTTTCCGGTGCGGACTTGACGTCCTCAGATGTGATACATTTCCGCCGGGCGCTGGGTGGCGAATTGCGCGAGCGTATATTCCTGCGTTTTTTCGATGAAAGATTCGCGCACCTCTTCCCAAATTTGCTTCAGGCGCGGGCCGGTGCGGCCTTGGAAATTTCCGCTGAGGCCGAGGGCTTCGCCTTCGGCGGCGATCATGATGTCGTAGAGCGTTATTTCCTCTGGCGGTCGCGCGAGCACGTAGCCGCCGAGATTGCCACGGCGGCTGACAATTAAGTTTGCCGCGCGCAACTTGCCGAGAATCTGCGCAAGAAATGTCGCGGGCACGGCTTCGATGCGCGCGAGCCGTTCGATTTGCGCGAGTTCGCCACTGCCATGAAGCCGCGCGAGCTCCGCCATGACGCGGCACGCATAATCGATTTTCACGGAGATCTTCATGGCGGAAAAGGAAGCTAGATCGCGTAGTCGCCCAGGTCGGGTTTAATCAACTCGCTCGGTGAGTGCAGCATACCGGCGGCGACAGTGGCGTTGGTGCCTTGTTCGATCAGGATGAAGGACCCGGTCAGGCGGTTTCTTTCGTAGCCGTCAAACACGAGCGGTGAAGATGCGCGCAAACGAATTTCGCCGATGTCGTTCATCGTGAGTTCGCGCGGATCGGGTTCGTAATCGAGCGAGTCGAGATTGAGTTTGCTCGTCACGGCGGTGACGGCGACCTGCACGGTGTGCGTCGTGTGCTTCAGATAATATTTTTTTCCAGCCTGCAGCGGCTTCGAATGCATCCAGCAAATTTCCGCGGACAATTCGCTCGCCGAACCGGGCAAATGATCCGTGCCGATAATCATGCTGCCGCGGCTCACGTCGATATCGTGAGCGAGCACGAGGGTGACGGATTGCGGGCAGAAGGCTTCGTTGATTGGGCCGTCGAAGGTGTGAATTTCTTTAACCGTCGAAGCGACGCCGGCGGGGAGCACGATGACTTTCTGGCCCTTGCGGACGATGCCGCCGGCGATTTGTCCGCTGAAGCCGCGGAAGTCGTGCACGGATTCGTCGGTCGGATCGTTCGGGCGATTGACCCATTGCACGGGCAGACGGAAGCCGTTGAGATTCCAATCGCTCGCGATGTGCACGTTCTCGAGGTGACCGAGCAACGTCGGGCCGGCATACCACGGCGTGTGCGGCGAAGGCGTGACGACGTTGTCACCGTTCAGCGCGCTCATCGGAATGAACTTCACGTCCTTGATGTCGAAGCGCGGAAGAAATTCTTCGAACTGCGCGCGGATTTCCAGGAAGCGCTCCTGGCTCCAGCCGACGAGATCCATTTTGTTAATCGCGACGACCAAATGCGGAATGCGCAGCAGCGCGGCGATGGCGGTGTGGCGACGGCTTTGCTCGATCACGCCGAGGCGCGCGTCGACGAGCACGATGGACAAGTTGGCCGACGATGCGCCGGTCACCATGTTGCGCGTGTATTGGATGTGGCCGGGAGTGTCCGCGATGATGAACTTACGGCGCGGCGTGGCGAAGTAGCGGTAGGCGACGTCGATCGTGATGCCTTGTTCGCGCTCGGCGCGGAGGCCGTCGGTGAGATTCGCTAAATTAATTTGTCCGCCGCCGGTGATATCGGCCGAGCGTTCGAGTGCTTCGATCTGATCTTCCATCAACGATTTTGAATCGTAGAGCAAGCGGCCGATGAGCGTGGACTTGCCGTCATCGACGGAGCCGCAGGTGTTGAAACGCAGGATGTCGATCACCGGTTGCGACGAAATCGGCGCGACGGGCACGGAAGCAGGCGAGGAGGAAGGAGTGGAAAGAGGAGCGACCACGGATGGAGAACTTGGTTGTTGGTTGGCGCTCATCAGAAATATCCGGCTTTCTTCCGGTCTTCCATGGCGGCTTCGGAGGCTTTGTCGTCGGCGCGGGAACCGCGTTCGGTCACGCGCGCGGCGGCGACTTCGGCGATGATGTCGTCGATGGTTTCAGCGGGCGATTCGACCATGCCGGTCGTAATGATGTCGCCGATGGTGCGCACGCGGACGATCATTTCGCGGACTTCTTCACGCGGCTTCGGTGGCAACAGATCGTTCACCGGCAACCACTGGCCGCCGCGGCGCACGCAGCGACGCTTGTGGCTGAAATAAATGGAAGGCACTTCGAGTTTCTCGCGCTTGATGTATTCCCACACGTCCATCTCGGTCCAGTTCGAGAGCGGAAACACGCGCATGTTCTCACCGGTGTTGAGGCGGCCGTTGTAGAGATTCCAGATTTCCGGGCGCTGGTTTTTCGGATCCCATTGGCCGAACGCGTCGCGGAAACTGAAGAAACGTTCCTTCGCGCGCGCTTTCTCTTCGTCGCGACGCGCGCCACCGATGGCGCAGTCGAAACGAAATTCCTCAATTGCGCCGAGCAGCACGGGAATTTGCAATTTGTTGCGCGACACTTCGCCAGGCGCCTGGACCGCGGTGCCATTGGCGAGGGCCTGGTCGACGGTGCGGACGATTAACTTCGCGCCGAGTTGGGCGGCGCGACGGTCGCGAAACGAGATGAGTTCGGGAAATTCGTGGCCAGTTTCGACGTTGAGAAACGGCATCGGGATGTCCGACGGACGAAAGGCTTTTTCGGCGAGGCGGAGCAAACAGATGGAATCCTTGCCGCCGGAAAAGAGGAGCGCAGGGCGCTCGAATTCGCCGGCGACTTCACGCATGATGTGAATCGCCTCGGTTTCGAGATGCTGCAGGTGGTCGAGTTGGAAATTACTCACGAGGTTCGTAATTTGGGAGATGGAGGATGGGAGATAGGGGTGTGCCGGCGCGGTTCTGGCGATAGGTCGGTGGGTTATTCCCATCTCCTATCTCCCAGCTCCAATTTCCGCCGCGCCCGCGGCTGCCTTCCCGCCCCAGGCGGCGTGGAGGCCGCATTCGCGTTTTTCGTCGGCTTTGGCCGGGTCGAAATAATCCCACTCGTTCGGCAAGTGGTGCTTCGCGAGATACGAGTCGAGTTCGGGGTCGGTGGCGTAAAAGAACGGGCTCACTTTCAACGCGCCGAAATTTCCGTCGAGCGACACGATGTCGAGGCCGGCGCGGTTCGGGTTTTGCACTTTGCGCAACGCGGTGATCCACACGGTCGGCGCGAGTTCGCGCATGCCGCGTTGGAAGGGCTCGAGTTTCATCACGGCACTGAATTGCTTCAGTCCGGCTTCATCTTCCGTCGTCGGAATCGGGCCGTGGATCGCGTCGCGATGCGCAGGCGTCACGCGCGGGAGAAACGGTTTAATGTTTAACCCGAGTTGCGCGCGCAGGGCTTCGGCGTGTTTGTAAGTCGCGGGGCGATTGTAGCCGTGGTCGACCCACAGCACCGGAATGTCGGGCAACGCTTGCGTGGCGACGTGCAGGATCGCGGCTTCGTAAGGACGAAAATTGGTCGAGACGAGCGCGCGGCCGGGAGCTTGGGCGAGCGCCCAGCGGACGATTTCGAGCGGCGATTGGCTGCGGAGTTCGGAGTTCCAGCGGGCGAGGTCGGCAGAAGTGGGCGTGGCCATGACTTAGTTTGAAGCGGGCGGAGTGGCGGTGGCATCGCTCGCCGGCTTGGCGGCCGCAGCAGCGGCTTGTGCGGCGATGGCTTCGGGTAAGACGACGCGCGTGCAAAAATCGCCAAAGCGTTCGCCGGTGGCGCGTTCGTTTTTCCAACGGAGCAACACGGGGCGCAGTTCGTTCTCGATGTCGGCGTCCTTCACGGTGTCGCGATAAACTTTGTTGAGGCGCGTGCCGGACGCGTTGCCGCCGAGCCAAAGTTGGTAGCGGCCGGGCGCTTTGCCGACGAAGGCGATTTCCGCCATGTAAGGACGCGCGCAACCGTTCGGGCAACCCGTGGAACGGACGATGATTTCTTCACCGCCGAGGCCAAGTTCGCCGCCGAGTTTCTCAAGACGGGAAATCATGCCTGGGAGCCAGCGCTCGGATTCAGCGAGACCGAGACCGCACGTCGGCATCGACGGGCAGGCCATCGACGCGGCGAGCAGGATCGAGGCTTGGTTGTCGACCTTTACGCCGTGCGAAGCGAGCAACTGCGAAATCGCGGCGCGGTCGCTTTCGGGAATGTTCGCGAGGATAACGTTCTGGTTGGCGGAGAGGCGGAATTCGACGTGCGGGAATTTTTCCGCGACCTGGCGCAGCGCGGTTTTTTGCGCGTGGCCGGCGACGTCTTTGATGCGGCCCATCTCGACGAAGAGCGTAAGGAAGAGTTTTCCGTAAACGTCGCGGTTCCAGCCATAGACATCGCCCGTGGTGGTGAATTCGTAGCGGCGCACGCCGGTGAGCGGTTTACTGATCCGGCGGTTAACTTCCTCGAGCATCCACGCGGCGCCTTTTTCTTCGACGACGTATTTGAGGCGCGCGTGTTTCCGGTTCGTGCGGTCGCCGAAATCACGGTGAATCGTGAGCACGGCTTTCGACACTTCGACGACTTGGTCGGGCGTGAGGAAACCAATGACGTCGGCGACGCGCGGATACGTTTGCACGTTGCCGTGCGAGCGGCCGAGGCCGCCACCGACGGCGAGGTTATAGCCGAGGAGCGTGTCGCCTTCGACGACGGCGATGAAACCGAGATCGTTGGTGAAGACGTCCATGTCGTTCACCGGTGGGATGACGAATGAGGCTTTAAATTTACGCGGCAGGTAAGTCTGGCCGTAAAGAGGATCGACAAAGTTTTTCACCGCGGGCTCGTCGAGCTTGAGCTGTGTGCCGTCGATCCAGATGGAGTGATACGACGGGGTTTGCGGCGCGAGCGCTTCACAGACTTTCAAGCTGTCCGCAAAAACGGCTTCGCGGGCCTTCGTGTAAGCCGGCGTGGGCGAGACGGTGATATTGCGATTCACGTCGCCGCACGCCGCGAGCGTGGAGAGGAGCGATTCGTTGATCTTCGCGACAAGCGGGCGCAGGCCGGAAATCACGACGCCGTGGAACTGGATGCTCTGGCGCGTGGTGACGCGGAGCGTGTTGTTGCCGTATTGCGTGGCGAGGTCGTCGAAGGTGATCCACTGTGACGAGGTCATGACGCCGCCCGGGATGCGCCCGCGGATCATCATGATGTATTTTTTGCCTGTCTTGCGCAGATCGCGGTCGTCCTGTTGATAGGAGCCGTGGAATTTCAGGAACTGCTCATCGTCGGCGGAAAAGTGATCCAGCGTCGGATCGGCCAGCGTGGCCGCGATGGCGCCACTCAACGTGGGATCGTTCTGCTTGAGGATTTCGTTTTTGGAGACCGTGGGGACGGCGGCGGTGAGTGCTGGGGATTCGGACATGACGCGGAGAACTGTTGCACAAAGAGCGCTTTGGGTAAAATTTAAAAAATGTCATACTGACTAAAGAAGTCATGTATAAATTAAATAACTCATCATCAACAGGTTTTGTATGGCTCGTTGGAGCAGGGCCTGGAGCGGCGGACTTAATTACGGTCCGTGGGCTGCGGCTTTTGGAGCGCGCGGAGGTGGTGGTGCATGACGATCTGGCGGGCCGCGACTTGCTCAAATTTTGCCCTGCAGGCTGCGAATTCCATTCCGTGGGCAAGCGTGCCGGCAGCCACAGTGCGTCGCAGCCCGAGATCAACGAGTTGCTGGTAAAACTCGGCCAAGCTGGACGCAAAGTCGTGCGATTAAAGGGTGGCGACCCGATGATTTTTGGTCGCGCCGGCGAAGAAATCGAAGCGCTGCGAGAAGCGGGCATTCCGTTTGAAATTGTGCCGGGCGTCACCGCCGCGACTGCGTCGAGTGCTGTCGCGGAATTGCCGCTGACGCATCGCGATTACTCATCGGCGGTCGTTTTTGTGACGGGCCACCAATGTGCGGCGAACACCTCCGCGCTCGATTGGGGCGCTCTGGCGAAACTGCGGGCGACGTTGTGCTTCTATATGGGTGTGCGTCGGCTGCCGGAGATCGCGGGTAACCTGATCGGCCACGGTTTGAGTGCCGAGACGCCACTCGCGCTGGTGTGCGAAGCGACGTTGCCCACGCAAAAAGTGCTGATCGGAACGCTGGCTAACGCTGAAAAGCTCGCGGCGCAGATTACTGGCCAGGCCGCGCTGGTCGTCGTCGGCGAGGTGGTGCGGCTGTCGAGCTTCGCGAGTGAACTGCCGAGGTTGGTCGCGCAGGCGGCAACGTCGAATGACACGTAATACGTGTCATCGGGTTTAGCGCGCTGCGCCCCAACGATCCGCGAGGATCTGGATGAGCAGCGGGTGCTCCGCGACCAGACGTGTCATTTGAGTGCGCAGTTGCGCGTGCTTGATCTCGGCGGCGCGGCAGATTTCCGCGACGTCGCCTTCGCGGCCAGCGTGACGGCCGGGCAACAAAAACTGCATCGCGACGATCACGCGGCTTTCGTTCCACGGCGCCGTTGCGAGCAGATCCGTAAGCAGCGGTTTGCAGAAATCGTATTCGGGCGCGGGGCGGCGTTCCATGCTGCATGGGGCGATCGCAGCGACTGTGTTGCCAAGTAACGCGGCGACTTGTTGCGCGAGTGCGTTGCGCACTTCCGTGACTGCGGCGACTGGACTGCCGTGGTCGACGAGCGCCACGCGATCGTTGGGCGAAACGATTTCCGCGCGCACATGATCGGCGATGATGCGAGCAAGACGGTTGTCGTCTGCGCGATGCAAGTGCGGCGCGAGGCGGACATTCAAGGCCGGATGTTTCGCTTTCAGGCGCGCGAGATTTTCCGGCAAGTAACCCGTCAACGCACCGCTGGGCCCGAAGAAAAGCGGGAGCACGAGAAAATCGTGGATGCCCGTTGCGACACGTTTTTCGAGCGCGGGAAAAAGAATCTCCGCAGGCGTGCCGCCGATCCGTTCCGGTGCGATTGCCGAAGAGTGCAGCAGTGAAACGGGTTCGACCGGCTCGCCAAGTTTGGCCGCGAGCTGCGACGCTAATTCGCGCAACCCAAGCGTCGCCGCCGGTTCAAGGGAACCGTTGTCGACGAGGAGGGTGAGCGGTGCAGGCATGGGTCGGGGCAAACGAGCGTTTGAGTTGACCACGGATTTCACGGATAAACACGGATAAAGAAAATCAGTTTCTCGCTGGCGGCTTCGGTGAACCTTCGGCGAGACTCATGTCATGCGGCAAATTTCCGGGCAGGTCGTCATTATTACAGGCGCTTCGGCGGGGATCGGCGAGGCGACCGCGCGGCGGTTGGCGCGGGCAGGCGCGCAGGTGGTGATCGCCGGACGGCGCCTGGATCGTCTGGAAACGTTGGCGCGCGAACTCGATGCCACGGGCGCACGGGCGTTGGCGGTGGCGGGCGACGTGACGAGTGACGCGGATCGGCGAGCGCTGGTCGCGGCGACGTTGGAGAAATTTGGCCGCATCGACGTGCTGGTGAACAATGCCGGTTACGGCACGCGCGGGCCGGTGGAGTTGGTGTCCGTCGAGGCGATTCGAAAAAATTACGAAACGAACATTTTCTCGCTCATCGCGCTGACGCAACTCGTGATTCCGCGCATGCGCGAGCGCCGTGCAGGTTGCATCATCAACATCGGTTCGGTCGCGGGAAAAATCGCGCGCCCGATGTCGTCGATCTACGACTCGACCAAGCACGCACTCGAAGCGATCACGGATGGATTGCGCGGTGAAATGAAACCATTTGGCGTGCGCGTGGCGTTAATTCGGCCCGGGCTGATTTCTACGGAGTTCATCGATGTGGCGAATCAAGTGTCGAGCGACTTCACGACGGATACCGGACCTTATGCGCCGTATGTCGCGGGGTTTCGCACGGAATATTTGAAAGTGCGCAAACTGGCTGGTTTGCCCGACGACATCGCGAAGCTCGTCGAAAAAGCGCTTTCCGCCGACAACCCCGCCCCGCGCTACAGCGGCCCGATGCACGCTAAAGTATTTTTATTTATTCGTTGGTTACTGCCGGAACGCTGGTTCGCGTCGTTCGTCAGATTGAAAAGCTGACGCATTTTAAGTTTTATGAAAACAACACAGTCGAAACGCGGGTGGGGCATGCTGGTTATTTTCATCGGTGCGGCCTTGATCTCTGGCGCGATCGGTTCGTGGGCGACTTTTCCCAGCGTGCGCGCATGGTATCCGACCTTAAATAAACCGACGTGGAATCCGCCCAATTGGATTTTCGGCCCAATGTGGACCACGCTCTACGTGTTAATGGGTATTGCCGTGTGGCGGGCGTGGCGGCGGTGTCTTGAACCGGGCGTAACCGGTGTGCGCACGCTGTTGAAAGTGTATTTCGTTCACCTGATTTTCAATGCACTGTGGTCGGTGTTGTTCTTCGGGCTCAAGCAACCGACGTGGGCGCTCGTTGATATCGTTGTGCTCTGGCTGATGCTCGTCTGGTTGCAATGCGCACTCTGGAAAACTGATCGGGTCGCGGGCGTGTTGTGGCTACCTTATTTACTATGGGTGAGTTTCGCGACGGCGTTGAATGCAGCGATCGTGCGGTTGAACTAAAGCCGTGGGCTGCGTGGTAGGGCCCGACCTCCAGGCAGGCCGCAGGAAATGAGTTCGCGTTCGAACATCGGCCCGCTCGGAGGTCGGGTCCTACCGTTTGTATCGAGGTAGGGGCCGTTATCTTTAACGGCCCTTGGGGATGCGGGCGTCTAGCAGGGCGGTTAGGGATAACCGCCTCTACCTCAAGGCGTGCTCGGCGGGCGTTCTGAATCCGGCTGCGCCACAGGAGCATCGTTTGTTTTCGCACCGTGGAGGAAGGCGTGCAGATCGGCGGCAATTTTTCCGCCGAAGCCGGAGACTTGCGCGATCTCATCGATGCTGGCGGCGCGCAAGCGTTCGATGGAGCCGAATTGGTCGAGCAGTAGTTTTTTGCGTTTTGGGCCGAGGCCGAGAAAATCGTCGAGGATACTTTCCTTGATTTTTTTCGAGCGGAGGTCGGCGTTGTAGGTGTTCGCGAAGCGATGCGCTTCGTCGCGCAGGCGTTGCAGCAAGTTCAACGCGGGGTCGTTGAGCGGGAGATTCAACGGCGGGCGCTCGTCGTGGAAAATGATCGTTTCCATTTTCTTCGCGAGGCCGATCATCGGAGGCGGCGGGCAATCGAGCGCGAGAAATGCTTTCAACGCGGCCGCAATCTGGCCGCGTCCGCCGTCGATGACGACGAGATCGGGAAATGTTTTTTGTTCTTCGATCAGGCGGCGATAACGGCGGCCAACGACTTCTTCCATCGCGCGGAAGTCGTCGTTGCCGACGAAACTTTTGATCGAGAAACGGCGGTAATTATTTTTATCGGGCCGGCCGTTCGTGAAGTGCACCATCGACGCGACGACGAACGTGCCGGAGATGTGCGAGATGTCGAAACACTCCAGATGCACCGGCAGCGTGGGCAGGTTGAGCGCGACTTGCAGGGCGTGGAGCGCGGTTTGATCGGGCTGCAGCTGCACGACTTCGCGGCTGAATTTGCGCGTCGGCGCGAGCGTGCGTTCGAGCGCGAGCACGATGTCGCGGAGTTCGGCGGCTTTCTCGAACTCCTGTTTTCCGGCGCGCACGACCATTTCGGCCCGGAGGCTGGAAAGCCATTCACGGCTTTTGCCATCGAGGAAATCCGCGGCGAGCGTGATGCGTTCGCGATACTCGGCAGTCGTGACGGTGTTGGGCCAGCCGTAGAGTTCGCTGCGGACGTCGTCGTAAAGCTGCCAGGTGTCGTCGGAGATTTTTTTCGGCGAAGAATCGCCAAGCAACACGCCGAATTTCGCGCGCATCGTTGCGAGGGTTTTTCTCAACAACCCCGAATGCGCGAACGGTCCGAAATAGCGCGAGCGGGTGTCCTTCTTAAAGCGCGTCAGCACGAAACGCGGGAGCGCGGCGTCCATGTCGAGGCGGACGAGCAGGAAGCGTTTGTCGTCGGTGAAGTCGGTGTTGTAGCGCGGGCGCCACTGTTTGATGAGTTTGCCTTCGAGCAGCAAAGCTTCGGGCTCGGATTTGACCTCGATGGTTTCGAGGTCGGCGATCATCTCGATCAGTGTCCGGATTTTCGGCTGATGGCGCAGCGCGCGCGTGCGACCGGCTTGGAAGTAGGAAGAGACGCGTTTTTTTAAGCTGTTAGCCTTGCCGACGTAGATGATGCGACCAAGGCGGTCTTTCATCATGTAAACGCCCGGCTTGTCCGGCAGGGCGCGGACTTTTTCGAGGAGACTGTCGGGGTGAAGGGCCACGGAGAGGCCCGAAAATGCACAATAAAATCAAAGCGTCGAATCCGTCGTGAGGGTTTTTCAACGGTTCTGAAATGCGGGAAGCGACACGAATTTCACGAATGTGCACGAATTTCCAACTCCGGGATTCGTGACAATTGGTGAAATTCGTGTCTCGCCGACTTGGTGGCTTTAAAGCGGCGACATTTCCAGCGGCTGGCATTTTCGAAAAAACAAGGTAGGGTCGGAAGGCACACCCTGATATGGCCAATCACGACACGTCCACCACGCGCGCGCCCGCTGCCGCCCCCCGCTACGAACTGCTCACGCTCGGCGATGAGTTGTTGCTCGGCTTAACGGCGAACGGTCACCTCACCTGGATCGGCTCCGAACTCGGGCGCCGCGGCGTGTTGCTCCAGCGCAATGTCACGATCACCGACGAGGCCGACGCCATTGCCGAACAGTTTCGCGAGAGCTGGAACAAGGCCGACATCATTATTACGACGGGCGGACTCGGGCCGACGTGCGACGACCGCACCCGCGAAGTGTTGGCGACGATTTTGGGGCAACGCCTGGTCTTCGATGAGACGATTGAGGCGGCGATCACGGCACGATTTGCGCGTTCCAACCGCAAACCGACCGCGAATAATTTAAAGCAGGCCTACCGCTTCGAACATGGCGAAGTGCTGCCCAACGCCAACGGCACCGCGCCGGGCTTGTGGGTGGAACAGGAAGGCCGCGTGCTCATCATGTTGCCGGGACCGCCGAATGAATTGCGGCCGATGTTTACGGAGCAAGTGATCCCGCGCCTCGCAAAACTCGGGCTGCTTTCGGAAAGCGAAGCTTACATCCAGATTCGCACGGCGGGCGTGGGCGAGTCGGCGCTCGAGACGAAATTCCAGCCGCTGTTCGATCGTTTTCCGGGGCTCGGCATCGCGTTTTGCGCGCACCTCGGGCAGGTGGATTGCCGCATCAGCTCGCCGGACAAACGCTACGACATGGTCGCCTTGCGCGCACTGGCGGATGAATGCGTCACGATGCTGGGTGAGGATTTTGTGTGTTTCGGGCACGACAAAATGGTGAAGGTGGTCGGTGACATGTTGCGCGTCCAAGGCCGTTCGCTCGCCGTCGCGGAATCGTGCACGGGCGGACTGCTCGCGAACTCGTTTACGGATGTGTGCGGGGCCTCGAAGTTTTTCCAGGGCGGCATCGTGAGCTACAGCAACGACTCCAAGATGCTGCTGCTCGATTGCCCCGAGTGCCTGCTGGCGCAACACGGCGCGGTCAGCGAAGAGTGCGCGGTCGCGATGGCGGCGGGCGTGGCCGAACGACTGAGTTCCGATTACGGCATCGCGATCACCGGATTCGCCGGCCCGACGAATGGCGGCCCGGGCGAAAATCCCGTCGGCACGATTTTTATCGGCATGCATGCGCCCGGTGGCGACTGGTCAAAAAAACTCAGCATCCCCGGCCCGCGTTGCGCCGTGAAGGAACGCGCGGTCACCGCCGCGATCGACTGGCTCCGCCGCGAAGTGGTGAAGGATTCGATCCGCGCGGCGACTTCGATTGTGAATTGAGTTGGATGCGGCGTTGTTAAAATTGAGTGGCGGCTGGAATTGAAATCGAGTTTCTCGCTGCGTGCACCACGCGCATTTTAGCGAGAAGCAGCGAGAGTTATGGGCTAAACTCGTTACTTTCGAATTAGACGACCCTGCGTCTGTCTTGAAATTTAGTCACCGGCTTGCGCGGGAAAATGGCTGGAGTCATCGCCACGCGCTGCGCGCAATCGACGAATATAAGCGCTTCGTTTTTCTGGCGATTGAGGCTGGCCACCCCGTTTCTCCTTCCGAAAGTGTAGATCAAGTCTGGCATCTGCACCTCACTTACACGGAATCTTATTGGCAGGAGCTCTGCGGCCGGGTGTTGGAAAGAAGACTGCACCATCGACCCACCAAAGGAGGACGCGAGGAAACCCAACGGTTCGCGGCCATGTATGCTCGCACGCTGGCGAGTTATGAAAAGTTCTTCGGCGCAACGCCGCCCGTGGACATCTGGCCCTCGGCAGAGAACCAGCCGGCGGCCCGGCTGATCAGCCAGCGTTGGGTAGATCTTTCCGCTTACTGGGTTTTCCCCAAAAAACTGGCCGGGCTTGCGGCAGCCTTCGCCGTGTTGGGCGCCGGTGCTCTGGGGTTGGCGGGCTGCCAGCCGGGTCAGGTTAATATTTTCGAGTTAACCGGGACGGGATTTTTGCACCTGTATTTGTGGATGCTGGTGGGCGGGCTGGTCGGCTCGGTGACGTTGCGGTATTATCTCTGTGGACCGCATGGAGACGCTGATAATACGGACCTTCAGGATATTTATGAGATCGCTTATCTGGCTGGGGGAGGTCCGCGGGTGATTCACACGGCGCTGGTCATGCTGTATGATAAAAACGCCGTGGTGCTGAATGCGCGAGATTCGCTGCAGATCAAACGTTCGCCCACGCCGCCTCCGCCAAGTTCTCATGATGTGGAATTATTGGTGTGGGATAGCGTGCCTGAAAACGACGGCTACGCCTCGTTCGATTCCGTGCGCGAAACCATGCAACCCGTGTTCGAACGCATCGCGACCCGGCTGCTGGAAAAGGGCTTGTTTTCTCCAGACACGGATTTTGCGAACAAGGTGGCGATCGCGATTCTCGGGTTGGTCTCCGTGGTGGGGTCGATCAAAGTCGCCGTTGGAATTGTGCGAGACCGACCGGTGGCGCTTTTGGTCATCCTTACGGTGATTGCGTGGATTGTAACCACGTTGCTCTTCCTCTCTTGGAAAAACTCCCGGCGCAGTGGCCGCGGCGGGGCCACCTTGCGTGCACTGCGCAAAAATTTCGCTGCGCGGAGACCGGACTCCCGCCAGCGAACAGGAGCACCGTTGCCGCTGGGTTCTGCCATCAGCCTGTATGGTCTGAGCATTCTTCCGCTTTATCAATTGGGGCACTTGCAAACCTATCTCGGCCCGACTGCTTCTGCCGCGACTTTTGGGGTTGAATCGAGTTGTGGCAGTAGTTGCGGCGGTGGCGGATGTGGAAGCGGCTGTGGCGGGTGCGGTGGCGATTAAGCCCGCGCTTGCCAGCGCGGCGCGATGGGTGCTCAGTTTCGACGGAACATGCCTGCGGCCACCAAATCCTTCACGTTCATCTGCGGACCGGACGACTTCATCGTCAACCGGATCGGCAAGGAACGGTTTGAGGAATTGGCGAAGGAAGCGGGTGCGGACGAATACTCGCGCGAGATCATCAACGGCTTCGCGGCGAACGTGGACGAAGTGGAAACGGCAGTAAATCGTTTCCGCGATTCCGTGCAGACCGTGGCGATGTTTGGCGGCAAACGCGTGGTGTGGTTCAAGGATATCAATTTTCTCGCGGACACCGTGACGGGTCGTTCGGAAGGTGCGCTCAAGCAGGTCGCGGCGCTGCAGGAGCTGCTCGAAAAAGTGAACAGCGACGAAGTCTCGGTGGTCATCACGGCGGCACCGGTGGATCGTCGGCGCGCCTTTGCGAAATGGTGTGAAGCCCACGGCGATTTCACGCTGGCGGGCGGCGATGGTGAATCGGCCGGCGAGGCGTTGGCAGGAGTCGCCCTGGCCGAAGCGAAGGCGATGGGTGTTTCGTTCGAAGCGGGTGCGGTGGAAGTGTTGCTCCAAAAAATCGGGCCCAACACGCGGCTGCTCACCGAGGAGGTGCGCAAACTCGCCACCTATGCGGGCGAGGGCGGCACGATCAAGGAATCCAACGTGGCTGAGCTCACGCCTAATTTTGCCGAGGGCGATTTTTTCGAATCGGCGGAACGGTTTTTTGCGGGCGATTTGCATGGCACGCTCGGCGCGTTGCAGCGGCATTTTTTTGCGGGCGGCGATGCGCGTCCGATCATCAGCGCGTTGCAGAATCGCAACCGCATCCTGATTCAAGTCCGCGTGTTGATCGACAGCGGCGAGTTGCGCGCGCCGGGCCCGTATGGATTCGACAAGGCGGCGTGGGCGAAAGCGCAGGCGGCTTACACGAAACACTTCGGCGGCGATTCCGAGAAGAGCGCGTATAATCTTTTCACGCAAAACCAGTGGTATGTCGGCAAACTCGTCGGCACCGGCAAATTGCCAACGCTGCGCCGGTTGATCGACAACCAGCAGGAATTTCTCGGCGTGTTCGAAGAAATCATCCGCCGTCCGAACGAACAGGAAGTCGTCCTGCGCGACATGGCGGTGCGGTGTCTAACGACGTGAGGTGAGGAATGGGTGAGCGTGCTTGCCGAGAAAGGCGGAGACACGAATTTCACTCATTTCACGAATGAGGGAAAGGCCGCGGGTGGGGCGGTTATCCTTAACGGCTCGGATGTATCAGTGCCGTGAGCGGCCCGCCCGGAGGTCGGGCCCTACCACGAGACGATTTCTCAATTCGTGGGAATTTGTGTAATTCGTGTCTCTTAAGAGAGCGGTTAGCGCCGTTCCGGCCTGCTGGCCGCCGGTGTTTGCCCTAGCCGTCGCTGGGCAAAGGATAGCCGCCCCTACCTTCACTTCACGCCGCCAAAGATCGCATCGGGGAGTTGGCGCCAGAAAACTTCGGGGGCGGCGAAACCGGCTTTTGCGACTAACTCCAATTCGGTGAAAAGCGGTGGGTAATAATCTTCGTGCGCCCAACTCGCGATGTGGGCGTTGGCTTGAGGTTCGTCGATGCCGTGGGTGCCCATGGCGTCGACCCATTGTTGATACGAGAAGTCGCGGAGTTTCCCGTCGGCGGCGATGGCGACGTCGGCGTTGGCGAAAATGCCATCGGGTTTGAGCGCGGCGAAAACGTTTTTATAGATCGCGGCTTTGACCGTGAGGTCTTTCACGTGATGCAACGCGATGCAGGCAACGATGGCGTCGCAGGGCGTGAGCGGATTCGTGAACGATTGCTCGACGTAGCGCACCCGGTCGCCGAAACGCGCGCAGCGTTCGCGGGCGACGCCGAGCATGGCGCGGTCGATGTCCCAGATTTCCACGTCGGCCAACGGCAGGGTTTCTGCGACGGCTTCGGCCAGCGCGCCCGTGCCGCCGCCGAGATCGAGCACGGTGACGCGACGATCGGTGGGCAGGAATTTTTTTAACAATTCCATGTGCGCTGCCCGCATCGCTGCGTAGCCGGGCACGAGTTGACGGATGAGTTTATCGTAGTCGGCGACGTTGAGCTTGAGGTGGCCTTCGACGGAGTGGGACTCGGACATGGGACAAGACAGAGACACGAATTCCACAAATTCCACTAATTTTCTCAAAGGTGACGAGATTCGGAGAATAAGGGAAATTCGTGTCGCCGCGGTTTGACGCGATTTTCCGTTGGCAACACTTCGCGTGGGCTCAAACGTTCGGCGCTGTGAGCCAAACCGCCTCCTCTTCCGAAACGATCCCCAACGTCCTCGCTGACCGCTACGCCTCCGCGGCGATGAAAGCCACGTGGTCGGCCCATGGCCGCATTCTATTGGAACGCGATTTCTGGATCGCGGTGATGAAAGCGCAACGCGATCTCGGGGTCGCGATTCCGGCGGAGGCAATCAAGGATTACGAACGCGTCCGCGATGACGTGAATCTCGCGCGCATCTCCGAACGCGAACGCACTACGCTCCACGACGTGAAGGCGCGCCTTGAGGAATTTTCCGAGCTCGCGAAACACCAGTTCATCCATCTCGGGCTCACGAGTCGCGACCTGACGGAGAATGTCGAACAACTCCAAGTGGCTCGCTCGCTTGAACTCGTGCGGTTCAAGATTGCGGCGGCGTTGAACTTGCTGGCCGGTCGCGCCCGGGAATTTCGCGACGTCATGCTCACGGGCCGCACGCACAACGTTCCCGCGCAACCCACGACCCTCGGCAAACGTTTCGCGATGTTCGGCCAGGAATTGCTCATCGCTCACGCGCGCGTGGACGAACTGATCGCACGTTATCCCGTGCGCGGGCTCAAGGGCGCAGTCGGCACGCAGCTCGACCAACTCACACTGCTGGGTAGCGACGCGACGAAAGTTGAAAAACTTGAAACGCGCATCGTGAAAAACCTCGGCTTCAAGGCGAAGTTCAACGCGGTCGGGCAGGTGTATCCGCGCTCGCTCGATTTCGACACGGTCAGCGCACTGCACCAGGTCGGCGGCGCGGCCGCGAGTTTCGCGACCACGTTGCGTTTGATGGCAGGCACGGGATTGCTCACGGAAGGATTTCAAGAAGGCCAGGTCGGCTCGTCTGCGATGCCGCACAAGGTTAACGCGCGGAATTGCGAGCGCATCTGCGGTTTCTCGACGATCCTCGCGGGCTACGTGACGATGACCGCGAATCTCGCCGGCCACCAATGGAACGAAGGCGATGTGTCGTGCTCGGTCGTGCGCCGCGTGGCGTTGCCGGATGCGTTTTTCGCGATCGATGGCTTGCTCGAGACGTTTCTCACCGTGCTGCGCCAGATGGAAGTGTTCACTGCGGTCATTGCGGCGGAAAACGAGCGCAACCTGCCGTTCCTCGCCACGACCACGATTCTCATGGAAGCGGTGAGAGCCGGCGCCGGCCGCGAGACCGCTCACGAGGCGATCAAGCTCCACGCGCTGGCGGCGGCGAAAGCGATCCGCGGCGGCGGCGAAGCGGATATGATCAACCGCCTCGGAGGCGACAAGCGCGTCGGTCTCAGCAAAAAGAAGCTCCAGGAAATCCTCGCGCAAACCGAGCGCTTCGTCGGTGCCGCGCCGCAACAAGTGGATGCGTTCGTCGCCTCGGTCGCACCGATCGTAAAAAAACAGAAAGGCGCCGCGGAGTATCGTCCGGGAAAGCTGCTTTAAGCTAAATCGCTTTTCAGTTCATTGACGGTAGCGCCCGATCTCCGAGCGGGCCGTTCGCTTGAAATTGTCGGCGGGTAGGGACGGTTATCCTTAACCGCCCTTCGCATCTTTTCAGTTTTCGTAACTTCTTCGGCCTGCCCGGAGGGCAGGCCCTGCCTCACTTGCGTAGGCTAAACTCGGTTACGCATCGGGCCTTTTCCCGCATTTATTCACATGGGGAGAATTGGGTTGCATACCCCTAGGGCGAGGCCTTTCGTTGCCGGTTCTGTTCGTTTCTTTCCCAGCTTTTTAAACCACATCACATCATGGCAGAAGAACTCGTAGGTAATTGTCTCATTAGCCAATCCGGCGGCCCGACCGCGGTCATTAACGCGAGCGTCGCTGGCGTTGTGAATGAAGCGCTCAACAACGAGTGCATCGAAGAAGTCTACGGTTCGCTTAACGGCGTCGTCGGCCTTCTGAACGAAGACTTTGTCGACCTCGCTTCCGAGTCCCAGCAAGCCATTCGTGGCCTCCGCTACACGCCTGGCGCCGCTCTCGGCACCTGCCGCACGAAACTCAAAAAAGACTCCGATACCGCCCGCGTGATCGAAGTCCTCAAGGCGCACAATATCCGCTACTATTTCCATATCGGTGACGCCGACTCGCAAGAGACCGCCGTCAAGATCAGCGAAGCCGCGGCCGCCGCCGGCTACGAACTCCGCGTCATCGGTATTCCGAAGACTGTTGAGAACGATCTTCCCGCGACCGATCACTGCCCCGGTTATGGCAGCGCAGTGAAATTCATCGCGTCCACCGTGAAAGAACTCTCGCTCGACGCTGAGTCCGCCGGCCAGGGCGACATCGTTACCATCATCGAAGTCATGGGCCGCAACACGGGCTGGCTCGCTGCCGGCGCCTCGCTGGCGAAACGCCGCGACATGCCGAACGATCCGCCGCACCTCACCTATCTCCCGGAAGTCCCGTTCACGAATGAAAAGTTCGTCGAAGACGTCCGCCGCATCTTGAAGCGCGAGAAACACTGCGTCGTCGTCGCGGGCGAAGGCCTCGTCGACAAAGACGGCAACTACGTCTCCGTCGAAGGCGCCAACGAAACCCAATTGGGCGGCGTCGGCGAATTCATGAAAGACCTCGTCGAGTCCCAGATCGGTGCGAAAGCCCGCGTGGCCCGCTTCGGTGTCGCCCAGCGCGCCGCCGCTCATCTGTCCTCGAAGACGGACTCCGACGAAGCCTACCTCGTCGGCCAAGCTGCGGTGAAAGCCGCCGTCAACGGCGAGACCGATGTCCTCGTGACGCTCGTGCGTGGCGATGGCGACAACTACACCTGCGAGACCGGTCTTACCGCGCTCGCCGAAGTCGTCGGTAACTTGAAGAAGCTCCCGGCGGAATGGGTGAACGAAGACGGCGTCAGCCTCAACTTCCAGTTCTTCCGCTACGCGACCCCGCTCATCCAGGGCGAAGTCACGATTCCTTACGACAACGGCCTCCCGTCATTCGCGCGACTCGGCAAACAGCCCGTCGACCGCACGCTCGGCGCTTACCAAGCCTGAGTTCGCGAAACAGTTTAAATTCAAAAGCCGATCCGCAAGGGTCGGCTTTTTTTGCGTTAATTTGAGGTAGGGGCGGTTATCTCTAACCGCCCTTATAGTGTGGAGCATTTCGAGCGTGGAGCGATTGACCCGAGGCGCTTTGTTCAATGTGAAAATCAGGAAACACGAACGATCCGAATACTCGCACGTGTTAGCCAACTGGTTCGCCCCACCAACCACTCATGCGCACTGGCACGGTGCTGTGCTGAAATCACATCGTGGTTTGCGTTGTTAACGGCATTACCTACGGTGTCGTTGTCAGCTTACCTCGCGGCGTTTCTCCTTCCCCCAGAAATTCCGTTCATCGTCAGTCCTTACCCTTACTTTCTATGATTAAGCGTTCCTGCCTGTTGTTGCTGCTCACGACTTCACTTTTCGCCGGCGATGCCGCGCTCAACACGCTGACGCCGCAGGAAAAAGCGGCCGGTTGGAAACTGCTCTGGGACGGCCATTCGTCCGCCGGCTGGCGCAGCGCGAAAGGCCCGGCGTTTCCGAAAGGCGGCTGGACGATGAAAGACGGCCTCCTGACCGTCGAAGCTGCGACCGGCAAGGAAAGCGGCAACGGTGGCGATATCATCACTACGGAAAAATATTCAGCGTTCGAGATGACATGGGATTTCCGGCTCACGCCCGGCGCGAACAGCGGCGTGAAATATTACGTCGATCCTGAGATCAACAAAGGCGAGGGCTCCGCGATCGGTCTCGAATACCAACTCCTCGACGACGTGTTGCACCCTGACGCGAAACTTGGCCGCGACGGCAACCGCACGCTCGCGTCGCTTTACGATCTCATCACCGCTTCGAAAGATAAAAAGCCGAACGCGATCGGTGAATGGAATTCCGCGCGGCTTGTTTCCGACGGCAAAAACATCGAGCACTGGCTCAACGGCAAACTCGTGTTGAGCTACACGCGCGGCACGCCGGAATTCCGCGCGCTGGTCGCCGCGAGCAAATACAAAATTTGGCCCAACTTCGGCGAACTGCCCCAAGGCCATATCCTGCTCCAAGACCACGGCAACGAAGTCCAATTTCGGAACATCAAACTGCGTAACCTCAAATAATCCCAGGATCTACCCCATGAACCGCCGCGATTTTCTCCAAAACGTTTCCCTCGCCAGTGCCGGTGTCGCGCTCGGCTCCATTCTTTTGCCCACGCGTTCTTACGCCCGCGTCGTTGGCGCCAATGACAAATTGCGCGTCGGCCTTGTCGGCTTCGCGGATCGCGCGAAGGACACGCTCATCCCTGCGTTCCAGCGCCACGCCGCGCAGTATAACGCCGAGATCGTCGCAGTCTCCGATTTGTGGAATGTGCGTCGCGACGAAGCGGTGGCGTTTTTCAAAAAAGAATACGGCCAGGACATCACCGTGTATCGCAACAATGAGGAGATGTATGAGAAGGCGAAGCTCGATGCCGTCATCGTCGCGACCGCCGATTTCCAGCACGCCAACCATTGCATCGAAGCGATCAAGGCCGGTTGCGATGCCTACATCGAAAAACCGTTTGCCGAGACGATGGTCGACGCACGCGCCGCGTTGAAAGCCGTGCGTGGTTCCGACCGCATCGTGCAAGTCGGCTCGCAACGCCGCAGCGGAAAAAATTACCACGCGGCCCACGATTACCTGCGCTCTGGAAAGTTCGGCGACATCGTATCCGTCGAGATGAGTTGGAATGTGAATCAACCCGGCCGCTGGCGCCGTCCGGCGCTCGTCGCGGGCCTCAAAGAATCCGACGTCGATTGGAAACGTTACCTCATCGGCCGCCCGAGCGATGCGTGGGATCCGCGCAAGTATCTCGAATACCGTTTATTCTGGCCGTATTCGTCCGGTATTCCTGGCCAGTGGATGTGCCACCAGATCGACACCGTGCACTGGTTCACTGGCCTGAAATACCCGCGCAGTGTCACCGCCAACGGCGGCATTTATCAGTGGCAGGACGGCCGCACGAATTTCGACACGCTCACGGCGGTGTTCGATTACGCGCCAGCCCCGACTGCGAAAAAAGGTTTCCAGGTCGTCTACTCGTCGCGCTTCAGCAACTCCGCCGGTGGCATCAAGGAGATCTATTATTCCAACGCGGGCGAACTCAACCTCGACACCAACAAGATCACGCCGAACGGCGGCCTGCGTGCGAAGGAAGCCGAGGCAATGAACATGAAAGCCAATTTGCTCGCGCCGCAAAATCTCGAAGGCGACGCCGGCCCGGCCGCGACGAGCGCCAACACGGGCGTCGACAGCATGACCCTCGCGCACATGGGCAACTGGCTGGACTGCGTCCGCAGCCGCAAAGAGCCCAACGCGCCCGTCGAAGCCGGCTACCAACATTCTGTCGCGTGCATCATGGCCAACGCCGCTACGCGCACCGGCCAGCGCGTGACCTTCGACGAAACCAGCCAGGAAGTCATGGCCGGCGGCAAAGTGTTTCACCTCTGATTCGGCATAGGCACTTGGGGTTTTTATCTGGAAATCAGGAAAGCAGGAACGAACCGATCGTAAGGGAGGGCCCGATCTCCGGGCGGGCCGGGTAGGGGCGGTTTCCATAAGCGCCCTTCATTCGAGAACGGAGGAAGCTCGAACCCACGCGCTGAAGTCAGCGCGCCCGGGTTTCGTGAAAGCCGTGCAATTCGTGTCTCTTGGTTCGTGCCTTCACACTCGACTCTTCCGCGGCCGCATCGCTTCATCGGCGCAATCCCACTTCTCCTCTCCGTTATGAAGACGCTGCTTGGTTTGCTTTTCGTGTCGCTGGTTTGCCTCGCTCCCGCTGCGGAGTTGAAGCCACAGAAAAATATCGCCGCCGGGCGCATCACGCATGACAACGGCCAACCCATCACGGTCGACGTCGACGATTACCTCCTCAGCATCTACGGCGTCAGCGAAGCGGGCGAACGCCTCAGCTATTCACCCGCGGTGAAAAACGGCGCGTTCAAACAGAAGCTCGCGCCCGGTCACTACGCCTTCAACCCCGCGAAGATCAAAGTGCGTTTCGGCGACGCCGTGTTCACATTGCCGCTCCGACCCGTCGGTAAACTCTGGAATAAAAACCAGGACGCCGAGGACGGCATCGTCCAGGACTTCGTGTGGAAAGTCACCGGTGCCGCCGAGACCTATGGCCAACCGCCCAATCCCAACAACGCGACGCACTGGCACGGCCTGAGTCTCGGGATGACGTTTCAAACATGGCGGTCCGACACCAACCAAGCACCGACGGTATTGCCTGAAGGCACGAAATTGATTTTCACGCTTACGCCACTGAGCAAATGCATCGATGGCCGTGAACTCGCGCCGGTTAGTATCGAGCGCGAATGGAAACCGAAAGCGACGTATCCCAACGATCATTTAAACGACCTGCCGCCCGCCAACTACGAGATCACCGGCATCGCCAAACTCCCCGATGGCAGCACGCGCCCCATTCTTTTCCAAGGCCGCGGTCATTACCCGAAGTTCGTAGAAAAAGCTTCCGTCCCGCTGGAGGTGGACAATACCGCGAGCGGCTACTGGACTCAGCTCATGGGCTGGGTAACGAATTGAGCGAACCGTTCTGTGAGGGTGCACTGCACTTCACTAAAACGAATAAACAGCTTCGTCACGCCGCCGTCTTGGCTTGGTTAGCGCCGTCGTTCAACGGCGTGGATTGAAGCGAATGGACGCCATGATGGCTTCGATCTCTGCCTGCGAGACATCGTCGCCAGACTGAGGCGTGAGCGCGAGAATGCTGACTGCCGAGAGTGGCAGGGAATAAAACCAAGCACGCTGATCGAAATTAAACGGCGGCAATTTTTCCACGCCGAGAGTGTAAGCGACCCGATAGTAGCCGAATTTCTTGCCATCGATTTCGGTCAGGACAGGCAATTGCTTCACTTCGATCTCACCTCGCAGAAATTGCCGCATGTTCGTGTAGTGAAGTTCGGAAACCCGCAGGCTGTCGCTCAAACGTTCCTCGCCCAGTGGCAGCAGGTCGATGATGACGGTGGGATTTTGCCCACGATAGGGTTCGGGATATTTGGAAATGACGATGCTCGACGAGCGTGCGTAACGCTTCAAATACATGTCCAAAACCTTGTTTTCATATTCAACGGCGTGACGAGACGCGCGCTGTTGCTTGCCGCTGAGAAAATGCCACTCCGTCGGCTTGGTTACGGCAATGCGCAAGGTCCGATCGTAACGCGTGTGCTCGGAATTTTCCGGAGCCGGTGGCGTCTCAGAACCACGAGTGAAGGGAGTAAGCAGAGAGAACAGAAAGAGCGTCGAGAGAATGTGGGAGGCTAGGCGCATAGAATGAGGCAGAATTCTAACTGAAGTCAGCGTTTCCGGCGAATGAGATCCACGCGTTACTCAGAGTTAGGTTTTCCGGGGAGACGTGTTTTCGATGAAAAAATCCCGGCGGTCTTCCGCCGGGATTGAAATCAATTCGCCGGTTACTCGCTCTCGCTGGCTGACAAGGCTTCTTCGTTAACGATGTCGGATAGTTCGGTGAGCTTTTTGTCGGTGGCGCCTTCTTCGTCGAGGGTTTGCTGGAGGAGTTTCACGACTTTGTCTTCACCCAGTTTTTCGGCGAAGGCGCGGACGGTGCCATAAGCGGCGATTTCGTAATGCTCCACGCGCTGCGCGGAGCCGATGAGAAGCGCGTCACGCAACGCGGACGGCTCGTTTTCCTCAATGCCTTCGCTACCTTCCTCGATGAGTCCTTTCATCGCGGGACAGAGTTTACCTTTGGCTGGCTCACCGAGGAGTTTGAAAACTTGTTCGAGGCGGACGACATGGCCGCGCGTTTCTTCAAGGTGTTTGAGAAAGCCGGCTTTGAGGTCGGGATTCACGGCGGCTTTCGCCATTTTCGGCAGCGCTTTGATGAGCTGCCCTTCGGCATTGTAGAGGTCTTTGATTTCTTCGACGAGGAGTTCTTTGAGTGAGGAGACAGACATGGGAGGGAGGGATGAGGGTTGGCCGACGCGACTGGCGACGGAGGACACACTCTAGCTTATCGCGGTGGGAAAAAAATCCGGCCATTCGCTCATTGGCAGAACGGTAAACGACGCGGGTTACGCGCGGTGATTTCGGAGCGGGCAAATAATTCCCCGATGCGCGCGAGGGAGGAAGTCGTTGCGTGCGTTTCCTTGGGGCGCAAAAAAACGCACCTCCTGCGAGGTGCGTTGAAAAATGTAATCACACGCGACCGTGCGTGATTCGTGATAAGTTAGAGAACAACGGTGCGTTCTTCGCAGCGACGCGCGCATTTCGCACCGTGGCAACCACCGCAACTGGCGGCGATCGCACCAAGCACGAACGCGGCGAAGGCGCAGAAGGAGAAAATCGCGAGCGCATCCGCAGCTTTTTCAGCGGCGACGCGCGCTTTGGCTTCGGCTTGTTCCTTGGCCGCGTTGAGTTCGGCTTTCACGCGGTCGTAGGAGGCGATCCAACCATCCACGGTGCGAGTGGCTTCCGCTTCGCTCGCGCTCGTGTATTCATCGAGCGCCTTGATGGCGGCGGTGCGCTTTTCGGCGCGGCTGGTTTCGTTGATTGGGTTGAACAGGCTGGCGAGGGCGAAACTGATTTCGCGTTTGGCGCGGATGTTCTCATCACGCGGCGCGGTGAGTGCGCGGGTGCCGAGCGCTTCGTCCACGAAACTCGAAACGGTGTCGCCGGATTGTTTCACCGCATCCTTGGCCATGTCGGTTGCACCGCTGGTCATGGCCGCGAGCGGTTTGCCCGTTGCGGAGAGACCGCCGCCGACGATTTTGGAGATGTCGCCCATGATCCAACCGGCGCCTAATGCCACGACCACAATGCCGGCGACCGTGGCGGTGGTCCAAACGAGGAAACCGTGCAGCCACGCGGAAGCGCGAATGCCCGCCGGGGTGAAACGCCCGGCGACCCAGCCGCCGAACCACAACGATAGGACCGCGCTGATGCCGTGGATGATGACGGCGCCCTTGCCGAGATCAGCGACGGGATTTTCATCCGTGATGGGATTGTAGAGCGCGAAGCCGAGGCCCGCCCCGAGGAGAGTGAAGAGAAGTTGCAGCGCAATCGCGGCGCTGATGCCCGCAAAAATTGCCGGCCACGAAACTGAGCGGCAAAAGCGATGGGAGAGATACGTGGGCTTGTCGTAGTCAGGTGAGAGCGGATCAGAGACGTTCATGGGAGTAGTGTTGGTTGGCATGCGAGGTGTGCCGCGAGAGCGGATGATCGTGCCGGACGGAAGGTAGTGATTTACGCGATGCGTGGGCATCAGGCGTTATACCGCGGCATGGGCCAGAGGAGTGGGCTCTTTGTGTTGGGAGAAGTGCGGGCGTGCGCACAGAAAAACGGCGCGATGCCTTCGTCGGCTCGGCCTGATCGGCATGAACGAACGTCTCGCTATGGTCGGCGGCGAACGGACGAGCTAGTCCGTGCCCGGCCGAGGCACCCCGCGCGCGCAGGACTGCGCGCGCTCCTCAACGCCGAAGACACTTTACCATCGTCGGCGAAGCCAAGACCGGACGCGAAGCCGTCGAGATGGAGCGAACAGTCGCTTCCGACGTCGTGTTGATGTATATCGCCATGCCCGTGCTCAACGGCCTGGAGGCCACACGCCAGATCCTCGCAGCCAATCCGAACGAACGGGTCGATGAAAAGTCGGCACTTGCTGCAACCAATTGAAACGCTAACAACAACGCGTGTTCTTTGATGGGGGCCTATAGCTCAACGGTTAGAGCAGAGGACTGGATGTTAATCGGGTCGGCGATCGGGAAACCGGTCGTTAGTCAGGTGTAAATTCGGTGAACGGCCTGCATTCGAGAGAATGCGACCCAACGCCGAGCCAAGCCCGCGTGAAAACGCGGTAAGGTGTAGAGGCCATAATCACCCACCTTCTCCGGCAACGGAATGGTGAAGGCATGGTCCAGACCACGCACGAAATGGTTCGGCGGCGAAAGCCGAAGTGGTATGCATAATCCTTTGGTTCAGGGTTCAAATCCCTGTGGGCCCACCACTAAATTAAGGGGAAACTTTCCTGTGTCTCCCTCGCTTCATGCGACCACTCAACCGGCGTTAAAAAAAATTCTCAAAGGCACATGAGCCCAAGGAAAGACGGAGACCCGCTACGCGGCCACCTTTCATTCCATGACCGGTTATACACTGCAAAGACTTGCCTTAAGAATCCGCCCCGAGCCGTTTGTCATATAATATATGACAAACGCGTTTGATGCTGATTCACTTCAAGAATGAAAAACACCATCCGGAGTGCGGATCTGGCGGGATTTGCTGACCATCTGATCGAAGTGGCTTGGGAAAATTTGCGCAAAGTCGCGCACACGAAAAAGCCTGAGAAGAAACGCAAACCCAGCCTCACGCTTCAACCCGGACCGGACACACCGGTGTGGAACGAACTCGTGAAAAGCGCCGCGCCTTACCTGGCAAAACGTGGACAAAAAGTAAAACTGGCGCGCCTGCTCGGATTGCCGCGTCAGCGCATTCACCAATTGCTCGTTGAAGGGAGCGCCTGCGCCGACGCGGAACGAACGCTGCTGTTGCTGGCGTGGGTTTATGCCCAGCAGACAGGCCAGGAGTGGAGTTGAGGGCCGTGTTTGCCAAACGCGGTTTGTCATATAATATATGACAAACGGTTTGGGTGCGGATTACTCTTCCACGACGTCCAGGGTTTCGATTTCGCCGTCGTCGTTGACTTGAATGGTGACGTTCATGGGGCGGCAGCAGACTTCGCAATCGATGACGAATTCCGCGCTGCCTTCGCTCGCGTCAAACGCGAGGGAGAAGGATTCCCCACAGTGTGGGCAGGAGATGGCGAGGGCGTCTTGCATCACCTGCCGCGATTTAAGTAAACCGGCTGCGAGTTATTTGACTTCGAGCAATTCGACTTCGAAAACCAGCACCGAGTTCGGTGGGATGTCCGCACCCGCGCCGCGCGGGCCGTAGGCGAGGGCGGAAGGAATCGTGAGCTTCCATTTGTCGCCGACGGACATGAGTTGCAGCGCTTCGGTCCAGCCAGGGATGACGCCTTGCACGGCGAATTCGATCGGCTCGTTACGCTCGACGGAGCTGTCGAATACTTTGCCGTCGATCAACGTGCCATGATAGTGGACGCGGACGGTGTTCTCGGCCTTGGGCTTGGCGCCGGTGCCGGCTTTGATGACTTCGTATTGCAGGCCGGAAGCGGTCGTCTTCACGCCGGGTTTGGCTTTGTTCTTGGCGAGGTAAGCCTCGCCGAGCGCGATGTTGGCTTTGCCAGCTTCAGCGGCGGCGGCTTCGGCGCGCTGTTGCATTTCCATGAAGGCGGCCTGGATGTCTTTTTCCTCAAGGCGGAGTTTGCCGCCGGCAAGGGCGTCGTCGATGCCAGCGATGAGGGCGGCGCGATCGACTTTGAAATCTTTTTGTTGGGCAATGCCGGAAGCCATTTTGAAACCCACGCCGTAGCTCACGCGTTGTTCGAGGGATTCAAAGCCAGCGGGCAGGGTGGCAGGAGTTGTGGACGTTGTCGGTGCAGCCGTAGGAGCGGGAGCGGCCGGTTTGTTGGAGGCGGTTTCCATGGATTTTTCTTTTTTGCCGCAAGCGGTTAGGAGCAACGCAGCCGCGATGAGCGCGGTGCCAGCGGTGAGATTACGCGTGAACGAAAGGGAATGGATTGAACGGGTAGTCATGGGTTGAAGTCCACGAACCAAACGCACGAAACGCCGGCTTACAAGAGCGGGATTGCGCGCTTTTGGCTTACTTCGCCGTCGGCGGCGGAGAGAACATCTCGTGGGAAATGGCCATGATCGAGGGAAGCGGGGCTTTGATCCACACGATGAGCAGGCCATTGGCATCGTCGACGATGGCGGTTTCGTTTTCGCCGCAGGTAAAATTGCGGTTCGCGAACGTATATTTTTCTCCCGGCGCGATCTCGCGCAACGTTTTCGAGCCGGCGTAGGGCCGCGTCTGGGTGGCAATAAAATCCTGGGCGAGGTCGGGCGTGAACCGCGCGCGCTTCACCGGCTTGATGCCTTCGGCGATGGATTTGTCCGCGGCATTAAACGTCACGGTGTAGGTGAGCTGGCCGTCGATGGCTTCAATAAACCAGACGCGCACATTCTTGCGGGCGGTGGGCGTGGCGCTGCCGAGGCGTTCTTTCAGCGCCGCGAAACTTTCACCGATCGTGGCATGCGCGATGACGGGCAAGAGGAGGCCCCAAGCAATGACACTGACGAACCGGCGAAATTTGGTTTGGGCCGACATGAACTTGTTAACCGATTAAATTTTTCAGCGCCGCGAGGTATTTGTCGCGCGTGCGTGAAATGACGTCGGCCGGCAAACGTGGCGCGGGGGGCGTCTGGTTCCACTGCAAGGCGAGCAGGTGGTCGCGCACGAATTGTTTGTCGTAGCTCGGCGGCGAGCAGTCGGGACGATATTCGTTAGCCGGCCAGTAACGCGACGAGTCCGGCGTGAGCACTTCGTCGATCAGGAAAAGATTTCCGGCGGCGTCGGTGCCGAACTCGAATTTCGTGTCGGCGAGAATCATGCCGGCTTGTTTCGCACGGTCGTGGCCGAAGCGGTAGAGATCGAGGCTAAGCGCTTTTACTTTTTCGTAGAGCACGGGGCCGATGATGGCGGCTCCCTGAGCGTCGTTGATCGGCTCGTCGTGCTGGCCTTTGGGGGCTTTCGTCGTCGGGGTGAAAATCGGTTCGGGAAGCTTGTCGGCCTGGCGGAGACCGGCGGGGAGTTTAATGCCGCACACTTCGCCGGTCTTTTGATAGGAACTCCAGCCGCTGCCGATGAGGTAGCCGCGGGCCACGCACTCGATGGCGAGCGGTTTGAGTTTTTTCACTACCATGCTACGGAGTTGCAAATCGCGATCCGTAATCCCGCGGCGCGCAAACTCACCGGCTTGATCGGGCAACAAATGATTTGGGATCAGCGGTGCGGTTTGCGCGAACCACCAGTGGCTCATCTGCGTGAGAATCGCGCCTTTGCCGGGAATGCCGTCAGGCAAAATCACGTCGAACGCCGAGAGGCGATCGGTCGCCACGAGCAGCAACGCGTCTCCCAAGTCGAAAATCTCGCGGACTTTTCCGGAGGCGATGCGCGGATACGGAAGGCCGTCGATGGTGGTGACGGCGTGAACGGGCAGTGAATTCTGGATGTCAGCGAAATTCATGGCAGGGAGAACGCGAGGAAACGGCTTGGGACTGAAAAAGTAAAGCTGTGGTCGTGGCACGTCTTTTTCCGCGGGAAGTTGACACCCATAGGGAAGTCTCCCGCTCCGACGCAGGTAGGAATTCGGGCGGATGCGGCCTAGCTTCTTCGCCGCAGAACCTCGCGACAAGGTGGAGCTTTTGAGTCAAGTTGATGACCAAGTTAAGACCACCACACACATGGCTTCCTTCACGTCAGTCACTTCTAAAAAACGCGCCGCGACCCGCCGTCGCACGCTCAAGCCCGCGGCGTTGAGCGTCGCGCGCAAGCGCACGCCGCAAAAGCGTTGGTTCATCCAGCACTGGCGCGCGCTCGCGGCGGTCGTGCTCGTGGCGCTGGGCGTTTCGATTTTCTGGGGGCGCGTAGATTTCGAAACCATTCACGCTAATATTAAAAGCATTCCCGGCGGCTGGGCGTTTTTGGCGATGGTGATTTTGCCGCTCGTCGGTTGTCCGGCCACAGTGGTGAACATCGGAGCGGGCCTGCGTTTCGGGATCGCGGGTGGCTTGCCCCTCGTGGTGCTCGCGATCGTGTTGCACCAATTTCTGGCGTTCGGCCTCGTGCGCTTGATGCCGGGTGTCTTCACCAAACTGGTGGCGCCGATTCGCAAGCGCCTGCCGCAAGCCTCGCACACGTCGCTGACGATTTTTTCGGCCCTGTTGCCGGGCGTCCCTTATTGGATGCAAGTTTATGCGCTGCCGCTGATCGGGGTGCCGTTGCGGACGATTCTGTTGTGCTCGGTGCCGTTTCACACGGTGCGCTCGTTGCTGGCGCTCGTCGGTGCCGGCGTCAGCGATCATCTGAATGCGTGGTGGATCGCGGGTCTGGTGGTTTACGCGGCGGTGTTGCTGACCGCGTGCGCGTGGGCTGGCCGTCGCGTGCAGCAGCAAGTGGCTGAAGCGTCGCGTCGTCGTCGCACCACGAGCAAGGCCACGCGGGAAGTCGCGCTGAGCGGCGCGGGCAAGTAAAGGTGAGGTTTAACGCCGCTCTGCTGGTGCGGTTGAAAAGCGGCGCGCCCTGACGCGTGGCGATCCCGTAGTTTGTTGGGCGGCTGCGTTACAATCTCGCGCCGGAGGCTAAAAGGCCTTGGCTTGTTTCAAGGCAGCGCTCACCGCTGCTAAGAACGCATCTTCTCATGATTTTTCCCAAGATTTTTCTTCGCGCGTGGTTTGGTGGCATTGGATTCGCAATGGGCGCCTTGACCGGGATCAGCGCCGACTCCGCGCCCAAGCCGTCGCTCGTCGTGGCGATCAGCATTGATCAGTTTCGCGCCGATTACCTCACGCGTTTTGGCCAGCACTTCGGGACGGACGGCTTCAATCTGTTTTTGAAACACGGTGCGAATTTCTGCGAGACGCGCTATCGCCACGCGCATACGAAGACTGCGTGCGGTCACTCCGTGATGCTCACGGGCGTGCATGCGGATGTGCATGGCGTCATCGCCAACGACTGGGTGGATCGCCACACGTTCGAAGCCGTCTCGAATGTCGGCGATGCCAGCGTGCGCATCATCGGATTGCCCGCCGCCTCCGGGGTTAAGCCGTATGCGGCGCTCGGCGAGGCCGCGCAGGGACGTTCGCCGAAACGCCTGCTGGCGCCGACCATCGGTGACGAACTCAAAGCCGTGAGCGCGCAGTCGAAGGTCATCGGTATTTCCAACAAAGACCGGGCCGCGATCCTCATGACAGGTGCGCGCGCGGATGCCGCCTACTTCATGGAGAAAGGCCACATGGTGAGCTCGACGTATTACTTTCCCGAGCTTCCCGCGTGGGTGAAGCAATGGAACGCGGCGGAGAAACTGGCGGCGTATTACGGCAAGGTCTGGGATCGCCTCCTCCCGATCGAAGCTTACGCGGTGCAGGGACCTGACGCCGCCGCCGGCGAAGACACCAAGAGTGGCGAGCTCGGCAACACGCTGCCAAAGACGATTACCGGCGGCGAAAGCAGCGCGGGCGATCGCTTCGATGAAGCGCTGAAAAACACCCCGTTTATGAACGACTTGCTTGTCGATTTTGCGAAGAGCGCGATTGAAAGTGAAAAACTCGGGAAGCGTGGCGTGACGGATATTTTATGCGTCAGCTTCTCGGCTAATGATTACATCGGGCATCTTTACGGCCCCGACAGCCACGAGATCATGGACAATGTGGTGCGCATGGATCGCACGCTGGCGGAGTTTTTCAAATACCTCGACGACACGATCGGTCTGAAAAACTGCACGTTGGTGCTCACGGCGGATCACGGAGTCGCCCCGATGCCTGAGCGCCTCGCGGTGAACCAACCTGGCGTGCCTTCGGGACGCAGCTTCGGCAAGGAAACCACGGCCGCTGCCGAGGCCGCCCTGAATAAAACTTACGGCCCGCTCGCCGATGGCAGTAACTGGCTGGTGCGCGACGACGCGTATTTCATCGTTCATCCGAGCGCGCTGCGGGAAAAGAAAGTCGACTCCGCCGCCGCGCAGATCGTCGTGCGCGATGCGTTGCTCACAGTCGAGATGGTGGCGCGCGCTTACACGCGGGCTCAACTCGAAGCCGGTGAGGCGACCGATGAAATCGACCGCATGGCGCTGCGCAGTTTCAACCGCGAGCGCAGCGGCGACGTTTATTTAATCACGAAGCCTTACTACTTCAATAAAGCGACGGGCTCCACGCATGGTTCACCTTACGATTATGATACGCACGTGCCGTTGCTTTGGTATGGCGTCGGCGTGAAGCCGGGCGAGTCACGCGAACGCACGGGCGTCGACGATCTCGCGCCGACGCTCGCGCACATCCTTGGTTTGCCGAAACCGCCGAAGAGCGAAGGTAAAAACCTTTTCTAATTCAGGCGCGCTTCCAGGCTTTCGCGAGTTCGTCGCGTAGCACAATCGCGTCGGGCCACGCGGGAGGCAGGCCGGAGATATTGTAGCCACTGCCGCCGGTGCTGTAAGGCCCGAGCTCGGGGCAGGCGAACATGGTCTTGTCGCGATTGGCTTTGGCGTTTTTCCACAACTTCATCACCGCTTCGACAAACACGAGGTAGGATTTTACCTCGGGCGAGAGCTGCTTTTTATAGGTAACCGGCACCTGACAGTGGTGACCGTTGAACGGCCGGAAGTGGACTTGCTCGCTGTGTTGCAGGAGTTCCGGGTGGTCGAGCAGGCGTTCGGCGTAATTTTTTGGATTGAGGTGCTTGACGACCGAGAGGTGTGAGAAATCAAAATTCATTTTGATCAGGCGCCCAGTCGCAGCGTGATAACGGTCGGCGATCTCGTAGGTTTTTTCCGGCGTCTCGGTGCAAGTATCGCGATGCACTTCGAGCGAAACGACGACTCCGCCGATTTTTTCCGCTTCGCGTTCCATGCGGAGCCAGTGTTTCGCAGCGAGCGCGGGCGGCGTGTCGTGGTCGTCCATCTGGACGTTGATGTGCACCGCGCCGCCTTCCTTTTGATCGCGGATGAGTTTCGCGAAATCATCGGGATTGTCCGACGAAATGAAACCGAGGATGTGCGCCAGGCCGTGTTTCTCCGCGAGGCGGCGATGCTCGGGCGTGACGGCAGTCGTGATGCCGTCGAAGCCGGCGTCGGCGACCGCTTTAATTTTTTTATCGAGCGACCATTCTTTTTTGAGCGAAGGATGACCGACGAGTGTCCAGAGATTGGCGATGTGAGCGATGTGGGGCATGGAGCGAATTAGCTAGCGCGCAAAATCGTCCAAGAGAAGCCGCAAAAATTATTTCAGACGGTCTGCCAGCTGTTTGAAATACAAGCTCTCGGGTTCGACGTGCTGGCCGTGTGATTCCCAATGGCTGTCTGCTCGCGGATGCGCGCCGCCGCTTTTCGGGCCGACGTGACCAACGGCAAAATTTTGCGCGGTGGGCGGCTGCTGGCTGATCAGGGTGCCCCGGGTGTTCCACGCGACGTAATTTGCGCCGGCCCAGCCGTGCCCGCTGCCCATCCATTGCCGGTCCTGAAAAGCGATATCGGATTCGACGTTGTCGTAGAGCCCACCCACTGACCAACGATGATGTGGTTCGCTGGTCGCGTGTTCATCGCGGGAGATTCCATAGACAAATGCGTTCGGCCCGCTGACGCGCGCACCGAGCACGAACGCGTGGCGCGCGCCCTCAGAAACGCAGCGCAGGATCAAGCTGAGTTGGCCTTCAATATAGAACGGATAGCGTCGCCCGCCGTCGATTTTGGAAACTGGCGAGAGACTCGTGGAATCCTGCACCGTGATCCATTTCGCATGTTGGGCGATGATCGCGAGGCCGTGGTAGAAATGCACCGCCGTCACGTCGCGCGCCCAGCAATTTTTCGCGTTATCAAAACTTACCAGGTAAAGCGCATGCGCTTCGTCGGCGGGATACACGCGGCCTTGGCTGTCCTTCCCGGTGATCGTGAAGTCGAATTCGGAATCGCCGCGGAGATTCTCGACTCCAGAGCGCTCGATGCGATTTTCGTCCGTGTAGGGAACGACGCTGCCGCCGCCCCAGCGCTCGTCGAGGGCGCACGGAATCGGCGCATCCACCGTGATACGCTTGCCGTCGATCGCGGTGATGATGCGGTCATAGTTCAAGGTGAATGCAGTCCATTGCTTCGTGGAGGATTCGTTGCCCGGACGACCCGCAATGCGATCCATGCCGATCTCCGAAATCCACGCGCGGTTGCCGACGCGGTCCACATACACGCGGTCGCCAACGCGCAACGCGGAAGCCTCTTCGACCGTAAAACTGCGCGTGCCCACCGGCACGTAACGATCGGTGATCTTGATCGCGTGGCGGGCGGCTCGCTTCGGTTCAGCTGAACCGTGGATCTCGATGAGCGAGCGCTGCTTTTTGCCGGTGGCGAGGAGCACGGTGTCGGTTTCGCGCTGGCCTTCGCCGCGCAACACGACGCCATTCGCGGAGATTTTGAGCGTGCCCGAAACACGAAAGGTGCCTCGCGACAGCACCACCGCGCCGCGGAATCCGTCCGCGTCCAGGGGAAGCTGCGCGACTTCGTCCAATGCGGATTGAATGCGCTTAGTGTCGTCGTCGTTGGCGGAGGAAGCGGTCAGGCGGATTTTTTCCTCCGCGCGCGGCAGCGGCACGCCGCCGCCCCCGTAGCCGCAGTTTGAAAAATCGAGCACCGTGTCGCCGGCTTCGTTGTAGGGAACGTAAACGAGCTTTCCGCTTGGGCCGGCATGCACGAGTTTGCTTTGACTACCCGCTGAAACGAGCGGGAGAAATGCGAGCGCGGCAGCCGTGAGAGGGGCGATAAAATTCATGGTGAGCAAAAAGGGAAAAGAAGGGAACGGCTGGGCCTGCGCTCTGATTATACCGAAACCAAGTGAGCGGCGAGAATGGAGAAACTTGGCGGCGTAATGGACAATCGTCCGACGGGCTTGCGATTTGACCGTGAACGACCCACGAAACGTTACCCCATGAATACGGTCTTTGGTTCTTCCTTGGTTTGCGTGACGGTGCTTTCGCTCGCGGTGATTTCGGTGGCGTGGGCAGGTTTGCCGACGCCGTTGCCTTCGACGGAATTGCCGGCGCAGGACAGTCCCGAAGCGGCGTGGTGGCGCGAGTCGATGCAGACACGCGATGAGCGGCTCGCGTGGTGGCGCGACGCGCGCTTCGGCATGTTTATCCACTGGGGCGTGTATTCCGAACTCGGTAATGAATACCAAGGCAAGCGCGGGGGCGGTTACGCTGAGCACATCCAGCGTGTGCTCAAGATTCCAATTCCCGAATACCGCTCCGAGATCGCCGCGAAATTTAATCCGGCGAAATTCGACGCGGACGCGTGGGTGCGCAGCGCGCGTGACGCGGGCATGGGCTATTTCGTCATCACGGCAAAACACCATGACGGCTTCGCGATGTGGCCGTCGAAAGTGAACGCCTACAATCTTACCGACGCGACGCCGTTTAAGCGCGACCCGATGGCCGAGTTGCGCGAGGCGTGCAAAAAATACGGCCTGAAATTTGGATTCTATTATTCGCACGCGTTCGACTGGGGCGAGAAAGACGGGCCGGGCAACGATTGGGATTATCAAAATCCGGGCGGCGATAAACTGCTCGGTGGACGTGAGTGGTGGCAATCCAGCGGCGGGAGTGCCCGCGTCGACGCCACCGAAGCCGATGCCAACACCGTGGGCGAAAAATCCGCAACGACAGCGGGACGCGCGGATTTTTTGCCGTCGGCGCATCGTTACGTGAACGAGAAAGCCATTCCGCAATTGCAGGAACTCATCGCGATGTATCACCCGGACATCATCTGGTTCGACACGCCACACAAGCTGCCGCCCTCGGAAAACTATCGGATTTTAAAAGCGGTGCGCGCGGCCGGGCCTGACGTCGTCGTCAACGGCCGCCTCGTGCGCGGTTGGGGCGATTATGAATCGACTGCGGATCGGCCCGCGGAATTTTCGCCGCACCCGGGCGACTGGGAAGGCATTCCCACGACCAACGAATCGTATGGTTGGAGTAAATTCGATCTGTCGCACAAATCCGTCGCGCACTTTGTGCAGACGATTGCAAAGGCCTCCGCGCGCGGCGGCAACATGCTCGTCAACATCGGCCCGAGAGGCGATGGCACGTTCGATCCGAAGGACGCGGCGATTCTCCGTGGCATCGGCGCATGGTGGCAGGTGAACGGTGAATCCATTCGCGGAACCACGCGCACGCCGTTGCCTGTGCAGGCGTGGGGTGAATCCACGGTGAGAGGAAGCCAACTTTACCTGCATGTGTTTCGCTGGCCCGTGAACGGTCGGCTCGTGGTGGGCGGGCTGACCAGCACGGTGAAATCCGCGGAGTTGCTGACGAATGCGGGCCGGAAAAAACTGACGGTTGCGCGAATCGATCGGCTAGATGTGAGCATCGAATTGCCAACGGTCGCGCCCAATGAAATCGATTCGGTCATCCTGTTGACCTGCGCGGACGCGCTGCAGGTGGATCACGCGCGCCTGTTGCAACCCGCCTTTGCCTCGGAGGTCTTGCGAGCGTTCGACGGGAATCCGACGGGTGACGTGCGATTTGGGCCGGGCAAAAAAACCGACGATTACGCGATGAACTGGGGTCGACCTGACGGCGCGGTCACCTGGCCGGTGCGGCTGAAGGAAGCTGCGACGTTCGAAGTCTTCGTGAACTACGATGCGCCGACAAGTTCGGTGGGCGGACGCTTTGTCGTTAGCTTTGAGGGCCAAGAATTGCGCGGCGTCGTGCGAGAGGGTGTGCGCCAAACCGTTTCCCTGGGTCGCGTCACGCTCGCACCGGGCAAATTCGATATCCAAGTCGTTGGCGAAGAGATCAAGGGCAGTGAGCTGTTTCGCTTACGTCATGTCGAGCTGCACGCCGTCACGGATAAAAATTAAAACTTGGATCCTTAAGCTTCGATTTGCTTCGGCCTCGTTTCCGAGGCGGAAAGGTCGCAGATCGATGATCGTAGTTCAAAGGAAGCCGAACCCTCGCCGCAGGCAGGAAAAACCGTTTGTCATATATTATATGACAAACGGTTTGGACAAGAAGCGGCGCGATTTTTTGCGAATCGCGGCGTGAATAGGCCGGGCGACGCAAGGTTCAGCCCCGGCTGAAAACTCACTTCTCAAGGGTGTCGCCTTCGTATTCGATGACGACGACGCGGCCCGGGCCGTCGTTGATGAAGCGGGTGGGGTTGATCGAGCGAATGCCGTTCTTCTCCGTCACTTTGAGCGCGGTGCGTTTGCCGCCTTCTTCAAGGAGCGCGGCGGACTTGATCTTGTTTTTAAACTTCGGGAGCGCGAAGTAACCTTCCTGGCCGACGCGTTCCACGCGGAAGAGCGTGAAGTAAAGTTTGCCGGGCTTGGCGGTGCAGCGCCATTCGGTGAGATCGCCCCACACGGGATTCCCTTTCGCATCCTTGCGGCCCTCGAGGTAGCCGCCGAGTTCTTCGCCGAAGGGCGTGCGCGTGGTGCCGTAGATTGCTTCGCCGTAGGTCTTCAACCATGCGCCGACGACCCGGAGATTTTCGCCAGACGGGCTCGGGATGGTGCCGTCGGCTTTTGGCCCGATGTTGAGAAGGTAGTTGCCGCCCTTGGAAACGATATCCACGAGCTTGAAGATAATTTCGCCCGGGCGTTTCCAATCGTGGTCGTCGCTGCGGTAGCCCCACGTGTGATTGAGGGTGGCGGGAACCTCGAAGGCATCGTCGGTGAAATTTTTCGGGATGACGTTGTCGCCGGTGCTTTGATAATCGCCGACGGCGCCGAGGCGGCCGTCGATGAGCGTGTCGGGCTGCGTGGTGCGCACGATGTCGGTGAGACGCTTCGGGCGATCGCCGGTCATTATTTGCGGCGTATCGAACCACACGAGGCAGATCGGGCCGTAATTCGTGAGAAGTTCGCGCACCTGGGGCTCGGCTTTTTCGCGGAGGTAGTTGTCGTAGGCGCCGCTCTGGTCTTTCTCTTCGTTGCTCGGGAAGTCCCAGTTATTGTTGGTGCCGCCCGGCTCATACCAGTCCTGCGATTGCGAGTAATACACCCCGAAACGCAGGCCGCGCTTCGCGCAGGCGTCGGCGAGTTCTTTGATGATGTCGCGCTTGAACGGCGTGGCATCGACGACGTTATATTTACTCACTGCGGATTTAAAGAGCGCAAAGCCGTCGTGGTGCTTCGAGGTGATGACGACGTATTTCATGCCCGCGTCGGCGGCGAGTTGCGCGTAAGCGTCGGCGTCGAAATGGATCGGATTAAATTGTTTCGCGAGCTGCGCGTATTCGACGGCGGGGATGCGCATGCGGTTCATGATCCACTCGCCGATGCCGGGCGCGCGCTCGCCTTTCCAATAGCCCGCGGGAATCGAGTAGAGGCCCCAGTGGATGAACATGCCGTATTTGTCGTGCTTGAACCACTCGAGGCGCTTCGCCTTTGCCTCTGGACTTTCCGAATCAACCGCGGGAGCGGCAGGCAAATGCGATGCGAAGACGAAGAAAGATAACGCCGACAGCAGGAGTTTTTTCATAAAAGGGTCAGGGTGCGAGCGAGGTGAGAGGCGATGTTACCGGCTTTTTGTGACCGGCGAAATGGACATCGGTGCGAGAGGCAGGGAGATTGTGGAAACAACTAGGCAAAACGGACGCAGAATTTACCGGGCTGGGGTGGAAAATTCTTTCATCCACGCCAGTTCGAGCCAGTCGTTGCCGCCGGTGTTGGGTTGCGGCGCGCCCGGGGTGCTGCGGCCGGCGAGCACATGTTGTTTTAATTTCGCGTCGAGTGCGCGGACGATTTCCGGATGTTGCGCGAAGAGATTCGTGGTTTCAGCGGGATCTTTTTCCAGATCGAATAATTGAAACGGTGGCGATCCCGCTGGTGCCTTGCCTGGACGCGGATCGCTCCAACCGCCCAAATCCGGAGCGAGGCAAAGTTTCCATTTGCCCGAGCGAATCGCGAAAGAGCCGTTGATTGAATGATGCACGAGCGAGTCGCGGACTTGCGAGTGGGCGGCGGGATTTTTTAACACCGGAAGGAAACTCGCGCTGTCTTCGCCGGCGGTTGCGGGCAGCAATTGCGCCACAAGTTCGGCGCACGTCGCCATGAAGTCCACCTGGCAGACCAACGCGTCGCTGCGCGCGCCGGCGGGAATCTTTGCGGGCCAGCGGGCGATAAACGGCACGCGATGACCACCTTCGTAGAGATCGGCCTTGTGCCCGCGCGACCCGACTTGCGGATCATGTTTGAATTTCGCAAGGTCGGCGAGATTGGCTGCCGGGCTGCAGCCATTATCTGCGGTGAAAATAATCAGGGTGTTTTCGTCGAGACCAGCGGCTTTGAGTGCGCTGACGATCGCTCCCATGTCGTGATCGACTTGCACGCAAAAGTCTCCGTAAGGCGTCGTTTGAGTTTGGCCGGCAAATTTGCCGGTCGGCAGAATCGGCGTGTGCGGTGAGGCGAGCGCGAGGTAGATGAAGAATGGTTTTTGTTTGTTCTGCCGCGCGATGAACTCGGTCGCTGCGCGAATCAGGCGCGGCTGGACGTCGGCGTGCGCGAAGTCTTCGCTGATCGGGCCGGCGCGCCACATGGTCAGGCCTTGGTTGCCGGGCGCGGTGGTGTTGGGCGCGGCGACGACGCGATTGTCGCGCAGCCAGACGTAAGGCGGCATGTCGAGCGATGCACTGATGCCGAAAAAGTGATCGAACCCGCGCGCGGTCGGGCCGCCATCGAAGGGTTGGCGGTAGTCCACATCCTGATCGTTAGTGGCGTCGGCTTTTTTTGCCCACGCGAGACCGAGATGCCATTTGCCGAACATCGCGGTCGTGTAGCCTTTTCCCTTAAGCAGGGTGGCCACGCACAAGCGGTCGTCTTCGATCACCGGTGGAGAGAAACCATTGGCAACGCCTTTCTTTAATTCACTGCGCCACGCGTAGCGCCCAGTCATCACACTGTAACGCGATGGGGTGCACACGGCGGAGCTGCTGTGCGCGTCGGTGAAGAGCACCCCTTCCGCGGCGAGCTGATCGAGATGCGGAGTTTTCCAGGCCGCGTTCGGGTTGTAGGCGGAGACGTCGCCGCGGCCCATGTCGTCGGCGAGGATGAAAATAATGTTGGGACGCTCATCCGCAGTTTCCGCCGCGCAAATTGGAAACGTAGCGACGATGAAACCAACCAGAGCGGGCAGAAAATTTTTCATCTAACGGGGTATGATTCTCGCAAGCATACCATGCAGCAAGCACGGGCAGAATGGATAAAACTGGCAGAAGCTTGGATTATCTTAGCTAGGGGAGCGGGCATAAAGCTGAACATTCTTGCTTAACGAATATAGCGCGCGGCCCGTTGACGCTGGATCGTCGCGTCCGCAGCGATGAAGCGATGCGTTCGCTTTACCCCCAGGTGTTCGTGGCCTGCATGCTTTCAGTGACAGCGTTTGCGGCGACGACGTTTCATGTGGCGGTGGAAGGCAGCGATCACAACGACGGCGGAGTCAAAACGCCTTTCGCAACTTTGGCCCGCGCGCGGGGCGCGGTGCGGGACTCGCCGGCGCGAGGCAAGGAACCGATCACGGTCATCGTGGGCCGCGGCACTTATTATCTTTCGGAGCCATTGGTCTTTTCGCCGGAAGACTCGGGCACGGCAGTGGCGTCCGTGAGCTACGTGGCGGCTGAAGAAAACGCCGTCGTGCTGAGTGGAGGAGAACCGCTTTCGCTCGCGTGGGAAAAAAGCCCCGAGGGTGTATGGACAGCCGAGACGCCCGCTGGATTAAAAATCGATCAACTCTTTTTAAACGACACGCCGCTGCGGATGGCACGGTTTCCGAATTACGATGCGTCAATCGCAGTCTATAATGGTTACTCGAAAGATGCGTGGAGCGAGGCGCGTATCGCGCGCTGGGCGAATCCTGCGGGCGGCTTCATGCACGCAATTCACAAGGCGCGTTGGGGCGGATACCATTATCGAATCACGGGTAAAGATGCGACCGGCGGGTTAACTTATGAAGGCGGCTGGCAGAACAACCGCCAGATGGGAATGCACCCGGAATTTCGTTACGTGGAGGATATCCGCGAGGAACTCGATGCGCCCGGTGAGTGGTATCACGACGAAGCGGCGCGCCGGCTCTCTTTGATTCCGCCGGCGGGCGTCGATGTGACCACCGGAAAATGTGTGAGCGTGGCGTTGCGTGAACTGGTTTCATTTCGTGGTGAAGCCGGCGCGCCGGTGCGCGCGATTACGTTGCGGGGTTTTAAACTGAAGCACGTGGCGCGCACGTTCATGGACACGAGGGAGCCGTTGTTGCGCAGCGACTGGACGTTTTATCGCGGCGGCGCGGTGTTTCTTACGGGCGTGGAAGATTGCGGGTTGGAGGATCTGACGCTGGAGAGCGTCGGTGGGAACGGAATCGTCGTGAGCGGTTACGCGCGCGGCGTGGTCATCCGTGGCGCGCACATCGTCGAACCGGGCGCGAGCGGAGTGGCGTTTGTCGGTTGGTCGACGGCGGTGCGTGATCCGCTTTTCGAATACAAGGAGCGCACGAATTACTCCACGGTCGACCTGCGGCCCGGTCCGAAAACGGAAGACTATCCGCGTGACTGCGTGATCGAAGACAGTTTGATTCATGGCGTCGGTCGCGTGGAAAAGCAGGCCGCCGGCGTCGAGATCGCGATGGCGAGCCGCATCACGGTGCGCAGCTGTTCAATTTACGACACTTCCCGTGCGGGCATCAACATTGGCGACGGCACGTGGGGCGGGCACGTGATCGAGGGCTGCGATGTGTTCGACACGGTGCGCGAAACGAATGACCACGGAAGTTTCAACAGCTGGGGGCGCGACCGGTTTTGGGATTTTGATCCCGCGGTGATCAACGCGGAGGTCGCGCGTCGCCCCGAGTTGCCGACGTTGGATGCGAGGGAGAAAACGGTCATCCGCTCCTCGCGCTGGCGTTGCGATCACGGTTGGGACATCGATCTCGATGACGGGTCGAGTAACTACGAAATCTACAACAATCTCTGCCTGCGCGGCGGCATCAAGTTGCGCGAAGGCTACCACCGCGTGGTTGAAAATAATGTCCTGCTGAACTCCGGCCTGCATCCGCACGTGTGGCTGGAGCCGCCGAGCGATGTGTTTCGCCACAACATCGTGATGGCTCCGTATAAACCGGCGCGGATGAAAGCCGCGGCGTGGGGCCGCGACCTCGACCACAATTGGCTACACGTCGCGGGCGCGACGGAGGAATCGCCGGCGGTGGCGTTGCAAGAACAAGGAGGCCGTGATGCGCACTCGCGGGCAGGCGATGCGCGATTTGTGGATGCGGCGGCGGGAGATTTTCGAGTGCAGGACGGTTCCGGTGCGCGGGCGTTGGGCTTTAAAAATTTTCCGATGGATCAATTTGGCGTGCGCAAACCAAGTTTGCGGAAAATTGCGCGCCAACCGCAGATCCCGGCGATTGTTTCGCATGAGCCGGCAGACAATTTGGCCGCGGGACGTTTCGCGTGGCGTGGGGCCACAGTGCGCCCGGTGAGCGGCCTAACCGATATTTCCGCGCTCGGACTTTCGGCGGAAGCAGGCGCGGTTCTCGTCGAGGTGCCGACAAAGAGTGAAGCCGCCGCGGCGGGTCTGCGCGCAGGCGATGTGGTGGCGTCGGTGGACGGCCAGCTGGTGAAATCCGCGACGGATTTGCCGCGACTGGCACATGGAGCGTCGCACCGGCTCCGTGTAGTTCGCAACCAACAGGACTTGGAAATTATTTTCACCGCGCGCTAAGCAGACAATTTTCACCCCATGGTCTCACTCAATCGTTCCGCGCGCGCCGCCGATGTTCCGCTGCTGATTTCGCCGCAAGTCAGCGGCTCACGTTATGTTTTTACCGGCCTGAAAAAGCCGGCTGCGGGTTCCTATGCGCTCAGTTACGCGGGATTTGAAAAGTGCAATTCCGACTACTTGATCCAGCGAAACGGGTTTTCGTTTCACGTGCTCGAGCTGGTCACGAGCGGGCAGGGCAGTGTGACGATGAACGGCAAGACGTTCCCGTTGCGACCGGGCGTGGCGTATCTCTACACGACGGAAACGCAGCTCGAAATCAGCACGGATCCCAAACAGCCGATCACGAAATACTTTTTATGCTTCAGCGGGTCGGAGGTGTTGGCGCGATTTAAAAAAGCGGGAATTTTGCCCAATCAGACTCGTCAGCTCGCGCTATTTCCCGAGGTGCAAACGATCTTGGAAGACTTGCTCCGCGAGGGGCAGCACCAGCGCTGGATGATGCCATCAATCTGCGAGGCGCTGACCGAAGTCATGCTGCTCAAGATCGAGGATCTCACCCACCTCACGGCGAAAAGCAGTGACGAGGCCGAGCAGCAGTTTCTCCGCTGCAAAGGAATTATCGATAATCGCTGCGAGAATCTGGCGAACCTCGGTGAGATCGTGCAGGCGGCGCGCGTGGATGTCTCGCAATTGTGCCGGTTGTTCCGGCGCTATCAAGGTTCGAGCCCGTATCAGTATCTCCTGCGTCGCAAGATGACGTTGGCGGCGGAATACCTCATCGACTCGAACTGCCTGGTGAAGGAAGCCGCGCAACGCGTGGGCTTTGACGACCCGTATCATTTCTCGCGTTGCTTTAAAAAAATCCACGGCCTCGCGCCACGCGAGTTCCAGTCGTCGCTGCAGCGGGTGTGAAAGTATCTGAAGGTGGAACCCGAACTCCGGGCGGGTTTAAAGGAATTCGAATGCGTTAAAGTGGGCGGGATTCCTACAGCACTTGGCCAAAAAAAGAAGCCGGGCGCTTTGGCCCGGCTTCGTGAAACCAACGTAATCTTACGCGATCAAAATTGCAGCGTGTAGTTGCCGAAGATGCTGCGGCGATCGGCCTGCAGGCGGTTCGGGTTGAGATAATTTTCGTCGAACAAGTTGTTCACGTTCACGCCGATGCCGTGCTTGAAGCGACCGGTGTTTTGCAGCGCGTAGCGGACACCGATGTTGACCGTGGTGAATGCGGGCACTTTGACCATCCATTGATCGGTGGAGCGCAGGAATGTGCCGGCGGTGCCGGCCGTCGTGCTGTAAGTGTCGCCGGCGTTTGGCGCTTCGGTCGGCGTTTCGTCCTGATAGACGATACCGAGATTGGCGGAGAGGCCTTTCAACGCGCCGTTGCGGAAGGTGTATTTCGCAGTGAAACCACCGTTTTGCGGCGAGACGCGCGCGGCGGAGCGGCCGACCGATTGCGTCTGCGTGCCGAAGTCCGTGATCTGCGAATCCACATAACCGTAGCTGAGGGTGAAGCTGAGGTTGGCGGAAGCGTTGTAGGTCACGTCGACTTCGGCGCCTTGCACGAGCTGCGCGCCTTCGGGGCGGGATTCGAGCAGGCCAGTCGTCAAATTCAACTCCTGCGTAATGACGTTCTGGCGGTTGATGCGGAAACCACCGAGCGTGAAGTTGATTTTGCCATCCAGCAGCGTGCCTTTGATGCCATAGTCGATGCCGTCAGCGGTTTCACTCTTGTAGAGCGGGTTGATGAGCGCAGCGGTGATGAATTGTTGGTTTGGGAAAAACGATTCGCTGTAGTTGCCGTAAACGCGGAAGTTTTTCGCGCGGTCAAGGGCCCAGCTCGCACCGAAATTCGGTTTGAAGGCGTCGGTTTCAAATTCGTTGGTGGCGTTCGCGACGAAATCATGCAGGTCGTAATTTACTTTGTCGAAACGCGCGCCGGCAAACGTGAGCAGGCGGCCGTCGATGAAGCTCATCTGGTGGCGAAGCAACAGGCCGACGTTGATCGTGCGGTTCTTGTTTTTGCGCGATTGCGTGGAGCGGTTGAAATCGAACGGCGTGGAGAGATACGAAAGCGGAGCGGCGACGCCATCGAGTTCCGGCGTGACGGAAAAGCTGCGGAGCGGTGTCCAACCGGCAAGGTCGGTGCCGTTGATGCCCCAGGTCGGATCGTAGCGGTAGTAAGTGTTATAGTCGAACGTGAGGAGCGTCTTCACTTCGATGCGGCGATTCGCGAGGAAGTATTGCGCGAGCAAATCGGCTTGCGCGCCGCCGCCGTCTTCGAAAATGAAGCCGCGATTCGGAGTGGCACCGCGTTGCATGACGAGCGTGCGTTGATTCACCTGCGTGGCGGCGGTGTTCTGGTTAAACTCCCAGCGGCGGGCACGGTAGTAGTTACCGGAGACGCGGCTGCTGAAAATGGAGCTGAGCTTTTTCGAATACGTGCCGGTGAACGACGTGTTACCGCGGACGAGTTCGCTGATCGGGCCGAACTGCTGGATGTTCGCGAGGCCTTTGGCGAGGCCGACGATCTTGTCGTCGGTCGTGGCGGTCGTGTTCTGGTCGTTCAGGATGTAAGGCGCGACCGATTGCGGCGAGTTGGTGCGGCGGTTGAAGGTCTCCGCTTGGACGAGCAGCGTGCTGTCGTCGGCGAACGTGTGCTCGACGGCGACGTAGGACTCTTTGTTGCGGAGGCGCGTCATCGGAGTCTCGTAACCGCGTTCATAGAAGCCGAGCGTGGCGATGTAGGCGGTGTTGCCGAGGAAACCGATCGTGCCGTTGGCTTCGAAAGTCTCGCGGTTGGTGTCGTAGTCGCCGGCGCTGACGGAAAGTTTATAGCCTTCCTTCTTCTTCGGCTTTTTCGAAATCATGTTGAGCATGCCGCCCGGGGAAGTCTGGCCGTAGATCGCCGCGTTCGGGCCTTTGATGACCTCAATGCGGTCAACGTTCGAAGAACCATAGCGGCCGAGGCGGAAGAAGCCATCGCGGAGCTGATTGGTAGCGTTGAAACCGCGGAGATTGAAACCGCCGCCTTGATCGAGGCCGGTGAAGGAACCTATGTAAGCGACGTTGTCGTTGAGTTCGAAAAACGCGAAGTCTTCGAACATCTCGCTCGTGAGGACGTTCACGGAGTAGGGAAGATCTTTGATCTGCGTCGCGACACGCGAGCCGGTCATCGTTTCGGAGGCGATGTAACCGCGATTGGTTTCAGAGCGGACTTCGAACGGAGTCAGTTCGACGACGTCCTGTTTGTTGGTGGAAGCTGGAGCAGGGTCAGGCGCGGCAGTTTGAGCCAGGGCGCTCGAAGTGCCGAGCGCTGCGCACCACGCGAGTAAGCCGAGTTTACGGCGATTCATTGCGATCATAGTTACGGGGGGTTGAGGTGACTGTCCGCGCACGCTGCGCGCAGTCTGTTAGGGTGGCGACATATTGTGCTTGGCCCTTTTTGGCAGAAGTCTCCTGATACTTATATCCTTAATCAAATCCATGACTAGTCCGGTGACGATGAAGACCATCGCGGCGCAAGCGGGGGTCACGCAGGCCACGGTTTCGATGTGTCTCGCGAACAATCCCCGCATCCCCGCAGCCACGCGCGAACGCATTCATGGGATCGCGAAGGAACTCGGCTACCGGCCCAACCCATATGTGTCCGCGTTGATGCGCGTGCGCCGGCAGGGTCGCACGGTGACCGAGAAGCCGGTGATCGCGCTCGTGAATGGACTCGATCATCCGAACGGCTGGCGCGAGAGCGCGGCCCCGACGGTGCGGTTGATGTTAAAGGGCGCGCTGGAGCGGGCGGAATTGCGCGGCTATCGCGCGAAGGAATTCTGGCTGCATCAAAACGAGATGTCAGCGGAACGCTTCAGCGGGATGCTGTATGCGCGCGGGATTCATGGCCTCGTGCTCGGACCGCTCGCGGTGAACGCCGCGCTGCCGAATCTGAAATGGGAACACTTCGCCGCTGTCCGTCTGGCCGTTCCGCACACGGCGTTGACGATCACCACCGTGTGCAACGATCACTTTTTCTCCGCACTGCAAGTCGTGCGCGAGTGCCACAAGCTCGGCTACCGGCGTCCCGGGCTCGTGATCCTGAAGAATCACCGCGAGCGTTTTCTCGGACGCTGGGATGGCGGCGTGTATGCCGGCAGTGAATTGTTTCCGGGATTAAAACCAGTGCCGACGCTTCTGTTGGAAAATTGGGAAAGCCTGGAGCCGGTCGAAGGGTGGTTAAAACGCCACACGCCTGACGTGCTCATCACGCCGTCTGGCGAAGCGGTTTTGGCGCACGTCAAAAAACTCGGCTGCCGCGTGCCGCGCGACTTGGGCGTCGCGACGCTGGCGTGTTCGCAGCAGAACGGCGCCGTGAGCGGCATCTGGCAAAACGGCGCCTTAATCGGGGCGACCGCCGTCGACACGCTCATCAGCATGTTGGAACGCCACGAGCGCGGCCTCCCCGAACAAGCGCAAACCTTCATGATCGAAGGCGTCTGGAACGCCGGCAAAACGTTGCGCGCGGCGCCTTAAACCGCGCCTGACATCCTCGGTTTTCAAACCGAACATTAGCGCGGTGCGTTATAGGCGTGATCGCTCGCAGTCGGTCACGCCTCAATGCAGTCACGGGAAGCGACTGCTCACTTTTTTTCGCTAACACGCTTCGAGTTGCGTGAGAAAATGCCTCCGTCAATGCTCGGGTTTTATGCATCGGGCCGCATTTCTCCTGTTGGTGTTGGCGTTCACGGGTTGTGCCTCCGTGAGCCAGCGGGGCCTTGAGAATCCGCATATCGAAACGTCGTCGTTCTCTTATGATGCCGGCACCTACCGAGGCGAAGCGGAAGTTTACGTAGTCGCGGTGGTGAACGCACAGGGACAACTCGGAGACTGGCTGATCGCGGGCTCGAGCGACCCGGCAGCCGAGCCAGTCGCGGAACAGGTGTTGCGCATGCTCTATTTTCATCCGGCCCGCTGGCAGGGTGGGCGGCAGGCCGGTCCGCTGGGAATTTTGCTTTACCTTGCGGGCGGCCAGGGAGTGGCGGCCTCCACGGTGGCGGACGCTCTGAGTGTTTCGATGACGCCGCGCCCGACGGATCGGATGGTGCGAATTTTTCAGCTGGAACAGTTGGATGCGACGCCGGTTTTGCTTAAACACGTGCCCCCCGCGCGCGTGGAAGGACGCGGGGCGGTGACCCTGCAATTTTGGGTCGATGAGTCGGGTGCGGTGCGGCTCCCTTCTGTGGTTGCCGGGTTCGATGACGGGCTCTCACGCGCGGCACTTGATGCCGTGAGCCAGTGGAAATTTTCCGCGCCGCTGAAAGCTGGCCGGCCGGTGACGGCGTTATTTCGACAACAGTTCGAATTTCGGTAGCACTGGATTCACCAAGCCGGTGGCGCTGGGCAAAATTAACCAAATGCGCGGGTCGTAGCGCAACGCGGATGGCGCACGGTCTGCTCATTCTCTTCTGTGATCTCGCCCTCTGCCAACGAAGCTTCTGCGGAAGTTGATACCAGCCACACCAAGTGGTTTGAGCAGGAGGTGCACCTTCACGATAACCAGCTGAAGGCTTACTTGCGTGGCGCGTTTCCGTCCGTGCGCGATGTCGAGGACGTTGTGCAGGAGTCGTATCTGCGCATCTGGAAGGCCAAGCTCGACCGCCCGATTGCTTCGACCAAATCGTTTCTCTTTCAAGTCGCGCGGCATCTCGCGCTCGATTTGCTGCGTCGAAATCGCGTGGTGACGGTGGAGGATTTGCGGGATTTGCCGGCCGAGTCAGTCATGGAAGATAGACCCGATGCGGCTCAGATTCTTAGTTACCATGAAAAAATTTCCTTCGTCGCCGCCGCACTGGCCGAGTTGCCGCCGCGCTGTCGCGAGATTTTTGTGCTGCGAAAATTCAAAGGCGTTTCCCAAAAGGAACTGGCGGCGCAGTTTTCCATTTCCGAACGCACCGTGGAGAGTCAGATTACCCGCGGCATGAGACTGCTTGATAAAAAACTCCGCCAGCGCGGGCTCGATGGATTCTCCGTGGATGAACGCTGAATCTTCACGTGCAGGGCGCGGCCCGGCCACCGTCCATCCAGCCGACTGGGTCACTCAATCCGGCGCGGTGGACGATGTGCTGCGCGCGCTGGACGCTGATCTGGCGACTCGCCGACGTCGCCGGAAATCGATCGCGATTACCGGCGTGGCAATGGTTGCACTGGTGGCAGGCCTTTTCGTCGGCGTGCCTTACGTGCAGGATACGTCGGTGAGGACCACGCAAGTGGCGCGCCGGGAAAGTGTGGAGCTGGCCGACGGTTCGCGCGCGGAGTTGAACGCCCGCACGATTGCGCGCACCGATTTTCGTTATGGGCGCCGGGTGGTGCGGCTTGAGCAGGGCGAGGCTTTTTTCTCCGTGGTCAAGGACAGCGCGCATCCCTTCATCGTCGGCACTCCGCACGGCGAGGTGCGGGTGACCGGCACGCAGTTTAACGTGCGGCTGACGGCCGAGCAAGGGGTGGAAGTCACGTTGTTCGAGGGCGCGGTGACCTTTGCGGCGAAAGCGAGCGAGACGTCCGGCCCGGTGTCCACTGCGTTGCAACCCGGACAACAGGTCGCGATTGAGGGCGGGCGTGTAATCGTGCGCACCTTACCGGATGATCGGCTCGACAGCACGCAAGCGTGGCGCAACGGCCGGGCGGTGTTTAATGGCGAGACGCTGAAGCAGGCGGCGCAACGTTTTGCCGAGTATCACGGCGTCGTGATCGAAGTTTCTTCGGAAGTCGCGGCGTTGCGGCTCGGCGGGAGTTATCCGCTCGACGAGTTGAGCGGGTTTCTCGATGCGATCACGCGGACGCAGCCGGTGCGTTTGTTCAAGCAGGCGGAAAACGCTTATCGGTTCGGGCCGCGCTAGAGCCGTTTAAGTTGACCATGGCTGTTCGGGACTGCGTGCGGCTTTGCGTGAAGTGGCAGGTTTTCTGCAAGGCGTGGCTCATGCAGCGTCGCACAAAAATAAAATTGCAGATCGGTTTGCGGGATTCGGTGCGTGATCCCGTCCAGTTAGCATGACCTTTCGCTTTCGTAGTCTTTTCAAGAGCCCGCGTGGACTGTCGCTGGTCGCGCTTTTGTCGGCCTCATTATGGACGCCGCCGCGAGTTGTGGCTGCGCCGATGCCGTTCGACATTCCGGCTCAACCCGCGCCCGCGGCGTTGCAGTTGTTCATCAAGCAATCCGGCCAGGAAGTTTTATTTTCTTATGATGAACTGAAATCAGCCACCAGCTATCCGGTGAAAGGCGAACATGAGCCCCTGGCCGCGCTGAGCGTGCTGCTGAGAGACACCGGCTGTGCCGCCAGCGCGCAGACTGACGGCCGCTTTCTTGTGACCCGCTCGGCGGCGGTATCCACAGGTTCCGTAAAAGGCACGGTGGTTAAACCGGAACTCGGCTCCTCGGCCGGCATTAGGATTCTCCTGCGCGAGACCGGCCAGCAAGCAATCACGGATCGCCGTGGAGATTTCGTGTTCACAAAAATCGACGCCGGCACCTATACGCTGATCGCAACCGCGGAGGGCTTGCAGCCGATGCACATCACCGAGGTGCGGGTGCGAGCGGGGCGCGAACTGACGCTCAGTCGCGAATCGATGAGAGTCGCAGGAAACGTGACCGAACTCGAACCTTTCGTCGTGCGCGGCCGCGCCGATGAAGTGACGGAACTCGACAAATACGTCGTCGAGGGAAAGAAGCAAAAACCGTTTGTCGGCGGCAACGTGGATCTCCCGCGCACGGTCAACGACGTGCAGCCCTATTATGTGTTCGATGCGCAGATGATCGATCGCTCGGCCGCGCTCAACGTGGAGGATTTTCTCAAACAGCGGCTGACGATGAACACCACCATGCGCACCGGTGCCGAAACCGTTTCCAGCGGTATTAATGTTAATAGCGCGATCAATCTTCGAGGCTTGGGCGCAGACCGGACGCTGGTGATGGTGAATGGCCGCCGCCTGGCGACTCGGGCCGCCAATTCGCAAACGGATATCAACGGGATTCCTTTGAGTGCCATCGACCGGATCGAAGTGCTGCCGTCGTCTTCATCGGGCATTTACGGCGGCAGCGCGATCGGCGGGGTGATTAACATCATTCTGAAAAAGAACTATAGCGGGGGTGAGATTCGAGCCTCGTATGACAACACGTGGGATACCGACAGTCCTCGCCGCACGTTGTCGCTGACGTGGGGCCAGACATTGGGCGATGGAAAAACGCATGTGATGTTCACCGCCAGTGCATCTGACACGCAGCCGCTGCTGTTTCAGGATCGCATCGGGCTCAGGGATCGTTGGCAGGATACTATTCAGGCTAACGTCCCGGATTATTATCTGAACGATTCGTTTGCTCCGCTGGCTTCCACGCCGAATATCAAGGCGCAAGGGGCGGGTCCGCTGGTGCTGCTTGATGGGCGTTCATTGGGATCAACCATCACCCATGTTTCCGCAGGGCTCTCTCCAACCGCCAGCCTGGCTGAAGTCACCGCGGATCTGCTTAAGAACGCCGGCTCTTATAATTTGCAACGTGCGGATACTGCGCAATGGGACGCCTTGAAACAGCGCTGGGGCTCCAATCCTGAATCAAAGGCGATCCAAGGTTCCATTCGCCGGCAAATGTTGCCCAGCGTAGAAATATTCTCGGATTTCTCTTACAGCAACTATTCGGCAGAATCGGTCTACAATCCCTTTGGCAATCTGCAGACCCAGGTCCCCGCCGGAGCGCCCGGCAATCCCTTTCGGCAATCCATTTCGATTCGTTTGCCGAATCCCGTGGTGGCCACGCAAGTCAGCCAGTCACTTAGCCGGGCATTTACTATCGGCGCGCTGGTGCAGTTGCCCGGCGACTGGATCGCGGAGTTCGATTATACCTGGTCAGACAATCGTTACCGCACCCGCAGCTTCACTTACGATAGCACCGCTTTGAGCGACCACATTCGTAATGGGGTCATCAACGTGATCAGTGACACGGTGCTTTATCCTTATTCTTCCGATCCGTATTTCGCGCCCTCGATTGCCGAAGGTTCTTCTCAGCTCGATGATTTTTCGCTGCGAAGCTCAGGCTCGTTACCGGTGCTTCCTTGGGGCAGTCCGACGCTGACAGTTATCGGGCAACACCGCATCAGCACGTTCCCTGATCGGGTTTCTTCGACAATTTATCCCACCACCAAGTCCAGCGATACCATCACCAATACCTTCAGGCGTGAGCAGGCCACGGACAGCGCCGCGGCGGAATCACTCATCCCACTTTTAAAGCGTGAAAAATGGCCGCTGTTGCACTCACTGGATTTGCAGTTGGCCGGGCGGATGGAGCGTTACGAGGTGGATACGGGCACGCCGAGTTCCACGTTTCGTCCTTCTACGGGGGTGACCACCTACGGTGCACCGAATATCAACGGACAACCGTTCAAGGCACGCACGAGTTATCAGTCACGTAACGGCACGATTGGATTGCGATATCAACCGATCGAAAGTGTGACCTTCCGCACGTCCGTCGCGACGGCCTTTCTGCCCCCGACTCCCGCACAACTTCTCCGCAATCCTGAACAATCGGTGACGCCAACGACGATCGATGATCGTGTCACCGGGGGTCGCTACGGCGTGTTCACCATCGGCGGTGGCAACCCAGACCTCAAGCCGGAGAACTCGAAAAGTTGGAATGCCGGCGTGATCTGGCAACCGCGCAAGCGCCTTGATGGCATGCGCGCCAATCTCGAATATTATAAGATCACGCAGTTTGATAAAATCAGCACGCTGACGGTCCAGCAGGTGATCGACTCGGAAGATATTTACGGTGACCGGGTGACGCGCGATGCCAGCGGATTGGTCACGTTGGTGGATATCAGCTCCGTCAATCTCTTCAAATATGAGACGGATGGATTCGATCTAAGTGTAGATTATCGCCGCAACACTCCTTTGGGTATTTTAAATGTTCGAGTGGCTCACACCTATGTGCTGAACGAAGAACGCCAGTTGGTCTATAACGGGCCCAGTTACGATTACGCCGGTTACGTGGGTGAGGGCGGTCCCTCGAAACATAAGGGGAATGCCTCCGTCGTCTGGGAGCGCCGCGGCCTCAGTGCGGGATGGACCACCACGTATTTCGGGAGCTACAAGATCTCGGGAGCTGCGGGCGGTCCCACCGCGCTGCGCAGCGGCGTGCAAACGGCCAATATCATTCGGCAGGGCGGAGACACCATTCCGACCCAAGTCGTCCACGATCTGTTCTTCGGCTACCGCTTTGACGGTAATGTCTCTCCGGGAAATACCCTGGCGAAAAAAGTGAAAGCCGGGCTTTTTCGAAACCTCACCGTGCAGGCCGGCGTGAAAAACGTGTTTAATGCCTGGCCGGAATACGATGCCTCGTCCTACCAGAGTCCTTACATCGATGTCCGTCTGCGCAGTTACTGGGTGAGTGTGCGCAAGCAGTTTTGATCGCAGACCCAGTTTATGAATCTCCGCACGTTGGCGGCTCTCGCTTTGCTTGGCTGCCTGGCGATGATCGGCCAGGCCGCCCCGGTTTCTCCACCGGTCACCACGTCGCTGCGCGAGCGGCAGGCAGTGGAAATGCAGTGGGAAAGGCTGGACGCGTTGATGAAGTCGATCCCGCAAGAACCGGGGGCGACGTGGTCCGCGTCGCCTGATTATCGCTTCTGGTTGGAATACACCCAGCGGCTGGTTTTCAGCGAGGGCGTGCAGCTCTGGGATCAGATTTCGAAAGACGACGGGCGGCGCTGGCAGTGGCTTGAATTCGTAAGCGCTTATCCAAATCGCCCGCAGTTTTCTTCCCTCGACTCGCTCTGGCGCGCTCGCGCGGGTGAAAAAGGAAATTCGATGGCGGACCAAGCCGGGCGGCTCGACTGGGAACGTCAACTGGCTGCGTTCAAAGCGGAGTGCATTGCCAGTGCGATCGCGCCGGGCGAATTGCGGGCGCAGTTGCGCTGTGAGGCTTTGAACGAGCGGATTCGCCCGTATTATCAGGGAGCGAAGCCGGCGGCGGAGTGCGATTGGGTCGCTGTCGGCCGCGAAGCCGCGGCGATCGCCGCGGATTTCCCGGAGTATGCGGAGAACGAATTGCGCAACCTGATCACGATTACGTTGCGCGCGTCGAAACGTCATGGGCCGAAGGATCAGCCGGCGACGCTCCTCGCGCTCTGGGCAGCGAGTCCCAATGCGATGGTGCGCAAGGTGGCGTCGAGCGAACATCACCTCGCGGATGCGCGCGTGAATCCGCTCACAATGAGTTTCACGGCGGTGGATGGCCGCGAGGTCGATCTCGCGAAATTGCGCGGCAAAGTAGTCTTGATCGTTTTCTGGGCCGCGACGTGGTGCGGTGCGTGCAAAGTGCAGGAACCGTTGATGAAGGAGGTTTATTCGAAATATCACGCGCAAGGTTTCGAAATCATCGGCATCGCCTGTGAAATGAAAGAGAAGGACCGGCAATATCTCATCGATTACGTGAAAGAACACGCGATGCCGTGGCCGCAATTTTTCGACGGGCGCGGAATGAAAAACGAATTCACGCAGCGCTACGGTTTCTCGAGTATCCCGCAGTATTTCCTGCTGGGCCCGGACGGTTTGATGATCGCGCACACCGGTGGCAGCGGCGGCTTGAAGCACCTCGAAGCCGTAGTGCGAAAACACCTGGGCCTCGCACCCGCGGCATCCGGCGATGAAAGCAAAGTGCTGGGCGTGCCGTAACGGAGCGCCGCTCCCGTCCGTGTTAGCCGTGCAATCCGTGGTTAAAAAAATCCGCGCGACTTCTTCCTGACGAAAGAGAACGAGAAAGAATATTCTTTTGGAATGCGGCGCCGTAGCGCCCTGCGTTGGGCAAAATTCATCAAAGGCAGTTTTCGCTTTGGCGGGAGGTGGCTTCAATCGTGCTGGCGCATCTGCCGCGGTGAGCATTCCATCTTCTAATCAAGCGTCCACGGTCGTGGAGTCGGGCGGCCAGCAATGGTTCGCGCAGGAAGTGCAGCCGCACGAGGGTCAGCTAAAATCCTATTTGCGCAACTCGTTCGGCGCGGCCGGCGATATCGACGATATCGTGCAGGAATCCTACCTGCGTCTGTGGAAGGCGCGCGCGGAGCAGCCGATTCATTATGCGAAGGCGTTTCTCTTCCAGGTGGCCCGCCGGGTGGCGCTGGACATTCTGCGCCGAGGCCGCTCGACCCCGATAAATTCCGTAGGGGATTTGTCGAGGTTGCCCGTCATGGATGACAGGCCCGGGGTGGCCGAGACCGTCAGCACAAAAGAAAAAATTGCGCTGGTGGTCGCGGCACTGGACGGGCTTCCTCCGCGTTGCCGCCAAGTCGTCATGTTGCGTAAACTCAAAGGTCTTTCGCAAAAAGAAGTCGCGAGCCGGCTTGGCATCGCGGAGAAAACCGTGGATGAACAACTCGCGCGCGGCGTCCGCCGATTGGAGGAACAGTTGCGGCGGCGCGGCGTGAGCGGTTATTACGAACCATGAATGCGCGTCGCGATCATGCTCAAGCCAATCGCCTGGAGGCTGAATCGGCAGCGCTCGACTGGGTCGTGCGCAGTGGTGCGGTGGACGAGGTGTTCGCGCAAGTCGCGGCGCGTGACAAACACCGCCGAAAAAAGCGCGGAGTCGTGAGCGGCGTGGTAGCGGCGCTTGCGCTCGCCTGGGCTGCATGGTGGGGCGTGCCGTATTTGCGAGACACCGGCTCGCTGGCGACGGTCGCCGCGCAACGCGAGCAGGTTGCGCTCGCGGATGGGAGTCAGCTGGTGTTGAACGCGCGCACGCGGGTGCGCACGGATTTTCGCGGAGAGCGCCGCACGGTGACGCTGGAGCGCGGCGAGGCTTTTTTTGCCGTCGCGCGCGATGCGTCGCGGCCGTTTCTCGTGCAAACCCCCGTCGGGGTGGTGCGTGTGACGGGCACGCAGTTTAATGTGCGCATCCTGCCGGACGCGTCGCTGGCAGTCACGCTGCTGGAAGGAAGTGTGGAAGTGCAGCTGCCGTCCAAGGATGCGGGTGCGCGTGCAGCGCAGGGTGAAATCGTGCGCTTGCGGCCTGGGCAACAGCTTCGCGTGAGCGCTGCCGGGCACGGAATAAGTGATCTCGTGGAAACAGAACTCGATGCCGCGATCGCGTGGCGCGAAGGAAAATTACTGTTTGCGGATGTTTCGTTGAGTGAAGCGGTGGCGGCGGTGGCGGATTATCATGAGAGGAAAATTCGGGTGAGCCCGTCCGTGGCGGGCCTGCGCATTGCCGGCAGCTACTCGCTGGATAATGTGGAGAAATTTCTCGGCGCGGTGGAGGCGGCGTTGGCTGTGCGCGTGATCACGGAAAGTGACGGCACGTTGCAGCTGGTCGCGCGTTGAGTGTTTTTTTGGCTCAACGGTAGGCGCGGCTTCATGCCGCGATTGCGTGAACGTAGCGCGGCGTGAAGCGTCTCTTCCGTTCCGGAGGTTACGTTTTTTGTTTAAATCTTGTAGGGGATTCCTTCCGGCCAAGCGTCAGCGTTGGCACCATGCACCTGATTTTATTTCGTCGGTTCGGAGAATTTTTTTCCACGGCTTTGTGCCGGCGGATTTTATTCGGCGCGATTTTATGGGCGTCGCTGTCGGACGGCGGGCGCGCCGCGCCGGTGGAATTTTCCATTCCCGTTCAAAAAGCGCCGGAATCACTCCAGCAGTTTATCAAACAATCCGGCAACGAGGTGTTGTTTCCCGTCGCGGAGTTGCGCGAGGTGACGGCGAATGCGGTGACGGGTGCTTTCGAAGCGGAGGAAGCGCTGCGGGTGTTGTTGAAGCACACCGGATTCTCCGCGACTACGCGGGAGGCGGGCAGATTCGTGGTGGTGCGCGACCCGTTGATCAACGGCACCGTGCGCGGCACCGTGGTGAAACCGGAGCTCGGCTCGTCGGCGGGCATTCGTATTCTCGTGCGCGAGACGGGGCAGCAGACGGTGACGGATCGACGCGGGGATTTCGTTTTCATGAATGTGGCGGCCGGCGCCTACACGCTGGTCGCGACGGCGGAAGGTTTGCAGCCGATGCATATCACCGACGTGACCGTGCGTGCAGGGCGCGAGCTGATCTTGAGCCGCGAGACGATGCGTGCGGCCGGCGACGTCACGGAATTGGAACCCTTCATCGTGCGCGGCCGCGTGGATGAAGTGACCGAACTCGACAAATATGTGGTCGAAGGTCAGCGACAAAAACCGATGGTCGCTGGCAATATCGATTTGCCGCGCTCGGAGAACGACGCCCTGCCGTATCAGGTGTTCACGCGCTCGGATATCCAGCGCAGCGGATTGCTGGATTTGAATGAATTCATGCAGCGAGAGTTGCTGGAGACGAATCCGACAACGCTTAACGCCGATCAGCAATCAACCTCGGCCATGGGAACGTCGGCCGCAGCGGCCAGCGGCAATTTGGCGATGCGCGGTTATTCTACTTCGCAAACCATCGTCTTGGTCAACGGGCGGCGGATGATCGGATCGGTTATAGGATCGACTTCGGGCCCTGCAGATATCAGCGCAATTCCCCTGGCGATGATCGAGCGAGTGGAAGTATTGCCGGCTTCAGCCTCTGCAATTTATGGTGCCGGCGCGGTCGCTGGCGTGATCAATATTGTCCTGCGCGCGAATTTCCAAGCGACGGAAATCACGACGAGCTACAATAATGCGTTTAGCTTCGATGCTCCGCAGAAGGCGGTGTCGCTGGTGCATGGCCAGACGTTGCTGGACGGAAAAATCGACGTGAAACTAGCGGCAAGTTTTCGGGAAATTAGGCCACCGCTGGAGTCCGACCTGAATTACATCAAGAACGCCTTGGCGCGTGATCGTGCAGTGACGCCACTCTTGCCGACGGCAGATGTTTATGCGGCCACGCCTCATATTCGCAGCACGGACGGGTCGCCACTGTTCGGTCTGGGCACGCCTGCTTTTACCTCTGTCGCACCCGGCGCGGATGGCCGGGGTGGCTTGGCCGCTTTCGTTGGGCGGCAAGGGGTGCGCAATCTCGATTTCTACGCGCCGGCGGCCGGATACGGTCATGCCAGCGGCGTGGGGACGGGCTCCCTCATGCAGAACGACGGCAATGTTTACGGAAGACGTTCGGAGCAGGTCAATCTCAGCGGTAACCTGCTTTACCGGGTGCTCCCTTGGTTGGAGGTTGCGGTGGATCTGGCGCATTCCCGCTCAGATTATTACTTGGGCACGTCGATCCTTCGGCAGTCGTTGACGGTTCCAGCCAACTCGCCGTTCAACCCTTTTGGCAAGGCCGTGGTCGTCACGTTACTGGATTCACTGTCGGCGTTTGGCAGCAAGCACAGTCGAGCCGAGCGCGAATCCAATTCCGCGACCTTGGGATTTCTCGTGAAGATGCCCAGAAACTGGCAGCTCTCCGTGGATGCTCAGGCGGCGATCAGCGAATCAGAATACACTTACGCGGGGGTGAATTCCACCCGGCTGAACGAACTGGTCGCGAGCGGCGCATATAATCCATTCCGGGACACCCGGGCCTATGCCATCCCGCAAGCCGTGTATGATTACGCCGCTTTCGTCAGCACATTCGACCGACCGTATAAAGGCACTTCCTGGCAGACGAACGCGCGTTTGAGCAATCACCGCTTGCCTCTGCCGACTGGCGAAGGCGTGCTGGTGGTGGGTGGAGATTTTCTGCGGACGGAAGGCAACGGCTACGCTTACGTGAGCCGTTTCGCTGACGGCTCGCGCAACTCTGGTTTCGACGCCGGGGCCAACGCTGGTCGCCAGAGGGATGATTGGGGGATTTTTGCCGAGTTGCAGGCTCCGCTCGTGCCGAAGGCGTGGCTTCCGCGGGCCATCGAACGGGTCTCTGGCGACCTGGCCTGGCGCTACGCCGGTTCGAACACCTTTAAGAGTTCCAGCAATCCGCCGACCCTTGGATTCAAACTGGATTTGAAAGGAGGGTTTTCGTTGCGCACCACTTACACGACGGCCTACGTGCCGCCGACGCCCGACATGAGTGTGCCCACCGAAGAAGGCGTGCCGTCGGCCAGCAACATCACCGATCCGCGCAGAAACAATGAAATCTACACCGCGCAGGCGCTGTCCTCGCCGAATCCGGATCTCCTGCCGGAAGACGCGACAACCCGCACCTACGGCTTGATTTTCCAGCGCGGTCAACGGCATCGGATTCGGATGTCGGTGGACTATGTGGATACCGTGAAGGTGAACGAATTGACCACGCTGTCGGCGAACAACCTCTTGTTGCTCGAGGGTGATTTTCCCGAGCGAATTGTGCGCGGGCCATTGGCACCGGGCGATACGGCCTCCGTGGGACGCGTGACGTTTCTGCGCACGGGATACATTAATGTCGCCGGGCGCAGTTCGAAGAATTGGAGCGGGGATGTTCGCTATTCCATGACTGATTTTTTTGGCGGCGCATTGCAGATGAGCGCGCGTGGCGCGTGGTTCCAGAGCTACAAGACGCAAACTTTGCCGACCTCTCCGGTGATCGAGAACATCGATAATCCTGACGCGTCGTTTTCTTTCTTGAAATATCGCGCGTCGTTTAACGCTGGCTGGTCCAAGCCTCAGTATGGATTCGGCCTGGATGGGCGTTACTATCATTCGAGCATGCTTCCCATCAGCCAGCACCTCACACAAGGGTCGGATCGATTGGATCGGTATTGGGAATTCGATGCTTATGTGAACGGCGATCTGGCGCGTTTTATGCCGTGGAAAAATCCGCGCTACGGCGTGCGCGGCCAGCTGCGGGTTAACAATGTCTTCGGGGCGGAGTTTCCGTTCTACAATAGTTCCGCTTACGACGTGCAGCCTTACGGCGACTGGCGCGGGCGCATGTATTCTGCGTCGCTCACGGTGTCGTTCTGAGCGAACGCGACAGGTCATCGGCGGTCAGCGCCGAGCCCCTTCCGAGCGGCGCTCGCCGCCTGATGCTGAAAGCGATCCCGCAGATCTTCATCTGTCCTGCGGGCCAGCAGGAATTGCGCATCGATCTGAAATTACCCGCAGGCGTGGAGGCATTGAGCGATTGGAGCTGGCCGGAGCCGGAGACTGTTTGGGATGGAGGCGAGATTCAGATCTACTCCGGAAAACAGATTTTCCGTCGCAAGCTCAAGATCGCTGGCGCGTCCGGCGACATCACACTGGTGGCGGCGGTGTCCTATCAAGCCTGCACCGCTACGATGTGCGCGCCGCCTCAGACGGTCGAGGTGACGACGACCCTGAAGCCGGTGCGGAAATGAGTCGCGCCTGCGTAAAGTTTTTTTGTGAAGACGATCGCTTCGGGTGGTAGGGCACTTTGCACCGCGCCAAATTTCTCGTTGGGCTAATTTCACCAAATGGTCGCGTGGTGGATAGAGGGGGGGAGTGCGTCTTAATAAGCACAGACTTGCTTATGATTTATTCACCATTTCTCTTCCCGCGGGTTCGCTCGGTTTTCCTGGCCGCGCTCGTTGCGCCTGCGTTTGTTTTCGCCGAGGAACCCAAACCGGCATCACCCGGCGAGATTGCCGCCGGCCAGGCGGTCGCTTCTGGTTTCAGTCTTTCTCCCGACGGCCGCTGGCTGCTGTTCAGCACCTCCAAAGGGCAGGGCAATATCGACCTGACCTCGGGCAAGATGGCCAACGTCAAAACCGGTTGGTCGATGAGCGCCGCCACCCCGCGCGCGAGTTGGTCGCCGCTCGATCCCACTCTCGCGCTGAGCGTGCGGCGCGAAGGCAAGGGTGCGCTGACGCTCTGGCCCGCCGGCGAAAAACCGGATTCCGAAAAAGTGCGCGAGTTACTGGTGTTCCCACGCAAGCTCTACCCGAAGATGCCAGTGCTGTGGTCGCCGGACGCGAAGACGGTTTACCTCGCCATCAATCAAAACCTGCCCTGGCCGAAGTCTCATCCGTCGGACGACAATCCTCCGACGCGCGATAACAACGTGAACCTTGAACTCGCCGGCAGCTACAAACCGGACAACGAGCGTCGTCGGTTCGAAAAGGAATACGAGGGAGCCTACGCCGAGTCGAATCGCAGCCTGATCATGGCCCTCGATGTGGCCACGGGAAAACTCGGCCTGCTCGCCAAAGGCAACGACATCGACTCGCTCACGCTTTCACCGGACGGAAAGCGTCTCGCGATTATGCAGGTGAAGCATAATTCCAGCAAAGCGCTATCGGGCTCGTGGGCGAAACAGTATCTCGGGGATGTTTATTTGATCGATGTGAACGCCACCCCGGTTGCGGACCTGCCGGTGCTGGATCTCGAAAAAATGGAAGACCGCAAAGCCGGCTGGTCCGATCACCTCGGCCAGCGGCTCGAGCCCGTCATGAAAGACGTCGGCACGAATGACACCGGCACATTTAATCCTCCGTTTCAGCAATACGGCACAAACGGCAATCCCACGCTGGTGTGGTCGCCGGACAGCACGCAGATCCTCTACGCGACGGTGGGCCGCCAGTCGACGGGTGACATTTATGTCTACGACGTGGCCACTAAACAAACGCGCAACCTCACTGAAAAACTGAGCCTGCAAAAACCTGCGAAGCTCCTCGGCTACGGCGAAAATCTCACGCACGTTTATGACAGCCAGAAATTTGGCTTCCTCTTCAACCCGCTGTGGCTGGCTGATTCGAAAACGCTGGTGGCAGTCGGCAGGGGTGATGTCTGGCGCCTGTCCGTCGACGGCACGCAACCGCCCAAAAATCTCACGGCGAAACTCGACCAGGAAATCGTGCGCATCGTCCCGGCTCCTGGATTACAGACGGCCGCCATCGATGCGTCGGGCCAGCTCACGCTGGTCGGCAAGGACCGCCTGTCGCGCCTGGATGCACTGTGGAAACTCGACCCGCACTCGGGCACCGCCATGCGTTTTGCCCAGACCGGAGTCTGGACGGATTTGACGATCGCCACGGACGTGCGCGGTGAGTCGCTCGTCTATTCCGGACAAGCCGCCACGTCCTCAAAAAATCTCCAACGCATCACGTTGAAGCCGGGCGCGACGCCGGAGTTCGTCACAAAATTTAAGCTGGGGCTCGCGGAGCGCGTTTATCCGCAATCGCGACTGCTCTCGTGGAAGACGCCGGATGGTTATCTGGGCTTCGGTTTACTTTATCTCCCGGCGGGTGCGAGCGCGACCAACCAGGTGCCGCTGATCTTCAATGGTTATCCGTCCGAGGATGATTCGCGGGTAGATGTGCGTGCGAAGAATGGTGCGGGTTTCTACAACGACTCCCTGCACGGGCTGCTCGCGGAAGGTTTTGCTGTGCTCTTCGCCGACATCCCGATGTCTGACACCGGCGTTTATGAAAAACCCACGCAGCAGATTGTCGCGGGAGTAAATGCCGCGATCGACGCGGTGGTCGCGACGGGCCTGATCGACGAAAAACGCATGGGCATCATGGGCACCAGCTACGGCTCCATCATGGTGAATGCCGTCGTCACACAGACCAACCGCTTCAAGGCCGCGGCCAGCATCTCGGGACTCTCCAACTGGGTCGCCGACTACATGGGCGGTGGCGACGTCAGCGGGCTTTACCACGAATATGGCCAGGGCCGTTTTGTGAAACAACTCTGGCAGGACCCGCAACGTTACGTCGAGGCCTCGCCGATCATGTCGTTCGACAAGATCGAGACGCCGCTCTTGTTGGTGCACGGCGACGGTGACTACCGCGTGCCGGTGCGCCACGCCTGGGAAACATTCAAGGCGCTCAATCACCTGAAAAAGAATGTGATCTTCGCGCGCTATCCGCGCATGGGCCACGGCGCCAACGCCGAGGCGAGCCGTCGCATCCAAGGCTGGTTCCGTGAGCATTTGCTGGGTGGCAAAGCCATCACGCACCTCGCCGACCAGGGCAGCTTTATGTTCGGCGCCAGCGAAGGCACTGACGACGCGAGTTCTCCGGACAATCCCGCGCCGACGCCGACTCCTCCGGGCGTCCCGCCGCCACCGCCGAATACACCGCCGGTCCCGACCGAAACCCAGCCCAAGAGCAGCTAACGCTCGAAAACCATTAACCACGGATCAACCCGATGAATATCGACACCTTTAAACTCTCCCGCGTGATGCCCTTGCGCGTCCTCTGCCTGCTCTCGCTGCTCACCGTGAGCGTTCATCTCGGAGCTCAGGAAAAAACCACCATCGCCGATGACGCCGAAGCCAAGGCGAAGGAAGAGAAAGAAACGCTCGCGCGCCAGGATCCGCAAGCCCGGGCCTTGCTCGACGCAGCGAAAGCGAAATTGAAAAGCCTCAAATCGCTCGTCGCGGATTATGAGTCCACACGCGGTGCTTCGACGAAAAATTTCGATAAGCAAGGCGAGGTTTCGCTCGAGCGTCCCAACAAATTCCGCATCGAGGCGGTCGGCGGGGCTGTGGTCGAAGAACGAACGTTGCGCGCGGTGAGCGATGGCCAGCTCGTGACAACAATTAACGAATACAATTTCGCCGCCTTCGAAAAACCGGTGCGCGCGGAGAATTTTTTTCTCGGACAAAATTTCCTCGTGCAGTTCTTCTTCGACCCACGCGGCATCGCCTTCGATCCGACGGATGGTTTGTGGGGCCGCGCCATCAGCATGTTCGACACGAACATGTCGGCTTACGACAAGGACACGAAGTTGATCCTGCTCGGCGACCGCACGCTGGAAGGCCGCAAATATCAGGTCGTGGAAATCAAATACAACACCGCGCGGACTGACATCCGTCAGCAGATCTACATCGGCGAAGACAAACTCGTTTACCAAGTGGATACGTATTTCGACGGGATGATCTACTCCCAGAAATACCGCAACTTTCGCGTCGACGGTGCGATCACGGCCGAAACGTGGAAGCGCGAGAAACCGGAAAAAATGCCGATGATCGCGACTGACCCGGTGCGCATGGGCGCGGAAGCGCCGGACTTTGCGCTGCCCGGCCACGACGGCGGCGAGTTCACCCTCAAGGGTCTGCTCGAAGGCAAGAAAGGTCTCTATGTCTGCGTGCTCGATGGCGAAGCCGCGAAAGCCGCCGGCAATGCCGATGTGCACCTGCCGCAGATGCGCGTGTTGCAGGAGATGAAAGACAAATATGAAAAACAGGGCCTCGCGATCGTCTGCATCGTCGGCGGCACCGGCATCACCCCCGATCTGAAAGACGAGATGATGCTCAACTGGATGCCCGACGTGACGCGTTTTAATTATCCGATCGCGATCGATATCGATTTGGAAAAAGGCATTCAGGGCAGCGCGTTTCACAACTTCCAGTTGAACGGTCGCAACAACCTGCTGCTCGATGGCAAGGGCCGCGTCGTTTTCGCCGCGAGCAATTTCACCAACAAGGTCAACCAACTGGCCTTCTACCAGGCGCTCGCGCAGATCGGGTTTACCGTTTCCGCCGCCGAGTTGGAAAGCGCCGCCCGCTGATTTCAGCCGATCATGAACACTCTTCTCAATCCGCGTGCCGGCGCGCCTTCCCGGACCAAATCATCCGCCATGCATGTTCCCTCCGAAGCGATCACCCATGAAATCAACCGAGCGGTGGAAAAAATCCATCGTGTCCGCGCGGAGATGGGCAAGGTGCTCGTCGGCCAGCCGCATCTCGTCGAGCGCCTGCTCATCGGTTTGCTGACCAATGGGCACGTGTTGCTCGAAGGCGTGCCCGGCCTCGCGAAAACCACGGCCGTCAAGGCGCTTGCCGCCACCATGAAGGCGAAGTTCCAGCGCATCCAGTTTACGCCGGATCTGCTGCCGGCCGATCTTATCGGCAACCTCATCTACAATCCGCAGAAAGCCGACTACACGACGAAGCTCGGGCCACTGTTCGCGAACATCGTGCTCGCCGACGAAATCAACCGTGCCCCCGCGAAAGTGCAGAGCGCGCTGCTCGAAGCGATGCAGGAGCATCAGGTGACGATCGGTGAAAAAACCTATCGCCTGCCTGAACCGTTCCTGGTGCTCGCGACGGAAAACCCGGTGGACCAAGAAGGCACCTACCCGCTGCCGGAGGCGCAGGTGGATCGCTTCATGTTGAAAGTGCTCGTGGATTATCCCACCGCCGAAGAAGAGAAAATCATCCTTCGCCGCATGGCGCGGAGTCATCCGAAAACCGATTTGGACGCCATCATGACCGCCGACGAAGTCCTCGCGATGCGAGAGCTGATGGACTCGGTCTACCTCGATGAAGAAGTTGAAGACTACATCGTGCGCCTCGTCATGGCCACGCGATCGTTGGCGAAACACGTGCCGGAACTCGACGGCATGGTGCGCTTCGGCGCCTCGCCGCGCGCGACCATCAATCTCGCGCTCGCCGCGAAAGGCTTCGCGTTCATGCAGGGCCGCGCGTTCGTCACCCCCAATGATGTGAAGAGCATCGCGCCGGATGTGTTGCGCCACCGCATCATCACGACGTTCGAAGCCGAGGCGGAGGAAGTCACCTCCGATGCGATCATCAAAAAACTCCTCGCGACAATCACGGTGCCGTAACCCCGGCACCAGGTAGGGGCGGTTATCCGTCACCGCCCGACCGCAACTCATGATTCCCAAAAAATATCTGCAAAACATCCGTCGCTTGGAAATCCGCACCAAGCGCCTCGCCGAGGATTATCTCTCGGGCGCCTACCGGTCTGTGTTCAAGGGGCGCGGTTTGGATTTCGAGGATGTGCGCGCGTATTCAGCCGGCGACGATGTGCGGTTCATCGATTGGAATGTCACGGCGCGCATGCAGACGCCCTACGTGCGAGAGTTTCAAGAAGAGCGCGAACTCAGCGTAGTGATTGCGGTGGATATCAGCGCGTCGGGGAAAATGAACACCGCAGCGCAAACCAAGCGCGAACTCGCCGCGGAGGTCGCGGCCTGTCTCGCCTTCAGTGCCACGAGCAATGGCGACAAGGTGGGCCTGCTGCTTTTCAGCGACCGGGTGGAAACTTATTTGCCGCCGGCGAAGGGCCGGATGCAGGCGCTGCGCATCATTCGTGACGTGCTGTATCAGCCGGCGAAAAGTCCGCGCACGTCGCTGCGCCACGCGTTGGGGTTTCTCAGTCATGTGCAGACGAAGCGCGCAATCGTGTTTCTGATCTCGGATTTTTTGGATGAAGGGTTTGATCGCATCCTGAAGGCGACCGCGCACCGACATGATCTCATTCCGATTTTGGTGGCGGATCCTCGGGAGCAAACGCTGCCCGATGCGGGATGGATTATCGTGCGGGATGTCGAGACCAGCGAATTAGTCGAGGTCGACACCGGCAATCCCACGATTCGCACCGCGTTCGCCGAAGCCGCGCGCGCGCGGGTGGATGCCTTGCGCCATGGATTCCGGCGCAGCGGCACCGACCTGATCGAGTTGAAAACCGGCGAACCGTATTTGAAGCCGTTGCAACATTACATGGAGAAACGTTTGAGCCAGCCGTTGTCCGCATGAACCCACCGGCATCAGTCAAATTGCAGGAAGACCTGACGTTGCTCTCGCGAATCGACGCCGGGGCCGCGGAGGCGGCGGCTTTTCCCTGGGGCTATGCAGTCGCTGGAGCGGCGGTTCTCCTGCTCGTGGTTGCGTGGGCTTGGTGGCGACGGGCGAAGGTCGGGGTGAATCGCGAACTGGTGACGCGGCGCGCGGCGGATGTGGCCGTGGAGGAGATCAAGCGCTGGTTGACCTTGCCGGACGGCGTGGAAGTGCGGCGCGCCGTGGGTGAAGTGTCCGCGGCCCTGCGCCGTTACCTCGAAGCGCGTTATGCGATTCACGCGCCCACGCTGACGACGGAGGAATTCTGGCGCGAGCAAGCGGCGCGGGCTGCGCTGGCGGTGGAGCACGCGGCGCCGCTGGCCGGATTTACGGCGACCTCGGATCTGATCAAATACGCGGGCGCAGTGCCGACGCGCGAGCAATTCGAAGCGCTGGCGCAGTCTGCGCTGGGCTTTGTGCGGGAGACGCGTTTGCCATGAGCGATCTGTTTTCCCGGGTGGGCACGTTTGAATTCGCAGAGCCGTGGTGGTTGGGGCTGTTGCCGCTGCTGTGGTTGCTCAAACGGCCGGTTCAAGAACACCCGCGGACAGCGCTGGAATATTCCTCGGTGGCATTGTTGAAAAATTGCGGCGCCGCCGTGCCGGTCGCGCCAAGGCGCTCGCTGTGGTGGTTGCGCGTGCTGGCGACGGCGCTGATCGTTTTCGCACTGGCTCGACCAAGAATCGAAAAGGGCGCGGATGAACAGAAGACGGAAGGCATCGACGTCATGCTCGTGCTTGATGCGTCGCGCTCGATGGATTCGAAGGATTTCGATTTCGAAGGGAAAAAAGTGAGCCGTCGCGATGCGCTGTTTACGGTGCTGGAGCAGTTCATTGCCAAGCGCACCCAGGATCGCATCGGCGTGATCGGGTTTGCGGAGAAGCCATTTCTCGTGAGCCCGTTGACCATCGATCATTCATGGATGATCGGGGCGATGGCGGAGATGAAAACTTCGCTCGGCACCGCGATCGGCTCCGGCGTGGAAGCGGCGGTGGATTTGCTGCGGCGGAGTGAAAGCACCAACAATGTCATCATCGTTGTCACGGATGGTTTAAATACGAGTGGCACGGATCCGCTTGAAAGCGCGCGGCTGGCGCGGCGTTTCGGCATGCGGCTTTATACCATCGGGGTCGTCAGCTATCAGGAAATGAAGAGCGGCGGACTCGACGCCGTGACGTTGCACCAGATGGCGCGGTTAACCGGCGGGCAATTTTTCCAGGCGGCCGATGGTGCGGCGCTCGAGGCAATTTATCAACAGATCGACCAGATCGAAAGGCAGGCTTTTCGGCAGCCCAAGCTGCAATTGTTTTCGGAACTGTTCGCGTGGTTTGCGCTGCCCGCGTTCGGACTCGTGCTGGTCGACACGGTGCTACGCGGGGGAAGAAGGACACGTTTGCCATGAGATTTTTAATTCCAGGCTGGTTGTGGTTGGTGCCGGTCATCCTGCTAGCGGCTTCGGCGGCATGGCTGTGGACGGCCCGTGATTTGCGGCGCCGCCTGGCGCTGTTTGGGGAGAGTGCGATCCGCGTGCGCACGCACGGGGCGCAGGGACAAATTCTCGCTGCCACGTTATTGTTGCTCGCGTTGACCCTCGCGCTGGCGCGGCCACTGGGCTCGCTGTCACCGCAGGCGGCGCAACGCCAGGGCGTGAATCTGTTGATCGCGCTCGATGGCTCACGCAGCATGCTGGCTGAGGACGTAAAGCCCAACCGGTTTGCTTTCGCGCAGGCGGGCATCGACGACTTACTTCAAAGACTCTCGGGCGATCGCGCGGGATTGTTGTTGTTTGCGGGGCAGGCCACCGTGGTGTCGCCGCTGACATTCGACACGATTTCGCTGAAGCTGATCAACCGTTCGCTCGATCCCGAGTGGGTGGGCAAGGGCGGATCGTCGTTGAGCGAAGTCATCGCACGTGCCTCGGAATTTTTTCGCAACCGGCCCGCGCAATCCCGGGTGCTGGTAATTTTCAGCGACGGCGAGGAAACGGACGGCGACGCCGTGATCGCGGCGCAGCAAGCTTTCCGGCGCGACGGGCTGCGGGTGTTCACGGTGGGCGTAGGCTCGCCGGAGGGCGCGCCAATTCCCCGCGTGGAGCGCAACCTCCGGCGCGAGCCCGTGCGGATGGGCCTGGTGCGCGATGCGCAGGGCGAAGAAGTGCGCACGCGGATCGAGGAATCGGTGCTACGCGCCATCGCCGAGAATGCGGGCGGTGTGTATGTGAATTTGCAGCAGACCGCCGGCAGCCTGGAGCAACTCGTGCAGGTCTCGCTGCAACCGCTCGCTGCGCCGATGGAGGACGCGCCGCTCACCGACTACCGTGAATGGTTTCAACTGCCGCTAGCGTTGGCGCTGGCGGGATTGCTGGGCGGTGCGCTTTGGACCGGCGCGGCTCGCAGGCGAGTTTCCGCGAATGCCGCAATGATGGTGGTTGGGGTGCTGGGAATTTTTTCCGCGCCGCGTGCGCAGGCGGACGTGACGGAAGCGCAGCGTCTGATTGAGCGCGGCGATGGCGCCGGCGCGTTTGCGGTGTTACAGGCCGAATTGTTGAAAACACCCGACGATTTGCTGGCGCGTTATAACTACGCGCTGGGTGCTTATGTCGCCGGGAAGTTCACGACGGCGGCGGAGGCGTTCGAGAAATTGGCGACCTCGGCCGAACCCGAAGTGGAAGTGCGCAGCCGCGTGCAGTGGGGCAACAGCCTTTACCGGCTTGGCCTGGAGATGCAGGCCACCAATCCGGAGGGCGCGTCGGCCAATTGGGAAAAAGCGCTCGACGCTTACCGCAAGGCCGCGGAGAGCCCGCTGGCCAACGCCAACTACGCAAAAACGCGGGTCGACTTGCTCTCGTTGTTGAATCGGCTCGCTACGGAAAAAATGACCGAGGGCGACGCGGCGGCGCGGATGTCGCGCGACAAAGGTGTGCCCGCGTGGCGCGAGGCGATCCGGCATCTCGACAAGGCGTTGAAGATTGCGGAGAGCGAGACCGAGGCCACGGCGTTTGCGCGGGACCGTCTCGCCACCGTCGACCGGATTTATCAGGCGTATTTCCTGGGCGCCGCCGACAAGCAACGCCGGGCGGAATTGCAAAAAGAGTCCGCGCTGGAGCGGGCCATCGAATTGTTGGGTGAAGCGGTGGATGAATACACCGAGGCGATCGCGGTGCGGCCGAATGACGACGCTGCGCTGTCGGCGCAGGCGGCGGCCAAGGCGTTGCTCAATCCGTGGCGCGTCGAGTTTGGCGATCGTTTGCACGAGGAAGGAAACCAAGTGGCGGCAGTGTCGCTGGCCGATGCCATTTCAGTTTGGGGCAAAGCGGACCAGCAATACGGCAAGGTGCTGGCCGAAGTGCCGGGAGATCCCGGTGCCTTGGCGGGACAAAAGAAAAACCATCGCGCGTTGCATGCCGGTTATGTGGCCCTTGGCGATCAACAGGTGACGCGAGCGCGTGAACCGGGATTGTCGGCGGAGGATCGCGATGCACTGCTCGAACAAGCCTTGGGCAGCTATCAGGCCGCGCTGGCGTTTGAGCCAGCGGATGAAGCCACGCGCGAAAAATTGATGACGGTCGGACGTGATCTCGCCGGAGTGTTCGTGGCGCGCGGTCAACAGGAGTTGGCCGACGCGAAGACGCGGGCGGAGAAAAACATCCCCGAGGCCATCGCGGGACTGGAACGTGCCATCCAGAGTTTTGGCAAAGCCCTGCGTTTCGTGCCGGACCATGCCGAGGCAAAACTCGGCAAGAAAGAGGCTGAGGATCTTTTGAAGAAGCTCCGCGATCTCGATGCACGTGAGCAACGCAAGGTGTTGGGCGAGGGCAAAGACATGAAGGATCCGAAGGAAATGGAAGACCCCGGCGACCTCGCGCTTAAACTGCTCGATTTCGACAACCAACAACTCGCATCGAAGAAACAGCAAAACTTCACGGCACCGGAAAACAAACCGGTGAAGGATTGGTGAGCCCATGAAACCTGCATTTTTGATCGATGGAAAAATCCCGGTGGGAGAATCGACACGCTTGAGCGCACCGTCGGCGGGTTTCGACAAAGTCCAGCTTGCTGGCGAGGAAAGCCACGGTGGACGAGAGGCGTCATCGCCGAAAGCTCCCTGGACGCCACCGCAATCCGGTGGGACGGACATCACTTTCGTGACGCTGGATTACTTCGTCGCGCTGAGCATGCCGCGCGACGACGGCCTCGTGGCTGCTTTTTTTCCTGATCTGGGATTCACGACAGCTTCACAAAATCATTTTCAAACACACTTATGAAATCATCGTTGATTGCTTTCTTGTTTGGGTTCGTTTGCTCAACCGTCGGAGGATTTGCCCAAGGCGCAGAATCCCCGACCGCGCCCGTCGGTGCTGATCCGGCGTGGGAAGAAATCCAGCGACTGCTGGAACCGCTCCCCAATCCCCGCCCGAAGACCCAGGCAGAATACCTGAAATGGAATGAGACGCGCCTGCGCAGTTTGCACACGGCGGCGCTCGGTTACTACACGACCGAGCAGGGCGCACGGCGGTGGGAGGCGGCTACGGTGGCCTTGCGTTATCAACCGGCGTTTATCGCGAGCTACGCGCCCGCGTTCGATCAACAGCCGATTGCCGAAAACATGGCGGTTGACGTCAGCGCGCGTCAGGAATGGGAGGCCGCGCGCCGTCGTTTGATTACGGAAATTTTCGCCGCGGAGGATGCATCGATCGCCGCGAAAGAGCAGGCGGCGGTGACGGAACTCAAGACTCGCCTAGAAGGCACGCCGCCGCCGTCGATCGAGGAAGTCGGCACCGAAGTGTTGCGGCTTGCCGCCACTTATCCCGAAGGCGAACAGGTGTATTATCAGGTGCTTTCGGTTTTGCGCCGGATGGAGCGCATGAAACCAGAGTCGGCGCTCGGTATCTGGCAGGAATTGCTCTCGAGCAAACATGAACGGCTTCGTCAGAATGCCGAAGGCGTGATGCGAGTAAATGTCGGCCGCACGCAGCCGGTGGATCTGAAGTTTACGGCGCTGGATGGCACTGTGGTCGACCTCGAGCAACTGCGCGGGAAAGTGGTGTTGATCGATTTCTGGGCAATGTGGTGCGGGCCGTGTATCGCAGAACTGCCTAATATCAAAAAAGTCTACGCGGACTATCATGCGCGCGGGTTTGAGATCGTCGGCATATCGCTCGACGGCCCGACGGACGGGGAGCGGTTAAAAAAATTCCTGGAGAAAAACGAGATGCCTTGGCCGCAACATTTCGACGGGAAAAACTGGAAGACGCCGTTGGCGATCCATTACGCGGTGAACTCGATTCCCTCGATGCTGCTGCTCAACAAGGAAGGTCTGATCGTCTCGACGAGTGCCCGGGGCCCGGCGCTCGAAACCTTGGTGAAGCAGCATCTCGGGTTGTGAGCGCAGCGGTGCGCTCGCTGGCACCACGGATCCATTTCCTGCGTTCGGCAGGTCATAGTAGAATACAGTGTGTCGTGTTGACCGGGCGGCGCTTTCGAGTGCCGCCCGGTTTCGTCATGGGCAAAATTCATCAAAGAGCCGGATGGCGGCGAAGGAAACTGGCCTGTCGGCTGCTACCAGCGCCTTTTCCGCTTTGAGCTCGTCTTCCGCCCAGCCCATTCCCGTATCCGATGCCGCGATCGCGCCTGCAAAGGGACGGGAGTTTTCACTCCAAAACCGCACGCGCTGGTTTACCGAAAATGTCCATGCGCACGACGGCCAGCTGAAGGCCTGGTTGACCGGCACGTTTCCCGCCGCGCGACCCGAGGTGGACGACATGGTGCAGGAATCCTACTTGCGGATTTGGAAAGTGCGGGCGGCCCGCCCGATCGAGTCGGCGAAATCATTTTTGTTCACCGTCGCCCGGCATCTGGTGCTCGATCACTTGCGCCGGCAGCGGGTGAGTCCGGTGGTGGCGGTCGAAAATCTCGAACTACTGGCGGTCGCATCCGACCGGCCGTTGATCGCGGATGTCCTCTCGCGCGAGGAGAAACTGCGGCTGCTCGCGGCGGCGATCGTCGAATTGCCGGCCCGCACCCGCGAAGTGATTATCCTGCATAAAATCGAAGCGCTGTCGCAAGCCGCGGTGGCGACGCGCCTGGAATTAAGTCCCAAGACCGTGGAGAATCTGGTCGGACGCGGCGTGCAGCGCTGCCGTGAATACCTGCGGCGAAATGGCATTGAACATTTCTAAGCGACGCGCGTGAAAACATCCTCGGTCATTTCCACGAAAATTCCTGTCGGACGCCACGACCCGCTGGAATGGGCGCATCGAACGGGCGAGTCGGCCGCGTTGTTGAAGGAAATCAAAGCGCAATTGCGCGTGAAAAAACGCCAACGCGTTCGCGTTGTGACTAGCGCCGCCGCGGCTGCGTGCCTGGCGTTTGTGTTGTTATGGGTGGTGCCGTGGTGGCGGCACACGGCGGTGATGGCTACGGTCGCGGGTCAGCGCGAGCACGTGATGTTGGCCGATGGTTCCCAGGTGGAACTCAACGCGCAGACGGAATTGCACGCCGATTTACGTTATGGCCGGCGCACCGTGCGACTGGTGCGAGGTGAAGCCTTTTTCAGTGTGGCGACCGATGCCGCGCATCCGTTTCTCGTCGAGACTCCGCACGGAACCGTGCGCGTGACGGGCACGCGGTTCAATGTGCGCTTGGGCGCCGGACAGTTGCCGGAAGTCAGTTTGCTGGAAGGCGCGGTGGAGATTCAGCGCGCGAAAGAAAGCGATCAGCGATCGGAAGAGGTTGCACCAAGCGTCGTGCGCCTGACTCCGGGAGAACAGTTTTCGACGGTTGCGGGGAGCGGCGAAGTGCGGACGCTTTCGCCGCTCGAAATCGAAAGACTGACCGCCTGGCGGCAGGGCAGGATTGTGCTCGAGGGCAGAACGCTCGGCGACGCGCTGGCGGCGTTTGCCGCTCATCATGGAACGTCAATCGACGTTTCGCCTGTGGTGGCCAACTTGAAGATGGGCGGGGTTTATCCGCTGGACGACTTGAACGACTTCCTTGGTTCGCTCGAAGAAGCCCTGCCGGTGAAAGTGTGGCGCGACGGACAAAGTGGATTCCGCGTGGCGCCGCGCTGAGACCGACAGATAAATTTACAGCAGAAAACCAAGGCAACGAACACGCGGTGGACGAAGATCGGGTTGGAAAAAAACTCTTTGCGCGCCGTTCGAAAATTCACGTCGATTTTTGTGAGGGGTTGAGCAACTGAGTTCGTTACGATGGCATGACCACACTGCGCACTCTTCTCAGTTCGTTTGATTTTTTCATGGCCGGCCGCCGCGCGCCCGGCTTCGCCTTGGGCTTTTTTTTGGCGATGACGGCAGTGCTCGCGGCGGCGCCGATGAATTTCGATATCGCGGCCCAGCCTGCGACGAGTGCGCTGCCGTTGTTCATCACGCAATCGGGCGCGCAGGTGATGTATGGCCATGAGGAAGTCGCGAAAGTGCCGACCCACGCTGTCACGGGCGTTTACGAACCGAAGGCCGCGTTGGCACTATTGTTAAAGAATACCGGCCTCCGTTTTACCGAACGCGGCGACGGCCTGTTCGTCGTCAAGCACGTCGGAGCCGAGGAGAATGCACGCGGCACCGTGCGTGGCACAGTGGTGAGACCGGAGCTCGGTTCCTCCGGAAACATTCGGATTCTCGTGCGCGAGACCGGCCAGCAAGTGGTGACGGATCGCCGCGGGGATTTTGTTTTGGCGAATGTCGACGCCGGCATCTACACACTGATCGCGAGCGCGGAAGGGTTACAGACGATGCACATCACCGATGTTATCGTGCGCGCCGGTCGCGAATTGGTGCTCAGTCGCGAAACGATGCGCAAAGCCAGCGACGTGACCGAACTCGAACCCTTCATCGTGCGCGGTCGCGCGGATGAAGTCACCGAACTCGATAAATACATCGTCGAAGGCCGGAGGGAAAAACCATTCACCGCTGGCAACATGGACATCCCACGCACGATCAACGATGCGCAGCCGTATTATATTTTCGATGCAAAGACGATCGATCAAAGCGGCGCGGCGAACGTGGAAGATTTTTTGAAGCAGCGGCTAACGATGAATACGCTGGCGGATACAAACAGTCAGGGCTCCTCCAATTTCCGGGGAAATACTAGCTCGGTGAACTTGCGGGGCTTGGGCACTGACAAGACGCTGATTCTCGTCAACGGGCGGCGCGTGGCGGGCGTGAATGTCGAAGGCACCGATTTTCAAGCGGACCTTAACGGTGTTCCGCTGAGTGCCATCGAGCGCATTGAAGTGCTGCCGACCTCGGCCTCGGGGATCTATGGCGGCGGCGCGATCGGCGGGGTGGTGAATGTGATTTTGAAAAATAATTACGCGGGCGGAGAGCTCCAGTTGGGCTACGACAATACGTGGGACACAGATTCTCCGCGGCGGACGGCGTCGTTGCTTTACGGTTTCGCGCTGGAAGGTGGCCGGACGCAGGTGATGCTCAACGCGAGTTATTCGGACACCGCTGCGTTGTTGAAAGGCGACCGTCGCGAGTTGTATGCGCGCGGCCTGGCGCGGATTATGAAAAACGATCCGACAGCGATTTACTCCGCGACAAGTCCCTTCATGGGCGCGGTGCCCAATATCGCCGCCGTAAGTTCGACGCGAGTAACTAACCTTCAATTCAAAGACGGCAGTTATCTGGGCGCGGCCATCACCTATGTGCCGGCGGGAACCCGCCCAGACCTGACGGCAGCCGAATTGAAAGCCGCTCTGTTGAAGAATGCCGGAACTTACAATTTGGAGCCAGCCGACACGACGCAGTCGTATGGATTGCGCACCATCTACGGTTCTGTGCCGACCACGCGCGCCTTCAGCGCTTCGATTCGTCGAGAGATGACGAAGACCTTGGAATTGACTCTCGGCCTGGGGCGCAACGAGAACGAGTCGACCCGCATTTATAATCCGATCAGCGGATTTACGGTGGCGGCCGACCATCCCTATAATCCGTTTACCACGGCGGTGTCGGTGCGCGTCCCCAATCGTCAGGACTCCACCTGGACCACCCAATCGACCACGCAGAGCGTGAATCTTGGGGCCTTGCTCAAGCTGCCGCATGATTGGATGGGGCAGGTCGACTACGCCTGGTCGCGTAACGACTATGACTACCTCTATAATGTGGGGGGGACGATGACGACCCAGGCCTTGGCGGGATTAAATCCGTTTATGGATACGAATCTCTATCCGCTGAATTTCAGTGCCTTCCTCTCGCCTTACATCTGGGACGGGCAGTCGACGCTGAGAGATTTTTCTTTGCGCGGATCGGGTCCGCTTCCGAGTCTGCCGTGGGGGCGGCCTCGTCTGACGTTTGGCCTTGAGCATCGGGTTTCATCGACCCCGGATAGCGTGCGCCACTTGCACGCGGGCACAGGTTCGAATTCAGAAACCAAGCTAACCTATTTTGGCCGAAAAGCGCAGACCGATAGCGTCTATGCCGAGTTGTCGGTGCCACTCCTGAAAGAAAAATACCTCCCGGGTGTGCACTCGTTGGAATTGCAGGTATCCGGCCGCACTGAGCAATTCCGCGTCGATACCGGGACGACCTACCGACAGGATCGCATTGACGGCTCCGTTTTATGGGACGGCCCCACGCTCAATGGCGGGCGCTACCTGTCCAAGGCGACTTACGGATCGGACAACGCTACGGTCGGTTTAAAATATCAACCGGTCGAGGACGTGATTATCCGAGCTTCTTTGAGCAACGCGTTTGTGCCCCCCACGCCGTTTCAGTTAACCGACAATCCATTCGTTAACCCAAATCAGACGCAATACCTCGATCCCAAGCTTAACGAGCGCTACCTCATGTCCACGATCTCGGGCGGGAATCCGAATCTGCGTCCGCAAAATTCGGAGAGCGTCAACGTCGGTGCCATTTGGACTCCAAGCTGGGAAAAATTGAAAGGCCTTCGTTTCAACGCGGAGTATTACAAGATCGAGCAGTTCGACAAAATCGCGACACTTGGCGCCCAAGATATTCTCAATGATGAAAATATTTATCCTGATCGCGTCACGCGCGGAGCGGATGGGCGGGTCACGCTGGTGAATGTCAGCAGTGTTAACTTGTTCAAGTTGGAGACAGAGGGCGTGGATCTGAGCGCGAGCTATCATTGGAAAACCTCGAGAGGCACCTTCGATCTTCAAGGATTGGGAACGGTTATCCTGCACGAGAAGCGCAAGGATGCTTTGACTACTCCGGTTCTCGATTATGTCGGACACGTGGCCAACGGCGGTCCGGGGAAAATCAAAGCGAATGCGACGCTTAATTGGGAACACCGCGGATGGTCGCTTTCATGGAGCAGCCAATATTACGATTCCTACGCGCAGTATGGCATCGCGGGCGGTCCTTATTCCACGCGTTATCAAGGTGGGTTGATTTACGACTACTACATCAAGCAGCAGGGCGCAGAGACGATTCCATCCCAAACTTATCATACCTTCGTGGCCGGGTATAATTTTGGCCACCAGAAGGTGGCCTCCGGTTCGCGACTCGCGTCGATGGCTTCCTGGTTGCTGAACGATTTGAAAGTGCAGGTCGGTGTCCGCAACGTCTTCAACACCTTGCCGCACATCGACATCTATTACACCAATTCCTACACCAGCCCGTATGGCGATCCCCGTTTGCGCACTTACTGGATTAATCTCAAGAAAGCGTTCTGAACCCGCGCACAGGCGGGCGGAGATCGGAGTCGAGTGATTTAGAGCTGGGCCGGAGGGGAACGGTCTCTTTTGGGGAGCGTCGGTCTTCCTGCTGCGGTTCGTGTCTCTGTGGCTCGCGCTGATGGCGTTGGGCAAATTTAACCAAGGCGGGTGCTTGTGCGGAGTTGCCGGCGGGACAGATTCCGCGCGGCGGCGGTTGGCGCGTTTCTCCGGCGATGAAAATTTCCAGGGGAGAAAAGGTGGACCGCTGACGCAACATCCCGGCAGAACCGGCTCCGATGGTATCACCACCAGAATTTTCATGCTCTCAATTGACCGGAAGCCGCCGCGCTACCATTCGTTTCTAATGACCGCGGGCATCAGCATCGTTCTCATCGAGGATCACGCCATCGTGCGTGGGCTCATCGAGCGCGTGGCGGAAGACGCATTTCCCGGAGCGACGGTCAGCGCGGCCCGCGACGGCAAAACCGGCCTCGAACTCTGCCAGCAACACAAACCGCGCCTGGTGTTGCTCGATCTGGAACTGCCCGATGCCGACGGTTTCGAGTTGGTCAGTGAGATCCGCAAAGTTTCGCCGGGAGCACGCATTCTCATTCTGTCTTCGCACACGGAAGATTACATCCTGCACCGCGTGCACCAGGTGGCCGTCGAAGGGTTCATGGATAAAAATGATCCTTCGCCGGAGATGTTGACGGAAGCGCTGCAAGCGGTGGCCTCGGGCGGTCGCTATTTTAGCGCGACGGTCGAAAATGCCTTCGCGCGGTTCCGGGAGGATCCGCTGGCGTTTTCCAAACTGCTTTCCGAGCGCGAACAGGAATTACTGCGTTTACTGGGACAGGGATTGTCGGACGAAAAAATCTCCGAAAAAGTCGGGCTTCGCGAAATCACGGTGCGCAACCATCGGCGAAATATCATGGCCCGCCTCGGCATCCACAGCACGCCGGAGTTGATTCGTTACGCGCTGGAACACGGGTTCGCACGCGCCCGCCTCGGGCCAGGGCGGTAAGGAAAGGGAATTCGCGGCCCGCGCGCGCGCGTTGGACACGGCGCGGCCGCTGAGTTTATTTCGCCGCGAGGTGACGGTGTAAAAGTTCGCGCAGGATGGCAGCTTGCTGGAGCACATCAGCGATCTCGCGTTGGAGCGTGTCCGGAGATTGCCGGGAGACGCGTTCCTGCAGGATTTTGGTGGCTTCGCGCAAAGCATGAAAATGCACGACCGCCGCGTGGGCGCGTAGACGGTGTGTGAAGGCGGCAATTTGCGTGGCATCCTGGTCTTTGATGGCGTGATCCAGCGCTGCGAGTTCGGCGTCGAGCTGCTCCACGTAATCCGTGGCGGCGGCGCGGGCTTGGGTGTCATCGCCGCGACCGAGGTAAGAGAAGATGCTGAAATCCGGTTTGGTCTGATCGACGCTGGCCGCGGGTTTGCCCGTGGTCTGGCGGCGTTCGCGGAGAGAGCGCAACGTGTGCAGGAGCAGTTCTTCGTCGAGTGGTTTGACGAGAAATCCATCCATGCCGGAGGCGAGACAACGTTCGCGAATCTCCTCGGCGTCGTGCGCGGTGACAGCCAGCACGGTCACGGCCGCGCCTTCCGGCTGCGCGCGAATCAGCGGCGCGAGTTCGTCGCCCTTGGCGCCGGGCACATCCCAATCGACGAGCGCGAGATCATAACCGCCGGCTTCAATCGCCACCCGTGCCTCGGAGGCATTCGCGGCTACTTCCACCGTATAATTGAGCCGCTCAAGGATGCTGCGGGCGACGAGTTGATTGTATTGATGATCTTCGATGACGAGCGCGCGCCTGACGACGGGCGAGGCGAGTTCCGGTTCGCCCACGGGTGAGTTTTCGTGGCCGGGCGCAGCCGGTTCCTCTGTCGCGAGCCGCAGGGTGAGTTGTAGGTAGAAGGTGGAACCCTGGCCAGATTTGCTCTCCACGCCCACGCCGCCGCCCATGAGCTTGGCGAGAGCCTGGCAGGTCGCGAGGCCGAGGCCGGCTCCGGGTTCGCGATGAAGTTCGGCGCCGCTGCCCCGGACGAATTTCCGAAAAATTAATTCCTGCTCTTCAGGAGGAATGCCTGGGCCGTGGTCGTGCACTTGAATGGTGAGTTCGGCGTGCTGCGTGGCCGTTTGTTCGACGGTGGCTTCGATTTCGATGGGGGCGCCCGGCGCATATTTAAGCGCGTTGGCGGCGAAATTGGAAACGATCGTGCGGATTTTTTCGGCATCGCCTTGCAGGGCGGGAATTTTTTCCGCGAGTTTGACCGAGATGGAGCAGTGGCGTTGGGCGGCTTCGGCGGCGAAGACTTTGGCAACATCGTCGAGCAGCGGGTGCAGGTGAAAAGCGATTTCGTGGACCGAAATGCGCCCTTCCTCGAGCCGGGCGAAGCCCAGCACTTCGTCGAAGACGCGGCGCAGGCTGCGCGAACACGCGGCCAGCGAGCGGGCGAGATCGCGTTCGCGTGGCGCGAGGTGGGCGTCATTAAGCAGCGTGACGAGGCCGGTGATGCCGTTGAGCGGGTTGCGGATCTCGTGGCTGATGCTCGCGAGGAATTCCATTTTCGCGGAGTTGGCCATGGCGAGTTCGCGCGTGCGTGCGCTGACCATGTGATTCAGCCGCTCGTTTTGGCGACTGAGGTTGCGCAACCGCCATCTCATTCCGAAAGCGATCAGTCCAATCAGCATCAGGCTGTAAGCGAGCCAAGCCGGCCAGCGTAGATACCACGCGTATTCACGACTGAAGGCGTAGGCGATGGTCGGGCCGACATTGCCCATGCGATCCACCGTCCTCACGCGAAATTCATATTGGCCGGCGGCGAGTCCGGCGAAATCCTTGAGGTAATACGTGGAGGCCTGCGACCAGCCCGATTCCAGGCCGACCAGTTGCGTTTGGAAATAAGCCTCGGTGTTGGTCGCCACGCCCAATTCGAAACGCAGGCGCTGCAAATTTGAAGGCAGGGCTTTGCGGGGGGCGTGTAGTGGAAGCCGTTCGGTAATGGAGTTGTCCTCGCCGGTGTTGCTTTTCTTTTTCGCCGCGGGGTTCTTGGTGGGTTTTTCCTTTCCGGGGAGGGTCATGACGATCCCGGAAAGCGTTGGCGTCGGGGGTTTGGCCGCGGGCATGAAGATTTCCGGGCCATATCGACTGAGGATGCGCGTGGATGCGGTCCAGATGGCTGGGTCGGAGGCGCGTTCGGAAGCCAGGAGGAAATCGATCCGCCCGAGGTAATTGGTGCCGTCGTGATTGAGCGGAGTGATTTTCCAGTTTCCGTCGGGATCGAGCGCAATGTCGGCGAGAAAGGCCTGGCGGATCACGGGAGCCTCCATGCGTTCCAGAGACCACACGCAACGCCCGTCCAACATCGGGGCGCTGGCGGCGATCCCGCGAAAATTTTCGAACGCCGGCACGTGCTCGAAGGCGTTGCGGGCCCGATTGAATTGGAGGATATCAACGTCCGTGAATAAAATTACCCGGTCGCCGATTCGGGTGAGAAAGGGGCGTTTGAGTTCCTCCGGGAGTCCGCTGGTGGCGGGAGCGAAAGTTGCGTCCGCGGTCAAACCGCCCGGCGTGACCACAAAGTGACGGAGGCCTTTTTGAGCGGTCGATACCCAGACGGAACCTTCAGTGTCCTCCAGCAGGAAGGCGGGTGAATCGTCGAGCGGCAGGCCCGGCGGCGAAACCGCGTTCTCGTCCAGCACGTAAAGGTTTTTGCCGATGGTGTAGTAAATGCGACCGGGATAAATTCTCGAGGCGAGGGTGTTCATGACATCCCCTTTGACGGTCCGAAGGGTGCGCCAGACGTTTCCGTTCCATTCCCAAATCCCCTCCACGCCACCGGCAACCAGTAGTCCATTGCGCGTGGCGAGCGACCAAACTGGCCCGGGGGTCGTCGGCAACGGCGCCAGGCGCGCGCCACCTTCGGGGCCCATGCCCGGCTGCACCATGAATACACCGCGGCCGGTCGCGATGTAGGTGCTTTCGTTGAGTCGCACGAGTCCGCGAATATTGTTCGCCACTCCGACTTTGCCGTCGGCGGGAGGCACGGTGGTGTAGCGCTGCGGGGGCACGACGCGCGCCCAGCCGATCGCGGTGCCGACCCATAAATCTCCGCGTGGATCTGCCCACATGGAAAACACCTGGTTGTCGCCGAGGGTATTGTCGCCATCGAGACGGGAAATGACCCGCCCTTCGCGCGAAGCGACCAGCACGCCTTTATTCTGGGTGCCGATGGCGAGGTAGCCGTCCGATAAGGCGGTCGCCGTGGTGGGCCGTGAGCCTTTTAGCTCACGTGAAATCTCGGGCAATTGCTGCCATTCGCCGCGATAGCGGATAAACACGGCGCTGCTCGTGCCGACGAGCCAGCCGTCCTGCGAGAGCGAGTAATCGACCTCATTGGGAGTAGCCGGTGGCAACACCCAGATGATCGGTCCCGGCAAAGCCTCGTCAGCCAGGAGCAGGCGCGGCCCATTCCGCGTCACGGAAAAAATTCCCGCGCTTCTTTGATAATACCACAAGCGACCCGGCGAAGGCTGGAGCGGCTGCAGCGCTGAGCGCGTCACGATCGACCAGGTCTGAAACGTTTTTCCGTCCCAGAAATGAACGGCTTTTTCGCCGAGAAAAAACGCGCCTTCGGTTCCGTGGGCGAGCACTGCCTGGATTTCGCCGGGCGAGGGGCGGGCGGGGTTGGCGGTTTTGAAGGCGGCGAGGAGCGAGGAATAAATATACTCACCGGTGTCGTTCTGTGTCAGGTAACCGAGTTCGTTGACGGCCCCGACCCAGATTTTGTTTTCAGAAGCCGCCGACAGCGCACGAAAGCCGCTGGTGACCGGCGCACTCATGATGGGGGCGCGATACACCGATTCTTTGTTAAGGTAGAGCCGGTCTGCCCCGACAATCACTTCCCCGTTGGGCAATCCGCAGAAAGCGAAAACCGCACCATTTCCACCGAGGTCGTTAGTCTGACCGCGTCGCACCACCAATTGGCCTTCATCCTTGTGATCCCAAGCTGGCCCCGGAATGGCGGTGGCCAAACACAAGAGAGCGAGGATGAGCCGTGAGTAACGCATGGGAGTGAAAAGGCGAACGACCGCAGGCAATGAGCGGCTCATTTCAAATCTGATTCCGCCGGACTGCAACCCGTGTGCCAAGGAAAGGAATCAGCTGTGCCGCGACTTGGAAAAGACCCTCCCGTGGGCAAATTTAACCAAGCCCGTCCATGGCCTCCGCGGCGACTGGCGTCTTTTTTTGCTCAGCGTGCTGCGCGCGTGAGTCTGGAGGTTAAGCGCTCGTTGGCTTCAACCATGCGGCGCGAAGCCGTGGCCGAGAACTTCGGTGGCGTCGCTGAGGATGAGAAAAGCGTGGGGATCGATCTCGCGGACGAGCGCTTTCAAACGCACTGACTCTGCGGGGTTCATCACCACCATGAGCAATTCGCGGGGATCACCCGTGTAACCACCGCGGGCTTCGAGGCTCGTGAGTCCGAGCGGGATATCGTGCAACACCGCGGTTCTGATCGCCGCCGCGTGGCTCGACACGATCATCGCGACGCGTGAACGATTCAGCCCGGTCATGACGGAGCGCGCCACCCGGCCGGTGAGAAATGCGCCCACCAAGGCGCAGAGCACTTGATCGGCTGCGAATAGAAAAAATGCCGCGGCGACGACGGTGGCGTCCAGGCAGATCAGGATGTGATCGACGCTCGCGCCGAATTTCCGATGGGCCGTGAGGGCGAGGGCGCTGAATCCACCCACCGAAGCGCCAGCGCGAAGCACCAGCCCAAGGCCGGCGCCAACTCCCGCGGAACCGCACACGGTGGCGAGCAGTATGTTCTGAGTGGGCGAAGTGAAGTCGCGGGTCAGCCACACGAACAGGGGAATCAGCAGGGAGGCGAGGGCGCTTTTCACCACGAAACCCCGGCCCAGCATCCGCCCGCAGAAAAACAGGATCACGGCGTTGACACTCCACTGCGTGAAAGCTGGTTCGAAGTGGAGACTCTTTTCCAGAAGCAAGGAAGCGCCCACGATGCCGCCAGAGGCGATGCCTTGCGGGCGGAGAAATAAATTAAAACTCACGGCGCCGAGCACGGATCCGGCAATCACGAGCAGCAGGGCGGGCAACCCGCGTTGGGTTTGGAGCGCCGCTTTGCGGGCGGCAGGTTTCGGTTTTGGGGAAACGTGGGCGTGCCCGGGAAAATTTTTCATGGGCGAGACGAAACAGTTTCCCGGCCCGAGCAAAAAAGCAGGGTTTGGGCTAAATTCATCAAACGCGGGCGTGGCCGAGGCGCAGTGAATGCAGCGAAGGTGACTCTGCTTTTCACTATGAAACGATCTTTCTGTGCGTGCTTGCTCGGATTTCCAACGTGCTGCGGTTCGATGCGCAGGGTAAATTGCTGCGCGCCGAGCCCACTGCCGATGCTGCTGAACGGGCAGAACTCATCCGCCCAGAAATAAAAGCGGTGACGGTTGCCACGAAGTCCGCAACGCCCGCGAAATCCGCGCCATGAAAATTTGCCGATCTTCCGAAGCTGTGGAGGTTTCAATCACGAGCCGTCAGATACCTGAGAGCATTTTTGAAAACAGAGTCCCGCTTTTGTCTGAACTGAGCGTGGCGGAGCGCCTGGTAGCGGCGCATTTGCTTAATGGGCTTTCGGCCAAGGAAATTGCGACGTCACTTGGTAAATCCATTTCAACCATCAAAAATCAAACCAGCGCCATTTTTCGCAAGACCGGCACCAGCAGTCGCGCACGGTTCACCGCGCTTTATTACCTGCAATGCCATGCGCGCTCCACTGTTTCATCGAGGTTCGGCCCGTCAGCGAGCGTATCGGCGACGTCGAGATAACCTTGGAGTGTTCAGTGCCGGGGAGCCAGGCGGCTTGCATCAAGACCAGTTCGCGTTGCAGAAACTAAAAGCGTTTCAAGATCGCGGCGCTCTCTTTCACCATCAGGCGCGCGCGCGCGTCTGCGCGTAAGTCAGTTGCCGGATAAAAAGTGAGCTGAACCGTTCGTCAGTGCGCGAAGGCGAACGAAGAAACGCCGGTCACGCCGGGATCGAGCGCGAAGAGGGCACCGGCGAGTGGTTCGGCGGCGAGTTGCTCCGCGCTAAGATCGGCGCGCGCCGAGGTGACGAATAGCGTGTCGAGTTTGCTGCCGCCAAATGCGCAGGACGTGATCTGCGACGCGGGCAGCGGGTGCGTGGCGAGCAGGCGACCGTTGATGGGGTTCCACCGGGTGACGGCGGAGCCACCCCACAATGCGATCCACAACATTCCCTCGGCATCGATCGTCATGCCGTCGGGATAGCCGAGCGCGGCGGGGACTTCGATGGCGACGCGTCGGTGGTGCAGCGTGCCGTGGGCCAAATCGTAGTCGAAAGCCGCCACGCAGCGCGTGGGCGTGTCGATGTAATATAAAATGCTGCCGTCCCAGCTCCAAGCGAGGCCGTTGGAAATGGAAACGCCGGTGAGCAACGTCCGCGCATGCCCGCCGGCCTCGAGCGCATACAGCGCTCCGGCGTGGGGCGCGCCGACGAGCGACATCGTGCCGGCGAGGAAACGTCCGGCGGGGTCGCATTTGCCGTCGTTGAAGCGCATCGTGACTGCGTCGTGTCCGGCGGGCGTGACGAGTTCGGAGAGCGCACCGTTCACGGGATCGGAGCGTGCGAAGCCTTCGCGCACGGCGACTTGAAAATCGCCATCGGTGCGCGGCACCGCGGTGCCGACGAGCGAGGGCAGGGTGTGCGCACGATTTTTTCCCGTGGCGGGATCGAAGCGGTTGAGCGTGCCTCCGAGGATATCGACCCAGATCAATTCCTGTTCGCGCCACGACCAAAGCGCGCCTTCGGCGAGGGTGGGCGTGCCAGCAAGGGCGATATCGATATTCATGCGGTTGGAGGAAAACGAAGTGATGAAGAGACCGGGATGAAAAGTAAACGGCGGGGCCCGAAGACCCCGCCGTGAATTCTAGCTACTGCCAAAATGCTTAACTGCCCACGGGTGCCGTGACGGTCACGGTTTGGGTTCTTGCGTTGTTCGCATCGTCGCGGGTTTCCACGGTGATGGTATAAACGCGGCCCGTGCCGTAGTTCGAGCGTTCGGCGCGCAGGTTCACAGTGAGTGCGCCGGTGATTTCCCAGTCGGGGCCGACGTCGCCATCGCCGGTGCCGGTGGTGGCTTCGTTGCTTGTGACGGAGATGATCTGCGTCGTGGGCGTCGAATCGACCGCGTCGCTCACGCTCGCGGAAACGGTGACGGCGACCATGCTGTGATTCGGCGTGCTGAGCACGTTGGGCGAAGCGCTCAGGCTGCTGAACGTCGGCGCGATGCTGTCGACGACCGTCACGTTGAAGGTGCCGCGGACGACGTTACCGTTCGCGTCGAATGCGGTGGCGGTCACCAATGTCGTGCCGAACGGGAAGGCCGATCCTGAGGCGTTGCTCAAAGCCACCGGCACCGAGCCATCGGTGGCGTCGGAGGCCGAGGCGCTGAACGTGACATTGGCACCGGAGGCAGACGAGGCTTCCGCCAAAATCGGCGAAGGCAGCGTCAACGCGGCGGGGGTGGAATCGACGACATTTTCCAGGTTCGGGTCGGTGCCGTTGATGAACTCTTCGATGTTCGTGTAACCGTCGCCGTCAGGATCGCCTTGCGGGTCGGAGACGCTGTGCATCGTTTCCCACGTGTCGGCCATACCATCGTCGTCCGCGTCCGTGTAAGCGGTGCCGGCGGCGATCGTCGGATAACCGCCGATCGCGGGGCCGGAGGTGCCGCTCTGCGGAGTGGTGTCGTTCTCGGTCACGGGAACGTAGCCGGTGCTTTCGAGGAAGTTTAACACGACACGTTCGTCGGTGGTGTCGCGGTTTTCGACCCACGCGCCGTATTCGTCGAGGCGTTGGGACGCGCCGACGGTCATGAGCAGTTGCATCGGAAGCGAGAGTGCGTCGTAGGGCACGAACGGATAACCGGTCACGTCACGCGGCGCCGCCGGAGAACGTTTCCAGATGGTGCTCAGGGTGGATTCGCCGCTGCCGACCGGGCCGCCGCGTTGGAGCGGGTCGGGATCATCCGCGGCGGGATCGAGCGGATCATACGGGAGCGTGCTTTCGAGGTTCTGCTCGTTGATGCGGCGCACCATGCTCGTCCAGTTATCGAGCGTGCCATCGGGGTTGTGCTGACCGACGTTGCCCACGACGTAATACGACGCGGCGCCCGAGGTATGCTGCGCCCAGTTGCCGAGGGAATACGCATCGGGATCCGGCCAGAAATCGAATTCGTGCGTGTTTGTCAGCGGATTGTAGGACGGCTGTTTGTAGTAGTTGTTGATCACGTCCAGGATCGCGCCGGTGCCGGCCTGCATCTGATAACGACGCGCGTTATACATGAGGTTGCTCACGTAGCTGCCCGACTTGCCTTTGAACTGCGGATTCCGGTGATTGGAGTTCGCCATGTAGTTTTTCACGACGCTGATGTTCGTCATGCGATCCGCGTTCGCGGTGGCGTTGGCGCCGACGAGATTGTTCGTGCTGTGCACGCGGAGTTGCTCGGCGACAATCGACCACGAGAGCGTGATGTTGTGCGGCGGCAGGCCGGGCGCGGAAGTTTCCGACCAGATGCCCAACCCTTCGTCCATGCTCCACATGATGGTGTTGTGATCGAGCATGATGTTGTAACCGCCGTTCGCGATCGTGATGCATTGGTGACGGCTCGCGCTCGCGTCGGGAAAATATCCGCGGCGGAACTTCGTGTAGCGCCAGATGACATCGTGCGTCACGATGGTGAGCACGGTGTCTTTCGTGACCGTCGAACACTTGAGTTGGATGCCGCCGCCCGGCGCAGTTTGTCCGGCAACCGTGAGGTAAGGTTGATCCACGATGAGGCCGCGCTTGAGCTGGATCGTGCCGCCGACGGCGAACACGACGATCTTGGGGCCCGTGTGGGTTTCGGTGGAGGAAATCAAACCCGCGAGCGCCGCGCGCAAGCTGCCGTAGATGACGGCTTCGCTGGCGGAATAGTCGTCGAGCGTCGTGACTTTGATGATGCGACCGCCGCGACCACCGACGGAGAGTGCGCCCGCCCCTTCAGCACCGGGGAACGACGGCGGAGGATTTCCGACGCTCAGTGCGACGGTGTTGCTTTGCACGCTGCCGACAGAATTGCTCAGCACGACGTAGTAGTCGGCGTCGTCGGGAAGTTCGGCGTCGAGAATTTTAAAAGTGGCCGCCGTCGCGCCAGAGATCGCGTTCCCGTCTTTATACCATTGATAACCCAACGCGCCTCCCGTGCCGGCAACAGTGAAAGTGATTTCCGCGCCCGGCCCGGTGGACTGGCTTTGCGGTTGCACCGTGATCGCGGGTTGCGAGAGCACTGGCGCGGCGATCGTGAGCGTGCCGGAACCGGTGACTGAGCCTGCGCCCCACAGCGTATTCAGATCGCTCACGGTGTAAGTGCCGGACGTCGGCTTGATGCCGTTGCGGCTAACCATTTCGTCCGAGAATTTGACGTTGGCCGCCAGGTCGAGGAACGACGCCGAGGAGAGCGTGAGCGCCGCGTTGGGGTTGGTGGTGGAAAAATCGATCGCCGAGGAAAACGAGATCGTGTTTTTGCCGGTGACATTGATGGATGAACCCGTCCAACCGCCTAGGCTGCTGAAGACCCATTTGAGCGAGCCCGCGACGATCGCGCCGCCGGAAGAGCCGCCGGTGATGGTGATGTTGCCCGCGCCGGTCACCGTGGACGCGACGGTGAACGTCATGCTTGTGGTGCTGCTGTTGGTCGGCAGGAGTTGCAGGTCGCCGTCGAGCAGGAGTGTGCCTTGCAACGTGGTCTGGCCGGTGTCGGCGCGGATGTTGCGCAGCACGCCGGGCGCGGTGGTGGCGACGACGATGTTGGCCTGATACGTTGCTTGATTCGCGGCGTTCGCGGTGGAGTTCAGGTTAAAATAAATCTCGGAGCCCGCGGTGGAGTTTGTGCTGCTGACCGTCGACGCGGCGTCGTAACTGTCGATGATGAGCTTCGCCCCGGTGAAGATGTAGGGATTGGGGCTGCCACCGGAGGTGTTGCCGATGCGGCCCGCGCGCAGCGAAAATCCGTTCGTGTGGTAATGATTGCCCGAACTTGCGGACGTATAGGTCGTCGGCGCGGCGGCGGTGACCCACTTTTTCGTGAGCACGCTGCTGTTGTTTACCGGAGCGTTCCAATTTTCCACGCCAAACGCGCTGGGCGATGTCGTGGTATTTAGCGTGTTGTAATAGTCCGTTTGCGCGCGGCCCGTGACGGGCTGCAGCAACAAGGCGGCGGTCAAAGCGGGCAACGTAATAGCCAGCGTGCGCAGAAGCGACTGGGCGGATTTTGCGAAGCACGTGCTCCGAAAATTCGATCCGTCGCGAGGAGGAGGATTCGCGATCATGGGAATCAAGGGTGGGTTGGGTTTTGATCGATCCGGACAGTCGGTAGGGAGCCGGCCGTCCGCGTGCTTGGTGCGGAAAGCCACCGGAAAAGCACGCGCTCACGCAGTCGGCGCGCGCAGGGCGTGTCAACGAACGCCACCCCGCAGAACGCCACAATCAGCCAGCATATTACATCATTCGAATATTTCGGCTGGGGAAACCGGGTTGTGCGTTGTAGTTCGCCTTGCGTGACTGACGCCGCGACTCGCTCCATTGCGGAACGAGCGCGTAAAATTCAGTTTCGATAAAACGTGAAGCCCCTGAACTTTTTTCTGACTCAACGCCGCAGCCAGCGCGGACTATTCGGTTTTTTCGCAAGTGTGGTGACGCTCGCGCTTTCGCCAGCGAACGCGCTCGCGCAAAATCCCGCGCTCGCCAAAGACGCCGAGGTTGCGCTGAAAAAAGCCGCAACCTATTTCCACGACCAAGTCGCGTCGCGCGGCGGCTATGTGTATTACGTATCGACCGATTTGAAAGAGCACTGGGGCGAAGGCGTCGCGACCGGCGACCAAATCTTTACCGAGCCGCCCGGCACGCCGGCGGTGGGGCGCGCGTATTTGCAGGCTTATGCTGCGACGGGAGACGCCTTTTACCTGAAAGCGGCGACCGACACGGGGCGCGCGTTGGTTCACGGACAACTTGAATCGGGCGGCTGGACGCAGCGCATCGATTTCAATCCCGCGGGCACGCACGCGTCGCGTTATCGCAACGGGAAAGGTAAGGCCGACGGCTTCAATCACAGTTCGCTCGACGACAACCAGAGCCAGTCGAGCATCCAGTTTCTTGCGCGCCTCGATGCAGCGCTGGAATTCAAAGATGCGCAGATCCACGACGCTGCGATTTACGCGCTCGATGGCTTGCTCAAAGCGCAGTTTCCCAATGGCGCATTTCCGCAGGGCTGGCGCGCGCCGGTGGAGCCGCATCCCGTGATGAAAGCCAGTTATCCTACCGAATGGCCGCGCATCTGGCCGCACGAAGCCTACCACGTCTATTACACATTGAACGACGGCCTCGCGGGCACCGTTTCGGATACGCTGCTCACGGCCCACGAAGTTTATGGAGGCACGCGTTACCGTGACGCGCTGCAGAAATTGGGCGACTTTCTGATCATTGCGCAAATGCCCGCGCCGCAGCCTGCGTGGTGCCAACAGTATAATTTCGAAATGCAACCGACGTGGGCGCGCAAGTTCGAGCCGCCGGCCATCTGCGGTTTGGAATCCGAGGATGCGATCAAGACGCTGATGAAAATTTACCGGCTCACCGGCGATAAAAAATACCTCGAACCCATTCCGCCCGCGCTCGCGTATCTGCGCACGTGCGTGCTCCCTGACGGCCTGATGCCGCGCTACCGCGAACTCAAAACGAACAAACCGCTCTACATGAAGCAGCCGCCGGGCGTGAGCGGAAATTCCAAATCGCCCGGTCTCTACGAATTCACCGACGACGTTGCCAAGGCGGCGAAACATTACGGCTGGAAACAGCCGACCAAGCTCGACGAAATCGCGAAAGAGTTCGGCGAATTGCAAAGCGGGCAGAAGCACGCCGCCACCGTGCGGCAACGCAGCACCGCTGACGGAAAATTAGTCGCGATCGAACCTTCGGAGCGCAACGCAGCTTCGAACGTGAAATCGCTCGAAGCCGAAGTGAAACGCATCGTGAAGGAACTCGATGCCGAGGGCCGCTGGGTCACGGAATACGACGGAAAATCGCGGCTCGTCGGCCAGCCGAAGTTCGCGAAAGGTTTCCGCTTCCTCGCGAGTAATACCTTTAATTACAACGTGGAAATCCTGAGTGCCTACCTGGCGGGGGCTCGCGCAAAGTGAGTATGACGGCAAACCTTGAAATTGATTCGCCGCGTCGTCGCAGTTTTTTCGCGCAAGGCCGGGGCGCACGCGTGGGAGTGGGCGTGTTTGCTTTAATTACGCTGACGACGTGGGGATTCGCTTCGCAAAAGCCCGCTCCGGTGATCGAAGGGCGTAACAATCCCGTGCTGCCGACCGCGCCCGCGCAGCATCCCGATGCCGCGCAAAAAAGCGCGACGAAGGATGGTGCGCCCGTGCGCGACGCGTTGCTGGAGGAAGCGAAACTACCAGCGAAAGAATCGTGGCGGCCAATGCTGCGCTATCTTGCCGAATTGCACGGGCGCAGCGTGTTGCCCGCAACGGGATATTTTCCTTATCCTTACCAAACGATTGGCCCGGGTTATCAAGACGGGCGCGTGTTTGGACACATCGATCTCACCCATGTGCGTCTCGATACGTTGCGGGCCTCGCCCACGCATGTGCGCAACCAACTGCGCAACGAATTCGCGGGCCAACAGGCGGATGGCTTGATTCCCGGCATCGTGTGGTTCGATGACAAAGGTCAGCCTACGTGGAAAAATTTTAAAGGGTTCCCGCCCATCTGGGTGGTGTCAGCGGAGGCTTACGTTGACCACGCGGGCGACCTTTCATTTTTGCGTGAAGCGCTCGGCGTGCTCGTGCGCCAGATCGGCTGGTTCGAAGCGAAACGCGCGATTCCTTCGGGCGGATTCTATTATCTCGATCAAGTCGAAGACACGTGGGAAAGCGGCATGGACGAAGGCATCCGCTACGATGTTCGTCCTCCTGAGCGGTCGGCGGCGGTCGATGCGTGTGCACATCTCTACATGCTCTACGATGCCGCGACGCGATGGAGTCAGCGGCTCGGCGAACCGACTGCGAATTGGGAAAAGAAAGCCGCGACGCTCAAGCAGTTCATCCAGGAAAAACTCTGGGACGAGAAAACCGGTTTTTTCTACGACGCGTGGGTGATCGACGATCCCGCGAAACGCCACCTCGCATTCGAAGGCATCTGGCCGGTCGTCGTGGGCGCAGCGTCGCCCGCGCAGGCGAAGCGCGTGATCGATGAGCATCTGCTTAACCCAAAAGAATTCTACACGCCGCACCCGATCGCGACCGTCGCGCTGAGCGATGCGAAATTCGAACTGCGCATGTGGCGGGGCCCGGCGTGGAATTGTATGACCTACTGGGCGGCGCGCGGACTCGTTCGCCACGGGCGCACCGCCGAGGCCCATCGCTTGATCGAAATGGCGCTGGATGCGACCGCCGCGCAGTTCGAGAAAACGGGATCGATCTGGGAGTTTTATCACCCGCTGCTGGGCGAACAGGGGCTTTTGCGTCGCAAAGTATCGCGCAATTATCCGAACCGCGAATACCTCGGCCACAATCCGCTGTTCGCGATGGCGGATGTGTGGCGCAACACGGCTCCGAAAAAATAACGCGTGCAACCAGCCGCCTGCACGCGGCGTCGTTAAGATTCATTCCGTTATCTCTTCCGCATGAAAATTTCCAACTTCGCGGCATTCTCCGTCTTGCTCGCTTTGTTTTCGGTTTCGCGTTCGGTTGCGGCCGAGGAGCCGCGCGTGGATTTAAAAGTGGCCGCGGGCGAATTGGTGGTCGTGCCGAGTTTCGAGGCGTGTAGTTATTATTTTCGTCCCGCGACCCCCGATGGAATTTCGTATGCGGTCGATTTTCGCCGGGTCGGTGAACGCCACTGGCAACGGGGCTTCGCGCCCGTGTCCGATAACCCACCCGGAATTCGGAAGGGCAGCCTTTTTAACCTTTCCGAAGCGACTGAATGGGAGGTGCGGGTGGTGACTGCGCAAGGCGTGGAGGTCATCGCACCGGTTTCGTTTCGCACGTGGAGCAGCCAGCCCACCATCGCGAAAATAATCGATCTCAGTCAGGTGCCGGGGGCGGAAAAAGGAATCGTCATCACGGATCAAGGCACGGCCGAGGGGTGGATCAAATACACCGCGCCGCGCGGCTGGAAAATTTCTCGCACCAACAATCTCAACGATCCGCAGTCCGGCGCGATTACGGTGCGCGGCGCGCGTTATGTCATCCTCGAAAATCTCACGGTGGTCGGCGGCGCGCGTCACGGCATCGCTATCGAAGATTCGGAAAACGTGCGCGTGTTGAATTGCGACATCTCGGGCTGGGGCCGCGTCGGCACACAGCACTACACCAACGACGAAAAGCGCGGAAAATACGCCGACGCCAACGGCCAGCTCATCAATCTCGACGGCGGCGTGGCCATCACCCGCAGCCTGAATACCGTCGTGGAACGCAACTACCTTCACGATCCACGCGGCCGGGCGAACTCCTGGCAATATTCGCACCCGACCGGCCCGACGGCGGTGTTCGCCAACTTCACGCGCGGCGGTTCGGTCGTGCGCTGGAATGATTTCGTCGGCAGCGACGAGCACCGGTGGAACGACGTGATCGAAAGCGCAAGCAACCGCTCACCCGCCGGCGGATTTTATCGCGACAGCGACATCAGCGGCAACTTCCTCGCGTTCGGCAACGACGATGGCGTGGAACTCGAGGGCGGCGGCATGAACGTGCGTTTTTATCGCAACAAAATCGAAGGCACGCTGTGCGGCGTGAGCACGGGAGCATCGTTACTCGGACCGCAGTTTATTTTCGAAAACTTGATCGTAAATCCCGGCGATGAAACCGGGCTCGCACTGATGGCGTTTAAAAACAGCCACGGCCTGCCGCAGAGTGGAAAACGTCATCACATCAACAATACGATCTACGGCCCGACGATCAGCGCTTACGGTGGCTACGGCAAACCCTTGGGCGATGAGCGGCTCGGCTACATGCGGAATAATATTTTCGTGGTGAACAGCGCGCGGCTGCCCGGTGAGACGTCGCGCCGTGATAATTTCGACGGCGATCAATTCTGGATCGACGGCAACGCCGGGGCGTCGTCGGCTTTTCTCGAAGGCTTGAGAAAAATCGGCCAGGAAAAATACGGGGTGGCTGCGGAGCCGCGCTTCGTGTCGCCTTCAGAGGGCGATTTCAGTTTGGCGCCGGACAGCGTCGCACGGGAAAACGCATTCGCGGTGGCTAACCTCGTGTTCGACGGCGCGCATCGCGGTGCGTTGATCGAGGACACGTCGGAGGTGCCGTTTCGCCCGCTCGCGTTGCGTGCGATCCCGCGCCAGCTCGTGTTTACCACGGCGGATTCGAATGCGCCGCGGCAAGTGCGGGTGAGTTTGCCGGCATCGGCGAATGGCGCGGTGAGTTTTGAAATTCGCCAGAACGCGGTGTCCGATTGGTTTCGCGTGCAGCCGGCAAGCGGCACAGTCGCGCCCGGCCAGACGCTGACGCTCACGGTCACGGTCGATGCAGCGAAGTTGAAAGGGAGACCGAATTTCAAAGGCGCGTTCCTCGTGCGAACACCGGAAGGACTGTCGCGGCCGGTGACGATTTACGCCGCGGCGAACTACACGGAAGACCTGCGCCCCGCGGCCGCGCCACACAGCGCCTACATCGAAGCCGCCGCCGTGCCAGCGCTCGCATCGCTCGTGCGCGCCACCGATGCGGCGGGCGTGTTTGGTGGAAGCTACGTCGCGTTCTCCGGTGTGGCCGGCGAGCCCGAGTTGCAAGCGAGCTTCGAGGTGCCACGCGCGGGGCGTTATGCGGTGATGCTGCGGGCGAGCATCGACGATAACGTGATGAAGCGGCGTTCGCTCGAACTTGCGATCGACGGCGGCAAAGCGGAAGCGGTCGGCATCGACGCCGACTACCAGTGGAACACCGGCGCGTCGCATTTCCGTGCGGTGTTTTTGCACGCGCTCGGCGAGTTGCAGCCCGGGCGGCACACGTTGCGGCTCGCCGTGAAAGGCGCGCTGAATCTCAACGAGGTGATCATCACGGAAACCCCGTCGCCGTTCCTCGCGGAAGGCCGGCACGAAGCGAAACGTTAAAGGAAATTTTATGAAACGGACGCTGATTTGTTTAACGCTCACGCTGTTGCTTGTTGGGAGCACGATCGCGCTAGCCGCCTTGCCGGTGCCGCGCGCGGAAGCGCGCAATGGCGAATTTCAGTTTAGCGTCACGTTCGATAATCGCGGCGTGGACGGAAAACCGGCGCACGCGTCGACGGCGTATCTGTGGATTCCGCCGAGCGCTAAAAAAGTGCGTGGGTTGATTGTCACGCAGCAAAATGTGGGTGAACAACGGTTCACGGAAAACGCCGCGGTGCGCGAGGCCTGCGCGAAAAACGATCTGGCGATCGTGTGGTGTCACCCGGCGATCGACATCCGTTTCGAGCACGAGCGGGACGAAGCGGTCGCGCTGCTCGAAGAGGTGCTGGCGCAGCTCGGTAAGCTTTCCGGCTACCCAGAAATTGCGACCGCGCCGTGGATTACGTTCGGGCATTCCACGACCGCGACGTTTGCGCGCACGCTCGCGGAATCGCGCCCGGCGCGAACGATCGCGATTTTGTCCGCGAAGGGCGGCATTATGCTGCCGGTCACCGGCTCGTATCCCGGGGTTTATTCCGGCGGCCATTTCCCGGAGTGGCGCCAGCCGACGCACGATTGGACCAAGCAGGGGCAGTCGCTGCCCAATTTGATGAAAATTCGCGAAGAGCTCCGCGCGCGCTGGCGACCGGTGTCGTATGTGGAGGAATTCGGCGGCGGGCATTTCGATTACACGCCGCGCTACCTTGAGTTTCTCGCACTCTACATTGACAAGGCCCTGGCGGCGCGGCTCAACGCGGACGGCACACTGCGCGAAATCCGCGATGACGAGGGCTTCGTGGTCGATGTGCGCCCGCCATTGCCGACGGGGCCGTTGACGATCACGCCGCTGGCGAGCGCGACTGGCGAATTGCGTAACGCGCCGTGGTTTTTCGACCGCGAACTGGCCGAGGCGGCCGTGGCGTTGTGGGACAATGGCGAGTGGAGCCGCAAAAACCAGATTGTCGCCTTCGCGAACCTCGACGGAACACCGGCGGCTTTCGCTAAATCGGGCATCGTCGATCCCGTGCCTTACGAACTGGCCGCCGATGGCGTCACGATCACGCGCATCGAAACGACGTTCCTCGATCGTTTGCCGGACAATTTTACCCAAGCTGGGATGCGCCTCACTCACGCCACGACGGGCGAGCGCACAATCGAAGCAGTTTCCGGAATTCTCGCGTTTCGCGACGGCGTGAAACGCATCGAATTGAACCGCGGCTATCCGGACACACCCAACTTCATCGCCGTGCGTCACCCGGGCGACGCCGAGCACCGTCCGTCGTTGCAGCCGGGCCGTTTCGTGCCTCCCGCTTTCAAGGGGCAGGCGCAGCACATAGTTTTCGAGTCGATCGGCGACCTCGCCCCAGGCGCCAAAACGGTGCCGCTACGAGCGAGTTCTGACGCCGGGTTGAAAGTTTATTTTTTTGTGAAGCATGGCCCGGCTAAAGTGGTGGGCGACACGCTGGAAATCCTCGCGTTGCCATCGCGCACCCGCGGGCCGGTGCCGGTCACCGTGGTGGCGTGGCAGCTGGGTCGCGGCGGTGAAGCCCCGGTGCAGGCGGCACCGCTCGTCGAACAGACTTTCTGGATAGGTCGCTAGTTGGCGCGTCCGCAAATCTTCCTCTTTAAAACCATTTAAATGAAACTCATTTACCGACTGTTACTCTTGGCTCCGCTCGCGTGTTTCGCTCAGCCCGCCACGCGCGACCTGCCTGCGTCCGCTCCCGAGGCGACCCAGGGAAATGCAATTCCGCGCGACCCTACGCTTCCAACTATCTTCATCGCCAGCGACTCTACTGCTGCGAAGAGCGATAAGGCCACCCAGCAAGGGTGGGGCGAGCCCTTCGCGCAATATTTCGAATCTACCAAAATGAATGTCGTCAATCGCGCCCGCGGTGGACGCTCCAGCCGCACCTTCATCACCGAGGGCTTGTGGGACAAGTTACTCGCTGAGGTCAAAGCTGGCGATTTTGTGATTATCCAGTTCGGGCATAACGACGCCAGCCCTGTGAATGAGGATCTCTCGGTTCCGCGTGAAAAGATGCGCTCGCGTGGATCCCTGCCCGGTTTGGGCAACGAATCGCAAGAAATTGAAAACGTTATCACCGGGAAACATGAAGTCGTGCATACGTTCGGTTGGTATATCCGCCGAATGATCGCCGACGTAAAAGCCAGGCAGGCTACACCGATCATCGCATCGCTCACGGTTCGGAACCTATGGGAAGACGGGAAAGTCGAGCGCGGCTCCAGTGACTATCGAAAATGGAGTGAAGCACTCGCGCGTGAGCACAACCTCAGGTTCGTCGACCTCACTCGCATCGTGGCGGACCGCTACCAAGCGTTCGGCCCCGAAAAGGTAAAATCGTTTTTCGGTTCGGATTATGTGCATACCAATCCAGAGGGGGCTGAGTTCAATGCCGCCGCCATGATCGCCGGCTTAAAAGGCCTGATCGATAGCCCATTTCCGAAATTCCTTTCCGAAAAAGGCAAGACCATCGAGGCCGACCGATAAAGCGGGCCGGTCTCGTCCTCGTTTCACGGAATTCCAATTTTCCCAGCGCACTGCGTTCTCCAGCGTAGGATCGCGCGCCTTCTCGATGGTTTGGCGCGGCCTAGCCTCACTGGAAGTGTATTTTTACTGGTCGGCTTATTTTGTTTGACGAAACAATAAGTTCACATTGTGAAACGTATGACCGGTTTGCCGCGTCACCTTGCCCATGTCGTTCACACCTTTAGAAAACAGGATCGACTCGTCGTCCAAGGCTGCGACGTCCGGCAGCTTTCTCCAGCATCTCACCTGGAGTGCGCGCAGTGAGACCGCTCCTGCTTTCTCCAAGCGCGGGAGTTGGAACTATGTCGTGATCGAGTCTGGCTCTGTGCAGATCGTGCGGGGGGCATCCAGCCAGTTGATCGCGGTTCCGGCGCTCGTGGTGATCGGGCCGGATTGTGCGGTGACGTGGCGGCATGAGCCGATGGATCCGGTTAAACACCTGGGTTGGATATGGGCGCGACCGGCCCATCCGGCGCTCGGCCCGCTGCGGCGCGACATGTGCGCGCATTACGGGTTGGCCGGCGAGGATTTGGCGGAGTTGCGTCAATTGCATGCGTCGAGCCGTAGCGAGGTGCATCGCGGCGATCTGCATTCCGGGCAGGCGCTGACTGGCTTGCAGTTTTTGTTGGAGACGAGAATCGCGCGCATTGTCGAAAGCGGCGGCGGCGACCGGAGCAACGAGGTGGTCGAGCGGGCGCTGGGCTGGATTCAATCGCATGTCGCCACGCGACAGCCGCTCGCGCGGCTCGCGGATTTTCTCGGCGTGTCGCCGGCGACCGTGCAACGCATGTTTCGGCAGCGACTCGGCACGACGGTGATGAAGAGCGTGGCGGAAACTCGTCTGCGCGAAGCCGAACGGATGCTGGGCCTCGACGGGGTGAGTATCAAGGAAGTCGCTTATCATCTCGGTTACCGCCACCCGCACGATTTCAGCCGCGCGTTCCGCAACTACACTGGCCAACTGCCGTCGCGTTGGGAAGGAACCGCAGAAACCGCCGGGTCCGCTCGAAAACGGGGCGCGGCGTGCGTCGAGCTGATGGCGGGCCATTCCTGACGATGCCGTCGCCGCTCAACATCGGTTTTGTCGGACTTGGTTTCGGCGTCGCGGTGGCGCAACGGCTCATGGCTGGCCCGGCGCGCGAACTGTTTCGCGTGGCAGCGGCGTGCGATACCGACGCGGCGAAGCTGGCGGAGTTTTGCGGGAAGCACGGCGTAAAGGGTTACGCGACGCTGGAGGCGTTGCTGGCGGACGAATCGATAGCGGTCATCGGACTTTTCAGCGGGCCGGCGGGCCGGGCAGAATTGCTCCGGCGCATTATTCGAGCCGGCAAGGACGTGATGACGACGAAGCCCTTTGAAATCGATCCCGCGGCGGCGCGCGCCGTCTTGGAGGAAGCGGCCGGTTTGGGGCGCACGATTCATCTCAATTCGCCGAGCGCCGAGCCGCCGGCGTATGTGCGGCAGATGCTCGCGTGGCAGCAGGAATACGCGCTGGGCCAACCCATCAGTTGCCACGCCGAGATGTTAATTTCTTATCGCGAGAAAGCCGACGGACGCTGGCTCGACGACCCGCAGCTTTGCCCGGCAGCACCGGTATTTCGGATCGGCGTGTATTCGTTGAACGACCTCAGGCGTCTCTTCGGTCGCGTGCACAGCGTCCAAGTCATGAGCAGCCGGATTTTTACGGAGCGGCCCACCGCGGACAACGCGCAGCTCAGTTTGCGTTTTGAAAACGGCGCGCTCGGCACTATCCACGCGAGCTTCTGCGTCGATAACGGCCAGCACTACGCCAACGCGCTGACGTTGAACTACGAGCGCGGCACAATTCACCGGAACGTATTCCCCGTCGCCTACGGAAAATCGGAGCACACCTCGCGACTGCGGCTCACGGCGATGCGGGCGGCGGGCGAATTGGTGACGCGCGAGTGGGAATCGAACGAAGTCACGGGCGAGTATCCGTGGGCCGCGTTTTACGATGCGGTCACGCAGCGTCGTGCAGTGCCCGCGCCCATTGACGAAATCGTGAGCGCGGTGCAAGTCGTCGCCGCGATGGGCCGCGCCGAGCGCTCCGGTCAAACCGAGTTGGTCTAAATTTTTTATGATGATGAAAACGTTACTCCGTCTCCCCCTGTTGATCCTCTCGCTCTCGCTTGCGGCGCACGCCGCCAGTCCCACTGGCTATGACTTCGGCCCCTGGCCGGAAGGCTCGGATCCTAAGCAGGTCGGCAAACTCGTCGCGGAGCGTTTCCTGTCGAAAGACTACCGGCTGATGCGCACCAACGTGTTTCATTATGTCGAGACGTGCACGTGGTATGGCGCATTGTCCTTCGCGCGCCTCACGCAGGACAAGGCGATGAACCAGCGTTTGATCGAGCGTTTCCAGCCGCTGTTCGGCGAGCGCGCGAAACTTATCCCGCCGGTCGAAAACGTCGACTTCGCCGTCTTCGGCGCGTTGCCGCTTGAGCTCTACATGCGCACGAAAGACGAGCGTTACCTGAAACTCGGCCTGCGGATCGCCAACGAGCAGTGGACGACACCGACTGACGAGAGCAAACTCGACGCCGAGGCGCGCGAAGCCGTCGCGAAAGGGCTGAGCTGGCACACCCGTTTCTGGATCGATGACATGTATATGATCACGATGCTGCAAACGCAGGCGTATCGCGCAACCGGCGACGCCAAATACCTCGACCGCGCCGCCGAGGAAGCCGTCGCTTATCTCGAAAAATTGCAGCAGCCGAACGGTTTGTTTTACCACGCACCGGATGTCCCGTTTTTCTGGGGCCGCGGTGACGGCTGGTTCGCCGCGGGCATGTCGGAAATGCTCCGCGCGATGCCGGAAAATCACCCGCGCCGCGCCCGCATCATGGAGAGCTATCAAAAGATGATGGCGACGCTCCTCAAACATCAGGACGAAAATGGCATGTGGCGCCAGTTGATCGACGATCCGCAATCGTGGCCGGAGACGTCCTGCACGGGCATGTTCACCTTCGCGTTTATCACTGGTGTGAAATACGGCTGGCTCGACGCGAAGACTTACGGTCCGGCCGCGCGCAAAGGCTGGCTCGCGCTCGTGAACTACATCGAGCCCAACGGCGATCTCCGCGAAGTCTGCGAAGGCACGAACAAACTGAACAGCCGCCAATACTACCTCGATCGCGGACGTTACACGGGCGACCTGCACGGTCAGGCCCCGTTGCTCTGGTGCAGCTCGGCTTTTCTCGGGCTGTAACGTTCCGCCGGTAACTTTGAAAAGCTCATGCGTTTTCTTTCTCCGCTGATTTCCCGCGCGCTGCGGTGTGCCGGGTTAAGTTGCCTGGTGCTGGTGCGTGCGGTGGCAGCGGGGGAGCCCCTGGCGCTGGTGGAAACGCCGTCCGAGTTCCGCTTCGCCAACGCGGGTGCAACGTTCGTGATCGAGCGCGCCGCGTGGAAAGTGCGCGTGCGCAATGCGGCGGGCACCGAGCATTTTTCGGAAGCCACCGCACCGGCGTTTCAGGTGAAAGGCGAGTGGCGCGCGGTGGCTAAAATCACCGGTGCGCAGGGAGGGGCCGACGGCGTCAGTTTAAACCTCACCTTGAGCGATGGCACCGCCGCGGAAGGCCGCGTGCAGAAATTCGGCGAACACGGATTCAAACTTTTACTGCGCGCGCCGGCGTCAAAAGTGACTGCGGTGCGGGGCGCGACGCTGCTGCAACCTGTGGAGGAAATCTACGGCTTCGGCGAAATGTGGAATGGCAGGGTCGCACAGCGCGGGGCGGCTTTTGATTTGTGGGATCGCGGCGGCACGCCCGACGAGTGCGCTTACATGCCGTATTACGTGTCGACGCAGAACTACGCGTTTTTTTTCAACTACGGCGGACGCGTGCGTTTCGACGTGGGCCAACGCCGCGCGGATCAACTCACCTTCGAGGCATCGACTAGCGAACTCGACCTGACGTTCGTGATCGGTGCGAGCATCCCGGCCACCGTGCAGCATTTTCTTCAGCAGGTCGGCTTGCCGCAACGGCCGCCGCGCTGGTCGTTCAAGCCGTGGTTTTGGCTGATGGCTGATCCCGATCAACCTGGCGGAAAAATCACGACGCTGAAGGGCGAACATTTCCCCGCGATGGTGCGCCGCCTGCATTCGATGAGTATTCCCGTGGGCGTGACGTGGTTTGAACCGCCGTGGCAGACCGCGCGCAATTCGTTTATTCCGAATCCCGCGTTTCATCTGGATCAGCAAGCGCTCGTGCAGGAATTGCGCGATCTCGGGGTGCGCACGCTCGCGTGGAGCGTGCCTTACACGACGCCGGAATCGGAAAACTGGCGCGAAGCCGTCGAGCGCGGCTATATGGTGCGCAAGCCCGGCACGGAGGCCGATGAGGCGATGGTGAAAATTTCCTCCACGGGCGAGCTCACGGGAAAATATTACAACGCGATCGACTACTTTAATCCCGAAGCGTTCGCATGGTGGCGTCAGCAAATCGAAAAGAGCCTCGATATCGGCATTGCCGGTTACAAACCTGACGCGGGTCAAGACCTGCCGGAAGACGCGATCGTGCACGGCGGCCGCATCGGGCGCGATGTGCACAATTCCTACGCGCTGGAATATAACCGCGTTTTTTTCGAAGCGTTGAAAAACCGCCTCGGTGACGACTTTCTCATGATTCCCCGCGCAGCGTGGGTCGGTTCTTCCGCCGTGACCAATTTCAAATGGCCGGGAGATCTCGCCGGCACGTTTGGCGACAACGGTCTGTCATCGTCGGTTTACTCGTCGCTCTCGCTGGCATTCTGCGGGCTGCCGTTTGTGTCGTCCGACATCGGCGGCTTCGACGACCAGCCCGCGCCCGAGCACGTGTGGATTCGTTGGGCGCAATTCGGCGCGATGCTTCCCGGCATGCAAACGTTGCACATGCCGTGGTGGTATTCGCAGAAATCGGTGGACCATTTCCGTTACCTCACGTGGCTGCACACTGATCTCACGCCGTTGTGGAACACGCTCGCGCGCGAAGCAGCGGCGACGGGCGCTCCGGTCATCCGCCCGCTCGTGTGGACGGCGCAGGCCGACCTCGATGGCTGGCGCGTCGACGACCAGTTTACCGTTGGCCGTGACCTGATGGTCGCGCCGATCATGAATTCGAATTACGAACGCCAGGTCTATCTGCCGCCGGGACTGTGGTATGATTTTTGGGACAACAGTGCGGAAACGTTCCGCGGTCCGACGCGCTTTTGGTGGACGAAGGGTTGGTTCCGCAACGACCGCTTTCCGCTCTTCATTCGCGAAGGCGCGATTATTCCACTCGAAATCACCAATGCCGAGAGCGGCTTCGGTTGGGCGGAATCGGCCGGTTACCTGACGCTCGCGATGTGGCCGAAAGTGCGCGGCGCGAGCGAATTCACGCTCGACGATCTCGCGGGGCCCGTGCGCATCGCGGCGGAATGGAGTAGCGACGATCGCCTCGTGATTTCATGGGGCGCGACGAAACAAAATCACCTGCTGCGCTTGCACCTAAACACACAATTGAAACCCGCGACGGTATCGTCGAACGGGGCTGCGCTCACGCGCTTCGCCTCGCTCGACGCCTTTCGCGCCGGCGGGGAAGGGTGGTTTCATGACGCCGCGACGGCGAAGCTCTGGGTGAGAAAATTCAACGATAGCATGGCGGGTCGCGTGGAAGTCACGCTTGGCCAGTGAGCGTATAATTTCATGACCAATTTTTCTGTAATTTTTCTTCGCCTGGGCGTTTTCCTTGTCGGAGCAACGCTAGCATCCGCTGCGGGCATTGAGGTGGTGCGCGACGGTCACGCTCACGCGGTGATCGTGACCTCCGCCCAGCCCACGCGGGTCGCGGCTTACGCGGCGAGCGAGATTGTTTATCACGTGGAAAAAGCCACCGGGGTGAAGCTCGCTGTCGTGAAGGAAAACGCGGTGCCGACGGACGCGGCGGCCTTCATTTACGTGGGTGACACGAAAGCCGCGCGCCCGGCCGGTATCGCAGTGGAGCAACTCGCGCCAGAGACCTTTAGGCTGCTCACGGCAAAAAACGCGTTGATCATCGCAGGTCACGACGGCGCGGGCGACCCGCTCGACAATAACACGTCCGCCGGCACGCTGTTCGGCGTTTACGAGTGGCTCGAACGCGACCTCGGCGTGCGCTGGGCGTGGCCGGGCGAACTCGGGACGTTTGTCCCGAAAACGAAGACGCTCACGATTTCCGCTTTCGACGAGACCACGGCGCCGCGTTTTCTCCAGCGGAACGTCCGACCGGGCCTCGCGTTCGAAAGCGCGCACCCCGCGCTCGGGTTTACGCCAGCGGCCGCGAAAGGCTACGCGGAGGCGCAGACGATTTTCCTGCGCCGTAATCGCATGGGCCGGAGTTATCCGCTGAGTTACCGGCATGCGTTCACCGACTGGTGGGAGAAATACGGCGCGACGCACCCGGAGTGGTTTCAACTGGTGAATGGCCGACGCGGGCCGACCACGCCCAAGGCGCGTTTCTCGATGTGCGTGTCGAATCCCGGGCTGCACCAAAAAATTGTCGACCTCTGGCTCGAGCAGGGGGGAGCGACCGTCAAGGGTCGCCCGAACCTGATCAACATTGTTGAAAACGATTTCCTCGGCTCGTGCGAATGCGAGGAGTGTCGCGCGTGGGATGGGGCGCAGCAGCCTCCCGATCGCGATAAATTTTATGCGCCGAACTTCAAAGTTTACGGCGCGCGTTACATGTCGAATCGCTACGCGCGTTTTTCCGCGGCGGTGCTGGCGCTGGCGAAACCGCACAATGCGAACGTCACGGTCGTGAGTTATTCCTACTTCAATTATTTCCAGGCGCCGAACGAGGACATCCCGCTCGGCGCGAATGCGTGGGTCGGTTACTGCCCGTCCGCCGGTTGGTATCCGCGCGGCACCGAGGAAAATCAGTGGTATCAGGATCAGTGGCTCGGCTGGGAAAAAACCGGCGCGCGGCAATTCGTGCGCACCAACTATTTTCTCGATGGCTACAGCATGCCGTTCATTTTCGCGCGGCAATTCGCGCAGGACTTTCAGTTTCAGGCGAAGCACGGCATGTTCGGCACGGATTTCGATTCGTTGACCGGCCAGTGGAGCACGCAGGGCCCGAGCCTCTATTTGCTCATGCGCCTGCACACGCGACCGACCGCGAACGTGGATGATTTGCTCAACGAATATTATTCCGTGTTCGGCCCGGCCACCACTCAGGTGAAGGCGTATTTCGATTACTGGGAAAATTACACGATGGGAAATCGCGAGAGGATCAACGCGATCTTTGAAGACCGCGTAGCCATCCGCTGGCGCACGTGGGCGAAGGCCGCACACCGCGTATTTCCACCGGAAGCGTTGGTGGCGGGCGAAGCCTTGCTGGCGAAGGCGCTCGCGGCCGCGCAGGGCAATGCTGAGGCCACTGCGCGGGTTAACTTTCTCGCGACCGGGCTGGCGCACGCGAAACTATGTGGCCAAGTCGCGGCGTTGCTCACGACCGCCGATCCCGCGTCCACGGCGGAGCGCGGGAATGCGGCGCTGACGGAGCTGCTGCGTTTCCGTCGCGCGCACGAAAAGGAATGGTTCGCCAACTTGAATCACAACGCTTGGGTCGAGGACATCAGTTGGCAGCTCTCGGCCGAAACCAAACAGGAACCGGAATATTACCCGTAAATTTATGACGACACCGCTCTCCCTTTTCCGCCGCGTAATCTCGCCGCTGGCCGCGCTGCTCGCTCTGGCGGGCCCGACACTTTCGGCCAAGCCGGCGGGCTTTGAAATTGTGCTGAATCGCACCGCGAGCGCGGTCGTCGTGATTCCCGACCAACCCAAGGCGACCGTGAAATACGCCGCCGCCGAATTGGTTTACCACGTCGAGAAAGCGACCGGCGCGAAACTCCCCATCGTTGCGGAAAGCGCCGTCAAGACAACCGACACGACGCGCATTTACCTCGGCGAAACGCGCGCGGCGCGCGCGGCCAATCTTATCCCGAGCCAGCTGCCGGACGAGACATTCGCGCTCCGCACACTGGCGAATACGTTGTTCATCGTGGGCAAAGACGCGGCGGACGAACCGTTGGTGACGGAGCCGCCGTTCGGCACGTTCAATAATTCTGCTGGCACGTTGTTTGGTGTTTACGAATGGCTCGAGCGCGACCTCGGCGTGCGCTGGGTGTGGCCGGGCGAGCTCGGCACCTTCGTGCCGAAACGCAGCCTCATCGCGGTGAGTGAATTCGACGAAGTGGTGAAGCCGCGCTTTTTCCAGCGCAACGTCCGCCCCGGCAGTTACCCGAATCCCTCGCCCGCGCTCGGTTTTACGCCGAAGGCGAAGGAAGATTATTACCGCGAGCAATCCGTGTTTTTGCGCCGCAACCGCATGGGCCGGAGTAAAAAAATGTTTTACGGCCACGCTTACGTCGATTGGTGGGACAAATACGGCAAGCAAAACCCCGAGTGGTTTCAACTCGTGGGCGGTAAGCGCGGCCCGACGAAGGAAGGCGCGCGTTTCGGCATGTGCGTTTCCAATCCCGGCCTGCACCAGAAGATCGTCGATCTCTGGCTCGCTCAAGGGAAGGGCACGCCGGAAAGTTTGCCGGAGTTTATCAACGTCGTGGAAAACGATTTCATCGGCGCGTGCGAGTGCGCCGAATGCAAAAAGTGGGACGGCCCGGAACCGGCGGACTCGATGAAATACTACGCGCCAAACATCTCGCTCTATGGTCAGGGCTTTATGTCGGACCGTTACGCGCATTTCGCGCTCGAGGTGCAAAAGCTCGCTTCGAAACACCGCGCAGACGTTTCGATCGTCAGCTATATTTATTTCAACTACTTCCAGGCGCCGACGTCGGGCGTGAAATTAAACTCGAACATCGTGCTCGGATTCTGCCCGGCCGCCGGTTGGTATCCGCGCTCCGCTGACGAGGATCAGTGGTATAAGGATCAGTGGAAAGGCTGGCAGGACACGGGCGCGACGATCTTTGCGCGCACGAATTATTTTCTCGATGGCTACACGATGCCGTTCGTGTTCGCGCGCCACTTCGCGCAGGATTTCCAATACCAGGTCGCGCACGGCATGGCGGGCACGGACTTCGATTCGCTCACCGGCCAGTGGGCCACGCAAGGCCCGAGCCTCTACCTGCTCATGCGCCTGCACACGCGACCGACCGCGGACGTGGATGAATTGCTCAACGAATATTATTCCGCGTTCGGCCCGGCGGCGAAGGCGGTGAAGGCGTATTTCGATTACTGGGAAAATTACACGATGAGCAACCGCGCGCTGATCATGGACACGTTTTACGACCGCGTCGCGATTCGTTACCGCAGCTGGGCGAAGGTCACGCACAAGGTGTTCCCGGTCGACTGTTTCGCGCCCGGCGAGGCATTGCTGGCCTCGGCGTTGCACGCTGCCGGCGGTGACGCTGACGCGACCGCGCGCGTTAAATTTCTCCAAACCGGTTTGGCGCACGCGAAACTGTGCGTCGAAACCGCGGCGCTACTCACGACCGCCGATCCCGCCACGACGCCTCAAGGGGGCAAAGCGAAACTGGAGGAGCTGCTGCGTTTCCGCCGCGCGCACGAACGCGAATGGTTTTCCAACTTGAGCAACGCCGCGTGGATTGAAGACATCAGCTGGAAACTCACGAGCGACGCCAAGCAGGAGCCCGAGTATTATCCGTAAGCCCTCGCCTTTTTAAATTCATGAAACTTCGTTTTTCTTTCATCGCCGCGTGGGTGGCCAGTAGCCTCGGCGTATTCGCGCTCACCGCGGCTGAATCCACGCCGACGCGTGACCTCCGCGCCGAAGCGCTGGCCGGCTTAAAAAAAGCCGCGCGCTTCTACACCGAGAAAGTGTCCTCGCATGGAGGTTACACGTATTACTACGGCATCGATCTTAAGCAGGCGTGGGGCGAAGGCGTCGCGACCAAGGATCAGATTTGGACTGAGCCGCCGGGCACGCCGTCGGTCGGCATTGCGTTTCTCCAAGCCTACGACGCGACCGGCGATCAGGAATACCTCGTCGCCGCGATCAACGCCGGCATGGCGCTCGTGTATGGGCAGCTGCAATCCGGCGGTTGGGCGCAGACGATTGATTTTAATCCGCAAGGCACGCGCCTGAACCAATACCGCAATGGTCGCGGCACGGGCTCGAATCATTCCTCGCTCGACGACAACCAGACCCAGTCCGCGATCGAATTTCTCGCGCAGCTCGATCAAGCGTTGAATTTTAAAAACCCGGTCGTGCACGAAGCCGTGCAGTATGCGCTCGACGGCTTGCTGGGCGCGCAGTTTCCGAACGGGGCGTTTCCGCAGGGTTGGAAAACTGCCGCGCCGAATCTCCCGGTGCTGAAAGCCAGTTACGCGAAGGAATGGCTGCGCGTGTGGCCCAACGAGGACTACTCGAAATACTACACGCTCAACGACGGCCTGCCCGATTCGATTTCGAACACGTTACTTATGGTGCACCAAATCTACGGCGACCAGCGCTCGCGTGACGCGCTGGTGCGTTTCGCGGATTTCCTGCTGCTCGCGCAAATGCCCACGCCGCAGCCCGCGTGGAGCCAGCAATACGATTTCGACATGCACCCGGCGTGGGCGCGTAAGTTCGAGCCACCGGCGATTTGTTCGATGGAATCCGAGGATGCCATCAAAGCGCTGATGCGGGTTTTCCGCCTCACCGGTGACCGCAAGTATCTCGAAGCCGTCCGCCCGGCGCTGCCGTTTTTGAAAAGCCTCCAACTTCCGGATGGCCGCGTGGCGCGTTACTACGAGCTGCACACGAGCAAACCGCTCTACATGAATCGTCCGCCGGGCGTGGGCAGCCGTTCGTCCGCTCCGGGATATTATTTTTTCACTTACGACGACACCAACCTGCCGTCCCATTACGGTTGGAAACAACCCACGGAGATCGACGAGCTGATGAAGGAATTCGCCTACCTCGACCGCGACGCCGCCCCGCCGCCGCCCGCGCAGATGCACCGTTTCACGCGGGGCGGAAAATTGGAATCGGTGGCGCAGGCCCAACCCCCTGGCGTGGGCACGAAGGCGTTTACCGCGCTCGAAAAACAAGTCGGCGAAATTCTCGCGGTGCTCGATGCACACGGCCGCTGGGTCGAAGTGGTCGATCCCTCACGCCGCCTCGTCGGCCAGCCGGATATGCCGCCAGGCTTCCGCTACATCGGCAGCGACACGTTCAACTGGAACGTGCAAGCGTTGAGCGACTACCTGCTCGCGACGCGGAAGGACTGAGTGGTATGGGCAAGTTTCCCTTGCTCCGAACCGTCGCACTAAGCGGGCTGATGCTCGCGTTTGGCTTCTTAGGGAGCAGGGCGGACATAACGGCTGAGGCCGGTGTAGTGATCGCCACCGACGGCCAGCCGGCTGCCGTGATCGTCCTCGCGGATCAGCCGACCGCCGTCGCGCGCTACGCGGCGGAGGAACTGGTGTATCATGTCGAAAAAGCGACGGGCGCGAAACTGGCGATCGTCAGCGAAGCGGGCCCGCGTCCGGCGGGCTTGGCGCCCATTTATCTCGGCGACACCCGCGCCGCGCGCTCAGCGGGCCTCGAGGTGAAAAAACTCGCGCCGGAAATTTTTGTGTATCGCACGGTGGAGAACGCGCTGTTTATCGCGGGCAACGATGCCGTCGGCGATCCGCTCGAGCCTGCGACGTTCGCGGGCACGTTGCTCGGGGTGTATGAATTGCTCGAACGCGAACTCGGGGTGCGCTGGCTTTGGCCGGGCGAACTCGGCACCTTCGTGCCGAAGCGCCGCACGCTGGCCATCAGCGCGCACAACGAGACCATCGTGCCACATTTCTTTCAGCGCAACGTGCGCGGCGGACTCACGTTCACGGGCAAAACTGCCGCGCTCGGATTTTCGCCCGCGGCGGCGGCAGACTATGCGCAGGCGCAGACCGTTTTCATCCGACGTCATCGCATGGGGCGGTCGGAACGGCTTTTCTACCGGCACGCATTTACTGATTGGTGGGAAAAATATGGGCAGGATCATCCCGAGTGGTTTCAGCTCTATAAGGGCAAGCGCGGGCCGCCCAAGCCCGGTGACCACTATTCGATGTGCGTTTCCAACCCGGAGTTTCACCGCGAGATCGTCGCGCAGTGGCAACGCCGCCGCGAATCCGATCCGCAAAACGCGCCGCGTTATCTCAACATCGCGGAGAATGGTATCGTGGGTTTTTGCGAATGTGAGCCGTGTCGCGCGTGGGACGGCCCGACGCCGCCCGACTATTTGGATTTCTATGCACCGAAATCGAAAATGGCGCTGACGGGAAAACGTTTTGTCACGGATCGCTACGCGCGCTTCTGGCTGGCGGTGCAAAGATTGGCGGAGGAAATCGACCCGCAGGTGGTGATCGTCGCCTACAATTACTTTAACTATTTTTATTACCCATCGCCGGAAATTAAGCTCAACGACCGCATCTTGATCGGTGCGTATCCCTCGTCGGGCTGGTATCCGCGTTCGCCCGAGGAAAACGCGTGGTTCCGCAAACAATGGGCCGGCTGGCAGGCGACGGGCGCGCAGCTGTTTTCGCGCGGGAATTACTGTCTCGATGGCTACACGATGCCGCATGGCTACGCGCACCAGTTTACCGACGAATTCAAGGATCAGGTAAAACGCGGCATGGTCGCCACCGACTACGATGCGCTCACGGGCCAGTGGGCGGCGCAGGGTCCGAATATTTATTTGCTGATGCGTTTGCACACGCGACCCGACGCCACCGCGGATGAGTTGCTCGCGGAGTATTACGCCGCCTTCGGGGCCGCCGCGCCGCAGGTGAAGGCGTATTTCGATTATTGGGAGCGTTACGCAGTGGCGCAAATTCCCCTGATGCAGGAACTCTTTGCGGACAACACGACGCGTTGGCGCACGCCGGCGAAAGTATCGCACCATATTTATCCTGAAGCGGCTTTCGTGGCAGCGGAAAAATTTCTCGCGGAGGCCGCCGCCGCCGTGGCCGGTGATTCCGAAGCCCGCGCGCGCGTGCAGTTTATCCAAAACGGGCTTACTCACGCCAAGCTCTGCGTGCGCGCCGCAAGCCTGCTGTCGTTGTCGGAGCTCGCCGCCGATCCTGCGCGCAGTGCGGAGGCGTTGCGCGAACTCATCGCCTTCCGCCGCGCGCACGAACGCGAGTGGATCGCGAACTTCAATCACAGTGCGTGGACGGAAGAGGCGAGCTGGCGTTTGCCGGCGGAACAACTTTCAACTACCCCATGATCTTTCGCAGTTTTTCCGGTTTTTGCGCACTTGCCCTGACGTTCGCGACACTGACGTTCGCGGCGGAGCGTGCCGTCGATAGGCCAAACATCGTTTTGATTATTTCCGATGACCATGGACGCGATGCGCTAGGCTGCTACGGCAACCCGGTGGTGAAAACGCCCAACCTCGATGCGCTCGCGGCGGCGGGCACACGATTCACGAATGCGTTTTGCACCACCTCGAGTTGTAGTCCTTCGCGCGCGGTGCTGCTGTCCGGGCAACAAAGTCACCGCAACGGCATGTATGGGCTCCAGCATGACGAGCATCATTTTCAATCCTTCGATCGCGTGAAAAGCCTGCCGGTGAGGCTGGCGGAAGCGGGTTATCACACCGTGCGCATCGGTAAATATCACCTCGCGCCGGAATCCGTGTATGCGTTCGAAACCGTGTTGTCCGGCGGTGCCGCTAACGATCCGGCGAGCATTGGGCGCAGCCCGGTCGAAATGGCCGAAGGCACGCGCAAAGTGATCGAAGCGACGGACGAGCGGCCGTTCTTTCTGTATTTTGCGACTGACGATCCGCACCGTTCGAACGGATTTACCCCGCAAGGTGTCCCGACGTTCGACACGTATCCGCGACCAAATCCGTTTGGAAATCGCCCTGCCGGTTATCCCGGCATCACGCCACAAACTTTTCGCCCGGAAGACGTGATCGTCCCCGCGTATCTGCCCGACACGCCCGCGACGCGCGCTGAACTCGCGGAATATTATCAATCGATCGCACGGCTCGACCAAGGCATCGGCCGCCTGGTGGAAGTGTTGAAGGCCGCCGGAAAATACGAGAACACGCTGATTGTTTATCTCTCGGATAATGGTGAAGCGTTCCCGGGCGCGAAGACCACGCTCTACGAGCCAGGGATTCGCTTGCCGTTCATCGTGAAGCCGGCGGGCCCGGCACGCGCGGGCGTGGTGCAACCGGCCATGATTTCGTGGGCGGATCTCACGCCGACGTTGCTCGAAGCGGCGGGAGTGAAAGTGGATCCGGCGCAGTTCGACGGGCGTTCTTTTGTGGCCGGGCTTGATGGCCGCCCGCTCACGAAATTCGACGAGGTGTATGCGTCGCACACGTTTCATGAGATCACGATGTATTATCCGATGCGCATGGTGCGCACGGCGCGCTACAAACTCATTCACAACCTCGCGCACGAGTTGACCTTTCCGGCCTCCCGCGATCTCGGGCAGTCGCCCGCGTGGCGCAGCGTGCAAGCTGCGGATGGAAAAACTTTCGGCCGCCGCACGATTGAGGCTTACCTGCATCGCGCAGAATTCGAACTCTACGACCTCGAAAAAGATCCTGATGAAATCGTGAACCTCGCCGCTGATCCGGCGCAGCAAGGGGTGTTCGCTGAATTGCGCGGCAAGCTCGCGGCGTTTCAGAAATCCACGCAGGATCCGTTCACCAAAGGGGCTTCGTATGTGGCCCCCACGACGGCCGCAAAGCCGAGGCAGACGGTGTTCATGGCGAACGGCGCGAAGGCGGGCGAAATCACGCACGACTCCGCGATTGTGTGGACGCGTCTGACGCGAAACGCCGAACGCAACCTGGGTGGAGCCGCCTTTGCCAAGGTGAAAGGGCAGCTGCCGCCTGAGGTGGAGAACGATTCGAAACTGACGTCGTATGAATTGAACGCGCTGCGTGTCAGCGCTCCGGTGTCGGCGGAGGCGCAACTCGCGGGACGCTCGCTCGACGACATGGAAGGGGCGGTGCCAGGCGCGGCGGGCGAAGTGCGCGTGACGTATTGGCCGGAGTCGGCGGGCATGGAAAAAGCTGTTGCCACCGAGCGGGTGGCAGTGTCGGCGGCGACGGATTTTATCCACCAATTCACGCTGCGCGGGCTGCAACCAGGGACGTGTTACGAATTTCATGCGGAAGGATTTTCCGTTGGCGAGCAGGCGGTCGCGGTGACCGCCACCGGCAGCTTCATGACCGCGCCAGCGGCGACGGCGGCGAGGCGCGTGAGTTTTGTCGTGGCGAATTGTCAGGACTACGGCCGTCGCGATGATCCGCAGAATGGGCATCGCATCTATCCGCTGATGGGGGCGCTGCGTCCTGATTTTTTCGTGCACACCGGCGATCTCGAATACTTCGACAAGCCCACGCCGCTCGCGACGAACCTGCCGCTGGCGCGGTTTAAATTTAACCGGATCTTCGCGCTGCCGTTCCAACGGGCGTTTCACAGCCAGGTCGCAAATTATTTCATGAAGGACGACCACGATACGTTGAAAGACGATGCGTGGGTGGGGCAGACTTACGGAGACCTCACCTGGGAACAGGGGCTCGCGCTCTTTCGCGAGCAGGTGCCGATGGGTGAAAAAACCTATCGCACGATTCGCTGGGGGCGCGATTTGCAGGTGTGGCTCGTCGAGGGGCGCGACTTTCGTTCGCCCAACACCGATCCCGATGGTCCGGCAAAAACGATTTGGGGCGAAGAGCAGAAGAAATGGTTTTTCGATACCGTGCGGGCATCGGACGCGACGTTCCGCGTATTGATCAGTCCGACGCCGTTGCTCGGGCCGGATCGCGCGGCCAAGTCGGACAATCACGCCAACGAAACCTTTACGCACGAAGGCGACGAGCTGCGCGCGTTTATCGCGGCGCAGAAAAACATGGTCGTGATCTGCGGCGACCGGCACTGGCAATATGTTTCCCAGGATCTAAAAAGCGGTCTGCGCGAATACAGCACCGGCCCCAGCTCGGATTCGCACGCCGGCGGATTTTCAGAGGCAGATCGGTCGGAGATGCATCGTTTCCTGCGGATCAAAGGCGGCTTTCTCGCGGGGGAAGTCGATCACACCGCAGCCGGCGCGCGGCTCATGATTCGTCATTACGGAACGGACGGGGTGATTTATTATGAAGACGCGCTCACCGTCGGCCCGGCGGGACTGATTTCTTCCGGGGATAAGAAACTATGACGCGGGTGCGGGCGCGTTTCTGGTGGGCGCTCGTAGTGGGGTTGCGCGTGTCCGTCGTCAGCTTCGCGGCAGAAAATACTCCGCATCAAACCGTGGGTGTGGTCGAGAATTTGCCAGTGTTTCAAATCCAGGCGATGGCGCGGGTGAGTTACCCGATGGCCTGGAATGCGAACCGGGGGGAGGACTTCGCAGCGTGGCGCGCGCGAGTTCGTGAACGCGTGAAGCTGCGGCTGCTCGCCCCGCCGCCCTCGGCGCCGTGGGACGCGGTGATCGTCGGCGAGGAAGATCGCGGCAATTACGTGGCGCGGAAAATTGTGTTTAACCTCACCGGCGACAGCCGCGTGTTCGCCTATTATCTCGTGCCGAAGCGGGCGGGGCGCTCGCCGGCCGTGTTAATCCAACACTCGCACAGCGGTCGATTTGAAGTAGGCAAAGAAAAAGTCGTGCGGCCGTTTGGCGTGCCGCCGGAGAAACTCGCGGCGGCGGAAGCGCTGGTGGCGCGCGAGTATGAGGGCCGTTTCTACGGCGACGAACTCGCGAAACGCGGCTACGTGTGCCTGGTGATCGATGCCCTGAATTTTTCCGATCGCGGCGGCGCGGGTGGGAGCGGTCAAGCAGCGCTCGCGAGCAACCTGATGCACGCGGGCATGTCGCTTGCCGGGCTGATGGCATGGGAAGATTTGCGCGCGGCGGAATTTCTCGCCCAGCAGCCCGAGGTGGATCCTGCGCGCATCGGCGCGATGGGGATGTCGATGGGCGCGCTGCGCACGTGGCAACTGGCCGCGTTGAGCGATCGCATTCAGGCGGCGGCGGCGATTTGTTGGATGACGACGGCGAAGAGTTTGATGCAGGCGGGCAACAACCAGACGGTCACACAGTCGGCTTACACGACGTTGCATCCGGGGCTGCTCGGCGAATTGGATTACGCGGACTTCGCTAGTCTCGCGTGCCCAAAACCGATGCTTTTTTTCAATGGACGTGAAGATCCGTTGTTCCCGCAGGCCGGCGTCGAGGAGGCGTATGCGAAGTTGCGTGCGGTGTGGGATTCGCAGGGCGCGGGCGGGCAACTGGTGACGCGCACCTGGCCGGGGCCTCATGTGTTTACGATTGCGATGCAAGAAGCGACGTTTGCGTGGTTGGATGAAGCGCTGGCTTCGCGTGCGCCTTGATTGATGAAGCTCCGGATTTTTTTCCTGTTTCTGGCGGTGACGACGGTCTCGTTGGCGGCTACGCAAAGTCGTCGACCAAACATCATCTTTATCCTCGCGGACGATCTCGGCTACGGCGAGTTGTCGTGTTACGGCCAGCGTCGCTACGAGACGCCGAACATCGACCGGCTGGCGCGCGAAGGATTGCGGTTCACCGATCACTATGCGGGCGCGCCGGTGTGCGCGCCTTCGCGCAATGCGCTCATGACGGGCCAGCACGCGGGACATTTGACGGTGCGCAACAACCTCGCATTCGGCCGCGAGGACGGCGGGCGTGTGCCGTTGAAACCAACCGATGTGACTATCGCGGAGCGTCTGCGCACGGCGGGCTACGTGACAGCGTTGATTGGCAAATGGGGCTTGGGCGAAGAGGGCAGCGGCGCAGAGCCGTGGCGGAAAGGGTGGGATGAATTTTACGGGTTCATCAACCAGCAGCACGCGCACAATCAGTTTCCAGAGTTCCTCTATCGCAACGCCGACAAGGAGGCGCTCGTGCCGAACTATGCACACGTCGAGCGCGTGTTTGCGAATGACCGCTTCACGGACGAGGCGCTGCAATTCGTGGAAAGAAAGGCTGGAGGCGAACAGCCGTTTTTTCTCTACCTCGCTTACACGACGCCGCACGCGATGTTGAAGTGTCCGCCCGATTCGCTGGCGGAGGCGAAGCGACGCTGTCCGGAACTCGCCGCGCCCGATGCCCCGCCCAAGGCGCTGGCGTTTGCGGCGATGATGCTGCGGCTGGATCGCGATGTGGGTAGCGTCTTGGAAAAACTCAAGGCGCTCGGCCTCGAGGAAAACACGCTGGTGCTTTTCAGCAGCGATAACGGCGCGCACATTGAGGACGGAAAGCCGCAGGCGTATTTTCAAGGCAGCGGTGCGCTGCGCGGGGTGAAGCGCGACGTCTATGAAGGCGGCGTGCGTGTGCCGTTGATTGCGCGCTGGCCCGGCAAAATCGCGGCGGGCGGGACGACGGCGCACGTGTCGGCGTTCTGGGATTTCGCGGCGACAGCGCTGGAGGTGGCAGACGTGAAATCAGCCGAATTGCCGTTGGAGGGAATTTCGTATGCGCCGACGTTGTTCGGGCGCAGCGAACACCAGCGAGAGCACGAGGCGTTGTATTGGGAATTTTTAGTCGGCGGGAAAACGCGGCAGGCGATCCGATTGGGTGATTGGAAAGGCGTGCGGATGGCACCGACGCTGCCGTTGGAACTCTACGATCTATCGACCGATCTCGGCGAACAGCACGACGTGGCCGCTGCCCAGGCGGATGTAGTGAAACGCATGACGGAGTTGTTGCGCACGATGCGCACAGACGATCCTAAGTTTCCGTTGGAATAAATCGGGTCAGTCCGAAACGTCGGCGACCGCCACGTGGTGAATCCACGGATAGTGCGCGCCGAGTTTTTGGATGCGAACGGTGACGATTGCGGCGTCTGAGGCCCCGTTGAGCGTGAACACGAAGCGGCCGTCTTTGTCGTAGAGCGCTTCGATGCGTTGACCGTCGACGGTCAGGAGAAACCCCGGCGATTGGGCGCGGTGGCCGCTGATGATGATTTGAAATTTACTCAGTGCGGGCGTCGCGAGGTGGCACTCGAAAAAACCGTTGGGGAACACGCGATTGCCGGCGGCGCGGGCGAGACGGCCTTCGACGATGAAGGCGTGGCTGGCATGCATGTAGCGCAGGGCGCGGGCGTCGTGGGCGATGCCGCCGCAAACCACGAAATCGGTGATACCCGGGAGCGCGGCGCAGGTGGTGCGTTCTTTTTGCTCGGCGAGGAATTCAGGGATGAGCGAGGTGATGATTTTCCAGAGCGGGCGCGCATAGGCGCTCTCGATGCAATCCTCGCTTTCAGTGTCGTGGTCGTATGCGTGGCCCGCGACGGGTGCGTGAGTGGCACGAGGCGAGACATCGAGGGGAAGCGACGTTTGGAGGAACTGCTCGAACACCACTTGCGCGGCGCGGATAGCCGCAGTGAGCGTCGGGTGGCCGGGTCGCTCGGCTTCAATGTCGGCGAGGTAAGCGCAGACACAGCGGCACCATTCGCGGATGAGGCGGCTGACAACGGTCGCGTTACGCCACGCGGTTTCGGCAACGGTAAACTCAGCGGGAGAGAGGCGATCTTTCAACGCGAGCAGGCGTTGCAGGCACTCGTCGGCGAGGCGCACAGCGGCGTCTTTTTCTTCGAGAATAAATTCGCGCGACGGCGTGTGTTTCGCCGGGAGGATGCCCCACATGCCTTGATGTTTCGCGAGGCTGAGGCCGGGTTGGAAGAGGGAAAGGATGCCGCTGGCCTTCACCCATTTTTGCGAAGCGTCCAAGGGGAAGGCGTGAAAAATGACGTGGCCGTCGATGAAGTGCGTCTTTTTAACGACCTCGATGCCGCGCTGCATGATCGAGGTCATCTCGTCGGCGCAGCCCGGCCAGTGAGTGGCGGCCCATTCGCTCCAGATCGATTCGGCGGCGACGCGCGGGTTTTGAATCGCGCGGTCATATGCGAGCAGGTTGATCGCTTGCGTGGAGGCGAAGGTCGCGTGGCCGATGCGGTCGACGCGGATGGCATGGCGGTCGACGCCGATGTGCGCGGCGTGCGCGACGCATTCGATGACGCGGGCCGGGTCGGGCGCCGGGAGGTAGCCCGCGCCGAGAAACTCGCCGATGGAATCGTGTTCGGCGGAGAGCGTGAAGGCGTTGCTTTTACGGAGGAACGGATTCAGCGGCATAAACGGGCTGAAGTCGTAGGGCGTGATTTTGGTTTCGATTTCGAACGCGAATTTCGGGTTCACGCGCTCGGCGCCGGCGAGGATGTCTTCGTAATCCTGCGCGATGGAACCGAAGCTGCGAAGAATGAAACGTTTTCCGCGGGCCTTGAGTTCTTCCGCGAACGTCGTGACGACGCGCTCTATTACGAGCGCGGGCGGGTAACGTTCCGGGTTGGAATTGTGGATCACAGAGTAATCGGACTCAGTGACCGTGAGCACGAGGCCGTCCATGGCGGGCACGTTGGCAAAAAATTCGCGGAGTTTGGAGCGGATGAGCTCGTGGTAAGCGGCGCCGAGGAGGTTGAACTCGCCGTCCTCGTCGAGGAGGCCGGGCACGGTTTCGACGACGGCGCGGGGAACCATGACTTCGCGATGCCAGTAATAAATCGGGCGGTCGGATTGGTGGGCGAGGGCGACGACTTCGTTGAGCGTCGCGATGGTCGTGGTGACGGCGTTGCGATTGATGCGCGCGGCCGCAGCGGGGTAATCGTGGAAAAAAATCGCGCCGTCCAAGCTTCCGGTAGACGAATGCACGTCGCCGCAGACTTCGAAACTGTCGACGCAATAAACCCGGGCGGCGGCGATGACCTCGCGCATGTAAGCCGCGGTGGGCTTCACCGGATGCATGATTGACCAACTGATTTCAGGGCGGGAGTGGGCAGCGCTCATGAAACGAATTTGGGGCAGCGAAAACCGAGCGGCAGCAACGCGCTTTACGGAGCGACCGCTTGCAGCAACGCCCACAGGAGCCCGATGATCCCGAGCGTCACCGCGCAGCTGATGAGGAAACCGAGGGTGTCCACGCGATCCCAGCGGGTGAATTCCCACGAGGAATTCGTGCTGAGCAGTTTGGTTTGGTTGAAGCGACCCGGATGGCGGACGGTCTCGTCCATCGCGGCGGCTTCAAGTTCCGGCGTCGCGCCGACGGGAGTTTTCATTTTTCCGAAGAATTGATCGATGCGTTCGCGGCTTGGTGCGCGGGTGAACAGGCTCACGAGGATGATGAGCGCGAGCGGCAGCAGCGCGTCGACGAAGAACCGGCCGGCGAGACGACCGCTGGAGGAAAGCGCCACGGTGTCGACGCCGATGGATTGGAGCACGAGGAGTTCGGTGTGCAGGCGACCGCGACCTTCGAGCGCGCTTGCGTTGTCCTCGGGATTTACGCGGACGACGGATTCGAAAAACACGGCGGTGGGTCGGCCGACGGAGTCGCTTGTGCGCGTCGTGAGGTAGGAGTTGTTCGCGAGGGCTGGAATTTTTTCCGCGACGAGGGGAAAAATGATATTCAGAAACGCCGAGCCGAGCACGGCGGTCCACACGGCGGCGACAGTGACGCGGCGCCAGATAAACATGAGCAGGAGCGACGCGCCGAAAGGCACGTTGATGGTCATCGCGAATTGCAGGACGGTGTAGACGTTGGTCATCTGCGTGGAGACGACGACACCGACGAGCAACACCACCACGAGCGTCCAGCGACCGGCGGTCACGAGGTTGCGATCCGTGGCCTGCGGGCGGAAGCCTTTGTAGATGTTGTGGGCGAAGAGCGCAGAGACCGACATGGCCTTGGCCGCGATGGTGGACATGTTGGAAGCGATGATGCCGGCGAACATCAGGCCGAGCAGGCCGGGCCCGAGGAGCTGGCGCGACATCGTCCCCCAGACCATGTCGGCGTCGGCGAGCGTGTTGGCTCCCGAGTAGAGCGCCATCGCGATGAGTCCGCAAAACGCCCAGGTGATCGTGACGAGGCGTTTGCCGAACGTGCCGGAGACGGCGCCGAAGCGCGCGGCGAATTCGTTTTTAGCGGAGCTGGCGATCGACATGTTGCCCGGCATCGCATGTGCCTGCATCAGGGTGGCGAGGAAGATCGCGCTGATCGTCCAGACCGTGAACTGCGACGTGCCGCTGCCGGTGCCGAAAAGTTGAAACGCCTCCGCCGGCAATACCCGGCCGAGTTCATCCCAGCTGCCGACGGCAGCGATGCCGGCGGGAATCAGAATCACGGAGAATACGATGATGAGGACGCCTTGGAAGGCTTCGTTGAGGGCCGTCGCCGCCATGCCGCCCATCACGATGTAGGCGCCAATGGTGATCGTGTAGATAAGGTAGAACGACCACGGCTCCAGCGCGGTGATGAAGTTGCGCAGTTCGCCGCGCGCCTGGCGTTCGCGGAGCACGCCGAGGCGATCACGCTCGGTGGCGGGGAGTTCATTTTTCTTCGAGAGGCCCTCCATCGTCATGAGTTCGCGATAATCTTCGACCGAAGCACGCTCGGCGGGGCTCCACGAAGTTTCGGTCTTGGTCACGAGCGCGGAGGAAATTTTATACGAGACGAGATTGCCGAATGCCATCGTGACCGCGACGGCGGAGATGATCGTGAAGGTCGCGTAGAATACGGAAAGGCCGCTGCTGCCGAGACGGTCTTTGAAGATGTCCGCGGTGGTCGTGAGGCGAACGCGGCGATACCACGGATACATAAACCAGTAATACGGATTCAGGAAAATCATCTGAAATCCCAGCCAGATGCCCGAGATGCCTTGTTGATAGACCACGCTGGCGGTGCTGACGGCGTCGCTCGCGGCGGCGGAGTTGCCGAAGTTGAGGAAAAATTGGGAAACTTTACCGAGTTTGCGGCCTGCGAGAAAAAATCCTTCGCCGGTGGTCGCGCCTTTTGCGGCGATTTTGCCGAGCGTGAGCACGACGATGAAGTAAGCGGCGATGACGGCGTAATCGAGGAGGTGCAGGCCGGACATGGTGGTAGATTAAATGGAGAGGGTGGGCGTGGTGGAACGATTCAACCTTTGCGCATGGCGGATTTGCGAGGCCCCGAAGCGCGGTCGGCCACGCCGCGGAGACAAAGCGTTTGGAGAAATCAGGTCAATAAAAGTATTTTGATTGACGAAACAATCAGTTCGTATTGTGAAACAGTGTGTCGGGCGTTTGCGGTCGTGAAAACAACGCTTGTTTGGTTTCAGGATCTCCGCGCCCCAGGTCACGTCTTCGTTTCCGGCACTTCACTCCTTGCCTCATTGCACCGCATGAACTCACGCAAAAGCAAACCCAACACCCTTCACTGGCTCCTCTTCGTGCCAGTTTGCGCCTTAGTCCTCACCCCTGCCTCCGCCCAGACCGCCGCGCCCGCCCCGGATGCAGCCGCCCTCGCGAAATACGACCAAAACAAAGACGGTCGCCTCGACGCAAATGAGTCCGCCGCGATGGAAGCGAAGCAAAATGTCGTAGTCACTCCCAAGGCCGACACCGATTCCGATGAAGTGGTTGAGCTTTCGCCGTTCGAAGTGCGCGACGACACCAAGGGTTATTATGCCGCGAACACGATGTCCGGCACGCGCCTCAATTCCAAGGTCGAGGATCTCGGCGCTTCCATCTCGGTCGTGACGAAGGAGCAGATGGCAGATTTGGCCATGCTCGATATCAACGACATCTTTATGTATGAAGCCGGCACGGAAGGCGCGGCCACCTACACCGATTTCGCGTTCAACCAAAGCGCTCAGCCGAACGACAACCTTTCCGCCGCGCCAAATACGGCCAATCGCGTGCGCGGCCTTAACAGCGCCAACATCGCTTACGCCGGTTTCGAAACCAGCCGCCGCGCACCGGTCGATCCGATCTCGGTTGATTCCATCGAAGTGAGCCGCGGACCCAACTCCACGCTCTTCGGTCTGGGCAATGCGTCCGGCACCGTGAATTCCGTGCCCGCCTCGGCGAATCTGCGCAAGAATCGCACGCGTCTCCAATTCCGCGCCGATGTGTTCAACGATCGCATCGGCGAGGCCGGCCACCGCGCCAGCTTGGATACCAATCATGTCCTTTTGAAGGACAAGCTGGCCGTCCGTTTCAGCACCGTGCAGCAGAATACGGAATACAATCTCCAGCCCGCCGGCGTGGAATCCGAGCGCTACAACGGCATGATCAAATACCGTCCGTTCAAGAACACCACGATCAGCGGCTCTTACCAATATTTCCATCAATACGGCAGCCGCCCCAACAGCATCACGCCGCGTGACGCCATCGGACCGTGGAAAGCCGCCGGTTCGCCCACGTGGGATCCGGTCACGAATACCGCTTACATCAACGGCTCGCCGGTTGATCGCTTCGGCGTAGCGACGACCGCGCTCGGCGGCGGCATCCCGACGATTAACGGTGCGCCGGTGTTCGCCAGCGGCTACCAAACGACCGGCCGCGGCTCCTCGCTGCAGTTCATCGGTCAGAATGGCATTGAATTCTGGACGGCCCCGCGCGGCACGACCACGCAGGATGCGCTGCTGACCACCACGGCTTCGAATAATCAGGCCGGCTTCAACTACATGTTCCTGAATCCGCGCACGCTGCGCGCCACGCAACCGCTGTGGGCATCCGACGGCGCGGTGAGCGACAAGGCCATCTACGATTGGAGCTCGATCAACATCGCTTCCATGAACCGGCTCGACGAAGTCGTAAAGACGAGCCTCGTCTCCCTCGACCAGGTCATCATCAACACCGCGCGTCAGAACCTCACCGCGCAAGTCGCTTGGTTCCGCGAAGACTCGCCGATCTACCGCCAGGATTTCCCGACCGGCAGCTCGGGCTCCACGACGTTGGGCCTCGATCCGAATATGCGTCGCCTCGACGGCTCCCCGAACCCGAATTTTCTGCGCCCGAATGTGGCCATCACCGAGGTTAACATCATCGAGCGCCCGCTCGTGAATGACACGTTTCGTGCCCAGCTGGCCTATCAAATCGACATGACGCAAGAGAAGGGCTGGAAGCGCTGGCTCGGTGCCCACTCGGCGGCGGGATTTGGCGAATACAAACGCAACGAACTGCGCTCCTATTTCTATCAACTCGCGATGACCGATGACCACTCGTGGTTGACCGCCGGCACGCCTCGCGCGACGTCGTCGCGCATCCCGGGCAGCACTTCCGTTCAAGACGGTGCGTCACCGACCGGTTCCCGCAGCTATCGCTTCTACTTCGTGGGCGACAACCAAGGTTCGAATGTCGACTACGCTCCCTACACCGGAACGCTTGAAGGCACTTATCCCTACACGTGGGGTAACTTCGCGGCGCGCACCGCCATCAACGAGCCGACCCAGCAAGGCCTCGCCGCTTCCGGCGGTGGCACGGCGGGTGCGAACAACTCATTGAAGATCCAGAAAACCCAAGGCGTCGTGCTGCAAAGCCATCTTTTGGCCGACCGTCTCGTGACCACCTTCGGTTGGCGCAAGGATCAAGTCTTCACGAAGCAGGGCGTGCAACCGCGCTTGCTCGCGGACGGCAAGACGCACGATGTCGCTTGGGACGAGCAATGGGCCGAAGGCGGCTACCGCGCGAACGAAGGCGTCACCCGCACCGCCGGCGCTGTGTTGAAAGTCTTCAGCTGGCTCAACATCCACGGCAATAAATCCGACAGCTTCATTCCCGCCGACCAAGCCATCAACTTGCACGGCGAATTCCTTCCGAATCCGCAAGGCAAGGGTGAGGACTACGGTTTCTCGCTGAAACTCTTCAAAAACAAACTCCACATCCGCGCGAACCAGTTCACCACCCGCACCGAAGGCGACCGTAGCGGCACTTCCACGACGCTGGCGATCCGCGCCGTGAAGATGGACGTGTTCGACGGCCAGCTCGCGCGTAACTTCTCGCTCGATGCTCGCGCCCGTCAATGGCTGCAGGCGACGCAGCCCGGCCTCACCGGTGCCGCTCTCGACAATGCTGTCGCGGCGGAAATCGGGATGGATCGCACCATTCTCACTCAGCTGCAGGACAGCGTGAACTTCGGTGGCCTCCCGATCGCACAAGGTCAGGATGCGTTGAGCAAAGGCCGGGAAGTGGAAATCAATTACAACCCGACGCCTTACTGGACGCTCCGCGCCAACGTCACCGATACGGAAACGATCCAAGCCGCCATCGCGCAAGATCTGCTCGATTACCTCTCCGAGCGCGGCAAGGTCTGGGAAACCATCATCGATAAACAGACGGGTCTCCGCTGGTATACCAGTAGCTACGACGGCCAGCAAACGCCGATGAATTACATGCCCGGTCAAGTGACCACGGCGCTCGGCATCGCGCAACAAACGGTCGGCAAGAGCCTCCCGCAAGTGCGTCGCTACAAAGCCGGCTTCAGCACCAAGCTCGATCTGCGCGGCATCACGGAGCACCGCGTCCTCAGCAAGTTTAACGTCGGCGGCGCCGTGCGCTGGGAAGACAAGGGCGCGATTGGTTACTACGGCGTCCAACAACTCCCCGCGATCATCACCCAGCTCGATAAAGATAATCCCATCTACGACAAGGGCCACACCTACGTCGACCTGTTCACGGGCTATCGCACGAAGATCTATAACAATAAAGTGCCGATGACCATCCAGCTGAACGTGCGCAACGTCGCTGAAAACGGTCGCCTGCAGCCCATCGCCGCGTTCCCGAGCGGTGAACCGAGCGCTTACCGCATCGTCGATCCCCGCCAGTTTATCCTGACGGTGAGCTTCGATCTGTAATTCGGCGGATCCATGCCGCTGCGTTCCGGACTTCCACGGAACAAACGAGAAGGGGCGACGGGGGTCGTCCCTTCTTTTTTATTTTAACGGTGAGCGCGGGAATGAACACCGCAGCTTTGTCTCTCCTGCATCCGATCTGCTAAAGAATTCCTGTAGGTTGCGAGCTTGCTCGCACCTTGGCGGGCGAGCGCCCTACCTGCACCAATCCGCACTTAGGGAGTAGCCGGGGTATTCTTTCGACGCACCGCGCCTTCCTTGCGGAACTCCAGCAGCACTTGTCGCAAATCTTCGCGACGCGCCGGTGGGAAACGATGCACCGGCACCGAGACGGAAATTGCCGCGAGCGGCTCGCCGAGTTCGATCAACGGAATCGCCATGCACGTGACGCCGGAAACGGTTTCTTCCTCTTCCAATGCCCAGCCGCGGGCACGCGTGGCGGCGAGTTCTGTTTCCAGGCGCTCTTTCAGCGCGCGCCGTTTCGCCGCCGGCTCGAGCGCCACGGCTTTCGCCACGAGGCGCTCTTGCTGCGTTTCCGGCAGATAAGCCGCGACCGCGCGCCCAAGCGCCGTGGTGTGAAAGGCATCGCGCGCACCGGGCTTTACGATCGAACGCAGCGCCTGCGTGGTTTCGAGCACGTGCGCGTAGCGAACATAGAGGCCTTCGAGCACACCGAGGTTGATCGTCTCGTCGAATTTTTCCTGAAGCTGTTCCATCAATGGCAAGGCCTTCGCGCGCAGGACTTCGTCGCGCCCGTATTCGCGCAGGGAATTCAGGCGTTCGGAAAGACTATAGGTGCCGCGTTCCTCGGCTTGATCGACGTAGCCTAGATCGCGCAAGCTCCGCAGAATGCGAAACGTGCTCGGCTTGGGCTGACGCGTTTCCTCGGAAAGCTCGGCCAAGCTGAGCGGTCGCCCCGTGCGCGCGAGCACTTCGAGGATCGAAAACGCTTTGTCGAGAACAGCGATTGCCATGGTGATTTTTCGAGGGGAAACAAACGTTTCGTCAAACGAAATATCCACGGGCGCTTATCCGAGCCGAATTCCGCCTCTCCCTGCGCTTTCGCACGTCACAGTTATTCAGATAGCCGAAGCCGCGACCATTCGTCGCGCTGATGGAAAGCCGGGGCCGACAGGGGCGCGGTGGACGAAAGCAGCGGGCGAGGCGCTGTGGCCGCGCAATCGTAACGGCACACGGCGGTGCGCAGAACCGAGTCTGACGCGAAATGCGGAATCCCCAATACCGTCGCTGGAATGGCGGCACGGACGTGCAACTGGTGTTCGCTCAAGTGCGTCGCGCTCCGCACCCACGCGGAGTCGTTTACCATAAACTCCGACAGTTTCCGGTTACCGGCGCGGACTTCGGCGATCCCGTCGGGCGGGAAACGCAATTGGAGCCGTTGATTCTCGGGCGTGATGTGGATCTCGACGTAGTGCCCGGCCTCGGGTGCTTCCGCGAAAATTTCGCAGACGTCGCCCAGTTCCCAGGTGAGCTCGTTGAGTCGGCGTGCGGTATTGCGAAACGTGCGGCCTGACAGCACGACATCGTAAACGAGCGCATCATGGCTCCACGCCACGCGCGCCCAACCGGGTTGGAATGCCGCATTCGCGGCGCCTGAGATCCAGTGTTGGCGGAGCGGTTTCCACGTCGTGTCAGGCGTGAACGAATCCCCCGCCGGGCGGCGGGCTTCTGCGGCGGCGATCGAGAGCGCGTCCCAAGAGTCTTGTCCGCTTGAAAAACTCATTGCGTCCGGCCGCGCGCGTCCACGCGCCAGGTGGCGCTGATCGCTCCGTCGCCCGCATGCACGGCGATCTGATCGGTCAAATTGACGACGGTGCACACGTGCGCTGGCGTGAACAACACGCGTTCGCCAATCTTGAGCGCATCGACGGCGGCGCCGCGCACGTAGCCGTGCTCTTCGTTTACCCGCACGACGGAAAGGTCGCGGCCATCAGCGGCCTGCGCGAAAATCGTGTCCAGCGTGCGGTCGGATGAAAACGTTTTCGAACCCGCGTCGATCAACGCCAGTCCCGGTTCGGGTTTGTCCACAACTGTCACGAGCACCTGCAAGGCAATCGACTCGGCTGACATCACTTTGCTCACGGTCGAGAGCGCGAGGTCGCCGAACACGTATGCGCCGGGGCGCACCGCCTGCACACGGCCTGCACCGATCGCGAGGATGGCCTCGGCGGTCACGCTGCAACCTGGCCAGACCACCAGTCCGGCGTCGATGGAGTCGCGCGTGGTGCACAGTTGCTCGACCAGCTCGCGGACTTTTTGCGGACGGTCGGCGGCGGGCGTCGTGTAGAAATGGCCTTCGTGCGTATAGAAACCGCGCAGCTCGAGCGACGAACTGCGGGCGATCTTTCCGGCAAGCCGGTGCGCGGCATCGCGACTGCGCGTGCCTTCGCGACCGAGCCCGGTGTCCAGCGCCATCATCACGGAAAGTGTTTTCCCGGTGGCTTGAGCGAGTGCGTTCAGCGCGTCGGCATGCGCTTCGCTGGTCACCGCGACGCGCAAATCGTCGAGCTGCTCGCTGAGTTCCGCGATGCGGCGAGCCTGGCGCGGATCGACGAGCGAGTGGGCGACAAAAATACTCCGCACGCCCGACGGCAACATGGCCTCGGCTTCGCCGAGTTTTGCACACGTCAATCCCTTCGCTCCCGCTGCGAGCTGCATTTTCGCCACCGGCACCAGCTTGTGCGTCTTGATATGCGGACGCAGCTCGATGCCGGTTGCGTCGCACGCTGCCTGCATCGCGTGGATGTTTTTGGAGAGCCGCGTGTGGTCGATCAGAACCGACGGCGTGGCCAGATCATGCACCGTTTGCGCGTTTGTCATGACGTCACAGTTTGCCGATTTGGCCAACGGTGAGGCCGCCATCGACGACAATACTTTGCCCGGTAATGTAAGCGGCCGCCGGTGAAAGCAGGAAGGTCGCGGTGCCGGCGCAATCCTCAGGTTCGCCGAGGCGTTCGAGGAGGATCTTCTTTTCGTAGTGACGCTGACGCTCGGGGTGCGTTTCGAAAAACGGGGTGGTCAGCGGCGTGCGAATGAGTCCCGGCGCGATGCCGTTGACGCGAATCCGGTGCGGCGCTAACTCGAGCGCAAGCGCACGCGTCATCATCACCAACGCGCCTTTCGACGTGTCGTAAACCGAGCAACCGGGCTCAGGTTGGAAGCCATTCGTCGAGGAAATGATCACGATCGCACCGGGCCGCTTGTGAGCCACCAGCTCACGCGCAAAAGCCTGCGCAACAAAATAGGTGGCCCGCACATTGAGATTCATCGTGCGATCCCACAGCGCGGGTTCCGTTTCGAGAAAGGGTGCATCGGCCGCGACGCCGGCGTTGCAGACGAGCAGGTCGAGGGCGGGATGTGCGGCGAACGCGTCGGCGATGAGTTTCGCGGGCGTTGCGGCGTCGAACAGATCGCCCTGCAGGTAAGTTGCCCCGACCGGCAAATCGGCGGGCGCGGCCCCTTCGCCGTGAGAAATCACCGTGGCGCCCGCGGCTCGCAGGCCGGTGGCGATGGCGTGGCCGATGCCGCGGCTGGAGCCGGTGACGAGCGCGGTGTTAGGCGCGAGTGAGAACGGATTCATCTTTCAGTTTGAGCAAGGCGAGCAAGTTGTCGTGGGCGATGGCGTTCGGCGCAGACTCGGGCAGCGCGCGAAGGCACGCGACTTCTTCTTCATACGTGCAACGCAGCGAAATCAACCCGTTTTCCCCTTTGCCCACGAAGCTTTCGAACGGCGTGTCGGAGCCCCAGATCAATTTTTTCGGATAAGCCTCCGCGAGCGCGCGCAGCACTTTTTTCGGGTCGTGGTAGTCCGCGACGAAGCGACGCGGCAGCTCAGCGACGAAGCCGAGTTCCTGTGCCGCGCCCTGACAGTGGATGACGTGGGCAGAGCAATCGAACCACGCATTCGGCAGCTCGGCGATGCGGTCGAGGTAAACGCGGTCAAAGCGGCAGGAGTGCGCGAGGCAGAACCGGTTGCGCGGGGCGCTTTCGACGATGCGCAGCAGCATGCCGGCATCCGACCAAGGGTCGTTGGCGACCACGCTGGAGTGAATGATGAACGGCAGGTCGAGCTCCTCGGCGAGTTCGAGAAACTCACGCCCGGTGGTGAGCAATGCGCCCGCGTCGGCTTTGATCATCGTGGCCTGGATCTTTAGGCCGTAGAACGGAAACTCGCGGTGGAGTTCGCGTAATTTTTTCACCTGCGCGCGCGGCTCGCGCTCGGGGTCGAGAATCACGAAGGGCAGCGTCAACCGGCCCAAGTCGGGAAACTGTTCGTAGATTTCGCGCAGCATGCGCTCGTTTTCGAAGGCGTAGGGGACTTTTTCCGGGCCGCCCGGCACCAGTTGGCCCGCGCGCATCGCGGCCGGGTCGAACCACGCATTGCTCACCATCGGAAACACGACCCAGCGGGCGATGCCATGGCGGCGGCCTTCGGTTACGAGGGCGTTTAAATCCTGCGCGTAGGGATAAAATCCATTTAGGTAAAAAAACAGGTCGGTCCCGAGGTGGTTGTGGCAGTCGATCAGCACGGCGGAGGGAAGAAAGGGGAAGTGGGCCAGAGACGCCAGCGATCCGTTTCGGGGCGCGATTTCCGCCTCTGTGCGGGCGACGTTTGGGTGAATATTATCGGCTTACAAGTATTTTGTTTGACGAAATCTGTAGTTCGCATTGTGAAACGGTAGCAAACGCGAAATCTTCAACTAGGGCTACGTTGTCCAGAGGGTTTGGCGGCTGTTTTTCTCATGGCTTATACTTTCTCCCGGTCGGCAGAACTCTTCCAGCGCGCGCAAAAAAGCATCGCGGCGGGTGTTAACAGTGGCATTCGCAAAATGGAGGCCCCGGTGCCCCTCTACTTTTCGCACGGCAGCGGCCCGAACCTGTGGGACGTCGATGGCAATCACTACCTCGATTTCCAGCTCGGCCAGGGCGCGCTCCTCTATGGCCACGCGCCCGCTGAGATGGCGGCGGCGATCGCCGCGCAGGCAAAACTCGGCACGCACTGGGCTGCACAAAGCGAACTCGAAATCGAAGTCTCCGAACGCGTGCAGGCCATGATGCCGGCGGCGGAGTTGGTGCGCTTCAACAATTCCGCCACGGAGGTCGTAATGTCCGCGTTTCGCGTCGCGCGGGCGCATACGGGGCGTCCGCTGATTTTGCGCTTCGAAGGGCATTACCACGGCTGGAGCGACGAAGGGTTGCCCGGCTTTGCGAATGCGGTGAACGCGTGGGGCGATGACGAAGCGCCGTCGAACCGGCATCCGAGTAAAGGCGTAATTCCTGAAGTGCCGGAGAAATTCGTCGTCGCGCGCTGGAACGACGTCGAGCACCTCCGCCGTCGCGTGGACGAATTCCGCGGTCAGATCGCCGCCATCGTGTTCGAGCCCGTGTTGTGCAACACGTGCTGCATCGAGCCGGTGCAGCATTTGATGAGCACGATTCGCGAACTCTGTAATCGTGACGGCATGCTCATGATTTCCGATGAGACGATTACGGGCTTTCGCTTCGGTGCCGGTGGCGCGCAAGGCTACTACGGCTTCAGTCCCGACCTGACGATCCTCGGCAAAGCCATCGGCGGTGGCACGCCTTTCGCGGCGCTGGCCGGCACGCGCGCAGCGATGCGCACGATCCTCTCTGGCGAAGTGATCCACGCGGGCACGTTGAACGCCAACCCGCTTTGCCTCGTCGCGAGCAAATGGAGTCTCGATCAGATTCTCGACCAGGGATCGAAACACCCGGCGAGTATTCAAAAACTTGGCAAACAACTCATGGAGGGCCTCGTGGAGTTGGCGAACGAGCATGGAATTCCGTTGCGTCCGCAAGGACCGGGATTGGTTTTTCACACCGTGATGCTCCAGCCCGACGCCACCGAAGGCCCGATTTCCGATTACCGCGATTACGTGCGGCGCCACGACGCGCCGCGCTGGGCGCACCTCCGCCGCTGCCTGCTCGAAGAAGGCGTGCGCGCCATCGAGCGCGGCTTGTGGTCGATCAGTCTCGCGCACACCAAACCCGATATCGACGAGGCCCTGCGCCGCGTCGCCGTCGGCATGCGCCGGCACGCCAAACTCTGGCCCGCGCCCATGCCGGTTCCGGTGTAAAGTGAACGCGCCCGCGCATGACCACGACGCAGCCGAGAGTCTTGATGGCGGGCCTGTTTCAGGAAACCAACGGATTTATCGAGCAGACGACGTCGTGGAGTGACTTTAAAGTGTTTCGCGGCGCGGAAATATTTTCGCGTGGCGGTGACGGCTCGGTGACCGATGGATTTTTGGGTGAAGCGGCCCGAGCGGGTTTCGCGGTGATTCCGACGCTCGACGCGTGGGCGCTGCCGGGCGGCCTCGTCGAAGATACCGCGTTCGAACAATTTTGGTGCGAATTCGCGCAGGCTGCGCGCCTCGCTCTCGCGACCGGCATCGACGCAATTTTTCTGGTGCTCCACGGCGCGATGGCGACGACCTCGTTCGATGATGCCGAGGGCGAACTGCTCCGCCGCATCCGCGCAATGCCCGGCGCGGAGACGCTGCCGATCTTTGGCGTGCTCGATCTCCACGCAAACGTGACGCCCGCGATGTGTCGCCACGCCAACGGTTTGGTCGCCTACCGCGAAAACCCGCACATCGACGCCAAGCAAACGGGCGAGCGCGCGACGGCGTTGTTGGCGCGATGCTTGAAAGAAAAACGCGTGCCGCACATGACATGGTGCCGTCCGCCGTTGGTGTGGGCGCCACCCGCGACCGGCACGCAGGCAGATCCAATGTGCGCGCTGAGAAAATACGCGCAACACATCGAAGACACGCACGCCGAAATCTGGGCATGCAACCTCATCGCGGGATTTTCATTTACCGACCTGGCGGAGACCGGCGTTTCCCTGAGCGTCGTTTCAACCGCATTGAAAGAGGTCGATCATCGCGTGCTCGAAGCGGGCGCGCGACTGGCGTGGGAGCTGCGCGAATTAGGCCGCGTTACATATCCGCCGGCCGATGAGATGGTGGCATCGCTCGTGAAAACCAAGCGCGGGCCCGGCGAGCCGCCGGTGTTGCTCGTGGAGCCGGCGGACAACGTCGGCGCGGGTGCGCCCGGCGACGGCACGGGAATCTTGCGGGCGTTTGTGCAGCATCGAGTCGAACGCGCGCTCGTGGTGATCAACGATCCGCTCACCGTGAGCGCGTTGGCCGCACTCGCGGTCGGGGCCGAGCAACGCGTCGCCATCGGCGGTCGGGGCTCTTCGTTAGACGCCGGCCCCGTGGAGTTGGCGGTCACGTTGGTGTCGCGCAGCGACGGGCGTTTTGAATTGGAAGATGCGCAAAGCCACCTCGCGGCGATGAGCGGCACGCGTTACGACATGGGCCCGTGCGCCGTGGTGCGCGCGGGTGGAGTCACGATTCTCCTCACGAGTCGCAAGACGCCGCCATTCGATCTCGGGCAGCTGCGCAGCCAGGGGATCGAGCCGACGGAGTTTGCGTTTATCGGGGTGAAAGCCGCCGTCGCGCACAAGCGAGCTTACGACCGAATCTCCCGCGAAACGCATTACGTGGACACGCCCGGCCCGTGTTCGGGCAACCTGGCCGCGCTCCCGTGGAAAAAATTACGCCGGCCCGTCTGGCCGATCGATCCCGTCGAAAATTTCACCTGCCAAATTTTATGAAAACCTCCGTCACGTATCCCAAGGACAGTAACACCCCGACGTCGCACTTGCCATTCAGCCCGGCGGTGCGCGTGGGCGATTTGATTTTTGTTTCCGGCCAGGCGTCGGTCGACGCGACCGGCAAGATCGTCGCGGACACCTTCGAGGGCGAGTTTCGCCGCTCCGTGGAAAATCTGCGCAAGGTGCTGGAGTCCGCCGGCAGTGATTTGCAACACGTCGTGCAGACGAGGAATTACCTCCGCGACGATGCTAATCTCGGACGCTACAACGAGCTGTATCGCGAGTATTTTTCCCAGCCGCTGCCCGCGCGCACCACGATCACGAATTGCCTGCCGATCGCGCTGCACTACGAGATCGAGTGTGTCGCCGTCGCGAAAGATAACGTCACGGTGTCGTGAACACGTTCGCGAAAATTACGACGCTGGCGGCGTTGCTGGCGACCAGCGTGGGTTTCGGCGTCACCACCGCGGTCGATGAATTTTCGACGTGGAATAAAACCGGTCGCGAGGTTTACGAAACCGGTTTCGCGCGGCGCTTGCAGGTTGAAGGCAAAGCCGGCGTAAAATTGTTCGAGCACGTGCTGATCGAAAACGACGCTGCGGGCGGTGGACGCAGCGACAGGGGCCCGTCCGCGTCGGTGGTGTGGGGCGAGTGGCGGGCACGAAAGCTCCTCACGCTTGACGACCCACGTGCGCACGGCGCGGAACTTTACGTTTTTCCGCAGGCGAAACTGGCCCGTGCGTTGGAGGTGTCGATCAACGGGCACGCGACGCGCATTGAAGCCACGCCGCGTAAAGGCAACGAAACCATTCGCTGGATTCAGTTTCCGGTCGAGTGGCTCAGGGCCGGCGAAAATGTGATCGAGCTTTCCAGTCCCGATGCGAAATCCGAAACCGAGGGTTGGCGGCTGAATGTGGCGCGCGCGGACGAATATGTTACCGGCGGCGGCGATCCGGCGCCGGTGGGAAAAACGTCATTTCACTCGCGGGATGGCGGAAAGTCATGGCTCGCCGGTTGCGGTTTAGCCGATGGCACGGCCGCGGAGTTTTCCGTGCGGATCGGACTGAAGCGTCAGGTCACTGCGGGGATGTTGGAAACGCCGGTGATCGATTTGTGGAAAGGCGATGCGGATACGGTGATCGCCCGCCAGCGCGCGGTGCGGAAATTCACGGTCACGGCCCAAGGCGCGATGCCGGCGGGGACGTCGTTGGTGTATTCGCTGCGTAAAGGAAGTCACCCGAGTCCGTTCGCAAAAGGCTGGGAGCCGTATGAAAAAATTGGCGAAGGTGCGACGCTGGACGCAGCCATGACCGGTGCGGTCTCGAGTCGCCGATACGTGCAACTCAAAGTGGAATTCGCGACGGCAAACCCGTTGGTGTCGCCGTCCCTCGCGGCACTCGGGGTGCGTGCGGAATTCCGCGAAGATTTTCCGATTCCCTCGCACCAAAATTTACGCGTGGTCGAACTGGACAATGCACCGGTGTGGTATTCGTCGCTCGATTGGAAGTGGGAATCTCCGAATCGCCCGGAGTTCGCAGCGCTGCGTTTGCAGGAGAATCTTGATGAGGTCGTGCGCGGCGCGCGCACAGAGTTCGAGGCGATGGTGCGGTTGCGTGATTACGCGAAAAAACGCTGGGAGTGGACGCACCCGGCCGGGGATTTCCCGGCGTGGGACGCGTTGTCGATTGTCGAGCGTGTGAGTCGCGGCGGCGGCGGCATGTGCATCCAGCAGAATTTGTTTCTCGTCGGCCTGTGTCAGGCCATGGGCTGGCAGGGCCGGTTGGTCGCGATCGATTCGCACGAGGTGGCGGAAATCTGGAGCAACGACTACGGCAAATGGGTTTATTTCGACGCGTATTTTCCAAATCACAATTTATGCGATCCGGAAACGGGTGTGCCGTTGAGCATGTTGGAAATCCACGAACGCTACCTGGAGTTTTTCCATCCGGATGGCCCGATCGATTGGGTGAAGGATGCGCGCCCCGATCACGCCACGGTCGATGCGCGCGCCGACACGCCGCGCCTGGTGAGTAGCTCGCTCGACTACGCGAATCATGAAAATTACCGCTACACCGGCTTCGTGGAATCGCGGATGGTGCGCATGGTGCCGCGTTCGAACTTCATCGAGCAGCCGTTGCCGCGTCCGCTTAACCACGCGGCGGGCGGTTATTATTGGAACGGTTACGTCAGCTGGTATGACGGCCGCACGCCGATCAAGGGTCAATATGCGGACTACACGGACCGCGCGCGCGACTTGTGGCCGGATCTGAACACCGTGCATATCACCGCCTCGCAAGGGCCGGGCAACGACCGCGTGTTTCTTGAGTTCGAAACTTACACGCCAGGCTTCAGTCATTTCGAAGTGCTCGAAGATTCCGGCGCGTGGCGAAAGAGCGCGGATCGCTGGACGTGGTTGTTGGCGCCGGGAAAAAATTCCCTGCAAGTTCGCGCCGTGAACGAAAAAGGGGTCGGCGGAAAACCCGCGCGCGTCGTGATCAACCGGCTGTTAATGCCGGAAACCGGTTGGAAAAAGCCCGTGAATACCCGCTCGAAATAATTCCCCTCCATGCGTTACCCCCTGCGTTGGTTGAACTGCTTTTGTGCTCTCTTACTCGCGTCGGGACTGACCGCGCGCGCGGCATTGCCAGCGCCGGAAAAAGAATTTCGCACGCCGGAAGGCGCGGCGCTGCACGCGGCTTTGGCGAAGGAAGTCGCGACCGCCGGCAAGCCGGCATGGCAGCCGATGCTTAATTATCTCGCCCGGTTGCATGGCCAAAGCGTGAGCCCGGCGACGGGATTTTTTAAATACGCTTATGAATCGCTCGGGCCCGGTTACATGCGCGGTCGCGCATTCGGACATTGGGACCTCACGCATGAACGCCTCGATACGTTGCGGGCCTCGCCGGAACACGTGCGGAACCAGATTCACAACGAACTCGCGGGCCAGCAGCCTGACGGCTTGATTCCCGGCCTCGTGACGTTTGGCATCAGCGGGCACCCGGGGTTTGAAACCATTATCGAAACGGATCAGCCCACGTTTAAACCGTTCAAGGGATTTCCTCCGCTGTGTGGGTGATCGCGGTGGAAGCTTACGTTGAAAAAACCGGCGATGTGGGCGTGCTCGGCGAAGCGCTCGTCGCGTTGAAAAAACAAATCGGGTGGTTTGAGGCGAAGCGGGCTGTGCCAAGCGGTGGCTTTTATTACCTCGATGTGGTGAGCGACGTGTGGGAAAGCGGCGTCGACGAAGGCATCCGCTTTCTTAACCGCCCTGCCGGACCGGCGGCGTGTGTGGATGCCACGGCGCACGTTTACCTGATGTATGACCACGCCGCGCGCTGGAGCGAACAACTGAGGCAACCGGCGGATGAATGGAGAACCCGCGCCGTGGCGTTGCAGCGTTTCATCCAAAAAGAACTGTGGGACGAGCAAAGCGGATTTTTCTACGACCACTGGTCGGTGCGCGATCCCGCGAAGCGTCATTTGACCTTCGAAGGCATGTGGCCAGTCGTCGTAGGTGCGGCGAGCCCGGAGCAGGCGCGACGCGTGATCACCGAGCACTTGATGAATCCACGGGAGTTTTTCACGCCGCATCCGCTGACGACGGTGGCGCTGTCCGATCCTAAATTCGAACTCCGCATGTGGCGCGGCCCAGTGTGGAATTGCATGACGTATTGGGCCGCGCGCGGGTGTGTGCGTTACGGCCATCGTGAGGCCGCGCGCAAGCTGCTGGAAAATGCGCTCGATGCCACCGCGGCGGAGTTTGCCCGGAGCGGAACGATCTGGGAATTCTATCATCCGATGCTCGGCGAGCCGTCAGCTTTAAAACGAAAAACTTCCGGCCGCGATGAGCCGTGCCGCGACTACGTGGGCCACAATCCATTGTTCGCGATGGCCGCACTCCAGCGCGAGATCGCCGGTAAAAATTGATCCACCACGCCCAGGGTGACGGTCGCTCGATCTCCGAGGATTTCCGTGGAAGCTTCCGCATCACCCAACGCGTCGTTGCGGTCGGATTCCGGCAGGGGATGATGTTCACTGGACTGGAGGAGCTTCCTCTGGGCCTGATACGGCCCCGTGGCGCGGAAAGGAAATAGGAATCTATGGAGTGTGTGGCGGTCCCATTCGCACGGATTTTATACAACCGGCATAGAAATGGTCTATTGGTTGGCCTTTTAACGAAAAAGGAGATACCTCTGAAGTAGAGGTATCTCCTTTAAATCGCGCTGCTTGCACATCTTTTAAAGATGGCGTCCCCACGGGGATTCGAACCCCGGTTCTCACCGTGAAAGGGTGGTGTCCTAACCGGGCTAGACGATGGGGACCCAGCACGGAATTGGGGAAGCTACGGTGCGAGCCGGCCTGCGCAAGGATTTTCTCGATTCCTTTTTTAACTGCGAAAATGGCTCCGACTCACTGTTTCGACCTCGCTTTGAAGCGAACTCGCGACCGCTTTTGTATGTCGCGGGCACGCGGGGCGCGAGGTTGACGGAGGTGGGACGGCAACTAGTTTGCGTCTCCTGTGAACCCGACCGAGACCGCTTCCCTCATTCAAGAATTCAAACAGACCTATGGCCATGCGCCGGTGGTGATTGCGCGCGCGCCAGGACGGGTGGAATTCATCGGCAATCACACTGACTACAACGGCGGCGCGGTGCTCGGGGCGGCCATCGACCGCTACGTTTGGGTCGCCGCCTCGCCGAATCCGCAAGGACGGCTGCGCCTGTTTAGCGCCAACGGCCCGGCCGTGCTCGAATTGCCGGCTGATCCGGGCACGAAGGTCACTGGGTCGGATGCGTGGGCGAATTATCCGCTCGGCGTTTGGCGCAGTTTAAAGGATTTCGGGCTGCCGCGTCCGGAGGGCTTCGATCTTTTTGTAAGTTCAAATCTGCCCGCCGGGGCCGGTTTGAGCAGCAGCGCGGCGTTGGAACTCGCGGTGGCGTTGGCGCTGCTCGCGGTCGCAGGACAAGACGGCCTGGCGCCCGACCAACTCGCCAAACTCGGCCGCCATGCGGAGAACCACTACGTCGGCGTGCCGTGCGGCATCCTCGATCAGGGCACGAGCGCCCACGGCAAACTCGGGCATCTCGTGCACATCGATTGTCGCGGGCCGGTGTTTTCCGTGGTGCCGTTTCCAAGCAGCGCGCATCTGTGGATTTTCAACACCCGCGAAAAACACGCGCTTATCGATGGCATGTATGCGACGCGCAACCGCGAGTGTCTCGATGCCGCCAAAACGCTCGGCGTCGCGTTGCTGGCCGATCTCACGCCGGCGCAACTCGCGCCGCTCGAGTCGAAGCTCGCACCCGAGGTCGCGCAGCGGGCCAAACACATCGTGGGTGAACACGCGCGCGTGCATGAAACCGCGAGCGCGTTGGAAAAAGGCGATCTTTCCGCCGTCGGTAAATTGCTCACGGCGTCGCACCGCAGCTCGCAGCATCTGTTCGAAAACAGCACGCGCGCGCTCGATGATCTCGTCGATCTGCTCGAAAAACATCCAAAGGTTTACGGCGCACGGCTCACCGGCGGCGGATTTGGCGGCGCGGTGATGGCGCTGACGCAGGATGATTTTTCGGAGAAAGACGCGGCGGAAATTTCGCAAAATTATTCCGCACATCATGGTGGCGCGCCCGAAGTGATCCATTTGCAGAGCGCCGACGGGGCGCAGATTATTTGGCGTGGCTGATTTCGTTTTCCCGCTGCATCTTTTCGTATGAGCCAAAAATCCGACGGCATGAATTACGCACCGCAGGGCAAACCGCGCCCGGTGGTGAAGTCTGGCGAATTTGTATTCGCGGCGGCGTTTCTCGAGCACGGCCACATCTACGGCCAGTGCAACGGCCTCATCGAGGCTGGCGCGGAACTCAAATGGGTTTACGAAGCCGATGCGAAAAAAGTGGAGGCGTTTCGCGCAAAATTTCCGTCGGTGCAGGTCGCCCGTTCGCTCGACGAAATTCTCGCTGACCCTGCCGTAAAACTCGTCGCGGCGGCGGCCATTCCGAGTGAGCGCGGCGCGATCGGTTGCCGGGTGATGCAAGCGGGCAAAGATTATTTCACCGACAAAACGCCTTTCACGACGCTCGATCAACTTGCGCAAGCGCGCGAGGTCGTGGCGAAAACCGGCCGTAAATACATGGTGTATTACAGCGAGCGCCTCCACGTGGAGTGTGCGATGTATGCGGGCGATCTCGTCCACGGCGGCGCGATTGGCCGCGTGATCCAAGTGCTCGGGCTTGGGCCGCATCGGCTCGGCACGGGCCGGCCGGCGTGGTTTTTCGAAAAAGAAAAATACGGCGGCATCCTCTGTGACATCGGCAGCCACCAGTTTGAACAATTTCTATTCTACAGCGGCGCGACGGATGCGACGGTCACGCAGGCGGCGATCGCGAACTACGCAAATCCCGACACGCCCGAGTTCGAGGATTTCGGCGAGGCGTCGCTCATTGGCGACAACGGAGCGAGCAATTATGTGCGCGTGGATTGGTTCACGCCACCGGGGCTGGGCACGTGGGGCGACGGCCGCACGGTGATTCTCGGCACGAAGGGCTACATCGAGTTGCGCAAATATATCGATGTCGCACGCGATAAACAGGGCGACCAACTCTACCTCGTGGATGACAAGGGCGAACAGCGCCTCAATGTCACGGGACAGGTCGGCTTTCGTTTCTTCGGCGATTTCATTCTTGATTGTTTGAATCGCACTGAGACCGCGATGAGCCAGGCGCACGCATTCAAGGCCGCCGAGTTGTGCCTGAAAGCGCAGGCCGCCGCGCGACGGTTGACGTAACTGCTCTTTCAGTTGGAGGTGGGGCAATCAGCCCCGCGAGTTTACGCTAGCGATCGTGATGCGTCGCGGGGCTGATGGCCCCGCCTCCAATGAGGCTGTGTAGGTGGCGTGCTCGTGCGCCACGTTGCTCGCAAGCGAGCAACCTCCATTACTGTGTCTGAGGTCGGGCTCCACTTTGGGCTGCGGTGAAATTTCACTCGCGCGTGTGACTGAGTTTGCCGTTGCGGCGGGTGGGGGACGGCGCTGGCATCGCCGCACCTTTACCCCTGTATGAAGTTACCCCTTTGGTTGAAGATCGTCGTGTGGAGTCTTGTCGTGGCGCTTGGTGTCGGCTCGGTGGCCGTGCTGGCGTGGTCGCGTGGCGAGCAAGTCAGCGCGCTCTGGATGGTCGTGGCGGCGCTGTGCGTGTTTGCGGTTTCGTATCGGTTTCACTCGGCGTGGCTGATGGCAAAGGTGCTCACGCTCGACGAATTGCGGGCGACGCCCGCCGTCGTGCACGAGGACGGCAAAGATTTTGTGAAGACGAACAAGTGGGTCGTGTTCGGTCACCACTTCGCCGCGATCGCGGGACCGGGGCCGCTCGTCGGGCCGGTGCTGGCGGCGCAGTTCGGATTTCTTCCCGGCATGTTGTGGATGTTGGTCGGAGCCACGCTCGGCGGGGCGGTGCATGATTGCGTGATTATGTTTTGCTCGGTGCGCCGCCGTGGAAAATCGCTCGCGCAAATGGTGCGCGAGGAAGTGGGCTCGTTTGCGGGCATCGCTGCGCTGGTGAGCATCATCGCGATCATGATCATTCTGCTCGCGGTGCTGGCGTTGGTCGTGGTCAACGCGCTCGCGGAAAGTCCGTGGGGCCTGTTTACCATCGCGGCGACGATGCCGATTGCGATCATCATGGGCTGCTGGATGCGTTACGGCAAAGGCGGCGCGGCCTCGCTCGTGGCGGTGAGTGTGTTTGGGGTCGTCGCGTTGCTTACCGCGGTGTGGGGCGGGCAATTTGTGCACGGCACGGCCTGGGAAAAATGGTTCATGCTGCGCGGGACGACGATCGCGTGGTGGATCATGGGCTACGGGTTGCTCGCTTCGATTTTGCCTGTGTGGCTGCTGCTCGCGCCGCGCGATTACCTGAGCACATTTATGAAAATCGGGACGGTGATCGCGCTCGGGCTCGCGATTGTGGTGATCGGGCCGATGTTGAAAATGCCGGCGTTGACGAAGTTTATCGACGGCACCGGTCCGGTCGTGGCCGGGCCGTGGTTTCCCTTTGTATTCATCACGATCGCGTGCGCGGCGGTGTCGGGTTTCCACGCACTGATTTCCTCGGGCACGACGCCGAAATTGCTCACGCGTGAGAGTCACATCCGCGTGGTCGGTTACGGCGCGATGGTGACGGAAATGGTCGTCGGCATCATGGCGTTGATCGCCGCGTGCGCGATGGAGCCGGGCGAATATTTCGCGATCAACATGAAGGGCGAAGCCGCCGTGGTGACGGCAAAAGTCACCGCGCTGGGCTTTCCCGTGACCGAGGCGCAAATGGCAACGCTCGCAGCCGACATGGGCGAGAAGACGATGATTGGCCGCACGGGCGGCGCGCCGACGTTCGCGGTCGGCATGGCGCAGATGTTTGCGAGTGTGGTCGGCAGCAAGGGCGCGCTCGCGCTGTGGTATCACTTCGCTATCATGTTCGAGGCGTTGTTCATCCTCACGACGATCGATGCCGGCACGCGCGTGGGGCGGTTTCTCGTGCAGGATTTGCTAGGGCTGTTTTCAAAAAAACTGGGCGATACCAAATCGTTTGCCGGCAACACGCTCGCGACGGCGCTGTTTGTCGGAGCGTGGGGCTGGTTTCTTTATCAAGGCGTGATCGATCCTCTCGGGGGCATCAATTCGCTTTGGCCGATCTTCGGCGTGGCGAACCAGTTGCTCGCGGTCATCGCGTTTACGCTCGGCACAACAGTGCTTATCAAAATGGGCCGCGCGCGCTACGCGTGGGTGACGCTCGCGCCACTCGCGTGGTTGATGGCGGTGACGATGACGGCGGGCTGGATGAAAATTTTTAGTCCTGCTCCAGTCGGGTTCCTCGCAATTGCCCGCGCAGCCGAGTCTAAAATTGCGGGAGGCGGCACCGCGGCGGAGCTGAAGCTGTGGAACGCGCAAGTGTTCAATAATTACGTCGATGTCGCCGTGACGGGCACATTCATGGTGCTCGTATTGATCGTGGTCGCGGCGAGCGCGCGCGTGTGGTGGCAACTGCTCGCAGGTAAGACGGTGGCTCCGTTGCGCGAAGATCCTTACGTGCCACTCGGCGAAGTCACTGCGGAGAAAGCGACCGTCGCTTGACGCGCTGCGTAGTTGCAGCCGAGGCGGAAATTCCCACGCTGCCACGCCATGCACTTTTCTGTTCTCGCGGCGTTTACGGTCGCCCTCGCCATTGCGGTGGCTTTGCCCGGCCCGGGAATTTTCGCGGTGGTGTCGTGCGCGATCGGGCGCGGATTTCGCGAGGCGCTGGCGATGATTGGTGGGCTCATCCTGGGCGACTTGATTTATTTCACGCTCGCGGTGCTGGGCATGGCGGCGCTGGCGCGTTCGATGGGAGAGCTTTTTATCGCCGTCAAACTGACCGGCGCGGCGTATTTGATTTGGCTCGGCGTGAAACTGTGGCGCGAGAGGCCGGCGGCGCTGGTCTCTTCCGAAACGGCCGGGCCGGGGAAACGCGGGTATCGCCGGAGCTTCGTCGGGGGATTCTTGGTGACGATCAGTAACCCGAAGACGATCGCGTTTTACGCGGGCTTGCTCCCGACTTTTATCGATCTTGGAAAAATTTCCGCAAGCGACGCCGTGGCGATGGCCGGCATCGTGGTGCTGACGGTCGGGGCGATTCCGGCGGTATATGCGTATGCGGCGGCCAGCAGCCGGCGATTTTTTAACAGTCCCTCGCGACTGCGCCTGTTGAATCGCACGGCGGGCACGATGTTGATCGGCTCGGGTGTAACGGTGGCGACCCGCTAACCATGCGCATCGCAGTTATCTCCGACACCCACGACGTTTACCCGCCGCGCTTTCCGCAGCGCTTAAAAGGTGCGGACGAAATCTGGCACTTGGGCGATGTGTGCGAGCCGAGCACGCTCGTGGAATTTCAAAACCTCGATATCCCGATGCAAATCGTGCTCGGTAATAACGAGGCGCACGAACTTTGGCCGCTGGAACTCCAGCTGGAGCGCGGTGGGTTGAAATTTTTCCTGACGCATGTGCCGCCGCGCCGCATTCCGTCCGATGTGCGCGTGGTGTTGCACGGCCACACGCATGTGCCGCGCGATGAAACCGATGAACGCGGCGTGCGCTGGTTGAACCCGGGCTGCATCACGCGGCCGAATCGCGGCGCGCCGGCGAGTTGGGCGTGGTTGACGATTGAAGCAGGTAAGCCGCTGCGCTGGCAGATTGTGCGGGTGTAAAGGTGGTCGCCGGTGCGGAGACCGGCGACCACCCTAATGCAGCCACCGTGCATGCTTTAATTTAGTGGCTGGCATTGTGCAGCGGTCGCGCTTACCCAGTGTGCTCGTGAGCGTCGAACAGCAGGAATTTTTCCAGACCAGCCCGCAGGCGAATCCCGAACTGCTGTTTGTGCGGAGCGCGCGCGCGAATAGTTACCGGCTGACCTTGCGACGCGACGGCGTGGCGATGGTCACGATTCCCGCGCGCGGTTCGGAACGCGAGGCGCGTCGTTTTTTCGACCAGCATCAAGATTGGCTGGAGCGCGCGCGGGCGCGGCAGGCGCAAAAGCCGCGCGCCGCGAGCGTGTGGACGGTGGGCGCGCACGTGTTGTGGCGCGGGGAAATGCATGAGGTGCGCATCGCCGCGCAGGGCGAGAAGCCCCAAGTGTGCCTCGCGGCGGATGTGTTTCGCGTGGCGTCGATCGAAGGCGATCTGCGGCCGACGCTGGAGGCGCATTTCGCGCGGCGCGCTAAAATCGAACTGCCCGGACGCACGTGGGAGCTTTCCGCCGAAACCGGCGTTGATGTGAAACAAGTCACCGTGCGGAACCAACGCTCGCGTTGGGGCTCATGCTCGGCGGGTGGCACGATTTCGCTCAACTGGCGGCTGGTGCAGACACCGGACTCGGTGCGCGATTACATTATTTTCCACGAGCTGATGCACTTGAAGGAAATGAATCACTCCGAGCGTTTCTGGACGCGCGTCGAGGAAGTCTGCCCGTGGTGGCGCGACGCCGAGAAATGGCTGAAGCGCAACGGAAGTTTGCTGGGACTGTGAATGCCGCCAATTGAATTGCGGAGTTGATGGCGCGCCCTGAAGTCGCGCCACCTTCGCTCAGCGCCGGATTTCCAATAATTCGACTTCGAACACCATGGTCGCTTTGCCGGGGATCGGGCCTTTGCCGGACTCGCCGTAACCGAGCCACCACGGAATGATGAGCGTGCGTTTTTCGCCCTGTTTCATCGTGGCGAAGGCTTCGTCCCAGCCTTTGATGACGGCGCCGGTGCCGACGCGGAACGTGTAAGGCCGGCCGCGATCATGTGAACTGTCGAACTTGGTGCCGTCGAGCAAACGGCCTTCGTAATGCACCACGACTTCGTCGCCGACGCGCGGGGTCGGGCCGGTGCCGGGATTGCTGACGAGATAGCGCAGTCCTGACTCGGCCGTGTGCGCAGTGTGATAGCGCGTGCGGAGAATCGCGGCGTCTTCCGTGGTGAGCTGCGGGTTTTCCATGACCTGCCGCATGTATTTATTCGCGGGCTGGTCGGTGGGGCTGTGCCGGCGAAAAATGCCCGTGCGCGCCTGCCACGCGATGAGTCCGAGCACGACGCCGAGAATGAGAAGGATGCCGAATTGACGCATACGAGGTGGCCTTCACTGCATCCGGCCCGCTGCGAAAGGGAAGGCAATTTGCCGGATATTCGCGCGCGTAATTGGCGCGATTACTTCTCAGCGCTCGACGTGTGATCGCTGGTGACGCGCCAGCCTTCCGCCGTCTTCTTCATCGTGAGCGTGAAAAGGCCCCACGGCTTGTCGTTGGCGCGCGTGAGTTCCCATTTGCCAAACACGAGCGCGGTGTCCGGCGCGAGCAGCGTCACCTCGTGCAAAGCGAAGGTGAGCGTGCCCATCGCGGTTTTGTCGGGATAACCTTTGAGGTATTTGTCGCGCGTGGCTGTCCAGCCGTGCGTGATCGTGCCGCCCGACGCGAAGCGCAGTTCGTCCGATTTCCAATAACCTTCCATGAACGCGGGAATGTCGCCGCGGTTCCACGCGTCTTGTTGCTTCGACAACACCGCGCGAACTTCCGCTGCGTCATTGGTCGCGGCGGTGAGTTGAAGACTAAAAGTGAACAAAACAACGAAGAGCGCGAAGCGTTTCATGGCGGGGTGGAGCGCGGTGGCTATTTTTTCGCGAGCAGGTCGAGCACGCAGGCGACGGCGGCGGTGACGCCGGTTTTGATCGTGGGCTCGGGGAGCGGCGCAAATTTACTCGAGTGCAGCGACGGCAACGGCGTGCCATTTTTCACCGATTCCGCGTAGAGCTTCGGATCAACGGCGCCGAGGCGGAACATCGTCGCGGGGACTTTTTCCCTCGTCGTGCTGTAGAGGCTGAAATCCTCGCCGCCCATCTCGGGGTCGATGTTGCGGACGTTGTCCGCGCCGATCCAGCTGGCGATCGTGTTCTTGGTGCGACGGGTGAGCTCGGGGTTGTTGTAAGTCGCGGGGGTAAACTGACCGCCCGCGAGTTCGACGACGGGCATGAGCTCTTCCGGCACGCCGGCAGCGATCGCTTCGCCGCGGCAGATGCGTTTGATCGTGGCGATGGTGCGCTGGCGGACTTCCTCCGTGTAGGAGCGGAGCGTGAGCTGTAGTTTCACTTCGTTGGGGATGATGTTGTGCTTCGTGCCGCCGTGAATGGAGCCGACGGTGACGACGGCGGGATCGAGCGGGCGCGTCTCGCGACTGACGACAGTTTGCAGCGTCGTGACGATGCGCGCGGCGAGCACGATGGGATCGATCGTGGTGTGCGGGTAAGCTCCGTGGCCGCCGCGGCCCCGCACGGTGATGTCCATCGAATCGACGTTGGCCCACGCGGCGCCTTCGATGAAACCCACGGTGCCGGCGGGCAGCGTAGCGCTGTCGTGCGCGGCGAGGACGAAGTCCGGTTTCGGGAATTTCGCGTAGAGGCCGTCGGCGAGCATCGCGCGGGCGCCTGCGCCGACTTCTTCGGCGGGCTGGCCGATAAATACGAGCGTGCCGCTCCACTGATCTTTCAGTGCGGCGAGCGCGCGCGCGGTGCCGGTGAACACCGTCATGTGGATGTCGTGGCCGCACCCGTGCATGGTCGCGACCTCGCTGCCGGAGAGATCTTTCACCCGCGTTTTGCTGGCGTAAGGCAGGCCGGTCTCCTCGAGAATCGGCAGTCCGTCGAGATCAGTGCGGTAATAGAGCACGGGGCCGGGACCGTTTTTCAACACGCCGACGATGCCGTGGCCGCCGACTTTTTCGGTGACCTCAAAGCCAACGCTACGGAGTTCGGCGGCGATTTTCGCCGCAGTTTTTTCCTCCATCAACGAAAGCTCGGGCGAGCGATGGAGATCCGTGTAAAGTGATTCCAGGTGCGCGTAGTCCGAGTCGATTTTTTTCACGACGCTGTCGCGCAGCGGATTCGCGGCGAGTTGCGAAGCGGCGAGCAGGCTGGCGGTCAGGAGGAGCGGGGAGAATTTCATTTGGGTTCGAGAATGGAGATGAGGGTGTCGACGACGGCGTCGGTCTGGAGTTTGAGGCGCTGGGCGGGCAACGGGGGTTTGTCGGCAGGGGCGGCGGCTTTTTGTTTTTCAAATGCGGCGTCGCCTTCGGCGCGGGTGGCGGCGAGGAATTTCTCCTTCACGTCGTGAAAGGCTGCGCCTTCGCCGAGGTCGGCGCGGCGGGCCTTTTTGCCGAAGAAGGCGGCGGTGGATTTGTCGCCGATCCAGACGCGCCAGTCGTCTTCGTCGGCGAAATACACGGCGAGCGCGCCTTGGTTCGCGGTGCCCAGTTGGGTGGCGAGCGCTTTCATGAAAGCACCGGCGACGGCATCTTGCTCGGCGGTCGGCGATTTGCTGAACAGCCGAGCGACAATGCGCACGCCGGTCGTGCGCTCGAAGTTGGCGAGCTTGTAGTTGAAATTCGCGGCGCGCGGAGGTTGCAGCGGAATCAACAGATCGGGATCGTCGAAGTGCGCCGTGGGACCGGGATCTTTTTCGCCGACGTATTTCGGCGCCTTGGCTGAGAGCGCTTTGAAAGTGGTTTCGTCGGCCTTGAACGCCTTCGCCGCCGCGCCGACGCGGAGGATTTTTACCGAGAACGCGTCGTTGGCTTTGATTTTCGGGAGCACGTCGACCCCGCGCACGGTGCGACCGAAAACGCTGTGCAGGTAGTTCAGGCGCGTGCAGTCGCCGAGGGTGACGAAGAATTCCGCGCTGTTTGTGTCAGGGCCGCCGTTGGCCATCGAGAGCGTGCCGATCTCGTGGTGATTGAGGCCGGGTGCAAATTCGTCGGAAAAACTGTAGCCCGGCTCGCTTTCTTCGGGTGCTTTCGGATTCCCGCTCTGGATGACGAAGCCCGGCACGACGCGATACCATTTCAACCCCGTGTAGTAAGGCTGGGTGCTGTCGCCGGATTTCGGCCCGATCGTGCCTTCAGTGAGGCCGACGAAATTCGCGACGGTCAGCGGCACCTTTTGATAAAATAATTCCGCGGTGAACACACCGTGCGGCGTCGTGAATTCCGCGTAGAGCCCGTTAGGCAGTTTATCTTTCGCTGCAAAAAGCGAACTGGTCAGCGCCAGCATCGCGAGCAAAGCAATCTTCCATAAACGCATGGGGCCGAAGATAGCCCTACGTAGTAGTCGCGCGAGCTTGTTTGCGACCAGATGCAGTCTGTTTAGCTCTCATCAAGCCAGTGACCGCAGCCGGCCGTCATTGGCATCTTCGAGGGTGGCCAATACGCCACAAGACTTCCGGCGACGTAAGTATGAATGACACCATCGTTGTTCTGAATTGCAGAAACGAGAGCCGCTGTGACGCGATTTAACGTATCGATTAAATCGAGGGGTGAGACCAGCTTACTAGTTGCGGCTATGCCGCGCGAATTTGCCAGAAGTATGGCACTGCATCCTGAGAAACTGCGTGGCGTGAGCTGTCGTGTTACCATCTTATCCAGCGTGCAGGCACACTGATTATCGGCGTTACAAAAACGAGCAGATGTATTCGGCGATGCCGGATTTTACTTCGATCGTGAAACCGCTGTTGCCGGCTACGTCGAAATGGGTGCCGGCGGCGTAGTCTTTCTTCTCGGTTTGACCGTCGAGGGTCACGGTGCTCGCACCGGCGACGATTTCCATGCGCTCGGGGGCGCCGGTGCCGAAGTGGTAGCTGCCGGGATAGATCAGCCCGAGGGTTTTCTTGGCGCCATCGGGCATCAGCACGGTGTGGCTGATGACTTTGCCGTCGAAGTAAACGTTGGCCTTGGTATGGACGGTGACTCCGGAGAATTGGGTGGGAAGAGACATGGTTCAAATATTCGTGCCGCGCTGAATTAATGAGTCAACGCACGGGCGCGGACATGACAGGATTTGTGGGTCGGTCTAATTCTCCGGAAAACTACGAATGAACACGAAGTGACACGAACTCGAAGAAGGGGGCATTTTAGTTGGACGCAGATTATTCGGGACGTTTTTTTATTCGGGTGTCTTCGAGTTCATTCGTGGTTAAACCAAATTGTTGGCGTAAAACCCGATCGATCAGGCTGCGTTGATAAAATCGACCAACGAGACTCAGCGTGCGATCAACGGCGCGAATCTGCGGTGAATGCGTCTTTTTTGGCTGTCGTGAGGGTTGCGTGCGACGGTCGGGCGCTTGCGTTTGCTCAGGCGGGAGGCTTAACCGTCCGCATGCCAGAAAACCGCCGGCTTGCCTGGCGCTTCCTGTTCGGGGTGTGGAGCGCGTTGGGCTTATTGCTCATCTTGCAGTCGTATGTCGCGACGGCCGGGGACGGTCGCGATTTCACTTTTACCCAACACGTGATGACGGTGGCGTCGCAGTTTTACCGGGCGTGGATTTGGGCGGGGCTGACGCCGGTGATTTTCTGGCTGCGTCGGGAGTTGAACCGCCGGCACTCGAATCTCGTCGTGGTGATCGCGCTGCATTTTCTCGCGGCCGTGACGTGCTTCGCCATGGGCAACGTCGTGCGCATCTGGATTATCGAAATCACCTTCGGCTATTGGGAGCTGCGGTTCTATGCGTTGAGCGCCGTTTATACCCAGCTGGGTGCCTACAGCTTGATCGATTTCTATATTTATTGGGCGATTTTGCTCGTGGCGTATGTGACTGATGTGAACTGGCAGCGTCGCCAGACCGAACTCCGCGAAGAGCAGCTGCGCACCCAACTCTCGCAGGCCGAACTCGCCGCGCTCAAGCAGCAGGTGCAGCCGCATTTTCTGTTTAACTCGCTCAACGCGATCGCGTCGCTCGTGCGCGAAGGTCAGCCGACCAAATCCATCGAGGCGCTCGCGAAGCTCTCGTCGTTGCTGCGGCAACTTATGAACTACTCCGGGCGGCCAGAGATCGAGTTGTGGCGCGAGTATGACTACGCGCAATGTTACCTTGCGGTGGAGCAGGTGCGTTTCGAGGAGCGACTCGTGACGAAATTCGACGCGGACGAAGAATGCCTGCAGGCGCTCGTGCCGACGTTGATCCTGCAACCGCTCGTGGAAAACGCCGTGAAGCACGGCATCGCGCAGCGTCGCAACCCCGGTCGCGTCACGGTGACGGCGCGGCGCCTCGGCGACCGCCTCCAATTACAAGTCGCGAACGATCCGGCCGAGGGCGGCCGGCACGCCAGCGAAGCCGAAAACCACGGCATCGGCCTCAGTTCCACGCGCACGCGCTTGGAGCTGACGTATGGCCAGCACCAAAAACTCGAAGCCGTGCTCAACGGCCCCGCAGGCTCGATCATCACGATCGAAATTCCGCTGCGTTTCCCCGAAGCCGCAGAGAAAGTTGAACCGATTTCCCCATGAACCGCATAAAAACCCTCATCATTGACGATGAAAAACCTGCGCGCCGGGCGCTGCGCGGTTTGCTCGCGAAAGATCCTGAAATTGAAGTCGTCGGTGAAGCGATGGACGGCGAAGAGGCGCTGGAACTCATCCGTGCGCTCCAGCCGCAGCTGCTGTTTCTCGATGTGCAGATGCCGATGATGACGGGATTGGAGATGATCGAGCGCCTGCCTGCCACCGCGCGGCCCGCAGTCGTCTTTGTCACGGCTTACGACCAGCACGCGCTCACGGCGTTTAATCATCACGCGGTCGATTATCTCGTGAAACCGTTTAGCGATTCGCGTTTCGATGCCGCGGTGGAGCGGGCGAAACAACGCTTGCGCAGCGGCGCGCTCGCCGCGACGGAGCAGACCTTACGCACGTTGCTCGCGCACCTCCAGCAAAACGGCGGCGTCGGCGCGCCCGTGACGCCGGTAAACGAACACGCGCGCATTGTCGTGAAGGCGGACGGCCAGCTGCATTTCATCAACCAGCGCGACATCCGCTGGGTCGAAGGGCAGGGCGACTTCGCCAAAATCCACCTCAAGGATAACCACCGCTTGCTCGTGCGCATGACGATGACGCGTTTCGAGTCGTCGCTCGATCCCGCGCAGTTTGTGCGCATCCACAAATCCACCATCGTGAATCTCGCGAGCGTGCGTCGCGTCGTGCCGATGATGGCGCGCAGTCGCGGCATGGAACTCGACGACGGCGCGCAACTCCCTATCGGCCCAAGCTACCGCTCGGTGCTGGATCGGCTGAAGTGATGCGAAACTCTTTCGATGAACCATGTTGGCCGCAAAAACCGCCGTGCTGATCGATAGCAGGTTGCGAACAAGGACTTCGAAAAACTAACCCATAATTGTGAACATGACTGCCACGGCCACGGAATCGGCTTTCCGCCCAGAGAATCAAGGCGCGCGCCCAGCGATCGTCGCCGCTGGGCTACTTTGCGGCGTGCTGGATATTTGTGCTGCATTTACTCACGCCTACTTCGCCAGCGGCGCGACGCCCGGCCGGATTCTGCAGGCTGTCGCGAGCGGATTGTTGGGCAAACAAAGCTTCGAACTCGGCGCGGCGTCGATGGCGTTTGGCCTCGCGCTCCACTTCGCCGTGGCGTTTTCGTGGGCGGTGATTTTTTACGCGCTAAGCCGGAAGCTTTCCGTGCTCACGCGACGCGCGGTGGTCAGTGGAATAATTTACGGAGCGGTCGTGTATGGGCTGATGAATTCGGCCGTGCTCCCGTTCGCGTCGTGGTTCCGCAGTTTTTATCTGCATACGCCCGTGGTGTTCGCGCCGAAATTCCCGTGGCCGCAGTTGCTGATTCACATCACCTGCGTGGGTCTGCCGATTGCGTTGATGGTGAAAAAGTATTCGCGCGCAGCTGGCTGAGACACGAATTGCACCAATTGAAGGAATTTGTGTAGTTGGTGAAATTCGTGGCTCGGAATTCTGTGCGAGGCTCATCCGCGATTCGTTTCGCCCGACTTTGAAACCGATCTGACCGACGGCGTTATGACGCCGCTGCGAACTAACGCGCAGTTGAGTGATCTCGTCGCGGCAATCGCATCGCTTCGTCGAAAACTAAAAACTTTGGAGCAGCCGGTGCGATTCTCGAAGGAGCATGTGGTTGCGTGGACTACTCCTTGGATTGGGTTTTGCGCTGGCGTTCGTTTCGCTGCGGGCGAACGAGCGCGCGGCCGCGTTTCAAGCGCAGGCGCTGCTGGGCTCCGGGGTTTGGTCGGAGGTCGTGAAGATCAAAAACACGCGCCCGAACGCCGCTTTTCCCGCGGTGGTGTATGCGCTCGTGTTTGAACTCGAGGGCCGGCTCTGGTTATACGCCGCGAACACGGGCACCGAAAGTCTTTCACTTCAGCGCGGCCGGCTCGCGCAGGACAAGGCGAACTATGGCCCGCTGTTGCGTGAAATTAGTAGAGGCTTCGAGCGCTACACGATTGTCGAGCCCCGCGAGTCCGACGACATCGAGCCCCTGCGCCCCTTGCCGCACGGATGTTTTATTCAGTCGATCGCGTATCTACGGCGATTGACCGGGGCCGGGGTCGATTTAGGTGAAGCGCGGTTGCTGGCGTATTATGTTACCAGTGGTGCCGGGCAACGCGGTCACACCGTGCTTTATTTCGAGCGAGACGGTCGGCGTTATTATTTCGATCCTGAAATCCCGGCGACCGCGCGACCGATTCCCGACGATGTGGCGACGCGCGCCATCGACATCGCGCGCGCGACGGTGCCGAAAAGCGGCTTTGCGCTGCCGGATCGCGCCGTATTTTTTCCGCTGAAAGTGCCGGTGACGGGCGCCGTCCACAAAGCGATCGCCCGACCATCTTTGGAGTGAGCGTCGGTGTTGGTGGCAAAAAATGCGGCGTTGACCGCGAGAACCGTGGGCTAAATCGACGGCGCGTTGTGTTGCGAATGTGTGGTGCAAAAACCGGCGCGTTAACACCACACCATGAACACACCACACAACCCTGTGCGGCAGGCCGGAGCGCGTGCGATCGCGTTTACCGTCTTGTCGCTACTCGCGGCCAACGCCGCTTTGGCTCAGACCAATGCCCCCACTTCCGCGCCGGCGGAGCAAACGGTGAGCCTCGAAAAATTCGAGGTCACCGGCTCCCGCATCAAGCGCATCGATTCCGAAGGCCCGCAACCGATCGTGCAAATCACGCGCGAGGAACTCGACCTCTCTGGCTACACGTCGGTCGGTGATGCGATTCGCAATCTGCCGTTCAACACCGGCGGCTCCATCGACCCGCAGCGCACGAGCACGTTTGCCAGTTCGGCGCGCACGCTGAATCTGCGCGGCCTCGGTTCGCAAAACACGCTCGTGTTAATCAACGGTCGCCGCGCCGCGCCATTCGGTCTCCCGGGCAACAACGGGTTCAACGCCGTGTTCGATCTCAATTCACTCCCGCCGGCGGCAATCAATTCGCTTGAAGTGCTTAAGGATGGCGCGTCGGCGATCTACGGTTCCGACGCGGTGTCGGGCGTGATCAACATCAAGTTGCGCGAAAATTACTCGGGTTTCACGACGACCACGACGCTCGGCAACACGACCGACAGCGATTCGTTCTACAAACAATTCACGGTGGTCACTGGTGCGTCCACGGCGAAGACGAGCCTCGTGTTCGCGGCGGACTACGCGCATCGCAATGCGCTGAAGTTGAGCGACCGGGATTTCTCCGCGACCGCCGACTTGCGTTATTACGGGGGTGTAAACGCACGCTCCAGCCTCACGTATCCCGGCCGCGTGACGGTGCCCGGTCTCGGCACGGTCACCTATTCCGCGCCGACCGCCACGCCGACTGCGGCAGCCGCGGTGACTTACAATGCCGCGTTGCATGCGTATAATTTCAACGAGGTCACCGACCTTATGCCGCTCAACGAAACCTACGGCTTCTACGTGCGCGGCAAACACGAACTGACCGACAAAGTCTATGCGTTCACCGAGCTCTCGTGGCATCGTAACGACGGGCTCAGTATCGCGGCGGCGGCGCCGATCTCAGGCGGTTCGGAGCAAGGCACTTCGCCGGCGGGACAGTTGATTTTCCCGGCGACAAATCCGTTCAACCCATTCGGCGTCGACATCAGCGGCAACAACCTGGTGTTCCGCCTCGTCGAACTCGGGGGCCGCACGACGCATAATGTTTCCGACACGCCGCGCATGCTCGTGGGTCTCGGCGGCACGTTGTTCAGCGATTGGACGTGGGAAGCGTCGGCGATGACTTCGCACAGTGATGTCAGCACGACCAACACCAACCAGGCGCTCGATCGCCAGGTGCAAGCGGCGCTCAGCGGTGTGCGCGGCCCGCAATCCGGCCGCACGCTGTATTTGAATCCCTTCGGACCGAACGATCCCGAGCTCATTAATTTTCTGCGGGCTAATTTCAACCGCAGCGACAGACAACGCATGCGCCTTTACGACGCGACGGCGGGAGGCTCGGTCTTTGCTTTGCCCGCTGGCGACGTGGGCGTGGCGGTCGGCATTGAAAGTCGTGACGAAAAACTTTCACAGTTTCGCTCGGCCGATGAACAGGCCGGCCAGATCATCGGCGGCAGTGAAGGCCAGAACACACAGGGTGATCGCAAAGTGCAATCGGCCTACGCCGAAGTGCGTGTGCCTATTGTGAAAGGCACGGAGATTCAAGTCGCCGGCCGTTTCGAAAATTACAGCGACTTCGGCGAGACCGCGAAACCGAAGATCGGCGTGAGCACGAAAGTGCTGCCGTGGCTGTTGTTGCGCGGTTCGTTTTCGAAAGCGTTCAAGGCGCCCGATCTGCCGCAGCTTTTTAACGGCGGCACGGTATCGTTCAGCTCGGGCAGCGTGGTTGACCCGCGCCGGCCGGCGGATGCGCCGCGGCAACTGCGGATTGTCACCATCGGCAATTCCACCCTCACACCGGAAACGACCGACGTGTATTACGGCGGCTTCCTGTTTGAGCCGCAGAAAAACGGCGCGCTCGGTTTCCTCCACGGCTTCACGTTCGCCGTCGATTACTTCCAATTTGAAGGCACCAACGTCATCGCGAACTTTGGCGCAGGCGTCATCCTGAACAATGAGCTCGCCAGCCCGATCTTCGGCAACCGCGTGATTCGCGCCGCGCAAACTCCGGCCGATATCGCCGCCGGTTTGCCGGGTTCGCTGCTTTTCGTAAACGACAGTTTTCAAAACACCGCGCGCCAGAGCTACCGTGGCTGGGATTTTAGCGCGCGTTATGAATGGAAAACCGCGTCGTTCGGTCGCTTCTTCGCGAGCGCGACGATGACTTACCTCAACGAATTGTCTTTCGACACGTTTGAAAGCGTGGGGACATTCGCCACGCCGCGCGTGCGTGGAAATCTTTCCCTCAGCTGGAAGAAAGACGCGTTGAGCGCGTCCGTGTTCGCAAACTACATCGGCGCTTACGACGACATCGGCGTGGCGTCCACGGCGCTCGGCGGCAACGGCCTGTTGAACGAGATCGAAGATCTCTGGCTCTTCAACCCGCAGGTCACGTATCGGCTGTCGGAGCGCTATGCGTTTACGCTCGGTGCGAACAACGTCCTCGATACGGATCCGCCCCGCGCCTACACCTCGACCACTTCGACCGGCTACGACAACCTCACGCACTCCGGCGAAGGCCGCTTCGTGTTCGTGAAAGTGACGCTGGATTTCTGATGCTGACGTAAATAGCGCCGATTGGCCCAAGCCCGCTCGCGAGAGCGGGCTTTCTTTTTGAATGCGTTGGGCGCAGCGATGCAGGATTGGCGGCCGGAAAAAAAGTGTCAGCGTCACGGCGCTCATGAAAATTATTATTCGCAACTGCCTCGCCTTGCTCGCCGGACTCGTGCTCGGTGTTGTGGCAATTTCCGTATCGCAGATGGTTAGTATGAAACTGCATCCTGCGCCGGCGGGATTCGATCCCAACAATCAGGAGATGATGAAGGCCTACATCGCCGCGTTGCCCGCCAGTGCATTTATCGGCGTGTTGATTGGTTACCTGATCGGATTTATCGCCGCCGTGTATGTGGCCACGCGGTTTTCGCTGACGTCGCATTTCCGCCAAGGCGTGTTGGTGGCCGCATTTTTTGGCGCAGCGAGTTTGATGAACCTCCGCGCGTTTCCGCATCCGTGGTGGTTCTGGCTGGGGAACGTGCTCGCGCTCTTCGCCGCGGTCTGGTTCGGCGTCCGCTGGGGCACGCCGAAGACTAAGGTATGAACCCGCTCGGTGCTGATTTGTTGGCTGTTACGGGCTAGGCTTGGTGCCGATAAAATCTTCTTCACGGAAGCGCATGGTGTTTCCAGTGGTGTGATGGACGGTGACCCAAATTTCACCCGGACGGCGTTCGATGGCGGAAGGATAAGCCACGCGTTTCGAATCGTGGGCGATGATCACGGGTGCCGACCACGATTTACCGTCGTCTTCGGAAAAGGCTAACGAGAGTTCATCGCGATACCAACTCGCGGGCTTCGCGGAGGTGCCTTTGCCGGAGCGGCGCGGGTAGTCGGGCTGGCCGGCCGGATGGAGTTGATTCCAGAGCAGCATCAACCGGCCGCTTTTTAAGCGCAAAAGATACCCGGGAGAACTGCTCGCGGCAATCGAGGTCGGCGCGGCGGGCGACCAAGTCAGGCCGGAATCCGCGGAGAATGATTCGTAGAATTTATCGAGATTCGTGCGGATCAACATCCAGAGTCGGCCATCACGCAGCGCCACGAGGGTGGGTTCGAGCAACCCGTCGTGGATGCCCGCGCCACCGACATCGAGCGTGCTCTTGCCCGGCAACCAAGTTTTGCCGTCGTCGCGCGAAATCACGGTGGTGATCACGCTGCGGTTTTTGTTTCCGACGCGGAGTTGCATCGGCACGACGACGGTGCCGTCGGCGGCTTCGGTAATTTTGATCAGGCTGAGGCAGTAGGGAGAAACCGATTCGAGGAGCGTCGAAATTTCCTGACGATCCGTCCACGTTTTGCCGCCGTCTTCGCTGCGGATCATCCACACGTCTGCGCGCATGTCGGATTTCGGCTCACCAGTTGCGCGATCCCAACTCAGTTTGCGGGTCTTGGGGTCGCCATAAACGAGGATGAGCGTTCCCTTGCTCGTGCGAAGCGTGCGCCCGTCGATCGGGCGGCCGGTGGCGACTTTTTTGGGGTGGAGTGGCGTGCCTTTCGTGAACGTTTTGCCGTCGTTGTTCGAGAGCTTCACGCGATTTTCGTCGATGGTGAGAAGCCTGCCGTTGGCGGTCACCAGCGCGGACCACGGGAGTTGCAACGGCAGGATTTCCACCTTGGGGTGCACCGTGAGTGAAAGCGCGGCGGGCTTGCTTGGAGTGACCGGAGCGTCCTCTGGTTCGGCCGCGTAGATTGCCAAAGGCGAGTGAGCGAAGACGCACGTGAGGGAAAAAAGCAGACGGCGAGCGAAGCGCGTCCATGCCGGCGAAAAGAAGCGGGGGAGTAAGGACATATTTTTGAGGTGAACAAACGTGAGTGGCGCGGCGGTGCCGCAAGGGGTGCCGGTCAGGCTGATTTTCGGAAGCGAGTCGCCGAGGATTATTCCGTGGTTTCTTTCGGAGACCGGCTTAGTCAACTTGGTCCCGACGCGCGGGGCCGATACGAGTTGCGCAACTCTTGCAACCATCCCCAGGGCTGCCGCGTCATCTTCCCCTCATGACTTCGTCTCTCGGTAATTTTTCTACACTACCCCACCAAGTCGCCGCGGCGTTGCGCGCGGAAATTGACCGGGGTGCGTGGCCCGAATGGTTGCCGGGTGAGCGTCCTTTGACCGAGTCGCTGCGGGTCAGCCGGAAGACGCTGCGCAAGGCGCTCGCGCAACTCCAGCACGAGGGAGTCATCGTGGCGAAGCAGGGTCTCGGTCATCGTGTGGTGACGCCGTCGGCCCGACCGAAAATGCCGGCCGCGAATGTTTCCGTGGGATTGTTGACTCCGGAGTCGATCGAAAATCTCCGCCCCTACACCGCGTTGTGGGTGGATGAGTTGCGCGCGCTGCTGTTTGAAAGCGGCATCCGCCTCGCGATTTTTTCCGGCCACCGTTTTTTTAATGCGAAACCGGAAAGCGCGCTACGCCAGCTCGTGCGCCAGAATCTGCAATCCGCCTGGGTGTTGGCGCACACCAATCATCCGATCCAACGTTGGTTTCACGAGCAGCGGATTCCCAGTGTGATCGCCGGCTCGTGTCACCTCGGGCAGGAAATTCCCAGTGTGGACAAAGATAATTTTGCCTGCTGCCGGCATGCCGCCGGCGCGTTGCTTCGCGCGGGACACACCCGACTGGCTTACCTGACGCGACAGTCGCAGCGCGCGGGAGATATTGAGAGTGAGTCGGGATTTATCGATGGCGTGAAACGTTCGACGAACCACGTGCCCGACCCGATCATCGCCCGGCACGATGGCACGGTGGCCGGCGTCAATCGGGCGCTCGCGCGGTTGTTCAAAAGCGCGGTCCCGCCCACGGGAATTCTCGTGGCCAACCCGGTTTATTATCTCAGCGCGATTACGTTTCTAGCGCAGCGAGGGTTGCGTGTGCCGCAGGATATCTCGCTCGTGTCGCGCGATGACGACTCCTTCCTCGGCTACCTCAGTCCGGAGCCGGCGCGCTACACCTTGAACGCGAAAGTTCATGCCAAGCGCATTTTTACTCCGCTCAAGTCGCTGCTCCGAGGCGAGCCGGTGGCAAACCCCGTGCATCGTATCGAGCCAACCTTCATTTCCGGTGCTTCCATTGCCTCACCCGGAGGAAATGCACTGCGCGGCGCACTTTGATTTCGTGTTGTCACGCTGGCCTCCGAGGTAGACCAGTGCGCGGCGATTGAAATGTGGCCCCGCCTCAGTCGAATCCGGATTCCCCTCCACCCCTTATGAAGCATTTGATTCTGCTGTCAGCGTTCTTGGTTTTTGCTCCTGCTTTTTTTGCTCAGGAATTGGTCCCTTCCGGGCCGGGCAAACGCGCGCAACTCCCGTTTCCTCCGACGGTCGATCTGTCGGCTGACACAGCGCGGCAGGTTGTCGTCGCGCAAGGTGATGACGAGATCTACCAAGGCCATCCAACGACCTTGCTGATGCCGAATGGAAAAACGGTTTTTTGCGTGTGGTCGATCGACCACGGCGGGGCGTGCGGGCCACTCAAGCGAAGCGACGATGGCGGGCGCACGTGGAGCGAACTCCTGCCAGTGCCGGCGAGTTGGAAAGCGGTGAAAAATTGCCCGACAATCTGGCGGCTGACGGATCCGGCCGGCGTATCGCGGCTCGTCGTATATGCCGGCCAGGGCGCTGATGGTAAAATGCAGCGGAGTGTTTCCCTCGACGAAGGGAAGACGTGGTCGGAAATGGAGAGCATCGGTTTGGAATGCGTGATGCCTTTCTGCACCATCGTGCCGATCGACGGTGGGAAAAAACTGTTGGGCCTGACCAATATTCGTCGACCGGGAGAAACGAAGGATCCGCGCACCAATATCATCGTTCAAAGTATTTCCTCCGACGGCGGCCTGACGTGGGCGCCTTGGCAGGTGGTTCTCGATTTGCCTGACCTTAAACCGTGTGAGCCGTGGATGGTGCGTTCTCCCGATGGCCGGCAGTTGCTCGCGCTGATCCGCGAGAACACCAAACGTGAAGCGCTCTACCTCACGAGCGACGACGAAGGGCTCACGTGGTCAAAAGAGCGCAAGTTGCCGCCTGGACTTTATGGGGATCGGCACGTGGCGCGCTATGCATCGGACGGGCGTTTGGTGGTGGCGATGCGCGATACCGGCAAGGCTTACGGCAGTCCCACGGGCACGCATTTTATCGCGTGGGTCGGACGTTACGAAGATATCGTGAACGGTCGCGACGGCGACTATCGGGTCAAACTGCTGCACAGCTTCAAGGGCACGGACAACGGTTATCCCGGCCTCGAGTTTTTGCCGGATGGCACCTTCCTTGCCACGACCTACATCAAGTATCGCGAAGGCTCGGAAAAAAATTCCGTGGTCAGCACGCGCTTCACGTTGGACGAAACTGATCGGCTGATTGCGAGCCAGCAACCAAAGTCTAAATCTGGAAAAGCGGCGTTGAAGAAATCGGATAAACGTCCCTGAAGATTTTGATCAACGCTGCAGACCGCCTTTATTCGTTCGGCCGGATCGTCGGCGGCATCTCACTGGGCGTATGCCTCATGAGCATGAGCGTTCTCCAGGCCGCTGCGGCCGACCAAGAAATTATCTGGAGACAGTGGAAAGATATTCCCAATGCGGATGGTTTGAAGGGCATGTATGCTGGAACCAGCCGCGGCCACGTGATCCTCGCGGGTGGTTCGAATTTTCCCGGTGGTCGGAGCGCGGGCCGGATTAAACAATTCCACGATGAGATTTTTGTTTGCGATCTCACGGTGGAGGGAAGGCCTTGGCGCATGACGGGCGGCAAACTGCCAATGGCGTCCGGTGAAGGAGCGGCGGTTTCGACCTCGTTCGGTATCGTCGGCGTGGGCGGACGGAATGCCCAGGGGAGCCTGAGGGAAGTTTTCCTGCTCTCGTGGAATCGTGAAAGCAGTGACGTCGAGCGCACTGCGCTGCCCGATTTGCCCGAGGCGGTCGCGACGCCTGCGATCGCGGTGATCGACGATATGCTTTATGTGGCCGGCGGTGAAGGCGCGAAAGGCGCGGTCGCGGGGTTCTGGCGATTGGATGTGGCGCGTGCGTTGAAAGATCCGGCGCGCAGCGTGTGGGAGGCGTTGCCGGTTTGGATGAATGATGACGTTGCCGGCAATTCGGGTTTGTATGGCGCGATGCTCGTGGCCGTGAAAGAAAACGGGCGCTCGCGACTTTTGCTCGCAGGTGGATTAGCGGGATCGCCACGCAGTCAGGCTGACTATCTTAGAAATGTTTATTGTTTCGATCCCGCCACGCGTCTTTGGGCAAAACGTTCGCCGATGCCACGCGGTGCCGTGCTCGGAGCGGGATTGACGATCAAAGACGGAACACACGTCGTGGTGCTCGGCGGCTCAGACGGACACGACTTTGCCCGACTCAAAGAATTGGGAGAACGCTATCGGATTCCGGCTGATGTGCTGTGGTATGATGTCGCTCGAGACACGTGGAGCCAGCGCCAGTCCATGCCGCTCGGTTTGGTTGGCGCGTCCGTGATCGAGCTTGGAAAATCGTGGCTGGTGGCGGGCGGCGAATATTCACCGGGACTGCGCACGGCCCAGGTTTACGAAATGGAGATTCTCGCACCATGAAACGTTTTGCTTGGTTGCTGGATGAACGCTGGCGGGTGGTGTGGTTTCTCACGCTTGCTGCGGCGTTAAATTTTGGTGACCGGTCGGCGATGTCCGTCGTGTTGCCGGCGTTGCAGCAGGATTTCGGCATTACGAATGTGCTGCTTGGTCTGCTCGGCTCGGTGTTTCTCTGGAGCTATGCAATCGGTTCGCCCCTGGCGGGCAATCTCGCCGACCGGTTCTCACGGTCGAAAATGGTGATCGGGAGCCTGATCGCGTGGAGCACAGTCACTGCGCTCATGGGATTGGCGGCGGGGTATCCGATGTTGCTCGTCTTGCGGATCGCGCTCGGCGTCACGGAGTGTCTTTTCCTGCCGGCGGCGGTGGCGTTGATTGCTTCGTATCACGGCCCGGAAACGCGCGCGCGGGCGATGAGCTTTATCCAGATTGGGGCCAATTCAGGCATGGTAGTCGGCGGAAGTGTGGCCGGTTATTTTGCCGATCATTATGGGTGGCGCGTGGGTTTTTTTGTGCTCGGCGGAGCCGGCATCGCGCTGGCTTTGTTCTCGCGCACTTTGCTCCCGGCATCGGCGCCGCGATCCGCCACCAGTGCGCGGCCGGCGAGTTTTACGGATGCGGTTAACTATATTCTGCGCGTGCCGTCTTTTTATGTGCTGTTGGGCGAGTCGATGCTCTCGGGCGTGGGCATGTGGATTTTCTTCACGTGGCTGCCGCTGTATTTCCGTGAGACCTTCAGTATGCCGATGTCTGCTGCGGGATTCGCAGGGACGATCATGTTGCAGATGTGGTTGGTGGTTGGAGTGCTGGCGGGTGGCTGGCTTTCAGATCGGGTGGCAGCGCATGCCCCGCACCGGCGAATGCTGCTTTACGCGTGCTGCTATTTGTTGGGCGCGCCGTGTCTGCTGCTTTTTCTCGGGCAACCCAGCTTCACGGTGGTCGCGGTCGGCGTTTCGGTTTTCTCGTTCATGCGCGGACTCGCAAACGCCAACGACAATCCGACGCAGTGTGAAATCGTGCCGCCGGAGTATCGTTCGACAGGAGTGGGTCTCATGAATGCCGTGGCGACTGCAGCAGGCGGTTGCGGCGTGTTGATGGCGGGCATCTTGAAACGCGAAGTGGGGCTCGGCGGTATTTTTGCGGGAATCTCCCTCTGTTTCTTCGCGGCTTCGGCGCTGCTTTTTGTGGGCTACCATTTTTTCCTGCGCAAGGATATAGCCCGGGCCCAAGCGCGTGCCGTGGCGATGCGGGACACGGTTTCCGTCGGATAATTTTTTATCCTTCGCCGTCCGCGCTTCATGGTCTCCACGGGAAACCAGTCAAAATTTCTGGGCACCGGGGCGAACCTGCAAAGCATCGCGCCGTCCTTCACCCCTCGTGCTCGTCCGTTTTAACGCGACGAACCAAGCTTCCCCCAAGTCGAACTCCATGATCTCGAACCCCGGCCGTTCCCGCCTCCGTTTATTCCTGCACACTGTCACGGTGGCTGCATTGGTTTTTGGTCTTCCCGCGCTTCACGCACAGACCACCACGCCCACTCCGCAACCACCCGCTAACTCGACGGGCACCAAACCGGTGGCTCCACTTGATCCGACTCTGGAGTTAAGTCCGTTCGTGGTGAAAGCGGATCCGGATGACAGTTATGGAGCGCTGAATTCAAATTCGATTACCAACTTCAACGCCGAGCTGGGAAAGATGCCGATCTCCGCGGATGTCTTCACGAGTGCGTTCATGGAAGATACCAATAGCGCGACGCTTGAACAAATGCTCAGCACTTACGCGGCGGGCGCGGGCATCGGCTCGGCGGGTGGCGATGTGAGCGGCAGTCCCGTGAACAAGCCCATGGATCGTGGTGGTGGTGACAGCGTCTCGGCTGGCATCCAACTGCGCGGCCTCGGTGCGGCGGTGGTGAAGCAGGACGGGTTTATGCTGCCCTCCGCTGCGGGCACGGGACTGAACAGCAATTTCGGTATCGAGCGCGTCGAGGTGATTAACGGCCCGCAATCGCTCCTCTATGGCAATGGTGGTGGCGGTGGCGTCATCAACATGATCGCCAAGCAGGCACGACTGGGGCGGCGTGCCGAGGGATCGTTGAAACTGCAAATCGACGAATACGGGCACTACCTCGGGCAATTCGACTACACTACGGGCACGCGAAAAGTGGCCTTTGCGGTTTCCCTGATGAAGCGCGAACTTGGTGACGACCGTAAATGGATCGGCGGGCCGCTCGAAGGTGCTTACTTGCAAATGGCGTTCAAACCTTTCGCCAACACCTTGGTCCGTGCGACGGTCAAGCAGACGCAGTTCAACCGCTTTCTCCAGGCGAACCTCACCTTGAATGCCGGCAGCACAGCGATCGATGCGCGCCACGGCCTGAATCTTTTTTTGTTGTTGGCCACCGATCAGATCGAGAAAGCCACTTCGGGTCCGAGCGGGGCCGGCGTGATCGCCAACGGCTACCTGAATTGGGAAAATTATAATTCTTACGCGGGAGCGTTTCGCGAAGAAGTCACCCGGGCCCGCTTGGCGTCGGTGACGACGGAAACAACCTGGAAACGCTGGCTCGCGACGCAACTTTCGCTGGGCTACCAAGACAAGGATAGTCGGATGAGTTTCGGCAGTGGCGCGACGTTCTGGTCGCCGAATGCCAGCAGTAATCCGATTCCCGGCGAATGGACGATGGGTGCCGGCGGCACGGGTGGCTCGGCGTGGGCCAACCAGCCATCGGATTCCCGATCACTTCGTTTCTCGGTGGTGCTCACGAACGATTTGTTCGGCGGCCGCGGGCGCAGCCAAACGATCACCGGCGTCGATTACACGAAGGGAAATTACGCCAACGAGAATTACGCGTATTACCAGGCAGACGCGAATTACGACCTGGTGCGTAACGCCGCGGGCAATCGCATCCGGATGGCTCTGCCGAATCCGACGTGGATCGTCACGAATGGCCCGGTCAAATATCCGTTCTTTCCCGTCGCGACGCAGAAAATCACTTACCGCGGCGTCAACTACGCCGGCGACGTGATGAACGTCACCGACCCCGCGTTGGTGTCGCCGCAGAATCCCCAAGGCGTCACCGGCGACGATCTTTTCACTCATAGTCGTTCGATTAGTTCGGGTGTCTTTGCGGTTAATTTCACCCAATGGAATGACGGGCGTCTCACCACGCTCGCGGGCGTTCGTTACGGTCGCAGTGACAGCCGCCAACTGGCGGGCGACGCCGTGCCTGAGATCAATGCCCAGGCTTCTCGCGTGAATTTCTCCGTGGGCGCGAACTACGCGTTGAATTCCTGGCTGCGTCCTTACGTGACGCTTTCTGACACGAATAACATTCCTGCAATTCTCCTCACGGTGCCGACGGATCCTTTGGAAAATCCCGCCGGCATCGCGCACTCGGTGGGCTACGAAGTGGGCCTCAAAATCGGCGACGAACGCGGTCGTGTTTCCGGCTCGCTGGCGGCTTACGTGGTCGATTCCACGAACGAGCCTTACAACATCAGCACCAGCGTCCGCGACAGCATCAATCCCTCCGGCATCAACGGGCGTTTCCGCGCCGCGGCGGGCACGGTTATTTCCGTGGATCGCCGCTCGGAAGGGTTGCAACTGGCAGTCACGGCCCGCCCGGTGTCGAACTGGCGCTCACGTCTTTCAGCGGCGTTTATCAAAGGCACCATCAACAGTAACACGAGCTACGCGCCGCAATACAACGATGCCTTCAACGCGAACGCCGCCGGCCAGGTCACTTACGCCAACGGCACGATTGTCTACGTGCGCCCGACTTATCTGGCGACTCCGGGCACGGTGGCTAACGCCGGCTACATCCCGCTCACGATCGCCGCGTTGAGTGACCCGACGAATGTTTACTACGCGAATCCTGATCCGGAATCCGGCCTGTTGCGCGCCTCGAACGGTCGCACGATTCTGCTCTACATCCACCCGGCTAACGGGGCGATTCGCACGGGCGTCGCTGGGCGGCCCATTTCTGAAATGCAGATTCGAGGGGTGACGCCGCCTGACCAGATCGTCACCTCGCGCGCCGGAGATCGCACCACAGGTTATCCTGAGATCAGTCTGAGTTTCACCAACACTTACTCGTTTCGTGAAGGCAAACTCAAGGGCCTGCGCGTCGGCGGCACGGCGAGTCTCGCGTGGCGCAACGCCGATTACTATTACTACGCCAACGGTTACGCGCCCAACCGCGAACGGGAACTTTACGTCCGTCCCAATAAGGCGTTGTTCGAGCTAATGCTGGGCTACGAGCGCAAGCTCACGCGTAAACTCACGTGGTCGACGCAGATCAACGTCACGAATATTTTCGACGACTACGACATCCTGCTGCGCCCGAATACGCTCACCGGCTACAACGGCACGCCGTCGGCGGTTTATAGCAACCAGCCGCGTGAAGTCACGTGGAGCAACACCCTGAAATTCTGAGTGGGTGAGCTCCACGATTCTGATCACGGGCGCGAATCGAGGCCTCGGCCTCGAGCTGGCGATTCAGTTCGCCGTCCGTGGCTGGACGGTATTCGCAGGCTGTCGTGAACCCGCCGCCGCGGCTGAGCTTCTTTCATTGGCGGTGGCGAATGCTGCCGTGAAAGTGCTCGAACTGGATGTGACACGCGACGATCAAGTCGTCGCGTGTCTCGCGCGAGTCCGTGAACACACCCCGTCGCTCGATGTGCTCGTGAACAATGCCGGCATTAATCCGGAACCGCGCACCCACACCGTTATAGAAATCGATGTCGCCAGCGTGGTGCGCACGCTCGACGTCAACACCGTCGGGCCGTTGCGAGTCCTCCAGGCGGCGTTTCCTCTGCTGAAGCAGGGCCGTAATCCGCGCGTGATTAATATTTCTTCCGGGGCGGGATCCTTGACGCGGAATAGTGCGCGCAGTCCGGCGCCGGCGTATTGCATCTCGAAAGCCGCGTTGAACCAATTTACGCGCCGCGCCGCGCTCGATCTTGCGCCGCATGGTATCACCGTGGTCGCGATTACTCCCGGTTGGGTGCGCACCACGATGGGCGGGCCGGGAGCTGATTTGCCGGTGAGCGAAGCCGTCGCTTCGTTGGCTCGAACGATTGAAAATCTCCAGCCTGCGCACACGGGCGAGTGGGTTGATCGTCACGGACAACCTTCCGCATATGCGTGGTGAATTTGAAGTGGTTTCGCGCAAAACGATTTACCGTCAGGTGGCTCCCTGGAGGAACCAGTGCGCAGGGGTTGTTGCGACGCGAGACCCCGAGTTTTCTAACCAAACTAATTTATGAACCCCATTACCGGTGGACCACGCTCCAACCAATTGCTCGCGCACATGCGGGCAAATCAGATCGAGAATCTCTATGTGCTGGGCAATCACGCCACGCCGCGGCATGTCGATTTTATCTGCCGCTCGGGCTTGTTCGAATCGCTCTGGTTCGACTTGGAGCATTTCGATATTTCCACGCGTGACCTCGCCGTCCTCAACATGGTGGCGCGCGCGTTCCCCATCACGACGCTAGCCCGCTTCAAGGCTACCGATTACCAAGCGGTGATGCGCGTATTGGAAACGGGAGTGGGTGGAATCATGTGCTCGATGGTGAACAGCGCGGCGGAGGCGCGGCAGATTGTTGAGTGGGCAAAATTCAACAACCCATCTCCTGAGCGCGGGGAAGTAACTGGCTTGCGCGGGTGGAATGGCGGCGGCATCGACGGCGCTTACGGCACGATGAACGCACAAGCTTACGTGCGGCATCAGAACAATGAGGTCGCAATCATCTGCCAGATCGAGACCGAGGAAGCGGTTGCTGAACTCGATCAGATTGTGGCCGTGCCCGGCGTTGACGGTATTTTCTTCGGGCCTGGCGACTATGCGCACCGCATCGGGAAGCTCGGGCAGCTCGGCGCGCCCGAGGTGATTGAGGCGATGACCTTGCTTGCAGCCTCTTGCGGGCGACACGGAAAATTTTGGGGCACGCTCGGGCCTTCTCCGGAACTCTATCAAAAAGTCCGCTCGCTCGGTGCGCAGTTGATCTGCCCTGGTGGCGACGTGCGCATCATGCTGAACGGTCTGCGCGAATTGGCCAAAGTCTTCCAGGCGCCAGCGGCCACGGCTCCGCATGCACACCACAGTAGTGACAAGGTTGCTGTTACACTGGGCGAGTAAACCCACGCAGCTCGGTTACATGAATCGAACGGTTAATTTAAAAAATTAACCGAGACTAAAAATGCGTTAAACAATTTCGTTGGGGCGGGCATTTTCACCACTGACGGTGAGCACTTGTCCCGCCTCGCGTAGTTTTTCGCGGAGGAGTGCGTAGGGCAGGTCTTGCACGGGGCAATTTTTGCGAATGACCAGTGATGCGGCAATGGCGGCCGATTGGCCGAGCACCATAAAAACGGGCTCCATGCGAATCGAGCCGTAGGCAATGTGAGTCGCGGACACACAGACAGGCACGATGAGGTTGCTGCATTCGCCCCGACGCGGAATGAGCGAGCGCCACGAAATTTGATACGGAGGAAAACCGGCGGCTTGGACGTCACCTTCGTTCCGCAAAATTCCGTCGATGAGCACGCGACGGCAGTTGTGTGAATCCATGCCGTAGGCCCCGAGACCGACAGGATCGTCCGCCACTGTGGTGCAGCGGCAGTTATGCTCGGTGGTCACATAGTCGCTGACCATGCGACGGGCTTCGCGGATATAGAGTTGGTGCGGCCAGCCGCCAGTTTCGACAAACTCGTCTTTGGGCAAACCCCACTGCGCGTAAGCCGTGCGGATGGCCTCTGGCACTGCTGCATCGTTGGCCAGAAACCATTGTAAGCCCTTTTGGTAGGTGACGTGGGCTTGGAAAATCGTTTCGCGTTCGGCGTAACTTGCTTCCGGCCACGCGTGGTTCTGCCCGATGAAATCCGTGGAGACCGCACCGTGGTTGTTCGTATCGGTCTTGCGATTCGGGATCGGGTCGAACTTTGCAAACACTTCGTTCCAGCCGCCGCGCAGGTAGCGCGCGAGCAGTTCATACTGCGTGCGATCGTAGGCTGCGGGTTTTTCGAACGGCATGCGATTGGCCGGATCGTTGGTGAGGCACATCCGGAAATTGTAAGCCTGGATGCGGCGGTCGCCGTCGCCTTGCGCGTAATGGCTGCCGGCTTCGATGCCGGGCAACAGGCCGCTGGCGGGAATCCCTTCGATTCGATAAGGATCCACGGGAAAATCGAACTGGTGTTTCGCATGCACCTGCATGCCGTTAGTCTGTTCGCCATATTGTGAGTTGGCTTCGCGGCCGACCGTGTAACGCACGCCGGCGCGCGCGAGCAAGTCACCTTCGTAGGTGGCGTCGATGAACAATTTGGCCGACACCACCAAGCCGCTTTCGAGCGTGATGCTTTCGATGCGTCCTTCGGACATTTGCACGCTGGCGAGATACTCGCGGCGAAATATCGGCGTGCCGCTTTCCGCGAGCCACTCATTGAAAATTTTCTCCGCGACGCTGGGCTCGAAACACCACTGGGCATCGACCCCGTAATGCTGGCCGACGCGCCGATAGAATTCGTGGCCGAGTCCACCGATGGTGGCCTTATTGCCGAAGTCCGTCCAACCGAGTCCACCTGCAGTCAAGCCACCGAGGTGATTGCTGTTTTCGATCAAGACGACACGCAGGCCATCGCGTGTGCCTTGTAACGCGGCCGTGACCCCGCTCGAGGTGCCGCCATAGACGCAGAGATCGACCTTCATCGCTTGTCCGGCGCGAAAGGGTTTCGAGGGAGCGTAGTAATGAAGCGCGGCGGGGAAGGAAGTCATGGGAGCAGTTTACCCTGAAGGTCTAGGCCGTGAGTTGTAAGCAACGCGCACTGGTTTTCTTTGGGAACCTCTGGCTTCGTGAGTCGTTGGTTAGTTCGAAGCGGGATACTTGAAAATCGCTCGGTGCGTTGCGGTGTGGGTTCTTCGGGAGACCAGCGCGTGCTCATTGTAGTTCGATAACGGTTTTATTCTAAAATCCAATTGCTCGATCGGATTATCTGTTACTCCCAACCCTCCTTACTGGAAAAACGCCCTACTAAATTGAAAAAGCTCTTACTGAATTCTGTCTTCGTGCTGCTCGCTGTCGGTTCCTTGCATGCAAGTGTGGTCGTGGAAGATTTTTTATACCCCTCAAATGCTTCTGCCACCGCGTTGGCGGGAAATGCGAATGGTGGCAGCGGTTGGGCCGGGGGCTGGGCGGGGAACGCCAACGTGTTGTATAACAGCACGACCAATCTCCAGTATAGCGGATATGCCGTCACGCAAGCCGAGGGATCAGGAAGCTTGTATTCGCAGACTGCAAATTTTCGTTCCATCTACAGAAGCTTGGACGTGGCTGCTGCAGGTGAGGTGTGGTTTTCCTTCGGCTTCCGTTATGGTGGAACGGGCGCCGGGGGACTGATTTTTAATGATACCGGTGCGAGCTCGGCTACGAGTGGATGGAGTGTGCTCGTTAACACCACGGGTGGTCTCAACGTCACCTTGGGCGGAGTTTCCACTAATATCGCGACCCTCTCAACGGCGGTCGATTATCTCGTGTTGGGGCGCATGATCACAGGAGACGAGGGGGCCTTTGACCTCTGGTTGAGTCCGAATCTGGGTGGCATCACGAGTCTGGATGGTTTTCTGACTGACGTTGCTCCGACATTTTCGGTCTCGAGTATCGATAATCCGCTTGCTGTTTCATCGTTAGGAGTGGCCGCCTACCGCGGAACCGGCGGCAGCAGTGTTTTCCGGTTCGATGCGCTGCGATTGAGCGATGGCAATGGCAACGCGGGCGCGGCTTTCCATGAAGTGTCGGCGGTCATTCCGGAGGCCAACACGATCCCGCTCGTGCTGGGAGCGTTTGTATCGGCGGTCTTTTTCCGACGTTACGCCAAATCCCGCGCAAAGGCGGTCATTAGCTGAGAGCTTTTAAACCAGCTGGCTGGCTCAACCTTGGTAAAGGCGTAGCAAAATCTGCGTGCCTTGGTCGTCCCAGCCGCGGCGGGAGACTTCGTCGTAGAGTTTTTTGGCCTGAGTGAGCCCGGGCAACTCCAGTTTCATCTCTGCGGCAGAATCGAGCGCGATGCGCATGTCTTTGAGGAAATGTTTTACGTAAAAGCCGGGCGCGAAATCGCCTTTGAGCGCGCGCGGTGCGAGGTTGTTGAGCGACCAGCTCGCGGCCGCGCCGCCGCCGATGCTGCCGATGACGCGCTCGGGATCGAGGCCGGCTTTTTTGGCGTAAGTCAGCGCTTCGCACCACGACATCATGATCGAGGCGATGGAGATCTGATTGGCCATCTTGCAATGTTGACCCGCGCCCGGCCCGCCGTGCAGCGCGATGTTTTTTCCCATCAGTTCGAACAGCGGTTTGGTTTTTTCGAAGGCGGTCGAATTGCCACCGACCATGATGACGAGTCGTGCTTCTTTTGCGCCGACGTCGCCGCCGGATACCGGCGCGTCGAGCGCGGATAAACTTTTGGCGGTAGCGGCTTCGGCGATGCGCACCGCGAGCTTCGGGCTAGAGGTGGTCATATCGATGAGCACCGCGCCGCGCTTGGCGTGGGTGATGACGCCGTTGTCACCAAAATAAGTTTCTTCCACGTCATGCGGCATGCCCACGATGGTGAAAATGAAATCAGCTGCCTTCGCCGCCGCGCCGGCGGTATCGTGCCAATGCGCGCCCGCGTCGATCAGTGGCTGCGCTTTTGACTGGGTGCGGTTATAGACGTGCAGCGTGTGGCCGGCTTTGAGCAAGTGGCCCGCCATGCTGCGTCCCATGACGCCGGTGCCGATGAACGCGATCGAGTGCGAAGACATGCCGCAAACGCAACACGCCCCGCGGCGCGAAGCGAAGTAAAATCCGATCCGACTTCGCCGCGTGTAGAAACCCGTTTGTCATATAATATATGACAAACGGGTTGGGCCGCTGCGGAGGTTTTTTCACGTGAGGCGACGTTGGGCGTCGTTAGAATAAGCGGGGACCGTGATGACGGCCTGCGCGGTTTTTTCGCCGAGGTAGGCTTCGGCGTTGGTTTCCGTGAGAAATTCGCGGTGTGCGTGCGGCTTGCTGGGCCGGCGATCGCGGTGGAAAGCAGGCTAGACGGAACGCGCGGCGACACGCAGTGTGTCGCGACATGCACATCTTCGACATCCTCGCGCCAGTGTTTCTGCTGATCGCGCTCGGAGCGTGGTTGCAGCGGACGAGTTTCGTTTCGGAAAATTTTCTCAAGGAAGCGAATCGCGTGACTTACTGGCTCGGCCTGCCCGCGTTGTTGTTTTCGCAACTGGCCAACTCGTTCCAGGGCGCGAGCGGGGCGGGGTTGATGTTGACGGTGATGCTGAGTGCGACGTGCGCGGCGATCGTGGTGGCCTATCTGGTCGCGTGGTTGTTGCGGTTGCCGGGCGCGGCATTGGGCACGTTTGTGCAGGGTGGATTTCGCGGCAACCTGGCGTTTGTCGGTCTGCCGATTATTTATTCACTGCCTGATGAACCGCTCGCGTGGGGGGTGTCGGCGCGCACGGCGGCGGTGCTCACGGTCGCACCGATGATGGTTTTCTACAATACAGCAGGAGTGATCGTGCTGTTGTTGAGCCAGCATGCGCTGAGTTGGCGCATGATTTTGCCGCTATTAAAAAAACTTGCGACGACACCGCCGTTGATCGCGACGGCGGCAGGCATGGCGTTTGCGATTTTCGGCTGGAAACTACCCCACGCACTCGACCAAACCTTTACGGCGCTCGGAGAAATGGCGTTGCCGCTTGGGTTGCTCGGCGTGGGCGGATCGCTGGTCACGGCAAAATTTCACGGCGCGTGGCATGCGCCGTTGAGTTCTGCGTTGATCAAGACGGCGGTGTCGCCGCTGCTCGGTTGGATAGTCGGTCGCGCGTTAGGGCTGGGCGCACTCGAGTTGAAAATGGTGATGATCTTGATGGCGTGTCCGACGGCGATCGTCTCTTACGCTATCGCGATGGAAATGAAAGGCGACGAAACCATCGCGTCCGGCGCCATCGTGCTAAGCGTGCTGACTTCAATCCTGTCGCTCGTGGTGATCCTCGCGGTGTTTTAGGCGTTAGGGCGCACGCTTGCGGTGGCTTTGGGTATGATGCGGAAGGCTAAGGTTGGGGCTTTGGTCGGGGCCGTCTGGATGCTTCCGTGGGAAGCCCGGGCCAGTGCGGCAGCGGGTCGAAATCAGTCTCCGCATCGGCGTCACCCTCTATGGACGCTCAACTCACCGAACTCCTCACGGGTTAAGGCCCGATTGCGGGCGTTTGGTTCGACGGTCTTTGGGATCGCCCGCAGGCCGATTGGCGCTTGGAAAAAACCTACGCCCTCATCCATCGGCTGCAACCGGCCGCGCTGATCGGAAACAATCACCATCTAAAACCGAAGCCGGGCGAGGGTTTCCAGATGTTCGAGAAAGATCTCCCCGGTAAGAACGCGCGCGGGTTTTCGAGCGAGTCGGAAATGGGCCAGTTACCGCTGGAAACCTGATGGTGGTGCAGGCGTAAGGGCGCAGACTGGCTGCGTCTTCGAACGCGCTGCTTCGCGCCACCACCTCCCGCCCCAAACGTGATGCCGCCGGGATTACCGGGGCATGGGGATTACGGGATGCGGAGCTCAGAGCCGACGCGAAGGGAAGTTCCCGTCGCAAGTTGGGCGCGGTTGGCTTGGTAGATTTCCGGCCAGCGTTTGCTGTCGCCGTAATATTTCTGAGCGATCTTCGAAAGCGAATCCCCAGCGATGACGAGGTGGGTGCGCGGCGCGGCGGCGTTTGCCACCGGCGTGGTGGGTTCGGGTGAAACTGCGCTGGTTTCAGGCGTCACGACGACGGTGCTGCCGGCGGGCGCGGGGGCGAGGCGGGCTTTGAGTTCGTAATTCTCCTTGGCGAGCATGCCGTGCGCGCCTTGCACCTGTTTTAAAAGCGCGCGGGTCGCGGCGAGGTCGGTGGTTTCTTTTTCGGTGGCACGGCGCAATGAGGCGAGTTCGTCTTTCAAGCGGTTAACTTCGGCTTGCGCAGCGGTCGCGCGGGAATCGGTCTCAGCGAGACGTATTACGACATCGTTGCGCTCGTTGGTCACTGCGGAGGTGGACTTGCTCGCCGCGGCGGCTTTTTCGTCGGTCTGACGCTGGAGAAATGCGTAGCCGCGCAGCGCGGTGGCGAGCTTGTCCTCGGTTTCGGCCAATTTCTTTTTCAACGCTTCCGTCTCGCCGGATTCCGCGCTCGACGTGGTAGCAACCGCAGCGGACGCGGCCGAGGCGGGTTGCGCCGCTTTGGCTTCGGCGAGTTGCGCTTCGAGTTCGCGCACGCGACCGGCTAAATCGGGATACCTGGCCCGGCCGCCGCTCTCAGAAGTGGAGCGGGCTTTTTCGAGTTCGGTGGAAAGTTCGACGATGCGGGCTTGGGCGGCGTTGAGATCTTCTTTGCTTTGGCGACTGATGCCGGTGGCGGTTTGAATCGCCGTTTCAGCGCGTTGAGTGGAGGCGACGAGTTGCTCTTCCAGCCGGCTGATGCGTGCGGACTGATCGGCGCCTCCGTTGACGGGCGCAGCGACTTGGGCGGAACGGAGCGCGGCTTCCAGTTGGGATTTCTGGTCGTTGACTTTGTTGAGCGTGGTTTCGACTTGCTGGGCAAAGTTGCGCGCGGAGACGAGTTCGGCGGCGGACGTTTGCGCGGTTTTTTCGTGCGACGCGACGAGCTTGGTGAGGCGTTCGCGTTCGTCGCGCAGTGAAGAAAGTTCTCCGGCGAGTTCAGTTAGTTTGGTGGACAACGCATCGCGTTCTGCGCGCAGGCGGGTGGAAGCGTCGTCGGTTGAAACCGGGGCGAGGGCCGGCGCGGTGTTCTGGGCGGTGGCGGGCACGGTGAGGCCGAGCGTGTTGCGGCGCTCGGCGAGGCGCTGTTGCGCCGTTTGTAGCGTCGCCGCGTCGAGCGAGGCCAAGACCCCATCAAGGGCGCGCCCACGCGCGCCGTTTTCCTGGGCGAGCGAGAGCCAGACAAAGGCTTCGATCGGATCGGCGGGCAGGTCGTCGCCGCGCGTGTAGGCGAGGCCGAGATTGTATTGCGCGATGCCGTTGCCTTTTTCGGCTTTGGCGCGGAGCGAGGCGAGTTCGCTGCTGGTTTGCGCGTGGGCTCCGGCAGCGAGCGCAGAGACGAGGAGCAAGGCGGAGGAAAGGCGACGAAGATTCATGCGGCGGAGAGTTGACGGGAGTTTGCGAAAGGCCCGCGACGGCGCAAGCCCGCCGAAGTCATCGCGGGCCGGCGGCACTTGACACCTATTAAGTGTCAAGTGGCGGCGCGCGCAGCGCTCATGATTTCACTCGCGCGACCGCGCGGTGCCAGCCGGCGAGGAGATTTTTCATTTGGGGCGCGGGCGCTTCGGCGCGGAAGGTGCGATCCACGGCCCAAAGCCGGGCGATCTCGGCGCGGTCTTTCCAAAAACCCACCGCGAGGCCGGCGAGATAGGCGGCGCCGAGGGCGGTTGTTTCGGTGGTGCGTGGGCGGACGACGGGGACGCGAAGGAGGTCGGACTGGAATTGCATGAGCGCGTTGTTCACGACGGCACCGCCGTCGACGCGGAGTTCACGCAACGCGTGGCCACAGTCGGCTTCCATCGCGCGGAGCAGGTCGGCGCTTTGATAGGCGATGCTTTCGAGCGCAGCGCGGGCGAGCTGGGCAGCGGTGCTGCCACGCGTGAGGCCGACGATGGCGCCGCGGGCGTCGGCGTCCCAATGCGGTGCGCCGAGCCCGGCGAATGCGGGCACGAGATATACGCCGCCGTTGTCGAGCGCGCGCGCGGCGAGCTTTTCGATGTCAGCGGATTTTTTGATGAGCCCGAGTCCGTCGCGAAGCCATTGCACAACCGCGCCGCCGATAAAGACGCCGCCTTCGAGCGCGTATTCGAGTTTTCCGTTCATGCGCCACGCGATGGTAGTGAGCAACTGGTGTTTCGACACGACGGGTTTCGCGCCGGTGTGCATGAGCAGGAAGCAGCCGGTGCCGTAAGTGTTTTTTGCCATGCCGGAACGGAAACACGCCTGCCCGAACAGCGCGGCTTGTTGGTCGCCCGCGATGCCGCTGATCGGCACGCCGCGCAGCGCGGGAATCGCGGTGACTTCGCCAAACACGCCGCTGCTGTCGCGCACCTCGGGCAGCACCTCGCGTGGGATGCGAAGGATTTTTAGCAGGTCGTCGTCCCACGCGCCGGTGTGAATATTTAAAAGCAAGGTCCGCGAGGCGTTCGACGCGTCGGTGGCGTGCACGCGTCCGTCCGTCAGTTGCCAGAGCAGCCAGGTATCGACGGTGCCGAAAGCGAGTTCGCCGCGAGCGGCCCGGCGGCGAGCGCCAGGAATCGTGTCGAGCAGCCACGCGAGTTTTGTGCCGGAGAAATACGGGTCGAAGAGCAGGCCGGTTTTCGCGCGGAAGAGCGGTTCGTGGCCGGCGCGCTTTAATTTCGCGCAGAGCGCGGCGGTGCGTCGATCTTGCCAGACGATGGCGCGGTGCAGCGGTTCACCGGTGCGACGATCCCACAGGAGCGTGGTTTCGCGCTGGTTGGTCAGGCCGATCGCCGCGACGTGGCGGGCGGTGATTTTGGCGCGAGCGAGGGTTTGCGTGGTGGTGCGGCGAATGGTTGCCCAGAGATCGCGCGGGTCATGTTCCACCCAACCGGGTTGCGGGAAATGTTGCGTGAATTCCTGCTGGGCGCTCGCGCGGGCGCGTCCGCGATGGTCGAATAAAATAGCGCGCGACGACGTGGTGCCTTGATCGAGCGCGAGAACGTAACGGGGCATGCGCGGAATTAATCGCGAGGCCGCCGCTGAAACAAGCGCGGAGCGTCCATGCCCGCGATCTCGATCCTGCGATAGCGTGTGGGGACGCTCGAATTCCGAGGGGACAATAGGGATATCTCCGATTAGCGTGGCGTTGCCATCAAGGAAGACTCCCCGCTCGCTGGCATCCCTTAATTCCATGCACACCTCTCCAAACCCGATTAACCGCAAAAAATCGAGCACTGGCATTGATGGTCTCGATGAAATTCTCCAAGGCGGTTTGCCCTCCAACCGCTTTTATCTGCTTCGGGGTCAACCCGGTGTCGGCAAAACCACGCTGGCCCTGCAATTTCTGCTCGCGGGTGAGGCGATTGGCGAAAAAGGGTTTTACATCACGCTCTCGGAAACGCGCGACGAGATCATGGCAGTCGCTGAATCGCATGACTGGGACTTGGGCGAGCTGGCGATCTTCGAGCTTTCCGCCTTGGAGCAACACTTGGCGCAGGAGAGTCAGAACACGATATTTCATCCTTCCGAGTTGGAGCTGAACAAAACCACCGAAGCGCTGCTCGCAGAAATCAACCGGGTGAAGCCGGCGCGGCTCGTGCTCGATTCGCTTTCCGAACTGCGCCTGTTATCCGACACGCCGTTTCGCTACCGCCGGCAAATGCTGGCGCTGAAACAGTATTTCGCCGGCAAGCAAATCACCGTGCTGCTTCTCGACGACCATGCCGGAATCGGCGGCGGCGATCTGCATGTGGAAAGCATTGCGCACGGCGTGGTGACGCTGGAGCAAATCGAGTCTGACTACGGTGCAGAACGGCGGCGCATTAAAATCAACAAGCTGCGTGGCGTGAACTTTGTCGGCGGTTATCACGACAGCATCATCCTGCAGGGCGGCTTGCAGGTTTTCCCGCGGTTGATCGCGGCGGATCATCGCCGGGATTTCGATCCGGAGCCGCTCTTGAGTGGTGTGCCGGGGCTCGACCAGTTGATCGGCGGAGGCTTGGATCGCGGCACAAGCACGTTGCTGCTCGGGCCCGCCGGCAGCGGGAAGTCGAGTATCACGATGCAGTTCGCGGTCGCGGCCGCGAAGCGCGGCGAGAAGGTTTATATCTATCTCTTTGAAGAAAATCTGCGCACGCTCCTGATGCGCACGAAGTCCATCAATCTGCCGGTGCAGGAGTATATCGACTCAGGCAAAATCGTGTTGAAGCAAATCGATCCGGCGGAACGCACGCCGGGCGAATTCGTGCACATGGTGCAGCAAAGCGTCCAAAAAGATAACGCCCGCGTAATCGTGATCGATAGTTTGAATGGCTATCTGCAAGCGATGCCTGACGCGAAATTCCTCACGATCCAGTTGCACGAGTTGCTGTCGTTTCTGAATCATCACGGCGTCATCACGCTTTTGACGGTGGCGCAACACGGGCTGCTCGGAAATATGAGTTCGCCGGTCGACCTGACTTATCTCGCCGACTCGGTGATTTTGCTGCGCTACTTCGAGCAAGGGGGTGCGATTCGCAAAGCGATTTCCGTGATCAAGAAACGCACCGGGCGCCACGAATCCACGATTCGCGAATATCTCCTGGAAGAAAAAGGGCTGCGTGTCGGCGTGCCGTTGGAGGAATTCCATGGCGTGCTCACCGGCGTGCCCACCTTCAAAGGAAAATCGGGCCAAATCCTGACTGATTAATGACGAGTTCACCGCCAGTGTCGGAAGATCGCATCTTGATCGTCGCCCCGCTCGGGGCCGATGCAGGCAATTTGGTGGCGATCCTCGGCGAGGCGAAACTAAACGCGGCGGCTTGTCCGGATCTCTCAGCGTTAGCCGTGGAAATCGAACGCGGCTGCAGCGTGATTCTTTTAACGGAGGAAGCTTTCAATCGCTCGCGCTATGAAACGCTTTCAAGCGCGTTGAACGCGCAACCGCCGTGGTCGGAAATTCCGATCGTGATGATTGTGACGGGTGGCCAGCTCGCGCACGCGAGTGGCGAGGCGATTCGTTTAATGGGCCCGCGCAGCAATCTTACTTTAGTGGAAAGACCGCTGCGTCGCGCGACGTTGCTTTCGACGATCCAAGTGGCGGCGCGTGCTCGCAGCCGCCAATACCAGATTCGCGACTTGTTGCGCGAACGCGATGAACTCCTCGCTTCGTTGGAGCAGCGCGTGGAAGAGCGCACCGCCAAGCTCAACGAACTCAACAGCGAGCTCGAAGCGTTTTCTTACAGTGTCTCGCACGATTTGCGCGCGCCACTGCGGGCGATTGCCATGTATGCGAAAATTCTCGTCCAAGAATTTAGCACTGTGTTGCCCGAAGAGGGCAACGGTTACGTCGCGCGTATCGCGAAGAACGCGCTAAAAATGGACAACTTGATGCAGGACGTTCTGCACCTCTCGCGCATCACCCGGGGCGAGATGACGATGAACTCGATCGATCTCGACGAATTGATGGCCGATGTGCTGGTCCAGTATCCGGACTTGGAGTCCGCCCGCTCTCAAATTGAGATCCGCCAGCCGCTGGGCCGCGTGCTGGGTAACGTGGCTTCACTCACGCAGTGCCTTTCCAATCTTCTGCAAAATGCGCTTAAATTTGTGCCGGCGGAACGTGCGCCTCGCGTGCAGGTTTACAGCGAAACAAATGGCGGGCGCGTGCGTCTTTTCGTGCAAGACAACGGCCCGGGGATCGATCCGGCTCAGCATGCGCGCATCTTCGGCATGTTCGAACGCTTGAGCGGTTCCGAAATTCCCGGCACGGGCGTCGGGCTCGCCATTGTCAAAAAAGCCATTACGCGGATGGGTGGCACGGTGGGCGTGGAATCCGAGTTGGGCCAGGGCGCATGCTTCTGGATCGAGTTGAGCGCTGCGCCTGCGGAAGAGCCGGCCGTTTCTTTAAGTTAAATAAATCACGGACAGCTTCCTTGCTTTCACGTGCTTGCTTACAAGCCGGCGAGAAAATTAGCGCGCGCCACGGACGAGAAAGTGAGGGCGAGCAAAACGACGAGGGCAAAACCAACGGAAAAAATCCGGTTCAATAGGAGTGGGTTGATGAAATTCATGATGCACTCACTATAACTTGCGCGACGCGTTCGCGGTATCAGGCAGCGTTCGCAGAGTTCGTTCCGGCGAATGGCAGCCGGCCACACTCAGATATTTCCCGAAAGGAGCTGCCGGTTTCGTCCGCGGCCAAGAAATTTTCTGCTAAGGATTTTTGGTCGGCGGCGGCGGTGGAGTGTCGTCGTTTTCGAAAATGCTTCCCGAGGAAACGGACGCCGTGCGCCAATTCAGGAGGATCGTCAGGATGCGAAACACAAACGTGACCGTGATCGCAATGGCGGCGGAATTATTGGCGCTCAGTTCAAGCGTCGCGCTGCAGAATACAAACGTGACCGCGCCGCCCAGCGCGACGAGCAGGTAAAATTGGCCCGGTTTGAAGACGAGCGGTTCTTCGCGGCAGAGCAGATCGCGCAGGATGCCGCCACCGACTGCGTTGACGACACCGACGAGCACGGCGGCGGGCGGCGTGAGCCCCACGAGAAGGGATTTTTGCACGCCAAACGCCGCGTAGGCGCCGAGCCCGAGCGCGTCGATCACCGCAATGAGTCGCGCAAAGTGATGAATGCGCAAACCGAACAACACGCCTGCGACAACGGCCCCGAGAATCACAAAAATATAATTCGGATTAGTGAGCAGCGGCGTCGGGCCTTGCGAAAGAAAAAGTCCGTCGCGAATCAAACCGCCGCCGATGCCGGAGACGAGCGCGAGCGCGATCACGCCGACGATATCGTAATTACGTTTGATCGCCGCCAGCGCGCCGGACAGTGCGAAGGCAAACGTCGCGCCAAGGTCGAAGGCGACGGGCAGATCAAAACTTCCGTGAATCATGGGCGTGATGAGGTGGGCGCGGATGCGAACGGGTTTACGATTTTGGCGGAGTGACAGGAGTGGGCTTGGTTTTGGTCGACGGCCCAAAGGTCACGTCCTCGTGCGCGGCGGCCATGTCTTTGAGCGCGGCATCCATCGCGGCTTTGTCTTCAGCACTGTCTTTGACGATGGGCTGACCGGAGGAGAAATCGATGGTCTTCTTCTCGTTGTCACCACCGAGCGCGACCGGAGCAGGCGAGGCGGGCACGGGCGCAAGAGTCGATGTAGCAGGAATCGGCGCGTTCGAAACGGGCGAGGCGACCACAGGCGCGCCCGCTTCGGCGCGGTTCTTCGCTTTGCGGTCGGCGACATACCACAGCACGAACGCCATCGTGCCGACCAGCAACACGACCAGCACAATGATTTCCTTGGAAAGACGCATGACCCGACTGTGTGCGCGCCGGGCGAGCTGCTTCAAACTTTATTCCCAGACTGCGCTGCGCGGCCCAATCCGTTTGTCATATAATATATGACAAACGGATTGGGCCCGCGAGAGCTGAACTGAGGCATGCGCGACGCGGGCCGCCATGCCGCTTGACCCGGCGTGACGCATCGCGAATAAACCGACGTCGGGCCCGCCTTCTCATTTCAACTTATTCCATGCACACACTTCGTTTGGTTTTTGTTCAACTCGCACTGGTCTCGGCGGTTTTTGCGGCCGACCCAAAACCTGAAACGACCGAAGCTCCGCCCAAGACGCGCCAGGAAGCGTTTACGCGCGCGGGCGTGAAACTCACGTCGGGCCCGGCCACGGTCGCGCTCGGCTCAAAAGCGGAAATCAAATTGCCGGAAGGCTACGCGTTTGTCGGGCCGGATTCGCTCGACCGTTTTTATGAGCTCACGCGCAATTCCCGCAGCGGGAATGAAGTCGGCGTATTGCTGGCGCCGAATGACTGGATGCTTTTCTTCGACTACGATGACGTCGGATACGTGAAAGACGACGAGAAGGACAAGCTCGACGCGGAGAAGTTGATGAAGTCCATGACCGAAGGCCAGGAGGCCGCGAACTCCGCGCGCAAGGAACGCGGTTGGGACGAAATGAAATTAAACGGCTGGGCCACGCAGCCGCATTACGACACGAAGACGAATCACTTGAAATGGGCGATCACGCTCTCGTCGTCGCAGGACAACTACAAAGAGCCGTGGATTAACGAAAATATCCGTCTCCTCGGCCGCGGCGGCGTGATGAATGTCACGCTCGTGAGCGACACTTCGGGTTTCAAAACGGCCGAGTTGGAAGCCGATACGTTGCTCGCGCAAAACTTCAGCTATGTGCAGGGTGAGAAATACGCGGAGTTTAAACAGGGCGACAAGGTTGCTGCTTACGGTTTGGCGGCGCTCGTGCTCGGTGGTGGCGCGGCGGCGGCGGCGAAGTTAGGACTGCTCGCGAAATTCGGCATTTTCTTCGGTAAATTCTGGAAGTTTATCGTCGGTGGGCTCGTTGCACTGTGGATGGGCATCAAGAAAATCATGAACAAAGTCACGGGCTCGCGTCCGCAGGATCCTGCGCCTTGATGCGCCGGACGCTGCCGATGCCGCGCGAATCGTCGCCTCGCTGCCGATGAGCGAACTGATCGGAGTGTTGCTGGTTTTCTGGGCGCTGTGGGCGGCGGACGGGGTGCGGTTTGCCGCGAACGGGTTGTTCAACCTCTTCGGGTTGGGCCGGCGCGCGGGTGTGCATGAGATGACGTGGCACTTGCCGCATGGGTGGCCGGCGGGCTGGCGGGCGACTTGCCCGGACATTCCATTTTCGATTTCACCGGCGGGCATCGCCAATCGTGCGGTGGGCGTCGCCGGTCGCGAAGGAAGCAGCGTGCCCGTGGCCCGGGCGTGGCGCTGGGAGGAAATCAAGGAAACCCGCGTGGAGAAAGGCTGGGTGCTCGTGAACGGCGGAAGTTTTTACCGCGACACCGGACACATCACCGCCGGCGGTTTGTTGTCGCTGGCGCAGATGGAACCGGTGGCGCGCACGCGTCGCATCGAAGCGTGGGTCGGGCGCTGTGTGCGGCCCGCGCATTTGCGGCGTCGGCAGCGCGTGTTGCAAGCGCGCACGGGAACGCTCGCGATGTTGAACACGTTATTTTTCCTGCTGGCGGTGGCGCTTACGATTTATCTTGCGAGTGATTTTTCCGCGGAGCTGCCGAAAAGGTGGTCGGACTTTATCGGGCGCACGCTACCGTTGTATGCGGGTTATTTGCTGCTGCTGCATGTCGCCGCGGTCGGGTTCGCGGTGCGCGCGATGAAGCGACTGAAAGCCGCGCGACCGGACAATCGCGGCACGGCGTTGTTCAGCGCGGCCATGCTGCCGCCCCAGGCGATGCGGTTGCGCGCGGTGGTCGGCGAGGCGTGGTTTCCGCTGCAACATCCGCTGGCTTACGCGCTGGCTTTTGCGCGGGAGAAAGAGCGCGAGGCGATCGTATTTCAGACGCTCGCGGACCTGCGCTGGCCGTTGGGCGGAGAAAAAGATTCGCCGCTCGCGCGGGAAGTGACGGCGTGGTTTCATGCGCGTCTGGCGCAGCACGTCGCGGTGGCGTTGCAAATCGCGCACGTGGACGAGCAAAAATTATTCGCACTGCCTAGGGCAGATAGTGAGGAGAGCGTGAGCTATTGCCCGCGATGCCGCAGCCAGTTCGTGGCGGGACGCACCCAATGCTCTTCGGATGGAGTGAAACTGGTGCCGCTCAAGGAAGTGGAGTGAGGGAGGGCCCGATCTCAGAGCGGGTTTCAGGGATTCGCGCATACCACGAGCAATGACACGTATTACGTGTCATCCCAAGGCGAGCGCGATGATGCCGGCGACCATGCCGCTGGCGGCGACGAGGCGACGTTTGGCGTCGGACTCCTTGAGTAACTTGGCGCCGAAGTAAGTGCCGATGAGAATGCTGATTTCTCGCGCGGGGGCGATGTAGCTGACCGGCGTGAATTTCATCGCGGTCAAAATCAGCACATAACTTGTCGGCCCGAGGATCGCCACCGTGGCGGCTTTGCCGCGATTGGTTTTCCAATCGTGGGCGACTTCGGGCAAGCGCCTCAACGCGAGTGGAGTGAGCAGGGTGACCATCACGACTTGCGTGCCGAAGTCGTAGAGCACGGGTGGAATTTCCAAGTGCGACACCGCGCGCTGATCCCACACGGTGTAGCCGGCGATGCAGCACCCGCATGTGAAGCCGTAAATCAAGCCCTGGCGCAAGTGGCTGCGATCGGCGTGTAACAGCGACGTGCCGCCCGTGAGATAAAACACGCTCGCCACAATCGCGAACCCACCCGCCAGCGCGAGGGCCGTGGGCCGTTCACTGAAGATCGCAATGGCCGCGATGGTGGAAAGCAGCGGCCCGGTGCCGCGCGCGAGTGGATAGATCAGTGAGAAATCCCCTGTGCGATAGCCGCGTTGCAACAGGAGCGAGTAAGCGAGTTTAATAATGCCACTGCCAATAATGACGAGCGCGGTGCCGGCGGGCAGCACGGGATGTTTCCAAGTCCAGTAACCGACCACCACCGGAAGGTAGAGGCAGAGCGAAATCAGTCCGCACAGCCACACGAAGGGCAGGCCTCCGCCCGAACGTTTCGCGGCAAAGTTCCATGTCGCGTGGGTGAACGCGGCGATGAGCACGAGGCCAAGGGCGAGGGCGGACATGGCAAATGATTCAATGTCGCCACTGATGTGAGGCGATAGAAATTCAGCCTGTGTCTAAATTCGGCGCGGTATTCACCCGTTCGTTTCACTCGGAATGACACATATTACGTGTCATTCATGAGATCCTATTTCGAAACTTTTCGCGGGGCGACTGTGCTTGTGGGAGCGGGCGGAATCAGGAGCGCGCGGTTGCGTGCGGCACCGAAATCGGGAGGCTGGTTCGACCATGTCATCTCCACGATCTACTTTAAGCGAGCTGCGCGCGACCCTGTCGCTGGCGCTGCCGATTATCGTGGGGCAGGTCAGCCAGATGTTAATCGGCGTGACGGATAACGCGTTTATCGGACGCGTCGGCACGGTGGAGCTTGCGGCGGCGGCGTTCACGCATGGGGCGTTTCACATTCTCTACGTCGTGGGCATCGGCTTGTTGCTCGGCACGGGCGTGTTTGCGGCGCGCGATCATGGCGCGGGCGACGAGGCGAGTTGCGCGGCGTGGTTGCGTCACGGGCGGGCGCTTGCGCTGATCGTGGGTGGGGCGACGTTCGGGCTGATTCTGATTTTGTCGACGCAACTGCATCGTTACGGCCAGCCGCCGGAAGTGATCGCGGTGGTGAAACCGTTTTTGCTGCTCATCGGCGTGTCGTTTATTCCGGCGTTGTTTTTTCAAGTGCAGCGTCAGTTTGCGGAATCGCTCGGGCGGCCGTGGGTGCCGATGGGCATCATGATCGCGGACATCGCGCTCAATGCGTTGCTCAACTGGATTTTTGTGTTCGGTCATCTCGGTGTGCCGCCGATGGGCTTGGTCGGATCGGGCGTCGCGACGCTGATCGCGCGCATCGTTGCAGTCGTGGCACTCGGGTGGTGGCTGAAAACGTCACCGACGTTTGCGGTGGTGCGCGACGCGCCGTGGCGGGGCTGGGAGTGGCGGCGTTTTGTCGAGTTGCTGAAACTCGGCGTGCCGGCGGGCAGCATGTTTTTATTCGAGGGCGGCGCGTTTGCGATGGCCGCGTTGATGATGGGCTGGCTCGGCACGGTGCCGCTGGCGGCGCATCAAGTCGCCCTCGGGTGTGCAGCGCTCACGTTTATGGTGCCGCTCGGAATGTCGATGGCCGTGAGCCTGCGCGTGAGCAAAGCGATCGGCGAGGGCCGGCGCGAAGCGGCGCGGTCGATCGGCTTCGGGGCGTTTTACGCCGGACTCGGCGCGATGATTTTCTTCGCCTGCGTGTTCGCGTTTGCGGGACGTTTTATCACGGGGTTCTTCACGCCGGCGGTGGAAGTGGCTTCGCTGGCGGCGCAGTTGTTATTCGTCGCGGCGATTTTCCAAGTCTTCGATGGAGCGCAAGTGATCAGTGCGGGCGCGTTGCGTGGATTGACGGATGTGCGCGTGCCGACGGTGCTGACATTTATCGCGTATTGGGTCGTGTCGCTGCCGCTGGGCTACGTGCTGGCGTTCAAGACATCGATTGGCGCGCCAGGATTGTGGATCGGACTCGCGACGGGACTCGGCTGCGCGGCGGTGTTGCTCGGCTGGCGTTTTCATCGGCTCACACGGGTTGCGTGAAAGGCGCTTGAGGATGAAATTTCAGGTTGGCGAGACTTGCGCCTTGGAATGGGTTGGCCACGGATAGCGCGGTGAAATTTATTCTGAGTCTCGTGCTTGGTTTGAGTTTAATTTCCACGCTGTCCGCGCAGATGGAACGCACTCCGCCGCCGGCGGGGCGCGGGTTATTTATCGATCTGGTTGCTGGAGTGCGTGACGGGAAGGTGCGGCTGTCGTTTTACCAAAGCACACGTTTCTGGGCGGACCTGACTGGTCCGGCGAAAGACCCGAAACTCGTGCTGCGGATTTATCGCGCGGAAGTGCCGGGTCTGGTGTTCGGCATGGATTACGAGGAGATCATCAACGACCTCACGCCCGCGAAAGCGAAGGTGATCTGGGACGCGCCGTTGCCCGCGATCAACGAGCGTAAATACGAGTTCATTGACGAGGCGGCGGAGATCGGTCGCACGTATGTTTACTGGGTGTCGTCAAACTTAGGCGATGCGCCGACCGGGCCGAAAGTGGCGCGCGTGCGTGATCCGCAGACATTCTGGAATCAGGCGGAGATCGAGCGTCGCATCGATGCGCTGGCGCAAGCGCATCCCAAGCTCGTCACAAAAAAGACGATTGGTGCCACCGTGCGAGGCCGGGCGATCAATGCGTTGTTTATCGGCAATTCTGAAAAACGCATCGCTTTGATCGGTTCGATTCACGCGGGCGAATCCGGGCCGGAACTGATTTTGCCGGCGCTCGAAAAAATCTGCACGGAAAATCCGGACGCGCTCGCGAACGTCGGGATCGTGGCGGTGCCGATCATGAATATCGATGAACGCGAGCGCCTCGCGGAAGGGTATCCGTATTATCTGCGCAAAAATGCCGCGGGCGTGGATTTGAACCGCAACTTCACCGCGTTGTGGGGTGAGGTTTCTTATCTCTACGGGCTCATCAGTTCCGACCCGGAATCGACGACTTATTTTGGTCCGCGGCCCGAATCGGAGCCGGAGGCGCGGGCGATTGCGGCGTTGATGAAGGAAGTGAAGCCGCTGACGGTGTATTCGTATCACTGCGTGGCGATGCTGGCGGGCACGGATCTTGTGCGCTCGGTCGCGAGCGGCGGGGATGCGGATTACACGGCGCGTTGCGAAGCGGTGGCCAAAGTTTATGTCGAAAGTGCGATCGGCACCGGCGCGCAAGCCGGGCCCTATTCGAGACTCGTCTGCACGGGCGGCAGTTTGCCGACACTGATGTGGAAGGATTATGGCGTGCCGGCGTTCGACATGGAAGGGACGGTGTTTGCGCCGTTGGGTGACATGGCCACGCGCGAACAGCTTGCGGAATTTCAAGCCATGCACGCGCGCGGCATCTTTGGGACGCTGCGGTATTTTTCGGATAAAAAATAACGTTTGGCGCCGCTGGCGCGCGCGTCGAGGAACGGGCTGGTTTATTCGCGGTCTGTCTGACAGCTTCTCGCTGTTCCCCATGAAACTTCCGCTGATGTTTGTCGTTGGACTGACCGGCTCGCTGTGCGCGGCGAGTATCGTTTTGCCGAGTTTTGAAAATCAACCGTTGGATGCGCTCCCTTCCCTCAAACTGAAGGAAATGTCCGGCAAGCCGAAGTTGTTTTTTAAACCCGCGCCGCAACCTGAAAACCGCATGCGGTTAGATCCCTCCAAGCTGATCGCGGGGGACACGGCGATGTCCGATAAACTCGTGCATGCGCCGGAGGCTGGCGTGGACTACAAATTGATCATCAAAGCTCCGGACGGCGCGACCGATTACAAATTAATCGTGCGGGAGACCGGCGGAGATAGCGCGGCAAAATAGCGAAGCGAGGATCAGCGCGAGTTCGGATTGCCGAATTTTCGCATCTGCTCGGATTTTTCGGCGCTGCGGGCCGCGTAGTCGGAAGAGCGTTCGGCAATCGCCCGTTCGCTTTCGATTTTCTGACGTTTTTTGCCGGTAGGTTCGTCGAACATCGAAGCGCAACCGGTCAAAAGCAGGACGATGAAGAGCGTCGTGGTTTTTTTCATGGCGAGTGAGTGCGCTTAATCGCGAATGGATTCCTTGCTCTTCAAACGATCTATTTCCGCCTGAAGACGGATGATCTTTTCAGATGCCTGATGGGCAGGCCACGCGCCCGCGGCAACATAGATCAGGAAAAAGCTACAGACCTGCGTGGTGGAAAATTTTAGCGGCGTCGCGTTGATATAAATGAGCGCTCCCAAGATCAGGGAAATTCGGAAGATGACCAGTGCCAGTCGCCAGCGGCTTTCAATTTTTTCCCGGTGCGCACGTTGGCGCTGGGCTTCGAAATCCATGATTAAAAACTCTGCGCTCGCTTTGGGGGTAGTCATGCGGGGTGGCGGGTAGAAAATTGGTTAAGTGAGCGCTTCGCTCAAGGAACGAATGATGTCTTCGGAGGATTCGACGCCGACAGAGAGACGGAGCAAATCTGGCGAGAGGCCGTGGGCGGCGAGTTCGGCACGGCCGGCTTCGGTGGTGACGAGATCGTAGTGCGCGAGATAGATGAACGGCGAGATCAGCGTCGTGCTCATGCCAAAGCTCGGGCCCTTGGGCAGATTCACGCGGTCGTAGAATTTCGCGAGTTCGCCTTTCAGCGTAAACGAAATCATCGCGCCGACCGAGCCGGGCGTGCGCGCGACTTTCAGGTAGTTGTCGCGCGTGGCGGGTTGCAGCGCCCACCAGACTTTGTCGATGGCCGGATGGCTTTGCAGGAACTCGGCGACGCGCAGGGTGTTGGCGTTGATCTTGGAAATGATGCGCGGGGCGCCGCCGATTTGCGCAGCGAGGCGGGCGAGGTCGCGATCATGCACAGGCTCGAGATGCTCCGTGATGAGGCGCGTGAGTTCGGCGGCGTCCGGTTGCGCGGAGTTGACCACGGCGGCGCCGGCGATGACATCGCCTTCGTGCGCGGTGTATTTCGTGAGGCTTTGCGCGACGACGTCGGCGTGCGGCAGAAGATCGACGTTGAAAGGCGAACTGATGGCCGGATCGAGGATGAGCCGCGCACCGTGTTGGCGCGCGAGCGCGGAAAGTGTGAGAATGTCGGGCGTCTGGATGAGGGGATTCGTGGGCGCTTCGACGATGAGGCCGGCGATGCGCGCGCCTTTTTCAGCAAACACTTTTTCGATGGCGGCAAAATCAGTGACGTCACCGAGGCGGATGTAGTCACGCGTCGGATCGGCGGTGAATTTTTTCAGCAGCGCGATGGAGTCGAGGTAGAGCCAGCCGATTTGCAGCCAGATCGTGCGGCCGCGCGGGGCTTGCAGCGCATTGATCGCCCGGAACGACGCGTAGAGCGCGTTCATACCGCTTGGTGCGAGGAGAATGTCGGCCGCGCTCGCAGTCGAATAGGCTTCATGGAGGACGCGCTTGATTTCCGCAGTGGCGTCACCGGCGAATAATTTTTCCTCGGCGATGGCGGGAAGTTCGCCGAGGCGCACGAGTTCTTCCTCGGCGGCGCGCGAAGACAGGAAACCGCCGAGGTGTTGCAGAAATACTTTGCCGCGCGAATTGAGCGCCGGGGTGTCGGTGTGTGCGACGCCGTGGAGTGAGTCGACTTGGAAAGGCGCGGCTTGCGCGGCGGTGTCGGTGTTGAGGTGCGTGGCAAGTTCTGCGGCCATCTTTGCCGAAGTCACGAGCCAGAGCGAGCGGCCCGCGAGTTCCGCTCGGCGACCGAGGAGCGCGCAAAGTTGTTTCGCGTGCGAGTGAACGACGAAGCGCGGATAGCCCGATGTGATGTGCTGCGTGGTTTCGGGGCGGCCTTCCTCGTAACCGATTACGTCGGCCATGGTCGGCAGGCTGCACGCCACGGAATGTGGGCTACCGGGAATTCTTTGACCAAGCGGGATGGGTTGGAAGGCGCACATGCGGAAGTGGGAAGGCCAACTCAGTTTCGGATACTTGGCAAAGCAATCATCGCGCGTGTCATGTGACGGGGTGCGGTTTATGATATGAGGATTGCGACGACGCGGCTTTTGCCCACGTTGCCGGGATGCTTCACGTGCTGCAGCAGCTGAATTATCTGGCGATCTTGGTGACCTCGGTCGCCGGGATTACGCTGGGTTGGATTTGGTATTCGCAGCTGCTGTTTGCGCAGGCGTGGATGGACGAAACGAAGTTCACACCCGAGGCCATCAAAGCGAAGACGGGCAAAGGAATCGGCGGGATGTTTTTTCGCAGCTTTGTGCACATGTTGCTGAGCACGTTTGGGCTTTCGGTTATTTTGCATTGGCAGGGCGTGCAAAACGGCTGGCACGGCGCGGGCTACGGTTTGTTTGTCGGCGTGTTTTTGATCGGTGTGCGCCTCGTGAACGGCGGCATGTGGGAGCAGCGCACGTTCAAGCTGCAATGCATCACGATTGGCCACGAAGTCGCGTTGTTTACCTTGCAGGGCGCGCTGCTGGCGGTTTGGAAATAGCCGCATGAAACTGGTTTCCTGGAACGTGAATGGCGTGCGCGCCGTGTTGAAGAAAGGCTTTCTCGATTACATGGAGAAGGTCGATGCGGACGTGATTTGCCTGCAGGAAACGAAGGCGCATCCCGGCGACGTCCAGCATGTCGCGTGGGTGGCCGGCTACACGCCGCATTGGTATTCGGCGGTGAAAAAAGGTTACTCGGGCACGGTGATCTTTACGCGCGTCGCGCCAAAGAGTGTCACGTGCGGCATCGGTTTGCCCGGCCACGATGACGAAGGCCGCGTGATCACGGCAGAGTTTGCAGATTTTTATTTGGTGAACGTCTATCAGCCGAACTCCCAGCGCGGTTTAACGCGACTCGAGTATCGCACGAAGGAATGGGACCCGGCGTTTCTCGCTTTCTTGAAGAAGCTGGAGAAGAAAGGAAAGCCGGTGGTGTTCTGCGGCGACTTGAACGTGGCGCACACCGAACTCGATTTGACGAATCCGAAAACGAACAAGCGCAACGCGGGTTTCACCGAGGAGGAGCGCACGAATTTTTCCACGCTGCTCGGCAAGGGTTTCGTGGACACGTTTCGCGAATTCGAGAAAGGCCCGGGCCATTACACGTGGTGGAGCCAGATGATGAATTGCCGCGCGCGAAATATCGGGTGGCGGGTCGATTATTTCGTGGCTTCGGAAAAACTGAGACCCGCGCTGAAGAAAGCGTGGATTTCGCCCGAGGTGATGGGCAGCGACCACTGCCCGGTCGGACTGGAATTAAAGTGAGCGCGACCAAGGTGGGGAATTCACGCCGGCCACGTTTGCCGGACAATGTGCGTCTGGCGCGCTCCGGGCTGCACGGCTACGGATTGTTCGCGGCGGATTTTATCGCTCAGGAGACCAAGATCATCGAATACGTCGGCCAGCGCGTGACGAAAGCGCAGGCCTGGAAAATCGAAGAACAGCGGCTGGCGAAGTTGGCGCGCGGCGAGGACGGTGCAGTCTATACGTTCGATATCAGTAAGCGATGGGATTTGGACGGGGATTTTCCGTGGAATCATGCCCGGCGCGTCAATCACTCGTGCGATGGCAATTGTGAGTCGTTGGATTTTAGCGGCCGCATCTGGCTCGTGGCGCGACGCGACATCGCGCCCGGCGAGGAGCTGACGTTTGACTATGGGTTTCCCTTTTCCGAATGGCGCGGTCACCCGTGTCGTTGCGGCACGCAGGAGTGCGCCGGCTTCATCGTCAACAAAGGCCAGCGCTGGCGCGTGCGCCAGATTCTCGCCCGCGAAAAGACCGAGCGCGCCCGGGTGAAATGACACGTATTACGTGTCATTCGGGCTGCGGCACGCGCAACTGGGCTCCCGAAAATTGACACCTGTTAAGTGTCGTTTCGCCTGTTTTCAGGAAGGCAGACTGCTTGTGTTCTTTGACACTTAATAGGTGTCAATTGCGCGCTGGCGTGAACGCGGGCTTTCCTTTGCGGCGGACGGCGGGCAATTGTTTGGCCCATGACATCTGAGTCCGAACTGAAAGTGCTGTTGCTGGCTAAACCGAAATTGACGCTCGCGGCGGCCGAAAGCCTCACCGGCGGGCACGTGCAAGCGCGCATCACCTCCGTGTCGGGTGCTTCGAATTATTTTCTCGGCGGCATCACCGCGTATTCGCTCGAACAAAAAGTGAAATTACTCGGCGTGAACCGCGCCCACGCGCGCAAAGAGAACTGCGTGTCGCAACGCGTCGCTGTGGAAATGGCGCAAGGTGCGGCGATGCTTTTCAATGCCGACATCGCCGTGGCTACGACCGGTTACGCGGAGGCTTCGCCCAAGGACGGGATTGCGTCGCCGATGGCGTGGTGGGCGATTGTGCACGCGCAACGCGGCGGGAAATTTGCTATCATGTCCGGCATGCTCGAAATGCCGCGGGCTACACGCGAGATCGCGCAGGAACGTGTCGCCGGCGAAGTGTTGCGCGAGTTGGTGAAATACCTGCGCGAATGGCGCGGGTGATCTAAGCAGCGCGGGTAGGGCCCGATCTTCCGCCGTCGCCAAAAGCTATGGCGGACAAGCCGAGCAGCCCGATGTCTTGAGGTAAGGGCCGTTATCCCTAACGGCCCTCGGGCTACGGTGAGCGAGATCGATGCCGTGCGCGGGTATCTTGAAGGGCGGTTAAGGATAACCGCCCCTACCTGGAATTGCTGCGGCCTGCCCGGAGGTCAGACCCTGCCGCCAATAAAAAACCCGCCTTAATCGGGCGGGTTTGAAAACTGAAAAGAATTGGGAGCGTCGCGTTTATTGCGTGAGGCGCGTCACGTAATCCATCAGGTAGAACGCCTCGGCCGGCGGTTGCACCCAGTCGCTGTAAAGCAACTCGGGCAGGCGCGAGTTGTTGTTGTAGAAAAGCTGGTTGGCTTCGTTGTTCGGCGACATCGAGCCGGTTTTCACGGCGAGGCCGAGGTAAAGGCCTTCGGTTGTGGAGTAGACGAGCACGTTGGCGTCGGTCGTGACGGAGTTGGTGACGCCTTCGCGTTCGGCGGCGCGGATGCCGGCGACGGCGCGCGCTTCGGCACCGAGGTTGAAGCGATTCTTCAGGAGCAGGCGCGAGGTCGATTCATCCATCAGCACGTAAACGGCGTTGATGGACTTGCCGCCGATTTGGAGGCCGAAGCTGAGTTCGCCAGCTTTCAGGAAACCGGGGACTGACCATTTGCCATTCGGGCGGCGCACCAACGTGACGGCGTAACCGTCTTTCACGCCGATGAAGAAGCCGGCTTGGAATTGGTTGACGATGACGATGCCCTTCGCGCGGCGCAGGATGTCGGGCGGGATGGCGGTCTTAAAATTACCTTGGATTTCCTGCAAAATGGCTTCGCAGCTGTCGAGTTGCGTGATGACGTTCTTGCGCGTGAGCGGCGCAGCGGCGGACATCGACGCGACCAGGGCGGTTACGCAGAAAAGGGCGGTGAGAAACTTCTTCATGATGTAGGTTGGGAGAATGAGCCTGCGCGTGTGGAGCGCAAAGCTCTTTTCTACAGGCGTATAAACAGATTCGAACGGTGAATGAAAGCCCTAGTTCGTGCGCCGGGAAAGCGCCGCGGGCGGGGCCGTCCTTCCCATGACCCGCGAGCGGGCGGGAAGTTGCGTGATTATTCGAGCCCGCGGGCGGCGATTTCGTCCTCATCCCACCCGAAATAATGCCCCAATTCGTGCAAATACGTCAGCCGCACCTCGTCTCGGTAGATCGCGGGGTCGCCCTCGGCGTAATCCCAGATGTTTTCCAAAAACAGCAGGATCTGCGGCGGCAGCGGCGCGCCTTCGGCCAAGTCCCCTAAGTGCGGGTGCCCGACAAACATGCCCAAGATATCCGGCTCCCAACCCTCGGCCAGAATATCGTCATTCGGAAACGGTTCGTAACACACCGGCACCGCCTCCGCCGTGGCGCGCAACTCGACTGGCAGACGTCGTTGCGCGGACGTCACGATCTGGCGGGCAACGGCGGTGAGTTCATCGAAATCCATGGGGCGTCTTTTTCGTTTAACGCGGAATTTCCTGCGAAAGATCGAAACGCTCGAAGCGTCCCCCCAGCCACCACACGATGGCCACAAATTCCGCCGAGATTACGATGCTGGCCACAATCGTCGTCGCCACGACCGCCGCGAACGGCCCGACGAGCCAGTTCATGATCACCGCCGTCACGCCTGCGCACAACCCGGCGGGAATCAGCGTCATGAATAAGACGAGCACGTAGCCGAAGAAAAACATCAGGCGTTGCCCCATCGCCTCGATGCCGCCGCCGGCCATGTTCGCCGTGCTGTCCGACCACGCGGGAAAAAACAACGTCGCCGCAAACGGGATGCTCAACATCAGCCCCGCCAGCGGCGGCAGCACCAGCACGATGCCCAGCGAGCCCGCGCCAATCACGCCCGCGGTCATCGCCGGTGCCTTGGTCACGATGCCGATGCTCGGTGCGCCCGCGAGCAACAGCAGCGTTTCAATCGAAGCCAGCACGATGATCGGCGAGATCAATGATCCCAGCACCACTTGCCAGCCGGGCAGCGGATAACTTTTCAACAAATCGAAATGCGAAATCAGCAGCCGTAGATCGCGCCGCATAAACATCGGCCCCGCCACCAGCAGCCAGCCCGCCGAGCTAAATGCCACGATCGCGACGAGAATATGAAACTCGCGCCCCACGTGGATCAACCACGCGCCCAGATGCAGGGTGACGATCGCCGCGAGCGCGATGATCACGGTGCGCAGCCGATAAAACGATCCGAGCGCGATCAGGTTCTTCCATAAAAACGCGACCGCGACCGCGCCTTGCGCCGCGAGCACGAAAGGCGACGTGCGCGGCTTGAGCGGGAGATTACGCGCCGCCCGCCAGTCGCCTGAACGCACCGCCGCAACTTTCTCCGCGGTTTGTTTTGCCTGCGCAATTGACGCCTCCTCAAACGACACATCCGCGCGCACCACCCACCAATAGTGCGCGATCAACAGTCCCAGCGCCGGCCCGATCGCGAATGCGAACGCCCCCGCGTCGCCCGCGAAAAACGGTTTCAGCACCAGCTTCGGAATGAACAACAGCGTCATTAACGGCGGCGAGGCGAACACGCGCGTCGCGTAACTTTGCAACTCCGGCGAAGCGAACGACTCGATCATCGACAGCGGCGGCAACGTTGCGCGCAACCAGAACCACAACGCGACTCCGACCGCAGCGACCGCGCCGAGCCCGACGACCAACCGCTGCCGCGCTGTCACGCCGCGTTGCAATAAACTCTCCCGCGCGAACGATACGCCGAGCAGGTGCAGGTTGATCGTGGAAAGAATCACCCACCAGCCGAGCGAATGCATCACCGCATTGCCGCCGAGCCAGGCGACGCGATTAGAAATCAGTCCAAAGAATAGCGCCGAAAATAAAATCCCGATCTGCGATTTCAGCAGCTTGAAATGAATCAGCGTGCGTCGCGACACCGGCGCGGGAAAAAGAAATCCGACTTCCGCTTCGCTGAATTGTAACGCCGCGCGTGCCGAGGGAAAAATCCACGCGACGAGCGCCACGCTGAGCAGCAACAGTGCGCCGATCGGTTCGAGAAACGGTTCGATCGTGGGCGCCGAGACGTGCAGCGACTGCTTGCTGCCGTCGCGAAATGCATGCCGGAAAAAAATCGTGTAGAAATAACCGAGCCCAAAGATCGCGCCGAAAAGATACTTCGGCTGCTTCAGGCGACGCAGCCGCTGCACCACGAGATTGCGCAGCGAAGTCAGCTGCAGATAAACGAACGCGCTGATCACGGCAGGGGCGGCGGCGAAATTGCACTGCCGGCGAAAGTGGGTGCCGGCGTGGCTGCGTCTTCCGTCGCTTTGAAAAACACGTCCTCCAAGCTGGAATCTGCATGCGTCGCGAAACGCGCGCGCACTTCACCAATGGAACCATCGGCGACCTTGACGCCGTTTTTCAAAATCAGCACGTGCGAGCACACTTCCTCGAGCAGCGAAAGCAGATGGGAACTCAAAATGATCGCCGCGCCGTCGCGCGCGAGTCGCTTCATGACTTCCTTCATCCGGCGAATGCCGCCCGGGTCGAGTCCCGTGAGCGGCTCGTCGAAGATGATCAGTTTTGGCGCGTGCAACAGGCCGCACGCGATCGTGAGTTTTTGTTTCATGCCGCGCGAAAGTTCACCGGGCAGCAGCCCGCGTTTGTCGGCCATTTCGAGTTCTTCGAGAATCGGCGCGGCGCGTTCCTTCCAATCGGTCAGGCCGTAGATGCGCGCGACGAAATTCAAATGCTGTTCCACCGTCAGGTATTCAAAGAGGCGCGGCTCATCGGGGAAAAACGCCAGCTGGCGTTTCGCCGCGACCGGATCGGCGGCGAGATCGATGCCGTGAATGCGCACGCTGCCGAGCGTCGGCGGAATGATGCCGGTCGCGCAGCGCAGCGTGGTGGTCTTGCCTGCGCCGTTGGGGCCGACGAGGCCCATGACTTCGCCCGCGCGCACGGCAAATGATAATTCATTTACCGCGGTGAAGTCGCCGTAGCGTTTGGTCAGTCCGTTAACTTCGATCATGGAGCGCGCACTCTGAGAGAATGTTTTGCCCGAGTAAAGCGGCGCATGGACGCACGACGGCGCAGATGGTTTCGGAAACGTTCAAAAATATATCCGCGCGATTTTTTGGTAACGTTGAAACCGCCGCGTGGAGCACTGCGTCAAGGTGTGGGTAATCATAAAACATCCCCTATGAAAAACTCTTCGAAGTTTCTTTTCGTCATCGCCAGTTCGTTACTGGTGGTCTCTTCCGGTCTGCAAGCTGCTGAAACAGTCGCCGGCACTTCCGTCCAACAAAACGCTGACACTCCGCCGCCGCCTCCGGGCGAAGGCCGTCGTGGGGGTGGTGGCCCGGGCATGATGATGGAGCGCGCGAAAAAGCAGCTCAATCTCACCGCCGATCAGGAAGCCAAATGGAAAGCTATCGGCGACCAGGAACGTGCCGCAATCGATGCGCTCCGCGCCGATACTTCGCTCTCGAAGGAAGAACAGCGCGCGCAAATCATGGAAGTGAACAAAGGTTTCGCCGACCAACGCCGCGCCGCGCTCAACGCTGAGCAGCAAGTGAAGTTCGACGAACTGCGCGCCAAGCTGGCTGAACGTGGTGGCAAAGGCGGCCCCGGTGGTCCCGGCGGCAAGAAAAAGAAAGATAATTAATTTCTGCTATAGGGTAGCAGAGTGTGCAAAAAGTGCCGCGGCGTGGGGCCGCGGCACTTTTATTTTCTGCCCAATTTTTGCGGAGCAAGAAATTGGGACAGACACCGGGCGCTCAGCAGAGCGCAACGGAGCCAGCCGAGGATATGATCCGCGCTTCGAATTTCAAACGGTAGGGCCCGACCTCCGGGCGGGCCGTCAGAATGCTGATCGAAATGTCCCATGAGGTAGGGGCGGTTATCCCTAACCGCCCTCGGCATCGAACGCGTTATCATTTTCGAAAGGGCGGTTAAGGATAACCGCCCCTACCTCAATTGCCGCAACGCAGAATCTGCAGGCGGGGCTTTACGCCCCGTGCGCCGCGCCCCACGCTTCGCGGCCACACATGAGCAAACGACAAGTTATCGTAGTCGGCGGCGGCGCGGCAGGATATTTCGCCGCGATCGCGTGCGCGGAAACAAATCCCGACTGCGTGGTCACGATCTACGAAGCCACCGCGCATTTGCTCGCAAAGGTGAAAGTGTCCGGCGGCGGACGCTGTAATGTGACGCACGCCTGTTTCGACCCGCGCGAACTCGTGAAACGTTACCCGCGCGGTGGACGCGAATTGCTCGGCGCGTTTCACCGTTGGCAGCCGCGCGACACCGTCGACTGGTTCGCGCAACGCGGCGTGGAACTTAAAACGGAAGAAGACGGCCGCATGTTTCCCGTCACCGACAGCTCGCAGACCATTGTCGACTGCCTGCAAACCGCCGCCGCCAAAGCCGGCGTCACCGTGAAAACCCACTGCGGCGTAAAACTCGTCGAGCGCGTCTATAACAAAAAAATCGATCCCAGCGTCACTGACGAAACCGAAGCAGCGCGCGCGACCTTTCGCGTCACGCTTGTTTCCGGCGAAGTCGTGCATTGCGATAAGCTCATGCTCGCGACCGGTGGCAACAAAACCAACACCGGTTTCGAAATCGCGCGGCAATTCGGCCACGTGATCGAGCCGCCTGTGCCGTCACTGTTCACGTTCAACATCACCGACCCACGCCTCACTGAGCTCGCCGGTGTCTCCGTCGAAGAAGCGACGACCGCCGTGCGTGGCACGAACTTAAAAGAACGCGGCCCGCTGCTCGTCACGCACTGGGGTTTGAGCGGTCCCGCCGTGTTAAAAATTTCTGCGTGGGGCGCACGAGTGCTGCACGACACCGGTTACAAGTTTACACTTGTCGTAAACTGGGCGCCGAAATTCACGCTCGAAACCGCGCGCGCTGAACTCGAGCGCGCCCGCGCCGCGAATCCGAAAAAGCAACTCGGCACGTGGGGCCCGCTCGGCCTGCCGTCGCGGCTGTGGGAAAAATTGCTCCCCGCCGCCGGCATCGCGCTCACCACGCAATGGGCGGGCGTCCCTGGCGCGGCGTTGCGCGCGCTCGCCGCGCAAATCACGGAAGGCGAATTCAGCGTCACCGGGAAAAGCACGTTTAAAGAAGAATTCGTCACCTGCGGCGGTGTGAAGCTCAGCGAAGTGGATTTCAAAACCTTCGAAAGCCGTCTCGTGCCCGGCCTGCATTTCGCCGGCGAAGTCCTCGACATCGACGGCGTCACCGGCGGTTTCAATTTCCAAGCCGCTTGGACGGGCGGATTGCTCGCGGGCCGCGCGATGGGTTCTTAGAGCACAGGCAATGGGCGAGGGGCTAGGGGCGAGAGGATTGCCTGGGTAGGGCCCGATCTCCGAGCGGGCCGGTCTGCAAAGGTAGGGACGGTTATCCCTAACCGTCCTTCAGGATTTTTGATCTAACCACGGATCACACAGATGAACACGGATGAATCACAGGAGCCTGCGGAGTGTAGAGAGAAGTTGATCTCACAGGAGATAACTAAGGAAACGAACAGGGTTCCTAGGTCCATGTCCTTTGCGACCTCCTGTTCAAACAATTACGAGCAAGCCGCGGCTCACTCGGAGATTGGGCACTACCTGTGGCCTACTGCTTAAAGCTTATCGCTTACTGCCAGCCTTCGCTTTGCGCGCCTTATCGATCTTCGCGACGTTGATTTTTTTCATCGTCATCATCGCGGCGAAGGCGCGCTGGGCTTCGCCGCCGCCGGCTTTCATCGCCTCGGTCAGCGTGCGCGGCGTGATCTGCCAGTTGACGCCCCAGCGATCCTTGCACCAGCCGCACTCGCTCGTCTTGCCGCCGTTTTTGACGATCGCGTTCCAATACTTGTCCGTCTCCTGCTGATTCTCGGTCATGATCTGAAACGAGAACGCTTCGCTGTGCGGAAAAATTGGCCCGCCGTTCAGACCGATGCACGGAATGCCGAACACCGTAAAATCTACCACCAACACATCGCCCGCCTTGCCCGACGGATAATCCCCCGGTGCTTTGTGCACCGCCGTCACCTTGGAGTTGGGAAACGTCTTCGCATAAAATCGCGCTGCCGCCTCCGCATCCTGGTTATACCACAAGCAAATCGTGTTTTTTGGGATAGATGTTTTTTTCATGGTTTCTCAAGGACAGGAGGGAATGGGTGAGGTTCACGGTATTCTCCGGAGACCACTAGCCACGTCGAGCACTGACGCCATAGCGCGCAAAACCAGTTGCTCGAAAGCCTCCCTCGATTCTCGTAGAAGCGTGCGAACGAAAATCCTCGCTGAGTTAGCGAAGCTCCGACCCGGCACCACTCTGTGCGCCGGCAAACTCTCGCGCAACGTCGGCAGCACCCTGCGCGAGCTCCGCCCAACCTTAGACACCCTCGCGCGCGCCGGAAAAATCACTTTCACCCAGAAAGGCCACCGCGTAATCCCAGGAAACTTCCGCGGCCCATTTCGCGTGGCGGGCGTCAGCACTTAAGAGGTCTTGGACGATTTTCGATCCGAGGAATGTCCGTCCCGCGAGGGGTTTTCGAGAAAGAGAACGAGAAAGAAGAAAGAGAAAGATTAGCTAATTAGTAAGAGGCGCGGGGCGTCGCTTGGGGATTGGGCGGGGGCGCGGTGGATGCAGGGCGGGACAGGGCTGATCGGATTTTCGGTGCTGATGCGCCAGAGATGGCCGAGGCCAAAGGAGTAGGGCTGCGCGTCGGTCAGCGGGGCGTAGTGGAGATCGAAATGGTTTTCGCGGAGAAAGGCTTTGAATTCGTCGCCGTCTTCGCCGCCGAAAATCGCGAGGAGCTTGGCGCGGGTTTCGGGGGCGTCGGTGCGGCGCAGGGCTTGGTCGTTGGGCAGGCCTTCGCTCGGGGCGCCGTGATAAGTGCAGAGCCAGGTGTCGGCTTCGACGGGGGCGCTGTCGGCGTGGAAGGAATAGACATCGGTCGCGACGACCAGCGGATCTTCATCGCGCGGGTAGGCGCGAATGCAATTCAACTCGGGCGCGAGGCCGCGTTCGCGCAAGACGCACAGGTCGGCGAGCAGGGTGTCGACGGCGAGTTGGCCGGCGGCGCTGAGGGTGAGCGCACGCAGTTTGGGTTCGTCGAGATTGGTGATGCCTTCGCCGGCGTTGAGCGCGGCGACGACTTCCGCGAAATCGCCGTCGAGTGTGCGCGGCCAGCAAATCGCATTCACGTGGCCGGCGAAACGCGCGTTCACCAATTCGTCGAAGCTGGACGCGAGCTGGATGCAGGGGTGAGGGTCGGGGGCGGGCATGGATGAAGTTGAAAGGTGAAAGTTGAGGGAGGGGAAGGGTCTGGAGTTTCGGGTTTGGGGTCTAGGATTTAAGCGGCGGCCCGCTCGGCTTGTCCGCCATAGCCGTTGGTGAGGGCGGGAGATCGGGCTCTACCTTTCAGGAGAACGAGAAAGAGTAGGAGAACGAGATCGATCATTTCGGGAAAGAATTTCGGTGGAGAAAGAGTTAGATTAAGAGGAAAGAGAAAGATTTGAGCGGGAAGAACGGGGATTGAGCCTGACGCCTCTAGTCTAAAGCCTCTCGCTTTTCGCATGATGTCCTACGGGCAACTTTTCCTCACGATTCTGCCGGTGCTTTCGATTGTGGCGCTGGGCGCGTTTGTGCGGCGGATGAAGTGGGTCACCGAGGCGGGGGAGACGAGTTTGTTCAGTCTCGTGGTGAACGTGACGTTTCCGTGCCTGATCTACGATTCGGTGGCAAACAATCCGACGTTGCGCGAGCCGGGGAGCATGTTACTCGCGCCCGTGCTGGGCTTCGGGCTGACGCTGTTGTCGATGGCAGCGGGCTGGTATGTCGCGCGCGGGCTGGGGCTGACGATTGGCCACGGGCTGCGGACGTTTGCGCTGGCAGTGGGGTTGACCAATTACGGTTACCTGCCTCTGCCGATTCTGGATGCGATGTTCGGCGCGGAGAATCGCGCGATGCTGTTTCTGCACAACATCGGTGTCGAAGCGGCGGTGTGGACGGGCGGTGTGTTGGTGGTGTCGGGGTTGTCGCCGCGCGAGGGCTGGCGGAAGCTCATTAACATGCCGATCGTCGCGCTCGCGGTGGCGCTGGTGGCGAATTTTTCCGGGGTGGCGGCGCACGTGCCGGGGTTTATCAATTCCACGATTCATGCGATGGCGGTGTGTTCGGTGCCGCTAGGGTTGTTGATGAGCGGCGTGAGCATCCAGCCGCACCTCGACGACCCGAAGCAGCTCGTGAATGCGCGCATCACGCTCACGGCGTGGCTGCTGCGGCTCGCGGTGTTGCCGTGGATTTTTTTGCTGGCGGCGCGGTATGTGCCGTGTGCGATCGAGTTGAAACGCGTGCTCGTGGTGCAGGCGGCGATGCCGGCGGCGGTGGTGTCCGTGATCGTGGCGCGTGTGTATGGCGGCCAGCCGCTCGTGGCGGTGCAAATCGTGCTCGGCACGACCGCGCTCGCGCTGTTTACGATTCCGTTCTGGATCCGGTTCGGGCTGGCGTTTGCCGGCGTGGGGCCGTGAGCGTAGCAAAGACGAGTGCCCCACGCGTTTGGGGCTCATGACCCGAAGCATGACTTCCAGCACATGACGGCGCGCGGGGAATGTGTTAACTTACTCTCACTATGAGCGACAAATCTGATAACTCGGGCGGCAAATCCTACGGCGACGCGGTGCGCAGTCGGCGGGTGACGGCGGGCGTGTTGCTGGTGGTGGCGGCGGTGGCGCTGTTGAGCCGCTATGTGCCGCTGAACTGGCGCGACAGTTTCCTGCCGCTGATCGGCGTGGGTTTTATCGTGTGGGCGGGGTTGTCGCGCACGCAGGGACTGCTGGTGCCGGGGTGCATCCTGGTCGGCGTGGGCACGGGCATCATGTTGCGCGGCGCGTATGGGAATGAGGCGTTTTTGTTTTCGATGGCGGGCGGCTTTCTCCTGATCTCGGTGGTCACGAAACTGATGTTTCCCGCGATCAAAGGGTGCTGGTGGACGATCTGGCCGGCGGCCGGACTCGCGTTTGCCGGCGTGATGGCGGCATCGGGGCCGAATGCGCGCGAGTGGTGGCGTTCGGTGCGGCCGCTGTGGCCGTGGGTGCTGGTCGCGGTGGCGGTGTTTCTCCTGCTCACGAAACCGCGCGGAAAAGTGTAACCGGCGCTGCATTGACGCCGGCGGGCGGACGCGACTGACTCGCCCGCATTATGGAATTTCTGCTAGATCCTCAGGTGTGGGTTTCCCTCGTTACGCTGACGGCGCTCGAGATCGTGCTCGGCATCGACAATGTGATTTTTATTTCGATCCTCGCGGGCAAGCTGCCGGCCAACCAGCAGGACAAGGCGCGCAAACTCGGCCTGATGCTCGCGTTGGTCACGCGCATTTTGCTGCTGTGCAGTATCTCGTGGGTGATGAGCCTGACGAAAGTGTTGTTCGTGCTGCCGGTGATGCACGTCGACGTGACGGGCAAGAGTTTGATCCTGCTCATCGGCGGTCTATTTTTGATCGGCAAGAGTGTGGTGGAAATCCACGAGAAACTCGAAGGGCCCGACGGGCACGCGACCGATGGCCGCAAAGGCGCGTCGTTCAAAGGCACCATCATTCAAATCCTGCTCCTCGATATCGTGTTCTCGCTCGACTCCGTGATCACGGCGGTCGGCATGGCGAATCAATTGTGGGTGATGATCGTCGCGGTCGTGATCGCGCTGGGCGTGATGCTCGCGTTTGCGGGAGCGATCAGTGATTTCGTGAACCGGCACCCGACGCTCAAGATGCTGGCGTTGTCGTTCCTCATTCTCATCGGTGTGATGTTGGTGGGTGAATCGCTCGGCCAGCACATCCCGAAGGGTTACATCTACTTCTCGATGGCCTTCGCGTTCGGCGTGGAGATGTTGAATCTCCGCCTGCGCTCGAAGTCGAAGCCAGTGGAGCTGCACCAGCCGTATCGGTGAGGTGCGGGTGGGGAGGAGAGGCTTTGGGCCCCGATTTAAACGTTCGATCCAATCGCAGCATCATAAAGCCCCTCGACAAAAACCACTGGAATAAAACGCTTCGCGGCGCATCCTAGCCGCATGAAGCGTTTTATTGGTTTCATTTTAGTGTCGTTGGTTTCGTGTGCGGCGCTGCGTGCGCAAGAGCCGGCGGTTGCGTCCACGGTCTCGCCCGCAGCCGCCATGGAAAAACAAGTCGCTGACGTCGTCGCCGGCCCGCAGGTGACCATCGTGCATTTCTGGGCGCCCTGGTGCCCGAATTGTCGCGCGGAAATGACGCCGGAGGGTTGGGCGAAATTCATCGGCGCGAATCCCGACGTGAAATTTGTTTTTCTTAACGTCTGGCATCGCGGTCAGGATCCGCAGCCGAAGCTCGACGCGGGCAACCTCAGCGCGCAACCGAACCTGACCCTGCTTACGCATCCGAGCGCGGTGTCGAAGGCGGGCGACGATCGCCTGAACACGTTTCTCGGATTGCCCGTGACGTGGCTGCCGACGACGTGGGTGTTTCGCGAAGGCAAACTGCGTTACGGGCTGAATTACGGCGAAGTGCGTTTCGAGATGTTGCAGCAGCTCGTGAACGACTCGACGGATAAGTGGAAGCATTGAGCAATGTTGCCGGAGGTAGGGACGGTTATCCCTAACCGTCCTTGTGTTCGGTTGTGATATCCTGTGCGCAGGGCGTTGGGATAACCGCCCCTACCGCAATTCCTCGGCCCGCCCGGAGGTCGGGCCCTACCGCGTGCCAACTCTTGCGTCGTGTTCGATGACGCGGCAATTTTTCGCGCAAATGAAATTGTTCATCCCTGTCGTCATGATGTCGGTGTGTGCGGTCACGTTTGCCGCTGAAAAATTTACGCCGGCCCAAATCCAGGCCGAGTCCGCCAAGGCCAATGCTTATTTTGACCGCGTGTTTGACGAGGCGGTCGAACGCAGCCCGCAGTTCCTCGCGCAGCTGGGCATCAAGAAGGACATGGATAAATGGGACGACATTTCCGAGGCGCGCCAGCTCGAGGATTTTGTGATCAACGTGCAGCAACTCGGAGAATTGAAGCGCACGATTAATTTCGAGGCGCTCGATGAACAAGCCCAGGTGAGCTATCGCATGTGGGTCGAGGCGGCTGAGCGCACGATCGAAGGCTGGAAGTGGCGCTACCATAATTATCCGCTCAACCAGATGTCGGGCCTGCACTCCGAAGCGCCGGCGTTTCTCATCAATTTTCACCCAATCGACAACGAGGCCGATGCACGCGCTTATCTTGCGCGGTTGAACGGCATGGGCGCGATGTTCGACCAGCTGATCGCCGGCGTGAAAATTCGCGCGGCGAAAAACATCGTGCCGCCGCGTTTCGTCTTCCCAATCGTCATCGAGTCGTGCCGCGAAGTGATCAAAGGCGAACCGTTCGACCAGAGCCTGACCAAAAATCCGTTGCTCGCCGATTTTGAGACCAAGGTGAACGCGCTCAAGGAACTCGACCCGGCGAAAAAATCCCAACTCATCGCCGACGCCCGCCTCGCGCTGACGGGCAGCGTCAAGACCACTTACGAAAAACTCATCAGCCTGCTCCAAGAGCAGGAAAAAACCGCGACCGACGATGACGGCGTGTGGAAAGTATCTGAGGGCGCGGATTTCTACGCGTTCGCATTGCGAGGTTCGACGACGACGCGCCTCACTGCTGAGGAAATCCACCAGCTCGGCTTGCGCGAAGTTGCCCGCATCCACGCCGGCATGGAAGCGATCATGAAACAGGTCGGCTTCAAAGGAGACTTGCAGGCGTTCTTCAAATTCGTGCGCGACGATCCGCAGTTTTATTATCCGAGCACCGCGGCGGGCCGCGCCGCTTATATCAAGCGTGCCAATGAGCTCATCGACGCGATGCGTAATCGCCTCGACGAATTTTTCATCACGAAACCCAAGGCCGCGCTGGTCGTGAAACCGGTGGAACCGTTTCGCGAGCAGGGCTCGGCCGCGGCGTTTTACGAGCAGCCTTCCGCCGACGGGTCGCGGCCCGGCGCGTATTACGTGAACACGATCGACATGAAGAGTATTCCGATTTTCGAAATGGAAACGCTCGTGCATCACGAAGCGATCCCCGGCCACCACATGCAGATCGCGATCGCGCAGGAGCTGACCGGCATGCCGAAATTCCGCATGTATGGCGGCAACACGGCCTACGCGGAAGGCTGGGCACTCTACGCGGAATATTTTCCGAAGGAATATGGTTTTTATTCCGACCCGATGCAGGATTTCGGGCGCCTCTACGACGAACTCCTGCGCGCGGTGCGCCTCGTGGTGGACTCAGGCATTCACGCGAAGAAATGGACGCGTCAGCAGACGATCGACTATTTCAAGGCCAACACGCCGATCAACGAACGCGACATCATCACCGAGACCAATCGTTACATCGTGTGGCCGAGTCAGGCGACGGCTTACAAAGTCGGCATGCTCAAGATCCTCGAGCTGCGCGAACACGCGAAGCAGCAACTCGGCGCGAAATTCGACATCCGCGAATACCACGACCTCGTGCTCAAAGACGGCAACGTCCCCATGAGCATCCTTGAGGAGAATGTGAACGCGTGGATCGCGCGGAAGAAGTAAGGTTTGATTAGGTAGGGCCCGACCTCCGGGCGGGCCGAAGCATCGCGCATGTAATCGCGGCCTGCCCGGAGGTCAGGCCCTACCTTAAGGCGCCCAATTTCAGCTCTGTCGCCAGCCACGCGATGCGGTCGGCGCGCGCGTCTTCTCCGGTGAGTTCGTGGCCGCCTTCGTAGGTTGCCATGTGTTTGCGCGGAGCGGTGGCGTCGTAGAACTCCTGCGCGCGGCGCGCCGGCACATGCTCATCCTTCGAGGCGAATTGATAAAAGATCGGTGCGGGCGCGAGGCGCGGCACCGCGGTGATCGGGTCTAGCGGCGCGAGTTGCTTTTTGTAAGCATCCACATCGGCCGGCTTCGCATTGTAGAGATACCAGTCGGCCAAACGCGGCGTCGGCGCGAGGAACACGTAAGCTTTCGGGCGTTGATCGACGGCGCCCATCACGGCCGAAAACATCGCTCCGAAATCGTGCGCGACTACGGCCACGCGTTGTTGGTCGATGTCGGGCTGGCGGAGCAGCACATCGAGCGCGCGGCGGAGCGCGATGACTTGCTTCTCCCCACCGGCGAAATCGGTTTCGGGCGTGCGCGCCCGCCACCAGCCGCGCTTCGACCACATCGTATCGACGAGCAGCGACGTCACGCCGCGCGAGGCCATCGTCACGGCTTCGTCGAGGAACTGCGTGCGATTGGTCGTCTTGGGATCGCCAAACCAGTGCACGTAAAGAATCGCGGCATGCGGGCCGGGCGTGTTCGGCGTCACGAGGTAAGCGGTGACGGGTTCGCCCGCGCCGACGAAGGTGATGTCGCGCACGGTGGCGTCGCCGCGCTGTTCCACGCCGACCTCGTGGATTTCGAGCGGGGCGTTGACCGCGTAGTTGAAGAGCTTGGTGTCGTCTGCCGCGAAGAGCCGCGCGCCGGCGAGAAGACTTGCGAAGAGACAGAAGGGGAATCGCATACCTGTCTCTTGCAGAAGCGCACGGACGACGCAATCGACCTGCGTCGGGCGGCTAAATTCTAGCGACCACCTTAATTCAACCGCACGCGGCGCAGGTTGTCGCACACGATGGCGGCCGCGATGGCGGCGTTGAGCGATTCGGCGCCGCCGTATTTCGGAATCGTAACGCGCTGGGTGATCAGTGCCGCGACCGCCGGCGACAGTCCGCGGCCTTCACTGCCGATCACGATGACAGCGTCGCGCAGCGGTTTGAGCGTGTGCACGTCTTCGCCGACGAGATCGCAACCGAGCACGGGCACAGTGATCCCGTCGAGTGTTTCGGCGAGCGGCGCGGTGAAGACCTTCACGCGCGCAAATGAGCCCATGCTGGCGTTGATGACTTTTTGGGAAAACAAATCCGCGCAGTCGGGTGAGAGCACCACGCGGTCGAGCGCGAACCAATCGGCGAGTCGCAGCAGCGTGCCGACATTACCCGGATCCTGAATGCCATCGAGCGCGAGCGTGAGGCCGGTGTTGAGTGTGCCGGGTTGCAAAGTTGCGCGCGTGATTTTGCCGACCGCGAGCACACTCGAGGGAGTGGGGAAGTGACTCGCGCGGGACATCTCATCGTCGGTGGTCTCCCGCAGGCGGGAATCGTCTCGCTGTCCTTTCCACGCGGGCGTCGCATAGATTTCCGTAAGCGGGAAATTCGCCGCGAGCAGTTCACCGATGACTTTCTCGCCTTCGATCACGAACAGGCCCGCCGCCTCGCGGTGTTTCTTTTCGCGCAGGTCACGGAGACGGGAAAGTTCGGCTTTGGTCAGCGGCATCGCGGCAGACAAACGCGCGGCGACGCGCATGGCAAAACCTTAGCGCGGGTGTGTTTTGTTACGGCCATGTTTCGCGGGCGTAACGTTTCGGCGACGGACGCGGGCGGGCGTTGACGGGGGTAGCGCGCGACGGTTTTTGGTGCGGACACCCAAGTTTAACCGACCATGTTTAACTCGATTCGTTCACTCACTGCCGTTGCCGGTTTTTTCCGCGCGGCGTTTTTTATTTCCGCTCTCGGCCTCTCAGGCGCGACGCTGTCGGCGCAGGAAGCCGGCACGCTGTCCGGTCGGGTCACCGACCAAAACACGCGATTGGCGCTCTCCGGAGCGCGCGTCGTCGTGAAAGGGACGGGGCACGAAACTTATACCGATCAGGCGGGCGACTACGTGCTCGCAGGCGTGCCCTCTGGCGCGCAGAGCGTGGAGTTCGGTTATGTGGGCTACAGTGAACAAATCCTGTCCGTGGAGATCGCCGCGCGCGCCACGACGCGGTTAAACGCGACTTTCGGCAGCGAGACGGTGCAGCTCGATAAATTTGTGATCGAAGGTTCGCTCGTCGGCACGGCGCGCGCGATCAACCAGCAACGCGCGTCGGCGACGTTTCGCAGCATCGTGGCTTCGGACGAAATCGGAAATTTCCCCGACCAGAACGCGGCGGAGTCGATCCAACGCATTCCCGGTGTCTCGCTGTATCGCGATCAAGGTGAAGGCCGTTACATCGTGCTGCGCGGGCTGAATTACACCTTCACTTCGGTGAAGGTGAACGGCGGCTCCTTCGCTGGCGCGGATCTGGGCGAACGCGCCACGGCGCTCGACGTGATTCCGTCGGATGCGCTCGCGAGCATCGAAGTCACGAAAGTGCCGACGCCGGACATGGACGGCGAAGGCCTCGGCGGCCAGGTGAACATCAAAACGAAAAGCCCGTTCGATTCCGAAGGGCTCGCGGCGAGCTTCACGGCCCAAGGCCAATACGCCGACCAAAGCGGCGAGTTCAGCGAAAAATTTAACGGCTACGTCTCGCAGCGTTTCGGCGACCACAAACAATATGGTATTCTCATTTCGCCGACGTGGCAGGTGCGCAAATTCGGTTCATATAACTATGAGACGGGCGGCGCGTGGTCGTCGCCGGCGGACAACGGCACGCCGTTTTACGTCGCGCAGGCATTGGAGTTTCGCGATTACGTCATCGAGCGCGAACGCTACGGTTTAAACGCGGCGCTCGAAGCGCGCCCGGATTCGGAAACGTCGCTCTATTTCCGCGGTGGCTATAATCGCTTTACGGATAGCGAGAGTCGTCATCTCACGATTTTCGATTTTGCGGAAGGCACGTTGGTTCCGTCATCGGTCACGGCGAACTCGGCGACTTATAATGCGCTGCGCCGCTACGGTCGTCGTCTGCGTATCCGCGAGAAAGACCAAGAAGTTTACACCTTCAACGCGGGTGGCGAAAAGCGTTTCGGCGGCTGGGTCGTCGATGCGCAAGCGGGTTACACCGAAGGCAACGAAAAGCGCCCGGACGAAATCACGGCGCGTTTCCGCCGCAACACGCGCGACGCGGTCATCCGCTACGATACGGTCGGGGCTTACGGCCTAAGCGTCACGCAGCTCGCGGGCGCAAGTTTCCTCGATCCGGCGTCCTATAATTTCCAACGCGTCGATCTCGGCAACGAAGTCGGCAGTGAAAAAACTTCCGACATCGGCTTCAACGCGCGCTATGATTTCAACGGCATCACGAATCCGACTTACCTGAAGATCGGCTCGAATTATCGCGCGAAAGAAAAAGATGCTGAGGGGGAAGTCTATGAACTCGCGACGGCGCCGACGTCGTTCACGTTCGCGAATCTCGCCGAGCCGGCGAGCGATTATCCTTACCTGCGCGTGCCGCGTCTGAACACCGCGGCCGTGCGCGAAGTGTTTTACGCCAACCGCAGCGCGTTCACCGGAGCCCGGGTGTTCGAGGACAGCGAATTCGAGGATTTCTCGCTCAGTGAAGACGTGCTCGCGGCCTACGCAATGGGCGGCACGCAATTCGGCAAACTCAACGTCATCGCCGGCCTGCGCGTGGAGCGCACGGAATTCGAGACGACGGGCAACGAAGTCGACCTCGTCGACGAAACTTCGGTGAAGCGCACGGCTTCGAACAACTACACGAACTGGCTGCCGGGTGTTTATTTCCGCTACGACGCGACGAAACAACTCGTGTTGCGCGCTTCGTGGTCGAACTCCATCGCGCGTCCGTCGTTTGGCGACACGGCGTTTCGCAGCGCAATCAACAGCGACGATCTCGAAATCACGCGCGGCAATCCGAATTTGAAATCGCTCGAAGCGACCAATTGGGATGCGTCGGCGGAATATTATCTGCCTTCGCTCGGCGTGGTGTCCGCGGCGGTGTTTCACAAGCAGATCGAAAACTTCTCCTACGAATTCGACGCGGATACTCCGGTCGTGATCAACGGCGAGTCGTATGACCTCACGACTTACGCGAACGGTTCCGACGGCACGATCAACGGCCTCGAACTCGCGTATCAACAGCAGCTGCGTTTCCTGCCCGCGCCGTTCGATGGCCTCGGTTTCATGGCGAACATCACGTTCCTCGACAGCGAGGCGACTTATCCGACGCGTCCGGGCGAGGACGTGCCGTTCATCGGCCAGTCCGACCGCACGGGCAACGTTGGCCTCACTTATGAGAAAGCCGGCTTCTTCGCCCGCCTGGCGATGAACTTCCGTTCGGAACGCCTCCGGGAAGACGAGCCGCTCGGCGGCGCGGCGGAGAACGATCTTTATGTCGACGACTTCAAGCAGCTCGACCTGACGTTGCGCTACAAGATCTCGCGCAACTGGGAAGTGTTTGCCGAAGCGCTTAATCTCACCGACGAACCGTTCCGCGTATTCCTGAAGAGCCCGAACGGCCAGGGCGCGCGCCTCGGCCAAGTGGAGGAATATGGTTGGAGCGCGAATTTCGGCGTGCGTTGGAAACTGTGAGCGCAAATCTGACTCGCGACTGACCATGAAAGTTCTCTCTCAATTCGTTTTGCTGAGTGTCTGCGCATTCGTGGCGACGGCCAAGGAACCGAAAGTGGTCTTGCCTGATCCCGATGCGACCAACACGGCGGTCAAACCGCGCGTCGTCACCGAGCCGGTGAAGCACGACACGGATGATCCCGCGATCTGGGTGAACCGCGCCAACCCGGCCGAGAGTCTCGTGCTGGGCACGGACAAGGACGTCGACGGCGCGCTCTATGTGTTCGGTCTCGATGGAAAAATCAAAGCCGACAAAGTGGTGCGCGGTCTCGCGCGGCCGAACAACGTCGACATCGCTTACGATGTGATGGTCGGCGGTAAGAAGACGGACATCGCGGTCGTGACGGAGCGTTATGCGCACCGGTTGCGCGTGTATCGCTTGCCGGACATGGCGCCGATCGACGGTGGCGGTATTCCGGTGTTTGCAGGCGAACAAGCGCGCGACTGCATGGGCATCGCGCTCTACACGCGTCCAAGCGATGGCGCGGTATTCGCCATCGTGAGCCGTTCCGATGCGGGTGCGCCGCGCGAAGGGTATTTACACCAATATCGTCTCGTCGATGACGGCACCGGTGTGTTGCGCGGGGTGTTTGCGCGACGCTTCGGTTCGTGGAAGGGCGGTAAGGAAATCGAGTCCATCGCGGTCGATCAGGAACTCGGGTATGTTTATTTTTCCGACGAAGATTTCGCGGTGCGCAAATACCTCGCGGATCCCGCGGCAAAAGATGCTGAAGATGAACTCGCCGATTTTGGCACGACGGGCTTCGCCGTGGATCGCGAAGGCATTTCCATTTTTCCCACCGGTGCTGGCGTCGGCTACGTGCTGGTGTCCAACCAAGGTGCGGACACTTTCCGGATTTTCCGTCGCGAGGGCAATTCCGCCGAGCCGCATGAGCATTCGCTCGTGGCGAGCGTGCGGGTGTCCACGCGCGAGAGCGACGGCAGCGACATCACGCGGGCAGCCTTGCCGGGGTTCCCGGGTGGGTTGTTTGTGGCGATGTCCACGGACAAGACGTTTCATTTTTACGCCTGGGATGACCTCGCCGCAGCGGCGAAATTGAACTGAGCGCGCCGCACTAGATTTTCTTGGCCATCGGTAGCATGCCCGCGAGCGGAAGACGCTCGCGGGCATTTTTTTGCGGGAGGGGGGCGAGTGTCCTTAATCGCCCTTTGGGCGAACATCGTGCCGCGGGTGAAGGGCGGTTAAGGATAACCACCTCTCGCTTTGAAATTTCACCCTGAGATCAACGGGCTATGTGGCATAATTCACGAGCGGAGTTTTTACGACTAACTGTGTCTTAACGGGTGTTAAGAACGTGTGACGCACGCTTCGCTGTTTGACGGCAACAAATTTGTCCGCAGAAATCGCTCCGTCAGTCGTTCTTTAGTTCAGTGTGTTGTGTTGCAGCCCGGTGTCCGCAAGGAGCCGGGCTGCGGCTTTTTGTGGGCTTCACTTCGGGCGGCGGCTTCGTCAACGTGCCGCGCATGAAACGCTCTGTGCTGCTGGCGATCGCGTTGGTGTGTTCGGTCTTGATCGCAGTTCCGCTGGGACTCGCGGCGGAAGTGAAGAAAGCCAGCGCCACGGCGCCTTCGGGCAAGACGCCCGGCACCGAGCTCGCGATTCTTGCGTCGCAGGTCACGGGGATCGCCATTTCGCCACTGCTCGGGGTGGGTGCGGTGGGCGCCTATCAATATTTCAAAGCGAGCGGCCCGGAAGAAAAAGCGCGGCTGCCGTGGTATGCGGCGGTGTCGTTTTGGTTGCCGTCGCTGCTGCTGGTGGGCGTGTGCGCATTTAAAGACAGCATCGCGGCCATGGCTCCACCGGGATGGAAAAAACCGCTCGATGTGGCGGAGACGTTTGAAAACAAAATCAGCGGCCTCGTCGCGGCGAGCGCGGTGATTCCTTCGCTCATCGCGGTGGGCTCGAAGTTCATCGTGGATTCGGCGGCGCTCGATCAACCGGTGGCGGTCGCGACGGGATTCGGGATGATTCAATTTGCAGCGTTCGATCTGTCGTGGCTGTTGACGATTCTCATGGTGCCGTTGTCGGTCGCGGTGTTCGCGGTGGTGTGGATTGTCGGCCACGCGATCAACGTGCTGATTTTGCTCAGTCCGTGGGGCGGCATCGACACAGCGCTCAAAGCGATTCGCACCAGCGTGCTCGGGTTGGTGGCCGCCACGGCTTACATCGATCCGGTGGTCGGCGCGACGCTGTCGGTCGCGATTGTGATTCTCGCGTATTTCATGGCGGGTTGGGCGTTTCGCCTAATGGTGTTTGGCGCGGAATTCTCGTGGGATTTTTTCACGCTGCGGCACCGCAGGTTTAAGCTGCTCGCGGACGGAAATAAACTTTTCACCGCGCGTGAAATCGCCGGCGCGCCGATGCGGACTTATGGACGGCTCTACCAAGAAGCCGACGGGAAATTGATTTTCCGTTTCAAGCCATGGCTCGTGCTGCCGGAGCGCAGCATCGAAGTGCCGCGCGACGGGCTCGTGGTCGGGCGCGGGTTGTTTTACTCCGAAGTGCTCGGCCACGAAAAGGTCACGGACAAGGATACCACGCTCCTGTTGCTGCCGCCGCGTTACCGCGGGCATGAGGAGTTGTTCGCGCGGACGTATCACATTTCCGGCACGTGCGAGGTTGGCCTGCGCCGCGCGTGGAGTTGGCTCAAGGAAGCATTCGGCTTCGGAAAAAAGAAAACCGCCCCCGCTGACGCGCCGCAAATCGCATGAAGACCAAGGTGATCTTCCGCGGGTTGCTCGCGGCGTTTTTCGTGGTCGCCGGGCTGAATCATTTTCGCGATCCAGCGGTTTATCTTGGCATGATGCCGCCGTGGTTGCCGAAGCCGGAATTACTCGTGCAGATTAGCGGCGTCGCGGAAGTGTTGGGCGGCATCGGGCTGCTCGTGCCCGCGACGCGGCGTTTCGCCGGGTGGGGATTGGTGCTATTATTGGTCGCGATTTTCCCCGCGAATTTGCATGCCGCGTTGCAAGGTCGGATGCCGGGGCTCGACGTGCCGCCGTGGGGCTTGTGGGCGCGGCTGCCGTTTCAATTCCTGTTTATCGCGTGGGTGTGGTGGGTCGCGTTGAAGGACAAGCGCGATGAGACGCTGGATTGAAGTGCGGGTAGGGCGGTTATCCTTAACCGCCCCTGCTTTTACTTTTTAAACGTGCGTGGCTTCGACGCGATCGGGTTGGGGAATTCCTGGCCGAAGAGCGTCGCGCTCGGGTGTGATTTTGGATCCGCGCCGGGCATGAGGTATTTGTAGAAATCGGAAAAGCGGATGCTGCATTGCAACCGACGCTGGCCGTTCGAATCGATTTTCGGATTCACCTGGATGATCGCCTGCGTGAAGGGCGGCGCATTTTTCATCCGCAATGCGTTAGCGCGGACCTCGGTGATATGCGGGCCGTTGTCCTTGATCACCCGTTCGAGCCGCTGGAGATCCTCGTATTTCACGGGCCCCCACAACGTGCGCCAGAGTTCCGGCGTGATGACGGGTGCGGCGATGTTGACGATACGTTTGTCGTCGCCGTGTTGCTCCCAGAAGCCGACGACGAGCATGAATGATTCGTCGATCTCGTATTGGCGGAGCGCGTCGCCGAGATCGATGGCGCTGCCTTGTTTGATGGCCTTCGGATTAACCGGGATGGCGCCGTGATTTTTGTTGGCGGCCGCAGGAATGTCCCAGCGCTGCGTGTAGCTCGTCGGTTTGTAGCCGTCGAAAAAGGTGTCGCGAATCCATTCCTCGAACACGAGGCCGTGCAGCTGCACTTCCTGCGCGAACAGACTGGAGAGAAAAGCCGCGAGCAGCGCGACCAGAAGCAGCGGGCGCCTCATTTCTTCTCCAAAAACACGCGCAGCGCTTCGAGTTTTTCTTCCCAGAATTCCTTCATCCTGGCGGCCGCTTCCGCCGTGGAGAACGGGCCGTGATGGGGCACGACCTGGCATTTGAGCGAACCCTTCGGCCAGAAATTTACGCTGAGTGCGGTGCCATCGCGCCAGAGGATGCGAATCGATTTATGCGGCGTGGCTTTGCGCACGATGAGGGGAGTGCGCGGCAACCATTTCTCGCGCGCATGGGTTTCCTTCCACGCGGCAAAAACGCGATCCACGGGTGCGGTGATGGTTTTGGTGAGGCTGACTTCGTGCACCTCGACCGCCGCTTTGGCGGAAACTTTCTTAGCGCCGGCGGGGGCTGCAGGTTTGGATTTTTTCGCCGCGCGCTTCATCTGAATGGTGCGAGGTGTATGCGAGCATACGCCGTGCCTCAAGGCTGATGGTGAGTTATGGAAATAATTTTGTTTTCGCCCGCCTCGTGAAGCTGTTTAACCAACACCCATGAGCGACGAACAAGTGCCCCGGCTGCGATTGAAACCCAAGCTGGCCGCCGACCCGCATGCCGCGGCACCGGAAACTGCCGCTCCTGAAAAGTCGCATGACGAAACGGTGACGACGCCCGCGCCGGAAGCTCCGTTGGATAGCTTGGTGCCGCCGTCGAGCGACGAAGCTCCGAAATTTGTCCGCTTGAAACCGCGTTTGTCGGTCGCGCCGCCGGCTGAGCAGGTGACTGGCACCCTGCCGGCGGAAGTCCCGCCGAGCCCGGAATTGGTGACGCCCGCCGCGCCGATCGCATCCCCGGCTGTTTCGCTTAAACCTGCGTCCGGCGAACCTGCCGCCGATGCGCCGAAGGATAAGCCCATGGGTAAATTTTCGCTGCGGCCCAAGGCGATCGCTCCCGTCACGCCGCCGAAGTCGAGCACCACGCCGCCGATCACTGCAGAAGCGGCCAAAGTGGCGCCGTTGTCCATGCCGGTGCCACCGTCGCCGGGAACGGCGGCCGTCGATACGGGCGAAGAAGGCGAGCCGGCGGAGATCACTGCGATCCGCCAGGCATCGAGTTCACCGTTCCCTCCACCGACCGCGCAATTTCCAACTCCCGGCGCGAAAGACGGCGCCAGTGGCGCTGCGGTGAAAGGCAAATCCGGCGGCTCGAGAAAAATGGTGCTCGCGCTGTTGCTCGTGGTCGTCGCGGGCGGCGGATATTTCGCTTACACGCATTTCCTCGCCGAACCCGCACCGGAGCCTTTGCCGCCGCGTAAACTCGCCGCGAATCCGACGACCGCGCAAGGGCAGGCCGTCGCGAAAGTGCAAGACCTCACCAAGCAAGCCGAGGCCCAGGTGAATGCCACCGTGAATGAAATCATGCCCGACGAAGCCGCCAAGGCTGCGGCGTCGAATCCCGCGACGACTCCGAACGCCGTCAGCACGGCGCCGAGTCCAAACGTGATCGGGGCGACTCCTCCGCCCGCGCCGGCGCCCGTGGCGTCGATCGCGTTTAAGGGGTGGGTGGAAAACTTGCGCATCGGCGCGGTCGTCGGTGGCACGACGCCGAAAGTGTTTATCGGCAGCACGGCGTATGTCGTCGGCGATTTGGTGAACCCGCAACTCGGCATCCTCTTCGAGAGCTACCACCTCGAAACGCGCACGTTGACCTTCCGCGACAGAACCGGCGCACGCGTCACGAAGCGGAATTGAGCGAAGTTGCGCGCCACGGTGGAATCGGATCGAGGTGAAGCGGCCTGACTTCAAGCCGCTTTACTGCGTGGCCGTTAAAAGCGCGCTGAGGTCAGTGCGCTGTTCCACCTAGCTACCCGCGATCGCCGTGCGGAACGTGCGGATCATCACCGGGTCGGTCGCGAGCGCGAGGAGGCCGTTGACTACGAATTGCACGCCCATCGCCATGAGCAGAAAACCCATGATCTTGGTCATGGCGCTGACGCCCACGGGGCCGAATAGTTTTACCATCCGACTCGAAAGGCGCAGCACGAGATAAGTGATGATCGCGACGGTCACGATGCCGGCGATGATCGCGAAGTAGTCGACCCATTCCTGGGCGAGAGAGGTCAGCCCAATGGTCACCGCGATGGAGCCGGGGCCGCTGAGCATCGGCATCGCGAGCGGAGAAAACGAAATATCGACCTTCTTCTTCGCGGCTTTGTGGACTTCGTCGTCTTCGGCTTTGGCGGCGTCGCTCGGCGCCGAAAGCATTTTCATCGCAATGCCGGTGAGCAAAATCCCGCCGGCGATGCGCAGTCCGGGAATCGAAATCCCAAAGAAATTCATGATGTAAGTGCCGCCGATGAGGAAGCTCACCAGGATCGCGATCATGTAGAAACACCCGCGCACCGCCTGCTTTTGCCGCCACTCGGCGCTGTCACCTTCCGTCATCGCCAAAAACGTCGGCCCCGCCGACAGCGGATTGATGATCGGCAGCAAGCCGATCAGCGTGCCGAGGTAAATGGCCCAGAGGTGCGTGACATTGCTCATGACGCCGTAGTCCAACCTCGTGTCATAATCCGCGCCACCTTTTTCGTCCCGACCGGCGGGACGGTTAAACTTTTACGCCGTTTGGAGCAGTGAAGTCGCGTCCACGACATTGCCGGTATTGAGCACGGCTGCAGGTTTGAAAATCAGCCCTTCCGCTTCGTTGTGCGCTGCAGGGCGGTGCTCCACAGCGGCGGAAGATTTGGGATTACTCGCGGCACGCGCGTTTGAACACGGCGACCACTTCGTAGGTCGCGCCGCTGTGGCGATTCAGATCGAAAGTATTCACCAACTCCCAGCCCGCTTCGCCGTATTCATTGAGCTTTGCCGTGAATTTTTCGTGATTGAGCTTCGAGCCGAGCAGCAGCGTGGTCGTGTCGAACGCGATGGTGGCGTATTCAAATTTCATTGGGGTAATTTTCGGATTGAGCGTGGTCATCGCCAAAGAAGCGTGATCAGCACGACGAATACGATCACCACGCCGAACCACACGATTGGATTTTTCAGCGGCCACGTCCACGCCACCACCTTCACGCAGCGGTCGCACCACGCGCCGGTGTAGGGCACCGGCCCCGGGAAATGCTGCGTGTGCCCCGGCTTCCCGCAACGTTCGCAAATCCCGCAGTAACCTTCCGGGATATGGGGTTCGCGAGGAAACTCCGCATTATACGCCCGGCAGTAACATTGCCGCTGCTTCGGAGCGGGTGCGCAGGTGGGTTGGGTGGGAGGAGATTTCATCTGGGGCAACGTTTCAGCTTAATCAATTCGAGCCACCGGTGCTGGCCGTGAGGATGGGTTCACATTTTTCTTTGTAGCCCGCAAGGGGATTGAAGAATCCTCTCAGATCGTCGGCGCCGGCTGGAATCAAATGCGTTTTGCCTTGGCGTGTCCGAATAAAAACTCGAGGCGTAAATCCCGCCTGCGGGACGATGATTGGAAATCTGACTTCGGTGACCGCGTGCCACGGGATGTGGTGGAGTCGCCAAGTGCGATAGGAAATACCCGCTTCCGATATATAAACTCGAGCGACCATTCCCCAAAGACCACCGACGCCCACAGCAAACATGAATAGGGCAATTGCGCTGAGAAATAGCGCAACGGCCGACCAGGCGTTTTCTTTTCCTGCCAACGCCGCCACTTCATAAGTGCACAGAAATGACACCGGAACTCCGAGCACGCACAAAATTGTATCAAACGGGCCGAGCATACGTCCGCTTAGTTTTGGTGGAGACGGAAGTTCCATTGCTTTCCCATTATGAGAAATGTGCCGCCCGCGGGCGAGCAGAGAGTAATTAATAGCTGAGTTTGGCGGGTTGATTTTTTGCGGGTTTGAGTTTCTTCCACGCAAAGCGCAACTCGTTCGAGTTGCGTTGCGGAGGTGTGAGTGATCGGAGTCCGGCTTTGCTGGGAGTGCAGAAAAAAAGAAGCCGACTCGGAGAGTCGGCTTCGGATGCTCCGATTGGGAGAACGAGACGATTTGGTAATTACGGGCGCGTGACTTTTAATCGCATGAAGCGATTCGGGACGTCCATCGCGACGGACGCGACAGTGACGCCTTCGCCGTCTGGCGTGCCTTGGTCGACGCCGGTCGCCGTCCATGTCGTGAGGTCGGTGCTCGTTTCGACACTGTAGGTGACGTCGGTGCGGGCGCGTTCGTAGATGAAGGTGAGGCGGTTCGCGACCACGGTGGCTTGCGGCATCGCTTGTGGGTCGGCGAGCGCGGGGTTCAAGCCGATTGCGTATTCAAGCAGGTTGGAAACGCCGTCGCCATCCGGGTCATCGTTGGGTCCGCGTTGGCCTTCGGGCACGCCGGCGGTGGTGAGGTAGTTGGCAAACGGATCGGCGGGCGGGCCGCTGTTGGTTTGCGCTTCACCGCCGTTGATCACGACGAGGCGAGCAAGTGTCGTATCGCCGTTATAGGAAATGAAGCTACCAGCGACCCACAAGCGACCTTGCGAATCGACGACCATCGTCTCGACGGTGCCGTTAAAGCCCGCGCCGCCCGCGAACGAGGTGTCGCGTGAACCGTCGACGTTGATCCGCAAGAGGTTTCCCGTCGTGGCGCTGCCGAAGGTGCTCACCGATGGGCCGTGAATGTAGAACTGGGTGCCGCCTTGCGCGTATTTGGTGAGTTGATTGTTCGGGAACGCGGGGAACGTGGTGATCGCGCCGGTGAGGCCGACTTTTTGGAGGTAAGGATAACTGCCGCTGAAGTTCATCACGGCGTTGTCTGCGAGCACACCGAGGCCGGCAGGCATCATGCCGCCCGAGTAGGTGAACGCGGGATCCTTCGTGCCGGTGCCGTCGGTGAGCACGACGTAGAATTGTCCGCTCCAATTGCCGCCGTGGCCGATCCAGACACGTCCGTCGTTGGTGAAATTCACATCATAAACGAAGCTCGTCGACGGCGAGACGAACGCGGTGTCGCGCGAGCCGTCTTCGTTGAGGCGCATGACGTAGTTTGCGGCGACGCCGTTGTATTGGGAGAATTCGCCGAAGATATACACGCGACCGGTTGGGTCGATCTTGATGCCTTTCACGTTGCTGTTCGGTCCAGTGCCGGCGACGCCGCCGGGAGCGTTGAAGGTGGTGTCGAGGGTGCCGTTGGCGTTGAGGCGCACGAGGCGGTTGCGCGCGACGGCGCTGCTGCCGCTTGGCGTGACGGTGGTAAACGCGCCGCCGAGGTAGATGCGTCCGGTGCTGTCTTTCGCCATCGCGTAAACCGCGCTGTTGAAAATCGGCCAGGTGGTGTCGGGCGAACCGTTGGCGTTGATCTTTGCGAAGTTATTGCGACCGGAAGCGCCGCCGGTCCAAGTGACCGTCGTGAACTGACCGCCGGCGAAGAAGGTGCCGTCGGTGTTCGGCAGGATCGCGAAGATCGAACTGTTAAATGTGGGCAGCGTGACCGTGCGATTCACCCCAGCCGGATTCAAGTTCACGGTGAGCACGGCGGGCGTCGTGGTGGTCGAACCCGCGGAGCCGGTGACGCGCACGCTGTAGCCGCCTGCGTCGGTGAGTGCGAGCGACGAGATCGAAAGCGTCGCCGAGGTCGCGCCACTGATCGTGCCACCATTGGTGAGGGCGGTGCCGCTGCGGAACCATTGATACGCGAGCGTGCCGGCGCCGCGCGCATCGACGGTGAGCGAAACCAGCTGACCGACTTCACGGGTCAATGCCGGCGGGGTAATGAGAATTTCCGGAGCGGCGAGCACGGCGAGTTCGGCGTCAGCGCTTTGGAGGGTGCCGGAGGCGTTGGTGATTTTCACCGTGTAGAAATCGCGATCCGAGAGCTGCGTGGTCGCGATCGTCAGCGTCGCGGTGGAGGCGCCGCTGATGCGGCCTCCGTCGTTCATCGCCACCCCGTTTTTAAACCAACGATACGTGATCGCGGAAGTGCCGGTGGCGGCAGTAGTAAACGTGGCGGTTTCGCCGGCGGCGACCGAGACGGGCGCAGGTGCGGAAACAAAACCGAGCGGCACGGCGTCGCCATTAAGCACGGCGATACTACGCACGATCACATCGTTGAAGGCTGTGAAGATTCCGCCGACCCAGAGGCGGCCGTAAATATCGGCCCGCACGACGCTGACCGAGGCGTTGTTGTTCGCGATTTCTAGCACCGGATCGACGGTGCCGTTGGGCAGCAGGCGCACGAGTCCGCCACGGACAAAGCCGTTGTAGCTCGTGAAACTGCCACCGACCAAAATCTTACCATCGCTTTGGAGGCTGAGGTTGTTGCTGGCAGAGCCGGAGCCGACGGTTGCGAACGCGGGATCGAGTGCGCCCGTGTCCAAGAGGCGGCGCACGCCGACGCCGGTGTTGACGATGATTTTGCCGTCGGGTTGCACGACGATGTCGTTAGCGAACGTGCTGGCAACCGTCTGGGCGAAGGCAGTGTCGCGGGTGCCATCTTCATTGAGGCGGGCGACAAACGACATGCCTTGATAATTAGTAAAATAACCCGCGATATAAACGCGGCCGGCGGCATCGAGTTCGATATCGAGGACGAAATTGTTGAGCACCGCCGAGAACGTGGGATCAATCGCGCCGTTGCGCGTGAGACGCGCGACGTAGGCGACGCCCGGATGGCCGGCCCAGCTGGTGAAGTCGCCACCGACGTAGATGCGTCCGTCGGCGTCGGTTTTGAGTCCGCGAATCGTCGTGCCGACCATCGCGCTGCCCAGGTCAAACGAGGGATCGAAGGTGAAGTCGGCGTTGAGACGGAGCAGGCGGTTGCGCGTGACAGCGCTTTGGCCGGTCGGAGTGATCGTCGTGAATCCACCGCTGACGAGAATCTTGCCGTCAGGCTGGCGATGCATCGTGTAAACGTCGTTGTTGAGTGTGAATGGCAGCGTGGCCATTTCGCCGTTGGGTAGCACGCGGGCGAGACTTGCGCTGCTGGCCGTGCTGTTGGCGCCGTTGATGGAACCGAAGCGTCCGCCGAGTAGCGCGCCGCCGTCAGGCAACGGCAGCACCATGTGCACCGTCGTCGGGTTGTTGCCGTTGAGGCTGGTGAACGGCGTGGCGCGATCCACCGGGTGCGGCGCGACGGCGAGCGTGATGGGGGCCGAGGTGGTCGAGCCCGAAGAATTGGTGACGACGAGCGTGTAAACACCGGCGTCGGTCAGCGCGACGTTGGCAAAGACAAGGCGCGTGGTCGCCGTGCCGGTGATGCCGTTGGCGCCTTCGACCAGATCGACGCCGTTGCGTTGCCATTTGAACGTGAGCGGCGCGACACCGCGCACGGTGACCTCGAGCGCATACGCGCGGTTGCCAAACGTGGAGACGTTGGCGGCGGGTTGTGTGAGGACTTCCGGGGCACCGAGCACGGCGAGTTCGGCGGCGGTGCTGATTTCTTCGCCCGAAGCGTTGGTGACGCGGAGCGTGTAAACGCCTTCGTCGGATTCAGCGGCGTTGGTCAGCGTGAGCTCGGCGGTGGTCGCGCCGGAAATGTTACCGCCATCGATGAGCGGGGTGCCGCCTTTGCGCCATTGATACGTGATTGTCGACGTGCCGGTCGCGCGTGACTTGATGACGGCGCTGGCGCCGGGATTTACGTTGAGCGATTTCGGCTGGAGCGTAATCGCGAGCGGGATGGCGTCGCCGTTGAGGCGGATAATTTTGTTAACCGAAACGTTGTTATACGCGTTGAAGTCGCCGCCGACCCAGATCTTGCCGTCGTCAGCGATCGCCACGGTGCGGGCGTCGCCGCTGAAGCCCGTGCCGGTGGCCCACGTGCCTTCATAATTACCCGTGGTGTCAAAGCGCGCGATATTGCTCACGCTACCGCTGCCGCTGGGTTGGCGCACGAAGTTAAACGTGCCGACGCCGATGGTGCGGCCGTTACGCTGCATCGCGGCATCGTAGAAGACGCCGCCGGTCGTGCCGAAGTAATCCGTGGAGGACCACGCGCCGGTGGTGGACAAGCGAACGATGGTGCGGCCGCCGGGAAGGGCGTTGCCCGTGGCCAGCACGCGGCCGTCGGCGAGCACTTTGATACGCGACACGGAAGTGCTGACGGTGTTTACCTCGGGCACGAAGGTCGCGTCGCGGGTGCCATCGGGGTTGAAGCGGATAAGACGCGCGCCGCCCTGGTGCGTGATGGTGCCGCCCGCGACCACTTTGTTGTCTGGGCCGACGTCCACCGCAGTGACGGTGAGCGCGCTCGTGCCGGTCGCCTGACTGGTGTTCCAATTTGTATCGAGCGTGCCGTCAGGGTTGATGCGCGCCAGGTAGCGATGATTTGGGTTGTTATTGAACGTAGTGAAATCACCACCGAGCACGATGTCGCCATCCGGAGCGACTGCGAGGGCGCGGACGCTCGTGAAGTTGGTCGCGCCCGTGCCGAGATTGTTCATGAACGAAGTGATGCGCGCGCCGGTCGTCGCGTCGATGGCTGCGAAACCGGTGACGGCCGCGCCGCCGCCGATTTGGGCGAACGAATTCGAGACCTCGGCGAGCACGTAGAGGACGTTGTCGACAAGACGCAGGTCGCGCACGCCGCCGTTGGGTGCGGGCGAGAAGTTCGGGTCGATCACGCCGCTGGCGTTGATTTTCACGAGGTAGTTGCGCGTGTTCTGGCCGTTGAAATTGGTGAACACACCGCCGACGTAAGCGCCGCCGTCGGGCAGCGGCAGGATGATATAAACGCTGCCGGTGAGCGTGACGGAAGTGGACCACGTGTGGTCGATGAACGCGGGATTCAAATTCACCGTGAGCTGCGCGGGATTCGAGGTGACCGAGCCGTTCGTGTTGGTGAGGCGCACGCGATACGCACCGACGTGGGTCGGACCCGTGCTGGCGATGGTGAGAGTGGTGGTGGTCGCGCCGCTGATGCCATTGCCGTCGTTGAGATCGGAGCCGTTGAACGTCCAGCGATACGTCGCCGCTGGCGTGGAGGTCGCAACGACCGTGAACGTGGTCACGGCGGCTTGATTCACGGTTTGTGACGCGGGCGGCGTGACGATGACCGGAGGATTGTCGTCATCCGTGATCGTGATGGTCGCGGATGCGAGCGAGAGGCCGGCCTCGCCGGTGATCGACGCGGGATTGAGTGAGAATTGAAAGGTCTTCGATGCTTCGCCGATGCCGTCGTTGAGAATCGGAATCGTGACGGTGCGATCGGTAACATCGCTCGCCGCCCAAGCCAGCGTGCCGCTGGTCGCGGTGTAGTCGGTGCCGGCAAGCGCCGTGCCGTTCGCGGTCGAGTAACTGATGGAAAGCGCGCCCGGAGCGGGTGCGAAACGTTTTACGGTGACGACAAGATTACCGGCGTTTTCGACGACACCGTAGCTACTGGTGGCGACGCCGAGCACGCTCGGGCCGGCTTCCAGCAGCGCGAGTTTGTTACGCGCTACTCCGCGGAAGTTGGTGAAGTTACCGCCGATAAACAGGCGCTGATCATTCAACACCGTGACCGTGGCGACCTGGCTGAGATTGGTTACGCCCGCGCCGACTTTGAACGTCGTGTCGAGGGTGCCGTCGAGATTGATGCGAGCGAGGCCGGCGATGGCGGTGCCTTTGTAGGTGTTAAACTGGCCCCACACGAGCAGGCGACCGTTGAGGTAACGCACGCCGGCGGGATTGTAGACAAACGCCGTGGAAAAATCCAACGAGGTATCGAGCGAACCGTTGGCGTTGAGCACGGCGATGCCGCGGCAGACTGTGCCGTTGATGGAGCCGAAGCTGCCGATGACGACGATGCGACCGTCGGGCAGAATATCCCAGTCCGTCACTGCGCCGCCCAAAATCGCCGGCGGCGTGAACGAAGCGTCGGCCGCGCCCGCGTTCGTGAGCAAGCGGAAGTTGTAATTCGTGCTGCTGCTGGCGCCCGCAGTGTAGGCGACAAACACTTTTCCGTCCGTGCGCTCTTTGACCTTGTGCACGTAAGAATTTGCGCCGGTCAGCGTTAGCGTTGTGAAAGAAGCGTCGAGCGTGCCGTTGGCGCCGCTGAGCGTGTAGCGTTTGAGACCCTGCGTGCCGCCGTGGCCGATGTAGAGTTTGTTGCTCGCGCCGAGGGCGATGGTGTTGACGACCTGCGTGAGGGAGAGATTCGCGGCCGCGTCGAGGGTGCCGTCGGCGTTGATGTGCGCGAAATAATTGCGCGTAGTGCTGTTGACCGTCGTAAACGCACCGGCGGCAAACATCGATCCATCGGGCAGCGGGATGAGGCTGTAAACGCCGCTGTTAAACGCCGGTGTGAATGTGGTGTCCACGACACCTGTCGTCGAAATGCGCACTATGCCATTCGCGCCGCCCGCAAGAATGTTGCCGGCGGGATCAAGGCCAGAAGTGTAATAATAAGTGAGCGCGCTCGTGGGGTTGAAAGCATTCACCAGCGAGCCGGCGGGAATCAGCACCGTGAGGTTCGCGGCGTTGGAGTTGACGGTGCCGTTGGCATTCGTGACGACGGCGCGATAGGCGCCGTGGTGCAGCGCGCGATCGGCGGCGTTGACGGAGTAAACATTCCCCGTGGCTCCGGGGATGTCGACGAAGCCGCTGCCAGAGTCGAACTGCCACTGCACGGTGGCGGCGAGCACGCTGTCGTAAGCGACGATAAACGGGTAGGTTTCACCTTGGTCGATGATCGCGCCGAGCGGATGAATCAGGATGGTGGGAAGGCTGTCGTCATCGCGAATGCCGAGCGCACCCAGTGAAGTGCCGAGCGCGGCGCCGCCCGTGGCATTGGCAAGTGTGATGACGACGGCTTCAGTCGATTCGACGAGAGCATCGTTGGTAATCGGCACGGCAAAAGTTTTAATACCGCCTTCGTTGCTGGCCCACGTGAGCGTGCCGGACACCGGCGTGAAATCGTCCGTGGTCGCCGTGCCCGCAGAGACGGCGTAGTCGATGGAGACCGAACCGTTGACGCCGCCGAAACGCGCGAGGGAGATGAGGCCCGGGCCGGCATTTTCATTCACGATAAAGCCCGGCGAAGTCAGCCCGAGTGTGCCTGGACCGGCGGTGTAGTCGCCTTGGAAGCGCGTGAGATTGTAGGTTTCGAGCGTGGGATTGGTGACGCGGTCAAACCAACCACCGGCGACGAGGCGGCCGTCGTTTTGCACCGCGATGGAATAAATGTGAGTGATGTAAGTGCCGTTACGTTCGGCGTAAGGTTCGGGCGCGAACGTGAGGTCGTGCGTGCCATCGAGATTAATGCGCGCCACCGACGCGCGACGCTTGCCGCCGAACTCGGTGAAAATACCGCCCGCGATGAGCCGCCCTTCTGGCGCGAGGGTAAGGGTGAGTGCGCCGCCGTTGTAAGCGCCGCTGAAGTTGCTCATGAAAGCCGTATCGAGAGTGCCGTTGGCGTTGAATACGGCCATTGGCGCCGTGGAACCTGGCAGCGGGATGTCGCCGCCAATCGCGACGCGTCCATCCGGCAAGACCACGATGGCATTGATTGCGCCGTAGGTGGCGCCCCACACCGGGCTGAAAGAAAAGTCGCGCGAACCATCGCTGTTGAGACGGATTAAGATCGGATCGTTTTGTCCTTTCGCGGCGTTGTAGTTGAGGCCGCCGATGTAGATTTTGCCATCGGACGCGAGCGCTACGGCGCGCAGGCCGCCGTTGGCTACGTAGTTGGCGGGGGCGAATGTGGTGTCGAGTGTGCCGTCGGCGTTGAGACGTGCCACGCTCGGACGGGAGACGCTGTTCATCGAGCTAAACGCGCCGGCCGCGATCACTTTGCCGTCGGCTTGGAGCGCGATGGCCGCGACGTAACGGGCGGTGCCGCCCACGCCGGAAACGGTAAATGAATCGTCGCGCGAACCATCGGCATTCAGGCGGGTGAAACCGCTGCGCGCGACCCCGTTGTAAGTCGTGAACGTGCCGCCCACGTAGATTTTGTCATCAGGCGCGACCAGCAACGCGTTGACCTCGGGCTGGCCGGAGGCAACGCCGAGGCCCGCGCCGCTGAGGTTGAACGTCGTGTCGAGCGTGCCGTCAGCGTTGAGGCGTTTGAGCGCGGAGAGCGCGCCGGTGTTGTTGAATTTAGAAACGTTGCCGCCGGCGATGATCTTGCCGGTGGCTTGGAGGGCGACGGCATTGGTCGCGCCGGTGCCGCCGGTGAATGCCGGATAACTGTTCGGCGTGAGGCCCGCGCCGATGCCGGTGAGAAAAGTGGAATCGAGGTCACCAGGGGCGGCGCTGAGCAGCGTGGCGGTGAGCGAAGCGAGCAGAACGGAGGCGCGGAGCAGTTTCATACAGGGTGCAATTTACCGTTTTCGGCTCCGCACCAGAATACGCGGAACTGCGTAGAGCCGACGATTGACGTGACCCACGCCGCAAAAATGCCCGCCGCCTACGCAGGACTACGTAGGCGGCGACAGTTGTTTACAATACCGCCGCGTTACGGGACTGTGCACGACGCCTTCGGGGAAACAAACATTCCGCAGGTGAGGTAACCACCACTAAGGAAAATCCCACATGGGCGACAGATCACCGAAATCCACACAGAAAAACGCTTCGCAAAAACAGGCCAAGGCCAACGTTTCCGATAAAGCGAAACAACAAGTCATCCAAGCGCAGCAATTGACCAAGGCCAAAGCGGCCGCGGGCAAAAAGAAGTAAACTGCGAGCGCGTAGTGCTTTTAATTTAGTGTTTCGAACCGGAGTCGTTCACGCGATTCCGGTTTTTTTATTTAGCCACGGATTTCACCGATGCCACGGATGGAGGGCGCAAGGAATATTACGTGCGAGGGCGGTTAAGGATAACCGCCCCTACCTTCAAGACCGTCACCGCGCGCGGCTGGCGATGCGTTCGAGCAACGCAATGCGTTCTTCGAGTTTTGTTTCCTGGCGCACGGGCGCGATCACGCAGTGCAACTGTTCGCCTTCGCGGATGAGCAGGCCCCAGCCAGCGGGCACTTCGTGGCCGTGCACGAGCGTCGCGTGGTCGACAACGAGATAGAGGAACGTCGCCGCGCGCCAGCGCGTGAGCTTGGAAAACTTGGTGCCCTCGTAGAGCGCGTTTTGCGCGGCAGCGAGAGCCTTGGTGACGGCGCGATGCGTATCGTGACGCGAACCGCGCAGATCGATGCAGTCGAACTCAGGAAATAATTCTTCACCAAGCCGCAGGTCGGGGCGATGCGTGCCGATGAGTTGGTTGAGCGCGTGCAGACGCTCAGAGAGTGACTGCACGGTTGCGACCGTTGCGCGTTCGTCCGCCGAGTCGCGCAGGAAATCGCTGCGGCTCGCTTTGCATTCGAACACCGCCGTCACCGCGTTGCCCGAAAGCTGGCGTGGCGTCGCCGCGGCGACATCCGCGCGATAATTCGAGCGCGGCAACCGCACTTCGCTCCCGCACAACATCAATCGCCGCGCCCGCGCCCACTCCACCGCGAGCCGCTTGAGCTCACGATGCGCGAGGCTTTCGCCGGAGGCGCCGGGCTTCTCTGCCGTCTGCAGGACTTCAGAATTCACCTTCATGTGAACAGCCACTTACCGACTACATATAGGCCGTGCAAAAGTCCTACTACGATCAAACCCAAGATCGTGAAGCCAAGAATAATGGCGGCACCTTCTTTCCATTTGCTGCTTTTGGCGAAAGGCGTCTTCTCCTGGCGACCCGCGAGGTGTTCTGGAAACCCGAGTTCTCTCAATTGGGAGTAAACTGACTGAGGATATTTCTCTGATGAAAGATTTCTTGCAGAAGAGGGAAACTGGGAGCGAATCCACGTATAAGGTTTTTCGCGAACACTGCTCACGTAGAGTTCAATCGCGGCTTTGTCCTCGTCGTTCTCCAAGCCTGAGAGAAGAAGGTATTTTCCGGCTTCTTTAGAGTCGTTCATCTGTGCCAAAACTTTACCATAGGCTGCGAATAGTTCAGGAGTGTATCCGGTCGAACCAATGTGACCCGCGAGAATTTCTTTGGCACGCCACAGCTTGCCTGAAGTAACTGCGGCAGAAGCGCGGTCTAAGCTAGAAAGCTTGGCGATTTTCATGGCAGCTATTTCACCATGTGTCCACCGGGCCTTTCGGCACGGGGATGGCGTCGCGGGTGTGGACGGGGTCGTCGGGGTCGCGCATGAAGGAGGCGACCATCGCGGCGGGGCGGTATTGCTCCTTCAATTCGCCAGTCTCGTCGAGGAATTGGGCGCGCCAGGTTTCGTAGCGGGCGAGTAACTCGTCGAATTCGGCGCGCGTGCTGAATTGCGTCACGCCTTTCTTGAACTCGCGCGCGGGGCCGAAGCGTTTCGCATACCACGACGCGGGTTTGCGAAAGAGGCGGCAGCCGTGGTCTTCGCCGAAGACTTCGATCATTAATTCCAAGTGGCGCCGCATGACAGCGGCGCGCGCGGGATAGCTGGCTTCGGCGGGCACGATCCCCGTTTTCAGGTATTCATGAATGTGCGTGAAGATCCATGGATTATAGAACGCGCCGCGGCCGATGCTCACGCCGGCGCAACCGGTTTCGTCGAACATCTTTTTTGCGGCTTCGACGGTCGTGACGTCGCCGTTGCCGATGACGGGAATTTTTTTCACGGACTCGACGACGGCGCGAATGCCGGCGAGGTTGACGGTGCCGGTGAATCCTTGAGCGCGCGTGCGACCGTGGACGAAGATGGCGGCGATGCCGTTGTCTTCGAGGACCGCGGCGAGGTCAGGGGCGGTGAGATTGTTGGCGTCCCAGCCGAGTCGCATCTTGGCGGTGACGGGGATTTTTACAGCGTCGACCATGCCGCGCACGAGCTTCGCAGTTTTGCCGAGTTCGGTCATCATCGCGGAGCCGCCGCCGATGCCGACGACCTTGGGGACGGGGCACCCCATGTTGATGTCGACCGAGGCGATGCCCATCGATTCGACCATGAGCGCGGCGTCGCGCATTTCCTCGGGGATGGCGCCGAAGAGTTGGACGGCCAGGAGTTTCTCGGCGGGCGCGGTGCGAACCATCGCGAGGCCGCGCGGATTTTTTTCGAGGAGCGAACGGGCGTTGACGAGGTCGGTGGTCGTCCAATCGAGTCCGCCGATTTCGCGCGCGACGAGGCGGAAGGGCAGGTTGGTGTAACCCGCCAGCGGTGACAGGAAAAGATTGGAGCCGAACTCGTAGGGACCGATGCGCATGCGAAGTGAGCCGCAGAATTAGCGCAGAGATTTTTTATTGGCCACAAAAAGCGCAGAAGGCGCAAAAATGGTAAAAAAAGAGCGGCGACACGAATTGCACGGATTTCACGAAGGCGAGGATTCGTGAAATTGGTGCAATTTGTGTCTCGGGATCTCAGTTTTTCCCGTCGGCGACTTTCGGGGAATAGTAGTAGGTGCGGCCTTCGTAACGAATTTCGATGGCCGGATTCTGGAGCAGTTTGATCATTTCCGCGCCGGCGAGGAGAGCGGGGCCGTAACCTTGCAGGGCGGCGAAATGCATGGGGCGGTGATAATAATAGGTCGCGTCGCTGGCGTAATTGGTGGCCACGACGCCGCCCTCGATGCGTCCCGCCCAGTCGATTTTTGAACTAAGGGCGCACCAGCCGGCTTGGGCAATCGGGCCGTAGATGGTGGGACTGATCCAGCCTTGGTTGATGGCGTGAGCGATGGCGTAGGTGAACATGGCCGTGGCGGAGGTTTCGTAAAAGGAATCGGGGCGATCCATAAGTTGATGCCAAAAGCCGGCGCCGGATTGATATTGCGCGGCACCGCGCAACGCGGCGCGGAGTTGCGCGAGCACGGGTTGATAACCGGGATGATCGCTCGGGAGCACGTCGAGCAGGTCGCACATCGCCATCACGGTCCAGCCCATGCCGCGGCCCCAATAAAACTGCGGCGCGTCGGGGTGGTTGGAACTCCAGCCGTGCGTGTAGAGACGGTTCTGGGGATTGAATAACCGCTCCGACATACCGAGGGCGTTGCGCACGGCGTCGTCGAACCACTTGCGCTCGCCGGTCATGCGGCCAAGTTCCGCGAGCGCGGGGACAGCCATGTAGAAATCGTCGGCCCAGACTGACTCGGGTTGCGGGTGCTTCCGGGCGAGTGTGCCGTCCGCAAGACGGAACTGGCGCTGGCCGATCCACTCGGCCCATGGCGTGATAACGTCCGTCAGGTCGGGACCGAGACCAGCCAGCCGCGCGCGAATCAACGCGGTGGTCATCGCGCCGCAGTCATCGAGTTTGGTGGGCGCGATGATTTTGAAAAAATCGCCGCGCTGCACACCGTGCTTTTCGCCGACCGCGCGGAAATAGGGCAGGTGCTGGTGAATAAATTGAAGGCGGTCTTCGACGAAGCGATTGAAGCGCGGGTCGCCGGTGACGGCCCCGGCGTAGAGCATGCCGGAGTAAACGACGCCCATTTCGTAGGAGATGATGCCGTTGCCGGCTTTGCCGCCGTCGAGGGTCGCGGAGGCGAGCGGCACGGTAAAGTCGGAGATGGTTTCGCCGGTCTCGCGATCCATCACCCGTCGGGGCGAAGCGGCCTCGAGGTAATCGCGCACCTGTTTTAGCTGCTGGCTGATCTCGGCGACGGTGGGAAGTTGATAGGGAATCGGGTAAGTGCCTTCGCCGAGATCGTGCGGATTTTTGGCGTCGCGATTCCGGTAGCTGCCTTCGGCCCACGCTGCGTTGACGGAAAGCGAGCCGACGAGAAGCAGGGTGGTAATCGTTTTTGAGGTCATGAAAAAATTAATTGAGGCGGCGGCGCGCTTCATCGAGGGCGGCGGTGATTTCGGGCAAGTGCGCGGGTGATGCGTGCGTGCGCGCGAACCCGGCAAAGGCGTCGAGCATGCGGCGGGCTTCATCGAGCGAGCGGGCGACGCGGGCGCCTTCGCCGGCGACGCGGACATACACCGGACTCGTGTGCGCGAAGCGGAGTCGCGAGGGAATTTCCCCGCCGAGTGTGCTTTCCTGCCGGTAGCGAGCGAGGTCGGCGTCGGAAAGCGTGCTTTCCTCGGTCGTGGCTACGGCGGCGATCCACGCGCCTTCGCGAACCGTGAGTGTCGTGTCGAGTTCGCTCGCGGTGCCGCGGGCGACGGGTTCGCCGTTGACGATGAGCGTGAGCGAACGCAGCGGGTCGGCGGAGACCACGCGGGCGCGCACGCGAATTTGACCGCCGCCGGACGGAAGCTCGAGCGTGTCACCCGGGGCGAGCGAATCGTTGACGGTGAGAAAAAGCGCAGGCCCGTTGGTCACGAAATTGCGACCTTGGCGCCACGCTTCGAGAAAGGTGCGGGCGGAAGCGTCGGTGGGTGTCTGGACGTAACTGCGGTTGTAACCGGCGGGAGTGGACTTGACGCCGGTCGCGGAACCGGCGCCGGCGGCGAGTCGCAGGCCGCAGTTGAGCAAGCGGTAGTAAGACGCGGTGACGAGTTGGAGCATGCCTTCGCCGGTGTCGGGATAGACCGGCAGGCCGGGCGTGTTCAGAAGATTGGAGTAACGCGCGCGCGGCATGACTTTGTGCCGCTGGAAAAGGTTATCGTTGAGATTCACCACATCGACCAGTCCGAGCAGCGCATCCACGAGCACTTCGGGCGACCAACCGCCTTGATAACAGTTCAACGCTCCGCGCTCGCGGCCCGCGCGAGCGAAAGCGACGTTCGCGCGCGCTGCATCCCACGCGACCGGCATCGGCTCGCGCAGGCCGACGCAGTAGAGCGCGCCCCAGGCGTTTTCGATTTCGGCGTCGAACAGCGTGAGTTTTTCCCCTGAGGAATGAGGCGTGTCCGGCAACGGCAGGCGCGGGCCATTCCACCAGAAGAGCGAGGTGCCGATGTCGAGTCCTTCGGACGCGAGTAGCGCGGGCAGCGCGGCGGGCGCGACATGGAGATGATTTTCCCCAGCAACGTAGCCGAGGGCACGGAGATCGATCCAACGTTTCAGCGTCACGGCATGAGAGGTGCGGGTGCGCACGGAAAGCGTCGTGAAAACGGGCAAGAATTCGGGGCCGCGTTCGATGCGGATGCGGTAGTCGCCGGCGGGAACGTCGAGACGCGTGACGCCGTCGCACGCGAACCACGTGTCGGGGCCGATATTCGTGGTAATGGCCGACGGCGGCAGGTGCGAGCGCTCGGCGGCGTCGAGAACGAGCACGCGGGCGGGCAGGCGTTGCTCGTCTTCGTCTTTGATCGTGAGGTGCAGCTGCACGACCTCGGCGGACAGCACGAGCGGAACCAGGCTCGCGATTACGCGGAAGCAAAAACGAAACAGCGACGGAAACAGCATACGGGTGTGTCCGGACGAAACTTAAACCGGGTGGCGCGGGAGCAACCGTTTTGAGCCAGCATTTTCAGTCACGCGCGGGTGGCTCTGCGCGTGCGAGGCGAACCTACGGACCGGGCTTGCGCGTAAAATGGAGCATGAAGCGCGCGAGGATAATCACGAGCGCGGCGAGCAGGGCGCCGACGAGCCACCACGTGTGGAGAGTGAGCACCGGTGGCGTGGTGAAATTTGCGCGGTAGACGAAGTAAAACAGCACGATGAAAAACGCGACGACGCTGCACCCGAGTTGGAGCACCATGTCGGCGATAAGCTGGTGCGTGGTGGCAGCGTGTTCGGGGGCGAGCCAGTGGTCGCGGTGGGGAATGTTGATGTATTCCTTCGGCAGCGTGCGGTTCAGCGCCACGATGCCTTGGAAGATCGCGGTCATGAAGAGCAGCGTGGCGATTTGGAGCCCGGTGTGTTTGCCGCGGGAGAGCCAGCCGTTGGCTTCTCCGGCGGCGTTGAAATGCGTGGCGACGCGCTCAGGGAGTTGGCCGTGTTGCCAGATTGCCGAGCCAATCGCGATGGCGAGCAGGGCGAAGAAAACGAGTTGAAGCGGGCGGGGCATCAGGAATCAGAAGGTTTTATCTGGAACTCAGGAAATCAGGAAACGAACTGATGCGGTATTTAATTTTTTCCTGATTTCGTGAGTTCCAGATTCTCTTGGTTTCTAGGCAAGCGCCGTCACGGCGCGCTTCATGCGAGTGAGGGCTTCGACGAGCGTGGCGCGGGGGCAGCCGAAGTTGAGGCGAACGTAGTGGCCTTTGGGGACGCCGAAGAAGGCGCCTTCGCTGAGGCCGACGCCGTGAGCTTCGAAATGCGCAATGGGGTCGGCGAGTTTCAGCGCGGAAACATTCATCCACGCAAGGTAGGTGGCTTCGATGGGCGCTTCGATGACGACACCGGGAAGTTCTTTTGCGACGAAATCGAAAATGAAATCGCGATTGCCGCGCAGCGTGGCGAGCAGGCCCTGGCGCCAGGCTTCGCTGTCGCGGTAGGCGGCTTCGCACGCGGTGAAGCCGAGCGAGGTGACCTCGGCCATGATTCCGGCGGTGGCGCGGACGAATTGCGCGCGCAGCACGGCGTCGGGGATGATTGCGAGCGATGTGCCGAGGCCGGGGACGTTATAGGTTTTGCTCGGGGCCATGAGCGTGATCGTGCGTTTGGCGATGTCGTCGCCGAGCAGTGCGGTCGGGATGTGCGGCAAATCGTCAAGGATGAGATCGCAATGAATCTCGTCGGAGCAGAGCACGAGGTGGTGGCGCACGCAGAATTCGCCGAGGCGCTGAAGTTCGTCGCGACGCCAGACGCGGGCGATGGGATTGTGCGGATTGCAGAGGACGAAAAGTTTCGTGCGCGGCGTAACGGCGGCTTCGAGGGCGGCCCAGTCGATTTCCCAGCGACGCGCGGCGGTGTTGAGGACGAGCGGAACTTGTTTCGAGACACGGCCGCTGTTTTTGGCCGAACTCATGAACGGCGGATAAACCGGCGTGAGCGTGAGGCTCTCATCGCCGACTTCGGCGAACGCTTGGGCAACGATGTTCAAGCCGACGACTAGGCCGGGTAGCCAGACGAGCCACGACGGATCGATTTTCCAACCGTAGCGCGTCTGCATGGCATCGACGATGGCGTCGGTCGTAGATTTAACGGGTCGCGCGTAACCGAATACGCCGTCGGCCACGCGTTTTTGCAGGGCTTCGATGATGGCGGGCGACGATTTAAAATCCATGTCGGCGACCCAGAGCGGGAGGATGTCGCGACCGGCGTATTTCTGCCATTTTTGGGAGTCGGTGCCGCGGCGTTCGATGACGGATTCAAAGTCGAAGTTCATGGATGGGACGGAGTGAAGCGGGCGGTTTCGCCGTGGCACGGCTTTTCTTAAACGGCGCGTCTTAAATGCGGCGAGGTGTGCTGGGTAGGAGGTGAGGTGCTTAAAGTTAAGGATTGGGACATAATGTCCGCGCCTAAGTGTCTCACGTGGTCAAGATTTCACTCGAGCGCTTACGGAGTGTTTGTTCATTTGATTATCAAAGAATGGGTTAGGGTGAAAATATCATCGGCATGTCGGGTGCATATACCCGTTCACAAAGTTAACCAAACTTACCAAACCAAAACTAAGGAAAACCAAACCATGTATAGCCTGTTCCGTTATCAACCTGCCACCGCCAACCGTGTCGCCGTCCGCTCGCCTTGGGCTGGCTTCGACCAAGACTTCGCCAATCTCTTCTCGTCGGCTCTCGATTATTCGGATGCCAAGCGCTCCATTCCGGTGAGCGTGCGCGAAGATAAGGACAATCTCGTGCTGACCGCCGAGCTGCCTGGTGTGGCTCGCGAAGACGTCGCCATCGAATTTATCAACGATGAGCTTAGCCTCAGTGCCACCCGTAAAGTCGTTGGCAGTGAAGGTGAAACGACCGTCTCCTACGCCCGCAGCTTTACTCTGCCCTACGCAGTGCAAGCCGACAAGATCGCCGCCGAACTGAAAGACGGCCTCCTGTCCCTGACGCTCCCGAAGGCGGAAGTGGCCAAGCCGTTTAAGGTCGAGGTCAAGTAATCGGTAACCTCAGCCGGCTTAGGCCGGTATCTATTTAGGTGTGTGTAACGCCGCCGGGGTCTGCTAGCAGCCCCGGCGGTTTTGTTTTTAGGAAGCGCGGCGCGGCATGTCGCGAGCGAATGCCCAAAACCAGCGAGTGATCCGTGCGGTGAATAACATTTTCGAAGCAGCGCGGCGGTTGGCACGCGACAAGCTTTAACATTATCATCCATTCAGAGGCTTAGGGGTAGGTCGCTGGATGGACCCGCCCGCATTAAAACAGCGAGCAAAACCGCCGGGAGTCCGATTACGGATCCCGGCGGATCTATTTTCAGGTCACGCGTTCCGGGCTCGCCCCGATTCGGCGGGCTGGGTTGGATGAGCGCATGATTGGCGCACTCGTTATTGTATTGGGAATCGGCGGTTTCTTCGGACTGATTATCTGGCTGGCCATCAAGCAACACGCCCGCACCAAGGAAAATCTCATCGCGCTGGCCGCACGGCACGGCCTGCGATTGGTGGAAACGAAGCAGAGCCTGGGCGCTGACTACTCCGTGCAGGGCACGGTTCTGGGACGTGAAGTGCGCTTCTGGACCTACACGACGGGCAGCGGCAAGTCGCGCGTGCACTGGGCGGCGGTTGGCGTGCGGCCACGCGCGACCAACCTGACGTTTGAGCTGAGGCGTCAGGGGTTTACCACGAAACTCATGGAAATGTTTGGCTCGAAAGAAATCACCGTGGGCGACCCGGCATTTGACCAAGCGTGGTTCGTGCAGACGAATCAGCCGGAGTTTTTGCAGGCCGCGCTGTTACCGGAAATCCGGGCAAAATTTATGGCGCAACCGGAGCGCGCGCGCGACGGCAGCTACAAACTTGCGGACGGCTGGGTGCAGTTTGCCGAACACGGCTCGTTCGCGACGCCTGAGGTGATCGCACGGCTCGAGACGAAGCTTCCTTTGCTGCACGATCTCGCCGATGTGGCGGAAGTCGGCGCAGCCGGCGGGCGATAAACCTCGCGTGTAGGTGGCCCGTTTACGGGCCACGTTGCGCGCGAGCGCGCAACCTACAAGGCGTCGCCGTGAAGCGACGCCCCCTAAACCTTGGTCAGCTCTTCTTCTTTTCCGGAATCAACACCGAGGCAGCGATGGACGCGGCGAGCACGCCGCCGATGATCGAGAGCGACCAGCCGATCGGCACGTGCCAGCCGAAGTAGGTGAGAAGCATCTTGGTGCCGACGAACACGAGAATCACGGAGAGGCCGATGTTGATGAAACGGAAAAGCTTCATCACGCCCGACACCGCAAAATAGAGCGAACGCAGGCCGAGAATCGCGAAGATGTTCGAGGTGAAAACGATGAATTCATTTCGCGTGATCGCGATGACGGCAGGAATCGAATCGAGCGCGAACATCACGTCGGTGGTCTCGACGATCAAGAGCACGAGAAACATCGGCGTGGCGAAAAGCTTGCCATTGATGCGCGTGAAAAAATTGCCGCCGTCGAACTGATTCGTGACCGGCATGAGCTTGCGCGCGAGTTTGACGGCCGGATTTTTCTCCGGGTCGAAACCATCTTCCTTCTTCGGCTGCGCGAGTTTGATGCCCGTGTAGATGAGGAACGCGCCGAAGACGTAGATGATCCAGTGGAATTTGTTAATCAGGCTGATGCCCGCAAAAATGAACAGCGCGCGCATCAGCACCGCGCCGATGATGCCCCAGAATAACACCCGGTGCTGGTAACGCGGCTCGACGCGGAAGTATTGGAAAATGACGATAAAGACAAAGACGTTGTCCACGCTCAGGCACAACTCGATCAGGTAGGCGGTGAAAAACTCCAGCGCCGGCTTGCTGACCTCGGTGGCCGGCATCTGCATCGCGATGATGAGGTTGAAACCCATCGCGAGGCTGAACCACACCGCGCACCAGATCAGCGCTTCCTTGAGCGAGACTTCGTGGGCCTTCCGATTGAAGACGCCGAGGTCGAGCGCGAGCATCGTGGCGACGAAAGTGAGAAAACCGACCCACGCCCACCAAGGCATGGTGCTGAACATTGCGAGTGTTTGAAACATAGGTGTGTGGTCTAGCTTGCGAGGGCAGCAGCGACCGGGGCAAGCGGGGAGTTGTTGGAAAACCTTCGCCTTGTTTGTAGGCGGTGGCGGGCGGGGCGCCGGCAAAACTTTGACTTTCCGCGGCTCAATCTGCGAAAAAAGCAGTCTCTTTATGCGCATGCTACGCCCGTTCAAAACCACTCTCGCCTTCCTTTTGTTAAGCGCCGCCGCGTGGGCGCAAACTGTGCCGCCCGACGCCGCGACGTCGAATGCCGCGGCCCAACAACAGGCCAACACGACCGCCGCCGCCGCGGTGGTGGCGTCCGAAAAAACGCCGCCGCGTTCCGATCTTCTGGAGCACGCCGTGGATTCCATCCTCGGCATGTTTGACGTGCGCACCGGCCAAAATACCACGACGCACTTCGTGATCGCCGCTGTGTTTATCGTGGGCGGGTTGCTGCTGCGTCGCGTGGTGACGGCGTTGATTTTCAAGCAACTGAAACGTTTCGCGTCCAAGACGGAGACGACGCTCGACGACAAACTGTTTTCGGCCCTCGAAGGGCCGGTCGCGACCTTTATCATGTTGGTCGGCATTTTTTCCGCCGCGAAAGTGCTTAAGCTCTCGCGGGAAACCGACGAATTTCTCGGCTACGGCTCGACGGTCGCGTTTTCCCTCGTGCTGTTCTGGGGGTTGTTGCGGGCGTTTAGCGCCCTGCTCGACCACGGGCAGGAAATCGCGGTGAAGAAAAACATGGGCATCGCGGCGTTCATGCCGTGGATCAAGAAGAGCCTCGTCGTGGTGTTCGTGATTTTCGGCGTGTTGCTCACGGCGCAGAGCCTCGGCTTCGAAGTGAAAACGTTTCTCGCCGGTCTCGGGATCGGCGGCTTGGCCTTCGCGCTCGCGGCGCAGGACACGATCGCTAATCTCTTCGGCTCCATCGTCGTCGCGATCGATCAGCCGTTCAAGATTGGCGAGGCGGTGAAAATCGGCGCCAACGAGGGGACGGTCGAAGACATCGGCCTGCGCTCCACGAAGCTGCGCGCGCCCGGGAAAAATTTGATCATCATTCCCAACAAGATGGTCGCGGCTGAGCCGGTGATTAACAATTCGCGCTTCATCCGCCGTCGCGTGGAGCAAGTCTTCGGCCTCACCTATGATACTTCAGCGGAAAAAATGCAGGAAATCGTCACTGAAATCCGCGGCATCATCGAAGGAGAAAAAGAAGTCGTGACGGAATCGGTGCACGTTTACTTCCGCGATTTCAGCGCCTCTTCGATGGACGTCTGGATCGCTTACGAGACGCGCGATCCGGATTTCGCGAAACACATGGCGCTGCGCCAGCGCGTCAATTTTGCCGTGATGCGCGCCGTGCAGGCGAAGGGCCTTGGTTTTGCGTTTCCAACGCAGACGATGAATCTGCCTTCTGGCGTGGCGGAACTGCTCGCCGCCGCCGGCAAACCCGCGTCCGCGCAAGTCACCAATAATTTCCCTGGCGCGAGCAAAAGCTGAGTGTGCGCCTTAGGCGGGCGAGGGACGGCGCCGACGTTTGTTGAAAACAGAGTTTTGCTCTCGGCGTGATTGCCTCGCTAAGGCGGTCGCGTCAGCGTTTCGGCATGCCCCTGCTGGCCGGTGACTTTAAGGCGGAAATTTCCACGCTGCTCGCGAACAGAGACCATGCGACGCTCAAAGCGCGCCTCGCCCCGTGGTTACCGGCCGACGTCGCGCCGATTCTGGCGGAAATGCCGGTGGAGCAACTCGCGATATTATTTCGCAGCGGTTCGCAGGAACTCGCGGCGTCGACGTTTGCCTACCTCGATAATTCCGCGAAGCATCGTCTGCTGAAAATGCTCACGCAGGCGCAGGCCGCGACCTTGCTCAATGATCTGCAACCGGACGATCGCACCGCGTTTTTGCAGGCATTGCCCTTGGAAATCGCGATGCAGCTGCTCGGCTTGTTGACGCCGGGTGAACGCAAGATCGCGCAGGATTTGCTCGCTTATCCTGAGCACAGCGTCGGCCAGATGATGACGCTGGATTACGTCGCCGTGCGCGCGGAGTGGACGGTGCACGAGGCGCTGGATTACATCCGCCGCCACGGTTACGACCGCGAGACGCTGAACGTCATTTATGTTGTCGATGAAGCCGGGCGTTTGCTCGATGACGTGCGCGTGCGGCGATTTCTCCTCGCGGAAAACAGCACGCCCGTGCGCGCGTTGATGGATGGAAACTACGCGTGGCTGAGTCCCAACGACGATCGTGAGAAAGCGCTCGTGGTGTTTCGCAAATATGACCGCGCCGCGCTGCCGGTCGTCACCGACGACGGCAAAATCATCGGCATCGTCACGGCGGACGACATGCTCGACGTGGCTTCGGAAGAGGCGACGGAAGACATTCAAAAACTCGGTGGCAGCGAAGCGCTCGATGAGCCTTATACGACGATCCCGCTGCTGAAGATGGTGAAGAAGCGCGCCGGCTGGCTCGTGGTGCTTTTTATTGGCGAGATGCTGACGGCGACGGCGATGAGTTTTTTCGAAGACGAAATTGCGAAGGCGGTCGTGCTCGCGCTCTTTGTGCCGCTCATCATCAGTTCGGGCGGCAACGCCGGCTCGCAAGCGGCGACGCTCGTGATTCGCGCGCTCGCACTGGGTGAATTTAAATTGCGCGATTGGTGGCGCGTGATGCGGCGTGAACTCGCCGCCGGCACTGCGCTCGGGATAATTCTCGGTCTGATCGGATTTTTGCGCATCGCCGTGTGGTCACTGTTTTCGAATATCTACGGAGAACACTGGCTGCTCATTGCGACGACGGTGGGAATTTCACTCGTGGGCATCGTGCTGTGGGGTTCGTTGATGGGCTCGATGTTGCCGCTGTTGTTGAAACGCGTGGGCTTCGATCCCGCCACCTCAAGCGCGCCATTTGTGGCCACGCTCGTCGATGTCACCGGCCTGATTATTTATTTCTCCGTCGCGTTCTTAGTGTTGAGCGGGACGTTGCTGTGATTTGGGCAAAGAAAAAGGCCGGACGTGCGTCCGGCCTTTGAAATTTTATTTAAGCGAGCTGGCTTATTCGCGACCGTAGCCACCGCCGCCGCCGCGATCGTCGCCACCACCGCGGTCCCCGCGATAGCCGCCACCGCCGCCGCGATCACCACGGTAACCGCCGCCACCGCCACGGCCACCGCGGCCGCCGCCGTAACCGCCGCCACCCCCACGACCGCCACCGTAGCCGCCGCGATCACCGCGACCCCCACCGAAACCGCCGCCTTGCGGACGTTCTTCACGCGGACGGGCGATGTTCACCGCGAGTGCGCGGCCATCGAGTTCGTAGCCATGGAACTTTTCGACGCATTGTTGCGCCTCATCACCACTGCCCATCGTAACAAAGGCAAAACCGCGCGAACGGCCGGTGAATTTGTCGAAAATGATTTCGACGACACTGACGGTGCCAACCTGGCCAAACAGGGCCTCGAGGTCCTGGGCGGTGCTGGTGAAGGGAAGATTCCCCACGTAGAGCTTGCTGATTTCTGACATGTGATGATGTGAGCTGATAAGTGTCGCCTGACCGCCCGTCCCCGAAATTCGGATTTCAAATCATCACTGAACACTGCGCTCACCTGACAATTTTCCGTAGCGATAGAATCTGACAAAAAACCAACCCGACAGTGGCTACGTTGCTGTCGCGAACCCGTTGAATCAAGCGCTTTTAGGTCGGGAGAATTCCCTACCTGAACCACGGGAACACCCTGAAAAAATTTCGTGCATGCGGACAGTTCGGGCGTAGCGTGATTTGTCCATGAATGAGCCGAAGGAACCTGACAGTAGCGCGGCGGCGCCCGACAACCGGGCGTTGATCAAGCGCTTGTTCGGGCTCGCGTGGCGTTACCGCGGTCACTGTTTGCAAGTGTTGGGCATTCAACTCGTGTTGCTCACGCTGGGTATCGCGGGCCTCAGTTTTACCGGCGTCGGCATCGACTACATCCGGCACAAACTGCAAGGCACGCCGCTCGGCACGAACAAGCTGCATATCACGCTGCCGGAAACGTGGGAGCCGCTGCAAGTGCTCGGGATGCTGGCGGGACTGATCCTCGTGTTCGCGCTGACGCGTGCGATTCTGAATTACACTTACGCGGTGTCGGTGAACAAACTCGTGCAGCAACGTCTCGTCGTGGATCTGCGCGCCGAAGTTTACGACAAACTCCAACGCCTCAGCTTCCGCTTCTTCGACGTCAACAACACTGGCTCGATCATCACGCGCGTCACCGGCGACGTGCAATCGGTGCGCATGTTCGTCGACCAGGTGCTCATTCAAAGTGTGATCATGCTGATCTCGCTCACGATTTATGTGATCTACATGGCGAGCCTGAGCCCGTCGCTCACGATCGCGTGCCTCGCGACGACGCCCATCTTGTGGTTCATGTCGACGGCGTTCTCGCGGAAAATCCAGCCCGCCTACGCGCACAACCGCACCCTGGTGGAACGCATGGTGCAAACGCTTGCCGAAAGCATCCAAGGTGCGCAAGTCACCAAGGGTTTCGGACGAGAAGCTGAGGCACGGGCCAAATTCAACGACGCCAACCAAGCCTGTTTCGATCAACAAAAAGATATTTTCTGGCGCGTGAGTTTGTTTTCACCTGCGGTCGGTTTTCTCACCCGCATTAATATGATGGTGCTGCTTGGTTACGGCGGCTGGCTTGTGATCCAAGGCGAGTTGCCGCTCGGCACGGGCCTGGTGGTGTTTGCGGGCTTGCTCGAACAATTTTCCGGCCAGGTGAACAACGTCGCCACGATCGTGAACAGCGTGCAGCAATCGCTCATCGGCGCGCGCCGCGTATTCGAAATTCTCGATGCGCCAGTGGAAGTTAAAAATCACCCGCAAGCGATCCATCGCCCGAAACTTAAGGGCGCGGTGCAGTTCGAAAATGTTTCGTTTGCTTACAATCCGGCGGAAGCAGTCGTGCGCGACATCAACCTCTCCGTAAAACCCGGTGAGTGCGTGGCGATCCTTGGCGCGACCGGCGCGGGCAAGAGCGTGCTGATGAGTTTGATTCCGCGCTTTTTCGATCCGACGTCCGGCCGCGTGTTGCTGGACGGCGTCGATGTGCGCCAACTGACGCTCGACGACGTGCGGCGGAACATCGGTTTGGTTTTTCAAGAAAGCTTTTTGTTTTCCAACACCGTGGCGGCGAATATCGCATTCGGTCATCCCGACGCGACGCGCGAGCAAATCGAAAAAGCCGCGAAGATCGCCGCGGCGCACGATTTTATCACGGCGTTGCCGCAAGGCTATGATTCGTTGCTCGGCGAGGGCGCGCAAAGTCTCTCGGGAGGGCAGCGTCAGCGCCTCGCGATTGCCCGCGCAGTGTTGCTGGAGCCGGCGATTCTGCTGCTCGACGATCCCACCGCCGCAATCGACAGCGAGACGGAGCACGAAATTTTTGAAGCACTGGATCGCGCCATCGCGGGCCGCACGACGTTTATCGTGGCGCATCGGTTGAGCACGTTGCGGCGCGCAGATTTTATTATCGTGATGGAAGACGGCCGCATCGTGCAGCGCGGCACGCATGAGGAATTGATGCGCGTGCCCGGGCCGTATCTGCGCGTCGCCAATCTCCAACTCGTCGACGCGAAAGAGCTGCAGCAGTTGGGCCATCCGGAGGGCAACGCATGACAGAGCCCAAGGAAAAAATTAAAGACTTCGGTCTCGTTCAACGCGTGCGCGACGACGAGGACACGGAAGAGCAATTCCGCCCGCTGGAATGGAGTTTGATTCGGCGGCTGTTCACTTACACGCACGCGATCAAGGGCAAGGTCGTAGCGTTGACGGTCATGAGCGTGATTCGCTCCGCGCAGTTACCTGCGCTCGTGTGGATCACGACGCTCGTGATTCGCGGCCCGATCATGGACGGCGATCTCACGATGTTGTGGTGGGCGGTGGCTGGCTACGCGCTCCTCGCGGTGACGACGGATGGGCTGTTTCATTTCCGCCAGCGTTATGCTTTGGAAATCGGCGAGACCGTGGTGAATGCGCTGCGCCGGGATATTTTTGAAAAGACGCAGCGTCATCCGATGAGCTTTTTCCATCGGTTGAAAATCGGTCGCGTGATTGGCCGTGTGACCAGCGATGTCGAGTCGGTGCGCGTCGGTATTCAGGACGTGCTGTTCGTGGTCGTGATTCAAGGGGGCACGATGGTGTTTTCCGCCGCCGTCATGATCTGGACCGACTGGGTGTTGTTCCTCGTCGTGCTAGGCATGGCACCGGTGTTGTGGTGGTTGAACCAGCATTTCCGCGGACGACTGAGCCACTACACGCGTGCGTCGCAGGAAAGCTTTAGTCGTGTCACCGCCACGCTCGCGGAATCAGTGAACGGCATTCGCGTGACGCAGGGTTTCGTGCGGCAAGAAACCAACGCGGGACTGTTCCGCAGCCTTCTCGCCGATCATGCGAAATACAACATCGCGCTCGCTCGCACGTCGGCGATTCTCACGCCGCTGCTTGAACTCAACAGCCAGTTTTTCGTGGCGACGTTGCTGATGTTCGGTGGCTGGCGCGTTTTCCACGGCGACATGGCGCTCGATGGGCTCATCACCTTTTTCCTGCTCGCGAATCAATTTTTCGCGCCGCTTTCGATCATTGGAAATCAATATAACCAGGCGCTGATCGCGATGGGTGGAGCCGAGCGCATCTTTCGCTTGATCGATGTGCAGCCCGAGTGGGAGGACAAGCCAGGCGCGCAGGCACTGCCGGTCGCTGCGGGGGTTGGCGCGAAGGTGGAATTTCGTCACGTGACTTTTGGCTACGACCAGACGCGGCCGGTGTTGCACGATTTGAGTTTCACGGCGAATCCGGGACAAACCATCGCGCTCGTCGGCCACACTGGCAGCGGGAAAAGTTCGATCATTAATCTCGTTTCAAAATTTTATTTGCCGACGGGTGGTGAAGTGTTGATCGACGGCCACGAGATTCGCGATCTCACCAGTCATTCGCTGCATCGCCAGATGGGCATGGTGCAGCAGCAAAATCTTTTGTTCACCGGCACCGTGCTGGACAACATCCGGCTCGCGAAGCCCGACGCGACCCTCGAAGAAGTGCGCGATGCCGCGCGCAAGCTCGACTGCCTCGATCTCCTCGAAGAACTGCCGCAAGGCTTCAACACGGAGGTCGGTGAACGCGGCGCGGGCCTCTCGCTCGGACAACGGCAGCTGGTCTGTTTCACGCGCGCGATGATCGCGAATCCGCGCATCGTGATTCTCGATGAGGCGACGAGTTCCATCGACGCGATCACGGAATCGCGTTTGCAGAAGGCGCTCATCGAACTTCTGCGTGGCCGCACCAGCTTTGTCGTCGCGCATCGGCTGAGCACGATTCGTCACGCGGATCTCGTGCTCGTATTAGAACAAGGGCACGTCATCGAGCGCGGCACGCATGCGGAATTGCTCGCGCAAAACGGACATTACGCGGCGCTCTACCGACAGTTTGTGCAGATGGATGACTGATTTTTTTCGTGTGCGAGGAGTGCTTCTCACTCGGGCGGCAAGCTCATTTTTACGGAAATGGGGGTGATTTCTCCTCTGAAAATCGCGTTTTCTCCTCTAGAAAATCGTTGCGTAGCCTAATTCCAGACCTATGAAAGAGTGCACTATGGCTAAAAAAACCACTCGTAAACCAAACGCAGCTTTCATGAAACCGGTGACGCCGGACGCGACCCTCGCTCCGATCGTCGGTGCAAAGCCGCTTCCCCGCACCGAGCTCACCAAGAAGCTCTGGGCCTACATCAAGAAGAACGGTCTCCAGGACTCGAAGAACAAGCGCAACATCAACGCTGACGCCGCCCTCAAGGTTGTGTTCGGTGGCAAAGCGCAAGTCAGCATGTTCGACATGACGAAGCTCGTCAGCAAACACGTCTCGTAAGCTCACGCTTAAGATACTTTTCAAAAACGCCGCGGAGCAATCCGCGGCGTTTTTATTTTAGACGTCCGATGTATTCCAAGGCAGGGCCTGACCTCCGGGCAGGCCCAGGCCCGCTCGGAGATCAGGCCCTACCAAGCTGAGCTGGTATGTTTGCGATTGTCGCGCAAGTCGGTGCGAGCGATGGTTAACCGAATGAAATCTCCCCAAGCAATTCACCGTCAGGCGCTCCTGATGCTGGTGCTGGCCAACTTATTCTGGGGACTCAGTTTTCCGCTCATCAAGTCGATCGTGCTCGCGCATCAACTGGTGGTGCCGGAAAGCAGCACGTGGTTTCTCACCGCTTACACTGTCGCACCGCGCTTTTTGATCGCGACCCTCGTGCTGCTCGTCGTGATGCGAAAACAATTGGGGAGCTTCACTGCTCTCGAAGTAAAGCAGGGCGTGCTCATCGGCCTCAGCGCCGGCGCGGGCATGTGGTTTCAAAACGATGGCCTGCAATTCACCGACGCTTCCGTCTCGGCCTTCCTCACGCAATTTTACGCGATCATGATTCCGGCGTGGCTGGCACTGCGCTCGCGGCGCTGGCCCTCGGGATTAGTGCTGACGTGTTGTGCGCTCGTGCTGGCCGGCGTGGCGATTCTCGGAAAATTCGATTTCCGCGCAATGCACTTTGGACGCGGCGAATTGGAAACGCTGCTCAGTTCGGTCTTCTTCATGATGCAGATTCTGCTGCTGGAGCGAAAAGAGTTCGCCGCGAACCGACCGCTGCAAGTTTCCCTGATGATGTTCGCGGTGGAAGCGGTGCTCTTCAGCGGGCTCGCGGTGTGGGCAACGCCGGGTCTGCCTGCGCTGTTAGTGCCGTGGACCTCGCCGCCGTGGCTGATTCTCACCCTGGTGCTCACCGTATTCTGCACCCTGGGCGCGTATATTTTAATGAACACCTGGCAGCCGAAAATCACCGCGACGGAAGCGGGACTGATCTACTGTGGCGAACCTTTGTTCACTGCGATCATGGCACTGTTTTTGCCGGCAATGCTTTCCGTGTGGATTGGGTTTAATTATCCAAATGAAACCCTGACGTGGAATCTGCTCATCGGCGGCGGACTGATCACGCTCGCGAACGTGCTGCTGCAACTAAAGCCACCCACGAAAGCTCAGGAAAATCTTTAAGTGTAGCGCGCCCGGATTGATGCGATCGCGCGAATCGTCACGGCGCCGATAACAATCGCGCCTCCCGTCAGAGCCAGCGCGCTCGGCCTCTCGCCGATAAAGAGCATCACCCAAAGGGGATTGAGAATCGGTTCCACGATCGGAATCAGCACTGCCTCGAGTGCCGTGACATGCCGAATTGCACGTGCGTAAAGCAAGTAGGGGATCGCGAGTTGCACGATGCCGAGAATCAAAATCGCCACGATGCTCTGGGTGGAAGGCAACGCACCGGCGGACAGCATCGCGGGCAAACCGATCAGGAATCCCAGCACGTTGCCGAGAATGATGGGTTCCAGGGGCGAGCTGTCTTTTTGTTTTCGCATCAGCACCGGCATTGCGCCGAAACATACGCCGCTCAAAATCGCGAGCGTGATGCCGAGCAGGTTGTTCAAGCGCAGCCCTTCATAGAGAAAAAGTGCCATGCCGAGGAATGTCACCGCGATGGTGATCCAGTCTGCGCGTTTGGCGCGTTCATTGAGCAGCCACGCACCGAACAGCGCGACCCAGACCGGCGCGGTGTATTGAAGCAAAATCGCGTTCGCGGCCGTCGTGAGTTTGTTGGCCGCGGCAAACAGCACGGTGCAACCTGCGTAGGCGATTGCGGTGCCGATTTGCAAAGGCGACCACGTGAAGCGCAACGAGCGTCCGCCTATCGCGAGGAGAAAAACCGCCGCCACCAATCCACGCCCGCCTGCCGCCGCGAACGGGGGCCAATCGACCAACTTGAAAAGCACGCCGGCCAGGCTCCAGCCCAATGCGGCGACGAGCAGCAAGCCGACGGATTTTTTGTGGTCGAAATCAGACACCAGCCAGCCAGCCAGACACGCGGGAGGATCGAAGTGAATCCGGAATTACCGCGAGGTCGTAAAGGAATCGGGGTAGGAGCGGTTATCCTTAACCGCCCTTTCGTTCGAAGATGATATCACGTCCGAGGGCGGTTAGGGATAACCGCCCCTACCTCGACGCACATTTTGATCAGCATGCGGCCGGCCCTAGCTTACGCCTTCATCTTTTTTAAATCGGCCACGAATGCCGCAAAGTCCGCTTCTTTTTTTTCGGGATCAGGCTGACGCAGCAATGAGGACGGGTGCACGGTGATCAACGCGGGCACGTCGAATTCAGTTCCCAATTTATTTCCGCGTTCGCTCAACACGCGCACGTCGGGACCAACGACGGAATGCGCAGCGGTCGAGCCAAGGCACACGATGAGCTCCGGTTTAATTAAGCGCAGTTCTGCTTCGAGCCATGGACGACACGCGGCGACTTCGCGGGCCGTGGGCTTTTTGTGCAGGCGACGTTTTCCCTGCGGCTCCCATTTGAAATGCTTCACGGCGTTCGTGACGTAGATTTGTTCGCGATCCACGCCGGCGGCTTCGAGCGCGCGATTCCATAATTTTCCAGCCGGGCCGACGAACGGTTTGCCCGCGAGGTCTTCCTGATCGCCGGGCTGTTCGCCCACGACGAGAATCTTCGCGCGCCGCGGTCCTTCGCCGAAGACGGTTTGCGTCGCCTCTTTCCAGAGTGGACAAGCGCGGCAGGCGAGCGCCGCTTCACGCAAAATTTCCAAATCGTCGGTGTTCGGCACGGGAGCTGGCCCGTAAATATCAGGCGCCGGCGCTTTCGAGCGACTCGCGGCGGTCATTGATTCGACGCGCGTGGCGGCCTCTTCCAGCAGGTGGGGGATGAGTTCTGCCTCCGGAAGGTTTTTCCAATAATACTTCGGCATCTCTTTTTTCATCGCGCCGATCTTCACGCGGGCAGGATTAAAAATATTGCCGTAGTAAGTGCGCCAAAGATCTTCGGTGATGTCGCCGTCGGGCGCATGATCTTTCGTCACGCCGGGGGTGAAGGTGAGGGTCTGTTGATTCCAGTGCATGCAACGATCCGGGGTGAGGATCGACCAGTTCATCGAAGCAAATCGGCCGACAAAAAACGGGGCGTTGGCTTCGACGATGTGATGATGCGGCTCGAACCACGCGACAAACCACGCGCCGTCTTCGGTGCTGACTTCGCGAAACCGCACGAAGGCGCGCATCTTGTGGAGATCGCGCCCGATGGCTTTCGCCATTTCGCCGAGCGCGATCACGTCGGGATCCACCGTCACCGCGAACAAATGCGGCTCGCCGTGCGTAAGCCTCCAGAGCGCGCGGTAGAGCAACCTCCAGCGCGACTCGTCGCGATGGCAGGCCACCGTCCGCGCGATTTGCATGAACTCACGCGGCACGCGCAACGGTTTGGCCACGACGGCGGCCGACCCGGCGACGAGTTCCAAATCGCGGTTGAAATCGAGGCCGCCTTGGTCGCCGTTCGCGGCGTGCCACAAAATCGTCTCGGGACGCACTTCGCGAACCAGTGCGCTGCGTGCAGCATTTTGCCAGCCGGTGAAGGTGCCGTCGAAAACGATCTGTTCCATCAGAGTTCGCCGCTGAGCACGCTGGCGTCGGGCGCGCCGTTGGCGGCAAAAAGATCGAGTTGTTCGGGCGGCGGCGCGAAACGCGCGCGCAGATTTTCGTCGTCCAGCCCGGCGAGTCGCGGGTTGTGGTCCGGTGCTTCGATAAACGGCAGCACTTTTTTAAGTGGCACGCGAAGTCGCGCGAGATCGGTGACGCGAATCGCTTGAAAACGGCGCGCTTCGACCAGGCGATCCACGGTGCGCACGCCGAGTCCGGGCACTCGCAGTAACATCGCGCGCGTGGCTTTGTTTAGACTAACGGGAAACAGGTGACGGTTGCGCAGCGCCCACGCGAGTTTCGGGTCGATTTGCAGGTCGAGATTTTGCGTCCCGGGCGTGGTGATCTCGTTCGCGCCGAAACCGTAGAAACGCATCAACCAATCCGCTTGATACAACCGGTGTTCGCGCACGAGCGGCGGCGCGATGAGCGGGAGTTTGCTCGACGCGTCGGGAATCGGGCTGAACGCGGAATAGTAAACGCGCCGCAACCGATGCCGCGAATACAGCGACGAGGCTTGGGTGAGAATGGTGGCGTCGGACGTGTCGGTCGCGCCGATGATCATCTGCGTGCTTTGTCCAGCGGGTGCGAAGGCCGGCGCTTTTTTCGAAGTGTCTTCTTTGGCGGCGTCGATGCGCAGTTTGATTCCGCCCATGGCCGCATCGATGCGCGCACGGTTTTTCTCCGGCGCGAGCCGCTCGAGATCGACGCTCGTCGGCAGCTCGATGTTGATGCTGATGCGGTCGGCCCATTTGCCGGCCTCGTCGATGAGTTCCTGACTCGCTTCGGGAATGGTTTTTAAATGGATGTAGCCGCGAAAGCCGTGCTCGACGCGCAGCGTGCGGGCGACTGCGATGACTTGCTCCATCGTGTAGTCGGGATTGCGAATGATGCCCGAGCTGAGAAAAAGTCCTTCGATGTAATTGCGGCGGTAGAAGTCGAGCGTGAGTTTCACGACTTCGTCGGGTGTGAAGCGCGCGCGCGGCACGCCGCTCGAGACGCGGTTGATGCAATACAGGCAGTCGTAAACGCAGTAGTTCGTGAGCAGCAGTTTCAGCAGCGACACGCAGCGCCCGTCCGGCGTGTAACTGTGGCAAATCCCCGCGCTCGTCGTGGAACCGATGCCGCCGCCGCGCGAATCGCGCTTGGTCGTGCCGCTGCTCGCGCACGACGCGTCGTATTTGGCGGCGTCCGCGAGGATGGCGAGTTTGCGGTTAAGATCCATGGTCAGGGGATGCGCAACGTAAGTGCGCCTGACTGCGATGCAAGGGGCCTCACGGAGGAAATTTCCCGATTTTTTCCTTTCCGGCGGACGCGCTTTGAGGATTTAACCGCAGCGTGAAAATGCAGACCAAAGCGCTGGTGTTTTTGGCGATCTATATGGTGGGTGGGATTGCCGTTTTCGGTGCTATCAGTTCGTTTTGGTCGACGAACGCGGCGGTGGTTTTCGTGGTTTGCTGGTTCGCTCTTTTTGGGTTGAGCCAAACCTACCTGCTAAAATGTCCGCACTGCGGTAAACACGCCTGCACGACCAAAAGCGGCGTAAGCACGCCGATCACCGGCTCTTCCTGCCGGCACTGCTTGCGCGATTATTGAAGGACTCCGCATGCAGCATAGGGCGGCATTCTCTGGAAAATTACACGGTCGATTTCCCGCTCACCGCCACCCTGGAGAACCCTGAATCGAGTTAAAGCGCGGCGGCTTTCTCGAGGTGTTCCAGCACGCGATCGCCGGTCAATAATTCAGGGAGCACGACCGGGTCGGCTTTGCCAGGGGCGTAGATTAAATTAAACGGGATCGCGGAGCGGTTCCACTTGGCGAGTTCTTGCGTGATCTTCGGGTCTTTGTTCGTCCAGTCGCCTTTGAGGAGCACGACGTTCTTTTTGCCGAACTCGGCGAGGACTTCCTGCGAAGAAAACACTGCGGCCTTGTTCGTCTGGCAAGTGGCGCACCAGCGGGCGGTGAAATCGACGTAGACGTATTTGCCGGCGGCTTGCGCGGCCTTGATGGCTTCGGGGCTCCATTTTTCCCAGGTGACTTGATAACCGGCGCCGTTCTCGGGCGCGGCTTGGGCTTCGCGCGGCCAGCCGATGTAGAGTCCACCCACGAGCAACACCGACGCGAAAATATGGCCGAAGTTGCGGCGCCAGGCTTTGCCGGAAGTTTGCGTGAAACGGCCGTAGGCCCACGTCGCCATCGCGATCAGCACGAAACCAAACGCGATCATGAGCAGCGCATTGTCATCGTCTTTCGTCTGGCCGGCGAGCACCCACAGCAACCAGCCGACAGTCGCGTAAAGCGGGAACGCCATGAATTGCTTAAACGTTTCCATCCACGCGCCGGGCCGCGGCAGCATTTTCACCGCCTGCGGAAAAATCGAGAGCAGCAAATACGGCAGCGCGAGCCCAACCGCGATGGCGGTGAACACGAGCAGCGATTGCACGGCAGACAACGACAGCGCCGCGCCGAGGGCGGGCGCGAGAAACGGTGCGCTGCACGGCGTCGCGACGAGCACGGCGAGCGCTCCGGTGAAGAACGAGCCCACGAGGCCATCTTCGCTCTGCAAATTGCCGCCGACGCTGGTGGCCGAGAGGCCGAATTCAAACAGGCCGCTCATGTTGAGCGCGAAGATCAGGAGAAACGACGCCATGCCGAAGACGAAGCCCGGTGATTGCAGTTGAAACCCCCAACCAAGTTGCGAGCCGCCCGCGCGCAAGGCGAGCAACAGCCCCGCGAGCGCCCAGAAGGAAGCGAGCACGCCCGCCGTGAATACCAAGCCATGCGTGATGATGCGACCGCGTTCGTGGCCGGCTTGATTGACGAATCCGAGAATCTTGATGCCGAGCACCGGGAAGACACACGGCATGAGGTTGAGCACGAGGCCGCCGAGAAATGCGAGGACGAGCGTGCCGAGCAAAGTCGCTTTGGGCTCAGGAACGGTGGTGACGGGCGCGGTCGATTTAGTTTCGGGAGTGGATGTCACGGCCTGCGTCGCCGCTTTGCCGGCGGGCGGCGTCACGGCCGCTGCGGCTTTAGCGAACGGCGCGTCGACCGATAGACCGCCGTAGCCGGGCGCCGAGCCCCAACCGTTGGCCGAAGCCAGAATGCCGGTGAGTTTGGCGGTGGTTTTATCCGCGGCCGCATCCAGCTTGGCTTCGATAATCCAGCTGCCGTTTTCTTCGCGAATCGTTTGGGTTGCGGCGTAATCGGTAAACGCATCCGCCGCGAAAAAATGCAGGCCGGCCGGTTGGTGCGTCGTGCCGCTTTTCGGCGTGAGTTTCAGCGTGGCTTTTTCGCCATCGTGCGAGGCGGTGATTGCCCACGCGTCGCTTTTCGCCGGCACTTGCAGCCGCGCCGTGGCGAGCTTGGCCGTCCACGCGTCGTCGCCCGCGGCGGGACCGACTGGCAGCGAGAGATCGAGCGTGGCATCGCCGGGCATGCAGACGTCTTTGCACATCAGCCACTCGGCGGCCGCGGTGAGCTTGACGGCGGTGCCGGCGGCGAGCGTCGCGGGCGGAGTGATTTCGAAGAAAATGAACGTTTCGTTTTCGTAGCCGTTACCCGTGATCGTGCCGGCGGTGTCTTTGACGACATGGGGCGTGGGCCATTGCAGTTCGCCGGCTTTGAAACCTTCCGGCAGCGTCCACGTGACCGCGGTCGGATAACCGGTGCCCGGCGCGATCCAGTAACTGTGCCAGTGCGGGTCGTGTTGCAGGCGCAAGGCGACGGTAAACGGTTTGCCGGCTTCGATGGCCTTGGCGTCGGAAACGAGCTGCGCTTCGACCGAGCCATTGCGTTTGGCGGGAGATTGGGCCGCGAAAACCAGGACGGGCAGGACAACGGCGAAAAGAGTAACGAGGAGGCGCGGCAATTTCATCTGGCGGTGAGAGTAAACGGGAAGCGGTTTATTTCAAATGCTGACGCCGAAAAGGCGGCCCAGGTATCAATTATAAGGAGAAAACAACTTCGTGGAATAGTAACGCTCCGCGCGGTCGCACAGCACGGTGACCACGCGCGATTCCGGGCCGAGGTCTTGCGCAACTCGCAGCGCCGCGACGACATTTGCGCCGCTGGAAGTGCCGACGAGCAGGCCGTATTCGCGGCTCAAGCGGCGTGTCATGGCGATGGCAGCGGTGCTGGTGACTTTGACCGGCGCGTCGATGTGCGCCATGCGGAGGAGCGGTGGCACGTAGCCGCCCGCGACGCCTTCGATGGAGTGACAGCACGGCATTTCGCCGGACAGCATTGCGGCCTCGGCCGGTTCCATGGCGTAAATTTTCACGGAAGGATTCACGGCGCGCAGGGCGCGTCCGCACCCGGTGATCGTGCCGCCGGTGCCGTAACCCGCGACGAAAGCGTCCACGATGCCGTGCATCTGGGAAATGATTTCGCGGCCCGTGTGCTCTTCATGATCCTGCGCGTTGAGCAGGTTTTCAAACTGGCAGGGAAGAAAATAGCGGTCGTCCTTTGCGGCCAGGTCCCGGGTCATCGCGATGCCCGTGCCGTAGCCCGCAGTGGCTTTGAACAACTGCACGGTGCCGCCGAATTGTTCGATGAGGTAGCGGCGCTCCACGCTCGCGGTGTCGCTCATCAGGATCTTCACCTTGTAACCTTTGGCGGCGCCGACCATCGCGAGCGAGATGCCAGTGTTGCCGCTGGTGCATTCGAGGATGACGGAATTTTCGCGCAGGAGGCCGCGTTCCTCGGCGTCTTCGATCACGCAAAGTGCGAGGCGATCTTTGACGGAGCCGCTCGGGTTGAGGAATTCGGCTTTCGCGTAGAGTGTGCGGTTTTCGTCGCGGAAATGAATCGGCACGAGCGGCGTGTTCCCGATGAGGGACAAAACCGGCAGGCGCGGGCGGCGAAGGGTGGAGGGCATGGTTGGAGGAGTGTAGCGAAAGTTTGCGGAGGAAGCTATGGTTCTAACGACCTAAACGGGAAAAGAAAGCGCCCCGGCGATGAAACCGGGGCGCGAGAACACAACACACTGAAGTTTTTCGAAGCAGCCTTAGAACGGCAGGACGAAGGAGAGTTCGTAAGCGCGTCCGAGGGCGTAGGCACTGTGCAGGCCCGCATTGTAACCATACACCACGTCGTAGAACGGGGGCTCTTTGTCCAAGACGTTGCTGACGCCCACACTGATGCGCAGGTCTTTGCCGTAGCCGCGCCAGAGGCCATTTCTGAAATCGTAGCCTGCGCGGAGGTCCAGCTTGGATACGCCTGGAGCGCTTTGCAGCTGAGGGACGCCCGAGATACCTGCCAAGTTTGTTTTGAAACCGCTCATGTAGCTGAGCATGGCGGACGCATTCCACGAGCCACCGTTCCAAAAAATGGAGCTGATGCCTTTCCATTTCGGTGGGGCATAGGTGTCGCCGGTGTCGTCGATCGGCAGAGCGCCGGGCGTGAGTTTGCGGGTGGCGTCCAACGTGTGCGAAGCATTCGCGCTGACGCGCCAGCGTCCGAACGTCTCCCAGGGAAGGCGGTATTCGGCCGTGAAATCGATGCTCTCGTTACGCACTTCACCGAAGTTTACGTAGTAGATGGTGATTCTTTTGATAGCGCCCGGCTGACCCGCAGCGATGTCTGCGGCGCTCGGAGCGTCGCGCTCCACGCGATCTGGAAACGACGCTTCGTTGTTCAGGATGGTCGACTGGGAGATGTTCTGAATCGCGTCCTCTTGGATCGTGCGGTAATAATTAACCGAGAGGTTGAGTCCTTTGACGAACTTCGGTTCGTAAACGATGCCGTAAAATTCATTCGTGGAAGTTTCCGGCCCAAGATTCGGATTGGGGCCGCGAATGACCTCTACCGGAGTCAGGATACCACCGCGACGTGGATCATTTACATTGGTGTTCAACGGAGGCTGGCTGGCGACCTGGGTTTCGGTGAGCGAAGGCGCACGGAAGCCCTTGGAGAAGCTGGCACGCACTAACAGGGATTCGATTGGCACCCAGGAGACGCCGAATTTTGGCACGATGCTATCGCCGGCGGCACCTTCGTCTTGATAGCGAGTAGCGACTTGGAACTCCAGTCGGCGAAGCCCAGCGACCGCATTGGATTTGCCGAAGACCGGCACCATGACCTCGGCGAACGCCGCGTAGGTTTCGCGACTGGTTTCGTAGATGGTCTGTGTGGAGATCGAAGGAACCGCTGCGCTATACGTGATGGAGTCGTTGGTGCTTTCGGCCTTGTCGTAAGAACCGCCGATGGCGGCCTTGATGTCGCCGCCCCAAATTTCGAACAGATCTCCGTCGGCGGTGAAATCCCAAGTCCGGAATTTCGAAATGGCGTCAACCGTGGGATACAAAGCCATCGCTTCATAGAGCTTTGCCTGGCTGGGAGCGCCAGCGCGCACATCGATAAAAGGATTAAAGCGCAGCGCCGGATCGACATTTTGAACGGCAGCAATGAACGCGGCATTGTTGAAATTCCGATTCACTTGGGCCAGGTCTGACTGGCTCCAGCTGACCCCGCTATCCCAGTGCCACGAATCACCGAGTGCACCTTTAACGCCGGCGGTAAGGGCATGGGATTCAGTTTTCGTGCGCTGGCTGATCGTGCCGAATTCATAATGGAGCATGCCGATGGTGACGGCTTGATTAAATGGATTGTTGGCGGCAGGAACGAGCACGTTGGCGCTGTAAGCCGGCAGGGAAGTCGCGAAACCGCGCGAGTCGCTGAAGCGATAGCTGGTGTAGACCTCCAATCCGGAATTGAAGGTATAACTCGCGTTGCCGCTCACGCCGTAGCGTTCCGATTGGGGGATGAGTTCGAGTTGGTCTGAGACGTTGGTTTGGCGCTGACCTTGGGCGTTTACCGCAGTGCCCGATTGCCCGTCGCCGGGTGCGGTGCGCGGAATAAAATCAGCGACTCTCGGCGTGGTAGCGTAGCCAAAAGGAGTTAAAACCACGCGGATGCCAGGCAGGGCATCAAACGTCCCCGCGACGACACCGCCGCTCGCCTGCACAGTGGCGGGATAGCCAAACTGGATGCGGTTATCGAGACCGTAGATCGGCAAGTTGGTGGTGGTGTTGTAGCTTCTGATTCGGTCGCGGTGATCCATATTGGCGGAAAATTCGCGTTGGGAGGCATACATCGGTGCACGGTCGTAATAATCCATGGACAGCGTTCCCCGTAGTTTGCCGGAGGCGAAGCCGGTGGTAAGATTAACCGAGCGTTCGCGACCGCCGCCATGCTCCGAGAATTTGAATGAGCTGCTGAGTTCGGTGCCCACCCAATTTTTCTTGAGGATGATGTTGATTACGCCAGCCACCGCGTCGGCGCCGTAAATAGCCGAGGTGCCGTCGGTGATGACTTCGATCCGATCAATCAAACCGAGCGGGATCGTGTTGAGATCGAAAAAGCTCTGGCCGGTGGATGTGCCGAGATTGCGCTGGGCGGATTGAGGAGGACGACGGCCATCAACGAGCACGAGGGTCGAGCCCGAGCCGAGGCCGCGCAGGCTGACTCCGGATACACCGGTTTGCGCGAGAGGCGTCAACGTAGGGCTGGCTCCCACGAAGGGAGTTGCCGGAAAGCCGTTTTCGTTGCGCTGACCGAATTCGAGGCTGAGGTCATTTGGGGACGATCCGCGACCTGCGCCAATGCCGCCGTAGGTTTGCGGCAGCATGTTGAGGAAATCAGCCAAGTTCATCGCGCCGGTTGAGCGGATGTATTCATGATTGTAGGAACTGACCGGGGAGGGCCCTTCTACATCTACGCGGCGGATGCGTGAGCCGGTGATTTCGATTTTTTCGAGTTTGAGGGCAGGAGTGAGCTCGGAAGGCTCTTTCGTTTCTTTCGCTGGCGTAACCGGAGTGGCCGGTGTCGGCGCGGTGGATTGCGCGAAGGCGCTGGTGGCACCTGTGATTAAAACCGCGGCAAGCAGCAGGCGGTTGAGTGTGGTTTGCATGGGTGGTGACTTATGGTGTGAACGGAGGTCTTGCCGCCGGTGACCGCGGCGTCGGGTGGTGGTGCAAGTAAGCTCATACTATTCCACGAGGCTTCATGTAACCATAGGCCGAAGGTAACATTCGCGGTGCGTTATGTCACCGAGACCTGACAAATGCGTCATGATGGACTTGGGTTCAACGTGGCGCTCTTTGACGGCGCCGGGTTTTCGAATCCTTTCCATCGCTTCATCACATCACTTTTCCCCTATGAAAATGTTCCAACGTTGGCTCGGGCTGGGCGCGGTCGCTGCAGCTGTTATTTTAAATCCGCTCGCGGCACAGGAGTCGGTGCCGGCTTCCACCGAGGCGGGCGCGACCGCCAAGACCTATCCGCGCCTGAAAATCGGCGACGTCGCGCCGGAGTTCACGGTCTACGGGCCGGACGGCAAGGAAGTGAAACTCTCCGATTTTCGCGGCAAGCTCGTGATGCTCGACATCTGGGCGACGTGGTGCGGGCCGTGCGTGGCCTCGATGCCGCATAATTCCGAGCTCGCTGAAAAATACGCGAAGGAAGGTTTCGTGATCCTCGCGGTGTGCGCCTCCGACTCGCGCGAGAACTACGACGGCTGGGTGAAACGCAACGGCGACAAATACAAATTCCTCACCGCGCACGACAAGTTGGGTAAGGACTGGAATAATTCCGTGTTCAACACGAAGTATAGCGTCACGGGTTTCCCGTCGATTTTCCTGATCGGTCGCGACGGCAAGATCGCGGGCGTGACCGCCGGCGGCGGCCCGGGCGAAAATCCGCACGTCACGCGCATGCTCGCGAAGGGCGGCCTGCCGATCGACATCTCGCATCTGCCGCCGGAAAAAACCGACGGGCCGAAATCGATTCCCATGATCGGCAAGACTCCCGCGATGCGCGCGACGGGGGCGCCGGCATCCGTGCCGATGGTTGGCATGGGCGGCGGCGGTGGCGGCATGAGCGCGGCGACGCCGGTGGCAGCGAGTAAGTTTGGTTCACTCGAACCGGGCTCGCACGTGCCAGATTTTACGGTGACTTCCGCCGACGGCAAATCGGTGAAGCTCTCGGATTTCAAAGGCAAGACGGTGATCGTAAATTTCTTTAGCAACACCGAGCGCGGGCCGGAAACGTATGCGGTCACTGCGGCCGCCAAATACGCGAAGGACGACGTCGTGTTGTTTGCGGTCGCCTCGGCGGTGGAAGAAGCGCAATTCAAGCAATGGGTCGCGACCGCGAAGCCGGCTTACGCGACGGGCTGGGATCCGTCCGGCAAGGCGTGGGCGGAAAACATCTCCCACATGAACTTCGGCGTCGGTATGTATCCGGCGTTCGCCGTGGTGAACAAGGAAGGCAATCTCGTCGGCGGCTACATCGGCATGGGCGCGCAAAACGTGCAGCGTCTGTCGTTGATGCTGTTGCAGGCGGGCGTGGATGTGCCGAAGGAAGATTTGCCGAAAATGTTCCCCGCGGCCACGACGACCGCGATGAAAGGCGCTGCCCCGGCCGCGGCGGGCGGCGCGATGGCCCCGGCGCAACGTGTCGCGACGCTCGCACCCGGCGCAGTCGCTCCGGATTTCGTGATGCACGACGTCAACGGCAAGGAAGTGAAGCTCTCCGATTTCAAAAACAAGATCGTCATCCTCGATTTCTGGGCCACGTGGTGCGGACCGTGCATCGCCTCGTTTCCGCACACGCAAGACATTGCGAAGAAGTATAAAGATCAGGACGTCATCGTCCTCGCGTCCGGCACGAGCGACACGATTGCGAAATTCAAGGAATGGATTCCGAAAAATTCCCCGAAGTATCCGGACATGATCTGGACGTTCGACCCGAATGAACGCGGCTCCGCGACGTTCGATGAGCGCGCTTCGCAGAAACACTATAAAGTTGTCGGTATTCCGACGCAGTTCGTGATCGGTCGCGACGGCAAGATCGCTGCCACCATCGTCGGCAACGGCGGCAAGGAAGATGCCCGCACCGAAACCGCGCTCGCATCGCTCGGCGTGAAGGTCGACGAAGCCATCGTGACGAAAGGCAAGGAACAGCTCGCCAAGTCGGCCGAGGAAGAAAAAGCCCGCGCGATCAAAGCCGCCGCCGACGATAAAAATCCGCCGCCGCCGTTCCGTGAAAACATGGCCAACCTCATCGCCGGCGCACCAGTGCCGGATGTCGATTTGCAAAACGAAGCCGGCGAACTCGTGAAGCTCTCTTCCTATTCCAAGGGGAAGACCGTGATCCTTGGCATCTGGTCGGCAGGCATGCCGCCCCCGCCGATGGTGGAACTCTGGGATAAGTGGAACGCGAACTACAAAGACCAGAACGTCGTGTTTCTTGGCGTGGGTGCCTTCGGCAGCCGTGAAGAGTTCGATAAATGGCGCACGGCCAACGCCGGCAAATACTCCTTCCCGCTCGCGTTCGATCCCGCCGGCGCACCGAGCCGTCCAGCCAAACCGATGGACGAACTGACCGACGAAGAAAAAGCCGCGTTCCGCAAAGCGCAGTCTGCGCACATGCAGACCGTGATCACCGCGAAACTCGCGGGCACGGTCACCATGATTCCCGCTTACATCGCGATGAACTCTGAAGGCAAGATGCTCGGTTGGTCGGCGGGTTTTGGCCCGCCCACCGTCAACGGCATCGGCAACCTGCTGCTGCGTGCCGGGGTGAAACTGAAACCCGAAGACATGCCCGCGCGCGTTTACACGGCCGCTGAAACGAAACCCGCTGCGCCGGAAGCCCGCGTCCAGACGATCAAGATCGGTGCAATGGCGCCGGACTTCACCACGCAAACGCTCGAAGGCAAGGACGTGAAAATTTCCGATTTCAAAGGCAAAGTCGTGATCCTCGATTTCTGGGCGACGTGGTGCGGGCCGTGCATGGCCGCGATGCCGCACACGCAGGAAGTTGCCGCGCAGTATAAAGACCAAGGGGTCGTCACGCTCGGCTCTTGCACGAGCGACACGCGCGCAAAGTTCGAAGACTGGGTGCGTCGCAACCAGGAGAAATATCCGGACATGATCTGGTCGCACGACAAGGAAGAGCGCGGCGACAATCGTGCTTCGCGTAAACTCTACGGCGTGTCGGGTATTCCGACGCAGTTCATCATCGATCGCGAAGGCAAGATTGTGGACATCGTCGTCGGTTACATGAAAGGCGAAGCGATCCTCGACGGTGCGCTCGCGAAAGCCGGCATCAAAGTGGATCCCGCGCTCGTGGAGAAAGCCAAGAAGGACCTCGCGAAACGCGGAAACTGATTTCGTTACAACGCCGCTCTCAAAAGGAGCGGCGTTTTTTTTGCGTTAAACCACAGCTGAAGAAAGTTCCTTGGTGGAACCCGACCTCCGGGCGGGTTTTCAGGATCAGCGATTTGCCAATCGAGCCCGCGCTCGTCGCAGAGGTAGAGCCAGCGACCACCCTTTAAAGCAAGTCGCACCAAGCCCGCTCGGAGATCGGGCTCCACCTTCCTGAATGAAATTTCACGCCAGTTTGTGAGTCTTATGTAAATTCCCGTGCTGGTATAAAACCAGCTGACGGTGTAGGTATTCATTCTATGGGCCAAGTCAGCGCAGCGATCCAAGTCACGGATCGGTCGATGCAAATCACCGATCCGGTGCTGCATCGTCCGCTGGTGGAGTTGGAAACCGCGACCAACGTCACCGCGTTTTGGTCGGCGCTGCGCTCGTTTGTGCAGACGGCATTTCCGCAGAATCACTCGGCGACCCTGTTTCTCGACGCGAAAGAGAAAGTGCCTGGCGCGCTGACGCTGCATTCGCAAGCGTCGCAACGCCCCGCCGATTGGTGGCGCGCGCGGGCGAAACTGACGCCGACGCACGCGTTTCTCAACGAGCACCCGGGCATCAAGCTCTACAATCTCGACGACATGATGCCGTCGGAACCGGTGCGGCGGAAGAAAAGCGATTTCTATTCGCAAGTGCTGCGGCCCGAAGGGTTCGACAAACTTGTCGGCCTCACCACTTGGGAGAAAGGCGAACGCAAGAGCATCCTCGTGCTGCGCCGTGCGTTTTCGCAGAAGGCGTTTTCGCGTGGCGAGATGAACCTGTTGCTCGATCTGCATCCGATTTTCGACCGCACGCTGCATCGCATCGAAAAACAAGAAGAGGAGCGGGTGTGCCGCAGCACGTTGCAGCAATTCATCAATTTGCTGCCGCAAGGCGTGTTGCTGGTAAACGCGAAGCGCGAACTCGTTTTCGCCAACGCGGAGGTGTTCGACGCGTGCGCGTTGTGGAACCTCGGCCCGGATGCCGCGCGCCAAATGAACAGCCGCGCCGTGTTCACCATTCCGCCGGCGTTTCTCGATGCTTACGACGGCTTGCTCAACGAGCACTACGCGCAGGCGCTCGCGCCCGGCGTTGGCGCGAGCACTCCGCGCCGCCGGCTCGTGCACCCGGAGCAACCGGCGCTGCAAGCCGACCTCAGCCTCGTCACGATGGACGACCCGCTGCTCACGCGGCCCTATCTTTTCGCGCAGTTGATCAATCGTTCAGTCTTCAGCGCACCCGCCGCCGATCCGGGCCAGCGGCAATTCGCGGTGTTATCGCGCCTCACGCCGCGCGAGCGCGAAGTCGCCATTCTCGTGCGCGATGGCCTCGGTAACGAAGAAATCGCCGCCGCGCTGCACAAGAGCCTCGGCACGATTAAGAATCAGCTGCAGTCGATCTTCCTGAAACTCGACATCAAGAGCCGCGCCAAACTGATCTCGATGCTGCGATGATGAGGAATAACCAAGCATCTCTGCGGTTGAATGGCTTTAAGGTAGGGTCGGTTATCCTTAACCGCCCTTTAAGAGAATCGAACGTTAATCAGGTCGGTTAAGGATAACCGACCCTACCTTAATTTGAGTCACCCGAAGTCAGACGATCAGCGTTGGTTTGCCGAGGAAGTGCAGCCGCACGAATCCACGTTGCGCGCGTGGTTGCGCAGCCGGTTTCCGTCGCTAACGGACACTGACGACCTCGTGCAGGAATCGTATGCGCGGCTTTTCCGGGCGCGCGAAAGCGGGCGGGTGATGAATGCGAAAAACTACCTCTTCGCCACGGCGCGCAACGCGGCGCTCGATATTTTTCGCCACGAAAAAGTTATTCCGATGCGGCCTCTAGCAGAAATCGAGGCGTCGCCCGTCTCGGATAATAAGCCCGATGCCGCGGAAACGGCGAGCCATGACGACGAACTCGCCATGCTTGCCGAGGCCATCCAGGCGCTCCCCGAGCGCTGTCGCGAGGTGGTCGTGCTGCGCAAACTCCATGGACTTTCCCAAAAACAAATCGCCGAAAAACTCGGTATTTCCGAAAACACCGTCGCGGCGCAGGCCTCGCTGGGGGTGCGACGGTGTATGGAATATTTTCGCGAACGGCGGATAAAAAAATAGACGCATTCATCGCCCCATGAAGCCCCCTCGCTACTCTCACCCTGAGCGCGAAAGCATCGATCTCACCGCCGCCGACTGGCTCGTGGTGAAAGATCGCGGCTTCACGCCTGCAGAAGCCGCCGAGTTCGGTCGCTGGATCAACGAAAGCCCGTTGCACGCCGAAGCGTGGACGGAAGCGCAAGCCGCTTGGGAATTACTCAATCGTGTCAGCGAACTTCCCGAGGGCATCGCGATGCGTGGCGCGGAATGGGAAGTGGTCAACGCGGAGGCAGGCAAGCCCGCGAAGGAAGCACGCCGCTTGGCGTGGAATCAGGTTTTGCCTTGGGCGGCAGCGGCCGGGCTGGTCGTCGCGATTGGCGTGGTTGGGCTGTGGAAGCAGGGCGGAGAAGCCGTAATCACGCCGCCGGTGGACGCGTCGCGTGTAGCTCAAATTGAAACCGTCGCTCCGCGCACGCTGTTTCTCCCGGACGGTTCGCGCGTGGAATTGAACGGCGACAGCGCCATCGAAGAAAATTTTACGGCCGCAGAACGCCACGTGCGACTCGTGCGCGGCGAGGTCCACTTCACGGTGAAGAAAGACGCCACGCGCCCGTTCGTCGTCGACGCCAGCGGGGTTACGGTGCGCGCGGTCGGCACGGCGTTTAATGTGAAACTCGATCCGCACGCGGTTGAAGTGCTCGTCACCGAAGGCACCGTGCGACTCGAAGAGGAACGCGCAGGCGCGGTGATTCCGGGGCGCACGGAAGCGCTGGCGGAAGAACAATCGTTTCTCGACGCCGGGTGGCGCGCGATCATCCCGCTCGCGCCGACGACGAGTCATCCGCCGGAAATCGCCAGCATCGACTCCGACGAAATCGGCCGGGCGTTGGCGTGGCAGGCGGTGCGTTTGAAATTTGCCGATCTCTCACTGGATCGCGTGGCGGCGGAATTTAATCGGCTGAACTCGACGCAGATTATCGTCGATCCGTCGGCGAGCGACACTCTCGTCGCCGGCACTTTCCGCGCGGACAACGTCGCCGTGTTTGTGGATTTTATGGAAAGTGCCTTCGGCCTCACCGCAGATCGTAGCCAGAACGGCAAAGTGTTGCTGAGCAAAGCGCGTTAAGCGCGAGCGATGAAATTTCACGGGAGCGTTCTGTGAAATTTGAGAAAAATTCCTGAAACGCTCTAACAGAAATGCGCGGGTGGCGCGTCTTGTGGATGGGCCGGTTGCGTGAAGCAGCGGTCCGCACACCAAATTCACTCATGAGCAAGCACCGTAGTTCGTTCGAGGCTGACCGGCCTTTGTTTAATCTCTGGCGCGCCGTTATGGTTGGCGCGCTGGCTTTCATTTCGATTGCGGCCATGTCCGCCGCAGACAAAGCGTTTTCCATCGCCGCTGGCGACGCCGCGAAAACGCTCCCGCAATTCGTCGAGCAGTCCGGCGAACAAGTCGTTTATCCGCCGCGGGAAATCAGCGGCGTGCAGACCAACGCCGTCACCGGCACGCTGCCCGCGCGCAGTGCGCTCCAAAAGATGCTCGCCGGCACGACGCTCGAAGCCGTCTATGACGCCAGCACGGGGGCGCTCGCAGTTAAAAAGAGCGTTGCTCCCGAGGTGGCAGTGACGACCGATCGCACGGCGCGCGCAAACGCGAATCAGGGCGGCACGATCGAGCTGGATCGTTTCGAGGTCATCGGCCGCAAGGTCGATGGGTTGAACAATCAGAGCATCCTCAGCACCGCTGAAACGGGTGCGCTGAACTACAATGTCATCTCCCGCGTCGAAATGGATCGCATGGGCGTGACGAGCATCGAGGAACTTTTCCGACTCATTCCGCAGACCAGCGATTACGGCAGCACCGCCATGCAAAGTGCGGTTCAATCGACCGCTTCGCCCGGTGGGCAAACTTACCAGGCTTCCGAGGTGAAACTGCGCGGCTTTTCTTCGCTACAAACTTCCATCTTGATCAACGGTCGCCGCCTCCAGCGCGGCACGGGTCAAAACGGCCCCGATCTGAACAGCATCCCGCTCGCGGCCATCGACCGCATCGAGATTCTTCCGTCCTCCGCTTCGGCCATCTACGGCGGCGGTGCCATCGGCGGCGCGATCAACATCATCTTGCGCAAAGATTACACCGGCAGCGATCTCACGCTAAAAGCGGGCACGAGCACCGATGGCGGCGGCGAGCAGTATCAGGCTACTTTTTTCCAAGGACTGATTTTTAACGAAGGCCGCACGCAACTCTCCTTCACCCTGGATTACCAACGCAGCGAACCGCTTTACGCGGGTGAGCGTAACTATCTGGACAATGCGTTGGAGCGTTACCCGGCCAACACGACCAAGGTCGTCGGCGGCCGCTCCGCGTTTGAAGCTTACATGATTCCCGCGTTTGCCGGCATGCCGGGCACCCTCGTGATCAATAACGCCACCGGCCTGACGCTGCCGATTCCCGGCACCACCGGAATTCGCTACGCGCAGATTCCGGCCGGCCAGGACGGCACGGCGCTCACACCATCTTCCTTTGTTGCCACCGCGGGTAAGGTTCCGACCGAAGCGCGTTACGGCAAAACGATGATGTATCGCCCGGAGGAGCGCTATAATTTCACCTCCCAAATCGAGCACGAAATCTTCGGAGACAAACTGGGCCTCTACGCCGAAGTCGATGCCGGTTACTTCCGCTCCGAATACAGCACGCCGCAACTCGTCGCTTCACTCAACCTGACGGCTACCGATCCGATTAATCCTTTCCGCACAGGCGTGACTCCAGGGTTTGTCGGTGTGCCCGTGCAGGTTTATCTCGACCCGATTGACCTGCCTGATTCCACCCTTTTCCAGGAACGTAACAGCGCGCGCGCTCTGCTCGGTTTTAAAGGCGAAATTGGCGACCGTTGGTCGTGGTCGATCGACGGCACGGGCGAATACTCCCGCAGCTACTCGGCGGGTTCCAACCCGGCGCAGAACCTCATTACGTTTTTGACTGCGGCCGGTTCCGGCAACCTGACGCTCGCGCAGCGTCGGGCGCTTTGGAATCCCTTCGCCGACCATCGCCAGACTCCCGTGTCGGCCGACGTGGTTAAATATTTTGATTACACGCGTTATTATTCGTTCTACAGCCGCCTCTCGCAGGTGAACTTCCGGGCGATTGGTGAAGTGTTCGATCTTCCCGCCGGCCCGATCTTGGTTTCTCCGGGTGCGGAAGTGATTTGGTCCTCGTGGAACGCCAATCAGATCGTGATCACTGGCCAGGATTACCTCACGGCGATGGGCGGTGCTCAAGGTGTCTTGAGCGCGACGACCAATGCGCGCCGCACTGAGTCCGTCTTTTTGGAAACCTCGGTTCCCGTGATCGGGGAGAAGTGGCGGCCGATTCCCATCGATTCACTCGATCTGAATTTCGGCGTGCGTTATGAAAACACCGATGACTCCACCAGCGAGACCAGCCCGCTGGCGGCGATTCGCGTGGGCATCACCAAGGATATCGCGCTGCGCGCTTCCTACGCGGAAGGGTTCTTCCCGCCGGATCAAGTTAACTATGAGAACCCGCGCACCAACACCGCGGCGTTCACTCCGTTCAATGACAACTTCCGTGGCGGCACATTTTCAAATTACCAGCGCACGGAAATTTCCGGCGGCAGTCCTGATCTTCGTCCGGAAACTTCCACCGCGTGGAACTACGGCATCGTCTTCACCCCGCGTTTTGTCCCGGGCCTGACTCTCTCGGTGGACTATTTCGATATCGAGAAAATCGACGCCGTGCGTTCACCCAATCCGGAAGAGGTCGTGAACAATCCCTTGTCCTACCCTGGACGCGTGATTCGCGCTGCGCCGTCGCCCACCGACATCGCGAATGGCTGGCTGGGTGAAGTCACCTCCATCGACTGGCGTCCGATGAACGTGGGCATCACCCGCACGAGCGGCGCTGATTTCAAAATACGTTACACCCGCGAAATCTCGACGCTCGGCTCGTTCACTTACCTCGGGGTCGCGACGTGGACGGACTCGTTCAAAGACCAAGTGCTCGCGACGAGCCCGTGGGTCGAGCGCGTTGATTACGTCGGCAATCCCCTCAAGTGGCGCGGCAACAACTCCATCTTCTGGGAGCGCAAGGGCTGGACCGCCGGCGTGACCGCAACCTACATCAATTCCTACTACACGACCACGACTCGTCCGTCGCCTTCTTCTCCGACTGCCAATCAGTTTGACGGTGGCAAGATTGCCTCAGCGACGCTCTGGGACGTGCAGGCTGGCTACAAGTTTCCGGTGAACTATGGCCGCGGACTGCGTGGCATTCTTGATTCCACGCAATGGACGGTGGGTGCGCGTAACGTGCTCAACAAGGAACCTTCGTTCCGCTCGGATTCCTACGGTTACTACAGCCGTTATGAAGATCCCCGTCAGCGCTACGTCTACGTGCAGGTCAAAAAGAGCCTGTAATTCCTAACTTCACTCCCGCGCTGAAATCCTTCGGCGCGGGAGTAATTTTTTCCCATGAAATCATTTCGTTCTCTTTTCCGCTTTTCCGCCTTGGTGGGGTTATCGTCGGTTGCGCTGGCGCTCGTCGCCCAGGAAACCGTTTCCTCCACACCTCCGCCGGTCACGCCGGCGGCTGCTCCGGCAGTTCCAGCGATCGATCCCGCGGCCACCGCGCTCTGGCGTGAGCACATCAATGGCATGGGTGATCGCGGCAGCGGCGAGAAGAACGTCAACTACGGGCAGGTCATCAACAAGGCGTTGGAGTTTTTTCAAAAATATCCGACTGAGCGCCGCGTGGGCGGCATCCTCTTCAACGTCGCCAGTTTTGGAGAGTGGATCAAAGGCGACGACGCGCCGCGCGTGCGCAAAGAGTGGCGCGCGTTCCTGCAAAATCGCCTCGTGGAAACGCTGCGCGATGATACCTGGCCCGACAATGTCTGGTCGGGGTTGCATTGGGTCGCCGCAAAAAACGACCTCGCGATTCAACTCGAAGCCGGCGGCAAACCCGACCTTGCCGCGTTGAAAGCGCGCATCGCCACCGTCGCGGCGCGCGCCCCGGCGGCTCCGTATCGCACGTTCATGGAGCAGGAATACCTGCGCCAGCTCGAGCAGCATGAGCCTGCCGCGGTCGAGGCGCACTTGGTAGAACTTTCGAAAAATGAAATCCCCGATCTCGCCAATCTCGGCAATGGCCAGCTGGCGATTCACGCGCTGAAGACGACGCCGATGGAACTCAAGTTTACTGCGCTCGATGGCAGCGAGGTCGATATCTCCACATTGCGCGGCAAGGTGGTCCTCATCGATTGCTGGGCAACCTGGTGCGTGCCGTGCATCAAGGAACTGCCGAATATCAAAGCCGCCCGCGCGAAATGGGGCGACAAAGGCTTCGTGGTGGTAGGCATCTCGTTCGATCGCATCGCCGATCGCGCGAAGCTCGTCAAATTCGTGGCCGACGAAAAACTCGACTGGCCGCACTGGTTTAACGAAGCCGGTGGTCCCAATCCGTTCGGTAAGAAATATAATATCCGCAGCATCCCCGCGACTTTCCTGCTCGGCAAAGATGGCTTGCTGGTCACGACCGAAACGCACGGCGCCAAGCTCGACGAAGCGCTGACGAAGTTGCTGGGGCCGTAAGTCGCACCTCCGTAATTTTCTTTTTTGGGAGGCGGGGCCATCAGCCCCGCGAGGCATCACTTGCGCAGACGGAAACCCGCGGGGCGAATGGCCCCGCTTCCATTTTTAATTCATGGTTAACTCTCACCGCTTTCTTTTTCGCGTCGCGCTGGCCGGTTTGTTCGCGCTGCTTGCGGCGTGCTCAAATCCCACGGTTGCGACCTCTGCGACCGCGAACCCCGCCGCACCCGCGCGCCCCGCTGTCGGCCCGCACGATGCGTTCGTGCTCCTCTCGGGCGGCGGTTCGCCGCTCTCCAACCAGTATTCGCAATACCTGCAAGCGAAGGCGATGACCGCGTATTTCCAGGAAACGTATCCAGCGGAGGCAGTGTGGACGTTTTTCGGCACGGGCGCCCAACCCGACAAATCCGCGGTGCTCGCCGACGTGCATCGCAAAGTGAAAAAAGACGGGCTGCTGCTCAGCACGTGGCTCGCCGGTGAGTTGCCGCGTAATCGTCCGGCAAACCGCGCAGAAATCCTCGCGGCATTTAAAAACGAAATTCTTCCGCGCGTCGCGAGAGGCGGCACACTTTATCTTTTCGTGGGCGACCACGGTTCGTTGACGAAGGACAAAACCAAGCAGAGCGCGATCACGCTCTGGCAATTGCAGCCAACGAAACAAGGCGGCTGGGGTCCTGATCTGACGCAGGAAATCACGGTCGACGATTTGCGCGAACTCTTCGCGAAGGAACTTGGTGGAGGCCGCGTTGTGTTTTGCATGACGCAATGTCACTCGGGCGGCTTTCATTTCGTGGGCGTGCCGCGGGCGATCACGCCGAATCCGGCTTGGTTGAATGGTCAAGCCACTGCGCAGGAAATCGCGGCGTGGCGGGCGAGCTTGGGCAGCGCACCGGTTGCAGGTTTCACCGCGACCGACGAACCGTCGCTCGCGGCGGGTTGCACCCCGAATCCTGATCCGGACCGTTGGGCGGGTTACGAGCGTTACATCCCGGAATTTTTAGTCGGCTTCGATTTGTTGGAGCAGACGTCGGCGAAACCGCGTGCTTTCTCCTTCGCGGCCGCGCACGACGCCGCGACGCTCGTCGACCGCACGATCGACAAACCTTACAGCACCTCCGACCAATATCTGGAGCGTTGGGCCGCGTGGCTCGATACGGCGGATGCGACGAAATTAAAGCCGACCGTCGCGCGGCATCTGGCAGTTTATCGTGAAGCACTCGCGGGAAACTTCACCGAAGTGAAAGACGCGGCGTTTCAGGAAAAGCGTGCGCAGTTTGCACGCTTCACGCAGTCTCTGATCGAACGGCATTCGCACATGGAAAAATTATTGATCGCCGGCACGCCTGAGGAGCTCGTTGCGGCCCTTGGCCCTGCGTCCAGTGCCCCAGGTCGACCGCGCGGAAATCGCGCGCCTGCCGGCGAACTGCCGGCGCTTTGGAAAAATACCCTGCGGCCCGCATGGCAAAAAGCGGTCGAGGCGGGCGAGATCACCGGCGTATCCGAGCTGGCGCTGAATTTCGAAAAATTCCTGCTGCGACTCGAAGCCCGCGGCAGTGATTTTACGAGCGCGGGCCAGAAGCAGAATGAAGATCTGCTCACGTGGACTTACTGGCAGTCGAGTTATGCGTGGCCGACGAAGTTCGATGCGACCAAAGCCGATGCCGTCACGCGTTGGTCGGTGGAGCGCCGCTGGTTCATCGGCGATTGGGCGCGTCAATCAAGCGATCCCGCCGTGCGCGCCGTAGGCGAGAAATGGTTACCGCAACGGCGGCCGGGTTTGCCGGTCGCGCCCGTGGAGCGGGCCGCGAGCGTTGATACTTCGATTAACAAAACCGCGGTGGAGCGGGTGATTTTTTGTCGGAAAGTGCTCGGTGCTTGGGCGTTTCTCCTCGCGGTGAGCGATGAGCAGGCGCTCGCGCGGTTGCAGCAACTGATCGAATTGGAAAATACTCCGTTGCCGATTGCAGTTGGCCCGCGCTGACCTCCGCGGGTTTTAAAGACAAGCGCCTTGAGGCGTCGCTTCATCGCGGAAACCACACCGGTGCGTGGCGTTGACTGACGTTAAGGCACCGGCAACTTAAGCGCATGATTCTGCGTTTCGCCGAACTTGAAATAAAATGCGTGCAGGCGTTGGGGGTGCATGCGGCCGGCGATGCCGCGCATGATTTGATGCATATCCGTAGAGTGGTGGCTAATGCCCGGCGATTGGCCGAAGTTGAGAATGCCAAAACGGAAGTCGTGCTGCCCGCGGCGTGGTTGCACGACTGCGTAACGGTGGCGAAGGATTCTCCGCAGCGCGCCCAAGCGTCGCGACTCGCGGCGCAGCAGGCGGCGGACTGGTTGCGTGAGTGGAATTATGAGGAACGCTGGCTGCCGGAAATCACGCACGCGATCGAGGCACACAGTTTCAGCGCGGGCCTTGCGCCCACCACGATCGAAGCGAAAGTGGTGCAAGACGCCGACCGGCTGGACGCACTCGGCGCGGTAGGGCTCGCGCGTTGTTTGATGCTCGGAGGGCAGATGCAACGTTCGCTTTACGTCGGCGAAGATCCCTTTTGCGAAACGCGTTCGCCCGATGATTCGCGCGCAGCGGTGGATCATTTCTACACAAAGCTGCTGACGTTGCAGGACACGATGCAGACTGCGGCGGGTCGGGCCGAAGCAGTGCGGCGCACGGAATTTTTGAAAACGTTTCTCGCCGAGCTGAAGCGCGAGATTGGTGGAACGCGCTGACGCCAGCCCCGCCTACAAAGACAGCCGTGCCTTAATTTCCTCAACGATTGCGTCGGGCGTTTTGCGGATATCGACGGTGAACGCGTCGGCTGGCACTTCGAGCGTGGCAAGCTGGCTTTGCAGCATCGCGGGTTTCATGAAGTGGCCGGCGCGTTGCTTGAGGCGTTGCAGCAGCGTTTCTGCGTCCCCGTGGAGATAAACCAAAGTGACTGACGGCGCGCCGTCCATGAGCACGCGACGATAACTCTGTTTCAAGCCGGAGCAGGTGAACACGGCGCTGCGCCCGGCGGCGACGCAGCGATCGATCTCAGCGCGAATCGCGGCGAGCCACGGCGCGCGGTCGTCATCGTTGAGCGGGATGCCAGCAGACATTTTAGCTTTGTTTGCCGCGCTGTGGAAATCGTCGGCCTCGAAATAGGGCCAGCCGAGTTGCGCGGCGAGCGCTTGGCCGATCGTGGATTTGCCGGAACCGGCCACGCCCATGATGAGGAGAATGCGTGGCGCACCACTCACGGGATTAACTCTCTTCGTTGCCGCGCTCGGCGAGATAGATGCCGTCGCCTTCGATGTGGATGAGCCGCGCTTTGAAAAGTGCGCCAATGGCTTGCTTGAAGGCTTTTTTGCTCAGGCCGAATGCGTCGCGGATTTCTTCGGGCAGGCTGTTGTCGTTGAAGGGGAGACGTCCGTCTTTTGCGGCTTTGAGTTTTTCGAGAATGATGTCGCTGGCACCTTCGATGCGGCGGTAACCGGCGCGGCCCAGCGCGAGATCGATTTTCCCGTCGGGGCGGATGTTGCGCACGTAACCTTCGACGAAGTCGCCGACTTTCAGCGGCGTCGTGACTTCGCGTTCGTAAATGAGCCCGGTGTGCGCGTGATTGATGATAAAATTGTAGCCGAGCGGGCTTTGGCCCGAGACGAGCAGACGCACCGCTTCGCCGGGTTCGTAAGGCGGCGGGGTGAGGTCGAGGCGCTTCTTGAGACGCGCGCTCGCGATGAGGCGATCGCTGGAAACATCGAGGACGATTTGCACGAGCACGAAGGTGCCGACATCGAGCGGGCCTTTGATTTCGCGCAGCGGGAGCAGCAGATCTTTTTCCAGGCCCCAATCGAGAAAGATGCCCACGCGGCGGTTCATGCCGACGACCTTGAGGTAAGCAAACTCATCGACATAGGCCTTTGGTTTTTCGGTCGTGGCGACGAGGCGGTCTTCGGAATCGCGATAGACGAACACGTCCATCGTTTTTCCCGGAATGTCGCCGGCGCGGATGTATTTACTCGGCAGGAGGATTTCGCCGTGCGCGCCGCCGTCGAGGTAGAGTCCGGGTTGAGCCGCGCGGAGCACGAGGAGGGAGTTGCGTTTGCCGAGTTGGGCCATGTGCAAATCACGATGCACACGCCCCGCGGGAAATGGCAGCCAAATTCGCGGCTCGAAGCAGCCAAGCGCGTTTGTCATATATTATATGACAAACGGAATTGGCTGAGCGGAGTGATTTTCGCAGCGGCGCGAGCAAAGGTGGCAGGGCGAAGGAAGCGCGTCGGGGCGAACGAAAGGTTGCGGCGCGGGTGGGCGGTGGGGCAGTGTGCGCACTTTATGGCGCGCGTGATGTGTTACCGTTGTTTTTGGCCGCAGGCACTCTGCTGGTGTGCTTCCCTGCGCCCGATGCCGACGGCGACGCGCCTGGTGTTCCTGATGCATCCGAAGGAATTTAAGCAGGAGAAAGCCGGCACGGGGCGGCTCACGCACCTGTGTTTGCCGAACAGCGAACTGCACATGGGCACGGCGTTTGATGATCACGCGGCGGTGCAGGCGCTGATCCGCGATCCGCGGAATTTTCCCGTGCTGCTGTATCCGGGCGCGACGGCGGTGAACCTTTCGCACGGTGCGCCGGCGGAGTTTCGCGCGCAACTCGCGGGGCGGAAGCTCGTCGTGTTCCTGTTGGATGGCACGTGGAGCGGCGCACGGAAAATGCTGCGGCTAAGCCCGAGTTTGCAACGGCTGCCGCGCATCATGTTTACGCCGTCGGCGCCGAGTCGCTATGTGATCAAACAGCAACCCATCGAGGGGTGTCTCTCCACGCTTGAGGCCGTGCACGAGTTGCTGACCGTTTTGGAAATGAGCGCGCTCGATCATTATCCGGACAACGGGCAACTGCTCGACGTGTTCAAACGCATGCAGGATTACCAGATCGCATGTGCGGCCGACCCGAATCGCGCGGGTTATCGGCGGCAGGCGTATAGTTCGCCGGAGGAGCGCAAATCGTCACAGGGGCGCAGTGGCGCGCGCCGCGCCAATTATCTGGCGCAACCGAACGCGGCGGACGGAGCAGGGTCGGCGACGGAAGGGCGTTGAAAGCTCACCGCGGGATGCACGATGGCGACGACGGGAATTTCCCTAGGAACGTCGCGCGCGGTGAAAAGTCCCAAGAAGCACATTCCTTACGCCCATGGATACCAACATGCTGATTTTGATCATTCTTGTGCTGCTGCTGATCGGGGTCGTCCCGGCTTGGCCGCACAGCAAAAGCTGGGGCTATGGCCCGAGCGGGATTCTTGGAACTATCCTCGTAATCCTGCTCGTGTTGATCCTCTTCAGGTTGGTTTAACCCCTCGTCGCCCACTCGCATGAAACTCTACCTTTGGATCAATGCCGCGCTCTACTTTGTTTTCGCCGTGTGGTGCACGCTGAAACCGAAGGAGACCTCGTTTAACATCGGCTATGTCGATCTGAACAACTCTGGGCGTTCGGAATACCTGGTCATCTACGGCGGATTACAGCTGGGACTCGCGCTTATGTTTGCCTGGCTAGGCTCGCAGCAAAACCAACACGCGACCGGCATCACCCTCTCGTTGCTCTTTTATGCGCCGCTCGTGATTTTCCGCGCGGTGACGCTCTTGCAACAATGGCCGGTGGGCGGCGTCACGCTCGCAACGGCAGGTTTGGAGTTGCTGCTTTTCGTGGGCGCGCTCGTGCTGTGGTTGCGTTTGCGCTGAGCGGAAGGCGACGTAGCTTCCGCCCGTGAGCAAAGCTTTCACCAAGGAAGATGACACTGGCGACGCGTTTGTGCCGAAGTTGGTGAGCGTGCTGCCGCCGGGTGCGCGCAATTACCTCACCGCGCGCGGCGCGAAACGCCTCCAACTTGAACTCGCGCAACTGCGCGACGGGGAGCGTCCGGCCTTGATGGCGACGACCGCGGAGGCCGGTATGCGCGGAGCGGACGCGAAGGAGCGCTTGCAACATGTCGAGCAACGCGTCGCGCAACTCGAACAGGCGCTGCGTTCGGCAGAGATCACCGTAGTGCCGCCTGAGCCGCACGACGTGGTGCGTTTCGGAGCTACGGTGGAGGTGCGCGACCCGCGTGGAAAACAGGAAACGTATCGCATTGTCGGCGTGGACGAGACGGATTTCGAGCGCAACGAAGTCAGCTGGCTCTCGCCGATTGCGCGGGCATTGCTCAATGCGAAGCTCGGCCAGCGCGTGGCCTTTAAATTTCCCAGTGGCGCCGCGCAGCTGGAAATCGTGAGCATCTCCTATGAAACTGACGCCGTTTGAAATCGCCGTGCTTTGGTGGGTCGCTGGCACGAGCGCGTGGGCATTCATACTTTTCGGCTGGGACAAATGGCGCGCCGGCAAAGTGGGTGCGCGCCGCGTGTCGGAAGCGGCACTTTGCTGGACGTGTGCGCTGGGTGGTTGGCCCGGCGGACTGCTCGGACTGATTTTATTCCGGCACAAATCCGCGAAAGGTTCGTTTCAACTCAAGTTCGCCGCGGCGTTTTTTGCGTGGATGGGTTTGTTGGCGGCGGGCTTGAAATTCTGCGGGCGGCTTTGATTTTTTTTCCGCGTTTCAGGATGTTCGAGGGCGTAAAGCCGACCGACACGAAAAAGGCGGGATCAGTGATCCCGCCCTGCAGAAGATAAAATGCGCTCTGGCTTAACCGATCGCGAGCAACTCGACTTCGAAAATGAGGGTGGCGTTCGGCGGGATGGCACCGGGGTAGCCGCCGGCGCCGTAACCGAGGTGCGGGGGAATCGTGAGCTTCACTTTGTCGCCGACTTTCATCTTGGCGACGCCGACATCCCAGCCGGCGATGACCTGACCTTCACCGAGCACGAATTGAAACGGGTCGTCACGATCGACGGAGCTGTCGAATTTTTTTCCGTCCGTGAATTTGCCGGTGTAGTGGACGGTCACGAGCTGGCCTTTCTTGGGCGAGGCGCCGGTGCCGGCTTTGATGGTTTCGATTTGGAGGTCTGCGGTGGGCATGGAGGGAGCACGCGGAGCGTGCGGAGTTGGGAGATCGGAGTTGGAAGTTTTGGAGAATCAGAAGTGAACCACGAATGGACACGAATTCACACGAATGAAGACCCGGAGATTTTACGTGCTGGATCAGGGTTCTCTCTTCTCGTGTCTGTTCGTGGTTGGACAGTTTATGCGGAACTAGCGTTTGTCCTGTTTTACGTGGATGGTTTCGCCGTTGTAGGTGACGAGGTCGCCGGTGCGGATTTTTTTGCCGCGCTGGGTTTCGGGGGCGCCGTTGAGCTGGACTTCGCCGGCTTGGATGACGGCTTTGGCCGCGCCGCCGGTGTCGATCATGCCGGCGAGTTTCAGGAGCTGGGCGAGCTCGATGGTGTCGGTGCGGATGGCAACGACGCGCGGTTTGGAGGCGGCAGGTTCGGTCATGGGGATTTGGTTACCGGAGCGCGCGGGTGGCGGCGAGAAATCTTTCTCTTCAATCAGCACGGCGGGAGGAAGAGAAAGATTAAGAGTAAGCGAAAAGATTCTCGGAAGCGGGAGGCGACGTGCCAGTCTTGGCGGCCCGCCCGGAGGTCGGGCCCTACCGTTTTTTCAGGGCCTCGGCGGCGGCTTGGGCGGCGCGGAGTTTGTCTTTTTTGCTCGGGCGTTTGCCTTTGACGCCGCCGTTGGGATCGAGCGGCGGGATGATGACGTCGATGGGCTCGAAGCCTGCGATGCGCTCACGTTCGAGTTGGAGACCGTTCTTTTTTTCGATGATGCGAAAATGATGGTGCGTCTCGGCGGTGATGAAGCTCACGGCGACGCCTTGCTCGCCGGCGCGGCCGGTGCGGCCGATGCGGTGGAGGTAATCGGCAGGTGAGCGCGGGAGGTCGTAGTTCACGACGGCGGGCAGGCCTTGGATGTCGAGGCCGCGCGCGGCGACGTCGGTGGCGATCAGGACTTGGAGGCGGCCGTCTTTGAAATCTTCGAGGTTCTCGGTGCGTGCGCCCTGGCTGAGTTCGCCGTGGAAAGGCGCGGCGCGCAGGCCGGCTTTGCGGAGTTTATCGGCGACGTGGCTGGTGTGGTATTTCGTGGCGACGAAGACGAGCACGCGGGTCCACTGGTTTTCCTCGATGAGTGTGCGCAAGAGCTGCGTGCGGCGCCCGTGGTCGACCTCGATGGCGCGCTGCGTGATTTCCACCGGCGCGGCGGAAGGAGCGTCGTCGGAGCTGACGGCGATGCGCACCGGGTCGCGCAACAACGCACGCGCGAGCGAGTCCACGGCGGGCGGAAATGTGGCCGAGAAAAGGAGATTTTGCCGGCGCGCAGGAAGGAGCGCGAGGACGCGGTTGAGTTCGTCCGCGAAGCCGAGGTTAAAAAGTCGGTCGGCTTCGTCGAGCACGAGGGTTTCGACGGAGGAAAGTTTCAGGGCGTTTTTGTCGACGAGATCGAGCAGGCGGCCAGGCGTGGCGACGACGATGTCGGTGCCGCCGCGCAACGCCATCATCTGCGGGTTGATGGACACGCCGCCGAAGACGACGGTGGTCTTGATCGGTTCGTCGAGGCGATAACCGTAATTGTGAATCGAGTCGCCGATCTGCGCGGCGAGTTCGCGCGTCGGTGCGAGGATGAGCGCGCGGACTTTGAGTGGGTGCGAGGCGGGCGCGTGGCTGAGTTTTTCGAGAATCGGGAGCGCGAAGGCGGCGGTTTTACCCGAGCCGGTTTGGGCGGAAGCCCAGACGTCGGCGCCACTCAACACGGCGGGGATGGCCTGTGATTGGATGGGGGTGGGCGCGAGGTAGTCCTGGTCGTCGAGGGCTTGGAGGAGTGGCTTCGAAAGGCCGAGGGAGGCGAAGGTGGCGGACACGATGGGCCGAGAATTGGAGGCAGGCAGTGAAACGCAAGAGCGGTGGCGCGCGGCGTGCGGCGTGCGGAGCGAAGCGCGTGCGATACGAGGAGCGCAGGGGGCGTGGTCAGCGGGGAGTTTTATTTAACCACGGATGACACGGATAAAATGGATGATGCGGATTGGGTGGATCGCGCGGCACCATGCGTTGCGAGCAAGCTCGCAACCCTCAAAAAAACCGAACAATTACGTGCATGCACCCACCTAAACCTGCTGAAGAGCCGGAAGAATTTGTGCTGCTACGATTCGATCATTGGAGAGTGAACGTGCTGATGCCGCCGCTCTTATTGGGGCTGGCATGGCTGGTGAATCATAGCCCGCTGAAGGCGCTGCTCACGGGATTTCACGTGTGGATGCATGAGTTCGGCCATTCGACGGCGGCGTGGATAACTGGGCGCCGGGCGACGCCGCTGCCGTTTGGCTGGACTCCCATTGAGCCGGAGTTTTCGCCGTTCGTGTATTTCGGGGTGCTGGCTCTGCTGGCGGTTTTGTTTTGGGCTGGATGGAAGGAACGTAAAGTATGGCCGATGCTCATCGCGGTCGTGCTGGCGGTGGTGCAGTTTATCATGACGTGGCAGCTGCCGCTGCACCGTCAGGAGTTTTGGTGGACGTTTTGCGGAGTCGGCGGGGAATTTTATCTCAGCGCGTTGATGATGGCATTTTTCTTTGTGCAGTTGCCCGAGAAATTTCGCTGGGGCGCATGCCGCTACGTTTTCTTTCTGATCGGGGCGACGTGTTTCCTGCACATCGTCGAATTCTGGAATCTCGTGCACAATGGCGACGAGGCGATCCCGATGGGCTCACTCGTGAACGGCGAGGACGATGAGGGCGGTGACATGAACACGTTGCTCAATCTCTACGGCTGGAAATACCACCAGATTCGCAACACCTACCAATATCTCGGTTACTGGTGCTGGGCGGTGCTCGGTGCGGTATATGTGGGGTTTGCGCTGCGGTTGAATGCGGTGGCTGATTGGGTGGCGGGGAAATTTCAGAAAGAGGAAGCGTGAGTGAGGGTAGGGCCTGACCTCCGGGCAGGCCGGTAGCCACGAAGAGACTAACGGCCCGCCCGGAGGTCGGCCCCAACCTGTGGTAAGAATGAGAGAGATTATTTCGACATAAGTGATTCGAAGCGCGTCCACGTTTCCGTGCGCACGCCAAGGGCTTGTTTCATGGCGATGTCGCGATCCCAGGGATTTTTAATTTTTGAGAACGCGACCGTTTGTTTGAGGCCGAGTTCGCGCGGGAAATACCACGGCGACACCAGCGAACGAATCGCGATGAGCGGGTAGTCGGTGCCGTAAACGAGGCGACTAGTGAATTCGGGGCGGCTCAGGACTTTGGCGAGGTGGGTGCGCTTATTGATCTGGGTCAGCGAGGAAATGTCGGCGTAGAGATTCGGAAACTCAGTCATCAATTTCGCGAGGTGGTCGAGCGACGGTTCGTTGGCGAACTCTCCCGTGGTCGCCGCGTGGGCGGCGATGACGGTGACGCCGCATTCCAAGGCGAGGCGCAGGCGCGCGGGGTCGCAGAGTTCGTCGTGCGCGTGGGTGAAGGCGCGTTCATTGCCGGTGTGCGTGAGGAGCGGGAGGCCGAGCGCGGCGAGTTTTTTGTAGTAAGGGATGAAGCGTTCGTCGGCGGGATCGATGTCTTGCACGGACGGCAACCATTTCACGAGCACGGCGCCGTGGGTTTTCGCCCAATCGAGGCGGGCGAGCGCGTCGGGGCGGAGTGGATTCACGCTCGCGCCCCACCAGAGGTTTTTGTGGTGGGGGATTTCGGCGGCGAGAAATTCGTTGGGCACGTAGAATTCGGTGCGCGCGCGGTCGAGGTTGCCGTGTTCATCGACAACGCCGTCGAGGGCGAGCACGACGGCGCGGCTGACGTGTTTGCTCTCCGCCAGTTTGGCGGAGAGGCGGCGCAGGACGAGAGCGTCGCCTTCGCGCAGAATTTCCTCTTCGGTGACGCCGAAGCTCTTTAAGTAGAAACGAAGTTTGAAACTGTTACGCAGTTTCTCGGAGACGAAACAACCGCTGCCGCCCGCGCCGAGGCCGGCGGTGTGGCAGTGCATGTCGATGATGGGAGAATCAGGCAGCGGTTGCGGCGGTCGACGGGCGCCGAGCAGGAAGGGAGCAAGCATAAGGAGAAGCAGCAGAAGCGCGCAGGCGATGATGCGGTAATGCTGAGGTTTGGATGGATTCATGTGCGGTGAGGTGACGTGCGCACAATAACCTCAAACGCAGTCGCGGCGTTAATTGATAAACCCGATGCGCAGCATTGAGGAAGGAGATGCGGGGGGCCTGGGCGCGCGAGAATTCTGAGAGATCAAAGTAGGGGCGGTTGTCCTTAACCGCCCTCGCGGGACAGAAGCGTGTCGAAGGGCGGTTAGGGATAACCGACCCTACCTCAATTTAACGGCACAGTGAGCTTGAACGTCGTGCCGGCGGGTCCGGTGGAGTCGAGCTCGAGTGTCGCGTTGATCTGGCGAGCGAGTAGCTGGCTGATCGCGAGACCGAGACCGGTGCCGCCGCGGCGCCCGGTGCGACCGGCTTCGAAAATATGCGGGCGCAACTCAGCAGGAATGCCGTGGCCTTCGTCTTTTACGGTGACCGTGGCGGTGTCGCCGCCGTTGCGGAAGCTGACATTGATATCGCAACCCGCGGGCGTGGCTTCGATGGAATTTTGCACGAGGTTTGTGGTGATGAGGCACAACAAACTGCCACGGTGACTGTCGAGCGCGTGCTTGAATCCGCCGCTGACGCTGAAGTTGATGCCTTTTTCCTCGGCGGTTGGGGTGTTGCGCCGGCGGATGATGTCGGCGAGTTCGTCGCCAGTGAGTTCGTAGGTCGTCTGCGCGGCGGAGTCGCCGAGGAGCGCGACGGCTTCATGGATGATCGCCTGCATGCGCTGTGTGTAAGTGGCGGCGGTTTTCCAATCTTCGTCGGTCGGTTGTTCTGCGCTGCGTCCGGCGGTGATGGCGGCGAGGCCGGCGACGGAACCTTGCAGGCCGTGAATGAGGTGCGAGGTGATCTGGCCGAGCGCGGAGGCTTTGACGGAGAGCGTGAGCTCAAAGTTCGTGCGGAGAATCTTTTCGTTGCGCTCGGCGATGGTGCGTTGGGCGCGGCGCAGGCCGAAGTAAGCGGCGGTTAACACCAGTCCGATGAGCGCGGCGGCGGCGGCGATGGTGAAAGTGGTTTCGCGATCGATGCGTTCGTCGAGTGCCGCGAGTTCCACGGAGAGCGCGCGGGCATCGATGATGTAGCGGGCGACACCCGCGAGTTTTTGGCTGGTGCCAAAATGGAGGGGAAGCAGCACCTCGAGCACGGGCGCGTGGCTTTGCGCGGGCGAGATCTCGGGGAAAGTCTGGTTGAGGTCGAATTCAGCGTGATAGCGACTGAGGGGTTTTAAATTCGTGCTGAGTTCCAAGTAGTCCTCGACCGGGAGCTCGACGAAAAGCATCGAGGCGGGGACGAAGTGGATCGGGTTGCCTTGGTCATCGAAGACGGCGACCGCGAGCATGCCTTGTTGCTGCGCACTGCGCAGGACGGGTGTGAGTTGCTCGGCGTCGCCGGGGCTGTCGATGGCGCGCGCGGCAACTTCGGCGAGTTGCTGGAGCGCGACGGGGTGGAGCACCGCGGCGTCGCGCTCGATGATTTTTTGGCGGATCTCCGTGCGCAGTTGGTTGCGAAACGGAATCAGCAGGCCGGCAAAAATCGCCGTGAGAAGAATGCCCGTCAGCAGCGACGCGAGTGCGAGGCGCGGTGAGGCGTTCTTCGACATGGGGCAGCGGCGGCGGTGGGGCGGTTAATCTTTCTCTTACTCGTTATCTTTCTCTTTGATCCCGATGAGTAAACGAACGGGAGAAAGATTAAGAGAAAGAGGAAAGAGAAAGATTTTTTGGGGAAGGACTTAGTTGTTGAGCGGCAAGTTCAACTTGTCGATCGCGACGCCGAAAAAGATGCGGCGTTGGGCTGGAGAAAGGCCGGGCTCGAGCGCAGCGATTTCGTAGTCGCGATAGAGCTCCCAGATTTCCTGTTTTTGCAGGGAGAAATTAAATTCCTGCAACAGTTGGTTCAGGCTCTTCGTGGTGTTACGACCGGAGAGGTCGCCGACGGCGCTCAGCACGTCGCGGGCGAGCGCGGTTTTTTCGCGGGTGAGCGCGGAGTATTTTTGCGAGTGCTCCTGATTAAAGGATTTGAGTGCGGCGACAATGGCCTCGCGTTTCGCGATCTGTTCCGCGCTGGCGCGGCGGTTGGGAATGACGGTGACGTTATAGCTGTCGCCGACGCGGGTGAATTCCACGCGGTCGGTCGAGAGCGTGGCGCGGACTTCATCGAGCTTCGAAAGTAACGCAGTTTGCAGGGCGGCTTTCTGGCGGTGGTAGTTGGTGACGCGTGTGCGCAGCTCGTTGGAGAGTGGCAACGCGGGTGGTCGGGCAGGATTGGGCAACGGCGCGAGGCTGCGGCGGATGTCTTCGGCCAGGCGGTCGAGTTCGACGAAACCCGAAGCTTGTTTCTCGGCGAGGGCCTTGAGTGCGCTGACGCGTTTCGAGTTAAACAAGGCCCGGTCGTTGGCGTAGAGCGTGTCGCGGAGTTCTTGTTTCAAGCCGGATTTGAGTTCGCGGTAGCGGCTGATCTGAGTCTCCACGGTATCCGGAATATCGATCGGGAGCGTGATGCGCGCGGTGGCTGGCGAGAAATAAAAATACGGCCCTTGAGACGTGAGTGAAATGTCGGAGGTCGGCGCTGCCATGCTGTCTTCGAGTTCCATCGCGAGTTCGCGGAGCAGATAGCGTTGCTCGGTGGACAAGCCGTGTTGGTAGGCGGCGTAACCGCGCATGACTTTGATCTCGTCGAGCTGGCTTTCCCAACGCGTGTCATCGCCGAGGCGCCAGCGGCGGCTGTCGTTCCAGTCGGAGTTCGATTGGAAAAATCCGCCTTCGACATAATTGTAGCGCAACTCTTCAGCGGCGACTTCGAGCGCGGCGAGCCGCGTGGATTGCGTGGTGGCGAGCGCGGCGAGTTCGCTTTCGCGAGTCGCGGCATTCGCGCCTTGTAACGAATCGAGCTTGGTGCGGATTTCCGCGATCAAGCCGCTGCGGGCGGCCTGGTAAGCGTCGAGTTTTTCGCGGCGTTTTTTAGAGAGATCTTCCGTGAAGAGCAGCGTGCTTAGGGGCGTGAAAAACAGTTCGTAGACGTGGCTCGCGAGTCCGAGCGGTGGGGCGAATTTATTGAGATCGGTGCTGCTGCGGGTGCGGAATCCGAGTTGGCCGAGCGCGGGCGGATTCGGCGCGTAATAAAGCGGACGGTATTGCGTGGTGACGTAACCAGAACTGTAGCCGCCGCTAAAGCCGCCGTAACTGGAGCGATCCCAGCTCGAAGAATAAGACGGCGAGTAGGAGGGGGAATAGGACGTGACCGTGCTCGTGGTCGTGCCGCCGTCGGTGTAGGCCTTGGTTTCAGACTGCGTGGGCGCGGAGTTGGTGGCTTCTGCGGCAAAGAGGGAGCCACTGGCTCCGACGAGAACTAAGGCGCAAATCGGAAGTTTCATTGGGGAGGATGGGTTGCGCCCGCCGGGGTGGCGGACTGGCGAATCAATTGCGCGCCGCGTGCCAATGCGGACGGGATTGGCGTAAGTGGTTGGTTTGAAAAAAATAAAAAATTTGTTCGCTGCAAACACCACCACGTCGGCGAAAAAATGTTGGGGGCAGGCAACCAAAGTTTCAGGACGAGCGCAGTGATTTTGGGGGAAGGCAACCAGTCGTGCGGTGCGATTTCAAATCTACGCATCCTGCGGTTTTTGCGCGTCGAGGCGGTAGCGAAGAAACTCCCGCGTGACGCCGAGACGGCGGGCGGCGGCGGAGACGTTGCCGTCGGTTTCCCTGAGGGCTTCGGCGATAAGTTCGTCGATAGCCGCGTCGATAGAGAAACCTGTTTCAGGCAGGCGCCACGCCGGGTTGCGCCATGAGTTGGCCGGTGCCGCCGATGCGGGGTGCGCGGAATCTGGCGCGCCGCCGAGGGTGGCGAAATCGAGTTCACGGCCGCCGCTGAAAATGATCGCGCGTTCGAGTTCGTGGGCGAGCTCGCGAACATTGCCCGGCCAGCGGTAGGCCGCGAGTCGCGTTTCGCCAGCGGGGGGGATGCGGAGATTCTTGAGGCGATGGCGCGTGCCGAGTTGCGCGAGGAGATGATGCGCGAGCGGCAGGATATCCGCGCCACGCTCACGCAAGGGCGGCAACGTGAGCCGCAGCAGATTCAGGCGGTGATAAAGGTCTTCGCGAAACGCCCCTTGGGCGGCGAGGTCGTCGAGCGGACGATTGCTCGCGGTGATCAGACGGACGTCGATGGAGATTTCGCGCGTGCCGCCGAGGCGGCGGATTTTTCCATCCTCGATGGCGGTGAGCAGTTTGGCCTGCGTCGGCAGCGAGAGTGACGCGACCTCGTCGAGAAACAGTGTGCCGCCGTCGGCCGCTTCGAATAGACCCAGGCGTGCGCGTTTGGCATCGGTGAACGCACCGCGTTCGTGGCCGAAAAGTTCTGCTTCCGCGAGTGAGTCCGGCAATGCGGCGCAGTTGACCGCGATGAAAGGCTGCGCCGCGCGCGGGCCTTCGCGATGCAGCCAGCGCGCAAGCACGCTTTTGCCGGTGCCGGTTTCGCCTTCGATGAGCACGGGCGGCAGGCGACGCACGAGGCGGCGTTCGGTCGCGATGATTTGCGTGAGCTGGCTGTGAATCGCGGCGAGGCTCGTGCCGAATAAAATCTGTTCGGCGTCGGCTGCGGTTTCGGCGCGCCGGTGTTCTTCGCGGCGATCGGCTTTTCGAGACTGCCGGCAGCGTGCGAACGCGATTTGGAGTTCGTCGAGTTCGAACGGTTTTGAGAGATAATCGCTCGCGCCCAGGCGGATGGCTTCGACGGCTTGCTTGATGCCGCCGAACGCGGTCATCACGACGATGCCGGTGTTTTCCGAGAAGGCGCCTTCGCGCAACAACTCGAGCACTTCGCCATCGGGCAGATGCAAATCCACGAGCGCGAAATCGAAACGCACCCCGTGCAACAAGCGGCGCGCTTCGGCGAGATTGCCGGCTTCCGTTACTTCGGCGCCGAGCTGGCGGAGATGCGCAGCGAGGCGTTTGCGCAGCGCCGCATCGTCTTCGAGCAACAGCACTTCGCTGCCGGGGTTGAGCGCGGTTTCAAGGGGCATCGCAAACGGACGCTAGCACCGCACGGTCGAGACGCCAGCGAATGATTTAACGAAAAAATTCAGGGACCGTAAACCAGCAGCGAACCCACGCTGGAAACAATGCCCGTTCCAAACGAGAAATAGGCGAAGCGGAGAAATTGATACTTCGTGTCGGCGAGGAAGAGGCCGATCTGGTAGGTTTCGCGCAGCTGCGCTTCATAGACGAGGTTGTGATCCTGCATCAGCGTCTGCATTTCATCCTTAAATTGTTCGAAGCTGAGGCTAGTGAAATCACCGAAGAAAAGGACGTTGAACGTGGCGCCGCGTTTGGCGTTTTTCCGGTGATAAGATTTTTTCGGCATCACCGCGTAAGTCGCGAGGCCGATCGTCAGCAAACAAAACCCGACGAGAATGGTCAGCGGCGAGAGCAGGCGATCCGGCGAAATGCGCGGGATACACAGCGTCGTGATAATACACGACATAGTGATCAGCATGTTGGCCTTCACGTCGGCCATCGCGCTCAACTGGAGATGGTGCGCGCGCGTTTCGCGGACAAGCGTATCGGCGTGGGTGGTGGCGGGAACTTTGAGGGACATGGAAAATTTTCGGTGAACACGACGCACGGTCGCGCCAAAGTCATGGAAAACGAAAGAGGCCGCCGGTGTCACGTTGTTACCTGCTGTATAGGGTGAATTCCTCTGCAGGCTATCGGACACGCAACCCATGGATAAAATTCGAGTCAGCAGGGGCTCGTGAAATCCCTCGAAGAAATTCCCGCCCTCGTGGCCAAAGCCAAAAGTGCCGCCAAAGATGCCGGACTGCGCTACGTATCCGACGGCGCGCCGGGAATCAAGCGTGAGCGGGTGGGCGCTAATTTCCGTTATCGCACGGCGGACGGTGGATTGGTGCGACGCGGGGAAGAGGTGGCGCGGTTGCGCCGCTTGGGAATTCCGCCCGCGTGGACGGACGTGTGGATTTGCAACCATGCGAACGGCCACATCCAAGCCACCGGGCGCGATGCGCGCGGGCGGAAACAATACCGGTATCATCCGGATTGGCGGGAAACGCGCGATGCGACGAAGTTCGAACGCATGATCGCGTTTGGCCGTGCGCTGCCGAAAATCCGCCGGCGTGTGAATCGCGATTTGCGCAAACGCGATTTAGGTCGCGACAAAGTGCTCGCGGCGATCGTGCGCTTATTGGAGGAAACGCACATTCGGGTCGGCAATGAAGAATACGCGAAGCAAAACCATTCATTCGGACTGAGCACGATGCGCGACCGCCATGTGGAAATTCGCGGCGGCACACTGAAGTTTCATTTTCTCGGCAAGAGTGGCAAAACCCACGACGTCGAACTCCATGATCCACGCCTCGCGAAAATCGTGCGTGCGTCGCAAGAATTGCCCGGGCAAGAGCTGTTCCAATACGTGGACGAGGCCGGGCAACGGCAGAAGGTGAATTCTGATGACGTGAACGCTTACTTGCGCGCGGCGGCCGGCGAAGAATTTTCCGCAAAAGATTTCCGCACGTGGGCCGGCACGGTGCTCGCCGCGCTGGAGCTGCATGAATTTGCGAGCGGCGAAGAGAAGCCCACGAAGAAAAACCTCGGCCGCGCGATCGAACGCGTGGCGGCCTGTCTCGGTAACACGCCCGCGATTTGCCGGAAAAGTTACGTGCATCCCGTGGTGATGAACGCGTATCTCGCCGGTAATGCCGTAAGGTTTCCGGAAAAATTAAAACGCAACCTGCTCGCGCGGATGAATTGGGAACTCGAAGCCGAGGAAGCCGTCGTGCTGAAATTTTTGGAACGAGCGCTGAAACAACCGAAACGGAAATCAACGCTGACGAGTTTGTTGCGTCGGTCGCTGCAGCGAAACGGTGAACTTATAAAATCAGCGTGATTCGATGGAGCTGACGATCTTCGCCAAGAATTCCGCGACGGCGGCATCGTCCTTGATCCAGCGGATGACGACGACGAGATCGTTTTCCCAGTCCACGTAGACGATATTGCGGCCGTTGCCGACGAACGTGACGCTCGTCTTCGGCGTGCCGGGGCGGAGTTTGCCGTCGAGGTTGAGATACCAGTTGCAGAAACCGAGGTTCGCGTTGGCGGGGCCGGGCGTGGTGGCGAACTTGATCCACTGTTCCGACACGAGGCGCTGGCCGGCCCATTCACCGCGTCGCAGAAAAAGATAGCCGAAGCGCGCGAGATCCCACGCGTTGATGAACATGCCGCCGCCGAAGTGGCCGCCACCGCTGACGGACTGCACGCGCTGGCCGTCGAGTTCGATCCACGAATTTTCGTAACCGTGCCAACGCCACGTGCTCGACGCACCGATGGGATCCATCAACTCACGACGCAACACGACGGGCAACGGTTCGCGCCAGACGTGGAGCGTGGAGAGCGCGAGGAGGTTTACGCGGACGTCGTTGTATTTGAAAAGTGTGCCCGGCGCGTGCATCGGACGATTCGGATAATCGATGCGAGTTTTCCCCACCGGCCGATCCGCCCAATCGGGAACGCCCCAGAGCGTGCCCGACCAATCGCTGGTTTGACGCAGCAGGTGATCCCACGTGATTGGCGCGTTGTGCGGATCGGCAAAAAGATCGGGCTCAGGCAGGTAAGGTGCGACGCGATCCTCGAGTGAGCGGATGAGGCCGCGGTCGTAAGCGAGGCCGGTAACGGTGGAGAGAAACGTTTTGGCGACGCTGTGCGTCATGTCCGCGCGGTCGGGTTCGCCCCAGACAGCGGCCACTTTGCCGCGACGAATTACGATACCGGTGAGATCGCCGCGCGGGCGCGTCGGGCCGAGAAGCGTGAAATTCGGTTCGCGCTCGCCGAAGGTTTTGCGCAGGCCAGCGGCTTGGTCGCGGGGCTCAGTGGATTCGTGGGTTACGGAAAATGCGATGGCCGCTTGCAGGCGCGCAGCGTCGAGGCCCAATTCGGCGGGCTTCGCGTGCGCCCACTCGCCACGCGGCGGAAAATACTCGGCAGCGCCAATCGGCGCGATGCTCGCGAGTGAAAATAGAACTACGCTGAGCCACCGGTTGGAGAAACGCGTGCGAGTTGTCATGGGGCGACGCTGGCGCTGTTGGCGAATCGCTCAAAACAATTTCCCGCGGGCGCCCGTCGCGGGAGAGTTTTCGGGGAGAGCGCGGTGGTGGAATCCGTGTTTAGCGCGGGGGCAACTCGGCAAGAAATTCCGAACTGGCGCCGGCGAGCCAGGCTTCGCCGTTTTTCAGTTTCCGGACGCGCAGCGCGGTGCCTTTGATGTTTCCGTAGATAAGTCCGCCGAGGAAAGTGAGCAGGGCAGGGAGGATGAGCCAAATGAGGTTGGTATCCGCGATGCCGACAATCCCCAGGGCGATGCCGCCGAGCGTCACGAGCGTCGCGATGATGACGTGTTTGCGGATGATGCTCTTTCCCGCGGGACTCAGGGGAATATCCACCTGAACTTTTTTCCGAAGGATCAAGTAGAGGATTAAATAAATCAGGATGCTGAGCAGAATGCTGATCGCAGCCCACGGCGTGCACCAGTAGAGCGTCTTGGTTTTGATTTCGTGGGCGCTGACGGGCGTGTTGGTTTTTACGCAACGCATCGGGAGTTGGGCGCCGTTGACGGGCACGACCAGGTATTTGCCGTCGCGGCGCGCATTCGTGGTGCCGGGTGCGCTTGGCACCGGCACGCCTTCGCGGAGGCTTTGGTAGTAAATGTCTTTGCCCTCGCTTGAGACCCAGCCGTGTTGCGTCTGGATCATCTGCTCGGGCGGGAAGAATTTTCCGGTGATGATGCAACGGTGATAGCCAATGGGAGGTGCTGAAACCGCGCCGCTCATCAACGGCGTTGCCGAAGCAGGCTGCCAGTCGGTCATGCCGGTGCACCAGACGCGCGTGTCAGGTTGCACGATGCCATTGGCGACGAGAGCTTTGATCTGTTCCTCGGAAAATGCGCCGCGCTTTTCCGTGCCTTCCGCGTAATACCATTGCATGAGTCGGGTGGGTTGGGTGTGCAGGTGCAAAGCTGGCGCGAGGTCGATGACGCGTCGAGGGGAATGAAAATGGGATGACGCAAAAAGCCCGGGCGGTGAGGCCCGGGCAGGGAAGGAGAAAGATTAAGAGAAAGAGAACGAGAAAGATTTTTTGTCGGTTCTCTTTCGGATATTCTTAGCGCACGACGCGGGCGCCGCCGCCGGCGATGGCTTTCTCGACTTCTTTGCGAGTGGCCATGGAGGTGTCGCCAGGGGTCGTCGAAGCGAGCGCACCGTGGGCGGCACCGTATTCGACGGCTTTCTGGGCGTCGTTAAATTCCATGAAACCGAACTGCACGCCGCTGGCGAATGAGTCGCCGCCGCCGACGCGGTCGAGGATCTCGAGGCCCGGGTATTGTTTGCTTTCGTGGAATTTGCCGGCGTGCCAGAGAATCGCGGACCAGTCGTTTTTCGTGGCGGTGATGACGTGACGCAGCGTGGTGGCGGCGACTTTGAAATTCGGGAATTCGGTCACGGCGGTTTCGATCATCGCCTTGAAGGCATCGGTTTCGATGTGGCCGAGCGTTTCCTGGCCTTTCACGGCGAAGCCGAGCGAGGCGGTGAAATCTTCCTCGTTGCCGATCATGACATCGACGTATTTTGCGATCTCGCGATTTACTTCCTGCGCTTTCTTGAGGCCGCCAATGGTTTTCCAGAGCGAGGGGCGGTAGTTCAGATCGTAGGAGACAATCGTGCCGTGTTTGTTCGCGGCTTTGACGGCTTCGACGGTGATCTCGGCGGTGGATGCGGAGAGCGCGGCGAAGATGCCGCCGGTGTGGAACCAGCGCACGCCGAGTTTGCCGAAGATGTGATCCCAATCGATGTCGCCGGGCTTCAGTTGCGAAGCGGCGGTGTTGCCACGATCAGGATTACCGACGGCGCCGCGGATGCCGAAGCCGCGTTCGGTGAAGTTCAGGCCGTTGCGGACGGTGCGGCCGATGCCGTCGTCTTCGCGCCACTTGATGAAGTCAGTCGCGACGCCGCCTTGCATGATAAAGTCTTCGACGAGGTGGCCGATTTCATTGTCGACGAACGCCGTGACCACGCCGGTTTTGTAACCGAAGCATTTACGGAGGCCGCGCGAGGTGTTGTATTCGCCGCCGCCTTCCCAGACTTGGAAATTGCGGGCGGTGCGGATGCGGCCTTCGCCTGGATCGAGGCGAAGCATGACTTCGCCGAGGGAAATTTGATCAAAGGCGCATTCGGATTTCGGACGGATTTGGAGGCTCATAAATCGGAGATGGAAGCTGGGAGAGGGAAGATTGGGTGAGGTAAATTATTTAACGGCGGCGGCGGCGGTGACGAATTCTTGCGCGCGTTTGGTGATGGCGGCCCAGTCTTTGTTTTTCAACGCGGTCGGGTTGACGAGTGCGGAGCCGGCGGCGGTGGCGAAGGCACCGTTTTTGAGGAATTCGCCGACGGTTTCCGGGGTGACGCCGCCCGTCGGCATGAGCTCGATCTTCGGGAAAGGCGCTTTGATCGACTTGATGTAGGCGGGGCCGAAATATTCGGCGGGGAAAATTTTGATGACGTCGACGCCCAGTTCCCAGGAAGTGTAAACTTCGGTGGGAGTGAGCGAACCGCCGAGCACGGCGACGCCGGCTTCTTTACAGGCTTTGATCACCTCGGGACGGACGCACGGTGTGACGATAAACTTCGCGCCGGCGGCGATGCCTTTGCGCGCGGTGTCGGCGTCGAGCACGGTGCCGAGGCCGAGGAGAACTTGCGGGAGTTCTTTCGAAACCTTGGCGCAGAGCTCGAGAGCGCCGGGCGTGGTCATCGTGAGCTCGATGCAGTTAAGGCCGCCGGCGGAGAGGGCGCGGGCGCAGTCGAGGAGACTGTCGGGGCCGTCGGCGCGGATGAGCGCGATGACTTTCTCGGATTTAAGGCGGGCGAGGACTTCAGTTTTGTTCATGGCGGGAGCGGGAGGGGTATTCGTAAACGACGGAATGGGCGGGTGAAGACGAAAAAGGGTAATAATTATTCGGCGGTGGCAATCCGAGTCATTGTCGCGGCGAGTGGCCCGTTAATTAATAACCGAGATGGCGCGAAAGCTCGGCGGCACAGGCTTGAACTTTTGCGGCCATTTCCGGGATGCGTTCTTTGGTGAAACGCACGGTGGAGGCAGTGATGCCGATGACGGCAGCGACGGTGCCGTCGGAGTTGTAAACCGGAGCGGCGAGGCAGCGGATGCCGGGAGCGAACTCTTCGTCGTCGAGGCTGAAACCGCGTTTACGAGTGAGCTCGGCTTCGCGTTTGATCTCGGCGAGAGAGGTCAGGGTTTTCGGAGTGCGTTTAGTCGGACGGGGCGTGCCGGGGCCGTAGAATTCAGCGATGCGTTCGAAATGCAGGAATGCGAGCAAGGTTTTGCCCGTGGAGGAGCAATGCAGCTCGGCGAGAAAGCCCGGGCGCGACGCGGCGCGGAGAGGGTGAGGGCTGTCTTGCACGGCGACGATGAGCGAGCGGTTGTCGCACGGAATCGCGAGGTGCGAGGTCTCGTCGGTTTTTCCCGTGAGTTTTTCCAACACGGGCAAGGCCGCCGTGCGAATCTCCGTGCCCGCGAGCGAGGCGTTACCGAGTTGGATGAGCACGGGGCCGAGTTCGAAGTGGGTGCCGTTTTTCCGCACGAGGCCTTCGAGGTGCAGCGTGGTCATGATGCGCAGCGTCGTCGTCACGGGGATTTTCAGCGCGCGCCCGATGTCGGCAGCTTTAAGCCCGTCGGGTTTGTCGCCGAGTAACTTCAGGATGCGACACGCGTTGCGGAGATTGGGGATGACGTAGCGTTCCTGGCTGGGGATGGACATCGGGAAAAAATTCGTTGCGTAAGAAAATCGCCGACTCCGGCGCAGGAAAAAAGTGGGGGTAGCGCCGGGGAGGAAAATTGAATTGCCAAATCCATGAATTGTTCAAATATGGATGGCAAGTTCATTAGTGAAATTCACTGTTTTTCAGTTTCACTGGTGTTCGACCCCCCAGCCCCAAACGATAGCCGCCCGCAGTATTTTCCCTCGGGAACTGCGTTCAGCCGTCGTCAAACCAAGCCCCCGTTAACCCCCACAGTCATGGAAACCCTTCCCAAGCTGCGTGCGACCGCGTCTATGCGTCGCGCGTTGGCGCATCTCGTCCTCGGCCTGCAAGCAGGTCGCGTCGTTGCAACCGGCACCGTTTTCGCTGCGGCTGCCCTGGCCTCGCCGACTTTGTTCGCGCAAGCCGCCACCGGCACCGTGTCCGGCCAAGTCAGTAACACCGCCACCCGCCAATATTTGGTGAACGCGGAAGTTCGCCTCGTTGGCACGGATCGCGTGGTAATCACCGGAGTTGGCGGTAACTATTCCTTCAGCGGCGTGCCCGCCGGTGAAACCAAGGTTTCCGCGACCTACACGGGTCTGGATCCGATCGAGCAATCCGTAACCGTGAGCGAAGGCCAGACGGCAAAGCTTGATTTTGGTCTCACTTCCGGCCGTTACGGCGAGACGGTGCAGCTCGATACCTTCCGGGTATCCACCGCGCGTGAAGGTAACGCCAAAGCGATTTCGGATCAGAAATTCGCGCTTAACGTGAAGACCGTAATCTCGTCCGACACTTTCGGTGATGTCCCGGAAGGCAATTTGGGCGAGTTCCTGAAGCTGCTGCCTGGTATCACGGTCGACTTCGTCGAAGCCGACGTGCGCAACATCCGCGTCCGCGGTCTGCCGCCGAAATACGCCACGATCACTTTCGATGGCCACCCCATCGCGAACTCCGGCTCGAGCGATCTGACCCGTCTCCGCGCGTTGGAAATGGAGCAAGTTTCGCTCGCGACCGTGGAAACGGTCGAAGTCAACAAGTCGCCGACTGCGGACATGTCCTCGCCGGGTTTGGGCGGTAACATCAACACGGTAGGCAAGAGCGCGTTCAGCCAAAAAGGCCGCTCAATCAAATACAGCCTCAGCGCCGTAATGAATGATTACCACATGAGCTTGGGCGAAGAACGCGGCTGGGATGACAAATCACGCCGGCACATTTTCCCGAACTTCTCGTTCGAATACATGGACACCTTCCTCGACGGACGCCTCGGTGTCGTCGCGGCGGTCATGCACTCGGGCTCGTTCATGCAGCAGAAGATTCTGAACAACACGCTCGCGTTCAACACCATCGCCGGGGACGACATGACCGAACTGCCGACCTACACGACGATTCAGTTGCGCGACGGCCCTAAGCCCACATGGCGCGACTCCGCCGTGGTGAATCTTGATTTCAAGGCCACGCCGGATCTCACATTCAAGCTGCGCACCAGCTACGGCGAATACGACGCCCAGTTCTTTAACAAGGACTTCAACTTCATCACCACCGCTGCGATCGTCGGTGCTCGCACCTCCGATCGGAGCCAGACGAGCACAGCTCCGGCGATTACGAACACCACTTCGCGCACCACGATTTCCTCCAGCAATTCGCGCAAAATGGGTGAAACGGCCATCCTCAGCCCTTCTGTCGAATGGAAGAAAGGTGACCTCACGGTTGAGGCCTCCGGTTCGTATTCCAAGTCAGTCAATGACTACAACACTACGGAAGAAGGTTACTTCCGCACCGTGACGGCGCAGATGAACGGCGTGAGCTGGAAGTATGACCTGCCGGGCGAAAAGGATTTTAAGATCACGCAGCTTCCGACCGGCGCTGGCGACACGCGCAACATCTACGATCTCGGCAATTATAATGGCGCGGCTTTGAGCCTAGTCGGTGCTGATCCTCGTCATGCCAAAGGCCAGATCTGGAGCGGCCGTGTGGACGCGACCTACGATTTGGACCGCTTGAGCATGCCGACCACGATCAAAGTGGGCGTGATGCATCGTCAGGATGTTTACGACGTGATCCAAAGCTATGGCACCAACTTCACGGTGCCGATCGCCGCCTTGAACTCGGCGTTGGCTTCGGGCGCGACCAACATCAACCTCCGCGAATTCGACGAAAACTATCAGGCCTACGTCGACAAGGGTGTCACCGTGACCGATATCGCTGGAGCCACGCGCAACTGGCATCCGACGATTGATAACTTCCGCCTCTTCCAGTTCTTCAAGCAATACGTGACCGACTTCGAAGGCATCACGGCCCCGACGTCCGGTCCCTTCGTGGCCGCGACTGCCGCCAATCTCCGCGGCAAGCTCCAGAGCGACGGCGACATCGACGAACGTCAAAAATCCGCCTACGCGATGACCACGGTCAAGATCACGCCGAAGCTCACGGCCTTGGGCGGTGTGCGTTTTGAAACCACCACCACTTCGGGCAAGTCGTTCGATGACATCGGCAACACGCAGGCGGTTGCTCGTTCTGGCACGACGAACACCAATGACGCCGGCTACATCTACGCGCGTTATGGCAGCCGCATCACCCGCACCCGCGAGTATGATAACGTCCTGCCCTCGGCGCAGCTGCGTTATGCCCCCACTCGCAATATCGTAACGCGTGCCGCCTATTTCAAATCGCTGATGCGCCCGGATTACAGCCAATTGACCGGTGGTATTGCGGTTTCCAACGATATCGCGCCGTTCGCATTCACGCGCAAAAATATCGATCTTCAGCCGGAAACGGCGGACAATTTCGAGCTCGGTTTCGAATACTACTTCGAACCCGTCGGTGTGGTTTCGGCCAACTTCTTCTACAAGAAGATCCATGATATCCAGATCGCGAATGCGTTCCTGATCGATCCGAACAACATTCCGCAAGACATTGCCGATCTCGGCTACACGGCGGGCGCGTTAGGCAATGATTCGACCGTCGCAACCCGCGTCAATGCCGGCGAAGCCAATCTCAAAGGTTTGGAACTGAGCTACAGTCAGGAACTCACCTTCTTGCCTGGTCCCTTTAGTGGCTTGGGCGTCACGGCCAATGCGACCTTTGTCGAGCTGTCCGATCAGGATCTTTTCCTGTCTGCGGTGGCGGGTGGCGATGGCACGTCGAAAGTATCGGGTAACTTCATTGTCCGTTATGGCATCGGGCGTTTCAAAACCCAGCTCACCACGACCTATACAGATGATACCGCTCGTGCTCTCACGATTGCCGCTGCGGGTAACCGCTACAACTACACGGCTGCCCGCGTGGTCTTCGGTTTGAACATGGAATACAAGGTGCACAAGTTCGCCTCGGTCTTCCTCAACGTGAGCAATCTCACCAACGAGCCGCAAACCCGCTATGACGTGCGTGAACTCAACATCCAACGCGACGGCGATTATGGCACCACCTTCAACCTGGGTGTGAAAGGTCGCTTCTAAAAACGTTCTTTAATTCTGACGGTCCTTCCGCTGCCCGGGTGAATTCTTTTGCCCGGGCAGCTTTAGCTTTACTGCATAAGCAACGATGAGCTGGCCCAAACCTCCGTTTGGGCCAGACTCATTTTTTACATTTTCAATGAACATCCACGAAACCAGCTATCCGCGCCTCGCTAACACGCTTCCTACCGAAGCTCTTCGCGCGGAATTTCTCGTCAGCGGCCTCTTCAAGGCCGGCGAGGCCAATTTCCGTTATTGGGAAACCGATCGCACGATTCTCGGGGGCATCACGCCGACCGCTTCTGCGATCGCGTTGCCGAATCCCGCTGAAGTCCGCAGCGCGTTCTTCCTCGAGCGCCGCGAAGCCGGTATCATCAATCTCGGCGGCGCCGGCACGGTGACCGTCGACGGCACGACCTACGCGTTCGGTAATCTCGACGCGCTTTATCTCGGACGTGGCGTGAAAGAGGTTTCGTTTGCCTCGGAGTCAGCGGACCAGCCCGCGCTCTTTTATTTCCTCTCGTATCCGGCGCACACCGCCTACCCGACGCGCCACCTGCCATTCAAAGACGCGCAAGGCAACAAACTCGGCGCACGTGAAACCGCGAACGAGCGCACGATTTTCAAACTCATCCATCCCGGCGCGTTTCCCACCTGCCAGCTCGTGATGGGTTTTACGCGTCTCGAAACCGGCAATGTCTGGAACACGATGCCGCCCCACACCCACCTCCGGCGCTCGGAAGTGTATGTGTATTTCGACGTGCCGGAAGCGCACGCGGTCATGCATTTCATGGGCGAGCCGCAAGCCACCCGCCACCTCGTCGTGCGCAATCTCGACGCCGTGTTGTCCCCACCATGGTCGATCCACAGCGGTTGTGGCACGCAGGCCTACGCGTTCGTGTGGGGCATGGGCGGCGAAAATCAGGATTTCCCGGACATGGATCCGGCTCCCGTCAACCAACTCCGCTGATTCTCGCGATGTCTTCCATTCTCGATTCGTTTAAACTCACCGGCAAAGTCGCGCTCGTCACGGGCGCCTCCAAAGGCCTCGGCGCTTCCATGGCGCGGGCGCTCGCGGAAGCCGGCGCCGATGTCATCCTCATCGCCCGCGGCGATCTTTCCGCGACGAAAAAACTCGTCGAAGAAACCGGTCGCAAGGCGTGGACGTTCAACGCCGACCAGGCCAGCCGTCCGTCGCTCGACAAACTCATGGCGGCCTTCGGCGGTGAATTGCCGTGGCCGGACATCGTCGTGAACAACGGCGGCACGATTCGTCGCGCGAACTTCACGGAGTTTTCGATCACGGATTGGGACGAGGTCATCGAAACGAATCTCACGTCGATCTTCCGTCTCAGCCAGCGCGTCGCCCGCGAGTGGCTCGCGCAGAAACGTCGCGGCAAAATCATTCACACCGCCTCGATGCTTTCCTTCCAGGGCGGCGTGCGTGTCGCGTCTTACACCGCGTCGAAGAGCGCGCTCAGCGGCCTGACGAAATTGATGGCCAACGAACTTGCGCAACACGGCATCAACGTGAACGCGATCGCTCCTGGTTACATGGCGACCGACAACACCGAACAACTGCGCGCCGACGCCACGCGCAACAAGAGCATCCTCGAGCGCATCCCGGCTTCGCGTTGGGGTGAATCGAGTGACCTCGCCGGTGCCGTGGTTTATCTCGCGTCACCTGCGTCCGACTATGTCCATGGCCACATCCTCGCCGTCGATGGCGGCTGGCTGGCCCGTTAATTTTAACCTTCTTAGTTTTATGAAAACCCGCTCCCTGCTGCTCGGTGCGCTGGCTTCTGTCCAAGCGCTTTTCGCCGCTGATCGCGTGACTGTCACGGTGACGCACGATCTCGATATCGCCCGTCCGTCCGAAACGATCACGATTCCGTGGAAGGACGTGAACGCCGCGCTGCCCGGCGCGCTGTTGCAAAAAATCGCCGTCAAAGACGCCGCCGGCAACGTGATCCCGTATCAAGTCACCAACGTGCTGCCGCAGGCGAAGGACCCGAAAGGCGAGGGTCTCGCTTACGGCGATTTGATTTTCCAACATACCTTCGCAGCCGGCGAGAAGTCGGCGAAGTTCACCGTCGAGAAAATCGAAGGCGTCGCGCCCGTGTTTCCGAGTAAAGTGTCCGCGCGCTACATCGGCGAGCGCCTCGATGACTTCGCGTGGGAAAACGACAAGGTCGCTCACCGCACTTACGGCCCGGCGCTCGCCGCGCCCGTTCCGGCCGGCGTCTCCGTGAAGGAAGTGCTCGTCACGAGCGGCCTCGATATCTGGTCGAAGCGCGTGAATTATCTCATCGTCGATCGCTGGTATAACAAAGGCCACGATCACTATCACAAGGATCAGGGCGAAGGCATGGACATGTATAGTGTCGGCCCGTCGCGCGGTTGCGGTGGCACCGGCATCTGGGATGGCAAAACGCTGCACGTCGCGCGCAACTACTCTTCGTGGAAAGTCCTCGCGAACGGCCCGATCCGCGCGATTTTCGAACTCACGTTCGATACGTGGATGGCCAACGGCACGATGGTTTCCGAAGTGAAACGCTTCACGGTCGACGCCGGCCACAACCTCGATCGCATCGACAGCACGTTCACCGTCGTCGGCGGCAAGGATGTCACGGTTGGCATCGGCCTCAACAAGACGCCGGCCGATAAAGGCCAGGATGAAAAGATCGCGCTCACGCCGGTGAAGGAAGCGGGTTCATTCACGCAATGGATCGTGCAAAAAACCAACGGCGATCTCGGCACGGCGATTATCGCGCCGGATCATTTCATCGGTTTTGCCGAGGACGAGCGCAACCACCTGTTGCTCGCGAATGCGAAGTCGGGCCAGGCGCTGCGTTACTACGCGGGTGCCGGCTGGTCGCGCGCCGGTGAATTCACCACGCAGCAATCGTGGAACGACTACATCGCCGCGTTCGCACGCCGCGCCACTTCCCCGGTCAAAGTCACCCTGACGCCATGAGAATCACCGCTGCTTTTCTAAGTGTGATGCTGGGTCTGGCGTCCGTCGCGCAGGCGGCGAGCACCGACAAAGCCGCAATTCTTGAAGTGATGGAGCGCGCCGCCGACTGGCAGATCGCGAATCCCTCCGTCCGTTGGAAACCGAATCTGTGGCACAACGCCGCGTTCTATTCCGGTGTAATGGCGCTCTCGCGCGTTTCGGAAAGCCCGCGCTTTCACGATGCGATGATGAAGATGGGCGAGGCCAACGAGTGGAAACCGGCCGCGCGCATCTATCACGCCGACGATCATGCGGTGTCGCAGACTTATCTCGAACTCTACGCGTTGCACAATGACTCGCGCATGATCGCGCCGACGATCGAGCGCTTCGATTACATCCTCGCGCATCCGAAGGACGACAACCTCGACTTCGACAAGAGCCGCAAGGATCGCAACGACCGGTGGTCGTGGTGCGACTCGCTCTTCATGGCGCCGCCCGCGTGGATCGGGCTGTGGAAAGCCACGGGCGAGAAAAAGTATCTGGATTTCGCCATCGAGAAATGGTGGCTCGCCTCGGACTTTCTCTACGACAAAGATGAACACCTTTATTTCCGCGACAGCACGCTGTTCAAGGAACGCGAACCGAACGGCAAAAAAATCTTTTGGGGCCGCGGTAATGGTTGGGTGATGGGCGGCCTTGCCCGCGTCATGGATTTGCTCCCGAAGGATCACCCGGCGCGTCCGCGTTTCGAGCAACAGTTTCGCGAGATGGCCGCAGCGGTCTTGAAGACGCAGCAAGCCGACGGTTTATGGCGCGCGAGTTTGCTCGATGCGGACACTTATCCGATGCAGGAAACCAGCGGCACGGCGTTTTTCTGTTACGCGTTCGCGTGGGGCATCAATCGCGGCCTGCTGGACCGGGCCACTTACGAGCAACCGGCGCGGCGCGCCTGGGATTCTGTGAGTATTCACGTAAAATCTGACGGAAAACTAACCCATGTGCAACCTGTGGGCTTCACGCCCGTCACCTTCGACGCTGAATGGACCGAACCCTACGGCGTCGGCGCGCTCCTGCTCGCTGGCTCTGAAATGATTAAACTCAATCCTGCAAAATAATCCCCACATCATGAAATTTGTTAACTCCCTTCGTTCGCTCGCTGGTATTTTGCTGGCTGGTTTGATTGCAACTCCCGCCATCGCGGCACCGGCGCCCGGCGATAAAGCCCGCTACGAGGGCGCCACGCCGCTCGAATGGTCGATCAAGATGGCCGACTCCGAAATGGAGCGTCGCGGCGACCGCCATTTCTTCGGCGGCTCCAACTCGAAGGCGCGCATCGACTACACGACGGCTTTTCTTGGCACCTCGTTGATCAAGCTCACCGAAGCGACCGGCCAAAAACGTTTCGCTGAATACGGTGCGAAAATGGGCGAAAGTTTCGTGCAGGCCGATGGCTCCATCGCCACCTACAAGATGGAGGATTACAACATCGACAATATTCCGCCGGGCAAGGTGCTGCTCTTGGGTTGGGAGCAGGGGAAGCGCGACGCGAAATACAAAAAGGCGATCGATACGCTTTACGACCAGATGCAAAAACACCCGCGCACGACCGACGGCGGTTATTGGCACAAGCTGCGTTACCCAAATCAAATGTGGCTAGACGGCTTGTTCATGGCGTCGCCGTTCCTCGCGCACTACAGCGTGCTTTTTCAAGATCCCGCTGGCCTCGATGAAGCCGCGAAGCAAATCCTGTTAATGGACAAGCACGGCTACGATGCGAAGAACGGCCTGTATCGGCATGCCTGGAGCGAGCCGCGCGATCGCGATTGGGCGGACAAGAAAACCGGCCAGTCACCCAATGTCTGGGGTCGCGCGGTTGGCTGGTATGCGATGGCGGTGGTGGACTCGCTCGAATTTTTTCCGCCCACGCATCCCGAGGTGGAACACGTGAACGAAATCCTCCGCAAGATCGCCGACGGCATTGTGCGCTGGCAGGATCCGAAGAGCGGCCTCTGGTGGCAGGTGATGGATCAGGGCGATCGCAAAGGAAATTACCTCGAATCGACCGCCTCTTCGATGTTCGTCTACGCATTGGCGAAGGGCATCAATCGCGGGTTTCTCTCGCGCGAAAAATATCTTCCGGCGGTCATCAAGGGTTACGAAGGCATCGTGCGTGATTTCATCCGCAAGGAACACGACGAGAAGATCAGCCTCACTCAGTGCTGCGAAGTGGCCGGCCTGGATTTTACTTCAAAAGGCCGCCCGCGTGACGGTTCGTTCGACTACTACATCAGCGAAAATATCATCGATAACGACTTGAAGGGCGTCTCCGCGTTTATCTTCGCGGGCATCGAAATCCAAAAACTGATCACGCAAAAGCAGGCCCCGATTGCTGCGCGCGGTTGGCAGGATTACGAGCGCACGCTCGCCCGCATCAAGGCGCCAACGTTCCCGAATCGTGATTTTCCGATCACGGATTTCGGCGCCAAACCCGGCGCTGATTCTGATTCCAGCGCGGCTATCACCGCCGCGATTGCTGCGGCGAACCAAGCCGGCGGCGGCCGCGTGGTTGTTCCAGCTGGCTCATGGAAAACCGGCGCGATTCATTTGAAGAGCAACGTGAACCTTCACGTCAGCAAGGGCGCGACGCTCAACTTTTCCACGAACCCGAAGGATTACCCGATCGTGCAAACGCGTTGGGAAGGCGTGGAGCTCATGAACTACTCGGCGCTCATCTACGCGTTCGAGCAAGAGAACATCGCCGTGACCGGCGAGGGCACGCTCGATGGCGGTTCGACCACGGCGGACTGGTGGAGCTGGAACAAAAAAGGCGACAAGCCGCAGAAACAAAAAGCTGCGCGCGATCGCCTCGTTGCGATGGCGGAAACCGACACGCCCGTGAAAGACCGTGTTTTCGGCGACGGCCATTTCCTGCGCCCGAATTTCATTCAGCCCTACCGTTGCAAAAACATCCTCATCGAAGGGGTCACGATTCTGCGGTCACCGATGTGGGTCATCCACCCGACTTTCTCGCAAAACATCACCGTGCGCGGCGTGACCGTGAATTCCCACGGCGGCAATAACGACGGCTGCGATCCGGAATCATCGAGCGACGTGCTCATCGAAGACTGCGTGTTCGACACCGGCGACGACTGCATCGCCATCAAGTCTGGCCGCAACGGTGACGGTCGCCGTGTGCCGGTTCCTTCTGAAAACATCATCGTGCGTAATTGCACCATGAAAGACGGCCACGGGGGCGTCGTGCTCGGCAGCGAGTGCAGTGCCGGCATTCGCAACGTCTTCGTTGAAAATTGCACCATGGACAGCCCTGACCTCGACCGCGCGCTGCGTTTCAAAAACAACGCCGTGCGCGGCGGCATCCTCGAAAATGTCTTCATGCGTAACGTGAAGGTCGGCCAGGTCGCCGAGGCCGTGCTCACCATCGATCTGCTTTACGAGGAAGGTGCGAAAGGTGCGTTCAAGCCGATTGTTCGCAATGTGCAGATGGACAACATCACCAGCTCGGCCAGCCCGCGCGTGATGTATATCCGCGGTTTCGAAGGCGCGATCATCGAGAATATCCGCATCAGCAATTCTACGTTTAATGGCGTGACGCACACGGAGGTTGTGCAGCACGCCGGTTCGATCACGCTGAACAACGTTACCATCAATCCGGCGAAAGTGGTGCGCGGCATTAACTCCGTCGCTCCGCCCACGCCGGCGGCTCCTCCGGCCCCGGTTGCCAAATAATCTGTCGCTCGCGTTTCCTTAGCCTTCACACCCCGTTTCTTCCCCATCATGCAAGCTGCCTCTTCGTCTCCCTCCCTAATTGGCCGTTATCGCTGGCGCATCTGCGCCGTGCTGTTTCTCGCGACGACCATCAACTACATCGATCGCAACGTTTTTTCGTTCACGATGCTCGATACGACGTTCCGTCATCAGATGTTGGGGATTCCCCTCGATGTGCCGCTGACCGACGCCGATCTCGCGTTGTTCAAAGAGAAGATGTCGTTTCTCGATTCGATCTTTAAATACTGTTACGCGTTCGGATTTCTGCTCGCGGGTTACATGATCGATCGCATCGGCATCCGCCGTGGTTATGCGACCAGCATCGGTGGCTGGAGCGTGGCGGCCGTGTTGCATGGCTTGGTGCATTCGGTGCCCGGTATGGCGTGGGCGCGCGGTTTGCTCGGCGTGGGCGAGGCCGGTAATTTTCCTGCGGCCATCAAAACGGTCTCGGAATGGTTTCCAAAAAAGGAACGCAGTTTCGCGACCGGTATCTTCAACGCCGGCGCGAACGTCGGCATTATTCTCACGGCGATCTGCGTGCCGTTTATCATTTCTCACTGGGGCTGGCGCGCGAGTTTCATCGTAACGGGTGCCATTGGCGTGTTCGTGCTGTTCTGGTGGCTCGCCGTTTATCGCAAGCCTGAGGAGCACCCGAAACTCGGGGCCGCTGAGCTCGCCTACATCCGTCAGGACGGTCCGGCTGACAGCGAAGTGCGCGTCAAATGGAGCGAGTTGATCAAATACCGCGCGACATGGGCTTTCGCGATTCCCAAGTTCATGACGGACGCGATCTGGTGGTTCTACCTCACGTGGTTGCCGACGTTCTTTAATGAAAATGCGAAATTCGCCACCAAGCTCGACCTCAAGCAGGTCGGCCTGCCGTTCCTGATCATCTACCTCGTATCCGATGGTGGCAGCGTGTTCTTCGGCTGGCTCGCCACGAAATTCATCGGCATGGGCTGGAGCGTGAATAAAGCCCGCAAGACCACGATGCTCATTTGTGCCATCTGCGTGGTGCCGATCGTGTTCGCTTCCATGACGAGCAGCATCTCCGTCGCCATCGCGCTGATCGCGCTCGCGACCGCCGCGCACCAAGGCTGGAGCGCCAATCTTTTCACCACGGTCTCCGATCAATTTCCGCGTCGCGCCGTCGGCAGCGTCGTGGGCATCGGCGGTTTGATGGGCGGTCTCGGTGGCGCGCTCCTTGCGGCGAAAGTGGGCTTTATCATCAACACGGGTGGCTATGTGCCGCTGTTCGCGATCGCGGGCGGTGCGTATTTATCCGCTCTCCTCGTGATGCAGTTGCTCTCGCCCAAACTCGCCGCGGTGGAACTTAAGACTGCCTGAGCTTGCTCGTGATGAAATTATTCTCGCGATTTGCGCTTCTCGCCGGGGCTTTGGCCCCGGTGCTTTGTTCCGCGGCGGTAAGTTGGAACGCCATCAGCAAGCAGCCGGCCACGTGGTATGCCTCGGCCGAAGCGGTCGATATCGCGCGCAACATCGTGCTCTATCAACGCGAGTCCGGCGGCTGGACAAAAAATCGCAGCATGATCGCACCGCCCCCGCCGGAGTATTTCGCGAGCACCCATCACGAAGACCAGCGCACCACGATCGATAATGGCGCGACGACCACGCAACTGCATTACCTCGCGCAAGTGGTCGTGGCCGCGGATGACGAGAAACTCCGCGCCGCATTCTTTCGCGGAATCGATTACCTGTTCGAATCGCAATACGCCAACGGCGGCTGGCCGCAGTTTTTCCCGCTGATCGACGGTTACTACACGCATGTCACCTACAACGACAATGCGATGGCCAACGTGCTGACGCTCCTCCGCGGAGTCGCGAGCGGCAAAGCGCCTTACACGTTTGTTGACGCCGCGCGCCGCGCGCGCGCGGCCATGGCGGTGGAAAAAGGCGTCGCGTGCATTCTGCGGTCGCAAGTGAAGCAAGACGGCAAACTCACCGCTTGGTGCGCGCAACACGACGAGGACACGCTCGCGCCCGCGCCCGCGCGCAACTTCGAACCGGCGTCTCTTTCCGGCATGGAAAGCGTCGGCCTCGTGCGCGAGTTGATGAAGGTCTCGAAGCCAACGCCTGAGATCATCACCGCAATCGAGAGCGCCATTGCGTGGTTCGAGTCGTCGTCGATCGCCGGGTTGAAAATCGACCGTTCACCTGGCGCCGACGGCAAACGCGAATCGCTCGCCGTGGCCGACGCCAACGCGCCGCGTTCCTGGGCGCGTTTCTACGAACTCGGCACAAACAAACCGATCTACATCGGCCGCGACAAAGTTATCCGTTACAACTACAATGAAATCGAACGCGAGCGGCGCGTCGGTTACGGCTATCTCGGGAATTGGCCCGAGAAACTGTTGACCGAAGAATACCCGCGCTGGCGCGCGAAACATAAATTGCCCTGATCGCGCGCATCGGCGCGTGTCGTGAGTTTGTCATGAGATCACCATCGCTTGCGGCCGCCCACGCCGTGGGCGCAACGTCTGTTTTCCTATGCTCCGCCCCGCTGTCCTGTTCGCTGTTTTATTCGCCTTAACTGTCGGTCGTTTGTTCGCCGCCGACGCTCCGCTGAAATTTGACACGGTCGTCGCCGCTGATGGCAGCGGCAACTATACGTCGCTGCAGGAAGCGATCAGCACCGCCCCGTTGCGCCCCGAACCTGCTGCCGCGCCGTGGGTGATTTTTGTCAAAGCGGGCACTTACAACGAACGCATCTACGTCCAACGTGAGCGCGGCAACATCCGCGTCATCGGCGAGGATCGCGACAAAACCATCGTCACCTACAATCTCAACGCGAACCTCGTTGGTCCGGACGGCAAACCCATCGGCACGTTCCGCACGCCGACGGTGCAAATCGACGGCGACGGGATGACGTGGGAAAATATCACGCTCGCGAATCACGCCGGCCCGGTGGGTCAGGCGCTCGCCCTGCGCGCCGACGGCGACCGCCTCACGTTTCGTAACTGCAAGTTCCTCGGCTGGCAGGACACCATTTTGGTGAATCGCGGTCGCCACTACTTCGTCGATTCTTATATTGAAGGCCACGTCGACTTTATCTTCGGTGGGGCGACGGCTTATTTCGAACGCTGCCACATCCACGCGTTGAAAGACGGTTACCTCACCGCCGCGTCCACGCCGAAAGACGCGCCTTACGGTTACGTTTTCGTGGATTGCAAAATCACCGGGGCCGACGGCGCTAAGACTTTCCTCGGGCGCCCGTGGCGCGACTACGCGAAAACGATTTTCGTCCGCACGGAAATGTCCGCTGTCGTGAAACCTGAAGGCTGGAATAACTGGAACAAGCCACACGCCGAGCAGACGACGTTCTACGCCGAATTCGGCAGCACCGGTCCGGGCGCAAACGACGCCGCGCGCGCCAAGTGGGCCAAGCCGCTCACCGCGGCCGACACCGCCGGCCTTACGCCGCAAAAAGTTCTGGCGGGCGAAGACGGCTGGAAGCCACTCGCGCGGTGAGGAAACATACTTGATGCAACCGAGCCATTCCCTGAGAATTTTATTCAGGCCAGTCGCTTATCCCAACCTCAACTCGTTTCTGCCATGAATCACTATCGTCGCATGTGCCAGTTTCTCGCGGTTTCTGTCCTGCTGCTCTCCGGCGTCCGCTTGTTCGCTGCTGTTCCGCAGCCAATGCCGCAACGCCCCACTCAAACGCAGCTGTCCGCGCAAGCTAAGTTGCAATCTTGGCTCATCACGCAAACCGACACGAACGATGAAGTTCGCGCCCGAGTGGAAGCTGCAGCGTTGGCCCCGGCCAAGTTTGATCGCGACGGCAACGGCCGTTTCGACGACGCCGAACTCAATGCATGGCTTGGCGCCGTGCGCACCGCGGCGATGAAATCGGAAAACGCGATGCAACGTTACGATGCCAACCGTGACGGCAAGCTCGACGACGCCGAATGGTCAGTCGTGGTTCAGGCCTTGGTCGGCAAAGCGTAAGATCGCTGGGCGAGGACGAGTTTTAGTTCTGTGAAAACCAAACTACTCGGCCTTTTCCTGTTCATCCCGCTCGCCTTGTGCGCCGCAGACGGCGGCACGAACGATCTCGTGCGCGAGCACCCGCACCTCGTGTTGGTCGGAGATTCCACCGTGACGGATGGCTCCGGCTGGGGGCTGGGCTTTCGGCAGTTTGTCAACGATGGCGCGCGCGTCACGAATACGGCGAAGGGCGGTCGTAGCTCGAAGAGTTTTCGTGACGAGGGCCACTGGGCCACTGCGCTCGCGGCCCACGGCGATTACTACCTGATCCAATTCGGCCACAACGACCAGCCCGGCAAAGGTCCGGAACGCGAGACTGACCCAGCTACGAGCTTTCCCGAAAATCTCGCGCGCTACGTCGATGAAGTCCGCGCCATCGGCGGCCAACCGATCTTGGTGACCTCGCTTACACGCCGGAATTTCGATCCGGAAAATCCGGGGAAAATCCTCTCCACGCTGATTCCTTACGCCGACGCTGCGAAAAAAGTCGCCCGTGAGAAAAACGTCCCGGTCATCGATCTGCACGCCAGCAGCATCGCCTTCTGTGAAAAGATCGGGCCGGCGGAAACGGAGAAGTTCAACTTTCTCGATGCGGCGAAGAAAACCGACCGCACGCACCTCCAGGCCGACGGCAGCCAGGCTTTCGCGCGGCTGGTGGTGGAAGAGTTGCGCCGCGTCGCGCCGGAGCTTGCGCCGATGTTATCAACCGAACCGCACGCCGCGAAACTGATCGACGTCGAGTATGGCAAAGCAGCCGGCGAAAAACTGCTGCTCGACGTCAGTGTGCCCGCCGGCGAAGGTCCGTTCCCCATCGCCATCCTTGTGCATGGTGGCGGCTGGAACAGCGGCGACAAAGCCGGCTCGGACAAGCCGGGCAACGGCGCCGACATCACGCCGTGGTTCGCGCCACTCACGGCGGCAAAGTTCACGTGGTTCTCGATCAACTACCGCATGGCGCCCGCGCATCGCTGGCCGGCGTGTTTCGACGACGTGCAAACCGCGATTCGTTGGGTGAAAGCCAATGCGGCGAAGTTCAAAGGCGACCCGACACGCATCGCGATCTTCGGGCACTCGGCGGGCGGACATCTCGCGACGCTCGCGGGCGTGCTGCCTACCGACGACACGCGCGTGCAAGCGGTGGTCGGGTTCGCGCCGGTCACTGATTTCGAATTCGAACTCCCCGCGCGGGGCGGTCTCGGCAAAGCGCTGCAGGATCTGCACAATCAACCGAAGGAACCCAACCCAACGTCGCTCGCGATTCTGCGCGACACCGCCGCGATTAATCAGGTGAAGCCCGGCCTGCCGCCGTTCCTGTTGTTGCACGGCGACGCCGACAAAACCGTGCCTTACCAGACCACGCTTAATTTTCAGGCGAAGCTGCGCGCCAACGGTGTGACGTGCGATCTCATCACCCTGCCGGGTGCGGGCCACGGGTTGCTGAACTGGGAAAAATTTCTGCCCGACTACAACGCGCAGCTGATTGCATGGCTGCAACGCACGCTCGCCGCTCCCGCCGGCCCGGCAAAAAAAACCAATCAACAATGAGCACAGTCACAGGATTAACGCCGGAGTGCATTTCATCAAAGTCGCTTCGATTGACTGCGAAAATCCTGCTTCTAGTTCCTTTGTTTCCTTTGATGGCCTTTTCGGCCGAGCCGTGGGTCGCCGACCTCGGCAACGGCACGTATAAGAACCCGATCCTGCACGCGGATTATTCCGATCCCGATGTGGTGCGCGTCGGCGACGATTACTGGATGACGTCGTCGAGCTTCAGCCACGTGCCCGCGCTCCCGATTTTGCATTCGAAGGATTTGGTGAATTGGCAACTGGTGACCCACGCGCTGCCGCGGCTCGTGCCGGAGGCGGGCTTCGTCACGCCGCAACACGGCAAAGGGGTTTGGGCGCCGGCGATCCGGCATCACGCGGGGAAATTTTGGATTTATTATCCCGATCCTGATTACGGCATCTACGTTATCACCGCGAAGGATCCTGCTGGAAAATGGAGCGAACCGGTGCTCGTGAAAGGCGGTCGCGGGCTCATCGATCCTTGCCCGTTGTGGGATGACGACGGCCGCGTGTATCTCATCCACGGCTGGGCGAAGAGTCGCGCGATGGTCGGCAATGTGCTCACGCTGCTTGAACTGAATGCCGAAGGCACCACGGTGATCGACGATTTCGGTTACGTCATCAACGGTGACAAGCTTCCCAATTATCGGACGTTGGAAGGGCCGAAATTTTTAAAACGCGACGGCTGGTATTATGTGTTCGCGCCGGCGGGCGGCGTGAAACCTGGCTGGCAATCGGTGTTTCGCGCAAAATCGATTCGCGGCCCTTACGAAGATCGTATCGTGCTCGCGCAGGGTAAGTCGCCGGTGAACGGCCCGCACCAAGGCGCGCTCGTGGACACGCCGAAAGGCGAGGAATGGTTCATCCATTTTCAAGATAAGGACGCTTACGGCCGCATCGTGCATTTGCAGCCAGTGACGTGGAAAGATGGCTGGCCGCTGATGGGCACGGGGGTGACGAGCGGCGAAAAAACCGGCGAGCCCGTGCTCGTGCATAAAAAGCCTGCGCTGCCGGCGCAGCCGATCGCGGTGCCACCGACGAGCGATGATTTCGCCGCGAAGAAACTCGGCCTCCAATGGCAATGGCAGGCGAACCCGGGCAAGCATTGGTATTCGCTGACGGAAAAATCCGGCTCGCTGCGATTGTTTGCGCAACCGGAAACGGTGCCCGGCAATCTCTACGATGCGCCGTATCTGTTGATGCAAAAATTTCCCGCGCTCGAATTCAGCGCGACCACCGTGCTCGACGCGAGCGGCGGCGCGGCGCAGGCGGGTTTGATCGTGTTTGGTTTCGACTACGCGTGGGTTGGCGTGCGCGACGGTCGGCTGGTTCAAGTGACCGTCGATAAAGCCTCCGAAAAGCCCAAGGCAAACTACGTCACAGCAGAGGCGCTCACTGGCAAAGTTCACCTGAGGGTTGAAGTGCGTGACGGCGGCAAATGCCGTTTCAGCTACAGCCTCGACGGAAAAACGTTCACGCCACTCGGCGCGGAGTTCACCGCGAATGTCGGTCGCTGGGTCGGCGCCAAAGTCGGCATCTTCGCCGCCGGCGCGAGCGGCCACGCCGATTTTGAAGAATTTATTGTGGGCCAGTAAGAGGGAAACCGAAGGTGGAGCCCGACCTCCGGGCGGGCTTTTAGCGGCTTCGCGTATTCTTACAACCTGCCCGGAGGTCAGCTTCCACCTTGGTAGCACGCTCCCTCGTTGCTTTCTGAGTGTGGGCACGCACTGTGCGCATTCTTCATGGCCGCTCCTTCCGCAACCCCTTCCGCGATTCATCCGAAGCTGCTCACGATTCTCTGCTACGGAGCGATGATGAGCCTCGCCATCGGCCTGAATTTGCTGCCGGTGTTTCTTACCGCGTTGAGCGAGTTGTTTGGTGGCGTGGAGGGACTTTCCAAGGAGCAACTGGGCCGGCTCGGGGCGCTGGCTTTTGCGGGGCTTTCGATTGGGATTCTTGCGACCGGGCCGCTGGCAGATCGCTGGGGTGCGAAAGCGTTTACGATTCTGGGCAACGCGATGATCGCGCTGAGTCTGGTCGGGCTGGCGTTCGCTCCGAGTTACGCGATGGTGGGCGCGTGGATGTTTGTTTTCGGCTTGGGCTCGGGCACGCTCGACATGGTGTTGAGTCCAGTGGTCTCCGCGTTGAATCCCGCACGGCGCGCGGCGGCGATGAATTGGTTGCATTCGTTTTATTGCGTCGGCGCGGCGGTCACGATTCTCGCGGGCTCGCTGGCGTTGAAGGCAGGACTGGGCTGGCGCGGGTCGTGCCTCGTTTTACTGCCGTTGCCGCTGGGCCTGATCATTGCGTTTTCGCGTCAGCACTTTCCATCGCTGACGACGGAAGGTGGGCGCACGCCGATGCGCGCGCTGTTGAAAAACGGCTGGTTCGTCGCCGCCTTGGTGGGAATTTTTCTCGGAGGCGCAACCGAACTCGGCATGGCGCAATGGCTGCCAGCTTACGCGGAGACGTCGCTGGGATATTCCCAGTTCACGGGCGGGATGGCGTTGCTGGCATTTTCCGTCGCAATGGCGGCCGGTCGCATGGTGATCGGCTCGCTGGAAAAAAAGATTAACTCGTTTCAAATCATGGCGTGGGGCTGCGGACTGACCGTGCTTTTGTTTCTCTGCGGATCGTTTTTACCGTCGGCGCCGCTGGCGTTGGTCGCGTGCATCGTCGCGGGATTCACGGGGAGTTGCTTGTGGCCGACGATGCTGGCGGTGACGGCGGATCGTTATCCTAACGGAGGCGCGAGCATGTTTGGTGCGCTCGCGGCACTCGGGAATGCGGGGGGGATTTTCATGCCGTGGCTGGTGGGCCTAGTCGCTGACTGGCGCGATTTGCACTGGGGGCTGGCGATTTCGGCGATCGCGCCGCTGGTGATGCTGCCGCTGGTGCTCGGGCTTGGAGCGAGGAAGCGCAGGGCGTAAAAAAATGCGGCTCACGTTCGCCTAAGTGGCGCTCGTGCAAAAGACCACCTTCGAAGGCGGCGAGGCGACTGAAACCTTCACGGCTCATGTCGACAGCGGAAAGCCGAGTTGATTGGCTACACTGTTTTCGTCGCTCGATAGGTTGATCAAGTAGCTCCGTCCACGCGCGCCGCGCCAATCCCGTTTGTCATATATTATATGACAAACGGGATTGGGCTCACGGGGCGTTCGCGGGGCGCGTTTCGTTCCAGCCGCCGCCGAGGGCTTTGTAGAGCGTGACGAGGTTGATTAGCTCCGCGGCGCGGGATTGGACGAGGGCTTGTTGCGCGGTGTAGAGATCTTGCTGCGCGAGGAGGACGACGAGGTAGTTGTCCACGCCGTTTTGGTAACGCAGGTCGGAGAGCTCGAAGCGGCGTTGTTGCGCGGCGAGCAACGCGGCCTGGGCGTCGAGTTGTTCGCGGAACGTGCTGCGCGCGATGAGGCCGTCGGCGACTTCGCGGAAGGCGGTCTGGATCGCCTTCTCGTAGTTCGCGACTTCGATTTGTTTGGAAACATTGGCCACGTCCAGGTTCGCGCGGTTCGCGCCGGCGGCGAAAATCGGGACGCTGATCGACGGCGCGAAACTCCACGCTTCGGAACCTGCTTTGAACAACCCATCGAGATCGGCGCTAGAGGTGCCGAACGAACCCGTGAGCGCGATGCGCGGGAAAAACGCGGCGCGCGCGGCGCCGATGTTGGCGTTGGCGGCTTTGAGCGTGTGCTCGGCGGCGAGGATGTCGGGGCGGCGTTGCAATAAATCCGACGGCACGCCGGCGGGCAGTTCCGCGAGCAGGCCTTGTTCGCGCAACGCACGGCCCGCAGGCAAATCCGCTGGCAACGGCTGGCCGACGAGCACGGCGAGCGTGTTTTCCGCTTGCGCGCGGAGGCGCGTGTAAGATGCCAGGCCGGAGCGCGCGGTCTGCACTTGGATTTCCGACGTGCGGAGATCGAGTTCGCCGAGCGTGCCGACTTCGAAACTGCGTTTGCGCACATCGTAGGACGATTGCACGGCTTCGAGCGTCTGCCGCGCGATGGCGGCTTGTTCTTCGAGTTGTCGCACCGTGAGGTATTGCGTGGCGACCTGCGCGACCAGCGCGAGATGCGTGCTGCGCGCGGCTTCGTTAGACGCGAGATACGTTCCGAGCGTGCGGTCTTTTAAACTCTGCACGCGACCGAAGAGATCGAGTTCGTAAGCAGTGAAGCCGAGGCCGACGCTGAATTGCTCGGAGATGATCGGCTGGCCGGTCGTATTGAGATCGCCCGGCGTTTTCGCGCGCGAGCCGTTGCCGGTGGCGTTGACGGTGGGCAGGAGCGCGGCGCGTTGGATGCGGTATTGCGCGCGGGCCTGTTCGACCCGCAACGTGGCCACGCGGAGATCGCGGTTGTTGGCGAGCGAAAGCTCGATGAGTTTTTGCAGGCGCGGATCGGTGAAGAACTCGCGCCAACCGAGATCGGCTGTGGCAGCGGCGGCAGGGCTGGAGGTTGCGGCGGAGTCCGTCGGATAGGTAGTCGCGACCGGACTGGCCGGGCGTTCATAGCGAGGCGCCATCGTGCAACCGCTGAAAAGCACGGCGGCGGTGAGCGCGGGAACGAGAGGCTTAAGCATGGTGAGGATTCTCCGAAGCGATGACGGCGGGAACGGGGGCGTGCGCCGGCTTGGGTTTGAAGAGGCGCAACACGGTCACGAAGAAGACCGGCACGAGGAAGATCGCGAGGACGGTGGCGCTGATCATGCCGCCCATGACGCCGGTCCCAATGGCGTTCTGGCTGCCGGAGCCGGCGCCGTTGGCGATCACGAGCGGCAACACGCCGAGGATGAACGCGAACGAGGTCATCAAGATCGGGCGCAGGCGTTGGCGGGAAGCGTGCACGGTGGCTTCGATGAGTCCCATGCCTTGCTCGACGCCGGCCTTGGCAAACTCCGCGATCAAAATGGCGTTCTTACAGGCTAGGCCGATTGTGGTGAGCAAACCGACTTGGAAATAAACGTCGTTGGGCATGCTGCGCAGCGCGGCGGCGCCGAGCGCGCCGATGATACCGAGCGGCACGACGAGCATGACAGCGAACGGAATCGACCAGCTTTCATACAGCGCGGCCAGACACAGGAACACGACGAGCAGCGAGATCGCGTAGAGCGCGGGCGCTTGCGAGCCGGACAGACGTTCTTCGTAGGAGAGCGAGCTCCATTCGCCGCCGGTGCCGAGCGGAAGTTGCGCGGAGATTTCTTCGATCGCTTTCATCGCATCGCCGGTGCTCTTGCCGGGCGCGGGTTCACCCTGAATCGCGACGGAAGGCAGGCCGTTATAACGTTCGAGCAGCGGTGAACCGTAAGTCCAGTGGCCGCTCGCGAACGACGAGAACGGCACCATTTCGCCCTGGCCGTTGCGCACATACCAGCGGTTGAGATCCTCGGGCTGCATGCGGTAGGGCGCGTCGGCTTGCAGGTAGACGCGCTTCACGCGGCCCTTGTCGATGAAGTCGTTCACGTAAGCCGAACCCCACGCGGCGGACAGCGTGCGATTGATGTCAGTCAACGAAACGCCGAGTGCGCTGGCTTTCTCCTGGTCGATATCGACCTTGTATTGCGGCGTGTCTTCAAAGCCCGTCGGGCGGACATTCGCGAGATTCGGGTTTTGCGCGGCGAGTTGGAGAAACTGCGCACGCGCGGCCATGAGCGCGTCGTGGCCGAGGCCGGCGCGATCTTGCAGACGGTAATCGAACCCGTTGGCCGTGCCGAGTTCGAGCACGGCGGGCGGCGCGAACGCAAAGGCGATCGCATCCTTGAACGACATGAACTTTACCATCGCGCGACCGGCGATCGCTTTGACGCGATCCTCGGCGCGCGTGCGTGCGCTCCAGTCCTTGAGTTTGATAAACGCGAGGCCGGTGTTCTGGCCTTGTCCGCCAAAACTGAAACCTGCGACCGCGAAGACGGATTCGATGTTCTTTTTTTCATCGGTAAGGAAATGAGTTTCGACCTGCTTAATGACATCGAGCGTCTGTTCCTTCGTGGCTCCGACCGGCAATTGCACTTGGGCAAACATTAGGCCTTGGTCTTCGTCGGGCAGGAAGCCCGTCGGCATACGGAGGAACAACACGACCATGCCGCCGATGATGAGGGCGAAGATGAGCATCGAGCGCCCGGTGCGTTTCACCAAACCATGCACGCCGTTCGCATACCGATCCGCGTTGCGATCAAACATGCGGTTAAACCAACCGAAGAAACCTTTCTTCGCCTCGTGGTGGCCTTTCGCGATCGGCTTGAGCATCGTGGCGCACAACGCCGGCGTGAGGATGACCGCGACGATGACGGAGAGCACCATCGCGGTGACGACCGTGATGGAGAACTGGCGATAAATGACGCCGACGGAGCCGCCGAAAAACGCCATCGGCACGAACACCGCGGATAACACGAGCGCGATGCCGATGAGCGCCCCAGTGATTTGGTCCATGGATTTTCGTGTGGCCTCCCGTGGGGAAAGTCCTTCTTCGCTCATCACGCGCTCCACGTTTTCGACGACGACGATCGCGTCGTCCACGAGCAGGCCGATGGCGAGCACCATGCCGAACATCGTGAGTGTGTTGATGGAGAAACCGAATGCCTGCATGACGGCAAACGTGCCGAGCAACACGACCGGCACCGCGATCGTCGGGATCAGCGTGGCGCGGAAGTTTTGCATGAAAAGATACATGACCAGGAACACCAACACGACGGCCTCGATGAGCGTGTGCACGACGCCTTCGATCGAGATGCGCACGAACGGCGTGGTATCGAGCGGGTATTCGACTTTCAGGCCTGGTGGAAAAAACGCAGAGAGTTCGTCGATTTTTTCGCGCACCAAACGCGACGTCTCGAGCGCGTTTGCGCCGGTCGCCGGACGAATCGCCATGCCGGAAGCGGACTGGCCGTTGTAACGCGTCTCGATGGAATAATTTTCGCCCCCGAGTTCCACGCGGGCGACATCCCGTAAGCGAACCTGTGAGCCGTCCGGATTTACGCGGAGCAAAATGTTTTCGAACTGCTCGGGCGTTTGCAGGCGCGTTTGTGCAGTGATCGTCGCGGTGAGGCGCTGGCCTTCGACCGAGGGCGTGCCGCCGATCTGGCCGGCGGAGACTTGCGCGTTTTGCGCCTGCAACGCCATCGTGAGATCAGCGATCGCCAGCTTGTAATTCGCGAGCGCGTCCGGGTTGAGCCAGATGCGCATCGCGTATTGCGATCCGAACAGCTGGATGTCGCCCACACCCGGCACGCGGCTCAGCGAATCTTGAATGTTCGCGGCGACGTAGTCGGAAATGTCGTCGCGTGTCATGCTGCCGTCGGTCGAAACAAACCCGAGCACCATGAGGAAGTTTCGCACGGATTTGGTGACGCGCACGCCTTGCTGCTGCACTTCCTGCGGGAGAAGCGGCATGGCGAGTTGCAGTTTGTTCTGCACCTGCACCTGCGCGATGTCGGGATCGGTGCCGGCGTCGAAGGTGAGCGTGATGGTGACGTTGCCGGCGGAGTCGCTCGTCGACGCCATGTAGCGCATGTGGTCGATGCCGTTCATGCGTTGCTCGATCACTTGCGTGACGGTGTCTTCGAGCGTCTTGGCGTTGGCGCCGGGATACGACGCGGCGATGGAAATCGCGGGCGGCGCGATGTTGGGATACTGCGCGATCGGCAACGTGCGGATGGCCGCGACGCCGGCGAGCATGATGACGATCGCGATGACCCACGCGAAGATGGGGCGATCGATAAAATATTTAGCCATGGTAAGATTCTCCTGGAAAGTGAGACGGATTAGTGGGCGGTGTTGGCCCCGGTGGCTTCGATGCCGGTCGCGGGCACGGGCTTCACGTCGGCGCCCGGGCGGATTTTTTGCAGGTTCTGCACGATGACTTGGTCGCCGGCTTTCAGACCGTCGGTCACGAGCCACTGGTTGCCGACGACGCGCTCGGTGTGGAGCACGCGCGTTTCCACTTTGTTACCCGCACCGACGACGAGCGCGGTGGGTTCGCCGCGCTGGTTGCGCGTCACGCCTTGTTGCGGCACGAGCAACGCGGTGGGATTGACGCCTTCTTCGAGGTGAGCGCGGACAAACATGCCCGGCAACAATTCGCGATTCGGATTCGGCACGAGCGCGCGCACGAGCACCGTGCCGGTCGACGCATCGACGGAGACGTCGGCAAACTGCAACGTGCCCGCCTCGCTGTAGTGGCGGTTGTTATCAAGCACCAGCGTGACGCGCGCTTGGCCTTCGCCCGCGCGCGTGAGGCGGCCGGATTTTAAATCTTCCTGCAAGCGGAGCAGCTCGGAACTGGATTGGCTGACGTCGACGTAGAGCTGGTCGATTTGCTGAATCGTGGTGAGCAACGTAGCGGCGCCGGATTGCACATAGGCGCCTTCGGTGACATCGGAGCGACCGATGCGGCCGGAGATCGGCGCGAGGACATTGGTGTAATTGAGATTGATCTGCGCGGTCTGCACCGCGGCTTTGCCGGCGGCGACGTCGGCGGTGGAGGCGAGCTGTTGCGCGTTGGCGTTATCGTATTCCTGCTGGGAAACGGCGCGGGCGTTCACGAGATCGCGGTATCGATCGGCCTGGAGTTTCGCGGACGCGGAATTGGCCTCAGCGCGCGCGAGCTGGGCTTTTGCGCTGTCGAGCGCGGCTTGATAGGGCGCGGGATCGATTTGGTAGAGCGGCTGGCCCTCTTTGACTTCGCTGCCCTCAGTGAAGAGGCGTTTCAAGACGATGCCGCTGACGCGCGCGCGCACTTCGGCGACGCGAAAGGCCGACGTGCGGCCCGGAAGTTCGCGGCTGAGCGTGACGGCTTGCGGCGACAGCGTGACGACGCCGACTTCGGTGGCTGGATGTGCCTGCGCGACGGGAGCGGCGTCTTTTTTGCTGCAACCGGCGAGGGTGCCGAGTGCAAGGGCGGCGACCATGCTGCGCGACACGAGCGGGCGCAGAAATGGAGTGGTGAAGGTGGCGGAATGGAAACGATGCATGGAGGTGTTGAGTTTAAATTAAGAGAGTTGGGCGGCGCCGTGCGTAAGTTTTGCGCAAGAGGAAATGAGGCCCGTGATTTCAGGCTCGGTGACGTCGTGGAACAATTGCTGCACGGTGTCAGCGCAAGTGAGCCGCGCTTTTTCGAGGGCTTCGCGACCGAGCGGGGTGAGGTCGTAGTGGATGACGCGGCGGTCTGCGGTATCGCGATGGCGCGTGACGAGCCGTGAAAACTCCAGGCGCGTGAGCGTGTGGCTGAGCAAAGCGCGGGTCGTCCCAATTTTATCGGCAAGGGTCGACGGGCAACTGGTAGCAGGTTCGAACGAGCGAATCGCCGCGAGCGCTTGAAATCCCTCGATAGTCAGGCCTTTGCGGCCGAGCTGACTGCGCAATGCTTTCCGCACGTCCTCGCTCGCGGCCATAAATCCGGAAAGCGCGCGGCCCGCGACCATGTTGGCCGCATCCGTGGCCGGCGTGAGGGATTTGATGGTGTTGTAGAGGGAGGAGGGAGATTGCATAGCGGAATGAGTTGAGGCTCAGGTGGCGTCGCTGTCTAAAGCGACGAGCAGCACGAGCAGGCAGAGGATGACGCAGGCAAAGAGCATCGGGCGAGTTGCCGGCGTCGAAGTGGCGCAAGCGCCGTGACAATATCACCGGTCGACCGCGGCCGGTATGACTTTGTTGTTTGCGAGCTGTTCACTTTAAGTTAACAGCTGGGGCGTGGAACTAAGACACCTGCGTTACTTCGCCGCCGTGGCGGGCACTTTGAATTTCCGCCTCGCGGCGGAGAGGTTGAATCTTTCCACGCCCGCGTTGAGCAAACAGGTCAAAGATCTCGAAGAGGAGGTCGGCGTGCGTTTGCTCGACCGCGACACCACGCAGGTCCGGTTGACGAATGCCGGCACGGTGTTTCTCGAAGAGACCAAGGCGATTCTCGAGCGCGCTGAGCGCGCGGTGCAACAAGCGCGCGAAGCGCAACGTGGGCAGCGCGGGCGCCTTTCGATCGGCAACATCGGCCCGCTGACGGCAAGTTACATGGCGGCGGCGCTGTCGACGTATTGCGCGCGGTTTCCGGAGGTGGAGGTGGATCTGATCGACGTGGATTTTCAGTCGCAGCTGTCGGCGTTGGAGTCAGGGATGATTCAGCTCGGATTTCTGCCTCTTCAAAACGTGGCGAGCCTGCCCGCGCATTTGGGCGTCGCCCCCGCGATGCTCGCGCCGCTGGCGGTCGCAATGCCCGAAGGTCATCCGCTGGCGCGACGCCCGGCGGTTTCACTCAAGGAGATCGCCGGAGAAAAAATGCTGACCGTCGCGAGTTTGAATCGGCAGACGTCGCACGCGACCTACATCACCCAACTCTTGGAAGGGCGCGGCTTGAAGTGCGGGCGGATCGTCGAAGTGCGGGGCTTTGAATCGCTGTTGGCGATGATCGCGGGGGGCCAGGGGATCTCGATTCTCGCGGGCCGGCGTTTGATCCACGTGGATAATTTGGTCATGCGCCCGCTCAAAGAGACCGGTCCGGATATCCAGTTGGATATCCAAGCCGTGTGGCGCAAAGACGCTGGCGTGCTCGCGAAGAATTTCGTCGAAGCGTTTCGCGAGTTTGACAAGCGCCGGAGTATTCCGGCGGAAACGGAGCCCGTAAGTGAAAAGAAAACGGCGAAGCGCCGTTAGCGTTCAGCGGTCAGCTTTCATCGCCACGACTGGATTCAGGCGGGCGGCTTGGTAGGCGGGAAAAAATCCGGCGACCACGCCGACGGCGAGGGCGACGCCGAAGCCGAGCACGAGCGTCGTGGGCGGAAGAATGAAGACCCAGCCTGCATTGAGCGAAATGATCCACGTCACGAGCGAGCCAAGCCCGATGCCGAGCAGGCCGCCGGTGCCGCACAGAATCACAGCTTCGGCAAGAAATTGGGATTGGATGTCGCCGTGCATCGCGCCCAATGCGCGGCGCAGGCCGATTTCACGGCGTCGTTCCGCGACGGCGAGCAGCAGGCTGTTCATGATGCCCGCGCCGCCGAGCACGAGCGCGATGCTCCCCGTGGCCCCGAAGAAAAGGGTGAAGAGGCGTAGCTGGCGTTCCATTTCCTTCACGATCGCGGCGGCGCTGGTGACTTGCACCGCGAGGCCTTCCACGCGTTGTTGAAAATATTCCACAGCCGCGTCGGCCATCTTCGCCGGCGAAGTTCCTGCTCGGTGTTGCGCGTAAACTACAGTGATATCCGCGCCTTCGATGGTGCGGAGAAAAGTCGCCGCGTGCATGATGGTCGCTTTGTTGATGTCGCCCTCGTGGAGCTTGATGGTGCGCGCGGGAGCGAGCACGCCGACGATCGTGAGCACTTTGTTTTCGATGATGATCTGTTTGCCGACGAGCGGCGCGGTGCCACCGCCGCGCAGGGCAATCGCTTGTTCGCGACCGACCACGGCAAACGGTTGATTGCGATCGAGGTCGGTGAGGTTGCGGCCCTCGGAGACTTTAAGGCCGTTCAAATCGACAAACGCTTCGGTGACGCCGAGCGCCTCGGCGTTCATCTGGCGGCCTTCGAAGGCGAGCACGGTTTTCTTCGTGGCGATCGGCGCGATTTTTTCAAACGCGGGCACCGCGGTAATCAGCCCGGCGGCGAGATCGAGATCGATCACGGGCGGACGCCGCGTGACCTGCGCGCCGGCACCAGAGACTTTTTTCACAGCGAGCACATCGAGGCCGGTGCGGTCGAATTGGCGGAGCGCTTCGTGCCGCACAATTAAAGCGAGTGCGAGCATCGTGACGACGGCGCCGACGCCGACCACGAGGCCGGAGAGGGCGAAAAGATTTCGCTGCCACGCGTCTTTGAGCGAAGAGAGCGCCAGGCGAAGGCTGAGGGCGGCGGGCGTCATGCGGTCGGGGCGGCAACCTTGGCGCGGGCTTCGCGCAACTGGCCGGCGGTGAGTTCCAGGTGGCGGGGAGCCCGCGCGGCGTCGGCGAGTTCGTGGGTGATCATCACGATGGCGGCGCCGGTGTCGTGGTTGAGATCCCACAGCAACTTCATGATTTCGCCCGCGGTCTGATCGTCGAGCGAGGCGACGGGTTCGTCGGCGAGGATTAGTTTCGGGTTCGTGACGATGGCGCGGGCGATGGCGACGCGTTGGAGTTGTCCGCCGGAAAGTTGGGACGGGAAATTTTTCGCGACGGTGGCGAGGCCCACGCGGGCCAGCGCGACGCGCGCGGTGGCTTCGGCTTCGCGAGGATTCATGCCACGGTAGAGCAGGGGCACGGCGACGTTCTCGTCGGCGGTGAGACGCGGCAGCATCGGCGAATTTTGAAAAATAAAACCGAGTTTGCGGTTCCGCAGCAACGTGCGCTCGTTGTCGTTGATCGCGGCGACATCACGACCGTCGAGTTCATAAACGCCACTGTCGGGCGTATCGAGCAGGCCGATGAGATTGAGGAGCGTGGATTTCCCCGAACCGGACGGGCCGGTGATGGCGACGAATTCTCCCGGCCACACGCTCAACGACACGTCGCGCACGGCGGAGACGACCACGGGGCCGACGCGGTAGGTTTTGTTGAGCCGCTCGAGTTGCACGAGCGGCGTGGTGGCCGGATTCGTGGTCATGGCGCGACGGACTTGGCTTCGGTGGCGACGATGTCGCCGACGGCCAGGCCTTTGGTAATCTCGACGGCGTCGGGCGTGGTCGTGCCGATTTCCACGGCGAGTTTTTCGGGTTCGCCGGATTTGCCTTTGCGAAAAACAAACGTGCCGCCGGATTCGCGGCGCACGGCGGAGACGGGCGCCACGATGGCGGACGCGGCTTCGTAGGTGGTGATGTCGAGCTTGGCGGTCATGCCGAGGCGGACGGCGGCGAGGTCGGCGCTGCTGAGCTGGCCGGTTTTGACGATGATTTCGAAGTAGGGACGCGCGCCGGTCGCGGTCGCTTGCGAAGAAACGTATTCGACGCGGCCGTTCAGCACGCGACCGGGGAATGCGTCGCCGGTGATGCGCACGGACTGGCCGTGGCCGATGCGCGCGATGTCGACTTCGTCGGCGCGGGTTTTGACGGCGACGCCCTCGAGGTTGCCGATGGCGGCGAGAATTTCGCCCTGGCCGATGGTGCTGCCGTTTTCGAAAAAGCCGTCGCTGCCCGCGGCCCGGCCAGCGGTGGGGCGCGTGTTGGGCAGAATCACGATGCCCGCGACTGGTGAGGTGAGTTTGGCGCGGCTGATTTTCGAGCGAAGTTCGTCGACCTTCATCTGCGCGTTGGCGAGGTCGTTGCGCGCGACGGTAAGGCGGTCGGGCGTGGCGGCGGCGAGGACGCTGTTCATTTCCTCCTGCACGGATTTGTAGTCGCTCTCCTGCATGACGAAATTCTGTTTCGCGCTGTCGAGCGAAGTTTGCGCGATGATGCCGAGCTTCGAGAGCTTTTCCATTTCGCGGAGATTGCGCTCGTTGGCTTCGAAGTTGAGGCGAGCTTTGAGCAGGTTGCGGTCGGCGCGGGCGACTTCGGGGCCTTTGATCCAGTCTTCGAGCCGGCGGAGTTCCGCGGTCGCGCGGAAGTGGACGACCTCGGCGTTGCTCAATTCCATCACGGTGTCGGCGGTATCGATCTTCGCGAGGGACTGGCCTTTCGTGACGAGTTCGCCGTAAGCGAAATTTTTCTCGGTGACGCGGCCGCGCAAAGGCGCGGTGACGTTGACGATTTCGAGCGGCTCGATGTTGCCGAGCAACACGAGGCCGGTGCGCACCGGGGCTTTGGCAACGGTGTGCCACGTGATGGGGGGCGCGTCATCTTTGCGGATGAGCGATTTTTCGCCGCCGGACGAGCCGCTCAACCACGCAAAAAGGCCGACGCCGACGAAAAGGGAGACGACGACGATCAGCGCGACGAGGCGGACTTTTTGCACACGACGTCCGAGCAACTCCTGCGCGGCGGCGCTCTCCTCTATTTTCAGGAACGCGGAACGGAGTTCGGCGTGGTTCGTTTCGAGCTCCGCGTGCAGCGCGCGTTCGGAATCGTTGACTTGTTTGAGGTTGAGAAAGAGCTGCGCGTTTTCGATCGCGATGCCGGCTTGATTACAGATGGCGTCGAGAAGTTTTTCGTCCCTCGGCGTGAGCGGGCCGTGCCGGCGGTTGATGAGCTGAATGACGCCCATGCGTTTGCCGGTGCTGTTGGTCAGCGGGCGGGCAAAAATGTCGCGAGTGCGAAACCCGGTTTGTTTGTCGACGGCAGAGTTGAAGCGCGGATCAGCGTAGGCGTCGGTGATGCGCACGGTTTCGCCGCTCGTGAAAACGTGGCCGGCGATGCCGCGATTTTCGGGGAGGCGGATTTCTTGCGTGCCTTGCGCCACCGGCGTCCACAGCTCGTGGCTCGCGGGATCATGGAGAAAGAGGGTGCTGCGCTCGACCTCGAGAAACTCCGTGATGCGATCCATCACCTGGATGAGGATTTGATTGAGTTCAGGAGAGTTGGGCCGGGGCGCGAGGTCGGTCATGGCGTGGGTGCAGCAGAGTTGGCGATTTCGGCGCGAGCCGGGAGACGGCTGAGGTCCTCGATGCGCACGCCCCAGACGGTGAGCGTCGTGCCGAGGGTTTGTTCGAAGGAGGTCAGGGAATTTAAATAAGCGATTTGCGCGGCGATTTCGTTGAGGCGCGAGGTGATGAGATCGTTTTGAAACGTGACGATCGCGAAGTTCGTCGTGCGACCGACCTGCAGTTTGCCCTTTTCAATTTCGAGTTTGCGCTCGGCGAGGCCGCGCGCGGTCTCGGCGACTTTGGCGCGTTGTTGGGCGAGGAGCACGGTGCGGCGCGACTCGCGGACTTCGATTTCGATGTTTTCTGTGATCTCGGTGACATCGAGGCCGGCTTTCTGGTCGCGGATGCGGGCGCGCAAATGATTTTGCTCACGCGTGAGATCGCCGAAGGGAACCTGCAACGTGAGGCCCACGGCCCAGTCTTCGTTGAGGCGCGAGAAAGAGCGATCCAGCGCGTTGGGAAATGAGTTGTCGGTGCCGGCGAGGCGGTAACGCGAACTGAGGTTGAGCGCCCAGAGACGGTTGTTGCGGGCGGCGTATTCGCTGAGCTCGGAGGCTTGTTTGCCTTGGAGGACTTGCTGGTAGTCGGGCCGGTTTTCGTAGGCGAGCCGGCGCGCGGTGACGACATCGAGCGCGAACTCCGGCAGCGCGAGCGTGTCGACCGCGCGGTAAACCGTGGAGCGATCGACATCGAGAATCTTGACCAAGGAAAAGCGCGCGGAATCGAGAATGGATTCAGCGGTGAGCAGATTGAAGCGCTGATTCGCGATGTCGGCTTCGGTCTGAACGATTTCGACGGGAGCGATGATGCCCGAAGACACGAGGGCGTTGTTGATGCGGAGTTGTTCCTGCGCGCGTTCCAAGGCGGCGCGGCTGACGTCGACTTGCAGCTGCGCTTGCAGCAGATTCCGGTAAGTGAACACCACGCTCGTGATGGTGTTCATGACGATGCGGCGGTATTCGAGGACGTTGGTTTGCTCGCTGAGACGCGCGACGCGGAGATTTGTGAGGTTGGTCTTGATGCCGCCGCCGCGCAGGAGCGGTTGGTTGAGTTCGAGGTACAGGTTCGAATCGTAGATCTTCGGGCTTTGCGTCGAGAGATCGGTCGCGAAATTATCCCAGATCAGGCCGAAGCGCGCGCCGGTCGGGGCGCGTTGCGAGACTGCGGCGCTCACGGAGCCGGCGCTCGTGGTGACTTCGTTGCCGTTGGTCGTGATCGGATTGTAGCGGACGTTGGAGGTCAGATCGAGATTCGGGACAAATTCGTCCTCGGCCACGCGCAGGTCGAAACGCTGCGATTCGCGATCAAGGCCGGCTTTTTCCAACGAACGATTGTTCGCGAGCGCGAGGTGGATAGCTTCGCGCAACGTCAGCGGTTGGCTCGATCGGGTCGGCAGCGTGAACGCTCCCTCGCGTTCGGCAGAATCGACTGGCTCGGTCGGCGTGGTTTCTTGAGCGAACGCTCCAGTGAATCCGGTGGCCACCAAAACAGACCATAAGCCAAGGCTTCCTTTCCGGGGAAGGAACTGCTTGAGAGGAGAAAATATGTGGGCAACCCGACCTAAATCCATGGCAGCGACGGCGTTGGTTAACGTAAATCCGTGGCGAGACAGCACCCCGCGGCGCGAAGCTTGTCAAGGCCGGGCACGTTGCGGGATCGAGAGAATTGTTAGCCATATGCGTAATCGGCACTGGTCGTCGGCGTCTTGGGCGTTATCCCCAAACCTGTTTTGATTATTCAACCCTGTCGTTACACGCGCGTGTTGCGGAAATTTACCTCCATTATCCAGCTGGTTACCGCATTTGCCGTGATGGCGGGCGTTGCCGCGCGCGCCCAAACGGTCGAAACGCCCGCGTCGCCGAAGCCGGGGGTGACGCCCGCTCCGGACACGGCAAACACGCCGTCGATCGAAGACCAACTCAAAGAGCGGACGCTGGAATTGCCGAAATTTTCCGTCGCTGAACAAACCGAGGATGATGATGGCTTCGACGCGACCGGCATGGGTTCGGTGGAGGAGGAGCTGCGCAGTTCGCCGTTCTCAAACGAGCTGACGGCAATCGATTTTGAAATGGAGGAAGGTTTGAGCGGCGACACGTCGATGGAGCTTTCGGCGATCAGCAGTCCGTCGCCCGCGGCAGCCGCAGCAGGCGAACAACGCTTGAACCTGCGCGGCTTCCCGACGCCGGTGCTGCGGAACAGTTTTGTCCAAATGGGCATCCTCGAGACGCTCAACATCGACAAAACGATCATCATCCAGGGCCCGCTCGTGCCGGTGCTCGGGCGCGCGGCGCCGGGCGGCATTCAGAATTTCCTCACGATGCGGCCGGCCGCGAAGGCGAAAAGCAAACTCGAGACCAACGTTTCCAGCCTCAACCGCCAGCGCGTCACCTTCGAGACGAGTGGCGTGCTGCGTAAGAAAAAGATGTGGCAGCGCTGGGCGTTTGATTGGCAACGCCGCGAAGGCCCGGAGCAATTTGTTCAAGAAAACGACGTCGCCGTGAGCGGTTCGATCACCGTGAAACACACGCGCGCGGCGAGCAGCATGTTCAGTCTCGATTATCGACGCTACGAAGGAAACCCCGCCTCGGGTATTCCCGAATACAAAACCAGCGCCGGCCAAAAAGTGATCGGCCCGTATCTGCCGCTCGCCGAATTCAACGTCAACGGCCCCGAGGCCGGCGTGGTTCGCGAGACGTTTCTCCTCGGTGCGCAATTCGAGGGTCAACTCACCCGCGTGATCGCGGTTCGCGCCGCCGCGGAGGCGTGGACTCGGGCGATCGACCAACAACGTTTCACCTCCGGGCAATATGTGATCGATACCGGTCTGTTTGAAGGCACGCGCGAGCCGCGGCACATCGCGCAGCGCCAGCAAGCCGTCGCCGCGCACGTCGAAGCCACCGGACGCTTTCGCACCGCGAAAATCGAGCACAAGCTCCTGACGTTTGCCGGCGTCACGTGGGGCGATTACGACCGCAGCGACCGTGCGCTCAGCGTGGCCGATCGCAATGCGCTCCCGCTTTCTGTGCGGCGCTTCAATCCGTTTGATCCGAATTACTATTATCCGGAGTTCGATCCCGCGCTGTATTCACGCATCACCGCCGACCGCACCGAGGCCGCGCGTTACAGCTCGCTCGAAGTGAGTGACCGCATGGCGTTCGACCAAGGGCGCACCGTCATGACCGCCGGGCTGCGTTATGATGAAGTCGGCCTCATCGTCCGCGACGAGCGCGTCGGGGCGACTTTCCCGCGCACACAGGATCGCACGGCGCAAATCAGCTATCATGCCGGCGTGAACTACCAGCTTGTGCGCAACAAGGCGCTGCTGTTCGCGACGGCGAGCACGGCATTCGATCCGACCACGCCGGTCGATATTCGGACGGGGCGCATTCAGGAAAACGAAACGACGGTCGGCTACGAACTCGGCATCAAAGGCCGCGCAATGGACAAGCGGCTGGATTACAACACATCGCTGTTCCTCCTTTATAACAGAGACATCTCGCGCCGTAATCCGCTCTACGACGATCCGATCTTCGATGCTAACCAAACGCAGCCGCAACTCGTCGCCGCCGGCGAAGAACGTTTCAGCGGCGTGCGTGCGGAGTTGCGTTATCAACTTTCCGAAACGCTCAACGTTTCCGCACGCATCGTGCGCACGGATGCGATCACGACCAAGTCGCCTGAACTCGGTCGCGAAGTCGGCAAGCAAGTGACGCGTCTGCCGCGCGATACCGCGACGCTTCAGATGCGTTATTCGCCGTCGAAAAGGATCCCCGGTTTCAGCGTCGGCGGTGGCGTGACTTACATCAGCGGCTACGTCGCGAATTACGAAGACGCGAAACACGCCTACCTCGAGTATCCGAGCTACGCGTTGTTGAACCTGAATGCGAACTACTCGTGGAAATTCGCGGTGCGGCAGTTCAGCCTCGGGGCGGGCGTGCGCAACGTCTTCGACCGCGATCTGCTCGCGAGCCATGCGCGCACGAATTCCGGCACGGAATTGAACCTGTCGGCGCGGCTGAATTTCTAAGCGCGCACCTCAACGCAGCTTTTTGCGATATTCCGACGGCGCGACTCCGTGCCGCTGCCGGAACGCAGTGGCGAAGACCGAAGGGCTTTCGAAACCGGCCGCGTAAGCGATTTCCCCGAGCGTGAGTGCGGGCTCGCTCATTAATTCCTCGGCGCGTTCGAAGTGGGTGCGCAGAATTTCCGCGTTCACCGCGCTGCCGAGCGCCACCCGGAATCGTAGCTCAAGCACGCGTCGCGTCACGCCCGCCGCCCGCGCGACATCCTCCACATAGATCGTGTTACCGGCGTGCTCGCGGATGTAATCAAGTGCGGTGGCGACCGCTTCGTCGTCCACGGCGTGACGATTGGTGGATTGCCGCGCCACAATTTTTTGCGGGCTCACGAGCGTCTCGCCTCCGGGCTTGCGCGAGTCGTCCATCAATTGCTGCAACGTTTCCGCCGCGAGCATGCCGATTTGCTGCGTGTTGAGCTGCACACTCGTCAACGGCACGTGTGCGAATTCGACCCGCGCGAGATCGTTGCCCACGCCCATGATCGCGACGTCTTCCGGCACGCGCAGACCGAGGTGGGCGCAGGCTTCCGCGAGTTCGAGCGCCACGCGATCCGTGAAACCAAGGATGCCCACGGGACGCGGTAAACTTTGCAGCCAGGTCACGAGGCGCGCGCGCGTGGCGTCGGGGTAGGGCGCGTTTTGATCGCCGCGCGGTAAATTGTGGCGCGCGACGGGCGCCGCGATGCCGGTGCGTTTCGCTTCCTGATTAAATCCGCGATAACGCAGCACCGAACCGAGGTGCGTGGTGTTGCCGCAATACGCGAAGTTCCGGTAGGCGCGCCCGTGCAGGTGGCGAAATGCGAGTTGCCCCACGCGCGCGTCGTCGGTGTTGATCAACGCGAGGCGCGGCGTCGCGATTTGCCCGGAGACATTCACCACGGGCACGCCGAGGCCGGCGAGCGTGGTTTCATTTCGCCGGGTCGCCACGCGCGCGATGACCCCATCGACGCGCAGCCGCCGCAGGCCCGCCGTTTCGTGCGCGGCGGGATCGCTGAATTTCAGCACGGTGACTTCCGGGCGCTCGCGAAAAAACCGCGCGATGCCGCGCAAAATTCCCCGGCCGTGCTCGGTCGAGAGCGACAGGTAAACGGCGATGCGACGGGGCTTGGGCGCGGGCATGGCGTGGTTAAAGATGAAATTCGGGGTTTCGCAAAATCTAAACTCTTTTTCGCAAAAACCGATATACGCTGCCGCCGGTTGCGGGTATGCTGCTCCTCCCCTTAAACCCCGGTTTTATTTTTCATGAGCTCCTACCTTAACGAAATGTTCGGTCTTAACGGCAAAGTCGCGGTCGTCATCGGCGGCACGGGCGAATTATGCGGCGCGATGGCGGAAGGCCTCGCCGGCGCGGGCGCGGAAGTCGTCCTCGTCGGCCGCAGCCAGGAAAAAGCGGATGCGCGCATCGCGAAAATTTCCGCAGCCGGCGGCAACGCGTGGTTCCATGCCGCTGAAGCGACCAGCAAAGCGGAAGTGCAGGGCGTGCTCGATGCAGTGCTCAAGCGCAGTGGCCGCGTCGATATCGTCGTCAACGGCGCGGGCGTGAATTCTGCCACGCCGTTTTTCGATATCGCGGAAGATGAATTCGACCGCATCGTGCGCGTGAATTTGAAAGGCGTGTTCCTTGGCTGCCAGGTGTTTGGTAAATACCTCGTCGAGCGCGGGCAGGGCGGCTCGATCATCAATCTCGGGTCGATGTCGGCCGTCGTGCCGCTCTCGCGGGTGTTTACTTACTCGGCCACGAAATCCGCCGTGCACAATCTTTCGCTCAACCTCGCGCGCGAGTGGGCCCCGCACAAGGTGCGCGTGAACGTGCTCGTGCCCGGTTTCTTCCCCGCCGAGCAGAACAAAAAAATTCTCAACCCCGACCGTGTCGCCAGCATCATGGGCCATACACCGATGAAACGTTTCGGCGAAGCCCGCGAACTCATCGGTGCGACGCTGCTCCTCGCGAGTGATGCCGCCGGTTCGTTCATCACCGGCGACGAACTCATCGTCGACGGCGGCTACCACGCGATGACGATCTGATCTTTAGCGCCGTGCCCATTATATTTAACCACGGATCACGCAGATTAAAACGGGTCAAACCCGGACGATGAGGTTCATCACTCTGTCTCTATCCGTGTTCATCCGTGAAATCCGTGGTTAAAAAAATCTCCCGAACCTCCCATAATTCCCGTTCTCTCCCGCAAATTTTAGCCTCATGAAACCCATCAACGCCTTTCTCCTGAAAAACAATCTGCGCATCGCGCAGAATCCCTGCGTCTCGCCTGACTTCTGTCTCGATTGGGCTGCGCTGCAAAAAGCGTTTTTCGACGCTTCGGCCACCGGCCTGAAGTTCTACGAAAAATCGCGCTTCGAAACCGCCGCTGGCACCTGGACGCTCGTCGAGCACACCGTCACGGGCGACACGGCGTGGCGCCTCGAGTCGACCACGCTCGCCGATCCGAGTAAGGTGCTCGCCGAAGGCGTGCTCACGAAACCCAACCGCGCCGTCTTCCCCGCATCCTGGGAGAATTTGCTGAGACTCAAAAATCTCATTCAGGAAAAAGACGCAGCCTCGACGATCTTCCCGACGGGAACGGCGAAGCTGGGCAAGAGCACGCTCGGCGTTGGCGCGCGCTTCACGACGCTGCATTGGCCGGCCGTGGAGTGGGCGATGAGCGCCCTCGAAATCGGCCTGACCGCGAATCAAAACTCCATTCCGCGCGAACTCGTTTACGACGTCGACGCGATGCTCGGCAACCGCCTCGACACCGTCCCGTTTCCTTTCATCGGCACGAACGTCCCGGAGGGTCACCAAGGCCAATCCGTCGAAGGCATGAGCCACGGTTGCGTGCTTTCGAAACTCAAAACGGGTTTCCATCACCGCAAGATCGCGTGGTCATTCAACGCCGATCACCAACCGATCGGTGGCAAGTTTGATGTCCGCGAAGATGCGCTGGTCAAAGGCTGCTTGCTCGCCAGCTACATCACGTTCGATCTTTCGCCGGAACTCGCGCTCAACCAGAAAGCCGACGTCGCCGCCATCCCGGCTGAAGTCGTTGCGCAGACCCGCGCGCGGGTCGCCGCCGCCGGCGTGACGCTGGATGACGCCGCGTTTACGGCCCTGCTCGCGACCGTGTGGACGCCGATGCAGAAGATGAAACGCCGCGACGAGAAATATGCCGCCGCGCGTGCAGCCGCATTCACGACCGAAGTCGGGCGCACGTATCTCCGCGAGCTCTCCATTGATGAATTGCCGGGTCTCACGACACCGGAAACGACCGCCATCATGCTCGCGCTTTGCGAAGTCCTCGGCATGCCCGTGAACTTCGTCGCGCCCGCGTTCGGTTTCCAAAAGAACTCGCCGTATCCTGATAACGCCGCGCTCAAGAAACTTATCGAAGCACAATGGAACGTCTGTGCGAAGTTTGGGGTGAGTATCGGTTTCCATTCAGGCTCCGGAAAATCCGCCGAGAATTACCAAGTCATGGGTGAAGTCACCGGCAGCGCGCTCGAAATCAAAACCAGCGGCCGCTACACCTACGAAATGGGCGTCGCGCTTTCGCAATCGCAGAACGCCGCCGATGCCGCGCTCTGGAAAGACTGGTATCAGTTCACGCTGGATATGGCTGTCGCCGGTGCATTCAGCGCCGATCCGACCGAGCAGAAAATGGCCCGGATTTTTGTGAACACCTCGCTCGAAGCCTGCGGCAAATCAGTCGATGTTTACGCTTCACCTGCCGCCACGCGCGCCGCGCTCGAAACGTTGCCGGCGTCCGCCGAGCACATGGTGTTTTTCGAATACAACTTCCTCTATGTGCTGGCCGCCGGCGGCAAACCGGAAAAATCCGCGCTCGGCGATCACACACCCGCTGGCTACCAACAACGCGCACGCTTCTACGCCGTCAGCCCGGAGGCACGCCTGCTTTTCTCGAAACGCATCGCCGCTTACTTAATCTTCCTCGCGGAAAATACCGGCCTCGCTTCCAAGGAACGCTGCGCCGCCACGAGCAAGTTGCTCGAAGGCTACGCCACGCTCGACGCGATGCTCAGCGATATCAGCCGCTGAGATTTAATCATAGGCTGATCCCTCACCATGAAATCCTTCATCCACGACGACTTCCTCCTGCAGACCGACGCCGCCTGCGAATTGTATCACACTTACGCTAAGGCCGAGCCGATCTACGATTACCACTGTCATCTGCCGCAGGCACTCATTGCCAACAATCATCAGTTTGCCGATCTCTCGGAGATCTGGCTCGGCGGCGATCACTACAAGTGGCGCGCGATGCGCTCGAATGGAGTGAAGGAGAATGTCTGCACGGGGAGCGCTTCGCCGCGCGAGAAATTCGACGCGTGGTGCGCCGCGCTCCCGCACACGCTTGGCAATCCGCTTTATCACTGGTCGCACATCGAACTGAAGCGCTACTTCGGCATCGACGAAATCATCAGCCCAAAAACCGCCGACGCCATTTGGGAAAAAGCTAACGCGCAACTCGCCGGCATGCGCGTGCACGACATTCTCCAGAACAACAAAGTCGCGGTCATTTGCACGACCGACGATCCCGCCGATTCGCTCACCGATCACGCGCGCATCACCCAACTTGGTATCAAGACGCGCGTCTATCCAACCTTCCGTCCCGACAAAGCGCTCGGCGTAAATGCGCCCGCCGCGTTCAACGCGTGGCTCGAAAAGCTCGGCGGCGAAGCGAAAGTTTCGATCAACACCTTCGAAGATTTGCTGAACGCGCTGAAGATACGTCACGCGGATTTTCACGCCGTCGGTGGACGTCTTTCCGACCACGGCATGGAGCAAGCGCTCGCCGAGCCGTGCACGCACTCCGAAGCCGCCGCGATTTTCGACGCCGCGCGTGCAGGTCGTGCCGCTTCGCCGGTGGATTGGGCGAAATACGGATCTTATTTGATGTTGGAGTTTGGCCGCTGGGACGCGGCGAAAGGCTGGACGAAACAGTTGCACCTCGGCGCACTGCGTAACAACAACACGCGTCTGCTCAAAGCGCTCGGGCCGGATACCGGCTTCGACAGCATCGGCGATTTCCCGCAGGCGCGTGCGCTCAGCCGCTACCTCGATGCCTTGGACACGACGGGCGAATTGCCGCGCACCGTGCTCTATAATTTGAATCCGGCCGACAACTACGCGTTCGCGACGATGATCGGTAATTTCCAAGACGGGTCCGTTGCCGGGAAAATGCAATTCGGCAGTGGCTGGTGGTTCCTCGACCAAAAGGAAGCGATGGAGTGGCAAATGAACGCGCTCGCGAACCTGGGCTTACTCAGCCGCTTCGTCGGCATGCTCACCGACTCGCGCAGCTTCCTCAGCTACACGCGCCACGAATATTTCCGTCGCGTGCTCTGCAATCTCCTTGGAGCGCAAATGGAGCGCGGAGAAATCCCCAACGACCAAGCCACCGTCGGCTCCATGGTGAAAAACATCTGCTTCGCTAACGCCCGCGATTATTTCCGCCTGGAAGTAGACGCCACGTATCGCGGCTGATCTTAGGTTTTTCTAAGCGCGACAAGCTGCGCAAGGTTTCGCGCGTTAATCTACCACGAACAATTTCGCGCCGGTCTTAGTGTAGGATCGGTGTGGCTCGGCATTGTCCGCGACCTGATAACTCATGCCGGGTCGCAAAACGAATTCACGACCATCTTCCAACTCGGTAAAGAGCTCGCCTTCAAGGCACAGCAAGATGTGACCTTTAACGCACCAGTGGTCGGCTTTGTAGTCAGGCGAATATTCCAACATGCGCACTCGAATGTTCCCGAACTGACACACCTTCCAATCGGCCCAGCCCGTTTCGCCGTTCTTTCGCTCCGAACTCAGTATCGACCAATCCGTGATGCCAAAAGGTATCTGGGTGATTTGCATAGCGCTTCTCCTGACGCCAATCAGACCAAGCGGCGAGCTTGGAACTCGCGAAACCATTAGTTTGAACCCGCTTGTTCCGCCCGCTGCGCTTCGAGCCGGCGCTTGATTTCGTAGGCTTCGTTTTCGTCGAGCGTGTAGCGTTGCGCGAGCACGATGGTGATGGCCGCGCCGGCAAACGGGAAGAAAGCGTAGAGCCATTTCATCAAGGCGAGGGTGCCTTCCGGCTGGGCGCTGCCGAGTTTCGCGTTGAAGCCGACCCACACGAGGATGAAACCGGAAATGAGTCCGCCGGTGGAGCTGCCCACTTTGTCGAGCCAGCTCAGCACCGAGGAATAAAGTCCTTCGCGACGCTGGCCGGACTTGAGTTCGTCCGCATCGACGATGTCGGCGAGCATGGCCGTCGTGAGGAGCATGATGCCGGCTTGCGCGATACCGTTCATCGCGGGCACGAGAATCTGCCACCAGCGCAGGCCCGGCACATAGACGAATAGTTTCACAATACCCGCGGCGACCAGAATGCCGGCCGCGAGTTGCAAGGCGCGGCGTTTACCGACGCGGAGCGCGATCACGCGAAACGCCCAATAAGAACCGATGCACCCCACGACGTAGGCCGAACCGAGCCAGCCTTGAATCGCGCCGGCTGCGCGCAAGTCGCCGCCGTGAACTAGATAGACGTTCAGATAAAACCCGAGCACCGCGACGATGCTGTAGCCAAACGTGGAAATGCTGCGCACGCCGATCAGCAAGGCAAAGTCGCGGTTGCCGGCGGTCTGTTTGAGCGCGGTCAAGAAACGGATTTTTTCACGCTTCACTTTCACGGGAGCTTGGAAGCGCTCGCGCACAAAAAACGCCGGCGCGCATGCGAGCAGCGCATACAGGCCAGCGATGCCCGCCGTCACCCAGCGAATGCCGGTGATAGGATCTTTAAACCAGCCGGATTGAATGATCGGAAAGAGCCACTGGTTGCCGATCGAGAATAGCCACGTGCAAATACCCACGACACTCGCGACGCGCGTGCGCTCATGATAATCGCCAGTGACTTCGATCTGCAACGCAGCGAGCGGCACGGTGTAGCACGAGTGAAAGAAATAAAACACGAGCGACGTGATCGTGAAGAAAAGTGCCAGGCGAAAATCCGACATGCCCGCGCGCACAAACCAGATCGCCGCAAACGTCACCGCCATCGGCAACGCCGCCGCGAGCAGGTAGGGACGCCGCCGACCCCACTTGCTGGCGGTGTTGTCCGAAAAATGCCCGACGAGCGGATCGAGGAACGCGTCCCAGAAACGCTGCACAAACACGATCACGCTAAGGTAGGCGGGGTTCATCCCGAGGATCACATTATAGACCGGGTTCGAAAGCGTCGTGAGCGCGTTGTGTGTGCCCATGCTGGCCGATTGTCCGAGGCCGAGGGCAAATTTTTCACCAGCCGGAACCTTGTCCTGTGGGGCAGTCGTTTGATGAGTCGGGGTCGCGGCCATGGTAACAGGGGTAGTTTACGCGAGCAGCACCGCTTGAGCGCGAGTGATTTCGCCGTGGAGCGTTTCGTTTCTTAAATAGCGCCGGACTTCCTCGGCAATGAAGCGCCCCATGCGCAGGCACTCGCGGTCGATGCTGCCGGCGATGTGCGGAGTGAGCAGGACATTGGGCAGATCGAACAGGGGTGATTCGCTCGCCGGCGGATCGGGGAAGGTGACGTCCAGCAAGGCAAACAGGTCTGGTCGCGCCTTGAGCACCGCGATCATTTCATCTTCGGCGATCACGCCGCCACGAGCGGTGTTGATGAAGGTGGCTCCTGGTTTCATCGAAGAAAAATGCCGGCCTCGAACCATCCGTTCCGTCGCGGGCAAGAGCGGCGTGTGGCAGCTCACCACGTCAGCGCGCGCGAATACTTCTTCCAATGAGCACAGTGTCACGCCGAGTTCTGCGGCGCGTTCCGCCCTGATGAAAGGATCGTAGGCGATGACGCGCACGTCGAGCTGCGCGAGGCGGCGGGCGACTTGCCGGCCAATTTCTCCGAGCGAAAGCAAACCGATCGTGCTGCCGTGCGCTCCCGGCATTTCACGAATTTGACGCACTAGCGTGCGCGTGCGTCGGCAATCGCCTGACTGGGAAAAAGCGTTTTTAAGGCTCAGGATAATTTGCGCGAAGGTGAATTCTGCGACGGGCGTGGCATTTACCTTTGCGGCAGTGACGACTCGCACGCCGCGTTCCCACGCTTCATCGGTCATCATCTGGCGCACGCTGCCCGCGGCGTGAAACACGATGCGCACGCGCGAGAACTGATTGAAAAAAGCCGCATCCAGTTTCGGTGCACCCCAACCGCTGAGCACAATTTCGATTTCAGATAAGTCTGTCCCGGTGGAGAGAAGCTGGGAATCCGGATTGAAATCGAGTAGCTCACGCAAACTGCGCAGCGTCTCCTCGCCGTAGGCGTTCCCGAGGGAAGACTGCGCGGTGAGCAACACCGCTTTGGGTTGCGTGAAGCCTGTGCTGGAAAGCGACCGGCTCAGATTCAAGCGGTCGCCCCCTCAATCGCTTTCGCGGGTTGAATCAGGTCATGCGCTTTAACCGAGATTTGTCCGTCGCGGTAATCGCACCAGAGCGCGCCGCTCTCTCGGATTTCAAAACCGTTCACTGTCGCGATGAAGGCGAAAGCCGTGGTCTCGTGGGTGTGGGTTGCGCTGCCTTGAACTAAACACGCGAGCCAATGAATGCCCGGCGCGTGCTCGCCGCGCAGCACCGGCATCGCGGCGAGCGGAAAAAGCAAGTGGCTGTTCGCGCCGAGTTCGACGCATGCGCCGGTGCGTGCATCGTTCAAATTGGTCACGGCCGATGAACCGAGCGGAGTCGTGACGGTAATTTTATTTTCCAGCGATTCGGTCGCGAGGGTTTCACGCCGCGAATAGCCGGTGGCGAAACCCGTTTCGGCGGACGTGAGCGCGCGCGCAGTGTGCAGGCGGTGGACACGAACGTGGGCATCACCGGCCGCGATTAACCACGTGTCGATCGTGACATCGCTCCACGGCGACCAGCGGGAATGGGCCACGCCGTTTTGCACACTCGGCGCTTCCACCGATTCGCGCGCCCGGAAGCGCCGCCCACTGTCGTCGCTCAACGCGAGCACGTTGTCGAAACCGCCTTCCTGTAATGTGGCCAACCCGACCGGCACGCTGAAGCCGAACCGCGTCGAGTAGGCGAACTTCGAGTATTTGTGCGCGGCGTGACGCGGCCAGTCGGCGACGCATTGACCCGGATTGAGCGCGACCACTTCACGCGCGTCCTTAGCAGCCGTGAGCACTAGTTTTGCGTAGGCCGCTGTAAAAACTGCCCGCCGTGCGGGCAACGGCGCTTCCTCCGCTTGCCAAAACGGATGCGTCTCTGGCAACGCGAGCGGCAGAAATGCTTTCATCGCCCAGTAAGGCGACGCCGGGCCGTTGTAACTCTCGGCCATATGCAAGTTGGGATAGCCGTAACCGATACTCAGCAAACCGGTTTCAGAAAAAATCGGCTGCTGCATCCACCAGCGCAGGTGACGTAGATAAAGTCCTTTGATCACCGGCCACGGCTGCGCTTCGACATTCGCGTAAGCGAGCGCGCCCCAAAAAGCGCCTTGGGCAAATCGATACGCCATGCTGCGACCGAATGGCACCGCCGCGCCGTCAGCGGTGAACCAATGCACGAAATCCTGCGCGAGCTGCCGCGCGCGTTCGCGGTAAAGTTGGGCGCGGATTGCATCCGTGGTGTCGCTGGCGACGGCGTAAATCAGTCCGTAAAAATGCATCGCCATCGGCACGTAGTAATCGCCGATGCGGCCATCGTTGCCGCTGGGACCCGGTTCGCCGTCGGCATACCAACCACCGCCCAAATGAAATTCATCGAGTCGCTGCAGGTTGGTATCGATCACTTCGGGCGCGTGCGGGAGGCCGACGCGCCGCAGGCCGAGATTCACCATCACTTGGAAAAACAGCCAGTTGTTGTCGACCGCGCGCACCGAGTTGATGCGCCCGAGCCACGTGGCGAGATTGTGGCGCGCAGCTTCTGGCAACGGCTCCCACAATTTGGCTGGCACGAGATTCAGACTAAAACCGAGCGCGGCGCTTTCGACCGTGCGTTGATCGTGATCCTGCGGCCAGCCCCAGAATTCCGGATGTGCGGGATCGGTGCCGTTGATCAGACCTTCGCGCCAGAGATTCCATTGCGGGAAAATGCCGCCACCGGCGGTAAGTGGCGCGATTCCCCAAAGCGGACGAGAAAACCCTTCGAGCGACGAACTGGGTTCGCCATACCACGCGAGCGTGCTGCCGGGCCGCACGCCGGCTTTGCCGGGCGAGAAATGCGGTAGCAACGGATTGGTTAAATCGGTCGCGAGCCGCTGGACATCGTGGCGGGAGAGGAGGGGATTGCGGGCGGCGGGGGAAAATTGCATCGCGGAACGTCAGCGACTGGAACTGCGGATTCGCGGTGGGCGCTAAGGGGCCCGGGGAATGGCGAAGCGCAAGCAGGCGACGAGTGACCGCAGCGTGCGCGCCCGCTTTGCGGTTTCGACAGGGTTTGCTCTTTACAGTAAAGCGCGTCCGAGGGTTTTCGCCGCGCGGAATTCGGAGCACCGTGAGGTAGGGCCCGACCTCGCTGCGGCGGATGGACGCGCTCCGCCGTTTACGATTTCGGATTCTTCAGCGGCAGATCGATCCACGAGCCGTCGATCAACGTCGTTTGCGCGTGCTCGGGCACACCGCGTTCACCGCGCGTAATCATACCGGTCAAAATTTCCACCGCCGCCGTGCCGATGCGCGGCGGGTTTTCGTGAATGCCGGGGAAGGGATAACGTTTGTTCGCGGCCGGCAGGCCTGAGCACGTGGTAATCAACATCGAGCGCGGCACGAGTTTTTCGTCACGCAAGGTTTGCGCCAGGGCGTCGCGTTCGGCGACGATCACGTCGGGCTTTTCTTTTTCCAGCCAGCGCGCGATAGCCGCCGCGGAGAGATTGTCGCTGAGGTGAGCGCGCACCGACTGGGTTTTTCCATAGGTGCCGTGCCACGCGAGCGCGGCGGTGAAATTATGGCCGCTGCGCAGTTCTTGGGCTTCGCGCACGACCATGCCGAGCCGTTCGAATCCGGCCTGCGCGAGCCGATCGCAGAGTTGCAGCGTGTTTCGAAAGTGACTGGGCAACGCGCAATGAAAATGCGGGCTTGGCACCGTGGTCGTGGTCGACACCACGGAAAACTCGCGCCAATCGACCAGATTATCGAGGGCGCTGAGATTGGACATCGGCAGCAGCATCAGCCCGTCGACGCCACGGTAGCGCAGCATGCGTTGCAGGCGGCGGCTGGAGGCATCGGTGAGGTCGACGTGAAACACTTCCAGCGCAAAACCGGCGGTTTCCGCGGCGCGTCTCGCGCCGGCGAGCAACAATTCCGAATACGGATCCTGAATGCCTGCGCCCTGCGTGGTGAGAGCGCACACCGTCGCCTGCACGCGGGCTCCTTTGCGCGCGCGGAGGTGGTGCATCAATTTCGCGACTGACGGATCGGGCTGATAACCGGCGCGCGCCGCGACCTGCTGGATTTTTTTCCGCGTCTTTGCGGGGAGGCTGGGGTGATTACGCAGCGCGAGCGAAACCGCCATCGCGCTCACGCCGGCTTGTTCGGCGATCGAGCGCATCGTGGGACGCGGAGCAGGGGGATTTTTCGGGGCGTCGGGCATTTTACTGTAAAGCCTGTTTCGTTTTGCGCGGGTGGTTGGGCGGGGTCAATGCGTATCGCGAAACCAAGAGACCCGCGTCTTTTGATTTTGTTTAACCCCCGCCCGCTGTTTCTTTGAGGTCATGTCGCCGACTAAGACCGGGTCGCTGGTTCAATTCCCCTAACATCCCCGACCCCATGAAAAACTACCTCCGTCTTTTTCCTGCGCTTGCCGTGCTCGGCGCGACTGCGCTTTCCGCGCAGCAAATCGCGCCGGCACCCGCTACCCCTGTGGAGGAGACGGTCGAACTTTCACCGTTCACCGTTACGAGCACCAAGCCCAATGATTACATGGCGGCGGAAGTGACCACGGGTTCGCGCGTCGCGACATCGATTCGCGCGCTGCCTTACGCGGTGAACGTCGTCACGAGTGAATTCATCAAGGATTTCGCGGCCTACGACATTGCCGAGCAGCTGGCTTACACGTCGGGTTTTTCCGGGCGCCAGCAGGAAGGTGCTTATATCATCCGCGGGTTTTTTAACGGCAACCAACTGCGCAACGGTTTCCGTCGCGCTGGCATGATCGATCCGTCGAGTGTCGATCGCGTCGAGGTCATCAAAGGCCCGGCGGCGGCGATCTACGGCCCGACTTCTCCCGGCGGCACGATCAACATCATCAGCAAGCGTCCCACCCTCACGCCGCAACAAGACGTGAGCGTCACCGCAGGTTCGCTCGGGCATTTCCGCACGGAGCTTTCCTCGTCGGGTCCGCTCGGCGACACGACGGCGATCGGTAACAGTTTCTACCGCGTCGGCGGCGCCTACTTCGAACGCGATTTCGAGCAGGCTTTCCGCCACTCGCAGGTGAAGAATATCACGCTCGGCTTTCTCCAGAAGATTAACGCCAACACCAGCATCTTCCTCGAATACGACTACATCGAGCGCAACACGCGTCCCGGCACCGGCATTCCTTATTTGAACAACACCGCAACCGTGAACGTGGTCGATGCCCGCACCGGTTTGCCTGCCGTGCGCACTTACACGCGCAACACGGGTTACGCTTACGAACTCGATCGCTTCAGCCTGCAAGGGCCGAACGAATACCTCAACCGCGACATGGACACCTTCAGCGCGTTTCTCGAACACAAGATCAACCACGTCTTTTCGATCCGCGCGGGTGGGAGCAGCTACAACCGCCATTATTACAAGCTGTCGATGACGGGCGGCACTTATAATTCCACCACGCGCACGTTCGGCACGCGCGAACCCGCTTACGACGTGATCGACGAGTGGGGCGACGCCGGCCAACTCGACTTGCTCGCGCGCTACAACACGGACTTTATCACGCCCGCCACGCACAGCACGCTTGCGACATTCGACTATAATTATGTCGGCGACTTCCGCCCCAGCTATCGCTGGCAGGCCGCCGCACTGAACACACTGCCCGCCGACGTGCGCAACCTGAGCGTCGATAACCCAAACTACTTTATCCCGGCTTACGATCCGACGACGTATTCCCGCAAGAGCGCACACACCGCCTCCAACACGGAAATCAAAGGCCTCTTCCTGCGGCACAACACGAATATCTTTAGCGAACGCCTCAAGCTGCTCGCTGCGGTGCGTTTTGACGAACTCGATATCGAAGCGAAAAATTTAGTCACGCTCGTGCGTTCGACCGCGCAGCGCTCCGCCACGTCGCCGCAGTTCGGCGTCACGTTCGAACTCAACGATGCCGTGTCCCTCTACGCGAGTCGCACGAAGTCGTTCGTCTCGCAAACTGCCGTCAATCGCGCCGGCCAGATTCTCCCGAACGAAACTGGCCTCGGCCACGAAATCGGCATCAAGGCCTCGATGTTCGATAAGAAGCTCAACTTCACGTTCTCGCTCTACAACGTGGACCGCGAAAACGTGTTGGTCACGAGCGTCACCGACACCACGCCGCTGCTCGACACGAACGGCAACCCCGTCATCGACACGTCAACGGGCCGCCCGATTTTGCAAAACATCACCGATAACACGGTGGAAGGCGGCGACCGCTCACGCGGCATCGATTTCGATTTCAACTACGCGCTCACCCGCAATCTCTTGCTGCTCGGCGATGTCACTTACATCGACGCCGTCGTGAAAGATGCCGGCACCGACCTCGACCGCCTTGGCCGTCGTCCGCGTGAAGCTCCCGCCCAGTCGGGTGGTCTCGCGCTGAAATACACCTTCCTCGACGGCGGCTGGAAGGGTTTGGCCTTCACGGGCGGCGTGCGCTACCGCGGCGAAGTTTTTCCGAATAACCGCAGCGGCAACCTCGACTTGAACAACGACGGGCTGTCCGAAACCAACAACGGTCAACGTGACATCACGGTGCCGGCCTACACTAAGGTCGACATTGGCGCTTCCTACAATTTCCGCACCGGTTCGAAACGTCGTGTGCAGCACTTCGTGCAGGTCAACGTGAAGAACCTGCTCGATAAAACCTACTACGACGAAGACGCCTACCTCGGCGACGGCCTCACGGTGCTCGGCACTTACGGCATTCGCTTCTGATCCGATTCTTTCCCTGCCGCGTGACTTCGCGCGGCTCTTTCAAAAACCTTCACGCTTGCGCTCCCTCGGGGCGCAGGCGCTTTTTATCTTATGCCCCGACGCCTGCCCGTCCTGCTTTGCTTACTTCTGGCCCTCTCACTCGGGGTAATCAACGGGTGGGCGGTTGCGAGCGCGCCCTCGGTGTTTCCGCAACGCCCGGCCGACGAGCGCGCGCTGGAGTTTTCCCGCCCCCACTTCGAAGTGCACGCCGACGGTCAGGGCGACGATGCGCCCGCCCTGCAAGCGGCGATCGATCGCATCCACGCCACGCCGGAAAAGCGCGGCATCATTTTCGTGCCGAGCGGCACGTATCGGCTCGGTCGCACGGTGAATGTGTGGCGTGGCGTGCGCCTCATCGGCTACGGTGCGACGCGGCCCGTGTTTCTACTCGGAGCCAATACGACTGGCTTCAACGGTCCCGAGACGCGTCCATTGTTTTTCTTCGCGTGGGATCCGCCGAAAAACGGCGAAGCGCTGCGGGAAGCTGGTGCGTCGGGATTTTTCTCGGCGATCATCAACGCCGATATCGAAGTCGCCTCCGGGAATCCGTCCGCCGTGGGTATGCAGTTTCACGTCGCGCAGCACTCGTTTCTGGCGCACATGGAGTTTCGTTTAGGCGACGCGAAGGCGGGCATCGAGGACATTGGTAACTTGATTCGCGACTGCCGTTTCTTGGGTGGACAACACGCCATCATCGCTCGTCGCTCCGCCCCGACGTGGCCGTTCGTGATCCTGGATTCGGCCTTCTCCGGCCAGACGGTGTCGTCGATCACGACGGAGGAAGCAGGGCTGATTATCGTGCGCGCGGAATTCAGCGATGTGCCCAAAGCCATCGAAGTGAACGCGAACCGTCCCGAACAACTCTGGTTGCGCGACTCTGTGCTGACGCGCATCTCGGGTCCGGCGATTACGATTTCCGATTCGGCGAGCCTGCTCTCGCAGACGAATTTCGTGAACGTTGCGGCCGAGGACGTGCCGACCTTGCTCGTGCTGCGGGAGACTGGCGAAAAAACGATCGCTCCTGGAAAACGCTACGTCGTCGCCGACTTCACGCACGGCTGGCAGAAATCCAGCGTGGGTGTCGACGCCAAGTGGGAGACCATTTCGAAAATCACGGCGGTCGATACGTTGCCTGCGCGCGTGCCGACCGATGTCGCGCCGCTCCCCGCGATGAACACGTGGGTAAACGCGCGCGACCTCGGTGCGCGCGGCGATGGCACGACCGACGATACGGCGGCGTTGCAACACGGGTTGCGCGAACACGCAGCGGTGTATCTGCCCAGCGGGCATTATGTGATCAGCGATACGCTGCGTTTGCGGGCCGACGGCGCGTTGTTCGGGCTCCATGCATCGACCACGCGGCTTGTGGCAAAAGCCGCTGCGCCGGCGTTTGAAAAAGAAGGCGATGCGACGCCGATGATCGCGACTGCGAAAGGCGGTGCGGCGATGGTCTCTGGTTTCGCGATCGATACGGGCGTGTCGCCGCGTGTGATCGGCATCGAGTGGCGCGCGGGCAAAGATTCTTTGGTCGACGACCTTTGTTTTGTGTCGCTTCACTCGCATCGCGGCGAGCGACCGGAAGCGGAACTGCCTAAATATTGGGACACACAAGGTCACTCGTTGTGGGTGAAGGACGGCGGGGGCGGCACGTTCCTGAATGTCTGGACGGCGAGTCAGACCGCGCGCTCGGGTCTTTATATTTCCGACACGCAGACGCCCGGTCGCGTTTACGTGATGTCGTCCGAGCACCACCTTCACCGCGAAGTGCGACTCGATCGCGTGGCCAACTGGGAATTCTACGCGCTGCAGACGGAGGCGGAGGGCGACGAAGGCGTGAACGCGTTGCAGTTTGAAGTGAACGACAGTCACAATTTGTTGTTTGCGAATCTTTTCATGTATCGCGTGTCGCGCACACGGACCCCGTATCCGGAGGCGATGCGCTTCACGAACAGTCGCGCCGTAGAGATCCGCGGCCTGCATTTGTATAGCCCGACGAAGTTTGCCTACGATCGCGCGGTGTTCGATGCGACGAGTGGCCGACAGGAGTTCGCGCGCGATCTGGCGCGGCTCTCGGTGGGCTCGCGTTCACCCGAGACTGCGAGTGCTAGAGCTTCACTGGAAACGAGCGTGAAATTGCTCGTAAGCGGTCTGGAAAATATCGACGGCGTCGCGGTTCGTCCTGACGGCGGTTTGAATTTTATCCACGGGCGCGAAGGTCGGATCTACGAATGGACGCCGAAAACTGGAGTGCGCTTCGTCGCGGAATCGCCTGTGCGGCCCGCGTCGTTGGCGGTCGATCCGCAATCCGGCGCGCTACTCGTCATCGCGCGCGGCGGCACGGTGTATCGATTAAAAAATTCATCCGAGAATGGTGAGACTTTCGAGCCGTTGGTGCGTGGGCCGCGTGCGGATTTTGCCAGAAAGCCATGGCTGCGCGCGACGAGTCTCTTCGGCCCGAATAACGATTTCGTCGAAACTGCCGCGCGGCCCGTCACGGAAGGATGGACGGCTGATTCAGTGGTGCTGCCGATCACCGCGCTGCCGGTGACCGAGCGCCCCCATCCGTGGATCATGAATGCCGCGTGGCGTGCTTACGGACTCAAGGTCGCTACGCCCGGTGGGCACTTCTACCTGGCGGATGAGTTTCGCCGGAAAACGTATCGTTTCAAAGTGAACGCCGATGGGAGTCTCGTTGACGCCACGCTCTTTGCCGAAGTCGGCGAAGCAGACATCGCGGTAGGAGCCGACGGGCGCGTCTACATCGCCGCAGGAGAAATTTTTGTTTTCGACGCGGCAGGAAAACGACTCGGCGCGATCAAATTGCCTGAACGTCCGACGAGTCTCGCGCTATCGCCCGATGGAAAAACGCTCTACGTCGGTGCGCGTGGTTCGCTGTTTGCGGTGGCACTTGAAGACACGCGGTGAGCGGACGCGCTGCGCTTTACTGTAAATTGGGTTTTGTTTCGAGGGGGCGAAACCGAGCTGCCTTGGTGGCGGCGTCACTTCGGTGATTTTCTTCCCCTTGCGAGTTGCGCTCGTGGCAACTTGTAGTCCGCCTCCAACCCCTCGACCCCATGAATGCTGTGTCGTCTTCATTTGCAGCCAAGCGCGCCGCGCGGGCTTTTTTAGCAGTCCTCGGAATCATTTCCCTCGGGGCAGCGTGCGCGCACGCGAGCACCACCATCACGGCCAACGGCGCGAGTGCCGGTCGCACCTATGAGGGTGTCGGTGGCGTTTTCTCCAACGGCATGACGCGACTGCTGCTCGATTACCCGGCGAATCAGCGCGCAGACATCTTGAAATTTCTATTTCAGGATAAATTCGGCGCGGGCTTGCAGCATGTGAAAGTCGAAATTGGGGCCGATGTGAACACGTCGGCCGGCACCGAGCCGAGTCACATGCGCAGCTCCACGGATTTCGACATCACCCGTGGTTCGAATCTCTGGATCGCAAAACAGGCGAAGACTTTAAATTCAGCCATTCTCCTCGATGCGTTGCGCTGGGGCACGCCGGCGTGGATCACGACCGATGCGAACAAATACCTGTATCACAAGAAATTCCTCGAAGGCGCGCGCGACGACACAGCGTTTCTGCTGAACTTTAATTATCTCGGAGCCTCGGCGAACGAAACCGAAGGCGATGTCGCGGCACCCACGGCGAGCGGCACGATTCCGTTTCAACGTGACTGGATCGTGAACACGTTGCGGCCCGGTTTGAACGCGGATGGGTTTTCCGCAGTCAAACTAACCGCGGCCGACAGTAATCTTGGCTGGTGGATCGCGGACAAAGTGCAAAGCGATGCGCCGCTCAAATCCGCGCTTTATTCGCTCAACGCGCATTACGTGGATTACAGCACGAGCGGCGACGGTGTAGAGCGGGCGATTGCTTCCGGTATGCCGTTGTGGGCGGGCGAACACCTCGCGCCCGGGCGTCACGGCTTCGTCGTCGGCGTGATCGACACGGCATGGCACATGATTCGCGCCTACACGCAGGGGCGCATGACGAAATATGAAATGCATCCGGCGCTCGAGTCGAATTACCCGAACACCCCGTTTAATCACAAAAGCATTCTCGCCGCGTCGTGGCCGTGGAGCGGCCACTACGAAGTAACGAATGGCGTGTGGATGACGGCGCATTTTACGCAGTTCGCTTATCCTGGCTGGAAATACCTCGATCAGGCATGCGCCGCGGACGACAGCGGCGGTTACGTGACGCTGAAAGATGCCGCGAGCAGCAACTGGAGTATGATCATGGTAAACTACAGTCCGCGTCCGCAGGATTATGTGGTGAATCTGAGCGGCGGGCTTTCCACGGGCACGGTGCGCGTGTGGCGTTCCATCGAGAGCAGCGTATTTGTTCAGCAGGCGAATAAAACACCGGTGAGCAATTCGTTCACCATCACGCTGGAGCCATATTCGCTCTACTCGCTCACGACGACGAGTGGGCAAACCAAGGGTGCGGCTACTTACTCGAATCCAGCAATGGCGCCGTTTGCGTTGGATTATTCGGACAACTTCAACAGCTACACAGTCGGCAAGCAGCCCAAGTATTTTTCAGATCAAGGCGGCGCGTTCGAAATCGTGACCGAAGGCGCCGGCAAAGCGCTGAAGCAAATTATCACCGGGGCCGCCGTGCCGACGAAGTGGAAATACCGTTCAAATCCCGACCCCTACACGCTGGTTGGCGACGTGAATTGGAAAAATTACGAAATCGAGGTGAAAGTGAAACTCGAAGACAGCGCTGGCTCCGTGCGCATCGGCGGACGCGCCACACATAACGGCAAACTCGATAACCTCGCCGACTGTTACAACTTGCTGCTCACGAAACCCGCGAGCGGAAGCAGCACGTGGGCGATCCAAAACAAGGAAACCACGATCGGCGCGGGCAGCGGCACGACGACCTTTAACAGCAACACGTGGTATACCGTCGTCGTCCGCTTCGAAAACAACACCATCACCGCGTGGCTCAATGGCACGCAGCTCGGCTCGGTGTCCGCAGGATTTATTTCCAGCGGCCAGGCGCTGCTTGGGTGTAGTTTTAATAATGTGCGTTTCGACGACTTGGTGATTCGCAAAATCGACCTTACCACGCCGATTGCCTGCTTGCGCTACAATGACAAGGACACGCGGCTCGTCTGGACGGGCACGTGGGAGGATCAGGACGGCGATTGGGAAAACTACGAGCGCACGATGTCGGCGTCGCGTGAAAGCGGCAGTCGGCTGTTCGCGAAGTTCAACGGCACCGCCGTCAGCGTCATCGGCCAGCGGAGCACGGACAGTGGCAAAGCGGATGTGTATATCGACGGGGCGCTGAGCACGACGATCGACACTTACGCGGCCACGCCGCTCGATTCGGCGTCGAAATCCGGTGAATATATTCCTGTCGTGCATCAGGCGCTGGTCACCGTGCGCGACCTCGCGGCGGGCGATCACACGATTGAGGTCGTCGTGCGCAGCGACAAAAACGCGAGCGCCGTGGATAATTACGTGCGCATCGACGCCATCGAAACGCTCGGCGGCACGGGCCTGCTCACACCGCCGACGCAGCTGTTCTGGCTGGTCGATGACGACTTCGATACAACGACTGCCGGCACGATTCCCGCGGGCTGGATCGTGCAGTCCGACGCGAGCACATCAGCGACGGTGGAAAATTTTCCGAGCTCTGGAAACCGCAGCCTGCGCTTAAACGATGCATCGGTCTCGGGCGTTACGCGCGCCACGCGGAAATTTTCTCCGCTCAGTGGCGTTGTGCCGTTGCGATTCGGTTATCACGCGACGCAGGTTGGAAAATGGAACCGGATCTACGTGAAAAGCCTCGGCACGAATGCGGTGATGCTTTTCGACACGGACGATCCACTGCTTGGATTGTGCTACGAAAATTCCGGCGGCACGAAGGTGAAGATTCAGGATATCGTAAACGCCACGTGGTATACCCTCGACGTGGAAGTCGATACCGTGAACGACACCTTCGACCTCTACGTGAACGGCACGCTGAAGGTGAACAACGCCGCGTTGCGCAATCCGGTGAGCTCGGTCGATCGGATCTATGCCGAGAGCGGCGGGAGTTTCACTGGCACGGCCTATCTCGACACCGTGGAAGTCATCGCGAGCAACTGGCAGGCCCGCAGTTTCGTGAACGATCATTTCAACACCCAGGTCGTGGATGAGCAGCCGCGCTGGTGGGGTTTGTCCGTCTATGAAAGCACGCCGACCACGCCGCCACTTTCAGAAAACGCCAATGTCACGTGCACCATCAAAGCCGTGCCCAGCGCCGGCGACAAGAGCATGCAGCTGCATGATTTTCACTCGACGAAAGGCGTGAGCATCAGTCGTGGCTTCCGCCGCACGGCCGATCGCAACGTGACGGTTGAGTATCGTTTCAAAACCAACGCTACCGCGTCGCTCACCGCGATGTCCGTGCGTGGCCGCCGCGATGCGGCAGTGAAGCTCGTCGATTCCGCGACCAATGGACTTGCCTACATCAATGCCTCCGGCACCGAAACGTCGCTCCAAGCCATCGCCGCGAACACCTGGTATACCGTGAAGGTAATCCTGAATCCGGTGTCACGCGTCTATGATTTGTATGTGGACGGCGTTCTCAAGTTGAACGACCAAGCATTCATCGCGAACGACATCAGTTCACTCGACGGAATCGTTTTTGCCACCGATCCCGTGAAGACCAGTGTCGATTTCAATATCGATAACGTGAAGGTCTCGGTGCCGTAGTCGAACTTCCTCGGGGGAGACGCGGGCCGTGCCCCTGGATGCGGATAACGCGCCGAACGATTCAACCGTTCGGCGTTTTTTCAGCTGAGGTGCGCGGGCCCGAGCTCTCCTGATAACCGATTTTAAATCCGCGCTGCCAGTATTCGAGATTGAAGCCCGTGTAGGTGGACTTCTTGCCGTGGATTTCGGAGAGCGCGTGAAGTTGCGCCTCGGTCAGCGCCCTACTGCCGGCTTTGGTCGCTGCGTTGCCGAGTTCGAGTCCCAGTCGGTAGCCGCTGTCCCAAGCCGGTTGGCTGAGCAAGGGAACGGCGGTGGCCTGGTCGCCGCGGGATGAACACGCATGCACGAAAAATGCGATCGCGAAGATCGCGAATACGGCCACGAACGCGAGGGTCAGCCACGAGCGTTCCGGCGGGGCGGAAACTTGTGGAGTGCTCATCGGAGAGCAGCGGGATAGAGCGAAATGGGCACTGGGGAAACGACCATCGCAGGATTTAGCGAGCGCACGGTTCGGATTTCAAGTGGTGTTTGTCCGGGCCCGACCGATGACGCCCCGTTGAATTCGGTTCTGCGCCTGAGTTACGACCGGAGGCACGAAGCGTCCGATTTGCACGAACCGATATTCGGTTCGAAGCGCGACCGCGTGCAATGGGCAAACTGCCGTCGAAGTTTCCGTAAATAAACGAAATGCGTGGTGTCCTGTTTAAGCCGCCGCTCGCCTAATCCGACTGTCGAGTGCATACCATCCAGACGCCGATAATCGGCCACGCGATGAGCATTAGGGAAAAGCCTAGGAAGAGATGAAGGGCATCATCGACATCGAGAAAAAAAGACCGTCGGTTTTCTTGGGCTGAGCGGCGGTGGAGAAAAAAGTGAGTAGCAATGGCGCCGACGAGCCAAAGGCATACGACTGCTACGATGAGCGAATCCGAAACCGCTTTGGTAGAGGAAATCGATTCGGCGAGAGCCAAAAATGGTGCGAGCCTCACGAAGTCGGCGAAGCCGGCGGTGGAGGACTTTCCGGTGCCGGTGGTCGCGGTTTGCGGCGTTCGATGCCGTCCCATTTGGCGGGTTTGGCAACGAGGGTTTCGGCGAGGTGGAGCGGGAGTTTCGCGAGGAGAAACAGGAACGGCAGGCTCGCGATCAGGGCGAGGGCGGACGTGTTGGGTGTGAATACGCTGAAGAGCGCGGCGGCGGCGGCCATGAACAGGATCGCGCCCCAGACGAGGGCGCTGGCGAGCGTGGGCCACGTGATGAATTTCAGCCAGCCGCGGGCGGGGCGGCGCGATTTCCAGAGCGCCATGCCGGAAAGGACTAGCACGGTGGTGAACATGAGCACGCTGGCGAAACCGGCGGAGAAAATACTGACGAGGGTGAAGAAGAACGCGTCGATGAAGCCGAAGATTTTCGTCACCATGATGCTGAGCTGCATGTTGGCGTTGGGCGCGGTGAAGACGTCGTCGCGGTCGTAGAGTTTGGCGAAGCGGCGTCTTTCGATTTTGTGGTAGCGCTCGGTGAATTCAGCGATGCGGGCGTCGTAGCGCGCGGGGTTGGGTTCGCGGAGCGCTTTGGAGCGCGGGACTTGCGGCTCGCCGTTGATGACGCTGGCGATCTCGGGGAACTCGGCGCGCAGTTTCTTTTTCGCCTCGGTGATGTTGAAAGGCGTCGTGGAAAAGAGCGGGCCCCAACCGTATTCGTTTTCGCCGAGGCGGGCGGCGAAGCTGCGGGCGAGCGCGATGGGGTGTTGTTCGAGCGCGACGTCGGAGAGGCGATAGTTAAAGCGCGTCCAGTTGCCGGCAAAGGTGTCGGAGAATTTTGAAAGTGCGGCGCTGATGACGGTGCTTGCGACGAGCAAGACGAGGCTCACTTTGAGAGCGCGCCAGGATTCCTTGCGCAGCCACGGGGAGAATTTTTCGTCGGAGATGCCCTGGGAGGGTTTGGTGCTCATGCGGTGCGGGTAAAGTGTGTGGGCAGCAAGACACGCTCACGCGGGGTTGTCACGCCTGCGCGAATCGGGCTGCGCTGTGACGAACGGTCCGAGGAATTCAGATCGAGATAGGGGCCGTTATCTTTAACGGCCCTGATCGGATGCGCGTCCTGAGAGGGCGGCTGAGGATAACCGCTCCTGCCTGCGTAACGATTACGCAGCAAATCAGTCCCGCACGAGGCGCAGGATGTCGTTGGCCTTGGCGGCGGCGGCGAGGCGGTTTTCGACGCCGAGACGTTCGAGGAGTTGCTCGACGTGCTTGTCGATCGTGCGCGGGCTGGTGCCGAGGATGATGGCGATCTCGGCGTTGGTTTTGCCTTGGGCGATCCAATAAAGCACTTCGCTCTGGCGTGGCGTGAGGCCGAGTTGCACGAGTTCTGCCGGGCCGGCGGGCGCGTGTTCTTCGACGAGGTAAAGCACGGTGAGTTTTTCGTCGGACTTTTCCGTGAAGCGATGCAGCAGCAACGCGCCGACCTTGCTCACGTAACGCTCCGCGCTGGCGAACTCGGGCGGAAGGCGGCCGGGCTTGTGCTGGGGAAGATGTTTGTGGAGCAGGTTGGCTGCGCGGCGCGTGTGAAACACGAGGCGCCCGGAATCGTCGGCGACGAGTAGCGCGCGGTCGAGGGATTGGGCGAGTTGTTCCTCGGCATCGAGGCGCACGGCGATTTCGGCCTCGAGGCGTTCGTTTTGCTGCTTCAGGTCGCGGCGGGCGGCGCGGAGATCGAGGTGTGTGCGCACGCGTGCGAGCACCTCGGGTGGGTGCACGGGTTTATTGATGTAATCGACGGCCCCGGTTTCGAGCGCGCGGACTTTTTGCGCCGGATCGTCGACGGCGGTCATGAAAATAATCGGAATGTCAGCCCACGCGGTGTGTTTGCGGATTTCGGCGCAGGTGGCGAAGCCGTCGAGCCCTGGCATCATCACGTCGAGCAGCACGAGATCGACGGGTTGCTTGACCAATAATTCCAAGGCGCGCGTGCCGCTCTCCGCGACGAGCACCCGCATCCCGGTGGAGCCGAGCAGCTCCAGCACGACGCCGAGATTGGCGGGCGTATCATCGACGACGAGGACGGTGGAGGGGGTGGGCTTCATGAGGTGGACTTTAACGCTTCGCGGAGCAGGTGGCGGGCCCGTTCAAGCTGGTAGCTCGCCGCGAGGGTTTCAAGTTGTTCGACGAGTGATGACGCGCTTGGTGCCGCGAGGCGGATGCGGGCGAGCTCCTGGCGGAACGCGGCAATGTCGCCGGCGTCACCGAGGGCGAGGAGTGTTTCGAGCGTCGCGCGCGGCGGCAGCGACGAATCCGACTTCTTGAGTGCGGTGTTGGTGGCGAGGCTGGAGTAAGTCCAATCCAGCGCGAGGCAGCGCGCGAGCAGTTCGTTGAGCTGCGGCTCGGCGAAGGGTTTGGGCAAAAATTCCATCGCGCCCAATTTTTCCGCAGACTGGCGATCAAAAGTCAGCACGGACGCCGAGGTGAACGCGACTGGGAGATTTACGGTATCCGGCCGGGCGCGCAGGCGGCGCACCAATTCCATGCCGTCCATGCCGGGCATCTTCACGTCGATGAAGGCGAGATCGGCGCGCAAGGTTTCCGGCGCGGCCGCGAGCACGTCGCCGGCGCTGGCGAATTGCGTCACGGAAAACCCGAGCGGCTCGAGCAAATCGGCGAGCAAGGTGCGGTTGATCTCGTTGTCGTCGACGACGAGCAGGTGACGGCGCGGGCCGGTATAACCGGTGATCGGGAGCGGCGCGCGGCTGCCGTTGGCGCGCACGGCGACGGCGAGCAACGGAATCGTAAACCAAAAGCGGCTGCCGCGACCGGGCGCGCTGTCGATTTGCAAGGTGCCGCCGAGCAACTGCACGAGGCGCTGAGAAATCGCGAGGCCGAGGCCGGTGCCAGGCTCGGCGGGGCGGTCGGTGCGCGCTTGTTCGAAGGGTTGGAAAAGGCGCGCACGGTCATCGGGGTTGAGACCTACGCCGGTGTCCGTGACGCTGAAAGTCAGGTTGCTGCCGATGTCGGCCACGACGGCCAGTGTGACGCGCCCGCTGCGCGTGAACTTGATCGCGTTGGACAGGAGATTGTCGAGCACCTGCCGGAGTTTCTGCGCGTCGCCTTCCACGAACTCGGGTAAATTCCCCGGCACGTCCAAAATAAAAGTCAGCGCGCGCAACGTCGCCGACGGTTCGTGCGTCGCGGCGAGATCGCGCAGCAACTGTCCGAGATGCAGCGGCGCGTCGTGGCGCGAGAGCTTGCCGGCTTCGATCTTCGAGAAGTCGAGGACTTCGTTGATCATGCGCAGCAGATGCTGGCCGCTGGTGCTGACGATGTTGACGCGCTCGCGTTGCGGGCCGACGACGGCCTGATCCTTGAGCAATACTTGCGAGTAACCGATGATGCCGTTGAGCGGCGTGCGCAGTTCGTGCGACATGTGCGCGAGGAAATTACTCTTCGCCTGGCTCGCGGCTTCGGCCTGGTCGCGCGCGACGGCGAGTTCGCTCGTGCGGGCAGTGACGAGTTTTTCCAGGCGCGCCTGCTCGCGTCGGGCGGCGGCGAGGCGCCAGCGGACAAACCCAAAAATTATCGCGACTAGCCCAGCTCCGTAAACCAAGTAGGCGACCGATGAACGGAACCACGGTGGGGCGACGTTGAAAGTCACGCGGGCGATTTCGCTCACGTTCCCGTCGGCGTCGCGCCCGCGCACCTCGAATACAAACGGCCCGCCTTCGAGGTTCGTGAAAGTGGTTTCGTTGGCTGCGGAGAACTCTGACCACGTGTCGCGGAAACCCACGAGGCGCGTCTGAAATTGCGGATTGGCGCCGGTGCGAAAAAGCGTGGCGGTGTAGCGAAAAATATACGGTTCGCGGTTGTAGTTGAATTGCAGTTTTTCCGGAGTGTTGACCGGTTGGGTGTGACCCTGGACGTGGAAGTTGCGCAACAGCGGTCTCCAGGCGAGGGGCTTTGGGTCGAGACGATTGGTGTCGAGGCGCAGGAGGCCGTCCATGCCTTTGGCCCACAGGATTTGGGTGCCATCGAGGGATTTTTCCGAGAAGCCGAGCTGCATCCCGCTAATTCCGAGCAGGGCGTGCAAGGAGGCGGAAACCGGTTGAAACGAAAGACCGCCGGCCTGATCGGGACGACCGCGCACCAGGCCGAAATCGGCGGTTTTGCGGTTGGCGGAAGTGCTCGTCCAAATCTCACCACTGGCTCCATCGACCAGCGGCTCGAAAACCAGGTCGCTGCGGCCATTCATTTGGAAGCGTGGGTCTTTTTCAAATTCGCCCCTCATGGCGTTGAAGCGGTAATTGCCTTGGTCGGTCGCGAACACGGAGCCCGCCGACGTGCGCGTGACGAAGATCCAGCCATGCGCTTTCGGGAGGCCGCCGTTTTCGAGGAAGTTTCGCACTTTGCCTTCCTGCCATTTTTGGCCGGCGGTGCGGGTCACACGGAACACCCCGCGCGTGCCCGTGGCGACCCAGAGGACCGTGGGCGATTCTTCGACGATCGAATACGGTTCGCCGTCGATGCCGGGGATAAAGCCTTCGTCGATCCATTTGCCGTCACGAAACACCATGCTGCTGACATCGTGATCCCAGCCTATGAAAAGCCGCGCCCGTTCGCTGGGCGAAACTTCAAAGTTCGTCGCGTGATTCGTGCGGTCGTGGATTTTTTTGAACTCGTCGCCTTGCAACAGGCTTACGCCGCCGCTGGCTAGCACCAACCCCGCCGCATGGCTTGCGATTTGCGCCACGCTGACATTTTCGGGCACGCGCGGATCGACCTGCCAGCGCGCTTCGCCCGGGGCCGTGCCCGGCACGAGGCGGTAGAGTCGTTGCGCGTAGGCGGCGTAAAGCACGCCTTCGTGGCGCACGATTCTAAACAAGATGCCCTCGCCGGGTCCGTTGTTGCTGTCAAACACGGTGACCCCGAGCGAGCGGTCGAGGCGGTTGATGCCATTCTGGGTCGTCGCCCACACACCGCCTTCGCGATCCTCGAAAACTCCGATTACGGTGTCGTGCGTGAGGCCATCGGCCGCCGTGTAGTGATCGAACGATTTCCCATCCGGTGAGATGATGAAAAGTCCGCCCATCAAGGTGCCGAGCGCATACGAGCCATCGCGCAGGCGCGCGCCGGAAAACATCTTGGTCTGGCTCAACGCGGTTTTTGCGGACGTCTCCCACGGAGTCGCGCGCCCCGTCGCATCGAGCAAGGTCAGGCCTTCGTCCACGCACAACAGCGCCACGGCATCCGTGTCGGGCGGGGGCGGCAGCAAAAACGTGAACGTCGTTTTCTTCATCGACTCCGGCAACACCCACGGAACAAACTCCTCGCCGCGCAGCCGGAAAATCCCTTCGAGGCCGCGCAGGAGATACACTTCGCCATCGATGATATCGATGACGTTGCGGCGGCCGGCGGGATAATCCCATGCCTTCATCACACCCTTTTGCCAACGGAAGACACTGCGATCATTGGCAAAGAAAACCGCGTCGCCGAGCACCGCCACGCGCCGCGCGAGGCCCACGGGTTTGCTTTTTTCCGGCACTTTGGGGAGCAACGATTCATAGACCGCCGAGCCGTCGGTATTCTGGCGCACGAACCCCAGCTCATCTTCGCCGCCCACATACATGATGCCATCGTTGCCTCGCGTGATCTGGCGGACAAACGTCGTGGGCACGCTCACCAGGCTCCAATCGTGTCCATCATTCCGGACGATTCCGCCGGCGTTGCCGAACCACATCTGGCCGTCGCCCGTTTGAGTGGCCGCCCACACTTGGTAATGAGCGCCGTATTCCTTGGCGGTGTAACGTTGCAGCAGCGGACGTCCCGTCTCGTGCACCAGAGCCGCGGTCACGTGCAGGACCAAAAAACTGACGCAGCAGGCGAAAAGACCCAGCGGGGTGCGAAACATGACGGGCAAACTAGTTTTTGCCCAAAGACCCGGTCAATCGTGCCAGCCCGTTGCTGCCTACGTATTCCTACGTAGTGGTTCTTCCCAGTTCGGCGCGCAGCAACTGGCGCACTTGTTCGAGTTGATACGCAGCGGCGGCGCGGACGATCGGCTCGGTGATGGCGGCCGAATTCGGATGCGCGATCTGCACTTGCGACAACGCCGTGCGAAACGCCGTCACGTCGCCGCTGTCGGCGAGCGCGAGCAAAGTCTCCACGGTGACGCGCGGCAGGCTGGCCGTCGCGGCGGGCGCGGTGCCCGGTTGGGCGGCGCCGTAAGTCCAATCGAGTTTCAGCAAACGCGTGAGCAACTCCATGAGCTGCGGCTCGGCAAAAGGTTTCGGCAGAAAATCCGGCGCACCGAGTTTTTCCGCGGCGGCGCGGTCGAACGTCAGCACCGACGCCGACGTGAACACGACGATCAGCAACGCCGTGTCGCGGCGCGCGCGCAGGCGGCTCACGAGTTCCATGCCGTCCATGCCGGGCATTTTCACGTCGATGAATGCGAGGTCGGCGCGGAGCTGTTCTGGCGAGGCCGCGAGCATTTCTTCGCCACTGGCGAAACACTCGACGACAAAGCCCAGCGGCGCCAGCAAGTCCACGAGCAGTGAGCGGTTGACGGCGTTATCGTCGGTCACGAGCACGCGCTGGCGCGCGCCGGTGTAGCCGGTGATCGGGGCGATGGCACGAGTGCTGCCCGCCGCCGGAACTTCGATGGGCAGTGGCACGGTGAAATAAAACCGACTGCCGCGACCGGGCTCGCTTTCGAGTTCGAGCGAGCCACCGAGGAGTTGCACGATGCGCTGCGAAATCGCGAGCCCGAGACCGGTGCCGGGTTCGGCGGGACGATCCGTGCGCGCCTGCTCGAACGGTTGGAAAAGTCGCGCGCGATCCTCGGCGTTCAAACCCACGCCGGTATCCGTCACGCTGAAATTAAAACCGCTGCCGGCATCAGCTCGCACCGCGAGGGTCACGCCGCCATGGCGCGTGAACTTCACGGCGTTGGAGAGTAAATTATCGAGCACCTGCCGGAGTTTTTGCATGTCGCCGCGCACGAACTCGGGCAGGTTCGCCGGCGCATCCAGATCGAACTTCAACCCCCGCGCGGTGGCCGCAGGTTCGTGCGTCGCCGCGAGATCGCGCAGCAATTGTCCCAAATGAAACGGCGCGTCCTGCCGCGAAAGTTTCCCAGCTTCGATCTTCGAGAAATCGAGCACTTCATTGATCATGCGCAGCAGGTGCTGGCCGCTCGTGTGGACGATATTCACGCGCTCGCGCTGCGTGCTGGCGACAGCCTGATCTTTGAGCAGCACCTGCGAGTAACCGATGATGCCGTTGAGCGGCGTGCGCAGTTCGTGCGACATGTGCGCGAGGAAGGTGCTCTTCGCTTTGCTCGCGGCCTCGGCCTGGTCGCGCGCGACGGCGAGTTCGCTCGTGCGAGCGGCGACGAGTTTTTCCAAACGCGCCTGTTCGCGGCGGGCGGCCGCGAGCCGCCAGCGCACGAATCCGTAAATCAGCGCGACGAGGAGCACCGCGTAGCCGACGTAGGCCAGTGGCGAGCGATGCAGCGGTGGTGCGACGGAGAAGGTCAGCCGCGCGGTTTCACTGACCGAGCCCGTTTTGTCGATCGCGCGCGCTTCGAGGGTGAACGGGCCGCCTTCGAGGTTGGTGAAACTGATTTCCGGCGTCGTCGTCGGATCCGACCAGCGGTCGCTGTAGCCGACAAGGCGCGTCTGGAATTGCAAGCCATCGAGCGCACCGAAGTGCGCCGCGCCGAGGGCGAACGTGATGGGCTCGCGCGAAAAGCCGAAGCGCAGCGCCGTGGCTTCGTTCGCGGGAAACTGCTGGCGCTTGCCCTCGGCGGTGAGCGCGCGAATCGCGACCGCCCACGGCGCTTGCGCGGACGGCAGTTGGGAAAGCTCCATGCGAATCGTGTTGTTGTAACCGCGCGCCCACAGCACGTCGCCTTGCGGCGTCGCGTCGATCCACATCACCGCGGCGCCGCCGAAACCGACTTCTTGCAACGCCTCGGTCGGTGCCGAGCGCCACATGGGTTTGCCGCCGTCGGTCGCATGCGTGAAACGGCCGAGCGGGTAGGTGGCTTCGAGGGTGTTGCCGAGAAAGGCCGAGGCCCACGTGTCCTGGCCGCTGGCGATGGTGGGCGTGATTTTTGGCGCGCCCGATCCGGGAATGACGTAACGATCTTCGGGGACGAAGGTGCGCGTGACGTAGTCGAAGCGAACCGCGGCTTTGTCGTTAAATAAAACCGGGCCGGCGCGACCAGGCGTGACATTGGTCCACACAAAATCCGCAGGCAGGCCTTTTTCGCCGTTGGAATAATGTTCGTAGGTCGCCTGTTTCCAATCGGTGACCGCGTCGGCGTTGGGCACGCGCCAGATGCCGCGATTGTAAGTCGCGAGCCAGAGATCGCCGTTGGGTTCGAGCAGCGCGGAATGCACGTCGCCGAGATCGTTGCGCGATTCCCGCATGCGCCAGCCGCCGTCGTCTTCGATCACGGTGAGGCCTTGCAGGCCGCCGATGTAGAAACGGTTGGAGAGGCGTTTGGAGCGCACCATCACGAAGCAACCGTTCTCACCGAGATCGAGCAGTTTTTCCGCAGTGTCGTCGTCGCGTAGTTTGAAAAGCCCGCCGTGCGAGCCGATCAGCAGGTTGTCGCGATACGATTCGAGTCCGAAAATATTCGCGGCGGGTGTGGGTAGATGCACGAAACGCGCGCCGCGCGACGCATCGGCGTTGGGCTCAAGCCGGTAAAGTCCATCGAACGCGCCGACGTAGAGTCGATTGTTGTGGCGTCCCCAAATGTCGATCGTGCCGGGCGTCGGGCCATTGGTGGCATCGAACACGGTGACCTGACTCGTGACGGCGATGCGCGCCGCGCCGGAGTTGTAACCGAGCCAGAGTCCGCCGTCGGCGTCCTCTTTCATGCTGATGATGGAGTTGTCCGCGAGACCGTCGGTGCGGTCGAGACGGCGGAATTTTTTCAGATCAGGCGAAGCGAGGATGAGCCCAAAATTCGTAGTGCCGATCGCGATGGAGCCGTCGCGCAGTCGCAGCGCGTCGTTCGCGCGCACCTTGCTGAATGTTTCGTCGAGATAGCCGCCCACGCGTTCGGTGCGGCCGGTGGCGGGATCGAGGAAAAATGCGCCGGCGTGGGTCGCGATGACCAGCGTGCGGCCGTCGACCAGTTTAATCGCGAACATCCGGTAGCTGCCGTGAAACGCCGGGTCGGTGGACAACGGCACGAGGCCGTCCTCGGTAAAGCGAAACAGTCCGCGGCCGGCGAGTTGGGCGATCGGTTCGCCGTCGATGGTCAGCAGGCCCGGCGTGAATTTCGCCGGGGTGGGCCAGAATCTGGTTTCTCCTTTTTCGGTGATGCGCAGGTAGCCGCGCGGGCCGGCGAGGGTGGCGGTGTCACCTTTGATGACGATCGCGTAGGTGCGGCCCCACGGCACGAGTTCCTTCGGGAGAAGCGGGATCGCGGAGTAATATTTCCACTCGCCCGAAGCTTCGCGCGACATGTGGCCGAACTCGTCATTGCCCGCCGCCCAGATGCGGCCATCGGAGCCAAGCTCGACTTTGTAAACGTGGGCCGACGGCACCGGCGTATGCGTCCACCGCACGCCGTCGAATTCGAGCACGCCTTCCTGATTGCCGAAGAAAATGGTGCCGTCTTTTCCCTGCGTGATGTCGAACACCTGCGGGTGTCCGCGATATTCCGTGGGCCGGAAATCACGGAAAACCGGGCGACCGCTCTCGCTCTGGAAAAGCCCGCCCGGCGCCGCGTCTGCCGCGAAAACGCGGGCGAACGCCACTGCGCAAACCAACCCGAAGAAACGAACGCGGCCCAAAATCATGGTGAGGCAAAAAGAGTTGCGCTCAAACTAAGCGCCAACCCCCGCCCCGCGTCGAGCGTTACGTGTGGGGAAGTAGAAGAGTGAAGCAACGGCGAGCGAATGCTCCAATTACTGAAAATTCATCTGGGTGCGTTTGCGGCGAATCTCCGAGGCTTGCCGAAGGCTTCAGCTATGGAGGCGGGGCCATTAGCCCCGCGGGATTAGGCGAGCGCGGCGAGCATGATAACTCGCGGGGCTGATGGCCCCGCCTCCATTGAGCAGAGGGTTTAACAAATGTAGGTTGCGTGCTTGCACGCAACGTTGTGCGCAAGCGCACAACCTACAAGGGGGCGAGTGGTCTTTAAGCGCTCTTCCCCTGATGCATTTTCTCACGCTCTCAACAACTGCCGCACGCGTTCGAGTTGGTAGGACGCGGCGAGTTCTTCGAGTTGATCGAGGAATGAAGCGGCGTCGGGTTGCTGCGTGCGGGCGGCGGTGATGGCGGTGCGCAATGCCGTGACGTCGCCGGCGTCGGCGAGGGCGAGCAGGGATTTCGCGAGGTCGGTGTCGAGCGAGCGCGCCGTGTTCGTGGTTGTGGTCTCAGGTGTGCCGCGTTTCCACGTGAGGCCGAGCAGGCTGGCGAGGAGGGCGTGGAGTTGTGCCTCGGCGAACGGCTTTGGCAGGAAATCATTCGCACCGGCATCGGTCGCGGCGGTGGCATCGAAGGTCAGCACCGAGGCTGACGTGAGGACGATGGGAATGCGCGCGGCCTTGGAAATTTTTCTCAGGCGCCGCGTGAGCTCCAATCCGTCGATGCCGGGCAATTTCAGATCGAGCAGCGCGATGTCGGGTGGCGGCGAGCTCTCGATGGCCGCGAGCGCGTCCTCGGCCGAGGCGTGGGCCTCGCACGTGAAACCGAGCGGCGTGAGCAGATCGACGAGCAGCGTGCGATTGACCGGATGGTCATCCACGATGAAAACACGTCGCGGCGCGCCGTCGTAGCCGGTGACTGGTGCGATCACGCGATCACCGAGCACGGGCGATTTCACGGCGGGCAAGGTGAGCGTGAAACTGAAGCGACTGCCGTGGCCGGATTCGCTTTCGACGCTGAGCTCGCCGCCGAGCAACGTCACGATGCGTTGCGTGATGACGAGCCCGAGGCCGGTGCCGGCGTCGCCGTTGACCGGGGCGTGGACCTGCGAGAACGGCGCGAAGAGTTTCGCGAGTTCTTCTTTCGACAAACCTGCGCCGGTGTCGCTCACCCTGAACGTCCACGATTCGGAACCCGCCGCGCTCACACTGAGTTCGACGCGACCGGCTCGCGTAAACTTGATCGCATTTGACAGCAAGTTATCGAGCACCTGCCGGAGTTTTTGCGGATCGCTGGTGACGAACTCCGGCAACGCGGCGGAAATTTTCATCGCGAACTCCAGGCCGCGGCTCGTCGCGGCGGCTTCGTGCCCGACGGATAATTCGCGCAGCAATTGCCCCGGCTGAAACGTGGTGTCGTGACGCTCGACTTTGCCGGCTTCGATTTTGGAGAAATCGAGCACTTCGTTGATGAGGCGCAACAGATGCGTGCCGCTGTTGTGGACGATGTCGACGCGTGAGCGGTGTGTATTCGGGAGCGTGCGGTCACGAAGCAAGACCTGCGCGTAGCCGATGATGCCGTTGAGCGGCGTGCGCAGTTCGTGCGACATGTGCGCGAGGAAGGAACTCTTCGCGCGGTTCGCGGCCTCGGCTTGATCGCGGGCGACGGAGAGATCGCGCGTGCGGTCGGCAACGATGCGCTCCAGGTAACGGTTTTCGGCGTTCACCTGGCGCAGGCGCAACCGAATGATGCCGTAGAGCAAAAGCAGCGTCGCAATGGCATAGCCGGCGATCGCCCAACCGCTGAGCCAAAGCGGCGGCGTGACCACAAACGCGAGCGTCGCCACCGACGAATGATTGCCCACGCGATCGACGGCGCGCACTTCGAAGTGATAACGTCCGGCCGGCAAACCGGAGAACCTTGCCTCGCGCACGGTGGAAGGCGCGCTCCACGCGGCATCCCAGCCGACGAGTCGGGTTTGATAACGCACATTGGCACCGCGATCCATGCGCGGCGCGCGGAAGCTGACGACATAGGGATGCCGCGAATAACGGAACGCGCGTTTTTCATTCGAGACCAACGGTTGCGTGGCATCGTTGGCGGCAAATTGCGTGATCTCCGTCGCCCAATTTTTCACCGGCGCGCTGAGCGCCGCCGGCTCGAAACGCACAATGCCTTCCGGATGCGCGACCCATACGACGCGGGTGGCGCCGGTGCCTTCCGTCCAGGTTTGCGCCGCGCCGATCGGGCCGAGCACATCGAGCAATGGAATGGACGCGGGCGTGATTTCCGCGTGATCGCCCTTGATCTCGAGGCGCCCGAAAATCGCGCCTTCGTTTTCCTTGGTGGCGGCGAACGAGCCCCAGGTTTCGCGGGGGTTGACGGGCGAGGAGAGGAGGTTGACGGAATAAACAGGCGCGCCGTTGAGACGGAAACGTTCGTCACGAACAAACCGGTCGCTCGCCGCATCGTAGCGCAGCTGGCCAATCACTGTGGCTTGAAACGTTAGTCCCAGCGGTGAATCCATCCCGATGATCGAGTTGCCATCGGCGGGAAGTTTGCCGTTGGCCGTGTCGAACGTGGTGACCGTGACATCGCTCCACGGATTTTCGCCTGAGCCCGCTTGCAAACGATGCACGCCGCGCGTCGAAGTGGAGAGCCACATCGCGCCGGTTGCATCTTCGTGAATGATGCGAATCTGACCGAGGTCGGGAAATTGGCGGAGTTCGCGCGCGCCATTTTTTTCCAACACGTGAATTGCGGCACCCGCGCTTTGGCCGACGATGACGACGCGCGGGTCGAGCTTGCTCGTGGCGAGCGACACGAGGGGTGTTTTTTGGGCGATGAGCGGTTTGAGTTCCCCGTTTTCCAAGCGCAACAAACCGCTGCTTGTCGCGAGGAGCAGCCCGGTGGAGTGCACCAGCATTTGCTGAGGATACCGCGGCGTGCCGAGCACGGGTTCGAATTTCGCCGCGCCCGCGGTCTTGCCGGGGACGAGCTGCAGCAAGCCGGTCGTCGCGCTGAAATAAAGGCGGCCGGCGTGACGCTTCAGTCCGTGCGAGAGTCCTTCCGGCACGCCCTGCGCTTCGGAGAAAATCGACACGGCTTCGGGTTGTTCGATTTGGAAGAGCCCGGAGAACGTCGCGGCCCACACCGCGCCGCTGCGATCGCGCGTCAAATCCATCACCGGGCTGTCGGTGAGGCCGTCGGCTTTGCTGATCGCCTGCACGAGTTGTCCGGCGCCATCCACCACGAGAATGCCGCTTTCGGTGCCAAGATACCAACCGCCTTTGCCGCGTGGGAGCGCGCTGAGAATGCGCGCTTTGCCGAGGGCCGCGCCGATGTTGGCGAGGTGCGGCTCCACGTGATCGCCGCGCAGGCGAAAGAAAACCCCCGCCGAGGTCATACCGTGGATCGTGCCGTCGGCCTGGGCGAACAAGCGCGAGACACTCGCGCCCGCCACGAGCGGATCACGACTCACCACGCGGAAGGCGGCGCCATCCCATTTTTGCAGCGAATCGTTTTTCTGGTGAAAATAGAGTTCCTGGCCGACGGGCAGCAGCGCGCCGATCTGCGGAAAAGTCCACACCGTGAACGTGTCGTTTTCCCAGCGGTAAACTTTGTTGTCCGTGGCGAACCAAATGGTGTCGCCCATCGCGACGGTGTCCCAGATGCGGCCGATTTTGCGGTGCTCTTCCGGCACGCGATCCGCGAGCGGTTGGAAATGCCACTCGCCGCGCGCGTCGCGTTCGCAGTAGCCAAGCTGATCGACGCCGCCTAGCCAGACGCGGCCTTTTGTGTCGACCGCGAGCGAACGAATGGCCGGCACGCCGGTCTGCACGCCCGTCCAGTGTTCGCCGTCGAATTCATGCAGCACCGTGCCCGCGAGATAAAGCATCGCGCCGGTCTGCGGGTGTTGGAGCACGCGAGCGCCGACCGGGCTGCCTTGATAATCGCGGGCCTTGAATCCGCGGATGAGTGGCGCGCCGGTTTCCAATGAATTCTGCGCGAATCCCGGGGTGCCCGCGATCAGCAGAAAAACGACCGCGACTGCGTGCGAAAAAGAAAGAGGGTGGCCCGACCGCATGGTGTCCCGCCGAGCCAATCGCGGAGGGAAAATGGGTCAACCTCCGACCGGCCACGCCGCGGCTAAACCGTTCACCGCGTTAAAAAGGGGGTTCATCACTGTCGGATTGCCGTATGACATGGCATCGGCCAACGCTGGCCACCTATGAAACTACATCCCCTTTTCGTCGCGACCGGGCTCGGCCTCCTGTCGCTGACGTCCCTCCGCGCCGCTGACGTGATGATCCCGCTGGCGTTTACGCCGGAGAACATGGACAAGACCGTCGATCCGCGCGTCGACTTTTCAAAATACGCCTGGGGTGGCTGGGCCTCAAAAACGCAAATCCCGTCCGACAAATCTCGCTGGGGCACCGGCGACATGCTCGGGCAGAATAACTGGAACCGCATCCGCGGCATCCTCGAAGACGCCGCCGCGAATCCCGGGGCCGTAGGCGGCAAGCAGCAGAAGATCGGCGATTTCTACGCGTCCGCCATGGACGAAGCCGCCATCGAAGCCGCCGGCATGACGCCGCTCGCGCCACGCTTGCTGAAAATCGAGGCCATCAAAAATTTGCATGACCTCGGTCTTTATCTCGCCGATGCGCACGCGCACGCCGTCAGCGGACTCTTCGGCACATTCCCCTACGCGGACCAAAAGAAAAACGACACGATCATCCTCAACGTCAGCCAAAGCGGCCTGAGTCTGCCGACGAAGGATTATTACCTCGACGAGAAATACGCGAAGTTCGTCCCGCAGTTTACCGAGCACGTCGCCGCGATGTTCAAGCTTGCCGGCGATTCCGAGGAGAACGCCAAGGCCAACGCCGCGACCGTCGTGATGCTTGAAACCGAAATCGCGAAGATCTCGAAATCCATTACTGAACTCCGCGACCCGATCGCGAATTACAATAAACTCTCGGTCGACGAAGCCGCCGCGCTGTTTCCGGCGTTTCCATTCAAAGCGTATCTTCGTGCTGTCGACGTGCCGGCGAGCGAAACGCACTTGAACATCGGCCAGCCGAAATTTTTCGAAGGCCTGAACACGCTGCTCACCGCGCAACCCTTGCAAAGTTGGAAAACGTATCTGCGCTGGCACGCGATCAACAGCGCCGCGCCCTTCCTCTCGTCGGCATTCGAAAACGAAAGCTTCCGCTTTTTCGGCACCGTGTTGAACGGCACGCCCGCGCAGGAACCGCGCTGGCAGCGCGCCGCCAAGGTGCTCGACGCTCGCATCGGCTTTCTCGTGGGCGAGATTTACGTCGGCAAATATTTCCCGCCGGAGGTGAAGGCCCGCCTCGAGGAGATGATCCAGAATATGCGCGACGTGTTGAAGGATCGCATCGCCGGCCTCGATTGGATGACCGAATCCACCAAGAAAAAAGCGCTCGAGAAACTCGGCACCTTCCGCGTCGTCGTCGGTTATCCGCCGAGCTGGCGCGACTACTCCGCGCTCACGATCACCCGCAGCAGCTATTACGCGAACGTCGAAAACTCCGCCCTCTTCGAGAACCAGCGCCAGCTCGCGAAGTTCGGCAAACCTTTCGACAAAACCGAATGGCTGCGCACGCCGCAGCAAGTGAATGCCTACTACCAGCCGTCTGCCGGTCAGCTCGTGTTTCTCGCGGGCATTTTGCAGGCGCCGTATTTCGATCCGTCGATAGACGACGCCGTCAACTACGGTGCGATCGTCGCCGTCATCGGCCACGAAATCTCGCACGGCTTCGACGACAAGGGCCGCCTCTACGACGCGCAGGGCAACCTCGCCGACTGGTGGACGAAGGAAGACGCCGACGCCTTCACGGCGCGCGCGGGCAAACTCGTCACGCAATTCGACAACTACGAAGTGCTCCCCGGCTTGAAGGTGAACGGCAAGCAAACCCTCGGTGAAAACATTGGCGATCTCGGCGGTGTTTCCATCGCGTATGAAGCGTTCCAACGCTCGATCCAAAATAAGCGCCTCAAGGAAATCGACGGCCTCACGCCGAACCAGCGCTTCTTCATCTCGTGGGCACAAGTGTGGCGCACGCTCTACCGCGACGATGCGCTCCGCCGTTACGTCGCCTCCGACGTGCACGCGCCCGGCACCGTGCGCAGCATGGGTCCGCTCGTGAACTTGCAGGAATTCTTCGACGCCTTCGGCATCAAAGAGGGCGACCCGATGTGGGTGAAACCCGAAGACCGCGCGAAGATCTGGTAAGCGGGTAGGGCCCGATCTCGGTGCGGGCTTTGTTCGATAACGCAGGCGGGGTCTCTTGGGCCCCGCCTTTTTGCGCTTATTAAGGTAGGGCCCGATCTCCGAGCGGGCCGTTGGCATCCCGCGGCCTGCCCGGAGGTCAGGCCCTACCTTCAGCCCGTGCCTCCCCGCGCGGGCTTTTTAGTTTATACCGACGGCGGCTTCGGCAGAAGTTTGGCCACCGCGACCAGCAACACGATGACGACGAGCGCGAGCGCGCCCCAGAAAAGATAGCCGCTGTTCAATCCTGCGAACGGATTTTGTTTTTGTGCAACGGGAGGAGCAGTCCCTTCGAGCGTCGCCACATTCCGGCTGGCGGTGAGCAGTTGCGCGGCAACCAAGGCGAGATCGTAACGCGGGCTCTTGGCCTTGGGATTATCGTAGATGAGCGAAAGATCCTCAGTGTCGGTGACTTTGAAAATCAGGCGGATCACTGGATAAAACGCTTCGACTTTCTCGATTGAGATGGGCGGGTTGTCTCCGTTGTCGGTTTCGATCCACACGGTGTCGGCCTCGGGTATATCGTGCGGATAAAAGGCGAATCCTTTCGGCGAGTCAGGCTCGGCGGTGCGACTCCACGGGCCGCTGGCAAAGTCACGTTCCCGTTCCTCGCCGTTCATGCCGCGATACTTTTCGTAGAGCCGAAATTGGCGTTGGAACAGTGGGGTGTGCGAGGTCAGTCGGAAATAGAAGGTGGGAAATTTGCCGTGCGGCAGTGGCACTTTCCAGATGCTCACGGTGGGTCGTTTGGGGTCATTCGCGACGATGGGCACCACGGTGAGTGCGCGATGAAGGTTCGGTGTCTCCACCACATAAGGAATTTGATTTCCCCTATGCATCACGCGCACATCCGTGCCGAACCGCGAGGCCGCCAGCGTGGCGGCATCGACTTCCAGTTCCTGCACGCCCGGTTTGGTGATGCGGATGGATTTTTTCTGTTTCCATGGAGCGACATCGAGCGGCGCGCCAGTGAGCGGCACTTCGGGCAGGAACGAATCACGCGGCTGGTAGCCCGGCGTCGCGGCGACGGCACCCGCGGTCACGGAGCTCGCTTCGGCGGTGCGCATTTCGCTGGCGAAGGCGGTGAGGTCGTAGCGCGGCGCAGCGATTTGGGCATTTCCGCTGAGCAATCGATACGTGCCGGGCTGCGCCGCCATGAAAAATAAATTGGTCGCGCGCTGCCGGGCTCTTACGCCGGTGATGACGAGCGGCGGCGAGTCGATGTTGGTGATGTGCACAAACAGCTCGCTCGTGCCGGGCACGAAGTTCAGCGGCACCACCAGCTTCGCCCTCGGCTCGGCTCCCGGCAACGCGACGCGATAAAGCGTGTCACTCGCGACGTGATCCTCGCTGGAAATGCCGTCTTGAGTGCGGCGCACGGTAATGGCGACCCGTCGCATGAATAGTGCGTCCTTTACCTCGAATTCCAATTCCGCCAGCGGCACATGCCGGCCTTCCAGCGCCAGCGTGAGCCGCGTTTGCGCGGCGAATTCTTCCTGCCGAACGACCGTGACGCCGACAGTGGTAAGCGGCGGCGACTTGCTACGCTCCGTTACAGGGAAAAGTTTGGCGCGGCTGAATTCGACCGGGCGACTGCGCAAATCGTCGAGCGTGATACGCACGTAAGCAGCGGCGCGGTCGTGCAAGGAGAGCCGCAACTGTTCCACGCCGAACTGGCGGAAGAGCGGTTCGGCGGGCCCGAGCGATTGCCAGTTGGTGCCGTCATCGGAGATTTCAAGGTGGGCGGCTTTGAGGAAAAACGCAGCTGAGGTTTCGAGTTCGATCGCGGCGAGCTTTTGCGTGGTGCCGGATGCGAGCGTGAGTTGCGTGCCGCGCTCAGTCATGGTCGCGGAAAATGTTTTCGGCGCAAATGCCGCCGGCGGCGGTGGAGCCTGCCCCGGATCGCGGTCGATTAAAAAAGGGATTTCCTGCCCAGAGGCATTGATGAGACGCAAATCCGGGAGGCCGGCCCGCGCCGCGTCAAACGTCGCGGCGGTGAGCGGCAGGCGATTAAGACCCGCGGTGGTCACTTCCACGGTTTGCTGGTGCGACCATTCGGTCGGCGTGAGCGCGGCGATCCCGCGACTGAACGCGAAGCAGGCGGAGAGCAGCAGCGCCCCGTTAAGGTTGAGGCGGAGGCGTCTTTTCATGGCTCGGCAGAAAGCGTTGATAGGCGAAGGAGGCGAGCATGGCGATGATCGCGACTGCAAACAGCGCGCCGACCCGGTAGAGCGCCTCAAGTCGCGACAGGTCGTGGAAAAATAATTTCAACAACGTCACGCTCAGTAACGCGATTGCGGCGTAACGCGCGACGCGAGTCTTTTTCCAAAGGCCGAGGCCGAGCAGCACGAGGGCGAACAGCGCCCAGCCAATGGTGTAGGACATGTCGCGCGCGAAATTTCCCGAGAACTGAAATACCAGCGAGCGGCTACCCGCCGGCGTGAAGTAATCGGCGATTTCGATGTTCAACAGCAGGAAGGGGAGGATGAGTCCGCCGGCGTTGAATACCGGCGGAAGTTTGATCCCGAGCAATTCGTCGCGAGGGGCGGCAGCGAGGCGGGCGGCCGTGAACAACGCCGCGGCGGTCAGTCCGTAAGCGTAGAGATACCAATTGAAAATCGGCGTGTCGCCGCGGACATGATAACCCAGCACCGCCGGATTGAGCGCGAGGCGCACGAATGCGATGACCAGCAACGCCGTGCCCGTGGCGCGCAGGCCGGCGTGCGGCACGCGATGGAAAAGCCAGAGCAGCGCCGCGCCTTCCAGCGCCCACGCGGCCGTGAGCCACTGACGCTCGAATTGAACCGGGAAAACAAGCGTGATAAAAAACAGGCCCACGCCGCCGAACCACGCGAGCTGGTTGAGGCGCGCCGGATTTTCCGCGGTCGACAATTTCAAAATCGCGCTGAGGCCTAGCAACGGCACCAGCGAGAGCAGCGCGGGCACGGCGCCGAGAAATTCGTTGGGCCAGCCGAGTTTGATCGTGTCGTGGATCAGCCAAAAGTGAGCCGGCCCCGCGAGCGCGGCGACCGCCCAGGGCCCGGTGAGGCGGATGAATTTTTCCCGGAAAAGAAACGGAAACGCGGAGAATACCGCGAGAAACCCGAGGTGCCATGCCAGCGGCAGGCCCGCTTCGGCTGGACTGAATTGTTTCGCGTGCCACGCGTATTCTACCGCCACGATTCCCGCCAGCGCGCACGCCGGCAGCCACGCGATGACGAGCAACCGCGCCAGACCGAGCGTCAGCACCACGAGGAGCAGGCCCAAGCCAAACACCGCTGAAGGATCCGGCACGCTCAAGCGCGCGCACACCATCACGAGCAAAATGAATGGCAGCAGCGAGGCAAACGCCGGGAGCTGCGCTTGCGTCGTGCCGAAAATTCCCGCGAACCGGTTGGCGCGCACGGATTCCGGCAGCAAATCGCCGAGCTTGCGCGCCAGCCAAAGGCTCGCGGCAAAGAAAAACACCGCGAAAAATCCGATCACCAATAACTGCGATCCACTCAGCGCCGTGGTCACCGGCACGTTCAACACGGACACGCCAGTCGCAAACAACGTCAGCACCAGCACTGCCGCCACCGCGACGAGCGACGCCGTAAACACCGCGAGGATGACCGCCAATAAATCCACGAGTAAAATCGCCGGCCAGATCAGGAACGATGTCGTCTCCAATTTGAAAATCGGAAAGAGCATCAACACCAGTGCGAGCGGTGGGAATAACTGGCTCCACCACGTGGGCGCGCTGGCGGGGTTCTTGCGTTCGAGCAGCAGCGGAAAAACCGTGTGCAGGGCCGCAAATCCCAAGCACGCGCCCAGCGCCCACGGCAACAGTGCGTCGGTGAGCGATTGGGCCGTCCACAGTGAAAGCAACGCGAAACACGCCATGCCGGCGAATGCATGCAGGCGCGGCACGCGTTCATCCCGCCACGCGATTGCGAGCAACAGCACATCGCTTACGAAGATAAATCCGAAGAGCAGCCCCGGACGCGCGCCGATTTCACCCGGCACAATCATGAACAACGCAATGGCCAGCGAGAGCGCCGGCAGGCCGACCGCCGACCAGAGAATCGCGGGAGCGTTTTGCGCAAAACGCCGCGCCACCAGAAACGCGGCGAAGTAAATTCCAGAAAATCCCGTGCACACCGCCATGATCACGGGAGCATTTTCCGGCGTGAACAGCCCGGCGGCCCAGCGGCAAATCAGTGCGCCGTTGATCATCGCGGCCCCGGCGACCAATGCGTGCACTTTCTCCCGCCACGCCAGCGCGAAGACCGTGAGCGTGAGCACAAAAACGAATCCGAAAAACAATCCGGTCGAAAGCGCGGCGCGATCATTCAGAAAAAACCAGCTGAAGCCGAACGCCACCGCAACGAGTCCAATCACGGTCTGGCTGAGCAGCGGCGAAGGGCGGTTCAGCTTTCGCGCGATCTCCAGCGCGGCGAAGAAAATCCCCGTAAACACGACGCACACGGTCATCGCGATGAAAGTTTTTTCTTCGGTGTAGAACTTTCCCGCCCAGCCGAGCATCAACAGCGTCGTGCCGCCCGCGCCGAGCGGCACCAAATAAAACCACGAGCGATGCAGCGCCACGGCGATCAAACCCAGATCGAGCAGCGCGAGGTAACCGAAAAGTCCGAGGGGATTATCCTGCCCGGTGCTGATGAGCAGTGGCGTCAGGAAGCCACCGAGGATGCCGAGCACGGCGACGACCTGCGCGCTTAAGCGCACCGCGAGCACAAACGCCGTCGCGGTGATTAATGTCATCAACAGAAACGTCGGCACCGCGCCGAAAAATTCGAAATGGTAAATCGAGCGACACGCGAACGTAACCGCGTAGAGCGACACGATGCCGGCGGCGATGAGCGTCTGGGCGGTGATCGCATATTTCCCTCGCGCCATTTTCAAGCCGCCCGCCACGAGCCCTGCGCCCAGCACAAAGCCGATGGCGACCCGCACTGCCGGTGGAATCAAATCGTGGTCGAACGAATATTTGACGAAAAACGCGATGCCGAGAAACAGCGCCAGCCCGCCGAGCCACGCGAAAAGTTTCGCGCCCATGAATTGCTCCCAATTGATGTTGTCCAACCAGCTGGGCTTTTCTGGTGGCGGCACATACACCGGCGGCGGTGTTTGCGCGGACGCTTCAGCGTTGGCGAACCACGCCGCGAGTTCTTCGCCCGGTGCGGGGGTGGGTTCGTGTGCGGTAACAGATCGCGGGATCGGCGGCGGCACGCTGGGTGATACCGCGGGTGCCGGGATGATCGGCGCGGGCGGAACCACTACGGGCGCGGGAGGTTGGATGGCGGCGACAATCACCGGTTGCGGCGCAGCCTCGATTGGTTTCGCGCGGATGAATTGCGGCTGCGCGGCGGGCGCGGCTGCGGGCGGTGCGGAAGCGGCCACGGTCTCAAGCCGGCGCACGGCCTGACGCAGCGTCTTGGTTTCCTCATCCAGTAAGTCGAGCCGGCGTCGGAGCGATTCGTTTTCGCGATTTTGCCCGCTGAGTTTGGCAAACGTCCAAATCGGCAGCACAATCAGCGCGACCACCAGGTAGAGAACCAGCAGAACGAAGAGTAATTGCATAGAGGTTGGCCCGCGCCCGTGAATGCCGTGAGCGCCCTGACTTGGCAAGCTCACCGCGGTTCATGACTCAATGGTAGGGCCCGATCTCCGAGCGGGCCGTTTTCTTTTTAACCACAGATGGACACTGATAGACACAGATACCGGACTAAGAACCCGCGTGTCTTTTTGTTGGCCGCAGCTGCGTTCATCCGGATCCATCTGTGGTTAAAATTTATTCCTTTCGGATTTCCCTTAAAATTCTGCGCACGCGTCATTGCTCAGGCTTTTGATTTGCGCGAATCTGCCGACCGCCAACATTCGGCCTCGTGAAAACCATCTGGACGAACCACGACCTGCGGCCAAGCGCGCTGGCACTCTTTAAATCGGAATTGGATAAACGCGGCTACCGCCTCATCCAGTCCGCGAGTTCGACCAAGTCGGTGCTCGCGCAAGGTGCCGCCGATCCCGCGCTGGCCGAGGCCGACATCGCTTACGGCCAGCCCGATGTCGCCGACAGCATGCAGCTGCCGAATCTAAAATGGATCGCGCTCTCGACCGCCGGTTACACGCGCTACGATCGCGACGATTTTCGCGCGGCGTTGAAAGCCCGCGGGGCGGTCGCGACCAATGCGTCGTCGGTGTTCGCCGATCCCTGCGCGCAACAGATGCTCGCGTCGATGCTCGCGCTGGCGCGCAACCTGCCATCGCAACTGCGCAATCAGGACGGCGCGCGCGCGTGGTGTTATTTGGAAGATCGTTTCACCGCGCGCGTCATCACGGGACAAAGCGTGCTGCTCCTTGGTTACGGGGCGATCGCCAAGCGCATGGTGGAACTGCTCACGCCGTTCGGTTGCAAAATCACCGCGTATCGCCGCAAAGCGCGCGGCGATGAAGCCGCGACGATCGTCGACGACGCCGGCCTGCCCGCTGCGTTTGGCACGGCCGATCATGTGATCAACATCCTGCCCGATGCGCCCGAGACGAAAAATTTCATGAATGCCGCGCGTTTCGCGCAAGTGAAGCCCGGCGCGCGTTTCTACAACGTCGGTCGCGGCACCACCGTTGACCAACTCGCGCTCATCGCCGCGCTCGAATCCGGCCACCTCGACGCCGCGTATCTCGACGTGATGGATCCCGAGCCTTTGCCGCCCGAGCACCCGCTGTGGAAAGCGAAGAATTGTTTTATCACCTGCCACATCGGCGGCGGCACGGGGGATCAAGACGACAAACTCATCCACCAATTCATGGAAAACCTCCGCCGTTTCGAAACCGGCGAGCCGATGATCGACCGCATCGCCTGAGCTTAAAAATTTTGAAATGGAGTCTCCAGAAGTTAACTTGCTTTCTTCGGATCGTGACCGTGTCGGGACTTACTTTTCCCCTCGGGCCAAATTACCCTGCGCACCTATGAACCATGACCTTAACACTCGCCGCAACTTTCTCGTGAACGGCGCCGTGCTCGCCGCGACCCCTTGGTCCGCACTGATCGCGGCCGGCAGTGTTGCCTCGACCCAGCCTGACAAACCTGACCATCCGGCAGGTTCGATGCAGATTCACTACTTGGAAATAGTTGCGCGAAATGCCGCCGTCACGTGCAACCTCTATCAGGAGGTCTATGGATTGGTGTTTGGCGAAGCCGACAAAAGTTTGGGCGGCGCTCGCACGGCGCGCCTCGCTGGCGGAACGTTATTAGGAATCAGGTCGCCGATGCATGGAGGAGAAAAGCCGGTGACTCGACCTTACTATCTCGTCGCTGACATTACAGCAGCGGTGGCGGCAGCGACGAAACACGGCGCTGAAATAGCGGTGCCTCCTATGGATATCCCCGGCCGTGGAAAGTGCGCGATTATCATCAGTGACGGAATAGAGTCCGGCCTGTGGCAGATATAAAACCTGGGACTCGGCGGCTGATGTGGCCTCCCCGCTGTTTCGACGGTTGCGTGCTGGATTAAATTCATGAAGAAATGCCACCAAGTATAACGACTGTGGCACTGCTGCAGCGTGCCCGGGTTTTTCGATTTTAGCACCGAATTCCGATCTTCACGATTATTCCCATGGCCGAAAATAAAACCAAACCTACCGCCGCCAGCATTGAGACCTACCTCGCCTCGCGAGCGAACGAACAGCAACGGAGCGACTGCGCCGAGTTGATGGCTCTGCTCAAAAAAATCACGCGACAGGAGCCCAAGATGTGGGGGCCGAGTATCGTCGGCTATGGCTCCTATAAATACACCTATGAAAGCGGCCGAACCGGCGAGGCGCCGCTGGCGGGCTTTGCGATTCGCGGGCGGGAGCTCGTGCTTTATTTGATGGTCGAGGGCGCGTCGCAGCAGGCTTTGTTGAGCAAGGTCGGCAAACACAAGTTCGGCAAAGCGTGTCTGTATTTCAAACAGCTGGCCGATCTCGACAAGGCCGTGCTCGAAAAACTGATCGTCGGTTCGATCGCAGAAGTGAAAAAACAGTATGGTTAAGAAAAGACTGAATCTGGAAAACTCACGCCGAGTCTGTTGCTGCTCTGAATTTTAACCCACCCACCCATCCCCATGCGCAAAGCAATCTCAGTCCTTTTTTTTATCCTCTTCGTGCTCACCCTGCCTGGTTTGATCGCCGGGTTTAGGCATGCGCCGAACGCGAGTTTCCTCATCGGCCAAGCGGTCTTCACGCTGATCATGCTGATTCTGGGCATTTACTTCTGGAAGCCGACCGCACCCAAAGAGCAAAAATAAAGCGCCCGCATTCAAGGCGTGGATGTGTTCATGGTGAATTAATTCACCCGGATTTCATGGGGAGTTCATCGGGCTTTCATGCGGCGCGTGCAGACTGGGCGCATCGAAAACAAATCTATGGAGAAAACACTCATGAAATCCTCGGTGACTAATCTGGCGATGGCGCTCGGTTTTATCTTGGCCGGCGTGGCGATCTGCGCCGCCGGTATTTATGTCGGTGAAACCGACGACGCGCCCGGCGCGGCGCTGCTGGGCCTCGTCCTGATGATCGGCTTGGTGGTGCTCGGCATCAGAAAAGCACGGCGGAAATCGTGATTTAATTTAATCAGACAAGCGTCGTAGTGGGGCGCAGTTTGGACGCTCAGGCCTGTGGCGAACTAATTGGTTTGCGGGAACGCCACACGTGCCACGTCACGGAGCCGGCGATATTATCGGGAATCGGCGTGCCCGCGATTTTTAAAGCCAGCTTGATCTGGCCGTGGTGATAGCCTTCGTGAAAAGTCAGCAGGTGGATCAGGTGAATCGGATGGGCGTAATCGCGGTCGAGATCACGCCCGGCTTCCACGCGTCGGCGCACCGCTTCGCGCACACACTGGGCGCTGGCGAAAAGGCATTCCGCGATTCGTTCAGCATTTAGTTCAACGGCCCATTCCTGCGGAGGAGCCTTGGCACCGATCTCTGGAGCTTCTTCTTCGACCGAGATCATCCGCTCGTGGTGCATGTGCATAAACATCTGCGACACGGTCGGGCTGGTGGCCGTGGCGCGTGCCTCCAAGCCGCCCGGGGGCACGCAGCGCAGCAGGTTGACGAGCACGGTGTTGTTGCGATCCCAAGCATCAAGCACGGCGGCGAGCAGGGAGTGTTCGGAGAGAGTGCGCGTGGTCATGGGAATTTTCTACCGCAGGGCTAGCCAGCCATAGAGGAAGCCGAACGCGACAAAGAGCACGCTGAGGGCGTGGTAGCTCAATTTCAGCCACGCGTTCGAGAGGTGAGGTTTGGAGTCGTAGAAAATCGCGACACCGAGACGGGCGATCCAGAAAAGCGCGATGAAACCACAGACGCTGCGCGCGAGCGGCGTGCCGGAAATAAGGTCGGGCGCGCAGAATAGGCTCACGACACCCATCGCAATGATCGTGCCGGTCGTGTAGTAGTGATACACTTGACCCATTTGCCGGAGAAGCGGCGAAACGCGTTCGAGCGCTTCGTGCCAGCCGAGGTGGATCGGTGCGTAGATGATCGCCGCGAGCGAAAGCAAATGCGCGATGGCGGCGAGGCGGACGAGGGTGGTGGGGTCGAGATCGAGTGGCATGAGACCAGCGCGAATCCTAAGGGCAGTTAGGGATAACCGCCCCTGCCTTTCGGGGCGCTTTACTGTTTATACACCGTGCCGGCTTTCATCACGAAAGTGATTTTCGTGAGCAAGCTGATGTCGGCGAGCGGATCGCCAACGACGGCGACGAGGTCGGCGTATTTTCCTTTTTCAACGGTGCCGAGGTCTTTTTCGGCATCGAGCAGTTTGGCGCCTTCGAGCGTGGCGGACTGGATTGCTTTCATTGGCGGCATGCCGGCTTCGACCATGTAGATAAATTCCTTCGCGTTGTCGCCGTGCGGGGCGACGCCTTGGTCGGTGCCGAACGCGATCTTCACGCCGGCGGCGTAGGCTTTTTGAAACGTGGCTTGAATGAGCGGGCCGATGGCGGCGGCTTTCGGGCGGACGATGGTGGGGAAGTAGCCGTCGATTTTGGATTTCTCGGCGACGAAACGTCCGGCGCTGATCGTGGGCACGTAGTAAGTGCCGTGTTGCTTCATGAGTGCGATGGTTTCGTCGGACATGTAGGTGCCGTGTTCGATAGAAGCGACGCCGGCTTTGATGGCGCGTTGCATGCCTTCGTCGCCGTGGGCGTGGGCGGCGACTTTCAGGCCGTAATCTTTGGCGGTGGTCACGACCGCTTTGACTTCGTCTTCGGTGAAGAGCGGGGCCTGGCCGCTTTTGGCGAGGCTGAGCACGCCGCCGGTCGCGGCGATTTTGATCAGGTCGGCGCCATCTTTGTAGCGCTGGCGCACGACGCGGCGGATTTCATCGGGACTGTTGGCGATGCCGGTCTGTTCTTCGCTCAGCAAATGCTGGAGTTTATTGTTGAGGCCGTTGGTGCCGTCGCCGTGACCGCCGGTGGTGGACACGCTGCCGGCCGCGAAGATGCGCGGCCCAATGATCCAGCCCTTGGCGGTGGCGTTGCGCATCGCGATGTTCAGGTTTTCGCCCGCCCCGCAATCGCGCACGGTCGTGAAGCCAGCGAGTAATGTTTTCTTCGCATACGTCGTGGCGCGGAGCGCGACGTCGGCCGGGTTCATATAAAAGCCCTCGGCGTAGCCGGCGGCGCCGGATTGTTCGCCGGTGATGTGGACGTGCATGTCCATGAGGCCGGGCAGCACGGTGGCGTTTTTCAAATCGATCACGGTGTCGCCTTCGCTCGCTGCGGTGAAACCGTCGGCGATGCTGGCGAAGCGCTCGCCGTCGATGACAATGGTGACATTTTTGCGGACCGTGTCGCTGCGGCCGTCGATGAGCGAGCCGGCGTGAACGAGGGTTTTGGCGGAGGCGAGGGTGGCCGCGAACAGCGCGGCGCCGGTGAGTGCGGTGGAGAAAAAGCGCATGGCGCGGTTCTGCCGTGAGCGACGCGGGCGCGCAACTGTCAACTCTGCGTCTCGGCGCGGGAAATGCGGTGTTCGTCGAAAACCTGCGTCCGCCCCTGACTTTCTCGCGTAGTTCGGGAATAACCCAACGTGTCAGCACTCTTACCCCCGCCACCCGATTTGAGTGAAGCCCCCAATTTCCACCCTGCGCCGCGCGACCTCACGTCCGTTTCGTGCGGGGAGAAAACCACAACCCTAAATCCCAGTTGATATGAATAAGACCAACAAGACGATCATCATGGCTGCGGCCATTGCCGGCCTCTACGCCGGAGCACTCACCCTCAAGGCCACCGCGGCTGAAGCCGGCGCCAAAGCTCCCGCGACGGAAAAAGGCAAAGATGCCTGCAAGGGCAAAGACGGTTGCAAGGGTAAGGACACCTGCAAATCCGCCGACGGCAAAGACACGTGTAAGGCCAAAGATGCCTGCAAAGGCAAAGACACGTGCAAGAGCGCCGATGGCAAAGACACCTGCAAGGCGAAGGAATCCTGCAAGGCCGCGGAAGCTCCCAAGAAGTAATCTTCCCGCGTCCCGGCCGGATCCATTGAGGATTTGGTCGGAATTGATTTTACGGAGGCCGGCTCACGCAGTCCGGCCTCTTTGTTCTCCGGCTCGCTTTGCGCGGAATCCCGCGCAAGCTGGCCGCCACGTCAGCCCGCTTGTTCCTCCGCTCATGCCCGCTAATCCTTACAACGGCTACACCGACTACGGTATCGGCCTCGGCCTGCGTGTGCCGCACTACGACCACATCCTGTCGGAGAAACCGACGGTCGATTGGTTCGAGATTATTTCCGAGACGTTCATGGTCGATGGCGGGCGTCCGCTGGAAGTGCTGGAGCGCATCCTCGCGCAATACCGCGTCGTGCAACACGGCGTCTCGCTCTACTTCGGTTCGGCCGACGCGCCCGACCGCACACACCTTAAAAAACTAAAAGCCCTCACGAAGCGCACGAAGACGCCGTGGCTTTCCGATCATTTGTGTTGGGGCAGCGTCGATGGCACGTATTCGCACGATCTGCTGCCGATGCCTTACACGAAAGCCGCGGCGAAAAGCACCGCCGCGAAAATCCGCATGGTGCGCGATTATCTCGAAATCCCCATCGCCGTCGAAAACGTCAGCTCCTACACCGAGTATCATGTTTCCGAGATGACCGAGTGGGAATTTCTCACCGAGGTCGTCGAGCAAGCCGACTGCGGAATTTTGCTCGATGTGAACAACATCTACGTGTCGTCGAAGAACCACAAATTTGATCCTTACGATTACTTGAACGGCGTGCCTGCCGAACGCGTCGCGCAAATCCACATCGCCGGCCATACGAAGTTTGAGAAATACATCCTCGATACGCACGACCACCCTGTGCTCGACCCCGTGTGGAAACTCTATGCGCACGCGATCAGGCGCTGTGGTGTGACCGCAACATTGCTCGAATGGGACGACAAGATTCCGTCCTTTCAGGAAGTTTACGACGAGGCGATGAAAGCGAATGAATACATCGCGGATGCGCGTGCGGCGCAAAAGCCGAAGCGCCAGTCTGCTAAAAGCGCTCGGGCCTGATTTTTTTACCACGAATGGACACGAAGAGACACGAATGGAGTGCATCAATTTTAATGAGTGAATTCATGCGTGGGCGATCGCGTTTATTCGTGGTTTCCGCTGAATGAAACGCGCGAAATCAAAACCTGCTTCCGCGCCCGCGCGCGTCGATTCGAAGCGCGATCTCGCCGACTTGCAGCGCTCGGTGTGGCAACTCGTGTCTACGCCACTCACGGCGAAAAACCGGATGAAGCCGCGTGTGCACGACGGACGCAAAACCACCAAGGTCGTGGGCGAAATCATCAAGCCGAACGATCGACTCACGTCGTTGGAGCGACTCGAGATTTACAACCGCATGTATTGGTTTCGCGTGCTCGACAGCCTTTACGAAGACTGCCCGGGATTACGCGCGGTGCTCGGCGACCGGAAGTTTATCAAGATGGCCGAGGCTTATATGGTGAAATATCCGTCGCGCTCGCACACGCTGCGAAATCTGCCGGATCGCCTCGCGCGGTTTATTCTCGAGGAGCCGAAGTGGACGCGCCCGCACACGGCGTTGTGCCACGACCTGATGCGCTTCGAATGGGCGCAGGTGGAAGTTTACGATGGCGCGACGCTGCCGTTGTTCACGCCCGATCAACTCGTCGGCGCGAATGTCGCGAAACTCCGGCTCGCGCTGCAGCCCTACTTGCAGCTCTTGGAAGTCGGTTATCCGGTCGACGATTTCCTGATTCACATCAAAAAGCGCGAGGCGCTCCTCCGGGGCGATACGAGCAACGCGCCCACCGGCGTGCGCAGCGAGCGGCAAAAAAAAGTAAAGCTGCCGAAACCGGAGCGTTGCCACGTCGCGGTGCATCGCCATGAGGGGAAAATTTATTTCAAACGCCTCGATCCGGCTGCCGGGAAAATCCTCCTCGCGATTCGCGCCGGCAAACCGCTCGGGGCGGCGCTCGCGGCCGGATTGCCCTCTGGAAAACGGGCCACGAGCGAGGATCTCGCACAACAGGTGCAGACTTGGTTCCGGACGTGGATGCAACTCGGCTGGTTTTGCCGGCGGGAATAATTTTCAGGCGTCCGGCTCCTACTTTTTCGCGCACACCTATGAACTTCCGCACCCTCCTCGTAAAATTCGACGCCCTCTGCTCGCTGCTACAATCACCGCTTTTATTGTTGATCCGTCTTTATTGGGGCTGGTCGTTTGCGCAAACCGGGTGGGGCAAGCTTATGAATATCCAGCGCACGACGGACTATTTCGAATCGCTCAATATTCCGGCGGCCAAGCTCAACGCCATCGCGGCGGGCTCGGTGGAGTGCTTCGGCGGAATTCTGCTGGCGCTGGGTTTGCTCGCGCGACCGGTGAGCGTGCCGCTGATCTTCACGATGATCGTGGCCTACGTGACCGCGGACAACGAAGCGCTGCACGCGATCCTATACGACGCGGATAAATTCGTGACCGCTGCGCCGTTTCTCTTCCTGCTGGCGTCGATGATCGTGCTCGTATTCGGCCCGGGCAAACTGTCACTCGACGCGCTGCTGTTTAAGCCAGACCGCGCGGCGAAGTAGTGCGATCACTCATTTAGCTTTCACGACTTTCGTGCTGGCGATCAGGTCGTGAATGCAGCGCTTGTCGTCGCGGAAGATAAAGCACATGTCCACGATCCCGTAAAACGGCACGCAGGAGGAAATGCAGCCGTTGACGAAAGCGCGCAGCAGAAATGCTTTTACGAAGCCGGGATTTTTGCCGTCGTCGAAATTCACTACGCGCACGCTCATGATGATTTTCCCAATGGTCTGGCCGCGCGTGCTGAGCAAATAGACTTGGAAAATAAACAGGATGACGAACCCAAGGCAGGCCAACGCAACACCCGCGATGGCGAGCCCGGAATAGTCATCGCGGTCGAATCTGGTGAAGACACCGCCGAGTGCCATGAGCGCCAGTCCCGGCATCGCGCTGAATCCGCTCAGGAAAAGATCGATAATGCGTGCAACCAGGCGCGCGCCGCGTCCCGCGAGAGATTCATCTCGATACACGGGTGTGGGTCGGGCACCCGGTGCGGCCGGGGAGCTCACGACGACCGGGGTGGAGGGCAGGGGCGGCACCGCTGAAGGCGCGGCGGTTTGCGCAAACTCAGGAAATTCTCGAAGCGTCTTCCACTCGGTTTCGCCATCGCGACGAGCCCGCGTTTGTAAGTTGGCGCGGCCGCCACGAATCCATTCAGCGATCTTTTCGGTGGCAACCGGGCCGTATTCTTTTCCGTCCGCTCCAAGAATGGTGAACATAGTGAAGCCAGCCTTGGATTGGCCGCGCGCGAGGTCAATCCTGTGACTTGCGCACAGAAATCACTTTCGTGCCGGCGGCGAGATCGTGGAGGCAACGGTGATCTCCACGAAAAATAAAACACGTGTCCACGATCCAAAACAGCATGCCAATCAGCGGGAGTTGCTGCACCAGCGCTGGGAGAAAGCTACGGATGAAAAATCCGCGCAGGAAACCGGCATGCGTCTCATCGGTGTGGCGCACGATGCGCATGCGCAGGAGTAGTTTGCCGACGGATTGCCCGCGGAGTGTGATCAGCGTCATTTGCACAATCACCAGACCGATCAGGAACGGAAATGACTTCGAAAGATTGTCGGCCAGAATCTGGCTCGTGGCGGTAAACGTTTCCTGCATCGACGGCGGCGGATTATCCAGGCTGCGTTCCTGCACGAAGCGGTAGAGCGGAAGGGTGGTCGGGAGAAAACACAGCGTTTTCAGAAGTCCGTCGATCACGGCGCCGGCCAGGCGCAATTCGCGTGGAGCGAGGGCAGTTTCAGTTTTCGAAATTGCGGCGATCGGCGCATTGGCGGGAATGGGTGGTGGCTCCGTCACGACGGGAGGCGTGCTTACGGCAGATGTTGCCGGCGCGTCGCTGAATTCCGGAAAATCTCCGAGACGTTTCCACCCCGTTTCGCCGTCGCGGCGCATTTGCGTTTCGAGATTCGCGCGACCCTCGGCGACCCATTCATGCACCAAGCGGGCCTTGACCGGGCCATATTCTTTTCCGTCTGCGCCGAGAATGATAAACATAAGAGCAACGTGGTTGGCGCTGTGGCTACGTCAACCCCGCTGCTCACTCTTCGCCGTGTTTCTCGTGCACGCGGCGGCGCAGGTGTTTCGTCTGCTTCTTCACTTGCTCGCGGTGCTGCCGTGCGGCGGGGCGGTCGAACTGGCGGATTTCGTGTGCGATCGCGCGGAGAAGGCGTTGATAACTTTCCCAACGCGCCTCGGTGAGCGTGCCGGTTTCCTTCGCGGCGCGCACGGCGCAACCGGGCTCTTGCGTGTGTGTGCAATTGGTGAATTTGCAGCGGTGCGTCAGCGAGATGACGTCGTTGTAATTTTCCGCGAGCGCATCGCCCGCGGCCCATGGCTGAATCTCGCGCATGCCCGGCGTGTCGATGATGATCGCGCCTTCCGGCGTCACGAGCAGTTCGCGCTGCGTGGTGGTGTGCCGACCTTTGCTGTCGTTCTCGCGCACCTCTTGGGTGAACTGCACCTTGTCGCCCATGAGGCGGTTGATAAGCGTGGATTTGCCGACGCCGGACGAACCGAGCAGCGCGACGGTTTTGCCGGGCTCGAGGTAAGGCGTGAGCGCTTTCAAACCGCGGCGCGTCTGTGCGCTGACCACGTGCACGGGCACCGTGGGCGCGGCCTCGCGCAATTCGGCGAGCAATGCATCGGTTTCGTCGGAGAGGTCGGCTTTGTTTAATAAAATCACCGGGCGCGCGCCGCCGGCCCACGTGGTCGCGAGGTAACGCTCCACGCGGTGCAGGTGATAATTCCCGTCGAGTCCGCTGACGATGAAGATGGTGTCGATGTTGGCGGCGACGACTTGCTCGAGCGGTTCGAGGCCGGCGGCGCGGCGCGCGAATTTGGTGCGCCGCGGCAACACGGCGTTGATGGCCACGCGGGAATCGTCGCCCGTTTGCGGCGTCACCACGACCCAATCGCCGATGGCTGGATAAGCCGACGTGGTCTTGGCGGTGTTGAGGAACTTGCCTGAACATTCGCCGAGCTTCGCGCCATTCTCCCCGGTGACTTCGTAATAACCCTTGAGCTCGAGCGTCACGCGCGCGGGCACGCCGCCTTCCGCGGCCAGAGGCGCAAAGGCGTTTGCAAAAAAATCATTCCAGCCGAGTTCGGCGAGGGTCATGCGGGCAGCGTGGCGCGGTTGGAGTCGCGCGCAATCGTGACTTTCCCGAAATTTTGGGCCGCCCGCGTCACCAGAAATTAACCTCGAGGGCGCGAGAAATGCTTTGAGCTGACTGCACTGATTCGTCAGCGATTATTGCGGGTTGAAATTAAACCAACGGAATCGATCACCGGTTCCGTTTTTCGACCAAATAGCCTGGGCCACCTATGAAACTTACGCGTCTCGTTTGTGTTGTTTCTCTCGTCGCGGCGACCACCGCTTCTTCGTTCGCCTTCATCATCACGAGTTACCAGATGGTGCTCGGCAATCCCAGTGGAGCGGGCTCCGGTGCGAGCAACTACCTCATCCAGCGCCCGCAATACGCACTCGGCTACGTGAGCTCGTCGGGCATCCCGAAGTGGGTGGCGTGGAGTCTTTCCTCCGGTGATCAGGGCAGCGGCCGTTACGACGGCAATTTCATCACCGACACCTCGCTGCCCGCTGGAATGAAGCGCGTCACGCATGCCGACTACACGAACAGCGGCTTTGATCGCGGTCACATGTCGCCCAACGCCGACCGCAACATCACGCTCGATCACGCCAAGCAGACTTTTCTCCTCACCAATATCCAGCCGCAGCGGCCGGACAACAATCAGGGCATCTGGGCAAACTTTGAAACCTACTGCCGCAACCTGACCAACAGCACCGGACGCGAAGTGCTCATCATGTCCGGCGGCTACGGTTCCGCCGGCACCATCGGCACGAACTCCGTCACTGTCCCGACTTACAATTGGAAAATCGCGATCCTCGTTCCTGCGGGTTCCGGTTCGCCGATCACTCGGATCAATGCGAATCCTTCTGCCGCCCGCGTCATTGCCTTGCGCGTGCCCAACGTCGCCGGCATCCGCACCACGCCGTGGACGAATTACATCACCACGGCGAGTTCGCTGCAGGGCAGCACGGGGCTGTCGTTTTTCACCGCATTGAATTCCGCTGCCCGCACCACGCTGCTGAACGATCAAGATACCGGCACCAACTAAACTGCCGTCCGGTTTCACCTGTGCCACCGCGTGACCTAAATCGCGCGGTGTTTTTATTTCGATCCGTCTCTTGCCCATGTCACGCCGCTCAGTCGCCTTTGCGGGGTTAACTTTAGTTCTGGGTGCGGTGCTCGCCCTGTGGCTGTGGCTGCCCTCGCACCAGGAAAAGACTCCACCGGTAAGCGCGACTCCTGCGGCTGATTCAACTGCGGCTGCGGGGGTGCTGAATGCGCGCCCGCCGACCGTTTCCGTGCCGCCTGCGCTGGCCAGCGAGCTGGCGCAGTTGCTGGCCATCACGGATCCCGACGAGCGTTTCCGCAAACTCGACGACTTCTGGCGTCAGTGGTTCGCGCGGGATCGCGAAGGCATGTTTGCCGCCATCGCCGGCCTGCCGCCGGGAGATGAGCGTTCGCAGGCGCTGCTCTATTCGTTGTTGGAACTGGCTCGCATCGATCCCGACCGTGCGTTCGAACTCGCGCTGGCGCTCGTGCGCGACGAGCGGGACGGGCCTCTCTTTTCTTCGCTCTTCGACTTTTTCGCTAAACAGGATCTCGCGCGTGCCCGTGAGCGTCTCGCGCGAGTGCCCGCGGGCCCGGGCTTCGAGCCCGCGTGGCGGGCCTACACCGATGCTTATGCCCGCGCCGACCTCGATGCGGCGTTGTCGTGGGCGCAAGGGGTGAACGGCGCGGCGCGTGCGCTCGCGCTGGAGACGACGCTTTATACCTTGGCGGAGAAAGACCCGTTGGCGGCCTTCGAAACTGCGCTGCAAGGCTTGGACGGAGAAGCGCGCGACCGGAGCCTGTATCACGCCTTGATGCAGATCATTCCCTTCGATCCCGCCGGCGCGGCTAAACTGATTTTAACCATGCCGGCCTCGGCTTCACGGGAAATGGCGGCGACTGCGGCGGCGCGTGCCTGGGCAGAAGACGCGCCTGATCTCGCGCTCGCGTGGGCCGCGACATTGCCCAAAGACGCCACAACTTCCGCAGCGCTGGCCACGGCCAATGTCCTGGAAATTTGGGGCCAACGTGACAGCACGGCCGCGAAAGCAGCGCTCGTCGCGTTGCCGGAAGGCGAGGCCCGCGCTGCCGCGGCGGAGCGATTGGCGTCGGCGATAGTGACGAAGACGCCCGAGCAAGCTTTTGATTGGGCGCTGTCGCTGCCCGACGGAATGACTCAAGACCGCGCGCTCGCCGCCGCGGTGTCCGCGTGGGCGCGGCAGGATCCGGCGACGGCGGCAGCGTGGACGATGGCCAGCGGCGCCGGTGATGAACGGGGCGCGTTGCTCGCGGATATTGTGTCGCACTGGGCGGTGCAGGATCTCGCGGCGGCGCAGGGTTACGTGGGCTCGCTAGGTGAAGCCGCCGCGCAAAGCAAAGCGACCGCGGCGCTCATTCCTTATCTCGTGCAAAACGATCCACCTGCCGCGATCGCGTGGGCCCAAGCCCTCGCGCAAACCTCGGTGCGCACCGAGGCCATGCGCGCAGTTTATCGCGCGTGGCTGGTCAACGACCCGGCTGCGGCGCGTGCCTGGGCCAAGTCGGCGGCGGCGCCACCCGATTGGTGAGTGTGTGATTCGCGGCGCTAGCTACGCGGTTCCGCGTATGGGCAGAACGGCGAAATTCGGCGATAGTGCGCATCGTGTATTCCATAAAACGATTTTTTCCGCGATTGTTGTGCATCGTAATTTCCCTCGTGGCGCTGCGACTGGTGGCGCAGGTCACGCAGGTTTCGACGCTCGAAAATCCCCGATACGACATCACGAATCTGCACAACAACACCTACGAAGTCACGGGGCGCGGGTTTCGGTTCACCACCGATGCCAAGACCTACCACTTGGACAGCCTCGTGCTTTCGCTGCAGCACCTGGCGAGCGGCGGCCCCGGAACGGTCAGTGCGCGGTTGATCGTGCTGGAAGGCGCGCAGGTATTTGCTGAGCCGGTCACCTTTACGCACTCGGGCATCGGCTCATCATTTCTAAACGACGTGACGTTCACGCCGACCAACTTGGTCACGTTGATGCCGAACAACACCTTTGCTTTCGAGCTCGTGGCCACGACGGGCTATTATCAGTGGGCGATTACCGAAGACTCCACCGGCTACCAAACTCCCGGCGGGAACGCCTGGACAATGCCGAGCGGGGTGCTGGCCACGGATTCCGGTGGCAGCAGCTGGATGTTGGTGCAAGAAGGCGCGTTTCGCATGCAAGCGAGCGTGCGGGCCACGGAACTCAGCGCGGTGCCGGAGCCGTCGACCTACGCGGCTTTGGCCGGTGGGCTGGCGCTGGGCGCGGTGGCGTTGAAACGCCGCAGTCGTCGCGGGCTGAAGTAAATCGAGCAGCGTTGATCTGCAGATCAGTCCGCAGCTTTAACAGCGGGCGTCGCTGGCTCGAGGAGTTTGACCTTTAGCGTGAGAGTCGTGGACGCGCTTTGAGGATCGTCGGTGGTAACGGTGATCGTCTTTTCCTGCTGACCGGTGCGCGCGCCGATGGTGAAAAGAACCCAAAGCGTGGTTTTCTCGCCGGCCGCGAGTTTGCTGCTTTCCGGATCGGCGGTCGTGCAGCTGCAACTGGTCGTGATGCCGGTGATGGTGACCGGTTTGGTGCCGGTGTTGCGCAGCTCGAATTGGGTCGGCACCGAATCACGCGAGCCACGAATGACTTCGAGGGAAACCTCTTTTTTATCCCAAGTAATCGCAGCCGGCGAATAAAGCGCGGTAAGCAGCCCGAATAAAGCAAGGCAGCGAACCAAAGCGGACAGGGTGATTTTCATGGTTAAGGAAGTAATTCGGTTTCGTCGAACGCCGCGCCGGTGGGCGAGAGCGTGGCGAGCAAACTAAGGCGATACGCGTGCTGGAGCTGATCGACGCGGGCGGCCTTGGCGGCGTCGGGAGTGTGCGGTTCCTGCCAGACGGCTTGCAGCGTGGTGACGGCTTGCGCGCGAAAATCCTGCAACCACTTCGCGTAGTCGAGCGGCAGGCCGAGGCGATGCAGATCGTGAACCGCGGTTTGTCTTTCGGCGGTGCGGAGCTGGTTGAGTTCGGCGAAGCGCGCCGCCCCGATCAGAATTTCAAGTTCACTCGCGGAGAGCGCAGGTTCGGTGGATTGACCGGAGGTTGGATTTACGAAGTCGGGATGCTGCGCGAGAGTGTTGAACTCCTTCTCGCTGGCGTGAAAACCGACGAGTTGCATTCGCCGTAACGCGGCGGCCGGAGCGTTCCATTTCACGTAGTCGGCGAATTCATCCGCAGGCAGGAGTGTGCGCAGTTGGTCGATTAGATCCGCGGGTTTAATCGGGCCGCGTTGCGCAGCGGCGACGATCAAGGTTTCGACTTTTTCGCGCGAGGCGAGCGATAGAAACGACACATTCGGGCCGGCAGACTCCGGGCTAAAAAGCGGCGTGAGTGCGGAGGTCGTTTCCGCGGATGCAAAACTCATTTCCCTCCACACGCCGGACATCTCGGCGTTGAGCTCGTTGAGCCGCGCGAGGCGTTCTGCCTGCAACGCGTGGAGTGCTTTGGCGCCGAGTTCGGTCTCCCAATAATTGGCGCCGTAGCGGCGTTGCTCGATCGCGAGCTCTGCTTTGATCTGTTCGCGCCGATAGTAGGTTTTTAAGGCGGCGAGAGTTTGCGTGGCAGAATCCGCCGTGTTTTTCGATGGGTGAGAAACAGGGTTGGCTGGCGGGGGCGTCGCGGGGGCGGTGGCTGGAGTTTCCGGGAGCAGCCAGACGAGCAGCGCTGAACTCACGAGTGCGAGCAGGGCTGCGGTGTGGGTGGCTTTCATGATGCGAGCGAGATCCAGTTAGAGCTTTGCCAGCACGGCGTCGTCGACCTCGATCGTGCGCGTCTTGCGGAGGGCGCGAGCTTTTTCGGCCAGGAATTTTTCACGTAACATGACCGAGTAATCGCCTTCGACGACGGCGCGGATTTCTTCGTAGGCCGGCGCGGGTTGTCCGGGCGTTTCACGAGGCGGGCCGTAGTTGGCGCGGTGCTTCGCGTGCCACGCGCGCATTTCGGCGTCGTGATTCGGGGCGCGCATCGCGGCGTTTACTTCGTGGTCGATGAGATCCTGCATGGAGAAACGCAGGAGGGCGTTTCGGTTTTGCATGAGTTTGTTTTTGAAAACGGGATCGTCGGCGAGGCCTTTGCGCGCGGCTTCTATGGCCATCAGTTCGGGCACGATGAGCGGTTTCAGCATTTCGAGCAGGCCTTCCGTCATGTGAAGATTGGGACGCGAGTCGGGCAGGCCGGCATAGATCGCGAGGATCTGGCGCACGGAAATCGATTTGTCTTCGTAGCGGGCCAGCACGGCTTCAGGCGTGTCGTTGATGATGGCGTGGAGTTGCGCGTTCGCGGCGGCGGTCGTCGGAATGACCGGGCCGAGGTTTGCGGCAGCGCGCGATTGATCGAGGGCAGCGGCGGATTTTTTCAAGAGCGCGTAGGCTTCGTTGGAGATGCGGATGTCGGCGGCTTCGAAAAGTTGATGCGCGAGCGCCAGAGTGGCGTCGCCGGGTTCGGGGTGCTCGGTGGATTTTTCACTTTCCACGCGTGAAGCGATGAAATCGGTGAGCACCATCGTGTGCGTCGCCTTCATCTGGTTAACAAAACCCGGCGAACGGTCGACGCCTGTGCGGAAGGCTTCGTCGACGTAGAGGTATTCGGAGATCAAATCGTCCATCACCGCGCGTTTTTGCGGGAGGCTCGCGGGATCGGTGATCGTGTTGAGGCGCTCGGCGTCGCGGTAGGCGCGGAGTTCGCTGAGTGGAATTTTGATCGTCTCGTTGATCGTCGCGACGACGGGATTGTTGGCGGAGACGGGTGTGAAATCAAAAAGCCGGCGCGATTCGTCGGCCTGCGCGGATGCAACGAAGATGAGGGCGAGCACGGCCAGTTTCATGCGGAAAAATCTACAAAAACCACGAATGGACACGAAGTGACACGAATGACGGAGCCGGCATGGAGCTCCTCATTGCAGTGCATTTTCATTCGTGTGCCTTCGTGTCCATTCGTGGTTGAGAGATCTGCTTAAGCTTTAAACGTGTTTACCACTGCGCCGGATCGGCGTCGGCGAAGACGGTGCCTTTGCCGACTTTGTCGATCCAGAGCTGGCGATTGGTCGAGCCGGTGGCGTAGCCCTGATCTTTCCAGCTGTTGGCGTAGAGGCCGACGTCCATGCGGTATTGGCGGCCGTCGTTGATGGTCGTCGGTTGGCTGAGGAGTTCGAGCACCTTGGAGCCGTCATACCAGAGTTTGTAGAAACCCGTGGAGTCATTCGTCCACCGCGCCTGGATGACGATGCGGTGCCATACGCCGGCGGTCACCGTGGCGAGGTTCGTGTAGGACACGGTGGTGCGACTGCAGGCGCTCGGGCCGAAGTTGCGGCGGCTCGCGAGTTTGTTACCGGCGATCCAGACCATCGCGGAGGGTTGCCAGTCTTCGCCGCACGAGGAGCCGTTGTAGTTGGCGATGAATTGAAACAGCTGGTATTGCTGCGAGCCGGAAAAATCCCACGCGGCCTGCAGATAAAATGCGAAGCCGTAGAAACCGGTTTCACCGAGCGTGTAGCCGTTGTTGCGCGTCTTCATCGCGTGGTAACGGCCCGAGTAACCGCTATTATAGATAGCTTGGGCTTTGATCGAGGTGCCGGAACCACCGTAGGCGGTGCTGGTGGATTGCGTGATACTGCAATTGGCGTCCAGATTGGAACCGTCCCAATTGGAGAAACCGCCACCGTTGGCAGTGGTGCCGGTGTTGTGGAACGAAGCGACGGCGAGGGAAACTGAGGTCGCGGTGCAAAACGCAGCGGACGCCAGGAGACAGGACACGAAACGTGTTTTCATGGGCTTGAGCTAACTAGGATATCTCCGGGTGTCGTCAGGCGGCGCGAGGGGAGTAGCCGGCCAAACAACTGGGGTGGGGGTATCGGAGGTTCCCGCGAAGATACCGCAATGACGTGTCGCCTGCATCCCTCCTTAGAGGGGCGGGAAGTTACCCAGATAAAATGAACCCTTCGCCAACGCGTGCGTCAGCGAAACGCCCGAGACTACGCCAACAATTGCGCGCCGTCCGGGCCCGGTCGCCAGAAAAGCGCGGTCTTGCCCACGCCACCCACGCAGAGGCAGGGCGCGGCGGTTTCAATTTGCTCGGTGAGCGCGGCGCGGGCGTGGCGATCCTGACCGCCGGTGAAGCGAAGTTTCACGAGCTCGCGCGCCGCGAGTTGTTTATTTAATTCCGCGAGAAATTCCGGCGTGATGCCTTCCTTGCCGACCCACGCGGCGTCGGGTGCGACCTGGCCGAGGCCGCGCAATTTCGTTTTCTGGGCGCCGGTGAGAGCGGGAATTTCTTGGGTCATTTAAAGGTATCCAATGCGAGCTCGCGCCATTGTCCAGCGGGCAGGTCACCGAGATCGAGGTGACCGAACTGCGGGCGATGCAGCGTGAGCACCTCGTTGCCTTGGCTCGCGAACATGCGGCGCACTTGGTGGTAACGCCCTTCGGTGAGCGTGAGTTCGGCTTCGCGCGGGGAAATGATTTTCAGTTCTGCCGGCGCGCACGGCGACGGCTCGTCTTTCAACAGCAGCGTGCCGCTGGCGAAAAGCGGAATCAGGTCGGGCAACACGTCGTCGCGCAACGTGGCGCGGTAAAGCTTTGGCACCTTGTGTTTCGGCGAAGTGAGTTTGTGCACGAGTTCGCTCTGATCGGTGAGCAGGATGAGGCCGCTGGTGTCTTTATCGAGCCGCCCGATGCTCGTGATCTGTGGATTGCGCGCCCGCCAGCGGGTGGGCAGCAGGCTGTAAACATTGGCGCCTTCGCGTTCGTCATGCGAACAAACGAGGCCGGTGGGTTTATTGACCAAGATCAGCACACCATCGGGATGATCGAGCGGTTCGCCGTCGATCCGCACGTGCGCCGCGTGCGCTTTCGCGCCAAAATCCTTCGTGACCTTACCGCTGATCGTCACGCGACCGTCGCGAATCCACGCCCGCGCTTCGCTGCGGGAGCAGTAGCCGAGGTTGGCGAGGAGTTGATCGAGGCGACGCATGGCAGAGAGAACGCGCAGTGAAACGACGATGCGACGAGAGCGCACGCGGAAATTACATCTTTTCGCCGGGTTGGTTCGTAGTAGCGTCGTGCCTCTGAAACTTGTGCTGATTCTCACCCTTTCTCTTCTGGTTGCCGCGCTTTCCCTCCTCACCTGGCGGCAGGCGCCGGATTCGATGCTGGTGTGGAAGCTGGCGATTGTGGCCGGGGAATTTGGACACTGGCTGGTGCTGGCGCCGGTCGGACTGGGGATCTGGGCGTTCTGTTCGCTTGAGGGTGCAGGGCGTTGGACGGCACTGGCTTTGTGTGGGGTGGCGGTTGTGGGATTTGTCCGCCCGGTTGTCAGCGCGCGAAAGATTGCTGAAAAACTGCCGCAGGAATTGAGCACGGCATTGGGAGGCCGCGTCTCGACGAACGCGCCGTTCGATTTCGGCTGGCTGTATCGCGGTTCGGCAATCCCCGCGGAGCAAGTCACCACGGAAGTCTTTTCGCGACCAGCGGGGCAGGAGCTGAAACTGGATTTTTATCGCCGCTCGAATCCGCGCGAGACGGACACAACGATGCGGCCGTGTCTCGTCGTGATTCACGGCGGCGGCTGGGACGGCGGCGATCGCACGCAACTCGCGGCGTGGAACCGCCGGTGGGTCGCGCGGGGCTATGTGGTGGCGGCGATCAGTTATCGACTGGCTCCGCAATTTATCTGGCCGGCGCAGCGCGAAGACGTGAGGGCGGCAATTGATTTTCTAAAAACGAATTCGAAGCGACTCGGGATCGATTCGCAGCGATTCGTGATCATCGGGCGTTCCGCCGGCGGACAATTGGCGACCGCGGTTGGTTACGGTGCGCGCGATCCGGCGATTCGCGGGGTGATCGCGCTTTATGCGCCGCATGACATGCCCTTTGCGTGGTCGGTGTCGCGCGAGGACGACGCGCTAAACTCGATCAAACTGTTCCGCCAATACTTCGGTGGTCCGCCGGACACGCCGGAACGTTTAAAGCGTTACGAAGAAGCGAGTGGTCAGTTGTTGGCGCGCGCGGACTCGCCGCCGACGCTCCTCGTGCACGGCAATCCCGACACGCTGGCGTGGGTGCGGCACAGCGAACGCCTCGACGTGCGACTCAACGAACTCGGCGTAAAACATTATTTCCTGCGCCTGCCGTGGGCCACGCACGGTTTCGATTTCAATCCCGACGGCCCGTCCGGCCAGCTCACCGATTACGCGATCGAGTATTTCCTGCAGCAGGTGACGCGGTTAGTGGCCGGCCAATTGACACTTAATAAGTGTCAACTCGGTTTGAGCTGAAATTCATTCTGCCGGCCTGCTCATCGGCGAATTGACACCTATTAAGTGTCAATTGGGTTGGTGACGTAACCCGTGACTAACCGTGGATTGTGGCAGGGCCTGATCTCCGGGCAGGTCGAATGGCATCGCGAATCCTGACGGCCCGCTCGGAGATCGGTCCCTACCAAGTGAAGCGCACGCCGGCGTTCGCGAAACGCGGGGTGCCGGTGTTGACGAGGCCGTCGGCGCTGCGGCCGGTTTCGATGCGGGTGTCGGTGAGGTTTTCGAGGTTGGCGAAAATTTCTGCGCGCGGGGTGATGGCGTAACTCGCGCCGAGGTCGATGATGACGACTTCGCCGAGGATGAGTTGGTTTTCGTCGTCCTCGAATTGCCGGCTCAGCCAGCGGAGGCGCGGCGTTACGGTCAGACCAAACGGCGCGCGCCAACTGGCGCCGAGGGTCGCGGTGTGGCGCGGAACTTGCGCGAGGCGTTTGCCTTCGAGAGGCGGTGCGAGCGCGGCGCGTTGCACGGTGGCGTCGTTGTAAAGATAAGCGGCGTCGAGCGAGAGCACGGACGTGACTTGCCATTTGCCAGTCAACTCCACGCCGCGCACGCGGAGGCGGTCGAGGTTGAGACGTTGGCGACCGACGCCGCCGGCAGGAATGAAACCGAACAAGGGAAATGTGCCGGGGCCGCGCTCGAGGGTGACGTTGCCCACGGCGTCGCGGAATTCGTTGTGAAACACCGCACCCCCGAGCGTGAGCGTGCCGCGCGTGTAATCGGTGCCGACTTCGAAGCTTGCGACGTGTTCGGTTTCGAGTGCGGCATTGGCTTCCGTGATGACGTTGCCGACGCGGAAGGGACGATAGAGTTCATTGAGCGTGGGCCGGCGAAACGCATACTGGGCCGCCGCGCGCAGCCGCCATGTTTCCGTGGCCTGCCAGACCAGGCCCGCGCTTGGGCTGAATTCCACGCCGTCGCGATCAGCGTAGTGGTCGTCGCGCGCGATGATACCGGTGGCGACTTCCTGCTCGCGACGGTGGCCGTCGGTTTCGCGCCAGTAATCGAGGCGACCGCCGAGTGTCGCGCGCCAGTTTGCCGCGAGCGACTGTTCGTGGAGCGCGAAAATCCCCGCGAAATCTTGCGTGCCGCCCGCGACGCGTTGGCGAGTGAAAGCGCCATTGCTGAAACTGTAATGTTCGCGCGTCTCACCGCGCACGTGGCGGAGGTCGGTGCCAAAATTCGTGCGGCTGCCGCTGGCGTGCGTCCACGCAGCAGTCCACGCACCGCCGAGCGCGACGGCGGGCACGGCGAATTGATCGCTCGCCGGCGTTTCGGCGGTGCGCGTCGCGTTGATCGAGGTGAATGTGCTGCTGAAAACCTGGTCTTGCGCGTAAGCGAGTGCGCTCCACGAAAAGTTTTTTTGTGGCGACACATCGAGTTTTACAGAGCCAAAATTTTCGCGCGATGCGTTGCGTTGCGCCGGCGTGCCGTTGCCGCGTTTTTCCGCAAATGATCGGCCGGTGATCGTGAGCGTCGCGTCGGTGGAGAATTGCTGGCGCCAGCGGCTGGTGAGCCAGTGGTGACGGCTCCACGCACCGATATCGATCGGGCCGCGGTCTTCGGGCGCGACCAGGGAAAATCCGTTGGTGTCGAAATCGCGCCCGGAAATTTGCAGCGTGGAGTTCCCCACCACTTGGTTGACGCCGAGTTCGGCGGAGCGCGTGGAAAAATCTCCGGCGCTCGCGACCAACCCGCCGCCCGATTGCGTGGGAAATTCCGTCAGCACTTGCACGACGCCGCCAAGTGACGCGTTGCCCCAGGCCGTGGCGCCGCCACCGCGGACGAGTTCGACGCTCGCGAGGGATTCGCGGGAGATTTTACTCCATGTGACCCAGCCGCCGAACGGATCGTTGAGCGGCACGCCGTCTAGCAACACAAGCGAACGGCTCGCGCCGCTCGGGCCGAGTCCGCGCAGCGAGACGCCTTGCGCGGTTGGGTTGGCGGTGAGGCTGTCGCTGCGCCGAAACAAGCTGAAGCCCGGCACGCTCCGCAATGCGCCGTCGAGCGTGGTAGCGGGTGAGGCGCGCAAGGCGGTTGCGTCTAACCTGACTTGCGAGAACGGCACGTTCGCCGCCTTCTGCGGCCCGCGCGTGGCGGTGATGATGACCGGATCGAGCGTAAGCGTTTGCGCGCAGGCGAGCAGTGCACGGCTGGCCGCAAGCAAGGTGAGAAGATGGCGCACGGTCATTCGCATCGCAGCGAACATTGCGCTGATCCTCAGTTATTCAAGTCGGGTGCGCGTCACGCCGGCGGGACGACGGCTAGTTTAAGCTGGCGTCGGAGGGCGCGATACGGGATGCGTTGCGCACACATGGCCAATTGGGAATACAAGGTAATCAGCAGCGGCAAGGGCGGATTCGCGACGCCGGCGCTGATGGAAAAATTTATCAACGATCTGGGACAGGAACAGTGGGAAATTATCAATTTCCATACGCCCCCGGACAACTCGCTCGCTTTCACCGGTCTCGCGCGGCGCCCGACGCAACGCGACTGGACGCTCGAAGATGCCGCCGCCGCCGCCGCGCGCGCTGAAACGGACAAACTCCGCGCCGAGTTCGAAGCGAAGTTCAAAGCCGGTATTTCCGGGGCGAATGCGGGCGCCACAGCCGCGGAAGAAAAAGCGGAGAATTTTGCCGAGGAAAAAGCGGCCGCCGACGACGGTTTCCGCCGTCCGGTCGACACCTCGCGCGACGGCGATCCGGATGCACCCGAGCACACCGAAGATGAATGGCAAAAACTCTCCGCCGAGGATGAGTTGCCGACGTTCTTCGATGCGCTCAAGCCGCACATGCGTCGCAATCAACGTGGCCCGGGCATGTCCGTGGGTCTCGATTTTCTAGCGAAGAAATGGAAGTTGGAAGAATCCGACGTCAAAACTGCGCTCGTGGAGTGCGGCCTGCAGATTCCGGCGGACGAAAATGCGAAGCCCGTTTACATCGAATACGACGGCGATCTTTTCTGGGTGAACATCAACCGTCGCGGCGAGATCTGGCTGAATACGCGCGAGAAACCCGAGCCGGTGTTCCGCATCATCGAAGGCAAACGTCTCACCGAAGAAGAAACCGCCGTAGTCGAAGCGAGCATGGGCGGCAGCCAGCAACATCACGCGCCTGCGCAGCAATCTCACGAAGCGCGCGAGCCACGTCCGCAGCCCGAGCGTCGCGAACAAGCTCCGCGTCAACCGCAGCAACCAGCGGCGCAACCGGCGCCGGCCCAGCCTCGCGCTGAAAATCAGCAACCGCAGGGCGAGAAAACTTTTCTCGCGAAAGTGCGCAGCATGATGCGTCGAAATCGTCGTGGTCGCGGCGGTTCGGGCAGTTTCCAATTCCTCACGAAAGCCTTGAAACTCGATGAAGCGGGCTTGCTGGCCAAGCTCGGCGAGTTCGGCCTGCGCCTCGATGAGAGCGGCAAGCACGTCATCGCGAACGAAGGCGGTTTCGATTACTGGCTGAATAAAAATTCGCGCGGCGAAATCTGGATCAACGCCGAGGAATCACGCGGCGGTGGCGGCCAACCCGCGGCGTCAGCGCCGGGCGAAGGCGCCTCGGCGGCCGCGGTTAATGCTGACTCTGAATCCGGTGAAAAATCTACTTACGTCATGCCGGATGGTCCGGCGGGCGACGCGCACGATGCCGGCCCGATGGGCAATGTGTTCGCGCCCAAGTCAAAAGCGGTGGAAGAGGTTCAGCCGCTTCCGGTGAATACTTTGTCGGCGGTGCGTTTGCTCATGGAGCCGAAAAAGCGCGGCGAAGGCGTCACGGCGCCAATTCCCGAACTCGCGGAAAAATTGGAAAAATCCGAGGACCAAATTCTCGCAGCCCTCGCGGCGGCGGGCTTGGAATTACCGGCTTCGCCCAAAGACAAACCGACATTCGCTGAACTCAACGGCGAGATTTTCTGGCTCAATGTAAACGCGAAGGGCCAGGTCTGGCTCAACGCGAAGGCGTCGAAGAAGACGAAGAGCAAGAAGTCGGCTGAGTGAGTAGAGTGGGTGGGTGTGTGTTTAGGTTTTAAAGTTTCTACGGGTAGGGCCTGACCTCCGGGCAGGCCGTTTGCATGGGGATATCCTGACGGCGGGCCCGGAGGTCGGGCCCTATCAACGCAATCCTGTGCTCACTACGCGCCCGGTGTCGGAAATGGTGCGCCGGAGGTGTGGAAACGCGTGAGGCCGGAGAGTTGATCGGCGATTTTACGATCCGATCGGCAATACAACATGCGGCCGGTGCCACCGGACTGCCGTTGCGTTTGGGCCCAGTGATCGAAAATGCCCGGCATCACGAGGCGCACGGTCGGTTCATCGAGTCCCTGACTGGCACGTTTGGCCGCGTAGTCGGGATTTCGCTGCGTGAGTTCCGCGTCGAATTCCGGCGCGAGCACGTTTGCCGTTGGGGTCTTGTGCGTGTGCGTGCGCAACTCCACCCACCATTCGTGGCTGTTCGTGACCTTGCCCGCGATCGGCCGGACGCTCAGCGGAGCGACGTGAAAATTTACCGCCTGCCAGCCGTTGCGGTGACACACCGTGACGAGCGTTTCGAGCAGTTCGCGTTCACTGACGTGTTCGCCGAATTTGTTTAATTGCAGGCGCGTGCGCCCGGCGAATTGCAGGCGCGGCGGCTCCGTGGAGACGAAGCGCACGATATCGCCCGTCACGTAACGGCACAGCCCCGCCGGGGTCGTGACGATGATCACATAATCAACGCCGGCCTGCACTTTTTCCAACGGCACGCATTCCGTGCCTGCGTGGGCCAGCGATTCCTCGGAGAAACGGCGCAGCGGAAGAAATTCAAAAAAGATTCCCGTATCGGTCAACAAACGGAGCGCGGTCGGCGTGCCTTCATCCTGTGCAGCGAAAATCCCTTCGCTCGCCGAGTAGATCTCGTGGAAATGCACCGTGGGGCCGAGCGACGCACGCAACGCCTCGGCAAACAAGCCCAGCGATGCGCCGGTGAAGGCGCAGCATTCGAGATTCGGCCACACCGCTTGCAGGTGCGTCATGCGGCGCTTGGCGCTGCTCGCGGTGTCGCGCACGGCTTGGGCGAGCGCAAGGATCGCGGTCGGGGTGCCGCCGACGAGGGTGACATCGCGCGCCACCATTTCACGGGCGACGGCGGTGGTCTTAGCTTTTCCCTCGGGCAGGTCGGCGGTCGCACGCGACGGTGCGTAGAGATTGGCTTCCGTCCACGGCGAGAGACATAGGGCCAGCATTCCGTCGAGTGAAGTGCGGTAAATGCCCTTCGTTTCTTTGAGCGCGGTGCTGTTGCCGATGTGCACCTGGCGGCCGAGAAAAACTCCCGCATGGCCGGTGTTAGCGGAATACAGCAGCAGTGAATCGCGCAAGCCGTGGCGGAAATGCGCGAGCATCTCCTCGGGCACGGGCAGCACTTTAGCGGTGTCTCCCGTCGTGCCCGCCGTCTCGACGAAAAACTGACACCGGCCCGGCGTTAGCACGTTGGCTTCGCCAGTGAGCATACGTTCGATCAGCGGACGGAAATACTCGTGGGTGCGCGGCGGAACTTGGTCGCGGAACTGGTCGTAGGAGGTTCCTGATTTAAGGCGATGGACGCGGCCAAATTCGGTCGAGCCGAACTGCGCCATGAGTTGCGCGAACGCGGCTTTTTGCGACGCCTGACTGTAGCCGGAGGATTTGAGCTGGCGGGCAAATTTAGACGCGCGGTAGCCAGCCCAGAGGTTGACCAAAAATCGCGGCGCCAGCGTCATTGCGCGTGCATTGAACGCTCCGCAGTCGCGAATGCGACTGAGATTTTCATGCGAACACACAGGAAAATACCCTAATGCGGGATTGCCGTGCCCCACGCGCGAGCCACGCTGGTTTTTCCATGCCGTTGCCGCCAGTCCTTTACGAAGACGACACCCTGATCGCGTTCGAAAAACCGAGCGGCATGCTGATCGCGCCCGACCGCTGGGATAAATCGCGCGAGAATCTCATGGACCTCGTGCACGACAAGCTGGGGCACCACGTCGCCAACGTGCACCGCATCGATGCTGACACGAGTGGCGTCGTGCTGTGCACCAAGACGAAGCTCGCGCTCGATTTCGTGAGCGGCCAGTTCCAGTCGAAAAGCGTCGGGAAAATCTACCACGCGATCACGACGGCGATTCCCGCGAGCGACAGTTACACCGTCGATCTCGTCATCAAAGAGGACGAAGCGAAACCCGGCCGGATGTGCGTGGTGAAAAAACACGGCAAGGCCAGCACGACGCATTGCACCGTGTTGGAAAAATTCCCGCAACCCGCCGGGCGGACGAGTTTCGCCTACGTGGAATGCCGGCCGCTGACGGGCCGCACGCACCAGATCCGCATCCACCTCGCGGCGACCGAAACGCCGATTCTCAACGATCCTTTTTACGGCACCGATGCGAAGCTGATGCTCTCCGATCTCAAGCGCGGTTACAAAGGCCGCGTGGACGAAAAGCCGCTGATCGCGCGCCTCGCGCTGCATGCGGGATCGTTGACCTTCAAACATCCCGCGACCCGCGAATCGGTTACGATTACGTCACCGCTGCCCAATGATTTCGAAGTGGCGTTGAAATATTTGCGAAAATTCGCCGAAGGAAAGCGCCGCTGATTTTTGTTTCGTGGCAGGGCTTTACTTGAAGCTCGAAGCGCGGTTGGCTGGCGGCAATCCAGAGTAGCATGAGTTCCCAGAGCCCGGTTAACCATTTCATCGACGCAGATCAGGTCGGCTGGATCGTGTTCGACGATCCCAACGGACGCGCGAACATCTTTAATCCTACCACGCAAGCGGCGTTGGGCGAAGCGATCGAGGCCTTGAAAAAAGCTGCGCCCAAGGCGGTCGTGCTGATCAGTGCGAAGGAGAAGATTTTTATCGCAGGCGCAGATTTGAAATGGCTCGCGAAGCTCTCGAGTGTCGCGGAGGCGGAGACAGCATCGCACGCCGGCCAACGATTATTCGCGCGCTTGGAAACGCTCGGCGTGCCGGTGGTCTGCGCGATTCACGGGGCGTGTGCGGGCGGTGGCTATGAAATGGCGCTGGCGTGCGACTGGCGAATCGCGAGTGACGCGAAGGAAACGGTGATCGGGCTGCCCGAAGTCGGTATCGGCCTGATTCCGGGTTGGGGCGGCTGCGCGCGTTTGCCGCGTTTGATTGGCGTGATGGCGGCGGTGGAACATATTTTAAAGGCGGCGTTGGTGCCGTCGGCGGAAGCCTTGCGCGTTGGGCTGGTCGACGAGGTCGTGCTGGCGGCGGAACTTAAGGAAAAAGCGAAAGCCGCCGCGTTGCGTCTCGCGAGCGAAGGGAAGCCGCAGCGCCCGACGGTGGCGGTCGTGGAGGAAGGTTTCTTTGCGAACCAGATCAAAACGGTCGCCGGGCGGATGCGCGGCCAGCCGGCGCCGCTGGCGGTGCTGGGCGCGATCGGCCAGTCGATCGGGGTGTCGCTGGAAAAAGCGCTGGAGATCGAAGCGAGTAATTTTGGCGGAGTCGCCGCCGGTGAAGTCGCAAAGAATTTGATCCAGGTGTTTTTCCTGAAAGACGCGGTGAAAAAGAGCACGATGGACGCGTGGTTTCCCAACGAGCCGGCGACGGTGTTGTCTGCGCCGTCCGCGACGGCACCGTTTCAAATTATCGGCGTGATCGGCGCGGGGGTGATGGGTTCGGGCATCGCGCAGTGGTGCGTGATGCACGGCTACGGCGTGATGTTGTGCGACTCGAATGGCGAGGCGCTCGATCGCGGCGTGGCGGTGATTCGTGCGCTGTTTGCCGATTTGGTGAAGCGTGGGAAGATGACCTCCGCCCAGGCGCACAAATCCACGGGCAGCATCGGCATTACGACTTCGGTGGAGGATTTGGAGAGCTGCGATCTGATTATTGAGGCGATCGTCGAAGACGTCGCGGCGAAGCGCAAAGTTTACGCGCAACTTTCGAAAGTGCTGCCGCCGGAGTGCTTGGTGGCGTCGAATACTTCCGCGCTGCCGATCGATGAAATCATGGCACCGCTCGCGGGCCAGGAGCGCACGCTGGGGTTGCATTTTTTTAATCCAGTCGGACGGATGCCGCTGGTCGAGATGGTGGTGAGTCCGCACACCTCTCGCGCAACGGCGGATCGCGCGCTGGCGTTTGTGAAGAAGCTCGGCAAGACGCCGGTGATCTGCCGCTCGTCGCCGGGGTTTTTCGTCACGCGCGTTTTGTTTTTCTATCTCAACGAAGCTTGTCGTCTTTGGGAGCAAGGTGTGCCGACAGAGACACTTGATCGGGCGATGCGTGACTGGGGCTGGCCGATGGGGCCGATGCGGTTGATCGACGAAGTCGGCGTGGACGTGACGGATTTTATTTACGGGGAAATGAAGCACTATTTCCCGGAGCGCTTTCTCCCGACCAGTGTGTGCGGGAAGTTGCTCGCGGCTGGACTGCGTGGTCGAAAGAATGGCACGAGTGCGGGCTTCTATGCGTTTGCCGAGGGCGAGAAATTGAACCCGGCGGTGGAGCAATTCGCCCCCGCGGCGAAAATCGACATGTCGGACGAAGCCATCGCGGCCAAGCTCAACGGCGTCATGATCGAGGAAACGAAACGTGTGTTGGCGGAAGGCGTGTTGAAATCGCCGGATGACGCCGATCTGGCGTTGCTGATGGGTGCGGGCTTTCCGGCGTTTCGCGGCGGACTGATGCGTTACGCGCGGAGCGTGGAGATGGCGTGAGCGGATAACGCTGAGCCACGAATTTCACGAATCACACGAATTGTCGGGAGGAATTCCAAACCTGAAGGCTGGTTCGTGGAGTTTGTGAGATTCGTGTCGGCGTTTGAATGATTTAGGCGGAACGGAGTATTCCCGCTGCTCACAGGAGCAGGCTTTCTAAAAATCCGTTGCGAGCGGGTGATTTGTCGCAAAGATTCCCCGTCTTCGAAGATGGCCCAAGCCACGTCAAAAACCCTGAGCAAAGAACAGAAGCGGCAGCTGCTGCTGACCATGCTGGAAAGCCGGCACGGAGACCTGCGCGAGGAGAGCCTGAACCGGCAAGGCAAGGGACATTTCCACGTCAGCGGGCGCGGACACGAGGCCTTGGCCACCCTGGGCGCCCAGCTTGGCGCGGAAGATTACATTTTGCCGTATTATCGTGACCGCGGTTTGTGCATGGCGCGGGGCATGACCACGCGCCACCTCGCGCTCGAGTATTTTGCCAAACGCGATTCGGCGTCGCGCGGGCGCATGATGCCTTCGCATTTTTCGTCGCGCGAGATGAACATCGTCAGTGTGCCTACGCCGCTCGGCACGCAGCTGTTGCCTGCGTGTGGGGTCGCGTGGGGTATGAAGCTCGATGGGAAAAAAAGCGTGGTGGTCACCACGATTGGCGACGCCGCGACGCGCCAGGGCGATTTCTACGAAGCGATCAGCTTCGCGTTGGAGAAAAAACTGCCGGTGCTCTTTGTCGTTGAAGACAACGCCTACGGCATTTCCACGCCCACGCGGAAAACCAACCCACTTTCGCTCGCGGTGCTGAACGCGGCCCAGTGGCAACGAGTCGACGGCACGAATGTCGAAGATCTCCATGCTGCGACGCAGCAAGCGCTCGCGAAACTGCGCGCGGGCGAAGGCCCGGTTTTTCTGTGGTGCACCCTCGAGCGCCTTTCCAGTCACACCAGTTCGGACGATCACACGCTGTATCGTTCGAAGGAAGACATCGCTGCGATGGAGGCGCGCGATCCGATCCGCGTGCTGAAAGACGCGATGATCAAAGCCGGCGAACTGACGGCGGTCGAATTCGGCAAACTCGAAAACGATCTTAAGGAAAAAGTCCGCGCGGAATATGCCGAGGCGGAGAAAGCGGCCGATCCGCGCGCCGATGAGTTGTTGCTCGATGTCACCGGCGCGTCGCCGGATTTGGGCGAGCAACTTTTCAAAGCCGGCACGTATCGCATGGGCGACGTCATCAATAAGACGCTGCGCGCCGGACTCGATGCCGATCCAGGCCGCCTGATTTTCGGCGAAGATGTTGAGGATCCGAAAGGCGGCGTCTTCCGTCTCACGCAGAAACTCTCCACGGATTTTCCGGAGCAGGTGTTTAATTCGCCCCTCGCCGAATCGACGATCTTCGGCGTCGGCGGCGGGCTCGCGCTCTACGGCAAGCGACCGGTGTTCGAACTCCAGTTCATCGATTTTAGTTTTCCTGGTTTTAACCAGCTCGCGTCTAACCTCGCGAGTCTACGCTGGCGTTCGAATGGTGAATGGAAAGTGCCCGCGGTGTTCTACGCGCCTTACGGAGCGTATCTGCCGGGCGGCGGGCTGTGGCATTCGCAGGCGAACGAGTCCGCGTATGCGCATTTTCCCGGAGTAAATGTCGTCGTGCCTTCCACGCCGGAAGACGCGGCGGGCCTGCTTTGGACGGCGATGCATGGCGAAGATATCACGATTTTCCTCGCGCCGAAACACATGCTCTGGGCGGAAAAAGAAACGAAGGAAGCCGTGGTTTCGATTCCGCTCGGGCAAGCGCGGGTGTGTTCGGAGGGCGACGACCTGACGATCGTGGCGTGGGGGAATACGATGGAGAAAGCGCACGAAGCCATTGCGCAATTGCAGGGCGAGGTGAGCGTGGAGTTGATCGATCTCCGTTCCATCATGCCGTGGGACAAAGCCACCATCGAAGCCTCGGTGCGCAAAACCGGCCGGCTCATCGTGGTGCAGGAAGACACCGAAGCGTGCTCGGTCGGCCAGATGATTATTACGCATCTCATGAGCCAGCCACAATTGTGGGCGGCAATGAAAGCCCCGCCCGTGCTCATCACGAAACCGAATGTGATGATCGGCTATAATCCGATTTACGAATACGCCGCGCTTCCCACGGTTAATGAAATTGTCGACGCGATCTGGCGGAGCGTGGCGCTCGACGTGAGCAGGTCGGGCTTTATGCCCGACATGAACGCGTCGCTGTCGGGTATAAAGCCCAACCTGCGAAAGGCTGCCGAACCTGCGGGCCTGGTTTCGGGCGCGCCCGGCCACGCGCCGGCGGTGGTTGCCGGCACGAGCGACATCGTGGTGCGTGTCCCCATCATGGGCGAAGGACTGCGTTCGGCACGCGTGGTGAGTTTAAACAAGAAGCCCGGCGACGCGGTGAACCACGATGATGTATTGTGTGAGCTTGAGACGGACAAGGCGGTTTACCCCGTGGAAGCTTCGTTTGCGGGCACATTCAAAGAATGGAAAATCAAGCTCGATGAGACGGTGTTGATCGGCCAGGAAATCGCGCTCGTGATCGGCGATGAGGCCAGCGTCGCCAACGCGTCGCCGAAAGAAGTTTTCAAATCTGCTCCCGCCACTTCGACCGCAGCAAAAAATGCCGCGCTCACCCCAGCGGTCTCGCGTCCGGTTTCAACAGCGTCCGCCGTGGCGCCAACTCCCTCTGCTCCCATGAAAGGCAATGTCCGTCCGCCCGCGTTGCATCCCGCGATCACCAAGCGTCTCGATGCCGTTGTCCCGGCCAACATGCTCATGGATGTCCGTTGGGATGCGCTCCGCAAAGCCCGCGAAGAAGCGAAAGCTAAATTTGGAAAATCCGCCGCATCTCCTTCCGTCATGATGGCGTGGTGCATTACTCGCGCGCAGGAAAAGCATGCGAGTCTTCGCTGCATCGTCGGGAAGGATGGGGTGATTTACGAGCACACGGACTTCGAGCAAGGCGTCGCTGTCGCGCTCGAAGGCGACCGGCTCGCGACGGCGTCGATCGCGGGCGCGAATAAGCTTTCGTGGACTGATTTCTGCGCCGCCTATAATCGTGCGCTCGAGGAAACCCGCGGCGGCAAACTCACGGATGTGCAAGCGCCGCTGAACATCACCAGCCTCGGCGCGTTTGGCATCGAGAGCGCCACGCCGATCGTTGTGCCGCCGTCGGTCGCGACGATTTTCATAGGCGCCGCGCACGAGCGCATGATCAACGAAGGCGGCGCGATTTATCCCGCCGAGGTCATTACTCTTTCACTCACGTTTGATCACAAGGTCATGAACGGCGCCGGTGCGGCCGCATTTCTGCAGGACGTGAAACGCGAGATGGAAGGCTTTAAGCTGCCGGGCTGAGCGGGCAGATGAGATACAGGCGGAACCACCGCTAATTTACGCTCATTCTCGCTAATCAAGACAGAGAGAGAGTGAACCTTAAGACAGGGCTCCTTTCATCAGCAAATTAGCGAGGATTAGCGGTTAAATCCGGAAGATTAAAACTCACACCATCGGACGGAATTTGCCGACGACGTGGGTGAGGCACGCGGTGATTTGGCCGAGGGAACAGGTTTCGACGGTGGAGATGAGTTCGGCGAACACGTTGCCGCTGCCGCGGGTCACGTTTTCGAGGCGTTGCAGGGCTTCGGCGGATTTTTTGGCGTGCTTCTTTTTGAAAGCTTTGAGGCGCGTGACTTGCAGGCGTTGTTTCGCGGGCGGCGTGCGGGCGAGCGGGACGCTGGGCATCGGTTCGTCGGAAATGTATTTGTTGAGGCCGATGATGGGGCGCTCGCCGGAATAGATCTGCGTTTCGATGCGGTGGCCGGCTTCCTGGATCTTGCTGCGTTGGTAGCGTTGCTCCATCGCGGGAATGACGCCGCCGAGCGTGTCCATTTCGCGAAACACTTTGAGGATTTCTTTTTCCACCGAGCGTTCGAGTGCGAGCAAGCCGGGTGAGCCGCCGAAGAGGTTCATCGTGTGTTTAAAGAAACCCGATTCCTCGAGCAGGATCGATTGGCCGTGCGAAGCGAGAAGCGCGTATTTTTCCGTGGGCGTCGTGAACGGTTCGTCGGCGGAGTTGGAGTGACATGAATTGGTGTAATTCATGTAAGCGACCATCAGTTCGGCGGCGGTGCGCGTGAGGTTATTTTGAAACTCGGCCGCGATGAGGGAACGTCCGCTGGTCTGCGTGTGGAGTTTTAAAATCTGCGCTTTGGCATTCGCGCCGAAGACATCGCGCATGCCGATGGCCCAGATGCGGCGGCACACGCGGCCGAGCACGAGGTATTCGACGTCGAGCCCGCAGTCTAAAAAGAAAGAGAGGCGCGGGCCGAAGTCGTTCACCTCCGCGCCGCGTTGCTTGAGCAACTCGGCGTAAGTGAAACCGTTGGAGAGCGTGAACGCGGCTTGCTGCACGGGCGTGGCGCCGGCTTCGGCGATGTGGTAGCCGGAAATCGAGACGGGATACCACTTCGGCATGTTCGGCACGCACCACTCGATCATGTCGCAGAGAAACCGCAGCGAGGCGTCGACGGGGAAGATCACTTCGTTCTGCGCCTGCACTTCCTTGAGCATGTCGGCTTGGATCGTGCCGCGCAGATTCGCGACGCAATCGGGGCCGAAGCGTCGTTTCGCGGCGGCGATGAACATCGCAAGAATGACCGGCGCGGGCGCGTTCATCGTCATCGAAACGGACGCGTCTTTGCGGGTGAGGTCGAAACCCGCGAAGAGTCGCTGCATGTCCTCGACGGTATCGATCGCGACGCCGCCTTCGCCGACTTTGCCGAGCACGCCTTCGTGATCGGAATCGAGACCGTAGAGTGTGGGGCCGTCGAACGCGGTCGAGAGGCGCAGGCTTTTTTGGTGACGGTTTAAATATTTGAAACGCGCATTGGTGTCGTCGGCGAGGCCGAGGCCGGCGAATAGGCGCATCGGTTCCTCGCCAGTGGCCGTGTCTTTGTCCAAATACATTTCGCGATACGCCGCCGTGGCATACGGAAACTGGCCGGGTGCGCCTTGACCGAGCAGGTATTCAGCGATCGCGCCTGGCTCGTCAGTGTCGGGCAACGCGACGCGGGGGAGCGGAGTGCCGGTGGGAGATTGGGTGGTTTCGACGGCTGCGCGGAGTTGGGCAAATTTCGCGCGCAACTCGGCGGCGAATTTCGCATCGGTGCGGGCGCGTGCAGATTCGGCGGCGACGTGCGCGTTGTAGGCGTCGATTGAATCGGAGATTTTTCCGAGCTGGCTCATGCGCGGGCTCCTTTTTTGAGACGCTGTTTTTTCGAGGTAGGGGCCGTTATCCTTAACGGCCCTTGCGCGGCGGACGTGGATGGAGGGCGGTTAGGGATAACCGCCCCTACCTTTTGCCGCGGGGAGGCCGACCGGCCCGCCCGGAGGTCGGGCCCTACCTCAAGGCCTGCGACCTTCGCAATGGCCGTAAACAGGGCGTCAACGCCGGGATCGAAATGTTTCGCGGCGGTGGTGGGATAGAGTGACTGGTCTTGAGCGTTTTGATTTAGGCGCGCTTGGATTTCCGCTTTGGCGGTGTGTGCCATCGGATGGTCGCATTTGTTGAGCGCGACAAAATCGGCGCCGTTGAGCAGGGTAATTTTTTGCAGCTGAATCAGGCCGCCGTAGTAAGGCGCGAGCACGAACAAGGTGGCGTCGACGAGTTTGGGTTTTTTGCCGAAGATTTGAAACGGATCGCTTTCCTGGCCGACGCCGACGGATTCGACGAGGATCAGGTCGAACTCGCCGCTTTGTTTCAGAATCTCAATTGCAGCGGGCGAGGCGGCGGAAAGCCCGGTGAGGCTGCCGCGCGTTGCGAGCGACCGGAAGAAGACGCGGTCGTCTTGCGCGTAGATGGCGCTGACGCGATCGCCGAGGATGGCGCCACCCGAATCGGGATGGGAAGGATCGTTGGCGAGGAGGGCGATGCGGCCCGTCGGGTTGCTCCGTAGGAAGCGCGAGGTGAGTTCGTCGATGAGCGTGGATTTGCCAGCGCCGCCGGGGCCGGCGACGCCGACGACGAAGGAACGCTTTGCGTTCGGGCGAGCGGCAAAAGGCGAGAGGCGAGAGGTTTTGCTCGCGAACACAGCTTCCTCAGCGAGCGTGATCGCCCGGGCCAGGGCGCGGTCGCCGCGAAGTTTCCGGGTGAGCTTCGGCACGTGCGCGTAATCTTTTTTGATCAAAGCCATGATGTCGTCGAGCGGGGTGCCGGCGAAGAAGATGCGATCGGTGCCCTGGCGCTTCATGACGCGCTCGTCGGCTTGGGTGATCGTGCCGCCGCCGCCGCCGAAAACGGGAATGTCGCCATTGCCGCTTTTGCGCAGCTGGTCGACGACTTCCTTAAAAAACACGATGTGGCCGCCGTTGTAGGAGGAGAGGCCGACCACATTGACATCTTCCTGAATGGCGGCGCGCACGATGGCCGATGCGGGTTGATGATAGCCGAGATAAATGACCTCGATGCCGTGGCGCGCGAGTTCGATGTTTATCGTGGTGACCGCGCTATCGTGGCCGTCGCATACGGGAACGGCGGTCAGAATGCGGATTGGCGCGGCGGATTTCGGGGAGTTACCAACAGCCATGTGACAGATACGAATGCGACGGGCACGCAGGCGCAATGCCTGATCGTTCCCATTTAAATTCCTCCGGAAAACTCGCCCGAACGGAGTAGGGCAAACTTAGGCCGCTTGTCCGGCGCGAGGTAGGGGAATCGTGATCGAAACCGTGGTGCCCTTCGAGAGTTCGCTCGTGATGCGAAATTCTCCGCCGAGGCGAAACACGATGCGCCGCACCAACGCCAAGCCGAGGCCGAGGCCTTGTTGCTCGAATTTCTTGCGTTCGTGTTGCTGGAAGAGGCCGAGTTGCTGGAGCTGTTTCGGCGTCATGCCGCGCCCCTGATCGGTCACCTCGAGATTGAGCAGATCTTTCTCGGGCTTGAGCGTGATTTTGACCGGTGAGCCTTCTGCGGAAAAACTGAGCGCATTCTCAACCAACTCTTCCGCGAGCGCGGTGCAATCGGCGGGGCCGCAGGGCAGGGTCGCGCCGATGATTTCGGCGGTAACATCCGCCGAGCGCCGGTTGCGATCGACCGCGGTTTTAATGCCGGTGTTGAACGCTTCGGCGACTTTCGCGGCGGGTAACAAATCGGACGCCGGGCGGTTGGGCGCATCGAGCGAGATGATGTGGAGATAATTCCGCAGTGTGCGATGGAGGCGGCGGGCGGATTTCAGGATGTCGCGCGTCAGCTCGCGGATTTCGTCTTTGCTGAGATCGTCGAGCTCTTCTTCAAGAATTTCCGTGAGACCGAAAATGCCCGCGAGTGGGGTAAAAAACTCGTGCGGCAGCGTCGCGTGCAGGCTGGTGCGCAGTTGCTCAATCATGCGCGTCTCGAGGTGACGGCTGATCTCGGCACGTTTGAGGCGGGCCGCGACGGCGCTGGCGAGCGCGCCCAGCGAAAATGGCTTTAAAAGGAAATCGTCCGCGCCGAGCTCCATCGCCGTGCGGGTGTTGGCGTTGGCGGCATCGCCGGTCATGAGCACGAACTGGCGATCGGAAAGCTCGGGATCCTGCCGCAGCTCCTTAAGAAAACTTTTGCCGTCCTGCCCGGGCATATCGACGTCGCACACGATGACGTCCGGCAGGTTGGCGCGGGCGAGTTCGGCGCCGATTTTAGTGTTGGGCGCTTGGAGCGTCCGGTAGCCGTAGGCTTCGAGTCCTTCCACCAACACCGGCCGAAGTCGGGGATCGTCATCGATGACCAGCACCGTTTTCAAACCGACGCCGGCGAAGGGGGGTGTGGTCATTGAATCAGGCACGTGCGGCTGACTTTGGGGAGAAGTGTCGTCATGGCAATAATTGAGAAGCCTGACTTGCAATGACGGTAAGATGCCTTTCAAAAACCCTCGGCCGGCGTCTAATAATTCGAGCGCAAGGACGTTTAGTCCCCAACCCCATGAGCAATTACCCCGTTTCTCGGCGTCGATTTTTCGGACAGCTGTCCACGGTGGCGATGGCTGCGGTGATTCCTACTCTGGTGGAGGCGACGGACTCGGTGAAAACGCGCAAGCTGGGGGTGGCGTTGGTGGGATTGGGCGGATATAGCAGCGGCCAACTCGGACCCGCTCTGCGGGAAACAGAATTTTGCCGACTGGCAGCAGTGGTCACTGGCGATGCGCCGAAAGGCCGGCGCTGGGCGCGCGAGTATGCGTTCTCGGAAAAATTCGTCTACGGCTACGACACGATGGAGCGGCTGGCTGACAATCCCGAGGTCGACATCATTTACGTGGTCACGCCACCCGGGCTGCATGCGCAGCACGTCATCGCCGCGGCGAAAACGCGCAAACACGTGATTTGCGAAAAGCCGATGGCGACCTCGGTGCCCGAGTGCGACGCGATGATCGCGGCCTGTCGCACGGCCGGCGTGCGGTTGTTCGTGGGTTACCGGCTGCACTTCGAGCCGCATCATCTGGAATTTAAACGCATCGCGCAGGCTGAAGAATTTGGAGCATTTAAAATGCTGCGCGGCGCAAACGGCTATTCCATGGGCAGCCGTTCGTGGCGCGTGAACAAAAAACTGGCGGGCGGCGGGCCGTTGATGGACATGGGCGTTTACGTGATCCAAGCCGCGTGTATGGCTAAAAATGAACAGGCTCCCGTCGCAGTGACGGCACGCGTGCTGCCGGTGACACGCCCGGAGTTGTTCGACGAAGTGGAAGAAGCGATCGTATGGACGATGGAATTTGCGGACGGAGCGACTGCGGAATGTCGGTCGAGTTATGCGGAAAATATCAGCGAATTTCGCGCCGAGGGTGCGGAGGGTTGGGCCGAATTGCGTCATCCGGCATTTTATTATCGCGGGCAGCGTTTGGTGACTTCGACGGGCGAGCGGAGGTTCAATGCGCGTCAGCAACAGGCTGCGCAGCTCGATGCGATGGCCCAATGTGTGCTGGCCGGCCGCCCGTGCGTGGCCTCGGGCGAAATGGGCCGGCGCGACCTCGCGGTGGTGGAGGCGATTTACCGCGCCGCGAAATCGGGGCAGCGTGAAAGGGTGCCCGCGGGTGATTGGAAACCACCGGTATGAACATCGGGCGAGTTTGCGCAGTGATTTGTTTTGCGGTGCTCGGTCTGGGCGCGGCGGAGCCGGAGCGATTGTTGAGCGGAGCCGAACTGGCGGCGCTCGATCGGGAGAATGCACTGTGGCGGTTGATTCGTCCCGACGAGGAGGTTGCGCTGAATCTTGGCAGGTTGCGCAAAGCAGGCTTCAGTGAAGCGGAAATTAAAAGCGTGGAGCCGCGGTTACGCGCGTGGTGGGAGTTGCCGATGAAGCGGGAATTCGGGCGTTTGTCAGAGGAGACGGTCGAAAAAATTGCCGAGGTTGATGCGCGTCACGTGGCGCGGTTGCGCGCGGCGCGGCTGAAGCGCGAAGTGGGCGTGCAGTCGGAGGAATTCAAAGTCGGCACGCCGCTCCAAGTGAGTTTGCAGTGGCGGCGGGCGGTGTTGCGGGTGCTGGAGTATGACGAGATCGCGGAGTTTGCGTTTATGAATTCCGAGTTCGCGCGGCTCGTGCAAATCCACGCGGACCAGATCGTGTTGACGGCGGATGAGCGGCGCACGCTGATCGAGTGGGAGCGGGAATTTTTGGTCGTGCATGGCCGGCCTGAGTCGTGGGAAGGCGCGACGTCCAAGGTGCGCCTTTGGCATCAGCGCGCCCAGGAAGACGCGCACGATCGCATCCGCGAATTACTGGGTGACGAGCGTGCGGTGGAATACCTGGCGGGGGCGCATCCGCCGTTGGGTAAAATGTGCGACGCGATTGTGGATGAATCGGTGAGCGCGACCGCGTTGCTGAATCTCTGGAAGTTTCGCCGCGAGTATCGGCGTGAACCCGACGCGAGTTGGAACTATCAGCGACGGCTCGCGCGGTATGAATCCGCGCAGGCGAAAGTGCGGGAGTTTCTGGGAGAGGATGCGTATCAAAATTACACAAAACAAGCGGATGCGCGCTGGATGTTTATGCCTGCGGTAGTCAGGACGAAACGCTGAGAAAGTTCATGTTCACTGAAATCAAGTCGGTCGTGCGGTCGTTGCGGCGGGCGCCGGGCTATGCGCTCACGGTGGTCGCGATGCTCGCGCTGGGGCTCGGCGCGTCAGCAGCGCTTTACCGGACGGTGATGGATTCGATGTTTTACTACCGTGCTTACACCGACAAAGGGACGCTCGTGCGCATCTCGTCGAAGAGTCCGGAGAGTGTCTTTGCGGCCAATGTGTTTATGGGGCGATTTCTCGCTTACCGTGAATCGGCAAAGTCGCTCGCAGAGATCGCCGGCACGACCAGTGAGGCGGGCAATTTGGTGCTCAATGGTGATCCGCAAGCTATCTACGCGGTGAAAGTGACGACGAATTATTTTTCGCTGCTCGGGGTGACGCCGGTGCTCGGCCGCGCCTTTGTGCCCGAAGAAGGGCAGGCTGGCCGCGAGCGTGTGATGGTGCTTTCACACTGGTTTTGGAAAAACCGGCTCGGTGCCGATCCTGCGGTGCTGGGTCGCGAGTTCTTGTTTAATGAGGAAAATTATCGCGTGGTCGGCGTGTTGCCGGCGGAATTTAATCCGCCGCTGAGTATGTCGGGTGGCGCGGTGTATGTGCCGTATGTCGTGCCGGCGGTGGTGGCAGATCGGGACGTTTTTATGGGTCTCAACGTGGTCGCGCGATTGCAGGCTGGCGCGTCCCTTGAAAAAACGCAGGCGGAACTGCGCACGTTGCTGCCCGAGCGCGGCAAACCTTACGCCCGGGCGATGGAGAAATATTTGGCGGTGGTTGAACCGCTCGATGCGCCGGCCCCGTTCGAAAGCGTGCGGCGTTACGAACTGATGCAACGCACGGCTTTGGCAGCGGTGGGTTGTCTTTATGCGATCGCGACGGTGAATGCCGGCGGACTCATGCTCGTGCGGATGCTCAAGCGGCGGCGCGAACTCGCGATTCGGTTTTCGCTCGGCGGATCGCGGACGGAGATTTTCCGTCTTTTGATGTGGGAAGGATTGTTGCTCGCCGGCGGTGCGATTGTGTTGGGTGCGGTGTTGGCAAACTGGTTGATGCCCGTGCTGCTTTCGTTGGCGGAAGAAAAGTCCGGGAGTGGCTCGGGGAGCGGCTGGACAGGATTTTCGCTGGAGCCGGGCGCGATCGGGTTGCTGGCGGGACTTGGCGTGGCGAGTGGGCTCGGGATTGCGGCCGCGATGACGTTAGTGCTTTCACGTGCAGATCTCGCCGATGTGATGAAAGACGGCAGCGCGGGCGCGGGAGAGAGTCGTCGCACGACTTGGTTGCGCGGTGGGCTGGTGGTCGTGGAAGTCGCGCTGGCGGTGGTGCTGCTCGCAGGTGCCGGGCTCATGTTGCGCACGTTTCAGCAATTGCAGGATGTGAAGCCGGGCTTCGATCCGACGCAGCGTTATCAGGCGCGAATCGATCAGACGAAACTGAGTTCGCTGACTCCGGCCATGCGTCAGGAGAAAATAAACCAAGTGCTGGAGCGGTTGCGCGCGGTGCCCGGAGTTTCGGGCGTCGGCGTCACTTCGACGATGAGTTCGGAGTATTTCAGTCCGTGGCAAAATTTGCAGATTGCCGGTGCAGGTGACGCGGCGAATGCGCCTGTGCAGGCGCAGGGCGTGGCGGTATCGGCGGATTTTCTGGAAGTGCTCGGCGTGCCGTTGAAGGCCGGGCGCACCTTTGGCGGGATGCGGCCGGGCGATGCGCCGGCGGTCGTGATTAACGAGTCGATGGCGCGCGCCTATTTCTCCGGGCGCGATCCGCGTGGCGAACAACTCGTGTTATCCGCGAAAGAGAAATGGGAAATCGTCGGCGTGGTCGGGGATACGCGCACACTGCGCCACGAGGCGAAACCAATGTTTTATTACCCGGTGTGGTTGCGCGGAAATATGGCCAGCCAGTTGGTGATTCGCACCGCCGGCGCGCCGGGAGCGTCGTTTCAAAAGGAACTGCGGCGCGCGGTTTACGAGGTCGATCCGAAGTTGGTGCTCACGGATGTGTTTTCCGTGACGCGCCGGATGGAGTTGGAGGTGAGTCAAGAGAGCCGGGCGTTGTCGTTGTTGAAAGTGTTGTCGGGACTGGCGCTGTTTCTCGCGGTGGTCGGACTCGGGGCGATGATGGCTTACACGGTGGCGCAACGGCGCGGGGAATTTGGCATCCGGCTCGCGCTCGGCGCGACGGTCGAGTCCGTGCAATGGCTCGTGCTGCGGCGCGGCCTCGTGCTGGTGGCGCTGGGCGTGACGGCGGGTTTGAGTTTGGCGTGGGTGCTGGCGCGATTCCTTGAGGCGCTGCTTTTCCAAACGAAAGGTCACGACCCGTTGACCTACGGCGTGGTGGGAATGCTGATGCTGCTGGTGGCGTTGCCCGCGTGCTGGTTGCCGGCACGACGCGCGGCGAGCGTGGATTTGGCGAAGTTGCTGCGCGCGGAGTAATCAGCGTCACGGGGTGCGCGAGCTTCGCGTGCGCAGATTTCAGATTGCGTCAGGCAGTGTAGTTTTCTCTAATGAATGTAGAGTTCATTAGTGAACTCTGCGCTTGGTTCCTGCCGGCGTGCTTTCGTTACCTTCAACCCCCACCTCCTCATGAAATCCTCTTCGTTTCGCGGGCGCTGCTTTGGCGTCATTGCGTGTATGTCGGTTGCGACCGTGACCGCTTTTGCGGCCGGTCCTTACGGCAATCGCGATAACCTCGATAAAAGTGACACCGCCGAAGGCCAATACCCGATGCCGTATCACTATCCGAAAGTGGAAGAGGTGACGGCGGTGTTGCAACGCGTGCACGCCCATCTCGAACACGCGATGACGACGGGGATCATCGACTCGAAGACGCGCGAGAAAATCACCGACTTGAAAACACCTGTGGCCACAGCGGTGGCGTCGCGCGGGGAGGAAGATGGCTTTCCGCAGATCGCCTACGCAACCGGGGTGACGTATTCGGGTATGCTGCACGCGGCGGAGGTCACGGGTGATCCGCGCTACAAAAACTTCGTCGCCGAGCGGCTGAAGTTTCTCGCCGAGGCGATTCCTTATTTCCGCGCCCAGTCGGAAAAATTCGGCGTGCCGCAGAATAGCTATCGCGCGTTGTTCGCCACGGACTCGCTCGACGACAGCGGTTCGATGGCGGCGTCATTGATCAAAGCACGGTTAGTCGGCGCGGGCCCGGATCTTTTGCCGAGCATCGAGCACTGGGCGAGTTATGTGCGCTATAAACAGTTCCGCATCGCCGACGGCATGCTCGCGCGGCAACGCCCGCAGCCCGAATCGCTCTGGGCGGACGACGCGTATATGTCGATTCCCGCGCTCACGCAGATGGGCCGGCTCACGGGCGATCGCGGTTGGTATGATGAAGCCGCCAAGCAAACGCTGCTGTTTGCGAAGCATCTATTTAACGCGGAGAAAGGCCTCTACATGCACGGCCGGAATATGAACCAGCCGCTTAACCCCGAGTTTTATTGGGGCCGTGCGAACGGCTGGGTGATTCTCGCGCAGTGCGAGTTGCTCGATTATTTGCCGGAGGATCATCCGGATCGTCCGAAGATCCTCGAGCTCTACCGCGCGCACGTGAAAGCGCTCGCGCAGTTGCAATCGGGCGCGGGACTCTGGCGGCAGCTGCTCGATAAAGAAGATTCGTTTATCGAATCGTCGTGCACCGCGATGTTTGTCTACGGCATCGCGCATGGGGTGAACCGCGGTTGGATTTCGCCGGTGGCCTATGGCAGCGTGGCGCAAGCCGGCTGGCTCGCGCTGGAAAAGCAGGTCAACGAAAAGGGTCAACTTGAGAACTCCTGCGTCGGCACGACGTTCGCGAGCGACGCGGTGTATTATTACAATCGTCCGGTGTCCGCGCATCATGGTCACGCCTATGGCCCGGTGTTGATGGCCGGCGCGGAAATCATCCGTCTGCTGCAAAACAACGGAAAACTCTTCGATGTGAAGCTCCAGTTCCGCACGTATCATTACGTGCCGAAGAAGTCATGAATTGAAGGTAGGGGCCGTTATCCTCAACGATCCTGCGGGAAGTGAGCATCGAACAGGGCGGTTAGGGATAACCGCCCCTACCTTAAAACCTCGGCCCGCCCTGCGTCGGACAGATCCGGGGTGCTGCGGCCTGACCTTAGAAATCCGCCGTGCCGGGGGTGCGCGCGAACGGAATCACGTCGCGGATGTTGGCGACGCCGGTGACGAACATCAGCATGCGTTCGAAACCGAGGCCGAAGCCGGCGTGGGGCACGCTGCCGTAGCGACGCAGATCGAGATACCACCAATAGGCTTTCTCGTCCAAGTGGTGCAGCGCCATGCCTTCTTTGAGGAGATCGAGGCGCTCCTCGCGTTGCGAACCACCGATGATTTCGCCGATGCCGGGCACGAGCAAATCCATCGCGGCGACTGTCTGGCGCTCCGCCGACTCACCGTCGTTTTTGCGCATGTAGAAGGCTTTGATCGCGCGCGGGTAATTATAAACCGTGACGGGACACTTGAAGTGTTCCTCGGCGAGGTAGCGTTCGTGCTCGGACTGCAAGTTGTCGCCCCACGACACGGGATGCTCCCACGTCTTGCCGCTCTGCGCGAGAATCTCGATGGCTTCGGTGTAGCTGCAACGTTGGAACGGACGCTCCAACACGAAGTCGAGGCGCGTCATCAATTCCTTGTCCACGAACTTGGAGAAAAATTCCAAGTCGGCGGCGCAGTGTTCCTTCGCATCGCGGATGAGGTGTTTCACGAATGCTTCCGCGAGATCCATGTTGCCTTGCAGATCGCAGAACGCGACTTCGGGTTCGATCATCCAGAATTCTGAGGCGTGACGCGACGTGTGCGAATTTTCCGCGCGGAATGTCGGGCCGAACGTGTAGATATTGGAAAGCGCGGTCGCGAAGATTTCGCCTTCAAGCTGACCGGACACCGTGAGAAACGTTTTCTTGCCGAAAAAATCCTGCGCGTTGTCGATCTGGCCATCTTCGGTTTTCGGCGGATTGGCGAGGTCGAGCGTGGTGACGCGAAACATGTCGCCCGCGCCCTCGGCGTCGCTGGCGGTGACGATCGGCGTGTGGACGTAGAAGAAATTACGTTCCTGGAAAAACTGGTGCACGGCATACGCGAGGCGGCTGCGCACGCGGAAGACGGCGCCGAAGAGATTCGAGCGCGGACGCAGGTGCGCGATCTCGCGCAGGAATTCCAGCGTGTGGCCTTTTTTCTGAAGCGGGTAGGTGGCGTCGGCTTCGCCGAGCACTAAAAATTTCTCCGCGACCACTTCCCATTTTTGGCCGCCGCCTTGGGAAGCAACGAGTTTCCCGCGCACTTCAACGGAAGCGCCGGTGGAAGCTTTGGCGACTTGCGCGTAGTCGGGCAGAGTGGCGTCGACGATGACTTGCAGGCCTTTGAGGCAGGAGCCGTCGTTGAGTTCGATGAAGGAAAATGCTTTCGCGTCGCGGCGGGTGCGCACCCAGCCTTGAAGCAAAATCGAATCGAGCGGCGTAGTGGAATTATGAGCGTCTTTAACGAGAAGGCGTGACATGACTTTTTGTCATGAGCGAACGCCGCCGATGCGTGCTTGGCAAATCAGGAAACGCGGATTTGCAGACCTCGTTGCCGGGACGGGCTCAACTTTCCACTTTCACGTGGCTCGCGGCGACGAGGCCGCCGTCGAGGGCGGACAGCGTGAGTTCAAACGGCGACCAGTAGCGTAGTTGGATCGTCAGCACGCGTTCCGCGCCCGTGCCGGTGATTTTGTAGGAGCCGACTTGATCGAGGTTGGAGATGTCGAAAAATACCAGCATCTCTTCCACGACTCCCTTCACGGGATGTAATGTGAACGGCACGCGCACATTGAGGTTGTCGCGTTGTGGTTTGCCGGCACTGAGCGTCGGCGCGGTTTCGTCAGCGGCGAGGAGGTTGAGGCGGATGTTGGAGTTCACCGCTTTTACGCCATCGTCAGCTTGCACGCTGAGGACGCAACTGCCGCCGTCGGACGAAGGGGGCGGGGTGATGCTGAGAAACGATTGGCCGTTGGCATCCTGCTCCACCTGCATGTCATTGGTGGCGAGAATGGACGAGGTGCAACTGAAGACCTTGACGTTGACCTTGTCTTTTTCAGTGCCGCCTTTGACGTCGATGGGGATCTTGATTTTGCCTTTGTGGGCGACGTCCACTTGGGGTGGCACGGTCATTTTGAGATCCGGTTTATCCATGAAGCGCAGAAGCGGGGCCTGCGCCGTGTAGGCGTTGCCCGCGCCGGTGTTGGTGAAGGTGAGCTCATGCACGGTGCCCGTGTTGGTCTCAATGAGCCGCGCGCGCGGCACGACCGAACTGTTGTCCTGACGGTCGATTTTGAGCGTGATGTCCGCGGCTTTCGGTCCGGAGCGACGCGCTTGGTCGGTAAGGTCGAGCACTGCGCGGACGGTGTCGGGATTGTTGCGGCCTTCGAAACCGTAGCGTCCACCGTTGTAGTTGAACGCGAAGTTTGGGGCGAATCCCACGCTGGCCGCGGCCTCTTTGGTGGTGACGCCGGCTTTAAGGCTGAACTCATTGCGATACGTTGGCGGGAGATCGACCTGCATCACCACCGCAGGCACATAATCCCGGGCCGGCGTGATCCAGAAAACTTGGTTTGCATAGAGTCCGGGCTGACGGTCTTGGGCCTCCTCTTCATCGCGCGGGCCGTATAGCGCCGAGTAATGCAGCCAGCGGAAACCACGATTCCAGTCGCCGACGCCCCACGAGTTGGCGATTTTCAACGCGCCTTTTTCACCGGGGTTGACCTCGCCGTCGCCATTCAGGTCGACCCAGAGATCGTCGTTGTAGCCCACGATCGTGATGCAGTGGTTGCCGGATTTGAGGCCGACCACGGTGGCGATGAATTCGCCCACGTGCGAGGCGTCGAGCCGGGAGCCGGGGTTGTCCACGATGAATTCCTTGTTCCACGCGTCGATGGCGGTGGCGGCCGTGAGCACATGGCCGTTAACGAGGAGGAGTTTGATGCGACGCAGGAACATCACGATGTTCTTTTCCTGCACAGTCCCGAAACTCTCGATGCGATGTTCGAGCGCGCCCTTCCAGATGTTCGCGTCAGTCGGCCACTGGCGGATGTTCAACGTCGGCGTGGGGCTGCCACGGTAGGGCACTTCTTTGAGCGAAGCGGCCCCGTGCGCCATCAATGCGGTGTAAGCGCGCACTTGGAACGCGCCGAGATTGTTGCCGTTGTTGATCAAGTTGAACGTCCACTGCGGCGAGAAACGCATCTCGGGCGTCGCGCGTTTCTGATCCCAGCCGCGGGCGAGGCCGGTCATGTGGGTGAGCTGGTAATACGTGGTCGCGACCGACGTGCAGGAATTGAGTTCGCCTTGGTTAAAGATCGGCGGGAAGCACGGCAGCGTGCTGTTGTCGATCTGGCGCGGGAAATTCACGAGCTCCTGCTCTTCGGTCGCGTCGCCGTGGGCCTCGGCGTAACGTTGGGCATGCACGCCTTTGCCGGGCGCGCGGACTAACCGGCCATTCGGAGGCGGGGCGGAGCCGGGGACGTTGTTGTGATAATCGACGATCAACCGACGCAATCCGCGCAGGTTGAGGTAAACCTTTTTGATTAAACTGCCGTGTGCGCTGAGCAGCTCACGATCATGCGCAGTCGGCTCTTCCCAGCCGCGCCCATGTGAGTTCGGCGTGGTATCGATGGCCTCGGCGGAGTGGGTCTGGGCCCGAAGCACGGCCACGATGACCACCGTGGCAATGACTGAGATCAACGCGGCGAGTTTCGTTCGCATGGGGAAAACTTTTTCGGAGGAGTCGTCCGAGTCAAGTGGGGCAAATACCTAGACGCGCCTGGCGATGAAATTTCTCAAATCTGCCTGATACTCCACATAGGGTGTTCCCCCAAGAACCGGGTCGCGCCGCGGGTATCTAAACCAGCGTATGAACACTCCAAATAGCACCCTTAAATCTTCGCGGATTATTCCGCTGCTCTCTCTTGCCTCGCTCGCGTTGTTTGCGACGGGCTGCGGTTCCTATCCTGAATCCAATGTGGTTTCCGCGCCGCCTCCGCAGGTGGTGCAACCGCAACAGCAACAGGTCATCGTCACGCAACAGCCGGTCGCCGCGCAAGTGGTGACGGCGACGCCGCTCGCCAACGGTCAGATTCTCATCAATCAAGCGCCGCCGGTGCAGCAGCAAGTCATCGTGACTCAACCGGCGCGTCCATCCTCATCCCATGTGTGGGTTGAAGGCTATTGGACGTGGCGCAATGATCGCTACGAATGGGTCGCCGCGCACTGGGAAGTGCCGCCGTTCTCCGGTGCGAAATGGGTCGCCCCACGCTCCGAGCGTATCAGCGAAAACAATTATCGTTTCTACGAAGGCTATTGGAATTAAGCCTGCGAATTGAAGGTAGGGTGTGAGCCGATAGTGCACTGCAAGGTGCAGCGAAACGGTGGGTGCGCCCTACCTTCTCCAGTTAACACCCAAAATAAAAAGCCGGTGCGGATTAATTCCCACACCGGCTTTTTTGCGCGCTCACGTTTCCGAATTTGAGGCGGGGCCATCAGCCCTGGGTGTTACCAAATTCGACATCGCCTCGCGGGGCTGATGGCCCCGCCTCCAACTTTGAGGACTCCTCAGCGTTCGATTCCTACCGGATAGAGCAGGTAACGCTCGTCGTAAAACTTGGTGCGTTCGTAAAACCATTGCAGGCGCGCATCGGCGTTCTTGGCGAACTCGGCATCGCCCGCAAGTTTGGCTTCGAATTCGGCTTTTAACGTGGCGTCGCTCGCGAGCATTTTTTCCGCCATCGGCGCAACGATGTAGCCTTCGATGTATTCGGTGCGTTGGAGGATTTCCGGAAAAAATCCCCACGCGAGCAATGAGTCGGCACTCTCCGGGTCAAGCAGCGCGATGGCGAGATCGCCGAGCGGTTGATCCGTCGGCACGCGCACGGAACCGGCAAGAAAAGTGACGCTGCCATTTTCCCGTGTGACTTTGCCGACGTTGAGCAGATGGCGGCTCTCGAACGGTTGCGCGGCGGCCTTCGCCCCGACGAGCCGGGACTGCTCCACGCTTTTCGTAACAGGGTGCGCGATCCGTTCGAATTGAATGCCGTGGCGTTCAAGCCGCGCGATGACTTCGGGTTTCGACGCCGGCACCCAAAATGATTTTGGGCGGCGCAATTCCACGCCCGGCTTGGTGTTCCAGTGGACGATGAGATCTTGGTAAGTCTTCGGCGTGCCGAGCCAGCGGACCTCTTTGATGCCCGAAGCAGGTGAAACGTATTCGTCATACGCGATGCCGAGGAAATCCATTTTGCGGTGCTCATCGGAATTGCCGCTCCAGTTCATCGCGACGGTCGCAGGCCGGGCCTGCGAGTCAGCGGCGATGGCCGACGTAAGCGCGGGACCGTGGGCGGCGAGGGTTTTTAAAGACGCTTCCAGCAACACATACGTGCCGAGCACGCGTTGCTTATAAGGTTTGAGCGAGTGATTTTCCACGAGCACCGACGGGACATGGCGGAGGTCGCCGTAGGAATTTGAGAAACGCGGATTTGCCGCGCCCATCGAAATGCCTTCCGTCAAATCGCGATTGTTGACGGCGGCGATGTAGGGCCCGGGAATGTGCCCGGCGGATTTTAGCGCGGCATCCATCGCGGGCCGCCAGGTTTTATCGAGCCACGCGCCGCTTTTTGGCGACCACGCGAAGCTTCCATCCCAGCCGTGAAACGTGTAGGTGATGTCGTATTGGTAATCGATGCCGTCGGTGACGTGCAGGTCGAGGTAGAGCGCGGGTTGCCACTGGTTGATGAGGCGTAGCATCGCAATCATCTCGCGCGCGTCGGCTTTCGCGTAGTCGCGATTCAAATTCAGATTCTGCGCGGAGGTGCGCCAGCCTTGATGCACCGGCCCGCGTTGATTCGGGCGATTCCACGCGGAGGAACGCTCGTGGCCATCAGCGTTGAACACCGGCACGAACAGGAGATTAACCTCATCCACGAGCGACGCTTTCCCGCCAAACGCGATGTCGCGTAGCAACATCATGCCGGCGTCCTTGCCATCGATTTCACCCGAATGAATGCCGGCTTGCGCGAGCAGCGATGGTTTTACGCGAGCAGCGGTGGCGTCACCGTTCGATGCGATGACCAGATACAGCGTGCGACCTTCCGGCGTCTGGCCGAAGGCGCGCATCTCGATGAGAGGCGAGGCGGCGTCAAGTTTTCTCAGCCAGGCGATCGTTTCGTCGTAGTTCGGCGAATCTGTGAGGCCGGTTTTTTCGGAAGGCGTGATCCACGGGTTATCCGGTTTGGCGATGAGTGCTTCGCTCGCGCCCTGCCACGCGGGGGCGGGCGGGAGAAATTCGGTCTGTCCGAAGGCAAAAGTCGTGGCGACCAAGCTCAGGTTGAAAAGGGAAGCGGTGAAGCGCATCGCTTCAGCCAAGAGCGAAAACCAAACGAGCTAAAGACAAACTCGACCAAGCGTTCGACACCTGCGGTGAAATTTTTCCGACAGATGAAATCTACGCGCTTTCCAAGGCGTCAAAATCAACGATGTTCGTGCCCATGTCTCTGCCCCGTTTCGGCTTTTTGATCGCCCTGTTGCTCGGCCTGCATTCAGCCCTGATTGCTGCGGAAAAAACGTTTGTCATCACCGATTACGGCGCCTTGGCCGGCGGTGAGAAACTTAACACCGTGGCGATCCAGGCTGCGATCGACGCTGCTGCGGAATCGAAAGGCGGCACGGTCGTCATTCCGGCGGGCGTGTTTCGCAGTGGTTCAATTTTCCTTAAACCGGGCGTCGCGCTCCACCTCGAAGCCGGCGCGGTATTGAAGGGTTCGGAAAACATCGAGGACTATCCGAAACGCCGCACCCGCATCGAAGGGCATTTCCCCGAGTGGCGCATGGCGTTGGTCAATGCGAGCGAGATGACCGGCCTGCGCATCTCTGGCGAAGGCAAGCTCGACGGGAGCGGGCCGGTTTTTTGGCGCGCATTTTGGCAACGGCGAAAAGAGAACCCGCAATGCACCAACCTCGAGGTCGAACGCCCGCGCTTGCTGTTTATCGATCGCTGCACCGACGTGCGGATCACGGGCCTTAGGTTGGAGGATTCGGGTTTTTGGAATCTGCACCTCTATCGCTGTCGTGATGTGACGATTGAGGAGCTGCGCATCACGATTCCGAGTTCGACTCCCGAGCTCGCAGCGCCGAGCACCGACGGCATCGATATCGACAGTTCGCAAAATGTAACCGTGCGCCGCTGCTTCATTTCAACGCACGACGACAATATCGCGCTGAAAGGCAGCAAAGGTCCGCTCGCTGATCAGGACAAAGACAGCCCGCCGGTCGAAAATATTTTGGTGGAAGACACCACCGTCGGCTCGGGCAACGGTCTCATCACCTGCGGCAGCGAAGCGACGCTCGTGCGCAACGTGACCGTGCGTAACTGTGTGATGATCGCGCGCGCGACCATGCTTACGATCAAGCTGCGTCCGGACACACCGCAGCATTATGAAAATATCCTGATCGATGGCGTCCGGCTAGAAGGCAACGGCCGGCTGTTCAACATGGCGCCTTGGACGCAGTTCTTCGATCTCAAGGGCCACCCGCCGCCGACCCGTCGCGTGAATAACATCACGGTGCGCAACGTGAGTGGCAGTTACCGCACGCTCGGCACCCTGCGCGGCAATCCCGGAGACGTGCTCGAGGATTTCACTTTGGAAAATATCGCGGTCACGCTCGCCGACGAAAAATTCACCGTCGGCGAAATCAAAAACCTCGCGCTCAAAAACGTCGTCGTAAACGGCAAGGCGCTGGAATTGCCCACGCGGTAAGGCCCGACCTTCCGCCGTCGCGCAAGGCTACGGCGGACAAACCGGGCGGGCCGGGTAGGGCGGTTATCCCTAACCGCCCTTTCGTGCACACGCGTTATTCCATTCGAAGGGTGGTTAAGGATAACCGCCCCTACCTCAAATGCGACTGAGCGCGCCATCGAGCACTACGCTTTCATTCCCACGCGTCTCGATCCGCGTTTCCTTTCCGCCCACCCGCACCACGCACGGACGTCCGAGTTTAGATCGCAGAGTGATTTTTTTCGCTGCTCCATTTTCCCAGGTGACATCGACCTCGAATCCATCGCGCGCACACAAGCCGGCAAATGATCCCGTCGGCCAGGCTTTCGGCAGTGCTGGCAAAATATCGATGGTCACCATGCGCTCGCCTTCCGAGTCGGCCGCGGTGAATTGATGGCTCTGTAACAACATCTCCGCGATGCCCGCCGTCGCGCCGAAATTGCCGTCGATTTGAAACGGCCCGCAGAGATCGAACAGATTCGGGAGAGTGCGTTTGGCGAGCAGTTGCGAAAGCTGGCTATAAGCGAATTCACCGTCGCCCACTCGTGCCCAGAGAGGGATGCGCCACGCGTAGCTCCAGCCCGTGCTGCCTTCGCCACGGCCCTTGAGCAATACTTTGGCTGCGTCGTAAACTTTCGGGTCGGCCGCCGTGATATCGGCCCCGGGATAAAGTGCCCATAAAGGCGACATGTGGCGGTGGCCGTTGTTAACTTTATCCACGTCGTCGAGCCATTCTTGAAGTTGACCATGACGGCCGATGAGATGCGGCGGAAGTTGCGGCAGCAGCGTTTCGAGTTCAGCGGCAAATGCCGGGTCGAACTCCCGCGCGGCTTCCGCCGTGGCCGTCCACAATGCACGGATCAGCTGAATATCCATGGTCGGCCCAACCGTGAGCGTGCCCTGCTCGGGCGAAAATGACGGCGACGTGACGAGCCAGTTGCGCGTCGGCTCACGCACCAGTGAATCGACGAAAAATAACGACGACGCTTTCATCGCGGGATACGCGCGTTGCTTCAGGAATTTTTTATCGCGGGTGAACAAGAAGTGTTCCCACAGGTGATAACTCAGCCATGCGCCGCCGGTCGGCCAGAGGCCGTCGATATTGTTAATCGGCGCCGTGCCGCGCCAGAGATCAGTATTGTGATGCACGACCCAACCGCGACTTTTGTAGAGGGATTGCGCAGTGCGGCGGCCGCTCACAACGAGATCGTCGATGAGATCGAATAACGGCTCGTGACACTCGGCGAGGTTGGTGAGCTCGGCGGGCCAGTAATTCATCTGCGCGTTGATGTTAGTCGTCCACTTGCTTTCCCATGGCGGATCAAGCAGCTCATTCCACACTCCCTGCAGATTCGCCGGTTGCGAACCCGGTCGACTGCTCGCGATCAGGAGGTAACGCCCGTAATCAAACTCGAGCGTCGCTAGCGCTGGATCGGCATCGATGTTTTTGGCCGCGCGCACTTTTTTCACGCGCTCGTCGGTGGGCAATTCGCTGGCCGGTGTGCGCCCGAGATCGAGGGTCACGCGGCGGAAAAGTGTTTGGTGATCGGCGGTGTGCGCCGCGAGCAACGTCGCAAAATCGCGTCCGTCGAGATGGGCGAGTGTTTTCACGCAACGCTCCGCCGGATCGGCGGAAATGTCCTCGTAATTCACAAAACTCGTTTCCGCAACGAGCAGCAGGGTGACCTCGTTTGCATTTTCCACCGTAAGGATGTCGCCCTCGGTTTTGACCAACCCATTGCTGGGCACGGCGCGCACGCGTGATTCAAAGCGCAGTCCATCGGCCTGCACCGAGCCACTGAGTTGCAGCGCGTCGTGGCCGAGGACATGCGCGGCGGAGTTTTTGTGCGGCGAAGTCATCCTCAGCGAAAATGAAACTTTGCCCGGCTGGCTCGCGCTGAGGCGCACGACGATCGCGCGATCCGGATAGCTCGCAAATACCTCGCGCGTGAACACGACCTCGCCAATGCGGTAACGCGTCGTGGCGACGGCGGTATCGAGATTCAGTTCACGGCGGTAATCGGTCGCGGCTTCGTGACCCGCGAATTGGAAACGCAGATCGCCGAACGGCTGGTAGGCTTTTTGACGGACGGGATCGCTGAGGAGCTTGGTCTTGCCGAGTTTGACGGCCTCTTCGAATTTTCCTTCCGCGAGGAATTTTTGCACCTCGGGCAAAACTTCGCCGGAACCGGCGCGCACGTAGTCGTGCGGCTTGCCCGTCCACAGCGTGTCTTCGTTGAACTGGATGCGTTCGCTCGCCGTGCCGCCAAAGATCATGGCGCCGTGCCGTCCGCTGCCAACGGGCAGGGCTTCCTCCCATTTCGCCGCCGGTTGCTTATACCAAAGCGTCGCAGGCTCGGCGAATAGCGCGCCGGGAATGACGAAAACCAAAAGCAAGCGCAGCGGGGTAAACATGGTGTGCAGTCGAGACGCGCGCCAATGGCTAGGAGTTTCCTCTCGGAGAGATTATCTGGAACTCAGGAAATCAGAAAACGCCTCGATTCAATCACTCAAATTCTCTGGTTCGTTCCTGATTTCCTGAGTTCCAGATAAAGTCTCTGGCTTCGCGTGTTTAAATTTCCATCGCCCGAGGTGAACGAATTCGTTTCGCTGGAAGGCGATGTTAACTGTGTGGAGGGAGAAAATGCGTTCCTTGGGGCCGGGGTTGTTGCTTGCGGCGGCTGGGATCGGCGCGGGCGATGTCGTGGTGGCGTCGGTGACGGGCATCAAGTTCGGCACGACCCTCCTGTGGGCGGTGGTGTTTACGGCGGCGTTGAAATTTGTGCTCACCGAAGCACTCGCGCGCTGGCAACTCGCGACCGGCGAAACGGTCGTGCGCGCGTGGATCACGCGGCTGCCGCGCTGGGTGGGAATTTATTTCGCGGGCTACCTCGTGCTGTGGACGTTTCTCGTCGGCGCGTCGCTCAGCAGCGCATGCGGGCTCGCGGGCGCGAGTTTGTTTCCCGGATTAAGCGTGCCGGTGTGGGGCGCGATTCACGCGGTCGTTGCTGCGTTGCTGGTCGGACTGAATCGCTACGCGCAATTTCAACGCGTGATGAAAGGGCTCATCGCGATCATGGCGCTGTGCGTGCTCGTGTGCGCGGTGCTGTCGAAACCGTCGGTGACGGACGTCGCGAGCGGCTTGCTGATTCCGCGCGTGCCGGCGGAGGGCGGTGGCGCGGCGGTGCTGGCGTTGCTCGGGGGCATTGGCGGGAGCCTGACGGTAATTTGCTACGGTTATTGGATGCGCGCAACGGGGTGGAGCGGCGCGGAACGGCTGCCGCAGGTGCGCGCGGACGTGCGGCTGGCGTATGTGTTCACCGGACTCTTCGGCATCGCGCTCGTGATCATCGCCGCCGGCGTGCACGCCAACGCCATCGGTGGCACGCGCATTGCGCTCGAAGTCGCCGCGCGTTTGGAAAGCTCCGCGGGCCCGGCCGGGCGCTGGATGTTTCTCTTTGGATTCTGGTGCACCGTGTTCACCGCGATGCTCGGGGTGTGGCAAGGTGTGTCGCAGGTGTATGTGGATTTGTTCGCCGCGTGGCGTCGTCAACCCGCCGTGGCGAGCAACGCCGAGGGCCGGCAAAGCCCGGTGTTTATCGGCGCGTTATGCTATATCGCGATCCCGCCGCTCGTGCTGCTGTGGTTTAAGCAACCCGTTGCCGTGGTCGTGACGTTCTCCGTCGTCGGCGCGTTCTTCATGCCGTTCCTCGCGGGCACGCTGCTCTACCTCAACAACCGTCGCGACTGGGTCGGCTCCCTCGCCAACCGCAAACTCGGCAACGCAGCGCTCATCGTGTGTTTGCTGGTCTTCGGAGCGGTTTGCGTGCGGGAGCTTTGGAGCGTTTTTTAAATCTAAGTCCTAATTTGGCGAAAAATTATTTATGAACAAATGGAACGAGGACTACGGAGACGATGTAGACCTGGCGCAGCAGAGATTTGCGCATCGAGAGGAGGAAGAAAAACGGCGTTCAAAAGAATACTCCGCTTGGTGTGAGTCTATGGAAACATGCGCGGGTATGCCGGTGCCTGAACTGAAAGATGGTTTTTCAGCTGAAACAGATTTTCACCCAGATGTGTGGCTTGATGCAGGAGTCAGTTTAATCGAAAGCGGTAAACCAACGAGAGATTGGTCAATAAAATCTCCAAACTACTTCGACGGTTTTGAGGACATGTATCCACGATACAGTCTCGACTATACTGTGATTCAGATGGGCACTGAATTTTTTCTGAAGGGCATGTGGCTTCTACAATTTGCCGAGCTTAGACCGTTCCGGAGTAACCTATATTTAGCTCCTAACGCTCGCTCTGAAATTAATGCGAAGCTTAAAGCTCTTTCGCATGACATCTTGGATATCGCATCTGAGGTTGGAGAGATTCCGGAATACGCTACAGACGAAGAATCAAAAAAGTTTCTGAGAATAATTACGGGGGTTTTTAAATTTTATTACTACCCTTTGCACGGGCGGGCTTCGCATTGGGCGCACGCGAGATATCCCAAGAAATTTTACATGGATCGAATAGCGCAGGCTGTTCCGGATAGCTGGCGAAAGTATCCTTATCAATGGACGCTTTTGCGGCTGTTTCGGCAGGCCGAAAATCGTGTTTACCAAATTTGGTTTCCGGATGGTGAGCGCGGTTTTTGAAGAAACGCCTGAGTGACTTTCAGTTTACTTCGATAGGGCTCCCACAAACTCCTGCACCGGCATCGTCTCTAATTTTGCGCGGTCGGTGAAGAGGGCCATGAGGTGTTTGGCTTTTTCTTGGGAGTAGTGAGCGGCGAAGGCGTCGTGGGCTTTTTGTTGGAGGACGGGGATGCCTTCGCTGCGACGGCGGCGGTGGCCGATGGGGTATTCGACGGCGATTTTTTCGGTCTTTGATCCGTCTTTGAAGAAGACCTGCACGGCGTTGGCAATGGAGCGTTTTTCGGGGTCGAGGTAATCTTTCGAATACGATTTCTCCTCGGTGACGACCATGCGCGTGCGGAGGGCGTCGATGCGCGGGTCGCTGGCGACGTTTTCCTCGTAGTGGTCGGCGGTGAGCTCGCCGAAGATGAGGCCGATGGCCGTCATGTATTGGAGGCAGTGGTCGCGGTCGGCGGGGTTGTGGAGCGGGCCGGATTTGTCGATGATGCGGATCGCGGATTCGTGCGTGGTGAGCTCGACGCGTTCGATGTCGGCGAGGCGGTCGCGCACAAGCGGGTGGAGTTGCATCGCGCATTCGACGGCGGTCTGCGCGTGAAATTCGGCGGGGAACGAAATCTTAAAGAGGATCTGCTCCATGACGTAGCTGCCGAGCGGGCGCGCGAGCGTGAGCGGTTTGCCTTTGAAGGAAACATCCTGGAAGCCCCACGTTTTGGCGCTGAGCACGGATTGATAGCCCATCTCGCCGGTCATGGCGATGAGCGCGAGGCGCACGGCGCGACTGGTGGCGTCGCCGGCGGCCCAGGATTTGCGCGAGCCGGTGTTGGGCGCGTGGCGGTAAGTGCGTAGCGCGGAGCCGTCGAGCCACGCGTGCGTGATGGCGTTGGCCACTTGTTCGCGCGTGCCGCCGAGCAGGGCGGCGGTGACGGCGGTCGAGGCGATGCGCACGAGCAACACGTGGTCGAGGCCGACGCGGTTAAAGGAATTGTCGAGCGCGAGGACGCCTTGGATTTCATGGGCCTTGACCATCGCAACGAGGACATCGCGCATGGTGAGCGGCGCGTGGGCGGGACGCGTCGGCGCGCCGGGCGCGGAGATTTGTTCTTTGCCGAAACCGGTGAGCGGCGAGTGAAACGCCATCGGCTGGATGCCGGCAGCTTGGTTGCGTGCGAGCCAGTCGGCGGTGGCGAGGATCGCGCCGAGGTTGTCGGACGGGTGGCCCCATTCGGCGGCGAGCCAGGTGTCGTTAAAATCGAGCCAGCGGACGATGGTGCCGATGTTGAACGCGGCTTGCACGGGATCGAGTTCGTAGCTGGTGCCGGGAACGCGCGCACCGTGTTTGATCGACGTGCCGGGGACGACGGGGCCGAGGAGTTTGGTGCACGCCGGATACGCGAGCGCCATGATGCCGCACGCGAGCGTGTCGGCGAGGCACCAGCGCGCGGTGTCGAGCGCTTCGTCGCTCGGGGTGGCGGCGCTGAGCGCGTAGTCGGTGAGTTGTTCGATGAGCGGATCGAGCGGCGGGCGGATGTTCGAGATAGGGGCGGACATGATGCGGGGCGCGCGATGCGCGCGGAGGTGGGAGATGGGAGATAGGAGTTGGGAGATGGAAGATGGGGGCAGACTGAAATCGTTCTCGTTCTCTTACTCCTTCTCGTTCTCTCGGTTTTTGAGAAAGATTAAGAGTAAGCAGAAAGAGAAAGATTTTTCTGATTACGGGCGCTGGGCGATACCGGGGTAGGAGCGATCGGTCGGGCCGGTGTAGTTGGCGGCGGGGCGGATGATTTTTCCGTCGAGGCGTTGCTCGATGATGTGCGCGGCCCAGCCGGCGGTGCGGGCGATGACGAAGAGCGGCGTGAACATCGCGGTCGGGACGCCCATTTTTTCGTAGGCGACGGCGCTATACCAATCGAGATTGGGAAACATTTTTTTCTCCGACCACATCAAGTTTTCGATGCGCTCGGCGATGTCGTAACGCGTGTTGTTGCGCGAAGTGATCGAGAGCTGGTGCGCGGTGGCTTTGATGATGGAGTTGCGCGGATCGCTGAGCGTGTAAACCGGATGGCCGAAACCGATGACGATTTCCTTCTTCGCGAGACGCGCGCGGATGTCTTTCTCGGCGGCTTCGGGGGTTTTGTAGCGTTGCTGAACTTCGAGCGCCACCTCGTTGGCGCCGCCGTGCTTAGGGCCGCGCAGCGCGCCGATCGCGCCGGTGATGCACGAATAAAAATCTGAGCCGGTGCCGGCGATCACGCGCGCCGTGAACGTGGAGGCGTTAAACTCATGCTCGGCATAGAGAATTAACGAGCGGTCGAGAGCGTCGACGTGGGCTTCGTCGGGTTCACGACGGTGCAGCAGGTGCAGGAAGTGGGAGGCAATGTTCGGCGCAGCCGTTTCGAGGCTGATGCGGCGGCGGCTCTTGGAGTAGTGATACCAATACAGCAGCATCGACGGGAAACTCGCGAGCAGGCGGTCGGCGATGTGTTGCGCGCCGGTGACGCTATCGGCGTTCGGGCCGCTGGACGGCAGGTTTTCGGCTTCCAGCGTGCCGAGCAACGAACAGCCGGTGCGAAGGACGTCCATCGGGTGCGCGGTCTTCGGGATCTTTTCCAGCACGCGGCGCACGGCGACAGGCAGGCCGCGGAATTTGCGGAGCTTGCGGTAGTAGCCGGCCAGTTGGGAGCGCGTGGGGAGTTCGCCGTAGATCAACAGGTAGGCGACTTCCTCGTAGGAGGAAAATTCCGCGAGCTCGCCGATGTCGTAGCCGCGGTAGTGGAGATCGTTGCCCGAGTGCCCGACGGTGCAGATCGCGGTGTTGCCCGCGACCACGCCCGAGAGCGCGACTGATTTTTTAACTTTAGGTGGTGTGGGGGTGAGTGATGAATCGGGCATATCGACGAGAGGTTTGATTTTTTGACCACGGATTTCACGGATAACACGGATGGATGTAGGCGTTTGATCCGTGGCATCCGTGAAATCCGTGGTTAATTACTTCGGGGGTTGGTAGCCGAGGATGTCGTAGAGTTCCGTGCGGGGCTGCATTTTAGCGACAACGTCACGTTGCGTGCCGTCTTGGCGGATGGCGGTGTAAACTTCGCGCGAGGCAGTGGCGGCGGCTCGCGAGGCGGAGAGCGGATAAAGCACCATCGCGATGCCGGTGGCGCGGATTTCTTCGACGGTGAAATAGGGCGTTTTGCCGAATTCGGTGAGGTTGGCGAGGACGGGCACGTGGAGCGCGGCGGTAAACGCGCGGTAGTCGTCGAGGGTGTGCAGTGCCTCGGCGAAAATCATATCAGCTCCCGCGGCGACGTAGGCTTGCGCTCGGGCGATCGCGCCGGCCACGCCCTCGTTGGCGGCGGCATCGGTGCGCGCCATGACGACGAATTCAGGATAAGGTTTTCCCGAAACAGCGGCTTTTACGCGCGCGACCATGTCCACGGTGGAAACCAGCTGTTTGCCTGGCAAATGGCCGCAGAGTTTCGCCGCAACTTGATCTTCGATGTGCGCAGCGCCGGCGCCGGCGTTGGCGATTTCGCGCACGGCCTCGGCGGGATCGTCCCAGCCGGTGTCGATGTCGACGAGCAACGGTAACTCGACGCGTGCCGCGATCCGGCGGGCGTCGATAATGACATCACCGAGTTCGGTCGCGCCATTGTCCGGAAGCCCGTAGGAGTGATTTGCGACACCAGCGCCGGAAAGATACAGCGCGCGAAAGCCGGCGCGTTCGGCGAGCAGCGCGGCGTAGGCGTTGATCGCGCCGGCGATTTGCAACGGCTTTTCTTCGGCGAGGGCAGCGCGGAATTTCTGGCCGGGAGTCATGGTCACAATCTGTGCGCGGGTTGGCGTGGTGTCGAGGCTTCGAGTCAGGGGCGGAATTCTAAATTCGACGGCACGCGGAAGGTGTGCACCGTGACTGCGGTTGCCCCGATGAATTCCACTGCGATTCAACTCACCCGTTGGAAAAAAGATTCCGAGCCCTCGACCGAAGCCGACAGGGTTGCGGTGGAGGAGCCGTTGGAGATCCGCGTGAACGGTCGCAGCGTCGCCGTCACGATGCGCACGCCGGGTCATGACCGTGAACTGGCGGCGGGATTTTTATTCACCGAGGGCGTGTTGAAGCGTGCGGACGAACTGCTTGATTTGCTCGTGTGCAAAACGCAACCCGAGGCGGCTTCGGGCAATGTCGTCGATGCGCAAGTCGCGGCGAGCGTGGGCGTGGATTTCGAGCGGCTCACGCGGCATGTGTTCAGTGCGTCGAGTTGCGGGCTGTGCGGCAAGGCGACGATCGATGCGCTGTTTCAGAATTTTCCGCCGGTGACGAGTGCGGCGCGTTTTTCTGCGGAGGACATTGCCGCGTTGCCCGAAAAGTTGCGGGCGGCGCAGCCGGGTTTCGGGGCGACGGGAGGGGTGCATGCGAGCGCGTTGTTCAGCGCGGACGGCACGCTGCGCGTGCTGCGCGAAGATGTCGGGCGGCACAACGCGCTCGATAAAGTGATCGGCCAGGCGTTGCTTGCGGGCGAGTTGCCGTTGAGCGAAACCATTTTGCTCGTGAGCGGACGGGTGTCATTTGAACTCGTGCAAAAAGCGCTCGCGGCGGGCATTCCGTTGATCGCGGGCATTGGCGCGCCGAGTTCGCTCGCGGTCGAGTGCGCGCAACGCGGCGGGCAAACGCTCGTGGGATTTTTACGCGTTGATAAAATGAATGTCTACACGGGCGCGGAACGGCTTGGCCTTACCGTCGCGGAGTTGACCACATGAAAATCGAAGCGATCTACATTTCGCCGGGACATAATTTTTTCGGGCACCACGGAAAACCGCCGAGCAAAAATCCGACGTTGTCGGTTGCGGAAGTGGAGTGCGTCGCGGGCCACGGGCTGAAGGGCGATCGCTTCTTCGACTACAAACCCGGCTACGGCGGACAGATTACTTTTTTCGCGCGCGAGATTCACGATGCGCTGTGTCGGGACTTTCGCGTGATCGGCGTGTCGTCCGAAGTCTATCGGCGTAACGTCGTGACAAGCGGCGTGAATCTCAATGACCTCATCGGCCAGGAATTTTCGGTGCAGGGCATTCGCTTTTTCGGCTACTCGGAATGCAAGCCGTGTTACTGGATGGATCAAGCGGTGGCGCCGGGGGCGTTCGAGTGGTTGAAAGGCAACGGCGGGTTGCGCGCGCGGATTTTGAGCGACGGGATTTTGCGCACGGAGGCGGGCGCGTGAGTTTCGCGACCGTGCTGCTCACGGGCGGCGGGTCGCGTCGCATGGGGCGCGACAAAGCGATGCTGGCGTGGAGTGACGGCACGCTGCTCACGCACCAAGCCGCGACGTTGCGCGCGACGGGCGCGAGTGAGTTACTGTTATCATGCGCGCCGGATCGCGAGTGGATCTGCGAGGGATTTCGTGTGGTATGCGACACGCAGGCGGACACCGGCCCGGCGGCGGCGTTGCTGGATGCGTGGCAGGCGACGACCGCGGACGTGTTGGTCGTGTTGCCCATCGATGTGCCGCGGATGTCTGTGGATTATTTGCGCGAACTGGCGTTGCGCGCGCGGCAGTTGGAGCAATCGGTCGTGCCAGTGCGTGGCGGTTATTTCGAGCCGCTCGCGGCGGCGTGGCATCGGTCGTCGCTCGTGGCGTTTGACCGCGTGGCGCACCGGCCGATGCAGGAAATTTGTGCGGAGCTGGCGAAGCGCGGGTTGTTGCATGCGCGCGAAGTGAGCGATGGCGAAGCAGCGCTGTTTGAGAACATGAACACGCCGGAGGAATATCAGCGCGTCAGAGACGCGCGGAGATTGGAGTTGGGAGATGGGCGTTAGGGTCGCCGAGCGCGTGCCGGGCTACTCTTGGCTGAATTTTCGTTGATCGGCGGACGCTTTGATCGTGATCACGACGGACTTCGAAGTCGGTGTGCCGCTGATGTCGGCCTGGCTGTCGAGGGGGACGAGGACGTTGCCTTCGGGAAAATAAGTCGCGGTGCATCGCCGTGGAATGTCGTAGGGCGCGATCATGAAGGAGGGCGCGTGGCGTTGCTCGCCTTTGAAATGGCTCGTGAGATCGACGAGCTGGCCCTGCACGAGATTCAGGTCGCGCATGTCGGCTTCGTTCATGAAGAGCACGCGACGGCCGTTGTAGATGCCGCGGTAACGGTCATCGAGGCCGTAGATGCTCGTGTTGAACTGATCGTGCGTGCGCATCGTCGTGAGCAGGAATTGGCCTTCGGCGATTTCGGCGCGCGTGAGTGGGTGCGCGGTAAACATCGCTTTGCCGGTCTTGGTCGGGAAACGGCGTTCGTCGCGTGGCGCGTTCGGCAGGTAGAAAAACCCGGCACGTGCGCGCTGGTTGTAATTCGCGAAACCCGGCACGACGGCTTCGATTTTGTCGCGGATGAGATCGTAGTTGCCGGCGTAGGCTTGCCAGTTGACGCCGGGTTTCCCGCCGAGCGTGGCTTGCGCGATGCCGGCGACGATGGCGGTTTCGCTGAGCAATTTTTCCGAGACAGGCTTCAGGTTACCGCGCGTGGGATTGATGATGCCCATGCTGTCTTCGCAGGTTTGAAACTGTTCGCCGCTCGCTTGCATGTCGACTTCCGTGCGGCCGAGACACGGCAGGATCAACGCGGTCTGCCCGTGCACAACGTGCGAGCGGTTGAGTTTGATCGAGACGTGCGCGGTGAGGCGGCAACGGCGCAGGCCGGCGGCGTTGGCTTCGGTGTCGGACGTGGCGGAAAGGAAATTGCCGCCCATCGCGAAAAATACTTTCGCGGTGCCGTCTTTCATTTTGTGAATCGATTCGACGGTGTCGTAACCGCGTTTGCGCGGCGGGTTGAAGCCGAAGACTTCGCCGAGTTTGTCGAGAAACTCGGGCCGCGGGTTTTCCCAGATGCCCATCGTGCGATCGCCTTGCACATTCGAGTGGCCGCGCACGGGACAAGGGCCCGCGCCGGGGCGGCCGATGTTGCCGCGCAAGAGGAGGAAATTAACGATGTCCTGAATCGTTGCGACGGCGTTCTTGTGCTGCGTGATGCCCATGCACCAGCACACGATGATGTTCTTCGCGCCGCGCGCGATGTCGGCGGCGGCGCGGATCTCGGCGCGCGTGAGGCCGGAGAACTCCACGATGTCGTCCCACGACGTGGCGCGGAGTTGCGTGAGGAGTTTTTCGTAATCCTGTGTGTAATCGCGGATGAAAGCGTGGTCGAACACCGTGCCCGGTGCAGTTTCTTCGTCAGCGAGCAATTCCTTCATGAGGCCCTTGAGGAACGCCATGTCGCCGTTGATACGCACTTGGAGCCAGAGATCGGAAAGGTTGGTGCCCTTCGTGAAAAGGAAGCGCGGGATGCGCTTCGGGTGCAGGAGATCTTGGGGGTTTTTAAAACGGAATGCACCGGTCTCCTGCAGCGGATTTACGTGCACGAGTTTGCAGCCGTTTTCCTTCGCGGCTTGGAGCGACGTGAGCATGCGCGGGTGATTCGTGCCCGGATTTTGGCCCAGAATAAAAATCGCGTCTGCTTTTTCGAAGTCGTCCAGTTTCACGCAGCCTTTGCCGATGCCGATGACGGGCGGCAGCGAGACGCTCGTCGATTCGTGGCACATGTTCGAACAGTCCGGCATATTATTTGTGCCGAACATGCGGATGAAAAGCTGGTAGAGAAACGCGGTCTCGTTGCTTGTGCGACCCGAGGTGTAGAAGAGCGCTTCGTCGGGCGAGGCGAGGGCGTTGAGCTCGCGCGCGACGATCGCGAACGCTTCGCTCCACTCAATGGGTTCGTAATGCGTTGCTCCCGGGCGCAACACCATGGGTTCGGCGAGGCGGCCTTGTTCGCCGAGCCAGAAATCTGATTTTTCGCCGAGTTCGGCCACGGAGTGATCGCGGAAAAAATCACGACCGATGGTTTTTTTCGTGGCTTCGTAGGCGACGGCCTTGAAACCGTTTTCGCAAAACTCCGCGACGCTGCGGTGATCGTCCGGGCTCGGCCATGCGCAACTCTGGCAATCGAATCCGTCGACCTGGTTCAACTTGAGCGCCGTGCGCACGGTGTTGACTGGCCCGGAATATTTCAGGCCAAACGCCGTCGTGACCACGAGTGCTTTTACGCCCGCAGCGGTGCGGTGCGGATGCGTGATGCGCGTGCCCGCGAGTTCGACCGGCGTTTCAGCGCCAGACGGCGCGGGGGAATGGGAGGGGGAAGTGGGCTCGGAACTCATCGGGCGGCAGGGTGGAAAATATTTTTCAACCTAGTCGCAAACCAGGCCTTAACAACAGAACTTTATATGAATGTTCACGCGCTCATTACGTCATGAGCACTCGCGGCACCCCATTAGAATCCGAGTGATAAAGCTAAAATTCCAGTGTAACAAAAATCTCCCGCGCTGCGTCGTTACGGCATCAATCGTTTACCCCCTAGTTTCCTTGCGGCTCTTTTGAGCGCCTGCCTTGGCGGCACGCTCGTCGCGCAAAAAGTCGATGTTACGCCAGCGGCGCCTGCGCCGACGGTTTCAACGGTGATTGAACTGGCTCCGTTCAAAGTGAGCGGTTCGCGGGCGAGCGCTTCCGATGTGGGTGGCACGACCCCGACGGATAATTACAGCGCGGAGGATATCGATAATTCCGGGGCGTTCGACCTCGGCGAATTTCTTGGGCAGTTACCACCGAGCCCCAATGGCAAGGAGCAGCTCGTCCTCATCGACGGCGAGCCGACGTATCTCGATATCTCCACGCTGCCGCCGGAAATGATTCAGGGCATCGAAGTTTCCAATTACGGCGCGATGCCGCAATACGGGGCGTTTGCCAAAGGCCGCGTTATTAACATCCGTCTTAAACAAAATTATCGCGGCGCGAACGTGACGCTGAATTATCGCAACAGCCTCGAAGGCGGCGGTGGGGCGCAGAAAGGTGTGACCCTTTCCGGCGGAGCCACGCAGGGAAAAAATCGCCTCATCTTCACACTTAACTATAAAGAGCAGACGTCGCTTTTTGCGTCGGAACGGAGTTTTTCGAGCAACCAAAATCACGAAGCGCTCGGCGGCACCGACCTGCGTTTGCTCTGGGGTGAGCGTGCCGTCGTGCAAGCCGTGGCGGGTAATCTCGCGGGGATCGTCGATGCGAGCGGCAATCCGGTGCCCGTTGCGCTCGTGCCGGAAACGGGCATCGCGACAGCGCCTGCGCAATTTCTCGCGGGGCAAATTCGGCCGCCTTTCGTGACGCTCACCGCGGCCGGGCAGCGACGCTTTGATACGGCGGATTATTTGATGCTGGTGTCGCCATCCGAACAAACCGGCATCAATCTCAATTTCAGTCGGCCACTGAATAAAGCCACGCGATTCTCGGTGGCGGCTTCGCTCAACGAAACCCGCTCCGGCCGCATCAGCGCGCCACCCGTCACGCCGAGTTCGGCCGGCACGCGGGTCGCGGCGGCGTTTAATCCGTTTGGTCAGGATGTGCTCATCGGCCTGGTGCACACCGGCTTCGGGCCGGTGCAGACGCACTCGGAAAGCACAAATGCCCAGTTCGGCATCAACCTCGCGGGGCAATTCACCGGTCGCTGGAAATGGAACACAAGCCTCGGCACGCGGTGGAGTGACGTCTCGCAATCGGCCACCGACCTCGACCTGCAAAAATTTTCCGCGTCGCTCAATGCCGCCGATCCCGCGCTGCGTTTTAATCCGTTTGGCGACGACGCGCGCAACGCCGTGCTTTATCCTGCGCTCACCGTGGTGCGCAGTAACGACAACACCACGCTCAATTCCAAACTCGAAGTCTCCGCCAGCGGGCCCGCCTTTGCAGCGCCGGGCGGTGACGCCAACCTGGTCTTGCGGGGCAATTACAGCGATCAATTGCAGGAGCGCACGTATCGCAACGCGCGCGGCTTGGCCGACTCCACGATTAACCGGCACCCGAATTCCGAGTCGGCGAGCGCGACCTTGATGCTGCCGTGGTTCAGCGAAACGAATGCGCGGCGGGCGTTGCGTCGTTTGGAAACTGAATTCACGAGTAATTTTTCCGATCGTAGCAGCGTGAGTCCGACGACGAAACAGCGCGCGGGACTCGTGTGGTCGCCGGCGAAGCCGCTGATGTTTCAGGGAAGTTATGCGGCGTCGTGGGTGGCGCCGATTCGCTACGTGGCGGAAGAGCAGGCGCTCGTCACCGCGACGTTGATCGATCCACACCGCAGTTCTGGCACGGCCTCGGAAGTGCAGGTCACGTCGCGCGATTTCGACGGCACGGCCAAAGCGCGCACCGAAGAAATGGTGTTCAGCGCCTCAATCGAGCCGACCTTTCTCGACGGATTGCAACTCACGGTGACTTACGACGAAGACCGGCAGCACGATCTGGCGAGTTCGCGCTTCGAGGCGCAGGATTTGATTTATAATGAGGCGGCTTTTCCGACTCGCATAACGCGCGCGATGCCAAATGCGGCCGACCTCGCGTTGGGTGAGCCCGGGACAATTATCGCGGTGGATACGACACCGGTGGAAGGCGGCGAGAAGTCGTCTTCGGGGCTTTCGCTTTCCGTGGAATATCGCAAAAATTCCGAATCGCTCGGCCATTTCCGTTTCTCGATTTCCGCGCGACACCCGCTGACCTCGACTTACGAAATCCAACCCGGCGTGCCGTTTTTGTTCGAGCGAGACACCGAGTTCAACCCACCTGATTGGACGACGCAGACGCGCCTCTCGTGGAGCAAGGGACCGTGGCAAATCTCCACGCACGTGCGCTACACCGACGAGATTATTTCACCCACCTTCGTCACGCCGCCCACGACCGAGATCGATCTGCGCTTCGGTTATAAATTTCGCAAAGACATCGTGCGCGGTTGGGGCAAGGGCGCGCAACTCGGCCTCAGCCTCGATAATTTTTTCACTGGCGACCCGCGCTTTGCCGATACCTTGACCGGATTTCGCAGCGGCTCGGCTCTGGGAAAAACCTATTCACTGACGTTAAAAATTCCGCTCAATAGCTGATTTGGCGCAGGGTATTAGGAGGCGCATTTTTTAAGCGACCGCCTGCCGCACAGCAGTCTGTTCAACAATGAGGCTGTAAAAATGACTGCCCTTGGTTTTAAGTCCGCATTCTCTCTTTTGAATTAACCCCCTCTCATTTTCTCCCATGGCTAAATCAAAATCCCATTTTCCTGAAATTTCCACCATCGCCTACGAAGGCACTGGTTCGACCAACGCGCTCGCGTTTCGGCACTACAATCCCGCCGAGGTGATCGACGGCAAGACGATGAAGGAGCACATGCGCTTCGGCATTGCTTACTGGCACTCGTTTCGCGGCACCGGCGGCGATCCGTTTGGCCCCGGCACGATCCAACGCCCGTGGGAAAAAGGCGGTGACAGCGTCTCGACCGCGAAGCGCCGCATGGATGCCGCGTTTGAATTTTTCCAAAAAATCGAAGCACCGTTCTGGTGTTTCCACGACCGCGACATCGCGCCGGAGGGCCGCACGCTCGCCGAGTCCAATAAAAATCTCGCCGCCGTCGTCGCGCACGCGAAACAACTCCAGAAAGCCACCGGCGTAAAACTCCTCTGGGGCACGGCAAATCTATTTTCGAATCCGCGTTTCATGTGCGGTGCTTCGACTAATCCCGACGCGCACGTCTTCGCGTATTCGGCTGCGCAAGTGAAGTCCGCGATGGACGCCACGCTCGAACTCGGCGGCGAAAACTACGTCTTCTGGGGCGGTCGCGAAGGCTACGAAACGCTCCTCAACACGAATCTAAAACGTGAACAGGATCACCTCGCGCGTTTCCTCCACATGGCCGTCGATTACGCCAAGAGCATCGGCTTCAAAGGCCAGTTCCTCATCGAGCCAAAACCGAAAGAGCCGACGAAACACCAATACGATTTCGACGTGGCCAGCGGTATCGCGTTCCTCCGCACCTACGGCTTGGAAAAGTATTTTAAGTTCAACATCGAGACGAACCACGCGACGCTCGCCGGTCACACGTTCAACCACGAAATCGAAGTCGCCGCATCGCAAGGCATGCTCGGCTCCATCGACGCCAACTCCGGCGACGAACTGCTCGGCTGGGACACGGATCAATTTTCCACCGATGTCCGTCAACTCACGCTCGCGATGATTTCCATTCTGCGCGCGGGTGGCCTCGGCAGCGGCGGATTTAATTTCGACGCCAAGCTGCGTCGGCCTTCGATTGATCTAGAAGATTTGTTCATCGCGCACATCGGCGGGATGGATGCCTACGCGTTGGCCTTCAAAATCGCTCGCCGCATTCTCGCCGAAGGCAAGTTCGAGCAATTCGTCGCCGACCGCTACTCGTCGTTCGATACGGGTTACGGCCAGGACATCGAAACCGGCAAAGCAAACTTCAAGTCGCTCGAAAAACTCGTCCTCACCAAACTCGGCGAACCCACCCTGCGCTCTGGTAAACAGGAGTATTTGGAGAATCTCCTGATGCAGTATCTGCATGGCTAAATCACAGGCTTTTTAGAGCAGAAGGAAAGTTCGCTCGCCAAGAGTTATGAGTCCTCTGCTCTAACCGTTGAGCTATAGGCCCGATTCTTGAAAAAGAATGGGGCATCGTGTTCAGCGAGAATTCGCGACTCAACAGCAAACTACGATTCGCGACTGTGGCGGCGGTGCGCGATTACCGGAGCTTGTTGCCGGAGTTTTTAGCCGGAGGAGTTGATTTGGATTTCGTCGTGACCGCTGGGTTGGGGGACGTCGCTGGGGAGACCTTGCCGGGGAGGGCTGCTTTGATTGCGGCGTCATCGGAGGGCGCGGGAGACATGAGGTTCTCGGTCGCGCTTTCCGCAGCGGCGACAGCTTTAAGGCGATCTAGAGCCGGCGTGCTCGTGGAGTGAGTGGCCGGACTCGCGACTGGGACGGTTTTTCCAAGCAGTGCTGTTTCCGCTTGGAGCCAGAACTCGTCGTGGCGGCCATCGGGTTGGCCGGCGTTTTGCCAGAGTTGATAGGCGCGTTGAGCGATTTCTTCGTGGGTTGGGGTAGGATTGTTCATGTGGATTTGGACTGCGGCGAGCGGACCTGCGTTCCTTGGCTGTTCTCTTAAAATAGCACCGGAAATTTTCGGGGATTCATGCGACGCAACTAGGAGTAGAGGCTTAGCGGTTGCCGTGGTTTCCGTGTGCGGCCAGCGTGGCGAGGAATGCAGGCACGATTTTATATCGCGACGTTGGTGGTGGCAGCTCTTTCGGCTGCGGCGACCTATCAATGGTCGCGTGAAAAAATGCGCGCGAGGGAATCAGCAAGCGCGTCCGGAGAACGGCCGGCCTCGGTGGCTACGTCCGACAAACCGCTGTCGCCGACGGAGGCGCGGAATTTAGGCACGACGCAGGCGCAGCAACTCCTCGCGTTGGAGGATGCCGCCAAGGGCGATCCGGTCGCGCACAGCAAACGACGCGCGGTGTTGATGGAGTGGTTTCAAAAGGATTTCGCCGCCGCGATGGCTTACTGCCAGGCGCTCGGCTACGAAGACCTCAATGATCCTGAATTGATCGCCTTCATGGCGCGCACGGCCAACGTCGACCAACTCGTCGATGTCATCAGCAAAAGCCCGCTGCCGTTTGAGGTCACGCGCAGTATTTGCGAAGGCGCCGGCGTGGAAAAAGTGCGGCAATTGATGGACACGGCGGGGCGTTATCAAGGCGTCGCCGCGATGGGTTTTGTGAGCGCGGTGAGCACGTATCTCACGGAGAAAAACATCGACGCGGCGATCGCGTTTGCCGGTTCGATCGAAAACGACGGCCTGCGCGCCTCTGCGCTGGCCGGAGTGGTCAACCAACTCAGCACCGAGGGAAAAAATTCGGAAGTGCAGTTCCTCTACGAGACGCTCGATCAGAAATTGCGCGAAACCGACCCGGTGAAATTCGCCTACGGACAATCATTGCACGACGCCGATCCTGAAACTGCGATTGCGTTGCTCTACGGTATTCAAGACGCGGTGCTGAAGCAGGTCGCGCTGCTGTCGTTCGCGCACAAAGTGCAGTCGAATCAACCCGCGATTGCGGTGCAGGCGATTCAAGCGTCGGGCATCTCCGTCACGGAGCAAACGCAGCAAATGGAGCGCATCTTGGGCGATTGGGTCGTGTTCGATAAGGAAGCCGCGGCCGAATACTTGAACACCGCCGAGTCGCTGCCGGCGGATTTGCGGGCGCGCTTGCAGGCGAAGGTCAAGTGAGGCGGCGGCCGGGCAGACCAGCGTGCGTCGCCCGGGTTTAGGGTTGGGCCTCGAAATAACGGGCGACGTCGCGCATCTGTTCCGGGGTGAGGCGGGCAGCGATCGGTTGCATCAAATGCGCGTAGTCCGAGCCGCCGCGTTGGTCGGCTTGGAAAAGCGTGAGCTGCAGCTCGAGGTAACGGGCGGGTTGCCCGGCGAGCGTCGGGTAGTCGGGTTTACGCTGTTTTCCGCGAACATCGTGACACTCGACGCACGCCGGCACGCGCTGCGCGGGCAGGCCATGAAGGGCGATCTCGCGACCGCGGGCGATGGCCTCGCGGTGAGTGGGCGCGGGAGGAGTGGCGGGCGGCGCGGGCAGGGCCGCGTAATAATTCACGAGTTGCTCCACGGTTTCCTTCGAAAGTCCGGCGGCGACCGGTTGCATGATGCCGCTGTGACGTTCGCTCGTGGCGTAGGCCTCCATGGCGGTCTGGAGATATTCACGGCGCTGGCCGGCGAGTTTCGGAAACGCGTCGCTTCCACGCCCCGAACCATCGCTGCCGTGGCAGCGCACGCAGGACTGCAACGCGACGCTGGACACCGGAGAAAGGGTCAGCGCTTGAATCGGATCCGCCGCGACCGTCTCGCCATGCACAAGGCGATGATAACCCTCGTCGTCGAGCTCCGGCAGTTTTTTGAGAAACGCGACCACGGCCCACACTTCGTCGTCGCGACTTTGCGCAGGCCACGCGGGCATGCCGGTGAATTTCAGGCCGTGCTTCACCACGTAAAACAATCGCTTGGGTCCGAGGTCATCGATGCGCCCGGTAAGTTCGGGCGCGGGTGGAGTCATGCGTTGCGCAATGAGTGGCATGCGCATGCCGGGACTGCCGTGGCAGGCGCGGCAACCGGTTTCGTAGTGGCCGGCACCTTTTAAGATGAGCGCGTGGTCGTCCAGGTTCGGCACGGTTACGCCGAGACTGTAGGTCGTGACCGTGCGCTTCATCGCATATTTCAAAAGCCATTCCGTGATCGGCCAGTGGCCTGAGCTGGCTCGCACGGGCACGATGCCGCTGCTCACGACCAGAAACGCGCCGATGAGAATAACGCCGACGACCACGCTCGCGTGATAGAGCCAGTGTTTGAAACGATTCATGCCGCGACCTCCCCGTGTGACGCGCGTTCGCGCAACAACACCCGCGTGAGCCAGAGTCCGCCGGCCAGATAAACTACACCGCCGATCAGCAACATGATGGCGCCGCCCAGGTGTTGATCTTCCAGCGGAGTCAGTGGTGCGTCTTCGAAGGCCAGTGAGCCGTTATGCGAGTAGAGCACGCGCGGCGTGAGCGCGAGCAACGCGCCGAGCAACGTCATGTGCATCGACGTAAGCAGGAGCGCCGTGAGCCCGGCGCCCGCGCGTTCGCGTCGGCCGGTGATTGCGCCGCCGAAGGCCGAAATCCACACGAGCACACCGGCGAGAAAGAAACACGCCTGCTCCAGCATCAGTCCCGCCGCCGTTGACCGCGCGAACTGATGCAGCGCGGGTGCGTGCCACACCCACACAATCACCAACTCCGCCAGCGAGAGGGGAATTGCGGGAAACCAGTCCGGCCAGCGGCGCGCCGGATCGAATCGCCCGCCGATGACCGCGAGCGAAAGCAGCGGTGCCGCTGCGGCGACCACGCCCATGTGCAACAGCATGTGCGCTGAGAAATAAGTGCGCGCGAGTTCCGGCAGTGGCCCGCACCACAACGCCGCGAGCAGCACTATTCCGAAGATAAAGGGCAACGGGCGCATCAGCGGCAGTCCTTGAAAAAAATGATGACGAACGTCGCAAACCCCACTGCGATGGCGCTGATGCCGGCGAGTAACGTCGTGGCGAAACCGATGAAGCGATGCCGGCCTTCCGGCGTGTCCGCGTCCTGCTCGCCCGAGGGCGGCAAGCGACGTTGATGTTTCCAACCGCTCCACGCGTTCCAGGCGATGCCGGCGAGCGCGATGACGGTGTAGGCCGCGATGGCGCTGCGCACGGGACTGAGGGATCCGTCGTGCGTGGAAAATTTCGCGCACCAAATCGCCGCGGTCAGATACGATGCCATGAAGTGGGTCGCCCAAATCAGCGGCGACGCGACGAGCAGCCACAGACTTTCGTTTTTTTCAGCGAATCGTTTCATGGTTTAACGCACGAGGGGAAACCCTGCGATGACGGCCACCGTGATCACCACCATGATCGCGACGAAGTGCCAGTAAAGCGTGACGTTGGCGATGTCGCTGGCGTGTTTCGCGTCCATGTGACCGGCAAATCTGCGGGCTAAACAATAGGCCTGCATTACGAAGCCCACCGCGACGTGAAACACGACCCAGATCACGAGAATCCACACCGTCGCCGGATAAACGTGTTTCGTCGGATCGAGCCCGGTCGTGAGCGGCCCGGCGATCAACGCCGCGCTGCCCGCGATGCTCAAGACCGCCGCGAGGGCGAGCGCGGTGTAGAATCCGGCGGCCAGGTTGCGCCGGTTGAGTTGGCGCGACGCAATCGTCAGCGCCCACGCCGCAACCAGCAGCCCCGCGCCCACGCACGGCCAGAACACGCCGGGACCGGGCATGTTTTTTGGCGGGAAATCCTCGTGGATCGTCCAGTAGAAAAAATAGCCGAACACGAGCGACACAAACGCCGTGATGTCCGCGAGCATCGTGATAAAAATCGCCCACCAGCCAACCGCGCCGGAGCCGGCTTGATACAGCGGCAATTTCAAACCGAGCCCGACGTCTTTTTGCGCGCGATTCGGAATGCGCGCCGTGCCCGTCCACAGCCACACGCAAATGATCGCGAGCGATGCGACGGCGCTGGCGAACGCGGGCCACCATAACTTGAAGGTGCCGAGCACAAAAAATCCGCCGAGCGTGAACGCCGTGGCCATTGGCAGGAAACTCGGGCCGGGCAGTTGCAGGCATTGCTGCGGCTTCGCGTCGATCGGCGAAGTGATGAGCGTCTCGCGGCGGCTGTCGTCGGCGTCGGCGAGGTAGAAGCGACCTTCGTCGACATCACGCATCAAGTTTGGCTGATCCCACAGCGGATAGCGGCTGTCGATTTCCGGCACGGAACGAATGCCCCACGGTTTCGGCGGCATCTCGGGCAGCCATTCGAGCGTGCCGGCGTTCCACGGATTGCGCGCCGAGGCGGGGAGTTTTCGTTTCGGGCGAATCACGTCCCACAAAACGACGGCAAACCCGATCGCCAGGATGAACGCGCCGATGGTCGACAGCAGATTCAGCCAATCGAAACCCAGACCCGCTTGGTAAGTGAACACGCGCCGCGGCATCCCGCGCAGTCCGGTGATGTGCATCGGCATGAACGCCACATTGAAGCCGACGAACATGATCCAGAAACCGATTGTGCCGAGCCGGTCGGAAAGTTTTTTGCCACCGATGAGCGGATAAAAATAATACAGCCCGGCGACGATGGGAAAAATCGCGCCGCCCATGAGCACGTAATGCAGATGACCCACGATGAAAAAAGTGTCGTGCGCTTGGAAATCGAACGGCACGAGCGCCACCATCACGCCCGTCAATCCGCCGAGCACAAAAATCGCGAGCCCACCCATCGAAAACAACATCGGCACCGAGCGCGTGTAACGCCCCGCCGCGAGCGTCGCGATAAAACAGAACAGTTGCACGCCCGTCGGAATTGCCACCGCTTCGGACGCGGCCGAGAAAAGTCCGAGCGATACGCCCGGCAGTCCGGTCGTGAACATGTGATGCACCCACAGGCCGAAACTCAAAAATCCCGTGCCCACCGCCGATAGCACAATCCAGCCATAACCGACAATCGGTGTCTTCGCGAACGTCGGCACGATCATCGCGATCAACGCGACCGAGGGGAGGAAGATGATGTAAACTTCCGGGTGGCCGAAGAGCCAGAAGAGGTGCTGCCACAGCACCGGATCGCCGCCGAGTTTTGGATTGAAAAACGGCCAGCCGAACGCGCGCTCCAATTCGAGCAACAAGCTCCCTGCGATCAACGGAGGGAACGCGAAGAGAATCATCACCGCCGCCACGAGCACATACCAGCAGTAGAGCGGCAGCATGTTGATGCGCATGCCGGGCGGCCGACATTTCAACGTGCCGATGATCAACTCCACGGCGGCGGCGATGGCGGCGACTTCGATAAACGAAAAACCCAACAGCCAGATATCCGCGCCGATGCCGGGCTGATAGTCATTCGACGTGAGCGGCGGATACATAAACCAGCCGCCTTGCGGTGCCGCGTTGAAGAAAATCGAACCGCACAGAAAAATTCCGCCCAGCAGGTAACACCAGTAGCCAAACGCCGACAGTCGCGGAAAGGGCAGATCGCGCGCCCCGAGCATTTGCGGCAGAAAAATCACCGCGATCGCCTCGAAAATCGGAATCGCGAACAGAAACATCATCACCGAACCGTGCACGGTGAAAATTTGGTTGTAGGCGTTGGCCGAGAGAAAATCGTTTTCCGGCACCGCGAGCTGGATGCGAATCAGCAAGGCGAGCAGTCCGCCGAACAGGAAAAACAGAAACGTCGTCGACGTATACCAGAGCCCGACGCGCGTGTTGTTAACCTCCGACCAATAACGCCAGCCCGTCGGCGGTTTCCACGCGGTCATCAGCCGTGCTTCCTGTGCGCGACGCACGGCAAGGGGCGGCGCTTTCGCCAGTGGCTCGGGATCGTCGGGGGTGGTTTTCATTGGAGGGATTCGAGATAGACGGCGAGCGCGTGGACTTCGTGCGCCGGTAACATGCGGAAATGCGGCATCAGCACGCCGGGCTTCACTTGGTCGGTCTGCGTGAGCCAGCGAGCGAAACCGTCGATGTCGTTGGGCAACGCGCCCGCGCCGAGCGAAAGCCGGCTGCCCACGTGAGTGAGATCCGGGCCGATGACGCCGCGGGCGTCGGTGCCGCGAATCGTGTGACACGCGGTGCAACCGTTCGCGAAGAAGCGCGCGCGGCCTTGTGCGATGAGCGGGTTTTCGGGCGCGCCGGCGGCGAGCGCGGGCTGACGCTGTTCGTCAAGCCAGCGCGCGAAGTCGGCTTTTTCCATCACGATTACATCGAACGCCATGATGGCATGCGATGCGCCGCAATACTCCGCGCATACGCCGCGAAACGTTCCGGTGCGCGTCGGCTCGAGCACGAGGCGCGTGCGCCGACCGGGAATCATGTCCATTTTTCCGCCGAGCGAAGGAATCCAAAACGCGTGGATCACATCCGGGCTCTCCAGTTCGAATTCCACCGGTTCGCCGACCGGCAGGCGGATTTCGTTGGCCGTCACGAGTGGAGTTTCGCCGGGCGGTTGATACGTGACGCGCCACCACCATTGCTCGCCCGACACATGGATTTTCAAACTCCCGGGCGGCGCCGACGCGAGCAACGGCGGCAACATCGAGAGTCCGTAGATTAACAACCCGCCCAACACGACGGTGGGAAACACCACGCCGCCCCCGACAATGAGCAGGCGCGAGCGCCGTTCCTGCGTGCCGGGCGTGTCGCGCCGCTTGCGAATCGCGTAAAAGGTCAGTGCCACCATGAGCAGCCAGATCGCAAATGCGCCCACGGTCATGCCCCAGAATAGATTCGCTATGTCTGTCGCCCCGCGTCCTGCCGGCTCAAGCGCAGACTGCCGTCCGGAGCATCCCGCCAGCGCGGCAAGCCCCCATAATCCACCCGTCCACGCGCCGAATCGCGACAACGTGTAAATTGGTCGGAAACGAGGCGGCATAACCGTGGGTGCGGTGAAAGCAGAGCCACGCCAAACATTTAAGCTCCAAACCGGTGAGCTTCGGAAAATCCCCTATGTCGAGCGGTTGCGATCACTTGGCTGATTTCGCATCGCCATGGAATTGGATGAACGTCTTTATTACGACGCGGTCTCTCTTAACCCTTCATGAAAACATCGCGCCTCGTTTTGCGTGCCGGATTTGTTCTGATCTTATTGGGAACGCACGGTCGACCGGCTAACGCAGCGGAAACCAAGCCTGCGCCGCCTGTTCCTGCCGCGACTGAGAAAGCGGATTCACGGGTGTCGCCCAAAACCGCCGGCGAAGTCACGCGACGCCTGCCGAAATACGATCCCGCCGCCCGCACTGCCGCCGAAGAAAAACGGTTGGCTGAAAAACGTCAGGGGCAACCTTTGCCGCCGGGTGAAATGGACGACGAGGTGCTTGAGCTCGCCGACATGACCGTGACTCAAGAAAACAAACTGCGCGGAAAAGAAGAACAGATGCGCAAGAAAAAGGATTTACTCGACCGCGCGCTCAAAGCGAACCCCGGCCTGAAGATCGCCCCATTTTCAAAGTTAAACAACGGCATTGCCTTGGAGATGCAGCGCGAATCAAAGGAGGCCGCCGCGCGCACCAAGCTCACGGAGCACGTGGAAAATTTGCCCGCCACCGATGAAGCCCGCGCCAAAGAAGAAATTCGCCTTATGCGTGACGCGGTCGCGCGACCGAATACGGATTGGCAGGCGCGGCGTTAGTGGAGTGGCGCGACGCGAGTTGCGGCGAATGTAACATTGGCGGGGTTGCGGTGAGTTCCAGTGTGCGCAGCGTAGACGCCTCGTCATGACCTCCAAAGCCGCCCCAACTTCCGCCGCTGAGAAACAACAATTGTTGAACGAAATCGCCGATGCGCAGCATCACGCCAACGCCACCAAGAAAATAGCGAAAGAAGCCAAGGCCGCTTACCGGCTGGCCAAGGAAAAATTTAAAACCGCCAAACGCGCCGCCAAGAAAAGCAAGAAAGTCGTGAAAGCCTTGAAGGCGGAATTGGGAGTGCTCGCTAAAGCCAAAGCCGACGCGCTTACCAAACCGAAACCCGCAGCGAAAAAGAAAAAGACCTCGCGTGTGGCCAAACCAAAACTCGAAAAGCTCGCGCCAGCCACGAGTGGTGCCGCGGTAGGTCAAGTGCCACCCGCCGCCCCTAATTCAACTGAAGTCGGCGAGGTTTCGGTTTCATCGGTAGCGGGATAATCCCGACATTTTCTACCACTGATCTTATTGGATCAGTGGTGAGATGCCGAATCCCTGATCAGGCTTCGGTTTCCGCGTTCCCTTCACGGCGTTCGGATTTGTGGCGGGCTTTCTTTTCGCGGCGTGCTTTGAGCCAGTGCGGTTCGGGCGCTTCGCCGGCCATGATGCAGCCTCGCGGCTGGATCTCACCGACGACTTGCGCGAGGCCGAAGCGATCGATCTGTGCTTTCACTTTTGTGGCGTCTTTGTAGGCGAGCGGCGATTCCGACAAATCGGGCGCGCCGCAGAACCAGCGGATGTCGAGACCACCGGTGACTTCGGCGAGCACTTGCTGCACGCGCGACGGGTCGATGTTGCCCTCGGCGTCTTTGTAGGGACGCAGCATCGCGGAGCGCGAGAGGTTGCGACCGGCGCCGTGCGGACAGAACGATAGGTAGTTGTCGTTGTTCGCGCCGAGCACGAGCAGGATTTCACGCGCCATGTTGAGCGGGATGAGTCCGAGCAACGGTCGGCCTTCGCGATCGCGCCAGGCGGGCGTGGCGCCTTTTCCGTGATAAAAAATGTCGCCACGTTTCCACACGAAATTGTGTTCGTTGCCGATCTGCACGAGCGCGCGCTGGCCGAGGCGGCGCAGCAAGGCGTCGTGGATGAGCGAATGATTTTCGCGCGTCCAGCGGCTGATGTATTGCAACGCGTCCCAGTAAGCGAGGCCTTCGGGCGAATCGGCGGCGAGCCACGCGGCGGCATCGGGAATATCCTTCGCGTTTTCGTCGCACCAGCTGCGCGCGGCGACCTGGCCGCGTTTGTAGAGGTCTGCGCCGAGTCCGCGCGAACCATGGTGCGTGACGAGCACGTTGAACTTTCCGTCGCGACGTGTGATCCAGTCGGACAATTCCGTGTAACCGGCGGCCTCGAGCGCTGCGCGTTGCGGCTCGGTGAACTCGATGCGTCCGATGTAAGCGAAGTGGTTGCCGTCGCCTTGCGTGCCGAGAAAATCGCGGGCGCGACTTTGCAGGCCCTTCAGGAAAGGGTTATCCCACACCGGTTCGTCGGTCACCGGCGAGCTGAGCTGGTAACCGCGCGGGCGGCCACCGCCACCGAAGTGAGTCACTTTTTGCAAGTGATCCATCATCTCGCCGACGGGATGATTCGCGGGGAAAAACGTCGCGAACATCGAGCAGCAGATATCCGCCGAGTGCGCGCCGGGGATGATCGCGTTTTCCACGGCGATGCCTCCGCCGACGGGAATCGTGGCGCGGCCTCCGCCGGACGGACACGCGTCGGGCATGATCACCCCGCGTTGCACGACGGGCACGTGCAACAGTTCGTGCATGCGCATGCGGGCGGCGGCGACGTTGGTGGCTTCCTCGGGCGTCTCGGCTTCGATGGCTTCGGCGAGCGGTGCGGGTGCGTAGCGCAGGAGCGCAACTTGGAGTTGTTTCGGGAATTCTTTTTCGAGCGCAGCGAGCACGTCGGCGCGGGCGAGTCCCGAAGATTCGAGATCGCGCGCGCGGCGCAGAGCCGGGCCGAGGCGACGGCCTTCATGCCAGCCGGCCGCGATGAGATCGCGGGCTTTGATTTCCATGTTCATGGCGAAAGAGAGAAAGTAAGGGTTTGGTTTTAACCAAGGATTTCACGGATGGGCACGGATTAGTTTTCGTGCATCGGTGAAATAGTGAGAGGGAAGAGTTGATGCAGGTTTTTAAAAGGTAGGGCCGATCTCCGAGCGGCCCGTCGAATTGCGAGAGTGCTGAGCGGCCCGCCCGGAGGTCGGGCCCTACCGAACTTAGTAGTGGTTGATGAGTGATTGCCAGAGGTGGAGGACGGCGAGGTCGACGCGGAGTTTTTTCTCGCCGGCTTCGCGGACTTGGCGCGCGCGTTCGCGGGAGACACGCAGTCGCGCGGCGATGTCGTCGAGCGTGGCGTCTTCCAAATAATACAGGCGGAGCGCGAGGGCTTGGTTTGCGGAGAGGCGTTCGAGCGCGGTGCGCAGGTTGCGATGCAGATCGTCGCGCTCGACATTTTGCAAAGGCGAGGGTGCGTCGGTGTCGGGCAACGACGCCCATTCGATTTCGGCGGCGACGCTGCGGGTGGCGGCGAGTTCGCGTTGGATCGAGGTGATCGCGCGGGCGGAAAGTTGCGTTTCCGTGGCGAGTTCATCAAGCGATGGGGCGCGACCGAGGCGTTGCGCGAGGAGGCGCTCGGCTTGGGCGATCGCAGTGGCTTGCGTGCGGCGATTGCGCGGGAGCGAGTCGAGGCGGCGGAGTTCGTCGAGCATCGCCCCGCGCACGCGCACGAAGCAGTAGGCGCGGACTTCATCGATTCCGCCCTCGATTTGAGCGTGGGCGGTGATGAGCGCGAGTTTGCCGATGGATGCGAGGTCATCGCGCCCGATGTGCGCGGGCAGGCGGCGGGAAATGGTGGCGACGGCCGTATCGACGATGTCGAGCAGGTCGGTCAGCGCGGGAGAGTTGGAAAGGGTGCAGGTCATGCGGAGCGTTCGCGGGTGCGAAGCACAGGGAAAAACGGTGGTGTGCGGCGGTCATGAGCCAGTCGGGCCGGTGGCGGTGTGGGTGCTGTTTTGCCAAGCGCGCGTGGGTGGCACGCGGTTGAAAATGAAACCGCCTCCGGAGCGGAAATGCTTCGGAGGCGGAGTTTGGCTTGCTTATCGGATCAGCAGGATGCGGCGATAATCGCTGCGTGCAATCAGCACGAGCGCAGCCACCGCACCCCAAGCGATCACTATGGCGATGGCTTTCATGTTTTGGTGTTTAGGTCGGACGGAATTGTCCGAACTAAAATTTCTGCCACGCAGCAGTTCCAGGTCGCTCGGCGCCGGAAGATTTCTCCGTGCGTTCGCCCTCGATGACTGACTGGTGGCAAAGGGTAATGCGTTCGCTTGTCGGCTTGGCTTTCGCTTTTGGAGAAAGAGAACGAGTAAGATTTTTGGAGACAGAACTCACACCGTCGCCCCTCTCGCGAAACCGATTTCACGGTTTGGGCGCCCGCGGGATTTGAATGCGGACGTTGGCTGATTGACTGGGCTCAGGGCTGAAGCCGCGGAGGGAATCTGGAAAAAGAGGCTCGGGGAAAGTGACACGTATTACGTGTCATTGGCCGGGGCCGGGATTCCGGAAGCGGACTTCATGGCATGAAAAAAACCACTTCCGGGTGGAAGTGGGCCGCATGAGGTTGAGTTGAAAAAACTCCTCAGTGTTGGGTCACACCACTTCCGATAAAACTAGCGATGCTGGTTTCGTCACTACCTCGGGCATCGGTTGCCGACGCTAAGCTCGCATTCGCATACGTGCTGGGCCGCACCGTGACCGGGCAGGAAGGCATCCTATGGAATTTTAGTGTGAGCATGGGCGGAGAGACGTTGGGTGGTTTCGAAGAGTTACAACGGAAATTCGGTTTCGAAAATCAAGGGGGTTCTTAAAAATATTTTTCGGCCCACGCATTTCCCGGGAAGCAGCGTCACTTCGTGCGTTCGACTTGCACGCTCCAGCCGTTGCCGGAGCTCAAGCCATGGGTTTTGGAGAAGCTGCCCAGATTGAGGGCGAAGGCGACGTCGAGCAGGCTGTTCAAATAGAGCAGCGGCTCGCCTTCCTTCACGTCGCCGAAGGTGTGCGCGTAAGGCATCGTGCCGTGGTAAACTTTTTTCGCGTCGTGGAAAATCGTGACGCTGAATTTGTCGCCGAACTTCGGCTTTAACTCGTTGAAGAGCGCGTCGGAGATATTCGTCCAGACGTTGCCGTAGTGGAAATCGATGAGCGGGATCGTGCCGCGCAACACGCCGTTTTTCACCGAGGCTTTTTCGTAGGGCAGGCGAACGACTTTGGCTTCGAGGAGCGGGCCGACTTGTTCGTAAGTGATTTTGCCGGCGGCAAGGCGCGCGCCGGTGAAGGCGTAGATGTCGCGGCCGTGAAACGTGTAGCTTTTCTCCGAGCCGGCGCGGCGGTTGGTGGTTTCCTCGATGCGGCGCACGGCTTCGATGCCGAGTTCTTCGGCTATGAGCGTCCACGTGCCGTTGTCGGGGCCGACGAAGTAGTGACCGCTTTTGGTTTTTAAAACGATGGAGAGCCGTTCGGTGCCGACGCCGGGATCGACGACCGAGATAAACACCGTGCCGGCCGGCCAGTAAGTCGCGGTTTGCTTCAGGCGATACGCGGCCTCCCAGATATCGTAAGGCGTGTTTTCGTGGCTGAGGTCGAAGATCGGCAGGCGCGGATCGACGCCCACCGCGACGCCTTTCATCGCGGCGACGGCACCGTCCTTGGTGCCAAAATCGGTTTGGATCACGAGCGCGTGGTCGGCGGCGCGGGCGACGAGACTCAGGCCGAAAAAAAGTGCCAGCATCAGGGAGAACACGTATTTCATACAGTCGGCAGATAAAACCGGCGGAATCTGCCGAGCAAGGCTTGTGCCACGAAGAGTTGGCTGACTAGCTGCTGGGCGTATCGCGTCAGGTTTAACCACACACTTATTCTATGTCTGAACCCGCAGCTGCGGTCGGCCCGCGCAAATGGTATAGTTTCACGCTCTCGCAACAAATCGTCATCGGTCTCGTGATCGGCGTGTTCCTCGGTTGGTGGCTCAGTGGGCTCGATCCCGCCGCGAAGGCGCAGTGGAACAAGGCGCTCGTCGTGGTGCGCGATGTGTTCCTGCACTTGATCAAGGTCATGATCGCGCCGCTGATCTTCGCGAGCGTGGTGCAAGGTTTTGCCGGCACCGGCGACATGAAAAAAGCCCAGCGCATTGGCTGGAAGTCTTTGGTTTATTTCGAAATCGTCACGACGCTCGCGCTCGTGGTCGGTTTGCTCGCCGTGAATATCATGAAGCCGGGCGTCGGCGTGGTGCTGCAACTGGATCAGGCGCAATCGACTGCCGGCCTCGCGAAACCGCAGACGTGGGATCAGATCATTTTGCACGCGTTTCCGACGAGCTTGATGGATTCCATGGCGCGCAACGACGTGCTGCAAGTGGTGTGCTTTGCGGTGATTTTTGCCGTTGCGGTGATCGCGGCGGGTCCGGCGGGTAAGCCGGTGCTCGATTTCTGCGGCAGCCTCACGCAGGTGATGTTTAAGTTTGCCGGCATCATCATGAAATTCGCGCCGTTCGGCGTGGGCGCGGCGATCGCAGTCACGGTGTCGCACCAAGGCGTCGGCTCGCTCTTCACGTTGGCGAAGATGATTTTCACGCTCTACGGCGCGCTGATTGTGTTCGTGGTGTTCGTGCTCGGCGCGGTCGTCTGGATCGCGAAGGTGCCGCTCAAGCCGTTCGCGAAAGCGGTGCGCGAGCCGTTTACGATCGCGTTCGCCACGGCGAACAGCGAAGCGGCGCTGCCCAAGGCGTTCGACAACATGGAAAAAGTCGGCGTGCCGCGCGGTATCGTCGGCTTCGTGTTGCCGGCGGGTTACTCATTCAACCTGGACGGTTCGACCCTTTACCTCGCAGTGGCGTCGGTGTTCGTCGCGCAAGCGGCGGAGACGACCACGGGCATCCATTTCAGTATCGGGGCGCAAATCACCATGATGTTAATGCTGATGTTGACGTCGAAAGGGGTGGCCGCGGTGCCGCGCGCGTCGTTTGTCGTGCTCGTGGCGGCGCTCGAATCATTCGGGCTGCCCACGGCGGGCGCGTTCCTGATTCTCGGCATCGATGCGCTGCTGGATATGGCGCGCACGTCGGTCAACGTCCTTGGCAACTGTCTCGCGAGCGTCGTCGTGGCGCGCTGGGAAGGTGAGTTCGACGATGCCAAAGCGGCCGCTTATGCCGCGACCCCCGATCCGAAGCCTTAACTTCTAACCGCTTCGCTGACGCCAAGTTAACCGGGGAAGCGGTCAAATGGGTTGCTGGACGGAGGGTGGAACGTAATTTCGCGGCCACACATGAGCACACTCTTTGGCGTCACGTTGGAAGTCGTTATCATTCTAAGCCTGGTGCTCGCGAACGGGTTTTTCGTCGCGGCCGAGTTTGCGCTCGTGAAAGTGCGGGCAAGCCAACTGCGCCCGTTGCTTAAAACCGGTGGCTGGCGCGTAAAACTTGCGCTCAAAGCCACGGAGCATCTCGACGCTGCCCTCTCGGCCACGCAACTCGGCATCACGCTCGCCAGTCTCGGACTCGGCTGGGTGGGCGAACCGTTTCTCGCGCATCGCCTCGAACCGTTGCTCGCGCAATGGGGCATCGATGACCCGAAGACTGTTTCGTCGATCGCCTTCGCGCTGGCGTTTACGGTGATCACTTTCATGCACATCATTTTCGGCGAACTCGCGCCGAAGTCGCTCGCGATTCAGCGCTCGAAAGCGGTGACGCTGTGGACGGCCGGGCCGTTGCTCGGGTTCTATTATCTGTTTTTCCCGTTCATCTGGTCGCTCAACGGCCTCGCGAATCTTTTCCTTCGCACGATCGGCCTCGGGCCGGCGAAGGAAGGTGATCACGCGTTTAGCTCCGAAGAACTCGAATATGTGTTCAGTCACGCGCGTCATTCGCATCCTGGCGATGCGTTGATCAACAAGCTCATGGTGCAATCGCTGCGCGCACGCGAAACGCAGGCACAACAAATCATGCGTCCGCGCGATCAAGTCATCGCGCTCTGGCTCGACCAACCGGTTTCCGAAAACCTGCGCATTGCGCAGACGAGCGGTCACAGTCGTTTCCCCGTATGCTCGGGCGGCTCGCTCGATAAAGTCGAAGGCCTGCTCCTCGTGCGCGAATGGCTCTGGCAAATCTCCGCGCTCGGCACGGACACGCCGTTCGAGCCGCTCGTGCGCGAAGTCGTGGAATTTCAGACGACGACGCCGCTGCATACGATGATCGAGCGTTTCCGCACGTCGCGCAGCCATCTGGCGGTCGTGCTGGATGACAACAAGCGCCTCGCGGGCATCGTGACGTTTGAAGACGTGCTCGAAGAGATCGTCGGAGACATCCGTGACGAATTCGACATCGAGAACGGCCCGATTTACGAGCGCACGGAAAACGCCATCACCGTGAGCGGCACGCTCACGATGCGCGAACTGCGCGCCGAAACCGGCTGGCCGCTGGAATGGAACGCGCGCGAAACCGTGGCCACTTGGACGTTGCGTCATTTTAGTCGTCCGCCGAAACGCGGCGAGATGCAGACTGTCGGCGAGTATCGCATCCACGTCGTTGAAGCCAACGCCGAGCGTCCGCGCCGCGTGCGCGTGGAGCGGGCGACGGGGCTGACAGTGCCACCGATGTAGTGTGCGGGTGGGCGTCGGTCTCCGCACCGACGCCTCCGCGTATTCGCGACTTATCGCCGGTGCGGAGACCGGCGACCACCCGCAAAACCCCTCCATGATCTGGCTCGCGATACTCACGCTTCTTTTCTGGCTCGGAGCCGCGTGGGAAATCATGCGCGGCAACCGCCGCCTGCGCCGGCTCGCGACACTCGATGCGCCACCACCCGCGCACTGGCCTCGCGTGTCGCTCGTGCTCGCAGCGCGCAACGAAGGCCGCACGCTGGGCGCGGCGTTGCCGACGATGCTCGCGTTGGATTATCCGGAATTGGAACTCATCGCGGTCAACGATCGTTCCGAAGACGACACCGGCGCAGTGCTCGAAAAAATTGCGGCGACCGATCCGCGTTTGCGCGCGGTCCATGTGCGCGAGTTGCCGGCGGGTTGGCTGGGAAAAAATCACGCGTTGCACATCGGCGCGCAGCAGGCGTCGGGCGAATGGATTTTATTCACTGACGCGGACATTCATTTTGCGCCCGATGTGTTGCGTCGGGCCATCGCTCACGCCGAAGCGCAGCAACTCGATCATCTGGCGGCGGTGCCACAACTCCACGAGCGCGGACACGCGCTGGGGATTTGTGTGAGCGCGTTCAGTTTATTGTTCGCGCTGTTCATGCGTCCGTGGCGCGTGCCGGATCCGGCGAGTGCATGTCACGGCGGAGTGGGCGCGTTTAACCTCGTGCGTGCGGCCACCTATCGACGCCTCGGCGGACACGCGCCGATCCGGCTGCGACCGGACGACGATATGAAACTCGGCAAACTCATGAAGTCGGGTGGGCGGAGTGAAATTGTGCTCGGCGTCGGCGTGCTCTCGGTCGCGTGGTATGCGTCGGTGGGCGAACTCATCCGCGGGCTCGAGAAGAACGCGTTTGCCGGGCTCGATTATCGCGTGTGGGCCACGGTCGGCGCGGTCATTGCGCACGGTGTGGTCGTGTTTTGGCCACTCGCAGCATTGTTTGCGGTGATCGGAGTGGAGTGGTGGTTAAATTTTTCCGCGGTGGCGGTGATGCTGCTGGTCGCGTCGGATAATCATCGCTTCGACGGCGGGCGCGCGTGGCACGCGTTATTTCTGCCGGTGGGGGTGGCGGTGCTTAATTACATCATGGTGCGTTCGATGGTGCTGACGTTCTGGCGGGGCGGCATCGTGTGGCGCGGCACTCACTATTCCCTGCGCGAACTGCGGGCGAATCGGTGTTGACGTATCGCATCGATAAAAGGTCGACCCACTTCCTGCGAAATGAAAAAGCTTTCGCATCATGAAACTGCTACCCCGCGTTCTGGTGATGAGTGTGTTGGCATCGGCCTTGTCAGCGTCTGAGTGGACGATTTCGACTTTCGCCGGCACCGGTGTGGAAGGCTTTAGCGGCGACGGCGGCGCGGCCACCGCCGCGCAAATCAACGATCCCTACGGTGTCGTGCGCGGCCCGGATGGCGCGATCTGGTTTTGCGAACACAACGGCCACCGCATCCGCCGCGTCGCGGTCGATGGCACGATCACGACCATCGCGGGCACGGGCGTTAAAGGTTATACGGGCGACGGCGGGCCGGCGACGCAGGCGACGTTTAATTTGCCCCATGAAATCCGTTTTGATCGCGCGGGAAATCTATTTGTCGCGGACACGGGCAACAACGCCGTGCGTCGCATCGACGTGAAAACGGGCGTGATCACGACCATCGCGGGCGGCGCGAATCGCGGTTACGCGGGCGATGGCGGCCCGGCCAAGGCGGCGGCGCTCAAGGGCCCGCACAGTATTCAGTTCGGTTCCGATGACAGCCTTTATATCTGCGACGTGGGCAATCACGCGATTCGCGTGATCGATCCAAAAACGGGCAACATCCACACGCTCGCGGGCACGGGAAAACCCGGCCCGACGCCGGATGGCGCGCCGATTGCCGGCACGCCGTTGAACAATCCGCGATCGCTTGATCTCGACGCTGCAGGAAATCTCTGGCTCGCGACGCGTGAAGGGAATCAGGTTTTGAAACTCGATTTGAAAGCCGGCGTGATTCGCCACATTGCCGGCACGGGCGCGGCAGGCTTCACCGGCAATGGCGGCCCGTCGAAACTTGCCACGCTTTCTGGGCCGAAAGGTATTGCACTCGATGCCGCGGGCAACGCTTGGCTCGCCGACACCGAGAGTCACACGGTGCGCATGATCGACGCGCGCACGGGCAACATGGAACTCATCGCCGGCACCGGCGTGAAAGGCGATGGCGCGGACGGCGATCCGTTAAAGTGTGCCCTGAACCGGTTGCACGGAGTTTTCGTCGATAAGGACGGCGCCGTTTACATCGGAGACAGCGAAGCGCACCGCGTTCGCGTGCTGCGTAAGCGCTAGCAGAGGTCGAGAGAGCGTTGCGCACCTGCGCGGATTTTGCCAACGCAGGATTGAATCGCTCCCGCGCGGGGTTACGATGCCCTCATGTATCCCTCGGTCAGCGAACTCGCGGCGCAAGAAGCGGTGGACGCGCTCATGCATCGGCTCGCGGAACTCGACCAGATTGGCATTTCGCTTTCGCAGCAGAATGATATCACGCAGCTGTTGGAAAATATCCTGCTCGCGGCGAAAAAGATCACCAACGCCGACGGCGGCACGCTGTATCGTTGCCGGGCTAACGCGCGCGACTTCCTTGAATTTGAAATCATCCGCACGGACTCGCTCGGCATCGCGATGGGCGGCACGACGGAAAACAAAATTTCGCTCGAGCCCATTCGCCTGCGCGATGCCGCCGGCGTGGAAAATACGTCGACGGTCGCGGCCTTCGCCGCCTTGAAAAAACGCACGGTGGCGATTGCGGATGTGGATCGCTCCGAAGGTTTCGATTTCACCGGCACGAAGGCGTTCGATCAGCGCACCGGCTATCGCTCGAAATCGTTTCTCACGGTGCCGCTGAAAAATCACGAGGATGAAGTCATCGGCGTGCTTCAGCTGATCAACGCCAAGGATCGCGCGACGGGAGAAATCGTTGCCTTCAGTGAAACCGATGTGCGTCTCGCCGAGTCGCTCGCGTCGCAAGCGGCGGTCGTGCTGACAAATCGTTTGCTCGTGCTCCAACTCGAAAACCTTTTCGAGTCGTTCGTTAAATTACTTAACCAGGCAATCGACGAAAAATCACCTTACACCGGCGGCCATTGCGCGCGCGTGCCGTTGTTAACGATGCTGCTGGCGGAGGCCGCGCATCAGACTACTGTCGGCCCGCTCGCCGCATGGCAGATGACAGACAAGGATCGTTACGAATTGAAACTGGCGGGCATGCTGCACGATTGCGGCAAGGTCACCACGCCTGTTCACGTCGTGGACAAGGCCACAAAGCTGCAGACGATTTTTGACCGCATCGAGTTGCTCGACACGCGTTTTGAAGTCGTGAAACGCGATGCCGAACTGGTGGCACTGCGCGCGAAGCTGGAAGCGAACACGCCGGAAACCGTTGCTCGGATCGAAGCAGAATTTCATACGCGGCTCATGGAAATCGCTGCCGACAGCCGATTCTTACACGCCGCAAATATCGGCGGAGAAAGAATGACGCCCGCGGACAAGGATCGTGTGCACGCCATTGCTAAAAAGTATCGTTGGAAAAATCCGCAAGGCACCGAGGTGGATTTTTTAAGCGAAAACGAAATCGAAAACCTCACGATTTTCGCCGGCACGCTCACCGCGGCGGAGCGGCAAGTCATCAATCATCACATCACCGTGACGATTCAGATGCTCGAAGCGCTGCCGTGGCCGCGTCATCTGCAAAACGTCCCGGAATACGCCGGTGGCCACCACGAGCGCATGGACGGAAAAGGTTACCCGCGCGGCCTCACGCGCGACCAAATGTCGGTGCAGGCGCGTATCATGGGTATCGCGGATATCTTCGAAGCGCTCACCGCGCGTGATCGACCTTATAAACAAGGCAAGACGCTCACCGATTCTTTGCACATCCTCGGCCAGATGAGTTTGCAAGGACACATCGATCCCGACCTCTTTGATATTTTCGTGCGCGAACGCGTTTATCTGAATTACGCCCGCCAATTCCTCGACGAGCGCCAAGTCGACGACGTGGACGTAAAAAAAATTCCCGGCTATTCTGGGGATTGAGCGCGAGACTCGCAAACTTCCCAGGGAAAGTCTTCAAAGTCCCATGGATTAGGGTGGTTTGTAGCAGAGAAGCGGTCGTCGTCATCTACCCAAAGTGGATGGACAGCGAAGATGGAAAAACATCCGTGGAGAGGCTGTTGCTGAACCTCCGGGTCGCAACCTCGCTTGCTCGCGCCCGATAGGAAAGCCCTGCCATGGCGATGTGCTCCTCGATCCCATCAACGATCTTGGCGGGTGAAGTGTGCCCGAGGTGTGCGCGATTCCGCCACGTCGTCGGAGTGATAAATCTGACCCTTGATCGAGCTACCTACCGGATGTTTTTCTGCCCTGGGATGGCTAATGTAGGGCATGACATCTCAATCCAACGAATTTCAAGATCGAGTCATCGTGGTGACTGGGTCATCCAGTGGCTTCGGCAAAGGTGCAGCTCTTGCTTTCGGTGCCAAAGGCGCAAGCGTGGTGCTCGCGGCACGACGAACCTCGTTGCTCGAAGGCGCAGCGAGTGAAATAAAAGCAAGCGGCGGTGATGCCTTAGTTGTCACCACGGACGTCGCCGATGCGGAGCAAATCCGTTATTTAGCCGAGCAAACAGTCGCTCGCTTTGGCCGAATCGACATCTGGGTAAACAATGCCGGCGTCGGCGTGATCGGCCCATTTGAAAACGCTCCGGCGGAGGATTACTCCCGGCTCATCGACATCAACCTAAAGGGCGTTGTTTTTGGAAGTCTCTCGGCCATGCAGCGCTTTCGAATTCAAGGCGCGGGCACGCTCATCAACGTGGGTTCGATCGACAGTGAGGTGCCGCTTGCGTATCAAGCGGCCTACTCCGCGACCAAGGCAGGGGTCTTGAGTCTAGGACGCGCGCTCAACGAAGAGATTCGCTTGAGCGGCCAGGAAAAAATCAAGGTGGCGACTGTGATGCCTTGGGCCATTGACACGCCATGGTGGGGACATGCTGCAAACTACAGTGGCGGCACGCCGCGGATGGGCGCGATGGATGATCCTCAAAAGGTCGTGGACGCTATTCTAGAAATGGCCCGTGATCCTAAAGAAGAATGTCCTGTCGGATGGAAAGGGAAGGGTTCCTACGCTTCCCACAAATTGATGCCCGGCACCACGGAACGAATCTCCGCGAACCTGGCTCATCATTACCAGATTGAGACGGCGCCGCCGGCTCCCGCGACCAAGGGGACACTCTTCACGCCCATGATGTCGGGCACCGGAATCGACGACGGCGTTCGGGAACGGATGGAACGCGAAGAGCGGGCTCGAAAAATCGTTCAGAAATTGCCGGAAGAGAAATAACCCGCGTTTGCGTCGTCCTCTCACAGAACACCCAGAAGTTTGCCCGATGCCCAACGCCTCGGGGAGTTGATACGTTCCCCGGCTCTCTTCGGACGCTTTTAACAGCTCAAAAAAATTAAGCATCAATTCTATCTATGAATCTACGTTCTCTACTTCTCGATCAGCTCGCCGATCTTTTTAATGCCGAGCAGCAGCTCGTCTTAGCGCTGCCGAAGATGGCGGCTGCCGCGACCGGCGGCAACCTTAAGCAGGCTTTCCTTGATCACCTCGAGGAGACTCGCGTTCACGTGACGCGCATCGAAAAAGCCTTTGCTGCACTCGGTGAAAAACCGTCTTCCAAGACCTGTGCGGCCATGCAGGGATTAGTAGAGGAGGGCAGCGAAGCGATTGCTCTGAAAGCTCCCGGCGTAGTTCGCGACGTTGCGCTTGTTGGGGCAGCACGACGCGTCGAGCATTACGAAATGGCCGCCTACCAAGCGGCACGTGGCCTCGCCACCGCCGTCGACGAAGACACGGTCGCTGACCTCATTCAACAGACCTTGGACGAGGAGAAGAAGAGCGACCTCAGGCTCTGCACGCTTGGCGAAATGGGTCTGGAATCCGCTCGCGATCTCACCGGTGACGAGGAAAACGCCGTCGAGAAAAGCTCCACCAAGAAACTCGGCAAGAAAAAGCAGAAGTAAGGAAATCCCATGAAAAACTTTTTTTCGAAAGCACCAGCGAACACCTCCCAACCGCCGCCCTTGGCAAAAAAAGGCACGTGCCCGATCGCGGCGCTCCGTAAATTCTTCGGCGGCGAGACTCACCAGGAGGCGCCCGCAGGAGTTCCCTCATTGACGACTAACCAAGGAATTCCGATCGCGGACAACCAGAATTCCCTCAAGGCGGGCATCGGCGGACCAACGCTGCTGGAAGATTTCGTTCTTCGGGAAAAAATTACCCACTTTGACCATGAACGGATTCCGGAGCGGATCGTTCATGCCCGCGGGTCCGGCGCCCACGGTTTTTTCGAATCCTACGGCGATTTATCCGACGTCACGCGCGCTCGTTTCCTTGAGGCGGGAAAGAAGACGCCCGTGTTTGTGCGTTTCTCAACAGTCGCGGGTGGCGCCGGCTCCGGGGATCTGCCTCGGGACGTCCGCGGCTTCTCGGTTAAATTTTACACCGAGGAAGGAAACTTTGATTTGGTGGGCAACAATATCCCAGTCTTCTTCATTCAGGATGCGATGAAGTTTCCCGACTTGATTCACGCGGTGAAGAAGGAGCCTGATCGCGGTTACCCGGAGGCAGCCAGCGCCCACGATACTTTCTGGGATTTTATATCCCTAATGCCCGAGAGCATGCACATGATCATGTGGGCCATGTCGGATCGCACCATTCCGCGGTCGCTTCGCATGATCCAGGGATTTGGCGTGCACACGTTCCGCCTGATTAACGCCGACGGCAAATCGACTTTCGTGAAGTTCCACTGGCGGCCCCTTTTGGGCTGCGCCTCGGTATTGTGGGACGAGGCGGTGAAAATTAACGGCGCCGATCCGGATTTCCATCGTCGCGATCTGTATGAAGCCATCGCCCGGGGCGATGCTCCCGAATGGGAACTGGGCTTTCAGCTCTTCGATCAGAAAACCGCGGACGCACTCGACTTTGACGTCCTCGATCCGACGAAACTCATTCCGGAGGAAATCATTCCCGTCCGCTATGTGGGCAAGCTCACCCTTGATCGCAATCCCGACAACTTCTTTGCCGAGACCGAGCAGGTGGCGTTCTGTCCGGCGAACATCGTTCCCGGCATCGACTTCTCCAACGATCCTCTATTGCAGGGCCGGCTCTTTTCCTACCTCGACACGCAACTCTCGCGTCTTGGCGGGCCTAATTTTCACCAGATTCCTGTCAACGCACCCCGCTGCCCCATGCGTAACTTTCAACGCGATGGCCTCCGTCAAATGACCGTGCCGAAAGGTCGGGTCGCCTATGAACCCAGTTCGTTGGACAATGGTCATGTGCGGGAAAATCCGGCCGTCGGTTTCCAGACGTTCGCGACAAAGGGAGCTCCCGAAACCTTGGACGCGGAGAAAACGCGCCGCCGGAAGGAAACTTTTGCCGATCACTATTCCCAAGCCCGGATGTTCTTTCGCTCACTCGAGGCGCCTGAGCGCAGGCATCTGATCAACGCGTTTACCTTCGAACTTTCCAAGGTCGAATCCAAGCCGGTCCGCTGTCGGATGCTTGGTCATCTGCATCTGGTCGACTCGGAGTTGGGCAAGATTGTCGAGGAGATGATGGGCATGGCTGGACAGGCTCAGTTCGTGACGCCGGCGGTGCCAGTGCGCGACATCGCGCCATCGCCAGCGGTCAGCCTGCACGCGCAGATGAAGGAAACGTTGAAAGGGCGCAAAGTCGGGGTGCTGCTCGGTGACGGATTCGATTCTGGAATTCTTCACGCACTGCAAGGCGCGGTGGATGCCGAACACGCATGTCTCGTGAAGGTGACCCCGAAAATTGGCGGAGCTCGGAACCGCGATGGTCTTCTATTCGAAGGCGACATGGCTCTTTCGGGTGGACCCTCCCTGTTCTTCGATGCTGTTGTCGTGCTGACGTCAGATGAAAGCGCCGCCAAGCTCGCGACGGAGGCCGCGGCGGTGGATTGGATTCGAGACGCGTTCGGTCACTTGAAAGTGGTCGGAGCAAGCGAGTCTTCGCAACCGCTGCTCAACGCGGCGGGCGTCGAGCCCGACGAGGGTCTTGTCGTCCTTAGCGCAAAGGATGTCGTAAAGGAGTTTATTGCCGCAGCGCGCCGGGGAAGGATCTGGGATCGCGAACCTAAGCTGCGTTCTCTCGGACAGAGGTGAGCTGGTTCTCTAGATCTCGTCATGGGACACCCGTTGATCGCAACGACACAAGCGTATCTCGAAACCTCTTCTCCTGCGGCCACGGACGTGTTGGCTCTCGGATGATTTTTTCGAAGAAACACTCATCCCGCGTTGGAAAATGGTGCCTTCCTGATTCAAATCGTTTGGTTGAACCTATGAGGCAGTCGCTCGCCGCAGTGGGGCTGCGAAGCTGTTCAGATGAATTGAGGGCAAAAATTGATTGGCAGGCCCCAAAGCCTTACCAACAGTCTACCTTCGTTGGCTTGCCCGAGTGGCGGAATGGTAGACGCACCAGACTTAAAATCTGTTGATCGTAAGGTCGTGCCGGTTCGAGTCCGGCCTCGGGCACCACTATCGTATGTCGCTGGTAGAGCGATGTTCATTTGCTCCTGCGTTATTTCTGAAGGCGGAGTGCTAACAAAACTGATAAGTTGTTTGCTAAAGTTTCCCAAAATACCCCGAGAAACCTGCTTAAGTGTCAGTGCGCCGTGCTTTGCTGCGTGAACAGCATTTGTGCGCGAAATGTCATGGGAAGCTGGCGCACAGTTTAAATTTTTGGAACGACTCAATTTTGCAGCTTACGGCAAAAGAAACTATGTTGGTCGGGGTTATCCAAAGAATCACCGTCAAGCGTTAAAAAGAAATCCGCAAGACGCAGTGCTCCACTCGCATGCGTTCGTTATAGTTGACCGCTGGGTGCGTCGCCCGTTGGGGAGACCGATTGAGGCGTGGAAAAATTTCGAGCCGGGCTTGGTGTGAATCGAGGCCATATTTCGAATATATTGCCCGACATTAAATCCACAAGTGATTACCTATTAAGTAATTAAAATAACTATAGGGAATTTTGATGAACGTTGGTGAACATTGGTGACCAACCAATCTTTCCGGTGCGGTTTCAGTTTTTGCGTTGGTGGAGCGACATTCGATAAGTCGCCGGAGTGCGAACGCGACAAAACACCGAAATAGGGCGCGCCCGTTCATGCTAACAAAACTGATAACACTTTATGCTGTTTGTAGGAATTTACTGAAGTTTTTCTCCACGGAGAATGTGCGCCAGTGTGGCGGCGAGAAAGTAGTGCCGGTTCGAGTCCGGCCTCGGGCACCATGTTCACGGCGAGGCCGGTGGGAAATGGCCTTGCGCTTCCCTGCGGGCTCAGGCGCACTTGGCGCCCTCTTAAACACATGAAGATTGGTTTTTTGGGCGGCAGTTTCGACCCGGTTCATTTTGGCCACTTGATTGCGGCTCAGGATGTGGCTGAACAATTTAAGTTCGACCGGCTGTTTCTCGTGCCGGCAGCCCAAGCGCCCTTGAAACCAAATGATGTGCAATCTTCGACGGAGGATCGCCTGGCGATGTTGTTTGCGGCGTGTGAGTGGGATCGGCGTTTTGAGATTTCCGATTACGAACTGACGAAAGGTGGCGTGAGTTACACGATCGATTCGGTGCGGCATTTCAAACAGCAGTTTCCGGATGATGAATTGTTCTGGATCGTGGGTGGCGATCAGTTGCCTTTGTTACACAAGTGGAAGGAAATCGATGAATTGGTGAAGCTTGTGCAGTTTGTGTTTTTGGAGCGCCCGCGTCACCCGACGAAGCCGCACGTGGAAATTCCCGGCCTTAAGCTGCACCGTTGCGACGGTCATTTGATTGAAATCAGCTCCAGCGAACTCCGGGCGCGGGTGCGCGAGGGGCGTTCTCTGCACTATTTCTGCCCGCAAAAAGTTATCGCCTATATCGAAAGCAAGAAGCTGTATCGGTGAAACCGATGAAAGCTAAAGCTCCCCAGAAAACGACCAAGCCTACCGCTGCTACGAAGCCTGTTGCTAAAGCCAAGCCGGCGCCGAAACCCAAATCTGCGGCTAAGAAAGCGACCGTGAAAGTTGCCGCCAAGCCGGCCAAGCCTGCCGCACCCGCTAAGCCGTCGGAAAAGCTGGTCAAGCTGATCATTGAGGCACTCGATGCTAAAAAAGCGGAAAATTTGCGCGTCCTTGATGTGAGCAAGCAATCTAGCATCACCGACTATCTGATTCTCGCGACGGGTAACTCGGATCCGCACTTGCGCGCGCTGCGCATCGAACTCGAACGCGTGCTGGATGAGCAAAAAGCCCGCATTCTCGGGGTTGATACCACCAAAGAGAGCGGCTGGACGGTCGTGGATGCCTTCGAAATCATGATTCACCTCTTTACCCCGGAGAATCGTGATAAATACCGCATGGAATTGCTCTGGAAGGACGCGGTTGAGGTGTCGCTGCCGAAATTACTCAAATAAAGCAGGGGCGAATAGCTGGCGGGGTGGGGCGATTAACGTTCGCCCCGCAGTCTTCACAGGTTTTTCAAAAGTTTAAACCTTGCGAGAAAGACCCCCATCCGCTGTTCTCAACCTGTCTGCACAATAATCATATCAAATAATAAATACCATGAACATTCGTTCCAATAAAGGTTTCACGCTCGTTGAAATCATGATCGTCGTAGTCATCATCGGCCTCCTCGCTGCGATGGCTATTCCTGCCTTCCAAAAAGTTCGCACCAACTCCATCGGCAAAGCCATGGAAAACGATGCGCGCCAGATCGCTTCTGCCGCTCAGCAATACATCCTCGACAATGCCGGTCAAACGACCGTCACGGTCTCGGCGAACACTCAAGATGGCGTGATCGCCACCACGAGCCCTGTTGCTGAGTATGTGAAGAAGATCAGCAAAGGCACCACCGTTGGTAACTACAACGGAACGGTCACCGGCACGAACCCGGCGTTCTCGATGAGCAATCCTCAGCTCGGCAGCACCTCGGTTGGTTTCGATGCCGAAGGCAAGAAGCTCTAATTCAGTTGCTTTAAGATTGAGCCGCACCGCAGGGTGCGGCTTTTTTTTTACCTTATGGCGTGGGGCGCATCAATTTTATCCGAACGCAGACGGTTTTGGGCTCAGTTTGCGGCAGCTGGCCTGATTGGCGTTTCACTGGTTTTATTTCGTTGGGGTGCGGGAACCGGCCTGGCGAGTTATGTGGTTCGTTACACAGGCTACTGGCTAACTTTAGGTCTGGTGCTTGGCGCAGTTTGGTCTGTTTGGCAGTTTTTCCGTCCGAGTTTGGCTGGCTTGCGAGTCAAGTGGCAGAAGCATCGGACGGGTTGGGTCATTGCTATACTCGGAGCGGTATTGTGGCACGTGCATGAGCCCCATCGCTTGCGGGTTCTTTTTGACGAATATGCTTACGCGGGTGTCGCGCACTCGATGCACTTGCACCGGGAAGCGGCTTATCCTTCGCGAGCGCATTTGGTCAATGGATCCGTATCGGTGCTGAATTACGGCGTCGATAAGCGGGCGGTGTTGTTTCCTTTTGCGATTTCGGTGGTGCACGACTTGACGGGCTTCCGGGCGGGGAATGTATTTATCGTTAACGGGATTCTGAGCCTGGTTTCTACACTGCTGGCCTACCATGTCCTGATCGCGTTCGGCCAAGGGCGGCGACTGGCCTGGCTCGGGCAACTGCTTTGGATAGGCCTGCCACTTCTGCCACAGGTCGCCACCGGTGGTGGCTATGATCTCTTGAATATCTGTTTGGTGCAATGGTGGCTGCTGGCGGCGTATTATTACTGGAATAGCGAAAAGGTGGAAGGGCTCGATTTGCTGGTTCTGTCCACCTTGTTGTTGGTGCAGGTGCGGAATGAATCAGTTCTCTACCTTGCGGTGACGGGGTTGTTTGTGGTGTTGAAATGGCAGCGTGAGAAAAAATGCCGCCTGACGTGGCTTTCGGTGCTGTCCGTTTACAGCATGGTGATCCCGGTCTCCGTGAACTTGCTGTTCAATAATGTCCGGGGCATGCAAGAGACTGCCCCCGGGCAGAAATATTTTGCGATGGAAAATGTGGTAGGGAACCTTTCCCACGCGGTGGCGTTTTTGTTTTCGCCCGATTTTGAAAGTGTGAATTCAGCGCTGCTGGCCTTCGCTGGGCTGATCGCTTTGGCGCTTTTTCTGGTGCGGCTTTTGTCGAGCAAACCGTGGCGCAAGTTCCCGGTGCAGATTGGAAATGATCTATTGCTGGTGGCATTCGTCGCGGTGGTGTTGGTGACCAACTTCATCATGCTGACGAGTTTTTGGGGTGAGTGGACCGACCCGCTGGTCTCGCGGTTTTCGTTGCCGCTGCAGTTTCTATTTCTGGTGATGATTGTTAAGGTGAGCTCGATGGTTTTGAAAGAGCGAGTGCTCCCTCTTCCGGTGATCGGCTTGCTGGGCCTCTATGTGATCGTCATGCATTTGCCGGCCTCTTCGTCGGGCGCGGCGACGCATAAAATGATCACGAGTCGAGAATATGTTTTTTTTGAAGATAAACTAAAAACCAAGACTCCCGGTAAAGTATTGCTGCTCGGCTCGGGGTATTTGTTGCCCATCTTGCAAGGCCACGCGGCGGTCGGCGCCGATTATGCGAATATGGCGCCATGGAAAGTGCAGGCGGTGATTGATCGGGGAATTTATCCAGAGGTATGGTGCACTGGCCGCTATCATTATGATTTTAAGGCCAAAAAATGGAAACTCTTCGGTGAAGGAATAAGCGATGATTTCGAAACCGAATTGGTGGACGAAATGGCCACGTGGCACGGTTTTAAATTTTCTATTTTCAGGGTTATCGGCGTAAAAGATAAGCCAAAGGCCTATGACGAAATCGCCAAAGCCACGGCCTTAACGCCGAAGACAGAATACGAACATTTCCTGGAAACAATGAACCTGCTCCCGTGAGCCGGTTTCAGGCGAAACGCACTTTGCGCAGCCCGAACCACGTCATGCGCAGCAACAGCCAGCCGTGTGTGAAGCGTGAAATGTTCGTCTCGCCGTAAGTGCGGTCTTTGTAGCGCACGGGGATGTCGCGGATGCGCAGATTCATGAGTGCGGCGCCGAAGAGCAGGTTGAAATCTCCGAACGGATCGAAGTCACCGAGCTCTTTAATGCGAACACGCAGGCGGTAGTAGTCGGTGCGCAAAAGCGCTTTGGTGCCGCACAGACTGTCCTTGATGGGCTGTCCAAGCACAAAGGAAAGTGAGAGGGCGAAAAATTTGTTACCTAAGAAATTCAGGAAACGCATCGCCTTCTTTTCCATCGGATAAACGAGTCGGCTGCCATTGGCGAACTCAGCGCGGCCGGAGATTATCGCGTCGTAGAATTTCGGTAGATCTTCCGGCGGAGCCGTAAGATCGCCGTCTTGAATCACCAAGACCGTGCCAGTGGCGGCATCGAAGCCTGTGCGCACGGCGTCCCATTTTCCTTTGCCGGGCTGGCGGAGAAGTTGGATGCGATGCGGCCCGCGATAAGCGGCCACCTCGCGTTGCAGCACTTCCCACGTGTCGTCCCTGCTGTTGCCTTCGACAAACACGATTTCCGTGCCATGGCCCAAAGTGGGAATCCGTTCCAGCGCGGCGCGCACATTGCCGGATTCATTGCGCATGGGCACAATCACCGAACAGGCTGGCGCGTTGGAATCGGCGGAGATGTCCACGCGGCGATTGGGGCGCGCGACCACTGTGAGCGTAATTCCCAGCCAGCGAAACCCCGGGAGATTTGCGACAAACCGGTTGAAGAAAGGCGTGATCAGGGGGATTTTGAACGGCACCAGTTGCTTCGTGCCGTTCACGACTACGTCCCAATTCGCCAGCTCCAACAAGTTCACGAGATCGTTTGACGTGAGCCAGTTGCTGATTGGTTGCGGGCTGACGAGGTTCGCCTTTTGCGCGCCACGCAATGGCCATAGCCAGAGATTATTGAGGGATGTAATAACGAGCCGGGTGCGCGGATCAGCCGAGGCGTGCATGTTTTCCAACGCCAGCTGGATGTCTTCGAGATAACCCGTGAGAAAATTACAGACGATGTAATCGAAGGTTTCGTCGATTTTTTCGAACTGGGCATTTGCGATCAGGAATTCGATTTTCTCCGCGGCATTGCTGCGCGCGCGGGCGTAACCAATCATGACCGGGCTGAAATCGATGCCTAGTCCACGCGATGGTTCGAGGGCGCGGATCAAGCCACCCTTGCCGCAGCCCCATTCGAGAATTCGGCTACCGGACGGGATGGTGCGCTTATGTTGAGCCGCGATTTGCGCGTGAAAATGCGTTTGAATGCTGCGTGCCTTGGCGTCGTTTTCAGCAACCCAATCAAAGTATTCCGGAGAAGATGTCGCGGTGAGCAATTGCATGGTAAATAGGCGATATTCCAGTGCCGGAAAACGCTGCGCTGTTCGATATAAATCACGTCAACGTAGGAAGGTTGCCTGGATTTTTACGGCACGGGTGTGTGGATTGACGCACTACGCGCCGGGGCTCACGCTACGGAAATTGATTTTCCGCCTGCGCCCATTGTTAATCGATTTCTACACCCGTGTGTTCACGGGGGGATCAAGCTGGCTGTTGGCTGACCGCATTGTGCGGATCGTGTTGGGCCTAGTGGTAAACGTTGCGCTGGCGCGTTCCTTGGGGCCGGAAAATTTTGGTCTACTTGCTTATGCGATTACGTTGAGCGCGCTTTTTCTTCCGCTCAGCACGCTGGGTTTGGAAAGAATCGTGGTTCGAGAGCTGGCTCGTGGTAACGTTACGGAAAGCAGCGTTTTAGGTTCCATTGTGGGACTGCGGTTACTGGGCGGTGCCGTGGGTTGCGGGCTGGCGGTAACGACAGCGATTATCACGGGGGAAAGTTTAACCGGAGTGGCAAGTGGCTTGGTGGCGCTTATCGCCGCCGCCGGCTGGTTTCAGGCGTTTGATGTGATCGATTGGTCTTTTCACGCTAAGGGAGATTTCAAGCGTGGCACGCGCGCACGACTGGCGGCCTTCGTGATTGGCGCGCTGCTCAAAGTGGGGCTGGCGTATGCCGGAGTGGGACTGCTTGTGCTAGGTTTGGTGAGTTTAGTGGAGATGGTCATTGCGGCGGGACTCCAGTGGCTGGCGTGGCGTCAGTGCACGCCGGCTGCGCAGTGGGAGTTCGACATCAAGCTGGCCGGCATGATGAGTCGCCTCGCGGCTCCGTTATTAATCAGCGAACTCGCGGTTTGGATTTTCCAGAAAGCGGACACGATAATTTTGCAGCGAGTGGGCGGTGATTTTGAAGTTGGCCTCTACGCGGTCGCGCAACGCTTGGCGCAGGCAGCCTACTTTTTGCCTGTTCTGGCGGTGCAGTTTTTTTCGCCGCGTGTTGCTCAGGCTGAAAGTGACGCGGCGGCGCTCCAACTGGTGGGGCGGGTCATGCGGTGGCTGGTGGGCATCGCTTATATCGTCGCTTTGATGCTGTGGTTGGCGCCAGACGTGTTGATTCGAGGATTATTTGGAAACGCCTATGCAGCGTCGGCACCGCTGGTGGCTTGGCTGGCGTGGACCAATGTGTTTGTTTTCATGGGATGTGCTCACAGCTTGTATCTAGTGAATCGTGGCCTACCCAAAATTTCGCTTCGTCTTACTTGGATCACGGCCGTTACGAGCATCACACTGAACCTGCTTCTAATCCCGCAATGGCAAGCGCTGGGTGCGGCGATTTCAGCAGTGTTTTCTTACGGACTGACGACGCTGCTGGCGGTCGGTATTTTTCCAGAAAGCCGGCCCTTGTTGCGCGTGAATATTGAGGCGCTGCTCGCCCCGTTAATCTGGCTTTTCAAAAAGCGAAATCGTCCCGGTATCTCATGAACGCGCCCCTTCCATTAATTGCGGTAGTGAGCCAAACATGGCAGGGACACGTGCCTGCGTATCATCGGAACTACGCGCGTGCCTTCGCAGCAGCCGGCGCTGAAGTGCTCGAGATTAAGCCAGCCTCTGCGGATTTCACGGTAACGCCTGAAGTGACTAAAAAAGAGTCGGTGCTACGACGTGGTTTGCGTTCGATCAGTCGTATCGGCCCGATCCGTGCGCTTTGGTGGTGGCGGTGGGCTGCGCGCAGGGTTGCCGTTGAGGAAAAACGACTGGGGAAATCGGTGGATGCGATTTTCTTCACTTACTTGGATTTACACTTTGTCGCTTCGAAGCTGCCGGTCTTCTGGGTGGATTTACAGATGGGCCGGCCATGGGGTGGCATTTTGCTGCATCCTTCGGCGGCGCGAGGAGTGGAAGAACTTTTTCCCGGAGCTGAATGTGTCTTTCGGTCAAATCAGTGTCGGGCGGTTGCAGTGATTGATGATATTTTTATCGCCCGATGCCGGTCGAACTGGCCGGGTAAAAAGGTGATTGCGGTTCCGGAGCTGGCGGATGTTTCGCCGCCCGCCGAAAATTCCCTTATTGCGGGCGAAATTAAACGATGGGCTGAAGGACGCTGCGTAGTGGGCTTGTTGGGCGTGGTGACGTGCAAAAAAAACGTTGAAACATTTTTGGCGGTCGCGCGCGCGACGCTCGCGACGAAAGCGCCGTATGCATTTGTGATCGCAGGGGAATGTTCGGCCCATGCTTCCGGCGCCGGAGACTTCGCGCGCTTGAAGCCGCTGCTCGATGTGCTGCCGGAGAACTGCCGCGTTTGGCTACGACGCATTGAAGACGGGGCCGAGTTCAACGCGGTCGTGACTGCGTGCGATATTCTTTTCCTGGCCTATCGCCCGGCGGCGGAGCACAGTAACGTATTGGTGAAAGCGGCTTATTTTCAAAAGCCCTCCCTGGTCAGCGAAGGACATTTGATGGCGCGGGATGCGCGTGAATTTCAATTAGGTGAAGTTGTGCCACCGGCCAATGTGGCGGCGACCGTTGCGGCGCTGGAATCAATCCGGAGCACGAAGGGGCCGCGCAATTTTGAAGGGTATTATCATCGGCATTCCCTCGCACGCTTGGATGAAGTAGTGCCTGCAATGCTGACGGCATTAAAGTGATGCAAACAGGCGCGCCCATTCCTGTGATCCTGTTCGCCTACGCGAGACCGCAGCACCTTCGACGAGCGCTGGCGTGCTTGAAAGAAAATCGCGTGCCCTTGATCTACGCGTTTAGCGATGGGGCGAAAAGTCTGGCAGACGCGCCAATGATTGAGGCGGTGCGAGCACAGTTGCGCGCGGTGGATTGGGCGGAAGTGCACCTTTGCGAACGTGACCGCAATTTCGGCTTGGGCCCGAATGTGCTGGCGGGTGTCACTGAAGTCGCGGCGAAGCATGATGCGTTTATTGCTTGGGAAGATGATTTGGTGTGCGTGCCCGGAACGTATGCATGGGTGAGCGCGGCGCTCCGGCATTACGCGGATGTTGCTAACGTGTTCAGTGTTTCCGCGTGGAATCACCCGAGCGTGATTCCGGGCGATGTGCGGCGAGCCGCTTATTTTGATGGACGTGCGGAATGTTGGGTGTGGGGCGGTTATGCCCGTGCGTGGGGTGGGATGGATCAAAGCGCGCGCGAGAAAATGCGCGATGCTGCGAGGCGCGGCGTGGCGGCTGATGCTTACGGTTCTGATCTGCCAACGATGGCGCGGGCGGAGGCGCGGAAAAATGTGTGGGCGGTGCGCTGGCTTTATCACCACCTGCAAAACGGAGGACTTTGTCTTCGCCCGCCGTGGAGCATGGTCGAGCACATCGGTTTCGATGCATCCGCGACCAACGCGAGTGAAGCCCGCCGCTGGGAAAACGATGTTTTGCAACCAGCTCCGGAGATTCCGAATCACTGGCCTGCCCCCGTCGAAAATCCGGCGTGCAGGGGGTTGTGGCAACAGGCCAATCCACCGCTGAGTTGGTGGGGGCAAGTGGACCGGCTAAAGAGCGCCGCGCGTCGGCGGGCAGTTGTCACTGCAAAAAAAACTCTACCAGAATCTGTGCGCCTCAAATTACGGGCCGCGTTCGGTTGGAAGTGGTTTCGCGGCGATTATGCGACATGGGACGAGGCGAAAGCAGCGTCGACCGGCTATGAGCAAACCCTGATTTTGGATCGTGTGTTGAGCGCGACTCGCGCCGTGCAGGCGGGCTCGGCGGCTTACGAGCAGGATGGCGTTTTGTTTTTTGCCGCGAAGCCAGACGCCGCGCTCATGGCGGCGTTTGAAGAAATCAAGAGCGCGAGCGAAGGAAGGTTGCGTGTGCTGGATTTCGGCGGCTCTTTGGGCTCGCTGTATTGGCGACATCGTGAGTGGTTGCCGCCGACTCCTGGGTTGGGGTGGGATATAGTTGAGCAAAGCATTTTTGTGCAGGCGGGTCGCCGCGAATTTGCGAATACCCCGCTGCGTTTTTTTGAAAGTATTGCTGCGGCCGAAGCTGCTGGCCCGCACGATGTGCTGCTGTGTTCCACGACGCTGCAATACCTCGAAGACCCTGCGGCGGTTTTCAGGGAATGGAAAAGCTACCGTTGGCCTTGGCTGCTCTTGAATAATCTGCCGCTGCACGTGCACGAACCGGATCGCTTGCGCGTGCAGCATGTGCCTCCGTCGATTTATCCCGCGAGTTACCCGGTATGGTTTTTCAATCGTGAACAATTACTCGCGCGGCTAGCTCCCGATTATGAACTCGTGCGAGAGTTTCCATCTGAAGCAGTGTGGCCAGTCGGGTGGGGGCAATATCCGTCGACAGGATTACTGCTCAAGCGGAAGATGTAACCGTGAATTTATTCGACCGTATCTTCTTGGAACCTGAACTGCGCGAACGCCCGCCCGTCTTGGTGGATGTGGGCGCAGCGGGTGGAATCTATCCGAAGTGGAAACGACTCGCTAAATATTCCATCGGCGTCGGTTTTGAGCCTGATGCGCGCGAAGCGGCGGCGCTTCACGGAACGCACGCGGAGTTCAAGCAATGGATTTTTCATCCCAGTTTGATCGTTCCTGCTGCGCCGGCGAAGGGGCAACGCGCACTCCATCTTACGCGTTCACCCCAATGCTCGAGTGTCCTGCAACCGCGCGCTGATCGTCTGCGCGACTGGGCGTTTGCGGATTTTTTCCACGTGGAGAAAATCGCGTCAGTTGCCGCGACGACTCTGGCCAATGCGCTGAAATCACACGGCTTGGATCGGGTTGATTGGTTAAAATGTGACACGCAGGGACTCGACTTGGGCATTTTTCAGAGTCTGCCGACGGAGTGGCGCGAGCGGTTGTCGGTCGCCGAATTCGAACCGGGGTTGATCGACGCTTACGAAGGCGAAGACAAGTTGCCCGAAGTGCTCGCGGCAATGGCACGTGAACCATTCTGGCTGGCGGATCTGGAAATCGGACGCACGCCCCGCGGAAGTGCCCAGCGCTTTGGCCGCAGAGCTGCGCGATGGATGACACGCCTTGCGCCCACGGCGCCGGCGTGGGGCAACCTTTGTTTCATTCGTGAGAATTCGCCTGGATCTGCTGCGCTTAATCGCCGCGGTTATTTGCTCGCGTGGGTTTTTTCGATGGAGTTGGGGCAGCCGGGGTATGCGTTGCAAGTGGCAGAGCGCGGTCGCGAGATTTTCGGTGGTGATCTTCTCCCGGATCTTGCGAAAGCCAGTGAGCATGCTTTGCGCTGGGCAATGCTGCGGGCCTTTCCCGGCTGGGCGTGGCGTCGATTGTGGCGTTCGTGATGAATCACTACTGCACTTACTTCGACGCGGGCTTTCTCGCCCAAGGAATGGCGTTGTGGAACTCACTGCACGCTTACGATGCGCAGGCGGTGTTGTGGGTGCTGGCGCTAGATGATGGCACGGAGAAAAAAATACGGGAACTGGCGGAGCCGGATTTGCGAGTCATTCCGCTCAGCATGCTCGAACGCGATGACGCTGAACTCCTGCGAGCGAAGGCCAATCGTTCGCGCGTTGAATATTATTTCACGCTTTCGCCTTGTTTTCCGCGTTGGCTGCTGAAGGTGGAGGAGGAAATTGATGCGTTGGTTTACCTCGATGCTGATTTGTTTTTCTTTTCGTCGCCGCAGCCAATCTGGGACGAACTCGCGAGAGGGAGCGTGTTGTTATGTGCTCACGATTTTCCGGCGTTTCTCTATCATTACGAAAAACACGGTCACTACAATGTGGGCGTGCTCGGCTGGCGGCGTGACCCGGGCGGGCTTGCTTGTCTCGATTGGTGGCGTGAGCGGTGCTTGGAGTGGTGCTATGATCGTTTGGAATTGGGACGATACGCCGATCAGAAATATCTGGAGGAATGGCCGGGACGGTTTGCCGGTGTCGTGACGTGTGCGCATCCCGGCATTAATTTCGCCCCTTGGAATTGGATGAATCGAACGTGGGCGGTGGCCGGTGGGAAAGTTTTTTTTGAAGGAACGCCACTGGTCGTATTTCATTTTGCGCGTTTTCGAGCGCTAGCTGGTAACTGGTTGTGGCAATCAGGACAGTTGGACTACGGTGTGATGCCGGCGCGATTGAGAAACGGGATTTACGGGCCGTATTGGCGTGCATTGAAAACTGTAGGTGAAGCGACGGCCTCCTCGCGTTTGGGACGCGGATTCTGGCGTTCGCTGCCGCTGCGATTTTTATTTGGCAGCGACTGGGTGCGCGTGGGCGACCGGTTTATCTCGGGGCGCTTTGGATTGGGGCGCTATTCCGGGCGTTTTTTGGCGAAACTGCGCACGATTTTTTTGCGGAGATAGCGAGCGACCGAAACGGCGTCCCAAAACCAGCAGCGCCACGCGGGGAAGTAGAGGCGGCGCACCAGAATTTCTTCCGCATAGACCGGCCAGATTCCGGAGTCGCTTAAACCACCGCGGCCGCATGCCGTGATGCGCATGCGGAGACTTTTGAAGCGAATCTTTCGCTGCACGAGACGGAGATTAAATTCGTAGTCGCCCGCAATGCGCAGGCCGATCTGGAAGTCGCCGTTTTCGAGAAACAAACCGCGCCGGTAAAACGTCGCTTGATGATGCGCGAAGTTTCGCTGGATTCCACTCATGGGATCGCGCAGGGGATAAATTCTTCCGTCATCGTAAGCAGCCTCGCCCCCGACGACTCCGGCGCTGGTTTTCGCGAGTTCAGGCCCGATTTTTTTGAAGGCGCCGCCAACCAAACGGTCGTCTGCTCCTAAAAAAAGAATCCACTCACCGCGTGCGAGAGCGAGGCCTTTGTTCATCGCATCATACACTCCGCGATCCGGCTCGCTGATGAATGCAGCCAGCCGCGAGCGTTGCGTTTCGAGCCACTCGCGCGAGCCGTCGGTCGAAACGCCATCAATTACGATGGCTTCGAGGGCCGCATCGTTTTGCGTCGAGATACTTTCGAGCGCCGCGTGCAGCTGCGGGCCGGGGTTGCGGCAAACGATGATGACGCTGATGAGCGGCGTAGACATGCGACGATAAGGTTGCGACCTCGGCGAGAGGCGACAAGGCTGGACTCAGTGTCCGCTTCACGCCCGATTCTTTCTGTCATCATCGTCGCATATAAATCCCGCGATGAACTGCCCGCGTGTCTTGGGTCGCTACCCGCGGAGTTGCTGGGACGTCCGGTTGAAATCTGTGTCGTTAATAATTCGGCGGGCGATGGTTTGGCAGCTTGGATCTCTGATGAATTTTCGGCGGTCAAGTTGATCGAGCCAGCGGCGAATCTCGGCTTCGGGCGCGCAAACAATCTCGGTTATGCGAACACCACGGGCGAGTGCGTGTTGTTTCTCAATCCTGATACGATCGTCAATCGCGAGGCGCTCGAACATTGTGTTCAGCGAGTATTGGCGGAAAAAGACGTTGGGCTGCTTTCTCCGAAACTGATTCAAGCGGATGGTTCGATGGACTTGGCTTGCCGGCGAAGCATTCCGACGTTGTGGGATGGGTTTACGCGCGCGAGCGGGCTGGCGGCGAAATTCCCGCGCCGGGCGCTGTTCGCTGGCTACAATCTCACGCACCTGCCGGTGAATGGGACTTATGAGGTCGGCGCGATCAACGGGGCGTTTCTATTGGCGCGACGTGAAGTGTTGGAAAAGGTCGGCCAGTTCGACGAACAATTTTTCATGTATGGAGATGACATCGATCTCTGTATCCGAGTCGCGCGTGCGGGTTGGAAAATCATTTACGACGGACGCGTGCAGATCGTGCATTTAAAAGGGCAGAGCGTGGCAAAAGAATACGCTGCGATGTCGACCGCGATCTTCGATGCGAACCGCGAAGTCTACTTGAAGCATTTCAACCCGAGCAATTCCACGCTCGTGCGGTGGAAATATCAGTCAGCGTTTGCGCTTTGGAAATACGTGGCACTGCTGCGCGCCCGTCTACGCGGATATCGGCATGTGAAACCGCTTTGACCTAAGCTGGACTGCGCCAACGCAGTAAGGTGAGCAGGGTGATTTGGAGATCGAGCCAGAGTGACCAGTTCTCGATGTAGAAAATGTCGTAGCGAATGCGCGCGGAGAGATCGGTGTCGCCGCGCAGGCCGTTAACTTGCGCCCAGCCGGTCATGCCGGGTTTGACGAGATGGCGCGGGAGGTAGTGGGGAATTACGGCGGAAAGCTGATCGACGTGATGCGGACGCTCGGGGCGTGGGCCGACGAGACTCATGTCGCCGCGGAGAACGTTCCAATATTGGGGTAGCTCGTCGAGATTCCAGCGGCGTAGGAAAGCACCGATCTTCAGCAAGCGGGTGTCGCCCGTGCGGGTGCTGTGATGCGCGTGGTCGCGAGTGGCCGCGTCGGGCAGCATGCTGCGGAGTTTGTAGAGTGTGAACGGTTGGTGACCGGCCCCGATGCGGGTCTGGCGAAAAAACACCGGGCCGCGGGGTGACTCGCGCTTGATGAGCAATGCCAGCACGGCGATCACGGGTGCGGACAATGCGAGCCCGAGAATGGCGCCAAGCAAATCGAGGCTGCGTTTGGCCGCGCGGTTCAGAAGGCGCGAAATCGGCAAGTCTTCCACGCCGATGACGGGCGTGCTGCCGACGGTTTGCAGGCGAAGACCGGTGAGGAAAATGGGAAAAGCGAGCGGCGCGATTTTCCATTCCACGTAACTGCGTTCGCAGGTGCGGGTAATTTCACGGAGTTGCTCGGCGGGGATGTCGAGGTGCGTGGCGATGAGCACGTCGATGCGTTCGTGTTCGAGCACCATGGAAAGATCGCGGACGTTACCGAGCGAAGCGAGCGGCGCGTGTGTGGCGGAAAGGCCGTCGTCGATCACACCCGCGATCCGATACGGGTGAGCGGCGCTTTTTTGAACTTCGTGCACCAAGCCGGCTGCTTCGGCGTGCCAACCGAGGAGCGCGACGCGGCGTTGCAACTTCGGCAGACGCGTCGGTCGCGTGATGAAAAAATAAAACATTTCGCGCCAAAGCCAGAGGGTGACGAGTGTGACAATGCCGGCGAGCACGACGAAGAGGCGCGAGATCGGTGGGTCGAATTTGATGACGAGCGAGAAAGTCAGGTAAATGATGACCCAGAAAAAAGTGCCGCGCGCAAGCTGGTTGAGGTTATGTTGTTTTCGCAGCAGCGTGCGGCCGTCGTAGAGCCCGAGTTGCGTGAAAGCAGCGATGAGCAAAATCAAACCGACGACAAGGAGCGGGAGATAAAGCGAGAGCGTGGCGTCGGGGACGTCGATGCCGAGGGCGCCGATCGATGAACGGTAGCGGAGCCAATACGCCAGCAACAGCGCGCCGAATGAAACCACGGTGTCGCCGACGAGCAGTAACGCGGGCAGAGTGGTTTCGCGCAGGGTGTTGGCGGGGTTGCGGGGCACGGTTACGGAAAGCGAAGTTGTTGCGGATCTTTGAGCAGGCTGACGAGCGCCCAATTATTAAGCCAGCCCTTGGGCGGGAGTGGGAAGGGAAGACTTTCGGCGAAGCGCGCGTCTTCCCGCACATCGTAGAGATCGGTGGGCGTGCCGAGATCCGGATTACGCATCAACACTGGGTAGCCGGTGCGTTCACGGCGGTAGCTGCGTTCTTGATTAGATGAAGGCTGGCCGAGTTGCCCGGTGAGCGTGGCGAGGAGTTTCACCTGACTTTCTTCCCACGGACTGAGGTAACGGTAATTCGCGAAAGCGGCGAGGAAGCGGGCGTAGGCTTGGGCGGTGCGTTTGCGTTGCGCGGCCATGAAGGGTTCGCGCCACCACGGCGAAGCGAGAAAGCGCGGGTCGTTGATACATTCGAGGGCAAACGCATCCGCCGTGCCTTCGAGGTTTTCTTGGGCAAGACGCGCCAGGCCGAGTCCGAAGTAAGCGCCGCCTTTGTCGGGGACGAGACGCAGGGTTTCGAGAAAATGACTTTCGGCTGCGACCGTGTTCTCCGCCAGCAACAGCCAACCGAGGTTGAAGTGTGCGATTTCCTGATGCGGGTTGAGGCGGAGGGTTTCGTTAAAAAGCGCGATCGCCCGGTCACGCTGAGCGGGGTTTTTTGCGAGCGTGAGTGCTTCTGCAGAAAGCGCGGATGCGTGATCGCGGCCACCGGCTTGGGCGATGACCAGCAGGATGATCAACGCCATCCCTCCGAGCAAAACACGGCTGCGACGCGAACATGGATTAGTTTGCGGTGGTGCGGCTAACGCGACGACGGCCGCGAGACCAAACGGGAAAATCGGGACGTCCAATTGGAAATCGGTAAATGAAAACACGGCATAGCCGGCGAGCGCCGCGACAGCCCAGACTCTGCGGCGAAACAAAATCACGCAGAGCCCGGCGACGACGATGATCCCGACGGTTCCGGTTTCAGCCCAGACGTGGAGCGGGGTGCAGTGCAGTTGCAGGACATTTTCCGGGCCACCGCCGAGCGAGCCGCGAAACTGCGGATAGGCAAATGGCGTGGCCCCTGGTCCCCAACCAAAGAGTGGACGTGCATGAATCATCTCCACCCCGGCGTCGATCATCGCGGAACGTTGCACGTTGCTCAGGTTAGGTGCAGCCAGTGGATCGCGCGGGCCGAACATATCACGAATACGTGGATTGATGGCTCCCAGGATAAGCGCTGCGAGCACTGCGCTTGCACCAATCAACAGCGTGCGCCGACGAGGAAAATTACTGCTGAAGGCCATTACGACTCCGAGCGCGACTGCGCCGATCAGGCCGCCACGACTGCCGCTCATGAACAGCGCGAAGGTGGCGAGCGATGCTCCGGCGATGGCCGCACTGCGCAATGCGCCGCGTTCGTGGCTGATGCGGCGGATAATCCACGGCAAAAAGAAAAGCATGAGGCCGGCCGTGTAATTGGAATGGCCGAGCGGATGCGGGTTGCGCACCTCGAAAAGAGTGCGGGAGAAAAACTCCGCTTTGGTCAGACGCACCGCATCGGCGGCCCAGAGGAGATTGCTCACCACGGCAAGCGCGACTCCAGACCAGCCGAGAATTTTTTCCACCTGAACGTGGCGTGGGGCCGAATCCGATTGGAGCCAATCATAACCGAGAAAAAATGCGGCGATGGCGGCAAGCGGCACGGCCGCGACCCACAGCGACGACGCGCGATAAGGGCTGGCAAATGTGGCCGCGCAAATCACCAGCGCGAGCGCTGACACGAACCATACCCATGCCGCCGACGGCAGGCGAAAAGATTTACTGGAAAAACAGCGCAAGCCTAATGCCAGTAAAGGTGCGGCCAACGCGAGTGCTTGGGCGAAAATCCACGGAGTTGCGTGCATCCGCGTCGCGCCGTTTGGCATGAGGGTGATCAGGGCCAACGTTACCAAACCGACGAACGCAAGCGGACGGACGAAGGTGTCGGCGAAGCGCATGCAGACGCTTCAGCGAAACAAATTATATTTCACAATCGCGTAGATCGCCCGGAAACCGTCGCGCCAGCCGATTTTTTTTCCTTCGGCGTAAGTGCGCCCGTAGTAGCTGATGCCGATTTCATAGATGCGGCAGTCTTTCAGCGCGGCGACCTTGGCGGTGATCTCCGGCTCGAATCCGAAACGGTTTTCCTCGATCTTGATCTGCTGCAGAATTTCCCGGCGGAAAATTTTATAACACGTCTCCATGTCCGTCAGGTTGATGTTCGTGAACATGTTCGAGAGTAGCGTGAGGAAACGGTTGCCCATCATGTGCCAGAAATAAACCACGCGGTGCGCATCCGCCCCCATGAATCGTGAGCCGAAAACGACATCCGCTTTCCCTTCCAGAATCGGTTTCATCAGCCGCGGATATTCCTGCGGATCGTATTCGAGGTCGGCGTCCTGCACGATGACGGCGTCGCCAGTCGCAGCTGCAAATCCGGTGCGCAAAGCCGCGCCTTTGCCTTGGTTGACCTCGTGATAAATAATCCGCGTCACCAACGGCTCGATTTCAGTGCGCAAGATATCTCGGGTGCCGTCTTTGGAGCAGTCGTCGACTACGATGATTTCCTTGTCAGCTACGGGCGCATTGCGCACGGCGTCGACGATGGCGCGAATGGTTTTTCGCTCGTTGTAGCAAGGAATTACAATGGTGAGCTTCATGGATGAGCTAAAATAAGCTAGCTGGGTGGATCAAAGTGGGAAGCCTTTTTGGGACTTGAGCCTAAGCCCTTGACGGGGTCGAAGCGGTCTCGGCATGGTTGGCGGGTGGAAAAACGTCCGTCCGCTTTCAAGTTAGTCGCGCTCGTCAGCATTGTCGTTGTCTGCGCGGGTGTCGGATTTTGGTGGCTCAAGATCCACGACTTCAGCATCCGCGTTTCGATTGATGAAGGGATCAATTTGCTGCGCAGTGCCGGCCCGCTGGCGTTTTTCACGGCCATGGCGGTGCTGCCTGCGGTGGGCTTTCCCTTGAGTGTTTTCAATGTCACTGCGGGCACGGCGTTTGGCGCTCAGATGGGAATCGGTGGGGTGCTCGTGGCGGCGGCGGTGGCGATTGCGCTTAATCTGGCGCTCACTTACTGGCTCGCACGTTACGCGCTGCGCCCATGGATCGAGGAGATGATCAGCCGAACCAAGTATAAGATCCCGGTCGTCCCGTTGGAGCGCCAAAAAGAAATCACCTTGCTGGTGCGGATCACGCCCGGCCCGCCGTTTTTTCTGCAAAGTTATTTACTGGGACTGGCGGAGATCAAATTCGTCACCTACATGTGGGTCTCCTGGGTGGTGAACTTTGTGCTCTCCGCGGGGTTGATCGTATTTGGCGACGCTATCCTGCAAGGCAAAGGGAAGGTCGCTTTTTTCGGCATCAGCCTGGTGGTCGCAGTCACGCTCGGCGTGCATTTGTTGAGGCGGCACTATGCCAAGAAACGAATCTGAACTCGCTCTTGATGATTCTGGGCGCATTCGGAGCGTCACAGAATTCACGCGAGAGGTTAAGGAACTGCTTGAGACGGGCATGCGTCCCGGCTGGGTGCGCGGGGAAATTTCCAACCTCCGCGCTCAGGCCAGCGGGCACATTTATTTTTCGCTGAAAGATGCGGGCGCACAACTGAGCTGCGTGCTTTTCCGCGGGGATGCGGCCCGACAAACGGTGAAGTTGCGCGACGGCCTGCAGTTGCTCGTGTATGGCGAACTCAGTCTCTACGAGGCGCGGGGGAGTTATCAGCTCATCGTGCGCGCGGTCATCGATCACGGGGCAGGGCAACTCCAACAAGAGTTGGAAAAGTTGAAACAGCGGCTGGCGGCGGAAGGATTATTCGCGCCGGAAAATAAAAAACCGGTGCCATTTTTGCCGCGCACGGTCGGGTTCATCACGTCGCCGACCGGCGCGGCGGTGCAGGATTTTATCCGGATTCTCGCGCGCCGTGGCTGGACCGGTCGACTCGTGGTATTGCCGGCAAAAGTTCAGGGCGAGGGCGCGGCAGCGGAAATGATCTCGATGCTGCAAACCGCGGAAGCGCTCGGCGTGTTCGATCTGCTCGTGATCGGACGTGGCGGTGGGTCGATTGAGGATTTATGGGCGTTTAACGAGGAGCCCCTGGTGCGCGCGGTGGCGGCGTGTGGCGTGCCGATTATCTCAGCCGTCGGACACGAGATTGATTTCACGCTGTGCGATTTTGCGGCCGACGTTCGTGCCGAGACGCCGAGCGGCGCGGCGGAACTGATTTCGAGCAATTACCTGAATTGCACGCAGCGTCTCGTGCAGCTGGGCGAAACCTTGACGGCGTTCGTCGATGACGAACTGGCGCGCGCGACCGAGAAACTTGCGCACGCGCGCAGCCGGCTGCGGTTGCTGTCACCCGCTTCCGCGATCGAACACAATCACCTTCGCCTCGATGATCTTGGCAACCGCTTGCGGGCGGCGTTGCGGGCGTCGGTGCAGATTCGCCGCGAATCCCTTGCGGGCGGACGCCGACGCCTTGAAAGCGCGTCTCCGGAGCGCCGCGTGCAATTGGAATCGCATCGTTTGCTGGCGCTTTGGAAACGCCTCGAGTCGGCCAGCCCGGCCTCGGTCTTGAAACGTGGTTACGTGATCGTGCGCGATGCGGAAGGCCGGCCGGTGAATCGCGCGGCGGCAGTTGCTCCCGGCCAGCCGCTGATCAACGAGTTTCATGACGGGAAGGTAAAAGTTCGGGCGGAATAAATCAGGTTGGGCCGCCTCTTATCGAGGCGTCCGCTTCGTTTGCTAAAACGTAATTCCTAACAACCTTCTCTCCCTATGAAATCACGCCTTACCTTAATCCTCGTTGCTGCCGCTGCGGTGACGATCGGATGGGCCAAAGAAACTTCTCCGATGAAAGCGAAAAACCAAACCATTGCCTCTGACGCCGCCTATTGTCCGCCCGATGACACCAAGTCCGCCTGCGGGCTGCCTTCGAAAGTCGTCATCGACATGAGCAAGACGAAGGTGAAGCGCACCGAGGCCGAGTGGAAAGCGTTGCTCACCCCGGAACAATATCGCGTCGCGCGCGAGCAAGGCACCGAGGCGCCATTTCGCAACGAGTATTGGAATAACCACGAAGACGGCGTGTATTTCGTCGTCGGGAGCAATACGCCGCTGTTCGACAGTCGTGATAAATTCGATTCCGGCACCGGCTGGCCGAGTTTCACAAAACCGATCGAGCCGGCTTTCATCGGCGAAACTCGTGACACCAGCTGGGGCATGACTCGCGTGGAAGTGCACAGCGCGATCGATGGCAGCCACCTCGGCCACGTTTTCGACGACGGCCCGCGTCCGACCGGCCTGCGTTACTGCATCAATTCAGCTTCGTTGAAGTTTATGCCGCGCGCCGAATACGACAAGTGGGTCGCCAAAAACGCACCTGCTGCGAAGACTAACTAAGAGCAATTCGCGGGCGGCGTTTTACCGCCCGCCTTACTGATACATCCAGTAGCGTTTCGTCTGCGCCTGGTAGGCGAGTGAGCGGGCTTTCCAATTATTAACGAAAAGCGGCACGTCGATACGCGCGCCTTCGCGGCGCAGGGCATTAAACCACGCAGTCGAACCGACGTGCACATTGAAAGTGCGGATGTCGGCTCCTTTCAACGTAGCGAAAGGATTCAGGCTCCAAATCGCGGCCTGCTTCTGCATGTAGAAAGAAAGCTCGGTGGGGTTCCATTTCGCCCAGTCGGAAACTTCGACGACAACGTAGGTGACGATGCTGCCGGCGCTGTCTTTCACCGGCCGCTTCACAAAATTCACGCCGGGGATTTTGTAGGCTTCGAGCGCGCGGATGATGTCGTCCGGTTTTTTTTGCGGGTAGCCAATGCTGCGATAGGGGAATTCTTTGCCGACGCGCCACGGGTTGTTTTGCGTGCCGAGGCCAAGCATCGCGTAGCCGACGGCGGCCTCGAACGACGGGATCAGGGGAGAAGTCTGCACCCAGCGCAGCCCGGTTTCGGGCCATTGCATCGAGCGATTCCAACCGCGCATCGGAATCACGGTAAGTTTTCCTTTGGCGCGAATTTTATCCGAGATACCCGATTTAGCGCTGGTGGAAAATTTCGCCATGCGGGCGAGCTCGGCGATCGTGAGTCCGTGCACGTAGGGCATGTTCGGAAACGCGCCGACGTCGCTCATCCATTCAGTATCGAGGAGCGGGCCGTCGACTTTCCAGCCGCCGAGTGGATTCGGCCGGTCGAGCACGATCGCTTCGACGCCGTTTTCGAAGCATCCCTCGAGCGCATGGCGCATCCAACTGATAAACGTATAGGAGCGCACGCCGACGTCTTGCAAGTCGATGACCACGGCATCGATTCCCTTCAAAGTCGCCGCGGTGGGCTTCTTGTTTTTTCCGTAGAGCGAGTAGATCGGTAGACCCGTGGGCGCATGGCGGTAGTCGCCGAAATTCACCGCGGCTTTGATTTCTCCGTCGATGCCGTGTTCGGGTGCGAAGAGCGCGACGAGTTTGGCGTTGGGCGCGCGACGCAGCACGTTGATGGTGCTTTCGCCGAGCCGATTCACGCCGGCCCGATGGGTGAGCAGGGCGATTTTTTTGCCGGCGATCGCGCGGAAACCTTCCGCTTCGAGCACATCGATGCCGAGCATCACTGGAAATACGCGAGCGGGCGGCGCCGGCGGAAGGGCCAGTGCGCTCGCTGGTGCGGTCGGCTTGGCCAGCGCGGGCGCGGGTGCCTTCGCGGCGGGCGTTGCGGGACGCTGGGCAACTTGCGCTGTCGCCGCCGGCGTGGATTTATTTGCGCAACCGAGCAGCAGCGTGAACGCAGCCACGGCAAGTGTGGCGAAGGAAAATTTCACAAACGGCCGGCGGGACATGTGGCGAAATTTCTGAAAATGCCCTTCACGCTTGGCGAGGACAATCGTCGCTGGGAAAGGCTCACTTGGTTTCTGACACCTCGTTCGCGAGGAGTTCCGTGACCTTAGGTTTTCGGCAAGTTCCGGCGCGCCTGCACCGCGGCGGCCATCGTTTCAAAAACCGGAATCGTCTCATCGAATCCAAGGCACGCGTCCGTGATGCTCTGGCCGTAAACGAGTTTCTGGGTCGGCTCATGTTTTTGCGCGCCGGCTACGAGATTGCTTTCGAGCATGAAGCCGATGATCGCGCGTTCGCCAGCGGAGACTTGCGTGGCGAGGTCGTGGGCGACGGCGATTTGCTGTTCATGTTTTTTGCCGCTGTTGCCGTGACTGCAATCGACGAGCACGACCGGCAGCGAGCCGGATTTCTGTAGCAGGCCGGACGCGTGTTGCACGGATTCTCTGCTGAAATTCGGCCCGGTCCGACTCCCGCCACGCAGCACGAGATGGCATTCCGGGTTTCCCGTGGTTTCGAGCACGGCGGGGGCGCCTTCGCGCGTGAGCGAGGGGAAACAGTGCGCGTGTCGCGCCGACACGATGGCGTCGACCGCGACTTGCAGATCGCCGTCAGTGCGGTTTTTGAAACCGACGGGCATCGAGAGGCCCGAGGCGAGTTCGCGGTGAATCTGGCTTTCCGTGGTGCGCGCGCCGATCGCGGCCCACGAAACGAGATCGGCGTAATATTGGCCGAGCGTCGTATCGAGAAACTCCGTCGCGATGGCGAGACCCGTGGAGTTGACTTCGAGCATCAGCTGCCGCGCGAGGCGCAAGCCGGTGTTCACTTGATAAGTGCCGTCGAGGCGAGGGTCGTTGATCAAGCCCTTCCAGCCGACGGTCGTGCGGGGTTTTTCAAAATAAACGCGCATCAACACGAGCAGGTCTTTCGAGAACTGATCGGCGATGGGTTTAAGTTTTTTCGCGTAATCGAGCGCCGCCGCCGGATCGTGGATCGAGCATGGCCCCACAATCGCGATCAACCGGTCGTCGCGCCCCATCAAGATATCCCCGACGGCGCGACGCGCGGCGCGCACTAAACCGGCGCCGGCTTCGCTTAACGGCAGATCTTCCTCGAGAATAGCCGGCGAAAGCAACGGTCGGGCTGCACGAATGCGGAGATCGGAAGTCGGTTGACGCATGGAAAAAGAGCATGTCAACGCGCCGCCCTGGAAAAGGCACGGAGATTTTCGCCTCGGCGCGGCTCACTTCGCGCGTAAAGCTGCGGGATGCTTTCCATCTGCCAGCACGGTTATGAATCCTTCCTCGAGCGCGAGCTCGCGGAGAACGGCCTGCCGGTGGCGGAAAAAGGGCCAGGCTGGGCGCTGACTGGCGACGAAGGGGCGTGGCCGGCGGAAAAATTCGAGGCGCTGGCGTTTTCGCATGTGACCTTGCTCGCGCCGCGCGAATTCAAAGGCGAGGCGGTCAACGCGATCGCGCAACAGCTCGCGGATTTCTTTCTCGAGAGCTTGCGCGGCGAACGCATCGACGCCGCTTGGCCGTGCGTGTTTCAGGTGGTGCCGGAAGTCGTGGGGCTCGGGCGGCGTTCGAGCGGCGTGGAAAAAGCGTTTCTGGAACTGCTGAAGAAAAAACTTTCGCGCATTGCGAAGCTGGCGACGCCGGATCTGCCGCGGGGGGCGGGAAAAGTCCGCGGGCTGTTTGTGTTTTTCGCGGATTTCGGGCGGGTGTTTGCGGCGCGTGATTTGTGGCTCGGTGGCCAGCGCCGCATGGCCGACGATGACGCGGCCCCGTCGCGTTCCTATTTGAAAGTGGAGGAAGGCTACATCGTGCTCGGTCGCGAACCGCAGGCGGGTGAAACAGTCGTCGACCTCGGCGCGGCTCCCGGCGGCTGGAGTTACAGCGCGGCCAAACGTGGTGCCAAGGTGATCGCGATCGACAATGGCCCATTAAAGGGCGGGGCGCTCGATCATCCGCTGATCGAACATCGCTTGGAAGACGCGTTCGGTTTTCGCCCGCCGAATGGAGAGCGTTACGACTGGTTATTTTGCGACTTAGTCGAAGATCCGAATCACGTCGTGCAAAACATTGTTCAACCATGGTTGGAGAACGCGTGGTGTCGCCAGTTCGTCATTAACCTGAAGTTTGGCCACGTGGATTCGCTGGCTCTGCTGCGCGAGCTCCGGGCGGCGAGCTCGCCGTTTGGGCGTTACGCGAAAAATCTTCGCATCCGCCACTTGTATCACGACCGCGAGGAGTTCACGTTGGTCGGCGAAACCATCGCATGAAATCCGCTCCCGCACCGAAACTAAAAGAAATCACCGTCTGCGGCTGGCAGGCGGTCTCGACGCTGTTCGCGCAGCATCCGCAGGAAGTGAAGCGGTTGTTCTTCGATGCGCAGACGGGCAAGCGCGCCGGCGAATTTTCGCAGCAACTCGCGCAACACAAGAAAGTGTATCGCCAAGTCGAACCGGCGGAACTGGAAAAAATTTCGAACACGAAACTACACGGCGGCGTGGTCGCAGTGATCGACGAGCGTCCGGTGAAAAAAGTGACGCGCGAAGTGCTCGCCGAATGGAGCCGCACGCGCGCGCCGCTGTTGCTGCTGGACCGCGTGAGCAACGCCAACAACGTCGGCGCCATCGTGCGCACGGCGGCATTTTTTGGCGTGAAGGCGATCATCGTGGCCGATCACCCGGGACAGGCGTTGCCCGGCGACGCGGCGTTTCGAGTCGCGGAAGGCGGGATGGAGTTTGTTGATTTTTACCGCGTGCCCGCGCTGCCGCCGTTTTGTGCGGATTTGAAACGCACGTATTTTTTGGTCGGCACCAGCCTGCGGGGAAACCAGCTCTCGCCCGATGCGGTGCGCGCGCAGGGTTCGCCCAAGCCGCCAGCGCTGATTCTGGGTAACGAAGAAAAAGGCATCGCGCCGGAAGTCGCGGCGCAATGCGATCGCCTCGTGAAAATCCCCGGCACGGACTCAGTCGAGTCGCTCAACGTCTCCGCGGCCGCCGCAGTGATGTGCTGGGAGTTTTTCGGAAAACGCTGACCAGAGTCGATGACCCGCGGTTAGCGGCCAAGAATTTTTTTCAAAAGCCCAGGAGATTTCGCTGCAGGTGATTGTGCGGTAGCGGTGACGCCGCCGTTGCCCAGCAGTGGTTCAAACTGCCCGGCCTTCTTGTAAAGAATGACGACATCTTGAATGCCCCAACAATCTTCGAGGTAGGCGCGGATGAAGGTATTGGGGTAGCGCTGGAGTTGGCGCAGCACCCATTCCGGCGAACTGAGAGCGAAACCGTAATCAGCTTCGGGTGTGCTTTCGAAGTAGCGTTGGTAGGCGAAGCCGTGGCGCGCGTAGTCCGCGAGCAGCGCTGATTTGTCGATATTTTCGGCTACGTTTTTTTGCCCGCGCGCGAGCAGGCTCGAGGCGGTGCGTCCCTGGGTTGTGAAAATAATCACTCCGCACTCGCGCACCCAATTGATGAGGCAATCCAGCGCGGTGAGCCAACGGTCTTCGCGCAAATGGGTGAGCAGCGAGCCGACCCAGATTAAGTCGAACTTGGATTCGAACGGGAGCCGACGCAGATCGACGTCAGAATAAAACGGCGTGGCGCGAAACTGGGTTGCACAAAAATCGACTCCGTCGCGATCCAGGTCGCACGCGGTGATGTTGGCGTAATCGTAATAAGCCCGCAACCAACGGAGCACGCGCCCGTGCCCGCAGGGTAGATCGAGAATGTCCGGATAGTGCGGCTTGTCGCACAGCTCGGCTGAAAACTTGATCAGCTCCAGCGCACGTTTGCCGAGGTCGAAGTATTGCTCCGGCGCTTCCGGTGCGACCATTCCGTCGCGCGCAGCGATGGCCCGGTTGACGTGGAGTGAACTGAAATCGTAGAGCGGTTTCATCGCGAAGTTCTCAATCCAGGCGCACGAATTGCGGTCGGTCAATCGCAGGTGCGCCCGAGCGAACCGTCGCCGTGGCGGATTTAAGCGGAGCGGCGATGAGTTCGTCGTTGCCGGTGCGAATCGGACGGCTGATGTCGATTAACTTCATGTGACGGCGGCGCGGGTTTCGGAAAAGATCTCGTAGGTTTTCGCGTGCATGATTTCGCGCAGCTTGGCGATGGCCGCCGCACAGTCGGCGAAGCTCGTGTAGAGTGGCGCTGGCGCCAGGCGAATGAGGTCGGGCGTGCGGAAATCCGGCACGACGCCGGCGATTTTCAAAGCCTGACAAATCCGCCAGGCCTCTGGATGACGCAAGGCAATGTGTCCGCCGCGTTCATGTGCGAGGTGAGGGTTGGCGAGGGTAAAACCGAAGCCGGTGAGTTCGCTTTCCACGAGCGTCATCAAGTAATCCGTGAGTTCGAGCGATTTTTGACGGAGGGGCACGATGCCGCCGGCCTCCGCGAAAAGCTCGAGTGAACCTTGCAGCGGGGCGAGGCTCAGCAGATGCGGTGTGCCGATCTGCAACGCGGAAGCGTCAGGCGACGGCGCGTGATCAAGCGACATCGCGAAACGCTGATCGCGCCGCACGCCCCACCAACCGGCGAGGCCGGGAGCGCGGGCATGGTGGCGTTGGTTCAAATAAATTCCGCCGACGGCACCCGGGCCGGCGTTGAGGTATTTGTAAGAGCACCAAAACGCAAAATCCACGCCGTCGTTGCTGAGCTCGTGCGGCACGGCACCGATGGAATGAGAGCAGTCGAAACCTATCATGACGCCGCGCTTGTGCGCGGCACGAGTGAGTGCGGCGAGATCAAGCAATTGTCCGCTCTTGAATTGCACGGCGGAAAACATCGCTAGCTGAACGTCATCAGTGAACGCGGCGGCGAGATCGTCGATCTGCAACGTGAGGCCGTCGCGACTGCGGACGAGCCGGAGGTGTTTTGCGGGATCGAGACCGCGTTGGGTCAGGTGACTTTTGAGGGCGTGGATGTCGGACGGAAAATTCAGCTCGTCGGCGAGGATGACGTTGCGCGGCGAATCGGGCGTGAAGAACGTCGCGAGCAATTGATGAAGATTGCCCGTCGTCGAGCCGGTGACCGCAACTTCGGCCGGGAGCGCGCCGACGAGCGGTGCCAGGTTCGCGGCAATCGACTCACTTAGGCCGACCCACGGCGGATTTGCGTCCGTCCAGCCCTCGATGCCGAGCGTGCGCCATTCGTTGACGATGCGGTTGAGATGCGTTTCGGCGCGTTGCGAAAGCAGGCCGAGTGAGTTGCCATCGAGGTAGATTTTGCCCGGCGGGAGATGGAACTCGGCACGAAAGCGGGCAAGGGGATCGGCGCGATCAAGCGCGGCGGGTGAACGCATAGGCAGGAGAATTGCGCGAGATCAACGCGGCGCAAATGTGAAAGCCTGCGTAAATCGTCGCCTGAGCCAAACCCGGTTTGTCATATATTATATGACAAACCGGTTTGGTGCAGCGCTCATTTTTGCAAATGGACGTTTGGGCCGATGTCATACCTCGCCTCTGAAATTGACAGCGGTGCGGTGGCCGGTCATCGGTTTTGGGCATGATTCGTTTTGCCGCCTATTTCTACTTTGGCTTTGCGGGCTTTTTTGCCCCGCAAATCGAAGGCGGCATGTCCCCACGCAAACTCTGATTTAACCCAGAACCACTTTGCCGAGGAGCCGCCCAATCGAGGCGGCTTTTTTATTTTCACAAACTCCCGTTATGATCCTCCCGAAAAACAATCGTCTCTCCGCCGAACAAGTTGCCGAACTCACCGCTGTCGTGTGCGAGTTTGGCTGCCGCATCCAACCGATCGTCGGTGATGTGCGCACGATTTACGCCATCGTGGGTGACGAGCGCCATGACTTGATGATCAGCCGGCTCGAAGGCCTGCCGTATGTCGATCGCGTCGATACGATTCAGTCGCCGCACAAACTGATGGATATCAAATCCGACCTCGCGAACCACCGCGTGCGCGTCGGTGGGGTCACGCTGGGCGACGAGTTGTTGATCATGGCCGGACATTGCACGCTCGACCCAAAGAATCCGAATCGTTTCTACGAAACCGCCGCCGCGGTGAAGGAAGCCGGTGCGCATGCGATCCGCGGCGGCGTGTGGAAGCCGCGCACCAATCCTTATGCGTTCCAAGGTGACCATCGGTCGCTCGATATTTTAATGGAAGCCTCGCGCCGCACCGGTTTGCCGGTGGACACCGAAGTGATGGACGAGGAACAGCTCCGCATGGCGCTCGACGCGGGCGTGCACATTCTGCAAATTGGCGCGCGCAACGCGCTGAACTACTCGCTGCTTCGCCAGGTCGGCAAAGCGATCGCGGGACGCGACACCGTCGTGTTGTTGAAACGCAGCATCCACTCGGGCCCGCTCAACGAATTCATCTCCGCCGCCGAATACATCGTGAACTTCGGCAACCCAAACGTGATTCTCTGTCCTCGCGGCACGCAGCCGGGACTTGATGGTTACCGCAATCATCCGGACGAATCGATCACGCCGCTCCTCAAAGAGCGCACGTGGGCACCGGTCGTCGTCGATCCATCGCATTCGGTCGGCAAAGCGGCTTATGTCACGGCGTGCTCGCTGGCGGCGGTGGCTTACGGCGCCGATGGACTTTGCATCGAAGCGAACGTCGAACCGGCCAAAGGTCTTGGCGATGATCCGAAGCAGGCCGTGACGCCGGCTGCGCTTGCGGGGTTGATTAAGCAGGCGAAGGCCATTCATGCTCTCCGTCGCTCCACGCTATCGCCCGTCACCGCCTCATGAAAAAGGAACTCGCCAATCTCCGCGCCGAAATCGACTCGCTCGACGAAAAAGTCGTCAAGCTGCTTAACCGCCGGCTGAAATGTGCCCAGGAAATCGGCGAACTGAAACGCGGATCAAAGACGCGCATCTACGTCGCCGAGCGCGAAGCCGATGTGTTGCGCCGCGTGCAAGCGGCGAACAGCGGCCCGCTCAAGCCCGCGGCGGTGCAGGCTATTTATCGTGAGATCATGTCGGCGGCCATCTCGCTCGAGAAGCCGCTCAACATTGCCTACCTCGGGCCCGAAGCGACCAACACGCACCAGGCGGCGATTCGGAAATTTGGCTCGAGCGTCGACTATCGGCCGATGGCGACGATCGCGGATATTTTCACGGCCGTCGAAAAAGGCGAGGCCGACTACGGCGTCGTGCCGGTGGAAAATTCCACGGAAGGCTCGGTGCGCGACTCGCTCGATCTGTTTGTCGAGACGCCGTTGAAGATCGTCGCCGAGCTCCACCAAGAGATCGAACACACGCTGCTTTCCAACGAACCGCTGGATAAGATCAAAAAAATTTACTCAAAAGACCAGGCGCTCGCGCAATGCCGTCGCTGGCTGCAACGCAATCTGCCGCACGCACAACTGATCGACGTGGATAGCACCGCGCTTGGGGTGCAAATCGCGGCGAAGGAAAAAGGCGCGGCAGCGGTCGCGCCGCGGCTCGCAGGTGAGCGTTACGGCGTGCCGGTGGCGGCGACGCACATTCAGGATTTAAAGAACAACACGTCGCGTTTCGTTTTCCTCGGACGCGAAGCTTCGGGCTCGGCGGGCAGTGGCCATGACAAGACGAGTTTGCTGGTCTCGTTGCACCATGAGCCGGGCGCATTGCTGCACGCGTTGCAGCCGTTCAACCGTCGCAAGCTCAACCTCACGCGGATCGAGTCGCGTCCGAGCAAACTTAAGCCGTGGGACTACATTTTCTTTCTCGATGTCACGGGGCATTACGACGATCCCGCGATGCAGGCGGCGCTCAAGGAATTGAGTCGCAAGTGCCCGCTCGTGAAATGGCTTGGCAGCTATCCGGTCGCGAAGAAGTAAGCGTAGTGAGAAGAGCGGAGGGGTGCAGCAAGACTGCGCCCTGCAAACTAACCGGCGACACTCGGCCGTTATTTCTTTCGCCGCCGGTTCACAAAAACCAACAGCGCGCCACCAATCGCGAGGAGTGCGTAGGTGGACGGTTCGGGGATGGATTGGAATTCTGCGCCGTAGATGTTTCCGGAGCGACCGGTGACCGTGAGGGAATTAAGCAAGGCACCGGTCTTGCTGTATTGCTTCAACGCGAGCGATGAATCGTTGGGCACGAGCCAGAGCGTGTCGGTGCTCGCTTGGTAAGCGAGGCCGCCATTGTCACCGGCGGAATGGTTGAATTGGGAAACAAGGGTGCCGCTGAGATCGTATTGGTAAATGACGGTGGTGCCGGCGAACCAAAGCGTGTTGGCAACTAAATCATAGGTCATGCCCATGATGTTGCCGTCATTGACTGTGAAGAGGGCGGTCGGGTTAGTCCACGTCAGGTCGGTTTGATATACCTGCACGGAATTCGAATTCCACTGGAGCACGTAATTGTGTGAAGCGCTGGCCGCGCCATCGAGGGCTTGCGTCCAGTTGAATGAGTTGGTCGGCACCTCCCGGTTGCCGATGAGGGCTCCGGTTAAAAGATCGTAGTTGCCGGTGAGGCCGGGATTATCGCGATGACCGAGACTGACGGTTTCGCGCACGGCGATGGGATAAGCGAGCGAACTGGTCGTGGCGCTAAACAGAATGGATCCGGTCGTCGTATCGATGGCCTGAAGCTGCGACGCGTCGCCGTTGGCAACGTAGAGAATGGTTTGGGCGGTCGCGTTTTGCGCCGAGCTCAACGCCAGCGCGAGCGAAGTAACCGCGAGCACGCGGCGAAAGAAGGTGGCCCGAGAAAACATCGTGAAGAATTGATGCAGGATGGAGACCAACGTCGGTGACTTACCAGTGAAAATAACTGAAAATTTCCGGGCAAATTTTCCTCGGCAGCGTCGGATGCATGGGGTTTCGTGGTCCGGTGCGTTCGCTCAAAATTCTCTTCGTCAGCCCGGAGGTGGAACCGTTTGTGAAAGTCGGCGGCTTGGCCGACATGGTGGGCTCGCTTCCGAAGGAGTTGGCGAAGCTCGGCCACGACGTGCGCATCGTGTGTCCGCTTTACGGTTCGGTAAAACGCGTCGGGGAGTGGCGCGCGCGAGGTGAATCACTCGGCGTCGATGTGGGCCCGAATGCGCATTGGGCGCGGACCTGGGAAACGACGCTGCCCGGAACGGCGGTGCCGGTTTATTTTTTAGAGAACGACGATTTTTTCGCTCGTCCCGAAGTTTACAACAATCCGTGGGGTTCATTCGCGGATAACGATGTGCGGTTCGCGTTTTTGTCGCGGGGTGCGCTGGCGCTGTGCCAGCAACTCGGCTGGGTGCCGGACGTGGCGCATTGCCATGATTGGACGACCGGGCTCGTTCCGGTGATGGTGAACACGACGCTGCGGAACACGGAACTTGGCGGCGTCGCCACAGTGTTGACGGTGCACAATCTTGAGCACCAAGGCTACTCGCCGGCCCGCATGGTGGAGTTCGCGCGGTTGCCGTGGGACGTATTTCACCGCGATGCATTGATGACGAACGGTTCCGTGAATCTCATGCGGACGGGGCTGTTTCACTCGACCAAAGTCACGACGGTGAGCCCGAACTACGCCGAGGAAGTGAAGACGGCGAGCGGCGGGTTCGGTCTCGATGGCGTGCTCAAGTATCGCGCCGGGGATTTTATCGGGATTGTGAACGGGATCGACGACGAGTCGTGGGATCCAGCGCGCGACCAGACGTTGCCTGCAAATTATTCCGCGACCGACCTTGCCGGTAAAGCGACGTGCAAAGCAGCGCTCCAGGCGCGCTTCGGGCTCGAGCGAAATCCGCGCATTCCGCTATTCGGCGTGGTGTCGCGGCTCGCGTCGCAGAAGGGGCTCGACCTCCTGGCGGAGGTGCTGGTGCCGATGCTGGACCGGATGCGCGTGCAACTCGTGTTGCTGGGCAGCGGCGATGCGCATCTGGAAAATACGTTCCGTTGGGCCAACGATGCGTATCGCGGCCGCGTGGGCGTGCATATCGGTTTCGACGGGAAGCTCGCGCGACTCATTCAGGCGGGCAGCGATTTTTTTGTGATGCCCAGTCGTTCCGAACCGTGCGGGCTGACGCAGATGTATGCGATGCGTTACGGCACGCTGCCGATCGTGCGCGCGACGGGCGGGCTGGTCGACACGGTGGAAAATTTCTCCGAAGGCTGGAATTACGGCACGGGATTCGTGTTTCACGACGCCACGCCCGAGGCGCTGATCAACACCCTGGGGTGGGCGTGCGCGACCTATTACGACCGCCCCCAGGAAATGGCGGGCCTCCAACAGCGGGCCATGGCCAAGGACTTTTCGTGGCGGCGCAGCGCGGCGTCTTATGTCGATGTTTACCGTTGGGCGGTGGAGAGCCGCACCGGCGTTTATCCCGAATGATGCGCGTGACAGTAACCCTTGGTAAATCGGCTCGTCTTATCGTTTCCCATTCTCACTCTCACTGGCGACTCTTCCCGGCCCCTGTCATGAAAAATTCCGCTTCCCTCCGAGTGCTTGCCTTGCTTGCCAGTGTGCAGGCGGTTGGCCTCGCCGCAGACTGGCCGTCGCTGACGAATAACTCCCCGTTTGGTCAGCCTCCGCAGGTGGTGCAGCAGCAGGCGGGCGAATACGAGTTCCGCGGCATCGTGAAGGAAGACGACATCACGCTCATCAATGTCTTCAACTCGTCCACGCAGAAATCGCAGTGGATTCCCGTGCAAGGCGAGGCGGGCGGTATCGCGGTCGGTTCCTACGACGTTGCGGCGAACCGGGTGCAAATCACGGTTTCTGGAAAACCGCAGACGCTGACCTTCAAGCAAGCGCGAGTCGCCTTGGTGCAGGCGGCACCGCTCCCGCCGCCGCAGGGCATGCCGCCGCCTCCGGGTGGCGGAGTTCAGGGCGAAGTGCGCGTAGCGAACGCTCAGGGCGTCCCTGGCCCGGGCGGTGCCGATGCGCAAAAAGCGTTTAACAATCTTCCGCCTGAGGCTAAATCCATGATCGATGAAATTCGCCGCCGCCGCGCCCTTCGTGCGCAGCAGGTGCAGCAGCCCGCCCCGGCGACCAACCAAGCCACGGTCAAACCCGCTACGCCCAATTCCCAACCATGAAGACGCTCCGCTCTTTTCCCCTCCGTCAATCGCGCAAGGCCAGCGCTGGTTTCTCCATTCTCGAAATGGTGGTCGTGCTCGCCATCATTGGCCTGATCCTCGGCCTCATCGTTTCCAAGGTCGGCAACACGTTCACTCGTAGCCAGGAGGACGTCGCCAAAATTTTCGTGAAGGACTCCGTCAGCCTGCCGCTTACGCGTTACCGCATCGATTTGGGCAGCGTGCCTTCCACGAGTGAAGGACTGGCCGCGTTGATCACCGCGCCCTCGAGTGTGGCGGATCGCTGGCGCGGTCCTTATCTCGAAGCCACGGGCGGAAAAATCCCGCTCGATCCCTACGGCGAGCCTTATCAATACCGCAGCCCGGGCGTGAAAAATACCAGCGGCTACGATGTGTTTTCCAAGGGCGCCGATAAACTCGCCGACACGGCCGACGACATCGGCAACTGGTAATGTTCGCCGGCAGCTCCAACCGGGGCCTGCATCGTTCTTCAGCCTTTACGGTGCTGGAGCTGGTCATGGTGCTGGCATTGTTCGGGCTCGTCGCGGGTCTCGTCGTCGGCACGGGCGCGACGATGTTCCGCCAATCCGAGAACGAAAGCGTGGAGCAAAAAACCCTCTCCGCGATCGCCACGGCGCGCCGCGAGTCCGTCGCTTCGGGCGAAATCCTCGAATTGCGCTACGACGAAAAAAGCCGCGTGCTCGATTGGGGAAAAGGGAACAGCACGTTGTCCGGCGAAGATATTTTACGGCTGCTGCCACCGGCGCGCGTTTCCGCGATGCTCATCGGCGGCCGCGTCGTCGAGGCGTCGATCCCGCTGGTGCGCTTTCACCCCGATGGCACGTGCGATCCGTTTCGCGTGGAGATCGTGCAAAATAAAACCAGCCGCATTACGGCGATCGATCCGTGGACGTGCACGGCATTAACCGCGCTCCCGGCCGAAGCCCGGCGTTGATGCAGATGAATTTTTTTCGACCATTGGCAATGAATCCTACGCCTCGGGGTTTTCCTCGGTTCGTTTGGAGGCGGGGCCATCAGCCCCGCGGGTTATCGGCAGCGCAGCTCAGACTTCGCGGGGCTGATCGCCCCGCCTCCAATTTTGAGAAGGCGAGAGCCTTCAGCTTGGTGGAGGTGCTCGTGGCGTTGGCGATTTTCGCCCTAGCCTCGATGGTGCTCGTGGGCGCATTTGTGAACGTGCTGAACGCGCAGAATACCGCGCTGCGTCGCGACGAGAATGGCGCGGCGGTTCGCCTGATTCGCGAAGCGCTGTATGCCGAGCCGTTGCTGGAAAACATTGAACGCTGGAACGACATCAAGCTGCCGGACGATGGTCGTGGCCGCTGGCAGGCAACCGTCGAGCCGACGACCGTGGCGGATTTGTTTCAGGTTACGCTAGAGGCCGAACTCGATTTGGGGCGCGGCAAGGATCGGCTCACGGTAACGGAAACGTTCCGGCTTTTGCGACCGACGTGGTCGCTGGCGGTCGATCGGGAAACGCTGCGAAGCGACGCCCGGAGCAAACTCGCGGAGCGAAAATTCTGATGAAGCTTCGCTCACAGTTTCCGGTTCGTGCTCGCGGTTTCTCGCTCGTGGAAGTGCTCGTTTCACTGGTGATGCTGGCGGCGCTGTTGCTGGCGATTAACCAGTTTGTTTTTTCCATCGCGGAATCGTGGGCGAAGGATCGGGAGCGGTTCACTTTCACGCAGCACACGCGCGCGGTCAGCCGGCACATCGGCGAGATGTTTGAAGCGTCGGCCAACAGTGCGCGAGCAAGCGGCTTGACCCAAGGCGGTTTGATCCCCGGTGAAATTAAAGTGCCGCGCGGCGGCAACGTCGACCTGATGACCTTCGACCTGCCGAACGGCGACCGCTTGTTTTCGTGGCCCGGTTCGCCGTTGCCAGAAGTGCAATGTGCGATCGGCTGGGAACGCGAAGCCGGCCTCGTGATTTACTACAAGTCTCGGCTGGAGGAGGATTTTGACACGGCGGATTTTCGCGTGGCGACGCTGTCGTCTTTCGTCACCGAAATCTCCTATGATTACTACGACGCCGACCGCAATACGTGGACGGTGGAAACTGGTCTTAAGAAAACCGCGACCGCCCTCACTCCGCCGCGCCGGATTAAGCTGCGTTTCCAACGCGGCAACCAAGACATCACGGAGGTGGTCGATATTCCATTGCTGTCCGGCGAAGGCGTGCCGGCCTACTGAGCATGAAGCGAGCGATGACAATTTTTAGTCGAGGGAGAGAGTCGCGGCGCGCTTCCGTTGTCGTAGTGGTGCTGATCATCATCGCGTTCGCGTCGATGATGTTGGCGCGAATGATCGAACTCAGCAGCACCGATCTCCTGATCGCGATGCGCGTGGCCGACCGCGACCGTTTGCGTGGCGATGCGCGCTCGGCGCTGGAAACCACGCTCGCCGTGCTGGAAGATTTTCGCGCGGTCGACCAAGGGTTGTTTGCGCCAGAGCAAGGGTGGGGCGATCCGCTGACTTATGCGAATTACACGCCGCGCGAAGGCCTGCAAATCGCGGTCACGTTCGAGGACGAAAGCGCGAAGCTTTCGCTGCCGCGCATGAACCTCGATTCGCTCACGCTGTTGTTGAGCGAGCTTGGTTTGGCCGACGCGGATGCCGAGCGCGTCGCCGATGCGATGATGGTGTGGATGCACAAAGAGCACATCGCCGGCGAATCTGCGACGAGTGCCACGGTGTATTTGCAGGACGAGCTTTCGCACATTCCGCCGCAGCGCTCGTTGCGCTCGTTCGATGAACTCGCGGACATTGTCGTCGCGAAGGATTTTTTCTACGACAAGGAAGGTCGCCGCACGCCGTTGTGGGACGCGTTTGTGCAAAGCGTATCGCTCTATGATTTCGAGACGAGCAACCTGAACGCCGCATCTGCCGCTGTGCTCATGGCCTCCGGTTGGGACGAGACGCAGGTGGATAGTTTAACCCGGCACCGCACGGCTCCGAAGAGCGCGGTGAACACGCCGCCGTATCTGCGCACGTTGGACGAAGCGCGCACCCAGGTCGGCAACGCCGAGAGCCGCAACCTCGGCACCGAAATCCTCTGCCTGCGCGTGAATGTCGTCGTCCAGCAAGGGGCGGCGCAATTCAAGCTGTCGGCGCTGGTGGCGCGCAAAGGGCAGGTAAAACTGCCGCCGCCCATGGAAAGTGAAAACGCCCCCGAACCCGCTGCAACCGGCGAGCAGGCGCCGGCGTCTCCCACCACGGCGGCGCGCCAGGGGACAAATACCGCTGGCAACACCATCCAATATCCGTTCACCATACTCGAACTCACCGAAACCAGTTTGCCCGACGCTGTGACCACACCCGATCCCGCCCCTAACACGGCTCCTACCTCCCGATGAGTTTTTTGTCCGCATTATCCGCTCCTTCCCCGGCCGCCGCGCTCTTTGTGCCGTCCGATCGTTTCTTTCTCCGGCTCGTGCCGCTTGCTCCGGAATTGCCCGCGGCTGACCAGGCGCAGCTCGCCCTCGATGGCTCGGCCCCGTTCCCGCCCGCGCAACTTTACTGGGGTTGCTGTGTGTCGCCCGACCGCACGCAAGCGCTCGTGTATGCCGCGCACCGCCGACGTTTTTCCGCTGAAGAAGTGAAGGCCTGGGATCGTGCCGGCCTGGTTGTTCCTTCCATCGTGGTGCTCTGCGGGGCGTCGCCGGCCAAGGGTCCGTGCGTCTGCGTGGTCGAAGAAGGCAATGCGCTCCACGGCGCCGTGTGGGCCGAAAACGCCACTTGGCCCGCGCACGTGCAGGCGCGCAGCCACGCCGAAAAGCCGGACGCCGCCGCCCTTGAAAAATTTGCCGCCGAACTCGCCGCGAAAGCGGGCGTGAGCGATGCACGTGTCTTGCACGTCACGGCGACTCCGACGGCGCGTTGGGAAGATGACCGACTTATCTTTGAACAACAGAACGGTGCCAGCCTGATCAAAGGCCCGGCCATGGCCAAAGCCGATGCCGACGCCCTCGATGTGCGCGAGCGCGAATTTTTGCTCAAGCACCGTGAGGAGAAACGCCGCGGTGCGCTCATCTGGAAACTCATGCTGGCGGGCGGCGCGGCTGCCGTGCTGGCGCTGCTGTGTGAGCTCGGTGCGCTTGGATTTATGGTGGTGACGAAAATGCAGGATGCTCGCGCCAAGGAGCGCGAACCGCTCGTGCAACGTCTCGATGTTGCCAACGCGCTCGTTAATCGCGTCGACGAACTCACCCAGAAACGCCTGCGGTATTTTGAAATGCTGACTTTCGTCAACGATCGCCGGCCTGCCTCGATTCAATTTAGCCGCACTTCCAACAACGGTCGATCGGGCCTCGATATCGAAGCGCAAACGACCAATGCGGGCGACGTGGGCACGTTTGAAAATGCGCTGCGCTCCACGGCGGAAATCCAAAGTGCCACCAGCAGCGAGAGTCGCACCCGCGAGGGCGTCACCACGTTTACTTTGAAAGTCGCCTTTAAAGCCGATTTCACCGCGGCGCCGCCACAACCGCCGGCAGTCGTGACGGGAGGTGCCCAATGAAACACTGGCTGCAAACCCGCACCCTCCGCGAACAACTGCTGGTCACGGTGTTGATCATTGCTGCGGTTGTCGTCTGGCTGTTCGCCGCGTCCGACCGGGTCAGCGCGCGCGTGACCGAATGGAAAACCGTCCGTAAGCAACTCGTCTCGCAGCAGCTTTGGTTGGACGACCAGGCCCGCATCGAAGCCCGGACAGCTGAGTCGATCAAGCACCTCGATCCCGCGCGCACCCTGGATCCCACAAAACTGGTCGCCGCGCTCACCACCTTGGCGCAGCAAGCCGGGTTGCAACCGTCGATCGACGCGCCGCAAACCCAGACGTCCACGCAGTTCAATTATCACACCGTGCGCGTGAATTTCCGCAAAGTGTCGATGGGATCGCTGCTCACGTTCTACGACGAACTCACCAAGCAAGTGCCGTATCTGAATCTTGAGTTTATCAACTTGCAGGCCGACAAAGCCCGCACCGGCCAGTTAGACGCGACCTTGCAAATCGTCGCCCCGCAGGTCGCGAAGTGAGGCGATGCTGTGACCAGGACCGCCGATCCCGCTGCGAGCTGCTGAAGGTGCCCGCCGGTCTCCGCACCGGCGACAGGCCGGCGAATGCGTCGAAGCGTCGGTGCGGAGACCGACGCCCACCTTCTGACTAGCTCGTGGATTTGCCCGCGGCTTCTTCGGCGGCGATTTTCTTTTTTCGGTCGGCGAGTTTTTTGAGGAGCAAGAGTGAACCTAGGCCGGCGGTCGTGATGGCGCTCATGGAGCCGCCTCCGCCGCTGCTACTCCCACCGCTGTTCGAACCGCCACTGGTTGTCGGTGTAGTGGTGGTAGGCGTGGTGGGCGTGGTGGGCGTCGTCGGAGTCGCGGTGGCGGCGCTCATGATGCCGAGGCTTTCGCGTCCGCCGAAGCGGCTGCTAAATGCGGGGAGCACATAGTTCATGTCGCCGCTGCTGATGCCAAACCACGAAAGAAGATCACGCGCGTATTCGTCGACGGCCACGCCGGGGATGAGGCGGCCCTGGCCGGTGTCGATCGCGGAGAGATTTTGAAAATCGGGATAGTAACCTTGCTCGCGGTTGCCGTAGACGTTGCCGCCGCGCACGGCTCCACCCATGACGAGGTGATTGCCGCCCCACGCGTGATCGGAGCCGTTGCCGTTCGATGTCAGGGTGCGACCGAAATCCGACGCGCTGAAAAGCGTGACGTTGTTTTGCAGGCCGAATTCTCCAAGTGCCGACCAGAACGTGTTCAGGCCCTGACTGACGGTGCGGAGCATGTTGACCTGATTATTGATCACTTCGTCGTGGTGATCCCAACCGCCGTATTGCACGAAGAAAACCTGGCGGCGTGCGCCGAGGCGACTGTTCGAGGCGGCGATGCGCGATACCATCGCGAGATTCGCCGCGAGCGAGTTACCTGCGGGAATCACGGTTGTCGTGAGGTTCGCGGCGCTGATGGCGGCGGTGAAATCGTAGTAGGAATCGACCGCGTCAGCCGTCGAGCCCGCGAAGGATTTTTCAAAAAGATTTTGGTAATCCGCGCCCAGGTTGCTGTCGACGGCGGCGGTGCGCAGCGCGTTGAGATTGTTGGCGGCGGTCGGGCTGTAACCGGTCAACGCGGTCGCGCCCGTCGAACCGACGGTGTAGGTGAACGCGTTTTGGCCGGTGAGGAACGTGTTTTGACCGGAGAGAGAAATGTTCATCGACACCAGGCTCTGCGCGTTGAGCGACTTGATGATGTCGGCCGCGCGGCCGCCCCAGCCGACGGCGGTGCGTTGGTCGGGCATGCAGGTTTGCCACTGCTTGATCTGGTCGGCGTGCGAGTAGAGCGAGAGCGGGCGGTAGCGATTCGCTTTGTAGTCGGCCAGCGTGGTCGGGCGGACGAGCGAGCCCACGTTGGAAACGAACGCGAGTTTACCGGAAGTGAAGAGGTCGCGCACTTCCGTCATCGACGGGTGCACGCCGAGCGTGCGGCCGCTGAGATTGCCCGGCGTGATTTGGAGCAGCGTGTCTTTCGCGAGCGCGAGATTGCCGCGCACGGCCGCGTAAGCGCTGTATTCCGCGCTCGTGGTGGGCACGAGCATGTTGAACGAATCGTTGCCGCCCGCGAGAAAGAGACACACGAGGGCCTTGTAGTCGCCGGTCGCGGTCTGCGCGGCGAGCGAGTTGGCGAGGCGCAAACTGAGCAGCGTGGAGAATAGCGCGGAGGCGCCGACGCCGGCGCAGCTGGCCTGGCCGATGAATTGACGACGGGAAAGGTGTTTATCGGAAGCGCTCATGGCGGTTATTTGAGGACGGCGTAGTCGGCCGAGGAGGCGATCAGGTAGATGGCGAGACGCACACGCGTTTGCGCGAGCGTCGAGCCGCCGGGAACCATCGAGGCAGTCACGCCGTCGAGAGCTTTTAGAATAATGGCGCGGGAATTGGCGCTGAGGGTGCCGTGCGTGAGCAGCGTATCGAGGTTGTCGATGAGCGCGGAATTGGAAGTTGCGACGAGAGCTTCCTGATCGGCGGTGCTGATGCGGAACTGACCGGCGGTGTTTTGCGTGATGTTGTAGAGTGCGTTCGGCGTCGTGACCGCGAAGACGGAATTCAGAATCTGAAATTCCGGCCCGACGAGACCCGCGGCTCCGATTGGCCCGGGCGGTTCATAATCGGGCGCGTAGAAATTGAACACCGAGGGCGAGCCGAGCGGAAATTGGCCGAGCGTGCTTTCGGAAACGGAAGCACCGAAATCGTAAGCGGACGTGGCGGTCGCGAGTGTGAAGCGAAACGCCCGAAACAGGTGCGTGATGCGAAGGAAGGGCTCGCGCAGTTTGCCGTGTTCGCGGTCAGCGATGAAGGACGTGGCGCGGGCTTCGTTGTCCAGGAGGATGGCCTTCACGACAGCGAGGAGATCGCCGCGTGTGCCGGCGCCGTTGTTGATGAAGACCGCGGCGACGCGTCCCACGTAAGCATCGCTCGGGTTTGATGTGACGAGGCGCTGGATGAGCTGGCGCGAGATGAACGGGGCGGTGTTCGGGTGCTCGATGAGATTATCGATGGCGTCTTGCACGTCTTGCAGGCCGGTTTGGCCGGCGGGGAGCGTGGGTTTGCGCGCGCCGTTGTAACGCAGCAGCGTTTTGGCGTCGGAGTCGTGTTGCGAATCCCACATGCGCATCGGCGCAGTATAGTTCACGGCGGCGCTGGGGAAATCGAGCCGACCGGTGCCCGTGCCGGTGTTGTTGGCGCTGTCGTCGGTGAAACCAGTGAAGACGCGCGCGAAATTAGAGACGTCGTCACTCGTGTAAGTTTCCAACGGGCGACCGGTGCCGTCGGCGATGTAATTGCCGTCGGCGGTGAGTTGATAGAGACCGACGGTGAACAGCTGCATCACTTCGCGGCCGTAATTTTCATCGGGGCGCGTGCCGGCAGTGGTGTTGGCTTTGCGGTTTTTATAATGGCTGAGGTAACGGCCCATCATCGGATGGCGCGTGACGTCCATCATCAGCGTGCGGAAATTTCCGAGGGCGTTGCGTGCGAGCATGTCGTAGTAACTGCTGGAACCATCGAGGCCGTTCGCGACGTTGGTGTCGGCGTCGGAGATGACCAGGATTTCGCTGAGCGCGTAGGCGACGCGTTGGCGGAGTTGGTCGGGCGCGGTCATCATGACCTGCGTGCGGGCGCGGCGATTCGTGGTTTTGTCGAACGCGGTGATCGCGCCGGAATCCTTTTGGCTTTGCTGAAGCGCGACGGTCGACGTGACTGCTTTGGCGGCTTCGCGATCAATCCACAGGCTGTAGTTGTTGCCGAGAAAACCTCGGAGCTCGGCAATGCCTTCGGGCGTGGGCCCGAAAGTGGCCTGACCTAGAAAGCGTGAAGCGAGTTGATCGGCGGAGAGCGAGGTGTTCGGAGTGATCGCGGCGTGGGCGGTGGGCCACCACAACGCAAAGAGAACGACCAGGCCCGGGATAAGGCGGTTCTTTTGCACAGGCGCAACGTGCGCCTCCGTATGACGCTCGCGCAAACAAATATCCGGAGTAACGGGGCCTTTAAGCGCGATTTACATCGTGTAGGACATTGTCCTACGGGCCGGCTCAGAGGCGGATGCTGTTGGTCACTTCAAAGATGGCGCTGACGATCGCGTAAGCGAGGAAGGCCACGAAGCTAAACGTTGTGAAAAGCGCGATGCCTGAAAACAACTTGGTCACGTAACTCAAGCGCCGCGAAAGCTCGGCTTGGTAAGAGGTCGCGGTCTGCCGCAGGCTCGGCACGAGATTGCCGGTTTGTTCACCCACCGAGAGACGATCTAGAAAAAGTGGGGCCACCAAACCCGTGCGCATCAGCGAAGCGCTCAGGCTGGAACCTTCCATGACGCGATCGGTGGCTTCATGGAGTTGCTCCTGCACGATGGTGTTGTTGATCGCGCGTTCGGTGAGGCGCAGCGCTTCGGCGGTGGTGACGCCGTTTTCAAGCAGCACGGCGAGCGTGTGGCTGAAATTCAGCACCGCGTAACGCACCACAAATTCCTTTACGATCGGGATGCGTAACAGCCAGCCGTCGGTGGCGCGGCGACCTTCCGTGGTTTTGCGCCAGCGCGTCAGCAGGATGGTGGCGACGATGATCACGCCCACGATGAGCGGGCCGTAAAACAGCAAGAAGCGCGAACCGCTCACGAGCACTTGCGTGGCGAAAGGCAGTTTTCCTCCGAGCGAATTCAACAGCGCCTGAATGCGCGGCATCAGAAAAAACAGCAGGAAAATCACGACTGCAAAACCGAGCACGCAGATGAAAGCCGGGTAGGCCATCGCGGCGATGAACTCGTTGCGCAGTTTTTTCTGTTCGTTGAAATGCGTGATGAGCCGCGTGAGCACTTCGCTGAGATTGCCCGTCGCTTCGCCGGCGGCGATGAGGTTGACGGTCTGGCGATCGAACACATCGGGGTGATCGGCCATCGCGTGCGAAAGATTGCTGCCCTCGCCGAGGCGCGTCCACAACGCGGCGCACAAGCCGCGCAGTTTCGGTTCCTGCAGGCGCATCGCGAGCAGGCGGACGGATTCGCCCGCAGACATGCCCGCGCCGATGAGATCGGCGAGTGATTCGAGAAACGGCAGGCGTTCTTTCGAAGTGAATTTAAGATTCGTCGAGGCCGGGCCACTTTTACTGGCGGAGGGATTCGCGGCGGCGCCTTCCTCGTCGAGTTTCAACACATGCAGCCCGCGCACGCGGAGGGCTTGCAACGCGGCGCGGCGGTTGGCGGCATCGAGGGTGCCGTTGCTCGGCGTCGCGGAGGCGGCAGTGCGCGCGGTGTAATTGAAACGGGCCATCGCGCTTATTCTTCGCCCGTGCTGATCGTGCGGAGCAATTCGTCGAGCGACGTCGCGCCGGACTTCACGCGGTCCCAGCCGGATTGCTGCAACGTGCGCATGCCTTGCGAGCGCGCGAGCGTGCCGAGCGCTTTGGCGGATTCGCGCGCAACGATGAGATCGTGCAACGGTTTCGGCTGAAGAATTTCAAACAAACCGATGCGGCCGCGGTAGCCCGTTTGGCGGCACGCGCGGCAACCGACGGCGACGTGCAACTCGTGCACGCTGTTGGCTTCGCTTTGCGGGAGATGGAGCACATCAAGCGCGGCGCGCAGGCGCGTGGCGTCGATGGGTTCGGTTTTCGAACACGCCACGCAAAGGCGACGCACGAGGCGTTGCGCGATGACGAGTTCGACGGACGACGCGACGAGGAAAGGTTCCACGCCCATGTCGGTGAGACGCGTGAGCGCGCCGGGGGCGTCGTTGGTGTGCAGCGTCGAGAAAACCAAGTGACCGGTGAGCGAGGCGCGGATGGCGATCTCGGCTGTCTCAAGATCGCGGATTTCGCCGACCATGATGACGTCGGGATCCTGACGGAGCACGGAGCGGAGCGCGCTGGCGAAGGTGAGGCCGATTTCCGAGCGCGTCTGCATCTGGTTCGCGCCGGGGACTTCGTATTCGATCGGATCTTCGATCGTGACGAGGCGCAGTTCGGGGGAATTGATGCGGCGGAGAAAGGCGTTGAGCGAAGTCGATTTGCCGGAGCCGGTCGGGCCGGTGACGAGAATCAGGCCGTGCGGGTAATCGAGGATCTTGACGATGAGCGCCTGCTCGTCGGCGGTGAGGCCGATGCCGTCCATCGTGTAGGCCTGTTTACGCTGGTTGAGGAGACGCAGGCTGATGCTCTCGGCGTAAATCGTCGGGAACGTGGAAACACGGATGTCGAGCGCGGCACCGCCGACGCGGAAGTCGATGCGGCCGTCTTGCGGGAGGCGTTTTTCGGAGATGTTGAGGCGCGCCATGATCTTGAGGCGCGAGATAATGGCGTCTTGGAAACGCAGCAGATTTTCCGGCAGCGGCACGGCGACGAGCAAGCCGTCGACCCGGTAACGGATGCGGAGTTCGCCTTCCTGCGGTTCGAAATGGATGTCGGTCGCGCTCTCGTTGATCGCTTGCGTGATGACGTCGGTGACGAAGCGCACGACGGCGGCGTCGGCATCGGCTTCGAGTTCGGTGGAAGTATTTACCGGCGCGAGGTCGTCGAGGTCGGCTTCGTCGAGCGAACCGGAACCGACGCCGTAGTTGTCGTTGATGAGTTGTTGGACGCGATCGGCGGGCGCGAGGTGCCACACCAGCGGGCGCGGCGTAAAGGTGTTCATCCAATCGACGATGCTGCTGTCAGCCGGCCACGAAGTCGCGAGTAACAAGGGTGTAGTCGGCGCGGGTGTTTCTGGGGTTTCGGACGGATCTTTTTTTGCGACGCCGGGAGCGAGCACAGGCACAACTTGGAATTCGTGAGCGAGACGCGCCGGGAAAATGGCGAGCGAGGCGCGATCGACGAGCGGCGCTTCGAGGACGGGCAGGCCGGTGTTTTCGGCGAGCACGGCGAGGGCGGCGGTGTCGTTCACGGCGAGGCCGGCGGCGAGCAGCGTCATGCGTTGGTCGCGCGTGGATTCTTGTAACGTTTTCTGCGTCGCCTCGGGCAGGCGGGCGAGGAGCGCAGCAGGCAAGAGGTCAGTCGTCATCGCCGGAAGCGCGTTCACTTGGACTTAACCGGCAGGACGCCTTGCAGCGTGGCCTCGACGTCTTTCTTTTGCGGGCTAGTTTCGAGGCGGCGCATGGCCTCGACGTTATCGGCGGGCGTGTTGGTCAGCACGTAAGGCCGCAGGAAAATGACGAGGTCAGTGCGCGTGTTTTCACGACGACGACTGCCAAGGATATCGCCGATGATCGGGATGCCACCAAGACGGCTGCTGGTGCGCGAGATGGTTTTGCGCTGCATGCCGCCGAGCACGACAATTTCTCCGCTCTTGGAGCTGACGAAGGAAGTCGCTTTGCGGCTGCCGATGACGGGCTGGGAGTTGCCGTCGATCAAAACGCTATCGAGCACGTCCTTCACTTCCTGTTCGATTTCAAGTTGCACGGAGCCGTCGGGGCCGATGAGCGGCGTGACAGTGAGCGTGATGCCGATGTCCGTGTAATTGATGCTCGTGTTGCCGATGCCGGTGACGTTGCCGCCGCCGTTGTTACCGTTGTTGGTCACGTAGCTGCTGATGATCGGGCGCTCTTCACCGACGAAGAGAAAGCCTTGTTTGTTGTGGGAGGTGACGATGTTCGGCGCGGAGAGGATGTTGATGTTCGATTTGCGCGGCGTGCTTTTCAAATTGAGCGTTCCGGAGAGGCTTTTGAGGCCGGTGGTGGAATCGACCAAAGTGGCTGGAGTCGTGCCGGTATCAAAGCCCGGGCCGGAGGCGCTAAAGGCGACGAGCTTGTCGTTTTGAATCACTAAGCCGAGCGCGTCGATGCCGGTGGTGGCCTGGTCGCTGAGAGTGACTTCGGCGATGACGACTTCGATGCGCACTTGGGCGAGGAGCACGTCGAGTTGGTGGATGAGATCCTTGATGAGGCGCATGTCGTCGACCGTGCCGGAGACGACAAGGGAGTTGCTGCGTTCGTCGGGGATGACCGTGAGGATCTCGCTGAATTGCTGCGGGGCGGAACCGCCGCCTTGGTTGATGATGAGATTGCCGTTCGGGCCCGTGGTGACGGAGATGGGGCCGCCCGCATTGGCGGCGCGGTTGGCCTGGCGGTTTTGATTGTTGTTACCGGCGTTGCCTTGAGCGCCACCGGCGAGGGCGGCCGCTTGCATGGCCACGGGCTGGTTGGGGTTATTATTGTTACCGCCCGCGTTGTTGCGGTTGGCCATGAAGCCGGCGATGGCGTTGCGGATGCCCGCCTGGTTCTGATTTCCCTGGGCTCCCGTGCGGGTCACGGCGGCTTGGCCGGAAATCACGCTTGTTAAAATGCTGCCCAGTTCCGTCGCGTTGGCGTGCTTGAGCGCGATGACTTCCTGCCGCGTGCTCGATTCGCCGGCGGTGTCGAGTTTCTCGATCAAGTTATCGAAAAACTCATGCTGGCGCTCGTCGGAGAGGAGAATGATTTGGTTGGTGCGATCGTCGGCTTGGAACGAAGTGGCCGTGCCGAGCGAGGTCGCGGCGCTGCCCGAAAGGATGCCTTGAAGTTTCGCGACGAGTTCCGAGGCGGTGGTGCTTTGGACTTTATAGAACTTCGGCTTCATGCCGCCGAGCGAAGGTTGGTCAACTTGGTTGAGCAGCATTTCGATGCGTTGCAGATTGCTGATGCTGTCGGTGATCAGTGCGGCGTTCGATTTCTCGAATAACACGGGTGCGCTGCCGGCGGCGGGGTTGAGGAGTCCGCTGATTTGCGGGGCGAACTCGGAGACGCGGAGGAATTTTAACTGGAAGAGTTTCGCCGCGATGTGGCCGCTGGGGGGCAGGCCGAGCGTGGAGCCGTCGATGAATTCCGGGGCTTCGGTGCGGGCGGTGTTGAGCGGCGTGGCTTTCAGGAATTTGTCACCGAGCGGGGTGATGGCGATTCCGTTCATCGTGAGCACGGTTTCGAGGGCTTGGATGGCCTCGGCTTTGGTGACCCGGGGAATCGAAAAAGCCAACGAGACGGCAGGCAATCCAGCGGGGCGAAAGACGGTCTTGCCCGACCAACGCTCCAGCATTTGCAACGCACCGTCGATATCGACGGAGCCGAAATTAACAGCATTCACCATTTCCGAAGAATTTGCCCCAGCGATCGCATTGACGGGACGCGGACTTGGCGGGGCGGGACGAGTGGCGGTGGCTGTGGGGTCAACCGCGGGCGTGGTCGGGGGCGTCGCCGGGGCGGCAGTCTGAGCGAAATGGGTGGCGGTCGAGGCGAGGGTCAGCAGTCCGACCAGAAGAGTGAAACGCGAACGAATCGTTGGCATGAAAAACGAAGGGGATGGGTGCGAAAAGAAAATGGGTGCCAGAGTGGCCGGCAAAGGCTCAGGCAGTCTTGTGACGCCGTGACTAAAGGGAAGTTTCTTTCTAGGGGAATCCGTTGGCGCGATCGCGGTTAATAATTGTCCATCACCACCCACATAATCCACGTCAGCCCCACGCTGAGCAGCACGCAGCCGGCGAGACCGAACATCGCGGTCAGCGGATTCAGGCCGACGAATGCCGTCAGGCCTGCGATGCAGAGGTTTCCCGCGATCAAGACCGTCCAGTAATCGCGTTTCCGGCGGGAAACGACTTTCTTGATCACGATTTCGTTCAACCCGGCGTCGCGCGCGATGACCTGGTTCTGGCGTAGGATGACATGCACGTCGTTGTCGCCTGGCGGTGCGCTCGTGGGTTCGGCGGAAACGACCTCGTTGATGCGGGTAAACTCGCGCGGTTTCAGGCCGTAATATTTACGCGGCGGATCGGATTCGTCGGGCACGGAGGCAATATGAGCGTCGGCGCGCGGCTGGCGAAACGATTTTGCAAATCACTCAAACCAGAAAAACAGGAGACAACCACGAATGAACACGAAATGACACGAATGGCTGAGAGGAAAGTAACCGTCGCCACCTGGATCGCTGCGTTATTCGTGTTCCTTCGGGTCGATTCGTGGTTGATCGGCCTCGTGATCGCCCACGTTTCCGAAACCCTCAACGGCCGCACGCGCGCCGATAAAGCGCTTCGTAACGGGGCACGATGACCTCGGCGGAAAACGTTCCGCGGGCGCGCTCTTGAGCATTTCGCCCGAGGAGCGCCCGGCGACCGGGATCGTTGATCAGGGTTTCCACCGACTTGGCGAGCGCGGCGGTGTCGCCGAAGGGCACGAGCAGACCGGTTTTGCCGGACTCCACGACTTCCGGAATTCCGCCGACGGCAAACGCCACGCTCGGGCAGCCAAAGCTCATCGCTTCGAGGATGCTCAGGCAGAAACTTTCATTCTCCGAAGTGAACAGAGCGAGGTCGGCGGCTTGCAGGTAATCTTCGATTTCCGTGACGCGCTCGCGCACGATGATGTGGCTCGCAATGCCGAGGCGGCGGACTTCGTTTTCGTAACGCGCGAAACTTTCGCCGGCGAGAATCACGAGCTTAAACGCCGCAAACGGCCGCAACTGCGCGATCGTTTCCAGGAGCAAATCGATACGTTTAGCCGAGCGCAGGTTGGACGTGTGCAACAACATCGCGTCCGTGTCGGCGACCCCCAGTTCGCGGCGCACTTCCTCGCGCGAGCGGCGCGGCGTATGCGGCTCGAAGAAATTGTGAATGACATCGATGGAGCGCTGCACGCCCAGGAGGCGCACCGTTTCATCGCGGAGAAATTCAGAAACCGTGGTCACCGCATCCGAGTGTTCGAGCGCGTGCCGGATGGCGGGGACGTAGCCGCGATCATTGCCGAGCAGCGTCGTATCGGTGCCGTGTAATGTGGTCACCACGCGCGGGCGTTGGTCGACCGGCAACATCGAGCAGGCAAGAAACGCCGCCGTCGCGTGCGGCACTGCGTAATGCACGTGCAACACATCGAGCCCGTGGTCGCGACTCACTTCGGCCATCTTTACCGAAAGCGGGAGCGTGTAGTCGGGGTATTTGAAAAGGTCGTAACTGTTGACGATGACTGGATGAAAAAACACGCGCGGCCCGACCGGCATGCGGAACGGCTGCTCGTAACTGATAAAGTGGATTTCGTGGCCGCGCTTCGCGAGTTCGTCGCCGAGTTCCGACGCGAGGATACCGCTGCCACCGACGGTCGGGTAGCAGGTGATGCCAATCTTGAGCGGACGTTCAGGCATGGAAGGGCGGCAAAATTTTCAGCCACGCATGGACACGAATAGACACGAATGAGGAGAAGCGGATACGAGCTGTTTGGGATTCGTGTCCATTCGTGGTTAAACTAAAACTTGCGCGCGCCGCGCGTGAGCGCGGAGAGCGAATCCACGAGTAACGGATCGTTCGGATACAGTGGTTGCGCGTAAGCGATGCCGACGTTCAAGCCGTGCAGGCGGGCCCGGGTGAGTTGCAACTCGACGTAATTGCGCGTCTTCAGCTGCGATGCGTGCGCTTCCATCGCGGCAGTCCATTGGGCGATGATTTCCGGAGCGGAGAGGTCGACGAGGATCGGTTGCGCGTTCGTCGGTTCAGCGCTCGGCCCGACGGGATAAAACAACAATTGGTCGATGGCGTGCGCGGAAAGTTTTTTCAACGCAGCGAGCCCGCCGTAGCGCGCGAGTCGCGTGGCGTCGCGCACCAGAATCCCGAGGCGCCAGTGATCGGGGTGCTGGTTTTGCTCGGTCGTCGGCGCCAGCACGAGCGAGGGTTTTATGCGGCGGATAATCGCGGCGAGTGTGCGCGCATGGGCATTTTCTAGTTCCAGTTGCGCGTCGCCATCGAGCGTGATGAATTCAATCGTCGCGCCGAGAAGTTTTGCCGCGTGTTTGGCCTCGGTGGTGCGTTGCGCGGGCGTGCCGTTCGTGCCGGCTTCGCCGCGCGAGCAGACGACGAAATGCACCGGGCGACCCGCGCGCGTTTCCTTGGCGATCACGCCACCGACGCCGAATTCGATGTCGTCGGGGTGCGCGCCAAACGCGAGAAGCGGAGCGAGGTCAGCGGTCGGTGTAGGCTTCATCGGAGCGGTCGATTGGGTCGCGGTTGACGAAAGTGATTTCGGGGGCGTCGGCTTGATTGAGGTAGGCTTGTTCGCCGGCACCCGCGATGTAGTGCGTGCAGTTAAGCACCGACTGCATCCAACGCAACCGGCTATCGCGCGTCGGACTGAGCTGCGCCTTGGTGTAGTCGCAGGGCGGCAGCGTGGTGTAACTGTCGCCGCCTTCGTGGAGCTTCAGAGCGCCATCGAGCAAGCGGGCGCGCACGACTTCGCCTTGGTGCGGCACATCGACAAAATAATCGCTGACATCACACGCGGCGGTGCGCACGGCGGCGTCGCTTGAACGCACAACGCGGATGCCTTCGAGCAGTCCCATCGCACGATACATTTCCAAACAGAAGTCGGCGACGTTGGTCGCGGTGATTTTCTTGAAAGCATCTACCCAACACGGATCGACGTAAGCGCCGAGTTGCCGCGTCATGCCCGTCTGCCATTCGGGCAACACACGTTTCAGATACAGCGGCGAGAATTTTCGTTGGAGTTTGTTCGCGAAATTGAAGTTCAGCGTCGCCGCCTCGCCCGTCTTGCGGTGGTGAACCGTGGTTTGGGTTTCGCGACAGTCATGGTCGCTATCGTGGTAGAAGAACACGATTTCGCCACCGATCTCCGCCTGAAGTTTGCGCGCGGTGACGAATTTCGCGTAAAGAAACCGCCGCGGAAAAATCCCGCACGGTTGCTGGCCGAAGCAAATGACGGGAGACTCGCTCATCGGATTTTAACCACAGATGGACACAGATAGACACGGATTGAAACAAGCAGAACACTCACGGGTTTGGTTCCCGCTAATCTGTGTCTATTTGTGTCCATCTGTGGTTTTCAGTTTTGGCAGCACTGCTTGCAGGAGCAGGCTGAAAATCACGCACGCGAAGCAGCCGATGACGTTATACCACAGGTAGGAGAAATTGAGTTTGGGGATTTCGTGGCGGAGCAGGAAAATTCCCCAGATCAAAACCTCGGCGAGCAATGCGGCCCAGAACACGGCGTGGCCGCGGACGTGCTTGAAAAAGAACGCGACGAGAAACAATCCGAGCACGACGCCGTAAAACAGTGACGCGATGATGTTGGTGCCTTCGATGAGGTTTTCCTGGAAACTGAAAAAGAGCGCAAAGCACACCGAGAATGCGCCCCACGCCGCCGTCCAGATTTTCGCGTTGCGGACGTTGCGCGCTTCGTTGTGCACGGCGAGCGGCCGCCACGCGCGCCACAGATCGATCGTCGTCGTCGTGCCGAGCGCGTTGAGTTCGCCGGCTTTCGAGCCGAGGGCGGCGGCGAACATCACCGCGATCAAAAGACCGACCACGCCGGAAGGGAGCTGCGTCAAAATGAATGTGATGAAAACGTAGTCGGAATCCTTCGTGTTGATGCTGGGTTTCGCGGCGATGAGCTCTTTTTTTGCTTCGGCGCGAATCGCGTCGACGTTGGCTTGCGCGGTGACCATGGCGGCGCGGGCGGCGGGTTCGACGATGGGATCAGCGTTTTCGCGCACGGCGAGCCACGCGTTGAGTTTCTGTTGGCGATCGACGTGAGCGGCGGTGTGGCGTTGTTCGAGCGCGACAAAGGTGGCGCGGTGTGGGCCTTCGACCGCTTGCTGCCATTCGACGCGGTTGAAAAACACCGGCGGATTCGGCTGAAATTGGTAAAACACAAACACCAACGCGCCCAGCAGCAGGATGAAAAGCTGCATTGGGATTTTCAGGAGCGCATTGAACATCAAACCCAGCCGGCCTTCACGCAGCGCAGCGCCGCCGATGTAGCGCTGCACCTGCGATTGGTCGGTGCCGAAATACGAGAGCGATAAAAATAATCCGCCCAGCAAGCCGCTCCAGAACGTGTAGCGCGCGTTCGGGTTGAATGAAAAGTCGACTGCTTCGAGTTTTCCGAGCGCACCGGCAATGTGCAGGGAGTTGTCCGGCAGCTTCGCCACGAGCACCGCAAACGCCGTCACCATGCCGCCGAAGATGACGCCCATCTGCCATTTCTGTGTGAGGTTTACGGCGGCGCTGCCGCCAGTGACCGTGTAGACGACGACGACCACGCCGATGATCACGATCAGCAATTTCAACGGCCAGCCCAGCACGGTGGAGAGAATGATCGCGGGCGCGTAGATCGTGATGCCAGCCTGCACGCCGCGCTGCATCAAAAAGAAAATCGCGCCGAGCAGTCGCGTCTTTTTGTCGAAACGATTCCCCAGGTATTCGTAAGCGGTATAAACGCCGAGCTTGCGGTAGATCGGCAGAAAAACGGCGCACACGATGATCAACGCGAGCGGCAGGCCGAAATAATTTTGCACGAATCCGAGACCGCTTTCGTAGCCTTGGCCGGGAATGGAAAGGAACGTGATCGCGCTTGCTTGCGTCGCCGCGACGGAGATGCCGATGGTCACCCAACCCGTGTTGCGGTTGCCCTTCAGGTAAGTGTCGAGGTGATCGGTGTGACGCGTGCGCCACGTGCCGTAGGCGGCGATGCCGACCATCGTTCCGACCAGGACGATCCAATCGAGCAGCGTCATGCGTAGATCCGCGAGAACACGGTGAGCGCGATCACGACCGCGACGAAACTGGCGAACACGAACCAATACACGCCGCGCCACGTGCGAAAGCCGGGGACGTTCGGGGCGTCAGATTCGGGAGGTTGCGTCGAAGGAGTTCTGTTCATTGGAGGTGGGGCCATTAGCCCCGCGGGTTACCGTTTTCGCAGCGTGAAACTCGCGGGGCTAATCGCCCCGCCTCCAAATAGAATTTTGAAAATCCACCGCTCATTTCCCGAGTGAAACCAAATTGGCGAATAGGCGATACGCGCCAGGCACGCCGGCGGGCAGTTGGCGGAAGAACGCGAGGCTCGTGTAAACGTAGCGGCCTTGCCCGTGTTTTGCGATGAGCACGCTGCTCGTGAGCGGCGCTTCGCCGGGATCGTTGAATGCGAGCACCGTTTCGTAGTGAGCCTCGTCCCACTTGCTCGGGAAATACGCGCCGCGTTCCTGCACCCAGCCTTCGAAATCGGCGGGCGTGATTTTGTTCGGCGTGTTCAATGCCGCGTGATCGGGCGTGAGGAATTGGAACGGCGATTTTTCGTCCGTGACGCGCAGTTGTGGCGCGGGGCCTTGAATCGAAAGCGAGTAAGGCCCGAGTTGCTCGGCGTTCAGGCCGTTCGGGCGGTTGTATTGCGCGATGACGGTGCCGCCGGTTTCGACGTAAGCGAGGAGGCCGGGAAAATTCACAGCGAGGTCGGTGCGCTCGTTGAAGGCGCGCACGCCGATCACGACGGCGTCGAGGCCCTTGAGTTTTTCCGCCGTGAGATCCGCGCCGGTGAGGCGGCGCACGGTGTAGCCCATTTGCTCCAAACATTCCGCGACATAGTCGCCGGCGCCGGGCAGGTAGCCGACTTGCGTGTCTTTGATGGCGAGATCGAACGTCGCGACGCGAGCACGGGCGGGCGGTTGCAAAAGTTGTAGCGGCAAATGGGCGTAGCGGATTTCCTGGCGCTGATTCGAATAGCTTTTGCCATCCAGATCGACGAATGCCGTGAGGCGACCGGCGGAGGCGTTCGCCGGAGCCGTGACTGCAAACGTGAAGCTCGCTTTCTCGCCGTCGCGCACGAGCGGGAATTTTTGCGTAGTGGGAGAAACTTTCCAGCCATCCGGTGCGCTGACGCGGACAGCGCCGTTGATCGCGTTGCGCTGTGCGGACACTTCGACGGTGACCTGTTTGGTTTTGCCGGGCGCGATGACAAAAATTTCCGAACCGAACGCGAGCGACACCGGCGGGATCACGTCGATGCGGCGCTGGTGTTCGCCTTGGTCGTCTTGCGTGACTTCTTTTGGATCGTCGCGGAAAACGAATTCCTGGCCGCCGATGCCAAAGACGTGTTCGACGACGACCACGGGCGGATTTTCGGGGAGGCCGATGAGTTTCGGATTGTCGACCGTTGAAATGCCGGCGGCGCCATCGGCGCGGAGCCAGTAAGGTTGCGTGATCACGGCTTTTTCGGAGAGCACGCCTTCAAAGTCGCCCGTGAAAACTTTCCCCGGTTTCAAGTCGGTGGGGACGGCAGTGGGCTTGGTGACTTTTTCGAGCGCAGGCACGCGCACGGCGAGGTGTTGCACTTCGATGTCGGTCGCCGCGAGCACCATCGCGTAGTGGAGTTTCAAGGTTTCGCCGGCGACGACTTCGGCGTGTTCGACGGTGGTTTCGATGTCGAGACCGAGGCTGTCGCGGATGATGCGATCGAGTTGCGTGCGTTTGTCGGCGACGAGCGGATCGGTCGTCAGCGCGGCGAGCTTCGTGCGAATTTCGAGCAAGGCAGGCACGGACGCGGAGGGTTTTTGGGGATTGAATTTCGCGATCGCGTCATCGGTGAGCTTCGCGATTTCTGCGCCGCCGGGAATGCGATTCCACGTCGTGTCGACGCCGTCCATCAGGTCTTTTTCGGCGACGGTGCCACCGAAGTGGAGGAAGGTTTGCACGTTGGGGCCGCTCGCGGCGCGACCGGAAAATCCGCCGAGGCCCTGCGTCTTGTGCATGCCGCGACTTTCGTTGGCGATGGTGCCGAAGGATTGTCCGTTGACCGGATCTTCGCCGCCGATGTCCATCGTGACGGTCGGACCGGTGAGGCCGCCGCCGCGATTGCCGCCGAACCCGTTCCAGACGACGCGCGTGGGTTGCCAGACGGTGAGACCTTGGGTGAGTTGCTCGGGATACGCGGCGGGATCGCCGGCGAGTTTAAAGGCTTCGACCGCGAGCATGCCCGACGCAGTGTGGTGGCCGTGACCGCCGCTGCCGGGCGGAATCGGGAAACGCGTGACAATTACGTCGGGGCGAAACGTGCGAATCACGCGCACGACGTCAGCGAGCACTTGGTCGCGATTCCAAAATGCGAGCGTTTCCTCGGGAGATTTCGAAAAACCGAAATCGATGGCGCGCGTGAAAAACTGGCGGCCGCCGTCGAGTTTGCGTGCGGCGATCAATTCCTGCGTGCGCGCGACGCCGAGTTTTTCGTCGAAGTCGCGGCCGAGTTCGTTTTGCCCTCCGTCGCCACGGGTGAGCGAAAGATAGGCGGCGCGGTAACCGCGTCCGCGCGCGAGGTAGGTGATCAGTTGGGTGTTTTCGTCGTCTGGATGCGCGGCGACATGCAGCACGGTGCCGGTCGTGTTAAAGCTGCGGAGTTGCTGAAGAATCGCGGCGGGCGAGGGCGGCGCGGATTCAGCGGCGCGCAACGCGAGGCCGGCGAAACTAACGGTGGCGAGGCAGACGAGACCGAGACGCCGAAACGGGGAAAACATGAAGCGTTAGATCTGAACGGTGAACGGGAGGGTGAACTGCGTGGTTTCCCACTGGATTTTCAGCTTGCCGGTGTTGGGTGTGGATTTGTCGTTTTCGACGATGATGGTCAGTTGGTCGACGGAAGTTTCGAGCGAGGATTTCGTGAGGTCGAAACGAGCGACGTCCTTGGTTTCGTCGACGGGCACGCCCCATTTGCCGAGCGCGCTGCTGAAGGCGAGTTTGGTGGCGCCGGTTTCGGACGGGATAATGTAGAGTGTGTAAGCGCCGGCGGGAAGCGTGGTGCCCGCGATGACGAGCGGTTTTTGCGTGAGGAGGAGCGTGGCTTCGTCGGCACCGAGGCGATTGGCTTCGTTCCATTTGACGAGTTCGCCCCAGACTTTGCGCTGCACGCCGGTGCGCGGGTGTTTCGAATACGGACGACCGTAAGTGACCGTGACGCGGCCGCCGGTTTTGCGTTCGCCGATGATCGCGCTCGTGGTCTCATGCGGCGTGGTGCCGCCGGTGGAGTTGGCAATCTTGGCCGGAGGCGTCGCGGGAGCAGGGGTCGGCGGGGTGGCGGCGGTCGTTTGAGCGCGCAGGCCGGAAACGGCGAGCATCGCGAGGGCGGCAAGAACGGACGTGAGGCGGGACGAGTGCATGGGATTCGTGGGTGACGAGCGGAGCAACGCGGGAGGCGTTGGGTGCTGCCGGTCATGACGCGGCGGGCAGCGGGAAGTTTCGAAACGGAGCCGATGCGCTGGACGCGGGCGGCTCCGTGAGAGGAGAGGAAACGTAACAGTGCCGAAGCGCTGGCTTACTTGAGACGAGTGAGGAGCGTTTCGTTCAAGCGGACGTATTCGTCTTTGATCGCGCCGGTATCTTCGTTGGCGGCTTTGAGGGAAGCTTGGGCGGTGGCGGTCGCGCCGGCTTTGTCGCCCAGTTTTTCGAGGATGAGGGCTTTGCGATAAACGAGGTAGTAGGCTTTCGGTTGGGCGGCGATGGCGGCGTCCATCCAGGAAGCGGCTTTCTTCAGGTCGAGGTTGTTCTCGTAGTAGAACATCGCGGCTTGGACGTAGGTGCCGGGCTTGACGTCGGCGGCGGTCATGGCGGCTTCGATTTGCGGGACGAGCGAAGTGACGACGTCGACTTCGATCTTCACGGGGACGAGCGTCTTTTCCCACGCGAGTTCAAGGAGCGCGGAGCTGTCTTTGAGGTGATTGAAGGTGATCGTGAAGGTTTCGATCGGGAGCGGGAGGGCGACGGGTTTGGCTTTGACGCGAACGACGTCGTTTTTCTCGTCGTAGGTGTAAGCGCCCCATTGGCCGGTGACTTTGTTGAGGATGACGGTCCACTCGGTTTTTTCGGGGATCGTGAACAGCGCGTAAGAGCCGGCGGGGACGTCGCTGCCGCCGAATTTTACGGGCGTGCTGAAGGTGATCTTTGTCGCGCTGTTGGCGCCGGTGCGCCAGACTTTGCCCCACGCTTCGAGTCCGCCGAAAATCGTGCGGCCCTTCATGCTCGGGCGGGAATAATTGACCTCAATGTCGGTGATGCCGACGCGTTGCTTGATGGTGCCGGCCGGGCTGGCTTGGGGAAATTCTAGCTTGGGTGCGGCGGGAGCTTGGGCGAGCAGGCCGGTGGCAAAAACCGAGGCCGCGAGAAGAGCGAAGGCAGAGCGAACGAGGGGAGTCTTCATATTGAGGCAGATAGGAGAACGGAGAGTGCGCATACATTCCAATAAAATCAGGCGAAGCGCCGGATTGTTACGACAACTCGTGGGGTTCCGCAGAGACACCAAGGCAAGGCTCGGGCAGTTTGGCTGCATTTTCATGAAAACAGCCTTGATGCGAGGAGGGTGGACGGCACGTTTGCGGACGCGTCGGACAGCCTCGGGCCAAGGCGGGATGATGCACACACTTAATCCTCCAACCCGTTAGCGAATAGCGGATGACGGCGCTTCGGTTGTCATCCCAGCAAGCATACCCATGTCCTTTGCATTCCCGGTGATGCACCCTCGCGTCGCGAAGGTGCCCGTTCCGCTAGTGTTCAAACTAGCGGCTTTTGTGTTTTTGGTGCTCATCGCGTCCGTAATTGTGGCCCGCGCGACGACTGTCGTGGCGCCCGAGTTTCCCTCGCTGGTTAACCAGTCTGACTATATCGTTCGGGCCGTGGTAAAGTCGGTCGAGTCGAGCTTCGCCAAACCGGGTAATCCGAAGATTATCACTAAAGTTGAATTGGAAGTGAAGGAAGTGATCGCCGGCACGCCACCGTCACCGTTGGTGCTCACGATGCTTGGCGGCAAAGTGGGGGATGTCGAAATGACCTTGGAAGGTGCGCCGCAATTTAAAGTCGGCGACGAGGATGTTTTGTTTGTGAAGGGCAATGGTCGGTTGGCCTATCCATTGGTTGCGATCATGCACGGACGTTATCCGGTCCTGAAAGATGCGATAACCGAACGCACTTACATCGCGCGGAGTAATCGAGTGCCGATGGAAGACAGCGCTGAGGTCGCACAACCGATGGCCACGGGCGGTGCGGCTGAGGTGCAACGACGGATAAAATCAACCGCGCACGCACTGACCCCCGAATTATTCGCCCTGCAAATCAAAGAAGTCGCGAAAGTAAAATCCTCCAGTGAAGTCGCTAAATAATTTCTTATGGTGGTGGGCGGGAATCACACTGCTCGTTTGCGGTGCATCGACGGTGCGCGGCTACGACCTGCTCAAAGATGACGGTGGTTACATCATCACTTGGAAAAACGGAGCAATTCCCCTGCAGGTGAAACTCGACACCACGCAGACTTTTAGCGACGGGAACACATGGAGCAGCAGCGTGGTTGCGGCGATACAGGCGTGGAATGCGCAAATCGGCACGGTGCATTTCACGTCGAGCGTGCCCGGCCCCGGGACCTACCAAAATGGCAATGGCATTAACGAGATCGTGTTGGATAGCACTATGGATGGAGATCCATTCGATGGGAATACACTCGCAGTGACGCTTTCTTATCGAGTGGGGAATGCTCGCGTGGAATCCGACATCGTGTTTTGCACTGCATGGACGTGGGACTCTTATCGCGGCAACGTGCGCTACAATAGTGGCGTTCGCTCGGACGAAATCCAGCGCGTCGTTATCCATGAACTAGGGCATATGCTGGGTTTGGGCCACCCCGATCAAGCGAGCCCAGTGCAGTCGGTCGATGCGATCATGAACAGCCGTGAAAGCAACGTGGATGCGCTGCGGAGCGACGACATCGCTGGTGCGCGTAGCATGTATGGTGCGCCCGGGGCTCCAAGTCCGGCAAACGACTACTTCACCAATGCCAGCACAATTAATTTCAGTTCCGGTTCTGTGCAGATTACTGGCACGAATGTGGCCGCGACGGCTGAATCAGGGGAGCCGGCGCTCGATGCGAGCAATCCGACTCGCTCGACGGTATGGTGGAGGTGGACGGCGCCTTCCGGCGGTTTACTCAGTGTCACGACGCATAACAGTAATTTTGACACGTTGCTGGGTGTCTACACCGGATCCTCGGTCAACGCGCTCACCCAGATCGCGTTGAACGACGATGTGCAGAGCGGAGTGATTCGCACCAGCTCGATTATGCTCAATGTCACCAGTGGGACCACCTACTATTTTGCGGTGGATGGCTGGGGTGGGGCCGTGGGTTTGATAAAGCTCAATCTGGCTTATACTCCGCCCGTCTCACCTCCGACGATCACCGCGCATCCGAGCAGTAGCTCAGTTCAAGAAGGAAACGGCGGGGTATTCAGCGTCTCAGCATCCAGCCAAAGCGGGGGATTAACTTATCAATGGCAGACTCTTCGTGTCGGTTCCGGCACATGGGAAAATGTGGTTAATAACAGCATTTTCTCAGGCGCTAATTCCTCTTATCTGAGTTTTAACCAAAGCGGTTCAATATTAGCGGCGAACGGCCAGCGATTCCGATGCGTGGTGAGTAACTCCGGGGGCAGCGTCACCAGTAACGAGGCGTCGCTGACAGTTAACCCGGCGCCGCCTTACATCACCACTTATCCGCAAAGCCAAACAATTGCCGTAGGTGGCACGGCGACATTTTCAGTGGTAGCTCGTGGCAGCGGCACACTGTCATATCAATGGTCACGCAACGGCAGTGCCCTGAGTAACGCCAACCAATCGACGCTTACGGTGCCGAACGCCACGGAGGCGCTGGCTGGAAATTACTCCGTTCAAGTTTCCAATGCCTATGGGTCTACGACTGCTTCCGCTCAGCTTTCCGTCGTGCTTCCACCTACTATCCAAACCCAACCGAACGATGTCTCGGTGGCGATTGGCGAATCGTTCGCGCTAGCGGTCGAATTTACGTGGACCTCTGGTGTTACTGTGCAGTGGAGTCGAAACGGCGTTCCGATCTCGGGGGCGACGAGTTCTTATCTATCCACCTCAAGTGCGGCAATTGGTGACGCTGGAGTCTACACGGTGCGCATTACTAATGTCGCTGGTGAGGTAGTCTCACGTGGGGCTACGGTTACTATTTTGCCCAGACGTGCCCCGCAAAATATCACGATTTCAAACAATTCTTCTGGAAGTAACATTTCACTGTATGTCAGCCCGGCGTCGACCTGGGGAACTCCACTTGGCTATCAGTGGTATTTAAACGGGCAGGTAATTGCGGGAGCGACGTCAGCAAATTATTCGGTCTCGAATGCGGTGTCCGCGCAATACGGGGAATATTTTGTGGTGGTTACGGGTCCGGGCGGGACTGGAATCAGCAACTCAATTCAAGTTTCTCGTCCGGCAAGCAGCAGCACGACAGTTGGTCGTTGGCTGGATGCCCGTGAGGTGGACGGGGTGGTCTATTTATTATATGCAGATATGCCGAGAATCGCGCGCTATGATCTGACGTCGGAAACCTGGTTGAGTGAGTGGACGCTCAGTGCAGCCCCGCGGGCGTTCGATTTTTCCTCGGATGCAATCTATGTCGCCTACGCTACGCAGATTACGCGCTATAGTCGCACATTTACTGATCCGTTCACGCTTGCTACGTTTTCGGGCACGTTGCGCGCTTTTGTCGTCGCCGAGCAATATCTGCTCGCGATCACCGAGCCTTCTTATTCGAACCGCGAATATCGCATCTACGATCGGTTTGGCGGGATGCTGATTAGTTCTAAAAGCGTCAGTTACGGGCCTGATCGAGGAATCGTTTACAATGCGGCGGCGAAGAAATTTTTTGGTCGTGATTCCGGTCTTTCTCCTTCGGACAACTATTGGTTCGAGCTTAAGAGCGACGGCACGCTGGGCGGTTTTCTTTCGAGCCCGTATCATGGTGATTTCTTGGACGGCACAGCGTTCCAAGTCTCGGCGGATGGCGCGTTGCTTTTCGAGAATTCCGGGGTGGTTTACTCCGCACCGGATTTACGTTTTAAAGCCAGTTTAGGCGGAGCGTATCAGGATATGCTCATGCCGCAGGCGGGTGGGTATTTGATCTTACGAGCGGGAGGATTGCAGCAATATGACGGACAGTTTCGTGAAGTAGCGAGTGCGTCACTCACGGCGTCGCCTGAAAGAATTTTCACCCGCGGAACGCAGATTTTTGCTTTCACCCCGACCACTCTCGCTGGGGCGAATCCTTCGGTGCAGCGTGTATCGATGTCGACGCTGCAACCGGCCCCGTTGCCGCCGGCTTTAGATCCGACTGGACGCGCCATTTGGGATGGTGAGTTTATGGTCGATGCCAGTGGGGTGGTTTACATTTATAGCAAGCTGGACCGTAATGTGTTTCGCTGGAGTTCCCTGGAGGGCCGTTATTTGGCCACTGTGCCCACACGGTTTTCTTCCGACATGGTGGTCTACCACGCCCAGAGCCACTCGATTTTCTACGCTAGTTTGGGCACCACGATTCGGCGTTTGGAGCTAGGGTCATCGAGCTTCTCGGATACGCCTTTCTATTCTGCGCCGCAGGCAATCCGGGGACTACAAGCCACTGGGAATAGTATTCTTTACGTAGACGATACGGGAGCATGGTCATCCCATGCCACGGTATCGATGAAGGGCGAACTGTTGAACTGGCGGGAATGGAATTATTACTCGCGCGAGTATGTGTGGAGCGAGGCCAAGCAACGACTTTACTTTTTCCGCGACGACACTTCTCCGAACGATCTACTCCATGAGTCAATTGATGGTCGTGGCCAAATTGGTCGCGCGTTCGACAGCCCTTATCATGGTGAAGTCTCCACACGCCTACCGATTCGCGTGGCGCAAGATGGGTCGCAGGTGATTCTGGGTTCGAGCCAGGTATTCGATGGCGATACGTTGAGATTGCAGGGGCAGGTTTCCGCTTCGGTGACGGATGCGGTAATTTTTGACAGCAAGATCTACGTGCTCGGTGCCACCACGATGGGTTCCCAAGTTTCAGTGTTTGCCTCGGAAGGATTGGGTTTGATCCAAACGCAGTCATTCAGCGGCACACCGATGCGTTTATTCCAAGTGCCGGGGCAACGCGTGGTGTTGATCACCAGCAACGCTGGGGTGCTCCAATTTCGATTATTGGAGGGGACCAGTTTAACGGAAGCGTCGCCGGCGAGTTTCACTGGAGCTCCGAGAATTGTCACGCAGCCGCTAAACGCTTCCGCCGTGTTGGGGACTCCCGTGGCTCTGTCCGCCGCTGCCACGGGTGCACCCACGCTAATTTATCAGTGGAGCAAGGATAATGTAGATGTAGCTGGCGCCACCGGGCCTGTGTTGGTGATCAATTCGGTCACAAGCGCGGATTTGGGCAGTTATCGAGTGACGGTTACTAACGGTGCGGGATCGGTGCTTTCAAATGCCGCGACGCTAAGTTTGGAAACGCTGCCGGTTATCACCATGCAGCCTTCGTCGATCACAGGCTTTTACGGAGAAGCGGCCACCTTTACCGTGCAAATCCAAAACGCGGGGCCGGTCACTTACCAGTGGTATCAAAATGGTTCTGCCATTTATGGAGCTACCAATGCTAGCTTCCGTATCAACCCGATCAGCTACGGCGACCGAACGACTTACTATGTCGAGATTACCGGTCGGGTCGGCATGGTCCGCTCTGACACCGTCTCGTTGGACGTGGTCGAGAAGCCGAGAATAACTTATGTTTCGGAGTCTTTCTCGATTTATGAAGGTGACCCGATGGCCGTTCAGGTAAACGTGGCTGCCAATCCGGGCGCGACCTTACAATGGTATCGTAATGGCGAAGCCGTCCCCGGTGCTACAAGCGCCTATTACTCAGTGTCGCGAGCCACAGTAGCAGATGCGGGCACCTACACGCTGGTCGCTTCAAATGTCCATGGCACCACTACCTCTTCTCCGATCGTGGTTAAAGTGTCGGTGATGTCTGGAGGCATACTACTCGCGGCGAGCGATTCCCATAGCCTGTTTACCACAGGCGACGGCGTCGTGTGGGGTCAGGGCAATCGGGCGAACTATGAGCTAGGAACCACCTATTATCCCAACTGGCTCCTTCCGCAGGTGGCATTCCGAGATGCGGTCGGCATCTGGGCTGGTAATACGGTTTCCATCTACCTGCGAAAGGATGAAACCGCGTGGGCACAGGGTCGTGGCGGTCCGGGAAAATTTGGCGATGTGAACGGGAATACGCTCACTTTCCCGACGCAGATTGCGACCGCAGCCGCAGCACTTGCGAACGGTTCCAGCCATCTCCTATTACTCAAAACAGATGGGACTGTGTGGGCCAGAGGCACCAACGACAACGGCCAGATTGGCGACGGCATCGCAGGCGTGAGAACTGACTGGGTTCAAATCGGTGTCGATACGCGAGCGATCGCGGCCGGAGATCATACATCGTTCTTCCTGCGCGCCAACGGTCAACTATGGGGCACTGGCGCGCTTGAGCACACCGGTTTGCAGGGCATGTCTTCTGGACGTATCAGCCGCACGCCGGAACTAATCGCGGACCAGGTCAAAAAGATCGCGGTCGGCAGTGTGACTTTAGCGCTCATCAAACAAAACGGTTCACTTTGGACGATGGGGCGCAACGAACTCGGCCAGCTGGGCGACGGAACTGTGGTTTCAAGGTTCATCCCCGCACAAGTCGCCACAGATGTTATTCAAGTCGCCGCAAGTTCGCGCTACATGCTTTTTGTTAAGTCTGATCACACGCTCTGGGGTATGGGCGATGTCCCGTTCCTTCCGGAGTCAGGCGTGGCGCCAGCCAATAGGAGTGTGCCTTACCAGTTAGCAAGTGGGGTCGCGCAAGTCGCGGTGGGTAATAATCACGCTCTCTTCTCCAAGCTGAATGGTCAAATTTACGCTGGCGGCAAAAATGATAACGGTCAGCTCGGCGATGGATCGACGATCAACCGCACGACGCCTGTTTTGATCTTGGCGCGCACGATTTTCACTCCCGATGCTCCTGGTATCGCTGCGAACGATGGCGCAACTTACGCCGAGACGACTCTCATTCAATGGCGTCAGGTGGTCGGCGCGACTGGCTATGAAATTTTCCGTTCGCGTCAGAATGATGTGAGCACTGCGCAGCGGATCGGTGATACGGATGCGGGAACGCTTTTCTATGATCGCATTGCCGTGGAGGATATCGGTGTCCCGTTTTACTACTGGGTGAACGCCGTTAACTCTGCCGGCGCGAGCGGCCTAAGCGCAGCGTTTACCCGCACGCGCATTGCCGCCCAAGTCCCGCAAATTCTCCAACAACCGATGCCTCGCTCGGCAGGCGTGGGTGGAACCGTTAGTTTCAGTGTTGTGGCTGATGCGAGCCCCGCGCCGACCTACCAGTGGCAACGTTTGCCGGTCGGCGGTTCAGGTTGGGAAACAATTTCCACTTCTGCGGCAAACTACAGCGGCAGCATAACGCCCACGCTCTCCATTATGGGCGGCGGCAGCCAATTAAGTAATAGCGGAGATGCTTTTCGCTGCGTCGTTACTAATATGCTCGGTTCGGCGACTTCTAATTCTGCGACTCTCTCGGTTTTCGTGGCAGCAGCGACCCGCGTTTCAGCTGGCCGCTATCACAGCCTGCGATTGGACGGATTCTCGAATCTCTTTGTAAGTGGCACGAACGCCATGGGGCAGTTAGGCAATGGAAACACGTCGAATGTCTCTACTGCGCAACGCATCTCCTTGGCTGGGAAAACGCTGGTGGATGTCTCGGCCGGAGGGCAGCACAGTTTATTCCTAACAAATTCGAAAGAACTGTATGCGAGCGGCTTCAATGCGAACGGGCAATTGGGCGATGGCATGCTGGTTGCCAGGTCGACACCAGTGCGGATTGCGACTGAGGTGGTAGCAATCGCTGCGGGCGTCACGCACAGCGTTTACGTAAAAACCGACGGAACGCTCTGGACGATGGGTGGCAATGATTCGGGTCAGCTAGGCAATGGCACGACCACGGATCGCAACACGCCGGCGCAGGTTGCTACGGGCGTGATCGATGTGTCTGTGGGTGTGGCGCAGACTTATTTTGTTAAGTTCGATGGCACACTGTGGGGAGCGGGCGATATGAACGGCAGCGGGCTTCCGGCCAGCACGCCGGTGCAAATCGCGACCAACGTGAAGTCGGTTTCGGCCGGAGCCTACCACGCGATTTTCATCAAGCAGGACGGCACGCTCTGGGGAGTTGGTCTAAACAACCACGGGCAGCTGGGCAACGGCACAACGGCGGATGCTGCCGCCCCTGTGCAAATTGCGACTGGCGTGAAGAGCGCGAGTGCAGGCTACTTCTACAACGCCTACATTAAAAACGATAACACTCTCTGGTTGGTGGGGCGCAATACGTTTGGGCAACTTGGCGATGGCACTACGACGACCCGACACCTCCCTTTCCAACTCACTACGAACGTGGCTGTCGTGAGTGCCAGCGAAGGCTACACTTCGTTTACCAAAAATGACGGCACCTTATGGGCCACGGGAATAAACGCCCAAGGACAATTCGGTAACGGTAGCACGGCGACAATCACTACCCCGGTTTTAATTTCCGCAGGTTCTATTTCAGTGCCTGCAGCGCCAGTTGGTTTTATGGCGACGACGATCTCCATAGATAGAGTTCGTCTTACGTGGCAGCCTGCGGCCGATGCGACGCATTATGAAGTGTGGCGCAACGCAACGAATGATAGCGCTACCGCGACGCGAATCGTGAGTGATTTGCGCTGGGCGATTTACGAGGACATTAGCGAGGGGGCAGGTGCGGCGTTTTATTGGATTAAAGGGGTAAATGCGGCTGGCACAAGTGGGTTCAGCGCGGGCGTCAATGGATCGGTTGAGGCTAGCACGGCTCCGGTAATCATGACGGAACCGCAAAGTCAGACCGTTGAGGTCGGCACTCCCGTTACGCTCTCTGTTACTGCAAGCGGTTCTGATCCGCTGAGCTACCAATGGACGAAAGGCGCGGACAATATCTCAGGTGCTACATCGACGACCTATAAGCTGTCGAGTGCGGCCGTGACGGACGCGGGGGATTACCGCGTCATCGTCAGTAACTCTGCAGGCAGCACGACGTCCGCAGTCGCGACACTCACGGTAAACAAACTCACCCAGTCTATTACTTTCGGAGCGCTTGCAGATCGCGATTATACCCTGATTCCGATCACGCTTTCGGCGACTGCCAGCTCAGGTTTGCCTGTAGTGTTCTCGGTGATTAGCGGCCCAGGGACAATCAATGGTAACGAACTAACCCTAACTGGAACCGGCACGCTTACGGTGCGCGCGGCTCAATCGGGGAATGCCACGTATGCGGCAGCGGCGGTCGTGAATCGCAGTTTTGTGATCTCCAAGGCTCCAGCCACCATTACTGTGGACGGCTTCAATGTGACCTACGACGGTTCGCCGAAAACGGTTTCGGTTGCCACAAATCCGGCAGGTCTGGTTCACGATATCAGTTACAACGGCGCCCAAGCTGCTCCAACCAACGCGGGCAGCTACTCCTTTACAGCGACCATCAACGACCCTAATTATTCCGGCAGCGTGAATGGCACGCTGGTCATTGCGAAAGCAGCGCAAACGATCTCATTTACCGGCCCCGCAAACCAAGGGTTCAGTGTGACGCCAATCACCTTGAGCGCCACGGCGAGTTCTGCATTACCAATTGCATTCACGGTGGTTTCCGGGCCGGCTTCGTTGGCGGGCGCGACACTCACGTTAAGTGGTTCTGGCCTCATCACATTGCGCGCTAACCAGACAGGTGACAATAATCGCGAGGCGGCCGCGCCCGTTGAGCAAAGTTTCTTTGTCAGCGGAAATTACGAGTCTTGGCGCCTCGCGCATTTCACAACGGAAGAATTATTGGATGTGGACGTCAGTGGTTTCAACGCGGATCCAGATTCGGATGGTCTTGATAATCTCGTTGAATATGCGCTTGGCTCTGAACCCAGGGGCGAGACAACAGCCGGTTTGCCGGAAGTCACAATGTCCTCCACGGACTGGAGCTACACTTATGCGCGACCGGTGGAACGAAATGATGTGACTTACACGGTCGAGGTTTCGACGAATCTCACAAATTGGACAACCGCCGATCTCACGCACGAACTCGTCTCTACTCACGGCGGCACTGCCACTGAAATCTGGCGCGCCCGGTATCCGCTCGCTGCTGCAGCCAATGCGTATTTCCGCCTAAAAATCTCCACGCAATGATCTTCGCATTGGGTTTGAAGCAACGATGGGTCGCTTTGAAATTAGTGATGGCGACCGGCTTGATCGCGTTGAACGCGTTTGCCGCACCCGTCATTACCCAGCAACCGACCAACCAATCGGTCGTCATGGGTGAAACCGGCTCGTTTTCGATCGTCGCGCAAGGTGAGGGAACGCTGGCTTATCAATGGCAATGGCTGGATCCCTACAATCCTGCATGGGCGGATCTTGAACTGGATAATTTTCGTTACGAAGGCGTGCGCACGGCGACGCTTCAGTTGGTTTCCACAGTTCACATTATCGGGGGCACGCAATTTCGATGCGTGGTAACAAATGCGACCGGCAGCACTACGTCACAAGCGGCAGCGGTGAGTTACACTTACCCTCCACCGATTATTGGCCCGCTGCCCGAAACCCAGACGAAGTTAACCGGCAGTTCGCTCCTGCTCTATCCAGGGGTATCAAGTTATGGCTACTACCCCACATATCAGTGGCAGAAAAATGAGCAGGATATTCCCGGCGCCACTGATTTCTTTTATGAAATCACTTCACTCCAGTTGGGAGACGCGGGGCGCTATCGTTTGGTGGCCACTAACGCGATTGGCAGCACATTTTCAAATTCCTCAGTGGTTAATGTGTTGGTGCCAGCACCGGTGGTATCTGCGGAAGGAGGCTATGGTTTTAGTGTATTTTTGCGCGACGATGGCAGCGCGTGGGGGGTGGGTTACGGGCCGGCCTACGGTCAACCCACCGCAGCCGCGAGCGGCGCTACTTACGCGATGGGTGAAGTGGCAAAAGTGGCGGCAGGTTACGCTCACACGCTCTTTCTCAAACGTGATGGTTCGTTGTGGTATGCTGGAACTATTTTAGGTTCCGTGAATGGGCAGAGTTATTCCGCCCCAATCCAAATCGCCACGGGTGTCGTCGACATCGCCGCCGGATTGGCCACGAGTTTCTTTATCAAGGCGGATGCCACGTTGTGGGCTTTTGGCAGAAATACTAGCGGTGAGTTGGGCGATGGCACATTGGAACACCGCATGAGTCCAGTGCAGGTTGCCTCAAATGTGCGGCAGGTGGCGGCCGGTTCGTTTCGATCATTTTATGTCAAGATGGACGGAACTCTTTGGTCGGTTGGCCTGAACCAATCGGGTGCGCTCGGCGATGGCACTTACCAAGACCGGCGGCTTGCCGTGCAAGTGGCGAGTTCGGTGCGTTCCGTCCATACCGATGCGAATACTGACATGGTGGCTTTTCTAAAGACAGACGCGACCCTCTGGGGCATGGGTGCTCTGGGTCTGCTCCTCCCGAATATCAATAATGATTCCGTGCCACAACCCGTGGAACTGGCCACGCAGGTTTCCGATGTCGCCGTTGGCAGTTCACACATTCTCTATATCAAAATGGATGACACTCTCTGGTCGCGGGGTGGCAATTGGCAGGGCCAATTGGGCGATGGCTCTTTCATAGACCGGCGTGGGTCGGTGCAAATTGCCTCGGGTGTCAAAGCCGTGGGAGCCGGGGCCAATTACTCGTTGTTTGTTACGCCGGAAGGTATGTTGTGGGGAATGGGAAATGTGGATCTTTCCTCGAGTGTCCGTGGTGATGGCGCGACACCGTTTCTGATCGCCTCGACTCCATTGGATCCGCCGGCGATTCCAACAGACGTAAGTGCAACGGGCGGGAGCGATTTCCGCGGTATTCTGGTGAGTTGGACTGCAGTGACGGGAGCTGTTGGATATGAAATTTGGCGCAACACCACGGCCGATCTCGCGAATGCCAGCAAAGTCGCGACAGTGGGTTTAGCTCCTTCTTACCGGGACGACACCGTCTCCGGCGCTGCGTCCTATTATTATTGGGTTAAGGCGACCAATTCAGGTGGAAGCAGCGGGTATAGCGAAGTCGTCAGTGGCGTGCCATCTGCGTTGCAGGCTCCGTCGATTTTGCAGCATCCACAAAATCGGGCGACCCCTATAGGACAGGGCGTCGTATTCAGTGTCATAGCCGATGGGGTTCCAGCTCCGACCTACCGGTGGCAACGGTTGCCAACAGGAACTTCGACGTGGTTGGAAATCGATACCACCCAACCGTTGACATATGGGTATGCGAACACCGCTGAATTGGAGGTCTATATTTTTTCAACGCTCCTCAGTCACCAAGGCGATCAATTTCGCTGCATCGTGACTAATGCTGTTGGCTCGGTTATTTCAAATTCAGCCACGCTGACGATTGCGAAGGCCGCCATGACACGCGTGTCAGCCGGTCGCTACCACAGTTTGCAGCTGGATGCGGAATCCAAACTCTTTGCGAGCGGCGCGAATACCCATGGCCAGCTGGGCATTGGCATGAACACCAATTCTAGCGTGAGCAGACGCGTCTCTATACCGGATCGTCCAATAGCGGCTGTCGCGGCGGGTGCGCAGCATAGTTTAATTCTTACGACAGATCATGAGCTATGGGTGGCGGGTTACAATGCCACGGGGCAATTGGGCGATGGCACGCTGCTGGCCAAGTCGACACCTTTTCAGGTTGCGACTGAGGTGGTCGCAATCGCGGCGGGGGTGACGCACAGCGCTTACGTAAAAACCGACGGAACGCTGTGGACGACGGGTGGCAATGATTCCGGCCAGCTGGGCAATGGCACGACCACGGATCGCAGCCTGCCGGTGCAGGTTGCGCCGGACGTGATCGATGTGTCCGTGGGCGTGGCGCAGACCTATTTTGTTAAGTTCGATGGCACGCTATGGGGAATGGGTGACCTGAATGGCAGCGGGCTGCCGGTGAGCACACCGGTGCAAATCGCGAGCAACGTGAAATCGGTTTCGGCCGGAGCCTATCACGCAATTTTTATCAAGCACGACGGCACGCTTTGGGGTGTCGGGTTAAACAATCACGGGCAACTGGGCAATAGCACGACGACCGATGCGGTCGCACCCGTGCAAATTGCAAGCGGCGTGAAGAGCGCCAGCGCAGGCTACTTCTACAACGCGTATATCAAAAACGATAAGACGCTCTGGTTGGTAGGGCGTAATACGTTTGGCCAACTCGGTGACGGCACTACCACGAGCCGGCACGTGCCGTTCCAGCTAGCGGCTGACGTGAGATCTGTCAGTGCCAGCGAGGGCTATACGCTTTTCGCTAAAAACGATGGCACTTTGTGGGCCACGGGCATAGACGCTCAGGGGCAATTTGGGAACGCCGAAACGGCGACAGTTAATATTCCAATTTCAATTTCGTTTGGATTTACGGTGGCACCCGTTGCACCGGTTGGTTTGGCCGCGACGTCGATCTCGGCGGGACGGGTGCGTCTCACGTGGCAGCCTGCGGGCAACGCGGTGCACTATGAAGTGTGGCGTAACGCCACCAACGACAGCACCACTGCGACGCAAATCGCGAGCGGCGTGACTTGGGCAATTTATGAGGATATCGGCTCCGGGCTGGAAGCGGCTTATTACTGGATCAAGGCGGTTAATTCTGGGGGAACGAGCGCGTTCAGCGCGAGTGTCAGTCCGGGAGCAGGACTTTCCCCTCCGGTGATTACGACGGAGCTGCAGAGCCAGACGGTCAATGTGGGCACGAGTGTTTCATTTTTTGTGAATGCGACCGGCTTAGCGCCGCTGAGCTACCAATGGATCAAGGGCACAGAAACAATTTCAGGCGCGACTTCAGCAACCTACACCTTGCCGAGTGTGGTTGTGACGGACGCGGGGGATTACCGCGTGGTCGTCAGCAATTCTGCAGGCAGCGCGACGTCTGCAGTCGCGACGCTCACGGTAAACAAGCTTACCCAGTCCATTGCGTTCGGAGCACTTGCTGATCGCGATTACACTCTGGTTCCGATCGCGCTATCGGCGACTGCCAGCTCGGGTTTGTCTGTGGCATTCTCGGTGGTGAGCGGCCCGGGGACAATCAATGGTAACGAACTAACCCTAACTGGAACCGGCACGCTTACGGTGCGCGCGGCTCAATCGGGGAATGCCACGTATGCGGCCGCCTCGGTGGTGAACCGCAGCTTTGTGATCTCGAAGGCTACGGCCACAGTCACCTTGGGCGGCTTAAATGTTACTTACGACGGCTCATCCAAAGCGGCTTCAGTTACGACGAACCCGGCGAACCTCTCGCACGACATTCTCTATAACGGTGCCCAAGCTACGCCGACCAACGCGGGCAGCTACGCCGTTGCGGCGACGATTAACGACGCCAATTATTCCGGCAGCGCGAGCGGCACCCTTGTCATCGCGAAAGCCACACAAACGATCGAATTCGCTGGCCCCGCGAATCAGGTGTTTAGTGTAACGCCGATCACCTTGAGCGCCACGGCGAGCTCTGGATTACCGGTTTCGCTCACGGTGGTTTCCGGGCCGGCGAGCGTTTCGGGCACGACCCTGACGTTGACCGGCTTTGGCACGGTCACGCTGCGCGCTACTCAAACCGGTGATGCCAACCACGAGGCGGCGACGCCAGTTGATCAGAGCTTCGTGGTGAGCAGCAATTATGAGGTGTGGAGACAGGGTGTGTTCACAGCGGAGGAGTTGCTCAACGCTGCCATTAGTGGGCCAAACGCAGATCCGGATCACGACGGCTTCGCCAATCTGGTCGAATATGCGTTGGGCTTGGAGCCGAAAATCCCTAGCACGCAAAACCTTCCCGTGGTGGCTTTCCTGCAGGGTGAATGGACCTACACCTATAGTTATTCTTCAGACCGGGCGGACGTGCTTTTTCTAGTGGAAGCATGCACGGATTTGAGTGCATGGACATCCGTAGGTGTGGGTGGAGGCAGTTTAATCGGTTCTGAAAATGGCAGGGACACGGTGCGCGTGATCTATCTTGGTGGTTCGACAAATGCGGTGTTCTTCAGATTGAAAGTGCTGCTTGAGCCCGTGACCCGGGAACCCTGAGTTGTCGTCCTGATGTGATAACGTTTATGCGTTCTTCGGATGTTATCATTAAGTGGTGGGTGCTTTTTGCGCTCGTGGTCGTAGGTGCCGACACCCTTCGCGCAGCGATTGGACGTATACCTACACGCGTCCCGCTGATCGCAGCGATCTGACTTATACGGTCGAAGTCTCCACGAATCTCACAACGTGGACGACGAGTGGCGTGATGCACGAGTTTGTGTCGAGCGCGGCTGGAGTAGAAACGTGGCGAGCGACATACTTGTTGGGGGCGGCGCCAAATGTGTTTTTCAGGCTGAAGATAGAGAGAAATGAGCAGCCTGTCTGCTAATGAATCGACATGGGGTTGCGTTTGAGTTTGGGTCTGCGCGCACACCTCACCGGCGTTACGCTGGTAACTTCCCCACGCTTTATGAACTTGTTGAGCTCGTTCGATCGTTTCGCCGTGTCCCGCGGCTGTTTGGTTCGTTGTTTTGTTGCGGCTTTCACCCTCGCGTTTTTTCCGCGGATCGCGGCGGCCGCGCCCGCGTTGAGTGTCACGCCTTCGACACTCGCGGTGAGCAGCGCGACTCCAGTCGTGCTGCACGTGACCGGACTCACGGCTGGCGAAGCCGTGTTGGTCGAACGCTACCTCGATGTGAACGCCAACGGCGTCGTCGATGCGGCGGATCGTTTGGTGCAAAGCGCGCGGATCACTGATGGCGCGGTGACGCTCATCGGCGGTCAGCGCAATCGCAATGTCCCGGGCGATACTGATGGCGCGGCGGATGGCCAGATCACCACGCAATTTTCCCTGTCGCGTTCCGTGGAAATGGGGAAAGTGGTCGGCACATTTTTGGTGCGTGTCTCCAGCCCGACTGCGGCGTTCAGCGCTTTTACAGAAACGTTTACCGCCACGCAGACGGCGGATGGCCAAAGTATTTCCGGCACGGTGATGAGCGATGGCGGCACGCCGGTGGCGATTCCGAATGCCATCGTCGGCCTGCTGGGCGGCGGCGAAGAAAGCGAATTTCTTTACGGCGTGTTGGCGAATGCGAGCGGGGAATTTTCGATCAATGCGCCCGCGGGCACCTACCAAGTCGTGTCGGTTGCGAATGGATTTCTCGCGGACCTCGGGAACGCGTCCCCGGTGGTGTTGGGCGCAGGCCAGACTCCCACGAGCAACGTCACCATGATCGCGGGCACGCGCACGATTTCCGGCCGGCTCGAGAACAGTGTCGATGCTGCGCAACGTTTGCCGGGCGTGCAGCTGTTCGTGCAGTCGGAGATGGGACTCATTTCGCTGCCGGCGACGGATGCGGCGGGTAATTTTTCGGTCAGCGTGACGGCGGGTGAGTGGCAGGTGGAAACATCGAGCACGTCGCTGGGCTCCCTCGGTTATCTGAGTGGTGCCTCCGCCACGGCGGCGGATACGACGAGTGCCAGCGTCAGCAATTTGAACATTCCGTTGGTGAAAGCGAACGCGCTGCTCTACGGCACGCTCATCACGAACACCGGCACGCCGCTCGCCAACGTGCTTATGGAAGCGCGCGAAAGCGGAAATCTTTATTCGTTGGAAACGGTGACCGACTCTCTGGGTCGCTACTCGTTCGGGGCAGTGGCGGGCACGTGGAATATCGGCGTGGATTACAACTCGCCCGTGTTGGCTGGTTACCTCCCGCCGGCTTCGAATAATGCCACGGTGACGACGGGTGCCGCCGTGCAGACAAATTTTGTCGCGGCTGCCGCGAACGCCCATCTGCAAGGCACCGTGACCAACAACGGTGTGCCAGTGCCGAACCTGTTGCTCAGCGCAGTGCGGCAGGGCGGGATTGTCATGTCGCTGCAAACGACGTCGGACTCCAGCGGCAACTTCGACTTCGGCGTCGTCGGTGCCACGTGGACGATCCGCCTGGATGAGGAGACGGCGGCGAATAATAATTTGGTCGGCGCCTCGATCTCCGCGACGGTGGCGGACAATGCGACGACCTCGGGCATCGCTTACACGGTCAAAACTCGCACGGGTGTGATCACCGGCCAGGTGCGCGACGGCGGTAATAACCCGCTCGAAAACGTTAACGTCTTTGCGAACGCCACGATTAGCGGAGTGGCGTATCTGGCGAGTGCGCGCACGAACGAGTCGGGTAATTATTCTTTTCCCGTGATCAATGGCACGTGGACGGTCGGCGCTTACGGTGGCAACGGAGTGACCTTTACGAATCAGAGCGCGACCGTTTCGAGCGCGAGCACGACGGTGAATTTCACACCGGTGGTTTACACGTCGCATTTTCAAGGCACGGTCACGAACAACGGCGTGCCCGTCTCGGGTGTGCAGGTGGGCGCGTTTTTGCAGGGCGGCAGCACGTTTGTGCAGACGACCACGAACGGCAGCGGCCAGTTCGATCTGGGCGTCAACGTCGGCACCTGGAGCATCAGCGTGCAGCCGAGCAGTGTAGTGGCGATGAACTTGGTCTGCGAATCGCTGAACAGTCAGGTGATCGCTGACAACCAGACGATCAGCGGTCTGGCGTTGCGCGTCTTGACCAGCACGGGAACCATCAGCGGCACCGTGCGCGATTACAGCGGCACCCTCGCCGCGGGAGTGTTTGTCGGCGGCAGCGTTTCGATTGGCGGCGTCAGTTATTCCGCCAACGCCCAGAGCAATGGCAGCGGCGCTTATTCGCTGCGCGTAGTCGATGGTGCGTGGACGCTCTTTGCGAACACTCCTTCGCTGAATTTTGCGTCGCAGAACGCGGTGGTGAGCGGTTCGGCGGTGGTGAATTTCCAGGCGACAGTCTTCACCTTCCAGCCCGGCAACCAGACGGTTTCAAACGGGGGTGGGACTGGGTTCTCGGTGGGCACGAATCCACCGAGCGCGGCGACGGTGCAATGGGAAGTCTCCACCGACGGTGGTTCGGTCTGGGCCAGCGTGCCGGCATCGAGCCCTTATTCCGGGACGACGAGCAATTCGCTTTCGATTAATCCCGCGACGACCGGCATGAACGGTTATCGCTACCGTGCCGTGGTGAGCGGATCATTCCCCACGCAGACCAGCACGAGCGCGCTGCTCACGGTCAACACGCCGAGCGTGCCGCCCGCATTCACGACGCAACCGTCCGATCGGACCGTTTCCATCGGCCAGAATGCGACGTTCGAAGCTGCCGCCAACGGCACGCCGACGCCGACGATTCAGTGGCAACTCTCCACCGACGATGGCGTCAGTTGGAATAATGTTTCCAACGATGCCACGCACAGCGGCGTCACGAGCAACGTGCTCACTGTCGCGACCAACAACGTCGCGCAAACCGGCGACCGCTACCGCGCCCGTGCGACCAACAGCGCGGCCACGGTGGAAAGCAATGTGGCCACCCTGACCTTGAGCGCTGACTTCAATCTCTGGCGCTCGACCTATTTCACGCCGACCGAACTCGGTAATCCGAGCGTCAGCGGTGCGAATGCGATCTACGGTCAGGATGGCCTGACGAACCTCACGAAATACGCACTCGGCCTGAATCCCACGGTGAATGCGACGGCTGGCCTGCCGGTCGTGACGACGACCGCGACCGAGTGGGTTTACACTTACACGCGTCCCACGGATCGTGCCGACGTCACTTACTCCGTGGAAGTTTCCACCAACCTCTCCGCGTGGTCGACCAGTGGCGTGACGCACGAACTCGTCTCGTCGGCGAGCGGCACGGACACCTGGCGCGCGCGTTACCTCCTCTCAAGTGCGACGAATGCGTTCTTCCGCTTGAAAGTCGTGGTGCCGTGAGTGCGTAGCGGAAGCCGGAACCAGACAGTTTAACCACAAATGGACACGAAGGCACACGAATGAAGCGCGTTGGGCGGTTGTAGTGCGCTCCGGGATTCGTGTCATTTCGTGTGCATTCGTGGTTTTCGCTTAAAGTATTTCGTTGAGATTTCCGGGCTGGAACAACGGCGCGCTTCTGCCAAACGGGAGCGCTCTGTGAACTCGTTTCCGCGCTGCTTCATTCTTCGTTTTTGCTTCACGTCGGCTCTGGCTCTCGCGATCGGCGTGCTGGCTCGCGCCACCACGCCGGCGCTTACCCAGACGTTGCCGGCGCAGACTTTGGAGCCGGGCGGTGCGTCGCTGTCGGTGGATTTGCGGAATTATTTTGGCCTGCCGGGTGTCACGGGGCAGTTGGTGCAATTCGACACCGTGCTCGGCAAATTCAACGTCGAACTGCGCGCCGACTCCGCGCCGGTCAGCGTGGCGAATTTTCTGAGTTACGTGAACAGCGGGGCTTACACGAACACGTTTTTTCACCGCTCGGTTCCCGGATTTATTCTTCAAGGCGGCGGGTATTACGCGGTGACAAATGTCCCGTCGGTTCCTGCCTCCACACCGATTGCACTCGAATATAATCTCCCCAATCAACGGGGCACGATTGCCATGGCGCGCACGAATGAACTCAACAGCGCGACAACCCAGTGGTTTATCAATACTGTCGATAATACGACAAACCTCGGGCAAGCAAATGCCGGCGGGTATGCTGTATTTGGTCGGGTGATCGGCAGTGGCATGAGTGTAGTGGATGCGATTGTTGCGTTGCCGCGTTATAATATTGGCAGTCCGTTTGACACTTTGCCGACGCGCAACGTGCAGAATAATCAAATCTACCTGGAAAATTTGGTTACGCTGCCGAGCGTTACCACAATAGCCACTTATCCTGCGGGAGGCAGCTCGGTGCTGGCTTTTTCTGTAGATAATTCGAACCCGGCAGTCGTTACGGCGACTCTATCTGAGAGCATGCTCAATCTTGCAGCAACGGCTGCATCCGGCAGCGCGACGATCACCGTCACGGCAACCGACACCAACGGCAACACGGCAACTGGATCGTTTGAGGTCACGGTAGCGGCGGTGGTGTTGGCGCAGACGATTGATTTTGCGGAATTGTCTCCGCGCACGTTTGGCGACGCGGCGTTCACGGTGAGTGCGACGGCGAGTTCGGGGCTGCCAGTTGCGTTCAGTATCGCCTCCGGCCCGGCGACGATTTCAGGCAACACGGTGACGATTACCGGATCCGGCTCAGTCGTCGTGCGGGCGTCGCAGGCGGGGAGCAGCGGTTATCTGGCGGCGCCGGATGTGGAGCGAACTTTCCAGGTCGATCGCGCCACGGCGGCGATTTCGATCAGCGGCCTCGCGTTTACTTACGACGGCGCGCCGAAGAGCGCCACGGTCACCACCAGTCCGGCGGGGTTGGCCGTGGCGATCACTTACGATGGTGCGGGCACGCCGCCGACCAATGCGGGGAGTTACGCGGTGCTCGCGGTGGTGAATGACGCGAATTACGCGCAGAGTTCCAGCGCGACACTCGTCATCGCCAAGGCCGGCCAGACGATCGCCTTCCCCGGGCCGGCGAACCAGCCTTTCAGCACCACGGCGATCCCGCTGAGTGCGACCGCGAGTTCCGGGTTGCCGGTGACTTTCTCTTTGGTGAGTGGGCCGGCCACACTCGTGGGTAACGCGCTCTCGTTGACCGGTGCTGGCCTGGTGACGCTGCGCGCTTCGCAATTCGGTGACGAAAACCGCGATGCGGCGCCCGAGGTTGAACACGCGTTTGTGGTCGCGGGAAATTTTGCCTCGTGGCAGATCGAGAAATTCACCTCGGCGGAATTGCTCGATGTGAACCTTAGCGGCCCGAACGCGGTGTATGGTGCGGATGGATTATCGAATCTGGTGAAGTATGCGCTCGGGCTGGAACCGAAGAGCAACGTGACGAGCGGCCTGCCGGAAATTTCCACGACGAGCACCCAATGGATTTACACCTACACGCGCCCGGCTGGGCGGGCGGATGTCACTTACGCCGTGGAAATTTCCACCAACCTCTCTGCGTGGACAACGACCGGCGTGACGCACGTGTTGGTGAACTCCGCCGGCGGCGTGGAGACGTGGCACGCGAGCCACCCGCTTTCGGGCGCGGCTAATGCATTCTTTCGTTTGAAGGTGTTCCGCTGAGCGCGCGGCGGCGGAAAAATCAGGGAATCCCTGAGGACACTTGGTTTGAGCAAAGCAAGGCGTTTGCTGAAGCTGGCGAGATGAACCATCCGCAGACGACCCGGCACGCGCATCGTGCGAAGCCTTGTTTTCGGTCGGGCAGTTCATCCCGCGAACGGGGCGGTTGGTCACTCATTTCGGCTTTCCGCCACAAATCATTCGCCGCGCCTCGGTAGTTCACCCCAGATTTTCCTAGGATAGCACACCCCCCTGATACGCACCCGCATTCACTCTATTTATTTGCACACCACTCATTGGTGAAAGAGCCCAGGCGTTTTGGGAAATTTGCGGCGCATTGCTGAATATTTTCCCGGGAAACGGCAGGGGCCTCCGTGCTAAATTGAAAACGATTTTCTCACCTCGCGAGACCATGAAAAAAGACTGCCTATTTGTTGCCTGTATTTTAGGATTGGTTCACCTGGCCACGGCTCCCGCTGTCGCCCAAGTTTACGGCGTGGGCGATCTGCCTGGTGGCATTGCCTACAGTGAAGTGCGCGACGCCACGCGTGTCTCCGGAGTGATCCACGCCGTGGGTGGATCGAGCGCCAACAGCGGCTCGACCACTGCCGACACGGCGTTCTTGTGGAAATCCACGACCGGCATCGCCGCGATTCCGAATGTCGTGACCAACACGACCGCAACAAATTTTGTCACCGCCTCGGCCATCACGCCGGATGGCGCTTACCTCGCGAGCCGCTCGCGCACCAACACCGCGGCGTTGCGTCAGGCGGTGCGCGTGACCAGCGCGGATCTGAGCAATTTGAATTTCGGGGGAGTCGGCGGTTTTAGCGACTACAGTGCCGCGGCGGGTATCTCGAGCGACGGTTCGGTGTTGGTGGGTTTCAAATTCAATCCCGCCTTGCCAGAGTATCGGGCGGTTCGGTTTACCGCGACAGGTCCGACGGCGACGGTGCTGCCGTTTCTGAACGCGGGTGACAACGAGAGCTTCCCGGCGGCGCGGGGCATTTCGGCCAATGGTAATGTCATTGTCGGCAACAGCTACGTGTATGCGACGACCCAAGGCCAGCACGCGGCTGCCGGTAACAACGCGTTTCGTTTTGTTCAGGGCACTGGCATTTCCGCGATTCCGAAGCTCACGGGCGGCACTTGGAATTCGCCCCTCGCGCTTTCGCCTGACGGCAACCTCTCCCTCGTGGCCGGCAACAGCACACTTTATCCGGCGGGCGCGGTTTATTTGCACAACGCCACGAGTGGCGCGCTGACCGAACTCGGTTCGCCCAACGCTGCGTGGGGCCCGACCAATGTCGGCGGCATGACTGCGGATGGCGCGGTGGTCGTCGTCTCATTCGGCAGCAACGAAACCACCTCGACGTCGCAATCCCCGTATTTCCGTAACGCGCACGGTTGGTTTCACCTCAAATCTGCCGCTGCGGCGCTCGCCGGCGCGAATGTCACCGGTTGGGATTTCGGCGCGGTGTTTGGCATTTCCGCCGATGGCACGCTGGTGTTCGGTTCCGGTCAACACAACGGCGCGACCGAGGGTTACGTGATCGATTTCCCGGCGGGCTACCTCGCCAACTACCACCCGGCCCCCGTCGCGCCCGCGCAGACTTCCATCGTCGGCACGTGGACGGCGGGTGACACCACGTCGGTGGGCGCCGCGCTGTTAACTTTCCTGCCGGACGGCACCTATTTCCATATCCAGACTGCGACCCCTTCGCAGATTGCCGATGGCGGCGCGAATGGTTTCGAACGCGGCAACTACACGTGGAATGCCGCCACGGGCGCATTCGGCGTTGTCACGAAGCAGGACACCAATGGTGACATCGGCCTTTCCGATCTCAACGGCACGGCCGGTTCCACGATCAGCGTTTCCGGCAATACGCTCACGCTCACTCCGGCGGGCGAGGGGCCTTTTGTCCTCACCCGCGTAACTCAAGTGGCCGGCACGCTCACCGGCGCTTGGGCGGTCGACGATGGTGATGGCGTGGTGAAGACCGTCGCAGTGTTTCTCGCGAACGGTCGCTACTACCTCGCAGACGACGGCGAACCGGAACTCGGCGACGGCGGTCCTGGCATGGAAACCGGCACTTACACGTGGAATGCTTCCACGGGCGCATTCTCCGCGACGGCGTTGACCGACACGAACGGCCAGTGGGGCCTCTCGCACCTGCAGCCGCCGACCGTGGCGCAACTTTCCACGGACATTCGGAAATTATTTTTCACCGACGGGGGCGAAACCACGCCGCTCAATCGCATCGCGGCGGCGGTCGCGACGCCGATCACCGTCCAGCCGCAAAATCTCACCGTTACGAGCGGCACCGATGCCGTCTTTTCCGTGACCGTCGCGAATCCTGCCGGCACCACGTTCCAATGGCGCCGCAACGGCATTCCGCTCGGCGGCGCGACCGGTGCGACCTACACGATTCCCGCCGCTAAGCGCGTCGATGCGGATCGCTACGATGTGGTCGTCACGGTCGGCTCGGATATTTTTGTTTCGAATCCGACCGTCTTGTCCGTCGCACCGACGGCATATCCGGGCATCCTCGGCGTCGACACGTCATTTGCGCCAACTCCGCTGACGATCAGCACGCGAATTTTTTCAGCGATCGCGTTGCCGGATGGGAAATGGATGGTCGGTGGCGAATTCTCGCGTTGGGACACTACGCCGCGCTCGTTCCTTGCGCGTTTGAACGCCGACTTCTCGCTGGATACCGGCTTCGTGCCGCCGGTGATCAACGGTTTCGTTTACGCAATCGCGCGCGCCAGCGATGGCAGCATTTATGTTGGCGGCGAGTTTACGTCCGTCGGTTATCACGGTTCCCCGGGCCTCTTCCGTTTGAAGCCGGATGGTTCCCATGATCTCGCGTGGCAGCCGGACGATAATCCTCCGAAAGCCGCCGTCACCGCGTTGGCCGTGCAGGCCGATGGCAAGCTTCTCGTCGGTCGCCAAAGCACATTCATCAACGGCCAGATCGTCACGAGCGGCACGAATGTGCTGCGCCGCCTCAATCTCGACGGCAGCCACGACACTTCTTTCAACGTCGACATCGTCACCAACTCGAATCGCCTGAACGCGATTATTTCCGAGGCGTCCGGCTCGGTGGTGTTCGCGGGCTTGTTCACGACCGTCAATGGCAGCGCGCGCAATGGCGTCGCGCGCGTCAGCTCGACGGGCGCGCTTGATACGGCTTTCGCAGGCGGCATCGGCACCAATGCCAACGCCCAGGTGTTCTCCATCGTCCCCGTGACGGGTGGCGGCTATTTGCTTGGCGGCACGTTTACCCAACTCGCTGGCGTGAACCGCAATCGCGCGGGCAAACTCAACGCCGACGGCTCGCTCAACACCGCGTTCGTGCCCGCCTCGAACAACGGCAACGTCCTCGGCGTCGCCGCGCTCGCAGATGGCCGCGCGATTCTCGCGGGTGCATTTACGATGACCAATGGCCAGCCGTCCCACGGCATCGTGCGTCTCACGACCACCGGCACAGTCGATCAGTATTTTACCGCAGTCGGAGGCTCGACCAGTTTTGCCACGTCGACGGCGGCGCGCACGTTGTTTGTGTTCCCGCAGGCGAATGGTTCGACCGCGTTCATCGGCGGATTCCAGTCGTTGTTTAACCAGCGCCGCACCTGCGTCGGCGTGATCGCGGCCGACGGCACGCTCGCAGCGTCGCCGGCGCCGTTGCTTTATCGTCCGGCTTATACCGGCAGCGCGTATGCGTTGCCCGGCGGTCAGTCGGTGGTGTTTGGTTCGATCGACACCGCGAACGGCGTCGCCGGCCAGGTCGGTCAGGCGCTGCGGGTGAATGACAACGGCTCGGTCGACGCTTCGTTCCCGGTCGGTTCCGGTTTCAATCTCAACGGACTTTCCACGTTCGGTATTTATCGCGCGGTGCGCCAAAGCGACGGCAAGTTCCTCGCGGTCGGCGATCTCTCCGGCTACAATGGCAACACCGCCACGCGTCTCGCCCGCATCAATTCGGACGGCACGTTCGACGCCACGTTCGCACCCGGCTCGGGCCCGAACGTCGTGTTTCCGCCGATCACCGCGATCAGCGGCGGCCGCACCCTGATTTATGGCGGCGGCACAACGCTCACTTACAACGGTTCGGCCATCGCGCGCATGTTCCGCATTCTGTCCAACGGTTCGCGCGATACCACGTTCAATCTCAAAACCGGTCTCCCGGCCACCGCCGGTTTCGGTTTCGTTTACGAGCAACCCGACGGGCGTATGATCGTGGCCAGTGGTCTGACCAGTTACGATGGCGTGGCGACCAGTGGATTCTTCCGCATGTTGGCGGACGGTTCGTTCGATCCGTCGTTTACGCCGGGCACGGGCCCGGGTGGCGGTTCAGTGAACTATGTCGCCGGTCTGCCCGATGGGCGGATGGTGATTGCGGGCACGTTTGCTACTTACAACGGAATCGCCGCGAGTCGCGTCGCGATTATTTCCGCGAATGGTGTGGTCGATACTTCTTTCAATGCCGCGTCCGTGATCGATGCGCCGGTGGGCTACGTGCTGCCGCAGGAAGACGGCAAGCTGATCGTCGTCGGTGATTTCACCGGCACGCCGACGCCTTATGTCGCGCGCCTCAGTGCGACCGGCACGCTCGATACGAGCTTCGCCTTGCACGGCGTGAGCACCGGCTTCGGTGCCGGCCTGCGTCTTTTTATCTCCGATGACGGCAGTGTTTACGCGCACAACCAAGTGATGAGCGCGAACGACGGCGTGCCCGTCGGTTATCTTCGTTTCCGCGGTGCGCCGGTGACGCCGACCATCGCGGTGCAACCTGTCGGCTTCACCGCCGCTTACGGCAGCCCCGGCTTCCTCACGGTGCGAGTCAACGGCACCGGTCCGTTCACCTACCAATGGTATCGCAACGGCGTAATCATGGAGGGCGAAACCAATTCCGTGCTCGCCACCACCAGCTTGAATTTGGATGCGAATGCTTCCTTCACCGTGACGGTCACGGGCCCGACGGGCGTATCCGTCACCAGCAACGCAGCGGTCATCACGATCACCGGCGGCGCCGCGGTGCAAATTCTCGATCAACCCTTCGGTCGCAAGGCCGTCGCCGGTGGCAAGGTGCTCTTCCGCGTCACCGCGAGCGGTGGTGAGCCCCTCAGTTATCAGTGGAAGAAAAACGGCGCGGACATCCCGAACGCCGTGACGGCGGATCTTTGGTTGAACAACCTCACGTCGGCCGACGCGACGAATTACTCGGTCGTGGTCACGAACTCGCTGGGCTCCGTCACGAGCGCCGCCGCCGCGTTGCAAGTGCTCACGCCCGACAACGTGCTCTGGCAGGAATTTAACGACTACACCGTGGAAACGGCGCCGGGCCGCACGTTCGCCGACGGCGCAGGGAAGATTTATGTGCCGTGGACGACGCTGGATCGCACTCCCGACATGGTGGGCGGTCGTTTCGCGGGCGCGCTCGCGCGTTTCGACGAAGCCACGGGCAACTACGATGCCACGTTCCGCCTCGATCCGATTTATCGCCGCGTGATGCACATGGCGCGTCAACCGGACGGCAAGCTCGTGCTCGCCGTCTCCTTGGGCGATACGCAAACCGTGATTCGCGTGAGCGCGACCGGCGTCGTCGATTCCACGTTCAACGCGCCGAACTTCGCGCGCTCGATTCGTTTCATCACGCGCCAAAACGACGGCAAGATCGTCGTCGCCGCCACGGATAATTTGTCCGCCTCCAGTCCGGCGGGTTCGATCGCGACCGCTTCCAGTATTCTTCGTCTCAACGCCGACGGCTCCGTCGACGCCGGATTTGCCGCCGCGACTTTGGGCGGCAACGCGCTGCTCTTCGGTGCGCCGATGGTGGATGGCGCCAATCGCGTTTATCTGGCCGGGGCGTTTTCGGCCGTGAACGGCACGGCGCGCACGAATGTCGCGCGGCTCAATGTCGACGGCACGCTCGACACGGCTTATGCCGCGTCGTTGCCCGCCGGGTTCAGCAGCGTGCAGGCGCGCGGCGTGGATTTCCAGAGCGATGGCCGCGCGGTTTTCGTGGGTGAGTTTAGCTACACGGCGCGGGGCAGTGGCGGTGATCCGATCCAGGCGATCCGTTTCAACACGGACGGCTCGTTCGACACGACGTTCGTGCAACCGCTGCGCAGCCAACTCGGCTTCAACGCGGCCGTGAGCGCGCGTGCGCGCCATGTGGTGGTGTTACCGAGCGACAAACTTGTGCTTGTGAGCACGCGCCTCGTGCGACTCAACGCCGACGGTTCCAAAGACAATTCCTTCGCCAGTTACACCTACCAACGTGAATCCTTCTGGATCTCGCGCGGTGCGAGTGGTGATTACTACGTGCCGGATCAGTCCGGGATCAACGGCGTCTCGGTCACTCCGCTGCTGCCGATTTGGGGCAACGGCGTCATGAAATTCGATGAGGACGGCTTGCCGGATTATACTTTCCAAACGGGTGGCTTCGGTCGCCTCGCTTATCCGGCGAGTGGTCGGGTGGTCAGCGACGGTTCGGTGTGGCTTGGTGGCGGTTTCAATCGCTACGGAGCAACGGTGTTGCCCGGTGTCGCGCATTTCAACGCTCCCGGCACGCTGGCTGCCGCGCAAGCCGCCGCTCCTTCCGGTAGCCCGGAAAATTTCCGCCACGGCCCGTTCGCGGGTGTCGCGGCCGCGGCCGGCGATCAGACGTATGTGATCTCGGGTTTGCCGACCTCCACCGCCGGCACGCTTTACTCTGCGGTGCGTCGCTTGAATGCGAACGGCTCGGAAGACGCGACCTTCTCCGCGGTGTTGCCTGCCGGTTACAACCTCATCACGGCGTCACCGTTCGCTGGAGCCGATGGCAAGCTGATGCTCGCGCAAGGCACGGTCGCGGCTGTGGTCGCCTTGAACGGTGGAGCAGGGGACTCGCTTCTGCGTCTCAACGTCAACGGCACGCGCGATACCACTTACACGCCGGCCCTGACGTCGTTCGCCAGCGTCGAGCGCAATCCCGCCAATCACGCGACCGCACCCAATGCCGTCACGATGATTCGCACTGGCGGTCTGAACGTCGCACAAGTTCTCCCGGATGGACGCGCGCTCGTGGTGGTCTCCGCGGTGGATGGCAATCTCCGCCTGCTCCGCCTCAACGCGAACGGCACGGAAGACACGTCCTTTGTCGCGCCGTCCTTCGGCACGATCACGCCGTCAGTAGGCAATACGACGAATATCACCGACCCGGTTACCGGGACCACCACCCAGTTTCCGATTACGACTTACAGCGCGGCCGATCTGGTGCGCACCGCCGTGCAGATGGCGGACGGCAAGGTTTACGTTGGCGGTCGCTTCACGCTCGCAGGTGTGCCGCGTGGCCTCGTGCGCCTCAACGCGAATGGTTCACTCGACACCACGTTTACCGGCACGGGCATCGCCACGACTTCGATCTATGCGACGCCTTATGTGAGCGCGCTCACGACGGATTCCTCCGGACGTCTTTATGTGGCGGGTCGTTTCACCAGCTTCAACGGCACGGCGACCAGCGGGCTCTTCCGCTTGAAGGCCGACGCCACGTTCGACACGGCATTCGCCCCGGGCTTCAGCCTCGCCGATGTGCCGCGGGCCGACGCGCAGTTGATCGTCGCGAATAATAAACTCTACGCCTTTGGCACCGTCGCCAGTGCGTCCGCGCCGCTTCCGGCCGGCTACGCCGTTGCAGAGGTGCCTTATGTTCCGCTCATCACCGCTCAACCGGTTTCCGCCAACTACGCCGACGGCAGCGTGCAGGCGCTTTCGGTGACGGTGAGCGGTGCTGGCCCGTTTACTTATCAATGGTTCCGCGACGGCGTCGCCGTGACTGGTGCCACCACGAATTCACTTACCTTCGATCGCGTCACGCCGGCCAATGCGGGTTCCTACACCGTGGTCGTCACTTCGGGCGGCCAGTCCACCACGTCGTCCGCGGCGGTCATTACCGTGACGCCCTCCGCGCCGGTGTTCTACGCGGCGAACAATACCTTCAGCAACTTCGGCCGCATTCTTGGCGTCGGCACCAGCGATTACCTGACGGCCGCGCCGCTCTCCGGCTCGGAGCCGATGACTTACCAATGGCATTTCAACGGCGCACCGATCTCCGGTGCCACCGGGCGCACGCTGATGATCAACAACTGGCAACCGGCGAATGCGGGTGCCTACGCGGTCACGATCACCAATTCCCTCGGCTCCGGCACCAGCCCGGCGGACCTCTACCACGTCGCGACTGAAGCCGGTTGGAAATGGCGCAGCCCGCTGCCTACGGGCAACGGCCTCACGCGCGTCAAGTTCGTCAATGGTCAGTTCATCGCCGGCGGCATTCGCGGCACGTTGCTGACTTCGGCGGATGGTTTGACTTGGACGCAGCGCCCGGTCGCCGCGAACAACAACTTGCTCAGCGTCGCTTACGGCAACGGCCTCTACGTGATGATCGGCAGTCTCAACGCGGTCTTCACTTCCACCGACGGCATCAACTGGCAACCCGGCAGCACCGGCCTTCACGGTGCACCGAGCCAGTTGCAGGAAGTCGCGTTCGGCAACGGCAAGTTCGTCGCGACCGGCACCGGTGGCGTCATCAGCACTTCCACCAACGGCCTTAACTGGACCACCGGCTCGCTCGGGGCGGGTAACACGGAGCAGCTCGCCGGTTTGCATTTCGACGGAGACTTCATCGCGATCAGCAGCGGCAATAAAGTTTATGTGTCCGCCGATGGCATCACGTGGACGCAGGAAGGCACCACGCCCGCCGGCCTCAACAGTTTCGCCTCCGATCCAAGCGCCACCGGCCTCGGGGTCGCGGTCGGCGACAACGGTGCGATCCACACCACCTCAGATGGCATCACGTGGACGGCGCGCAGTTCGGGCACGACGAACCAACTCATCGGCATCAACTACGTGAACAACCAGTTCATCGCCACGGGCGCGTTGGGCACGATCGTGACTTCGCCAACAGGCGTGACCTGGACCGTGCGTAACTCCGGCGGCAATCAAAGCAATCTTCAGAGTGCCGCGTTCGGCAACGGTCGTTACGTCATCGTCGGCCAGGCCGGCAATACCGGCCGCACCTTGCTCACCTCGACCGACGGCGTCACGTGGACTTCGTCGATCACCGGACCTTATCAAGGCACGCACCTAAATGGCGTCGCGTCCAACAACGGCTCCACCGCCGTCGCGGTCGGTAATGGCGGCGCCATTGTCTCTACGTCGGATCTCACGACGTGGATCCAGCGCGCGTCCGGCTCGACGGATCAGTTCACCGACGTCGCGTTCGGCAACGGCAAATACGTCGCCGTCGGCGCGAATGGAAATGTCACCGTGGGCACGGTCGATGGCACCACCTGGAGCAAACAGGCCACCGACTCTGTCATCGGCACCAATGGCCTCAACGGCGTGCGCTTCGCCGATAACCAATGGATCGTCACCGGCAACGGTGGTCGCATCTACACGGCTCCCGATGCGCAGCCCTTCGTCTGGATTTCGCGCACGACCAACACCACGCAAGCGCTCCGCAAGGTCGTCGCGGGTGCGGGGCGTTACGTGGCCGTCGGCGCAGGCGGGGTTATCACGACGTCGAGCGATCTCGGCGCGACGTGGACGGTGCGCACTTCCGGCACCGGCCTGCTCCTCCTCGATGTGGCTTATGGTAACGGCAAATATGTCGCTGTTGGCCAGGGCGGCGTCGTCGTCACCTCGACGGATGCGGTGACTTGGAGCGCACCGACCAGTCTTTCCACCGCGGGCATGAACGGCATCACGTTTGCACAGAGCCAGTTCATCGCCACCGCCGGCATCAACGGTTACTTCACTTCCGCCGATGGCATCACGTGGACCGGCCGGGTCAGCGGGGCTTTCGATTTGTTGCTCGATGTGACGGCGCACGGAACGGGCAGTGTGATCGGCGTCGGCAACTTCGGCACGATCATGACCGCCGGCACCGTGACCCGCCCGCTAGGTCGCACCGTGACCGTCAACGCCGGTTCACCGGTCGTGTTGAACGCGCTCTCTTCGGAAACGCCGATTCCGGTCGCCTATCAATGGTCGAAGGCCGGCACGCCGATCGCGGGCGAGACTTCCTATGTTTACCGAATCGCCAGCGCGACGTCGGCTGACGCGGGCAGCTACAGTGTGTCTTCGCTGAATAATTTTGGCGGCGGTTCTGCGTCCATCACGCTCGTCGTAAATTCGCCGCCGAGCATCACGGCGCAACCGCTGACCGGTTCGGCGCCGGAAAACGGCACGCTGTTTCTCTCGGTCACGGCGAGCGGTTCGGGCGCGCTCAGCTATCAATGGTTCAAAGATGGCGTCGCGATCACGGGCCAGAATGGCCCCTCGCTCAGCATCCCGGCCGCTTCGGGCAGCTATACGGTGACGATCACCTCTGCGTTCGGCACGGTGACTTCGAATGCCGCCGTCGTGACGGTCGTGCCTTCGGCACCGGCCTTCAACGCGAGCGGCAACATCCAAGGCACCTTCGGCCAGGTGATGCCGGCTGGCACCAGCGCGTTGCTCACGGCGGTCCCGAGCGCGGGCACGTTGCCAATCTCGTATCAATGGCAGTTCAATGGCGCGGACATCCCCGGCCAGACCGCTTCGACTTATTATCTCCCGGATTGGCAGCCGCAACACGCGGGTGCTTACGCGGTGCGCGCGACGAATTCTATCGGCACCACGACGAGCCCGGCGGAGCCGATTTATGTTTCACCGGAAGGCGGCTGGCGTTGGCGCAACCCGACCCTGACTGGCAACGGCCTCACGCGAGTCACGTTCCTCAACGGCCAATTCCTCGTCGGCGGCCTGCGCGGGACGCTCCTCGCTTCCACGGATGGCGCGAGCTGGACGAATCGTCCGCTCCCGGCCGCGAATAACCTCTTCAACTTCCAATACGTCAACGGCACCTACGTGGCGATGGGCAGCCTCAACGGCATCTTCACTTCGACCGATGGCGTCATCTGGACTCCGCGCACGACCGGCATCAACGGCGCGGTGACTTCGCTTCAAGACATGACTTCGGGCAACGGTCGTCTCGTGGCCGTGGGCAGCGGTGGGGTCACCGCCACCTCGACCGATGGCATCACGTGGGCCGTCGGCTCGCTCGGCAATGGCCGCACCGATACATTATTCGGCGCCACCTATGTGTTGAATAAATTCTTCGCCGTCAGCGGCAACAATGGCGACGTCTTCTCCAGCCCCGATGGGGTCACGTGGACGGCTTCGGCCACAGGTGCGCCGACGTTGCGTAACCTGACCTACGGTGCCGGCCGCCTCGTGGCGGTGGGCGATGGTGGCGTGATCGTGACCTCGACCAACGGCACATCGTGGGCGCCGGCGGTTTCGGGCACGACGAATTTCTTCACCGGAATCAGCTTCGTGAACAACCAGTTCATCGCGTGCGGTGCGCTCGGCACGATTCTTACTTCGCCGGATGGTGTCACGTGGACGGCTCGCAGCGCAGGCGGCAACCAGAGCAATCTCCAGAACGCGAGCTACGGCAACGGCCGCTACGTGATTGTCGGCCAGGCCGGCAACAACGGCAAAATCATGCTGACCTCCACAGATTCAATCACGTGGACATCGTCGATGATCGGCCCGCGTCAGACGATTAACATGCTCTCGGTCGCCGCTTCCGGTTCAGCCGTAGTCGCGGTCGGCAATGCGGGTGCGATCATCAGTTCGACCGATCGCGCTACGTGGACGGATCGCGTTTCCGGCACGGGTGTCGCGCTGAGCGATGTCACCTATGCCTCCGGCAAATTCGTCGCCGTGGGCAACGCCGGTAATATCACGGTTTCGACCGATGGGGCCACGTGGGCGCTCCAGTCGGCGAGTTCGACCATCGGCACCACGAGCTTGCTGGGCGTTCGCTACACCGGCTCGCAATGGGTCGCGGTGGGCGACTTCGGTCGCATCTACACTGCGCCAGATGCGTTGCCTTTCGTGTGGACCCAACGCACGTCGCCGGTGACCACCAATCTACGCAAGGTTACCTTCGCGAATGGCCTGCACCTCGCGGTCGGTGTCGGTGGCAACATCCTCACTTCGCCGGATGCGATCACCTGGACGCGCATCGTGCTCGCGGGCAATCCGCAGCTGAACGACGTCACGTTCGGCAACGGGGTTTATGTCGCCGTCGGCGTGGCAGGCCGCGTGGCCTACTCGAGCGACGCGGTCACGTGGACTTCGATCCAGCCTTCAGTGGGCGCGTTGAGCAGCGTCAACTTCATCAACGGCACCTTCATCGCCACCGGCTCGGGTCACACGTATTACACTTCGACTGATGGCATGAACTGGATCGGTCGCTTCACTGGCTCGTTCGACCCGATCAACGACACGACGCTCTTCGGCGGCGAAATCGTCGGTGCAGGCAACTTCGGCACGGTGATCACAGCTGGCGCGCCCGTGATCGCCAGCCCGGGTAACTTCACTGCTTCAACGGGCACGGCGACGATCCTCAAATTCGCGGTCTCGAATTCGCCAACTCCCGTGACTTACACGTGGACGAAAGATTCCGCGCCGCTCGTCGGTGCGCCGAATTCGCCGATCCTCGTGATTCCTTCCGCCACCGCCGGCAACGCGGGCGTGTATCAACTGACCGCGACCAACGCATTTGGCAGCGCTGTCAGTTCGTCGGTCACGCTCACGCTCAACGTCGGGATCGCCATCACCGCGCAGCCCACGCCGCAAACCGCGCTCGTCGGCGGTTCCGCGACTTTCAGCGTCACGGCCACCGGCACCCCGGCTCCGACTTATCAATGGCGCTTGAAGGGTGTGAACATTGCCGGCGCCACGAGTTCTTCCGTCACGCTCACCAACGTGCAACCGGCCGACGCCGGTCTCGTGTCCGTCGTGCTCACCAACGCGGGTGGCTCAGTCACCAGCAACGCGGTGCAACTCACGGTCAACCCGATCGCTCCAGTCATCACGAGCCCGCTGGTTGCCTCGACCGTCGCGAATGCGCCGTTCAGTTATCAGATCGGCACGAACCAAACGACAGCGACATTCACCGCCGCACCGTTGCCCAACGGCCTCGTGCTGAATGCCACGACCGGAATTATCAGCGGCACGCCGACGCAAATCGGCACCACAAATATCACGCTCGGCGCGAGCAATGTCACCGGCAGCGACAGCGAAGTGCTGCAACTCACGGTGCAAGCGCCGCCGCCGATCATCGGAGGTGCCGCTTCAGTCGACGGTCGAGTCGGAGTGGCGTTTAGCTTCACGATCACCGCAAGCAACAGCCCGACGGCGTTCTTCGCGACCAATTTGCCTCCGGGCCTGACGTTGAGCGGCGCTACGATCAGTGGCACGCCGACGGCGGCGGGATATTATTCCGTCACGGTCACCGCGCAAAATGCGACCGGCTCGAATGCCCGCGCGCTCACGATCCAAATTGCTCCGCCGCTCAACGCGCCGGTCTTCACGGGATCCACAACGCCGAGCGGCACCGCCGGCGGCGCGTTTAGTTACACGCCGGCCTTCGGCGCGGGTAACACGAACTACGCACTGGTTAATCTGCCCAACGGTTCGCCGTCCGTCCTGCCTTCCGGCCTGACGCTCAACGCGACCACCGGCGAAATCACCGGCACGACCACGCAAACCGGCACGTTCCAAGTAGCCATTCGCGCCACGAACGCCGACGGCAGCACGACGGTCGTGCTCACGTTTACGTTCAACCCCGCGCTCACCGCGCCGCTCTTCACGAGCAACAGCTCGGTGATCGCGACAGTCGGCACGGCATTTAACTTCACGCTCACGACGTCGCCGGCGGCGACGACCTTCGCGGCGGTTGGTTTGCCGACGGGCCTCTCGCTCACGGCTTCGACCGGTGCGATCAGCGGCACGCCGGTTGAACCGGGCATCTCCGCGGTGACGGTCACCGCGACCAATGCCAGCGGCTCTTCCAGCGCGACGCTGACGATCACGGTCAACTCGTCCGCGCTCGCGCCGGTGCTCAGCAGCGCGCCGGTCGCCCAGGGTCGCGTGGCCTCGCCATTCACGTTCACGAACACCGCGACCAACGCCGCGGAGTCCTACGCCGTCGTCCTCGGGACATTGCCGAATGGATTGTCGCTGAACATCGCAACCGGTGCCGTCACCGGCACGCCGACCGTGGCGGGCCAGACCAGCGTATGGTTTGCCGCCTCGAACACCGCAGGCGGTCGCGGCCCCGCACTCGAAGTGCTCTTCAACATCGATCGCGCGCTGAACGTCCCGACCATCACGAGCAACGGCACCGCCAACGCGCAAGTCGGCCAGTCCTTCCTCTATCAAATCACTGCGACGAACAGCCCGACCGCGTATGCCTCCTCCACGTTGCCGGACGGCCTCACGCTCAGCGCGACGACCGGAGTCATCTCCGGCATCCCGGCTGCGCAAGGCTCGGCGGACATCACGTTGACCGCCACCAACGGTGACGGCATCAGCGCACCGAAATTGTTGACGCTTACGATTGCCGCGCCGCCAGCGACGCCGTCGATCACGAGTTCGACCGCCGTCGGCGGGCGCGTCGGCGTAGCGTTGTCGTATCAAACGACTGCCTCGGAAAGTCCGAATTCGTTCGCCGCCGATCAGCTGCCGGCGGGTCTGAGTATCAACTCGACCACGGGTTTGATTAGCGGCACGCCGACGGTGGCGGGCGTGGTGACGGTGCAATTGCGCGCCGCCAACAACGCCGGCCTCGGCCAGCCCACCGCGGTGTCGTTTAACTTCGCCGCCGCGCTTACCGCACCGGCGATCACGAGCGCCCCGACGAGCAACGGCAAAGTTGGCACGCTCTTCAGTTACACGATCACCGCGAGCAACACGCCCACGAGCTTCGCCGTCCAAGGCGTCTTGCCGGCGGGGGTGTCGTTGAACACCGCCACCGGTGTGATCTCCGGCAATCCCGCTGACGCGCCGGGTGCGTATTCCGTGGTCGTGACCGCGACGAATTCGGCGGGCACGAGCCAGCCGCAACCGTTGCTCATTACGATTGCTCCAGCGGACAATACGCCGGTCATCACGAGCGCGACTTCGGCTCCGTCGATGGTTGGGGCCGCGTTCTCGTATCAAATCACCGCGACGAATGTCCCGGCGGCACCGTTCCCGCCGTCGGTATTCCTTGATGCGCTTCATCTGCCGCCGGGCCTCGCGGTCAATCCTTCGACCGGATTTATCCAGGGCACGCCGTTGGCTGCGGGCACTTACACGGTGACGCTCGTTGGCATCAACGCCAACGGCACCGGTTCGCCGCGCGAGTTGACGATCACCGTCAGTCCGGCCGCCAACGCGCCGGTAGTGAACAGCGCCAGCAACGCCTCCGCGCAAGTCGGCGTGGCGTTCAGTTACCAAATCACCGCGACTAACGTGCCGACGGCGTTCGAAGCGTTGGATGCGCCGGCGTGGTTGAGTGTGAACACCGCCACCGGTCGTCTCGCGGGCACGCCGACGGCGCCGGGCTCCGTTGCAATCCTGCTCCGCGCCGCCAATTCAGCCGGTGCCAGCACGCTCGCGCCGCTCAGCCTCTCGATTGCCGCCGCGCCGAATACTCCGGTCGTCACGAGTGTGCGCGACACCAGCGGGAAGGTGGGTGTCGCGTTCGTCTATGATGTAACCGCCACGCTCACACCGACCACGTATCGAGCCGCCGGCTTGCCGCCGATGCTCTCGATCAATCCGGCGACGGGCGCGATTCGCGGCACCCCGACAGTTTCGGGCACGTTCCGCGTGATCATCAGCGCGACCAACACCAACGGCGAAGGCCAGCCGGTGACCCTGACCATTACGATCACCCCGAGCATCCAAGTCGGCGGCTAATCCTGGAAAACTAAAAAACCATTTAACAAATCGTCCCATGATTTCCCGGATTAACTCCCTCACCAAAACCCTCTGGCTGATCCTCGGCTTCGCAGTGCTCGCCACGGCAGCGCACGCGGCTGATGTCACGCTGCCCGCTGGCCAGGCGGGTGTCGCTTACACGCCTTACAACATTCCGTTCACGCCGACGCCCGCTCCAGGCACGACGTATGCCGCGACGAATCTGCCCAACGGCCTCTCGATCAACGCCACCTCCGGCACCTTCAGCGGCACGCCGACCCAGTCGGGGGTTTTCGCGGGTGTCGTTTCGCTCACGGAAGGCGCCAACGTAAACAACTTCACTTACTCGCTGACGATTGCCGCCGCCTTGGGCACGCCGCAAATCACGAGTTCGCTCACCGCGCTCGGTGCGGTGGGTTCGGAGTTTGTCAGCATCGTCACGGCCAGTAACTCGCCGACCAGCTTTAACGTCGGCGCGTTGCCGGCCGGTTTGTCTTTCAATAGTTCTTCCGCGCAAATTGTCGGCACGCCGACCACGGCGGGCACTTATCCCGTTTCGCTGAGCGCAAACAATGCGTCCGGCACGGGCGCGTCCGTGACGCTTTCGATTACGATCGAACCCTCGGGCCCGGTTCCCGCGATCACCAGCGCGGCCGCGGTTTCGGCGGATTTGAACACGCCGTTTAACTACCAAATCGTCGCAAGCAATTCGCCCACGAGTTACTCGACCAACGGTCTGCCAGTCGGTCTTTCGTTAAACACAACGTCCGGCCTTATCAGTGGCACGCCGACCGTCGCAGGTGTTTCCACCACGACCCTCACCGCCACCAACGGCAACGGCACGAGCGCGAACTTCACGCTCACGCTCACCCTCGGCCCGGTCTCGGTTATCAACAGCGCCGCCACGCTCACGGGTTACGCGGGCGCGGCGATCACGCCGTATCAATTTACGGCGACGAACTCGCCGCTGAGCTTCAACGTCGGCGCCTTGCCGAGCGGCTTGAGTTATTCTTCGAGCACCAAACAAATCACCGGCACGCCGGCTGCGGTCGGCACGACCTCGGTCGCAGTGACCGCGAACAACGCCACCGGCACCGGCCCGAACTTCCAGTTGAGCATCGTCATCAGCGCGCCGACCGCGCCAACGATCACGACGCACCCGGTTTCACAGACCAAGAATGCCGGCGAAGCCGTGACCTTCACGGTCGCGGTGACCGGCGCGCCGGCTCCGACCTTCCAATGGAAGAAGGGCGGCAACGCGATCAACCTGGCCACGAGTTCGTCTTACACGATTACCGGCTTGGCGACCGGCGACGCTGGCGACTACACGGTCACCGTCACGAACGTCGGCGGCAGCGTCACGAGCGACATCGCGGTCTTGGTGGTCAACGCCGCCGGCCTCGAAGCATGGCGCGCGGCCAACTTCAACTCGACCGAACTCGGCAATCTTGCCGTCAGCGGTCCGAATGCGGTGTTCGGAGTCGATGGCCTTTCCAATCTCGTGAAATACGCCCTCGGCCTCAACCCGAAGGTTAACATCACCAGCGGCTTGCCGGAAGTGACCACCACGTCGACGGAGTGGGTTTACACCTACACCCGTCCGGCGGATCGCGCTGACCTCAGCTACGCCGTGGAAGCCTCGACCAATCTCACGACTTGGAGCGCCAGTGGGGTGACGCATGAACTGGTTTCTTCGGCCGGCGGAAACGAAACCTGGCGCGCGCGTCTGGCCCTCGCCGGCAATGCCAACGCATTCTTCCGTCTCCGCGTGATCCGCAACTGATGCCGAACTACGCATTTCTACTTACCGGCGGTAAATCGTCTCGTGTCGACGGCCGGCACGAGACTATTGCTCGATTCACGACCCAAACGTTTTCGATTCATCGTCGCGAAAAATTCACAAACTCGCCCTGATACTGGCTTGCTTCCCGCTTTAACATTTACTCCTGTCTTCACGTCACGGGCCCTCTACGCACACATCGCTATGAAACTTAGGAAATCGCTGCTCGCACTCGTCCTCGTCCCCACGCTCACCTTCGCCGTCGACACGGCCTACTCGCCCCCGGTGGGTGGGATGACGATTTCTGTATCCGCAGGACAAACTGGGTCTGTTGCGTTGCCTCTTTTGCATGATCGAATTGGCACCGGAGCAATGGTAGGTAAGCTCACGGGAGTTGGCGCAAATTACATCGATGTGAGCGATGCTTCATGGGCTGCGGGAGCATTATCGACCGCCGCTAATCCCTACTACCTCCGAATTACGTCTGGTGCTGCAACAGGCCGCGTAATGCCGGTAGCCACGGCCACTTCAAATACGACAACCCGTGTTTTTGTTAATAACGACGGTATTGATTTAACAACAGCATCGGGCCCGGTTGCCGGAGATTCATACGAGTTGGTTTTAGCGGATACTTTGAGCACATTGTTTACCGGAATCTTGCAAGGTGGGGTGGACGCGAACTCGGCTGATAATATTCAGGTTTGGAGTGGGGCCGCATGGCAGACTTACTATTATAATACCACGAGATCCCGATGGGAACGCAGTGGCTTTCCAACGATCAGCACCAACAATATCGCTTTGCGGCCGGATCGCGGTCTCATGATAACTCGCCGAGCAGCAACTGATCTGAAGCTTTACGTTAGTGGACGTGTGCCGGATAAAGCGCCCCAATATTTTCACTCTCGCTCGGGGAATACGTTTTTGAGTGTAGGTATTCCTGTTAGCCAGACATTGGGCCAACTTAGCCTTCAAACTCGTGCACTTGGTTGGGTTTCCGGAACATCAATCAATAATGCAGATTCTCTTCAGGTGTGGAGTGGTGCTGCTTGGCAGAGTTATTACTATGATACTACCAACGCCCGTTGGCAACGTGAAGGGTTTCCCACGCTGAGTTCTAACGGTGTTAATATTAGCGGAAGACCTGTTATGATTCGTCGCCTCAATTCTGCGGCGGCATCGGATTCCCTGATTAATCTACCATTGCCTTACACACTTAATTAATTTTACCCTTCCATGGTTACTTTGTTTTCAAACTAAATTTTTATCTTCTTCAATCCAACGAAATGAAAAAAACAGCTTTCACTCTCTTGTTCTTAGGTGTCGCGGCCTCTGCTTTTGCGCAGACTCTTTTAATTGATGATTTTAACGTCAGTGTGACTTCCGGCGAAGGAACTGTTAATGCTTCCAGTAGTTGGGCTGGGCAAGTTACCCAAGGGGCAACGACTATTGTCATCGGTGGGACTGCGAAAGACGATAACGGTTTCGAGTATTTCCCAGCATCATTTCTGAATCTATCTGCTTTTAACCAAATCACTGTCGTGGGGCAACGTGATGTGGGTAATGTGGCAACGTCATTTGCATTATCTTTTGACTCTTTTGACGGTGAAAATTTCACGACCCAAGTTGTGAGTGTTGCGATGAGCGCATTTAACATCGGGTCGCTGACAACGGTTAATATTCCAGTAGCTTGGACAATTGATGCTACGAATATCGCTTATGTGTCATTTGGCGGCGGCAGCATTGGTTCTGCAGCATTTCGCATGACTCTCGATAATTTGGCCGCGACAACATCAGTTTCCGCAATTCCTGAGCCTTCCACCTACGCCGCGATTTTCGGCGCGATGGCACTGGGTCTGGTTGCATACCGCCGTCGTCAAGCTCGTTTGGCGGCCTGAGTTAGCTTTCAGTTTTCGTTTTCCACGGGGGCGACTGTTAAGTCGCCCTCTAATTTTTTACGGAGCTGGACGGCCCAGTTTGCTTTCGGAAAAGCTTCGGCCGTAGCTCGCGACAGCGTGAGTGCGCTTTCTTGCAACTCGGGGGTCGCTGCCCAAGCCAGCGCGAGACGGGAGATGTCAGGAGCAGGCGTCCGGGTATTCGCGAGATAATGTTTTGCTGCGGCAACGAGCTCCGCTTGTTCACGTAGCTCGCCATGGAGCTCGATGCGCGCTAAACGAAGATCAGTTGTGATCTTATCGATTTTGGCTCGCTCAAGTTTGCGAATGCGGGAGCGGGCATCTTCCCAGCGTTTAGCCTTTAGCTCGTCTTTCAACGCGCGCAACTCCAGTTGGGCGGCGAATTCGGTTTTGATTTCTGACGCTGAAGTCGTCGCGATCCGGAACTCATCACCTTCACGAACGATGGATTTTTCCGGAGCATACGCATTGCGGAACGCGGGGAATCGGTTGGTGGCGAGTGTCGCGATCTCGTTGTTAAGGTCATTAAGGCCTGCTCGTTTGAGACTGCGGAGCATGAAGCGATAGGCGTCCGGGCTCAGTCTGGGCTGGTTCGCAAAACCGATTAGTTGAGCGCGGCTGGACGGTGAATCGCCCTTCACGACCTGTAACACAAAATGGGTTCCGTTGATCCAGTCCGCCATCGGAAGTTTGGCCGCTGCTAGTGCGACTTTGGTTTTTTCGAACTCCACTTCGGCGTCGGCAGTTTGTCCGGTCGTGATGAGGCCCTGGACGTAAAGGATGCGCAGATCGATGCGTTTGATGCCGGCGTTTTGAGCTTCGTTCCAAGCGATGCGTAGCCATTGCGGATCGTTTAGATCGCTGAGTTTTTTGAACAGTTGGACCAGCAGGCCGGGATCGGCGTTAAAAAACAGCAGGTAACTGTCGACGCTATTCGCAAACGCCTTTGTTTGGGCGCGACGCGCGTGCATCAATATTTTTTCGAGTTTGGGTGATGCATTGGTGGGATCTGATTTCTCCCATTCAGTAATTGATGCTGCGACCGCTGCATAATCGCCGGCAGCTTCCTGTAAGTTCACTTGCATCGCGTAGCGGTCGGCAGGAAGTCCGAACCGTGTGGGGTCTTTCTTCAACTGGTCGAGCGCCACCGTGGCGTTGCCACGCTCGATCTGACTGCGCGCCCACGCGGATTCCACGGCAAACAGGGGCGCGGCGATTGTGCTCTGATGGAGAGCGTCGAGTTCGTCGTAGCGTTTGAGTTTTTCCAGCGCGACGGCTTTTTGCGCGTTGAGCCAGCGGACTTCGTCAGGAGGGGCGTTTTTGGAGAGACGCTCCGTCAGTTGCGCCACTTCTTCGTAATCTTCCAAATAGTTTGCCACGCGAAACAACATGTCGCGATAGCCCTTGCTTGGTCGGCCGAATTCCAAGCCCTCCACGAGCAGTTGGTGGGCGCGATGAATCAAACCGATGCGCACGTAAATGCTCGCGAGGGTCACACGGCCGCTGGTGTTTTGCGGTGCAAGCACGATGCCATGACTGAGCAGCATGATGCCGCTCGCGCCTCGACCATCACGTAACTCTTGGATGCCGTCGGCTATTAATGCGTCGCCGCGCTTGTGGCGGGCTTCTGACCAGCGCGTGGGCAAAACCAGATCAGCGTAGGTGAGCTGGCTGTAGGCGCTGCGGCCCCAAAGATAATAGAGCGCGCTGGCTCCGATAAAGTAACCGGCGACTAACGTGCCGCCGCTCCAGGCGAGGGTGCCGCGCGTGCTGAAGACGATCCACCAGCGGCGCGGGGTTTCTTTGTGGTAAAAACCAACCAGTCCCAAAAACCACCGGGCCTCCGGCACGACCGAGGATTTCCAAACGATCCGCAGGCGGGGAATTTTGAATTGAGCGACTGGGGCGCGGTCGAGTTGGGCCATGGGGTTTGAGTCTATGATTTCCTCGGAATCCTAAAGCAAAAAGGCCGCTCAGAGAGAGCGGCCTTTAAGATTAATTTCGAATCATGCTTAGCGATACTCTTCGTTCGTCATCGCGTTGATGATTTTGAAGTTTTCGACGTGGTAGTTCGGGTCGGCGCGGAAGGCCAGTTTGATGCCATACGTCTTCTCGATGCGGACGAGCAGCTCCGAATCTTCGACGCGCAGGCGTTCGAGGATGCTGGGGTGCACGTGAACGCGGAGCGCGTATTCGCGTCCGTCTTTGCGGGCTTGGAGGCGACGCGCGACGGAGGAGAGTTTGCGCTGGAGTTCCACAGACATCGTCGTCGCGGATTTCACCACGGCTCGGCCACGGCAATAAGGGCAACCGGTGTAGATATTGGCCGAGAGCGATTCCTGCTGGCGCTGGCGGGTCATCTGCATGATGCCGAGCTGTGAGATGGGGAGGATGTGCGTCTTGGCTTTGTCCTCGGACATGAGCTCGACCATCTTGTCGTAAACGGAGTTACGGTGACGGCGCTCTTTCATGTCGATGAAATCCATGATCACGAGGCCGCCGATGTTACGGAGACGGATCTGGCGCGAAATTTCCACGGCAGCTTCCATGTTTACTTGGAAGATCGTGTTCTTTTCGTCGCCGGAACGCGATTTGTGCGAGCCGGTGTTAACGTCGATCGAGATCAGCGCTTCGGTTTCGTCGATGACGATTTCGCCGCCGGAGGGCAGGGTGACGCGACGCTGGAACGTCTGCTCGATCTGACGCTCGATGTTATAGCGTTCGAAAACGGGAATCGATTCCTTGTAGTAAGCGATCTTACCGCGCGAGCGGGACGAGATTTGTGAGACGAGTTCCTGCGTGCGTTTGAAGTCGGCTTCGTTGTCGATGAGCACGCGGTCGATGTCCTCGGTGAGGAAATCGCGCACGGTGCGTTCGACGATGTCGGGCTCTTGATAAAGGCAGGCCGGCGCGCGGTCGGTGTCCATCTTGCGCTGGATTTCCTTCCACTTCGTCAACAGCAGGTGCAAGTCGCGCACAAAATAGCGGGGCTTTTTGCCTTCGCCGGCAGTTCGGACGATGACGCCCATGCCTTCGGGAATCGTCAGCTCGTTGATGAGCGTCTTGAGGCGCTTGCGCTCGGTAGGGTCTTCGATTTTGCGCGAGATGCCGCAACCGTCCGAGAACGGCGTAAGGATCAGGTAGCGGCCGGGCAGCGACAGGTTGGTCGTGGTGCGCGGGCCTTTCGTGCCGATCGGGCCTTTGGTGACTTGGATGACGATTTCGCTGCCGGGAGGATAGAGGCTCGGGATGTCTTTGACAGTCGGTGCGGCACCCTGCTTTTGGTCGGCACCTTTCTTTTTGTTAACGCGGACGACTTCGACGGACGAGTCGGCGGCGGCGGGCAACATATCCCAATAATGCAGGAAGGCGTTTTTGTTGTAACCGATGTCGACGAACGCGGCTTTGAGGCCCGGGTCGAGGTTCTTGATGCGGCCTTTGTAGATGCCGCCGACCATGCGGTTGTCGGAATCGCGTTCGATTTCGAAGCGGTCGAGCGTGCCGTCGACGAGCAGCGCGACGCGCTTTTCGAGCGGCTCGGAATTGATGACGAGTTCGCGGAAGGTGCCTTTTTCCTTGCGGAAAATACTCAGGATTTTCTGGAGAATCGGTCGGTCGGCGGCGCGTTCTTTGGATTCGTTTTTAAGCTGTTCGGAGGTGAGGGGTTCGCTGTGTTTCTGCGGGGGCGGGTTGGCGAGTTCCTCTTCAATACGTGCGGCGTCCTTGTGGGGAGCGCCAGAGTTGGATTGCTGATCGTTCATGGTTGGGGTTTTCCCGGGTGGTGTTTGTGTGGACGGGGCACACGCGATCAGCGGGCTGTGTGCAGGAGATTCCGGCAGAGCGGTCCATATCGGGTGGCAGGAGACTCATTTAAAAGTCCCTCCGAAAACGATAGACGCTTTGAACCAGTCCTTGCAGCAAACAGCAGCTGAGCACGAACGTGCCGCCGTAACTAATAAATGGAAGCGGTATACCTTTCACCGGCACGAGGCCGACGGTCATGGCGATGTTGACGAACACATGCACGGTGAAGAGCACCGTGACGCCGAGCGCGAGTAAGGCGCCGAAACGGTCGCGGGCGATGCCGGCGATCCGCAGTCCGTTCCACAACACCACGCCAAAGAGTCCAATGACGGTGATGCTTCCCAAAAATCCTTTTTCCTCCGCAATGACGGAGAAGATAAAATCGTTATGCGCGACCGCGCGGGGCAGGTAGCCGAGCTTGGCTTGCGTGCCCTCGGTCCAGCCCTTGCCGATCAACCCGCCCGAACCGACCGAAATGAGCGACTGGCGGCTATTCCAGCCGATGCCGGTCGGGTCAACTTCACCGGGCATGGCAAACGCCAAGACGCGGTTCCGTTGGTAATCCTTTAAGGGTAACCACGAGTGTTTTTCGTAGGATCCAGTGTCACGGATGTAATCCAACTTATTTTCCTCTATGTATTTAGAGTATTGCCAAACATCCAGCGCCACCATGCCCACCAGGAACGCGAACACACCCAAAGCGCCGGCGAAAAAGCGGGTTGAGAGGTTGGAAACGTAAAGCATGGCAAAAACCATCGGAGCAATCGCAAGAGCGCTCCCGAGGTCGGGTTCCGCGACTATCAACAACATAGGCAAACCCACCGCAAGGGCCAATTTGATCAGCACTTGCAAAGAATCCCGCACGGTCCCGAGCTTCGATCCCGTCAGGATGGAAGCCGTGGCAAAAAGCACCGCGATTTTGGCAAATTCCGACGGTTGAAACGATCCCGGCCCAAGTTGAATCCAGCGACGCGCACCCATGCCATGCGTCGTGCCAATGCCCGGAATCAACACCGCGACCAAAAACACCAGCGCCGGAATGTAAACCCAGTGCGCGTATTTCAACCAAAGCCGGTAATCCAGGAGCGACGTGACGATGTAAACCACCACGCCTAATCCGATATAAACCAATTGCTTCGACCAATCCTCCTGCTCCGTCGCGAACTGCGCGCTGTAAATAAAAAACAGCCCGAACAGGCTCAGCGTAAAAATGCACGCAGGCGTGATCCAATCGAAGCGTTCACGCGTGGTGAACTTCAAGAAGCTGATGAGATCGATGCGTTGGAGAAACTTCAAAGGGAGGAAGCGCCACTAAACACCCGCGCGAGTCACTGGCAACGGCGCAATCAAGTTTCCGTTTCAATCGGTCGCGTTGCTTCAAAATGGGCCAGCCCGAGCATGATCCAAAACGGGATCGCGCCCATCGGTCCTTCCAGCACTACCCCGAAACACGCGCTGATCATGATGACCCAACACGCCGCTTGCAGCGTCACCTCGCGTTCCCGGACATCGTTCCCGCGGGCGCGTCGGGCGACTCGCGCCGTGCTCCGGGCTTGCACCCAATAAACCGCCAGCAGGCACACCACACCGACCAAGCCCATGCGTCCGAGCGTGGTGATGAAAATGTTGTGCGGGCTTCGCGTCGTGAAATCCAATTCCTCGGTTGGGTAATATTCCAAAAGAAACCCGCGGGCGAGATCCGCCCCGAAACCCAAACCGAACACCGGCGACGTTGAGAGCGTTTCCTCGGAAACGTTTTTCCACCACACAAGGCGGAAGCGGTTGTTGTCACCCTTGTCGCTACTCAGGTCGCTTTGATACACGCGCGTTCCGCTCACATCTACGATGGACGCGACAGCTTCGTAGATCGCGTAAGCTTTTGTTTGCGTGAAATCTTTTTTCTGGAGCAACGAGCCCGCGGTGATGCCGATGAGCCCGAGTGCGCACACGCCGACGAGGGCTTGCAGCGGACGCCAGCGGCCGGACCGCGCCAGCCAACCGATCGCCACGGCTAGTCCCATCATGCTCGCGCGCGATAACATGCTCAGGCCAAACGCCAGCCCGGTCAGCGCCAGCAACCAGCGCCACCACGTCTCGCCCCACTTGAATTCGCCTTTTGGCAGCATCAGAATGAATCCAGTAAAGAGAAACGTCGCGAGCAGGTCGCCTTTGTAGAAAATCAGTGGCACGCCCTGCACGAGCAAATGCGCGCGGAAAAAATCGGGAAACAGCTCCACCAGGAGACTCGTTACCGGCAAAAAGGCGAAGGTGGCGATCAGCGCAGCATGCAATAATTTTCGCGACAGCTCGTGATCGGCCACCGCCTGCGCGGCGAAAAAATACAGCACGTAATAAATCATCGCAAAATCGCGCAACGCCACGAACCCGAATGTGCGCACATCCCAGCCGATGCGCGCCGTGCCCAGCGCGATCCACAGCACTAGCAGAGTGTTCAGCCAGTCGCGCTGAAACGGGATGCGGCGTCGCAGCGCTCCGCGCAGCAGCGTGATTGTCAACACGGCGGCGAGTCCGAGTTCGCTGGCAAAGACGGGCAACCCGGATACCGGCGCCATCTGCGCAAACCCGCGGTTGCCGATCACGTAGCCAAACACCAGCAAGCCCAGTAACCACGCCTCGGCGAATGGTCCGCGCGTCCACGACAAGACCGCCCATACGCACAACACCGCCGTGAGTGCCGCCAAAAAAAAGTCCTCCTGCGCGATCGAAGCGCCCACCCAAGTGGCGAGCGCGACCGCGGCGGCACCGAATAGCAACGTGCGCAGGCGAGGGTCCATGTTTTTTCGAGCAGAACTGGCCGCACGCCCCGGCGCAACCCCGGACCTGAGCCGACCCCGGCCTTGCCAGGAGTGTCGCGCCGCCTACACATGAGCGCCATGCCCGCCGTCTCTGTGATTATGGTTTTTCATCGCGACACGCCCTTTCTGCGGCCGGCGATTGCGAGCCTGCTGGCACAGACGTTTAGAGATTTTGAATTAATCCTCGTGGACAACGGCACGCATCTTTCTGCGGAAGCGTTGGGCGAACTTGGTGCGGACGAGCGCATTCGCTGGCTGCGTTTGCCGGGCAACGCCGGCATCGCCGCCGGCCACAACGCGGGCGTCGCGGCGGCACGCGGAGAGTTTATCGCACTGCTCGATTACGATGACTTGGCTCTGCCGACGCGGTTTTCAAAACAAGTCGCCGCGTTGCGAGCAGATTCGGGGCTGGGGCTTGTATCCGCGCTGGCCGACCGGATCGATGAAGCGGGATCCGTGACCGGGCGCATGTTCACGCTGACTGATCCGGCGACGTTTTTGGCTTACTCGCAATACGCCGCGCCGATTTTTCTTCCGGCCAGCATGGGGCGGCGTGAGTTGTTTTTGGCCGCGCCGTATCGTCCTGAATTTCCGTTCGCGGCCGACTTGGATTTTCAATCACGGATCAACGAACACTGGCGCGCGGTGGTGATTCCCGAAGTGCTGTTGCACTACCGCTGGTATGGAGCGCAAACGACGCAGCAAAAAATGCCGCTCATCGAAAACAGTCGCTGCGCCATCAGTTTGATCACTGCCCGCCGACGCGCGGGTCGCGCGGAAAACGTGGCGGAAGTTCTCGGTTGGGCCGGGGCGCTTTCTCCGGCAAATTACAGCCGGCGCATCGCTGGGATCGCGTTGGCGGAGGGCTTCGTGGAACTCGCGGCTTACCGTGCGCGACGCGCGTTCGCATTGGAGCGTTCGCTCGCTTCGGCGTGGGCTGCGTTTCGGCTGGCGTGGCGCGCGTGGCGTCAAGCGTTGCCTGCCGAACGCGGTCACGTGGTGCGGATGTTTTTCAAAGGGCCGGTGCGGGCGCTGGCTTGAAAAGATAATGTCGTGCCAGCGTGCGGGTGAGCAGCCACGGCACGAGCGGCGAGAACAACAACCAGAGTTTCAGGCCAGGCAGACTGGTCGCTGCGCTGAACGCGCTGCCGCCGATTAACACCGCGGCGGTGGTCAGATCCACCGGCCCGCACGCGCGCTCGCGACGACCCGCCAGTAAAAGGTTGTGGTAGATCAATGCCGTCATCGTCGCGATGCCGAAACCTCCGCCCGGCAGGAGCCAGCCGAGGGCGTTGGCGTAAATGGGATTGATGAGCGGGCCGATGAGCAATGGCGCAGCGAGTTGGAACGATCCAAGCGCGAGCGCGGCGAGTAACGTGTAACTCAACGCGAGCAGATCGGCGCGCCGCGCGAGCGGAGTGGGGTTGCGCGCCGCCTGGTCGCCGAGTGCGAACAGACCGGGCTGTGCATATTGCAAAATGGCCGTGCCCAGCATCGCCGTGATGATGACGGCGGCTCCGCCCATCAGCGTAAAATAACCCGCTTCGGTGGGTCCGTGAAAACTCGCGATCAACCAGCGGTTCATCCCGCTGACGATCCAACTCGCCAGCGCCAACGTAGTGAACAACGGGCCTTCGTAGGCGGCGGCGAAGTCAGTTTTCGCAGAGGCTTTCATCACAGGGCCACGCCAATCAGCGCGCAGCATCCACCAGCCCAACGCCGCCAGCACGACTGCGTGTAAACCAAATCCCAGCCACAGCAAAAAAGCACTCCCGCCCAGCGAAGCGTAAAGCAGCGGCGGTCCGAATGATCGCGTGACTGAACTGCCCACGGTGACGGCGCAATCGCGCCAGTGCGCTTGTCGGGCTTGCAGCGCCGCCTGCGCAATCGCGCCGAGCGAAAGTAGCGCCGCCGCGATAAAAAGCATCACGCCGAGAAAAATCGTTTCGGCAGAATGCCGACCGGGCATCACCCACGCCGCCACTCCCGCGAGTGCGGCCAGCCACGGCAGGCGGCGCGCCCACGCAGCGACCAGATCTCGGCTCAAGCGCGCTCGCGCGGAGGAAGCCGCCCAGTGTCGATTGGCATATTTGATCAAGCCCGCGTGCACGACCCACGCGCCGATCGGCACCACCGAAAGAAAAACCCCGTAGAACCCAAGCGTCGCCGGAGCTAACAGTTGAGAGTTAAGCCACAGACCGCCGATGCCGCAGGCGAGCCCGACAACTTGAGCCAGCAGAATGGGAACGATCCGGAGGCGGGAATTGGAGGCGGAGCCAGACATGAAAGCGAAGTCCGGCGCATCTTCATGAATCTGCCGGACGCTGCAAGCTGCGCCTCGCGCGTTTGGGGCTTTCCGGTCGGAGCGCGTTGCGTTTAGGTGGCAACGTGCACGCGCAGCGCCCCGCGGAAATTCTCCACTACACCGGCTACGACGACGATCGTGGCGGTATCGTGACGGTCATTCGCAATCTCGCGGCGACCGGCCAGTCTCGCTGTGTGTTGGGGATGAATGCGGGCGGTGTTCAACACCTCGCGCCGCCGCTGCCTCTGTTGGAATTGCCCCGAGTTGAAGGAGAAAAAATCAGTCCAACGAATTTTTGGCGCGCGCGCGCGGTGGCGCGAGTGGTGCGGGCTTGGTTGCGAGCGGATGAAGCGCGGGTGTTTCACGGACACTCGCGCGCGGGCTTGTTGGTCGGCTTGTGGCTGCGTTGGTTTGGCGAGCGGCGCGTGGTGGTGAGTGTGCATTGCTACGGGCGTCAACGCTGGTTCTACCGCTGGGCCGCGCGGCAACTAGGGACGCGGCTGGTGTGGTATAGCCCGGCGATGAAACGTCACTACCGCTTCGGCGATGATTCGTGGGATGGCTGCATGCCCAACGGCGTGACGATGTCCCTGCCGGCAACGATGCATTGCGGGCCGGTCGATGGTGTGCTGCGGCTCGGCGGCGCGGGTCTACTGGTGCGTTGGAAACGCTGGGATCTCGTGCTCACCGCGCTCGCGCAATTACCCGTGGCCAGTCGCGTGGAATTTTATCACATCGGCGGTGCGAACGACTCGCCGGAATCGCGTGCGTGCGAACGGGAATTGCACGCGCTCACGCGAGACTTGGGGCTCACGGCACGCGTGCATTGGCTCGGTTGGCAAACTTCCTCGGCCGGCCTGCTCGACCGCGTCGAGGCCGTCGTAGTGCCCTCCGACGGTGAACCGTTTTCGATGATTGCGCTGGAAGCGTTGTTCGCCGGTCGACCGGTGATCGCGACGCGCGGTGGCGGCCCGGAAGATTTTATTCTCGAAGGTGAAAACGGCTGGCTGGTGCCAGCGGGCGATGCACCGGCGTTGGCGCGGCAGATCAAGCGCTGCCTCGACCCTGCCACCTGGGCGCACCTGAAAATTTCGCCGGCGCACCTGCGAAAATTTTCCATGACTGAAACGCTCGCTGCGCGCTGGAGCGCGATTTACGCGACGTTACAATGATTTGAGCGCCGCCGCGAGCGCCGCCAGGTGCCGGTCAAGGGTGAAGTGCGCGAGAAAATGCTCGCGAAACGCGCCGGCGCGCGGCGGGTGCGCGTGCAGTTGCAATAGCGCACTGAGGAGCGCGTCGTCGTTGCCCGGTTCGACGAGCAGTGCTTCCGCGGGCAGTGCCTCCGGAATGCCGCGCCAGCGCGAGGCGACGACGGGCAGATCGCGGGCGAGCGCTTCGAGGATCACCAGGGGTTGGCCTTCGGCGGGATAGCGACTCGGCAAACACAAGCAGTGGCTTTCGGCGAAAAGTTTTTCCTTGGCGACGCCCTGCACGATGCCGACATGGCGGATGAAGGCAGAGTGCTCTTGAGCCAAAGCGAAAAAGCGAAGCTCGGTCGCGTGATCGGGAAACGGGCCCGCCGCCACGAGGGTGAAGGCGGGTCGTTGCCCGATTGCAGCGAGGGAGCGATTTGCTGCGACGACCGCACGCAGCGCGGCGAACAACCCTTTTTCTTCCGAGCCCAAGCCGAGAAATAAAACCTGCATGGGCGCGGCCAGTTTTACCGAGGGCGAGAAGGCGATTGGTGCGGGGACGCCGTTGGCAACCACGGCAATTTTGTGCGGCTTTAAAATTCCGGCGTCGCGGCGAAGACTTTCGGCGAGCACGAGAGCAAGGCTGACGCGGCCCAAAAGAAATTGCGTGAGCCCGCGTTCGAGCGGTTTCGCTTCGTGTTCCAGCCAGTCGCCGAGACCGGTTGCGTGCCAGTGCAGGACGACGCGTTTGAAAAAGAGCCGGCAAAAAAACATCACCGCCCAATCGCGGTAGAGCGCGCCGCGCTTGGCGGGAGCGGGCACGTAGTAGAGCGTGTCGCAGCCATGGGCGAAGCGTCCGAAAATTGTGCGGAGGCAAGCGCCGAGCACGCTGAAAAATTTCCCTGCGCGCCAGCGACCGATATCGGCGGAGTCGCGCGATAAGTTTAGGTTCACGTGATGCACGTCGATGCCGTGCGCCGGCAAGCCCTCGACCAACGCCTGCACCATGACGCTTTGCCCGTGAACGGGCGGCGGGGTCTGGGCTAGGACGAGAAGTTTCATCTTCGGCTTGGAAACGGAGCGGGAGGCGGAATGATGCGGGCCGATGGCAACCAATCCAGCTGCAAAACCAATTTCGCCCGCGTCATGGCACTGGTGGGCGGTCGGGCTTTGCGCGGCGACGGGATTCGTAGTGTTTCAGGGTTTCGGCAGCGCGAGTCGCGGTTATATCGACACAAGTTCGTTGTTTTATTGGTGGGGCTATCAGTGGATAAATCCGCAATCGGAGAGCGACCACGGCTGGTTGATCCTCGGCCTGAGCCTCTGGTTGCTGTGGCGAAATCTGAAAAGCACGCGTGCCGGCATCGCCAACGCTTCAAAACCACTTGCGCGCGGTGCGCCGTTGGCGGCGATGCTGGCGGGTCTCGCGATTCATTTGCTCGGCTACGCGTTGCAACAGGGGCGCGTTTCCATCGTGGGGTTGTTGCTTTTCATGTGGGGCGTGCTGGCCTTCGCGGGCGGTCCGCGTTGGGGACGAGCGGCGATGTTTCCGGTGGCGTTCATGGTGTTCGCGATACCGCTCAATGTGCTCGATACGGCGGGTTTTTATATGCGCCTCGGGGTGATCGAAACGGCGTATCACTTGGCGCAGGGGTTTGGAATCGAGGTGATCCGCAATGGCACGCAGCTGCTCTCGCCCGATGGCAGTTACCAATACGACGTCGCGGCGGCGTGTTCGGGCATGCGCTCGCTGATGGCGTTGGCAGCGCTGTCGCTGCTGTTGGGTTATCTGAATTTCCGGGCGACCTGGGCACGCGTGCTGATCGGTCTGCTGTGTTTTCCGTATGCGTTTATCGGCAACGTCGCGCGGATTTTCTCGATCATCGTGGCAGCGGAATGGAAGGGACAAAAAGCCGGCGCGGTCGTGCACGATTGGTTTGGGTTTATCATTTTCGTGATCGTGCTCGGTCTCGTGCAATTGACGGTCTGGCTGCTGCAAAAATATCATCTCGGCCAACCGATCGCCTTCGGATCTCCGGTAAAAACGATCGAGGGCGCCAAGCCGGTTTGTCATATATTATATGACAAACGGGTTTGGCGAAGCGCGCTGTGGGTCGGACTGATGGCGCTGGGGGTGATTTTTGTGACGCGTCGCCTGGATGCGATTCAGGTGAGTCCGCGCGTCGGCGTGAAGCTTGCAGCGGATGGCACCAATCCGGTCACGTTGCCGGAATATCTTGGGATCGACTGGATGGGACAGAGCGCGGAGATCACGCCGATCGAGCGCGAAACCCTGCCGGCGGACACGGGGTTTTCGCGGAAGAACTACGTGTCGTTGCGCGATCGGCGGCAGCAGGTGTTCTTGTCGATTGTGCTGAGCGGGCGCGACCGATCATCGATTCACCGGCCGGAATTATGTTTGGTGGGACAGGGCTGGACGATCGTCGGGCAAAGCGTGAGCAGCTTCAACTGGCCCGGTCGTGACGCCGCGGCGGTGCCGGCGACTTTTTTGCGAATCGAAAAAGAGATTTCCATGGAGCCAGGCAAGGCGGTCAAAGTGCCGGCGCTGTTTGCGTATTGGTTCGTGGGTTCGGACAAGGTCGTCGCTTCGAATACCGAGCGCGTGGTTTGCACCGCGCTCGACCGGTTGCGGTATTTGCAGGCGCACCGTTGGGCCTATGTGGTGGTGCAAACCCATGCGCTGGACGGCGAGGCAGCCGCGAGGGCGCGGTTACAAGCGGTGCTTTCGCACGCGTTTCCGGCCTTTCAAGAACCGTTGCCGGCCGTAAATTAATCGCTTTTTGCGCCTTATGCGGGGTTGCCAACGCTCGCGGTGTTCGTAGCTTGGCCAGTCCTGAGATGCTGACCCTCATCGCAGCCACCAAGCAACTATCACAAGCGTCCGAAGCCGAGCCCTACCTGTGGGCTTTGCTGATCGGACTGGTCGTGGGCGTAGCCGCCGGGTTTGCCGCGGTGTGGTTGATGATGAGGCAGACGCGGCGCATCGCCGAACAAAGCGCGAGTGCACATCTGGAACTCGCAAAACGTGAAGCTGCGGTCGCGTCGCAGGAACTCGTCAGCAAGGCCGAGGAGCAAATTCGTGAGCGCGAAAACGAACTCAATCGCGACCTCGACCGCCGCAAAATCGAAGTTGAACTCATGTTGCGCGAGATTCGTTCACACGAAGAATCGCTCGCGCTGCTCGATTACCAACTGGAGCAACGCCAGGAGCGCCTCGCGCGCGAAGCCAGTGCGATCAAACAAGCGCGCGACGCCATGCGCGATCTTTCCAAGAGCCTACGCAAACGCCTCGAAGGCGTCGCCTCGCTCGATGGCGAGGAAGTGCGCAAGCAATTGCGTGAGGAAGTAATTTTCGAATGCCAGGACGAACTGCGCGCGCTGCGTCGCGAACTCCTCGAGCGCTCCGAGCAAGATCTCGTGCAGGAAGGTAAACGCATCCTCGTTACGACGATGCAACGCCTCGTCAGCAAGCCGAACAACGATATCACGGCGACGATCGTCCAACTGCCAACGGAGGAAATGAAAGGCCGCATCATCGGTCGCGAAGGCCGTAACATCAAAGCCTTCGAAGCCGCCACCGGCACCACGCTGCTCATCGATGAGTCGCCGCAAATGGTGCTCATCTCATCGTTCGATCCCGTCCGCCGTGAAATCGCGAAGCTCGCCCTCGAGGGCCTGCTGAAAGATGGGCGCATTCATCCGGCGAGCATCGAGGATTTTGTTAATCGCGCTCGCGCCGATATGGATCTGCACGTCGCGCAAATCGGCGAAGAGACCGTCGACCGCCTAAAAATTTCCGGCCTGCATCCTGAGAGCATCAAGCTGCTCGGCAAACTGCGTTTCCGTTTCTCTTACACGCAAAACGTGCTCGATCACTCCATCGAGGTCGCGCAGCTCTGCTCGATGCTTGCGTCCGAGATGGGCCTCGAGCCCAACGTCGCGAAACGCGCGGGCTTGCTCCACGACATCGGCAAAGCAATCGAAGGCGAATATGAGGGCAGCCACGCGCTCATCGGCGCCGATTTCGTGCGCCGTTACGGTGAAACCACGATTGTCGTAAACGCTGTCGCGGCTCACCACGCCGAAGTGAAACCGGAAACCGTTTACGCGGGCCTCGTGATTCTCGCCGACGCGATTTCTGCTTCTCGCCCCGGCGCGCGCGCCGAGTCGATGACGTCCTATATCGAGCGTCTCGGTCGTCTCGAGCGTCTCGCGATGACGATGCCCGGCGTGCAACAGGCGTTTGCGATTCAAGCGGGCCGCGAAGTCCGCGTGCTGGTGCAGCCCAATATCGTCACCGACGAGCAAGCCCACGCGCTCGCCAAGACGCTGCGCTTGAAGATCGAGCAAGAGCTCGATTATCCGAGCACGATCAAGATCACCGTAATCCGCGAACAGCGCTACACGGAGACGGCGACTTGAAAAGTTGAAGTTTAAGTGAAGAAGTTGAAGCGAAAGAAACCGGCTTCACTATGGTTGCTTCAACTTAAACTTTTATCTTAAACTTTCTTAATCATGGCTGACCCGAAAATCCTCGAAACTTTTCCGAATCCCGCGGCGCATCGCGACTACTTGATCGAGCACACGCACCACGAATTTACGTCGGTTTGCCCGATGACGGGACATCCGGATTTCGCCGATATCACGGTGCGTTACGTCGCCAACAAAACCTGCGTCGAGTTGAAGTCGTTGAAACTTTATTTTCACGCGTATCGCAACGAGGGCATCTTCTTCGAGGCAGCGACGAACAAAATTTGTGACGATATCGGCAACGCCCTCAAACCGCGCAGCCTCACGATCGTAGCGAATTGGAAAGCGCGGGGTGGCTTCTCGTCGGTCGTCACGGCCGATTGGAAAAAGAAAAAGTAAACGGACGCAGGAGCGTCCGTGCCGATCATGCGCTGGACTGACGGGCCGATCCATTTCATCGATTTCGAGGGCAACACGACCTCGGGGATTATCGAGTTTGGCGTCGTCACGATTCGCGAGGGCGAGATTGCTGAGACACGCACTCGTCTCTGCCGCGCACTTGGTCGCGTTCGCTTCGAAGACACCGCAATCCACGGACTGACCGAGGAAGGTGTGAGCGCGCATGCACCTTTCAAGGAAGAGTGGGATTATTTCGCGACGTTACGGACGTCCGGTCCGCTCGCGGCACATTTTGCCCAGGCGGAAAATCATTTGTTGAAGTCCGTGTGGGCTTATCCGCGCAACGCGCGTGACTTCGCACGCCCGGGAAAAACTTCCTCCGAATGGGGACCGTGGATCGATCCTGGCCGACTCTATCCGCAGTTTTTTAAAACGGCTGGTGAAGGGAAATTAAACGAGCTGATCGCCACGTCCGGATTGCAGGCCCGACTCGATTCGCTCGCCGCGGCGCACTGTCCGGAAGAGCGTCGGCACTATCATGCCGCGCTTTACGATGCGCTGGCTGGTGCACTTTTGCTCCAGGCCTTTTTGCAGCGAGCGGAATTTTCCGGCGCGACAATTCCCTGGCTGCTGCAGATGAGCACGCTCGACGGCGACAAACGCGATGCGCTCAGCCAAGGGGATTTATTTTAACCACGAATGAACACGAAGGCACACGAATCTCCGGCGTTTGATTCGGGTCTATTCGTGTTCATTCGTGGTTAAGCTGTATTTCTTTAGTCCGCTGAGTTGCGCGACTGTGCGTAGCACGAACAAAGGATTGTGGATTAAATAACGTTTCCAGAGCCGCACCGGATCAGTGCCGAGTCGGAAAAGCCATTCCAGTCCTGAGCGTTGCATCCATCGCGGCGCTTGCTTTATGCGGCCTGAATGAAAATCGAACGCTGCGCCGACTCCGACCAGAATTCCCGTGGCGAGTGACGGGCCAATTTCGGCCATGAATTTTTCCTGCTTCGGCGTGCTCAGTCCGACCCAGATCACGTCGGGCTTTTTTGAGGCGACGTCGGCGCGTAGTGCGGCGAGTTCGGTTTCGCTGAGTGCACGAAACGGAGGCGTGAACGTTCCGACGACTAGCAGTCCCGGAAAGCGCGCGCATAATTTTTCGCGCAACGATTCTGCCACGCCGTCGTTTCCGCCGTAGAAATAATGTTTCAAGTCCGTGCGACGACCGGCGTCGCACGCAGCGAGCAGAATGTCGGGGCCGTAAACGCGAGTGATCGATTTATGGCCATGCCAGCGACCGAGCCAGACGAGCGGCATGCCGTCGGGAGTGGTGAGTCGGGAGTGATTGTAAGCGGCGCGCAGTGCGAAATCCGAGCGCGCCAAGTTCACGTTATAGGCAGTCGCGCAACACACGTAACCTTCCTGTTTTTCTGCGCGAGCGGCGATGATGACGTCGCGCGCTTCAGCTAACGACAGCGCGGAGACGCCGGTGCCGAGGACGTTGAAGCGCGGCGGCGCTGAACTCATAGACCGCGCTGATCGACAAGGTAAACCAGCGCGGCCATGGCGGCGGCGCCAAGTTCGAGTTCCCGTTTGTTGACCTTGTCGATGGTGTCGATGGTCGTGTGGTGATAATCGAAGTAGCGCTGCGAGTCCGGAATGAGGCCGGCGACGGTGGCACCATGGGCAAGGAGCGGGCCGACATCGGCGCCGCCGGTGCCTTTTTGAAAGGTGCCGAGCCCGTAAGGCTGGAACAATGCAGCCCAGCGAGCGGCCGAGGTGTGGGCGTTACCCGCAGGATTGCCAAGATTGAAGCCGCGCGGAGCGAAACCGCCGCTGTCGCTTTCGAGCGCGAGCACATGGATTTCGTTTTTCGCTTTGGCCTGCGTGGAATATTCCGCTGCGCCGCGGATGCCGTTTTCTTCATTGGTGAAGAGCACGACGCGCAGCGTGTGACGTGGCTTGTATCCGATGGCTTTGAGCACGCGCATCACTTCGATGGATTGCACGATGCCGGCGCCATCGTCATGCGCGCCAGCGGCGATGTCCCATGAATCGAGGTGGCCGCCGACGAGAATAATTTTTTCGGGAAACTCGGAGCCTTTGATTTCGCCGATGACATTATGCGATTGGGCGTCGGGTAACTTTCGCGCGTTGACGATCATTTCGACGGTGGTGGCGGGATCGAGTTTCAGCGCGGCGCTGAGATTGTTGGCAGCGACCGTGCTGAGTGCGACGGCGGGCACGGTGACTGTGCCGGGAGGCGTGCTGGTATTGCCCGTGTGCGGAAAATCGTCGATCGCGAGGGTGAGTGAACGAACGAGCGCTCCGACCGCGCCGTATTTTGCGGCTTCGATGGGGCCGCTGCGACGTTGGTCGCCGGCTTCACCGTAGGCTTGGCCGGTGGAAATGTGCACCGGATTCATCGGGCGATTGTAGAACACGATTTTGCCTTTAACGTCCTTCGTTTTGACTTCGTCGAGTGACTGGACTTCCACGACTTGCGCGCGCACGCCTTCGGGTGGTGTCGCAATTGTGCCGCCAAGTGCAAGCGCGGCGAGGGCAACTGGGCTGACGAATTGACGGCCGAAGTAGCGCACGACTTCGGGCGCGCCGCGTTCCCAGTGCGGCACCATCACGGGTTGTAGTTCAATGGTGTCGGCGCCAGTGCTGGCGAGGATGTCGCGACCCCAAAGCACAGCGCCTTCGAGATTTTTTGAACCAGCGAGACGCCCGGGAAATTTTGTCGTGAGCTCACGGAGTTGTTCGTAAGCAGAGCTGGTGGTGAGCGCGGTGTCGAAGATGACGCGCAGCATTTTCTCGTCTGTGGCGGTCGTGTCATCTGCGGCGAAGACCGCGTTGAGGCAAAGCGCGCTGCCTGCCAAAAAAGTTACCAGCCGGCTCGGGAATCGCATCCGCGTAGTGTTGCGGAGGCGGTTTTGCTGGCAAGCGGGATTCCCGCGTGCGGTCAAAACCAGCGTTTCTTTTTCAGATAAAGCGCGGTGAGCAGCGTGAACACGAGCGTGATGAGAAATGCGTTTCGATACCCGTGCGGCGAACTCAGCTCACTCATGTGCTCGAAATTCATGCCATACCACGTGCCGACAACCATGATGGGAATCGTGATCGCGGTGATTGCGGTGAGGAACTTGATGCCCTCGTTGGCTTCGAATGCCGCTTTGTTGAGATAAATGTCGAACGCCATCATCAGGCGTTCGTGGTAACCGATCGCGGTGTCTTCGAGCCGTGCGAGGTTGTCGCGCAGATCGCGGAAGTAGGGCAGCAAGGTCGAGCGAATGTAGCGGCTGTCACCACGCGCGAGCCGGTCGATCACGTCGCGTTGCGGGCGGACGATGTGGCGGAGTTGCGTGAAATCTTTACGCACCTTCAGCAACTCCGTGACGAACGCCTTTGAGCTGTCCTGGCTGAGCACGACTTCCTCGATTTCCTCCAGCTCGGCGTGCAATTCGGAAAGCATCGGCGCGTAGTTGTCGACGAGCAGATCGAGCAGCGAGTGCGCGAGGCGATCCGGGCCGCGCGGGCCGGGGCCGGCGTTTTTCGCGAGGCGGTCGATGAGTGCGGTCACGGAGCGCAGCGGCGTGCGGTGAAAGGTGACGAGGAATTCTTTGCCTAGAAAAAAATCGAGTTCGGTGGTCGCGAATTTATCCTGACGCGTAAAGTCCACCGCATGCGTCACCATGAAAAGATAATCTTCGTAGTCTTCGATTTTCGGCAGACTGCTGGGCGTCATGCAGTCCTCGATGGCAAGCGGATGGAAATGGAAAATACCTTCGAGCACCTGCTTGATCTCGTCGTCGGTCGGGTTGTCGAGATCGATCCACGTGATGAGGCCTTTGTCGCCTTGGACGAGACGCAGCGCCTCGATCTCAAGGTCACGGCCGACGAGTTTGCCTTCGCTGAAGATGAAGGAATGGATCATGAGTTACGGCGATGCTGAGTGGTCGTGTTTTGGTGGCAAGCCGGCAGTCACGGATCGCTCGCTGCACCAATGCGTGACCCTCAGGCTCCCTGATTTTATTTCAGGGCTTCGGGCTGTTCAGCGAGTCGGTCACGGCGCATGTAAATACGCGTGTTTTCCTTCTCATCGATTTGCTGGTAGTGACGGTTGATCACGGTTTGCAGTGCGGTCCAACGATCGTGAGCGAACACATTCCGATCGGTGAATCGAAAGTGGCCTTCGCCGATTGCATCCAGAAAGAAAACCGGGGGTTCGCGTTCCATGTCGGCTAAGAATCGCATGCGAAAATATTCCTGTTCTGGGCTAAAGACGATTTGGCGCTCGGTGTGGCTCTCACGTGTCCCTTGCGGCAATTGAGTTTGCACATAGTAGGTGCACGCCCAACCCCACACAGTCAAAGTATCCCCTTCGCGCATCAGTGGAAGAAGGGTTTTCGCGACAGGTCCGATCGCGTATTCCCGTGAGGAACCCAGATTACCAACGTAGGGCTGCGTGTCCGCGGAATAACAGGAGTATATTTGTGGCACTACACATACTGCTAAGAAAAAGCCGATGAGTCCTCGGCGCTGCCAAGCGGATCGGTGGGTATTTGTGATTAATCCGCCGTAGAACACGCCCAGGAGGAACGCGGTGGGAATGATGAAAAATAATAAATAATGCGGAGAATCCCTCCCGGGGGCCCAAACGATAAAATAAGCACTCAGAAAAAGTAGACCCCCAAGAGGCAGCAGTCGTCGGACTTCGACTTTGACCAGTGCAGTAAAAGGCAGTGCGAGCGCTATGGCCGCAGTGGTAGGCCAGAGAAACGGAAAAACCCCCCAAGCTGTTTTTGAGAGCTGCCATATCAGCGGGAGGAATTCGCTATTCTCGTAGGCGCGAATGCCGGCATAAACGAGGCCCATTACTAAGTAAGATTTATAGAAGTGAAATAGTGAGCCGCTGGCGGCAATGCAGCTAATCGTGAAACCCAGCATCAGTAATGCGCCTGCGACCAACCAGGCGGCTTGCCTCACGCGCTTTGCGAGAGGTTGACTTTGCTGTCGGAAAATTGCTGCTAGGAAAAATACTGCCAGTAGCACGCCGATCGGTGCGACTTGTAGTTTCGAAAAAGGTAACATCCCAATGAAAACGCCGCCCAGAAAAAGACGGGCGACACGGACAACCAAACCTTTGTCATCGAAAGCGGTGAGCAAAAGCCAGAGCGCCACTGAAAAGTAAAACAAGGGAGACTGCTCGCCAGAATACTGCACGAAATCTTCGGATCGCGTGAAGCTCATCAAGCATACAAGTGGCAGAACTAACATCCTGGCCAATCTGTCCGCAAAGAAGTGGCGGAACGTGAGCCACAGAAAAACGATGGTGCTCCACGTCATCAGCAAGGCCACGCACCGCCCGCTCAGGTAGTCGATGGGCAAGCCCAGCATTGCTGGCAACGTGAGCGGTAGGAACGCCCACGGGCCACAATAGCCCATGTCGATCGACCAAATGACATGACGGTGCCAAGTCGTGATCGCCCCGGCGAGCAACTGGCTTTCATCGGGATTGAATTCAATGCCCGCGCCGATCATCGGCCAGCGAAATGCCACCAGCGCAAGCAGCACCAGTGTGCAATACAGAGCAGGATGATTCCACCGTCGCCAATGCGTGCCCGCTGCGCAGGGCAATAAGGACGTAATCAATACTGCCGCGAAGCTGATCCAGGCGGTTATCCAAAAACGTTCCCAGCCGTCATCCAACCAAAGAAAGACCTGATAAATAGCATCTGTCATGCTGGTTATATTAAAGGGGTCGCGGGCTACTTTCTAAAAAGTTGGAAAATCCGATCATGAACCGCCCGACGCTGACCAGTGAAGAGTCGTAGGCAAGTCCAGGCTTGGGGCGTAGGGTTGGGGATCGAAGGCGGCTTTGGCCTTGTCATCGTTCGCAGCTGCGCCGAACTGAAGGGCGAAAATTCATTCCCTTATGTTTTCCCTCTCCGTTTTGAATCGTTGTGCCGCCTTGGTTTTCGCCTCGCTCGCGGCTTTGAGCCTGCATGCCGACGACGGCATGTGGCTGCTTAACAAGGCTCCGTTGACGGACCTAAAAAGCCGTTACGGCTTCGAGCCCAGCGCCAGCTGGCTCGAGCATGTGCAAAAATCCGCGGTTCGCTTCAATAATGGTGGCTCCGGTTCGTTCGCCTCGGCGGACGGATTAATTGTCACGAATCATCACGTCGCGCACGACGCGATCTACAAACTCAGCACGAAGGAGAAAGACTTCGTGAAAGATGGTTTCTACGCGAAAACCCGCGCGGAAGAATTGAAGTGCGTCGATCTCGAATTGAACGTGCTCATGTCGATCGAGGACGTGACCGAGAAACTCAACGCCGCGGTTAAACCCGGCATGTCCGCTTCGGAAGCGCAAAGCGCGCGCAACACGGCCAAAGCGGCCATCGAACAGGAATCGCTCGCGAAAACCGGCCTGCGCAGCGACATCGTCACGCTTTATCAGGGCGCGCAATATCACCTGTATTGCTACAAACGTTACACTGACGTGCGCCTCGTGTGGGCTCCGGAAGAGCAGGCTGCGTTTTTCGGCGGCGATCCGGATAATTTTGAATTTCCCCGTTACGACCTCGATGTGACCGTCGTGCGCGCTTACGAAAATGGCGTGCCGGCGAAAGTGGAACACTTCCTCACATGGAACTCCGCTGGCGTGAAGGAAGGTGACCTTGTGTTTCTCGCCGGCCATCCGGGTGCGACGCAGCGCCTCATCACCCTCGCGGAACTCGAATACGCGCGCGACACGCAACTTCCGTATAGCCTGCGCTCGTTGAAGAGTCGCGAAGTGTTGCTCAACAGCTATGCCAAAACGGGTCCCGAAGCCTCCCGGCGTGCGCAAGATGGCCTGCGCGGGATCGAGAATTCACGCAAAGTGTTCGATGGCCGCATCGCGGGCCTGCTCGATCCGCAATTGTTCACGGATAAGAAAGCGGAAGAAGAGGCGTTGAAGAAATTTGCGCAGGACAAACCGGAATTCGATGCGGCGGATTCGTGGCAAAAAATCGAGACAGCGCAGCAAGTGATTGCGCAACACGCGACGCGCGCAGCGTTACTGGCGGGTTACAACTTGAGCACCTCATTCAGTCATGTGCATGCGTCCAAGCTGCTCAGCCTCGCGCGCCGGCTCGCGCGTGCGCCCGCTGAATTTGCCAAACCGCAAGGCGATCGGCTCGCTGAGTATCGCGACGCGGGCAAAGCCTCGTTCGAACTCAGTCTATTCTCCGCGGAGACAATTTATCCTGACCTCGAGCAGTTGGAGCTGACGCATTATCTCACGTTCCTCGCGATGGAGCTCGGTGCAAACGACCCCACGGTGAAGGCGGCGTTGGGCGGGAAGGCCCCGGCCGTTCGCGCGGCGGAATTGATCAGCGGCACCAAGCTCGCCGATATCTCGTTCCGCAAAGAGCTTTACGCGATGACGCCGGAGCAGATGGCGCAAGTGGCGGATCCGCTGATTGCGTTCGTGCGCGCCGTGGACGGTGATGCACTGAAGATTCGCAAGCTCATCGAGCAGCAAAACGAAATCAAGGAGCAGGCGCACGCTCACATCGCGAAAGTGCGGTGGGCGAAAGACGGCGACAAACTCTCGCCGGATGCGACGTTCACGTTGCGTCTGTCTTATGGCGCGGTGAAGGGCATCGAAGTTGCGGGCGCGAAGATCGCGCCGTTTACGCAACTCGGGGGGATTTTTGAACGTTCCGTGGAAAAATTAAATACACCACCGTTCGATCTGCCTCTGAGCTGGCCGGCCAAAAAAGAGGTGATGAAACTCGATACGCCGTTTAACTTCATCAGCACGAATTACAGCATCGGCGGCAACTCGGGCAGTCCGACGTTGAATCGCGCAGGCGAATTCGTGGGCATTATTTTCGATGGCAATATCCACACGCTGGTGTGGAACTACGCCTACTCGGAGACCCAGGCGCGTTCGGTGAGTGTCGATGTTCGCGCGATCCTTGAAGCAATGCGCAGTATCTATGGTGCCGGCGCCCTGGCGGATGAGTTACTGGCTCACGAGCGCATGAAGCCGTAACCAGTGGACTAATTTCTAACGAAACGCCGGCTGCTGAGGTGGCCGGCGTTTTTTATTTCGGGGGGCGCCGCATGTTGCGAGCGACCGCCAAGCAAGCTGAACCCGATCTACCGCCGCTTTGAATTATTTCTCAGGCCCGAGGAGTTTCGTCTCTAGCTCTTTGACCGAAGCGATGAACGCTTCCGGCGTGGGCGCGCTGAGCAAAGCTTCGCGGCTGGAGGCGTCTTTGATCAACCGGCAAAGTGAACCGACGAGCATTAAATAATCGCCCGGATTAGATTTCGGGGTGCCGAGGACGAACATCAATTTGACGTTCTGGTTGCTGTTTTCGAACAGCACGCCGTTGGTGCTGCGTCCGACGGCGATCACGATTTTTTTGACGTGTTCCGTGCGCGCGTGGGGCAGGGCGACTTCATTCCCGAGGCAGGTGGTGTCGAGGCGTTCGCGCGCGAGCAGCTCTTGGTAAAAGCCCGGAAAATTTGCGACGTTCGGGTCGGTTTCGAGGAGCTTGGCGACCTCGTTCAGTGCGACGGTGCGCTTCGTGCCCTGCACGTTGAGCTGGATGCGAGACGGTTCGAGTAAGCTGGAAAGACGGACGGGCATGCGAAATTAACTTTAAGAGATTCACGCTCGCATAGCTTGGCAAGGACGGAGTGCTCCGCGCGCCCGCGCCTTTGCTCAAGTCTTCGGACTATTGAGTTGCTGGTAACCGCGTTCGAGTGCGGCTGAGAGCTGCTCCGGCCGGAATGGTTTGGTGAGAAAATCGTTCATGCCTGCGGCACGCGCGCGTTCGCGGTCGTCTTGCATCGCATTGGCGGTGAGGGCGACGATCCAGGGGCGGTGGATAGATGCACCGGTGCTGCGGATGCGGCGCGTGGTTTGCAGGCCGTCCAACTCGGGCATCTCTACATCCATTAAAATCAAATCGTAGGGCGAGCGCGCAACGGCTTCGATCACGTCGCGACCGTTCGCGGCGGGGTCGGCGCGGTAACCGAGGCGCTGGAGCATCATTTGCGCAACTTTCAGGTTCACGGGGTTGTCGTCCGCCAGGAGGATTTTTAACGGGCAGCGTTGTGCCAGGGTGACGGTGCTGGCTTTCGCCGCGGGCGGTGTCACCGAGATGGAAGCCTTGCTGGCGGCGCGATGGAGAATTTCGCCGATCGTGGCGAGCAGCTGCGCAGGCTTGATCGGTTTAGCGAGCGACGCGGCGAAAAGCCCCGCGGTGGGTCGGCGGCCGGCGGAGCTTAACAGGATCAAAGGGATTTTTGCGGTGGACTCTTGCTGTTTGAGGCGGGTGGCGAGTTCTTCGCCGTCGAGCCCGGGCATCTGGTAATCGAGCAAGGCGAGGTCGTAGTCGGCGTTGGCGAGCAGCGATTGCAGGGCGTCGGAACCGCTCGCGATCTCCGTGGGAATCATGCCCCACGAGCGGGTTTGGGCGCAAAGGATCGTGCGGGTGGTCTCGTTGTCGTCGACGATGAGCACGCGGAGATTTTCGAGCGCGGGCTGTTTCGCGCCGACGTTGACGCGCACGGGCTCGTTGTGCGGCGGTGCATCGATGGTGAAATGAAACACCGAACCCGTGCCCTCCGCGCTTTCCACCCACATGCGGCCTCCGAGCAGCAACGTGAGGCGCTGACTGATCGCTAGGCCGAGACCGGTGCCACCATATTTGCGTGTGGTGGAATTATCGACTTGGGAAAACGATTTGAACAATCGGTCGAGGCGGTTCGCAGGAATGCCGATGCCGGTGTCGCGCACCGCGAAATGCAATTGCGGGCCGCCCGCGGCGGACTCGGGCACGACGGAGATTTCAATTTCACCGCGCGCGGTAAACTTCACGGCGTTGCCGACGAGGTTAACCAAAATCTGACGCAGGCGGGTGACGTCGTTTACGATCCATCCGGGCACGCCTGGAGCGAGTGAGTAGGCAAGTTCGAGGCCTTTTTGCGAAGCCTTCGCGCTGAAGAGGTCGAGTGATTCCTCGATGCACTGGCGCAAGTCGAAGGGCGCGTGCTCGAGTTCGATGCGCCCGGCCTCGATTTTTGAGTAGTCGAGAATGTCATTGATGATCGTCAGCAGGGAATCGCTGCTGCTCTCGATCGTGTGGAGATAATCCAATTGCTGTGCGGTCAGCGGGGTATCGCGCAACAGGCTCGCCATGCCGATGACGCCGTTCATGGGCGTGCGAATTTCGTGACTCATCATCGCGAGGAAGGCACTCTTCGCTTGGTTCGCGGACTCGGCTTGTTCTTTGGAGCGACGGAGTTCTTCGTTGGCGAGCGCGTCACGGCGCGCTGCTTCGGCGGCGGTGGTGCGCAACCGCCAAACGATAAAACCTGCCGCGACGGAAAGTAGTCCGACGCCGCTGAGGGCCACATAGACCGCGTTGCGAATTTCCGCGAGGCGCGCCAGGAAATCAGACAATTCCAAGTCGATCCCAGCCACTCCGGCCACTTTGCCCTGGGAATCATAAAATGGCGCAAAGCCGCTCATGAAAGTCCCCTGCTCGTCGCGAACAGGATTGGCGTTGGTGATGACGCGTTCTTCGACCAAAGCCCGTTCGAATTCCGGGTCATCGCCGCGATAGGGCACCATGATAGGATCGGGCGGTTCCTCGGAACGCGGGTTGGGCAGCACTTGGTCCGTCCCTAGGACGGTGTGCACGGCGCCATTTTTCATGACTGCCGTGTAAACATAATAGAGATTCGGGTTGGCTTTGTGGAAAGCGACGAGCGGCGCGAGCGCTTGGAGGTGAGCAGGTGAGCCCATTTGTTCGGCTGAAACGAGCGTGCGGTGCAGGTCGCCGTCGATTTGCACGGTGAGCGTGCGGGCGAGCGCCGCCAACTCTTCGCGCACTGCGTCGATCTGGGCGCGCTTCGAGAAATGATACACAAGCGCGAGGCCAACGCAGGAAACTAAAAACACGCCCAAGGCGGCGAATATTCCTTCTCGAAGCGGACGGATCGATTCAGGGGTGGCTTTGCTCGCATCCATCTTGAACGCAGTATCAGCCGACATTCGGCAGTTTGCAGGAATAAAATGCAGTGCTTTGGAAAATTACGCTTCGTTGCTAAATTGCATCTAACCCGAGCTTGGCGGGATAATAAAAAAGGCGCGCCTGCTGGGCGCGCCTCGGGTGTGGGTGAGCGGGATGATTACGCTTCGGTCGTCGGCGGAACATCCATCGGCGGCGTGGTGTTCGCTTCGAGCTCTTCAGCCGTTTCGACGATGCGCGCGATGCCAAGGAGTTTGTCGCCTTCGGCGAGCGTGAGGAGTTTCACGCCTTTGCCGCCGCGGTTGACCTCGCGGATCGTGTTCACCGGGCAGCGGATGCTTTGACCCTTCGCGGTGAGCAACATGACTTCGTCGGTATCCTTGATGCTGAGCGCACCGGCGAGACAGATCGAACCGTCTTCCGGCAAATCGATCGCCCACACGCCGCTCGCGCCACGGTTGACGAGGCGGTAATCTTCGAAGCGCGTGCGGACGCCGAGACCGGCTTCGCTCGCCACGAGGAATTTCGCGTCGTGATCGACGACTTCGATAACGTCGAGGTAGTCGCTATCGAGTTTGAAGCGCATGCCGGTCACGCCGCCCGTCGCGCGGCCCGTGTCGCGGAAAAGGACTTCGCCGGACTCGGCGTCGCGTTCGCGGAAGCGGACCGCGAGGCCTTGGTGCGAGACGAGGATGAGTTCGTTGTCGCCGGTCGTGAGCACGGTGCCGATGACGCTGTCGCCTTCGGCCAGGTTAATTCCGATGAGGCCACCGTCGCGCGTGCAGTTCGCGTAGTCGGAAAGCGCGCTCTTCTTGATGACGCCACGCTTGGTCGCCATGACGAGGTATTGATCGGGCGCGAAATCTTTCACGCAAATCATCGCGGCGATCTTTTCGCCTTCGGAAAGGCGGAGGAACGACGAGACCGATTTGCCCTTCGAGGTGCGCGTGCCTTCCGGCGTGTCGTAAACTTTCTTGGCGTGGCACTGGCCGGTGCTCGTGAGGAACAGGATGTAGTCGTGCGTGCTTGCGGTGAACAAGTGCTCGGCAAAGTCCTCTTCGTAAGTCTCGGCGCCGATGACGCCCTTACCGCCGCGTTTTTGAGAACGGTAGTCCGCGACCGGGGTGCGCTTGATGAAGCCGAGGTGGGACACGGTGATGACGCAGCCGACATTCGGGATGACGTCTTCCATGCGGAGTTCGCCGGCATCGTCGACGATTTCGGTGCGGCGCGGGGAAGCGTATTTGTCCTTCAGCTCGAGCAGCTCTTTTTTGATCAACGCATTCAGTTTGGCCTCGGAATCGAGGATGCCCTGCAACTCGTCGATGAGCTTCATCAGTTCGAGGTATTCGGCTTCGATTTTGCCGCGCTCGAGACCGGTGAGCTGGTAGAGGCGCAGTTCGAGAATCGCGTTCGTCTGGATTTCAGAGAGCGGATATTTCGCCATCAAGCGCTGCTTGGCCTCTTCCTTGTCCTTCGAGGAGCGGATGATCTTTACGAAGTCATCGAGGTTATCGAGGGCGATGATATAGCCTTCGAGAATGTGGGCGCGCGCCTTGGCCTGGTTGAGACGGAATTGCGTGCGGCGCGTGATGACGTCGCGGCGGTGGTCGATGTAACATTCAAGGAGCTCCTTGATGTTCATTTGCTTCGGACGCTTCTTGTCGAGCGCGAGCAAGATGACGCCGAACGAGGATTCTAGGGACGTCTTTTGGTAAAGCTGATTGATGACGATCTGCGACTGCTCGCCGCGTTTCAGCTCGATGACGATGCGCGTGTTTTCGTCGGACTCGTCACGCAGATCGCGGACGCCCTCGATTTCCTTTTCGCGAATCAGTTCCGCAATGCGGAGGACCAGCGTGGCGCGGTTAACGTTATACGGAATCTCGGTGATGACGATTTGCTCGCCGCCGCCTTTCATTTCCTCGGTGTGCGCCTTGCCGCGGGTGCGGACGATGCCGCGCCCCGTCGTGAGGTAAGATTTAATGCCGGCGCGGCCGGTGATGTATCCGCCAGTCGGAAAATCCGGGCCCGGGATGTAGGTGACGACCTCGTCGACCGTGATGCTTGGATTGTCGATGATCGCGCACGCGGCGCCGATGATTTCGCCGAGATTATGCGGCGGAATGTTTGTCGTCATGCCGACGGCGATGCCGGTCGAGCCGTTCATCAACAAATTCGGCAGCGCGGCCGGCAACACGGTCGGCTCGGTGGTCGATTCTTTGTAGTTGGGTGCGAAGTCGACGGTGTCTTCCTCGATGTCTTTGAGGAGTTCCTCGGAAACGTTTTTCAAACGCGCTTCCGTGTAACGATACGCCGCGGGCGGGTCGCCGTCCACGGAGCCGAAGTTACCTTGCGGATCGATGAGCGGGTAACGCATGACCCAGGTCTGCGCGAGACGCACGAGCGTGTCGTAAACCGACGAGTCGCCGTGCGGGTGGTAATTCTTGAGCACTTCACCGACGACGCCGGCGCACTTGTCGAACGGGCGGTTGTGCAGCAGGCCTTCGCGCAACATCGCGTAAAGCACGCGGCGTTGCACGGGCTTCAAGCCGTCGCGCGCGTCAGGCAGCGCGCGGGAGATGATCACCGACATCGAATACTCGATGTAGGCCGACTGCATGATGTCGGTGATGTTGGCGGTCGTGAGTTTTTCGGAAGCGGTATACATTTAGGAATCTTTCTCGTTCTCTTAATCTTTCTCATTCTCTCGATTCATCTCTCGTTGAGAACGAGAAAGAGAATGAGGAACGAGAACGATTCTTGGGGTAAATTAAACGTCGAGGTATTGGACGTTGAGCGCGTTGTCTTCGATGAACTGGCGGCGGGGCGGGACCTCGTCGCCCATGAGCAACGTGAAGAGCGAGTCGGCTTTCGCGGCGTCGTCGATCGAGACCTTCAGGAGGCGGCGATTTTCCGGATCCATCGTGGTTTCGAAGAGCTGCTTCGGATTCATTTCACCGAGACCCTTGTATCGCTGAATGCTGAGGCCTTTGCGGCCATTGGCGCGGATTTGCGTCACGATATCGAGCGGCCCGAAGAGTTCGGTTTTGTTTTCCGATTTCTGGCCGGGATTTTCCGTCATCGTGTAGCGCGACTTGCCGGTCGCGGTGAGCGTGGCAACATCGAGGCCGGTCTTGGCGAGCGCGGTGAGGAGCTTCGCCATTTCGGTGCTCTCGAAAATTTCGTGAATGGTCACGCGTTTGACCGGGCCGAAACGTTTGTCGACGGGCTCGGCGGACGGTTCGATTTGCTCGGTGAGGTCGGCGTTGAGTTTGTGCTGCGCGAGGAAATCGGCGCGCGAGTGTTCGTCCTTTAAGAAATGGTGGCTCTCTTTGTTACCTTCGCGGATGCGGGCGACGTAACGGGGCAGCGCGTGCGTTTCCTGATTTTGCTGGTCGAGGTATTCCGTGAGCGAAGCGCCGTAACGCGTGACGCCGTTGCCGAGTTTTTCGAGGACGGCGAGATTTTCGACGATCTGTTCGATTTGGGCGGGCGCGAAGACGTGTTGATCGGAGATGCGCTGCAGCACGATTTCCTCGGAACCGAGTTCGAGGAGAATGCGGTTCAGCTGGTCATCGTTGTCGACGTATTGCTCGCGCTTCTTGCGCTTGATGCGGTAAAGCGGCGGTTGCGCAATGTAAACGTAGCCGCGCTCGATGAGGCCTTTCATCTGACGATAGAGGAACGTCAGGAGTAGCGTGCGGATGTGAGAGCCGTCCACGTCAGCGTCCGTCATGATGATGATCTTGTGGTAACGCGCTTTCGCGGCGTTGAACCCACCGATCGATTCGTCGCCTTCGCCGATGCCGGTGCCGCAAGCAGTGATGAGCGTGCGAATTTCCTCGTTGGAAAGCACTTTATCGAGGCGCGCTTTCTCCGTGTTGATGAGTTTGCCGCGGAGCGGGAGAATCGCCTGGAAGCGACGGTCGCGGCCTTGTTTCGCGGAACCGCCGGCGGAGTCACCTTCGACGATGTAGAGTTCGGTGAGCGCGGGATCGCGTTCGGAGCAGTCAGCGAGTTTGCCGGGAAGGCCGCCGCCGTGGAGCGCGCCTTTGCGGACGGTTTCACGGGCTTTGCGGGCGGCTTCGCGCGCGCGGGCGGCGTTGAGGGCTTTGTCGACGAATCGTTTCGCGATCGGCGGATTCGTTTCGAAATACATCATCAAGCCTTCGTAGGTCGAGGAACCGACGACGCTTTCGACTTCGGGCGAGAGGAGTTTAACTTTCGTCTGCGATTCGAATTTCGGATCGCTGTGCTTGATCGAGATGACCGCCGCGAGACCTTCGCGAACGTCGTCGCCGGTGATCTGCGGATCTTTATCTTTCAGCAGATTGTTGGCTTTCGAGAATTGGTTGATCGCGCGCGTGAGGGCGCTGCGGAAACCGGACAAGTGCGTGCCACCGTCAGGATTGTGAATCGTGTTGGTGTAGCAGAGAACCTGGTCGTTGTAGGTGTCGTTGTATTGGAGAACGACTTCGCAATGGATCTCGATCGGCTTGTCGTCGAGTTGCAGGTGGCTCTCTTTGACGATGCGCACGGGCTGCGGGTGTAGCGGGGTTTTGCCTTGATTGATCTGCTTAACGAATTCCGAGACGCCGTCTTTGTAGAGGTATTTTTCCGGTTTCGGATCGGACGGGCGCTCGTCGGTGAAAACGATCTCAAGGCCGGAGTTCAGGAACGCGAGTTCGCGCAGGCGCGTGGCGATGCGGGCGGAAACGAACACGGTGGTTTCTTTGAAAATTTCCGCGTCAGGCTTGAACGTGACGTAAGTGCCGGTGCCGCTCGCTTTGCCGATGACGGAAAGTTTCTTGATGGTTTTGCCCTGCTCGAAACGCATGTGGTGGACCTGGCCGCCGCGGGAGACTTCGACCTCGAACCATTCGGACACGGCGTTGACGCACTTCGCGCCGACGCCGTGCGTGCCGCCGGAGAATTTGTAGCCGCCCTGGCCGTATTTACCGCCGGAGTGGAGCGTGGTGAGCACGAGTTCGACGCCGGGCAGCCCGCTTTCCTTGTTGATATCGACCGGGATGCCGCGGCCGTTGTCGCGGATGCTGATCGAGCCGTCGACGTGAATGGTGACTTCGATTTTCGAACAGTGGCCGGCGAGGTGTTCGTCGACGGAGTTATCTAAAACTTCGGAAACGCAGTGATGGAGCGCGCGTTCGTCGGTGCCGCCGATATACATGCCGGGCTTCTTGCGGACTGCCTCAAGGCCTTTGAGCTGACTGAGTTTGTCAGCATCGTAGGAGTTGGCGATGGCGGGATTTGCGTTGGATTGCGTGGCTTCGTCTGAGGATGACATTTAGAGGTAAAATAGGATGCAAAAACATCACGAAGTTTACTGCTTCCGACAACTTATTTCTGCCCGAAAAAACGAGGTATTTTTAGTGTAAAAAAGCATGTTTTTAATCGTTGTCTATCAACGTTTAAAAACAGCAATAAAAAGGTTCCGGAAAACGCGCACTGAGAATCTGTTTTTGAGGCCGGCAAACGGTCGATTTTTAGGTTCAATTTTAGCGCGGATTTGAGGCGCGGGATAGTTTCGTTTGACCGGTTGCGCGCGCGTCGCACTGTGGGCGCAACATGGCTGCTCAATCGTTGGAAAAATTGCTCGTGCTTCAGGAACGTGACAGCAAGCGACTGAACTTCGAGCAGCAGCTCCAAGCCACCCCCCGCGAAATCGCCGCCATCGAGGCCAAGGTCGCCGCCGAAAAGGGTGCCATCGAAGCCGCCAAGAGTGAATGGCATGGCCTGGAATCGAAAAAGAAGCTCCTTGAGATCGAAATCAAGTCGACCGAGGAGAAAGTCGGCAAATACCGCACGCAGCAGGCGCAGGTGCGCAAGAACGACGAATATCAGGCCCTCACGCACGAGATCGACAACGGCCTCGCGGCCATCGGCAAATTTGAAGAGGAAGAGATCGGCGTGATGTTCCAGATCGACGAAGCGAAGAAGCGTTTCGCGGTCGCTGAGGCGGAGCTCAAAAACAATATCGCTGGCTACGAAGGCAAAATCCGCACGTTGCGTGATCGCGAGAAAAACCTCCGCGAGAACGTGAAGGAAGCCGAAGGCCTGGTCGCGGCGGCGCGTCCGGACGTGCCGGCGAATCAGATTAAAATTTACGACCGGCTCGCGGCCCGTCCCGGTCATCCGGTGTGCGTCACCGCAAACGGCGGGCGTTGTGGCGGTTGCCATCTGAAAGTGCCGACGCACCTCGAAGTGCTCGCGAAGAACGGCAACGGGACGGAAATTGCCACTTGCTCCCAGTGTGGCCGCATCCTCTATTGGCAATTCTAGTTTCGGAGCCAGATCTTCGCTCCGTGTTCTTTGAGCAGGGAGAGGAAAGTCCGGACACCATCAGGGCAGGATTCCCTTCGAAAGCGGGGACGTGGCGCTTCAAGGCGTCGCGATGGACAGTGTCACAGAAAATAAACCGCCGCGCGGGCAACCGCGAGGTAAGGGTGAAAAGGTGGGGTAAAAGCCCACCGCGCCGAAGGTAACGACGGCGGCACGAAAAACCCAATCCGGTGCAAGACTAAATAGGGGACTTGGCGGCCCGTCAGATAGTCCCGGGTTAGTCGCATCCCGAGCGTAGGCGAAAGCCCGCAGCTTGGGGAAGTCGCGTTTTCGGACGCACTTAGAGAAATGGAGATCCAGCCTTCTTCGGGAGGCAGACAGAATCCGGCTTAACGGCTTCGAAACTAGTTTTTTAGACCTCATGCGGGGCGGGTTGCTCAGGAGCGGCCCGCCCCGCGCCATTTTTGCCGGGCGGAGGCTGGCGGGGACCCGGGAAAACAATTAGCCCTTGACTCACCGAGGGGATTTTGGGTTTTTCACCGTTCTAAATTTTCCAAGCACCATGGCCAATACCAAGTCCGCAATCAAAGCCGCCCGTAAGTCCCTCCGCAATGCGGCGCGTAATCAAGCTACCAAGACCCGCCTGAAGTCCCTCGGCAAGGCTGCCAAGAAGGCCACCGCCGGCACCGATGCCGAAGCCTCCCGCGCCGCCGCGATCGCTTACATCTCCGCGCTCGACCGCGCTGTGAAGGCCAACGTCATTCACCGCAATGCGGCTTCGAATCACAAAGCGCAGTATGCCAAGGTGATCTTCGCGAAGAAGTAAGCTTCCGAACTCGATTCATTTTAAACCCGCGTGCTTAACCGCCGCGGGTTTTTTGTTGGCTGAAGTTGCCACGTCGCGGCTCTGGGCTTGCGGTGCGTCGTTGGCTGCGAAGATTCACGCGTGATGCCGCCCGCCAACGTTCGCCGCCATTTTTTGTCGTGGGAGCATCCGCTGCTGCCGCAGGCCGTGGAATTTCTGGCGATGGGCTGGAAAGGCGATCGGCCGCTCGACCTGTCGCATTTGCTCGTGGTGGTATCCACCAGCCAGGCCGGCCGGCGTTTGCGCGAAGGATTGGCGGCGCACGCGGCAAAATACCAGCAAGCTGTGTTCGCGCCACGCGTGTTGACGCCGGAAGTGTTAATCACGGCGCAAGATGCCGCGAAAATCGCGTCGCGGCTGGAGACGACGCTGGCGTGGATCGACGTGCTGCTCGATGTGGAATTGGAAGCGTTTCGCGAAGTGTTTCCCGTCGATCCGCCCGCGCGCAATTTTGCGTGGGCGCTGCGGCTCACGCAGCAATTCGTGAAATTGCAGGTCACGCTTGCGGAAGGTGGTTTGCGGATGGTCGATGTGGCGGAAAAGGCCGGCAAATTTGTCGAGTCGGCGCGCTGGCGGCAATTAGGCGCGTTGGAACAACTCCACGCCGAAAAACTAGCCGAAAGCGGTTTGGTGAACTCGGCCACTGCCAACATTGCGGCGGCGAGATCTCCCGCCGTGCCGGAAGGGGTGGATAAAATTATTTTGCTGGCGACGCCTGATCCGCTGCCGCTTGCGTTGCAAGTAGTGGCCGGCGTAGCGGAGACTATTCCCGTCGAGATCGTGGTGTTTGCGCCAGAGTCCGAAGCGGAAAATTTCAACGACTGGGGCCTGCCACGCGTGGAAACGTGGGAGCATCGCGTGTTCGATTTGCCCAGGTTTGCCGAGCACGTGCATTTGTGCGCGGATCCCGTGGCGCAAGCCGAGCGCATCGCGAAAGTGGCACGCGCTTACGGCCAGCCCGAAGGCCTGCTCGCGGTCGGCAGCGTGGACGCGGAGGTGTTGCCGCCGCTGGAAACTGCGCTGCGGGCGAAAAATCTACCGTCGTATAATCCTGAAGGTCGCGCGCAAAAACAGGCAGGGTTTTATCAACTCTTGCTCGCGCTCGCGTCGCTCGAAAAAGAAGCGACGTTTGAATCTGTGGAGACGCTGGCGCGGTGTCCTGATTTTTGCGCGAGCTTACGAACGCGGCTCGGGGCGGAGTTTTCGACGGCGCATTGGCTGGATGGGTTGGACGATTTGCGCGAACGCCATTTGCCGGCCACGCTCGCGGCGGCTCGCGAACACGCCAAGCTAAGTAAGCGACCGAATCTGAAATTAATCGCCGCGTTGGAAGTGGTCGACGAAGTGCGGGCGTTACTGCGGCGCGGAGATTTTGCGACGAGTGTTTCAAATGTCCTTTCGCTGATTTTCTCGACGCGCACGCTGGAACCTGGACGCGAAACCGATGGCGACTTGGAGGAAGCGATCAGCGCATGGATGGACGCGGTGCGCGCGTGCGCGGAAGCCTCGGGAAGGTTTGCGCGACTGAAGCGCGGGGATTGGTGGGAGCTGGCGCTGAAAACTTTTGGAGACACCCAACTCACGAGCGAAAAAACCGCCGGCGCGGTCGAATTGCAGGGCTGGCTTGAATTGCTATGGGAAGATGCGCCGCATCTCATGGTGGCGGGTTTCAACGATGGGCGCGTGCCGGAGGCGGTCGCGGGCGATGCGTTTTTGCCGGAATCGTTGCGTGAACGGCTCGGTTTAAAAACGAATGCCGCGCGGCTCGTGCGCGATGCCTACATCTTGCAAGCGATGACGTCGTCGCGGCGAGAGAGCGGGCGTTTGGATGTTTTGTTTGGAAAAACCTCGGTTTCGGGCGACCCGATTCGTCCGTCGCGGTTGTTGCTGCGGTGTGCGGATGCGGAATTGCCGGAACGCGTGAACTTTCTTTTCCGCGAACCTGAGCTCGCGGGACAAAACGTGCCATGGGCGCGCGCGTGGAAACTCGCGCCGCGTCAGGCGGATTCGCCGAAGCGCGTTTCGGTGACCGCGTTGCGTGGCTGGTTGAAGTGTCCGCTGCGTTTTTATTTTCGCACCGTGCTGGAAATGGAAGCGGTCGATCCGGTGAAAAGCGAACTCGACGCGCGCGATTTCGGCACGCTTTGTCACAGCGCGCTCGAGGCGATGGGCAAGGATGAGGCGATGCGCGATTCGCAGGACGAGGCGGCGTTGCGCGAATTTTTAACTACCCATTTTGATCAGGAAGTGCGCCGGCGTTTTGGGGTGGAACTCACGCTGCCGCTGCTCGTGCAAGTCGAGTCGGCGCGTCAGCGGTTGAGCAAAGCGGCGGCCGTGCAGGCGCAGGAACGCGCGGCGGGCTGGGTGATCGAAGAGGTGGAGCGGAAATTTGAATTGCCGGTGGGCGAGGTAATCGTGGCGGGAAAAATCGATCGCATCGAACGCAACCAACTCACCGGCGCAGTGCGCGTGCTCGATTACAAGACTTCGGATTCCGCGGTGGCTCCCATCAAGGTGCATCTGGATAAACCCGATGAGAAAACACCCGAATGGGCGCTTTTCCAACTCAACAGAAAGGAAGTCGCGTGGACTGACCTGCAATTGCCGGTTTATCTCGAAGCGCTCGCGGCGGCTGGGTTTGGCCGCGAAGTTACTTGCGGTTATTTTAATCTCCCGAAAGCGGCCGGCGAAACCGGACTCGAATTGTGGGAAGCTTATTCGCCGGAGTTGCGCGATGCAGCGTGGCGCTGTGTGCAAGGCGTGTGCGCAGCAATCGGTGCCGGCGAGTTTTGGCCGCCGCGTGAACTCAAAGGCTGGGATGCGGAGCTCGATGATTTTGCATCGCTGTTTCATCACGGCGCGGCGGCGAGTATTGTGTGGAAGGAGGCGAAATCATGAGCGCGTCGCGGCATTCGATGATCCTCGCGTCGGCGGGATCGGGGAAGACGTTTGCGCTCACGAATCGTTTTGTGCGCTTGCTGGCGGAGGGCGCGAAACCGGAGCGAATCGTGGCGCTGACGTTTACGCGGAAAGCGGCCGGCGAGTTTTTCGATGAGATATTGCGGAAGCTCGCGGCGGCTTCGATAGACGAAGAAAAAGCGCGGCAGCTCGCGGAAGATATCAAACATCCTGCGCTGGGTTGCGCGGACTTTTTGCGGATGTTGCGGGCGGTGACGGATGCGATGCCGCGGCTGCGGCTCGGCACGCTCGATAGTTTTTTTGCGCGGATCGCGCGGACGTTTCCCTTGGAACTCGGCTTGGCGGGAGATTTTGAGATTTTGCAGGAGTATGCGGCGCGACTGGAGCGTCGTCGCGTGTTGCAACGGATGTTTGCGCGCGCGGGCGAACTCGATGCGGCGCAAAAAGAATTTATTGAGTCATTCAAGCGCGCGACGTTTGGCCGTGAAACGAAACGACTCGGGGCGCAGCTCGATGAATTTCTGGATCGTTATCAGGAGATTTATCTGGGCGCGCGCGATGGCGAGCTCTGGGGAAATGCGGAGCGCGTGTGGCCGGAAGGCGCGGAATGGTTGGCGGCGAAAGTCGATTTGCCGCTCGCGGAGCGAGCGCTGCGGATGTGGATGGGCGAAGCGGGCCTTGCCGATAAACAGCGCGAGCGTTGGGAAAAGTTTTTGCAGGCGTTGCCAGAGTGGTCGCCGGGGGCGGTGTTGCCGCGCGAGATTGTTTACGTGCTGGAGAAAGTGCTCGCGGCGTGGACGGAGATAAATTCCGGGCCTGCGCAACTGGAGTTCGATCGGAAGAAACAGGAACTCAGCGCGTCGGCGTGTGCGGCGTTGCGTGAGATCGCGCGGCATGTTGTCGGGGGCGAATTAAACCGTCGCATCGAAGTGACGCGGGGCATCCATGCGGTGCTGCGCGGTTACGAAAATTATTATCACGATTCGGTGCGACGCGCGGGTAAATTAACGTTTGGTGATGTGCAGCGTTTGCTCGCGCCGGGTGCCGACGTGCCGGAGCTGACGCAGGGCGAGTTGTCGGAGGGCGATAACCGGCTGGCGATCGACTATCGATTGGATGGGGAGATCGATCACTGGTTGCTCGACGAGTTTCAGGATACGAGTCGCGGGCAATGGAGCGTGTTGGAAAATCTCGTTGATGAAGCGGTGCAGGATGAAGCGGGCGTGCGGAGTTTTTTCTGCGTCGGTGATGTGAAGCAGGCGATCTTTACGTGGCGCGAAGGCGACCCGCGCCTTTTCCGGGAAATTTTTAGTCACTATAATACTTCGGCGCCGGACTTGATCGCGCAGGAACATTTGGTGGCGTCGTGGCGGTCGGGGCCGCCGTTGATCGAGATGGTGAACCGCGTGTTTGGTGATAAGGCGGCGTTGGAAAATCTTTTTCCCGGTGCGATGTCGAATGCGTGGAATCAGGAGTGGCGCGAGCACAGTTCGGCGGTGGAGAAACACACGGGACAAGCTGCGTGGTTGCACGCGGAGGATGAAATTGCGCGGCGAGCGCTGCTGCTGGATCTGTTGCGCGAAGTGAACCCGCTGGAACGCGGATTGAGTTGCGCGGTGCTCGTGCAGACGAACAACGAAGCGGCGGAGTTGGCGGATTTTCTGAGACGCGAAGGCGGGTTCCCGGCCGTGGCGGATTCGGATTTGTATGTGTGCACGGATAATCCGGTCGGCGCGGCGCTGCTGGCGTTGGTGAAAGCAGCCGCGCATCCGGGCGATCGTTTGGCGCAGGAACATTTGTTGATGACCCCGCTGGGTGCGGCCTTGAAAAAAGCCAGCATCCTTGCGCCGGAACAATTGAGCGAGCGCGTGCTCGGGCAAATTTACGCCGAGGGGTTTGAGCGCACGCTGGAAGGCTGGTGGCGCGAGATTGAGCCGAACCTGGCGAAGGACGATGCCTTTAGCCGGTTGCGCGCGCGTCAGATCATCGCGGCGGCGCGGGTGTTTGACGAAACGGCGAGCCGCAACGTGGCGGAGTTTATCGCCTTCATGGAGCGTCACACGGTGCGCGAGAGCGAAAGCGCGGCGGTCGTGCGCGTGATGACGATTCACAAATCGAAGGGACTGGGTTTTGACATGGTGTTTTTGCCGGACTTGGAGGGCAACAAACTGGATCAAGCCCGCGATGGTCCGGCGGTGCACAAGGGTGGCGACCGCACGGTGGAATGGGTGCTGGATTTGCCGCCGAAACTTTTCTGGCAGAACGATGCCACGCTCGCCGAACACATGCGCGGAGCGGAGGCCGAGGCGGGTTACGAATCGTTGTCGTTGCTTTATGTCGCGATGACGCGCGCCAAGCGGGCCATGTATGTGCTTACAAAGCAGCCCGGTGATTCGGTTTCGAAAAATTATCTTCGCGTGCTGGCGGAGACGTTGGGATCCGATTCGGGCGAAGTGCGCGTGGGTGCGTTGAAATTATCTGGTGGTTGGTCGACGGGAGATGCGGATTGGCATGCCAAGTTGGCGGCTGCGAAACCAGCTGAGAAACCGGCTGGCGAAATAAAATTGGTCGCCGTCGAGGAACGCCGCAGTGCCCGCTTGTTGGCGCGCAAGCCTTCGGGACAGAAGAAGAGTGTGTTGCGCATCGCGCCTTTGTTTTCGGTGGAAACGGGAGCGAGCGCGGATTTCGGATTGGCGGTGCACGCGTTGCTCGCGGAAGTGGAGTGGGGTGTCAGTGCTTCGGAATTAGGTGAAGCGTGGCAGCAGCGGGGCGTGTCGGATGATGTTTTAAACGAGGCGCTGGAATGTGTGCGCGCGCCGGCGTTGGCTGAGCTTTGGGAGAAGCCGCGTGGGGCGAATATCCAATTGTGGCGCGAACGGGCTTTCGAGGTGGTGTTGGGCGGCGACTGGATCACCGGCGTGGTAGATCGCGTGCTCGTGGAGTTGGACGCGACGGGGCGGCCGGTGCAGGCGGTGGTGTTTGATTTTAAGACGGATCGCGTGACAAAAAAGGGTTTGCCGCAGGCCATGGCGCGTCATGAGGCGCAATTAAACGTCTATCGAAAAGTGGTCGGTGTGCTGACCGGATTGCCCGTGAATGCGGTGGATGCCGAGGTAGTGTTCACGCAACTGCGAGTTCGGTGCCGGGTGCCACTGGAGAAGGGGTGAAAATTCGGGCTTTACACCGAGCCGCAGGATTCGCAGGTTTCGCCCTTAACACTTTAATCTATGGGTAATCTGAAAAAGAAACGGCGTCTGAAGATGTCGAAACACAAACGCCGGAAGCGCCTTAAGGCAAACCGCCACAAGAAGCGCACGTGGCAGAAGTAAGCTGATACGCTTACGGCCCATTCATGCTGCAAACCCGTCTACGGACGGGTTTTTTTTTGGCGGGTTCGTGGTAAAACATGTGCCAAACCATTGAGTTCTGAAATTGGGTGGGGGTTTTCATCTTGTCAGGATGGTGAGCAACAATTAGCAATCAACACGCACACCACTTTCGTTTGGGGCTATGCGCCGATGCCGTCGCTCCATCCGTTTTGAACCAAGCACTCACCCAATTTTCGTATCCCCGCACTCCGCATGTTCAAAGCGAAGAAATTGAAAGGCTTCGGTGTCGAAATCGGCGAACAGTCGACGTTTTTAGCGCGATTGAGCCAAGCCGAAGCGCCGTTGGTGGTTGAAGAGCTCAAAGAGATTGCGTCGACGGATACGGCGGCGATTGCCGATTGGGTAAAGGCGAGTCCCGGGAAAGGTGCTACTGGCTACGTGCATGCAGCTTGTGGAATTTATCCGGCAAAACGTTTAGTGCGTCGGCAAACGCTTGATCTTCGGAAAATCAAGGATCCGGAATACTTTAATGAGGTTTATGCACAGCAGTTTCGCATCGAACCGGACAAGTATACCATCAAGCCGCTGAATCCGGAAGACGGCAGCGATTATGATTTGGCCAAAGGCACGCAGAAAGAGGTGCTGTTTGCTGGGTTACCGTCCGAAGAAATCATCGCGGCGCAGGAGAAACTTTTGCAGCTGGGGATTTATCCGGAACGGCTCGAATTGGCGAGCGTGGCTATGCTGGGCGGTTTGATTAGCTATCTGAAATTCAAGCAGAGCAAAGCACCGGTGTTGCTGCTCGAGATGGGCGAGGAAATGACTCAGAGCTACATACTGTCCGCGGATGGCGTGGACGTCTCGCGACCGATTTTCAGCGGGATCTCGGCGATGATTCCAGTGGTGCAAGCCGAGTTGGGTTTGAAGGACGAAGAGTCGGCCAAGAAACTTTTCTACTCCAACACGTTTGATTTCACGAGCATGGGTGGGGCGTTGGTCAAAAAGCTCATGAAAGAGCTTCAGTCTTCAATTGGTTTTTACGAGGTGCAGACCGGTCAATCGATCGGCAGCGTGCTTTGCACCCAGCTTCCAGTGAGCTTGAATTGGCTTGGCGGCACGATGGCGGGTTCTTTGGGCGTTACGCAATTTAAGCCGGATCTGATTCCCTGGCTTGAGTCGCGGGGCATCAAACTCGCGGATGGGGTTGCTCCGAATCCGCTCGATGAACGCTGGATGGGATTATTCTCATTAATCGCTTCTTACCACACTCCCAATGGCGCTTAATTTTTCATTTGGAAAAAAAGGTGATGACGAGCCGGCGGTGGCGCCGTTGTGGCATGCGGATTTCCGCGATGCGACGCGTTTGCCGGACACCAAAGTGGTTCGCACGACGTTCTTTGTTAACACCGCAGCCATCGCAGTTGCGCTCGGGTTGCTCATGTGGGTGGGTCACGGCGAAATCACGCTGCACAATCTGAGGGATCAAACGCAAGCGGCGCAGACCCAGATCGACACCAACACAAAGCAGAATAATGAGGCGATTAAGTCGTCGGCTGCTTTCTTGGCTGAACAAAAGAAATTGGATGAAGTGGAGGCTTTTCGCCAAGCTTCCATCGGTCCGACGGAGTTTATTTCCTTAATCGCGCAAACTATGCCTGCCGAGGTGGTAATTGAAATGCTGGATATGCGTTATGAGGAGGCGGCGAAATCCTCGACGTTTCAGATGCGCGCACTCGTTGCGGGATCGTCGGATCAGGCGAGCGGCTTGGCTTCGAAATATGTCGGGACACTGCGCGCTGCTCCGCGATTTAACGATATATTCGAGTCTATCTCTGAATCGAATTTGAATCGCAATACTTCGGGCGGGTTTTTGTCCATGGATGTTTCGTTTAAGACGAAACCTGTGGGAAAGGAGAAAAAATAAAATGACCTCCGCTGATTTGGTCGCGACTCTCAAAAAGCACCCGTTGGGATTTCTGTGCGGTTTGATCGCGATTGTGTGCTTGTTTTGGATTTTCTACTTCCGCAGTGGCGAGAACGATACCTTGCAGTCCGAATATGATACGAAATCGATGCAGGCCTCGAAGATGGTAACAAACGTCCGCAATGCGGATAAACTTTCGCAGCAACTTGCTGAAATGCAGGCAATGACGAAAGAATTGGATTCGCGCCTGATCAATTCCAGTCAGCTGGCGGTGAACCTCCAGTATTTTTACCGTTTGGAGGCCGAGACTGGAGTTAAGTTTAACGATGTCCGTCAGAACACGCCGCCGAAGACGGCCAAAGCCGGTTTAAGTTATGTGGGCATTCCCTATTTCGTGTCGGTGCAAGGTTCCTATCAGCAAGTCATGCTCTTCATTAAGAAACTCGAAAGCGGCCCGCACTTTGCGCACTTCATCAGTTTGAATTTTGCCAAGACCAGCCAAGGTTCGGAATCATCCCAGACTGACAGTTCGAAGGCGATGGTGGTTAGCATCAATTTGGAACTCCTCGGCAAGCCATGAAAACCCACTTGCTCAATAAAACCCGTAGCATTGCGACGTTGTTGTTGATGGCACTGGTATGGGATTCAGCGGAAGCTCAAGTCGTCAATCCGAGCGTTCGGCAAACGGCATTGGATCGTGCGAAACGAATGCTCTCACCAAGGGAAATAGTGGTGCCGGCAACTAGCCCGTTTCACTCTGATGCGTTTAATGAATTAGTTGGCTTGGTCGACAAACCAGTGGTCGCCACTGCTGGGCCAGCTGCGCCGCGTAATAACCGCGAACTTCTGCAGGCGATCGCGAGCGGTTTGAAGCCTTCCGGGTATTTCGTGATCAGCGGAGCGCCGACGCTCGTCTTCGGTCAAAAGCGCGTCAAAGCAGGCGGTCTTTTGACTATTAACTTTGAAGGCACGGAATACACTTTAGAAATCCTCTCCGTTGACCGCACTAACTTCACTGTCCGGCTGAATCGTGACGAATTCACCCGGCCGATCAAATGAGCATCCCGATTATGAGCATCCGACGCACACTTATTCCCGCTCTCCTCGCCACGGCGATGACAGCCTTGCCCGTGATGGCCCAAACCGAGACGCCGCCACCGCCAGCCGCCACGACTGCGGTCACAGTCGAGGGCGCTGCTCCGGTCGCAACCTCGGCGACGCGTGATCGCGATACGCTTTCCGTAGATTTCCCAGATGAAGATATCCGCACGATCCTACGTAACGTCGCCGATCTCTTTGAATTGAATCTGGTGGTGCCTGATACCTTGACGGGCAAAACCTCGATCAAGCTTCGCGATGTCACTTGGCGCCAAATTTTCCAAGTGGTGCTTTCGCCCATCGGCTACACCTATGTGGAAGAGGGTAATATCATCAAAGTCGTGAGTAACGAACTGCTCACGCAAGAGCCGGTTTCGACCGACGTCTTTATTTTGAACAATGCCAAAGCCGCCGATATCAAGCCGACCGTCGATGGCTTGGTCGATCCTGCCGTGGGTGGTAAAATCTTTATCGATGCGCGCTCCAACGCGCTCGTGATCACCGAACGTCCGACCCGCATGAGCCGCATCCGCAGCATCATCGAGCAGCTGGATCGCGCGACCGATCAAGTCATGATCGAATCGAAGTTCGTCGAAGTCACGGACCGTGACATCCGCGATATCGGTGTGAATTGGGCCGGTTTGCAAAACTTCGGATTGAGCGCGGGCCAGATGACGAAGGAATTTGAGAGACGGCGCGAAGATGTGCGGAATGAAGCGGTTGATTACGGCACCTCATTTAATCCTATTACTGGAACTGTGACGAGCTTACCAGGCGGACATGTTACCCTGCCACCTACGGCAACTGGAACAACATCACCACTCCCGGGGTTGCCTTCAAACACCATCCAGAATGCCTACGGCGATTCATTAAATGCCATTACTTCTGCGGTCTTTTCCGCCTCCGATTTCAACGTCGTGCTTTCCGCTCTGAAGAGTCGAACGAATACGAAAGTTGTGTCGAATCCAACGGTGGTGACGCTAAACAACTCCGAAGCCGTTCTGAACATCGGTCAGGAATTTCCTATCCCGAGCTACACTTACAATGCGGAACGCGGCACATTCGAAGTGTCTGGGTTCACGTATAAGCCGATCGGCGTGATCTTGAAAGTGACGCCCCAGGTGAACAGCCAAGGACTTATCCGTTTGAACCTTGAGCCCGAAATCAGCCAGCAAGCTGACGAAACGACCTTCGGCGGTGCCGGTGGTGCTCAAATTCCGATCATCTCGACGCGCAAAGCCAAGACGCAGATTTCCTTGAAGAACGGTTATACGGTAGGCATCGGCGGCTTGCTCAGTTCCCAGCAAAGCCACGGGGGCACCAAAGTTCCGGTGCTCGGCAGCATTCCGCTGCTTGGGAAATTATTCTCATCGAAGAGCGTGAATGACAATGCGACGAACCTCCTGATCTTTATCACCGCGAAGACGGTGAATGCGGACGGTGCGATGCCGACGGACATTTTCACGGCGAGTTCGTTGCAAGCCGCGGAGATGGATCCAACGCAGTTTGGCAAGCACCTCGAGAAAGTAGAGCGCGCTGAAAAGACGAAGTAATCAGCCGTTCGAATTCAATTTCAACCCGCGCCAACCAGCGCGGGTTTTTTATTTGGTGAGGCCGACAGCCGCGCCGAAGCATTCATTCCGTGTGCGCTGGGCACGAAATGAGCACCGAATATGAATCCGCGTCTGTTACCACCATCCACTTACAAACCCTTGCGCATACTTCACGGCGAAAACCCCGAGATTTTTCGCCGCGTGCGCGGCAAAGCAGGGCAGCAGTGAGTCCTGCGAGTTTCCCGGCATAAACCGCACAAAGTAAAACCATAGCGAGCCGGCGAACACCACCCCGGTGCTAAACCAGGCTTTGGTCGTGAATTGCCAAGTGAACCACTCGTCCCAGCGCCACACTTGCAGTGCCTGCCAAGCGGACGTTGCCCCCATGTCCCAACTCCACAAAAACGGGTGCAAAATCGCGAACACCAGCGAAGCCCCGACCACGCTCATCATCAGCTTGGAACGGCCGCGCTTATCGATTACGAGATACCCGCGAAAAATAAGTTCTTCCACAAATGCGGCGGCCAACGTGTAGAGCCCGAATAAAACCGTGATGCTGCTCTGCTCGTCGCTCACGCCGAGCGCGTATTCGCCGAGGGTTTCCCCGATGAGTAACGCCAACCCTCCCGCTGCTGCGATCAAGATTGCCAGCCGTGGCGCACTTGTCGCGCCGGGGAGGGCGCGGGGGTTTGGTTTGCCTTGCTTCGCGTCGCGATAGTCATCGAGCCAGATTTTCCCCGCATAGCCAGCGGCACCTAACATCACGAGAAGCAGCAGCGGGTTGTCTTGTCCCATGAACCGACAAAACGTTATCGACCCTATCAGTGGCAAGACTGGCTATAGTATTTGTTAGCCATTTAGAGCGTGCCGCTTAAGTTTGCCCGACTGCCGGCCCATGAATGCCACCGATCTTCTTCCTCCTCGTGATTTCAATGCGCTGTTCAAACGCGTGACGCCCCAAATGGCGGCGCTTGATCGCTTCATGCGGGATCAGGTGCAAAAATTCGAGCCGGAGATTCGCGACATGGCCGCCTACTGTCTTGATACGACCGGCAAGCGGCTGCGTCCGACTTTGGTTTTCGTGAGCGGCTGGCAAGGCGACGGGATCGTTTCCGATGAACTTGTTCGCGCCGCGGGCGTGGTGGAAATGGTGCACCTCGCGACGCTCGTGCACGACGACATCATGGATCGGGCTGAGATTCGTCGCAACCGCCGCACGGCCGCGCGCGAGTTTGGTCCCGATGCAGCCGTGTTGTTGGGAGACGCGCTTTTCTCCCAAGCACTGCATGTCGCTTCGCAATTTCCCACGACCGAGGTGTGCCGGATGGTGTCGGAGTCGACGCGAAAAGTGTGTTCGGGCGAGATCATGCAGACGCTGCGTCGGCGGGAGATTAACATCTCTCACGAGGAATACCGGCGCATGATCGACCTGAAAACGGCCGAGCTTTTCCGCGTATCGTGTTTTTTGGGCGCGCGCCTGTCGGGTTATGCGGAGGCGTTTGCTGACGCGGCGAATCTTTTTGGCCATCATCTTGGCGTCGCTTATCAAATCTACGATGACCTCGTGGACTTCGCTGGAGAGGAGCAACGGATTGGCAAAACTCTCGGCACCGATTTAGCGACGGGTAAGCTCACGCTCCCGCTCATGCTACTCTTGGAACGCGTTTCGGAATCCGAGAAAAACGAAATCATTACCGCGATTCGCGGCGGCAAACCGCTCGGGTTAGCGGCCAGCCAGCAGCGCATGCAAGAACTAGGCATCGCGGGCGGTGTCGTGCTCGCGATCGAGAAAGAACTGGTGGCTGCCACGGCGGCTCTCGCGCCTCATGCTGAGCTTCCGCCGGTAGCGCTGATGCTACAACTATGTGAAATGCTGCGTTCGCAAGTCGCGGCCTTGCAACCGGCACCTGCGGTAAAATAGTTTCCGTTTGCCTGACTCAACGTCCGCGCTAAACGTATCCCTTTCGCGATGAATTTGTCCCGAGTCTTCACCAAGACGATTGTCTCCTCGCCTGAACGGCAGCAGGAGGCGGACGCTGATTTGGTTATTGTGAAGCGGGTGCAAGCGGGCGACGTCGCCGCCTTTGACGCGCTCATTAAGAAATACCGCGAACGCCTGTTTGGCGTGGTCTACAATTTGACGGCAAATCGCGAGGATGCGTCGGATTTGACCCAAGATTCTTTCATCAAAGCGTTTCAGGCCATCAATCGCTTTCAAGGTAACTGTTCTTTCTTCACCTGGCTCTATCGCATCGCGGTTAACACTACGTTAAGCCACCTCCGCAAGAACAAGATGCGCACTTTTTTCAGCCTCGAAAAAATCAACGAAGAGGGGGCCAGCGCGCAAGTCATCGAGCAATTAACCGACAAAAACGGGGCGGATCGGGATACTTACCTACGCGAGCTTCAGGAAAAATTGAACGAGGCCATGCAAAAACTGTCTATCCCGCACAGAACAGTGATTACTTTATTTGAAATCGATGGGCTCAGCCACTCTGAGATCGCCGAGGTGATGGATTGCTCCGAAGGCACCGTCCGCTCCCGCCTCCATTACGCCAAGCAAGTGCTGCAAGGCGAACTTTCGAAATACATCCGCTAATTCCGCAATGCTTCCTCCCGATCAACGTCCGAAAGTCACCCTCGAAAACCTCCTTCAGCTGAAACGCGCCGAGCGGCCCGCCGAGGAATTTTGGAGCACCTTCGAGCGCGAGCTCCGTCAAAAACAGCTCACCGCGTTGATGGAGAAACGTCCCTGGTGGCAATCGCTGCCGATTATTTTCAATTCGCGCGCGTATTTCCCAGTCGGGGCGACGGCAATTTTGGCCTTCACGTTAGTGTCGGTTAAATTTTACAGCCCGTCCGAGAGCGCCCAACTCGATGGCAGCATGATTTCGGTCGCCCAAGAGAATCGTTCGAATTCGGACGCTTCCGCGCAACCCTCTGGCGACATCGCTCCGATTGCGGTGCCGGAATTGTCGAATAACGCGCCGGTGTCGGCTCAATCCAGCCAACCCTTACAAGTTGCTTCGATCGAAGTCCCGGTTTCGACAAGTGCGCAGGTAGAAGTTCCAATGTTGGCCGCTTCCACGGTGATTGAAACACCTTCTGCTCGTTCGATTGCCGCGAATCTCGCCCGCTTGGAACAGTCCGAGCCTGAGCTGATCGGCTCCGTGCTTGGTTCGCGTCTCAGTCCGGTCGCCCGCGTGCAAACCGCAGCCCTGCAAACGGAAGAATTTGCTTCGGTGCCGACGGGTGATTCGAAGCGCACCCGGTTGCTGGCGCAATACAGCGACCGTCAACTCCAGCCCCAAGCGGATGCGCCGGCGACTTCGAGTGATCGTCTGAATCGCCGCCTCGATGCGGAACTTAACGATCGCATCACCCGCGTGGGCCTGCGTGGCGATCAGGTTTCTCTGAAATTCTAAGCTGAGTTCAGTTCGCTCTCGCTCTTTGAAGACCCGCCAATCGGCGGGTTTTTTTTTTTTGAGTTTCGAGACGTTGCGACGTAGTCTTCGCCCATGCGAAACGAACGTGATTCGATGGGCGAGATGGCCGTGCCAGACGACGCTCTCTACGGTGCCTCCACACAGCGAGCCGTGTTGAATTTTCCGATCAGCGGCACGCCGCTGCCCGCCGCTTTCATTCATGCGCTAGGTCTGGTAAAAGCTGCGTGTGCCCTCGCGAATGAAGAACTTGGCTTACTCGACCCGGGCAAAAGCCGCCTGATCCAACAAGTCGCCCAAGAGATCGCGGAAGGAAAACTCGACGCGCATTTCCCCTTGGACGTGTTTCAAACGGGCTCCGCGACCTCGACCAACATGAACGCCAACGAGGTCATCGCGAACCGCGCAAGTCAGCTCAGTTCCCAGCCCATCGGTTCGAAGAAACCGCTGCATCCAAACGACGACGTAAATCTCGGGCAGTCCTCGAACGACATCATTCCAACGGTTCTCCACGTGAGCGTGGCGCTGGCCTTGAAAGAATCTCTCGTGCCCGCGCTCGACGCACTCGCGGTCGCACTCACTAAGAAATCCGAAGCCTGGAGCGGCCTCGTGAAAATCGGCCGCACGCACTTGATGGACGCCACGCCGCTCACGCTCGGCCAGGAATTTTCCGGTTACGCCGCGCAAGTGAACAAAGCCGCCGCGCGCTGCCGGCGTGGGATCACGACGTTGAGTGAACTCGCCGTCGGCGGCACTGCGGTCGGCACGGGAATTAATACACACGAGGCCTTCGGTGGCACCGTGGCTCGCATTCTCACGCAGAAAACCGGCCTGAATTTTCTCGAAGCGGACAACCATTTCGAAGCGCAAGGCGCGCGCGATGACTGTGTCGAAGTCGCGGGTCTGCTGGTGGCGGTCGCGGCAAGCCTGACCAAGATCGCGAACGATATCCGCCTCCTCGGTTCTGGCCCGCGAGCCGGCTTCGGCGAACTCAAGTTGCCTGCGACCCAGCCGGGTTCGTCGATCATGCCGGGAAAAGTGAATCCCGTGATGAGCGAGATGCTGGTGCAAGTTGGGCTCTACGTGGAAGGCTTGTGCCACACCGTGCAGCGCGCCGGTCGCGAAGGGCATTTTGAGCTCAACGTCACGCTGCCGCTGATGGCGCATTGCTTGCTCGAATCGATCCGCTGCCTCGCGAATGCGGTGCGCACGTTCAACGAGCAATGCATCGCGGGCCTTGAGGCTGATGCGGAACGTTGCCGCGAACTCGTCGACCGCTCGCTGATGTTGGTGACCGCGTTAAATCCTCACATCGGCTACGACAACGCCGCGAGCGTTGCGAAAGAAGCCCTAACTTCGGGGAAAACGCTTCGCCAAGTCGTGCTTGATCGCAAACTCATGGACGCTGCTTCGCTCGATCAAGCGCTCGAACCGCTTTCGATGACCAAGCCCGGCGCGAGCGGTCTGGCTGGCGGTGGAGGTTAAAATGTCGGTCACGCAAACCACGCTCACAATTCGCACGCAAGGGCAGGGGCCTTACGAAATCACTGCGGCGCTCCGCCGCGAGCTCGCGAAGACAAATTTTAAAACCGGTGTCGTGACAGTGTTTTGTCGGCACACCAGTTGCAGTTTAGTCACGATGGAAAACGCTGATCCTTCTGCGTGGAACGATCTCGAAGCGTGGATGAATCGACTCGTGCCGGAGCGTGATGCCCTTTTCACGCATACGTTGGAAGGCGGGGATGACATGCCCGCGCACATCAAAGCCGTGCTCACGCGCACCAGCGAAACGGTGCCGTTTGCGCAGGGCGAACTGCTGCTCGGCACCTGGCAGGGCGTGTTCTTGTGGGAACACCGCCACGCGCCGCACTCTCGTTCGATTGTGCTGACGTTTATCGGCGATTGAAAAACTGATCCCGCGCGGACTACTTCGTCGGCACGCAGATGCCGCAGTTGTTTACGAAGAAGTCATTGCCCTTGTCATCCACGAGGATGAACGCGGGAAAATCTTCCACTTCGATTTTCCATACGGCTTCCATGCCGAGTTCGGGATACTCGTGAACCTCGACTTTCTTGATACTGTCCTTCGCGAGAATTGCTGCCGGCCCGCCGATGCTGCCGAGATAAAATCCGCCGAATTTCTTGCACGCGTCCGTGACTTGTTTGCTCCGATTGCCCTTCGCGAGCATGATCATCGAACCACCGAGCGACTGAAATAAATCGACGTAGCTATCCATGCGCCCCGCCGTTGTCGGGCCAAAAGAGCCGGACGCGTAACCCGCCGGCGTCTTGGCCGGACCCGCGTAGTAAACCGGGTGATTCTTGAAATAATCGGGCAAGCCTTGGCCGGCATCGACGCGTTCCTTCAATTTCGCGTGGGCGATATCGCGCGCCACAATCATGGGGCCGTTGAGCAACACCCGCGTGGTCACGGGATGTTGGGAAAGCTCCTTGAGGATTTCCGCCATCGGGCGGTTTAGATCGATGCGGACAATCTTGTCGTCCTTAAACGCGCGCGACTCTGCGGGAATGAAGCGCCCCGGATTGAGCTCCATCTTTTCGAGAAAGACGCCGTCTTTGGTGATCTTCGCCTTGATGTTGCGATCGGCGCTGCACGACACGCCCATGCCGACGGGGCAACTCGCACCGTGCCGCGGCAGACGGACGATGCGCACATCGAGCGCAAAATATTTCCCGCCGAACTGTGCGCCGACGCCGCTTTGCTGGGCGATTTTCAAGACCTTCGCTTCGAGTTCGATGTCGCGGAAAGCGCGCCCGTGTTCGTCCCCGCTCGTCGGCAACGCATCGTAATATTTCGTGGAGGCCAGCTTCACCGTCTTCAGGCAGGTTTCCGCGCTCGTTCCGCCGATGACAAAAACCAGATGATACGGCGGACACGCGGCGGTGCCGAGTAGCTGCATTTTATCCGCGAAGAATTTTTCGAGGCTCTTCGGATTGAGCAGCGCTTTGGTTTCTTGGAAAAGGTAAGTCTTGTTCGCAGAGCCGCCGCCTTTGGCGATGAACAGGAATTTGTAAGCGTCGCCTTCGATCGCGTAGAGATCGATCTGCGCGGGCAGGTTGGTGCCCGTGTTGACTTCATTATACATGTCGACGGCCGACGTCTGCGAGTAGCGCAGGTTTTCCTTCGTGTAGGATTCGTAAACGCCGCGCGACAGCCACTCGGCGTCGTTTGCCCCTGTCCAGACTTGCTGGCCTTTTTTGCCCATGATGATCGCCGTGCCCGTGTCCTGACACATCGGCAAAATCCCACCGGCGGCGATCTCGGCATTTTTCAAAAGGGTGAGCGCCACGTAACGATCGTTCGCCGACGCCTCAGGGTCGCTCAAAATCGCGGCGACTTGTTCGAGGTGTCTCGGGCGAAGATAAAATGAGCAGTCATGAAACGCCTCGCGCGCGACGTAAGCCAGCGTCTCGGGCGTGATCTTCAAAATCTCGCTGCCTTCGAACGTCGTCGTGGAAACACCTTCTTTGGAAAGCAGGCGATATTCCGTGTCGTCCGATCCGAGCGCGAACGTGTCGTGATACGAGAAAGCAGGCGTGGGCATGACAAATCACTAACCCAACATTCGCCGAAATCAACGCGCCGCAGCGAAAGGTCAGACCTATTATCGCCCGGCGTGTGAGCGATAATTATGCCTACAGGATTTTCAGCTTCGGCAGATCCTGCACGTCGATGTAGCCCACCGGCTTCTTTTGCGCGTCGAGCGCCATGAGGTCGGAGATCTTGAATTGCTGGAAAATTTTCAACGCTTCAACGGCGAGCACGTCGGCGGACACGCTGCGCGGGTTGCGCGTCATGTAATCCGCGACCTGCTTTTGCAGAAAATCAGCCGCCCCGCTCAACGCGCAGCGACGGAAATCGCCATCGGTGAAAATCCCGGTCATGACGCCTTGCGCATCTACGAGCGCGACCGCACCGGCCTTGGCCTTGGTCATCGTGAAAATGGCTTCCTGCACCGTCGTGCCGGTTTCATTCAGCACGGGACAAGCGGCTCCTGTGCGCATGATGTCTTTTACGCGGAGCAACAGGGTCATGCCCAGTGTGCCGGCGGGATGATACTTCGCAAAATCCTCACGAGTGAGGCCGCGGCTTTCGAGTAACACCATCGCGAGTGCGTCGCCCAACGCGAGCGTGGCGGTCGTGCTGGCGGTGGGTGCGAGTTCCAGCGGGCAAGCCTCGCGCGGCGCGCGATAGATCAACCGATAGTTCGCTCCGCGCGCGAGTTCACTTTCGGGCGAGCCCGTCATCGCGACGGTCTTCAAACCGAAACGTTCGAAAAGCGGGAGTAGTTGCAGCATCTCGCGACTCGCGCCGCTGTTGCTGAGTAACAACACCAAATCGCCTTCCGCGCATAGCCCGAGATCGCCGTGCAACGCCTGCGTGGGATCGAGAAAACAAGTCGGCACTCCCGTGCTGTTAAACGTGCCGGTCAGCTTCTGGGCAATGTGGGCATTTTTGCCGACGCCGGAGATGATAAGCTTATGGCCGCCGGCGATCACCGTTTCCACCGCGCGAACAACGGCGACGAAATCCTGATTCAAAATCACCGCCGTCGCATCAAGCGCCTCGCGCTCGATCACGAAACAATTACGGGCTTTGGCGAGGATGGTCTGGTCGTCGAGCGGCATCTAATTCTTGTGTTGGCGGAACGCGGGCGCAAACCTAGCGGTCGTCTATTCTCGTTCAAACCATTTCCCTTCATTGCTTCTCTCCGTAAAACAGTTCCGCCGTTGCTCGCTCCTTTTCGCCAGCGTAGTGATGTTGTGGCTGGCCGGTTGCGCCGAAAGCGAACGTTTTTCCTACGCGACTGAAGCGGACGAACCCAACTACCGCGAAGGCATTGCCCTGTTAAAAACCGGGCGTAAGCAGGAAGCACTGGCGGCCTTCATGAAGGTGATCAGCAAGCGCGGCGACGATTCCGCCGAATCGCACCTGGAAGTCGGGTTGCTTTATCTGCAGCACATCAATGATCCGCTGTCCGCGATCTATCATTTCAAAAAATTTCTCTCCCTTCGCCCCAACAGCCCGCAGGCCTCGCTGGTGAGACAGCGCATCGATGCGGCCACGCGCGATTTTGCCCGCACGCTGCCGGCGCAACCGTTGGAAAATCAACTCCAGCGCGTCGACCTCGTCGCGACGCTCGACCGGCTAAAGCACGAAAACGAGTCGATGAAGGAAGAACTCGCGAACTTGAAGGCGGGGCGCGGAGTTTCAGTGACGTCGCAGCCGCTCGCTCAAGAAACGGTGCCCGTCGCCGTCGCGAACGAGCCCGAAGCGGTGGCCTCCGTGTCGTTGGAATCTTCGCCCGAATTCAGTTTTAACGTGCCCACGGTGCGCACGCGGCGGCAGGCCAATCTGCCGGAGGTTCGTGTGCCGCCATCGGCTCCGCAAACTCCGCCACCCGCTCCGAAGTCCGCGGCCAGCGCGCAACCGCAGCCACAACCCAAGACGGCAACGCCGGCAGCCGCGCCGGTCGCGGGCGGCAAACGGCACATTGTGCGTCCTGGCGAAAATCTTTCGCAGATCTCGATGCAGTATTACAAAACGCGTTCGAAGTGGCGCGACATCTACGCCGCCAATCGCGGGGTCATGAAGAGCGAGACCGACCTGAAAGTCGGCATGGCGTTGCGTATTCCGTAACGCCGCGCGCGCACGGTTGTTTTAAGCACGTTACTTGCCGAGCGCCTGTTCGAGATCGGCAATCAGGTCGCCCGAGTCTTCGATGCCCGTGGAAAGCCGCAGCATGTCGACCGGCGCGGGACTGCCGGCGCCTTCGATGCTCGAACGGTGCTCAATCAAGCTTTCCACGCTGCCAAGTGAAGTCGCGCGTTTCCAAAGCTGCGTGTGCGCGGCGACGGCGACGGCGGCGGCTTCGCCGCCTTTGATGCGCAATGACAACATGCCGCCGAAGCCGCCTTTCATTTGTTTGGCGGCAATTTCGTGGCCAGCGAATCCTGCAAGCCCGGGGTAAAGCACGGCTTCGATCTTATCGTGGGACTCGAAATGATCGGCGATCCGCTGGGCATTGCGGCACGCGGCGTTTACGCGAACGTAAAGCGTGCGCATGCCGCGTAAGAGCAACCACGCGTCGAGCGATCCAGGGACGCCCCCGAGTTGCGCGCGGATTTTTTTGATGCGTTGCCAGGACTCGTCGTCACGCGCGGTGGTGAGCGAGCCAGCGAGCACATCGGAGTGACCGTTTAAATATTTGGTGGCGGAGTGCATCACGATGTCCGCCCCGAAAGTGATCGGTTGCGACAACACGGGCGATGCACAGGTCGAATCCACCGCGAGCCGTGCGCCGGCTTGGTGGGCAATTTCCGCCGCGGCGGCGAGGTCGGTGATGGCCCACGTAGGATTCGCAGGCGTTTCGACCCAGACGAGCTTCGTCTTTCCACGCTGAACGGCTTTCGTGAGTGCGGCGAGGTCCGTGGTGTCGACGAATTCAATTTTTAAACCCCACTGCGTCGCAAAACCGAGCAGCCAGTTGCGCAGCGCCCAATACATCACGCGCGAGGCGACGATATGATCGCCCGGGGAAAGCGCCTGAAACACGGCAGTCGCCGCCGCCATGCCCGAGCTAAAAAGAGCGGTGGCGTGGCCGTGTTCGAGTTGCGTGAGCAGCGCTTCGGCTTGGTCGAACGCAGGATTGTCCGCGCGTGCATAGATGCGACCTGAACGGTATTGGTTATCCTCGTCGCGCAGATAAGTGGTCGCCGGATGAATGGCCGGAACGATGGCGCGGGTCTTTTCATCGATCCATCCGAGGGCTTGAGCGGCGGCGCTGGCAGGCTGCACTTTCTTAATATCCATGGCCGGACATCAGGCGCGAAATCTTGGCCAACTGCAAAGGCCGAATCAGTTTCCTCGCGGCGCGATGGTGCTCTGTATCGGGCTAACGGCTATCTGAAAAGTTTCAGGCGCATCGGGTTTGGCCGGATCGAATCCTGTGAATTCGGGCGAAATGAATTTCGCGAGTGGCAGGCCGGCCTCGCGGATGCCTTGCACAATGCACTTGGCGAGTTCGTAGGCGCCGTAGTTGTTGTGATGCGTGATGTCTTTACCGCCGTTGCTGAACGCCAGCGGTGAACGCGTCGGGCCGAGCGCCTCGTAGAACGCGCTGCTCATTTTTTCCAGATCGATGAGCGCGACTTTTTCCTCTGCCGCGACTTCGCGCACGGCTTGTGGATAGTCGCCGTGGGAGTTTTTGATTTTTCCGGCGTCATCGAAATTGCGCCGCTGCATGGAGGTCACGAGCACGGGAGTGACGTCACGCAGACGCGCCTCGGCGATGAGCGTGCGCAGGTAAGCTTTGTAGGTCGTGTGGGCTTCGACGTAAGTTTGCGGCCACTGTTTTTTAGAATCGTTGTGCCCGAATTGAATGAAGAGGGTGTCGCCGGCTTTGATCTGGCTGAGCACTTTCGCGAGGCGCAGTCCCGAGATAAACGATTTCATTGTTTCACCCGATTCGGCGTGATTGGCGACCGAAACGCCTGGAAGAAAACGCGACAGCATCTGGCCCCAACTGGCGGCAGGTTCGTAGGGTTGGTCGGTCACGGTGGAATCACCGATGAGAAAAACAGTGCACGCGTCGTCGACGCGCTCGATTTTCACTGCGCGCACGGCGGGAGCGCTTCCGTTGAATTCCAGGGTGAGTTTGTCGTCCCAACGGAACAGGCCGGTCTCGCGTTCGTTGAGCACGACCGCACTGCCGCCGGGCGCATTTTTTTCCGGAGGCGGCACGCGGCTGTTGCGCACGTTGACGATGAAAGTGCGATCGATGAATTTGCCGGAGCGCGTTACTGCTTTTTCCAACTGAAGCTGGCGCGACTCGGATTTGATGGTGGTGTCGGAAGCGGCGGCATTTTTTCCAAGGCTCACGATCACGCGATAATTTCCCTCGGGAGCGACCACGGAAAACAAAACCGGATTTGCGCCAGCGCCCGGCACGGTGCCGAGGTCGTATCCGTAGCCACGCTCCGTAGTGAAACTGTCGGTAGCTTTTACGCTGATGGTCTGCGCATTTTCACTGAGGGAGTCATCGAAACTGAAACTCCAACTCGAAGTCACGGGTGCCGCAGGTAGCGACATCACCAGCGAAAGGAAGGCCGCGATTGAAGAAATTTTTTGAGATAAACGCATTGGGGTGAGCGATGGATTGACCGTGATCGTCAGTTCACGCGACGGCAAAGCGCTAAACTGCTGACAGTCAAAAACGGGGCGGGCGATGGAGTGAGTTTTCGAAATCGTGAATTTTTCTCTCCCGAGTGAACTTCATGAAAAGCTGCGGGTCATATCTCCCACGGGTGAACCGGCTTGTTTGCGCGAGTGAGTTCCCTTCAACCCTAGCTCTAACCTAACCCACCCATGAATAAGCCTGCTTCCCTCGCACTCCTCATCGTCGGCATAATCCTGATCATCTACGGGATTAGCGCCTCGGACTCCATTGGCTCGAATATTTCCGAAGCCTTCACCGGCGCTCCCACTGATAAAACTATCTGGCTGCTCGTAGGCGGCATTATCTGCGGCGTCACTGGCCTGATCGGCGTTTTGCGCAGCGGCACAAAATCCTAAATAGCCGGTCTCAATTCTCAGTGCCTTTCTGTCATGTTACTCACCTACGCTCTCCTCTTCCTGCTCCTCGCGTTGATCGCGAGCGTGCTGGGATTTGCCGGGGTGTCGGTGGCGGCGACGATTATTGCGGCGGTGTGTTTTGGGTTGTTTCTCGGACTTTTTCTCGACGCGGTGGCGCGAGGGAAAAGAGATCGCGAAGAACATAGCCATCACCACCGGCACGGCCACGAGCACTGAGTGATAATGTGGCTTTAATTCTCAACACCGGCGGAAATGCCGGTGTTTTTTTATGACGGCGTGCGCATTGGCTCGCTGAATGACTTTGCGTAAGAACAAAGAAGCATGCCACGCACGTCCCGTCGCACGTCTGTTTTCACCGAATCGCTAATTCGCGAAATGACCCGCGTCGCGCTGCGGCATGGTGCGGTGAATCTTTCCCAGGGCTTTCCTGATTTTAATCCTCCGCAAGTCGTCCTTGATGCGGCCAAAGCGGAGATGGATGGCACGAATCACCAATACGCCATGACCTGGGGCGTGCCGGCGTTGCGCGATGCTCTCGCCGCGAAGATCACGCGTTTCACCGGATTGCCGTGTGACCCGGATAAAAATCTCATCGTCACCTGCGGTGCAACCGAGGCGATGATGGTGGCCGTGATGACGGTCGCGGACGTCGGCGATAAGATCGGGCTCTTTGCGCCGTTCTACGAAAACTATAGCGCGGACGCGATTCTCTCAGGCGTCACGCCGGTGTTCGCGAAACTGAACCCGCCGAATTACGATTTCGATCTTGCTGAGGTCCGCAAAGTTTTCGCGAGCGGCATCAAAGCGTTCATCCTTTGCAATCCCTCGAATCCCTGCGGCAAAGTCTTCACACGCGCCGAGCTCGAGCAAATCGCCGCGCTCGCGCAGGAGTTCGACGTGTGGATCATCACGGACGAAGTTTACGAGCACATCGTCTTTGGGGATCACAAGCATCACTACATGTCAGCGATTCCCGGCATGGCGGAACGCACGGTGATGTGCAGCTCGCTCTCGAAGACATTCGCGATCACGGGCTGGCGACTCGGCTACGTCTATGCTGCGGCGGAATTCGTCAACCAAGGCCGCAAGGTCCACGATTTTCTCACGGTGGGCGCCGCCGCACCGTTGCAGCACGCGGTGGTCGCAGGCTTGAAATTGCCTGACAGCTACTACGCCGGTCTTACCGCAGGATACGCCGCGCGGCGCGAAATCCTGCTGGGGTATCTCAATCAAACCGGACTCACGTATTCAGAGCCGCAAGGTGCATACTTCGTGATGGTGGACATTTCCGCCTTCGGCTACGCCAACGATGTCGAGTTTGCTCACTGGATGGCCAAAGAGATCGGCGTCGCCGGCGTGCCGGGCTCGGTGTTTTTCCACACTCCGGAGCACCGCTACATCCGCCTGAACTTCGCGAAGAAAGACGCCACGCTCCACGCGGCGGGCGAGAAGTTGCTCAAGCTAAAGCGAGGGTAGGGCCCGACCTCCGGGTGGGCCGGTAGGGGCGGTTATCCTTAACCGCCCTTGGGTTGTCAGCCCGATAAAGCCCTGAATACGCGACGAATATCCTGAAGGTCGGTTAGGGATAACCGACCCTACCTTTACACCGCGTTTTTCGAAGACTAGTTCACCGCGCCAATCGCTTCGTCCAGCACGGCGAGTAGAAAGTCGGCGTCGGCTTTCGTGATGTTCATCGGCGGCGCAAAACGAATCGTCTGGCCCCAGAGACCGCCTTTGCCGAGCAACAGGCCCAGCTCGCGCGCGTTTTCGACCGCTTGCGCGCACGCTTCTTTGTTTGGCTCTTTCGTGGCGCGATCTTTGACGAACTCAATGCCGAGCATCAGACCTTTGCCGCGGACATCGCCGATGATTTTATATTTTTCCTTCAGCTTGTTCAGGCCGGCGAGGATGTAGTTGCCGAGTTCCAGACAGTTTTGCTGCGTCTTTTCGTTATCGATGACCTCGAGGACCGCTTTGCCGATCGCGGAAACCACGGGGTTGCCGCCGAACGTATTGAAATGAGTTTTCTGCGCCATGACCGCGGCGATCTTGGGCGTGGTGACGACTGCCGCGAGCGGTGCGCCATTGCCGATGCCTTTGGCCATGGTGACGATGTCGGGAATGACGCCGTGCGTTTCAAAGCCCCAGTAATGCGAGCCGGTGCGACCGAAACCGGTTTGCACTTCATCGGCGATGCACACGCCGCCGGCCGCGCGCACGTGTTCGTAGGCGTGCTTAAGATAACCTTCGGGAAATTCCACGAAACCGCCGACGCCTTGAATCGACTCGGCGATAAACGCGGCGACTTTTCCCGACGTGGTGTAGTCGATGACCTGTTTGACATCGTCGGCGTATTTCTTGCCGGCGTCGGGATCGTCGTAACCGAAATTCCCGCGATACGGATACGGCGTCACCGCGTGATGCACGCCGAAGGAATGGGGCACGTTAAATTTCCAACCGCTGTGCGCGGTCACACCCATGCCGGCGGCGTTACCGCCATGGTAAGCGTTGCGGAGCGCGATGACGTCGTAATTTCCCGTGACGAGACGTGCCATGAGCAAGGCAAGATCGTTGGCCTCGGAACCGGAGTTGACGAAGTAACAGACCTTAAGATCACCCGGCATCTTCGAGGCGAGTTTCTCCGCGAACGCACCGATATTTGGATTCAGATAAATCGTCGTCGAGTGCTGTAGAACTTTATTCTGCTCATTCATCGCCGCCAGGATGTGTGGATGACAGTGACCCACGCTGACCGTGACAATGCCACCGAGGCCATCGAGGTAACGTTTACCGGTGCTGTCCCATACATACTGCATCTTTCCCTCCACGATCATGATCGGCTGTTTGTAATAGAGGAAGAGCCCCGGGTTCAGGTATTGCTTACGTTGCGCGAGCACTTGGTCGAGCGAAGGCCCCGAATAAGCGGCGGGCGTGTGAGACGTGGACGGGAGGGGAATGGTTTTCATTTTTAAATTAATGTGGAAATCATGAAATCAGGAACGTGAAGTTGGTTCGGTTCCTGCCGTCCAGTTTTCCACATTTAGAATTTGGGAGCGAGTCTGCGGAGGATGAGGTAAAGGAAAAATGCGATGCCAAAGCCCACGAACCATGCGTAGTGGTAGAGGCTCAGCAGAAAAGGCGACACGCCATCAGCGCTCATGAGTTTCACGGTGACTAGAAATCCCGGCAGGCTCGGCAACGCGCCCGCGAGCAAGGCGATGATCGCCACCCAACTGAAACCGCCGGAATAAGTGTAGCTGCCGGTCGAGGAGTAAAGTGCGGCGACGTTGAGCTCTTTTTTGCGCCAGACAAAATAGTCGGCGATCATGATACCGCCGATCGGGCCAAGCAGCGCGCTGTAGCCGATGAGCCACGTGAAAATGTAGCCGGACGGATCCGCGACGAGTTTCCATGGCATCATTAAAATGCCGATAATGCCGGTAATGAGTCCGCCGATGCGGAAGGTGATTTTGCGCGGCGCGAGTTGCGCGAAATCATTGGCGGGACTGACGACGTTCGCCGCGATGTTGGTTGCGAGCGTCGCGATGCACAGCGCAACCATGGCGACGATCAGCACGACAGGATTTTTGAAGCGCGTGAGCACGTCAACCGGGTCCCAGATCGTCTGGCCGTAGATAATTGTAGTGGCCGAAGTGACCGCGACGCCGATGAACGAATACAGCGCCATCGTCAGCGGGAGACCAAGCGCCTGGCCGAGCACTTGGTCACGCTGGGTTTTTGCGTAGCGCGAGAAGTCCGGAATATTGAGCGAGAGCGTCGCCCAAAAGCCGATCATGCCCGTGAGCGCGGGAAAGAAAAAGCTCCAGAATTGCCCGGCTTTGGGCTGGCCCACTTCAAACGCCGACGGCTGAGATAGAATCGGGCCGAAACCGCCGGCGGCTTTCCATGCCCACCCTAGTAGCAACAACCCGAGCGCGAGTAAGAGCGGAGCTTTGATGTTCAGCAGGAGCCGGATCGAATCGATGCCTTTGTAGATCACGAACATGTTCACGCTCCAAAACAACATGAAGCACGCGAACTCCGGTCCGCTGATTCCGAACAGCTCCGTCGCGCCCGGCGCCGCGAGTGAAGGCCAGAAGACTGCGAGGATTTTGTAAATCGCTTCGCCGCCGATGTAGGTCTGGATGCCGAACCAGCCACACGCCACGAACGCGCGCAGCAGCGCCGGGATGTTCGCGCCGAGCGTGCCGAACGATGCACGACAAAAAACGGGAAACGGAATGCCAAATTTCGTGCCGGCGTGGGCGTTGAGCACCATCGGCACGAGCACGATCAGGTTACCGAGGAAAATTGTCAGCACGGCTTGCCACCAATTCATGCCGCCGCCGATCAGTGACGACGCGAGCATGTAGGTGGGGATGCAGGCCGACATCGAAATCCATAACGCGGCAAAACTCAGCACGCCCCACATGCGGTCGCTCGCGGGCACCGGAGCAAGGTCTTCATTATAGAGATGGCTGGTGGCGATGTCGGCTTCGACATCGGGAGCGTTGGAACTCAGGCCTTCGGAAGTAGACATGTCAGAAATGACTCGGCTTGCGTTTGAGAAATTGACCGCGTCCGGTCGCGCCGCAGAAACGACCATTTTGCGCGGCGATTTGTCCGCGCACAGTGACGACACTCGCGCGACCCTCGAGCTTCCAGCCTTCGAAGGCGCTGTAGTCGACGTTCATAGCCTGTGTTTTGGCGGAGATCGTGCCGTGATAATTCGGATCAAATACGACGAGGTCGGCATCGGCACCGAGTTGAATCGAACCTTTGCGCGGGAATAAATCGAACTGCTTGGCGACCGCCGTGCTGCCGACATTCACAAACGTGTGCAGGTCGATCTTCCCGGTTTTGACGCCATAGGTGTAGAGCAGGTTGACGCGCTCTTCGAGTGACGGAATGCCGTTGGGGATTTTCGTGAAATCGTCTTTGCCCATCGGCTTCTGTTTCTCGAAATCAAACGGCGCGTGATCGGTCGCGACGGTTTGAATGAGTCCGTCGCGCAAGCCGTTCCACAGAATCGATTGGTTGCGCACGTCGCGCAGGGGCGGCGACATCACATATTTGGCCCCTTCGAAATTCGGTTTCTCGGCATAGGTTTTATCGAGCACCAAGTATTGAATAAGTGTCTCGATGCCCACGCGCACGCCGCGCTGGCGGGCGGCGATGGCTTCTTTGAGTGCTTCTACGCAACTCAAGTGGACGATGTAGGTCGCGGCGCCAGTGAGCTCGGCGAACGTCATCAAGTGATGCACGCCTTCTGCTTCGACGATCGGCGGGCGGCTTTCATGATGTTGGCCGGGATCGGTTTTGCCGGCGGCGAGCAGTTCTTTGCAGCGCTCGGAAACGAGCGTCTCGTTCTCGCAGTGAGCGGTGACGACGACGCCGAGTTCCTTCGCGAGTTTGAGTGTCCGATAGAGTTCTGTGTCGTCGATCCCGAACGCGCCTTTGTAGGCAAGGAAGATTTTAAACGAGCTGATGCCGCGCGCGACGATTTCGCGGAGTTGGGCTTCCGTGGTGTCGTTGAATTTGGTCACGCCCATGTGAAACGTGAAATCGCACGCCGATTTACCCTCGGCCTGGCTCATCCATAGATCAAACGACGCCAGGGCATCGTCCGCCCGCGACGGGCAGCACATCTCAATCAACGTGGTGGTTCCGCCCACGAGCGCAGCCTTGGAGCCGGTTTGGTAAGTGTCTTTCGAAAACGTGCCCATGAACGGCAGATAAATATGCACGTGCGGATCGATGAACCCGGGAAACACATACTTGCCGGCCGCATCGATGATCTCCGTGCCCGCGGGCGCGGAGATGTTTTTGTCGATCTTGGTGATCGTCTCACCCTCGCAGTAAATGTCGGCGACGTAGCGGCTGTCGGTCGTGATGATTTCTCCGTTTTTGATCAGAAGACTCATGGGTTTTAATTTTTAACCACAGAGACACAGAGCACCCAGAGAAACTACTTGGAGGCCTTTCTCTGTGAACTCTGTGTCTCTGTGGTTCATTTCAAATTACTTTTTCCACACGTCGCCGACGTCGCCGCCGAACCAGCGGGTGCTGACGACTTTTTGCTGGGTGTAGAATTGGATGCCTTCTTTGCCTTGGATGTGGAGATCGCCGTAGAACGACTCGTCCCAGCCCGTGAAGGGGAACATCGCCATCGTCGCAGGCACGCCGACGTTGACGCCGACCATGCCGGCTTTCACGCGCATCGTGAACTCGCGCGCGGCGCGGCCATTGTTCGTGAAAATCGCGGCGCCGTTGCCGAACGCGGATTTGTTCGCTTGTTCGATCGCACTGTCGAGGTCGTCCATGCGCATCACGTTCAACACGGGGCCGAAGACTTCTTCGCGGGCGAGGGTCATGTTATTTTCGACTCCGTCGATGACGATGGCTCCTAGATAAAACCCACGCGGAGCGTCGGCGACTTTGACGCCGCGGCCGTCAGCGATCACTTTCGCGCCTTCTTTTTCGCCGCTGGCGACGAGGCTCAACACACGGTCGCGGTGTGCCGCGGTGATGACCGGGCCCATGTCGGGCTGGGCGGCGCGGTCAGTCGGACCTACTTTGATTGCGTTCGCAGCTTTGATGAGTTCAGGCAGCACGCGATCCGCGGCTGCACCGACAGCAATTGCGGTCGAGCCCGCCATGCAACGTTCGCCCGCGCAACCAAAGGCGGCGGTGGCGAGATTCTCGACGGTCTTGCCGACGTCGGCGTCAGGCATCACGACGATGTAATTCTTCGCTCCGCCGTTGGCTTGGACGCGTTTGCCGTGCTTGATGCCGGTTTCGTAAATGTATTTTGCGATCGGCGTGGAGCCGACGAAGGAAATCGCTTTCACCTTCGGGTGAGTGAGGAGCGCGTCGACCGACTCACGTCCTCCGTGCACGATGTTAAACACGCCTTTGGGCAGACCGGCTTCTTCGAGGAGTTGACCGAGGAGCACGGCGCTCAACGGGACTTTTTCGCTGGGCTTGAGCACGAAGGTGTTTCCGCAGGCGATGGCCGTGGGATACATCCAGAGCGGCACCATCGCGGGGAAGTTGAACGGCGTAATGCCGACACATACGCCGAGCGGCATGTTGATGGTGTCGCAATCGACGCCGCGTGCGATGTTCTTGAGCGAGTCGCCAAAGAGCAGCGTGGGAATGCCGCAGGCGTATTCGACATTTTCGAGTCCGCGGAAAATCGACCCGCGCGCCTCGACGTGCGTCTTGCCGTGCTCACGCGAGACGGTCTGACAGAGCTTGTCGAAGTTCGCTTCGATGAGTTGGCGGTATTTGAAAAACACGCGCGCGCGCTCAACTGGCGGCGTATCGCGCCACGCCGGAAATGCCGCGTGTGCCGCCTCGACCGCGGCGTTTACTTCCGCGGTGCCGCCGGCGGGGCACTCCGCGATGACGTCACCGGTGGAAGGGTTAAAAACGGGCGTCGTGCCAATCTTCGGCGTGAGCCATTCACCAGCGATGTAATTGGGGCAGGGAAGGAGAGACATATTTTTGTTTTTGAACCACCGAGGCACGGAGGCATCGCAAGGTTAGTTGGAGAAAGAAGAAGGGTCGTTGAAAGTGTCTCCAACGGCGATACGTCGCGTGCGATCCATTAGTCGGGTCACATTGAAGTTGATGATTGATGCCAGCGCTCGCTTTCCAGCTTCAGGGAAGTGAGCCGCGGTGCGTGATGAATCGGATGGAGTTCGATCACTGCTTTTAATTTGAGGAGCAGTTTCGAATATCTGTTCTCCGCGACTCTGTGTCTCTGTGGTGCAAAATTAAACGCTTATCCCTTTGATAGCGCGTCCGATTGTTTGACGAAGTCGTCGCCGGTCCATTCGCCGTCACTCTTGACGACTTTGCTGGGCGTGGCGGCAGCTGCAGCGGCGGCGGCTTTTTGCGCGGCTTTGCGGTCGGTCTGGCGTTTGACGAGGTCGGCGTGCGTCGTGAAGTAGTCGAGGCTCTTGCCTTTGAAATCGGCGAGGGTTTCGAATTTATGTTTCTCCATGAACGCGAGAAGCTGCTCCTGCATGGGCTTAACGCAGTCGTAGCCGAACTTCATGACGCCGGTGCAGACTTGCACGGTGTCGGAGCCGAGGAGGATGAATTGCGCGGCGTCTTCGCCAGTCTCAATGCCGCCGAGGCCGGAGAGTGAGCGGTCGGGAAATTCTTTGCGAATCATGGTGGCGAGTTCCATCACCATGCGGAGCGCGATGGGTTTGACGGCCTTGGAAGAATAACCGCCGGGTGTCGTGTAGCCTTCGACGTTGGGCTCGGGGCGAAGCGTCTCGAGGTTAACACCCATCACGCTGCGGATCGTGTTGATCGCGGCGAGACCCGTGGCGCCACCCCGCAGCGCGGCGCGACCGGGCTCTTCGATGTGCGTGATGTTGGGCGTCATCTTTGCCCAGAACGGTTTGGTTGCGACGGATTTTACCCAGCCGCAGACTTCCTCGAGGATATCAGGATCCTGGCCCATCGCGGCGCCCATTTTGCGCTCGGGCAAGCCGTGCGGACAGGAGAAATTGAGTTCGAAGGCGTCGACGCCCGCGGCTTCGCAACGTTGGACGAGTTCGATCCACGCGTCTTTGTTATACTCTTCCATAATGGAAGCGATGAGCGCGCCGGGCGGCTGGGCGTCTTTGCAGCGCTTGAACTCGTCCTCCCAAATTTTGAAAGGACGGTCGCTGATCAGTTCGATGTTTTCCCAACCGATGACTTCGCCGCTCGTGGAGTGGAGTTTCGCGTAGCGTGGGGAGACGTTGACGACTTTCGAGGCATCGAGCGAAACGGTTTTGGCGATGACGGCGCCCCATCCTTCTTTGAACGCCCGGTTGATGACGCTGAGATTCGTCCCGGGAGGGCCGGAGCCGATGACGAAAGGATTGGGCAGTTTCAGACCGTCGACGACCGTGGCGAGTGTGGGCATGAGGAGGCGGAGGTTGGATTCGAGAGGCAATGCGCCGCTCAGCACGAGGGAAGTCAGTCAACTTTGGCCGGCTATTCCCAGGGCCGCTACGCGGACGCCTGCAGGAATTGGGTTATGTTTGGGTGGAGGAAATACAGCGGAGAGCGTTGAGGTTTCCAAGCAACAAATGTGCCACGGCGTGCGCTGCGTGGGGCGAGAACCGGAGATGTGATGGCGGAGTGCTGTGTTGCGTTCGCAAATGCGCGTTGAGCTTCTGGCGTGCGGGCTGCATGGTCGCGCGCATGCCACTCGATCCGAAGCGCACGGTAGCGGAGTTGAAAGAATTGCGAGCGTTGACCGGCGACGAAAATGGAGCTCAGCGCGTGGCGTTTACCCCGACATGGGTGAAAGCGCGGGCGTGGCTGAAGGAAAAGCTGGCGGGCCTGCCCGTCGAAACGCATGTGGACGCTGCGGGAAATTTTTGGGCGACGTTGCGCGGCGAGAGCGAGCGGGCTCTCCTGATTGGCGGGCATCTCGATTCCGTGCCGAACGGTGGCTGGCTCGACGGGTGTCTGAACGTGGTGGCGGGCGTAGAAATTTTGCGGCGCGTGAACGAGCAATTTGCAGGCAAACCGCCGGTGACGGTGCGCCTCGTGGATTGGGCGGACGAAGAAGGTGCGCGATTCGGGAAAAGTTTATTTGGCTCGTCGGCGTGCTCCGGTGCCCTCGACATGGACGAAGCGCGGGGCCTGAAGGACAAGCAGGGCGTGACGTTGCCCGAGGCGTTGAAGGTGATCGGCGTTGATTTCGAACAAGTGAAAGAAAGCGGCGTGGAGTTAAAAAACGCGGCTGCGTATATTGAACTCCATATCGAGCAAGGGCCGGTGTTGCTCGATCTCGATTTGCCGCTCGGCGCGGTGCTCGGGACGTTTGGCGTGGAGCGTCACGCGATCACGTTTCACGGACAAGCGGCGCATTCCGGCAGCACGCCGATGAATCGGCGCAAAGATGCGTTTCTCGCGGCTGCGAAGATGAGCGAAGAAATTTATCGCATCGCCGAACGCAGCGGCAATGGCGTGTGCACAATCGGCTCGTGCACAACGAAGCCCGGAATCGTGACGAGTGTGGTCGAGGAATGCCGCATCACGCTCGACCAGCGCCATCTCGACGCCGCGAAACTCGCGACGATGTTGCGAGAGGCAAAAGAGGCGAGTGAGCGCTTCGCGAAAGAAGGCGATGTGCGCGTAAGTTGGGAACGCATTTGGCAAATCGAACCCCGGCCGTTTCACCCGGAGTTGATCGATCTGTGCGACGCAGCGATTAAGGAAACCGTGCCCGTGTCGCATCGCCTGCCATCAGGCCCGCTGCACGATGCCGCCGAGACGTGCGGTGCCGGCGTGCCGACGGTGATGATGTTCGTGCAAAGTTTGCACGGCATCAGTCACAATAAAATCGAGGACACCAAAGAAGCTCACTTAGAGCTGTGCGTAAGCGCTTTTGACCGACTGGCGACGAAGACGATGGCGTGGGTGGAAAGAAAGCGTTGATTGAGATGGAACGAGCTGACTCTAGCGCGTTTTCAGGGTTGCCGAAACGCCCTGAGGCTAAGTCGCTCCACCGCGCTTAACCTGCAAAGAATTTCTGGATCTTCTGCAGCGACGCGACGAGTCGGTCGATTTCCTCGGGCGTGTTGTAGAGGTAAAAACTGGCGCGGGTGGTGCTCGTCAGGCCGAGTTTGCGCATGAGGGGCTGGTTGCAGTGGTGACCGCCGCGCAAGGCGACGCCGTCTTGATCGGCGAAGGTGACGACGTCGTGCGCGTGCACGCCTTCGAAAGCAAAACTCACAAGTCCGCTGCGTGGCTGGCCGACGCGTGGGCCAATGATGCGGATGCCGGGCAGCGCGGAAAGTTTTTCCATCGCGAGGTTCACGAGTTGCGTGTCGTGCGCGGCGATTTTTTCACGCCCGAGGGAGTCGAGGTAATCACAAGCGACGCCGAGGGCGATCGCGTCGGCGACATTGGGTGTGCCGGCTTCGAAGCGTTCGGGCGCGGGTTTCCACGTCGCTCCTTCATAAGTGACGCTGACGACCATGCCGCCGCCGGTTTCGTCGGGGGCGAGTTTTTCGAGGAGCGCGCGGCGGCCGTAGAGCACGCCGATGCCGGTGGGGCCGCACATTTTGTGGCCGGAGAAGGCGAGGAAATCGCAATCGATGGCGCGCACGTCGAGCGGGACGTGGCCGATGGATTGCGCGGCGTCGATCACGGTGACGGCGCCCACGGCTTTGGCGCGGCGGCAGAATTCGGCGACCGGGTTGATTGTGCCGAGCGTGTTCGACATATGCGTGAACGCGAAGAGCTTCACTTGGGGTGTGAGCAACGTGTCGAGCGCGGCGAGATCGAGTCCACCTTCGCCATCAGCGCCGAGGAGGGGCACATATTTCAGCGTCGCGCCGCTGGCTTGGGCGGCTTGCTGCCAGGGAACGAGATTCGAATGATGCTCGATTTCGGTCGTGAGCACGACGTCGCCTGGCTTCAGGTGAGCGTGCGCCCAGCTGCGGGCGATGACGTTGATGCTTTCCGTGGTGCCGCGTGTGAAAATGATTTCCGCCGGATCAGCGGCGTTGATGAATTTTGCGAGGCGCCCGCGTGCGCCTTCGTAGGCATCGGTAGCGCGCATGGAGAGCGCGTGCAGGCCGCGATGAACGTTGCTGTTGTCGCGTTCGTAATAATTGACCAGCGACTGGATGACTTGGCGCGGCTTTTGCGACGTGGCGCCGTTGTCGAGGTAAACGAGCGGATGCCTGCCGACGTTTTGGTGGAGAATCGGGAAGTCGGCGCGGACGTTGGACCAGTCGGGTGGCATGTTTAATCTTTCTCGTGCTCTTACTCTTTCTCGTTCTCTCGGGATTCTGCTTCTTCGATTTTTGAGAACGAGAAAGAGAATGAGGAACGAGAACGATTTTTTAGTCTTTGTGCGTTTCGGTGGTGGCGGTCACGGGGTCGCCCTTTAGCGCGTTGAGCGTGGCGTGCCAGCCGAGCGTGGCGCATTTGATGCGAGCGGGAAAATCGTGGACGCCGGCGAAGGCAGCGACGTCGTTGATTTCCTCGGGCGCTTCGCCGGTGGTGACAATGTGGTGAAAATTTTTGTAGAGCGCTTCGATTTCGGACGCGGACTTGCCTTTGACCTGCGTGGTCATGAGCGACGCGCTCGCTTGGGAAATCGCGCAACCGGAACCGTCGAAACTGATCTCGGCGACGCGATCGCCATCAAGGCGCAGGTAAACGCTGCATTCGTCACCGCACGAAGGGTTGTTGCCGTGCGCGACGCGGTTGGCTGTGGGCAATTTACCGCGATTCCGCGGGCGGCGGTTGTGGTCGAGGATGACGGATTGGTAGAGGTCGCTGAGGTCGTTCATCTGCCGGGAATGTGGGAAGGGCAGAGGCTACGCGGAGCCCACGCTTTGGCAAACAGTGTTTCCTGCTTCGCTCTGACGAGCCTCACCGGACGCAGTCCTGTCTGCGGCAGCGCGCGAGTGTGGTGAATGCGCCCAATCCAGTTTGTCATATAATATATGACAAACTGGATTGGGCGGGGCGCGCGATAAGTGGGGTGGGGTGGAGTGGAACGCGATGCGGCGAGCGACGCTCGTTTACGCTCCGGCCTGCTCGGAGAGCGGGCCCTACCTTGCGCCTAGTTTTTCGAGGACGCTGGCCATGAGCCGGCGGGCGCTGATGTAGCCGACGATGCGGCGGCTTTGCGCGTCGGCGACGACGGGTAGCGTTTTATAGGCGTATTCGCGGAAAGAAGATGCGGCGACCATCACGCTGTCGGTGGCGAGAATGGTCGTGGGATTCTGCGTCATGATTTGGGTGACGACCGTGGCATCGGTGTGCTCGCCGGATTGCGCGCGAATGATGTCAGTCAGGGTGACGACGCCTTCGAGGCGGTCGCCGGTCGAGACGACGTAAAAGAAATCAGGTTTGTGCGCGGCAAAGATCCGCGTGACATCGCCGAGGGTCGCGGTCGTCGGGATGAGCGGTTGCGGTGTAGGCTCGATGAAATCTTCCAATTGAAAACTGCGCAGCGCCTGCATGGCTTCGGGACGTTGGGTCCAGAAACTCGCGGAGCGACGCGTCATGGATTTCGTAAGCGCGAGTCTGAGCGGGGCGAGCGATTGCGAGACGGTGGTGAAGACGTTGCGACCGAGCACGACGACCTCGACCGGCGTGCGGGCGCGGACGGACGCGGTGCGCGGCTGGTTGCTCAGCAAGGCTTGTTCGCCGAAGAAATTGCCGGCGCTGATCACGGCGACGACTTCCCCGTCGGGTTTTTCGGGCGAGGCGCGCACGACTTCCACTTCGCCTTTTTCGATGACGAAGAAATTCGCGGGCTGCTCACCTTGGCGGATGATGTAGTCGCCCGGCTCGAAATGCGCGTGTGAGACGCGATTCGTGACGTCGGTTTTCAGGTGCGAAAGATCGCGCGGGAAAACCAGGAGGAACGCCCAGTCGAACCCGACTTGGAAACGGCGCGACCACGACGGAAGTTTGAACAAATAAACGCCGCGCCACGCGAACCACGCAACGAATCCCGAGAGGCGAAAGCCGAACATTTCGGCAACGGCGTTGTGTCCGCCGATGGAGCAGAGTTGGCCGAGGACTTTAAACGAGAACGGCCGCGTCGGCTCGCCATTGAGCACACGGAGGATGTTTTGCGCGCACTGGCGGCCCTGACGTTCGGCGAATTGGCCGGTGCCGGGCGAGGGTTCGCCGTCGTGGGCGTTGATGATATTCGCGCAGTCGCCGATGGCCCACGCGTTGCGGCTGCCTTGCAGGCGCATGTCGGAGTCGGTGAGCAGACGCGCGCGGGCTTTCGGCGTGTCCATGCGGTTGATAACCGGCGCGATGGTGCTGCCGATCGTGCACACGATGGTGCCGCCGCGGATAAATTCATCAGCGATGCCCACGCCTTCACCCGTGGCGAGTTGCACCCGGGCGTTGAGGCGAAGCGTCACGCCGGCCTCGGTCATTTTCTCGCCGGCAAAGGCGCGGAGTTTCTCGCCGATTTCGGGAAGCAGTTGGTCGCGCGAATGGATCAGCGTGACCGAGACGTCTTCCTTTTTGAGGTTTTTGAAGAAGCGCAGGCTGCCGCGCACGAGGTCGTTGATTTCACCCGCGGATTCTACGCCGCTGTAACCGCCGCCGACTACGATGAAGGACAGAAACCAGCGACGTTTTGCGTCGTCGCCGCAGACTTCGGCTTTTTCGAGCTGTTGCAGCACGTGGGTGCGCAACACGGCGGCGTCGCCGACGGTCTTGAGTGGAAACGCGTGGTCGGCCATCCCGGGCACGACGTTGAGGTTGGAAACATTGCCGCACGCGACGATGACGTGATCGTAACCCATGCGCCGCGGATGGCCGTCGTAGCTCTCGAATTCGATTTCGCTTTTCGCGAGGTCGACGTTGAGGACTTCCTCGGTGCGGCATTCGACCGTCGGCAGCAACTGGCGCAATGGGACGATGACGTCCATGATGTTGAGCGAAGAACCCACGGCGTCGGCCAGCAGAGGAGAGAAAACGAGGTGGTTTTCCTTGTTAAACAGGATGAGTTCCGCGTCGCCGTCGCGCAGGTGCTGGCGGAGTTCACGGGCGCATTTCACTCCGCCGAACCCCCCGCCGATGATGATGATACGTTTGCGCGCCATGGGTGACTACGAGGGACTTTGAGAGGGGAAGTTCCCTTGGCAACGCAGGGTTTTGCGCCGTTGAGGAATTACCGTTGACCGAGAGCAGGGGAGCACCCTTTATTCGCCCTCCTTTTGGAAACCGGAGGGGTGGCAGAGTGGTCGAATGCGCATGATTGGAAATCATGTGTAGGGCAACCTACCGAGGGTTCGAATCCCTCCCCCTCCGCCATTTTGAGGCAAAGTTTCCGCTGATTAAGGTCTGTAAAATTCACTCCGCCTAGTCTGTTTACGAGATTTCACAGCACTGAGTTTTGATCAAAAGCTAAACCTTTTAGGTTATGACCTCCAGACGTCTGTTTACCCTAGATGAGATGGTTTTATCGATTCTGTTCATCTTATGCGGGCTGCTCGTGTTCTTCGACCAGGTCGCATACATTCAGCATTCTGGGCGGATGCTCTTAGTGGGTTTGCTTGGATCTCTATTTTTCGCGTCTTTAGCACGTGTGAGACTGCGGACTCGCCATCACTACGACTATCAGCGGCTAAACGGGGCCACGATGGTCGCTGCGCTTAACAGGCCTGAAAATCGGCTGATGATGAAGTATATGTGGACGTTCGCTTTTGTTAAGAACGGAGATTTTTTGCTTAGCGGTCTGCTGATGATTTCTTTGATGTTCCAAGTAGTAGGCTATTTGGGACTAATCTTCGCGTTTTTTGGCGGCGGTTAAACGGAAGAAGAAGAACGGCCCGCTCTAGTTTCAGCCGTTTTCCAGTTTCAGACTTTAGCCGGCATTTTTGCGGCCTGATTCCAAATATGCAGCACCGCGTAGCTGCGCCACGGGCGCCAGGCTTGGGATAGTTCTTCGGCGAGTTTGGCGGTGACGTGGCCGAGGTTGTTGCGCACGACGATGTCTTCCTTGGGAAACGCGTCGGGCCAGCGCAACGCGCGCATGCCGATGTAATTGGCCGTCCAGGGGCCGATGCCGGGAAAGGCCACGAGCTTAGCGATGACCGCTTCGGGATTGTCGCCGGCGTCGAGGCGCAACTGGCCGGAGCGAAAGGCCTGCGCGAGCGCGAGAATCGTGCGTGACCGGGCGCTGACGATGCCGAGCGAGGCGATGTCGTCGAGGCTGGCGCGGGCGACGCGTTCGGCGAGCGGACTGAGGCGGGTGAGTTCTGGAAATGGCGTTTCGATTTTTTCACCGAACGCTTCTGCGAAACGACCGGCAATGGTCGTCGCGGCTTTCACGGTGATCTGCTGGCCGAGCACGGCGCGAACCGACAACTCGAAACCATCGAACGCGCCGGGCACGCGCAGGCCGGGATGACGTTTCACGCTATCGCGCAACAGTGGGTCTTTGGCGAGATGGCCGGAGATGAGATCGGGGCGCGCGGCGAGGTCGAACACGTTGCGCAACCTTCCGAGTAGCGCGGGCAGGGCGGGCATCAAGGCGTGCGAAAACTCCACGAGGAGCGAGTTTTTCTCCGGGGCGTGCGTGACTTTGATCCAACCCGTGTGTGCGCCGATTTGCACGGTGCGCAGATAGCTGTCGTCCGCGATGTGCTCGACGTCGCGGATTTTGCGCGCATCGAGAAATTTCAAAATATGATCCCAATCGTAGGGCGGACGGTAGGCGAGTTGCAGGGTGGAGGTCGCCGTGACCGCAGGCGCGGGGGCGGGCTCGGTCGCGTTTTTGCGCAAGCGGGTGGGCGGCATGCGGTATTGCGAGCTGAACGCGTCGTTAAAACGGCGCAGGCTTGAGAAGCCGCTCGCGAAGGCGATTTCGGTCACAGGCAGCGTGGTTTCGGTGAGCAATTGTTTCGCGAGCAGCAGGCGGCGCGTTTGCAACAGCTCGATGGGCGACACGCCGAGTTCCTGCTGGATGATGCGCCGCAACTGGCGTGAACTGAGATCGAATTGGCCGGCGATGGTTTCGAGGCTGGTGTCGTCCTCGATCAGGCCTTCGTCGATGCGATGCACCAGCAGTTGCGCGATGCGATGGGCGTGGTCGACCGGCGCGTGACCGGGGGCCAGTTCAGGACGACAACGCAGGCACGGGCGAAACGTGGCTTTTTCCGCGGCCTCCGCGCTGGCGAAGAAGCGGCAGTTTTTTTTCTGCGGTGTTTTTACGGGGCAAATCGGCCGGCAGTAGATGCCGGTGGACGTCACACCGACGAAAAAGAGCCCGTCGAAACGGGGATCGCGGGAGGAGAGGGCGCGGTAGGCGACTTGTGGATCGGTCATGGGAAAGCCGGCACGATAAGCGATCGGGATGAACTTCGCTGGCCGTTTTCGGACAGCAGATTAATTTATGCCCATGTCCGAAAATGGCCAGCAACTCTTTGTTAATCCGGCATACTGACGCTATGAAACTTTTCTATAAAACTACGGAAACTCCGGTGGGCTGCCTGAAATTGGTGGCGAATGACGACGGGCTGGCCGCGATTCTTTGGGAGAACGACGACCCGAAGCGCGTGCGGCTCGGGACGATGGAAGAAGCGAAAAATCACCCCGTGCTTGTCGAAGCGGAGCGGCAGTTGCAGGATTACTTCGCGGGAAAGCTTAGGAAATTCTCGGTGAAATTTTCGTTCATCGGCACGGATTTTCAAAAGGATGTGTGGAAGGCGCTCACCAAAATTCCGTTCGGGGAAACGCGGAGTTATGCGGAGGTCGCCAAGCAAATTGGTCGCCCGAAAGCCGTGCGCGCGGTCGGAGCGGCGAATGGGCGGAATCCGATTTCGATCATGGCGCCGTGTCATCGCGTGATCGGCTCCAATGGGACGCTGACGGGTTTCGCGGGCGGCTTGGAGGCGAAGTCGTTTTTGCTGAAGTTAGAGTCGCAACGCTAAGCTTTGGAAAAATTCGAGGGTGAACCACGAATGGACACGAAATGACACGAATGGCTGAGTCAGTCAGAAGGCTTTAGTGCAGCTAAATTAATTCGTGTGCCTTCGTGTCCATTCGTGGTTTTTAAAAGCCCGCCCGGAGGTCGGGCTCCACCTAGGCGAGCTGCTTAATTGGCGAAGGTCTGGAGTTCTTCGTCTGTCCACGGGGACTCGCGCGAGCCAACCGTTTTGCGGATTTCTGCGACGGTCTCGGGAGAAATCGCGGGGGCGTTGTGGCCCCACGATTGGCGGACGTAGGTGAGCACGGAGGCGAGGGTGTCGTCGTCGAGCGTTTGGAGGGGCGGCATCGCGAGGCCGTCTTTTTCTTTTCCGTTGAGCACGATGCGCGTGAGCGCTTGCTCCGAGCCGAGAACGTAACGCGAGTAGAGCAGCTGCGGCGCGAGGCCGGCCAGGCCTTCGCCGTTGGGTTGGTGGCACGCGGCGCACAACGTGGCGAACGTCTCACGGCCTTTTTCGAACAGGATTTTTTCCGCCGGCGTTAAGCGCGCGGCGATGGCGGCGGATTCTTGTTCGAGGCCGGGTTTGCCAGGCCATTTCAACAAGGCGCTCAGGCGCGCAGCTTGTTTCGCTTCGGGTGTGCCAGTTTGCACGGAGAGCAACAGCAGCGGGCGCGGCTCGATGGGAAGCACGCCGGCCACGGGTTTGCCTTCGGGAGTTTTAGGCAGGAAGCGTTCGATGCCGTCGAGCACGGCGCTGCGGGCCCACGCGGGAGATTTGGATTTTGCCTCGAGGTGAGCGAGGAGCAGCGAGATTCGCTCGGCGTCGCCCGATTTGAGAATGGCGCTGCTGGCGAGGGTGACGGCGCGCGCGGCATTTTCGTTTTCCATGTGAGTGACGACCAAGTTGATAAACTCAAGTTCGCGTCCGAGCAGGCCGCTGACGATGGCGTCGGCGACGTAGGGTTGCGTGCCATGGCGCACCGCGAGGTTAACGAGCGCGTTGAGGGCATGTCCCGAACGGCTTTCGCTCAATGACAAGGCCGCTTGCAATATGCATTCCGCAGAAGACTCGGAGGCGCGAATGACGTGCATCAGTGCCTCGCCCACGGCCTCTTCATTGTCTTGCGCGAGCCATTTGCCTGAAAGCCGAATCGCAGCAGAGGCCACGCGGAAGTCCTTGTCGCTCGATGCAATGCCGACGGTGTCGCGGTCGAGCTGTTCGCAACCGTCGAGCGTCCACAAAGCGTGGAGGCGCGCGAGAGCCGGTTGCGAGTAATCGTAGACGAGTTTTTTCAACACAGCTGTCGCCGCCGCATCGCGGCGTTCTACGAGGAGGCGTTGGGCGGTGTCGCGCGTCCAGCCGTCGGGCGAACTTAAATGGGTGACGAGTTGCGCAGAGGATTCTGTGGAGAGATTGAACTTTCTTTTCGGGCGCTCGGCGTTTTCCGGAACGACGCGGTAGATGCGTCCCATGCCGATGCCTTTGGCGAGACCGCGTTCGTCGATCTGCTGGCGCAGAAACGACGTCATATACATGCGGTGCTGGATAATGCCGCGATACATATCGACGACGTAGAGCGCACCGTCGGGACCGTTCGTGAGATTGACGGGGCGAAACCGTTCGTCGGTGGAGGTCAGAAATTCGGTGTTGGTGTAAGCGTTGCGGGCGAGGAGGTGGCCGGCGGTTTCCGTGAGCACGAGGCGTTTGACGAGATTGCCCGCGGGTTCGGCGATGAAAGCGTTTCCGTAAAACGCTTCGGGGAAGAGCGAGCCGCGATAAATCACCGGACCGCACGCGGCGGTGACGGCGGAAATCTTGCCTTCGTCGTTGAGCGATTTGTAGCCGCGATTGACGCCAGTCGTAACACGACTCGGCCAAATCGGGAGGCGCGCGGGGGCGACTTGGACGTTGATGCCGGCGGGCGCGGTGAAGAATGGGTTTCGCCGAAAATAGGCGGCGGGCACGACGTCGGCGCGCAACGGGTCGCTGTTGCTGTTGTAATAAATGCGGCCGGTGTCGTCTTGCGTGATGCCCCATTGGCCGCGCGAGTGGGTGACCTCAGTGGAAAATTTGCCGTCACCGAGGTAGCGGAAACGCTGCGTGTGATTCGCGTTATAAATCCAATTATCGAGCGCCCACATCAGGCCATTGGCGGTGTGCTCGGGGTTGTGGGTGTTGCCGTAGTCGGACATCACCTCGGTTTTTTCGTCGGCCACGCCGTCGCCGTTGGTGTCGCGGGCGAACCACAGGTGCGGCGGCTCGGCCACGAGCACGCCGTCGCCGACGAGGGCCACGGCGCGCGGCATCACGAGTCCGCTGAGAAACGTGGTGCGTTTGTCGGCGCGGCCGTCGCCATCGGTGTCTTCGAGCACGGCGATGGAGCCGACTTTGGTGTTTTCGTCGAGGCCTTCGGCGTCGCGCATGTAGCCGCTCATTTCCACGACCCACATGCGACCGTCGGGGCCGAACGTCATGGCGACCGGATCGTGCACGAGCGGATCGGCGGCGGCGATTTCGAGGCGGAAGCCGGGTGCGATTTTAAACGTGGTGAGCGCGTCTTCCGCTGAAAGCGTCGGCGCGGGCGGCACCACGATGTGTTGCGGCAGTGGCTGCTGCTTTTCCTTGGGATTGTCGCCCTGCTGGGCGGTCAGCGCGGCGAAGCTGGTGAGGAAAGCGGCGGCTAACTGCGCATAACGCATGGCGCGGGCCGGGGGGGATGCGGGGTTCATTCGAGTGAAATGAAGGCGGAAACCGAATCGTTGAGGCAAGCTGCAAGCGAATGGTTTTAGGGCCAGACCAGTGGTGGGTGGGCGCGTGCACCGTGGTGCGACGAACCATCGGCGCGACGAGCGGTAAAAGTGTCATCTCAGTTTACACTGGAAAGCCGCGTGGGGTTTGAGCAAACACAGCGCGTGCCCCCGAAGTCTGGCAGTTCGCCTGCAGTTACCATTTACGAAATCGCCGAGCATGTCGGCATGTCGCCGGCGGCGGTCTCCTCGGTGCTGGCGAACCGTGGCGTGGAGCGGCGGCTCTCGACTGAAACCATCCGCAAGGTGCGCGAGGCGGCGGCTCAACTCGGCTATGTGCCGAACATGGCGGGCCGGCGTTTGCGGGCGCACAAGTCCGCGACGCGGCAATTCGATCTCGCGATCCTCACTTCGTTCGAAGCGCCGCTGCCGCTAGTCGGGCAGGCCTTGCATGCGTTGCAACGCGCGGTGGATTTGCAATCGAACGAGCACACGCGCTACGCGGTGGCGATCGAGATGTTTCACGCGGGGCGGCTCGCGGACAAACTCGGGCTGCTCGACACGAATCGCTACCACGCGGTCATGATTACGAACACGCTGCCCGAAGATGATAAATTTCTCGCGAAGGCGAAGCTGCCGTATCCGGTCGTGGTGCTCGGTCGGCGCATCGCGAATTATCACTGTGTGCTCGAAGCACCGGATTTTGTCGGACGCCGGGCGGCGGAGACGTTGCTCGACGCGGGCGCGACGAAGCTCGCGATTTTGCACGGACGCTCGCTCACGCATACAACGGCGAATCGCGTGGCGGCGTTCGAGCGCGTGGTGAAGGAGCGCACGGGAAAGAATCCGGTTTTCCTGGTGAGCCCCGATTTGCAGCCGTCGCAAGGCGCGGCGGCGCTGGAAGTGTTTTATGCGCAAGGCGGGAAACTCGACGGACTTTTCGTGGTGACGGATTCACTCGCGCTCGGCGCGTATCAGACGATCAAGGGCCGCGGTTATTCCGTGCCGAAGGACGTCGCGGTGGTCGGAGTGGGCGACTACGAGCTCGCGGAGTTTTTCGATCCGCCGCTCACGACGGTCGCGGGCGCGAACGACGCGATGGTGGCCGAAGCGGTGCCGTTGTTGTTTCGCTTGTTGCGCGGCGAAAAAGACGCGCCGGGTGAAGTGCTGGTGGTGCCGCCGGTTTTCTTGCGGGCCTCTTCAGTGCGGGCTGCGCGTTAAGAGTAAGGGAAAATGGAATTTGGTTTGACGAAGCTAAATCCATTTAGCTAATCCCTTGGTCAGTTCTTACCCCGTTTGTGCTCCCGATTGTTATTAGTCATAGGTCTTAGCTAAATCGGTTCAGCAATTTACCTCAATCCTTACCCCTATGTTGTCTGCTCGACTGTTTCGTTTTTGTGCGGCTACTGGCGTCGTGCTGGCTGCGCTTCCTGCAATTGTCCGCGCCCAAGTGGCGACGGATCCGACCACCAAGTCGAAGGAGGAGACGCTGGAATTGCAGCCCTTCCAAGTCGTGAGCGATACCGGCAATGGCTATCGCGTCAGCAGCGCCTCGGTTGCGACGCGCACCAACACTGCGTTGATCGACATTCCCCAAACAGTGAACGTGGTGAGCAAGGAATTCCTCAGCGACATCGCCGCCGTCACGCAGGAGGACGCGATGGGTTATGTGGGCAATGTTTTCACGCGTAACAACCGGCAGGGGCCGGGCCAGTTTATCGTGCGCGGTTTCGAAACCAACACGGCGCTCTACCTCGATGGTTTCGCGACCACTCAATACAAGCGCGACATGGCGGGCTACGAACGCGTCGAAGTGATCAAGGGTCCGCCCTCCGCCGTGCAAGGTCGCGGCGGCGATTCCGGTCTGTTGAACTTTGTCGCCAAGAAGCCGGAACTCGGTCGCACGTTTGGCGAAATCAAGCTCATGGTGGGCACGGAGGAACTCTTCCGCGGCGTGGTTGAGGGCAACCTGCCCCTGGCCGGTCGCGACGACATGGCCGCCCGTTTGGTGGTGGTGGGTGAAAACAGCGGCGAGACGGTCGATGATTTCAAGAACCGGAAGAAAGTGTTTTTTCCTTCCTTCCGCTGGCAGATCACGCCGCGCACCGACCTCGTGTCCTTCGCCGAAATCAATTTCACCGAGACCCCGGCCACGGACAGTGGCGCCGGTCCGGCTTTCTGGTCGCGCGAGATCCGCGAGCATATTCCCCACCTCGCCAAGGCGGGTGACATCATCAACGCGCTCGACATCCCGATCGGCACCAACTTCGTCGGCGGTGATGGCAGCCGCGACAGCTTCACGTTGATGAGCATCACACGCATGACGCACCGTTTCTCCGAGCACCTTCAAGCGCAGTTGGGCTACCAGTATATCAATCAGGACTATTACGAAAACCGTTTCACGCTGGAGCAGAATTTTCCGGTTGTGAACCCGCTCGGAACACCCGGCGTGTGGCTGGGCCCCGTGCGCTTGAATATTTCCGACGAACAGCAGCACGTGAATCGGGTGCAAGGCGACTTGTTCTCGCAGTGGGAATTCGACCGCCTCTGGGGCCAGCCCAAGTTCACGGGCATGGTCGGCTTCGAATACAACACGATCGAAGTCTATAATATGGATAAACAGGGCAACATCCTCGCGCCCTACAACTATGTGAATCTCGCGGCGCCCGCCGAGCAGAGCCACATCACATTCGACGAGGTGAACTGGGCTTCCGTGGCGGTCACGACCAACAACATTCGCAACGATGAAAACAAGGGCGTCTATCTCGCCGGTGACGTTGATTTCCTGCGCGGCAAAGTGATCCTCAGCGCGGGCGGCCGCCGCGACTTTGCGGCTCGCGACACGCAGAACCTGCGCACCGGCACCTCGACGCAGAACACCAAGGAGACGGTCACCTCGCAACGTTACGGCATCACCTACAAGCCGCTGCCCCGTCTGGCCATTTACGCGGTTTATTCCGACCAGCCCGATCCCGAGACGACTCAAAATGTTTGGGGAGCCGGCCTGCCCGCGGCCGATCCTCGCACGCAGGAGCAACTCACCTACAAGCCCTCCACGGAGCTCAAGGAAGTGGGCGTGAAAGGCGAACTCCTGAAGGGCCGCGCGACCTTCCAAGTCGCCTTCTTCGAAATGCAGCGCGTGAACAACTCGCTCACGGTCTCCACTCAAACCTCGTTCCAAGGTGTCAATTACACCGCCGTGCAGCGCTCGCTGGCCGACACGACGATCCGCGGCATCGAGCTCGAAACCTTCGCCGCCATTACTGACCGTCTCAACCTCGTGGCCAACTTCGCCAAGAACGAGAGCCAGGAATTTGCCGTGGTCAGCGGCGCGGTCGTGGAACGCGACACCCATCGCCTGGTGGATTGGAGTTCCAACGTCTTCTTGAAATACGACCTGCGTTCCGGTCGCGGGGCCGACCGCCGTGGCTTCCAGGTTCGCGCCGGCATGCGCGCCTTCGGCCCGTTCACGGCCACGCTGGCCGGCGTGCGCGAACGCATCGACCGCGATTCCTACCGCTTCGATGTCGGCGGCAGTTACCAGTGGGGTCGCTCGAATTTCGATCTCATCGTGAAAAACGTTTTGGATGAACCGACGTTTATCATGCGCCTCGATCCGATGCGGCAGGTGGTCTTCACCTACACCTATCGTTTCTGATGCCAGCCTGCTCCCGACTCTCATGAAAAAAACGATTCTGCTGCTGTGTTTAGTTTGGTGCGTGCCGTGCCCGGCGGCGGAGCTCAAAGCCGCCGCGCCGGCTCGACCACCGAATGTGCTCATCATCATGGCGGACGACCTGGGGTTCGCCGACCTCGGCCGTCAGGGGAGCAAGGACATCGTCACGCCGAACATCGACGCCATCGCGGCGACGGGCGTGACGTTCACGAACGCTTACGTGACGGCGCCGGTGTGCATGCCCAGCCGCATGGGCATGCTGACCGGTCGTTACCAGCAGCGCTTTGGCATCCAGACCTTGGGCAACGACAACCTCGGGATGCCGGCGACCGAGTTGAACCTCGGCCAGATGCTCAAAGCCCGCGGTTACGCCACCGGCATTGTGGGCAAATGGCACCTCGGCACGAATCCGGAATTCCGGCCCAACGCGCGCGGGTTCGATGAGTTCTACGGCTTCCTGAACGGCAATATCTCGTATTATCCCGGCAGCGGAAAATTCTGGCGCAACGCGGAGCCGACCGAGAAGCCGGCTTACGCGACGGATGGTTTTGGTGACGAAGCGGTGAGCTTCATCAACCGGCATGCGGCGCAGCCGTTCTTTCTCTACCTCGCTTTCAACGCTCCGCATTCGCCGATGCAGGCGCCGCCGCGTTACGTCGAACGTTTCGCCGGCATCGCCGACGAAGGCCGGCGCATCTATGCCGCGATGACCTCGGCGATGGACGACAACATCGGGCGCGTGCTCGCGGCGCTCCACGAGAAAGGCATCGCGGAAAACACGATCATCATTTTTCTGAGCGACAACGGCGGCGCGCCGCAAAACTTCAGCGAGAATGCGCCGCTGCGCGCAGGTAAATACGAGATCTACGAAGGCGGCATCCGCACACCGTTCTTCGTCCGTTGGCCGGCCGGCGGCGTGCCTGCAGGTGAAAAGCGCACCGCGCCGATCAGCGCGTTGGATATCGTCCCGACCATCTTAGCGGCGACCGAAACCACGGCGGATCCCGCGCGCCCGCTCGACGGAATGAACCTGTTGCCCGCGTTGCGCAGCGAAGCGAATGTATTGCCGGCTGATCGCCGCCTCTACTGGCGTTACGGCCCTTACATGGCGGCGATGCGCGAAGGTGACTGGAAGATTCTCAAGGCCGGGGTCGGCGAGAATAAGCGCCCGGCGTGGGAACTCTACAACCTCGCCCAGGATGCCTCTGAGAAAAACGATCTCGCCTCCGCCCATCCGGAAAAAGTCCGCCGACTCTCGGCCGTATTCGAGGCTTGGGATCAGACGCTCGCGACGCCGATCTTCATCGATAAACGCCTGATCGAAGGAACGATTTGGTGGCGCAAACGCGCGGCGCTCGATGATCCCTCGGGTTAACTCACCCAACGCTTTCCCATGAAAAAAAGTTTCCTGCGTGTGCTTCTGATCGTGGCGCTCGGGCTTCGCTTGGCCGCTCAGGATGCTGAAATCGGGAAATCAAAACTCCCGCCGCCCGCCCACGCCAACGTCGCTTACGGGCCGCACACGCGGCACGTCCTGGACGTGTGGTTGGCCGATTCTACGCGACCTACGCCGGTCCTCATTTATTTCCACGGCGGCGGATTTGTCGCGGGCAGTAAAGGCAACCTGCCAGCCTCGGTGCTTGCGGCGGCATTGCGCGACGGAATCTCGGTGGTGGCGGTGAATTATCGGTTCGCGCCCGAAGTCGCGTTTCCGGCGCACTACCTTGATTGTGCGCGGGCGATTCAATTTGTGCGGCACTCCGCGCGCACGTGGAACCTCGACCCCACGCGCGTCGCGCTCACCGGCAGTTCGGCGGGCGCAGGCACGGCGCTGTGGATTGCGTTTCACGACGACCTCGCTGATCCCGCGAGTGCTGATCCGGTAGCGCGTGAATCGACGCGGGTCACGTGCCTGGCCGTAATGGGCGCACAGCCAACTTACGACCGACGCGTGATTCGCGAAGTCGCCGGCGAGGCCGCGGCGAAGCACCCCGTGTTTGCAAATCTGCATGGGCTGAAGGCCGATGAACTCGAAACGGAAAAAGCGTTTAAACTCTACGCGCAAGCGGCAGCGCTCACTTATCTCACGCGCGACGACCCGCCGGTGTTTGCTTACTACAGCGAACCGCGCACGGCGGTGGCGCCCGATGCGCGCGCGGGCACGGGGATTCATCATCCGAATCTGGGTCTGCTGCTGAAGTCCCGGATGGAAACGCTCGGGCTCGAATGTGTGTTTCTGCACCGGGACCAAAAAATCAACGTGACGACTGCGGAGTTTGAATTTTTGCGCCGGCATCTTTTCCCCGCGCCAGTCGCGCCCAATTAATCATGCGCTTGCTTCACATAGCTCTGCTTCCGGTTTTCGCATTCGTGGTGCCAGGTTTCGCCGGGCCGATTTGTCCGCTCGCACAAGACCACGTTGTGCTCGGCGAATCGCCGTCGCCGAAGGACACGCCGCTTTATTCGCCGACGATCTTGCGGTTGGAGTCTGGTCGACTGCTCGCGGCTTACACACAAGCGGGGAAGGGCGAGAAGCACCCGAGCGGGGAATTTATTTTCACGTCGGATGATGGCGGCAAAACGTGGACGAAGCGCGCCGAGGCGAAACCGCAACAGGGCCGGCTGTTCGTCGCGGGCAAAGCCATTTACTACCTCGCGACGGGTGCGGGTCTGCCGATTTTGCGTTCGGACGACGAAGGCGTGACGTGGTCGGCGCCGGTGTTGCTTACGAGCAAAGACAAAGTGTGGCAGCAAACTCCGGCGAATGTCTGGCACGCGAACGGCAACGTCTATCTCGCGTTCGAGCGACGTTTCCGGGAGATCGAAGCGTGGGGCCCGAGTGAAAAAGCGCTCGTGCTGTTGCGCGCCAAGGCCGACGCCGACCTGACGAAACCCGCCGCGTGGACGTTTTCCAGCGAACTAGTTTTCGCGGACGTGGTGCCCGGCGTGCGCGAGAATGACGTGAAGCTGCCGTTTCTCGGGATTCCCTTTTTAAACAGGATTATCCAAATCGCGCGCCCGTGTCCTCCTCGCCGCGCCGCACGATGCCGCCGATCGGTTGGGTCGAACCGGCGGTGGCGCAGGTGATGGATCCCGATCACGTGTGGTATGATCCCAGCGGTCACACGTTTCACCTCATCGCGCGGGCGCACACGGGTGGCACGGGCTTCGCGTGTTTTACCAAAGTCGTCGAGAACGCCGACGGCACGATGACGATGTCGCTCGAGAAAGCGCCGTCGGGCCAGACGATGCTGTATGTGCCGTTCCCCGGCGGGCAGTTGCGCTTTCACCTGATCTACGACGCGAAAACCAAACTCTACTGGCTGCTCAGTTCGCAAGCGACAGACTCGATGCGTCGCCCGGATCGGCTCGCCCCTGAGCGGTTCGATCTGCCTTACAACGAACGTCACCGCATGGTGCTACACTTCTCGAAAAATCTCGTCGATTGGTGTTTCGCCGGACTCGTGGCGAAAACTGAATCGCCGAAAGAAGCGCGCCACTATGCGAGCATGGACATCGACGGCGACGATCTCGTGATCCTCTCACGCAGCGGCGACGAACACGCCAAGAGCGCGCACGAAGGAAACCTCATCACCTTCCACCGCGTGAAAAATCTTCGCGACCTGATGTATTGATTAGATCCCATCCGCTTTCGTTGCTCCCAAAACCAAAAATTACCCCACCATGAAAAAATCACTACTCGCGCTCTTCGGTGCGTTCGCGTTTGCCGGTTTATCGGTTTCCGCCGGCGCCGCGACCAACGAGTCTTCGTCGGTGCCCGGTGTGGTTGTCGCGCACAGTCCCAAAAGCAGTAAAGTTTACATTGGCTCTCCCGGTCTCGTGGCCCTGCCCAACGGAGATTACTTGGCGAAGTGGGATGAGTTTGGTCCCGGCAGCACTGAAAAAGTGAGCGCGGTGACGCGAGTTTATCGGTCGAAAAATCGCGGACAAACGTGGGAAGAAATTTCCCGCGTCGACGGCATGTTTTGGGGAAGTTCGTTTGCGCATCGCGATGCGGTTTACCTTCTGGGCACGCATGCGGGCCACCGCTTTGGCAACGTCGTCATTCGTCGATCCGTCGACGGCGGAAAAACGTGGACGGACCCCAAAGATGGCGAAAGCGGGCGTCTGCTGGGCGATCTTTCCTACACGACTGCGCCGATGCCGGTGATCGAATATCGCGGCCGGCTCTGGCGCGCGATGGAAGACGAGAAAGGTCCGGCAGTCGAGAAAGGCTGGCCGGGACGCGCGTTTCGTCCGTTCATGATGTCTGCGCCGGTCGACGCGGATCTCTTGCAGGCGTCGAGTTGGACGTTCTCAAACCCGCTGGCGAGCGATCCTGACTGGCTGCCAAACGCGGATTTCGGCGCGTGGTTGGAAGGCAATGTGGTCATCGATCCCGAGGGTGGCGTCGTCGACGTGCTGCGCGTGCAGACTAAAACGTTGCCAGAGAAAGCGGCGATCGTGCGTTTTTCCGCCGATGGCAAGACGGCGACGTTCGATCCGAAGAACGACATCGTAAATTTCCCCGGTGGTTCGAAAAAATTTACCATCCGGCACGATGCGAAGAGCGGGCTGTATTGGTCGCTCACGAATTACGTGCCGCCGGTGCACGGCGATTCTCCGCGTTATCGCAACACGGTCGCGCTGCTGTCCTCGCCGGACCTTAAAAATTGGGAAGTGCGCTGCGTGCTGCTTTACCACCCGCAGCATGCCAACCACGGATTCCAATACTTGGATTGGATTTTCGAGGGCGATGACATGATCGCTTTGTCGCGCACCGCGTTCGAAGACGGGCAGGGCGGGGCGCGCAGCACGCATGACGCGAATTATCTCACGTTTCATCGTTGGAAAAACTTCCGCCAGCTGACGCTGAAAGATTCGGTGGTTCCCCTTGAGCAGCTTGGCTTGCAGTGACCTTTGATCCGGACACTTATTTTTTCTCACGAGAGAAATTTTTGCGCTGCCCTTGAGGTGTGATGAAACGATACGCCGCCATGCTCACGATTTTTACCCAGGTCGCTGCGCACAGCGCGGCCATTCAGGATATTTCCGCTGACACGGTGGAACGTCAGTTGACGGATGCGCCGCACGGACACCTGTTGACCAACAGCGCGGTGTGGTCGCCGGACAGTCGTTGGATCGTGTATGACGTGCGTTCGGCGGACAATGTGTTCGACGGCACGCGCATCGCGCAGGTCGATATTGAAACGAAGGCCGTGCAGGTGCTCTACGAGACGAAAAACGGCGCGGGGTGTGCGGTGGCAAGTTATCATCCGAAAGAGGCAAAGGTGGTGTTTATCGCCGGGCCGGAGCATCCGACAAACGAGTGGAGCTATGCCGCGAGCCGCCGGCGGGGCGTGTGGGTGGACGTGAATTTTCCCCACCAAGGCCACGCGCTCGACGCGATGAATTATGCGCCGCCGTTTGTGGCCGGCGCGCTGCGCGGCGGATCGCATGTGCACCTGTTCAGCCCTGACGGCAATTGGGTGAGCTTTACCTACGACGACGAAGTGCTGACGCAACTCGGGGCGTCGCCCGAGCGCGCGGATGCCCAGATCAATCAGCGCAATGTCGCGGTCGCAGCGAACCAGCCGGTGCGCGTGGCGAAAAATCATCCGCGCAATCATGACGGTGATTTTTTCTCGGTGGTGGTCACGCGCACCGTCAACCAGCCGCAGCCAGGCAGCGACCAGATCAGCCGGGCGTTCGAGGAAGGTTGGGTGGGGCGGAATGGTTACGTGCGTCGCGATGGAACGCGCCAGAAACGGGCCCTCGCGTTTCTCGGGTTGGTGCGCGCGCCGGACGGGAAGGAACACGCGGAGGTTTTTATCGTGGATTTGCCGGGTGATCTCACGCAAGCGGGCGGCGCCCCCTTGGAGGGAACGACGACCACCCGTCCGGCTCCGCCGCGTGGCACGGTGCAACGCCGGCTCACCTTTACCTCGGAGCGTCGCCACCCGGGTGTGGCGTTGCAGCCGCGTCACTGGATGCGCGCGTCTGCGGATGGAACGCAAATCGCTTTTCTGATGAAGGACGACGCCGGCGTCGTGCAACTTTGGACAGTATCGCCCAATGGCGGTGAGCCGCGCCAGGTATCGCGTCATGCGTGGGATGTCGCCTCGGCGTTCACCTGGAGTCCGGATAGCCGCGCGATCGCGCACGTGATGGATCACAGTATTTTTTTAACCGAAGTGACCACGGGCGAAAGTCGACGACTCACCCCGCGCCGCGCGGGCGCGGAGGCGCCGCAAAGTTTCGCCTGCGTGTATTCTCCGGATGGCCAGCACGTCGCCTACCTGCGACGAGTGAACGGATTTTCTCAGATCTTCATCGTCAGCATTCCGCAGCGCTGAAACGATCTGTCCGCGTTGAGCCGGTATGAAAATCACTGAAAATTAAATTTTAGTTTGACGGTGCTAAATCCATTTAGCTACTTCGTTGTTATCCCCGCTTACCCCTGTTTAATTTCGATTTAGCGCCGGTTAATTGGTTTAGCTAAATCGGTTAAGCTATTAGTCGAATATCCCTTACCCCATGCTCCTTAACAAACTCGTTCGTTTCTGCGTGTCCGCCAGCCTCGCGTTGGTGGCTGCGGCGCTTTCCCAAGCGCAATCGCCCAGTGGCTCCGTCGCTGGTTTCGTCAACAACGCTGGCACCGGCGACCGCCTGCAAAGTGCCAACGTCGAACTCCAACCGCTCGGGCGCAAAGTTGTCACCGATTTCGAAGGCCGTTACCTCTTCGTCGATGTGCCGGCGGGTGATTATAAGGTCTCCGCGAATTACGCCGGCCTCGATACCGTGACCCGCGATGTCAGCGTGGCGGCTGGCCAACGCGCCGACGTGATCTTCGATCTTTCCAGCGATGTTTATAAATTGGATAAGTTCGTCGTGAACAGCGAGCGCGAGGGCAATGCCGCCTCGATCACGCGCCAGCGCAATGCGCCCAATGTCAAAAACGTCGTCGCGCTCGACGCCTACGGTAACGTGCCCAACGACAGCATCGGCGAAGTGCTCATCCGCATGCCCGGTATCGCGGGCCGCTCGGAAGATTCCGGCGAAGTGACCGGCGCGGTCATCCGTGGCGCGGCGGTCGGCCTCAACACCGTGAGCATCGACGGCAATCTTCAATCCAGCATCGGCGGCCTCGGTCGCGAGTTTCGCACCAACACACTTTCCGGCGCGCTCTTCGAAGAAATCGAAGTCATCAAAGGCGTCACGCCGGACATGCCGTCCGATTCGCTCGGTGGCGCGGTGAACATGAAGACGCGTTCGGCGCTGCAATTAAAAGAGAAACGCCGTTTCAACTACCGCGCAGCCGTGCGCGTGGCGCCGGAATTTTATCCGACCACCCCGATGCGCGAAGAGCACCGCATGCACCCGCAGACCAGTTTCGGTTACCAGGAAGTGTTCGACGCGTTCGGCGGTCGGCGGAATCTCGCGGTCTCGTTCAACACTTTCTACAGCGAAAACGTCTATTCCAACGGCCAGGTCATTCAGGATTATCAGGCGACCACGACCTCGCCGGCATTTGTGTGGGACTACCGCACGGCGGATTCCTACAACAGCCGCAAGCAGGGCAGCGCGAATCTGCGCGTCGATTACAAGCTCTCCGATCACACGCAGATTTTTATCGGCGGCATCTACAACGATGCGATGGAGCCACTGCAGCGCCTCTACACCAGCCGCGCTTATAACAACCAAGCCGGCGCCAATGTGGCCCCGGGCTACACGGATGATTTCACCCAGGTGAATCCCTCCGCGAACTCACGCGTGCAACTCAACACCACGATGTATAGCTTCCTCGCGCGTGAACGGCAGATGAATGTCGGCGCGAAGCATGAGTTCAATCGCTTGAAGATCGACTACGACGCTTACTACAACCACAGCAATTCGAACCTCGGCAACGGCAAGCGCGAGGGCGTGACCGGCGGCGGCATCTTCACGATGGATGTGCGCAATGTCGGCTGGACGATCGACAAGAGCGGTTCCGACGAATACCCGGTGTTCACGCAGACGACCGGCGCGAATGTTTACGACGGCGCCAGCTACGGCACGGGTGCGATCACGATTCGTGACAGCGAGCGCAACACGCGCGTTTACGGCGCGAAGGGCAACGCGTCCTACCTGCTCCCGTGGTCGACGCCGACGACGCTCAAGACCGGTTTCTTTTTCCGCAACCAGATGGCTGAGGAAGTGAAGAACGAAGTCTCTTACACCTACGCCGGTGCGGCGGGCACCTTGAAACAATTCGTTTACCCGGATCTCGAGACTTCGGATTCGCGTCGCACGGGCAAACCCTTGCCCTTCGTCGATGCGTCGTTGGTCGTGAAGGACATCAAAGCCAATCCCAGTAACTGGAGACAGGCTCTATATGCCGATACCTTCGACAACCTGATCGGCACGCGCGACATCAGCGAGGAAGTGAGCGCCACGTTCCTGCAAGGCCAGTCGCAATTCGGAAAACTCGGCGTGCTTACGGGTGTGCGTTTCGAGCGCACAGAAGTCGAGTCTCACGGACGCATCCCTGCTGGAATGCTCACGACAACCGCGCAGCGCACCGCCGACCCGATTGGCAGCGCTATTCTTGATACGATGCCACGCACGAATAGTGGCAGCTACGATGATCTTTTCCCGAGCATCCACTTTACCTACGCGATCACGAGCAACTTACAGGCCCGGGCGAGCTGGTCTAACAGTATCGGTCGTGCTCCGTTCACCAATTTGTTGGCCAACGCTACCATTAATGAAACGACTCGCACCATATCGATCGGCAATCCTTCCTTAAAACCTCAATATTCTGAAAACTGGGATGCCTCGTTGGAATATTACTTCAAGCCTGTCGGGGTGTTTTCGGTGGGCTATTTTCGCAAAAACTTGGCCGACTACATCGTGACCGGCTTAATCGGGAAGGGTGAGGATCTCGGCTACACCGGAGACAGGGCTAGCTACGATCTCTTCAGTTCGTTTAACGGCGGCAGCGCCACCGTCAAAGGCTGGGAGTTTAGTTACAGCCAGACACTTTCAATGCTTCCGAGTGTGCTGAAAACGCTGAGCATTTTCGCCAACTACACGTATCTCACCACCGATGGCGATTACGGTGAGACGGGTGTCCGTTCCACGAGCGAAGTCGCGGGCTTTTATCCGCGCACGGGCAACGCCGGTTTGAACTGGAAATACCGCAAGCTCGGCCTCAGCGCGTCCGTGAATCACACCGGCGTTTACCTCGCCACCTATGCCGCCGACGCCTCGCGCCTGCGTTATCGTTTCGAGCGCAACATCGTGAACTTCGGCGCGACGTATAATTTGAATCGCACGGTGAATTTCTTCGCCGACCTGCAAAACGCGTTTAACGAACCCAACTCGTTCTACCGTTACAAAGAAAGCCAGGTGGAACGCATCACCACTGCCGGCACGACGATCGTGTTTGGTATCAACGGTCGCTTCTAATCACCCGCCATGAACCCACGCATCATTCGTTCTGCGCTCGGATTTTTTATCGGAGCTGGCGTTTCCGTTCTCGGCTGGAGTGCTCCGGTCGAAGGCGAAATGCCGCGGCTCGCTTACAATAATCCGGGGCTAGTCGTCGATTTGGGCGTGGGTTTGTGGGCGTGGCCGTTGCCGATGGATTACAACGGCGACGGGAAGATGGATCTCGTGGTCGTGTGTTCGGACAAGCCGCACAACGGCACGTGGTATTTCGAAAACAGCGGCCAGACCGATCCGGAAACAAAGTTACCGCTTTTCAAACCCGCGGTGTTGATTGGGAAATCTGCACCGTCGGCGGGAATCGGTTATTCCACCGGAAAGCCAATCGTCACGGCGACGGCGTCACTAAAGAAGGACGATACGCTGCGTTTTCGTGGCAACGTGTTTCCTGATTTTACGAAGTCGCAATTCACGCAGCCGAAAAAGCTCAGCGTGCCTGAGGAGATTCACACGCAGCCGGGCAACATCCGTCAGAACCAGTGGCAGGTCGTCGATTTTGACGGCGACGGTTTGCTCGACGTGACGCTCGGCATCGATTTCTGGGGCGACTTCGGCGTCGTGTCGCCGACGGAGTCGTTGTGGAGCGACAAAGGTGAATGGAAAGCAGGGCCGTTGCGCGGCTACGTTTATCTGCTTCGCAACACCGGCACGAATGACAAACCGAAATACGCCGCGCCGGAGAAAGTCATGGCCGGCGGCAAGCCGGTCGATCCTTACGGGATGCCTTCGCCGATGTGGGGCGATTTTCGCGGCACGGGAAAACTCGATCTGATCACGGGCGAGTTTCGCGACAGCTTCACATTTTTTGAAAACACCGGCACGCGCACGAAGCCGGTCTATGCCGAAGGTCGCGCGCTGAAGGCTAAGGGCGGCGATCGCCTCGCGATGGACTTGTGCATGATCACGCCGGTCGCGGTGGATTTTAATGGCGACGGCAAGCTCGATATCGTCTGCGGCGACGAGGACGGCCGCGTGGCGTTTATCGAAAACACGGGGAAAGTCGTCGATGGCGCGCCGCAGTTTTTGCCGCCGCGTTATTTCAAGCAGTTCGCCGACAAGGTGAAATTTGGCGCGCTCATCACGCCGTATGCGGTCGATTGGGACGGTGACGGCCGCGAAGATCTCGTCGCGGGAAATTCCGCGGGCCACATCGCATTTTTCAAGAACCTCGGCGGCGAGCCGGTGCGCTGGGCGGCTCCGGAATTTCTGAAGGCGGAGGGAAAAATCATCCGCGAACTCGCGGGCCCTAACGGTTCGATCCAAGGTCCGGCGGAAGAAAAATGGGGTTACTCGATTCTCAGCGTCGAAGACTTCGACGGCGACGGTTTGTCCGACATCGTGACCAACGGCATTTGGGGAAAGATCGTCTGGTATAAAAACATCGGCACGCGCACCGCGCCGAAACTCGCCGCGGCCAAACCGGTTGAGCTTTCCGAAGGTGCCCCGGTGCAGAATCTCGCGTGGAATTGGTGGAAGCCGAAAGGCCGCGAACTCGTCACGCAATGGCGCACCACGCCGCAGCTGATCGATTGGAACAAGGACGGCGTCACCGATCTCGTGATGCACGACACGCAAGGTTACCTGGCGCTTTACGCTGGCCAGCGTGACCGCAGCGGCAAAGTCACGGTCGGCGCGCCGCAGCGCATTTTCTTCGGCGAAGGCATCAGCGCGTATGATCCGAACGGCAAGCCCACGAATAGCGAATCGGGTTTGTTGCGGCTCAACAGCCTCGATGCCGGGCGCAGTGGTCGCCGCACATTTCAGATCACGGATTGGGACGGCGATGGTCAGCTCGACTTGCTCGTGAACAGCAATCCGAACGTGAATTTCCTCCGCGGCAAAGGCCGCGATGCGGAAGGGCGTTATGTGTTCAAGGACGAGGGCGCGGTCAGCGCGCACGTGCTCGCCGGACACGCGACGAAGCCGACGATGATCGATCTGCACGGCAACGGTCGGCGCGATCTGCTCATCGGAGCCGAAGACGGCTTCCTGTATTTCCTGAAATCTCCTGCGAAAAAATAAATCTCTCACGCATGTCCTCTTCTGTTCCACGCAAAGGCATTCTCGCGGCGCTCTGGTTGCCGACGGATGCCAACGGTAATTTGCTCGTCGCCGAGCTCGCGCGTAACCTCGCGTTCCTCAAAACGCGCGGCATTCACGGCGTGCTCGCGCTGGGCAGCACCGGCGAATTTCCGCAGCTCGATCTCGAGCAACGCAAGCGCGCCCTTGCGACGGTCGCCGAACTCGCGGCGCCTTTGCCGGTGATCGCCAACATCAGCGACATACGTCCGGGCGTCGTGGCGGAGTTGGGCCGGTTCTCGCGTCAACTTGGCTTGCCGGCCGTGGCGATCATGACGCCGGGCTTTTTCCCGTCGTCGCAGGAAGACGCGCTCGCGCATTTCCTGCATGCGGCGGACGCGGCACAGTTGCCGACGTTTTTGTATAATTTCCCGTCGCTCACCGGCACGCGCATCAACATTGAAACGGTGGCGGCGTTCGCGGACCGCGCGAACATGGCCGGCATCAAGCAAAGCGGCGGTGAATTCGAATATCACAAAGAGCTCATCGCACTGGGCTCGGAAAAGAAGTTCGTGGTGTTCTCCGGCGCAGACACGCGCCTGCCTGAAGTATTCGCGCTCGGCGCGGCGGGGTGCATCGGCGGCATCGTCAACATCGCGCCAGAACTGATGGTGCATCTTTACAAAGTTTGCCGGGAAGGCGCGGTTGGGCAAACGAGCCCGGCTTTCGAGCAGATGCGCGAGATCGGCAAGATTATCGATCGGCTGACTTTTCCGTTGAACGTGGCCGCGGGCATGGAGGCGCGGGGCTTTGCGACCGGTTCGCCCAAGGCGATTGTCTCGCCGCGCTCGAAGGAACTCTACCGTGGCATCGTCGACGAGTTGCGCGGCAAGCTGACCGAGTGGGGACTGGCGCCGGCTAATATCAGCGCGGCGTGAGCGCGCAGTTGACGGCGTGATTTTCCCGAACTGGACTGGTCACCGCACCTGTTGAAGACACTGGTCTCACGGGTGCGTGGCTGAATGAGTGCCTGACCCCGAATTACCCCATGAAATCCGAGTCTCCCCCGAGCGCGATGCGCTACGCCTGGTTTGTCGTTGCGCTGCTATTTCCGGTCGCGCTGCTCAACTACCTCGACCGGCAAATGCTGGCGACCATGAAGGCGTCGATGGTGCACGACATCCCCGACATCGCGAACAAGGCGGATTGGGGCTTTGTGCTCGGGTGTTTTAAATGGACGTATGCGGTGCTGAGTCCGTTCGGCGGTTACGTGGCGGATCGGCTGAGCCGTCGCTGGGTGATCACGGGGAGTTTGTTCACATGGTCGCTGGTGACGTGGTGGACGGGGCACGTGGGCTCGTTTCACGAACTCGTCGCGGCGCGCGCGTTGATGGGGTTGAGCGAGGCGTTTTATATTCCGGCAGCACTGGCGCTGATTTCGGAACATCACTACGGCAACACGCGTTCACGGGCGGTGGGGCTGCACCAAACCGGAATTTATCTCGGCCAAATCCTCGGCGGTTTCGCGGGATATATGGCGGACTCGCCCGATCACGGCTGGCGTTGGGCATTTTCGACGTGCGGCATGATCGGCGTGATTTATGCGATGCCGCTGCTGGCGTTGTTGCGCGATCCCGTGAAGTCCGTCGCGCAGGCCGCGGAAGCGAAGGAAGAGAGTAAAGGCATGGTGCGAGGGCTGCTCACCAATCGAAATTTTATCCTGATGATTTTGTATTTCACACTGCCTGGAATTGCCGGGTGGGTGGTCCGAGATTGGATGCCGGAAATCTTGCGCGAGAAATTTAATCTCGGCCAGGGCGCGGCGGGCGTGAGTGCGATTCTCTATGTGCAGATCGCGTCGATCATCGGTGTCGTCATCGGCGGAACGCTCGCGGATCGCTGGATGAAACGCACGAATCGCGGACGCATTTTCACGAGCGCCATCGGTATGGTGCTTTTCCTGCCGGCGCTGTTCAGCGTGGGCAATGCGGGCACGCTGCAAATGGCGATTCTCGGGTTGATCATCTTCGGGTTGGGCTGGGGATTTTTCGACTGCAACAACATGCCCATCCTTTGCCAGATCGTGAAGCCGCAGTGGCGCGCGACGGGCTATGGTATTTTGAATCTCGTGGGCATTTCGTGCGGTGGCTTCGGCGACTGGGCGTTTGGCGCTTTGCGTGACCAGCACGTGTCGCTGAATATAATCTTCGGTGCATTTGCCGGCGTGGCGTTGTTGTCGGTGTTCATCGTGTTGATGATCCGGCCGGTCGAACAGAAGGCCGAGGTCGCTCCGTCGCGATGAGCAGGCGGGCGGGAATGCTGGGTGCTTGCGCGGCGCTGCTCACGCATGCGCTGGTCGCGCAGAGCATCGAAGAATTTCCGCTGAGGCCGGTGGCGGAGTCGAAAGACGCACCGTTGACCGAGCAGATTTCCTATCGGCAAAATTCGTATGACGATCGCGGCTTCAATCGGATCGTCGAAAAAGTCGCGGTGCCCACGGTCACGGTCTATCGGCCGGCGCGCGCCGCGCATCGCGGTGCGGCTATCGTGCTGATTCCGGGCGGAGGTTATCAGTTTGTCGTCATCGACCGCGAAGGTCACCAACTCGCGCGGTATTTTCAGCAGCAGGGCATCACGGCGATTGTGTTGAAATATCGGCTACCGACAGGAGAAACGCCGGAAGGGCCGACGTTGCCGTTGCCGCAACAAGACGCGCTCGCAGCAATTCAGTATGCGCGCTCGCACGCGCTGGAGTGGGGAATTGATCCGAAGCGTGTCGGCGTGATCGGTTCGTCGGCGGGTGGGCATCTCGCGGGAAGCATGGCGGTGTTGGGGGATGCGTCGGCGGGCTCGCGGCCGGATTTTATCGGGCTGCTTTATCCTGTGGTGACTTTTAAAGCGCCGCACGCGCACGCCGGTTCGCGGAAAAATTTAATCGGCGCTTCCGCGACTCCGGAGAAAGTGCGGGAATATTCACTCGAAACTCGCGCGAAGGCGGGCATGCCACCGCATTTTTTAGTGCACGCGCGCGACGATACCGTGGTGCCTTATCAGAATAGCGAAATGCTCGCGGCGGCGTTGCAGCAAGCGGGCGTGCCGGTGGAACTGAGGTTGATCAACACAGGCAAACACGGATTTGCGCTCGGACGCGGCGAAGAATCGTCGCGTTGGAAGGATGCGTTTGTGCAGTGGCTGGATAAATTGCCGTAAAGCAGGGCTCGCTTGTCGCCGGTAGGGGTCCTGCGACCGGCTTTATGCGGATCGTCACCGCGGGCTGAGGATTTGTCCTTATTTATGGGGAAAATTCCGTGTCGGCGCTGGGAATCTTTGATGTAAACTTTTCTTGCTGGCGCTGGTCGATTCACGCGAACCTTAACTAACAACCTCTTATGACGCTGGCCGAACGTTTGCGCACTGACACCCGATTACAGCATGAGCAGCTGGAAGCGTCGCTTGGTCTGGCAAAGTCCCGCGCAGAACATCTTGCGCAGCTGAAGGGTTTTTTAGGGTTTATCGAACCATGGGAACAGGCGACGGCGCGTTCGCCGCTGGCGGAATTTTATCGCGGTCGGGAAAAATCGGCGTGGTTGCGCGAAGATTTAAAGTCGTTCGGGCTCACGGATGCAGAGATTGCGGCGTTGCCGCGCTGCCAGCACTTGCCCGCGGTGGATTCGTTGCCGGCGGCGCTGGGCTCCGTGTATGTGATCGAAGGTTCCACGCTGGGCGGGCAGATGATTTCGAAACACCTCGAGACGACGCTCGGGTTTTCGGGCGGCAGCGGGTATCGCTATTTCCGCAGCTACGGCGCGGACGTCGGAAAAAAATGGGGCGAGTTGCGCGGCTTGCTGGTGGAAAGTTCCTCGCCGGAAAATGACGACCGCATAGTCGCGGCGGCGGGAGAAACCTTTGCGGCGATGGGCGAATGGTTCGCCACGCAGCCGGCGACGCGATGAGTGACGCCAAAGACATCCGCTACGATCTCACGAACTGCGATCGCGAGCCCATCCACATCCCCGGCAACATCCAGCCGCACGGGTTCCTCGTGGCTGCGCCGGTGGAGACGATGAGAATTTCCCACGCGAGTGAGAATGTGCCGTTTGGCATGGGCGCGCGCGCATTGTTGGGATTTTCGCTGCAGGATTTTCTTGGCGTGGAAATGCGCGCGGCACTGCACCAGGCGGTTTCTGGGGCTGGCGCAATGGCGCGGCCGATAGCGTTGCCGTCCGCGTGGAGCCAGATCGGGCACGACCGGAATTTCGAACTGATCGTGCACGTGCGCAACGGGTTCGTCATCCTCGAAGGCGAAGAACTGAGCTGCGACAACCACGAGTTGGGCCGTGAAAACTACCACCAGATAAAACCGTTGCTCGCGAACATGGACGGCGTGGAGAGCCTGAATGATCTTTACCGACTCGTGACGGACGAGATGCGGAAACTCACGGACTTCGATCGCGTGTTGATTTATCAATTCGACGAGCTGTGGAACGGTTCGGTCATCGCGGAGAGTCGTAACGAAAAATTGCCGAGCTACCTGGGGCATCGTTTTCCCGCGACCGACATTCCGAAACCGGCGCGTGATCTTTACCTGATTAATCGTCTGCGCCTGATCGCGAGTAATGATTACACGCCGGTCAAAATTCTCGCGGCGTCGGCGGAGCTGCCGCCGCTTGATATGAGCATCGGGACGTTGCGCGGCGTGTCGCCGATTCACTTGGAATACATGCGCAACATGGGCACGGGTTGCTCGATGTCGGTGGCGCTGATGCGCGGTGGCAAACTCTGGGGGTTGCTCTCGTGCCATTGCCACGAGCCCCGGCAGGTGACGTTCGCGACGCGCACGCTGTGCGATTTGCTCGGGCATATTTTGTCGCTGCAGCTGGCGACGCGCGAACAGGCGTGGGAACTGGGCGGCCAGGTGGAATTACGCGGAATTCTTTCCCGACTCGTTACGCAGATGACGAAGGATGAGGATTTCGTCGCCGCGCTGAACAACGACGACCTCATCAAGCTCACGAATGCGCACGGCGTGGCGATCGTGCGGGGCGAGGAAGTGCGCGCGGCCGGCAAAGTTCCGACGAACGAAACCGTGTTGAAGCTGCGCGATTGGGTCACGTCGCGCTGCGAGCACGGGCTTTTTTGGACGGACGCGTTGCCGTCACGGTTTGCCTTGAACGAGACGGAGGCGGCGTTGTGCGGCGGGTTGCTCGCGATTTCGATTTCGCCGACCGAGCGGAGTTACGTGCTGTGGTTTCGCGCCGAACTCGTGCAAACCGTTTTATGGGGCGGTGATCCGCATAAGGATTTGCCGCCGCCGGGCAGCGACATGCAGATCCATCCGCGCAAGAGTTTTGATTCGTGGAAAGAGACTGTGCGCGGCCGTTCGGCGCGCTGGTTGCCCACGGAGCTGGACGCGGCGATGGGTTTTCGCCGCGCGGTGATCGACGTCGTGCTCAAGAAAGCGGCGGAAAAAGCGATTTTGCTCACCGAGCTTCAGCGGATGAACCGTGAGCTCGAGGCGTTTTCCTACACGGTGTCGCACGACTTGCGCGCGCCGTTCCGGCACGTGCGCGGTTACGCGGAGTTGTTGCAGATGGAAAAAGGCAACCAGCTCGACGAGGAAGGCCGACAGTTTTTGGCTAAGATTCTCAGCGCAGCGGATTACGCGGGCACGCTCGTGGATACGATGCTGACGTTTTCGCAAATGAGCATGACAGGCTTGAAACACCAACCGGTGAATCTCGACGCGGTCGTGGCGCGAGCGCGGACGCACGGCGAGATGCAGGCGAAAGGCCGGCAAATCGAGTGGCGCGTGTCCACGTTGCCGGAAGTGATCGGTGATGCGGGATTGTTGCAGGTCGTGTTTCAAAACCTCCTGGACAACGCCGTGAAATACACCGGCAAACGCGAGCAGGCCGTCATCACGATCAGCTCCGAGGAAAAACCGGAAGAGTGGGTGGTGAGCATCGCCGACAACGGCGCGGGCTTCGACATGGCCTACGCGAATAAATTGTTCGGTATATTCCAGCGCCTTCATTCCAACGAACAATTCTCGGGTTTGGGCATCGGATTGGCGACCGTGCGGCGAATTATCGAGCGTCACGGTGGCCGGATCTGGGCAAGCAGCGAACTCGGCGCCGGTGCGACCTTCAGTTTTTCAATTCCTAAAACTCCCCCACTCGTAACCTCTTATAAACATGCTTAAACCAATCCTACTGGTTGAAGATAATCCGGATGATCTCGATCTGGCGCTCCGCGCGCTGGCCAAGACCAATCTGGCTAACGAAGTCGTCGTCGTGCGCGATGGCGAGCAGGCGGTCAATTACCTGTTTCGCAAAGGCGACTACGCCAACCGCACTCAGGGCAATCCCGCCGTCGTGTTGCTCGACCTTAAACTGCCGAAAATCGACGGCATCGAAGTGCTCGAGCGAATCAAGGCCGAGCCCACGCTGCGCACCGTGCCGGTGGTGATGTTGACCTCGTCCAAGATGGAGAGCGACCTCACCCGCGCCTATGCGCTTGGTGTGAACGCTTACGTGGTGAAACCGATCCATTTCGCAGAATTCATCGAAGCCGTGCGCGAACTCGGCGTGTTCTGGGCGGTGTTGAACGAGCCGCCGCCGGGGTCGTTTCGCGCGGCCAACCGCAAATAACCGCACTAAATAGGTGCACGTCGCGAAGCGGGGATTTCCGTCCCCGCTTTTTTGCGGTCGCAGCATTAGGATATGACGCGGCTGTGCCGTGGCAGGTATTTAATTAGCTAACAGCTCCGCTGGCATCGCGCCCGCGAGCTGCGGGGTTCTCGGGAAATTGGCTTTTTCGTTATAAGCCGCCCTCGGCATGGCGTGCGACATGCTCATGATTGGGAAAAGCTCTTGCCCAACCCGCGACGGGTTGTAGCTTAAGTCGGTCTTTACACACACATGGTCACCGCCAATTCGGAGCTAGCCTATAACAGCAAAATCGAAGGAGACGTCGTCGTCACCACGGCCGATGCTGCGATCAATTGGATTCGCTCTAACTCCATGTGGCCCATGCCAATGGGGCTCGCGTGCTGCGCCATCGAGCTCATGGCGACCGCGTCCAGTCGCTACGATATCGCGCGTTTCGGCGCTGAAGTGATGCGTTTTTCGCCCCGTCAGTCGGATTGCATGATCGTGGCGGGCACCGTGACTTACAAAATGGCTTCCGCCGTCCGCCGTATTTATGACCAGATGGCGTCGCCAAAGTGGGTGATCGCGATGGGTGCGTGCGCCTCCTCGGGCGGCATGTATCGCAGCTACGCAACGCTCCAAGGCGTGGATCGCATCATTCCGGTCGACGTCTACGTCAGCGGTTGCCCTCCGCGTCCCGAAGCTTTGCTCGACGCCCTCATGAAGCTGCAGACGAAAGTGAAGCGCGAACACTCGGCTTCGAAGTTGCTCAGCGCTTAACCCAGCCGCCGCCGCTCCATGTCCACCGACGTCGAAGTTACGACCGCCGTAAGCCAGCAATTTCCCGCCGTGTCCCCGCGCGCCAGTCTCGACTGCCCGGCTTTCAATGTGCCCGCGGACGAAGCGCTCGCGCTCTTAAAATACCTGCGCGACACGCACGCCTACGATTTTCTGGTGGACGTCACCGCGATTGACTGGAGCGCCGAGCAATCGCCGCGCTTCACCGTCGTCTGGCATCTTTATTCGAGCACGAGCCATAATTACATCCGCATCGCCGCCGATTGCATGAGCGATCCGGAGCCGTCGATGCCGAGCGCAGTTGGCATCTGGCCGGGCGCTGACTGGCATGAACGCGAGACTTACGACATGTTCGGCATCAAGTTCGAAGGACACCCTGACTTGCGCCGAATCTTGATGTGGGACGGCTATCCTTATTTCCCGCTGCGCAAAGAATTCCCGCTCGCCGGCCTGCCGGCGGAATTGCCGGACGTCGAAGTCGCCGCCGAGACGAAGACCGGCGTGATTTCCGCGCCGATGGCCGGTGGTCCGTTTGTGGCGACCCCGGGCGAACCGATGAGCGAAGCTGAGCCGCGCGCGAAAGACGAAGCGTGGAACGAGCAGCGCGAAAAACCCCTTTAAGCACCCGCGATGGCCACCGATTACACTTTTCCCGACGCCGCCGCGAAGGCCGCCACCTCCCCGAATCTCCCCAAGGAATTCGATCCGGAGAAAATGTCCCTCTCGATGGGCCCGTCGCATCCGTCCACGCACGGCGTGTTGCGCATCCAGTTCGAACTCGACGGCGAAATCGTGACGAAGGCCGATCCGGTGCTCGGTTACCTGCACCGTGGCGACGAGAAGATCGCCGAAAATATGACTTACAACCAGTTCGTGCCCTACACGGACCGGTTGGATTACCTCGCGCCGCTGGCAAACAACATGGCCTACGCGATCGCCGTCGAGCGGCTCGCGAAACTCGAAGTGCCCGCGCGTTGTCAGGCGATCCGCGTGCTCACGGCGGAAATGGCGCGCGTCTCGGCGCACCTGATGGGCCTCGGCGCGTTCGGCATCGATGTCGGCGCGTGGTCAGTGTTCATGTATGCGTTCGAGGAACGCGAAAAACTCTACAAGCTGTTCGAAGAACTCACCGGCGCGCGTTTCACGACGAGCTACACCCGCATCGGCGGATTGTCGCGCGACGTGCCGGAAGGCTGGACGCAAAAAGTCGACGCGTTCTGCGATCAATTCCTGCCGATCCTCGACGAGATTCTCGGCATGCTCACGCGCAACAAGATCTTCATGGATCGCACCGTTGGCGTGGGTGTGATCTCGCGCGAGCAGGCGATCGCCTACGGCCTCAGCGGCCCGAATCTGCGCGGGTCCGGCGTGCCGAACGATCTCCGCAAGGACAAGCCTTACTCCGGTTACGAGCAATACGAGTTCGACGTTCCCGTCGGTTCGAAAGGCGACTGCTACGATCGTTACCTTTGCCGCGGCGAAGAAATGAAACAGTCGATCCGCATCATCCGCCAGGTCATCAAAAATTTCCCGGGCGGGGCGTGGTATGCGGAAGATGCGCGCAAGATTTTCGCGCCGCGTAAGGAAAAAATTCTCACGTCGATGGAGGAGTTGATTAACAACTTCATGATCGTGACCGAAGGCCCGCAAATGCCGTCGGGCGAAGTCTATTTCGAAGCGGAAAACCCGAAAGGCACGCTCGGCTTCTATATTGTGAGCAAGGGCGGCGGCGTGCCTTACCGCATGAAGATCCGCAGCCCCTCGTTCTGTAATCTCTCCATTCTCCCCACCTTGTGCGTTGGCAACCTCGTGTCCGACGTCGTCTCCATCCTCGGCTCGCTCGACTTCGTCATGGGCGAGTGCGACCGCTGATCTTTGCGTCGATGAATCTGAAACCCGAAACGTTTAAACAAATCGACGAAGTCATCACCCATTATCCGGTGAAGCGTAGCGCCACGCTGCCGTTGCTGCACCTGATTCAGGAGGATGTTGGTTGGATTTCGCCGGAAGCCATCGAGTGGATCGCCGCGAAACTCGAGATTCAGCCAATCAACGTTTACGAAGTCGTCACGTTCTACCCGATGTTCCGGCAGAAGCCGATTGGCCGCCGTCACATCAAGGTCTGCCGCACGCTCTCATGCGCGCTCACAGGCGGCTACAAAACGTGCGAGGCGTTCCAAAAGGAATTCGGCTGCCACACCGGCGAGATTTCCGCGGACGGTGAAGTGACCATTGATTTCGTCGAGTGTCTCGCGAGCTGCGGCACCGGTCCGGTCGTGATGATCGACGATGACCTTTACGAAAAAGTCGGCGCCGAAAAAGTGAAGGAATTGTCCGCCAAGATTCGCGCCGAAGCAAAGAAAGGAGTCACGGTTTGAAGAAAATCCGCATATTGCAGGTTCCCCCCGTGCGCTTCGGGATTGCGCTCGGATTGATCAACGGAGTCATCGGCATGATCACCGCGCCGATTCTGTTGCTCTCGCTTGGGGCGGCTGCGACGTGGGATACGAATTTGCTGCCGAAATTCCTCGGCATTCCGTGGCTGTTCGCGGGCGGGGCGGCGCTCTTCATGCCGTTTATTCACGCCGTCGGCGGCTTTCTCGTCGGGGTGCTGCTGGCGGTGATCTACAATTTTGCCGCGCGCTGGACGGGCGGCATCGAGTTCGTGATTAACGACTGAGTTTAACTTCAAAAAATGTCTGTTCCTCAACAACGCCGTCTGATTTTCGCTCACATCGATGAGCCCGGCTACACCAACGACATCGACTGCTACGTGCGCAACGGTGGCTACGAAGTGTTGAAGAAATCCGTCGCGCGCAAACCCGAGGAGATCATCGACGAAGTGAAAAAATCCGGCCTGCGCGGTCGTGGCGGCGCGGGTTTCCCGTGCGGCGTGAAGTGGTCGCTCGTCGATCGCAAGAGCGGCAAACCCATTTACCTGATTGTGAACGCCGACGAGTCCGAGCCGGGCACGTTCAAGGATCGTTACATCATGCACCAGGATCCGCACCAGTTGATCGAGGGCACGATGATTTCGTGTTTCGCGAACAACGTGAAGCAGGCCTACATTTACATCCGCGGCGAAATGCCGCACGGCGCCCGCATCCTCGAAAAAGCGATTCAGGAAGCGCGTGAAAAGAATTTCGTCGGCCAGAATATTCTCGGCACGAACTACAGCTGCGAAATCTACGTGCACCGTGGCGCGGGCGCTTACATCTGCGGTGAGGAAACCGGCCTGATCGAATCGCTCGAAGGCAAGCGCGCTAATCCGCGTATCAAACCGCCGTATTTCCCGGCCGTGCTCGGACTTTATCAATGCCCGACGATCGTTAACAACGTCGAGACGCTCTGCCACGTGAAGCACATCGCCGATTTCGGCGGCGAGGCTTACACGAAGATCGGCACGCCGAACAACACCGGCACGCGCATCTTTTGCGTCTCGGGTCACGTGCAGAAACCGGGCTATTACGAATTCGAAGCCGGCAAGATCACGATGGGCCAGTTGCTCAACGAAATCTGCGGCGGCCCGTTGCCCGGTCGCACCTTCAAGGCCGTGATTCCCGGCGGTTCGTCCGCGAAAATTCTCCGCTTTGGCGAACGCTATAAGGGCAAACGCAAGGTCGGCGCGGACATGGTCGACTACGATTGGGGCGTTGAAGATGTGCCGATGGATTTCGATTCGCTCGCGATGATCGGCACGATGGGCGGCTCCGGCGGCGTGATTGTGATGGACGATTCCGTCAACATGGTCGAAGCGCTCGCGAACATTAACGCGTTTTACCAACACGAGAGCTGCGGCCAGTGCACGCCGTGCCGTGAAGGCTCGTTGTGGATGAAAAAAATCACGACGCGCATGGTGCACGGCACTGCGCGCGCGGAAGACACCGCTCTACTCAAAAGCGTCGCCGATCAAATTCCTGGCCGCACGATTTGTGCCTTCGGCGAAGCGTGTTCATGGCCGACGCAGAGCTTCGTTGCCAAGTTCGGTGACGAATTTAAATCCTACCACGAGACCAAAAAAGCGCCCAAGCACGAGGCCGCGCTGCCGTTGATCTAATTTTTTCCGCAATGATCGCCTCTCCCAAACCTGCCGACCTCGTGACCATCAATATTGATGGCAAAGACGTTTCCGTGCCGAAGGGCACGAATGTCATCGAGGCTGCCAAGCTCGTCGGCGCCGAGATTCCGCATTACTGCTATCACCCGAAGCTGACCATCGTGGGCAACTGCCGCATGTGTCTCATCGAAATGGGCATGCCGGCGGTCGATCCCGCGACGAAGCAGCCGATCATGGATGCGGCGACGGGTAAGCAGAAAATTAATTGGATTCCGCGCCCGCAGATCGGTTGCGGCACGAACGCTTCGCCGGGCCTGCACATCCGCACGAATTCACCGATGGTGAAGGATTGCCGCGAAGGCGTGACGGAGATGTTGCTCATCAATCACCCGCTCGATTGCCCGATTTGCGATCAAGCCGGCGAATGCAAACTGCAGGAACACTCCACGGCTTACGGCCGCGGCTACTCGCGCTTCATCGAACAAAAGAACGTGAAACCGAAGCGCACCGAACTCGGGCCGCGCGTCACGCTCGACGACGAGCGCTGCATTCTCTGCTCGCGTTGCATTCGTTTCTCCAAGGAAGTCGCGAAGGACGACGTGCTGGGTTTCATCGACCGCGGCAGCTACAGCACGCTCACCTGCTATCCGGGCAAGAAGCTCGAGAACAATTACTCGCTCAACACCGTGGACATCTGCCCGGTCGGCGCACTCACGAGCACGGATTTCCGTTTCAAGATGCGCGTGTGGTTCCTCAAGCAGACGCCGAGCATCGACATGGAATCGTCGGTCGGCGTGAACAGCGAAGTCTGGAGCCGCGAAGGTGTCATTTATCGCGTCACCCCGCGTCGCAACGATGCTGTGAACGACACGTGGATGTCCGACTCCGGTCGCATGCTTTATAAACAAGTGAAGTCGGCAGACCGCTTGTTGCACCCGAAGCTCGACGGCAACACGACCGCCACTGAAATGGCCATTAAGACGGCCGCTGATTTGTTGAAAGCGGGTTCGGTCGCGATTGTCGGCTCTGGCCGCAGCAGCGTCGAAGAACAATTTCTCACGAAGCAACTCGCCGATAAGCTCGGCGTCTCCGCGCAACTCGTGAGCCGGGTAGGGAAGGGCGACAAGATTCTCATCTCCGCCGACCGCAACCCGAACGTCCGAGGCGCGCTCGTCACCCGCCTCATCTCGACGCTGCCTGAACAAAAGCTCGCCGGCCTCGCGGCCGACGTCGACGCCGGTCGCGTGAAAACGATTCTCTCGATTGGCGAAGATCTCACCGCGGCTGGCCTCACCGCCGCACAACTGGCGAAGGTTGCCGTCATTTATCTCGGCTCCCACAAGAATGCGACGAGCGACGCCGCCAAAGTTTTCATCCCGACGCTGACCGTGTTCGAAAAGAGCGGCACCGTGGTGAACCAACAATTCCGCCTCCAAAAATTCTCGAAGGCCGTCCCAGGTCCGGCGGGCGTGTCTGATGACCTCGTGACGTTGAGCAATCTCGTCGCGGCGATCGACGGCGCAAAATTGTCCGCCGACCTCGGCACGTTGTGGAATTCGCTCGCCGCGGAAGTCACCGCGCTCGCCGGCTTTAGCTACGCGACGATGCCTGCGCTCGGTCTTGAACTCGACAGCGCCGCGTGGGCCAACCTGCCTTACGTTGAAGGTGAAACTCTCCGTTACAAACCCGCGCCCGCTCCGGTTGCGGCCACCGCTTAATCGATGAATTCATCCCTTTTGATTTCCACGCTGTTTGTCGCGGTCGCCGCCGTGAGTTGGAAAGTGTTTACGCAACGCGTGGCTAACGACGTGTCGGAGTGGGAACTCACCGAAGCGCAGGGTCGCCGGCAGATTTTTCTCTATCGCGTGTGGAGCATCACCCTCGCCGGTTTTGGCGTGATGCTCGCCGTTTCCACTTTGAGCGCGAACTAACCCGATGATCGAATTCTGGTCCAATCTTCATCCCGTCGTGCAGGCCGTCATCAAAGGCCTCGCGGTGATCGGCGTGATTTTCCCGCTCGGTGGCGCCTGCTCGCTGGCCGAACGCAAAGTGTCCGCCTGGATGCAAGGCCGCCCCGGCCCGAACCGCGCGCTCCCGCCATGGATTGCGTGGGTGCCGGTGATCGCCCCGATCATGCAACGCCTGGGCGTGTTTCACTTGATGGCGGACGGCGGTAAGATGTTCCTCAAGGAAGATCCTGTTCCCGGCCACGTGAACAAATTCTATTTCATCATCGCCCCGATGGTCGCCATGATTCCGGCGCTGACGACGGTGTGCGCAGTGCCGTTTGGCGCTTATCTCGATGAAGCCGGCCGCGTGGTGCCGTTGATTCTTGCGAACGTTGATGTGGGCTTGCTCGCGGTGTTCGCGATTTCGTCGCTCGGGGTTTACTCATTGATTCTCGCGGGTTGGGCGTCGAATTCGAAATACCCATTCCTCGGTGGCATTCGCGCTTCGGCGCAACTCATCTCGTATGAGCTGTCGATGACGCTCTCGGTGATCCCGGTTTTCCTGTGGATCAATGCTCCCGGCACGGAAGGCACATTGAGTCTCTCGAAGGTGGTCGAATTCCAAAGCCAGCCCGGCCTCATCGGCGGCGCGTGGTTTGTGTTCATCATGCCGATTTCGGCGATCGTGTTTTTGATTTCGCTCTTCGCGGAAACGAATCGTCTGCCATTCGACATGGCGGAAGGTGAGGCCGATCTCGTCGGCGGTTTCCACACAGAATACGGCTCGCTCAAGTGGGGCCTGTTTTTCGTCGCGGAATACGGCCACATGATGATCGGTTCCGGCGTGTTCATTCTCCTGTTCCTCGGCGGCTGGAACCCGTTGCCGTGGGTTTCGCTGGAAACGTTGATCGGCTGGCTCGCGCAGTTGTCGCCGGTGATGGCGCATCCATTCGCAGTCGGATTGATTTCGATCAGCATCTTCATCGGCAAAGTGCTCGCGATGATTTTCCTCTTTATGTGGGTGCGTTGGACGGTGCCGCGCTTCCGCTATGACCAAGTGATGAAACTCGGCTGGCAAAAACTGCTGCCGCTCGCCATCGGCAACCTCATTATCTACGCGCTTGCGATCGCGTGGCTGCAAACCCGTTGATCTCCTGACCATGGCCTACGTCGTCGAACGCAAAACCCTCTCTTTCTCGGAACGTCTCTACATTCCGCAGATCTTCGCGGGCATGAAGGTAACGTGGAAGCATCTCTTCGCACCCAACGTTACGCTGGAGTATCCCGAGCAACGTCCGCCGATTCCAACCGGCTACCGCGGCGTGCCGACTTTGGTGAAAGACCCGAACGGTCGCGAGAAATGCGTCTCGTGCCAGTTGTGCGAATTCGTGTGTCCGCCGAAAGCGATCCGCATCACCCCCGGCGAAATTCCCGCAGATCAGCCCGACCGCGCGCACGTCGAGAAAGGCCCCAAGGCCTTCGATATCGATATGCTGCGCTGCATTTACTGCGGCCTGTGCCAGGAAGTTTGCCCGGAGGAGGCGATCTTCTTGCAGAATCAATTTTCGATGAGCGGCTACACCCGCGAGGAAATGGTGAACAACAAGGAACGTCTCTACGAACTCGGCGGCACGCTGCCCGACCAGCATTTCAAGTGGGACAAAAAGAAAGACGCCGCCGAGCACGGCAATGCGCACTGAGCCATGGCTGATTTTCTCTTCTACGTTTTCTCCCTCATGACCCTCGCGTGCGCGCTGGGCGTGGTGGTCAACAAAGACACCGTCAACGCCGCGATGAGCCTCATGCTGTCGCTTGTCGGCGTCGCGGGTCTGTTCGTGATGCTCGAAGCCGGCCTGCTGGCGTTCGTGTTGCTGCTCGTTTACGCGGGCGCGGTCGTCGCGCTGTTTTTGTTTATCGTCATGTTGCTCGACACGACAGGCGCTCCGAAACCTTTCAAGAAGGCCAGCATTGTCGCCTCGGTGATCGGCGCGGCGTTGCTCGCGCTCGGCATCTATAGCTTGAACGCGAAAGCGGAGTTTCCCGCGGCGGACGCGAACTTCGTGGCGCCGACGCTGAAAGATTACGCGGCGCAACTTTTCACGACCTACCTGCTGCCCGTGCAAGTCGTCGGCTTCATGCTGCTGATCGCCATGCTGGGCGTGATCGTGTTGAGCAAAAAATTCGCTGCCCCGGAGGATGCCAAATGAGTATCGGCCTCGAACATTACATTCTCGTGAGCGCGCTGCTGTTCGCCATCGGCTTCTTCGGCGTGCTGCTGCGCAAGAACACGCTCGTGATCTACATGTGCCTCGAATTGATGCTCATTGCTGCGACGATCGCGCTGGTCGCGTTCTCGCGTTTCAACGGCACGCTCGATGGCAACGTGTTCGTGTTTTTCATCCTGACGATTGCGGCGGCGGAAGTTGCGGTCGGTCTCGCCATCATCGTCGCCCTGTTCCGCAAGCGCCTGACGGTGCACGTTGAGGAATTGAACCATTTGAAGCACTGATATGTCGCCCGCTCAAACTGCTACCCTCATCTTGCTCACGCCGCTGGCTTCGGCGGCGTTGATCGCGCTGTTCCTGCGTAAACAAGGCGCGCTGGCCTCGTGGATTTCCACGGCGGCCGCTGGCGTCATCGCCGTGCTCTCGCTGCAACTCATTTTTAGCGGCACGCGTTTTGAAGAATCGATGGAATGGCTGCGCCTCGGCGATTTTGCGATTTCGATCGGTTTCAAATTCAACGACCTCGCGGCGCTCATGCTGTTTGTGGTCAGCTTCGTCGGCTTCCTGATTCACCTCTTTTCGCTCGGCTACATGCATGACGACAAGGCCCGCGCGCGGTTCTTCGGCGGTCTGTCGATCTTCATGTTCTCGATGCTCGGTATCGTGCTCGCGGACAATTTGTTCATGATTTTCATCTTCTGGGAGCTCGTCGGTTTCAGCTCATGGTTGCTCATCAATCATTACCACGAGAAGCAGTCTGCGGCGGACGCGTCGAAAAAGGCGTTTATCGTCAACCGCGTGGGCGACTTCGGTTTCCTGCTCGGTATCGTGATGTGCTATTGGGCGAACGGCACCGTGAATTTTTCGAGACTCGATGAACTCGGCGCGGCCAACAGTCTCGTTTACAGCACGGCGATTCCGTTGCTGTTGTTCATGGGCGCAATGGGTAAGTCCGCGCAGATGCCGCTGCACGTCTGGTTGCCTGACGCGATGGAAGGCCCGACGCCAGTCTCTGCACTCATCCACGCGGCGACGATGGTGGCCGCCGGTATCTTCATGTTGTGCCGCATCAATGTGCTGATGGTCACCGATGCGCTCAACGCCATCATGTGGATCGGCACGATCACGGCGGTTTACGCCGCCCTGTGCGCCATCGTGCAACGCGACATCAAGAAGGTGCTCGCTTACTCCACACTCTCGCAACTCGGCTACATGGTCGCCGCGTTTGGTCTTGGTTCGCTGGCGATAACTCACGAAATGGGCGGCGCTGCGCATAGTGTGGTCCTCGCCGCCGGTGTCGGCGCCGCGATGTTTCACCTTGTGACGCACGCTTTCTTCAAGGCGCTGATGTTCCTCGGGTCTGGCTCCGTGATTCACGGCTGCCACCACGAACAGGATATTTTCCGCATGGGCGGACTCGCGAAGAAAATGCCCGTGACGTTTGTGACGTTCACGATCGGCGTGCTCGCGATCATCGGCTTCCCGTTCCTCGCCGGTTTCTTTTCGAAGGATGCGATTCTTTATCTCGCGATGGAGAAAAACACGCCGGTGTTTGTGCTCCTCGCGTTCACGGCGGTCGTCACTTCATTCTATATGGTGCGCATGTGGCGCATTGTGTTTTTCGGCGAACCTCGTTCTGACGAAGCCAGTCATGCCCATGAGAGCGGTTTCGTGATGATTCTTCCGCTGATTCTCCTCGCGGGGCTTTCGATTGCCGGCGGCTACGCGGGTGTGTTTGAAAAGCTTGCCGGTGAAGTGGCGGCACTCGTGCCGCACGCGCATGGTTCGGCGCACACGACAATTCTCATCGTGAGCATCGCGGTCATGGTGATCGGCGCGGGCTCGGCATTGTTGTTCTACAAGCCCGTCGCGACCGATGCGCTCGAGCAAAAGGCTCCCGGCGCGTTCCGCGGCCTCGTTTCGCTCAAAGAATCGTTCGATAACCTCTACAATTACTACGTGGCGAAAGTGCAGCAGCGTTTCGCGATGTTGATCAACTTTCTCGAACAAATCTTCCTCGCCGGCCTGGTCATTCGCGGCGTCGCGGGATTTGTCGGCCTGATCGGTTATGGCGCCCGCGCGCTCTACACCGGCAGTCTCCACACTTACGTTTACTGGTTCCTGCTCGGCGCGGTGCTGCTCTGGGCATTTGCCGCTGGCGTGTTTTAACCACAGATAGACACAAATTAACACAGATGAATCCAAGCACTCAAAGGCACAGTCGATATGTCCGATTAGTTTCGGGCGTTACTGATCTGTGTCCATCTGTGTCCATCTGTGGTTTCTTATCCGGTCTTTGATTCTTCATGTCATTTAACGCCCAACTTCTGCCGATCGCCATCGCCACGCCCCTTGTGGCGGCGCTCATTATCGCGCTCGGGCTGCCCAAGCGGTTTTCGACCAAGCTGGCGGGGGTTGCTTTCGTAGTGCCGGCGCTCATCGCGTTGTGGCTGTGGAAAGAATTCCCGGCCGGTGGTGGCGCAGACTACCAGTTTCTCAGCAGTTACGATACGGGTCTCGCGAACTTCGGCATTACGCTGAAACTCGGTTTGAACGGCATCGCGCTCCCGATGTTCGCGCTCGCGGGTATCGTCGGCCTCGCAGCCGGGCTTTACGCACTGCGCTCGGGGGCGGAACGCCTGAAGCTTTACCTGACACTCTTGCTGGTGATGCACGGCGGTTTGATGGGTGTGTTCGCTTCGGTGGATATTTTCTTTTTCTACTTCTTCCACGAACTCGCGCTGATCCCGACGTTTATCATGGTCGGCATCTGGGGCGGACGTGACCGCAACTACGCGGCGATGAAGATGACGATTTATCTCACCGTCGGCGCGATGCTCTCGCTGATCGGTTTGATCGCGATCTATGTGAAGAGCGGCGAGAACTCCTTCGACTTGATCACGCTCAAGGAAGCGATTGCGGCGCGGGGTCTCGCTGACACCACGCAGAATTACATTTTCGGCCTGCTGATGTTTGGCTTCGGTATTCTCGTTTCGCTCTGGCCGTTGCACACGTGGGCGCCGCTCGGTTACGGGGCCGCGCCAAGTTCGGCGGCGATGCTGCACGCGGGCGTGCTTAAGAAATTCGGCCTTTACGGTCTCATTCAAATCGCGCTCCCGCTGCTGCCGGAAGGTGCGGCACACTGGGCGTGGAAACTCGCGCTGCTCGCCGGCATCGGCAACGTGCTCGTGGTCGGCTTCGTCACGATCGCCCAACGCGACTTGAAACAGATGCTCGGTTACAGCTCGGTGATGCACATGGGCTACGCGTTTCTCGGCATCGCGACGATGTCGGTCATCGGCGTCGGTGGCGTGGTGCTTTTGATGGTCGCGCACGGGTTGTCGGTTGCGCTGCTCTTCCTGCTCGCCACGAGCATCCATCATCGCACGCACACGTTCGATCTTACGGAGATGGGCGGCTTGGCGCAAAAGACTCCCGTGCTCGCGGCGTTTTTCGTGGCGGCGACGATGGCCAGCGTCGGACTTCCAGGCTTTGCCAACTTCTGGGGCGAACTCGCGGTCTTCGTTTCTCTATGGAATTTCTCTCCGGCGATTACCGCGGTGGCGGTGGCGGGTGTAGTGATTTCTGCGATCTACGGTTTGCGCGCGGCGGCTCGCGTGTTCTTCGGCCCAGCCAGCGAAAAATTGCAGCAAGTGACGGCGCAACATCCGCCGGTCGATTTGAGTTGGGGTGAAAAAATCCCAGCGCTCATCCTGATTATCGCGCTGCTCGTGTTTGGTTTTTATCCGAAGCTCTTGTCGGAGCCGGTCAATGATGCGCTCAAGACTCCTGCTGCCGCCGCGGTAGCTGCCCCGCAAACTTCTGTTTCCCGGACATGATGACGACCGAATACCTCAAAGCTGTCGCTGAATCGAATCAGTGGTGGGCAATCGGCCCGGAGATGATTCTGGGCTGCGCCGCCCTCATGCTGCTGGTGATGGAAGTAGTCATGCCGAAGAATCAGCACCGTCTGATTCCGATCTTCGCGCTCTCGGCTCAACTGGCTGTGCTGGCGTCGGTTTTGCTAAACTTGGACACGGCGTGGCAGGATCAGCCGTTGTTCGGTGGATTGATCGTGCTCTCGAATGTCAGCCAGGTCGGTCGCGTGTTCTTTCTGGTGTCGTCGATTCTTGTGACGTTCCTCGCGATGATTTGCCTGCCGCGTTCGCGGATGCCACGGGTGGAGTTTTATCACCTGATCATGGTGGTGACGGCGGCGATGATGCTACTCCTTGAGAGCAACCACTTCGTCATGCTGTTCGTGGCGCTCGAGACGGTGACGATTGGTTTCTATATTCTCGTGAGTTATTTCCGCGACAGCGCGCTTACGCTCGAAGCCGGTTTGAAATACCTCGTGCTCGGCGCGCTCAGCTCGGCGATCATGTTGTTCGGCATCGTGCTGCTTTACGGCGCGGTCGGCAAAGTCGTCATCAACGGCGTCGTGCACACCGGTTTTGAGTTTCCGATTGTCGCCGAGTTCCTCGCGAACAACCCTGATAGTTTCCTCGGCCTCGCGGGTGCGCTGCTGGTGATCGGTGGCGTCGCATTCAAGATCGGCGCGTTCCCATTTCACGTATGGATTCCCGACGTTTATCAAGGGGCTCCGACTCCCGTGACGGCGTTTCTTGCGGTGTCTTCGAAAGCGGCGGGTTTCGGGATGCTGATGGTGCTCGTGCTTGCGGTGTTTGCACCGTTGCAAGCGGTGCTCGTGCCGGTGCTTTCGCTGCTCGCGGGAGCCTCGATTATTTTTGGTAACCTGTCTGCGCTCACCCAGCGCAACGCCAAGCGCCTCATGGGCCTGTCAGGCGTGACCCACGCGGGCTACCTGCTGCTCGGCGTGATTGCGGCGCTCACGGTCGATTGGGCGGCGGGCGCGGTGTGGTTTTATCTTTTCACCTACATGCTGGCCTCCATGGCGGTGTTTGGCGTGATGGCTTATGTCGCGGGCGACAACGACGCCGACCAGGAACTCGACCATTACGAAGGTCTCGCGAAGAAGCATCCGTTCCTCGGTGGAGTCCTCGCGGTGGGTGTGGGTTCGCTCGCGGGCATCCCGCCGCTGGCTGGTTTTATGGGCAAGCTGCTGTTGTTCGTCGCGGCATTTCAGGCCCATCTCTACTGCCTGCTCGCCGTGGCGATTGGCGGGGTAATTGTTTCGATCTACTACTACTTCGGTTGGATTAAGGCAGCTTACTTCGAAACGTGGCGCCCGACGCATGCGACGACCGAAAGCCAGCCCATCGAACGTGTCGTAACCAAGCCTTCGTTGATCGGCGCCTTCACGCTGACCGTGCTCGCGCTGGCGACGGTCTTGCTCGGTTTCTACCAGGCTCCGCTGAGCGCGTGGTTGTTGCGGTAAGGATTTAGCGAGTAAGGATCGTTGTCTTTAACAGCTCTCTGGGATTTGCATTCACTGGGAACGGAGTCGCGCGTCCGACAGGTTGGTTAGAGATAATCGAACCCGCCTTTCGGCCGCGAAAATTAAACATCCGTTCGTTGGGTTTATTTTCTTCGCGTCAGTTCGGTAAAGTGTTTCGTCTGTGGCCACGCATGAAGGTTACCGGACTTGCCATTGTGCCGCCTCCCTCGGCGGCGGATTTACCCAAAGTAACGCCCGAGTTACTTGCGTCGGTGCTGGCGCGTTACTCGCGCAGCAACGATGGCATCGGCAAGATTCTTGAGAAGGTGGATATCGCCAATCCCGACGAGTCGATTGACCGAATCCTGAAGTTTGTCGATTACGGGCATGCGTCGATCGGCGGGCTGACGGGCGGACTCGCGATTGCCCTCGACGATGTGTCGATGTGGCTGGCCTATAAAATTTTCGAAATCGCGCAGATGGCCGACGGGCAGGAATCGAGCACGCGCTACATCACGATGGCGGCGACGAATCTGCCGACCGCGGACGAACTCGGCATCCCCGAAGATCTCGCCGCGCGTTGGACGGACCTGATGGCGAAATCGTTTGCCGCGTATAACGCGGAATACTGGCGCCTCGATACGGCGGCGGTAGCGAATCCCAATCTCGTGCGCCTGCCAAAGGACGCCAAGCCTGCCGTCGTCACGCGTCTGCGCAAAAACTACGCGCTCGATCGCGCGCGCTATTTCATTCCGCTCGCGACGCGCACGAATCTCGGTCTCGTCCAAAGTTCGCGCATGTGGGCGACGACGGTGAAACAGCTCGATTCGCTCGGCATGCCGGAAGCGTCGCAAGCGGCGAAGTTGATTCGCGACGAATTGATGAAACAGTCACCGCGTTTGATGCGGCATAGTTTCGCGGAAAAATCTTACCAAATGCAGGCGCAACAAGAACTCGCGACGAGCCTGCAATTAGGACTGGAGCGTCTTTCGACCAAGCCGCTGGCTGATGAAGTGTGGGTCAAAGTTGACCGCGATCTGCCACCTTGGCTGCAGGATGCGCAACCAGTCGCTGAAGCGCTGCGGCACCGCGCGAATCGTTACGGATACCAAGGCACTGCGACCCGCCGTATGCGCGTAACGTTTGCGTGGAACAACATGGCCGTGGCCGAGCTGCGTGATTTGAACCGTCACCGCACGGGCCATCGTTATACCCCGATGATTCAAGCGGGCTTTTATCTGCCGCCGGAGATTCAGCACGCGGAGCATCAGGCGCTGCTCGACGAACAAGCGGAGTTGACCCGCGAGTTGATGAAACGCGGTTCGGCGGCGTATGTTTACACGATGTTGCTCGGCGCGCAGACCCCCTTCGAGCACAGCACGCACGCCGACAAGTTCATTTACGAAGCCGAGTTGCGCACGGGCATGGGCGCGCATTATCGCTATGCGGAGCATTTAAGCGCGGTATTGCGGGAGTTTTTCAAAAGCGTGCCCGAGGCGCAGGAATGGGTCGTCGAAGGCACTGCTGAGCCAGAATAGTCTTGCCGCTATTTTCGGCTAAAACGAACATCCGCTCACGGTGCCCCGTATGTTTTGCCGAGCAAAAATCAGCGTTCTGGTTATTTTGGTCGGAGCAGTGACTGCCATCGCGGCACCGCTGGATCCGGCGCAAAAAAATTCCTTGTTTCAACCGGCCGCGACGTCGGCACTCACAAAAGCCAAAGTGATTAAGCCTTCCGCCGCCACGCAATGGCCCCAGCGCAGCTCGTGGAAAGAAGTTAAGGTTCAAAAGATCGCCCCCATTTCGCGAGTCGCCGCTGATGTTGAACTGAGCGGGATCACTTTTCAAAAAACCAAGGAAGCGCCGTCCGCGTTAAAAGCGGCTCCAGTCAGTCGCGCGGGAGGCAACCGCTGATCCATGAACGCGCGTTTCAAAATTCTGCAGTTCAACATGCAGTATGGCCAGATGTGGGACGACGCGTATCCCGACCACGCGCCGATTCGACTCGCGATGACGGTGGAAGAAATCCGTTCGCATGACGCCGATATTATCGTCCTGCAGGAAGTCGAACAGACCGAGTCGGGCGGCAAACAGGCCGAACCTCCGCCGCATTACACGCGGCTTCGTCAGGAGTTCAGCAACTACGACAGCGTCTTTTCCTACCCGAAACCGGATGAGCGCGAGTTGCCGTTTGGTATCGGGTTGGCGATTTTCTCGCGCACGCCGTTGCGTGATCACAAGTTCGTCAACTTGCCTTCGCCGCCGGTCGAATTCGATTTCTTTGGGGACAAGAAAACACCAACGGACCGTTTGCTGATCGCGGCCACCACCACGCTTTACGGACGCGACGTGCGAATTCTCAATACGCACTTGCTGGCGTTTTTCATGCTCAACACGACGAGCGAAGAACACCGCGGCCAGCGCGATCTGGTGGAAGCCGAGTTGCGCGAGAGCCGCCACATGCCGACGTTGCTCACGGGGGATTTCAACGTCAGCCGGCACCAGTCGCTGGTGCAGCAATTTGCGAGCGCCGGTTACCAGACCGTGCAATCCACACAGCCGACGTGGCGTCGTCGTCCCTACGTCCTCGATCACATCTTCTACAACGAGTGGCTAAATCCGATCGAGTGGTATGTGAAGCCCACGCCGGCGTCTGATCACCACGCGCTCGCGGCAGAGTTTCGGTTTACGCGATAAAGTGTCCGATCACGAGCGGCGGATGCGTTCTTTCTCGCTGTCGCGCTCTTCGTTGAGACGCGCTTTTTCGCTGACGATTTGCTGGCGCACTTTGTCGGCTTCGTCGAAATTCTGGCTGCCGAGCGCCTCGTTGAGTTTTTGCTTCAGGAAAATTTCGCGCTCGGCGATTTTCCCCTGATACACGCGGTCGATCTCGGCGAGCCGGGCCTTTTTTTCCGCCGTCAACGGCTTGGCGGCCGGTTCGGATTTGGCGAGGCGTTCCATGGCGAGTTCGTAGGCGCTTTTCATGGAACGAGGATTGTCAGCTGGAGCCGAACTTCACGCTAAAAATCACGATGAGCACCAGCATGACCACCGGTGGCCAGTAACCGCCGTAACGCCGTTGCCAGCCCCCCGCGAGGCACAGGAGCATGATGCCAATCATCGCCACGAGAGAAGCGGGCGTCAGCCAAGGTGCTTTGAAATCGGCATCAAAATACACGCCACGAACCGCCGTGCCGTGGCGCACCAACCATTCCGTGACAATCAACGTCACGGTAGCCGCTGAGTTGAACAAAACGCTCAGCGACACCAATCCGAGCAACCCCGTGAGCAGCGAAATAAACCCCGCAATCATCGCCAGGGAGGAAAGCGGGATGATCACGAGATTCGCAACGAGCGATCCCGGCGAAAGCATCTTGAAGTAACCGATCCCCGCTGGAGCGCTCGCGAGAAAAGCGACCCAGGATGCGGCGATCGTCGGCAATAGATACCGGCCGAACCATTCGACTCCGCGTTGCCGCCAGTTCCAATTTTGTTTCGGCAGGAAAGAAAACGGCTGCCACTGCTCCAGCCATTTTTCCGCCAGCGGCACGCCCATCACCACCAGCGCGATCACGACCGTGTAAGACATTTGGAAGCCCGTGTTAAAAAGCTGCAGCGGATCGAGCAGTAGTGTCGTGAGCGCGGCCGCCACCAACGCTGCGAGTCCTTTGCCCGGCAGGCGAAACACTTGCGCCGCGAGCAAAAACGCGATCATCAAAAACGATCGCTCCGCCGGCGAACTTCCCCCAGTGATCTGCACATACAACCAGAGCAGCGTGAGATTCAGCGCCACGGCGATGCGGCGCGGCACGCGCAAAAATTGCAGGAGCCCGTGCAGCGCCAGTGAGATGACCCCCACGTGCAATCCGCTGATTGAAAAAATGTGAAACGTCCCGCTGCGCATGAAGGCATTTTCCTGCTCCGGCGAGAGCACGGCTTTTTCGCCGAGCAGGATGGCGAGATAGAGCGATCGGGTTTGCGGATGTGCTTCGATGCCGTGACTCAGGATTTTTTCGAGCCGATCGCGGGCAAGAGTGCAGAACGCGCGAAAGCGGGTGGGCGGCTGCGTTTGTTTCGAAATGTGCGCGCGGATCAGGCGGTGGCTGATGCCGAGATTGTCCAGATAAACCTCGAAACCGTCGCCGCGGGCATTTTTTGCCAGCGGCTCAATCACGCCCGTCATCACATAGCGCCCGGAAGGTTGCGGCGCCACGCTGATGCGACGGACGGCGGAGAAGTAAACGTGCCGGCCAAGCAGCGCATGCTCGCCTTCGCTGGTCGCGACGACTTCGGCGAGCCCGGTGAGGCTGCGCGCTTTGGGCGCGATCGGGAAAACGTGAAACACTTGCACGGTGAGGGTGATTTCACGTGGCGGGCGTTGATCGACGGAGTGCAAGTGCGGGTGTCGTAGGTGGAGCATGGCAAAACCGGCCAGGCCGGCCGCGCCGCTGACGCAGATCGCCCATGATGCGAAGCCCCGCTTGCCACGACGAAAGCCACTCGCAATGGCACCTAACGCAAGCACGGCGGCGAGTGCGATGAGCCAGCTAACGCCGCTTGCGGGAGCAGGCCAGAGTTTGGCCGCGACCAAGCCGGTCGAAAACGGGATTAAAATCCAAAGTAGCGGCGCGCGGAGATGCGTGGAAGGCGAAGGCATTAAAAGCGGCAGCCCTGGCCCAAGCGCAGCAGAGCGCGAAACGAACAGGTTTGGCGGGTGCCTTCAAACTTGTTTCTCGGCACGTGCTGAACACTGTGGGTTTCGATGGCCCGTTCCGCAGACGACACCGCATCTCTTTTTGGCGAACCCGCGCCGGAGTCCGCCGCGCTCACCCCGGAGGTGCCTGCGGCCCATCAACCGCTGGCGGCGCGGATGCGCCCGCGGAATCTCTCCGAAATTGCCGGGCAGAAACACATCGTGAAGGAGGGCAGCCTGCTCCCGCGGCTCATCGCGACGAATCGTTTTGGCAGTCTCTTGTTTTACGGCCCGCCCGGCTGCGGCAAGACGAGTATCGCCGAAGTGATCGCGCGCGAAACGAAGAGCCGTTTTGTGCGAATCAACGCGGTCATGTCGAATGTCGCGGAATTGCGTGATATCCTCTCGGCGGCCCGCCGGCAACCGGCTGCCGGCACGATTCTTTTCATCGACGAACTGCATCGTTTCAACAAGTCGCAACAAGACTTGCTGTTGCCCGATGTCGAATCTGGCACGGTGCGCTTGATTGGTGCGACGACGCATAATCCCGGCTTCTACATCAATCCGCCGTTGTTGAGCCGCAGTCATCTCTTCCGGTTGGAACCGCTCGCGGCCGAAGATGTGGCCGGCGTGTTGCGCCATGCGCTGACCGACGTCGAGCGTGGTTTGGGTGCGCGTGAACACGTCGCGGAAGATAAAGTGCTCATTGATCTCGCGGTGCTGTGCGACGGCGATTTGCGGCGTGCGCTGAACGCGCTGGAGGTGATTGCGCTTAGCTTGCCCGAGAAAGCAGCGCTCACAGAAAACGAGCTGGAAATCTTCGCGCGCGAACGCCGCATTCGCTACGACGCGGACGAGGACGAGCATTACGATACGATTTCGGCTTTCATTAAAAGCTGCCGTGGCAGCGACCCGGATGCGGCGATGTATTGGCTCGCGAAAATGCTCGTCGGGGGCGAAGACCCGCGCTTTATCGCGCGCCGCCTCGTGATTCTCGCGAGCGAGGATGTCGGCCTTGCGGATCCGCAGGCGTTGCCGCTCACGGTGGCGGCGCATCACGCGTGCGATTTTATCGGATTGCCCGAAGCTGAACTCACGCTGGCGCACGCGACGCTTTACATCGCGACAGCACCCAAGAGCAATTCCGCCACACTCGCGCTGGCTGAAGCGAGGAGCGCGCTGGCTGAGAAGCCGGTGCAACCGGTGCCGCTACCCTTGCGCGACAAGAGTGGCAAAGCCAGTAAAGCAAACAACCACGGGAAAGGTTATCTTTATTCTCACGACTTCCCGGAAAATATCTCAGGCCAAGCTTACTTGGAAAAACCGTTGCAGCTCTACACGCCGAAGACCGCGGGATGGGAAGCGAAAATCGCCGACCGGTTGGCGCGGTGGAGTGAATTACGTGCGAAAGCTCGCTCGTAACGAGCAGGGGCTTGCGCCGTCCGCCGGCGTGACTAGGGTGCCACCATGAAACTCCTGACGGTTTTGCTGGCTCTGATTTGCTCTGCGGCGGCGCTTCAGGCGCAGGTGCCAGCCAAGAAAAATACCGCCAAGCCAGTGGAGAAAAAAGTCGAAGAACCTAAAATCCCCGGGCAAGTGCTCACGCGCTCGAACGGGACGTTTTTGAGTCTCACGCTCGAAGAGGGAAAATTTAAGCTCGGCTTCTACGATGCTAAAAAGAAAGCGATGGCTCCGGATGTCGCCCGCGCGGTCGCCCGTTGGCCTAATGTCCACGGACCCGGTCAGAATCGGTCGGTGTTAAACCCTGCTGACGACGGAAAATCGCTCTTAAGCGCGCAGTTTGTGCGTGGGCCGTATGCGTTTACCCTGATCCTCGTGCTCATCAAAGGGGACGGCGAGGAAGGCGAGACGTATTCGGTCCGGTTTCAAGGCTGACCCACGGTGGATTTGACAGGGCCGATTGGCTCGCGAATGCTGTCCGACCCACGCCATGACCGCACACGCACCTTTTGACTCCATCGAGACCGCGATCCAGACGATCGCGGCCGGCGGCATCATTATTGTCACGGACGATGAAGGACGGGAGAACGAGGGCGACCTCGTGATGGCGGCGGAAAAATCCACGCCCGAACTCATCAATATGATGATCCGGCACGCCCGCGGACTCATCTGCGTGCCGATGACGGAACCGCAACTGAAGCGCCTCGGCATCAATCCAATGGTGCAGCAGAATCGTGAAGCACACCGGACAGCGTTTACTGTTTCGGTGGACGCATCGGAAGGGATCACGACGGGCATCAGCGCCTTTGATCGCGCGCGCACGGTGCAGTTGTTGGCGGATCCGGCGACCCGCCCCGATGAACTCGTGCAGCCCGGGCACATTTTCCCGCTTTGTGCGCGGCCCGGTGGCGTGCTGGAACGCGCGGGTCACACTGAAGCAGCGATTGATATCGTGGCGCTCGCGGGGTTGAAACCGGTCGCGGTGATTTGCGAAGTGTTGAACGATGACGGTTCGATGGCGCGCGTGCCGGAGCTCGCGGAGTTCAAGCGTCAGCACAACGTGCCGATGATTTCGATTTCGGCGTTGATCGAATACCGGCATCAGCGCGAACAGTTGATCGAGTGCGTCGCGCAGCGACCGTTTGCCTCGGAATACGGCGAGTTCGATCTTCATGTGTTTCGCAGCAAGGTGGACAACCGTCACCACCTCGCGTTCACGAAGGGAAAACTCGATGCGTCGCCAACACTCGTGCGCGTGCATACTGAGAATTTGTTGAGCGATGTATTCCATGCGTCGGGCATGGGCAGTCATCGTTCGTTGATGGCGTCGCTGGCGCATGTGGCGAACGCCGGCCATGGCGTCATCGTTTATATGGAGCAGAACGGGCGGATGCAGGAAGCGCTGCTCAGCCAAAGCAAAACCGGCGAAGGCGTGAGCCCGGCGAACCTCCGTGATTATGGGATTGGCGCGCAAATCCTCACGGCGCTCGGCTTGAAAAAAATCCGCCTGATGTCGCACGCGGCCCGCCGCGTGGTCGGGCTCGATGGTTATGGCCTCGAAATTGTGGAGCAGATTCCCGTCTAAATTTTCCCATGAGTTTGAATTCACCCAAAGCGAAAGACATCGACGCGAAGAAACTGCGTTTCGGCCTCGTGGCTTCGCGTTTCAATGAAGCGTTGGTCGATGCGCTGGTCGCGCGTGCCGGTGAGCTGTTGAAAAATTCCAAGCGACTTGAAATCATCCGTGTGCCGGGTGCGCACGAGATCCCGTGGGGCGCGCAGCAACTTGCGGCGACCGGAAAATTCGACTGCGTGATCGCGCTCGGCGTTTTAATCGGCGGCGACACGAATCATCACGAGATGGTAGGCGACAGTGTTTCACACGCGTTGCAAACCGTCGCCATCAACACGGGAATCCCGGTGATCAACGGCGTGATTGTGGCCAACACCCTCGCGCAGGCCGAGGCCCGTTGCACCGGGTCGATTAACCGCGGCGCGGAGTTTGTCCACGCGGCGTTGGAGATGGCGGTGCTTAAACGTTCTTTGGAGAAAAAATCATGACGACTCAGTTCAACCAACGTCGCGAATGCCGCTCTGCGGCGTTTCAGTATCTTTACGCGTGGAGCGTTAACCAGCCGGCGAATCTCGCGGGCGACCTCGTGCTGTTTTTCGAGCACTTGGAGCAGCCGCGCGATTACTACGCGTTCGCGGAGGAGTTGATCCACGGCACGATTGAGCATGCGAAGGAACTCGACGAACACATCAAGGGTCTGGCGCATAATTGGGAATTCGATCGCATTGCGCGCATCGATCTCGCGATCTTGCGTCTCGCCATGTTCGAGATGCTGCACCGCAAAGACATCCCGCCGGTCGTGTCGATCAACGAGGCCATCGATCTCAGTAAACAATATTCGAGCGCTGATTCGAAGCGCTTCATCAACGGCATCCTCGACCGCATGAAGGACAAACTCGGCCGCGATTCCCGCAAACCTTCGAACGAGTAGGAATGTGGAAATCAGGAAAGCTGGAAATGGCAGAGCTTGGGCATAAAGAACTGAGTTCACGGGTAATCGAAGCGGCGATTGCCGTTCATCGTGCGCTTGGGCCGGGATTTATTGAGTCTGTCTACGAGAGTGCCTTGTGCGTGGAGTTAACCGCTAGGGGTATTAGCTTCGAGCGACAGAAATCTATCAAGATTTTCCATCGCGGGGTTGAAGTCGGCGAACATCGCTTAGATGTGGTAGTGGAAAACTGCCTGCTCGTGGAGCTGAAGGCGGTGCATGAGATTGAGGATATCTTTTATGCCATCGGACGTTCTCAGATGAAGGCAGCTGGGATTGCCGATGGTCTAATTCTTAATTTTGCGGCCATGCCGCTGACGATTAAACGGATCGGTCCCGGCCTGACGGGTCGTTCCTGACTTCCTGATTTCCATATAAATAACTTTTCCGAGTTTCATGTTTTCCATTTTCAAAAAATTTAAGGACGGTCTGACGAAGACGTTTTCGGCGATTGCGGCGAAGACGTCGGGGTTGTTTGGCGGGCGGAAGATCGACGCGGCTTCGCTCGATGAATTGGAGGAGGCGCTCTACACAGCCGATTTCGGCGTGGAGACGACCACGGAGATTTTAGAGGAAATTAAAACGGCCTATCGCAAGGATCCCGAATTGAAGGGTCAGCAAGCGGCGCAGATTGGCGTGACGGTTTTAAAACGCGTGCTGGCTGGTTCCGAAGGGAAACTCGTGCCGGCGGCGAACAAGCCCACGGTGATTGCGATGATCGGCGTGAATGGTTCCGGCAAAACGACGACCACGGCGAAGCTTGCTCACAAATTTAAAGAGGACGGCCAGACCGTCGTGATGGCGGCATGCGATACGTTTCGCGCGGCGGCGGTCGAGCAGCTCAAGAGTTGGGCGGATCGCTTAAAGATCGAAATTGTCGCGAGCCACACCGGCGCGGATTCGGCGGCGGTCGCGTTTGATGCGATGCAGGCAGCGAAGGCGCGCGGGCATGACTGGTTGATTGTCGATACAGCGGGGCGCTTGCACACCAAGGCGAATTTGATGGAGGAACTCGCGAAGATTCGCCGCGTGCTGCAAAAGACAGACCCGGCTGCGCCGCATCATCGCTGGCTGGTCGTGGATGGTTCGCTTGGCTCCAACTCCATCGAGCAAGCGAAAGTGTTTCACCAAAGTTTTGGGCTGACCGGGTTGGTGGTGACGAAGCTCGACGGCACGAGTCGCGGTGGAGCGATCGTGGGCATTTACCGGCAGTTGAAGATCCCGATTTATTTCATCGGTCTCGGCGAGCAGCCGGATGATTTGCAACCGTTCTCCATCGAGAATTACTCGAAGGCCGTGTTTGGCATCGAAGCTTCGTAACTTATGAAGCGCTGGCTTTACTGGATGCTTTGCGCGCTGGTGTGGGCGACTTCTGTGGGCGCTGCTGAAAAGGAATCGCGGGTGAGTCCGAAGAAAATTCGCGACGAGGTGCGCGTGGTGGTGGAAGGGCAATTGGCGGCGTTGCGTGAGGAGGACTTTGCGACCGCTTATGATTACGCGGCACTCGGGATCAAACGGCAGTTCAATGAACGCGTGTTTGCGGCGATGATCCGGCGCGGTTATCCCTCGCTACTCCGCCATCAGGCGTTCGATGTCGGCATCGTGCGTGATAACAGCCAAGGTGAGGCGCAGGTGGCGGTGACGGTCACGGATGCGCTGCAAAGAAACACTTATTATCGCTACTGGCTGGTTGAGGAGGAAGCGGGCTGGCGCATTGCCGGCGTGGTGCTGGAGCAAAAGCCGGCGCGCGGGAGCATCTAACCGAAATTCTTACGCGCCGGGCGCGGGCATCTCCGGGGATTTCTCGACGGCAGCTTTGATGGACTGACGCAACGCGGCGCGCGCGGGCGTGGCGTCGTCGAGTTTTAGATAAGCTTCTTGCAGCACGGTGCGCGCGGGTTTGCGCATGGCGAGGAGCTGCGGCACGTAGTTTTCCAAAGCGGCAAGGCCGTCGGCGGAGATCTCAAGTTTTACGAGCGCGGTCAGGGCGGCCTGGTTGGCTGGGTCGTTTTTGACGGCGGTTTCGAGCACGTTACGAGCTTGGTTGCGCGCGCCGATTTCATCGAGGCGCTCGGCCAGCAGCAGGGCGTCGCTCGCGCGAAGATAGTCGCGGATGAGGAACGCCTTCAGGTAAACTTCACCGTTCGTGGGATCGCCGGCGCCAAATGCGGCGAGCGCGCGCAGGCCGGAAATCACGGCGGTGAAACGCGGGTCTTTACCTGAGGGGCCGGCGAGCGCGGCTTCGGATTTTTCGAGCGCAGGCTTGTATTCGCCGCGGGCGATCAGTGTCTGGATCATGACAAGATCGAACGGATAAATATTAAAGCCCCGCTCGGTCGCGAGCGCATGCAGGCGTTTCGCGAGATCCAATTCGCCAGTGTCGGCCGCAAACCAAGCCAGCAGTAACAAGGCTTGGGCATCGCCGGAATAATCGTGAAGGTAGGAATCCAGTTCGCGCGAGTAACGAACCTGGTCGTTTTTGTAGCGCCAGGAATACATTAAATCCACGCGCGCACCCGGACTTGCCGGATCGGCAACGTGGCGCAAGAGCGCTTCGTTGAGCGCTTCTTCTTGCCGTCCCAAGTCGCGGTAGAAGCGGATTAACTGCAGCGGAAGCTCGTCGCGATTGGGGAAGAGGGCGCGTTGCTGCTCGAGGCGGACGATCCCAAGTTCGGGGTAGCCGCGTTCCCAGTCGCAGCGCGCGAGCAGCAATTGTCCTTCGAGGCTGCGCCCAAGCCGCCACGCCGTGACGATTTTTTCAGCGGCGTCATAGTTGCCGCGATAGTAGTGGGCTTGGGCCGCTTGCAGGGCGAGAAACTGGTTTTGGATCCGGTCGTCGACCGTGGCGGGCAGGTATTTTTCAACCAGGGCGATGATCTCGGCGTCGGCTCGCATTTCACTGAGCAAGCTGAAGGTGAGTTTGAGGTATTCGAGATCATCGAGCGCGTGTTCCAAGCCGGCTTTTAACAGGTTCAAGCACGCCCCGGGATCGCCGAAGCGCAGGAACAAAACGGCGAGTTCGCGGCGGGAGGTGATATCTTTGGGGGCACGCGCAATCCCCGCACCGTAAAACGTGACTGCTTCCGAATAATCTTTTTTCTCCAGCGCGGCCTTGGCCCGCGCGATGTAGAACCGGCCCAGCGACTCGCGGTGCTTGGGCCAGTTGGGTGGCCACACGATGTTCAGGTAGCTAGCCTCGGTAAATTCATGGCGGATTTTGACAAAAGCAAACACCGCGCCGCTGAGCGCCAGCCACCCTGCCAGCGCAAGGAGGGCGAGCACCGACAAAATCCGCTTCCAGAAAAAAACTCGGGAGGTGGAGCCGTCAGCCTCTTCGACGCGCGTCCACAATTTCCGCCGATATTCGGCGGAGTTGGGGTCGAAGCGGGGAGCATTGGCTTTGAGCGGATCCAAACGAAGCCAATGCCAAGCACGGGGGCAGTTAAGTCGATTTATTTCGCGGCGCTGGGGCGGTTTTGAAATTAAATATAAGATTTTGCGAAAACACCTTTTTTTAGGCGGTTTGGTTTCTCCGCATTCGGAACGAGTTGTGGCTTTGTTTGGTTCGCAGTTCGCAACCGGCAACGGGTGTGAAAGGTGACCAAAAGGGGTTCGCGCGTGTCTGACTGGCCCGTTGAATGCGCGTGAACCCCCCATTTTTTTGCAATGGTTTGCAGGTGTAGAAAAAAGGCGCGGACGTTATGTCCGCGCCTTTTTTTTGAACTGAAATGGGAAAGATGAAGTTAGCGCACGCCGCCCATGAGGCGCTTCACCCACGGGACAAGGGCGAACAAGGCCAGCGTCGCTACGCCGACGAGGATTGCTTGATTGGAGAAAAATTTGGCGAGCGCGGGGGCATCTTCGCTGTTGAACCCAGTGGCGAGCACGCCGGCGAGTTTGTTGCCGAGCGCCGCGGCGAGGAACCAGATCCCCATCACGAGTCCCAACAAGCGGGCCGGGGCGAGTTTGGTCATCGTGCTCAATCCGACCGGACTGAGACACATCTCGCCGACGGTTTGGAAGAAATACAAACCCAGCAGCCAGATCGGGCTGATCCGGCCTTCCGCCGTGAGGCGGGCCGCGGGGATCATCCACACGAAAGAGAGCGCGACGAAGAAGAGGCCGAGCGCGAATTTGGTCGGGCTCGACGGTTGTTTGCTGCCGAGTTTCGTCCATAGCCACGCAAAGATCGGGGCAAGAATGATGACCCACGCTGAGTTCACCGACTGCCACCACGCAGAAGGAAATTCCCAACCGAAAATACGGTTGTCCGTGAGACGGTCAGCGAACAGCGAAACGGAAGAACCGGCTTGTTCGAAGATCGCCCAGAAAATTTGCGCAGCGAGGAAGAACACTAGAATGGCGGCGATCCGGCGGCTTTCCGTCGAAGGACGCACCGCGAAAAACAAAATGAGCGCGATCTGCGAGATGAACAGCGCGTAAACGATCCAGCGGTAATGGTCGGCTGCAATCATCACCCCAATCAAAGCCAGCGAGCCCGCCACGACCAAGCTGAGCTTACCCCACGGCCGGCCGGCGCCTTCCAGGGCGGGGGCGTGGCCCACATGAGCGACGGTTGCGCTACGGCGGATATAAGCGATCAAGCCGAGCGTCATGCCGACGCCCGCGGCACCAAATGCCCAGTGCCAGCTGTTGCGCGCATCGAGACCGAAATTGGCAAGGATGCCCTTGAACTGTTCACTCTGTGCGAGCCAGCCGCAGACAATCGATGCCGCCAGTGCGCCGATGTTGATCCCCATGTAGAAAATAGAAAACCCGGCGTCACGGCGTTCGTCCGTTGGGCTGTAGAGGCTGCCCACCATGGTGGAAATATTTGGCTTCAACAAACCGGTGCCAAGGGCCACGAGCGCGAGACCGGCAAAAAATGTGATCTGGCTGTGCAGGGCCATCGAGAAGTGCCCGAGCGCAATAATAGTTCCGCCCCACAACACGGCCCGGCGCGCGCCAATAAAATTATCGGCAATGTATCCGCCCAGGATGCTCAGCAAATACACGCTCATCGTATAAGTGCTGTAGACCGCGAACGCGTTTTTATCACTGAAGCCAAGTCCGCCTTCCGCGATGCCCAGCGTCATGAAAAGCACGAGCAAGGCACGCATGCCGTAGTAGGAAAAACGTTCCCACATTTCGGTGACGAACAACGTAGTGAGGCCGCGGGGGTGTCCGCCAAGTCCGCCAGTGTCCATTTCGACAGGCACCGGCATCTCGGCGACGGGAGCAGATTTTGGATTCATTGCGCGCGATTCCGGCGGGGAATTATGACAAGGGCAAGAGCGGAGCCATGGCGGAGGTGGACAAACGGCACGAAAATCGCTCTATGGCCGCGCAATGGTGGGAGCACACATTCACTTCATCGAGGGCGGCGCAGCATGAGCGCGCGTATTGCCTGGCTGCGCCGCAAACCCTCCGCCGAAGTCCGCGTCGAAGAAAGCGCCGAACTTTCGGTGCGAGGCCTCGCTCCGCGCACCCTGCAAATTTACCTGCCACCCGGCTACTCGGCAAAGCGTGCGAAAGCGTATCCACTCTTGTTCGCCTTGGATGGACAAATGATGCCGCACTGGAGGCTCGCCGAAACGCTCAACGAACTCGTCGCTTTGAACCAGATCGAGCCGGTCGTCGTGGCCGCGGTGCCGGCTTCCGCCGAGCGGATCGACGAATATGGCACGGCCAGCGGCGTGGATTTTGCGGGCCGCGGGAAACACGCGCGCGCGTTCCAAGAGTTGCTCGCAGGCGTTGCGTTGCCGTGGCTGCGCGAAAATTTCAACGTTTCAAAAGAAGCCGCGCGCACGGGAGTTTTTGGCGCGTTGATGGGTGGGCTGTGTGCGTTCGATACCGTGCTGCGCCGGCCAAGTATTTTTGGCGTGGCAGGAATTTTTTCGGGTTCACTGTGGTGGCGCGACGACAGCGCCAGTTTGATTGGCCAGCAAGTGAGCCGCATCGCGCACCGCAATGTGCGCGAACTCGGCGCAAAGCCGGCGTTACGCCTGTGGTTCGAAGCCGGCACGCGCGACGAAACCGACGATCGCGATAACAATGGCGTGATCGATGCGATCCAGGATACCACCGAGCTGATGGACGAGCTTGAGCGTAAAGGCTTCGTGCCCGGCAAAGACATGAATTACCTCCAAATGGAAGGCGGCGAACACAACGAAGCCACGTGGGCGCTCGCGTTGCCCGAATTTTTGCGCTGGGCGTTGCCCAAGAAATGACATGCCGCTTTGCGTGATAATTTCCCGTGAGAGTCGACAAACGGTGCTGAACTTATACCGCTAATTTATGCGTATTCTCCTGCTTGTGCTGGGTGGTTTGATGATGTTGGCCGCGATGGCGATTTCCGTGTTTATGCTGGGCGTGATTGCCCACGGGCCAAACGCGGAGAAGTTTGCGCTCTGGTCGAAAATTTTGTCCGTCAGTTTATTCTCACTGCCAGTGGCCTGGGTGTGCGGTTTTATTTTTTCCGGCCGCGAAATCGCCGACAAAAACCGTCCGAACATCGTGCGGCAGCTGCTGAATCTTCCATTTTATGCGGTCTCGGTGCACGGCTTGATGTGGTTGGCCGCGATTTTCTTCGGCATGCGCTAAACGGGCCGCGCGGGAGCGCGCCTCGTCACTGAAAGAGCGAGACCAGCAAAAGATACCACGCACTGCAGAGCGTGGCGGTAGCCGCAAATTTGAGACGATGCGCCTGAGATCGGAGCGCCAGCCACAGGAGGAATCCGGAAACTGGAAAGGCGACGAGCGCGAGCGCGACGGGTTTGGCGAGGCCGAACTCGATGGTTTTTCCAGACAAGGCCCAACTGCCTTGCGCGCGTGAGACGAGGACATACGCGCCGATGAGCGTGAGGCCGGCGACGATCCACGTGATGGATTTGACGTGCGGCGAAGGGGTCGATGCGGGGAGTTTTTTTGGCGGCGTGCGGTGTGCGCGCGTGCGCCGCCACCACAGCCACGTGCCGCTCAGGGCGAGCACGCTGGGGCTGAGTCCGAGCACGAACCAGATTACTTTTGTCGGGATGCCGCCAAAGTAACCGAAGTGCAGCGGATCGAAACTCGAGTAGAGGCGGCTCCAGCCCCTGGCGTCGCGACCATCAACTTGTCGGCGCACTTCACCGGTGTAGGGATCGAGCGTGATCGAATTTGCGCGACGCACATGGCTTTGCTGCACGAGCGCGCTCGGCACATCGCCTTGAAGGGCGATCGGTCCGTTGGCCTGATTGGGAAACGAGATCGAGCGCACGGTGAGTTCGGGAAATGCGGCGTGGGCTTTCGCGAGGATCGTTTCCAGTGGAAGCGGTGGCGTGGTGGGTGCGGCTGGGCGCGGTTCGCGGGCGCGCGGGTTTTGCGCGGCGGCTTCCGCCGTGGACGCGGGGCGCAGCCATTTAGAGCGAATCTGGTTGGTCAGATTTTCGAAACCAAACACCGCGCCGGTGACGCCGATGAGGATATTAAATGCCAGCGACCACACGCCGACGAGTTTGTGTAAATCCGACCAGCGCACGCGTGCTCCGGCGGAATTCCAGCGGAAGCGGAAGAGGTTTTTAATCCAGCCGCGATAAATCCACAATCCGGTGATGCATGACAACACCAGCGTCACGCCGAACACGCCGACGAAAACACGGCCCCACAAGCCCATGAATAAACGCAGGTGAAGTTGCCGGATGAAATTGCGCAGCGTGGACGTGTAGGCACCCGAGTATTCGCGGTCGCCGTTGATCTTTCCGGTCACGGGATCGATGAACACATCGAGGTTGCCGCGCTCCTTCGACTGCACTTTCGCGACGTGCGCAAACGAAGGTCGTTCAGAAAGATTCAGGGTGGTCAGCCGGTCGCCGGGATACGTCGTGCGCACCGTGGAAACAATGCGGTCGATGCCGGCGCGAGGCTGGCCGGGTTTGGCGGAAGCGCGCAGCGCGGGCGTCACGAGCCAGTCAATTTCCTCGATGAAAACCGCGACGGCGCCGCTGCCGCCGATGATGAACATGAAAACGCCCGTGACCAACCCGAGCCAGAGGTGCCAGTTAAAGAGCGTTTTGGTTTTCATTAAAAAATTACGCCGCGCGAGGCGGCGTAAGGAAAACCTTAGAAGCTGTAGGACGTCGTGAAAGTGTAATTTCTCGGCGTGCCCGGGAAGTGGCCTTCGCCGCCGAGCACGCTGCGTGAATACACCTTGTCGGCGATATTCTCGCACTTGAGGGCGAAGCGAACCTGGTTCCAGCGGTAGTAAAGCGCGGCATTATAAATCGTGTAGGAAGCGGCGGGGAAATCCTGCACGCCGGTGAAGTTCTCGCGCGCGCCGACGTAATTCACGCCGACGGCGACGCCGAGTTTGTCGTCCTTCAGGAAATTATGGCGCGTCCACACGCCGAATTTGTGGCGCGGAGCATTCGGGAAACGACTGCCGACGGCGGTGCCGAACGTGCCGGCGTCGGTGACCTTGGTGTCGTTGTAGGCGTAGTTGGCAGAGAGATTCCACGATTTCGTGAGCTGGCCGCTCGCATCGAATTCGAAGCCACGGCTGGTAACTTCGCCGATGGGCGCGAGCCAGTTGGTCGGGGCGCCGGGCGTCGGATCGCGTTCAAGGATGTTGGTCTTGGTGATGTCGTAGATCGATGCGGTGAGGCTGAGGCGATTTTGCAAAATGTCCCATTTGACGCCGGCTTCGTGCGACAGGCTTTCCTGTGGAGGGAAGGGGCCGTTCTGGTCTTCGCTGCCGAGCGTTTGCGGCTTCAACCCCATCGCATAGCTGTAGTAGGCGAGCGCGTTGGGTTGAATCTTGTAGCCGACGGCGCCGCGGTAGGTGAAGACACTATCGGAAAACGAATCGGTGGTCGGGCGGAAACGGGTGTCTTCGAAATCTTCATAACGTGCACCGAGAACGAGGCGCCATTTTTCGCCGAACGAAATTTGATCCTGCACGTAATAGCCGGTGCGGATCTTGTCGGTGTCGTTGGGCACGGCGGCGCCGAATGGCACCGAGTCGTCGGTGAGGCCGCTGACGCCGTAAACAGGATTAAGGACGTTGATGCGCGCGACGCTGGCTTGGGCGACGGCGACGGAGTAGAATACGCGGTTCACACTCGAGTAGTCCACGCCGGCGAGAATTTTGTGCGTGGTTTTTGCGATTTCGTAATCGCCGATCACGTTGGCGGCCCACGCGAGTTCGTCGTTCAGGCGGAGCTGGTGGCGGAATTCGCGCAGTTGTTCGACGAAGGCCGGGCCGACCATCAAGTTGCCTTCGTGGTAAGCTTGCTCGGATTCGCTTTCATACCAGCGAACGAATGCATTCAGGCGTAGATTGCTCGAGAACGCGTGATCGAGTCGCGCGCTATAGATTGTCGTGAAAAGATTTTGGAAATCAGTCGGCTCGGTCGGCGAGTGGCTGATCGGCGCGATAAACGAACCGCCTTTGGTGCCGGTCGGCGCGAGCACGCCGGGCGCGCTGAACGCGAGGAACGGCACGCCGCGGATGCGGGCACCGGGTTGTTTGTTGGTTACGTCTTCGACTTCGACGTTGAGACGGGTGGCTTCGGAAATGACCCACGTGAGCGAGCCGACGAGATTGAGCGCTTCCTGGCCGTAGTTGTTACGGAAGCTTTCCTTTTCGTTGTAGCTCGCGCTGACGAGATAGAGAAAACGTTTCTTCTGATCGATGGGGCCGGTGACGGAGAAGCTGCCGCCACGGAGGTCGTAGCTACCGACGCGCGCGTTCACCGAGCCGCCGAATTTGGCTTTGGGTTTTGCGGTGACGATGTTGATGAGGCCGCCCGGTTCGTTGTCGCCATAGAGGAGGCCGACGGGGCCTTTGAGGACTTCGACTTGTTCGACGTTATTGAGCGTGAGGATGCCGAAGTCATTGAACGGACTGCCGGCGATGCCGTTGTAACGCGTCTGCTCCTGACGGAAACCGCGCGCGCTCACGCCGCCGTAGGAAAATTCGGTGACGCTGCCCATGAACTGATAGAGATCGGTGATGTCGAGCGCGCCGACGTCTTCGATCAGCTCTTTCGTAATGACTTGAATTGGTGCCGGCACGTCGATGAGCGGCGTGTCGGTTTTCATGCCGGTGATGGAGGTGTTGCCTTTGTAGGCGTCACGTTGATCGGTGACCTTGAAATCGTCGAGGCGCACGACGCCGTCGTCGGTCGTCGACGAGGAGTTGCTCGGGGTCTGAGCGGTTTGAGCCCACAGCAGGGGCGTGACGAACAAGAGAGCGCCGAGGCGCAGTGACGATTTAACTACGGATTGCATGGTGTAAAAAATGCGACCCTGTCTCAGGTGGAGAGCAGGGTCGTTCGCGAAGAATTTCGCGGAAAAAAGTTAAGCGCCAATCGCCGCCGTGCGGCTGAACGCGAAACGCACGCGTGTCCACGGCGTCGTGGGCGCACCTTCGAGGGCAAGGCGGATACAGCTGGCGCGGACGGACTCGACGCAACCGGCGAGCTTCAATTCCGTGCAGACGGCGGGAGAGTGACGCGTCTCGGAAACCCACGCGACGAGCTGGCTTTCAAGCCAGCGACGCAGGCGGAAACAGGCGAGGTAGTGACGCTCTTCAATCAACGCGCGCAGGCGGAAAAACTCACTGACCATCGCATTCGCATCGTCGGAGTGGGCGAGCAGCCAGCGCAAATCCAGCGCGGCATCAAACGCCGCCGAATCGGCGTCCCCCATCAGCTCCGCGAGCAAGTGGTCCAGCGTGGCGACACCGTGATTAAGCGGGCAGGAAACGACGGTGCGAACCGGGGTGATCGTCGTCTCAACAGGGGCTAACGTAAGGTGGCTCATGCGAATGGGATTAAAACTCAGTCTCAATAAGGATCTCAAGAAATGCGCCAGCGGTAAGACTGGCGCATCGTTGGAAAGGTTAGGCGTGCGAGGGCTTCAAGTAGCTGCGGAGCATCCACAGCGTCTTTTCGTGCCATTGAATGCGACCGATGACGAGGTCTTGCGTCTCAAGATCGTTCGCGGCGCCGGCGGTGTCACGGACGGCGACGGCATCGGCGAGGGTCTTTTCGTGAGCGACAACCAAGCCGGCGACGTAATCCTTCGCGGCGACGGAGCCGGTCGGGAATTCTTCGATGCCGGATTCCTTGGCGAGGGCCTTGAGGCCGCCGTTCGAATACGCGTCGAGTGCGCGGGTGCGTTCGGCGATTTCATCGATGGCTTCGAACAGGTTTTCGTAGTGCGTCTGGAAAGCGGTATGGAGCGCGAAGAAGTCCTGGCCTTCGACATTCCAGTGGGCGTGGTGCGAGAGCGCCATGAGCGCGTAAGAGTCGGCCAGCAAAAGGTTCAGACCGGCGACGACCGGGCTCGTTTTAACTTTGGCGGAAGAGAGGGTTTTCATGGCTGGAGGGAACGTAGTGGTTGAGGTGGGTTTGGCAACTGTTGGTTGGGCGAAATTAAGATTACTTTTGCTCGATAAAAGCTTCGATGCTGGCGCGGGCATGTTGTTCCGCTTCAACGGCATTGAAGGGTTCTCCCTTTTCGAGTTTTTCGGCGTAAGCAAAGGGCGCTTCGAAGCTGCTCTGGCCATTTTTGCGGGCGAGGAAAACGAAGCGGTCGCGCCGGGTGAATTCCTCCGCCCAGACTTTGCGCACGAGTGTCCAGTAAGCGCCGCTCTTTTCGAAATACTTGTCCGCCGCCGCGAGGCTCGGCGCAGTGATGCGATCGTAGCGATCAAGGCCGAGTTCTTGCGCCACGTAAGTCGGGGCCACGCTCGTGTCGCCGGAAACGCGTTTCCAATTTTGTTGCTCGTGCAGCCAGCCGGTCGGCGTGAGCACGATGCGGTGCACGCCCTCCATCACGTCGTAATCTTTGCGCGTCGTGTGTTCGCGCCGCGGCAACGGCCGGAATTCGCGCGAGCCGGTCCATTGCGAAACATTGCCGTTGTGCGTCCATGGGCCGAACGCTTCGTAACGCGGCGAGTCGTCGACTTGGAACACCGCTTGCGACCACGTGCCGCGCGCTTCGTCGGCGGTGAGCGTTTTGCGCGCCCACGTGTTTTGTCCGCGGAACGTGTGCAGGTCGGTGTCTTCGTAAATCCAATCCTGACGCCAATGCTTCATCACCATCGGCTCGGAAATCGTGCCATCGTCTTTCTTCATGAACATCACGAGCGTGTGTTGCAGGCTGATCAACTTCCCGGTGTCGGCGAGCACGCGCACCTGCTCGGTCGCCCACGAATGATACGGCGCTTTCGGTGAATATTTTTCCGTGAGCCCGACGGTTTCCATAAAGTGGAAGGTCACTTTGTAGTCGCCCGCGAGCGCGAGGATCGCCGCGCGATCCTTGGCAAACGCATCGCGCGCGTTCGCGACTTCCGCGAGCGGTAACGCGCGATCCGGCGCGAGCGTCACGGGCGCGCCGCGCGAAGAACCGCCGCGCGGATTTGCGATTTTCGTCGGGACATCGCCCCAACCGAACAGATACGACGTGGCGTTTTCGGGCGCGGGAGCGACGGCGGGTTTCGCGGGAGTTGCTGCTGGCGCGGCCGGTGTTTCGACCGCCGCAACCGGGGCGGGAGTCGCGGGCGGAGTCGGCGGCGTGGACGTGTGTTGGCAACCTGCCGCAAATGCGGCGGCCGCGCAGAGCGTGAGAACGGAGGCGATTTTCATGAGTTAAAGAAAAATGGAAAAGGGTTATTCAGCGAGAAAGGCTGCGAACTGGGGCGACCAGCGTTCGCGGTGCCCGTGTGCCGGAAGATTTTCCACGAACATCGCCGCGAGTCCGTGCGTCTGCGCGAACGTCGCGCCGGCTTCCGCGCCGAGCACGAATAGCGCGGTGGCCCACACGTCGGCTTCCATGCAAGTCGGCGCGAGCACCGTGACGCTTTCGAGCGTCGGCTCGATCGATTCGTCGGCGCGCGGATTAACGATGTGCGGGCGCAACGAGTTGCCCGACGTCGCGAGTGCTAGATCGCACGCGGCGGCAACGATCGACGTCAACGCGTGGCCCGCGATCGGCGGCGGTTCGATTAAACACCACCACGGCTGGCCGTCGGGTTTGCAACCGACGCCGCGCGCTTCGCCGCCGATTTCGACGAAACAACTTTCCACGCCGGCGGTGCGCAGCTTTTCGATCGCGAGATCCACGGCGTAACCTTTCGCAATCGAACACAAATCCAGTTCCATGCCGCCGGGTTGAAACACCGCGCATCGCGTCGTATCGAGTGTGACGCGCGCGTAGCCGGAGTGAGTGCGTGCGATTTGCGCGACGGATGAATCCAGCGCGACCACGTGCTCCTTGCCGCTCGGGCCAAAGCCGAGCGCATCCGTGAGCCGGCCGATAGTCGGATCGTAGCGTCCTTCGGTGAGCGCGGCGACTTCGAGCGCGCGTGAAAGCACGACGAATGTCTCTGTGCTGATTGACACCCACGAGTCCCGTGGCGCCGCGCGGTAACGTCCGAGGTCGGAGTCTGTTTCCCACGGACTCATGCGCGCCACGACGAGGCCGAGTGCATGCGTGATGATTTTTTTAGCGTCCGGGCGCGCGAGTGTGGTGCACTCCACCACGCGCGCTTTCCAATACGTGCCCATCGTCGCGCCGCTAAAATCCCAAATCGCGCGCGCCAAATTTCCGCCGCCGATGGGCAGCGAACGGGGAAGCGAGGGAGGAATCAAAACGCGGCGAGACATGCTTTAAAAAAGTGAGCCGAAAAACATGACACGTATTACGTGTCATTTCCTGGGTGGTGGCTGCGGTTGAGTGACTGGCGTTTACTGCGGCAGCACTTCGTAGGTTGCGATGTAGGTGAACGATTTTTCGGAGGGTGCGCCGTGCAACGTGCCGGCGGCGGTCGCGGTGGCTTCGAGCCAGTAGCGTCCCGGCACGGGCCACTCGATTTTTACGATTCCCTCGGCGTCGGCGCGCAAGGTGACGTCGCCGGCTTCGTTGCGATAACGATCGTCGCCGCGCACGACGGTGACTTCGGCGTTGGCGGCGGGCTTGCCATCGATGAGGAAGCGGAACGTCGCGGGCTCGCCGGCGAAAAGATCGTTCGGGTGCGTGACGTAGTCGATTTCGAGCCCTTTGCCTTCGGGCTTGAGCACGTCGGTTGTCGGTTTGCCGAGCGTGACGAAAGTCACGACTTTGCGACCGCCGCTTTCGCGAAGTTTAAAATTCGGTTTTTTCGTGACGCCTTCGGAGACCAGCGTTTCCGGCGTGCCGCGCCAGCGTTCGGTTTTGCCGTTTTCTTCGTAAGTGCCGGTGAGGCCGCCTTGGCCGCCGGCTCCCGGGCCGCCGGATTTTTGCGCGGGCACATTGCCGTTGGCGGGAGCGCCGGGACCGGCGGGTGTGCCGCCGCCCATCGGGCGACGTCCCTGGCTTGGTTTCAGCGACACGACGTAGGTGCCTTGTTTTTGGAGATGCAGTTCGAACGAACTCCGGATTTCGCCCGCCGTGGCATTGGCGATTTCAACGGGCGCGCCGTCCGGGCCTTTCACTTCGATCGACGCGAGTTGCACGGGCCGATGATTCGGGAAAAACAAATTATTCGAAACCGCGGCTTCGAACGAAACCCACTGGTCGGCGCCCGAGTGGACGGTGACGGCGGGGAGAATCCACACGCGATGCGCATGGGCGGAAGAAACGCCGACGAGAAGGGCGGCGCCGAGGGTGAGGAGATGAAGGGTGTTCATAGGTTGGGAAAATCAGTGGGAGGAGCGGAGGGTGATGTTACCGAGTTCTTTTTGGCCGCGGACGGCGGTGTCGACCTGGCCGGACTTCGACCATTTGAAAGGCACGCGCACGAGTTCGCGGTCGCCGACTTCGCGCGCGGCTTCGACGACGAGGACGTATTCGCCATCGACGAGTGTGTTGAGAAGCGTCGCGGGAATTTTGACTTCATGCGTGCCGACCGGCCGCGTCGGGCCGCTGAGGCCGTCGATCGGGAGATCGAGTTCGCGGCCGGATTTGCGCCACCATTGGCGGAGGTCCTTGAGCCACGTCTCGCCTTCGTCGTTCTTCATTTTGACGTCATACCAGACGCCGACGTCGGTGTGGGTTTTGTCCGGGCCTTCGAGCCAGAGCGCGACGTAGGGGCGGTGATATTCCGCGACGTTGAGCTGGGGAATCTCGATGGTCGCGGTGAGTTGCGCAGCCGAGGCGGCGGCGGCCGTGCCGGCAAGTCCGGCGGCGATGTTCGTGAGAGATTTTGCGTTCATATTTTGAAATTAATGGTGAATGAGAAACAGGATGAGCAGCACGGGCAGCAGCAGTCCGGCGGCGACGACGGGCCACGTCATCGGGCGGCGGCGCGCGTGGACGAACAGCAACGCGAGGCCGGTGAGGCAGAAAATCACCGACACGACGGAGAAGAAATCCATGAACAAAATCCACACGGTGCCGGTGTGCCGGCCTTTGTGCAGATCGTTCAGCCAGGAAATCGCGCCGCGCGTGGTGGTTTCTTTGAGCACCCCTCCGGAAGCGCGGTCGATGGTCAGCCAGCCGTCGCCGCCGGGGCGCGGGAGATCGATGTAGATCTCATCGGCGTTCCATTCGACCACGCGCGCGCCAGGATCGGCGGAGAGATTGCGGTCGAGCCAGCGGCGTAATTCGACCGGCAGCGGGCGCTTGGTTTCGGCGGCTTCGTGGTCGGCGACGGCGATGGTTTTGCGCAGATCGTCGGGCAGCGTTTCACGGGTTTGTTTCACCCTCGGCTTGGCGCTGAAGCTGCCCGCGTGGTTGAGCGTGATGCCCGTGACCGCGAAGAACAGCATCGCGGCGAGCGCGAAGGCGCTGCTGACCCAATGCCAGAGATAAAACTGTTTCGTCCAAAACGCCCGACGTGCACTCGGGGTGCGCGCGAGCGGAGCGAAAGGCGAACTTTTGGCGGTCGCGGAGGAAGAATGAGCGGGAGTCATTTCAATCGCCGGAGATCACGTCAGGGCTGCCGCCAGCTGAGCGCGACGGTGTAGCTGGCGAGTTCGTAGGCTTTGCCGCGCGCGTAACCGGGGGCTTTTTCGCGGTGGTTGCAGCTCAAGACGACGAGGCCGGATTTTTTCGGAGTGAACTGAATGCGGCCTTCAGCGTCGGAGGTGAGCTTCTCTTCTTTGCCTTCTTCCTCGCCTTGACCGAGCACTTTCACGGTCGCGCCCGCAAGCGGCTGGCCGCGGAAATAAACGCGGATTTCCCCGGCCTTGCCGGTGGGCAACAGATCGAGCGTGAGCGCGGGTTCAACCGGCGGCGTGGCGCCAGCGGGATGCCAGCGCACGTTCATATTGGGCCAGATGCCCGGATTTTTTACTCGCTGCATCACGAAGAAATTCGTTTCGGCGAGCGTGGGTTTCGCGGGTGTGGCTTTGCCGAGCAGGTAGTGATCGGATTTTTTTTCGACCACGAGCGCGTTGAGTTTGCCGTCCTGGTCAGCGGTCCACGCGGCGGTCGGGATGAGTTCATCGAGATAGCCGGGAGATTTCTCATACTTCTCGCCGACTTCGCCGAACCGGAGGACGAGTTTTTGATCCGGCGTGTCTTCGATCCAGACAGAGTGCGCCCGCGCGAACGGCGCGAGCGCGAGCAAGCTGCCGAGCGCAAGGCCGGCGAGGCGGAAAAACGAATTTTTTTTCATGATGAGTCGCAGGGATTGCGTGATTAGAATTTCGCGGTGAATGTGACCGTGGCGTTGAGCGGTTCGCCGGGGCGGCCGCCGAGGAATTGCGCGAGTTCATAGTAGCGCTCGTCGGTGAGGTTGTTGGCGTTCACTTGCACCGACCAGAAGCTCGCGCTGTCGAAGCGCAGGATGCCGTCGACCGTCGTGTAACGCGGCACGTAAGCCTGCGCGATGCCGAAGGACGTGTCGTTGATCGTGCGGCGACCGTTGTGGCGCACGCCGCCGCCGAGCGTCAGTTTTCCGCCGAAAACTTTGGGCGCGAGCGTGTGCTGCACCCAGATCGAAGCGAAGACGCGCGGCACGCCTTTCTTCAAACCGGTGACGGTGCCCAGGCCGGGATTTTGCTGCGTGTGCGCGTCCTGGTAAGTGCCGTTAAGATTGATCATCCAGCGCTGCGTGATGTTCACGTTGAGATCGAGTTCGCCGCCTTTTGTCTCCTCGTTGCCGTCGTAGCGGAAAGGATCGACGGTAATGTTATAAGTCGGCGACGACGGGTTGCTGTCGTAGAGCGGATTCGCGTAACGCAGGTTGGTGCGCGAGGTTTCAAAATACGCCGCCGAGAGCGCGAGTTTGCCGCCGAGGTATTCCTGTTTTACGCCGACTTCATAATTTTCGGATTCGCTGTCCGGCGGTTGATTGGTGAGGACAACAGAGCCCGTCACGCTGAGCGCGGTGCGGCCTTGGGCAGCGGCAACGAAGAGCGCGGTGTTCGGCAACATGCGCCAGCTCACGCCGGCGTTGTAGAGGAGACCTTGGTCTTTCGACGAAACGGGAATCGGGTCGGCGCCGACCGTGAAGAAATTGTTGTCGTAGTCTTGATCGATCTGATTCCAACCTCCCGCGAGGCGCACGGTGATGTCGTGCGGCAACGTGATGACATCCTGCAGGCCGACGCCGTAAGCCGTGACGTCTTTGGTGTAATCGGAGGTCGTCACGAACGCGTAGTCTTCGAAACGACCGGTCGGCCAGTTCGGGTTTCGCATGTCGAGAATGTAGGGAACGGGATTCGCGGCCGAGCGCGCGTCGTCGCCGTCGTAGAGGCTCCAGCCTTTCGTTTTGTAGTCGCGCCATTCGCCGTAGGTCGTCGCGAGCACTTCGTGTTTCGTCTTCGCAAATTCGAAACGATTTTTCGCCTCGGCAAAATATTGCACGGAGTCCTCGGCGAAATCCAATTTGCGATACTCGGTGCGGCGTAGCGCGAACGGATACAGCACGCCATTGATCACGAGCGGCGCGCGCGGCACGGCGTTGATCACATTGGTGCGATTCCAGTAAACATAATTGAACGCGCCGGTCGTGCGGACGTAGTCGGATTCGTAGGAGCGGAACTGAGCGTAATGCGCGAACGCGGTGTTTTCGCTGAGCGTCCAGTCGTGGCGGAATTTCACGCGAAACTCTTCGCCTTCGGTCGGACGCGTGAGCGGAGAAATGAGACTCGCTTCGCCGAGGTCATAGGGCTGGCCGCCGTCGCCGGCGGCGAGACTGTCGAGGAGTTGCTGGCGTTGCGCGTCGGTGAGTTGGAGGCCGCCGGGGCCGTTCGGGATGTTGGGCAGGGTAGCGTCCTCGGCGGGAACGTTCGCGGGCACGGTGCTGCGAATATCGTAGATGCGCACCGGGTGGCCGTTGGAATCGACCTGCACTTTGTCCGCGATGTAAGCGGCGGTGAACAGCAACGTGTGGTCGCGATTCGGTTTAAACATCAACGACGGATAAAGCTCCGTGCGGTCTTCCGTGAAATTGCGGTAGCCGTCGCTTTCGCGCGTCGAAGCGATCACGCGGTAGCTCAATTTTTCGCTGAGCGGGCCGGTGAGATCGAGTTGCGCGCCGTAGGTATTCCAGCGGCCGAGATAGGTTTCGAATTTGCGCGCGGCGGTCGCTTGCGGGCGTTTCTCCACGAGATTCACAATGCCGCCCGCGGCGCCGATGCCGTAGAGCGTGCCCGCGGGGCCTTTGAGCACTTCGAGGCGTTCGACGTTTGTGAGCGAGCGCACGGTCGCGCCCGAGCCGCCGCCCGAACCGCCCGAGCCGGCGTCGAGGCCGTCGTAGGTGTAGGAAACGGACTGGCCGCGAATGGCGAGTTGGTCGCCGATGCCGTAATTATTTCCCTCGTGCATCAAGCCGCTGATGTTGCGGATCGAGTCTTGCAGCGAAGTCGCGCCTTGCGCTTCGAGCAGTTCCTTCGTCGCGATGCTGACGGACGCCGGCGTGTCGAGCAGCGCGGCGCCGGATTTCATCGGCGTGTAAGCTTGGGAAATTTTTTTCGATTCCCCTTCGACGATCATTTTATCGAGCGTGAAGACTTCAGCCTCTTCTTTGGCGGGCGTGGTTTGCGCGAAGAGGATCGGGGCGTTGATGAGCGCCAGCACACCAAGAAGCGTGCGGGCAGTGAGTGCAGGTGACGTTAACATGAAATTATTGAGTCGTAGGTGCTGACGCGGTGAAGGCCGCGGAAGGCGCGGGCAATTCGTCGGGGGTGGAAATTTCCGGCGCGCGGGCTTTTGGTTTTACGCGAGCGATTGCGCGTTTGGTCCGCCACGCGGCGAAACGTTTCCACGTGAGCACGTAGCCGGTGATGACGAGCGTGAGTGCGGTGATGCACGCGGCGAACGCGATGAAGCGTCCGGGCACGCCACCGATGGAGCCTTGATGCAACGGCAGCACGTAGTTGCGGAGTTTGCGGGCGTGGCTGTAGTTTTTATACTGATCCCAGCGCAGCACTTCGCCGGTGCCACCGTGCAGGTAGAGGCGCGAGCGCTGGTTCTCGCTGTGGCCGGCTTCGCGGATGATGAGCGTGTAAGCGCCGCTGCGGCGACCGGGCGGAAGCACCGCGGTGGTTTCCCAGCCGGGCGCGATGGCGTCGGCTTGGGCGACGGCGTCGTTGAGCGGATAACGCGGCGTGCCGTCCGCGAGTTTCACGACCGGCGCAGGTTCGGGCTTCGGCGCGCCGGAAGCCGTGTAGAAAATATCGCTCGCCCAACGGTAGCTCATCATGAGGCCCGTGACGGAAATAATGAACAACACCGCGAGCGCCCAGAAACCGGAGACGTTGTGCAAGTTCCAGTGGAACGCCTTGCCCTTCAATTTGAAGTTGAAGCGCGTGACGCTCTTCATCGCGCGCAGCGTCTTTGGCCACCAGAGATAAAGTCCGGTGATGCACAGCAGGATGAAAAACACATTGCTGACCGTGACGATCCAGTTGCCGACGGCGCCCGACGACAGGCGAATGTGGAGCAAGAGCATCACTGTGAAAAAATTCGACGGCGTGCGCTCGCTCACGATTTCGCCGGTCTGCGGGTGAACCGACACCGCGTGCGCGCCGGCGACTTGCACCAGCACCGGCTTCGTCGGTTCCGAGGAGAGCACGAGGCCGCCAGGACTTTTGTCAGGGAACTTTGCTTTTACGCCGTCGAGCAACTGCTGCGCGGTGAGGCGCGGCGCGCCCTCGATCAGCGTCACGGCGTTCGCGTGGGGTTCGATCAAGTCGAGAATTTGCGGCTCGAAGGCCATCGCCGCGCCGGTGAGCGCGAGCATGGCGATGACGAGGCCGCCGGCGACGCCAAGGACGAGGTGAACCCAAAACAGGATTCTCTTAAACAGTTTCATGCGGAGGATACAAAGAGGGCGAACGCGTTAAAAGAGAGAGTCCCACCCGCATCGCAGGGCCGTCGATGACGTGGATTCCGAGCCACGACATGCGCATACGGCGTCAGCGACGCGGGTGAGAGAGTCGAACCGGAAGCGGCCCGACAAAAAATGTCGGGGACGAGTCACGGTTTGGAAAATGAAGAGGAGTGGGCGGCGTGCCTCGGTGACGCCGGCGAACTCACGGTGCTGCGCGCGGGCTGCGCACCGGCGAGCGCCGCGAGCAGGAGCATGAAAGCGAATCCGCAAAAAATCCCGGCGATCACCACGCGCACGCTCAAGCGCTGCTCGCGAAGCGTTGCGGGCGGCAGTTGCAGTGAGAGCGTGAGCGGGCGGTGGAACATTAAAATTCTTCCTGATGAAAAATTGCGCGCGTTCAGGCCGCGGCGGATTTGGCGGCGGTGAGCACGGCTGGCTCCCACGCTTCGTAGGGCGCTTCGAATTGCACATCGGCTTCGGCGCGCTCGTGCTGGCGTTGCGCACCGAGTGCGGCGAGGCGTTCGTCGAGGCGGCGGGCGAAAGCGTTGTATTCCGAGTAGGAGTGGTCACCGAGGCCGAAGACGGCGTAGCGCAACTCCGGCAAACGCGGCGCGTTCGCGGCGAGCAATTGATCCTGGAAATCCTGCGCGTCGCCCGGCGGCTCGCCGTCGCCCCATGTGCTCACGATAAAAACCGCGAACGTTTGCGCGGTGAGATCGGTGACTTTTACGTCGCTGAGATTTTTTTGAAACACGTTCCACCCTTCCTGTTGGGCACGGGTGGCGAGGCGGCCGGCGAGCATTTCGGCGTTGCCGGTCATGGTGGCGAAATAGATGGCGAGCGTGGATGACATGATTGCGACGAGTTAGGAGTGAGTGGAAAACGCGGCGCGCAGGGCGGCGTGCCAGCGCGTGGCGTCGGTGGGATGTAGCGAAGCCGCGAGCGTGAGCAGCAGCGTGTTGTCCCCACCGAGCAGGTGGAGTTCGTTGCCGTGGATTGCGGAGCCGCCGAGGGCGAGACGGCGCACGGCGGGCAGGCCGATTTGCAACGTCGTGTGGAGCGCCTGCACGGTGAGAATCGGGCCGTGCAACAGCACGCGGTGCGGATGGATTTCACGGACGTGCGTGAGTTCGGGCGTTTGCAGAATCGCGCTGAACGGGATTTCGGCGTCGTTGAGCGCGGTGATGAATTCCGGCAACAGTTCGCCTGGATCGCCCTCGTCGATGGTCAGGCAGTTGAGCGGCGCGACCGGGAACACGGGCGTTTGGATCAACTCCGTCGCGGCGGGCTCGGGCGTGCGGGCGAAGACATCGAGCAAATAGTCGGCCCACGCGGACGGCGCGCAATCGGGCAGGGCGCAAAGCTGGAGAAAATCGAGGCCGTGAGCGTTGTGAAATTCGACGCGGCCCGGCGTGCCGCAGCACTGGCATTCGCAGAGGCGTCCGCGCGCGGACGTCCCATTCGCGAGATGCAGATGGAGGCTGCCCGTGGAAAAATTGGCCGAGGCGCCGTCGGCGTTCCAAGTGAGCTCGGGAAATTTTTCGATGTGGATCAGGCGGACAAACGCGTGGCGCGTTTGCAGCGCGATCGATTCGAAGCGGCGGGCTGCCGAGAAAATCTTTTGCCAGTCGCGGGTGAGCGCGATGCGGCCGTCGGCGTCGGTGCGAAAACACGGGCCGGGTTTCGACGGACGAGAGGGAGCGGATAAGACAGGAAGCCGGGAGGACATTTTTTTTAAGCTGCTTGGCGACGGCGACGGCCGCGTCGGACGGGGGGAGTGAAGGCGCTCGCGGCGCTGACCAGCACGCTGACGCGGGCGTGCGGGCAGAAACACGCGAGCCGGCAGGCCAGGCACCAGACTTGGTGCTGGCTCGCGGCGAGCTCAGCCGGGAGGTGGAGCGTGATGAGCGGCTCTTTTCCGACAGCGGACGAATGGCGGCTTTTCACCGTGAGCGGCTGGCCGACGTCGCGCGCGCACGCCTCGGCGATTTGCTCGAGCGCGGGCAGTGGCTCGGCAGCAGGCGCGTGGATTTCGCAAACGAGAAGGCGATGAGTCGTCATGGTGAAAGCGTTTGAAATTTTAGAAGCTGAGGTGCGCGCTGAGCGTGGAGTTGAAGCCTGCTTCGGTGCGGCGTTCCTGCTCGCTGAGTTGCGTGACCGTCACGCCGCGCACGGAAGCGTAGCGCCAGTAGCGCTCGTCGGTGAGGTTGTTGAGGCCGAGGCGGAGCGTGAGGTTCGTGGTCGCGCGCCATTGCACCGTTGCTCCGAGAATCGTGTAGCTCGGCGTGCTGAATTGCGTGCCAGTGCCGGGCTGCCCGGACTCGACGTGTTCGACGTTCACGCCCGCACCGAAGCGACCGGAGCGATCGTGATACGCGAGCGAGGCGTAAGCTTTGAGCGGTTCGACGCTCGTGAGGCGCTGGCGCGTGCCGCCGGTGATTTCGTAGTCGCCGCGCGATTTGCCGAGGGAAGCGGTGACGCTGAAGCCGGTAAGGGACGTTTCGAGTTCGCCGAGATCGATGCGCGCCCAAAGTTCGGCGCCGTAGATGCGGGCGCTCGCGCGGTTTTGCGTTTGGAAAACGCCAGACGGCCAGAGCGGGTCGACGATGCCGGTGTTAACGACCTGCTCGATGAAGTTTTTGTAGTCCGTGTAGAACACCGCCGTGCGCACCGTGAGCGCTTTCGCGGGATGGCCTTTGAAACCGACTTCGTAAGCGTGGCTGGTTTCTTCCTTCAGATTTGGATTCGGAATCGTGCGGTAACGCGCGACGGGATTCGTGAAGGTCGCGGTGAGATCTTCCGCTGTCGGGTAACGGAAACCGCGGTTGTATTGCGCGTAAACGTTGAGCTTCTGCGTGAAGGAATAAACGACGCCGAGTTTGGGCGAGAGGGCGACTTCGTCGAACGACGGCGCGGCCTGGCCGGCGGTGACGGCGAGATAGGCAGGCGAGTTATCCGGCGTGAGTTTGAACTGATCCACGCGGACGCCGGGGATGACGCTGAGTTTGGCGCCGCTGGCGAATTTCAATTCGTATTCGTCCTGCACGTAAGCGCCGAGGCGGTCGGTTTCGGTGACGGCCATGCGCGGCTCGCTCGGCGTGGTGGTGCTGAAGGAATTTGTCGTGACGCTGCGCCACGGTTTGTCGGTGTCGGTTTGCGACCCTTCGACGCCGTAGGCGAGGCGGTGGGCGTCGCCGATGGATTTCACGGCGGCGGCGGAGAAGCCGACCGTGTCGTTGTTGAACGCGGTCGTGATATCGCGGTTGCGGAACGTGCCGTTCGCGGCGCTCGCGGGAGTATAGGTGATACGTTCGAGGGCGAGGTCGGTGGTGTTGGCGTCTTGGGAATACACGCGCGCTTCGAATTGATCGAAGGCGACGCTGGAGCCGTTGAACGTGTAGGCGGCGCTGAGCCGGAAGCGTTGCGTGTTGCTGTGTAAATCGAGGCCGGTCGTCGTGGTCGTGCCGCTGGTGACTTCCTTGTTGTCGACGGCGGTGACGGATTCGCGTTCGAAGTTTTCGAGGGCGAGTTCGAAGCGGTGCGGGGCGGACGGAGTCCACGCGAGTTTCGTGAGCACGGCGTCGGAGGCGTAGTCTTCGGGATTCGGCGCGACGCTGCCTTTGTTTTCGAGTTCGTGGCCTTCGTGACGCGAATAAACGACCAGTGATTGCAGCGCGCCGACGGAGGCGGCGAGGGTGCCCGCGTAGGATTGGCCGTCGTCGACGGAGCGGTAACCGGCTTTTGCGCCGACGTAGATCGAATTGTCTTTCGTGAGGTATTGCTCGGGCGATTTCGTGGTGAAGGTCACGACGCCGCCGAGCGCGTCGCTGCCGTAGAGTGCGGACGCGGAGCCCTGGAGGATTTCCAAACGGCGATACAACTCGGGATCGAAATAATCGCGGCCGGTCGGCTCGCTGCCGCCGAGACGGAATTCATCGGGGATGCGCACGCCGTCGACTTGGAGCAACACGCGGTTTCCCTCGATGCCGCGGATGTTGATGCTGTTCGCGCCGCCGCGTTGATACGCAACGCCCGCGCCGGAAAATGAAAATGGCACGCTGACGAGCGGTTCGCCTTTGATGACTTCGTTGAGCGTCACGGCGGAGGTGTCGTCGAGATTGACGACATTGACCGTGCCGGGCGTGGAATTGATTGGGCGCGCTGTGCGCGTGGCGGTGACTACATAGTCATCGAGTTTGAGCACGGACTTTTCCCCGGAGGCAGGAACAGTTTGGGCGTTGAGAGAGACGGCGAGCGCCAGGCAAGTGGCGAAGCCGAGGTGGCGGTTTTTTGTGAACATGACGTGCAGCTATCTGCACAGGTCGCGGCTCGGAAAGTGGATGGGGCGCTTCGCGCATCGCGCGAACTTCTCCCGAAGGCGTCCGCGCGCGCTGCCGGCAGGAAACTGGATTCCGAGCCAGCGGCCTGCGCCCATGCAGCGGCGCGGACGAAGTAAGCACGAACAAAATTAGGACTCAGTCTCAACTGAGTTCTGAAGCAAGTTCGTGAAGTTTTAAGAGAGAAAATCATGCGATCGGCGGAGCGTGATTACGAAATCAGCGCTTAGTTCGCGGGAGCAGTGGAGGCGCTTTTCTTTTTGAAAAAGAAACGACGCCACGAGAGTGCGAAGCCGGTATAAACGAGAAAACATCCGCCGAGACACGCGAGGCCGGCGACGAGTTGACCGATCCATCCGAGCGCCTGGCCCGTGTGGAGAAAGCGCGTCCACGAGCGCACTTGGCGCGACGTCGTGAGATCCGCGTAGCCTTCGCGCTTCAGCACTTCGCCGTTGTAAGGATTCAGCGTGAGCGTGGTGGTCGCGGTGCGCGGGTAGGAATTTTTTTCGCGCACGGCCACGCTGACGGCAGTGGCGCCGGCGCCGCGGCCTTCGCCGCCGCGGGCGTTTTCGCCACGATTGCCTTCACCGCGAGCAGCGCCTTCCGCGCGTTGACCGCCTTCGCGACGCGGTGCACCTTCGCCACCGGCGCGGCGTTGTTCACCTTCGGGGCGTTGGCGCGAAGTTTCAGCGGAAGCCGTGGTCGCAGGAGCCGGTGCTGCATTGGCGGGAGTGGCGTTGCCTTGAGCAGGTGCGCCGCCTTGTGGACGTTGACCGCCGCCGGCACCACCGCGACCGGTGGGCGCGCCGAGACGGAACGCGATGCTCGACCACTCGGGAATTTCTTTTTGCACGCTGGCGAGCAACGCATCGTAGCTCGCCGGACGCGTGCCGGGTGCCGGACGCGGCACTTCGACCGCCGGCGCGGCGGCGAAACCACCTGGGCCGCCCTGGCCTGGCGCGGGCGCGACAGGAACTTGTTCGCCGGAAAGGCGCGTGATGAGATTGCCGCCCCAACGGAACGAAATCGGAATCGCGGTGAGGGTGAGCACGATGAGGATCGGCGCGCTCCAGAGGCCAATGACGTTGTGCCAGTTGAAATCGCGGGCTTTGCCGCTGAATTTGAAATTGAAGAGCGCGATCGCCTTCACGCTGCGCCACGACCACGAGCGCGGCCACCAGAGGTAAAGTCCGGAGACGGCGAGGAACGCGAACGCGATGTTGCAGATGCCGTTGATGAGTTTGCCGGTGGCGCGGTCGTCGCCTTTCATCGCGAGCACGCGGTGCCAGTCTTCCATGAGGTGGAGAAAATCGTGCGCCTTGTTCGGCGATTTGGGTTCGCGCAATTCGCCGGTGTAAGGATTCGCGTAAACCGCGCCGTCGCGGCCGAAGTTGAACGCAATCGCGGCTTCCGGATCGGGCAGCACCGTGATGCCGGACGGACGGGCGTCGGGTTTGAGTTCGCGCACTTTCTTCAGCAATTCGTCGAGCGAGATGCGCGGGGCATTTTCAGAGGGAACTTCGACGCGACGGACCTCGCGTTCGGTCCACGCGACGATTTCGCCTTCGAAGGCGATGGCCGCGCCGGTGAAGCACATGATGCCGATCGAAATACCAGCGATGAGACCGGCGACGAGGTGCGCCCAGAAAAAGATTTTGCGGAAGAGTTTCACGAGACGGAGGAGAGGTGTGGTGCGGAGAGAGACGGAATTTTTTCGCGGAGCGCTTTGAGGTCGCGTGCGGTTTGCAAATGGCGCTCGGAAGCGGCGTCTCCGACGGTGAGGAATTGCTCGGGCGAACGCGTCTGCAACGCGAGGTCGAGGTTCTCATTCACAATCGCGAGCACTTCGGGCGAAGGCGCGGCGGAGTCGATTTCCTCGGCGAGAAATTCGGCGAGGAAGTGCGGCTGGTTGACGCGGTAAAGTTGCGCGCCGAAGCGAAAGAGGCGCACGTGAATCGGCAGCAGCGCGGTTTCGCCTTTCGCGGCCCACTCGCGCGCGACGGCGAGGCCGTCGTCGACGAGATCGCTCGCGACGGAGGCGAGTTCGGCTTGCTCGGCGGCGGGCAATACGGGAACGAGCTGGCCGATCGCGTCGCAGGCGACGCGGCGCAGTTTCAAGGCGAGGTCAGCGTCAATGAGTTCGGTGCGTTCGTGGGGCCCCGCGAGTTGCAGCGCGCCTCGGGCATCGGCGAGCGCGGCACGGTGTTCGGAAAGATCCTGGAGGAGGCACGCACGGTTGAGCAACGTGCCGGCGAAGTTGCGGCGCACCCAGGGAGATGCCGGGAGTTGGGAGCTGGAAGTTGGGAGATCGGGAAGGGCGAGCAGCGGGTGAAGCACGTTGAGCGCTTCGTTGAAGGATTCGATCGCCGGCGCAATCTGCGCGTCGCTGCGCAAACGGTGGAGCAGCTGGCCGCGATTCATCCACGCGGCGCCGAGGCTGTTGGCGAGTTGCGGATTTTGCTGATACGGCAGCGCACGAAGGATCGCGATGGCTTGCTCGTAGGAACCGATGGCGGCCTGAATCGCGGCGGGCTCGCCGGTCAACTGTTGCGCGTGGCCCTGATTCATCAACGCGACCGCGAGTTTGGTGCGGGCGTCGAGGCTTTCGGGACTGGGGGATTCGGAAGACATGGCGCGCAGCGGCTTACATCTCGGCCCACTGGCGGAGGAGATTGTGATAGATGCCGGTGAGCGAAATCACCGAAGGATGCGTGGCGTTTTCCGTGCCGAAGCGTTGGATCGCGACGTCCATGTCGAAGAGCATGGCGCGTTTGCCGTCGTCGCGGATCATGGATTGCAGCCAGAAAAACGAGCAGAGGCGCGTGCCACGTGTGACCGGCGTGACTTGGTGCAGGCTCGTCGACGGATACAAAATCATGTGGCCCGCGGGAAGTTTCACGGACTTCGAGCCGTAGGTGTCCTCGACGATGAGCTCGCCGCCGTCGTATTCTTCCGGGCCGTAGAAAAATAGCGTGCAGGAAAGATCCGTGCGGATGCGCTGGCCGCTCGGGAGCGAGCGAATCGAACCGTCCACGTGCGTGCCGAACGTCTGCCCGCCGGAGTAGCGGTTGAACATCGGCGGCAAAATGTGCAACGGCAGCGCGGCCGACATAAACAGCGGATTCGTGCTGAGCGCTTTCACGATGATCTGGCCCAACTGACGCGCGACCGGGCTGTCGACCGGCAACTGCATGTTGTCTTTCACGCGCGCGCCTTGGTGGCCGGCCGTGGCCTTGCCGTCGACCCAGTCGGCGGATTCGAGGAGCTTGCGGCCTTCGGCGACTTGTTCGGGCGTGAGGACGTTGGGAATGGCGAGGAGCATGGATAAAAAATCTTTCTCTTGATCTTTCTCGTTCTCTTTCTCGCGCTCAAGGCTTTGGCAGCCGAAAGGAGAGAAAGATTAAGAGAACGAGGAAAGAGAAAGATTTTCGGCAGACGTGCGACTTAGAACTTATACTCGGCGGTGAGCAGGAAGGAGCGCGGTTCGCCGAGGTAGGTGCGGTTGGAGTTGTTGTTGATCGCGCGGGCGTAGAGTTCGTCGGAGATGTTGCTCACGTTCAGGCGGACGCTGAGGTTCTTGGTGACCTCGTAGGCGGCCATGGCGTTGAACACCCAGTGCTCAGGCAATTCCGCGAGGGAAGTGTTGGTGAGCGAAACGCGGGAGGAACCGGTGAATTGGGTGCCGCCACCGATGGTCAAGCCGAAGGGCAGGCGATACGTCGTCCAGAGGTTGCCGGAAAATTCCGGCGTAAAGGTGAGGTTGGAGCCGTCTTGTGTCGTGCTCGTGGAGTTGCGGTTTTCGCTGTCGAGGTAAGACCAGCCGCCGAAGAGCACCCAGTTCGCGGTGATGCGGCCGGAAGCACTGATTTCGACGCCTTGCACGATCTGGTCACCGTAGATGGTGGGAACGCCGGTGCCGGCGTCGGTGGCGACGGCGATATTGGTGCGCTCGGAGCGAAAGAACGCGAGGCCGGTGGTCAGCTTGCGCTGGAAGAGATCCCACTTGGTGCCGATTTCGTAGTTATACGATTCTTGCGGATCGGCATTCGGCGAGTTTTGGCCGGTGGTGCCAGGCGTGCCGTTGTTGCGGGAGCCGTTGTCGTTCGAGAGATTGTTCGTGCCCGGAGGTTGGGCCGCGACACCGAAGGAGGCGTAAACGCTCCCCGTCGGAGCCGGCTTGAAAACGAGACCGACTTTGCCGGTGAGCAACGTATCGGAAGCTTCGAACGGCGAGACGACGCCAGTGGCGACGGCGCGAACATCGTAGGTCGCTTTGTAGCGCTCGAGGCGAGCGCCGCCGGTGGCCTGCCATTTTTCGGTGAGCTTAATCGTGTCGAAGGCGTAGATCGCAGCGGTGTCGATGCGGATATCGTCAACAAACGCGTAAACCGGAGCGAAGCCGGTGATCGCGCGAGCGGGATTCGGATTATACGGGCTGGTGCCGGTAACGACGGTCGGGGTCGTGGGCACGCCGGCGGTGGTGACGTTCACGGTCTTCGTAATGTCGCCGGTGGTGCCGAGGCCGGTCCAATCGCGGAGGGTGTGGCCGTTTTCACGGATGAGTTCGAGGCCGCCGGCGAACGAGTGGTCGAATTTACCGGTGGTGAATTGCGACGCGACGTTGGTCTGGTTGACGATCGATTCGACTTCGCGCGCGAAGGCTTGGCGGCTCGTCGTCACGATTTCGACAATCTGGCCGCTGGTCATGTCCGGGCGCTGATCGAGACCGCCGGGGACGGTGTAGATGGCCTTGCGGTCATTGTTGCTGTAGCGCGTGACGTTGGTGGCGCGAATCGTGGGCGTGAAATCGTGTTCCACGCGGACGCTGGCGACGTCGAGCGTGACGTCATCGTAGTCGCTCAACAGGCCGTAGAAACGGCTGCGGTCAACTGTCTGCAGCGGGCGCGTGCTGGCGGAAGTGTCGGGCACGATACCGCCGAGCGCGCCGAATTCCGGGCGATCGTTTTGCTGGTCGTGTTGATAGGAGAGCGTGACGCGGGTCGGGGTGCCGAGGCCCGCGATGGCGGAGGTGGCGATGCCCAAGGTTTTCTTTTCCGCGTAGTCGCGACCGGCGACGCCGCTGTCCTGACCGAGGACGTTGATGCGAAACGCGCTGCCTTTGAGCAGGGAATCCGTGGAACGATTGACGTCGAGCGTGGCGCGCTGGCGGTCAATTGAAGCATACTCATCGAAACCGTAGCTGACGACGGCGCTGGCCATGTCTTGAGAGACAGGGGCTTTCGTGGAGAGATTGATGTAGCCGGCGGCGGTGCCGCGACCGTTGTCACCTGCGGGACCTTTGACGACTTCGACTTGCTCGAGGTTATAGACGTCGCGGCCGTAGTTACCGGAGTCGCGCACGCCGTCGATGAAGATGCTGCCCTGGGCGTCGAAACCGCGCATCACGATGCTGTTCGAACCGGCGACGTGGCCGCCTTCGCCAGCGAGGAACGTGATGCCCGGCGTGTTGCCGAGGACATCAGCGAGACTCGCGGCGCCTTGCTGGCCGAAGATTTCCTTCGGGATGACCGAGACGGTTTGCGGCGTGTCGACGAGCGGGGCGGTAAATTTTGGCGAGGAAACGGCGCGGCGTTGTTCTTCGACGCTCAGTTTCGGAAGTTCGAGCACCGGATCCTTGGGATCGACGGCGGCATCGTCCGCGGCGAAGCCGGTCGTCACCGCGAGCGATTGCGCGAGCGCGACCGTCATCAGCGGCCAGCCGGTGCGGAGGCTCAGGGAAGACGACGCGGGGACGGCGCTGGCTTCAGTGGTGGAGGAGCTGTGGGAACAGCGGGTGGGTGTTACACCGGTGGTTTGCATGTATAAAATAGGAAGTAGGTGCTGAAAATCAGCTCGCCGCCGGCCTGGAAAATCCGGGTGAATTTGAACCGTGTGAGCCAGGGAACATGACGGCGGCGAGCTAAGAGGTTTAAAAAGTGTGGAGGCTGAGGACGAAGCTCACGACGACGGCTACCGCGGCCAACGCGCCGATCACAAATCGGAGAACGCGCGAGCTGACGGGAGGGTGAGTGTGAACGAGCGGCATCGAACAGCGACTGAGTCTGAGACGCATTCTCACGTCAATGAATTCTTTGCGAATCAGTCTCAATTCAGTCTCAACAAGGGCATTGACCTTCGCAAGTGATTGGTTTTGAAAGCACCTATGTCACAGGGGCTGAATGTGGAATTGAGTAATAAATCTTACCCAATTCATTTTTTTCCAGAAACCGCAGCGGTGATTCGCAAGAACGTGGATGCCTTGGCGAAGGCCGGGAGGCTTTCTGTTGTGCTGACGGATGAAGGCGTGGCCGCGGCGCAACCGGCGTTTTTCGCAGCCGCGTTTGGTAACGCTCCGCGGCTGACTGTCGTGCGCGGCGAGAGAGCGAAATCAGTCGAAGTGTTCGGCCAGGTGCAGGAATTTCTGGCGCAAAACCGGATCACGCGGCAGGGCGTGCTTTGGGTGGTCGGCGGCGGCGTGGTGGGTGACTTGGGCGGGTTTACCGCCGCGAGTTATTTGCGCGGCATCGATTACGTGCAGGTGCCGACGACGCTGCTGGCGATGGTCGACAGTTCGGTGGGTGGAAAAACCGGGCTGAACCTTCCGAGCGGCAAGAATCTCGTGGGCGCGTTTTATCATCCGCAGGCCGTGCACATTTCCACGGACTTTCTCACTACATTGCCGCTGCGCGAATTTGCCGCAGGCATGGCGGAGGTGATCAAATACGGACTGCTCGGCGACGCAGCGTTGTTTGCCCAGTTGGAAAAAACGCCGCTCACGCCCGCGAGTCCCGAGTTGTCGGCGGTGATTCGTCGTTGCTGCCAGATGAAAGCCGACGTCGTGCGCGCGGATGAATTTGAGCGTGCGCCGGAAGGCGGCCGGGCGCTGCTCAATCTTGGGCACACGTTTGGCCACGCGATTGAACAAGTGACGAGCTACACCGCATACCTGCACGGCGAGGCCGTGGCGGTCGGGCTCGTGGGCGCGGCGCGATTGTCGCAGAAGCTCGGATTGATTTCCGTTAACGAAGTCGCGCGCATCGAAAAAACCCTCGCAGCGCACGCGTTGCCGATTCGCTTGCGCGAAACACTGCCGGTTACAGCGCTTCAGGCCGCCACCACGCGCGACAAAAAAAATCGCGCCGATGGCGTGCGCTTCGTCGTGATGAATGCCCTCGGGGTCGCCGCGACGCGTTCCGGCATCGATCCCGCGCTCGTCGAAAACGTCTGGCGCGAACTCGGCGCGACGTGAAATTTTAAGGTGCTATCGCCTCGCAACTGAATAAATTCACCCCATGTCCGCCATCGACGAAGGGATAGTCCGCGAGTATTTCGAACAAAACGGATTTCTGGTCCGGCAGGTTCGCAAATACCAAGTCCAGTCGCGCCGCAAAACGGGCGATGAGGAAGTCGATCTCGTGGTCTATAACCCGGCGTTTTCTGCCCGCAACGCGCGCAAGCCGGACTTCTTTCTTTTCGCGAGCGAACTCGCCAATGTCCACCGCGCCATCGTGGTCGTTAAGGGTTGGCATACCGGAAAATTCACGCCGACGATGCTGAAGAGCAGTCCGGAAATCTTCCGGTTTCTCGCGGACAGTGTGCTCAAGGAAGTCACGCGCTTTTTCCCGATCGACGCTGACGAACCCGGCAACGCGCCCGACGTCACGAAGATCCTCGTGCTCCCGAGTTTGCCGACCGCCGAGCCGTTCCGTTCGCAGAGCGTGGCGTTGCTCAAAGAGCGCGGCATCGACGGCATCATTTCGTTTCGCTCCATGCTCCTCGACATCATCGAGCGCGTGGAAATCAACAAGAGCTACGGCAAATCCGATACGTTGCAGGTGATCCGGATCTTGAAAAACTACGATCTCCTGAAAGACGCCCAACTCGACTTGATTGCCGAGCGCCACAGTGGCGGACGGCGGAAGTAAGCGTGATTTTAAATGCATGAGCATCCATCCGACGGCGATTGTTGAGGAAGGCGCGCAACTCGGCGCGGGTTGCGTGATTCAAGCGGGCGCGATTATCCGACGCTACAGCGTGCTAGGCGATGGCGTGGTCGTGCATCCTTACGCGGTGGTCGGCGGCGACCCGCAGTTTTTGAAATTTGATCCGGCGACCGTGAGCCATGTGCACGTCGGCGCGGGCACGGTGATTCGCGAACACGCGACGCTCAACCGCTCGATTCATGCCGGCAAAGCGACCACGATTGGCGCGCGGTGTTTTCTCATGGCGAACGCGCATGTCGGGCACGATTGCGTCGTCGCGGATGATGTCGTGTTGGCGAATAATGTCATGCTCGCGGGCCACGTCGAAGTGGGACCCTTCACTTTTGTCGGCGGGGGCGCGGCGATTCATCAATTTGTGCGCGTAGGTGAGGGCGTGATGATCGGCGGCCTGACGCGACTCACGCGTGACGTCGCGCCGTTCCTCATGGTCGCCGAGCGCGACGAAGTGCCAGGCTTCAATGTCGTGGGGTTGAAGCGCCGCGGTTTCAGTCGCGCCGCGATTCGCGAGCTCAAAGCGAGTTTTGCGCACGTGTTTGCCGGCGGCGATCCGCGCAAACGGGCGGCGGCGCGGGTTGCGGAAGGCGTGCAGTCCGCGGAAGCGCGGAAGTTTTTGGAATTTTTCGCCGGCGGCAAACGCGGGTTTGTGCGGCCGAATTTGAGCGTGGCGGATCCGGAAAATGATGTCGGGTAAACTCGCTTTTACCTGCGGCGATCCGGCGGGTGTCGGGCCGGAAATTATCGCGACGTGGCTCGCGCAACACCGCGACGCGGCGACTGAAGTGGCGGTGATCGGCCCGCAGCGCTGGCTCGATTCGCTCGACACAACCTCACAAAAAATCGCCGTGGGGCTGGAAGAATTTTCCGCGACTCCCGGCCAGCCCGATGCGGAAGGCGCGCTCGTTGCGTGGGCCGCGGTGGAGCGCGCGGCGGAAGGCTGCAATGCAGGCGAATTTTCGGGCGTCGTGACCGGCCCGATCAGTAAATCGGCGCTCGCGAAAATCGGTTATCAATTTCCCGGGCAGACGGAATTTTTCGCTGCGCGCTGGGGTGGGGAACCCGTGATGGCGTTTTGCGGCGGTAAGCTGCGCGTGGTGCTCGCGACGTGGCATGTGCCGCTGTGCGAAGTGCCACAGCTTTTGAGCGCGCAACTCCTGCGGCGTAGCGTGGTGGCCGCCGACATGCTCGCGAAAGCCGAAGGCGTCGCGCATCCGCGCATCGGCGTGTGCGGTTTGAATCCGCACGCGGGCGAGGGTGGCCTGCTGGGCAACGATGAGAAAAATTTCCTGAATCCCGCGCTGCAAAAAATCGCCGCCGATTTTCCCGGACTCACGCCGCGTTGCGAGCCCGGCGACACGTTGTTCGCGCGGCAACTGCGAGGCGAATTCGATGTCGTGGTGGCGCTGTATCACGATCAAGGCCTCGCGCCGCTCAAGGTGATCGACTTCGATGAAAGTGTGAACGTCACGCTCGGCCTGCCGTTTGTGCGCACGAGTCCGGATCACGGCACGGCGTTTGGCATCGCCGGCAAAGGTGTCGCGAGCGCCACCAGTTTCACCAACGCGGTGACGGTGGCGCGACGGCTGCTGGCTGCGCGTGCGCAGTAAATTCAAAACCATTTTCCCTATGAAAAACCTGATTCGTTTCTTTCTTACGGTATTGTTGGTCGGCGTGGTGAGCGCGGCGGACAAGCCGCGCATTACGTCGCAAGATCAGCTCCCGCGTTACAATTACACGCTCACCGGAAAAGTGACTGATGTCGTGACGAACGATGCCGCCTACGCGAAGCTCGCGCCGCAGGTGCGGGCTGATTTGGAAAAATTGCTCGCGGAGTTTGAAATCGCCGACCGCGCAACATTGCAGGGGATTTTGAGCATTTTGATGACGATGGATCTGCACGACGGAAAATACGACGCCGTGCTGGCGCGGATCGCGCAGATGCGCGGCCTCGAGGAAAAACCCGCCGCGAAACTCACGCTGGGTTTGCTGGCGGAGACTTATGCCGAGACGCGCAAGTCAGGCGATTTTTCCAGCGAAGAAACTTTCCGCGCCGCGTTTGCGAAAAATTACGCGGCCAAGATCAACTCGCTCCCGTGGGAAGTCGTGGCGGATAATATCAAATCCGCCAAAGCCGGCGCGGAGATCTCCTCGGCCGCGCTGACGCTCGGGAATATCGAAAGCCAATTTCAACCTGGCGTCGATAAAACCGGATCAGTGAGCGGTGACGTCGCGGCAGCGTTGGTGAGTTCGCGGACGAATCTGGTGAATTTTTTGCCGTTGAAGACCGAGCGTGTCGCGGTGTTGACGGCCTACGTGGCGAAGAATTTTAAGGAAAAAGAAGATCGTTGGACGCCGCGCCAGGTGGATCTCGCGAAGGTAAAATCGCTCACGCCGATCACGGTCGCGGTGTGGGATAGCGGCGTCGATGTGGCGGTGTTTCCGAAAGAGCTTTGGGTGAACTCGGCCGAGCAAGCGAACGGCAAGGACGACGATGCCAACGGCTACATCGACGACGTGAATGGTGTCGCGTTTTCGCTCAAGGGCGACCGCACGCCGGAGTTGCTGGTGCCGCTTGATGAGAAACAGCGGGCGGATTATCCGATGATGCGTAACTTCACGAAGGGTTACCTCGATTTGCAGGCGAGCCTCGACACGGTGGAAGCGGCGGATCTGAAAAAGTATCTCAGTGCGCTCAAACCCGAGCAGGTGAAACCGTTCATCGAGAATCTAAATTTCTTCGGCAATTTCACGCACGGCACGCACGTCGCCGGTATCACGGCGGCGGGGAATCCGGCGGTGCGCTTGATGCCGGTGCGCATCACGTTTGATTATCGCATGATTCCCGATGTGCCGACGCGCGAGCAGGCGGAGAAAGACGCGAAAGCGGCGAGCGATTCGATCGCGTATCTCAAGGCCAATGGCGCGCGCGTGGTAAACATGAGTTGGGGCGGCTCGCCGCGTGATGTGGAGGCGGCGTTCGAAGCCAACGGCGCCGGTGGCACACCGGAGGAACGCAAAAAGACTGCGCGCGAGTATTTTCAAATTTTCCGCGAGGCGATGACTGCGGCGATGAAAGCGGCGCCTGAAGTGCTGTTCGTGGCGGCGGCGGGCAACAGCGACAGCGATGCGCAATTCGATGAGACCGTGCCGTCAGGAATCGACCTGCCGAATATTCTCACGGTCGGTGCCGTGGATCAGGCGGGCGAGGAGACCTCGTTCTCTAGTTTCGGCGCAAACGTCGACGTGCATGCGAACGGTTTCGAGGTCGATAGTTTCCTGCCCGGTGGCGAACGCATGAAGTATTCCGGCACGTCGATGGCGTCGCCGAATGTCGCCAACCTCGCGGCCAAGTTGCTGGCGATCGAACCGACGTTGAAGGTCGAGCAAGTGATCGCGCTCATCAAGCTAGGGGCCGAGCGCAGCGCCGATGGCCGTATCAATCTCGTTAATCCGAAGCGCTCCGTGGCGCTGTTGGAAGCGTGGCAGAAATTGAAGTGAGTGGGGAAAATTCGTAGGTTGCCCGCTTGCGGGCAACGTAGCGTGCTTTGGAGGTGGGGCCATCAGCCCCGCGAGGCATGATCACCGTTTGCGCAATTCGCGGGGCTGATGGCCCCGCCTCCTGTTTAGACCCAAATCTCGCGGCACTTGCCAAATCGCCGCAGCAGACAATAACTAGCGCCATGTCCGCACCCGTTTCCGATTCCATCCCCGCACCGGCGTCTGCCACGGCGTTGCCGGAAGGCGTGCGCGAAGGGAACGAAAAACTCGTCGCCCTTACGACGGACGCGGGCGTAAAGGTGGCCAGTTTGATCGCTCGCGAGAAGCAGGGCGATTTGCTCCGCATCGCGATTACAGGCGGCGGCTGCAACGGGCTGAGTTACAAGATGAAGTTCGTGCCCGAGCCGCGTCGCGGCGATATCCTCGTGCGCACGGCGGGGGCGGCGGTGGTCGTCGACCCAAAAACCGCGCTTTATTTGAAGGGCACGCAGCTGGATTATTCGAACAAGATGGTCGGCGGTGGGTTTAAATTTTCGAATCCCAACGCCAAGGCCAGTTGCTCGTGCGGCGAAAGCTTCAGTGTGTAAACCGCGCCGGCTGGCCCGTATTTCGCTCTAAATAGGTGTTGTCATCACCCGTTTCAGAGGCGAAAACTCCTTCCGTCCGCTTCCAAGCAATCTCATTACTTAATGGCAATCCCTCCCTCCTCGTCCGGCACCCGTCCTCCGTTTAATAGTCGCGACCCGCGTCGCACGAATAACAACGATCCCTTTGCCGCCATCCGGCGCAACATGCGGATCAAATCGCCTCAGGTTCGCGTCATCAGCCCTGAAGGCCGTCAATTGGGAATCATGGACACGCCGAAGGCCATCGCCCTCGCGTTGCAGTTCAACTTGGACTTGGTCGAGGTGGCCGCCGCGGCGACGCCGCCGGTGTGCCGCATCATGGATTTCGGCAAATACGTTTACGAGGAACAGAAGAAGACCTCGCACGTGAAATCCACCGCGAGCAAGATCAAGGAAATCGAATTTACCGTCCGCATCGAGAAAGGCGACTTCATGACGAAGGTGCGCCACGCCGAGGAATTCCTCGATCACGGCAACAAGGTGAAAATGCGCCTCAAGTTTCGTGGTCGCGAAATGGCGCACACCGAAATGGGGTTTGAATTGATGAAGAAGGCGCTCGCCGAGTTGGAAGGCATGGGCCATCCCGACGCGCCGCCGAAGCTGACCGGCAAGCAGATCAACGTCATGTTGTCCGCGCTGCCCGCCAATAAACGTAAACCCAAATTCCTCGTCCGCGATACGACTCAACCGCGCCCACCGGCGCACGATGAGCCTGAATCTGAGTCGACTGAGGAATAAGCGGGGTCGTTAATGGTGCGTCGCTACGCACGCAGCTTGCTGCTCGTTCTCGCTGCCTGCGGAGTGGGATTTTCGTGGGGTCTTGCGCAAACGCCCGCGCGCTCCGCGCCGACGCGGCCTGCTGCAGCCGCGAAGCCCGCTAAAGTCACGCCGTTCGAGACCGTCAAAATCGGCGGCGAAGATTACGTCGACGTGCGCGACTTCGCGAAACGCTTCGGCCTCAAGGCGGCGTGGGAAACGAAAAACACCAGCGTGACGCTCAGCGACGCGCGCGGCGTGCGTTTTGATTTCGAAAAAGATCAGCGCGATTATTTTACGGATGGCATTCGCGTGTTTCTCGGCGACGCCGTGCGACTCTACAAGGAGTCGCTGTGGATCAGCCGCACGGATATTTTTAAAATCATCGGTCCGTTGTTGGTGCCGAGCGATTACCTTGAAGCGTTTCCCGCCGGTGCGCCGAAAGTCATCGTGCTGGATCCCGGGCACGGCGGCATCGATCCCGGCACGCAGAACGTGAAACTAAAGCTCAACGAAAAGAGCATGGCCCTCGACGTGGTGGCGCGCTTGAAAAAGTCACTCGAACTGCGCGGGTGGAAAGTAATTCTCGCGCGTTCGACGGACAAGGAACTCTCTCGCAACAAGGTCAAAGACCTCCTGATGCGCACCGACATCGCGAACAAAGCCAAGGCGGATATTTTTCTGAGCATCCATTTCAACGCTGCGCCGGATGCGATCGCGGGCGTCGAAACCTACAGCATGACGCCGCAAGGCATGCGCTCCACGGGAGATTATTCCACGGGCGATCCGATGAGCAAAACGGTGTTTCCGAACAATCGCTTCGACGTGCCGAATCTGGTGCTGGGCGGACACATTCACCGCGCGTTGGTCGGCGAACTCAAGACGCCGGACCGTGGTTTCAAGCGCGGGCGCTGGGGCGTGCTGCGCATGCTGGAATGCCCGGGCGTGCTGATCGAGTGCGGTTATCTTTCGAACGACGCCGAAGCGCGGCGCATCGGCACCTCCGAATGGCGTCAACGCATCGCCGAGGGCATCGCGGATGGCGTGCAAGCTTACGCTGGCACCATCGCCGTCATGCGCGCGAACGAGGCAAAATAAAACGCATTTCTGCGCTTCGCTCGCCTGCCTAAAACTGTTAACGGTGGCGGCATGAATCTGCGTAATTTTTCGGGCCGCATGTGGATCGGGGTGATTTGTGTGAGCGCGACGGTGGCGGCGCACGCGTGGGACTACGAAGGACACCGCATGGTGCATCAGCTGGCGCTCAAGGCGTTGCCGGCGGATTTTCCGGCCTTTGTGCACGAGCCGGCCAATGCCGAGCGCGTGGCGTTTCTTGCGGGCGAACCGGATCGCTGGCGCAATGTGAACGATGGCCCGTTAAAGCAGTCCGGCGGAAGCTGGAGCGATCACTTTTGCGACGTGGAGTATTTGTCGTTTGCCGGCATCGATCCCGAGAAGGTCACGTCGTTTCGCTATGATTTCATCGTGCAATTTTCGGCCGGTCGCGCGGCCAATGAGAAAAAATTTCCCGTAATTGATCCGGCAAAAAACCTCGACCACACGGCGGAGTGGCCGGGCTTCGCACCGTGGGCGATTACCGAGTATTATGGGAAACTGAAATCCGGTTTCGCTTATCTGAAAACCTTCGAAGAACTCGGCACGCCCGAGGAAATCGCGAACGCCAAGGCTAACGTCCTCTACATCATGGGCATCATCGGTCACTATGTGGGCGACCTCGCGCAACCGCTACACACCACCTATCACCACAACGGTTGGGTGGGCGATAATCCCCACGGCTACACCACGTGGAACCGATTCCATAGCTGGATCGATGGCGGATTTGTCGCGGCAGCGGGAATCAATTTGGACCTGCTGTCGCCGCACGTAAAACCGGCGCGGGCGATCGCGCTGAAAACGCAGCCGGATGCGCGCGACCCGATGTTTGTGTCGGTGATGAGCTACCTCATTGAGCAAAACAAATTCGTCGAGCCGCTCTACGCACTCGATAAAAAAGGCGCGCTGCGCGCTGAAGTGGCGAAGACGAGCGTGGAAGGGCAGGAATTCATGAAGGCCCGACTGCTTGCGGGCAGCGACATGCTGGCCAATGTGTGGCTCACGGCATGGAAAAATGCCGGGCCGGATACTTACCTGCGCACGCAGTTGCTCAAACGGCAGGCCGCCGCGTTGGAGCAAAAGCCGTAATGAACCAGGTTGCGGCGCTCGGTTTGGTGGCGCTCGGCGGTGCGGCGGGATCCGTTTTCCGCGCGCTGGTGGGCATGGCTCTGGTCACGCGTTTTCCATGGGCGACTTTGCTGATCAACGTCGTGGGCTCGCTGCTGATCGGCTATTTGATGGCGCGGCTCGGCCCGTTGGAGAGCGTGACGGCGGCGTCGCTCCGCAGCGTGTTGGTCGTGGGCTTTTGCGGAGGGTTCACGACATTTTCGGCGTTCAGCTGGCAGACGCTTGAACAGATGCTGCGCGGGGAGTGGGGCGCGGCGGTGGCTAACGTCCTGTTGTCGGTGGTGATCTGTTTATTCGCCGTGTGGGCGGGTTATCGACTGGGCCACGCATGAAACGATTTATCTTCGCGCTGATTTTGATGCTGAGTGCCGGGCGCGTGCTGGCGGGCGACAATCTCGCCGCGCGGGTGGTGATTCTCGCGAATTCGCGTCTGCCGGAGTCGATGCGGCTCGCGGAGTTTTATGCAGACAAGCGCCAGGTGCCGCGCGCCAACATCATCGCGCTGCCGATGCCGGAGGGGGAAAGCATTACGTGGCGCGAGTTTATCGACCAAATTTACCAGCCAGCGCAGGATGAATTGCACGCGCGTGGCTGGTTGAGCGGCACGTCGTCCACGTTGCTCGATGCCTTTGGGCGAAAGCGGTATGGTTTTACAGCCAATAAAATTTCCTACCTCGTGGTGTGCCGCGGGGTGCCGCTGCGGATTTTTAACGACCCAGTGATGCTCGATGAAAAGCGTCGGGCGACGACTGCAGCTCATTTCTACACGAACGAAGCTTCCGTGGACGGGGAACTGAGTCTGCTCGCGCGGAGCAATTACGACACGCTCGCGATGGTGCAAAATCCGCTGCTGGCGAACGACACTCCCTCGATCTTCGATTTAGAAGCTGTCGTGAAGGTATCGCGGTTGGACGGCCCGACTCAGGAAAGCGCGCGTAATCTCGTGACGTCCGCCATCGAGGCCGAAAATATCGGACTCATTGGCCGCTATTACGTCGATATCGGCGGCCCACATGCGCACGGCGACAAGTGGCTCGAGCAAACGGCAGATGTGCTGGGCGCGCTCGGCTATGATGGGGTCGTGGACAAAGCAGGTGGCACTTTTCCACTAGAGGCGCGGTTTGATGCGCCGGCGTTGTATTTCGGATGGTATGTCGGTGGCGTGAACGGACCTTTCTTGTCGCCGGAATTGCGGTTTCCGCCCGGCGCGATCGCGTTGCACATTCACAGCTTCTCGGCGGTAACGGTGCGTTCTGATTCGGCGGCGTGGGTCGGCCCGCTTGTCGCGCGTGGCGTGGCGGCCACGGTGGGCAATGTCTTTGAGCCTTATCTCGAACTAACACACCGGCCGAACCTTTTGATCAAAGCGCTGGCGGAGGGAAAAAATTGGGGCGATGCGCTCTATTATTCGTTGCCGGCGTTGAGTTGGAAATGTGTCGCGATCGGCGATCCGCTTTACCAGCCGTTCAAGGTCTCGCTCGAGCAGCAGGAGAAAAACCAGGCCAAGCTGCCGCATTACTTAAGTCCATACGTGACGATTCGCCGGGCAAACTTGCTCATAAAACAAGATCGCCTGAGCGAAGCGATCGCCCTGCTGAAAGCTGAGGTGAAGAAGCATCCGGATTTCGTGCTCAACCTCGCGCTCGCCAAAGCGCTGATCGCTTTTGGCCAACCGAAGGAAGCGGTGGATACGCTCGCATTTGTGTCGTTCATGCCGTCGATTCGCCCGGTCGAATGGCCGTTGATGCGAGAAGTCGCCGCATTGCTCGCCGCGAATGACGCGCGCCCGGTGGCGTTAAAAATCTACGTGATGCTGGCGAACGCGAAACCGCCGTCAGTCGAGGCCTTGAAAGACTTGCTCATCGAGGCCCGCAAAGTGGCAGATGCCGCGCGGGACATGAAACTCTCTTTGGAATTCGCGCGCGAGTTGAACGAACTCAGTCAACCGCCGCCGGCACCCGCGACGCCGACTCCCGGATCGCCTTAATCAACGCGCTGCGCTTCTCTGGATGGAGGCGGGGCCATTTGCCCCGCGTTCGTATCCAAGACGTAGGTGGCCCGCTCGCGGGCCACGTTGCGCGCGAGCGCGCAACCTACAACACAGGACCAAATCGCGGGGCGAATGGCCCCGCCTCCGATAGAGAGACGTTGCGGGTTGCTGGGCGCTAGCCCGGAAGCGGACATAAAAAAAGCGGGTAGAGCCCGCTTTTGGTAGAAGAGGAGTTATCGCGAAGTCTTTACAGCTTATCGACGATCTTATCGGCGAGGCCGTAGGCGATGGCTTCTTCCGCATTGAGGTAGAAGTCGCGATCGGAATCGCGGTTCACTTTTTCAAACGGCTGGCCGGAGGCATTCGCGAGGATGGAGTTCAACTCGTGGCGGAGTTTTTCCATTTCTTTGGCCTGAATGTTGATGTCTGACGCCGGGCCGACCATGCGACCACTGATGAGCGGCTGGTGGATCAACACGCGCGCGTGCGGGTAAAGATAACGGCGGCCTTTCGTGCCTGCGCTGAGCAAAATCGAACCCATCGATGCGGCCATGCCAGTGACGACGACCGTGACGGGCGACGAAATCAATTTGATGGTATCGAATACCGCCATGCCGGCCGTGATCGAGCCGCCCGGAGAATTGATGTAAAACGTGATGTCTTTGCCGGGAGCGACACCTTCGAGATAAAGCAGTTTCTCGGTGAGATCCTTGGCGGACTCATCGGTGACGGCGCCCCAGAGAAAGATTTTACGCTGCTCGAGAAATTTCTTTTGAATCATCGCGCCGACGGGGGCGGGCGTGTTCTTGATGGTCTTTTCGTCTTCATCTTCGTCGTCGAGGCGCGGGACGATCGGGTTGCGGAAATCCTGGTGCAAATTGGAGAGCGGCATAGCAGGCGAACAGTTGCCAGAATGCTTTTTTTGTAAACTGAAAACCCGGCGCGAGGCCGGGCCGGAGGGTCAGCGATCGTTGGATGACGGCTTGCTCATGAACGTCTTGGCGACGTTAAAAACGAGCGGTCCCCAGCGCAGAAGCGTGCCGAGTTTGCCCATGCGTTTCGTAATCATGCGCACTGCGATCATCCCGATCGGCCCGGCGATGAAACTGCTTGCGCCGGAAAAATTCTTGAGCTGGCCATGCGCGTGATTGAGCCATTGGAGCGGCTGGGCCACGCGCTCGGCATTGGCCACCACGCTGGCGCGATGCCTTGCAATGCGCCGCATCGCGATAGCTCGCTCATAGGCGAGTGATTTTAATTCTCCAGTGGGATACATTTTCAGTTTTCCGGCTGAAGCGCTGCACGATCTTCGTCCAAGGCCTGCAACGTCGAAGAAAACGGACGTGGCTGGCGGGCGAGGTATTTTTTAAACGTGATAATGATTACGCCGAGCGCGATGAGATAGAATCCAGCCAGCCCGCCCAGAACGGCGAGGCGCGCGGTATCCCAAAACATGTAGACGAGGAATAAGCTTACAAAGACGACAGCGAGCACGGCGGTAAAAACAGCGGCGCTGATCCAAATGAAAATTTGGATAAAGCGGTATTTCTCCTCCTGAAGCTCGATGGTGAGAAGCTCGGCACGCTCTTGAAGCATGCCGAGCAATCCATCACCGAGTTTTCTCAGCGAATCGAGGAAGCCTGGTGGGTGTGGGCGGCTTTCCACGGTGTTAAATCACTTAGCTGCGGTTGCTCTTGATCAGAGCGCCGATCAACACGCCGACGCCGAGGGCGATGGCGAGCGACTCATAAGGATGCGAGCGGATGGTCTTGTCAGCCGTCTTGGCGCTGCTGACAACCTTGTCGCGGGCGATGTCGTAATACTCGCTGAGCTTTTCTTGAGCGAGTTCGATGCGGGAATGAATGTCCTCGGCTTTCGCGGAGGCGCCTTCGGAAGCGTCACCAACGAGTTTTTCGGCTTCCGAGAGGAGGTCGCGGAGATTGCCAACGAGTTTTTCAGGAGACTGAGCGGTGCGGCTTTTCATTTGGATTGGATTTTTGGGTTTGTGGGTGAAGACATTTGCGCGGCGTTTGCCGCGCGATGTCAGATTGAGCGAACTAAAGTGTTCACAGTCGTAGCGACAGGAGCGGGTGTGTGAGGTTGCGGGCGCAGTGGAAATTGAGCGTTTTTCGGGAAATCTCCCAGTGGCCCGTAAGCGGAATTCTTAAAATTAGAACGTGCGGGAGAGCGCCACGGAGCCGAAGTAGCTTTTGCGCTGTTGAGCTTTGAATTCCTTCGTGCGCACGACTTCGGTGTAGGTGAGTTGCCAGCGACCTTTGCTGATGCCGAGACCGTAGAAGGCGTCACCGACGAGGTATTCCTTGTCGACACTCGGGCTGTCGCGAAACGTATTTCCGTCGAGGAAAATATCGCGGGCCACGGCGCGGCCATCCACGCCACCGAAGGCGAAGACGCTCCAGCTGCTGCCACCTTTCAATCCGGCAACGCGGGGATCTTTGTCGTCAACCGGGCTGTTCGGCAGCGAACCGCCACGGATGAGGCTGGCGCCGAAGTCGCTGGGCAAATTAAAGCCGAGGCGCGTCGTGAAACCAGCATTGCCGTAGGTGCTCACGTTACCGAGGGAAAAACCGGCGTGCGGGATCAAATCGAAACCAATCGCGTTGTCGAAGGCGCGGGCGAACAGGCGCCATTTGCGTTCGTAGACAATGTTCAGGCCGAGTTCATTCTGCAGCTGATAATCCCAACCGAGCGGCGTCTCGTCGTTGAGCCATTCGTGGACAGCGCGCTGGACTTCGTCGGCTTGGGAAGCGCGGCCGACCATGCCGAGCTGAATCGAAAGCGTGTCCATCACCGAAGCGGTTTTGCTGATGAAGCTCAGTTCGAGGTAGCTCCAGCCGGCGTAAGGACGATCGGTCGCGTCGGGCGGCACGAGGCTGATGTTTTGCGGCGTGTAAATGTTTTGGCCGAACGCGAAGCCGAAATTTTTCTGCGTGCCGGGTTTGTTCACGAACGGCAGGCGGTCAATGATCGTCTGGCGCCAGCCAGTCTGACCCCAATCGCTCAGATCACCCGACAACCAGGAAAACTTAACGCCGTTGGTGTAGTGTTGATCCTGGCCGCCGAAATAATCGTTTTCGAAATACAGCGTGAAGACGCCGGCGTCGCGGGCGCCTTGGGTAGGAACGATTTCCTCCCGCGCCTGAGCATTCAGCTGGGTGGCAGCAAGGCTCGTGAGCGCGGTGAAGGTGAGAAGTGAACGAACAGTGAGTGCTTTCATCGTCAATGAAGTTAGGTGAAACGATTTATGTTTCGGACTACAAGCGGCGGCGCGTCGGAGTTAGCGCGGCAGTCGGAATAGGAAATATCCCTAAGCCTCCGCGTGTGAGCTCTTCTGATTGGTTGAATTGAGTGCAGTCGCCCGTCAGGTTGGCCCGTGTGAAATCACTGCTGCAGCGAATCGCCGGTAACATCGTGGACATTCATCGCCGGGTAATTTTTCCAGGCGTGGTCGAATGGCAGGACGGGATCATCCACGGGATTATTCCAACGCCGGGGGGAAAATACCCGCACTACCTCGCGCCGGGATTTGTCGACGCGCACATCCACATCGAAAGCTCGATGTTGCCCCCGTCGGAGTTTGCGCGCTGGGCCGTCGTGCACGGCACGGTCGCCACCGTTTCGGACCCGCACGAGATTGCCAATGTCCTCGGCGTGGCCGGCGTGGACTACATGATCCGCGACGGAAAGCGCACGCCGTTTAAATTTAATTTTGGCGCGCCGTCGTGCGTGCCCGCGACGACTTTCGAGAGCGCTGGCGCGACCCTCGATGGGAAAGCGGTCGCAAAATTGCTCGCGAGAAAAGAAATCAAATACCTGAGCGAGGTCATGAATTTTCCCGGCGTGCTCGCGCGCGACCCGTCGCTGATGGCGATGATCGCGGCCGCGAAAAAACGCGGCAAAGTCGTCGATGGCCATGCGCCCGCCTTGCGGGGCGAGCAGGCACGCGACTACGCGGCCGCGGGCATTACGACCGACCACGAATGTTTCACGCTCCCCGAAGCCGAGGATAAAGTAGCGCTCGGTATGAAGATTTTAATTCGCGAAGGCTCAGCCGCGCGCAACTTCGCTGCGCTCGCTCCGCTCACGAAAACCGCGCCGCAGCAGGTGATGTTTTGCTGCGACGATTTGCATCCGGATTTGCTCATGGTGCGCCAGATCGACGAACACGTGCGCCGGGCATTGCGCGCAGGCGCGGATAAATTCGACGTCTTGCGGAGCGCGTCGCTCAATCCCGTCGAGCACTACAAGCTCGACGTCGGCCTGCTGCGCGTGGGCGACGCGGCGGATTTTATCGTGTTCGAGGGTTGGGAAAACCTGCGCGTGCGCCGCACGTATCTGCGTGGCGAGTTGGTTGCGAAGGACGGCCGTTCGCTCTTAAAGCGCCAGGCTTCGAAGACCCCAAATAAATTTAAAGCGGAGCCGCGGCGAGTGGACGATTTTTGTGTGAAGGTAGGGAGAGTCGCCCCTGACGAGCCTCAGCTCATCGGGAAAAATCGCGCTACCCTCAACGTCATCGACGCGCTCAACGGCCAGCTGATCACTAAGCACGTCCAGCTTCCTGCTCGTATTGTCGCCGGCGTGATCACGACCGACGTGAAACGCGATATTTTGAAAATCGCCGTCGTAAACCGTTATTCAGCGAGAGCACCGGTTTCGGTCGGCTTTATTCGCGGTTTCGGCCTGAAGGCGGGCGCGATTGCATCTTCCGTCGCACACGATTCACACAACCTCGTGGCGGTTGGCGTGGACGATGAATCGCTCTGCGCGGCGGTGAATCTCGTGATCAAGTCGCGCGGTGGGATCGCGGTGGTCGGTCGCGACAAACGCGCCGTGTTGCCGTTGCCGATCGCGGGTTTGATGTCCGACCTAGATGGTCGCGTGGTGGCAAAACGTTACACCGCGCTCGATGCGCAAGCAAAAAAGCTCGGCTCGAAACTCGACGCGCCGTTCATGACGCTTTCATTCATGGCGTTGCTCGTGATCCCCGACTTGAAGCTCAGCGACCGCGGTTTGTTCTCCGCGACGAAATGGAATTTCGTGCCCGTGGCTCAAGGTGGAGCCTGACCTCCGGGCAGGCTTGCCGAGACACGCGCGAATCAACCTGCCCGGAGGGCAGGTTCCACCTTTATTCTCCGCCTACTTCTTATCCCAGAGCTTCAGCACATCAGCCGAGCCTTGGGCGCGGACGCCGTTGTCACTGAGAATATCCTCGGTGGCCTCGACCATTTCCTTGCGCGGGAAAACGAGCGTCTCGTAACCACGTCCGTGGAAATCGAGGACGATGAACTCATCTTTGCAGTCGCGCAGAAAACTCACGAGGTGGGCGAGGTTCTTGATTTCAGTGCCGTTGATGGTGTGGATCACGCCGGTGAACGGTGAGGAGTAACCGCGCGAAAGTTTGTGCGGGAAAAAAGGCGACGCCACGACCACCAGTTCTTCACCGTCAAACGCGGGACGGTCGCTGCGGCGGAGAACCAGCGGGCTCCCGCGCGCGCTGAAGCTGATCTGCGCGCCGATATTGTTAAAGCCGCCGATGAATTGCTGCGTGGCGGCCGAGAACACCAACGGGCCGTAAACGAAGTAGGACGGGTAGGCGCCCTGCAGATCGGGCATCAGCATGGGGCGGTCGGTGACGAGCGGCAGATCGATCTTCTGCGATTTGCCCGCGCGCACGACGGTGAGTTGCACGGTGTTGTTTTTTGCGAGCTTCTGGATCAGATACGCAAAGTTCACGCGCAGATTCGAACCGACTTTAATCATGCCCTGATTGTCGATCGGCGTGTCGCCGATATGGGTGATGACGTCCCAGCGTTTCAGCGGATAGTCTTTGCGCGTCTCGTCGTCGGCGTTGGAGAAGATCATGCCTTCGATCCCTTTCTCTGCTTTGAGGTAAGGACGCAGGGCGGGGTTTTCAAACGTCTGGAGTGAATCGTGTGAAGTCGGCTTGCCGTGGTAGGTGCCGTCCTCGACGTCCTTGAGGAAAATTTCAATTTCCTCGTTGGGGATGATATAACCGATGTTGTCGCCGCCGCCGAGCCGGCTGAACGCGAGGCCGATCATCTTTTCGCCATCGACCGCCGGGCCGCCGCTGTTGCCGGGATTGATGGCGGCGTCGATCTGGATGCGCAGCCCTGTCGCAGGAAAATTATACGCGGTAAAATCCACGCGTGAAACAATGCCCTTCGTGATTGAGAGGCTTGTGCCCCCGGTGGGATAACCATAGACGAGCACGGAATCCTTGATCTCCGGCAACGCACTCGCGCGGGGCAAGGGCTGGCGGGTGTCGAACATCGATTCGTCTTCGAGTTTCAGAATCGCGAGATCCATGCCGGGTGAAATGAATTCCACGGTCGCGGCAATTTTGTCGCCGGACTGATTCGCCTGCACTTGCACCTGGCTCGCGTAGAGCACGACGTGGGCGTTGGTGAGGATGCGTTTGCCCTCGATGATCACGCCGGTGCCAGTGGCTTCGCTCGGGGCTTGCTTGGTCCACGGCTTGTAGGTGTCCGCGTAACGCATCGTGGCGAACACTTTCACGACGGCGTTTTCCACGATGCTCGACGTCGGCACTGGCACGGCGACGGGAGCAGTGAGTGGCGCTGCAGTCGCCGGAACGGCGGCCGGGTTGCCTGGGATTTGCGCAAAAAGCGACGTGAACGAGACGAACGACGCCATCAAAACAGCTGCGGTCGCGGAAGCGGAACGAAGAGGTAAACGCATGGGGAAGTGTGACAGCTACCCAACCTGGCCAGCCGGGCAAGGCTGGAGTGAGCGCAGGTTGTTCCCGCGTTTAATTCAGTGTTTGAAATCAACGGGTAGGGCCCGACCTCCGGGCGGGCCGAGTGTAATCAGACTACTCGCGGCCCGCTCGGAGATCGGCCTACCTATTTCAGTCGATCCGCAGCGCTACCAGTGGGTCCATTTTAGAAGCCCGCCACGCCGGAATCAAAATCGCCATCGTTCCCGCGAAAGCCACGACCGCAGCCGCGAGCAGGAGCGGTGGCGCGGTGAGTCCTTCCATGCCATAGACGAGGCCCTTCAGCACTTTCGTAAGCGCGAAAGTTCCCGCGAGTCCGATTACCAGACCGAGCGCGACCCAGCGCAGCCCTTGCCCCAAGACCAGGCGGAGCACATTGCCGCCTAGCGCGCCGAGGGCGAGACGCACGCCGATTTCGCGGGTGCGTTGCACGATGTGATAACTGAGCGTGCCATAGAGCCCGACCGCGACGAGCGCGAGGGCAGTGACCATGAAAAAGTTTACGAGGCCCGCGACAGCGCGTTCGCTGGCGGTGGACTTGCGCACGACTTGGTCGAACGTGCGGATATCTTCCAGCGGCAGTTCGCGGTCGAGCTGGGCGAGGGCCTGGCGAAGCAGGGGCGTCAAGCGCACGGCGGATTGGCTCGAGCGCAGATTAATGTGCACGCTGTTGCCCCAGTGGCCCGGCGGAGTCGTATACATTTCCGGCTGCACTTTGGCGGTGGCGCTCCATTGGCGGACGTTTTCGACGACGCCGACGACGGTGGCGGTATACCACGGATCCTTCGCCTGGTTGGCACGGAACACCTGGCCGATGGGATCTTTGTTCGGCCAGCATTTTTCAACGAAAGCCCGATTCACGATCACGCCGAGCTGGCCGCCTTTCTGCATATCGTCGGCTGGTGTCAGGTTGCGTCCACGCACCAGCGCGATGCCCATGGTGGTGAAATAATCTGCGGTGACGGAGGAACGTTCGACGCTCGTGCGTTGCACGGTGGGATCGTAAACTTCGTCGTTCACGAGCGCGCTCGTGTTGCTGCCCCCTTCGAGCGGCAGTTTGGACGTGAGCCCGACCGAGGTGACGCCCGGCAACTCGGCGAGAGTTTCCTCGAGTCGTTTCCAAAAACGCACGCGCGTCTCGATCTCTTTGTAGGTGTCGCCGCGCAGGTGGAGTTTCGCGGTGAGCACCGTGTCGGTATCGAGCGTTTTGTTTTGCTCGATGATTTTGAAATAACTCGTGGAGAAAAGCGCCGCGCCGTTCGCGAGCACGAACGCGAGCGCGATCTGCGCAATCACCAGCGAGCGCAGCATGATCTGACGCGACCGCGAGCCGACCGCGCCGCGCGCATCGCTGCGGATCACGCCTGCGAGTGAAGTGCGTGCCGCCGCCAGCGCCGGTGGAATTCCCGCCAGCAGCGCGGTGAGCAAACAGGCGCCGATGGCAAACAGCAGCGCGGAGCCGTCGAGCGTGATCGCGGCTTTGCGCGCCGCGCTGACCGGCGCGATGTGTTGCAACGCTTTGATGCCACCGAAGGCCAGCAAACATCCGAACGTGGCGCCCAGCGCGGCCAGCGCGCCGCTTTCCGCGAGCGCGAGTCGCACCAGTCGCGCGCGTGTGGCTCCGAGCGCGACGCGCACGCCGAACTCGCCCTGCCGCTGCGCACTGCGCGCCAGCAGCATCGACGCGACATTCGCGCACGCCACGAGCAACACCAGCGCGACTGCGCCGAAGAGCATCCACACGCTTTTGCCCACGTCTTTCGTCATTTCGTAGTGGAGCGAGTTTACGCCAAATTCTTTTCGGCTATTCGAGTCGGGATAGAGTGCGGTTAATTTTTTTCCGATCGCCCGAATCTCGGCCTCGGCGACGCCGCGCGTCACGCCGTCGCGCAAACGCGCCACGCCACACAGCCAATGGCTGTCGCGCTGCGTGCGCTCTTTTTCCGTGAAACGATAAGGCTGCCAGATCTGGCAATCGTCCGTGCGCATCCACGGCGCGGCGAATTCGAACTGCGCTGGCATGATGCCGACGACGGTCGCGTCACTGCCATTAATGCGAATCGTGCGGCCGATTAAAGCGGGGTCGCCGCCAAAGGTTTGCTGCCAGAGTTTGTAGCTGAGGATCACGACCGGCGCGGCGCCTTCGAGGCAATCGTCGTCGGTGAACAGACGTCCGCGCAGCGGCGCGATGCCGAACACCGGCAACACCGCCGCGGTCGTGCGTGCACCGCGCACCGCCTGGGCGTTTTCCAGACCGACATTTACCGTGCCCGGCGCATACACGCCGAAATTTTCGAACGAAGTCGTCTGTTCGTGAAGATCGCGAAAGTCCGCCGGCGACAACGGCCAGCCGCTATCGCGGCCCGACCAAATCTGCACGATTTCATCCGACTGCGGATAGTCGAACGGCTGCACGACCAGCGCCCGCAACGTGCTGAACATCGCCGTCGAAGCGCCAATGCCGACGGCGAGTGTGAACACGGCAATGAAAGCAAAGCCGCGGGATTTCGCGAGCTGGCGGAAAGCGTAACGGAGATCGGTAAGCATCGGAGGAGTGGGTGTCCGAAGACAACCGCGCCAGCCCGCGAAGGTTACCGAAAAAATGCGCAGCGTGAGGTAGGGCCCGATCTCCGAGCGGGCCGGGGTGTTGCGGCTTATCCGTGCTTCTTTGTAGGTGGCGCGTTCACGCGCCACCTACACCAATATGGATGCGCCTACTGCACGAAGGGAACTGCTCCCTCAATACTTCACCTTGTCTTGTTTGCTGGCCCAGCCTTTAAACGTGGCTTGGGCGGCGTCGCGGAGGAAGGGGCTCATTTTTACGGAGCGCTTCTCGATCGGCAGCGGGACTTGTTGGTAGATGAAATCGTCGTCGAAGCCAATCGCGGCGGCGTCGGCGCGCGTGTTGCCGTAGAACACCGTCGGGATGCGCGCCCAGTAAATCGCGGAAAGGCACATCGGGCACGGCTCGCAACTCGTGTAGAGTTCGCAGTCTTGAAGTTGGAACGTTTTGAGGTTCGTGCACGCGTCGCGAATCGCGGTGACCTCGGCGTGCGCGGTCGGGTCGTTGGTCGAAGTGACGCGGTTGTTGCCACGTCCGACGATTTCGCCGTGACGCACCACCACGCAGCCAAACGGGCCGCCGCGTCCGCCTTGCATGCCTTCGTCGGCAAGCTTGATGGCTTCATGCATGAAATTTTCTGTGCTCATAAAATATAATTTTTAACCACGAATGGACACGAATGCACACGAATCAAAACTCGGGTAATGAGTTTGGGTTTCCTTTCCTGTATTCGTGTTAATTCGTGTCCATTCGTGGTTTCTTAAAACTCCTGTTTTTTATCGGTTGAACGTGGCTTCGATTTGCCCGTGGGGTTCGTCGGTGGGGACGAACGTGATATTGGGGTTTTCGAGGCCAAACGGCTTCAGGTTCGCGAGCAGGTAATGTTTGTTCGGCAACGCGAGCGTGACGCGGTTAATTTCCTGGCACGCGAGAAATGCGGCTTCGGCCATCTGGCTCATCGTGGCTTGCACGGACGCGCTGAAATTCACCGCGAAGATCCGCAGCACCGCCTCGAGCACGGTTTTGTTGGCCGCATTGAAATCTGCCGGGACGCTCGCGTAGTGCCACGAGGCGCGGACTTTGGTGGCGAGGATGCGGTCGTCGGTTTCGGGCAGGGTCGTGTAGTCGCAGCGCGGATAATCTTTAAAACCGGAGCCGGTGGATTTCATCACGAGCAAATCATCGACGCCAGATTCGATTTCCTCGGCGCTGCCACGCGTTGCGAGGATTTTCACGAACGGCGCGCCGCTGCCCGCGAGGAACGTATGCTCGTGCGGCGTGCCGCCGATCGCGTGGCGATTCCACGGGCGCTCGCTGAGTTCGATGTGCACGCGTTGCACCTGCGCGTATTTGCCGATGAAATGACGCCCGAGTTCCAGACCGAAGCGCTCTGTTTCCAACCCGAGGAGTTTATGTGCGAGAATCGTAATCGTATTTTTAACGGTGTCGGTCGGCACGACTTTGCTGTTATCAGCGTCGAAATACGAGGAGCCGAAATCGCCTTCGAGCAGCACGGCGCAATCGAGTTCCTTCACCTCATGACGCGCACCGTCGCGGATAACCTTGAGCACGCGCACCCGGCGTTTCCCGTAACGATTCGAGACGATCTTCATGCGGCGCAGTTAGAATATGATGCTGACACCTGACAATGTCATAAGCTACTTTTCGCGCCTTACCCCTATGTCAGCCGCCAAATTTCCCGTCATCGAAGGCCTCGAAATCCGTGGGCCGCTCCACCCGGGCTACGAACAAATCTTCACGCCGGCAGCGTGCCGGTTCGTCGCCGGGCTCGTGCGCAAATTCCAACCGCTCCGCGCCGAACTGCTCGCGAAGCGCGTCGAGCGTCAGCGCGAGATCGATGGCGGCAAATTGCCCGACTTTCTCTCTGAAACCGCGTCCATCCGCAGCGGCGATTGGAAAGTCGCGCCGATCCCTGCCGACCTCATCGATCGCCGCACCGAAATCACCGGCCCGGTGGAACGCAAGATGGCGATCAACGCCCTCAACTCCGGCGCGCAATGCTGGATGGCCGATTTCGAAGACGCCAATTCGCCGACGTGGGAAAATTGCCTCAACGGGCAGCTTAACATGCGCGACGCCGCGCGCCTCACGCTCGCTTACACGAGTCCGGAAGGGAAACAATATGCGTTGAAGGAAAAAATCGCGGTGATCCACTCGCGCCCGCGCGGCTGGCACATGGAGGAGAAACACGTGTTCTGCGACGGCGCGCGCGTGTCGGCGTCGCTCTTCGACTGGGGTTTCTACTTTTTCCACAACGCCAAGGCGCTGCTCGCGCGGGGCAGCGGCCCGTATTTCTACCTGCCGAAAATGGAGAGCCACCTCGAAGCGCGTTTGTGGAATGACGTCTTTGTCCACGCGCAAGCCGAACTCGGCCTCCCGCGCGGGACGGTGCGCGCCACCGTGCTCATCGAGACGATCACCGCCGTATTCGAGGCCGAGGAAATTCTCTACGAACTGCGCGAACACATCGCCGGCCTTAACTGCGGACGCTGGGACTATATGTTCAGCTTCGTGAAAAAGCTGCGCAACCTGCCGGGCTATCTTTTCCCGGACCGCACGCTCATCACGATGACGTCGCCGTTTTTACAAGCCTACGTCACGCACGTCATCAACGTCTGTCACCGCCGTGGCGCTTACGCGATGGGCGGCATGGCGGCGCAGATTCCGATTAAAAATAATCCCGCCGCCAACGACGCCGCGTTAGCAAAAGTCCGCGCCGACAAGGAGCGCGAAGCCTCGCGCGGCCACGACGGCACGTGGGTCGCGCACCCCGGCCTCGTGCAAACCGCGCTCGACGCCTTCGCGCAACACATGAAAGGCGCGAACCAACTTCACGTCATCCACGATGTGAAAGTCACCGCCGCCGATCTCCTCGCGCCGCCGGCCGGCCCGATCACCGAAAAAGGCGTGCGCTGGAACTTGCACGTCGGCGTGCGTTACCTCGAAGCGTGGCTCGGCGGTTCGGGTGCGGAGCCGATTCACAACCTGATGGAAGATCTTGCGACCGCCGAAATCTCGCGCTCGCAACTTTGGCAATGGCTCAAATTCCGCGCGAAGCTCGACGATGGCCGCGCCATCACCGCCGCGCTCTACGACGAACTGCTTCCGAACGAACTCGCGGCGATTCGCGCCGAATATGGCGATGCCCGTTTCGATGGCGGACATTTCGAGGAAGCGGTCGAACTCTTCATGCGCATGTCCAAGAGCGAAACCTTCGACGAATTCCTCTCCCTCCCGGCCTACGAACTGCTGCCGTAGGCAGCGAAAGCACCAAGCTCCCACGTCCAAGCACCAATGAAACTGCATCTCTCGAACCTCCGATTTGAAAATTTGCGCTTAATGTTTCTCTGGAGCTTGGCGGTTGGTATTTGGAGCTTTTCCGTATGACGCTGGCTGTTTTAAACTCCGCCGACCGCGCCGCTTTCACCGCTGCGCTTGCGCACTTGTTCGAGCATTCCCCTTGGGTCGCTGAGGAGACGTGGTCGCGCCGGCCGTTCCGCGACGTCAAGCACCTGCACACTGAACTTTGCGCGACGATGCAAGGGGCTCCGCGCGAACGTCAGCTTGCGCTCATCAACGCGCACCCCGACCTCGCCGGTCGTCTTGCGCGACAAAACCAGCTCACGAAAGAGTCCACCGGCGAGCAAGCCGCCGCCGGCTTGAGCGCGCTCACCGACGCGGAACTCGCGGAATTTCAGGCCAACAACGACGCCTACCGCGCGAAGTTTAATTTCCCGTTCATCATCTGCGCGCGTTTGAACGCGAAGAGCGCGATCCTCGACGCCATGCGTATCCGGATGCACCACGATCCCGCGACGGAGCACGCCGCCGCCCTCGCCGAGATCGAAAAAATCGCGTGGCTCAGACTGCAAGACACGCTCGCGGATTCGAAAAACTGAGACACGAATTTCACGAAGCACACGAATTTCAGGAGGGCATTACGCCCCGATTTTCAAACCGGGAGATTTTGTTTTCGTGAAATTAGTGAAATTCGTGTCTCGTCTTTCCCATGCCCGCCAAACTCAGCACGCACGTCCTTGATCTCTCGCTCGGGAAGCCGGCAGCGGGGATGAAGATTCAACTCATTCGTCACGGCGACGACGCGCCTGAGCTGCTCGCGAGCGTAACCACCAACGCCGATGGCCGCACCGATGCGCCGCTCCTTACTCATGAGCAAATGGACGTCGGTGCTTATGAGCTCATTTTTGGCGTGAAGGACTATTTCACTGCGCGTGGCGTGGCCTGCGACTTCCTGGACGAAGTGCCAATCGCGTTTCGCATCACCGATATCAACGGTTCGTATCACGTGCCGCTGCTCGTGACGCCGTGGTCGTATCAAACGTATCGCGGGAGTTGAGCGATTCATGAAGGCGGTTCTCAAAAAACTCGTGGCAGACCTCGGAGAACTCGGGGCGATTTCCGACGAGCCGGGCAAATTGACCCGCACGTTTCTTTCGCCCGCGATGGCGCGCGCGACGCAGTTTGTGAGTGCGCGGATGCAAGCGGCCGGACTCACCGTGCGCACCGATAGCGTGGGTAACATCATCGGCCGCTTCGAATCCGCGATCCCGAATGCGCCAACGCTTTTGCTCGGCTCGCATTTGGACACGGTGCGCGATGCCGGCAACTACGATGGGCCGCTCGGCGTGTTACTGCCGATCGCGGCGCTGGCGGAAATCCGCGACCGCGGCGTGCGGCTGCCGTTTCACGTCGAAGTGATCGGGTTTTCCGAGGAAGAAGGCGTGCGCTTCGCAAGCGCCTATCTCGGGAGCGAGGGCTACACGGGAAAACTTAAAGAGCAGACGCTGCAGCTCAAAGACGTGGAAGGCGTCACGATTCGCGCAGCGTTGGAGAAATTTAATGGCGGTAAGTTTATGCTGCCGAAACCGACGCACGCGCGACGCGATTTGCTCGGCTACGTGGAAGTGCACATTGAACAAGGACCGGTGCTCGAAGCGGAAAAAATCGCGGTGGGCGTCGTCTCGGCGATCGCGGGGCAAAGTCGTTTCAAACTGACCTGGACGGGCAAGGCCGGCCACGCGGGCACGACGCCGATGAAGTTACGCCGCGATGCGCTTGCGGGTGCGGCGGAGTTTACGCTCGCGGCGGAGCAGTTGGCGCGAGCGTCGCGGGATGGGTTGGTGGCCACGATCGGAGCGCTCAGCGTGGCGCCCGGGGCGGCGAATGTGATTCCCGGCGGCGTGGTGCATACGCTCGACGTGCGGCATGCGCGCGATGCGTCGCGGAAAAAAGCGTTGTTGGCGCTTGGAAAAGTCGCCGCGCAGATCGCGAAGCGACGCGGACTCAAAGTGTCGTGGCAGCGCACGCAAGATAACGGCGCGGTGGCGTGTTCGCCGGAACTGACTGACCAACTCGCGCGCGTGGTAAAGTCAGTGCAAGGCCGCAGCCTGTCGCTCGTGAGTGGTGCGGGGCACGATGGCGTGGTGATGGCGCAACTCACCGAGATCGCGATGTTGTTTGTGCGGTGCCGCGAGGGCTTGAGTCATCACCCCGACGAATACGCGGCGCCGAAAGATATCGGCGTGGCGTTAGCCGTGATCGTGGAATTTTTGCTGCTTCTCTCCGAACAACCGCAAGGCTGAGCGGACATGGCTAAGAAAGAATCCCGAGGCGACCAGGTGCGCAAATTTACGTCCCGCATGAACGGCGGGCGTCCGCCGCGCGAAGTGGAGCCGGAGATCGAGAAACTCGATCTCGTCGTGCGTGGTGGGCGCGTGGTCACGCCCGAGGGGATTCACGAACTGGAGTTGGGGATTCTGCGCGGCAAAATCGTCGCGATCGCGCCCGAACTCACCGACAACACGTTTCAAACGCTCGACGCCGCCGGGAAATATATTTTTCCCGGCATCATCGATGCGCACGTGCATTTCAACGAGCCGGGGCGCGCCGAATGGGAAGGCCTTGCGCACGGTTCGCTCGCACTCGCGGCAGGCGGCGGCACCTGCTTTTTCGACATGCCGCTCAACTCCGAGCCGCCGGTGCTCGACTCGGCGACGATGCGTGAGAAGCGCATCATGGCTGAGGTGAAGTCGTGCACCGATTTCGGTCTGTGGGGCGGCTTGGTGCCGGGAAATTTGGATCGCCTCGCCGGACTACGTGACGGCGGAGCGATGGGCGTAAAAGCGTTCATGTGTAACAGCGGCATCGACAGTTTTGGTCGCGCGGATCCGAAGACGCTTTACGAAGGCATGAAGCGCGCGGCGAAACTCGGGTTGCTCGTCGCGGTGCACGCCGAGGACGACGCGCTCGCGGCGAAGTTTACCGCCGAGCAGAAAGCGAAAAAGAAATTCGACGCGAAGGCGTGGCTCGCGTCGCGGCCGGTCGAAGTCGAACTCGCGGCGATTCGCATGGCGCTGGAGTTTGCCGGCGAGACGGGCTGTGCGTTGCACGTGGTCCACGTGAGTAGTCCCGAAGGCGTCGCTCTGATCGAAGAAGCGCGCGCCAATCGCGTCGATGTGACGGCGGAGACGTGTCCGCATTATCTTTTGTTAAACGACAAAGATGTCGCGAAAATCGGTGCACCGGCGAAATGCGCGCCGCCGATTCGCGACGAGAAGCGTCGAGTCGCGCTGTGGGGCGAGTTGCTCGCGGGAAATATCCAGACGGTTGGCTCGGATCACTCGCCCGCGCCAGCGGAGATGAAAACGTCGGAAAACTTTTTCGAAATTTGGGGCGGCATCGGTGGCGTGCAGCATGGCGCGCAGCTGTTGATGAACGAAACGGTCGCCACGCTCGATCAAGATTGGCCGCGGCTCGCGGCGGTGCTGGCGCGGAATGTCGCGCGGCGGTTCCGGATCGATGATCGGAAAGGCTCGCTGGCTGAAGGACTCGATGCGGATTTCTCGCTCGTGGAGATCGCAAAGAAAGCCGACGTGATCGCAGCGGAGGACTTGTGGACGCATCATCCGATTAGCGCGTATCTCGGTCGGAAATCGCGCGTGAAAGTGACGGATACTTATGTGCGCGGCGTGCCGGTGTGGGCGAACGGCGCAGTGGCTTCGGGGATGCCGAAGGGGCAATTCGTGCGTCCGCGCGTGGAGTGAGGCGCGGAGAAATTCTGAATGTGGAAATTAGGAAAGCAGGAAAAGGCAGACACAGATTTCACGAATTGCCCGAAAGGCGGGAGTAGTGGCCGAATCGTTGGTTTTATTTACCACGGATTACGCGGATAAAAAACCACGGATAAATTTTACGGGACGCGAGGAGCGGGCGTGGAGATTTGGTCAGCAGGCTGATCGATCGCTTCCACCGTAGTCGGGCTCGCCGGCGGAAAAGGGGCGAGGGTGTGCGAGCGGGTGGAGGTGCCGGTGTGAAGTGTTTCGCGTAAACTTACTGGAAGTTTTTCGGGAATCTCGGGCGGCGGCGTGGAATTCATTCGGCGAAGTGGGGCAGGTCGAAAGCTATTTAAGTTCTCCTAATCGTGCTCGTTCGCCGGGAGATTTTTCTGCGTAGAAAAAGAACGATTCAGACAAAGAGAAAGGATTAGCGGGAGCGTTGGCGGTAGGCGGCGAGGCCGAGTGCGAGTGCGCCGAAGATTATTGCGTAGGTGGAAGGTTCTGGGATGGCGGAGAGAGTGAGATAGGATGCGACCGTGCCGGCCGGCACGGAGAAATCGGGGATGAAGCCAGGGGAGGGAACTTGCCAGGCAGAGAGGCTGTAAAGCCCGTAAGGAAGGTTCGCGCTGGAAGAGTAGCTGGTGGCGTAGTTCAAATTGGAGAACCACACGACCGCGAGTTGGTCGCCGGTGCTGAGATTGGGAAATGGATTTTGTTGGAGCGGGATGTGGGCGGCTGAATCGATGAATGTGCCCGGGCCGTCCCAACTGGAGTCTATCTGGGCGCGCATGATGATTTGATAGAGGCCTCCGTTCAGGTAGTCGCCGACGTTTAAGTTGCCGGCGGTGAGGGTGCTAAAACCGGTGCCGGCGGTGTTGGCGGAACCGACGTTAGCGATGAGCAGGACGAGGCGACCGTCGACGAGCGGAACATTGGCGTGATCGCGTAACTCTGGACTCTGGAAATTGATGATTACTTCGTCCGCGGGGGACAAAACGACCGCCGTGAGGAATAGTAAGCTGGCGAGGATTTTCATAAAGGAAGGAGGAAAAGGTTATTGAAGGTAAACGGGTAAAGCGTCCCAAAGATCAGTGCGGATAGTCGCCGCCTGGCGTTTGCGGATGATGAAGCCTTCGCCTGGTTTTAAGGTGAAGCTAGTGTCGGGCACGGAGGCACCGACCTGATACCAACCGGCAATTTTTTGGGCATTACCGGCGAAGTAAAAATAAGGGGCGGACGGCGATTTATTTTTGGCCACCATGGCGTTGTTGAAAACATAGAGTTCGTCGGCCCGAGTCACGGCGCTGGTCGATACCGCGAAGGCTCCCGAGGCGACCAATCGCGAAGCGCTCAAGGTCATCGGCACGGCGCAAGGGAGGCCGAGAAAATGATCTTGGTCGGTGTCCGCGGCGAGCAAGGCGAGCGGCACGCGAAAGCCGGCCATTTGCACGGCACCGGCCACGGCTAGGGAGGTTTCCGTGGCGACGTTCTGACGGACAATGACATAGTTGTGCGGGTCGAGCCGCTGCGAACCTTTGAGACCGGTATTGTCGCCGACTTGATACCAGCCGGCCGGTTTGCTGGTGTTGCCCGAGAAGTAGAAAAACGCAGGGGACACCGAGCGGTTTTTGCCGGCGGTGGTATTGTTGTAGAAGAAAATTTCCGTGGCGCGCGTGAGCGCACTGGTGGAAATGTTCACGCCGCTGCCACCGGGAAACACGGTGTCGAGTGTCCAGTAAGGCACCACTGCGACGGTATCACCCAAAGCAGGGCCCTGAACGGTTTCGGTGTGCAACGCACTGAGATCGATCGCACCCGCGGCGATGGTGACTGTGCGTCCATTGACGTCGGTGATCGGGAGCACAGTGCCTTCGAGCGAGCCGTTCATCACCAGAACGAAGGCTCCTCCGACTGGCAGGGCCGGCACATCCACCGTGAGGGTAAAGGTGGAGCCGGTGCGGCTGGCAAGTGCGCCTTCCGCGAGGGCGGGCCGCAGCAGCGGCAGCGAAACAGTCGTGTCGGAGTTGCCCTGCAGGCGGAGTTTAAAGACCCCGACCGGATCGCTCGGCACGGCGAACGCCGCGAGCGGCCCGAGTGCGAGCGTGAGCAGAAGAAAACGAAGACGAGAGAGCTTCATGGGAAAAATAAGTTAGTTGTGATCGGCTTGATAGAAACGCCCGGCGCCGTCGCTCGGCGCGGTGGTGTCCTCGGCGGTGGCGAGGCCTTGAGCGTTGGTGGTGACGGTCGTGAGTGGCGTCCACGTGACGAGGTCAGTCGAAACCGAAATCACGTAGCTCGTGAAGGCGACACCCTTCAGCTGCAAGGCCGCGCCGCCGCCGGCGCGGTTGCTGACGGTGAGCGTAGGTGCGGTGGTTGGCGCGGTGGTCGCGACCGTCACGGTGACCGGCTCGCTCGCGAGGCCTTTGCTGTCGCGGACGGTGTAGGTAAACGTGTCGGTTCCGGTGATGGCGGCGTTTGGCGTGTAGGTGATCGTCGTGCCGGTGAGGACGACGGGGACGCCTTGAGCGCTCGTGCCGGAAACGGCGGTGATCGTGATGACGTCGCCGTCGGCATCGCTGTCGTTGCCGAGTAGCGTGGCGGCGGAAACGCTGAGTGCTTCGCCGGCGGCGCGGTTGACGCTGTCGGCTGCGCCGACCGGTGCGCGGTTGAGCAGCTTCACGGTCACCGTGCCGGTGACCGGTGTGGCCACGCGGCTGTCGGTGATCGTGTAGGTGAAGGTATCGTCGCCCACGATGGCCGTCGGCGAAGCCGCGGTGTAGGTGATGAGACCCGCGTTGACGCTGATCGTCGCCCCTTGCGCGCTGGTGGTGGCCGCGGCGACGAAGGTGAGCGGGTCGCTGTCCGGATCAGAGGCCGCGTTGATGAGTGCGGCGGTGGTGATCGTGGCCGGCTCGTCGTTGTGGCGTTGGATGATCGTAGCGCCCGCGAGAGGCGCGCGGTTGACGAGTTTGACCGTGACCGTGCCGGTGACCGGTGTCGCCACGCGGCTGTCGGTGATGGTGTAGGTGAACGTGTCGTCGCCGGTGATCGCGAGCGGGGCGGCGGTGTAGGTGACGACGCCGGCGCTGACGCTGATCGTGGCGTTTTGCGCACTCGTGGCGGAGGTGGCGACAAAGGTCACCGTGTCACCGTCGGCGTCGGTGGCGCTGCCCAGCAACGTGTCGACGTCGATCGTGCCCGGTTCGGTGTTGTAGCGGTTGATGACGTGGTTCGTGCCGGCGACCGGCGCGCGGTTGACCAGCTTCATCGTCACGGTGCCGGTGGCGATGGCGCCACGCGGATCTTTGACCGTGTAAGTGAACGTGTCCTCGACGTTGAGTGGCAGCGACGCCGGCGTGTAAACGACATCAGTGCCGACGACCGTTAGCGTTGCGCCCGCGGTGCTGAGGGCGCTGACGCTGTCAAACGTCACGAGGTCGAGATCGGCATCGGTCGCGCCCGCGACGAGGTTAGCAATCGGGATGATGCTCGCCGCGTCCGTGTTGAAACGGCCAACGTTGTGCGCCGCAGCGACGGGCGCGCGGTTGAGCAACTGAACCGTGATGGCCCCCGTGGCCGTGCCACCGCGATTATCGTGAAGCGTGTAGAGGAAATAATCCTCGTCCGCGATCGCGGTCTGGGACGACGCGGTGTAAGTGAGGGAGTCTTCGGATATGCTGATCGTGGCGCCAAGCGCGCTCGTGCCTTCGAAGCTGAGCAAACTCAGTTCGTCGTCATCCGGATCGCTCGAAGCCGCGATCAAGGCCGCGATGCTCACGGTCGCCGGCTGGTCGTTGGTGCGTGAGAGGGTGAGGTCGGCTGCGATCGGCGGTCGATTGGCGAGCGTGAGGTGAACCCGGGCGGTCGCGGTGGCATTGCGGCCGTCGCGCATCATGTATTCGAAACTATCGACGCCGGCGAAATTCGCGGTGGGCGTGTAGCGGAGGGTGCCGTCGATCAGCGTGATGGGCATGCCCTGCACACTGGTCGCGTCGACGGAGACGAGGAAGATGCCATCGGCGTCTACATCGGAATCGTTGGCGAGCAGCACCCCGGCATTGGTTTCGAACGGTTGGCCGAACTCGCGTTCGAGGTGATCGTCCACGGCCACCGGCGTGAGGTTGATGAACTGCAGATTTACCGTGGCCGTGGCGGTGGCGCCGAACGAATCACGCAACGTGTAGGTAAACGAATCATCCGCGAGCGAGGCGGAGGCTGCGTAAGTGATGACGCTGCCGTTGAGCGTGACCGCGACGCCGTGGGCGCTCGTCGAAGCGACTTCGGTGATGGTCAACGCATCGGTGTCTGCGTCGGTGTCGTTGGCGAGCAACGTGGCGGTTGGAATCGTTTGGAGGCTGTCGTCGCGAATGACGAGGTCGTCGGTGCCGGCCGGCGGCGTGTTCACGGTGATGCGCACGTGATGCGTGGTGCTGCGCGCATTGGGTGCGGTGATCGACCAGACGAAATCCTCCGTTCCGTGGAAACCGGGCGCGGGCGTGAAGGTGTAGTCGAGACCGTCGTGGGTGAGCGTGCCTCGTTCGGGCGCGATTTCCGGCGAGGTGAGCGTGAACGTGAGCGGCTGGCCTTGCGGCTGCGTGGCGGACAACGTGAACGAAACTGGCGTGGCGGGCAGAGTCTCCAGCGCGAGATCGGACGCGATGGGTGCGTCCCAAGGGAACAGGATGTTCACCGGAACCAGGTTGAAGCTGGATTCCAGCGGGTCTTCCGCGATCACGATTAACCACGCTTCGAGCGATTCACTCATACTTTCGAGGGGCGTATCGACGATGAAGTTAACCGCGCGAAGGCGGGTGGTGACTTCCTCCTTGGTGCCCGTGGTGCGATAGGCGCCGAAGTCATCGCGAACCCACGGGTCGGTAGCCGTCCCCCCCGGTGGTGGCGGCGGCACCGGCGGGAAAACGTAGTGGCCGTAAGGACTCGGATCCCAGAGTGAGATGGTGATCGGCTGGTCGATGGTATCGTCGTCGACGATTACGTCGGAGAACAGATAATCGCTGCCGCCGGGTTGGAAAAGGATCGGCGCAGGGTCTTTGAACCCCGTGATCGTGGGTTCGGTGTTGGCGTTGAAATCCGCCACGATCACCGAAACGTTCGCGCTGGATTCCTGACCGAAGCGATCCGTGGCCTTGAAGTTGAAGAGGTCGTTGCCCGCGTAGGACGAGTCAGGCGTGTAGGTGAACTCTTGATCTCCGGTTTGGGTCACCGTGCCGTGTTGCGGCGGCGTGGTGCCGAGCGAGTAGGTCAGGGTCAGGCCGGGAATCGTGTGCTGGCCGAATACCATGACGGCGGTCGGAGTGTCGATTTGCACAACGGCGGTTTGCGGTTCGGCGCGAGGCTGACCGGCGCTGATTTGGAAATACAGCGTCGCGGACGAAACGGTGCCGTGGCTGTCCGTGACGGAGTAAGGCACCTTGACGCGGCCGACGAAATCGGTGCGCGGGGTGAACACGAAATTGCCCGTGTCTTCCGTGATGCTGCCGCCGCTCTCGCCGAGGAGGGCGACGTTCGATGACTGATCGATCAACGCGGGTTCGAATTGATACGTGACCGAGAACAACGGATTCAATTCGACCGGCAGCGCGGCGCTAAACGGTTCGTTGGCGTTGACGGCGTAGGTTTCGTTGCGCGCGACCGGGCCGTCGTATTCCGTGATCGCGAGGCCGACGACGCGTTCGAAGCGGTAATCACCGCCGTGGCTGATCGCGGCGACATTCACTTCGCCGCCGGCATTGATGTTGGCGGGATTGGGCGTGATGCGGAGCGTCGGATTAGCCGTGGCCGCGTCATCGAGTCCGAGTTCGCTGTTGTCGATGAAAGGAGTGAGCGAGTCGTAAGCCATCGATTCGGCCGGACCGTTCACCACGCTCAGCGCGATGTTCGTCGTGCGGTGGATGCTCGCCTCCCGGTTTGCGACGGGCGCGATATGCAAAAGTCCGGGGCCGGTGACGGCGGCGTTGCCGTAAGCGGTGATCTTCGTCGTGCCGTTGTTGAGACGGTCGACAAAAAGACCGTCGGTGGACGTGCGGAAGAACAGGACCGACGCTGGCGCGGCATCGGCGACGAGCGCGACATCTTTGCCGAATTCTGCGCGGCCGCCGGCGAAGGTGCTGCCGGTGTTGCCGGTGAATTCGACCAAGGTGTTGCGGGCGTAAATCGAACCGCCCGTGCCGGTGGCACCGGTGTTGGTGATGCCCGCGGTGTTGGCGAGGAACGTAACCGCGTCGAGCGAAACGCCCGGTGTGTTGTTCGCGTAGATCGCGCCGCCCTGGCCGTTGACGCCGCTTGCAGAATTATTCGCGAGCGTGATGTGATCGAGCGCGAGGCTGCTTTGACTGAGGTTGGCGCCTTCGAGGTAGATCGCACCGCCGCGGGCCGGCTGGCCGCCGTGAGCCACGGCTGCGCCGTTATCGAGCGTGAGATTTTTCAACGTCAGGCTCGCGGAAGGTGCGACATAGAAGAGGCGCATCGGGTCGGCGTTGTCAGGGCGACTGATAATCAGTCCGGGCGCGGCGGTGCAATCGAGCACCACGTTGCTATTGATCACATAAGCCGAAGGGCCGGCCGCCGTCATCGTGGCGAAGAGCGACGTGTCGATCGTCTTGCCGGCGAGGGCCGAATCGAAAGTGAGCGTCCAAGTCACTCCGGGGAGTGCCGGCGTGAAGCGCAGCGCGTCTGCGAGCGAGCCCGTGCCGCTGGTCTCAGCGGACGTCACTGAAACGTTGGCCGACGTGCTGCGCAACAACACGCGCGCAGAAGCGCCGAGACCCTGGCTCGTGCTCGCGCGGTAAACGAGATAGTCGTTGCCGCGATAACCGGAGGCGGGCGTGTAGGTCAGATTCGGTGCGGTGCCGGTGAGCGTGCCGTGCATCGGCGCGGTGACGATTTCGTAGAGGATCGTCAGCCCGAGTGGATGCGTGGCGGTGATGTCGACCGCAACGGCGGCGCCGTTGAAACTATACACTTCTTTATCCTGCACGGTCGGTGCGACGAAGACCGTGGAGATGAACGGCAGGCCGAATTCCTCTGCGTAGGAAATTCCGTTTTCGGAAGCAGTCACTCGCACAGTCGCGTAACCACGGACATTTTCTTTGGGAGTGAAGCGCACGCTGCGGCTCGTGCCGCTGCCCAGCAGTTCGATTCCGGGCAAGCCGTGAAGATTGGCTTCGCGTTCGGGTTGGCCGTTTCCATCCAACGTCTCGAGGTAGAAATAAGCATCGCGCGTGCTCACGGTTACCGCCGCGGTGCTGGAGGTGAGCGTAAGCGGCAACGTGGTCGCTTCCACGATCGCGGTGGTGAGATTGGCGATGGCGCTGATGCTGAGCGGCAACGTCGTCGGGGCGGTCGCGGTGTTGCTTTGGTTGATGGTCGAGGCTTGTCCGGTGCCAAGACGCGACACGCGGTAGCTCGCCGGGAACACACCGCGCACGAGCGTGACGCTGGCAGCAGCGTTGTCGGCAAGGACGTGCATATCTGCGCCTGAAGCAGCGGTTGGCGCGGTGTTGCTGCCGATGCCCGGGAGTTCGAGTCGCGCGGAGCCGTTACGGAGGAAAATTCCGCCGCCTTCGCCTTGCGAGCTCGCGTCCTGCGCGGTGTTGTTGGCGATGTTGGTTTCGCTGAGCAGGAGAACGCCGTTCGAGCTATAAATCGCGCCGCCTTGCGCGCCGGTCGAGGTCAGGCCTTGCGCCGTGTGGTTGCTGAAGTTGGCGTGATTCGTTTCGAGCGTGCCTTCGTTGTAGATGGCGGCGCCGCGAGCCGGTGTGCCGGCATTTTCGCTTTGGATGCGGCCGTCGGTGAGCGTCAGGCCGTTGAAGACGAGATGACCGGTCGAAGCGACGCGGAAGAGGCGCAAATTCGCCGTGCCCGCGCTGCGTTTGATCGAGAACTGAGTCGCGCCTTCGGCATCGATTTCGAGATACCCCGCAACCAGATACGCCGTCGGGCCGTGCACCGTGTCAGTGGCGGTGCTGAGTTCGATGCTTTGATTCGCGAGAGAAGCGTCGATCACCACGCGGCCGACGCCGTCGGCAATGGCCGTCGTGAGCGCCTGGCTCAATGAACCCGCGCCTGATGCCGCGGTGGTGGTGACGACATGAATCTTATCGCTGATGTTGAGCGACACGGTGCCGGTGGTGATTCCGCCGAAGGCGTCAGTGACGCTGAAGTCGAACGAATCATTGCCGGTGTAGTCAGTATCCGGCGTGTAGAGCGCCTCGCGATTAATGAGCGTCTGCGTGTCGGAGAGGGCGATGTCGCCGTGGGCTGGTTGGCGCGTGATCGCGAAGGTGATGAATTCGCCTTCCGGGTGCGTGCCGGCGAGCTGGAAGGAGCGCGCGCGGTTTTTGAAAACCTGCACCGTTTGAGCGTTCGTGGTCGGAGCGGTGACGGTGCGCACGACACTGATCGAAATTTTGGCGGAACCGGCTGTTTTCGGATCCCGGTGTGTGCCGTCGTAGAACTGGGGCGCCATGCGGAAACTATCGGGGCCGTCGTAACCGGAGGTCGGCGTGTAGGTCAGTTGGGAAAGTTGCGCGAGGGAAACAGCGTAATAAAGCGGGAGGGCGAAATTATCCAACTTCACCACGCCATGTTTGGGTAACTCGGTCATGAGGAAGCGATCGGTCGCGCTGCCGCCGTAAGTCGTGGTGACGTCAGTGAAGTCCGTCCGAGTGAAGGCGAGCGTGGTGCTTTCGTTTACTGTGCGGCTGAAGCCGGTGAAATAACTGCCCGACGTCCAGAAGAGAATCCGCGAGGATTGCGGCAGGATGACATCGGCGGTGCCGTCGCGATTGAGATCGGCGATCGCGAGTTGCGCGCTCGCGGTGGCGCCATTGGAGGTCCACGTCAGCGGGGAAGCGGTGAAAGCACCGGCGCCCGTGTTTTTCCAGAGCACATCGTTCGCGGTGCCGGTGATCGCGAGCAAGTCGGTCGCGCTATTGCCGTCGAAATCGGCGGCGGCGAGTTGCACCACGGCGCCGGCGGCGAAGGAGCGCACGTGAACCAGATTACCCGCCTGATCGTTGCGATAAATGTGCAGGGTGTCGGTGCCGCTGCCTCCCGCGATCGCGAGATCGGTCCAGCCATCCTGATCGATATCGGTAAGCGCGATCGTTTGCGTATTCGGAATACGAATGGTGGTGGCGGAGGTGAAGACACCCGTGCCGTCGTTCATCCACACGACGATGTCGCCGGTGGTTGCGCGCACTTGCACGAAGTCGAGCGTGCCGTCGCGATTGAGATCAGCGACCGCGGCTTCGCGCGTGCGATCATCAGCCGGAGCGAAACGCTGCGTGCCCGCCGGTGCGAACGTGCCGTTGCCTTGATTGAGGAGCAGCACTTCGCCGTCGGTCGTCGAAGCGCCGAGCACGAGCACGTCCTGGCGACCATCGCCGTTAAAATCACCGGACAGCAAACGCCGGCCCGCGAACGCGAGCGGTGCGGTGAGCAGGTTGGTCGTCGCGTCGCTCGAAGCGTTGAGTGTTTCCACGGTGAGTGAAGCGCCCTGGCGCGAACCGATGAAATCGTTGCGGCCGTCACCGTTGAAGTCGGCGATTGCAAACGCGTTCCATTCGCCGCCCGTGCCGTAGTTGAGGCGGTGGAACTGGCCATCGCCGTCGCCGAGATAAATCCACGCCCCTTCCGCGCTCGCGAACATCACATCGCCGAAGCCATCGGCGTTGAGATCACCCGCGGCCACGCCGCTGATGTTGGTGCCGGTGGTAAGCGTGTCACCGCGGCGGAATTTACCGACGTTGCCCAACCAGAGTGCGGCGAAGCGCGCGACGTAAGGTTTGAAATTATTTCCGAGCGCGGTGCCGATGGCGGCAGTCGCGGAAACTTCCACGATTTCGCCGGCGTTGAAATTGATCCCCGGCAAGAGCACCGGCGTCAGCGGATCGGTCGTCACGGTGCCCCAATTCGCCACCGTCGCGAGGCGACCGTGAAGGGAACCGTGCACCACCAGTTTGTTTAGATCCAAACCGGTCTGCGCTTGGTTGAAAGTCACCGTGATGTCCGGGCGCAGCGAGGTGGCGGTCGAGCCAGACGCAGGCGTGATGGCGACGATAGCACCCTGCGCGGCGGGAGCGTTGCCATAAGCGATCGGCAGCGTCGTGGAGATGTAATCCGTGCCGACGAGACGAATGTTCGCGCCTTCGTAGAGTTCCGGCGACCACGGTAAGCGAAGCGTGACGAAATTGCCGTTGGTGACGAAAGCACCCGGATCCAACGCGAGCGTTTGCCAGCCGCTGCCGTTGTTGAACTGCCACGTGAGGCCGGTGTAGCCGCGCGTGTTGTCGAAGGTGATTTCCAGGTAGCCGCCCGGAACGCGACGGATGAGCGCGAGATCGAGCAGCGTGGCGGTGGCGAGCGTGGTCGGCTCGATGGCACCGAGGTCGACGTTCGTCGCGTTGATACGCGGAGCGCCGAGCAAATCGACTTCGCTGGCAATAAGCGCGGTGTTGTCACCGGCATTCAGGGCCGGGGAATTCGGGCCGGGCGCGAGCCGGTCGTTGATCGTGATGAAGCGTGGGTTGTAACCGATCATGCCGGCACCGGCGAAAGCGTTGAGACCTTCAATGAGCGAATGATGCGTCGTGACGGTGGAGTTTGTCGCGCGCAGTTGGCGGTCCTCGATGGTGCCGCTGCCGGCATTGTTGCCATAAAGGATGGAGTTAACGATCGAGCCAGTGCTGTTCACGGCGACGATGCCGCCGCCGCTTTGGTTGTTGGCGCGGTTGTTGGCGACCGTGATGTTGACCGCTTCGAAGGTGGAACCGGTCAGCAAAATCGCGCCGCTCAGCGTCGATCCGGACGATTGATTGCCGACGAAGTAAGACTGGCGGAGATCGAGATCGCTGTTGGTTGCGCTGAGCGCACCGGCGCCGACGCCCGTGTTGTTGAGGAACGTGCTGCGTTGGAAGACCGCAGAATTAAATCCGGAAAGCGTGAGCGCGCTCGCGCCGGAATCGGTGGACGTGTTGCTGAAGAAGTTGACGTCGGTGAATTCCGCGGTGCCCGCGGTAGCGATGGCGCGCACCGGCGCAATGCGGCCGGTGGAATTGAGGAACGTCGATCTGCGCACGGTCAGGGTGGTGACGGTGGAGTCGAGGAAGTGCGGCGCGTGGGGGTTCGCAGAATTATTGGGAGAGTCGAAGTAGGAATCTTCGATGGTCCACGTGCTGCCTGCCGCGGTGACTGCGACGGTATTTCCAAAGAAGAACGTGCGACGCAACGTGGCGGCGTCGATGCGTCCGCTGATCGCGCTGGAGTTGTTGACGAACGAGGTGTCCTCGAAGAGCACGCTGGGAGCCGTGCCAGAGACAATGACGCCGGAGCCCTCTTCGAATCTCACATTGCGAAAGAGCGCGCTGCGGTTGGTGAGCGTCACGCTGTTGTTGCGCAGCGTCAGGCTGTCGAAGAGCACCGCGTCGGGGGAACCGGTGGAGGGAAGGATGAAGGGATTCAACAACTGTGTGGGGAGGCGCGTGGCACGTGAGCGAACATTGACGGCATCGCCGCTGAATCCGCCGTAGAGACGAATCGCAGGTGGCAGGGTGATGGGCGTCGTTTCGTCGTAGTAACCTTCTGCGATCCAGATTTCGGTGTGCGCAGGCGCCGCGGCGACGGCTTCGGCGACGGTGCGGAAGGCGGTCCGCCAACTCAAACCATCACCGTTGGCGGCGGCGTTGCCCTTCACATAGCGAAGGTTGCTGCCATTGGTGGTGACGGTGTATTCCGAGGAAACATAACCCATGCCGCGGAAACCGAAACGCACCCGGCGATCTGGAATTGTGTCGGAGGCCGGCGACGCGATGGTGAGCGTGGCGGTGTTGCCATTGACCGCGGCGGTGAAGTCGCCACCGGCGGGAATCGCGACCCATTGGCCGTTGACGAGGATTTCCCAGTAGATCGTGGCGAGCGCAGCGGGACTGCCGGTGATGCTGAGATGTCCGGCGGCAGTGCTCCACACGGGCACGATGTTGTCCGCGCTTGAGGTGGGGTTGATCGTGAGTGGCGTGACGCCGACGGTTTCAGCGAGCTCCGTGGCTCCGAGATCGATCGCGGCGCCGACGACGCGGGTCTGGCCGAGGAGATCGCGCAACGCGGTGGAGGCGGCAGTGTAACCGGCGTTCACCGCGGGCGAGAAGATCGAGAGGCGGTATTCTCTGGAGTAAGCCGGGTCGAACAGCACTTCGGAACCGAGATTACCGGTGCCGGTGATCGATTGCAGACCGCTGATGAGTGAGTGCGAAACGGTCAGCGGCCAGCCCGGACCAGAATAGAGCTGCAGCTGTTCCGTCGTCAGGCCCGCGGTGTCGCCGACAGTGGTGTTGTCCGCGATAATCGAATTTGTGACGGTGAGTGTGCCGCCGTTCTCCACGGCGGCGGCTTTTTTGCTGCCGATGTTCCAGACGTGCGTGCGATTGCCTGCGACGGTGACGTTGAGCAGAGAGAGTGTGCCCGCGTTGATGATGATGGCATGACTGCGGCCCGAGGCGGCGATGGCCGTGTTGTCGGCAAAAAGCGAATCGCGCACGGTGACCGTGGCGCCGGGCGTGACGGCCAGTGCTGCACTGTCCTGATTGGAATTTTCCAACCAGCGACAGCGTTCGAAGACGACGGCGGAGTCGCCTTGCACGTAAGTGGCTGCGTGGAAATTGCGACGGAAGAGGGAGTCGCGCACCAAGGTCGGCTGGCCGGCGAGATTTCCGTTTTTGAGGAGCGCGCTGCCGCTGGCGTTGGAACGGGAGCGGTTGTTGTCTTCGAAAGTGCAACCGACGATTTCCGAAGAGGAATTGAGTTCGTTGAAGACGGCGAAGGAGCTGTTGCCGAAGAAGCAGTTCTCGAACAACGGGGCGCTGGAGTTGTTGTTGACCACCGTTTGGCTGAAGTCACGGAAGTCGCAGTTGCGGACGGTGAGGCTGGCGCGATCGAGCACGATGCCGTGTTTGTCGTTAGCCCCGGAGAAAGTGAAACCGTCGAGCACGGTCGCGCGCGTGGAGTTCGTGCCCGTTTGATCGACGAAGCGCCACGCCGCGGAGTTGGCGAACAGAATGGTCAACGCGGTCTGCGCGCCCGGCGTGCGTTGTTCGAGGGTGGCTTCATTGCCGGAAAAACCGCCGTAGAGTTTCATGCCTTCTGGCAAAACGAGGGTCTCTTCCAGGCGGATGCTCGTTCTGGCGGCCCAAATCTCAGCCCCCGTGCTCCAATTGAAAAATGCGTCTTCGAGAGTGCGGAACGCGCGGCTCCACGTGGTGCCATCGGCAGGTGTGCCGGTGGCGGATGGATTCACATAGATAATCCGCTTGTCGACGACGCTGAGCGAAAACGGTGCAGAAGTGGTGCCGCCGAATTGGAAGCGGAAGCGCTGGCCGTGGTGCGCGGCGAAAGTCGCCGGGCCGACCGCGAGCGTGCTCGTGTTGCCGTTGACGGTGATGACGTAAAGTCCGCCGGACGTGATCGTCGTCCAAACGCCGGGCGCGGTTTCGCGCTGCCAAGTGAACGGGCCAGCGCTCGCCGATTCGGCGATGAAGCTCGCCGTGTCGCCCGCGGCCACTTCGAGGGAAGCGGGTGAACGCAGAATGCGCAGCGGCGTGCCCGGGGTGCCGGCGAATTCGTGAGCGCCGAGATCGGGCGCGCTGCCGACCACGCGGGCAAGTCCGGCGCGATCGAGGGAGTAACCGGTTTGATTGAGCGTGGCGTCGCCGGCGTTGATCGCGGGCGACACGGCGGAGAGCGTGAAGTCATCGAGGCCGGCGTCGGTGAAGAGCGGCGCGTCGGCGAAATTCCCGTTGCCGGTGTAAGTAGCAAGCCCTTGCACGATCGAGTGGCCGATGCTGAGCGTGCCGCCGGTGACGGTAAGCTGGTTCTGCTCGACGGTGGCTGCGCCGCCGCCATACGGACGACCAGTATTGTTCCACAGGATGGAATTTTTCACCGTGGTCGCGCCACCGCGAAGATTGAGACCGCCGTTACCCGCAGTGCCGGAGTTGCCGTAGATCGTCGATTGCAGCACGTTCAACTCACCGTCGGCGACATTGAGCAGGCCGTAGTAGGAGGGCGTGTTGTCGACGAGGAGGGAATTGCGCAGCGTGAGTTTGCCGCCGAAGACTGTGATGAGTGAGTCGCCGAAGTTATCGCGCACCGTGACGCGATCGAACGTCACGTCAGCCGTTTTGCTGACTGAGACGAGCAGGGCGTCGCCCAACGTGTGGTCGTGGAATAATGAATCGGAAACGGCAAGCACGCCGCCACTCGTGATGATGGCTGTGCCGCTGCCGCTGAAATTGGCGCGCTTCAAGGTAACGTTGCCGCTGCTCATTTCGAGGCCCGCCCGCGTGTTGCCGCGGAAGACGCTGTCTTCGATGAGAGGATGTCCGCTGCTGACCGAGAGGCCGTTCGAGGAATCGCGAAACACCACGCGGCGGAGCGTGGGGCTGGCGTTGTCATAGAGGTGAAGGCCAGTGTAGCCACTGCCAACGATGGTCACGCCGTCGAGCAAGGTGGCGCGATCGACGCTGCGGCCGATCATTTGCATGCGCAGCACGGTAAGTTCGCCGGTAAGATCACGCTGGCTCGTGGAGGTGGCGGTGGGAGAAGTGAACCCGCCGTAAACCTCGATGCCTTGGCGCAGCGTGGGGTATTGTCCGCTGTAAGATCCGGCCTGCACCCAGATTTCGGCGCCTTCGGGGGCGCTGTTGTAGACCGACACAAAATTCCAAGCCGCATTTGCCCACGACGTGCCATCGTAAGGCGGAGTGGTGCCGGTGCCGACGTAGCGACGCGGGCGCACGGTCGGAAACACTTGCACCGGCGCAGAGCGGAAGCCCGCCGCATTCGCGAGCGTGAAGCTGAATTTTTCGGCCGCGTCAGGCGTGGCGACGTTGCTCAGCGTCAGCACGGAGCTGTTGCCGTTGGCGGTGATGATGAGACGCGGATCATTGCCGGCGACGAGCACCCAGGCGGAGCCGTTCCAGCGCCACCAGACGACATTGCTCGCGGCGTTATCGCTTACCACGGTAAAACTGACTGCGGAGCGCAGATAAGCGGGGATGCTGATCGGCGCAGAGGTGAGATGGATCGGCGTGGCGGGCGTGCCGGTGAATTCGATCGCGCCGCGATCTGGCGCACCGTTGCGCACGGTGCCGAAGAGATCGATCGGCGAACTGCTGGTGCCGAGGCCGGAGTTGATCGCCGGAGAATAGGGTGAAAGCTCGAACTGACTGAGGCTGGCGTTCAGGAACAGTGGATCGTTGTCGAGATTGCCGGTGCCGCCCAAGGTCGCGAAACCTTCGATGAGATTGGAGCGAAGCGTCAGCGTGTTGTTGGTGGGGTCGAGCTGTTGGGCCTCAATCGACCGGCTGGAACCGGCACTGCGATTGGCCCACAGGATGGAATTCGAAAGGTCCAGCTCGCTCACTTGAATCAAGGCGCGGGACTGCGTGCTATCTGGCCTGACCGACACTTGATTGTTGTAGGCCGTAATGTGGCGCACCGTGACTTTGCCAGAGCCGCGGACGAACGCGTTGGTGTTATTGAGTAACAACGAATCGCTGACTTCCAGCGGGCCGGCAAAGGCGTGGATAATATCTTCACCGGAATTTCCCAGGAAACGGGAGCGCGTGATGGTGCTGACGTTGGTCGTCAAAGTAGTGTCGAACTTGATCAGCGGGTCGTTCCGGTTCGGATTGGAGTTATTGCTGAAGGTCGAGGCTTCGATGGCAAAGAAGCTGCCGCGCTCGACGTTGAGAAAGATGCAGCCCGTGTTGTCGCTCACGGTGGCGCGCACGATGCGGGCTGAGCTGTTTTGCTTCAGCGACACGAGCACGCTGGGAGCGTTTTGTTTGAAAGTGCAGTTGTCGAAATCCACCGAACCGGTGTTTTCGATCAAAAACGCCGGCGAGCTCGTGACTGCGGTGATTACGCAGTTCCGGAAGAAAACCCGCGCTCCGCGCACGACGCGCACGCCGCCGCTTCCCGGGACGAGTTGAAAACCATCGTAGCCCGTTTCGAGGGTGAAGTCCGCCGCGGTGGCGTCTGCGTAGACGATGGCGGTGCCGTCGATCTGCGTGCGATTCACTGTCGGGTTAGCGACATTGCGCTCGGCGGCGCTGCCGGTGGCAGGATAACCACCGCGGAAAAGAATGCCGCCACGCATATTGATAAACGCGGGCGTGTAGAAGCCAGCGGCCACCCGCACCTCGAGCACGGTGTCGGTCAGGGCGGCGGCTTCATTGAGCCCCTTGAAAGCGGTGCCCCACGAGGCACCGTTGCCGCCGGGAGCGGCGTTGCTGTCGACATAAACGATGCGGCGCGTGGTGACAGCGACGTTGAAGCTCACGGAAGTGTAATTGAGCGAGCCGATGCGGTAGCGGTAAAGGCCGCCGTGAGCGTCCGCGATGTTCGTGATCGTCAGTGTGCTCGAAGTGCTGTTGGTGGTGACTTTAAACGCCGCGCCGGAAACGACGACCCAGTTGGTGCCGTCGAATTTTTCCCACACCACATTGGCGCCGGTGCCGGCCGCGCCGGTGACCGTGAAGCTCTGGTTCGCACCGTTGTAAACGGCTGCGCTGGTCGGAGCGCTGGTGAGTTGGATTGGAGGTTTCGCCGCGCCAGAAAATTCATAAGCACCGAGGTCCAGCGCCGTGCCCGACAGGCGGCCCGGATAACCGAGCACCGGCGAAACTGCGTCCAAGTCGACGAGCACGGCGCGATCGATCGCGGGCGAATTCGGGGCGAGCGCGTAAGGATTGGGCGCGGTGCCGGCGAACAGCGGGTGGTAGGGAAGGTTGTTGTTGCCCGTGAAGCTCGCGAGGCCTTCGACGATGGAATTTTTTACCGTGGTCGCGCCGGAGTTGACGGTGAGCTGTGCGCGCTCGATGGCATTGGGGCTGTTGTAGAGATCCGGCGCGGCCCGATTGCTCCAGATGATTGAGTTGAGCACGGTTACCGTGCCGTAGGTGTAGAGTCCGCCGCCTTCGCGGGAGGCGCGATTGTCGGTGAGCGTGCAATTCACCAAGGTCATTCCGTTACTGAAGATCGCGCCGCCTTGCGTGGCCTGATTGCCGGTGAAAAGGGAATTGGTGATCGTGACCGAGTCGCCGTTGTTCAAGGAACCGTAGATCGCGCCGCCGGAGTCAGTGGCGCGGTTATTGGTGAACGTGGCGCGGTCGATGAGGGTGTTACCGCCCGTGAGCTTGAAGGCGCCGCCTTCGGAGTTGCCGCGGTTGTCTTCAAACCGGCAGCTGCGAAATACCGGCGAACCGGATTGAACGACGATGGCCGCAGCGCTGGTGTTTCCGTTGAACGAACAGTTTTCAAAAAGCGTCGTGCCACCCTGGCTCTTCACCAGTTCTGTGCCATTTCCGGCCGACGTGGCCACGCTGCGGATGAATTCGCAATTGCGGAAGACGCCGCCGCCTTGGCGAAGATAAAGCGCGGTGCCATTGCCCGTCGTGGTCGAAGAATCGAGACGGATGCCCTCCATGACCAGTTGGCGGCTGAAGAGCCGGCGCTCGACGCGCAGGTTGTTTTTCCCGACGTAAGTGCTCTCGAGTTTATTGATGATGAACGCGCCGCGCAGCGTCGTGACGTTGGCAGGACTGGCCACGCGTTGGCCGATGGAAGTTTCCGTGCCGGCAAAACCGCCGAAGAAAACCACGCCGGGGATCAGGGTGACGGACGTGGCGGACTCGTAGCTGCCGCGGGCAATCCAGATTTCCGTGTTGAGGCTGGGCAAGTTGTCCATCGCTTCTTCCACGGTGCGGTAGGCGGTGGCCCACGAGAGGCCATTGGCGCCGGTGGCCGGGCCGGTCTTCGCCACGTAGCGAATCGTGGGCGGAATCACTTTGAGCGACACCGCGGGCAAAGCGACTTGATTGGCCGTGATCGCGCGGACGCGCAACGACGCGAGGGCTGCACCCGAGGTCGTGATCGTGAACTCCGAACCGGTGGCGGACGCGTTGGTGGAAACGGCGTAGCTGGTGGTCGCCGGGTTGACCCAGCCCTGACCGAGATCGATTTCCCAGCGGAGCACGTGACCGGCGCCAGCCTGCCACGTGGCCGTGAAAGTTTTAGCAACGAGACTGGTGCGCTCTTCGCTGGAGTTCGGCAGACTGGTGAAACGCAGCGTGGGAGCCGGCGTTCCCGAGTAAGCCAAGGCCCCGGCCTGCAGCGCGATCGCCGGGGATTGCGCGGCGAGCGTGTAGTTTTGGTTCAGCGGATCGATGAACAACGGATGTTCGCCGAGATTCCCGCCGGTCGTGTAAGTCGTGAGCGCTTCGACGAGGGAATTCGACAGCGCGACCGTGCCGCGCGAATAGATCTGCGCGGGCTCGAAAGGTCCGCCGAGTTCGGTCGAAGCGTCGCGGTTTCCCCAGAAAATGCTGCGTTCGATCGTGGCGGTAGCGTTGGTGCTCACGTGAATGCCACCCGCGCGACCGTGTGCGAAATTGTCGGCGAAGGTCGATTGGCGGACGACGATGGCCGCATTGGAATCGACCCGGATGGCGGCGCCATCGGGGCCGGTGTTTTGCGTGAACAAAACTTTTTCAAATGTCGCAAGGCCGGAGCTGACCCGGACCGCGCCATCCGGATTTTTGCGAAAAAGCACGTCGCGGAAAGTCGGGGTGGCGTTCGAGAGCACGCCGGCGCCACGTTCGTTTTCGATGACGCAGCGCGTGATGAGCGGTGAGCCGCTGGCGACGTTGATCGCGTTGCGCCTGGCGTTGCGCAGGGTGAAGCCGTCGAGGATGGCGGGCGTGGACGCATTGCTGTTCGGGCCGAACAAGACGAGATCGAGGGCGTCTTCCAAAACGTCTTTCGCGCCCGGTTGCGCGCCGTCGAGGATCGTCGGATAGAGCGCGAAGTTGCGCTGGCTGGCGGCAGTCTCGGTGCCATTGAAGCCGCCGTAAACCACGCGTCCCGGATAAAACGCGAAGACGCTGCCCGGTCCCGTTCGGTCCGGGACATACGTGCCTTGAGCGACCCAAATCTGGGTGTAATCGGAGGCGAGCGTCGCTTGATTGGCTTCCTGCAACGTTTTGTAGGCGGTCGCCCAAGTCTTGCCGTTGCCCGAAGTGGCGACGGCGCCGTTCACATAGACGCGATCGGTGCCGATATTGACCAAGACCTTCGCGGCAGTGCCGCTGGCGGTTCCGCCGACATCCATGCGAAACGTCCACTGATCCCATTCTGCCGGCGGTTGGGCCAGCGTGAGCGTCGTGGTGCCTTGGCCGGTGATGCGGGCGTCTTCGGGGAGCGGCATGAAACCACGGCCGTCGTTTTTGTTTACCAGCCAGGTGTAAGTCGCCCCGGCGGGCGCGTTGTCCGCGAGGAATCGGAACGTGTAGGTCGGGCCGTCTTCGTTCAGCGTGCGCGCGATCGTGACCAGGCCGGCCAGCACTTGGGAAGTGCCTTGGAATTCGTAGGCACCGGGATCGATCTGGCTGCCGAACTTGCGCGCGTGACCGTCGGCATCGGCCGAGCGGAGGAGGTCGACGCTGCCGGTGCCGCGGTCGAGAAAAGGCGAAGTCGCCGTCGGGCGAAGGTTGCCGTTGGCGGCGTCGACAAATTGGGGCGGGGCGTCGAAGTTGCCGGATTCGTTGCGTGGGGTGGGAGCGACGCTGGTGCGAAACCCTTGGATGAGGTTGTTGCGATAGGTCGCCGGTGAGGTGGATTGAGATTCGAGCGGGAGATAAAACTGGCTCAACTCGATGGGGAAACTCGGCGCGGCGAGTCCGGGGTCGCGGTTGCCGTAAAGAATGGAATTTTGCAGATCGAACGAACCGTGGATGACATAGACGGCGCTGCCGTATTGGAGGCCAGCGGCATTTTCGAAGCCGCGGTTGCCGGAGAAAGTGGAGTTGAGAATCGTCGTGTCGAAATGGCTCGCATAAAACGCGCTGCCCGAGCCGCTCGCGGTGCTGCGGTTGTTGGAGAAAACCGAATTGGAAATCATGGCTTGGGAGACGGCGCTGGCGAACAAGGTGCGTTCGAGGAGGATGGCGCCGCCAAACTGGGTCGCCTGATTGTCGGTGAATTCGCAGGCCTCGGAGTCGAAGTAGCCCTGGGCGTAAACGGCGCCGCCGCGAGTGGCGGTGTTCGACCGAAACCGGCAATGCGTCAGCTCGGAGGTTTGATTACTGTTAGAGTAAAAACCGCCGCCGCTGCCGCTGGCGCGATTGTTTGTGACGATGAGATTGCGCAACGCGACCTCGCTCTGGTCGTGGTAAATGCCGCCGCCGTGGCCGTTGCCGTCGGCGCCGTTGGCATCGCCACCGGTGATGGTGAAACCGTCGAGCACGCCGTTCGCATTCGTGAAGGTTTTGTCGCCGACGACCACTTTCGAATTTTTGACCACGTGATAGCTGGGCGAGGCACCGGGGGATTTGGCCGCGAGATTGCCGGAGAGAATCGTGACGTTGGCGGTGAAGTTGCGTTCGTTGCGGGAAACTTCCGTGCCCTCGAAGCCGCCGAACGCCTGCGTGCCGAGGCCGAGCGTGAACGCCTCCGTGCGCACGCCCGTGGCGCTGGGATAATACGTGCCCGCGAGCACCCAGACTTCGGCGTTGGTTTTGGCCAACATGGTTTTGAGGTCGCTGCTGGCGTTGGCCCAATTACGGCCGGTGCCATCGCCGGTGGCGACCGGGCGGACGAAATAACGCCCGGGAGCCTCGCCGCCGACGCCGGTGTCGACAGGCGTGGAGGCGTTGGCGACGGCACCGATGCCGATAACCTGGCCGCGATAGCGGGGCTGGCCGAAAAAGTCGGTGGTGCCCGGCAGGCGATAGATCGTGTTGTAGCGGTCAAAACTGCCGCCGCTTAAAATGGGCGAGCCGTAGCCGGGCAGGTATCCCGTGTGAAAAAGGGGATCGACGGAAAAATTGCCGCGGTCGAGGAAGCGGTTGCCCTGGCCATCAATGACGAAGCTCCACTGGTCGTGCGCGCTCTCGGCTTCCGCGAAATCGAGCATGTAGAGCCGGTTGATCAAACCGGTTTCGCGCTGCGCGATGTAATTAGGATCGGTGAGCGGATCGACATGCGTTTTATCCCAACTTTGCACCAACTGCGACAGGCCCTGCACGTTGGAGTTGGCGATTTCGGTCACGCCAATGAAGCGGAACCAGCTGGCGTGGCTGGTGCGGAAGAGTTCTGCGGTATCGGTGTCGAGGTTGTCGTAGGTCGCGGTAAAAATATCGGCGCCGCCCGTGGTGTTGATCGGCGAGCCGTTGGTGTTGCCCCACAAAACCGAGTTGATGATCCGGCCCTCGGCCCCGAGATCGACGGCGAAGGCGTAGCCGTTGGGCTCGACGGAGACGTTGTTGACCAGCGTGCAGTTGGTGAGGCGGGCAAACACGTGAACGGCGATGGTGATGCCGCTGTGGATCTCGCCACTGTTGCCCGAGAAAATGCTGTTGTTGACGTCGAGCAGGCTGAATCCGCGCGCTGCCACCGTGCCGGAGTTGCCGGCGTAATTCTCGCGAAAAAGCGAGCGATCGATCTTCACGTTATCGCGCAAGGCGTCGATGGCCGATGCGTTGTAAACCGCCTGGTTGGCCGTGAAATGGCAGTCATTGAAAGACGAATAGGCCGCCTGATTGGTCATGTAGGCGAAGGCATCTTTCAGGTGGCTGCGTCTGGGCTGCAGCGAGGCGGGATCAACTTCCTTAAAAATCGCCTCGACGGCCAGCGCGCTGAGGCCATTGGGGGTGGCGTAGCGCTCAAAATTGGGCACGAGGTCATCGACGATAAATTCGGTCACCTCGTCTTTGGCCCCGGCTGCGCGGGCGGCTTCGGCGGCTATGCCGAGGGCTTTGAAAAATTTGATCACATAGCCGTAGGGACCCGCGGCTGCGGACTTTTCCAGCCCCATGCCCGCGAGGGAAATCGTTTTGGTTTTGCGGTCGAAGGCCTTGTTGCGTGATGCCATCAACTCCCTGATGGCGGTGGTGCCGGGATTGGTGGCGAGTGCGGGGTCGAACCCGACACCCAACTTGGTGGCGACAATGGCATTCGCGACGACTTGCTGGTAGGTCTTCGGATCGCTGCCGAGGACAAACGAGCGGGTGTTATCCTTCCAGTTGCCGGGCACGTGCACGGGGGATTCGAGCGCGACGGCGCCGCCGCTCAACGCACTCGTGTTGCGGATGAAATCGCTGCGGTTGAAAGTGACGAATTGATCGCGACCGAAGTAGGCGCCACCGGCCAGTGCGCTGTGGTTCGCCACAAAGAGCGAATTGTTCACTTCGACCTTGGCGCGCACCACGGCCATGCCGCCGCCGGCGCCCTCGACGTAATTCTGAGTAATCACGCAATCGGTCAGCGTGAGGTTGGGCACACCGTTCGACGAAGTGACGTTCTCCACGTAGATGCCGCCACCCGCGACCTTGGGACTCAGGGCGGTCATGCTGCCGGAAGTGGTGAGATTTGCGGGATCGGGCAGGAGCATCTGCTCGACTTGTTTCGCGGTGTGGTCGTTCAGGCGCGAGGCGTAGCCGCCCGTAATGACGAGTCGTTCGAGACGCGCCCCGACGACGTTGACGGCACGGAGGACGTTGCGGCTGTTGTTTTTGAAATTTGCATCCGTGATGTCGGGGGCGACGGCGTTCAGCGCCTCGGCGCGGGAAGTGGGTTCGACGAGGGCGTGGTTGTTGTTAACATCGCCGCTTAGCACGGTCATCGGGGTGGCGGGATTGCGCGCGGCGAGCGACGCTTCCGGCGCGGAGAGACTGAAGCCGCCATGCACGCTCACCCAGCTGAGGAGATTTATGGCCGAGTTAGGGATTCCGAAGTAGTCGTCCGGAGTGAAGGTGCCTTCCGTCATCCAGATTTCCACGGGGTCTGCTTGGGTGGGGCCGAGTAAGCGAGCCCCTTCGAGTGCGCGCCAGAGTTCATCGTAAGCGTGGGCCCACGTCTGACCGTTGGTGGTGGCTGTGATGAAGGTGGCGCCTTTCTTTACGCGGATCACGCGCGTGGCGGCGTCGGCGAGGTTCGCGCAGGTGAGGAGGAGCGTCAGCGTCGCGAGCAGACGCAGTAAAGAGCGCCCGGAAGAGCGGCAGGAAAATTTCATGGCAGGTCTCCGCGGGTGAAACGGAGTGGGTGGTGAGTGGGTGCAGCGACCTGCGATGGGAATGCGGGCCGCGCGCGAGCATGCGGCTCCCGCCGGGGGCTCTGCCAAGGGGTAAAACCTGTCATTTATAACAGGTATGGGGCGAAACCTTCGGATTTAGTGGCGAAACCGGTAGGTCGCTCGGGCGCTGAGACACGAATTGCCCGAATGCCACGAATTTGAGCGGCGAAGATGGGCTGATTTTTAATGTGGAAATCAGGAACTCAGGAAACGGATGGAGGAGCTTTTGTTTTTAACCACGGACTGCACGGATTCCACCGATCGGAAAACGATGGAGATGCTTGGAGGGTTCATCCGTGTCCGTGGTCAAATCTTCCTTCGGGTGCTTCGTGCGCTTCGTGGTTAAAATGAATTTCTCCTGATTTCCTGAGTTCAACATTCGCATTTTCTGCATGTCCGGACGGAAAGGGCCGACCTGTTATTTATACTAGGTTTTTGATTAACAGCGGGCTTGAGTGGTGAACCGCCGTGCGGAAACGTGGTGCGCGTGAAGTTTCCCTCCCTTCCTTGCTGGGCGCCGTTGACCGGTATTTTGATCCTGGCCGGCGGTATGTTGAGCACGGTGATGTTCGGGCTGGCAGGGGACTTGACCGGACGCGTGTCGCTGCCGGATGCATCACGCGGGGCGACGGTAGCAACGCTCGCCGATAACGGGCGCGGTTATTCGATCGACGAGGTTGCGGCGTTGTCCAAAAACAATTGGACGCCGCTGGCTGGAGACTTCGTCCGCGCGAATCGTAACGAGGTGATGTGGATCCGCGTGGTTTTGCCGAATCGAACGGACGAAACGCTGACGGGGATTTTCGGCGAAAGCGCCTATTACATGGATCAGATTGATTTTTGGACGCGCGATAAAAATCAGGGTTGGCGACACGCGCGCTCGGGCGAGTGGACGCGCGACAAGCCGGTCTGGGGACGCAGCGCGGTGATTCCCGTGCACGTGCCGGCGCAATCCGAAACCACGTATTATCTCCGCGCGGAGGACAAAGATTCCATCTGGCTGAACCTGGCGTGGTGGCCGGATCGTGAGCAATACGCCGCCGTCCGGTTGCGCATCGCGCTCGCGGAAGGCCTCTACTACGGCGCGTTGTTCGCGCTGTTTTTCTACAACGCGGTATTGTGGATCAGACTGCGTTTTTCGGATACCGGTTATTACCTCGGATACCTGGGCATGGCGGGCCTGTTCTTTTTTTCGCTGAACGGAGGCTTCCTGCAATTCATCGCGCCGCTCGGCTCACCGGCGGTAAATATCGTCGCAAAAATTGCCGTCGTGCTCAGCGCCGCGTGTGTGGTGCAGTTTGGCCGCGTATTTCTCGAACTGCGGGAACGCGTGCCGGTGGCGGATCGCTTCGCGCGGTGGCTGCGCAATGGACTGCTCGCGTTGTTGCCGCTGACTGTGATTCCGTCAGCGGGAAGCGTGCCGCTGTTGATCGCGGTCGATTTGCTCGTGCACGGCACGATGCTCGTGATGGCATTGCTCGCGTGGCGCGCAGGTGCGACGCATGCGCGGTATTTCGGCCTGGCGTTCGGGTTTTTATTCGCGGGCATTACGCCCGCAGTGGTGTCGCTGGCGATCAACCGACCGCAGCATTGGGCGATGATGGCGTTTTTCGCCGGCTCGGTGATGGAGATGCTCATGCTCTCGCTCGCGATGGCGGATCGGTTTGCGCGCATCCAGCGCGAGCGCGCCGCGACGCAGGAAAAACTTGTCGAGGAAATGGCGCAGCGCGAGACGTTGCAGGAAGCTTACGCCGACGAACTCGCGCTGGAAGTCGGCGAGCGCACGAAGGAATTACAGGAGGCGAATCGCGACAAGGACCGCATGATCGCGGTGATCGGCCACGATTTGCGCGGGCCGTTGACGGCGTTGACGATGGGCGCGGAGCAAGCATCGGGTCGCGCGGACGAAGCGTTGATTTTTGCCGACGAGGCGGCGCACACGGGGCGGCAGGTGCTGTTGCTCATCGAGGATCTCGTGCTGTGGGCGCGGTTGCGCGCGGGCAGTGTGCATCCGGGCGTGCACCTCGTGAAAGATTTCGTGACGCAGGTGGCGGCGCTGCATCAACCGTTTGCCGCGCAACGCGAGGTGGAGTTGGTGGTGTCGGTGCCGGAATCGTTGCGCGTGAAAACCGACCTCGTGCTCGCGCAGACGTTGATGCGCAACCTCGTGGCGAACGCGGTGCGGTTTGCGCACACGCGGGTCGTGGTGAGCGCAGTTGCCGTGGCGGACGGGGTGCGGCTCACCGTGCGCGACGATGGCCCGGGTTTGCCGCCGGAAGTCGGCGCGGCGTTGTCGACTGAGTCGGGTGCTGCGGCGCAGGTGGATGCGCGCGGCGGCGGCCTCGGGTTGCGGTTGTGCGTGGAAATCGGGCGCGCGCTGGGTGTGCGTCTTGAGGTGAAAACGGGCGTGGGTGAAGGCGCGGAATTTTCATTCACGTTGCGAGGTGCGAATGTGGATACGCGATCCCCGTTTGCGGAGAGCCAGCCGTGATCGAAAGCCATCAACCCACCAACGCGGCGTCGCATCGGGTGCGCGTGCTCATTCTTGAGGACATGGCGATGTTGCGGCGTTTGCTCGTGAAGTGGCTCGAAGGCTTGCCGCGTTTCGAACTCGCTTACGCGGCGGCGTCGGGCGAAGAGGCGCTCGCAAAGATTTTAGAAACGAAACCTGATGTGTTGATCGTGGATTTGCAGTTGCCCGGCATCGATGGATTGGAATTTGTGCGCGCGGCGCGGCAATTGCGTCCGCAAATGCGGGCGTTGGTATTGTCCTCGCTGGTCGATCCGCTGGCGTTGACGCGGGTGCGCGAGAGTGGTGTGGAAGGTTACGTCGAGAAATATGCGGAGCCGGAAATGCTGGCGAAGGCGCTCAACGCGGTGACCGATGGGCGCCGGTTTTATTCCGCGCGTTTTAGCGATACGCTCGCGCGTGAAGGTGAGAAAACCGAGGCGGTCGGCAAGGTATTGTCACGACGCGAACAGGATGTGCTGGCGCTGGTGCTGGCCGGACGCACGAGCAAGGAAATCGGCGCGATGATCGGCCTGACGCAGCGCACGGTGGATTTTCATCGCAAAAATATCATGACGAAACTCGGCGCCTCGAACGTCGCGGAACTGGCCGCGAGGGCGCAGCGGATGGGGTTGGAGTAGGGTATGGAATCTTAATCTTACTCTTTCTCTTAATCGTTCTCTTTCGTCACGAGATAGGGAGGATCAGCGAAGGATCTCAAGGGCCTAAGACGGGAGAAAGAGAAAGATTAAGAGGACGAGAAAGAGGCTGCCTGCGTTGCTTGCGAGGACTTGGGGCGGCGCTTGCGCTGCGGGGGGCTTTCCGATTTGGTGACGCAAAGTTTATGCGCCCATTTTTACCTCGATGAACGCCCAACGAGTTTGGTCCGATCCCCAGCGGGCGGGGTGGAATGATTTTTCGAAACGCCTCGGCCTGAGCGCGCTGACGCTGGCGTGGAGTGCGGCGACGTGGGCACAGGAAGCGGTGACGTTGGACCCGCTGGAAATCACGGCGCGGCGGACGGAGACGGCGCTCGCGAATGCGCCGGTCGCGGTCACGGCTTACAGCGGCGATTTCATGGCGGCCAACGGCCTGAATAATTACGGCGAGCTCGCGCGGGTTGTGCCGGGGCTATTCGTGATGGAGCAATCGGTGGACAATGTGAGTTTGAATCTGCGTGGCCTCAACTCCGACACGGGCGATCCCCGGTTGCAGCCGCGGATATCGACGTTTCAGGACGGCGTGTTGCTGACCAATGCGCACGGCAACAGTGTGGCGCTGTTCGACGTCGCAAACGTGGCGGTCTTCAAAGGCCCGCAGGCCACGCGATTCGGCCGCAGTGTGCAAGGCGGCGCGCTCGTTCTCAACAGCCAGCGCGCAACCAACGGAAATTCCGGCGCGCTGGCGCTGGGCTTTGGCGGTTATCAGGCCACAAGCGCGGACGTGATGGTCAACCGCGTGGTCGTTGCGGATAAACTTTACGCGCGCGTCGCGGTGCATGCGAAGCAGCGTGAAGGTTACGTCACGAATCTCGCGGACGATTCCAAGCTCCAGGGCGAGGGAACCTTGGCCCTGCGCGCGAGCGGGCGCTGGCAGCCGACCGACGCGACCACCGTCGATGTGATTTTCAATTACCAACGCGACGACACGCCGTGTATTGCGCTAAAAAACGCCAGTGGCGTGCCTGGATTTGCCGCATTCGACATCGATCCTTTCAACGGCACCACGACCCTCAATCGCGGCTCGGAGCTTGGAGTCGCGCGCACGATTCTCGGTCTCACGGGCATCGTCGCACACACCCTCAGCGACGCGTGGGTCCTCACCGCGATCAGCGCGTGGCGCGACGTGGAGAGTCGCAACGAGTTCGATATCGATGGCGCGCCGCTCTACTTGCTCGAAGCGGCGGAGGTGTTTGACGGACGGCAATTCAGCCAGGAGTTGCGCTTCAACTATGACCGTGGAGGGAAATTCACGGGGGCGGTGGGCACGGCGATCTACGCGACCAACGATACACAGAGTGCGATCATTCGCAGCGATGAGAATGTGCTGTATCGTTACCTCACGCGCTTGGCGCCGCCGATCGCGTTCAACCCGCGTTACGCCGAACAAAACTCCAACGAAGCCCGCAACACGACGGGCGACGTGTTCGGGCGCCTGAGTTATCAAGCGACCGAGCGACTCACGCTGGGTGGCGGTCTGCGGCTCACGCAGGAGTCGATCAAATCGCGTTTCCAGTCGTATCCGGCGCCGGTGCGGGGATCGCTGGTCGGCGCGGTGCCGACTTCGGGCGGCATGAATAATTTTTTCAGAAACACGAATGGCTGGCTCGAAGATTCCACGCGCTTGAATTCATGGTCGGGGCAACTCGATGCGCGTTACATGGTCACACCGCAGCTCACGGCGTATGCGACGCTGTCGCGCGGGCGGCACGCGCCGGTGCTGGATTTTAACGCGCTCACGCTCGCACCTCAGGTGCACGCCGAGGAAACCGTGCTGGCTTACGAAGCCGGCGTGAAAGGCGCGATTCCCAGTCGTCGCCTGCGTTATGAGGCTTCCGTGTTTCAGTATGATTTTTCGCATTTCCAGACGCAGCGCACGACGACGCTCGGGGTGATCGAGGCGTTTGACGGCGGCCGTGCGCGCGGTCGCGGCGTGGAGACGACGTTGCAGGCCGATCTCGCGCGGGCGCTGACGGTGTTTGCGACCTACGGTTTTACCGATGCTCAATTTTCCGACACGGACGAGAGTGGCGCGCCGCAAGTCTTTGCCGGCAATAAATTCCGGCTCACGTCGCGGCACGTGGTGTCGCTCGGCGGAACTGCGACGCTGGCGGTCGAGAAACAGGGCATGGTATTCGTGACGCCACTTTTCACGTATCGCTCGGAATATTTCTTTGAAGACAACAACGCTGCCAACGGCGGCATCTTGCGACAGGGCGGCCACGCATTGCTGAGCGTGCGGCTCGGTTACCGCCCGCGCGGCGGGCAATGGGAAGTCACCGCGTATGCGACCAACTTGCTCGATAAAGATTACCTCCTCGACGCCGGCAATATTGGCGGCAGCTACGGTCTACCGACAAACATCCCCGCGGCCCCACGCATGTTCGGAGCAAAATTCGCGATGCGATTCTGAGCGCTGAGCGGAGACGAATGGATTTGAAGGTGGAAATCGGGGAAGCGTAAAACGGACGCGAGAATACGTCTGTTTATACCCGACATGGCCTCCTTCAGTTGGGTTTAAACTTAGGTCTGGATCGACGCAGAGTGATAAATCGTGGAGGCGTGCGTTTCGATTTTCTCATTTTAGGGATTTCATGTTTTTTCGTTTTAACTCAAAACTACGCCATGCCTGAACTTTTTGGTCACACCCGTGCGCGGATTGCCGCCCGCCATGCGCTCATCACGCCGGCGAATCACGTCAATAGCTCCGTGCCCGGCATCACCGGTGCGACGACTGTCATCCTGATCAACGAGGCGTTGGGCGCGAAATTTGCGCAGACGCTCGTAACTTTTCAAAAGGGCGGCGCAGCCTCGATCACAGCGAGCGAGGTGCAGACGTTCGGTTATGTCGTGAGCGGCGGCGGCGTGGTGTCGGTCGACGAACAAAAAGCGAAGGTCGGTGCGGGCGGTTATTTTTATGCGCCGGCGGGTTCGGCGTGGACGTTGACGTCGCCCAAGGCCGGCACGCAGCTCATGCTTTTTCAGAAAAAATATGTGCCGCTCGTGGGTGCTCCTTTACCAAAGCCGATCATCAGTGACGCGGCGAACGTCAAAGGCACGCCGTTCCTCGGCGATCCGGCGGCGAATCTCCAAGTGTTGCTGCCTGACGATGCGTCGTTCGACATGGCGGTGAACGTGTTCGCGTATCAACCGGGCGGGCATTTGCCGTTCATCGAAGTGCACGTCATGGAACACGGGCTCGTGATGCTCGGCGGTGCGGGCGTGTATCGGCTCGAAGACAGTTGGTATCCGGTGCAGACGGGCGATGTGATTTGGATGGCGCCGTATTGCGCGCAGTGGTTTGTCGCGATGGGCAAACAGCCGGCGAGTTATCTCTATTACAAGGATGTGAATCGTGCGGCGTTGTAGGTCGACGCAACAGGCCGCACATCGGGAGTGAAGTCTGTCCTGCAAAATCAGTTCACACGGCAAGCGTTTACTGAGATTCCCGCGTGACTGGTCACGTTGCTGCTCTTGATGGATTCCTCACTTCGCTCAAATGACATTAGCTAATTCAAAACTGCTGCGCACGGTGCTCGGGCTGGCGATTATCACGGCGGCGTTTCTTGCCGGGGATTTTGCGAAGCGTCAATTCGGGCTCATCCTGCCGGGGAGCGTGCTCGGGATGTTCGTGCTGCTGATTCTACTCGGGGCGCGCCTCGTGAGGCTAGAGTGGGTGGAGGATGCGGCGAAGCTGCTGATCTTTATCCTGCCGGTGTGTTTCGTGACACTCTATGTGCGTGCGGGCGCCGACCAGGAATTGTGGCAGCGCTGGGGCTTTGTCATTGCGGGCACGTTGATCGTGTCGGTGGTCGTGCTTTGGGCGTTTGTCGGGCGACTGGCGCAATGGCTTTTAGCAAAATCCACGGAGAAATAACATGGCTTGGAAAATCATTCTCTGGAGCGCGGTGACGATTGGGGTGTTTTACGCCGCACGACGGCTGTTTTTGCGCACGAAAATTCAGATTCTGCATCCCGTGCTCGTGAGCACGATCGTGCTGCTGGTGGTGGTGGAAGCGACCGGGCGTCGTTACGCAGAGTTTGCGGAAGGCACGCATTGGCTCGCGTGGATTCTCGGGCCGGGCGTCGTGGCGATGGGCGTGCCGGTGTATAAGTTACGCGCGCTGATTTTTCGGAAAATTGGTGTGCTGGTGACGGTGGTGCTTTCGGCGATGAGCTTCAGCATTGCGAGCACGATGGGTTTGCTGGCGCTGTTTGGGGCCGATCGGTTGCTGATGATCGCGCTGAGCATGAAAAGCGTGACGTCAGCGGTCGCGATGGCGATTGCGGTTGACGCTGGCGCGCTGCCGGCGGTGGCGGGCGTTGGCGCGATGTTTGCGGCTGTGCTCGGGGCGGCGATCGGGCCGTGGGTGCTGGGTCGCGCCGGCGTGACGGATCCGCGCGCCGTCGGGCTGGCGTTGGGCTGCGGCTCGCACGCGGTCGGGACGGCGCGAGCCTTTGAACTCGGCGAGGAGCAGGGCACGTTTGCTTCTGTCGGGCTTTCGCTGACGACGCTCGCAGCGGCTTTGATTTGCCCGCCGCTGTTTCTGCTGTTTTCCTAACCCCATGAGTTCGTCCCCGGTGAGTGTCGCGAGTCCGCAAACCAGTTTTGAATTTCTGCTCAACGGGAAAACGGTGCGAGTCGAGGGGCTGGCCCCGACCACCACGCTGCTGGAATTCCTGCGCAACTCCGGACGGACGGGCAGCAAGCGCGGGTGTGACGAAGGCGATTGCGGCGCCTGCACGGTGGCGATCGTCGAGCGCGACGCACACGGCGCGGCGACCTATCGCGCGGTGAACAGCTGTATCGCGTTGCTGCCGATGTTTGCCGGCCGCGAAGTCGTGACCGTCGAAGGCCTCGCTGACGGCGCAAAGTTGCATCCCGTGCAATCGTGCATGGTGGACAATTTTGGTTCGCAGTGCGGCTACTGCACGCCGGGTTTTGTCGTGTCGATGTTCGAGGGCTATTATCGCAAAGACGCAAACACGCCGGCGAAAATCAACGACCAGCTCTGCGGCAATCTCTGTCGGTGCACGGGTTATCGCGCGATTCGCGATGCGGCGCTGGCGGTGGTTAAGATGAAAGACGCTGCGGAAGCGGCCCGCCCGGAGGTCGGGCCCGACCACGATGCATTTGGTGCAAGGTTGGAAAAACCGGTCACGGCGCTCGGATTGCTCGATTACACTGCGAACGACGAAAAGTTCTTCCGGCCGACGTCGCTCACGGAGTTGTTCGCGCTGAAACAGGTGTATCCGGAAGCGCGGCTCGTGGCGGGTGCGACGGAGATTGGCGTCGAACTGAACAAAAAGTTTAAGAAATTTCCGGCGCTGATTTCGACGGAAGCGGTCGCTGAGTTGACCGCGATTACGTCAAGTGATGAAGGCTGGCGCATCGGCGCGGCGGTGACGCTCACGGCGATCGAAGAAAAAGTCGCGCCGGAGATTCCGATGCTTGCGAAAATGCTGCGCGTGTTTGCCGCGCGGCAGATTCGCAATCGCGCGACGCTGGGCGGCAATATCGCGACGGCCTCGCCGATTGGCGACAGCGCGCCGGTGTTGATGGCACTGAATGCCGCCATCGTGTTGGCGTCGCCGACGAAGTCGCGCATGGTGCTGATCGCGGATTTTTTCACCGGTTATCGCCAGACCGTGCTGCGGTCGGATGAAGTGATTAAAGAAATCGTGATCCCGCGCGTGACCCTCGCGCGCGGCTGCCGATTCCAGACAGAATTCATTAAAGTATCTCATCGCACCGAACTCGATATTAGTATCGTGGCGGCGGCGTTTGCGGTCGAGACGGACAACATGGGCCTCGTGCGGCGCGCGCGCATCGCTTACGGCGGCGTGGCGGAGCGCACGAAGCGTGCGACCAAGGCGGAAGCCGCGCTGATGGGGAAAACATTATCGCAGGCGCGCGGGGTCGTCGCGGCGGCATTGAAGGAAGAATTTACGCCGATCGACGATGTGCGCAGTGGCGCGGCGTATCGGCGCGGGCTGGTGGTTTCGTTGTGGGAACGTTTCGTCAGCGGCGACACCAGCGAAGCGCACGAGAGCGAGACGGGGTATGATTTTTCAGGCGCATGGCCGGTGGACGATGCGACGCGCACGCTGCGTCACGAAAGCGCGGTGGGTCATGTGACGGGTCGCGCAATGTATGTCGATGATACCGCGCATCGCCGGCCAATGCTCGATGTGTGGTTGGTGACCTCGCCACATGGGCGCGCAAAAATCACTCGCCGCGATGCAACGGCGGCGCGCAAGGCGCCGGGCGTGGCTGCGGTGTTGCTGGCCGAGGATATTCCGGGCGAAAACAACGTCGGCGTCTCGCGTCACGACGAACCGTTATTCGCGACGGACGAAGTGCTTTTTCAAGGACAAGTCGTGGCGGCGGTGATCGGCGATTCGCTCGCGGCGTGTCGTGCGGCGGCGGCCTTGGTCGAGGTCGATTACGCGCCGCTCGCGCCGATAGTGGGGATTAAAAACGCGATTGCCGCGAAGCAGTATCACACGGATCCGCACACGTTGAAGCGCGGCGATGCGGTGGCGGCGCTCGCGGCAGCGCCATTGAAATTCGAAGGGGAATTCGAGTTTGGCGGACAGGAACATTTTTACCTCGAGACGCATGCGTGCTGGGCTGAACCGGGTGATGGCAACACGCTCACGCTCCATTCCTCGACGCAGCATCCGTCGGAGATTCAAACCATCGTTCACGAAGTGCTCAACGAAGCGAAGAGCAACATCGTCGTGCAAGCGCCGCGCATGGGTGGAGGTTTTGGCGGCAAGGAAACGCAGGGAAATTCCTTCGCGTGCATCGTGGCGCTCGGCGCACGGGTGACGGGCAAGCCTGTGCGGTTGCAACTCGACCGCGACGTGGACATGGCGCTCACAGGGAAACGTCATCCGTTTTTCTCGAAGTTTGCGGTTGGCCACGATGCCGAGGGTCGCGTGCTCGCCGCGCACGTGGAATTGGTTTCCGACGGCGGCTGGTCGTTGGATCTTTCCCAGCCAATCGTCGATCGCGCACTATTTCATTTGGACAACGCGTATTATTTGCCCGCGGTAAATTTCACGGGGCGCGTGGTGAAAACCAATACGACATCGCACACGGCATTCCGCGGGTTCGGCGGGCCGCAAGGCGTGATGGTGATTGAAGAGATCATGGATCGCGTCGCGCGGCGCACGGGGCTCGCGCCGGAAGTGGTTCGCGAGCGGAATCTTTATCACGGCACCGGCGAGACGAATAAAACCCATTACTTCGAAGATATTGGCGACAACCGCATCCAGGATATCTGGAAGCAGTTGCTCGCGTCGTCGGAATTTAACGAACGCAAAAAAACCGTCGCGGACTGGAATGCGGCTCACGCGCGCGTCAAACGCGGCCTTGCGATCACGCCGGTGAAGTTCGGCATTTCGTTTACGCTCTCGCACTACAACCAGGCGGGCGCGCTCGTCCACGTTTACTCGGACGGCACGGTTCAGGTGAATCATGGCGGCACGGAAATGGGGCAGGGTTTGCACACAAAAATGCTCGGCGTCGCGATGCGTGAACTCGGGCTGCCGGCGGATCGCATCCGCATCATGACGACGAGCACGGACAAGGTGCCGAACACGTCGGCGACCGCGGCGTCGAGCGGTGCGGATTTGAACGGCATGGCGGTGGCGAATGCATGTTCGATTCTGCGCGAGCGGTTGCGGCCGATCGCGGTGAAATGTCTCACGATCAAATCCGGGCGCGCGGATTTTGTGCCGGCGGCGGACACGGTGCGATTTGTCGATGGCTTGGCGCTTTCGTCCAGCGACGAAACAGTGCGCGTGCCGTTCGGCGATGTGGCGATGAAAGCGTATGTCGAGCGCGTGAGTCTTTCGACGACGGGTTATTACGCGACGCCGGGGATTTATTGGGATTGGAGCAAAGCGGCGGGGAGGCCGTTTCATTATTTCGCGTGCGGTGCGGCGGTCGCGGAAGTCGAAATCGATGGCTATACCGGCATGCAACGCGTGAAGCGTGTCGATATCGTGCATGATGTCGGTGACTCGCTGAATCCGGGCGTGGATCGCGGACAAATCGAGGGCGGTTTTGTCCAGGGCATGGGCTGGCTCACGAGCGAAGAACTAAAATGGGACGCGAAAGGCCGGTTGCTCACGCACAGCGCGAGCACGTATCAAATTCCTGCGATCAGTGACACACCGGTGGAGTTTAATGTCACCTTGATGCCGAAAGCGGCACAGCCCGGCACGATTCACGGCAGTAAAGCCGTCGGCGAACCGCCGTTGATGCTCGCGTTCTGTGTGCGTGAAGCGATTCGCGATGCGGTGGCTTCGTTTGGCGGCGAAGGCGAAGTCGCGCTCGCGTCACCGGCGACGGGCGAAGCAATTTTTAATGCAATCCAAGCCCGCGTGGCGAAGTGAATTTTATTTAACCTGCGTCGTTTCGACGTCGATGACGTCGCTGTGATCCACGCGATTGGTGCGGGCGGAAGCAGGTGTCGCGCTTGCACGCCGAAACGCGGGCATCGTCGCCGGACGTCCGAGCAGGCGGCGGATACCGAACACCACAAGGCCAACCGCGATAAAAAATACCGCGATGAGCACGCCGGCGGCGAGGGCGATGAGACTGAAAATAAACCGGACAAAACGCATGCCTCGAAGACTCGGCAGAAACGGGGAAGTTGCAAGAAACTGCCCCGAGGAATTCGGGACAGATTTTCTAAGCGGGCCCGGTGGGTTTCATCCAACCAAGTTCGAGGAATGTCTGGTGGAGCATCGCGATGTGCATCGCCTGGTTGATTTCGCCGGTGCGAATTAATTCCAGCACGCGGGTGAACGGCACGAACTCGGAAACGATGTCTTCCGTCTCTTCCAATTGCGGCGCTTGCACGATGCGGGCGTTGTGCGCGAGGAAACAGTGGATGCGGTTGTTGGTGCGCGCGGGATTGGTGAGCAGGCCGCACACGTGGCGCCAGTCATCGGCGACCGCGCCGGTTTCTTCGAGCAACTCGCGTTGGGCGGCGAACACGAGATCTTCGCCGGCGTCGGTGGTGCCGCCGGGTAGTTCGTAGCCGAACGCTTCGCCCGCGTAACGGTATTGGCGCCCGAGGAGAATTTCGTTTTGCGCGCTCAGCGCGCAGACGTGCACCCACTCGGGCTCCTCCATCACGTAATAAGGCTCAATCGCTTTACCCGAGGGCAACTCGACGCGATCCGCGCGGAGGCGAACCCAACGATCACGATGCACGTCGCGAGAGGAAAGTTTTTTCCAAGGCTTCATCATGCGGTCGTGCGCGTAGAGGTTGTTGTCCCCGCGAGTTTGTCGCGTTCGGTGAGGAGTTGCGCGGCGATACTAAGAGCGATCTCGACCGGCTGGTTGTTGCCGAAGCTCAGGCCGACGGGGCAGTGAAATTGTTGCGCGCGCTCGGGCGGCAGACCGGCGGCGATCATTTCGCGGCGCATCACTTCGGCTTTTGCGTCGCTGCCGATCGCGCCGACATAGGGGAAATTCCGTTCGCCGAGCGCACGCTGCAACACCGGGCGGTCAAACGCATGGCCTTTGGTCAGGCAAAGGAGAAAGGCGTGGTCGGGCATCTGCGGGACAAGATCGGCCGGCTCGGCGGCTTCGAGGTAACGGGTGTTGCGGGCACGCGGAAGGCGATCCAGCCATTCGCGTCGCGGGTCGACGACCGTGATCTGGCAATCGAGCGGCGCGAGCACGGGCACGAGGGCTTGCACGACGTGGCCCGCGCCGAAAATCCAGATCGGCCACTTCGCACCGATGCCGCCGCCGACGTGTGGTTCGAAATAAATTTTAACGGAACCGCCGCACGTCATGCCGACGTCAGTCTTGAGCGCCCAGTTGACGAAACGCGGGGTGCTTTCGCGGGCCTCGAGCATTTCGCGCGCGAGCGTGAGCGCCTTGGCTTCGACCTTGCCACCACCAATCGTGCCGGTGTGGAGGCCGGCTTCAGTGACGAGCATCTTTGCGCCGGCGTCTTGGGGCGTGGAGCCAAGTGCGTCGGTGAGAATCACGAGCACGAACGCCGTGCCCTCGCGTCCGAGGCCGGTGAGTTGTTCGTAGAAAGTGGCGGATTCCATGAGTGAGAGCGAGCGGGCGCGATGTTCGCGGGTTGGAAGCACGGCGCAAACCAATCTAATCTGGAACTGAAGGAATGCGCCCGCTGGCTTCTAAAGGGCTTTAACCAAGCCAATGAATGTGGAAATCAGGAACTCAGGAAAAAATTCAAAGGACCCGCGTTGGTTTTTCCTGATTCCCTGAGTTCCAGATAAATAATTCTATCCCTTGAACGAGGTGCGGCGGCGTTCTTGCCAGCGTTCGCGGCCGGCGAAGAGGGGGAGCGAGTCGTTCACTTCGACATCTTTAGTGAGAATGAAGTAGCGCGAGAATAATTCGTCGGCTTCGCCCCACGCGAAGCCGAACGGCGGGCCGGCATCGGGCGCGGTGTTCTGGTAATAAAAATATCCAGTCAGCGAACCGCCGCGCTTGAGCAATTGCGCGCAACGGTCGCGATAGGCAGTTCGCCGATCAGGCGTGAGCGCGCAGACGAAGGTGCGCTCGTAAATGAGGTCAAACGATTCAGGCGCGAGATCGTGGGTGAAAAAATCGCCGAGTTGCACGCAGTGGGCGAGCGCGGCGCCAACGGTGCGCTTGGCGCGTTCGACAGCGACCGGGGAGATGTCGAGCGCGGTGACATCGTAGCCGGCAGCGATGAACGCCTTTACCTCGTGGCCCGAGCCACAGCCGGGAATTAATACGCGCGGCGTCAGCGAGCGTTGGAGAAAATTTCCGAGGTCGACCGGAACGCCGCCGAAATCCCAGGGCGTCTGGCCGCTCGCGTAACGTTTATCCCAGTATCCGGGCAGGCTTGGGTTTTCATCGTGCATGCGGAAGCAGGTTGGAGTTTGAAACTACTTGATCGATTCGATCGTGATATTGCGGAGTTCGAACGTGGCTCCCTCGAATTGAAAACCGATTTTACCGCGACGCGACGACGTGCCGGTGACCTTGTTTTGCGCAACGCCGTTGATGGAAACTTCAATCGTGTCGCCGCGACAAACGATGTCGCACGTGTTCCATTGGCCGGCGGGTTTCTCGCTGTCGGCGGCGAGGCGCGCGCGAATCTGCGGGCTTGTCCCGGGCGCACTCGTTAACGGCTCGACAAACGTCGCGCCCGCCATCGGCAGTAAATCGCCAGTGGACTGGTGCTTGGTCTGAATTTGAAAGCACTCGGGCCAAGCGCGATCTTTCGGACCGGAAGTGATGTGCACGAGCACGCCGCCATTGCCGGGTTTTTCCGGCCAGCGCCACTCGGCATGCAGACGGTAGTTTTCAAAGGTGTCTTTGGTCGCGAGGTAGCCAGTGGGTTTGCCGGCGGCGCGCACGATACCATCGGAAGTGAAGGCGCACACGGTCGAGATTTCGGTCGCGGGCGTGGCGATAAATTCCCACCCGGCGAAATCGCTTTGCGCGAGCTGTGGAATCGCGGGCGCGGCGGCGAAGCTGGTGAAAAGCGCGAAAAGCAAAACGGCGACCAGGGTAAGGAAACGCATCGAGGATCAGTAACAGATTTGCGCGACAGCGGGAGACATAAATTGCGGCAACCAGCGGCGCGCCCCGCCAAACCCGTTTGTCATATATTATATGACAAACGGATTGGGGCCGATGGACTTTGAAAAGGAGTGTGCGCGAACCGTAAGAAGGAAGCGGACTTGTGATGGGCGCGCGCGGTGACAGCGTGGCGTGCATGAGACCCCTTACCCTGATTCGGCTTGGTGTGATTTTTTGCGTAAGCAGCGTGTGTGGATTCGCGATGGCGAAGCCGGCCGGAGACGAGGTGTTTTTGTTCAGCTATTTCATTCGCAACGGTGAAGATGGACTGCATCTCGCAACCAGCGAAGACGGGTTGAAATGGACCGCATTGCGCGACGGCGCGTCGTTTCTTACGCCTGTCGTGGGTGAAAATAAATTGATGCGCGATCCGTGCATCTTGCGCGGGCCGGATGGAGTCTATCGCATGGTGTGGACCACGTCGTGGACGGGCACGACGATTGGCTATGCGAGTTCGAAAGACCTGAAAACGTGGTCGGAGCAAAAAGCACTCCCGGTGATGGCGCACGAGCCGACGACCGCGAACTGCTGGGCGCCGGAACTGGTGTGGGACGACGCGAAGCAACACTACGTGATCTTCTGGTCGTCGACGGTGCCGGGAAAGTTTTTGGTGCCCGACGAAACGGAGCGCAAGGATGCAGCCTCGGGAAAACCGCCGCGCAATCATCGGCTGTATGCGACGACGACGAAGGATTTCGAAACCTTTACGCCGACGCGCCTGCTTTATGAGCCGGGCATCAATGTGATCGACGAGACGATGGTGCGCGACGGGAAGGATTGGGTGATGTTTGCGAAAAACGAGACGGAGATTCCTGCCGCAGCGAAAAATATTTACGTCGTGCGGGGCTCGTCGCCTGAAGGCCCGTGGACGAAGCCGAGCGCGCCGTTGCCGCCGGCGGGCGTGTGGGTGGAAGGTGCAACGGCGATCAAGATCGGCAAGTGGTGGCACCTGTATTTCGACAAATACCGCGATCACCAATACGGCGTGATTCGCTCTAAGGATTTGGCGAATTGGGAAGACATCAGCGAGCAACTCATCGTGCCGAAAGGCATTCGTCACGGCACGGTGCTGCGCGTGCCACGAGCGCTGATTGAAGCGCTGAAATAAACTTTATCTGGAACTCAGGAAATCAGGAATCGACCTCCGCTGATCTGAATTTTCGTGATCGTCCGAGTTCCTGATAACAAATTTCCGCCTCCGCGATTCGGGCGTTTCACAGCGAATGCTTTCTTCGGCTTCGATCGTGTTACGATGGTTTAGCCGCGGCGTTTGCGCCAGACCGCCAGACCGAGGGCGCAGACTCCGGCGAGCGCCGCGTAAGTGGACGGTTCGGGGATGGCGCTGGCGGCGCTGAGGATGAAGCCGCGTTGGCGTCCGTCGTAGGTGCCATAGCCCACGATTTGTCCGAGGTCGTTAATGCCGAGCGCCTCGGTCAACACCCAGCCGCTGAGCGGATCAATTTTCGTGTTGAGATCGATGACGCTGCCGCCGCTGAACATTACGGCGTGGAACGTCGCATTGCCGGCGGTCGTCGCGCTGCCGACGATCTGGCCGCTGTTGTTAATGTCGAAGGCGTTGCTTTGCGTGCCGGCGAGCACGCCGAGATCGATGATTTGTTCGCCGTTAAAAAGGAACGCGTGCTGCTGCGCGCCACCCGCCGTGTAAGCCTGGCCGACGACGTGGCCGGCGTTGTTGATTGCGTTGCCGAAACTGAACGTGCCGCCGGGCAGCGCCAGTTGAATCAAGGTGCCATTCGTTTGTCGGAGGAACGCGCGTTGCAGGGTGTCGCCGGTGATGTCGGAAGTTCCGACGATTTGGCCGGAGTCATTGATGTCGTTCGCCACGTTGCCCGAGCCGCCGAGGGTGGCGAGGGGCGTCATCACGCCGCCGGAGTAGAGGAAAGCACGGCGCGTGAAATTATTGGCGAGGTGAGCGTTGCCGACGATCTGGCCCGCGGTGTTGATCGCGAGCGCGTAGCTGCTGTTGCCGCCGCCGGACAAAGTGCCGAGATCCGTTTTAACGCCACCGGAATAGAGGAAGGCGTGGTCGTAGCTGGGTGAACCGGCGATCGAAGCGTAACCGACGACTTGGCCCGACGCGTTGATGTCATTGGCGAAACTGCGCGGACCGCCAAACGTGCCGAGATCGGTCTTCACGCCGTTTTGATAGAGAATCGCGTGCGACGAGCCGCCGTTGACCGCATATCCGGCGACCTGGCCGGCATTGTTGATCGCGTTGGCGTTGCTCAGGTTGCCCGGTGCCGGCGCGTTGCTGAACAACCCAATGTCGGTGATCGTATAAACGATTTGGGCCCGCGCGCTGGCGAGGGACAAAATCAGGCTGCTCATGAAAACGGCGGAGCGGAAAATTAAGCGCATGAAACGACTACTCACCGCGCCGGGCGCGCATCGAAGCAACGTGCAAACCTTGGCCTACGTAGAACTGCGTAGGCATGAAAATTCAGGCGAACTCCAGCAGGCAGGGTGCGCTTGGATTTATTTCCCAAGCCCAAGGGACGAACGGCGCTGAAAATTCAGCGAGTAGAAGCAATTGCCCCGCTAAAGCACGGTTTCGCCCCAAGACGATTTACCGGTGAGAAGTGGAGCAGTAAATCTCTGGCAACACATGCAGAAAACTTTCCGCGAACTCTACTGCGAACGTCACCACTTGCCGCTCGAGAAATTCGAGCGCGTGCTCGTGGCCCGCAGCTTAAGCTGGCAAGCGAAACCATTCTGGTGGCTGCTCGGATTGAATGACGATTACACGTCTGCCGATCGTGAATTTGTGCGGAGCGTGGGCGGACTGCGCAAACGCCGTGATTTCCGGAACGAAGTGTTCGAGTTTCACAATGAACCGTCGAATCGGCGTTTCTTTTTGCGTCGCGTGTTGGGCATGCGGGTGTCGGGTGAAAAACTGCAAAAAATCTTCGAGCAGGAAATGACGGCGGGCGAATCGACTCCGCCGATGTCGCTCTGAGTGAGGAAGTGCGGGATCCGAATTTTTTTGGACCCGATCCAGAGTCATGCGGAAATCAGGAACTCAGGAAAAGACGGCAAAGGCGGATCGATGCCTGATTTCGTGAGTTCCAGATAAATCTGCAGCTTGGCATGAGCCCCACGTGGCACTTGACACTTAATAGGTGTCAAGTGGCTCGGCGCTTCCGGTAGAGTGCGAGTCCGAGAACCATTGCGCCGAAGAGGGCGGCGTAGGTGGAGGGTTCGGGGATCGCGGACGCGGTGAAGGTGAGGGCGAGGGTGTTGCCGTTCTGACCGACAGACCACCGGCCGCCGGTGAGGTTGTTGTGGAAGAGGTCGGTGTTGACCGAGAAGGCGGCGGCATCGAAGCCGTAAATGCCGCCGGCCGCTTGAGCGAAGGTGTAAGAATAGTTCTGCGTGGCGTTGAAATTCAGCACTTCGCCGGGCGTGTTATCGAGGGTGAGCGATTGCAGGTAGATCGTGAAAGGATTGGCCGACGTCGCGCTGAGCGTGAGGCGGCCGGTTGTGGTAAGGAGATCCCAATTTGTGCCGGCGGTGCCCGTGGCGTGGTTGATTTCCCAGACGGAGAACACGTCCCCGGCCCACGTGACGTTGCCGGTGCTCGCGAGGGTGCCGGGCGACTGGCCGAGGGCCAAGATGCTGCCGCTGGCGAAGTCGAGGTTGCCGTGGATGGTGCCGGAACCGGTGATGACGCCGGCGACGGTGACGTCGGCATGGACGTGGCCGTTGGCGGTGAGCACGCCGGTGTTGGCGATGCTGACGGTGGTGGCGTTGAGCGTGCCGCCTTGTGCGAGATTAAGGGCACCGGCCAGCGCGACGGTGGTGGCGTTAAGAGTGGTTGCTCCGATGTTCAGCAGGCCGGAGCTGGCGATGGTGGTTTGACCGGAGATGGTCGTCGTCGAACTCACGGTGACGACTGCGCCGTCGATCACGGGAAGTGACGGCATCGCCGCCGCGAGCTGCGCCTGGTGAAGATTGGCGCCGGTCAGGGTCGCGCCCGTGAGGGTGGCATTCGTGAGCGTGGCGCCGGTGAGGTTGGCATTCGTGAGATTGGCGCCGGCCAGCGTGGCGGTGTTGAAGTTGGTCGTGGAGAGATTCGCGCTTGTGAGGTTGGTGTTGGCGAAATTGCCGCTCGCGAACACGAGACCGTGGAAATCCGCGCTGCTGAAATCGCTGTTCGAGAAATTCAGTGAACCGATATCCGCCGCCGTGCGGAGTTGTGCGCCGGTGATGTTGCTGCCGCGGAAGTCGACGCTCGCGAGGTTGGCGTTGGTGAAGTTGGTTGAGCTGAGGATAGTCGATTGGAGATTGGCGCTGGCGAGGTTGGCTCCGGTGAAATCCACGCCGGTCAGGTCCGCGCCTTGCAGCGTGTTGCCGGCGAAGTTGGCGCCGGTGACACTGCCGGCGGCGCGAAGTTGCGCGCCGGTGAAACTCACGCCGCGCAAATCGGCGCCGGTTAGGATCGTGCTGGTGAAGGTTGCGCCGGCGACGCTGGCGGCGTTGAGGTTGGCGGTCGTGAAATTGGTGTTGGCCAGATTCGCGGAGGCAAGCGACGCCCCGGAGAAATTCGCACCGGTGAAATTGAGCGCGTTGAGGTCGAAGCCGGTGAGCGTGTTGCCCGCGAGGTTCACGCCGGTGAGTTGACCGGACGCACGGAGTTGGGCGGCGGTGATGCCTTGCGCGGCTTGATCGTTACGCAGATCGGCGTTCGTTAGAATCGTGCCGGTGAGCGTGGCGCTGGTGAAGTTGGCGTTGCGCAGGCTGCTGCCGGAGACGTTGACGGAACTCAGGTTCAAGCCGGAGAGATTGAAGCCGGTGAGGGTGTTGCCCGCGAGATTGGCCCCCGTGAAAGAAGCGACGGAGCGGAGTTGCGCGGAAGAGATGGCGTCGGCAAGCGTGGTGTTGCGGAGGTCGACGCCGGCGAGCGTGGTGCCGGAGAAATCAGCGGTGGTGAGTTTCGTGCCGGCGAGATTGGCACCGGTGAGATCGATGGCAGTGAGGTCGAAGCCACTGAGATTGTTGCCGGAGAGATTCACGCTCGTGACGTTGCCGGCTTCGCGGAATTGCGCGGCGGACATCGCCTGAGCCACGTTGGTGTTGCGCAGATCCGCACCAGAGAAGTTTGCGCCGGTGACGATGGCGTTGGCGAGATTGGCATTTTGCAGGATCGCGCCGGAAAGGTCGGCGTGGTCGAGCCGGACGTCGGAGAAATTCGCGCCGGTGAAGTCGAGGGCGGCGAGCAAGTAGTTCCAGAAATAATTTCCGGAAACGTTGATGCCTTTGACGTTCGCGGCGGAGCGGAGGTTGGCGTCGGTGATGACGTCGCTCGCGCTGCTGCTGCGGAGGTTGGCGTTCGTGAGCGTGGCGCCGGTGAAGTTTACGTTTTCAAACCAATCGGTGTCGGAGAAATTCGCGCTGGTGAGGTTCGCGTTGGTGAAGTCGGTGCCGGACAGCATGCCGCGTCCGAAGATCACGCTGGTGAGGTTCGCGCTCGTGAAGTTGGTGTCGTTGAAACTGCCGAAGCGCAGGCTGAGGCCGCTGAAGTTTTCGCCGGTGTAATCGTTGCCGGAGAAATTGATGCCGCGCGTGTTGTTGGCGCCGCCGCTGGCCGCCTGGCGAAGTTGCGCGACGGTCAGGTTGCTGCCGCGGATGTCGGCGTCGCGCAGGCTGGTGCTGGTGAAATTCGCGGCGGTGACATTGGTCTGCGAGAGGTTGGCGCGCTCGAGGCTCTTGCCGCTGAAATCGTAACCGATGAGCAGGTTGCCGCTCACGTTGATGCCGCTGATAAAGGAGGCGCTGCGGAGTTGGGCGGACGTGATCGCGCGGCTGACGTCGTCGTTGCGCAGGTTGGCGCCGGAGAGATCGGCATTGGAGAGATTGGCGCCGGCGAAGTTAGCGTTCTCGAGGTTCGCCTGGTTGAGCGGCGTGTTGGAAAAATCCAGCCCGGCAAGATTATTGCCCGCGAGGTTGACGCCGGTGATGGAGTTGGCGGAACGCAGTTGGGCGGCGGTAATGGCCTCGGCTTGGTTGGAGTTGCGCAGGTCGGTGTAATCGAGCCGCGCGCCGGAGAAGCTGGCGCCGGCGAGATTCGCGCCTTCGAGGGTGGTGCCGGTGAAGGTGGCGTTGGCGAAGGAAGCGTGGGCGAGGTTGGCGTGGTTGAAATTAATGGAGGTCAGCGTGGTGCCGCTGAAACCGGCGCGGGCGAGGCTGGCGCCGGAGAAGTCGCCGCCGGTGAGATTCACGCCGACGAGGTTGGCGTCCTGGAAGCTCGCGGCGGAGCGGAGTTGCGCAACGGTGATGGACTGGCCGGCGTTGGTGTTGCGGAGGTCGGTGTGGTCGAGCGTGGCACCGGAGAAGTTGGCGCCGGTGACGATGGCGCCGTTGAAACTCACGCCGTTGAGCAACGCGCTGGTGAAATTGGCGTTGGTGACTTGCGCAGACTGGAAGCTGGTGCCGCTGAGGTTCGCGCTGGAAAAGTTGGCGCCCGACAAGTTGGCAACGGTGAAGAAACCGGTTTCAAAACCGAACTTGAAGCCGGCGAAACTGCCGCTGGTAAAGTCCGCGCCGCTGAAGTCGGCATTGCGGACATCGCCGAAATTACGGAGTTGGATGGAATTGAAATTGGCACCGGCGAGGCGCGCGCCGTTGGCGTTGAGGCCGATGACATTGGCGCCGTCCAGATGAACGCCCGAGAGGTTGGCGCCACGGAGGTCGAGGTTGCTCAGATTTGAGCCGATATAATTGGAACCGGAGAGGTTGATGCCGGTGATGCCGTTGGCCGAGCGGAGCTGATCAGGGGAAATGGTCCAGGCGATTGGATCGATGAGATCGGTGCCGCGCGTGTTGGTGAAGTTGGCGCCGGTCAGGATCGCGGAAGTCAGGTCCGTGCCATCGAGCGTGGCGTCGGTGAGGTTGGCACCGGCGAGATTCGCGCTCACCAGATTGCTGCCGCCCAGATTGACGCCGGTGGCCGTGGCACCCGCGAGGTTGACGGACGCGAGGTTGAGATTGGAAAGGTCGCCGCTGAGCGTGTTGCCCGCGAGGTTGACGCCGGCGACGCTGGCCGCGGATTTCAGCTGGTAACTGGTGATGGCTTTGGTGACGTCGGATTGACGCAGGTCGGCGCCGCTGAGGTCGGCGTAAGTGAACCACGTGCCCGTGAGATCGAGGCCGGCGAGGTTGAAACCGGAGAGATTATTTCCTTCGAGGATCGCGTAGTGAAGGTTTGCGGCCGAGCGGAGTTGGGCGTTGGTGATGCCGCCTTGCAGGTTGGTGTGCGTGAGGATGGCGCCGGTGAAATCGGCAGCGGTGAGCGTCGCACCGGCGAGATTGGCGTCGGTCAGATTCAGGCCGCTCAAATTGAAGCCGCTGAGGTCGTTGCCTGCGAGGTTGGCTTCCGTGAGGTTCGCGGCAGAGCGAAGCTGGGCGGAGGAGATGGCGGTCGCGACGTTCGTGTTGCGCAGGTCGACGTGGGTGAGCGTTGCGCCGGTGAGCGTCGCGCCCGTCAGGCTCGCGTTCTGGAGCGTTGCGCCGGCGAGCGTGGTGTTGGTGAGATTGACGCCGATGAGCACCGCCGAAGTCAGCTGGCCGAGAGCAAGGTTGGCCGCAGATAGATTGGCGTTGGTAAGATTGGTGCCGGTGAAATTGGCGGCGCCGAAAGTGAGGCCGCTGAGATTGGCGCCGGTGAGCGTGTTACCGCTCAGGTTGACCCCGGCCACTGATAGCGCGCTCCGGAGCTGAGTGGCGGTGATGGCGTTCGCGGTGGTGTTCTGCAGATTGGCGTTGGTCAGGCGCGTGCCGGTGAAATTAACGCCGGAGACATTCGTGTTCGTGAACTGCGCGCCGCTGAGGTCGAGATTGGTCAGATTGAAATCGGTGAGATCGTTATTTGTGACGTTGATGCTGCGAACGTCGGCGGCGCCGGCGAACTGGGCGGCGGTGAGGGTCGCGCCACGGAGGTCGGCGCTGTTGAGGTTCGTGCCGGCGAGATTGACCGTCGACAGGTTCAGGCTGGTCAGATCGGCGCCCGTGTAATTATTGCCCGCGAGATTCGCGCCAGTGATCGAGGTGGCGGAGCGGAGTTGCGCGCCGGTGATGGTCTGAACGGAGTCAGTGTTGCGGAGATCGGCGCCGGTGAGAGTGGCGTTCGTGAACGTGGCGCCGTCGAGGCTGGCGTTGCGGAGATTGGCGCCGGTGAAATTGGTGCCGTCGGCGTAGGCGTTGAGGAGGCTGGCGCCGCTGAGGTCGGCGTTGGTGAGGTTGGTGTTGATCAGGATGCCCGTGGCGAGATTCGAACCGACGAACTTCGCGCCGGTGAAATTGCGGGTCGAAAGATCGGCGCCGGTAAGCGTGTTACCCGAAAGATTTACCCCCGTGAGGCCGTTGGCGGAAAGCAGTTGGGCGACAGAGATCGCTTCGGCGGAGTCGGCGTTGCGGAGATCGGCGTTGGTGAGAGTGGTGCCGGCGAAATCAGCGGTCGCGACGTTGGAGTTGGCGAGCGACGCGCCAGTCAGGTTGAGGGCGGAGAGATCGCGACCGTAGAGATTGTTGCCGCTCAGGTTGACGCCGGTGAGGCTGGCGGCGGCGTGGAGATGTTCGTCCCAGAGCAGAACGCCGCTGAGGTTGGCGTTGGTGAGAATGGCGCCGTCGAGAATCGTGAGGTTGTCGAACGAGGCGGTGCGCAAATCGGTGCCGGTGAAATCGACATTGGTCAGATTGACGCCGCCGAAGCGGGTGCCGCGCAGATCGATGCCGGAGAGATCGAACCCGGTGAAGTCGCCGCCGAAGAGATTGACGCCGGCGAGGCTGGTGTTGCCGCTGAACTGGCGGAAGAGCGTGGCGTTGAGCGTGGCGCCGGCGAGGTTGACGTCGGTCAGGATCGAGCCGGTGAGGTTGAACGTCTGTAGGTTCAGGCCGCTTAGGTCGAACCCGGTGAGATCGTTACCCGCGAGATTGATGGAAGAAAGATTCAGTCCCGAGCGCAGTTGCGTGGAGGTGATGGCGGTCAGCGGATCGCTGTTGCGGAAATCGGCGAAGTTAAGCGCGGACCCGGTGAAGTTCACGCCCGTGAGGATCGCGTCCTGGAATTTCGCGCCGGCGAGGTTGAGGCCGGAAAGGTTGAAATTCGTGAGATCATTGCCCGCGAGACCGAGGCCGGTGATCGCGGCGGCGCTGCGAATCTGAGCGTTGCTGATCGAAGCTCCGTTGAAGTTGGTGTTGGTCAGTGTGGCGTTGGTGAAATTTGTGGAAGCGACGTTGGCCCCGCTGAGGTTGGTGTTAGAGAGATTGCCACCGGTGTAGTTGTTGCCAGCGAGATTGACGCCGGTGACGTTCGCGGCGGAACGGAGTTGGTCGGCGCTGATGTGGTGACCGCTGACGCCGCGCAAGTCGGAGCCGGCGAGATTGGCGCTGGTGAAGGTGACGTTGCTGACGTTGGCGTTGTGGAAATTTGAACCGCTGACATTGACGCGCGTGAGATTCAGGCCGGTGAGAACGTCGGAAGTAAAATCGCGGGCGCCGAGGTTGACCCCTTGCATGCTGGCGAGCGTCACGAGTTGGGAAATGGTGATGCCGGTGCCGGCTGTGTTGGTGAGATTGGCGTCGTCGAAATTCGCGTCGGTCACGTCCACGCCGGTGAGATTGGCGTTGCTGAAATCGGCGCCGGTGAAGTTGCGCTCGAGGAAATATAATCCCCGCAGATCCACGCCGCTCAAACCGATGCCGCGCAGGTCGGTGAAGTGATTGAATTGCGCCGCCGTGAACGAGGCGCCGCTTAGATTGGTGTTGCGGAAACTGGCGGCAGTGAAGGTCGCGCCGACGAGATTTGCGCCGCGGAGGTCGAGACCGCTGAGTTCAGCGTTGCCGTAGCTGTTGCCGCTCAGGTTGACGTTGCGCACGTCGGCGGCTTGGGCGAGTTGGTGGCCGTAGATGCCGCTGGAGGAAAGATCGGCACCGTTGAGGTTCGCGCCCGCGAACGTGGCTTGATCGACCGAGGCGTCGCGCAGATTCGCACCGGAGAGATTGGCGTTGGTCAGCGTGGCGAAATTCAAAATGGCGTCGAAGAGATTGGCGTTGGAGAAATTCGTGCCGGTGAGATTGGTCGCGTTGAGCGTGGTGCGGTTGAGCTGCGCTCCGGTGAAGTTTACTCCGCTCAAATCCGAATTTCCGAGGAAGGTGTCGCCGATGCTGATGCCGCGGACATCGGCGGCGGCGCGCAGCTGCGTGGCGTTGATGCCGGCGCTTTGAACGTTGGCGTTGCGCAGGGAGGCACCGGTGAACGTGGTGCCGGCAAGGTCGGCGCTCGTGAGATTGGCGCCGGTGAGGTCGGCGTTGGTGAGATTGGTGCCAGCGAGTTTGGCGGATTGCAGCGTGACGTTGGCGAGCGTCGCGCCCGTGAGGTTGAGGCCGTCGAGGCGCGTGCGCGTGAGGTTGGTGTCGGCGAGACTTGTTCCCGAGACGGCTTGCGCGGCGTTACTGGTGCGCAGATCGGCGTCGGTGAGATTTACGCCGGTAAACGTGGTGCCGGTGAGATTGGCCGAGTTGAGGTTGGCGTTGGCGAAATTGGCGCCGCTGAAATTTACGCCGTGCAGGTCGGTCGAGGAGAAATCGTGGCCGGAGAGATTCGCGCCGGTGACGGCGGAGGCGCCGCGGAGTTGGGCGTCGGTGATGGGGTTGAGCGTGAAGACTCCTTTGCGCAGATCGGCGTTGCTCAAATTGGCGCCGGTGAGGTTGAAGGTGCCGAGGTTGAGTTCGGCGAGGTCACGTCCCGTGAGATTGTCGCCCGCGAAGTTCAGGCCAGTGGCATAGTAAGCCGAGCGGAGCTGGGCGCCGGTGATGTTGCTGCCGCGGAGATCGTTGTTGGAGAGGTAGGCGTGGGTGAAATTCGCGCCGGTGAGATTCGTGTTGCTCAGGTTGACCTGGTTGAGCGCCACGCCCTCGGTGAGGTTGGCCGCGGTGGTGGAGAAATCGTAGCCCGACAAATTGGCGCCGGAGAGATTCGCGCCGGCGATCGAAAACGCACCGCGGAACTGGGCGGCGGTGAGCTGGCTGCCGCGTAGATCGGCGTTGTTCAGTCGTGCGCCGGCGAGATTGGCGAAGCGCAAGTCGACGCCGCGGAGGTCGGCGTCGGTCAGGATGGTCTGGCTGAGATTGGCGGCACCGAAGATCGCACCCTGCAGGTTCACGCCCAGGAGGTTGCCGTTGGCGAGGTCGTTGCCCTCGAGATTGACGTTTTGAATGTCGGCGGCGGAGCGGAGCTGGTCGGCGCGGATGGCGCCGGTGGGATTGTTATTACGGAGGTCGGCGCCGTTGAGATTCGCGCCCGTGAAGTTTGCGGTAAAGACGGAGGCGTTCTGCAAGTTGGCGTTGGCGAGGTTGGCGTTGACCAGAACGATATTGAAGATGGCGCCGAAGAAATTGGACCCGGAGAGGTTCGCGCCCGTGAGATTCAGCGCATCATTGAAAGGCGGAGCGTAGGGGCTGGTGAAATTTGCGCCGAGGAAGCTGTTGCCCGCCAGGTTGATGCCCTGGACGTTGGCGGCGTCGTAAAGCTGGGCGACCGCGATGGCGTGGGCGGTGGTGGCGTTGCGCAGGTCGGCGTTGGAGAGATTGGCGCCGGTGAAGACCGCGGTGGAGACGTCGGTGTCCCGGAGGTTGGTGCCGACGAGAGCGGCGTTGGTGAAGACGGTGTCGTCGACGTCGGCCTGGGAGAGATTGGCCCCGCTGAAGCTGGAGCCAGTCAGGTCGAGGCCGGCGAGGTTGTCCCCGGAGTAGTCGTTGCCACGGAACTGTGTGCCGGTGAGATCGGCGGCGGAGCGGATCTGGTCGATGGTGATCGCCGTGGCGGTGTTGGCATTGGAGAGATCGGCGTTGTGGAGATTCGCGCCGGTGAAGTCGGTGCCGGTGACATCCGCGTCGGCCATGCGCACGCCGACCAAGGCGAGGTGGGAGAAATCGAAGTTAGTGAGATCGTTGCCGTTCAGGTTGACGCCGGTGCGATTCGCGGCGGAGCGCAGCTGGGTGTCGGTGATGGCGTCGGCGCGACTCGTGTGGCGGAAATCCGCGTTGGTGAGGTTGGCGTTGGTGAGGGTGGTATCTACGACGCTCGCCTGCGACACGTCGGCGTTGGTGAGGTTGGCGCCGGTGAAGTTGGTGCGGGCGGCGTTAGCGCCGGCGAGGTTGGTGCCGATCAAATGAGTGGAGGAGAAATCCATGTCGGTGATGTCCGCGCCGGCGTAGGTATTTCCGGAGAAGTCCGCGCTGGTGAAACCGGCGCTGGCGCGCAGTTGCGCGATGGAAACGGTCTGGGCAGTGTTGGGGTTGCGCAGGTCGGCGCCGATCAGCGTTGTGCCGGTGAGATTCGCGCCGGTGAGGTTGGTTTGATTGAAATAGGCGTAGGCCAGATTGAGGCCCGAGAGGTTGGCATTCGTGAGGGTGCGGCCGTTGAGGTTGACGTTGAGGACGCTCGCGGCGGAACGGATCTGGGCGACGGAGACGGCGTGGGCTTCGTTGTCGCCGCGCAGGTCGGCGCCGCTGAGGTTGCTGCCGGTGAAGTTGGCCCCGGTCGCGTTGGCGTTGGCGAAGCGTGCGGTGGTGAGGTTGCTGGTGGCGAAATTGACTCCGCTCAGGTTCGCGCTCGAGAAGTTCACGCCGGTCAGGTCGTAAGCGGACAGATTGTTGCCGGAGAAATTGGCGCCGGTGACGTTGGCGACGCTGCGCAGTTGGTCGCCGTTGAGGCCGCGCGCACGGTCGATGGTGCGGAGATCGGCGTTGCTGAAGTTGGCGCCGGTGACGTGGGCGCCGTTGAAATTGACGTGAGCGAGGTTGGCGCCCGAGAGATTGAGATTCGTGAGATTGGTTCCGGCGAGGTCGTTGCCGGTGAGATTGACGTTGCGGATGTCGGCGGCGGAACGGAGCTGGTCGGCGGTGATCGCGCGGGCGGCGACGCCGTTGACGAGATTGGCGCCGTTGAAATTCGCGCCGGTGAAGTCGAGGCCCGCGAGCCAGTAGCCCGAGAGATTGTTGCCCGCGAGGTTGACGCTGCGGACGTTGCCCGCCGCGCGCAGTTGGGCGACGCTGATGGCTTCCGCCGTGTTGGTATTACGCAGGTCCGCGCCCTGGAAATTCGCGGCGGCGAAATTGAGGCCGCTCAGGTCGAAGCCGTTCAGGCTGTTGCCCGCGAGATTGATGTTCTGAAGATTGGCGGCGGCGCGGAGCTGGGCGTTGGCGAGGGTCTGCGTGTCGCCGCTGGTGAGGCTGAAATTGGCGGAGGAAAGATTCGCGGCGGTGAAATTTGTGCCGGTGACATTGGCGGTGCGGAAATCGGCGCCGGAGAAATTGACCCCGTGAACGTCGAAACCGCTGAGATTGTTGCCGCGGAGGTCGACGCCGGTGACGTTGGCGGCGGCGCGGAGTTGGGTGTCGGCAATCGCCTGAGCGACATCGGCGTTGCTGAGATTGGCGCTAGCGAGATTGGCGGAAGCGAAGTTGGCGCCCGTGAGGGTGGTGGTGCGGAAATCGGCGCCGGTGAAGTTGACGCCGTGGACGTCGAAACCGGCGAGGTTGTTGCCGCGGAGGTCGGCGCTCGCGGCGGTGGCGGCGCTGCGGAGCTGGTCGGCGGAGATCGCCTGCGCGACGTTGGCGTTGCGGAGATCGGCGCCGGTAAGGTTGGCGCCGGTGAGATTGGCGGAGGTCAGCGTAGCGCCGCCGAGTTTGACCTGGGTGAGGTTGGTGTTGGTGAGATCGTAGCTGCTGAGATTGTTGCCGGAAAGATTCGCGCCCTGCAGGCTGCCGGCGGAACGCAGCTGCGCGGCCGAGATGGCCTCGGTGACGCTGGGGTTGCGGAGGTCGGCGCTGGTGAGGGTGGCGCCGGTGAAGTTGACGTTGCGGAGGTCGGTGTCGTTGAACTTCACCTGGGCCAGCGCCAGGTTGGAGAGATCGAAGCCGGAGAGATTGTTGCCGGAAAGGTTGATGCCCGTGCGGTTGCCGGCGTGGCGGAGCTGCGCGGCGGTGATGGCCTGGGTGGCGTCCGCGTTGCGGAGGTCGGCGTTGGTGAGGTTCGCGCCTTGGAACATTCGCTCGAGGAAGAATGTGTTGTTGGCAGGATTGGCATCGATGACCGTGCCGGCGGCGTTGAGGATGGCGCCGTTGAGATTGAGGCTGACGAGGTTCGCGTTGCGGAAATCAGCGCCGGCGAGGTTGGCGTTCGAGAGATTGCCGTTGGTGAGCGTCGCGCCGTTGAAGGTGGTGCGCAGCGTGCTGGCGGTGAAGACGCCCAAGTCGACGCCGTGCAAGTCGAGGCCGGCGAGCGTGGCGCCAGCGTAATTCAGGCCGCGGGAGCCGCCGCTCGCGAGCAGCTGGGCGCGGGTGAGGGTGCTGCCGGCGAGGGCTGCGCCGTTGAAGGTCGTGGTGGCGGTGATGGTGGCACCGGTGAAGTCGGTGTTGGCGAGGATGGCGCGGTTGAAGTTAACGCCGGTCACGTCGAGGTTGGAAAAATTGTGGTTGGCGAGCGTGCTGCCGACGAACTGCGCACCGGTGAAGCCGGCGGACGCGCGGAGTTCGGCAGTGCCGATGCTGGCGCCAGAGAGGTTGGCGTTGGTGAAGATCGTGCCGGTGGTCGTGGCCCCCACGAAGTCGGTGCTGCGCAGGTTGGCACCGATGAACGTGGCGTTGGTGAGGTTGGCGCCGCCGAACCTGGCGCCCCACTGGGGTTCCAGGCCGCCGCTGCTTGGGCCGAAGTTCAGTCCGGCGAAATCGGCGCCCGTGAAGTTCAGGCCGCCGAGACTGACCGAAGTGATGGCGGCGGCGGAGCGGAGTTGCGCGACGCTGATCGGGGTGGCGCCGTTGGCAGCGGCGTTCTGTCCGAGGTTGGCGCCCGCGAGATTTACCCCGGTAAAGTTGGCGCCGGCGAAGTTGGCGTTGAGGAGGTTGGTGCGGATGAACTGGCCGTCGGTGAAGTTCGCGTTGGCGAGATTGGCGCGCGTCATGTCGGCGTCGTCGAAGGCGACCCGCGAGAGATGGGCGTCGGTGAAGTTGGCGCCGATCAGGTTGGAAGAAATGAACATGGCGGCGACGCCGTGAGCACCGGAGAAGTTGGTGTTGGTGAGCAGCGAGTAGTTTAACTGCGCGGTGTCGAGTGTCGTGCGCTGCAGGGTCGTCGCGCGGAAGTCGGAGTAGTTGAACTGGACGGACGTCAGGTTGGCGTCGTTGAAGTTGGAACTGGTGAACTCCATGAACACGGGATCGGCTTCGGTGCCGGTATAAAGATAACCGCCCACGGCGCCGGTCAGGTCGGCACCGGAGAAATTCGCGCCCAGCGAACGCATCGAGGCGAGGAAAGCCTGCGTGAGATCGCGACCGGCGAGGTTAAGGCCGTTCCAATTGCCGTAGGTGACGTTGTCGACGCGGTTACCCATGGCGCCGATTTGGACGCCGACGAGCGTGCCGGCGGATTGGAGCTGCTCTTTGGTGAGCGTGCTCATCGTGAAATCGGTGCGGGTCAGATTCGCGCCGTTGAACTGCGCGTTTTCGATGATCACGCCGGCGAGATTCATCGAGCTGAGGTCGGCGTTGCGGAAATCATAGTTGCTGAAGTTCGCGTAGGTGAGAGAGGCGGCCTGGCGGAGTTGGGCGAGGGTGATGGTGGTGCCGCGCATGTCCGCGCGGGAAAGATTGGCACCGGCGAGGAGCGTGCCTGACAAGTTGGCCTGGCGGAAGTTGGCACCGGTGAAATTCATATTGCGGAAGTCGCGGTTCTGCAGGTCGGTCTGGAACCAGTTGGTCCCCGCCAGTGTGAAGGCGGAGGCCATTTGTTGGTCGGTGATGTCCGTGTTGCGCAGGTCGGCGTTGGTGAGATTGGCGCCGTCGAAACGCGCATGCTGGAAGACGCCGAGGTTGTCGTTGAATTCCGCGCCGAAGAAACTGGTCTGGGTGAGATCGGAGTTGCTGAAGTCGGTGCCCCACAAAGTGGCGTAGGCAAAGTTTGCTTTGCGCACGTCCGCACTGGTCATGAACGACATGGTGAGGTTGGCGCGGTAGAAGTTGGTTTCCTGCAGATTGGCGAAGGAGAAATCGGAAAAGAGACTGGCGTTGACGCCCAGGAAAGTGGCTTTGTTGAGCGTGGCTCCACGCCAATCTGTGCCCATTAATTCCGAGCCGGAAAAGTTGATGCCGGAGAAATTGCTCCCGCGAAAATCAGACTGCGTGAGGCGCACGCGGAAGACCTCTCGAATCATCGGGTAGGTGGCGACGTAGTTGTAGTTCTGGTAATTCTGTCCGAAATAAGCGATCGGCAGCGGGTTCTTCGGAAACATGTTCGTGATAAAGATCACGCCGTTCGACGAGAACGGGATTTGGTTTCCCAGATTGTCGACGTGCACGTAGCCGGTGAGCGGCGCGGTGAGCGCGACGAGGGCGAGCAGGCTGACGCGAAGCGGGTGACGGAGAAACCAGGCGGATGTCTTCATGGGTGCGCGGAAAGGATCGGGCGTGGTTTTCGCAAATGGCTGGCCGCACGACAAAAAATCAAAACCCGTAGAACTACGGGGGCGCGCTCCCGGGGGCTTGCTTTGCGCGAGCCGCCTTGCCGAAGTGGGCGGATGGAGGTTCCTCGCGCATCCACGTGGCTGCCCATCAGTTGCCTGCTGGTTTTAGTCGCGGCGATGCTCGGCGGCTTGATGCTGGGAGTCGCGGGCGACCGCAAAGGCATGCTGGCGCTGCCGCGTGGGGATTCCACGGTCGAGGTGCTGCCGGATGTGACGGCACAATTCCGTTTTGAAGACGTGCGCGCAAAGCCGGACACCGCGTGGCGCCGTTGGGACGGGAGCGGTTACATCCAATCTTTCTACGGCGAGGCCGTGTGGGTGCGGATCACGTTGCGCAATCCCGGAGCCGACGCGCAGCGCGGTGTGCTGGCCGATGCGGAGTATTACACCGATCGCATCGAAGCGTGGGTGAGAGAGAACGATGGAAATTGGGAAAACTTGCGCGCGGGCGAGTGGGCGCCGATGGCGGAGCGACCGTTGGCGGGGCGCGATGCGGCGTTTCCGATGGAAGTGCCGGCCGGGGGCGAACGTCAGGTAATCCTCCGTTTGCAGGATTATTTCGGCGTGTGGCTGCGGCCGGTGTGGTGGCCCGATGAAGGCGCCTTTGCCTCGGCGCAGTTGCGCGACCTGATCGCGGAGTCGGCTTATTTCGGCATTCTGTTTGCACTCCTGATCTACAACGGCGTTGTGTGGGCGCGGCTGCGGTATCGCGACATCGGCTGGTATCTGGGTTATCTTGGGAGTGTCGCCGCGTTCATGTTTATGGCGCGCGCGCAGCATCAAGTCGCGGGCTGGGCCATCGGTTCGCCGTGGATGGAAATGCCCCTGACGGCGGCGCTGGCGGCGAGCGGTTTTTTTCTGACGCGGTTTGCGGCGACGTTTTTAGAATTGGGCACGCTCGTGCCGCGGGTCGGCCTGGGGGTGCGTTATGCTGGCACGGTCGCGGGAGTGCTGGCGCTCGCCGCGCTGACCATGCCTTGGATGAACAACACGCTCTGGCTGCACCTCGCGGTGGGCGGGGTGGCCACGACGCATGCGTTGCTGCTGGTCGCGGCGATTCTGGCGTGGCGCGCGGGTGCCTATTACGCACGGTTCTTCGTGCTGTCGTTCGGACTGTTGCTGGCGGGCATGCTGCCGACCGCGATCATTTGGTTACTCGCGATTCCGCTCGGGCTGTCGGCGATGTCGATGATGCTCGGATCGGCGCTAGAGATGTTGATGCTTTCGCTCGCCATCGCCGATCGTTTCGCACGATTGCAGCGCGAGAAAATTATCGCGCAAGCCCAGCAGGTGGCGGAAGCCGAGAAGCGTCAGGCGATGCAGGAAGCGTATGCCGACGAACTCGAACATGAGGTGCGCTCCCGCACGCGCGAGCTTGCCGCCGCCAACGCCGACAAGGACCGGATGATGGCCGTGCTCAGCCACGATTTGCGCGGCCCACTCACGGCACTGACATTATCCGCCGAGCAGGCCGGTGCGGCGGCCGCGGCACCTGCGGGGCGCACGGGGTTCGCCGCGGAAGCGGCACAAACGGGACGCGCGCTGTTGTTGTTGCTAGAGGACGTAGTGCTCTGGGCGCGGCTGCGGGCGGGCACGACCCGCGCCACGGCGCAACCTGCGGTCGGAGTGGTGGCGACCGCGGTGGAGCTGCACCGCAACGGCGCGGCGCGGCGTGGAGTGAAATTGGTCGTGGAAGCCGTGCCGGAGTTGCAGCTCCGGGCGGATCTCGTGCCGGTGCAGGCGTTGATGCGAAATTTAATTTTCCACGCGGTGCAGCACGCGGCGTCGCAGGTGGTGGTGCAGGTGACGGCGACGGACCGGCGCGTGCGCATCGCCGTGCGCCATGATGGCATCGACTCGTCAGTCGAAACCTCTGCTGCGGTGAAAGGAGAAGGCGCGGAATTGCGCGGCGGCTTGGGGCTGCGGTTGTGCGCGGAAATCGCGCAGGCGATGCAAACGGACTTGGAAATTTCCGCGCTGTCCGCCGGAGGCACGGAGATCGCGTTCTCTCTGCCGACCGTGGGCGAGAGCACGGAGGGAAATCGCTGATCGCATGACGCCCGCGCGAAAATGGTCACGGTTACCGCTGGTTGGCGTGCTGGCGCCGGCGTTGCTGCTGCTCGGGCTTTTGCTGATCGGTTATCGCAGCGATACCTCGGCGCGGCGCGCGCCGGAAAAGACGGAAGTGTTGCGCACGGATTACACGGGGCATGATCCCAACGTGGTCGCCGCGCTAGGCGACGACGCGTGGCAACCGCTCGGTGCGCCGGCGCTTTTGCAAGGAAGCCCGCCGTTGGTGCGCTGGGTGCGAGTCACGCTCGTGAATCCCGAAGCCAGATCCATGTCGGGCGTCCTCGCGGATGTGGAGCGCTACGCGGATCGCGTGGATTTTTTTCTCGAAGAGGAATCATCGGGCCTGCTTCGCCAAGGCCACGCAGGACTCGGCTGGCGACACTTGCGCTCCGGCGAATGGATTCCTGTCGCAGAAAAAGCGGTGTGGGGCCGCGAAGCGGCTTTCCCCCTGGTGGTGCCGCCGCGCGGGACACGGGTCGTTTATCTGCGTTACGAGGATGGGCTGGCGTTGTGGCTGGAGGTCGGCTGGTGGCCGAAATCGTTGCAGTTTCATGCGGCGGTGGTGCGCGATATCGTGGCGGAAAGTGTTTATTTCGGCGGGCTGCTGGCGTTGCTGATCTACAACGTCGTGCTCTGGCTGCGCGTGCGCCTGCCGCACACCGGCAGCTACCTGCTCTATCTCGCGACGTTCATCGTCCATGTTTTCATGGCGCTCGGGGAAACGGGCTTGCTCGGGTTGCCGCTGGGTTCGCCGGTGTTGGAGGTGACGATGACCGTGCTGCTCGCGACGAGCAGCGCGTGCCTGGCGGCGTTTGCGCGGCGGTTTCTCGAACTCTCCGTCCGCCTGCCGAAAGCAGATCGCGTGGCCCGCGGAGTGAAGGTGCTGATGTTGCTGCTAGCCGTCGTGACCTTGTTCGTGCCGGTGACGGGAGCGAACGCACTTTTCAATCTCGTCGTGCTCGCGAGTGCGCTGGCCCACGTCACGTTGCTCGTGATCGCCGCTGCCGCGTGGCGCGCCGGCGCGGGGCAGGCACGGCATTTCGTGGTGGCGTTCAGTTTTCTGTTCATCGGGCTCGCCCCGTTGCTGGTGGCGTGGGTGCCGGGCATTCCGGTGCAGCTGATCGGGCGCATCGTGATGGCCGGCTCGGCGCTGGAGATGCTGCTGTTGTCGCTCGCGATCGCGGATCGGTTTGCCGTGTTGCAGCAGGAAAAAATCGCGGCACAAACTGCGGCGATGGCCGAGGCGGAGCGCCGGCATGCGATGCAGGAAAATTACGCGGTCGAACTCGAGCAGGAAGTGCGTGAGCGCACGCGCGAATTGGAAAGCGCGAACGGTGACAAAGATCGCATGATGGCCGTGCTCGGTCACGACCTGCGCAGTCCGCTGACGGCGTTGACGCTCGCGGCGGAACAGACGCCGGTGCACGAAAATTTTCCCAGTCAGGCGGCGCAGACTGGTCGTCAGTTACTGCTGTTGCTGGAAGATGTGGTGTTGTGGACGCGGCTGCGCACCGAGTCCGGTCGCGCGGGGGACTTGGCCGGCGCCGGCATCGTCGCGCCGGCGGTGGAGTTGCACCGAGCCATGGCCGCGCAGCGAGGCGTGACGTTGGAGGCGATCGTCGAGACCGGTCTGCGCGTGCGCACTGACTTGGTGCCGGCGCAAACCCTCGTGCGCAATCTCGTGTCGAACGCGGTGAAATCCGCGCGCACGCGCGTGCACGTGCTGGCGCGCGAGGCCGAAGGCGGCGGCGTGCGCGTGAGCGTGCGTGATGATGGCCCGGGATTGCCGGCGGACGCACGCGCCTTGATCGGCGGCCAGTCGGCCGAAAATAATAGTGTGCATCCGTGGGGCTTCGGTCGCGGGCTGGGGCTGCGGTTGTGCGTCGAGATCGCGCGCGCGCTTGGCACGCGTTTGGAAGTTTTCGACGTGCCGGGTGGCGGCACGGAGATTGGATTTACACTGCCGCGGGCGAACCTGTAACGTTTCACCGTGAACACGCCGCGCACGCGCACTTTGTTAGTGGAGGATCAGGGAATGTTTCGTCTCTTCATGGAGCAATGGCTCGCCGCGCATGCGCGTTTCGAATTGGTCGGCTCGGCGAGTTCGGCTGAAGAAGCGCTTGGGATGCTCACGAGCCGGCGGCCTGAACTGATGATCGTGGACCTGCAATTACCCGGCATGGACGGACTCGATTTTGTGCGGGCGGCGCGACAGGCAAGACCGCAGGCCCGGGCGCTGGTGTTTTCGTCGTTGATGGATCCGCTGGCGTTGACGCGCGTGCGGGAGAGCGGCGCGGAAGGCTATTTGGAAAAAGACACCGATCCGGAAAAACTGGAGGAGGCGTTGACGGCGGTGGCGTCGGGGCGGAATTATTTCTCCGCGCGTTTTCTGGAAACGCTGGCGCAGGAGGGCGGCAAGCCGGAAGCGCTGGGAAAGATTTTATCGCGGCGCGAGCAGGAGGTGCTGACAAAAATCATCGAAGGTCTGACGAGTCGCGAGGTCGCGGATTTTTACGGCATTGGCCTGCGCACGGTGGAGTTTCACCGCGCGAACGTCATGGCAAAACTCGGCGCGACGAACACCGCAGAGTTGGTCGCGCAAGCAAGGTTGCGCGGGATGATTTGAGGAAGTGCGAAACGTTGGACTAATTTATCTGGAAATCAGGAACTCAGGAAACGAACCAGCGTAACGATGGTGAAATCGAAAAAAGAGAATCCGGGTTTTTCCTGATTTCCTGAGTTCCTGATTAGATTTTTCGAAGTGAGCGTTTGCGATAAATTACCAATCCCAGCGCGCAGGCGCCCGCGAGAGCGGCATACGTCGATGGCTCGGGGATGGCGGAGGCGGCGGTGAAGTTGAGGAGCAGGTCGCGGTTGCTGTTGCCGAGGGCGAGATTCCACGAGCCGCCGTTCGTGGCGTTGGTGAAACCGCTGGAGTTGATCGTGAACGCGCTGGCGTCGAAGCCGATGATGCCGCCGGTGGTGCTCGCGATGGTGTAGCTGGAATTTACGGTCGAGTTGAAATTGAGCGCGTCGCCGCGAGTGTTGTTCGCGAGGAGTGAGCCGAGGGTGAGCGTGAATTTATTTTCACTCGTCGCGGTAATCGTGAGTGAACCGGAAACGGAAACTAAATCATAGTGGGTGCCGGCGACGCCGGTAGCGTTGTTGATTTCCCACTCGTAATTCGCGCCACCGTTCCACGTTGAGTTTCCGGTGATGCTGAGCGTGCCGGGCGAGTTGCCGGGTGCGAGCGTGCTGCCGGAGTTTAGCGTGAGCGCGCCGATGTTGCCGCTGCCGCCGAGCGCGGCGCCGTTGTTGACGGTGAAAGCGCTCGCGTTGGCGACGCCATTCATGAGCACGGTGCCGGCTTCGATTTGAAGAGGGCCGCTAAATGTGCTCGTGCCGGTGAGCGCGAGCGTGCCGGTGCCGGTTTTCGTGAGTGTGCCCGATCCGAAGAGGCTGCCGTTGGAGGTGAGCGTGGTGGCCGTGGCGGTGTCAAATGTGCCGCCGGTGGCGCCGACGTAGTGGTTTCGATCGGTGGTGAACGAGGCGGTCGTAGCGAGCATGCCGCCGTTGAAGAAGACGCGCGCGCCCTGGCCGAGCGCGCCGTTGGAGCCGACACGCACGGTGCCGCCGCTGAGATAAAGATCGCCGCTAAAGGTGTTGTGGCCGGTGAGGGTGAGCGTGCCGCTGCCAGTTTTGACGAAAGTGCCATCGCTGCCGGAGATGTCCCCTGAGTAAGTCGTGTCGCTGGCTTGCTCGACCGCCAGCACCCACCCGAGACGAATTTCTCCGGAGCCGGAAAGGCCTGCGATGGTTTGCGAGGTGTTGTTGAGTTTCAGGACAGTGTCACTCGCGAGCGCGACGCTCGCGTGGGGGCTGAGCGTGTTGGTGGCATGAGTCTCGAGGGTGCCGGCGTCGATTTGCAGCGTGCCGGTGAAAGTGTTTGCCCCGGACCAATGCATTGTTTCGGCGCCTTGTTTGATGAACGTGCCGGTGCCGGTGAGAGCGCCCGCCCAGTTATTGGCGACGCGGTTGAGGTTGGTGAGCGTCGCGCCGCCAAGGATCACGGTGCTCGCGTCGTTGGTGCCGGTGGTGAAATTGTAGGAGTCGAGATCCCCGACGATTTGGTGGTGGCCCGCGAGGTCGAGGGTGGCGTCATTGTTGAGAAACAAGGCAGAGCTGGCGCTGAGTGCATGGTTGGCGCCGAGGCGCAACGTCCCGCCCGTCACCGTGGTGAAACCGGTGTGCGTGGCCGCGCCGCTGAGCACGAGCGTGCCGCCGCCGGATTTGATGAGTTCACCGCTGCCACTGATCGGGCCGCTCCACGTGGTCGTGCCGGTGCCGTTGAGCGCGGCGGAAACGGCGACTTCGAGTTTGCCCGCGGTGAGGTTCGCGCCGCCGGTGTGACCGATGCCGCCAGCGAGCACGAGCGTGCCAGCGCCTTGTTTAACCAATTGCGCGGAGCCGGAGGTGGTGCCGTTCCAGCTGGCGGTGCCGTCGATAGACACGTTGGCGGTGGCGCCTTGCAGAGCCAACTCACGTGCGGAAGAAATGAAACCGTCGCCAAGAATCAGCGTGGTGTTGTTGGCGAGTGACACGCGCGTATCGCTCGCGCCGAAATTCGCGTCGGTCGACACGACGAGCCTGCCTTCCACGATGTGCGTGCCGCCGGTATGGGAGTTGGTTTGAGTGAGCGTGACGATGCCCGCGCCGGATTTGTTGAAACGACCGTCACCGGTGATCGCGCCATCGATGCTGAGGTCGGCGTCGGCGCGAAGAAGCGTGTCGTGGCCGCTGATGCTGAAGCCACGCAGTGCACCGGCCGCGAGCGTTTGCAGCGTGCCGCCGGCGCTGAGCGCGAGCGCGCCGCTGCCGAGGCTCGCGTCGTCGTGGATTTTTAACCAACCGCCTTCGATTTCCGTGCCGCCGGAGTAAGTGTTGCGCGAATAGTAAGTGCCGTAAGGCGCGAGGACTTGCTGATAAACGAATGAACCGGTCGGATCGAAGAGCAACGAGCCACCTGCGAGCAGGCGGAGTGAGCCAGCGCCTTGGATCGTCCCGCGATATTGCATGTTGTCCGAACCCGCGATGGTCAGCCGTGAACCTTCCGTCAACGTGTAGTCGAAAACAAGGAAGTGAATCCCAATATGGTTATACGAAAACCCGTTGCCGACGTTGCCCGAGACATACCACGGCTCGGTCACTTCCCCGTGAATGGTCTGCCGCAGGTAGCCGAATAACTCGAAGCCACCCGGATCTTCCCCGCAAAAAATGCCATCCTCCGGACTGGGAACGCATTCGTCCCCGCTGTTGATCATGAACTGTGCGCGCGCCGCCGAGGTGAACGCAAGCAGGCCGGCGAATCCAATGAGGCGGAGTGAAAAACGAAGATGACGAAGAAAAGTCATGAGCAGCGGCTAGCAAGGGTGCCGGGTTCCCGCGTGGAAACGCCCAATCGCCCAACGGCATCCTGTGTCGCCCAACGACACTTGCGGGGCCGGCGAGACGTTGCCAGCGGCGACACGCCAAGGTGTTTTCTAGGCATGCGATTTTGGTGTGCGATCATGGTGGGATTACTCGCGTTGAACGCGACGTTCGCGGATGCACCGCGCGCGACGGAATATCCCGAGGTCGGGCCGGACGTGTTTGACTATCAGGCCGACGGAAAAGCGCAGCTCGCAGCGGCGCTGGCCGAGGCGAAGGCAAGCGATCGTCGCGTGTTGGTGATGCTCGGTGCGAACTGGTGCCCGTGGTGTCACCGGCTCGACGCGGTGCTGCGCAACGATCCGGTGCTGCGGGCGCAGGCGGAACGCGACTACGTGATCGTGCGCATCGACGTGAATTGGAAAAGTTACACGCTGCGAAACGCCGAACTGCTCGCGCGTTATCGGCGCGCGCCGCAACGCGGAATTCCCGTGCTGACGTTGCTCGATGCCAACGGCCGCGTGCTCGCAAATCCTGACATCAGCCGGTGGGAAACGAAGGAGCCTAGAGATTACGACGTGGCGAAGCTGCGCGAATTTTTCGCGGTGTGGTCGCCGCATGCCCCGTTATGAGCGAGGGAGGGAAGCTGCAATCCTGCCATTGCGCGCAACGGCCAGGAGGTTTTCCTGCTTCTTTTTCGAAATGACGAAAACCGTCCCTTCCTTGTTGTTTCAGATTGCGCAACGTTTGTTGAGTGCGCCGCTGGCGGATGCACCGTTGGAAGCGTTGCGCGTGATCGGGCCGGCGTTCGATGCCGACCGCGCGTGGTTGATTTTTTTCGACGAGGCGCAGGAAAATTTCTGGGTGGCTTACGAATGGTGTGCGGATGGCGTGCCGGACTTTCTGCCGGATTTCCCCGGTGTGCCGGTGGCGTTGATCGCGCACCCGATGAAGGATTTTTTGAAAGGGCGGGCGGTGGTGCTGTCCGATATCGAAAGGCTGCCGCCTGACGCGCAGAATTTGAAGGAAGAGATGCGGCGCGAGGGTAACCGGGCCACGGCGGGCGCGCCGTTGTTGAGCAACGGCCGGCTCGTCGCGCTGATCGGGCTCGACGACACGCGCAAGCGTCATGCGTGGAGTGCAGCGGAGATGCGGGCGTTGCAGCAACTCGGCGAACTCGTGCTGGCCGCTGCCGCGCGCGCGCGTTTCGTCGAGGCTGGCTCCGGGCCGTGGAGGAATGCCGCGCAGCCCGCGCCGCCGGCGCAATCGGGTGGATGTTACCTGCGGGCGGGCAACTGTCATGTGCAGGTGCGCTGGGAGGAGATTGTTGCGATCAGTGCGGAAGGCGATCACACCCGCGTGCAGTTGCGGACGGGGCGCGAGTTTCTCGAGTTGAAAGCGCTGGCAGTGTGGGAAGCGATGTTACCGAAAGGAAAGTTTGGGCGGGTGCACCGTTCGCACATCGTCGGGTGGGCTCACGTCAGCCGCTTGCGCCGGGTATCGGGCGGCCGCTGGACGCTGGAGTTGGAATCCGGCGAAGAGCCGCTGCCCGTGGGGAGAAATTATCAGGTGTCTGTGCGCAAACACATCAACCTACGCCCGGTGTGATTTTTTATGTGGAAATCAGGAAAGCAGGAAAGGAGCCGATCAAGGCGTGACACGAATTTCACGGATGCTCACGAATGAAAATGCACGGAATAGGTTTTGGGCAATCGGGGATTAAATTTCCTGATTTCCTGAGTTCCAGATTAGATAGGTTGAATTTTTCACCACGAAGCGCACGAAGTTGCTAGGCTTGAGCTCTGTAACTCCGTGCCTTTGTGGTTCAAATCGGCGAATGTGCGCCAAGCGACGAACTGATTTTAATCTGGAAATCAGGAAGGCCGGAAAAAGCCGATGAAGGCGTGACACGAATTTCACGGATGCTCACGAATGAAAATGCACGGAATAGGTTTTGGGGTATTGGCGATTAATTTTCCTGATTTCGTGAATTCCACCTAAGATTTCTCCGGATGATATTTAACCACGAAGGACACGAAGGCTTCAGGTCTCGGCTCTGTTTCTCGGTAGTGCATCCTTCAGAAACCTTTTCCTTTGCGTTTGCGATAGATCGTGAGCCCCAACGCCAGTGCGCCGAAGATGGCGGCGTAGGTGGACGGCTCGGGGATCGCGGCAGCGGCGGCGGTGAAGTTGAGGTTCAAATTGCGGCTGCTGTTGCCGAGAGTAAGCGCCCACACTCCGCCGTTCGTGGCGTTGGTGAAACCGGTGGAGTTGATCGTGAACGCGTCGGCGTCGAAACCGAGGATGCCGCCGGTGGCGCTGGCGATGGTGTAGGTGTAGTTTTGCGCGGCGTTGAAGTTGAGTGCGTCGCCGCTCGTGTTGTTCGCGAGGAGCGAAGCGAGCTTGATCGTAAATTCATTTCCTTGCGTCGCGTTGATCGTGAGCGTGCCGGAAATCGAGAGCAGATCGTAGTTCGTGCCGGCTGCGCTGGGGGCGCTCGGGTTGGCGCTGTTGTTGATTTCCCATTCGTAGCTCGCGCCGCCGTTCCACGTCGTGTTGCCGGCGTTGAGTGTGCCGGGCGAATTGCCCGGCGCGACGCTGCCGCCGAAGTAGAGAGTGAGGGCGCCGACGGTGCCAGAGCCGCTGAGACGTCCGCTACCGGCAACTTCGGTGTGGTTACTCGTGGCGACTGAACCGTTGACGATCAATGTGCCGTCGCCGACGGAAGTGTAGCCGGTGTGACTGCTCGTGCCGGAGAGAGTAAGTGTGCCGGAGCCGGTTTTGGAAAAATTTCCCGTGCCGGTAAAAGCGCCGCTGTAAGCGGTGGAGCTGTTGTTGCCACCGACGATCACGGTGATGGCGGCGTTACTCGCATTGCGCAAATCGACAGTTTGATTGCCTTGCAAACCACCGAGTCGGATCAAGCTGGTGAAAGGATCGAGCCTCAGCGTCGTGCCGGCGTGATTGTGCACGAGCGTGCTGTTGGCGATATCGGTGCGGAGGGTGAGTGTGCCTTCGTTGAGGTAGGTGTTACCGGTGTAAGTGAGGCGTTCGCGCAGTTCGACCGTGCCGCTGCCCGTTTTAGTGAGTGCGCCGCTGCCCGTAAGTCCTGTGGCAATGATGCCCGATTGGACGTTGAAGGCGGTCGCGTTGAACGCGCCGGTGTAGTTTCGGTTCAACGTTCCGGAAACGAGGTTGAGCGCCCCGATCGCGTAAGTGTAGTCGCCGACGGCCACTGTGGTGCCGCCGTTCACGGTAAAATCACCGCTGCCCAGTGCGCCGGCGCTTTGCAGGCGCAACGTGCCGCCATCGACCGAGGTGCCGCCGGTGTGCGTAAGGCTACCGCTGAGGTTCACGGTGCCGTTGCCCGTGAAATTGAGGCTACCGCTGCCGGATGCGCCATTGGCCAAAGAGATCGTCTGACCATTCGTGTTGAGCGTGCCGCCGCCGAGGCCGAGGGTGATGGCGCGGAGATCGTTAAACGCGGCGTTGTAGCGGATGCCGCCGCCGTTGAGCGTAAGCGCGCCGGAGCCGAGGCGTGAATCGGCGTCGATCGCAATGAGGCCGGCGTTGATCGTGGTGCCGCCGGAATAATCGTTGGTGCCGGAAAGCGTGAGCGTGCCGCTCGTGGTTTTGGTGAGCGCGGCCGTGCTGGTAAGATTTGCGCTGATGGTGCCGCTGCGCGCATCGAAGGCGTTGGCAGAAAGCGTGCCGTTTTGCGCGGTGCCGCCGGCGAAGATCGCGGTCGAGGCGCCTTGCGTGGTGCCGCCGAGGTCGAACGTTCCGCCATTGAGCGTGAGATCACCGGTGCCGAGTGTGCCGCTGCCGGAAATGGCGAGCGTGCCGGCGCTGACCGTCGTGCCGCCAGTATAGATGTTGTTACCAGAAAGTGTGAACGTGCCAGTGCCGGTTTTGGTGAGCGCGATATGAAAGAAAGCTTGGTCGTCGGCGTCGTATTGTCGACGAACGGAACCGGAGAAGGTGCTGCTCGAATTATCACTGCCGACGTCGAGCGTGATGATGGTGTCTTCGGGCGCGATTGTGCGCACGACGCCGTCGCCAGAGAGACTGCCGATTGTCAGGGTGCGGTTGCCAGACGCTGCGACCCAGAGTTGGCCGCCGTTGTTCAACTGCACGTGGGCCGAGGAAAGATTGGCGAAGGCTTGGAGCACAGCGCCGGAGTTGACCGTGAGGCTGCCAGCATAACTCAGGTTGCCGGGACTACCGCCGACGTCGGAGTAATCGAGCAACACGCGACCTTTGAAATCACCGAGGCCGGTGTTGGCGCCAGTGAAGGTGAGTGCCCCGGTGCCGGTAATATTGTTGGTGAATCTGATGTAGCCAGCGCTCGCGGAATCGAGCGTGGTGGCGGCGTTGACGGCGAGGGTGCCGTTGTAAGTTTGCGAGCCAGTGCCGGTGCTGCCGACCGTGGCCGCGCCGGTGACGGTGATGTTGTTAGCGACGGCGGTGTCGCCGCTGAGCCGAAGTGCTCCGCCGCTGAGCGTAATGCTCTCGCTGCCAAACGCGTTGTTGTGAGCGCCGACGAGCGTGCCGGCGTCAATCGTCGTGCCTCCGGAGTAAGTGTTGTTGCCTGAAAAATGAAGCTCGCCCGCGCCTTCCTTGCGCACTTGGTCGCCGGAGATGATGCCGTTCTGTGTGGCGGTGCCGCTCGCGATGGTGAAAATCGTGGGCGAGTTGGCAGTGATGTTCGATGTGTTGGTGTCGCCGTTGGTGTAGGTCTGCTGGGCAGAGAGCGACCCGGGCAAGGCGAGGAGGACGCAGGCAAGCGTCGCGATGGAGAGTCGACGGGTGTGGTGCATGGAGGTGGGTGTGATGCGCGGCGCGGCTCACATCTTTTTTTGAGAACGCGCATCGCGCCGCCGCTAACTCAAATTTTTGGCCACAGCACTGCAACGCGTCGGGGGTAAGCGTGCCTTAGGATGGGGCGAGCGTTTGGAACGACACGAATTTCACGAATTGCACAAAAGAAGGCTGCTCTCCGGACAATTCACCAAGGCAAGGTTTTTAATCTGGAAATCAGGAACGCAGGAAAAGGTTGTCTGTTTCGTTCCTGATTTCCTGAGTTCCAGATTAGTTTTCTGGTCTTATGAAAACTAACCCAATCGCCGGCGCAATTCCGGCGAGAGGCGGTGGCTGCAAGTGACGGGTCGTTTCACGCCGCGGAGGTGGAGCGCAGGCGTTTCGCCGTCGGCGTGGTCGATGCGTTCGACTTGGGCGAGATTGACGAGTGCTTGTCGATGCACGCGGGTGAAGTGCGCGCCGGGCAACGACGATTCCCATGACTTCAGTGTGCGGCGCACGAGGAAGTGCGCGCCGTCGGCGACGTAAACGTCGGTGTAGTTGTCGTTGGCGATGACGGCGGCAATTTCCGTGAGGGAAACAAAGCGTGAGCCGCGATCGCTTTTGAGGAAAACGCGATCGTTGGCGGCGAACGGTGCGGTCGTGGATGCTTCTTCGGGCGTGGGTCCAGGTGAAGATGCCGCGTTCGAGTGCGAGACTCGTTTCAGCGCAGTCGCGAGGCGTGCGGGCGACACCGGTTTTAAAACGTAGTCGAGCGCGTTGATCTCGAAGGCGCGCACGGCGAATTGATCGTGTGCGGTGACAAAGATAATTTCCACAGGCGGCACGACATGCGGCACGAGATCGAAGCCGCTGCCGCCGGCGAGTTGGATGTCGAGCAGGACGAGATCGTAGCCGCCGCGAGCCAGCAGCTCACGTGCGGCAGAAATCTTTCCGGCTTCGCCGACGATGCTGACTTCAGGATGCGCCGCGAGCAGCCGGCGGAGTTCGTCGCGGGCGAGCGATTCGTCGTCGATGATGACGGTGCGGAGCATGTTAAAATCGTTCTCGTTCTCTTAATCGTTCTCGTTCTCGGATTGGAGAAATACAAGAGAACGAGTAAGAGATTGAGAACGAGAAAGATTAAGAAATAGCGTGATCGTCACCCAGTCGTCCTTCGCTTCGGTCGTCAGCGTGTGGGCGTCGGGATAATAACGCTTCAGGCGCTGGCGGAGATTTTCGAGGCCGATGCCAGTTGATGGCGCGGTCGCGGTGCCGGGTTCGAGCCACTCGCCGGTGTTGGCGACGGCGAGGACGAGCGCGGTTTGGTTTTCCACGTGAGCGCTGATGCGGAGTTTTAAAATGTCAGGCGAAGTTTGCCGGCCGTGTTTGAGCGCATTCTCAACGAGCGGGAGCAGCAGGAACGGCGGGATAACTTGCGTTGCGGCGGCATCGGCCAGGGCGAACTCGACTTCAAGCGAATCGCGCCAGCGCGTTTTTTCCATGTCGAGGTAGAGCTGGAGCATCGCGAATTCCTCGCTCACGGGCGCAGCATCTTCGTTGCGCGTGAGGGTGACGCGGCACAATTCGGCAAGTTGAGAAACCATATCGCCTGCGGCGGGCGGGCGCGTGAAGACGAGCGCGCGGATGGAGTTGAGGGCGTTGTAGAGGAAATGCGGGTTGAGCTGGTAACGGAGCATTTCGAGGCGCGCTTTTTCCTCGGCGAGTTTGGCGGCGGCAGATTCGTCGCGATCGATCTGGCGCAGGCGCTCGAGTTCGGCGGTGCGCGCGGTGACGGTGGCGGCGAGTTGGGCGTTGCGTTGGCGGAGCGAGCGCGTGCGCGACACGAATACCGCGACGATGAACAAAAGCGTGGCCGCGATATACGCGGCGAAAGCCCAGCGCGTGAGCCACCACGGCGGCATAATTTTAAAGGCCGCCGTCGCGACGGCACTTTCCCGGCCATCGAGCGCGCGGCCTTGCACGTGAAATACGAGTTCGCGGTAGGGCAGGTTAGTAAAATCGCGGAACGTCGTCTCGCTCCACGCACTCCAGTTTTCTTCGAGCCCGGCGAGGCGCGTGCGGTATTCGGTGCGTTGGTTTCCGTGGTAATCGGTTTCGAAACTTGGCGCGGCGAAGGTGAAGCGCAGTTGGTTGGACTGATACGATAACGCGCTGGCGAGATCGACTGACGCATCGGTCGCAGGATCGGTGACGCTGCGCACGAACGCCTGCAGCGCCGGGCGCGGGCGCGGGGGTTGCCAGCTGAGATCGAAGGACACCAAGCCGCCTTGCCCCGCGATCCATAGCGTGTTGGCGCGCACGTCGCGATAAATCGAGTTGGGCACGATGCCGCGCAACGGGCCGCTGGTGACGGGCGCGAACTGCAGGGATTTACTTTCGCCAGAGACAACGCGGCCGAGTTTTTCGTAAGGCGGGCCGGTGAACCACCACAACTCGTCGTCTTCACTCGTGATTGCCATCGCGCCGCTGTCGGGGTCGAGTCCGGCGATGCGGAGATCACGGGTGAAGCGATTCGAAGTCGGATCGAAACGGCGCGTGCCGGCGGCGCTGGTGACGATGATTTCGCCGTCGATACGGGCGATACGTGGGCTGTCACGGCGGCGCGAGGGCGGGAGGCCGTCGGCTTCGGTGAAGTGTTGCGCGGGAATTTTCAAGTCGATCGCACCGCGCAAATCGAGTCGCCAGATGCCGGTGCCGTTGTAGGCCACGGCCCAGAGCTTGCCATCGTTGCCGTCGCGGAAGCGCGTCGCGCCCTCGGGCACGTTCGCGAGGCGGCCGTCGTTGCTCCACCTTTTGCCGTCGAAGCGCAGCAACGTGACGCCGGTGGTGTTGCCGCCGAAATAAAATCCCGCGTGACCGGGCACGGGCGTGATGGTGAGTTGCGAGCCGGGCAGCACGGTGCGCCACGAGTTGTCGGTGGAGATTTCATGAAGCGACGAGCCCGGGCCGTAGAGTTTTCCTTCGGCGGTAAACAACGTGCTGATGCTCGCGCTGAGTCCGGGGATAGCTTGAAAGCGCCCGGCGGATTCGTCGCGCCAGACGACGCCTTCGTTGTGCGCGATGTAGAGGCGGTCATTGAAGCGGCGCAGCAGCCGCGGGCTGCCTGAAAGGCCTTGCGGCACGCCATGGAGCGCGAACGGGCTGTCGAGTTGCACGCGCGTGAGCCCGGAGCGTTGCGCGATCCAGACGCCGCCTTCGGTATCGGTGAAAAGATCTTCGATGCGATTGCTCGCCAGGCCGTGCGCTTCGTCGAACGCGCGCAGCGGCGTGCCGTCGGCGGCGAGCACGCGCAAACCGTCGCGCAGATAGCCGAACACCATCGTGCCATCGGCGAGGAAGGTTGCGGCCTCAGCGGGCTTGTCGCGGAAAAGTTTCTCGCTCGTGGGAGAAATCGGTTCGAGCGGCGTGCTCGCGCCATGCCAACGGAATGGCCCGAGATTGCTGAGGAGGATGTGCATGCCGTTGTCGATCGGACGCGCGGCGAAGACGGAGAGTGCGAGTTTTTCGTCGGGCGATTTTGCGGCCGGTTGAAACGCGTCGCCTTCGAGCCGGAAAATTCCGTCGCGTCCAAGTGAGATGTGCAGCTTATCGTTCTGCCACCAGAGTCCGGTGGGAGTGGCGGGAAATTCCCAGCGTCGCGCGGGCTGGCCATCGCGAAAACGAAACACCGCGCGCACCGCGGTGAAATAAACTCCCTGCGGCGTGGCCAGTGCGCGCGTGACGTTGCCGATGGCGCGGTCGCCGGGCGGAAGTTGCGAGGTGACGGCGGTGACTTGGAATTTGCCCTGCGCGTCGGGCGTGAGCGTGACGATTTCGTCGAGGCTGCCGGCCCAGACTTTGCCGGTGTCGTCGATGGCGAAACTGCGCACCGGCCCGCCGCCGGGAAGTTCGTAGGTGCGCCACGTCGCGCCGTCGAATTCGAGCAGACCGTAGTTATTGCCGACGTAGAGAAACTGGGTGCGCGGGTGCTGCTGGATTTGCCAGTTTACCGGCGCGGCGCCGTAGGTCTCGGGTTGCCACGTGCGCAAAAACGGCGAGCCGGTGAAACGCGGATTCGACGACAGCGAGGTGGTTTCCGCGCCACGCGATGCGAGCGTGAGGAGCGCCAGGCCTGTGCAAAGCGAGAGCGTGAAATGCCGAAACAACACGCGGGCCTTAAAGCGGGAGCGTCGTGGGTTGTCGAGAATGGGCTAAGCGCTTAGCGGGCGTTTTCGATGGACAGCCCACCCGAGGGCGAGGATGCCGATGATCATCGCGTAGGTGGAAGGCTCGGGGATAGCGGCGGCGGTGAAGTTGAGGTTTAGGTCGCGGTTGCTGTTGCCGAGGGCGAGATTCCACGAGCCGCCGTTGAGGGCGTTGGTGAAGCTGGTGGAGTTGATCGTGAACGCGCCGGCGTCGAAGCCGATGATGCCGCCGGTGGCGCTCGCGATGGTGTAAGAGGAATTCGCGGCGGAATTAAAATTCACGACGTCGCCGGCGGTGTTGTTGGCGAGGAGTGAGGCGAGGGTGAGCGTGAACTTATTTCCGGACGTCGCGGCGATCGTGAGTGGTCCGGAGACGCTGAGCAGATCGTAACGCGTGCCCGCGCCGGTTGCCGGGTTGGCGGCGTCGTTGATTTCCCAGACGTAGGTTGCGCCGCCGTTCCAGGTTTCGCTGCCGGTGGCGAGCGCGCCGGGTGAATTGCCGGGTGCGAGCGTCGCGCCGGAGTTGAGTGTGAGTGCCCCGAGGGTGCCGGTGCCGCGAATCGTGCCGCCGGACTGCACGGTGGTCGCGCCGGTGAAGGTTGCGCCGGAGGTGTTGAGCGCACCGCCGCTGGCGACGATCATCGTGCCGCCGACCGTGCCGGAATAGTTTATCGCGGTGGAGAGCGTCTGCGTGCCGGTGTAATTCGCGAGGCCGGTGAGCGAGCCGCCGCGCACGTCGAGGGCGTTGCTGACGGCTTGGTTGGCGAGGTTGAGCGTGCCGGTGTTGACGCGCACGGTGCCGGTGCCAAAGGCGCTGGCGCTGCCGGCAGTGAGCGTGCCGAGATTCAGCGTGGTCGTGCCGACGTAAGTATTGTTGCCGGAGAGGATCCAATTGCCTGAGCCGCCCTTGGTGACGTTGCCGTTGTCCATGATGGTGCCGCTCAATTCGACGGTGGTGGCGTGGTTGACGCCGAGGGTGCGGTTGACCAGGCGGACCGTGCCGGCGCCCGCGACGGAACCGACGGTTTCGTCGCCGCCGAAAATGGAGAACGAGGCACCGCTGGCGATGTTGACCAGGGAGCTATCGCCCAAGGCGTCACCCGCGGAACTCAGCACGAAAACGCCCTGATTGATTTGCAGCGTGCCATGGAAGTTAGCGGATGCGCCGCTGAAGCTGAGGTTGCCCGCGCCGTTTTTGACGAGGGTGCCGGTGCCGGAGGCGACGCCGGCGAAGGATGAAACCGTGCTGCGGTCGAATCGCACCGTGGCAGTGGCCGCGATCGCGAGAGTGCTGCTGGCGAGCGATCCCGTGGTGCCGCCGGTGCCGATTTGCAGGGTGCCCTCGGAAACCGTGGTGCTGCCGGTGTAAGTATTGGCCTCCGTGAGCGTGAGCGTGCCGCCCCCGGTTTTAGTGAGAGCGCCGGTGCCGGAAATCACTCCCGAGAAAGCGACAGCGTCGGAGCGATTAAAGGTGAGCGTGCCGCCGTTGATAATGCTGCCCGCGAGCGACCCGGTCGTGCCGCCATTGCCGATTTGCAGCGTGCCCGCGGAAATCGTGGTCGCGCCCGTGTATGAGTTGGTGCCGGATACGATGAGAGTGCCGGCGCCAGATTTAGTCAGGCTGCGCGCGCCGCCCGATTCACTGATGATCCCCGAAAGGGCGAGGGTGCCGTCAGCGACGCCGATCACGCTGTCCGCGTTCAGCGTAATTGCGCCGGCGAAAGAAGAAGTGCCGTTGCTCGACAAGGCGCCGGCGTTGCCCACGCCCGTGCCGGCGAGTGACAACGCCTCGCTGCCGATGGCGACGCTGTTCAGGTTGAGCGTGGCGCCAGCGTTGACCGTGGTGTTTGCGGCCGTGGTGCCGAGTGCGTTGCCATGCTTCACGCTGACAGTGCCGGCGCTGACGGTGACCGCCCCCGTGTAGGTGTTATTACCTGAGAGGGTGAGCGCGCCCGTGCCGATTTTTGTGAAAGAACCGGCACCGGAGAGAACGCCGCCCAGAGTGAGATTGCCGATGCCGCCGAGTTGATGGGCACCGCTCAAAGTGAGGCCGTTGAAAAACGATGCGTTGCTGGCCACGGCATTGCTGACGAGGCGGCTGTTGGCGCCGTCTTTGAGGAGAATGGAATTCGCGCGCACGCCGGCCTGGCCGTTGAGATCGAGGATGCCGTTCCACAGTTCGATGTTTTCGGTGGCGGCTGCGAGGGCGTTGGCATTGCCGAGCTTGACGGTGCCCGCAGCTCCGGTGGTTGCGTGGCCGATGACGACCTGAGTGTGGTCAGTGAGATAAACGGTGTTGTTAACGCCATCGAGGGTGACGGTGGCCGCGTTATGGCCGCCGATCCAGAGTTGCGCGGACGTAGAGCTGCCGTTTAGCGTCGCGGCGTAAGTGCCGGATTGAAGATAAGTGGCGGCGTTGTTCGTGAGGGTGCCGGCGGTGATGTTGCCCACGAGGCGATTGGCGGCGCTGCCCAGGCCGTTCACCGTTTGGGCGGTGCCGTTGAGATCGAGGGAAGAGCCATTGGTGAGAAAAACGGCGCTGGAGCTTGAGAGGCGATTGGCGCCTTGGACGGCGAGCGTGCCGCTGGCAACGGTCGTGGCCCCGGTGTAGGTGTTAGTTCCGCTCAGAATCAGCGTGCCGGTGCCGAGTTTGGAGAGGCCGAAGGAACCGCCGAGATTTTCTCCGAGCGTGAGCGGGCCGCCCGCGGCGTTGGTGAGGTCGAAACCAACCGCCGAGCCGGTCGCGAAATTTCCGCTGTTGGCGAGTAGCGCGATTTCCGCAGTCGTAAACTCACCCGCGCCGCCGACATTGAAGGCAGCGGTGGCACCGGATGAGACGGTGAGTTTCGCGGCGTTGGTGGAGTTAATCGCGCCCGCGTAGAACGCGGTTGGCTTGGCAAATTGCAGCGTGCCGGCGGCGACCGTGGTGCCTCCCGTGGAGGTGTTGGTGCCCGAGAGGGTGAGCGTGCCCGCGCCTTGCTTGATCAGTAAACCGCTGCCTTGAATCGTGCCGGCAAACGTTTTGTGAGCGCTCTGGTTGACGGTGAGCGAGCGCCCGGTGTTGCTGAATAATTGAACGGCCCCGCCGGTGCCGGAGAGTGAATTGATCGTGTAGTTGTAGTCGGCGCTCAAATCCAGCGTGCCGCCGTTGACGATGATCTCGGAAGAGCCGGCGAGGCCGTAGGGATATTCGATTTTGAGCGTGCCGTCTAAAATCGTCGTGCTGCCGCTGTAGTAAGAATCTGCGGTTGAAAATAAATAGAGCGTGAGCTTACCGGTGCCGGATTTAACGAGCGAAGCCGCGCCGCCGAGGCGGTTGTTGTTAATGCGATCGCTGTCGGAGTTGTAGGTGTAAACGGCTCCGCTGTAACTCTGCACAAAGCCGATGCCGGAGAGACGGGAAATCTCGAAGCCGAATCCGCGGGTTTGGAGGTAGGTGTCGCGTTCGAGATAGACATTGCCGGTCGTGCCGAGCGCGTTGGCGTGGCCGAGGTCGATCGCCCCCCAAGTAAGATCCAGTCCACCGGTGAACGTGTTGTTGCCACTGAGCGTGATGGTGCTGGGCGCCGCTTTGCGGAGGCTGCCGGTGCCGGTGATTACCCCGGAGAACGTCGTGTTGCGTCCGCCGATTCCGTCGAGAAGGGTGAGCCGGTTGCTGCCAAGATCCAAGGTGCCACCGGAGCCGGAAAGAGTATTGATGGTGTGTTCGCCGCCCAGCACGACGGTGCCGCCGTTGATTGTGAGGGCGCGATTCTCAGGGAGAACGTTGGTGCCGTTTAGATGGAGAGTGCCGGCGTTGACGGTGGTGCCGCCGGTGTAGCCGTTGCCGCGTGTGAGCGTCAGGGTGCCGGTGCCGGATTTGGTGAGCGACGCGCTGCCGACGAGTTGCACGTCCACCGTCGCGGAGTTGCTGGAATGGTAGGTGTAAGCGCCGCTGCCATCCAAGACGCCGGTGCCGGACAAGCGCGTGAGGTCGAAGCCGTAGGTCGATGAGTTGAGCGTGCCACCGGTGATCGCGACCGGGCCGGAGCCAACCGCGTTGGCGTGGCCAAGTGTGAGCGTGCCGGCGGTGATGATGGTGCCGCCAGTGTAGGTGTTGTTGCCGGAGAGCGTTTGCGTGCCCGTGCCGGCTTTGGTGAAGGAGCCGATATTGTTCGCGTCGGTGTTGGCGAGGATGCCGGAAAACGTGCCCGAGCCGTTGTCGACGCCGAACGTGAACGTGGTGTAGTCCGCGCCGTTGTAACCCGAGGTGATCGTGCCGCTGCCGGTGAGCGCGTCGACGCGGACATTCGATTCGACGCCATTGAAGGTCGCGCCGGAAGCGACGTTGATATCGGCGCGGTTGTTGAGCCAATTTTCATTCGCGTGCGAGCCGCCGCCGAAACTGCCGGCCTGGACATCAATCACGCTGCCGCTGCTCAACGCGAACGTCGCCGCGGAGCCACCCCAACGGATCTCGCCGGTGCCGGTTTTCCGCAAGGTGCCGGCGCCGGTGAACGTCGAATTGTTCGCATAGTCGCGAGCGGTGTCGCTGGTGAGTTCGAGCACGGCACCGGAATTGACGGTGAACGTGGATGGCGCGGCGTGGCCGGTGAGCACCAGCGTGCCCGCGGAAATCGTCGTGTTGCCGGTGTAGGTGTGGTCGGCGGAAAGCGTGAGCACGCCCGAGCCAATTTTGGTGAGACCGATCGAACCGCCGATCGTGCTCCCGTAGGTGAAGGCGCCGCCGGTGGCATTGGTGATGTCGATGCCGAGCGCGCTGGCGCTGGTGTAACCGAAGAGTGAGTCGAGATGCGATGCGGTAAACTCGCCCGTGCCGCCGACGTTGAACGCCGCGAGCGCGCCGGGAGCGACGGTGAGTCGGGCGATGGTGTGGCTGTCGATGACGCCGTTGTAGAACGCGGATGGTTTGGCGAACTGTAGCGTGCCGGCGGCGACGGTGGTGTTGCCCGTGTAGGTATTGGTGCCGGCAAGCGTGAGCGTGCCTGCGCCGGCTTGAGTGAGTATGCCCGAACCGCTGATGTTGCCGCTGTGGGTGAGCGCGTTGGTGCGTTTGAAGACGAGCGCGGCGTCGTTCACGATGTTGCCGGTGAATGAACCGGTCGTGCCGTTATTGCCGATCTGCAACGTGCCGCTCGCCACGGTCGTGGTGCCGTTGAGCGTGCTGGCGCCAGTGAGCGCGAGCACGCCGCCGCCGAGCTTGGTCAAATGATGCGAACCGGCGAGATTGCTCGCGTAGACAAAGGCGCCTCCCGTGGCGTTGGTCGTGTCGATGCCGAACGTCGTGCCAGCGCCGAAGCGACCGCGCAAAAGATCGAGATTGGCTGAGGTGAATTCGCCGGTGCCGCCGACGTTGAAGTGCGCCGCGGCGCCGGTGGCCACGGTGAATTTGGTGACACTCGAGCTGTTAATCGTGTTGGTGTAAAAGGCGGACGCTTTGGCGAAGCGCAGCGTGCCGCTGGCCAGCAGGGTATCACCGGTGTAGGTGTTGGCGCCGGAAAGAATGAGCGTGCCGGTCGGATTCGTGCCGTCGGCAAATGTGATTCCGTAACTGCCGTGGATGCCGTTGGAAATTTCGGAACTACCTCCTGGGATGAAATCGGGATTGGCGGAGGTGAGCGTGATATTATTGGTGAGCGAGATGGCGCCGGCGAGAGTGGTGGAGCGTCCGAGCGTAAAGTCGCCAGCGATGGTCAGCGCATTGTTGAGGGTGCGCGAACTGCCGGAGGCGCGAAGGTTGCCGCCGTTGATCGTCAAGCGACCACTGCCGAGGGCGTTGTCGGCGCCCAAACCGAGCGTGCCGGCGTTGAGGATCGTGCCGCCCGTGTGAGTGTTGGCATTGGTCAGCGTGAGCGTGTTGTCGCCGGTTTTGGTGACTGCACCGCTGCCGGAAATCACATTGGAAAAGGTGACCGCGTCCGAGCGATTGAAGAGCAGCGTGCCATTGTTAACGACGTTGCCAACGATGGAGCCCGTGGTGCCGCCGGCGCCGAGTTGCAACGTGCCACTCGAGATCGTGGTGCCGCCGGTGTAAGTGTTGTCGGCGGTGAGGCGCAAAAGTCCGGCGCCGTTTTTAGTGAGCGAGCCTGAACCCACGATCGTCGAAGTAATGTCGAGATCCACAGCTGCGGTGCCGTTGGCGACAGTCAGGGTGGCGGCCGCAAGTTCGAACTCGTGCGCATCGATGAGTGCGCTGGTCGCGTTCGCGTTGGTGGTGAGCGTGCCATTGAGGAGATAGCGGCCGTTGCTATTTTTGTCGGTGAGGCGTCCGCCGGTCAGGGTGACGTTTTGCAACGTCGTGCGCTGGCCGGCGGTGCCGTCCGTGGTGAGCGTGCCGCCGTTGACCACGAGCCGGGCTGCGCCGCCGCCCCAACCGAGCGCGTCGCTGCCATTGACTTGAAGGGTGCCGCCGGAATTAACCGTCACCGCGCTGTTCGCGGCAAAGGTGCCTTGCTCGCCGGTCGCGGCCGCGATCACGGTGCCCGCGTTAATGGTCGTGCCGCCGGTGTAAGTGTTTTTGCCCGAGATAATGATCGCCCCGATGGGATTGGTGCCTTCGGCGAAAGTGAGCCCGTAATTTCCGCTGATAATTCCCGAGAGAGTGGAGGTGCTGCCGGAAGAGGTGTCGGGATTCGCGGAGGTGATGATGATATTGTTAGTGAGCGAAATCGGACCGGAGAAATTGGTGGCGCGGCCAAGCGTGAAATTGCCGGCGAAAATCGTGGTGTTTGCGATGGTTCGCTCTGCATTCACCGCGCGAATGCCGCCGCCGTAGATCGTGAGCACACCGGAACCCAGCACCGAATTTCCGCCGAGGCCGAGCGTGCCCGCCGAGAGCGTGGTGCCGCCCGAGTGAGTGTTGTTGCCGGCGAGGGTGAGGGTGCCGTCGCCGGTTTTGAGCACGTTGCCGGAGCCACTGATGGCGCCATTTTCGGTGGCCACGCCGAAATCCATATTGACCGTCAGCGTAGTTGCCGAACCGAAAAAAGTTTCCGTGCTGCGGTCGGCGTGACTCGTTTGCTGGTCGAAATAATTGACGGTCGTCTGTGCGCGAAGGCGCAACGTGGTAAAAAACGTGAGGCCGAGAGTCACGAGAAGAGCGAGGCCGAAGCGGAGCGGGTGCATACGAATGCCAATGTCATGCGACAGCGACGCCGCTCCCAGTATCTTAACCTTTCCTTAACACAGCGCGGAAAGGCGCCGACTGTGGGTAGGGCCCGATCTCCGAGCGGGCCGAGCTTTGGATGAAAACTACCGAATAAAATGTGGAAATCAGGAACTCAGGAAAGCCATCCACTGAATCGTTCCCGCCTTCCTGATTTCCACATTCCCCCTGTATCGAGGTAGGGGCGGTTATCCTTAACCGCCCTCGGGTTGCTCGGAGATCGGGCCCGACCTTAGGCGGAGGGCAAACTGATTTCGGCGATGAAGCCATGAGGCGTTGCGGCGCGAAAAATTACTTCGCCGCCGCACGCGGTGACGCAGGTGCGCACAATGGCGAGGCCGAGGCCATGGCCGGGTTGATCCGGCGCGGTGGCTTGGCCACGGAAAAAAGGTTCACCGAGATTGGTGAGCAATTCAGGCGCCACACCGAGACCGTTATCGGCGAGCGTGAGCACCACGCGGTCGCGAGCGGCGTGGGCGGTGATCGCGAGTAAGGCTTCGCCGGGCGTGTGACGGAGAAAATTGCGCACGAGATTCGAGAGCGCGCGTTCGAGGAGTTTCGCGTCGGCCCGCGCGGAAATGGTCTCTGGAATCGTGAGCGTGGTGCGCGTGGTGGCGTTTTCCTCGGCGATGATTTTTTCGACAAACGGTTTCAGGGCGAGCGTGGCGGGCGCGGCGGTTGCGCCGGTTTTTCCGGTGCGGGCGTAGTCGAGGAGTTCGTTCACGAGCGCGAGTGTGCTGTCGAGTTCGCGATACACTTGTTCGGCGGCGGGGCGTTGCGCGGGATCGCGTTCGGCATTTTCGGCGAGAATGCCGACGGCAAATTGCAGGCGGGCGAGCGGCGCGGTGATCTCGTGCGCGACGTCGCCGATGAAACGCCGCTGGCCGTTCGTGTGTTCGGCGAGACGGCGGCTGAGTTCGTTGATGGAAAGCGCGAGCCGGCCGATTTCGTCGGCGGGACCGGGTTCGAGGCGCACATCGAAATTGCCCGCGGCGATGCGCGCCGTCGCGGCGGTGGCGCGGTTCAGGCGGCGCGTGATCCACCAAATCGGCAGCGCCCAGAAAACGAGCGAGCAAAGCGTGAGCGTGACCAACGGCGTGACCAGCGGCGCGAGGGCGAGGTTGCCCAGGGCCCGCCACGGTGAAGCCGTGCGCAGGATCAAGGAGGAGCGCGGCGGCACGAACGAATCCTCCGGACTCGGAATCGGCACGCGGAGGATGATCCAGTAGAATTTCGGATCGCGCGAGACGAAGCCCTGCAACTTAGAGCCGAGGCGTCCCGGCGGACGTTGTCCCGCGGCGACCGGCCGGCGTTGCGGGCCGCCGAAATATTCCTGCGTGGCTCGGGCGACGCGCTCGGGGTTGGGCGCTTCGGGAGGACGTCCGCCGCCGGGTGGGCCGCCGCTTTGACCACCGCCGGGCGGCGAGTGCATTAAAAGAATTTCCGGTGCCAGGGCGAACGCGTCGCCCGCGAGGCGCTGACCTTCGCGACCGGTGACGAGTTGCGCGTCCAGGTTCATCTGCGTGCGGATTTTTGTGAGCACGGTTTCAACGTCTGCAACCGAGTGCGCGTTTTGAAATTCCGGCTCGAACCCCGTGAGGTAAACAAACACCGGATCGCCGACTTCACCGTCGAGCAACGCGCGCCAGCCGAAGCCGAGTTTTTCGTTGATGAACCACACCGAGGTGCACGCGGCGAGAATGAGATAAATCAAACCCCACAGCGCGAGCTGGCGGTAGAGGGAAAAATTATCTCGGGACGGAGGCACAGTGGTGAAAGTGGCGCGAGCGCGGCGGCGTTGTCGGGCAAATTAACCAAGTCTTAACACAACGCGCCCGATTTTTCGCCGACCCACTCATAACCCGCGCCGCGCACCGTGCGGATGTAGCGTGGATTCTCCGCGGCATCGCCGAGCTTTTTTCTTAACGCAAAAATGTGCACATCGATCGAGCGATCGAAGAGTTCGAATTCGCGGGAACGCGCGCGTTCCACCAGCTCGGCGCGGGTCAGCACGGTGCCAGTTGATTTGATCAAGCTCACGAGCACGGCGAATTCCGCGGCGGTTAATTCAAGCGGCTGGCCGGCGTGGGTGACGCGATGGCCCGCGAGATCGATCCGCAAATCGCCGGAGATGAGCGGGGCCGCATGGGCCGGCTTGAGCGCGGCCGTTTCCGCGTGACTCGGCCGCGAGCGACGCAGCACCGCCTCAAGGCGCGCGCGGAGTTCCCGTTGAGAAAAAATCTTCGGCACGAAATCATCGGCACCGTGATCGAGTGCGGCGATGCGATCAGATTCGTCGTTGCGGGCCGTGAGCATCACCACCGGCACGGGCGAGGTGGCGCGGATTTTTTTCAAGACCTCGTAGCCACCAAGTCCCGGTAATGAAACGTCGAGGAGCACGGCGTCCCACGTTTCCGCGGTCGCGCGCCCCGCGCCTGTTTCCCCGTGGTGACAAGCGCTCACTTCAAAGCCGTGCGGCCGCAAATAATCCCCGATCAGCGCGCAAAGGGTGCGATCGTCATCGATCAACAGAAGGCGACGCGGGCTCGGAGGCATGCACCGGGCAGCTTTGGAAATGCGTCACCAAGGGCAAGCAATTGCACGCCGCCGGTCGCGCGTGGAGGTTCAGAGAATCAACGCGACGGCGTTGATGGCAGCGATGGATCGCGAGATTGAGAGCGCGACGTGAAGCTTATTTCTTTGGGATCACAGGCGCTAAGTTTGCCTGAGAACGCCCAGCCTTACGGCTTATTTCTGTTCAGGTGCTCCGGAAACCTTACTTGGTTGTAGGTCAGCCAAAAACTCGCAATCGAAGAGACCATCGTGACGAAGCTCTCGAAGTCCGGGGGTTTTGCCAGATAAGCATTCGCTCCCAGTTCATAGGCGCTCGATACGTCACTCGTGTTTTTGGACGCGCTGAGGATGACTATAATCGGCTGGGCACCCTGGCCTGTGCGGATGCGTTTGAGCACATCCAGTCCTTTCACGCGCGGCAGTTTCAGATCCAACAGCACCAAATGAGGAAACGGAAAATTTTCGCCGTGGGAGAAATTTCCAATGCCTTCCAAGTAATCGATCGCTTGCTGTCCGTCCGACGCGACGTGCACAGGAGCCATTATTCCCAATCGCTTCAAAGCCCGCTTAAATAAGAAGACGTCGTTGTCATCATCCTCGACCAAAAGAATTGTCCGGTTCATGCGGAAGCGGCCTTCAGTTGAAACCAGAAACGGCTGCCATGACCGAGTGCCGATTCAAAACCGTAGCGCCCGTTCATCCGTTCGACCGCCTTTCGCACAATGGCGAGGCCCACGCCGGTGCCTTCGTATTCGGAGGGCGCATTCACTTGTTCGAACAGATTAAAGATGCGCTGGTGGTTTTCGGGCGCGATGCCAATGCCGTTGTCTTCAACCCAGATGCACACTTCGTCTTCGCGGGGCTCCGCCCAGATTCTCACGCGAGGATGTGTGCCGGCCGGCTGAAACTTCACCGCATTGCCGACGAGGTTGGAAAAACATTGGGTGAGAAACGCTTCGTTCCCAGAGACGCGTGGAAGCGTGCCATCGATAAAAACCGTCGCACGCGGCGGCAGCCAGTCGGGATAAGTCGCGATCATGTCGTGCGCGAGACGGTCCAGGTCGATCGGTTGGAGGAGCGTCGTCGCCCGGAGAATTTTTGTGTAGCTCAGCACGTCCTGAATGAGCCGGTCCAGTCGCGTGGCGGAGCTCGCGATGCGGCGCAAATATTCCAAACCTTCTTCATCCAGACGATCCGCATGCTCCGCCCGCAGGATGTGAGAAAATCCCTGCATCGCCCGCAGCGGCGCGCGCATGTCATGCGCGATGCTGTAGGAAAACGCCTCCAGCTCCTGCACCATTTCGTGCAACTCCGCGGTGCGCTCGCTTTTGATTCGATTGGCTTCTTGCAGCGCGGCTTCGACCAGCCGGCGTTCGGCGATCTCTGATTGAAGCGCGAGGTTGGCGAGTTTGAGTTCGCGGTTTTTCCGATACAGCTCGACGAAGGCCGCCACCTTCGAGCGCAGGATCGCGACGTTGAGGGGCTTCGTGACGTAGTCGACAGCACCGGCGCCGTAGCCGGTTAAAATGTCTCCTTCCGCGTCGTGATGCGCGGAGAGGAAGATGATCGGCACATCGCGTGTTTTTTGACGCTCCTTGATTGCGCGCGCGAGTTCGATGCCGTTCATCTCGGGCATTTCCACGTCGAGCACGATCAACGCGAATTCTTTGTTGAGCAGTGCGATCATCGCGTCACGAGCCGACGTGACGGAGGTGAGTTTGTAGTCGGGCAACGTCAACAGGCTTTCCAACGCGACGAGATTTTCGCGTTGGTCGTCCACCAGCAGCAGATTTAGGGAAGCGTCCATGACGTGGTGCGGCGCGCTTTAACGGTAGAGCCAGATGCGCAGCAGCGAGAGGAGGTGCTCGGTGTTAATCGGCTTTGAAAGGTAGTCGGAAGCGCCGGCCTCGAGACATTTCTCGCGATCGCCCTTCATTGCTTTGGCCGTGACGGCGAGAATCGGCAGCGCGCGGTATTGGGGCTTCTTGCGGATTTCGGCCATCGTCTCGTAACCGTCCATTTCCGGCATCATGATGTCCATCAAGACCACGGCGAGATCCGGCGTGCTTTCGATTAACTCAATCGCTTGCCGGCCATTCGTCGCGCTGAGGATTTCCATCGAGGCCCCTTCCAGCACGCTGGCCAGGGCGTAGATGTTGCGCGCGTCGTCGTCCACGATGAGCACTTTGCGTCCTTTCAGGATATCGTTCGAGTGATGCAGGCGGTCGATGACCTGTTGTTTCTCAAGGGGGAGTTCCTTGATTGAGCGGTGGAGGAAGAGCGCCGTCTCATCCAGCAGGCGTTCAGGTGAACGCACGTCTTTTAGCACGATGCTCTTGGCGGTGAGATGGATTTTTTTCTCCTCGGACGTGGTGAGATCTTTGCCGGTGAAAACGATGATCGGAATATTATGCAACGCGGGCTCCGCCTGGATTTTTTCCAGTAATTCGAAACCCGTCATGTCCGGCAGTCGCAAGTCCAGCACTACACATTCGAACGGGCGGTCGAGCAGGACCGCGAGCGCTTCCCCGCCAGTCGCCACGCCCGTGATTTCGATATCGTCGTGTTTGAGGAGGTCGATGACGGCCTCGCGCTCCCGGTCGTTATCTTCGACCACCAATAGCCGCTTGGTATGCGGCTGGAGAAACACCGAGAGCCGGTCGAAGGTCGCCTCGAGATGTTCGGCGGTCGTCGTTTTCCACAGGAAACTAAAAGCGCCGCGGTCAAGTCCGAGCATGCGCTCCTCTTCCACCGACATGATTTGCACGGGAATATGCCGCGTGCCGGGATCGTGTTTGAGATTGTTCAGCACCGTCCAGCCGAGCATGTCGGGCAGGAAGACGTCCAGAAAGATGGCGGAAGGTTGAATCTCCCGCGCCAGCGCGAGACCGACCTGGCCCCGTTGTGAAACCACCACCTTAAAGCCCTTGGCGCGTCCGACATCGCGCAAGTGCCGAGCATAGTTCGCATCGTCTTCGATCACCAGCAACGTGCGCTCGCCGGGCTGAAGCGTTCCGCTGTCGTCGTCGACTTTTTCAATGACCGCCGGTGTGGCGGGCGTGGATGCACTCGATCTCCCTTCCGGTTCGATTCGCTTGGTCTGAACCAGATCCGGCGCGGGGCCGGTGTAGTGCAGTGGCAGGTAGAGCGTGAATATACTGCCCTTGTTGGGGGTGCTCACCAGGCGGATTTCTCCTCCCAGCAACGTGCTCAATTCGCGGCTGATCGCGAGGCCGAGGCCAGTGCCGCCGTATTTGCGACTGGTGCTGGCGTCCGCTTGTTGGAATGCCTCGAAGATCAAACGTTGTTTGTCCGGCGCAATGCCGATGCCGGTGTCGGTCACTTCGAAGGCTACGACCAGCGGTGAGCGGCTCAAGATATGGTGGGAGCGATTCCAGCCGGATTTCGGCAGGAACACACGCGCGGTGACCTGGCCCTGGTGCGTAAACTTAAACGCATTGGAGAGCAGGTTTTTCAAAATCTGCTGCAGGCGCTTTGAGTCCACGGTGAGTTTCGGCGGGAGATCGGCATCGAACTCGACGACGAAAGGCAGGTTGCGCGACTCGGCGACGTGGCGGAAATTGCGCTCAATAGTGTCGTGGACATTCCGGAAGGTCACTTCCTCGGCCTCGACCGAAACGGTGCCGGACTCGATCTTGGAAAGATCGAGAATGTCGTTGATCAGGTTGAGCAATTCGCTGCCGGCTGAGTGAACATTCTTCGACCACTCGACTTGTTTTTCGGTGAGGTTACCGCCCGCGTTGTTGGTCAGCTGCTGTCCGAGAATTAGGATGCTATTGAGTGGCGTGCGCAGCTCGTGCGACATGTTCGCGAGGAACTCGGATTTGTATTTGGAGGTGAGGGCGAGTTCGGCGGCCTTTTCTTCGAGCGCGTGGCGGGCCTGTTCGACTTCGTTGTTCTTGCGCTCCACTTCCACGTTTTGGTCGGCGAGCTGTTTGGCTTTGTCGGCGAGCGCCTGATTGGTGTTTTGCAGTTCGGACTGCCGGGTCTGGAGCTCCGCCGTGAGTTCCTGCGACTGCTTCAAGAGTTCGTCGGTGCGCATGTTCGCTTCGATCGTGTTGAGCACGACGCCGATGCTTTGGGTCAGCTGCTCGAGGAAGCTCAAGTGCGCGGGGGTGAAGGCGTGCAGCGAGGCCAGTTCGATGACCGCCTTGGTTTCGCTTTCAAACAACACAGGCAAAACGATGACGTGGCGCGGGGCCGCCTCGCCCAGGCTCGAATGCACGCGGATGTAGTCTGGCGGCGCGTCGTTGAGGAGAATGCCGCGCTTTTCCAAAGCGCACTGCCCGATCAAGCCCACGCCCACCGCAAAGCTTTGCGGTTCACGGTGACGCCCGCCCGTCGCGTAACTCGCGAGCAAGTGCAGCTGTCCGCCGGCCTGGCCGGGCGAATCTTCGTCGATGCCGGACATTTGATAGATGGTGCCGCGCTGCGCGTTTACGACGGAAGCGAGTTCCGACAGCAGCGTTTGGCCGACGGTCACCAGATCGCGCTGGCCCTGCAACATGCCGGTGAAGCGCGCGAGATTCGTCTTGAGCCAGTCCTGCTCCTGGTTGCGCAACGTCGTTTCGCGCAAGTTGCCGATCATGGTGTTGATGTTATCCTTCAACTCGGCGACTTCACCGCGCGTTTCGACGCTGATGGAGCGCGTGAGATCGCCCTTCGTCACCGCGGTCGCCACGTCGGCGATCGCGCGCACCTGCGTCGTGAGATTGGCCGCGAGGAGATTCACGTTACCCGTCAAATCCTTCCATGTGCCCGAAGCGCCCGGCACGTGCGCTTGGCCACCAAGACGGCCTTCAACGCCGACCTCGCGCGCCACGTTGGTCACCTGGTCGGCGAAGGTCGCCAACGTGTCGGTCATGTTGTTGATCGTTTCCGCCAACGCGGCGACTTCGCCTTTCGTTTCAACGGTGAGCTTCTGGCGCAAATCGCCGCCGGCGACCGCGGTCACGACTTTCACGATGCCGCGCACCTGGTTGGTCAGATTCGCCGCCATCACGTTCACGGTGTCGGTGAGTTCCTTCCACGTGCCGGCGACGCCTTTCACTTCGGCTTGGCCGCCAAGTTTACCGGCCGTGCCGACTTCGCGCGCCACGCGGGTCACTTCAGCGGCGAAGGAATTCAGCTGATCCACCATGATGTTGACGGTGTCCTTGAGCTCGAGAATTTCGCCTTTCACGTCGACGGTGATCTTGCGGGACAAATCGCCGCGCGCGACCGCGGTGGTTACTTCCGCGATGTTGCGCACTTGGAGCGTGAGGTTGGTCGCCATCGCGTTGACGGAGTCGGTCAAATCTTTCCACGTGCCGCCGACGCCGGGCACGATGGCTTGGCCACCGAGCCGGCCTTCCGTGCCGACTTCGCGCGCGACGCGCGTCACTTCCGAAGCGAACGAGCGCAGCTGCTCGACCATCGTGTTGATGGTTTCCTTGAGCTGCAGGATCTCGCCTCGCACGTCGACGGTGATCTTGCGCGACAAGTCGCCGTTTGCCACCGCGATGGTCACGTCGGCAATGTTGCGCACCTGTGACGTCAGATTGCCCGCCATCGAGTTTACGTTGTCGGTGAGATCCTTCCACGTGCCGGCGACGCCGACGACCTGCGCCTGGCCGCCGAGTTTGCCTTCCGTGCCGACTTCGCGGGCGACGCGCGTCACTTCGGACGCGAACGCGTTGAGCTGATCGACCATCGTGTTGACGGTGTTCTTGAGCTCGAGAATTTCGCCCTTCACGTCGACGGTGATCTTGCGCGACAAATCGCCGCGCGCCACCGCCGTGGTTACTTCGGCGATGTTACGCACTTGGGAGGTGAGGTTGGCGCCCATCGCGTTGACGGAGTCGGTCAAATCCTTCCACGTGCCGGCGACACCGACGACTTGCGCCTGACCGCCGAGTTTGCCTTCGGTGCCGACTTCGCGCGCGACGCGCGTCACTTCAGAGGCAAACGAGCGCAACTGCTCGACCATCGTGTTGATGGTTTCCTTGAGCTGCAGAATCTCGCCGCGCACGTCGACGGTGATCTTGCGGGACAAATCGCCTTTCGCGACAGCGATGGTCACGTCGGCGATGTTGCGCACCTGCGCGGTCAAATTACCCGCCATCGAGTTTACGTTGTCGGTGAGATCCTTCCACGTGCCGGCGACGCCGACGACCTGAGCCTGGCCGCCGAGTTTACCTTCGGTGCCGACCTCGCGAGCGACGCGCGTCACTTCAGAGGCAAAACCGTTCAGCTGATCGACCATCGTGTTGACGGTGTTCTTGAGTTCGAGAATTTCACCCTTCACGTCGACGGTGATCTTGCGGGACAAATCGCCTTTCGCGATCGCGGTCGCGACCTCGGCAATATTGCGCACCTGACCCGTGAGATTGTTGGCCATCGAATTCACGTTGTCGGTGAGATCCTTCCACGTGCCGGCCACGCCGCGCACATCCGCCTGGCCGCCGAGTTTGCCTTCGGTGCCGACCTCGCGCGCGACGCGCGTCACTTCGGAGGCGAAACCGTTCAGCTGATCGACCATCGTGTTGACGGTGTCTTTCAGTTCGAGAATTTCGCCACGCACGTCGACGGTGATCTTGCGCGACAGATCGCCTTTCGCGATCGCGGTCGCCACCTCGGCGATGTTGCGCACCTGACCGGTGAGGTTGTTCGCCATCGAATTCACGTTATCGGTCAAATCCTTCCACGTGCCGGCCACGCCGGTCACCTGCGCCTGGCCGCCGAGTTTACCCTCCGTGCCGACTTCGCGCGCGACACGACTCACTTCGGAAGCGAACGCGTTGAGCTGATCGACCATCGTGTTGACGGTGTTCTTGAGCTCGAGGATTTCGCCCTTCACGTCGACGGTGATCTTGCGCGACAAATCGCCTTTCGCGACGGCGATGGTGACGTTGGCGATGTTGCGCACCTGCGCGGTCAAATTACTCGCCATGAAATTCACGTTGTCGGTGAGATCCTTCCACGTGCCAGCGACGCCGACGACCTGCGCCTGACCGCCGAGATTGCCTTCCGTGCCGACTTCGCGCGCGACGCGCGTTACTTCCGAAGCGAACGAGTTCAACTGATCGACCATCGTGTTGATGGTGTTTTTCAGTTCGAGAATCTCGCCTTTGACGTCGGCGGTGATCTTGCGCGAAAGGTCGCCGCGGGCGACGGCAGTCGTCACCTCGGCGATATTGCGCACTTGTCCGGTCAAGTTACTCGCCATCGAGTTTACCGTGTCGGTCAAATCCTTCCACGTGCCGGCCACGCCCGGCACGATCGCCTGGCCGCCGAGTTTGCCTTCGCTACCGACTTCGCGCGCGACGCGCGTCACTTCGGAAGCGAAAGAACGCAGCTGTTCCACCATCGTGTTGATCGCTTCCTTCAGTTGCAAAATCTCGCCGCGCACGTCGACGGTGATCTTGCGCGACAAGTCGCCGTTCGCGACGGCGATGGTCACGTCGGAGATATTGCGCACCTGCGCCGTCAAGTTGCCCGCCATCTGATTCACGCTCTCGGTCAACTCGCGCCACACACCGCTGACGCCCGTCACCTTGGCCTGGCCGCCGAGTTTACCCTCGGTGCCGACTTCGCGGGCCACGCGCGTGACTTCGGAAGTAAACACGCCCAACTGGTCGATCATCGTATTCACGATGCGCGCGCTGCGGAGGAACTCGCCCTCGAGCGCGCGGCCTTCGACTTCCAGCGCCATCGGTTGCGTGAGGTCGCCCTTCGCCACCGCGCTGATGGTGCGCGTCACTTCAGCGGTCGGCCACACCAAGTCGTCGATGAGCGTGTTGATCGATTCGACCTTGTCGGCCCAACTCCCCGACGCGCCGTGCACTTTGACGCGTTGCTTGAGTCGTCCTTCTTTGCCCACCGCGCGACTCACGCGTGCGGTTTCGTCGCCGAGTTTCGCCGTTAGCGCCGTGATGTCGTTGAGTGTGTCGGCGATTTTTCCATGCACGCCCGTCCAGTCGGAAGGCAGGCGCACGGAAAAATCTCCGCCTTTGAATGCGACCAAGACCCGGAGGATCTCGCGCATTTCCGGACTGACCTCTTCAGTCGAACCGCCAGTCGCGCGCTTGGGTGAAACCATTTCAATGCGTTGCTTCTTGGGGCAAGCCGGGGGATTTTTTTTCATAATCGACCGAGGAGGGTGTGTGCCAATGTTCGAAAACTACGCTAAATCAGTGAGCAAACAACGTGGTGCAAGGCGATGATAATAACCGCTATAGGGAAATTCCCGATAGCCGGAACTTGCCCTGCCAATGCAAGGACTACGAAGGATTGAAGACATGGTTAAAAATCCCTCTGGATGCCGCCAAGGCGTGGAATGCGGATAATGCATTCAAGCATTCGGCTGCCGTCAGTTTCTACACGCTCTTCTCGCTCGCGCCCGTCACGATCATCGTGGTGACCATCGTGGGGTTTTTTCTGGGGAGAGAGCAGGCGAGCCAGCAGTTTCAGACGCAAATTACCCAGCTCATCGGAGCGGCGAGCGCAGAAGTGGTCGCCGCGGCTGCGAAAGCGAGCGAACAAAAAGACGCCACTTGGTTTGCGACCACGGTGGGAATTGTGCTGTTGCTAGTGGGTGCGACCACCGTGTTCGGTCAGCTGCAAGATTCCCTGAATGATATTTGGGGGGTGCGCGCCAAACCTAGCCGCAGTGGGTGGGTGGTCATAATCTTCCAGCGGCTCATCTCCTTTGCGATGGTGCTTACGATTGGGTTCCTGCTTTTGGTTTCTTTAGCGGTTAGCACTGCGTTGACGGCCTTCTTTAAATTATTCGATCAAGGCTTGCTGGCCTCGCCGGCGCTACTCCAAGCGGCGAATCTTGGCGTGGGCCTCCTCGTGATCACGGTGTTGTTCGCGCTCCTTTTTAAGGTGCTGCCTGACGTAAAGCTTCGCTGGCGCGACGTGTGGATCGGCGCATTTATCACGTCATTGTTGTTCAGCTTGGGCCGCTACCTCATCGCGCTTTATCTCGGGCATTCGACGGTTGCTTCAATTTACGGCACGGCCGGTTCGCTCGTGGCGCTGCTGATTTGGGTCTATTATTCCTGCGCGATTCTTTTTTACGGCGTGGAGTTCACCTACGCCTATCGCATGGCCCAAGGCCTGGATGTCGATCCCAAGCCGACGGCGGTGCGAGTGCGCGAACAGATCATCGAAACTAAACGCGGGAAGATGGCTCGTCGCTAAAAGCGATTTGCCGGCGCGTAAGGCATGTGGGGAGAATTCCGGATGCATTAGCTCGGAGAACGTGCGGGAACGTCCCGTCGCTGCGGAACTCCTAGTGGTTCACCGCACAACTCGGGCGAGCTCCTTTTATGAAAAAATCCTCTTTGTCGTCAAAAAAACCGCAGATGCAATCGGAGCCGAAGCTCCCGTTCGCGGTGCAACACCAGCGTGCACCCGGGCTTGAGTCCAAACTGAACCCGAAGCCTCGCTACGCCGCTCCGCGTTACCGTGCGGCCAATAAGCTCGAGGGGAAGATTGCGTTGATTACAGGCGGTGATTCAGGAATCGGTCGATCGGTGGCCGTGCTTTACGCGCGGGAAGGTGCCGACATCGCGATCAATTTTCTCCCGCAGGAAAAATCCGATGCCCGTGAAACCCAGCGCGTGATTGAAGCGTTGGGACGTCGCTGTGTGTTGCTGCCGGGCGATCTTACCAATCCAAAACTCCCCGCTAAACTCATCTCCGCGACTATGAAAGAATTCGGCCAGCTCGACATTCTTGTCTCGAACGCCGCGCACCAGGCGCACAAGGAAAGTGTGGCCGAGCTGACAGAGAAAGAACTCTACCAAACCTATGAGACGAACGTGTTCGCGTGCATCCGGCTCGTGCAAGCCGCGCTTCCGCACCTGCAACCGGGAGCCGCAATCATTGTGACGAGTTCCGAAACCGGGTTGCTCGGTTCGAAAGGGCTGCAGGATTACGCCTCCACCAAAGGCGCACTTAATGCGTTGGTTAAAACGCTTTCGATGGAGTTGGTGGAAAAAGGAATTCGCATCAACGCCGTCGCGCCGGGTCCGATTTGGACGCCGCTCAATCCTTCCGACCGCGGGCGGACGGCGAAAGAAGTGTCGCGATTTGGCGCCGATACGCCGATGAAACGTCCCGGCCAGCCCGAGGAAGTCGCGCCTGCGTATGTGTTCCTGGCTTCGGACGCCGATTCATCTTACATCACAGGTATAGTTTTGCCGGTGATGGGTGGCACCACAGTCGGCGGATAAAAAATGCGTGCCGTTTCGGTGAGCGGTGCGGTCAGCGCGAGTCAGACGCAAAACCCGACCCCGTCGGCAACATGTCACCTAACGGGTGAGATGTTGTATGGTCATTCGCAGGGATCTCCTAGTGAGAACCAGGAGATGAGCGGCGGGAGCGTTTGCGGTAGAGCGTGAGCCCGAGCACGAGGGCGCCGAAAATCATGGCGTAGGTGGACGGCTCGGGGATCGCGGCGGCGGCGAAGTTGAGGGAGAGAGTGTTGCCGACTTGCGAGATGTTCCAGGAGCCGCCGTTGAGGTTGTTCGTGAAGCCCGTGCTGTTGAGGTTAAACTTCGCGGCGTCGAAACCGATGATGCTCGATGCGCTCGCGAGGGTGTAGCTGGAGTTCAAGGCGCTGTTGAAGTTGATGACGTTACCAGCGGTGTTGTTGGCGAGCAGCGAGGCGAGCGTGATCGTAAATTTATCTTCCGCAGTGGCCGCGATGGTGAGCGTGCCGGAAACGGAGAGGAGATCGTAACGCGTGCCGGCACCGGTGCCGGGGTTCGCGGCGTCGTTGACTTCCCAGTGGTAATTACCGCCGCTGGCCCAGGTCGTATTGCCAGCGGAAAGGGTGCCCGGTGAGTTGCCAGGCGCGAGGGTGCCGCCGGCGGAGACGGTGAGCGCGCCGACCGAGCCGCTACCGCTGAGGCGTCCGCCGGAGGCGACGGTGGTGAGTGAACTGCTCGCGATGCTTCCACTCACGACGAGGGTGCCGGCGTTGACGGTGGTGGCGCCGGTGTAGGTGTTCGTGCCGGTGAGGGTCAACGTGCCTGCGCCGCTTTTGGTGAGGGCGAGCGTGCCCGTGCTGCCGTTTTCGATGACGCCGCTGAAGGTCTGACTCGTGCCGGAGCTGGCGGTGAGCGTAGCGTTGGCAGCCGATCCATTGGTGATGATGCCCGCGCCGGAACTGACAGAGGAGAGCGCTCCGACGGTGGTGGAGTGACCGTTGAGAAAGAGCGTGCCGCCCGAGCCACCGTTGGTGTTGTCGAAGGAGATGTTCGTGCCCGCAGAGAGCGCATTGGCGGCGGCGATGGAAATACCAGAAGTGTCCTTGAGCGTGATGTTCGCGCTGACCACCGCGCCGGTGGCGGACGGATTTAGCCGGGAATTGTCGGAGAATGTCTGCGTGCTGCCATTGACTGCGCCGGCGACACGAGCGTTGAGCACAGATCCGTCGGAGAAATTCTGCATGCCTCCAGTGATGGCGTCGGCGTGTTCGGCGAAGAGCTTAGAGAAGACGGTAAAGTTCTGCGTGCCGCCGCTCACCGCGTCGGCTTTATCTGCGAAAACTTCTACGGAAGTGGTGAAGGTCTGGGTGCCTCCTGCCAAGGTGCCAGCGCGACCGATCGTGACCCGAGTTCCCGTGAAGGCGAACTCCTGGGTGCCGCCGGTGACCGTGAATCCGATGAATACGGGGCTGCCGGTGAAACGCTGGGTGCCACCACTGATCGTGCCGCCGGTTCCAATCGTAGGCGATGATATGGAGGCATTTCCGGAAAATAATTGGAGACCGCCGCTGATCTCGCCCAAGAAGCCCAAGCTTCCTCCGCTTCCAAAAACCTGCGTGCCGCCGGTGATCGTCCCGCCATCGAGCCAAAGGGTGGAGTTTTGGACGATAATTTCGCCGCCGCTCACGCCTGCAGCCGTATCGACAACAAAAGAACTTCCGCCCGCGACCCGATGCACACCGGAGGTGATGTCGCCGTTACTACTTGTCGCGACATCACCCAACTCGTGATCTGCCGCCCCCGTGTAGGTCAGCTTGAGGGTGTTGCCGGTGGTGGTGACGCCGAAGGTGCCGTTGTAGGCGTTGCCGAATTGTGCGGTGTCGATGGAGAACTTATTGGCCGCGTAGCCGTTGATCCCGGTCGTCGTCGCCAGAGTCCATTCGTAATTGCTGGAAGAGGTGAAGCCGGCCAACCGGCTGTCGAGGGCGGCGCTAGTATTTAAGCCCACCGAAAAACGATCGTTGCCGGACGTGCCGGAATTAACGGTAAGAGCGCCGTTGATGGTCAGGAGATCGGAGTTGGTGCCGGGGTTCGAGGCGAGCGCGCTGATGTCCCAGTTGTAGCGGCCGCCATTTTGCCAGGTTTGCGCGCCGGTGGTGAGCGTGCCGATGGCGTTGACGCCGGGAGCGAGCGTGCCGGAGACATCGACCGCGCCGGAAATAATACCCGTGCCGGCGAGCGTGCCGCCCGCGTTGACGAGGACATTACCCGTGCCGGTGGCGCTGCCCGTGGTGTTGGTGACCATCAATGTGCCGCCGTTGATCGTCGTGCCGCCGCGGTAGTCGTGCTGTTTGGGCGTGGTTGTTGTTCCGGGGGTGGGGCTCGAGTTGTAGATCGTGTAGCTCTGGATGGCACCGCTCGACAACGTAAACGTGCCCGGGCCTGCCTTCACCAAGGTGATCGCCTCGGTGCCGTTGTCGGTGATCACGCCGGCGAAATTTCCAGAATGGACGGTGAGTTGCGCGGCCTGGGAACCGGTGTTTACGACGAATCCGTTCGTGCCGATGCTGGTGATCGTGCCGATCGTCGTGTCGTAGCCGTTGAGATTCAGCCTCTGGCTGTAGCCAGTCCAGGGACCCGATCCTCCTGCGAAGGTGAGCGACGCGCCGGTGCCGAATGAATTCAAGGCTTCAGCGGTGGCAGAGGAGGTGTCGTAGAGGAACACGTTGGCGCCACTCGAACCGTCTGTGTTGGTCAAGCTGTGGGTGGCCGAGGCCAGGAGCCGGCTGTTGTTATAGAAGCTCTGTTGCCCGCCGATTACGGCGTTGGCCACCGACGCGGAGAGCTGACCCAAGTAAAAACGTTGCGTGCCGCCACTGACTCCGGCCGAGCTATTGGCGAAGAGCGAATAATTTCCGAAATTCCAGTCTCCGCTCGTGATCGGACCGCCAAGCTCGGGATAGTCCGTAAAGTGACTCTCAGTCGGAGTGTGCGTCTGGGCTGACGCAACGAACGGCATCAGGCCAAGGAGGCCGGCGAGGGCGGCGGGAACGAAACGACGGGAGAATTTGAGGGCGTGCGGAAGCGAAGGAAAACGCATGATGGCTGGAAATATGCGGCGCGGTTTTAAAAGTGAGCGCAGCGCAATGTAAACCTTATGCGAAGGCCCCCGGCTCATTTGGGGCGAAACCCCAAGAATGAGTGGCGAACCGGCTTTCCGGCTAATTCGAGTCACCCGTGCAGTGCGAAAATAACCGAGGGCCTGCGGAGGAGATTCCTAGGAAATATTTTTTGAACCACAGAGGCACGAAGACCCGCAGAAGACAGATTTAATCTGGAACTCAGGAAATCAGGGACGGAGAAATGCAGCGCGTGAAGGCCGTGCGCGGCTTTGGGCGTGGGGTGAAAATGATTTTTAATGCGGCAGTCGGGAAAGCGGGAAAAGAGTGGATGGTTCGATTCCTGATTTCGTGAGTTCCAGATTAATTTTTTCTCAGCTGGCGTTTGCGGTAGGCGGCGAGGCCCAGCACGAGGGAGCCGAAGATCATGGCGTAGGTGGATGGCTCGGGGATCGCGGAGGCCGCGGCGAAGTTGAGATTCAGATTGTTGCCGACTTGGGAAAGATTCCATGAGCCACCGTTCAGGTGGTTCGTGAAACCGGTGGCGTTGATCGTAAAGGCGTTGGCGTTAAAACCGATGATGCTGCCGGCGGTGGCGATCGTGTAGCTGGAGTTGATCGCGTTGTTGAAATTAATGACGTCACCGGCGGCGTTGTTCGCGAGGAGCGAGGCGAGCGTGATGGTGAATTTATTTCCCGCGGTCGCGTTGATCGTGAGCGCGCCGGAAATCGTAAGCAGGTCGTAGCGCGTGCCAGCGCCCGTGAGAGGATTCGCGGCGTCGTTGATTTCCCAAAGATAATTCCCGCCGCCGTTCCACGCGGACGTGGCGACGGTCATCGCGCCGGGCGAGTTGCCCGGACTGAACGAGCCGCCGCTGAGCGTGAGGCCGCTGGTGGTCGGGCTGCCGGCGATAGAGCCGGTGCCAGTGACCGCGCCGCCGTTGACGATGAGGCGAGTGGCACCGCTGGTGCCGAGCGTGCCGTTAAGTGAAACGGTGCCGCCGTTGACGACGAGGTTGCGCGTCGAGAGGCGAGCGCCTGTGCCGATCGTCAACGAGCCGGCGGCTTGCGTGAACGTCGTGCCCGCGCCGCCGCCCATGCCGGACATCAGGTTCGAGCCGCCGTTGGCGCCGGAGCCGGCGATGGCGACCGTGCCGTGGTTGGTGAAATTGGCGGCCACGCTGGATTGTCCGCCGTCCAGCACGCGGATCGTGCCCGTGTTGCTGGTGAACCTGATGGACACCTGGCCCTGGTCGTCGACGACGTTTGCGAGGTTTCGCACCGTGAAAGAACCGGCGTTGCTCGTGATCGGCGTGCCCAGGTTATTGGTCAGAACCACGATCCCGGCGGTGTCTACGTTGCCGGTGAAGGTGGTGCCGCCGTTGCTCGTGATGGACGAGGCGGTAAGGGTCAGGCGGCCGTTGTTGGCGATGGTCATCGGGATGCCGCCGCTGAGCGTGTTGGTGAACGTCACATTGCCTTCGGAGCCGACCGTGATGCTGGAGGCGCTGGTCGGCGCGGTGATTTGCGCGGTGCCGCCGTTGGCCGTGATCGCGCCCGTGGTGAGCGGGCCGCTGATGGTCGTGGCGCCGTCGGTGAAGGTGATCGCGCCGGTGGTGACGCTGCCGCTGAGCGTGAGTTCGCCGGTGCCCGCGCGCGTGAAATTGCCGGAGCCGGTGAGTGCGCCGCTGAAGGTCGTGTTTGAATTTTGCGTCAGCGTGAGGCCGTCGTTGCCGAAAGAAACCGAGCCCGCGCCGCTCAAGGCACCGAGATTCACCGCGCCGCTGCCGGCGAGGAATTCGATGCCCGCGCCCGTGAGAATGTTGACCGAGCGGTTGTTGAAGAGCGCTTGTGCGCCCGCGAGAATCCCCGCGCGCACGTCGAGGCCGCCCGACCATTGCGAGGAGTCGCCGTCGAGTGTGACTTTGCCGAGGCCGATCTTGGCAATGGTGCCGCCGCCCTCGATGTCCCCGTCGAAATACAAATTGCCCGCGCCGCCGAGGAGAATGCCGCTGCCGTTGTCGTAGAAGCCGAGCGACTTGTTTGGGCCGTTCGGATGATCGGCGACGTTGAAGCGAATCGTGCTGCCTTCGACGGTGTTGATGAAACCGGTGTCGGCGTTGCTGCCACTTTCGATGGTCAGCGCATCGAGCGCGAAAGTGGCGCTGCCGCCGGCGAACTCGACGCGCGTGTTGTTCGCGGCCACGCGTTTCAGCCCGGTGAACCCGGCGATATTTTCGATTTCGAGCGTGCCGTTCTGGGTGAAGATTCGTTCGATGACATTCGTGTTGGCGCTGCTGGCGAGGATGACGCGACCGGTGCCAGCCGTGGTTACGGTGGTGGATGCCGCGCCGGAGTTGACCAACGTGCCGGCGAAGCGCAGGTCGCCGTTGGACGCTCTCAACGTAAGCCCGCCATCTTGCGCGGTGAACGTGCCGCTGAATTCGGCGGCGGCGCTGGCGGAGTTGCCGAGTGCGCCGGAAGTGAATGCGGTCAGTGCGGCGGTGCGCGTCAGGCCGTTGAGATCGACGGTGCCGTTGGAAAGCGTGATACCCGCGTAGTTGATTGTCGGCGCGCTCAGTTTGAGCGTGCTGTTCACTTCGAGGCCGCCGGTGTTAGTCGGGAGCGCGTTTAATTCTGCGAGACCGCCGCCGGTAATGAACAACCCGCTGGAGCCGGTGATTGGCGCGTTAAAGGTGGCGACGCGACCAGGTTTCACGATCAGCCAAGAAGGGCCGGCGATGCTGAGCGGGCGACCGGCATCGAAGGTGATGTTTGTGTCGAGTTCCAAGTAGCCCACGCGGCCACCGCCGCCGGCAGAACCGAGCACGACGGACGAGGCAGCGAGCGCGTTGCTGCTGCCGATAGTGAGCGTGCCGTTGGCGATGCGGGTGGCGCCCGAGTAGGTGTTGTGGCCCGTGAGCGTTTGCGTGTGCGTGCCGTCGATCGTGAGGCCGCCCGTGCCGCTGAGGTTGCCGGCAAAATTGCCCGCCATTGAACCCGCGAGCGTGAGTTGGCGCGAACCGAGGGTCACGTGGCCACCGGTGGAGCCACCGCCGTTGAGCGCGCCGAGCGTGAGATCGAAGCTGGATAATTCCAACGCCGCGCCGGCGGCGTCAGCGAAGGTCACGTTAGAGGCAGCGTTCAGGGCATTCGCGCTGCCGGCGATGAGTTTACCGGCGTCGAGGTAGATGTTACCCGTGGTGGAATTCGTGCCGCTGAGCGTGAGCGCGCCGCCGCCGCCTTTGCGCAAGGTGAGGCTGTCGACAAGTGCCATGGAAAGCGTGTGGTTCGCTGCGTCGGAGAATTCCAACGTGCCCGCGCCGCCGATTTGGGCAGAGGCGAGGGCGCTGTGAATGCGCAGTGTGCCGCCGACCGAAGTCGCGCCGGTGTAAGTGCCGCCGCCGGCCAGATCGAGCGTGCCGCCGAGCACGGTGAGTGAGCCTGCGCCCCCGATTTCACCCGCGAGCGTGGTGAGCGGGTTGGCGTTGATGGTGAGCGTTTTTCCGGAGGCGATCGTCGTCTCGCCGGTGTAGGTGAGATTGCCGTGCAGGCTCACGTCGGTGCGGACATCGACCGCGCCGCTGCCGCTGATCGCGCCGCTGGCGCTGCCGCCGTTGATGCGCAGCGTGGCCTCGTTGATGATTTGGCCGCTGGTCACGCCGCGGATTTCGAGCACGCCGTTTTCAATGGCGATGTCGCCGTTGAAGCCTGCGGCGCTGAGCACCGTGGTGCCGCTGCCGAGTTGGCGAAGACCGCCGGCACCGCCGTAATTGTTCAAGCCGAGCGTGAAGAGGTCGCTGCGATTGATGGCGAGCGTGCCATTATTAACGAGCGAGCCGTCGAAGTCCGTGCCGGCACCGCCGACGTAGCCACTCGTGCCACCGATACCGAGTGTCAGGGTTTTGCCCGTGGCAATCGTGGTGCGGAGAAATGCGCCGTTGTGATTTAGTCCAGAGTTGCCCGCGACGGCGATGTTGCCGTTTACGTCGAGGTAGTCGGCGTAGAACGATCCCATAGTGCCGTTGGTCGCAAGCACGACGCGGCCGCTGGGGGCGGTCACCGAGCCGGTGAAGTTAACGGCGGAGTCGCCGGGGTTGGGATTCTCGACGGTGGCGACGCGCGGTGCGCTGGTGAAGAGAACGTTCCCTGCATGGATCGTCGTGCGGATATCGCCGGAGCCGGCAATGTCGCCGGTGAGCGTGAGGTTTTTGCTGCGACCCCAGGTGAGCGTGCCGTTCACGGTGAGTCGATTGAACATGCCGCCGTCGTCGGGCACGGCTCCGATCTGACTGAGGCCCAGGCCCGCGCCGCTATCGATGAGGTAGTGACCGGTGAATTGCTGCGCATTGTTCAGCGTGACGCCGCCGGCATTCATTTGCCGGATCGTGCCGTTGCCTTTGATTTCAGAGCTGAGGACGAGCGCGTTGGCGCGATTAAATTCCAACGTGCCGAGGACGTTGATCGTGGCGGTGCCGGCCACGTCGCCGAGGAAACCGGTGGTGCCGCCGTTACCGAGGCGCAACGTGGACGCGATGACGGCCGTGCCGTCGAACTCGGGACTGTCGGCGGTGAGCGTCACGCGATGGTTGCCCAATAACGTGAGCGTGCTCGTGGCGGCGCTCGTGATTTCGTTGGTGATGAGGCTGTCGGCGTTGGCGGTGAAGCTCAGGTTGCTGGTGCCGAGATTGGTGCGGCCGGTGTGGCCGAGTGCGCCGGTGAGGCGGGTGGTGCCGGTGCCGTTGAAGGTGACGTCGCCTGCGCCGAAGATCGAGAGGTTGTCGAGCGAGCGGCCCAACGGGCTGCTGTCGGTGTCGATCGCGAGCGTGCCGCGGTTATCAATCGGGCCGGTGATGGAGCCGGTGATGCCGAGCGCGAGCGTGCGGCCGGTGTGGATGATCGCGCCGCCGGTCGCGGTGTGGAGGCCGGTGAGCGTCACGGTGCCGAGGCCAATTTGTTCGATTGTGCCGGTGCCTTCGCTGGTGAAATTGAAACTCGGGTTGCCGCTGCGATTGAGGAAGAGCGTGCCGTTGTTCACCACATGGGCCGCGATGGGCGTCACGCCATCGAACGCGAGGCGTCCCGCGAGATTGCCGGTGCTGCCGCCGTTGCCGAGTTGCAGGCTCGTGCCCGCGTCGATTCTCGTGCGCCCGATGTAGCTTTGGTCGACGGCGAAGACGAGTTTGCCCGCGCCGCGTTGCCACACGCTGCCGTCGCCGGAGATCGGGGTGTTGAAAATCGTTTCGTTGCTGCGGTTGAAGGCGAGTGTGCCGTTTTCACGCAGATCGAAGGCGCCGAAGATTTTCCCGGTGGTGCCGCCGTTGCCGAGTTGCAGCGTGCCGTTGTGAATCGTCGTGAGGCCGTTGAACATGTTGTCTTCGGCGAGCACGAGCGTGCCGGTGCCGGATTTGAACAACCCGCCGTTGCCCGTGATGACGCCGCCGAGCAGACCGACGGTTTCGCTGGACGTGTTGTTGAAATCGAAGGCCAGCGTCGCGCCCGTGGCGATATCGATCGCGCCGGTGTAGTTTGGCGCGTTCGTGATCGTGAGCGTGCCGGCGGCGGTTTTGTTGAAGCGACCGGTGCCTTCGAAGATCGCGGACAGGGAGAAATCGCCGACGCGCGCGAAGTTCACCGTGCCGGAATTCACGATGCGTCCGGCGAACGAAGAGCCCTCGTCGAGCTTGAGCGTCGCGCCGAATGCGATGTTTGCTTGCGCGGTCGCGCCGGTGTTGGCGCCGGTGAGGATGAGTTCGCCGCCGTCGATATTGAGCGTGCCCGCGAAAGGATTCGTGCCGCTCAACGTGAGTCTGGTTGCCTGGTTCTTCGTGATCGTGCCGAGGCCGGAAAGTGGGCCCGCGAACGTGACGTCGCTCAAGGCGTAGTCGAAGAGCAACGTGCCGCCGGCTTCAATCAACGCGCCGTTGCCAATCGAGCCGCCTTCGACGAGCCGCAGCGTGCCGCCGCTGATCTTCGACGCGCCGGAAATGCCGGCGGCGGTGCTGACGGTGAGCGTGCCCGGGCCCGCTTGGTAAAGACCGCCGATGCCGGTGAACGTGGTGCCCATCGCCGAGAGCGTGATATTGTCGGAGCGGGCGAAGCCTGCGTAGGAATTCGCCCCGACATTGATGGTCGTGCCGCCGATGGCGCCGGTGGTGCCGCCGTTGCCGATTTGCAGGGTGGCGCCGCTAACGACGTTGGTCTGGCCCTGCCAGAAACTGCTGCCGGCAAAAATCACTTTGCCGTTGTTGAGCCTGACCGTGTGTGCGGCGTCGATGCCGGTGAGCGTTTTGATCGTCACGGTTTCGCTGTTGGAAAATTGCACGTCGCCCGTGTGAAGAATCCCGACGTCGGTGGTGCCGATGTTTACAAAACCCAGCAGGCCGCCGCCGTTGAAATTGAGCGAGCCTCCGCCGGAGAGTTCGTTGCGAATGACAAACGTGCTCGTGCCGGCCAGCGCGACCTGGCCGAGGCTGCTGACGACCACGCGATCCGCGCCGGAGAACGAACCCGCGTTGATCGCGAGTGCGCCGCCGTCGAACGTGAGAGTGTCGGTGTCGATTTTGTTCACGGTCAACGACTGGCCCGCACCGAGGCTGACGTTGGCGACGGTGAGCTCGTTCACAGAGAAAGCGCCGCTGGGGGAGAATGAACCGGTGCCTTGGATTTTTCCGGCGAATACGCTGCCTTGCGCGAGCAGCGAGCCGTTCGCGTTGACTGTGCCGGAGCCGGCGAGCGCGAGTTGCGCGGAGGTGCCGCTCGCGATGCCGAGCGTGCCGTTCACCGTGCTGAGATAACCCGAGCCGTTGGTCGTGCCCGTGCCGGTGAGATTGAGCGTGGCGGATTCGTTGACGGTCAGTTCGCGCACGCTGGTGTTTTGATTCTGATTGCTGAGGTTCAACGTGCCGCGCGCGGCGGTGTAGTTGTGCAGATCGGAGCTGGCGGCGAGTTTCGCGTTCACCGTGCCCGGGCCGTCGTGGGTGAACGCGCCCGTGCCGGCGAGCGGGGCGGAGAGGTTGACGACGGTGTTGCTCGTCACCGTGCTGATCGTCCCGCCGTTGGCGCCGATCGTAATGCCGCGGTTCGCGTGGAGATCGGCGCTGGTGCTCAGTGTGCCGCCATCCAGGATGATATTGCCGGCGGTAAACGTCGTTGGAGCGACGCCGAGGCGGTTGTCGTCACCGATGCCGAGCTTGCCGCCTTTGATCGTGACCGGGCCGGTGAACGCCTGGCCATTGAAGAGGCTCAAGTTGCCGCTCAGCAGCGTGAGTCCGCCGGAGCCGGTGGCGACGCCGCCGAAAGTGCCATTGCCTGTGAAATTAAACGCGAGCGTGCCGTTGTTCGTGACGTGGTTGGACAAGAACGATTCCGAAAGCGCGCCGCCGTTGCCGATTTGTAGTGTGCCGGAGTCGATAATGAGGGTGCCGAGCGACGAATCCGGCGTGCGGTCGAGGATGCCGGTGCCTAGTCCCGACATGCGCACGGTGCCGTAGTGGCCGAGCGAGCCGTTGATCGCGCCGGTGATGCGCGCGGTATCGCCCAGTCCCGGCGCGAGCACGATGGAACCGACGCTCGTGAAACCTGCGAACGATCCGCCGGTGAACGTGAACTTCGTGTCGGCGGAAAGCAGTTCGGTGTGCCCCGCGAAGAAATTATTCGCGCCCGTGGTGGTCGCTTGCACGCCACCCCCGAGCAAGAGGTCCGACGACGCGCTGGTGCTGTTGAACGAACGACCGAGCGTGAGGTTACCGGAGCGGTTGATGTTGATCGTGCCTTCGTTGACGATGGCGGCGTTGGCAAACGAGCCCGTGGTGCCGCCATCGCCGAGGAGGAGCAGGGCGGGCGATTTCACCTTGAGCGTGCCGCCGAAACTATAGTCGCGATTCATCTGGATGATCGACGCGAGGTTCATGATCGAATGCGCCGGGCCGGTGATGTCGTTGGCGGTGCCACGGAAAGTGAAGCCGATGTCGCTCGCGAGGACGTTGATGTTGCCTGACGTGTTGAAAAACGCGTTGAGGTCGCCCACGTGCACATCGCCCGTGCCGGAGATGGGGCCGAGGATCGTGCCCGCGCCGGCGATCACGGCTTCGTCGCCGTAAGAGAGACTGCGCCACGCAGCGAGGGTGACGCCGCCTTGAAGTTCGAGCGTCGCGCCGCTGTGGAGTTCGAGGTGATTTGCGCCGAGCGAGACGTCAGGGCGCGTGCCGAGTTGGCTGTCCTGGCTGACGGCGAGTGTTGCGCCGGTTTCGACGATGGTGCGGCCGGTGTAGGTGTTGAGACTGGAAAGGGAACTGGTTTCAGCGCCGCCGATGTAGATGTCGCCGGAGCCGTCCACGCCGGCCATGAGCGAACCGTTGAGGCGGATCGTGCCGTCGTTCCTCATTCGGAAACCCGCGGTTTGGAAAACGGCGTCGTCGATGGTCAACAGCCCACGATTTTCGAAGCGCAGGACGCTCAGGATGCCTTGGTCCGCCACGGTGATGGAGCCGTAGTTGATGAGCAGACTGCTGTGATAGATGTCCAGTTGCGCCTGATTGCGCACGTCGATCGTGGCGTAGTTGGTGCGGAGCTGGCCGAAATAACCCGATCCGGTCGCGTCGTTGCTGCGCACGGAAGCGTTGGCGCCGGTGAGGTTGAGCGTGAAACCGTTCGGCAAGGTCGACGGGAGATCGCCCGCGATCCTCATTTCGCCCGCGACATTGAACGAGCCGCCGACGAGATTGAGCGGTTGCGCGAAGAACAACGTGCTGCCCGCGTTGACGCCCACGTAACCCTGATTTTGAAACGGCGTGTTCACCGTCAGCATGCCGCCGTCGGATACGAGCCGGCCGGAACTGCCGAGCGTAAGACCGGTGGTCGCGCCGCCTCGCTCGATGTTACCGTGTCCCGTGAGGCGGCTATCGAGGGTGAAGACGCCCGCCGTTGTCCGCGCGAGCGTGAGCGTGGCCGGGGACGTTTCCGTGGAGTTGAGCGTGATGAGGCCGGTGCCCGCGAGCGCGTTGCTCGTCAAGGTGAGCGCGCCGCCGGTTTCGTGCGTGCCGCCCGCGCCATCCGCGACGGCCGTGCCGCCAATGAAAATCGCGCCGTGATTCGTGGTGAGCGGGGCGCTGAAATTCGGGAGCTGTGCCTCGCCGACGGCGGACGTGCGGTTGCCGAGCGTGAGGATGCCGCTCGCGGTGATCGTTGAAAGCGCGTTGGCGTTCGCGCCGGCTGAGTTGACGATTTTTGCGCTCGGGCCAAAGAAAGTCAGGTCGGTGCCGAGATGCGTGAACGCACCGGAATCGAAGCGGAGCGTGCCCGCAACTTCGTAGCGACCGGTCGTGACAGCGGCGGTGCCCGTGCCGGTAAGGCCGGCGACATTGTTGCCGGCGAAGCGCAGCGTCGCGCCAGTGCCGACGCGGATGAGACCGACGGTGCCGTCGTCGCCGCGATTGGTGAAGTTCACCACCGAGGCGCCCACGATCAACGTCGAGGCTTCGCGTAGGGTGATCGTGGACTTGTTGTAGAGATTCGCGACCGACGCATGGAGAGTCGACGTGTCGGCGAGCGAGAGCGCCACGCGGTTGTCGAACGTGAGTGCGCCGAACGACATCGTGGAATTTTCGAAGATCGAGAGCGTGCCGGTGTTGCGGAAGATGCCGAGCCCGACGCCGAACGTGAACACTGAGTTGTTGCCGACGGCGAGCGTGCCGTTGTTTTGGAACAGTCCGACGCCCGACGGCAGCGCGTAGCCGAGGGCTTTGTTGATCGCGAGCGTGCCGGAGTTGAGCGAGAAATTCGCGAGCGCGTTGCTGTTGAGCTGGTCGACGATTTGCGGGGCCGCGCCGCCGAGCGTGAGGTGCGTGGCGTTCGTGCGCACGTCGGCGTTGTTGAATTTCAACGTGCCGCCGTCGATGACCCAGCGACTTGCCAGGCCGGTGCCGGAGGAGCTGAGCGTGGTGCCGGAGAAGTTGGCGAAATTTGGCCCGTCGATGAACAGCGTGGAGCCCGTGCGGACGCCGAGGGTGCCGTCGTTTTGAAACGTGTTCGCGCCGTTCGCGTCGAGCGTGTAGTTGTAACCGGATCCGATGGTGAAGCTGCCGGTCGCGAGGTTCTTCTTGATGCCGACATTCTGGCCGTTGGGGCCGGCGATGGAGGCGCTGGCGCCGTCGATCAGGATGGTGACGGCGTTGTCGAACTGGCCGACGTTTTGCGGCAACACGAGCGTGCCCGCGACGCGGTAACCGCCTTCGATGAGCGCGCCGTCGACGAGGGAATGAAATGGCCCGGTGATGCGCAGCGTCGCGCCGCTGTCGACGTCGAGAAATCCACGATTCGTGAAACCGCCTGCGTCGGCCTGAATGGTGAGTTCGCGGCCCGCGCCCATCGCGTGGAGGGTGCCGCCGGTGTCATTGACGACGGTCAAATTGCCGCCGCCGATATTGCCGGCGCCTTGGAACGTGTGGTTTTGATTTGTGAGCGTAAAGCCCGCCCCGAGTCCGCTGATCGTGCCGCTGCCCGCGTTGGACCACGTCGCGAAGTATTGTTCGAAGTTGGTAAAGTTAACCGCATTCGAGGCGTAATATCCGCCGAGTTGCACCGCGCCGCCGCCGTTGAACGTGGTGTTTTGCCAGAGCGTGATGCTGGCGGACGTGTTGGGATTGGTCGCGGGATTTTCCGGTGCGAGGTGAATCAGGCCCTCGTTTTTGAACGTGTTGCCGTAGTAGGTGAACGACGCCTGCAAGTTGGTGCCGCCGGCGATGTTGATGACGCCATTCCTGGAATTTTCCACGAAGCCGAGGGCCGAGTTGGCGCCGGAGACATTGATCAGCCGGTTGTTTTTCAAGATGCCGCCGCCGATCGCGCCGTTCACGGTGAGCGTGCCGTAGTTGTTAAACGTCTTGTTAAATTCCGTTACGAGCGTCGCGCCGCCGGCCACGGTCAGCTGGCCGGCGAGATCGATGTTTCCGTTGATGTAGTTCGTGCCGAGGCCGACGCCCAACGTGCCATACACGACGAGTGCGTTGGTGTTCAGGGTGGAGAGTTGCAGCGAGAGCGTGCCCTGCGGGCCGACAAAAATGTTGCCGCCGTTGACGGTGACCTGCGAGAGCGTGCCGTTGGATTGGAAATCGAGCAGGCCCTGCACGACGTTGCCGCCGATGGTTTCCTGGTTGGTGATGGTGGCGTTGGCGATGTCGAGCGACGACGTGCTCGCGCCTTCGCGCAACGAGCCCATGCGGCCCGAATTGATGATCTGGCCGTTGGTCGCGTTGAAATTCAACGTGCCCGCCGCCGCGTAAATGGCGCCGCGGTTGACGACGCTGTTGCCGGAAAGCGTGCCTGCGCCGCGAATGAGCGCGGAAGAATTTTTCCACGTGCCGACACCGGCGAGGTTGCCGGAGCCGTCGAGTGAAAATTGTCCGCCACTGGCCGTGAGGCGACCGAGCTGGATTTCGCCGCTGCTGATGAAGTCGAAATTATCCGGCACGTGAAAGGTCGTCGTGCTGCCGGCGTTGCCGCCGAGGATGAGATTGCCGCCGAGGTCGAGCAGGCCGCCGTTCGCGATGGTGAGGTTTGGGCCGGTGACGTGGAGCGTGCCCTTCGGGAACACGGTGATGGAGCCGCCGTTTTCAATCGTAAGCGAACTGTCGGTGCGCAGCGACGTGTGGCCCGAGAGGGCGAGGATGCCCGCGATGGAGTTGAAAGAGCGCAGGGAGGGTTGAGTGGCCGCAACACCATCGACAAAGCGCGTGAAATAGTTGCCCGCTGTATTCGTGTTGTAGGCAGTCGCGACCAGATTCGGGAGTTCCGCATCCGGCATGAAAATCAGCGTTGTTCCCGCGGCCACGCCGCTCAGATCGGCGCCGGTGTAGCGCACGTTACCGCCGATATTCCAAGTGCCGCCCATGAGGCGGTTGCTGCCGTCGACGGGCAGGCTGGAGTTGTTGGTGTCGGCGCCGCTGGTGTCCAGGCGGCCATACGTGCCCACGTTGATGGTGCCGGTTTGCGAAGCGATGCCCGCGAAGCTCACATAGGAGTTGACCGGGGTGTTGCCGGCACTGCGGCCGGAGACGGTGAACACGCCGGTGTTGGTGAAGGCGGTGGTGGAAACAAACGAGGCGCCTTCGCGCACGGTCATCGTGCCGTTGTTGCGCGAGAAACCGCTGAAGGCGTCGTTGACCGACGAGTTGCCGCTGACGTTGGCGTTGGGCGTGCGCAGGATGAGCGTGGTGTCCGCGCCGAGCGCGTTGATTTTGAGCGAGCCGAGGTCCATGCGCCCCCCGAGATTCCAGATGCCGAGGCCGCCGAGCGTGCCCGCGACGCCGCCTCCCGGATTTGTGACATTGGACAGCGTGCCGAGCGTCATCGTGCTGGTTTCGGTGAGTTCGAGCACGCCTCCGCTGATGTTGTTCAAATTCGGCGCTTCAAACGTCGCGCCGTTGATCACCGTGAAAATTCCCGTGTTGCCCAGATAACCGCTGGCGAGAGTTAGGCGCGTGTTCGCTCCGGAGAGCACCAGCGTGCTGAAGTTGTTGAGCGTGTTGTCGACCGTAAGTTGCGCTCCCGCAAGCAAGGACAGCGAGCCGGTGTTGGTGTTGAGCGTCTTGAGGCCCTCTTCCAGATTGTTGCCCGTCGTCTTGCGCGCGAGGTAACCGCCGGTTTGCGGCGCGCCGGAGAGCACGATGCTCGTGGCGTTTTGCGTGATCGAAGCGCCAGTGTAACGGAATTGGCCGCCGCCCAGATTATTCCCGAGGAAAAAATTGATGCCGCTCAGGTGGCCGCCGGCGGTGACGTTGCCGAAGGTGCCGCCGCGCGTGTCGACCCAGGTTGCATTATCGAGCAGAATCGTGCCGGCATCGAGGCCGGTGCCGGTGGCAGTGAGGCCCGGCGTGGTGAGCGTGGAACCCGCTTGCAGATCGAGCACGCCGCCGAGGCTGAGCGGGCCAGTGAGCGAGAGACTGGGGCCGGCCAGCGTGAGCGCGCCGTCGAGCGTGCGCAGGGTCGGCAGCGGATTCGCACCGTTGTTGAGCAGGTGGAGCGTGCCGTCGCCCACGGCGGCGTTGTCGATGAGCGTGAGCGAAGCGTTGGCTCCGATGGTGGTGATGTCGGCGCCTTCGTAGAAAAGCTGGCCGCGCAGGGTGAAGTTGCCGTTGGCAAGCACGCCGTTGGCGTCGACGAATCCTGGCGTGCCGCGGTCGAGGTGATCGAGGATTGGGTTGCCGTTGGCGTCGCGCAGGCCGGTGTTGTGCAACGTGCTGCCGGCGTCGACGGTGACGCGCGCGTTGGGCGCCATGTTGAGGCCGCGCACGACGGCGGAGTTGGCCCCGCCCTTGAGGATGAATTCGCCCGCCGATGCGATGGAAAGTGAGGTGGTGTTGGCGAAGCCGACGTTATCGAGGAGCAACACGGCGCCGTTGGGGATATCGAGCGTGGCGAACGGCTGCGTGACGTTGCGCAGCGTGACGTATTCGTGCGGGTTAAGCGCGAGGTCTTCGCCGACGGCGGCGCCCGGGTTGATGATCGAATCGAGGATGCGGTAACGTTTCGCGAAGGCGTCGTTGCCGCTGAGGCTGAAGGTGGAGTTGAAGATATCGACGAAGTAGGGGTCGGCGGCGAGGATCTGTTTGAAAAGCGGAGGCGGGCCGCCGCCTAAACCGAAAGCGGAGATACCAAACTTGAGCGCCTCGACCGTGAGCGTGGGCGCAAGACCGAGTTCGACGCGGTTAAGCGCGATCGGGCTGACGTAAACCGAGGGGTAGATTTGTAGCGTGGGATCGTCGGGGCGGCTGACGACTTTGATCGCGGACGGGCCGCCGTCGTCGGGCAGGAGCACGTCGAGGTATTTGGTCGTGATGAGTTGTCCGTCGACCTCGTAGGTTACGTCGAAATTGCTCTGCAGCACGAGGCGGGTTTGCGGCTTGAGTTCGATCGTCTGGCGCAGGCCGAGCGCGATGCCGGCATCGACGCTGAGGATGGTGGCGTCGACCAATAGTGGCGTGCCGGGGATGTGAATCTTCGGCTCGAAAGGATTGAAGGGCAACCCGAGCGCGAGGGTGGTCAGGCCGAGAAGATTGGCTTGGATCGCGAGGACTTCGTTTTGCTGGGCGACCGATCGGAGTGACGAGCCCGATTGGTTGTCCATATCGATGGCGTTGAAACGAATGTTGCCCACCTCCACGGCCAGCGGCACCGAGACGTTGCTGTTAAACGTCGCGAAGGTGTCGCGGTTGATCGGAACCGTGAAACTCTTGACCAAATCTTTTTCGGCGATGCTGCCGAGTCCGCCAAGGAGCTGGATTTTGTTACTGTTGTTTACGTTGTAGCTGACGAGCGGGATGGTGAGATCGAAGGGGTTGATGAAAAGCAGCGCAGGATTGTAGGTCAGCACGCCGGCGACCTTGGTCAGATCGGAGAGCGTCACGGTGCCGGAATCGCGGCCGAAGCCGTAGCCGATGTCAGCGGTGACGCTCGCGTGGACTTTCAGGACGGCGCCGACGGAGAATTGAGCCTGCGGAAACGTCGTTTCGAGGATGTTGTTACCCGGCGCGACGTTGCGATTTTGCGTGACGTTGATGGTCGGCGTGAACCCGGGGCTCGAAGGCAGGTTGAAATCCGGGATGTCGAGCGAGATGGTGTTCGGCAGGTCGATGTTCATGTGTCCGCTGGTGGACTTGAACATGACGTCGAAACCGATCTTGCCTGACGTCTCCGCGCTGAAAACGAGACCCCACGGTTCGCCGAACGCGCCGTAAGACATTCCGCCATACGGGCCGGCTTTTTCGTCCCAGGTGACCCCGATGAACTTGTTGTAATTGATCAGCGTCGGGCTGCTGCCGCTCCACATGTTGACGTTGCTCGCGGTGTAGCGCGTGTCGAACGTGATGGTCGACTGCGCCATCGCGCGCGGCGCAAGTGCGGGCAGGCCCAGTGCGAGAGAAGTGCCGAAAAGAACGGATTTAGCGAGACGGGCAGACGCAGCTCCGCGAGCGAAGAAACGGGATGTCAGGTGCATTTAGGGTGTGTGCGAACGAAAAAACCAGGTGGGTGATACTGCTCTAATGCAAAAAGGCGTCGGCTTGCAGCTCTTCTTTTTGCAATAAGCGTGGAAAAACGTGTCCGGCCGGCCAGTGAGCGGGGGCGAATGAGCTGATATTAGGGGAGAAACCGCACTCGGCTGGCGTTAAGCGCGGCGAGCTCACGCAAAAATCCAGGCGCAACCGGATCTTCGAAGAGACATTTTGAGAGTGAAAATTCATCGCGGAAGCAAAGTCAGTCCTATGCATCACCGGAAATTCACCCGGCGGCAAAACTGCAAACCCAGTAGTGCTACTGGGTTTTGGTAAAAGCGCGGGCTTGCCGAAAAACGGGGGGCGCGGCTGGATGGCGGCGCTTGATCGCGTCACGGCGTCCTTCTCTCGTTTTATTTCTCGGCGTGCTCCTGTTGGCGATGGCCGCAGTGGGGGCGTTGGTGTTTCGCGTGGCGGGAAATCATCACGGGCGGCAACCGCTGCCCGACGCCGCAGGTTCGACGATTGCCTGGCTGGTCGACCCGACGCAGCAGTTCACCCTGCAAGAAGTCGCCGCGAAACCGGCTGATGCGTGGCAAACGTCCGATGGCAGCGCCGCATTGCGGGCGAACTATGGCGAAGCGTTGTGGGTGCGCGTGACCTTGCGCAATCGCGGGCCGCATGCGTTGCGCGGGGTGTTGCAGGATCGGGAATATTACACGGATCGCGTGGAGGTGTGGGTGCAGCGTCTGGATGCTTCCGCGGCGGAATGGTCGCGCGTAGTGATGGGTGAAAACTTGTGGGCGAGCGCGCGTCCGTGGTGGGCGGTGACGCCGGCGTTTGCGGTCGAGGTGCCGGCGAACAGCGCGCGGGTGATCTACCTGCGCGAACAGGATCATTATTATCCGGAATCGTCGTGGCAGTGGTGGCCGCAGCAGGAGGATTATTTCTCCGCGCAATGGCGCGAGGTGCTCGCGAAAAGCGTGTTCCTCGGCGCACTGGCGGCGTTGTTGCTCTACAATGTGGTGCTGTGGATGCGGCTGCGGTTTCCCGACATGGGTTGCTATGTGGGCTACGCGGCGGCCACGACGATTTTTAACTTCGCCGAGAATGGCGGGCTCGCGCTGGTCGGCGGACTCATCGCGCCGCCGTGGAAAATCGTGATCGAGGTCGTCTCGCTTTCGGTCAGCGGAATGTTTGTCATTCAATTCGCGCGGCTGTTTTTAGCCACGGCGAGTGCGAGGCCGCGCACGGATCGCTGGTTGCGCCGGATGATTTTTGCGTGGGCCGGATTGCTCGGGTTGACCCCGGCAATGCCGTGGCTGCGGTTTGAATTTTACCTGCTGGCGGCGGTGTTTGGCACGGTGGTGACGCATGCGGTTTTGTTGAGCGTGGCCGTGGCGTCGTGGCGGCGCGGCGTGCGCCCGGCGCGGTTTTTCGTGGCGGCATTCGGCGTGTTGTTCGTGGGCGGGACGTCGGCGATGACGGTGTGGCTGAGCGGGATTTCGAGCGCGGGTCCGGCGCTGTGGCTGCTCGCGGTTTCGACTTTGGAAATGCTGCTCCTGTCGTTTGCCGTCGCGGATCGATTTGCACAGACTCAACGCAAGCTCGTCGAGGAAACCGAGCAGCGCCGCGTGATCCAGGAAGCTTACGCGGACGAACTAAAAATTGAGGTGCACGAGCGCACGCGCGAACTCGTGCAAGCCAACGCCGACAAAGACCGCATGCTCGCGATCATCGGCCACGATCTGCGCGCGCCGCTCACGGGATTGATGCGCTCGGCGGATGACACAGAGAGTGAATTCGCGCGCGAGACCGCGCGCACGGGACGCGAGTTGCTGTTGCTCATCGAGGACGTCGTGTTGTGGGCGCGGTTGCGGGCGGGCACGCGCGTGGTCGCGGTGCATCCCGCGCGGACGTTGGTTGCGCCGGCGGTGTCGCTGCATCACGCGCTCGCGGAGCAGGGCGGCGTGGCGCTCGAAGTCGACGTGTCGGAAGTGTTGCGCGTGGAAACCGATCTCGTGCTCGCGCAGACGCTCGTGCGCAACCTGCTCGCGAATGCGTTGAAGTTTGCGCGCACCCGCGTGGTGTTGCGCGCGACCAGCGCCGCGAATGGCGACGTGCGTTTCTCGGTGGGCAACGATGGCCCGCCGTTGCCGCCGGAAGTGGCCGCGCGTTTCGCCGCGGGGGAAAACGAACCGATGACTGCGACCGGCGGATTGGGTCTGCGGTTGTGCCGCGAAATTTGTCGCGCGCTTGGCACCCAGCTCGAGGCGGGCAGTCGTGAGGAGTCGGGCACAGAATTTAGTTTCACGTTAAAAACTTCAACCCCGACGGGAGTGCGAACGGCATGAGTGCGAAAAGCGAAGCGGTGCGCCGCGTGCGCGTATTTGTGGTGGAAGACCAGGGCATGGTGCGCGCATTTTTCGAACGCTGGCTGGCGCGCTATCCACAATTCGTGCTCGCCGGCTCTGCGCGCACCGGCGAAGAGGCGCTGCTGCAAGTTGAGGCGGCAAAGCCCGATGTGGCGCTCGTGGATTTTCAACTGCCGGGCATGGACGGTCTCGAATTTGTGAGCGCGGCGCGGCAACTGCGCCCGCAATTACGCACGTTGATGGTGACGTCGCTCGTCGATCCGCTCGCGCTCACGCGCATCCGTGAATCCGGGGTGGAAGGTTACCTGGAAAAAGATGCTTCGCCCGAAGCGCTGGTCGCTGCGCTCGAAGCGGTCGCAAGCGGACAGCAGTCTTTCTCGGAAAGATTTCGCGCGACGCTGGCGCATGAAGACGCGCAACGCGAAGGGGTCGGGAAGATTTTATCGCGTCGTGAACAACAAGTGCTGGCGCATGTGCTCGCGAACAAAAGTAATCGCGACATCGCAGAGTTGCTGGAACTGAGCCTGCGCACGGTGGAATTTCACCGCGCCAACTTAATGTCGAAACTCGACGCGACGAACCTCGACGAACTCACCGTGAAAGCCCAGCTGCGTGGCTGGCACTGAGGCGGAACGCCGCGAGCGCAAGCAGGCTGATTTTGAATGTGGAAATCAGGAACGCAGGAAAAAGACGGCAAGGGCGGATCGATGTCTGGTTTCCTGAGCTCCAGATAAAACTGCAGGTTGGCATGAGCCCCACGTGGCACTTGACACTTAATAGGTGTCAAGTGGCTCGGCGCTTCCGGTAGAGTGCAAGGCCGAGAACCAGTGCGCCGAAGAGGGCGGCGTAGGTGGAGGGTTCGGGGATCGCGGATGCGGTGAAGTTGAGCGTGAGGTCTTTGTTGCTGTTGCCGAGGGCGAGATTCCACGTGCCACCGAGGGTGTGGTTGGAAAAACCTGAGGTGTTAATTCTGAAATCAGCGGCGTCGAAACCGAAGATGCCGCCCGTGGTCGTCGCGATGGTGTAGCTGTAATTGAGCGCGGCGTTGAAATTGATGACATTGCCGGGCGAATACACGCCAGCGGTTTGAACGAGGGAGATCAGGGAGAGCTCAAACGATTCTGCGGTGAGCGCGTTGAGGTTGAGTGTGCCGGTGATGCTGAGCAGGTCGTAGTGAGTGCCGCGTGCGCCGGTGGCGTTGGCGATTTCCCATTGGTAACTGCCGCCCGCCTCCCACGTGGTGCTTGCGGCAGAGAGCGTGCCAGGGGAATTGCCGGGCGCGAGCGTGCCGCCGTCGACGACAAAGAGTGTGCCCACACTGCCGGAGCCGCTGAGGCGTCCGCTAGTGTTCACGGTCGTGATGCCGTTGGCGGCCAGCGAACCGTTCACGACCAGCGTGCCATTTTCGACGTTGGTTGTGCCCGTGTAGGTATTCGCAGCGGTGAGGGTGACGGTGCCGGTGGTGTATTTATCAAGGCCGCCGGTGCCTGCGATCACGGCGTTAATCGTGCCGGCGTTGGGCGAAAACCCTGTGGTGGAAAATGTGCCGTTCTGGATCGTGCCGCCGAAGAGATACACCGTGTTAATGGCCACGGATTTTCCGCCGAGATCGAGGATGCCGTCGGGCATGAGCTGAGCCGCTGTGCTGCTACCACCGATCGTGCCGGCGCCGGAGAGCGCCACGGTGCCTTGATCGATGTAGAGCAGGCCGGTGTGCGTGTTGATGCCGGTGAGAGTCAGCGTGCCGGTGCCGTATTTTTCGAGCTGGCCGTCACCGCTCAGCGCGCCGCTGTAAGTGGTGCTGGCGTTGTTGTGGCCGACGGCGAGCGTGACGCTGTCGGTGTTTTCGTTGGTGAGCGCGAGGTTTTGCGAGCCTGCGAGACCGCCGAGATTAACGTAAGTCTGCGTGCCGAAGGAAAGCGTGCCGCCTTGCTGGTCGTAGTTGAGCGTGGAGCGGGAAAGTGCGTCCTCATGACCGAGCACAATCTTGCCGCCGGTAATCACGGTTTCACCGGCGAAGTTGCCGGTGCGATTCAGCGTCAGCGTGCCGCTGCCGGATTTCGTGAGGGTGCCGGCGCCGGGATAATAATTGTTGTTGTCGATGCGGACATCGAAGGTGACGTCGTCCGTGTGATTGAAAACAATCGCGCCGGCATTTCTCACGCGACTCGCTTCGAGGGTGCCGGCGAGGCCGCCGGTGCCGATGTTGAGCGTGCCGGTGGGATCGATTTCCACGTTGCCCGCGACAAGGCCGCTGGAACTTTCACGCTGCACGCTGACCAGGCCGCCATCGGTGATATTCAGTGTTCCTTGGGTATAGCGGTCTTCGTTGATGATCGCGCCGATGCCGAGTGCGGGGAACGGCGTGGACTCACCGACGATATTCCAACGTGAGCCAGCGCCCGTGACGGTCGCGATGCCGACGGGTATCGGATCGTCGGCGTCGCCTAGGGCGCCGAACACGATCGCGGCGTTGCCGGTGTTCACCACGCCGCCGTTTTCGACGAGCAAGGTGCCGCTGCCGAAATTTCCCACGCTGAGTTGATTGGTCACATTGAGTTCAGAGCCGGTGCCGGTGACGGTGAGCAACGAAGCGGTTTCACGCGTTTGGTAGCCGAGGATAATCGCATCGGAGTTATAGTGTGCGCCGGCGCTGACGGTGACGCTGCTCGCGCCGTAGTAGCCGAGGATGTCCTCGTTGTTTTCTCCGCCCAGCGTGGTGAGCGTGGTGCCGGCGCCGGTAATCGTCATCGTGGCGCTGCTGTCGGCATCGAGGGCAGTCGTCAGGCTCGCGACGGTGGCGGTGGTGCCGTTGTTCAGTTCAAGCGAGCCGGCGCCAGTGTTGCCGATCGCGAGGTGGCTGCCGTTGGTCCACGTGGAGTTGTTGAGCGTGAGACTGCCGCCGTTGTCGATTACGGTCGCCGGGCCGCCGAAGCCCGGGGGATGCGTCGCGGTCGTGAGCACGGAGTTGGTCACCGTGACCGCGGAGTTATTGATCATGAAATTTCCGCCGATGGTGAGTGTGCTGTCGCTGACGGTGAGGGCGCTGTTGTCCAGGGTGAGCGAATAGGCGGTGGCGGTCTCGTTGGAAATCGTGACAGGTGCGCCACTGTCGACGATGACGGCGGCGAGCACCGAGGTCGGGCCGGATGCAGCGGGATCGGAGGTTGCCAGGTCGGTCCAGTTGCTCGCAGTCGCGAAGCTGGCACTGGCGCTGCCGTTCCAGAGAAGCATGCCTTCGGCCGGGCCAACTGGATCCGGATCAGGCGGGCCGCCGCCGCCATCATCGTTACCATTGGGCTCATCGCCCGTGTCGCTGACCGCAGCGAGGGTGTAAGAAAAGTCATAGATGCGCAACGAACCGGTGCCTTCTTGCGGATCGCTCCAGTTTTCAGCGTCGACAAAGAAGCTCAGCAGGCTTTCGACGTAAACGTCAGAGCGAGTTCCGCTTTGAGTATTTGATCCCGAGTTGTCGGAAAGCTGGAAATCCACTCCCGCGGCGCCTTGAAAGCCGACGGGGTCATATTGAGGACCGTAGGCGTCAAATGTCTCGTATTCCCATTTGAAGCTGACGCGGTAACTTTCCGTAAGCCCGCCGAGGCTGAATCGTGCGAAGGTGCGGAGGTCGTCGTAGTTCAGCGAACCGACGAGGGTGAACGACGAGTTGCCGTCGAAGGTGATGCTGCCGGGCGTGGTGCCCGGGGCATAGGTGGCGCCATTTTCAAACGTCCAGTTGCTAAAGGCGAACGCGCCGGTGAATTGCGCGGCGAGCGGCAGTTGAGTGACAAACGACAACGCGAAAAAAATCGCGATAGCGCGAAGCGGGCGCGGCTTTCCCAAGCGGGCGCGGACGGGATGTGGTGCGTGCATAAGGCGCGCGACGCTGGTTGGCGGACATCGCGCAGGCTGTGCATTGCAAAGGTTTGGCCTCGTGCCTATCGCCCTGTGGTGAACGCCGAAAAAATTGTGGCGAGTCCGGTTCGCCTGGGGTGTTTACCCCTCGAGTTTTCGCCCGAGCGCAGTGAGCTTGGCCGTGAATTCCGGCCAGTAGTGCCGGCGCGCGCGCACCGGCTCCTGCAAGTGTTCGAGCCGGATCAACGACAGCTCCGAGTCTTCGTGGTGATAACCTTGCACGAAGCTCACGTTGATAATCGCAGTGCGGTGGACGCGCAGGAAGTGCGACGTGGGCAAACGATCCTCCCACGAACTCAGCGTCTGCCGCACGAGCAAGCGTTCGCCGCTCACGAGGTTTACTTCGGAATAATTATCCTGCGATTGCAGCGCCACGATGTCGGCCGTGCGCACGAAACGCGCGATCCCCGGGCCGGTCTTTACCTGCACGATATCATCCGGACGCAGCGCCGGCATCGTCGTCTTTTCGAACGGCGGATTGCTCGCACTGGCGCGGCGCAACGTTTCGGCAAGACGTGCGACACGCACCGGCTTCTGCAGGTAATCGAGTGCGTTCACCTCGAACGCGCGCAGCGCGAAGTGATCATAAGCGCTGACAAAAATCGTGCGCGCGCCCGGAGCGACATCCGGCATCAAATCGAATCCGGTGCCGCCGAATAATTGCACGTCGAGAAACACGAGATCGTAATTCGCACTGCGCAACAGCGCGCGGCCTTCCTCCACGGTCGCGGCTTCGCCCGCGATGATGACATCGGGGTGCGCGGCCAGCACTGCGCGCAAGTCGCGTCGCGCGTTGGCTTCGTCGTCGATGATCAGGGCCCGTGGCATCGCACGAAGGTTAGCAAAAATCTGGCCATATCTGCCAGCGCAAAGCCTGTCACAACGTAAACGCGCCCGCGCGAAATGGTGGGCGACTGGTGATGCGGCCCTCTAAAATTCAACCAGTGGTTAAATTTCCCGCGCCGCCCGATTCAGTCGCAACGTAAACGTCACCCAGCCGTCACGCGGCAAAGCATGGAATTCATGCGCGTGCGGATAGTAACGCTGCAACCGTTCGCGCAGATTCTCCAAACCGATGCCGAGCGAGGGAACGATGCCGCGACGGCCGGGCTCGACCCAGTCGCCAGTGTTGGCGATGACGATTTCCAGCGCGCCTTGAGGATCGCGACGCGCGTGCAACTGGATTTGCAGCGGCCCTTGCGAAGTGAGGCGGCCGTATTTCAACGCATTTTCCACGAGCGGCAGTAGTAGTAACGGTGGGATTTTTTCGCCGGCTGCATCCGGGGCGACGGTGAGTTCCACGCTGAGCAATTCGCCCCAACGCGTCTGTTCGATGTCGAGGTAAGCTTTCAGCATTTTCATTTCCTGCGCCACCGTCGGATTGTCGCCGCCGGCGGGACGGAAAAGCGTGAGCTGACAAAAATCCACAAGCTGCTCCACGATCTCGCGTGCCTTCGCGAGTCCGGGCGGCAAGTGCGAGCAGACCGAGGTGAGCGCGTTGAAAAGAAAATGCGGGTTGAGTTGGTAACGCAGCACTTCGAGTCGCGCTTTTTCTTCGCCGAGTTTCGCGGCGATTTTTTCATCGAGCTCGAGTTGGTTCAAGCGAGTCAGTTCCGCGTTGCTGCGACGCAACTCCTCGGTGCGATGAGCGACGGTTGCTTCCAGCGCGGCCGCTTGTTGCCGCAGGGCGCGCGTGCGCCAGCGCACCAGCGCCACCATTAGTCCTGCGGCGATCACGACGTAGATCGTCCACGCCCACGGGCTGAACCACCACGGCGGTTGCAGGTGGAAGTGAAGGACAAGTGGTGGCGACCACGTCCCGCCTTCGGTGCGCGCGCGGAACTGGAGTTGATAATCCCCCGCGCCGAGTCCGGTGAACGTGCGCTGCGCGAGCGCGGCGGTTTGCACGAGCGGTTGGCCGGCACCGGACAAAATGGTTTCGAAGATCACGTTCGCGCCCGCCGGCGCGGCGAAAGTGAAAGTCAGCGTGCGTTGCGCGAAAGGCAGCTCCCAACCGCCGGTGAGATCGAGCCGCGCGCCGTCGTTCGTGGTGATTTCGCGAATGACCACGTCCGGTGCCGAGGCGGTGCCGGCTCGTCGCCACGCGCCCAGATCCACGCGAATCAACCCGCTGTGGCCGCTGATCCAGAGCAGGTCTTCGCGCGTCGCGCCGTCGCCGGGCTCAAGTTTCATTCCGTCGATGTCATTGAGTTGTTCGACGGGCGGAAGCACCAACGGGTGCCAACTCGTAGCGTCGGCCAAGCCGATTTCGGTGGCGCTGGAGATTTCCGCTTCGCCCACGCGCTTCGCGGCAACCCACGCGCCGCCTCGCGGATCGGGCGTGAGCGAGCGCGGCGTCCAGGTGCCTTCGGTGAATCGGGGGCCGAGTTCCGTCGTGGGTTCGACGCGATCGGTCGCGGGATTTAAGCGAAAGAGTCCGAGCTCGCATTGAAACAGCACGCGGTCGCCGACTGGCGAGACGCGCACCCAGCCAAAGCCGGCGGGCAGGCCGGCGTTTTCGGCGAAGCGCTCGATGACGGGCTTGCCGGGCGAAGTCGCGGAAGGGTGCGGGAACTTCACGCGCAGCGCGCCGCCTTGCGCGGAGCCGAACCACCACGTGCCGTCGTCCTGCTCGAACAAGCCGCCGAGGTTGTGCAGGCCGGGCACGGTGCCTTCCTCGATCCACGTCGCGCCTTCGCGCCGGTAAGTGTAGAGGTTGCCGTCGGCGATGGCGAACCAGCGAGCGGGCTGGCGGCGTGACGCGACAAAGTTATCCACGTTAAACGATTTGCCCGGCAAGGTGACGCTGGGCTGGCCCGGTCGCCACGAGAACACGCCCTGCACGCCGAACGCGATGAGTTTGTCGTCGGCGACGACGAGATGATTCAGAAAATCCGTGAACCCTTCCACGGCTTCGAGGCGCGCCGGTTTGAGTCCGGCGGCGGGCGCCAGTTTTAATAAACCCGCGCCGCTTGCGACGTAGAGTTGGTTTTCAAAACGCACCGGCGTGCTCAGCGAACTCCGCGGCGCGCCGTTGGCGGGGGAAAACCACGTCAACCATGGGCGCGCATCGATCCGCACCAGGCCCTGATCGAGACACAGCCACGCGCTGCCGCTGCGATCGACGAATACATTAATGACGGTGTTGCTCGGCAGACCGCTCGATTGATTCAGGTGCGCGAGCAGCCGGCCTTGGGCGTCACAGACGTAAGCGCCATCTTGCAACGTCGTCAGAATCAGTCGCCCGTCGGAGAGCCGCGCGCCACCGTAGAGAAGGTGTTTCGCCAGCTCCGCACTGAGCGAGGGCACGAAGAGTTGTGCGTTTTCGCCGATCCACGAAATGATTCCGGTGCGCGCCGAGCCGAGGAGGGTTTCGCCGGGCGCGTGGCCGTGGATCGAAAAAGTGAGGCCGCGCTTTTTAAGGGCGTCTGGTTGGTGAGTCGGCGAAATGGCGAGCGTCGTGCCGTCATCAGAAAAGAGAAAGAGTCCTTGCTGCGCTTGATTGAGCAGCACGCGGTCCTGCACTTGGATCATTTGCCACGAACTCGCCTCGGGCAGTTTAAGCGTGGCGAATTTCGTGCCGTCCCATCGCATGAGCCACGTGCTCGTCTGGAAAAGCGGCCCGTGCGGCGTGAGGAATACTTTCCAGATTTCACCGCAGGCGCGCGCGGCTTCTGGCAGTTTTTCCTTGAGCGAAACAAACGTGCGCAGTCCGGTCGCATCGGTTTTCGCGTAGCCGAGTTCGTCGACCGCGCCGAGCCACAGCGTATCGGTTTCGTCGAGGGCGAGGGCGCGGACGTAGGTTGCACCGGGCACCGGCAGTTGCGTCCAGCGTGCGCCATCGTAAACCAGCACGCGGCCGTAGTTGCCGAAGTAGAGCAGCCCCGCGCGATCCTGCCCGCCTGCCCACACTTGACCGTGGCCGTGATAATCGCGCGGACGGAAAACTTCGAAAAAAGGCAGGCCTAGCTCGCGCGTGTCCGGCGCTTCAGCGCGCGCCAGACTGGCGGCCAAAGCGAACCACAAAACCAAGGGATAAATCCGGAGGAATTTCACGTGTGCGTTGCCCACGAAACTAAACCAGGCCCCAACCGCGAGCCTGATTCGTGCGCGTGGTTATTCTCCAGGAAGGACACGGATTCGCAGGCGTGCACGCACTTGGCGGTGGACGATTAGGTGCGCGTTCGTTTTATCGCCGGGGACTCCATTCCGCCTATTATGATACGTGCGTTGATTATCGATGATGAAGCCCCTGCGCGGCAGGATTTGCACGGACGCTTGGCCGCGCATCCGCACCTGACCGTGGTAGGCGAAGCGATGACGATTAAAGCCGCGCGGGCACTTTTGGAAGCGGGCGGCTATGATTTGGTTTTTCTCGATGTGCAGTTAATCGGTGGAAGTGGATTCGATCTCGTGCCGTCAGTAAAAGCCGGAGCGCGCATTATTTTTGTGACGGGATTTAGCGAATACGCGGTGCGTGCGTTCGAGGTGAACGCGATCGATTATCTGGTGAAGCCGGTGAAACCGGAGCGACTGGCGGAGGCGCTGGTGCGCGTCAATCAGCCGCTGGAAATGAATGAGAATTCGCCGGTAAGCGGAACGGGAAACCGGGCGTTAAACGCTGAAGATTTATTGCATCTCAATGCGGGCACGGTGGCGCGGTTTGCGCCGGTGGCGGACGTCGCGTTTATCGTGTCAGACGAAAATTACTCACGCGTGTGGCTGGTGGACGGCACCAGTGTCTTGGTGCGACGCACCTTGAAATCATGGGAAGAGCGGTTGGCGGCGGCGGGGTTTCAACGCGTGCATCGCGCGGCGATCGTGAACCTCGCCAAATTGAAAGGTTATCGGCGCGATGCGCAGGGTGCCATTGCCCTGGAGTTACACGGCGTCACGGAAGTCGTGCCGGTCGGTCGCAACTATTGGCCGGAATTGAAAAGCCGGTTGCCCGACGAAGTGACTTCAGTGGGCTGAGCGAACGCAGGTGCAGATTCGCTGCCGACGACGGCGGTAAATGCTGAAGCCAAGCGCGAGCCCACCGAACACCGCGGCGTAGGTGCTGGGCTCAGGGATGGCCGAGGCCGCGGCGCTGATGGTGAGGTTTCCGGTGCCGGGCGCGAAAGTGAAGTCGAGGCTGCCAGTCGTCCCTGACCACACGCTGCTCCCATAGACGAGGCTCGTGTTGTATTGGCCCGTCAAATAAATCGAGCTGTAGTTGCCGGTGGTAGTGCCGGCCCCTTGGAAGAGATTGTAAACGGAGGCGATCGCGGGCGCGCCGAAATCGAGCGTCAGCACGCCGCCATAGGTGAGGGTGCCATACGCCGCAGCATTGATTCCGTCGTATGTGGTGCCGCGCATCGTGCCGTTGATGGCGAGAGTGGTGGTGCCCGCGAGTGTGAGGTTATTGGTAAAGGTCAATACGCCCGGGCCGGCTCCGGTGCCGGGTGAGAGCGTGCCGTTGATGATGGTGTTACCCTGGACAGTGCCGTGGCCGCGCAGCGTCTGGCTTGCTCCGACGGTGAACGTCCGGCCCTCGTAAGCGAGGGGCTGGGTGTTGAAGATCACGCCGGACCCTTGGCTCGTGCCGACGGTGATCACGCTGCTGTGATCGATGGCTCCTGTTCCGGTTAAGGCGAATCGTCCCGCGGAGATCGTCGTCGCGCCGGTGTAGCTGGTCGGGCCGCTGATGAGGAGCGTGCCGGTTCCCGTCTTGTTGAAACCGCCGGCGCCGGAAATATCTCCGGAAAGTGTGAGCGAGTTCAAACTGTCGCTTTCGAACGTCGAAGTGGTTCCGGACGCGAGCGTCAGCGGCGCGGTAATCGTCATACTGTTGGCCGCGTTGCGTAGGGTGCCGCCAGCCAGATTGAGATTCGCGGTGGCGCCCTCGTTAACTGTGATACTGTCGCCGAGGATGAGCGTGCCGCCCGTGTTCAGGATGAGCGTGCCGGTGCCTTGGCTGTTATTGCCGACGATGATGCCGCTGGAGGCTTCGACAATGCCGCTGCCGGAAATCGTGAGAGTCGCGTCGCCGCCGTTCGAAAGGTAGAAACTTCCGTTGGCGGTGAGGGTGCCGCCGGAAACGGCGACGACTGAGGTCGAACCACCAGAATCGTCCGAGAGGTTGACCGCACCAGTAACGTTGAGCGAGCCGCCGGTGAGCGTGAGTGTGCTCTGCGCACCGAATTGACCGAGCGTGAGGGTATTCACATTGACGGTGCCTCCGGAGATTGACGCGTTCGCGGCGCTGCCGAAGTCGAAGACACCGAGGGTAAGGTTTTGTGTGGTCAAGGAACCGGAAGACATCGCGAGCGAACCCGCGCGGAGCTCGAACGTGTCACCCGCATCCCACGTGCCGCCGGTGATGGTGGCGGTGCTTGGATTGTAGTTAAAGCCGATCAAGGTGTAGGTTGTCGTGAGCGTCGCGGAACCGCTAAGCGTCACGCTGTTTCCGCTGCTGCTGGTGCCCAATTTGAGATCATAAATAGTGGCTGAACTGGTGTCGCCGAGTGTGAAGGTGCCCTTGGAGATTTGGCCCACGGTCAGTGAATCCACTTCGAGTTGGGCGGCTCCGGTAAGGGCCAATGTGCCCGTGCCACCGCCGCCCACCGTCAGGTGTTCGGCGCTGAGTTGTCCGCCGGCGACGTTCACAGAGCCGGCTCTTCCTTCGGAACCGATGAATGATCCATGGTCGGAATCGCCAGTGACGGTGAGCTGGCCACCCGAGTTAATGTTCAGGGTGGCGGTGCCGGCCGTAGAGAAGAAGCCGACGGTAAATTGTTTGATCGTGGTCGCGGATGAGAGATTCGCGGTGCGGCCTCCGCCGATTCGCGCGGATGATTCGTCGTCATTGGTGGGCACGCCGGCAGACCAGTTCGCCGCATCGGTGAAACTGCCGTTGGTCGCGGTAAAGAGGGTCGTCTGCGCGAACAGCGCGGAGTTCGTTGCCAGGCAAAGCAACACGGCGAAAATGCGGAAAGAAAAACGTGAGGACATAATGATCGGTTGGCGAATCGCGCGGGTGCGTGCGCGAGCGAATGGCAGATGCGATTTCTCCCGCAGGCGACGAGCGTGGTGTGACGAACAACGGGCCCGCGTGACGAACAACCGATGACTCGGATAGGTTTTTCGTTAGCGTCGAAATTTTGCTTTAAGCCAGCGTGCGAGGAGAGCTCTCGAACTACATCAGAGCCGGTTGCTCGGGCAGATAGTTGACGCCTATGTGCGGTTGGGGAAGATGGCGCGCACACCCCACATGACTCCACCCGCTTCGTCCGGTTTAGTGTCTTCGAATCGCGCGCGCAATCTGGCGCTGTTGGCCGCCTTCCTTGGCTGGATGTTCGATGGACTTGAAATGGGAATCTTCCCGCTTATCGCACGCCCGGCGCTCTCGCAAATGCAGGCGCAAGCCGGCATCGTCGACGCGGGGTATGTCGGTTACTGGATCGGTAACATCAACGCGTTTTTCCTCGTGGGTGCGGCGCTGGGCGGTCTCGTGTTTGGCTGGCTCGGTGATCGGGTGGGTCGCGTGCGAGCGTTGAGTTTGAGCATCCTGTGTTACTCGGTGTTTTCGGCGCTCGGGTATTTTGCGCAGACACCGATGCATCTCGGCATTTTGCGTTTTCTCGCGGCGCTCGGCATGGGCGGTGAATGGTCGCTCGGCGTGGCGCTCGTGATGGAAGTGTGGCCGGAGAAACACCGGCCGATGCTCGCGGGCGTGATTGGCGCCGCGGGCAATCTCGGGTTCGCGCTCATCGCGTTTGTCGGCATGTCGTTTGCCGTCACGCAAGACACGTGGCGCTACGTGCTGCTGGTGGGCCTCACGCCCGCGTTGCTCACGCTCGTGATTAGGCTGTTCGTGCCGGAATCCGAGAAATGGAAACACGCCACGGCGGCGAGCCCAACAAGGAAACCGGTGAAGGAAATTTTCGCGCCGCCGCTGCTTAAATACACGCTCATCGGAGCTTTGCTCGCGGGCGTCATGCTCATTGGCACATGGGGTTCCGTGCAATGGCTGCCGAGCTGGGCGGATCAAATGGCCGGCCCCGGCAACCCGATGGCGAAAGCGCACACGCAGGCGACTTCGGCCATCGGCGCAATTTTCGGGTGCCTCGCGGGCGCGTGGCTCGGCGGGAAAGTCGGACGGCGGCCCGCGTATTTTATTTTGTGCCTCGGTTCGCTGCTGAGTTGTGCGTGGTTATTTCGCGGCGTCGATGTTTACGGCACGCAATTCTTGATGCTCGTGTTTTTGGTCGGTGCACTGACGGCATCGTTCTTCGGCTGGATGCCGCTTTATTTGCCAGAGCTTTTCCCCACGCGCGTCCGCGCCACGGGGCAGGGCTTTGCTTACAACGCCGGACGTTTGCTCGCCGCCGTAGGTGCGCTTTACGCAGGGCAACTCATTCAAGTCTTCGAGGGAAGTTTCGCGAAGACCGGCGCGGCGATTTCGCTGATCTATGCGCTCGGGTTGATTGTTATTTGGATCGCACCGGAAACGAAGGGCCGGCCGTTGCCGGAATAGCGCGGGGCCGGCCGGTTGAAATTTCACTGAGTTTCGAGTCGTCGCGGGCGCGCAAGGGCGTTCTCGTAGGGAGATGAGGAGTTTACTTTTTTTGGTCGGATTTTTGTGCGCGGGTTTCGCGATGGCAGCGACGGAAACTAAAAAGCCATTTTCCGACGAATTGCTCGCGCGGGCCGTGCAGGAAAAAGCGCCGCGCTGGAAAGGCACGCCCGGCCAGCGTTACCGCGAGATGCCGGAAACGTTCGCTCTGCACCTCACGGCGCTTGCCGCGCACGTGGAGCCTGATCGAAAAATTGCCGGCACTACGCTCGCCGCGAGCACGGCAGAAAAGATTTTATCATTCCTGCGTTCGAACGGCCCCGATGCGGATGGTTTTACACGCGAGCCGGAAGCTTACGGCGGACTCGGTGGCTGGTCGCATAATGCCGCGGCGCAAACGCTGTTGCTCGCGAAGCGCACGCCGGCGATTTGGGGAAAATTCACCGCCGACGATCGGCATCGCGCGGATTTGGTGATGCGCGCGCTCGCGGTGGCGGGGCATTTTGGTTTCGACGACGAAAACGATTATCCGGTGCTGCTCGACGGTGTTTCGATTAGCTACAAAAGCTGGAATCCGAATATCACCGAAGGCTACGTGGACATCCTGGTTGCCGCGTCGCTTTATTTTGGGGCGGACGAACTCAATGCCTTTTTTGCGACGTTCGATTTCGATCGATTTGTCGGGGAATTGAAGGCCGCGAATTTTCTCAACATCGTGCGCGGGTGGACACACACGCCGGCGATCCGCGAACTCTTGATGAAGGGCGGACAATTCACCGCGCCGGGCGGGCCGCCGCCGTTGAAATTCGGCGGCACGATCGGTTACGGCGCGGGCGTGCGCCGGCCGTTCACGTATCGCGGCTGGCCGTTGAGCGCGCCGTGGGAAATTTACCGGCTGCAAGCGAACGTGATGTTTTCGAAAACGGTGCGCACGCAGATCACGATTAACGGCGAAAATCGTTCCCGCCTTTTGCAGCATCAAACGAAAGCCGTGCTCTCGCCGTGGGAAGGGCGCATGGGCATGTGTTATGAATTCGAGACGACGGATTGGGACGGTCTGCGCACGAGCCTGACTTACGCTTACGAAGGCGTGATGGTGCACCTCGGCACGGCGGCGACGCTGCGCGTGCTCGGCGAGTGGCGCGACGATGCAGCGGGCCGCGACATCGAGCGGCGCATGGCGGTAGGCGTGGCGGATTTAATTTTTAAAGCGAAAGAAGGTTACCGCGGCTGGTCGCAAGGCCGCGAGCGACTCAACTGGCTCGAACAGGATCTTCAGCCGATGGGCTCGGATTATATTTTCCCGCTCTGGAGCGAACTGTTCCCGCCCGCGCCGGAGCCGTCGGTGAAGTGAGAAAGTTTTGGAATGTGGAAATCAGGAAGGCTGGAAAAAACAGAAGGCGACTGCTCCGTTCCTGATTTTCTGAGTTCCAGATAAGAATCTCTGTCGCTACGCTTGGTTTCCTGAATGATTTATCTGGAAATCAGGAACTCAGGAAAAACAGATTTACCCGGTTCAAGTTACGGCACGGGCGTGGCAGCGGAATCGGGAAGCGTTATGCGTTTTTTCCAGCGGCGCTGGAGGGCGCGGCCGCCGGTTTTTACACCGCCGTGGTAGAGCGTGATAAAAAAGAGCATGCCGAGGAGCGCGTAGATGAGGCCTTCAAGTGTCGTCGGCACGGCGGGCTGAAAGACGTGCCACGTGCCGCTCGCGATTTCGGAGTCGAGGTTGCGGATGAAGACCCACGGTTTTTCCAGGATCGAGGCGTTAAGCAGCGCATCGTGTGCTTGCTGCAAGTCGGCGACGCGCGTGACGTTTTCACTCATGACGCCGCCTAGTTTGGCGACGGCCGCGTCGCTGTTGGCGTTGGTCTGCGCGATCAGGCGGTCGAGCGTGAGGCCGGATTGTTTCGCGACATTTTCAAACTGGGCGAGCTGGCGGCGCGCTTCGTCGAGGTGGCCGCCGAGGCGTTGCAGGTATTGCTGCATGAACGTCGGGATCTGCGAAAACGCCACCGCGCCCGCGACGCACAGCAAGCGGTCGAAGAGTCCTTCCGTGGCGGAGAAACAGCGTTGGCCAAAAGACATGGTGAAAAACGTGGCAGGTTTTTCGACCATGTCGAAGGCGATTGGTTGCACGTGGTTCGGCGCGATCTGGTTTGGAGTCAACTGACCCGAAAACGACGCGCACTTCTCCAAAATCAGGGAGCAAGTCGGGTGATTTGCAGTCATACGCCTGATGCGGCGTCTCCGTTCACTTGTTGGCTTGTTTGGAATTGCGATTGGATTGGCCGGCGCTGCGCAGGAACCTTCTCCCATGATTCATCCCACCAGCTTGATTCATATCTCGATCCGGAAACCCATCGAAGAAATCTATAACTTCATCTCGAACCCGCGAAACATGTCCGAATGGGCCGCTGGGTTGAGCGGCTCCCCGCTCACTCCCGACGGCGACCAGTGGCTCGCGGATTCGCCGATGGGGAAAGTGAAGATCAAATTCGCCCCGAAAAATGATTTCGGGATCGCCGACCACGATGTGACGCTGCCCAACGGCCAGGTGGTGCACAATCCGCTGCGCGTGCAAAAAAACGGCGATGGCGCTGAAGTGATCTTTACGCTGTATCGGTTGCCCGGGGTTTCCGAAAAAGATTTCCAAGCCGATGCCGCCAAAGTCCGCGCCGACCTGGCGAAACTCAAAGCCTTGCTTGAGTCTGACTCGCGCGGGTGATGAACGCGTTTGATAAACGCGCGCCGGTGAGCAGGCTGTGGAGACATGAAAGCCATTCGCATTGCTGAATTTGGTGGGGCCGAAAAATTGCAGTTCGAAGACGTCGCGTTGCCGGAGCCAAAAGCCGGGCAGGTGCGCATCAAGGTCGCAGCGGCGGGCCTCAATTACATCGATGTGTATCAGCGCACCGGGCTTTACGCGCAGCCGCTGCCGTTCACGCCCGGGCTTGAAGTCGCGGGCGACATCACGGCGGTGGGCGAGGGCGTCACGGAGTTTAAAATCGGCGACCGGGTGGGCACGGCGTCGGCGATCGGCGGATATGCCCAAGAAGCGCTCGCGCCGGTGGGTAAGCTCGTGCGGATTCCGGAAGGCGTGTCGACGGAAATCACGGCAGCGTTGTTGTTGCAAGGGTTCACGGCGCACTACCTCGCGGTGGACACGTTTCCGCTGAAGGCGGGTGATACGGCGTTGATTCACGCGGCGGCCGGCGGCGTAGGGTTGTTGCTGGTGCAGATTGCGAAGATGCGCGGCGCGCGCGTGCTGGCGACGGCGGGCAGCGCGGAAAAGCTCGCGCTCGCGCGCGGGGCAGGCGCCGATGAAGTGGTTAATTATGCAGCGGAAGATTTCGCGGTAGCGGCGAAAAAATTCTCGGGCGGCCGGGGTGTCGACGTGGTTTACGATTCGGTGGGTGCGTCGACGTTTGAGGGGAGTCTAAACAGCCTGCGCCCGCGCGGGATGCTGGTGACGTTTGGCAATGCGAGCGGGCCGGTGCCGCCGTTTGCGCCGCGCATTCTTTCGGACAAGGGTTCGTTGTTTATCACGCGACCGACGATGCATGCCTACACGCAAACGCCGGAGGAAATCCAAAGGCGCGCGGATGATCTTTTCAGCTTGGTGAAATCCGGAAAATTATCGGTGCGCATCGGCGCGAAATTTTCGCTCGCGGCTGCCGCCGATGCTCATCGGGCGCTGGAAGGACGCCAGACCACAGGAAAGGTGCTACTGATTCCGTAAGCGCGCCACCTGTGGCGATCTAAATCGTTCTCTTTCTCTTACTCTTTCTCGTTCGGCAGGTTTTTTAACCACGAATTTCACGGATGGATAAACCTGATGAATCTGGAACTCAGGAAATCAGGAAGTTGGATCAAGCCAGGGGGAAGGCTAGAAGCGCTTTGTGATCTACTCTCGGGGAATTTTTCCTGATTTCCTGAGTTCCAGATTAATTGTCTGAATCGATGCTCTTTAAGAGTGGTCGATTTTTCAAGGCACGCCGCCGTGGAGCACGAGCCACTTTCCCTGCCGGCCGGTTTTCATCAGGTTGAGCAGATCGAGCACCTGTTTAACTTGGTCGGCGGTGCTGGAATTTTTCACCATGTAGGCATCGGCGCCGTGTTGCTTCGCGAGGTCGACATCCTGCGGAAGGTCGGAGGTCGAGAACATCACGACGGGCGTCACGTCAAACGCCGGGCGTTCGCGCACCCATTTGAGCACGTCGATGCCGTCGGCTTGCGGCATTTTTTTGTCGAGCAGGATCAGTCCCGGCAACGCCTGCGGGTTGGCGACGAGCTGCTCGTTCAAATAGGCGATCGCTTCCCAGCCGTTTGCGGCGCGAACCAGCGGCCAATGCACCGCCGTGCGCCGGATAGCGCGCTGCACGAGTTCGATATCGAGTTCGGAATCGTCTGCGTAGAGCAGGGAGGAGTGGGTGAGCATTACAAGTTGCGGTTGAAAACCGCTCGGCACTCAAACGCACTTCCAACGCTGAGCCAGAGAATTTCGATCTGGGCTCCTCACTTTAGGAAAATCTCCCATGCGGAGATTTTTATTTTAGGTGGAAATCAGGGAATCAGGAAAAGGCTGATCAAAGCGACGACACGAATTTCACGAATCACCACGAGTGAAACCACGTGAAGATTCTGACTATGATTTTCACCACGAAGGACCCGAAGCTCACGAAGTTTGCAGGTCGTGAGCGGTGTGACTCGTTGATTTAAAACTTCAGAATCCCTTTCCCTGACGCTTCCGATACACGGCGAGGCCGAGTGCGAGTGCGCCGAAGATTATTGCGTAGGTGGAAGGTTCTGGGATGGCGGAGAGAGTGAGATAGGATGCGACCGTGCCGGCCGGCACGGAGAAATCGGGGATGAAGCCAGGGGAGGGAACTTGCCAGGCAGAGAGGCTGTAAAGCCCGTAAGGAAGGTTCGCGCTGGAAGAGTAGCTGGTGGCGTAGTTCAAATTGGAGAACCACACGACCGCGAGTTGGTCGCCGGTGCTGAGATTGGGAAATGGATTTTGTTGGAGCGGGATGTGGGCGGCTGAATCGATGAATGTGCCCGGGCCGTCCCAACTGGAGTCTATCTGGGCGCGCATGATGATTTGATAGAGGCCTCCGTTCAGGTAGTCGCCGACGTTTAAGTTGCCGGCGGTGAGGGTGCTAAAACCGGTGCCGGCGGTGTTGGCGGAACCGACGTTAGCGATGAGCAGGACGAGGCGACCGTCGACGAGCGGAACATTGGCGTGATCGCGTAACTCTGGACTCTGGAAATTGATGATTACTTCGTCCGCGGGGGACAAAACGACCGCCGTGAGGAATAGTAAGCTGGCGAGGATTTTCATAAAGGAAGGAGGAAAAGGTTATTGAAGGTAAACGGGTAAAGCGTCCCAAAGATCAGTGCGGATAGTCGCCGCCTGGCGTTTGCGGATGATGAAGCCTTCGCCTGGTTTTAAGGTGAAGCTAGTGTCGGGCACGGAGGCACCGACCTGATACCAACCGGCAATTTTTTGGGCATTACCGGCGAAGTAAAAATAAGGGGCGGACGGCGATTTATTTTTGGCCACCATGGCGTTGTTGAAAACATAGAGTTCGTCGGCCCGAGTCACGGCGCTGGTCGATACCGCGAAGGCTCCCGAGGCGACCAATCGCGAAGCGCTCAAGGTCATCGGCACGGCGCAAGGGAGGCCGAGAAAATGATCTTGGTCGGTGTCCGCGGCGAGCAAGGCGAGCGGCACGCGAAAGCCGGCCATTTGCACGGCACCGGCCACGGCTAGGGAGGTTTCCGTGGCGACGTTCTGACGGACAATGACATAGTTGTGCGGGTCGAGCCGCTGCGAACCTTTGAGACCGGTATTGTCGCCGACTTGATACCAGCCGGCCGGTTTGCTGGTGTTGCCCGAGAAGTAGAAAAACGCAGGGGACACCGAGCGGTTTTTGCCGGCGGTGGTATTGTTGTAGAAGAAAATTTCCGTGGCGCGCGTGAGCGCACTGGTGGAAATGTTCACGCCGCTGCCACCGGGAAACACGGTGTCGAGTGTCCAGTAAGGCACCACTGCGACGGTATCACCCAAAGCAGGGCCCTGAACGGTTTCGGTGTGCAACGCACTGAGATCGATCGCACCCGCGGCGATGGTGACTGTGCGTCCATTGACGTCGGTGATCGGGAGCACAGTGCCTTCGAGCGAGCCGTTCATCACCAGAACGAAGGCTCCTCCGACTGGCAGGGCCGGCACATCCACCGTGAGGGTAAAGGTGGAGCCGGTGCGGCTGGCAAGTGCGCCTTCCGCGAGGGCGGGCCGCAGCAGCGGCAGCGAAACAGTCGTGTCGGAGTTGCCCTGCAGGCGGAGTTTAAAGACCCCGACCGGATCGCTCGGCACGGCGAACGCCGCGAGCGGCCCGAGTGCGAGCGTGAGCAGAAGAAAACGAAGACGAGAGAGCTTCATGGGAAAAATAAGTTAGTTGTGATCGGCTTGATAGAAACGCCCGGCGCCGTCGCTCGGCGCGGTGGTGTCCTCGGCGGTGGCGAGGCCTTGAGCGTTGGTGGTGACGGTCGTGAGTGGCGTCCACGTGACGAGGTCAGTCGAAACCGAAATCACGTAGCTCGTGAAGGCGACACCCTTCAGCTGCAAGGCCGCGCCGCCGCCGGCGCGGTTGCTGACGGTGAGCGTAGGTGCGGTGGTTGGCGCGGTGGTCGCGACCGTCACGGTGACCGGCTCGCTCGCGAGGCCTTTGCTGTCGCGGACGGTGTAGGTAAACGTGTCGGTTCCGGTGATGGCGGCGTTTGGCGTGTAGGTGATCGTCGTGCCGGTGAGGACGACGGGGACGCCTTGAGCGCTCGTGCCGGAAACGGCGGTGATCGTGATGACGTCGCCGTCGGCATCGCTGTCGTTGCCGAGTAGCGTGGCGGCGGAAACGCTGAGTGCTTCGCCGGCGGCGCGGTTGACGCTGTCGGCTGCGCCGACCGGTGCGCGGTTGAGCAGCTTCACGGTCACCGTGCCGGTGACCGGTGTGGCCACGCGGCTGTCGGTGATCGTGTAGGTGAAGGTATCGTCGCCCACGATGGCCGTCGGCGAAGCCGCGGTGTAGGTGATGAGACCCGCGTTGACGCTGATCGTCGCCCCTTGCGCGCTGGTGGTGGCCGCGGCGACGAAGGTGAGCGGGTCGCTGTCCGGATCAGAGGCCGCGTTGATGAGTGCGGCGGTGGTGATCGTGGCCGGCTCGTCGTTGTGGCGTTGGATGATCGTAGCGCCCGCGAGAGGCGCGCGGTTGACGAGTTTGACCGTGACCGTGCCGGTGACCGGTGTCGCCACGCGGCTGTCGGTGATGGTGTAGGTGAACGTGTCGTCGCCGGTGATCGCGAGCGGGGCGGCGGTGTAGGTGACGACGCCGGCGCTGACGCTGATCGTGGCGTTTTGCGCACTCGTGGCGGAGGTGGCGACAAAGGTCACCGTGTCACCGTCGGCGTCGGTGGCGCTGCCCAGCAACGTGTCGACGTCGATCGTGCCCGGTTCGGTGTTGTAGCGGTTGATGACGTGGTTCGTGCCGGCGACCGGCGCGCGGTTGACCAGCTTCATCGTCACGGTGCCGGTGGCGATGGCGCCACGCGGATCTTTGACCGTGTAAGTGAACGTGTCCTCGACGTTGAGTGGCAGCGACGCCGGCGTGTAAACGACATCAGTGCCGACGACCGTTAGCGTTGCGCCCGCGGTGCTGAGGGCGCTGACGCTGTCAAACGTCACGAGGTCGAGATCGGCATCGGTCGCGCCCGCGACGAGGTTAGCAATCGGGATGATGCTCGCCGCGTCCGTGTTGAAACGGCCAACGTTGTGCGCCGCAGCGACGGGCGCGCGGTTGAGCAATTGCACCGTGATGATGCCGGTGGCGGTGCCGCCCTGAGCGTCTTGGATCGTGTAGAGGAAGTAATCCTCGTCGGCGATCGCGGTCTGCGAGGCGGCGGTGTAGGTGAGCGTGTCACCAGTCTTGGTGATCGTGGCCCCGAGGGCGCTGGTCGTTTCCACGCTCACGAAGCTGAGCGCATCGCCGTCGGGATCGTTCGAGGCGGCCAACAATGCCGTGGTCGTGACCGTCGCGATTTGATCGTTGGTGCGCGTCAGCGTCAGGTCGGTCGCGACCGGGGGACGATTGGCGATTTCCAGGAACACCGTGGCGGTCGACGTGGCGCCGCGGGAATCGGTGAGCGTGTAGCCGAAGCTGTCGGCCATCTGCGTGACCGTCGGCGGAGTGTAAGTGATGACGCCGCTGGTGAGCGTGACGGTGCCGCCGTGCGTGCTGGTGGCGGTGACCGCCGCGACTGACGTGAAATCGTTTTCGGCGTCGGTGTCGTTGGCGAGGAGGATGCCGGAGTTGATTTGCAACGGCAGGCCATACTCGCGTTCGAGCGTGTCGTCCTGCGCGACGGGCGCGGTGTTGTCGTAGAGGACCGTCACGGTGACAGTCTGCGTGCTCTGGCGCGCGTCGCTCAACGTGTAGGTGAACGAGTCGTCCGCGGTCGAGGCGCTGGCGGCGTAAGTGATCGTGCCGCCGGCGAGCGTGACAGCGATACCGTTGGCGCTGAGCGGGGACACGGCGGTGATGCTCAACGTGTCGCCGGCCGCCGTGTCGGCGTCGGTGTCGTTAGCGAGCAGGGAGGCGGTGGTGATGAACTTTGCGTTCGTGCCGCGCGTGGTTGTGTCCGCGACGCCGACGGGCGGAGTGTTCACGATGAGGCGCACGAAGCCGCCGTCGCCGCGACCGCCGGGCTCGGCCGCGCGGTAGAAGAAAGCGCCGGGGAGGCCTGCCTCGTTGGGGACGCCGTCCTCGCCTGTGAAGTCGGTCGGCGGCGTGTAGGTGAAGACCGGTCCGGTGCCGGTGAGCGCGCCTTGCAGGGTGGGCGAGATGAAGGTCGAGAACGTCAGGGGCGCGTTCTCGGCCTGGGTGACCGGCAGCGTGAAGGTGAGCGGTTGGTTCTTGTCCGTGTAGAAGGTGAAATCGCCACCGACCGGCGTGGAGCCGCCGTGGACGAAATTCACCGGCAGGTCGTAGCTACTGGTTTTCCCGAGCACGTCGCTCAACGTCACGACCACGTTAAAGTCACGGAAATCGCCGAGGTTGGGGACGAGGGTGTAGTCACCCAGCTGCGAGCCAATCGTCAGATCACGGAGGCGGGCAGTGACCTCCGCGAGCGTGCCGGCAGTCTGGATGGAGGTGGCCGCATAAGGATCTTCATCGTCCACACCGATCCAATCGGCCGCGTGATTGCCGAAACCAAACGAGCTGATCCGGTCTGCCGGCAGCGTGACGGTGACGGTGATCGTTTCCGCATGATCCGAATCGGTGACTTGCAGCGCGTTGAACGCGGAGTCTTCGGGATGCAGCGGATCGTAGACGGCGTAGCCGTAGCCTTCTCCAGCGCGATAGGTCACCCGGACCGGTGCCTGGCCACTGAGGACGGGGGCGGCATCGCCGGCGACATCGCCAACGAGGATCGTGACATGTCCGCGGTCGAAATTGTCGTAAGCATCGACGGCGAAATAATAGAATTCATCGGTGCCCGTGAAGCCCACCGGCGGCGTGTAGACCAGATTAGGCCCAGCGCCGGTGAGCGTGCCGTGGGTCGGCTGATCGGGCTCGTAGGTGAGAGCAACGCCGTAGGTCTGCACTGAACCCGTCAGCACGATCGGCGAGGAAACGTCGTTCTGCACAATGAACTTGAGATCCGCGGCATCCACAGAACCGCCGCGCACGTCGATTTCCACGTGACCGGTTGCGACGTAGTCGAGTTCGTCGGTCACCTGAAATTCAAAACTATCCGAGGACGCAAAATTGGCGTTCGGCGTGTAAGTCAGGTTGGGCGCCGTGCCGCTCAAGACGCCATGTTGCGGCGGCGTGGTGATGGTGTAGCTCAACACATTGTTAGCCGGCGCGATGACATCGAGGATGAGCGCGCGCGGGGTATTCACCGGAGTATCGAGGTATTGGGTCGTGGTCGTCGGGCCGTAATAATCATAGGTGCTCAACAGGACATCGCGTTCGAAGCGGTAATTGCCCTGCACCGCCGCGAGTTTAACCATTCCGCCCGCGCCGCCGGTGGTGGGTTCAACGCGCAACACCGGCGCGGCCATCGTTCCGGTCAGCGTAAACCAGCCCGACTCAAGCGAGCCGTCGACGTCGACCAGGATGGAATCCGGCGCGGAGCCGACCACCAGCGAGAGTTTATCCAGGCCGCTCACTTCCGTGTAAGCGATTGGCGCGATACTGACGACGCCAGGTCCGGAGACGGTGGAGAAATACGAGCGCACCGTCAGCGCGCCGTCGTTGATGAGCGAGGTCCCTAGTCCGGTGATATTGGCTTTGAAGAACGTGGCCATCATCGGGCCGTAGAGATCCTGCAAGTCGCCGTCGGCGACGAGGAACACTTCGGCGCCTTGCGCGGCGAGGTTGTTCGCAAAAGTGCTTTCCGGGTCGGCCACGTCGCCGTGGAAATAAAGCAGGCCGTTGTGATCGAAGATCGCGCCGCCGCGGCCCGTGCCGCCGGCGCCACCGAGGGCGGAGTTGTGCGTGAACACACATGCCTTGAGGCCGACGGAACCATTGTGGCTATAGATCGCCCCGCCTTCGCCATTCGCGCCGGTGCCACCGAGCGCGACGTGGTGATCGAACGTCACGCCGACGGCATCGAGTGACGCGGCGTAGTTGTCATCGCGATCCAGGTAAACCGCGCCGCCGCGGCCGGCTTGGCCGTCAGCGCCGGCCGCAAGGCCGTTGGCGAGCGTCAGGTTGCGCAACTTGAGATTGCCGGACGGACTGACGTAGAACAACCGCATTTCGGCGGCATCGTCGCCGCGACGAATCGTCAGACCGGGCGCATCCGTGCCATCGAGTTCGACATTGCCGTCGATGAAGAAGGCAGACGGACCGGCCGGCGTTTGTAGCGAAGCTTCGGGCAACTCGAGGGTTTTTCCAGCGAGCGAGGAATCGAACACCACGCGCCAGTCTTGTGTGTTGAGGCGCGGGGCGTGCGCGAGGACTTCGGCGAGCGAGCCCGGTCCGGTGGGTTCCGCGCTAGTGACGCGGCGTTCCGAACGGACATTGCGCAGGGTGATGCGTGCACTGGCGGCGAGGTTTTGCTCGGTGTTCGCGCGATAGATCAAGTAATCGACGCCTTCGTAACCCGGTTCCGGGGTATACATCAGGTTTGGCACCGTGCCAGAAATTGTGCCGTGCTCTGGTTGGGTGAGAATCTCGAAGGTGACTGGCGTCACGTAATCGTGAGTGCCAGTGAGGGTAAACAAGACCGCGTTGCCATCGATCGCATACACGTCCTGGTCGGCGACGGTCGGAGCGACAAACGGCGCGGTCAGGAAACCAACCGTGAACTGATTGGTGTAGGAGATGCCGTCGTCGATCGCGGTCAGCAGCACGTTGGTCACGCCGCCGGAATTGCCACCCGGGGTGAAACGCAGGGTGCGGGTCAGCCCTTCGGTGCCGATGATTTCCATCTGCGGAACGCCGGCGTCACCGCGATAAAACTCCGTGTCGGCGGTCGCGAACGACAGCGTGGCAGTCGGCGAATTGAGCGTGATTGTCTCGTCGTGGTTGCCGTTGATCTGGCCGACCGTCACGCGGGTGATCACCGGCGTGATATTCGGCAAGGGCGGCGAGTCGATGTTGCGATCGATGATCGCGACCGTGCCGGTCCCGATGCGGGCGACCGACAGGCTTTGGAACCGGGTGTTGGTCCAAGTCGAAACGACCGCGCCGTTATCGCCGACGAAGTGAGCCGCCGCGCCGGTGGTCGGCGCCTGGTTGCTGATCAGGCCGCTGTCGGTGAAGTCGACGGAGCCGTTGCGGAGGAAGAGTCCGCCACCGGAGCCATTGCCGGAATCGTCTTCGGCGTGATTGTCGATGAAGTCGACGTTGAGGAATGTGAGGGTGCCGCCCGCATTATAGAGCGCGCCACCTTCAGCGCCGGTGGTGGTGAGGCCGTGCGCGTAATGGTTACGCAGGATGACATTCTCGGAAGAAATCGTGCCTTCGTTGTAGATCGCCGCGCCGCGCGCCGGGAGGCTGGCGGATTCGCTGCGCACGAGACCATCGATGAGTTCGAGATTTTTCAAACGGAGCGAGCCCGTGCTCGTCACGCGGAAGAGGCGCAATTCAGCCGTGGAGGCGGCGCGCTTGATCTTCAAGCCGGCCGCAGCCGTGCCGTCGATTTCAAGGTCACCAGTAATGAGCGCGGCAGTCGGGCCGTGCGCGGTGTCGGTGGCGACGCTGAGTTCCAGCGTCTGGCCGGCGAGTGCGGAGTCGAACGCGATCCGACCGCTGCCGCCTTGCGTGACGATGGCGGCGAGCGCATTGGCCAGCGAACCGGGCCCCGAGGCATCGGTGGTGGAAACGGTTTCAATCGTGTCGCTGATCGAGAGCGCCACGCCCGCGCCGGCGGTGTTGCCGAACGCGTCAGCCGCCGTGAAGACAAAGGAATCGCTGCCGACGTAATCGTTGTTCGGCGTATAAATCACCGAACGGCCCGTGAGCGCCGCCGTGCCGTGGGCCGGTTGCTGGCTGATGGCAAACACCAGCGCTTCGCCTTCCGGGTGGGTCGCACTGAGAGTGAACGTGCGCGCGTGATTCTTGAACAACTTCACCGATTGCGCCTCGGCGGTCGGCCCGTCGATCACGCGGGAGATGGCGAGAGTGACGCGGCCCGACGGTGAGGTGGAAACGAAATCCACCGGCGCTACCTTGAATGAGTCGGTGCCGTAGTAGTGGCCGGTCGGCGTGTAGGTCAGCGTGAGCGGCTGTGCGTTATTGAGGTAGGTAAGCTTCTGCCCGAGCGTCACGGCGACACCGTTGGCTTTCAACGTGCCGTGGGTGGGCAGGCTGGTAATCACATAGCTGTCGACCGCGCGGACAAATCCCGTCGCCACGTTTTCCGTGGTCGAGCCGGTGAAATCCGCCTGCGTGAACGTGAGCGTGGTGGCCTCGGCCAGCGTCTTCGTGAAGCCGGCGAAATAATTTCCGGGCATCCAGAAATGCACGCGTGAGCCTTGCGGCAGCGCGACGTCGGCGGCGCCGTCGCCATTCAAGTCAGCGACCGCGACTTGTGCGGTGGCGGTAGCGCCGGTGGAAGTCCACGTAGCCGCGGCGGAACTGAACGACGCGTAGCCATTGTTGCTCCACACCGTGTCGACCGAGTTGCCGGTGATGGCGAGGAGATCGACTGTGCGGTTGCCGTCGAAGTCAGCGGCGGCAAGTTGGACGACCTTGCCGGCGGCGAAGGAGTAGCGGCGCACGAATTGGCCGGTCTTGTCGTTCGTGTAAATGTGGATCGTGTCGTTCGTCGTGCCGCCGGCGATCGCGAGATCGGGCCAGCCGTCGAGATTGAGGTCGGTGAAGACCATCGTCTGCGTGCCCGCGATCTTGAGCGTGGTGCCGGTCGTGAACTGGCCCGTGCCGTCGTTGATCCAGGAGTAGATATCGCCGCTGGTGCCGCGGACTTGGATGAAATCCAAATCGCCGTCGCGGTCAATGTCGCCGATGGCGGCTTCGCGCGTGGCGTCGCCCGCCGGCGCGAACGTTTGCGCCGTCGCGGTGAAGGTGCCGTCGCCGTTGTTGAGCAAAAGCGTTTCCGCACCGCCGAGGACGAGGAGATCTTGTTTGCCGTCGCCGTTGAAATCGCCCGGGAGCAAACGACGTCCGGAGTAAGCGAGTGACGCGGTGAGAATGTTCGTCGCGATGCCGCCGGCGGTGTCGATAGTTTCAATGGTGAGCGAGCTGTTGCCGCGCGAGCCGACGAAATCCGGGCGGCCGTCGCCGTTGAAGTCGGCGAGCGCGAAGGCGTTCCACTGGCCGGTGGCAGCGTATTGCAGGCGGGTGAAGTTGCCTTCGCCGTCGCCGAGATAAATCCAGGCGCCCTCGTCGCCGACGAACATCACGTCGTTGTTACCGTCGCCGTTGATGTCGCCCGCGGAAGCGCCAGTGATGTTGCCCGTGGTCGCGAGGCTGTCGCTGCGGCGGAATTTTCCGTTGCGGCTCACATTCGGTAGCGAGAAGCGCATCACGTAAGGTTTCGCGGTGCCGCCGAGTGCGGTGACGATGCCGGCGGTGGAAGTCGCGTCGACGATTTCACCCGGTTTGAAGGTGATGCCCGTGGTCAGGTTCGGTTGCAGCAGATCGTTGGAAACGGTGCCCCAGCGGCTGGAGAGCAAGCGGCCTTGCAGGAAACCGTGAACGATCCAGCTCGAATTATTAACGGCATTGTTGGCGAGCGCCTGATCGTAAGTGAAACTGAGGTTCGGCTTCGCGTTTGGCGCCATCGTGCCGGGGCCAGGGAAGCTCGCGGTGACGACGGCGTTGATCGAAGCGACGGTGCCGTAAGCGACGATATAGTTCGTCGACGTGTAATCGGTGCCGAGCAAACGGAGGCTCGCGCCTTCGTAGAGTTCCGGTGACCACGGCAGGCGCAAGGTGCGCAGCGTGCCGTTGGTGGTGTCGGCGCCGGACGGCACGACGACATTTTGCCAGCCGGTGCCGGTGTTGATCTGCCAGACGAGGCCCGCGTAGTTGCGCGTGTTGTCGTAGGTGATTTCCAAATAACCGCCGACGACGCGGCGGGAGAGCGCAAGGTCGAGCGTGACGGTGGTGGACGCGGTCGTGGGTTCGATGGCACCCAGGTCAACGAGGTCCTCACTGGTGCGTGCGGCGCCGAGCAAATCGGTTTCGCCGGTGAGGAGCACGGAGTTGTCGCCGACGTTGCGCGCCGGGGAATCCGTGCCGGGGAGCAAGCGGCCGGCAACGCCGATCAGGCGTGGGTTGTGACCGCTCAGGCCCGGGCCGGTGAACGTCGCGAGGCCGTCGATGAGCGTGTGATGGATCGTGAGCGTGGAGTTCGCGGTCTTCAGCTGGCGGTTTTCAACGGAGCCACCGATGGCGGTGTTGCCGAAGAGAATCGAGTTCGCGATCGTGCCTGTGCTGTTCGTCAGCACGATGCCGGCGGTTTCCTGCAGCGTGGCGGAATTGTTTACGAGCGTGACGCCGATGAAGGTCGCGGTGGAGTCTTCGATCGAAATCGTGCCCGCGCCCGCGGCGGAGAAGCTCGCGGAGGTCGTCTGGTTGTCGCCGAAGTAGGAATTGCGGACGGACACGGTCGCGCCGGCCTGCGCGCGCAGCACGGCGGCGCTGGCGATGGCGATGCCGGGGAGCGGCAGCGATTTATTATTGATGAACGCGCAACGATCGAAACGCGCGGTGGCGTTTTGGATATTGAGCAGGCCCGGGCCGTTCTGCGTGGTTTTGTTGCCGGAGAACGTGCAATCGAAGAAGTCGGAAACGCCGCCGGTGGAGAGATTGATCGCTGGGGAGAACGCGTTGGCGTTGAGGAACGACGTGCGCTTCACCACGAGGCCGGTGGCAATCGAACTCAGGAACTGCGTGCCGCCTGTCGGCGTGAAGGCCGAGGTGGTTTCGAATTTAGAATCTTCGATCAGCCAGCTGGAACCCATGAGCTGCAGGGCGCGCTGGTTGTTCGTGAAGGTCGTGCGGCGGATCGTGCCGCTGTCGGTCGCGAAAAACACCGGCGCGGCGTTGTTGGTGAACAAACAATCTTCGAGCAACAGGCTGCGCGCGTAGTTGGAGGAGAGGGTGGCGCCGTTTTCAAACTTCACGTTGCGGAACACCGTCGGGCGATGCTGCACGGTGATGGCGTTGGCGCGCATCGTGAGCGTATCGAACAGCGCGGTGTCGAGCGCGTTGGGAATGAGAAGGGTGTTCGCGATCGCCGTTTGCGTGCGGTCGGTCTGTCGGTTGTTGCGACTGGTTTCGTTGCCGCGGAAGCCGCCGTAGAAACGCAGGGCGCTCGGCAGCGTGATTTGCGTGGTGTCCGCGTAAGTGCCCTGCGCGATCCAGAGTTCGGTGTGGCTCGGCGAACCGGCGACGGCGTCGGCGATGGTGGTGAACGCGGTGGCCCAGGACTGGCCGTTGCCGCCAGCGGGGGCGTAGGCGTTGACGTAGCGCACATTGCTGCGCGCGGTGGTGACGGTGTAAGTTTCCGAAACGTAAGTGGAGCCGCCGAGCACACGGAAACGCACGTAACGGTCCGCGATGTCGTCGCTCGCGGGTGCGGCGACGGTGAGTGTGGACGTGGTGCCGGAATTAAACTGGCTGAAGTCGCCACCCGCCGGGAGAGCGACCCACTGGCCGTCGACCTGCGTTTCCCAGAGGATGCGACCGATGACGCTGTTGTCAGCGTTCACCGTGAAAGTGCCGGGCGCCGTGCTCCAGACCGGGATGAAGGCGCCGCTGCTGCTGGCGCTGATTTTAATCGGCGTGAGATCCGCGGTGCCGGTGAACTCACGCGCGCCGAGATCGACCGTCGTGCCCACGAGACGGTGGGCACCGGTGACGTCGGTGCCGTTGATCGCGATGGCGGTGTTGTCGCCGGCGTTGACCGCCGGGGAGAACGCGGAGAGGCGATATTCGTCGGGGAAATTTGGATCGAAGACCGGCGAGAAATCAAAGTTGTGGTCGCCGACGTAAAGCGAGAGGCCAGGGAGCAACGTGGAGGAAACCTGCACGACGCCCGTGCCCAGGTTTTGAAGATTCTGCTGCTCCACGCTCGTGTTGACGACGTTGTTGGCGACCGTGTTCGCCCAGAAAATGGAGTTGGTGACGGTGAGATTTCGCGAATTAACCAGCACGGAGCCCGCCGTATTCCACGCGGCGGCAGTGTTGCCGGCGAAGGTGACGTTGGTGAGCGAGAGCGTGCCATCGTTCGTGACGATCGTCGGATACCAGCCGCCGCGCACGGTTGCAGTGTTGCCGGCGATCACGGAATTTCGCACGGCAGCGGTGCCGGTCGAGAGGACGTAAAGCGCGGAGGCTTGGAAATTGGTGTTGGCGGTCCACGTGCAGCGGTCGAAATCAGCCGAGCCGTTGCGCACGGAAACGGCGGAGTGCGTGTTGCTGCGGAAGATCGTGTCGCGCACCGTCGTGATTTGTCCGGAGAGATTGCCGTCGATGCGAAGGGCGGAACCGATGTCGTTTTGGAATCGCGACCAGTTGTTTTCGAAACGGCAGGAAACGATTTCCGAAGCCGAAGCCGTGTCCCGGATCGCGCCGTCGGCGTTGCGGGTGAAAAGACAGTTCTCGAAGAGCGGCGAAGAGGACGTGTTATCGACTGCGGCCGAGTAGAAATTCGTGAACGTGCTGTTGCGCACCGTGAGGTTGGCGGCTTGCAGGATGAGGCCGCGCTCCTGGGCTTTCGCGCGGAAGGTGAAACCATCGATGAGCGTGTCGCGGGTCAGCGGATGGCCGGTTTGATCGACGAAGCACAGCTGGCTGATCGTCTCGGGTTCGAGCAACGTCTGGGCGAGCGCCGAGCGTTGTTCGAGGGCGTTTTCCGTGCCGGCAAAACCGCCGTAAAGTTTCATGCCGTCTTCGAGCACCATCGGCGTGGTGAGCCGGACGGTGGATTTGCGGCTGACCCAGATCTCGGCGCCGGGGCTCCAGTTGGCGAGCGCTTCGTTCATGTTGCGGAACGCGGTGGCCCAGGTGGTGCCGTTGATCGCGCCGGTCGCGCCGACGTCGACATAGATGACGCGCTTGCTGACGACGCTGAGGACGAATGGCGTGGAATTTACCGCGCCAAAGGTGTAGCGGAAACGCAGGCCGTGTTCTGCGGCGGTGGTCGGGGTGATCGTGAGCGTGCTGGTGTTGCCGTTTACCGTGATCGTGTAGATGCCGCCCGTGGTGAGGGTGCTCCACACGCCAGGCGCGGTCTCGACCTGCCAGACAAACGTGCCCGCAGTGGCGGACTCGGCGACGAACGTCGCGGTGCCGTTCACGGCGCTGTCGAGCGAAGTGGGCGAGCGCACAATGCGCAGCGGCGCATCGGGTGTGCCGTAGAATTCGTGGGCGCCCAGATCGGGCGCGGCGCCCCACGTGCGGGGATAGCCGCCCAGATCGTAACCGGTCTGTTGGGGGGACGGATTGCCCGCGTCGATTGCAGGCGAGATGCTGGAAAGCCGGAAGTCACCGGCGCTCGCATCGACAAAGAGCGGCGCATCGGCGAAATTGCCGGTGCCACCGAGGCTGGCGAACCCTTCGACGATCGAGGAAGTGAGTGAAACGGTTGCGGTGGATTGCGCATCCGACGGTGCGCGGTGCACTTGCTGTTGCTCGAGACTGAGGCCGGTGCGGCGGCTGCGGTTGTTCCAGAAGATGGAATTTTGCGCGACGAGCGCGCCGTCGTAAAGGTAGATGCCGCCGGTGCCGTTGGTGTTGTCGTTGCCGTAAACGGTGGACTGGAGAATTTCCACGGTGCCACGCGTTACAGAGCTCGCGCGACCGACGACGATGAGGCCCTGGTAGCTCGAATGATTGCCGCGGATGAGGGAGTTGCGGAAGGTGAGGGTGCCGGCGTAGGATTGGATGAGATCCGGGCCGGTGTTGTCGCGCACGGTGCTGAGATCGATGATGACTTCCGCCGCGGGGTTCTGGCTGACGAGCATCATGCCGTTGGCGGAACGGAAATCGTGGAAGAGCGAATTCGTGATCGTGAGCTTGCCGCCGGTGGAGTTGAAGGCGCGGCCCGTGCCGGTGAAATCACCGCGCGTGACGGTGGCGTCACCGTTGCTCATGGCGATGCTCGCCGGGCCGTTGTTGCGGAATTTGCAGTCTTCGAACAGCGGCGTCGCCGCATCGCTGATCAACACCGAGCCGCTGTAAGTCGAATCGCGGAACACGGAGCGGCGGATAATCGGCGAAGCGTTGCCGGAAAGCACGAGCCCGAACGTGGTGGAGGTGAACGTGACGCCGTCGACGAGCGTGTTGCGGTTGGCGTCGGCGGAGCGCACGCGCCCGGAGATGATCGTCAGCTCGCCGGTCAGATCGCGCTGGGTGAAGTCGGTCGCGTTGGTCGTGAAGCCACCGTAGAGTTCGACGCCGGGGCGAAGCACGAATTCAGTGCCGTAGGATTCGTAAGTGCCGGCTTTCACCCAGATCTCGGCGTTGTCCGGGGCGTATTTGTAAGCGTGGGAGAGATACCGTGAGGCGTTCGCCCACGTGGAGCCGTCGCCATTGGTGGCCGCGCTGGCGGCGTCGACATACACGCGCGGGCGCACGGTCGGCGTGAGATACGTGACCGGCGAGCGGAAGGCGGTGCCGGTGATGGTATAAACAAAACCCACGGTGTCGGTCGCCGCGATGTTGTTGAGCGTGAGCGTGGAACTCGTGGCGGTGTTCGTGATGACAAAGCGCGCATCGCTCGCGTCGAGCGGGATCGCGGCCGTGCCGGTCCAGCGGAACCAGTTCACCGTGGAACCGACGAGGCCGTTGACCGTGAGTGTGCCGGCGCTGCGGAGAAACACGGGCGTAGTTTTCGGCGTCGCCCCGAGGGAAATCGGCGCGAGATAAGTGCCGCCCGGGTAACCGGCGAAGGTGTAAGCGCCGAGGTGGAGGCCTTGGTTGATGGAGGCGGGGCGCGACGTGCCGGCGAGATCGTAGTCCGTGAGGTAGGCATACACGCCGTTGAACGTCGCAGGAGAATACGGATCGAGCCGGTAGTTGCCATTGTCCGCGTCGACGAACAGCGGGTTGACGCCGCGGTTTTGCGTGCCGCCCAAGGTGCTGTAGCCCTCGAGGATGCTGCCACGCAGATCGAGCGAACCGCCTGCGCGTTCGATTTGCTGGATTTCGATGCTGTTTCCTGAACCGAGGCTGCGGTTGTTCCAGAAGATGGAGCTGACGATTTGCAAGGCACCGCTGTGTTGGCGAATGAGCGGGACGGAACGCGGCGTGCCGGTGTTCGTGATTTGCTGGAGGACGGAGTTGTCCGCGATCGTGACGTGACGCAGGCTGAGATCGCCCGAAACTGTAATCGCCGGCCCGGTGTTGTGGTCGAAAAGCGAATCGGTGATCACCAGCGGGCCGCCCGCTTCGATCTGGTAGGTGCCGGAATTTTTCGTGAACTGGCTGCGCTGAATCAAGCTGCGGGGCGGCGGTTCGGTGCCGCCCGCGTTGCCGAGTTTGATCAGGTAACGGTCTTCGTAGATCTGCGTCGCAGCGTTGCCCACGCCGGCGGTGTTGTCCGTGAACGTCGTGTCTTCGATGATCGTGGAACCCATGAAGCCGACGTAGAGCCACGTGTTGAGATTGTTCCGCACCACGCTGCGCGAGACTTGGGCGTAGCCATATTGATCGAGCTTCAGCAAGATGCCGGCGTTGTTGCGGAACAAACAGTCTTCGAAAATGCCGCTGGCGCCGAAGTCGATGAGCACTGCGTTGCTCACGGAGGGGGACCCGAAATCTGCGAAGACGCAGTCGCGGAAAAGCACGATGGCGCTCTTGGTAATCCAAATGGAATTGGAACCCTGGGGCGTGAAAGTGAACCCTTCGAACCCGGTGCTGAAATCGAATTCCCCGCCCGAGCCGTCCGCGTAAACCATGTTGCCACCCGTGATGCGCGTGAGGTTGGTGTTCACATTACGCACATCACGCTGCGCGGCGGAACCGCTGTTGCCGTAACCGCCGCGGAAGAGAACGCCCGGCGTCAGCACCAACCGGGTCGGCGTGTAGAGACCGGCGGCGACGCGCACTTCGAGACCGGAGCCCGAGGCGAGCGCCGCGTCGAGCGTTTTGAACGCCGTGCCCCACGTCGCGCCGTTGCCGCCGCTGGCGGCCTTTTCGTCGACGTGAACGACGCGGCGGGTTTGCACATTCACGTTGAAGCCCGGTGCATAGAAACCGAGCGACGGGATGCGGTAACGATAATCGCCCGCCTTGTCTGCGCTGGTGTTGTTCACGTTCAGCGTGCTCGATGAATTAGTCGTGGTGATCGTGTAGCCGTTCCCGTTCGTGATGACGGTCCATGCCCCGTTGACGTAGCGTTCCCAGACCACGTTGTTGCCCAAGGCGGCATTGACGAAATTTTCTCCAGCGACGGTGAAGGTGAGATTGCTGCCGTTGTAGGTGGAGACCGGCGCCGGTGCGGAGGTGAGTTTGATAATATTGCTCACCGCCGCGGCCGACTCGAACGCGCCGAGGTCGAGCGTGCGCGTGACGCGACCCGGGTAGGCGATGACTGGCGCAAGGATGTCGAGAGCGCTCAGTTTGCCGGCGTCAATCGCCGGCGAGTTGGCGATCACTGCGAACGGTTGCGCGCCGCTGCCGACGAAGAGCGGATTGAACGGCTGATTGTTATTTCCGGCGAACGCCAGCAGGCCTTCGACAATGGAGTATTCGATCGCCAGGCTGCCGCCGCCGCTGGCGAATTGGTAACGCTCCATTGCGTTGGCGGTGCTCCGGCTCGCGACGGCGCCGCGATTGCCCCAGAAAATGGAATTCGCGACGTGAGCCTGGCCCCAATAATAGAGGCCGGCGCCTTCCTGCTTGGAGGTGCGATTGTTCGCGAACGTGCAGTTCACGAGCTCGAGGTTCGCCCCCGTGGCAATCGCGCCGCCCTGGTCGCCGGCGCGGTTGTTCGTGAAGAGGGTGTTGGTGATGGTGAGCGAACCGCCCGTCGCGTAAATGGCGCCGCCCTGACTGTAGGTGCGGTTGTTATCGAACGTGCAGCGATCGATAATCAGATCGGAGAAGGTCGCCGTGATCGCGCCGCCGTTCGCGCTGTTGTAGGAATTGATGAAACGGCTCGAACGGAAGACCGGCGCGCTGCGATCCATAGCCACCGCGGCGTTGGCCGGGCCGACAAAGGAGCAGTTTTCGAACGTCGGTTGGGCGCTTTGGATGATGACGGCGTTGCGCGTGTTCGCGCCGACGAAGTCGCAGTTGCGATACACGCCGCCGCCGCCGATGAGGTAGAGGCCGGCGGTGTTGGCGTTGGTCACGACCTGCACGCCATCGAGCACGACCTGACGACCGAGCACCAGGCTCGGGTAATAATTGCCCGCGATATTGTGGCCCTGACCGCTGGTGACCGTCACTTCGTTGAGGAAAGTGGTGTTGGCGGAAGTCAGTGACCGCTGGCTGAGCGACGTTTCCGTGCCGGCGAATCCACCGTAGATCGTCACGCCGGGGACGATGGGCTGATTCTTGAGGGTGTAGGTGCCTTTTTTGAACCAGAGTTCGACGTTGTCCGAAGGGAGTTTGTTGTAGGCTTCTTCGTAAGTGCGAAACGCGGTGGCCCAGGAGAGACCGTTGCCGCCGGTGGCCGCGTCGGCGTTCACATAACGGATCACCGGCGGGATCACTTTCAAGGTCACGACCGGTAGCGGCGTCAGCGCGCCGAACTGCACGGTCTGGAGGTTCGCCCGCACGCGGAACGACGGCAGGATGGCGCCGCCGGTATTGGTCACGACCAGCGTGCTCCCCGTCGCGGCGGTGGAAAGCGTGAACGGGAGCCCGGCGACATCCGCGCCGACAAAGCCGTTACCGCGATCGATTTCCCAATTGACGATATAGCCCGCGCCGGAAGGCCAGGTGTAGCTAAACGTTTTCGAGAAGAGACTCGTGCGCTCTTCGCTCGAAGCGGGCAGGGTCAGGAGATTGAACGTCGTTTTCGGTGTGCCGACAAACGGATAGGCGCCCGCCGAGAGCGCGATGGCGGGTGAGTTGGCGGAGAGCGTGTAGTTCTGCGTCAGCGGGTCGGTGAAAAGCGGGTGATAACCGAAGTTTCCGCCGGTGGTGAACGTGACGAGGCCTTCGATCAACGAGTGCGTGACCGTGAGCGTGGCGTTCTTCGATTTCAGCTGGGCTGGCTCAAGCGTGGCACCGAGTTCGGTGGCGTTGTCGCGATTGTTGAAAAGGATGCTGCGTTCGACCGTGACCGTGCCGCCGGTGATATCGACGCCGCCTGTGCGCAGGCTCGCGAAGTTGTCGGCGATCGTGGTTTTGGTCAGCGTGACATTGCCGCCCGAAACGGAGAGCGCGGCGCCTTCGCTGCCGGAATTTTGCGTGAAGAGGCTGGATTCGAACACCACATTTCCAGCGCTGACCTTGGCACCGCTGAGTTTGTTTTTGCGGAAAGTGACATTTTTAAACGTCGCCGGGCCGCCGATGAGCGCACCCGTGCCCTTTTCGTTTTCGATGATACAATTGCTGATCTTCGCGGGCAGCGCATTGCCCTGCGTGTTGATGGTGACCGCTTGATACAACGCGCTGCGCAGGGTGAAACCGTCGAGGACGGCGGACAACGGGATATACTCGTAAGTGGTGATCGACAGGAGGTAATTCGAGTAATCGTAGATTTCCTTCGCGCCCGGTTGGGCGCCGTCGAGGATCGTGGGATAGAGCGCAGGATTGCGCTGGCTCTGCGCGGTCTCGTCACCCTTGAAGCCGCCGTAAAGGACCATGCCGGAGTAAAGGGTGAACTGTTTTCCCGTGCCATTGCGGTTGGGAACGTAGGTGCCTTGGGCGACCCAGATCTGGCAGTAGTCGCTGGCGTTTACTCCGCTGTTGGCGGCGAGCGCTTCCTGCAACGTCTTGAACGCCGTGGCCCAGCTCTTACCGTTGCCGGACGCGGTGACGGCGCCGTTGACGTAGTAGCGCGAGTTCGCCGCGCCGGTGAGCGCTGCGGAAGCCACGGCCGTATTCGAGCCACCCACGGTGACGCGGAAGCTCCAGCCGTTCCATTCCCCGGGAGGTTGCGTCAGGACGAGCACGCTGCTGTTCGTGCCGGAGATGCGCGCATCCGTCGGCAATGCGACGAAGCCGCGGCCGTCGTTTTTGTTCACCATCCACGCGAACGTGGCGTCGGACGTGAGCGGATTTTCCGGGTGAAACGTGAAGCTGTAAACCGGGCCGTCGTCGGTGATCGTGCGCGTGGCGGTCACGATGCTGTAAACGGAATTGGTCGTGCCTTGGAATTCGTGGGCGCCTAGGTCGACCTTGGTGCCGACCTGACGCGGGAGATTATTCGCATCGAGAGAGAACCAGCCCATCGCCCGATTTTCGCCGCGGTTGATCGCAACCGAGCGCGAACCGAGACGCAGGTCGAGTTGCACGGCGTTCACGAAACCGGGATCGGTATCGAGACAGTTGTCGACATAGCTATTCGAGAGGCCGGGAATCTTGGCGTAGAAAGTGGAGGTGTAACCTTCGTCCTCGGCGCCTTCGCCATAGTCGTTGCGGTCATACGCCTTCGTGGAAATTTTCGTGAAGCCCGCCATGTAGTCGCCTTTCACGCGGACCGAACCGCCGCCGAACGAGGTGGTTTGCAGGCCTTCCACCAAGCTGTAGGCGAAGAAGAAACCCAACTGGTCTTCCGCGGTGATGTGGATGCTCGCCAGTTCCACCGGCAAGCCCGAGGCGGTAAACGCTGTCGAACCGTTGTTCGTCAAAATGGAGTTCTGCAAAATGCCGCTGACGCCGTCGAAATAAACGGCGCTACCGTAATGTTCCTGGTCGCGGTTTACGTAGCCGCTGTTCTGCGTGATCGTGCAGTTGCGGATTTCGTTCGAGAGCACGTTGACGTAGATCGCGCTGCCCGCGCCGGAGTTCGTCGAGGAATTCCGCGCGAAGACGGAGTTGTAGAAATTCGCTTTCTGGCCGGCGGCGTTCGACGCCATCGCGGCGACGGCGCCACCTTTCAAAGTCGAGCGATTGTCGGTGAACCGGCTGCGATCCATCAGGAGCGTCGTGACGCTGTAAAGCGCGCCGCCGGTGTTGGCGACGTTCGACTCGAACTTACAATCGGTGATGGATAAAATCCGTTCGCCGGCGGCGTAGATCGCGCCGCCCTCGTTGGTCGCGGTGCAATCGCGGAACGTCACGTTCGCAAACGCGAAGGCCGTGTTCCCGAGATACGCGCCGCCGCCTTGCGGCTCACCCGTGCCGTCCGCTTTGCCTTTGCGCACGATGAAACCGTCGAGCACGAGCGCACCTTCGGTGTTCTGCTGTTTGATGACGTGATAGCTTTGGCCGGCGGAAGCATTGCCGGGGACTTCCGAGAGCTGACCGGAGAGCGTGGCGAGGTTGTTCACGAGATCGCGGTCGGCGAACACCGTTTCCGTGCCGGCGAAGCCGCCGTAAACGCGCGTGCTTTTGCCGAGCGAGAAGGAGGCGAAACGATCGCCGGTTTTGCTCGGATAATACGTGCCGAGGGCGACCCAGACTTCGGCGCCGTCTTTCGCCATCATGGTTTTCAGGTCGTCGCTGGCGTTGGCCCAGTTGCGGCCGGTTTTGTCGCCCGCGCCGGTTGGCGTAACGAAATAACGACCGACCGATTCGGCGGTCGCGGAACCATCGGAAGCCGTGGGCGATTGCACGGCGCCCATGCTGATGGAATTCGCCGCGTAGGTGCGGGCAGCGCCGAGAAAATCGAGCTGTTCGGACAAGCCGCTGAACACGAGACCATAGGAATCCAGCGAGCCGCGGTTGATCACCGGCGAGGTCGGGCCCGGCAGCCAGCCATCGTGAAAGATCGGATCCACGGAAATGTTGCCGCGGTCATAGAGGTAACGGTTGCCGCTGCCGGTGAAGTAGAGTTCCAAGGCATCGTGCGCAGAATTGGCATCGGCGAACTGCCGGATTTGCGCGGCCGCTTCGAGTCCGCCGCTGAGCAAAACCGCTTTCGTGAAACCGATATCCACGAGGCCCCACGCATTTTCGAGCGTGCTCAGGCTCTCGATGTTACACCCGAAAATGTCCGTCGTGCCGACAAAAAGAAAACGATACTGGATGGCCTCGTCGTAACATTTGCGCACGTCCTTCGAGAGATTCTTCGGGAGGGAGGTGAAGATGTCCGCGCCGCCCTGCACGCTGCCGGTCGTGGGGTTGTGGTTTCCCCACAGCACGGAATTCGTGAGGTTGAGTTCGGCGCCGAGCTCGACGCCCACCGCGTAACCGCTGGCGGCGCCCGAGGTGTTGTCCACGATCGTGCAGTTCAGGATACGCGCGCGGGCGTTGCTCGCGAGCGAGATGGCGGAGTAGCCTTTCGCGCCGTTCGCGGAGAACACGGAATTAACGATCTGGGTTTTGTTGTAAGCGCGCTGGGCAATCGCGCCGCCGTCGCCCGCCGCGTCGTTTTCGGTGAAGAGGCAGCGTTCAGCGACGTAGTTTGCGTGCACCGCGAAAAGCGCGCCGCCGTCACCGTGGGCGATGTTATGATCGAAACGCACGCCGACGAAACGTGTCGGTCGACTCTTGTTGATGAACTCGCCGTAAGCGAACCGGACGTCGTTCTCGGCGATATCCTTGTTCATCTTCGCGTCGGAAAAATAGGTGTATTTGAGTTCGTCGATCCAGCCTTGCGGCGTGAACATCTTGCGCCACATCGGGGCGAATTCCTCGCTCCAGTATTTCGTGTAGGCGTTGTTGACGCCCTGATCCTGCAGCGCGAAGACGAGGATGTCGCTCGCGAGCACGGTGTAGGAAACGACATCGACGCCGATCATCGCATTGCTGACTGCAGTCGAGCCGAGGGCGTTGATCGCCGCATCCTGGGCGACACTGACGGCGACACCGATCAGGCGGCCGGTGCTGTCCTCAATGGAAAGCAGGCCGGATTGGGAGGTAATCGACGGGGCGATGTTGGCGCGGGAGATGTCGTCGTTCACTTTGTTGGCGCCATAGAAAATATCGTTACCGAAAAGAAAACGCGCGCGCGTGTCGGCCCAGTTGGCGAGCGGCATCGCCGTTTGATTAAGTTGCACCGCACCGCCGTTGCCGGAGACGTTGCGCAGCATGGCGCCGCCGTAAAAATTGCTGCTCTGCGCGCGGCCCCAGATGGCGCCACCGGCGTCCACGGCGCTGTTCGCCACGAACCAGGTCGAGCCGCACTCGATTTGCGCGCGGAGGATCGCGAGCGCGCCGCCGAAACCGAGCGCGTGATTTTGCACGAGGTAACAGCCGTCGATCGTCAGGTTGGTGCCGGTGGGCACGGTGTCGGATTCGATAAAGATGCCGCCGCCCGCCGCTTGGCGCCGCACTTTCATGTCGGAGCCGCCAAAGGTGTTCAGCGCGAGTTTATTGATCGGATCGCGCGGGTTCGGCTTGGCCATCGAGAGGACGTCGCCTTCGGGCGTCGTCTCGCGATGCACGGCGTAACCGCCGGTGATGATGAGACTTTGCAGCGTGACGCCGACGCTGTTGGTAATCGTGACGACGTTTGTGACGTTGTCTTGAAGCGTGGTGTTCTCCGGATCGAGTTGCACGGCCGCGAGCGCGGTGGCGCGGGTCGTCGGGGCGGTGGTGGCAGTGTAAGGCTGGCCAATGTCACCGCTCAACACGGTCATCGCCGAAGTATCGGAGAGCGTGCGCGCGCCGACGGAAGATTCGGGGGCGGTCGCGCTGAACGAGCCGATGAGTTTGACGTGGCTCGGAATGCTGAACGTGCCGAGACGCGGATCGGTTTCGAAGATAAAGTCGTCCGGATTGAGCGCAGGGGCGTCGGGTTTATAGGTGCCGGCGGTGATCCAGATTTCCACGGGATCGCCGGCGGTGGGATTCAAGGCTTTCGCGGCCGTCAACGCAGTGGAGAGATTGCCGTAAGCGGAAGCCCACGAGGAGCCGTTGCCGCTGGCGCCGGACTTTACGTAGACGATGCGCGCCGCGTGGGCGGAGGTCGCCGCGCATAACACTGTCAGCGCAAACGCGACGAGCGGGCGGGTGGCGCGGCGAGGGAGCGGGTGCGTGCACCAGGAGAGGAAGCGGGTGAAAAACAAAGCAAAATTTTGCATGGGCGCGACGGACGAAAGTGGGGGAGCAGGGAGATCGAAAAAAGAGGGAGGACGTGACCCTCATTTCGCCGGTGAAAGGCGCGCCGACACAACCGGTCAAACCTAGTAAATCTACGAGGTTTTGGGGTGAGCACGGGCTTGCAGTGGGCGAAACCGGCGGTGAACTCCGCGGGATGCTTTCTCCCCGACCAATTTCGTGGCCCATCGCGGGCTTACTGATGTTTGTCGCGGGAGCGTTGGGCTGGTTACTGTTAGGATTCGGCGGGCTGCCGGCGGGGGTTCGTCCGCTCGCCGATAACCCCACCGCGAGGATCGAATTTTTTGAAAACGTCCCCGACATGACGATCAACGATATCATCGCGCTGCCCAATGAAAGATGGGAGGTGCTGAAACCGGGCCGAAAGCTGATTTATTTCTATAGGCAACAGTCTATCTGGCTGAGGCTTACGTTGAAAAACGAGACGGATCACGCGCTTCACGGCGTGATGAGCCACGGGGATATTTTTCTGGACCAACTTGAGTCATGGTCGATCGACAGTGCGGATAAGGCCGAGCCGATCGATCGCTGGCGGCACGAAGTTTCGGGAGAGATTTACCCAATCACGGAGCGGGCGCTGTGGGGACGAGATATTGCGTTGCCGATCAGCGTGTTGGCTAGGGGAGAAACCACGGTATATGTGCGGGCATTCGATCATTTCGGACTGGGCCTCTTGCCGGTGTGGTGGCCTAACCAGACGGAATTTACGGGAGCTCAAGCCCGCTCCCTGTTGGCGGAAGGCGCCTATTTCGGCCTGCTGGTCGGTTTGCTGGGTTATAACCTGATGCTGTGGTTGCGGCTGCGGTTGCCGGATATTTTCTATTATTCTCTCTATCTCTTTTCGGTGGCGTGGTTTATGGCATTGGCGCGGGGCATGCCGTCGTTGCTGGGCTGGACGCTCGCTTCGCCGCCTTTGGAAGCTCTGATTGCGATGACGATGGTGCTGAGCGGCGTGTTTTTGGTGCAGTTCGCGCGCGTGTTTCTCGATTTCAAAACGCGCCAACCGCGAGTCGACCGGCTCGCCCGCGTGATGATGGCCGGCTTGCTCGTGATCGCGGCGTGTGCGCTAAGCGGTCTCTGGATTGCCGACGTGAGCTGGATGCGGACGGCGGTGCTGGGCGTGGGAGTCAGCCACGTCACGTTGTTGCTGCTTTCGTTGTGGGCGTGGCAACGCGGCATCCGGCAGGCGCGGTTTTTTTCCGCGGCGTTCGGCTGCTTGTTTGCCGCGACTATCCCGGTGGTGGTGCTCTGGTTGGGAAATAATTTCGTCGGGGCCAAAACGATGATGTTTTTGATGATCGGCTCGGCGCTGGAAATGTTGCTGCTGTCGCTCGCGACGGCGGATCGCTTTGCGCAGGCGCAGCGCGAAAAAGTCGACGCCCAGGAAAAACTCATCGAGGAAACCGAACAGCGCCGCGCGATCCAGGAAGCTTACGCGGACGAACTCGCCGTCGAAGTCCGCGAGCGCACGCGCGATCTCGAGGATGCGAACACCGACAAAGACCGCATGATCGCGGTCATCGGCCACGATCTGCGCAGCCCGCTCACGAGCCTCACGCAAACCGCCGAGCAACTCGCGCGCACCCCCGAGGACACGGCATCGCTTTTGAAATTTGCGCGCGATTCCGGGCAAGTCGGCCGACAGACATTATTGCTCATCGAGGATTTGGTGTTGTGGGCGCGCTTGCGCGCGGGGCTGCGGCAACCTTCGACGAAACATCCGGTGCGCGCACTCGTGGCGCCGGTCATTGCGCTGCATCGCGCGTTCGCCGGACAACGCGGCATTGAACTCGCGGTCGAGGGGCCCGAGACGTTGCGCATTTCCACCGACCTCGTGCTCGCGCAAACGTTGCTCCGCAACCTCGTGGCCAACGCGTTGAAGTTTGCGTGCAACCGCGTGCTCGTCAGCGCACGCCAGGAAGAGGGCGGCGTGCGCATTACGGTGAGCGACGACGGCACCGGGCTGCCCGCGAAAGTGCTCGCCGCGCTCACGAAAGAAAACGCGGCGATCGATAATTCCGAAAGCGGTCTCGGCCTGCGCCTCTGCATGGAAATCGCGCGCGTGCTGCAGACGAAACTCGTCGTGGTCGCCAGCACGCAGCAAGGCACGGAATTTCAATTCATATTGCCCGCCGCCGGGTCGGACAGTACGCCGCCGGTTTAAAAAAGATGACCAATTCAGCGCACACGTTTCACGTATTGCTCGTCGAGGACATGGGCATGTTTCGCGCGTTCATGGAAAAGTGGCTCGCGACCCTGCCGCGTTTTCAACTCGTGGGTTCGGCGGGCTCCGGCGAGGAAGCGATCCGTTTGATGGAAACCATCACGCCCGATGTGCTCGTGGTGGATCTGCAATTGCCCGGGATCGATGGATTGGAATTTGTCAGCATCGCGCGACAACTTCGTCCGCAAGTGCGCGCGCTCGTGCTCACGTCGCTGCTCGATCCGCTCACGCTCACGCGCGTGCGTGAGAGCGGGGTGGAAGGTTACGTGGAAAAAGACGCGCCACCGGAAGTGCTCGCGGTCGCTCTAGAAACCGTGGCCACGGGTCGCCAGTTTTATTCTGCGCGTTTCAGCGAAACGCTCGCGCTCGAAGGCCAGAAATCGACGGCCGTCGGTAAAATTTTATCGCGGCGCGAACAGGAAGTGCTGAGCCACGTGCTCCTCGGAAAAACCAGCCGTGAGATCAGCGAAGTCATCGGCCTCAGCGCGCGCACGGTGGAATTCCACCGCGCCAACATCATGACAAAACTGGGCGCGACCAACGTGACCGAACTCGTCGCGAACGCGAAACAGCGCGGGCTGAGCGCGTGAGTTGAGCGTAAAATCTTTCTCGTTCTCTTACTCTTACTCTTTCTTCCAGAGACGGGGAGACGCGTGAGTGAAAGTTTTCGATCGGAGAAAGAGAACGATAAGAGAAAGAGGAAAGATTATCGGCTCGGGCGTTTCTGGTCGATCGTGAGGCCGAGCGCCGGTCACGCTGGTTGGGAAGGGCTTTTTCCAGAGGAAATGACACGTATTACGTGTCATTCGGATCGGCGATCCTGCGCTGAAATCTACAGGTCCGGTAAAGTGGCGCGGTTTAAACCGCGTGTAATGAGAGCGAGATTTCCTCGGAGAAATTAAGCGGGAGGCGCGCTTGCACTTGCACACAGCCGTTGGGCGTTTGCACCGAGAGTCTGGCATGATCACCGCAAAGCAGCGACAGGCGGCGGCGCACGTTATTGAGGCCGATGCCGGTGGAGTCGGGCGCTTCGCCGGGAGTGCGGGCGATCCAGCGACCGGAATTTTCGACGGTGATGAGCAGCTCGTCGTTTTCCACCGTGGCGTTGACGCGCAATTGCAAGGGCGAGGGCGAGGTGCGAATGCCGTATTTAATCGCGTTCTCGATCAGGGGCTGGATGAGCGCGGTGGGCGCGAGCGCGACGCGGGCTTCGTCGGTGGCGTTGATCTCCCACACGAGGCGCTTCTCGCCGTAATTCGAGCGTTCGACATGCAAGTAGCTCGTCATCGCGGCGAGTTCGTTACCGAGCGGCGCGCGGTGCGAGCGCTGGCTCAGTGAATAGCGGAGATAGTCGGCGACGGCGTGCGTGGTTTCGATGACGGCGGCGGGATTATCAGCGGCTTCGCCGATGATGGAATTAAGCGCGTTGAAGATGAAATGCGGATTCATCTGCGCGCGGAGCAGCTGGAGCTCGGCTTCGCGGTTGGCGGCTTCGAGTCGCGCGAGGCGCAGCGCGGTGTCGTGCGCGGCAAGTTCCTGGCGGATGACAAAATACAGTGCGCTCCACGCCACGTAGATCGCTGTGCGCAGAAAGAGGGAGCCCACCAACGCGAGTTCCGGAAGCTCGGGTAACTTGACGAGATTACGCGCCATCTCCGCGAGAGCCACGTCGATGCCCGTGGCGACCAAACAACAGAGTGCGATCTGCCACGCGCGGCTGACGAAACTGAATTTATCGGACGGCCAGCGCTGATAGATTTTCCACAAGCCCAGCGTGAGGAAAAATCCAATTACCTGGCGCAGGATGCCGATGAAGATCGCGGTGTTGCGATCCTGAAAGACGATCATCACCGCAAACGTCAGGAACGGGATCACGAGGAGCCACCCGCCGATCTGCAGGCTCCAAAAAAGCCGGCTGCGCGAGCGTGGCGAAGAGAAAGTCACGCCCGGAGTTTCATGAGCGCCGGGCCGTAAAGCGATTTCAAAGACGAGGGAAAAATACCCAGCACTGACGCAATAAATTGGAAATTGAGAGTCCGGGCGCAGCGGGCTTCTTGTTCAGCTCAAGCCTTCAGGCTTGGCTGGTTGATGAATGCTCAAAGGCTAACCGCTTTGAGGCGAGAGAGGTTTGTCAGCGGTCGTAGGTTGGGTTTGATGCCAGACCTGCGGTCGTGCTGATGTCGGGTATAAAGCCCGACCTACAAACACGCCTTCGCGACGACACTGCGTGCAACGACAGCTCCGGGTGTGAACGCTTTGGATTTTGAAGAAATTTCCTCAGCTCGCGAAACAGGCTTTGAAGCCTTCGGTGAGCGCGGCGCGGTCGAGATTTTTGCCGATGAAGACGAGCGTGTTGGTGCGGTTCTCGCCGTCCTTCCACTCGCGATCGAACTTCGCGTCAAAGAGCATGTGCACCCCTTGAAACACGAGGCGCTTCTTCGTGCCTTTGACGACGAGCACGCCTTTCATGCGGAAAATATCGCCGCCCTTTGTCTGCAGCAGTTTCGAGATCCATTCGTTGAGCACTTTGCCGTCGCACTCGCCTTCGAGTTGAATGCCAACCGAGGAAACTTCCTCGTCGTGCGAGTGCTCGTGGCGGAACGTCTTGTCCCAGCCGTAACGCACGACCGCGCCTTCGTGGTTGTGCAAATGCGTCGGCACATCGTGACCGGTGAACAGCACGTAAGCGCCGTCGGCCGGAATCGTGACGGGAAAGTGGCCTTCCTCGTTCTTCAATTTCAGGCGGTGCAATTTGCCATCGGCGATGATGCCTTCGCCGGGGAGCACAATTTTTTCCCAATCGGAAAAGGCGATGACGGTTTTCTTAATGACTGCATCGAGTTCAGGCTGCGCGTGACTCTTCACGGGCGCGACGACGACGTCGATGGAGTTGTGATCGTGGCCGCAGGCGTCGCCGCATTCGTGGTCATGATCGTGGTCATGGCCGGCGTGATTGTGCGCGCCGCCGATGCCGAGCTCGTAGTCGCCTGCAGCAAGTTGATACGCGCCGGCCCATTCGAACGGGTATTCGGTTTCGAGGAATTGCGGATCGACTTCGACCGCGCGGTCCAGGTTGAAACCGCCGATGCCGATGACTTTGTCGATCGGAACCGCGGCGTTGTTGGTGCGGTGGATTTTCGCGACGGCGTTGATCGTGCGCAGGCGTTTTTCGAGGGCGTCGAGTTCGGCGGGCGCGACGAGATCGGTTTTATTCAGCACGATCACGTCGGCGAAACCGATTTGTTTCACGGCCTCAGGCGAATCGTCGAGGTGGAGTAGGATGTGTTTCGCGTCGACGAGCGTGACGATGGCGTCGAGTTGGAATCGTTCCTTCATTTCCGGATCGCTGAAGAACGTCTGCGCGACCGGCGCGGGATTCGCGAGGCCGGTGGTCTCGATGAGAATGGCGTCGAGCTTGTCCTTGCGCTTCATGAGGCGCGTGAGGATGCGGATGAGGTCGCCGCGCACGGTGCAGCAGATGCAGCCGTTGTTCATCTCGAAAATCTCCTCGTCGGACTGGATGACGAGCTGATTGTCCACGCCGACCTCGCCGTATTCGTTTTCGATGACGGCGATCTTTTTGCCGTGCTGCTCGGTCAGGATGCGATTGAGCAATGTGGTTTTACCCGCGCCGAGGAAGCCGGTGAGGACAGTGACTGGAATGGGTGCGTCGGACATGAAAACGGGCGCGAGGAGCGCGAAGTTGGCAGATGGGAGTTCGGAGATGGAAAGTGAGGGGGAGATGAAAGCTGTCACGCGGCGCTTTGCAACTGCGCGAGTTTGACGGAGCAAGTGGCGCAAGCCACGGTCTGACCATCAATGAAAAATTTGCTTTCGCGGAGCGTGCTGGGAATGGGCGTCGTGCTGGCGTTCGCCGGTTGTGCGTCGATGGTGAACTCGGAGCAGGCACGCTTGAGCCTGATCAACGTCCGCCCCGCGGCGTCGACTGTGTTTGAAACGTCGGTCGAACTGACCCTGCGACTGACGAACGAAACGAATCAGACGCTCCAGCTCTCCGGCTCCTCGCATAAGCTCGAACTCAACGGCTCCAATGTCGGCCGTGGCGTGAGCAGCGAAAGTATCACGGTGCCGCCGCTTGGCACGACAACGGTAAACGTCACCATGTATTTGGAAAACCTCACGCTGCTCCGCAAATTCAGCGACGTGCAAAATCTTTCACAGGTGAGCTACCAGCTCGACAGTCGTTTGTTTTCAACCGGGGGCCGAACCTTGCCCGTGCGCACGGAAGGCACGTTTGATTTGCGGCCATTCACGCAGGGACTGAACCGACGCTGAATTTCAGGGGAGGGGCGGTTATCCTTAACCGCCCTTGATTCGACTGAACTTTAATTTACGCACATCGTGTATGCTGAAAGAGTCGTTCAGGATAACGGCCCCTACCTCAAAGACGGAGATACATTGGCCTACCCAGCTTGTCCGTCGAAGCTTTAGCTACGGCGGAAAGTCAGGCCTTGCGTCGCGGTTTAATTGCGAGCGCTGGAGGTATCGTCGCCGCTGACGACGATGCAAAGGGCGGCAAGAATGAGGGCGCAAATAATCATGGCGTCACTATACCCGCCGAAAGAATTTCCGCCATACGTGCAAACCCGTAGGTGCGTTAAGGGAAAGCAGTTCGGCCGGGACGGGGGATTCGCGCTTGCGGCAATCCGGCGAGTTGGTGGGTTACGGCGCATGCACGCATTACCGCCGTTGCCCGCTGAACCGAAACCGGGCCTTTATCGTCACTACAAAGGCCCGCATTACCGCGTGATCTGCCTCGCGCGGCATTCGGAGACGCAAGAAGTCGTGGTGGTTTACGACGCGCTTTATGGCGAACACGGTCGCTGGATTCGTCCGCAGGCGATGTTTATCGAGGCAATCGAGTTTGAAGGGAAACGGGTGCCCCGCTTCGAGCGCATCGGCGACTGAGCGGGTGGAATGCGCTGACTTCAGCGCGTTGTGTTCGCAGCGTGAGGAAAATCGTCCTGAGGTCAGGCCGGTCCACCTGATTTGAAACAGGTGATCGCGGTCTCCGCACCGACGATCACGCAAATCCCGTTTGTCATATATTATATGACAAACGGGATTTTATTCTTTGGTCGGTTCGTAACGTATTACGTTACATAAACTGCCGATGTAGTGCCCTGATAGCGGCGGCGCGGGATCGGCGTGAACTGTGAAATTCGTGACCACGATTCACTGCGCGCCTCCCTTAAAATAAACCACGCGGCTTGACGCGTCTGGTAAAAACAGTTCCGTCACACCCGATGCGCTTGCCCGACCTTCAACCGACCACGACTTGGCTCCAGCGTTTGCTGGCGGTCGTGTGTATTGGGTTGGTCGGATTTCTCGGGATCGCCGGATCGAGTGCGGAACTGCACGCGCGCATCCACGCGGATAACTCCGCGCATGCCGACGGCCATGAGGGCCAGCCGGCAAACTCGCACGAACAAGGGTGCGTGATCGATTTGTTTGCGCAGGGTGTTTCGTTTTCGATCGAAATGCCGCGCGTGGCGGTCGCCGGAGAAATCGGCGAGTCGCTGTTTCAAACCGTCGCCGAGCAAGCGGCGCCGACGAAACCGGCCGGCTGGTTGCCGCCGCCGTGTGGGCCGCCGTTGAAGTGAGTCAGTCGTAACGTCCGCCGCGCCGCCTCGGCGCGCGCGGATTTTCCTGTGCGAATGCGCCGTCGGCGCGTTCGTGCGAACTTTCACTTCAGTTTTCCGGTTCGTCATGTCCTCTCGTATTTCTTTTTCCGTTTGCTCGTTAATTGCCGCCGTTTCCCTCGGCGCCCAAACCGCGGATAAATCCGCTCCGCCGCACGGCGACGACACGCTGCACCTCGATCAGTTCGTCGTCACGGCGTCGCCCTTTCAACGCAACCAGGCCGACCTCGCGCAAGCCACGAGCGTGCTCGCCGGCCCCGCGCTCGCGCAACGCCAGCAAGCCACCATTGGCGAGACGCTCGCGGGCTTGCCCGGCGTCAGCTCCACGTATTTCGGCCCCGGCGCGAGCCGCCCGATCATTCGTGGCCTCGGCGGCGACCGCATCAAGATTCTGGAAAATGGCACCGGCACGATCGACGCCTCCGCGGTCAGTCCCGATCACGCGGTGAGCGTAGAACCGTTTCTCATCGACCGCATCGAAGTCGTGCGCGGCCCCGCGTCGTTGCTCTACGGCAGCTCGGCGGTCGGCGGCGCGGTGAACCTCATCACGCACCGCATCGAAACGGATTTGCCGGATCGTGCGGTCGACGGGCTCGTGGATTTTCGTGTGAATTCTGCCGCTAACGAACGCGCTTTCGGCGGCGTGGCCGACATCACACTCACATCCACGCCGCAGATAAACGCGGTCGTGCTGCACCTCGACGGTTTCCGTCGCAAATCCGACGACCTCGAAATCCCCGGCTTCGCCGAGAGTGCGGAAATTCGTGCCCACGAAACCGAGGAAGCGCTCGAAGCAGGCGAACCCGCGCCGGACTTCGCGCGCGACGTGCTGCCGAATTCCGCCGTCGATTCACGCGGTGGCTCGGCGGGCATTTCGCTTGTCGGCGCGGATTCGCATCTCGGGTTTGTTTACAGCGGGTTCGATTCGCTCTACGGCGTGCCCGGCCATGCGCATGACGGCGAAGAAGGCGTGCGCATCGACCTGCGTCAGCGCCGACTCGACGTGCAGGGCGAAACGACGCGCGCGTTCGGCATTTTCTCCGGCGCGCGGTTCAAGCTCGCGTCCGCCGATTACGAGCACCGTGAACTCGAAGGCGACGAAATCGGCACGGTGTTTAAAAACCGCGGCTACGACGGGCGCGTGGAAGTATTGCACCGCGACCTCGGCGGACTCGCTGGCACGTGGGGCGCGCAAGCCAGCCGCAACGAACTCGAAGCGGTCGGCGACGAAGCTTTTCTCCCGACCACGCGCACGCGCAACCGCGCGCTGTTCGCGTTCGAAGAATTTAAACTCGGGGCATTCACGCCGCAATTCGGCGCGCGCTTCGAGTCGCAAACCATTGCCGTGCGCGACGGCTCGAACCGCTCACGTGATGACGACGCGTTGAGCTTTTCCGCGGGAACCGTCTGGAATCCGGTGGAAGGCTGGGTGGTCGGGCTGTCGCTCACGCGCACGGTGCGCGCTCCCAACACGCAGGAGCTTTACGCCGACGGTCCGCACATCGGAACTAACGCCTACGAAATCGGCGACGCCACGCTCGCGCGCGAGAAATCGACCGGCGTCGAACTCAACGTGCGCCGCCGCATCGGCTTCGTGACCGGCGAAATCAGTGTATTCGCCAACCAATTCAGCGGCTACATCTACGAACAAGCCAGCGGCCAACTCGCGCTCGAAGGCGCGGGCGGTTTCGAGTTCTTCGCGCCCGAAGATCTCACGCACGACGAACTCCACGAAGCGCTCACCGTGTATAATTATGCCGCGACCGACGCCGACTTCTACGGCGCGGAAGGCGAGCTAACGTTTCACTTGAACGACGGCCCGCAACGCAGCCTCGACCTGCGCCTCGCCGCGGATTTCACGCGTGCCGAAGACGGCAACGGCGTGCCGCTGCCGCGCATCCCCGCCGCGCGTTACACCGTCGGCCTCGACTGGACACAAGGCACGTGGAGCGCCGGCACCGAGTATCAATTCACCGCCGAGCAAACCCGCGTCACGTCCGGTGAGTCCACTTCCACTGACTACGGCTTGTGGAATGTGTATGCTGCGTGGCGTCCGTCTGCCACGCGCCAATCATGGGAACTTTTCGTTCGCGCCACCAACCTCACCAACGAAGAAGCCCGCCCGCATACGTCATTCTTGAAAGACCTTGTCCCGCTCCCGGGCCGAAATTTTTCGACGGGTGTTCGGTGGGTGTTTTAAAATTTGCCGACATCTCAATGAGCCAATGTCGCCAAAAAGGCATTGGCTTAGATGCCTTATTCGACCTTCAGGCAACTACTCATAGATTTTTCCGTAATAGAGCATCTCTGCGAGCATCCGCCAACTCGGGCTGGCCTCCGGCTTATGGAAGGGCTTGGGAGTAAAATATTCCAGCGACGCGTAGAGGAACGTGGAGATATTTCCGTTCTGCCAATCATGCGCTCCTCCAAGCTTAAATCGCGTCGGTTCATTTTGCTCCAACTGCTCGGCTTCCGCTCGCTCCTCGGCCAGCGCTCTGACGAATTCGAGGAATGACTCGCGGTCGATAACGCGGTCGAGCAATTCTTCCGGAGATGCTTTGCGTAGGCGCGGCGTGGTTCCGCACTCAGGACACCAACCGCAGTCATCGGGGTTTTGTCGACCGCAAGTAAGACAAGTCTTCACGGCGTGATTATTGGTTGAGCAACTTTAGTAAGACGCAGTCAAAAGCCGAACTGAGAAGTGGTTCATAGCGGCAGAACAGCGAGCAAATCGCTGCTGCGCAACGGTGCAGATTTTAGTGCGGCTTTTGTGGAGTTGGGAATTTTTGAGGTAGGGGCGGTTATCCTTAACCGACCTTGATTGCGGCGTGTCGTAGCGTGGGAAGGGCGGTTAGGGATAACCGCCCCTACCAACGGATAATGTCAGTAGCTCAATGCCCGCAGGTGCAGGCATATTCCGCGTGCTGGCATTCGGAGTAGGTCGAAAGGTTTACGTTGAATTTTTCGATGACGGGCGCGGATTCGGGCGTGAGTTTGAGTTGGATTACGGCGGGGAGATTTTTGCCGGCGGGGAGGGCGGTGTCGGAGAGGAGCACGTTGCCCTGGCGGGTGAAGGTGAGTGTGACGGGGTTGGTGCGGTCGCCGGTGGTGACGGTCACGCTTTGCGCGCCGGGAGCGATGGCCTGGTTGTTTTCATCGAGGAATGTGAACTGAATTTTGCGTTCCGGCGTGACGAAAAATTCCACGTGCGGCGTGACGGATTCGAAAATGCGTCCGCCGTTGGGTCCGGCGACTTTTTTGTCGCCGTGTGCGAAAGCGGAAAACGCGAGGCTGATGAAGGAGAAGGCGAGGAGAATTTTTTTGATCATGTTGTTTTAGGTTAAAGAAAAAGTTGAGAACCACGAATGGACACGAATTTACACGAATGTCGGACAAAGATGAGCCTTTGATAAGCTGGGTCGAACGGGAGGTGTTGGATTCATCATTCGTGTGAATTCGTGTCCATTTGTGGTTAAAAATTAAGTGGCTTGGGTTAATGCGTGGCTGCGGCGTTTTGTTGGAGGGATTTTTCGGCGGCGCGGCGGCTGAAGTGGAAGAAGACCAGCGGACGCACGAGGAATTCGAGGAGGGTGGACGAGATCAGGCCGCCGACGATGACGACGGCGACGGGGTGGAGGATTTCCTTGCCGGGTTGGTCGGCGGCGAGGACGAGCGGCACGAGCGCGATGCCGGCGGCGAGCGCGGTCATGAGGACAGGTTGCAGGCGTTCGAGCGTGCCGCGTTCGACCATCGCGCGCGTGAAACCTTCGCCTTCATGTTTCATGAGGTGCAGGTAATGCGAGAGCATCATGATGCCGTTGCGCGCGGCGACGCCGCCTACCGCGATGAAACCCACGAGCGTGGCGATGCTGATGTTGTCGACCTTGAGCCACGTGTAAACGAGGCCGCCGATGAGCGAGAGTGGGATGCTCAACAACACCTGCAGCGCGAGCCAGACGCTCTGGAAGTAAGTCGTGAGCAGGAATACAATCACGAGAATCACGGCGGCGCTCGCGAGCGCGATGCGGCGCGTGGCGTCTTGCTGCGCCTGAAATTCGCCTTCGTAGGCAATGAAATAGCCTTCGGGGAACTTCACTTGCGCGGCCACTTTTTCCTGCAGCTCGGCGATGCGTGCGCCGACGTCTCGCACCGTTGGTTTGATGGCGATCGTAAAACGACGGGAACTGTTTTCGCGGAAGATCACATTGGGGCCTTTGGCTTCGCGCACGTCGGCGACGAGCGAGAGTGGCACGCGACGACCGCTGCTGGTTTCGATGGGGAGTTGCGCGATGCGCTCGGGGCTTTCGCGCCATTCGGCGGGGAGGCGAAGCACGAGATCTATGGCGCGCTGGCCTTCACGGAGTTCGGCGACTTCCTTGCCGCCGATGAGTGCGGCGAGCTGGTCGTTGATCGCGCCGGGCGTGATGCCGTAAGCGGCGGCGCGCTCGCGGTCGGCTTCGATGCGCAACTGCGGAATCGTCGCCTGCTGGTCGAGTTTGGCGTCGGCAAAACCGGAGACGGTTTGCGCGAGCGCCTGCACTTCGGTGCCGAGGCGGCGCAGCGTGTCGAGGTCGGGCCCGAAAATCTTGATGGCGACCGGCGCCGACACGCCGCTCAGCATGTGGCCGATGCGGTCGGCGAGCGGACCGCTGGTGACAGCGAAGATGCCGGGAATCGTGCGGAGGCGTTGCTGAATTTCAGCGAGAATCTCGTTCCGAGATCGGAGTTGGGAGTTGGGAGATGGGAGATCGGAGGTGCTGAGGAAATCGACGTCGAACTCCGCAGTGGAAACCGGCACGACGTGGTCGCCGCGTTCAGCGCGGCCAAGGCGGCGGCCGACTTGATGCACGCCGGCGACGGCGAGGATTTGTTGTTCGATGATGTCGGCGAGGCGGTTCATCTCCTGCAACGAAGTGCCCGGTGCGGCCGTGGTCGCGATCAGCGCGGTCTCTTCGCGAAATGCCGGCAGGAAATCCTTGCCCATTTTCGGGTAGAGGGAAAACGCCGCGACCATCACGATCGCGACACCGGCGAGCACGAGCCACGGGAAATCGAGCCCGACGCGAATGAGCGAGCCGCGCAACGCGCGTTTCAGGCCGCGCACGAAGCGACTGTCACCGTGGTGCACACCGGCTTTGGGCCGCAGCAGGAATGAACACAGCACGGGAATCAGTGTGAGTGACACGATGAACGACGCGCCCATACTGATGATCGTCGCGATGGCGATGGGCGCGAAGAGTTTTCCTTCCACGCCGCTCAGCCCGAGCAGCGGTAGGAAAACGAGCACGATGATAATGGTGGCGTAGAGGATGGAATTGCGCACTTCGCCGGAGGCGCTGGCGATGACGTCGAGGCGCGGGCGTGGCGTGGCGTGACTGGCGTTTTCGTTAAGACGGCGGAACACGTTTTCCACGTCGACGATGGCGTCGTCGACGACCATGCCGATGGCGACGGCGAGGCCGCCGAGCGTCATTGAATTCACGGTGATACCGAACCATTGAAAGACGAGCAGCGTGATCGCGAAGCTCATGGGCATCGCCATGAGCGTGATGAACGTCGTGCGTAAATTCAGCAGGAAGAGAAACAGCACAATCGTCACCATAATCGCGCCATCGCGAATCGCCTCCTTGAGGTTGCCGATGGCGTGATCGATGAAGTTTTTCTGTTGGAACAACTGCGTGGTTTCGACGCCGGGCGGGAACGACGATTTCAATTCTGCGAGCGCGGCGGAAATTTGTGCGGTGAGCGCGCGCGTGTCGAACCCCGGCGCTTTCGTGACGGACATGATGACGCCGTAGGTCGGGCTTTTTTCCGGCGCGATGCTGACGGTGGCGTCGCCGCGCATGGGCTCGATGCCCCAGGTGACGGTGGCGACGTCGCTGACGAGGATGGGACGTTGCTCGGCAACTTTGATGACGGTGCGCGCGATGGCGGCGAGGTCGGTGGTCATCGCGAGTTGGCGCACCATGATTTCGCGCGGGCCATTGGTGAGGAAACCACCGGTGGTGGTGCTGGCGGCTTGCACGACAGCGGCTTCGAGTTCCGCGAGCGTGACGCGATGCGCCTCGAGTTTATACGGATCGGGCTGAACTTCGACGCGCTTGATGCCGCCGCCCATGTTGAGGATCTCTGCGATGCCCGGGATGGATTGGAGCCGGCGGCGGATTGTCCAGTCGGCGATCGCGCGGACTTCGCTCGGCGGCAGGTAACCGGGCTTACCTTCCTTGATGGTGGAGCGCACGCCGACGAGAAGGATTTCGCCCATGAGCGACGCGACGGGCGTCATGAACGGTTGCACGCCGTCGGGGAGTTGCGCGCGCACCGTTTGGAGGCGTTCTTGCACGAGCACGCGGGCTTGTTGAAGGTCGGAGCCCCAGTCGAACTCCGCATAAACCAACGAAAGCGAAACGTCGGAGTTCGAGCGCAGGCGCGTGAGGCCGGCGACGCCCATGAGCGCGCTTTCCAGCGGTTGCGTGACGCGGGTTTCGACTTCCTCTGGCGCGAGGCCCGGCGCTTCCGTGAGGATGACCACAGTGGGCTTCGTGAGATCGGGCAGCACTTCGACCGGCAGGCGCAAGCCGACGTGCAGGCCGAAGGCAAGCGTCAGCAGCGAGAGCCCGAGCACGACGGCGCGGTTCGCGAGCGACCAGGCAATGAGACGGTTGAGCATGGTCAGTTTCTCCGGGCGGTCGTGGCTTTTTTCAGGCGCACGCTGACGATGATGAGTGCGATTAGCAGAACGCCGCTGACGATCATCCACAGCCGTTCGTGGGAATGGGCAGCATCTTCGCCGTGCGCGTGGCCGTGGTCGTCGGAATCGGCTGCGTTATTTTTTACCGCGCCGGATTTGATTTCGGATCCGTCGGCGTTGTGCGCGTGGCCGTGGGCCGAATCGAGCGCTTCTTTGAGCGAAAGATTGCCGCTGCCAGCGAACGCGAGCGAATACGCGCCGCGCGTGACGACTTCGTCGGCGGGGAAAAGTCCGCTGACGATTTCGGTGGAGCGGTCGTTGCTGCGGCCGATCACGACCGGCGTTTTCAGAAACGCGTTGGGTAGATCGAAATCTTTCACGTAAACGAAACGGCTGGCGCCTTCGCCTTGCACGGCGGTGCGCGGCACGCTGGTGACGGCGGAATGCTTTTCCGTGACGAGCACGAACTCCGCGCGCATGCCGGGGCGCAGTGCGAGGTCGCGATTTTTCACGCGGAAGGCGGCTTCGACGGTGCCGCTTTCGTGATCGGCGAGGACGCCGAGGTGTTCGAGCGTCGCCTCGAATGCCGGGCCGGCGACGGCGGGAGCGGTGATGCGAGCCGGCTGGCCTTTGCGGAGTTTGGCGGCGAGATGTTCGGGGACCCGCGCGAGCGCATAGACGTAGTCGAGGTCGAGAATTTCGATCAACACGTCGTTTGGCTCGATGGGTTGTCCTGGGACGACGTTCACCGCGCTCACCATGCCGCTGATGGGTGCGGCCAACTCGATGCGCGGAGGCGGCTCGCCGAACTGGCGGCTTTCGACGACGACGGCGATTTCGCCTTTTTCGATGTCGTGATCGTGCATGGCGCGGACTTCGGCGGCGCGCCCGGCGATGCGGCTGCTCACGACCGCGCGGCGTCCGGGCACCACATCGATGCGTCCGAGTGCGAAAATGGTTTCTTGAAAATCACCGGGCGAAACCACTTCGGTGAGGAGGCCGAGATTTTTAACCGCGGTGGCGTCGAGCACGACGAGACTGGCGCGACGGGTGGTTTCGGCTGCAGCGTCGGCGGAATCGGGAGACGGGGTCGCGGGTTGCGCGAGCAGCGGCAGGGTAGTGGCGAGCAAAAGGAGAGGGAAAAATTTCATGGCTGGGCGAGAAGCTGGCGGGTGGCGGGAAACGTGGGATTGGTGAGCGCTTCGAAGCGCACGAGCGCGTGGGCGTAGGCGGATTCCTGATCGAGGATTTCGCGGCGGAGGGCGACGAGTTCGCGTTGCGCATCGAACACGTCGATCAGCGGAAGATGGCCTTCGGTGTAAGCGCGACGCACCACGGCGAGCGCTTCTTCGGTGGCGGGTAGGGCATCGCGGCGCAGGCTTGTGATGGCACGGTGCGCGGCGGCGAGTTCCTGCCAGGCGGCGGTGGCGGCGATACGCAATTCGGTTTCGAGCGCGGTGGTGGTGAGTTCTGCGCTTGCGAGCGTTTCGCGCGCGGCGCGGATGTTACCCTGGTTTTTATGGCGCACGGGCAGCGGCACGGAAATCCCGGCGACGAGCGCGGCGTCGGAGGTTTCGCGGAGAAACCGCACGCCGCCGGCGACGCTCACATCCTGTGTGGACTGAGATTGCTCCAACTCGAGCGCGGCGCGGCGGTTCGCGACGAGCGCGCGTTGCCACTCGAGGCGCGGGTGCGTGGCGAGCTGGCTCGTGGCCGGGTCGAAGTGGGGTGGAGTCGGCTGAATCGTGAGTGGAGCGTGAAACGTGTTGACCTCGTTTGCGTCGCCGACCCAATGCGCGGCCAGCGCAGCGCGGGCGGTGGCGAGCGCGGTTTCGCGACGCGTGAACTCAGCTTGCGCGTTCACCCACGCGGCGCGGGCGCGGGCGGACTCCACCGGGGAGCCGACGCCGGCGCGTTCGCGCGACTCGATGGCCGCGAGAGTATCGCGCGCGAGTTGGAGCGGTGGTGCGGCGAGCGCGAGTCGTTGTTGCGCGACGACGGCGGTGACGTAAGCGCTGGCCGTGGCGGCGAGGGCGTCGGCGCGTTTCACCGCGAATTCGGCGAGCGCGACTTCGTGGGCGCGCGTGGCGAGCGCGGTGCGTTTTGAGCGCTTGCGGCCGCGTTCGAGCGTTTGGGAAATCTCGACGGTGCTCTCGAGCGAATCGACACCGCGTGCGGTGCCGGTGCCGGCGAAATTTTCGAGCGTGACGCCGAGGACGGGATTGGGACGCACGCCAGCTTGCTCGATGAGCGCGGCGGCGGCGCGTTCATTACCGGAGAGGGCGAGCAAGTGCGGGTTACGCGCGGCGGTGCGGGCGAGGGCGTCGTCGAATGACAACGCCTGGTCGTCGGACGGGAGCAACGGCGTCGCGAGTAAAAGGAAAAGTGGAAGCGATAAAAATTTCATGGCTGAACGGGTGGAACGAGAAACGCGGACACGAAGACGCGCCGGTGGACAAGCTTCCCGAGGGAAGCGGAGGTGTGCGCAAATCACCGGCTAAGCCGGCGTCGCGTTAGGCGTTCAGGCCAGGGGCGCGGGCAGGCAGCACCGCGCGCGTGAGAAATTGCCACCGCGCCGATAATTCAAGGGGCGGGGCAAAGCGTTCCGGGGAAAGACAGGACTCGGCGTCGTTGCCGGACAGAATCGTGAAAGCGGGCAGCAGGAGCAGGCACTCGTGCACGACGGGAGCCAGCACGGTTAAGTTCGCCGCGGATTCCTTGAGAATCGCGCCTTCGATCGTCGGGCAAATCGTGTCGTTGCACTCGTCAGTGGATTTTTCCGCAGTGTGCTCGGAGGCGCAGGCGGAAGATTCCATGAGTCCCGACGCTTCGAGCCGGCAATGCAACGTCGCCGGCAGCCAGAGGGCCACCAGCGCGAACAACATTACACGAGCGAAACGGGACATGGCCGGAGACAGTGCAAAAGATGCCGTGCGCGTCAAGTGAGGCGATGCTGCGATCGATTGCGCTGTGCAAGGGCGAAGAATTTTTTAACCACGGATTGCCGCGGATCTGACCGATGTGTGTCGGTGGTGGGCGAGCGCGCCGCGTTGCGAGCAAGCTCGCAACCTCCAGCGGAGTTACGCAAGCCGCGGGCGCGAAGAATGACACCCGCCTTTACGCGGCTTTCTTTTGGAGAAACGGCGCGATTTCCTGGCGGGCTTCTTCGAGGCGCAGGCGGAAATTTTTGTCCTTCAAGAGCGCGTTCGCGATGGCTTCGCCGAGGATGCGACCGGCTTCGACGTCGGTGGGGTAATGCGCGCCGGCGATCAAACGATACCAGCGGGTGTCGGCGGCGCGGGCGTGAAGGGCGGTTTTGTATTCGGGAAACAATTCCGAGAGCAGCACAGCCCACATGCTGCATTGGATGCCGTGGCCGCTCGGGTAGGAGGGCGAGTCAGAGAATTCCACGGCGGGTTTGATGCGCGGATCGACGAAGGGCGGGCGCGAGCGATTCCACAGGGCTTTCGAAGCGCGGTTGATGGCGTAGAAATCGTCGCCGGCTTCCTTGAAAAGCGCCGCGGTCTTCGGGAGGTTTTGCGGGGTGAACCACGGTCCGACGACTTCGCCGGTGAAGGTGAAAAGATTTTCCTCCTGGATGTGGAGGGCGCGTTTGATCTGCTCAGGGGTGCGATTTTGCTGCAGGGCGAACAGCACGCTGAGTTCGGATTGCTGCACGAGCGAGTCGCGGGCCGGCGGGGGCGGCAGGAGTTTGGCCACGTCGATCGCATCAGCCGGAAGGAAATGCGCCGCGTGAGCGGCCAGCGTTAACGCGGCAAACAGGATCAGGGTGAAAAATGACTTCATGCTCGGTGACGTGGGTGACGTGCAGGAGCTGCGATTGAAAATAATCCCCGCGCCTGATGCGAGCGCGATGTGGTCAGGGTTTCCCCTAGCGGGGTGAGTGGTGACTGCGCCGGATGAACGGTGCGACTAAACGGTTTGTCATTCTGAGCTGCGCGATGTCTAGCGCGCGGGCTGGCTCGACTCCCTCAGCGTTTGCGAGACTCTGCGGCGGAGCGCACTGAGGGATCCTTTGCGGTGCTCAGGATGACATCGAGGGTGGGCGCTTTCGCTGGAGCTAAAAGCAAGCCACCCTACTGCACCGTGCGGAGCTGGATGCTGTCCACGCGTTGGTCACTCGCGACCATGTCGGACACGATGACGAGTTTGTCACCGGGCACGATGCGTTTGTTGGCGCGCAACAGCTCGACGGCGCCGGTGATGGTCGCTTCCGGATCCGTGGAAAAATCCATCAAGTAGGGCTCGACTGAACGCACGAGACGGAGGTGGCGGAGCGTTTCCAATGAATCGGTGAACGCGATGATCGGTGCGCTCGGCGGACGATGGGCGGCGAGGCCGGCGGCGGTGATGCCGATGCGCGTGAACGCGATAATAGCGGCGCCTTTGATTTCGTTGGCCATGACAATCGCGGAGCGGAGCACTTTCATGCGTTCGGAAACGAACACCGTGGGCTCAGGGAAATCGGCGGAGAGTTCGTGTTCGATGCGGCGCGAAATCGTGTCGAGCACCTGCACGCATTCGAGCGGGTATTTGCCGACGGTGGTTTCTCCGGAGAGCATCACGCAGTCGGCTTGTTCGAAGACGGCGTTGGCGACGTCGGTGATTTCCGCGCGCGTCGGGACAGGCTGCGAAATCATCGATTCCAACATATGCGTCGCGACGATCACGGGGCGACCGATGGCGAGACAGGTGCGCACGGCGCGACGCTGGATGACGGGCAATTCTTCGAGCGGGACCTCGATGCCGAGATCGCCGCGGGCGATCATGAGCGCGTCGGTGGCGCGAATGATGTCGTCGAGATTATCGATCGCGGACTGGTCTTCGATCTTGGCGATGATGCGCGCGCGCGAGCCTTGTTTTTTAAGGAATTCGCGGAGCTGGAGCACGTCGTCCGCTTCGCGCACGAAGGACAACGCGACGAAATCGATGCCTTCCTCGAGGCCAACGAGCGTGTCGGCGCGGTCTTTTTCCGTGAAGGCCGGAAGGTTCACTTTTACGCCGGGGAGATTGATGTGCCGGCGCGACGAAAGGTGGCCGGGCGTGAGCACACGGCAGCGGATATGCGCCTGATCCTTCGAGAGAACTTCGAGCCGGATGAGGCCGTTGTCGACGAGGACGGTGTCGCCGACTTTGATGTCGTTGACGAGATTCTGGTAATTGACGTCGACGGAACGGATTTCCGCGCCGCGTTCCGGGTCGGGTTTGACGGTGAAATCGAAAATTTCTCCCGGTTGCAGTTCGATCGGCACGGTCAGATCGCCCGTGCGAATTTCCGGACCCTTGATGTCCATCATGACGGCGACTTCGCGGCCGATTTGTTGGGAAACCTGCCGGATGCGGCGAATGATGGTGCGCGTCCATTCATGTTTCGCGTGCGCCATGTTGAGGCGAATGACGTCGACGCCGCCGCGGATGAGTTTGGCAAGCATCTCCTCGCTTTCCGTGGCGGGCCCGAGCGTTGCGATGATCTTAGTGCGGCGAAACGTGGTCGGCGTAGACATGCGCCTTCAGTGGAGCATCAAGCGAGCCGCGCGGCAAAAAGAAACTCCGGCGACCCCCGTAAACTATGACGCTGAACCCCTCGGATGAGGGATGGCGGGCTTTTTTGAAGGCTCTGGTTTATGTAGGTGGCGGGCTTGCAGCCCACGTTGCGCGCGAGTGCGTAACCTACAAATTGCGGCGAGTATTTTGCCTGACGGGGCTGAGGGCCCCGCCTCCAAGTATCGATCGGGAATGCGGTTAAAATTCCAACAACTCGCTGCCGCCGCCGGCGGCGACGACGGAGAACTGGCACGTGAGTCGCGTGCGCAGCGGGGCGAGCGCGGTTTCGACCGCCGCATTGCTGTTACAGTCGCGGCTCAGATGCGTGAGGAACACGTGACGCCAGCGCGGATTCGTCACGTTCGCGAGCAATTCGCACATCCGTTGATTGGAAAGATGACCATGGCGGCCGCTGATGCGTTGCTTCGTGCTCCACGGGCGGCGCACGTCGGCTTCGAGCATCTGCGGGCAATGGTTTGCTTCAACGACGAGCACGTCGACGTCGCGGATGCGCTCGGGGATATGCGCGGGTGCGTGACCGAGATCGGTGAGCCACGCGATGCGGCGGCGGGGGGTGAAAAGGTCATCGTCGTGGCCGTGCGAAAACGTGAAACCCACCGGTTCTTGCGCGTCGTGTGGCACGTGAAAACTTTCCACTTCCAGATCGCGAAAGTGAAAACGCGAACCGGTCTGGAAAAGCTGCCACTCGGGGCGGAAGTCCAATTTGCTCTGCACGGCGGCGGCGGTGGCGGAGTTCGCGAAGAGCTTGATGTGCGGGAATTTTTTTAGCGCGTCGATGCCCGCCGCGTGATCGCCGTGTTCGTGCGTAAGGAAAATGGCGTCGATTTTTTCGAGCGCTTCGCCGGCGTCGTGGAGGAGTTGGCGGAGTTTACGTTGCGCGAAACCGACGTCGATGAGCACGCGCGAGCCTTCGCTGCACAGCACGGCGCAATTGCCGGAGCTGCCACTGCCAAGGATTTTCATACGCATCGCCATGGAGCTAACTCAGGTGCGCGGTTTCGTCGCCGCAATGTAAATCTCGGTCGGTTCGGGTTGCGCGGGCTTTTTTTGCAGGCCGATTTTTTGGCGGAAGCCCCAGTCAGGCAGCGTCCAGAACGGCGTAGACTTCGAAACATTTTCCGCGGTGAAAATAAATCCGGCGGCGCGCACCAACTGCTCGTATTCGCCGGCCGTGCGCTGCACGTGGTTCGGGTGGCGAAACAACAGGCGCACGGGCGCGGAGTGGATGAAGTCACGGCAGGACTCCGCGACCAGCAGTGTGCCGCCCGGCGCGAGCACCCGGTGAAATTCGCGCAGGATTTTTTCCTGGGCCACGACGTGGTGTAGCAATTGGTGGCACAGCAAAAGATTCACCGAGTTGTCGGGCAGCGCCAGCGAGGCGGCGTCGCCGCGGATAATTTCGACGCGGGCGCGACACTGCGCGGCCATGCGCTGCGAGCGCAGGATTTCCTTTGGATCGATGTCGAGGGCGATGATTTGCTCAGGCTGGAAAATGGTGTCGAGCAGCGGCAGCGACACGCCGGGGCCGCAGCCCGCATCGAGCACGATTTGCGGACGCGGCGCATCAACCGGCCGCAACGACGCGAGGTTGCGCAGGGCGACATCCACGACGTAACGGCTCCAGACATTCGTGCCGAGAAACCAGTGGCCGAAACGGGTTTCTTTGACCCAGCGGTAATGCTCGCCCTTGGAACTCGCGGCGGGATCGCCGCCCCGCAAGGCAGACGTGCCGGTGGCGGAAGTGGGGGAGGGCGCGGACATGGGGCTTTTACCAAGAGAATGAGCCCGAGGAGGGCAAGCCCGCACGCGAGTGCTTTTCGGGATACGTAGAAATGCGTATTTCGGCTGGCCAAAACGTTCCCCAGCAACCAAGCCATCACCGTGCATCCCCACCCGACTTTGACGGAGCGATATGCGTCTCCTGAGGCCAAGCCAGAATTCGTTGATCGCCTCTTTGATAAAGGAGCGCGTCATTACGACTCGGTGGTGGATTGGGGATTTTTACGCAGCGGTGCCGGTTATCGGAAATGGGTGCAACAACGCCACGGACTCAAGCCCGGCATGAAGCTGCTCGATGTCGCCTGCGGCACGGGTCTGGTGGCGGTCGAGTCGGCCAAGATTTTGGGCTCGGCGAAGGATATTACCTGCCTCGACCCAAGTTCCGGCATGCTGGAGGTGGCGAAAGGCAAACTGGATGCACACTTCGTCCAAGGTCGCGCCGAGGCCATGCCTTTGCCGGATAACACGTTCGATTTTCTCACCATGGGTTACGCGCTGCGTCATGTCAGCGATCTCGAAACGACGTTTGCCGAATATCGCCGTGTGCTGAAACCCGGCGGTAAACTCCTCATCCTCGAAGTCACTAAACCCGCAGGCGCGATCTCAGGGTTCTTTTTCCGCGTGTATTTCGGTCGGGTTTACCCGTTCCTCAGCGGACTTTTCACCCGCAGCCGCGATGCGAAGGACATGATGCGCTACTACTGGGAAACGATGGACGCCTGCGTGCCGCCCGAGCGAGTCGTGGAGGCTTTAAAGGCGGTCGGGCTTGTGCAAGTGGAGCGCAAAGGCATGATGGGCCTGTTCAGTGAATACACCGCAGTGAAGGCCGGTTGACGCGAACCGACTTTTATTTCCGGGCCGACCACCATGCAAACCCAAGCCAGTAACTCTCTCAACCCCGAGCGTGCGCCTGAAGCCGACCGTGACGAAGCGCTGCGGCATTTACCCGAGGCGGCGCAGCACGCGTTTAAAACGTTTCAACAAAGCGGCGACGTGCAGCAACTCGACCCCGTCATCGTTGCGATCCTCGAAGATTTTATCCCCAAGCAACACGCCAAGCCGCTCGCAGAAGTGCCCGGCGACTCGCGCTTGATGGAAGACCTCGGCTTCGATTCCCTCGCGATCACGGAAGTGGTTTTCTTTACGGAGGATTTGTTGGGCATCCGCATTGCGAACGAAGAAATCATCCAAGTGCGCACACTGGACGATTTGCGCGGCTTCGTGCGGCGCAAAGTGTCGGAGCGCGGCGCGACCTGAGTCACTGACGGCGATATGGCATTCCTGCCCGTAGTCACAGGCCTGGGATTTATCACCAGCATCGGCAACGATCGGGACGCGGTCCTGCGCAGTTTGAAAGAATTGCGCCATGGTTTCGAGCCGGTGGTGTTTCTCAATAATCCCACGCTGCCGGTGAAACTAGCGGGGACGATTAAAGATTTTTCCTTCCCGTCTGCGAGCTGGCGGGACTGGCGCTGGCCCTCGCGTTATGAAATCGATCGCGAACTCCTGCGCGGACTGCCGCCGCATGGCGTGTATGCTTATTGTGCGCTGGAGCAGGCGCTCGCGGATGCCGGTTTGCAGCGCGGTGATTTGACCGACGGCGCGACGGGGATTTTTTGCGCGTCGGCCGGCTCGCCGTTTTTGTTGGGAAACTTTCTCGAACAGATGCGCGCGTCGCGGGGCGAACGCGGTAATCCGATGGGGCTGGTTTCGTCGATCGCCGGCACCCTCAACTTCAACCTCGCGTCGCATTATAAAATCTCTGGCGCGGTGTGCGGTTTCGTCTCGGCGTGTGCCTCGTCGAGTCACGCGCTGGGCTACGCGATGGACGAGATTCGGCTCGGGCGTCAGCGTCGCATGATCGTCGTGGGCGCCGAGGATGTGACCGACGAGAGCATCCTGCCGTTCGCGAGCTTGCGCACGCTTTCCACGTCGGCAGAGCCGACGGAAGCGTCGCGTCCGTTCGATAAGAAGCGCAACGGCTTCGTGGGCACGGGCGGTGCCGTCGTGATGATCGTCGAGGAAGCCGGGCTCGCGCGCAGTCGCGGCGCCAAACGCTACGCCGAACTCGCCGGTTGGGGACAAGCCGGTGACGGCCACAGTGTCGCGATCTCGCATCCCGAAGGCGCCGGGCTGCGCGAAGCGATGACGCGGACATTGCGCGATGCCGGCATTTCGCCCGGCGAGGTTGATTATGTGAACGCGCACGCCACTTCGACCCTGGCCGGCGACCGTTCCGAAGCGCTCGCCTTGCAAGCGGTGTTCTCCACCGCCAACGCATTTCCCAAAATCAGCAGCACGAAAGCCCTGACCGGCCACGCGCTCTCGCAGGCAGGCGTGATGGAAGCGGCCTTCTGCGCGCTCGCGATTGCGGAAGGATTTATTCCGGGTGCGGCGCATCTCGAAGAGCCGGACGACGCGTGCGCGGGTTTGAATTTGCCGCGCACCTCGCTCGAAGAAGCGCCGCGCGTCGTGCTGAATAACAGCAGCGGTTTCGGCGGCAGCAACGTGTGCCACGTGCTGCGCAAACCGACGTAAACCATCTCAACGGGCCCCAACCAAAATCCAAATCCTGCACACATGAAACCCCTGCGTTTATTCGCCTCGTTACTGTTGGTAATCTCAGCCGCGTTCCTAAGCGGCTGCATCACTAAATTAAATTCGGAAATCTCCCCCGGAACCGATCTGGCGGCGATCAATAAGGTCTACGTCGTTCGACTTGAAAAAGACGAACGCGGAGTCGAAAAACTCATCGCTGATCGCCTGAGCTTACTGGGCAAGCAGGCGACCTCGGGCGAACGAGCCGGCATTCCTGCAGACGTGGATGCCATCGTCACGTATCAGGACAAATGGATGTGGGATATCACGATGTATATGATCGAACTGTATGTGCAGATTCGTAAGCCAAAGACCGAGATTGCGCTCGCCACCGGCCACTCCATGCGCACGTCGCTGGTGCGTAAATCGCCGCCTGAAATGGTGGATGAAGTGATCACGGACATTTTCAAAAAATCAAAATAAGCGCGCGCCATGTCTGCTTCATCATCTCAGATCTTACGTGTAGTTTGCAGTGCGGCGCTGGTCAGCGTGGTGGCACTTTTCAGTGGCTGCGCGACAGCTTCGCAATCGAGCGCTATGGCCGTGGTCGACGCGCCCGCTGCAATCACCAAGCATGTGCACACCGTCTCACTTCAAGTGACCGGTGGGGAAGAGACGTCGTCAATGGGCATGTCGAGTATCTCGAACACCGACTTCGCCGCAGCGATAAAGACCTCCATCGAGCAATCAGCGTTGTTTTCGAAAGTGAGCGAGGTTGGCGCCGCTTATCAGGTCTTTGCTCACATCGTGCGCTTGGATCGCCCTTCCTTTGGCGGGTCGTTCACCGTAAAAATGGAAGTCACGTGGCAATTGCGCCGACTCTCCGACCAGTCGCTCGTGTGGGAAAAGGCCATCATGAGCAGCCACACGGCAAAAATGAGTGACGCCTTTGTTGGCACCACCCGGCTGCGGCTGGCAAATGAAGGCGCGGCCCGTGCAAACATCAAAGATGCGATTGACCAGATGGGCTCCCTTACGTTGCCCTGACTCCTCATGCCTGATTCCCTCGCTGTTCGCCTTAAACAACTCGTGGTCTCGACGCTGAAGCTCGATGACCTGCGTCCGGAAGATATTCCGGATGATGAACCCTTGTTTGGGTCGCCGAAATTCGGCCTCGATTCCATCGATGCGCTCGAACTCGTGGTGCAGATTGAAAAAGAGTTTGGAGTGAAAATTGGCAGCAGTGAGGAATCTCGCAAAGCCCTTGCGAGCATCGCGACTTTGGCCGCGTATATCCGTTCGCAGAAGCCGGGCGCGTAGGCTTGCACGGCGGTGTCGCAAGGTCGGGGCGGTTATCCTTAATTGCCCTCGTGGATGGTAGCGCGGTCGAAGAAAGTGCGGTTAAGGATAACCGCCCCTACCTTTAATGCGCGGCCTGCCCGGAGGTCAGGCCTTACCACTTAGACCTACATCGGGGAATTTCCGGAAAATTTTTGGCTCCTTGCGCCGACGCGGCTTTTCGCGGCTAATGGCGCTTTTAATGACCCCGGTTGCCGAACAATTCCCCACTGGTATCGAAGCGTGCGATTGCCTCACGCCATTTGGAAGCGCGCAGGAAACGGCGGCGGCACTGGTAGCGGGGCGCCGGGCGTTGCAACTCACGCCCGTGTTAGGGCGCGACGGTGGAGATTTGGTGCCACTCGCACTTTTATCGGCAATGGACGAAGTTGTGCCGCCGCGTTGGATCACAGCATTAAACCCATTTTGCGCAAAGGTGCCGGCAGGCAATTGGGGCTCGGCGCGCGAGCCGGTCATTGTCACGAGCAGCAACTTCGGGGTGGGCAGCCTCTACGCGCACACGCGCGAAAAAGATGTTCGCCACCTCGAGCACGGCACGCCGTTCGCCGCGGTGAATTTGCTGCGGCGGGAATTCGGTTGGGGTGAAGAGGTGACGATTTTTTCGCACGCGTGCGTGACGGCGCATCTGGGGTTGCTCCACGCGGCGCGGTTGTTGAACGCCCGCCTGGCGGATCGAGTCTTGGTGTTTACGTTTGATTTCGTGAGCCCGTTTGTGGCGGGAGGATTTCATAGCCTGAAAATTCTCAACGGGCTGATGCCCGCGCCTTACCAAGTGCGCGACGCTGGCGCGATCGGCCTCGGCGACGGCGCGGCTTTCGCGGTGTTGTCGCGCGAGGCGGGGCCTTTCAAATTGAGCGGCCACGCCTTGCACAACGAGATGTATCACTTCACGAACAATCAGGCCGACGGCGCGGGATTTGCCGCGTGCGCGAGCGAAGTCGCCCGCACAGTCGCGGGTCGGCGGGTATGGGTGAAAGGGCACGGCACGGGCACGCTAGAATCGGGACGCCTGGAAGCGCAGGTGCTGGCGAAGCAATTTCCTGAAGCGCCCTTGGTTTCGTGGAAAGGAAGTTTGGGACACACGCTGGGAAGTTGCGGGCTCGTGGAACTCGCCGTCGCGATTGCGGCGTGGCGTGCCGGAAAAATTCCGGGCACGGTCGGCACAGAAGGACCTACGTTTACGACGCAGGTGCAGAAAGAAAATTTTGCGAGTGCTGGATTCGAAGGCGCCGTGCTCACGAGCAACGCGTTCGGCGGCGCGCACGCGGCGATGTTGTTAACGCATGAATAAGCAGGCCAACAGTTGTTTCGAGGTAGGGCTCGACCTCCGGGCGGGCCGTGAGGATTCGCGCGTGCTGACGGCCTGCCCGGAGGTCAGGCCCTACCGGTTTAAAGGAATTCGCACGCCATGATCACGCGCTACATTCACCACGTGAAAGTCGAACTGCCAGCGGCGACTGAAGGCGCAGCGGAAGCGCGCGGGCGCCTAGCGGATAAATTTCCGCGCGCTGCGCTGCGCCGGATGACGCATCTGGGAATGCTCGTTGGGGCGACCTTGGATGGCGTCGTGCTGAGTCCCGAAGCCGCCGTGGTGTATGCGACCACGTATGCGGAGACGCGGGCGCTGGAGGATTTTCTTACCAGTTTTCCGACGGCGAGTCCGTTGCTGTTCCAGACTTCGATTCATCCCGGCGGTATTCAACAGGTGTTGGTGGGCCGCCAGCAATCGATCGCGAGACTGTGGCCGATCGCGTCGAATCGGAATCTGCTGCGGCAGGCGCTGACGACGGCGTGGTTGGAAACTGCGCCGCAGATCGTGATCGTGGGCGGAGAAGAACGCGGCACGTGGATGCTCGAAGGGGCGATGGCGGCGGCGCATTCGTTTGCTTTTTCCGTGGTGATGAAATCCGCAGCTGAAGGTGCGATTGCGCAGATCACGTTTGCGCCGGAACCGCGCGAAGCCGCGACGGAAGTGACGACAGAGCAATTCGCGTTGGCCTTGGCGGAGCGTAAACCCATCTCGGTCGAGGGACCGAGCGGAAGCTGGCAACTGGAATGGCTGTGACGGAATTGAAAAAAGCGCCGCGTAATCCCGGTCCAGAATGGGGCTTTGGATTTTTGACCTGGGCCGACCGCTGGTGGCCGCGCCCGATGTTTCAACTGGGATTGATGATCGGGACGTGGGTGGGCCTGGCGCGCATGCCCGCGCAGCGTAAGCACTCGCGCGAGTATCTCACGTTGATGCTGGGGCGCCGGCCTCGAATCACTGAAATCTGGCGGCATTTTTTGGCGTTCGCGGAATCGCTCATGCAAATGTTGCGGGCCGGACGCGGGCAGGCTGTGCGATGCGAATTGAAGGGACCGCACGGTGATGAATTCGTGCGGCTCTCGCGCTCGAATCGTCCGGCGCTGTTTGGCACATTTCATTTTGGAGCGTCGGATTTGCTGGGTTATTTGCTCAGCGATTTTGGACGCAATATCTCCATCGTGCGCCTGCGGGTGGGAAACTCCGACGACACGCGCCTGCTGGGCGAACGCTTTTCGCAACGCGTGAGATTTTTGTGGGTCAACGATCCGCAGGCGCTCTTGTTCGAGCTCAAGGATGCGCTGCTCCAAGGGCTTTCGCTGGCGATGAAGTGTGATCGGGTTGAATTCAGCGCGCGGCCCGAACCGTTCGAGTTTCTCGGCGCGCGCCGGTTGTTTCCGTTTACGATTTATCATCTCGCGGTGATTTTCGACCGACCGGTGGTATTTTGCCATGCGTTGCCCACGGCGGATCCGGAGCGGATCGACGTGTATGCGTCGCGCGTGTTCGAGCCGGCGACGGGTGTGTCGCGCGAGGAAAATTTACAGCGCGCGCGGATGCATTATCAAGCGGTGCTCGCGGACTTGGAAACGTTGGTGCGAGCGCATCCGCTGCAGTGGTTTAATTTCATCCCGATGAATCCGGTCGTCGCGCAACCATGAGCGTGATGGGGAAAATTCTCCGTGCGCTGGGTTATTACCTGACGCTGGTATTCTTCGGGACGTTTGGCCTGGCGATCGGACTGATCGGCGTGCTGACCGTGTGGGTGCCGGGCTCCGCGCGGATGGAATCGTTTTTTCAGAACCTGATTCGTCTAAATTTTTCACTCTTCCTCTGGTGGGTGGATTTCGCGCACCTGTGGCATGTGCGCTTTCGTGGGCTTGAAAACGTGCCCGCCGGGGGCGTGGTGGTGATCGCGAACCACCCGAATCTCACCGACGCGTGTTACCTGCTCGCGAGACTGCGGCGCGCGGTGTGCGTGTTTAAACCCGGCATTCGACGTAATCCCGTGCTCGCGGTCGCGGCGTGGCGGGCGGGTTATCTGGCCAGCGATGGCGGGCCTGACTTGGTGCGCGCGGCGGCGGAAAAAGCGGCGGCGGGGCACGCGTTGATTTTGTTTCCAGAAGGCACGCGCACGCCTCCCGGGCAACCGACTGCAGAAATGAAACCCGGTTTCGTGCTGATCGCGCGGGCGGCGCGCGTGCCGATTCAACTGGTGCGCATCACGAGCGATTCGACGCTCCTCGCGAAAGGCGTGCCGTGGTGGCATTGCGCCGGACTGCCGGGCCACATCGAAGTATCGGCGGGGCCGCTGATCGCCGCGCCGGCGCATGGTTCGACTGCGGAGGTGATGCGGCAGATCGAAGCGTGGTATCGCGAGACGGATAGCGGTGACTTGCGCCGAGACGCGCGGTGAATCACGTTGAGCCCCCCATGGCGTTTTCGACCACGCATCTCGTAATCCTGCCCACCTATAACACCGGTGCGAAGCTGCGCGGCGTGGTGGCGGAAGTGTTGCGGCACTGGCAGCCGGTCATGGTGGTCGTTGATGGCAGCACGGATGACGGCGCGCGGGAAATGCGCGAACTTGCCACGACGGAGCCGCAACTTTCGGTAATCGTCCTGCCAAAAAATTCCGGGAAAGGCGCGGCGGTGCTTGTCGCGGCGGAGGCGGCGGTCGCACGCGGATTTAATCACGCATTGGTGATGGACGCAGACGGGCAACATCCGGCGGAGAGTATTGCGGAGTTTATGGCGGCGTCGCGACGGCACCCGGCGGCGGCGGTGTTGGGCGATCCGATCTTCGGGCCAGAAGTGCCGCGCGAGCGTTTGTATGGACGCAAGCTCAGCACCGGCATGACGCGGGTCGAAGTGCTCGGCGCGGGCGTGGACGACGCGCTGTTTGGCTTTCGCATCTATCCGCTGAAACCACTGCTTCAGGTCTTGGGCCCGCGTCGCAGCGGACGGCGCTACGATTTCGAAACGGAAGCGATGGTGCGCTTGATGTGGGCCGGCGTGCCCACGGTGAATCTGCGGGCACCGGTGCGTTATTTCACGCGAGCGCAAGGTGGCGTGTCGCATTTTCACTACCTCCGAGATAACGTGCTGCTGTTTCGCGTGCATTTCCGGCTGGTCGTCGAACTGATTTTTTTGCGCTGGCCGGCGATGCTCAGACACCGTCGACGCTGGCGTTGTGCGGAACGAGCGCGTAAACACGGAACCACTTTTACTGATGCGATTCTTGAGAAATAAATTGAGCCAAACCGGTGCCGCCGCGTGGCGGCAGTTGCGAGGGGGTGTTGCGGCGTTGCTCCTGCTGCCGATGGTCGGCCTGGCCCAAGCCCCGGAACCCGCGCCGGCCTTCGACGCGGCCGCGTGGAGCGATCTGGCGCAGGCGTTCGCCCAACGGCCGGACGTGATGGCAGGATTTACCGAGAGTCGCTATTTCCCGTTTAAAGAAAACCCGGCGGTGTTGCGCGGAGAAGTGAGGGTGTCGCGCGCGCGCGGACTCAGTTTGAATTATACCTCGCCCGAACAACGCACTGTGATCGTGGATGTGACCGGCGTGTTGCTGCGCGACAAAAAAAGCACCGTCGCCGCGCCGAACGATGTGCGTGCTGCCACGATCAATCGCGCGATGATGAATACGTTGAATCTCAACTTCGCCGCGCTCGCGGAAGATTTTGAACTCTCGGGCGAGCGGAAAGGTGCGGCGTGGACGTTGATGATGCGACCGCGCGATAAACAAGTGCAGCAAGCATTCCGTCAAATCACCGTAAGCGGACAGGGAACGGTCGTGGAGCGCATCGAATTGCGCCGCAGCCAGCGGCAATTCATCGAGATTGTGATGAATGACTCACGAGAAGTGGCCGCATTTTCGGCGGAAGACATCACTCGTTATTTTCGCTAATCGATGAATTTTCGCCGGAGGCAATGGACGGGCTGGTTGGTGATGGCCTGCGTGGCGCTGATCGGCGCCGGCTGGCTGCTGCAACTCGATTACGACCGGAAAATTTCCACCGACGTGCTCGATTTGTTGCCCGGCGGTCGCGACGAGCCGGAACTCGCGCTCGTCCGGCAACTCGCCAGTCAGGCCGAGGCGCGCACGATGCTGATGGTGCTCACGCAAGCGGATGGAACGCCGGCGCCGCAAGCAGCCGCGGTGAGATTCGCGACGGCGTTGGCGCGTGAGCCGGAGTTTGCGCAAGCGGTCGCGCTGGGCGACACCTCAGCGCGCGACGCGATGGGACGGAAATTATTTGAGCAACGGCTTCAATTGCTGTTCCCGCGCTGGCTGGCCGTCCAACAACGCGAGTTTGCCGCGACGGGCGAGCCGGCGTCCGAACTCGCTCGGTGGATCGCCCGTGCTTCAGTGCAGAAACTCGATGCGTTTCTCTCCACGCTCGAAGCGCAGGTGTTTCAGGATTTGGTGCCCAACGATCCGCTCCTGCTTTTGCCCGGAGCGGTCGATCGCCTGAAAAACGGGCTTTCGCTGGTGCAGCCAGCGACAAACTCGACGGACGCGCCCGCGCTCGTGTGGGCGGAGATGGTGGCGTCACCGCTCTCCGAAGCCGGCCAGGCGCCGGTTTTCGCGGCGATTGCGAAAGTCGAAGTGGCGATGCAGGTGGAATTTTCCGGACTTCAAGTCGCCTACACCGGCGTGAATCGGTTCGCGGCGGCGAGCCGTGACCGAATTGAGAAGGAAGTGAAATGGCTCAATGCCGCTTCATTGATCGCGGTGTTGGGTGTCGCGTTGTTGTTCATTAAAAAAGTCTATCGCGGCCTGCACTTGGTGCCGGTGGTGCTGCTTTCCACGCTCGGTGCGTGGGTAAGTGTCACGCTGGTGTTTGAGCGCGTGCACATCCTCGTGTTTGTGCTCGGTTCGCTGCTGGCGGGCGTCGCGATCGATTACGGATTTTATCTCTACATGCAGGCGCCCGAGCGAGCCGGGGAAGATTATTGGGAGAAGGTGCGCCGGCTCGCCAAGCCGTTGCTCGCGAGTTGTCTAACGACGGTGGCGGGCTTCGCGTTGTTGGTGTGGTCGGAGTTGCCGTTGATTCGCCAACTCGGCGTGTTCGTCGGTGCGGGGCTCGTGTGCGCGCTAGTGATGGCGGTGGTTTATTTTTCGACCGTCAAAAATTCATTTCTGGAAACGCGTTCGTTTCAAGGCGGTCGCGCCCTTTCAACGGGTGCGCGCCGGAAAATGCGCCTTGCGCTCGGCATTGCGTGGCTGTTCGCGTTGCCGGGTATCGCGATGCTGCACTGGCGCGACGACATTCGCGCGCTCGAGATTCCTTCGGCGGAGTTGAAACGCGCCGACGCGGCAATCCGCGCGCAATTCGGGCAGCAGGAGGAGCAGACCGTTTATCTGACGCAGGGCGACAGTCTCGCGCACGCGCGGGAATCAGTGCTCGCGCTGGGGGAGTGGTTGCGCCGCGAAGATCCGGAGCGCGAGGCCTTCACGCTCGCGGCGATTATTCCTACGCCCGCCGAATACGAAAGCGCGGTCACTTTTGTGCGCGAACAAAAGAATTTTCCGGCGCAGTTCCACACGGCGTTGCGTGAAGCGGGCTATGAGGTGGATGCGTTTGCCGGCTTTTTCGAGGCCTACGCCCAGTTCGCGGGAACCGCGCAGTTTGAGGGATTGGAAAAAACGGCGCGCAATTTCGTCGATGCCCTCTCCGGGCCGGCGGGGATGTTGGTGCACATCGGCGGAACAGGTGAGTTGAGTTGGTTCGTTACGCTCGCGAAAGGTGGCGTGGCGAAAGTGCCGCCGCCGGAAACTAATTCCGTTTCCGTGAATCAACTGGAGTCGCTCAACGGCGTTTTTGCGCGCTACCGGCAGTCGGCGTTATGGTTGAGTCTCGTGGGCCTCGCGATTGTCGGTGTCGGTGTGTTTTTGACTTATGGTCTGCGCGATGGCGTGCGAATCTTCGCGATTCCACTCGGGGCGTGTCTGGGCGTGTTTGGATTATTCGGATGGCTCGGGCAGCCGTTGAATCTTTTCCATCTGCTCGGCGCTTTCCTCGGGGTGTGTCTCACGCACAACTATTCGATTTTCTCGGCGACGTCGGCGTATCGCGCGGAAGGCCCGCCGGTGTCGGTGCGGATGTCGGCGCTGACCACGGCGGCGTCATTTGGCGTGTTAGCGATGAGTGCAATCCCGGTGGTGCGCGCGCTGGGGTTGACGGTGTCGCTGATGGTGATCGGGGCGCTGCTCTTGATCGAATTCGAGCATCTCGCCAAGCTTGGGAAGAAATGAAACGCGCGCTGCTGCAAGCTTGGGAAAAAACGTGCCGTCGCAAACGCGACGTGATCGTGCTGACGGAAGCGGCCGGCGGTGCGAAATTTTCCTGCGGTGAACTCGACTTGCGCAGTCGTGATTGGCTGGCATGTTGCGGTCAAACCGAGGAAACGCTCCGCGGCCGCGCGGTTGTTTTCGCGCAAGCGAACGGGGTCGTGTGGATGGAGCTGTTTCTCGGATTAATCCGAGCGGGCGCCGTGATCGTGCCACTCGATGCCGGCGAACCAGTGGCCGCCCAGCGTGAGATCGCTTTGCAGATTCGCGCGGGATTTTGGTGGAACGGTCGTGCGCTGGAGGCATTGCCGCGCGCGCGAAAATTTCCGGACACCACCGGCTTGATCAAAGTCACTTCGGGAAGCACCGGTCGGCCCAAGGCGCTTTTGTTTAGGGATGAGCAGATCCTCGCCGATGCGCGTTGCGTGACGGCGACGATGGGCATCACGGAGCACGATGTGAATTACGCGCTGATTCCGTTCGGACATTCTTACGGGCTCGGAAATTTGGTGGGTCCGCTCGTGTTGAAAGGAGTGCCGGCGGTGTGCGGTGCATCGCCCTTGCCGCACGGCATCGCGGGCGATTTTGAGCAATGGAGCCCGACGGTATTTCCCAGCGTGCCGGCGTTGTGGCGATCGCTGGCGTCGAGCGACGTGACGCTGCCGGGATTGCGACTGGCGATCTCGGCCGGTGCGGTGTTGCCGATTGAAGTGGCTGAGGCGTTTGCGCAGCGCTTCGACCAGCGTATTCATGGATTTTACGGTTCGAGTGAAACGGGCGGGATTGCCTACGATCGCACGGGTGAGGCCACGCTCGCCGGCAGCGTCGGCACGGCGATGCGCGGCGTGATTCTCACGGTGTTACGTGGGCAACGATTGCGCGTCTCGAGTCCTGCGGTGATAACGCACGGCAATCGTCAGCAAGGAAATCGTGAGCTGGGAGCGTTTGTCATGTCGGACCGCGCAGAGATCGATGCGGGTGGACGAATCACTTTACTCGGACGCCGCGGGCGCACGGTGAAAATTGCGGGACGCCGCGTGAATCTCGAAGAAGTGGCGGTGCGATTACGGGGCGTCGCTGGAGTGCGGGAAGCGTGGGCGGAGGCGACGGCGGAAGGCGTGCTCGGCGCGGCGGTGGTCTCTGACCTCACGGTGCACGATTTGCGGGCGGCGCTCCACGGCAAGGTGGCAGCATGGAAAATCCCCAAGCGCTTGATCGCGCTCAAAGAATTTCCACTGACGGAACGCGGGAAGACCGACACGCAGGCGCTACGCGTGCGCGTTTTCGGCGAGACTTAAAGTCCGACGAGCGTGGCTTCGATTTCGACGTTAAGCGCGGCGCGGCAGATGTCGGCCTCGACGTAGATGACGTGATCGCCAGTTTGAAAAATCTCCCCTTCGAAACGGGCGGCGACTTCATCGAGGTCGCTGGCGTGGCGGAGATAAATTTTGAAATGCCGCTGCCATGGGTCGCCTCGCCCAAGATTTTTACCTGTGCCAACGGTCTCGCTGATGAGGCGTAAATTATCGAAGGTGCAGTGAAGTTGTTCGCCTAATTTTCCCGGTGCGACAGTGACGTGGCCCTTAATTGCCGCAGTGCCGGAAATAAAAACAACTGGTTTTCCGGTGTGCGTAGTGGCGGTGGCGCGTGAAAAACTCGGAGCCTGCGGGCCGTGCTCGGGAGGATAATTGTAGGCGGCGATCTGCTGGGGATTTTCGAAATGATGCGGCGCGGTGCGTCCGGCAACGAAGATCAGTGAGAGCGAATCACCCGAGCAACCGACGGCGGAAGCGGACGGCAGCTTGGGCTTAAACTGATCGCCGAGAGCGGATGCGAAAGCGTGCGAACGGCCCGAGCAGAACGCGCGGTAGTTTTCCAAGTCATCGCTGTTCGCGTTGATCGCGGGCACGTAGTTCCAGATGCGATAGAGATGCCGTCCCGAGGTGACTGCAAAGAGGCGACGGTAAAGTTCGCGCGCGGCGGCTTCGTGATTGCCCTCGACGGGTTGCGTGGAGCTGCCGATCAACAAGTCGCCCGCTTCGTGTAACGTGAAACCGTGCGTGATTCCGAGAAAGCGAGTGGTCGTAAAAATCTCTTCCGAAACATCGCCCGCGAGCCAGCGCACCGGGATGTTTACAGTGCTCGCGTTCGCAGCTTCAGACGCGCCAAAGCTGACGGCGAAGGCGGAGCTTTTACCGGAGAAAAGGTTGATTGCGGGTGCGTGGGCCAAGGTCATGCCACGGCATCAGACCTTGGCCATGAGCGCAAGTTGCCGATTGAGCCGATGTTTCCGGCCGGCGTTCAGACGACTTTCTGACTTGGGGCGATGCGCGCGGTCGGGCGTTCGAAATGGGACTTGAGGCGAAGGAAGTGTTTTTCGAAGAGGTAAAACGAAGCGGTCGCCAGAACCACGCTGACGGAAATTTTTATGCTCAAGCGCGTGATCAACGAAGCGGTGGGCAGCAGGTGTTCGACGATGTAATACACCGGCAGGTGTAACAGGTAGAGGCCGTAGGAAATTTTTCCAATGAAGAGCAGGGGCGCCCAGGAAAGCGGGCGGGTGAAAAGCGAATAGCGGCTCGTGACCAAATCCGCGATGACGATCATCGAGGCGCTCGCCGCAATCACGTAACCATAGCGGCCCATCCATGGGCTATACCACGTGACGATGTTGGGGATTGCGAAGAGCACGATGAGCGCGGCTGGCGCGAGCGCGCGGCTGAGCCATTTGGCTGATGGCTCGGAAAGCGGGCCGTTGAGCGCGAGACTGCGCGCAAAGTAGGCGAGGGCGGCGCCGAACATCAGCGTGTCCATGCGCGTATCGATGCCGTAGTTGATCCGCTCGTCGGTGTAGATGCCGACCATGCCGGCGCGATAAATTGCGATGAGCAACGCACCGCAAATCAAAAGCAGGCCTTTGCGCACCGGGTCACGCACGCAGCGTTCGAGCAGCATGATCGTCCACGGCCAGATAAAATAAAACTGTTCCTCGATCGCGAGCGACCAGCAGTGCGTGAGCCATGACAGGTTGTAGTCGTAGAGCCCGCGAATCCAGTTGGCCGTGTAACTCAGCGCCGCGAGGATCGGCACGGCTGGCACGTTGCCGTTCAGCCAATAGTAAGTCGCCGCATAGAAGGCGCAGGTAAGAAACAAGCACGGCGCCAGTCGTAGCAAACGGCGCACGTAGAAATTGCGGTAACTAATCGAGGCATTGGCGGCCCACTCGGAAATTAAAATGTTCGTGATGAGAAATCCGCTGAGCACAAAAAAGATATCCACGCCGACCCCGCCACTGCGGAAATAAGAGACGCCCCCGTGGGCGGCGAGAACGATGCCGACCGCGATGGTGCGCAAGCCGTCGAGGCTGGGGTAATAATGGTGCTTCATGCCGGAAAGGTCGCGGCAACGTGGCATCTGCACCTCGCTTGGCAACGCCACAATGATTGAAATTTCATCGTTCTGTCGCCTTCGCGAAACAACTTTTTCAACCGAGATAAAAATGAATTTTCACAGCCCTTAAGCCGGTGCCGAAGATTGACGCCTCCGGGAAACTGGCTTCCCTTTGACCCTCGATGCCGAAGTCTCTCTCACCTCGCAAAAGCCCCGCGCGTTCCGCAGTCAAAGCTGCGCCCGCCTCCCAGGAAGCGGCCTCGGCGCAGCTGGCGGGCGAGGTATTTATCACGCGGCAGGTGCATTTTAATTCCGCGCATCGCCTCCACAATCCGACGAAGAGCGCCGAGTGGAATCGCGAGCAATACGGCATGTGCAACGCGGTGCATGGCCACAATTACGTGCTGGAGATCGTCGTGGCCGGTGTGCCTGATCCGGTCACGGGTTACGTAGTGGACCTGGGCGATCTAAAGAAAATCATGAACGATGCCGTCGCGGATCGTTGCGACCACCGCGATTTGGCCGAGGTGGAATTTTTGAAAGGGGTGCTCCTCTCCACGGAAAATCTCACGATCGCGTTCTGGCGTGAAATCGAGCCGCGCTTGCCCGCGGGTCGTTTGCATTGCGTGCGCCTCTACGAAACCCCGCGAAACTTTGCCGAATATTTCGGCCCCTCGGCCCGCTGAACCACCGCATTTGCGGTGGGAGAGACGGTTATCGTCACCCGTCGATCAGCCGGCCCAACCCAAAAACGAACATGAGTAAAAAGAAACCAATGTATCTCCACCGTTCGGTGGATGGCTCCGCTCCGCGCGTGAAGCGCGGCTACGATGCCAAGTTTAAATCCAGCACCGCTTATCGTGCCTCGTTGCCAGACATGATGGAAGCCGCGCACGACGCCATCCAGGGCGCGCACGTGCCGATCCAGCAGGTCGGCATCCACAATTTCAAACTGCCGCTCAAATACCGCACGAAGTCCGGCGCGACGCAGGTGCTGGAAACCCGCGTGACGGGCACCGTGTCGCTCGAAGCTGAGTTGAAGGGCATCAACATGAGCCGCATCATGCGCTCGTTCTACGACCACAAAGACGAAGTCACGACGGGCGAGTGGATGGGCAAAATTCTCCGCAGCTACCTGAAGAATGTGCAGAGCATGGACGCACGGCTGAAGATTTCGTTTTCCTACCCGATGCTCCGGACGAGCCTGCGCAGTGGGTTGGAAGGCTATCAGTTTTACGATGTCGCATTTGAAGGCGTGATGACGAGCGATGGACGTTATCGCCGCTTTATTCATTTTGATTTCGTTTATTCGTCGGCGTGTCCGTGCTCGGCGGAGTTAAACGAACACGCGCGCGATAAACGCGGAGCGTATGGCGTGCCGCATTCACAGCGCAGTAAAGCGCGGGTAACGATCGAGGAAGTCGAAGGCAAAAAAATCTGGATCGAGGATGTGCACGCGCTCTGTCTGCGCGCGCTGCAAACCGAGACGCAAGTCATGGTGAAGCGCGAAGACGAACAGGCGTTTGCCGAACTCAACGGCGCTTATCTGAAGTTCGTCGAGGACGCGGCGCGTTTGCTCTACCGCGAATTCGACGCCGACAAACGCATCAAGGATTTCCGCATCGCGTGTTCGCACTTGGAGTCGCTGCATTCGCACGACGCCGTAAGCGTGATCTGCAAAGGCGTGAAAGGCGGCTTTACGGCCGACTTCATGGATTTCGGTTCGTTGGTGTGCTGAGTTAAAATCGTTCTCGTTCTCTCAATCGTTCTCGTTCTCGATCCGGCGAATGAGAACGAGAACGAAGAAACAGAACGAGGTGACAGTGCTCATCACCGGTGCGTCGCAAGGCATCGGCGCGGCGATCGCCAAGGTGTTTGCGAAGGAAATTCGCGGCGTGAAACTTGCGCTCGTTGCACGTAACGAAAAAAATCTCCGCGCCGTGGCGCGAGCGTGCACGAAACTCGGTGCGAAGGCTGAAGTGTTTCTCGCCGATGTGGCGAATGCGGCATCGGTCGAACTGTTGGCGGTCGCAGTGAATGAACGCTTCGGCGCGGTGGATGTGTTGATCAATAACGCCGGGGTGTTCGAGGCCGCGCCATTTGCCGAAACGACGATCGATCAATTCGACCGCGTGGTTGCGGCGAATTTGCGCAGCGCATTTTTGGTGACGCAGGCATTTTTGCCCGCGATGCAGAAACAAAAGCGCGGCGATGTTTTTTTCATGAGTTCGATCGCCGGGCTGAGTGCCTACCCGAATGGCGCGGCGTATTGCGCGGCGAAGTTTGGGGTGAACGGCCTCGCGAAAGTGTTGCGCGCAGAAGCCAAAGGCCGCGGCGTGCGCGTGTGCTGCGTCTATCCCGGGGCCACCTGGTCGCCGTCGTGGGAAAAATCGGGGGTGCCGGCGGAGCGGATCATGCCAGCGGAGGATGTGGCGCGCGCGTTTTTGGATGTTTATCGCCTGAGCCGGCGCACGGTCGTGGAAGAAATCGTGCTGCGTCCGGAACAGGGCGACGTCTGAGCACTGAAACAATTTTCCGAGTCACCGGTTCGAAGCACCGGTGAAACTCCCGAAGCCTGCTGGGGGCGTTTTGTAAGTCGCGCTTGTTCAAAGAAGAACGACTTGTTCCCGGAGTGACGCACGCTTGTCGCAAAAATTTTGCCCAGTCGAACCTGACGGGAACACGTGTGTCAGAAGCGGCATGGTAAAAACAGCTCACGCCTTCGCCTTTGTGGCTCTCGGTTGGTGCATGCAAATGCTGCCGGCCCTGTTTCCCGACAAGTTCCCGTCTTCCTCATTGAGCGCGGAAAATACCAGTGCCCTGTGGATCAGGTTTATGGGCTTAGTTAACGTGACTTTTGGCACGCTGTTTATTTTGAATCTGCAAGTGCTGCCCTTCCTCGTCCGGGTGCTCGCGTGGCGTCCGCAGGCTATCCCGCAAGTGGTGCGTGCTTCGCAAGCGGCGCGGGCGGCGGCGGCCCGGATGCCGGCTACTATTTTGCGCCCCGCTTTGCGGTTGGAGGCTAAGGTCGCTGCTCGTCGGGCGCAACCGCAACCTGTGCCGGTGCGGGTGGATCAAGCCGCAGCGTAAAACGCGAATGCCGTTCTTATCTCATTATCAAAGCGGGTGTTTACCCGCTTTTTTTATGCCCGATGCGCGGACAACTTGGGCCAATTGGAAGTGGACTCGGCTCGGGAGAACTTGCAGCGTGCAGCTATGAAATTGCGCGAATTCGGCTTAGGTTTTGTGGCGGTGGGAGTTTTGAGCCTTTCGGTTTTTGCGCAAACCGACCCGGATGTGAAGGACGTCGGGATGGGCCGCCGCGCGACATATCTGCAAACGGGAGCGTCGACCGTTACGTTTCAGCATTACGACTTTAGCGTCGGCGTGGGTATCCGTCAGCCGGGTGGCGTGATCAATGGGGTGCAAGTGTTTGGCCCGGGATCGAGTGTCATTGGCAATGGGGTTACGGCGACAGGTTACTCGAGTGGCTTTGAATATCAGTCGGGCACCTATGCATCGTTGGGTGCGTTTAACACCGCTTTTCCGGTGGCTGGCTCTTATGTCGTAAATATCGATACCAGCATCGCGGGCACGCCTCCTGATTACGTGGTCGAATACCTCTGGCCGACGAATGCGACCTCGACGTTCCCGACCACGATGCCGGTGCTCACTTCGTTGGGTGGTTATTGGAGTGGAGGCTCGCTCTATCTCGATGTGACGCAGAATCAGTCGTTCACGTGGAGCTATGGTGACTATGGTTTGGGTAGCCCGACGGACGTGGACGGCATCACGCTCGAAATCGAGCTGAGCATGAGCGGTAACGTTTTTGATTACTCGTCAATCGGGTCGAATTCAACGGGCACGACGATGACCACCGCCCAGCATACCATGGTGGTGGGGCAGACCTATAACGCCAAGTTGTCGTTCGGGCGGATCGTAGACGATGGCCTGAATAATCCGAACAGTTCCCCGCAAAGCGGCATCGTCGGCGCCGAGAGCATCGCGTATTATTTAAACAGCACGAGTTTCACGATCGTCGCGATTCCCGAGCCGTCCACGTATGCCTTGATGGCGGTGGGGCTAGGTCTTGTGGCGTTGCCGTGGCTGCGCCGGCGTTTTTCGCGCCGTTGAGTGTAGTTTGATCGAGCGGTGTGTCCGGCCTGAACTTTTAATTCGGGTTAGACAGTGGCGGCGAGGAACGCCACGCTGCTGTCCGCATGAGAGCAGAAGCTTTATTCTTCAGCGTGCTGGGCTGTGCGGTCACAGCGTTAAGTCAGGTCACGGCGAGCAATGATGACGTGCGCCGTTACGGCGTGGGCAAAAGTGCGATCTATGTGCAGAGCTCTGCGGCGGCACCGGGATTGAACACTTATTCTTTCGAGGTGTTCGTGGATCAGAAAAACGGCGGCACGCTGACCGGAGGCAACGTGCAGGCGAATGACTTCACCTATTACTTCGCCGCCGATGATGGCAGCCTGCGTTACAGTGACCCGGACTCAGGTGCTGGGCGCACGAATCTCATCTCCAGCCAAGCGTCGCTCGATGCGCTTTATGGGAATGGCAATTACTCGTTCACGATTTTTGGCGGCACCGAGTCCACCTATAGCGCAGATTTGGATTTATTTGGTGACACGTATCCCGCGTCACTTCCGCAAATCACCAACACGAGCTGGAGCGGCGGGCGGCTGCTGTTGAACGCGAGCACGGCAAACACGTTTTCATTTACGTCGTTTGCGAACATGAATCAAACGGTGGCCCCGATCACCGAATTCACCGCGAGCGCGGCGCCGGCGATTATGGATGCGATCGTGCTCACGCTCGAAGGCACGTTCACGGGTGGCATCGTGGGCTACGAATACTTTACGCGCACGCCGACCAACAGCTTCACCTTGAACGACACGACCATGATCCCCGGCAATGTTTACACTGCGACCTTGGGTTTCTTGAAGATCGTCGATGGCTTCGAAGACACCGATGTGAACAGTCCGATTGCCGGTGCCCAAGGGCTCGCATTTTACTCGTTCCAAACACGATTCGAAGTGATGGCGATTCCTGAACCGTCGACGTATGCCTTGCTCGCTCTCGGGCTCGGCCTCGTGACGTTGCCGTGGCTACGCCGGCGTTTTGCGCGCTGAGTTCAGACGCGCGGCGCAGAGTCTTCAGGCGATTTTGCAGGAGCAATCGCAGGCGCGGGCGGCGGCGGGAGATCGGCATTGCCGGTCAGATTGAGCTGCGCGGCGAGTGAGATGGGACGTTCGTGGCGCGTGCGCTTGATCGCTTTTTGGAAAAACTGGTTATTGGGAATCTGCACCAGTCGCGAGTCGTGCGCGAGCAGCGTCGTGAAGAACATGTTCAAGTTCACGACCCGCCCTTGAATCGGCTCGCCAGCGAACTCGATGTCGTCGCCGATTTCGAACGGACGCATGATGAGGATGAACGCCGTCGACGATACATTGCTCAACAAACTCCACACCGCGACGAAGCCGATGGCGATGAGGCCGAGCACCGTAGAAATCATCGCCCACAAGCCGCCGATCTCAAAACCGAAGACGCCGAGAATCAAGACGAGCGCGATGAAATGCAGCATCCAGCGAATCATGCGCGTGAACGGCGCTACGCTCGCGGCGTCCAGCGAGGTCCGGCGCGCGATAAGGAGGATGCTGCGATTCACCGACAGACTGATCAGAATGGTGCAGAGAACGATGCCGGCGGCGACGGGCAGAGCTGCGACGATCTGAGGAATGTAACCGAGAATGATGTGGATGAGCTCTTGCAGGGTCATGGTGCGCGACGAAGTTTCGTTTCATTGGAAACGTCGTGCTGGAATTGTCCACTCTGCGTTCTCGCCGCGTGTGAGCGTTGCAACACTCGAGTTAAGCTTCGCCGAGGTTCTTCGGATCCACTTCGAGTTCCTGACACGCGCGCAAGAAGGACGCGGCCGACCATGCCTGGTAAGCTTTGCCCATGGGGCGACCGGTTTGGCCGTGCGCCCATTCGTTGAACTCCCATTCTTGGTCGCGGCCGAGTTTATTGAGTTCCGCGAGACGCACGAGTTCGCGACACGCAACTTCGTGAAAACCGAGACGATGAATGAAACGCACCCACATTCCGCCGACAAAGGGCCAGATGCCGCCGTTGTGGTAGTGATGTGGCAAGTTGAGCAAGTTCACCGTGTAGTAAGAGCGCCAGTCGGGATCGCCGGCTTGCACGACGGGATACAAATTCGACACGGGCCACGGCTGGTTCACACCCACGCCCCACATAAAACGAAACGCCGTGCGCGCGCGATCCGCGTCGAGCACATTCATCAGGAATGCGAGGATGTTGCCGTAGGTGTCGCAGCGCCAGTTGTAGGAGAACGGTGTGATCTCTGCTAACAGGTATTGTGTGTCGCCCATGCCGTGTTGGCGGTCGGCAAAACGATTTACGTTGGTCGTGGGACGGTTGAGATCGTCGCCCGGCTTTGTGGTCGGCCAGAAAATGTCGAGCAGGCGTCCGCGGATTTTTTGCGACCACCGCAGGTAATCGGCGGCTTTGTCGAAATTACCCATGAATTCCAGCATGCGCGCGTAACACACATTCGTCCGATACCAGAGCACTTCATCGTAAAGGACGTTGTAACTGCGACCGAATAAATCCGTCCAGTCCCCGGCTTCGGGAATTTCGAGCAAGCCGTCGTTGTTCGAATCCTGCGCGCTCAGCCAATTCATGATCGTTTGCAGGCGATCCGCGTGTTTGTAGAGCAACGAATGATCGCCGGTGTGCGCGGCGTAGTGGTAGATCGCGATGATGACCCACAATCCGCTGTCGATCGACGCGATGCTGCCCACGCCGGAATAATCCGGCACGCCGTCGTCGATGCGCACGTTGGCCGGAATCTGGCCGGTGGGCGTGGTGGCGTTGAGGAGGGTTTCGAGTGTCGCGAGTTGCGCGGTGCGCACCTCCTCGTCCTCGATGTGCAACGTATTCCAGACGGTGATCGCGCCGTCGCGCGCCCACACGCTACGGTAGTTTACGTCGGTGCCGGTCACGGTGTTGTCGGTGAGCGAGCACGCGGAAAATCCAAGCGGCGTGATGTTCTTCTTTAACGCGATGAGCGCTTTCTCATACGCCGTCGCTATAAACACTTTTTCCTTATCGTTGAGCGAGCCGAGCTTCGTCCCCGAAAAAAGCATCTTAAACTCCGGCGCGAGTTCGTCGCGTTTCGCGCGGGATTTTTGGATGCTCGGTAGCACGCACACCACGCCGTAGTGGCAAAGTCCGTCGAGCACGCCGTCCGCGAGAATCTGACGCGAGTTAAACGTCGGCAAATCCACCGTGTCCTCGAAGAGTTCGGGCAGCGCGTTTTCAACGATGATGCCGCGCACGCCGGGCAGGCGAAACATGCTGGTATCGTTGGCGGTGTCGCCGGCGACAACGACTTGTTCGAGCGGAATGGAAAGTCGGGCGCACAACCACGTCAGCGCGCCGCCTTTGGTGGCGTTACCGGGCAACACGTCCAGATCGCGACTGCTCGAGTAGACGATGTTGATGTCGAGGCCCGTGGCTTCGATTTGTTGCTTGAGCTGGCGGATGGCGCCGGGCGTGGCGCGATCGAGGAACCAGCTCGATTTAAACTCATTCTGGTGCTGGTCGCTTTGCGGACGAACGCCCGAAAAACGTGCGGTGATCTCGCGCACTTTGGTGAGATCCCAGCCGCTGCGCAGATAGTCGCTCAGCTCATCGAGCATCCGACCGGCTTTTGCGTCGAAGATCTGCGTGCCTACGCCGCCGATATAAAAATCTGGCTCTGGCAAAACTCCGTTCGCGACGAAACGCTTGATGTCGTCCACCAGACGCCCGCTGTTGTAGACGAGGAGTGGGCGCGCTTCGGGCGAGAGTTCCAGCCATGCGGTTTTAAAGCGTGATGCGGCTTCCGGGTTACCCAGCAACGTGCCGTCCAGATCGGAGCTGAACAAACGGACAAGGGCGGGCGCGTTGGGAGTGCTCATAGATAATGGGTGATAAGGGTGCGAGTAAGGGACACGGTGAATGGCGCAGTTGTTCGCGCTCCGGCGGATAACTTGCCAAAAAATCGTGATCAGCGGCTCAATCGCCGTCGTTCCACGGTTCGTCCCATTCGTTGTCGGTAAAAGCGAGCGCGGTGGCACGTTCCTCGATGAGGCTGATGAGCTGCTGCGCGATGCCCGTCCACGTGAAAAGGCTGCGCGCTTTGTGCGCACCCATGCGCGAGAGGCGATTCGCGAGCTTCGGGTGCTTCATCACTTTCGCGATCATGATGCCGAGATCTTCTTTATCGAAGGTGTCAGCGTAGAGCGCGTGACGGCCAAAGGTCACCGCACGAAACAATCCGCCGTGCGTCGTGATGACCGTCGGTGTGCCGCACGCCATCGCCTCGATGGCGGTCATGCCGAACGGTTCGTAACGGCTGCTCAACACGAACACATCGCCGGCGCGGTAATAGTCGGCGAGTTCGGCTTCGCTGACAAAACCGCCAAACTTCACGCGGTCGCCGAGATGGTATTTCGCGACAAGTTCTTTGAGCTCATCGAGGATCTTTTGCTCGTTGGCATTGAGTTCGGTTCCGCCGACGGCGAGGTAAAGCACTGCGTCTGGAATCCGCGCGGCCACCACCGAGAACGCGTCGACGAGTAAATCGTAGCCTTTGTTGCGCGCGAGACGGCCGATTGCGAGGACGACCTTTCCTTCGAAGCCGAGGCGCTGGCGAATCGCCGTGCGCGACGAGGCGCTAACAGGAAAGAAGCGGTTATCGTCGTAGCCTGGCGGGATCATGCTGACGTTCTTCTCTTCGACGCCGTAATCTTTCACGATCATGTCCAGCTGGTCGGGCGTGGTCGCGATGACTTGTTCGCAACGCCGGTAAAGCAGGGTCTCCTCGGTGATCCGTTGCGCGAAATTATATTTCTTATCGAAGTTAACCGCGTCGTCCGGAAAATCTTTTTCCATCAGCTGTTTTTTCCAGAGGCCGAGCGAGTGCGGCGTGTGCACGTGCGGCACATCGAGCGCTTCGGAAAGGCGTTGGGTCGCGTAGCCGGCATCCCAATAGTGGCTGTTGAAAAACTGGTATTTGAGCCCGTGCTTGTTGATGAAGCGCAGGGCGTTTTCCGACCATTCGGCGAGATCTTTGATCAAGTATTCTTTGCCGATGAATTTTTTTCCGCCGCAAGGCACGCGGATGACGCGGACGCGTTCGTTAATGATATCGATCTCGGGTTGATCATCGAAGCGGCGTGTCCAGATATCGACCTCGAAACCGAGTTGCGCGAGCTTCTTGGAAAGTTCGATGACATAGACGACCTGTCCACCGGTGTCGGCAGCTCCGAGCGGTGGCTCGGCGGCGACGTAACCGTGCGTGGAGACCATGCCGATGCGCGGCAATGAGGACTCAGGAATTTGTTCAGACATAGCTGTGTGTGTTTTCAACCGAGAGCTGAGTCGCTGACGGTTGGAGTTGTCATTAACACGGTCGAAACCGCGCGCCGCGGAAGAACCCGTGGCGTAGCACCGTCGACAAATTCGCGCCAAATGCAGCGGGGTGACCAACAAACGCTGCGAAGCGTGACGGTCTGAATACGGACACGTTCTCCGAGGGAAAGTGCCACGCATTTTGAGGAAAATACGTGCCGAACCGCAGGTGATTTATACCAACGGACGACCAAGCGCGGCGAGCCGGGCGGTGAGTTCGCTCCAGTGTTCGCGGCGAGCGCGGACAGGTTCAGGCGCGCCGGTGACGCGGAGTAACGTAATGCGATCGTCTTCGTGCGAGAAGCCTTCGATGCGCAGCAGGTTCACGATAACCTGCCGGTGCACGCGGAGAAAATGCGTCGCCGGCAAACGCGTTTCCCATGACGAAAGGGTTTCGCGCACGAGCAGGCTCGTGCCGTCGCCGAGGAGTAGCATCGAGTAATTATCTTCTGAAGTCAGCGTGACGATGTCGGCGAGGCGCACGAAGCGTGCGGCGGCGCGGCCGGTCTTTACGTGGATGACATCGTCTGCGCGCAGCACGGGGCGCGGTGAAGTTTCGTAGTGCGTTTCTTCGCGAGGGAGCGCAGTGGCGACGCGGCGCAGGGCTTCGTTGAGGCGTTCACGGCGGACAGGCTTGAGGAGGTAATCGAGCGCATTGACCTCAAATGCGCGCATCGCGTGTTGGTCATAGGCGGTGACAAAAATCACGCGCGCGTCGGGGAGGATCGCGGGCACGAGATCGAAGCCCGTGCCACCGACGAGCTGCACATCGAGAAAAACCAAATCATAGCCGCCTTCGGCGAGCTTGATCCGCGCGCTGGCGATCGAGCCCGCTTCACCGACGATAGTGACTTCGGGGTGGGCAGCGAGGAGCCGGCGCAAGTCTTCGCGTGCGGGCGCTTCGTCATCGATAAGCAGGACTTTAGGCATGTTCGGCCATGGGCTTGAAATTTTCGGTGGAGGAAATTTTGAGCGACACGCGCACCCAGCCGGCATCGGCATTGACGGCGAACTCGTGTGCGTTCGGGAAGTAGCGTTGCAGGCGCTCGCGGAGATTATCAAGTCCGATGCCCGTCGAAAATGGCGTGCGCGTGCCCGTCGGCTCGACCCAACGACCAGTGTTGGCCACTTCAAGATAGACGCCGCTGGTATCGAGCCGGCGGACAGTGATGACCACTTCCACGGTTTCGACACTCGTTCGCGTGCCGTATTTGATGGCGTTCTCGACCAGCGGGAGCAGGAGAAACGGCGGCACGCGTAGCGTGAGCGTGTCGGGTGCAGCATCGATGCGCGTTTTCAATAGTTCGCGCCAGCGGGTGCGCTCCATGTCGAGGTAGGAAGAAATCATCCGCAGCTCCGTGGCGAGCGTGCCGCCTTCGCCTTCGCCACGCGTGAGGGTCATGCGGCAAAAATCGGCGAGCTGCGTGGTCATTTCGTCGGCTTCGTCGGGGCGACTGTGGATGAGCGAACGAATCGAGCCGAGCGCGTTGTAGAGGAAATGCGGGTTGAGCTGGTAGCGCAGCATTTCGAGCTGGGCTTTTTCCTCGCCGAGGCGCGCGGCGGTTTTTTCGCTGAATTCAAGTTTGTGCAACCGGGCGAGTTCGCGGTTGCGGGTGGCGAGTTCTTCCGTGCGCGAATTGATGACCACGCTGAGTTCGGCGGCGCGCCGGGTGAGTGCGCGCGTGCGCAGTTTCACGATTCCGAAAAACCCTAACGCGCCGGTAAACGCGTAACCGATGACGGCGTAGTTGCTGAGCCACCATGGGGATTGAATCGTAAACTCCAGGGAAGTATCCGCGCTCACTCGCCCGGAAAGTTCGCGCGCCTGCACGTGGAAAACCAGGTTGCGATACGGCAAGTTGGTAAATTCGCGCGTGTGGTTCGTGCTCCACCCAGTCCAATCGTTATCGAGGCCTTCGAGCTGCGTGCGGTAAAGCGTGCCGGTGCGGCCGCGATAATCGATGGTTTGCGTGGGCGCGGCGAAGCTGAAGCGCAGCGCGTTGAGGCGGTGATCCAGCGCCGGTGGCAGGGGCGGTGCGGGATCGAGGCCGGAGTTGGCATACAGCGTTTCACCCGTTGGCGTGGAAATGCGCCGCACCATCGCGCGCAACGGCGGAGTCGTGCCCGAAGCGCGCCACCGGAGATCGACCGACACCAGTGCCCCTTGGCCGGAGATCCAGACGCTCTGCGTGACGTCGTCGTAGTAAATGCTGTTAGCGATCAGGTCGGTGATGGGCCCACCGGCAACGCGCGTGAGTTCGATTTTTCCATCCCGCACCGTAGCGCGTGCAAGTTGGGCTTCCGGTGAACCGAGAAACCACCACATGTCGCCGTCGGAGGAAGTCGCGATGGCGATCGGGCCGGTATTTCCCGGCGTGATCGGCATCGGCAAAAAACGCCCGGTCGCGACATCGTAGCGGTGCACCCATTGCCCGGTCGTCGCGAGCAGCTCGCCGCCCAGTTTGCAGAAACGAAGTTCGTCGCGGCGCCGCACGGTAGGCAGTCCTTGCGCTTCGCCAAAAAAGACCGCCTCGACATCGGGTTTGGGTTCGCGGCCAAAACGAAGCCGCCACGCGCCGCGACCGCTGTAGGGCGCGCACCAGACTTCGCCTTTTTCGTCGGCGTAAATGGAAGTGATGCCCTCGGGCACGGTGGAAATTTTCCCCACTTGATGCCAGTTCACGCCGTCAAAACGGAACAGCCAGAGTCCCGACGTGCTCCCGCCAATAAAAAAGCCCGGATGCGAGGGGAGGGCTTCGAGCGAGGTCAACACGTGCGACAGACGGCGCTGCACGGAGTTGTCGGGCATGATTTCGAAAATCGCGGTGCCTGTCGCGAAGAGCTTGTCCCCGACTTGCAGGAAAGTATTCAGCCCGGATTGCAGGCCGGTGAGTTCGTGAATCTGGCCGGTCGCGTCGTCGCGCCATGCGCCTCCTTCGTTGTGGGCGATGTAGAGACGGCTGCCCAAGCGATGCATCGAGCGCGGGCTGCCGGTGAGTCCTTGCGCGGTGTGGTGCACGACGATGCCATCGTCGACTTGTGCGCGCGTGATTCCGATGCGCTGCGCGATCCATAAGCCGCCTTCGGGGTCGGTGGCGATGTGTTCGAGCCGGTTGCTCGGTAAACCGTGGACCCGGGTGAGGCGCGAGATGAAATTACCTTCGCCGTCGAGAAACAGCAGCCCTTCATTTAGGAAACCGAAAGCGAGCCGTCCATCGGCAAGAAAGGTCGCGGTAATGGCCGAACTACCCGAAAAATTCGCAGCGGCAGACGGCGAGATTGGTTCGAGAGGATGGCCGCTGCCGCGCCAGCGATACGGCCCGCGCGCTGTCAGCAGCAACGTGCTGCCGTCCGCTTGATCGCGGGAAGCCAGCACCCGGAAGGCGGAAGCTGATTCAGAATCTTGGGCGGTGGGTTGCTTTTTAAGGATCGCGATTCCGGTGTCGGTTAATTGACCCAAGCTATCGACGCCTAAGCTGACGTGCAGCCGGTCTTGCTGCCACCACATGCCGTTGATCCGCAGATCGAGCGGCCAGGTTTTCACGGTGCCATCCGGACGAAAGAGCAGTAGCTTAATCGCACTAGCGAAATAAACCCCCTCGGGCGTCGCGAGGCAGTGGAGCAGCTGGCCGAAGGTGCGCTCTTTTTCGGGGAGGTTGCGGAGCGCGTCGATTGGGATGATTTCGCCCTTCGCGTTGGGTTGGAGCACGCAGACTTCATCGTAGCCGCCGACCCAGATTTCGCCGGCGTTGTTGATCGTCAGCGTGCGCGCCGGCCCTTCGGACGGCATGGAAATCAAACGCCACGCCGCACCGTCGAATTCGAGCACGCCAAAGTTGTTGGCGATGTAGATGAAACCACTGCGCGGGTGCCGGGCGACGCGCCAGTTCACCGGCGCGGCGCCGTAATCGTCGGCGTTCCACGCGCGAATAAACGGAGTGCCCGTAAATCGCGGGGCGGCCACCACCGCCGGATCAGCTGCGCAGAGCGGCGAAAGGCCCGCTTGCGCCAAAAGTCCGAGAATCCCTAAAAACAGAGCTGTGGTGTGCCGGTTTATACGCTGTCAGAAAAATAATCTTCACCGAGACCGCGAGAGTGAAAGCCCTGGGACTAGCACCTAAATGATCACGCACCCGTTTTCGGGTTCGGTGCCGAGATTAGTCCGTGTCGCCAGTTACGCCGTGCGCGATGAACGTCGGCACGCTTTCGACCAGTTTTTTCATGCGCGAAATCGAAGCTCTCAACCGCAGCTGGCGGCGCCACCACGTGCGATTGGCGCTATGGCTGCGAAAATCGGCCAGCGCCCATTTGAAATCGTGCGGCTTATGCATCACGGCCACATCGCTGATGAACTCATATTCCGGCAGAAAATAGCGGCGATTAAACAACAGCACGAGCGGAGCGATCACGCGAATGCGCAGTGGCAATGAACGAATCAGCACCACCCGCTCGAACTTTTCTCGAGGAATACCATGCTGCTCGCAAAAGAGTTCAGCAAACGTGATCATGGAACAGTCCGATTCCTGATCTTAGATGAAAAACGCGACCGCGATGATGACAGCCAGCAAGCCCGTTGCCTCGATCACCATGCGCTTCCAAGTGTAGCTCGAAACTTCTTCCGGTTGCACTGGGTTGGGAGTTACTTGATCGGTTTTCATGGTATGGAGTCGTGTGAAGGTGATGCGAAGGTCGTCGCGGTAGTTTTAAATTAAGCGTAATAAAATCAGCAGCTCGCGAGCCAACTGTGACCAACGTCGTCGATTTTGTGGTGAATGGCATCACTTGCTGAAGATGCTTAATGACTAAGCTATCAACGAGATGCGTATGAACTAGTGCAGAGAAAAGTTGTTTTAACGTTATTCCCCAAGCCTTTGCGAAAACTCAAACCGGGGGCGGACGCGGCTCATCGATTCAAAGCGCGCGCTTAAAATTCTCACGATTCGTCATTCCGCGCCTGTTCGTCGCAAGCGGCGCAGTTAGTATTCCAGATGGGCGCTTAATTCGGCTCTCAATAGTTCGATCAAAGCCGGATTCATGAAGGTGTAGTCATCAGGGATGCGGAGGATGATGAGCGTTTTTCCGGCGAGTTCTTCCGGAAAATTCTCGCGCAAGCGGTCGGCATGCTTGCGCTCCATGCAAAAAATCCAGTCGGCCCAGCCGAGATGACAGTCGGTGACTTTGATGCGCGCGCCGTTTTCCGTGCCGGCGCTGCGGGCGTCGTAACGCGGATGATTTTTAAACAACGCTTCCGCCGTGGGGCTGCGCCACCGATTCCGCGAACAGATAAAGAGGAGCTTCGTTTTCAATGCGCAGAGGCTAATCGAATCGGCTGCGACGGACCCGAGAAATAGGGTTGCCGGTGCAGCACGTAGAGGTCGAGCACCACGGCGAAGCGGGCGAGCACTTCGCGAATTTCGGTGCGGAGCGAGTTGCGGAGTTCCACATCGCGCGTGCAAAAACCCACGGCGTCGAGTCCGATGGCTTGGGAAATCTCAAGCGCGCGGGAGTTGTGATAACGCTGCGTGACAATCGTCACGCGTTTGAGCCCGAACACGGTCTGCGCGCGCATGACGGAATCGAGCGTGCGAAACCCCGCGAAGTCGCACGTGATTGCCGAAAGCGGCACGCCGCGCTGAATCAGCGCCGCGCGCATCATTTTCGGTTCATCATAATTAGCGGCGCGGTTGTCGCCGCTCACGAGCAGGTGGCGCACCTTTCCGGCGCGATACAGCGCCGCGGCGGCGTCCATGCGGCCTTCGAAGTGGGGGTTCGCGTTTTTCGATCTGGTGTAAGCGCTGGTGCCGAGGACGAGCGCGACGTCGTTGCGCGGGAGCGGTTCGATCTCGCTGTAGAGGCGCGCGCGGTTGTTCGTAATGACGTGGTAATTCGCGCCGGCAATGAGGAGGGCGACCAACACGAGGCCGAGTAGCGCGAGATAGAAAGCTCTTTTCAAAGGACGCAAAAAAGGCCGCTCCGAAAAGAGCGGCCCGTAAATTAGATCAAGCCGAGCTTCATTTTTCCTTCTTCGGAAATCATCGATTGATTCCAGGCCGGTTCCCACGTGATGCGCGCCTCGGCGTTGCTGACGCCGGGGACAAGCAGCACTTTGTTCTTCGCGTCTTCCGCGATGACCGGGCCCATGCCGCAACCCGGCGCGGTGAGCGTCATGGCGATGTCGACCTTGTAGCCGCCGTCGTCCTGCTTCGAGATTTCCATGTTATACACGAGACCGAGGTCGACAATGTTAACGGGGATTTCCGGATCGAACACCTGGCGGAGTTGCGCCCACACGGCTTCCGGATCGGGCGAACCATCGGCGAGCGTGTTGCCTTTTTTCACCGTCTGATCGACGACCGTTTCGCCGATAGCGTCGGCGTCTTTGCCGTCGAGGCGATAAAGGCCGGTGTCGGTTTGGACCGTGTAGCTACCGCCGAGCACTTGGTGAATGAACACCGTGGTGCCGGCATTGAGCGTATGTTTGTCGCCCGAGGGAATCTGCGAGGCGACAACGTCGCGGGAGAGGGTGCGGTCGCGTTTATCGGTGCTCATGGAATGATTTATATAGAACTCAGGAAATCAGGAATGGAGTTTTTTCCAGTTTTCCTGATTTCCACATTATTGATTAAACTTTTCGCGAATGATTGCGCTGAGGGAGTCATGCAGCTGCTCGTTCTCGATTTTGCCGAGGACTTCCTCGAAGAAACCGAACACCAGGAGTTCCTGCGCTTTCGCGGGCGAAATGCCGCGGGCTTTCAGGTAGAATTCCTGCTCGGCGTCGATGCGGGCGCTGGTGGCGCCGTGGGTGCAACGCACGTCGTTGGCTTGGATTTCGAGGCCAGGGAGCGAGTGGGCTTCGGCTTCGTCGGATAACATGAGGTTGCGGTTTGATTGATACGCGTCGGTTTTCTGCGCGTCGGGATCGACGACGATCAAGCCGGAGAAAATTGTCTTCGCCTGGTCCAGCAGCGCGTTTTTGTAGAGCAGATTCGAGCCCGTGTTCGGGGCTTGGTGAATCTGCAGCGTGCGTTGATCGAACTCTTGCGTGCCGTGTGCGACCGTGAGCGCGAGCATCTCGGAGTGCGCGCCGGGAGCTTGCAGTTGCGAGAAGGACTCGTGACGAGCCTGACGCGCGCCCGCGTGTAGATTCAGCGAAACGACTTTGGCGTCGCGGCGCGAGACGGTGGCATTGAATTGGAACGACAGCGTGTCGCGGCTCCAATCCTGCATCGCGATGTAAGTGATCTGCGCGCCGTGGTTGGCGTAGAGATCGTTACCGCCGCACGCGAATTGGGCTTTTCCGGTCGAGCGGAAAAAATCCGCGACGGTGACTTTTGCGTTCTCGTCGGCGACAACGAGCGTGTGCGGGAAAACGGCGGCGTTGTCGCCGGACGCGTGGTGAAACACGGCGAACGGCGCGGCGGCTTCGACATTCTTCGGCACGTAAATGAACGCGCCGTCTTCGAGAAACGCTTCGTGCAGCGCGGCGAATTTATCCGAGCCGAGCTTGGACGGCTGGGCGAGCAGGTGGCTCTTGATGAGATCGCCGTGCTTCAGCAGTGCGTTTTGGAGCGTGTCAAAAATCACGCCTTCGGGTGCTGCGCCCGAACGACCAACAGATTGATTGTTCAGGAACGTAAGCGAAGTGCTCGCTTGAAACGTTGGCGCGGGCAATGCTCTGGCGTCGGCACGCTCAAGCCTGAAGCCGTCGAGTGTGAGGTTCGCGTAGCTCGAGAAACGCCAGCCTTCGTTGGTGCGCTTCGGCATCGGAGCCGTGGTGAAACGTTCGTAAGCGGTGCGTTTGCGATCGAGCCACCACGCGGGCAAGTGTTTCACGCGCTCAAGGTGAGCGGCGAAGACTTCGCGGGTGAAACTGCCGACGAGAGTGGGAGGGGAAATTAAAGTAGACATGGTTTTTGTCACAGAGATCACGGAGGAGCCACAGAGAGGGAAGGAGGACTCAGTGAGCTCTGTGCGTCCTCTGTGTGCTCTGTGTCGTGATTATTTTAGCCGACCGAACCCTCCATTTCCAAATCGATGAGGCGTTTGAGTTCGACGGAGTATTCCATCGGGAATTGGCGGGCGAGTTCGTTGATGAAGCCGTTGACGGCGAGACTCATCGCCTGCGCTTCGGAGAGGCCGCGTTGCTGCATGTAGAAAATCATGTCCTCGGAAACTTTGGACACGCTGGCTTCGTGCTGCGTGGCGTTTTTGTCGCCGCGAACCGTGATCGCCGGATACGTGTCGGTGCGGCTGTTCGTGTTGATGAGCAGCGCGTCGCACTCGGTGTTGTTTTTGCAGCCCTTCAAGTGCTTCGGGATGTGCACTTGGCCGCGATACGTCGCGCGACCTTGGCCGACCGAGATGGATTTCGAGACGACGAGCGACGTGGTGTCGTCGGCGGCGTGAATCATTTTCGCGCCGGTGTCCTGGTGCTGGCCGTCGTTGGCGAGGGCGATCGAGATGACTTCGCCGCGGGCGCGTTTGCCTTTCAGCACGACGCCTGGGTATTTCATCGTGAGGCGGCTGCCGATGTTACAGTCGATCCACTTCACCTCGGCGTCTTCGTGCGCGATGGCGCGTTTGGTGACGAGGTTGAACACGTTGTTCGCCCAATTCTGGACGGTGATGTATTGAATCTTGGCGCCCTTGAGCGCGACGAGTTCCACGACCGCGCTGTGCAGCGTGGAGGTGGTGAACTTCGGCGCGGTGCAACCTTCCATGTAAACGACTTCGGAGCCTTCGTCGGCGATGATGAGCGTGCGCTCGAACTGGCCGAAGTTTTCCGCATTGATGCGGAAGTAGGCTTGGAGCGGCTGCGCGACTTTCACGCCGGGGGGCACGTAGATGAACGAGCCGCCGGAGAACACGGCGCTGTTGAGCGCGGAGAACTTGTTGTCACCGGTCGGGATGACTTTGCCGAAGAATTTTTTGAAAATCTCCGGGTGTTCGCGCAGGCCTTCGGTCGAGTTGCAGAAGATCACGCCTTGTTTGGCGACGATCTCCTTGATGTTCGAGTAGGCGGCTTCGGAGTCGAATTGCGCTTCGACGCCGGCGAGGAACTTGCGCTCCTGCTCGGGAATGCCGAGGCGTTCGAACGTGTTTTTGATGTCGTCCGGCACTTCGTCCCACGTGCGCTTCGGCGTCTGGCCTTGCGAGAGGTAGTAACGGATTTTGTTAAAATCGATGTTCTCAAGATCCTTCGTTGCCCAATGCGTCGGCATGGGTTTGTCGAAGAAAGTCTTCAACGCCTTCAGACGGAAATCGAGAATCCACGGCTCCTCTTTTTTAACGGAGCTGATGTAGCGAACAGTGTCCTCGGTCAGGCCAACGCCAGCGTCGAACGCGTAGTTGACGTTGTAGGAGAAATTGCCGGCGGACTGGTCGATGCCGACGGCCGGATTTTCAACCGGCGGGGATTCGAGTTCAGTGGGTGGTTTCACAGATGGTGAGAGTTGAGGGCTGAGAGTTGAGAGACTGATCAAGCGGTCACGGCAGCGGTCGCGGCGACTTCTTGTTTGATCCAATCGTAGCCCTTCGCCTCGAGTTCGAGGGCGAGGGTTTTGTCGCCGCTCTTCACGATGCGGCCGTCATACATGACGTGAACGAAATCCGGCACGATGTAGTCGAGCAGGCGTTGGTAGTGGGTGATGAGCAGCACGCCGAGCGGGCCGGTGCGGAGCGTGTTCACGCCGTCGGCGACGATGCGGAGCGCGTCGATATCGAGGCCGGAATCGGTTTCGTCCATGAGCGCGATCTTCGGTTCGAGCATCGCCATCTGGAGGATTTCGCAGCGCTTCTTTTCGCCGCCGGAGAAACCTTCATTAACCGAGCGCGAAGTGAACTTCCGGTCGATCTTGAGGAGATCCATCTTCGAGTAGAGACGCTTGTAGTAACCGGTCGCGTCGAGCTCTTCGCCTTCGGCCATGCGGGCTTGCACGGCGGCGCGGAGGAAGTTCGCGATGGAAACGCCGGGGATTTCGCTCGGGTATTGGAACGCGAGGAACAGGCCGGCGCGCGCGCGTTCATCAGGCTCCATTTCCAAAACCGATTTGCCGTCGAGCAACACTTCGCCGCTCGTGACCGTGTAATCCGGGTGGCCGGCGATGGCCTTAGCGAGCGTGCTCTTGCCGGTGCCGTTCGGCCCCATGATGGCGTGCACTTCGCCTTGCTTGATGGTCAGGTTCAGGCCCTTGACGATGGGCTTGTCGCCGATGCTGATGTGGAGGTCTTGGATGACGAGGGTGGACATGGTGTCGGTCTGGTAAGGTGTGGGTGGGTTACGGTCGTTTTTGAAAAGGATCAGTTGGCGCCGGGCTTGGCCGAGCCGCGGAAATTCAATTCGATGCTGCTTGCATCGAAACCGGCGGGCAGGACTTCGCGGAGGCGGGCCATAAAATCGGCGGGCAATTCCACATCGAGAATCTTGCCGGTCGTTTCGTCGTGGAAATGCGCGTGCTCTTCCAAGTTCGGGCAATAACGCGTCGGCGCGCGCTCGAAGTTCACCTGACGCACGAGGCCGCACTGCACGAGCGTATCAAGACAGTTATACACCGTCGCGAGCGAGATAGTCGGCATCTGCGATTTCACGCGGGCAAACACTTCGTCGGCGGTGGGATGATCGCGTTTATCGAGGATCACCTTGAGCACGACTTCGCGCTGCGGGGTGGGGCGAACATCGCAGGCCCGAAGCTTTTCGAGCAGTGCCGCGTGATCTTTGGGAGTGGTGGCCATGATTTGAAGGGGAGGGTCAAAGCAAACGATGCGCGAACAGGTTTCAAGTGATAATTAGAACTATTCTAAGTCATCGTGCAGGTGCATGGCTACGTGTTGTTTGCGTAGTAGTTAGGTGGCGCGATAGGAAGGTCCGTTCCACTCTCCGAGCAGACCCACGTAGTTTGGTGAATTGGGGTAGGGGCCGTTATCCTTAACGGCCCTTGGGATGTGATCTGCGAAAATCCAGCGTGCCACGCGAATCCTGAAGGGCGGTTAAGGATAACCGCCCCTACCTTTGTGCATCGTGGTAGGGCCTGACCTCCGGGCAGGCCGTGGGATTGCGCGAACGCTGAGCTATGCGGCCCGCCCGGAGGTCGGGCCCTACCAACGAGCCAGTTTCTCAACCGCTTACCGCCGCCAACACCAATGCCACGGCTCGTAACCGATGCCGTGCGCGTTGCCGCGGGGATACGATAAATGAAATCCGAAGCGCGCGGCGTTTTTCTTGAGCCAACGAAACTCCGGCGTCTTCGCGAAATCCTCGTCCAACTCGCAATGTTGCGGCGAACCGATGTCGAGCGCGCGACCGGTGTGATGCTCGCTACAACCCGGCGCGGCTACATAACGCAGCACTTCCTCGATAGTTTGCCCGGCGGCGAGCTTACGGCGGATGAGTTTTGTCTGACGTGCCGTGCTGCGATAACCGGAAAGCTGGAGCAATTTCACTCCATCGCCTGCGCCGGAAGTGCGCATGCGTTTCCACGCAGCGGCGGCGGCAGGTAGCATGCGCAGGATTTTTCCGTCATCGTCCGCGCGACCAATCGACACGAGCGTGCGCGCCTCGCGTTGAACCGGCATATGCCGCGTGCGCGGATAATCGGCGGGGATGCCGAGCTGCGCCCACACTTTACGGCGATCAAAACGACTGCGCTTACTGATCATAGCTGCGAGAGAAGGGCGCGAACGCTTGCGCGGTTTCGTTGGGCTCGCCGAGCCACGTGCGCAGCGTTTTCGGCCAATTGGCCTCGAGCGGCACGAGCGTGAATTGTCCGGCGATGTGCGTTTCTGGCGCAGCTTTGATAAATGTTTCCGGGCCGCCGCCTTTGTTGCCGGGACCGGAAATCACCGCGTTGTGACTCAGCAAAATGCCATTCGCGGTGCGCTCGACCGCCACGTCACTTGCGCGCGCGGGCAATAACGCGACGCCGGTGCCCTCGGTTTGGGTGAGAGTCGCGAGTTCGACGCCGCGACGATTGCCTTGGAAAGAGAGATCGTCGCGCGTCAGGTGGTAGCGGCCGAAACGATTGAGCGCATCCTTGCCCGGGTAACCCGCATAAGGTCCGTCGCCGATCCAGCGAAATTCCGTCGCCGTCGCGGGCAAACTCATCGCGAATCCCGCTTCGAGGATTTGCCCGGTCGCATTGGTCTCCGGCGAGAAATCGTAGATGACATTGAGAGAACCGTTGCGATCTACGCGAATGACATGCGTGCCAGCAATAATTTGCTCATTCGTCTCGCGAAGAGTGTAACGCCCTGTGATGTAAAGTGTGACTGTGTTGCGCTCCTCTTTCACGTCGATCGTCGGCGGTTCAACTGCGAGCATGGCTCCACTCCAGATTGATTCTTTTTGGCCGCGTAGGCGTTCGGCTTCCGTAAATTTGCGGCTCGCGTGAGGCAGAAATCCTGAAGCGATCACTGCATTGATATTGTTTAGAAGGGTGATTTCGCCGGTGCCGCGCGCAACGGAAAGCATGAAACGCGCATGCTTCACTTTAATCGAGTCAGCGGTGCTTTCGGTTTTCAGCCGAGAGTTGCGTAGGTCGCCCTGTAGATGATCTCCATAATTGATTTTGATTCCACTCGGTGGCGTCACCCGAAGACTCAGCTCGTGAATCGAAATGTTTTTTTCGTTCAAAATCCGAAGTTCGAGCCAATGAAACCCTGATTCGGGCTTCTTTGGCCATTTTAACGATATCGGAACGAGGTCAGTCGTTGACGCTTTGGCTTTCAGCGGCGCGAGACCGGTTTGTAGTTTGCTTCCGTTCTGAACAAATCTCCATTCGAGCGTAAATCCCTCCAAGGTGCGGAAGTCATAAAGATTTGCGATTTCGAGAACAGGGCCATCGGTATGATAAAGCAGTGGATGTTCTTCAGTCAGCAGTCCCTCAGATTTCCAAACTTTTACCGGCGCATACACGCTGCGCACTTGCCAGTAATCCACTGACGGCGTGCGGTCGGCGTAGGTGAGGCCGTCCATGCCGTCGAGGGTGTGCGTATCGTAGTAATGCGTGGGGTCGGTCCACACGTAAGGATTTGGCGCGAGGTCTTCGACGCGTTTGTCACTCCTGCGGAGAATGCCTTGGTCTTGAAACATCCACACGGCGCCGCCGGCGTGGTGCGGACTCGTTTGCATGATCGCCCATTCGTCTTGGATGCGATCCGTCGCGAGGCCGAGCGCGTGGGCGTATTCAGTGTGGATGATCGGGCGATCAAGTTTCGTCGCGTAGTCGCGCACGGTGGCGACGACGGGATAATGTGGCGCGTAGATGTCGACCCACTCGGGTAATTCCGAATAAGTCTTCGCGAAATACGAACCGACCTGCGGGAAGCAAATCGGTCGCGACGGATCGAGTTCCTTGACGTATTGGCCCGTGCGTAACGTGAGCGGCGTGTTCGGGTTTTCGTTGCCGATGCTCCACACGATTACGCTCGGATGATTTTCGTCGCGCCGCACGGTGGCGCGGGCGCGAGTGAACAACACGTCTTGGTAATCAGGTTTCGTGAGATGTTCGTCGCCGTAACCAAACGGCACTTCGTCCATTACGTAGAGGCCGAGTTCGTCGCAAAGCGCGATCAGGCGTTTGTCGGGCGGGTAGTGCGCGGTGCGCAAGAAATTGCAGTTCGCCGCGAGGATGAGCTCGAGGTCGCGACGCAGCTGTTCGATCGTCGCCGTGCGTCCGGTGTCGGGCCAGATGTCGTGGTGATTCACGCCGCGGAGTTTGATCGCGACGCCGTTGAGTTGAAGCACGCCGTCGACGATCCCGACTTCACGCAGGCCGATTTTTTCAGTGATGACCTGCGGTTTTTGGCCGGGTGATGAGAGCGTGAGTTCGAGCGTGTAGAGATTTGGCGTCTCGGCGGTCCAGAGCTTGGCGTCAGGGATTTCGAGCGCGGTTTCGCCTTTGGGTTCGAGCGGAAAAACAAATTCCTTCGCGACCGTTCCATCGGCCGCGAGCAGTCGACCGGTGAGCGTCGCGGCGCCGCTGGCTTCGGCTTTGAGTTCAAGCCACGCTTGGTTGTTTTCACCAAGCGTCGTGCGCGCGGTGTAGTGTTCGAGGTAGACCGGCGGCACCGCAAACAACGTCACGCCGCGATAAATGCCGCTGAGCGACCAGCAATCGTTGGTGTCGAACTCCCAGCCTTTCACGCGCGTGCTGACGCGCACGGTGAGGATGTTTTCCAGGTTGTCGCGCACGTGATCGGTGATGTCGAACGTCGCGGGATTGAACCCGCTCGCCCACGTGCCGACTGATTTTCCATTTACCCACACTTCGTAACCATAAAGCACACCCTCGAAGCGCAGCATGATGCGCTGGCCGTTCCATTCGGGCGGCACGCGAAATAGCTGGCGATAAAGACCGGTGCCTTCGACGAGATCGCGGCCGTATTTCGGCTCGGCGAAATCTTGAAGCTCCCAGTGCCCGGGCACGGTGATCGATTTCCATGTCGCAGTGTCGAAGAAGCCGGGCTGGTTGAACTTCGCGTCGGTCTCGCTGATTTTCGAACCTTCGTAATAACGAAATTGCCACTCGCCGTCGAGCGACTGCGTAGGCGTTGATGCCGTCGGCGCGTAAACGTTCTTCGGTTGTGCACGCAGCGCTGAATAAAAACCGGCAGAAATAAAAACGACTAACGCGGCGAAGCGAAAGCAGTGAAATCGGGGCATCATGGCAGGCAATAGACTGACCGCATCGGGGCAAGTTCGCCGCAGAAAAGTTATTCACGTAACGTCAGGTATCGCATTCCTTGAATTGGGGTAGGGCCGTCATCCCTAACGGCCCTTGGGGGGTGATTTGCGAATATCCTGCGTGCCGCGCGAATCCTGAAAGGGCGGTTAAGGATAACCGCCCCCTACCTAAAATGCCTGCGCGGCCCGCCCGGCTTGCCCGCCATAGCCTTGTGCGACGGCGGGAGGTCGGGCCCTTCCGCACATCTGCGAATGCACTAATCGTTACGCGGGCGAAAAATCTTTCGTGTGCAGCGTCTCTGCCTGCGCGAGTTCGGCGGTGGAATAGGGTGCGGCGTCGGACGCGCCGGCGCAGTCGAGGATTTCTTCGAGCTTTTTTGAACCGGAAAGCACGGTGGAAATATTCGGATTATCGAGCACCCAACGCATGGCCGCGGCGGCGAGCGAACGCACGTCGTTGCGCACGAGGAGCGCTTTATAGCGATCGGCCAGCTCCACGCGCTCGACGATTTCTTCGCGCGAGTAACGCGAGTTGAGCGAGCCGGCTGGAAATTGAATCTCTTTCGTGAACACGCCCGCGAGAAAACCGTTGGCGAGTGATTCGCGCGCGACGATGCCGACGCCTTGTCGGCCGAGGTCGGCGATGATCGGTTCCCATTCGCGATACGTGAGGCTGTAAGCGATCTGTGCGACATCGATGCGGCCTTGCACGGCCCAGGATTTCGACATTTCGCCGGTGTCTTTGATGAAACCGGTCGACGTGCCTACAAAGCGCACTTTGCCGCTGCGTTTTAACGCATCGAGCGCAGTCCACACATCGTCGCGGATTTTATCGGGGTGCGTCGGCGAATGGAAAAACAAGACATCGAGGCGATCTGTGCCGAGACGTTTCAAGCTTTGCTCGACCGACCACTTTACCGTTTCGCCATCGAACAATTCGTTCGTGTGCACGCGCGAGTGGTAGCGGCCGAATTTCGTGGCGATGGTGACCTTGTCGCGGTCGGCGCCGAGCGCTTTGCCCAACACTTCCTCGGCGATGCCGTCGGCTTCCTTGGTGCCGTAGAGCGGCGCGGTGTCGAAAAAGTTAATGCCCGCATCGAGTGCGCCGCGAATCGCGCGGTTGGCATCGCCAGAATCCACGGCCCCATAAATTGAAGGCGAGCCAAAGGCCCATGTGCCGAGGCTGACTTCGCTGACTTTAAGACCAGTGCGGCCGAGAGAACGGTATTTCATAGAGAGTGGCTGGCGGTGACTTGACACTTAATAGGTGTCAAAGGCCGAGCGCGTCGGCGATTTTTTGCTTCGCGGATTCGACGAATGCCTTCGTATAAACGCGGCCTTTTTCGGCGGATGATTCGCGCGGGTCGGGTCCCCACACGGCGTCATCGGCGAGCGTGGGCACGCGGTCTTTCGGCAAACGCGCGAGATCGATACACTGCGGGTGCGAGTTCATTAAAAACGAGACCTCGCCGAGCGCCGCGTGATTCACGATCACGATGTCTTTGGCGATGAGATCGGTTTCCGACGTGCAGATGATTTTCGTGGCGGTCTGCGCCGCGTTAAATTTCTGCGCCTCGTCTTGGAGAATATCGTAGTGGGGCTGGCCGACGTGGCCGGCGAGGAGGAAAACGACACGGAATTTCTCGTCGGCGAGTTGTTCGAGGTGTTCGCGCGCGAGGAGCCGCAGCGTTTCCTCTTTGAAGTTCAGCGAGTGGCGACGATGCGCGAGGTCTTTGACTTCCTTGATCGTGTTCGCGGCGACGTAAACTGGCGGCAGCACGAGGCCGCCGGCGACTTTCGCGAGTTCCACGCAGAGGCTGTGCGCCTTTAATCCATCGAGGCCGACCGCAGCGTGTTTGCCGTGATACTCGAGCGCGCCCCACGGCAAATAAGCCACGGGGGCGTGGGCGAAAATCGTTTCGATTTCGGTGGGCATCAACTGTTCGTAGAGACCCCAAGTCAGGGCGGAAGCGGCAGCGGTCATGGGATAGTTTTTGTGACGATGGAGGGCGCGGGCGCCGAGCGCCAAGATTTTTGCGGCTGAAATTTCATGCACTCAAAGTGGCAAAGCGGTTTGCGAATTTCCACGACGTCGGCTTTATGAGCGCACACGCGTTTCTCTTTTGCGACGCATCAACCTGAACCCCCGCTAAAATTATGTCCACTTACGTCCCTTTGATTAGTTCCGGCACCGTTGGCCCGCTCGGCGTGTTACACCTGCCGCGTTTCTGGCAAAAAGCGTCGCTCGAAGCGCGCGGTAAACTCGATTCGCGCTACCCGGGTTGCGGCAAGGGTTATGACCAGATGACGCTCGATGGTCTCGGCCTGAATCGCGAAGCGACGCTCACGTTCATCAAAGATAAACGCCCGAGCTACCCGCAATTCGAAGCGTGGATCAAAGCGCAACCGGGCGTGAAGCTCGACGCCCCGTCGGTCGAAAAACACAACGCTGCCGTCCGTGGCTACAATCACGCGGACAACGTGCGCACCGACATCCTAAGCGCCAACGGCATCCCTGATGACCGCACGATCCTCGATGCAATCCGCCTCAACGATCTCGACAGCTGGAATGAATTCCACGCTGACGTGCTGAAGTAAGCGCTACGCTTAACTTAAATTTCCAAAAACAAAGGCCGGCATTGCTGCCGGCCTTTTTCGTAAACTGAAATGAAGCGTGCGAACGTCGCGCGTGCTTAGGCGGACTCTTTCTCGGCGAGCCAACGCTCGGCTTCGATCGCGGCTTGGCAACCCATGCCGGCGGCGGTGATCGCTTGGCGGTAGTGGTGATCAGCACAATCACCCGCGACGTAGAGGCCGGCAGTTTTTGTTTTCACCTGACTGTGAGCGGTCGGGACGAAATAGCCTTCTTCGTCCGTGTCCGCAGCACTCTTGAACGGCGCCGTATTCGGAATGTGGCCGATGGCGACGAACACGCCTTTCACGGGCAGCACGCTTTCGGCGTTGGTTTTGAGATTCTTTACCTTGAGGCCAGACACCGAGTCTTCCGGCACGCCTTCCACGGACACCGGCACGCTGTCCCAGACCATTTGGATCTTTGGATGCGACGTGGCGCGGTCGGCCATGATTTTCGATGCGCGCAACGAATCGCGACGATGCACGAGGTAAACTTTACTCGCGAAACGCGTCAGGAACAAGGCCTCCTCCGCGGCACTGTCGCCGCCGCCGATGACCGCCACTTCCATATTGCGATAGAATGCGCCGTCGCACGTCGCGCAGGTGGTCACACCTTTGCCGCCGTAAAGTTCTTTTTCACCGGGGACGCCGGTGAGACGCGGCGAGGCGCCGGTCGCGACGATGATCGTCTTGGCTTTGATGGCGCGGTCGGCGAGTTGCAGGGTGTATGGCCAACTCGAGGTGTCGACGCCGACGACGCTGCCACTTTCGTAGCGCGTGCCGAATTTTTCGGCCTGCTTGCGCAGATTCTGCATCAATTGATAACCGTCGATGCCCTCGGGGAATCCAGGGAAATTCTCGACTTCGGACGTCGTGGTCAGCTGGCCACCGGGCATGACGCCTTCGAGCACAAGGGGGTTGAGGTTGGCGCGACCGGTATAAATGGCGGCGGTGAGGCCGGCGCAACCGGTGCCGACGATGACGACGTTTTCAACTTTATCAGACATGGGAAATAAGGCGTTCAACTGAGCCCACCTTTTCACGCGGTGCAACTCCGGAGATGCGTTTACGACGTAAGGACTAATCTGCAGGCACAGGTGCCTTCCCCCTTGCTCCGCTTCACGGTGCGACCTTGCCTGTTCGGATGTCTCGCGCATTGCACGAACGCCTTTTTACCATCGATACCCACATCGACACACCCACGGCGGCTTTGATGCGCGATGGCTGGGATTTTGCGGCGCGGCACGAACGTGCGCAAGACGGCACGCAATGCGACTTGCCGCGCATGATCGAGGGAGGCGTGGATGCGCTGGTGTTTGCGGTCTACACCACGCAAGCGGCGCGCACCGAGAGCGGGCTGGCCCGAGCGCATGCGACGGCGTTGAAGGTGTTCGCGCGGACGCATGAGGTGATCGCGAAGAATGCGGCAAAATGTGGCGTTGCGCTCACCGCGGACGAGGCGTTGCGGTTCAAAGTCGAGGGGAAGTGCGCGTTTTTTCTGAGTATCGAAAACGCCTACAGTCTCGGTCGCGACGCGGGCAACGTGCAGAAATTCTACGACCTCGGCGTGCGCATGCTCGGTTTCACGCACATGTTAAACAACGATGTCGCCGATTCTTCGACGGATCCGCGTGGCGCGGAGTGGGGTGGGTTGAGTCCGCTCGGTCGCGAGATGGTCGCGGAAGCTAACCGCCTCGGCATCGTGCTGGATGGTTCGCATGCGTCTGACGCGGCGACGTTGGAAATGATCTCCCTTTCGCGCGCGCCGATGGTGCTCTCGCACACGGGGTGCAAAGGGGTGTGCGATCATCTGCGCAACGTGGACGACGATCTGTTGCGCGCGCTCGCGGCGAAGGGCGGTGTGATCCAGATCAACGCGTTGCCCATTGCGCTCGTGAATGCGCCGAACAATGGCCAGACGGCCGCGATCGCGGAAGTGTTGCTCCAATTAAAAGACGCCGAGCTCACGCCGGAGAAACGCGCTGAAATGAGCGTGCTGTGGAAGAAGATCGACGCGCAGTATCCGAATCCGCAGGTGACGCTCGCTGACTACATCGCGCATGTGGAGCACGCTGTTTCCGTGGTGGGCATCGATCACGTCGGCATCGGTTGCGATCTCGATGGCGGCGGTGGCATTCCGAATGAAATGGATGACGTGAGCCAGTATCCGAATCTCACCGCAGCGCTCGTCGCACGCGGTTGGTCGGCAGAGTCTCTCGCGAAACTCTGGGGCGGCAACACGCTGCGGGTGTTTCGCGAGTGTGCGCGGCTGGCGCATTGAGGTAGGGGCCGATCTCCGAGTGGCCCTTCAACATCATCGCGCGCATTCGGCCCGCCCGGAGGTCGGGCCCTACCATTTTTGCAATGCGCAAAAATTCCGTGCTTCCCCTGATGGACGCTGGCACGCCAAGTGCGTTACACTGAGCGTTTATCGCCTCCGGTTCTCAACCCACTTATTATGAAACGATCCTGTTGTCCCTCCCTTGTGCGTCGCGTGTTGGTCAGTGTGTTCGGAGCCGCCGCGCTCGCGTGTGCATCGCTCCACGCCGCCGATGCTCCGAAAATCACGCCGCCGAAAACCATTCTCGGTTTTAATATCGGTGATGACTACAAGATGATGAACTACACGCAGATTTCTGCGTTGTGGCAAAAGTGGGCAACGGAATCGAACCGCATGAAGCTGGTGAACATCGGCCTCACCGCCGAAGGCCGCCCGCAATACATGGCGATCATCTCCTCGCCGGCGAATCTCGCGAAACTCGATCACTACCGCGACATCGCCAAGAAACTCGCGATGGCCGAAGGCTTGAACGACGAGTCCGCCCGCAAACTCGCCACCGAGGGCAAGGCAGTCGTCTGGATCGACGGCGGCATGCACGCCTCCGAATCGCAGCATTCGCAAGCGCTCTCCGATTTCGTGCATCACATGCTCACGAAGACCGACGTCGAAATGATGCGGTTTCTCGATGACGTGATTCTCCTCGCGGTTAACGCGAATCCCGACGGCGTCGAAGTTGTCGCGAACTGGTATATGCGCGAAGAAGACGACAAGGCGAAGACCTTCGTCGGTCTGCCGCGCATGTATCACAAATACATCGGTCACGATAACAACCGCGACTTCTTCATGTCGTCGATGCCGGAGACCACGAACATCAACCGCGTGCTCTATCGCGAGTGGTATCCGCAAATCATGGTGAACCACCACCAAACCGGCCCGGAAGGCCAGGTCGTGTTCATCCCGCCGTTCCGCGATCCGTTTAACTATAACCTCGATCCGATGGTCGTCATCGGCATCGAACGCCTCGGCTCCGCGATGCACGAGCGTTTGATTTCCGAAGGCAAGGGCGGTTCCTCGATGCGCTCGGGCGCGAATTACTCCACCTGGTGGAATGGCGGCGGTCGCACCACGCCGTATTTCCACAACCAAATCGGCATTCTCACCGAAATCATCGGCGCGCCGACGCCCACGCCGCTCGAGTTCGCTCCGGCGAAACAACTCCCGAAGAGCGACTGGCCTCTCCCCGCGAAGCCGCAGATGTGGCACTACCGTCAATCGATGGAGTATTCGCTCACGATGAATCGCGCGATCATGGACTACGCGTCGCGCAACCGCGAAAATCTTCTCTTTAACATCTATCGCATGGGCGCGAATTCCATCCAACGCGGCAGCGCCGACAACTGGACGACGACGCCGAAGCGCATCCAAGCCGTCGTCGAAGCCGCCGCAAAGCTCGGCGAGAAAGTCGATCTCTCCGTGCGTGGCGACATGAGCCCAGGTGGCCTCAGCGGTTCCACCGTGCCGATGGATCTCTACGAAAAAGTGCTGCAAGATCCGGCGAACCGCGACCCGCGCGGCTTCATCGTGCCGGCGAATCAGGCGGATTTCCCGACGGCGGTTAAATTCATCCACGCGCTCCAGAAAAACGGCGTCGCGATTCACAAAGCCACCGCTGAATTCACCGTCGCCGGCAAAAAATATCCGGCCGGCTCCTACATCGTGAAAACCGCGCAGGCCTATCGTCCGTTCGTCATGGATATGTTCGAGCCGCAAGATCACCCGAGCGACTTCGCTTATCCAGGCGGTCCGCCGATTCCTCCTTACGACACGGCCGGCTGGACGCTGCTCAACCAAATGGGCGTCACCGCCGATCGCGTTTACGAATCGTTCGACGGTCCTTTCGTGAAGGTGGAAACCGTGCTTGAACCCGCACCTGCTGCGAAAATCACAGGTGTTGCGAAGCCGGCTGGTTACTTGATCAGCCATAAGCTCAACGACTCCGCCATCGTCACCAACCGCCTGCTCAAAGCCGGCGCGGAAGTCTACTGGCTCAAGGAAGAGCAAACCGTCGACGGTGTCGCGCTCGGCACCGGCACGATTTGGGTGCCCGCTTCGGCCACGGCGCTGCCGATTCTCGAGAAAGCGGCGAAAGACCTCGGCGTCGGCGCCATCGGCGTTGCAACGAAGCCGGTTGGCGAATCGCTCAAACTCAAACCCATCCGCATCGGCCTCGTCGATCTTTACGGCGGCGTGATGCCTTCTGGTTGGGTGCGCTGGTTGCTCGAGCAATACGAGTTCAACTTCGAGATGGTTTATCCGCAGGTGCTCGACGCCGGTGATCTCAAGAAGAGCTTCGATGTGATCGTTTTCCCGAGCCAGACGTTCGCGCAAGGTTCGCGCGGCGGCGACATGAACCGCATCATGGCGCGTCTCAATAAATACGTCGGCATGGGCATGGCCGGTGGCGGTGGTGGCAGCTACAGCCCGCCGGCCGATCGCGTGCCGGAAGAATTCCGCAGCATGCTCGGCACCATTTCGCAGGCGAAGACCGTTCCTCCGCTCAAGACCTTCGTTGAACAAGGCGGCACGATTGTCGGTCTCGGATCGTCCGCAGTCATGGGTGACGCGATGGGCTTGCCGGTGAAAAACCAACTCGTCGAAAAGAACGACAACGGCGAGGAAGTGGCTCTGCCGCGCACGAAGTATTACATCCCCGGCGGCATCCTCCGCGCGGCGATCGACAATACCAACCCGGTCGCTTACGGCATGCCGAAAGACGGGATGATCTTCTTCGACAACAGCCCGGTGTTCAGCCTCGTCCCCGGCAGCAGCGTGAAGACGAATGCGTTCGTCACGTTCACTGAAGACAAGCCGCTCTACAGCGGCTGGGCCGTTGGCGAACAATATTTGAAGGGCGGCAGCGTCGCCACCGAAGCCAGCCTCGGCAACGGCAAGATCGTCTTGCTCGGCCTCGAAGCGACCTTCCGTGCGACGACGCACGGCACGTTCAAGTTGTTCTTCAACTCGCTCTACTACGGTTCGGCCACGAGCACGAAGTAATGCAAAGAAAGTAGGGGCGATTATCCTTAACTGCCCTTTCTGAATCTCAGCCGCCTCGGAGAAATCCAAGGCGGCTTTTTTTATGGAGGCCGGGCCATCAGCCCCGCGAGGCATGGGCTTCGCGAGCGATAACTCGCGGGGCTGGTGGCCCCGCCTCCAAATTGCCATCCTGTAGGTCGCGCGCGAACTCGCAACCTGCCAAAACTGTCGCGATTTCGTCTCGGCTAATTGGCGCGTAACTCAGCCGGGAAATTTTCATTTATTTTCAGAAGCTGCGGGCTTGCTCGCGGGCGGGGTGCATCCACCGTCGCGTCGTCGGGAAGAATAAACGCGAACCCCTCGCGCGGTTTCCGACGAAACTCTGCTTTCTATGGCTTCGAAGAAATGGCGCATCGCGGGAATCAATTTCGATTTTCGCCACATGGATCACTTGCTCGCGTATGCGCACCAGGCGCGCAACGCCGAGATCGTCGGCATCAGCCACCATGATCCGAAGGAAATGCAGCACGTGATCACTCACTGCGCAATTCCGCCGGAGCGCGTGTTCACCGACTGGCGCGCGTGTCTCGAACAGACGAAACCCGACGTCGTGATTCTGTGTCCGGCCAGCGGCGCGCACGCGGAGTGGGTGGAAAAAGTCGCGCCGTTTGGCGTGCACGTGCTGATTGAAAAACCGTTCGCCGGAAACCTCGCGCAAGCCGACCGCATGATCGCCGCGATGAAAAAAGCGCGCCGCCGGCTCGCGATCAACTGGCCACTCGCGTGGTATCCCTGTCACGTCACCGCGCACCGTTTGCTCAGTCAAGGTGTCATCGGCGAGTTGCAGGAAATTCATTTCTACGACGGCAACCGTTCGCCGATCCAGGATCGTTCGCAGCCGGGCCTGCCTTCACCGACGACCGCGCAGAAGAAAGCGAGTTGGTTCTACGATTCCAATGGCGGCGGTTCGCTCGTGGATTATCTCGGCTACGGCGTCACGCTCGGCACGTGGTTTTTCAACGGCAGGAAACCGACGGAAATCTCGACGCTGACCGCGACCGGTAAAGGCCTGCCCGTCGACGAACAAAGCATGACCATCGCGCGCTACGGCGACTGGCTGTCCACGTTTCACACGCGCTGGGGCACCTTTACCGATCCGTGGGAAAACCAACCGCAACCGAAATGCGGCTTCGTCCTCAAAGGCAGCGAAGGCACGATTGCGAACTACGATTACGAGCCGACGATCCGCTTGCAGACGCGCAAACATCCGGAAGGAAAAGTCGTCGCGGTCGATAAGCTCAAAAAACCGCACCTCAATCCGGTGCACTATTTTCTGCACTGCCTCGAAACCGGCGCGCCGATCGAAGGACCGATCTCCGTCGAGACGAGCCGCATCGGCCAGCAAATCGTCGATACCGCCGCTCGCAGCGCGAAGCTGCGCAAGCCGCTCAAATTAATTTCCTGAGTCACTCTTTCATTTTTTCATCCGTGTCCCCAACCACTGCGAAAGTAATGCGCGTCCCCAAGCTTGATTATCGTCCGCGCGGTCCGCGCCGTCCGCGTCAGCATAAATTCGGCATGATCGGCTGCGGCGCGATTTCCGCGTTTCATCTGACGGCAGCAAAATCGTTCGGCATCGAGATCGTCGCGTTGGCCGACATCGATCTCGAAGCTGCGAAAAAACGCCGCGATGAATTTGCGCCTAAGGCTGCGGTTTATGCCGACTACCGCGAACTGCTGGCGCGCGACGACATTACGATCGTCGACATCGCCACGCACACGGCGGTGCGCCAAGGCCAGATCGAAGACGCCCTCAGAGCGCGCAAACACACGCTCAGCCAAAAACCGTTCACCTTCGATATCGACGCCGGCAAACGCCTCGTGAAGTTGGCGAAGAAAAACCGCGTGCAACTCGGCGTGAATCAAAATGCGCGTTGGGCGCCGCACTTCTCCGCCTTGTTGGGCGCCGTGCGCGCGGGATTGCTGGGCGACATCCACACGTTGGACATGGCGATGCAGTGGGATCACACGTGGGTGCGCGGCTCGAAGTTTGCGGAATTGCATCACCTGATCCTGAGTGACTTCGCGATTCATTGGTTCGACATCGCGGCGCAGACTTTTGGCGACCGTCGTGCGCGCACAGTGTTCGCGAATTCGGTGAAAGCGCCGAATCAGGATTTGAAAATCCCGATGTTGTCGAATGTCGCGGTGAATTTCGGCGACGGCCTCGCGACGATCGCATTCAGCGCGTATAATACGCTCGATCCGCAATCGGAGTCGCTCTGCTGTGTCGGGTCGAAAGGTGTCCTCCGTGGCGCGGGTCCGCTCTACAGTTTGCCCGCACTCGATCTGATTACGAAGAAAGGCACCGTGAAAATACCGCTCGAAGGAAAGTGGTTTCCGGATGGCTTCCGCGGGACGCTCGGGGAGTTCCTGCGCGCGATCGAAGAAGACCGCGAATCCACGATCAACGCCGCGAATAATCTGCGCAGTCTCGAATTATGTTTCGCCGCCCTCGCGAGCGCCGACACCGGCCAACCGCAAGTCCCCGGGAAGGTGAAGATCGGCCGGCTGTGACGCAGGTAGGGCCCGACCTCCGGGCGGGTCGTGGGCATTCGCGAATTTAATCGGCCTGCCCGGAGGTCAGGCCCTACCGCGAAAAAATTTCAATCCGTTGCCTTGTCCGGTGCGGGCGCGCTGGCATGAAAATCGCGCTGCACGCGCGCAAGGTAGTCGGCCTGCAATTGCTCCACGCGGGCATGACTCGGCGAACGCCACACGAGAGCGACGTGATGGCGTTTGGGAATGCGCAACACGACTTCGGGCTCGGAAAACGAATTGAGATCGGGCCATTCCTGTCGTGCGAGTGACACGAGCAAGCCGGCGTAGTCTTTGCGATATTCCGGCACGCGATAGTAGTCCTCGCGGAGTTCCACTTTCGCCCACTCGCGCCAGAGGTTGAGTCCCGTCGCGGCTTCGATGAGGTCCATGATATTCGCACCGCCGACTCGCGCCGAGGTTTCGAGAAAATGAAAGGTTCCGTCATTCGCGCGAATGAACTCGGTGTGAGAAGCGCCGCGGAAATGGCCCATGGCTTTCAGCACGGCCGCGTTGGCCGCGACGAGCGCGCGTTCCTCGGCTGAGCCATATTCGCAGACCGCCGAGGAAAAAATCCCACCACCGTGCATGACTGCGAGCGGCGGAGCCCCATAGCGGCAGGCGATCGAAAACACGACTTCGCCGCGCGAGATGAGCGAGTCGACGTGATAAACGCGTCCGGGCACAAAGGTTTCCAGCAGGTGAAACGATTGCTGGTCGCCCAGCGCTTCAAGCGCCGGCCAGAGATTTTCCGAGCGCTCGATTTTTTTGATGCCCAGGGCCGAGGCGGAGAAACGCGGCTTGAGCAACCACGGGCCCGGTTTCTGCCGCATGAATTCGGCGACGAGTCCATGATTTACCACCGGCGCGAAATCAGGCACTGGCAGGCCGGCTTCGCGGGCTTTGAGGCGCATCGCGAGTTTGTCGCGAAAGTAGCGCGCGGTCGTGTCGCCCATGCCGGGCACGCGCAAATGCTCGCGGAGCGCGGCCGCAGTTTCGACATCGAAGTCATCAAGCGCGACGATGCGGTCGAGCTGGCGGTGGCGCGCGAGGTAGCTGACGCCTTTGATGACATCGTCGCGGTTCCACACCTTGCCGACGTCGGGCATATAGAAAATTTCGTCGACCTCTGCCGGCCAGTCCGAGCCTTCCAGCGATTTGGAGGTGAGCAGCAATACGTTCCAGCCCTCGGCTTTGGCAGCCTTCATGAATTCGTGGCCTTTATGAAAACTCGCGAGGCAAAGAATAGTGCGGGTGCTCATGCGCGAATCGAGCATGTGCAGGATGTATGCCCGTGCGCGAGCGGGTTTTGCGCACAAATCGCTCGCAGTGAGCACTTGGCGGTGGCGAGTGTGCGCGGGCTTGCACCTTCGGGCAGCTTGGTCAGCTTCCGCGCTGAAGATCCAGTGAACGAAAACACTTCCAGTCCGGCTGCCGCCAGCGGCACCAAAGTTTACTCGCACGAACCCGTGTGGGACGCGAAGCGCTGGCTGCCGACGACCGCGGACGAGATGAAGGCACGCGGCTGGGATTACGTGGATGCGATTATTGTGTCGGGTGACGCTTACGTGGATCACCCGGCGTTTGGCACCGCGGTCATCGGGCGCTTGCTTGAAGCGGAAGGGCTGCGCGTCGCCATCATCGCGCAACCGAACTGGCGCGACGACCTGCGCGATTTTAAAAAATTTGGCACGCCGCGCCTGTTTTTCGGCGTAACCGCCGGGTGCATGGATTCGATGGTGAATCGCTACACGGCGGCGAAAAAACTGCGTAGCGAGGATGCCTACACGCCGGGCGGTGAGCACGGTTTCCGACCGGATTACGCGACGACGGTTTACTGCCAGGTGTTGAAGAAAATTTATCCCGAGGTGCCGATCATGATTGGCGGCATCGAGGCGAGCCTGCGCCGCGTGACGCATTTCGATTACTGGTCGGATACGTTGAAGCCTTCGATTCTCGCCGACAGTGGCGCGGACTTGTTGGTGTATGGCATGGGTGAATTGCCGCTGAAGGAAGTGGTGCGCTTGCTGAAACGCGGCGTGCCGTTTGCGTCGCTTAAAACGGTTCCGCAGACCGCCGTGTTGTTGTCGGAAGAAACCAAAGTCCCGAAAAACGAAAACTGGGACGACTTCACGTTGCACACGCACGAGGAGTGTCTCGAAGACCGCGCGCTCTACGCGAAGAATTTCAAAGACATCGAAACGGAATCGAACCGCGTGAAAGCGCGCCGCCTGCTGCAGCCAACGAATGGCCGCATGCTCGTCGTGAATCCGCCATTCCCGACGATGACGGAGAAGGAAATCGATAAGGCGTTCGATCTGCCTTATACGCGGTTGCCGCATCCGAAGTATCGCAAGCGCGGACCGATCCCCGCCTACGAAATGATCAAGCACTCGATCAATATGCACCGCGGGTGCTTCGGCGGCTGCAGCTTTTGCACGATTTCGGCGCATCAAGGAAAGTTCGTCGCGTCGCGTTCGAAGGAATCGATTTTGCGCGAAGTTGAATCGATCAAACAGATGCCGGATTTCCGCGGCACGATTAGCGATCTCGGCGGTCCGTCGGGAAACATGTATAAGATGAAGGGCAAACAGCAGTGGATCTGCGACGAGTGCGTGCGCCCGAGCTGCATCTGGCCCGATGTGTGTCGCAATCTCGACACGGATCACACGGCGCTCCTCGATATCTACAAATCTGTGCGTGAAACCGAGGGCGTTAATCACGCTTATGTTTCGAGCGGGATCCGCTACGATCTTTTCCTGCACGACAAAGGCACGACGCCGGAGGTGAAGGAGAGTCACGAGCGCTACATCGAGGAACTCGCGGCGCACCACGTGCCCGGCCGCATCAAAGTCGCGCCGGAGCACACCAGCGATCACGTGCTGCGCATCATGCGCAAACCGACGTTCGATCTCTTCTACAAGTTCAAGGAGAAGTTCGACCGGGCCGCCGCCAAAGCTGGCAAGCCCGACACGCCGGTGATCCCGTATTTTATTTCGTCGCATCCAGGCTCGCGTCCGGAAGACATGGCCGAGCTCGCATTGAAGACGAAGGATCTCGGTTTCCGTCTTGAGCAAGTGCAGGACTTCACGCCGACGCCGATGACGGTTGCCACCGAAATCTACGCGACGGGCGTGCATCCTTACGATTCCAAGCCGGTGAGCGTGGCCCGCACGCCTGAGGAAAAACAGGAGCAACGCAGTTTCTTTTTTTGGTATAAACCCGAAATGAAGAATGCGCTGCGCAGTTCGATGCAGCGCCTCGGTCTTGGCGAAATGGCGAAGCGCTTGCTCGACGGAAAACAAAAAACGGTCGACGTCACGCCGCCGCCGCACATCACGCCCTGCGGCATGCAAGTGCCCGGCAAACGCCTCGCCGCCGCAACGCACAAGCCCGGCAAAGGCAACGCGGGTTCAGTGAAGACAGGTTTCGCGCACCTCGCGCAACCGCAGCCGCCCTGCGGCGGTGGGCAAGGGCAGGGTGGTGGGCACGCTTCGGCACCTGCGCCGAAACCGTCTAAGAAGTTTTTCGACAAACGGGATCGCTGAGCGGTGCTTGAAGGTGGAGCCCGCACTCCTTGCAGGCTAAACGACCTCTCAGATCACTTCTACGCGGTTCGACAACTCGTTCGCATCGTCGTCACGGCGTGGGAAATGCTCACCGAGTAACTTGCCCGCTTTCGCGATGCCGTGCACGAGGCCGTCATGGTATTTGCCGAGCTTGAAGTGCTCGCCGAGCACGTCGGCGAGCTCGCGCCAGAATGTGTCGCCGCATTTCGCGTGCACGCCGACATCGCCGATGACCGCGTAGGTTTGGGATTTCGGCGCGATGAAAATGAGCACGCTGTTGCGATCACGCGTCTCGTCCATATCGAGCCGATCGAACTCGGAGCGCGCGGCTGCGATCGCGTCGGGAGCGTCGCAATTGGCAACGACGACGCGTATCTCGCCGGACGTGTGCAGCTCCGCTTTGGTAATCGCGGCTTCGATTGATGAGTGGTCGAGCGCTTGGATGAAATCCGCTTTTTTCATGTTACCAACGTCCTCCCGCGCCACCGCCGCCAAAGCTGCCCCCGCCGCCGGAAAATCCGCCACCACCACCTCCGCTCCAGCCACCGCCCCCTTGGGGCGGACCCATCCAGAACCCGCCCGAGCTGCGGCGCCCGACGCGCGGCGAACCGAAGACAGTGTTGCGACGTGCGCCACGGAAAACCTGGCTGAGCAAGATCATGACTACGACCAGGCCGATGAATGCGCCCGAGGGCGCCACGCCACGATTGTTTCCACGCGAACGATCCGCCTGGGTGCGGCCCGTGCCCTGATATTCGCCCTTGGTTGCGGCGATCATCGCATCGACCGCTGCGCGCATTCCGCCATCGATATCGCCGCGCCGGAAGCGTGGCACGATTTCGTTTTCGATGATGCGTTTGGCGGTGGCGTCGGGCAGCACGCTTTCCAACCCGTAGCCGACTTGGATAAATACCTCGCGCTCCTTCATGAAGAGAAACAGCACTGCGCCGTTGTCGCGCTTTGCCTGGCCGACGCGCCACGCCTCGGCGACGCGCACGGTGTAATCTTGCACGGAGGAATCGCTCTCCATGCGCGGGAACAGGGCTACAAGTAACTGATTCGAGGTGGTCCGCTCGTATTGTTCGAGCTTCGTGTTGAGCGCGTTCGCGGTGTCGACCGAGACGACATTAGCATAGTCGTTGAAATACTTCGCCGGCGCCGGCGGGATGCGCTCGGCGGCGAAGCTCGCGCCTGCTGTGAGCAGTAACGCGGCTAGCGCGAGTAAGGGGGCGAAAAATTTCAAGGGAGTCTGCACGCGCGCTGGTTAAGGTTTTGCCGGCGCAGGCTTGGAGAAATCGCCGAACTCGACTGCTGGCGGACGCTCCGCGCCCGGCGTCGCAGTGAAATAAGCTTTTTCTTTGAAGCCGAACAGGCCGGCAAAGAACGCTGCGGGCACGCGTTTGATCGCGGCGTTGTAGTCACGGGCGAGTTCGTTGAAGCGACCACGCTCGACCGAGATGCGGTTCTCTGTGCCTTCGAGTTGCGCCTGGAGATCCTGAAAATTCGCCGTGGCTTTAAGCGACGGGTAATTTTCAGAGACGACGAGCAGGCGCGACAGCGCGGAGCTTAACTGGCCTTGCGCGCGATCGAATTCCGCGAGCTGTGCTGCATCGGTGGGCGCGCCGCTGGAGTTGATCTGCACCTTGCCGACGGAAGCGCGGGCGTTGGTGACTTCGGTGAGCGTCGATTTCTCGAAGTTCGCGGCGCCGCTCACAGTTGCGACGAGGTTGGGCACGAGGTCGGCGCGACGTTGGTAGACATTCTGCACTTGGGCCCACTGCGCGTCGACGGCTTGGGAGCGATCAACGAGTTTGTTGTAAACGCCGCTTACATACAGGGCGATGGCGACGGCGAATGCGACAAGGATGCCGATGACGATGAGGAATGTTTTCATGGATTACGCGGTGAGTGATGCGGGCATTTGTGCGACAGCGCAAGTGAGCGGGAGTTACACGCGGGAAGATAGTTTCGACCCGGCGGCGTTTCGCGGTGGATCTGCGAAAATCTGAACCTGAGGTAAACCGCCCAGCACAGTCACGCGGTGATTGTTGCGCGGCACTGTGCTGGCAGTGGGCGGCAATTTGGATTTGCACGGCCGCGGCGGATTTATCATCAACAGCGCACGTGAACTCCAACCGCTCCATCCGCGTAGCTTCCGCGACTGCCATTATGGCAGCCGGCAAACGCGTTTGGCTCCCTCTCAGGGCTCAGCGATTCAAGGTGCACTGCGCATAGCGCAACCGAAACAAAAACCACCTTCCAATCACCGCTGAGCCCGACTCCCAACCGAGTCGGGTTTTTTATTTTCCAAATTTCCTCCACCCACCGTCTCCGTTCACACCATGTCCCTCCTGACAGCACCTGCTCCTCGTTCCCAACTGGAACTGCCCGCCGTGTCGTTCTTCGGACGCACCTTTGAAGAATACACGCGGTTCTTCGATCTTAACCCCAACGCGCTTTACCGGCTCGCCGTGCTCGACGTCGCCGCCGGGCCGTCGTCGTTCGCCGCCGAAGCGCAGCGGCGCGGCATCGAGACCACCGCCGTCGATCCGCTCTACGCGGAGCCGCACCGCTCGCTCTCCGCGCGGGTGCGCACGGACTATGCAAAGATGTTTTCCCAGATGCGGGCGAAGCCGCGGCTGTTTAAATTGAAATCGTTTACGTCGATCGATGCAGCGGAGATCGACCGTCGCGCCGCGGCGCGGAGATTTCTCGCCGACTACGAGGGCAATGTCCGGCATGCGCGCTACGTGCGCGCGTCGTTGCCGTCGCTCCCGTTTCTCGATCAGAGCTTCTCGCTCGTGCTCTGTGCGCACTTGCTCTTCATCTACGCAGCACAGTTCGATTACGACTGGCACCTCGCGGCGTGCAAAGAACTCGTGCGCGTCGCCACGCGTGAAGTAAAAATCCATCCCGTGTGCGGCGCGGACGGAAAACCTTATCCGCAACTCGAGCGCCTGCGCGCGGATCTCGCAGTCGAAGGCATCTCGAGTGAAGTGGTGCGCGTGAATTACGAATTTTTCGCCGGCGGCCACAGCATGCTCGTGCTGCGTCGTGACCGGATGCTGAAGCGCTCGGTCGTGATGATTGCGGCCTGAGGACGAGTCTGCGCACACGCATTTTTGCCCTAGGGATTAGGCAGAGCTTCCGAGGAAAAACCGTGGTTTTGGTTTTTCCTGCGCGAGCAGCGCGCACTTCGTCGTTTTTCCTGAAAAAATCCCACGCGCGGGACGCGTGGATTGCGCTTCTGAAAAAATCCGTGCCGCGACGCGGATGCGTGAAATATTTCTAACGATTGGAGGTGAGTGAGTTGTGACTCGGTAGGGAAGTTGGCACGCGCAATGCAAAGTAAGCAGGCACACCACAACCAGCGGCTAGCAGAAAACCCTCGGGAAAATTTCCGAGGCCCCACAACCAAAACTACGAACCCAAAAATAATCCGCTCACGCGGAAATCCAAATCATGAAAACCAAGTCCATCCTCGTCGCCTCTGCCCTCCTCGCCGGTCTGTTCTCCGCTTCTGCTTTTGCCGCAGACGCCACCGCTGCCCACGTCACCACCTTCGAAGCGCCGGCTCCGTCCAAAGTCGTGGGCAACATCCAACTCCCGCAACGTCACGAAGGTTCTACCGTCACGCTCAGCATGACGGTCGATGCCAACGGCAAGGCCAGCAACGTGCGCGTTCTTTCCGAGAGCGACCAAACGCCTTACAAGAATCTGGTCGCGACGGTAAAGAAATGGGAATTCACGCCGGCGCGCAAAAACGGCAAGGCGATCTCGACCCGCGTCGAGCTCCCGCTCCAAGTCGTCGAAGCCAAGAACGGCTAAACTTTAGTTAGTGTGTGTGTCGCCTGAGTTGTGTCAGGCGGCGTGAAGAGCCCCGTGTCGCGTTCATCGCGAGGCGGGGCTTTTCATTTCCAGAAAGGATTACCGCTGAAATCCTGCTCACATCGGTTTTGGCGAGCGCGGCGGGCAGGTGGTGGCATTCGTGAGCGGGCAGGCGACGCGGATGCGCGCGAGCAGATCTTGGTAGAAATCGAAACTCGCATCGCCTGTCGTGCGGGAGAGCACGCGGTCGAGTTCTTTCGCGGTGGCGATCGCGCGGACTTGGGATTCTTCGCGGATTTTCACGCCGCGTTCGCGGTAGCCGGAATTGTCCACACCGGCGAACTCCGCGAGCATCGGCAGCCATTGATGCGCGTATTGGACGTGGGCGGTTTCATCGATGATATCAAACAGCATCATCTCGGCGGACTGCAGATCCTGGCCTTCTTTGAAGTCCACGTAGCCTTCGTTCTTCACGACGAAGTGGCCGGTCTCGGCGACGAGGCCGATCATGAACACATGTTCGTAGAGTTGTGCTTTCGTCGTGGGTTCGGCTTTGAACGGCGCGAGTAACTCCTGTTGGCGTGCGTAAGCTTCATCGACGGTGATGCCCATCTTCTCGGCGACTGCTTTCAACTCGGTATCGCGCGCGGCTTGATCGTAGCCGGAAAAACCGACGTCTTCGAGACTGATGCCGAAATCGCGCAGGCGTGAGTAGCCCGAATCGCCATGACGCGATTCATCCCACAGGTGACGCGAGATGATATGCTGCCACGCCCACGGCATGTAGTGGCCATAGTAGAGCCACGCGAGTTGGTCGTCGGGCAGATTTTTTTCGAGCATGTAACCGAAGGCCCAGAAGAGACGGCGCGCTTCGAGATTCGTCGCGAAATCCGCGCGGACATAATCCATGAACGGTTGTTTCGGGCGGATCGCGACGTTGCGCGCGCTGAAACGGCTCAAACGAAAATCAGTGTTCACGCCGGCAGGCTGCGCCTCCGCTCCTGCGGTGATGGGTAACGGTGCTCGGAAACTTCCGCACGCCTCCAACCGTGCCGTGACGCGCGCGCGATAGGCGGCGTCGGTCGTATGCGGCGTGAGACGGCGATAATTGCGATACCAGAGCCACTGCTGGCTTTTGATTTGGTTGATCTCATGCAGCAATGCGATCGTCGGTGCGTCGTGGATCGGGTGCACGTTGCCGATGTATTCGCCGTAAGCGGACACGAGCGTTTTTAGCAGTAGTTCGTAAATACCGTCGAGTGCGTCCTCGAGTGACGGTGCAAGCAGCACGGCGTTCGCGAGCGTTTCGAGTTGCGCGGAAACCGGCGCGTCGGGGCGGCCGCCGGGAAATTGTTCGATGCGTTCGCGCAAGCGGCGCACGCACTCGGCTTGATCCCAGATGTGACGGTGCAGCGCGCTCTTGTTATCCCACTCGGCGACGTCGCGGCCCCACGCGGCGAGCAGGCGATGGATGGCGCGCTCCACGTATTGCCAGTCGTTCATCAGCTCCACGTTGCGCGGACGCTGTTTGGTCGAAGGCTCGACGAGCACCATCGGCTTGAGGGGAAGGGGTGATTCCACAGCAGGCGAACTCATGCGATGACCTGACAAAACTTCCGCGCCGGACTCAAGTGCTATACCCGGAATTTGAGAGGAGAAATCGGTGAATATTCACGCGTTCCGCGATTGCGGCGGTGCCAAAAATCTCCACGAATTTTCCGCATGAGCTTACCCCGGCCGCTTACCCCTGAGCAGTGTGCGTTTTTTCGTGATGAGGGTTACCTTATCATTCCCGACGTGTTTGATCCGCAAGACCTCGAGCCTGTTCGCCAAGCGTTGCACCGCGAGATCGCGGCGAAAGCGCTCGAACTAAAAGCGCAGGGAAAACTCGAAAATCTCCACGAGGATCTTGCGTTCGATTACCGGCTCGCGGCGATTCAAAAAGATTCCGCAGAGAACAGCGTGGCGATCATGCGTCACCTCGAAGGGCTGCGCGGCGGCGGATTTCACGCGGTCGAATTGTTCGACCTCATCGCGCACAAAAAACTTTTAGCGAAAGTCGGTTCGCTGCTCGCGACCGAAGAAATCGTGGCGTCGTCGGTGTATCGTGTGCGCCCGAAGTTGCCGAACTCGGGTCGCGGCATCGTGCCATGGCACCAGGACAGCGGTTATTTTGCGGAGCACTGCGACACGCAGATGATAATCACGTGCTGGGTGCCGCTCGTGGACGCAACGGTCGAGAACGGTTGCATGCAGATTCTTCCCCGAGTGCACCGCGGTAAAGTGGCGAAGCACCACACCGGCGGCAACGCGGGCTTCCTTGTCATCAAAGACGAGGATTTGCCCGACGATCCGCAGAAAGCGATCACGGCGGCGTGTCCGCGCGGAGGCGTGGTGTTCATGACGAATCGCACGCCGCACTGCTCGACGCCCAATACGTCCGACCACATTCGCTGGAGCATGGATCTGCGTTTTCAGTCCGCCGAAACTCCGAGCAATGTCGGCTTGGAGCCGACGGCGCTGAACGAGCAAGGCGAAGCCGACGCCGCGTTCTACGATAAAGTCAGCATCGCATGTTATCCACCGGAAGCGGATTTTCTCGTCGCGAGTAAGCGCACGCCGGAGCTCGTGACTGATTACTCCAACTACGCCCGTCGCCGCGAACTCTACGACCGCACGAAATCTGATTTCTCCGCGTATCGCCGCTGGCGCCAAGAGGCCCCGGCGACGGTTTGAGTTTTTCTCGGGAGCGTTGTAGGGCGGAATCGATGATTCTTCCCTACAGGTCGGCTTTGTTCAGGCCGCATCGCCCTGTTCGGCGCCGGTTGAATCGAGTGACACGAATATCACCAGCGCTGCGAGAATAAGGATCACGGAAATCATGTTAATTTCTCCAGTGGGCGCTCGCCTCAAGTGTGAGCGCGGGCGTTGAAGCGGTGTGCGCAATCAGTTCTTGGATGCGCGCGGCGATGTTCATGGCGACGTCAGCGGCGACGGGATTGCCTTTGCGGTCGAGGAGGAACGCGAGGTCGCGCAACTCGTTTTGGAGTTGGTGCCACGGAGTTTGAGCGGGTGCAGCGAGTGAGTTCATCGGTGGGTGAGGGTGAACGTTTAGTTTGCGACGGGCACGGTGCCGTCGGTGGTGGAAATAATCGGCGTTTCTTCGGCGGTGCTGTAAGGCAGCTCGGGCCACCAGCGAGCGGTGGGAAGTTTGGCGGCAGGCTCGACGCTTTCGCCGGGACGTGGCGTGGCGATCGTAACGCCGGCTTTGGCTGCAGCGGTGACCGCGCGTTCGACCGGCTCGGTCCACGTGTGCGGTGCGAGTTGAAAGGTGCCCCAGTGAATCGGGATCATCACGGCGCCTTCGAGCAGGCGGTGCGCGGCGACAGCTTGTTCGGGCCCGCTGTGCCAGTCGCGCCAGTTGGCGTTGTATTCACCGACTTCCATCAGAGTGGCATCGAACGGTCCGAGACGGTCGGCGATTTTGGTGAACGCGGCTTGCATGCCGGTGTCGCCGGAGAAATAGACGCGGTGTTGCGGCCCGCGAATCGCGTAGCTCGACCACAACGTGAGGTCGCGGTCAAAAAGTCCGCGCGCAGAGGAGTGGCGGGCTGGCGTGCTCGTGATTTCGAGCGAACCGATTTTCGTGCTTTCCCACCAATCGAGTTCGACGATGCGTGCCGCGGGCACGCCCCAATATTCGAGGTGCGCACCAACGCCGAGCGGCACGATAAATTTCGTCGGGCGATCTTTTAGCGCGATGACCGTGGTGTGATCCAAGTGGTCGTAATGGTCGTGCGAAATCACGATCGCATCGACGTCCGGCAACTCCCCGAGCGGCAGCGGCGACGTGAACCAGCGTTTCACGCCCGTCCACGTCACGGGCGAAGCGCGCTCACCCCACACCGGATCGGTCAGCACGCGCAGGCCGTCGATTTCGATGAGCGTGGTCGAGTGACCCAGCCACGTGATGCGCAGCCCCGACGCTGGCGGAGTGGCAAAACGTTGTGCATCGACCAGCGCGGTGGGCACGGGTTGCGCCGCGCTCGGGCTGGCGTGTGGTGAGGGGCGCAACGCGGAAGTGATGGCTTTGACCATGTCGTTCCAGATTGGCTGCGGATTGCGGAACTTGCCGTCGCGCCACTGCGGCGAGCGTTCCATGCGCTTGCGGCGTTCGCCATCGGGGCGACGGCCGAAACCTACCCAGGCGTCGGCGAGGGTGGCGGTGAAAGCGACGAGCACGGCAGCGGCGATCGCTTGGGAGGCGCGTTTCAGCCAGTGGAGCGCGCCGCAACGAGGCTTGGATTCGGGCAGTGAGCTTGAAAGGACGGGAGCGAGGGAAGCCATGGCAAGATTGAGTTAGTTGGCGTTTTTTCGCAGAGCGGCATCGGCAGGCTTGCCCGGACGGGTGGGCGACTCGTAACGTGCCTGAAAACTACTCGCTGTGCTCATAACGCTTCGGATGACTTAATTGACAATATAGATATAAAGTGTAAAGTAAGCCTATCGTGTCAAACGCAAAATCAATTTCTTCTGTCGTGACCCCTGCCGATGAGGCGCGTCGGGCCGCGTTGCTGGACGCCGCCCTGGGCGTATTTGCCCGTTTCGGCTTTCGCAAAACGTCGATGGATGAGGTCGCCCGCGCCGCGCAGATTTCGCGGCAAGGCTTGTATCTTCACTTCACGAATAAGGATGAACTTTTCCGTGCGACGGTGACTTACACGATTGCGAGCTCGCTGGCCGACGCGAAACGCGCGTTGGAAGCGGAAAAAGGTTCAATCAACGAACGTTTGGTGAACGCCTTTGACGAGTGGGTTGGCCGTTACGTAGGTCGTTTCGCGGCGGACGCGGCCGACCTCATGCAAGCCGCCGAGGGGTTGCTGTGGACGACAATCGTGGAACACGAAAAAGCCTTTATCGAAGCGCTCACGGCGACGATTCGTGAATCCGGTTTGGTCGCGGAGTATAAGCCCGTTGGTGTCACGGCCCGCCAAATTGCGGAAACACTTTGTTCGGTGACGAAAGGCCTGAAGCACCGCGTTGAAACCCGTGAAGAGTTTCGTGAAGGCCTGACGGTTGCCGTGCGGATTATCTGCGCGCCGCTGGCGAAATAAGCCGGCGGCGCCGAAATTTAAGTGGCGAGGTCGACCGTTTTAGCCGCGAGCTTAAACAGTAGAGCGGATACGACGAACATCAGCACCCAGACGCCGTTTAGAAAAAAGATCATGAGGACGTTGACGTCGAAGTTTGGGCGCCAGGTGAGGAAGGCGATGAGGGGGACCAGGAATTGTGCGGCGGCAGTGACGTAGAGTGCGCGGGACATGCCGCTGGCTTCGAGGCGAACGAGTGCGGCGCTGAATGCGAGGACGGCGAGCACGCCGCCGTAAAGTAGGTTGGCGGGATTGTCTTCGTTGCCGATGAAACCAACGGCGAGGTTGACCCAGATCAGCGAGAGCCCGGCGAATACTGCGAGCGCCGCACCGAGGTGGTAGCTGAGGCGGCCGGCGGCTTTGATGGTCACGAGGCGATACGCAAAGACCGCGCCGACGAGCAGGAAGTAGGCGATGACATAGTCGGAGCCGCTCCAGCCCACGCCCTCCACTTTGGCCTGCATGGCGAAGAGCGGCAGCAGCAACGGAATCGCGGGAACGATGAAATAGGGGAGAAGGCTGCGGCGTTTGGTCATGGGTTCACGGTGACAGGGCTGTGTGAAAGCTTGATGAAGCGCCCGTGAAATCGAATGGGAATCAATGATCCCCTTGAGCGTGGCGTGGGGTTTTCGGTTGTAGGGTCAAAAGCGTCGTGGCAGTTACCCGAGCACAATAGCAGGTTCATCACTATGACTATTCTGAAATTCTTTCTTTTTATCGCAGTGGCTTTCGGGGTATTCACGCTATACGCCAAGTATCGTCAGACGCATCCTTCTGCTGAAAAATCTGCGACGGTAAACCTGAGTCCGGCCGGCTTTTTTTTAATCAATACCAACGACGCTCAAAATCAGCGTGTGTTGGTCGCCGCGCCGCCAAATTGTCCGAGCGCTGAAGCGGCCCGCGCCCGAGCGCTGGTAACCTCACTGAACGCGTCAGGCATTCCCGCGGAGATCACGAGTGGCTTCAGCATAAGCGCCAGCAGCCTCGCGGAGTCTAACCGCATCAATGGCTTGGTGAAAGCGGCGCCGGGGCCGATCGTGTTAGTGCGCGGTTGGGCCAAAGGAAATCCGTCGGTGCAGGACGTCATCGCGCAATACCGCGAGAAATAATTACAGAGGCGGCGGCCTGCCTTATTGAGAAGCTACGTGGATCCGAGTCATTTTTTTCGAGTCACTAATGACTTCATCATCTCGTCCATGGCCGCCTCAAGCGCCGCACGATTTTCCTCACTCGCCACGCCGTTGAGCGAAATTTCATAGGACGGGCCCAAGACAATAAGGTAGACAAAATTCACGTGGTTCTTGCCGCCAATGGGAAGAGTTCGGCCGATCTTGGCGAAAGAGCGTTGCCCGATGGTGCTCACCTCGCGGACAAAAACCTCGCCTGCGGGAAACGCGAAGCCCTTGGCCTTAAACGCGAGGGCCCAGCTGTAGTCTTTTTTGAACTTCTCCGGTGGCCAGTCGGCTCCGACTCCCGTGACGATCGCCAAGGCAATGCCGTTAGATCCGTCGTGGAGGGTTACAATTTCGTGGGTCGTGTTGCCTGGGGCGCCGTCGTAGCTTTTCGCCATCCGCCAGGCTCTTTGTGCATTGTTCGACGTAGGTAGCTTGATGTCCTGAACTGCAGGAAAGATCGACCAATTGGCAGGTATTTTTAAAGTAATACCGTAAAATCCGACCGAAGGATTTCGGATTTCTGAGTCGATAATAATACTTTTTGTGTAGGCGTGGCCTAAGTGGGCTGAGATCAACACGACAAGAACTGCAAAAAAATTTCTCATGATGATGTGGGGTTTTCGAGTGAAGTGCAGTGCTAGCTCACCACCCGTAACTCCGCTTGATGCGCAGTTCGTCGTAAAGGTGGCTCGGTAACTCCATTAAAAAGCGGGACGGTTGGAGCATCATGCCGCCGGGGCCGGCGCGGGTGGCGACTTTGGGGTAGCTGATGTAGAGCTCGTTTTTCGCGCGGGTGACGGCGACGTAGAAAAGGCGGCGTTCTTCCTCGACGTCGCCGGCTTCGATAGAGCGGTTCGTCGGGAACTGGCCGTCGGCGGCGCCGATCACGAAGACGACATCGTATTCCAACCCCTTCGATTGGTGCACGGTCGTGAGGCGGATCGCTTCGGATTCGGCTTCGACTTTTTTGTCGCCAGTCTCGCCATTGAGGAGCGCGACTTGTGTGAGGAAATCCGTCATGTTGGGCCATTGCTCGGCGAAGCCGACGAGGCCTTTCAATTCTTCGAGGCGGTCGATGTAGTCGGCGTATTCGCCTTTCATGTAGTCGCCATACCAGCCGTCGATCGCGACCTGGATGGCGTCGGCGGGACGACCGTTGTCCATCGCGTCGGCGACTTGCGCGAGCGAGGCGCAGAAGTTGGCCCAGTCGTCTTTCGCGTCCTTCGGGACTTTGCTTTTCACGTCGTCCGTCGCGAGGGCGTCGATAAAGTTTTTCTGCATCAGCTTCGCGTGATCGAGCGCGGCGGCGTAGATTTTTTGCGCGCCCTTGTCGCCGACTTTCGGGAGGAGCACGGCGACGCGTTGCCACGCGAGCGTGTTGGCCGGGTTGTAAACGAAGCTGACGACGCCGATGAGATCGCGCACGTGCTGGCGTTCGAAAAACTTCACGCCACTCGTGATGTGATACGGCATGCCGTAACGCGTGAGCGTGAGCTGCATCTCGAGTGCCAGGAAGTGCGAGCGGTAAAGGATGGCGATCTCGTTGGGCGAGACGCCGTCGTCGTCGACGAGCGAGCGGATGCGTTTGAGGATGAACTCGGCTTGTTCGCGGTCGTCCATGGCCTGGATGACGGAGGGTTTCGTCGAGTGCGCGCGGGCGGCGCGGAGTTCCTTGTCGAAGTGGCGGCCTTTCGGCTGGGCTTCGAGCACGCCGTTCGCGAACGCGAGAATCTCGGGCGTAGAGCGGTAATTCGTTTCGATGCGGTGGATGACCGTGTCGGGATGCCGTTCGGGGAACGACATGATGTTTTCGAAATTCGCGCCGCGCCACGAGTAGATGCACTGCGCGTCGTCGCCGACCGCCATCACGCGGTGGTGCGGCGCGAGTTTGTCGACGATCTGCGCCTGGATCGTGTTGGTGTCTTGATACTCGTCGACGAGCAGGTGGCGGAAACGCTGGCCGAAATAATTCGCGACTTCGGGCGCGTCGGTGAGGAGCTTCAGCCAAAGTTCGAGCAGATCGTCGTAGTCGACGACGTTTTGTTCGCGCTTGGATTTCGTGTAGGATTCGAGAAACGCGGGGAAGCGATGTTGAATATCCTGATACTGCGGAAAATATTTCTCCACGGTTTCGGCGAGCGAGAACTGCGTGTTGCGCGAGAGCGAGAGGACGTTGAAGAGCGGACCCGGACGTGGGTTGGTCTTGTCCTTGAAGAACAATTTATCGGCGGCTTCGGCGGTGTGTTTGAGGAGGGTCTCGGATTCGTCGGCGTCGAGAATGGTGAAGTTTTTCGGAATCTTGATCGCCTCGCCGTAGATGCGCAGTGCGCGGTTGCCGAGCGAGTGGAATGTGCCGCCCCAGAAGCGCGCGGGCTCGACGCCGGTCAACTCATGCACGCGGTGGAGCATTTCTTTCGCGGCCTTGTTGGTGAACGTGAGGAGGAGAATTTCGGAGGGTTTGACGCCTTTCGAGAGCAGGTAGGCGACGCGGTAGGTGAGCGTGCGGGTCTTGCCGGAACCAGCGCCGGCGAGCACGAGCATCGGGCCGGGCTCGGCGGTCACGGCGGTGAATTGCTCGTCGTTGAGCGCAGCGCGGAAATCGATCGGAGGGAAAGCCGCGGAGTTGGTTGGGAAATTACTGGGGAGCTCGAAATCCATTTGGGAAAAACGGATTCAGAATGCTGAGAGCAGAATGGGAAGGCAAAAGGCGCGCGGCGTTTTCAATTGGGGCATAAAGCTCCTCTTGCCAAATACCGACGGCCCGCCCGGAGGTCGGGCCCTACCACTTTGGCAAAAAAAAGGGCGGTTGAGGATAACCGCCCTGACCTGGCTTAAATTATGCCGCGTAGAGTTAGACCGTCAGGAGGTCTTTCTCTTTGTGGGCGACGTGGCTGTCGATTTCCTTGATGTTTTTATCGGTCAAGGCCTGCACGTCTTTCTCGGCACGCTTTTCGTCGTCTTCGGAAATCTTGCCGTCCTTGAGAAGCTTCTTGGTGGCTTCCATCGCATCGCGGCGGATATGGCGGACGGACACGCGGCCTTCTTCGGCGAGACGATGGGCGGTCTTGACGAATTCCTGGCGGCGTTCACGCGAGAGTTCGGGGAAGGGCAGGCGGATCAGATTACCGTCGACGACAGGATTCACGCCGATGTTGGCCATTTGAAGGGCTTTTTCGATGGCGCGGGTGATGCCTTTATCCCACGGCTGGATTTGAATCATGCGCGGGTCCGGCGTAGTGATGGCGGCGCAGGATTTCAACTGCTGCATGCCACCGTAGGCTTCGACCATGACGGATTCCACCATTGCGGGCGACGCCTTGCCGGTGTGAATCGTGCTGAATTCGTGGAGGGTGTGGTCGACCGCTTTTTTCATGCGGGCCGTCGTGTCGGTGATGATTGGTTGCGTGGACATGGGAAGAAAACTGGAGAGTCTGGGGTTTTAGGATTGGGCTCTAGGAATCGCGAAGCCGCTCAAAATCAGTTGTGCACCAGCGTGCCGATCTTCGCGCCTGTGACGGCTTTGTGGATGGCTTTGGAATCGTCGAGATTGAAGACGAGGATGGGCACGTTGTTGTCGAGACAGAGGGAGAACGCCGTGGAATCCATGACGTTGAGGCGTTGTTTGAGCGCGTCGATGAACGTGAGTTCCTCATATTTGACGGCGTCGGGGAATTTTTTCGGGTCCTTGTCGTAGATACCATCCACTTTGGTCGCCTTCATGATGATGTCGGCGTGCAGTTCGCTGGCGCGGAGGGCGGCGGTGGTGTCAGTCGAGAAATAGGGGTTGCCCGTGCCGGCGACGAAGATGACGACGCGGCCTTTTTCCAAGTGGCGCATTGCGCGGCGCATGATGAACGGCTCGGCGATCTGGTTCATCGGGATGGCGGACTGCACGCGGGTTTTGACACCCATTTTTTCAAGGCAGTCCATGATCGCGAGGCCGTTGATCACGGTGGCGAGCATGCCCATGTAGTCGCCCGTGGTGCGGTCGACGCCGCGCTTGGCGCCCTGCAGGCCACGGAAGATGTTACCGCCGCCGATGACAACGCAGACTTGCACGCCGAGGTCGTGAATGCCTTTGACCTGCTCGCACATGGATTCGAGCGTGGCGGCATCGATTGGCTCGGTGCCTTTACCACGGAGCACTTCGCCGCTGAGTTTCAGGACGATGCGCTTGTATTTGATGGAGGGTGTCGAAGCAGTGGGCTTGTTCGGCATGAAGCGTGATGAAACAACTGCCCAAAACCGGCGTCAATGCCCGAGATATTTTAGCCACGTGGCGGCTCTTGCGTGGCGACTCTCGCCGACTGAGATGCCCGCGGTAACTGATGCTCTCCCTCTACGTGCGCGGAGTCACTTCTTCGCGAACCGGCTCGCCGCGTTCGGCGCGGTTCGACACCCACAACATCGCGCCGATGCCGATGAGGATGAAAACGACGACGGCAATCGCGACGGAGAAGTTAACCTTCGTGGTGCGTTTGTGAACGTTGACGATTGGCTGGCTGGCATTTTGTGGATCGAAGCCCATGGGTAGAATTGGTTAACGTGATTCGACCCGCACGGCGCGCGGTTGTTTAATGCGTTGCGCCTTGTCGAGGCATGGGGGAATTTCCGGACGCGATGAAATTCGAGCACTTTGCCATCAACGTTCCGGATGCGCCGACGCATAGCCGTTGGTATGTCGAGCACCTTGGATTTCAAATTGTGCGCAACCTCACGGCGGCACCGTTCACGCATTTTCTGGCGGACGAAACCGGGCGCGTAATCGTGGAGCTGTATTCGAATCCGGCGGCGATTTATCCGGAGTATGCGGCGCAACATCACCTCGTGTTTCACTTCGCCGTGTTTTCGACCGATGCGGCTGCGGATGTTGCCCGTCTTGAGTCTGCGGGCGCGAAACTTTCGCACATCGACGAACTCGCCGATGGCAGCCGTCTCGCGATGATGCGCGATCCGTGGGGCGTGGCGCTGCAAGTCTGCCAGCGCGCGAAACCGTTTGCGGGTTTTTGATTTAGCGCGCGGCGGCGGCGGGAGCTGTTTGGAGCTGCGCAGGCGTCAAGGCCGTGCGGTGAAAACGCACTTCGCGCAGGCCGCCTTTGAACCAATATACCTTGTTTTGCCTTACGCCGAGTGAGACGAGGCCGGCACGGGTCGGGGGAAAAACAATTTCACCTTCGAGTTCTTTTTCGCCATTGATGAAGTGCGTCAGACGACCGTCCGCGTAAACGAGTGCCACCCAGGTCCAAGTGCCTGCGGGATGCGTTTTGGTGCGATCCAGCAACGCGAGTTTTTTGGTGGATTCGACTGAGTAGAGAAATGTATCGAGCGCCCATTTGCCGTCGGCCATGCGCGTTTCGAAAAGCACGCGGCTGCCGGCATCGTCTTGCAGGTGGAAGAAACGCTGCTCCGCCGGCCCGTCGCTGGCGGGTTTGAAAAGGATTTCGATGGTAAACTGCTCCGCGCCCGCCAGCGGGTTTTCGGGGACAAAAATCCCGTCGGTAACGCCGTTGAAGAACACCGCCGGGCCAGCGACCTCGGCCTGCGCGACCGGGGTGCCTAGCACCGCAGTCAGGTGATGGCCCACGCGAGTGGGACTATGCAACTGCCAGATGACAGGCGCTTTATCCGTCTCGACGGCTGTTGCCATGAGCACCAGCGAAACACCGGCCACCGTGCCGGCAAAGACGCGAAAGAAGCGTGACACGGTCGATGCGGCAGGGGCTTCCAATGGTTTTTTCGCGTGCAGAGATCCGTTCCGAAAAGTGGCTGCCCGACATGGATTCGAACCAATGACAAGGCCTTAGCTTTTTACACCAACTCACATTTAGACTCACAAGCTCTAACTGCGGCTTGCGCGATTATCGCGTTGGGGGGTGCCAAGTGAGCCAGCACACGATCCATGCGTTAGACGTAGTCTGGCAGACTGTCGTATTTCCTTATTTCGTCCTCATTTTCGGCGGCGTCTTCGGTTTCATGGCTGGTTACTTGCGTGGCTTCTATTCGAAGCAATGTCGTCACGAGTGGGATTTTCATGACGACGACGGCAAGGTTGAGATTTCCGAGTGCTCCAAATGCGGTAGAAAACGATTTTACCGTTATCAGAAGGGGGCTGGGGTGGAGGCCACCCCAGATAGCGCGGAGCGCGAGGCCCTCGGCGGTTTCTCCGACCGGAAGCCGGTCGGGCGGGATGTGCCATCGGAGGGCCGGACAAAATGAGCGCAATTGCCTCTATTACCCCCTCAAAAGCCGTTCGGGCGAGTAACTGGCAGTATCGCAAAAAGCTGCTGTCATCGGGTCACGACTACGTGCTGACGCCCTACCGTCCGCATAGCTGGTGGCATGAGCTAGGGCGCGGCAAAATGGTGAAGCGGCTACAGGCTCGCGGCTTTCCGCATCTGTTCGGCTGGCTGTTCGTTACGCTCACGGTTGACCCTGAGATGTTCGGATCCGAAACGGAAGCGTTTGAAAAAGGACGCGACCGCATACGCCGCGCCGTAGCGCGGCTGCGGGAGCGCCATGACATCAAACGCTACTTCGTTAAATTCGAGCTTACAGAGGCAGGCTGGCCCCATTGGCACCTCGGCCTTGACTGCAAAGAATTTATCGAAAACGAGCACCTAGAGGAGGTCTGGGGTTACGGCTTCACGAAAATCAAACGCGTCAGCAAGCCGCGCGATTTCAAATATCTCTTCAAATACGTCACGAAAGACGCGACCGGTGACGGCGTCCCTGACTGGGTTCTGGACTACCCGAAAACCATTCGTGTTTTCCAAACGTCCTCCGGTTTTTTCGGTGACACGAATCAAGCGAAGTCGCGAGTCGAACCCGAACAGCGCGAACGCACGAGTAACACGCTCCGCGCTAAATGGCTGGTATGGCTGAAACGCGGATTAATCCGAGGCCGCGCTGTCGGCACATACGGCGTTTCCGTGCACCTCGCCGACACGTTCACAGAAATTTTTTTCCGTCAGGTGGATTTAGGGCAACGCCCGATGGATCTCTATCACATGCCCGTATCAAAAGACGTAATACAACAAATCGTAATACAAAATGAGCACCGCAACCCAGACCAAAGCACCAACACAATCGGCTACTGTTTCTTCCGCGAAGATGGAAGATTCGAAAAAGTTCTCCCTCGGGCAGTTGCCTGACGGAATGTATCTCATTGCCCGTTGCATTGACGAAACCACGCGCCGTGAAGGCACGTTTCGCGACGATAAAACCGGCAAGGATGTGAAGCGTGTCACCTACGTAACGGGCTACCGTTGCGACGGTGCCACGTTCGAGCACACCTCCTACGGTGACCCTGACAGTGACAAACCCGTCACTGAACGCGGCGAACCGATCACGATCGTCCCATTCGGCGCTCGCGTGCTTTTTTCGAAGAGCACCTACGCCAAAGACGACAAAACGGGCCAAAAGCTGGTGCAACGCATCAGCGGGAAGGTGCTTGATGTCCAAGCGTAATACAGTCGAGGAAAGGCAGGAGCTTCACGACACGCAGACCGACTGCATGCAAGGGCTCCTTTTCACTCTGAAAGAGTTAGGCGAGCAATCTGCCTTTCTCCAGATGGAGTTCGATGGCGTCATGCATTTTTGCGTGGCGCGGAAAATCACGCAAACCGAGTTCGATGCACTGATGCAGTCAGTGTTCAGCAAAAATTAATGTGCGGGCGGATGCGCCGCGTCAGCGGCGCGCCGCCCGCCTTAACTTGATGAAAGAGACCTTAACTGTCCAAAACACCCAATGCCTCGCGGCCTTAGCCCGTGGTGAGAGTGAATTGGAATACTATCGCTGGCTCTTGGAGAGCGGCACGGATCAGCAGTTAGCTATTTTTGAATGCATCCGGGGTGCGCTTGTTCGTTGGGACGTTCTGCGTGCTCGTGCGCTTTATCCTGCCCGCGAGCCAACACGTTGGGAAATCCAGATAGCTGCGGAAAAAAGAGCCCAATGAAATCACTTCTCAAAATTACGTATCACGCCAGAATTCCTCGCGCCAAATTCCTCGCGGTAGCGCTATTGGTTTTTCTTTCTGCTTTCCTCGCCGTGCCGAAAGGCAAATCGGCGATAACGGTGTTAAATTCTACAACGTGGGGCGATCCTACGAGAGTCGGAGCTATTGAAAGCATCGATTGGGCTGGCCCGTATATTCCTGATCTGACCTCGGCATTAGAAATTTATGGCTATGGATCAGCAGTAATTCCCGCCGATTCTCCAAGTTCTCAATACTTCGTTTTTGTTGGTGGCCCTGACACGATTCATTTCGTCACGGTCGAAGATGGTGGCACGATAAATATAGTAGGTGTAACTACCGAAGAACTACCTGTTGTCACTGTCACTGCTCCGTCAGCGAGCACTCAAAATATTTTTGCCGTAACCGGAGCGTGTCTCGCTCTGGGAATTACATCAAGCGGCGCAATTTTCGCTTCTCGGTATCTCTGGCGCCTCTTTCAGAGGTTGTTAGGTGCGCCGACATGGAGCGAATAAAACCAAAAACAAAAAGGATAGGTTATGTTCAAAAAAATCGGTCAGTTCGTTCAGAAAATTGTCAGCGTTGCCGTGAAAGCGGTTGCTGCTTTCGCTGTCGTCACCGTGGCTTCTGCCGCGCTGTCGTCGACGTCTCACGCGGCCATTGTGCTCACTGACTTCACGACCGCGCTTGCGGAAGTTGGAACGGCGGTAACCGGCGCTCTCGGCGCTACGGTCACCGCTGGCCTCGCCATCGCCGGCGTCGTGATGGGTGGTCTCCTCCTGTGGCGCTTGTTCAAGCGGATCGCGAAAGCTTAACCCCGAAGTAAGCTCACCTCTGGCCCCGTAGGTAACGGGGCAACTAATTTTGAGTGGAAACAATCGATTACATTCTCGGGCTTTTGCTCGCTTGGTTTATTCTTTGGTGCGTCGCCAAAGCATACTCTTTGGGGGGAGAAAAATGAGGCGTCTTCTGCTCCCCGCTTTTCTATGGCTTGCATTTGCCGTTCTGGCTACTTGCACCGTGCGCGGACAAGGCTGGTCGCTATCGTCATCCGACGGAGGCTCAGCCGGCATCACTTTAGTCATTTCGGGAAAAACGGCTCTTGAAACTGGCGGCTGGCGTATCACGTTTTCGGCTACAGGTAGCGGCGGCAAAGTTGGCCGAGGCACAAACGCTAATCTTCCCGCGGCTGTCTATTTCCTCGGTGCTGCCCCTGCAATATTCACGGCTGACATCTCTGGCCCTGTGACATTTTGGGCGTGGGCGGGTGATGTAGCGCATGCTCAATATCGCACTTACGACCCCACTGTGGCTACGCAGCGAGTCCGCGTTGCTCTGCATAACAATTCGGACTTCCCCGTCACATATAAATTGATGCAGGATGGAGAGCAAATCGGCACTGTGACTTTGCAGTCTCGACAGGGCATTATTCAGGAATTTGACGCGCCATCTAGCAGTGAGGTTGTCGTCATGTCAGAGGTGGAGGGTATAGTGAAGGACGGCCCTATTTGGGTCGTCGAAGAAGGTGCTGTCACCGACTTAGGGCCCGTTAAGACTATTACGCCGCATGATGCTGATGGGCCTACTCCTGAGCCTACCGATGTTCCCGAACCTAACATTCCCCGTGACACTCCGTCCAACAATTCAGGCAAGGGGACTTGGACGGTTCCTTCTACTAACACCGACCCTGCCAATCAGACGGATCTGCTGACGAATAAAATCTATATGCAGGGTGCCGATAAAATTACGTCCGCCGTTTCCAAAATTTCTGACTCGCTGAGAGGTTCGTCCCCCGTTCTCAACTCCGAGGCCACGACAATTCAAACTGACCCTGTAGCGTTTCATTCGGTAACTGGGTCAGGTCTTATTCCCGCGAGTGCTCCCACGTTTTTCTCAGGTTCAATTCCTAGTGTCAGCGTCGTCAGTGCTACGCTACCCCAGTTTTCAGTATTGGGACAAACATGGCCTCAGAAAACGTGGTCGTTTGATTTGGCGTCATACTCTGCGTCCATCACTTGGTTTCGCGCAGTCTGCTCTGTGGCGCTTTGGCTCAGCTGGTGGCTATTGCTCGTGCGCACTGCACGTGGTGCAGCTGCCGACACCTGATTTCAATTATGATATCCGTCGCGCAAATTCTTACAACGTTCTTTAACTGGTGTTCTTCGAAGTGGTCGCCTGTCGCTTTGTTTATGGGTGCGCTTGCTGTCATGGCTGCGAATCTCATGGGCATATTCGAAAAAATTTCAGAACTCATTTCCCAATTCGATGAGATGGCGTCTCCGGAATTGGCCGGCGCGGCCCTTAACGTGTCGCCGTTTGGATTTCTCAACTACGTGCTGCCTCTGGATCTCGCCATCGCAATGTTTACGCTTTGGGTTCCGTTCTATTTGGCGTGCACGCTCTATCGTGTAATCAAGGCCCATGTGCCAACCGTCTCATGAATCCCTTATTTATCGCTACACAAACGCCGTTTGCTGACCGTCTTTTCAAGATGATGTGGCAGGCATACGGCCCGCTTATTAAAGCCGTCGCAATTGTTGCTCTCGTTGTCTTGGTAATTTTCCCGATTATCGGCTTTGTTAAACGTGTCTTCCGATGAGCGTTGAGGGGTCATCAACTATCATCACTGGCACGCTCGGTGGCGGAAAGTCCATGTGCGCTGTTGACATGGCCATGGAGCATTTGTCTCTCGGCGGCACTGTTGTAACCAACATTCCGATTTTTTCTGATAAAGTTGCGTCGTGGATGCTTGAAGAATTCGGACTGATATTTGACCCCACCCGTTTAATTCTTCTTAACCAAGCTAGCATTGCTGATTTCGAAAATCACGCTGTTCGCGGTAACCAAAAAATTGCCGCCATGATGGTACTGGATGAGGCCGCGCTAGACCTTAACGCGAAGGATCACGCGCAAGTTTCCCGTGAAACTTTTAATTTTGTCGTGCTCGTCCGTAAGCTTCGGATTCATCTCGTTTTCATCGCGCAAGACGCTAATGACGTCGCCAAGCAAATCCGTGGCAAGATGCAGAAGGAAATCCATTGCCGTTCGTTAATGAATTTCTGGGAAGGAATTCGAATCCCGCTTTTTGTCCGCGTTCCCTACACGTTAGAAGTAGGAAAAAAGCCATGGCGTCGCAAAGCTAAGTGGAGTTGGAAAGCCCGTTCGTGGGGGTTCTTTGACTCGCATGCGTTGCACGGCGCTAAGGCTACGATTTACGGCGCTCTACAAGAGGCTGCTTCTAGTGACCTGCAGCGTCGGCAATACGACGTGAAACCTTATTACGCCGCTTTAGCGACATCCTCGCTAGCTGCTGCCCTCATATGCCTCCTAGCAAGTTGATTGCCCTTCTGCTGCTTTGTAACGTCGTTTCTATTGGCATCGCTCTCGGTGTTAGGAAATTACTTTTTGCTGCGCCTGAGACGCCCCAAGTTGTCCAGGACAAACCTGCTGACGTCGTTCCCGTGGTTGCTGATAAATCGCCGACTGCGCAGTTGCGCGTCCCGTCACAAATCGCCACTGCTCGTGAAGAGGAAATTTTTGTCACTGGCATCCTCCTTAAGGCTGACCGCGTGATTCTGGTCATGTCAGACGGATCTACGCGAACGGAACAAGATAACACTGATTTGCGTAATCCCCGTCTAACTAAAGTTCGTCGTAATTTTGCAGACTTTGATGGCAAAAGATATTGGCTGAGGCCTTCGCGTTTGACGGCCATAAACTCCGCTTTTTCTCCGCAGCAAGTTGCCGTTCAATCACCGGTAACTCCTTCGGTCGACGAATCGCAAACGGACTCTGCGTGGCTTCCGCCTGACAAGTATGGCGTCAGAAAACTTCGCGAAAAACCAACCCTGTCATCTCCGGTATCGCAGCGTTAGAATTTTGGGACTTCCTTTCTTGCGGCCTCTCGCTCCGCCAGTGCTTTTCCCAAGAGGTTGCTTCCCTCTGGTGACAGAACCCACAAATTCATGAAAGCTACTGAGGCTCTATACCCGTTTGTTGATGAATAATGACCAATTGAGAACATCACCCCGCTTGGGTTGGCTTTCGAGGCCCAGTTTTCATCAAACGCTAAAAGGGCAGCTGAAACCTGCTCTTTTGTCCATTGGTGCGGGAGATGATAGGTAACCTGTATTAAGCTTAGCGACGGTTTCCGGAACACCGCAGTGACTCGCATTTTTCCGCTTTTGTATACTCGTTCCACGAATTCGCCTTTTACGTTCACCGTTTGCGATTCGGAAAACAATGTCACCGCTTTTGGATTGATCTCTCTTTCCGGCGCACCGTATCGGTCGTAAAAGTAAGCAGGGGTTTTATTTTGAGCCATTCCGCACAGCGATAATGTCACCGCCATAAAAAAGGCTGTTTGCCAGCGCGCTAACAAGTGTGAGATTTTCATTCGAGGGGGTTACCGTCCGGAAAATTAAGAAGCGCGGCGTGGAGCAACTTTCTCTGACTTTTTTCTTAATTCGGCTTCGTGGTTACTCACTGGCGGGCAACCTTGGGCGAACCACCACTTCACAATGTCGCCCGCGTATTCCGTCGATGACACTTCAAGCGGTTTCGAATATTTCTTAATCTCGTCCGTGATGTGCTCTGGCACAGTGATGGTTAAGCGCGGTTTCGGTAGCACAGTTTGAAAAAGTCACAAAAAAACCATGTTTGCTATTGCATACATGGCCAGCATATGCTGCTTTATGTGTGCACCCACAAACTAGTGATTGAATTTGTCTACAGGTCAGCACGTCGTGTTAAGGGCAAGCGCGTTAAGAGCCGCTTTTACTTAGGCCGTTATTCGCTGCGCAGTGGCGAAAAACCTGTGACCGTGGCTCTCTCTACGACTGACCGGCAAGTCGCCTTAAAACGTCTGCGCGATATTGTAGTCACTGCGCAAAAAGAGGCTGAGGGAATGATTCCTTCAACCGCCCTGCGGGATGCTGCTAAATCCCCGCTATTCGTATTACTGGCCGATTATCGCAACGATTTGGTGAGCCGTGGTCTCAAACCAAATCATGTTAAAGAGAGCGTTCGCAGAATCGAAATGGCTATGGAATTTTGCGGGTGGAAGAAACTCGCGGAGATTTCCCCTTCTTCATTCATTCGCTTTCGTGCTGATTTGTCGGGAGGCGCGAAAACCAAGAAAGAATACCAAACATCAGTGAACGCCTTTTTGAACTGGTGCGTTCGCACAGATCGCCTCGTGTCGAATCCGTTGCTGAAAGTGGATCGCATCGACATTCGTGGCAAAGCGGTGCGTCCAACGCGTTCTTTTACTGCGCACGAACTGCAATTGCTGTTTCAGAATTCCGCGCACGCGTTGTTTTATCAGTCGCTCCTGTATACCGGCCAACGTCGTGCTGAGGTCGCGTCATGGCAATGGGGTGATTTGGATTTGAATGACGTTTCTCCCTTCGTGCTGATTGGGGAAGGTGAGACTAAGGATAAAGAAAAGAGGGCAGTGCCGCTAAAGCATCAGCTGGCCTTCTTGCTTCGCACAGTTCGTCCTGCCGGTGCTCTTAACACTGACAGCGTGTTTCTGACTCCACCGTCCTACGAAGTCCTGCGTGCCGATTTCATCCGTGCTGGTGTGGATCATCGTGATGCACGTGGTCGCGTCGTTCACTTTCACGCTTTCAGAAAAACATTTCAGACTATGGGAGTGCGCGCCGGCGTTAACCAACGTTCCGCTCAAGCTCTTCTTGGCCATTCTGACCCTGCTTTGACCGCTAACGCCTACACAGATGTTCCGGCTTTAGAGCTACATAGCGAGGTGGCGAAACTCCCGTGGATTTCCGACTCACTCACCAACTCACACGAGAAAGTGAGTCCCCTTGTGAGTTCGCAGCGTTTCCGAGTTTTGTGCGAAGAGCTTGTTTCTCTTGCAAGTGCCGCTTTCCCAGTGGTTTCCGGTGAAAAATCCGGTGAAGAAAGTGGCTGCCCGACATGGATTCGAACCATGACTAGGTGAGTCAAAGTCACCTGTGCTACCATTACACCATCAGGCAAGGAGGGGCAAAGAAGCCTTCTGTTTCACGGCTGGTCAAGGGTGGAAATTTATCGAAGGCAGAATCGTGCCGGGCGTTTCGTCGCGCGGTTTCCGCGGGAGCGTAGCGGTCGCGGTTTACGGGATGGTGCCTGCTTCCGGGCTGAGACCGGTTTTCTGGTCGAACCGAAATGCCGCGATTCTCCCCGTGTGGTCGGATTTATTGATCACACTATCATGACCGATGAGAAACCGTCCTCGACCCAACGGGACGAGTCCGAGCGAGGCATCGAAAATCCATTTGTCAGTTAACTTGAAATTCCGATCCGCGCGCATGAGGTAGCGCGTGTCGCCGTAGGTGCCGAACCACCAGGCTCCCTCATAGAAGGCCGCGGTCTGGATGCCCTTGAAAGTGTAACCACTTGCGAGCACGTGCCGTTGGCGGAAACGGAAGTGCTCGTCGTATTCGTAGAGATAATTTTCGTTCACCCCTTTGGGCAGTCCGCCCACAACGATGAACGTGCCGTTGTGATAGGCGATGCCGCCGGCACCGTGCACGAGTTCGGGCACAGGGTGCTTTGCAATTTCAGCCAGCGTGTCGCCATCGTAAACATAGACCCAGGAATTTTCCTGTCCGGGTGGTTCGTTGAACTTCCCGAGGTTCACGGCGACGTAGACGCGGCCTTCGTGGTAGCAAAGATCGCCATGGTGGAACTCGACCGCGACTTTACGGAGAATTTTTCCGTGACGATCGGTTTTCACGAGTTGATCAGTCCAACTCCAATAAATCGTTTCACGCTCATCGGTGCAGACGCCCTGCAAATGTTGCGGATAAACGCCTTCGCAGTCGGTGGCCACGAAAGCGGAATTGGCCGAGGGCGCGGCGAATCCGTTGAGGGCGCAAATCAGGAAAACCAAAGCGGCGAACGTTTTCATGAGGATGCTTCACGTTGCGCCGGTCGCGTCGCGCCGTCGAGGTCTATGAATGGGGACAAATAAAAAGCCCCGCGGCTTTCGCGCGCGGGGCTTGAGAGTGAAACTGAGCTTACGCTTAGAGCTTCGTGGCTTCGCCGCTGCCGTAATACAGGCTGTTGAAGAACAGCTTGAAATTCGCGTGCGGCGTGGAGCGGAAGGTGGCTTCGAAGCCAATGATCACGACCTTGCCTTTGCCGATCGTGGCTTCGGAGGCGAGTTCGCCGCCATCGAGGTATTCCTGACCGACGGCCCAACCGCTGTGCAGCGGCTCTTTGCCTTCGAACCAGGCGATCTTGTTGGCGGTGACCTTCGTGTCCGTCGTGCGCTCGAACACTGGCGACGAATCGAAGAACACATACCCTTTCTCCGGCATGCCGTAGGCGATGGGGTTCTTGTTGTTGAACTTGGCGTTCAGCAGCGAGCCCGGGATGTAGAATTTATTCGAGGGCAGGGACTTTTCTTTTCCGTCTTTGTCGGTCTCGGTGAGGTGATCCTTGATCGGCAGGCCCATCGCTTCACCAATGGTGGCGGAGGAGCCGAGCGCGACGATGGAGCCGCCTTGTTCCACGAAGGTCTTCAACGGCGGGATGGTCTTGGTGACGGAAGTCGAACCGAGCATCGAGCGGAATTCCTCGGGGATCGTCTCCGGGTCAGGGCCGGCGCGTTCGCGACCGCCACGACCGCCACGCGCACCGGCGCGGAACGTGTCAGACGGGAAAACGATTACGTCGAAGCTGTCCTTGAGATTGCCGGCGTCGAGCACTTGCGGGAACACGACTTCGAAGGGGAATTCGAATTGTTCGAACATCCAGCGGATCCAGCCGCTCGGCATGCTGCCGCCGTAGATATCGACGAGGCCGATGCGCACGGGCTTCAGCTTGGTGGCTGCGCCGGTGGGCTTCGTCGCGACGCCGAAGACTTGCACGCCGAGGTCTTTCGCGCCGGCTTCGAGGATCGGGAGCGCTTTCGCCGAGGCGGGCACATACATCGTGCCGGTGCCGAGGCCGTGGCCGTTGACGGTTTGTTCGGCTTCGAGCCAGTAAACTTCTGCGCCGGCTTTGAGCAGGCGGTTCATGACGATGAACGAATCGTTGACGCGGTGGCTCAGGAGGTAGCCGACGGGATTCGCCGGGCCGGAGATGCTGACGGACATCGCTTTTTCCAGCGGAAGGTAAGGGAGCTTCGTGGCGCCGGCGGGGATATCAAACTTCTCGAAGAAACGGTCGTATTCCACGCCCATTTGCTCGGCGATCGTCCAGCCCGTGATGTCGTAAGGACGCTTCGGCGGGCCGCCTGGATAATCGAAGTCCATCGGGTGATCTTGCGATTCGAGGAAGTCGCGGACGATCGGGCGGAAGGCTTGAGCGGCGCTGATGATGAAAGAGCCGGCCGGATATTTTTTGCCAGAGATCGTGACTTCGCTCGTAGCCTTGTAGACATCGACGCCTTGCTTTTGGAGCACGTTGATGAATTTCACCGCGGTCGGGAAATCGTCATTAGCCGCGGGGGAAATCACGTAGCCGCGCGGATCGCGCATAGCGGGATCGTTGAGGACTTTGTCGTAGAGTTCCATCGCCACCGGTTTGCGCGCGAAACCGAGCGAAACCATCATGCGGGTCTGCTCGTCCATCTCGGGCTCAGGCGCTTTGTCGGCGGCGTCTTTCAACGCGTTGACGCGCTTCGGCGTGATCGTCCAAAAATCTTTGCTGCCGCGCTCGATGGAGCGTTTGCCCATGCCGTAGATATTAAAGAGCACGCGTTCGCGGTTACGGGACGCGTAGTCGACGGCGGCGCGTTCGACTTCGATCATGTAGTCGATGGCTTCGCGGTATTTGAAGACGCGCGGCTTGATCGGCAACGGGAGGTCGCCGGTCGGGAGCTGCATTTGCGGGAGCAGCGGAATCGTCATCGGTGTGGGCGTGCCGATGATTTCGGTGAGGATGCCGATTTGGTTGTGGAAATACGTCGCGGTGCGCATGCCGCCGTTCCACCACGTGGAGTAGGGGGCCGCTGAGCGCATCGCGGAGCCGCCCCAACCTTTCGAGACGAGACGTTCGTGCATGTGCGCGCCGACTTGCTCGATGCCGATCGGAATCATGGCGTCGAAGTTGTAGTTAAACGGATCGCGGAAGGGCGGGATGAAGATCACGGCGCCGGCGGGGCCGGTTTGGTGCACGTTGTGCATGATCTGCGGCATCCACTCGATGAAGAGCACGCGATTCTGATTCGTGGTCTCCTTCATGTTGTTCATCATCGAGTCGCGGTTGTTGTCGTGACCGATGTATTTGTGATAGAGGCGCGGGAGCGTCGCGTAAGTGCGCTTAGTGACGTCTGACTCGCGCATATACCAGTTCGCGACGAGCTCGACGCCGTCCGGATTCGGCACCGGCATGAGCAGGATCACATCGTCGAGGAAACGCATCGTCTCGTCGTCGGTGAGGCTCGCCATTTGATAAACCATTTCGGCGAGTGTCTGGCCGTTGACGGTTTCGGTGGCGTGCAAGCCGCCGTCGACCCAGACGACCGCTTTACCTTCCTTGGAAAGTTTTTTGGCGGTCGCTTCGTCCATCTCGGCGCGCGAGAGTTTCACGGAGATGTCGCGGTAGTATTCGAGTTTCTCGTGATTCTTCGGCGAGGTGATGATCGCCATGTATTGCGGGCGGCCTTCTTCCGTGGTGCCGATGCTGACGACTTTCACGCGGTCAGATTCCTCGTCCCATTTTTTCAGGAGTTGGGAAATCTGGGTGTAGCTCGCCATGTGGTAATCATCGCCGATGCTGAAGCCGATGATGTCCTTGGCGGGGGTGATTTTCGGCGCGGGGGCCGCATGAAGTCCGGCACAGGTGCCGGCCATGAGTAGAGTCAAGCCGAGTGGCTTGAGCAGGGACGGGATGGAACGCATAAATATCAGTGCTCTTGGGTGGTGGATGGGCAATGAGTTTCAGCGGCGCAGTTTTCAGAAAAACGAAACGCTGCTCGTCTAAAACACTTTGATTCGAGATGAATCATAGCGACTGCAAATTTGCACCAAACGTGCCGAAACACTAAGGGTAGGCCCTTAATTTTAATGCTTGGAGTCATCATGACAGGTGCTTGGCCTGACATTGGCCGAAACCATGCTTCTAATTTTTCGTCACTAGATATTCTTTCATCCGAATCCCTTCATTATGATTTCAGGACAAACTTGGGCCGCCTCGCTCCGCACCGAAATTGGGAAATCCATTCTCGGCCAACATGAAACCATCGAGCGGATGTTTCTCGCGCTGCTCACCGGCGGTCACGTGTTGCTCGAAGGCATGCCCGGCCTCGCAAAAACCCTGCTGATCAAATCGCTCGGCTCTGCGATGGGCGTCAAGGTCGACCGTATTCAATTCACGCCTGATCTGCTGCCGAGCGACGTCGTCGGCACGATGATCTTCCAGCCGAAGACCGGCGAGTTCTCTGCGCACAAAGGCCCGATCTTCGCCAACCTCGTGCTTGCCGACGAAATCAACCGTGCGCCGGCGAAGGTGCAATCCGCGCTGCTCGAAGCGATGCAGGAAAAACAAGTCACGATCGGCGGACAAACCTACGCGTTGCCGAAACCGTTCTTCGTAATGGCGACGCAGAATCCCGTTGAGCAAGACGGCACGTATCCGTTGCCCGAAGCGCAGATGGACCGGTTTTTATTCAAGCTCGTCGTGGATTATCCGTCGTTCGAAGACGAAACCACGATGATGGATCGCTGGGGTCAGATCACGGAACAGCCGGTGATTTCCGCCGTGTCGAGCGGTGAACAACTCCTCGAACTTCGCAAGATCGTGGACAAGGTTTACGTTTCGCCCGCGATCAAAGCTTACATTCTCACGCTCGTGCGCGCGACGCGCGACCTCGCGAAACCCGTGCCGGAAGGCCAGCTGCGTCCGCTGAATTTCGGCGCGTCGCCGCGCGCGTGTCTGGCGCTTTACCAAGCGGGCAAGGCGCTCGCGTGGTTGCGCGACATGGACCATGTTTCGCCCGAACATATTCAAGAAGTGTTCGTGGACGCGTTGCGCCACCGCATCGGCCTCACTTACGAAGCGGAGGCGGAAGAAGTGACCGCGGAGAAATTGTTACGTCAGATTTTGGAGAAACAACCGCTGCCCACCGGCGCCATCAAAGCGGCTTAATTTTCCGTGCCCATTTTTGCATCCAAAGAGCCTGCGGCAACGGCGGCTGCGCCCCGCAAGAAAAATTCCGTGGCCAGCGCGCTGGGCATGTTGCGCCGGCTCGAATGGAAAGTGCAGCACGCGGTGCAAAACACGTTGATCGGCGAATATCGCTCCGTGTTTCGCGGACGCGGCATGGAATTCGACCAGGTCGTGCGCTACGAATTCGGCGACGACATCCGCGACATTGACTGGAACGTCACCGCGAAACTCGGCGAGCCCTACCGGAAAAAATTCGTCGAGGAACGCGAACTCACGGTGCTGATTATTTTCGAAGATTCGCTCGCGCTGCAATTCGGCTCGGGCAATCGCACGAAGCGCGACGCGCTGATGGAAATCGCCGGCTTACTCATGATGCTCGCGTCGCAGAACCGCGACCACGTCGGCATCATCCACGCGCAGCCGGGCGGCTATAAATTATTTCATCCGGTGCGCGGGCATAAGTTGATCATGCAAACCGCCGCGGAGTTCATCGCGCGGCCCGCGCCGGCGCTCGACGACGACCGGCCGATTGCCGCGCCATGGAAGTTCGTTTCCCGCGCGGTGCCGGCGAACAGCATCCTCGTGTGGCTCGGCGATTTTCCGCCGCGCGAAAAAAATCCCGAAGGCTGGCTCGTCACTCGGCAACGTTATCAGCCGATCGGTTTCCGGGTCGAAGATCCGTGGGAACGCGCGTTGCCTGACGGCAAGCCACTCACGGTTTACGATCCGGCGAGCCAGCAACTCGTCGTGCTCGATCCGAAATCGCGCGCGCATCTCGACGGCCACGCGTCGTGGCGCGCGGAACGTGACGCGAGTTTCAAACGCCTTTTCCCGAGCCCGCTCAGCCGCATGGTGCTCACGCCGGACGAGCCCGCGCTCGATGCGCTCGCGCGTTTTTTCCACGGGCACATGCGCCTGCGCACCCGCTGAGCCATGAACGACTTTTCACTCCAGAGTCCGTGGTGGTTGCTGGCGGGGCTGCTCGTGCCGCTTGGGATTTGGCTGCGCTGGCGGCGGCGGTTGCCGGCGCTCGTCGTGCCTTACGCATCGGCGTGGTGGCGGCCCGTGCTCGTGCCGGCGTCGCGCGTGCCGGCGTTATTGATGGTGCTGGGCTTGTTGCTCCTCACGCTCGGGCTGGCGCGTCCGCAGAAAATGGAAATGCGCAACGAGACGCGGCAGGAAGGTTACGACATCATGCTGGCGATCGATTTGTCCGGCTCGATGCTCGCGGAAGATTTTGAACAAGACGGCGTGCGCCTGAATCGCCTGCAAGCGATCAAGCCGGTCATCAAAGCGTTTATTAATAATCGTCCGAGTGACCGCGTCGGCCTCGTGGTGTTTGCAGGCAAGGCTTACACGATTGCACCGCTGACGTTCGACCACGAGTGGCTCGCGAAGCTCACCGAGAAATTGAAAGTCGGCATCATGGAAGACGGCACCGCGATCGGTGACGGCTTGGGCGTGGCTCTGACGCGACTCGAGCGCAACCAAGCCGACCAAACCGGCAAACGCGAAAGCGCGTTCATCGTGCTCCTCACGGACGGCTCCAATAATAAAGGCACGTTGAAACCCGCGCAGGCGACGGAGATTGCCGAGACGCGCGGGATTCCCGTTTACACGATTGCGGCGGGCCGCGCGGGCACAGCGCCTTATCCGATTTTCGACGAGTCGGGAAAAATCAGCGGCTACCGTCGCATCCTCACCGATATCGACGAAGACGCGTTGAAAGAGATCGCGGAGCACACGGGCGGAAAATATTTTCGCGCGGACAACACCGAGACGATCGCCGAAGCATTTAAGTCCATCGACGGTGCGGAAAAACACGGTTTCCAAGTCCGGGTGATGCGCGCGCGGGATTTGTTTCCGTGGTTTTTGTGCGCCGGCTTCATTGCGCTTACGGCGTCCGGACTCGTCGCTTACACCCCGTGGAAAAAGGAGGCGTCTGCATGAACTTTGGCAATCCCTGGTTACTCTGCTTGCTCGTGATTCCGGCGCTGCTCGCGTTGGTGGACTTGTTTCGCCAAGGCACGATGGCGGCGATCTGGCCGCGGGTAAATCGCCTGTGGGCGAGTCGGCATGCGATCGATTTGCACACGCCGTCGGAGAAACCGCGCCCGCGTTGGTTTCTGTGGTCGGGGCTCGCGCTGTTGATTATCGCGTTCGCGCAACCGCGTTATGGCCCGGCGGACGTGCCGGTGGACCAGACGCCGCGCGAAGTGCTCATCGCCCTCGATCTTTCACGCAGCATGCTGGCGCGCGACGTGCGCCCATCACGCCTCGAGCACGCCAAACTCCTCACGCGCGGTTTGCTCGATAAGCTCGCGGGCGAACACGCCGGACTCGTGCTCTTCTCGAGCAGCGCCTACCTGCAGATTCCGCTGAGCGAGGATTACGAGACGATTTCCACGCTGCTTCCGGGATTATCGCCGACGGCGTTTCCGCGCAGCGGCAGCGATTTCGCCGCGATGCTGCGCACCGCGCTCGAATCGTTTTCGTCGCTCGACGGGGTGAACCGCTACCTCGTCGTGCTCAGCGATGGCGAAGCATTTAACGAAAACTGGAAACCGTTGCTCGCGCAGTATCGTGAGCGCGGCATTCGCATTGTGAGCGCGGGCATCGGCACCGTGACCGGCGCGGTGATTCCGGGCGCGGACGAACTCGCCATGCGCGATCCGGCGACGGGCCTGGAGGTGATCACGCGGTTTCGTTCCGCGACGTTGCAAACGATGGCGACGGAAACGAAAGGCCAATACCTCGAGGCAAACACCTGGCTCACTCTCACGGAAACCATTCGTCGCCTCGAACTCGGCGAGAAAAAGAAAACGGTGCTGCGCAAAGATGATCACCTGCTCGTCGAGCGTTTTCGTTGGACGCTGATTCCCGGCCTCGTGTTGCTATGGCTGAGTTTTTGTCGCGAACTTCCCGTGCGGCCTTCGCAACGCCGCATGGCGCGCCGTAATTTCGCGCCGTCGCTGGCGAACGTGGCCGGCGGTCGCGCCGCGGCGACCGCCCTTGCGCTGGTGATGACGGTCACGGTGTGTCAGCCCGTGTTATGGGCGCATGACCCCGAGCCGGTTTCGAGCGATCTGGCCGAGCAGGAGGCGCAGGATGACGATCCGGATAAGCCCACGCCGATGACGCGCATTGGCAGCATGGTCGGCCGGCGCATTACCGAAATTTTGGCGAACCCCAACGCCAGCAGCGACGACTATGCCGCGCTCGTGATCGATATGATGGCGTTCGCGGAGAATCATTTGAAGGCTCGGCAGCGTTTTCCGAATTCGGTGATCGAGGACGCGCTCGTCGCGGCCAATCGCGGAGAAAAAATCGCTCCCGAGGGCGGCGACTGGGCGCGGTTTCGCAAAGAGCTCAACGCGATGCGCGAAGCGAATTCAACGCCTTGGAAAACCGTCGTGGCCGACGCTGCCGGTAAGAGTGATCTCGCTACGGGGTTTGATCCCGACCACGACATGCAGACGAACGGCAAGGGCAGTGGCGGCGTGCCGAGCGATCCCGCCGCGCAGCAAGCGTTGGACGACTTGAAAAAGAAGATCGGCCAAAACGCCGCATTCGGGGCGATGGGCGAGGAGAAGAAAGCGACCACAGCGATGTTCGATGAGCCGCCGCCCCCGCCGGCGGATTCGCACGTGATCGGCGGGCATAATCACGAGGAAGAGCACGAGATCGAAGCGCACCCGGAACTCGTGTTGCCGCTGCAACGGCTCGCGCTGGTTCGTGCGCAGGACACGCCCGCGAAACTTTTCCAGATGTTGGAAGGCAACGACGCCAGTGCATTTCGTGAAGGTCCTGAGTGGTGATTCCCATGCGTAAACTTTTTTTCTTTTTCAGTCTTGGCGCCGCCAGCGTCGTGTTGGCCCAAGCCGCGCTGCCCACGAATCAGCCGCTCGTGACGCCTCAGACGGTCGACACCATTGCGCGTTCCATCGTCACGACCCCCGCGCGGAGCTACTGGCAGGGCGAAATCTTTCCGCTGACGCATACGATTACGGTCGATAAACGGTATTTCCAGGCGCTGACCGGGGCCTATGCGTGGCCGACCGGGCCAGTGAACGCCGAGGACTGGCCGCGCGCCACGTCCACCGAAGCGCAAGGCAAGTTTACGATTGTCCAGACGACGCGCGCGTATTCCACGCAAGCCGGCAGCGTGAAAATTCCCACTGGCACGCAGGGCGTCACGATGCTCTCGCGCATTAATGAGAGCACGTTCGGCAACCAGAATGAATGGGACACGTTTACGCTCAAAAGCGCGACGCCAACGCTGACCTTTCAACCGTTACCTGCGCCCGCGCCGACCGCGTTTGCGGGAGCGGTGGGCGAATTCACGCTCGTGTCGAAACTCGGCGCGACGTCCGGACGCGTCGGCGAAGCGGTGACGTGGACGGTGACGCTCTCCGGCACCGGCAACTGGCCGGAGATTCGTTCACTGCCGGGACGCGTGGTCTCGAAAGATTTTGATTACGTTAAGCCAACGCTGAAACAAACGCTGAAAGCCGGCCTTTTATTCGACGGCGAACTCACTGAAGAGCTGCTGCTCGTGCCGACGAAAACCGGCGCGTATCAACTGGGCCCGATTCGCTTTGTTTATTTCAACCCGAAGGAAGGCAAATTTCAGATGCTCACCTCGGAAACGCTCACGCTCAACGTCGCCCCGGCCGGCCCGGGTGGAGTCGTGGCCAACGCGGCCAACGGGAGTGCAACCACGGAGCGCGTGCGCGTGCCCAGTGCGCCGCCGCAACTCCCGCTCGATCCGCTCGCCGGCAGTGCCATGGGCGGCCAGCCTTGGTCGCAGAGAGCGTTGTTGATGAGCTGCCTCATCGCGCCGCTTCTATTTCTCGTTTACTGGTTTTCGCTGGCGGCGAAACGCCGTTGGTTGACCGACTCATTGCATGCACGGCGCGCGGCGCACAATAAAATCGGGGACGAAATCAGCGCGGTGGAAAAAGCCCCGGCAGCTTCGCCCGACACGTTGCGTTTTCATCTGCACGAATGGCAAAAAGCCGTAGCAAAACTTGGCGGCGTGACGACGGCGATGCCCACCCCCAAGCAAATCTCGCTCGCGATTCCCGAAGCCTGCTGGGGCGCGGATGGTGGCGCGTGGGCGCAGTTGTGGCGCGAGGCGAACCAGGTGATTTACGGACAGGCGACGGCGTTGCCCGCGACGTGGGTTCAGCGGGCGCGTGAGGCGGAGAAAGTGGCGAAACTGCCTGACGTGCCGCTGGCCGCGTTGTTCATGCGGAGGAATCTTTTTCCTGCGATCGCGCTCATTGCGTTGATGCTGGCACTGCCTGCATCAATGCGCGCCGATGCTGGCACTAATGCGTATCGCGCGGGGGATTTCGCGGCGGCGGAAAAAAACTGGAACACCGCCTCGGCGGCCCAACCGACGAATGCCGTGCTGCGCTACAATCTCGCGCTCGCGACCGCGCAACAAGATCGCTGGTCGGAGTCCGCCGCGCAGGCGCTGGCCGCGTTTGTCCTCGATCCGACGTCGCCGGCGATTCGCTGGCAGTTGCAACTCAGCATGGATCGCGCGGGCATTGATCATCCGTTTCTCGCTGAATTATCACACGGCACGGGCTCCGCGAAAATAGCCCGACTGTTTTCCCCGGCGGCGTGGGGTGGCGTGGCGCTGAGCGCGTCGGTAATTTTCGCGCTCGCGCTCGGAGTGGTCGCGTGGGCGGCGTTCGCGGGCAAAACGAAAGTGCTGCGTTGGAGCGGCGTAGCGGTGGCAGTGCTCGCGCTGGGGGGCGGCATTGCGGCGTGGGGCAGCCTGCGAATCTACGGTGAACTTGCGGATCGCGACATCGCCGTGATTTCTCAATCGACTTTGCTCGCCACGGTGCCGACCGAAGCCGATACGGGCCAGAAAACGTCGGCGTTGCCGGCGGGATCGCTGGCGAAAGTGGAGGGCCAGTTTCTGACGTGGAGTCGCTTGAAATTCTCCAACGGCCAGACGGGTTGGGTGCGCACTAAACTCATTACCTTTCTCTATCGCGGACCCGAAGCGACGGCGGAGTAATCGCGAAGTTCAGCGGCACTTGTCACCGAAGCTGCTGCGACATTCGTCGGCTTGCTGGCGATCCTTCGAGAGTTCGCGTTCCGCGCGGGTCCAGTGCTCGTGTTCCTTGTCGGCGGGACGCCCGCACGCTTCCCAGATATCGTAGGCACGTTTGGCGATTTCGTCGTGAGAGAGATTAGCTGAGAACGGAGTTGTGGAGTGGGAGTTCATGGCGATTTTGGGTTAGCCCCAATTAACCACGAGCCAGCGGGCGGCACAATAGAGCGACTTCCTTGTGCGACCATAGGAGGCATCCCCGATGTTAAGGCAGCCGCAGGAACGCGCCGTAAAGCTCCACCGCTTGCGCGAACGTTTTCCGGTCGAGCCACTCGTCGTGTGTGTGCGCCTGCGCGATGCTGCCGGGGCCGATCACGAGGACTTGCGCACCCGCGGCGGCGTAGTGACTGGCGTTGGTCGCGTAAGGCGCGCCGACTTGCGAAGCGTCGAGGCCGGCGGCCACCAGTGCAGGCGAAATGAATGCGTGGAGCCTTTCCGAATTCGCGGGCGGCAGCGGCGGAGCGAGGTATTCGCCGTCGTGTTCCACCGTGAGCCCGGCGAGCGCGGCGTCGCGTTCGGCGAGAACTTCCGTTGCCGTTTCGCCGGGCACGAGGCGGCGGTCACAGACGATTTCGCAATACTCGGGAATAATGTTCGCGGCCGCACCGCCGCGAATGACGTTGATGCTGGCGGCGGCTTTGCCGGTGAGGGGAAAGGGTTTATTCGCGAGCGGGATGAATTTCGACTCGAGCGCGTCGATCACGCGCACCATGGCGCTGATTGCAGATTTGCCTTTGGTTGGGTCAGCCGAGTGCGCGGCGACGCCGCGCGTGATCGTGCGCCAGCGCAACGCGCCGTTGTGTGCGACGACGGGACGCAAGAGTGTGGGTTCGCCCACGATGATGCCGCGCAGTTTCGGCAGAAATTCTTTGAGCTCGTTTTTGGCGAACGCCTGTGCGCCTTCCATGCGAGCTTCTTCGTCGATGGAGAACACGATGCCGACGTTGCGCGTGCCGCCGCCCGTGCGGGCGTATTCCTTGATCGCCCACAGCATCGACGCGCCGGTGCCTTTTGTGTCGCACGCGCCGCGCCCGTGGAGGCGGCCATCTTTGATCGTGAGTTCGAGCGGTGGCACGCTCATGCCATCGAGACTTACAGTATCGAGGTGACTTTCGAACAACAGCCATTCCGCTTCGGGCGAGACTTCGCACGTGACTAGCAGGTTGAATTCGCCATTCGCAACCGGACAGCGGCGCGCCTTCAAGCCCCAGTGGGCCGCGAGTTGTTCGATCTGCGCAGCGAGGCGTTGTTCTCCCCCGGCCGGCCCACCGAAGCTCTGGTTTACCGTCTCGAACGAGACAAGTTGAGCGAGGAGTGCTTCGGCAGTCTGGGGAATGGGCAACTCGGGCATGCCTTAACGGAGCCAGTGGTCGCGGTGTTGTGCAACAAAATCGTCGTCGATCAATTCCGGATAGGCGGCGCACACGCGGGTGAGTTCCTCGGCTTGACCGGGCGAGAGGACTTCGTGCGGATTTAGGCAGTAGTTCGTCTCGATCAAGCCCTGACGGCGCAACACCTCAAGAATGCCGGGGATGCAGCCGTGAAACTTGTTCGCGGAGTCGAAGAGCGCCGCGTTCATGTCCGTCACGGCGTTCGCGAGCGAGAACCACGAGGCGTCGACCGAGGATTTCTCGCGGGCGATTTTAATTCGTTGGAACAGGTTAACGGCCGCGTGCGTCCACACGCCCCAATGCCCGAGCAACCCGCCGATAATGCGGCGCGTGACGACGCGGCCATCCTGTGCGAACACAAACGGCGTGAGCAAATCAGTGACAATCGTGTCGTCGTTGCCCGTGTAGAGCGCGAGATCATCGCGGCCTGCCGCCGTGATGGCGCGCACGACGTCGATCGTCTGGTAGCGATTGAAGGGCGCGATCTTGATCGCGATGACTTCGGGAATTTCTGCGAACTGGCGCCAGAACGCGTAACTGAAAACGCGTCCGCCGACCGCGGGTTGCAGATAAAAGCCAACGACCGGAATGATCTGCCCGATGGCGCGGATGTGCGCGATGATCTCTGACTCTGGCTCAGTTTTAAACGCGGCCATGCTGACGAGTCCGGCGTGATAGCCGAATGATTTGGCGAGTTCCGCTTCGGCGGTGGCTTGCGGCGTCTTTCCGCAGATGCCGGCGATGAGCGCGACGTCGCGCGGCGAAGCGGCGAGCTCGACACGTGCGGTTTCGGCGGCGAGTTCGAGCACAGGGCGCAGGAGTCCGTGTTGCGGCTCGCGAATTTCGAACTGCGTGGAGTGCACTGCGACCGCAAGGCCCCCCACGCCGGAGGCGAGTTGGTAACGCGTGAGCGCGCGCTGGTGTTTTTCGGAGAACTTGCGGTTGCGATCGAGCGCCAGTGGATGCGCGGGCATCACCTGACCGGCGAGAAAATGTTGGCGGAGATTCATGGGAGGGGAGACGAATTTTTTAACCAGAGATGGACGCGGACAAACACAGATTAAACTACCTGCGCTTTAACCACGAATGAACACGAAGAGACACGAATGAAGGAGTGCTGTGGGTTGATCTGTGTTATCCGTGAAATCAGTGATTGAAAAATATTTCGATTAATTCGGGACGTCAGAATTTGCCGTCGCGGGCCTCGAAATGGGTGGGCTTGCCGAGGAGCGCGCCGCCGGAGCTGACGTGGGCGGCGACGAGGTCGATCATTTTAGCGAGCGGCATTTCGGGGGCGCCGAATAAATGCATCGATTCGCTCGCGTCCGAAAGCCACGCGGCTGGCGCTTCATTGCCCGTGATGATCGGCGTGCGTTGGAGGCGACGGCCGAATTCTTCGGCGAGCGCGCGGATGCTGAGTTTTTCTGGGCCGGTGATGTTGAGTAATTTCGGCGGGCTCGCGGTGTGTTCGAGGCATTGGATGGCGCGCGCGCAGGCGTCGCCTTGCCAGATGCAATTCAGGTAACCCATCGTCGCATCGACCGGCTCGCCGCGGAGGACTTTCGTCGCGATATCCACGAGCACACCGTAACGGAGTTCGACGGCGTAGTTGAGGCGATACATCAGTTGCGGCGTGCCGAACTCTTTCGAGAAATGCGTGAACACGCGTTCGCGCCCGACGCAGGTGCTGGCGTATTCGCCGAGAAAAGCGACGGGTTCGCTCTCGCTCGCGCCCGAACCGGTGACAGAAACAAACGGATAAACGCAGCCGGTGGAAAATACGACGATGCGCGAATCGCGGAAACGCTGCGCGACGAAGGCGGGCACGAGCGTGTTTTGAATCCAGGTGACTTCGGGCGCGCTGTCCGTGCCGAATTTCTGACCGGCAAGATAGAGCACGTTGGCCACGAGGGGCAGGGCGTTAACTTGGGCTTCGTTGGCCAAGTCACAGGAAAGGGTGCGCACGCCGAGCGCCTCAAGGTCGGCGCGGGCTTCGGCGCGGCTGAAGCGCGACACGCCGGTGACGACCGTATCTTTTTTTCCTGCGGCATCCAGGGCGCGACGCAGCATCACGGCGGTCGTCGTGCCCATCTTGCCGCCGACGCCGAGCACCATGCAATCGCCAGTGAGGCGGGCGACCGTTTCGATGGCCCCTTGGGTGGGCGTGGAAAGCAGCCATTCGATTTCGCGGTCAGTTTGAAGAGATGCGGTCATGAAATTTCAGCGGTTTTTGTGTTCACCTGCGGGTGCTTGTGCGAAGTATTCCGTCTGATGCGCGCACTTAAAGCCAAGCGCAAACCCTCTGAAATTTCATGCGAGTCATCGATGTTCACACTCACCCGATTCTGCGTCACGATAAACGCGGTCGCGCAGGAGCTGCGCAGCTGATTCAGCGCGCCCAAGACCGTGGCATCGTCCACGTGGTGGTGCTGGGTGACGTGCTGGCCTTTGGGAAATCGCCGCATGCGGCCGGGATTCGGAAAATCAACGACGAGACCGCGTGGTTGATGGGCGAGTATCCGGGTTACGTGACGGGTTTCTGTCATTTGAATCCGACGCTCGGTGATGCCGTGACGCGCGAGGAAATCGCGCGCTGTGCGGCAATGGGCTTTCGCGGTTTAAAATTGGAGATCGCGAACAACGCCGCCGATGACTGCATGCGTCCGTTGATGGAAGAAGCCGAAGCGCGCGACCTCGTGGTGCTGCAACACGCGTGGAGCATGACAAAGATCAACGAACGCAGCTTCCACACCGATCCCGAGGACGTCGCGACGCTCGCGAAACGGTTTCCAAACGTGCGCATCATCATGGCGCACCTCACGGGTTGCGGCGTGCGCGGGGTGCTTGCCGTGCGTGATTGTCCAAATGTGTGGGTCGACACCTCGGGCGCCGCGCCTGAGGCGGGTCTCGTTGAATATGCGGTCGAACAACTTGGCGTCGAGCGAGTGCTCTACGGTTCTGACGTGCCGATTCGCGATTTCGGCGTGGCGATTGCGCGGGTGACGGGTTCGCGGCTAAGTGCTGCCGATCAGAAAAAAATTCTTCACGACAACGCTCATTCGCTCCTGCGTTTGCCATGATTCAAGCAAAGCAGATTTTAACCACGGATGGCATGGATATGCCCGAACCGATGATTGGATCCGTGGCATCCGTGTAATCCGGGTCAAAAAAACCGCATTTAAAATGAACACTTTCGACGCCAACACTTGGATCGGACGCTGGCCGTTCGCGTTTTGCGACGCGCACTCGGCACGCTCGCTGAAAACCCATCTCACGAAACACGGTATCGCGCGCGCGCTCGTGTCGCCGCTCGATGCAGTCCTCGCGCCCGAGCCGGGGCCGGCGAATCGCGCGTTGCTCGCGACGACACTCGGGGTGAAAGGGCTAGAACCGGTGCCCGTGATTAATCCTTCCCTCGCGAATTGGTTCGATGAGGTGGCGATTTGTGCTTCCGACGAACGCGTGCGCGCGGTGCGCCTGCTGCCGAATTATCACAACTACGCGCTCTCGGCGAAGAGTGTGGACGAGTTGATCGAAGAGCTGGGCGTGCGCGGGTTGAAGCTGATTGTGCAAATGCGGTTGATTGACGACCGGCACGAATATCACGGGATGAATTTGAAGCCGGTGCCGGCCGATGATCTGGCCGCATTGTTGAAACGGCATCGCGGATTGCCCGTGCTCGCGAGTGGATTGATGCGTCCGGAGTTACTGAAACTCGCGCCGAAGTTCACGAATCTCCTGTGTGATCTCTCGTTTGCGGAGTGGCACGACACGATGGAGCACCTGCGGGCGAAAGTGTCAGTGCAGCAACTCGCGTTTGCCTCGCACACGCCGTTGTTAATCACGGCGGCGGCGCGAGCCAAAGTTGAGGCGTCGACGCTGACGGCCACACTCAAGGAAGCCGTCGCGGCACGGAATTTAGAACGCTGGCTGAGAAGCTAAAGGTAGAGGCGGTTATCATTAACCGCCCTGTTGAACGCGATGAGCCGAGGGCCGTTAAGGATAACGGCCCCTACCTGAAATTTACTTCGCGAAGTGGCGCGCGACTTTCGCGAGGGCTTCGGCGGTTTGATCGATGATTTCCTCCGTCATCTCAGGTTTGATCGTGAAGGTCACGCTGTCGGCGAGCACGGCTTCGGCGATGGGGCAGCTGACTTTGGTGTAGTCCATGGTGGTCAAGCCGGCGTCGCGCAGCGGCCATTGGCCGGCGAAGAAATTATGATTTTGAAACAGCGGATATTTATACACCGGACGCGGAATGTAGCCGGGCGACGCGGTGGCACCTTCCGCGACGAGCGCGGCGGTGAACTCGTCGCGCGTGCAGGTGAAACGGGCAGGGTCGAGGCGGATGAGGATGAACCAGAAACTGTGTTGATCGCGCGAATCGATTTCCGGCAGCGAGATTCCCGGGAGCGCGAGCGACTGCAGTTTTTTTAGAAAATGCGAACCGAGGCGCACGTGGTCGGAAATGATTTTCGGCAGTTTTACAAGCTGGCCGGCGGCGACGGCGGCTTGCGGTTCGCTCATGCGGTAATTCGGCGCGAGCGTGGTGGGGTTGCGGGCGTCGGCGGAAGAATTGCGGTCGTAGAATTTGTCGCCCCATTTCGCGAGGGTCGGGCCGAAGCGTTCGTCGTTGGTGGCGGCGATACCGCCGTCGCCGCAGCTAACGTGTTTAAATTCGTTGAAGGAATAGCACGCGAGGTGGCCGAAAGAGCCGACAGGTCTGCCGCGATACGTGGCGCCCCACGCCTGCGCGCAGTCTTCGATGACGATGAGATTATGTTCACGCGCGATGGCCATCGTGGCGTCCATGTCACTCGGGTTGCCGGTGAGGTGCACGGCCATGATGGCCCTGGTCTTGGGCGTGATACAGCGGCGGATGGCAGCGGGGTCGACGTTGTAGGTGTGGGGATTGATGTCGGCGAACACCGGCACGAGTTGCTGATAGAGGATACCGATGACCGAACCCATGTCTGTAATGGGCGACGTAATCACCTCTGAGCCGGGCGGCAATTGCAGCGAAGCGATCGCGACGTGGAGCGACGCGGTGCCGGACGAAGTGGGGAACGCCCACTTCAGCGGATAGGTTTTGCGAAACTCCTCGAGTAATCCGGCGCACTGTGGGCCTTTCGAGTAGAAGAGTGAGTTCTGATCCACCATCGCCGTGAGGCGGGTGAGTTCTTCCTGGCCCCAGCGGTGATGCACAGGACGCGTTGCGGTGACGGTTTTGGAGCCGCCGTGAAGGGCGAGTTTCGAAGTGCTCATTGGGAGAGAGTGGGTAAAGCTTTGAGAAAATCAGGCAGGTTAAACACGAAGCCAAATTCAACGGCGACGCGCCAGAGAGCTTGTTGTTTTTCGCGTTCCTCGCGGGCGGTCTCGCGGTTTTCGACGGCGGTGACGGCTTCGGCGATCGTCGAGCAGAGACAGCCGTGGCGCTTCAGGTCGACCATGCCGCCGGGTGACATCAGCAGGCACCAGTTGATTGCGAAGCCGACGTAGATGAGGTGATTGATACCGTGGGCGCGGCAGAGCGCGGCGAGTTGTTCGCCGTTTTCGGCGATGCCTTCGTGCGCGAGCGGACGGGCGTTAGGTGCGAAATCAAGGCGCGCGAAACCGGCGGTCGCGTCGGCGGCGTTGTGCGCGCCGGGGGTGGCGTGGTCATGCCGGAGTTGCTGGAGTGCGTGGTAAGCGGGGTCGGCGGCAACTTGCGGCAGCGGGGTCGGCTTCGTCGGCACGTAACCCGGCAGGTGCGAATAATAATCGCGTCCGCCGACGACGTGGAACACCGGCAGCGGCGAGTTGCGCACGGCAGACAGCAACGGTGGAAAAACGTCGCAGAGGATTTTCTCGGCGCGCGGCGTGTATTCGACGGCGCGGCGCCAACCGGGAAATTCGCCGGGCTGGCCGCTATCCCACGCGTGCATCACGACGAGGGCGGTGTGCGCAGGTGCGAGTTCAACTTCGACATCATGCCAACCGCCATAACCTTCGCCCGGCACGTCGCGCGAATAATCGGCGTCGAATTGACGGTAGAGTTGGGCAGGGAGTTTCATCGAGAAGCTAGACGGGTAGGGCCCGATCTCCGAGCGGGCAGGTTTGCGACGCGCGTTCGGCCCGCACGGAGGTCGGGCCCTACCTCGATGCGAGCGTTCATGTCGATTTCTGTTTCGCGGGTCGCGAGGCGCGCCAAAGCAGGCCGCCGATGACGAATAGGATCAGGCCGGCCACGATGTTGATCGCGGGCGGCGCGAGCGGTGAGGACGGGATAAACACGCACCCGATCAACACGGCACCGAGCAACACACTGACAAAGGAGAGCATCTGGAAATCGCGCAGGCCCCCGACGGGTTGATTCGGATCGATCGGCACCGGTGTGCGCAGGTCGGCGTCGAAGCGCTGGCACTCCGCGCTGCGGGGATCGTCTTTGCGGTAGAAGAACGCGGAGATCACAAACACGATGGTCGCGGCACTGATCGCGCTGACGATGTTGCGCTCGTAAACATTGTTCGGAAACGCGCCGGCGGCCATCAGGCTGAAGGCGGCGACGAAGGCGGCGATGCTCGAGGCCATGCCGGACCACCACGGCGTCTTCCGGTAAATCATGCCGAGCAGCACGGGCATCATGAATCCCGGCCCAGTGAGCGAATAATATTTCAAACCGAAATCGAACGCTCCGCCGGTTTTGGCGATGAAGAGCGCGGCCACGATCCCCAGCACGCCGACGACCAGCATGGTGATTTGCGCGACGCGCATTTGGTGTTGGTCGCTCGGTGCGGAGAGGCCGGCTTTTTTGCGCAGCGGCACGTAGATGTCGCGCGTGGTCGTGGCGGCGAGCCAGTTGAAACCGTCGCTGGCCTGGCCGAGCGTGGCGGAAAGAATCGCGGCGACGACAAAGCCGATCATGCCGTGCGGGAGCAGCATCAACGCGAGGCTTACAAACGACGCCTCTTCCGGCGCGGCGAATTGCGGCCAGATTTGACCGATGTTGGGGAAAATGATGCGCGCGCCCATCACGGGCAAAATCCAGAGCAGTGGTCCGACGAACGAGAGGCCCGCGCACAGCAGCGCCATTTTGCGCGCGCTGCGTTCGTCGGGCACGCTTTGGTAACGTTGCACCTGCCACCACGCGACGTTGTAGCCCAACATCGAATTTGCCGCGAAGCACGCGAGGAAAAGCACGGACGCGGTTGGGCCGTTGAGACCAAAGAAACCGGCGGGCGCCTCGTTCCACAGCCGCGTGAAGCCCGCGCCGATGCCATCGCCGTTGCCCAGGTAACGGAACGTCACTGGCATGATGAGCAACGAAGTCACGAGGATGATGACGCCTTGCACGGCGTCGCTAAGCACAGCGGCCCAGAGTCCACCGATAACGGTGTAGAGAATCATCACGATGCCGATGCCGATCATGGTCAGTTCCAGGCCGGTGAACGTCCACCCCAGGATCACGTGTTCCTCTTTCGCAAAGCCGAGTGCGGTGGCGACGAAGATACACAGAATGTAGAGACCCTGGCCGATGCCGATCACCTGCGGCACCACGGCGGTGACGGAATAAAAATAGGTCGTGGACGACGAATACCGGCGCGTAAGAAATTCGAGCGGTGAATTGATGCGCGCGCGCCGCCAGCGTGACGCGAAGTAAAACGCGCCGACGAGATACGCCCACGTCGCCATTGTGAATACCACCGCTGCGCCGAGCCCGTAGCGATACGTGAAGCCCGCGGCCGCGACGAACATGAACGCGGAAAACCCCGACACCCAGTTCGACACGCCCGCGAGGAACCACGGAATTTTTCCGCCACCTTTGAAGTAATCGTCGGTGTTTTTATTTTTCCGCGACGAATACCAGCCGACAAAAATGACGATGCCGAAGTAAAGCGCGATGAGTGCGTAGTCGGCGCTGTTAACGTGATTAAAGACGGGCATGAGCGAAGCCGCGTGGAACGCGGCGGAGATGGGAGATGGGAGTTGGAGATCGCGTCGCGCGGAAAAGCTTAGGCAGGGAGCGTCGTGTTGATCGTGCGGCCCAAATGGGAGCCGGAGATGTGCCAATCGTTGCCGCGTCGAGTGACGGTGAGTGCGCCGGCGGATTTATCGGCGGGTGCGGCCGTGCAGACGGTGAGCACTTCGTGCGACGTCGCGGATTCAGAAGTAACCTCGACGAACGGAAACACGCCTTCCGTGGCGGGCATCGCGAGCTGGCCGGTGGCGCAACGCACTCGGCCGCCGGCGGTGTGGACGGTCGCGTGCGTTTTGGCGAAGGGCCGCGCGATCGTAAACGCCGACGCTTGCACGGTGGAGTCCGCTTTGCCGTCTTCGTTGAACACTTGGAAACGCAACTGCACGGCTTGCGCGGTGGCGAGCGTCACGCGATCGCGGATCACGAGGACATCGGGCTTGAGAAACAGCAGCGTGCGTTCGACGCGTTGCACGCCCGGATTTACGAGTTGGTAGGCTTCGGTGGCGTCGCTGACCACGCGCATCCAGCCGTCGCCCGTTTTATAAGACGTGACGACCGCGAGCGACCACGAGGCGTTGGTGCCTTCGCGACCATCGTGGTATTGGTGGCCTTCGCCGTCGATAAGCACGGCGGTGTGCGCTTCGGTTTGGCGGAGCAACCAGCGCGGGATCTTCGGCGAGTAGCCGGCTTTGAACGGATCGTGAAACAGGCGATCCCCATACGCTTTGAAAATGACACTGTTGCGATCCGCGTGTTCGTGATTCGCCGGCCCGCCGCTGCGGAAAGCGACGACCGTGTCCTCGGGTTTCCAGCCGGTGCGCGAAATCACAAGGTCATTACTCAGGTGAACGTCGTGCAACTCGGGGCCGGGTGCTTTCGACGGGGCGGCGGGCTGATACCAGATCGCGCCCTGCCAGAGTTTGATCGAGCCGGTGTGTTGCGCGAGGTGGTGGCTGAGCGGATCGTTGAACACTTCGCCAGCCCAACTCGCGACGCTGACGTCCATCGTGGTGGAGGCATCGTTGAAATTCACCACATCCTGCGACGGCGTGTAATTAAACTTCGGCGTGAAGTTGTAAGGCGTGTTGAGTTGCGGATCGGCGATCGGTTCGCCGAGACACGGCATCGAGAACGCGAGCGCGTAACGCATCGTGCCTGGGTAATTGACGAGTTTGCGATCATCGATGCCGAGGCGGCGGTGGAGCGCTTCGGCGAACATCACCATGTGCGACGTCGTGTAACCCCAATACGCGACGCCTTCTTCATAGGCGCCGTCGAGGCCATACATTGTGGAAAACGCCTGCGCGCTTTGACGGGCAAGTTCGAGCCACTTCGGGGCTTCGAGATTGCGGCCTTCAAACCAGATGCCCGCAAGCCCGAGTGCGCAAAGCGGAATAACTTTCAGGTTCGTGGAGTTGAGAATGATCGGCCAGCGGCTGAGATCGAAGGTGAATTTCTGATCTTCCTCGGGATCAAAACCCCAGCCGCGCACGCGGTCGGGATATTTCATGCCGTAGAGCGTGCGGTAGCACGCCGGCGCGCCTTCGGTGAGGATTTTATTTTCGAGTTTGGCGACGAGTGCCGCCGGCACTTTTTCGCCGAGCCAGTCGAGGGCGAAGCAGGACGCGATCGTGGCTTCCGGGGCGCGTTGCATGCCGATGGTGTCTTTACCGGCTTCCAGAAAATAATCCCAACGCTCGTAAACGCAGAGTCGATCCATCGCGAGCAACGCGAGGTCGAGCTGGCGCTGGTCGCCCCAAAGCGTGTAGGCCAGCGAACGGTGCTCCACGTGGGCCCAGACGCGGCCAAAATCTTCGACGTGATTATGCAGGCGCAGCTTGTCGCGGAGGTAGGTGGTTTCCGTGGCAAAATCCACGGTCTCTAGTTTCGCGCGCATTTCCGCGAGACGTGGCAGTTCGAAGTTAGCGCGAATGCGTGCGAGGTCGGCTTGACCGAAAATCAATCCACGCGACTTGCCGGGTTTTGGTTCGGGTAAGGTGGGAGTAGCGCCGGCAGTAGATTGGGCGGCGGGCAAACGCACGAGCGGTAACGCGGCGAGGGTTGCGGAGATTTTAAGAAATGAGCGACGATCGGTGGGGTTCATGGGTGAGTGCGCGATTAAGTTTTAGAGGTCATTGTGAGGAGCTCGGCGGGCGACGCGGCAATCCGGAGCGGCAGGAGTGATATTCGTGTTCACTGGATTGCTATGTCGCGCTTCGCACTCCTCGCAATGACAGCAGCGGAAGAGAAAGCGTGCTGCGCGTCTTGGTTATTTGAGCTTGTAGCCTTCGAAGTGCTTCGGGTCTTCGGGGTCTTGGTAACGGGTCGTGTAAGTTTTTTTGCTCGCGGCGAGTTTGAGGAAGGCGTCGAGCGGGACGATTTCGATCGGGCCGTCGAGTTGTTTGGTGACTTCGATGAGGCTGTTCACGTCGTTCGATTCGCGGACGTGCACGAGCAGGAAGTAGGGGCGCTTCGCGTTGAGCGCGATGAGTTCGTTGAGATCGCCGGCGACTTCGCTGCGCGGACGGCGCGGGTCGATGTAGTAATCGTAGGAGATCATCGCGCGTGTGTCGCGCAGGTCGCGCGTGCGAGCCGGGCCGTAGCCGTTGATGAAACCGATGACGTTCGGGAACGCTTTATAGTAGGCGTCGACGGTTGCCTTCGTGAGGTCGGCATTGCCGACGTTTCCGTCAGCGGCGGAGTTGTCCATGATTTCGAGCGCGTGTTCGTCGAGCACGCCCATGAGATCGCTCGCTTCCTTCATCAGACCGGGGAATTTCGCCGCGGGAATGTGATTGGGATACATGTAACCCGGGCCGGAGAGACCGCCGATGAAGTAGTCGTTCGGCGTGGCGCTCTCGTGAAAATATTCAAGCGCGGCGGGCGAGAATTTTGTCCAGTTCATCGTGACCTGCCATGCAAAGGGAAGTTTGCCGCGCCCGGGTTTCGTCCAGACGCCGATGCCGATGGAGTCGGATTGGACGAAGGCGATGTAAACTTTCTGCTCGGCGGTGAGCTTCGCATCGAGCGCGACGTGGTGATTGTTCGTGAACTTGAATCCCGGCGTGAACGTGAACTGGCAGTTGAAGGAGAGGTTCGGGAGGTTGTGCAGCCCTTCCATTTTCAGGCCGTAGCTGGAGAGCAGCGTCGTCCATTGTTCTTCCGTGTCTTTCGCGTAGGAATGCCAGCCGAAGATCGTCGCACCGTTGTCGAGTTGCGCGAGGAGCTGCTGGGCGAGCGCGAGTTCTTCGGTGTGCTTCGGATTGCCGGAGAGATCGCTGAAAAACATTTTTTGGCGAACGCCCCAATCGGCCATGCCCGGCTGGCGCACGGCGCCCGCGTGGCCGCCCATCAACATGAACGCTTTGCGTGAGCAGCGCGCCCAGTATCGTTTTACAGCGTCGGTGTAGATTTGCGCGTCGGTCTGGCCGTCGTAGCGACCGCGGAGGTCATCGATCTTTTTCAAGCCATGTTTTTCCACAACGGCGACGAGTTCGGGCGTGACGACGAGCGCGTCTTCGAGACCGGCGATGGTGAAGGCGACGTTCATCGTCGCGGAAATTTTGGGATCCCAGACGACGTAGCCTTTGGCGGCTTGGCTGAACTTAGTCAGCGCTTCCTCGGCGGTTTTGATCTCGGAGAATTTCACGCCATGCTTGCGCTCATAGAACGAGAAAAGCGGTTCGGTGATTTCCCATTGATAATCGTGTGGGTGCACGATGTAGAGCTGGGGCGACCCGCGATTGGCGAGGCCTTGCAGGCTCAGGAGCATCGCCTTTTCGGGGAGCCCGCCGGCGACGTTCCAGTCGAGATTCCAGCGCATGTAGGAGGCAGATTTTGATGGAGGTCCGCCCGCCTTAGCTGGGGCTTCGGCTCGGCAAGGCGCAGTGCCGGCGAGAGCGAACGTGAGAAGTGCGATTAAAGAAATGAAACGGCGCATGACTTATTTCTCCGTGAAAATTTTGTTGAAGCGATAGACCAGAGGTTGCGGGCGCGAACTGTGCAGTTCGATTAGCACGAGGGATTTTTCGCCCTCGAGCACGCGATACTCAGAATAGATGCGCATCGTCGCTTCGCCTTGGGAAATTTCGATGGGGGTGTCGGCTTCGAGGCGAAGGGTGCGGCCATGATCCAGGAGCGAAGCGCGGGCGTTGGTCGTGCCGCCTTTCGCCGGGTAGAGTGCCATGTGGCGTTGCTCGACGCGGAAGAAATTTTTCAACGTGACTGGCGTGGCGGTGTCGACGGTGTTGGTCGCCGAATGTTTCGTGGTGCGCCACTGCATGTCGTGTTGCAGAATCACGCGGGAGCCTTCGGTGGTGATAACCAGATCCCATTGATTCCAGCCGTCGAGGGCGGTGCTGCGGGCAGGATCGAGTCGCCAACGGCCGTCGAGGGGCGAGGCGGCGAGGGCCGCGAGCGGGGCCAACAGGAAACTCAGGAGGAGGGTGATTCGCTTGAGGGATAGCATGATAAATTAGTTTTGGTCGCGGAAACGGAGTTTTTCGGCGTCGCGATCGTTGTAGGGAATACCGGATTTCAGCCATTCGGGCGCAGGAGCGCCTTTGAGAAAGTGATCGAAATATTGCTGCAGCCGCTTCGAATAATCTTCGAGGTCGGCGCGACGACGCAGGCCGTGGAGGCCGTTGTTGTAGTTGAAAAGATAGACTTCTTTGCCGAGGCGGCGCAGGGCGAGGAAGAACTCGATGCCTTGCTGCCACGGCACGGCGTCGTCCTGGTCGTTGTGCAAGAGCAGCAGTGGCGTGGTGACGCGATTCACGGAAAACAAAGGAGAGTTTTCGATGTAAAGGTGCGGGGCTTCGCTGAGCGAACGGCCGATGCGGCTCTGGGTTTTTTCGTATTGAAACTGGCGCGCGCGGCCGGAGCCCCAGCGGATGCCGGAGTAGGCGCTGGTCATGTTGGCGACGATGGCGCCAGCTTCCGCAGCCCGGAAACGATTCGTTTGTGTCACCATGTAGGCGATTTGGTAACCGCCCCATGAATGGCCTTGAATGCCGATGGCATTTTCGTCGACGCAGCCGCGCGCGACGAGCGCGTCGACGGCGGGCAAAATGCACTTCATCGCGCTCTGGCCCGGGTAGCCGATGGTGTAGGCGATGTCGGGCATGAGCACGAGGTAGCCGTTGCTGGTGTAAACCGCGGCGTTGATGTTTTGGCCGGGCGCGGGCGGCACGAAGCTGTGCACGTTTTGGGAGAAGCGCTCGTAGAGATAAACGATGACGGGATATTTTTTCTTCGGGTCGAAATTAGCCGGCTTGTAGAGCGCGGCGGCGAGTTCGACGCCGTCGGTGTTGCGAAAAGTCATGAGTTCGCCGCTGCCCCACGCAAAAGGCGCGAGCTGCGCGCCGCCCTGCGAAACCTTTACGAGCGTCTTGAACGCCGCGTTCGTGGTGAGCAGATCGGGGTATTCATCGAAGCGGGAGGCGGTCAACACAAGGGTGTCGGCGTCGCGCGCGCGGCTGAGGAAACGATAATTTTTGTCGGCCCACACGAGCCGTTCGGGCGCGGTGGAAGTGGTGAACGTCGTGCGGAAAAATCCACTGGCGCGAGTGACTTCGCTTTCACCACGGAGCACGAGCGGCTTCGCAGGATCGAGGCCGCGCGAGTCGTCTTCCGGTTCGTTTGGCTCGATGATCTGCACGCGGAGCTCGATTTTTTGCGCGCGGCCGTGGCCGGCGGTGAGATTTTTTGCGGCACGCCCGTCGGGAAAAACCTGCCAGACGTCGTAACGATCATAAATGATCAACGATTCGCCGTCCTGCGTCCAACCGACGCTGCCGTAGGAAGGGGCGTCCTGCGGGAGATCGTTCTCCTCATCGTGAAAGGCCACGGGCAATGATTTCGTGAGCGGAATGATGGCGGCGTTGGTGGCGTCGAGCGCGAACCATTGATTGTCGGCAAAGTAGGCGAGCCAGCGATTGTTGGGCGACCAGCGGAGGCCGGCGCGCTCGCCGAGTTCGCGAAGCGCCAGCCGGCGTTTACCGGTGGTGGCGTCGAGGAGATGGGCGTCTTGATAGCCGCCATCATAGTCGAGACGTTTGCGGTAGGCGCGGTCGTCGTAGCCGAAGGCGCGCGCGCCGTCATCGCTCAGCGTCACGCTCGCGAGGGATTCGTCGGCGAGCTGCGTGAATTTTTTTGAAGCGAGATCATAAACGCCGAGGTAGGCGCGTCTCTTTTCGCGGGCGGAACGAATTTTCTGCAGCGGCTGGATGGTGTCGTCGTTCCAATGCCAGAGGTCGGCGTTGACGCGCTCTTCGTCGAGTTGCTTTTCAATGCGCTCATCGACTTCGGGGGCGATCAGCGCGGTCGAGACAACGAGTTTGCCGCCGTTGAAGGAAAAAAAGAGCGCGGCATCAGCGCTGACCGAGGAGTTGACGGGCACGCCGGCGGTGCTGGCGTTGACGACTTCGGTGGCAGCACCGGAGCCGCGCGCCCAGTGATACGCAGCGAACTTCGGCGTCTTGGCGGCGCGATCGTTTTTATCGCTGATGAAGGCGAGCTGCGTCTGCGGACGATCCCAGGTGAGCTTCTGGTAGTTGCCAGAGCCGGTTAAAATCGCGACGGGCTCGGCCGCGTCGCCGGGCGTGACCGCGAAAACGCCGTCGGTCGCGCCGTCTTTGGTGGAGACGGTGAAGACGAGGGTGCGACCATCGCGGGCGAAGGAGTATTCGAGCACGTTCGCGAAGGTGCGATCGGTGCCGGACGCGAGATTGCGCAGCACGAGATCACTGCCGTTTTTCTTGTCTTTGTCTTTTTTGGCGGGCGTGGCTTCGGGCTTGGCGGTGACGTCTGTTTTAGCGGGCGACTCGGCAGGTTTTCCCGCGGGCTTTTCGGGCGCGGGATTTTTTAGGTAGGCGAGCCACGCGCTGCCTTTCGCGGGGACTTGGAAATTTTTAACATTGGCGACGCGGGTGGTTTCGCCGCTGGCGAGGTTGACCACGACGAGACCCTCTTTCGGGAGATCGTCGGCTTTCTTCTTGGCGCGTTTGGCGGCGAGCGTGTCGGCGAGATTCGGGAACGCGGTGGCGACGGCGAATTTGCCATCGCCGGTGAACGTGATGGTGGCTTCGCGCCGCAGGTTCGGGCGTTCGGGATTTTCCTCGGACGGGCCGGTGGGCGCGGGTGGGAGCGCGCCGATGGCGACGCGCAGTTCTTTTTGCGTGGCGAGTTCGCGGAGCACGATCTCACCGTCGCCCTCCTGCGGCATGTAGGAATACGCGAGCCACTTTCCGTCGCGCGTGAGAGTCGACGCCGCGATGCTTTTCCAACTGTCGTAGTCCGCGTGAGTGAGCGGTCGCTTCGCCGGTTCGCCGGCAAAGGCGACGAACGCGGCGAACGAGAGGCAACTGATCGAAAGGAGGCGACGAAACGAGCGAAGCATGAGCGATCTATTTTAGGGTTTCGCTACGCTCCGGTTCGAATCAGGGGTTTCGATCAATGGCAGCGTTGGGCGACTTGTAGTTAGTTTCGTAGGTCTTTTTGCTGGCCGCGAGTTTTAAGAACACATCCAGCGGCACGATTTCCACTTTTTCGCTGAGGCGACTGAAAATTTCAGAGACCTTCTCCACGGTGTTCGATTCGCGCACGTGCATCAGGAGGAAGTAGGGACGTTTCGGGTTGAGTTGGATGAGCTCATCCAGGTCGGCGGCGGCTTCTTCGACAGGGCGCTGCACGTCGAGGTAGTAATCGTAACTGAGAAACGGCTTGTCGTTGCGCAGATCGAACGTGCGCGCGGTGCCGTAGCCGTTGATGAAGCCGATGGCGTCGGGGAATTGCGCGTAGTAGCGGTCGACGACTTCCTTGGGCAGGTCGGTGTTGCCGAGGTGGCGGTTGCCCTCGGAGTAGTCCATGATTTCCATCACGCGGAGATCGAGCGTCTTCATTTCCTCGCGGGCGACGGCCATCAAGCCGGGGAATTTGTCCGCCGGAATCGACTTCGGATACATGTAGCCCGGGCCGGAGAGGCCACCGATGAAATAATCATTGGGCGACTTGTCCTCGTAGAAATATTGGAGGATCGGCGGGTTGAGCCACACCCAGTTCATGAGCACCTGCCACGCGTAGGGAATCTTGCCGCGGCCGGGTTTCGTCCATGCGCCGATGCCCATCGCGTCGGTGGCGGCGGCGGCGATGTAGATTTTGTCCTCGGCGACGACTTTTTCGTCGGCCTTCACGTTATGATTATTCTTAAACGTAAAATCCTTCGTGAACGGGATCTGCGAAGTGAAGGAAAGGTTGGGCAAATTATGCAGGCCTTCCATGAGCAAGCCGTAGCTGCCGGTGAGCGTGGTGTGCTGGCCTTCGGTGTCTTTGCCGTAGGAATGCCAGCCGAGGACGACGCTCGTGGGATTTTGCTGGCTGAGGATTTTGTTCAACAGCGCGAGTTCTTCGGGATGTTTCGGATTCGCGGAAAGATCGCTGAAGAAGGCGCGTTTCTGAATGCCGAAGTCGGCTACGCCCGGTTGCATCACGGGGCCGGCGTCGCCGCCGAGCACGATGTAGTAGTCGCGTGAGCAGCGGGCCCAATATTGATCGTAAGCCCATTGATAAATCTGCGCGTCGTTCTGGCCGGTGAATTTGCCGCGAAGGTCGACGACGGTTTTGAGGCCATGTTTTTGGGCGAGCGCGAGTTGGTCTTCGTTGACGACGACGAGGTCTTCGACGCCGGCGACGGTGAAGGCGACGATGAGCGAGGAGCGCACGGCTTTATCCCAGACGACGACGCCTTTGGCGGCTTTGGAAAAACGAGTGAGCGCAGCGTCGACGTCGTCGAGTTGCAGGCGTTCCCATTTCACGCCGTGGCGTTTTTCGAGGAAGGTAATGAGCGGGCGGACGAATTCCCACTGCCACGTCTTCGGGTATTCGAGGTAGAGTTGCGGCGTCGTGCGATTCGCGAGGCCTTGCAACGAGATGATCGTGGCGTGCACAGGGATGTCGCCATCCATGCGCCAGTTTTCGGAGAGCGGAATGATCGTGGCGCGGTCGGGGGCTTTCGCGGCTTGTTTCGGAGCGTCTTTGATCGTCGCCATGGTGGCGGATGCGGCGCTGGCAAGGGCGAGTGCGAGCGAAGCGCATGCCACGAAACTCAAGCGGCGGAGGAGAGAACGAGAAAGATTAAGAGAAAGAGAAAGATTATTCACGGCGGAGAGGGGGTTGGGGTTATTTTTTGGTGCGCGTGAACACGTAAACGGTCGGGCGGTTGCGCGTGCTGCGGAGTTCGGTGACGGTGAGCATCGTGCCGCTGGAGGAGACTTTGTAGTTGCTCAGGATATTGACGGCCCGGGCGCCTTGCTGGGTGTCGAGCACGAGGTCGCTGAAAATGCGGAGGACTTTTTTGTCGTCGAGCCATTCGGCGCGGACGGTCTTGGTGCGGTCGCCACCGATGTAGGCGCCGAGGTGGCGGTTGTCGGGCCACATTTCGACGGGGATTTTTTCGGCGCGGTCGGTGCGCACGATCATTTCGTCGGAAAATTCGCGGCGGCCCCAGGCGAGCCAGCGGTGAATTTTAATGGCGTCGCCGTCGACGGAGATGGTGAGCGTGTAATCTTTCCACGGGCTCAGCTCGGTGCTGTGGGCGAGATCGATGTGCCACGTGCCGGCGAGGAGGGTTTCCGCGGGCGCGGCGTGCGCGCGGGCGAAGAGGCTCCCGAGGAGGAGCGAAATTAGGATGAGGTAAGAACGCATGACGAGGGGTGGTTGAGGTGAGAATTGAGAGGTAAAAGCGGCGACCGCGAGGGCGGCCGCCGCTTTGGAAAACACGCGAGATCAGGCTCGCGCGGAGTAGTTCATTAGAAAGTCATCGTGGTGCTCAACGTCCAGTTGCGGCCGGGCGAGAGGACGAAGGAGCCTTCGGAATATTGTTTGTCGGTCAGGTTGTAGAGGCCGAGCGTCGTGCGCAGCTGGTAGCCGAACACTTCGAAGGGCAGGCCGACGGTGAAGTCATAGACGACATAGTTGCCGGCTTGGTAACCGCCGTTGAGCGGATTCCAGTCGACGTTTTGCGCGATGACCGTCTCAGACGAATAACGTCCACCGAGGCTGAGTGCGAGACCGCGACCGTATTCGCCGATGAAGTTATTGCTGAAGGTGTATTTGCCGAAGGCGTTCGCGCGATATTCCGGCACGTTCACGATGCGGCTCTTCCAGAGGATGTCGGCATCGCGTTTTTGCGTCGCGGTGAGCAGGTTGTAGGCAGCGGTGCCCGGCTCGGCGTAAACGGGGCGACCGTCCTGGACGACTTCCGCTTGCGGCAACCACGAGCCATTGATGATGGCTTGGAAGTTGCGGATCGGAGTCCAGATGAACTCGATTTCCGTGCCGGAGATGCGGACTTCGTTATCGTAGTTACGAATACGGAAGACGCGACCGGAGGAAGTGGCCGAGAAGCTGGTCGGTGAAGTGGCCCCGAGGAGGAGCGCGCGGTTGATGCCCGCGATGATGTTGGCATCGGAGCTCGAGTTGAGCGGCTCGTTGATGTTGAGCGTGGCGATCGTGTCGTCGGTCTTCTGGTTGCGGCGGTTGGCCGTGAAGATCGAGAACGTGCCGACGAACTTGCCGGCCGGGTCGCTGTATTTGAGACCCACTTCGTAATTCATGCCGTCCTCGTTCGGGATGGTCTTGTAGTAGTTCTGCGCGGTGAGGATGTCGGCGAATTGCTGCACCGAGGTGACCGTCGTGCCTTTGTAGTTAAAGCCGGCCTGACCGATGCTTTGATACTGGGCGATGAGGCCTTGCGCGTAGAGCAGTTCGTCGCCGGAGGCGAATCCACCGACGGTGCCGCTGTTGAATTTGAAGATCTTCGAAACCGACGCGTAAACCGAGAGGCTGTCCGTGAGCGCGAACGAAGCGCCGCCCATCCAGGAGTTACCCTTCGTCGTGAGGACGTTGGTTTTTTGGTAAGCTTTCGATTGGCCCCAGACGTCTTCCGGGTAAGCGTCAGGATTGGTGATCATGTCTTCCGTGTAAACGAACCACGGCGCGTTATTGATCGCGAACTGGCCGCGTTCCCAACGCTTCTCTTCGCGGAAACCGCCGAGGACGTTGAGGCGGTCGCTGAAGAACGAGCCCTGATAATTGATGTAGTTACCAAACAGCTTCGGGTTGTAGATATCGATGGTGTTGCGCTGAATATTTTTCCAGTAGGTGCCGATCTCCGGCGCGAGCACGCTGTGGCCCGGGTCGTAGTTGCTGTAGAGCTGGCGCACCGGAATGATCGCGCCCGTGCGATCGTAGAGCACCTGGTTCACCGGCACGGCGCCGGCGTTGTATTTGGCGACGTTCAAGCCGGCATAATCTGGATTGGAAACCGTGTTGCGCGCGCCCGGCAGGAAGGACCAGTTGTAGTCGCTCGCGGCGGCAGCAGCGGTGTATTGCTGCTCCCAATTCGCGTAGGAAATACCGGTCAGGAGCTTGTGGTTGCCGCCGAGGAAATTGTCTTTCTTGAAGACGATGTCCGTCGTGTGCGTGTCGGTGAAACGGTTGTAGCCCGCAGGCGCACCGAGCGCGATATTGTAGTGAACGCCATCCGCGTAAGGCGTCATGACCGGGCCACCACCGGTGTTGAGGTGCTTGGCTTCGTCGTGCGTGTAGCTGTAGCGCACGTCGGCCCACGAGACCGGCGTGATGTCGGCGGTGACGGAGAAGGTGTTGTTCTTCTCGTCGATGTAAGCGCCGGGGCTCGTCCAGTTGAACCCTTCATCGTGGATGAAGTTGCCGGAGGCATCGGTGTAGTAAGCGCCGCGTTCCACGCTCGTGTGAGCGGGGAGGTAAAGATCGCCGGTGGCGATGCGCTTGTTGTTAATGTAGGTCGCGTAGGCGAGCGTCGGCGTGGTCGTGTTCTGCACGACGTTGGCCGCGAGACCGTTCGCGGCGTTGGCGGCGATGGTCGTCGAGAGACGCGTGGTCGCGGAACCGTATTGGCCGGTCGCGGCGGCGTTTTTCCAGCCGGCGAAATCGCTGAAAATCCACTCGTAATCGTTGCGCGCGAATTTCTTTTCAGAGAACTCGGCTTCGGCGACGATCTTTACTTTGCCGCTCGTGAAAGGGATGAACGCGATCGACGGCGTGATGTTGACGTTCTTGGTGAATTCGCGGGAGCGTTCGCCGCCGGAATCTTCCCAGCCACCGACGACGCGAATCGCGGCCTTTTCGCCGAGCACGTTGTTGGTGTCGATGTTCACGCGCTGGATATTACCTTCGCCAGTGGCGTAAGTGACAGTGGTCGGAATCTCGGTGAACGAAGGACGCTTCGTGACGAAATTGATGACGCCGCCCGGGTAGCCCTGACCGAAGAAAACCGCGGCGGGACCTTTGACGACTTCGATGCGTTCCACGTTGTCGACGTTGTGCGAGATGTAGCGGAACACGCCGTTGCGCATGATGGTGTTGACCGTGAAACCGCGCATCGTGAAACCGCCTTGCGGGGTGGCTTCGTTGGCGGGCACGCGCATCGCGAAACGATTGTCGCCGGAGGACGCGGCGCTGTAACGGAAAAGATCCGTGAGGCTGCGCGCGTTGGTGTCGGTGAGAAATTCCTGCGAGAGCACCGAGATGTTCATCGGCACTTTCTGGATCTCCATGCCGATGCGGGTGGCGGTGGCGGCGTTGGTTTTCAGGTAACCGTAGTCGCGGTCGCCTTTCACTTCGAACGCGGACAGCATGAGTGTCTCGTTGTCGGCGGGCGTGCTGGTGGTGGCGACCGTCGGAGCCGGCTCGAAAGACGGAGTCGGGGCGGGAGCGACCGGCGCGGCGGGAGCAGTCGCAGGTGTGGAGGCGGGTTTAACTGCGAGTTGTGAACGCAGGGCGGCGACTTCCTCGCGGAGGGCGCGGATAACTTCGGCATCGGTGGGCTGTCCAACGACGGTCGAAGCGGCTAACAGCCCGATCAAACCAGTGGTCAGCCAGCGCCGACCCCTAGCCCGAGGGGAGTTTTTTACGTGTTTCATGGTGGTGTAGTTCTGCGCGTGATTTGTTTCACGAGGCAGAAGAGTCTCTTTGGGGCTAAGGGGTCACTAAAGGGGTAAGCAGGCGCGGGGAAATCGACACGCCGACGCGGCCGCAGGTGTCGGCTTTCTCGATTCGCCAGAGCAAGTGATCGACGACTTTGCGCACGAGCATCGGGAGGTTGATGTCGATCGTCGCCGGGGCGTGGTCGAGGTTTTGATAAATCGCGGGATTATGATTCCCGAGAATGGCGTCGAAATCGCGCCCCGGTTTTTTGCCGGCTTCGCGCAGGGTGCTGAAAAACGCGCCGCAGAAATGATCGGACGGCAAATAAATGCCCGTCGCTTTCGGAGTGCAGGCCAGCAGGCGCGTCGCGAGCGAGGCGATCTCGTGGGTGCGTGGCGCGATTTCCAAATAGTTCGCACGATGGGACTCGCCGAGAATGCTTTGCACCGTGAGGCCGGCGTTTTTCGCGTGCGCAATGAACGCGGCGGTGCGTTGAGCGATCGCGCTGTAGTCAGGATCGGTTGAGACCACCGCGACGGATTTGTGGCCGCAGGATTTGAGATAGTCGGCGGCGATGCGGCCGTTTTCCTCATTGTTTGGCTCGATATAATCGCCGGGAAATGCGCTGGATCGCCGCGTCATGAACCAGACGAGTGGCTTGCCGTTAAGCTGTTCGAAACATTCGGCGGAGGGTTCCATGCCCTGCACGATGACGCCATCCAGCTTTTCCGTGAGCAGCGTGCGCGGCAGTTCGGTGGCCGAACTGGTCATGATGCGCAAATCCATCCGATAGCGGGCGTCGCGCGATTGGATTTTCAGGAGTTGTTCGCTGAACCACGACAAGCTCGCGTGGTTGGCTTTGCTGCCGACGAACCACACGCCGATGCGGCGCGGAGTGCCCAAACGGGCTTTCGGGCCGCGCCGACGCTCGACAGGAAGTGGCACGTAGTTGAACTGTTTCATGACCGCCCGGATGCGAGCGAGGCGTTCCGGCGAAACGATTTGAGGCTGGTTGATCGCGCGCGAGACGGTCGCGGGTGAAACACAGGCTTCGCGGGCGATTTCAGTGATCAGCATGACTTTTCAGTGAAATTCATGAAAATTTATGAATGTAACACTGAAAAAATGTGACGCGGTCAAGGGGCTTTATTTGAAAGATCCCCGTGACACTCGCAATGGCTGCATCAGAATTGATTCTAATGACGCGAAGAATTCTTCGGAATCAGGGTTTCATGAAAATTAAAATATCCGGCTGAAAATAACTCCTACCATGATTCTCCAATGTGAGAATTCGGGCGGTCGAAAAGAGGCGTGCGGGCATAAAAAAGGGCGGTGGCTTTTGGCCACCGCCCTTGAAGAGAAACTGAGACGTTAGCTTAGAAGCTAAACGTGGTCTTCAAGAACCACGTGCGAGGATCGGAAGGAACCCAGGTGCCTTCGTAGTAGACCTTGTCGGTCACGTTCTGCACCGAGAGATCCGTCCGCAGCTGATAGCCGAAGAGTTCCCACGGATAGCTGATGTTCGCGTCGAACACCACATAGTCACCGGCTTGGAAGCCGCCTTTGAGCGGATTCCAGTCGAGATTTTGGGTGACGACTTCTTCGGAGGCGTAACGGGCGCCGGCACCGATGCCGAGACCGCGAACCAACGAATCCGTGAACGAGTATTTGCCCCAGACGCTGGCGCGGAACTCAGGAACGTTGACCAAACGGCTGTTGTAGAGGACGTCCGCATTGGCCTTTTGGGTGGCGGTGTAGGTGTTATAGGTGGTGCTGCCGGGGGGCGCGAAGGACGGGCTGGCGACCGTGTGAGCATCCCACATCCAGGCACCGTTGGCGATGATCTGGAGGTTACGGATAGGCGTCCACGTGAGGTCGAACTCAGTGCCTTCCACTTCATTCTTCACACCGACCGTGCGCCAGCGGAGAACGCGAGCGCCGGAACCGCTAGGATTGAACACGGTGCCGAGGGCGAAGACCGTGGAGGAGCTGTTGAGGGGCTCTTGCGCGGCGCTTTGCGCGATGGCGTCGTCGAGCTTCTGGTTCTTGCGCTCGCCTTTGAAGAAGGAGAGCGTGCCGACGAGCTTGTTGTCCCGCGTGGAGAGCTTGACGCCGATTTCGCGGTTCATGCCTTCCTCGTTAGGAACATTGTCCAAGACGCCTTCGGCCTGGAACGCATCCAAACCGCTTTGCACGGAGTTGATGAGGTGACCTTTCCACGTGTAACCGCCTGGGTTGTTGGCGATGATCGCGTTGATGATTTCCTCAGGCGTGCTGGCGATGGCGCTGAAATCACCCTTGCGTCCGGTGTTGATACGGAAGGTCGAGGAGACCGTCGCGTAGACCGAGATTTGCGGGGTGATGGCGTAGGACGCGCCAACCATGTAAGCGTCACCAGAGGTCTTCTGGTAATTGCTGGCTTGGTAAGCAGGGCTGTAGTTGTAGATCGCCGGCGGATAGGTGGTCGGGTTCAGATACGCATCTGGCGCAGGAATGAACCACGGAGCGTTGGCTTCCAGCCATTGACCACGATACTCGGCGTATTCTTTACGGTAACCCGCAAGAAACGTGAGTTTGTCGTCGAGGGCGGTGAGCTGCCAGTTGGCATACCACGCTTTGTTACGGTCATTGTAACCGTCTTTGATGTTACGCTCGATGCCGTAGACTTTGCTCGCCGGAGGATTCAGGAGGATGCCTGGGTCCCATTGGTTGTAGACCTGCTGGGGAGTCAGCAGCACGCCATTGCGGTTCACGAGGTATTGACCCATCGGAACTTGCGCGTTGTTCGGGCTGTTGACGTTGTTGCCGGCATTCACTGCGTAGCCAGGATTGATGGGGTTAACCACCAGGGCTTCGCCGTTCGGGCCGCGGGTCGTGCTGTAAACATATTGGCCAGCGCTGTTGATGTAGCCGGTGTTATAGCCGGGGACGCTGTTATACATTGCGCCTGCGGAAGCCATGTATTGCTGGATCGGTTTGTTATAAACCGCACCGAAGAGCAGCTTGTTCTTCACCTTCCAGAAATCGGCTTTCGCGACGAGATCGAGTTGATGGTTCTGGGCGCGGCGATAATAGCCGGCACCGTTACCGCCCGAGAGAGCGTTCCAGGTGATACCGTCGGCATTCGGGACGTTGCCGCCCGAGATGTTGTCGAAGCGGTTGTTGTCAGCGGTGAACGTGTAGCGACCACTGAGCCAGCTCACCGGTTCAAAGTCAACCGTGCCTTGGAAGGTCTTCACTTCGCTGTCGCTGTAAGCGCCAGAGTTGGTGAAGTTGAAATCCTTATCGACGACGCGATTGCCCGCCTTGTCCGTGATGGTGGCGTAAGGCTTGACGACGTCAGGCGTGTAGATGACAGCCGTCGGGTCGCCGATCGAATTGCGGTAATCCGTAATGTAATTGGCGAGGCTGCTGAAGATACGAGTGCGATACGCGGCGGCCGGATCAGGAGCACCGGTGATGCTCGCACCCGCAGCGTTCATGAGAGCGGCTGTGGGGGTCTTGTAAGCATCAAACCAACCTTGTGGGTAGGTCCAGGCGTTGTCATTATAGTTGAAGCGTTCCTTGAGGTATTCGAGCTCAAGGTTGATGCGCAATTTACCGCTCTTGAACGGATTGAGCGTCAGGCTCGGGGTGACGTTGAAGTTCTTGTTGAACTCGCCACGACGGTCGCCGTTACCTTCCGTCCAAGCACCGGTGACGCGGAAAGCCGCTTTCTCGGAGAACGCTTGGTTGGTGTCGATCAAGACCTTCTGATCGAGATTGCTGCCGATCTGATAGCTGATCGTGGTCGGGATCTTCGTGAAGGAAGGTTTCTTCGTGACGTAATTGATAACGCCGCCGGGATAACCTTGGCCGAAGAAGACAGCGGCCGGGCCTTTCACGACTTCGACGCGGTCAACGTTGTCCAAATTCCACGAGGTGTAACGGAACACACCGTTGCGGAGGAGGGTGTTGACGGTGAAACCGCGCATGGTGAACGCACCTTGCGGGGTCGCGCTGTTAGCCGGCACGCGCATGGCGAAACGACCGTCAGCCGCACCGGAAGAGGTGTAGCGGAAAATATCAGTGACGCGGGTCATGCCCGTGTCCTTGATGAACTCTTCGCTCATGACGTTGATGTTCATCGGGATATTCTGAATCTCCATGCCGATACGGGTGGCCGTGGCAGCGTTGGTCTTCAGGTATCCGTAGTCCTTGGAAGATTTAACTTCGAAAGGCGAAAGGATCAGGGTGTCCGGGTCGGAAGACTCGGAGGCAACCGTGCCGCTCGATTGGGTGACAACCGGGGCGGGCGTGGAAGTCGTGACGGGCTGCGCGGTGGGCGCGGGAGCCGAGCGACCTTGCATTTCGGCGAGTTGCCGACGGAGGGTGGCGTTCTCCTCCTGAAGACGACGCACTGAATCAGCGTCACTCGTTTGCGCGAACGCAGGAGTGGCCGTCAGCAACGCCGCCAGACCGATCGCCAGCATGTGCTTAGCGCGCTCTGCTGGGGTATTGGGGTGTAGTTTCATGCTTTTGGTTTGTTTGTAGTTTCCGACTGTTTGGACGCTGGGATGCGTTTCAAACGGAGCGAAAGAGGTGAAAAGTGGGGTGGGGGTAAAACGATTCGTGGGTCGCGGTTTACTTGGCTGGACTCGTGGCGGCGTCGGGCGTCATCAGACGCGGCGACACGGTAATGCCGATGCGGCCGGTGACATCGGGGTTCTCGATGCGCCAGACGAGGTGATCGACGACCTTGCGCACGAGCAGCGGCAGGTTGACGTCGATCGCGGCGGGCGAGTGATCGAGGTTGTGGTAGATAACCGGGTTATAGTTACCGAGGATGGCGTCGAAATCCTTGCCCGGCTTGCGACCGGCTTCGCGCAACGCACGGAAAAACGCGCCGCAAAAGTGATCCACGGGAAGATACAGGCCGGTGACCTTCGGGGTGCACTCGAGCAAGCGGCGCGCGAGGCTGTCGCTTTCACCGTGCAGCGGAGAAATCTCCAGATAACTCACGCCGGCGGGATTGGGCTGGCCGAGCACGGTGTGCACCGCGAGGCCGAGTTCGCGGGCGCGCTCAACAAAAGCCGTATTGCGCGCGACGATCGCGGAGTAGTCGGGATCGGTCGAGATGACGGCGACGGATTTGTGGCCGCGCTCTTTTAAATAATCGGCGGCCATGCGGCCGTTTTCCGCGTTGTTCGGCTCGACGTAATCGCCGGGGTAATCGGGCGAGCGGCGCGTCATGAACCACACGTGCGGAATCTCACGCAATTTCGCCAGACACTCGGGCGAAGGCTCCATGCCTTGCACGATGACGCCGTCGAGATTTTCATTCGCGATGTTACGCGGAAGCTCGGCGGGGTTATTGGAAAACAAAACGCGCAGGTCGACGCGATAACGCGGATCAGTGGACTGCACTTGCAGCAACTGATCTTGAAACCAGTTGAGCGAGGGATTGTTCATCTTCGCGCCGACGAACCACACGCCGATGCGGCGTTGCTCGGGTTGACGACTCTTCGGACCGCGCCGGCGGTTGAGCGGCGCAGGCACATAATTGTGCTGCTGCATCACCGCGCGGATTCGCGCAAGGCTCTCGCTGGCGACCAGCTGGGGCTGATTAATAGCACGCGAAACGGTCGCAGGGGACACGCGCGCTTGGTGGGCGATCTCGGTAATCAGCATGGGGTGGGTAAAATGCGCTGAATGAAAATTTCACTGAAATGAAATGAAAAACTATTCTGTGTGGTCAAGCGATTTTCAGTGACCATGTGCTTTTTCATAGGGAAATTTCCGATAATGCCGTTTTGTATGACACGGCCATCCGCAGGAGAAAACCGCGATTCATGTCGTAGCTGACGCCACTGAGGGAAATTTCAGTTTTCATGAAGTTTAATGAAAAAACATGAAAACTTTTGTTGAATTTACTAGAATGATTCACCTACTTTCAGGATTCACCCGCCTTTACCCCAAGGCTTCGCACCCCGAAAATGTCTGTTCTGCCTTTCATCCAACGTGCTTCCTGGATCTGGTCCAGCGAAGGCACTCACGCCATCCCGCCGGCCGGTCAGGCTTCGCCGTCGCATTACCAAGTGCGTTATTTCCGGCGCACGTTTGAGATCGCTGACCTCGCGAACGCTTCGCTGGTCATTCATTTATCCGCCGATAGCCGCTATGTCTTCTATTGTAACGGCGAGTTTGTCGGTCGCGGGCCGGCGAAAGGGGACATCAATCATCATTTCTACGACACCTTTGAACTGACGCCGCATTTGCGTGCCGGGAAAAACGTGCTCGCGGTCATCGTGCTCGACATGTCGCGCGTGGCGCATCGCCCGGCGCTGCTCGGCGCGCCGTGTTCCGTGATGACTTACACCGGGTGTTTTGTGCTCGAAGGCGCGGTGGAATCCGCGAAAGGCGAGACGCTCATCGATCTCCAAACCGATGCGCAGTGGCGCGTGGCGACGGACTATGGACATCGTTTTCAGAACGAAAACACGACCTTCGAAGGTTATCTCGGATATTTCGAGCACCGCCTGTCGTCGCTGATTCCGGCGGGCTGGAACTCAGTTTCATTCGACGATTCAAAATGGGCGTCCGCGCTCGTGTTGTTCAAAGCCGAGCGCATCGAAAACCGCCGCGACCCCGCGAGCCCGTATGGCCTCATGCCGCGCATGATTCCGATGCTCGAAGAAGGCGCGCCGCAAAACTTCCCCGACGCTTACGTGAACGGCGGCGGCGAAGTTTCTACCGAATGGAAAAAACTCCTCGCCGGTCACGGCGAAGTGACGCTTCAGCCGGGCGAGAAAATTGATCTCGTCCTCGACATGGGCGCGCTCACGACCGCGTTCCCGCGGATCTCCGCGAGCGGCGGTGCGGGTAGCACGGTGCGACTCACGTATTCCGAAGCACTGCGTTTGAAATGGGGCACACCGGGTGCGACGTTGATGGGCAAACAGCAATCGCTCGCGAATCTTGCGTCGCATTTCGCCGACGAGAGCACCAGTTGGACCTTTGATCGTCGCGGTAAAGTCACCGGTTGGTGCGACCTCTGGGAACCGGCGGGCCGCGAAGAAATTTTCGAGCCGCTCCACTGGCGCGCGTTTCGCTATGTCGGCCTGCAAATCACCGTCGGCAAAGATCCGCTCACGCTGAAAGCCGTGCAGCAACGTTTCACCGCGTATCCGTATCGCGTCGAAGCGACCTTCAAATCCTCCGACGCCGCGCTCGATAAAATCTGGGAAGTCGGCCTGCACACGATGCGCATGTGCTCGCACGAGACCTTCGAGGACTGCCCGCACTACGAGCAGATGCAGTATGCGGGCGACACGATGATTACGTCGAAACTCGCGATGTTTACGACCGGCGATTATCGCCTGAGCCGACAAGCGCTTTATCAATTCGATTGGTCGCGCATCTCCGACGGACTCACGCAGGCGCGTTTTCCATCGCGGCTGCTGCAGGTTATTCCCGCGTGGAGCATCCACTGGATCACGAACATCAAAGATTATTTCCAGTGCACTGGAGACCGCGAGACGTTGAAAGATTTGCTGCCTGGCGTGCGCGCCGTGCTCGATTGGTATCGCCGGCACACGAACGAAAACGGCCTGCCCGCAAAACTGCCGTTTTGGAACATCACCGATTGGTGCCCGTGGTGGCCGCGTGGCGTTGTGCCCGGTGCTGACACCGGCGCGACCGTGATTCATTCCGCGCAATATATCAACGCGCTCGACGAAACCGCGTGGATGCTGCGTCACCTCGGGCGCGAAGCGGAAGCCGCCGCGCTGGCGCAAGAAGCGTCCGAACTCCGCGCAAAAGCGCACGCGATCTTCTGGTCGGAAAGCGAAGGTCTCTATTTCGATCAACCCAACGGCCCCGAAGTCAGCCAATACGGCAACGCGTGGGCGATCGTCGCGGGCCTCGCGGGCGAACGCGAACGCGCGGTTATCATGAAACGTTTTCCGAATGACGCGAAACTCGCGCCGGGTTCCTATTTTTGGTGGCACACGGGTTTCACCGCGCTCGCGAAGAGCGGTCACTACGATGACATGCCGAAGCACCTCGGCCCGTGGCATGATTCGATCGGCTACGGTCTCTCGACGTTCGTGGAAGAAAACAGTTACTGGCGCTCGCTCTGTCATGCGTGGTCGGCGCATCCCGTGCTGGAATTTCAGCAACGCATCCTCGGCGTCAGCGCAGCGGAACCCGGCTTCGCGCGTGTCGCCATCAAGCCGCATGTGTGCGGACTCACGCACGCGACCGGCAGCGTTTGCACCCCGCGTGGCATGATCACCGTCGCGTGGCGGATCGAGAAGGGACGTTTTCATCTCGACGCTACCGTGCCCGCCGCCACGCCAGTCCAAATCGAATTGCCGGATGGCTGGAAACACGAGTCGGCTGGCGGCCGCGTTGAACTTTCCTGCGCGTTGTCATGAGCACCGGACTCGAACTAAAAACTGACGGCGACCGCGCCGTGGAAATTCACCGCGCGGGTGGCGGGCTGCTGCTGCGCTATGTGTATCGTCCCGAGACGGCGCCCAACGAATCGCCGCGTCCCTACGCGCATCCCGTGTGCACGCTGTCGGGCGAGACGCTCACGAATTTCCGCCCGAACGATCACCCGTGGCAACACGCGCTGAGTTTCACGATCAACTGTCTCTCCGGGCAGAATTTCTGGGGCGGCCCGAGTTATCGCGCGGACGACGGTTATAAATTTCGCGACGACCACGGCACGCAGCAGCATCTCGCGTGGTTGGAAAAAAGCGCCACGCGCCTTGAGCATTCGCTTGATTGGAAAGTAAACGCCACCAGCGAGGTTTTGCTGCACGAGGAGCGCGCGCTGAATTTCGCGATCATCTCGCCGCAAGCGTGGACGTTGCGTTGGACTTCCGCGTTGGCGAACGTCTCGAAACGCCCGCTGTCACTCGGTCAGTATCACTCGACGCACGGGCTCGCCGGTTCGCATTACAGCGGCCTGCAATTTCGCGGCGCGCGCGACCTGCTCGATGAGCACATGGATGACTCGATCAATATTTTCGCCGAGGGCGGCTTGGTCGGCGAGAAAGCGCTGCATGGCGCTTCCGCGCAATGGGTGGAATGGCGCGGACAAAAAGATACTTCGCTCCGCCGCGTAAACATCCGTTTCGCGAACAACCAAGGTCCGCTCAGCTGGTTTTTTCGCCGCAACAATCCGCTGCTGGCGATGCCGTTTCAATACAACCGCGACCTACAACTCGCGCCGGGCGCGACGCTGGCGATCGACCACACGCTGACTTTTACCGATGCATCATGAGCATTAATCGGAAAACTTTTATCCGTAATCTCGGCGCGGCCGGGTTGGTTGCCGCCGCAGGGTTGCCGGCACTGGCCGCGGCGAAGAAAGATAAAAACGCTTCACTCGTCTGGCCGCCAAAGAGCGCCGTGAACACGCCGGAATTCTGGCGCGAGGTGCGCGCGCAATATCCGATCCGATCCAAGCCGGTGTATCTGAATTGCGGCGGTCTCGGGCCTTCTCCGCAACCGGTGCTTAATGTTTTCGACGCGACTTCGCGCGAGTTGCAGGAGCACGTCGAGACGGGGCACTTCATGTTCGAGGAAGCCCGCACCGCGCTGGCCAAGTTTATCGGCGCGCCGGATCGCGCCGTGTGCTTCACGCGCAATGCCACCGAGGGTAACGGCATCATCGCCTCGGGCCTCGATCTGCGGAAGGGAGACGAAGTCATTTTCGAAACCCACGCGCATCCCGGCGGCTCTTTGCCGTGGCTCAATGAAGCGCGGCAGCGCGGCGTGGTGGTTAAAGTATTTCGTCCCGACGAAACGTCCGCCGCCGGCAATCTTGAGCGGATTAATGCGTTGATCTCACCGCGCACGAAGGTGATTCAAGTCAGCCACATCGTCGCGACCACTGGACTCATCATGCCGGTGAAAGAGATCGCAAAGCTGGCCCGCGAAAAAAATATCTGGTTCCACATCGATGCTGCGCAGTCCGTCGGGATGATCCCGGTGGATGTCGCGGACATCGGCTGTGATTCACTCGCCACGAGCGGTCATAAATGGCTCGGTGGCCCGCGCGAGACGGGTGTGTTGTATATTCGTGATTCGCGCGTGGCGGAAGTCGCGCCGCGTCATGTCGGGGCGTATTCGAGCGCGGATTTTGATTTTCAAGGCCAGCTCAACTACACCGACGGTGCGCGCCGTCACGAATATGGCACGCGGAGCGCCGCAGCAGTGGCGGCCCTCGCAGAGGCGACGAAGTTTCAAACCGCCATCGGCCGCGAAGCCATCGCCGCACACGGCGCGATGATGTCGCGTCTCATCCAGGACGGGCTCACCGGTGCGAAGAACGTGCAAGTGATCACGCCGGTGCTGCCGGAGCTGCGGTGTTCGATGGTGTCGTTTACCGTCACGGGGCAGGCGGCGGGAAAAATCTTCGGCTACCTTCTCGAGAAAAACAGCCTGCGTTGCCGGCCGGTGTCGGAGGCCGGGCTCGATGCCGTGCGGGTCTCCACGCACATCTTCAACGATCCGGCCGATTGCGAGCGGGTCGTGGACGCAGTCAAAAAATTCGCCGCTTCCGTCTGATCCGATGTCGCGCTCACTCGTGCAACTCCGCCACCAGCTCGACCTCCACCGGTGCGCCGGCGGGCAACGCGTTCACGCCGATGGCCGCGCGCGCGTGTTTCCCGTTTTCGCCAAACACCGCGACCAGCAAATCGGAAGCGCCGTTGATCACCTTCGGTTGCGTCGTAAAATCGTCGGTGCAGTTCACAAAACCGCCGACGCGCACGATGCGTTTCACCTTGGAAAGATCGCCGACCTCGCGCTTCAGCGCGGCGAGCAATTGCAACGCGCAGGTGCGCGCCGCCCCTACCGCCTGCTCCTCGGTGACGTCGCGGCCTACTTTGCCGGTGAGAAATTTCCCATCGGCGCCGCGCGCGATTTGTCCCGAGAGAAACACGAGGTTCCCGGTGCGGACGGCGGGAATGTAATTGGCGATGGCGGGCGTGGTCGCAGGCAGGGCGAGGCCAAGCGCCACAATTTTTTCCTCCGGTGTTTTGCTTTCTGCTGCGTGAGCGAAGGGGAGGAGGACAAGCGCGGCCAGAAGCGTGGTGATCAATTTCATCGTGCTTCGAGCCATGGCGAACGCCGCGCGGCGGCGCAACGTTAGAACATTTTATCCAGTCATGCTAAAAATAAAAACCTCGTTACTCGTGCTCGCGCTTTGCGCCGGAGCGTCGCTGCTGCCTGCCGCGCCGAAGCACGACTTGATCGTCTGGGCCCACGTCACGAATAATTTTATCGTGGGTTCGAAGCTGACTATTCCGAGCGGGATGTTTGTGCGCGACGCTGACGGCCAATATAAACATTCCGGCCTGAATTTTCCGTTCCTGTTCAACCACACCGTGGATCCGCGCGATCCTAACGTATTCTACGTCGCGTCGCTCAACGGCGTGCAGATCACTCGCGACGGCGGAAAAACCTGGCGCCAAGGCACGGGCTGGGACGCGACCGAACCCAAGGATGTATTCCTCGATCCAAACGCGCCGGACACCATTTACCTCGGCCTGCCCGACGGCATCATGGTGTCGCGCGACGCGGGCGCAACTTGGGTGCGCCAGGAAAACGGTCTGCCCGCACGTGGAAAATACACGCAGGTAATCAAAGTCGATCGCACTAAGGCCGGTCGCGTGCTCGCCGGTTGCGAAGCCGGGATTTATCTCACCACGGATGCCGCGAAATCGTGGAAACAAGTTTTTGCGGCCAAAACTACGATTACCGATCTCCGGCAATCGCCGCATGACGCGAACCATTGGATCGCCACGACGCAAGCCGACGGGGTCATCGAGTCACGCGACGGCGGTGTGAAGTGGACTAAGCTGGCCGGACTCCAAAGCGCTGACGCGTGGTATAACATCGCGTTCGACGCGGCGAACCCGCAACGCCTCGCGATCGCCAGTTGGACTTACGGAGCTTACGTGACGGAAGATGGCGGGAAGACCTGGTCCGCGCGCAACGACGGTTTGCCGGACGATCATTGCGTCTTTCGCGTGGGCATCGATCCCGACAGCGGTCGGCTTTATGCGTCGGTTTACAAAGACGCGGTGTATCGCTCCGACGATTTCGGGCGCACCTGGATCAAGGACGGCCTCGAAGGCTCGTTCGTCTACAATTTCGTGTTTCAACCCAAAGCGGCCAAGTAACTCCGTTTCCTCTCATGAAAGTTAAATTCTTTTCCGCTTGCTCGCTCGCCGCAGTTGTCGCGATTTCCGCGTTTGCGCAGCCATCTTATGAAGCCGCGCCGCCTTCGCGCTCGCCGGTGAAGGACGCTAATCTTCGCCTGCAACAGTATCACGCGCGCGTCGATGAAGTGATCCAGTGGCGTGCCGCCACCGGCGTGAAACCTGGCGAGTTGATCGGCGACATGTCGACCATCGGCGCAAAGCTCGTGCTTCGTCAGGACATCGATCTTGTGAATCGCAGCGTCATCACGTTGATGAAAGATCCGAGCGGCAGCGGCCCGTTCTGGATGTTCCCCGTCGTCAGTGTGGCGTATCTCGGGCAAGATCAATTGTCCGCCGAGGCGAAACAATCGATTCGCGACGCGTTGCGCACGGGCATCCAGATTCGCGGCGACACCGAAAATCACTGGGCGATGTATTACACCTCGCTCTATTTGCTCGCGCAGCTTTATCCGAACGAACCCGGCACTACGTGGTATAACGGCAAGAGTTCCGAGGAAAACTTGCAGGACGCGCGCGCGTATCTGCTGCAATGGATGGATTGGACGACGACGGTCGGGCAGGGCGAATTCAACTGCACGCACTACATCGGCGAATATGCGATTCCGATGCTGCAACTCGCCACGTGGGCCAAAGACCCCGCGATGCGCCAACGTGGCAAGATGATGCTCGATTGGATTTTCGCGGATTACATTTCGAATTCACTCAACGGCGTGTTGCGGGGCGCGAACGCGCGCACCGACGACAATTCGCTGATCGAGCGCTGGAATTCACTCTCGACGTTCTTCAATTGGCTGCTGGTCGGCAATGTCCCGCCGACGGCGAGTTACGGCAGCTGGGGAAACTATTTCGCGCTGATCGCGAAAAACTACGAGTTGCCCGAAGTGATTTATCTCATCGGGGTGGATCGCGGGGGCGACACCTTGCAGACCGCGCTCAAGCGTTCGCGTCGTCGCTGGCGCTTCAGCGACGTGTGGGCGATGCCGGTGTATAAGACGGATTACCTCCGCCAGGATTACGCGGTCGGCTCATTTCAAGGTGGCCTCGCCGATCCGATTCAGTCGCACGTGTGGGACGTGACGTGGGATGTCGCCGACCCGCGCGGCGCCCACAACACGATGTTCTCGATGCACCCGATTTCATCGGGGCAGGATATGCAGACGTATTTCACCGAGTTGCCTGACCAGATGATCAAGGGTGTCGCGAAGGAAGGTAAGCCATCCTACGATCAACCGGACAAACTGCTCGGTTCGTCGCGATTCGAACAGGTGTTCCAAGACCTCGATACGGTTGTCGCGCTCTACAATATTCCCGAGGGCACGCGCTTCCCGCACATCAACGGTTTCTTTTCGCGCCACCTCAAGAATCTCACTGTCGACAAGTCCGGCTGGATCTTCGCGCAAGGCGGCAACACCTACCTCGCGTATCGTCCGCTCGCGGCTTACACGCTGGAGCCGCTCGTGAAATACAAATCGATGTGGACCGGCGAGCGCGACACGTCCGTCGCCACCGACCAACGGTTGCTCAGCCCGCATTTGAAGAACGGCACGATCGTCCAAGCCGCCAGCGCGAGCGAGTTCAAGAGCTTCGACGAATTCAAAGCCGCCATCAACGCGTTGCCCCTTGAGTTCAAGCTCGAGCCGGTGCCCACGGTGAAATTCAAAACCTTGCGCGGCAAAACCGTCGTGTGCACCTATGGCGAAATTCCGAAAATCGACGGTAAGAAAGTCGACTACGCGAAGTGGAAACTTTTCGCAGGGCCTTACCTGAACGCGGAAAAAGATTCACGTAAACTCACCATCACGCACGGTAAACTCGAGCGCGTGCTGGATTTCAACACCGTGACGGTCACCGACCGGGTGAAGGAATGATGCGTTATGCCACTAGTCTGGTCTTTGTAGGGGGCGCGCTTGCGCCCCACGTTGCCCGAGAGCGGACAACCTACACGGACAACTTGCAAACCCGCGGGGCTGATCGCCCCGCCTCCACTTGAAACTGAACGCGTGAACGGGCCTACCTCACTTCCGTTGCCTCGCGTGACATTTGCGCGCGGCTTCCTTGCGGATCGTGCACGCCTCGTGCGCGACACGGTAATTCCCTACCAATGGGAAGCGCTCAACGACCGCGTGCCCGGTGCAGAACGCAGCGGCACGGTGAATAATTTCAAAGTTGCCGCGAAAGAGCTGGAGGGGAAATTCCACGGCCTGTGGTTTCAGGATTCTGATTTGGCCAAGTGGCTCGAAGCGGCGTCCTACAAGCTCGCGACGCACCCCGAGGCCAAGCTCGAAACCGATCTCGACGAAATGATCGCGACGATCGCCAAGGCGCAAGAAGCGGACGGTTACCTCGACACTTACATTCAACTCGTCGAGCCCGCGAAAAAGTGGGCCAACCTGCACGAGTATCACGAGCTCTACATTGCGGGGCATTTTATCGAGGCGGGGGTCGCACATTTCGAAGCGACCGGCAAACGCACGTTGCTCAAAGTTGTCTGCAAGCTCGCGGATATGATCGAGCGCACCTTCGGCACGGGCGAAGGGCAGATTCCCGCCTATTGCGGCCACGAGGAAATCGAACTCGCGTTGCTCAAACTCGCGCGCACGACTGGCGAGAAACGTTACGCCCAGCTCGCAGCGTATTTCATCAACCAGCGCGGCGCCTCGCCGAACTATTTCGAAGACGAAATCAAACGCCTCGATGAAAAGCTCGCGGTGTATTTCTACCACGATCGCTGGGCATTTTTGCAGGCGCACAAGCCGGTGCGCGAACAGCAGGAGCCGGTCGGGCATTCCGTGCGCGCGATGTATCTTTACACCGCGATGGCGGATCTGGCGCGTGAATCGAGAGATTCGACCCTCGCGAACGCGTGCCGGGTGCTGTGGAAGGAAATTGTTTCGCATCATCTCTACATCACCGGCGGCGTGGGATCCGAGTGGATGGGCGAAAAATTTTCCGAGCGCTACGATTTGCCGAATGACCGTGCCTACGCGGAAAGCTGCGCGGGCATCGGGCTGATGATGTTTGCGCGACGGATGCTCGATCTCGAATTGCGCGGCGAATACGGCGACATCATCGAGCGCACGCTCTACAACAATGTGCTCGCGGGGATGTCGCACGACGGCACGAAATTTTTCTACGTCAACCCACTCGAAGTCGTGCCCGCAGTCACCAAGCGGCGTTACGATTGTCACCATATTAAAACCGAGCGCGTGGGTTGGTTTGGCTGCGCGTGTTGTCCGCCAAATATCGCGCGGACGCTGGCGTCGCTGGCGAACTACGCTTATTCCAAGCAGCCAGACGGGCTGGCGATTCACTTATACGCCGACGGACGCGTCGCCCTCGACGACCTCCAACTCACGGTGCACACCGAGTATCCGTGGGACAGCCTGGTCGAGATCGCGATCACTGCGCCGACGCCCGTAACACGCACGTTGCGCTTCCGCATCCCTGCGTGGTGCCGCACGCCGTGGGCGAGCCTGAATGGAGTGCGCGTGGATTTGAGTCAGGTGACATCGGGTGGTTATTGGCATGTGAAACGCGATTGGAAAACGGGCGATGCGATCACCTTGGAGTTTCCGATGCCCATCGAGCGCGTGCGGGCGCACCCGCGTGTCAAATACAACGCCGGCTGCGTTGCGATTCAACGCGGCCCGATGGTTTACTGTGCCGAGCAGATCGATAACGGGGCAAACCTCGCGCTCGTGCGCCTGCCAAAAGGTGCACCGCTCCACGCGCGTTTTGAAAACGATTTTCTCGGGGGTGCGGTGACGATCGAAACACGGGCGGCGCGCGCCGAGGCTGACGACACGGCACTTTATTCGACCGCGCAACCCATCACACGGAACGCGCCGCTGCGGCTCGTGCCGTATTGCCTCTGGAACAACCGCGGAGAAGGAGAAATGCAAGTATGGCTAAGAGAATCCTGAATCTTTTATTCGCCTTGGCGTTGTCGCATGGCGCGCTCGTTGCGCAGTCGTTCGACGAATCGTCACGCGCTGCGCATGCGATGCTCACGCGCCTGTGCGACGACTTCGGCGGGCGCGTCACGGGAAGTGAACAAAATCGCCGCGCGCTCGAACAGCTCGCGACTGAATTGCGGGCGCTCGGCGTGGAGCCCGAAATTATTTCGTTCAAAATGCCCGGCTGGGAACGCCGCGTGGATAAGGCGGAGCTGGTCATGCCGTTCGCGCGGCCATTGCGCGGGGTGACGATTGCTTACACGCAGCCGCTCGCGAGCACCGAGGCCGACGTCGTCGATATTAAAGGCGGTCAGCCGGAAGACTACCCGGCAGATATGCGCGGCAAGATCGCGCTGCTCAGCCCGTCGACGACTCTCCAAACGCGCGACTTCGTGCGGATCGCCGCCGAAAAGGGCGCGAAAGCGATTTTGTTTATCAACCGCGAAGGCGGCGGGCAATTGCTGGCGCGCACCGGGAGTTTCATTGGCGAAGCGTTGCCGCTGCCCGTGTTCTCGATCGCGCAGGAAGAGGGAAATTGGATGAAGCGACTGCTCGAACGCGGCAAACCCGTGCGCGTGCGCCTCGAAGCGACCTCGCGCTGCCGCGAAGTGGACACGGCGAATTTGCGCGTCGTGTTCAAAGGCAAGTCGCCTGAACGCATCGTGGTCGGCGCGCACGTGGATAGTTGGGATCTCGGTCAGGGCGCGCTCGATAATGGCCTCGGCACCGCGCAACTTTTCGCGCTCGCGCATGCACTGCGCGGCCAGGAGCTCGCCCGGACGGTGGAGCTTCACTGGTATAACGGTGAAGAGCAGGGGCTCTGGGGCTCGCGTCATGCCGCCGCGCAGATCGGCGACTCGCCGATTGTGGCAATGATTAACCTCGATATGGTCGGCGTGCCGATTGGCGTGAATGCACTCGGCGACGATTCGTTGGTGCCGGCGCTGGAACGCTGGAATAAATCCCTCGCAACGCCGCTCCCGAAAGGGGTGGAGAACATCAATTGGTTCGGCAGTGACCACACGCCTTATCAACTCGCGGGTGTCCGCACGATTACCTTCAACGCGCCAATTCCACGTGAGTCAGTGCGCTACTATCACGATCTCGCGGACACCATCGACAAGCTGCCGGAAAAGATCGTCGTCGATTCGACCGCGACCATCGGCAGCGTGCTGCTGGCGCTGGTCAATGATCGCGAACTCTCGGCGATGCGGCGCACGCCGGCGGAGACCGAGAAAATTTTCACCACTTTTGGCATCGATCGCCGCATGCGCGCGATTGGCTACTGGCCTTTCAACTGATGTGGCTCGCGAATTCTTAAAAACTTTAAATCCTCGTCTCACCCCAACCCCTTAGCTCTATGCATTTCTTCGGCCTCCACTGGATCGACGGCGTCATCATCGTCACGTATATTTTAGGCATTCTGGCCATCGGCAAAAAATTGTCGCACGGCGTGAAGGACGAGAAAGATTTTTTCCTCGGCGGTCGCTCGCTGGGGAAATGGTTTCAATTTTTCCTCAGCTTCGGCTCGATGGCCGATCCCGGCCAGGCGACGACGACTTCCAGCTCGGTGTATCGCCAGGGCGCCGGTGGTGCGTGGCTGGCGCTGATCACGCTTTTTCTCACGCCGTATTATTGGTTTCTGAACTTCTGGTTCCGCCGCGTGCGGCTCACGACGACGGCAGACTTGTTCGAAGATCGTTTCGGCAACCGCTTCCTTGGTTCGTTTTACGCGGTCACGACGATTTTGATTATCATCGTGAGCATTGCCGGCGGTAACGTCGTGGCGTTGAAAACCCTGCAACCGCTCATGGCGAAGGATAAGTCCGTTTACACGCCGGCTGAGCAGCAGAAGGTGAGTGATTATTACGAGTTCGTCGAACTGCGCAAACAACGCGCCACATCGGAACTCCCCGCGGTCGCCGCCACGCGTTACGACCAGCTGAAAAATTATTACGATCTCGGCCAGCTGCAGCCCTACATTACGTATTTGAAGCCGGTCACGTTTTATCTGGTGTCATCGCTGCTGGTCGCGGTGTTTATCATGCTGGGCGGACTTAAATCCGCCGCGGTGGTCGATGCGGTGCAGGCGGTTCTCGTGATTGTAATCTCGGTCGTGCTGATCCCGTTTGGTCTGATGAAACTGGGAGGCGCGGATGGGCTCCACGAGAAAGTGCCTGCGGTAATGTTTAATCTCTTCGGCGGGGGAGGGCTTAGTGAATACACGTGGTATTCCATCGGAGCTCTGTTGCTCGTGCAGTTCGTCGGCATCGCTGGCTCGCAGGCCAACATGACCATCGCGGGTTCGGCGAAAAACGAATTTGCTGCGCGCATCGGTGCGGTGTCGGGCGGATTTAGCAAACGCTTCGTGACGATTGCGTGGGCGTATTGCGGATTGATCGCGATCGCGCTGTTCGGGCCGGGCTTGTCCGATCCGGATCAAGTGTGGGGCTTGCTCACGAGTTCGCTGCTGCCGGTTGGTTTGATTGGCGTCATGGTGATCGGTATTCTGGGCGGCAAGCTGGCGCTCCTCGGCGCGCAGTCCGTCGTCATGTCCGGCCTCGTCGTGAAAAATCTTTACGAACCTCTCTTCCCGGGGAAATCCCAGGCGCACTACATGTTGGTGGCGCGGTTAACGGTGCCGGTATCGCTCGGCCTCGGTATCGTCGTTGGCCTTTATCTAAATAGCGTCATCGCGCTGCTGAAATTCGCCATCGTGCTGCTCGTGGTGTGGGGTGTGCCGATTACGATGATTTTCCTGTGGCGTCGTCTCACGGAGATCGCCGTGCGCGTGCAGGTCGTGGCAACACTCGTGGTTATCGCAGTGATTCCGTGGACCGTGCCGAGCATTCCCGCGCTCGCGCGTTCGGAATCGCTAACCCGCATGACGCATGAACGCGTATTGACGCTGGAAGCGAAAGCGACCGCAGCGGATGTCGCGGCGGGTCGGGCAAGCGCCGAAGGTGAAATGATCACCACCACGCAACGCACCGAGCCCGTCTCCGTGTTTTTCGAAGAGGGCGTCGTGCGCGTCGATCCGAAGGATTTGAGTTCGCCCAAGACCGGGAAAGGGCTTTTCCGCACTGAAGTGTATTTGATTTCGCTGCTTGGGGTGGATGTGCAGCGATTTAATTCCGCCCAGCTCATGACGACACGGTTCCTCGTGGATGCGTTGTTACCGGTGCTGATTCTCATCGTGGTAAGTTTGCTGACTCAGCCGACCGCCCAAGCCCGCGTGGCGCGCTTCTATGTGCGCATGAAAACCCCCGTGAGTCCGACCTTGGACGAAGACGCGCTCGCCGTGGAAGCGAGTTATCAGAACCCGACGAAGTTCGATCACACGAAACTGTTTCCGCGCTCCAACTGGGAATTCACCAAATGGAACAAAGAGGATACGCTCGGCTTCCTCGGCTGTTGCGTGCTCGTGGGCTTCATCTTGGTGTTTTTCAAAGCCGTGCTGATGATCGGCAGTTAAGTGAAACTGAGTCGACCAACGCTGGTGCTGGATGAACCCTGCGCCAGTGTGAGCAGTTCGTTGGGCGAGTTCGCCGCGGTCTTCGTTTTTAGATCCAAGGCTGGTTTTCTTAGCTCGCCGGAGAAGCGGGCTGACGAGTTGCGCGACTGGCTCGAAAATCAAGGAATCGTGACGCCAATTGTTTTGGTGGCCGCGTCGTTCGGTGGCTTCATGGCATTGCATTTCGCAGATCGTTTTCCCGGGAGGATGGCGGGTTTGGTGCTCGTTGACTGCTCGCATCCCGAACAATCTGCGATGGCGTTGGCTGCGATTGCCGATTCGCCGGCTTTGCCGGCGGTTGAAAAGTTTCGCGACTACCTGCGCGGATTTGGGCCGGCGTGGGAAACGAGTTGTCGCGAAGTGGCAAGGTTACCCGCGCTCGGAAACTTGCCACTGATCGTGCTGGCGGCGGGACGTCCGGATATGCCCGAGGAAATGAGCGCCGAGGCGCGCGCCAAGTTGACTTCCGGATGGCTGGAGTTGCAGCGCCGGCACGCCGCGCGCTCGACCGTAGGCGAACTGCGCGTGATTGAGAACTGCGGACATAATCTGGTGCAGCACGCGTCGCAAGAAATCGTCCGCGCGATAGCGGACTTGAGGCAAGTGGTTCAAACACTGTAACGCCTCAACTACGCTATTCCGTTCCTGCTGATTTCCATCATGCAAAAAAAGGCCCGGCAAAGTGCCGGGCCTTCGAGTAAAATCTAAGCGCGCTTATTTCCGCGTGTAGGTCTGCTTGAAGCGCTGGCCGGGCTGGAGTTCGATCGATTCGTCTTTATTCGAGACGGTGAAACCGGCGTTTTTCAGGCTGGCGGTGTGCAGCATGATCTTGATCGGTTTGTCGCTGCGCGTGATCGGTTCGACGTTCAGCGTGGCAGTTTTGCCATCGGCGGAGACGGTGAGCGCGAGCGTCACGGTGCCGGCGCCGGTGCGGTATTTGTCCAAGCGATTGACCGAATTGGCCTTCAACCACTCTTGCGGCACGGCGCCGAGCAGGTGCACGGTGTTCACACGGTCGTAGGCGAGCATGGAGGCGGGCAGGTGCACCATCATCGTGGCGGCGAAGTTGTGCGGTTGATCGCCGGCGAGTTTGAGCGGATCGCCGACGAGCGATTGCTCTTCGACCCACGTGCCGACACGTGACGCGTGATTGGCGGCGGCGTAAAGAATGTCGGAGACTTTTTCCGGACGATTCAGAATGAGCGGTTGGAAGGCATACATCATGCCCATGCCGGCCCAGATACCGTTGGGCATCCACCCGAGGCTGACGGGGATGCCTTGCTTCTCCGTGGACTCGAGGAGCGCGAGCGAGCCTTGGACGATCTCGTGGTCGGACGTGAGCCAGCCTTCGCCGTTGAGGTGCGAATCCATGAACGCCCATTGCGTGAGTTGTGGGATCGGGTCTTCGCCTTTGAAGCCGACGCGCACGGGTAAATACAGATTGCCGTTTTTGTCGCGGCGTTGGTCGCGTTTGCGATTCTTTTCGAAGGCGGCGTGAAACTCGTCGGCCAGTTGGCGGAATTCCGCGGCTTCCTTGGCGTGACCGAGGCGGGCGGCGATACGTTCGGCCGCGTGCAGGCCGGTGATGGCGCAGTAAACGGACGAATATTCGGCACCGATGTCGAGAATGCCGCCGTCGCTGAAGCCCGGCGGGAACATGCCGTAATAAGGCGCGTCCGGAAACTTGAGTGTCTGATCGCGCAAGCCGCGAATGCCGGCGACGCCGAGCACGATTTGCTGCCATTTTTCTTTGGCGTAATCCCAATTGTTCGAGATCTGCGCATCGCGTTCCACACCCCAAATCACTTCCGCGGTGGTGCGGTAAATTTGCTGCGGGTGAAGTTCGTCGATGATGCCATTCGGGAGTTGGTGACTGAAAAGTGCGTCGAGCGTCTGGCGGCCGGATTTCGAATCGCCGAGGTGCGCCACGAGGTTGGTGATGTAAACGGCATCGCCCGCCCAGAGTCCGCGATAGAGCGAAAAGCTGGAGTTGAACTGCGTTTGGCCGGCGATCGTTTCGCGGGCTTGGTAAAGCGTGCGCAACGAGCTGACGATCATGCTTTGGATCGCGGGATCGGCGACGGTGACGCGATCGTAGGGAATGGCGTAGCTGTTCCAGCGTGCCGTGGTTTGCTTGACGGCGTCGGTTACGGAAAGTTTGCGGGCCTTGCGTGCGTCGCCGTCGTCGGATTTGCCGGAGAGCACCCACGCGGTGATTTCCTTCGTGCCGGCGGGGAAGCTCACTTTCCAGCCTTTGTCGGTCCGCGTGAGCGCGGTGGCTTGCGGCTGGGTGAGGAGGAACGGGCGGTTGTCTTCGGTGATCGTGCCGTCTTTCGCGAGCACGAGGGTGCGGAGGCTCTTAACGGCGAGTTCGGGCTGCGCGTTGCCGGAGTATTTGGCGTTGATGAGATCGGTGCGCGATTGCTGGCGCAGCACTTCGGTGCCGCAGGCAATGCGGAGTTCCGCGCGGTCTTTTTCCGCGAGCGAACCGGAGAGGAGTTCCGCGCGCGTCAGGGTGGTGCCGGCGGCGTAAACGGCGAGGGTGGCGAGCGTGGCGTTGGGGTCTTGGCCTTGCGGAGCGAAAACCTTGATGTTAATCCAGCCGTCACTGTCGGCGTCACGACCATCGAACAGGAATAGCTGCGCCTGGTTGTGCGGCGCGTTCAACGCGAGATCGACGATTTGATCGGGCGCGCCTTCCACCTGCATGTGCGCGGTGCGTTGGTAGAGATAATTTTTGTAGCTCTCGCAGAAACCGAGCATGATGCGCTTGGCGGCGCCGGAGCCGACTTTGACGCGGTAGTGAATCGGTCGCGTGATGCCCCAAGCGACGTTACGGAATTCCGGTGAAACTCCCGTCGCGGGCTTGGCCCAGTCGATCGCGCCGCTGATACCGTCGAGGCGTTCGTAGTCTTTCGTGCGCGCATCGGACGGCGACGCCTTCTCGGGTGCGATGGCGAGCGTGGTGACGTGGATCGAATCGCTGCCGCGTTTGAGCACCGTGCTCATGATGGGCACGCGCGGGCCTTCGAGGAAAAGTTGATGATCGTGGGTGAACGCTTCGCCCTCTGCCGCGGCTTCGACGACGGTCAGCCCTTGGACATACGGGCCGGGGCCAAAGTCGTAGAGCAGCGCGCCACGCTCGTTGGCCATCGGCTTGTGCCAGTCTTCCGGAACACCGAGCGGTTGGTGCCAGGTGGGAATTCCATAGCGGAAATCCACGACGCGGTCAGCGGCTTGGGCGAAGCCGGTTGCGAGAAGACATGCAGCCGCGATGCGGGCTGCCCGAAGCAAGGGGTAAACGGTAACCATGAGCGCTACCATTCTGCGAAATTTTCACATCACAAAATGAATGTTTATGAAAATTGGACGTGCGATTTCGGCTGGGAGCGGCGTTTTGCCGAGCCCGCTCGCGAAACGGGTGCGGGTTACGCGATGACGTCGTTCAGGGTGCGGCGGCGGTCGGCGAGGGAGGACGGTGACCACGCGAAGTGTAACGCGTTGGCGGGCTGGTCACCCGCCGCGAGGATGCGGGCAAGGGTGGCTTTAACGGTGGCGTTATCGTCGTCGAAATCGCCGTGATGGCGGGCGTTCGTGGCGTCGGGCGAACCTTCCGGTAATCCGTTCGGGGCGCGCACCCACCTGGCATTGGGGAGTCCGAGAATGGGCACGGCGGCGGGGTTGTTTTTTAGAACTGCGGCGCGATCGATGGCAAATTGCGGATCTTTGAACAGGAAGCGTTCCATGCCGAGCAGCGGGGTGCCGTCGACGAACGGGATCGGCCAGCTCGCCTCGCAGGCGCGCGAGACCAAATAGAGCAGCGATTTGTGGTAGATTTTGGCGCAGTTGTCGTCCTGTTCCGCGCCGTCCTTGAGCGTGAACAAAGTGAACTCTTTCACGGCGCCGCTATGGATAGCGGGCCGGTAGTAACGATTGAAAAGTTCGATCGTGCACGCGGGAGCCCAGAGTGAGCAGGTGCGGACGGAGGTGATGTCGGCGAGAGCGCCCAGCACGCGCGCCATGAAAATGGATCCCGCGCTGTGTCCGGCAATGTGGATTTCGATCGATGGATCGGTAGCGAGCAACGCCTTGAGATGCTGGCAAACGAGTTCGGCCCCGCCGCCGGAATCCATCGAAGCGAGGGCGTTTTCTTTCATTTCGCTCCAGACAGCTTCGCCCGGAATTTTTGCGACGAGTTCGAGCGTGTCGTCCAACCGATCGAGAAGAAAATCTTTGGTCGCATCGAGCAAGCCCTCGGGTTTCCGGGCGTGCAGCACGTCTTCCAACATGTTTTGGAGCGTGGACCACAGATCCGTTTTCCAGATGAAGGCCAGGGGGTAAACTTCAGCGTCGAGCAGGGCGCGGCGATAATCGGCGACGCGTTGGATCGCGCCTTTCTCGCCGACCAAGCCGCCGTGGGCGTAGAGGAGGATGCGTTTCTTGGCCCAATGCTGGGTGATACGCGGGAAATCCTCATTGAAAATCGTGGCCAGATCTTCGGGCTTGGTGCCAATTTCGCCGGTGCTGAGGAGACGTCCGTCGTTGCCAATGCCGACGATGTGCGGGCGCACGTCGCTGAAGGAATAGTTGAGGCGTGATGCTTGGGTCGCACTCGTCACGGTGACGAGTCCATCGCCGGAAAGCGCGACGGGCGCGCCCAGACGAGCCACCCAAACATCGGAACCGTGAGTGAGCCAGTCCGCGTAAGTGATGAGCGCAAACCCGGCGACGCCCCACGCCGTGCCCCACGAATTTTGCACCCAGAAGCCACGCGGGTCGTAACCGACGATGGCGAAAGCGTGGCCACCGAGGATGGCTTTTCCGTCGGGACCCGGGATCACTCCGTCGCTGTTAATCTGGTTCCAGCCTTCGTGGACGGTGCAGGTGGCATACAGGATGCCGACTTCCGCGAGCGCAGCATGCATCGCCACAAGATTACGATGATTGACTCGAAAATAGGCCCCGAGGGGACGCGCGGCGGCGTCTTGCGAGCGCTGATGCGTCAACACACCGGGGTCGGCCGGCACGTAGGGCCATGCGGCGGACGAGCACACGCCGTGTTTGTGCCAACCCTTCATCGCGCCGCGAGCACTGGAGCCCGAGTAGGCTTCGCCGGGCCATTCATCGTAGCGCCGGGCCATTTCGTAAAACATGCGCGGACTGATCGGGGTGGTGTCGGGTGCCACTGTGCGACGGCGGAGAAGGAAATGCGCAACGGCGGCGAGGCCGAAACCTGTGCACGCACCTTCGTTGAATTGATTCAGGATGGGCGGAGTGCCGTTGGCGTATTTGGCGCGATACTCCTCCAGGGTAATGTGCGGAGGAACCTCAACCAGCGTCGGCTCGAACATCAGATCGCGGAAATCGATCGGATCCGGCCGGGCGTTCAACTGGGACAAGTGCTGCGTGATTGTAGAGGGAGTGGGCGCACTCGGGGCGGCTTTTGATTTTTTCGAGGAGAGTGCGCGAGCTTTCGGACGGGATTTTTTTGCGGGAGTCATGGACGAGCGAGATTGGAACGTGGGTGCGCGCCCAGCTTACCAAAGCCGCGGTGAGGAGATCAGGGCGTCTCGGAAAACGGATCAGGAAAAAATCCTGACGCGCGCGTTAAAGTCGCCCGCCGCGCGATTCGGCGCGGATTCAGGGGCGCCCTTGAAAAACTTTGATCGGGGGGATGTTACCGCGCTGCGCCAAACTCGTAGCTCAACGTCCACGCGCGCAACTCGCCGGGCATGAGCACGAGCGTTTGATAGGGCTCGATGGAAAACGTGTTACTATTGCCCCAAATGACGCATTCGCTCGGGGCAAACGACGTTTCAAAAATCACGTGCGAGAGTTTTGGGTGACTCAGTTTGGCGCGAAGCGGCAAGGCGGCTGGCAGGCGCAGGAAATCCATGTGGCCATCTTTCTCGTGTTCGAAGCGGCGTTTTTGCGTGAGTGTGCGCGCGGCGAGGGCGAAGCCGGGATTTTCCACGAGCTGACTGCCCGCGGGCACTTCCATTTCGATGAGACGATCGGTGAGCGCAAAAAATGGGTGCGCAAACCATTCGAGCATCAACGGCGTTTCAGCGCGATTCGTGAGCTGAGAAATCGAACGCACGTTGCGTTGCGAAAGCGTGATCGTGCGCGTGATTGCGTAGTGAAAACCGGCAACATTTTGTTCGGTGGTGAACACAATTTCCTGAGACGAAGGCGTGATCTGCCACGTGCAGGGTTCAGTCACGTCGCTGCCGCTCGCATTGAGCGCGCCCGCTCCGAGCGCGACGCCGCCGTCGGCGTTCCACGTGTGGCGTCGACCGTCACGCGTCGAGTGGCGAAACGATTCGGGCAGTCCCTGTCCGTTGAAAGGTGCGGGGTCGGCTTTCGGCCATTCGGGGCCGGTGAGCAGCGTGCCTACTTTAGCGTCTGAGATTTGCCAGAGGTAGCCGCCCCAGCAAAACCGCGGGCCGAGTTTAGCGCGGTCCGCGACGGGATCGAGAATCTCGAGGCGCAGTTGGTCGTTGGCGAGGGTCAGCATGGATCGGAAATCTTTCTCTTTCTTCTTACTCTGAATCTTTCTCCCGGGTCGAAAGAAGATCGGTTGCGGCGACGAGGGCCAAAAAATCTGAGAGAAAGAGAATGATTAAGAGAAAGAGGAAAGATTAGGAATGGTCAGCGCAGGCGCATGACGCGCAACGTGGTGTTCACGCCTTCGACGACGAGGGCGAACTGGCCGTGCGGGCGGGCTTGGATCTCGATGTTTTTGCCGGGCAGTTCGTAGGTGATCGCCTGAAAGCCTTCCCACACCTGGCCGTTATCGAGCACGAAACGGTTGCCGCCATCCCACTTGACCACTTTCGCTTTCAGCGGAGGCATGGCGCGCCAATCGCTGTCGTTGAACACCGGAAGACCAAAACGTTCCATCCAGCCTTTTGGCGCCGTGGCCGCGCCGGGCGTGGAAGCCACGGCGACACTGTTTTGCTGCACGACGACTTGCGCCTGCTTGGCGGCGGCGAGGTCCGCTTGCAGCTGTGCGGTGGTGCGGCCGTTGTAACGAATGATCGCGGCATCGATCACGCCGAGTTCATCAGGCGTGAGGCGGTCGAGGCCGGCGCGCTGCCACTCGGCAGCCGTGAGCACATTTTTTAAACCGGGAAATGCTGGCTGGGCCAGGCCGAGCGAGGCGGAAAACAAAACGACGAACGCGAGCAGCGAGGTTTTCATAAGGGAGAACTTAGAGGTGAAGGAAATCGGTGCCAGTATTTTGCGCGGCTACCAGGCGGGCAAAGGCCCCGCCGCTGGCGGTGAGCGTTTTGAAATCGCCTTCTTCGCTGATGCGACCGCCGGCGAGCACGATGATGCGGTCGGCGTTGCGAATCGTGCTGAGGCGGTGCGCGATCGTGATGACCGTGCGACCTTCCGAGAGGCGATCGAGCGCTTCCTGAATCAAATGCTCGCTCTCGTAATCGAGCGCGGAGGTCGCTTCGTCGAGGATGAGCACGGGCGGGTTGCGCAAAATCGCGCGCGCGATCGCGAGGCGTTGCCGCTGGCCGCCGGAGAGCGTGGCGCCGCGTTCGCCGACGAGCGTGTTGTAACCTTCGGGCAGGCGGTTGACGAACTCTTCCGCGTTCGCTTGCTGCGCGGCGGTGCGGACTTCCGCGTCGGTCGCGTCGGCGCGGGCGAAGCGCAGGTTGTCCGCGATGGAACCAGAGAGGAGCAAACTATCTTGCAACACGACTGCGAGCTGGCGGCGCACCCAGCGCATGTCCCAGTCGGCTTGGGCGACACCGTCGATGAGGATGCGGCCTTCGCTCGGCGCGTAGAGTCCGAGGAGTAAGTTCGCGAGCGTGCTCTTGCCGGAGCCGGATGGGCCGACAAAGGCCACGTGTTCGCCCGCGCGGATCGAGAGCGTGATGTTGTGCAACACGCGGCGTTCGGGCGCGCTCGGGTAGGCGAAGGAGACGTCGTCGAACACTAGTTCGCCGTGCAGGCGATCGACGCGCTTGGTGCCGTTCCACGCTTCGACGTAGGCGGAATCGAGGAGTTCCTTGATGCTCGTGTAGCTCTCGCGACCGATGAAATATTGCTCGCTCAATCCGACGAACGCCTGGATCGGCCCAAGCACAATCGGCAGGCCGGCGACGAACGCGAACAGCGTGCCGTAGGAAATCGTGCCGCGAATCGCGAGCGCCGCACCGCCGGCCATTACGACGAGCGAGATGACTTGCGTGCTCACATACCAGAACGTGCCGAAGATGGCGTTGGTGTAACTTTGGCTGACGCGACTGCGCGCGAACGCCGTGCTCGAACGATCGAGGTCGGCCTCGGCTTGTTTTTCCTCGCCGAAGCTGCGCACGAGGCGGAGTGCGGAAATATATTCGCTGGCGGTGCCGGTGAGTTTTTCCTGCGCGAGGCGCGCTTCGTTGTTCGTGCGCTGGATGCTCGCGAAGAATTTATATTTCGCGAACGCGTAGGCCGGCATCACGAGCGCGAGCACGATGGCGAGCTGCCAGTTGAGAATCGCGAGGATGAAAAAAATGCAGGCGCCGTAGAGGACGTTCGGCAGGAATTGATTCAGGATGTTGTAGAGCAGCGCTTCGACTTTCTGAGTGTCGAACGCGTATTTCGAAAGCAGGCGGCCGGTCTTTTGCTGGTCGAGATAACCGAAGCTCAGGAACTGCAATTTGAAGAAAAGTCGCGAGCGCAGTTCGACCATCATCTGCGCCATGGCCTTCGCGATCACGTTCGAGCCCCACACGGAAAAGACGTAGTGCGCGCCGAGCAGGACGAGAAAGATCCCGCTGAGTTCGAGGATCTGCGTGATGTCGCGGTTCGGCACCGCGACATCGATCATGCGTTGGAAAAGCCACGGACACGGTGCGACGGCGAGAGAGCGCAACAACGCGAGCCCGAGGCCGCGCGAGAGCCGGGCGCGGCTGTTCCACAGGTAACCGGTCAGCGTGCGCGATGCGATGGCCTCGCGGATCATGCGGCGAAAAGCGCTTAGGCTTTGGCGCGACCTTTCCGCGGCGGCGCCATGTTGCCGTGCAACGCAGTGTAGAAAGGATCGCCGGGCTTGATCGAATTGCGTTTCACGATCTCGCCCGTGTAGGCGGATTTGTAGATCGCGGTGAGCAATTCGAGTGTGCGGTGCGATTCGACGCCGGAGGTGAGCGGCTGGCGGTTGGCGTCACGATCTGCGACGAGCGCCACGAGTTGCGCGCCGTGCGTGGAGCCGACGTCGGGCGGGAAACTTTGCCACGCTTGCATAAGACTATCGTCCTGCGCGGGCGGGACCGGCGTGAGTTTCCAGTTTTCCTTCGTGTAACCGTAAAGGTGCGTGAGCTCGACGGTGGCTTTTTGGTAGTCGAGCCGGATATAAGTTTCCTGACGCGGGCTGAGCGCGCTGTTGACGATGGACGCGTGCACGCCGTTGGCGAAGGTCACGATGGCCATCGAGATATCTTCGACTTCGATATCGCGATCAGAAGTGGCGGCGACGGCGCGGACTTCTTTCCAGTCACCGAGCATGTGCAGCAGATGATCCATCGCGTGAATGCCAAGACACATCGTGGAGCCGCCGAGGGCGTCTTTCCACGTGCTGCGCCATGGCACCGCATAGTAGGCTTCGTCGCGATACCAGAGCGTGTTACACACGGCGACGAGCGGTTTGCCGAGCTGGCCGCTGTCGGCGAGGCGACGCAGATGCGCGGTCGACGACGCAAAACGCATCTGGAAAATGCACGCCGTGTAATTGCCGGTGCGCTTTTCGGCATCCTGGATTTGCGCGAGTTCTTCGAGCGACCCGCACAAGGGTTTTTCGCAAAGCACCCACGCGCCGGCTTCCATGGCGGCGACGCTCATCGGCGTGTGTTGCGCGGGCGGAGTGGCGACGAGCACGAAGTCCGGTTTCAGCTCGCGCAGCATCTGCGTGTAATCGGTGTAAACGTGCGGGATGCCGTGGCGTTTGCCGAACGCTTCGACGCGACCGGCATCGATATCCACGGCGGCTTCGAGCGTTACGCGACCTTGCGTCGCTTCAACTGCGCGCACGTGCGCATCGCCAATGGAGCCAGTGCCGACGAGCGCGGCGCGATAAGTTTTTTGCATGAAAGACAGGAAGACCTTGAAACCGGTAAAGAGACCGGGGTGGGGCTAGTTACTGAAAGCGGAAATTTTCAGCCACGCCACAGGAAATATTATGAAACGGGCTGAAAATTACACGGCTGCACGGAACCCCATCTAGGTAGGGCAAAATTAGCGTGTTTCGGCAGGTTTGGCGACAGGTTCAGGCACGAGGGCGACGCGGAAACCGGTGTTGATTCCTTTGCTCGCGCTGCGGCCCCACAAGCGCACGCCGGAGCGGCAGCCACCGCGACCGCTCCCTACGGAACCTCCGCGAACGATCCGAAACTGTTCGATCACCGGACCGACTGGATCCGTGACGCTTCCGCCCGGGTAGGACTCGTAGTAATCGAGGCACCATTCGACCACGTTGCCGTGCATGTCGTAAAATCCCCACGCGTTGGGCAACTTTTGCGCCACCGGATGGAGTTGGCCTCCGCTATTTTCCCGGTGCCACGCCATCGCATCGGGATCGCCCGAGAAAGGGCCAGTGGTGCCGGCCCGACAGGCGTATTCCCACTGGGCCTCGGTGGGCAACGCGTAGTTATAGCCGGTCGGCAAACGGCCGGCGGCGCGTTCGCGGGCGGTCAGCAACTGGCAAAACCGCATGGCCGATTCCCATTGTAACTGATCGGCCGGGTAATGCGCGCCGCGCCGCGACACCAAGGCGACATCAGAGACGACTGCCAGCCATTGCTCCTCGGTGATCTCCGTTCGTGAGAGCCAGTAACCCCGTGAAAGCGTAACGAGCGTGTCATCCTCCTGGGCGAGCGGACTACTGGCGAGAAAGGTTCCGGGTTCGACCCAAATCATCGCGATATCCGGCGCAGCGACCTGGAAATTTGCTCCTGGCGACGGGGTTTTACCGCGTGGCGCCGGCGCGGCTTCGGTGGCGGGCAGCACCGACGCCGCGACCAACAAACCGATGAAACTAAGCGCGTGCCGGAGCATGATGGAGTGACGCTGCAAAGTTGGTGTGCCGGGGGCAATGGTGAGTTTAAGGAGAATTTTTTGCCGCATATCGGGAAAATAATCGCCTCGTGCCGTGCGTGCGAAAAGCTGTCGGCCACCATGTCCCCGATTTTCTCCGCCGCCGCGCGCTGGGTTTTTCCGGGCGCGCAATTCGCGCGGGTGACGGTCGTGATCCTGGCGGGATTACTCACTCAGCCCATTTCGCTTCGCGCGATCAGCAACGAACTCGGCCGGCCCATCGTGCGCGAGTTTACTCCCGGGAAATATCGGCTGCCGTATTGGTGTCCAACCGGAGTGCAGGATGCGGCGGGGTATGTTTATGTTGCGACTGGGGTGTATGCGTCGGTTTACGATGGCTCGGAGATGCGGATCATTGCTTTGCCGACCGACTCGGCCGGCATCCGGCAGTTTGCGCTCGGAAGCGACGGGCGGGTGTATGCAGCCGGACCGGGCGTGATCGGGTATTTCCGCGGGGCAGGTCCGACGGCGGAATTTGTGTCGCTCGCCAATTTGCTCCCGCCGGAAGCACGCAATTACGACGAACTCCAGGCGGCGGTGGCGGTGGGCGATGCGGTCTATTTTTCCGACGAGGAAAAAATTCTCGTGTGGCGCGCGGGCAAGTTCACCGCCGTGCCGTGTCCGACCCCGTCACGTTCGCGCGGGGCGCGGCTGCACCGCATCGGGGATGAGCTCTACCTGACGATTCCTGGGCAGCCGCTCAGCCGGTTGCGCGAGGGTCGCATCGAGCCGGTGTTGGATCACGCGATTTTTCGAGAGCAGACGGTCCGCCTCCTCGAACGTGACGCCACGGGTGCCTGGGTGATGCTCACGGCGGAACGCGGGACTTTCCGCGCCGGGCCGGACGGTCGGGTGGAGCCGCTGGCCGTGGAAGCCAACCGCTGGCTGGCGGGCAAAGTGGTGAACCACGCGTTGCGGCTGGGCGATGGGTCGCTCGTGGTCAGGTATGCATTTCGAAGCGGCGATGGGGGCGCGCGATTCGACGCCGCGGGGCGTTATCTCGGGCCGATCGATCATTCCAGCGGACTATATATGAAGACGCTGCGCGGATTTTTCACCGATCGCGAAGGTGGCCTGTGGATTGGCGCGGAAGCGGGGCTGTTTCGCGTTGAATGGCCGTCTGCGGTGACGTTGTTCGATGGCGTAAACGGCCTTGGTTCGCGTGGTGCGGCGGTATGCGTGCGGCACGGTGGCGCGTTGCACGTGGCGTCGGACGACGGCGTTTACCGTTTGGTGGCGAGCGATGAGACGAGTGGGCGCGCGGCTTACTTTGAGCGTTTGCTCGATGCGCGCGCTTACGATATGCGCTCGCAAGCCGATGCGTTGGTCGTGGCGGTGGAGGGCGCGTTGTTTGCTTCGGGTGCAAACGGCACGCTCGTGCGCGTGGCGGAACTTGCGCCTGGACGCACGCGCTTGCTCGCGGTGCCCGGCGATCCTGCCGCCGTGTGGGTGTCGACCTCGGCCGGGATTTATGCGGTGCGGCGACAGACTAACGGCAGCTGGCGCGACGAAGGCTTGCTGTCGGCGAAACAGGCGGCGCAGTTGCCGCAAGCGCAAGCGGAGGCGCGGCTGGCGCGCTGGTTACTGGACACCGCAGGCGTGAGGCGGGCGCCATCGGGAAAAACGGATGGAGCGTTGTTGCCGCGGCTCGTCACGAGTGTCACTGGCTCGCCATTGAGCGTGTTCGAGGAAATCGCGAGCGACGGAACGGAGATAGTGTGGGTGGCGGGATTGAAAGGGCTTGCGCGGGTGGAGACGGCGCGGGTGTTTCGCAAACCGACGCCGTTCGCGGTGCAATTGCGAGCCACCGGCGCGAACCCGGGTGAGCGGTTGCCGCGGCGACACGCAGCGATCGAGTTTAGTTTTGAAGCGCTGCGGCATCAGTTGGAAAACTCGGTAGTGTATCAAACCCGGCTGGCCGGTTACGAAAGCGAATGGTCCGAGTGGAGCCCGGTGCGCAAACGCGGCTTCGCGGCGCTGCCCGGCGGGAGTTACCGGTTCGAGGTGCGGGCGCGCGACGCGGACGGCAACCTCGCGCAGCCGGCGGTGTTTGCGCTGACGGTGGCGGAGGCGTGGTGGCGCACTGGCTGGGCGTGGGCGGGTTATCTTGTGGTGAGCGCCGCGGCAGTGGCGGGGCTCGTGCGATTCCGCACGCGGGCGTTGCGTCTGCGGGCGGCGCAGTTGGAGGCGGTCGTGGCGAAGCGCACGCTCGAACTCGCGCAGCGCACGGAAGAGCTGGCTCTGCGTAACGCCGAGCTTGTCCGTCTCAATCAACTCGAGCTCGACGAAAAAATCTCCGCGCGACTCGCCGAGGAAAAGGCGCGGCTCGAGGTGCTGCGTTACCAACTGAATCCGCATTTTCTCTTCAACACGCTCGCGTCGATCAGCGCGGCGTTGCCGTTGGATGAATCGCCCGCGCGCACGATGGTGGAGCGGCTCGCGGATTTTTGCCGGCTCACGCTGCACCGCGCCGACGAGCGCGACTGGACGACGCTCGGCGAGGAAATCGAATTGCTCCGCGCTTATCTCGAAATCGAAGAGTCGCGTTGGGGCGATTTGCTCGATGTCGAAATCACGAGCGATCCCGCTCTCGAGCACGAACGCCTGCCGCATTTTCTCCTGCTGCCGCTCGTGGAAAATGCGCTCAAATATGGGCGCGCCACCAGTCCCGACCGCGTCGGCATCAAGCTCGCCACGCATCGCGACACTGACGGTGCGCTCGTGTTGGAAGTCGCGAACACTGGCGCATGGATCGAGCCCGCTGAGGAGAAAACGGTCTCGTCGCTCGGCATCGGCCTGGAAAATTTGCGCGAGCGGCTTGGGCGGCACTACCCGCGCTCCCATTGGCTCGACATCGCCGCGGCTGACGGTTGGGTGAAAGTCACCTTGCGCGTGAAAACACCCCGCTTGCTCTGACTTATCCCATGTTGCGCGCTTTGCTCATCGAAGACGAAACCGCGTTGCGCGCCGATCTGCGCGCGAAACTCGGGCGACACGCCGCCGAGATCACGGTCGTCGGCGAGGCCGCGACGATTCGCGCGGCGCGCGCGCTGTTAGCAGCGCCGGATTACGATGTGGTGTTTCTCGACGTGCAACTGGTCGGTGGCAACTCGTTCGACCTCGTGCCTGAAGTGAAGCCCGGTGCACGCATTGTGTTCGTGACAGCCTACGAAGCGTATGCGGTGCGCGCGTTCGAAATCAACGCGCTCGATTACCTGCTTAAGCCCGTGACCTCGGCGCGGCTCGCGGTCGCGTTGCAACGCGTCGCCAGTGCGCCGCCCTTTTACCCCGCAGCTGATTCGACGCCACCGGTCGCAAGGCCCGGAAGTGAGGAAGAGGCTCTCGCCGGGCCGGCGTTGCGGATCGAAGACACGGTGTATTTGCGCACGGGATTGCACGCGCGGTTCGTGCCGGTCGCGCGGATCAGTTTGATTGTGTCGCGCGAAAATTATTCCGAGGTGCACCTCGCGGACGGGACACGGGTGTTTCTTCGCAAAAGTCTGAAGGCGTGGGAGGACACTTTGCCGGCCACGCATTTCATGCGCGTGCACCGCACGCAGATTGTGAATCTCGCGCGAGTCAAAAGCTACCAGCGCGATGGCGACGAGCACACGGTGCTCCTCGTGGATGGAGTGGCCGAGCCGGTGCCGGCGAGCCGCTATCGCTGGAGTGAATTGCGCGAGCGGCTCGCGGCGATTCGGCCCGCGCTCTAAGCGGAAAGGCGTGCGTTTTTTGCCGGGCTCAAACCCTGGTCGAAGCGTTGCCCGCGATTGGTCACGCGCGCTCCGCGATTCGTCACAGCTGCGTCGACGCACGGCCGAACGCTAATTTCCAATTTCGCTGCACAATGCGTGCGGGGAATTCCTGCCGCGAACACACACCGTCAACCTGCCGCTACCGCTTACCCATATCTTATGAAAATGTCATTGTCGTCGTTGATTCCCCTCCGCCCGGTCCATGTTCGGGCTGCGTTGATTGCCGCTCCTGCGTTTTTCTTTTTTTCGATCGCCAGCGCCCAGTCAATTTTTGTGGCGAACTGGGGCAACGGCACCAATGGCGCAGGCTCAATCAACACCTTTAATCTTAACGGCTCGGTGGCGACTACCGGGTTGATTACCGGGCTGACGCAGCCGAGCCAGATCGAGATTTCAGGGAACGATCTTTATGTCGTGAGCGTGAGCGGAAACTCGGTCGGGAAGTATGACCTGACCGGTGCGGGTGGAAACTTGCTGACGGGATTGACCTCGCCGACCTCGCTCGCGGTGTCCGGCGGCAACCTGTTTGTCTCCAGTGCCAACGGCACGATTTCCCGCTACAATACCGCGGGCACGTTTCTCGACTCGTTCAGCACAGGCTTCACGTATATCAGTAGTATCACGGTAGGCGGCAGCAGCCTCTATGTGGCGGGCACAAAATTTGATGGAATGAGCAATGCCGGCCAGCTGAGTTCTTTTTCCACTTCGGGTGGCAGCGAAGTGTCGATCCTCGACCACGTGGTTGGCGTCCAAGGGCTGTCTTTTTCCGGCAGCACGCTGAGCTACCTCACGCAGCCGGCCGGCTATTCGGTGTGGAGCTTCGATGGGAGTTCGCACGTTTCGCATGCTTCCGGGATTAATGGTGCGATCGACACGACGTTTTACGGCGACACGATTTATTTCACCTACCTTAACGGTAACACCGTCGATGGCCGCCTCGGTTCTTATTCGGCTGCGGACGGTTTGAATCTCTCCCTGGTGAGCGGTTTGAACGAACCTTACTCGGTCGCAATTGGCGGAAGCGCGATTCCTGAGCCGTCCACGTATGCGGCGATGGCGGGTGCGGCGGCGCTCGGCCTCGCGATGTGGCGTCGTCGGCAACAGAAGAATGGTGCGCGCGTGACCATGGTGTAAGTGCGGCAAGCGCGCTCCGAAAAACTTAAGGCCGCTCGAAAGAGCGGCCTTTTTTGCGAGCTGGTTTTGGCGGCGGGACCATGAGCCCCGCGAGGCATCGCGATCGAAAACACAAACTCGCGGGGCTGAGGGCCCCGCCTCCAATCAAAACTTAAACTACGCCGGCGAGTTTAAGGATTTTATTTCCGGTGAGGCGCTGCTCGGGCGAAAGCGCGTGCGGCGTGCGCATGCCGTAGACTTTCGCCGCTTCGGCGAAGTGGGCCTGCGTGGCTTTCACGAATTCCTCGGTGGGGCGCGTGTCGCCGCAGAGCTTCATGATTTCCGGCAGCCAGCGGTGGCCGTAGCGCACGTGGTTTTGTTCGTCGTTGCGGTCGAAGGCGAGGAGCGTGTCGGCCTCGAAATCGTTGAGCTCGCGAATGCGATCCATCACGAGGGCTTTCGTCGGGAAACTGCCGGCTTCGAATTCCATCGTCATCATCGCGTAGCGTTCATGCGGCGGCATCTGGACGAGAATGTTGTAGAGATCGAGCGAATGCTCGAGCGTCATGAGATCGACGCCGAGTTTCGGCAGCTGGCGGAAACCAAACTGACTGTGGCGCGATTCATCCCACAAGTGGCGTGCCATGTCGTGATGCATGTCGAACGGTGCTTCGGGCGTGTCGTAGAAAATCGTCGCGAGGTAATCGACCGCGTCCAATTCCATCATCAGCCAGACGTAAACCATGAGGCGGACGACGCGCGCGTCGGTCTTCGGATCAATCAACCAGGTGCGCACGATCGGCGTCTCGTCGGGGTTGTCGGGACTGAACGCGCTGGAACAAGTCGGGTAGATGCCGCGATTGCAGGTCGCCGGGTGCGTGTATTTCCGCGCCAGGGATTCCCATTTAAAGTCGGTCGGCAGTGGCACAACGGTGTTTTCGCCGACCAAACCACCGAGCGCGGCGACGGCGGCACTCAGATGAGCGAGCCACGCGGAATCGTTGCCTTTGGCGAGGTAGGGAAGGATCTCGCGCGCGTGGCGTTCTTCATCGGCGATGAATTCTTCGACCAATTTCTTGGAAGGCCAATCCGCGAGATGATCCGTGACTCGCAGGTAGTGGCGATACGCCGCGAGCAATGCCGGTTTGATTACGCGATAGAAACCCGCGAGCGCGACGTAGGCATCCGCTGGCATGACGGTCTCGTCGAAAAGCTGACGCACACTGGCGCGCACGCTCTCGCCGGTGCCGAAGCCACTGAGTTCACGGCCACGTTCACGGATGAAGCGCGCATGGCTGGAGGATTCCCAGATATGCTGGCAGAGCAGGTATTTCAGCTCTGGTTCGCCCACGCGATAAACGAGGGTCGTCGCGGTGCGGACGAACTCGCGCTCCACTTCGAACAGCAGGCGCTGGAGGCGCGCCATATCTTGGACGGCGGCCATGCGGCCCGTAGCGGACGTGGCGGAGACTGGTGCTTTGGAGGTGGGGGCGACCATGGAGGAAAGGCGAGGGACTGGCTGGAAATGAATAAGACCTATAGGACTTACGAGTCTTATAGGCCCTATAGGAGAAAGGCTAAAAAGGAACGACCGGAGCGCTCCTTAGCAAATCCGACCCTGCTTACCCGCGGTTGTGTGGCCCGGCGGATTGATACCGACCCAACGCTCGTCGATCGGTTCGCTGGCGCGTTGATAGCGGCAGTCCGAGGAAATGCGCAGGCGGTTTTCGCTGCGGTTATCGAGCGAGGCGTGCACGAGGAACATGCCGAAGGTGATGAAGTCACCGGCTTCAAATTCGGTGGTGAGCCAGCGCTTGCCGAATTTGTTGCGGATCGCGGGAGGGTTGTGCGAGAGCGTGCCGGAGAACGTCCATTTGCCGGTCTTTGCGGCTTCGACTTCCTTCGGTTTGTTTTCGCAGAAGGCGTCGACGTCGCGGTAAACGTAGTTCTCGAGGAGATCCATACGCTTGTGCGAACCTTCGAGGACCATCAGGCCGCCGAGGGTGAAGGAGATGTCACCGTAAGGCACCCAGCACGTCATGTGCTTGTGCGTGCCGCGGCCCATGTAAGGCAGATCGCAGTGCGGGTTCGTGCCTTTGCCCGGACCGATCGCGCGCAGCCAGGTGAAATCGTAGTGGCGGACTTCTTCACCGTAATATTTGCGGTAGAACTCGTGGAGATTGCCGCTGTAAAGGAGCTTCTGGATCGCCGGATTGTTGTTGGTCAACTCAGGCTTGAACACGTAGCCAGAGCCCGGTTTGCAAACGCCGTCGATGCGCGGAAAATTTTCGTCGAGCACGCCCGCGGCCGCGAGACCATCGGTGAGGCTGGCGCGTGCGGCCATGACTTCGTCTTTGTCGAGGCCGCCCTTGATGTAGAGATAACCGTCTTCGTCGAAGCGGCGGTGCAGTTCTTCGATGTCTTCCTTGGCGTCCGCGGAATTGCGCAGGAGACCGACCTTGTCGTCGTCCATCTCGAGCTCATGACCGAAAGAATAAAGCTGGGGTAAAGAGGTGGTAATGCTCATGGGGCTTAAAATACACTGGATCGGCTTTGCATAAAATGGTTGAAGTGGGAGAACTCATGTAAATTTTGGGTGGATGCCGCCCGCCGCAAAATACAAAGCCGAACCCTGGTTACAAAGCCCGTTGCGCACCCCGGTGGGAGAGATCGAGCTCGCCGGACTCTTGCGTAACGTCACGGGCATCGATCCGGCAAATATGCGGATTTTGAGACGGTTTACGTTGGTGCTGATGGTCGAGGGCAAAGGCTATTATCGCGACGCGCGCGGCACCAAACTCGACCTCGTGCCGGGCGATGTGCTGCTGATTTTTCCAGAGATCGCCCACGCCTACGGCCCGATGCCGGGCAGCGAGTGGACGCAAATCTACTTCGTGTTCGACGGGCCGCAGTTCCAGTTGTGGCGTGCGCAGGGCCTGCTGGCCCCGGAAAGACCGCTGCTGCGGCTAGGCGTGGCCGACCATTGGCGAAGGCGGTTGCACGAGGTGGTGAAGGCCGAGCCGTTGCACCGGGCCGGCGCGCCACTGCGTGCGATGGGGAAATTTCTCTACGTGCTGACTGACATGATCGCCGCGGACGCAGACGCCTCGCGCCCGCCGGGCCGGGATGCGTGGTTGGAAAAAAGCCTGCAACTGCTCGGGAAACGCGCGAACGAAGGCTGGCTCGCGCCGCAGGAAGTCGCGCCACAAGTGGGTTTAAGCTACGAAAATTTTAGAAAACGTTTCTCCGACCTCACCGGCGAAGCGCCCGCGCATTACCAAAAACGTCGCCGGCTCGAATGGGCGTGCGCCTCCATCTGCCACGGCGAATCCACGCTCAAGGAAATCGCCGACACGCTCGGCTTCTGCGACGTGTTTCACTTCTCGAAAGCCTTCAAACAACAGTTCGGCTTCACGCCGTCAGATTACCGCCGGCGCGTGCGCGGGCATTGAGTTTTAAATGGAGGCGGGGCCATCAGCCCCGCGAGTTATGATTTTCGTAGCACGAATGTAGGTGGCGCGCTCGCGCGCCACGTTGCCCGCGAGCGGGCAACCTACAAATGCGATGCGCTCATCATGCCTCGCGGGGCTGATGGCCCTGCCTCCAGTGAGTAAGCTGAACTTAAACAAAAAACGCCGCGCTCTTGCGAACGCGGCGTCGATGCCGACCTAACAATCAGCGTGACCGAAAATTATTTCACCGGTGCGGCGCTGGCCGACCAGCCTTTCGGCCACTCGGTGCCGGGGATCGCGCGCCAGTAGATATCGGCGTCGATGCGCGGTTTATGGTGCCGGTATTTTTCCGTGAGACGCAGCTTGGTCTTCAGATGGTCGACCAGATTTTCGCCGTAAAGGAACGTAGTTTCGCCGATGCCGGAGAGCACGAGCACTTCGGACTTCGTCGTCTCCAGCAATTCGATGAGGCCGCGCGTGTTGGTGAGTTCCAGGTCGATCGAGGCCTGCAGATTTTTTTCGAAGGTCGCTTTCTCGGCGTCGGTTTTGGCGCCAATGTAGCCGTAAACATTTTCGCACCACGAGCAGACCGTGCGCAGGCTCGTGACCCAGTGGAGATACGCCCGCACGCGGTCACGGAGATCGGTGAAGACGACAGACGCTTCGCCGTGGGTAGATTTCGCGAGCTGGTCGATCTGCTCAATGAGCGGACGCAAACGCGCGATGACGTGCTGGTCCATATCGGCGGCCATTTTTGTGCCGGACTGCTGCGTGACGAGGTCGAACAACACATCCTTGCCGAGATCGACGAGACCGGGATTGTTGTTTTGGAAGCAACCGTGGCGCTCGTAATATTCGCGCTCCGCCGCGGGCACCGCTTCGAGGTCGGGCACAATCGGGCGATCCCACGTGCGCTGCCAAACGAAGCCCATCGAGCCGAACAGAGGAACGAGCGGCTGCCACATGAGTGCTTCTTCGAAAGTTTTCCACGCGTTCGAGAGATCGGTCGCGTGTGCGCTGCCAACCAGCGAGGTCGCGTAGTCGGTGAGCACGTCCTCAATCGGCTTTTCCGGGAAGAACTGCGCTGCGCGAATCGCGATGGAGTTCGGCCAGTAAGGCGCTTGCGGTGAGTTCGCGAGTCCGCCCATGGCACTCGTGCGCGTGATGCCAGTTTCGCGCACCGCGAGTAGCTTTTGGTGGATCGAGCGCGGGAAGGGCAAGCCGAGGAGTGGCTCGTGATTTTGCACGCCGGTCGCCGCGTATGTGAGCACCGGTTCAGCACCCAGTTCGCGCGTGGCGGCCAGCGCAGCCCTTTCGTTAGCCTGATCCATCGTCGTGTGGAAAATGCTGCCGGCGACCGCTTGATTCTCCGGATAACGCGGATGCGAATACGGCACGTGGTAACCGCGCACGGTCAACGACGGCGCTTCCCACGTGATGTGTTTGCCCATGCCGGACTTGATGTGGTCTTGCTCCACCTTGAAGGGTTCGAGACGCAAAATGACATCGAAGTCCGGATTGATCTGCGCGGCGGCGCCTTGAAGATTTTTCAGGTAACGCAGGATGCTTTCGCCGGCGGCCTGCGCGATCTTGTCGTGGTTGCGCCACTCGCGAATCATGTATGGCCCGCCGTTGCGGCCGACGTAGAGCGACGAGGTGTGCTCGAAGCCGGAGCCGCTATCATTTGTCCACACTGACATGTAGCTGAGATCCGGCACGGAGCGCATGATCTTTTGCAACGCCTCGCGGTAGTGGCGCATCGTGATCGGGTGATCCTGCGCCATCGTGTAGCGCGGCAGACGGGAGCGGAACGGGTGATCGACGCGCGCGCCGCGCAACGTGGGATACTTCGTGAAAAAACGTTCCGGCAGCGTGCGCGGTTCAAACATGCACACGCCCGGTTTCAAACCGTAGGTGCGGCCGAGGTTGGCGAGTTTGACGAGGTTGTTGAGATTGGCGTCGAGATAATGCGCGGGCCACGTGCCCTTCGTGAGCTCGGTGTCGACGAAGTGATTGAAGCCCGGGACGTAGGTGTAGAACTGCGGATAATATTCGAAGGCGACGAAATCCTCCATCGGCATGTGCGCTTGCAGGCCGTTGACCTCACAGTGCGTGAAACCGGCCTCGGCGAGTGACGCGAGATAACGTGCCGGATCGAAGTTACGCGCGCTGCGCCAGTATTGCGTGAGGCAACCGTCAAAGAGGGGACGATGAAAACTAAACGTCGCGGGCAGATAAAGACCGGCGGCGAGTTTCTCGCGGGTGAAGTCACTCGTGCCCGTCGCGAGCAAACGCGCGGCGGCAAAAAGAAACGCGCCGTGCGTCGCCACAATTTCACCGGAGCCGTCTTCGCCAATGCGAATCCACGTCCAGGCGGACGCGTCTTTCGCTTTCGACGGAAGTTTCGCCGGCACGCCGCGCGAAGCGAGCGACACATTAACGACGGCGCCCGAAATCGGGCCGACAGCGACACGTGCGCCAGTAAACTTGGCGAGCTCCTGCGCGGCGGTGATTTCACCGGGCTCGGCAGAGGCGGGATACGACACAAACTTCAAAGACAAGGCAGGGGTGGAAGACATAAGAAGAATGAACTGCAGGCTTTGCCCACGGAGAAGCCGGCGCAAATGCAAAGCCGGCGATAGCTCCAAAGCACACCAAACATTTCCCAAAAAGTGCATCAGCGCTGACTCGGCGGATTTCCTACGGCGTGGTGGAATTTGTTTCCCGCAACTTTTCAGGTGTCGGTGTGCTCATACTCTTGGGGCAAGCTGACGCGCCTTGCGGAAACCCACTTTCCCAATGATCCAAGACCTGCTCGCTCTCTCCGATTACGAACCGCCGATGGGCGATTTGTTTACCAATCGTCGTCTCGACGCGGGTCGCGCAGTCTGGACCAAGCCTTTGCGAGGTGAGACTGACGTGCCCAAAAAACGCATCATTCATCAACGCATCGTGCGGCTCCACGGTGATGCCAAGTTGGCGCGCATCGGCATCCGGCGCGGGCAGGGTTATCATAAATGCGGCAGCCGCCAGGATCTGGATTGGGTGGCGGGATTTCGCGTGCTCGCGTGGCAGGGCGGAAAATGGCGCGTGATTTTGCAGCGCGATGGATTGCCGCCGGATGTGCCCGTCGCGGTGCGGTGGTTTAAGCTGCCGCGTGTCGTGACTTCGGGCGTGATTATCGAACTGCGTCGCTCGGGCATCGATGGCGGCTGGACGCCGTGGAATCTCGTGATGTCGGCGTTTATGCTCGAAGGCGAAGTGCTGGCGCCACTCGCACCGCGCAACGAAAAGTTGCTGACCAAGACGCGTGTGGATTTGGCCGGTGTCCCTGCGGGTGTGAAGGCTGAGTCGAGCAACGGCGAGGTGCGTTACCGCACGGCGGATTTCGAAGTGGGTTTTGCGCTGGGTCGTCCGGGGTTTTCGTTTCTCGGTCTGCATGTCGAAGATGCCGCGAATGTCGGAAAAAATTTACTCAACACGCGTCCGCCGCTTTTCAGCCAAGGGCCGCAATTGCATCCAGTCGGGCTGCCGCCGGTGATTGCGGCGTCGGTGCGCTGTGATTTGGAAGGTTCGGTCTCCGTCGACGGCGCGCGCGTGCGTTATGAATTTGCTGCCGCCGGCCAGCATTATCGGCTGACGTGGCAGGTCTCGGCGGACGGTTTGACGTTGCACGCGGAACGTCGGGCGAAGCGTGCGCAACTCGCGTGGCACAGCGCTGCGTGGACCTTGGGTATGCGCAACAGCGCCGCACCCTCGCATGTGCTGGGTCGCTTGCTTGAAACCGGCGAGTCAGGTGCCGTCGCGTTGCCGGCGCTCGTGACGTTTCCCGCGTTCGGAAGCTGGGAAATCGGCACGTCGGCGAAGTCGGCTGGCTGGGCGCGCAGTGATTGTTACCGTTCGCACGACCTCAACACATTCGAACTGAAAGTCGGCGAGGAGCGCACGCCGGAAGGAGTGTATCGTTTGAAAGCCGGCACGCATCGCGCCACGTTTACGTTTACGCCGCGCCGACCGGCGACGTTGTTGCGCGAGGAAACGCCGGCGGTGGTGAGTCGCGCGTTGGCGCGCACGCAGTTGACTGCGCTGACGTTTCGCGCGGACACCGCGACGCTCAGTAACAATGGCGCGTCGATGCATTGCCCCATCTGCATGGACACGTGGGCAGTCGTGGCGCGTCCGCAAGGCGAGATTCTTCCCGGCTTTTCCGCGATGGAATTGCTGCGTTATTCGATCGAGCGCTGGCTCACCGGCGGACCGGGCTACGCGGCGGGCCGGCTGTTGCAAGATGGCACGTCGCACGATGCGGATGACGAGTATTTGCAAACCGGCGCCTCGGCGTTGCGCGGGCTCGGCGAGTATTTGCGCCATGCGGCGACGCCGAAATGGTATCGCGAATTCCGCCCTTACATCCTGCAGAAACTCGAAGCCGCGCGCGACCGCGACCTCGATGGCGACGGCCTGATCGAGAGCATGCACCGCACTGGCGTGAGTGGCACGAAGCAATGGAGCACGTGCTGGTTCGACGTGATTTCGTTCGGTTGGAAAGATGCGTTTGCCAACGCGATTCTCTACGGCGCGTTGATCGAACTGGCGTCGGGCCTGCAACGTTTCGACGAAGATGCGGAAGCTGAAAAAATGGCGAAGTGGGCGGGGTGGCTGCGCGCGAATTATCGCGATACGTTTTTCAACCCCGCTACCGGCTGGATCGCGGGCTGGCGCTGTCGCGAGGACAAGTTGCACGACTACGCGTTTCTCGCCGTGAACGGCGCCGCGATCGCTGAAGGCCTGCTCTCGCCGGAGGAAAGCCGCACGATTTTGCGTCGGCTGCTCGGGGAGATGAAAAAAGTCGCGTTGCCTGATGCCACGTTTGGTTTGCCGGGTAATCTCTGGCATATTCCCGACTACGATTTGTCGGATATCATTCAGGGATATCCGCTCGGGTATTATCAGAATGGCGGTCGCACCCATTCGCAGACGCGGCATTTCGTGATGGCGCTTGCGCATTGCGGATTCGAACGCGAGGCGGATGAAATTCTGGAAAAACTTTGCATCGGTCTCGCGGAAGCGCGGGTGTTTGGCGGCAACCAAAGCGGCGTCGACTGGCGTTATTGGGACGATCGGCCCTGCGGTTACGAAGGACTGCTCACCGATCAGTTCGGCGTGCTCGAAGCGATTTTTTGGCGCTGGGGTCGCGCGGCAGAAGTGCCTTTGCGCGGTGCAGCCGGCTTGGTCTCGGCGCCACCGCGCCGCCACGCGAGCGGACTCGTGCGCTCGGCGGCTTTGAAGGCGCGATAAAATGTCGTGATGTCCTCGAAGCCGCATTCGTAACCGATCGAGAGCACCGAGCGGTCGCTCTCGCGCAGCAATCGGCGCGCGTGGGCGAGACGGTGTTTTTGTAGCGTTGCGAGCCACGATTCGCCGGTGACTTCGCGAAAAAGTTGCGTGAAATGGCGTCGGCTGAGTCCGAGTGAGGCGGCGGCGTTATCGACGGTGTGGCGGCGATAAAAGGTGTGTTGCAGCGTCTCCACGTAGGCCTCGATGCGTGCGCGCGTCGGTTGATCGGTGCGCGCGGTCGCGGGCTTTTTCTTTTCGTCGGCGGCCCGCGTGACGATGCCGAGCGCCTGAAACGCCAGGCCGACGCGCATGAGCTCGGAGCCGGTCCGTGCGAGCGTTTGTTCGTGAAGCAGATGTCGGATCAGGCTGCGCAATTCCGCGCTCCACACCGGCGAGGGAAAGTGACGATACGCGCGCAATGTTTCCGGCAAAAGGGTTTCCTGGGTGAGCGCTCTGGCGGAGACGCAGAGCGCATAGAGGGAGAGCGGCCGCGGGCCGTCGTCCTCAATGTGGTGTTGCTCGCCCGCTGGCACCATGACGACGTCGCTGGGGTGGAGCGGTTCGCGACGGCCGCTGCGCACGAGCCAGCCATGGCCGGAGAACGGTTGGATTAATTTCCAGAAATCATGCCTCACCGGCGACATCTGAAATCCACGCGCGTGGTGACTCTCGAGCACGAAAATCCCGCAGGCCGGAAACTTTACCTCGATGGGTTGCTGCGCGCGGGGGTCGAACATGCTGAAACTCGATTTCAACGAATCGCCCGATTTGCAAAGCCTAATTGCCCGAGCCGCCACGACGACGAGCGCCCAAACTGATACGTTGATCCACCCCTTATGATCCTTACCGAAGACGTCGTCTTTAACGCGCTGAAGCGCACGTGGCAGCCCGTGGCTAATTCCGAATCTCTCGAGGCCGGAAAGGTGATGGGCTACACGTTGCTCGAAACCGAACTTGTCATTGCCCGATTTGCGAACGGCGCTGTGCTCGCGGCTGATGTGGCGTGTCCGCACAAAGGCGCACGTTTGTCCGCCGGCTGCATTCGCGATGGCGAGTTGATGTGCCCGTATCATGGCTGGCGTTTCGACGAAAAAGGCGCGTGCCAGTCGATTCCGTCGCTGCTCGAGCCGAATCCGGACAAGCAGGCGCTCTCGCATTTGAAAACCTATGCGACCCAGGAGCGTTATGGTTTCATCTGGGTGAAACTTGACCCGTCTTTGCCCGCGAATGGCGAAGCGCACGAGTTGCCTGATATTCCGGAGTTCGAAGACGCGCGTTGGACATATCGCATGGGGCCGCCAATGAAATTTCAGGCCGGTTGGCGGCGCGAGGTGGAAAATTACTTGGACATGTCGCATTTCGCTTTCGCGCACAGCAGCACGCTCGGCGTTTCGGCCGATCCGCGCATCCGTGACATGACGATCACGGTGCAAGACGACGGCGGCTACCAGATGGACGCGCCGTTTCCCGCGTTGGACAACAACCACGAGATGCCGGGCAAACTCCAGAGTGCGCACCATCGGCGGCAGCGGAGTTATTTGCCGAATTTCACGACGATTCGTCAAAGTTTTCATGATGGCGATGAACGCGTGCTCGTGCACATTCCCTCGCCGAACACGCGCGAGAGTTGCACGTGTTTCTGGTCGCTTGCGATCTCGCCGGGGTTTCGCGGGCCGGCGCCGGAATCTCAAATCGAATTTGCGGTGAAGGTGCTCGACGAAGACCGCCAGATGTGTGAACTGCAGATGCCGCGTGAAGTGCCTATCAATCCGACGCGTGGCGGGTGGGGCGTCCTCGTGATGCCTGGCGACACCCTCGCCAACACTTTCCAAAAACAACTCCGACGCTGGCTCTCCGCGAGCGTCGAAACCAAAGTAACCCCAAACTAACATGTGTTCGCTCTGTTCTATTCCGTCTGACGTCGTTCATGCCCAGCCGGTGAAAAAATCCCGCGTGATCGCGGCCGCTGCTTCCGCCGCTCCGTCGGTGAAAGCCAAGAAGCCCGTGGTCGCCGGTATCCCGAAAGGCCCGCGCATTCTGACCACGACGGTCGGATCTTATCCGGTGCCTGAATGGCTCGCGGCGCTCCCGAGCGATCAAGGCGTCGTCGATGCGACGCGCGTGGTGTTCGACATCCAGCGCCAAGCCGGCATCGACCTGCCGACCGACGGCGAACTGTATCGCTTCGACGTCAATCATCCGGACACGAACGGCATGATCGAATATTTCATCCGCCCGATGGAAAATGTTTCTTCGATGATCGGTCGCTCGATCACGGAAGAATTCGCGCGGCACTCGCCGATGGGTTTCCGCCGCAAGCCGGCGGGCGTTGTCACCGGTGCGCTCGGTGAAGGTTCGCTCAACTTGCTCGCTGACTGCCAACGCGCCGCGTCGGTCTCCGGGGGCGCTTTCAAGTTCACCGTCACGAGCCCTTACATGCTTTCCCGCACGCTGCTCGATCACCACTACGGCAATTTCCGCGACCTCACCCTCGCGGTCGCCGATGTGATCGCCGCGCAAATGCCGGGCCTGCCTGCGGCGTGCATCCAAGTCGATGAAGCCAACATCCCCGGCAATCCGGAAGATGCGCCGCTCGCCGCTGAAGCGATGAACCGCGTGCTCGATGCGATCGATAAAGGCACCGAACGCGCCGTGCACTTCTGCTTCGGCAACTACGGCGGCCAGACGATTCAACCGGGCAAATGGTCCGCGCTCATCAAATTCCTCAACGCGCTCCACACCGATCACCTCGTGCTCGAACTCGCGCACCGTCCGGCTTCTGATCTCAACGCGCTCAAGCAGATCGATAAAAAGATCACGCTCGGCGTCGGTGTCGTCGACATCAAGGTCAACCACATCGAAACCGCCGACGAAATCGCCGCGCGCATCGCCGCCGTGGAAAAGAAAGTCGGCGAAGGCCGCGTGGGTTGGGTGCACCCCGATTGCGGTTTCTGGATGCTCAAACGCTCCGTCTCCGATCGTAAGATTGAAGCGCTCGTCAAAGGCCGTGATTTGTATCTTGGTCGCTAAGCGATCCACCCACTTCTTAAAACCAAAGCCCGTCTCACGACGGGCTTTTTTTGTTGGTGAGGCCTGACCTCCGGGGAGGCCAAGGTGGGGAGGGTTGTCCCTAACGGTCCTGCGAACGGGGCATGTCCTGCGAACGCAGAGCGGTTAAGGATAACCGCCCCTACCTTCAGAAGGTGGAGCGCGCTGACCTCAGCGTGTTTTCAGCATGTGCGCATTTATGTGCGCGTCGGCATCGGCCCGCCCGGAGGTCGGGCCCTACCTTTGTGCGATCGCGCGCGACACGCCGAACTGCAATCCGCGCAATTCCGCCAATCCGCGCATGCGACCGATCAGCGGATACCCGGGACACGTCGGCGCGGGGCGTTTGAAATCATCGAGCATCATGTGACCGTGATCAGGGCGCAGGGCGAGTTGCCAGTCGGCGCGACCGCTCGCGATGCGGGCGGCTTGCTCTTCAAGGAGCGCTTTTACCACGGCATACATGTCAGTGCTACCGCCGAGGTGGGTCGCTTCAAAAAATGTCCCGTCGGGACGACGCTCCACATTGCGCAAATGCACCGCGTGAATCCGCGCACCGAGTCGTTGCACGATGCCGGCAGTATCGTTGTCGCCGCGCGCGCCGAGCGAGCCGGTGCAGTAGCAAATCCCGTTCGCCGGACTGTCGTTCATTGCGATGATGTCGGCCAGATCCTGCTCGGTGGAAACAATGCGCGATAATCCGAGCACGGAAAACGGCGGATCATCGGGGTGAATCGCGAGGCCCACGCCGGCAGCCTCGGCGACCGGCGCGACTTCGCTCAAGAAAAGGCGCAGATTCTCTTTTAACTTCGTCGCGTCGAGCCCGGCGTATTTCGCGAGCATGGCGCGCAAGCCGTCGACGCTGACGTTGAGTTTTACGCCGGGAAACAGGTTGAGCGTTTGCAGCGTGAAGGCTTCGCGCGCGGCGTCGTTCAAGCCGGACCAGAATTTTTTGGCCCCGGCGATTTGCTCGGCGGTGAAATCGTTTTCCGCTCCGGGGCGTTGGAGGGCGAACATATCGAACGCCGCGAACAACGCGGGATCATAGTGCAGCGCTTCCGCGCCATCGGGCAGCTTGTAACTCAGATCGGTGCGCACCCAATCAAGCACCGGCATGAAATTATAAACGACGACAGGAATGCCGGCGGCACCGAGTCTCTCGAGCGAAATTTTGTAATTTTCGATGTGGCGCGCGTAGTCGCCGGTGCGTGTTTTAATCGCTTCGCTCACGGGAAGCGATTCGACCACGGCCCAGCGTAGGCCGGCGGCGGCAATCGTATCGCGATGATGCGTGATCGCGTCGAGCGGCCACACTTCGCCATACGGAATAGCGTGCAACGACGAGAAAATCGTCGTTGCGCCAGTCTGGCGGATTTCGGCGAGCGACACGGTGTCGTTTGGGCCGAACCAGCGCATGGATTCTGCCATCAGGTTTTGCATCGCGAAAAAATCAGACACCCGAATAGCAGGAGAAACCGCCGTCCACCGGAATCACGGTGCCGGTGACAAACGCGGACGCGTCGCTCAGGAGGAAGTGCAAAGCGCCATGCAGTTCGTGTGCTTCGCCGAAACGGTTGAAGGGGGTTTTCGTCAATACGGATTGGCCACGTGCCGTGGGCGTGCCGTCTTCGTTGAGCAGCAGGCGGCGGTTCTGGTCGGCGACGAAGAAGCCGGGAGCAATCGCGTTCACGCGCACGCCGGAGCCGAATTTTTTCGCCACTTCGACGGCGAGCCACTTGGTGAAATTATCCACCGCAGCCTTGGCGTTCGAGTAGCCGACTACGCGCGTGATCGCTTGCGAGGCCGCCATCGAGGAGAAGTTGATAATGTTGCCGCGCTTTTGCTCCGCGAAGGTCTTTGCGAACACGAGCGAAGGCACGACGGTGCCGTCAAGGTTGAGTCCGAGCACCTGGCGGTAAGCGCCGAGGTCGAGATCGAGAAAAGTTTTCTCGGGCGTGATGACGGCGCCGGGTTGATTGCCGCCCGCGGCGTTGACGAGCGCGTCGATTTTGCCGAAGCGTTGCACGACAGCATCGCGCACTTTTTCGAGGCCCGCGCGATCCAGCACGTCGCAGGAATAGCCGACCGTTTTGCCGGGCAAGTCTTGAGTGTCCGCGAGGGCGCGATCGAGTTTCGCCTGATCGCGCCCCAGAAATACGACAGTGGCGTCTTGCGCGGCGAAGTAGCGCGCGGCCGAGCCAGCGAGCACGCCCGTGGCGCCAGTGACGACAATTACGCGTCCGTTGAGATCGAAGAGTGAGGAGGAAAGGGAAGGAGACAACACGCTTGGGAACTTAGTTTGGAGGCGAAGTGCGGCAACGACTCTTTTTGTGAGTGGCGCGCTATTGATTGACCGGATTTGACGCCGCACGTGCGGACTGGTGGATTAAGCGCACCGATGCCGATCAAGCGAAAGCGCGCCTATGTTTATATCCTGCGATGTGCCGACGATACGCTCTACATCGGCACGGCGAAGGAATTGGAAAAGCGTCTCGCCACTCATAACTCCGCCAAAGGCGCGAAATACACCCGCGCGCGCCTGCCCGTAACGCTCACGTATCAAGAAGGCCCGATGAGCCTGACGAAAGCGCTGCGTCGCGAGCATCAGTTGAAGCAGTTGACGCGGACGCAAAAGCAGGCGGTCATCGCGGGCGAATTGCTCGTGCCGCACCGGCGCAAGCGCTGACTTTTACCGATGCTCATATTGAATAAATTGCTGCCTATTTTCGTGCTGCCGACGGGCATCGCGACACTTCTACTTTTATTTGCGATCTGGAAAAAGAAGCGCTGGCCCATCGTCGCCGCGCTGGCACTGATGTATGTGTGCAGCGCGCCACGGGTCGGCGAAAAATTGATTGGCTGGGTGGAAAACACCTATCCCGCAATCGCGGTCGACGCAGTGGAAAAAGCGGATGCGATTGTGGTGCTGGGTGGACTTTACGGACCGGCGATGCCCGACGGCTACGTGGCTAACTGGAGTGAAAGCGTGGAGCGCTTCGAAGCGGGTGTGCAGCTCATGCAGGCGAACAAAGCGCCGTTGCTGATCTTCACGGGCGCAAAATTGCCGTGGGAAAAACGCGACACAACCGAAGGAGCCGAGTTGCGGCTGGAAGCAATCAAGCGAGGCGTCGCGCCTGCAAAGGTGATCGTCACCGATTTCGTAGCCAATACCGCAGATGAAGCGCGCGTGGTGGCGGTCATGATGAAAGAGCGGGGGTGGAAGCGCGTGATCCTAATTACGACCGGTTGGCACATGCGACGCTCGGCCTATCAATTCACGCGCGCCGGGGTAAACTTTACGCCGTTCCCAGTGGATTTCCGTGCCGACCCGCAACGCGCGTGGGCGGCGATTGATTTTCTCCCGAAAGGAGACGCCCTCGCGCTCACCGAGACCGCGCTGCGCGAATGTTACGGCTACGCGTTTTACCGGCTTTTCCGCTGAGCTTTGGCCGGTTTCTTTTTCGCGGGCTTGGGTTCGACGAGGAAAGGAGTGAACAACGCGGCAGATTTGCGCGGAAAACGACCGGAGATGCGCACGCCCTCGTCGAGCGATTCCTGTTCCTTGATGCGGCCGGCGCCGTGTAGTTTCGCCACGACATCGTAGCGGCTGTGCGGGATGAGCAGTTCCACGGCTTGCTGGTCGTCGACGGCGAGTTCTTCGAAACGCGCGAGTAACTTGTCGAGGCCTTCGCCGGTGTGCACGCTGATGAAGAGCGCTTCGGGGTGCTGCGCGCGGAGGCGAGCGAGAGTCTTGGGTTCGATTGCGTCGGTTTTGTTGAACACCGTGAGGGTTGGCCGTTCAGCGGCGCCCAGTTCGCCGAGCACGGCAAGGGTCGTTTCGTGGTGGTGATCGACGTTGGGGTTCGAGCCATCGAGCAGGTGAATGAGGAAATCGGCGGCGACGACTTCTTCGAGCGTCGCTTTGAAAGCCTCAACTAATCGGTGCGGCAGGCGACGAATGAAGCCGACGGTATCGGTTAACAAAAGCGTGCGACCGTCAGGCAGGGCGAGTTGGCGCGTGGTCGGATCAAGCGTGGCGAATAATTTATCGGCGGCGAGCACCTGAGCGCCGGTGAGTTTGTTGAGTAGCGTGGATTTGCCGGCGTTGGTGTAGCCGACGATCGCCGCACCGGGCACAGGCGTGCGCTGACGTTTACGGCGTTGCGTGGCGCGTTGGGAAATAACCTGCACCAACTCTTCTTTGAGATGCGTGATGCGGTTGCGGACGAGACGGCGATCTTGCTCGAGCTGGGTTTCGCCTTCGCCGCCCATTTTGCCTTTGCCGCGTTGACGGGATAAGTGAGACCACGCGCGCGTAAGGCGCGGCAGCGAATACTCCATGCGCGCGAGCGCGACTTGAAGGACCGCCTCGCGGGTCTGCGCGCGGTCGGCAAAAATTTCCAGGATCACTTCCTGGCGGTCGATGACGGCGAGGCCGGACTCTTCTTCCCAATTACGCTGCTGAGCCGGCGAAAGCTCTTCGTCGATCACGATGACGTCGGCGCCATCTTCTTTCGCAATGGCGATGATCTCGGCGGTCTTGCCACTGCCGATGAGAAACTTCGGCTGGGCACGGTCGCGCAGGCTGATGAGTTGCGAGTGAGGCGAGATGCTGAGGCCGATATTTTCAACGAGTTCGTGCAGCTCGGAAAGGAGTTCCGCGCCTTCGCCTGAAGCCATGTCGGGGGTCTGCACGCCGATGAGCAATGCGCGGGTCGTTGGTTTTTTCGGATCGAGGAAATTCGCCATGAATAAAATGTAATTATCCGTGAGGACGGCAGAGTCAACTGGGCGCGTCGCGCTGCACTGTGAGTGGGCGCACTCGATCGCCATCGGAAAAATCCTGATGCGGCATGACACGGTCTCGCGAGGTTGCGGACTCGACAGCTGCAACGCGATTGCACAACGTGGCGGCGAATTTGTTCATTGCTTTAAGCAACCCCACTTTGCCCGCGGAGGGGGACGCGTCGAAAAGTTGCAGATGCATAGGGGATGTAGCTCACTTTTTCCGCGTCCGTTTCCGCGGGCATTTTTTTCTGCGCTTTCTGCCGTGACACACAATGGGCGGATTGACCCGCTGGTGTGCCAAGGTGCCAGCCCAACACTCGACGCGGACGAAGTCCCCGAGGGAAACCCGTGGTTCGCAACTGGAACGCCGCCTGCAAAAGCAGGGTCATACTATTTATGGATCTCCAAAAAATGACCGTCATGGCGCGCACCGCATTGCAGGAAGCGCAAAACGAGGCCCGGCGCCGCTCGCACAACGAAGTGGAAACGTGGCATCTGCTCGTGGCTTTGCTGGCTCAGGAAAACGGCATCGTGCCTTCACTGGTCGAGAAGCTCGGCCTGACCACCAGCGCCATGCAACTTGCGGCGGATCGCGAGCTCGAGCGCTCGCCGAAGGTTTCGGGCAGCGTGGATGTCTCGAAAATTTATGTCACGCAGTCGCTCAACGAAGTGCTCACACGCGCCGAAGAGGAGGCGCAGACGCTGCAAGATGATTTTGTCAGCGTGGAGCATTTGTTCCTCGCGATGATCCATGTCGGCAAACCGACGGGTATGAAGAAGTTTTTCGAAAGCTTTGGCCTCGATCGCAGCAAAGTGCTCGGCGAGCTGAAAAAGCTGCGCGGCAACCAGCGCGTGACGACCGACAATCCTGAGACCACTTACGATGCGCTCTCGAAATACGGCATCGATCTCGTCGCGCAGGCGCGCAAAGGAAAACTCGATCCTGTCATCGGCCGTGACGCGGAGATTCGGCGCGCCATTCGCATCCTCTCGCGGAAAACCAAAAATAATCCAGTGCTCATCGGTGAACCCGGCGTAGGCAAGACCGCGATCGTCGAAGGCTTGGCGCAGCGCATCGTGCGAGGCGACGTGCCGGAAGGGTTGAAAGATCGCACGGTGTTCGCGCTCGATATGGGGGCGCTCATCGCGGGCGCGAAATACCGCGGCGAATTCGAAGAGCGTCTCAAGGCCGTGCTCAACGAAGTGAAGCAAGCCGATGGCCGCATCATTCTCTTCATCGACGAACTGCACACGATCGTCGGCGCGGGCAAAACCGAAGGCGCAATGGACGCGGGCAATTTGCTCAAGCCGATGCTTGCGCGGGGTGAGTTGCATTGTATCGGCGCGACGACGCTCGATGAATACCGCAAATACATCGAAAAAGATCCGGCGCTCGAACGCCGTTTCCAACCGGTGGTCGTCGAAGAGCCGACGGTTGAAGATGCGATTTCCATTCTGCGCGGCCTGCGCGAACGCTATGAATTGCACCACGGTGTGCGCATTCAGGACAATGCGCTCGTCTCGGCCGCCGTGCTTTCGCACCGCTACATTTCCGATCGTTTCCTGCCCGACAAGGCGATCGACTTGGTCGACGAAGCATGTGCGATGATTCGCACGGAAATCGACTCCCTGCCGACGGAGTTGGACGAACTCCAACGTCGCGTCATGCAACTCGAGATTGAAGAGACCGCGTTGCAAAAGGAGAAAGACGATGCCTCGAAACGTCGCCTCGTGGCGTTGCGCAAGGAACTTGCCGACGTGAAAGAAAAGGCGACGGCAATGCGTGCAGTGTGGTCGAAGGAAAAGGAATCGCTCGGTCGCGTGCAAAAGATGCGCGAGGAACTCGAAGCCGCTCGCCTTGAAATGGCGAAGGCAGAGCGCAATTACGACCTTAACAAAATCGCCGAGCTAAAACACGGACGTATCCCCCAACTTGAGAAGGAGCTCGCGACCGCTGAGAAATCCGGTGCGCCAAAAACCACCCTCGTGAAAGAGGAAGTCTCCTCGGAAGAGATCGCTGAAATTATTTCGAAGTGGACGCATATCCCCGTGACGAAGCTCCTGGAAGGCGAGAAGGAGAAACTGCTCAAACTCGAAGACGAACTCCACACCCGCGTCATCGGTCAGGATGAAGGCGTGCGCTTGGTGAGCGAGGCAATCTTGCGGGCGCGCGCCGGGATTAAAGACCCGCGCCGGCCGATTGGTTCGTTCCTGTTTCTCGGCCCGACCGGTGTCGGTAAAACCGAACTCGCAAAGACGCTCGCGGAGCAACTCTTCGATTCGGAAACGAATCTTATCCGCCTCGACATGTCGGAATACATGGAGAAGCACAGCGTTGCCCGCATGATTGGCGCGCCCCCCGGCTACGTCGGTTACGACGAGGGCGGCCAGCTCTCCGAAGCGGTGCGTCGCAAACCGTATTCCGTCGTGCTGTTTGACGAGATCGAGAAAGCGCATCCGGACGTGTTTAACGTCCTGCTGCAAGTGCTCGACGACGGCCACATCACCGACTCTCAAGGTCGCGTCGTGAACTTCAAGAACACGGTCATCATCATGACCTCGAACATTGGCAGCCGCCATTTGCTCGAAGGCGTGAAGAGCGACGAGATCACCGAAAGTGTGCGCGAAAGCGTGATGGCCGATCTGCGTCAGTCCTTCCGACCGGAATTTTTAAACCGCATCGATGAGACGGTGTTGTTCAAGCCGCTCTCGCTGGAAGAAATTTCGCGCATCGTTGATTTGCTCATCACTGACGTGAACAAGCGTCTCGCGGAGCGTCGTATCATGGTGAAGCTTGAGCCTAAAGCGAAGGAATGGATCGCGGAAAAAGGCTACGATCCGGTCTTTGGCGCGCGTCCGCTGAAACGGTTTCTCCAGCGCCACCTCGAAACCCGTCTCGCCCGCGCGATCATCGCCGGGGAAGTGAACGAAGGCGCCACCGTGACGTTTGACGTCAAAGACGGCGAACTGGTGTTCGTTTAAAGGGGGGCGCGCGTCAGCAGGCGCGCAAACCAAGCCTCATAGTGGGGCAGCAACGCGCTGCGGGTGAATCGTTCGCCCGCGGCGCGCGATTTTTCGGAAGCGGCGGCGTAGTGCTCCTCGTCGGTGGCGAGGCGTTCGATTTCATCCGCCCAAGCGATGACGTTTTCATCGGCGATGGGTGCGTCGAGGGTCACGGCGGTTGAAATGGGAAAAATCCGCCCACCGTCGCCGCACGTTTCGGGAAGTCCGCCGCGATTCGACACGAGGCATGGCACGCCGTTGAGCTGCGCTTCGGCGACCACCCGGCCGGCGGCTTCATGAAGCGAAGGCACCAGCAGTGTGCGGGTGACGCGGAAAATGTCACGTGGCTGCGGCACCGCGGGCGAGATCATGAGATTGGAGAGCGTGCGCAGATCGAGGCCAGCGCGCCGGCCCGCGGCGACGAGATCGGCGGCGCCGGCGCGGCCTTCGATCACGAGCAAAGGCACTTGAGAATTGCGCGCGGAGAGTTCGCGCAAAATACCGAGGAAGACGGCGCGGCCTTTTTCCGGCGAAGGATTGACGAACGCCGTGAAGATGCGCTCGGGTGACTCGGCGATGGTTTCGGCGACATCGATGGGCGGCGGCAGCGCGTGAATATTTTCCACGCCTTTCGCGGCGTAGTGATGGGCGAGCCACTGGGACGGAGCGAGGATCGCAAGAGCAGACGAAAACATCGCGGGCTCGTGCGCGGCATTGTGCACGGCGTAGACGACGCGGGCCCCGTGGGCGCGCGCTTCGCTGCGGAGTTCGCGCCACAAGGTGTCGTCGCCGTAGGTAAGCACGATGTCGGGGCGGAGCGATTCGAGTGCGCGCCGGACGCCGCGCCCGAGTTGCGCGATCGCAGGCTCGTCGAGCGAAGCTCGGTTACTGCGGGCCGAGACCAAGGCGCGGTGTTGCACGCCGTGATCGTTAAATTTCACCCAGCCGTTTTGATCCTCCGGTGGACTGTGACCGATCAGCGCGGCGAGATTGGTTTGCGTGAGCCAGCGGCGGTTTTCGCAAAAGGCCGCAGTTACGCAGTGCACTTCCCAGCCGGCACTCGCGAGCCACTCGCCGATGATCCGCGTGGAACGGGCGGCGCCGCTGACGGGGTCATGCGCGCATTGCGGAAAGGCAATGAGCAACCGCGGCATCAGGTGGCGCGACGGCGGCGTTGGTAAATGACGAGACCAAGGCTCGCGCTGCCGATGATCAACGCCCATGTGGACGGCTCGGGAATAGCACTGGTGGTGTAGTAGGCGGAACGCGCGATGCTGAGGTCGATGGAGCTGGTCGGGACAAACACGCTGAAAGTGTCGGTGTCAGAATAGTTATATTGAAGGGTCGACGCGTAGGGCAGGATCACCAGGTAGGCCGACCACGCTTGATCAGTGAAGGTCGTCACGGTGTCGTTGCCGGTAATCGTATTCGAAGAGGTAGTCGTTCCAGTGACGTGAAAGGTGGTTTCTTCGCCGCTGACCGAGCCGGACCGCACAGTGTTGCGGCTGCCGTTGAATTCAAATTGGAGTTCCCAGTTCAAGCTCGTGGCGACGTTCGTGCGGTTGAGGGTGAAATCAAACGCAGCGGCGAGGTAGTCGCCCTGGAGATAATTATTCTCAGCGTCGTAGTAGTTTCCGATCAGTTCGCCGGAGAACGTGCCGTTCCATTTCAACGTGAGGCCGTCGCGGTAAAAAAGCGGTGAGCCATCGTAGGTGTGAAACGTGAGCGAGCCGCGCGTGCGATCGCCGCTGTCGCCCCAGAGTTTCACGCCGGCGCCGGCGTTGGTCGCCTGGCTGCCAATCGAGTTGCCGTAACTGCCGGCGTAATCCGGGATACCGGAGGTGCTGACTGCGAAACTGGAAGAGGTCGTCGTGAAATTCGTCACCTGAGCGACGACGGGCACGGAGCTGATGGGCGCGAGGACCAGTGCGCCGAGCAAGCCGGCGCGGGAGGAGAGGAGGGACTTGGCGCGTTCGAGGAGGGAAGGAGCAGACATGGCGTGGTGGATTAAATTCGTCCGTCACGTTTCGTTTGCGATGCGCGCGGGTCAAGCGACTCACTCTACGCGTTTCTGCGTAGGCGGGGCGCGTGAGCTGAAGTGTGGGCTGCGAAATTTCCCGACGCGCGCAGCGGGGATTTCTGCGTTTGCCTCGCGTGGGTTTCGGCCAAATCGTTTCGGTATGCCTACGTCTGAGCCCATTCGTTATTTCAATCGCGCAAAGCAAGTCGTCGAAACCGAGCAGGTTTACGGCGAAAAATGGCTGCGCTGGACTTACGAGAATGCGGTGGGGCAATTTTCTCTCTGGGCGCTGGTGAAACGCGCGTGGGTGTCGCGTTATTACGGTTGGAAAATGTCCAACTCGGCGAGCATGCGCAAAGTGCTGCCTTTCGTGATCGACTATAATCTCAACGAGGACGAGTTCGCGAAGAAGCCGATTTCATTTAAAAATTTTAACGAGTTCTTCTTTCGCGCGCTTAAGCCGGGCGCGCGGCCGATTGCGCCCGGTGAACGAGTCGCGGCGCTACCGGCGGATGGGCGTCATCTGGCGTTCCAGGATGTTGAGGCGGCCGATAGCTTTTATGCGAAGGGCCAGACTTTCTCGCTGGAGAAGTTTCTTGGAAGTGAAGCGCTGGCGAAGGAGTTTGCCGGTGGCTCGCTGCTGATCTCGCGCCTGTGCCCGGTAGATTATCACCGGTTTCATTTTCCGGTGGCGGGCATTGCGGGTGAGCCGCGGTTGATCAATGGCGCGCTGTTTTCCGTGTCGCCGATCGCGTTGCGACGAAATCTTGGCTACCTCTGGGAAAACAAACGCATGGTGACGATCGTGGAGTCGCCGGTGTTCGGCAAAGTCGCGGTCTGCGAAATCGGCGCGACGATGGTGGGCACGATTTTCCAGAGTTTCATCCCCGGCCGCGCCGTGGCGAAAGGGGAGGAGAAAGGTTTCTTTAAGTTTGGCGGCTCGTGCGTCGTCACGATTTTTGAGAAAGGCCGCATCAAGCTCGACGCAGATCTGGTTTCACAAAGCGCGAATGGCCTCGAGGTGTATGCAAAAATGGGTGAGCGGTTGGGCGAGGCGGTGTGAGGCGACTGGGGAAGAGGGCGTCGGTGCGGAGACCGGCGCCCACCTTGTTCACTTCACTTCGATCGCGATGCTCCCGGAGTGGCTGTTAAACTCCGGCGCATACATGCACTGGATTTCGGCGATGCCGGATTGGTAACGGCCTTTGAGTTGGATGCGCGTTGAGTATTCGAAGACGTAGGTGCCGGCGCGGAGGTAATCGATGAAGAAGTGCGAGGCGGTGTCGCGCGTGCTTTCGTAGTAGCCGAGCCCGTCTTGATATCGGTAACCGCTGAGCACGTTTACCGGCTCGGTGCCGCTGCCGCGCTGGTCTTTGAGGTGAACGTATTCCATGTCGCGGTCGGTGCGGAGTTCGAGGCGCACGACAAGTTCGTCGCCGACTTCGACTGGGCCGCTGACCGGTGTGAGCACAGGGCCTTGCTTCGTCGTGCGTTTCACGAAGAGCGCTTTCTTGAGGGTGAGAGGCGTGCCTTCGTGCGGCGTGACCTTGGCGATGTCTTCAAGGTATTGCCAATGCGCGCTGCCCCAGCTGACGCCTTGGTCGATTTTTTTCACGGTGACGCGGCCCATCTCAGGTTTGATTTCGTCGCGGATAAACTTCTGTTCGTAGAAACCGGTGCCGGGCTCGATGTTCTGCGGCTTGACGGGCGTGCCGCCGAGCGAGACTTCGACGAGCGCGTCGCTGCTCAGTAAATTTTTCCCCTGAAGCAGGAGCGCATAGGTGGCGTCAGCGGTGGCCTTGGTGGTTTTCCAATCCTGGGTTTGTTTTTGTTTCAACAACCACACTTTGCAGTCCTCGGCGGCTTGCGCGTCGCGGGCGACTTCGGCGAAAACTTCGATCATCACGGCCTGCGTTTCGATGGGCGCGTGATACCACCACCAACTTGGCTGCGCATCGCGCCAGAACATGCCGAACTCGGCGCTGTGCTGGCTGCGTTCGCGGAGCGATTTCACGATGGCTTGCGGCGTGGTGCGGTCGCCAAAGCGTTGCAGCGCGAGCGCGAGGTGCGCCTCGGATTGGCGGCTGTCGAGTTGCGTCCAAAATTTCCGGGACTGGGCGAGAAAGAAATCCACGGCGGGCTGATGCTCCGGCGCGATCGGCTGGTCTTTCAGGAAAAAGCTGCGGCCGTAGAGATAGAGCGCGTCGAGGTTGCCGGGGACGTATTTCTCGGGCTCCTTGGATTTTTGAATTTCCCTGTAGCGGCCTTGCATCCACGCATCGAGGCCGGCGAGTGACTTGATCGCGGCGCTCAGGTCGAGTTCGACGCCGAGATGGCGGAGGCGTCCGAGGCCGGTCGTGATGGTGAGGCTGATGTATTCGTTGGAGCGGCCGCCCGGAAACCATGCCCAGAGTCCGTCAGGGAGCTGGCGTTCGGCGAGTTGCTGGAGGATGCGGGCGCTTTCTTCGTCGAGGCGATTGGCGTCGAAGAGCAGGCCGACGCGGCGGCGCGATTCGCTTTCGCGCGTGGCTTGGCGGAGCCACGGGGTTTCTTCGAGCAACACGGATTTGAGGTCTTCGTTTTTCGTGAGCGGGCTGTCGAGCGCGGGCGTGTTTTTCCAGAGATCGAAAATGCGGCGGATTTTCGGATCGGAGTTGGCGACGTGGCGCGCGAGGGCGTTGGCGTAGAGGCGGCTGAAGAGTTGCTCGCTGCACTCGTGCGGAAATTCCATCAGGTAGGGCAGGGCGAGCACGGCATACCATGCGGGCTGCGAGACCATTTGCACGGTGAGTGACTGGTGGCGGAGCGTGTCGGACGAGGCGGACTCACGGAGTTTCGTGAAATCGAATTCCTGCGTCGCGGGTCCGCGGATCGGTAGCGGCAGCGATTCGGTGACGAGGATACGCCGGCTGAGGACGGGCAGGAAACCCTCCTCACCGTCGCTCGCGGTGGCGGTGGCGCCGACGGCTTTGTAGGTGAGGAAACCCATGCCGTCCGGCACGGCGATGCGCCATGAATAGGTGCGCGATTGTTTCGCGGGGACGTCGAATGCTTGCTCGGTTTTCAGATTGGCGAGCGCGTTATCGACGGCGGCGAGTGTGGCGGCGTCGGCGAACGTGAGTCGGACCTGGCCGGTTTGCGGCTGATCGGTTTGATTAGAAACCTTGACGGTGAATTCGATCGCGTCGCCTTCGCGCACGAAACGCGGCGGGTTCGGTTGCACCATCACGTCTTTCGCGGTGACGGTTTCGCCGGTGAGCAAGCCGGCGCGGAGATTTTTGTCGTGGGCGAAGCCGAGAAATTTCCACCGCGTGAGCGCCTCGGGCATCGTGAATTGGAGTTTCACGCGACCCTCTTTGTCGGCGAGGAGGTGCGGGAAGAAGAACGCGGTTTCGTTGAGGTTTTTGCGCGCGGTGACTTGGTCGAGGTTGGGTTTCTCCAGCGACGGAAGGCGACCTGCTAGCGCAGGTGTATCGGCGTCGTTAGCCTCGAACGTTTCGGCTGAGGGCAAGGCGACTTTGGCGTTGCGTGCCCCAACCATTGATGCGGCGCCCAAATATCCCCGACCGGGCGCGGCCGATACCGAAAAGGCTTCTAGCACGATCCGGTCATCCGAGCCGGGTGCGGCCAATCCTTCCGGGAAATGACGATATTCCCAATTCACCGCGAGCGACTCCGGTTGCCACGTCAGTTGGTAGGGATCGAGCGACACGAGCTGGTTTTGGAAGATCGGGTTGATCTGGAATGCTTCGCTGCGAAAGCCATCGAAGCGTGCCCAGAAATCGTGTGTGCGAAATTGATCGAGCGAGGCGTCGTAGAGCGTCGCGACCATTTCGGCGACGGAGCGGGTGGTGTCGTGGCCTTCGATGGTCGCAGTCCACGTTTCCTTTTGGCCGGGCAAAATTTTCGAGCGGAAGCTTTCCCATTTTACGGAGAGATCCTTGTTCGACCACGGCACGTCGATCACGTGATTGTTTAAATAAGCGCGGTTTTCGCGGATGAAGGTCGTGCGCAACGTCACGCCGCCGCGCATGCGTTCGGTGATGGGGAGTTCGATCAGCTGCTGGGTGCGTTTCGAGTCGGTCCAGTAGCTTTGCAGCACTTTGCCGTCGCACTCCAATTCAACGAAGGCGCGACCGGAATCGTAGCCGGTGCCCCAGAGCGCGGTGATTTTTTCGCCGGGTTCGACTGACGGAGATTTGATGGCGAACAACTCCGCTTTTTTCACGCTGTAGCGCGGATTGCTCGCGTCGATTACCTCAACGGTATGCTGGCTGGTGACGGGTTGGCCGAAGCGATCTTTTGTTTGCAGCGAGGCGCGGTAGATACCTGCTTTCAGGCGCACGCTCGGTTTTGCGCTGCCGCTGGCGTCGGTCGTGAACGGCACACTCGTAACCGCGCTGCCGAGTTCCCATGAATCGGGATTGGTCGGATCGACGGACGGCTCACCGCCTCGGGGCTGGAGCCCGCGGTAAAGTGGCCGCAACGGTTGGCGCGTCACCTTGGTGGGTTGCTTGAGCGCGTGAATGGTGAGGGTGCCGCTGGCGGTTTGAGGCGCGCCGTCGAGCGATTGCGTGGTGACGGCAAACTCGACGTCGCGGTCGGGTGTCTGCCACTCCGCGGTTCCCAGCGAGGCTTGCAGCGCGGTGTAGCCGGCGGCGACGGTGCGCTCGGCGGAACGCGTTTCGCCGGTTAGGTCCGTGACGTCGGCGTGGATCGTGTAGCGGAAAACCGGTTCTGTTTTGCGCGAGACGGATTGATCGGCGGTCGCGGTAAATTCGATTTTGAACGTGCCATCGTCTTCCGTGAGTGCGGTGCCGTGCGCGATGGCTTTCGTGGCGGGCGGTTGCCACCACCAGCACCAGCGCGGCAGTTGCACAGCGCGCTCGACGCGCCATTTCACTTTGGCTCCGCCGATGGCGGAGCCGGTGTAGGCGTTGGCTTTGCCAGTGAGGGTGACGGGCTGATCCAGTTTCGCGGCGGAAGCGGGCGCGGGGATTTCGACTTCGAACTTCGGGCGCTTGTATTCCTCGACGTTGAAACTCGTGTAGCCCTCGGGGCCGTTTTCAACTTTGAGCGACATGTTGCCGCTGAGGCCGGCACGCGGCGCGGTGAACGTGCCGCTGAATGAGCCGTAGTCATTCGTGACGTGCGAAGTGCGGGCGACTTCGCGGCCATTCGCGTCGAGGAACACGACGTCGGCTTTTTCGCGGGCGAGCGTGGCATAGTTTTGCCCCTTCTGATCCAGCCGGAAACTGATGCCCTTGTAGCTGATGATCTGGCCGGGACGATAGAGCGCGCGGTCGGTGAAAAACAGCGTGCGTTTCTGGACACGCTCTTCGCGCTCGCGCTGGTTTTGGTTGTAGAACGTGTAGATCGGCTGAGATGTGGAAACAGCGTGACCGTTGTGTTCTGCGAGTAACACCAACTGCCCCGATACAGACGGAAACGGGAAGCGGCCTTGCGCGTCGCTCTTCAGGGTAGCGCCGGAATTGTAGCGGCCGTTGCGGTCTTGCGTCCACACCCGGATCGAGGCGCCGCTGATCGGTTCGCCGCGGTCGGCTTGTAGGATGAAACCGGAGCCGGGTTTGCCGTCGTGGCGGGATTGGATCACCAACGCCAGATTGCTGACCCACACCGGAGTGGCGCTGAGTTGATTTACTGTTTCGGAAAAGTCCGCGCGATGGCTGGCGATGATCGCGTAGTAACCGGGCTTTAATGTGGTCGGCGCGGCCAGCGATTCGGTGCGCTCCTTGAAATCGGCAGTAGCCGGGAGATCGGCGTTCCAAGCCAGCGCGGGTTTGGTGGCGAGCAGGCGCGTCGCGGCTTCCTGATCCAGATAACGGTAATTGCGATGCGCTTCCTTGAGGGTGTCTTCGAAGGAAATGGCGAACGCGCGGAAATAAATTTTCGTGACGTTGCGATAGGTGACGTCGAGGGTGGGCCAAGGTGCGTTCCACACGAATTCGGTGTCGACGCGCGCGGACTTGGCTTCGATTTCCTGGACGAGGTTGAAGCACCGCGCACCGCCGGCGGTTTCGGGAAACGCTTTGTTAGCGCGGCGAGCGAGATCGTGAGCTTTGGTGGATTCGCCCTCGATGTGGAGTTGTTGCGCGAGCAGTGCGGTGGCGTGCGCGGAGAGTTCGTGTTTGGCGGCGCGCTTGATGAACGCTTCGAGCGCGGTTTTGTAGCGCGCGGCTTTTTCTTCGCCGACGGCGGAGTTGAAACCGAAGCTCAGGCGCGCGAGGTCGGCGTCGAGATAGGCGGAGCGGTCGGTGTCTTTTTGGTGAATGCGCAGCAGTTGTTGGTAGAGCGCGATGGCTTTGAGCAACGGCGACGAGTCGTCCGTGGTGGCCGGCTTCCATTGGAGGAATTCGGTCGCGGGAGAAAAAATCGGGCTGTCGGCGGTGAGCACGAAAGCGTCTTCGGTTTGCACGGCGCCTTGCTCGCCGGCCTGGTAAAAGCGGAGGGCTTCGTGGACGAGAAAATCGTAGAGCGTAGGGCGGTAAGTATCGGGCACGTTGCCGCGTTCCAAGAGTGCGTCCAGATCAGCGACTGGGGTTTTGCGCAGCGTCGCTTCGTCGGCGAGCGCGGCGGTGAAATGCCGATCAATCTCCGCGAGGATGCGCGGGAGATCCCAGGTCTTCAGGTCGGAGCCGGCGCCCGCGGCGCCTTGTGTGCGTTGGAGAAAGCGCCAGCGGTTTTGCTGAAAATAATTCCAATACCAATGCGCGAGCAGCGACTCCATCACCGGCTTCAGGGCAGCGGGAGCTTTGACGATCTCGGCTTCGAGCCGGACGATGCGTTCCTCGGCCTTGTCGCCTTGGATGCCGCCGGCCAACACGATGCGGCGGGCGATGGCTTTGGTGGCTTCCGCGTGCTGACCGTCGGCGAGGGCCGAGGCAGCGATCGCCTCAAGTTCGGTGATGGCGGTTTGAGGAAGTTTTTGCGCGACGGCCTCGTCGACTTTTTTCCACTGGGCGTCACGCGAGCCGGCGACGAGTTGAGTGATATACAGACAGCTGAGGAGAGTGCACAAACGGAGTTTCATACGAAAAAGAAGAAAGGTGCGCGTGGGGAGGAAGCGCGGGTATTTCAGGAGAACGTGGAGACAGGCGCGACCTTAGAAAGAGCCGCGAAAAAATTAAGTTCTTCCGCGCGCGGGATTACTGGCAAAAGTTGATTTGCCTAGCCGCTTTGGACGCACAGATTTCCACGAGAGACGAAGTGCGGGCGTCGAATCTATGAAATCAGAACGCGATTCTATTTTCCGGGCAAAAGCCGCCAAGCCGGAGCATCCGCTTGCCTGGCTGGCGGAGCCGTTGGCGGGCGAGCCCTCGTTTGTGCTCAAGTCGTGGTTTGGTGGCCGCACGATTATGTTGCACGGGAAACATTATCTTTTCCTGACGACGCAAGGCGAACCGTGGCAGGGCGTGTTGGTGTGCACTTTTCATGAGCACCAGCCAAGTTTGCGCGCGGAGTTCCCATCGCTGGCGCCGCACCCGGTGCTGGGGAAATGGCTGTATTTATCCGAAGACGCGGAGACGTTCGAGCGCGATGCGCGGGCGCTGGTGAAGCTGGTGAAGGCCGGCGATCCGCGGTTGGGCATTTCGCCGGCTCCGAAAAAGAAAAAGAAAATCCGCGAACGCATCCGGCCGGAGCGCAAGCGAGATAAGCGTTGAGGGTGGGTCGCGGCACGCGCGTGGTTGACAGCGACGCGGCGCGCGGGTTGAGCGGTGCGATGATTAAATATGTCGTCATGCTCTGCTTTGGAGCGGTCGTAATGATGGCTGCCGATGAAGCAGTGACAGGAACTCTCGATTACAAAGACGGCAATCGCGTGACGGGGAAACTAGTCGCGCCGGGAGTATTCATGTCCGATCGTTTCGGGCAGGTTTTGTTTGATGCGGAGAAGGTGGAGTTTGTGCCGGCGGAGACGGGAGTTTCCGCGGTGGAAGAAAGCAAAGTAAGGGCGGCGGCCGCGCAGGTGGCCGTGGCGAGCCCGAAGCCTGCCTCCGGACGCTGGTTGGAGCCATGGAAGTTTTCGTTGGCGGGATTTGTCGATCGAAGGCATGAAGGCGCGTCGCGGGAATCGACTTATGATTTTTCGTTTAAAGCGGAGCGGCCTCGGTTGGACGGCAATCGGGTCCTGACGAACTTCAGTTACCAATACGTGGACAAAGCCGATCGGATCGATAAGCGGCGCGCGACGCTCAAGGGCGAATGGGATCGCGACCTCAGTTCCCGCTGGTTGTTTTTGTATCGCCCGGAATTCGAATACGACGGGCAAAATTTGAACGCGGACGAATCAGCGGCGGTCGGCCGCTCGCGTTTGAATTACGGACTCATGCAGCAGCAGGCGGGTTTCGGCTACCGGGTGCTGGATACCGCGCGCTACAAGACGAATGTCTCGGTGAACTGGGTGTATCTTTACCTGCACGTGTTTCACTACGGTGATCTTGAATTCAACGCGCCGGTTTTGTTGGTGGAAAACGAGCTTCAACTACCTTGGAAACTTTCGCTCAAGCAGAGCGCGAAGGCTTATTTCTTCGAAGGAACGTTGGGCACCAGTTTCTCGAACGAAATGGAGCTGAAGAAGACGATTACCGATTTGTTCTACCTCGCGCTACGCCACGAATACCGCATCGATTTCGTGCAAGCGGCCAACGAACTCGATCGCGTCAGGTTTTTCTTTGGGCTGGATTTCTAATGCGTAAAGCGCGCAGGTGTCGGTGACTCGAACTAAGCGAGAACCGAGGCGGCAAGGGGTGGATCTTGCGATGGTGAAACCACGCTTGCCTAAAGCCGGAATCATCCCGAGATGGGGGCGCTGATGAGCAAGCTCGGGTGATGGAATGGCAGACATGCGGGTCTTAGAAGCCCGTGCCTGTTGGATAGGAGAAACGTTCTTTTTCATTTTAATTTCGGCAAGTGACATTGATTCCGGTGGAGAAATTTTCTTCGTCGCATTCCTTGTCTGAAAATCTAGGTTTTTGGCGTTTTTCGCTCGGGTGATGAAATGGCAGACATGCGAGTCTTAGAAGCTCGTGCAGCAATGCGTGTGGGTTCGAGTCCCACCCCGAGCACCAAAATGCCGCCGAGGTTTAAATGTAAAAATGAACTCCTCCTATACTCAAAAACTATACAGGCATGAAATTCGTATCCACGCAGGTCACCAACTTGGTGAAGGCGGTCGAAACTGGCCGCTATTATCTCCGCGCTCGCGTCAACCGTAAGCTCGTTTGGCGCACGTTAGACACTAACTCGTTCACCGTCGCGAAGCTTCGGCTTGCGGACAAGATGGCGGAGTTTCGCAAAGCGGCTCCACTCGCCAAGGCGTCGACCCTCCCGCCCACGCTGACTTTTGAACAGGCGGTCGCGATCTATAAGGCGGAAGTGGAATCCAATCCGCGACTGAAACCCGCCGCTAAAGATTTTCGGATGCGTCGCGAGCGGACGTTGCTGCGGACCTGGCCCGAGATTTTTGAAATGCAGCTGCGCCGGATTACCCCGGATGAAGTTCACCGCTTCATGCAGCGCTATGAAAACGGCGCATGCCGCTACACCTCCCCGCGTGCGAAGCGATTGACGGTGCCGGGCGATTCTCCGACCACGATCAATTCCCTCATCGCATTTTTCCGCCGGATTTTCGACATCGGCCTCAAAGCCGGCATTTGCTTTCACAACGCGGCGCGCGATCTCAAGCGCAAGCGGCCGACCAAAAAGCTCCTGCGCCTTCCGAACAAGTCGCAGTTCGCCGAAATGGTGTTCAACGTGCGCAGCGGTGCGGGCTGGGGGAGGCGGGCCGGCGATTTGGTCGAGGGTCTGGCGTATTCGGGCATGCGCCTCGGAGAATCGCGCAAGATGATTTTCTCCCACCTCGATTATGAGCGCGGCGTCTGCACGATTCTGGGCGACAAGACGGTGGCGAGCGAACGTATTGTCCCGATGACCGAGGCGTTTCGTGCACTCACGCTACGCATCAAGGAGCGTCGCAACGCGCAGCCTGGCGACCGGGTCTTCATTGCTGATGAATGCGCAGGTTCCCTCAAGCGGGCCTGCCAAGTGGTCGGCGTGCATCACATGACCCACCACGATCTCCGCCACCTCTTCGCCACCACCTGCATCGAATCGGGCGTGGATATTCCGACAGTCGCTCTTTGGTTGGGCCACGCTGACGGCGGCGTTCTCGCAATGGCGACCTACGGCCATATCCGCCCTTCTCATTCGGTTGAGGCGGTCAAGAAAGTGAAGTTCGCCTGAGGCGCTTGCGGCTACGTCGGCGTGGGCAAGCCTCCATTCGCCCGAGAAGCGATCTGGGTTTCACGCTTTTCGCTGGGTTTGCTCGAATGGCCAAGGCTTGGTGAGGACCTCCAGCGCCAAGTTGTCTTCGCCGATAGTCCCCGACGGATATTCCACGCGAATCAATCCACCCCGATTCTTGACTCCAAATTTAGTAACGATCGCCGGGTAGACGATGTGCGCGGAGTAATCGATAGGGTTGCGCATCGGTGCGACGCTTTTTTCCGCGACAATCAGTTTGCCCGGTCGATAAGACTCCGAGAAAAATGCGTGCCCGGTATCGGCAGCGCACGCTGTGAAGTGTGCGCCGCTTCGACGCTGGTTTACAGGAATGGAATCTCTTGATCCAAGTTTCGTTTCTAAGCGAAAAAAACGGACTATTAGCTAAAAGAAGTTCCAGCCAGTTGCTCTTCGATTCGCTCCAGCAACTGACGAAATGGGGTGGGTTCGATTTCGCCTTCCTCGCACATCTCAAGCGCTCTTTTCATTAGAGCCTTTTTTTGTGGGTAACGGTTGGGGTAGTGGCTACGAAACCACATTTCCACTTTCTTAGAAAATGCCGGGGTCTCACGATTCGGGGCGCCGCTTACCCATGCTTGAAAAGTTGCTACAGGATCGCCTTCAAATTGCACACCGGTAAGATCGCTGAGCGCACGGAGGTATCGGCTCGGTGGGACGAGATCTTCGAGTTCTTTTCCTTTTGGAAGATAAATGGTCGGCACCCCTTCCCGATCTAGTGGCTGTTTACCCGGAGGCCTTTTGTCACCGTCCAAGAATAAAATCGGGCGCGCGCCTTGATTGGCTGCAAGGCGGGCGAAATAATCTACACTATCACCATTCCCGTCGAGAAAGGTGCAGAGCCCCAGCAGCTTTCTGACATCTTTGCCGCCCAACGCGTCGAACCGAATCAGCTTTTCAAAAAATCTTGGAAAATTCCCCACTTCGGTCGAGCCTTCGCAGATCACCGTGACCGGCGCATACAGGAGCGAGTCGCTTGCCGCCAGGCCGAGGCTTGTTCGCAATTGCAGGAAGTTTTCTTCGTCTGCTCGCTTTACCTGCACTGTGGTAACCACACCGTCGACCCTTTCGCGGCGCAATAGGCGAAGTTGCTGACCGCGCAACGGATTGATCATGGAAGGCGAATGGGTTGCATAGACTACCTGGGTTCGCTTGTCGGCCGTAAGGGAAAAAAGAAACTCGCGCATCAGGTGCTGAGCGTCGGCATGCAGAGAGTTTTCAGGCTCATCTATGAGGATTATCTTGTGATGAGCCCCTTTGTGAAGTGTGAGGAGTTCGGCGAGAAGCGAAATGATGCGGCGTACGCCGGTGCCACGGTCGCCAAAAGGAGTTACTCCGTCGTGCTGGTCACGAAGGGTGACGCCGAGTTTGTCGCGGCTTCCCCCGAGGTCATGAGCCAGATCAAATTTCAGTCCGCCTTGCTTTGGCAGAAGTCTTCCAAGTTTTTCATTCAATAAGTCCGAGGCATTCGCTACCTGCCGACGCCAAGCAAGCGGAGTAGCCCCTGCTGCGTGACGTGCATTAAATTTTCCATCGAAGGCGAGCGCCAGAAGATTGCTATCTGCGGGCGATGGCTTGCTCAGGTCGATAGAATCATTGACGAGAAATTTTTCGCCAGCACTAGGCACCACTACTGCGGGCAACTTTGCATTAAAGCTATGTCCCGGCGGATATTTTTTGAGATGCGTTTCGCTGTCATTGCGCGCATTTTCGCGACTCAATGTTCGGCGAAAAATAATGAAATCATCTGATTCGATTCCTACATTTTGAGAGCCCTGAAGGTCAGATCCTTCATGAATTAAAAAATGAGCTTCCGACATGATTGAAGGATCGCTTTGTGCTGGGATTGCTGAACTCGCGTTTCGTTCGTGGTTCCCCCAACTGTCTTGCATCGGCTTGTCGGATGCTGCGAGTTCAATGCCTCGCAGGAGTGAACTTTTGCCAGCATCGTTAGCTCCGGTTAAGATGGTGACATCGGATTCCAGTTCGAAATCAAAAGTCCCGTGAAAGGCACCGAAATTCTGCAATTTAACGCGACGAAGCAACATGCCTTGCTCTTACCACACCGGACAATCAACGCCAGTGATTTTGATCTGACTATGCCATCAACAACTTCGCTCTACCTCAAATGCGTCGGCATTAGCTACTGAGGGAGGAAAAGATGGATCGCTTGAGTCTACTCGCGATCGGCGGAATGGCAAATTCCTCCGCCGCCCCAGCTGTCCCAATAGGGCCATCGGTCGACAAGGAACTTTTTTCGCACGGTTGAGAGGTAAGGATTGTTCGCCACAGCCTGGGTCTTGTCTCGGATGGTTTTCACTCCGTGTTCGAGGAATGGCCCCAGCTCAATGGTGGGTGGAACGGTCAGGGCGCGGTAACCCGCGGCATCCCGGGTTACGCAAAGATATTGCGCGGCATCGCGATTCGGACGAATTCGATCGTAAGTCATATACACCTCATCGGTTCGCTCCAGATGCTTTCGCTTTTTGTTAAATGCTTCAGTCAGGGTAGGGTCTTGTCTGCGACCGTAAACAAGAATGTATTTCTGGGAAAATTCGCGACTTCGCAGCCATTCTTGCGGAATGCCGTAGTCCTCCTTGAATTTCGCGGTGTTCAGCGGATCGCTGAACCAGCTCTTCCAGTCGGTGATTTGGTTGGTTGCCTGCGTGAATTCAGCAGAGGGTTGACCGCCAGCGGTCGCCCACGATTTTGAGGGGTGCTCGATTTCGACTAGCACGGTATAAACACACGCGCTATCGCGGGCGATATAAAGGAAGTCAGGCACCTTCTTGGCGAAACCGTGCAATACAGGTTGCGACACGACTGCACCAGGAAACGCACCATGCCCGCCGCCGGGGAAAAACCGGCCCATATCAGGCAAGCAGCAAGGATGTTGTTCGAAAAAAACCTGAAAGTCCCGTTCGGTGGTGTCAGTTCTAGCGAAGAGATCGCTCCACTCCCTTTTGATAATGGCCTCATAAGATTTCCAGGACATCGCCGGCTCTGGTGGGATGACGGTTTGGTAGGTGGTCGCCAAAATGTTCATGTTTGATTGTTCGTTGGCCTCGCTGCGTCTTTAGTTTTTATTCCGTTGTCGTGCGTCGAATTCGTCCGCCGCTGCGTGGAATTCTTCGAAGCTCTTAACGATTTTGGACACTTCTGCTTCCGCGATGCCCATGGCGCGCAGAGTATCCGCTGGTGTTACTCCGACTAGCTTCCACGAGGGAAGCACGACTCCCTTGTACTCGGCCGTTTCCCGGAACAACGCCTCGATTTTTCGAGGCGCTCGTTCCATCCGCAGTTGAATGGGGTCGCCCAGTTGCTTCAGAAAATCTTCTTCGTCCGGCTTGTCGCCCTTCCAAAGTTGGTGTTGGTGCCGACGAACGACAGTGGCATTCCCGTGCTGGCGCGGGGTCTGAATCGAGACTTTTCCCTCCCGAAGAAATTTCCCCAGCGCAGACGCATCGTAGGAATACAATTCGTGGTCTTTGAGGATTCGTCCTGTGCTCCAAGGCGCGGCGTAGAGGACGACCGCGACGATCCGATCCCACGCCGCCGTGTGGCCGAAATGCTGCTTCGCAACCTCGGGATTTTCTTCCAAAAACTCCTTGGTGCGAGCGGCCTGCTGTGCTGCGTAGAAGTACTCTTCTACGAAGTCGCTAAGGGACGGTAGATGGCCGAAGGCGAGGCTATGGTTCTTGCATTCGAAAACGAAGAGCGTTCGTCCCCACAGCACCCCCACGTCACAATCATACTGCACATCCTCGATTTTGTATTTAAAAGTCTTCGCAGGCACGCCCGCTTCCTCGAATTGTTTTTTCACAGCGGCCTCGAACCGTTTGCCCTTGTCCGCGAAGCCTACAGAAAAACGCCCGAGCCGGGACATGACGATTGTCGTTAACATCGGTGAGCGGAAAGCTGGAGCGAACATGAACAATCGATCATCGGAGAGGCGAACGAGCGGGTCGTCCATCAGATCCCGAGACTTTCGCCCGTAGGTGACGTGCCGAATAAACATGTTCGCCTCGGCATCCGTAAATCCGCACCGCATTAGGCCGGTCACAAGATCGAGCAGGGCGTAAAACTTTACGTCGACCGCCGGATTTCCTTCGTCGCGGCACAGTTCGGCTAGGTATGCGTAACCACGCAACCAGTGACGCAGGGACAGGCCGCCAGCGTGATCTTTATTTTCACGGACGGGAAGAAACATTACCTGCTCGAAGAAATAAAAGGCTATCAACTCGCCATGCGAAATGAACGCCCCCGGTCCAGGCAAACCGACCGCATTGTCGCTTAGTGATTTGATGGCCTCGTTTGCGTCGGTGTAAATCGCAAGATCCATGAGGTGCTGCATCAGATTCTGTTCGAGACGGCTGACCGCCACTGCATCGAATAGCTCCCATCGAGTGGGCATGCCGAATTCCAAGACGTCGACCTCGACCGGCCCCGGCCTGTTTTCAAACGGCAACGCTCGCCGCTCGCGCTTGACATCATTGTCGAACAAGCGAACCCGATCCCAGCCTGCAACAAGGTCCGTCCACGCCAGTTCCATGACAAAGAGCAGACCGGCCTGGCTAGCCAGATTATCATCGATCGCAACCGGCACGGGGATGACGAGTTCGCCCGTTTTAGTGTCGAACCATTTTTCACTGTAGCCCAACATCTGCAGGTTCTGCCCGAGTCCGCGTGTGAGGCTCCAAACGACGGCGTCGAGGCTGACGGTCCTTCCGTCACCGGCGTCGATAGATGGATTTTTGAGGATGGTGACGTCGCCCGTTTTTTGTTGTTCCTCGTGCAGCTGAATCGCTGCGTTCAGTTCGTCGGTCGCCATTTTGATGCAAGCCCACACCCGCTCAGGTGCCGGCTGCTTTGCGATCTCGAAAGAGTCGAGGGTGGCCACAATGTCGTGGAACGAGGTTTCAACCAGTCGCGCGTTCGCCACGTGTTCGTCGAACTTAGCGAGGACTTCAGCAGTTCCAGCTACGTAGGCGCGAACTTGCGCTACGAGCTTATCACGAGCTGCAAGCATTTTTTGGTCTGGTCTCCGCACAGCCGCACAGCCCGAGCGGATGAACGCATCGACCGCGCCCGCAGCGTGCTCCTCATCAGGTGCAACCGAGTCACCGAGCGTTGCTGCCGCACCGATGGCATCAAACGCCAAGCAGGACTGCCGGAAATCTTCTCGGCTGAAGTTAAGTTTCGACATGGGCCGGACTAATAATCAGGGAACGCGGTTACAGTTTCGGCCAATCGCTACGTATGGCAATCCCGCTGATTCGCCGAACGCATTTCCAGTCTTCAAATCGACAGGTATCTATTATCTGCATTTTCTCACGCCCTGATTTCTCGTTTTTTGCCTCGTTACCAGAATTTCGCTCACCCGGAATGCCCAGCCCTGTGCCTCTGTGGTCAAGATGGAGCGTAGCGATGCGAGTTGAGATCCAAGGCCGGTATTCGGCGCAATGGGCAGACATGCCGAACACCTCTAGTCTGACTTGGCTGAGTCACTGCGCTGACTTGCGCCAGTCGCTTCGGAAGCACTCACGCTCATTCGAACGGAGTATATCTCGACTATGGCTGGGTTCGGTCTTCCGCTGAAACGGTTCGGGATTTGGATGCGGCCCATTTTCGATGCATCCCACTTTACTCGCACCATTCGAGGGCGCTCTTGATCAAAAGCGTTCTGTTTCCATTGTTAGCACCGTCGGCAACACCCCGTTGTTGCCTCTGTATTTTTCTCGCGAGGGCCTGAAAATTTTCGCCAAGTGCGAATTCCTCAATCCCTCCGGCTCGGTCAAAGACCGCTTCGCGCGCTGCGTATTGGACGACGCTGAACGCCGCAACCTGCTGCATCCTGATTCGCACATCTTGGAATGCTCGTCCGGCAACACCGGCATCGCACTTTCCATGCAGGGTGCGGCGCGCGGGTATTCCGTGACCATCGTCATTTCTGAAAAGGCTTCTCGCGAACGCCGTCAACTCATTGAGCAATTCGGAGCCAAGGTGATTACCTTTCCGGGGGATGACTACTCCGTGGGCGTCGCGCTTACCCGGCAGATGGCCGCCGCTGATTCCCGCTATTTTCTCCCCAACCAGTTTGCGAACCCGCTTAATCTCCACGACCACGAAACGATCACCGGCCCGGAAATCATCGCGCAAGTGCCCGGTCGCATCGATGCGTTCCTCAACGGTTATGGCACCGGTGGAACACTGGTCGGCGTCTCCCGCGCGCTCCGCACCGTCAATCCCGCGACCAAGTCATTCGCCGTGGAACCGGCCGAAGCGGCGTTGCTCCTCGGTGAGCCGTCTGGAGCTCACCACATCGAAGGCATTGCGGATGGATTCATTCCGGATCTCCTGCGCGGCTTCGACCTCGATGGCGTGTTTAAAGTCACGAGCGACGACGCCATGAAGATGGCGCAGCGACTCGCGGCCGAATTCGGGCTGATTGTCGGCACCTCGTCCGGCGCCAACATTACCGCCGCGTTGGAAGCGGCCCGGTTACTCGGACCGACGGCGCGAGTCGTTACGCTTCTCTGTGACCGGGCGGATCGTTATTTTAGCACACCCCTTTTCCGGAAGAACGTCCGGCTGGCCGCGTCATCAGGTCGCGCCGAGTTTCATTCACTCGTCACCGTCCCATCGATTTAGAAACCTGCGCACACTTCAGCCCATTTAATTCTTCTCACTGTGTGCAGCAGAAGGTGGGGGAAATCTCCTACTCGTGCGTCTCTATTAGTGACCTGACATCCAGCTCCTTCGTTCCGGTGTTCTCCATTACCGGTAGTAGTCAGTTGTGTGTGTTAATGCGCCGCTGCCGGGATGATCGCTCCTGGCAGCGGCTGCATTGGGTCAACTCTTCCTCCCTTTGACTTCATTCCGCTCATGCGCCTGCGCGTCTTCACCACAAGTGGCACCATCGACAAAATTTATTGCGACACCCCGAGAGAATTCGGGGTGGGCAGTCCGCAGGCGGGCGCACTTTTATCGGGGGGCAATGTAGATTTCGTTTATTCGATCGAAGCGCTCTGCGCCAAAGATAGTCGCGAACTCGACGAAGCCGACCATCTGCTCTTGCGCGAGAAGATCGCGGCGGCGCCGGAGCAGTGCATTTTGGTGACGCATGGCACCGATACGATGACGCGGACGGGCGGATCGCTGCGTAGCCTGAAAGACAAAATTATCGTCATCACCGGCTCGATGGTGCCGGCGCGATTCCGCGAGAGCGACGCGCTGTTCAATTTCGGATCGGCAGTGGCCGCGTTCTCTTTCCTCAAGCCGGGCGTCTATATCGCCATGCACGGACGCGTGCGTCCCGCCAACACGCTCCGGAAGAACCGCGCCGCCGGCCGCTTCGAAGTCAAGGAAGCGCACAAACTCGAGTTGGTCTGAGCCGCATGCCTCTCGACGCCAAGCAACGTTTCGACACCCTGCTCAACAAAGGGGAACTGCGCAAACTCCCGAATGGAGGTGCGGTGCGAGGCGCCGCCGAATGGACCTACACGGCCTATTGCTTCGAATTCACCGGCGAATTCTTCCTCGTCGTAGAAAAAGGCTCAGTTCGGCATGTCCGTCGGATCTTCGATACCTCACCGGTGGGGAGCGCTAAGCATGAAGGCGGGAGTCCGCCTGACCTGGATTTTGCGCGCAAGGCCCGCCAACTCGTCCGCACGCAAACCTTACCCGAAGGCAGCGCCGTGAGTGATGGTCGTCGTCTGCTGTACTTCAAGCCCACCCCGCTTGCTCCCCTCAAGGTGATCCGTCCCCGCGGCTCAGGCCTGCCTCGACTCAACAAGCCCAAACCTCCGACTGACTCATGAGCCAAACGATGCGCGCAATTTTCAAACCGGAGGCCGGGCCGGGACTCCACATGACCCTCACGCCGATTCCCCGCCCCGGCGTCAACGATGTTCTCGTCACGAGGGCGGGACCGACCGGCTGCATGGCCATCGCGGTCGTGAAACACGCCGGTGCCCGCAAGATCGTCATCACCGAGATCAAGACGGTCGCCTAGCGCTCGCCATCGAACAATCTACCGAAGTGCACTCGGAACTTCGTCGCAATCCCATGAACATTCCTCCTGACCTCAAATACGCCCCCACCCATGAATGGAGCAAATTGAATCCGGATGGGACAGTGACCATCGGCATCACGGACTATGCCCAATCTTCACTGGGGGACATCACCTTTGTCCAATTGCCGAAAGCCGGCACAGTCCTGACTGCGAACCAACCCTTCGGGGTGATCGAGTCAGTCAAAGCCGCCTCCGACGTGTACGCCCCCATGACCGGGACGGTGGTCGCGGCGAACCCACTCGTGGAAGCCACCCCGGAAACGGTGAATCGTTCACCCTATGACGAGGGCTGGCTGCTCACTTTAAAAGTCAGCGACCCCCTTGCACTGCGCCGCCTGATGTCGGCCGAAGACTACTTCAACCAAGTGAGGTAACAATGTCCTCCCAAGTCGACGAACGCCCCGTGCCTCTGCTCACGCAACTTACCCCGGCGGAGCGGCTCGTCGCCGTGCACGTCGTCGAAGGTCTCTCCTGCAAGGAAATCGCCACTCTGCTCGGTAAATCCACTCCGACCATTAAGAATCAGATCAGTTCGATCCTCCAGCGCACGCACATCGACACCCGTTTCCGTTTCATCGCCGCCTACTACCGACAACTTTATGCTCCCTCCGCCGAATCTTCATTTGGATCAGCTCGCGGCCGCCAATCCTAATCACCACCTCTGGCTCAACAACGGCATCTGGTTTTGCCACTACACGCATTACCCGACGGAGCACACTAAAGAGCGCGTACGCGTGACGCTCAAAACCACTGACATTGTCCAAGCGAGAGTCTCGCGGGATGCATTACTTACCCGAGTAAACGCCGAGAAGAAACTTGCTCCCTTGTATTCTCATCGGCGCCGTGCCCGTGAAGTCCACCGAGGAGCGCTGGCGGTCGGGTAGTCCTGACGATTGCTAAAACCGGTGCCCGGAAAATCCGGACACCGCTCGAATGATCAATTTCGCGAGAATTCTTCTGGCAGGCTCCAGAGAGATTTTTTGAGCTTCTGGCTCTCGATAATACCCGAGACTGGCCGGGTGGAGTTCCGGACAAAGTGTTGCTCGAGCCCTTTAGGGATAAAACGGTGTAGCCGATCACCCCCTCGTGCTACGTCCTCCTGCACGACTTGAAGTCAAGGTGGGTCGGTCTTGGTCTCCATTGGAATCGGACTAGCAAACGTATGCGTAGGGCCGCGGTTGGCCATCCGACGTTCCACTAAATCTTATTTTCGATGGGCCACCCGCGACGAGGACTTCACCAGTTTCAAGCCTTGCTTGTCCTTCTTCACGGTCAGCACCTTCCCCAAGCGATGAGCCGCCACCCGGACCGCCGTGGCCGCCTTCAAATTTGCAACCCGTATGAAAGCTTTCTTTCCCTTTAGCACCTGCTCGGCCAGTTCACGATTGGAAACCACTTTCTTAACCGGCCGATGGGTCACCTTGGCCTTCGACTTCACGAGCTTGTAGCCGCCTTGCACTTCGGACACCGTAAGCACGCCGCCTAAGCGGTGGCCCGCCACCCGTACCGCCGTGGCTTGCTTCAGGTTCTTCACACGGACGTAGGATTTCTTACCTTTCAGGAGGAGTTCGGCGGTGGCTTTGTTACTCATGGGGTAGCCACGGTACCAGTTTAACGGTACATGTCAGCGCTTTTTTTCCCCGATTCACCCTGCGGGAAAACCCGCATTCAAAGCGAATACGAAGCCGTAATTCGCCGTTTTTTCCGAGAAAACTAAGACACCTTTCAGGGTTGCAGGCCTGCAAAAGCCCAACGATAGGGTAGGCGTCTGGCGCGAACTCGTGCGCGACCGGACACCTCCAGTCCAACCTCAGTTTAAGTATTCCAAGGCATGATCGCACCGCGACAAGCACTTCCGGTTTATCATCGGCGTTTCGCTCCCCTCGGGAGGCTAACCCCATGAAAACCATTCTCGATTTTTCCCGCGCCCGCCGCGAGGACCGGCCCATTGTCATGGTCACCGCCTACGATGCCCTCATGGCCCGGATCGTCGCCGTCTCCGAAGCAGACGCGATTCTCGTGGGCGACAGTGTGGCCATGGTGATGCACGGCTTCAGTTCCACGGTTGAGGCGACCCTCCCGATGATGGAACTCCACACCGCTTCCGTGCGGCGCGGTGCACCCGACACCTTGATCGTTGCGGACATGCCCTTCGGCACTTTCCGGCAGGGCAAGCACGTCGCCACCGAAGCGGCCAGCCGGCTCATGCAGGCAGGAGCCAACGCCATTAAGCTGGAAGGGGTCTCCGGTCACGAAGACGTGATCACGCACCTCGTCGAGGGCGGTATTCCGGTGATGGGTCACTTGGGCCTCACGCCGCAATCGGTGCACCAACTCGGAGGTTACCGCGTCCAGGGCCGATCCGAAGAAGCGGCCGATAAAATCCAAACCGATGCCCACCGTTTAGAATCCCTCGGTGCATTCGCGACCGTGCTGGAGTGCGTGCCGGCCGATGTCGCCAGTTCGATCACCACCCGCCTCACCATTCCCACGATCGGTATTGGCGCCGGCTCCGGCACCAGTGGCCAGATTCTCGTCCTGACCGATCTTCTCGGACTGGACGACCGCTTTCTCCCCAAGTTTGCCCGGCGTTATCTGGACGGGCACGGCGACATCCTCGCCGCACTCAACCGTTACGCCGAAGACGTGCGGACGCCCCGCTTTCCCACCGATGCCGAGGTGCTTGCATGACCATTCACCCTAATCTCGTCAGTTGGCAGGCCGCTCGCGCCAAATTTCCCAGCGTCTGGATTGGCTTCGTTCCCACGATGGGGGCCTTGCACGCCGGGCACCGCGCTTTGCTGGAGCGCGCGTGGGCGGAAAACGACCGCGTGGTCCTCAGTATCTTCGTCAATCCGACCCAATTTAACGACCAAAGCGATTTCGCACATTACCCGAAAACTCTCGAAGCCGATCTCCAACTCGCCGAAGGCCTGGTCACCGACGTCATCGTCCCCACTTACGATGAACTCTACCCCGACGGGTATCGCTACCGCGTCACCGAAAACCGTTTCTCTACGGAACTGGAAGGAGCGCATCGTCCAGGCCACTTCGACGGCGTACTTACTGTCGTCATGAAATTGCTCAACTTGGTGCAAGCCAATCGGGCCTACTTTGGCGAGAAGGACTGGCAGCAGTTAGCGCTGGTTCGCGACATGGCCGCCGCCTTTTTTCTCCCCACTGAAATCGTCGCTTGTCCCACGATCCGCGAACCCAGCGGACTTGCCTTGAGTTCCCGCAACGAACGGCTTTCCGCATCCGGGCGCGCCCACGCCGCAAACTTCTCCCGTATCCTTCGTGAATCGCCCGATGCCAACCACGCAGCATCCGCTCTGCAATCCACCGGCTTCGAAGTCGACTACGTGACCGACCGAGCCGGTATCCGGCTGGGGGCCATCAAATTCGAAGGCGTCCGCCTCATCGACAATGTCCGGCTCTAAAATTCTGTTCATTCTAACGGGCTCAATCGCCTGCTACAAAGCTTGTGACGCCATCTCTCGTTTGGTCCAAGCCGGCCACACGGTGCGCATCGTCGCCAGTGAAGCCGCCTTGCGCTTCGTGGGGGCCTCGACCTTGGAAGGACTCACGGGTTCACCCGTGCACACCGACCTCTGGGCTGCTGGCCAAGCTTTGGACCATATCCAACTCACGCGTTGGGCCGATCTCGTGATTGTCTGTCCTGCCACCGCGCATACGCTCAACCGACTCGCCGCTGGCGCTGCCGATGATCTGATTGGCGCCCTGTTTCTTGCCCACGATCGGAGCAAACCCTGGCTCATGGCTCCGGCGATGAATCCCGCCATGTGGTCGCATCCTGCGACCCAAGCTTCCGTTTCGAAACTAACCGAATGGGGCCTCCGCTTTATCAGTGTCGGCACCGGACGCACCGCCTGCGGGGAGAGTGGGGAAGGCCGCATGGCGGAACCCGCCGATGTCGTTGCCGCGCTCGAAGCTTCGGTCGCGAAGCCCACCCGCAAACTCCGCCTTCTCATCACCAGCGGCGGTACTTCCGAACCCATCGACGGTGTCCGCGTTCTCACCAACACCAGCACCGGCCGAACCGGCGTTCGCCTCGCCGAACATTTTCTCCGCTGCGGCCACGACGTCACGCTCGTCCGCTCCACCGATTCCGCCACCGCCAATCAGTCATGCCGGCAGGAAACGTACCTGACCTTCCGCGACCTCGAAGCGACGCTCAAAACCCTCCTCGCAGCCGAGTCCTTCGATGCGATCATCCACGCTTCCGCCGTCAGCGACTTCAGTGTCGCCTCCGTCGAACTCCACGGTGTGCCGACCGCTCGCCACCATAAACTCGATTCCTCCGCCCATCCCGTCATCCGCCTTAAGCCCAACTCCAAGATGATCGATTCCCTCCGTGGGTGGAGCCAACACCCGGAAATGAAAGTAGTGGCGTTCAAGCTCACGACCAATGCCTCCGAAAAGTCCGCGTCCACCGCCGTCGCCGACCTCTTCGAACACGCCCCGGTCGACTACGTCGTGCAAAACGATCTCTCCGAACGCCAGGACGCCGAGCTTTTCCCGGCAAAAATCTTTCGCGCTCCGCACACCCTCGTTTCGCGCTGCGCCACTCGCACCGCGCTCGCGCATGCGCTGGAACAACTCCTGACTACCCCGGCACCTCTCTCAACTGCGCCCTAATTTATGCTCCTCTGTCTCGACACCGGCAACACTCAGATTCACGGCGGCGTCTTCCAAAACGGCGATCTCCGGTTTCAATTCCGTAAATCCACACACCCCCTCGGCTCTTCCGACGAACTCGGCGTCTTCTTTACCGCCGTCCTCCGCGCCCAAGGCATCGAGCCCGCCGAGATCAAGCAGGTCGCCCTCTGCTCAGTGGTTCCCGCCGCACTCCACGCGCTCCGCAGCGCCTGCGAAAAATATTTCAATGGCGCGCCCTTCGTACTTCAGGCCGGAGTCAAAACCGGACTCAAAATCAAGTACCGCAATCCCCAGGAAGTCGGGAGCGACCGCATTGCCGGGGCCATCGGCGCTCGCTTCCTTCATCCTGACCGCGACTTGATTGTGGTCGATTGCGGTACCGCCACAACGTTCGATGTGATCACCGCTTCCGGCGATTACCTTGGCGGGGTCATCATGCCCGGCGTCGGCATCTCCGCAGAAATGCTTGCGAGCAAAACCGCCAAGTTACCCCGCGTGGAAATCACCCAACCCGAATCCGTCCTCGGCCGCAGCACGGCGGAAAGCATCCAATCCGGTCTGTACCACGGCCATGTTGGCGCAATCCGCAACCTGGTGCATTTGCTCACCACGGAAAATTTTCCCTCGAAACCCTACATTCTCGGCACCGGCGGTTTTGCCCGAATGTTTGCCGACGCAGGGTTATTCGAAGAAACCGTGCCGGAGTTAGTCCTGCTTGGTTTGGGCCGAGCTCATCAACTCAATACCGAAGAGACAGTTTAACCACATCCGATTTTTCCGCTAAATCATCACGCATGCGCTCACGTCCGTATCTTAGCAGACTGCTGCTAATGACGAATTCCGGTTTTTTTGCCTGGCGGCGGAGCGAGTCTAAAATGCTGTGTCCCGAAGGGATCAACTGAGAATGATAGCAAATTTTGCGCAGCTAATCGGAGATTGGTTAATCCGGACCAGATAACTGTGCAGGGCAGAAAGGGCCCCAAGTGAATGCCCTTAAATTGGTTTCTCCATGGGGGAATTGGACGCTTCCCACGTCTCTACTTATGGAGCCACGCCCAAATCTCGCGCCTACGCGAACTGGGTAGGGCACTCCTCCATCCATGTGCTCGAATCCCAAAGTCTCTTCGACGTGGCCCGACCGCTTCAGGCTCAGGCTAGGGAGCGTCCATCTCCCGTGAACGCGATCGCCGAAAGACTGCCAATCACCGGCACGAGCTTTGACCTGGTGCTGCGCGGTCAGCGTGAACCACTCCTGTTGTCCCGCGTCATCCGCATTTTCACGTGGCAAGGCGTAATGCCACAGGAACTGCTCTTTCGCCAGATCCCAGAGGAAGAACTCCAGATTCGCATTACCTTCCACACGGACGTTTGCGCGCGACCCGCATCCTCGTAAACCTCCGTAAAATCCACGGAGTCATTTCCGTCGAGGCTCAAGATAGCCGCCTCCAACCTGACTGACCACCACTCCCGGCCAAACGCTAACCCCGCCCAGCCTGCCGCCAACCAGAGCGCTATGCTGGCGGCAATCGCCAGGTGTTGAGCACTGAAGAGGGATTCTCTCGGGAGCAGTTGTGCGGGGTGATACCGGGGTAATGCGACTCTCCGTCCGAGCGCGTCTCGGGCGCTGATGACTTCGATGTTCGGCCGGGCCTCGCCGCTCAGGTGCGAATCAAGTCCACTCGCCGTGACCTCGTCTTCGCAGATGAGCAACAGGGGATCGTCCGGACTTTGGCGTGAGAGGGAATCAATCCATTGTCCCACTTCAGCGAACGTGGAATCACCCCGCCAACTCAGCACCGTTCTACCGGCATTCTGCGGATGATGATACGCGACCGCCGAATCCGGGCGCACTGCCACCAGTGCGACGGCGCCGGATTCAGACCATTCCTCCGGCAGCGCGTGCAGGAAGGTAAGCAGCGGCCACGCGGAATCCACCGCCAGTCCCAACCGGGCCAATTCTGCCGCCAACGTGATCAACGCAGGCTCGGTCTCGAAATGCAGAATTGTCGAAAACCCTTCGCCACTGGCGAGCACCGGCTCGTGACCCCACGCAAAATCCGGTTCTCGCAGCGCCGGGTATTCCCCGGCCAGCGCAAAGGCGAGCACCTTGCGGTTGCCCTGCGGACACGCCACGTGTACCCCCCGAAGCGAGTCGGGTTGGAAAATCAGCCGCAGTCGCACTGGTTTCGGTTCGTCCGCGTAGTGCTCAGCGAGCAGCGCCGCCGCCTGCTTCACCTGAGTGAAAGCCTCCGACGCTTCGCCCTTCGGTCTCCTGCGACGCTTCGGTGCGACCGCCGAGGACAAGTCCATCCGGGCATCGGTGCGGCGCAAAATGACGGACCAAATCGAGGCCTTCGTAGACGTGTCCTTCTCGAAAACGAATCGGGTAGGTTTTTCCGCCATTCACAATGCGATTACGGCGAATGCCTCGAGTCCGGTCAGCCCCTTTCTCAATAACAATGTGTCGGTCACCGTCCTAGTCACCCCGGAGAACTCTGCGCTATCCACTGCAGAATCGGAGAACCGATCCGCCACCTTGGGGGCCACCTTTGAGCTGCCATTCGATTGGAAGGGAGAAGCGGACTATACTTGGTCTGGCAGCGAAACCTATCAGTTTACCGAAGCAATTACGGTCGACGACACCGCGCTCGCCGCGGACTTAAACGCCGGCCGGATCAATCCCTTTGTGGATCAGTCACTTTATCCCTTGGACGTGCGAAAATACTACGTCCCGGATGCGGCTACGAGAGAAAGTGAGCTCCATGAAATTGCGTTCCGGGCGGCCGGCTCGCTCCCGCAGTTGCCGTGGGGGGCGCCCACCTTAACGCTTGGTTTGTCTCGACGAATCAGCAAGCGTCCTGAGTTTGTCGCGGAGCGCAGCTTTCCATTATCTCCCGTAAGCAACACCTTTACGGTGACGTTCGCTAATGAGCAAATTACGGACAGCCTTTACGCTGAAACCCGCGTGCCGCTGGTCAAGGAGGCCCGCTTTCCGCTCGTGCACTCGTTGGAAGCGGAACTCGCGGGACGCGTCGAACAGTTCGAAGTGGACGCCGGCACCACCAGTCAGACTTTTCGGCCAAATGCCGTCCCGCCAACGTCCTCCTATGTCGGGCCGACGCTCAATGGGGGGAGATACTATGCGACCGACAAGTATGACTCGAATAATTACTCGGCCGGCCTGAAATTCAATCCCATCAGGTCGATCGCGTTTCGAGTGTCCCGCGCGACGGCGTTCCTTCCGCCGACTCCCGCGCAGCTGATAAAGAACACGATTCCGAACCCGAATTTGATCACGATTACGGATCCCAAAAATAACAACCTTCGATATGCGGTTCCGCTGATCATTGGCGGAAACCCCGACTTGAAACCGCAAACGTCGGAAAGCTGGAATGCAGGGGTAATCTGGCAACCCACTGGTTTGCTAAAGGGCCTCCGGGTGAATCTTGAGTATTACCGGATTCAGCAGTTTGATGCGATCTCGACCCTGACCGCGCAGTTGCTGGTTACCAACGAAGGAACATTCCCTGATAGAATTACGCGGGACGCTGCTGGGCTGATCACGTTAATCGACAACAGTGCGATCAATCTCTTCGAGCGGGACACCCGAGGTTGGGACGCCACCATCGATTATCATTTTTCAACTCCACTTGGTAGCTTCGCTGTAAATGCCGGTCTAAGCTTTATTGAAAGTCTCACTCAACAGCTCGCCTTCAACGGGCCAAAATTTGAGTATGCTTCCTACGCGAACGAGGGCGGTGTTCCCGAGTTGAAGGGCTCTGCCGGTGTCGTTTGGCAACGCGGCCCATGGACGGTCGGCTGGAATTCGCAATATGTGGGCGAATACAACCAGTGGGGCATTGCCGGAGGCCCGGTCTTCGAACAGGCGCGCCTGACCAACCCGAATGCAGTTCCCCAGACGACCTATACCTTGCCACAAGGTTCAAAGACGGTTGATGCGCAGGTCTATCACGACGCGTTCGTGACGTATCGCCTTGGGGAATCTTTGCGGAAGCTGACAGATCGTTCCGGAGCAAGCGGGTTGGCTTTGAAAGCCGCAAGAGGCGTGTCCGTTCAGTTCGGCGTGCGAAACGTCTTCAACACTATTGCCCCTCTGGACACTTTCCAAGCGGAGACTTTTTACCTGAGTCCTTATGGTGACACGCGGCTGCGGAGCTACTGGGTGACGGTCAAGAAAGCATTTTGACCAGCGCTCCCATGCACTTCAATATCCCGTTCGTTCTGCGCGGTGCCATGCTGGGCGTCGCCCTTGCGCATCTCGGGTCGGCGGCACCCGCGGTTGCCCCCGATGACCTCTTCGCCGAACTGGTGAAAGCGGACCGGGCCACCTCTGCAGCCCGGCCTGCCGGCGTCGCGAGGGGGACGGCAGAGTTCGCCGCGTATTGGTCGAAGGAGCGGGCCCGCTTGCTGCTATTGATCGGCGACGCGATCAAGTTTTGGGAGGGCTATCCCAATCACCCCAGACGATGGGACGCGATTGCCCTCGGCTACAGTGCGGCGGATTGGCTCAGATACAGTGCCACGCACATCACGCCGGATGGCACATACAGAACGGACGATTCCGACGCCTTGGCGGTGCGGATGGGCTATCCCGGAACTGAGCCAGCCGCGGATCGCCTGGTACTGGAACGGATTGACGCCCTTGCGAATCTCGCCCTCACCGAAAGGGACATTCAGTTGGGTCCCTACGTCTCGATCGCCGCGAGGAAAATTGCGGTCCTCCAAGATACGGCGTATCCATCGGCCTACGATCTGCGCAAAGCAAGAGCGGCGGACCAGCTCACGACTGCCTGGATGAACACTCCTACCAAACTTATGTTGGGAATTGAGGAGCGCATGACAAAATATGATGTTGCGGAGAACCCGACGAGTGACGGGTTGTTCAATCCCCAGGCAGGCTTCGACGGGGCCGCTTGGCACTATGTCAAATTTAGCAGTCGTTTCGTGCCTGCAGCGGAGCATTCCCGGAACTACCTACGGTTTGAACCGGCGATGCAGAAAAAATACCCGGGACATCCCGGTATCAAACACGCGGTGCTGTTCGGGACGCCGACGACTTTCAACTTCACCACTGAGAACGGAACCAAGGTCAGCACCCAGGCATTCGTCGGCAGGCTTTGCCTCGTCACCTTTTGGAGCACTGATTCCAGCAGCAGCCTCGAAGCATTGAGGCGGGTGAAGCTCATCCGCGAGAAATACGGCGCGGATAGGATCGCTGCGGTCGGGGTGGTGATGAATCAGGTTCAACCCGGGGCAGTCGAACGCCTATGCAAAGAAGAAGGGGTTGATTGGCCCCAATATTCCAATCAGTGCGTCGGCGAGTCCAAGTATGAGCAGGTTTACGGCGTCAACGCATATCTCGGTGCGGTGAATGCCGCTCCCTTGGGCGCAACGATCGTGTTGGATCAAAAAGGTGTCTTGGTGAGTGCGAACCTAGCGGCGGCCGGATTTGAACGTGAGATCGAGCGCCATTTGGGTGGAGGGAGCTCGATGGGCCCCATCGTTCCGCCGGCCGATCCCGCCATCCTGGTCGCGACCGGTTCCGAGTGGGAATATTCGGACGCGCGCAGCCTGCCGGAAGGCGGTTGGATGACTCGGGAAGAAGCTAAACCTTCCCGTGTGAGGGGGGAGGGCAGACCTGCAATGTTCGGCTGGAAGCGCGGGATGGCGCCGTTGGGCTACGGCAGCTGGAAAAATGCGACCGTCGTTTCCTTCGGCCCCTATATGGGCAACAGACATATAGGCAGTTTCTACCGGCGAGTGTTCTCGGTGCCTGACCGATATGCACTCAAGCCTTTTCACCTCAATGTTCACGCGGTCGGCGGGGTATCTGTACACATCAACGGAGTGGAGGTGGCGCGCGATCAACTTCCCGCTGGAGTACTCACCGAGTATTCTAGGGGAACCTCGGCCAGCACGAAAGTTCGCACGGCTGAGTTTTTCGCACCGGCCCAAATTCTTCGGTCCGGCGAGAATGTGGTCGCCGTCACGCTGCACAATTCCGACGAGGAACGGGCACCGGTATTATTCGACTTGGAATTGCGCGCCTTGGAAATGGACGGGACGGAATCAGGGTCGGCGGACGAACTCGTGATAAAGAGGAAATCCCCGTGACCACGTCCGGAGAAAAGCTTCGCAGGCTTGGCCTGTGTCTATCGATCCTTTGCACCGTCCAGCAGGTAGGTGCGCGGATTTTCGATGGCCCCTACGTTCGGTACACTCAGGGAGGCGGACTCGTCAGCGAGTGGGCCGTTCCGTCTGACCAGGGATTGGGGAAGAAGTCAGTTCCGGTCGAAATTGGCGATGCCGTAGTTATCTCCAAGGTCGATGCAAGACCTTCATTCCAAGTGGTAATTCGGCGATCGAACGAGTGGGCGCCGGTTGGTGCACCGAACGGCAATCCTATTTTCGTCATGGCTGACACACACGGCGAATATGAAATCTGCACCGAATTGCTGATGAAACAGGGTGTAATTAGCGACTCGCTCGAATGGAAGTTCGGGAAGGGTCATCTCATCATCCTCGGTGACGTTTTTGACCGTGGATCCCGGCAAACGGAAATCATCTGGCTCATCTACAAGCTCGAGGCCGAAGCTGCCGCGGCCGGTGGACGAGTTCATTTCCTATTGGGCAATCACGAGAGTATGGTGCTCACGGGCGATGTCCGCTATCTGCATACGCGATACTACCAGACGGCGTCCGCCTTGGGGGTAACGAGCTACCAAGAGCTGTTCAGCAAAGACACTCTCCTTGGCCAATGGCTTCGCACTAAGGCCACCGTTCTGAAATTGGGGAATACGCTCTATCTCCATGGAGGAATATCCATCGGAGCTGTTGATCAAAATTACACCCTCGATGAGATAAACACCGCGGTGCTCTCATGGCTTAACGACGACCGCAGTAAGGATTCTGGGCGTCTGTCGTTTATAACGAATAATAACGGCCCGCTCTGGTATCGCGGGCTCGTCAAGCAGGATGCAAAACCAGAAGAAGTGGAGGCTATCAAAAAATTCTATGGCGTGGCGCGGATCGCAGTCGGACACACAGTGGTGGATACTGTAACGCCATCTTATAATGGCTCCGTGATCGCCGTCCAAGTTTATCCCAAGCAAGATCCGAACACAGGAAGAATGAAAATGGAAGGTGTCTTTATCGACGAAAACAGCATTTGGCACAAAGCAATGGTCGACGGCACTCGCGAAATCCTCCGAGACGACGCCGGCAATCCGATCAAGAATGGAGTAATCCCGCCAGCCGCTGACACGAAGGCAAATACCATGCCTACGGTTGAAGAAAAAGCTGAAGCGCCGGCATCAAAAAAAGCGGCGTGACTCCTAGCGCATTCGCTTGGCTTTGCTTTTTAAAAGTTCGCCTGTCGTCATTCCCCCATGAGGGGCGTCACGTTGAGTCGGTGTTTTTAGACGAGGGTTTTCCTAGACCGAAAAGTTCGCCAATCGGCGAACAGAGGAAACTCTTTCGAAGTCCCACCAGCAGGGCATCCGAGAGCTTGTTCATTGGCGAACTTGATCTTATGATTTCGCGCGAACGACATTTTTCTGCCTCTGCTGGCGCGTTCGAAAACAAAGCAGGGTTCGTGGCTCAGTCATGATGTCGTTTCGCTAGATATCGGTATGAGCACAGACATCTCCAATCCATGCGTCTGTGAGATTCGCTCTCACGTCCTAGATTTCGTCTCTCCCGTCCAAGCCAACCAAAATATTATTCTATATACTCCGTGGAAAAGACCGCGCCGGGCCAACGCGGTCTTTTTTTCCTCATGCCTCACCGCCTTCACCCCAATGATCCTAGACCCAACAGCATCGGAGGTTTTGAACTTCCGCGCTTCAACTCCGGCCTCGGGAGGGAACTCATCACCGGTCGTGGCGTCAGCGTTTATTTCGATCAGCAACCACCAAATGCCTGGACCGAGCATTTCCACGGAGTCGTCCAGATCCTAGTCGCGCTCGATTCGGTGGATGCGGTTGCGTCGTGGAATTTGAATGGGGAACAACGACGACACGGCGTCACCGGGCAATTCGTGTGGCTGTTACCCGCTGGAACACCGCATGCTTTGGAATGGCTTGGACACGCTGGTATGGTCGCTTTGTACGTGGAGACATCGTTTGTTAGGGAGGTCTGCGGTACTGATCTGACCAAAGCCGTAATTGACGACTTTTCTGCGTTAGCCAGATCCGACATTTTGGCGTGTCGACTCACCGGAGAATTTCGCGAGCTTTGCCGGCGGAGCAAAACCGCGGCTCCCGCGATCGTGGAATCAGCCGGTACACTCCTAGTCACACTGATTCTGCGCCACTTCGTTTTGCGGAAAACCAACTTGCGACTCCCTTCAGACTGCCTCCGCAAAGTTCTGGACAACATCGATGCGCATATCGGTGAAAAGATATTCCGAGAGTCATTGGCTAGAGTCGCCGGGATCAGTGTCCGAACGCTCAGCGATGGATTCAAAGATCAGACCGGTCTCACCTTGGTAGCCTACATCATGCAGCGCCGGACAATTCTCGCGATGGCGCAGGTGGACGCAGGTATTTTTACGAAGACCGCGATCGCGGCTGATTTCGGATTTTCAGATCAAAGTCACATGATGCGAAGGATCCGAAAGCTCAGAAAGGCAGAAGAGATCGCGGCCGCCAAGGCAGCTCAAGCGAGTACGGAACGACCTAAAGAGGGCAGCGCCGGTTAGAGGTCGGCCCGACGCATCAACTCCGCACCACTGGCACCCAAAGCGCGGCCGAGTCGAGCGACCGTGGCGACCGAAGCAAGTTTCTCGCCGCGTTCGATGCTGCCGACATAATTGAAATTCAAGTCGGCCTTCTCCGCGAGCGTGATCTGACTCCATTCTTTCTCGTCGCGGAGCTTTCGCACCACTCGGCCAAGGCGTTTGGCGATTTGACGATCATCGGGAGACATCCCGTTAGAATACCTACTATAGGCAACACTCTCTAACTACTATAGGCGGTATTGATTTGCCGGTGAAGTGAGCGAAGCTTCACACTTTGAGCGTCATCAAAATGAAGGATCTCGCTGCGCTCGTTGCCCATCATCCGAATCTTTCCGAAGCTTCGAGTGCTGCCTATGCACTCGGCTTGTTGCCGCTTCTTTACCCACGATCGGGAAGGGGGCAGCGCGAAGAGGAGTTCACCGCGATTTCCGACGAGGCGATTGCATTTCTCCACGCTCTACAAATCGACGCCCGTCTCGAATCCTACGGTCTCGACCTGGGACGCTTCGAAAAAGACCTTCTGAAAAAACCATCCACCGGGCAGGAGAGTCACCCTCTGATTTCCGTACCCAGCACGGCCTCCGTCGACTGGACCACCGGCAGTTTCCTGATCCGACCCCAGACGTTCATCGTCGCCTACGAACACGGCGCCCCGGTCTTCCTCACCCGCGAACCACACGCGCACGCCGTCACGAAACTCTCTCTGCATCAACTCCGCTTCCTCCACCGCACGTGGAGCACCTGGCCCGCCATTCTCCCCAGCATGCTGCTGACCGTCCTCTGGCACCGCCCTCTGAAAGAATAATCCATTCTTTCCCGTACATCCGAGTTCGCGACCCGCGCATCCTAGTCAGCGCGCGAGGAAATCGAGTAGGCTCGTGGCTCACCCAACGCGCGTCACCGCCCGTTTTTATCCAGCCGCCTCGCAACCCATGCCTCCGCTTCCTCCTCCCTGCCATGAAAGCTCGTCCACTCCGCCCGACGTCCGAGCCCATCCCGCTCATCGTTTTGCTGCCCCGTGAAGATCACCGCATCTATGCAGCCGCCCTCCGCGTCCTCCGCCGCCTGATGGGCAACCGGACGCCCTCCCTGGAAACCCTCCTCCTCCAAGACCTGCATGGTCGCGACGCCACCGGCATCGCCGACAACTACCTCGATGCCATCGCCTGGCCCCTCGAACGCGGCCGCGCCATCACCGTCCGGATTCAAGACCGGACCCGGCGCCAGGAAAGAATGATTTCCCGGTCACGCCGCGCCGTCCGCCGGATCGCCCGGCCGCTCGCAGACCCGACCAAAAACTAACGAACCAATTTCCGCGCATGTTGTGTGTGTGCGTGCGCGGAGGTGAGTGCGGATCCGGGCCGATTGCGTCACCACCCAGGTCGGGAGCAGTTTTAGTTCAGCTGCTTCCGGCCTGGGAACACTTTAGAAGTCGAGCAGCCCGTCACTCGATGGGTGCAGGCATACTCAAAAGAGCAGATCGGTAGACCCCCAAGCGCAGCGCGAGCGCGCACGGGGCTCACATGTAAGAAGGCTTCTGAACTCACAAAGACGCGGAACGCTTCGCTCCCTTGACTACTCAATTTCAGGAGCCAAGGCGGCTGCTAACGTAGCGCTGCGTGGAGAATTTCTATCGGATGTAAGGCGTGTCTCGCCGTGCCATCCTTGATCTGATGGCGGCAACTCGTACCGGGCGCGGCGATGAGGGTGTGCTCGCTGGCGGCACGCACTGCGGGAAACAACACGAGTTCGCCGATCTGCTGCGAGAGCGCGAAATGTTCGGCTTCATAGCCGAACGATCCCGCCATGCCACAGCACCCCGACGGGATCACCTGCACTTTGTGACCGGCCGGCAGCTCTAGCATTTTTAATGTCGGCGTGAGCGAGGAGAGCGCTTTTTGATGACAATGACCGTGCAACTTGATCGTCTGGTCGCGCGCGATGAAATCCTCGCGCCGGATGCGGCCGCCGTCGATTTCGCGCGCGATGAATTCATCGATCAGCAACGCGTTTTTCGCGAGAGTGGCGGCTGCCTGCGTCAACTCTGGCGGCATCAGGTCGGGATACTCGTCGCGGAAGGAAAGGATCGCCGACGGTTCGATCCCGATGAGCGGCGTCGCGGCGGACACGACATCCCTCAACAATTCCACGTTGCGGATCGCGAAGGTGCGCGCGTCGCGCACCAGCCCCTTGGAGAAATGAGCCCGACCGCTCTCGACATGCTTCGGGATAATCACTTCGTAGCCGAGCCTGTTCAGGAGTTCGACCGCTTTGATGCCGATCGCGGGGTCGTTGTAGTTAGTGAACTCATCACAGAAGAGATACACGCGGCCGTTCGGAAATTGCGGGCTGGCGGCGGGGGCGTGGGGAACCTGTGCTCCGATCGGTTTTCCAGGATGCGCGCATTCGGCTCCACCACCGGAATTTCCACCCGCCGGTCGGGCGCTTCCGGATCTATTCGCGTGTCGGGCGTGCCAGGCGGCGAGCGTGGTGGCGCCCAGTCGCGGCAGGCTGCGGCCGCGCGCGAAACCTGAAAAGTCCTTCAGCCAACGCGACAAATCGGGCGCAGTGACGATCCAGTTATAAGCCGTCGGCGCGAGTGAGGCCAGGCGCATAGTGCGGGTGAAGCCCGCGATGAGTCGCGAGCGGAACGGCACGCCGTTGGCGTCATGGTAATGCTGCTGCCACTCGGCCTTGAGGCGCGCGAGGTCGACATTCGACGGGCACTCTGATTTGCAGCCTTTGCACGAGAGGCAGAGGTCCATCACGCCTTTCACTTCCTCGCTGTCCCATGGGTTGGTGACGTCTCGCGGATGGGTGAGCATGTGGCGCAGCATGTTTGCGCGCGCGCGGGTCGTGTCCTTTTCGTTGCGTGTCGCCATGTAGCTCGGGCACATGGTGCCGCCCATGAGGTGGGTCTTGCGGCAGTCGCCGACGCCCGTGCATTTCTCGACGGCGCGGAGGATACCCTGCGTGGCGCTGAAATCGAAAATGGTTTTATACTCCGGATCGCCATCCTCTGGCGAGTGGCGCAACGAGGTATCCATCGGCGGCGTGTCGATAATCTTGCCCGGATTGAAAATCGTCAAGGGGTCGAACACCTCCTTCACGCGGCGCATCATTGCGTAGCAGTCCGCGCCAACCATGAACGGGATAAATTCCCCGCGCAGGCGTCCGTCGCCGTGTTCGCCGGAAAGGGACCCGCGGTATTTTTTCACGAGTGCTGCGACGTCGGTGGCGATGTCACGGAACATCTTCAGGCCTTCGGTCGTTTTGAGGTTAAAGAGCGGGCGCGTGTGCAGCTCGCCGGCGCCCGCGTGGGCGTAGTAGATGCAACTAAGGCCGTATTTGTCGCGCATGAGCGCGTCGAACTCGGCGATGTAGTCCGGCAGGTCTTCGACGGCGACGGCAGCATCCTCGACGATTTCGCGCGGCTTGGCGTCGCCGACAACGTTGTTGACGATGCCCTGACCGGCGCGGCGGAGCTCCCAGACGCGCAAGCAGTCATCGCCCCACACCACCGGGAAGGCGTACCCGAGACCGGCGGCCCGAAACTCCGCTTCCAATCCGCGCATCTCGGCCTCGAGGTGCGCCCGGTCGGCGTGGCGGAACTCGATCACGAGCACGGCGCCGGGATCGCCTTGGACAAAGAAACGGTTTTTAGCCTGCTCAAGATTCGTCTTGGTGCACTCAAGGATGTGGCGATCGATAAGTTCGCAGCCAAACGGCCGGTGCTGCATCGCGATCAGCGTGGCCTTGAGCGCATCCTGCACGCTGGCGAAATGCGCGCACATCAGCACGCCAGGTGGCGGCAGTGGTTCGCAGTTGAGCTCAAACTCGACGCCGAGAAACAACGTTCCCTCGGAACCCGCGAGGAGCTGGCAGAGGTTGAAGGGTTTTTCGGAGGCGGGATCGAAGACGTTGCACTCCATCAACCGGTCGAGCGCGTAGCCGGTATTGCGGCGCGTGACCGCGGGCTTCGGGTAACTATCACGAATGAGTTTTCGATTCGCGGGCTTTTCGAGCAGGTCGCGAACAAAACGATAAATGCGCGACTCGAGCGTGTCGGGGCCGTTGCATTTGGCCGCGAACTCCGTGCGGGTGAGCGGTCCGAAGGTGACGAGTGACCCGTCACTCAGGAACCCGCGCGTGGAAACGAGGTGTTCGCGCGTGGTGCCGTAGACGATGGAATTGGCACCGCAGGAATTGTTGCCCACCATGCCGCCGATCATCGCGCGATTGGCGGTGGAAGTTTCCGGCGTGAAGAACAAACCGTGCGGCTGCAGGAAGAGATTGAGCTCGTTGCGGACGACACCCGGCTGCACTCGCACGCGATGACGCACGGGATCGACACTGAGTATCTTGTTCAGGTGACGGCCCACATCCACGACCATCCCGGAGCCGACGACCTGGCCGGCGAGGGAAGTTCCGGCCGTACGTGGAATAAGGCCGATGCGGCGGTGGCGGGCGAAAGCGATGAGTTCGCGCAGGTCGGCTTCGGACTTGGGCAAGGCGACGGCGAGGGGCAGCTCCTGATACTCGGAGGCGTCGGTTGCGTAGAGCGCGCGCATCGTCCGGTCGAAGTGGAGCGGCCCCGCCAGTCGGTCGGCAAGGGCGGCAAGATCAGCACGATGATCAGGGCTGAGGGAGGAGCGCATGAGAAATGACGCCGGGTTCGGCGGGATGAGCGGTAAACCTTTGCAGGCGTTCGCAGACTTGCCGCGTCGCGATAAGCCGGGATGAGCTTTCGCTTGGAAGATTATCAATAGCCGTATTCCCAGTGGGGCTCGATTTCGGCGGCGATTGATTCCGAGACCCACACGTCGGTGCGCAAAGTTTGCAGGATCGACTCGGGGACGAGCGGCGTCACGGGACCATGGAGCACAAGGCGAGTGGTCAGACGCTGCCACGAGGCAAAGGAACCGCCGATGGTGATGGCATGCATGTCGATGCGATGCTTCGCACCGATTACCTCGGCCGGGCCGATCGTCGCCGCTTTCGGCGGAACGGCGCACAAATCACCGCTCATGCCGAAACACCCGTGCAGAGAGTTCTGTGCGATGGTGAAGGGACTGAGCGTGCAGATGCGCGGCCCCATTTTTTTCCATTCCTCCAGCGAGCCGGCGAATTCCGGGGCGTCGGGTTCGATGAAGGCGAGGTGACCGGTCCAGCCGGGGCCGCTGTAGCAGATATCAGCGCCGCCGAGGTCTGCGAGCATCCGGCCGTAAACGGGCAGGTTTTTGTCCGTAAAACCGTGGACTTGTTTCTCGGGCGGACGAAGCTTCGGATCCAATTCGGCCCAGAAATATTTTTTGAAGGCATGGCCGAAACCAAACTCCCATGATTCAGGTGCGATGCGGCCGTTTTCGTCCGCGTATTCGTCCATGTTGAACGTGTGCAGGTGACGGCAGTTCACGCGCGCGCGGTTCAGCATCCCGGCGAGCTTTGCGTAGCCCGGCCAGGGATTCGGCATGATCATCACGAGCGGCTTTTCCGCGGCCATCGCGCTTTGGATCCGGAAGAACATGTCGGAAATCCAGAGGAACTCGAAGTCCGCGGCCGGGACGATGCGGATGCGGAAATCGGGATTCCGGTGCTTGGTGATGTCGCGCCGACCGATCTTGCGGACGCGTTCGAGCACCTTGCGATCCTGGAACGGGATGAAGGTCGCCGGTGCGAAAGTAAATTGTGACGCTTTAGTTTTCATAAGTGAGTTGGCCCGCGACCCAGGTGCGGGCGGGACGAAGATCTTTCTCCCAAAGCACGAGGTCGGCATCGGCGCCGATCTCGATGCGACCTTTCCGGCCCAAGCTGAGCAACGTGGCGGGGTTGAGCGTGCCCATGGCCCAGACCTGTTCTCGGGGCAGGGGGAGCCAGCGAAGGAGATTAGCCATACCGCGATCCATCGTCAGTGCGCTGCCCGCGAGAGAATTGTTTTCAGCGTGGCGCGCTGCGGTTTCCGCGGACACGCGGATTTGGAATCCCCAAGGACTTTCGTGGAGCCCGGGCGGCAATCCGGCGCCGATATTGGAATCGGTGATCAGCAGGACACCGGCCCAGCCCTTCGCGGCCACCGCCGCACGAATGGCGGTGGGGTGCACGTGCACGCCGTCCGCAATGAAGTCCACCGTCGCGCGCGGGTCCGCCAAAATGGCTTCCACGCAACCGACCGGGCGCACGCCGGGATCGGTTTCGTGAGGCGGATAAAATACGTCGTAGAAATGGGTGGCGTGACGCGCGCCGGCTTCGAGCGCCGCTTCGGTCTGCTCGACGTCGGCCCGCGTGTGGGTGAGGAAAACGGGAATGTTCTTTTCCCGCAGTCGCTGGATCACGGGAAGGACGTGGGGTGCATCGGGGCTGAGTGACATCGCACTGAGGCGGTCGCCGGTCGCCGCCAGAATGCGTTCAAGCAGCGGGAGATCGCCGGACAACGTCGGACAGGCGGCACCGCCCACTGCCATGAACGGGCCCTCGATATGCAACCCAGGGATGTTGACCGATTTGATGCCCGGCAGCGCGGTGATGATTTCGCCGACCAGCTGGAACCACCCGTCCGTGAGTTTCGGAATGAGCGTGGGCAAAACGGTGGTGACCCCGTACTGGCCGAGGGAGTCTGCGGCGCTTTGGAGATCCGCGACGCCACGTTCGTAGAGACTGTGCTTGATGCCGTGGGTATGGATGTCGATCAGGCCGGGGGTGAGGAGCCGTCCGTTGCCTTCCACGACGGGCGTGCCGATCACGGCGTCTTTGTCCACGACGCCGAAGGCGGCGATGCGGCCGTCGCGCACGAGCAGGTCGCCCGGGGCAATTTTTTTCCCGGGCTCGACGATGCAGGCGTTGCGAATCAGGAGGGAACTCATGGTGGCCGCAGGCTGACCGGTTTATGCCTGTTGAATCAACTCGAACGCGGCGTCGACACTCAGGCCGTCATGCACGACCGCCATGAGGGCTTTGGTGATCGCGGCGGGTTTCGCATGCTGGATAATGTTGCGGCCGTAGACGATGCCGGCGACTCCCTGAGCGAGGAGATCATGCGTGCGCTGGAGGATTTCGCGGTCGCTCACTTTGCCGCCGCCGCGCACCAGCACCGGGACGCCGCTCGCGGCTTCGACGACTTTGTGATAGAGATTCACGTTGTCGGTCGGGTCGGCCTTGATCACGTCGGCCCCGAGTTCGGCGGCCTGGCGGACGAGTGGGATGATTTTTTTCTCATCGCCGTCGACCATGTAGCCGCCGGCCTTCTCGTTGGATTGAAAGACCAGCGGCTCGATCATCAGCGGCATGCCGTAGCGTTCGCACGCGGGCTTGAGGCGAAGGATATTTTCCACGCATTGCTCGCCGACTTCCGGTTCGCCAGGAATCTGGAAGAGGTTCACGCACATGCAGGCCGCATCGAGGCGGAGCGCCTGCTCAATGGGATCCTCGATCGTGCGGCTGTAGAGTTTGCGCGGAAGTTGTTTGCCGTAGACGTTGGCCACATCGATCCGCAGCACGAGCGATGGCTTGAAGCGACCGGGAATTTTCTGCAAGTGGCGCGCCTGGCCCACGCTCAGCTGGACGGCGTCGGGCGCGGCGCCCACAACCGAGGCGACCGACTTTTCGATGTTCTCGATGCCGGAGAGGAAGCTGAATTCGTTGAAAAATCCGTGATCGATTGCGACGTCGAAACAACGCCGTGATTTCGGGTTGAAGAGCCGGTTGAGACGATAGGTGGTCATGGGGTGGTCGCTTAGTAGCCGAGTTCCTTTGCGGTTTCGCCGATGGCTTCGTCGATGAGATCGAGGCCTTTCATGAGCGTGGCCTCGTCCATGACGATCGGCGGGCTCATGCGGAGAATGTGGCCCGCAGGAATCCATGCGAGACCCTTGCGGAAAGCTTTTTGGTACACGAGCGTGCCGGCCTGGTCGAAGGGTTCCTTGGTGATCCGATCTTTGACGAGCTCGATGCCCATCAGGCAGCCCTTGGCACGTACATCGCCGACGATCTTGTGCTGCGCCTTCATTTTTTCCATGCGGGCGAGTGCGATGTTTCCGAGGTGTGTCGCGTGTTCGAGGAGGTTTTCCTCTTCGATAACCTGCGTGGAGATGAGGGCCGCGGCGCACGCCATCGGGTTGCCGCCGTAGCTGGAGGAAGCGGAAATGCTCTCGAAGCTCTCCTTGTATTTTTCGCGCACCGCGACACAGGTGACCGGGAAGCCGTTGCCGAAGCCCTTGCCCATGGTCACGACGTCGGGGACGACGCCCCAGTGCTCCATGGCGAGGAACTTGCCGGTGCGGCCCCAACTCGTGAGCACCTCATCGGCCATAAGGAGGATTTTTCGGTCGTCGCAGAACTTGCGCAGCTTCGGGAAGAAATCATCGGGTGGCATGACGGAGCCGCCCCAGCCCTGAATGGGCTCGAGCACGAAACCGGCGACCGCGCCGATCGTGGCCTTGTCGAGGTATTCGCCGTAGAATTTGATGTAGGCGTCGGTGTCGATCGTGCCATCGGGCTTGATCCACACCGGACGATAGGCGTCGGGGCGCGGCACCATGTGCGAGCCGGGCGCGCGCGCGGCGCCGTAGACGTGGGAGCGGATGTGCCCGAGCGAGACAGCGCCGTAGGTTTTGCCGTGGAAATCGTTGAAGCAGGACACCGTCTCGTGCTTGCCGGAGGCGGCGCGCAGCACGCGGATACCCGCTTCGACGGCGGCGGTCCCGGAATCGTAAAGCTGGAAACCGGTGAGGTCACCCGGGAGGATCGAGGCGAGCTTTTCCATGAGCTCGGTCTTGATCGGGGTGGTGAAGTCGTGGGCGTTCATCAACTGCGAGGCGGCCTTCGCGATGCCTTCGGTGATCTTCGGGTGGCAGTGGCCGAGCGTGGTCACATAGATGCCGGAGGAGAAATCGATGTACTCGTTGCCGTCGACGTCTTTGAGCACGCAGCCTGCGCCGGACTCGAAGCTCACGGGAAACAGTTTCACCTGGCTGCTCAGTCCCTTGAAATATTTGGTGCAGCGTTCGTGCCAGTGCTTGGATTTCGGGCCCGGGGGCGGCACCGGGAGATGCGGCACGCGTTGAAGATCGACGTGGCCCCATTCCAGGGTGTCGAAGTGAGAAAGGGTGGAGGTGGTCATGATGTAGGAGAGGAAACTGTGATGATTTGGGGGCAAAGTTTGGCGAAGCGGCGCAGGGTGTCTGCGGGGATGCCCTTGGTGGTGATGAAGGTGTCGACGTCGGCGAGCGTGCCCGAGCAGGCGAGGGCCGTCTGGCCAACCTTGGTGTGGTCCGCGAGGATGCAGGAACGCTTGGCGACCTTGCGCATGAGTTTGTCGACGCGGGCCAGGCGCAGATCCGAGTTGTAGATTTTTCCATCGGCGCCAATGCCGTCGGCACCCTGGAAGGCGATGTCCGCTGAAAAAAGTTCCAAGCAGTGTTCGGTGGCCGGGCCGGTGAGATCGGGGCTGCCACGGCGGATCGTGCCCCCCAGCAGAATCACTTCGACGCCGGGCGCGTGCTGGAGTTCGGACGCCACCGCGAGACTGGGGGTGATGACCGTCAGGTTGACGCCGTCGCGCAGCAGGGTGGCCAACTCAAGAGTGGTGGTGCCGGTATCGAGGATGAGGCGGTCGCCGGGCGCCACCAACTTGCGGGCTTCCTCGGCGATGGCGCGCTTGTGCTCACGGTTGAGTTCGCGGCGATCACGGTAATCGAACTCGAGGATCATGCGCTCGGTCAGGACTGCCCCGCCATGGGTGCGCTGGATATGGGTCTCCTTTTCCAGCGAGGTAAGGTCGCGGCGAATCGTCATTTCGCTGACGTCGAATTCGCGGGCCAGCTCGGAGATGCTCACGCCGGGGTGGCTGGAAAAACGCTCGCGGATCTTGTTTTTCCGCGCGGCGGAGGGGAGGTTTTTCATGCGGGCTTGAATTCGGCGTTTGGGAGTATTTGTCAATTAAATACTCAAATGAACAAAAAATAACATTTACATTCCGGCGTTCATTTTCACGCTCCACCCGGATGACGACTTCTTCTTTCGCCGGACAGGTCCTGCAGGCCGGCGCCGCCACCGTAGACCTAACGCCCCAAGACAGCGTATTTCTTTTCGGCTATCCCCACGTCGAGCGCTTCAGCACGGGAGCGCACGACCGGCTGGAATCGGTCGCACTTTATCTGCGCGGGGAAAACGGGTGCGCGTTGTTCATTGCGAACGACCTGATCTTTGTGAGCAAGACGCTGGCGGCGGATGTACGCCGCCGCATCAGCATTAAGACGGGGATTCCCGTTAGCTCGATCGCGGTGACCGCGACGCACACGCATTCCGGCCCGATCACGGTCGATTATGTGAGCAATGGCGCCGATCCGGCGGTGCCCAAAGTGGATCCGGCGTACCTGGCCTTTGTGGCGGAGAGCATGATCCTGGCCGCCTGTTCGGCGGTGCGCACCGCGGTGCCGGCGGAAATTGGGTTGGCGGTGGCGCAGGCCGAAGGAGTTGGCTCCAATCGCCACGATCCGAAAGGCCCGGAGGATCGCGAAGTCCCGGTGCTGATGGTACGCTCACTGGCCGGCCAGGAACCGATTGCGTGCATGGTCGCCTATGGCATGCACCCGACGGTGCTGCATGAGGACTCGACTTTGATCAGCGCGGATTTCCCCCATTTTACGCGGCGCTACCTGCGCACCGCGGGTCTGCTGCCTGAAAACTGCTCGATTCTTTATCACAGCGGCGCGTGCGGCGATCAAAGTCCGCGGCACGTGGCGCGGGCCAATACCTTCGCCGAGGCTCAACGCCTTGGCGAAAACCTCGGCCGCTCGATTGCTGCGGCGATTCCCGCGATCAGCTTTCAGTCGCGCCTGCCGATCGAAACCCGCACGGCGTTCCTTCCGCTGGAGACCCGCGCGTTTCCGCCGGTTGAGCTGGCCTTGGAAAAGGCCCGGCGCGCGCGGGAGAAATTCGAGAAACTGCAGGAGGAAAAAGCAGCCCGGACCGCGGTGCGCACCGCCGAGTGCGACTGGTTCGGAGCGGAGGAGACGGTGGAGTTGGCGAGGGCCGCGAGCGATGGGCGCCTTTCGGCGGTCGTGCGCAACTGCCTGCCGGCGGAGATTCAGGTGATCATACTTGGGGAGTGGAAATTTGTGATGTGGCCCGGCGAGTTTTTTGTGGAATATGCGCTCGCAATCAAAGCCCGCAGCAAGAATTCCTTTGTGATCACCTTCGCCAATGGTGAACTGCAGGGCTATGTGGTCACTCCCGCGGCAGCAGCAGCGGAATTATACGAAGCCACCAACGCGGTGTTCTCCCCCGCCAACGGTCAACGGGTGGTGCAAGCGACGCTCGAACTTCTGAAATAATCCCGGTCCTCCATGGCGCTCTTTCTTGGCATCGATCTCGGTACCTCCTATTTTAAGATCGGGGTGTTTGACGCGACCGGGGCGCTGAAAGGATTGAGCCGAATTGGGGTGGAAGCGGTGACTTCTGCCGGAGGACGTCGCGAATTGCCCGTCGGCTGGTTCTGGCAGGCGCTGCGACGCGGGCTCGTGGAAGCCCTGGCCGAAGCCAAGGCTCAGCCCGCCGAGATTGCGGGTCTTTCCTACTCCTCCCAAGCGAATACTTTTTTGCTGCTTGATGAGAGCGATCAACCGCTGACACCCCTGATCCTGTGGACGGACCAGCGGGCCGCGGGGCAGGTCGGGCGGCTGGTGGCGTTGAGTGACACGCCTGGTTTTGGCCGGACTGTGGGCTTCGAAAAATTTTCGGAGGCGTTCGCCGTGGCGAAGTATCACTGGTTTCAGGCGCATGAGCCGGAGGTGTGGGCTAAAGCCCGCCGGATCATGACGATCTCAGATTACCTGACCTTTGCGCTGACCGGAAACACGGCGGGCGATGCCAGCACGGCGGCGCTCCTCGGCTTGTATGATCTCAAAGCGGAAAACTGGTGGCCGGCCGCGCTACAGGTTGCGGGCCTCGCTGCGCACCAGCTTTCGCAGCCGCTGCGCCCGGGCACCTGGGCGGGAACGACCGGCAGGAACGCGATGAATCTGCTCGGCCTGCCGCCCGGGGTGCCGTTTGCCGTGGGCGGATTGGATCACCATGTCGCGGCGTTGGGTTCGGGAATCGGCCGGCTGGCCACCGTCAGCATTTCCACCGGCACGGCGCTCGCGGCGATGAAGTTGGTGCCGGATATCATCCCGGGTGGAGGCTGTTTTCACGGTCCCCATTTTTCGCCCGGTGTTTTTTTCCGGCTGGCCTTCGACGCGAACGGAGCAGGGCAGCTCGAAGACTACCGGCGCGGATTTGCCGCATCGTACTCCATCGAGCAGCTGATCGCGCTGGCGAGCCATGCTGATGGCCTTGCGCCGGTTGAACCTCGGGATCGGGCGCACGGCCTCGCGATACGCCATTTGATGGAAGAGATTTCGCAGGCGCATCGACGGCTGGTCAGCCAGATCGCCGGCGAGGAAAAAATCGAGGCGATCGTTGCGACGGGGGGTGGTTCGCGGAGTCCCGTATGGCTCCAGATGATGGCGGATGTCATCGGGATTCCCATCGTGGCGCCCGCCAGTAGCGAGCGCGCGTGCCTGGGCGCGGCGATACTGGCCACGGTGGCGGCAGGGACCCATGCTTCGATCGACGAGGCCTCCAGCCAGATGGTGCATCGCTCGCGGGTGTTCACGCCCTCGGCGACTGGGGCTTGATCGCTGCGCCCGCGCGGCGGGCGCTTTACACGGGCGAAGAGAGACCTGGGTTTTAGTAGGGCTCCAACGGGCTGGCTGCCGTGCCATGCGCGTAGCCGGCATCGAGGAACGAACGCTCAATCCAGACTGAACCGACGACGCTGTTCATGAAGATGTCATCCGGCCCGCCATCGCCGTTGAGGTCGACCATGATGGTGGCGGGAACGGGAATGAACGGCAGGTCCGGATGACTCGTGAGGGTAAAGCTGCCCGCCCCGTCGCCGAGATAGAGTTCCACCCCGCCGGGATAATAGGGAGCGGCGGCTGCAGCCGCCGCGCTCGCCCCGGCGGATGCCGCGCTCACAACCACATCCAGTTTCCCGTCCCCGTTCCAGTCCGTGATGCCCACCTGCGCGAGTCGAAACCGCGGACCTTTGGGCGAGCGAGTCGGAAAATGCCTTCGGATGATCCAAGTCTCCCGTTCAAAGACCGGCGCGCCTTGGTGCCGCAGTCCGGTGCCCTTGAAATAGCGCACGTTGCCGAACGTGTCGCCCAGAATGAGATCCGGATGTTTGTCGCCATCGAAGTCGGCCGCGGCAATCACCGGGCGCGCGCCGGCGTCAGTGAGATCGAACGACTCGGCCCCGGTCAGATCCACGTCGATGACCGAAAGGTCGCGCCGCACACACGGAGCCCCGGCGGATTGGAACGCAAAGGGAGGAGAGGAGGCGGGGCCGGTGTTCCGATGAAACCACACGCGTCCATCCCAGTCGCCGAAAAGCAAATCCCGTTTGCCGTCGCCGTCCAGGTCGAGCAATCGGGAGGTCGTATTGGCCGTCAGGTTGCCCGGCGTGCCGAGGACGGGATTGGCCACCGAGGGATGAACGAAATCCGCCCGATCCACGCCGGTTTGGTACACGGAGGTGCGGGGTTCAAACGCGTAGGGGTTCGGAAAAAGTGCGCGATCTTTCATCAGTGAAAAATAGTGCGCAGAGTAGATGTCAGGCTGGCTGTCGCCATTCAGGTCCACGAGCTGCACGGGGTTGAGACCGTTCAGGCGGGCAGGCCCGCACGCGGTGGCAAGGTGCTCCGTTGTTCCTGTCCATCGGGGAGCCGAGGCCGTCCCGGTGTTCATGAAAATATAAATGTTCGGACCGGCTCCGACGACGAGGTCGAGCTTCCCGTCGCGGTTCATGTCCGCGAGACGTGGCGCGGCGATGGGGATCGGCGGAAAGGAGCCGGTGAAGTAACTACTGAAAGCGCCTTCCCGCAGGTCCGGTGTCGTGGCTGTTCCGTGATTGATAAAAATGCGCAGGAAAGGTGCATCACTTCCACTTTGTCCGTCCATCGGCCGCAGGCCGGTGATTAGATCCTTGAGTCCATCACCGTTGACATCCGCCACCGTCGGAGCCGCGTTCCAGTCGCCGACATGGTTGCCCGGCCGGAGGGTGCCGGTCGCGTCATTCAGCGGGATGCCCGCGTAGTGAGGCGCGACCGAGGAATCACCCGGCGCGACCAGCACCGGAACCGCGGCGTTCGTGGCGCTGCGGTTCCTATAGAAAAAAATCCGGCCGGTGACGACTCCACCGATGAGCAGGTCCTTCACCTTATCCCCGTTCCAATCGACGGCTTCCAGGGTCGGAAAATAATCGCGTCGGAAAAGAGTGTCCGATCCGGTGACGGGCAGCCAGGGAATCTCCAGCGGTAGGGATCCGATCTTGACCAAGCCTTCGTAGCGGAAACGCCGCTGCGAGTTGGTCAGGATGTTTTTAAAATAAGCGATGCGGTTGTAGTGGGTGCCCACCAGTAGGTCTTCGACGCCGTCTCCATCCCAATCGACGACCACGGGCATGGCTCCCGCTCCGATCGACAGCGGGTCGCCGTTTTCATTTCTGATGTAATCATGCGCCGGGAACTGCGGGTTCGCGGCGGTGCCGCGGTTGAGCATGACAAAAAGCAATCCGCCGCTTTCGCCGTAAACGATGTCCTGCAGGCCGTCGCCGTTCCAATCCGTGACGGCCACGTGGACATTGGTCGTCCCGATGGTCCGGGTCGTCGGACTGTCAAATCGCGTGGAGCCATCCCCGACCCAGCCCAAGGCCAGCACGTCTGGCGCGACGCGAGGCGAGCCAGACAGCTCGGTTTCAAAATGAATCTCATAGGTGCTGGTCGCGTCACCGGTTTGCGTGTGCAGCCAAGTCAGGGTGCCGATGCCGGAGTTGCCGAACACCGGGTAGATCATGCCGAGGTTGTGGCCTGCCTCCGTCACCAAAGTCGGCGGGAACTCATTGCTCGTGCGGTCGTGGCGGCCGAGATCCTCGTTGAAGTGTGCGGGAAAATCGGCGGGCGTGTCGTTGTCGTACCACCGGCATGGCGCCGCGGTGGAGGTGCCAGGGCGCGTTACGACCACGCTCGAGAGCTTCACCCGGCGCCCATAGTAACCGGCCTCAGCGAGGAGGCGCGGAAAATTGATGGCCATTTTTGCCGGCGCCTCGTCGAAGGTACGTCCACCGATTGGGCGCGGCGGAACCGTGACGGTGAATTTTCCCTTCGTCAGCTGATGGCGCGCCCCCTGGACCAGTTCTAGTTTTGTCACCAGTACGCCCGTTTGCTGGCTGGCGACGTCACCCACGGAGAATTCCAGTTCACTCAGAGCCTCGGTCGCGGGCAGGATCCCGGTTCGGAGATCCGCCACCGGCCGAGTGTCCCTGCGCGTGAGGGTCACGCCGTTGAGCCGGCCCTCGATCTCTCGGGTGTCAAAATCGAACCAGACGAGGAGCTCGTTCACCGCATTCAAGGTGACCGCTTGGTCGAACTGATAACCGGTTTCAGGCGTGGAGCTTTGATCGTGGAAAAAAAGCCGCGTGCCGTTTACCTGGAATTTCACCACGCCGGTGTTTTCGGTTCCGCGCAGACGAAAGGAAAACTGCGGCCGAACGTAGCTAAGCGGACTCGGAGCCGGATCTTCGATCGGGATGAAACAAATGCGAAGCCAGCCACGAACGAACGGCGTGGTCACCGCCGCCGGATTCCAGGCCGCACGAACAAAGGGCATGCTCGTGGCGTCGCGATCCTCCAGCAGCAAGGCCGACTGCTTTGCGTCAAGCAACGCGCCAAACCGGGCGTCCTTAAAATTAACCCCACCGATATTGGTGAGTCCAAGCTCAGCGGGGAGTGGATGCACGGCGCGGCCAAATCCAGCGGGCAAATTCCGCGGACCGGCAGCGACTGCGGGCACGCCGGAAAAATCTTCATCCATCAGCAGAACGTTGGCGGCGAACACGCCCGGGTGGATCAGCAGCAAACCTAGGATAGCGGAAAAAAGCCGGCGCGACAGGTGAATAGAATTTAGGGCGGTGAATCGAAGGGAGGTCTTCATGGATGCAAATAACCCACTGGCAACTCCCCAAACCTGAGCTGGCCGAAGGAACCCGCCAAGCGCGGAGGCGTGGTGATACCGAAGAACCAGTCTCGGCACCGGCCTGCTCGCAGACTTCCCGCCCGGTCGTGCAGGGAGTTGCGTGCGCGTCCTGGGACTCGGGCGATTGCCACGGATCGGCCGCCGGGCCGGTCATCAATTGTTACCAGAGGTTTGGCGTCGATGCAGGCACGCGTCCGGGTGGACTCGCGCTGACTGCGCAATTTGGCCGTCGCCGACCAAACCCGGTGCCTCCCGTGGGATCATCCTCATGGCTTGCGGCGGGTAAGCCAAGCGACGCGCGATGCGCAGGAATTTTTCAGAAAATTTTTCCTCCCATGATTTCCAGTTCCACCTTCACCGTAAACGGCCGTCGTTTCACTCCGCCTGCCCGCCCACTGGCTGTGATCTGCCTCGATGGCTCCGCGGACGAGTACCTCGATGCGGCAATGAGCCGGGGCTTGATGCCCAACCTGCTCAAGCTGTCGCTCAACGGCTGGCGTGGGCTGGCCCGAGCGGCGATGCCGACTTTCACCAACGTGAACAACACCTGCATCGTCACCGGCGTCCCGCCGTCCGTGCACGGCATTGGCGGCAACTTCTTTTTAAATCCGGAAAACGGCGAAGAGGTCATGATGAATTCGGCGCAGTTCCTGCGGGCCGAAACCATTTTCCCGCACGCGCAGCGCGCGGGTCGGAAGGTGGCCGTGGTGACCGCCAAGGAAAAATTGCGCGATATTTTTGCCAGCGGATTGATCGCGGAAGGCGGCATCGCGTTCTCGGCGGAGAAGGCGAGCGCGGCGCTGACGGCGACCCACGGGATCGACGATGTCGAATCGCTGGTCGGGCCCACGCCCGCAATCTACAGCGGCGACGCGAGCGTGTATGTGCTGAAGGCGGGCGTGGCGCTGCTGAAGGCCGGGCGCGCGGACTTTCTATACCTGTCCACCACGGACTACATCCAGCACAAGTACGAACCGGCGGCGGAAGGAGCCTTGGAGTTTTACGCCGCGATCGACGCTGAGATCGGCCGCCTGCTGGCGGCCGGGGCGGTGGTCGGCGTCACGGCGGATCACGGCATGAACGCCAAGCAGCTCGCGAACGGCCGGCCGAATGTGATTTTTCTCGAGACCGAGCTCACGCAACGTTTTGGCGGTGGCATCCGGGTGATTCTGCCGATCACCGATCCCTACGTGGCGCACCACGGGGCGCTGGGCTCATTTGCGCAGGTCCATCTGCCGGCCGGCTTGGACGTGGCGGCCGTCAAAGAATGGTTGCTGCAACGTTCCGGGATCACCGAGGTGCACGAACGGGCCACGGGTGCCCGACTGATGGAGTTGCCGGCCGATCGGATGGGCGACCTGGCGGTGGCCAGCGGACGTGACACCGTACTGGGCCGGACCCTGCAGTGGCACGATCTCCGCGCGGTCACGAATGGCCTGCGCTCGCACGGCGGCCGCTACGAGGAAATCGTCCCGTTCCTGCTCAGCGAACCCGTGAACCCCAACTACGCGGCGCGGGCTTCCGGGGATTTGCGGAACTTCGACATCTTCGAATTCACCTGCAACGGCGGCCCCGGTGGCCGGTAACCCCATGGCTACTCCACCGATTGCGGCCGCGCCGCCCGGATTTGCTTCAGCCTTCGCGGGTGCGCCGGATCTGTCCTTTCGCCGCGCCCAGCGCCGGATGCTCGGCGCGGTGATGTTCTGCTACCTGTTTTATTACACCGGCCGCCAGACCTTCGGATTTGCGATCCCAGGCATCCAACAGGAGCTGGGACTGAGCAAGCAGATGCTCGGGTGGGTGAGTGCGTGCATGTTGTGGGCGTACGCCGCCGGGCAGATGATCAACGGCAACCTCGGCGACAAATTTGGCGGGCGGCGCATGATGATGGCCGGGGCGGTGGCGTCGTTCGGGTTCAACTGGCTCACGAGTTTCGGCACCGGTTTCAAAAGCCTGCTGGGAGCGTGGGGCGCGAACGGCCTAGCGCAGAGCATGGGGTGGGCGCCGGGGAGCCGGCTCGTCGCAAACTGGTGGGGCGCGCACGAGCGGGGGCGGGCGTTTGGGTTCTTCGTGCTGGCCGCAGGGCTTTCCTCGGTGCTGTCGTACATCACCTCGCTGGTGGTGCTCGACGTCCTGCACCTGGAGTGGCGCTGGATTTTCCGGCTGCCCGTGGCGCTGATGTTGCTGGGAGGATTCGTCGTGTGGTTTTTTGCCCGGGACAAACCGGAGCACCTGGGATTCGCCGCGCTGCAGGACGAGAAACCGGCCGAGGCGCAAACGGCACCGTGTGCCGGTGAGACCGTGTGGCAGCGCTACCGCGCCGCCCTGGGTAACGGCCGGCTCATCCTTGCCGGCCTCGCCATTGGATTTCAGAACGCGGCGCGGTATGGATTGCTGGTGTGGGTGCCGGTGCATTTTCTGGGTTCGACAGTTTCCAGCGGATTTTTCGGCAAATGGATTAGCGTGGGGCTCCCGGTGGGAATGGCGCTGGGCGCTGTGACCAGCGGTTGGATTTCCGATCGCTTCTGCAAGGCGCGTCGTTCCGGGGTCATCGTGAGTTTCATGGCGCTGGCGGCGTTGTCGGCCGGGGCGATGTTCCTGCTGCCCAAGGGGCACTGGTTTGCTCTGCCGCTGCTTTTCCTGTGCGGATTTTTTGCCTACGGCCCGCAGTCCACTTTCTGGGCGCTGGCGCCCGATCTCCTCGGCCGCGCCCGCACCGGCACGGCGGTGGGCGTGATGAACTGTTTCGCCTACCTCATGGCGGGACTCGCGGAGCCGCTCATCGGGTGGACGATCCAGCATAATCCCTTCGGCGCGACCCCCGGGATGGAGAACACCGCCCTGGTGTTTCCGCTCGTCGCCTGCTTCGCGACGTGCAGCGCCGCCATCGCCTCCTTTATCCGCCGATGAGCCACGCACGGGTCCAACTCTTTCACGGTTCCGGCCAGCCCTTCGAGCTGCGTTCGATCCCTTTGCCTACGCGGCTCGGCCCGGATGAAGTCCTGGTGGAAATTTCCCTCGCCACTATTTGTGGTTCGGACCTCCACACGATCGAAGGCCGGCGCAGCGCCCCGACGCCGAGCGTGCTGGGCCATGAGGCGGTCGGGACGGTCGTGGCCAGTGCGCGCGCAGGCATCCTGCCCGGCCTGCGCGTCACCTGGACGCTGGCCGACAGCTGCGGATGTTGCCCGGCCTGCCGGGTGCATGCGTTGCCGCAGAAGTGCGACGAACTTTTCAAGTACGGCCATGCTTCGCTGCTCGACGGCTCAGGACTGAACGGGTGTTACGCGTCACACATCCTGCTGCGTCGCGGCACCGCCATCTTTGTGGTGCCGGAGGGACTGCCGGATGCGTGGGTGGCGCCGGCGAACTGTGCCCTGGCGACGGTCGTGAACGTGCTGAGCGAACTTCCCGCGCACTGCGAGACCGCGGTGGTGCAGGGCGCGGGCCTGCTCGGGATCTATGCCTGCGCGCTGCTGCAGCAACGGGGAGTGAAGCGGGTGTTTTGTACCGACCTCAGCGATCAACGGCTGGCGCTGGTGCGGGAGTTCGGGGGTATTCCGCTCCGCGCCGATCCGGCGAACTGGCCCGCGGCGGCCGAACAGGTGCGTACGGCGAGCGGCGGCGCGGGTGCCGACTTGGTGGTCGAGGTGGCGGGGTCGGCGGCGGTCATCCCCCAAGGGGTTGCGATGCTGCGTGCGGGTGGCTGCTATGTGTGGGCCGGCATGGTGCACCGCGAGACTACGCTGGCGCTAACCGGCGAGGCGGTGGTGAAAAAATGCCTCACGATCCGCGGCGTGCACAACTACGCGCCGCCGGATCTGGCGGCAGCCCTCGAATTCCTTGTCCGCACGGGCGACGCGTATCCCTACCACAAGCTGGTGAGCCCGCCGCTGCCGCTGGAAAAGCTCGCCGAAGCGGTTGCGCTCACCCAGCGCCGCGAATGGTTGCGGGTGGCCATCAAGGCGAATCTCTCATGTCCCTCGAACTAACCAGTTATCTCGCCGGCCAAGCGGTCCCGACCGGACCGCGCGTGATCGTGCGCAGTCCATGGAGCCAATCGGCTGTCGGTTCGGTCACGACGATTGACCGCCGCCAGCTCGAAACCGCGATCTGCGCACACCTCGCCGCCGGCCAACCGCTCGCCCGTTTCGAACGCGCGGCAATTCTGAGCCGGGCGCGCGAAGCGCTTGCCCAGCGCCGCGAGGAATTCGCGCGCATCATCACCAGCGAAGCCGGCCTGGCCTTGCGCGAGACCCGGTACGAGGTCGATCGCGCCTGTTCGGTCCTGTCGTTTTCCGCGGCGGAAGCGTTGCGGGACGACGGCCAGATCTTCTCCTGCGACATCGTGCCCGGGGGAAAGGCGCGAAAGATTTTCACCACGCGGGAGCCTCTGCCGCTGATGGCGGCGATCACGCCCTTCAATCATCCGCTCAACCAGGTGGCGCACAAACTCGGCCCCGCAGTGGCGGCGGGGGTGCCGGTGATCCTGAAGCCGTCGGACAAGACGCCGCTGACGGCGGTGAAGTTCGCCGAGTTGCTTTACGAGGCGGGCCTGCCGGGCTGGATGTTGAGCGTGGTGCTGGGCGGACTCGATGAAATCATCCGCCCGCTGATCCGCGACGAGCGGGTGGAACTGGTGAGTTTCACGGGCAGCGCCGCGATCGGGAAGGAAATCGCCGCGACGGCCGGCTATAAAAAACTCTGCCTGGAACTCGGCGGGCACTCGCCGCTGATCGTGCTGGAGGATGCGAACCTCGACCTCGCGGCGCAGTTGGCAGGCGAAGGCTGCTTTCGCAACAGCGGCCAGCGCTGCACCGCAGTGCGCCGGATCCTGGTGCATGAACGCATCGTGGGTGAGTTCACGGAGCGTTTTGTGGCCAAGGCTCGGGACTACCGCTGGGGCGATCCGGCGGACGAATCCACCGCGGTCGGCACGGTGATCGACGAAGCGTCGGCGATCGGACTGGAAGCAGCGGTGCGCGAAGCGGAGACCGCCGGCGCCCAAGTGCTGCTGGGCGGAAAGCGTCACGGCGCCTTGATGGAGCCCACGATTCTGGGGAACGTGCCGCGCACCGCAGGCCTCGCGACGCGGGAGTGCTTCGGACCGCTGGCCCCGATTTTTTCCATTCGCGATCTTGAGGATGCGATCACGCTGGCCAACGCCACCGCGTACGGGCTGTCCAGCGGGGTGGTCACCGAATCGTTGTCGGCGGCGACCCGGGTCATCAAAGGGCTCCGGGCGGGCACGGTGAACGTGAATGAAATCCCCGGCTTCCGGCTCGAGCTCTCGCCGTTCGGCGGCGTGAAGGATAGCGGCCTGGGCATCAAGGAAGGCGTGGCTGAAGCCATGAAGTTCATGACCACGGTGAAAACCTTTTCCCTGCCTTGGTAATTTCCACCGCAACTTTTTCCATGAAAATCCTGCCCAACTGCTGTCTCCGCTCCGCCGCGGCCGGTCTGATCTTGCTCGCGATGTCGGCCTCGCCCTTGAAACTATCCGCGGTCAATCGCGATGCCGTCGTGATTGTCGTCAGCATCGACGGCTTGCCGTCCGATTATTTCGAAGCGCCCTCGGTTGCCATGCCCACTTTGCGAGCCCTCGCCGCGCGCGGCGCGCGGGCCGAAGGCATGGTGTCGGTGTTTCCCACGGTGACGTGGCCGAACCACACGAGCATGGTGACGGGAGTGTCGCCCGCGAAGCACGGGGTGCTCGGGAATATTTACTACGACCGCGCGAAAAAAGCGGAGGTCAACTTCATCTGGGACCCGATCTTCGACAAAGAGGACATGGTGAAGGTGCCGACGGTGTACGATGTCGCGCATCTGGCCGGCCTGAAGACAGCGGGCATTGCCTGGCCGGGCAGCCGCAATGCCAAACACCTCGACTGGCAGGTGCCCTGCGTGATCGAGGCCGACCTGCTCGAGCGCTACACCACGCCTGAAGTGAAGGACCTGTTTCGCACGCTGGGAATCTCGCTGCAGCGTAAGACGGAATGGGGTGAAATCGACGTCGGGGGCAAGGCGTTGTGGGACTGGATGCACACCCAGGTGGCGAGCCAGCTGGTGCAGCGCCACCGTCCGAATTTGCTGCTGATCCACTTCGACATGGTGGACGCGCTGCAACACCGCAATGGCCGCAACCGGCCGGAAGCGGACTGGGCGGTTAATCTGGCGGATCACTATCTCCGCGAATTGGTGGCGGCGACCGAAGCGGCGGGGCTTGCGGAGCGCGCCACGTTCATCGTGGTGTCCGATCACGGTTTTTTTAACTATTCGAAACAGATCAACGGGAACGCGGTCCTCCGGGAAGCCGGCCTGATCAAGACCGCCGGCAATCGGATCGTGGAGAGCCGCGCCCACTTCCTTTCAATGACCGGCGGGGCGGCGATCTATATCACGGACGTCGAGCACCGTGAACAAATGGCGCGCGATCTCGCGGCCAGGTTCAAATCGATCGAGGGCGTCGCTGAAGTGCTCGACGCGGGTGCGATCAAAAAAATCGGCCTGGCGACCGCAGCGGAAGATGCTCGCGCCCCCGATCTCATGCTGTCCGCGGCGGAAGGGTATGGGTTTTCTCCGAGAATTCCGTCGCTGGAGATCATGGCCGAGATGAGCCAGGTCAAAGGCGCCCATGGCTATCTGCCCGACCAGCCAAAAATGTACGCGACCTTCGTCGCATCGGGTGCCGGCATTAAGGCGGGGGTGAAGCTCGGGAAAATTCGCAACGTGGATGTCGCCCCCACGATCGCCGCGCTGCTGGGGCTTGAGATGAAAAACGTCGAGGGGCGGGTGCTCCACGAAATCCTGAAGTAAGCCCGCGCGTTCACCGCCCGCTCAGCCGCAGTTGCGTGGGCGGGTCAGGATTTGCGTGAACCCGGCTTCAGTAAAAACAGGATCGCGAGCGATACGAAAAAACTGAGGCCGCCGAACTGGAATATTTTCACCACGCTCACGTTGGCGTCGCGGAGCAAGCCTCCGACATAGATGGTCGCCCCGCCGATGACGCAGGCGCAGAAATTGAGCAGCCCATACCCCGTGGCCCGGTAGCGCCGGTCGGCGACCAGGGTCAGGATTGGCATCATGTTGGCATCGGCAAACGCCTTGGTGAGGCCGAAGACCACCAGGCCCACAATCGCGACCGTGAGCGATTCGGTCACGGATACCACCAGAATGCTGGGCGCGGACAGGGCGAGGCCGATCATCACCACGTAGATGGGCCCGCGGGCGTCCTTTCGGCTCCAGCGATCCGCCCACGCGCCGCCCAGCAGCACCCCCGCCAGCGCGGCGGCTTGGAGGTAGCCGGTGGCGGATAATCCTGCTTGGCCCTGACTGAGATTGAACTGCTCGTTGAGGTAGGTGGGCATCCAGCCCACCACGGCCCACGCGCTCGCGCCCAACAGACCCCAGTAAACCAGTGCGAGCAGGAAATTGCGGTCCCCCAGCAAACTGCGCAGCGCTTCGGTTAACCTGACGGGTGAGGGGGTGGCCGTCGTCTCCTCGACCTCGGGACGATCCGCCCGGTCTTTGAGAAGAAAGATGAGCACGACCGCCAAGCCGATCCCCAGCTGGCCGAAGAGCGTGAACGCATGACTCCAGCCGTGCCGTTCGGCAATCCATCCACCGAGGCCGCCCAATCCGCTGCCCACCATCACGCCGCTCATGTGCACGCCGTTGGCGAATGACCGCGTGGTAGTGCGATGATAGTCGGCGATCAGCGCGAGAGCCGCGGGAATATAACAGGCCTCGCTGATTCCCATAAGCGCACGCGTGGCCAGCAGTTGTTCGAAGGTTTTGGCGTGGGCCGTCAGCCACGTGACCGCCGACCACGTCAGAAAACTGATGATGATCACGCGGCTGCGGTTGAAGCGGTCCGCCAGAAATCCGGCGAACGGGCTGAGTACGGCGTACACCAGCAGAAACACCGTGGTGAGCAGGCCGAACTGCGCGTCGGTCATCGGAATCTCCTTGAGAATCGAACCGCGCATCGTGGTGATCATGACGCGATCGAGGTAGTTGAGACAGCCCACCACCCACAGTAGTCCCACCGTCAGCCACGCCCGCGCCGCCAATGAAGAGGGGCCGCTCATGGGGAAGCCTGGGTCGTGACCGGGGCGAGCTCCTTCGGAATAGTCCACTCCCACGTGTTCGGGGTGCGGACGCCGGCCATGATTTCGCCGGAGACAATGGTCCAGGCGTCATTCCACCGGACCGCGGGAACCGTCACCACCGGATCAGGCCAGACGCCAGGCACGCGCTGCCATTGATGGCTGACGATATCGAAACAGAGGATCGAGTTGGGCAGTCGCGCGTCGCGTGGCAACTTGCCGACCTGACGTCCGTCGACGCCGCCTAAAACAAAAACCCGGGCGGGCGACGTTGTCGTCGGCGCAGGCGAGGGCGCGGCGACCACCGAGCACGGAAGCTCGGGCAGTTTTTCCCAACCGCTGCCGGGACGGTAGCGATAGGCATCGGTCAAATAGTGGGGTGCAGAACCCGCGGCACCGCTGCTTTTGAGTTCCAGACCGCTGATGAGGAACACGGAATCGTCGACCGCCGCCATCACGGCCTGCGCCCGCGTGGGGCCTGGCCAGGCAGGCAGCGGTTGCCAGCCGCTCTTTTCGGTCGAGAGGTCGAGCGAGAGAAACGTGGCGGTGCTTTCGCGCGGGGTGGCCGATCCGTAGCCCCCGGCCAGATAAACCTTTCCGGCCAGCACTTCGGCGACCGGACTCGTCAGCGGTGACGGGAGTTCGGCGGCGTGGTCGATGACAACGCGATCTCCAGTCCAACGCAAAAGCAGGCAATCCGAGAACGTGCGCGCGGCATTTTCGCCGCCGATGACCAGCACGCCCCTGGCGGTCGACACGACGGCAGAGTAGCCGCGCGCTTCCGGCAACCGGCCGGCGGGCTGCCACTCGCTCGCGCCCGGCCGCAGCACGGAGATGTCGTCATAATAGACTTTCTTGCCGCCTTCCCAAGGCGGTTTGCCAGGGAAATTGGCCCCGCCCGCGGCGATGAGCACTCCGCCATGTTGTCCGGCCAGAATTCCGGCGACCCCGAGCGGTTGCGAATAAGGCGGGAGTTGCCGCCATTGAGGTGAGGTCGAACTGGCGACGTTGTCTGGCATGGTAGGGGGACGGGAAGGAGAGACGGCTATGGCCGCAGCGAAGAGAGATCCGAGTAGGACTGCCCCGAGGAGCAGTTTGGTACAGAAGGAGCGAGGAAAATCGAGGTGCATCACGGGAGCGATTTGACGCGCGCCACAGAAGATTCTTTCGTGAAATCCGCCTCGTGAGCGACGGCGCGAAGCGCACCCTGCATGGAAGTGATCCAGAGTTCGCCGGGACGGCGTTCCAAGAGATAGGGATAGGAAATGCGCGCGCCGCGGGCGAGCGGGACGGGTGCCCCCCAAGTTTTGCCGTCGTCGTCGGAAAACGCGATATGGATGAGTTTTCGATTTCCGAAGATCGCGTTCCAGACCAGCACCTGGCGTCCGCTCTGGAGGCGTTTGATCAGACCCGGGGCGTGCGCAGCTTCAATCGGGGAGGGCTCCAAACCGGTCCAATCGAGCCCGTCGGTCGACCAGGCCTGCCAGAACACTTTTCTATTCGTACGGATCAGCAGGCGAAAGCGGTGATCCGTCTGTTCGATCACGGTGGGCTCGAATCCGCCGGAGTGGTCGCCGGGCGTATCCAGCACGTCCAGCACATTGCTGATTCTCCAGGTCCGGCCTTCATCGACGGAAACATGGGTGACAGTGGCATGGCGTGCGACGGCGGGCAGGAGCAGCTGGGAGGTGACGATGATGCGCCCGTCGGCGGCGACGATCATGTCGCGGATCGCCCCGCAGTAGCCGCGCTGGATCATTTGCAGGTCAATCCAGGTTTTACCACCGTCGACGCTCCGCACGGCCCAGACGTTGAGGGTGTTTTTCTGCAGCACATTCGGGTCGTCCTTCACCCACTGCCAAACGCGATCCTTATTGTCGATGAAGACCAGGACGAGGGTATTCTGCTTGGTCGAAACGAGCGCCCGCTCCGGCCTTAATTCAAGGTTGGCTTCCGCGGGAAAGAGCGGCACGGGGTTGGACCACGTCTGTCCGTCGTCGTGCGAGGTGCGCGTGGCATTGCCGTCCACGGCCAATACCCCGCCGTCCGGGAGATTGATAAACGGCCCCATCAGGTCGAAGCGGAGCGGAACGGCTTTGCCCAGCAGTTCGGTCTTCACCTTGGGCGCCGTTTTTTTGACGGGCGGCGGCTCGGCCGCAGGGACGAGGTTGGACGCAAGGCAGGTGAGGAGAATCAAAGCAGCGTGGCGGAGGATCATGGTGTGGAAGAGTGGTTCGGAGCAACGACGAGGGAGTGACGCCCGATTTCCCGCGCGAGGAGGCGGGCGACCAGGGCATGGCCTTCCTGATTGGGGTGCATGCCATCGAGGAGCAGCGGGGTGGCCGACGTCTTCGCGAAATCCCGGTGGGCGTGGTCGACGTCGATCAAAAGGACTCCAGACTCCCGGGCGATTTCCCGCACGGCTTCGGCGTAGGCGGAGAGAGTCGCATTGAACCCGTCGGGATCCTCGGGACGGTACGGCGCGTGGCCGTACTTGGCTTTCAGTCCTTCCGTCCATGCGAGCGGATTGGGTGTCATCAAGATCACGGGAACTTTTCTCTCCTGCAAGGCCGTGACGAAGCTGCGCAGGTTGTGGCGATACTGGGCCACCGGCACGCGCGAGGCGGCGGCGGGCGGTTTTTTCCATACGTCAACGGTGGAATCGTTGATGCCGAATTGAATCACGACCAGCGCGGGATTTTGAGCGAGTACGTCGCGTTGAAAGCGGGCGGCGGCCTTCTCGGTGGTGTTGCCGCCGACGCCGGCGTTGATCACCCGGATGGATCCGCCGTGGTGCTGGTTGAGGTCGGCTTCGAGCAGCGCGCCGTATTCAATCAGGTTTTTTCTGGGCGCGGTGGTCGAATCTCCGAATACCACGATCCGGATTTGCTCGGCAGGGGCCGCCGGGAGACGGAGGCAGCCGAGCAGGAGTCCGCAGGTTGCAATAATGTTCAGAAGCCGCATAGCATGGTTGAGCGTGGAGACAGGGGCCGCGCCGTGACGGACCGAGTGCCTACTACCGTGCAGGACTCGCCGGCCGTTTCAACGGACATTCACTGGTCATATTATATGTCCGGCACGACCGTCTGGACACGGGCGTGCGATTTTGGCGTATTGGAAAATCTCTTTGCAACAACCAGGTGACGGCGTTGCACCGGCTGCAATTTAGACTGGGATTTGCGACGATCGCGCAAACTGGTCATGTGCGTTTCCCACTTGTTTGGCATCGAAATCGAAAACCCGGAACGCACGATTATCGCCATGAGAAGTCATCCCAAGGTCACCTCCGGCGCGGTTTGCCCGGGACTGCGGATGGAGAGACCCAGTCGCTGGGTTCACCGACTCGTCGGGATCACTGCGGTGATGGGTTTAGCGACCCTGTTCGTAGCTTCCGCCGCTGGCGCGTGGGGGGCGGAAAAAAATCGCGAGGCGGAGGTGGCCGGACAAATTCCCGGGCCGCAGCTGCTGCGGAAAGTCCGGGGCTTCGCCCCGCTCGTGCTGCCGGACGGGACGGTCGAGCACTACTACATTGACGGGGCCCACGGAAAACAGACGGCGCTGAAGATTGTTTCCGGCGACGAGGGTGCGACTTGGTCGGAACCGCAGGTGGTGCTCTCCCTGCCGGCGGAAGGAAAATGGGCCGGCCGCAGTCCGCATGTGTTGCGAGACCGTTCGGGTAATTTTCATCTGTTCCTTTTGGACACCACGCCAGTGGGCCAGCAATTCTGGCACTCGGTGAAGAAGGCCGGCCAGGCCCGCTGGAGCCAGCCGGTCGTGGCCGGTGTCTCCTGTCCGCAGACTCCCCCCATTCAACTGCGCAGCGGCCGGATCGTGGTGCCGGTGGGTTATCTGGTTCCGGACGAACCTTGGGGCTCCCGGTGGGGTCGGCGAGTGTGTACGACCTATTATTCTGACGACGAAGGCGCGACCTGGCTGCAATCGCCGGCACGGTTGCGGGTGCGCAACCTCGCGGACCAGAGCAATTATGTGGGCGGATACGAGCCCGTCATCGTCGAGTTGAATGATGGACGGGTTTGGATGTTGATCCGCACGCAGAGCGGACGTCTCCACGAATCCTATTCGACGGACGGGGTGGCGTGGAGTGATCCGCAGCCCACGGATTTCCGCAGTTCCGATTCGCCGGCCAGTCTGGTCAAACTGCCCGGTGGGGAAATCGTGGTGTTTTGGAATAACTGCCGGGAAATCAATCCCGGGGACGGCAGCTGGCTCTACACGGGACGCGACGCACTGCATGCTGCGGTTTCGAAGGACGACGGTCTGACCTGGCGCGGGTTTCGGGAAGTGTACCTCGACGATCGCCGGAACGACACCCCGCCCAAGACGGGGGATCGCGGCTCCGCTTATGTGAACGCCTTTGCCGCACCGAACGGAAAAATATACTTCGCGGCGGGCCAGAGCGATAACCGGAAGCTGTTTCGCATGGATCCGGCCTGGCTGACCCAGATCGGAAGTTCGGATGACTTCGGTCGCGGATTGGAACAATGGAGCGTGTTCAAAAGTTTTGGGCCCGCCTTCGGCTATTGGCGCGATCGCAAGGCGGGGGCGCGCCTCATCCCGGACCCGTCCGGTGCGCCGCGCTCCGTCCTGCAGTTGCGTCGTCCGGATGCGGACATGGGCGATGGCGCGGTCTGGAACTTCACGGCCGGTACCTCAGGGGAGGTCAAATTCGAACTCCGGCTGGAGGCAGGTTTCCAAGGCGCGCAGATTTCGCTGGCCGACCTGCATCTTTATCCGGGTGACAACAATCCCGACACGACGGCCTTCACCTGGGGGATTGCGGCTTCCGGTGATCCCGGCACGGGTACACCCCTCGAAAAAAACCGCTGGTACTCCGTGGAACTGGCGTGGGCGACGGAGCCGCAGAGGCAGTCGGGGTCCCGCTGGCCCGGCGTCGCGACGGTGCGCATCGATGGTCGCGAGGTGCTCAAGCTGTCGCAGCTTCGCCGCGCGAAGGCGGGTCTTTCCTACCTTCGGCTCAGCGAGCCGGGCCCGGCAGTGTCAGCGACCGGATTTCTTGTCGGCAATTTTTCCGTGAAAACCACGTCGGTCCCTCCACAGGCGATCCCGGCAATTTCGAAGGAGTGATTTCGCTTCCCAGCGTTGGTCCACTCCCAGCACACCACCCGATCAGCTCAAAGCAAAATTCAGCATGACCTCACTTCAGCACACCCTCAGGGCCGCCCGATTCAGCAGCCTGTTGTTCGCCACTCTTTCGTTTTTTATTTCCATCGCGGCCGCCCAGGTGGCGGGAACAGGCACCATTGGCGGACGCGTGCTGAACTCCAGCAGCGGTGAATATGTGGGCAACGCCAGCGTGTCGGTCGAGGGCAGCGCCCAGACCACACTGACGGATGCCAATGGTGAATATCTGCTGGCGGGCGTGCCGGCTGGCGAAGCCCGGGTGGTCGCAAGATTTGCCGGCCTGGAGCCCGTGGGCCAGAGCGTGCTGGTGGTCGAGGGCGTGCGGGTCGCGCGGGATTTCTCGCTCGGCGCGACGACGTTGCGCGAACCGGAGGGGGAGACCGTTGTCTTGGACAAGTTCACTATCGTGGAGCGCGAGATGACCGCCCAACGCAAGACCCTGCAGGCCCAGAAAAACGCGCCCAATGTGATGAATGTCGTCGAATTCGACGAGTTTGCCAACATGGGTGACGGCGACCCCTCGCAGATGCTGAAGTATGTCCCGGGCGTCGCGATCTTCGGGGACCGCAGCTCCATTTCCGTCCGCGGGCTTTCCCAATATTCGACGCTCGTCACGGCCGACGGCGCGAACGTGGCCAGCGCTTTCGGCGATCGCGACGTCCGCCTCAGCGACATCCCTGTCGGCAATCTCCAACGGATCGAAGTCACCAAGGTGCCGACGCCCGACATGCCGGCCTCGGCGATCGGTGGTTCCGTCAACCTGGTCTATAAAACCGGCTTCAGCCGGAGCACGCCTTTGCTGACCTATAACGTTTTCGGAACGACAAGCACCATGGACGGATTCCGCGGGCTCGATCTGAGCATGAAGGAAAACACCGGCCGCACGCGCCACACCACGGCGAGTTCGCTGCAGCCCGGCGTGGAGTTGTCCTACATCCATCCAGTGAACAAAAAGCTCGCATTTACTTTCAACGCCAAGCGGGCGTCGCGTTTTCAGGAAGGCGACTATCCCCAGATCGCCCGCAACTACGTCACGGGCATCAATACCACCACGACGGTCAGTTCCTCCGACATCTACACGATCGACAGCATGGCCTCGCTGGGCGTCGACTGGAAGCCGGCCGAGAAACACCTCTTCCAATTCAACGTGCAGACCCAGGGTCGCGAGCTCTTCGTCTCGCGGGCCCGACTCATCCTCAATTATGGTGCCGGCGCCACGGGCGGCGAGGATTTCACGCAGGGCGCCGTTCCCGGCGCGGGCAACGCGCTGCAGTCCGACACCATGGATGCCGGGCGCAACCGCACGGGCCTGAGCGGGCAGGTGCGCTACACCTACACCGGAGACACCTGGAAAATCGCGGGCTCGGCCTCCTACGCGCGCAACCACCGCACTGTCGAGGACGTGAGCGGCGGGACCTTCGCCACCGTGGTGCTGAGCAACATTCCGCAGCTGGTGATTCGCGCGGATGACTTCGACCACATCGGCAACCGGCGGACCCCCACCTTCACGGTTGTGAACCGGAGCGGCGTCACGGTGGATCCCTTCCGGCTGACGACGAACACCATCAACAGCGTGACCAGCAACGAGTCGACCAACGTGGACGTGCGTGACGGGGGCAAGCTCGACTTCACCCGGAGCTTTAACACCACGATCCCGGTTTCCATGAAATTCGGTGGCCAGGTGGACCGGCAGCGGAATGACCGCAATGCCACCGGCCAGAGCTGGACCTTCACGCCGCCGGGCGGCGCCGCCGGCCGGATCATCAGTAACTTCGACGTGCTGGCCCGGGACTACGCGGCGCGGAAGGTTTACACCGATTCCTCCGGCCGGCAGTTCACGGTGGATACGGTGGACACCTCCAAGGTGTACGACCTTTACCGCGAGCACCCGGAGTATTTCATCCTCGACCAGAACGCCGCCTACATCGCCGCGGTCAACGGTTCCCGCTATCTCCAAGAAACGATTTCCGCGGCCTTCGTGCGGGCGGATGTGAAGCTGCTCGACAAGCGGTTGTGGCTGGTCGGCGGCGTGCGTTACGAGCGGACGGATGACGAGGGGCAGGGCCCGCTGGTGGATACCCGCGCGGCCACCGTGCAGACGCAATACACGGAACGGGGCTTCCTCGCGGACCGCAATTACGACGGTTTCTACCCGAGCTTGAACTCGACCTACGCGATCACGGACAACCTGCTCGTCCGGGCCGCGTACGCCCGCACCATCGGCCGTCCACGCCTCAGCGACATTCTGCCGGGCACCACGATCACCCGCGCGGACATTGCCGATCCGCTCATCACGATCGTCAACACGGGCCTGATCGCCCAGACGGCCGACAGCTACGACTTGTCACTCGAGCTGTATGAACTGAAGGGCGCTTCGATTTCCGTCGGTGCGTTCCGCAAGGACATTGTCAACTTCGTCTCCGACACCCGGGAGGACGCCACCCTCGAGCGCCTGCGCGAACTGGGCCTTTCCGAGGAATACGTGGGCTACGACATCGTCTCCAAGGCGAATGCCGGCGAGGCGGTCGTGACCGGCTATGAGTGGAGCTACCGGCAGACCTTCCCGTTCCTGCCGGGCTGGGCCCGCGGCTTCTCCGTGTTTGTCAACGCCACGCAGCTCAAGGTCACCGGGGCCAATGCGGATGATTTTGTCAGTTTCGCTCCCCGCCAGATCAATTACGGCGCGGGCTACGCGAACCGCAAATTCCTAGCCAAGCTCAATGTCGCCAACGACCGGGATGGTATGCGCACGTCCGGCTTGCTCGCGGCCTCCAACGCATCGCAGACGGCGGGCAGTTACACGCTGCAACTGCCGTCCCGTCAGGTTGACCTATCCCTAGAATACCGCTTCTCGAAGCGTTTCTCGGCTTACTGTTCCGTGCGCAACCTCCTCAACGATGAGATTGCCACCACCGGCCGCCGCGGACCGGGAATTCCCGAATATGCGGAACCGCTGAGCATCTTCACCACGGGTGGGGCGGACGTCACCTTCGGCCTCAAGGGAGAATTCTAATTGGAGATTGCGAGTGCACCCGGCCGGATTCCAGCGCAGTAAATCAGACAGGGATGCCGAGGAGCATAGTTCGATGCGTAGATTTCATATTATCATCAGCCACCACCAATGAAGGTCTCCTTTATTTTTCTCAGCACCATGGTTATGGTCGGCCTCGCAGTGCCCGGCCACGCGGGCGTGGAGCCGACCTCTCCCCAGCGTGTGCTGGCCAATGAATTCGGGATGCAATTGCGGCCGCCGCCGGCGCGGGCCGCCGACGCGTGGGCACCCGCGATCGTCCGGGAAGCGCCCTCCAATGAGTGTTCGCTGCTCGCCCGTCAGGACGGGGCACTCGAGATTTATTATATCACCAAGCCGGAGAGCGAAACCGTCTCGTTCCTGCGCTCGGAAGACGGCGGGTTGACCTGGAGTGAACCGCGGCTCGCCTTCAAGCTCCCGGGGCGAGCCTATTATGCGGTCAAGGTGCTGGAGGCCCCCGACGGCACGCTGCACGCGATCTTCCACGTGCATGGGAAGGGCGAGGGCGGGCATCGCGGGAACCTGTACGAAGTCTATCATGTACGCCGGGAACTGGGAGCGGCGGAGTGGACGCCCGCCCGGCGCTTCGTGCCGGGCTACGTGGGTTCGATCCGCGGCTTTGTCCAGCTGCCCGGCGGACGTCTCCTCGCGGGCGTGGCGCGGGCCATTCCCGCCCGCGGCCAGGCGCCGGCCAGCGGTCCTGATTTCGGCTGGCATGACACGTACGTGTACTGGTCGGGCGATCGCGGCGAGACCTGGCACGAATCCCCGGATCACCTCCGCATCGAGCTGACAACCAAAAACACCACCCGCTACGGTGCGATCGAGCCGGTGTTGTTGCCCCTGGCCGATGGGCGAGTCTGGATGCTGGTGCGCGACCGGCAGGGGCGTCTGTGGCAGTCATTCTCGAACGACCGGGGTGAACGCTGGAGCCCGGTGGTGCCGACCGATTTCATTTCCTCGGACTCGCCGGCGGAGTTGCTCCGTCTGCGGGACGGTGCGATCGTGCTTTTTTCCAATCCCTGCCAGAACTGGAGCAACCCCCGCAGTTACGCCATGGGTGGACGCGAAGTGCTGACCGCGGGTCTGAGTCAGGATGAAGGACTCACGTGGAAGGGATTCCGGGAGATCCTGCATGAGACCGCCGCGAAAGCCGGCGGTGATCGCGGCACGGCTTATGCCTCCGCCGTTGAAACACGCGACGGAAAAATCGCGGTCGTGAGCGGGCAGGGGCACGGCAAGCGCGCGATAGTACTCTTCGATCCGCGCTGGTTGCTGGAGCGCAAAGTGGCGGACGACCTCGGCGCGGGGCCAATCGGGTGGACCAGCTATGGCGGCAGCGAACTTCAGGTGGTCGGCGAAGGCGCGGAAGCCACGCTCTCGGTCGGCCTGAAAGATAAGGCGGGTGGCGCGCTCTGGAATTTTCCGGCTGCGAAAGGTGGGCTGGTGCAATTTCACCTGCAGGCGCCGGGGACCGTGCGATCCCTGACCATCAGCCTGACCGACCATTTCAACCGGCTCGACGATCGGCAGGCCGCGGAGCACGCGGTGGTGACGATTCCGGTGGACGTCTCCGCATTCTCAGCCGCACTCGGCCGCGGAATGGATGTGCGCATGAGCTGGCGGGACGCGGCTGGAAAGGGAACCGTGACCGTGGAAATTGATGGCAAGGTTTTGGGTGATTTCCCGCTCAAGCGCACGGCGGCACACGGAATCAATTACCTGCGGGTGGAGTTCAGCAGTGAGGTCGTTACGGATGCGGTGACCTTCTCGCGATTGTCGGCTGAGGTGCGTTGAGCGCCCACCGCGCCACCGGTGGGGACGTGCGCGGAATGCTGATTGGGCAAGTCGCTGCTGGCCCTCCGATCAGGCGAGTTGCTTGACCGTTCCTCCCGCGAAGAATTTAGGAAAAATAAGATTGGGCTTCGGCGAGAGCAGCCCGTTGTTCACAATCTGCAGGATCAAGCGCGACAGGCGGTGCGCGAAGGTGTCGTCCTGCAGCGTGTAGTGGGCGATGGGCGGGCTGACCCCTTCGAAGATGCGGTCATAGTCGCGGGCCATCAGCGAAACGGTATCGGGCACCGCAAGGCCCCGTTGCAGGAGATAGAGAATGACGATGAAGACGTATTGCGGTTTGGCGACGAGCAAGGCGGTCGGTGGCTGCGCCGAATTGAACAGCGCATCGAGGCGCCGGATGATGTTTTGTGCGGTTCCGTTGTGCCGGACAATGAGGGCGTGCGCTTCTGCCTGGTGGTTGGACTTAACGGATTCGCGGAATCCGACCTCGCTGGCGAGGTCCCCGGCGACGCCGGAGTTGGGCACCACGAACGCCATGTGCCGGTGGCCCTTGGATAAAAACACCCCGCCCGCGTGCCGGCAGACCGACCGGTAGTCGATATCGAGCGAAGGGAGGCTGAACTCCGCGTGGCAGGAACCCAGTACCAACGCCGGTACCGAGTGCGTGGAGAACCATTTCTGAACTTCCTTGCTCACCGAAAGCAGCGCACAGCAGTAGACGCGGTTGCGGGTGACGAACTCCTCCAGCTTGTGCCGTTGCATCCGCGGGCTGGCGGTCATGGGGCACACCAGCACTTCCGTGGTGAAGCCCTGATCGGCGAGGTGGGCCCGCATTTCGCTGATCACCTGGTAGGTCGCCAGCGTCATGTGGCTGAAGGGCTCATGGGTGACCAATCCGACCACCCGGCTTTGCGCCGACGGGGCCGATCCCGCGCGTTTCAGCAACCGGTTGCGCCGGCCATGGCGGATTTCGACGATCCCCTTTTTCGCGAGGATCCGCAGGGCGGTGCGCACCGTGGGCCGGCTGACCTTCAGCATCTCGCAAAGCCGTCTTTCACTCGGCAGGGAGTCCTGCCAAGTGCCGTTGTCGATGGCGTTGGCGATCAAATCCGCCGCTTGGGCGGACAAGGACAGTCGCGTGGGCAGGTGGAAAGGGAGGGCTGAGCTGTTCATAGTAAGTTACCAGTTCTTAAACCTCGTTCGATTGGTAAGGCTCCCGTTTATTTAGCGAGATGAAATCGTCCCATCCCGTGCAAATCTGGTCCGCCGTGCCGACTCCGCTCACGCCCGAATTTCGGGTGGACGAGATTTCCGTCGAAAAAATGGTACATGCGGCCATCGCGGACGGAATGCACGGACTGTTTCTGGCCGGAACCTGCGGGGAGGGGCCGTGGCTGCCCAACCGCGAGCGCCAGCGCCTGGTGAAGGCGGCGGTGAGGGCGGCAGGCGGCCGCTTGAAAATCGCCGCCCAGGTTTCGGACAACTCGGTGCCGCGCATCCTGGACAACGTGAAGGACGTGGCGGACGCGGGCGCCGACTATGGCATCGTGGCTTCCCCGGCCGCTTTCCTGAACGCCACTCCGCAGCGCATCGCGGCGTTGTTCACAGAGGCGGTGCAGGCGTCGCCGCTGCCGATGGGTGTTTACGACCTCGGCCGTCACCGCCCGGTCGTCATCCCCGAGTCCGAACTGAAGAAGATCTATCTCCTGCCCAATGTACATTTCGTGAAGGACAGCTCGGGCGCGCCTGAGCGTCGCGCCATCGCGCTGGCCGCGCGCACGGAAAAACCGGCGCTGCGTCTGTTCAACGGCGACGAGTTCCGCTGCCTTGAGTATTTGCAGGCCGGCTACGACAGCTGCATGTTCGGTGGGGCGGTCGCGGTGGGACCGCAGCTCAAGCAGCTGACGGCATTGTTCGCGGCCGGCCGCGTGGCTGAAGCGCAGACCGTGGAATCCGAAATGAGGCGCGTGCTCTACGGAATTTACGGGGGCGAATCGATCGCGTGCTGGCTCACCGGCTTGAAGCACTACCTGGTCGAGCGCGGGTTGTTCGGGACGGCGGCGAGCTTCCTTGAATATCCTTTGACCCCCGAGTGCCGTTCCTTTATCGAAAGCTATGTGGCGGGCGGCACTCCTCCGCCCAAGCTGAAGGCGCCGACCAACGGGAAATAACTCTGAACCTTCGTCTGTTTCAGCGCCAACGTGACCTCCATGCTCTCCGCCTCTCCTTTGCAGTCATCCCCGGTGGTTCCGGCCTTCAGCCGGATCTGTCTCGGCGGCGCGACTTTCGGACGGGAGATAGACCAAGTCGCCTCGTTCGCCTTGATGGATCATGGCGTGGCCAACGGCGTTACCCTCTTCGATACGGCGGCGAATTATTCCGCCGGCGAATCCGAGAGGATCATCGGCGCATGGCTGGCCGCCCGCCCGTCGGTCAAACGCCCCGGCATCGCGACCAAAATATATCCGCCGTACACCGAAGCCCAGGTGGTATCGGCGGTGGCCGCGAGCGCGGCGCGTCTGGGGATCGAAACGATCGACCTGCTGTATCTGCACAAATGGGATGAGACGGCGGACACCCCCGCGGTGCTGCGCGCGCTCGACCGTCTGGTGCGTGAAGGACGGGTGAGCCGGCTTGGCGCCAGCAACTATACCGCCGCCCAACTCAAGAGGGCCTTGGCGCTGCAAGGCCGTCTCGGGCTGAAGCCTTTCCAAGTGGTACAGAACAACCACAATCTCGCGGTGCGCACGGTTGACGACGAAATGCGGCAGCTGTGCGCGGCGCATGGGGTGGCCATCATCACCTACAGTCCCCTCGGTGCGGGCTACCTCACCGGGAAGCATCGCGGCGGCGTCGAGGCGGGTTCGCGCTTCGCGGTCATCCCGGGCCACCAGGACGTTTATTTCAATCCACTGGCGGAGCGCCGGCTCGCGCGGCTCCAAGAAGTCTCCGTGCGAAACGGTCTGGCCATGACGCATCTGGCGCTGGCCTGGGCCTTGCACCAGCGCGGCGTGGCCTCCGTCTTAATCGGCGGTCGCACGCCGGCCCATCTCGACCAGGCCTTTGCGGCGTCGCGGTATGACGATGCCGGCGTGTTCGCCGAACTGGAGGCATCCTGATTTTTTTCATTCTCCGATGAACCCGACTGCCCACTCCTCCCCGCGACTCATTTTTGCCTCTTCTCCTCCCGGTGTCACGGTGGAGACCAGCGAGATCCCAGTGCCCGGGCCCAACCAGTTGCTCGTGCGCAACGCCTGCACCCAGGTGAGCGCAGGCAGCGAATCCAATTTCCTGCGCCATGGTCCGCAATCCTATGGCCTGCCCGAGGGAGCCCAGCGGGCGAACATCGGCTACATGGCCGTTGGCCGGGTCGTCGCCGTGGGACGCGACGTCACCGGGTTTCGGGTGGGCGACCGGGTAACCGCTTCCGCGCCGCATGCGCTGCATGTGGTCGTCGACGTGAACCCGTCGGCGAGCATCGAACAAGTGCCCGAGGGTGTTACTGATGAGTCCGCTGGATTTGTGGCCCTGGGGGATGTGGCGCTGCACAGCGTGCGCCGCGCGGGCGTGCAGATCGACCAGTCAGTCGCGGTGTTCGGGCTCGGGATGGTCGGTCAGCTGGTACTGCAATTTGCCCGGATCTCCGGCGCGTATCCCCTCATCGCGATCGACCTGGAGGACGAGCGGCTGGAAATGGCGAAGCGCAGCGGCGCGACGCACTGCATCAACGCCTCGCGGGAAAACGTCGTCGAACGCATTCGGGAGATCACCCGGGGCGCGGGCGCCGAGGCGGTTTTCCACTGCGCCCAGGCCGCCTCGATTTTGCAGACCGCGATGGAGTGCGCCGCCGATCGCGGTTCCGTCGTATTGACCGGGAGTCCCCCCGGCAACGCGACCATTCGTTTGAAGGAAGAACTGTTGCGCAAGGAACTCACCGTCACCGGCACGTATGAGGCCGGCCTGACGGAAACCCACGCGTACTGGCGCTGGTCCCGCTCACGCAACCGCCGGGCCTGCCTGCGTTTGATGGCGACGGGTGAGTTGCGGCTGGATCATCTGCTCACACATGTCGTCCCCGTGGCGCAGGCACCGGCGATTTACCAGATGGTGCTCCAGGGCAGCAAGGGCTGGTTGGGCATAGTGTTCAAATGGGAATGAGCCGATGCGACCGCCGTTGAAACCGTCCCCGTCATTCCCTGCCGCCATCGAAACCGCCGGAGCCCTCGCGTCATGAGTAAACCCGGCGCGCCGGCGCTTCCGTACACGGATACGAAACCCCAGGGTTCGGCGGATTTTTATTACGCGATCAACGCGACATTCCGGTTTGTACTGCGACGCGAAGGCTACGAGGGCTGGCGTCACTACTTGGAGGAAATGGGCCGCGGGTATTTTGCACCGGTGAACGAACGCTGGCGGGTGATCGGCCTTCCGGCCGTCGCCCGGTATTGGCGCGACTTCTTCGCGGCTGAACCGGGTGCGACCGTGGAGGTAACGGAAAAACCTGACCGGGTGGAGGTGAACGTGCGGGAATGCCCGGCGATCCGGCACCTGCGCGCCGGCGGACGCGAGATCGTGCGCGAGTATTGCCAGCATTGCTACCTGCTAGGTTCCGCGCGCGCGGAGGCGGCGGGCCTGACCATGCGTTTGTCCGGCGGTAACGGCAGCTGCCGGCATTCCTACGCCACGCTTGAGACCAAGCTTCCCCCGCAAGACATGGGCGACATCAAGGAGGCCGGACCATGCTAGGCTGTTACGATTTTTGCGGACACTACGAATGGACGTTCGACTGGCTGGAAGGAAGGGGCGGCCACGCACTCGTGAAGGCCTACTGGAATGAAGCCATCAATCAGGACAGCCAGCGGCACGCCGTCGAACTGATCAAGCGGGAGGGCTTCGCCGGCATGGCCAAATATTGGGGACACACGCTGCTCGAGGAATCGCCCGACCTCGGGTTCACGATCACCCAATTGCCTGATCTGTTCCGGGTCGATATGCATGCCTGCCCCTCGAAGGGTTTTCTGCTGCGCAACGGGCTCGAGTCGTACCACGACTATTGCGATCACTGCCTCGGTTGGATCGGACCCCTGATGCAGGACGCGGGCTTTGTCATCGATCACGAGCACAACCATCAGGCGAAGTGCTGGTGGGAATTCCGCAAGCGCGGCGATCAGGCTCCGCCCGCGGCGCCGGGAGTCGTCGCCGGTGACAAGGACGTACGGTTGCTGGCCGATTGGGACTCAACCGGGGCGCACCTGGACCGCTATCGGCAGGCGATCGACTCCGATCAGAAGCTCCCGGATGTGCCCTTGCCGTGATAAGTCCAGCCATGCGGCCTGCCGCTCCGACGTTCAATTTGCCGGGATCTGATGGCCGGCGCGGAAAACGGCTTTCTCAGTTTATTTACCCTCCCGCTGGAAACTATGCCGACAACTCGATGGCTTCTCGCGTTTTCGAAAAAACATCTCCGCGATCCTTTGGCTTCCATCCGGCGGTTTCGGCCGCCGGCTTCAGCGGGCGTCATGGGTATTCGTGCCCTCCCTGAAAAACGGAGATCCGCGGAATGCAGGAGCGCAACGGCTGACGGTCGCTAACCACCATGCAAATATCAAAGATATCAATTGTCGGTGCGGGCACCATGGGGGCCAATATTGCCCTGAACTTCGCCGCGCATGGGCGGGAGGTCACGCTTCACGATTCGCAGGTTTCCCAGTTGGAGAAGGCGGTGCATCTTGCTCGCACCAATGCCGACCTGCTGCAGCGACACGGGCTGATCGCCGAGCCGATTGATGCAATCGTCGCCAGGATTATTTGCGAACCGGAGTTGGCCGCCGCCGTGGCGGAGGCTGACCTGGTGATTGAAGCGGTGGTCGAAAAACTTGAAGTCAAACGCCAGTTATTTCGGCACATGGACGGCCTGTGCCGCGTGGAAACCATCCTGGCGAGCAATACCTCCACGTTCGAACCGTCCCAGCTGGCCCTCGATTCGGTGGCTGATGAGCGCAGAAAACGTTTTCTGGTGATGCATTACTGGAACCCGGCGCACTTGATGCCACTGGTCGAACTTGTACCGCACCCTCATGTGCTCTCAGGCGTGATCGAGGACGTGAAGTCGCTCCTGAGAGATTGCGGGAAGACTCCCGTGGTGGTGCGCAAGGAGATCCCCGGGTTTATCGGCAACCGGCTGGCTTTTGCGCTCCAGCGGGAGGCCATGGATCTGGTCGGCAAGGGTGTCGCCTCCCCGGAGGACATCGATACCGTGGCCCGGATGGGGTTTGGCCGGCGTATTCCCGTCAGCGGGATATTTGGCACGGCCGATCTGGGGGGACTGGACGTGTACCTTGAGATTTCCCGGGGGCTTTTTCCGCAGCTCTGCAATGACTCCACCACACCGGCAGTTCTGGAACAACTGGTAGCCAAGGGCGATTTCGGAGTGAAGTCCGGGGCGGGATGGAAGCAATATTCAGCCGGGGAGATCGCAGCGCTTAGGGAAGCGGTCACGGCAGAGCTCATTCGCCAACTCAAGCGCGACCAGTTGAACAATGGAACTGCGGAAGGCCGTTAATCCGGGATGATTAATCCTCTTTTTTCCTCCATGGACGACGTTGTCATTCTCGAAGCGACCCGCACTCCCATTGGCGCATTCCAAGGCGTTTTCGCCGGCGTGCCCGCTTACAAGCTCGGAGCCGCCGCGATTCAAGGGGCGCTCGCAAAAGCCGGGGTCCCTGCCGCCTTGGTTACCGACTGCGTGATGGGCAACGTGCTTCAGGCCGGTCTTGGGCAGGCGCCCGCGCGGCAGGCTGCGCTGGGCGCTGGGCTGCCGTCGTCGGTGCGCTGCGTCACGCTCAACAAGGTCTGCGGTTCCGGCATGCAGGCGGTCATCGACGCGACGCATTGCCTCGCAGGCGGCATGGGGGAGATCACGGTTGCGGGTGGCATGGAGAACATGACGCTCGCGCCCTATTTACTGCCGAAGGCTCGTGACGGCTACCGGCTCGGCCACCAGCAGGTGATCGACTCGATGCTCTCCGACGGTCTTTGGAACCCCTCCGATAACTTGCACATGGGCAACTGCGCGGAGCAATGCGCCTTGAAATACAAGTTCACGCGCGAGCAGCAGGACGCCTACGCCATCGAATCCTTCCAGCGTGCCAACGCCGCGCAGAAGGCCGGCCAGTTTGCCTGCGAGATCACGCCGTTCGAGGTGAGGGACGCCCGGGGAAATGTCACCAGGGTCGAATTCGACGAAGGTCCGGCGCGGGTGAAGTACGACAAGATTGCGACCCTGAAGCCGGCGTTCCTAAAGGACGGCACGATCACGCCCGCCAACGCCTCTTCGCTGAACGACGGTGCCGCCGCGCTGGTGTTGACGACGGCCGCTTCGGCGAGGCTGAAAGGCTTGAAGCCCATCGCCCGGCTGGCCGGTTTCGGAGGCCACGCGCAGGAGCCGGTGTGGTTCACCACCGCCCCGGTGCGGGCGGCGCAAGCCGCCCTTGCTCGCGCCGGCTGGTCGGTAAAGGACGTCGACCTCTGGGAGGTGAACGAGGCCTTCGCCGTCGTCCCGATGGCCTTTATGCAGGAACTCGGGATACCGCACGACCAAGTGAACGTGCACGGCGGCGCGATCGCGCTGGGTCATCCCCTGGGGGCAAGCGGGGCCCGTGTCCTCGTGACCCTGATCGCGGCCCTCCGGGAGCGTGGGCTCAAGCGCGGCGTCGCCGCGGTGTGCATCGGCGGCGGCGAAGGGCTGGCCGCCTGCGTGGAATTGCTTTGATTCAGATTGGCAAGGATCTGCGGCCAGACCGTTTGATTTCGAATCCCCCGTTTCCCGTTTGAGGACAAAACCCTGTTTTAATTTATGAGCAAAGTCACCGCCAATGCCCAGGCCGCCCTCGCGGGCCGGCTTTACGATAACATGACCATCGCTGCGGGTGGTTTCGGTCTGTGCGGGATCCCGGAAAACCTCATCGCCACGTTGCGCGACAGCGGCGTGAAGGGCCTGACGATCATCGGTAACAACGCCGGCGTCGACGGCTTTGGCATGGGTGTCTTGCTCGCGACCCGGCAGGTGAAAAAAGTCATGGCCTCTTACGTGGGGGAGAACAAGGAGTTCGAGCGACAGGTTCTCGCTGGCGAACTCGAACTGGAACTGGTTCCGCAGGGTACCCTGGCCGAGCGGTTGCGGGCCGGTGGGGCGGGCATCCCCGGGTTCTATACGCGGACGGCGCTCGGCACGAGGCTGGCCGAAGGAAAGGAGATCAAAAACTTTCAGGGCCGGGACTACGTGCTGGAGTCCGGAATCACCGCCGACCTCTCGCTCGTGAAGGCCTGGAAAGGCGATCGGGCCGGCAACCTCGTGTTCCGGAAAACCGCGCGGAATTTCAACCCGATGATCGCGACATGCGGAAAAATTTGCATCGCCGAGGTCGAGGAACTCGTCGAAGTGGGCGAACTGGCCCCTGACGACGTCCACACGCCGGGGATCTACGTGGACCATATTTTTCAAGGCGTGAATTATGAGAAGCGCATCGAATTCCGCACGGTGCAAGGCGGTGTGGCTTCCAGGCGAGAGACGCCCAGCCGCGAGCTGATGGCCCGGCGCGCGGCGCAGGAATTGCGCGACGGCTACTATGTGAACCTTGGCATCGGCATCCCGACGCTCGTCGCCAATTTCATCCCCGAAGGCATGACGGTCACCTTGCAGTCCGAGAACGGCCTGCTGGGCATCGGGCCGTTTCCGGCCGATGAGCAGGTCGATCCGGACCTGATCAACGCCGGCAAACAGACGATCTCGACAATCCCCGGCTCGGCTTTTTTCTCCAGCGCCGAATCGTTTGCGATGATCCGGGGCGGGCACATCGACCTGTCAATTCTCGGGGCGCTCGAGGTCGCCGAGAACGGCGACATCGCGAACTGGATGGTGCCCGGTAAAATGGTCAAGGGCCCCGGCGGCGCGATGGACCTGGTCGCAGGCGTGAAGCGCGTGGTGGCTGTCATGGAGCACACCGCGAAGGATGGCAGTCCGAAGATCTTGAAGCAGTGCACCCTACCTCTCACCGGCAAGGGTGTGGTCAGCCTCATCATCACGGATCTCTGCGTGTTCGCAGTGCAGCCGGAGGTTGGCCTCGTCCTAATCGAACTGCATCCCGGCATCACCCTTGACGAGGTACGGGTAAAGACCGGCGCTTCATTTGTGATCGATTGTTAAAGAGGCGCGCCTTTCGGGGAATGGCGGCACACAAGGGCGCAGCCCCGGTGAGAAGTGAGTGGGCAAACCGCCGGCGATTGAAAGCAACGTTCGGACTGGATTCCTCGCGTCGCGGCTAGGGCGAAGCAATCGCGACGCAATCAGCCATCGACATGTGACCTCACTGTCTTGCCTTCGAAAAATTTGGGAAACAACAGGTTTGGCTCCGCGGGAATTGAACCTTGGTTCAACAGCTTGATCATCAGTCGGGAAAGGCGCTGGCCGAGCGAGTCGTCCTTGAATTGATAGTGCGAGATCGTGGGGTGTACCGTTTCGAACAGGTATTCGTGATCCCGGGCAATCAGTGAAATCTTGTCGGGCACCGACAGGCCTCGCTTGAGCAGGTAGATGATCACGGCGAAAACATGCCGGTGCTTGGCGACGAGCAGCGCGGTGGGCGGACGGTTCGATTTAAAGAGGGCGTCGAGCTTGGCGCTGATGTTGAGGGCGGTACCATTGTGCCGCACGATGATGGCTTCGGCATCTTTCCGATCCCCGCGACCGGCGACCGCTTCTTGAAATCCTTTTTCGCTGGCGATGTCTCCGGCGACGCCGGAGTTGGGCACGATGAGGGCGATCCGCCGGTGGCCTTTTTGCAGGAATATCCCGGCCGCGTGGCGGCAGACGGACCGGTAGTCGACATCCAGCGAAGGGAGAACCACGTCAGGGTGGCAGGAACCGAGCACGAGTGCCGGCAGCGACTGGCGGGCGAACCATTGTTGCAATTCGCGGCTCACGGAAAGCAACACGCAGCAAAACACGCGATTTTCCCGAATGAAGCTGTCCAGTTTTCGCTGCTGAGTCAGCGGACTGCGGGACTGGCAAACGAGGACTTCCGTGGCGAAGCCGTGTTCCGCAAGGTGCGTGCGCATGTCACCGATGCCTTGATAAGCCATCTGCGCGATGTGCGAGACCGGTTCGTGGGTGACCAGGACGACGAGCCGGCTGGGTTGGGGCGTGAAGTGTTCAGGCGCGGTGAGGAGGCGATTGCGCAGGCCGTGGCGGATTTCGATCAACCCTTCTTTCGCCAGCTGGCAAAGCGCGGTGCGAACGGTGGGTCGGCTGATCTGAAACATTTCGCAGAGGCGGCGTTCGCCGGGAAGATATTCGTCCCACACGCGCTCCGAGATCGCTTTGCGGATCGACGCGGCCGCCTGGGCCGGCAGGGAGAGGCGCTTGGGAATGTCAAAAGGAGGTGGCGAGCTGTTCATAATATCTTACCAGTAATTCGGACTAGTTCCGGTTTTGGCCGTTTGTTTTTTTGGGACGATGAAACTTTTGCCTGAGGTGCAACTCTGGTCTGCCGTGCCGACTCCCTTGACGGATGATTCTAAAGTCGACGTGGCGTCGGTGGAAAAAATGATCCGTCAGGCGGTGACTGATGGCATGCGGGGAGTGTTTCTCGCGGGCACCTGCGGCGAAGGTCCTTGGCTGCCGGATCGCGAGCGAAGGACGCTGGTTCAGGCCGCGGTGAAAGCGGCTTCGGGCCAGTTGAAGATCGCCGCGCAGGTGTCGGACAATTCCGTGCCGCGCATTCTCGACAATGTCAGCCTGGTGGCCGAGGTCGGTGCGGACTTCGGCATCGTCGCCGCGCCTGCAACAATGATGAATGCGACCCCGGATCGAATTGCGGCGCTGTTTGCCGAAGCGGTCTCCGCGAGTCCGCTGCGGATGGGGATCTATGATTTGGGACGGCATCGGCCGATCATGATTCCCGAAGACCGGCTCAAGGACCTGTATCTTTTGCCGAATGTGCACCTGGTGAAGGACAGTTCCGGTTCGCCTGAGCGTCGCGCGATCGCGTTGGCCGCGCAGAAGGAAAAACCGGCACTGACGCTTTTCAACGGTGATGAGTTCCGGTGTGTCGACTACCTTGAGGCGGGCTATGACGGCTGCATGTTTGGCGGGGCGGTGGCGGTGGCCCCGCAGCTGGCCAAAATCGTCGGGCTGTTCCGGGCGGGCCGGCGGGATGACGCGCGGAAGATCGAAAGGGAGATGCAAGCGGCGCTTTTCGGGATCTACGGAGGGCCCTCGATTGCCTGCTGGTTGACCGGCCTGAAGTATTACATGGTGCGCCGCGGGCTTTTCTCCACCGCTACCAGTTTTCTCGGCTATCCGCTGCATGACGACTGCCGCACGTTCATCGAGGACTACGCCACTTCGTCGCACGGTCACGCGATTACCTGAGAAAGGGAGGAGGGAGGTCATTGCGTCCGGAGGAAGTCTCTATGATGGCAGCCGTCAAAGAGCAGGAAAATCACCAAGTGCTGGTCAAATATTATTACCAGCCCATCAATTTTGAAGACAACTCGGACGAGTCCGCATAAACGCGCTGGCCAGTCCGCCGGACAGGAAAGTAAATACTCACTGGCGGCGATTTTCCGGCCCATTTCCAGATTATCCTCACTTTGACTATGTTTCCATTGTCCATCCCTGCCAATCGCCACCGCCGCCTGATGGCGAAGTCCTGCTTCATCGCTTTCGCCTTCTTCAGCGTAGTCGCCTTCGCGGCCTCCGTCCCGCCGATCGATGCAAGGGGCGCCCCCGGATACAGCTGTGTGATCGCGCCCGATGGCACCGCGGAGCACTATTTCACCGTCGATCTGCCAAGCTTTTCCCCGCCCGCGAAAAAAGGGGCTGTCGCAATCCCTGACAAGGAGGTCCGGCGCATAACATCCCGCGATGGCGGTCGGACGTGGGGCCTGCCCGAGAGCGTCGTGGCGCTCCCGCGCGGAATGAAGTGGTATGAAATGTCGCCGCATGCCCTTTACGATCAAAGCGGACAGCTGCACCTCTTCGCGCTGAACGTCGGCACTCCCGCACAGGAGTCCTGGCATGCGGCCAAACCAGCCGGCCAGAGCGAGTGGACGCAGTGGAAATTTCTGAGCGTATGCGGACCGCAGAACAATCCGATCCAGCTTAAAACGGGACGCATCGTGGTGCCCGTCGGCTACAATTTGCGGAGGGCAAAAAGCACGGAGGCACCGGCAGGTGCGATGGCCGTCGGATCCGAGCTGGTGAACAAGGAAGGCAAATCGGTCGAGGCGGCGTCGGCGATTCCGTGGGACGCCGCGCGCGGCGGTTGGGAGAACACCACCGTCTACTCCGACGATGGCGGTTCAACCTGGTTGCGTTCGCCCGCACGCCTGACCGTGCCCGTGCCAGCGGATTATCCCGGCGTCCATCCGGGCGGTTACGAGCCGGTGATCGTGGAACTGAATGACGGACGGGTCTGGATGCTCCTGCGCACGCAAACCGGCTACCTGTATGAATCGTTTTCAACCGACGGGGTGGAGTGGTCGGAGCCGCAGCCGACTCTTTTCCGGTCCTCGGATGCACCCGCGAGCCTGACCCGGTTGCCGAACGGCGACCTCGTAGTCGTCTGGAATAATACGGTGCTGACCCGGCCTCGCGACGGCGCATTTCTTTACACAGGGCGCGATGCCCTGCATGCCGCGGTTTCGTCGGATGACGGCAAGACCTGGAAGGGGTTCCGCGAGATTTATCGGGATCCAAAGCAAACCGATTCGGCCTTGGGCGTCGGTGACCGCGGCACCGCCTACCCGGCGGCGGTCGCAACGCCCGACGGCAATGTTTTGCTGGTTTCGGGGCAGGGGAAGGATCGCCGCCGGATCATCGTGATCGACCCGGCCTGGCTGCGTGAGCGTCGACATGAGGACGATTTTTCTGCGGGCATTGCGCAATGGAGCACTTTCAAGAGCTTCGGCCCGCCAAAAATGTGGGGCAGCGAGCGCAGCGCCGGAGCGGTTTGCATTCCTCATCCCACCCGGGCCGGCGCTCAAGTGATGCGAGTGGCGCGCCCCGACGGAAATGCAGGTGACGGTGCCGTGTGGAATTTCCCGGCGGGTCAAATCGGCAAGGTGAGCCTGCGGGTGATGCTGCGGGAGGGTTTCCAAGGCGGCCTCATCACGCTCACCGACCGGTTCTATTATCCTGACATCGTTGACGCCAATGCGGCGGGCTTCGAGCTGCCGATCAGCGCGGAGGGCCGGCTGGGCGAAGGGGTGGTTCTGGAAAAGAACCGCTGGCACGACATCACCCTGTCATGGCAAGTGGAGCAGCGCCCACCGCGTGATCGGTGGCCTGGTGTCTGCACGGTATCGATCGACGGGATCGACCGATTGTCGCTGCCTCAGTTGAACCGGGTGCCTGCGGGCGTCAGCTACCTGCGGTTGAATTCGACCGCAGCCCAGACCGACCCGGCTGGATTTATCGTTGAGCGCGTGGCGGCCGAAGTCCGGCTGAAGTAGCGCCCACGCGGGAAAATAGTCCGCGTTTGTTTCAAACGTGTGACGAAAAAACAAGGCGCGTCCCGACGAAGACGTTTGGCGACGCGTTGTTTTATCACGAGCCTCGCCGCATGACGATTCTCATGAAATCTCTCCCGTGTTTACCCCCTGGTTAAAATTTCTGACCAGTTTTTCTGCGTCGATGGCGGGAGACCGGCTCAACAGTTTTTGCCTGTCCTTCGGCAACCTTCCGGCACCCATCTCCAAATCATTCGTCATGAAAACCAGCTTGTTTCCCTGTCTCAGGCTATCGGCAATCGCGTTCCTCAATTTTTTCCTCCTCTCCTTAGCGTGGGGGCAAACCACCACCTTCGGCACGATTGAAGGCCGGGTGACCAACGACGTTACCAACCGCGCGCTCGAAAATTCGCGCGTGGTAATCGAAGGTTCCCTGCTCGAAATTTTTACCGACGCCACCGGCCATTACCGGTTCGTCAACGTGCCGGCCGGTGAAGTCAAAGTCTCCGTCCTGTATACCGGGTATCGGATCGAAACCAAGACCGTGAATGTGATGGCTGGGCAGTCGACGCAGCAGGATTACCGGATGGTGCTCGAGGGTGCCGCCGCGTCCGGCGGTTCGACGCAGGTGCTTCACCTGGAAAAATACACGGTGACCTCGGAAAAATTATCCAACGAAGCGGCGGCGCTCAACGAGCAGCGCGTAGCGGACAACATCAAGAATGTCGTGGTGTTCGAGGAATTCGGCAACATGGGCGAAGGCAATCCCGGTGAATTCCTGAAGTATGTGCCCGGCGTGTACGTGAACTATTCCGGCCCGATCGCAATCGATGTCAGCATTCGCGGGTTCCCCTCGGAAGGTACGCTATTCACCATTGATGGCAATCCGCTGGCTACCACCACGGGCACGCGCGCGTTCGAGCTCACCGGCGTGGGCACGGGTAACATCGATCGACTGGAAGTGACCAAGTCGCCCACACCCGACATGGCGGCGAATGCGGTCGGCGGTGGCGTCAATATCCGCACCAAGAGTGCGTTCATGGTGAAGGAGCCTTCCCTGAGCTACAGCGGCTACTTCAATTTCAACATCCTCAGCCCGGATTCGCCGGATGATGCGCCGCGCTTCAGCAAGCAGGTCGGGGTGCGTTCCGGTTCCACGAACGCCGCCATCCAGCCTGGCTTCGATCTCACGTACCTTCACCCGGTCAATGACAAGCTGGGTTTCACGGTCAGTCTCAGCTCGGCTAAGCGCTATTACATGTTGGATTTCGACCAGCTCTTCTGGGACCTGAACCGGGATGTGCTGACGCGGTACATCAAATTTTACTCCGTCCAGTTCTACGACAAGCAGCTGGGATCCGTGTCGCTCGACTGGAAAATTGGCAAACGCGGCGCGCTCCGACTCAGCACGCAATACGCCTCGGACGATCTGACCAATGCCGAGAATCGCATGGATTTCAGCTTTGCGACCAGCGGCACGGCGACCGGCACGCCCACCACTATCCAGAGCGCGACAAACGGCGGACGCGTCACGCCGGTTTCCAACGGCTCCAATTTCTACAAGAACACTTCGCAGAGCTCGCTGCGCTACACTTACGACGGTGATGTGTGGCAAGCCGAGCTGAATGCGGGCTATTCCCGCGCGCGGAGGCACCGGGACGATCAGGAGGACGGATTTTTCGGCACCCAGGCCGCGTTTCACGGACCGTTGACCATGCAGGCGGACGGGATTCAGGGCCTGTATAATGGCGAGAGCAACGCGTTGCCGGTGCTCGTCGCGAGAAACAACACCGGCGCCACGGTGAACGTTTATGATGCCGGGGCGGCACCGATCACCACGGCCACCTCGTTCGGGCTGCATGTCGACAACCAGATCAGCTCGGCCGATTTCAGCCTCAAGCGGGATTTCGATCCCGGTTTTCCTCTGACAGTGCGCGTGGGCGCGGCGATCAAGCAGGACGAAGTGGTGCAGGATTCGGCGTCCACCCGGATCTACACCTTCGCGCCGCCGGGTTCCACGGCGGCTTCCCGCACTGGCAATAACTACGGGCTCGTGGCCGAGGAATTCTCCGATCGGGTGAACTGGTATGACGTCACCGGCGCCCGTGTCCCGGTCAGGTTCCTGAGCAGCGAAAAACTTTTCGCGCTCTTCAAGGAGCACCCGGAATATTTCACGCTGAACGAGGCGAACGAATTCGTTTCCGCCGCCAACACCGCGAAAGCGATCACCGAGACCATCAACGCCGCCTTCATCCGTTTCGACGCCAAGCTGCTCAGCAACCGCCTGCGCGTGACCACCGGCGTGCGCTACGAAGAGACCAAGGACGATGCCCTCGGACCGCTGAACGACCTGAGCCGCACCTACCAGCGCGACGCGAACGGCAATCTCATCCGCAATGCGGCGGGCAACCCGATCAAGCTGCCAGGCACCGCGCTCGAACTGGCGAAACTCCAGTACACGCGCTACGGGCGTTCGACCCAGCGGCAATATGATGATTTTTATCCGAGCCTGAATGCGAGCTACACCCTGACCGACAACCTGCTGCTGCGTTTCGCCTATGCGCGCACCATCGCGCGGCCCTCGCTGGCGCAAATCACGCCCGGCGTCACGCTGCCGGACGTGACCACCTCCGCCTCGCGCATCATCACGGTCGTGAACGAAGGCCTGACGGCGGCGACTTCCAACAGCTACGATCTCACCCTCGAATATTACGGCAAAAAAGGCACGGTCGCCTCGGCCGGCGTCTTCTTCAAGGAAATGAAGAACTTTATCAGCCGGGTATCGATCCCGCTGACCCCCGACTTGGTGGATCTCTACGGCATCCCGGAGGACTACGCCACCGGCTACACCCTGAGCACCGCCCAGAATTTCGGTGGGGCAAATGTCAGCGGCGCGGAAGCGAGCGTGCGCCAGGCCCTGAATTTCCTGCCGGGCTGGGCGCGCGGTCTGAGCGTGTTCGCCAACGCCACGGTGCTCGAACGTTCCGGCACCAACGCCGAGGACCTCAACCAGTTCGCGGAATACAACTTCAACTACGGCGTGAGCCTCGCCCGCCCGCGCTTCCTGGTGAAGCTGAACGTGGCCATGACCGGCGAGATCCAGCAGTCCCGCGTCGCGACCAGCGCGCTGATTCCCGAGGACACGTTTGACTACAGCCCGCCCCGCACAATGGTGGATCTCTCGGCGGAGTATCGGATCGTGAAACAAGCTTCCCTGTTCCTCAGCGTGCGCAATCTTCTCCAGGCAAATAATGTCTACAACCGGGCGACGGCCACGACCCCGGACTTCTCGGAGCGGCTCGTGGTGCAACGCACCGGCGCGCTCATCAGCGTCGGCGTGAAGGGTTCTTTCTGATTAGAATCCGTGCCCGCACCCGCTTCGCCATGAAATCGATGATCACGGCGGCCTTGCTCGCCCTGCTGATGCCGGCGGCCGTGATCGCGGCCCCGCCGGCGGCCTTCACCAATTCGGTCGGGATTAAGATGATTCCGGTGGCGGCCGGCTCGTTCACGATGGGCGAGACCAACCGGACACCGGTCAAGCTGAACGGGCCGGGTTTTTCTCCGCAGGGCGACTGGGATGAACAAAACGTTCACCCAGTTCACCTCACGCAACCGTTCTTCATTTCCGAAATTCCCGTCACGCAAGCGGCGTTCCGGCAGTTCCGCGCGGAGGAGACGGCGGTCGATTTTTTTGCGCCTTACGTCGCCGGCGTCAGCTGGGACGACGCGATGGCGTTCTGCGCTTGGCTTAGCAAAAAAGAAGGCAAGACCTACCGGCTGCCCACCGAGGCAGAGTGGGAGTACGCCGCGCGCGGCGGTACGGCGTCACTGTTCTGGTCGGGAAAGCTTCCGCCAGCCCGCGATGCGGCCAATGCGTTTGGCCTGCGCGAGCTAGGCGCAGGCCTGCCGGAGTGGTGTCTGGACTGGCACGGGCAATATCCGTGGAGCGATCAGACGGACCCGGTCGGCCCCGCCAGCGGCGTCGGCCGGGTTGTACGGGGTGCCGGCATCGAACTGCGCGAGCCGCACAAGAAGCCCGAACTGGAGCGGCCGAGACTCGGCTTTACTCCCACTCACTGGCTGGCGCCCGGTGCCTATTACGCCCGTTCAGCCAATCGCGCCAGCATGCTGCCGCAGGCGCGCTCGAAGCCAGGGACGTTGAATCACTATATTGGCTTTCGTATCGTGCAGGCGGATCTGCCCGCCACTGCGCCCTTACCGACGGAGCCGACGTTTGCCTTTGAGGCAATCTTGCAGACGACGGACGCCGCACAACACGGACCACGTCCGGACCAACCCTATTTTCGCGCCCGGCCGATGCTCCCGATCCCGGCGGAGAACGACCTCAACGGCGGCGCGGCGTCGGCCGGCCTGCATCCCGGCGTGATGGCGCACGTCCACAGCGGCGGCATCGTGGTGATGCCGAATGGCGACGTGGTGCAGATCAGTTTCACCGCAAGCCGCCGCCTGACCGAGAATCAACCCAACACCCGGATGATCATCTCCCGATTGCGGCGGGGCACGGCGGAGTGGGACATGCCCGAACTTTTTTGCGACCTCGCGGATATACCCGAAATGGCCGCACTGCTTTGGAACGACGGGGGCCGCGTCTGGTTTATCGGCGGGGGCAGCTATAATTTTTACGGCGATCTCTGCTTCAAATATGCGACGACCACCGACAGCGGAGCGACGTGGAGCCCGCTGACGTTGCCGCACATCACGGCGAAGAATGCCTACATCGAAAACCAGCCGACGAACTCCATGTTCCGCGCCGGGCCGCGCGGAACCCTCTATTTCAGCAATGACGGCAAGGAGGCCTCGTCCATGCTCTGGGCGAGTGAGGATGAAGGGAAAACGTGGTTCGACACGGGCGGGCGCACCGCCGGCCGGCACACGACATTCGTCGAGTTGAAGGACGGCCGCATCCTCGGGATGGGCGGAAAGAGCTCCGACCTCGACGGCTTCATGCCGAAAGTCTTTTCCAGCGATGGAGGCAAAACGTGGAGTGCGCCCGTTAAGACGGTCTTCCCCGCGATGGGCGGCAACCAGCGGCCAGTCATCCTGCGACTGAAAAGCGGGCGTTTGTTTTTTGCCAGTGACTTCCAGCAGATCTTGAAACTCAACCCGCCGCCCGCAACCGTCACTCAACACGGCGCCTTCGTGGCCCTTTCTGACGACGAAGGGGAAACCTGGCACATCAAACGGCTCGACTTGGCGTTGCCGCACGAGGTGACCCGCATTCCCCAGGTCACCCGCGAATGGTCGGGAACGATCCCGGAAAATTTCCATGACCTCGGAACCATCGGCTACAGCGCCGCAGTCCAGGCGCCTAACGGCGTCATTCATCTGCTCACTTCGATGAATCATCCCAGCCAGCATTTCGAACTAAACGAGGCTTGGATTCTTTCCGATGTCACAGGCGAGCAAAATGCCCAGGTGACCGTGCCGGTGCCCGGCGGCGTGCAATCGCACCAGGAAAAATATTCGGACGGAAAAATCCGCGCCACGTGGGGCAGTTGTGTCGCGGCCAACGGCGATTTCGTACTGCATGGCCCGCGTGTGTCCTACTTTCCCAACGGTCGTAAACAATATGAAGCGACCTACGCCCTCGGCCACAAAGTTGGCGCGGAAACCTGGTGGCGGGAGGACGGCTCCGTGACGTGGACCCGCGAGCACCGTCCGGACGGAACCAGCACCTGGACGCAATTCTGGGAGAATGGCCGCAAACGGGCCGAATCCCACTGGAAAAAATTCGTGGCCGACGGCCCCGCCCAGCTTTGGTCGCCGAGCGGCGAGGTCAAAAGCTCGCGCGTGTTCAAAGACGGCACGCTCGTCGCGCCGTAACGACCGGCCGCCTCCGCGCGTCTCCCTCCTGACATGCTTCGTTTCTTTCGCATCTGTTGGGGACTGGCGATTGCGCTGCTCGGGGTGGCTTGCCGCGCGGATGTCACGATGGCACCGATCTTCGCCGACGGCATGGTACTGCAGCGCAATACCCAGCACCCCGTGTCGGGCCGCGCGGATCCTCAGGAGAAAATCGAGGTGGAATTCTCCAACCAGAGGAAAGAGACGAAGGCCGATGCGCACGGGCGATGGCAGGTCACGCTCGATCCGCTGCCGGCTTCAACCGTCCCAGCGACGCTGACAGTCACCGGGCGCAACCGCGTGCAGCTGCGCGACATCGTCGTGGGGGATGTCTGGCTGTGCTCCGGCCAGTCCAACATGGAGTGGGCCGTGGCGACCGCCGCGAATCCGCGGAAGGAGGCGGCGGGCGCAGATTATCCTTTTATCCGGCACTGCAAAATCGCGCGCGCCGCCGCAGATGCTCCGGCGGAAACCGTTGCCGCCGACTGGCAAACCTGCCGTCCGGACACGGTGCTGAAGTTTTCCGCCGTGGCTTATTTTTTTGCTCGCGACCAATGGCAGCACCGCGGTGTGCCGATCGGCATTGTGACCAGCGCGTGGGGCGGGACGCAGATTGAGGCCTGGACCAGTGCAGCCGCGCTCAAAAGCGATCCGGATTTTTCTCCGGTGTGGGCGCGCTGGCAAAAAGTGCTCGACGATTTTCCGGCGGCCGACGTGAACCAGAACGCTGCGATCGACGCCTGGAAGAGGGCTGCCGCCCAAGCGAAGGCTGCGGGCCAACCGTTCACGACCCGCCGGCCGTTGCGGTGGAAAGACCAGACGGCGCGGCTGCAGCCGGGCGGACTTTTTAACGGAATGATTCACCCGCTTGTGGGATTTCCGTTTCGCGGCGTGCTTTGGTTTCAGGGAGAGGCGAACGAATTTCGACCGGCTGAATACGGAAAGCTCTTCCGGGCGATGATCACCCAGTGGCGCAATGATTTCGCGCGACCGGAGCTGCCGTTTTATTTCGCCCAGCTGGCAAACTTCGCGACCGTGGGGGATGCGTCCGGTGAAACCCGGGCATGGCTCCGTGAAGCACAGGGCGAGGCGCTGCAACTCCCGCATACCGGCATGGTCGTCACGATCGATATTGGCGACGACGACGACATTCATTTCAAAAACAAACAAGAGGCAGGGCGTCGTTTCTCCGCGCTCGTGCGGGCCAATCTCGACCGGGAAACGGTTGCGACCTCCGGTCCGCGACTCTCGGCCATTAGGCCGGACGGCAAGGCTATCCGGGTTGAGTTTGCTCCCGGGGATCCGTTGGTAAGCCAGCATCAACCGCCAACCGGCTTCGAGGTGGCTGGCGAAGACCGGCGTTTTTATCCCGCAACGGCCGTGGTGACGGGTAATCACGTGATCGTCAGCGCGGACAGCGTGCCCGCTCCGGCTGCGGTACGCTACGCGTGGAAAAACACCCCGGAGATTTCGCTCTTCAATTCCGCCGGTCTGCCGGTTGCGCCGTTTCGATCCGACAACTGGCCGCAAAACCCGACACGCTGAACGATCGGTTAGTGATTCACTGACGAATATAACATGTCGCGGTATCGTCATCATTGGATCTTTCTGTGGTTTATTGCGGGGTGCTGGGGTGCAGAGGGAGCCGAAGCGTCCGGGGTGACTCCGGCCCGATTCGAGGCGATTCGTTATCGCGATGCCGAACTCACGGTCGATCTGGGTATCGGGCTTTGGGGCTGGCCTGTCCCCGCGGATCGCAATGGTGACGGGTTGCCGGATTTGATTTTGGTGGCGGCAAGCTCGACTTCGCAGGGCACGTATTATTTCGAGAATACCGGCCGGCGCGATATGGTGACCGGCACCGAGGTTTTCAAGCCGGGCGTGCGCCTGAGCCACGGGAAAGTCGATGTCACACCCTCTTACACGAAGCAGGGTTTGCGGGTACTATCGCCGGGATTTGAGCATCCGGATTTTCTCGCGCAGGGACTGAATCGTCGCGTCCCGTTGCCCGTGAAGGCAGACGCGGTGCACCAAACCAGCGGCAGGGTGCGCGGCAACCAATGGAGTTATGTGGATTACAATGGCGATGGCGTGCTGGATCTCGTCGTGGGAGTGGGCGATTGGACCGACTACGGCTGGGACAACGCGTACGATGACAACGGGCGGTGGTCGAATGGCCCGCTGCACGGTTTCGTCTATGTGCTGTTGAACCGCGGCACCGACGAATCGCCTGCTTATGATGCTGCCTTCCGGCTTGAGGCGGACAGCCGGGCGATCGACATGTACGGAATGCCGTCGCCGGTGTTTGCGGATTTTCTAGGCACCGGCAAACTCGACCTGATCTGCGGGGAATTTGTCGATGGATTGACGTTCTTCGAAAACATCGGCACCCGGGAACAACCGCGTTATGCGCCAGGCCGCCGGCTCGTCTTTGCCGGCCGGCCGCTCACGCTGCCCTTGGCGATGATTGTGGTGACGGCTTACGATTGGAATCAGGACGGGAAGCCGGATTTGGTCGTCGGCCAGGAGGACGGCACCGTGGCATGGCTGGAAAACACCGGGCGGGCGATCGTGAGTGAGCGGCGGGCCAACCTGCGCGAACCGCCGCCAGCGAGTCGTCAGCCCGCTTTTTTACCGCCGAGATTTTTCCGTCAGGAGGCGGATGCGGTGAAGTTCGGCGTGTTGACGACACCGGTCTCGGTGGACTGGGACGGAGACGGCCTGGCCGATCTCATCACGGGAAATACCGCAGGGCAGATCGCGTTCATCAAAAATCGCGGTGGGAATCCGCCGGTCTGGGCCGCGCCGGAACTGTTGAAAGCCGGCTGTGATCCGATTCGGATTCTCGCCGGGTACAACGGTTCGATCCAGGGGCCCGCCGAGGCGAAGTGGGGCTACAACAATCTCGGCGTTGCTGATTGGGATGGCGACGGGTTGCCTGACATCCTGGCCAACACGATGACCGGGGCCGTCGTCTGGTTCAGAAATATCGGCACCCGTACCTCACCCGAACTGGCCCTCCCGGAGCCGGTAAAGGTCGCGTGGAACGGGCCGCCGCTCAAGCCCGCTTGGAACTGGTGGAGTCCTGCACCGGGCGATCTCGTGGTGCCTTGGCGTTGCACGCCGTTCATCATCGATCTGGATCAGGACGGTCTGGCGGATCTGGTGACAGTCGATACAGAAGGGTATCTCGCGTTTTATCGGCGGGAGGTTCGTAACGGTGCGAGGATCTTGCTGCCGGGGGAGCGGATCTTCCACATGAAAGGTCCATCCAGTTTTAATCACATCCACCAGCCGACGGGCGCGCAAGACGGCCCGCTCCAACTCAACAGCGGGAAAGCCGGGACGAGTGGCCGTCGCACGTTCTGCTTCGTCGATTGGGATGACGACGGCAAAATCGATTTATTGGTCAATAGCGTGAACGTGAATTTTCTCCGAAATATTTCCACGCAGCCCGGAGAGTGGCTGTTTCAAGATCAAGGCCCGGTGGACGGCCGGAAACTCGCTGGACACAGCACTTCGCCGACGATTGTCGACTGGGACGGGGACGGTTGCCCGGATTTGCTGGCTGGAGCCGAGGACGGTCATTTTTATTTTCTCTCAAATCCCCATCGATCTACAGGGAGGAAATGATTTGCTCAGCAAACCGTCGTCATCGGCCGCATCGATCAACGAATAAATCAATTTCCCTTCGTTGGAAGTTAAGAGGGGATGAACCGCCATCGGATAAGATGCGTTAAAGTTAACCATGTTTTAAGGTGTGAGCCTTTCCATCGTTAGCCAGGAATCGGGGCAGAACGACATCGTCCGCCCGGTGACCGATTTCCTGCAGGAGCCCCATCACTTGACCGACTTGGCGCGAATCCGGGAGTCGGTGGAGGTGAGCCCAGTCCGCCACCTGTCGGCGGAGCGAGCGTTTCGGAGCGAGCAGGTTTCGGGTCTTAATTAAAATCGCAGACATGCCCCGATGAAAATCTCTGCGTAATTTCGCGCAAGCGACCCAGCGCGGTGTCGCCTGAATGTCACATCGATTGGACGCATCTTTGTTACAGTTGTGTGAACGCGAGCGGTAGTTTGAACGAACCTTACATGGCGACGTCTTTCTCGACGTGTAAGTTTGCTTGGTGTTAGGCAAAAGGCCGTCTCAGGGGTGAGGCGGCCTTTGTATTTTCTAATCTTCGCTCTGCTTAAGGAGAATCATAGCGATTTCCGCGTTTGGGTCAGGCCCTGGCTCGCGTTCGGCACGGTGAACGATGTGAACGGTAATTTGCGCAGGAGAGGACGGCCAATTGTCCGAGGATGTCTCACTACCGCCCGCCCATCACCCAACGCCAGGAATCGCGCGGGTTTAACCCAAGGTTCATCGACCGGCTGCCAGCTTCGGGATATCCTTCCACTGCTCACGCCACCGGAATACTTGCGAACTTCGCGCGCCCCCATTTTCTCCGCGAGAATCTTCGCCCCTTTTTCATCGGCAGCGCGAAAATGAATTTGCGTCCTGAGGTTCGCCATAAAGACGTCCGCCTTGGTCGGGGTTTCAAACGAGGCGTACAGGGATAACGGCGTCTGCGTTGCGGAAATCAAACACACGCCGGCCTCTCGCAATTCGTCGACGGTGGCATGGTCGGAAAAACCATCTTCAGAAACAAGCGTGGTTTTCTGGCCTTCATCCAAAACCAAGACGATTACGTTGCGCTGCCGCATCTCGGTTGGCTCCAGATCGAAACGGCGAAACGCATGCAGGAAAAACAACTGCTTGCAGAGAAGGTTAAGGTAGCGCCGTTCGACTTGGTAAGTCTGCGGAATTGATAAACAAATCAGCCGCCCCGCATCGACTTCCGACAGGGTGAAATTCGGATTCACCGCACACACCACCTCGCGGATATCCGGCGGCGTGTAAGGCCGGAGGTAGTTCGCGACCGTAAACACGGTCCCGCTTTTCTGCTCCGGTGGCTGCTCAGCAAAGTCTTTAAAATACTGCCGCTCCACCGCCGCCTCTGGGCCCGGCTGTGCACCCAGCCGCTCCAGCAAGAGTGCCGTCTCGGTGGAAATACAAATCGCATCGTGCACATTTGCGAGGGTCACCGGCAGACCAGCCAGCTCGAGCGCGCGCATGGCGTGCGTGATCACATCGCGGGCCGTCTCCTTGAAAAAACTCTGCCCTCCGCGCTGGCCGGCAGCGGTCGCCGTATCGACGACGATCTTCGCATAGGTGCTCCAGGGCACCGCTGAATCCCCCAGCAAGTTTACGCGGAGCGGGGGCGTCCATTTATCAGGAGGGATGTGCGTTGGCCGCACCCGGATGAGCCTGAGACTGTCCTCCTGGCCCAACGCCCGCGCCATTGACTCCAACGGTTTCCACAACGCGCCCTTTGAATCCACGGCGAGAATCCCGGTCTCGGGTAACGTTGTGCGGAGGCCGTGGACGATTGGCACCACCGCGCGGGCCGTCTTTCCGGTGCCGGTCGCCCCCGTCACGAAAAAATGGCAACACGCCTCGTCTCTCGTCCATTCAAGACCCCAGAGTTTGAGTACCACAGACTTTTGAGTGCGGGCATCTGTCGCGATCGCACCGTAGGCGAGCCACAGTCCCACTGTTTCCATAAGGATCACCACGCTGTAGCTGGGCACCGTGGAAGCAAATCCCCGCACGCAGGCCGCTCCCAAAAAACACAACGCACTCAACGCAACTGCACGGATCGTCACGCGAGAAGTACGATGACCGCCGATAACACGCCCAGCGTAAGACCCGTCAGGAACACCGCGAGTGACTGACGGCGCTGGCTGGTTTCGAAACTGCGCGCCACGGGTGCTAACGCCTTTTCAAAGGCGTGGAGACGTTCGAGTGCCGTCCTCACTGGTTTGCCCAACATCTCTTCCAATTGCTCACTCCACTGCGCTGGCTTTTCCTCCAGCGCCGCCTGCACACTGGCCAGCCCTTCGTTCACCCCGCTGATCGTTTCGGCCGTCTGGGCCAGACTGTTCACCCGCGCGTCCAGCATCGTCCTCATTTCAACAATGGCCGCCGCCAACGTATCCTCGGATTGCTTCACCCGGCGCCAATGCCAGGCGATGAGCAAATAGACCGGATCCGTTGGGTGCAGTTTATAGTGAGCCGGAACCCACGAAAGTTCATCGGGAAAAGCTGCCGGATCGAGAAACTCCTCCGCGGTCGCCACCGGCTTGGAAGCGGGAGCTTTCACGGCAGCAGCAGCTTTCCCGTTTTCGAAAATTCCACGCGCATCTGTTCGTGGAAGCGCGTGCACCGAGAACGATCGAGTAGGTGCAGTTTTTCAGCACTCCGGCCTCGCCCCACGGTGAGATTGGCCGCTTGCAGCCGGTTCCGGGTGACCTCGGTCAGACACGGAATATCAATCTCCGCCGCCTCCAAAGCTTCCAGACGTTTCCGCGCCTTGCTCTGATCAAAAATTTCCAAGCTTTCGCTGCCCCGCAAATTCTTCGCTACGATCCATTTCACCCGTTCGCCGTGCGAATCGAGTAACTCCACAATTTGCGAATGAGCGTCCTTGTCGTCAGTGGCAATGACCACGAACACCAAAGTGCAATCGAGTTCCGCCTGCATCTCGGGCAACTGGGCATCGTCCAAGTATTCCAGCACTTTGCTGCCGCCTGACGCCCGGTTGTCCACCAGCACCACATCCACCTCCGGCAGCACGTGCACAATCCGATCTAACACCCCAAGGCGGTCGCGATCTACGTCCGTGTTGATGAATTCCGCCTCCGGCACCAGCCGGCAAAACGTGGAATTCGCGTGGTCGAGATCGAACGCCTTTACCCGCAGACTGGCGTCGACGAGGTAGTCATGCAGCAAGGTCGCGACAAAACTTTTGCCGATTCCGCCTTTGTCTTGAGGGAATAAAATGATCCGTTTGCTCATAGGTTAATAGTCGTCGCGGGCAATTTTCGGACCGCGCTGTGCCACCCCGGGTGGTTGCGGGCTGGCTATCTTAGGAGTAGGCGAAATCGGCGTTTTGCCGCTGAGATGTTCCTGACGCATCCGTTCGATTTCCACTTTCGTAATCGCGCGCCGACAGTAAGCACCGACGCCCGCCGCCGATACCTTGATGCCGTGGCGGGTGAGGGCGGCGGCAATCTGCTCGTAGCTCATGAACTTGGCACGCCATAACACCAACACGTCACGGTAAGGACCGAGCAGGCCGCGGTGATGAACGGCGGGATCGTAGCTTCGGGCATCGGCCAGCAAACGGGCATGTAATTCAGTGGGTCCTGACATACCGACCGATCTTAATTATGTATGGGTTTTAGGCAACTGGCTCACTGGTATGTGCGGGCAGAAGGCACGAACCATCTCGCATCGACCGGCGCGAGGTTTCCTCACGGGAGCGCTACTGACCAGGGATCGTTCTCAGTCTTCGGCAAAGCCATCCTCGTAGGCTTCCTCGATCTGTCTAATTTCTTCGTCCGTGAGTTCAGCAAACTGCTTCCGCTTGTTGTTCGATAGTTTCCCTTGGCCGGCATCGAGCCATTTCATCAAAGAATTCAGGCGCTGGTCTGGGAGATCGACGATCCCGCGAATTTCAGCCCGGGCACGGTCGTAGTGCCTTAAATATCCCAATTCCTTCGGCAACACCTCGACTGCCCGTGCCATCACGGCGATCAGGTATTCGACTTGGCGAGTCAGATCAGGAAACCGCCACAGCGGCTCCACGTGTTCCGGATTAGTCAAAGTCACCTTCTTTGAATCGTCGAAGGTGTAAATCGACCGTTTCATACTTTGGAGGGAAAAATCTTCCAGCGCGTCGTCGTAAGCGTGCAGGTTGTCCAAAATCGCGGCGGAGATGGGTAAAGCGGCCCCACTGGCGGTCACTCCCCGCCGGGCGAGCACATCTTGAAATAAGAACCGGTGGAGTCGTCCGTTGCCGTCTTCAAACGGGTGGATGAATACAAACTGAAAGCCAAGCACGGCGGCCTGCACCAAGGCGGGGACTGATTCCATCCGGACGCCCGCCTGCGCGAGGCCCTCCATCAGTGAGGGCAGCAACTGAGGCGGCACAGTGATGTAGTGGATTTGTTCCCGCATCCCCGGTAAGGTTTCCCCGACGTAATTTTGGAGATCCCGGTAATTTTTTTCTGCATACCGGGGATCCACAATAGTGTTCTGTAAAGCGACCAATCGCTCTAACGAGAGGGCTTGTTCGATCGGCACCTTGCCCGCGTTCCGTAAGGCAGCGATGAAACGTTCTTCGCGCGCGCGGCCTGGTTCTTCGCGTTCGATCAGGTAAGAGGAGCGGGTCTCTTTCGCGTAAAGATAACTGAGCGCACGATGGAGGAGGGCGGGCGGCGTGTCGGCCAGGATGCCTTCGATCTGACCCTTCCAATCTCGAGACAGTCCGGCTTTAACCTCGGCGGTGAGACGGACGATCGGACTGAAGCGAGGTGTTCCCAAGAGGTTGTTTTCCACCCGCCACCGCGGATTTTTCACGGGTTCAGCGGTGACATAGTCGGTGGGATCGAGGGCGGGAATGTAATTTCCGACTAGCCCGTCCATCGGAAGATCGATCCCTGTCAGCAGTTCGTAGAAAAACCCAATCTGTTTGGCATATTTACCGGTGGGACTTTCAAGAATGTAAGCGGCCACTTGCTCGGGAGCTAGGCGTGAAAACACCTCGCGCAAAAACGCTAACTCGACTCCGTCGTATTTTAATCCAAACTCAAGATGGGCGAGCGGATCATCGTAAGGCTTTGGCGTGTATTGCCGGACATAGATTTCCGTTTTCCGACCATCTTTTTTATGGGTGAGCAAAGCGCGGCTCCCCAAATAAGATTCATGCTCCAGTTGGGAGTGTGACAGCTCGAATTTCTGTCTCAGCCAAGTATTCCCAACGGGATCCATGTCCGCATAAAATCATTTAAACTTAATTAAAACAATTAAAAATAGGTTTTTCTGATTTAATTTAATTAAGACGCCTCAATTAAAATGAATTAATTCGAAATAATTTCGATTAAAATTTCACGCATTTAATTAAAATCATTAAAAACCTCCTTGATGCGTCGTGTGATTTATTTATCACGCTCATTTTCAACTGGTTAAGTTATAATCGGTTGATTTGCCGAATTTTAAAGCTAATTCCGCACTGTGCCGAGAGGTTTAACCGAGGCTCATCCGTGCTCAGTCCGATCATTTAAGCAGCATTTGAGTAGTCGTGAAGTAGTGGTGAAGTGGTGGTGGCATTGACCTGTCCTAGCGCACGCTAGGGGTGGCGTGTTCCGACTGGGATAAGTAATAGTTCGGCTTTTGCCGTCAGGATTTCGTTTTTTCTGCGCACTGCTTGAGCCAATTCCATTGGTTGAATTTTGCGCGGAGGAAGTGCATCGCCTCCACATACCAGTGGCTGATTTGAAATTGTATGGGTTTTGAGAACATTCGGCCGGATGGTAAGATTCGATCAACCCTGCATTCTGGTGAGTGGTGCCGTGGAGTATTTCCGCGAGCACATGGCCGTGGGCGATTACCTGACTGAAGACGGCAAAGCGGAAATGACCTGGTTCGGTGCCGGCGCCGATCGACTCGCGTTGCAAGGCCGCTGCCAACTGGAGCACTTCGAAAATCTTTGCCACGGCCTTCACCCGGAGACCGGTGAAAAACTCATGGTCCGCGATAAGGGCGCTCATCGCCGCGTCTGTTTCTTCGGCCAGATTTCTCCGCCGAAAGACGTCTCCTTGCTCTACCTCGTCGGCGGGGATGCGCGGATCGCGGGTTGGTGGCAAGAAGCCGTCGCCGAAACCCTCCACGAAATCGAACTCACCACCGCGACCCGCGTCCGGCGCGACGGCGCCAATGAAGACCGTACGACCGGCAATTTGATCGCGGCCATCGTAACGCACGATGCCAGCCGGGCGTTGGATCCCCAACTGCACACGCACCTCTGCCTCATGAACCTGACTTTCGATCGGGAAGAGGGCCGATGGAAAAGCGTCCAGCCGCAGGCGTTCTTCCGGCATCAGGGTTATTTTCGAGAAGTCTGTTATGCTGCTCTCGCTCGTCGGATGACGGCCGCCGGCTACACCTTGGATTCCCTGCGGTTGCTCGGGTTCAATGTAGCCGGTGTGCCTGCGAGCTTGCGCGACCGTTTCAGCAAACGGCGGCGGAAGATTACCGAGGAGGCCGCGCTCCGTGGGATCACTTCCCAAGATGGATTGCAGGCGCTCACCGGCAGCAGCCGGGCCGCCAAGAGCGCCATCACCTCCGTCCAGTTGAGCGATCGCTGGAAACATGAAGCAGGCGCCGAGTTGGCCGACCTTCACGCCACCATCGCGCGCGCCTCGCACCGCGGGAAGGCTACGCGGGTCATCACCCCCGACGATGCACTCTTGTCCGCCGAGGCACATGTCTTTGAACGCAGGTCCGTCGTGCAAGATCGGCTGCTTTTGCGGGAGGCGCTCATCGCCGGACGTGGTTCGGTTCACGTGGCGGAATTAAAACGAGCGCTCGCCGCTCGCGAAAAGACAGGAGAATTACTTCGCGCCGAACATGAGATCGCCTCGCGCGCAGGGCTTGATGCTGAACAGGAATTTACCGGCTGGGCCAACGCCTCGAAAACGTCCCAGGCCCTCGGAAAAATGCCCGCGTTGGTCGGAATGGGTGACGACCAGAAAAAAGCCATCGCTGGAGTTTTAGCCACCCGGAACAGCGTTGTGATTTTACAGGGCGACGCGGGCACCGGCAAAACAAAGTGCCTGCAGGCCGTTGTCGCCGGCATCAAGCAAGGCGGCGGTCAGGTGTTCGGGTGCGCGCCTTCGTCCGGCGCGACCGACGTGCTACGCCACGAATTATCCGCTGACGCGGACACACTCCAAAAACTCCTCGCGAGCGATACCCTCCAGCGCGAGGTCCGCGGTCGGGTGCTGATCGTGGACGAAGCCAGCCTCATCTCCGTCCGCGAAATGCAGGCCCTCTGCCGCCTTGCTGCCCGCAATGACCATCGACTCATTTTGGTCGGCGATATCAAGCAGCACTATTCCGTAGAGGCTGGTGACGCCCTCCGCTGCCTTCAGGAGTACGCGCGCGTGCCAGTCTTCCGCCTCACTGAAATCCGCCGGCAACGAGCCCCCGCCTACCGTAAAGCCGTAGCCCGGCTCGCCGCTGGCGATGCCTTGGGCGCCTTCAACCGTTTCGAAAAACTCGGTGCCGTACACGAGATCCCCAATGGCACTGCGATGCTGACCGCCGCCGCGATTGACTATGTTCGTACGGTGCGGGCCGGAAAATCCTGCCTCGCGATTTCCCCAGTCTGGTCGGAAATCCATGACTTCAATCGCACCGTCCGCCAGCAACTCCGTGCGGCCGGACTCCTTGCCAAGCAAGGCAAAGCAGTGACCACCGTGCATTCGCTCAAGTGGACGCGGGAGGAGCGCCGTCGGCTCGCCTCTTACCAGCCCGGCGACGTGCTCACTTTCCACCGCGCCACCGATCGTTTTTCCAAGCACGACCGGCTGACGGTGGTGCGTCGGGAGACGCGCGAACTCGTGGTCCGCGATGGATTGGGACGCGAACACCGAATCGATCCGCGTCGCACCAGCGGTTTCGATGTGGGACTGGCCAAGGAAACCGAAATCGCCGTCGGCGATCGGTTGCTCCTCCGTGGCAATCTCCCGGCTGCCGCCCTTAAAAATGGTGACCTCGCCGAAATCAGCGGGTTTGGCCCGCAGGGTGAGGTTACGTTAAAAGACGGACGTTCGATTCCGGATTGGTTTCGGGAATTCACGCATGGCTACGCGACCACCTCCCACGCCGCCCAAGGCAAAACCATTGACCGCGGAATTCTGATCATGGGCGGGGATGGTATCACGACCGGCAACCTCAAACAAGCCTACGTCAGCAACAGCCGCTTTCGCGAAAGTCAGGGGATTTACACCACTGACAGGCAAGGGGCCCGAAATGCGATGATGCGTGCGTCGGATCGGAAACTTTCCTCCGAACTCATGCCGTCTCACGAAACGGTGAACCGCCCTTGGCGCAAACGTTGGGCTCGCCGGCTGGCGCCGTTACTTAAATCGCTTGCCGCATGACGCTCGACCTCGCGCCCGGCCAAAATTCGCCGATTCCAGAACCGCCACCGCCGTGGGGTGAAATCGTCCCGCCGGGCCAGACCTCGCTCGTTCTCCGCATCGTGTTAGCAGACCGTGCGATTTCCTATCCGACCCAAGAACTCCGCCGCTGGGAGCATCGTCAAGGCAACCCCGAGACACTCACGATTTCCGCGGGGCGAGAGGAGATTGCAGTGGAGGGCACCGAACTTGGTGCCTTACGCGCGGCACTCGATCTCGGCCGCGTCGCTGAACTCCGGACGATGTACCCGCGAGCGCGCATCCAACCCGGCCCGCAGATTCGCCGAATCACGATTGAACCTTTGTGACGCATGGCCGCAGTCGTCTTGATTGCTAGTGCGTTGTTCCGAGCGCCAATAAAACCAGACGGCTGCCGAGAAGCACAATGGCGACATGAAGCAGCAACCAGAACAAGCCGGTAGGGAGCCGGTTAATCCAGAGGTAGCGTCTGGCGTTTACTCTTCGCACCTCTTTTTGGTGCCCCACTAAATCGGAACAATCGGAATTGGTGGCCAACAACTTTTGAACGTAGGAATCTGCGAGTGATTTATAGTAATTAATTTTTTCATTCTGCCGCCAGGACAGGAGAACGCCAAAGAGTCCCAAGCCGACAATGGCATACCCAACCAAATCGCGGTGTGGAGAGCTATCGCTGGCGCCAAACGCCAGGATTCCCGCGACGACCGCCATGAGCACGGAACAAAATTGCGAGCGCTGTTCCTCCAGGTGGCGCAGGTGCGTGCTGGCTTCGTCGAGCAGATAGCGAATCATTTCTGGTTTGTTCATAGCGGTGGAAGTGTTCACCGACGCGGTCGGGGTAGCTTGGCCTTCGGTAGCACGTGCCCGAAGATGATCGGGGTAAACAGCGTGATGCAGAGTAGGAGCAACAGTGCATAATTTTGGAAGGGCTCATCCCGTTGGAAATACCGGGACGTGAGGCCGGGCTTGAACGCCTCCGCGCCCAACGGGAACAAGGCGACCACGCCCAATATGGCTTCGAGCTTGGCCGCGAGCCGCACCCAGAGCATGCCGGCGACGGAGGCGATCCCCGCGCCGTAAAGGATCAGGATCACCTGGCTCGCCCGTCGGGTGCTGTGGGCTTCGTATAGCTGAGGAGAGAAGCCTTCCCAAGCCATCCGCATCGGGAACCAAAGCGCGGCCAGCACCAGGCAGACCGTCAGCCAAGCCGCGGGTGTCCGGAGTTCGGCATTGGTAAATTGCTCGCGATGCAGCCCGACTGCGGTGGACGCCGTGACCAGAAAAAGAAAGACCAGAACGGTGGTGAGCAGCAGGAAGTTGCCGATGTAGCACCACCGGCTCCAAGAACGATGTTTGCCCCGCTCCACGATTTCCCGAAGATGATTTTCAAATTGCCACCGAGCGGCGATGGCGGTTGGCGTCTGCTCGACTGGCGGGGTAACGAAGTGGGTGGCTAGGGTAATTTCGTCGGGAATGGAGCTTGCGGCGACGGGCAGCGCGCGCGAGCCGGCGCGCGTTTTCAACTTGGTGTCTAACGTGCTCCGTTTAACTTCGAACACGGCGGGAGTGCCGGGAAGTTCGATCATCACTAACGCAATCAGCGCGATCAAGAAGGCGGCCGTCGCGGAGTAAATCATGGCTAAGCGCCCGTAGCGGCCGCTGCGATAAACGTACATCACCGGCAGTGTGGCGAGCGGGAGAATCGCCCAGCCAAAAAGCACTGGAAACAAATAAAAATGAGCCCACGTTTTGACGATAAGTGTAGTGAGCTCGTCGAATTCGAGCCAGAGCACGTAGAGGGGGATCACCCCCATGAGGAAAAAACCTGCGAAGGCGGCACTGAGCATGACGCGAAGAGGCGGCGTCTTCATGGTACAATTGGGTAAACGGAAGTGGTTGCGTGCATGATGGGCAACGCGTGGTGATGCGCGACTACCTGTAGAGAACCATTTTGACCAAGCACAGTGGAAAATCTGGGGAAAAAATCCTATCTTTTTTTCTAATTCTCCCAACATCGAGCATCAATTTCCCATCCTGATGCCGCGAAAATTCCGTTTCTGTTTCCGCCATTGGTCTGCATCAGTGCGTTGGCCGGACTATGTCTTGAAAAAGGCTTGTACGCGGGCCTTGCATCGACTTGTTTCATCGCACGGGCCAACGGGAGACGATTTTTATGTACACACTCGCACCTTGGATACGCGCGGCGCTACTCGTGCCGCTTTTGTCGGTTTCTTTGGTTCTCGGCTACGCCCAAGAACTCACTGTGAGGGTAGTCGATGTCGGCGCCGGAGAATGTGTGGTGGTCAAAGCCCCGGCCAAGGACGGCAAGCCCCGCTACATGGTTTATGATGCCGGCAATGGTAAAACCGCCTTCGATACCATTCAGGACATCATTCCATCGGGCTCGACGATCGAACTGCTGGTGCTTTCGCACTCCGATGCCGATCACCTCGGTGCGGTCCCGGAAATTCTCGATGATTACCGTGTCAAACGCATTATCCATTCGGGTTATCGTCGTACTACCGATACTTGGAAAGCTGCGAATCAAGCGATCCTCGACGAAGAGAAATACGACGGGGCAAAAAACATCGACCTGTCGCAAACCGAGCTCGTCCCCGGTTCTTCCTTCCGCATTGGCGATGCCACCGCCGTCATGGTGAGTGGCTTTCACAAGCCGCCGGCGGATTGGGACATTAAAACGCAAGGGGAGGAGCGGAACGCCGGCAGCGTCGTGGTTCGTCTGGTCTACGGGAAAAAATCCGTGCTGCTCTGCGGCGACGCGGTGGGCCGGCACATCGAGGACGCCGACGATGTCTGCCTCGCTGCGGAAAAATTCATGGTCGATAACGCAGAGGCCGTGACCATCGACAGTGATGTGATCGTAGCGCCGCATCACGGCGCCGACAACGGCAGCTCGACGCCGTTCATCGAAGCGGTTTCCCCAGAATACGTCATATTCCCGGCCGGTCACAAACACCAACATCCGACCAAAAGCGCTGCGCAACGCTACCTGGCCGCGAAAGTGTCGCTCCAAAAGATATTCCGCACGGATCGGGGTGACCATGAGAAGGGGCCATTCGAATGGGATCACCAGCGCAAGGACGGTGAGAGTGACCGTCCCGGCGACGACGATGTGGAGATCAAGATTACCGCGACCGGAGCCTTGGCCGTCAAATACCTCAACCCGTAGCTCGTTCAGTAGTCGGTAACGCCGGCGTGGTGATCCGCCTGATGCAGATTGCCGCGCCCGCTCCTGTGGTCTGGTCTCGTCTTCATGGCTTTGCCTTCTGATGGATTGTCGGGCATACAACTGCCAGAAACCGCTCGTTATAAGTTTAATGATAATCCGCTCGCTTCGGTTCGCCCGCGCATACCGAAGCGCGGGTTGAAATTCGCCGGTTTGAAAATAGTTGTAGCGGGATGCACCCCTTCGCTCACCTCACGCTATCGTCCGCGCTGCACATGTTTGCATCGTTGCGCAGTCATTAACCTTAAGTGAGCCACCTCCCGCTGATCCGCTTTGCTGGAGTATTTTCCTTTAACGGAGAGGCGCGTCACGTCACCCTCGAAGCAGTCTCCCTGGTCGAAGCTCGCTTGATCGCCGAACGATGGGCGGTGGGAATCACGGGAGAAGCACCGCCTCTGGCCGTCTCTGCCGCACGCACCCTCAGAAAGCACCCGCGCGAAGAAATAGACGATTTCCTGACTTACACTGTCCCCGAAATCGAAGCTGTGTTGAAAATAAGCCGACCGACCATCTACCGCCTGATTGCCCGCAAGATTTTCCGGCCTGTGCCCGGTATCCGACATAAGCTAATCCCACGCGATCAGGTGGTAAAGTTTGTGGCCGGCTCGGGGAAACATGGAAGAAATTAATGTCTTCGCATTTCCCTTGGCGCGTAATGGGATCACCTGCATTTCCCGGAAACCTCAGCTGGTCGGCAAAGCCAACTCCTCTGCTTCGGGTGGCCGTGACAGATCACGTCTAAACAACAGGTCGTTTTCCTTCGAGGCGTCCAGTTGCAAGACGACAAATTTCTTGATATTCACCTCGTCAGGAGGAGGCGTGGTGGTCGTCAAGATGTACTGGAATGGGCAACCGGTTTCGTCGCTCAAATCGACTTCCAGCCGAGCCACCAAGTTAATGAAATTGTGATAAAGCCGGATCGCAAGGTCGGCTTCACGGGGACTGTCATGGAGGAGGAAACTCGGCAGATGGGAGTCAGCGCTCAGGAGATTGAAAACAAGGCAGCTGAGATCCGCCAGCAACACCGCCAGCGTCTCCATCGCTTCGCCGTTCATGGTGCCGCCATGAGTGATCTGAAAGTTGAGTTCCCGATTCTCAAAATTGACGCGCCCGTCGTAGGCCGACGTCGGCAGAACCAGTCGGGCTGCCTGAGAGAATATTTTGCTGAGCAGATGCCGGTGGGAATCGTGATTCGCCAACAGCTGGTTGAGGTGGTTGCGTTCCGTCTCAATGACCGATTTGAGTGAGGCGATTTTATCTGCCGCGTCGCGGAGTTTGGTCAACTTTTCGGGCGCCTGGGTGCGCGCCCCCCATTCCGTGAGCTGAGTGAAGTCGTTTTCGAGCTGCTGCGTTGCATTGGTCAGGGTCTGCACGCGTTCGCTCAAACCGCGTTGCACGCCATTGAGCTGCTGGCGCGTGCGTTCGGCCGTCTCAAGTTTTGATTGCAGCTCGCTTTTCTGACGCGACAGCCGTTGTTGCGCGTTAGCCCGCTCAGCCTCCATTTGTTCAAGCGAGTGGGTGTCCCTTAATTCGTTGGGCAGAATCTGGCGTCGGCGTTCCCGGACGTAACTACATTCCCCGATGATCACATCTCCGAACGGGCAGAGCCTGGTTCTGTTTTCTTCGGTCTGATTGTCTAATTGGGAGGCCTGATTTAAACCGGACTGAATGGATCCGACGGCTTTGTGACCTAGGGCGAAAAGCGCTTCGATCTCGTTCACGTCGGCACGAGTTGCGGCAATCAGCTCATTGACGGCATCCAGTTTCTGCTGGATACCCTCCGCTTCTTCATGCAGCGAGTTGAGCGTTTCTTGGGTCAAAAACTTCGCTTTCTCCACGTACTTTTTCAAGTCGGGCAAGAGATCTCCCGACAGAACCGGGGTCTCACTGATGCCCTCGGCGTCCTCGGGAAGACGGGCTTTCAACGTGGCCCGGACGCGTTGATCGTAATGATTTCGCCAGAACTCGGGCTCGCGTTTTAACGATTCATAGTTCGCCTCAGTCTGCTCCAGTTTCCGCAAGTTGGCGGCCATCAGTTCCTCGGTGCCGAGTTCATCGGGAAGATACAGGCCAAGCACCACCCGCATAACGAACAGGGGATCGGCTTTGGGAAAGCGGAACGATGGCCACTCCGATTCGCTGCGGGGCGAGCGCCATTCATAGATATTTTGGAAGCGGGCTTCTTGATCCCGCGCGCACCAGGCCAGAATGTGCCCCCATTTAATCTCCTCCTGAGTTCGTACTACAGTGGCGGTCCTGAGTCCGTGGACGCGGCGCGCCAGCTGGATCTGGCTAGGATAGGAGTCCTGGTAAGCGGGTTCGCCCTTCTGGGTGGCGACCTGCTCGACGGTGCCGTCGCGCAAAATCCAAGAGTTCCGATTTTCACCGAGCGGACGAAGCACCGCCCACTGCACCCCTTCGATCATGATTTCGGCCGCGACGTAGCCATTGGGAAAAGACGCCTTGATCGCCTGCATGCCCGCGCGGTTCGAGTACGTTTTCTCCCCGAGCACGTAGCGGAGGAGCCGGCAAAAAGTGGTTTTGCCGGCGCTATGCCCGGCGATGTCGGTCTTGTCGGTGGTGGATTCCGGCTCTTCTGCCCAGATGATGTTCAAGCCACGACGAAGAGGAATGTCGCGAATGATATCCGGTTTCGGCTGCAAACGGCCAAAAATCACCAGCCGCTTGACCCAGACATCCGGAGTTTTTTTGATTGGGGTCTTGGGCAGCTGGTCGAGGAAAGACATTGGGGAGGGTTATGTCGCGACGTACCTCGTTCGGAGTTGTTCGAACGAGCGATTCGCAAAGGATTTTTCCGCCGTCGGCCCACGGCTCCATTTACTCTCTTTCATTACGTCGAAGACCGACAAGGCAAATAGTGCCATGGGCACGTAATTGACCGGAATCGAATCGCAAATCTTTTGGAATTCCGGGCCCTTTCTCACCATCTGCACGGTCTCGTGCATGGTGCACACGATCGCCCGGCGTTTTTCCAAATAACGCAGGCACTGTGTCCATCTCAGTCCGGTCTGCTCGATTAAATTGATATGACTGCTGATCCTTGAAAACATCTCGTCCAGTTTCCGGGTAGGTCTGGTGCCTGCCAGCGGGCGGGAAATGGCGGGATGAGTGGCGAGGATCAAGGTGTCGAGGAGGTCGGAACGGCTCATCGCTCCGCGGACATCGAGTAGATTGAGGGTGAGGGCCAGCACCATTTCATCGGCAGGATTGGCCGGAAACGCCTCGGCGAATGGCGCGTGCTCGTTGGGTTTTGGTTCAGGGATACTTGGACCTCCTCCAAAAAGACGCGGCGTGATCATCGATTGGAACGCGGGGGCGGTGAAATGAGGTACGCCGCCAAACTTGCCATCCAAGTAGCTTCGCCGGATATCGAGGTCATACCGAATGCCGCTGAATTCCGCTAGGCTGCGCATGGTGGAGGCACCCGATGCGTTTTTTTCCATGAACCAGATTTCGTCACGACGCAGCAGTTGCTGATCCAACAAGGTGACGTCATGCGTCGTGAATATCAGCTGGCTCCGGGCCTCCGCGTGCATCGCATTGAGATAGCCTTGTACAAGATGCTTGGCGAGTTGGGCGTGCAGGCTGCGATCGAGTTCATCGATGATAAAAACTTTCGGCCGGCCCGGCCTGACCATTTCGAAAAATGCCGGCAACAGGTCGAGGAACCTCTGCGTTCCTTCCGACTCATTCGTCAGCTCGAACCGCACCTTTTTACCGCTGCGTGACAAATGATGGGTGTGGATGCGCGAGACGCGGAGTTCGCCGTGATGGCGGGTGATGGAGAAGCGGCGGCCGTCAGGGGAGAGGACAAAAGTTGACTGCCGATCCGCCAAATTTTTCTGAATCTCTTCTTTCAGTTCCGCAGGGACGGGGAAATCCTCCCAGCTTACCCGTTCAAGCTGTACTTCCTCCACGCCCGTTCCCGCCGTGCGCAAGGTTTCGTTGCAAAATTCCAGCAGCCCAGTGGTGGTCGGAAGATTGAACTCAAGTTTGCGCAGGGTGGTTTCAGGCAGCATGAGGGCGAGTTGCTCGCTGAACCAGCCGCAGATGAGATCGATCACTGGAAGCTGCTTACCGCGCAATGCGCCTAGGAACAGTTGATTGGGCAGGGTATCCCGGGTTTTAAAGCCGATGAAATCGCGATCGTTCGCCCTAGTCCTGTCCTGAAGACCTTCGACGTCCCACTCCTGCATGGTACGAAGTGTCAGGCGGGAGTACAGCAACGTCGCCTGCTGGTTGCCGAGTTCCTCGAGCTTTTCTTCAATGATTCCGCGACGGGTGACGGCGATGGTGAGACGGTAAATGGTATCAGCGGGCAGAATTTCGATGACGAAACGGGAGGGTTTCCCTTCGCTTTCGCCATCATCGAGCTTGAACGGCTCTATCGGCAGCGCCTCGTCCGGAGATTGCGGAGACTGGAGAACCAATTTGCGGACGAGCAAGATTGCCCGATAGAAATTCGACTTTCCGGACGCATTTGCGCCAAGGATAGCCGCCGCCGGAACCAGTTTCGTTCCACTCGGCTGATGCGTAAAGACGCGGTGCCCGTGCTGCCTTTCTCGGGTTGCTCGGGTCGTGAAATCTACTGAGTCCTTGAAGGACAATAGATTAGAGACAGAAAAGGAAACCAGCATAGTTGAGGATTAATGGTAGCTTACCGATTTAACGGGGATTGTCGAGGTTCATCATTTGTGAGTGAGAAAAAATCTCGCTCGGGAAAAACGAAAAAGCCACTTGACTGGGGGATTTTCCGGGTTATCGCTAAGTGTGCTTACCGAGGTTGTCCGTCTTTATCCGGGCGCTCCTCGGTCTATTAATCATACTTTAACATGGCGAATCGAACTACAGCTTTATGTAGCCTGCTGCGCGGTCCTGACCTGACCGACCTGCAGATTCTTGCCGGCCATTCTCTGGCGCGGGAAAAGAAGAGCCCCTACAATCGTCGCCGATTATAGGGGCCTTTCTGTTGACAGCTTACTTTACGTCGGAAGAGCGCGCTAACGCCCTTGCGACTTTCGGCTCACATTGTTTGAGCCGGTTCAGCGAATCGTAATCAAGCGAGAAGTTGACCGGCCTGGGCGAGCGTGGGTTCCACGTCACCTTTCGATTTCCGTCCGCTGCCGCTTCGCAATCGGTGAGCACCGGCGCCTAATTTCTCTCGATTGCCCCATGCCAGGGGCGCGTTTGCCGCCTGCGCATCCGTTAGACCATCATGAATAAGATCACTGTTTATCCATTGGGTAATGCCGACACCTGTCTGCTCACCCTCGACCATAAATACATGCTTTGCGACTACGCCGCCAAGCGTAACCCGGACGACCCTGACGACCGACGCTGCAATCTGGCCGAGGATATTAAAGAAGACATTAACTATCCGTTGCGCGATCACATCGAGACCGTGGCGTTTACCCACCTCGATGACGACCACATCTGCGGGGCCAGCGAATTCTTCTTCCTGGAGCACGCCGAAAAGTACCAAGGCGAAGGCCGCGTGAAAATTGACGAACTGTGGGTGCCGGCCTCAGCCATCACCGAAGAGGGCGCCGAGGATGAAGCGCGCATTATTCGCCAGGAGGCCCGCCATCGTTTGAAGCAGGGTTGGGGCATTCGCGTCTTTTCTCGACCAGCCCATCTCAAAGCCTGGCTCGAGAAAGAGGGACTTTCGCTCGAGAGCCGCGCCCACCTCATTACCGACGCAGGGCGATTGGTGCCGGGCTGGTCGAAAGAAACCGACGGCGTCGAGTTCTTCGTGCACTCGCCGTTTGGCGAGCGCGACGGCACCGTCGTGCTGGATCGCAATGAACGTTCGCTGGTTTTCCAAGCGACCTTCCGCGCAGGCAATACCAAGTTTCTGATGGCCGCGGACACGCCTTGGGATATTTGGACAAAAATTGTCCGCATCACGCGGATGCATGGTAATGCCCATCGTCTGGCGTGGGACGTGTACAAGCTGCCTCACCATTGCAGTTACCTGACTCTTTCGCCCGAGAAAGGAACCACCGAAACCAAGCCTACCTCGGAAGTGCAATGGCTGCTCGACCAAGGCCAGCGCGGGGCGATCGTCATTTCGACCAGCAAGCCTATCGATGCCGTCGAGGACAAGCATCCGCCGCATTTTCAGGCCAAGAATTGCTACCTCACCAATCTCACTGCGAAAGCCGGGAAGTTTAAAGTGACCATGGAGCATCCCAACCGGGTTTCCCCGGCGCGGATGGTCATCAAGGTTACGGCCGCCGGTGCCAGCCTCGAAACGGCCGCCGGAATTGGTTCGGGGGTGTTGGTGGGTGCGGCGGCTCCCCGTGTCGGCTGACTCAGCGCATGAAAGCCAACGCTCTCTCGCGTTATTTCGATCATCCGCGCACGGCTGTCCGCGCGCGGATGATCTCCGGCTCTCGGAAAGGGGCGGATGAAATTTTTGTCATCGAGGTGGATGTCGATCTGCCCCAACGCCCTTTGTACAAGATCAACAAAACTGAACGCGTCGAAATCCGGATGCCGGACGACGATAGCATCCCGCGCGTTTATGCGTTACGCAAAACTTTGCCCGCGCTGCCCCATACTATGGCGGGTGAATCGCCTTATCCGCGACAACTCTGCCTGTACGAACGTCCTTGGTCCGAAGAACGCACCAACTGGTCGCCGCGGTCGTTTGTTGAAAGGGTTCGTCGTTGGTTTTCGGGGACCGCGGATGGAACCCTGCATCCGGATGACCAACCCCTCGAACCGGTCTTGCAGCATAGTCCGTTGAATATCGTGCTGCCGGCGATTCCCTTTGCGCCGGGAGTACGTTGCCGTCTCGAGCGGCTTTTCATTCTGGCTCGCCGCCGGGAATTTTTGGTTGCCCGCCGGGAGCGGCCGGAAGGACTGGCCGCAGACGTGAAGCCATTCCCCGTGGTGATTGTCCAGGCGCCGACGGTTCACCACGGACTTATGCACCGTTTACCGCTGACACTCGGTGACCTCGAATCGCTCCTGGCTGGAATGGGAGGGTCGTTAGTCCAGGCTATTGCGACTCAACTTGAAAAAATTCGTGATGAGGTAAAGGCGCTGCCCGAGCAGCCACTCTTGCTGGTCTTGGAGCTGCCGAAGACCCGCCAACCCGGCGGCCCCGTGGAAACTGTCGAACATCGGGCGTTTTTTGTCGGCAAAACGCTCGCAGAGGTGTTTGCCACCGAAACCGTTCAGGTGAAGGAGGGAGCCCTTTACGTGCCCAAAACAAAGGAATTGTTCATGGATCCAAGCCGACTGAAGACGGTGCAAATCCTACCGCTTTCGGTACGCTGGCACCTGAACCCCGAGTCGGCCGCGGCCATGAATGGCCATCGGTCTTCCTCCCTTAAAATCGTCTCGATTGGGGCCGGAGCGCTTGGTTCGCAAGTGAGCAATAATTTGTGGCGGGGCGGATTTGGCGAATGGACCATTGTCGACGATGACCACTACGAAGCGCACAATCCGGCCCGCCACTTGTTTAGTTCCGAGGCGGTCGGCCTTCCGAAAGCCGCGGTATTGGCCAAGACGATGGCGGCAGTCTTTCCGGATCGACCAGAACCTGGCCACTTGGTGTGCAACTACCTGTCTGCGGGGACTGAGGCGGGAAAGCTTTCGATGGCACTCAAGAGCGCTGAATTGATTCTCGATTTTTCGGCCTCCGTCACCGTGGAACGCCGACTCGCGGTTGACGAGCAAACCAATGCCCGTCGGGCATCGGTTTTTCTCAATCAACGGGGTGATGAATCGGTGTTGCTGATCGAGGACACGGAGCGACACCAGAATCTTTTCTGGTTAGAAGCTTTGTATTACCGGGCAGTGGCGTACGACCCGCACTTGCGTGGGCATTTTGACGATGCCGGGGCGGTGGCCCATCGTTATGGCAACGGTTGCCGTGAGATCAGCACCGTTGTGCCGCAGGACGGGGTGGCGTTGCACGCCGCGCAGCTTTCGCATGCGATCCGCAAGGCGTCCGCTGCGCGGCAAGCTGCCGTGGTCGTTTATCGATGGTCACGCGACACGGGCGCGACCACCGTAGTTTCCGTTCCGATGGCAAGCCCTTACGCGGTCACTTCCGCGGGTTGGCAAATCTTGCTGCATCCGGAGGTTGTCATCCGGCTTGCGGCCTTGCGTGGCGAAAACCTGCCTAATGAGACTGGCGGTGTGCTGATGGGCCTAGTCGATCGCACACATCGATCGATTGCGGTGGTCGGCCTAATGCCCGCGCCCTCGGACAGCATGGTCTGGCCGACTAGTTTCAGTCGTGGGAGCAACGGACTGTCCGCCGAAGTCGCTCGTCTTGGGAAACGTACACTTGGCAACCTGACTTATCTCGGGGAATGGCACAGCCATCCCGAGGGATGTGACTCGTCGCCCAGTGCGCAGGACGTGATCGCGGTCGCGATGTGCGCACCGAACACCCGCGCGGATGCTCTGCCCACCCTGATGATGATCGTCGCGGCGGACGACGTGAGCTTTGTACTCCAACCCACCGATGAAGATAAACTGTATCTCACCAAGATCCACCTGCCTCTGCCCAGCCTATGAAACGCGTATATTTTTTCCTCCTTGCCTGTCTCGCCCTCGAAACCTGGGGCGTCACGCTGGTTTTTTCCGGTCAAATCCCACCATGGCTGATCCCGTTTGAAGTGGGCTGCCTGTGCCTGCTCACCGCGGGTATTGGGGGAATCGTTTACTGCCTTCGCGGACTGTACGTTAACACCTGCGCCGGTGCGGGGTGGAACGAGCGTTGGATGTTGTGGTATTTTACGCGGCCGATCGTGAGTCTCGTCTGTGGGGCCGTTAGCTACTTACTCCTCAAGGCCGGCCTGTTGGTGCTGGATTCAGCACCGCGGGCGGAAAGCAACCACCTCGGCTTTTATGTCCTCGCCTTCATTGCCGGTCTCAATGTCGACAAGTTCCTGACTAAAATAGAAGAAGTCGCACAAACGACTTGGGGCATTGAGAAGTCTCGCTCGGCGCGGGTCCAGGATCTCGCCCCGGCCTCACCCGCGACGGGAACGCAAATGCCGGCACCCGCTAAGGAGGCCGTTTCCTAGTCACGTTATCACCCTCAGCTCGAAACGCTATTTCCTGTTATTCATTCAACCCTCCATCCATGCCTAAATTATTCATCAGTCACGCTACCGCCGATCGCGCCATTGTTAACCCGTTGCGCATCGCTTTGGGTCACTTCGGTGATCAAGTATTTATCGCCCCTGAAGGGATTGCGCCTGGGGAATCCGGCTGGCGCACCATTCTCACCGCGATCTCGGAATCCGAACTCTTTATTCTGGTGGCGACGCCTGCGGCGTGCGCTTCCGAATCGGTAAAGCGCGAAATTAACGAAGCGTTGCGTTTAGGAAAAAGGATCGTGCCGCTGCGTTGGGGCATGGCGCACAACCAATTGCCTCTGTCCGTACAAACGGCAGATTATCAATCGTTCGATTTACAGTCCGCCAACGAACGGGCGCGTTTATTTGACCACGTCGGTTTGCTGACGGGCAAAAGTCGGTTTTGGAAGGGAGTCCTCGCCGCAGTAGTGGTGATAGCGATTCTCTATCTGTTATTCCGTGAATGACGCGGTTCGCCAACCATGAGTAAAAAGAAGAAGATTCGCGAAGTGCAGAATCCTTGCCCCGTTTGTCAGGCGGAACGCTACACGAGGGTAATTGAGGTAGTCGATGCTCATTGCTGGCGCGAGCAATGCAGGGCTCCCATGAAAATGGCATTTGGCCACGAAGAGGGTATGGCGCTCGCTCCAGAAGATTTCACGACAGAGGAAATCAAGGCAGCTCGCGGGGCGGGAGCTAAACTAGAGATCCGGCATAGTAAGACGATGGGAGACTCCTACCTCCACAACGTATGCCCGAGTTGCGACGTGATTTCCGGCTCCTTTTACCTGCATGATTACTGGCACGAGGCGACGCCAGCATCACGAGTGTTTTCCCGACTGAGTTGCGCACGCTGTGAGGGAAGGGAGGATGACGAACCTCCGCATGCAGCACCTGTGATTCCTAAGAAACCAGCGAAAAAAAAGGAGCAAGTGCCGCCGAAGAAGTTAGTGACCACGCCGCTGCCAAAACCGGTATCCGTTTGGGGCAAGTGCGCGGAATGCGCGCAATCAGCCTGTCCGCGTCAATTGACGGAAGGCTCCTTTTTTTGTGCAGTGTGTAAGCGAAACACCCGCTTCATCCCTGATGTGGTAGCCTAGCATTCCTAATCGATTTTAATTATTTTATCCCACTAACAACCAATGATTTATTGTTATTTTAGTGAGATTTCTGTGTATCGCGGTTTGCTTCGGTTAAGCTTTTAATTATCCTAACTCAATGAAAACTAATGCTTTGTATAGAAATCGGTTTAATCGCAATAGATATTGACGAAAGAATAAATGCTCCACATAAACGCCTCGGGCGGCCAACTCATATGAGTTGGCCGCCCGAGGCGTTTATAGCGGCAAAACACTTTATGTTTCATGCTTTACTGATCATCCTTCATGGGCTAGCTCTTGCAAGAGCTAGCCCATGAAGGATGATCATGCATTTGAAAAAAGTGGCGACCGAAAGCGTTTCTTCGCGTATTTCACGCATCATTTTGCAACGGCCACAGTGGATCATCCTACCGTTCGATGCTGGTCTCTGCCGAGTCTTAAACGAGCGTTGAACGCGGCGCGATCCCACCTCCAGGAAACCAAGCAGATATCCAGTTCCTTCCCCCGTGGGAATGACCTTGTGACTTGGCTCGTCGAAATTGGGTTGGCCTATCGATTACCCTTGGTGCCAGCCCAGGCGGCCTCACCTCGCGCTGAATTCTATGTCCTTGAGTTAGGGGCCGGCCCCCAATCGACCGTCAGCGCTCATGAATTACTACAAGCAGCTGACCCGGAAGGAGTGATCTGCTTCTTTAGCGCACTGGTCTTTCACGAACTTACTACGCAGAGTGCTCCCTTTCATCATATCGCCAAGCTGATGGAAGGTCCATTGCCGCTGCGTCCCGAAATCAGGACGCCAACCTTGGTGAGCAGTTCGGCCGAAAAAGATCCCCGGAATCGCCTGGGGTCGCTCTTGTTTACTTATCAAGACGTTCTTTTTTTTACCACCAAGCGGCATGCTTATCTGGTCACAGGCGTGCAAACGCAGCTCCTCAATCCCCAGACATTGATTCGTTTTACGGTGCTGGAGCAAAGCCTGCTTGATACCTTGGTAAATCCCGAAGCCTGTGGGGGGCAATCCGTGGTGTTTGAAGCGTGGGAGCGCGGTTGGCCCAAAGCGAATTGGTCGACGGTAAGGGACATTTTGCGAGAGGCCGGTTTGCCCCTGACCCGCCGCTTCGCCGCGCTCAGCAAGATTCTCCAGTTGCCGTTAGCCCCGGAACTATCCCGTTACCTGCACGAGTGTCGCGTGGCCGCGGATTTTCGGGATGCGCCGCCCCTGCAACTGTTGCGGGGCGTCTCTGGGCAACAGATCGACTCGGAATGGAACGTACAGTTGCCGATCTGATATGGGCCCAAGAGAGCAAGAGCGCTGGAAAAATCACATCCTCAACGAGGTGTTCGAAGCGGTGGCGGCTTCGGACGCGCTGCGCGCGATTCTCGTGTTTAAGGGAGCGCGAGTTTTGAATCGCCGCCTCGATTCCAAGCGCGTGTCACTCGACCTCGATTCGGCGTTGAGCGCGGATTACGCGATGCAAGCGATCAACCTGACCGTTCAGGCACACTACATCGAAACGGAACTCCAGAAGGCCCTCGAAAATCATTTTAGCGCCCAATCACCGATTCGTTTTACCATCGAGCGGCTCAGTATTAAGACCTCGGAACATCCGCTGGGTTGGAATGCGCACACCGCCGTGATTCGGGTTCGCGATGCCCGCCATGCCACGGTGCTTGGTTTGCCGCCCGCTGAAATCGACATCAGTGCGCCGGAACTTCTTTCCGGCCACGCAGTGAGTGCGCTCAGCGTCGATCATCATCACGTCTACGCATACACCCTTGAGCGCATCGCCGGCGAAAAATTACGGGCTTTCCTCAGCACGCTGCCGGCGTATCGCGCGAAGGTCAAAAAGCCTGGTTTTGATATTCGGGTGAAGGATCTCTATGATTTAAGTCTGATCGAAGCGAAACACCCGCTGCGTGATCAGCATTTTTGGCTCAAAGCTGGCGAGGATTTTAAACTAGCCTGTGCGTCACGCTACATCGATTGCCAAGGGCTCGTCACCTTTCGGGAGAATTGGAATGCCACCCAAAAAGCCTACGAAAGCGATGCCACCTTGCCCAAAGATGTTTCGTTTGCCCGGGCCGCCGAAGTGCTGACGGGAATTGTCAGCTTTCTCGAATCGACGGGTTTGATTCCGTTTAGTCACCCGCTGCCAGCCAAATCAGGGGCCCACCGACCGGGCGGTGGTTAGTGGGCTTTAATTCATGGCGGCAGTGTTTGGTGCCATCGCTAAAGTGCTCGATCACGTGATTGGTGCGGTGGGAGTTATTTGGCTGACTTTGGCCTCCCTTAACTGCATCAACACCGTATCACGAAAACATTATGTCGTTTCTAGAAGAGTTAACTTTTAAATGTATTCTCTGCGATTCAAGTGTTCTCTCCGTAACATCGCATTATTTGGGAGAATATTATCAGTGGAAATGTGAAAACTGCGGGCCATGGGGTGCGCACTCGTCTTTGTACGGTGGCAAGCTGGGGCTGAAAATTTCTGCCACTGAGCGAAAGAAGCTAAAGTTTCTAGTTTACGAAAATCATCTCAAAAAAGCAAATTCTCCAGTTCCGACTTTTACACTGAAGCACGGTGAGGCGTCTGATTCGACGGATGATGTTTGGCTTATCAGTAAGGGCGAATTCCTTTCCCGTTATCCTAAAAAACCGCTCGAATATTTTGACCGCGCTTTAGAGAATATTGGTCGGTTGATTCCCGACCCCACGAGTTCAACCGACATCGGTCCAAAAATTCATCTGGCGCTTTTTAGTGAGAGTAACACTGAGGGGACCATGTTGAGACATTTATCGGAGTTGGGATACATTTCGATAGAAGATGCCGATACGCATGACACTTACGGAAAGATTTCGATACTGCCAAAAGGATGGGCCCGTCTGCAAGACATCGAGACTCCAGGAAAGAATTCGGTGCAAGCGTTCGTTGCTATGTGGTTCGACAAAAGCCAAGATGAGTTTTTCGAAAAGGGGTTGCGGCCGGCAATTGAAAAAGACGGAGGAATCACCGCTCACCGGATTGATCGAAAAGACCATAATAACAAAATTGACGATGAAATCGTAGCGGAGATCAAGAGAAGCAAATATCTGGTGGCAGACTTTACGGGTCACCGTGGTGGCGTCTATTTTGAAGCTGGTTTAGCCTTAGGTCTTGGACTCCCTGTTATTTGGTGTTGCCACGAAGATCACATCAAAGATGCGCATTTTGATACTCGGCAGTACAATCACATCACCTATAAAACTCCCGCTGAGCTGAAGACTAAATTGCTTAACCGAATCAGAGCGACGATCACGTAGCGTGGTGAACCTATCATGGAGTCACTTGGTTCAAGCCATTCTCAGCGCAGACGGGTCGATTGACCTGTTCGTACACTTCGCGATACTTGGGCGAGAAGGGCATAAGCACCAAGCAACGACGTTCGGAATCCATTGGATCATTGGGCGATGGTCCCTTGGTCCAGTTCAAGCTTCCGCCATAAATTCCATTTAGCCTAATGAGCGCCGAAGACTCTACGGAACTTTACCGCCGGACATTCTATTCTGCGGTTATCGACGACAAAAGAGCAGCTCACGTCATCCGGGTCCATCGCAGAGGGGCACCGAAATGGTTCTCCATTTTTCAGCGGGCAGAGCAATTGTTTCTCAACAAAAGCCTGCTTAAGCAAATTATGGAAGCCCAACACATCCGTGTTTTGCGGCCACGATCCTGGCCCTTTTCTGTCGGGAAAAGTTCCGGATGGTTTAAGATCGGTCATCCGATAAAACGAAACATGCGGGCCAACCCGTTCCATAATATCAAGAATACCGTCCGTGGTGGCCAATTTGACCGGAAAAAATTCCGGGTCTTCGAGTCGAAGTTCGAGCGCCGCGACATGGACGGCCAGTGCTTCAATGAATAACGGTTTGGCCTCCGAATCCGAAGTGTTTTGATTCAACAGGCCCGCGGCGACATCGTATGCTTTTTGAGCCATCTCCCGCGGAGAGGGAAAGCCAAGCACCGCGCACAGTTCGCGATAGTAACGCCTGATATCTTCAGGGTCGTATTTGACTATCGGCACGATCTGGAGTGCCGCCTGGCAGACGCGGATGAATGTCTCTCCCGGCAACTGGTCCTCTACTTGCCCAGATCGCGACTTTTCGACCGTCGGCGCATTAAAAAGAACGAACGGGTCGTACATGAGCGAGACATCCACGAGGATCTGAACGGTCAGGATCATGTTCGAGTGGTTGCAGGCACCGCTCCGCACCGCGTATTCCGTCGCTGCGCCGTATACGGCACCGTCCGGAACAATACTTTTCAAGGCCTCGGCCGAGGTGCTCCTGAACGCATTAATGACCGCGTTCATCTCATAGACAGCCGCATAGCTTTCCATTAGCGCTGCGGCATTCAACCGAACAGCGGACAACTTGCCGTCTTCGTTGAGGATGATGTTGGGCAGCTGGTGAATCTTGACCCCAATCGCGTCGAGTTCCGCGGCCGCCTTGGCACGGTCAGGGCGCTGGCCGTATGCAGCAATGTGGAAATAGGATGTCCACGGCTCGAGCACGATGCCATTGGGGTGCACCTCCAAAACAGTGCCCTCGGGGATCGGGAGTACAGCGACATCGAGTTGGGAAGCTGCTCCCAGGAAGCCCCCACCTTTGCGGAGCGCTTTTTTCCCAGATTTAGACAGGGGCTCAAAAAACCCCTGCCGTTCAAAAATCGACTTCAACAGTAGGTTTCGTGATTTGAGAAAAGCATCGATTTTTGTTTGACTCACTTTTCAGCGAAAAGGCGAAAAACGTCAAAAATCGAAGCAAACTTCTGAAAACTATACACCCCTCATACACGGACATCAAAAGTGGGGTTAATTGGGATAATTTGAGAGTTTCCCAATTTTCAAAACAGCGGTTTCTCCTCTGAAGATCATTTCTGATCACATGGGATTCACTTTTTTTCTTTGACTTAGAAGTCCAAGAATCCGTGCGGAAAGCATTTATAAGCAACATCGCTAAAACGAAAAACTATACTTTGATCTAAACTGGAAAATTCTGAAAACATGCTGGCTCGATTTTGAGCTTTTTTAATTTTGTGCCCGGGTGGTGGAATGGCAGACACGTCGGTCTTAGAAGCCGATTTCGTAAGAAGTGCAGGTTCGAGTCCTGTCCCGGGCACCATTTGTGCAACCATTGTATGCACGACTTGAAATTACGCTGGCCTGCCTAGCACATGGCGGACCGATGCTACTTTGGATAACCGCGGTGCGATACTTTATCGACTGGATAATGACGGAATTGGAGTCGCGTGATATCTCTTCAAGGACATTGTCCTAGCGAACGTCCTGGAACTTTGTTTTGCGATATTTCGTGCCAATACATCCAGAGCGTTTTGGTTACCAGTGTAACTTACGATGCATTTGCGGGCTTCATTTCGCGGAGCTTAGTGGAAATCCGTTACCTCACGGACGATCCCCTGCGTCCAAAACCCCACGCGCCCTCGGGCGTGCACGAAAACGAATAGCCGAATGAAAACTACCCTAAATAAATTCGGCGTGGGCTCGTCCCTCGCCTGTGCCTTCGTCCTATCGATCGGTCTCATCTCTTCGCCCACAGCCTCGGCCTTGGACGTGACCGTAAACCCCGGTGGCAACATCCAGGCTGCGCTTGACCAGGTGGGCAACGCGGGCGGCGGAACCGTCTTCGTAAATTCGGGAACATACAATGTTACCGCAAGCGTGCAGATCCCAAACAACACGACCCTTTGGGGCAAGGGATCGACGCGCCCGGTGATCCAACGGACCGGCAGCACCGACACCGACATTATCCGCAACAAATCGATTCCGTTCACCAACGTGAAAGTGGACTACATCGCGGTGAACGGCGGCTGCACGGACGCGCAGATGGACGGCGGCACCTATAAGGAAAGGAACGGAATGGATATCTCAGATCAGCACAATACGGTGGCGAACAACGGGGCCTACATCGTGAACTCCACCGTCACGCGCAGCTACCTTGGAATCAACGTGGGACGCACGACCAATGTTACGTTGAAAGGGACGACGTTGACAAACAACGGGGGCCTGCTCCTCGACGCCGGCGTGTGGAAAAAAGGATTTATCCATCACATTTACATTTCCAGCTGCGACAAAATTCTCGTCGAAAACGTCAATGGCTCGAACTGCCGTTCTGGAATGGGTCTGAAGATCACCGATTTCTACGGAAACCTGACCGAGACGAGTGTGGTCGTCCGCAACAACACGTTCGACAGCAACTACGATCGCGGCATCGCGGTCTACGATACGAATCCGTTAGTCATCGAAGGAAACAAGACCCGCAACAATCTGAAGTCGGGCATAAACCTCTTCCGCACGACTTCGGGTGGTCGCCTCGTGAACAACGTTGCGACGGGAAATGGAAATCAGCCAAACGTCGCCTACGACATCTGGCTGAACGCTTGCTCGGGCTTCACGATCAGCGTGAATACCTACGTCACCAAAAACGGTTTCTGATCTTTCGTATGCCTCCGCGCGTCGGAACGGCGCGCGGACGGCATCGATGCCAGAAATGAAACCAAGATTTCGTCTTCGGATCGCAGCTTTGCTAGTCTCAGCGGCATTGGCTGTTTCGGTCGCATTCTTTATCGGGAGCGATTCGAGAACTAGGCCGCACTCAGCCGCGTGGATTCCGGTTGGAGTCGCGACCGATGCCAACCGACGCGCTCAGCAGGATCACTCACAAGCGGCTCCGACGAGTTTGCCTTCCGCCGAAGCGCGCCTTGTCGGTTACCTGACCGAGATTCTTCGTGACTACGAGGCGTGCCGGGCGAAAGAGGACATCAAATGCGCCGACGCCTCAGAGGCGCGCTTCCGAGCGTTGCTAAACGATGACACCGCCGCGGCGATGATTCAGGTGATGCCGCCCGATTTTGCCGGCACGTTCTTCGGCGACCTCGCGCTGCGTTGGTGGGCGTCGAAGGATCGGGCAGCCGCGGCGGAGTGGATGGCCAGTCATCCGACTGATTCGCCGGTCGCTGCGGTTGCGCTCACGCACGACTGGGCGCTGCAGGATCCGAAGACGCTCAATGCATACGTCGACACTTTGCCTCCCGGCCCCTGGAAGCACAACCTGCTCAAGTCGGCAGGGGAGGAAACTCTCGTTGCCGACCGACTTGCTGAAACGCTCGCGTTCCTCGACAAGATTTCGGGAAACGATTCCCGGCGCGACGAACTCTACGAATGGACGGCGACGAAGTGGGCCATTAAGGACCCTACTGCGGCGACCGAGTGGGCCGCTAAAGCGGCGGACGGCGCACAACGCGAAAAGCTGCTGGCCGCAGTGGTCGTTGGTTACGCCAACAGCGAACCCGATGCCGCCGCGCAGCTGGCGATCAACATGATCGCCTCGAAGGAACAGCTCCTGCCGGCCGTCAATTCGGTCGGGCGTATCTGGGCTTCGCGCGATGCCCTTTCGGCGGGGAATTGGGTTCAGCAAATGGACGCTGGCGAGCCCCGTGCCAGCGCGATGCGTGGACTTCTGCAGATATGGGCGTTTTCCGACTTTGAACGCGCGCGCGCTTGGCAGGAGGGAATCGGCGACGCGCAACTTCGAGTCGAGGCTGCGGCAGTCCTAGCTCAGCTGAAGAGGCAGATCGACAGTGGAACTGGCCCCGCGCCTCTCGTCGGCCCATGACCCACACAGGAGCTGTGGACTAATGTCACTACGTCTTCGGCAACTGTCGAAGCGGCACGCTGGTCCCGTCGACCCAACGTCCTTCCACCAAAATGCGTCGGCAATATCGGGGGATTCCACGTTCGTTCTGATGGATCAAGCTTGCGAGCGTCCTGAGCGCGACAAGCCCAACCTCATAGGAATTCTGGTCCACGCCCGCGTCGAAGTTGCCGTCGAGCACACTGACAGTGGCCACCGCCAGGTCGTCCGGGACTTTGCAGCCGAGGCTTACGAGGTATTTCGCCAAGCTGCGGTCGCTTGCGATGACAGCATCGGGCCGGGCGGATTTCAGCCACAGGCGGAGCTGCCGGAGATTCTTCTGCGAATCCTCCTCCTCAAAAATGAGCGGATGAAGCTGTGCCCTCAATGGGACGAGCGCATCTTGCATGCTCAGGTAACCTGCGCGGAAGTTGCCGCCGGTGTTGCGGTCGAACGCGCGCGAGGTCACATAGCCGATCCGTGCGTAGCCGCGCTCGCGGAGACGTTCGAAAGCCAGCGAGGAGCAATTGATCTGGTCGCTGGTCACGACGTGGGCCCGCGGGTGCTTCACCGAGATGCCCAGTCGCACGATGGAGAATTGGCTCCAGTCGAATCCGGGCAGGTCGAGTCCCTTGAAGTGCGGCGGGATCAATATTCCCTGAATGCCTCTGGCAGAAAGTATTTTTTGGAGCCGATCACTGCTGAGGTCTGCGCCAATCTTGAATTCCTCCAACCGGTAACCGAGCTGAGCCGCGGCTTCGTTCGCGCCCCGCCAATAAGCCTCGAATTCCTGGAGCTTGTGGAGATCCTTTGGGTTCGTCCACTGGTTGAGCCACGCCAACGTCGACCTGACCACGGCCGGGGTCTTGGCCTGCCGGTAGGCCGAAAGAGATGAAAGCATCGGATCAGGCCGGTAGCCGAGGCGCTTGGCAGCGGCGGCGACCTCTTCTTTTCTGGGAGCGGAGATGCGCGGATCGCCACGAAGGGCGAGGGAAACCGTCACATGGGAGATGCCGAGCGAGACGGCGACGTCGCGCAGTGAAATGCGGGGAGTTGAGTCGCGGTTCGGCATGTCGCAGCCAGTAGACGCCGGTTGGATTACCAGTGTAAACCACGAACTGCTCGCGAAACTTTTCGCGCGACAAGACCTTGCATTGCCCCGCGGCCTCCAGTCGCATTCCCCAGCTTTCCGTCCCGTTCAATTATGATCAAAGGTGTGTTGTTTCTTTCCAGCGACGCCGTCGCCGCTTTCCCCGACGCGGTGATCGCGAAGATACGCGAACGCGTGCACCTCACTGCGATCATCTCGCCGTCCAGCAACTGGCAGCGATTCGCCGCAGAACTTCGGGAGGCTGAAGTCCTCATCACTGGGTGGGGCGCGCCGCGCATGGATCAGGAGTTCATGGACGCTGCCCCGAAGCTAAAAGCCGTATTTTATGCCGGCGGATCCGTGCGCTATTTCACTACCGACGCGTTTTGGAGCCGGGGTGTGCGCATCACCACTGCGCAGGCTGTGAATGCAATTCCCGTCAGCGAATATACCGTCGCAACGGCGCTTTTGGCGCTAAAAAGATTTTGGCACTACGCGCGCGTCACACGCGAACAACGAACGTTTCCTGCCGATCGCCCGGTTCCCGGAGCCTATCGGTCGGTGGTGGGATTGGTCTCATACGGCACCATCGCGCGCATGGTGCGCCAACGTCTCCAGCAGTTCGACGTCGACGTGGTGGTTTACGACCCGTTCTTGAGCGAGTCTGAAGCGAGTCGCCACAGAGTCGAAAGCGTCAGTCTCGCCGAGGTGTTCTCGCGATCGGACGTGGTATCGCTGCACGCCCCGCAGCTCCCCGAGACGCTAGGAATGATTCGAGGCGTCCACTTCGACGCCATGAAAACCGGCTCGACCTTCATCAACACTGCGCGCGGGGAGATCGTGAACGAGCCGGAGATGATTTCATGCCTCCAGCGGAGGCCCGATATTCAGGCGGTCCTGGATGTGACTGCTCCCGAGCCGCCGTTGACCAACTCGCTTCTTTACTCGCTGCGCAACGTAATCCTCACGCCACACATCGCAGGATCGCTCGGGCCTGAATGCGTTCGGATGAGCGAGTCGATGATCGAGGAACTCGAACGTTACCTCTCGGGGCAGCCGTTGCACTGGGAAATCGATTCGCAGCGCGCTGCTCTGTCGGCCTGAACCAGTCACGCGCATGATTTCCGGCTATGACTACCTGAACATCGGATTCTACTTCCTGTTCATCATCGGCGTGGGAGTCTACTTCTCGCGGAAAAGCGCGAATACTTCTGACTATTTTCGCGGCGGCGGCGTGATGCCTTGGTGGATCACGGGCGCGTCGGCTTGGATGGCGGGCTTCAGCGCGTGGACGTTCACCGGTGCCGCAGGGAAAATCTACGAGACCGGGCCTTACGTCCTCGTTCTCTACTACCAGAATATCGTGCCTCTTCTCGTTATCTTCTTCTTCACCTGCTACAGGTTCCGGAGATTGCGAGTGGTCACTCCGATGGAGGCGCTGCGGCTCAGGTTCGGTCCGGCGACTCAGCAGTTCTACACGTGGCTGCGCTTGCCGATCCAACTCATCTTCTCCGCGTTCTCGTTGAATGCGGTCAGTGTATTCATGTCGGCCCTCTTCGGAATCGACGTCACGACTACGCTCGTCGTGCTGGGCGTCGTCGTCACGGTTATCTCGCTGATGGGTGGCGCGCTCGGAGTCGCAGCTAGCGACTTCGTGCAGATGATCTTGATCGTTCTCGTCGCCGGATGCACCGGAGTGATGGCTTTGGCGCATCCTGATATCGGCGGCTTCACAGGCTTGATCGATAAGGTTCCGTCGGCCCATTTAGAGTGGGGAAAGATCGCTCGGGTGGAATTCATCGCCCTCTGGTTCGTTGCGCTCACGATGAACACGCTGTTCGCTCTCAACAGCCTCAGCGACGAGAAGGCGGGCAAATATATGATGGCCGCGAGCGACCGTCATGCGCGCAACAGCCTGATCATTCCGATCGTCGGCACGATCTTCGGAAGCATCGTGTGGATCCTGCCTCCCATGGCCGCCGCCGTCCTGCATCCGAACTTGGCGGCCGAGTTCCCTCAGCTGCGATTCCCGAACGAGGCGGCATTTCTCGCGATCGCGCGCGACGTCCTTCCCCTCGGAATGGTCGGGCTTTTGATCTGCTGCATATTCGCGGCTTCGCTCACCGATCTCGGCGGCATGCTTAATTGGGGATCAGGACTGCTCCTCCGGAACTTTTACATGCCGATCTTAAATCCGGATTGCCCGGAAAAGAAGCTCATGACGCTCAGCCGCTGGGCTGCGGTCATGCTGGGTGGGGTGCTGATAGCGTTCTCGCTCGCCCTGAGCCGCTACCGCTCGATGGGACTCTTCGACTTGCTCAACCAGTTCGGCACGAGCCTGCTCATGCCGCTCTCGATCCCGGCTTTTCTCGGCATGTTCTTCAAGCGCACGCCGCAGTGGTCAGCGTGGTCTACGGCTCTTATCGGACTGGGCATGGCGTATATTGCGAAATTTTATGTGACGCCGGAGATGTTCGCCGGAATTCCAGGAATCGGCGGTCCGTATCTTCCCGAAGAGCGCACTGCCTTTGGAATCATCGCGACGGCGGCGTTGGTGGCGCCGGTCTGCATTAGCTGGTTCTTCTTCTCCACGCTCTTCTATTCGCGCAGTTCCGACGCCCACAAGGCCGCGGTCGAGGATTTCTTCCTGCGGCTCCGCACTCCGCTTGAGGAATCGGAGACGGTGGTGCGAAGCGAAAACAAGGGATTCGCCGCGACCATCGGGCGCATGTGCCTCCTCTACGGCGGTTTTATTGCGGCGCTCGTCTTCATTCCCAACACGAACATGGGACGAATTTGTTACGCCGCGTGCGGCTCCGTGCTTTTCGGCGTCGGCCTTCTGGTCGCGTGGTTTTACCGCGAGAAAAACCTGCGCGGAACGAACGTCGCGTGAGTCCAGTTTTCCGCGGAAAACGGATTTTAGTTTCCAGTGTAAACTAGCAATCGATTGAAAAGAAAACGCAACGGCGCGAACAACGCAGCGCGCCGCTCGAGGATGTGCAGCGCTTAACCCCCGTCGGAACTCAACAGCCGATTTTCAACCCCATGAAGAATACACCTAGCTGCGGCTCTCGGCCGCATTCCCTCGTCCGCGCCTTCCTGACCATTTGCGCAGCGGCCTCTTTGTCGGTGTCTGCGCTCGCCCAGACACCCGCAATGCAAAGCCCCGCCGGCCCAGTCGCTCCCGTTGAAACAGAGAAAAACGACGACACGGTCGTGCTCTCTCCGTTCACCGTGACTTCGGAGCGTGACGTCGGCTTCGCCGCGGGCAGCACCTACGCAGGGGGGCGCCTCGCGACCGACCTCAAGGACACGCCGGTCGCTTACTCCGTCATCAACCAGGAATTCATCGAAGCCTTGGGGTTGACGGATCTCAGCTCCGCCGCGGAGTGGACCACGAACACGTTCAAATTTCCTGACGGCGCCGGCGGTGGCGATCTCTTCAATATCACCGTGCCGATCGCGGTGCGCGGCGCCCTTGGCGTCTCTGGTCTCCGTCAACGCAACTTCTTCATCTATTTTTCCGAGAACGACAGCTACAACATCGAGCGCTTCGACTTCGGCCGCGGACCGAATCAAGTGCTGTTCGGCAACGGAACTGTGGGCGGAACCCAAGTTTCGATGACGAAGCGCGCAAAATTCAACAAACCGTTCGAGACGCTCGAATTGGGTTATGGGTCGTGGGACAACAAGCGCCTCGTCGTCGACGTAAACGCGCCGCTCAATAAACGTTTCGCGCTGAGAACTTCATTGCTGCTTGCGGATCGCGACGGTTGGCGCGACGGCGAATCCGAAAACCGCAAAGCTGCGTTCCTGACTGGAACCTACAAGATCACCGACAAAACGGAACTGCGTCTCGAAGGTGAGGCGGGCCGGACCGAACGCCGCATTCCCGACGCAAAGCTCAACGATCGTTTAGGCGGCTGGAACGGAAGCTACTCCGGTGGCTACCTTACCACCGCGCAGTTCAATGCGCTGCCTAACGGGCCGCTTGGCATTAACCGCAACGGCGCAAATTATTTCGTCTACAATCCGGTGGGCGGATCCAACGCGGTCATGCATCTCACCGATTGGGTTATCACCAAAGGTTCAGGTGACGGAGCGACAACCCCTGCCGGCAACCTTTTGCAGGTCGGTCAGGTCAGTTGGAATCAGACTAACGCCACCATCCTCAACGCGCAGAATGTGGTGCCGAACCGATTCGACCGCGCCCTCGCCAATTCGAAATTCTTTATTCCGGATCGCGAGTTCAGCATCGCCCCGAACGTTCCGCTCATCACGTCAGACTTCCGCGACATCCAAGGTTCGCTGAGCCATCAGGTCGGCAGAAACCTTTTTCTGGAGATCGCGGGTGACGTCAACGAGGTCGAAAACGACATCAACCGAATCGAATCCAGCTCGATCAACACCTACGTCGACATCAATCCGACGCTGCCCGGTGGTCAGGCGAATCCCAACTATCTCCGTCCCTATGGTGACGGTCAGTTTACCTACTCGAACCAGACGCTCTCCGCGAAATCCGTGCGAGTGGCGGCGGCCTACATCCTGGATTTGGACAAGTGGGGCAACTACAGCTTCAATCTGATGGCTGGCCTGACTAACCAGCTCATCGCGCGTCGCAACCGCGTGCTCGCTTCCGGCTCGTCGATCGGACAGATGGCCGATCCTCGGCAGTGGGCGACGGACGCGAACGCGCTGCGCCAACGTTTCTATTGGGGAGACAATGGCACCTACAAGGAGCCGACCGGGCCGATCGCGTTCGTCGACAACCTCGGCAATGCCGGCACGGTCACGCCCACGTGGGTTCCATGGGCCGGCGGCGCGGACAGTTCGAACAACATCTCCGACAACGAAAACGACTACAACTACGCCTTGGCCGCGATGAACGCCAAATTCTTCGGCGGTCGACTCGTTTTGTTGGGAGCAGCGCGCTACGACGACTCCAAACAGCAGGTCCGCTATCTCAAGCGTATCGGCGACTTTCCGGACAATTGGGATCTCAGCACCCTCTACTGGCGTCCGGACGCGCCCTCCGATTGGGCCAGCTTGACTTACACTCCCATCGGCAGCGCGACCTCGACTCCGGCGATCACGCGTCCGCGCACCAATAATGCGAACGGCATCGCGGTTCCGACCGCGGGCTACTCTAACGTTCGCTTTGCCGACGACTTCAATCCTCCCGCTGTCATCGCCAAGGAATGGACGCCGTCCACGGGCGCCGTTTACCACATCACCAAGAATTTCTCGGTGTTCGGCAACTACGCGAAGGCCATTTCTTTCAACACGTCGGCTGCTCCCGATGTGAACGGTCGCCTGCTTCCCGCTGTCGAAGGGAAGGGTTGGGACGCCGGCGTGCGCCTCAACTTGTTCAACAACCGCATCAACCTCAGCGTGCAGACCTACAGCAACGAGGAATTCGGCAACTATATAGATCCGACGGCGGTGACTAATCAGATCAACACCCTCTATCAGGCGAACGCGTTGGGCGACACCACGACTGGCGGACGCAACACGCGCAATGCCGCTGACATCAACGGCCTCGTCCGCGACACTCGCACTCGCGTGACGGAGGGATACGAGCTTGAGCTAGTGGCTAACATGACTCGCAACTGGCGCGCCATTCTCAATGTCGGTCTTCCGGACAACACCGAAAGCGGCTATGCGCCCATGACTCGCGCCTACGTCGATTCGAACGGCGCTCTTTTCCGGCAGATCTTGGATGACGCGGGCGGCACGGTTGGCTCGGACGGTCTCGCTGTTCGCAAAGCCGGAGTCATTGATACAGGTGCAACGCCCGCCGAGAGTTTGGGCAACGAAGCTCAACGCGCGGTGAACGCCTACAATGCAATCTACGCGAACGTCGCAAACTTCGTCGTGAATTCGCGGCCGACGACCAGTGCGCCGGACAATGTGAACGTCTTCACCGACTACCGTTTTTCTAACGGAAAGCTTAAAGGTCTGAAGTTGGGTGCGGGCGTAAATTGGCGTGGATCCCGCGTAGTCGGTTATCGCGGCGGCGACAGCATCGTCAATCCCGCCAATCCGCTCCAGTCCATCGACGACACGAGCGTCGACGGCTACACGACGGTCGTGGCGCCTGGTGCTTCGCTCGTCACTGCAACGGTTGGCTATACGTGGAAACTAAAGGGAGGACGGCAGGTCGACCTGAACCTCCGCATTAGCAACCTTCTCGATGAGGACGATGTGATCTGGACCGACACGACGTCGCTCTTGCGGCCTAAAGGTGGCGACTTTGCCTCGCCAGCACGCGAGACGGTTTACAACGCCTACGCGTATCAGATTCCTCGGAGCTACTACCTCACGGCGAAGTTTACGTTCTAATTTTGATCGAAACGGGCGACTTCTAACAGTCGCCCTTTTTTTATTCCGACCGGACAGCTTCACCAAATGCGCTCCTCAGAGAGCGCGTTTGGATTGTCGCGTGTGCGAACGATTGCTGTCGCAGGTTTCCAGTGAAACCTTTTTTTCAATTCTCGCAGGGCAGAAAAGAAATAGGGTTATGTTTTCCGAACGCGCTGGTCCTCCGCCAAACTCACTTGAGGACTGACAGCTCAACCCCGCCGGCCGCCCTCGCATTTTTGTTATGACCATTTCCGTTGTCGATCTGAGCAGCGCACGCCGTCGGAGAAAACTTTTTCAATGAGACCTTCTCGCCCTATGATCGGAGTCTGGTTCGGTAATTTTTTTGAGCCTTTCTACAGCGACCGCGCGGCCGTCGAGCGCGGCATTGCTGAAGTCGCCGAACTCGGCTTCACAAGCCTCAACCTAGACTCGAAGCCGTGGGAGGATTTCTTCGCCCGTTATCGTGGGGAGCCCGCGAGCCAATATGTCGGCATGCAGGAGTTCATGATCCAGCAGGCGCGCTCACGCGGATTGGACTACACTCATCTCGCGCTCTATCTTTGCGGTGACAATCTTTACCCGACGATTCGCGACGTTCCTCCCGTGCGGGGCGAAGAGGCGATTCTGCCCGACGGCAAGCCGATGGGGACTTACAAATATTGGTCGCCTGCTGCGCAGAAGACGATGGTCGATCATGTCGCAGGGTTACTGAAGCTGTATGGAAACGGCATGTTTCGTCGATCAGACGACCGAATCGTGATGCAGACCATGTTCGATCCGATTCCGAAGCCCAGCTTCGACGAGGAAGGTCGATCGCGTTATCTTGCTTGGCTGGAGAAAAGATATTCAGGCGATGTTACGAAGCTAAACGAAATCTACGGAATCAAGGCATCGACATTCTATGCGCTGACGCCCGACCAATATTGGCTACGTCCAAAAGAGCTTAACTGGGTTGAATGCGCGGTGCCGAGCGCACAGGACTTCGAAGCCCGGACCGCCGACTTCCATCGCTGGATCGACAATCAGACATACCTCGCGAGCGAGATGGAGTCGTATTTCGCGACGATGAAAGAGAAATGGCGCGAGTTGGAGCCTAAGCTCTTCATCGAGCCCGTGCTTCATCAGTGGGGTTATTTTTTCAATCCGCCTGGTCAGACGATCTGGCCGACGGCGAAGCGGGCCCTCGATGTCTATCGACTCGCGCCGCACGTCGACGGCGTCCTTTACATTACCTCGCCGCTGAACGCCGAAAACCGCGCCGATGCAATGGCCGTCAGCGTCGAAGGATCGATCTTGCGCACCGCCAATCAAGGCCGCGAATTCACCGCGGGTCTTTACTTGGGCCGTCACGTGAACGGAGACATCTACAGTGTCGTCCCGCCATCCGAGGCGATCGCGACGCTCGTCGCTTCTGGAGCCGGTGCATTCCACATGTATGGATACAGCGGCCTTGACGACGGCGGCGTCCTCTTCCGCATGGATGGCGTCTTCAAAGAGTCGCTGAGCACCGGTAACCGTTGGGCCAAGGAAGTCATTCCGCTGATTGACGAAGCGCGCTCCAAGGAAGTGGCGATTCTCTTTCCGAGGGAAATGAGCCTCTATGAACCGCTAGAGCACGACGTAGGCGGCCGTCATCGCATGGATCTCCTGGGTTGGTATTCGCAATTCGTCGACCTTGGGTGGCATGTGGATATTTTGCATCCCGATCAAGTGGAGGCGGGAGGTCTTGCCGGATATGAGACATTGGTCGTTTCGCACAATTCTCTCTATGATCTCGGAGATAATTCTCGTCTGGAAATCGCGGTGAAGAGCTTCGTCGAAGCCGGCGGCACGCTGTTCCACGGACCGAAATGCGCGCTGGCGCGGCGTGCGTTCGGAATCGAGGAAACCACCACGGCTTTCGACTGCTTCGAGATGATTGAGGAAGTGATTCCTCACGGTTGGTCCACTGTTGAGTTCGCGAAAGGAAATCAGATCGCGAGATACCTTCGATCAGGACGCTCGGCCATCGCCGAAACGTCGCACGGCGCCGGGCGCGTAATCTCCTTTGGCTTCGAATACGGCTATGCCTACACCCGCACCACCATGCCGATCGTTCCTCCGGAATATGGAAAGCGGGAGATGCATCCCATCGTCTTGCTCAAGCAGACCCCCGTTGAACTCTTGGCTGGCGCGGCCCCGAAAGCTCTCTTCCGCCCGATCAAAGGTGTCGAATGTGCGCGTTTTGGTCGCCACGTCGTGATAGTCAATCATCGCTCGAGCCCCGTGAATCTCGGCGGCATCATTAAACCGCGAGCAATCCATCAAACGCCTTCTGCCGGCGGTTGGCTTGCGGCCCACTCAGCCTTATACCTAGACATTAATTCCTGATAGCCGGTCGCGCATTTTGAAACCAAATACCCCATGAACTCGCTCCGTCTCTCTTTCGTTTTCATTCTTTCATTGGCTAGCCTCTTGCAGGCCGCGCCCGTGGAGGTTTCAAGCATCGCAGAACTCGCGAGCGTTGCCGCCAAGGACGATCAGGAGATCAGAATGAAACCCGGCGTTTACCGCATGGCTGACTATTTGACGCCTGCAGTCCTCAAGGAGATCGAGGGTTACGTCGACCGTTCACTCCGCCGACCACCCGTCCCGATGTTGGTCTTTCGAGGAAGTAACAACGCCATCGACCTTCGTGGGGTTACCATCGAGATCGACACGTCGCTCTATCGCCTGCTGCCACAGCGCGGCTACACGAGGAGCGTCATCATCGACGGTAGCAGAAACAAGCTGGAAGGTCTCACCATCCGAAATACCGGTCCGCAACAGGGCAGTGGCGGAAACACTCTTTCTGTCGCGGGGACGGGTAACACGCTCACTGACGTCACGCTTCATGTTAGCGGATCGTTTCCTTATGGCTACGGCGACCTGCTCGGCAAAGGTGGGCCGAACCTCGTAAACCTGCAGAAGCAAAGCGGCATTCAGGTGCTTGGCACCGATACGACTTTACGTAGGTGCAAAGTTTTCAGTCGCGCGTTTGGACACTGCTTCTACATCCAGGCGGGCGAGAACATTCGCATCGAGGACTGCTATGCCGAAGGTGCGGTTCGTTCCACGACAGAAATGCTGCGGGATCTCTCCGGCCCTGCGTTCGATTTGGGCTTTCGCTCCGTATACAAAAATCGCGACGGCCGATTCGCGATTGCTCCGGGATATACGAAGAGCCTTTCCGAAGACGGCTTCAGAACTTACGGCGACGCGGGTAGCGTGACGCTGGTGAACTGCGTGTCGGTGAACACGCGCGCGGGTTTCGAGATCGGAGCGAAGGACGATGCCAAGACAAAAACCGTTATCGAGAATTGCGTGGCACGCGGCTGCGAACGCGCTTTCTTGATCGGCTCCCACACGATCGTCCGCGGCAGTCGCGGCGACATCGCGCACGGGCCGCTCCTCTATTTGCGCGGCGGACGGGAATCGGACGTTGAACTCGAACTGATCGGCGACCGTCCGGAAACCTTGGTGCATGTGATCGCTACGATTGCCGGTGAGAACCATCGAGTGCGATTGGACGCTCAGCGTGGGCTCGATACGATCCAGGCGCTGCCGATCCTCGTAGGTTTTGGCATGCCTTCACATGCGGAGATGGCTAGCAACGTTGCGACCGCACCCGCTCGGGGCATCGACTTCGTCAACCGCATCGGCTTCGCGACGGTCATCTCCAGCGACACCGTCGTCGAATCGAAGGTAGAAACCGTGGGGAGAAAATTTGCCGACGCAGACCTGCGCAAGGATCCCGGAGCTTGGGGTCTTCCTCCGGACGGTATCGCGAAGGGAAAGAACGAGAAAAAGTGAGCGCTATCCATCAGATCGAAAATCCTGTCATTCGCGGATTCAATCCTGACCCGTCAATTGTCCGCGTGGGCGATGACTACTACATCGCGAACAGCACGTTCGAGTGGTGGCCTGGAGTGGCACTGCATCATTCACGCGACCTCGTCCACTGGCGCTTAATTGGACACGCGCTAACCCGCGAATCGCAGCTTCGACTCCGGGGCATAGCGGATTCCGGGGGGGTGTGGGCGCCTTCGCTCAGCCACCACGACGGGCAGTTTTGGTTGATCTACACTAATGTCCGCACATGCGGAATGGGGCGACCATTTAAGGACGTCGGCATCTACCTCACCACCGCGCCGAGTATTTTGGGTCCGTGGTCAGAGCCCGTTGTGCTCAATACGATCGGCTTCGACCCATCGCTGTTCCACGACGAGGATGGGAAGAAATGGCTCGTGAACATGATCTGGGACTTTCGGAAGGGCCGAAACAAGTTCGGCGGGATTGTGGTGCAGGAATACGATCACGAACGACGCCAACTCGTCGGGCCGATCACTAACGTGCTTCAGAAGAAAGTCCTTACCGAAGGCCCGAACCTCTACCGTCGCGATGGATGGTATTACCTCATGCTTGCCGAAGGAGGCACCGGCTGGAATCACGGCATTTCGATGGCCCGCTCTCGGAGAATCACGGGACCTTACGAACTGGATCCGCAGGCTTCTGTCCTGACTTCGCGCGACAACGCCAGCCTAACGTTGCAAAAGGCTGGTCACGGAGAGCTCGTGCAGACGCCCGGTGGCGAATGGTATCTCGTGCATCTCGCGAGCCGTCCTTTGGGAACAGGCGAAAATCGTCGTTGCATTCTTGGCCGTGAAACCTGCCTGCAACGAGTTGAATGGAAGGAAGGATGGCTTCGTCTGGCGCAGGGCGGGACGGCCCCACTCGTCAACGTGGCAGCACCACTTGAGCTCGCTCCATCGCCGTGGCCGGCCGCACCCGTTCGCGACGATTTCGACGGGCCACCATTAGACGTCGGCTGGTCCAGCTTGCGCGGCCCCGCAGACGAAACGTGGGCGAGTCTCAGCGCGCGACCCGGCTGGCTCCGGCTCCGCGGCCGGGAAAGTCTGCACTCTCTTTATTTCCAAACCCTCGTCGCGCGACGCATCACGAGCGTGGTTTGCACTGCGGAGACAAAGATGAATTTCGCTCCCAAGCATTTCATGCACATGGCCGGTTTGGTTTGTTACTACGACACCAAGACGCAGTATTACCTGCGTGCGACGGTTGACGACGCGGGCCGCAAGGTGCTCGGCGTCGTGCTGAGCGACGATGGGCGATACGACGAACTCGAAGAGACTCAACAGGACGTCAGTGACTGGCCTGACATTTATCTCCGTGCCGAATTTGATCGCAGCAACCTGCAGTTTTCGGCTTCAAGCAATGGTCACGAATGGCAGAAGCTTGGACCAGTTCTCGACGCGACAAAGCTTTCCGACGACTACGGAACCGGACTGCATTTCACCGGCACGCTCGTGGGAATCTGCGTTCAGGATCTCGCCGAACATAAAGCGACCGCTGACTTCGACTACTTCGTCTTGTAGTCATTAAAGAGGACATTGGATCTGTGGTTCATCGAGAATTCCACGCGAGGAATTCCTTGACCGTGCAGAGACTTCCGAAGGAAAGGATGAAGCGACAATCGGTGATTATCTCGCTTTCATCGATCTCAACTCTTCGTCCTCCTTCCGGATGCGCTCTGCTGCCTCCTTATCGATGTTCTCGGCCAGCAGTCGACGGAAACCCTCAGGATTTTTGGTGCAGTGGTAGTGGTGATGCCGCATTTTGAGTTCCTCCTCTGACTTGGCCTGATCACTTACCGAAGGTTTCACATAGAAGCCCGTGCCGCAAGGCGTGCAGGTTCGATCCCTGTCCCGAGCACCAGTTTATGCGAACCATGGTATGCACGCCTCGCAACTACCCCGCGTGAGGCAGGTGATCGATGAGCTTATCGACTGTGATCGGATATTCACGCACGCGGACGCCGGTCGCATTGTAGATCGCATTGGCGATAGCGGCGGAGACGCCGCAGATGCCGAGTTCGCCGACGCCCCTGGCTTTCATCGGCGAAGAGGTTGCGTCGGTTTCGTCGAGAAAAACGACCTCTTGATGAGGAATGTCGGCATGCACGGGCACTTCGTATCCGGCGAGGTCATGGTTGACGAAATAGCCCAGACGTTTGTCCACCGCGAGGTCTTCCATCAAGGCCGCGCCGGCGCCCATGACCATCGCGCCGATCACCTGGCTGCGGGCGGACTTCGGGTTGAGAATGCGGCCGGCGGCGCACACCGCCAGCATGCGACGAATGCGCGTCTCGCCCGTCGCCGAGTGCACGGCGACTTCAACGAAGTGGGCGCCGAAACTGGTTTGCTGAAATTGCTTCGAAAGATCGCCGAACTCGATCGTGTCCTCTGCAACGAGTTCCTTGTCCTTCGCCGCGTCAGCGAGCGGCGCGTTGCGACCGCCCTGCCGAACTTGGCCATCAGCAAATTCCACTTCGCCGGGACCAAAGCCCAATTTCTGCGCCACGACTTCACGCAATTTCACACAAGCGGCGTAGACGCCCGAGGTCGAACTGTTCGCACCCCACTGGCCACCCGAGCCGGCAGACGCGGGGAAATCCGAATCGCCCAAACGCACCACCACCTTGCTGAGCGGCACGCCCATCATTTCGGCCGCGGTCTGCGCAATGATCGTGTAGCTGCCGGTGCCGATGTCGGTCATGTCGGTCTCGACGGTGACGACACCCTGTTGGTCGAGGCGGACGCGAGCGCCCGATTTCGCGACCGGGCTGTCGCGGAATGCGCCCGCGACCCCCAGACCGAGTAGCCAGTGGCCTTCCTTTTTTCCAGCCGGCTTCACACTGCGCTCATTCCAACCAAAACGCTCCGCTCCGGTGCGTAGGCATTCGACGAATTGGCGCTGCGAAAAAGGCTGCTGTGGATTTTCCGGGTCGACCTGCGTGTCGTTAATGATCCGGAGTTCGACCGGGTCGATGCCCAACTTTTCCGCGAGTTCATCCATCGCTATCTCCATCGCCATCGACCCCGGCGCGTCGCCTGGCGCGCGCATCGCGTTGCCTTCCGGCAAATCGAGCGTAGCGAGGCGGGTCATCCCGAGACGATTCGGACCGGCGTAACAGGTGCGGGTCGACTTGACGGCGCTCTCAGGTTTGCCTCCGGCCAGATCGCCCGACCAGCTTTCGTGACCGATGGCCGTGATCTTGCCGTCCGGCGTCGCGCCGATGCGCAAACGCTGGATCGTCGCGGGACGGTGCGTTGTATTGTTGATGATGAACGGACGCGGCAGCGCCACTTTCACGGGCCGCTTCGCCGCGCGAGCGCCGAGCGCCGCCATCAGCGCGTCGGAGCGCAGGAAGAGCTTTCCGCCGAACCCGCCGCCGATGTAAGGCGAGACGAGGCGGATGTTCTCGCGGGGGATTTTGAGGGTCGCCGCCATTTCGCCCACGCTCCACGCGATCATCTGGTTCGACGTCCATAGCGTGAGCTTGTCGCCGTTCCACGCCGCAATGGAAGCGTGCGGCTCCATCATCGCGTGCGAATGGTCGGGAGTCGTGTAAGTCTCGTCGATCTTCACTGGCGCAGCCGCATAGGCACCGTCGAAGTCGCCGATTTTCGTGTCGGGCGAACTTTTTGGCACCACGGCTGATCCGAGTGCTGCTTTCAAATCGAAACTTCCGGGCGACTTTTCATACGTCACGCGCACTAACTGCGCGGCGGCGCGTGCTTGCTCGAACGTTTCCGCCACAATGATCGCGACGGCCTGATGATAATGTTGAATCTCCGGACCACCGAGCAGGTGGGCGGTGTTGTATTGGCCTTTGCCCAATTCGCCCGCGCCACGCGCGGTGACGATGCTGATCACGCCGGGTGCGTTGCGCGCGTTCATCAACTCGATCGAGGTGATCCGTCCCTTGGCGATCGACGAACCCACGATGTAGCCGCACGCGGGATTTTCTGCGACGTCATGCCAGTCGTAGGCGTAATTCGCAGTGCCAGTGACCTTCAGCGGGCCCTCGATGCGATCGGTTGACTGGCCGACGACTTTTTGACGGTCGATGGGATTCTTGGTGGCAGGAGTATCGAATTTCATGATTGGACTCCTTTGGCCTGCGCCAGGACGGCGCCGAGTGTGCGCTCCACTAATGTGACTTTGAATTTATTGTCTTCGGTGGGCTTTGCGCCTGCGAGCAACCGCGCCACGACTGCCTTGGCTCCTTGCGGCAACGCTGATTCAGCCGACTCCATGCGCCACGGTTTATGCGCGACGCCGCCGAGTGCTACGCGCCCGGTGCCGTCTGGTTGCACGATTGCGCCGACCGAAATCAGAGCGAAGGCATAGGAAGCGCGGTCGCGCACCTTGTGATAAATATGCGTGCCACCGACCGGCTTCGGGAGAACAACCGCGGTGATGAACTCGCCTGCGGCCAGCGCGGTCTCCAGATGCGGCGTGGTGCCGGGAGCGCGGTAAAATTCAGCGATGGGAATCTGCCGCGTGGCGCCGTCAGGCCGAACCGTTTCGATCACCGCATCCAGCGCGCGCAACGCCACCGCCATGTCGCTCGGGTGAGTGGCGATGCAGGCCTCGCTGGAGCCGACAACCGCGAGTTGCCGGCTGAATCCGCCAAGCGCGGCGCAACCGCTTCCCGGCTTCCGTTTGTTGCACGCCTGGTTCGTGTCGTAGAAATACGGACAGCGCGTGCGCTGAAGAAGGTTTCCAGCCGTGGTCGCCTTGTTGCGCAACTGTCCCGACGCGCCGGCGAGTAGTGCCCGCGAGAGTAGCGCGTAGTCGCGGCGCACGTGTTCGTTCGCAGAGAGGTCGGCGTTGCGCACGAGCGCGCCGATTCGCAAACCGCCTTCCGGCGTCGCTTCGATCTTGTCGAGCCCTAGTCCGTTGACGTCCACCAAGTGCTGAGGCGTCTCGATCTCGAGCTTCATCAAGTCCAGCAGGTTAGTGCCGCCCGCGATGAATTTGACGCCGTCTTTTCTCGCGGCAATCGCCGCGGCTTGAGCGGGCGTCTTCGCACGTTCGTAGGTAAAAGATTTCATGCCTTTCCTCCCGCGACCTCGGTGATCGCTTCAACGATGTTCGAGTAGGCGCCGCAGCGACAAAGATTGCCGCTCATGCGTTCGCGGAATTCGGCCGCGGTGGGCTGAGGCGTCGCGAGAAGGTCCGCGGAGACGTGACTCGGCACGCCGGCCTTGATCTCCTGGAGCATTGCGACCGCCGAACAGATCTGTCCCGGCGTGCAGTAGCCGCATTGGAACCCGTCGCACTTCACGAACGCTGACTGCATCGGGTGAAGTTTCTCCGGAGTGCCCAATCCTTCGATTGTCGTGATCTGGTCGCCCTCGTGCATTACCGCGAGCGTAAGACACGAGTTGATGCGACGTCCGTTCACCATGACGGTGCAGGCGCCACACTGGCCGTGGTCGCAGCCCTTCTTGGTGCCGGTGAGTTTGACGTTTTCGCGCAAGGCATCGAGCAGCGTCGTGCGAGGATCGAGTTCCAGGTTGCGCGTCTGGCCATTTACCTCGAACGCCACTTTGGAGAGAGGCGCTTCGTTGGCGACGACTTGGGCTGCCTGCGCTTTCGCGGAAGACGGAATCATCGCGATCGCCGCGGTGGTAGTGCTGGCGATGAGGAACTCGCGTCGGGTGAGTCCGTGACTGTCTGGGTTTCGCATGGTGGGTGATTCCGGTTTTTTTTAGGATGTGCGCCGCCCAGATGGACTGCGGAAGACGAAACTTGTGCCGCAACAACTCTTCATCGCGGATGTGATCGCGAGTTGACCGAAGTTCCCGCACGCGCGCAAGCCGCCCGCGCACGCCCGCGGCAAATTGGCGTGTTATGTGAGTTCTTTGGCGTAATATGCTATTACGCATTCGCCGAATTGGAATTATACTCACCTCGCACCCGGCTGATCGCCGCACCACATCATGAAGGCAAAAAAAATCTCTCACTTCAAAGTAAGCGACAACGTCCAGGACCGTATGAAGGTTCCCAGCACGTTCTGGCTCCGGGTGAAGGCGATGGGCCTGAAACCCGCTGTGCTCCTTCGCCACAGCGGCCTGCCGGCCACGGTTTACAACGGTCAAAGTGTGATCACCACGGCGGAACTGTTCGCGCTGTGGCGAAGCATCCTGGAGTTGGGGAAAGATTCCACGCTGGGATGGAAAGGGATCCGTGATGTCGGCAGCGATAAATATCATCCGTCGCTCATCGCAGCACTCAACGCTCCCAACTATCGGGACTGTCTCGAGCGGCTCGCCCGCTACAAGCAGCTGTGCGGCGCGCAGGAATTTCGATTCACGGAATTGGACGACGAATTCACGGTTGAGATTTCATGGCCGTTCGCTGCCAAGGAAGAGCCGCCGGCACTTTTGCTCGATGCGATGTTGGCACTCATCGTGGAACTCGGTCGGCGTGGCACCAAGACGGCGCTCGCACCGAAGCGGGTGGAACTCACGCGGCAGAAGGAGCTGCAAGACGGCTTGGGCCACTACTTCGGTTGCCCGATCAAATACCGCTCTCGTCGCAACGCGCTGGTTTTGCGCGCGAGTGATATCGAACTGCCTTTCGTCGCGCACAACGAGGAACTCCTGCAGATGCTCGCTCCTCAGTTCGAGGAACAGTGGGCGGTCGGGCGAAAGAAGCAGGGCGCGGCCGGCAAGGTGAAGTGGGTGCTGAAACGCCTGCTTTCCGGCAGCCCTCCCGACGTGGCGGCGGTTGCGAAGGAGTTGGGCATGAGTGAACGCACTTTGCAGCGCAGGATTACCGAGGAGGGCCGGACCTTCCGGGAACTGCTCAACGAAACCCGCAAAGAGCTGATCCGGGAATATCTCAGCGACGATTCCATCACCGTTAGCGAGGCAGCTTTCCTGATCGGCTTCGAAAACACGAACTCCTTCTACCGCGCATTTCGGTCGTGGGAAGGCAAGACGCCCGCCGAATGGCGGGCCGAAGCTCGAGGCAAAAAATAAAAATCAGCGAATAACCACATGATGAAATCAACCCTTAGTTCGGTCGCGCTCGGCGCGGCAGTCGCCTTTTCCGGAGCACCAGTCAACGCGGCGGACGACAAAAAAATCCGTTCACGCTCACCTATGTTGGCGCGATCACCGAGAATGCTCTGGGCGAAGTCGCCGACCGCATGAACGAACTCCTCCAAAATAAAGGACTCACACAATGAAACCGATCCGCAGCTTAATCATGTCGCTCGCGCTCGCCGGAAGCGCGGCTGCTGAAGATATTATAGTGGTCAGTCCGATTCGACCACCACAAGCGCCGGCGGCGACTCCCAATTTCACGGGCCGAGTTCAGGTTCAGCGCCTCTTCGGCGCCGTAGAGCCTTCACGCGTCACAGGCGGATTGGTGATATTCGAAGCGGGCGCTAGGACGCACTGGCACACGCACGCGCTGGGTCAGACCTTGATCGTCACCGCCGGAGTCGGACGGGTTCAGCAATGGGGTGGGCCCATTCAGGAAATCAAGCCAGGCGACACCGTTCGGATCCCGGCCAACGTCAAGCATTGGCACGGCGCCTCCCCGAATTCGTCGATGTCACACGTCGCAATCGGCGAGCAGTTGGACGGTAAATCCGTCGAATGGTTGGAGAAAGTGGACGATGCGCAGTTCAACGTGGCGCTGCCGAATCAATCTGCGCCGACCGCGAGCGCCGGTCCATCGCGAGCCCGGCAGCTGGTGGGCAGCGTCGCTCCGAAATTGGCGCAACTCACAGATGATGTGCTGTTCGGCGATGTCTGGGCCCGACCGCAGCTTTCAAAACGCGATCGGAGCATCGCGACTGTGAGCGCACTGATCACGATGAATCGGCCCGAACAGCTTCGCTCCCATCTCGCGCTCGCTAAACAGAACGGCGCGACGGAGGAGGAGCTGTCGGAAGTGATTACGCACCTCGCGTTCTACGCCGGCTGGCCCAGCGCGATGAGCGCGGCGGGCGTCGCAAAGGAAGTCTTTCAGCAACCATGATCCATCGCTGCATCCCTCAAAAATGAGCTCCTCCAATTCCAATCCTGCAGGCACATCCCGGCGCCAATTTCTGATCGGCGCGACCGCGGCAGCGGCCGGCTCGTTGCTTTCCTCGAGTCTCCCCGCAGCCACCAGCGTGACCAACTCCTCCCAAACGACCGGCAAATTCGGCGCGACCTTGAGCCGTCGCAAGCTCGGTTCACTGGAGGTTTCCAGCGTGGGCTTGGGTGTGCAGAACATGAGCCGGACGTATCACACCACGATTCCGACGCGCTCCGAAATGCATCACATCATTCGGTCTGCGTTCGACCGCGGCGTCACGTTCTTCGATGCAGCCGAAGCATATGGTCCGCACGAGGTGGAGCGAATTTTGGGCGAGGCCGTCGCCCCGGTCCGCGATAAGGTCGTCATCGCATCGAAGTTCGGTTGGAACATCGATCTTGAAACAGGCGCGCGCGGGCCCGGCCTGACCAGCAAACCCGAGCGCATCAAGCTCGCCGTCGAGGGAATGCTGAAGCGTCTTCGCACGGATCGGCTCGACCTCGTGTATCAGCACCGTGTCGATCCGAAGGTCCCGATCGAAGATGTGGCGGGAGCGGTCCAGGAATTGATGAAGGAAGGCAAGGTGCTGCATTGGGGCCTGTGCGAAATGGGCCTCAAGACGCTGCGCCGCGCCCACGCGGCCTTGCCCGTCGCAGCGGTTCAAAGCGAGTATTCGATGCTGTGGCGCGGGCCGGAGCAGGAAGTGCTGTCGGTGTGCGAGGAACTCGGGATCGGCTTCGTTCCGTGGAGTCTGCTCGGCGTGGCTTTCCTGACAGGTTCGATCGACAGGAACACCCGATTCGCGCCAGGGGATATCCGCGGGAACGAGACGCGATTCGCCCCTGAAAACCTCCCGAACAATCTCGCGGTCGTGCAGCTTCTGAAGGAATGGGCCACACGGAAAAACGCGACGCGGGCACAGATCGCGCTGGCTTGGCTGATGGGGCAAAAACCGTGGATCGTGCCCATTCCCGGAACCACCCAGATGCCGCACATGCTTGAGAACATCGGTGCCGACGAAGTCCGGCTGACCTCTGCGGAGAACACAGAGCTCACGGCGCAGCTGTCGGCCATCGAAGTCAAAGGACTTCGCCTTCCACCCGCGGTGCTGCAGTTCTCCGATGTTGAAGCGCCTGAAAAAGCATAAGTCTGCCATTAAATCTCATTCTCAAAAAACCAATATTCATGAAAGCACTCCTCCTATCGCTGACATTGGCGCTGGTCAGCTCGCTGCCGCTCCAAGCTCAATCGTCCACCGTTCCGCCCTCAAACGACGAACAAGCTGTGCTCGATCTCTCCAAGTCGAAGTGGGCATGGATGGCCGACAAAGACCTCGCGAAGCTGGACGAGTTGTTCGCCGAAAAAGCGATGTTCGTCCACATGAGCGGGAAGTGGGACAAAGCCCGCGAGCTGGAGGTGATCAAAAGCGGACGGATCTGGTATAAGCAGGCCGAGGCCTACAGTGCGGTCGTGAATCTTTTTGGCGACACCGCTATTCTGCTGACGGAGATCGACCTGATCGCGGTGGTCGGCGGCAACGAGGTCGTCAACGCGTTCATGGTCACGGAGGTCTACATCAAGGAGAACTCGAAATGGAAAATGGGCTCTCTTTCATTCTCCACGCAACGCCGGCCTGTGAAGTTAAAGATCGAAGAAAAGGTCGAGTCGTCGAAGTGAAGGTCGCTGGAAAGTCGAAGTCACCACTCTCGAGCTTCGTGGCGATGAGAAGATTCGTGCTCTGTCTGAGTTTTCTGTTGCTCGGCTCGATGGTTGCGCCCGCAGCGATCACGACGCCCGAGTCGGAGAACGTGCTCATTGTTTATCTGTCGCGAACCAATAACACGAAGGTTCTCGCCGAGATCATCCACAGTCAAGTTGGCGGCGAATTAATCGCTTTGGAATTGAAAGAACCTTACCCGGAAAACTACGAACAGATCGTGAAGCAGGTCGCCCGCGAAAATGAGACCGGCTTTCTGCCGACGCTGAAGACCGAGATCGAAGACATCGCGAAATACGATGTAATCTTCATCGGGTTTCCGACGTGGGGAATGCAGCTTCCACCGCCCATCAAGAGTTTTTTGAAGCAACACGATTTTAGAGGAAAAGTTGTAGTGCCTTTCAATTCCAATGGTGGGTATGGGGCGGGAAGTTCATTTCAGACGGTGAGGGAAATGTGCCCGATGAGTAAGGTGCTGGAGGGATACTCGGTGAAGGGCGGGAATGAGAAAGATGGCGTTATGTTAGGCCTCCGAGACGCGAGGGCTGAACAGGCACGCGATGAGGTCAAGCGTTGGCTGGGGCGGTCTTTAATCACGAACTAAAGCTCGGGGTGTCTGCATCGGATTTCCGTTCGAACTCCCAAAGGAAAATGTAAAAGCGCGCTTCGGCTCTCTTGTTTGAGAACGCTTCTGTCTCCTCTAGGTCTTTTCGTTGAAAGAGCCAGAGAGCCCAAAACTCCTGCAGGTTAAAAATCGAGGCAGAGTGCAGAACTACACTCGAATTGGCTGCGCGAGCGCAGGCAGTAGTGCAGATAATTCGGTGGCGTTGTGATGGTTGATTCGACGCCGGAACGGGCCGTTCCCTTGACGGTGAGGCGTGGTTGGTGCGAAGTAGGGACGTGAGTGCGTCTTCAATTTCTGTCGGGAACGAAAAATCGCCGGTCGAGCGCACGGCGTTGAACGTGCTGTTGGCGCTGAGTTTTGCGCACATGCTCAATGACATCGTGCAGGCGTTGCTGCCGTCGATTTATCCGATGTTGAAGGAGACGTATCACCTGAGTTTTACGCAGATCGGATTGATCACGCTGGCGTATCAAATCACGGGTTCGTTGCTGCAACCGCTCGTGGGTTACTACACGGATCGACGGCCGAAACCATATTCGCTGGCGGTGGGCATGGGCATCACGGCGACCGGGCTCGTGCTGCTGGCGCACGCGAATTCGTTCCATTGGCTGGTGATCTCGGCGATGACGGTGGGCGTGGGGTCCTCGATTTTTCATCCGGAGGCGTCGCGCGTGGCGCGGATGGCGTCGGGTGGACGGCATGGGTTTGCGCAGTCGTTGTTTCAAGTGGGCGGGAATTTTGGCACGTCGCTCGGGCCGCTGCTTGCGGCGTGGATTATCATTCCGCGCGGGCAGGCGCACATCCTGTGGTTCACGGTGCTGGCGTTTATTGGGATGGCGGTGTTGGGAAAAGTGGGCGGCTGGTATTCGCGCCACATGAGTCGTTTGAAATCAAAAGCGGGGGCGCGGGGGGATTATGTGCCGGTTAAACTTTCACGCGGGAAGGTCGCGTGGGCGCTCTTCATTCTCGTGGCGCTGATTTTCTCGAAATATTTCTATCTGATCAGCCTGACCAATTATTATACGTTCTACCTCATCGATAAATTTCAGCTCTCGGTGCAACGCGCGCAGATTTCGCTGTTCGTATTTTTGTTCGCGGTGGCGGCGGGCACGATCATCGGTGGACCGGTGGGCGATCGAATCGGGCGCAAGCGCGTGATCTGGATTTCTATTCTCGGGGTAGCGCCTTTTTCACTGGTGCTGCCGCATATGGGGCTCGCGGGAACGTTGGTGCTGACGGTGTTTATCGGCGTGATTCTCGCCTCGGCGTTTTCGGCGATCCTTGTATATGCGCAGGAACTCGTGCCGGGTAACGTGGGTTTGATTGCCGGAATGTTTTTCGGATTGGCGTTTGGCGCGGCGGGGATCGGCTCGGCGTTGCTCGGCCGGCTCGCCGATCATACAAGCATTCGTGCGGTGTTTGATGTGGCGGCGTTTTTTCCGTTAATCGGTTTACTCACGGCATTTTTGCCGGAAGTCGAAGTGCGGCGCGCGCGCGGCTGACGCTCGGTAGTTTACTGTCCGCATTCGCAACTGTGTGGCGTGAACGGTTCGTGGCTTGATATATAGGGTAAATACTCGCATGTGACTTATCACATGCCACCCGGCGAAGATAAATTCCTGACCGGTGCCGGATCTTTCTTACAAATCCAAGAGGTCATCGAAGGAGCGCCGGATGCAATCAGTCTTTCGGATGCGAGCGGCCTGATTACTTACCAGAACCGCACACATCGCGATTGGTTCGGAGATTTGATGTTGAAGCCGGCATTCAAGACGGCCGAGGGCGATTCGATCTTCGTGAATAAAGTGGTCGAGCAATCGATAGACCTAGCGATTAGCGAGGAGCATTCGTGGAATATTGAGTCGGAAATGCGGTTAAGCGGCGGAAAGATTATCCCGTGCCTGCTGCGTATGGACCTTATCCGGAACACCGCCGGGGAAACCACCGGACGATTTGTGGTGCTGATCGATGTTACCGAGCGCCGGCAAACCCAGTTGGCTCAGGAAGAGCAGCGGCAGCGTTTGGAAGTGATGTTACAGTCGATTGGTGACGGGGTGGTGATGGTCGATGCGCACGGACGCGTGCAGCTGATGAATGCACTGGCGGAGCGTTACACCGGTTGCGGACGCGGGCGCGGTCTGGGCAAGCCCGTCGAGGAGGTGGTGACGTTCTTGGATAAAATCTCGGGCGAGCGGCGCAGCAGCAGTGCGTTGGGAGTGTTGCGGGATAAACGGGTTTCGCGTTCGGCTGATTCGTTTTTAGTCACGACCGCGGAAAGCGGGGATCGCATGATTTCGGAGCAGGTCACTTCCATCCGTTCGGAAACGGGGGAGATCTCTGGTGCGTTGATCGTATTACGCGACATCACCGAGGAACAGCGCCTGGCGGACGAAAAAGCACGGGTGGGCAAACTCGAGTCGATGGGCTTGCTCACCGGCACGATTGCGCACGATTTCAACAACCTATTGGCCACGGTGCAGGCGCATGTCGCGTTGGGGCGGTTGAGCCCGGCTGTGCCGGAGGAAGTAAAAGAGCGTTTCGATAAAATCGACCAGGTGGTGAATCGTGCGAGCGCGGTCATCCGCCGGCTGACTCTTTACCTGAGCGGAGGCGAAGGTCAGAAGCGGATGATCGACCTGTCTGCGTTGCTGCGCGAGGCGATGGATTTTGCGGTGCAGAATACGTCGGTTCGGATGGTGGTGGATATTGAAGAGCCGTTGTGGCTGGTCGACGGCTACGATACCCAGCTGCTGCAGGTGTTTAATAATCTCGCGGTGAATGCGGTGCAGGCGATGCCGGGCGGCGGCACGCTGACCCTGCGCGCGCGCAACGAATTGCACGCGGAATCCGCGGGTAAACCAGGAGAACACCGGTGGGTGCGGGTGACCGTGCAGGACACCGGGCGCGGGATTGCGCCGGAAAACTTAGGGAATATTTTCAAACCGTTTTTCACCACCAAGGCGAAAGGCTCGGGCCTCGGGCTCGCGGCGTGCCATACGGTGGTGACGCATCATGGCGGCCAGTTGCACGTGGACTCGTCGGTCGGCAAAGGGACCGTGTTTCAAGTGGTGTTGCCTGCAACCTTGGCGAGGCCGACTGATTCGAGGACGCCGTTTGCAAGGATCACGGTGAATCGCCGGGTGCTGTATCTCGACGGTGATCCGGTGGGACGTGGGGCCGTCACGCTGTTGCTGGCGGCGCTCAATTACGAGTGCGTCGAGGTGAACACGGAGCAGGAGGTCGTTGAAAAATTCAAATCAGCGCGCGATTGTGGGCGAGCGTTCCGGGCTTTGCTGGTGGATTCGATGATGCTGACGCCCGGAGAAGGCGGTCGCGTGCTGCGAAAATTGCAGGAGATCGATCCCGCGTTTCCCGTGGTCGCGCTGGGCGTGCCGGCGGCATCTGCAGGGGTGGAGTCGGCTGAGGAGGGTTTTGCGAAGGTGCTCACGAAGCCATTTAATCTCCACGAACTCGACGTGACGTTGCGCGATTTGGAGTTGGGCGCGGGATAAAACGGGCGCTGTAGTGCAGGTAATTGTCAGTGTTATGCTTAAAGAGGGAAGGGATGTGTAAAATCTTTGTTTGAAGTTTTAAGGGAGTGTTTTTTCAAAAGAAATTTATGGACGTAAAGTGCGAGTTCAGCTGAATCGCGCCCGACTGGCCAAAACCAATACTATTAATGAGTAACCCCTTGGTGATTACGGTCTATATAGCGGAGGATCATGTCTCCGTGCGCGAAATGCTCGTGGCTCACCTGAAGCTGCGGGCGAACTACGATGTGGTCGGCCAAGCCGCCAACGGCGTTCAAGTGCTCGCGGAGTGCAAGCAGTTGCGACCGCGCGTGCTGATCCTCGATATCTCTTTGCCGGGCATGAACGGACTCGAGGTCGCCCGGCTGATGCGGCAGGAAGCGCCGGAGGTGCAGGTTTTGATTTTTTCGTCGCGCTACGATGTCGCGACCGTGCGACAGGTAATCGAACTCGGTGCGCGCGGGATGGTCGCCAAGGTGGCGATGTTTACCACGCTCATCGAAGCGATTGATTCGGTGGCGGCGGGCCGGCCGTTTTTCAGTTCCGAAGTGATGCAGGTTTTTCAGAGTTCATTCTCGATTAAAGCGGAGCGTCCCCCGCTCGATTTAACTGAACGTGAATCCGAAATTATGCGGCTGGTCGCCGAGGGGCGCAGCAACAAGGAAGTGTCGCAACTCCTCGGTATCAGCGTGCGCACGGCGGAGAATCATCGCCACAATATCATGCAGAAATTGCATGCGCACAATGCCGCTGACCTCACGCGGCAGGCGTATCGCATGGGTTTATTACGAACAGATAATCTCGCGCCGGGAAGTTGATCCGCACGCGCAAGGCTGCGAACCTGCGCTATGCTCCGGTGGGGGCGCTCGTCTCGCGTTTGAGCAACCTCCACGGGAAAAAATACACCGCATACACGACGGCGTAGACAAGGAAGTGGTCGATTTTTCCAAAGCTCGCGAACGCGAAGAAAAAAATCAGCAAGTGCAACCGCACGACGTTTTTATACGGCGCCATCAGGTCAGGGGCATTGCCGGAACGCGAGGAGCGCGACGTATCAGTTGCCTTTTCTTCGGCAGCGGTGTGTTGAGCGAGGAAACGGGTTTTCTTGAACGCACCGCGTTCGGCAATCGCGGCGATGACGACAAACATCCAGTAGTTGCGGAACACCTCCAAATATAAACCGGCGTTGAGTAAACCGGGCGAAGCCGATGGGCTGATCGGAAAAAATGTGTTCAGGAAAACCGAGTGCACAAAATGAAACCCACCGAAGTGCACCGTGAAAAACGCCAGCATGAACACGCCGCCGGCGAGCGTGATTAAATTACCGCCAGAACCGTTGAAAATATTCCACGCGATCATCGCGTAGCCGACCACGAGACTTGAAAGCCAGAGGCTCCACACGAGGTCTTTCGTTTCCCACTCGCCGAACCACGCGAGCGCGAGTCCGCCGAGGAACGCCAGCGCATCCGGCCAAGCCTCGGCCCAAGCGGTGCGTCGCGCGGCGGTTTGCTCGCTCATCGATTAGTCGACGTTCGGTTAAGCCTTTTCGATCAACTCGATTTCGTAACCTTCCGGCGCGTCGATAAACGCGATGACGGAACCGCTGCCGGTTTTTGTCGGGCCGTCGCTCAACGCGAAGCCTTTCTTTTTCAGCTCATCGGAAAATTTTTCCAGGTCATCGACTGCGAATGCGAGATGCATGAGGTCAGGCTGCACTTGCACGGAGGGCGAACCAGGCGGCATCTGGCAAATTTCGATTTCTTCTTCGCTGTTCGGCGTGGCGAGAAATACCAACTGCGCGCCGCGCGGTGACGTGTGGCGGCGCGAAACTTTCAAGCCGAGCGCTTGCTCGTAAAATTTCACGGTCGTTTCGATATCGTTCACCCGCATGCGGGTGTGGAGAAGTTTTTTCACAGTCATGGTGTGGCGAAATTACGTCGCGCCTCCGAAAAGTAAACTGCGCGTTGAGCTTACAAACATGCGGAGCGCACCATGACGTGAACTACTCACGCGTTTTGAGTAATTGGAGTTATGTCAAAACGCTCCTGCTTTCAGCGATAATAAGCGCGTGAAAAACCATTCTACTTCAATCGGTAATAACTTCGTTCATAACTTTTTTCGCATCTCGGTCGCGACGATCGGACTACTGCTGGCAGGACAAATCTTCGGGCAGTCAAAAAACAGCAGCCCGCTCGATATCAAGCTGAAGGCGCAAACCGTCGAAGTGGCCGCAGACGGCAAAGAGTTGCTCAAAGACAACGCCTCGACTGCACCCGGTGGCGTCGTGCTCTACACCGCCACGTATCACAGCAACAGTCTCAAGCCGCTCGGCAACGTGCAGCCGATTTTGCCGATTCCCGAGGGCATGGAATACATCCCCGACACGGCGTCGCCGGCCCCGGCTTCGGCGAGCATCGACGGAAAAACGTTTGAACCCGTTCCGTTGACGCGCACCCGCAAACTGCCTTCCGGCGACGAAGTGGCTTACCGAGTGCCGATCTCGAGTTACCGCGCGCTGCGTTGGGACGCCGGCACGCTTTCGCCTGGCGCGAGCTTCGTCGTGACCGCACGCGCGCGCATCGCGAACCGCTGATCCATTTTAGGTCTCTAGGATTCGCAGAAATTAAACCCATAAATAATATGCATGCTTCAGGTCAGTTTAACCAATGCGCCCGCGGCAATCGCCCGTGGCATAGCTATGTTGCTTTTCTTCTCGCGTGGGCCCTCTTGATGAGCCCGCTCCAGGCCGTTCCTCCCGCCGCGGGCAGCACCATCGGTAACCAGGCCACGGCCACTTACACCGATTCGTCGAATACCGTGCGAACGGCTACGTCCAACGTGGTGCTTACCGTCGTGCAACAAGTCGCGAGCCTCACGCTCAACAGCAACCAGACGAGAGTGGAATCTCCCGGCGGACAAGTGGTGTTCGCACACAGCGTGACCAACACCGGTAACGGATCAGACACTTTCGGACTCACGATCGTGCAGCCGACTTCGGATGATTTTAATTTGAACAACGCCGCCATCTACGCGGACGCCAATCGCGACGGCTTGCCGGATAATTCCACGGTGATCAGTTCCACGGGCCTGCTCACGCTGGGCCAGACATTTTATTTTGTAGTCGTCGGCACCGTGCCCGGCACGCAAACGAGCGGGCAGGACGCGGATGTTACCGTCACGGCGACGAGCACCTTCACGCCGACCGTTACCGGGACGAACACCGACACAGTCACCGTGAGCAACAATGCCGTGATTCGCGTCACGCAATCGATGAGTGCCACCACGGGCGCGTCGCCGTCCGGGCCTTACACCGTCACGCTGACCTACACCAACACGGGCAATGTCACGGCGACCAACTTGACGCTGCGCGATTTGCTGCCGGCGGAATTTGGTTACGTCGTGGGTTCGGCGCGTTGGAGCGGCTCCGGCACCACGGCATTGACCGACGCCGCCGCCGGCGATCCGGCGGGCATCAGTTACGATTACAACATCACTACTCCAGGCGAAACCCGCGCGGTCATTGCTTCGATTGCGTCGGGCCAGTCAGGCACGCTCACCTTCCAAGTGACGGTCGACTCCGGCGTGGCGCCACAGGATTTGCCGAATACTGCGAATTACACTTACAACGACGGCGTGTCGGTCGTCGGTCCATTCAACAGCAACACGGTGCTCTTCACAGTGACCGCGACATCGACGGTGACGATTTCTCCCGGCACCACGATTGCGAGCGCGCCGCAAGGCGGCACGGTGAGCTTCCCGAGCACGGTGACCAACACTGGCACCGGCTCCGAGACGTTTGAACTCACGCTGACCGGCAGCACCTTCCCCGCCGGCACGACATTTACCATCGTGCGTTCCGATGGCACGACTGCGGTGCTCGATTCCAACGGCAACGGTATTCCGGACACCGGCCCGCTGCTGGCGAACGGCGCGATCACTTTTAATGTGCTCGCAACCCTGCCGCCGGGCGCGACCGGCGGGCCCTTTACGGTTAACGTGGTTGCCACTGCAGCGACCGATCCGGGCGTCTCCGCTACGGCGACGAATACGCTCACCGCGATTGCGTCGAGCAGCGTCGACCTCACCGCCAACGCCGCCGGCACACTCGGCACGGGCGCGGGCCCCGAAGCGTCACCACTCGTGACACTCAACGGCAATCCCGGCGACACGGTGCGCTTCACGCTCAACGTGAAAAACAATAGCACCAACGCCGACACCTTCGATCTCGCCGCGGGTGCGACGTCGACTTTGTCGAGCGCACTGCCGTCCGGCTGGAGCGTAGTGTTTAGAGATTCCAGCGAAGCCGTCATTACGCGCACGAACTTGCTCGCTGCCGCCGGCTCACAAGTGATTTTCGCGGACGTCACGATTCCCGGCAACGCGGGCGCCGCGACGCAACCGGTGTATTTCCGCGCGAAGTCGCCGACGACGAATGCGGAGGATACGGTTTACGACGCGGTCGCGACGAGTTCGGTGCGCAGCCTGTCGCTTACGCCGAATAATTCCGGCCAGGCGTTCCCGGGCGGCAGCACGGTTTACAGCCACACGCTCACCAACACCGGCAACGTGCTGGAAGGCGACAACGCGGCGAGCACCGTGAGCCTCGCGCTCGCGAATAATCTCACGAACTGGAGCGCCGTCGTTTACTACGACGCCAACGGCAACGGCGCACTCGAAGCGAGTGAGACCGCGATCACCGACTTGAGCTTCGTGAGCAACGGCGCCGCGGGTCTCGCCCCGGGCGAGAGCATTAAGTTGCTCGTCAAAGTAATCACTCCGCCGGAGTCGCCTTCGGGCGCGGTCAACACGACCACGCTCACGGCCACGACAGCGAACGGCACTTACACTTCGACGGTGCCGGCGGTCGTGTCGGTCACGGATAACACCACCGCAGTGTTCGGCGACATTCGCATCCTCAAAGAGCAAGCGCTCGATGCCAACGGTGATGGCACGCCCGACACGGCGTATTCCACCGCCAATATCTCCATCGGGGCGATTCCGGGCGCGTGCATCCGCTACCGCGTGACGATTACGAATGTCGGCTCGCAATCTGCGCTCGACGTCATCCTGAACGACGTCACGCCCACGTTCACCGTCTATCACGCGACGGTGCCGGCGGCGACTTCCGCTGGCGCGATCACGACATCCCCGACCGGTGGTGCGGCGGGTAGTTTCCGCGCGGAACTCGGCAATATCGCCGCCGGCGCGAGTGTGGTCTTCACGTTCGGCGTGCAAATCGTCCAGTAAACAACTTCACGCTGGAGCCGCGCTTCACCGCGGCTCCAGCTTTATTTTCAGCTGGTTCGGCCTCCGGACAAATGCGGCGTTTCCTCCTGCACATCCTTGGCGTGCTCTTCGTTTTCACCGCGGCTGCGTCTGCCGTGAAGGCGCAGGAGATCGTGTCTGACGCGGAGTTTGGATATATTCCATTCCCCGGCGCAGCGCGCGTGTTCGTGCGCTCGAATATGGTGCGGTTGAAGGAAAATGAGAAAGCCGTGTTCGAACTCCAAACCGACAACAGCGCCACCGTGCCGCCGGGCACGCTGCTTTATTTTCCGCACACGTTGACGAATATCAGTGACCGCTCACTGAGCTTCAAACTCGAGGTCGTGAATCAAATTAACGACCAGCTCGATCTCACGGAGACGGCCGTCATCATCGATAAAAATAAAAATCGCGCCAAAGATCTGGACGAGCTGCCGCTCTTGCCCGACGAAACCGTTACGCTGGCGCCCACCGAAAGCCTAGGCCTGCTGGTCGCTGGACGCTTTCCGATCGCCGCCAAGAAAGACCAGAAAAGCGTGATTACGCTCTCTGCGCGTGAGACCGGTTTGGGCAGCACCGCGGTTCGTTTCAACAACGTCACCGGGCTGATTGTGGAAGGCTCGGCGCTCTTCGTTGAGAAAATTGCTTCACGCCCGGAAGTGGAAGTGGGGGAGACCATCGATTATGTAGTGCGCGTGCGCAACGTAACCGACTACGCGCTCACGGACGCGCAGTTGGTCGACGATTTGCCGGTGGGCTTTACCTACGAACGCGGCAGCCTGCGCTTCGAGCGCACGCCGGCGCCCGATCCCTCCGCGCTCACCACGAAGCGCATTGTCGTGCCTTTACCGACACTCGGTGTCGGCGCGACCGTGATCCTGCGTTACCGTGCGCGCGTGGGAATTTCCGCGCTCCAAGGCGACGGCATTAATCGTGCCATCGCGAATGCCGCGGGTTTTACGAGTAATGTCGCCACCGCCAAAGTGAATATCCGGCCCGGCGTCTTCACCACAAAAGGCGTCATCATCGGACGCGTGTTTGTCGACAACGACGCCGACGGCCAACTCGGCGAAAACGATCTGCTCGTGCCGGGAGTGCGGATTTATCTCGAGGATGGGACTTACGCCATCACTGACATCGATGGCAAATACAGCTTCTACGGGCTGAATCCTTACACGCATGTGCTCAAGGTCGACCGCACGAGCCTGCCGCGTGATGCCAAGCTCACGATCATTTCGAATCACCAAGCCGGCGACACTTCCACGCGTTTCGTTCCGCTGAAAAATTCCGAGCTCCACCAAGCCAACTTCGCGCTCGCGCCAATTTCGCGCGCGGCGGAAAACGAAATCAAACTTCGCCAAACCCGTCTCGCCGGCACCTCGGTGGAAATCGCGCGTGAGTTGCAAGGCCGGCTCACGCCCGACGGCACGCCGTTGCCGATTGCCGATCCCAAGTCGCTGGCATCGTCCGGCATCGTGGTGCCGCAGTCTGACAACGTGCCCGGCCTCGAAACCGGCGTGTCCGCGCCGACGGGTAATTTGCTCACGCCGTCTATTCCTGTCGCCACCACGGCTACGATTCCTGAAAGCGTTTCGCAGAACTCGAGTCCTGTTCCGAAGGCCGACGTCGAAGCGGTGCTCGATCAGCTCGATAACACTCTCGGCTTCGGCGGCGTCACTGATGGGCAACGCTTGTCCGTGGCGCAAACGGATGTGTTGGTGAAAGGCCCGGCTGGCGTTCGCTTCACGCTCGCCGTGAACGGAGCCGTGATCGGCGACGACCGGGTCGGCACCAAGGCCACGATCGCCGCGCGCAGTCTCGAAGCGTGGCATTATGTCGGCGTGAATCTTCGCGCGGGAGAAAATCGCCTGCGGGCGACGATGTTCGACCTATTCGGCAACGAACGTGGCAACGTGACCATCACCGTGATCGCGCCCGGTGATCTCGCGAAGATTTCTCTTTCGCCTTTGGCGGAAAAATCCATCGCCGACGGCGTCACGCCGGCGCAGATCACAGTGGAGTTGAGCGACGCGCTCGGCACGCCCATCGCTGCGCGCACGCCAGTCACGTTGGCGGCGTCGATTGGGCAGTGGGTGCTTGAAGATTTGAATCCGACGTTGCCTGGCGTGCAGACTTTCATCGAAGGCGGCAAACAAGTCGTCGAATTGCTTCCCCCGCTCGAACCGGGCAACGCCATCTTGAGCGCCGCGAGCGGCACGTTGACCGCGGATGGCCAGATCATCTTCACGCCCAATCTGCGGCCAATGCTCGCGGTCGGCGTGATCGAAGGCGCAATCCATTTCAACTCGGCGCGCAACGGAAACATTCTCGCCGCCGGCCCGCGCGATGCGTTCGAAGCGGAACTTCGCGCGATCTCTGCGGAGTCAAACAACGGGCGACTCGGTGCCGGCGCGCGGGCGGCGTTTTTTCTCAAGGGAAAAATCAAAGGCGATGCGTTGCTCACCGCCGCGTTCGATTCCGACAAGGACACCAAGGATCGGCTCTTCCGCGATATTCAGCCCGGAGAATATTATCCGGTTTACGGCGACTCGTCGGTGCGCGGTTACGACGCGCAATCCACGAGCAAGCTCTACGTGCGCATCGACAAAAATCGCAGCTACTTGCTGTTCGGTGATTTCACGACGCAGCCGCTCTACGCCGGCCTCGACGAGCCGCGCGTGCTGGGAAATTATCAACGTAGCCTCACCGGCCTCAAGGAGCACTACGAGACCGACAAGATTCGTGCCAACCTCTGGGCGAGCCAGGATTCCACGCGGCAAGTCATTACCGAGATTCCTGCCAACGGCACGTCCGGCCCATATGTGTTCGCCGCATCCGACGGCCTCGCCAACAGCGAGCGCATCGAAATCCTCACGCGCGACCGTAACCAACCTTCGCTCATTCTCGAAACGCGCCCCATGACGCGGTTTTTCGATTACGAATTCGAACCGTTCACCGGTCGCCTGTTGTTCCGCGCACCGATTCCGAGCGTCGATTCAAATCTCAATCCCAACACGATTCGCATCACCTACGAAGTGGACCAGGGCGGCGATAAATTCTTTGTCTATGGCGCCGACGCGCAAGTGAAGGTCACTGAAAAACTCGAGGTTGGCGCCGCCTACGCGCGTGATGAAAAACCGGAAAACCAAGCCGAGCTTGCGAGTGCCAACGCGAGTTACTTGTTCGCTCAACGCACGAAGGTGGCCGTTGAAATGGCCGCGAGTCGCACGGAACTCGATGGCGTGGGTTACGCGGGGCGGGTGGATTTCAAACACCAAGACACCCGCAACGATATCCACGTTTACCTCGGGAAAACCGAAGTCGAATTCCAGAATCCTTCCGCGAGCCTGCTGCCCGGTCGCGTCGAAGGCGGTTTCAAATCCGTGCACAAGATCACCGATAAGACGTCGATCCTTACGCAAGGCCTCGTGACCGAAGATGTCGCGACTGGCGGACAATTAATGGGTGCGCGGGTGGATGTGGAGCGCGCGTTTGGCACGACGCGCGTGGCGGTCGGTGTGCGACACAGCCGCGAATCGTCGGCTCCGGCGGCCCCGAATCTCCGCGCCTCGAGCATCGGCGATGTCGACAGTGTGCGTGCGCGCGTGACGTTCGAAGTGCCGAAACTCAGCGGCGCGACGGCTTACGTGGAATACGAGCAAGATGTGAACGACTCTGAAAAACAGCTCGCGGCGTTCGGTCTCGATTACTCGTTCAAACAACGCGGAAGGCTGTATGCGCGTCACGAATTTATCTCCTCGCTGGGCGGGCCGTTCGAACTCAACAGCACGGAAACGAATCGTTCGACCATCGTTGGCTTCGAAGCGCCTTTCATGAAAGGCGGACAAACCTTCAATGAATACCGCGCGTCGAATGAAATTCTCGGCCGCGAAGCCGAAGCGGCGCTCGGCGTGCGCAACCTTTGGGAAATCACGAAAGGCGTGCGCGCGAGCACTTCGTTCGAGCGCATCGTGCCCATCGTCGGCGCAGCCCGCAACGAATCCACCGCCGTCACCGGCGCGATCGAATATGCGCGCAATCCGCTGTGGCGTGCCAATGGTCGCCTGGAACTCCGCAACAGCGAGAGCTCCGACAGTGTATTGAACACACTCGGCTACGCTCGGCAGTTGAGCCGGGATTGGACGCTGCTCGCGAAAAGCATCGTCTTGTTAACTCAACTCAAAGGCGCGAACGGCGGTGACACGGTGCAAAGTCGTCTGCAAACCGGCTTTGCGTGGCGCCCGGCGAAAAGCGATCGCTGGTCGGCGCTCGGCAAATACGAATACAAATACGAGTCCGACGACCGCCCGATCGCCGCGCTCTCGAAACGCCACGCCCACATCGTGGCGGGCGACGTTCATTATCTATCGAACACCGCGTGGACGCTGAGCACACACTACGCGGGCAAATGGGTGAACGAAGACAGCGCGACGGGCGCGAGCCGCTATTACGCCCATCTGGCGAGCAGCCGTTTTGGTTACGCGCTCAACCGGCGCTGGGACGTGGGCTTGAACGCCGCGCTACTCACCGATGGCAATTTTGAACAACTCCAGTATGCGCTCGGGCCGGACATCGGTTTTACGTTCCGCAAGAATTTCACCGTCGGGCTGGGTTACAACTTGATCGGTTTCCGCGAGGAGGATCTCGCGGCCGATCATTCAACCGAGCACGGCGTTTACCTTCGCCTGCGGATCAAGTTCGACGAAACCTCGCTGCCGTCCTTCGGCGGTGAAAAGGAAACTTCCCCATGATGCGCCTTCGCCCGCTGCTTCGTTCGCTCGCCCTTGTCACGGTGTTGGTGGCCGCGTTGGCGAGCGCGACGCGCTCGTCCGCGGGCTGCGTGAATCTCGCGTGCGTTTCGGCGAGCGGTCGGCTGGCCAATATTTCCACGGAACGCAGCGTTCTGCTCAATGCGTTGCTCGGCGGCATGCTCGGCACGAACGCGTCACTTGATTTCATCCAGTGGCAGCATCTGGCCGACTCGCACGTCAACCTGCTCAGTCTCCTGCAAGTCATCCAAACTGATTTTACCCTCGGAACGCCAGTGCAGGCGCTGGATGCCACGCTGACCATGGCTCAGATTTTTGATATCACCGCGCGTGCCCTTCAAGCGGATGGCGACACCGCGGGAGCCAACGTTTTGTCATCGCTCGCGCTCCAAGTGCAATCACTCGCCGGCACTTACAAGTTATCTGATTTATTACAGGTCTGCGTGTCGTGCGATAACTACGCCGACGTAAATCTGAACCTGCTCGATTTCGTCAGCGGGAACGCGGCGCTCTTTAATTACAGGCACTTGTTGCACACGCAGACTCCGATCACGATTAGCGGGGCGGCGCTGGGGTTGGGCAGCGTGCTCGGAAACATCCAGCTCTTCCTGCAGATCCTTCAGCCTCCGCGTATCATTTGCGGTCCGGCGGGTGCCGTGCAGTTCTACGGCGCGGCGATCCGGCTCAAGTTAAATGTCGATCTCGTGGACGTGGATTTAACCTCGACGCTCGCCACGCAGTTGAACTTGGACAACATCAACCTGGGATTGCTCGGCGGAACTGCGCTCAGCGCGAAGCTTGCGAATCTCACGCTCTACGTCGCCATCGCCCGCGTGCAAGGCACGATCCAAGCCGTCGATGCGCTCGCCAACGCAGTTTCCGTGCGCGCGATTCCCGGGCTGGTGGATATTTATTTGGGGCAATTTCCCGATGACGATGCATTCTTCACGGGAACGTCGATCAACAGTGCTGCGTTGACGCACGCGAACATCGGTTCGTTGAACGTCACGGTCGGCGTAACGGTTCTCGGCGTTCCGGTTTCCGTGCCCGTGACTGCAGAGATCGGCGCGAAAGCCCACGGCGTGGGGGCCTCGCCTTTTTATACCGACATGCTTTTCACGGGCCCGTATCCGCAGACCCAGAGCACTTCCAGCGGCACCACATTCGTCACCAACCTGACGACCACGTTGCTCAGTAGTCTGGACTTAACGATCACGGTCACAGGTCCACTTGCACCGATCCCAGTTGTGCAGACGGCGATCAATCTTTTGTTGAACACGATCAAGCCCTCCCTCGTGGAGGTTTACAAAGTCGCCCTCGCGACGCCGCTTAACCTAATCCTGCTTTCAGTCGTGAATCCGGCGCTCGGTCTGCTCGGCATCCGTATTGGTATCGCCGACATTACGGTGCTCGGCATGCGGCGCCGCTGCCGCAATACGCTTTCGGGATTTGGCTACCGAGACGCGAATCGCAACGGCTTGCGCGACGACGGTGAAGCGGGCACCGGGCTTACGCTTTACGCGAAACTCGTGCTCGAAAGCGCGCCGACTAATCCTGCCTCGCAGGTCGTGGCCATCGATCCGGGCACGGGCGCCTACAGTTTCACCGATGTTGCAGCGGGCACGTATCGCATCGTGATCGATGACAACGCGACCGATACCGACGTCACGCCGGCCACGCCGCCCGCGGGTTGGATTGTCACGGAGCAAAGCACGCTGGTGCGCACCAACGTCGTCGCAAACACGGACACGCCTAATCTCAATTTCGGTTTCGCCGCTGGCACTGTCGTGACGGGCCGGGTGTTTCGCGATTCGGGCACCGGCGCCGGCACGGCCAACGACGGCGTGCCGAACGGCACGGAAGCGGGCTCGCCCGGCGTCACGGTGCAACTGCGTGATGGAACGAATGCAATTTTGGAAACTGTCACCACGGGCGAGAATGGAGGGTTTTCGATCTTCATTCCTTCGACGGTCACGAACGGAAGTGGGCTCAAGCTCGTGGAATTGAATCTGCCGTCGCAGATTTCGACCGGCGCTCAAGTCGGCACGACTGGCGGAAGCTACGACCGTGCGACCGACACGATTACGTTTAATTTCACGACTGGCACGAGCTACAGTGGCGTGAATTTCGGCGATGTGCCCATGGCCCAATTAACAACCGATGGCCAGCAAAGTGGCGCGGCCGGCACCACGGTGTATTATCCGCATGAGTTTATCGCGGGCAGCGCGGGCACCGTGACATTTTCAACCACGCACGAGGTCTCGCCCGCCACGGAAGGGTGGACGGAAATTGTTTTTCGCGACGACAACTCGAACGGCATCCTCGACTCGGGCGAGAGTCCGGTGAGTCCCGGCCTCGCCATCACCGAAAACCAGCAGATCGCGCTGATCGTGAAAGTCACGATTCCCTCAACCGCGCCACAAGGCGCGACCAATAAAACCGAGCTGAAAGCCGAGGTTACTTACACGAACGCCAACCCTGCGCTGACGCAGACGATTACGCGCAACGATGTCACCACGGTCGGCGAAAGCAGCAACTCCGGCCTGCGACTCGTGAAAACGGTGAACAAACCAACCGTGCTGCCGGGCGAGGTGCTCAATTACACCATCACATTCACCAACATCACTACAGAGCCGCTCGCCAATGTGCGCATCACCGACAACACGCCGACATTTACGAAAGCGGTCTCGGCGGGCGTCGGCACGATTCCGACGAGCCTCGGCACGCCGACCACGGTCTCGCCGACGGCAGGCGCGACCGGGGCGATTCGTTGGACCTTTACCGGCACACTCGATCCTGGGGCGACGGGCACCGTGGTGTTTTCGGTGATCGTGGATCAGTGAATAAAACCGCCGACATTTAACTGGTAGGGCGAATCGTCCCGACGAGCCGCGGCTCCGCAAGGATGGTTCGCCCTATCACAACTTATTTTCCTAGCGTCCGCCGTGGCGGCGTTCCCAGGCGAAAAGATATTGCTGGGCAAGACCGGCCAACGGGCCGAAATGCGTGCGTCCGAAGTGGGCGACTTGCGCGGGCTTCCAATCATTGAGGCCGTAACGACGCGCGAGAGATTTCAACACCCACGTGTCGACGGGAAAGGCTTCGAGTTTTCCCGCGCCGAACAGCAGGACGCAGTCCGCAACTTTTTCACCAACACCGGGCAATTCCATCAACCGCGCCTTCGCGGCGAGGTAGGGCATCTGCTCCGTTTCTTCCAGCCAGCCGGGGCGCTGGGCGAGGAACAAAGCCGTTTGATGAATGTAGCGCGCGCGAAATCCCAGCAGGCATGCGCGCAGATCTTTTTCCGTAACCTCGGCAATTTCCGCCCATGTCGGCAGGCGAAAAGTATCGGGTGAAATCGGCGCACCGTGGTTTTTCGCGAGCAACGCGACCATCTGCTTGATTTGCACGATCTGTTTCGTGGCGCTGCACAGGAAGCCAAGCAGCGTTTCGCCGAACGGCTGGCGCAATAAACTGAGCCCGGGAAACGCCGCAATGCATTGCGCGAGGTGCGCGTCGCTCCGCCAGGGCAACGAGTCCGTCAGCGCCGGCCAATCGGTCTCGAGCGCGAGGTAGCGCGGCAGCGACGTGGCGACGTTTTTTTGCAGCGAGATCGGCGCGCGCCATTCGAGCAAGCCGCCGTGCAAGCGAAGTTCGACGAGACTCTCGGTCCACGTTCCGCTCCAGAGGTCTTCGCGCTGCTGCCAGCGGAAGCTTTGTCCGCCGTCGAGCGTTTCGGCGAGCGTAGCGGGCGTGAGCGCGACGCGGGTCGGGAGGGATTGCCAGTCGCTGAAACGTGTCGAATCGCCCTGGTTTCGTGGAGAACGGCTCACGAGATCGATAAGGAAAAACCTGCGCCGACGTTACTTCGCCGGCGGGTTGTTCCAGAGATAACTTTTTTCCGAAGCGATGAGGGCGCCGTCGCTGGCGAGCACATCGATTTTCCACGCCACCGGATTTGCTTTGCTGTCGGGCCAGTCGGTGCCAGTCAGGCCGAGATTGAGGATGTTCTTCTTCGGCTGCAGCGTCGTTTCAAACGTGTAAAGCTTCGGCTTCGCATCGATTGGTGTAACGAGATGCAGTTGGATCTTCACGGGCGTGACGCCGCCGGTGTTGGCGAGGCGCACGAGGAAATAATAGCCCGAACGTTCTTCGGCGTGCGTGCGGAGAATGGTGGAGTCACCGGGATTTTCTTTGCCGGTGAAATATTCGGAAACGCGGCGGAAAGACGAAGCATCGCGCCAGTTCGAGAGCACGCGGACAAACGTCACATCAGCAGCCGAAGCGGCCACCGCGAGAGTCAGGAAGCCGAGGATAAAGCGGAACGGGTTTCGCACGGGAAAAATCTTCGCCTCGAGAGAGACGCACGCAAGAATTGAATTTCCTGAAGCGGGCGTGGGGAAATGTTATTTGAACGACACTTTCTGAAAGCGTCGAAACACGAGCGGCGCGGGATCCCAGCCTTGGACGGCGGGATCGATCAAATAGGTCTGTGCGCCGTAGTGGAGCGGTGAAATGGGCGCTTCTTCGAGCAGTAACGCTTCGGATTTTTGGAGAAGTTCGTTGCGTGCGGCGGGGTCGCGAGCTTCGGCGGCTTGGTTGAGCAGTTGATCGAAGGCGGCATTCTTCCAACCGGTCCAGTTATAGGAACTGTCGCTGGCGAAGAGGCTGAGAAAATTAACGGCGTCGGGAAAATCCGCGGTCCACGCCGCGGTGGAAATGTCGTAGCTGAGCGACTGTTGATTCTGAACCCACACTTTTTGGTCAACTTGGATGATGCTCACGCGCACGCCAAGGTCGCGTTGCCACATCGCTTGCAAGGCTTCGGCGATGCGCGGCATGATTTCGTCGTTACGCGCTTGGAATTCGATCGCGGGAAGGTTCTGGCCGTTGGCGAAGCCGGCTTCAGCGAGAAGTTTTTTGGCCGCCTCGATGTTTGAAATCACGGCAGCGCGAGCAGTGTAGCTGCCGGTGTTGGGTGGCGTGAGCGCGGTGGCGGGTGCGCGGCTGGCTTGCAGGACGGTTTTGGCCAGCGCGTCGCGGTCGATGGCGAGCGAGAGCGCGCGGCGCACGCGCGCATCGTTGAAGGGCGGCTTCGTGGTGTTGAAGCGCAGGAAATTTGATTGGAGCGTCGGATCGATGCGCAGTTGGGCGGCGTCGCGTTCGCGCCAGCTGGAGATTTTGGTCACGGGAAGGTTGAAGGTGACGTGCAGCTGGCCGGCGCGGAAGGTGCGTTCTTCGTCGTCAGGTTTTTCGATGGGGAAGAAAATGACTTCGTTGAGCTGCGTGGTGGCGGCTTCGCGGTGCTGGGAATTTTTCGCCACGACGATGCGGGCGTTGGGATTCCATTCTTTTAAAGTGAAGGCACCGTTGCCGACGAAGTGTTCCGGGCGCGTCCACGTTTCTTCACGGGCTTCGAGCGCGTGAAATTTTTCCAGCAAGCGCGGATTGACTGGAAACCACGCAGGGAGCGACACGAGCGCGGGCAGGTAGGGCGTGGGGCGTTCGAGCGTGATCACGACCGTGCGGTCATCGGGCGCGGCGAGGCCGAGGGCGGAAGCGTCGGTGAGCTTGCCGGAATTGTAGGCTTCGGCGTTTTTGATGGCGTAAAGATACCACGCGTTTTCGGCGGCAACTTTGGGATGCAGCGCGCGTTTCCACGTCGCGATAAAGTCACCGGCGGTGAGCGGTTCGCCGTTTGACCAGCGCAAGTGGGCGCGGAGTTTGAATGTCCACGTGAGTCCGTCGGCGGAAGTGCTCCACGATTCGGCGCTGGCGGGTTGCGGCACGGTGGTGGGTTCGTCGAGGAGCGTGAGGCCTTCGAAGAGCGCGTTGACGATGATCTGATCCGTGAGGATCGACGCGAAATGCGGGTCGAGCGAGCCGGGTTCGGCACCGTTGCCGACGAGTAAAGTATTGGTGCGGAGGCCGGCTTCGACGGGCGTTTCGCGTTTGCCGCAGCCGGCCAGAAGTGCGCCGAGCGCTAATGCCGTTAAAGTGAAATTGAGTAACGGGCGTAAGATGTGGGCGCGTGACATGAAATTTAATTGCCGAGAGGAAACCTGACTGGCAACAGCTTGGTGATGGAATGGTTTTACGCAAATGGCGGAAATCGTGTGGGCCCGATCAATGCCAAGCAGTTCGAGTTGTTAATTCGGGATGCGGTCGTGAATGATGCGTCTCTGGTCTGGTCCAATGGGATGTCGGAATGGCAACCCTGGGCCCAAGTGGCGGGCAGCACCGCGGTGTGTGCGGCGTCGAATGGCCGCTACTGGCTGAAGGACATGGTGCCCTACGAAGGGAAATACATCAGCGCCGAGTGGAAAGGGGAGTATTTTCAAAAACTGCGCGAAGGCATCACGCCGACAGGGATGATGCACTTCGCAGGATTCTGGATCCGGTTTGTGGCAAAATTTATCGACGGCATTGTGACCGGCGTCGTCGGCATGGTGATCAATCTCGGGATCGCATTCCTGTTTTTCGGGGCGTTTAAATTCCAGCCGGATATAAACGACGCGCAGACGTTTGGCCGTTTCATGGCCTATCAAGGCGTAACGATGGCCATCGGCCTAGTTCTCGGCGTGTTGTATCAATGGTTTTTCCTTTCTCGATTTTCTGCGACGCCGGGAAAGATGGCGCTCGGCTTGAAGGTCGTGCGGGCTGACGGCTCGCCATTGACGACGGGCCGGATTATCGGGCGATATTTTTCCGAGCTTCTCAGCGGGCTGATTCTGTTGATCGGTTATATCATGGCCGGTTTTGACGAAGAGAAACGCGCGCTGCACGACCGGCTCTGCGATACCCGGGTGATCAAGGCTAAATGACGCTGACCAAGCTTGCGTGTCCGAAGTGCCGGCGACCGGTGCCGGAGGTGTATTGGCGGGGCGTGGATCGCGTGCGCTGTCCTTCGTGCGAGACGGAGTTTGAACAGATTCGTTTTCCTGCGATGGAAGCGCGACGCACCATCGACACCGCTGCGAGCATCCAGAGCGGCGAGGCGAACTGTTATTTCCATGCGCAAAATCGCGCCGAAGCCGCCTGCGATGGGTGCGGGCGTTACGTGTGCTCGGTGTGCCGCGTGCCGATGGGCGGGAAACAGCTTTGCCCGTCCTGCTTGGAAGCGAGCGGCGAGCGTCGGAAGCTCCCCGAAAACCAACGCGTGTTGCATGGGCACATCGCGATCGTGATCGCGATTCTGCCGATCATTATTTGGCCGCTCACGCTGGTCACGGCGTGGGTGGCGATTGGCTGGTGCATTTACGGGTGGAAAAAACCGGCTTCGATCACGAATAAGCACGGGCGGGGTGGCCGCTGGCGTTTCATCGTCGCCGGCTTGGCAGCGGCGATCCAGCTGACTGTGTGGGCGTTTGTCTTCACGCGGCTCTGGCTGAAATAACCATGACGAAAGCCGATTTCACTTACCGCAAGTTGACCCGCATGCGCCGGACGATCGGGATGATGGCGCAGTTATGGCTTGGGCCCGACCATCTGCTGCAAGTGCAGTCCACGGGTTACACGGAGAAATATCAGCGGTTTTACCTGCGCGATATCCAGTCGCTGCAAGTCGTGCACACTGCGCGCCGGCTCTACATTGCGTTAACGTTTGGCGCGATCGCGTTGATCGCGGTGTTGATCGCCATCGGCAACTATGCCCAGTGGCCAGTCTACGCGTGGATCGCCGGACTCATCGCGCCGTTTCTAGTCTGGAATCAGGTGCTCGGGCCATGTTGCCGCGTCGTGATTGTCACGGCAGTGCAGCAGGAAAAACTGCCTGCGCTCTCCCGGTTGGCAAAAACGCGGCGGGTGATCGCGGAGTTACAACCGTTGATCGAAGGGGCGCAGGCGGACCTGGTTGCGCCGGCGGCAACGCCTGTGTCGAACCCATCGCCCGAAGTGCCGCCGGTTTCCTTGTCGCCCCGCAATGAGCCACCGGCCCTGCCGCCGCCGTTGCCACTTCCATGAGTGTCGTCGCCGGGCGCAAATGTGTGCAGCACCCCGCCCGTGAAGCGGTGGCGCGTTGTCCGTCGTGCGCGGGAAATTTCTGTGCGGAATGCGTGGTCGAGCATGACGGGCGTCTGCTCTGCGTGCGGTGTCTCGAGCGCGAAAAAATCATCGCGGCGCCGGCGCGCAGCCAGCTCTGGCCGCGCGTTCGCGGAGGGGTTTCGACTGCCGCGTCGGTGATATTGTTGTGGGCGCTTTTTTATTTCATGGGATCCACGATCCGGTTGATTCCCTCGCGCGTGCACGATGGCACGGTGTGGCGCACGCTAACGGCCCCGACCCATGGCGAACCCTAAGCACAGGAGCGAGCCGCGCGCGGTGGAACTGCTTGAGGAAGCGGTGCATCTTTTGCGGAGAAATCCGTTGACGCTCGCGGTGTATTATCTCGGCGCGGCGCCGTTCGGCGTGGCTTTGCTGTATGCGTGGGCCCGCGTGACGTGGTTCGCGCCGGAGAACGGCGCGATCGCGCTGGGTGCGCTCGGCCTGGCGGGTTTGTTCGGGCTGATGAAAGTCGCGCAGCATCAGTTTGCACGCCGGCTGTTCGCGGCGCGTTCGGGCGGCGAGGGTGCGGCGTGGAAATGGCGCGAGTTGCCCGCGGCGCTTTCGGCGGAGTTTCGCTTGCAGGCGATTTCTATTTTGCTGTTACCGGTGTCGGCTTTGCTGACGGCGCCGTTTGGCTGGGCGTATGCGTATTTCCAGTCGGCGTCGGTCATTGGCGGCACCCCTGATAAACGCCGCGCGGAGGCGTGGGCCTCGGCGTTATTGTGGCCGAAGCAAAATCACGTCGCGTTACTGATGCTCTCCGGACTCTGGCTCATGGCGTTCATCAATATCGCCGTCGCGTTCTACGCGGTGCCGATGCTCGCGACAAAATTCCTCGGCTTGAAAACCATTTTCGCAATCAGCGGCTGGTCGTATTTCAACACGACGCTATGCGTGATGCTGATCGTGCTCACGCACCTCGTGATGGATCCGTTGATCAAAGCGTTTTATGTGCTGCGCATTTTCCACGGACGCGCGCGGCGCACCGGTGCGGATTTGCGGTTGGTGCTGAGCCGTGAAAAGCAACTGCGCGGCGCGGCGCAACGCGTGGCGCTGGTGATGTTCGCGCTCATTTTAAGCATGCCCGCGGGCTTCGCGGCCGTGGACACGCCCGCGAAAACCCCCGTGCCGGTCGTCACACTCAATCGTTCGATCGACGAGGTGCTGCAACGCCCGGAATATGCGTGGCGGCTGCGCCAGCCGGAGAAGCAACAGAAGTTGAAAGTGGACGGGCCGGTTAAAAGTTTTTTCCGGGCGACTGTCGAAACGGTTACCGAGATCGTGCGCTCCGTGGCGGATTGGTTTCGCAAGGCAAAGCGCTGGGTGGACGATTTGTTTCCCGGCAAGGATCGCGAGGCCGTCTCGGCGGAGCGCGAACGCGGCAGTCGCAGCGTCGATTGGATGGCTGCGCTCCAAGTCGTCGCCTACATCATGTTTTTCGTGGTGCTCGGCGTGTTGCTGCTCGTGGCGTGGCGCGTGTGGAAGCATAACCGCCAGCCCGCGCTGCCTCGATTGGCTTCCGCAACTCCCGCTGCTACGCCCGACTTGACGGACGAGACGGTGGAGGCGTCGCGTTTACCTACGGACGGCTGGCTGGATCTCGCGCGACAACAAATCGCGGCGGGCAACTGGCGGTTGGCGTTACGGGCTTTGTTTCTCGCGAGCTTGGCGCGATTGGCGGGCGAAGGCTTGGTCACGCTCAAGCGCTTCAAAACGAATCATGATTACGAACGCGAACTCCGACGGCGCGCGCGCGACCGCCTGGCGGTGTGCGACGAGTTCCAGCTGCGTCGCCGACAGTTCGAGGACACGTGGTATGGCGATCATCCCGTCGAAGCAGGTCAGGTTTCGGCATGGCTAACTCAATTGGAGGCGCGTCCGTGAGCCGCCTGCGTCAAAGCTTGCTGCTGGCGGCGGTGCTCGCGGCCTTGGTCGGTGGGGTGGCGTGGATTTTTCTGATGCGCGTGAGCGGCGGCGAAATGTGTCCGGCCTATTCGTCGCTGCGGGCGGATGCGCTGGGCTCGCGGGTGTTGCACGATGCGCTGCAGGAAATCCCCGGCGTGACGGTGGCGCGCGATTTCCGGCCGGTGGCGCGCTGGCGCGACTTGGGGCGCAGTGTCGTGATTATTTCCGGAGCCGAGTGGCAGCAGTGGGAATCGATTCCCGAAAACAAACTCAAGGCGCTCAATAAGGCTGCGGCGGACGGCGCGAGGATCGTGATCACGTTTCAAGCGAGTGAGCTCGCTAATGATGTCGATGGGCGTTCGAGCGAAGAAAAAGCCATCGACGAAAAAAATAAAAATGCGGAGGAGAAAAGAAAGCAGGCCGCGAAAAAGAAAAAATCTGCTCCCGGCAGGAGAGAAATCGCTTCCAAAAAGATTTCCGAAGAATGGGGCGTGACCTTTAAGCGACAGTTTCTGTTCGATAAAAAAGCACCGCTCGCTGCGAGCGATGACGCGGTGTTGTCGGCACCGGTCGGGCTGGGCTGGCGGAGCGATTTATATTTTTCGCTCCCCAAGGAATCGCCTTGGAAAACACTCTACACGCGCTCCGTGCTCCCGGTGCTGATTGAAAAGAAGGTCGGCACGGGCTCGCTCGTCATGATGGCGGAATCGTATCCGCTCAGTAACGAAGCGTTGCAGAACGACCGCGCGACCCAGCTGTTTGCGTGGATGCTCGGCGATTATCGCCGGGTGATCTTCGTCGAAAGCGAACTCGGCGTGCTCGAGGAAAACGGCGTCGGATCACTGGCGCGGCGCTACGGCTTGGGCGGGGCGCTGGCGGTGCTGCTTCTGCTCGCAGTGCTTTATGGGTGGCGGCGCCTGGTCGAATTTGTCCCGAGAAATCTCGAAGAACGCGCCGCCAACGAAATCGCCCTCGCGCACGAACCCACGGCGGGAATGACTTCGCTGCTGCGTCGCTCAATTAAACCGAAGCAACTGCTCGCGGCGTGCGTGGAAGAGTGGCGCAAATCCAAGCTCAAGGGCGGGCGTTTGCGCCCGGCGGATGAGCGCCTCGACGGGGCGTGGAGTGAAAATAATACCGCGGACCAAAAGAATCTCTCGACTGCTTACAATGCGCTCGTGAAGGCGCGCCAGCCCCGTTGAAAATTTTATGAACGACAGCCTCCAAAAAAACCTCGATTTGCTCACCGCCGCCCGCGCCGAAGTCGCGAAGGTCGTCATCGGCCACGACAAGGTGGTGGAACTGGCCCTTATCACGATTCTCACGCGGCAGCACGCGCTGCTCGAAGGTGTGCCCGGCGTCGCGAAGACGCTGCTCGTGCGCACGCTCGCGCATGTGCTGGGTGCGGAGTCGGGGCGCATCCAATTCACGCCCGACCTGATGCCGGCGGACATCACCGGCACAAATATTTTCAATTTGCAGAGCAACCAGTTCACGCTCGTGCGGGGGCCGGTGTTTACGACGTTCCTGCTGGCGGACGAAATCAACCGGGCGCCGGCGAAAACCCAGGCCGCGTTGCTGCAGGCGATGCAGGAACGCACGGTGACGATCGATCGCGAAACCCTGGCGCTCGACCCGAACTTCGCCGTGTTCGCGACGCAGAATCCCGCGGAATCCGAAGGCACCTATCCGCTGCCGGAGGCGCAGAAAGATCGCTTCATGTTTCGGATCAAAATGGAGTATCCAAACCGCGAAGATGAAATCATCCTCGGTAAACGCATGCTCGGCAATGAAGCGCCCGAGCGCGCGCTGGCCCGCGGGGTGGTGCAGTCGGTGCTGACGGCGGGACAACTCGTGTCGTTGCGTGAGTCGCTCGACACCATTTTGGTGCGCGATGAATTGATGGCTTACGTCGTCGATCTGGTCCGCGCCACACGCAGCGACGAGAGTGTGCTCGTCGGCGCCGGTCCGCGTGCCACGCAGGCGCTGCTCCTTGGCGGTCGCGCGAAAGCAGCGCTCGAAGGGCGTGACTACGTGACGCCGGACGATGTGCGCCAACTCGCCGCGCCGGTGCTCGCGCATCGCATCGTGCTGCGCCCGGAATTTGAAATCGAAGGCCTGTCCGTCGAGGAAGTGCTGACGCGCCTGCTCGAGCAGGTCGCAGTGCCGCGTTAAGATGATCCCGGTTCCCGCCCAACGTTTATTGTGGTCGGTAGGTGCGATTGTGCCAGTCGCGGCCGCGGCGGGAGCGTTGCCGGAATTGTGGCCGCTGTGCGTGATTATTCTCGGCGTGGTGGGAATCGTGGCGGCGCTGGATTTGTTGCTCACGTTGCGCGAAGGCCGCTTGCCGGTGGTCGAAGCGCCGGTGGTGTCGCGCTTGACGAAGGATCGCGAAGCGAAGCTCACCCTGGTCATCGTGAATAAAAGCGGCGGGCCGCAACGCGCGCGTTTCGCGTTGGCGTTGCCGGAATCGTTCGAGAGTGCGGAAAAAGAAATCGTCGTATCGTTGCCCGCCGACCGGCCGCGCGTGCTGGTCGAGTGGAAGTGCACGCCGAAACCGCGCGGGAATTTTACGGCGGGTCCGGCGTGTTTCGAATTGGATTCCGCGTGGGGATTTTGGCAGTTGCGCGCGCAGCAGCTGCTCAAGGCCGAGTTGCGCGTCTTTCCCAATCTCTTCAGCGAACGCCGGCAACTCGCGGCGCTGTTTCTCGAACGCGGCCAGGCGGGTGTGCGGCTCCGGCGGATGGTCGGGCGCGGGCGCGAGTTCGAGCGGTTGCGCGAATACCAGCCCGGCGACAGTTACGATGAAGTGCATTGGAAAGGCACTGCGAAGCGCGGCCGGCCGATCACGAAAGTTTTCCAAGTCGAGCGCACGCAGGAAATCTACGTGATCGTCGATGCGTCGCGGTTGAGCGCGCGACCGGTGCAGCACGACGGGAAAACCGTCACGACGCTGGAGCGCTACCTCACGGCGGCGCTGGTGTTGTTGATGGCCGCGAGCCGGCAGGGCGATCGATTTGGGCTCGTGGTGCACGACGCGCAGGTGCGCGCGTTTTTGCGCGCGGGAAATGGCGCGACGCATTACGGCGCGTGCCGTGAGGCGGTGCATGCGATGGAACCGAGCGAGACCACGCCGGATTTCGCCGAATTGTTTTCCACGCTGCGCACGCGGCTGCGGCGGCGCTCGTTGCTGGTTTTCCTGACTGACCTGACAGACCCGGTGCTGGCGGAGGAGTTTGCGCGGCATGTGCGCGTGATTTCGCGGCAACACCTGGTGTTGGTGAACCAAGTGCGGGCGCCGGGCGTCGAGCCCTTGTTCGATCGCGAAGTCGCGGGCGACGCAGAAATTTACGACCGACTGGCCGGCCATCTCGCGTGGCGCGAAGCCGGTGACGTGGCGGGCAAATTGCAGCCCGAGGGCGTGAAGGCGGCGATGCTGGAAAACGAGCGGCTCGCGGCGGATTTGGTCAGCCAGTATCTGCAGGTCAAACGGAGGCAGTTGCTGTGATTATCGACCTCAACCGGTTTGTCGCGCAGGAGGAACGTTATTGGAAACGGCTCGAAGAGATCCTCGCGCGCTCGAACGAAGATTCGTGGCGTGAAATGCCCGTCGCGGAAGTGAAGGAGCTGGATTATCTTTATCGGCGTGCGGCGGCGGACTTGGCACGCGTGACGAGTTTTTCGGCGGAGCCGGAGATGCGCCAGCGCTTGGAGCGGATCGTGGCGCGCGCTTATGCGGAAATCCACGGCGCCCGCACGCGGGGCGGTGAACGGATTCGTCCGTGGCGGTGGCTGGCAGTGACGTTGCCGCAAACCTTCCGGCGCAATCTGCGCGGTTACTGGTTTGCGTGCCTCGTGACGCTGGCGGGATTCGCGTTGGGCGGATTCGCGGTGGCGTTCGATCCTGACGCGAAGGAAGCAATTATGCCGTTTTCGCATTTGCTCGGCGATCCGAGCGAACGCGTCGCGGAAGAGGAAGCAGCGATGGAAGACCGGTTGTCGGAGAGAAAAGCGGCGTTTGCCGGTCACCTGATGGCGCACAACACCAAGGTCACGCTGTTCGCCCTCGCGCTTGGATTAACGTGGGGACTCGGGACCGTGATCATTGTTTTCTACAATGGCGTTATTCTCGGGGCTGTGGTCGTGGACTATTTGTTGGCCGGCGAGGCGACGTTCCTTTTCGGGTGGTTGTTGCCTCATGGCATCATCGAGATTCCGGCGATCCTCGTGGGTGCGCAGGCGGGTTTCGTGCTCGCGGGAGCGGTGTTGGGGCGCGACGACGGGCGGCCGATTGGCGCGCGGTTGCGGGCGGTGTCAGGCGATGTCACGACGCTCGCGGGCGGCGCGGCGTTGATGCTCGTGTGGGCCGGCGTGGTGGAGTCGTATTTGTCGCAGTATCACGAGCCGGCGATCCCGTATGCGTGGAAAATCGCCTTCGGCGTCGTGGAAGGCGGGTTGCTCGTGACGTATTATTTTTTCGTGGGACGGAAAGTAAAGGAGGTCGCCGATGAACGCTGACCAGGTGGAATTGCTGCGCGTGCGCACGCCGGAGGGCGTGAGTTTTTCGTTTATGCTCGCGAGCCCGATCCCGCGTTTCGCGGCGTGGATCGTGGATCAAGCGGCGATCTTGGCGGCGTGGTCGGTGCTTTCGACGCTGCTCGCGCTGATGGGCGCGCTGAGTTCGGATTTTGCGCAAGGCGCGATGTTTGTCGGATTTTTCGTGCTGACGACGGGCTACGCGATTGTGCTCGAGTGGAGTTGGAACGGCCAGACGGTGGGCAAACGGCTGCTGCGTCTGCGCGTGATGGATGAACGCGGGCTGCCGCTGCGTTTTTCGCAGGTGGTCGTGCGCAACCTGCTGCGGCCGGTCGACGCGCTGCCGTTTGGGTATTTAACCGGCGGCGTGGTGGCGCTGATTGGGAAAAAAGCGCAGCGACTCGGGGATGTCGCCGGGGCAACGGTGGTGGTGCATGAGCCATTGCCGGGAGGCGCCGGCATGGGCGGGCTGGCGGTTTCGAAATACAATTCGTTGCGCGGGCAGCGTCATCTCACGGCGCGCTTACGGGCGAACATCAGCCCCGCGCTCGCGCAGGCGGCGTTGCAGGCGTTGGTTCGGCGCGAGCAATTCGCGCCCGAAGCACGCCTGGAGTTGTTTGGCGAATTGGCGGCGTATTTCCGTTCGCTGTCTGCGATGCCGCCGGAGTTTTCCGAGGGGATTTCCGATGAACAACTCGTGCGCAACGTGGTGGAAGCAGTCTTTGATTTCCGCGAGACGAAGCTCTGATTTTGAACCACGAATGGACACGAATACTGAGGAATTTAAAATGCAGATAAACACAGATGGGTTTCTTCATTCGTGCGAATTCGTGTCCATTCGTGGTTAAATCGGATAAGTTTCCTAAGAAACGCCGGGGTGATGCGTAGAGGAGCAAGGTTGCTTGAATAACGAACCGAATAACGCCCATGCCAGTGACGAAACCAGCTCTTTTGTGCCGGCGGCAGTGTTGCGCCATCAGGCCGCGCTGCTGCGCTACGCGACGCGCCTCCTCAACGGCGATGTCGAGCGGGCGCGCGATGTCGTCCAGGACACGTTTGTGCGGCTCATGGCGCAACCGCGCGCGGAGGTCGAAGGGCATCTCGCGGAGTGGGTGTTCACCGTCTGCCGCAATCGGGTCCTCGACGTGTTGCGCAAGGAGGGTCGCGTGAAACGGTTTGAAGAAGGGCAGGTCGAGCGACTGACCGCGCCCGAGCCGCTGCCCGGCCGGACGATGGAGCGAACGGAACAACATGAAGCCGTGCTGCGCCTGATCGGCACGCTGCCGAAAAACCAACAAGAAGTCGTGCGGCTGAAATTCCAAAATGGATTCAGCTATCAGGAGATCAGCCGGATCACGTCACTGTCGGTGACGAATGTCGGCTTCATCCTGCACACGGCGATCAAGGCGCTGCGCTCCGCACTGGCAGCGCAACCGGAATGATACGTCCGCCTAGGCTGAAGCTACGGCGCGACAAACATAACACCACACCGAGACCCGAAACGAAATGAACTCTGAGAAAATTTTACCTGACGATCCGCGGCTTACCGCCTACGCGCTCGACGAGATGGGCGTGGGCGAGCGCGTGGAGTTTGAGCAGTTGCTCGCGCAGGACGAGGCCGCGCAGGCCGCCGTCGCGGAGATCCGCGAAGCAGGCGCGCTGTTGACGAACGCGTTGGTGGAGGAACCGGTGATTACGGGGGCGCCGGCGAAACCGGTTCACGATTACGAAAAGAAATTCGAAGGCTTCCCGTATTGGAAAGTGTCGGGCCTCGCGGCGGCATGTTTCGCGGTGGGCTTTGTGATCTGGCAGCAGAATTATGTGCCGCCGCTGCGCAAACAGTTGATCGAAGTGCCGCTTGGTTCGAATGAGAGTCATCAAAGTCCAGCCGCGGTCGCTCCGGCTCCAGTCGGCGCACCGTCTTCAGAATTCGAACAGTTTGAAATTCCGAAATCGATCAAGGAGGCCGCACGTCAGGCGAGTGCGGACTTTCGTGCCCGCGAGCCGAAGTCAGTGCGTATGACCAAGGCGACAAACGGCTATATGGGAAGCGCGGGTGGGAATGCGAGTCGCGTAACGTTTAAAGAATTTAGCAGTGTCTATGGGGGCATGACTCTTGCGGTGGGGCGTGATGTCGCGAACGCCGAAACTTATGCGCAGCGCACCGACAATGGCTACCAGCGCGTCGTGGATCAGCCGTTGTCGACGTTCTCGGTGGACGTGGACTCGGCGTCGTATGCGAATGTGCGGCGGATGCTGGTGGCGGGAAGTCGGCCACCGGCGGATGCGGTGCGCATCGAGGAAATGGTGAATTATTTTCCGTATGCGTCGTATCGTGCGCCGACGGATGGCGCGCCTTTTTCCACGAATCTCGAAGTGGCCGGCGCACCTTGGGCGCCGGAGCACCGGCTCGTGCGCATCGGCCTAAAGGGCCGCGAAATCACGGATGCAACGCGGCCGGCGGCGAATTTGGTTTTCCTACTCGATGTGTCGGGCTCGATGAACGCGGCGAACAAGCTGCCGCTGTTGCAAAAATCACTGCGGCTGCTCGTGGACAAATTACGCCCGGATGACCGCGTGGCGATTGCGGTGTATGCCGGATCGACGGGACTGGTGTTGCCATCCACGACGGTGCGCCAGAAGGCGGAAATTTTAGAGGCGATCACTCATCTCCGCGCGGGCGGTTCCACCAACGGCGGCATGGGCATCCACCTCGCTTACGATATTGCCAAGGCCAACTTCGTGACGGGCGGCGTGAACCGCGTGATCCTCGCGACAGACGGCGACTTCAATGTCGGCGTGACCGGTGAGGGCGAGTTGGTGCGCTTGATCGAAGAGAAGGCGAAGAGCGGTGTGTTTCTGAGCGTGTTGGGTTTTGGCGCGGGCAATTTGAAGGACGGCACGCTCGAGCAACTCGCGGACAAAGGAAACGGCAACTACGCCTACATCGATACGCTGCAGGAGGCGCGCAAGGCGCTGGTCGAGCAGGCAGGCGGCACGCTCGTGACCATCGCGAAAGACGTGAAGCTGCAGGTAGAATTTAACCCGGCGGTCGTGCAGGCCTACCGGCTCATCGGTTACGAAAACCGGTTGCTGGAGAAAGAAGATTTCAACAACGACGCGGTCGATGCCGGCGAAATCGGCGCGGGTCACACGGTGACGGCGCTCTACGAAGTCGTGCCGGTGGGCGTGACGATGCCCGGCGCGGTGCCGGCGGTGGATGGTTTGAAATACACGCCAGTCATCGCGCAAACCACGGCAGGCAGCGTGAGCGCGGAAATGTTGACGGTGAAAATCCGCTACAAGGAGCCGGCGGGCGACGTGAGCAACAAGCTTGAGTTCGCGTTGCGCGACACGGGAGCGGCGTTTGCCGAGGCGAGCGAGGATTTCAAATTCGCCGCGTCGGTGGCGGCATTTGGCATGGCGCTGCGGGATTCGCCGCATCGCGGCGCGCTGACGCTCGCGGAAGTATCGGCCTGGGCGCGCGAAGGAATCGGGAGCGACGCGGGAGGTTACCGCGCGGATTTCCTGTCGTTAGTCGAGCAGGCGAAGCGTTTCATGGAGTGAAGCGCGGGTGGGTTGGACGTTAGCGCGACGTGTCGGAGATAAACTCCGATCTACAATCCGATCAACTCGCGCGGCGGCGGCGCCAGACGGTGACGCCGATGAGGCCGAGGCCGAGCGCCATGAGCGCGTAGGTCGATGGCTCGGGGACGGGCGTGAACTCGAGTTTGAAGTTGTTGCCTTGCTGGAGAACGCTGAACGCCATTTCCACGCCGCCGGTGTCGAATTCGGTGAGGTCGAGGAGGAGATTCTGGCCGAGCACAAAGCTGCCGGCGACGCCGTTGGTGTAAGCAAAGTCGATGAAATAGGTGTGTCCGAGGAGGTAGCTGCCATCGAGTTCGCCGGGGGCTTCGTTGAAATTGAGAGAAATCAGTTTGAGGGTGAACGGATTCGCAGCGGTAGCGCTGATGGTAAAGGTGGCGGAGTTGTAGACTTCTACTTTGTCACTGTAGAATCCGCCTTCGGAGTCGTAGCGCACCTGCATCTCGAATTTGCCGCCGGGGCCAAAGGTGAGGTCTTCGAAGGTGAGGCTGGCAATCGCGTTGGAGCCGGATTCGCCGAAGCCTGGCGCAATCGTTACCCCTGAGCCGATGGTGGCGTCGTTGATGTAACCCTGGCCGGTGAGGCGGCTGCCGGAGTTGAGGGTGAGGGTGCTGGGCACGTTGGCGTAGTTGAGTTGCAGTGTCCCGCCGTTGTTGACCGTCACACCGCCGGAACCGAGTGGCGTGGTGCCATCGTTGTTGTAGGCGATGAGCGTGCCGCCGTTGATCGTGGTGCCGCCGGAGTATGTGTTGTCGCCGGACAGGTAGAGCGTGCCGCTGCCGGTTTTGACGATGCTGGCCGGGGCGGTTTGTTGGAGGACATCACTGTGCACGTGCACGATGGTGCCGGTCACGTCCACGGTGTGGGCACCCCCGGTGAGCAGGATGTCGAGCGTGCTGCTAAAATCGATCGAACTGCCGCCGTTGGGATTGCCGGCGTTGGCGGTGAGGTTGCCCGTTAAGGTTAACGTCGTGTTTGAGCCGGTGAAGGAATACTCGGGCCGTGCGTTGCCGTTAAAGGTGATGTTGTGAAATCCCGACGTGGGAATCTGGGCGACATTCTGAGTGCCGGTGATGTCACCGAAGACGAGGTCTTCCGCGCCGGTGCCGCTCGGCGCGGTGCCGCCTTGCCAGTTGGCGGGCGCGGCGGCGCTGCCGTTGACCGTGCTTTGGCCGCTCCAGATAAACGTTTGGGCCTCGAGGCCGACCACAGCGGCCAGGGTGAGCACGCAAGAAAGCAGGGAATTACGGGCGCGGTTCATGCGGATTATCTAGTGGGCCGAAATAAATCGGCTCAAGGCTTTTGTCGCAAAAGTCTGGCTTCATGCGACGACCCGTTCTTCGGGCGCGCTGTCCGGCAAACGGAATCGGCAGAGGGTGACTGGTGCATTGAAAGTGCCGGAGCTTACGCCTTGCCGAATCGCGGGCGGCGGCAATTCTGCGCGCATGGCTATCTTTGCTCCCTTCGCTCAACTGAGTGCCCAAGCTGCGAACGACCCGCGTTTTACGGCGGCGTTTGCCTATGTCCATGCGCTGCTTGCGCCGGGTAGCGAAGGCCGCGCGCGCATCGGCGCGATTGAGGTGGGTTCGTCCAAAAAAATCGATCTGGCGGGCGGAGCGTTTGCCATCGAACAGGTTTACAACACCAAGCAACGTCCGGACGGTTTCTTTGAATCCCACCGCAACTACATCGACGTGCAGGTGATCGTGGAAGGCGAGGAGCTGATGGAAGTGGAGGATATTGCGCGCCTCACGGTGACGCAGCCGTTTATCGAGGACCGTGATTTCATCAAATACGCGCACACCGATCTCGCCTCGGTGCTTAAAGTGCGGGCGGGCGACGCCACGATTTTCTTTCCGGAAGACGGCCACATGCCGAGCCTGCAATGGAAAGGCCCGGGAGTCGTGCGCAAGACCGTCGTGAAAGTGCCAGTGGCGTAAGGCGCGGCGCAGATGAATTACCGGCACCACTACCACGCGGGGAATTATGCGGACGTGTTCAAACACGTGCTGCTGCTCCAACTCATCCGCGCGATGCAACGCAAGGAAAAGGGTTTCTTGTATCTCGACACGCACGCGGGGCGCGGCGGCTATGATTTATCGGTGCCCTCGGTGTTGCCGGACGGCGGATCGCGGGAGCCGGAATTTCCGGCGGGGATCGGACGGTTTTGGGACCAGCGAGGGAGCGCGGAATTGCCGGCGGCGATCAATGATTACCTGCAACTCGTCCAGCGTTTCAACGACCGCAACGGCGTCGTAGACGGCGAGCTGAAATTTTATCCCGGATCCCCGTGGATCGCGAAGCTGCTGCTGCGTCCGCAGGATCGCATGGCGCTATGCGAGCTGCGGCCGGATGACGCGGAGGCGCTGGATTTCGAGTTTGCCCGCGAGACGCGCGTGAAAGTGGAAGCCATCGACGGCTACAACGGGTTGAAGGGAATGCTACCGCCGTTGGAAAAACGCGCGTTGGTGTTGATCGATCCGCCGTTTGAGACGAAGCGGGAATTTGTGGATGTGCTCGCGGCGGTGCTAGAAGCGTTGCGGCGCATGCCGTCGGCGGTGATTGCGATCTGGTATCCGATCACCGAGCGCGCCCGCACGGATCAGTTTCAACAGGGGTTGATGGCGATGGCCGCGCCGCCGCCGACGCTGTTCGCTGAATTGCACATCGTCGGAGATGAATCTGAACTGACGATGAAAGGGTGCGGCTTGCTCGTGTTGAATCCGCCCTGGCAAATCGACCAGGAGATTCGCGACGTGTTGCCCGCGATGAAAGCGCGGCTGCGCGTGGACGCGGGTGCAGCGTATCACAGCGGCTGGCTGGTGCGGGAGAAGTGAGGGTGGTCGTCGGTCTCCGCACCGGCGACGGTCCGCGCTCGTGAAATCATTTCTCGCTCCCACTGAGGCGTCGGTGCGGAGACGGACGCCCACCTTTTGAGCGTAAAAAAAGCCGCCTGAAGAGGCGGCTCGCGCTATGGCTGGCTGAATTTTTATTCGCGGGATGCCGAACGCTCGGTGACGCGTTGCGCCATGAAGGGCAATGGATCCGGTCGGAAGTTCGCGTTGAGCACATCCGGCGCTTTGAAGAGCGGGCGATTCCAGACGATATCGCGATTCAGGGCGTCACGGATCGGAGCGAGTGCGGAGGCGATCACGGCCATCGGGCGCTTACGGGGATTGGCGGGGAAGTGAGTCATGGCTTTGAGGGTGTTTGGGATTTTTTTAGTCGAGGCGGTTTGGTCAGAACGCGCACTCGTAGAGGGAGAACGCAGTAACGAATGAATTGTTCCAAAATATTCCAAATAATTCTGCGCGGTCACGAGATCGTCACACGGGAGCGTTCGCGCGGGCCACACGGTCGTTAATCGGAACGGGGTAATACTAACTTTTTTCGAGACGCTCGAAAATCGGGCAGGTTTCTTCTCAAGCACTCGGAAATTTCCCGTAGCGCGCGAGTCGCGGCGAATGTGCGGCGGATATTTGCGCGCGAAAACAAAACAGCCGGAACCCAAGATCAGGTTCCGGCTGCGTGCTCGGTTGAGAACCGCCCGGAAGCTATGCCACCTGGCGTTGACGAATTGGGAGACCGGCGAGGCCGGTTTCCTTTTTCGGCAACACGATGGTGAGCACGCCCCGGGTGACGGAGGCCTGCAGGGCTTCGAAATCGAAGCTAGCACCGAGCCGCAGCTTGAGCTGGTAATCGCGTTGCACCGTTTCGAGGTGCAGCGCTTGCCAGTTGGCGCGGATGTGGTGGGTTTTGCGGGCAGTCACAAAGAGGTCAGGACCATGCGTGGTGATGTCCACACCGCTCGCGTCGACGCCCGGCACGTAGAGGTCGAGTTTCAGGGCCTGCGGGAGATCCATGCACTCGTAATGCGGCGAGCGGAAAGCCTGTTTGCTTTCCGGCGTGCTGGCGGGGAAACGGCTGTGGTTGAGGCGATGGATGATGGTATGCATTGGAAAAATAGAAAATGGGTAAGCGTTCGTCGGTTTGGTGACCGCCGGGACTCCTGATTTTGCTTTTTTAAGACCTTGGAGGTCGAAATCAGCGCAGGCAGCCCGGTCGGGTCGGTTTTTTCAGCCAATTGGAGGAGCACTGGTCCATGCGCACGCAACCAATCGGCTGACCTGCCCAGATAATCTGGGTGCAGGCGGCCTGGTGGCGTTGCTGGTGTTGGACGTGGCTCATGGTCTGAAGCCCTGAAAATGCACGGCCTGTGCCAGCTCACAAATATTTTTTAGGATTATGACGGGTGTATCGTCGCGATTGCTGCCGCGCTGTGCCGGCCGGCGCGAAGCGGAGCGGGCTTGCCGGCGTGCGCAGCGTGCGGCTACCTAGCGCGCATGAATTCGATGACCGACGCGAAGACCACCGTGGCCGAACTGCGCGAACGCGTGCTGGCGTTCGCGCGCGAGCGCGACTGGGAGCAATTTCACTCGCCGAAAAATCTCAGCATGGCACTCGCCGCGGAGGCGGGCGAATTGATGGAGCCGTTTCTCTGGGCGGAGTCGAAAGACTCGCACGCCGTCGCGCGCGATCCGAAAAAACGTCCGGCGATCGAAGCCGAACTCGCCGACGTCGTCGTGTATGCGTTGGAGTTCGCCAATATCTGCGGCATCGATCTCGCCGCCGCCATCGAAACGAAGATGGCCGCGAACGCGCAAAAATATCCTGTCGAAAAAGCCAAGGGCCGCTCGGAGAAATACACCGAGTTGTAAGCGGGCAAGGGGGGCGCCGGTTCCGCGCCGACGACAAGTCGCGAGCGCGATCTTGTGAACGAGCGCGCTGAGGCGTCGGTGCGGAGACCGACGCCCACCTTCAGACTGACGGAATGCGTGGCCCGCGGTGGCACGCGCAGCCCGGAGCGCACGCTGCGGTTTTTGCGGCGGACGCGGCAGTCGGCGCCTTCGAAGACTTTTTCTCAACGACGCCCATCAATCCGAAACCGCCGCTGATGACGCGGCGCACCGCCTCACCCGTCTCCGGATCGGTTTTCAGGGGCGCGTCTTTCATGCTTTGCACCACTTCGAACCGGCGCGGCAGCTTGTCGGGCTGGCGGGGGATGGTTTCGTAAATGTAGGTGGCCATGCGGGGACTTGTTGGGAACGTAGATTTTCAGTTTTGGCAAGCGGTGAACTTTCCCGCAGACCCGTGGCGTGCCTGCCATAAAAACCAACGCCGCGCTCGAACGCTATTACGTGCTCCCGTGCTGTCTTTTACTGCTCAACTTGTGCAACGAGATCGTCGCCTACAAAGGCCGGCTCATCACCGACGGCTTGCTGCGCACGCTGTTCATCATGGGCATGGTGTTATTTGGCGGCTCGCTCGTGGCCTTTGCGATCGCGCCCGGCATCGGCTGGGTCGTGCAATCGCTCCGCAAAACCAGTCGCTCCAACGCGGGCGGCATGGGCGATGTGATTTTTCTGTTCATGCTCGGTGGCCTGGTGTTCTGGCTCTATTACCGAAACTACCTGCTCGGCACGGAATACATCGTGCCGAGTTTTATGAAAAATCCGGGAGACTGAGCGTTACCAACTCGCGCGAATCTCATTGGGCGTGCGGCGGTGCTCGCGCAGGGCGCGGAGTGACAGGGCGTCGTGGCGTTTGGCGAGGCGGACGCCGTTTTCGTCAGTGACGAGAGGGCAATGGTAGAACGCCGGCGCCGTGAGCTTGAGCGCGCGGGAGAGGAGGAGTTGGCGAAACGTGGACTTCAACAAATCGGCGCCGCGCACGACTTCGGTGATGCCCATCGCGGCGTCATCGACGACGCAGGCGAGTTGATAACTGGGCGCGTCATCCTTGCGCCACACGAGGAAATCGCCGAAATCGCGTCCGGCGACGGCCTGTTGTTCGCCGAAGTGGCCGTCGATGAATTGGAGTGTCTCGCCGTCGGGCACACGAAAGCGCCAGTTGCACGTGATGGGATTGGTGAGTGCAGGGAGCGAGGCGTCGACTGGCGGACGAAAGCTCGCGGGAAAAACCGGTTCGTTATTCTCATCGCCGTCGTGCGGAGCGCTGGCGGCGGCGAGGACGTCGCGGCGTGAGCGATGGCACGGATAAATAAAACCGCCCGCATGGAGCTGCGCGAGTGCCTCCCGATAAAGCGGGATGCGCGCGCTTTGGGCAATTATCGGCTCCACCCAACTCAGTCCAAACCAGCGCAAATCCTCGCGCATCGCCTCGACAAATTCCGGCCGGCAACGCGCGGTATCGAGGTCGTCGTTGCGCAACAAAAGTTTGCCGCCGGCTGCGCGGGCGCGTTCCTGCGCCATCCAGAACGTGCGCGCGTGGCCGAGGTGCATCAGCCCCGTGGGCGATGGGGCGAGGCGGCCGAGGTAGTCTGAAGAAGCGTTAACCACGAATGGACACGAATAGACACGAATAGGATGAGAACCACCTGAAAGTTTCGGAGGACGGGATTGAATTCGTGTGCCTTCGTGTCCATTCGTGGTTAAAAAATCCCATGCCTTCACTTTGTGTTTATTGCGCGTCGAGCGACCGACTGGATCAAAAATACTATGACCTCGCCACGCGCGTCGGCGCCGAGATGGCGAAGCGCCAGTGGACTCTCGTTTACGGCGGCGGCAAGACGGGCATGATGGGCTCGGTCGCACGCGGCGCGAAAACGGCGGGCGGGCGCGTGGTCGGCGTGATTCCCGAATTCATGAAAGTCCGCGAGCTGGAGTTTACCGAGGCGGACGAACTCATTTCGGTGATCACCATGCGCGAACGCAAAATGCTCATGGAGACGCGCGCCGATGCGTTCCTCGCGTTACCCGGTGGTTGGGGCACTCTCGAAGAGATTTTGGAAATCCTCACGCTCGCGCACCTGGAAGTGTTGAAGAAGCCGATCGTGTTGCTGAATCACGAAGGTTACTACGACGACCTCATCAAGCTTTTCGAAAAGATCGTCGAAGAGAAATTCATGCGCGAAACCATCCGCGGAAAATACGCGGTCGCGAATACGGTCGAAGACGTTTTTCCGTTGCTCGATAACTGGACTCATCAGCCCGGCGACGCGAAGTGGTATCAGACGAAATAGGTGGGAGCGCGGGTCGCAGGTGGCTCGCAAGCGAGCCACGTTGCGTGCAACCTACCGATACAGTCTCACCAAATCTTCCGTGCGAGCCCAGCCGCTTTGGCCGCCAGCGAAGTTCAGTTTCGTCCAGCCGAGGAAAGTTTTTTCAGCGACGGCGATCGAGCCGGGTGAGAGTGGGGAGGTTTTCTGCGTGGTGTCGGCTTCGGTGGGAATGCTGCGCAGCGTCGAGGCTTTCCAGACGAACACGGCCTGCGGATTCGCGAGGTCGCCGTAAGCGTGGAGGCTGAACGTCGCGGCGCTGGCGAGCACCACCGCGACGAGACATCCGATCAGCGAAGCGGGCAACGTCCAGGCGCCGACGCGTTTGAACCCTTTCAGCAGCATCACAGCCACGGTGGCGGCGAGCAGCAGCGCTGCAGCGACGAGGATGAGTTGCCACTCACCGGGGGTGGCGAGACGCACAATGGAAAAAAGTCCTTCGCCGTGCGACAGCTCGACCAAGGTCGGCGGAGCCATGCCGGAGCGCTGCAAGCCAAGCGAAAGGTCCCAGCGCGTGGTCTCGGAGCGCGAGTTAAGCAGAAACGCACTCGTCCAGTGTGCGGCGGCTTCGTTCCAGCGATCTTGCTGCGCGAGCGCGAGGCCGAGGTTGTGGCGCGCGGTCCAGTCGCGGGGCGAGGACGGCAGGGTCTTGGCCCAGTCAGTGGAGGCGGTGGCAAAGTCGCCTTTTTTGTAAGCGTCGGTGCCGGTGTCGGCGTGGCCAGTGAAGGGCGTCAGCGCGATCGCGAGCGCGAACAGAAATGGAAATAGATTCCGTGGCGCGAACAGCGAGAAAGGCGCCCACGCGGGCACGTTGACTTCTCGTGCGGCAGTCTCAGCGCGTGCGACCCAATCGCCCGGCAATGCCGTCGTGCGGCCGTGCAAGGCGCGTTCCGATTCGCTCCAGAGGGTCGTCCATTTTTCGGCGTCGCCGTGTTGGGCGGCGATGCGTTTTTTAAGCAAGGTTGTGCCCGGCGCGGCGTGCGGGATCGCCCAGACGCTGGCGGCGTGGTGCTGCCAGTTGCGCAACGCTTCGGGTTTTGCAGGGGCAGAGCCGTTGAGTTCGGTGAGCGCGGTGCGCAATTTTGCGAGGGCTTCGCGGCGGTGGCGTTGCGGGTCGCGCTGTTTGGAGCGCAACGCGGCGAGCACGAGCCACAAGATCAAGGGAACGAGGGTGGCGGCGAGCACGCACGCGATGACGAGTGGGCGCATCGCCATCGGCACAAAACCACGGCTCGAATCAGCGATGGGCTCACGCGGAAGATTTTCCGGTGCCACCGGTGCAACTGGCGTAGGCAGTTCTGGCGCGGACGCCGTATTGGTCGCAGGGGGAAGCGAGAATTGGATCGGCGCGTTGGAACTCGTGGCGGGCTGGGCGGCTTGCGCGGTGATGGTCACGGTGACGGGCGCGCTGGTGATCGTTTTGTAGGTCCCGGATTTGGTGTCGAAGTAAGTGAAGCGCACCGCTGCGAGTTGGTAAGTGCCGGCCCGGGTCGGCATCAGCACGACGTCCTCGGTGAGCGAGCCTTCGAATAGCGCGCCGTCTTTCATGGTGCGTCTCGACTTGGGCTGGACGACTTGGAAATCGTTGGAGGCTTCGCGCTGCGGCAGGCCGGTGATGTCGGGCCAGTTGCCGGTGCCGGTGAGTTCGAGCGTCCACGTGACGGGTTCGCCGACGGCCGCGGTGGTCGGGACGACTTTCGAAACGAAAGCGAAGTTGCCCACGGCTCCGGAAAAATCGGCAGGCGCGGCGGGAAGTGGCTTGATGGTGATGTCGATGGGTTTGGTATCGAGCTGGCGTTGTTCGACGGAGGCTTGGGCGAAAAAGCCGAAGCCACTCTGGCCGACCATGAGGTTCACCATCTGCGAGGCGGGCTTGAGCGTGAAGGTGCCCGGCTGTTTGGAGTAGGCGCGCGTAGTCTGATCGGAGACGACACGGCGCTCGCCTTTGATGAGCACTTCGTTGGGCTCCGGTTTATTCCAATCTTCCGCCACGAAGGGCGCGGGAGCCCACGTGACTTGGCTGGCGAGCGAGTGGTAGTAACGGCGAAGCACATTCAGCGAATAGTTCACTGGGAATACTTCTCCGGCCCAGAACGTTTGTTTCGGGGTCGCGAGACTGGCGGCGGCGATGTCGTCGATCGCGAGGCCGGAACTTCCGACGGGCGTATCGCCGACGGTAAAGTTGGCGGCAGGGACCCGAATGGCGCCCTTGTCGGTTTGGACTTCAAAAGACGGAATCGTGATCGCGGCGCGCGTGCCGGGGCGCACGGGGAAGATGAGCGAGAAGGAGCGCGTCATCTTGAAATTGACGATGCTCGTCTGCGAACTCTGCGAGGGACGGCCGACCGACAGGCCTGTGATTTGCGGGAGTCGCGGGTCGCCGTCGGGTTCGCAATCTTCAAAGGCGAGGGTGAGTTCGCTTACTTGATTAAAGCCGAGTTGGCCGCCGGGCGGGTTCCAGCGCACGGTTTGCGCGAGGAGTTTCTCCGAGAGAAAGAGAACGAGAAAGAGAACGAGAAAAGATTTCGCGGAACGCATACGGGTTACCAGTCCTTACCTTTTTGAGCGGGCTGCTTTTGCTGGCCCTGCATGATTTGTTGGAGCTTGGCGGGAGAGTCCTGATTGCGGACTTGTTCGAGTTTTTGCAGCGGGATCGCGAGGTTGGGATCCTGGAGTTCGCCTTCGGCTTTTTTGTCCTGCTGGCCACCGACTTTTTGCGTGCCGGATTGGGGCTGCGGCTGGGGCTTCTTTTCCTCGGACTGCTTTTGATTGGGATCATCCTTCATGTCGCCGAAGGCATCTTTGGAATCCTTGCCGTCTTTATCCTGCTGCTCGCCTGGTTGATTCTGTTGATCCTGTTTTTGTTGATCGGACTGCTGTTGGTCCTGGTTTTTTTCCTGATCCTTCTGCTGCTGTTGTTGATCCTTGTTCTGTTGATCCTGCTTTTGCTGATCCTGTTTCTGTTTTTCTTCGTCCTGCTTTTTTTCTTCTTCGGACTTTTCCTCTTTCTTCAGCAGCTCTTCCAATTCCTTGCGCACGCGCGGCCAGTCGGCCGCTTTGGCGTCGAGTTTTTCGCCGGCATCGACGCCTTGCAGGGCGTCGCGCACGACGGTTTCCGGCGTCGATTGCTGGCTGCCTTTGAGACGCTGAGCGTAGGTGAGCGTAGTCTGGGCTAACTCGGAATAATCCTTCGCGGTCACCTCACTCTTTTCGGAAAGACGGCTGACCACGGTCGTGAGAGGTTTGACGAGGGCATCGCCCGGTTCGTCGGCGGCTTCGATGCGAGGCGAAGCGCCGAACATCAGAAATCCAATGACTGCGGCACCACCGGCGCGCATCGCTTTCTTTGCGCCAGCAATCGGCAGCGCGCGTTCGCGCGGGCGCACGGGGAATTCCGTCCAGAAACTGGCAAACAACAGCAATAAGCCGGGGGCGAGAAACCATTGAAAGCGTTCGATCATCCGCGCGGTGTTTTTCTCGGAGAATTCACCTTTCTGGCCGGCCTCGACGGTTTTTTTGAGCAGTGCGGACAAGTCGATCCACGCGCTCGCGTCGGTGTAGGCGCCGCCGGTGAGTTGAGCGAGTTCTTGCAACGTGGCACTGCTCAAGCGCGACATCACCACGGCGCCGCGTTCGTCTTTCACGAAGCCACCGTTGCCGTCGGGAATGAACGAGCCTTGCGCGGTGCCGACGCCGAGTCCGATGACGCGAATCCCTTTCTGTTTCAACGAATCCGCGAGTGTCTTCCAATCGTCGGTGGTGCTTTCGCCGTCGCTCAAAATAATCAGGTAGCGATCCGCGGTCGATGTGCCGAAGGCTTGGATGGAAGTTTCCAGCATCGCTTTATAATTCGAGCCGCCCTCGGGAAGGTAGTCGGGATTCATCGACGGCAGAAACTCACGCAGGATTTCGTAGTCGGCGCTCAACGGGCTTTGCAGGAACGCCGTGCCGGCGAACATCAGCAAGCCCACGCGCTCGCCTTTGAGACCGTCGAGCAATGATTGAATCAACAATTTGCTGCGATCGAGACGCGAGGGTTTCACGTCTTGCGCGAGCATGGATTTTGAAAGATCTACGGCGATGAGGACTTCGCGCGATTGATCGAAGACTTGCTCCTGGATCACGCCCCATTGCGGCCGCGCGAGGGCGACGATGCAAAGCGCGAGTCCGAACCATAGCCAGATGCGCGGTTTCGTGTCGGCGGTGGTGTGGCGCGCTCCGAGCGAAACTTCAAAGGCGCCGGCCCACGCGCGTGGGATTTTCGGCCAGCTCGAAATCACGCGGGTGGTGTGGCGCGCGAGTTCCCACAGAAATAGGAATAGGAGAGGCACCGCGAACCAAAGGATGTGTATCGAATGAAAACTCATCGGGTTCGGGAAGGAAGGGGTGGTGCTTGCGAAGATTTGTTACGCAGCGGCGCGATCGATGGCGGCATGGCGAGCATCGCGCCCAGAAAAAGCAGCGCGGCGCCGGGGATGGCGACCCACGCAAAAAGTTCTGTCGTGAGCAGGTAGGATTTGGCCTGAAATTCGATTTTTTGCGCCTGGTCGATGGCGGCAAAGGCTTTGTCGATCGTGTCGCTGTCGAAGGCGCGGAAGAATTTTCCGCCGGTCACATCGGCGATGCGGCGAAGTTCGGTTTCGTCGAGGTCAGACATTGTGCGGCGGTAACCGACCTTGTTGCCTTTGTCGTCAAATACCGGCATCGGCACGAGGCCGTCGCGGCCGGCGCCGATGGTGTAAACAGGCAGGCCACGCGACTTGGCGATTTCCGTGGCTTGTTCGGGCGTGAGCACGCCGCGGTTACTGGCGCCGTCGGTGAGCAAGACCACGAAGGCGCCTTTGCGTTTGCCGCCGTCGTCATCCCGCGCGGCTTGTTCGAGACGCGTCAGCGCCACGCCGAGGCCGTCGCCGATGGCGGTGCCGTCTTCGATCATGCCGATTTTTAAACGCTCGATCTGACGCTCCAGCCAGTCGTGATCGAAGGTCAGCGGCGCGAGCGTGTAAGCGCGGCCCGAAAAAATCACCAAGCCGATGCGGTCGCTGCGGCGTTGTTTAATGAAAGCCTGAATGACGGGCTTGATGGCTTGGAGGCGATTGATGCGTTCGCCATTGAGTTCGTAATCTTCGGCCAGCATCGAGCCCGACAAGTCGATCGAGAGCATCAGATCGTAGCCTTGTTGTTTCACTTCGCGTTTGTCTTCGACGATCTGCGGACGGGCGAGCGCGACCACGAGCAAAACGATGCCCGTCACCGCGAGTGCCGACGGCCAGCGCGAGGAAGGAATCATCGAAGGACGATGCCACGACGCGGCAAACGGCACGATGAGCACCGGCGCGCCGCGACGCCCGCGCACCCACACCATCAACGGCAGGATAAGCAGCGCGAGCAACCACCACGGAGAATGCAGCGTGTAGTCGGTCATGACTCAGCGATGATGGCCCGCGAACATGCGGGCGTGGAAAAAGCGGACGAGGGCGTCGAGGCGATCCTCATCGGTGCGAACCACGAGACGGCTCAGGGGGTCGGCGAAGATTGCTTTGAAGGCGGCGTCGCGTTCCTGCACCCACGCGGCGTGGGCTGCGCGTTGCGAAGACGAGGCGCTGTTTAATGTCACCAAGCGACCGGCGACCGGGTCGTAAGTGGTGAGTGTGCGGTCGTGCGGGAGTTCGCGTTCCCACGGATCGTCGACGCGGAAGCCCATCGTCTGGTAGCGGCGCGAGAGCACGCTCCAACCCTCGGGCGCGATGCGCGGAGGGAAATCGCCGAGCCAGATCATGATGCTGTGACGCGGCGCGGCTTTCGCCAGCAAGCGCCAAGGCATGAAGTCGGCGCTAGGAGATGGAAGATGGGAGATGGAAGATTGGAGAGCCGGAGGCGGCTGGCCGAGGAGTTGGGCGGCGGCGTGGAGAATCTGGCCGCGACCACGCACGGGTTCTTTCAAGGTGTAACCGGCGGGTGAGGCGTAAAGAAAACCGACGCGGTCGCGATTCACGGCGCCAAGCATCATGAGGAGGCCGGCGAGTTCGAGCAGGGCTTCGCGTTTTGATTGGGCGCCGGAGCCGAATTGCAGGCTTACGCTGTCTTCGAAAACGAGGAGCAAGGAGACTTCGCGTTCTTCGACGAATTTTTTCCGGTAAGGCTCACCGAGGCGCGCAGTGACGTTCCAATCGATGTCGCGGATATCGTCGCCGAAAGTGTATTTGACGACCTGGTCGAACTCCATGCCGCGTCCGCGAAAGGCAGAACGGTATTCGCCGTTGAGCACATTTTCCACCGCATGACGCACCTTCCACTCGAGCTGTTTGAGCAGCGCGAGCTGGGAAGTGACGAGGGCGGCGTTGGCCTGAACGGGAGTGGGCATTAAAAAATCTTTCTCATTCTTCTTAATCTTTCTCTTTCTCCCTGCTGTTTTTCGTTTCGGGCGTCCTGAGACGAGAGAACGAGAAAGATTAAGAGAAAGAGGAAAGATTAATTAAACTTTCGCCGGCACCGGGGTGCGGACGAGGACTTGGTCGAGAATCTTGTCGGACGTGAGGCCTTCCGCTTCGGCTTCGTAGGTGAGGCCGACGCGATGGCGGAGAGCGTCGTGGAAAATTTCCTGGATGGTCGACGGCGACACGAAATCCGCGCCGCGCAGCCACGCGAGCGCGCGGCTGGCTTGGAAAAGGGCGAGCGACGCGCGTGGCGAGGCGCCGAAGTTTAGCAAACGCTTCGGGCCGCCCGCGGTGCCTTCCGATTGCGCGGCGAGTTCGCGTGAGCCGCGCACGAGCGCGAGGATATAGGCCTGCACGGCGGGCGAGACGTGGATTTCGTCGACCTGGGTGCGGAGCGAGAGGAGTTCTTCGCCGCTGGAAACGGCAGCGAGCGCGGGCTGTTTCGTGACCTGGCCCCATTTCAGCATCATCGAGGCTTCTTCTTCGGCCGAAGGATAATCGACGATCAGCTTGAACAGGAAACGATCGGTCTGCGCCTCGGGGAGCGGATAAGTGCCCTCTTGTTCGACCGGATTTTGCGTGGCCATCACGAAGAACGGCTTGGGCAACTGGTGCGAGCCGCCGCCGATGGTGACCTGGCGTTCCTGCATCGCTTCGAGCAGCGCGGACTGAACCTTGGCGGGCGCGCGGTTAATTTCGTCGGCAAGGACCAAGTTCGCGAAGATCGGGCCGCGATGCGTTTGGAAACCGCCGTCTTTGGGCGAGAAAATCATCGTGCCGACGACATCGCTCGGCAGCAGATCGGGTGTGAACTGCACGCGCTCAAACTGGACGCCCAGCGCCGTGCCCAAGGATTTAACAAGGAGCGTCTTGGCGAGGCCGGGCATGCCTTCGAGCAAGACGTGGCCGTTGGCGAGGAGGGCGACGAGGAGGCGTTCCACGACCGCTTCCTGGCCGATGACAGCTTTGCTGATTTCGTTGCGGAGTTTCTGGGACCAAGCGGGACCGTTAAGCATAGGGAAAATGAGAGCGTTTAAAGTAGAGTGGGCAAGAGCCTTGGAGCAAGCCGCATGCTGGGCGCGACGAAGAGCGTGAACTTGAGGTTGGTTTGACTGGGGCGTGGGCGGCAGGTTTCACTGGTCGCGGCTTATTTATGGCTGAATTTCCTGATATCGTAGAAGCGCCGCTGCGCGCGAAATTTGTCTCTTTGGGCGTAAAGCCCGACGAGATCGACGAACGGTTCGTGCGCGGTGCCGGCGCGGGTGGCCAGAAGATCAATAAAACCTCTTCGACGGTCTGGCTCCGGCACGGCCCGACGGGCGTCGAGGTGCGTTGCCAGCGGGAACGCAGCCAGACACTCAACCGGCTGATCGCGTGGCAGGAACTCGCGGAGAAGCTAGAGTGGCGAAAACAGGAGGCCGCGAATGCGGTCCGCAGTGCGCGGGAATTGGTGCGGCGGCAGAATCGGCCGAAATCACGCGGTCAGAAAAACCGGATGATTCAGGAGAAAAAACACCGCGCCGGCATCAAGAAGACGCGGAAAGGGAGCGGGGATTGGTGAGAGGATGTCTGCGTGGTTCGTGTAAGTGGCGTGCTTGCACGCCATGTTGTCCGCAAGCGGGCAACCTACAAAACTGCCCAGTTTAGTGGCGAAAGAAAGCGGCGACGATGATCGCCAGCCCGAGCAAGACGACGCCATTGGCGATCTTGGGAAGATGTTTTTCGACTGCGCTGGCACGGCGCGCGGTCTCGGCGTTGGCTTCGGCGAGCGAAGCGCGGTGCAGCGAATGTTGTTTGCGGTAGTCGAGTGTGCGCTGCGCACTGCGCGCGAAACTGCGCAGGATGATGCCAGCGAAGATCAGGCAGAATCCCACGGCGAGCAACGCGTCGCGGGAAAGGAGCGGGCGAACGGTTTCCACTTCGGCGATCATAGCGGCGTTGCGACATCGCAGACGTGGACGGTGCCGCGTTTCGTTTCGTGGATGAGATTTGCGCCGAAATTCACGTCGCTCGGGTCCTTTGGATCGCGCCGATACGTGGCGAGGGTCTTGAGCGGTTCCTTGCCGCGCTCGGCGGTGAGTTGATCGGTGGTCGTCACGATGCAACGCGCGCAGGGCCCGGAGTTGCGAAAAATGAGATCGCCGATGCGGACGTGCGGCCAGTTGTCCTCTTCGAAAGGTGTGCAGCCCTCGATGACGATGTTGGGCCGGAAACGATTCATCGGCAGCGCTTCCGAACCTTTCTCTAGGAGGCGGTCGTTTAAATCGTCGAGCGACGCCTGGCTGATGAGCAGAAACGGATGCGCGTCGGCGAACGTGACGATGTCGCCGGGCTTGGCTTCGCTCGGCTTGACGGGGCGGTGGAATTTTTCGCCGGCGCGCACGAGGCGCACGGAAAGTTTTAAGAAGTCGCTCAACCAATAGGCAACGGCGTCGCCGCAATCTTCGGCGAGGAGCCCTTCATTTTTCCACACGGTCACCGAACGAATCGGCGCGGAAGGATCGGAGGCGCGGGCGACGGCGATCTCCGGAAAACCTTGGGTGGAAAGAATGAGGTTTTCCGTCGTCAGGCGCGTAGCGATGAGCGCCATGTGCGGATGCGAGCGTTGCGTGAGAAACTTGCCCGTTTGATCCACGACGAGAAAGCGGCGGTCGCCCACGAAGCCGAGTGGATCGACTTCCGCCGTTGGCACCGAAAAACCGCGCAGTGCCTTGACGGGATAAATAAAAAGTCCGGTGACGCGAAACATGACGGCGGCTTAAATCCGGTGATAGTTCACGAGGTAACGCTGCTGGCCGACGCCGGTCGCGTAGCGCGTGGGCAGCACGCCGTCCAAACCGTAGCACACGGAAAGCATCTCGCCGTTGAATTTAAAAAGGGAGGGGATTTTTTTCCCGGCGTTGGGGCCGGTGACGCCGTGTAACGTCAGCGCTTCTGGCGTGACGGTGTAAGTGCCTTCGTCGCCGGTGACGCCGCCGAAGCGGACGAAATATTTTCCGGCACTCGTCAGTTCGAGCTCCATTTTATCGAGCGCCATCTTCGGGGCTTCTTCACCGTCGAATTCCGCGTAAGCCGGTCGCCAGAGGCCTTCGATTTTTTGTGCGTCGGTCATGAGAGGCGAGAATTATCCTTGGTAGGCGAGGTGAGTTCCGGCGCACTGAGTTGCTTCGGCAATTCTTCCACGAGGCGTGGTTCGCCCAGTTTCTTCTCGGTGCCCGCGCCGAGCTTCACGAGCTTGCGTCCGGTGACCAGCAAACGGCCTTCCACGGAAGTGACGGCGGAATTATAAGCCGTCACCGCTTGCGTGAGGCGCTGGCCGACGAGGTCGAAATTTTCAGCGAGCGTAGCGAGACGTTCGTGGAGTTCGAGACCGAGCTTGCGGATTTCCTCGGTGTTTTTGGAAAGCACTTCCTGTTTCCAGCCGTAAGCGGCCGCTTTGAGCACTGCGATGAGCGAAGCGGGTGAGGCGAGGATCACTCCGGCGTTGGCGCCCCGTTCAAAGAGGTCCGGTTCGTAGCGCAACGCAGCGCTGTAAAATGCTTCGCCGGGAATGAAGAGCACCACGAATTCCGGCGCCGGCTGAATCGCTTTCCAGTAACTTTTTGCGCCGAGTGCATCGATGTGGCCGCGAACGACGCGGGCGTGCTCGATAAACTTGGCCTTGCGCACATTTTCATCGGAGGCTTCGAGTGCTTCAAGGTAGGCCTGCATCGGGGCCTTGGCGTCGACGGCAATGGATTTTCCGCCGGGCAAACGCACCACCAAGTCAGGACGGAAATCGCCGACGCCTTCCTGTTGAATGAAATCGACGTTCTCCAGCATGCCCGCGAGTTCGACGACGCGTTGCAGCTGAATTTCGCCCCAGCGTCCGGCCGTTGAAGTGGAGCGGAGCGAGCGCGAGAGTTTGGTGGTTTCGGATTGAAGCGTGGCGTTGGTGGTGGCGAGGCCTTTGAGCTGTTCGGTGAGCGAACCGTAAGCGGTGGCGCGCGTTTTTTCCATCTCGCCAATTTTCGAATCCACTTTTTCGAGCGATTCTTTGAGCGGCTTGACCATCGCATCGATGGCGAGCTGGCGTTTGCCGAGTTCGTCGGCAGATTGTTGGTGGAGTTTGCCGAATGACTCGCGCGCGAGTTCGAGGAAAGACTGGTTGTTGGAACGCAGCGCGTCGGCGGAGAGGGCTTTGAAGGATTCGAGCAGTTTCGATTGGGCTTCTTTGAGTGCGCCGCGTTCGGTTTCGAGTTCAGTGGCGCGGGCGCGAAGCGTGAGCAGTTCGGCGTCGGTTTTCGCGAGTTGCTCGGTTGCGAGACGGGCGCGTTCGGCCAGAGTGGCGGAGCGCGATTGAGCGATGAACCAGCCCAAGGCGGCGCCGACGGCGAGGCAGAGAAGCGCGATCACGATTTCCATGTGGCGGGAAGTGAAGCGCGAATGCCGGCGCGAGCAAGCGGGGAACCGTAACCGATTCTCGCCCATTCGTTCTCATGCCCATACTCGTTCTCATTCTCTTACTCTTTCTCGTTCTCTCGTTTTTTGGAGAACGAGTAAGAGAATGAGAACGAGAACGATTCGCTACCGCAGCGGGCCGAACGAGATTTGGATGTCGGTGCCCTTGATGCCGGGACCGGCCTGGAGCGTGCCGCCGTGGAGGCGGAGAATTTCGCGGGCGAGGAAAACGGAGAGGCGACCTTGGTTAGGAGGCATCGCGGGGTCGGGGAAAGGCAGCGTGCCGTCGAGTTCGAGGCGTTTGCCTTCGATGGAAACGAGGGCGGTGCGGTTCGCGCCGGCCCCGACGTTGCGGAGCGTGAGGATTAAATTCTGCGTGCCTTCGTCGGGACGGTTCGCGGCGATGGCGTCGAAGATCGCGCCGAAGGCGAAGCGGAGGAGGTTGGAGTCAACGTGCAGCACGAGCGGCTCGTCCGAGATGCGCGTGGCGAGACTGCGCGCGGTGGCGAGTTCGGTGAGAAGAGCGTTGAGATCGGTGGCGCGGCCGACGGGCTGGGCGATTTCGCCGAGGACGGTGGCGTGGTCGGCGAGGCGTTGGAGTTTCTGAACTTCTGTTGAGAGCGAGACCTGGCTGGCAATCGACGCGGGTAAATTGGCGTGATTGATGCCCGTGCCATCGCCAGAACCGGGAAACGGCGGATTTGTGCCGTTGCGCAACAGCAACTGGGAAAACGTGACGAGCGAGACGAGTGGGTTGGAAAGTTCGTGGCTCAACGTGAGGCCGAGGTTGCGAAAGAGGTCGCGGCGGTATTGCTCGAAGTCGACGCGGATGCGTTCGATCTCGGGTGCGGAGTCTTCCCACATGACCCAGACGCCATCGATTTCGGGCGCGGGGCCGGCTTGCACGCGGTAGCGGTGCGGTGGGCGCGCGGGTTGGATGATCATCTTTTGCGCGTGCAGGGCTTCGCTGGCGACGGCGCGGACTTCGACGGGTAGATCGGTGCCGGAAAGTTCGGAGCGAGTGAGGACGCGGGTGCCGGGAAGATATTTTGCGCGGAGCGTGTTGCCCATCTCGACGCGGCTGAGTTCCTGCATCTGCGTGGAGCGCTCGAGGCAGCGTTCGAGCAGGCGTGCGTGGAGCACGGCGCGGAATTTATCGCTGTCGCGGTAGTTCGAGCCGTCGGCGCGTGGCCCGAGTGCCATCCAGCCGATGAGCAGGCCGTGGGCGTAAAGCGGGACGAGCAGGCGCGCGCCCCAGCTTTGCAATTGCTGGCGAATCGGTGCGTCGAGCGTGGGATCGTCGGTGCCAGTCCAGTGAGCGGCGTCGAGCGTGGCGGGGTGATCTTCGAGCCAGAGCGCGAGTGGATGGCCGGAACTGCAGCGATGTTGCTCGTCGTCGGAGACGAAGGCGTCGAACTGGCGAAAGAAGAAAAGAACTTTGCCGGATTTTAAAATGTAACGGCCGGCGCGGCGGAACTCGTCGAGGAGGCGCTTGCGGTCGTCGAGATTGGCGAGGGCGGATTCGAGGAAGTCCCATGATTCCACCGGCTCGGGCTGGGAGGGCACATGCTCGCGGAGAAATGGTGGTGAGCTGCGGCGGGTGCTTTCCAGCGCGGTTTGCAGCTGGGAGTTTTTATCGGCGATTTCTTCGAGCAGGCCGACCGCCTCGCCGAGGCGCGCGCGGCTGTCTTCGTAACTCATGAAAAGTCGCGCGGCGCGATTCTGGCGGGCTTGTTCGAAAGGCAGGCTGTGGGGCTGGCCCACGAGCACGACCAGGGTGCCGGCGCCGGTCGCGAGTTGGGTGCGGGAGTCGTTGATGTCGGTGATCCAGACGCGGGAACCGGGGCGCAGGAGTTCGCGTTGTAGGTCGGAGGGGCGGGCGAAACTGGCGGGTTCGCGCGGGAGAAGTCTTTTCCAAGCGGCCTCGAGTGCGGGATCGGGAGTCGTTAGGATGAGGGTGGCGGGCATGGAAGCGAGCAGGGCACGGCTCAGACCTTGGCGCTTTGCGCCGAAAAGTCAGCCGCTGATATCAGAAACTGGGAAATTTCTCCGTGCGAGGGAAACAGATCGATGAATCGATCCCGTTCCAATCGATTGATTTCCCGGGTGAGCAGGGCTTGGTTTACGCGGGGGCCTGCGGCCGGCCAGTGGATTGAGAATGTATTAAGGCCCTTTTTCAGCAGCCGTGCAGCCACCGGAATAGACAGCTTTTGCCACCGGCCGTTCAAGGTGAACGAGCGTAAGCGCCGGCCATTTAATTTCAGCGTGACCTCTTTGTTGGCGGTGTGGCCCAAGGGCAGCCGGCAACACAGGGCGATCCGCATCGGCGTCGCCCGAGATAACGGCAGGGTGAATTCCGACGTGGGATCCTTGGCAACATAGTGCGCAAGATTCAGCGGATTGCTCCGGAACAACAACGGGAAGTGGTGGACGGTGAAATGAAAGGGATCGTCGAGCAGATTGACTGCGGTCGAAGCGGCCGGCGCAGCTCGTTTGAGCAGAAGCGTGTCGAACCGTTTGCGTTGAGCCGCGCGGGGTAGGGTTTGACGGATCGCCAATACGAGGCGCAGCGGGACTTTTTTCTGGATGAATCGATCGAGATAAGGTTTGGCCTGAGCGACGGAGCAGAGGCGCTGGCAGGCGGCGTAGACCCAATCGGCACGCGGCGCGCTGCGAAACTCGACGAAATCGAACATCGATTCCACGATGGCCGGGTAAAGCGAGATGGCGCGCGTGCAATGATGTTGGAGCAGGCTTTGCGGCTGGCCCCAAAACGAATTATAAATCGCGGCGAGAAAATGGGCGATTGCCTCGGTGCGCGCAGCGATTGGTAGCGGCACACGTTGGAGCGAGGCGGCGGCGGTTTCGGGGCGAAGCACGGAAAGTTGCTGGGCGACTGCATGCACGACCACGCTGATGCCTTCAGCGGTCAGGTGGCAGTAATCCATGAAGAAGCGATTCCCGGGGACGCCGGCTTGCGCGGCAAAAAGCGCGGGCACATCAACGATCTGGACGCGCGCACTGGCGGCGGCCCGCCGGCGGATCGTATCCTGAATGATGCGCGGGCAGCGCGGGGAAAGAATGCGGTTGGAAGCGCCGAGCAACGCGACGTCGCGACCTTGCTCGAAAGCGGCGCGGGCGGGCTCGGTTTGTTGCCGGGCAAGGTGCAGCGCACCGCGCATTTGGGCGGTAGTCGGCGCGAGATTGTGATCGAGCTTTGCCAGCGCGTTGAGCGACGCTTGCGCGGCGGCGAGTTGGCCGGCAGCGAGTTGGGTTTCCGCACGGGCTTTCAAGGTGCGCCAACGGGTATCGATGTTTCCGGAGAAAATGGCAGGCGGCCAATCATCGCGCCAGTCGGCGAGGTTGAACTCGGGCACGACAATGATGGCGGGGATGCCGAGTTTTTCCGCGGTCGCGGTGATTTGACCGACCAAACGCTCCGCGAGATTTTGCAGGTGGCGGGAGAATTGGGCGATAAACTCTTCCGGTCGTTCGGGAAGGCATTCGCAGAGCTGCATCAATTCGGGAAACGAAAGGCTCGATCCTGAGCACCAGTTGTTGCCCGCGAAAACCACCAGCGCATCGGGCTGAAGCTCCGCGACGGTCGAAAGCAACTGGCTGAGTTCGCCGGGCTGGAGCCCGTTCTTCGCCAGATCGATCACTTCCGCGTCGTGCGCGTTCTGTTGCAAAACCGATTCCAAAAATTGCGCAGGAGTTGCCTCCGGGTCGAAAAAATAGCCGCGGGCGACGGATTCTCCGAGCCAGACGATTCGCTTGCGCGCGGACTTCGCCGGGATGCGTTCGATGTCGGCCCAGAAACACCAGTCAGCCGAGGCTTTGACCGAACGGATGAATTCGGTTCCAGAAGGGCCGGGCTTTTTCTCCCAGATACCGACGCGATCAACCGCGGGCGGCGCTGAAGGGGGCGGAGGGTTGGCGGCACCTTGGGCGAGCAGCTTGAGCAGTTGGAACTGCGCAAGCGCGATGCCGGCATCTTCGGAATTCAAGCGTCGGGCGAGGCGACGCACGACCGGTTTAAGCGGATCAAATTTACCGGGCATGACTCAGAAGAGGGTGTAGACACTGTTGCCCGGGCCGTCGGCCCGGACGGGTTGCCGGTTGCGAAACCAAGTGATCCAATGCTCGGGAAGATCGGCGCGGTCAATGATGTGGTCTTCGAGCACGAGCGTATCGATATCGGACGAAATGAAGCACAGCAATGCATCCTCCGGCGTGCATACGATCGGTTCACCGCGCACATTGAACGATGTGTTGAGCAGGATCGGGCAGCCCGTGATTTTCTGAAACGCCCTCAGTAATTTGGCAAAGCGCGGGCTTGAATCGTCATGCACCGTCTGCACGCGCGCGGAGCCGTCGACATGGGTGATGGCGGGCAGATCTAGGTGCGAAATGACCTGACATGTTTCGAGCATGAAGGGCGACGCGTGATCGAGGTCGAAATGCTTGGTAGCTTCGGAAGCAAGGACGGCGGGAGCGAAGGGGCGGAACCCTTCGCGCTTTTTGACCATCGCGTTGATCTTGTCGCGCATCTCCGGTTGGCGCGGGTCGGCGAGGATGGAACGCGCGCCGAGTGAGCGCGGCCCGAATTCCATGCGCCCGTGAAACCATCCGATGATTTTACCGTCGGCGAGGCGTTGCGCGGTGTCGCGGAGCAGGGCATTTTCGTTTTTTCCGTAAGCCTTGGTTTTCGGCAGCAAATCGGTGCACGCGGCGACCTCTTGAGTGGAATAACCGGGCCCAAAATAAACATGGCCCAGGCGCTCGCGTGGCAAATCCTCGCCAGCGAGTTTAACGTGACACAGCGCAGCGGCCCCGAGCGCGCAGCCGTCGTCACCCGCGGCGGGCTGGACGAAGAGCCGCTTGAACGGACCATCGCGGAGAATTTTTCCATTGGCCACGCAGTTGAGCGCGACGCCTCCTGCCATGCAGAGATTTTCACTGGGAGCGCGCTCGTAGAGATAGCGCGTCATTTTCAGCAGCGACTCTTCCAGCAGCACTTGCAGGCTGCGCGCGACATCCTGGGTGAATTGATCGAGTTCCGACTCGGGTTTGCGCGCAGGATGATTGAGCAGTGAGCACAGTTTTTCGGTGTGCATGCGGTCGCTGCGATTGAAATCGAAATAGTCCAGCTTCAGCGTGAGGTCGCCGGTGTCATTAATGCTGAGCAGATCGCGAAGTTGCTCGAGGTAGGTGGGTTTGCCGTAAGGCGCGAGTCCCATGACCTTGTATTCACCCTCGTTAACTTCAAACCCGAGATAGCCTGTCAGTGTGCTGTAGAGCAGGCCGAGCGAATGCGGGAAATGGGTCTCTTTGAAAATCTCCAGCGAAGCGCCCTTGGCTTTGCCATACGTGGTGCTCGCCCATTCGCCCACGCTATCGACAGTCAGTAACGCCGCGTCAGGAAACCCGGAGAAATAATAGGCGCTGGCTGCGTGGGAAGCGTGGTGGGAAAACCATTCGATCGGGCCATCGAATCCCAACACTTCGCGGATCTCTCGCTCCGGTCGGCTCGCGTCGAGTTTGAAGAGCGCGTTCTTTTGCATGGGCGGAGCTTCGGGCAGGCCCGCCCAAAGCTGACGCTCCAGTTTTTTCCGGGGATGTTCGTAGTAGGCGATGCAGTCGATGTCCGCCGGCGTCAGGCCCGCCGTGGCCAGGCAATATTGAAACGCCCGTTTGGGAATCGAGGAATCGTGCTTGATCCGGGTAAAACGCTCCTCCTCCGCCGCGGCGACGATTTTTCCATTTTGCAGCAGACAGCACGCGGAGTCGTGGAAATGCGAAGTGAGGCCGATGATGTTTAGGCTCATTAACGAGGAGGCGGAAAAAATTCTAAAGAAGACGGACTGTGTGATTAGGCGCCGACCTGCGGCGGTGGAGCTGGAAATGTGATACGAAATGTGGCGCCAGGGCGGCCGGTCTCGGGGACGATAATGGTTGCACGGTGTTCGTGCAAGATGTCCGAGCAGACGGCAAGACCGAGACCCATGCCGGTGGTCTTGGTCGACGCGAAAGGATGGAAGAGCTTGGCGCGCTGTTCGGGCGGGATGCCGGGGCCGTTGTCGCTGACTTCGAGGATGACGCTGCCGTTGGGCGAACTGCGGGAGCGGATTTCGATGCGGCGATCGGTGTCCTGGTGTTCGAGGGCCTGAATCGCGTTGATGAAAAGATTGATCAGCACCTGCCGGATCGCGCTGGCGTCGGCATGGATGGTGTCTTTGGCTGCGGTGAGCGTGGAGGAAATCGAGATGCGCGCTTCGGTGGCGCGCGTGAGCATCAGGTCGACCGTCTCGCGCACCGTGCTGTGCAGCGAAATGTGTTCCATCTGGTGCCGACGCGGGTTGGAAAGATCGAGCAACTGCTGCGTGAGGCTGTCGATGCGATCAACTTCGCCGGGAATGAGCAGATTGAAGCGGCGGCGGAATTCTGGATCGTCGAAACGCGTGGGCAGCAAGTGTGCGAAGGTTTTGATCGAAACGAGCGGGTTTCGAATTTCGTGAGCGAGACTCGCGCCGAGGAGGCCGATGGTCGCGAGTTGCTCGGACTGGCGCGCCTGCATGGTGAGGCGGGAACGTGCGAGGATGTTGTCCATGAACTCGGCGAGGTCCTGGAGTTGTTGGACTTCCGGATAAGTGAACGGGCGATGGTTTACTTTTGTGCCGAGCGCGATGAGCAACGAGGGCGAGGGACTGCCGCGTGGAGCGGTGACAATGAGAGCGAGAGAAGCGTCCGTGAGGAATTGCTTGAGATCGACGAGACCGGGCTCGGCGCGCTGGCGCTGGAGGCTTTCCGGGGTGCTCCAGCCATCTTTGCAAAGCGCGGCGTGGCCGGGGCGGTTTTTCGTGAATTCCAAATCGCCGGACACGTAGAGTTCGCCGCTATCGAACATCAGGCGCGCATAGCTGGTCTGTCCCCATTCGCGGAGTAGGGTTTCGAAGGAGACGACGAGTTTGTCGGGGCTCGGCTCACTCCGGGCCAGATCGATAATGGTGCGACGGGTGATATTAATTTTCTGGGCCAGACTGATGCCAAACCACTCGCTCGAGAGGCGTTGGAGCCAGAAAGCGATTGAGCTGAAAACCACGACGCTGATGAGCAAATCGAAGGGCGCGGGGATAAATTTGTGCAGAGCCCTGGTCAGGAAAAAAATGCCGAAGCACAGCGTTAACACAAAGGTGAGCCGCTGGACGACCGATAGAAAAACCTGACGCGCATCGAAGATACGGTGAACGCTCACCGCCCACGCGGTGAGAATATAAAAAATCAGGATGACCAGCGGGCTGAGCCGTGACAGAAACCGGTAGTCCGAATAGCTGCCCGCGGCGGTCAGGGCGATGACCAGCAGGCAGGTGAGGCCGCAGTTCAGGGTTAGAAACTGCATCTCGATTTTCCGCACGCCGGTCTCTTTGCGTAATTGCCGGTAGGCGAGGACCAAGAGCAGCACGTAGAGGATGAAGCTGCTGGCAGAATAGACCAGGTAGCCAATTCCTCTCCGTGGGTTTTCCGGAGTGGAATCCGCCGGGATGAAGTAATTTGTGAAGCAGAGGCCGGACAGAAGAACGGCAAAAATCAGCCAGGGAAATGACTTGGCGATGTTTTGACGCAGCGTCCGCCCGTGCGCCGTGATGGATTCTATCAGCAGCCACAGAATCCACGGGAAAGTGGCGCCTACACTTGAGGTTGCCCGAAGCCAGGGAATGGGGTCGGACGAGGGATCGACGGCATAACGCGCCCCTTCCCGCAGGGCCAAAAAGAAGAAAAACAGCCACAACGTGGTCGCCGTCGAAAGCAGCGCGAACACCTGGTTCACGGTGCGTTGTGGATTAACCCAAAAAACCGTCGCGCCGACGATGAGGGTTAATAGTGCCGAAAGGAAAATCAGTTCGGGCATTTTCTTTCCAGGACCAGGCTGGCATTGCTTCCGGCTAACCCGTGAGCGTTTACGACCGCAACATTTGAGGCGATTCTGCGTGAGTTCGCGGAAAGATTAAGTGGGCAGTTTGGATCTTGGTTTTCCCAATTCACCGTGGGCGGCAAAATACCGTGGATCAGACTTAGCACCACACTGGCGACTTGAATGGCGCCGGATGCCCCGAGGGGGGTGCCGATCGCTCCTTTCAAAGAAACCACGGGGATTTCTCTCAGCCCTTCACCAAACACCCGCTTCAGCGCAAATGATTCATTGGCGTCGATCAATCGGTGACCGGGGCCCCAAGCGTTAATATAGCTCACCTCCTGTTTTCGGCGGCGGGCGTTGGCGAGTGCGATTTCCAAGGCATCGGCAATTCCGGAGGCGGGACGATTGTCCGGATCGTTGGCGAATCCGTATCCCGATATCCACGCCATGGCCGGCCGCGGACTTTCCTCCGGTTCAAGAATCATGATGGCTGCGCCCTCTCCAATCACTCCGGTGGAGCGCCATAAATCGAAGGGCTTGCACGCTTTTTCCGGAAGCTCGTCACTGGTGGGGTTGAGTTCCGCGGTGTTAAATTCAAGGAGCGGGTGAAACGAAAGCGGTGATTCGCTGCCTCCCGTGACCGCGAGGTTGGTTTGACCGCTGGCCACCAGCTCCGCGGCCTGACCGATCGCGTCCAGGCCAGAGCAACACGAACTCTGCAGGGCAAACATCCTGGCGGGGACGCCGAGGTATTCCGCGATTTTCCCGGCAACATTGATCACGGACGTTTCGTAAATGGTGCTAGCCATCGAATAACGCGCCCCCTTTTTCGAAACAACTTCGACACCGCGGCTGATTTTACCGATGTCCATGACCGAGGTCCCAGTCACGATAATCGGATGCTGGCCGTGCAGGTCTTCCAATGAAATCCCGGCATCTCTTAACGCCAGAATCGCCCCAACCAGTCCAAACTGGGTGTGCCGGGAGAGTCGTTTGGGGTTTTCCTCGGGAGCAAATTTGGCGAGGTCGAAATTGTTAATTTCAGCCCCGATGAAATTTCCCATCGAAGGGTCGAAGCGATCAATGGCCTGCACCCGGCTGATCGATTCGTTGATGCCTTTGAAAAACTCTTCGCGACCGATGCCGGCGGGAGTGACAGGACCGATGCCGGTGATTTTAACGCGACGACGCATAAAAGAGCTGCCGAGCGTGGCCGATGGGACGAAAAAAATTCGCCGAAGTAAGGTTCAAAGCTAGTGGGTGCATGAACTGGATTGATGGCTAAATGCCCGCGCCGTCAGGTTGGGCATTTAGTTGGCGGACAAAGCCCTGCACGGCAAGCACGGTATCGTCAGCAAAGTGTTTAGTTTCACTGCGGGGCGGGCAAAAGAGATTTGCGCCGTCAAGGCGCCGCGTTCCCAATCTTTTGCATGACGTCCGTTGAATTCGAGTCGCGTGTGGTCGCGTGGGTGCGCCAACAGCCGGAGGTGGAAGCGTTGATCCAGATTGGTTCGCGGGTGCAATCCGGAGGGGTGGTGGACGCGTGGTCCGACTGGGATTATCAACTCGTGCTGAGTGACACCAAGCGGTTCTTGCACCGCGATTGGCTGAAAGAAATCGCGCCGGTGTGGTGTGCGCACTTGGAGCGCACGGAGCGTAAAGTGGTCAAATTGAGCGCGGTGTTCGCGGGCGGTTTCGAGGCGGATTTTGTGCTGTTACCCGCGTGGCAAATGAAACTCGCTTGCTGGGGCCTCAACCACCCGCAGTGGCAAAAATGGTTTCCGTCGATGCTGCGACGCGGAGTTTACAATCTCCAGTTGATCGGCGTGCCGGGCTACCGCGTAGTGTTGGGCGGACCTGAATGGGAAAAACGGCTGGCGGGTTTACGGGGGGACTGGAGCCCGCGAATCATGTCAGCGGAGGATTTCGATTTTCATGTGACGTCGTTTTGGCGCCACGCGGTGTGGGTTTTTAAGAAGACCATGCGCGGCGAGTTTCGGGCGGCGCAGCGCTGGCATGCGCGTGAAGTGCGCGAACACCTTTATGCTTTGTTGGAAGAAGAAGCGCGCGTGAGCGGGCTAAAGCCGCGACCGGAAGCGCGTCAGGCGGAACGCTGGCTCACGCCGGAGCGGCTCGCGCAGACTTCAGTTCAACTTACGCCACAACGAGCGGCACTCGCGCAGGCTTTGCTGGCGGAGGTGGCGCTCTTCCGCGAAGCGACGGCGAGCGTCGCGACGCTACGCGGGTTTAAACTCGGTGACTATTCGGCGCTCGAAAACTGGCTGCGCTCCGAACTGGGGAAACTTAGTTCCTGAAAACTTCCGCGGGATCAGGCCGCCGGAAATTCCCACGTAAACACGGTGCCGCCGCCCGGGCGGTTTTCCACGCGCACGACGGCTTGGTGGGCGGTCGCGACGTGTTTGCAAATCGTCAGGCCGAGGCCGGTGCCGTGGGCTTTAGTGGACTCGATGGGTTTTTTCAGAATCACCGCCATGGCTTCTTCCGGCAGGCCGGCTCCATTGTCGGCGATCGAAAGAATGACTTTACCCGGTTTCTTGCCGATCGAAACGACCACGCGACTCGCGCCGGCTTCGAGCGAGTTTTTCAGCAAATTCTGAAGCGCGCGGATGATTTCAAAACGGATGCCGATGACCGCGGCGTCGCGATCGCCTTCGATTTCAATGCGGGGAGAATCGAAAAACAAAACTGAGCGCGTTTCTTCTGCGGCGCTAAACAGCGTGAAGGTGTCGCCTTGGCCGGCGTGGCGCGTGGTTTGTCGCCACGATTCAGCGAGGTGCAGGCAAAACGAAGAACAGGCTTCGAGTTTTTCCGCGTATTGCACGATGCGATCCACGCTGCCGCCATCGGACGGCAGGCGGCGCGCTTCATCGAGCAACATGTTCGTGTAACCGATGGTGACCACGAGCGGATTACAAATGTCGTGAACCATCTCGGCGGCGGCCTGGCCGTAACCGACTTGAAGTTGGTTTTTTTTCTGCTCGAGCTTCACCGACTCATACATCTCGCCGAGTTGCTTGAGGAGCGCGGTGCGCTTCTTGCGCTCAAGGGCTTCTTTCGCGTGACGGCGCACGGCTTGTTGCAGCACGTCGACGTCGAAAGGTTTTTTAAGATACTCGTTTGCGCCCAGGCTGATGGCGGCTTGCGCGGAGGCGAGGGCCCCGTAACCGGTCATCATGATGACCGCGACATCGGTATCGATTTTGCGCAATTCTTCGAGGCCTTGGATGCCGTTTTTCTGCGGCATGCGAATGTCCATCACGACGACCGCGAAAGAGTCTTTTTGGATCAACTCCAAGCCGCGATCGACGCGGTCGACGGTCTGCACATCGAACTCGCTCTGTAGGAGGTAGCTGATGCTTTCGCGCGGGCCCAGCTCATCGTCGATGATCAAAATTTTTGGACGGGCCGAATTGACGGCGGACGGAATGGCAGGAACTTCGAGCATGATGGGTGACGCCCCAGCATTTGGACGCGCTTGCGTCATTTGGCAACTCGAAGCGTAACCGCCCGACATTTGCGCCTACTTGGCGGCCACTCCGCGCTGGAATAATTCGGAAATGATATCCTCCAGCGGCACGTCCTGGATGTTGATATCCTCGACGCCTGCGCCCGTGCCGAGAATTTCCTGGCACACGGTAACCACATGGTCGCTTGGCACGTGCACGGTGAACTCGCCATCTTCGCTGAGCTTGGCTGAGCCGTGGGACGGTTGCCAGTCGGCGGGAAAGGGCGCGGGGCCGCGGGCGCCCTCAAGCGCGGGGCGGGGTTTGAACTTAATGATTTTTTGCTTCGCGCCGGCACCGGCGATCAAGTCGAGATCGCCGTCGTAAATTTTTTTGCCGTGGTCGATCACGATGACGCGTTCGCACAACTGCGAGATGTCTGCCATGTAGTGGCTCGTGAGCAGGATCGTTGTTTTGTAGCGGCGGTTGTAAGTGCGCAGAAATTCGCGCACGGATTTCTGAGAGATGACGTCGAGACCGATGGTCGGCTCATCGAGAAACAACACGCGCGGGCGATGAAGGAGCGCGGCGATGAGCTCCATTTTCATGCGCTCGCCGAGCGAAAGTTCGCGCACCATCACATTTAATTTGTGCGAGACGCCGAGCAGCGTGACGAGTTCGTCGAGCGTCTCCTGATAAGCTTTTTGATCGAGACCGTAGATGGCTCGAAGCAGGTAAAAAGATTCCTGTGCCGGTAAATCCCACCACAGCTGGTTTTTCTGGCCAAGCACGATGGCGAAAAGGCGGCGGTAATCGTTTTCGCGTTTTGTGGGATCGAATCCCGCGACGCGCGCCTGGCCGCTCGTCGGGTAGATTAGGCCCGAAAGCATTTTGAGCGTCGTGGTTTTGCCCGCGCCGTTCGGGCCGAGAAAGCCGACGAACTCGCCTTCCTTGATTGAGAAGGTGATGTTATCGGCGGCGCGCGTTTCCTCGAATTCACGTTTGAACAGACCTTTCACGCCGCCCCAGAAGCCGGGCTTTTTTTTGTAGGTGCGGAAGACGCGGGTGAGGTTCTCGACTTCGATCATGGAAGATGGCGAAAGAACATGGTTTGGCGGCGAACGCAACCGCGTCCTAAAATTGCTTTCAGAATGCGCGTGCACGCTCGGGAAATATGCGGTTTCGTCTCGCATGAAAATTTCGGTCGCAGCGCTATGTTTGTTAATCGCGGGCACGGTCGGTCAGGCCCAGAATGTCGTGGTGAACCTGCTGGCGCCGGTCGAGGCCGCGAGCCCGGGTGGAGAGGTGCGGGTGGATCTCGTGATCCTCAACCCGACGGCGACGGAAGTCGTTTACGAAACTCCCCTTGTGCTGGCCGGGCGGCTGAGTTCAGAACGCAAGGGTTGGACGGTGGAATTGCGCGGGCAGGCGGGTGGCGGTGCGCAAATCTCGCCGCGCGGATTTTCGTATCGATCGTTTATTTTCACCGTGCCGTCAGATGCGAAAGGACGGTTGGTGCTGGAGTTGGATCGCCCAATGCCGGTGCGTGCGTTGATCGATGTGAAGAGTGTCGCGAACAAGGCCGACCCCGAGGCGCGTATCGTTTCGGCGCCGTTGAGCAACGTGCTGCCGAACCAACCGGCCGAGTCGGCGATTCAACGCACCTTTGCCGGACGATTCGCGCCGCATGAGCCGACGTATTTTATTTATGGAGCGGACGCGCCGGCGGCGAAATTCCAATTCAGTTTCAAATACCGCATCTTGGGCGATAAGGGCGGTTTAGGTGACAAGGTGCCGGCGCTACGCGGACTTTATGCGGGGTTCACCCAACGCTCGCTTTGGGATCTCGAGGCGGAATCGAGTCCGTTCTTCGACACAAGTTACATGCCAGAGATCATGTTTGAGTCACAGTCGGTGGTCGATCCGGGCGGCGAAGACGGGTTTCAAATTCTCGGTTACCAACTGGGCGCGAGGCATGAATCCAACGGTCGCGACGGCGCGGCATCGCGGAGTTTGAACATCCTCTATTTTCGTCCGGCCTTCGTCTTTGGCCGGCTCGACGGATGGAACCTGATCGTGCTGCCACGCGTGTTTGCCTACATCGCGGACGTCGACAATAACCCCGACATTCGAGAATATCGCGGTAACGCCGAACTCACGGCGGTCTTTGGCCGCAACGACCGGTTCGCACTTTCAATGACGGGCCGTCTTGGTTCGACGGGGAAAAAAGGCAGCATTCAGGCCGATCTCACGATCCCCGTGCGCTTCGACAAGCTGTTGGATTTCGCGACCTACGTGCTCATCCAATACTGGGACGGCTACGGCGAAAGCCTGCGCACGTATAACCAGCGCACCTCGGTTTTGCGTGCGGGTTTTTCGCTGGTGCGGTGACCAAGAGGCGCGACTGAGCGAAAGCTAAACTCACGGTAGAGCCCGACCTCCGGGCGGGCCGCTTAGATTTGTGAGTGACGAGGAAAAACACATTTGAACCCACGGCCTGCCCGGAGGTCAGGCCCTACCACGTTCGTTTAATTTCTGGTTTCGAGTGCGGCCAGTTCTTCGTTTGTGAGTTGCACCGGCAATGCCGCGATACTCTCGTCGAGTTGTGCGAGTGTGCGGCAGCCAATGATCGGATGCACGGGGAACCGGTGCGACCAAAGGTAGGCGAGAACGACGGCGCTTGGGGCGATGCCGCGTGTAGTCGCGATTTTCGCGACGACTCGGGCGATGGCGTGATTGGCCGGAGTGTCAAAATCGATTAACTCTGACGCTTTCGGCGCACGGCCGGTGGCGATTAATTTCGAAAAGAAACCGTTCGCTTGCGACGTGTAGGGAATGACCGGCAGTTGCGTTTCGCGGTGAAACTCGCGCATGACTGCGTCACAGCGCACGAGTGTCGGGTCCTTAGGCGGTTGCGCGGTGTCGCTCCCGAGACACCACAACGGCTGGTTGGCGCTAAAGCCGTGAAGGCCGCGCGAAGTGGCATAGGCGTTGGCGGCGCGGATGCGCGCCGTGCTCCAGTTTGAGGCACCGAATGCGCGGATTTTTCCTTCGCGGACAAAGGTGTTCAGCAGATCGATGAAATGGTCGACGGGCTGGCGCGGGTCGTCGCGGTGTAACCAATAGAAATCGACGACGTCGACACGCAGCGTGCGCAAACTGCCTTCGAGGTCGTCGCGAATTTCCGCAGCGGACGAGCGCGGCACGCCGAGCGACTCCATGAACGGATGTGCGCCTTTCGTCGCGATGACGAGGCGGTCGCGATTTTTGCGGGCGTGCAGCCAGTCGCCGAGGATGCGTTCGCTGCGGCGTTTTTCACCGACCACCCAATCGGAATAGATGCGCGCGGTGTCGAGAAAGTTGCCGCCGGTCTCAACATAGCGATTGAGGAGCGCGAATGAATCGCGCTCGTCGATCCTCGTGCCGAAAGGCGCTGTGCCGAGGCAGAGGCGTGACGCGGGGGTTCCGTCCGGCGCGGCGGGCAACGCGGGCATGGTTACGGATGCCCGAGTTTGCGGTAATCGAGCGTCGTGTGGCTGATGAAACCGGACTCGATGCACTTGATATCGGCGAGCGGTTCGGGCGGAGAAACATCTTCGCCATCGATCCAAATGAGTTTGTGGCGACCGTCATCGTCCGGCGGAGAAAATAATCCCGGCACGAAGAAGTGCGCGGGCACGGTGCGTTTTACTTCGGTCGTCGGCGTGCACGGAATCGGAAAATTCAGATTATGCACGATGAAGCTGCGATGCGGCGTTTTCGGTAAAAGTTCGCCGGCCATGCGCGCGGCGTGAGCGGCGGAAATCTTTAACGTCTCGAGCAATTCGCCCTCGGGTTTGCCCTCGTTCTCTTTGAGTTTGTAATACGTTTCCTCGGTGACGTCTTGCGAACACGCCATCGCGGGCAAGCCGTGCAACGCGCCTTCGAGGGCGGCAGAGACGGTGCCGCTCGCGATAATGAAACCGAGCGAGCAATTGAAGCCGACGTTGATACCGCTGACGACGGCATCGACTTTCGTGGGCAACAAATGCGCGATGGCGATGTTGACGCAATCGGAGGGCGTGCCGTCGACCGTCCACGTGGGCACGCCGAACCCTTGGTCGGCTTTCGTGGATTGCACGAGGCGGTGGCGGGTTTTCGAGGCGCCCGTCCAACTTTGCTCGGTGAGCGGGGCGACAACGTAAAGTTCGTGGCCGGCGCCCTTGAGCGCGTAAACCAACTCGTGGAGAAAGGGGGAATTGATTCCGTCGTCGTTCGTGACCAGCAGCTTCATGGTGCGGTCAGCATCCCGTGAATGCGGCGGCGCTGTCAGCTGCTTTTTTTCGCCGACGTTTTCTTCCGCTGAGCGAGCAGGTAAACCATGTAAGCGACGATCGCGAGATTCGCGATAAGCGCGCCGAATTTCAGCCAACTCGCGCGGTGGAAAATTTCGTAGAGCTCGATCGGCACATAAACCGCGCCGCTCAGCGCGGCGAGCCACTCGGCCCAACGGCGCGCGTGCCACAGCCCGTAAGCCTCGGCGAAACGAATGCTCGAATACAACGCGGCGAATCCGGCGAAGAGCCAGAGGCGCTGGTTGTCGACGTCGGTCATCAGCTGGATGAAAATGTGCGGGTAGTGACTTGCGGGATTCAGGTGGAGCCGGCTGATGAGGTGTTCCGCGAAATGTTCACCGCTGCGCCCGAGAAAACTCAACGAGCCGAAACCGATGAGGAGCACGACGGCGCCTTTGAGGGCTTCGAAAGCGGCGACGGCGCGGAGACCGGTGAGTTTTGCGCGGAGAGACACGAGGTGGGGAAGCAGACGCTAGACGCGAATGCGGTGGGGCAAAGAAAAAAGCCGCGACTTGCGTCGCGGCTTTGAAATGAGAGCGGTGAAAGGGCGGTTAGGGATAATCGCCCCTACCTCAAACTGCCTTATTGCTGCGCAGGAGCGTCAGCGGCCGGAGCGGCGGGAGCAGCTTCACCCGCGGGAGCGGCGGCTTGCTTCTGGGCTTCGAGGTCGGCGAGCGCGGCTTTGCGGCTGAGGCGAACCTTGCCGGAACGCTCGTCGATGCCGACGCACTTGACGGTGATGCTGTCGCCGACCTTGACGACGTCTTCGGTGCGGCGCACGCGGAAGTCGGCGAGTTCGGAGATGTGCACGAGGCCTTCTTTACCGGGCAAGCATTCGACGAAAGCGCCGAACTCTTTGGTGCCGGTGACGCGGCCGGTGTATATCTTGTTCACTTCGATCTGGGAACCGCCGCCGCAAAGGGCGTCGATTTCCTGCACGGCGCGGTTCATGGCGTCGGCGTTGTTCGAGTAGATGAAGACCTTGCCGGAATCGTCGTCGGAGATGTCGATCTGCGCGCCGGTCGTTTCCACGATGCGACGGATCGTCTTACCGCCAGGCCCGATGAGGAGACCGATCTTTTCCGGATCGATCTGGATCGTCTGGATACGCGGAGCGTATTGGGAGAGGTCTTTGCGGGGAGCCGGGAGCGAGGCGAGCATCGACTTGAGGATCTCGATGCGGGCGTCGCGGGCTTGATAGACCGCGGTCTTGGCGATCTCGAAGGGAAGACCGTTGATCTTCAAATCGAGTTGGAAACCAGTGATGCCCTTGGTCGTGCCGGCGATCTTGAAGTCCATGTCGCCGAAATGATCTTCTTCACCGAGGATGTCGGTGATGGTGGTCCATTTCGTGATCTGGCCGTCGACGTTTTCGGTCATCAAGCCGCAGCTGATACCGGCAACCGGCGCAATGATCGGCACGCCGGCGTCCATGAGAGCCAAGCAGCCGCCGCAGATGGAAGCCATCGAGGTCGAGCCGTTGGAGGCCATGATCTCGGAGACGACGCGGATGGAATAAGGGAACACATCCTCTGGCGGGAGAATCGGCACGAGCGAACGCTCGGCGAGCGCACCGTGACCGATTTCGCGACGACCCGGGCCGATGAAACGGCCGGCTTCACCGACGGAGAACGGCGGGAAGTTATAGTGGAGGATAAAGCTCTTCGACGTGGCACCGCCGGTGAGGCCGTCCATGTCTTGCGCTTCCTTCGTCGGCCCGAGGGTGACGATGGCGATATTCTGGGTGTCGCCGCGTTGGAACATGGCGGAACCGTGGACGCGCGGGAGCACGCCGACTTGCGAGGAGAGCGCGCGGAGCGATTTCGCATCGCGGTGATCCGAGCGCGTGCCCTTGGCGAGCACGGTGGAGCGGTAAGCTTTGTATTGGAGGTCTTCGAAGACGACGTTCAGGTCGACATCGGTGAACTTGCCTTCGCCGAGTTCGGCGAGGAGCGCGGCTTTCGCTTCTTCCTTGAGGACTTTGACGTTGGCCGAGCGGACATTCTTTTCGAAGCCGAAGATGGCGGCGGAAACGCGTTCAGCCGGGACGACGCGCTCAATGATCGCGCGGGCTTCCGGCGTGGCGCCGACGAGCTTGAACGTGGCCTTCGGTTTGCCGGCGACGGCGACGAGTTCCTTAATGGCCGTGATGATCGGCTGGATGGCCTTCTGGCCGAACTCGAGGGCTTCGACGAATTTCTCTTCGGAAATCTGGTCGGCGGAACCTTCGATCATCAACATGTCCTTGTCGTTACCGACGTAGATCAGGTCGAGGGCGGAGGAATACATCTGCTCGATCGTCGGGTTGGCGACGAACTGGTCGTCGATCAAAGCGACGCGCACACAGCCGATCGGGCCGGACCACGGAATGTCGGAGATCGCGAGGGCGGCGCTGGCGCCGTTGACCATGGCGATGTCGGAGTCGTTGATCAAATCGGCCGACATCAGCGTGCCGATGATCTGCACTTCATTGAGGAAACCCTCGGGGAAGAGCGGACGGCAGGGACGGTCGCAGAGGCGGGAAATGAGGATTTCGCGCTCGGAAGGACGGCCTTCGCGCTTGAAATAACCACCCGGGAAACGGCCGGCGGCGGCGTATTTGTCGCGGTAGTCGCAGGTCAGCGGGAAGAAATCTTGGCCCGGACGCATGGTGGTCGCGGCGCAGGCGGTGACGAGGACGTTGGTCTCGCCGACGTTGACGTTGACGGCGCCGCCCGCGAGCTGGGCGATGGAGCCGGTGGAGAAGGTGAGCCCGAGGCCGGGCACGGTGACATTATGTTTCTGATTCATGTTATCTAAGGTGAACCACGATGGGTTCGGGGGTAGGGAGTCGCAGCGGTCACACGGACCGGCGTCCCCAGGTTGGTGCTTTCGTCGCGTTCCTTTGAATGAGCGTCGAGAAATTTCGGATTACGGCTCCCGCACAGTGGGGAGAGGTAAACGGAAATGTCCCGGGCCGCTGATTCGTCGAAGGAGGCTAAAACGAAAGGCGGCCCGTCGGTGGGCCGCCTTTCGGGAAAACGGGTTATTTGCGGAGGCTGAGCTTCTGCAACAGTTCGTTGTATTTCGCCAAATCCTCGCCCTTGACGTAATCAAGGAGCTTGCGGCGGCGGGATGCCATCTGGAGAAGGCCGCGGCGGCTGTGGAAATCCTTACGATGCGTGCGCAAGTGCTCGGTCAAGTGATTGATACGAGCGGTGAGCAAGGCGATCTGGACGTCGGAGGAGCCGGTGTCTTTCTCGTGGGTTTTGTATTGGCTGATGACTTCTGACTTAACGGGTTGTGACATGGTTTATGTTGTTGATGACGCGGTCGGTTAGGGACTTTTGTCCATATCGCCCGCTTTTGGAGGGCCGGCGACATCGTTAGTGTCCGGTTACCCGGACTGACCGTGGTGAAGGCCTGCGACCAGCAAGCTTCCACTAACGCAAGCGGCCATTAACCAAATCGGCGAGGGTGCGCGCAAGCGAAAATTTGAGACTATGGCCGGTTCAAATCTCCCAATTCTCAACCCGCAGGCCTGCGATACGGTTAAACTCCCCCACATTACGAGTCACCACGGTGGCTCCGAGGCGCAATGCTTGGGCGACGATCAGTGTATCGAAGGGGCCGATGCCTTGCCCACGTGACTCGAGTTGGTGGCGGATTTTAGCGTAGTGGCTGGCGTCGGCGCGTGTGAACGGTTCGACGATCAATAATTGCTCCAGTGTTTGCAGTTTGCGGCGTTGAGCGGCGGTGCCGCCTTTGACTAAACCAAATTCACGCTCCGCCAGAACGATTACGGATAGCCGCAATTCCTCTTTCACGAATGCGGCTTGCATCTGAGCAACGAGTCCATCGTTGGTGCCTCGCATGTAGGCTGAGATCGCGTTAGTGTCGGGCAAGTAAAGCATGCGGCTCAGTCGCGGGCAATATCCTTGGCGGCGTGGAGTGGCACGTCCGAGAGTTCGGGACATGAGCCGGCGAGCGCGAAAAATTTCAAGCGACGCTCCTCGGCATCGGGCCGCAGGGGCTCCAGCAGGATGCCTTGGGGAGTCTTCGAAACCTTGACCTCGGCGCCCGGCATTCGAAACGCCTTGGGCAGACGCACGGCCTGCGAACCACCGTGTTGGAAGAGCTTAGCCCTGGTTGTGATCATAATATAGCTACGAGTAGCTACAATGGTGATCGGGTCAAGATTCGCCTCAGATTCAGCCAAGCATTCGTAGCAACTAGCCCGATCGCAGATTCAATCCCTTGATGTGCGCGCAGCCGGGGAGTTTTTGGAGTTTGGCGAGGATCGGGGCACGGTGCTGGAAAAGCTCGTTCCGGACGACGGCATGCGACGTGAGGACGAGGAGCAGGTTGCGCTCAACCGTGACGGGGTGCGAGTAGCTGGCGTTGGCGACCCCGACGAGTTCCGGCCACGCGGCGCGGATGCTGTGTTCGAGCGAGTCGTGGCTGATGCGGTATTTGACGAGGAGTTCGTCGATCACCGTGGTCAATTCGGAAGGCTTGCGGGATTTCGAGCGCGTGTTGTCGCCGGGTAAATCGCGAAAGCCTGCGATGAGGTTTTCGATGGCGCGGGAAAATTCTTTCGGCTCCTCAGGCATGGCGGACGGCGATCAGGCGCTGGTCGACTGGCGATCGTAGAGTGATTTGTAGAGTGCGTTGCCGGCGTAAAGGCTGGCGTGGTCGCCTTGCGCGACGATGCGGGCGCTGTCGAAAACCAAGATCATCGAAGCATCGCGAATCGTGCTGAAGCGGTGCGCGATGATGAGCACGGTTTTGCCGACGACGAGTTTGCGCAACGCGTCCTGCACGGCGGCTTCGCTATCGGTGTCGAGCGCGCTGGTGGCTTCGTCGAGGATGAGAATCGGCGCGTTGCGGAGAAAGGCGCGCGCGATGGCGATGCGTTGTTTCTGGCCGCCGGACAAACGTGCGCCGCGTTCGCCGACCATCGTTTCGTAGCCCTCAGGCTGCTCACGAATGAAATCGTCGGCGTGCGCCGCGCATGCCGCCGCGAGGATTTCGTCGTGCGTCGCGTCTTCGCGCCCGAGCCGGAGATTGTTGTAGATCGTGTCGTTGAAAAGGACTGGCTCTTGGGAAACGAGCGCGATGTTGCGGCGCAAATCCGCGAGGCGCATCGCGCGCACATCAATGCCATCGATGGTCACGCTCCCTTGCGCGACTTCGAAAAAGCGCGGCACGAGATTTGCAAACGTGCTCTTGCCCGCGCCGCTTGGGCCGACCAGCGCACAAACGGTTCCCTTGGGAATGACGACATTGACGTCGTTTAAAGCGACCGTTTCTCCGTAGGCAAAGTTGACCTGATTGAACGTGATTTCGCCCTGCAGGCGCGTCACGGGAGTGGGATTAACGGGATCGGCAATCGTGAGCGGTTCGTTCAGGACGCTTTCCAATCGATCCATCGAGGCGGTGCCCCGGTTCACTTCGGTGTTCAGATAACCGACTTTCTTAATCGGGTCGTAGCACAAATAGAGCGCGAGGATGATCGCGAGAAAAGTGTCCCAACTGACGTTCCCTTTGTAGGCGAAGATCAAAGTGGCTGCGATGCCGATGGCGGAGAGAAATTCGATCGCAGGCGTGAGCGCTTGCGCGTATTTCACGACCTTCATTTGCGCAGTGACCAATTTACTCGTCGCGAGGCCAAAGCGGTCGGACTCGCGCTTCTCCAAGCCGAACGCCCGCACCTCGCGCGCGGCGGAAAGATTTTCCACCAGATGAGAGGAGACGTCGCCGAGCTGGGCTTGCACCAGGGCGGCGCGCTTCACGATTTTTTTGCCCACGTAGTGCACCGGCAACACGGTGAGGGGCACAACGGCCAGACACACCAGCACCAGAAACGCGCCATCGGTGGCGAACGCTTGCCACGTGAGAAATCCGAGCGCGCCTAAAAGTTGCATGGGTTGCTTCACGCCGTCGTTGGCGATGAGTGAGAGCGTGAATTGCAACTGGGACGTGTCCGCGAGACCGCGTGAAACGAGATCTCCGCTCGATTGACGTTGGAGGTAGGAGAGCGGCAGGACCTGCAGTTTTTTGAAGTAGTCGAGTCGCACCGATTCCAACACGCGCATGCCGGTGAGTTGAACGTAGTAGCTGTTCAAAAACCCGCTGACTGCGCGCAGTAAAAACAAAACCGGCACACAGGCCGCGATTAACCACACCGTCGACTCTTCGAAGGGTGGCCCGGATCGGTCAAAAATCGGAGGAAACACGTATTTGATGAGCACCGGCAACCCGAGTCCGCTCGTGATACCGAACAGTAACCCGTAAAAAATCGCAGCCCAAAGTGTGCGCTTGGTGTCTCGGAAATAGCGGAAGTAAGGACTGATACGGCGAAGCATGAGCAGAGGCGGTTAATCTTTCGCCGAGCGCACGTCGAGCGCGTCACGCAGGCCATCGCCGAGGAAGTTGAGAGAGAAAAGCGTCAGCGAGAAAACGCCGCCGGGGAAGATCAGCAGCCACCAGTATTCTTCCATTTTTTCCGCGCCGTCTTTGATCAGCGTGCCCCAAGAACTCATCGGCGGTTGCACGCCGAGGCCGAGGAAACTCAAAAACGCCTCGAGCAACATCACGCCCGGAATCGTGAGTGTCGTGTAAACGATGATCGGCCCCATCGCATTAGGCAGCAGGTGGCGGAAAATAATCCGTGTGTTGCTGAAACCAAGCGCGCGCGCCGCCTCGATAAATTCCATTTTCTTCAACGCCATGATCTGGCTGCGCACGATGCGCGCCATCGTGAGCCACTCCACCGCGCCGATCGCGAGAAATAGCAGCACGATATTCCGACCGAGAAACACCATCAGCAGGATTACGAAAATCGTGAAAGGCAGCGCATACATGATGTCGACGAGGCGCATCATTGCCGCGTCGGTTTTGCCGCCGAGATAACCGGCAATCGCGCCGTAAACGACGCCGATGGTCAGCGCTACAAATGTGGCGCACAGGCCGACGCCGATCGAGATGCGCCCGCCGTAAAGGATGCGCACAAGCAAATCGCGACCGAGTTGATCGGTGCCGAGCCAATGCGCCGCGCCGGGGGGGGCGAAGGCGTTGGCGAGATTCTGTTCTTCGTAGCTGTAAGCGCTGAACCACGGACCGACCACGCAGAGCAAGCTGAGCGCGATCAGCGTCGCGCCGCCGAAAAGCGCGAGCCGGTTTTTCTTCAACCGATGCCACGCGTCGCGGCCGAGCGAAGACCCACGCTCCAATGTCGCCGGCAGAACTGTGGTCGCGCGCGTGCTCATTCGAATTTCAACTTCGGGTTGAGCCACACTTGGACGACGTCGACCACGAGATTCATGATGACGATCAAGCTCGCGTAAAGGATCACGGTGCCGAGCACGAGGAAGTAGTCGCGATTGCCCGCGCTTGTCACGAACTCGCGGCCAAGACCGGGGATTTGAAAAATGGTTTCGATGACAAAAGAGCCCGTGAGAATGCCGGCAATCGCCGGCCCGAGATACGAGACGACCGGTTGCAACCCGCCGCGCAGCGCGTGGCGAAACACGATGCGCGATTCCGAGGCGCCCTTGGCGCGCGCGGTGCGCACAAAATCCTGATTCAGCACTTCAAGCATGCCGCCGCGGGTGAGCCGCATGATCGACGCCGCGTAAACCAAACCGAGCGTGAGCGAGGGCAGCACGCGGTCTTCCCATACGAACCAGCCCGAGGCATTTACCCAGCCGAGGTGAATCGCGAACAGCAGCACGAGAATCGGCCCGAGGACAAACGTCGGCACGCAGATTCCCAATACGCCAATGGAACTGGCGAAATAATCGAGCCACGTGTTGCGCCGCACCGCCGCCAGCGTGCCGAGCGTGAGGCCAATCACCAACGCGATCAGCAGCGAGAGTCCGCCCAGTTCGAGCGACACGGGCAATTTTGCGCCGATGATTTCGGTGACGGTGCGGTTGGAATATTTAAACGACGGGCCGAAGTCGCCCGTGAAAATGTTACCCAGGTAGGTGACGTATTGTTTCCACAGTGGCTGATCCAAACCGTAGTGCGCCTCGATGTTGCGCATGATTTCCGGCGGGATGGCTTTCTCGCTTGTGAACGGCCCGCCGGGCATGAAATGCACCATAAAAAACGTCGCCGTGATAATCACGAAGAGCACAGGGATGACCTGCAGCAGGCGGCGGGCGATGAAACGAAACATGGTGAGGCGAACAGACTCCAGAATTCGCGGGAGGGAATCCAGACGGAAGTTTGGCGCTAGGTCGGGTTATTCACTATTAACCGCGAAGGCACAGAGACACCAAGATAACCAAAAGAGTTATCCACCACTTTGTCTCTCTGTGTCTCTGTGGTTCAAATTTACCTGAGGGCGCTCACTTCTTCAGCATCGCGTCGCGCTTCGGTTTGAACTCGTTGCCGGCGCGCCATTCGGGCCACGTGTCGCCGTTGGCGATTCGCAGACCGACTTTTAAGAGAAACTCTGTGTCTTGCGCGGCGCCTTCGAACGTCCAGTTGGGTTGCACTTCGTCGCCGGGTTTGTGGTAGCGGTTGGCGATGTATTCGGCGGCGTTCTTCTCGGCGAAATCGGCGGGCTGCCCGATGTAGGTCGTGCCGTTTTTCGGGTAATACGAAGGCACGCCGACTTTCGCGAACTCGAAGTGGTCGCTGCGGTAATACGAACCGCGCTCGGGATGCGGTTCGGGTTTCATCTCGCGGCCTTGTTCTTTAGCGACGGCGATGCCGATGTCGTCAATCGTCGACGCGCCAAACCCAATCGTCGCCATATCGCTGGTCGGACCGAACTGATTCGCACCGTCCATGTTGATGTTCGCGACGGTCTTTTCGAGCGGATAGAGCGGGTTGGTGGCGTAGTAGCGCGAGCCGAGCAGGCCTTTTTCTTCTGCGGTGACGGCGAGGAAAATGATGCTGCGCTTCGGACGTTGCTCGGCGGGCAAAGCGATGAAACCTTGCGCAAGTTCGAGCATCACGGCGACGCCGGCGGCGTTGTCGGCCGCGCCGTTGAAGATTTTGTCACCGGGCAAACGCGGGTCGATGCCGAGGTGATCCCAGTGCGCGGTGTAGATAAGATATTCGTTTTTCAGTTTCGGGTCCGAGCCGGGCAAGATGCCGATGACGTTTTTCGAGGCGACGTTGCGCAGTTCGTTTTCAACGGTGAACGTCGCTTTGGCGCCGAGCGCGATTGGCTTGAAGTCGCGCTTGAGCGCCGCGGCTTTGGCGAGGGCGAAATCTTTTCCCGAGGCGGCGAAGAGGCGGTGCGTGGCGTCAATGGTCAGCCAGCCCTGCATGGCGACGTTGCCGGCATTTTTGTCGAACGCGCTGACTTCGAAATTTTCGCGCGTCCAGCTGTTGACCACGACGGCGAACGGATACGCGGCCGGTGTGGTTTCGTGGACGATGAGGCAGGCAATCGCACCCTTCGCGGCGGCGATTTCGTATTTGTAAGTCCAGCGTCCGTAATAGGTCATCGCTTTACCGCCGAAAACTTTTGAATCGAGCGCGCCGCTGGCGTCGGTGATGGGGGGATCGTTGATCAGCATGACGACGGTCTTACCGCGCACATCGACGCCCTTGTAGTCATCCCAACCGAATTCCGGCGCGACGACGCCGTAGCCGACGAAAACCACGTCGGTATCCTTCCCGCCGACTTTTTCTTCGAGCCGACTCGATGGGGCGACGAAGTCGTTCACGTTTTCCATGGTGAGCGTGCGCCCGTCTAAAGTGAACGAAAGGGTCGGCGTCGATTGGATGCCGACGAGCGGCGCGTTCTGAATATAAGTGCCGTCGGGATTGCCGGGCAGCAGGCCGATTTTTTTGTATTCCTCGATCAGGTAGGCGACGGTTTTTTCTTCGCCGGGCGAACCGGGGGCGCGGCCTTCGAATTCATCGGAGGAGAGCACCTTCACGCGTTCGAGGATGCGCGCGGCGGAAAATTCTGGTTTGGACTCGGCGGCGAAAGCGAAGGTCGCGGTGCTGGCGAGTGCGAGGAGGGTAAGGAGGCGTGGCATGGTTTTAAAATTATTTGGTGGCCGATTTGTAGCCAGCGTCGCGGATGGCTTTAAACTCTGAACCGAGTTTCCATTCCGGCATCGTGTCGGCGTTGGCGATGCGCAAGCCGAGGGCGAAGAGGAAGCGGGCGTCGTGGGCTGCGCCTTCACACGTCCAGTCGGGGCGCACGTCGTCGGAGATTTTGTGATAATCGTTTTGCAGGTAGTTGAGGCGGCGCTGGCGTCCGGTTTCAGCAGGAGCGCCGATCACCTCGAGACCGGAACGCGCGAAAAATACCGGCACGCCGGCCTTGGCGAATTCGATATGGTCGCTGCGGTAATAATATCCCTTCTCGGCTTCGGAGTCGGCGCGCAGCACGCGGTCTTGTTGGTGCGCGATTTCAATGGCGTAGTCGTCGATCGTGGAGCGGTTGCGTCCGACGATTTCGAGGTCGCGCGTGGGCTCGTAAGCCGGTGCGGCATCGAGCGGCTCGAGGTTGATATTCGCGGCGGTGCGCTCGAGGGGATAGAGCGGATTTTCGGCGTAGAATTTTGAACCGAGAATTCCTTTCTCTTCATACGTCGGAGCAAAAAATAGCAGCGAGCGGCGCGGCGGGTGGGCGGCGGCGACTTCGGCGATGTCGAGCATCATGGCGATCGCGATGGCGTTGTCGGCGGCACCGTTGAGAATTTGATCGCCGCTGCGGGTCGGGTCGCGGCCGTAAGCGTCCCAGTGTGCGGAATAGACGACGTATTCGTCGCGCAATTTCGCATCGCTGCCCGGAAGCAAGCCGACGACGTTGCGCGAGACGACGTCACGGATCTTGTTTTCAACCGCATACTCTGCGCGGGCGCCGAGTGGCACGGGGCGAAAATCGCGTTGGGCGGCTGCGGTCTTCAACGCGGCGAAGTCGTGGCCAGCGGCGACAAATAATTGTTTCGCCGTATCGAGCGTCATCCAACCTTCGACCGCGACGCGTTGCTCGCTGCTGGCCGGCGTGCCGACGTCGAATGTCTCGCGGCCTGAGCCGGCGGCGATCACCGCGAACGGATAGCCCGCCGGGCCGGTTTCGTGGACGATCAACACGGCGGCGGCGCCGTGAGCGGAAGCGTTTTCAAATTTATACGTCCAACGACCGTAGTAAGTCATCGCGTGGCCGCCGAAAACCGCGTCGCTGAGCTTGCCGGTTTTCGCGTCGAGCACGGGCGGATCGTTGATGAGCATGACGACGGTTTTGCCGCGCACATCGACGTCCTTAAAATCATCCCAGCCAAACTCCGGCGCGGTCACGCCGTAGCCGACGAAGATCACCTCGTTGTCCTTCAATTCAATATGCTCCTGCCGTCGACGTGAGAGCGCGATAAAGTCGATGCCGACTTGAGGCGTGAGCGTTTGCGTGCCGACCTTAAATGTAAGTGAGGACTGCGAAGTGATGCCGGCGCTTTTGACTGCTTGCACGAAAGTCCCGTCGGGATTGCCGGGCTGGAGACCGATTTTTTTGAATTCCTCGGTGAGATACGCGATGGTCTTTTCCTCGCCAACCGTGCCGGGGGCGCGGCCTTCAAACTCGTCGGATGCGATAATCTTGGTGCGAGCGAGAATGCGCTGCGCAGAGATGTTCGCGGCGGGCTCGCTGGCAAAACCCGTCGCGCAAAGCGCGAGACCCAAGCACGAGACGATGATTTTTTTGCGCATGAGGAATAATTTACCCGTGACCAAAACTCCGCCGATGACAGGTCACCGGGCCTGTTACTTGAGCGAAACGTCCTGATAAAAGCGCGTCCACAAGCGGTCGGCGCGCCAGTTCTGAACGTTGGGCTGCACGAGGAAATTCTGCGTGTTGAAATAAAGCGGGATGACCGGCATATCGCCGAGCAGAAGTCGTTCGGCGGCTTGATACGTGGTCGTGCGTTTTACCGGAGCACTTTCGCGGGTGGCTTCGCTGACGAGGCGATCGTAGTCCGCATTGCTCCACCGGGGATAGTTGCCGTGATGGCCGGTTTTGAATTCGGAGAACAAGTTCGAGGCGCCGTCGTAATCCGGAATCGCGGTCATGAACGCCAGCGTGTAATCGCCGGCGGCGAGCGCCGCGAGGTGCGTGCTGGCTTCGCGTTGGGCGATCGTGACGGTGATTTTCAGTTCGCTCCACCACATCTGCTGAATCGCTTCGAGTTGCGCGGGCGCGACACCCCACGTGGTGAGTTCAAGTTTGGGGAAACCGCGGCCTTCCGGGAAACCCGCTTCGCGCAGCAGGCGGCGTGCGGTTTCGGTGTCTTCGGAGATTTTTTCCGAGGGCAGGTAACCGCCAAGGCCGTGGTGCACGAAGTTGAACGCGGGCTCTTGATTGCCTTGCAACACGTGCTCGACGAGCGCGCGGCGGTTCAGCGCCAGTGACAACGCGCGACGCACGCGGCGATCATCGAGCGGCGGCCGGCTGGTGTTGAGTGAAATGTAACGAATCTCGTGCAGCGGCACCGTGCGCAGTGGCGACGGTTCTTGCGCGCGGTAGGTGCTGATCTTGGCCGCAGGCGCGGCCATGGTGACATCGAGCTGGCCGCTGCGGAAGGCGCGCTCTTCGCTGTCGCCGTTATCGTAGGCGAGCAGGCGGATTTCTTCCAACTTCACGCGGGTCGCGCTGTGATATTTCGGATTTGGTTTGAGTTCGATGTCACGATTCGGCCGCCACGCGGAGAGTTTGAAGGCGCCGTTGCCGACAAAGTTTTCCGGCGCAGTCCAGCGTGTGCCGCGTTGATCCATGCGACCGGCATTTTCGATGGTGGCGGAGTGCACCGGAATCCACGGGCCGCTGGCGACGATGGCGGGGAAATCGGCGACAGGTTCGTTTAAAACAAATTCCAAAGTGCGGTCATTCAGCGCGTGGACACCGACGGCGGAAAAGTCGCGCATGCGTCCGGTGTAGAATGCCTCCGCGTTTTTGATGGGAAAGAAAAGCGACGCCTTCGGTGCGGCGAGTGACGGCGACAACGCGCGGTGCACGGAGTAAACGAAATCCCCGGCGGTAACGTGATCGCCGTTAGACCACGTGGCATCGGCGCGAAGTTTGAAGGTGTAGGTCAGGCCGTCAGCCGACGCGCTCCAGCTTTCCGCGACGGCGGGCACCGGTGCGCCGCCTTCAGGGGAAGGCGTAAGGAGGCCTTCGCTCAGTGCGCGGATGACGAAAAACTCGTCTGGCAAGGTAGCGAGGTGCGGGTCGAGCGAAGCCGGTTCGTTGCGCTGGGAGATGCGCAGGATTTGGGTGCCGGTGGAGTCGGCGCGCTTCGAGCAGCCTGAGAAGGCGAGGCTCGCGACGCAGAGCAAACACCAGAAGCTGCGCGTGAGTTGAGATTTTTTTGCGACGCGGAGGTGTTTGCTGCGGTTGAGCATAATCAAGGTTCCAGTGAAACGTGCCGGTAGTCGACGTGATCGCCGGGGCTGGGCATCCAGCCTTTGACGGACGGCTGCAGAAGATACACGTGGCTGTTGAAATAGACGGAGGCGATTGGGGCCCCGGCGATCATCAGCAGTTCGGCTTGCTGGAGAATTTTTGCGCGTGCGACGATGTCGCCGGTGGTTGCGGCGCGATTCATCAGCGCATCGTATTCTGGGCTGCCCCAGCCGGTGTAATTGTTACCCGAGTCGCTGCGCCAGAGATCGAGGAACGTCGTAGCGTCGAGATAGTCACCGATCCAATCGCCGAATAAAATCTGGTAGTTGCCCGCGCGGCGGTTGGCGAAGACGACTTTCTTTTCTAAATTCACGAGGCTGACATTTACGCCGAGATCGCGGCGCCACATTTCCTGCACGGACTCGGCGACGAGGCGGAGAATTTCGGAATTGTCCAAAGTGACTTCGAAAATCGGCAGGCCTTTGCCGTCGGCGTAACCGGCTTCCGCGAGCAGGCGTTTTGCGGTGTCGAGATCGCGCGGCGGGAGCTCTGGCGCGGTGTAATCAGGCATTTCCGGCGGCACGAAGGACGGCGCGGGGCGCTGGCCGCCTTTCAGGATTTTCTGGGTGATGCTGGCGCGGTCGATCGCGAGGGAGAGGGCGCGGCGCACGCGCGGGTCGTTGAGCGGCGCGGTGCGGGTGTTGAAGCGGAAGAAGTAGGTGTTGAGATACGCATCGATGCGGAGCGCGGCGGATTGGTCGCGACGGTAGCCGTCCACTTTCGAAAGCGAGAGGCTCCACGTGGCGTGCAATTGTCCGGCGCGAAATGCCTTTTCCTCGGAGTCCACGCTGTCGGTGGGATAAAACATGATGCCGTTGAGCTTCACGTTGTCGCGATCCCAGTAAGTGGCCGACTTCACCGTTTCGATGCGCTCGTGGAGCGACCATTTTTTCAGGTGAAAAGGCCCGCTGGTGACGATCGAGTGAGGCTTGGTCCAAGGCGTGCCGCGCACGTAAGCGTTGCCGATTTTTTCGATGGCGCGGACGTTGACCGGACGGAAAGGGGAGTTGAGTAAGATCTGCGGAAAATACGGCGCAGGGTTCGTGAGCGTAACGACAAAGGTGCGAGCGTCGGCGGCGGAAATTCCGACCGAGGCAAAATCCGTGGTCTGGCCTTTGTTGAACGCTTCGGCGCCGCGAATCACGTAAAACATATAAGCGTTATCCGCGCCGAGCGTCGGCGTGAGCACGCGACGCCACGCGTCAACGCAGTCCTGGGCGGTGATCGTTTCGTCATTCGACCACTTCGCGCCGGCGCGCAGGTGGAACGTGTAAGTCAGTCCATCCGGCGAAACGTCCCAGCGTTCCGCGAGCGCGGGCACGGGTTTCAAGGTCTTCGGATCGAAGTTTAACAGCGGCTCGAAAAGCGCGTGGATGATCTTGGCTTCGCCGATGCCATTGACGACATGCGGATCGAGATCGGAGGGTTCGGAGCCCACGCTGAAGTAGAAAATCCCTTCGCGATTGCCCTGCGACACCGGCGTCTCGCGTTTGCGGCAGCCCGCTTCGAAGAGGCTGAGAGAAATCAGGAAGCAGGCGGCAAACAGTTTGAGGCGCATGTAAACGGAGGCGGATTAAATTTTTTCGATGAGCGCGACGGCGTGAGCAGCAATAGCAAGGCCTCGGCCAATGTCGTCGGAGCCTTCGTTGGTGGTGGCTTTGAGGCCGATGGCACCGACGGGCAGGCCGGTGGATTTGGCGAGGGCGGCTTTCATATCGGCGAGACGCGGGGCGATTTTGGGTTTTTCCGCGATGAGCGAAGCGTCGATATTGGCAGGCGCCCAGCCGCGTTCGCGCAACGCGGCGACGACGCGCTGCAGCAGGAGCTGCGAATCGATATTTTTAAACTCGGGATCGGTGTTCGGGAAAAAATGTCCGATGTCGGGCAGGGCAGCCGCGCCGAGCAGCGCGTCGCAAATGGCATGGGTGAGCGCGTCGGCGTCCGAATGGCCATCGAGGCCGAAATCGCAATCGAACGTCACGCCGCCGAGCACGAGTTTGCGTCCGGGCACTGTGCGGTGAATGTCGTAACCGTGACCGATGCGGAAATTGGCCATGAGCGTGCGCGGAAAACTTTAAGCGTCAGACTGGTTGATCAGGAACTCCACGTAAGCGAGGTCGGCGGGCGTCGTGATTTTCGGATTTGGGTGCGAGTTTTCCAAAAGCGCGACGGGGTGTTTAAGCGCTTCGACGGCGGCGGCGTCGTCGGTGATGGCGAGTTTGCGCTCCGCGACGCGCGCGTAGGCGCGGCAAATCAGATCGCGCGAGAAAACCTGCGGAGTTTCCATCGCCCAGAGGTGTTTGCGGTCGAGATCGCGCAGGTGGCCTTCGCCGCGATGCTGTTTGATGGTGTCGGTGACGCGATGCGCGAGAACCGCGGCGTCTTCACGGCGGACAATTTTGTGCAGGCCGATGAGATGCTCAACGCGCACGAGCGGGCGTGCGCAGTCGTGAATGAACACGTAGGCGACATCGTCGGGAAGTTCGGCGAGCGCAGCGGCGACGGAGTGTTGACGTTCGCTGCCGCCGGGGACGAAAAGCGTCGGCGTCGGCGCGTAGGCGGAGAGTTCGACCATCTGGGCCTGGTCGCGGTAGGTGACAATGAACGTATCGATCACGCCGCTGCGAAGGAATGTCGCGGCGCTGTGCGCGAAGACCGGTTTGCCGGCGAGGGGAGCGAGGATTTTGTCGGTGACAAAGCCGCTCATGCGGCGGCTGCTGCCTGCGGCGAGAAGAATAGCGGCGGTGCGGGACATCGAGGCGAGTTGAGGGTTGAGGGCTGAGAGTTGAGAGCTCGATTGCTCAGGCCGATGAAAGCTCGGAAAGAATGGCGCGCGCGGCGGCGGCGGGGTCGGCGGCCTTTAAAATCGGACGACCGACGACGATGTAGGTGGAGCCGGCGCGCGCGGCGTCGCCGGGTGTCATGATGCGTTTCTGGTCGTCGCTGCCGGCTTCGCTCGCGGAGCGGATGCCCGGCGTGATGAGTTGGATTTCGGTCGGAAGTCCTTTGCGCAGTAATTCGACTTCGAGCGGCGAGCAGACGAGCCCGCGCACGCCGGACGCGGCGGCAAGTTTGCCGAGACGCACGACTTGCTCGGGCGACGTGGCGTTAACGCCGGTTTCGCGCAGGCCGGCGTCGTCGGTCGAGGTGAGCACGGTGACGCCGAGAATGAGAAGGTTCGGGTTGGTTTTCTTTTGCGCCGCCACGGCGGCACGCATCATTTCGCCACCGCCGCAGGTGTGGATGGTGAGCATCTGAATCGGCAGCGGGCCGAGCGACTCGACCGCTTTGGCGACAGTGTTGGGAATGTCGTGGAGTTTCAGATCCAAGAAAACGTTAAAGCCCAGGTCGGCGACTTCGCGCACATAGGCGGGGCCGTAAGCGGTGAAGAGTTGGAGTCCGATTTTCACCCAGCGGAGTTGGCCGCGTAACTGCTGGAGAATGGGCGCGGCTTCTTCGCGCGTGGGGACATCGAGGGCCAAAATTAAGTCGCAAGCCATGTTTCTAGAGGGATAACGTGAATGCAAATTTCCCTATCCGCCATGCTTTTTTCTGCCTCGTGAACCGCGCGATTGAATTTTCACCGGCCAAGCTGAACCTCTTTCTCGCCATCACTGGGCGGAGGGCGGATGGATTCCATGATTTGGTGTCGGTCGCGACGCGGTTGAGTTTCGGCGATGAACTCGTGGCGGAGGAAAACTCGGCGGGGAAATTCACGTTGGAGTGCAACGTCCCGGAAGTGCCGGTGGATGCGTCCAACTTGGTGTTGAAAGCAGCGTTGGCATTCGCCGCCGCGACGGGCTGGAAGGGCGGTGCGCATTTCAAGCTCACCAAGCGGACGCCGATGGGCGCGGGGCTCGGTGGCGGCAGCAGCAACGCGGTCGCGGCGTTGCGGGCGTTGAACCGGCTCGCGGAGCAACCGCTCGACGAGAATCAGCTGGCGGAGATCGCGGCCACGCTCGGATCGGACTGCGTGTTGTTCTTGAAGAATGCCCCGGTCGTCATGCGCGGGCGCGGCGAGCGGGTGGAAGTGTTGCCTGAACGCGCGTCGGTGCGTCTGCGTGGTCGGCGGGTGTTGGTGTTTAAACCGAGTTTGGGGATCAGCACGCCGTGGGCTTACAAGCGGATGATCGCCCGCGGCGCGGACTATTTGCCCGGAGCTGACGCCGAAGCGCGGCTCGCGACGTGGCTGGCCGGTGACGAACGGGCCGAAGCCTTGGTTTTCAATAACATGGAGCCGGCGGCGTTTGAGAAATACCTCGCGTTGCCGGTGACGTTGGAGGCGATGCGGCGCGAATTCGGCGTGGTGGCGCGGATGAGCGGGAGCGGCAGTGCGTGTTATGCATTGTTAGGTGACGATTTCGCGACGAAGCCGTTGGTCGCGTGGTTGCGGGAGCGTTGGGGAGACGCAATTTTCGTGCAGGAAGCGACGCTCGCCTAGTTCCGCATTGACCGCGTGACGTCGGGATTGATTAATCCGCATGCCCTTTCGGCCCATGGATTCACGCAATAAAAGCGAAATTATCATCCAGGGCATTGCTGCTTCCCGCGGCATCGCCTACGGGCAGGCCTTTCTCTATTTGCAGAGTGAGCTGGAAATTCCGCGTTACACGGTGGATCCGGATAAGCGCGTCGCGGAAATCGCGCGCTTCGAGCAGGCGCTCGTCGTAACGCGTCAGCAAATTTCGAAAATTCAGGCGCAGGTCACGCAGAACCTCGGCGAGGAAGAGGCGCTGATCTTCGATGCGCACCAGATGGTGCTCGAAGACCAGGCGCTCATCGGCGAGACGATCCGCGATTTTCAAAAATCGGGACTTAACATCGAGACGTGTTTCAACGCGGTCGCGGAGCGTTACATCCGGGCGTTTGCCGAGATCGACGACGAGTATTTACGCGAGCGCGCGGCGGATATCAAAGACGTCGCCAAGCGCGTGTTGCACGTGCTGCTCGGCCAGGCGGCGATGAGCCTGACGGAGTTGGTGGATAAGCGCATCATCGTCGCGCACGACGTTTCGCCTTCGGAAGCAGCCGGCATCGATCGCAGTGCGGCGCTGGCGATTGTGACCGATGCAGGCAGCCGCACCAGTCACGCGGTGATTGTGGCGCGGTCGATGAAGATTCCAGCGGTCGTCGGCACGCGCGATCTCACCAAAAAAATCAAGAATGGCGACTGGTTGATGGTCGATGGCTACGAAGGCATCATCATCGTCAACCCGAGCGAGCAGACGCTTTTCCGCTACGGCAAGATTCAGAAGGCGAAAAAGTCGTTCGAGTCGCGATTGATGTCGGTGAACGACATGGCCGCCGAGACGGCCGACGGCGTGAAAGTCACGCTCCGGGCAAACATCGAAAAGCCCGACGAAGTCGCGCTCGTGAAAGAATACCACGCGCAGGGCGTCGGTCTTTACCGCACCGAATTTCTTTTCCTCAGCTCCACGAAAATTCCGACCGAGGAACAGCAATACGCCGCTTACAAAGAGATCGTGGCCGGACTCGCGCCCGCGCCGGTGACGATCCGCACGCTCGACGTCGGCGGCGACAAACCGTTGCCGGGCGATCCGCATTTGATCGGGCCGGAGGCGAATCCGTTTCTTGGTTTCCGCGCGATTCGGATGTGTCTCGAAAATCCGGAGATGTTTAAAAATCAGTTACGCGCCATCCTGCGGGCGAGTGCGCATGGCAGCGTGGAACTGATGTATCCGATGATCAGCGGCGCGGATGAACTCGATCGCGCCAACGCGATGCTGGAGGAAGCAAAGGCAGATCTGAAGAAACGCGGGCAACCTTTCGACGAGAAGATGAAGGTCGGCACGATGATCGAAATTCCGAGTGCGGCGCTCGCGGGCGATGTGCTGGCCGAGAAATGCGATTTCTTCAGCATCGGCACGAACGATCTCATTCAATACTTGCTGGCGATCGACCGTGGTAACAACCGTATCGCGCATCTCTACGATCCCGCGCACCCGGCGGTGTTACGTGTGTTGAAACAAGTCGTCGAAACCGGTCATGCGCACGGTCGCAAGGTCAGCGTGTGCGGCGAGATGGCGGGCGATTCGGTTTACGTGCCGCTCTTGCTCGGGCTCGGGGTCGATGAACTCAGCATGACGCCGACGCTGTTGCCGGCCGTGAAGTTCCTGATCCGCGCGATGAAAATGAGCGACGCAAAGAAGCTCGCGGAGGAAGCGCTCAAGCAGACCGATCCGAAGAAAACTTTCGCGCTAATCGAAGCGTTCTACAACCAGCACGTGAAGTCGGAGTGAGCCTCGGTCAGCACGTGAAGGTGGCTTTCACCCGACGGGAAATGCAGAAGTAGGGAATCCAGATGAGCGCGGAGCCGGCGGCTTGCACAATGGTTTTAAAGCTTTCGGCGTCCGCAGCGGCTTCGGTCGGGACCTTGAGCAGTTGGACGAAGACTTCGTCGAAAGCGTAGATGAGAAAAGTGAGCGTGAGGTGCGCGATCATCATTTTCGGAAACGTGCGTTTGCGCCGGTAAAATAGAAATACGTTCGTGGAACTCAGGCCGATCATGCAGAGGTTACCGATCAGTTCGAAGGCGAGCAGGCCCACCATGGCGGGTTGGTAAGTTGTGTAGTCGCTGGAGCTGTAGGCGAGCCAGGTGCGATAATCGTAGAAATTCGCTGCGTTGGGGCTGAACGAGACGAGCAGGCGAAGCGGAGTGAGCGTAACGCCGATCGCGACAAAGATGAGCCACCCATTGATGCCTTCGAGCGAAGATTTTTCCAACGGCGGAGGTTGGAGCGCAGGGCGCTGATTGATCCAGATACCGAACCACAGCCACGCGCCCAAAACGATCACGGTGACCGTGACGATGATCCAACTGAGTTGGAATTCGTTCATCTGGCGAGTGACCTTTAAATTGCGAGTGAGGGTGTAGCCGACGGAGGCGCGGATTTTTTCGAGGTTCGCGACGTGCTCGCTGATTTTGTCGGCGGGCACGTGGTCGGAGAGCGACTGCCAGCGATAATACATTTCGAACGTGCGATCTTGGTAGTTCGTCCACGCGGTGAACTTATACCAAGGCGACTCGGTCGCATTTTTTTCGTTAGTGAGCAGCCAGTCGTCGGGAAATTTGACGAATGTGTGCACTGTGGTGTCGGTCGGATGAACGAGGGCGAGCGGAGAGTTGCGGGTCAGGCTCTCGGGTTGCACCACGCAACTGTTGATCGCCCACGGATAAAATTCGGCAACGATCACCTCGGGGTTGGACTGGGGTTTCCACAAGTTCCGGACTTCGGCGGTGTAGGTGAGCTCGATGCCGTTTTTTGTGGCGTCGTCTTTCCAGATTGGCGGGTTGGAAAAATTGGCGTCCGGGTGGCTGCGTCGCAAACTGTCGAGGTAATCGCGTTGAATCACATCGGGCGTCGAATTGGTGAGATAATAGCGCATGTTCTCGGCGGCGGAGCCGTGAAACTGATAGCGCGCGTCGAGAGCCACGGGTTTGGTGTAGTCGGAAATCGTGTAATTTTGCGTGAGGACAATCCGCGGTTGCGCAGCGGCGTGCGCGGGGATTTCGATCAAGTCGGTGGTGTTCGGCAGAATCGGCAGACCTTTCGTGAATTGGTCGGGTTCGCGCGACTCGAGGTTGCCGCGTTGGTAGCCGCGCGTGGGATCGACGATGTAGGTGCGTTTTCCGATGACGATGCCCGCGATGACGTGGTTGAACGCGTAGGGAGTGGGCTGACGCTGATCGATCGTGTGCACCTGATAGGAATTCACGAGAATCGGATGGGCGCTGATTCCGATGGCTTTGAGCAACGCGCAGAGGAGATAGACCTTGTCTTTGCAGTCACCGAAACGCTGGTCGAGGACTTCGGCCGGTAGATGCGGTTGATGGGAATTAGGCCCAAGTTCGATGCCGAGGTAACGCACTTCCTGTTGCACGAAATCGAGCACCGCCGCGGCGCGGGCGAGATCGCTTTTCAAGCCCTGGGTGATCTCGCGGGCTTTTTCTTCAATGGCTGGTGTCGCCGATTTTTCCAAATCGTAGAGCGGCAACGCCCACGTCACGACATCGGCCCAGTTCGCGAAGTCGCTCATCTCTAAATAGGGAAATTGCACAAACCAGGCGGGCGCGTCGGCGTCGTAACGGATGGGTTTGAGATCGCGGGCGTTCCACTCGAATTCGAGCGTGTTACCGGAGATCAATTGCTGGGTTTCTTTGAAATCGGTCGGGCTCTGCATCGTGAATGCAAAAGGACGGGAAGGTGTCGGCACGAGGAGACGCAGACGTTGCTGCTTGAGCGGCGAAGCCCAGCCCAGCGACTCGGTTTCGATAAAGCGGCCCGCGAAAACCGGATTGGCGCCGCGCGTAGTGGACGCGTATTCGACGATGTCGCCCACGCGCACGTCGCGAAGGAGGAGGAGCGCGGAGATTTTTCCGTTATAGAGTTGCCGGTCGGATTCGCGCTCTTGCTGGAGAAGTTTGAAGTCTTTCCGGATTAACCGGTCTTGCGAACGACCGTCACGCCACACTCGGATAAAATGGTAAGTGAGCGTTTCGTAGGAAGGATCGAAGAGCGCGGAAATCTCCGCCGCTTGTCCGAGACCGGCTTGCGCGGTGACGCGATACGCGATGTGTGACGTCGAGGAGTGACTGGCGACGTCGATCTGCCGGTCGAGGAGCAGGAAGGAAATCCCCGTAGGCGAAGAGGCGGGATCAACGGCGGTGCGGCTCGCGGTGGTGAGATCAAGCACCTCGGATTTGAACCAAGCGGGCGATTCGGCGATAAAGATATCGGGAGTTTCGTGAGCCGCCGCGAGGCGGAGCGCGCTCAGTAACAGGGGAAATAAAACCAAGAGCCGAAAAGCACGGAAGGTGGGAAGCGTCATGCAGCGCGCAGCAAACCATCGGGCGAGCGGGCGGCCTGCAATGCTTTTAGGGCGAGGGTGGCGCCGCGTTTGCTTCAAGCGATGAGTGATCGCGCCGGTCACGCGAATACTGACGGACAAGGAATAGCGTTTGCTACTTGTCGGGTTGTAATGCCCTTTCAAACCCACATGGCCACGGTTGCACTTCCTTCTCCGAAATTCGATGTGACGGTGCGCGTGGGCTGCAGCCTGACTTACGAGGTTTCGGGTTCGGCAATGCTTCTGCTGAACCTGCGCCCGCTCGCGAATCGCAACCACTCAGTCGTCTTCGAGGCGTTCTCGCTCGGGAATGGTCTGCAATCCGAGCTGTTCACCGACAGTCACGGGAATCAGGTGTATCGCGTGAAATTGCCGAAGGGCATGCACTCGTTTCGGCACGATGCAATTATCTCGGTGTCGTCGCAGCCGGATAATCACGACCTCGTCGATCGCTCAACGCACTTGCCGGCCGACCTGCCGCCCGCGGTGTTACGTTACACGTTGCCGAGCCGTTACTGCGATTCCGATAAGTTGATCAATTTTGCGTGGGAAAAGTTTGGCCAGGTCGAGCACGGCTGGCCGCGCGTGCAGGCGATCAGCAAATGGCTGCATGAGAACATCGAGTATCGTTACGGCTCGGGCGGCTCGGATTTGTCGGCGTGGGATGTGTTACAACGCGGTTATGGCGTCTGCCGTGATTTCGCGCATCTCGCCATCGCGCTGAATCGCACCTTCAACATTCCCGCCCGCTACGTCACGGGGCATTTGCCGGATATCGGTTTTCCTGACCCGGAGAATCACATGGATTTCCACGCGTATGCGGAGGTCTATCTAGGCAATGAGTGGTTCACGACCGACGCGCGCTTCCATGTGCCGCGCATCGGACGGATCAAGGTTTCGTGCGGCCAGGACGCGGTCGATGGGGCGTTTTCGACTATCTACGGCGGCGCGAATTTGTCGTATTTCCAAGTGTGGGCTTACCAAGTGCCGCGCGGCACGGTCGGCGTGGGCGATGTATTGGATTTTTCGCGGCGCATCGACAATCAGTGGACCGTGCAGACCGATCCGGCGCTTTGAGCTGACGCGATAATCGTTCGAAGCGAATGGCCCGCGAACGAGTTGGCCATTCAGCGTCCGTCAATCCGCGATATACGTCGTGTTACGCGGCAATCGTTTTTAAGCTGGAGATTCATGAGAGACGAATACCTGCAGGAAGCCCGCAAAGTCATCCCCGATCCTTACATTCTGGTGAATGTGATCTCTCGCCGGGTGAAACAGCTTCGCCGCGGCAGTCGTCCGCTGGTCGAGTCACTTGAAAAACTTTTGCCTGAAGACGTCGCGATGCGCGAAATCATCGAAGGCAAGATCAGCTACGAGTTGAGCGACGCCGAGAGATAAGTTGGACGGGTTGGCGGCATTAGGCTGCCTCTAGATTCCGGCTGGCTTGGATTTTGCTGAAGCAATTGGGCTTGAGCGGCGTCTTTTAATTTGCCGCGTTTATTTTCCGGCAATTCATGCGTCGCCTCTGGCAAACTCTCCGCGCCCGCTGGGCTTACACCACTGACGGATGGTCGTCCGTGCAACGGGAGCTGACGTTTATCGGAAGCGCCATGGTGATTTTGGGCGCGCTCGCGGCGGCGGGATATTTTTTCGCAATGCCGCAATGGCGTGCGTGGCAGCAACGGCGCGTGCTCGATCAAGTGCGGCTGCACGCGCAAAACGGCGATTACGCCGCCATGATGCTCGCCTTGCCGCTGGTCGTGAAACTCGCGCCGAATGATCCGGAAACGTGGCGTGCAGCTGCTCACTATTTAGCGATGACTGGATCGGCCGAAGTGATTCCCGTGCGCCAACAGTTATTGCGCGTCGCCCCGCATGATACGGTGGCGCGGCTCGCCCTTGCGCGCGATGCATTGGCATTGGGCCAGCCGACCGTGGCCGATGCGGCGTTGCGGGAATTGCCCGATGATGAGCGCAAGCAGATCGAATTTCACCGGCTCGCGGCGATGTTGGCCGCGGCGATGGGCCGCACGGACGAACTTGAAACGCATCTCGCGGCGGTGATTGCCGCCGTGCCCAGTGATGCGGATGCGCGATTTAATTACGCGATGAGCGGGCTGGGAAGTCCGGTCGCCACGACGCGCGAGCGGGCGCGGACGATGTTGGAGGCGCTGACCGCCGAGCGAAGATTCCGCGTGCGCGCGGCGATCGCGTTGCTCACGGATACGGCGGGGCAACGCGATGCGCGGCGCATGGAGGAATTGCTCACGTTTTTGCTCGGCCGATTTGCGCCGGGTGCGGTGGCGGATTTCAACAGCCCGGGCGTGCCGGGCTGGGAGGCTTTGATCACCGGGTTTAAAGAGAGGGCGGTTTCGCGCGAAGACGTAGCGCTGCTCGGGCGCTGGCTCGCGGATAGCGGCCGGCCGCGCGAAGTGATTGCTTGGCTGGAACAGTTGCCCGCGACCGTCGCGCGTGCGCCCGAGGTGATGGATTTGCGCGCGGAATTGTGCGCGAGCATCGACGATCTGGACCGATTGAAGGCGTTGCTGGCAGACAACGCGTGGGGCGAATGGCCTTTGCCGGCGCAGAAGTTGGCGATCGAATCGCGCACTTTGCACCTAGCCGGCCAGGAATCGCAGGCGCGCGCGACGTGGGTTCACGTCGAAGTGGCGGGTAATTATTCGCTGGCGACGCTGCGTTCGATGGCGCGATTGGCGACCGCTTGGCGTGATGTGGCGGGGGCCGAGCGTGCGTGGCGAAGCGTATTGGCGCGGCATCCGAATGCGATGGATGCCTATGTCGAACTGCGCGGGATTTATGAAAAACAGGATGACCTCGCGAAGCTGATCGCGCTTTACGAGGCGTGGTCGCGTCGCGTGCCGGGCGAGGCGACGGTGGAAGCGCAATGGATCGCGTTGAGTTGCCTGCGCAAGACCGTCGATGCCGCGATGGCGGCACGGGCGGAGAAATTGCTGGAGGAATCGCAGGGATATAAGCCCGCAGTCGTCGCGCTGGCGGCGGTGCGTTGGGAGCAGCGTCGTTTTGCGGAAGCGGATGCGTTGATGCGGGCGTTGAGCCCGAACGACCTTGCGAATCCCGCGATTGCATTCTGGCGGGCGTTGATTTCGGCGGATTTGGGGCGTCGGGAAGAGTTCTTAAGCGCAAAATCGGTGGCCCAACGCAGCATTTTGTTAAAGGAGCAGGCAAAATTGTTGCAAGACGCTGATTTTAAGTAATTTGAGATTAATTTTAGCATCGTGATAAAATTATTTGCCATTGGTGCAAATAATCCGAGGTTCTAGGGGTAAATACTCATATCGAGTAAATACCCAGTAAATGACACGCTTCTTAATCCACTGCCGAATTCTCGCCGCCTCTTTACTGGCGGTGGTGGCTGCGGCAATGGGTGGCGCACAGTCGGTGGTGCAATCGGTCAATACCGTCGATCAGCTGATGAGGAATTATAATCTCATCAGTTTCGGCAACGCGACCTTCACTCAATATGGCGACACGGAAGGCCCGATCGCGGTGAAGGGGAATCTGTATTTGGACGGCGGCACGATCGCGGCGCATCCAAACAAATACGGCGCGATGACCGATCCGTCTTTGTATGTGGGCGGGCAGCTCACGATGAGCAATTTCGTGCATTTGCAGAGTGGCTATGCGTCGACGCCGAACTTGACCGGTTCTTGGAATTGGGACGGCACGCAGGAACGACTGACGGGGGGAGGCGGCACGCTCAGCACGTCGAACACCAGCGATCCGTTGGGTGGTGTCGATCCGCGTAACAATCCCGCTCCCGCGAACTGGAATTGGACAACATTGCAGAATAACCTGACAACGGCCTCCCAGGTTTTTTCCAATGCCACCGCGACGGGCTTGATTGGCGTAAGTAACAACACACTCAACTTCAGCGCGGGCAACCAGACGAGTGGCGTGGTCGTATTCGACTTCAATATGAACCTGCTGAACGGCAACCAATACAATGGTCAGTCCTTCAGCAATATTGGCGTCAATGTCCCGGCGAACATGAATTTCATCATCAACGTGATCAACGCCGGCGGGCGCACGTTGTTTGGCACGGGCAGCGGCATCAATTTCAACACGCCTTCCGGTTACGAACGCTTGCTGTGGAATATCGAGGCGACCACCGGCCAGGTAAATATTGGCAACGGCGGGCAATTTTACGGCAGCATCCTCGCGCCCCAGGTCGACCTGAATAACGCGGGCAATACTGCGATCACCGGTCAGGTGGTGGCGAAGTCCTACGATCACGCGGGCGCAGAACTCCACTACGGGGGCTTCACGTCATCGGTGGTGCCGGAGCCTTCCACTTACGGACTGATTTTACTCGGCGCGGGTGGCGCGCTCGTCGGATTCGTGCGCTGGCGTCGTCGGAAAAACGAGACGTCGCGCGCGGCGTAATCGCTTGGCGATTTAGCGCGGTGCAGGCGTCACGACGCTAAACGGCACGCCTTTGCTGCTCAGCGCGAACAGGATGATTTTGCACGACTCCGTGCCTTTGTTGGTGCCGTTGTGGAGAATGTTTACCGCTTCCGCGATTGCCTGGCCGGCGGCGTATTCGTGCACCGTGCCATCTTCGAGTTCGACGGAAATTTTTCCGGCGGCGACATAACCGTAACAGGCGACGGGATGCTTGTGCCAACCGGTTTGTTTGCCGGCGGGAATCTCCACCATAACCGCGGTGACTTCAGGTGAGTCGCTCGTCGCGTAAACGATCGGTTGGCCCGCGCCGGTGGTCGTCGTCTTCATGAGCTGCGTGACTTTCACGCCTTCGCTGTAAGGTTTCGCCACGGGCTGCTGAGCGGTGCTGGTGAGCGCGAGGCCGAAAGTGAATGAGAGCGCGCAGAGGAAAAGACGGGAGGTAGTCATGGGATTAAATTTAACGCGCGGCTTTTACGCCGACTGCGAGCAAGGTTTCGAAATAGGGTTCGTTTTCTTCGCGAGAAACCGCGGTGACTTCGACTTTTTGGAAGCCAGCTTTTTTGAGAAAACCGTGCAGCGTGTTCTCGCTGAATCCCAGCCACAGGTCGCCGTAAATTTCGTGAGCTTTCTCGAAATTGTGATCCTTCAAATCGAGCACGAGTAACTGACCGCCCGGTTTGAGAATGCGAAACGCCTCGTCGACGGCCGCTTGGGGGTGGCTCGCGTGATGGAGCGCTTGCGAAAGAATTGCCAGGTCGACGGACTTTTCCGGCAACGGGACTTTTTCGATGTCGCCCAGTTTGTAGGTGAGATTCGCGAGCCCGTTTTTGCGGGCGAGCTCGGTGCCCACTTCGACCATGCGCTCGGAGTTGTCGATACACCAGACGCGCGCGGCGCGTTGTGCGAGGAGTTGCGAGAGGAGTCCTTCGCCGGCACCGAGATCGGCGACGGTGATGTCTGGCACGAGCCGCAACGCGAGATGACCGATGGCTTCCCACGAGCGGCCAGGGCAATAATTTTTCCCAAGCTTGCCGGCAATTAAGTTGAAATATTGTTCGGAAACGCGGCGGCGTTTTTGGAGGGCGCGATCGAGATTGTCGCGATCCTCGGAAGACTCGGGCAACTCAGCGACGGATTCGCACGCGGCTTTGAGTAGGGTGAGCAGGCGCGGACTGAGGTCGGCGCGCAGTGAGTAGAAAGCTTTTTTGCCGTCGCGGCGGTCGCTGACGAAGCCGGCTTGGCGGAGCAAGGCGAGTTGCGATGAGATGCGCGACTGCGCCATGCCGAGAATTTCCTGCAGTTCGGCTACAGACAGTTCTTCCTTCAAAACCAACGCGAGCAGCCGGAGGCGGGTCGGATCGGACAGGATTTTAAGAGTGTCCCAAGAGGAGTTCACGGCGGGCAGAGATCTAGGCGGCGCGAGGCCACAGCGCAAGCAACCGCTGCGAATCGAGCCAATCAAAGGAGAAACGAATCGCACGAATTCCACGAATGGGCGAGCCGCTCTCCTTCGCTTCGTGTTCGTGGAAATTGGTGTAATTCGTGTGCCGGCCTTTGCTGGGTTGCCGGTGGCCAATAAAAAAGCCGCGCATGGCTGCGCGGCTTTGAAAATGAACTTTCGGAGACGAAGCTTACTTCGCGTCGGCGTAGCGGTTGATACCCGCGAGTTGGTATTCGTGCTGCACGCCGGCGATCTTGAGCTTCACGTGTTCGCCGATTTTTTTGCCCATGAGCGCCTGGCCGAGTGGGGTCTTGTAGGCGATGCGGTGAGCTTCCGGATCGCTGTCCCACGCGCCGAGGACGGTGTAGCGAACGGCTTTGCCGGTGGCGACGTCGCGCAAATCGACGATGGTGCCGACGCTGACTTGTTCGGTCGTGGCTTCGGTGAAGTCGGTGATGCGGGCGCGGGCGAGATCGCGTTCGAGCTGGGCTTTCTGGCCCATGAGCACGGACTGATCTTGTTTCGCCATCTTGAACTCGGAGTTTTCCTTGAGATCGCCGTGTTCGCGAGCGACGGAGATCGCCTTGGAGTTGTCGGGGATGCGCTTCGAGACGATTTCTTCGTATTCGACGCGTTTCTTTTCGTAGCTGTCGCGCGAAACGAGGAACTGTTCGTCCTTCGTGTCGGACTCGCCGGAGACGAGCGACTGGAGCGACGGGAAAAGTTTAATGAAGCGGGCGAGGAGCGATTTTTTGGTGAGCTCTTCGAAGCCTTGGTTGAGCAGCAGGGCGTTGCCGAGATCGCGCGCGGTCTCGGTGTCGGCGGCGGCGAGCAAGTCGGAGATCAAATCGGCGTCGTCGCTGAGCGCTTCGCCGAGCGGGATGCGGCGGGTGCCGGCGGATTGCAGCGCTTCGTAATCGATCGCGAAGAAAATCGCGCCGAGGAGGCGAGGCGTGACGAGATCGTTGAGCAGCTTGCCGAATTTCTTCGAGTGGCGATTCTTGATGATCCAGAGGAGCACCGGCGCTCGCAGATTTTGTTCGCTCTTCCAGCGGTTGAGCGTGGCGGCGAGCTCGGCGGCCTCGCCGTTTTCCATGAGGAAATTAATGCACTCGGTCGTGAACTTGCCTTGGGAAGTCTTGAGGAGAGCGAAAACGATTTCGCGCCACTCGAGCGGGTGCGTCTCTTTGACGAGATCGAGAAACTTGGATTGGAAGTGAACCGGGATTTTCTCGGCGATGCCGGAGAGACCGCGGACTTCCTTGATGAGGTCGGACTGGCTCGGAGCGGACGGAGCGGCGTGGCCGAGGATCTTGGCGAGTTCGTCGCGGACGAAAGCTCCATACAGACGCTCGGAGGGGTCGATCTGATTGCTGTCGCGGACGGATTCCGTGATGCCGGCGAGGACTTGGCCGAGGGCTTGTTTCGATTCTTCCTTGATGGAAGCGGCGAGGAGATCTTCGGCGAGCGAGATGCGGCGGCGGGCTGAGCGCGTGTTGGAGAATTCCTCCATGATCTCGGTTTCAGCGGAAACCGGTTCGTCGCGGACGATGTAAGCTTCCGTCTTCTTGACCGGGACGCCGACGCGCGGGTCTTTGACCAGCAGTTTCTTAAGGCTGGAGAACCACTTCTTGAATTTTTCTTCGCCGACGACTTGGGCGAGGACGATTTCGAGCTCGATCGCGCTGGCGGCTTTGCCCGGGTAGGCGGAAAGGGTGTCGATGACGAGTTGCACCGGGTCGTTTTCGACGAGGTCGGCGACCTTGGCGGTGTCGGTTTCCTTGCGGGCGAGAATATGTTTGGCCGGGAGGACATCCATGCTGCCGACGCAGAACGCCGGATCCATGGAGTGACCTTTCTTGGTCTTGAAATCGATGATCAGCTTCTGGTTGGCCTCGTCGTAGCTCTTGATTTGGCCGAATCCCCAGCTGCGGTGGACGACGTAAGCACCCGGTTCCATGGCCTCTAACTTGGCTTTGGACGCTTTGAGGGCGGAGTGTTTGGCGAGGACCGCGGAGATAGCTTCAGAATTCATAATTGCGTAAAGAGTCGGTGAACCGATTAGTAGAGGGCACAATGCAGCACGATGTCAAACAGGGTTTAGAAACGGGCGGAGCCTCGCCAAAACACGCTTTCGGAGGCTGGGAAGCCGCCGTCGGTTTGGCGGAACGCTGGCTGGCCCGGGCCGAGCGCGTGGACGCTTTGCTGGAAGGACTTCCAAAAGGGCTCACGGGGCAGGAACGCGCACGCGCGCAGCAGCTTTTTTACGGTGTCGTGCGCTGGGCGACGCGCCTGGAATGGGCCTTGGCCGGCCTGATGTCGCGCCCGCCACGCACCAAGGTGAAAGCCGTGCTGATGATCGCTGGTTTCGAGCTGTTGGAAGGGGGCAAAGATTCCGTCGCCAAGGTCATCCATCATGCGGTCGAAAAAGCCAAAACCGTCGCCAGTGCCAAGGAAGCCGGGCTCGTGAACGCCGTGATGCGTAAAATGGCCGCCAAGCTCGCCGAGACGCCGCCGGATCTCGCGACGGAGTTTGCGCATCCAGAGTGGCTGGTCGCGCGCTGGAATCTGCAATTTGGCGCCGAAACGACGCGCAAGCTTCTCGAATGGAACCAGCAGCCCGCGCCCGTTTATGTGCGCTGGCGCAAGGTCGACGAAGCCGTGCCGGAGTTTCTAACGCCGACGCAATGGTCGTATTTTTACGAAGTCACGGCGGGCAAATGGGACGAAGTGCGCCGCCTCGCGGGCGAGGGCGCGCTCTATGTGCAGGATCCGTCGACGCGCTTGTGCATCGACTTGCTCGCGCCGCAACCGGGCGAAGTGATTCTCGATGCGTGCGCCGCGCCCGGTGGGAAAAGTTTGTTCATCGCTGATCGCATGCAGACCGGCCGCATCATTGCGCTCGATGAACCAGTGGCGCCCGGGAAAAGCGATATTCGCCTCGTGCGTTTGAAGGAAAATCTCGCGCGTGCTCCCGCAGGCGTGGACGTCGCGCTCGTGCAGGCTGACTTGCGCAAAGTGAACACGGTTTTCTATCGCAACTTGAATTTGCCCGAGAGTTACGACGCGGTGCTCGTCGACGCCCCCTGCTCGAACACCGGCGTGATGCGCCACCGCATTGATGTGAAATGGCGTCTGCAGGACGGCGATTTCGCGCGGCATGCCGAACAGCAACTCGAACTGCTCCACGCGGCGGCGCGACTGGTGCATCCGGGCGGTCGCCTTGTTTACAGCACGTGCAGCGTCGACGCGCAGGAAAACGAGCAGGTGCTCAAAGCCTTTTTCGACAGCCGCGCCGGTGGGCCGTTTGAATTGGAAAAAAGCGTTCAGGCCTACCCGTGGAAAGACGGCCACGACGGCGCAGGGGCGTTTTTGCTCAAGCGGAACGGGTGAGCGAGAATGTTGCTGAGTGGGGCCCGCTCTCCGAGCGGGCCGCTAGGGGTTGTTATCGCATCGGCCTGCCCGGAGGTCAGGCCCTACCTCTCTACCTCACGGCACCAACTCGAAGACTGGAATCTCGAGATCGGTTTCCTTCGCGCCGTTGACGAACGTGAAGGTGACTTTTGGCGCGGTCTTCAGCAACTCGGCGTAACGTTCGAACGTCCATTTCTCGACCAGTTCGCCGTTGATGCGCACGCAAAGATCGCCGGCGTGCACGGGGAGTTGGGCGGTCGGTGTATCGGGGATGACGCTCAACACGCGCCAATAAACATCGGCGCGGGAAAACGAGATGCCCGCACTGCGGCGTGGCTCCATCGTGATCGTGCCGTCGCCTGTGCGCGTGAAAGTGACCTGACGCCGCCGTTGGTCGAAGGTCACTGCGAAATGCCGGAGAAACTCGCCGCCGATCGACGAGAGTTGTTCGGTGAGATCGACGATCGGTTGGTCGACCGCATGCGTGCCGATGAGCACGGTTTGATTCAGGCGACCGGTGAGCTGGCGTTGGTTGCCGCGCAAAGAGGAAATCAAAGTGCCGACGCGCGGGCCGTTGGCGAATTGGGGATGCAGGCCGACGGGATTTAAATTCAGGCTGCCGTCGCTGCCGGAATCGATGAGGGCCATGAAAGATTCGTTGCCCATCTGCAGCGGGATCATCGGGCGGTTTTGCTCGTCGTTAAACGCGATTGTCGAGACCCGCGCGGTTTGCTTCGGCAACGGTGCGAATGCCGCAGGATAGGGCGCAAGGATGAGACGCTTGTTGGGATAATCGAGTGTGAGCAGCGAGTCGCGAAACAGCGGAAAGCCCAAAATGCCATCGATCGTTACGCCGAGATGATTGGAGACTTCTGAGCAGTCAAAAATCACCGCGGCGACTCGGTTGAAAGTCGAATCGCCCAGCCGCACGCGTCGCAACAAAACGGACTCCAGTTCGATGTCCTGACCGGCGGCGGAGCGCACGCGGATCTTGGCGGCGAGTTCACCTTTGCGCGGCTTCATGCCGAATTTTTTGGCGATTTCCGGCGAGACGAGCGAGGTGCTCGAACCGGTGTCGACGAGGAAACGATACGTGCGGCCGTCGTCCCATTTCGTTTCGATGAGGAAGAAGTTCGAAAGGATCTTCGCGGGAATCACCGTGCCGCTCGGTTCGATCAGGCCGCGATTCTGCGATTGAAACGGCGAACTGGAGCATCCGGAAATAAACAAAATCACCGCCAGCGCGACCAGCGTGAGGATGAAATCCTTGCGGAGCAGGATAGGGCGCGAAAGGGAGCGGTGGGAGTGTAGAGCGGACGAGTTCACTAAAGAGACTGCATTCAACGCTGATAGAACGCGACGTGGGCGCAAAGCCTCTTTCTCCTCAAATTTTTGAACGAAGTGCGGCCTGTGTTTTCTTGGGCAGCTTCGCAAAAACCAGATCGTAACTGCGCTGGATGCGCGCGTGCAGCAGTTTTTCAGAAAGCGCCTCCAGGTCGGCGACTTTTACCCAATGACGTTTCGCGAAATAAGGGGCCTGCGTGATGCCGTCGATCTCGGTGAGTTCATCAAATTCTTCCGGCGTGCATTTGACCACCACGCCGTCGATCACTTCGCCTTCGAGCGCGATGATCAGAAACATTTTGTCCGCGACTTTGTAGACGAGACATTCGCCCCACTGCTTCACCCAAGTCGTGTGAGTCAGGGAGAGGGCGAAGGATTTTAGTCGATCCAGACGCATGGTAGGGCCCGATCTCCGAGCGGGCCGGGTTTAAATATTCTAGGAAACGGCCCGCCCGGAGGTCGGGCCCTACCTTACAACGTATATGGAAGAGGAAACTTGCTCGTGAGCGCGACGACTTTTTGTTTCGTCGCCGCGAGCACGGCGGCTTCGTTTTCGGTGCCGATGGCAACGAGCACGCCGTCGATGAGTTCGGCGATGGTTTCCATCTCGGCTTCCTTGAAACCGCGTGTCGTCATCGCGGGCGTGCCGAGGCGAATGCCCGAGGCTTGGAACGGCGAACGCGTTTCGAACGGCACGGTGTTTTTATTGCACGTGATGTTGGCCTTATCGAGCGTCTCTTGGGCGACTTTGCCGGTGAGATTCGGGAGTTTGCCGCGGAGATCGACGAGCATCAGGTGATTGTCGGTGCCGCCGGAATTGATTTTGTAGCCGCGCTTGCTCATCGCCGCAGCGAGGGCGCGCGCGTTTTTGATGACCTGTTCGGAATAGTTTTTGAATTCCGGCTTCAAGCACTCGCCGAAGCACACCGCTTTCGCGGCAATGACGTGCATGAGCGGGCCGCCTTGGCCGCCAGGAAACACGGCGGAGTCGATGGCTTTGGCGTGCGCCGCTTTGCACATCGTGAGACCGCCACGCGGGCCGCGCAGTGTTTTGTGCGTCGTGGTCGTGACAAAATCCGCGTGCGGGAAAGGCGAGGGATGGTGGCCCGACGCGACGAGACCGGCGATGTGCGCGATGTCGGCAAACAGCAGCGCGCCAACCGAGCGGGCGATCTCGCCCATGCGCGCGAAATCGATCACGCGCGAATAAGCCGACGCACCGACCGTAATCATTTTCGGTTTTTCGCGTTCGGCGACGGCGGCGAGTTCGTCGTAGTCGATGAGGCCGTTGTCTTCGCGCACGCCGTATTGGACGAATTGATAGAGTTTGCCGGAGAAATTCGCCGGATTGCCGTGGGTCAGGTGACCGCCGTGGCTGAGGTTCATGCCGAGGATTTTGTCGCCCGGTTGGAGCACCGCGGTGTAAACGGCGAAGTTCGCTTGCGAGCCCGAGTGCGGTTGCACGTTGGCGTGCTCGGCATTGAAAAGCTGCTTCGCGCGCTCGATGGCGAGGTTTTCGACGACGTCGACGTATTCGCAGCCGCCATACCAGCGTTTCGCGGGATAACCTTCGGCGTATTTATTGGTCAGCACGCTGCCTTGCGCCGTCATCACGGCGGGATACGTGAAGTTTTCCGAAGCGATGAGCTCGATGTGGCTCTGTTGGCGGCCGAATTCGCTCGCGATGGCGGCGTAAACGGCGGGATCGAGTTGCTGGAGCGGCGTGGCGTTTAAGGACATATTAGCGTGGATGGGTTGCGCGAAGGAATGAGCGAAAAGTTGCCCCCAAGCCAGCCCTCTCACGGGCAATCCGCAACCCGAAATCCGCCGTGAGTGTGTCACGGCCCGGCACAGCGGCCTTACTTTACGTTTTTACGCAGGAAATCCATGATGCCGGGGATCGCCTCGACCATCTCATCACGGCAGGATTCGTAGAGTTTCAAGGGGCCACCGTAAGGATCGCTGATTTCATGCTCGAACGACGAGGGCAGGAACTCGCGGAAAAGATACAGATGTTTCGGGACCGGATTTGCCCGGGCTTGAATCATCGCGCGATGCGATTCGGTCATGCCGAATACTACCACGGCACCGTCGAGCATTTCTTGGGTGACGCCCCGGCTGCGGCTGGCGCTGATATCGATGCCGGTTTTCTTCAGCGCGATGACGGAGTTTTCGGAAACGCGATCACCGTCACGCGCGGCCACCCCGGCGGAAATGACTTGAAGCGATTTCAACGGCTCTGCTTGCGCCGAAAGGGCGTGGCGCAATAGGCCTTCCGCCATCGGACTGCGGCAGATGTTCGCGGTGCAAAGAATGAGAATGTGGCCGGGCTTGGGCATGAACGAGTGTTAAGCTGAAACCTTTATGCGCGAAGCGAAAGGCTGAAACACGCTGCGCGAAAAAGTTAATCGGTCAAATTACGGCGCGTGCGTCGCCGAAACCTTCAATCCTAGCGCAACGCACTTAGCGCGCGGTGCAGATGAATGGCGCGTTGCAGCACGCGATCCAGCTCGACGCTGACAGGTTTGGTTTCCTCTTTTTTCGCTTCGCTCGTTTTCGACTTGGTATCGGGCGCGGGCGGCGTGACCGGTTCGGCAGGGTCTTCGGCAATGTGGCCGGTTTTGAATTCCTGCACAAGCGTCGCTTCGTCGTAACGGACTTTATCGATTTTGCCGTTGATCAGTTTTTCGAGCGGGGTGCCGGTTTCAAATGCGTCATAGGCGGCGCGGTCGGCGGTGGCTTCAGTTTCGACCACGACTTTCGGCGAAGGCCGCGCCTTTTCGGTGCCGAGCGTGAGAACTTTTGCGGAAAGCGCTTCGATCGTTTTGGCGAGTGCGCGCGGGGTAGACGGGCTGACGAGGATAAAAATCTGGGCGCTAGTCGCGCGGCTTTCCAGCGCAGCAGCAAAAAGAACGACGGTTTCATCGCTGGCCGTGGCGTGACGAAGATCGATCACGATCGCTTTGGCCGTGGATGCGGTAAGCGCGGCGGTGTCGTCACCGAGCGAGTGAATCCGCACATAACCCAAGCCTTGCCCGAGATCGACCGGGGTTGCCGCACGGGCGAAGATGCCGAGGGTCGCGACGAAGACGAGGGCGAGCGCGCGGAGCTTTCTCATTGGCGATTGAACTGGCGGGCGCCGATGTCGCGGCGGAAATATTTTGAGTCGCACTTGATCGCGTCGCACGCCGCATACGCGGAATCGGCGGCCTCACGTAGCGTCGCGCCGAGCGCAGTGACACCGAGCACGCGGCCGCCGTTGGTCACGATTTGCCCGGCGCCGTTTTTCGCGGTGCCGGCGTGGATAATTGTCGTCGAGGACGGCAAGTGATCCGGGAAAACGATGACGTCACCCTTCGGATATTGCTCAGGATAACCTTTCGCGGCGACGACCACGCAGACGGCGTAATCGCGTTTGGTTTCGAGCCGGTATTCGCGCAGTTCGCCGCGGGCCGCTTTCCACAAAAGTTCGAGCACGTCAGAACCGATGCGCGGCAGCACCACTTGAGTTTCCGGATCGCCGAAGCGCGTGTTGTATTCGAGCACGCTCGGGCCGTCCGGCGTGAGCATGATGCCGATGAAAAGTGTGCCGCGAAACTCGATGCCTTCGTTCGCGATGGCGTCGACGGACGGTTTAACGATTTCGCGTTCGATGCGGGCGAGTAACGCGGGCGTGACGACTTCTGCGGGCGAGTAAGTGCCCATGCCGCCGGTGTTCGGGCCGGTGTCGCCGTCGCCAATGCGTTTGTGATCCTGTGACGTTGGCAAAATCACGTAGTCGCGACCCGACACGACGACGAGCAGCGAGGTTTCTTCGCCGACCAAACAGTCTTCGATGAGAATCTGGCTGCCGGCTTTGCCGAATTTATTTCCCGCGAGCATGTCGTGCACCGCGGCTTCAGCCTCGGCGAGATTTTGCGCGACCACGACGCCTTTGCCGGCGGCGAGACCGTCCGCTTTGATCACGATGGGCGCGCCGCGTTTGCGCAGATACTCGAGTGCAGGTGTGACTTCGGTGAAAATCCCCGTCGCGGCGGTCGGAATGTGGTGCTTCAGCAAAATCTGCTTCGTGAAAATCTTCGAGGCTTCAAGGCGCGCGCCGTCGGCTTTCGGGCCGTAGGCGGGAATGCGGATTTTGTTCAGCTTATCGACGAGCCCGAGCGACAATGGCACTTCGGGGCCGACAACGACGAAGTCTACGCGTTCCTGATCGGCGAGGGCGACCAGGCCGTTTACGTCATCGACCATCACGGGAAAACACTTCGCTTCCTGTGCGATGCCGGCGTTGCCCGGCGCGCAGAGGATGCGCGGCTTCACCGGCGAGAGCGCGAGCGATTTAACGAGGGCGTGTTCGCGTCCGCCGGAGCCGACAACGAGGACTGTTTTAGGAAGCGGAGAAGACACGAGTGAGCGAGAGATGAAGGCGCGTCAGCGCGGCGTAAAGCAGCGGTTACGACGCAAGCGTCATAATACCTGGAGGGTTTTCCGATAGAATTTGATGACTTCGTCCGGGTCGTCGGTGAAGAGGACGTAGTCGGCGATCCACGCGGGCGCGCGTTTGGTGGCGATCATCGTTTCGAGTTGAGCGCGAAGATGGCCCCAGAATTTCGAATTAAAAAACACATACGGCACCCGCGGACGGATACCGAGTTTCAGGTTGCACATCTCGATGCCGATTTCTTCGAGCGTGCCGACGCCGCCGACGTTGAAGATACAGAAATCCGCCGCCTCGAACCATTTTTGGCGGAAGTGACGCGATGATTCCTGGAAGGTGTTGAAAAAATCCACGCCGAGTTCGGGCGGTTGGGCTTCGAGTTCGAGGAAACACGCGCCGGTCAGCGCGCCTTTCGTGCGGGCTTGCTCGGTCGCGAGGCGCATGACGCCGCCGCCGCCGCCGGTCAGCACGCCCAGATTCGAGCCCATGAACGTCGTGAGTTTGTCCACGAGCGCGGAGATGCGATCGGTGTCCACTTGTTCGAGGCCGACCGCGGAACCGTAGAAAGCGAGGATAGTGGCTTCCTGGAATTTCCGCCCCATTTCCTCACGCACGAAAAAGCCGTGACCTTTTTTGTAGGTGTGGACGTAGAGATCTTTCGTGACCTCGTCATACCAATAGACTTTCACGCCGATGGAATTGAACGTGTCGAGGCGGGCGTGCGCGTTGCTGGAGAGAAAATAACCGTGCGTGCGCGACGCGGAGCGGAAAATAATCCGCTTGAGGCGGATGTCGCCAATGCGGGTGAGCAACTCGATGTGTTCGAGCAAGTCCGGAAAATAATCCACGATCAGCGTGTCGGCATCCGCCGGCGCCGACTCGAGCGCTTGAATCATCGTGCGGCTGCCGACGGGGCAGGATTCTTCGAGGAATTTGCGCAAGTCGTCGTTGGCGCGCACGAGCACGGCGCGATTTTCCATCGTCGCGCTCTGGCCGCGAACGATGATCTTTGTTTTCGGGTGCGGCTCGCTGGTTTCGACGGCGGGATTTTTATCGAGGCAGGTGAAGAGCGAACTCGCGGTCGCGAGGAGACGTTCGCGTTTGCGCGTGAGCGTTTTGAACTCCGGATCTTCAATTGGCGGCGCGCGGAAAATGTCGACCGACACCATTGGATTCACGACGGGCTGGTCGCCGGTGTTGTAGATTTCCAGCATGATATTCGTGCCGAAAGTCTTGATCGGATCGAGCAGGATGGCGCTCGTGTGCAGACCGAAATTGCCTTCGCCCTGATTGAGCACGACGAAGTGCTCTTTCAAATACATCGAGCAACTCGTCAGCACGCCCGAGCGCGGCGGGATGGTCAGCGGGGAGACATCGTGACGAACTTGCGCCTTGTCGATGAACGAGCGTCCCGCGTGGCCGCTGACGATGTGTTCGAAGTTTACGCGCGTGAGCCGGTGCGAAAGGGTGTAATTCACCTGGTGCGGCGTGAGAAATACGCGGCCGCGCGAATCAATGCTGATCGTGTTGGGGAGCTTGAGCGCGTTGCTCGTGATCGCCTCCCAGATTTCGCCAGTGGACAATTTCGCCGCGACGGGCGCGTAGAAAAGCCGGCCGACGGGTGTGCCGGGACGCAGGAGTTTTTTCCAATATGGCGCGTTCGGGAAATTCGCGTCGTAGATAAACGCCTCGACGTGAAGCACGAGACGATGGCCGTCGACGGTGGGTCCGCCTTTCAAAATCATTTCAATGCCGATGCGCGCGAGCGAACTGCGTTCGGTGAACTTCAGCTCGGCGAGGTGCGCTTTGAGAAACTCGAATTCAGCGGGATTACGCGGCCAGAAGGCAAGGGTGAGGGCGACATGGTCGCCGCCCGTGTTTTTGACCGTCAAAATCTGGCCGTCGGTGCTGTGCCAGAATTGGTTTTCATTCATGGGATTGGCGATGTTTAGGCAGCTTCCATCCGCTGACAAGCCCGCGCTTTTGGCCCCGTGAAGCGACCTTTCTCCGGCAAAGGGATTGATTTTTCGCCTGCGAAGGCCAACTTCCGGCGGTTTGTAACGGCACAACCGCCCGGGCCGTTTCTCAACCGGGCTTCCTCCCCCTCAATGAAATTCATGTCCAAAGTTGGTGCAGGCCTCGTTAGCATGAGCCTGCTGGTTGCCGCTTCCGCGCAGGAACCGGTCAAATTTAACGTCCCGGGTGTCACGGCTCCTGCAGCCGCTCCGGCTGCGACTCCTGCTCCGAAGCAAGCCAGCCAACCGGCGCAATCGGCTCCGGCTGCACAACCGGCCGCTGCTCCCGCCGCGCCGGCGCGCAAATTTTCCGATGCTCAAGTCGCCGAAGCTTACGGCTGGTATCTCGCCGCGCAGGTCGGTCTGCGTCAGCTCGATTTCTCCAAGGCCGAAGTGGAAGCCGTTGCTCGCGGCCTCGTCGCCTCGATGAGCGGCACGCCGACGTTTAATGAACAAGAAATGGGGCCGGAACTCGGTGCCTATCTCGGCAAGAAACAAGAAGCGTTCATGGTCAAGCTGCGCTACGCCAACTTGGGCGAAGGCCAGGCTTTCTTCACGAAGCTTAAAGAAAACAAGAGCGTCGTGGAACTGCCCAGCGGGCTCCGTTACGAAATCACGAAAGCGGGCTCCGGCGCATTGCCGAAAGCGGGTCAGGTCGTGACGTTGCATTTCACGGGTTCGCTCGTGAGCGGCCAGCCGTTTGGTTCTTCCCTGCAACCGCGCGAGGAAGGTGGCCCGGTTGAGCCCGTCGAAATCCTCCTCGATCCGCAACGCGCGTTGCCGGGCTTGGTCGAAGGTCTCCAAAAGGTCGCCATCGGCAGCAAGGCCAAGATCTACATTCCGCCGTCCCTCGCTTACGGCGATAGCGGCGACGGTCGTTCGATTCCTCCGGGTGCGACGCTCGTTTTCGACGTCGAACTGATCAGCGTAAAAGACGCTCCGAAAGAGCCCGCCAAGAAGTAAGTTTTAAGTTTTCGAACTCCTCGAAACTTTCGACGCCTCGCCGCAAGCGAGGCGTTTTTATTTGGCAGAATTGGAAAACACTGCGCGCGCGTCTGCGATGAATCGATCCACGGTCGCGGGTGAAGTTGCCCATGAGCACATCAAACGATAACCGTCGTCGCCAATGAACCGATAGAAATGCCAGCCGCGCGCCCACAGCGCTTCGGCGGCCGCTTTCGGCATCTCGACAAACACGCCGTTCACTTCGGGCTCCGTGATAAATTTTACCTGCGGAAACGTGCGCAACGCCGTCGCGACTCGCTGGGCTTGCGCGTTGGCGTGAGCCGCGTGACGCAGCCATGCGCCCGACTCCAGCGCACCGATCCACTGCGCGGCGGCGAAGCGCATTTTTGAGGAGAGTTGGGCAGTTTGCTTCACACGGTAGGCGAAATCTTGCGCGAGGGTTTTGTTAAAGAAAACCACGGCTTCAGTCGCGAACATGCCGTTTTTAGTGCCACCGAAACTCAGCACATCGACGCCGGCGCGCCACGTGAAATCGGCGGGTGTGGCGCCGCGCGAGGCGAGGGCGGCGGTCGCATTGGCGAAGCGTGCGCCATCCATTTGAACGAAGAGGCCGTGTTTTTTGGCAACGTCGCTCACTGGGCGGATTTCGGCGGGTGTGTAAACATTGCCCCACTCTGTGGATTGCGTGAGGGAAACCGCGCCGGCTTTTGAATAGTGAACGTCGGGACGTTTCAGAATCGCGCGTTCGAGCTCACCGGGCTGGAGCTTTCCACTGGCGTGCGAGATCGGGATTACTTTGGCGCCACCCGTGAAAAATTCCGGCGCGCCGCACTCATCATTGTCCACGTGCGCTGACGCGTGGCAGAAAATGCCGTGGTAACTCCGGCACGCGGCGGAAAGTGCGAGCGCATTGGCGGCGGTGCCGTTGAAGACGAAGAAGACGTCGCAATCGGTTTCGAACACGTCGCGGATCAGCTGTTTCGCGTGCGTGGTGAGGTCGTCGTTGCCATAGGAGGAAACGAAGCTCGCGTTGGCGGCGGTGATCGCGGCGAGCGATTCGGGTGTGATGCCGGCGGTGTTGTCGCTGGCGAAAGAGAAATCGTGCGGAGCGTCGGCGGGCATGCGGAGGCAGCGTGGATTTTTCGTGGAGGTTTGAACAGGGCGAAGTCGCAGGCTTGCGCCGGTGGCGCGCCGTGTGTTCGGTGGAGCGGCAATGAACTCGGTGGCGGTTAATCTTTATCTGGTCGGCTTCATGGGCACGGGCAAAAGCACCGTGGGACGGCTGCTGGCCAAGCAGATGGGCTGGCAGTTTCTGGACAGCGATCACGAGATTGAGCGCGTGCAAGGCAAGGCGGTGTCGAAGATTTTTGCCGAGGATGGCGAGCCGAAGTTTCGCGCGATGGAGCGCGAATTTATCGAGAACGGGCACCCGTTAAGCGGCTGCGTGGTGTCATGCGGTGGCGGCTTGGTGGTGCAGCCTGGAATGCTGGAACTGTTGCGCGGGCGAGGTGTGGTGATCTGCATGCACGCTCCGATCGAAACCGTGCTGCAACGCACGATGCACACGCATCACCGTCCGTTATTTGAAGTGGAAGATCGCGAGAAACGCGTGCGCGAACTCTATGCGCAACGCGAAGAACTTTACCGGCGCACGGGCACCCTGATTTTAACGGACAAGCGCCCGTTGCGTGAAATCGCTGCGCACGTGCTGCGCGTTTACCGGATGGAAGCAGCGGGTTTTAAGAAGTAACGCCGAACGCAACGCGCATTTTCTCGGCGAACAATGCGGGCGGGCGCACGGGTTCACCGGATTTGTTGATAAACGCGTGAATCGTGAAACCGCTGACGAGTTTTTCTTCGCCGCGAAACACTTCGTAATCGAGACGGACGCGCAGCAGCGGGCGCTCATGCAGGCGCGTGACAATCGTGACGGTGTCGTCGTAGAGCGCGGGCTTGAAGAATTTCGTGCCGAGTTCGATCACGGGCAGTTGATAACCGGAGGCTTCAAGTTCGCGGTAGGGTAGGCCCTGTTCCTTGAGCAGCGTGGTGCGACCGACTTCGAACCACGGAAGATAATTGCCGTGGTAAACGATGCCCATGGCGTCGGTCTCGGCGTAGCGAACGGTGATCTGGGTGCGCGATTCGATCATGACGGAGAAGGTGATTTCGTTTCGGGAAGATGTCCAAACAGGGCTCGCGCCGCCGCGATCCACGTGTGGCTGACGGCGCGCACGCGGCCGGCTGCGCCGAGTTGCCGGCTGAGCGCAGGATCGTCGAGTAATCGCGCGAAAGCCGCAGTGAGGGCGGATTGATCGCCAGGGGCGACAAGCAAGCCGGTTTCACCGTGCGCCACGGCTTCGGCGACGCCGCCGATATCGTGCGCGATCACCGGCAGGCCGTGCGCACCTGCTTCGAGATAAACGAGGCCGAAACCTTCCACGCTTTGCTTGTGCGGCATGCTGGTCATGGCGAAGAGATCGGCTTGAGCGTAGATGTCGCCCAGTTGGTCGTCAGGAATGTCGCCGAGGAATTTAACCGGAAAGTTGGCGCCTTGCGCGGCGGTTTGCAGGGCGACGTCGTAGTTGTCCTTGCTGTGGCTGCCGACGAGCCAGTATTCGAGCAACGCTTGTTGGGCGGTGGGAAGGCGTTTGAGGGCTTCGATGACTTGCAGCTGGCCTTTGCGCGGGTTGATCCGTGCGACGGTAAGGACGATTTTTTTGCGGCTCGGTTTCGAGGCGCGGGCCGTTTCAGGAATCGCGAGGTCAGTGCGCAGGGCGCCGGGTGTGACCACGATTTTGCCCGCGGAATCGGGGAAATGCTTTTCTAGGAGCGAACCAGCAAACTTACTGACGACCCCGATGCGGGCCGCTTTGTGGAGGATGTGCTTGGTGCTCCAGCGCAGAAAACGTCGGGCACTGAGGCGCTGAATCTCGGATCCGTGAAACGTGATGACCAAACTGGAAATATGCAGGCGGTCGAAAAACTGGAGTAGTAACAGCGCCAGCAACGGGCCGGGTTCCGGTATGTAGAGAATGGCCTCCTGTAGACGCGTGCGGTTTTTCCTTAAATGGCGCGCCATCCGCCATTGGCTCTGGAGGCTGTGATCTCCGGAAAGCGGCAGCCGCTTAATCCGAAATGACCATGCGGGCTCGACCACACCGGGAGGCAACGCAGGCGCCCATACTTCGACGTCGTGACCGCAGGCTTGAGCCGCTTTGGCCATTTCAGCGGCATACACCGCGATTCCGCCGCGATGCGGAAAAAATTCGTGGGTGACAAGAATCAGGGGCTTTAACGCAGGCTGATCGGAAATGGTCTGGTCGACGGCTGGCGGCATAACCCAAATGGGTGAGGAAAGCCGAGGGGCTTCACTTCGGAATGAAGAGGGGGATGTGGCCCTTTGGTCTCGTTCAAGTCAACCGCCTAGCTCGAATAGGGTCTCAAACCCGCAATTTTTGGGCAACTTTTTGGGGTTTACAGGTTCTTAAGCCTGACCTTACCTCATTCCAACAATGGCTCACTCAGCAAATACGTCGCCCGGTCTTCCGCTCAAGCCTTTCACGGCGGACGACGATGTTAACCTCCGCGAATCACTTAAGCGCTGCTCGGCAGCAACTTACGAAGCGGCTGCGCAATTTCGCAAGACGGGCAACACGGAACACTTGCCGGCCATCGTATTGGGAGTCCTAGAGCGCTACGTGGAGCCGGATCTTCGCGGTAAATTAAAAGACGCGGACGATGACCTGCGCGTCATTGAAGATCTGGGTATCGATTCGCTCACGATGATGGAAATCGTTATCCTCATCGAAGATGTGCTGCAGATGACGATTAATAACGAAGAACTCCGCCTGCTCCGCACGGTGGGTGACGTTAAGACATTCATCGAGTGCAAGGTGCGCGGCCTGCCGTTGCCGAAGCCGACCAAATTTATCCCGATCGAGCAGATCATGAGCGTAATGCCGATCCAGCCTCCGTTCCTTTTCTTGGGCGAAGCTGCGGTCAACGCCCATGGTGCGAGTGCGAAATACAAGATCAGCGGCCAGGAATTTTTCCTTCAAGGTCACTTCAAGGATAACCCCGTGTTGCCTGCGTCCATCATGCTGGAAGCGCTCGGCCAACTCGCGGTGTTGTTCCTGCTCGAAGGCCAAGTCGGGGAACCCGGCAAGACCGTCGATCACCGCACGATTTTCTTCACGTCCTGCGAAGGCGTGCGTTGCCACCGCGTATGCCGCCCGGGCGACGTGCTGAACATGTCCATCAAGCCGAAGCGCTTGAAATCCCCGCTCGCTACTTTTGAAGGCCAGATTCGCGTCGGTCAGGAAAAAGCCGCCATCGCCGAAGAAATCACGCTGACTTTCGCGTTTGCCGAGGAAGTGGCCAAGCCGGTCGAAGCTGAGAAGCCCGCGACTCCGGCGGTTGCCGCTAAATCGCAAGCCGCAGGTTAACACTGCGGCGGCGCGAAGTGATGCCGAGGGCCGTGTGCCGAGCTTGGTTGGCGCGTTGACCCGTCGGGAAAACAAGTCACTTTCGCCAAATCGACGTGTCTCAGCACGTTGCGACTCAGTTTTTATCTATGGGTAAAGTTTACATCACCGGCGTCGGTTTTATCACAAGCATTGGCAACCACGCCGCGGCAGTTTCCGAGAACCTGCGCGAGATGCGGCATGGCATCGTGCAATATGCTCCATTTCAAAAACCCGAAGTGCCGGTCAAAGTGGCCGCGCCGATCCGTGATTTTAACACCGAGAGTTTAGACGCGGAGGACTGGCTCTTTCCGGCGCGCTACAACATCCGCCGCGAATATTTGCGCGGCATGGCTCCTCACGGCGTCTATGCGTATTGCGCGATGCTGCAGGCGGTCGAAGACGCGAAGCTGACCGAAGCGGATTACTCAAACCCGTTGACCGGTCTTTACGCGGCGTCGGCTGGCTCGCCGTTTTTGCTGACCAATCACGTCGAAAAAATGCGGAAGCAGGGCGTGATGCGTTGCCCGCCGCTCGGGGTGGTCGCTTCGATTTCCGGCACGGTTAATTTCAACCTCGTCTCTCAATTCAAGATTAAGGGTGCCTCGACGGGTTTCTCGTCGGCATGCGCTTCGTCCGCGCATGCGTTGGGGTTTGCTTATGATGAGATCGCGCTCGGGCGTCAGCGCCGGATGTTTGTCGTCGGGGCCGAAGATGGTAACACGGAGAGTATCCTGCCGTTTGCGGGCATGCGCGCGTTGTCGTTGCAGACGGATCCGTCCATCGCGTCGCGTCCTTTTGATACCGCGCGCGACGGTTTCGTCGGCACGGGTGGCGCGACGGTGTTGGTTCTAGAAAGCGAAGAGGAAGTCGAACGCCGTGGAGCGAAAGTTTACTGCGAAGTCGCCGGTTGGGGCCAAGCGTCCGACGGGCACAATGTCGCCATCTCGCATCCCGAAGGCGCCGGTCTGCGCATGGCGATCGAGAACGCGTTAAAATATTCCGAGACCTCCGCTGAATCCATCGACTACGTCAACGCCCACGCGACCTCGACGCCCATCGGCGATTTGTCCGAGGCGCGTGCCTTGAAAGCGATCTTCGGCGACAACCCTACGCGCCCCGCCATCAGCAGCACGAAAGCGCTCACCGGCCACGGTTTGTCGCTCGCCGGCGCGATGGAGGCCGGCTTCTGCGCGCTCGCCATTAAGGAAGGTTTTATGCCCGGCTCTGCGCACATCACTAAACTCGACCCGGAATGCGAAGGCCTGAACATCATTCGTGCCACGTTGCCCAATCGCCCCAATGCGGTGTTGAGTAACAGCAGTGGTTTCGGCGGCGCCAATGTCTGCCTGGTGCTCAAGAGCACCTGACCTCGCGTTCAATCCCGCATGAGTGCCACCGCTTTCTCCGCCCGTTATCGCACCGCGTTTATCACCGGCGCCAGCACGGGACTCGGGAAGGCGTTTGTCGACATGCTGCTGCTCGAAGGGGTCGAAGTGTGGGGCACATCGCGCGATGCGAAGCGCTTGCCTGTCCGCGCAAACTTCCATCCGGTGACGCTTGAATTGGGCGACGGCGATCGCGCGGAAAAAGAATTTCTCAGCGCTGAAAAAGACGCCGGCGGTTTCGACATCGTGATCAACAACGCTGGCTTCGGCGCGTTTGGTGCGTTTGCGCACACGGAGTTCGCCGTGTGGGAAGAGCAGATGCGCGTTATGTTGATCAACACCGCGCGTCTCAGCCATGTCGCCTTGCGCCAAATGTTGCCGCGCGGTCGTGGTGCGCTCGTGAATATTTCCTCGATCGCCGGCGAATTTGGGATGCCTTACCAAGCCGCCTATAACACCGTGAAGGCCGGCCTCTCGATGCTCAATGAGAGCCTCATGTATGAGCTGAAAGACACCGGCGTGATCGTGATCGATTTTCGGCCCGGAGATTATCGCACCGATTTCGAAGCGTCAGTCCGCTTGCCGAAACAAAGCGCGGCGCTCGACGCGAATAACAAAACCCGCATGGCCCGCGTCTGGGCCGGCTTCGTGCAGCTCATGCAATCCGGGCCCTCCGCTGATCACGCGGCCGCGTCGCTCAAAAACGCGTTGCTGCGCGGGAAAAGCGGCACGGTGCGCACGGGGCGCTTTTTTCAAGCGGTAATTGGCCCGTTTCTCGCGCGCTTCGGATCGCTGGCGGTGCGCCGCCGCGCGCAGGAAAAATATTTCGGCCTGTGAGCAAAGCCCGCGTCCGCATCCTCGTTCTCACATCCAGCACCGGTGCCGGCCACGATGTGCGTGCGCAGGCGTTTGCGGAATGGTGTTTCGAGCTCTATCGCCACGACGTCGAGGTGCGCATCGAGCAGATGCTTGAGAACTCGTCCGGTTTCTTTTCTGCCGGCGTTAACTTCTACAACTGGATTCAGAAAAAATCCCCGTGGCTGCACAAAGCGTTTTACCTCTTCGTTGAGCTGCTGAGTTTTATCAACACGCGCTCCGTCAGCTTCGGTCGTGCCTATTACGAACAGGTGCTGCGCGAGTATCAACCGCATCTGGTGTTCAGTGTCCATGATTGTTTGAACCGCGGCTATTTCCAACTGGCCCGCGAAATTCTCGGAGAAGAGCAAGTGCGCTGCGCCACCTATTGCGGCGAATTCTCGGGTGGTTTCGGCTACAGTCGCAACTGGGTCGAGCCAACCGCCGATCTCTACATTTCACGCACGGAAACGGCGCGCGACTACGCGGTAAAACTCGGCATGCCTCGCGAACGCACCCGCGTGCGCGGGCACTTCATGCAGCCGCGCCAGTATCTCGAACTGCTCACCGAGCAGCAGCGCCGCGACTACATCATCACTCACCTCGAACTCTCCCCAGATCGGTTCACGGTATTTCTCGCGACGGGGGGCAATGGGGCGAACAATCACCTTGAACTGCTCCCAAAACTGCTGCACCACGCCGACAAATTGCAGGTGATCGTCGTGTGCGGTCGCAATCGCGAGACCTACAATCACATCATCCACTGGCGGACGGAGCACCCGGAGTTGGAGTGTTTTGTCGATGGATTTTCCGACGATGTTCACCTGCTGATGCAATGCAGCGACGCCGTTCTCACGCGCGGCGGCACGACCACGTGCGCCAAGGCCTTGCACTTTTGCTGCCCGATTATTTTCAACGCCATCGGCGGCATCATGCCGCAAGAGGAACTCACGGTTAAGTTTTTCCGCAACGGCGACGGCGCAGGTTTGGTGACTAACGCGGACGAATTTGGCCTGCTGATCGACAGCTGGATGGTTGATTACGCACGCTACGAAACGCTACGGAAAAATTTCCTCTCTTTGCGCTACGACGAAAATCCGACCTTCGTGATCGAAGAACTGGTTGACCTCGCACAACACGCCGCTGGCACCACGTTGCGCTCCGCCACGTTTCCGCCAACGGCGCGCGTGCGTCCGTCGATCGATACCGAGAAAAACGTTTGAGCGGTGCGTAAGGACGCGGGACGCGCTCGGTGATTTGCTTACGGTGCGTCCTTCCGCAACGAACCCGCTTCATGCGCCAGGAGGCATGCGCGGCAGATGCAGGACTTGTCTCTAAGCGAAGCGGGCACGCGCGCCCGCAGCTCGGGCGGAAACGTGTCCCGATGACACCAGCACTCCGGGTCAGCGTCCCGGCCGCACGCATTCGGCTGCTGGCACAGCGGGCAAATGTCTTCGGAGCAATCCATGCGACAGCTTATCTGCCGACGTGCTTGACGAGAAAATCTACAATCGGTTGCGGATCGCTCAAGCCGTGCGGATGATGCCCGACGCCGGGCTTCACGAGCACCTCGATGGTGCCGCCGAGTTCACGGTAACGTTTTTCAAAGAGGGAAGTGTTGTCCGCCATCGGCACGACTTTGTCGACATCACCGCACACGGAAATAATCGGAATCTTTGCTGCCGCAATTTTCTCCACGTGATCGAGCGGACTGACTTTCGCCGCAAAGATTTCCGACTCGGCCAGTCCGTAACTCTCAAGGCACTCCGCCCACAATGGATGCTTCACTCCCGGCCAGCTCGCTAGATTCAGCACGGGCGCGTCGAGATAGAGTGCGTTGACGTGCTCAGGATAGGTGACTGCGTAATTCACCGCATAGAGCCCGCCACGGCTCAGACCGACGAGCGCTGCTTTCGGTGCGAGTTTGAACCGTGAAGTTATCTCCGCGTGAAATTGCGCGAGCAACGCGATGGCCTTTGGCGCGCCATACATGTCGCTCACATTCATGTAAGCGACGTGCCAGCCGAGTTCGAGCAACGCCAAATCCGTGTCCGGTGCGTGCCCAAAAAATTCCATCCGCCACAGCCAGGGATTTCCTGCCGCCGCCTTTTTCGGCATCACCACCAGACACGGACGTCCGGCCACGATGAAATCCCGGCGCGCAAACCCGCGCCAATCCGAGTTCGTTTCGACCACTTTTTCCGCCGCGACCAGTTTCCCGCCAAACACGAATGTCGCGCACACCAGCATCGCCAAAAATTTCATCCCGACATCGCACCTTAATCTCACATTTAGGGCAACCTCGGTCTGGCCTTAAATTATTTCACGGAGCAATCCAGAGTCGGCACAGAGCGCGCAGGGGTTTTTGAAATAGCTCAGTGACTTCGGTGGTATCTCCTCGGCCTCTGTGTCGGGAAAATTCTGCATTTGAGTCTCTCATCAATCTTACTGTCCCGTAACTCCAAGCTTACCTCCCTCCGCCCAACACCTCCAGCTTCTCGCCATGCGTTTTGTTACCCCCGTCTGCCTCGCACTGCTTTGGCTCTCAACTCTCAGCCCTCAACTCTCAGCTGCGCCGGCGACGCTCACCGTTGATCTCACGGTTCCCGGCAAAAAAATCAGCCCGCATCTCTTCGGCATCTTTTTCGAAGATCTCAACTACGCCGCCGATGGCGGCCTCTACGCCGAGTTGATCCAGAATCGCTCCTTCGAATACACCGCCACCGCGCAGCCGACGTGGAATAACCTTACCGCGTGGGAACTGCGCGTGCCCGAAGGCGGCCGCGGCGGGCTCAAGCCGAGCAGCGCGTTTCCGCTCCACGCGAATAACCCGCACTACGCCGACTTCGCCAACGATTCCGCCACTGGCAGCGTGAGTCTCGTCAACGCCGGCTTCGACGGCATCCCGGTGCGTGCGGGCGAGAATTATTTGCTCAACTTCTTCGTCCGCCAAAACCATTTCGCGCGCCGCTGGGAGGACATCGGCAAACAAGGCCCGCTCCCGCTCACCGCGCGACTCGAATCGAAAGACGGCACAGTCCTCGCCGAAACCACGTTCACCGTCACTGAACGTGAATGGAAAAAATTCTCTGGCACGCTCACCGCAAAAGCCACCGACGCCACTGCGCGACTCGTGCTCACGCTCGGCGCGCGGGGCGGCGTTGCCCTCGACGAAGTATCGCTCTTTCCCGAAAAAACGTTTCGCAATCGCCCCAACGGCCTTCGCGCCGATCTCGCGCAAACCATCGCGGACTTGAAGCCGCGCTTCATCCGTTTCCCGGGCGGATGCCTCGTGCACGGCAACGGTCTCGGTAACATGTATCGCTGGAAAGACACCATCGGCCCGATCGAACAACGCCGCCAGCAGATGAACATGTGGGGCTATCACCAGACTGTCGGGCTCGGCTACTTCGAGTATTTCCAATTCTGCGAAGACATCGGCGCCGTGCCGCTGCCCGTCGTCCCCGCCGGCGTGTGTTGCCAAAATTCCGGCCAAGGCATCGGCCAAGCCGGCCTCCCGCTCGAAGAAATGGGCGCTTACATCCAGGATGTGCTCGACCTCATCGAATGGGCCAACGGCCCCGTCACTTCAAAGTGGGGCGCCCAACGCGCCGCCGCGGGCCACCCTGCGCCGTTCAACTTGAAATACCTCGGCGTGGGCAACGAAGACAAAATCACGCCCGTTTTCTACGAACGCTACCAACTCATTCAGGACGCCATTCGCGCGAAGTATCCGGAGATCGTGATCATCGGCACGAGCGGCCCGTTTCCTGACGGTGAGGATTTCGACGCTGGCTGGAAAATTGTGCGCGAACTTAACGTTCAGATGGTTGACGAACATTACTACAAATCGCCGCAATGGTTCTGGGATAACCTTACCCGTTACGATTCTTATGATCGCCAAGGCGCGCAGGTTTACGTGGGCGAATACGCCGCGCACGACGACAAGCGCCGCAACACCTTGCGCTCCGCGCTCGCCGAAGCCGCCATCCTCACGAGCCTCGAGCGCAACGGCGACATCGTGCACCTCGCGTCCTACGCGCCGCTTCTCGCGCGCCGCGGCCACACGCAATGGACGCCCGACCTGATCTACTTCAACGGCACCGACGTCTTCCCGACACTCAACTACACCGTGCAAAAACTCTTCGCCGAAAATCGCGGCGATACTTATCTCCCGACTAAACTCGACGCGCCCGCAAAACACCTTGCCGCCTCCACCGTCCGCGACAACGCCACCGGCGACACGATTATCAAGATCGTCAACGGCGCCAACGCGCCACAGTCTGTGCGCCTCGTGTTGAATGGACTGAAGGCGGAAAGCTCTACGCTTAAAGTCTCACCCATCACGTTCGCTGGCCCCGACGCCAACGTTGCCAATGAAGACGGCAAACTTGCGGTCGCCAGGCCGCAGCAATCATCGCTTCAACTTTCTGCCGACAGCATTTACGAGCTGCCGGCCAATTCACTCACGATCCTCCGGATAAGGTAGGACCGGATTTCCAAGCGGTAAGGGCGGTTATCCTTAACCGCTCTGGTTGGGTCTAACTATCCGTGTAATCCGTGGTCAAAAACCAGTCCGACCTCACGCCACGAACGGATAATTAAACACGAACTTGCCGGAGCCTTCAGGCAGAAGAAATTTCACGCGCTTCGTCTCAATGGGCTGCGCAGGCTGGATGAGTTGTGCAAGTTTTTCCACAGCGACGGCGATCGCGGCTTTCGGATCGCTGTCTCCTTCGGAGATGTAGTTCACCACGAAATTTCCCGGGCTCGTTTCGTGCAGACGATAGTGCAGCAAGCCCTCGCACCCGACGAAACACTGATCGGTGTCGCGCGTGGTGATGCGGCGGCCGTCGGGGGCGGGCAGCGTGTCGGGCGCGCGACCGTGGAGCGTGTAAGTCGTCACGCGGTCGCCATTCTCTCCTGCGACGATGCGGCGTTCGACGAGATCGCCGATGCGGTAGTTGAGCAGCGGCATGTAGTCGTTGCTGAGCGTCGACACGACCAATTCGCCGATACCGCGCGCGTCTTCGTTGATCACCTCGAGGTGCGCCACCGGCTTGCTCGCGACCATTTTCCCGTCGGTGCGCTCCATGATGAGATGGCCGGTCTCCGTGGAGCCGTAGAGATTGTAAACCGGGACGCCAAACACGCGCTCAAGGATCCGCTTATGCAGCACGCTCGTGTATTCGTAGCTCGTGATGATAAACTTCAGTTTCGGAAATTTCACTTTCTTCCGCTCACAGTGGAGCGCGAAGACCGTCGCGTAAACCGGATCAGTGTCGAAGAACACCGGATCCCAGTCGAGTGCTTCGGCGACCATCTGATCGAGGTCGGTCGTGCTCAGCAAAAATGGAAAACGTGACAGGCTGAGCACGCGCGTCTTGCCGAGCGTCCGGCGCTTGGCGGAAGGCGTGCCGTTATACGTGATGTCGCCGTTGCACGCGGGCGACGAAATCGTCACGCGATGCGCGTCGGGATTTTCCTTCAACACCTGGGCGACGTGCGCGTTAAGCGATAAGGCCCACTGCTCCTGGCGCGCCCACCAGCCGTATTCGAGGAGCAGGTCAGCGCGATTATCCGTCGTGCCCGCGGTGTGTTCGACCTCGACCAATTTCTTCGCGACGAGTTCATCGAGCGACTGGCCGTCGCGGAGGAAATTATTCGGGAAATCTTTTTTGATGTCCTGCTTGTCGATGAAGGGCAGAGAAGCGAGCGGACCTGATCCCGTGGCGCGCCCTCCATTTTTGGCCGCGGAGCGGTAAAGCGGCACTTCGCGCACATAGCGCTGCAGGATTTCGTCGGGGCTGTTCAACGCAGTCGGCTGAGAGGACATTTCGTTTACGATAAATTTTAGAAAATTAACTCACACCGCGACGGCCACGGACCTGGCCTTGAGCGCTCGCGCCAACGCGCGAGGAGAGGCCGCCGCCCGCAACTCGGCGACTACCCCCGGAAGATGACTCATTAAATAGGCGACGTCGGCTTCGGTGGTTTCGTAATCGAGGCTGAAGCGGATCGTGCTGCGTGCTTCCGCTGCATTCAGGCCCATCGCGGTCAACACATGCGACGGCGCGACCGAGCCGGTCGTGCACGCTGAGCCGCTCGATGCGTAGATGTTGAGTTGATCCAGCAACATCAACAGCGCCTCGGCTTCCACGCCGGCAAATGCGATACTCGTGGTGTTGGGCAGGCGTGGCGACTGCGCGCCGTTGCGCGTAGAGTTTGGAATCTTCGCGAAAATTTCGGCTTCGAGCTTGTCGCGGAGTGCGGCGAGTTTCTGTTTGGATTCGTCGGTGACCGCACGCGCCAGCTCTGCCGCGCGAGCGAAGGCCGCGATGTAGGGCACATTTTCCGTGCCGCCGCGGTTCCCTTCCTCCTGATGGCCGCCGATGATCAGCGCCTGGAACGGCGTGCCTTTGCGCACGTAGAGGAGGCCGACGCCTTTCGGGCCGTGGAGTTTGTGCGCGGAAAGCGACAGCAGGTCGACGCCGAGTGCGTTGACGTCGATCTTCAGTTTGCCGGGCGTTTGCACGGCGTCGGTGTGGATGAAAATTCCGCGCTGACGGCAAATCGCGGCGATCTTCGCGATGGGAAATAGCACGCCAGTTTCGTTATTCGCCCACATGATCGACACCACGGCGGTGTCGGCGCGGAGCGATTGCTCGAAGAGTGCGAGGTCGAGCGAGCCGTCGCGGTTCACCGGCAGATAAGTCACCTCGTAACCGCGCTCCTCCAACGCTGCGCAGCAATTTTTCGTGGCGGAATGCTCGACCGCGGTCGTGACGATGTGCCGCTTCTCCGGCTGCGTGTAGAGACAGCTCGTGATCGCGGTGTTGATGCTCTCGGTGCCGCAGCTCGTGAAAGTAATTTCTGCCGAGTCAGCGCCGATGAGCGCCGCCACGGATTCGCGCGCCCGCTCGATCGGTCCCACGAGCGTTTTGCCCAAGCGATATGGACTCGAAGGATTGCCCCACTGCTCGGTCAGATACGGCAGCATCGCTTGCACCACCTCAGGCGCGACACTCGTCGTCGCATTGCTATCAAAGTAATAAGATTTGGGCGCGGTCATGGCGAAGCGTGAGGGTCGATCGGGGAGGGAACTGGCGGGAAAGTGTGCAGTGAAACCATCGCACGCGAAAGATGCTTCGCCCTCCAAAACTGTCAAATGCCAGCCGGTTGATATGCATTGCTCGAACTGGTTTGGCCGCAAGAAAGCGCACACAGCGAAAAAAATCTGATGAGGGTAGGGCCCGATCTCCGAGCGGGCCGGTAGGGGCGGTTATCCCTAACCGCCCTTGAATTGCTTCAGCCTAAAGCCTACGGCCCACGCCTCGCATGCGCGCTGGAACCTTGCTCGTTCGTTGAGTTACTAAACGACCATGAGAAAACTTATCGCCATCACCCAACTCAGTCTCGACGGCGTCATGCAATCGCCCGGCGGGAAAGACGAAGATCCCAGCAACGGTTTCACGCAAGGCGGCTGGTTCATGAAATTTTCCGAGCCTCTGGTCCGCGCGGAAATTAACGAACTCATCGGTCGCGACTTCGATCTCCTGCTCGGCCGCCGCACTTACCAAATCTGGGAAAACTTCTGGCCGCACCACGACGACAACCCCATCGGCAAAGCCTTCAATCGCGCCACCAAGCACGTCGCCACGCATACGCTCACCGAACTCGCGTGGGCCAAGTCGCAGCGTATCGGTGGCGACAACATCGTGTCCGAACTCCGCGCCCTCAAAGCCACTCCCGGTCCCGAAATCCACCTCTGGGGCAGCAGCAATCTTCTCCAAACCCTGATCGCCGCCCACCTCATCGACGAACACCGCCTCTGGATCGCCCCTGTCGTCTTGGGCCACGGCAAACGCCTGTTTGAAACCGGTCTCTCGCCGCACGATCTCATCTTGGTCGAATGCCGAAGCACTCCCAGTGGCATCCTCATTAACACTTACCATCCGAAACGCTGAGGCGACGAACGGGTGCCGTAACCGGAGGGATTGCTCAGCCTTGGGGACACAGGCGGCCTGTTCGGGGGAAACGGTAGCTCGATCGGGGAACTGTGCAGCCGATGCGGGGAGGGCTGCAGCGCATGCGGGGAAGCTGTCAACGGGTGCGGGGGACGTGTCAGCGAGGTCGGGGAACGGTGCAGACGCCTCGGGGAGACGTGCAGACTGGGTGGGACGACGGTGAGACTGAGCGGGCCGCAGTGCAGCGCCATCGGGGAATCGATCAGCAGACGCGGGAGGCGTGTCAGATGCCTCCCCGGACTGTGCAGACGAGTCGGGGAGCGTGTCAGACCGCTTGGGGAAGCGAGCAGTTGATGCGGGGAACGTGGCAACGCTTCCCGAGAACCGTGCAGATCCTAATTTTTAACCTGCCAGATACTTCCACGCACTGCGCAGAGGGCCAGGGAGCCTCGCTGAGCCAGCCGCACCTTTTCCAAACCTTGATCATCACCAATCAGGGTTTTAACCGATAATTTGCCGCTACTGGTCAGGCTCTAAATCTCAGATGGAACTACGGAACCGTCTTTCATTTTAAGCACGCATTCGATGAACATGTGCGTGTGTAGTTTGAAATTTATTTCTGAACGGAGATCGCACAACTCAAGCACAGGGCTGAATTCGGTGATCGCATCCAAATAGGCCATCGTGTCACCAGCGAGAATGCGGCGAACGAGCGCAGTCATTTTTTCCCATTCGGCATGTTCGCTTGTCTAACCACCGCCAGCAGCGCACGACTATTCCTCGGCTCCCAGCCTAGCCTGCTCAAGTTCGTCTGTTCTCGCCTGAAGTTTTCGTTGCCGCCCAATGTCTCGTGCGATGCGCAGCTCTTCGCGGTCCTGTCGTTTTTTTGCTCGTTCAAATTCTCGCCGCTGCTTCTCGTATGAATACATGTGGGTTAACCGCCCCTACCACGGCCCGCTCGGAGATCGGGCCCTACCTCAACGGTGATTCATTTCGGTTCGAAGAGCTCGCCGGGGCGGAAGAGCCACTCGGCGGGTTCGGAGCCGTTGTCGGCAGCGAGGCGGGCCCAGCGTTTGGCGGTGGCTTTGTCTTCGGGGAGGAACGCTTCGCCGAGGAGGAGCTGCACGAAATTAAATTGCTGCGCATTCGTTGCGGTGGCGGCGGTGTGTTCGAGAATCGCCAAAGCGCGCTTCGCATCGGGCACGATGGGCGGCGCTTCGACAGTGAGCAGCCGAGCGGCGGCGACGGCCGAGCCCCAGTGGCCGGCGCGGGCGTTTTGTTCATAGACCAGCAGAGCACGGGCGTTGTCGGGAGCGGTGCCGAGGCCTTCTTCATAACAGCGTCCGAGGAGGAAGGTGCCTTCGCCGTCGCCGAGATCGGCGGCGCGCTGCGCGGCAGCGAAACCGGCTTTGGCATCGTGCCACGGGCCGGATTCATCGAGGCGCAAGGCAGCGAGGCGCACGAGCGCGCCGGGCACGGACGCGTTGGCGCCGTCGGTGTAAATCGTCAGCGCGAGTTCCGGATCGGCGGCGGTGCCGAAGCCGTCTTGATAAAACTGCGCGAGCGTGAGCCGCGCGCTGGTGTCACCGCTCTCGGCGGCGGCTTTGGCGTAACGAAACGCCTGCTCGCGGTCGCTTTCGTCCAGCGGTTCGTCGTCACTCCACGTGGCCGCCATTTCGGCGTAGGCGGCTTGCGCGGGCACGAAACCCTGGCGTGCGGGATACTCGAGGAGCGAGCGCGCTTCGCGCGGATTCTGAGCTACGCCGTAACCCGCGAGATAAATCGAAGCGAGCAGCACGCGGTGTCGATACAAGATCGCGGGTGGTTCGTCGGAGCTGCCGTGACTCTTTAACAACGCGATCGCGGCGGGAATATCGCGCGGCACGCCGAGGCCCAGCACGTGCAAGCGGGCGAGTTCGTAGCTGGCGGTGTGTTCGGCGCGGCTGGCGGCGAGTTGCGCGCGCAGGGCGGACACGGCGCGTTGGAGAATACGTTCCGCGCGCTCGGATTGGGCGGGCACACCCTGGCCACCGATGGCGAGAAACTGGCTGACGGCCAGCAACTGCGCGGGCGTCTCGGATTTTTTCTCAAGGTTATCCAAATAGAGGGCGACGCTGCCCTCGGCAAAAGTGTCGCCGTAGGCATTGGCCAATAATTCCGCGGTCGCGCGAATCCAGAGGACTTCTCGCGGCTGTTGTTCGCGCAATTTTTCCAGCACGGAGAAGGCGCCTTGACCGTGATGAGTCGGGCCGGGCAACAGGATCGCGGGCAAGTAAACCTTGGCGCGCTCGGGATCCATGCGGGCCAGACCCCGCAGCGCTTCCGCAGCTTTCATGGGATTGATCGGCGCATACGGTTTCGTTTCTGGATCGAGACCGAGATAGATGCGGACGAGGCGCTCGGCTTTTACGGGATCGAGGAGCGCGCTGAAATTGCTTTCGAGCGCCGTGAGGATTTCCGCGTGGTGCTCGGCCCAGCCGCCAGGGCTCGCGGTGAGGAGTTCGACCAGCGCATCTTCCTGCGCGTGTTCCAGCGAGCCGTTGCTCGTGAGCGTGCGCAAGTGACGAGCGACGGCGATGGCCTTCGCGGGGTCGGCCGGGCCGTGCACGCCGAGCGCGTAATCGTTGAAAAGGATGTCGCCGGCCTTGCGATTGTGCCAGCCGGAGTCGGAGCGCATCACTTCGTCCATGAGTGCGAGTCCGCGAGCGGGGTCGGGGGCGATCGCGGCTTTTTTGTCGCCGAAAATCCATTGGTGGGCCTGCGCGAACATCGCGTCGGGATTCCGGAGCGCCACGGCGGCTTGCAGGTATTTCGCGGCGCGCGCGGCATCGGGTTGGGCGCCACCGGGCGCGGCGATGCGAAAGAGTTGCCACGCGGCTTCGCCGGCCCGCGGGCTGCGTTTGAGAAACACAATCATCTCGAGGTGCGACACGGCCGCGACGGGCTCGTTGATCGACACGAGATAGAACGCGAGCTCCTCCTGCGCGGCGCGATCGCTTTGCTGGCGAACGCGGCTCTCGAGGTATTCGCGGTAGCTGACCGGCTTGGGAGGCGTGCGCTCAATCATGCGCTGGTGGCGTTCCCACGCTTCGTCTTCGTCGCGGGCGCGCTGTGCATCGGCGGCTTGGCGGCGTCGCAGCTCCTGCTGCTCGCGATACGAGGCGGGGGCAGGACTGTTGCCGAAGGACTGCCACCATTGGCCGGGACGTTCCGCGCGGGCGCGCTCACTTTGAATCGCGCGGATCGTGTTGTCGGAATTCGTCCACGGCGTGTTGTTTCCATACGCATCTTTCGCGCGCAGGCTGCCGGCCGCAGCCAGCAGACTGAAAGTAACACCGAGGCGAAAAAGGGAAGAGGGAAGTGGAGTGGCCAAGGGGACGACTCAGCACGGACGGATCGTGGTCGGCAAGCAGTCGTTGCTAACCAAAAGGCGGCAGCCTTGGGTGTAAGTGGATCTACGTATGGCCAAGGGCGCGTGAGCACCGTAGAGTTAGGCATGCGTTTATTTCGTTGCCTGAGTCTTGGATTGGCGGGGGCATTTTTTCTAAGCGGCGCGGTGTTGGCCCAAGGCACGTGGCCAGCGCCGATCCCACAAATCCAAGCGGATGCGCAGGCGGTGCTTTCGTCGCCGGCGACGGTTCAGCGTTTCCCACCGGCGAAAATGGAGTTCGCGAAAATGGATGCGTTGCCAGCGGAGATCGAAGTTTCGGACGAACAATTTTTCCGTGTCGTGCAGTATATCCGTGCGCAGGCAGTGGCGGGGCAGGGCTTCCGGCAGTTCGATACTTTTTTTCGGCACGTGATGAAGGACTCGAATATCTCCCTCGAGGAATCGATCATTGTGGAAGCTTTTGCGCGTAATGCGCCGATCACCGTTAAACTTATTCCGGCTTCGGATTTGCGTAAACCGGTTCCGCTCATCCCGAAACTCACCGACGCGGAGGTTGCCCAAATTCGCCAACTCCAAGCGGCGACGCCGATGCTCACGACTGTCCAGGTGCTGGCGGCTCGTTACCTTCGGCCTTCGGGAGCGTTTGAATGGATGAAGCTTTTTCGCGGAAGTCCCGAGGAACACGAAATCGCCACCGCGTTGCTGCGCTTGAATTTTCTGCGCTTTCAAAAGATTACCGATACGCAGGTTCACGGCATCTATCCCAACGAGGGGATGAAGGAATGGACGCGCAGCTTCGCGCCCTCGGACTTTCGTCAATTCTATGCAATGCTCGATGAGGACATGACGGCGATCAACGCCCGCTACACGCCGAAGCTTTTTCCGGATCACGCGCCGAAGAACTGAGTTTCGGGGCGCTGGCCGCTTTTAAAAATTCTGATCTGTGCCCCTTGGGTCTACGCGAGGTTAGCCGATCGCCGCGGATCAATCGTCGCCGGCCGCGATGCCATGTTGTTTCAGGTGCTCAAGGTGCTCGTGCATCATCTTGAGTTGCTCGGATGAGTGGCCGGTCCATTCGGTGACTTTGTAGAGGATGCGGAGCGGCGCATTTGAGCGGTAGGAGGGAGTCGGATTACCGGAAAAATCTTCGGGATAACCGATCACATTTGGTCAACGGCGGCGTCCCATGAGGAAAAGAGCACGATCGCAATTAGAATGAGCGTGTTGGATATCATTATGAAATCGTATGAGGGCGAAGCGAAGCGGCATGTGGCTCGCTTCGTGGTTGAGTTTGCGAAGAGCCGAGCAGGACGCGACGTTGCGAAATCAGTTACGCGTTTCCGTGGGGTCGCGATGAGCGGAGCGCCAGTCTGCAGGCGTGGTGCCTTCCCAGGAGCGGAAGGCGCGGTAGAAAGAATTAGGGTCGTCGTAGCCGAGGAGGTAGGCGGCTTCGGTGATTTCGATCGAAGGCTGCAGCAGGTATTCGCGCACGAGTTCCTTGCGGGCTTCGAGCAGGAGTTGCCGGAAGCTGAGCCCTTCGTCGGTGATTTTGCGCTGCAGCGTGCGGGTGCCCATGCCGAGTTCGCGCGCGACGGAGTCGATGTCGGGCCGGTTGCCGGCGAGCAGTCGCTTGAGAATCCATTTCACGCGGTCGCTGGTGCGCGTCTGGGTGGCGCGGTCTTGCAGCGCTTTTTCCCAGTGGCCGCTGAGCATTTCGAGCAGCTCGGCATTGTGCGTGATAAACCCGCGGTCGAGGTCGGTGCGGTGGAACACGATCGCATTGCGCGGGGCGCGGTGTTTGACCGGGCATTTGAAAAATTCCTCGTGCGTGCGCGACGCATCGATTTTGCGCATCAGCTCCACGCGCTTCGGGTTGATCGCGGTGCCGGTGCCGCCGCGTCCGAGTTGCGTGACGAGGGCGAAGGCGGCGTCGGTGAGCAGCTTGGGCTCGGCTTCGGTGGTCGACGTCCACACGAAGTCGATGACGCTTTCGTCCTTCGTTTCTGTGAGGCGCATTTCCTCGGGACTGCAGAACTGTTTGTAGCGCGCCATGCGTTGCAGGCAGTCGCGGTAGGTGCGCGAGTGTTGCGCGGCGACGAGCAGCGGGTGGTAACTGCCCGTGCCGGGGAAGCTGCCGATTTTCAGGCCGGCGGCCGCATCGGTGCTGAGTTCCTCCACGGCGCGCCAGAGCGCGAAAAATTGCTCCGTGGAAACCAGGGTTTTCTCCTCATCGAAAAGCGCCATCGGCAACCGGCTCTGCCGAAGCACGGCGGCGGGCGTCAGGCCCAGCGGAGCAAGTCCGTGCCAGAAAGCGTGGGCGACTTTAAACCGGTCGGGTGGTTGCGTGTTCATGAAGAGAAGTCGTGAAGGAACTCAGCGCGGCGATGGGCCATGGAAGTAGCGGTTAAGCCTGCGCCAGGGAATCCAAGACTGCGTGGCCGGTGGTCGAGACTTTCGCGTCGTCGAAATCGGTCGAGCGGATCAAGGCTTCCTGACGATTCAACTCGGCCAAACTTTCTTCGTAGCGCGAGCGGATGAATACCAAGGCGTCGCTGCCGAGCGGGAGACGCAGCGGCGGGTTGGCCTGTTCGGCGAGTTGCAAGATGACCGCGGCGCCTTTGCGTGGATCGCCCGGTTCCTGACCGGCGTGGGCGGTGAGATAATCACGAATGACGCCGACGGTGGCCGCGTAAGGAGCGGAGGGCGCGGGAGAGACTTTGGCGGCGTCGGCGAAGTCGGTGCGGAAACCGCCCGGCTCGATCAACGTGAGGTGAAGGCCGAGCGGTTTGATTTCTTGCGCGAGCGATTCACTGAAACCTTCGACGGCGAATTTCGCGGCGCTGTAGGCCGACATGCCCGGCACAGCGAGGCGGCCGGCGATCGACGAAGTTTGGACGATGTGGCCGTGACCTTGCTGGCGCAGCACGGGGAGGACAGCGCGCGTGACGTTGACGACGCCCCAGAAGTTGGTGTCGAGGTGCTGCGCGAAGGATTCCGGCGTGATGTCTTCGAAGGCGTCGGTGGAGCCGTAACCGGCGTTGTTCAGCACCACGTCGATGCGACCGAACGTTTGCACGGCGGCGTCGACCGCGCGTTGGACTTCGGCTGGCGCGGTGACGTCCATGGCCACCGGATGGATGCGGGCGCCGTAGCGCTGGACGAGGGAGTCGAGTTGTTCCGGGCGACGCGCGGTGGCGACGACCGAGTGACCGGCGGCAAGAACCGCTTCTGTGATCGCGCGACCGAAGCCACGCGCGCTGCCTGTGATGAACCAGATTTTTTTCATGGGAGTGAGAAATTGCGCCTCCGGGGAATTCCGTGGGCGACGTGCACACTCTAGCGGTTTGCAGGCGCCATGTGACTGGCCGAACACGACAATCGACTCGCAGATGATGACAAACGCGCGGAGGAGAGATGCGCGTAGCGAACATGGGTTAGCCAGAGGCGCTGAGGGTAGGGCCCGATCTCCGAACGGGCCGTGAGGGTTTACGCAAGCAACTCGGCCTGCCCGGAGGTCAGGCCCTACCTACGGATCATCCGCAATCGAGGGCGGTTAGGGATAACCGCCCCTACCGTTCAATCATCCACGGCGGCGATGCCTTGTTGTTTCAGGCGCTCGAGGTGGTCGTGCATGAGTTTGAGCTGCTCGGGCGAGTGACCGGTCCATGAGGGAACTTCGCCGAGGATGCGGAGCGGCTCTTTCGAGCGGTAGGACTTTGTGGGGTTGCCGGGAAATTTTTTGTCGGTGAGATTCGGGTCGTCGGTGTAAGGGCCGGTGGGCTCGACGAGGTAGATGCGTGGGCGGCCTTCGCCTTGCGCGAGTTCTGCACCCCAAGTGGCGGCTTCGAGCGTGGCGGCGAAGTAAACATGGTTCGCTTTCTTCCCGGTTCCGTAATTCGTCAGGTAACCGGCACCAATGAGATCACCGACTTTGAAGTCGATGCGCGTGCCGTGGTAATACGGCGGCGGGCTGGGGTATTTGGGGGAGAGTGATGAGTGATCAGTGATGAGTGCCATGGCGTGGGATTTGAGAGACCGGAAATAACCTGCCGGACATTTCAACGGCAGAGTTGGAAAATTTTCTGTTCGCGGGTCTGGACTCGCCAATCTGCGAATCGAGGCCATTGTCAGGGCAAAAGATCCGGTATGACGACAACTCATCACGGGCAAAAATCGCGGCTTCTCGCGGGAGGCGCGGATGAGAATCGAGCGACGAATTTCCCTGCCGACGCGTGCAATCGCACCGACGGCGCAACGCAAACGTCAGTTAAAAAAGTCACCCCATGAAAACTCGTGTCATGATGTTTCTTCTCGCGCTCGGTCTTGGCACCGCAGCGCATGCCGCTACGGATCATGCCCGGATCGCGTTTGTTAAACCCGGCGTCGCGAAAGGTGTCGTGATGGACTCGAGCCAATATGTGAAGCTCGTGATCGAAGGGCCGTTTGTGTCGCACGATAAAATTCCAGTTTCCGACGAAGGTCTCATCGACTACGTCGACAAGATTCTGAAATCAAGCGGCGCGACTTACCTCGCGATTTATGTGCGCGAAGGAATCAAGTTCGGTGATGTCGTGCGCACGCTCGATAGTCTCCGCAAAACTTCCGCGAAAGATATCGCCGTGAACACGGTGGAAATCGCGCTCGGTCGCGACTTGTGAGCTGTTGTTTTTGATTCAAGCCTCACGTCGGCCCTCGCGCTGGCGTGAGGCTTTTTATTTCGCGTAGAAGTTTCCGACAGCCGCTTTTGAAGCATAGCCGGTAAGCGACGCTCGCGTTATTTTTGCCGCTTCACCATCGCGTTAATCCAGATCGGGGCAAAGGGGGACGTGCAACCCTTCGAGCACGGATAGTCTCGGTAGACGCCGAGTTTTTCGCCGATGGCGAGGGCGCGTTTACGGTGCTCAGGATGATTGATGCCGATTTTTGCGAGGGTGGAATTCATCGTCCACTGCACCTCGGGCGCGGAAGTTTTCATTTCTTTTTCGATGCGCTTGAGCAGGGCGGAGAGGTCGAGGCCTTCCGGCTCATCGGCGACGCGGTCGCCCGTCAGGCCCCAGCCGGCGCGGGCGAGCCAGACGTTGTAGGAATTCATCCACGCTTCGCGCACGGATTCCTTTTCGGGGTGTTGGTCGACGATGTAGTTGTTGAGCCAGTCAGAAACCCACGACCAGCTCACCGTGCGCTCCAGGCTTTCGAGTTCCTTCGTGGAAAGTTTTTTGGGATCGAGGATGAGTGCGGCGAGGTGTTGCGCTTCGACGTTGCCGGTTTTCCAGAGTTCGAGACCGAGTTTGTGGTCGGTCTTGATCTTCTTTGCGAGCACGCGGATGTCGCCGTGTTTCACGCCGAACTGATTGTCGCCGGCGCCGCGTTTCTTGTTTTGCGCGCGGAGTTTTTCGTCACCGAGTTTCTGAAGTTGGGCGAGGGCTTCTTTGGCGGTCATAGCGTGAAGTAAACGACGTTAATTTTTCTGGTTCGACGGGAGTGTGAAGAGTCGTCCGACGACCACCGCCAGCGCGGTCATCGGCAGGTAGGCGAGAATGAGATCCGCTGCGATAAACCACTTGGGCGCGGGCATCATCGTGGTCGCGGCGATCCCTCCGCAGAGAAATAAAATCCCAATCACATACGCGAATACGGTTTTGCGGCTGCCCGCAGTGAGGAACGCGACGAGCGCGCCGACGAAGGTGCCCAGAGCGTGCGCTAGAAACGGGAAGAGAAAATGTTTCGCTTCGAGCAGCGGCATGGCGGCCTTCAAGCCTGCTGGCGTCGTCATGTCGAGTCCAGCGGGCGGCGGAAATACTTTGGGGCCCACGACGACGAGCGCCATGTTGACAAACGAGCCGAGCAAAAAACCGGCGATAACGGCGAGGACGTTGCGGAGCAGTGTGTTCATGGGCTTCGGAGAGTGCGCGAAAGCTTCGCCGAAGGAAGTTCGGAGGCAATCCGCTTTCATTCAGAAGCGGTGAGCCGGTGGGTGGAGCGGGTTGACTCAACACGCTTTTGCGACAGCGCAAAAAAACGCGCTGGGATCAGCGCGTTCCACCTGGGCGGGGTCACTGACCCCGCCTTAAAGTGATGCTCAGCGGTGCTCTTCGTAAGTGACTTCGATCTTGGCGGCGAAGGCTTGTTTCTTGGCGGTGCCTTGGAAACGGATGCTGTGGGTGCGTTCGTCGTAGATGTAACCGTTGTCCGCGTCGGCTTTCACTTCCTGGCCATCGACCAAAACACGGAGGCTGCGCTTCGAAAAGATTGCGCCGGTGCCGACGGGTTCGAGGGCGACGGCGACGGTGTCGGCGATGCGGTCGCCGAGCGCGGCGAGGGGCGCGGAGAAATCGCTTTCGATGTTCAGCGCGGTGCCGCCGGTCAGTTCGGCTGCGCGCCGATGCGAAATATTTTTCGGTGACACCACGGCGTGCATCTCGATTTTTCCGCGCTTGTTGCCTTTCACGACGATGAAGGGACGCAGCACCCAGTAGTTAATATAGCCGTCGAGCGTCTGGCGCTTGGCGGGATTGCGCGCGTTGTATTCGTTGAGAAGATCGGGGAGTTTGCCGTTTTCATTCCACTCGGCCTGACGCTCGCCGTTTTTTAGATCCTTCCACACGGCCATGCGGGTTTCCTCTTCGTCCATGAAATAGACGACGATCGTCGTGGCATCGGGGCGCAGGAGCGTGTGCTGCTTGCTTTGATAATTGGAGACGAAGTTATACACGGCGGTGAACGCGGTGCGGTTGCTGTCGCCGTTGGTGCCGACTTTCACGAGTTCGCCGAACACGCGGTCGGGCGTTTGCGGCGTGACCCACGGCTGCTCCATGACCGGGAGCGTGACGAGCGTGCCGTTGCTCGCGACTTGCTTGTTGGCCTGCTTCGGGCGTTGGCGGGAATCAAGCACGGGATTGCCGGTGCGGTCCAGTTGCACTGAACGCACGGTTTTGAAGTAACGCTGATCCGTGTTCACGAAATCCGTCGTCAGCACGCCGATGCGATAATCGAGTTTGCGCTCGTCAAAGAGCTGACGGAAGCGGCGCAGGTTGTCCGCGATGCGGGTTTGGTGCTGAGCCATCGAAGGCGAATTGTTGATGACAAACACGAGGTCCACTTCACGGCTCTTGGTGCGATCGGCAATGACCTGTTTGTAGTCGCGAACGGGCTCGATCTTTACGATGACGGTATTTTCCACGCCGAGATGCGTGTTGTTTTCGTCCACGGTGTAATAACGAAATTCGTCGTCGCCGATGAAACCCGGGTTCGGGGCGTAGGTGAGTTGACCGGTGTAGCGATCAAGTTTGGCCGTGCCGTTTTGTGGTTTGGATTTATCGACCAGCACATACGCGATCTTGGGATCAGTCACGTTGGCGCGATCCGCCTCGGCCATGAAATCGGTGTGGCTCGGGATTTTCTGAGTAATCGCGGTGTTGGGGCGCGTGGTGAGATTGACCGGGCGCGCATTGCGAGAGAGATCGCGGTCGCCGCTCACGACAAATTTATCCAACTCGATCGGAGCCGCCGGCTTCACCGTGACCACCACGGTGTTTTTGAAAACGAGGCCGCTGGTCTCGTTGCGCACCGTGTAGGTGAATGAATCTTCGCCGGTATAATCATCACGTGGTTGATAGGCGAAGTAGCCGAGGCGCGAGGTTTTGGTGGCGTAGAAATCAGCGCCTTCTTCGCCGCCGGCCAGACCCACTCGGCCGAACAATGGCTCGATCGTAATCGTGTAAATTAAGTCGCCGCTCGTGTCGGCGCTAACGATCTCCGGCGCGACGGCGAGGCGACCGTGAATGCCGGCGCCTTGCTCGGCCTCAAGTTTGGTGGGCGCGGGCGAAGTGATAAGGTCCGCCGCGTTGACGGACGCCGCCGGCGTGCCTGCGTTCTGACTTTGAGCGAGGGCAGTGAAGCCGGTGAAGGCGAGCGCGAGGCAGAGGTTGCGCATCCAAGCGCGGGTGTTGATTTTGAGCTTCATGGGTGTGGGTGCGAACGCCCTTAGTCTCCAAGAGCCAAGCTCAGGTTCCAACTTCTAAAGCCAAAATTCTCGGAACAAATTTGCACCCAAGTCCCCGAATTCAGGGTAGCCCTAGGATGCAAAGAATACGAAGTCCGAAGGTAGAGAGAGGTTCTCCTTCCTTCGCTAACTTCGTGTTCTTCGTGGTCTGAGCTCGAGCCTATCCGCTGCTCACAAGGTCGGCACCGTGGCGGGCTCGATGGGCACGAGCTGGATTTCCTGCGCGATCTGCGTGAGGAGTTTGTCGGCCTGGCCCTCCTGGTCGAGCGTGGCTTGGAGCAGGGCTGCGACTTTCTTTTCGCCGATGAGATCCGCGAGCGTGCGTGCGCAACCGTAGCCGGCGATTTCATAGTGCTCCACTTTTTGCGCAGCGGCGATGAGTCCGAGGTCTTTGATGTGCGGCAGCGCGTCCTCTTCGATCATCTCGGCACCTTCCTTAATGAGACCTTCCATCGCGGCGCAATGTTTGCCGCGCGGGCTGGCGGCGAGTTGATCCATGGCCGTTTCCAACCGAGCCACGTGATCATGGGTTTCGGAAAGGTGATTCGTGAAGGCGGCTTTCAATTCCACCGCGTGCGCGGCGCGCGCCATTTTTGGCAGTGCCCTGAGCAATTGTTTTTCCGCGCTGTAGAGATCTTTGAGTTCTTCGATCAGCAGGTCGCGCACGCTGGAAAGTTTCGCCGGCTTTTTGAGGCTGCGCGCCTTGGCGAGGATCTTCTTGCGCGAAGTGACTCGACCAAGGGATTTCTTGGCGGAGCGAATCGCGGCAGCGCCACCTGGCACCTTTTTGCCGGCGTAGGCGATTTCGTGGGGTTGGGAGGAAATGCGGGCACGATCGGAGGCGGTGGATTTTTTCATGGTGCTGTTTCCGACGCCGTCTCGGCGTGGGCGTTCCCGCTGCGGAAACCGAGTGTGGTATCGGGGAATTCCCCCAATCCAATGGCTTGCCTGCAGGTGATGATTGCTGAAATTAGCGGGAGTGCATCCGGCCGCCTCGCAAATCATTCCGCTCTACCAGCGCCATGCGGCGGCATTTGATCGTCTGCGCGCGAAACACGGTATGGAACGCGCGTGGCTGGAGCGTTTCCGAGAAATCGCCGGTGCAAATGCGAACGTCTTGGACTTGGGTTGCGGTTCGGGCGAGCCGATTGCGCGTTATCTCATCGAACGCGGCCACGCGGTGACCGGCGTGGATTCTGCGGCGGCGATGGTGAATTTCTGTCGGCAGCGATTTCCTGCGCAGCGGTGGATCGTGGGCGATATGCGCACGCTGTCGTTGCCTGAAAAATTTAGCGGCCTCGTCGCGTGGGATAGTTTTTTCCACCTGCCAGCTGCGGATCAGCGCAAAATGTTTGGAGTGTTTGCCGCGCACGCACAACCCAGCGCGGCGCTGATTTTCACCAGTGGCCCGCGTGACTGCGAAGCCATCGGCGAATTCGAAGGTGAGGTGCTTTACCACGCCAGCCTCGCGCCCGAGGAATATCGCACGCTGTTAAAAGAAAACGGATTCGCGGTGTTGGCTTATGTCGAAAACGACACCGCTTGCGGGAATCGCTCGGTCTGGCTCGCGCAAAGAGACAGGTAAGCGGCGGGCTTTACCCTGCAAGCGCGGTCGTTTTTCGGAGATCGATCCAGAAGCGACTGCCGCGATCGACTTCCGATTCAAACCCGAGATTTCCGCCCATGCGCTCGGCGGCTTTACGCGCGATGGTGAGGCCGATGCCGGTGCCTTCAAATTGCTCGGCCGGGTGGAGGCGGTCGAACATCCGGAAAACCCGGCCGCGGTCTTTCTCGGCGATACCAATCCCGTTATCCTCGATCCAGATTCGCACGGAATCGGGGTCGTGATCTTCGGCCCAAATCTTCACGGCAGGCTTTGTGCCCGGCCGGACAAACTTCACCGCATTGCTTAACACATTCGACAGGCATTGCGTGGCAAACGCGTCCTGTCCGAGCACCACTGGGAGTGTTCCGACGACACGGACTTCGGCCTTGGTGGAATGAAAATTGGGATAAGTGGCCAGGATGTCGCCGAGCAGTTTCCCCAAATCGACCGGTCGCAGCGCAGCTTCCGTGCGCATTACTTTGGCGTAATCCAGCACGTCGCGGATCAGCGCATCGAGCCGGTTTGCTGAACCGCTGATGCGCTGGAGATAATCACGACCGGTGTCGTCCAAGACGCCGGCATACTCCTCCGTGAGCAGCTGGGCAAAACTTTGCATGCCGCGCAGCGGGGCGCGCATGTCGTGCGCGATACTGTAGGAAAACCCTTCGAGCTCCTGGACGGTTTCACGGAGTCGGGCGGTGCGCTCGGCTACGATTTTTTCCAAGTCGTTGGCGTGTTCCGAAAGTTTTTGCTGCGCGAGTTGCAAACTTTCGCGTTGTTTCGCCAACTCGAAGAACACCCCGGTTTTGCTTTGGAGGATGTGCGCCTCGATCGGTTTGAAGAGAAAATCCACGGCGCCGAGCTCGTAGCCGCGAAAACGCCGTTGTGTGTCGACCGCGCCGGCGGTGAGAAAAATGATCGGGACGCGGCGTGTGCGCTCGGTGCCGCGCATCAGCTCCGCGAGTTCGAAACCATCCATGCCGGGCATTTGCACGTCGAGAATCGCCAGCGCGACTTCGTGGGTGAGGAGTAACTCCAGCGCAGCGTCGCCGGAGCGCGCGTGCAGGAGTTCGAGCCCTTCGCGTTGCAGGAGCGCGGACAGCGCAAGCAAGTTTGGCTCGAGATCGTCGACGAGGAGAAACTTGATTGGGCGGGGAGTGGACAAAGTGCTCACGACAAAGAAAGGGTTCCGGGCAGCACGGCGAGCACGCTGGCGATTTGGGGCAACTTGAGTGATTGGGCGGACGGGCATGCGTCGAGTGCGCTCTGCGGCATCATCGTCGCTTCGGCGGTGTCGGGGCGTTGCACGAAACCGAGTCCCCCTAAACGTTGCACCGTGCGCAGCCCGGCGGCGCCATCGCTGCTGGCGCCGGTGAGAATGACCGCGCGCAACGCGCTCCCATAAGCGTCGGCGGCAGATTCGAACAGGACATCGATCGCGGGCCGGGAAAAATAAATCGGCTCGTCGCTGGAGAGCGACAGCGTGTGATCCGCTTCCACCAGCAAGTGGTAATCGGGTGGAGCGAAATAAATGGTGCCGGCGATAATCGGTTCCTTGTCCTCGGCTTCTTTCACCGGGAGCGCACAGCGCTGGCTGAAAATCTCCGAGAGGAGACTGCGTTCGGTCGGTTGCAAGTGCACCACGACCAGCACGGGCAGGGGATAACCGCGCGGCAATGCCGGGAGAATTTTCATCAGCGCATCGATGGCACCGGCAGATCCGCCAATCACGACGCATTCCGCCGGCTCAGGTGACGCTTTGGACTGTTGCGCCGCCGCGGTCATGCGTCGCCTTTTTTTTGGTAGATGCGTTGATCAGACACGAACGGCGTAAAGGCACCGGAGTGAGCAGTGAAATGCAGGCTTTCCTTGAGGCCGACGCCGAGAAAACCACGCCGCACCAGCGAGTCTTTAAAAAGTCCCACGGCGCGATCCTGCAATTCCCGGTTGAAATAGATCAGCACGTTACGGCAGGTCACCAGTTGCATTTCGCCGAAGACGGAATCCGAGACCAGGCTGTGATCGGAGAAGACCGTGCGTTCTCGGAGGGTCTTGTCGAATTTTACGCCGCCGTAAGCGGCCGTGTAATAGTCGGACAACGAGGATTTCCCGCCCGCCTTGCGATGGTTCTCGGTGAAGAGTGAGACGCGATCGAGGTCGTAGATGCCGGCCTCGGCTTTTTTCAACGCTTCGGTGTTGATGTCGGTGGCGTAGAAAATCGTCCGGCTCTCGAGTCCTTCCTCGCGAAAAAGAATCGCGAGCGAATAAAGTTCCTCCCCCGCGCTACAACCGGCGACCCACACTTTAAGCGACGGATAAGTTTTCAGGTGCGGCACGACTTGCTCGCGCAGTGCGCGGTAGTAACCCGGGTCGCGAAACATCTCGCTCACTTGCACGGTGAGATAAGCCACCAGTTGGGGAAACAATCCCGGATCGTGCAGCAATTTCGCCTGTAGCGCGGAGATGTTGGCACATTTGAAATGCGTCAGCGCCTGCGTGACGCGGCGTTTGACCGAGGCCATGGAGTAGCCACGGAAATCGTAGTGGTATTGCTGGTAGAGTGCTTCCAGCAATAACTGCAGTTCGATCTCCTCGGTTTTGGCCGCGGCGCTTCTCATCGCGGCATCCAGACTCGCACGAGCGAGAGAAGTTTTTCCACGTCGATCGGTTTTGCCAGGTAGTCGTTCGCGCCGGCTTCGAGCGATTGCTCGCGGTCGTTGCGCATCGCTTTCGCGGTGAGGGCGATGATCGGGAGTTTTTTCCACTCGGGCCGTTTGCGGATTTCCCGCATGGCAGTCATGCCGTCCATTTCGGGCATCATCAAATCCATGAGGACAAGATCCACGCTCTCATTCTTGGCCAGGGACTCCAGCGCTTCGCGACCATTGCGCGCGATGGAGAGTTTTACCCCGTGCGGCTCGAAGAGGCTGGTTAAAGCGAAGACGTTGCGGACGTCGTCTTCGACCAAGAGAATGTGCCGTCCCGCAAGCATCTCGTCGCGCCCGCGCGCCTTGGCGAGGAGGTTCTGCTGTTCTGCGGGCAGATCAGATACGACCTGATGGAGGAAGAGGGTCACTTCATCGAGGAGTCGTTCCGGCGACTTCGCGCCCTTGATGATGATCGATTTCGAGTATTTGCGGAGCCGTTGCTCTTCCGGCTGGCTCAATTCGCGTGCGGTATAAACGATCACCGGCGGAAACGAGTAGCTGTCGTTGGCAGAGAGCGTTTCGAGTAGCGAGAAGCCCGATGCGTCCGGCAGCGTCAGGTCGAGCACCATGCAGTCGAAGGTGGTGGTCTTAAGTTGCTCGAGGCATTCTGCGGCGGTTTTGGCGCCGGCGGTTTCCACGCCGTTGGTGCCGAGGAGGCGTTGAAGGCTCTCCATCTGCACCTCGTTGTCTTCGACGATGAGCACGCGCTGGAGTTTTTGCGTGAGCCGGTTCTCGAGTTTTTCGAACGCTTCGGCGAGTTGCTCGCGCTTGACCGGTTTGAGCATGTAACCGATCGCGCCCATCGAGAGTGCTTTGTTGGTGTAGTCGCTGGCGGAGACGACGTGCACGGGGATGTGGCGCGTGCGGGCGTCCTGTTTTAAGCGCTCAAGCACGAAGAGGCCGGAGTTGTCTGGCAGACCGACATCCAACACCACGGCGCTCGGCAGATATTGCCGCGCTAGCGCCAGGGCTTCGTCCGCCGTCGTGGCGACGAGCGCCTGGAAGTGCAACTCGTGCGCGAGGTCGACGACGATCTGCACGAATGGCTCGTCGTCTTCCACGATCAGGATGACGCGGGCGTTGCCGCTGAGTCGTTCGCGGTCATCTGGAATGCGACGAATCGCGACGGCGGGTGCGGTGCGCGCTGGGGACGATGCGCCGGGTGTTTTCGGGGCGAAAGTGTCACTCGCGGATTCGTTGGCTTCCCTTGGCGCGGTGGGCCCGTCGTAAACTTCCGGAAGCAGAATCGTGAAGGTGCTGCCTTTGCCGGCGGAGCTGGTGAGTTGGATTTCGCCACCGAGCAGGCGCACCAATTCGCGCGAGATGGAAAGACCCAATCCGGTGCCGCCGTATTTGCGATTCGTGGTGCCGTCGCCCTGGCGGAACGGTTCAAAGATAATCTGCTGCTGCTCCGGGGGAATGCCGATACCGGTATCACGAACGGAGAAGGCGATGCGTCCATCGCGGGCGCGTTCGACCGTGAAAGCGACTTCGCCGCGTTCCGTAAATTTGAGCGCGTTGGACAAAAGATTTTTTAACACCTGCTCCAAGCGCTGCGCATCGGTGACGAGGGTGGACGGAACTTTTGGGCCAACTTCCAAGCGGAACGTCACGCCCTTTTGCGTGGCAGTCTGCTCGAATAGCGAGCGAAGGGTGTCGGTTAACCGTGCCACCGTGACGGCTTCGGGAATGATCTCGATGCGACCGGCCTCCACTTTGGAGAGATCGAGCACTTCGTTGATCAGGCCAAGTAAATCGTTGCCCGCCGCCTGGATCGTTTGCGCGTATTTGATCTGCTCAGGCGTGAGGTTGCCGCTCTTGTTGTCGGCGAGGAGCTTCGCGAGAATGAGTGAGGAATTCAGCGGCGTGCGCAGCTCGTGCGACATGTTGGCGAGGAACTCCGATTTGTAGCGGCTGGCTTGTTCGACGATGCGGGCCTGCTTTTCCAAGTTGGCCCCGGCTTGGTGGAGTTCTTCTTTCTGGTTTTCCAAAACGCGCGTCTGCTGTTCCAATTGCGCGTTGGTTTCTTCGAGCGTCGACTGCTGCTCTTCCAAGTTCGCCTGCGATTCTTTGAGGGCACGGGTTTGCTCTTCGAGCTCTTCGTTCGAGACGCGCAATTCTTCGGATTGAGCCTGCACTTCCTCCGCTTGGGTCTGCGTTTCTTCGAGAAGTTCCTGCACGCGCGCTCTTAAACGGGCGGAGCGCACGGCGACGCCAATCGTTTCGGCGACGCGTTCCAGCAGCTCAATCGCGTCGTCCGGAATCTGATGAAAGAAACCGAACTCCAGCACGGCGTTGACCGAGCCATCCACCGTAGCGGGAACAATCAACAAGTGGCGCGGCCGGTGGTGGCCCAACGCGGAACCGATGGCGAGATAGCCTTCAGGGACATCATGGACGGCCACCGGCTTGCCATCTTTCGCAACCTGTCCGACCAAACCTTCGCCCAAGGTGAGGCGCTCCGGAATCGCATTTCCAGTTGGCAGCGCGTAAATGGCGGCGCGTTGCAGGACGCGGCCTTCCTCGATATACATCGCGCCCGCCTGTGCGCCCAGATAATCGCTGAGAAAACGGAGCGAGTTGTCCGCAAGCTCCGCGACTTTTTGGTCGCCGACCATTTGCACGGCGAGACGCAGTTGTCCTGCTTGAATCCATTCCTGACGTTGTTTGGCAAGTTCGGCACGCCGCAGCAGCGAGGTGATGACGGCGGCGAGCACGAGCCCCACCAAGCTGACCGATACGGTGCTCCACACGGCGGTTTGAAACGCGACATTGGCTTCGGCCAACCGGCGCGCGCGCAGTGCTTCTTCAGTTCCCACCATGGCGGCCACGCTTTGGCGCAGTGCGTCCATCGTGACTTTACCGCGATCGGAAAGGACGATGGGCAAAACCGCTTGCAGCCCGCGGGTGCGGCGCACTTCGATGGTTTCGGCCAATTCGGCGCGCTTCGCGGCGAGATGGCGCTGAATCACCGGGACTCTGCCTGACTGCTCGGGATTGTCGGCCACCAAGCGCTCAAGTTGTTCGACCTGCGCATCGATTTTTCCCAAAGCCAACGTGTAAGGCTCCAGGTATTGCGCCTCGCCAGTGAGCAAAAAGCCGCGTTGGCCGGTCTCGGCATCGGTCGCCAGGAGAAGAATTTCCCCGAGTGTTTTGATCACCACGTGGGTGTGCGCGACCATTTGGGAATTATCCCGCAGCGTGCGGATCTTGGTGTAACCGACGAGGCTGCTCGTCACAAAGAACGCGATGACCACCGCCAACCCGATGAAAAGCGGGAGCAAGCTTCGGCCCTGACGCGAGGATTTGCGCAGGGTGGAAGCAGGCTTGGCGGCTGACGCAGGCTGGTTCGCAGAATTTCCTTCGCTCATAAAATCTAAAGCTCCGCTTCGTTAAGCTATTCGTGTCGCAGACCCGTGGAGATCAGGCCGCGTGAGGGGGTAAGTGTGAGGATCGGCTAAAAAGTTTTTAAGAGACACCACGAGCGCCGTGAGCAATTCGTTACTCGGCGGCTTTACCAGATAGCCGTTCGCGCCCAACGCGTAGGCTTGTTCGATGTCTCTCTGGTTTTCGGACGATGTGAGCATGACGACCGGGAGTTGCTGCGTCTCGGGATGGTTTCGCAGCACGGCCAGCACTTCGAATCCTGTTGCGAGTGGAAGTTTCAAATCCAGCACGACCAATGCGGGCACGGGATATTTCTCGCGATCGGTGAAGTCGCCTGCGCCGGTTAGAAAATTGATGGCCTGCCGGCCATCCGTTGCCGTGAACACGGGTTGGGTCAGGCCAGCTTTTTTAGAAGCTCGAATAAACAACAGCTGATCATTCGGGTCGTCCTCTACCAATAAGATGGTTTGTGCGGTCAGCATCGATGGTGCGCTTGGCCGAAATCAGCAATTTTTCCGCGTAACAAACCTGGTTACGCTCCCGCCAGCACCTTCGACACTATCACGAATGTGGGTCTCGAAAAAAAATCGCATTACGCATACTCCACCGACTGCGAAGGAGCGGTGCGATTAATTTCGTATCGGGGATTTTCCCATATCTTGAGTTTAAAAAATGGCATTAAGGGAACGTTTGCTACCCTCGGGGAAACGTTCGGCGGCATCATAAAAAAGCCCGCGTTGAAACGCGGGCTTGAGAAACAATCGTGAGCGCGAGTGAGGTTCGTTTAATTACCGCTCTGCTCTTTCGTGGCTTTCTTTAGCTCTTTTTGAGCGGCCTTGAATTCAGACTTTGAGAGCAGCCCGTCGCTATCGGTGTCAGACTTCGAGAAAATGGACGCCGCGAAGGCGTCGCTCTCGCTGTTGCTGACCTTGCCGTCGCCATCGGTGTCCATCATGCGGAGCTGGGCCGCAGTGTGGGCGGGATCCATTTTCTCGCCGGGCATCGACTTGGCGGCGGCGGCGTCCCATTCGGCGGCGGTCACATAACCATCGCTATTGCCATCAGCGAGTTTGCCGATGGAGCGAGAGAAGGTGAGGTGTTCTTCGCGCGAGACCTTGCCGTCGCTATTGGTGTCCATGGCTTTGAATTCATCGCCATGGTGTTCTCCGGCGTGCAACGAGGTGGACAATGCGAGCGCCAGGACACCCGCAGAAAGAAGCGTGAGGGATTTAGTTTTCATAGGTATCATGCGACTGTCTGCACTGAGATGAGTTCGTGGGGACAATCCCCGAGCGCTGCATGGGGCTGCAGTCGGATCTAAATCGATCAGTGGTTGTGCGTGCGAAGGATTGACCTGAGCGCAGCGCTGTCGCCTGACTGCTGCATGGAACTTTACTATGTGCGGCACGGCGAGACGGCGTGGTCACTCACGGGACAACACACGGGCAAGACAGACTTGCCGTTGACGCCACACGGCGAAGTCGAGGCGCGCACGCTGCACGGGTTGTTGGAAGGAGTGACGTTCGACCAAGTGTTCACGAGCCCGCGGCAACGCGCGCGGCGGACAGCTGAACTGGCAGGCTTTGACCACGCAGTAACCGAGCCCGATCTCGCGGAGTGGGATTATGGTGATTACGACGGTCTGCGCATGAGTGAAATTCGCGCCCAGCGACCGACGTGGGATATTTATGTGGATGGATGTCCGGGCGGTGAATCGCCGGAGCAGATCGTGGCGCGCGCGGATCGCTTGGTGGCGCGCTGGTCGAAATCTTCCGGGCGCATCGCCGCATTTTCCCACGGACATTTCGGACGCGTGCTGGCGGCGCGCTGGATCGGCTTGCCACTCAGTGCGGCGAAACACTTCGCGGTGAATACGGCCTCTTACGGCATCCTCGATCGCGATCCGAGCCGCGACGGGCGTGCGCGTATTGTGCAGTGGAACATCACCGCGAAACGCCCTTAATGTTTGGCGGGTTTCGTGGAGTAGCGCAGGAGCAGGGCGCCTTTCGCCAACGTCTTGGATGACTTGAGGAGAAAGGGCGTGGCTTTGCGCCGGGGGTGGTCGTTTTCCACATCGAAGAGCGTCGGCGTGCCGAGTGTGCCGTCGGCGAGCGGCATGAGGACGAGGTAGAGTTCGTCAATGAGTCCCGCTTTGAGAAACGAGCCGTTATTTTTGCCGCCGCCTTGAACGGAAAGGTGCCGGATGCCGAAAAGTTTTGCGAGTTTGCGGACGACGACATGCAGGTCGATGTCGCGTTTGCCGCCGATAATGTAAGAGACGTTTTTCGAACGCAGGTAATCGCGGTGCTCCGCCGTGGCGCGCTCGGTGAGCACGCTGATGATGTGCTCGGTGTCGGCGCGATTGGTTTTAAATTTTAGTTTGCCGTGCGCGTCGAGGCCGACGGCAAACGTCTTTGCTCCGTGGTCAGCGACGAAATCTCCCGGCGGCACCGTGAAGCGACCACGCCGCGCGGGACGCGGTTTCGTCTCAGTGAAACCTTGCATGGTCACACGACCGACGATCCATGCGTCCCACGGAATCGTTTTCGCGATCTCTTCGAAAAGATCCTCGTCCTCTGGCAGGCCCCAGGTGGCTTGTTTGATGCGTCCGTCGAGCGACGTGACCATGAGGCAGGAAATATGCGGTGGTTTCATTGCTGTTGGGAAACCGCGGGAAAGGAAAAGTTCGCCGCTAATAATTTCCGCAGGGCCAGCGCAGTTTTTCCGCGTGGCATCGAATCAACCCGGAACGAGGCCGAGGGTTTCCGTGGCGAGGAGCGCGGCGGCGATCCGGGTTTCCACGCCGACTTTGGGGAGGATGTTATAGACGTGTTTCTTCACGGTGTTTTCCGCCATGCCGAGGATGATGCCAATTTCCGAGTTGGTTTTGCCGTGGGCGACCCAGAATAAAATTTCCGCTTCGCGCGGCGTGAGGCCGAGTGGTTCGAGGCGTTGCGGAGTCGCCGGAGGCGGCGCGGCTTCGAGCATCCAGACGATTTCGTCAGTGTCGTCGCGCGAGGAACGTTGCACGCGAAGCCCCGGCGTAGCGTGGCCGGCCAGGAGGATAGCGGGCACGCAGCCGGGTGCGCAGTGCGGGAAGAAACTTTTCAAGAGGAGCGCGGCGCGGTCGCTGCAGAAGCGGATCGTGCCGTTGCGCGCGGCGACGAGCACGGCGCGATCCAGCGAGCGACGAATGGCGAGTTCGGTGGCGAGACGTCGCTGGATTTCGCGTTCGAGTTCCTCATTTTTTGCCTGCACGGCGGCTGCTTGCGCGGCGAGTTCGCGTTGCAGCGTGCGCAATCTCAGGTGAGTGGAGGCCCGCGCAAGCACTTCCTCGGTTTGAAACGGCTTAACAATGTAGTCCACGCCGCCGGCGATAAATCCGGTGAGGCGGTCAGACACTTCGTTGAGCGCGGTGATAAAAATCACCGGGGTGTCGCGCCAGGCGCTTTCGGTTTTCAAGTGTCGGCACACGGCAAAGCCGTCCATGCCCGGCATGGAGACATCGAGCAGAATCAAATCGGGCTGCACGGTGGAAAGGCGGGCGAGAGCGCTGGCGCCGCTCTGGGCTACAAAGACTTTGGCGCCGGCTTGCGTAAACACTTCGCCGAGCACGCCGAGGTTGGCCGGCACATCGTCGATCAGGAATACGCGGGCTCCGTGAATAGGGGAGGGATTCATGGTGAGCGGGGGTGTGCCGCGAGCAACTTTTCGGCGCGTTCAAGATCATAGGAAGCGGCGAGCACCACGAGTTGATCGAGGAGGACGCGATGTCCGGGCAACTGTTTTCTAAATTGATCCAGCGCGCGCGTGAATCCGGTGATGTCGCCTTGGGCGATCCAGCGGCGAAGTTCTTGCACGGCCGCGTCCGGGAGTGGATCGGAAGATGATTCCGTGACGGGATTGCCCGCGGAGTCGACACGCCGCCACGTGAGTTTGAGGGTTTCGCCGATGGCCGCCCACAGTTGCGGTTCGAGGATCGGCTTGGACAAAAAGCGATCGCAACCCGACTCCAACGCTTCGCGCTGCGTCGAGGGAAACGCGCTGGCAGAAACCGCGATAATGCGTGGCGCCGCGCCGCCGTAACGCGCGCGAATTTCCCGTGCGATCTCCCGCCCATCCGGGCCGCTTTGAAAACGCAGGTCGAGTAACACGAGATCTGCGGGCGAATCTGCGAGCGTCGCGAGTCCTTCCGGACCGTCGGACGCTTCAGCAACCGCGAACCCCACGGCGCTCAGCAGCGTCGAAAGCAACGCGCGATTGGTGGCGTCGTCATCGATGATCACGACGCGACGCACGGGGCCTTCGTAGCCGGCGATGTCGCCGCCCGGCAGCGCGGGCGCGACCGAGTTTTCCAGCGAAGCCAGCGGCAGCTTGAGCGTGAAGCGGCTGCCGTTGCCGGGTTCGCTTTGAACGGAAATTTTTCCGCCCAACAGTTCCGCGAAACGCTGACTGAGCGCGAGGCCGAGGCCGGTGCCTTGCGTCGCGGATTCGCTTGAAGCGAAGCGCTGGAAAAGTTGCGGCACGTGTTCGCGGGCGATGCCACGACCGGAATCCTCGACGGTAAAGGCGACGCGTTTCGGGCTCAGGCGCTTGACGAACAAATGCACGCCGCCGCGCTCGGTGAATTTCACGGCATTGCCGAGCAGGTTGAGCAGAATCTGGCGGAGTTTTTGCGGATCGGTTTTCACCGCGAGGGGAACGTCGGCATCGATCGTGGTGCTGAACCACAAATTTTTCGCGTCGGCACGGGGGCGGATCAAATTGACTGCGTCGGTGACGATGCGCCGCAGGTCGCAATCGGTTTCACGCAACGTGAGCTGACCGGCCTCGACTTTGGCGAGGTCGAGCACGTCGTTGATCAGGCCGAGTAAATATTCGCCGCTGTTCGCGATGATCGTCGCCGAGGCGCGCTGACGCTCCGGTAATTCATGATCGCGGCGGAGAATTTGCGCGTAGCCGAGGATGCCGTTCAACGGCGTGCGGAGCTCGTGGCTCATGTTGGCGAGAAACGCACTCTTCGCGCGGTTGGCGGCGTCGGCGGCGTCGCGGGCCTCGCTCAACTCCGTCGTGCGCTCCGTCACCATCGCGCTCAACTGGGCGTTGCGCCGACGCAAAGCCACGCTGCGCCAGTGAATGAAACCGAAGACCGCCGCTCCGAGCAGCACGCCGCCGATGAGTTGCGCGGCGAGGGTGCGCCACCACGGCAATTTAATTTCGAACGAAAACTCCGCCGCCGCGCCAGCCGGGCCATCGCCATCGGCAGCCCGCACCGCGAACGTGTAATTCCCCGCAGGCAGATTGGTGTAAACGCGCCGACGTTGTTCGCCAGCCTCGGTCCAGTCGGCATCGTAACCGAGCAATCGCGTTTGAATCCGGGCGGCTTTGCGCGTCGGTTGCGCGGTGAAATCGAACGCGAGATCATGGCGACCCGCCGCGAGAATATTTTTTTCCGGCCACGCTTGGCCGCTCAAGGGTGTCACCGCACTCACGAATGCGCGTGGAGCCGGAAACGCCTGCAAACGATCCAACCGCGTGCGCACGAGCTGCGTGCTCGCGCTCGTCCACAACACCTCATTTTCGTGCCAGTGCAGATCGTCGGCGGCTTCCAACGCTTGCAGCGAGCCAGGTTCGAACGCGGGCATTTTTACGGGAACCTCGCTGGCGCGGTCAAAACGCCAACGCGTATCGCCAATAAAAAAAATCGGTTCGCCGTGCCGCACGTCCACCCACAGCGGCCCCAGCGGACCGGGGAACGGATTATCGGCGCCGAACGACGTCACGTTTTTAACCGCTCGCGCCTGACCGGGGAGAGCCGCGGCAAATTGCACGCGCCACACGCCGCGCAACGAAGTCGCGGCCCACACGTCGCCCACGCTGTCTTCGCCGAGGCTGTGGAGATTTCCGCCGACGCCGCCGTAGAGTCCCTGCACTTGCCAGCGGTTGTCCGCGTGCGCGATGCGCACGAGCCCGCCGCCACTGCCGCGCGCGCCCCACACGACGCCAGGCTCAGCCTTGGAAACGGCGAGATCCAACACCGTCGGACCGGTGTCGATCACGGACGCTTGCGTGGCTGCATCCGGCAGCAGACTCAGTTGCGAATCGGCGCCGACCAGCAGGCCTTGCGGGGTGCTCGCGAGCGCGAAAGCCGGTGAAGATAACCCCGGCACCGATTCCAAATGCGCATTGGTGAGCGTGACGGGATTGGGTGGAATTAATTTCATGACGCCGCCGACGGTCGCGACGTGAATCTGTCCGCGGTGACGCACGATTTGCGTGATGAGCGCGCCTTCGTAACCGCGGCCGGTGCGGAATACTGTTTTTTCGCTGCCGAACGCCATGCGCACGATCCCATTATTAGTGCCGAGCCAGAGCGCGCCGGTCACGTCGAACGCTCCGAGGCGCGCTGCGCGGCTCGGCAGGCCGTCGGCGATATCGATGCGTCGAATGAATCGGCCGCGCGCGTCGAGTTGGATGAGACCGGCGTTGCGCGTCGCGAGAAGCAGGGAGTCGTCGGGTAAACGCAGCGCCTGTTGCACCGCTTCGCGGCGCAGGAATTCGTCCGCGTCGGTTTTCCACGGGGTGGCCCGGCCTTGCGGATCGATTTCCCAGAGCGCTTGATTGCGCGAGGCGTAGAGCAGGTTGCCGTTGGCCAGGCTGAGCAGGCCCATCAAGTGTTGCGGCACGAGTTGCGGATCCGCGCTGATGTCGGTGAGCACGCCGCCGTCGATACGTCGCAACGGCTGTCCGGCCGTGTGCAGGTAAATCGCGTCGCCGACTTTCGCGATCCGTTGAAACACTGTCGGGACGGGATCGCTCCAGACTTCGAAACGGCCCTCGTGCCAGCGGAAGAGCCGTTGACCGGCGGCGAAATAAACCCCGTCGCGATTCGCGAGCACCGTCCACACCGCGCCGAATTGGCGGTGCTCGGCGGGCAATTTTTCGCGGAGTGAAACAAAGGTTTTTTGGCCCAGCTGGCTCTCGTCGAGGTAGCCGAGTTCGTCGGTGCCGCCGACGTAGATGCGGCCGTCGGGAGCGAGCGTGAGGGCGCGAACGAAGGTGGTTTGCGCGATGGGAATGCGTTGCCAGTTCACGCCGTCGTGACTCAGGACGTAGCGGAAACTGCCGACGTGAATAATGCCGCGCGAGTCGGCGACGCTCATGAACGCTTGTTCATGGCTTTGGTAGTCTTCCGGCAAAAATACCTGCAGCGCCGGCGAGCCTGCTTCCGCGAGTTCCTGGTCGATCGAAAGCGAGGGAGGCGCCGCGTGAGCGCATAGCGCGGCGAAGAATAAGACGGCGACCATCAAGCCGGCAGGCTGGCGCGGCGCGCGAAGAAGTGGAGAGGCGGGAATCAAACGCACGAAAACCTCCCCGTAGGGAGGCGATGGCGCAATCGCTCAATCACGAACATGAGGACGATGACGCACTAAAAACATCAGTTGAAGCGAAAGGGTTAAACGAATGCTGCGCGAGGGGGTTGAATCCCTCGCGCAGGCTCACGCGCTTTGTTCTATTCCGGAACCATTACCGTAACCCGGAAAGAAAAGGAGAACGGTAAATTACTTGCCGGTGCGGACGAGGATGTCGGCGATTTGTTTCGCAGGGCCGGTGGCGCTGAAACCGACGTCGATCGACTTGCCGGGTTCGATGCGCTGGTTCCAGCTGGCGGCCGTGATCACGTAAGCGCCGTTGGAGGAAACGAGGCTGCCGTTCCACACGCTGCCGATTTTGAACGGGGCTTCGAAGGCCAGGGACCAGCCTTCGACGGCAGTTTTGCCGGTGTTGGTCAGGCGAAGCGTGCCGGTGAACCCCGAGCCCCAGACGGAATCGAATTTGAGTTCGGTTTTGAGCGTGGGGGAGGACGGCGGATTTTCGGGCACGACGACCGTGATGCCTTCGATGCCGAAATCGGTGGGCGCCGCAAGCGGGCCGGAGACCACAAAACCGAAACTCGCGCTCGCGCCGGGCGCGAGGTTCGGAGCCCAGGCGGGATGCGCGACGCTGTGGGCCGCGGCGGCGACGCACAGGTAACGTGCCTCCCAAATCGTGGTGACGATGAAGTTGCCTTTGAAATTCACCTTCCACTGCTCGAGCGGTTTGGTGCCGAGGTTGGTCACGGTGATCTTGGCGCGATAGCCGCCGGCCCAGGCTTCATCGGAGGAGAAATTGACGCGCACGTCGCCGACTTGGGCTTGGACGGGGCTCGGCGGGGTGTAAGTCACGTCGACCGGATCGACCGGATTCGGGGGCGACGGCGGCGTGTTGTCCGGCGTCGGCACGATTACGTTTTCCGTCACGGAACCATCGAACACGAGGTCGCTCGCGACGAAGAAGGCTTCGCCGACCGGATCGATGCGTTGCCACACCATCCACAAGACGTGTTTGCCCGTGCGCGGCGGGAGCGTGACGTTGATGCGCCAGTAATTGTAGGACTCTTTCCAATAGGGAACTTTCGAGCCGATCTTTTCCATGCGATCCCACGTGAGCGTTTGCGACGGATCGTAGTCGGCCTTCGTGATGTAGAGATCGATGAAGCTCGGCTCGTGCGGCGCGGTGGCGTTGAACAACAATTGGTAATTACCCGACGCGACCGGCGTGGCCGGCCAGTCGGGACGCACAAGATCGATGCCGAAATAAATCGGATTGCCGCCGCTCGCGAGGTGACCATCTGGCACCGCCTGGCGGTGGTTATAGCTTGGGATGTTTTGCGAGACTTGGTTCCAGGTATAGAAAGCGTTCTTGGTGCTGATGGCCAACGCGGCTTTCGCCCAAGGAGCGGTGGGATTTTCGACGTTGTGTTCGTAGATGCGATAAACGCGGCTTTTCGGGGCGATCAAGGTGCCGTGAGCCCAAACGGACTGGGGCGCGAGCACACCGAGCGCGAGCAACGCGGCGAAACCGCGCGTGCGAAGGAAGGGGAGGGAGCGATTCATAGGTAGGTTGTGAAGAGCGATCAACAATTGCGCCGGAGGGGAATTGGCCGACGTGAGGCCGCCACCGTGAGACGCGCGATCAGACCGGCAAGGCGCGAGCGAGGCATCTACTACCTGAGTAGTAGGCCCAGGCGCACGACTGAGCGGTGCTCCCTAGGAAAAGCTTGGGGTATTCCTGAAAGACCGACCGCGCCGTTAGTTTTCCGCCGAGGAACGAGCCTTTCGCTCAAGGCCATTCTCCAGGTAGAGTTTTTTAACGAGGCACATAATCACGACCGTCAGCGGACACCCGAAGATCAATCCGGGCAGGCCGAACAACGCGCCGGAAGCGGCGAGCGCGATCAAGCCGAGGGCCGGAGGAAGTTTGGCGGCCCATTTTTGCGCGAGCGGCAGGACGAGTTGTTCTTCGAGTTGCTGCACAATTAAAAACACGATGATCGCATAGAGCGCGACTTGCGGGCTTTCGCTGAGGGCAATCAACACAGTCGGCACGAACGAAATGATGAACCCGACGACTGGAACGAAAGTGAGCAGGCCGGCCAGAATGCCCAAGGCGAGAGGCACCGGGCAGCCGACCACCGCCAGGCCGAGCGTCGTAAGCGTGCCGATGGTGAGCATCGAGATGAGTTGCCCGAGCAGCCATTTTTGCAACGAATCGCCTGAAGCCTCGAAGGCGTCGTGAATTTTCTGGCGCTGCGTCAGGGGAAACAGCCGCGCGAAGCCGCTGACGTAAAGGCGCGGCGTGAGCGCGAGGTAGATGGCGACGACCAACATCAGCAACAGGTGGCCGAGCGATTCCAACGTCACCGCAGCGACTTTGCTCAGGTTGTCCATGTTGCTGGTGACTGCGTGTGAGCTGCGGATTTTTTCCATGACGAGCCGCCCGGCCGCATGTTGTTCCAGCCACGCCTTGGCGGCATTGATCGCCTCCGGCAGTCGATCCATGAAACCGCGCATCTGCTCGGCAATTTGGTGCCCGAAGAGCCAGAACAGCCCACTCAATCCAGCCAGCAGGGCAAGAATCGCTCCGAATACCGCGAGTTTTTCGCGTTCCGGGAAACGCTTGATGACGGGTTGGGCCACCGCGCGAATGATTGCGGCAAAGACAATCGCGCCAAAGGTCAGCAGCAGGATTTCGCGCAAGCCCCAGGCGAGGACAAATAAACTGCTGAGCGCCAGCGTCACCGCCACGTAAGCGACAAAGCGCGGCAATTCGGGCCAAGTGCGTGAGGTCGTAGTGGGCGATTTCATGACCGGAATCAGGCGCGCGTCGAATCATGCGCGTGCGTCCGGGCGCCGGGGGCGTAGACCGATGCGAGAAAAAGCACGGCTCCGATGACCATGAGGTTTTTCAAAATGAATTCACCCAGATCGGTGAAAACAAAAGGACCCGTGAAACACAGTTCGGTCGCGGTGAAGTAGGAGAGAAACGTGCCGGGCAGATGCAGGATGAGAAAAAGCAGTGCGATCCACACCGTGCGGGGAAACAGGAGCAGCACTGCAATCACGACTTCCCACGCACCGAGTGCCAGAATGACCGCGCCGCCCGGAAGGAAACTAAAGGTCTGCCGGATGAGCTCTTCCGCCGGACTTACGCCGAAAAGTTTGAGCAGTCCGAACCATCCGTAAATCAACGCAATCGCCAGTCGGGTGACGAGGGGTGCGAATCGATCGCAAAAAACCGCGAGAGTAGTGCGTTGCATGGCGTGTGATGCTCATGCGACGCGTGAACTCACCCGCCGTTCCGGTCAGAGTTCCTGAGGTTCGCTTCGGGAATTCTCCGACGATAAAAAAAGCGCGCCAGGCAGCGCGCTTTGCCGGAAGGAGGATATCCGCCGTTTTATGCGACGAGATAAGGGAGCTTCTTGGCGGTGTCCTTCACGGACGGAATGCCGTCGATGAGCTCGCCGATGGCGTCCCAGCGGCCGTTAACGAGAGCGTCGCGGGCGCTTTCGCGCTGCGCGATTTTCACGCTTTGGCCGGCGAAACGGACTTCGAGTTTTTCGAGGTCGAGGGTGATTTCCTGTTGCGGATTCGCGGTGGCAAAAGCGGCGATCTTGGCGATGTCTTCGCGGCTCGCGGTCACGCAAGGCATGCCGAGCGTGGTGGAGTTGCCGAAGAAAATCTCGGCGAAGTTTTCCGCGATGACGGCTTCGAAGCCGGCTTTCGAGATCGCTTGTGGCGCGTGTTCGCGGGAAGAGCCGCAGCCGAAGTTGGCGCCGGACAGGAGGATCGTTGCGCCCTTGTGTTCGGGGCGATCGATCGGGTGATCGATTTTTTTGCCCTGCGGATCGTGACGGACGTCGAAGAAAACGAATTCGCCGAGACCATCGAAGGTGACGCACTTCATGAAGCGCGCCGGGATGATGCGGTCGGTGTCGATGTCATTGCCGGGGACGTTGACCGCGCGGCCGGTGACGGAGGTGATTTTTGCGAGAGCCATGGAAATTTAAAGTTGAGGGCTGAAAGTTTGAAATCGTTCTCGTTCTCTTACTCCTTCTCGTTCTCTGGGATTAAAATTTGGAGAACGAGAAAGAGAACGAAGAACGAGAAAGATTAATTCACCGCGAAGACTTCGCGGGCGTCGGCGACGGAGCCGGTGACGGCGGCGGCGGCGACCATGACGGGGCTCATCAACACCGTGCGACCGGTGATGGAACCCTGGCGGCCTTTGAAATTACGATTGGAGGACGAGGCGCAGAGCTGGTCGCCGATGAGTTTGTCGGGATTCATCGCCAGACACATCGAGCAGCCCGCGGCGCGCCATTCAAAGCCCGCTTCGACGAGGACTTTGTCGATGCCTTCCTTTTCGCATTGGAGGGCGACGATCTGCGAACCGGGAACCGCGATGGCTTTGACGCCGGCGGCGACTTTTCTGCCCTTCACGTATTTGGCGACTTCGCGGAAATCCGAGAGTCGGCCGTTGGTGCAGGAGCCGAGGAAAGCGACGTTGATCTTGGTGCCCTTGATTGGCGCGCCGGCGGGAAGCTTCATGTATTCGAGCGCTTCGATGATGCCGGCTTTTTCGTCGGCGCTTTTCGCCGTGGTGGGATCAGGAATGTTCTCGGTGATCGAGATGCCCTGACCGGGATTGATGCCCCACGTGACGGTCGGCGCGATGTCGGCGGCGTCGATTTTCATGACGTCATCGTAATGGCAGCCCGCGTCGGACGCGTAAGATTTCCAGCGCGTCACGGCGGCGTCCCAGTCAGCGCCTTTCGGCGAGTAGGGGCGGCCTTTCAGGTAGGCGAAAGTGGTTTCGTCGGGATTGACGTAGCCCACGCGCGCGCCGCCCTCGATGGACATGTTACACACCGTCATGCGCTCCTCCATGGTGAAGCCGTCAAACACGGAGCCGGCATACTCGTAGGCGTAACCGGTGCCGCCGTTCACGCCGGTGAGACGGATGATATGGAGAATGACGTCCTTGGCGTAAACGCCGGCGCGCAGCTTGCCGTTCACTTCAATGCGACGAACTTTGAGCGCACCGAGGGCCATCGTTTGCGTGGCGAGCACGTCACGGACTTGCGAGGTGCCGATGCCGAACGCGATCGCGCCAAAGGCGCCGTGCGTGGACGTATGGGAGTCGCCGCACGCGATCGTGGTGCCGGGTTGGGTTATGCCTTGCTCGGGGCCGACGATGTGCACGACGCCTTGTTTGCCGCTGGCGCGGTCGAAGAAGGTGATGCCGAACTCCGCGCAGTTTTTGCGGATCTCGTCCATCATCGCCTGGGCGAGGCTGTCAGCGTAGGGCTCGGCCAGCTCGTTGGTCGGGATGATGTGATCGACCGTCGCGAAGGTGCGGTGCGGCATCAGCACGGGCAACTTGAGGTCGCGCAACATGCCGAACGCTTGCGGCGACGTGACCTCGTGGATGAGGTGCGTGCCGATGAGGAGTTGGGTCTGGCCGTTCGCCAGTTTTTTGACCGTGTGGTCGGCCCAGACTTTTTCGAAGAGAGATTTAGCCATGATCAAAATGGGAGATTGGAGAGGGGAGATGGAAGTTGGGAGAGGAAATCAGTGCGAGCCCGGCATGCGGTGATGCGCGGATTCGATTCGGAAGAGCGCTGAGAATACCAGACTCTGACCATAACGGGAAATACCTATTTATTACCCTGTGATGCCTTTTGGGCATCAAAATCAGTCGGTTTCGTTGGTGCGAACGGTCTTAGCGCAGCCGGATGTTTACGGCGTGGCGGACAGTTTTAGCTCGCGCACCCAGATATTTCGAAACGCCACGGGCTCGACGGAGTCGTTGCCATGTTCCTGAAGACGCAGTGGCAATTTGTCCGCGTGAGCGGTGTAAGCGGGCTTGCCGCGGTAGACGGTCGGCCCCGCCAGAATGGCGTCGGCCTGCACGAGCACGCCGTTAAAAAAGACGGTGAGGCGCGCCGGGCTCAGCAACCCGCCGTCTGCGCCAAACCGTGGCGCGATCCACACGATGTCGTAGGTCTGCCACTCGCCGGGCGCGCGGGCGGGGTTCACCAGGGGCGGATGCTGTTTGTAAATCGAACCGGCCTGGCCGTTGACGTAGGTCGCGTTTTCGTGGGAATCGAGCACTTGGACTTCGTAAAGTCCCATGAGAAACACGCCGCTGTTGCCGCGTCGCTGGCTTTTACCGCGGACATCTGGCGCGAAACGAAACTCCACGTGCAGCTGCACGTCGCCGAAGGCCGCCCGGCTGGCAATGTCGCCCGCTTTCGCCACGGGCGTGAGGGCACCATCGATGATTTTCCAAGCCGCCGGTTGAGCGGCGGCGTCAGCTTTCACCCAGGCATCGAGGTTTTTCCCGTCGAATAATACGACCGCGTCGGACGGCGGTTGGCCGGCGGGCGCGCTGACGACCGTCGGCACAGGGTTCCAGTATTCGGTTTCTTCCGGCGGAGGCAGCGCAGCGGGAGCCGCGGCATTTAAGTTAACGCTCAACAAGAATAGGGCGAGGGCGCTCGCACTGACCAACGGGGTAGACGCAGTCTTCATGCGGGAAACGAAAAACAAACCGGGGATGACGGCAATCTTCGGTTGCGTGGAGTTCGATCCGGTTTGGAAATTTGCCTGACGAGGTGCGCATTCTTGCCATAACCGAAAACCCCTGTTTCGTCGGTATTGATGCCTCGAGAGTATCAATACCCGTTTGAGCTCCGGCACCTCGTTTACTTCCGCGAGGTGGCGAAGCAGCTGCACTACCGGAAGGCCGCAGAGTCACTCGCGGTGGCGCAGCCGGCGCTTTCGCGGAGTATTGTGCAATTGGAAGAAGCGCTGGGCGTGGATCTTTTAAATCGCACGCGTCGGCGCGTAGAACTTACCTCGGCGGGAAAAGTGTTTCTCGAGCGCATCGAGCCCGTGTTGCGCGCGCTTGCCGCGGTGCAGGGCGATATTCAGGCGCTCGCGGCGGGACAAGCCGGCCAGGTGCGCGTCGCGTTCACGGGCCTGGCAATGGCCACGGTGTTGCCCGGGATTTTGCGCGAGTTCAACAGGCGCTATCCGGGGATCCGCGTGGAGTTGAACGAATCGCCGACGTCGGCGCAGCTCGAGTCGCTCAAGACGGGCGAGATCGTGTGCGGATTTTTTCACCCCGACGCCACGGTCCCGTCGGGCCTCGCGACGAAGCTGCTGTTGTTGGAAAAAAACGGTGTGCTGCTGCCCGCGGAGCATCCGCAGGCGCAGGCGAAAAAACTGCGACTGCGCGAGCTCGCAGACACGCCGTTCGTGATGTTTCCGCGCGCGCATAATCCCGGGTTTTACGACCGCGTGCTCTTTGCGTTTCAACAAGCCGGCATCACCCCGCGCATCGCCGACGAAGTGTGGCCGCGCGCGAATGCGATCGGCCTCGTGCGCGCGGGACTCGGCGCGACGTTCATGTGCCCGTCGGAAGCGCGCGAGTTGCCGGGTGAAGTTTCATTTCGTCCGCTTGAAGGCCCGGCGCCGGAGAGTCGACTCGTGCTGGGCTGGCGTAAAGACGCTGCGGCGGATCCGGCGCTCGCGGCGTTCCTGGTGGTGGCCGGCGCGGCGACAGCGTGACGGTGAGATTTTTATGTTATCCGCGTCACCTTCCTCGCTAGTCTGAATCACTTGTCCCGCGAACCGCACATCGCACTTTTCTTTACCACGTTTCCGAAGACCTCGGAGACATTCCTGCAACGCGACGTGCTCGCGCTACAAGCGAAGGGTTTGAAACTGAAACTCTATTCGCTCTGGGGCGGCGGGGGCGTGTTCAACGGACTGCCGGTGCACACGTTTCCGAAGTGGCGGTTAATCGGCGTGTTTCTCTGGCACATCCCGATGAACTGCGTGCGTCGTCCGCGATTGATGCGCGATTTGTTCGAGGGCGTGACGCAACGCGCGCCGCGCTCGTGGCTGAATTTTTGGGAAAATATGCTCGGGGCGGGCTTCGCGGGAAGTTACGCGAAACAGCTGAGCGAGGATCCGCCCGCGCTCGTGCATGGAGCGTGGGCGGGTGGGCCGACGACGGCGGCGTGGGTGCTGTGGCGGATGTTTGGCTGGCGTTACAGCTCCGGGGCGCACGCCTACGACATCTACGAACATGGTGGAGATTGGTGGCTCTTGGAAAAATTAGAGCACGCGCGTTTCATTCAAGCGTCGACGCAGATGGCGCGTGATGAACTCCTCGCGCGCGGTGTGCCGCCGGAAAAAATTGCGTGTATTCGCCGTGGGCTGCCGGCGTTTCCCACGCTGAAGACGATTCGCGCGGAACGAAAGCAAACGCTGCGCATCGTGTGCATCGCGCGACTTGTGCGGAAAAAAGGGTTCGATTACCAAATGCGCATTTACGCGGCGTTAAAAGCGGCGGGCGTGAATTTCGAAGCCCATATCGTCGGGGAAGGCCCGCTCTGGAGTGAACTCGAAGCGCTGGCGGCGAAACTTGGTGTCGCCGATCACGTGAAGTTTCTCGGACAACTGGCACAGCCGGAAGTCTGGCCACAACTCGCGTGGGCCGATGTGTTACTGCACACGGGCGTGATAGCGCCGAGCGGCGATCGCGATGGGTTGCCGAATGTAATTCCCGAGGCGATGGCGGCGGGCGTGTTGGTGGTGACGTCGCCCGTGTCGGCGACGACTGAGGCAATCACCCACGAACGCACCGGCTTGGTCGCGGAAGTCACGTTGCCGACGGCGTGGGTGGACGCGTTGCAGCGTCTGCGCGACGACGATGCGTTGGCGGAAAAATTGCAGCGTGGCGCACGGGCGTGGACGGAAGAAAATTACGATGCGCACAAAAACACCGCGCAACTCGTGGCGTGTTTCGAGCGCGCGATGCGCACGTGATGCGTGAGACAAAGTGATTTTTAACCACGGATTACCCGGATGAACACGGATCAAGGCACTAGGAAGCGACGGACGTTAAATCGGTTTTTATCCGTGCAATCCGTAGTCAAAAAAATGGCCGTATGATTTACTACGACATCACGAAGATGGGCACGGCGAAGCATCGCTCGGGGCTGATGCGGGTGAGTTCGCGGCTGCAGCAGAAGTTGGGCTCCCTCGTCACGAGCGTCACTTGGGATGGGGCCAAGCGGGGGTTCGTGACCGGTAAGGCGCGCGCCGAGGTGAAATTTGCCGCCAGCGATTGGTTGTTCACGGTGGAACTCTTCAGCGAAGCCGAGCGACCGGGATTTACAGAGTTTATCCAAAGTCGACGATGCCGCTTGGCGGCAATGTTTCACGATGCGATTCCGATTCGGTGGCCACACATCACATGGCCGCAGAGCGTGCAGCGGCACCCGGGTTACATGAAACTGCTGGCGAGTTTCGATCGCGTCTTTGCGATCTCGGAGGCGAGCCGGCGCGACCTGATTGAATTTTGGCGATGGCAGGGTGTGCAGCCACGCGCGGAGGTGGGTTTGATCGAACTCGGAGCGGATTTCGACAGTGGGGACCGCGCGATTCGTGATGCACGGATTGCGCGCAGTCGAGCACAGCTGCTCTGCGTGGGCATCATCGAGCCGCGAAAAAACCAAATGTTTTTATTGGACGTGGCCGAAGCGCTTTGGAGTGAAGGGGTGGATTTCGATCTCCATATCGTCGGTCGGGTGAATCCGCATTTTGGAAAACCGATTCTCAAGCGGATGCAGTCGCTGAAAAAAACGCAGCCTCGTTTTAAACTCCACGAAGCCGTCAGTGATGACGAATTGGGCCGGCTCTATTCGAAGGTGCGCGCCGTGGTGTTTCCGACGATTGCCGAGGGGTGTGGTTTGCCGTTGCTCGAATCGTTGTGGCGCGGCGTGCCGTGCGTGTGCAGCGATTTGCCGGTCTTGCGCGAAAACGCCGACGCGGGTGGCTGCGTCGTGGCCAAGCTGAACGATTTGGCGGACTGGAAAGAAAAATTGCGCGCCGTGCTGACTGACGCGGATTTTAATGTGCGCTTACAAGCAGGCGCGATGGCGCGCCCATTGACGCGCTGGGGCCAGACGGCGCAGGTAATTTTGAAAACGCTAAAGTGAGGCGCAGGTGCGCCCGGCTTACATCCGCTTGACGGCGTAGGCCATCGCGTCGGCGATCTTTTCGAGGTCTTCTTCGCTGTGCAGCGCGGAGACGGCGGTGCGAATCAAGTCCTTGCCGGGAGGCACGGCGGGCGCGATCGACATAACCGTAAACACGCCTTTTTCGAGGAGCGAATTCCAGAAGCGATAAACGAGTTCCTTCGAGCCGAGCACGATGGGCACGGCGGGTGTCTCGCTGCCCCACGTGTCGAGGCCGAGGCCTTTGAGCATCTCGCGATAACGCTTGGTGTTTTTCCAAAGGCGCTCGAGGTGCTCTGGTTCGCTTTGCATAATATCGAGCGAAGCGGAGGCAGCGGCAGCCATGCTCGGGCTGAGGGCCGCGCTGAAAAGCGTCTGTTTCGAATTAGTGCGCAGGTATTCGATGAGGTCGCGTGAGCCCGCCACAAAACCGCCGGTGCTCGCGAGCGACTTCGACATTGAACCGCAGATGAGGTCGACTTTGTCGTTCATCTTGAAGTGGTCGACGGTGCCGCGGCCCTGCCGGCCAAGCACGCCGAAGCCGTGCGCGTCATCGAGCACGGTGAAGCAGCCATTGTCTTCGCCGATCTGCGCGAGTTCAGGCAGGCAGCAGATGTGGCCCTCCATCGAATAAACGCCTTCGATGACGAGCATTTTCGGCGTAGCGGCCGGAGCGTCTTTAAGGACCTGGCGAAGGTCTTCCGGGTTATTGTGGGAGAAGCGTTCGACCGATGCCATGGACAGGCGAATGCCATCCCACAGACAGGAATGAATATTTTTATCGGCGAAAACCAAGTCGCCCTTTTGGGCAAAGCTCGCGACCGCGGAACAGCAGGAAACATAGCCGGCCACGCTGATGTGACAGGCTTCGCGACCGAGAAAAGCCGCCAGTTTCTCTTCAAGCGCGACGTGGTAGCCGCGCGAGCCGTTCGAGATCCGCGCGCCCGTCGTGCTGCTGCCCCATTGCTTCGCGCCTTCGCCGCACGCTTCGATGACCTTCGGATGAAATGAGAGCCCGAGGTAATCATTGCTCGAAAGCATGATCATTTTACGGCCCTGTAAATTGATGTGCGTGCCCGCCTGCGACTCCATCGCGTGGTAGTAGGGCTTGTATTTCAGCCGCATCTTCGTCGCGTAATCGTCGCGAGCGCGCTCGATGATCGCTTTCTTATGCTTGGAAGTAAAAAGGGACAGGGCCATGTGAAATCGAAGGGTGGACTACACGGCGTAAGGCGGCGCTTAGCAACCGCAAAGCCTTGGGCTCAATCGCGGCGCGGCAATGATTTCATCCACGCGCTCAAGTCGCTCGCGTAGTCGCTCCATGAGCGGAATTTACGCGCGAGCGCGACCCGAGCGAGAGCGGCTAATTCCTCGCGCCCCACGAGCAGTGGTTGAATCGCCGATTGCAGGGAGCGCGCATCGACCTCGGGCAAAGCAATGCAACCGCCGCCACGAGCGGATTCGCCGAGCGCGCCGCGAGCGGAACAGATGCACGGCTTTCCGTGCTGAAGGCTTTCGATCACCGGAAGGCCGAAGCCTTCGATCATCGACGGATAAACCGTGAAATCGCAGCGCGCGTAAGCCGCGTGCAATTCGGCATCCGTGGCCGCGCCCTCATAAAACAACGGGAGACCGGCGCGACGTAGCGACTCGATCTTTTGCAGCGCGGCCGCTGCCGTATCGGCACGTGCGAGGCCGAGCAGGTGGAGTTCAAATTGAAGCCCGGAATTCCACATGGTTTCGCATGCCTCGAGGAGCGCGAGGTGATTTTTTCGGCCTTCGATTGTGCCGACACACAGAATGCGTGGAGTCGGCTGCGCAGGAGCTGATGCGGTAGAAACAAACTTTGAAGCAACTGGATCGACTCCCAGAGGTATCGCCTGCACGGGAGGTGGGTGGGGAACGCCCAGCCAGTGCCAAAAATCGCGCAGGCTTTCCGCGGAGTCGGCGGATACCGCTGCGATCCCGTCAAACGCCAGCAACTCGCGCATATACGCCGGCAGGCGCGTCACTGTGCCCGCAGGCGTGAGTTCAGGGAGCTTCAAGCCAATCGCGTCATGAAAAATCGCAATGCGCGGGCCGTTGATCGCTTTAAAAAGCTCCGGCAAGTATGCGCCTACTTTTGGGGAAAAGAGTTCGGGACAAATTAAACCGTTCGCGGCAGGGAGTTCACTTTGTGTTCCGAGCAAGCGGCGGGCGTGTCCGGCGATTTTTGCGCTGAGCGGCCACTTGGCGCTGCGTGAGCTCGTGGTGGCTTGCCCGGGGCGAAGGTGGTCGCGTTCGCTCGCGTTGACCTCGCGCCAGGTTTTCTGAAACGGATCGTAGCAAACCGCGGCGACCGGCTCTTGTTTACCCAGTTCCATCAAGGCGGAGCGCACGACGCGTTGAATGCCAGTTTGGGCGCGAGTGTGACTGGTGTGCGTGACGTCGAAAAAAATCATGGCGTAGTGGGTGCGCCCACGGCATCACGCAGCGGTTTGAGCAGGCGTTCGAGTCCGTTTGTGTTGAGGTGATCGCCGTCGCTGAAATTTTCCGCGGTCATCTGGGCGACATGCGGCGAATATGAACCGATGAGTTGAATCCCGTGTTGTTCCGCGAAAGCCCGCGTGCGTTTTTCCACTTGGGCCAATTGGTTTTTCGGACTGCCAACAATATCAGAATAGATCGCCGGATGATACGGAGAGAGCACCAGATAAACCGGACCTTGCGACTGGCATTGCAGAATCCACTGCTCGAAATACGCCCACAGCGCTTCGTTGATGCTCTCATAATTACCGTAGCGATGGCGATCAGCGTTCGCGCGGTATTGATGCAACGCAAGGGAAGTGGCGGCCGGCTGGTCAAACGCCTGGCTTTTTGCCGAGGGCAAAAAAGCGCCTTCGGACGTGATGAGCACCGAATCAATGGCGCGATTGGGTGCGTAATGCACCGATACAAAAACGTGTTTTAGCAAGCGGTCGATCTCCTGCGAGATCGGGGCAAAGCTAAAGGCGTCGCTCCACGAAGCAGTTCCGGATGGGGCGAGGGTGGCTAATGCGGTGTGTCGCGCTTCCGGAATCGTTTCGCCCAAAGTTTCCAAAGTCGCCCGCAAGTCGTTCACGCGCGGACGCCAGTTTTTAAAATCGGCGCTGTGGTCGAACAGCCACCCGTCGACAAACACCACCGTAATTTTGGGCGGCAGGTCGCGATGACGCAGGATGCTCCACACCGTGAGATCGTCGAAGAGCGAGGCGCCGGACTGGGAGAAATTAACCACCCCGGGAATGCCGGCGAGATCGGCTGTCACCATGAGGCTGTGGCTTGAGCCAAAAATCGCGGCAGGCGGCGCGGTGCGCAGCAAGTCAGCCGTGGCCCAACGCAGCATCGGTTCATTGACCGCGCCCGCCTTGATGACGTCCTTTTTTTGGCCGAGGGCCGCCGCGATTTTTTTCTCCAAAACAAAATGGCGCGCTTCGTTTTTCGGCCCGGAGGGAATCAGCCGGGCGACACCATAAATAATCGCCGCCACCAGCAGGCTGGTGAAAAGGAAAGCTCCGAGATAGCGACGTGACGGCATGGGCTAAAACTGGAAATAGAGAAACGGTGCCGCGCGCGACAACCAGGCGGCAGCCAGTGCAAACATGGCACCCGCGAGCAAAGCCCGCGTCCAGCCCAAGGATTGGTTTGGGGCATTGAGTTCCCGGCTTTGCCACTCGTTCGCCGAGGAGACATCGTCGCGCGAAAGGCCGCACCACTGGAGCAAGCGAGGGCCGCGAAAACAGCAGAGAAATGCGCCCGCCAGCACCAGCAGGGCAAATGGACCGACCGGGATATTTGGCCAAAGCCCGCGCGCGCGCACCACGGGAGCCAGCGGTTCCACCACAGACATCCAGCCGATGGGCACGGAAATGCCATGCCAGCCGAAAAGACTTTGGCAGTAGTGCCACGCGCTGGACAGATCGGGCGCGCGAAAAAATACCCAACCGATAAACACCGTAAGCAGCGTGAGTAGGTGTCCCCACCGGGTCGCGTTTTCGCCGGGCGTGTTTCTTTTCCAGGCGTGATTGACGGCCAGCGCGAGTCCGTGCCAAGCGCCCCACACCACAAACGTCCATCCAGCACCGTGCCAAATTCCGCCAATAAGCATGGTTAAAAAGAGGTTGGTGAGGTGGCGCGGTGGCGAGACCCGGCTGCCGCCCAGCGGGATGTAAACGTAATCACGCAGAAACGCCGAAAGCGTGATGTGCCACCGCCGCCAAAATTCGGCGATGCTACCCGAGGTGTAGGGAGCGAGAAAATTGACCGGCAATTTTAACCCGAAGAGCAACGCCAGCCCCAGCGCCATGTGCGAATAGCCGCTGAAGTCATAGAATAGTTGCACCGAGTAAGCGATCAACCCGAGCCACGCTTCTTGAAAACGGAGCATGGTGCCGTTGGCCACATGGCCGAACGCGGCATCGGCGATGGGCGCGATGGTATCGGCGACAAAACTTTTTTGGAAAAGACCGGCGGCGAACACCGTCAGCCCAAGGGCGATCTGGCGCGCATCGAACCGTCCGAAGTTTTTTGCATGCAGTTGCGGGATGAAATCGCGGTGATGGACGATGGGTCCGGCGATGAGTTGCGGAAAAAAGAATACGAAGAGCGCGAATTCGGAAAACTTCAGCGACTTGATCTGGCCGCGACTGGCGTCCACCAAGAACGCAATTTTTTGAAACGTGAAGAACGAGATGCCCAGAGGGAGTGCGAGTTGCAGGATCTGGAAGGAGCCGCCGAGGGTGTTGGCGGTGGCGGCGAAGAAATTCCAATATTTGAAGAACCCGAGCAGGCCGAGATTCCAGACCAAGCCGATGACAAGCCAGCCGCGCTTCCGGTGGGCCATGAGTTGTCGGGCGAGGAGAAAATTGACGCCGAGCGATACCAGCAGGACAGGCACAAAACGCCAATCCCACCACGCGTAGAAGACCACCGATCCTATCGTCAGCCAAGCTGCGCCGGCCCGCGGGCCAAACTTCCGATTCAGCAAGATCCAGCCCGCCCAAACCACTGGTAGAAAACCAAAGATGAAGAGGTGAGACTTAAACAGCACGGTGAATTAGCGGGTGCTTATGCAACAGCATCGACTCCCGGTGGCAAGCAGGCGTGCGATTAGGCGGTTGATACCTAGGGTTCAGTTTCTTTGGCTGTTTCTTGATGTCATATCGATCGATCATGGGGCATATCAGCAAACGGAACTGGCAGGGCTGGATCGCAGCCTTGTTACTGGCTGGTTACGCCGTATTCGTCGGGATGAACCATGCGCCGGTGGCGGCGGGCGCTGACTCGGGCGGGTATCTGGGGAGCGCGAGGTTGCTGACCGAGGGACACTTTACGACGCCGATGCGCACCGTTCCGGAATTTCCGACCAAGGATCGGTGGGCGAACACCCCGCTGGGCTACGAGCGGATCGGTTCAGAGGATCGGCTCAAGCCGACCTATCCGATCGGGCTGCCGCTGCACTACGCCTTGGCGGGCGCGCTCGGGGGCTGGCATTGGGGAATTCTGTTCATGGGAGTCGGGGCAACCGTGGCCGGGGTGGTGGGTTGCTACGTGCTGTTGCGGCATTTCCACGTCGACCGTTGGCTCTCGGGCGTGGGGGCCGCGCTTCTGGCGATCTCGCCGATCTACCTCTTCGTGGCCTTTGTGCCGATGAGCGATGTTTACGCTACGGTCTGGTGCTTGGTGGCCTTTCTTTTGGCGCTCAAGTCGCGCGGGAGCGCTGCCTGCGCGGTAGCGGCGGGCGCGGCGTTTGCGATGGCGGTGTTGGTGCGACCGGCCAACGCAATTTTTTTCCCGGTGCTCGTGTTGCTGATTTGGAACTGGCGGGCGCTGCTACTCGCTTTACTGGGCGGCTTGCCGGGGGCGGTGTTGAACGGGCTTTATAATCGTGCGCTTTACGGCAGCCCGTTTGTGTCAGGCTACGGAGCTTCGATTTTCGACAACTTTCATTCGTCGTATGTGCAGGGCAGTCTGCAGAATTATCTGTCCACGCTGAAACTGGCGTTCCCGATCATCCTGTGCCTGCCGATTGGTTTGGCCTTTGCGCGGTGGCGTCGTGACTCGCGGGAATTGGCGGCATGCGTGATGTGGATCGTGATCTTTTTCGGGTTTTACGCGTTCTACCTGTTTACGCAGCAGACGTGGTGGTTTCTGCGTTTTGTGCTCCCCGCATTTCCTGCGGTGATCCTCATTACGATGGTGGGTGTGCACGCGCTCATCGAACGCGCGCCCGGTTCCTCTCGAAAATGGATTTCAGCGGTCGTGGGTGTGGCGCTGGTGGCCGTCTCGTTTTGGGGCGCGCGACGGATCGCGCTCGAGCATCACTTGATGCTGATGAAGCCCTACCAGCAGCCGTATGTCGCGGTGACCGATTGGGCGAAGAAAAACCTCCCTGCTAATGCGGTGATCGGCAGCATGCAGACCAGCAGTGCGTTTTATTTCTATACTGATTTTCCGATTCTAAGGTGGGACGTGATCGAACCGGCGGCGCACGCGGAATTCATCGAGGCTATCCGTCGCACCGGTCGCCCTTATTACGTGGTGCTTTTTCCCTTTGAAAAACCGGACGCATTCGACGGCGGGAAATTGCCCGGTCACTGGGACAAGATCGCTGAAGTCAAAGAGGTAGGGATCTGGAAATTCGACCCCTCCAAATAGGGTGAAATTCTAGCCTTAACCTGGCCCGAAACGCAGCGTCCACAATCCCCACGCACTCCAGGAGTCGTGGCGCGGGCGCCGATAACTGCGATTGTGCGTGGCATCCGGGAATTTCACTTCGATGGTGGCCGTGGGCTGGCTATTCCAGAGATCGCGGGGAACCAGCACGGGGTGATCAGCGCGTTCGCCGGCGGCGATGCGGGCAACTTCCTGGCCGTTGAAAAACACGATGCCGGTTTGATTGAGTGCACCACGATGGTCGCGTGCGGCGGTTTGCACATCGAAGGAGATGATTACGTCACGGCTGGCGGGAAGCGGCGTGAGCATGAGCACTAAGCGCGGCAACTCCGTCCATGCGTAGTCAAGATTACCGGCGGACACCCCGACCACGACATGGCGAAACGCGTTGTCCCGGCCGCGGAAACTGATCTCGCCGTCCTCAGGCGAAATTTCCCGTGGCTTTGTGTAGAGGCTGAGTTCGGAAGTCAGTGGAATCCCTTCTTCGGAGGGTCGAGCGAGCCACCACACTGAAAGCTGTTTTTCCGGCGAAGCATTGGTGTCGGCGATCGCGAGTTGGTGGCGTGCGCCAAACATGAAGCCCCACCAAGGGGCCATGTAATACGGAATGCCGCGCCGCTCGAGCATCAGCGCGACGCTGGAAACCTCGGGCCAGTCTGCGTGTTCGAACACCAATAGTTTTGGGCCGCGGGCGCTCTCCTGTGCCAACTGGCTGTCGAGCGTGTTCTTGATTGGCATGCCGGTCTCGTTGAAAGACAGACGCGGTAAACGAAAAGACCAGGTGGCGATGATGGCCGCGATGGCGCACAACGCTGCGGTAAAGCCGGGATTGAGTTTCCATTGAATCAGACGATCCAGCCAGAGAATCAGCAGAAGCAGCCCGAAGAAATAAATCGCGTAGTAAAAGTAGCTATTGAAATTGGTCATCGGGCCCGCCTGCGCCGTGCCCCAGACGATGCTGCCGATCAGAGCGGCTCCGAGGAAAAGATGAGCCGTCATGAGGAACCGCCGCTCTTGCACCTCGACGCGGCGAGGCGCGACGAATCGCAACAGAGGAGTGAGCAACAGCACGCTCGCCCAGAGCGACACGCTCACAGCGTGCTCCTTGAAAAACACGCCGACCTGCGGACCAAGCACAGTGAAAATGTCTTCCTGCGCACGGGAGGTCGTCGCATACGACCAGAAATAGAGAAACGACTGCAGGGCGGATTTGCTGTCACCGGTGTTCGCGTAGAAGAGGCCGAAAATCGTCGCGATATTGCTGCGTTTGCCACCGCTCAGCAGGTCGATGGCGATCGGGAGGAGAAACACAAAAATTATCCCACCACTCATCCACAGCCACCGCGCGTTGGCCCGCAGCAGTTGTTTCCAGGGAGTGCCGGGAGACGCCTGCTTGACGCGCCATGCGCCTAAAACGATCGCGAGGCCTCCGAGACTGCCCACAAACACAGGTTGCGCCACGTGACCATGGAATAGGAATCCTCCAGTCAGGATCGCCCACGGGAGATGATCAATCCGGCCGGTGGCCACCGAAACACACGATGCGAGCAGGCACAAAAACGGCATGAGCAACACGTGCGGTGGCCAAATGCTCATGAACGCATCGTGCAAAGCACCGAATTGCAGCATTGCGGCCAGCAGCGCAAACGGCAGCCAGCTGCGCCAAGGCAGATGCGTCGCAATCAAAACCAGTGCTAGCGAAAAAAACGCGCACTGCAGAAACATCGATGTCAGCAAATGCGCACTGCCCGGCGCCGGCACGACGTGCAGCCAGTCGAACAGCAGGACTTCGCCGGCGGCATACATGTAGAAAAATGCCGGGCCCGGGTGGTTGAATTCGAATCGGGAATAGTTGCCGTAGAGCTCCGCGAATTTTTTGGCGTGATCGACCTGCAGGGCATTCACGGCGATATCGCCGGTTTCCAACATGGGGATTTTGAAATATTGATCGAACCCGGAGGCACCCAAGGCCACCACCAACCCGAGGCAAATGGCCAGTGCGAGAGAGTAGGGGGTTTTTTGATTCGAGATGGCTGACATGCGCAAAGGGCGAAACTGCAATGCCCGCGAACACGGCACAATATTCTTTTTCCCGAGTTCCGGGGTCACCAGCCGGCGATGGCTTCGAGGCGACGGCGGTAGCGGGAACCGATGGTCGCGGGAGAAAATTGGGTTTCGATGGTGTGCCGGGCGGCGGCTCCGAGGCGGGCCGCTAACGCGCGGTCGGCATGGAGCGCGCGCATCCATTCGGCGGCATGGTCGATGTCGGGCGCGGCCCACGTCTGCCCTTTGGCATAAGGGCCATGATTGCGATCCAGAGTGATGAGTTCGCAGCGCACAGGGCAGCCGTTGGTCAGGTTAACGAATTCCGCCGTGGCCGACCAATCGGTGGAGATGACCGGCTTGCCGAGATACATGCATTCCGCGACGGCGAGGCCGAAACCTTCCGAGCGGTGTAAAGAGACGAAGCAATCGCAGGCGGATTCGAGTTCGTAGATTTCCTGACGCGACAAGGTCTGCGTGATCAGCGTGGTGTCGGGAAGCTCGGCCGCGGCGGCGCGGAGTTTTTCGAAATCAACCGGGTTGCCGGCTACGTTGTGCACCTTGATCACGAGGCTCGCGCCTTTGCCGGCGAGGCCGGAGCGGCGAAACGCTTCGAGGACGGCGGCAGGATTTTTCCGTTCCGAGTAGGAATTTAAATCGTAGAGGAAGAGGAACAGGAATTTGTCCGCCGGCAGGCCGTATTTCTTGCGAAAATAGCCCGTTGGGCGCGTAAACGAAATCGCGTGCGGCATTGTCAGCACGGGCACGGAGACTTTTTGCGCAATGGCGTCGGTGGCGAAGTGCGAGGGCGTCCAGACTTCGTCGCAGAAGCTGGAAAAATGAATCCATGCGTCCGGAAATTCCGGCAGCTCCCATGCCCAGTAACCGATGGTGTATTTTCCTTTTCGAAACGCGGCGCCGTGGTGGTGGTCTATGTCGCGCATCCCGGGCGGATCGACGTGAATGACATTCACGGGATACGGATTCTCCGCCTGCAGGCGTGGCGCGAACGACGAGTCGCCCAGGGAATTCTTACACGGAAGCTTGAGATCGACGAGGGCGGTAGGAATTTCTGCGGCGTCGGCGGCGCGCGCCATGCAGCGCACGGATTCGCCGATGCCGAGGTCGGCGCGGAAATAACCGGTGAGGTTGAAACCGATTTTGAGGAAGCGGCGCGCAAACGCGGCATTCCACGGGGCGGCGCGATTGGCGAAGTCGAACAGCACTTCGCCATCGGCTTCAATGCGCGCGATGCGCAAGCGGCGATTGCGCGCTTGCCGGCGCCACGGTTGCAAGGATTTGAGTCCAGTCACGCGACCGAGCCACGCACGGAAATTACTGTCGCCCACGCCGAGCAAATCCAAGGTCAGCAAATGCGCGGTGTGGTCGTCGCCCGGCGGCACGTTGATGCCGATTTGGAAAAGACCGGGTTTGATCACGGCCTTCTCGTCGAGGGTGTGTCCGTCTAAACTCATGCGCAGGCCGAGGTCGCCGGTCGCCGTCGGGTCTTGGGGATCAGGCGGCAGCAACTCGCCGATCACAGTGAGTTTTTTCACTCCGGCCAGAGGCGGCAATGTCAGCGTCCCTTGGTCGCGAATCCAGTAAGAATCCGTCACCGCTTCATCGTGGAACAGGCCGATGAATTTAGGACGACGTGGGGATGGCATGGTGGAAAGTGAACGCGGTTTATCGCGAACCGCGATTGGGTTGTAAACACGGATGTGGCCGCAGCCTTTTCGCTTCCCAAACCGAAGGGGCTGTCGATAGTGGGCGCTCGTTCCAAGATGCTGTATTACCTCACTGCTGCCGGGTTAGTCGCGCACACGATTTTCTGGGGTGCGGGGATGGCGTGGCTGGTCGTGCCGAAACATTGGCGGCGCTGGGCTTGGACGTTTGCGCCGAGTTGTGGGCTGGCGCTCCAGTCGGCGGTGGTGTGGGCGGGCGCGCACACTTCGCTCGCGGGCACGAACAGTTATGCGTGGGGGAGCGAACTACTGCCGCTCGCGCTGTTGGCGGTGGCGTGGAGGCAGGGTCGCGTGCGATGGTTTCCGAGCCAGCTGCGCGGCAGCTTGGTGGCGCTGGCATTGATGATTGTCGCGGGCTGGTTGCTGTTGTCGCCTCTCGCGGAGCGTGGGGCTTGGACGCTCACGACGTCGTCGCTGGGCAGTTGTGACCAGGCGGATTACGCGGCGGGGGCGCGGGTGTTTCAGGAGTTTTCCAAAAACGACCGCACCGGTTTCCTCGGTTTGCCGGAAGTGACGCGGGTGCGTTCGACGGATTATTTTTTTGAATATTTTGTTCAGCAAAATCACTTCACCCCTTCGGCGTTGATCGCACATCACGCGGCGATTTTCGGACTGCAGCCGTATCAATTGGTGAGCGTGACGGGCGTGGCGCTGCTGTTGTTGAATCTTCCGCTTGGGCTTTTTCTCGCGCGTGCACTCGTGGGAATGAAGGGAGTCTGGTTGTTTGCGGTCGGCGCGATTTTTTTGATTTCACCGCTGAATGCCTACGGCGTGCATCACGGAGCGTTGGGGCAATTACTGGCGATGAACGGGATCGCGCTGCTGACCGTGGCGGGGTTTGGCGCGAGGCGGATGGCCTCCAGGTGGGCGCGCGTGTGGGCGTTTGCGCCGCTGGTGGTGAGCGCGCTGTGGCTGCTCGCGGGCAGCTATAATTTTATTCTCGTGGTGGCGTTTGCGCCGCTGGGCACATGGCTGGTGCTGGATGCGATCCAGACGCGGCGACTCGTGCCGGCGGTGCGGGTGCTCAGCATGCTCGCGGCGAGCCTGGCGATTTGCGCGGCGATTTTCCCGGGAAGATTCGTGGGCCTGATCGAGCGATTTTCTTTGTTCGAAGAATACAGTTTTGGCTGGCCGGTGCCGTTGCTCACGCCGGAGGGTTGGCTGGGATTGGTGCGCGATACGAATCTGCACGCGTGGCCGGCGCCGTTGCGCGCCGCAGGAATAATCGTGGTGGCTGCGCTGTGGCTCGGGGCGTTAGTTCACGGGTGGACGGAAAAACGTCGTGGCTGGCTGGTCGCGACGGCGCTGGTGTTACCGGTGATTGGGGGGTGGGCGGTGTTGGTCTGGGAGAGCCGCGTGCGCGTGAATGCCAGTTACGACGCCTATAAAGTGCTCATGGTGTTTTACCCGGGATTGCTGGCAGGCCTGTTGGGCGGACTGAGCTTCGGGGTGATGCAGCGCGGGTGGTGGCGGCGATGCGCCGCGGTTGGGCTCGCGGGCGTGGTGGCGTTGAACCTCGTGGCCGCGTGGCAATTTCGCGCGGCGATGAAAGTGCCGCCGCTGCGCGTAGATCGAGCGCTGCTTGAATTGGCGCAACTGGAACGGGAGCTGCGCGTGGAATCGCTGAATTTGCGCGTCGATGATTTTTGGTCGCGCTTATGGGCGAACGCGCTGCTGCTGCGTAAGCCGCACTATTTTCCGTCGCACACTTACGAGGCGCGGCTGAATACGCCGCTGCGCGGCGCGTGGGATTTGAGCGACAGTCTGTTGCGCGTCGTGCCGCTCCGCGAAGAGGATCACCTGCCGATCAACGCGCGTTTTTTTGCGAATCGCGTGGGCGCGTTTGGAGCGATCGATGCGAAATTTGCGGACGGTTGGCATGCGGAGGAGCGCGTCGGCGCGGATCGCTGGCGTTGGGCGGCGGGCAGCAGCGCACAGGTGGAAATTCAAAATGCCGCTGCAGAACCGATTACAGCGCGCATTGCGGTGAAGGCGCGTTCGGTGGCGCGTGGCGTTCTCCGCTTGAGCGTCGGTTCGCGTCTGGCGGGCGAACACGTGATCGACGAGACGTTGCGCGAGTTGATGTTTACGGACGTCGTGCTGCCGCCCGGTATCACGGTGCTCACCTTGCAGAGCGACCAGCCGCCGGTGACCTTGCCCGGTGACGGTCGCGCGCTGACGTTTGCAGTTTACGGCTGGGAAATCCGCGCCGTTTCGCGCGAGACCGGCCAGCCGGCGACGAGCGCGGCGAAATAAACCGCGCCGCCGACCAGGCTCCAGAGCACCGACACGGCCCAGAAAGACAGGGCGAGCGGCGCCAAAGTTTCAGGCTGCGCCGCACCGACTCCGAGCAGCGCAAAAGTGCCGAGCAATGCGCCTTCGCGCACGCCGTGTCCTCCGATGCTGATCGGAAGTGCCGCGGCGACATACGCGGCGGCAGCGGCGACGGTCACGCTGAGCCAGCCCGCATCGAGTCCCACGCTGCGCGCGAGCAACCAAACGGAGATAAAATCGACGAGCCAGACGGCGATACTTAACGCCACGGCGCCAGTCATGATGGCCGGATGGCGGCCAAACCCGAGGATCGCGGTGCGCGTGGCGATGATTTTTTCCACGCTGAGCCAGCGCGCGAGCCAGCGTTCCCACCAACGCCCGCGGATGATCAACCACACTCCCGCCACGAGCACCACGAGGCTCCCGGCGCTCGCGAGAAACAAGGCCTGCAAGCCGGCCGCGCTCTGCGAAGAAACCCCGCTCAAATAAAATCCGAGCGCGAGCACGGCGAGCAGCAGCAACGCGGCAAAGCCCAGCACGCGATCTGCCATGACGCTCGCCGCTCCGGGAATTTTCGCCGTCGGTTGCCAGCGCCACAGGTAGTAAACGCGCACGGCGTCGCCGGCGACACCGCCTGGCAAAAACGAGTTGTAGAATTGCCCGATCCAGAAAATCCCATGCGTCCAGCGCGTCGACGGCGTGAGTTCCTGCGCGCGCAGCAATAGTTGCCAACGCCACGCCTGAAGCGGGTAGGCAATCCCGGCGAGCAGCGCGGCGGGACCGGCGAGCGTCCAATCCAAGCCGCCGAGCTGTTGGAAATTTCTCCAATCCACTTTCAAAGCCAGCCAGCCGAGCACGGCCAACGAGCACGCGTAACGCAGCACGGTGCCGACGGGGGAGGAAAGAAACGCGGTGAGCCGCATAGCCTTTCTCATGTCAGTGCGGGACGGTGTGGCAAGCCGTGTCCACGCCCGCCGATGACTTGCGCGCCGCGTGAGGTTTTTAAATCGCCAGCCGGCTTTTGGCGCGGCTACAAGAAGCGGCACATGCAATTGGACGAATACCGCAAGCTCGCGGAAGTGGAGGATCAGATGTGGTATTTTCGGGCGCTCAATCGCCGGTGTGCGTATTGGCTGAAACGTTTGCTGCCGCCCGGCGCCGCGCGCGTGCTGGATGCCGGTTGCGGCACGGGCGGCCTGTTGAAAGATTTCAAAAAAGCGGAGCCGGCGTGGCAATTGACGGGTTTGGATTTCATGCCGCTGGCGTGTGAGCTGGCCCGTGAGCGCACGGGAGTAAACGTGGTGCGAGGGTCGATCACGGAAATGCCGTTTTCAGCGGGCGCGTTCGATGCCGTGACGATGGTCGACGTGATTAGTCAGGTCGAAGAAAGCGCCTCTGCGCTGAAGGAAGCGGCGCGCTGCGTGCGGCCGGGCGGGGTCGTGTTGGTGAACGTCGCAGCTTACATGTGGCTATGGTCGTATCATGATGACACCTGCGAGACGAAGCATCGCTACACGCGCCCGGAGTTAGTGAATCTTTTTCAGGCGGCGGGCCTCACGGTCGAGTTCGCGACTTATGTTAACATGCTGCCACTGCCGTTGATTGTCGCCCGGCGTAAATTATTTCCGCCGACAAATCCCACGAGCGATGTGCAACTCTACCCGGCACCCATCGAAATCGGGTTTGGAGCCCTGGCAAAAATGGAGTTTGCCTGGACGCGCCACGGTTGGCCGTTGCCCGCGGGCACTTCGGTGTTTGTGGTGGGCCGCAAGTCCGAACGTTGACAGCGAAAGAGTGACTTGCAGGGTAACGCTTGCACACCGGTCGTCCTGAAATGTCATCCCCCGCGCTCAGTTTTGTCATTCCGCTTTATTACAGCGCCGAAACCATCTCGGCGTTGGTAAAGGAGATCGAGGCGCTCGACGTCGAAGGCGGCCACGAACTGATTTTGGTGAACGATGGCAGCCGCGACGCGACGGCGGGGATTTGCCGGGCGCTGCTGCGCGATGCAAAAATCCCGATCACGTTCGTAAATCACGCGCGCAATTTCGGTGAACACAATGCGGTGCTCAGCGGCTATCGTCATGCGCGCGGCGCGTATGTCGTGAACATTGATGACGACGGCCAGAACCCTCCGGCAGAAGCGATCCGCCTCTGGCAACACGCCCGACGCGAAGAACTTGATGTGGTTTACGGCCATTACGCTCAGAAGGAGCATTCGACGTTTCGCAATTTCGGCAGCTGGTTCACCAACCGCGTGACGGATTGGGTGCTCGATAAGCCGCAGGGATTTTACCTTTCGAGTTTCCGCTGCGTAAGCGCGTTCGCGGCCAAGGAAGTCGCGGCTCACAGCGGCCCGTATCCTTACATCGACGGGCTCTTACTCCAAGTGACTCAAAATGTCGGTTCGCTGGAAGTGCATCACGCGGAGCGCGCGGCCGGGGTCAGCGGCTACACGTTGCGGCGCTTGCTGCGTTTATGGGTGAGCACGTTTGTTAACTTTTCCGTGATGCCGCTGAGGTTGGCCACGCTGCTCGGATTACTTTTTGCCGCGGCCGGCCTCGGCGGGTTGATGCTGGTTTTCTACTGGTGGCGGACGGGCCAGGGGCCGGAAGCCGGCTGGGGTTTGCTCATGGGCGTGCTGCTGGTGTTTTCCGGCGCGCAGCTGGTGATGCTCGGGTTGATCGGCGAATATATCGGCCGGATGTTTCTGACGATCAACGGTCGTCCGCAATCCGTGGTGCGTTCGGTGGAACGCAGCCGTTAAATAACCAGAATTGGTTCCGCAGGTTTTGCGGGCGGTGGCGATGCGTGATCGAGGAGTTCACGCCAGCGCTGGATCTCGAGGTCGAACGCCACCGTGGTTTCGTCGATCACGCCGCGGGGTGCGGGCAAAAATGCCCAGTGTAACAGAGCGGCGTGGAGCAGCCGGTAGTCCATCACGTGTGACCGGTCGGCATGCTGCGCCATGAAATTAAACGCCCAGGCTTTGGTGGCCAACTGGATGATTTCCGATTTCCAGCGGACGGCTAGCCGGGCAGAGTTTTCCTCGTCGCGCAATTTGCGGCCGCTGGACTGGCTGATGTGGTGAAGCACGACGCTGTTGAGGGCGATTGCGTTGACCAAGCCGGCGTTGGCCGCCCGCAGGCAAAGATCGACATCCTCTCCGCCGTTGCGGAAACCCTCGTCAAAACCGCCGAGCTTTTGCCAGATGGTGCGGCGCACGGCAAAGCATGCGCCGGTGAGGGCGGGGACTTTGCGCAGTCGCGGACGTCCCAGCCATCGGGCCAGCAGTGCGTGATCGGTGCGATGGGCCGGTTTGCCTTGGTGCGTGAAATAAAGCCCCGCGTGATCGATGGAATGGGTCGCGGCATTGCGCTGGATGTTACCGATCAGCCCCGGTGAGGGGATTAGTTCAAACGCCTGAAGCATGGGCTCCAGCCAGCCTCGCTTCAGCACGAGATCGTTGTTCAGGAAAAAAATAAACTCACCGACGGCGCTGGCCGCACCGCGATTGCAAGAGCCGGCGAAGCCGAGGTTTTGCTCGTTAAGGAAAAAACGACACGGAGCGGCCAAAGTGCGCAGCCACTCACGTGTGCCGTCAGTGCTGCCGTCATCGACGAAAATGACTTCATGATCCAATCCCGCCGGCAGCGTCGCGCGCAGGCTCCCGAGCATCACCTGTGTGAGCGGCAGGCAATTGTAGAGCGGGATGATGAACGAAACCGTCATGTCCGGCGAATTCTAGCTTTGCCTACTGGGTTGGGCGAAATAATTCCAACGGACGCACACGCGCGGAGCGCGATGATGCCTACTCAGCGCAGAGACGTTTCAGGTATTCGCCGTAGGAGGACTTGCCGAGCTTCTTGATGTTGGCTTCGAGGCCCGCGCGGTCGATCCAACCTTGTTTGTAAGCGATCTCTTCGATGCACGCGATTTTGAGGCCGGTGCGGTTTTCGAGGACGTGCACGAATTGCGCGGCTTCGATCAGTGAGTCGTGCGTGCCGGTGTCGAGCCACGCAGTGCCGCGGCCAAACAACTCGACGTGGAGTTTGCCGCGTTCGAGGTAGAGACGGTTGAGATCGGTGATTTCCAACTCGCCGCGTTTGGAAGGTTTCAAACTGCGGGCGAGCGCGACCACTTCCTTGTCGTAAAAATAGAGACCGGGCACCGCGTAATTCGATTTTGGCTGCGCGGGCTTTTCTTCGAGCGAAACCACGCGACCGTCTTTCGCGAATTCGACGACACCATACGCGGTGGGATTAGCGACATGATAACCGAAGATCGTTGAGCCATCGGTGCGGGCGCCGGCTTCAACCAGCGATGCCACAAACTCCGCGCCGTAGAAAAGGTTGTCGCCGAGGACGAGGGCCGAAGGTTCGTTGCCGGTGAGAAATCCGGTGTCGCCGGCGATATGGAACGCTTGCGCGAGCCCGTCGGGGCTGGGTTGTTCCGCGTAGCTAAACTTCACGCCGAGATTGACGCCGTCGCCGAGGAGTTTTTTGAAAAGCGGAAGATCGGTGGGCGTCGAGATGATCAGGATCTCACGAATGCCGGCGAGCATCAGCACAGACAGCGGATAATAAATCATCGGCTTATCGTAAACCGGCATGAGCTGTTTCGAGACGGCGATCGTCAGCGGGTAGAGCCGTGTGCCGGAGCCGCCGGCGAGAATAATGCCTTTGCGATTCATGGAGTGATTAGATCTTAGTGCCGAGACGTTCGCGGGAGTATTTCTTTGCCGTGATGTCCTCGGCCCAGCTGCGGTTTTGCAGATACCAATCGACGGTTTTTTCGATGCCGGTGGCGAAGGTTTCGCGGGGTTGCCAGCCAAGTTCGGTGCCGATTTTCGTCGCGTTGATGGCGTAGCGGCGGTCGTGGCCGGGGCGGTCGGCGACGTTGGTGATTTGGGTCTCGTAGGATTTTCCGTCGGCGCGAGGGGATTTTTTGTTCAGCAGCGCGCAGATAGTCTTAACGATTTCGATGTTCGGTTTTTCGTTCAAGCCGCCGACGTTGTAAGTTTCACCGATGCGGCCTTTTTGCAGCACGGCCCAGATCGCAGTCGCGTGGTCTTCGACGTAGAGCCAATCGCGCACTTGCATGCCGTCGCCGTAAACGGGCAGCGGTTTGCCTTCGAGGGCGTTGAGAATCATGAGCGGGATCAACTTCTCGGGGAAGTGATACGGGCCGTAATTGTTCGAGCAGTTCGTTGTGAGCGTCGGGAAGTGATACGTGTGCTGAAACGAGCGGACGAGGTGATCACTCGAAGCTTTGGAAGCGGCGTAAGGCGAGTTGGGTGCGAACGGAGTTTCCTCGGTGAATGCGGGGTCGGTCGGTGAGAGCGTGCCGTAAACTTCGTCGGTGGAGACGTGGAGAAACCGAAAACCTTTTTTCTTCCGCTCGGGGAGTTGCGCCCAGTAAAGACGTGCGGTGTTCAATAGGCGAAGCGTGCCAACGACGTTGGTCTGGATGAATGGCTCGGGCGAATCGATGGAGCGGTCGACGTGTGATTCGGCGGCGAAGTTCACAATCGCGTCGATCTGATGATCGCTGAGTAATTTCGCCACGAGAGTAGTGTCACCGATATCGCCCCGCGCGAACACATAGCGCAGATCGTCCGCGAGGTCGGCCAAGTTGGCGGGGTTGCCGGCGTAGGTGAGGGCGTCGAGGTTGACGAGTTTCGTGAGCGCGGAGCCTGTTTCGGTGAGACGCTGACGAATGAAGTTGGAGCCGATGAATCCGCAGCCGCCGGTGACGAGAACGTTCATGAGAAGGTCGGGAAATTAAGACGCTTTTACCCAGCGGCGCAGGTCGCGTTCGACCGCTTCGTGGACTTCCGTCATCGCGATGCCGGTGGCCGCGAGTTTGGTGGAATTCATCACGCAATTGGAGCGGGGCGTTTTCGCAGCGCGGGCCATGAAGTCGGCTTCGTCTTTGAAGAAGACGAAATTTTTGTTGGAGACGCCGGTCTTCTTGATGAGTTCGACGACTTCGCGCGTGGTGATCTGGCCGGGGTTGGTGACGTTATAGATGCCGAAGGGGACGCGTTTTTCCCAGCAGGCGAACGTGGCGGCAACGAACTCTTCGAGTTGGGAAATCGAATTGGTGGCTTCGAGGAGATTTGGATAGCGCAGCAGTTTGGTGAGGTAGTTGCGCGGGTTGTCGATTTCGTTGAACGGAATGCGCAGGCGCCAGATGTAGACGTTGGGCCTTTCCGCGAGCACCTCTTCGCCCAGCGCTTTCGTGCCGGAGTAGAAACTGCAGTTGTTGGTGCGGAACGTGAAGTTGGGGGTATCGGTTTCGGTGAAACCGCTGCCGTCAGCCCGCGCGCCGGAGTAGATGCATCCCGAGGAAACATGGCCCCACGGCACGCCGGCGGCGGTGCAAGCGTTGGCGATGATGCCGGGCAAGACTCCGTTCCCCATCAGGCACTCGGATTTGTGTAGCTCGCAGGCATCGACGTTGGGCTTGCCGGTGTAGCCGGCGGCATTGATCAGGAACTCCGGCTTTTCATGTCGAAGTAAGTCCGTGAGTGCGGCTTCGTTAGTGTAGTCGAATTCTGAGCGCTTTATGTTGCGGAAAGCCAAGCCTTTGCGCTGAAGAAGCGCTTGGTAAGCTGAACCAACATAACCTGAGCCGCCGAGCAGATAAATCATGGGAAACGCAATGAATACGTCGGGCGGCTACGTGCAACAAGCTGTTTTTGCGCGGTGAAGAACGGACTATTTTTTTCGGTAATCGCCACGGCTAAAATACTTTTCCAACCACAAGTAGGCACAGATGAAAAAGTAGCGGCTACCCATTTCTTTGATCTTCAGCTTGGCTTCGCCGTATTTGCGATTTTGCCAGGTGATCGGAATGACCGTCCACGTGTAGCCTCGGATGATGGCTTTGAGCGGAATCTCTACCGTGAGATTAAAGTGCGGCGACAGAAACGGGCGGCAGCCATCGATTACCCCGCGACGGTAAGCTTTGAAGGCGTTCGTCGTATCGTTGAGGCGGATGTTAAAACCGATTCGCACGAGAAAGTTAGCGATGCGATTGACCAAGAGTTTTACGCGCGGGTAATCGATGACTTCGCCGCCCTTGATGAACCGACTGCCGAAGACGCAGTCCCATCCTTCATTCAGTGTCCGCCAATATTTCACAGCGTGTTCAGGCGAATCGGATGCATCTGCCATCATGATGGTGCAGGCATCACCTTTCATGTGATTGAGTCCAAAAATGACAGCGCGACCGAATCCGTGCAGGCCAAGATTCTGCACCGGGGCCAGCGTGGGAATCTCGGCTTTCAACGATTGCAGCACGGCCCACGTCTGGTCTTTGGAACCGTCATCGACGACCACGATTTCGTGCGGGACGTTTTCGCGAGTCATCACGGCGTAAATGTCGCGCACAGTCGGCGGCAGTGATTCCTCCTCGTTATGCGCAGGGATAACGATCGAGAAGAGAGTGAGGTTTTTGCCGGTCGACGCGGACATCGCGCCAGTGAGGGAAATTCCACTCATTTGGGCAAGCCTGTGCTAGCGCGGTGCAGACAGTTCCAGCCAGTGAGGATGCTGTTCCGCGTGCGCGGCGATTTCTTCGAGAATTTTCGTGGTGGGAATGGCGGGTTGCCAGTTCCAGAGGGTCGAGGCCTTGGCGTGGTCGAGCACGATCCACGCGATGTCGAACGGTCGCGGCGTGCCGTCCTGCACCACCTGGTGCGGGCCAAAACGTTCTTCGCACCAATCGCTCAGCTGTTTTAGGGACATGGCGGAGGCTGCACCGCCGGAGAAATTAGCGAGTCGATCTTCGACGCTGAGTTTCGGCGCGGTGAATTGTTTTTCCAATACGGACGTGAGATCACGTGGGTGAAGGCAATCGCGCACTTGGTAACCATGGCCACCGAAGCCCAGATATTTCAACGGACGTTTCCGCAGCCACGCGTTAATCCAGTAAGCGAAGATTCCCTGATCGGCGCGACCGAATTGACTCGCACCAGCGAGCACGCCGCAGCGATTGACGAAAACCGGGAACCCAAAGGTTTCGCCGTATTCGAGGGCCATGGCTTCCGAGGCGAGTTTGGTCGCGCCGTAGAGTGAAATCGGGGCCGACGTGGCAAAATTTTCAGTGAGCCCGGCAGCGGATAATCCAATCGGAAAAATCGAGCCGGGTGTGGGCGCCAAGGCGTCATTGATCGGCGTGACCTGGAGTTTTGTGAGCGGTGGAATTGAATAAACGCGACTCGTGGAAAGCAGGATGAAGCCCGCTTTGTGCGTTTTGCAGTATTCGAGAATGTTGATCGTGCCCGTGAGGTTATGATCTACCAACTCGCGTGAGCTCGTTTTGCCATCGATGCCAGCGAGCACGCTGGGGTTGGCGGCGGCATCGACTACGAAATCCGCAGCGGGCAGGGCGTCCATTTGCGCGGGGTTGCGCAAATCCGCCGTGATGATTTTCGCGCCGAGTTTTTCCAGCGGTGCGCGGTTGGTCTCACTACCAGGGCGAATAAAATTATCGAAACCGACCACGCTGTGCCCCGCGGCGATTAACGAGCGCGCGATCGTGCTGCCGACAAAACCGCAGATTCCAGTGATGAGAATACGCATGAAAAATAAAACGCGGGCGTTGGACTACAGTCGTTGAAAGCGGTATTTAGCCCATGCCCAGAGCCAGTTGGGCGGATCGCGAAACATGGAAACTTTTTTCCCTTCTTTGAAAGAGCGCGAAGTATATTTGATGGGCACTTCGATGGGCTTGTGACCCTTGCGAACCAGCTTGATCAGCAATTCCCAGTCGAAATCGAAACGGTTGCTTTCGAAGGTGAGGCCTTCGAGACACTCGCGACGAAACACTTTATACATGGTAAACGGATCGCGCAGCGTGAGGCCGAGCGAGATGTCCACCAGCCCAGTGAAAAACCAATGGCCGGCATTCAGCAGAAACGCATGAAACACCTGCTCGTCAAATTTCCGGATGAAGAGACTGTTTCCGTGCCGCGAGCCGAGCACGAAGGTGTGCGTGCCCGCTTGAATCGGGGCAAGCACTTTTTCGTAATCGGCCAGATCATATTCAAGATCGGCGTCTTGAATTAAAAATACATCGCCGGTCGCATAACCGAAACCGTTGCGCACGGCATGGCCTTTGCCGCGCGGGCGTTCTTCCAGGATCAACTTAACGTGCGGAAGTTGCGCGTATTTTTTGACGATATCGCGCGTGCCATCCGTGGAGTTGCTTTCGACGATGATGAACTCGATGTCCCAGCCTTCGATGCGTTTCGCGGTGATCGCATCAAGCGCATTCGTAGCGGTATTGCGTTCGTTGAACACCGGCACGACCACAGATAATTTGGGTCGGGCAGGCAGGGGCGGAATAGCGTGGGCCTTCATGTGACGGGCTGGAGGTTTCCGCCCGTCGGTGCCGAGCGCCACACGCAAATGAATCCGATGAGCAATATCACCGCACCCGCCGCGCACAGCCAGAGTGCCGCCGTGAAATGCTGGGGCCAGTAGGCGAAGGTGATTTCGTGGCGACCGGCAGAGTCGATCGCGACACCTTTAAACGCATGGTTCACGCGAAAGTAAGGCGCGGGCTTTCCGTTCACTGTGACTTGAAAATCTTCTGCATAATACGTCTCGGTGAGCACGGCCACGCCGGGGCCGGTGGTCTCGACGGTGAAGGTCGTGGTGTTCGCCGTCAGTCGATAGTCCTTCGCGGCGCGAACGGTGCGACCGGCGAACTCTTGGGGCAGATCGGGCGTATCGGATTGGCTGGTTTGAACCGAAGCGAAAGGCTTGCGGTCGCCCGTGAGCACTTGCTGTGCAAAATCGCGAGGCGTGTCGTAGGTGCCGAGCCGGTCGGTGAAGAATGCGCGCGGCCACGCGGTCGGGCTCGCATAGACATCGAGATCGAGTTGTTTGAGCAAAGTAAGCCCCGCATACTCACGCGGTGGATCCGAGCGGTCGGCGACATAGAGGGCGGCGTTGAGGACATCGTGCGCGGGCACGATCACCGGAGCCGCATCAGGATCGTTGCGCCAGTTCCAGTTCCACACGCGCTGCATACCGAACTCGACCGCGAATTCCTGATATTCTCGGCTGCGTAGCGCATCGACACCGTAGAGACCTTCCCAGCGCAGCGTCGTGTTGTAGGAGGGATAAAGTGCGTGCCCCCACGGGGCCACGCGGATTGGTTCGCGGCGTTGCTCGTTGACGAACTCGATGCCCGGCGAGCTGGCGTGGATGTCTGCCCGGAGAGCGGGCACAAACGCGTAGAAATTGAAAAGCGTGTCGCCGATCTGGCAATGCCGCCACAACAACAATGGCAAACCGAGCACCATCGCGACCCAAAGCAGACCTGGGCGAGCGAGCCGGAACGAAGCTCTGGCCGCGACGGGCAATGCGATCACCGCCAGCAAAAGTGCCGCTGCGTAACCCGCGAAGAACGGGCTCTTCACACCGGTTCGGGTCGCTACAAAGTAGACGCCGACCAGGCCGGCGAGTAGCAGAAATGTCGCTCCGAGATGTCGACCCCAGCCGTCGGTGCGTAGCCGTTCAAGCGCGTCACGCAGACCGCAGCCGGCCAACACGGTAACAATCACCAGCAAGATGCACGAGAAAGTGTTGCCCGTGTGGATGATGTTCGCGACGAACGGGATTTTCACGACGATGGATTCCGGCACGAGACCGAACGCGAACGCGAAAGGCGGAAGCGCCGCCAACAGCAGTGCAAGTCCCGCGCGGTCGCTGCGCCACAGACGCGGAGCGACCAGCCACCACAACACGCCGAGCAGCAGGAAAAAATTGTGCGCCGGCGCGACGATGATTTCATCCACCACGGTCTGGCGGTAAAAAATGTCGTCGAAAAATCCGATGACCTGCGAGAGTGGGAGTGGCACCGCACCGGGCTTGTCGTAGCCGGTCATGGAATGTTTCCACGCGACGAGAAATGACATCCAACCGGGTGCGGCTAAGAGCACGAAGCCGAATCCCGCGAGCGCGGCGAGACCGAGCGTGCGCAGTCTCCGACCGGCGGTGATTGGCAAGAGAAAGAGCAGCAGCACACCGGCGAAATTGAGGCCGGCCATGAGCATGTAGGCTTCCTTCATCGTGCCACTGGTCATGACGAACCAGTTGGCGGCGACGAGCGCGGCGAGCCATCCCGCGATGCGACGTGACGTGCCGGCATGCACCAGTCCGGTCCACGCCCAGAGAATTAGCGGCGCGACGCACACACTGAAGTTAGCGGGATGGACGAGCCGGAAAGTATAAAAACCGATGAACGCAGCGGTCGCGGTGATTAAAAGCGAAGCGGCGAGATGGCGAGTGAGTTGCCAGACGATTCCGCCGAGCGCGGCTGCAAAAATCCACCGCACAATCAAGAAGCGTAAATCCCACGCCCACGCCGCGCCATCGGCGAGGATGGTGATAAAGTTGAGCGGATCGCCGAACATCGACTGGCCCTGGCCGAGCAAGGGCTCGCCACACAACGACCAGCGATTCCACAGGGGAAGTTCCCCCTGGGAAAGGGCTTCGCGCTGCGCCACCGGGTAATAAAGATGCTGAAACAGCAATGCGCCCGTGTCGGAGCTCATGGTGTTCGTATACATGTAATCTTCCGAACCGGGCAAAGTCGGCAGCGAACCGTAGAGCATGAGGCCGCCATTGCTCGGCGACGCGAAGCTGCGACCTTGGAAAATGATCGGGTGACATTGAATCACCACCGCGACGACGGCAGTGAGGGCGATCGCGCTGACTGGTCGCGCGCGCAACCAGGCGCCGAGCGGGGTGATTAATTTCGTGAGCGCGCGAGCGACGAACGGCGTGCCGAGAAGCAAACCGGTGAGGAACACCGGCAGGAAAATTGGCCAGCCAAGTTCGAACCAAATGCGACTGTCGCTGGTGAGCCGGATGGGCGCCTTGAGTTCGATTTCCATCACTGGATCTCGGGATTGCGGCGTGGTCTGAACTTGAAGGGTATCGCCACGGGTTTCGAGCGAAGCGATCTCGGCTCTCGCGCGAAAATCAGAGGGAGCAAATTTGTATTTCACGCGACCTTTGCGATCGACGATTTGCGCGTGCGAAAAATTAAACGTGCCAACCCCGTCGATGGGATCGAAGCGCAGGCCCTTGAATTCCCCCATCGGCATCATGTAACGGTAAACGACCGGTGCCGGTTCGATGCGGAGCGGCTGGCGCGAGGAATCGTTTTCGTTGTAGCCGCGACCGAGATCCCAAAACAGTTGCGTGGTGCCGACCGAGCTCGAGGTTAACGTAATGTCGAACAGGTAATAATCACGTCGGTCGACGCTGGTCGTCATGACAGGCAGTGCTGCCGCCAAAGCGAGCAATGCGGACAAACAGATCACGCGAAAATCCAGCCACGTTTTGATCATCATTGGCGGGAGCCGGCCTCTTTTCTCTGGGCAGCAGGATTTACGAGTCGCATGTCGTCTCAGCCAAACAGCGGGGCGAGGGCAGTGGAAGCGGGAAAATGCCCGTGTGCGGATGGCAGCTCGTGGGAGTGGGCGTCGTCAATCGATCCGGAGGGAGGTCAGGTAAGTCCAATCCCACGAGTGATTGTCCATGGGATCGACGATGATCTTCAAACGATCGTGCTTTTGCACGTCCGGTAAATCGATTGCGCACTCCTGGCGGCCTCGGTCGGCGGGATTGTCGAGCGGGTTGAGGCGGCGCGCGAACAGCACGACGGGTTCGACGTGCTTGCGATGGCGTTCTACGCGGAAAATCGCGCCGTTGGTTTTGCCCGCAGCGGTGTAGGCGCCCTCGTTGAAACCAAAAGCGAAGGCGAGCGTGCGTTCTTTTCCATTCAGACGGAAAATGTTTTTAGCGGGCGCATGTTGCATGAGCAGCGGTGCATCGGGTTCGCCGAGATAATAGGCGGTCGAAGCGGAGGTTTTTTCCGGCAACCGGTTGAACGCGGGGAATTGCGACGGCAAAAATTTCTCGCTGCGCTGAAATTCAAAAGATGAAATATAAATCCAATCCCAAGCACTGCTCTTCGACGGGCCGGCGTCGGTGGACAAAATCAGCTGGGAATCAGCAGGGAAAGGAGGGATCGGAATTCGAATCGAGTGGGGCACGCGTGCGCCGGGCGTCGAACCCGGATCGAGGAAGTGTTTGAAGACAGGTTGAGGCGGATGGCCTGGAGTATGGATTTCAACGGACAGGGTCGCACCATCAGAAGCCCAGGCGGCGATTGCGCGGGGATGGAAACCGTAGTTCAAGAGCAGTTCTCGTTCGTGGCCCTCTAGTTTAAACGAAAGGCTGGCCGGAGGCAGCAGGAGCACCACGGAACCGTTCCCTAATTTTTCGAAGCGCCCTTTCGACATCACAATGTTCTCGGAGGATATATTCCGCAACGGCTGTTGCTGTGCGCGGAGGAGGGCGGATTGAAAGCGCGGATTTTTCTCACTGCGGGCGCTGAATAAATCGCGTCGCACGTGAATATGATAATGCGAGCGGTCAACCACGTGGGTGTAGTTTGCCGCGATGTAGGCTGCCAACTCGGGGAAGCTTTGGTGACCGTCTCGCTCTGGGTTCGAATAATAGATCGAGCCCGGCCCGACTGAGTCCACAAAAATGGCCGGCTGATTCTGCTTAAGATCTTCCAAGTAAACCGCCCGGTAGATGTCGCGGGTTTCACTGGGAGTGATGCTCCAATACGTGTCGGAGTCGCGCGTGCCTTGGGCCAAGCCAGTTTCAGCGTAGACTTGAGGGGCATAACCCCACAGCGCCAATCTATCTCCCGGCTGCGAAAAACTATGAATCAAGTCGTTTACCACAGTCCGCGGATTCCGCCACTGTTCGGCAAACAGGCCGAACATGGACGGCACCGGTTGCGACAGCCTTAAAATTGCCAAGGGTGTGATGGCCAGTGTCCAGAATCCGATCAGGAGCGCTGGCCGCGAGCGGGACACCGCGAGTTGCAGCCAAAGTTCCTTCGTCGCGGTGATGCCCCAGAGCATGATCGGAATGACTGAAAGCAAAAGGTAATGCTGGAAGGCCCGGCCCGAAAATATGATGGAAATCACGCTGACCGCGACGAGTGCGCCGCAGGCGAGATACTGACCGCTAAGCGAGCGACGTTGGCCGAGGGCGAAGATCGCCGCGAGTAGCGCAACCAACAAAGGCCCGGCGACAAACGCGGGAAGCCACCCGCTGCCCCAAGCCAGTTTTCCGAGCAGCCAAGCTGTTTCGAAGGTGCGTTCAGCATCCTCGACATACACAAACGTCTGGAGCACGTAGCGCTGCCACGCCAGTTCGGCCAATTTAAAAGGCATGAGCAGCAACAAAGCCGCAAACGTGGGGATCAACGTTGAACCGGCCAAAATCAAAGCCTGCCGCTGTTTGGTTTTTCGGGAACTGGATCCGGTGGCGATTTGCCACAATCCCAGGATGATCAACGCGGCGCTGAGCGGGCCAATTTGGAGTTTGGCCCAAGGGGAAAGGCCCGCCGCGAAGCCAGCGCAAACCAGCCACGGTATCGGTTGCGCGCTGAGAGACGCATGGACGAGTGCCCACAGGCAAACGCACCAGAGGAGCAACGGCGCATGCTCGGTCGAATAATGCAGAAATTCCCAGTCGGTGGTGGTCGCGAAAAAGAAAGCTGCGGACATGAGCCCGATCCGGGCGAGCATGACGCCCGCCAACTGGACGGCTGCGCGATAGCTGAAAAAAAGCATACCCCACACCATCAGCAGTCCGGCTAGGCGGACGGTGAAAAAATCAATTTTCCCCAGAAGGAAAACCAGAGGAAGCGGGAGATAGAAATTGAGCGGGCCGGAGGTTGACGCGTCGACCGAGCGGAAAAAGACCGGGTCTTCCGCCAAGGTCAGAATGCCGGCGACATGCTGGCTTTCATCCGGGCTGTATTGATGTGCCGAGAGCAACCAAGGCCAGCGCCATGCGAGGAGGAATGCGAAAAGCATGCATGCGCCCCAGAAGCGATTTTCTCTTACGCCGGTGCGCTGCGATAATTCGGCGCGCAAAGGCCACGCCGCCCAGAGGAGGAGCAGTAAGGTGGGGCCCGATACAATTATCCAATACGACGACGGGTGGGTATCAAACCAGTCGAAGAGCAACTTTAACATTGGCGGTGACCAATGTGGTTACATGGCGACGCTACTGCGCGTCGTCGAGCCTAGGCTTCGCTTATGGCAGGGCTACGCAGCTAGCAGAAGGGAAGGTCTTACGATCCGGCGCGTTCGCGCCAGGCTTCGACAATCTGGCGGATGGTTTCTTCGAGGGACTGCGTGATGTCCCACTTCGGAAAATGGGCGCGCATCTTGCGCAAGTCAGAGTAATAGCAGATGTGGTCACCCGCGCGGTTCTGATCCACGTAGGTGAAAACCTGAGCCTTGCCGCTGAATTTCTCAGCGATCTTGAACGCTTCCAGAATCGAGGTGCTGTTGGCCTTGCCACCGCCGAGATTGTAAACCTCGCCGGCGCGCGGATTTTCCACAAACGCGGCCATGAAGCGGGCGACATCGAGCGAATGAATGTTGTCGCGCACCTGTTTGCCCTTGTAGCCGAAGACGCGGTATTCACGCCCCTCAAGATTGCATTTCACCAAGTAGGAGAGGAATCCGTGAAGCTCAACGCCGGTGTGATTCGGGCCGGTCAGACACCCGCCGCGCAGGGCGCAAGTCGGCATGTTAAAATAGCGTCCGTATTCCTGCACCATCACGTCAGCGGCGACTTTCGATGCACCGAAAAGCGAGTGTTTCGATTGATCGATGGTGAAGCTTTCCGGGATGCCGTGAGCGTAAGTTGCGTCGGCGTAGTCCCAACGCGTGGCGAGCTCGGTCAAGGCAATGGAGTTGGGCGCATCGCCGTAGACTTTATTCGTGCTCATGTGCACGAACGGAGATTCCGGACAGGCTTGGCGGGCGGCTTCGAGGAAATTCAACGTGCCCACGGCATTGGTGTCGAAATCGTCAAACGGGATCGCGGCGGCGCGGTCGTGCGACGGTTGCGCGGCGGTGTGCACGATGACGTCGGGCTTGATCGATTTGACGAGTGCGAGGACGCCCGCGCGGTCGCGGATATCTAACTCATGATGCACGAAACCTTTCAGCTCTTGGGTAAGCCGGTTCTGGTTCCAGCGGGTGTCACCTTGCGGGCCGAAAAAGACCGCGCGCTGGTTGTTGTCCAAGCCGTGCACGTGGTAGCCTTGGCTGGCAAAATAAACACACACTTCGGAGCCAATGAGGCCTGAGGAACCGGTTACGAGAATCGTCTTGGACATGAGTGAAAAGGGGACGTATGCGTAGCACCTGAGTGGCTCACTTCCAGCTGATTTTTAGCGGATTCTGGCTTGCTATCACTTTGCTGGGAACTGTCATGAAGAGCCTATGATTAATGTCCGTTCGTTTTCATTACTTTCTAGTTGGTTAAAGATCGGCTGTTTTGTGGCTGCCGCAACAGTGGTCGTTCCGTTTGCCGGAGCCGTCGAACGCTCCTTACGTGTTGATGCGCCTCGCTTTATCAAGGAAGGTGCAGTTGCCAAAGCCAGCGTGATTGCGAGCACTGACGCAAAAGACGGTGAAAAAATCGGATTTCTTCACGCGGAAGCGTCGGTTGATGATGGGAAGACTTGGACAGCGCTTTGCTATCTGGACAAAGGCTCCAAGTATGAAGCCCGTAATTTCGATCTGCCGGCTGCCCCTGCTGGCGGCAAAATCATTATCCGCGCACGCGTAGCGTTCCGCGATGGTGCGGCGGGTGATGTCGATTTCAAAGGTGAACGCATTAAATGGGACGAGACGTGGAATAATTGGAGCCAGCCACCGGCCAAGCAGCTGGTGCTCGCGGTCAGAAAATAATCCCGCACGAGGTCGAGCTCGCGGGCCTGCCCGCGAGCTCGATTGCGGGTGCCAGTTTATTTGAGACAGTCGGTCAGCAACTATCGTGGACCAGCTCTGCGATTTTCGCTCCCCACTTTTGCGAGTGGCGCCAGCGATTGTAGAGTGTGTTGTGACGCCGTTGCTCTGAAGGGTAGGAAGCGCCTTCGAGGTGATAGAGTTCGATTGTCGGGTCATACCAATTTTGACACCCCGTCGAGATCAAGCGCAGGCACAGATCCATGTCTTCGTAGTCGCCTTGGACGTAGCCCTCGTCAAATCCGCCGACTTCGACAAAACGCACGCGCGACACCATCAAGCAAGCGGCAGTTACCGCGATGACGGAACGGGCTTCATTGGCTGCCGCGTAATCGCGATGAGCGTGTTTGAAAAAGGGCAGACAATCCCAACCAAAGCCATCGGGATTGGCGTGGTAGCTCTCGCCGGCGTGCTGGATCGAGCCATCTTCGTAGAGCAGTTTAACCCCGAGTGCCCCGGCTTTGGGAATGCTCTGATAGGTCGCTTCCATGCGCGCAATCCAAGCGGGTGTGATTGGAAGCACATCCGAATTGAGGAAGAGTAAGATCTCCGCTCGAGCGAGTCTGGCGCCCAGATTGTTGATCGCGGCGAATCCCGCGTTTAAGTTTACCGCGACGAGCCGCAAGGGCACGCGATGAAACTCCGCCAGCGCGGCGGCGCGCGATTTAACTTCCGGCAAGTCTTCGGGTGAATCGAGCAGGTAAATCAGCTCATAATTGGCCCATAAGGAGTCGCGCGAAATCCGGGCAATCTGATGCTCCATCAAATCGATGCGCCGGTAAAGTGGCACGAGCACCGAGACGCGCGGTTTTTCGGGCCGCAACCCGAACTGCTGATCGCAGGTGATCGCGACTTTCCGGCCATGCTCAGCGATGACTGCCTGCACGAATCGGTCAATGTGGCCAGCGACTCCGTCGAGACAAGGAATGCGTTGCAGCGGAAAATCCGGCAGCGTCGAGGCCAGTATTGGCTGCGTTTGAATCACGGCGGTGATTGCGGCGCTTTCGCACAAGAAACCATCTTCGGTTTCGAGTTCAAAAAACCACCCTTCAGCGAGTAAGCTCGGGCCGGGTAGATCAAAGGTGACGAGAAAACCTGAGTAAGTGTCGCTGGGAAAAAGCGGATGAATATCGATACGCGGGGCCACAAAGATATGCGCCAGCAACTCGAGGCTGAATCCTTCCGGGCTGTGCGCCGTGAGTCGCTGCACTTTTCCGCGACAGTTTCGCCACCACCCGCGGACATAGCATCGGCGCGCATCGGCCCGCGCCATAACATCGATGCACACCATCGGCAATCCGCACACCAGAGGAGAAGGCAACGGCGCTCGGACGAGGTCACGTAACTCGCGCAAGCCTTCGGCCAGACTCAATCGAGCGGTGGGGGATAAATCCCACTGCAGAGCTTCGCGGCAGAGTGGCAACGCTTGGTGCAATTTTTCAGGGTGCTTCTCAAGCAGGGCCCGGGTGGCGTGATCTGGCGCGACGGCCCCAAGTTTTTTTCTGGCTGCTTCGGCCGACCCCAAATCGAAAAAACCGATGACATGAATGACTTCGGTAAGCGTGAACGCAGGCGAGAGACCGGAAGGAGGTTCGTGGTCAAACCAAACCAACACTTGCGGCGACACCCAAAAGCCACGCGTCCGTCCGCGCGAAAAAAAATCAGCCCAACTCATGGCAGAGCGCGCCGGGATAGTTTTGCAGCGCGTGGACGATCCGCGTCGCGGCGTGGCCATCGCCATAACCGTGGTAACCCTTCGCCATGGCGCGATGGATTTTAGGATGATCGAGCACGCGTCGCGCCGCTTTGATAATCGTCGCGCGATCCGTGCCGACGAGTTGACAGGCGCCTGCGGCGACTGCTTCCGGGCGTTCGGTAAACCGACGCAGCACCAGCACCGGCACGTGAAGCGCGGGGGCTTCCTCTTGCAAACCACCGGAGTCGGTCAGCACCAACGTAGCGCGTTGAAGGATCGACAGCATCGAAGGATAATCGAGCGGACTGCTCAGCACGATATGAGGCGAGTTGCGCAGCGCTTTGCCGACCGGTCCACGCACGGAAGGGTTGGGGTGCACCAAGCAAAGCAGTTTAATTTTTCCGCCATAAAGCCTGCCTAGTTCGCGCAACGCCGCGCAAATTTCAGCCATGGGCCGACCGATGTTTTCGCGCCGGTGGAATGTGACGACGACCAGCTTCGCGGCATGAGCTTCCTTAGCTTCAGTTAACCCGAGCTTGCTCCACACACGCTGTCGGACTGCACTGGGCGGAAGCGGTTGCCGGCGAATTGTGCGCACAGCGTCGATGATCGGATTGCCGCTGACTAGAATCGCGGAAGGCGAAATCCCTTCGCGTCGCAAGTTGCGGCGCGCTTGCACCGTGGGAGCAAAGTGCAAATCGGCCAGCACGCTCGTGAGCCGCCGGTTGAATTCTTCTGGGAACGGTTCGGTGCGACATGCGGTGCGCAAGCCTGCTTCGATGTGACCGAAGCGCACGCGGTGGTGCGCGGCGATCAGGCTCGCGGCCAACACCGAAGTCGTATCCCCGACGGCGAGGATCCAGTCAGGTCGGACATCTCGCACGACATCGCCGAGGCGCGGCAGTAATTTCCCCAAAAAGTCTTCCGGTCGTTGGTTGCGGCGTGGAAAATGAATCGTGTGATCGACCGCGACGCCGAATAATTTTAGCTGCGGATCGGCCAGCTCTCGATGCTGCCCGGTGGTGCAGACGAATGAGCGCAGCCCGAGTGTTTGCTGAAGGGCGCGGATAACCGGCCCCATTTTTAAAGCCTCGGGTCTGGTGCCGATGATAGAAAGGATACGCATTGCGGGCAAACGGATCGCGAACCGCAGGTCTGCCCTTTCACATGACAAAGTCCGATGGGAAATCCGCTATTCGATCTGAATCGTTATAGCGGGTTTTCTCGAGACGATTGTCTGAAGAGGTAGCTGGCTTGGATGCGGTCGTCCCTCGCTTCCGAGTCCGGCTGATTTTTCATGGCATTTGCTTCCACGATCAGTTCACGCCTTGTCCCTCATCGCGGCTTTGAGCCTGAACGCCGACCGAGTGGTTTCTTGAGCACTGAGGTGATGGCCGGCTGGGTTCGGCATGCGTGGGGATTTTGCTCTGAAGAGCAGGCGGACGACCGCGTGCCCGGGTTGTTTCAAGGGATTTTGTGCGATGCTTTTTCTGGTGCTCAGTGGCTTGATGTCAGAGCACGATTTGGCGGGCAGATATTTTTTTCGACGCTGGGCGTTCCGTTGATCGAGCAAGCGTTCGGTAGGGGAATGCTGTCGTTTGAAATAAAAATTTGGGGTGAAGCACCGGGATGTCTGCGTCTTGAAGCGCTCGCGGCGGATGGGGTGTGGCGTGAATTTCACAGGGGAGAAGATTTTTCGCCTGGCGCCAGAGACGCATCGATCGCGACCGCGCCGGCGAATTCATTGCAGGACAAAATTCTACGGTGGTTACGCCGGCAGCATCAACATCCTGAGTGGGATGCAGCGCAATGCCTTCGCGCGTTGACAGAAACCGAAGCCGTCGGGGTGCCTTTGGTGGTGCCCGAAACCCCGTGGTGGGGTAATCTGGAAAGCTCGAAATCAGGAACTCCTGTGCAGGTAGATCACTGGCAGCTTTCGGTGTGGGGTTGGATCAGCCACGAAAAGGCACATGTCGTAAAAGTGGAAGCGTGGGTGCACCCGTGGCTGCCGTCCGAACTGGAATATCAAAAACCGCGCCCCGATGTGCCGCAGGTGTTTCCTGATTTGAGTGGAGATGGTTTGGTGGGATTTGAAGGGCAGGTGGTGGTGCCGTCGTCGCTGCCGGCACCGTGGAATCTTACGGTTACGGCGAAACTGGATGACGGCACGTGTCAGGTCGTTTTTGTCCGCAGGATCTATGGGCCGGCTTGTGCGGAAGAATTGCATGATGAACTCCCGGTTTACAGCCATCGCGCTTTTTGGCGGGCGATTAAAATTTTGCGACCCACGCTGGGAGGGTGGTCGGCGCTTTGGAGCGAACGGGCCGCACTGCGCGAGGCCCGAGCAATTTTCGAGAAAAACGGCGCGACCGAAATCGAGCCCAATCGAAAAAATTTCTGGCATGCTCCGGTGCAACCCGCCCTGCAGTCTCGGGCGCTTTCGGTCGCGATTGTGAACGATAATTTCAGTTTGGGCGGAGCAGCATTGTTCGCGTTTGAGTATGCCCGTTATTTGAAGCAAGTCCTGAAGTGGGAGGTGCACATGATCGCACCCTGCGATGGCCCGCTGCGAACCCTTTGCGAAAACGTCGGATTGCGGGTGACGATCGTGAATCCACTCGATGCGACGCAGCTGGACGCCGGCTTCGATTGGCAATCGGTGAACCTAATCGTGGTGAATACTTTTGTGGCTCGGTGGGCGGTGTCGCTGGCGGAGCGTTGGGGAAAGCCGTCACTGCTCTATTGGCATGAGGGTGCCAGGATGCGGATGATTTTCGGGCGGGAGACGACCGAAGAAATTCGCGTGCAATCAGCCGAAGCCATGCGCAGCGCGACGTGCGTGGTGTTCGTGACCCAGTGGACGCGATCCCATCATGCACAGCTGGAGCGGAACAATAATTTCCGGCTCCTGCGCAGTTGGGTGGATCTCGCGCGCGTCGACCAGTTCCTCGCACAGAACGACGTCGTCGAACTTCGCCGGCGCCATGCAATTCCGGAGAAGAATTTTGTCTTTGTGTGCATGGGGAGCATTTGTGACCGGAAGGGCCAGCGGACTCTTATTCGAGCCGTCCAATGGTTGCGGCAAGGCGGCGGACGTGTGCCCGATCGTCATCGCGAAATTACGGTGATGGTGGTGGGCGCGCGACCCACGCCGGACGCAGCGAGAATGGCGGAGGAAGTCGAACTGCTGGATCTCGGGGAAGTCAGGTTGATCGCCGAAACCCCGCAAGTGTGGGAATTTCTCATGCTGGCGGATGCTTACGTGTGCCCGAGTTTCGTGGAAGGATTTCCACGTTCGCTGATGGAGGCGGCAGCCATGAGAAAATGGATCATCGCAACCTCGATCCCGGGAAATCGTGAAATGCTCACGGAAGCCGAAGCTTGGATGGTGCCCGCCGGCGATCCGCCAGCCCTGGCGCAGGCGATGCAACGGGTGATGAAAGCCGCTGACGGCCACGATTACAGGCGGCCCGATGCAGCTCGATGGAAAATGGAACGATGGTTCGATGACACTCAATCCTTGCCGGTGCACGCGGCACTCGCGTTCGAAGTTGCGCAAAGAATGTCGGTATCAGCCGCGCGCTAATTTTTTATGCCTGTGAAAAAGAGTAAACTTCTCGCCGTGACCGGCGGCGCGGGATTTGTGGGGAGTCATTTGATCGACGCATTATTGGCGCGAGGGGATCGTGTCGTTTGCTTGGATTTGTTCACTTACGCGGGAGGACTGGCTCATTTGCGGCAAGCGATGGCGGCTTTCGCGCACTGTATCGTGGATCGGTTGTTGGACGTCTCCGTGCTTCGGGATGAAATGAAGCGGTTGATTATTATGCGGTGCGATCTCAACGACACCGCGGTGCTCGCGACAGTGCTGAGAGAGTGCGACGGAGTGCTCGCGCTCGCGGCGGAGACCCATGTGGACTACAGCTACCACGCGCCGGGCGTATTCACCCGGGCCAATGTGAATGGCACGCAAAGTCTGCTCGACGCTTGGGGCATGGTTGGCGAGGGCAAACGCTTGCTGCATGTTTCCACGGACGAAGTCTATGGTGAGATCACGGAAGGCACAGCGAACGAAGCTGCGCCATTGAAACCGAGGAATGTTTACGCTGCGACAAAAGCAGCGGGCGATTTGCTGGCGCAGACTTACGCCCGAGTCTTTGGCCTGAATCTCGTCATTGTGAGGCCGTGCAATATCTATGGGCCGAGGCAACAGCCCAAGGATCTGATCCCAAAAACATTTTCCTATCTATTGAACGGCCAGCGCATGACGATCCACGGCGACGGGCGCCACATTCGCGAATACTTGTTAGTGACGGATGCGGTGCGGTTGTTAATCGGAGTTTTTGACCGAGGGGTAGCGGGCGAAGCCTACAATCTCTCGTCGCATGATTTTCAATCAACGATCGACGTCTTGCGCTCCGTCACTGCTCTTTTGCAGTGTTCGTTCGATGAGTCCGTCGTTTACACGCCAGATCGACCAAGTCCCGATCGTCGTTATGCCGGCGACAATGCCAAGGCGCGTGCCTTGCTGGGGAAAGATTGGCGACTGGTGCCGTTTGCGGAAGGAATCGCCGCGATGCATAAAGATTTCGCGATCCGTAAACCGACGCCGTTGCTTTGATTTTATGAGTTTATTCGAACATGGAGTTTGCCTGGGTGACAGCCTCACGGTGGGAGCCCGTTCACGTTACGGTCTCGCCGAGGCGCTTGCGGGAGACTTGAACAGCTGCACGCGAAAACGCTGGTTGTTTCGCAGCGAAGCCTGCAGCGGCGACACCGTGATCCAGTTATTGCGCCGCATGGATCAGAAACCGTGGATGTGGCGCGAAGTTACTTTTGCCACATTGTTGATTGGCACGAACGACGCCAAGCGTTCGGTCGATACTCCGCACGACTGTTTCCGACTGCTTTACGGGCAGGTGCTCGATCGGTTGCTGGTGGCGAAATTGTTGGTGTTCCCCGCGTTGATCCCGCTGCTGCGCGTCGACGAATCGTTGGCGTCGCCCTATGACGCCAGCTGTAACGAGCGCATCACGCAGTTTAACGAGATCATCCGGAGCGAGTGCGCGCGGGCGGGTTGTGCGCAGTGGTTGGTTGAGTCAGCCGATTTTCCGGCGGAGTGTTTCGCCGACGGCGTGCATTTCAGCGAACAGGGAATCCGCGAGTTGGCGCGGCGTTTTGCGTCACAAATTGTGAGTCGATGAAAATCATCATCCTCGGTGCGGGCGGGTTTCTGGGGAGTGCTCTGGCTGTGGCGGCAAAGAGCGAGGGCGTCTCTGTGGTCGGAGTTGGGCGCTGTGAGTCCCCGCCATTCGAAGGCGTGTTCGACGAGTGGATCGCCGCAGATGTGGCGCGACTTGCGGTGAATCCGATCGACTGGCGCGACCACATGGGCGCAGCGGTTTTTCACCTTGCGGCGGATACGCGCATTTACGAACTGGCGGTCGATATCATTGAAACAAGTAAGCAGATGGCGCGTGTTGCCGTGAACCTGACTCGTGCAGTCGGCGGGCGCTTGATGTTTTTCAGTTCTTCCGCGGTGTATTCGGACAGACGCACGAATTATCCCGTGAGCTTGATCACGGAAGCGGATGCCACCGAGCCATCGACTGATTATGGCCAGGCTAAGTGGGAAGCGGAAAAGGTTATTACGGAGACGTGCGCTGAGGCGACGGTGTTGCGAATCTTCAGCGTGGTTGGCCCAGGGCTTTTAGCCGCGCCTGATCGCGGCCACTTGGTGCAAGCGGTTGCACGAGCGGTTTGCGAGGGGAGTGAAATCGTGTTGCGAGTCGATGCGGCCGGTCGGCCGGCGATGCGCGATTATGTTTTGGCGGATGATGTCTGTCGGGTGGCGCTCGAGTGGGCGCGCGGGGAGAAAACGGAGAAGTTGCGCGGCGTTTTTAATTTTTGCTCGGGCGTGGCGATTTCGTCCGAGGCCGTGGTGGCAGCGGCCGAGTGCGCCGTGGCGCATTCGATTCCGGTGCGTTTGCAATTCGCGGAAACCAATCAAAATCCGGTGATGGTGGGTTCTCCGGAAAAACTAGCGCGCATCATCGGCTGGCATCCCCGAGCCGCGATGGAGACGTTCTGGACTGATTGGGCGCTTGGCCAACGGGACGATGCGCTAAAACTGAGCCGTTAACGAAACCGATAGCGTGCGGCCGCGAAAATCACCGTAAGGTTGCACGCCGGCGCCGGAGGCATCGTTGACGTAGCGCGGAAATTCGGTGTTCAAAATATTGTTGATGCGAACTTGGGCGCGGAGGCCGAGGCGGCTTTTCTCGGGCAGCCAGTGCGAAAGTTCGGCTTGGATGTAGGCGTCGAATTGCGTGTAAGGTTTGATCTGTTTGTCGCCCTGAGAGGGACGTTCAATCAGCGGCAGGATGCGCGAGTGGTAGTAATGGCCATCGAGGCCGAAACCATAAGTGCGATTGAACCAACCAGCGCCAAAGTTGAGTCGATGCCGAAGCAAACCGGGCGCAGCGCCGTCGGGAGCGCTTAGCTCATCGACTGCGGGCGTGCTGGAAAACAATTTGAGATCGTATTTCTGAAAAGCGAAATACCGGCTCCGGAGTTCGAGCGTTCCACCCATAAATTCTGTCCAACGATAGTCCAGTGACGAACTCCAGTTTTGGGAGTGACGGGAAGCGGCGTTTACGACGCCCGTGAGCAACGAAGTAATCTTTCCAGCATTGCCGGGATCTCCTGGTTGCGCGGCATTTCTAGCGATGCGTTCCGGGAACAGGGTTTCCAGATTCACCAAGGGTTGAGGCTCGAGGTTTACGAGCTCGTTGGTTTTTTCGGTGTCGGTAAAATCGAGGCTGATGCGAAAGCGATGAACTTTGCCGTGCTGAAAAACAATTCCCGCAGTCTGGGTGATAGTGTCTTCGGTTGAAAGTCCGGCATTGGGCGGTTCATCAGCCTGCACGTTGTAACTTTCATTTCTACGCGGGTCGAAAATCTCGACGAGATTCAAGCCACCGCCCGGTCCGCCGCCCGTGGCAGATTGGCGGCTGAGATTGGGAGTGGGGAAACGACTCGAAAACGTCACGCTGCCGCGCAGAGAGAAACCTCCTTCGAAGTCGGCCTTCAAACCCAAGGCCGGCGCGAGGTTGGTTTCGTTGGAAGTATCGGCGGCGACATAGCGGGCCGCCAGCGTGGTGTCCAAACGATCCAGCCAGCGCGGGAGAATTTTTTCCGGCAGGACGGCGGCTTGGAGTTCTCCAAACACGCTGATGCGTTCAAGGGTTCTGCCATCCCAGCTGGTGGAAGGCAGCGCGAGCGTGCCATCGGCGAACCGTGTTTCGGCAGTGAAGGGAGCAAGATGATTGCGGCGGTAATCAATGCCGCCGTTGATCGAACCAAGACCGGTGGGAAGATTTAACTGCTGATTGGTGACGCGGAGCGCTCCGTCCAAGGTTTGGTAGTCACCGAGGGTGTCGAAACGCTGATAAGTGCCGCGATAAATGAGGACGCGGTCATAAAATTCCTGAGGCGGTGTGAAGACTTGTGTGTCGCGCAGAGGATTGTAGCTGCCGGTGTCGACGAGTTGCTGCCAGCGCGCCGTATCCACGCCTGCTAAGCCGCGATATTTTGTGACGTTGCGACCGTATTGCGCATCGAGCGTGACGCGCCAGTCGTGGGGTAACTTGACGATTAAACCCAGCACGGCCGAAGAGGACTCTAGTCGTGCCTGGCTGTAATTTTCGCCTAGTAGTGGAGCGAGTTCGTTCAAGGAAACGGCAATTGCCCGCCCGAACGGATTGAGTGGCGAGGTCGCTGCAAGCGTGAGGTCGCCGGTGATGACATCATAGCCACGGGCGACTCGCGTGCGCGCATGGAAACCATCAAGTCCCACTTGTAACCACGGCAGCACGTCGTAGGTCAGCGAACCATAGTAAGCTTCGCGTTCCTGCCAGCGTCCGTAGGGGAAATCAGAACTGTTTAGCGACGCGGCCATGCCGCCGGGTGAGTCGAATAAATCGAAGTTACGCAGACCGGCGCGTCCGGCAAACGCCGCGAGGCCGCCTGTGCCGTTTGCATTCGGGGCAACCGATGTCACCGATGAGGAACCCAATCCAAAGAGTGGTCCGCCATCGACACTGCGCACGTTCGGCGTTGCACGATAAATCGGGTTGGCCAAAGGCACGGGCGCTTCCGTGCGGGCGAGACGGTAGCCGAGTTCTGATTCCACGGGCGGCGTGGTCTCGGTAAACGTGGCACTGAAACGCAGGCGGATCTTTTTATCGAGCAACGTCTGGCCGTGTTGCAGCGAGATTGAAGACTGCGGCGCATCAAGGCCACCGAGCGCGTTGCTGTAGGTGGTCGTGACTTCGGTGGAATCGATATCCTGGCGCAAAACGATATTGATGACGCCGCCTACAGGACTTCCGCTGTAGAGCGCAGAGCCCGAAGCGGAGAGCACTTCAACCTGCTGAACCAAGCCGAGCGGAATCAAATTTACGTCGGCTTGCTGAGGCCCTGAGTAACTCGTGAGCACCTCCGGCAGTCGCCGGCCGTTGACGAGAATGATCGTAGAGTCGGCAAAACCGCGGAGGTTGAGATTGGAGCTTCCGGTAAAATAACTTTCCGCAGTGCCGTTTTGATCGGGAGGCAGAGCCGAGGAGTTTGCGTCGAGAATTTCGCGTTGCAGGAATTCGTTGAGATTCACCACTCCGCTGCGAAGGAGCTGCGTGCGGTCGAGAATCGTGTAGGGAATTGCGTCGTTGTCGGTGCGCGGCAGATCGAGATTGCCGGTGGCAATGCGCGGCGAACTACCGCTGCGGTCGAGCGGATTGGCGCGGCCGTCTTTTCCGCCGACGATGTAGGGATCAAGCTGCACAAGTTCGCCTTCGCGTTCGATCGTTTGGGCGGGGAGAGTGAGTTGTTGATCTTCGTCCAAGGTGATGCGGGGCAAAGCGGTCGTGCGATAGCCGAGACCGCTGGCGACCAGACGATAACTGCCGGGCAAAAGTGCCGCGAAAGCGAACTCGCCGTGTTCGCCGGTTACGGTGCGCTCTCGATTGGAAAGCATGATCGTGAGTCCCGCAATCGGCGTGCCGCTGGTAGCGAGGCATTTTCCCGAGATGCCGCTGGTCGCCTGGATGTTTCGAGTGACGACGAATTTGCCGCTCAACTTGCGGCGGGCGGAGAAGCCGGTGTTGTGAAGCAACTGGGAGAGCGCATCTGCTGGTTCGAATGTTCCCACGACTTCCGTTGAGCGTGCGGACTGCAATGCGTCGAATGGGAAAAGCACCTCCGCTTTGGTCTGCTGGGAGAATTGCAGCAGCGCATCGGCGGCGGATTGGGCGGGAAGGTTGAACTCCACTGGCCGCGCCAGTGCGAGAATCGGCCAAGTCAAGGCGAGCCCCAGCCACGCCCGGGTTAAGAGAAGAGCAATGATACGCACGATGAGCGGAGCGAAACGACTTAACGTGAATCGCTCACGCTGACTGCAGCCGAGCCGTTGGCCGTGCGGGTGACCCGCAACATTGGCATCATTTCCTGAATGCCGGAGAAAAAGCCTTCGGGATCATCCAAGCTGAAGCGCCCGCCGACTTTCAGATCGGCCGCGTCTTCGGTCGCCGTAAAATTACGACCGTGATAACGTGCAAATCGCGCCAAGGCTTCGCGCAGCGGCGTGCGGTAAAATACGATTTGGCCCTGACGCCACGCGAGCGTGTCTTGCAGTTGGGAATCGGAGAGTGCCTGCACAGTGACGCCGCTGGTATCGGCGGATAATTTTTCGCCCTTGGTCAGAGTCTCGGAATGGGCGGCCTCGTGAGGCTGAGCTTGAACCGAACCTTCGAGCACGGTGATTTCCCACGGCGCATTCGGCTCGGTGCGGACATTAAACTTGGTGCCGGTGACGCGCACGGAGCCGGCGGGGGTCTCGACGATGAACGGACGCGAGGGATCTTTGTGGACGGAGAAAAAAGCTTCGCCGTCGGCGAGGCGGATGTGGCGGCTTTTGCCGTCGATTGCCACCTGCAGGCTGGTGCGGGCGTTGAGTTCCACCTCGGTGCCGTCGACGAGAACGATTTGTTGGCGCTGGCTAATTGACGAAGCGAGGTTGGTGGATTGGTGAGACGGTTGATTTACCCAGAAAGCGAGCGCGACTGCGGCAGCCATGGTCAGCACCGCACCAGCCCATATCGGCCGGCGCAGCCAAGGGGTCGGCTGGGCAGTCTTATAGCTTTCCGCCGACAATTCCTTGATGCCTTCAATCAACGGCAATTGCTGCTCTAAGTCGGCGGAAAATTGGCAGTAAGAAGATAACAACGGGCGGTGCGAGGGATGGGAGTCGAGCCAGGTGTTGAGTTCGGTGCGATCCTCGGTGGAAAGAACAGAACCGTCGAGTCGCGCGGCCCAGAGCGAGGCGCGTTCCTTGGCGGCGAGGGTGATGCGAGGAGAAGATTTCATGAACCAATTTCCTTTTCTGAAGCAGTATCTGCGGTCGCGGGCGAGACCGACAAGCTGGCGCGGAGCAGGCGTAGTGCGCGCGCGTGTTGTTTTTCCACGGTGCTGATGGCGATGCCGAGACGATCGGCGATTTCCTGGTGAGAAAGTAACTCAACTTTACGAAGCAGCAACACGGTGCGGCAACCAGGCGGGAGCTCGCTAATGGCATCCTCTAATCGCTGTAATTCTTGCCGGGCGATCACGGTTTGCACGACTCCGGGGGCTTGGGAGGCGGCGAGTTCGGGCTGCGCGGCGTCGGCGATGAAAGGGCCGATGCGTCGGCGCTTGAGTTTGTTGAACGCCAGCCGGCGAGCGGTCGTATAAAGAAACGCCTCGGGTTTGTCAGCCGCCTCTTTTTGGACGGTGGGATACACCCGCATGTAGGCGTCATGCGCTACGTCTTCCGCTTCAGCGCTATCGCCAAGCAGCCGTGTAAGATAGCGGCGCAGGGGCGCTAAGGTCGCACGATACAGCCGGTCGAAAGGCGAGGGTGTGGGCGGTTGATCCGACATGAAAAGAGACGGTGAGGAGTTTTCCTTACGACAACGAAAGGATGCCAACCCACTATCTGCTTTTCAATATTCGTCACACCTTGGCCGTGTCTCTATTTGATCTCGATATCTGTCCACGCCGTCCAGTCCCAGCCCGAATCGTTGTGGTTGCCGACGGTGGTGCGGAGGTAGAGTTTTCCGCCTTTGAATTTCGTGATATCTAGCTGGAAGGAGAGCAGGCCGCGATCTTCAACCCGATTGAGGGGATCCAAGGAGCGGCGGTAAACTTCAATGGTATCGAGGCCGTTAGACCAAGCGATTACGAAGTCGCCGCCGTTGGTGCGCCCGCCATTGGTGTAAGCGCCAGCGACATACCCATGTTTGCCACTGATGGTCGTCGCGCCGGCCGGCAGGTCGAAAACCATCTCGCTGGGTGCATGCATCACCATCACATCCTGGCCGCTAATCTGCTGCATCGAGGGCTTGGTTGTCGGGTCGAAAGAGGTTGGCGGCGTCTTGAACATAAAGAAGACCTCCCGGTTGATGTGCTTGAAATACTCCAACGCCGAGTTCGTGAGAGGAAAGCTGGTTAGTTCCGCTTTGGCGGGAGCGGCAAAGTATTTCCGATCCTCTTTGGCCAAGGTGAGCATGATCGATTTGGTTTTCTTCTCCGGGACTCCGGCGGCGAGGTAGGTGAAATCTATCAGGTCGGTTACGACGGGATTAACAATGAAGCCCGCACGCCCGATTGGAGCAGCCATGCGGTAGGTAGTGGTGAGCCCGTTGGAGTCCGTTAGGGCGAGGCGCAACATGGGCGGCTTGTAGAAAAAGTTACGAATCCGTCCAAGTAGCGACGGGCGGATATCGATCGTGAGCCAAAGGGCTTGGGCTTGGTATTCGGTGAGATTCCACACTTCCTCGAACGGCAGATCCTTGCGCGCGACCAACGGTCGGGGCGTTTCCGTAAACGGTTCGGGTTTCTTTTCCCAAAGTTGGAAAAATTTCTCCGTGTGGACGTAGCGATAGCGCTCCATCAGCAGATGAAGCACGGCGGAATCGTCCATCGAACCGAGGCGTTCGTCGATCGGCTCGACTTTGAGGAGCACGAACTCCGGAGCGCGGTCTGAGCGGTAAAAGTCTACGTTCAACTTCAAGAGTTCGGGTGTATAAACCGAGTAGCTTTGGAACACCGGGCGCGGGCGGTAATTGAAGTTATTGTAGATCGCGATGCCCTGATTGAAACCGAGCACGTCGAGAGTTTTTTCGCCCACGATGGCTTTCGTGCGCGGCAGCTCGAAGCGCGAGGATTCTTCTCGCAAGGCGCGGTCGTAATCTTCGCGCAGGCTGGGCAATTTTGCGAACGAAGCGGTGTTGGTCCAGACCCGGTCTTGGAAGATCGCCAAGGCCGCGTCGACTTGCGGAAGAATCGCGTCGCGGATGCCCAGCAAACACAGCACGCCGGTGACACCGAGCACCACGCGTTTGAGCCAGCGCAATGGCACCCCGTCGTCGAGCAACACCGGAAACGCGACGATGGGCAGCAACGCGGCATAAAAGAAGCCGATCATGTGGCCGTCCGCGCGCACGAATCCATGTTTCCAATTTAAGTAAACGAGCGCCCCGAGAATTGCGCTGCGCGCCAACGTGCGCGGTCGATCTTTTTGGGTGAGCAAATTTAAGAGGACATAAGCGATCAGCACGCCGAGCACGAACAACCCTCTTTTAAAAGGCGCATCGGGCGTGGCGATCCCCATGACCTCTTGGTAACCTTGGCTCACATGCCATGAGTTGATAAAGTAGGCCGGCAGATTCAGCGGGTTTTGCAAACAAAGCATCCAGATCGTCAAGAAACCGCCGCCAAACCAAGCGAGCGTGCGGATCGCGTTGCTGCGTTGGTGTTGCCACAACGATAGCGCCGCCGTGATGGACACCACCAAGGCCGCGAACATCAGATTGGTAAACTTGGCGGCGCTTTGCACCGCGAGGAGCAACAGAAATAAAACCGAACTCCAATGCCACGGCCGATCCGTGCGTCGCAGTAATTCGAAACCGGTCAGCGCAATCACGAGCATGTGAATGCTATCCTCATACGTGACGCCGAACAACAGGAAGAACCCGTAGTAAACGAAACGTGACCACCCGGCTTTTAAGCGCCGTCCCCAGTAGATGATGATCGTCGCAAACGTGCAGGCCGCAAACAAATGCCAGGCGATCAAACTCCAATAAAGCAGTCCGGAGTAAGTTTTACCCATCAAGAAACCAAGCGGCCCGTAAGTGAACACGACATCACGGCCAAACTGGAGGTGATCTAGGAAAAATTTCCCCAATGCCATGCGCCACGAGGCGTCCAGATCCAAGCTCGGCCTCAGCGGGAAGCTGAAGGTGACGAGCGCGAGGAGGATGAAGAGCGGCGCTTGCGACCGCCAGGTCGATGGACTGCCGGGGCTCTGGGGATCTTGGGTGGCGGACATGAAAAGAGTCTGGGTGTGAATGGATTAGCGCGCTGTTTCTAACAGCAAGTCTGACCAGAAAGTCCAGTCACTTGTCGCATCGTCAGCTGGACCGGGTTCGATGTCCAACCACAGTTCCGCGTCCTCGGCATTACCCGGCAATTCAACGCGAAACGCCTGCACTCCGCGGCTGGCCGGGTCGTTCTTCGGTTGGAGCAGCCGACGCAAAAGTATTTGCTCCGGCTGCCCGGACGCGCGCCAACGGATGATGAATTCGGCCCCGTCGCTCGGAGATGCGTGGTCGGGGGCGTAAGCGGCCGCGCGCAGACCAAAGCCGCCGCGCAACGCCCGCGCCCCGTCCGGCAAGCGATATACCAATTTCGAAGGTGCGTGGGCAAAGTATTCCGCGCGACCCTCGATCATGCTGAAGCCGGCGCCATGAGGAGCCACAGCCTGCACGGGTGGCACGGATGAGCCGAGCACGCCGATGGCGAGGGTCGTGGCGGTGGCCTCAGGCAGTTCGTTCTGGATGGGCGAGGAGGTCGCCCCTTCGGACCGAAGCTGAAAAAGCCGGAACCCTTGCGGCACGAACTGGCCTGCTTCGCAGAGTTGGTAGTGCGCTTTGATGTAATCCCGTAGCGCTGGGAAGGTATCCAGCGGGTATTTCTGCCAGTAGCGATTGGGACCGGCGCTGCAATCGACGATGAATGCGGGGCGACTGCTCGTGAGCTCGTTCAGCAGAGTTTCCCGTGCGCCCGGCACAATGGCGTAACTGGTATCTTTATCCATCGCTGTATTGGTCCACGGAATCAGCCCCGAAAGAAATGAGCCGTAAACAAATCGGGACGCCGGTTTGCGATCTGAGAAAAGATAGATGTCGGGATGATAGCCCCAGACGAATATCCGGTCATCACTCTGGGTGTGGGCTTTGATATATTCCGCCACTCGCACCGACGGATCAATCGGCTGATGAGCCCGGGCGCGAAATTTAACGACGCCGTAAGCGAGCTGTCCGACTACAAGAGCAAGAAATACCCCTGCAATCAGGGCGGCAAAACGACGAACAGGCCGTGATCGCACCCAACTCCACACGCTGGCCAAACCAAACCCCGCGGCCAGACACACGGGCGGCAAAAGCTGGATGAAATAGTGATCATACCCGCGCCCGCCGGAGGCGGCGCCCGCTAAACTCGAGGTGGCCCAAACGATCAGGTAAAGCAGTTGTTGATTTCCCGCGCGCTCGTTGGGAGTCGGCCGTTGTTGGAGGATCCGAAAAAGCGCGAATGCCAACGCGCCGACGACGGCGATCAGCACTAAACAATAGTGAGTCGCGAGCAGATTGAAGGGTTTGAATGCAGAGACGGCGCGCTCCGCAAAACCGATTTCCGGCCCGTAATAATGCAGATTGTAGTTCCACGCATAAAAATGGAAATCAGCCAGCGCACCGCGGGCACCGAAATACGCCAAGACAATCAATACTGGCACGAGGAAGCCAGCGAGCACTCGCGCGATTCGCGTCCACGCCTCACGGGTATTCCAGCCGCCGTAAAGCAACACCGCCAGCGGTGCGCCCAAGTCGAGAAGCGCGGGTTGCTTGGAAAGAAATGCCAGCGACAGCCACACCCCGGTGCTCACGAGGGAGCCTCGCCAGAAGGCCCACGCAGCTAAAGTGGTGAACACAGCAACGAACCACTCCGTGTTCAGTGCGTAAGCGTCGCCTGGATAAAACAGCGCAGTAGAAAAGATGACGAACAGCATCGCGGCCCAAAGTCCGGTCAGCGTAGCGCGTGCTTTTCGCCCGACCAAAAATAGCATGAACGCAGTCGCTGCGATAATGGCAGCGGCGAACGCGTGCATGGCCCACACATTATTTTCCCCGCTGATGCGGAACAGGCCTGCGACTGCGTAATAGGTTAAAGGAGTCCGTTGGTCGACCGTGTCGCGATAAAGCGTGCCGCCGTCGAGGATAGTGCGCGCAACGGCTGCGTGGATCGCTTCGTCAACATTCCAAACTCGGAACCCGAAGCTCGGCCACCGCAGGGTAAATACGCCCGCAATGAGGAGCGCCGCCACGGCCCAAGGCAGCCAATTGGTTGGGCGTGGTGAGTGAGTCATTCAGGTTTATTGAAAGATCGGCGTGCTCCAGCAGGTCCAGTCTTTGTTCGTATTGTTTCCGGGAAGTGTGCGGAAGATCAAGCGTGCGTTCCCTTTCTTGGACACGGGCAATTCGGCGGAAAAAGTAAGCAATTTACGATGCTCCGCCTCTTCGACTGGATTTACGAATTCGTCGAGCAACATCACCGTTCGTTCATCGCTTGACCATTCGATCTGGAAGGTGGCGCCGTCGGTTTTAGGATCTTCTCCCGCGTAAGCGTCGCTCGGAAATCCGTAGAGCAGTTCAACGGTTTTTGCTGCCTCGGGCACGTTGACGATCATCTTGCCGGGAGCATGCACCAAAGTGAGGTTGTGCCCTCCATAAGTGCGCTTTGAGACATCGAATTTGCTGATCGCATCTGCCATTTCAGTTTTGAAGAGAATCGGAAGATGAAAGCGATAAACGATGAAGTGCGAATCGTGCCGCAAATAAGGCAGGCCCATGACATCGAGCGTGTCGACTTTTTCAGTCACTGAGAATTCGTGCACCGCCTGGTAGTAGTTCTTCAGAAGGTTGTCGGAAATTCTCTCAAGTTGTTTCACTTCTTGCGGACGCAGCACGATCCAGACGGGCTGGAGTTCTTCGATGAGTCGCAGCCAGTTGTTGCCGACTTTTTTCCGCGCCGCGACCATTTCGCGTGAAGACATTCCCGGGAAATCGTAGGTTTTCAGGTTGGAAAAATAACCGATGTAACCGAGCGGTTCCATGAACACGGTGTCGCCCGGCTTGGCATTGGCGCGCAGCCATTCGCCAATTTTCCGCCGCGTGCCGTCCTCGACGTATTTTTGTTGTGAGCGTAATTGATGCGCCGCGTGCCAGGTGAGCCAGCCACTGCCGGTGAGCAGCAGTGCCGCGGATATAACGGCAAACGCCGCCAGATGGCGCGGCCGACGCCCATCTGGATCCAGCGTGCGCCACTGGATCGCGGCCTGCCAAAGTTGAGCGAACAGACTTCCCAGTGTGAAGAGGGCCAGCAGACCGGTTGCGGGCAGATACCACGGAAACGGAAAATACGGAAAATAACTCAGATAAACGTGAGCTCCAAAAAACGCGAATGAGCTGACGCGGGTTTCAAAACGCAAAAAAGGCAGCACCCATAAAATCGCGCAAAAAACCGCCAGTCCCGCGGCCAATTGCCCTGCGAGTTCCGGCCAGCCACCAATCATGTAGTAAGAGGGAAGGAAAGTCCCCTTGAGCGACGTCGATTCCGTGAAACCTTGGATTGGGAGCTCCAAGGCTTTTTTAATGAGGCCTTCAAACGTGCGGGGATCGGCGATGCCGCTTTTTGCTGTAATCGTGTGAGGGACTGCTGTGCCGTAATAGAAGTGCGCGAACAAAAGCCACGGGAGATAGATCGCCGTGGTGACCACCCCCGCCCTCACAAAAAGCCACGGCATCTTTCTCCGTGTGGTGCCGCTTTGCGTCGATTCGTTGAACAGCCAGAAACCAATCGCGATGAGACCGATGTAGATAAAACTATCCGGGCGAGTCCACATCAGCCCGCCCCACGCCACGCCCAAGTGCCGCCATTGGCGCGGGCCGGGGTTGAGGTGCGCCCACAATGCATAGGCGAGAAACAGCAGCATGAAGGCTGTCTCCATCCCGTTGATCGAGAAATCCAAGATCTTGGCATCCATGGCTAACGCGGCGATGAGGAAGGCGCCGCCCAGCCATCCATAAGCCCGCCGTTGCGCAATGAAGGCTAGGAACGCAGCCGCTCCCCCCAACGCTGAGCACGACATGAGTCGAAAAATCCACAGAGCGGCATCGTCCGAGCTATTGAAGGTGAGCAGGTAGGACAACGCAGGCAGTAACACGCCGAGCGGTGAAGTGAACGTGTGCAGCTTGTCGCCGACGTTAAAAACCAACCCGTGACCGGTGGCCAAATTCTTACTCGACCGGAACGTGATGTAATAATCTTCCCACGCGTGTTGCGTATAGAACGCAAAAAAAAGCGCTGCGAGAAACGTAACGATAAAGGCGAGTCGGGCGAAACTCAGGCGGGCAGGAAAAGAGGTCATGCTCGTCGAAAGATGGCGGTGTGGAAGCGGTGCTTTTTTAGGTAAACTGGCCTCGGAATCAAGTTCGAGGCTGCGGCCTACCCTTATTATGTCCTAGACAACGCCCGCGCCCCAACCCGCTACTTGAGCGTCCCGTATCCGATCGTTTGCGATTATCGGCTTACCGGTGAGCCAGCAGCGCATTCTTCGCCAAAGTCTCATGCCAAGGTAACACTTGCTTCGCGTCGTAGAAACGCAGTGCCCGCGAATAGGCCGCCGGCGCGAGGGATTTCCCGCTGCGTTCCTTGGCCAGACAGATCCACATCATGCGGGCCAAGCCCTCCGCATCACCGGCGGCTACGAGATATCCATCCTGGCGCTGGCCGATCATGCTGGCGATGCCATGCACGTCGGTGCTGACGATCGGCGTGCGAAACGCCATCGCCTCCATGATTACACGCGGGAACGATTCTTCGTAACTGGTGCAGGCGAACATGTCGGCCGCGAAGAAATAGTCATATGCTTCACTCGTCTCGGGCACGAACTGCACATTGCTCAATTTAAGCCGCGCGGTATCGCGTTGGAGCAACTCTAGCGTGATGCCGGGTCGGGTGCCCACCATGACAAAACGAACGGGTGGCCCATCCGGATGCTGGCGATTGAAACGATCGGCCGCGCGAATGAAAACATGCTGGCCTTTGCGCTCGCAGACCGTGCCGATGTTCGCGATGACGATTTCGTCGTCGCGCCAGCCGAGTTTGCGGCGAATCGTCGCGCGGTCGTGCTGCGAGCGAAACGCATCGATTGCGTTCAATTGCACCCAACTCGGCACGATCTGGAAGTTTCCACGGTCATCATCTGCATAGTAAGCGCAGGTCGGCGCGCAGAGGAACAGGGCGCGCGTCGCAGTTTGCAGGGCCGTGTGCACCAAATGATGCAGGTCGAGGCTCAACCGCGTTTCAAATGCGCGGAAGATGGACGTGCTTTCGTGGATATAAATCAGCGACGGACGATCCGCGTTTCGCGCGAGCAGCACGCCCCAAAAACTAAACAGCGTGTTGCACACCACCAAATCGATCTGCGTCCAATCGACGTGCGCGGACAATTCCTTCAAGCGGTTCGAGAAAGTCGCTTCGTTGCTCGAATCCATCAACGCCTGCGTGTCGGCGATGGTGAGACGCGCGCCGATTTCCTCGAACGCCGCGCGCAACGGGCCCTCTTGTCCGGCCAACACCTCAATACGCGCACCGGTGACGCGCGCCATATGCGTGGCGTATTCCAATAAGAAGAGCGGCGCACCTTCACGGTTGAGATTGTGGGTTAACAACAGGAGGCGCGGCTGGCTTGCCCGGGCCGTGTGATCGGGACCCGCGGATCGGCTGCGCACGAGCGCGCCGTCGAGTTGCCAGTGCTGGCTGAAATACGGGTCGCGATACGCCGGAAAGCGGCGTGCGAACGCGATGTGCTCGGCCTCGTCGAAGGTCACACCGCGCGTGGCGCTGCCCCAATGCATCAACTTCGCCTGCGGAGTGTAGATGATCCGGTGGCCGGTCTCGCGCACGCGCAGGCAGTAATCGACGTCGTTGTAGGCGACGCCGAAATCGTTTTCATCGAACCCGCCGAGCTTCCGGTAAAGTTCCGTGCGCGTGAGCAAGCAGGCTCCTGTGACCGCGGAAACCTCGCGCGCCGCGGAATGCCAGGCGATGTCGATGGCGCGCTCGTCGACTTTGGCAAATGGTGTGTCGGCCAGGCCTCCGTGCGGTCCGATCACGATGCCGGTGTGGTTGAGCGAACGATCCGGATAGATAAGTTTTGCTCCGACCACGCCGACATCAGGCTGCGTGAACCATCCCGCCATCTCCTCGAGCCAGCCGCGCTCCAGCGCGTTCACGTCGTTGTTGAGATGAAGAATCAGAGGCGTGTCGATGTGGGGTAACGCCGCGTTCACGAGCCGGGAATAATTGAACGCCGCTGTGCCGTCGGCCAGTCGCGTCACCACGCAGCGCAGATCGGTGCGTTTTTGAATCTGCGAGAGATAACGCAATGCGTCCACGTCCCGCGAGTGATCGTCGACGATGACGAGTTTCACGTGGCGCCAGTCGACCGTCTCTTCCAGCAACTCCACGCACTCCTGCAACAGGTGCAGACGGTCACGCGTGGGAATCACGATTGTAACCGGCAGCTTCGCGAGCAGCGAAGGGCTCCACCGAAGTTGATGGAAACGTTGACGGCGGTGGTGACCGCATTCCGGGAGAAACGGCTGCGCATCCCATTTTCGCCGGGCAGCGGCATCGGCGAGCGCGCGCCGTGCTTGCTCGTAGGCGGGATCCGCCAAATCGAGTTCACGTGAGGCGCTGGCACGCGAATGATGACAAATGAGGGGAATGTGCGCCACCTGCGGCGCATCGAGTGAGTCTGCGACGCGCAGCAAAACATCATACCACGGCACCGCGTTGAAGCCTTCGCGGAACGATCCCAATTCCAAGAATCGATCTTTCCGGATGACGCTGAGGTTGCCGGGAAATAATCCTGAGAGTGCGAGCGAGGGGCTCCAGTCCGGTTTGAAATTTGGCTCCGACCGTTGGCCGTGATCGTCCATCCGGTCTTCGTCCGTGTAGGCGAGTTGCAGCGCAGGAACCTTCGCGAAGCGTTCGGCGATTTCCAGCAACGCTTCAGGCGCGAGGCGGGCGCTTCCTGCGATCAACGTGAGCAGCGATCCACCGGATTGGTGCGCTGCGGCATTGAGCGCGCGCACAAAGTCAGTGGCGTCGGAGCATTTTTCGGAGTGAAAACGGGCGTCGCCGGCCGGCTGATGCGCCGCACCGATGAATCGGGCCTCCCATTGCGGATAAAACTGTGACGAGAGTGCCGCGGCAAGTTGAGCCAGTTGCGCCGGCGGGCAACCGCGCGCGTCCACCAGCACGGAAATCGTCGGGCCATTTTTCGCGAGTTGCTGCGCGGTGTGCTCTAAAATGCCGCGCAAGCGTGGAGTGATTTCGCCGGCTTTTTGCCATGAGGCGTAAGGATCTTTCTGCGAATGATCGTTGAGCGCGAGCGCGGGTGCCTCGCGTCGATACAACGCATGCGCCGCTTGCAGCGCCGACCACTGTGCGCCGATCGAACCGATTTGCAGATGAAGCGCTTTCGCCGCCCGCCGCAGCGCGCGGGCGCACCGGTAAAATTCCCCTTGGCTAAACGCGGGCAATGGCTGCTCCCAAACGGCGCAGGCGCGTTGATAAAAGCGTCGCGCGAAAACCAGGTGCCGCGTGCCGTCTTCCAATTCCGCGAAGAGTTTGATGATCGCCGGCCCGGGCGCGCGCTCGTCGATATCGAGCATGCCGAAATATTGGGAACGTGCCGCGTGCGGGTGATCAGGGAAAAGGTTGCCGGCTTCTTCGCGCGGTAAATTCCCGTAGGAAAAATCATTCTCGATCAGCGGATGCGTGCTGCCCGTGAGCCGGACGATGCGTTGCTCCTGGTGAATGATCCAGCCTTCGACGCGCACCTTGCCGTATTGGGTTCCGCCGACGAGTTCGGGTTTTTCCAGCGCGCCGAAGAACGGCGGATTCGGCAGCGTGTCGAGTGGCACGGCGGCCCCTTCGCGAACCAGGGCTTGGGCGAGAGCGGCGAGGTCAGTGTTGGCGTCCGCACGGCGGGCTTGCAGGAGGCGATGCAGGTGATCGGGTAAAACGCCGAGGTGATAACTTCCCGCCGAGCGCGGGCCGCGTTTCACTTTTATTGGAGTGCGCCAAAGTTCGACCCAGCTGTGACCAGCGTCGAGAAACTCAATGCGCAACTCACGCGCTCCCTGCGGTGGAGTGACGCGCAATAAAAAACCTGCATGGGGCAGACCCACGCGCCCGCGATACCGTTGTTCGACGTCGGGTCGCGGCATGCCCAAAATTCCCATGTGCGGCACTCCGTCGATGACCGCCCTCACGTCGGAGAAGACGGCATCCACTTTGGAAATAAACCAGCCGCTGATCCAAACGGGCTCCCCGTTAAAGACCCAATCGCGGGGCGATTCCACGTCGAAGATGTAGGCGTCGTTTTCGTTCACGGTGCGGAGATATCCAAGGGCTGCCCGGTCATCACGGCAAGCTCACGGTGGTTTTGTCAGCGGTGCGATTTGGTCGCGGCTTGAGCGACCGCCAGATGTTGAGGCATGGAATTGTCTTGGTGGTATTTTCGTTCGATCGCGATTCGCGCAAGATCGCGCCGGGTGTGGTCGCCTCCAAAATGTGCGCCCAGGGCTTTTTTAATCGCATCCGCCAAGCGATAGCGATCGCCCGGCGGAGTGAGCCAGGCTTCTTCATCGGTGAGCATTTCAGCGATTCCGTTTACATTGGTTGAGACGATCGGCAGGTTAAATGCGGCGGATTCAAGCAACACGCGGGGAAAAGATTCTTCAAAACTGGTGCACACAAAAATATCCGCGAGCCGGTAGAAATCGAAAATCTCCCCGGTTTCAGCAACGAAGACGACATTCTCCTGCAGCCCCAGTCGGGTGACTTCTTCTTTCAACATTTCCAAGTAGAGGCCGGGCCGCGCCCCGACCATGACAAATTGGATTTTTTCCTGGGGATAAGTGAAGTGCAGTTCTTCTTTAAGCAGTTCGGCCGCTTGGATGAAAACGTGCTGGCCCTTGCGTTCGCACAGCGAGCCGATGTTCACGAGCAACGTCGCCGTGGGATCGAGGCCGTGTTTTTTGCGCAACGCCAGGGCAGTGGAGTTTTCGACGAAATGATCCACGCGGGCCACATCCACCCAACTTGGCAAAAGCACCCCGTGACCGAGGCGCGCATGCACAACTTGAGTCGCCGCTGCCGTATAGATGACGCGATGCGCCAGTGTGAAAGCGTCTTCCACCACACTGAGCAACGCCGGTGCAAGGCTGCGCGCGAAGAATCTCCTGACGGGTGAGCTTTCGTGCACGTAAAGCAAGGACGGTTTGCCCGCCTGTCGCGCGGCATGCACCGCCCAGAAAGTCACCATCGTGTTGCCGATCACGAGATCGATCTCGGCCCACGGCAGCGTCGCCGTATTTTCGATCAGCTTGGTTTTAAACTCTTCGGTGGTGCGCGCTCCCACGGCCGGGCCAATATCGACGATCTGCACGGGCAGTCCGGCTTTCTCGAAAACCGCCCGGAGCGGACCATCTTGTGGTGAAGCGATGCGCACCGATGCGCCGGGCTGGGCAGCGAGATAACATGCGAGTTCGTAGATGAACCACGGAGCACCTTCGAAATTCAGATTGTGCGTGACAATGAGTGTGCGCAGCGGTTTGCCCGGTTCGGCTTGGATCGCGGGTATCGCTTCAGGGCGAACGGTGGCTGGCTTCGCGGGAGCTTCAGCCGAATAATTTTCCCACGCAGAGTTTAGTGCCGGCTTCACCGCAGCCCAGGTGGTCGGGGGCAGATGATGTCGTTTTGCGGAGCGCCACAGCGCCCACGCGGCGGCTGCGAAAGTTTTCTTGGACAACACGGGCAGCGGGGCGTTCGCTCCGGCCATCACGCGCGGGGTGAAACGCTGCGCAAAGACCAAGTGTTTTTCGCCTGTGTCCAGTTGCGCGAAAATTTTTAACAGCGCCGGGGTGCTCGACGACGCGGGCAGATCCACGTGGCCAAGAAACGCCGACGTTTCCTTTCCGGGCAGGTCGGCGAAGACGCCTTCGATGTCGTCGCGTTTCAAACCGTGCAATAGCGAGACTTCGAACAGCGGATCGATCATCGCCGTGAGCTGCGTGATGCGCGCCGTCCGGTGCGCGAGCCATCCGGTGACGGAAATCCGACCGTAACGAACCCAGCCGATTTCACGCGGTTCTTCCAGCGCGCCGAAAAAAGGCGGATTGGGCAGCGAGTTCAACGGCTCGGCCAGAGCGGTGGATATCGTTTCATCGGCGAGCGCGGCCCACGGCGTTGCGGGCTGTCCCGCGCGCCGGCGCAGCAGCGCGTCGAAATGATTTTCCAGCAAGGCTGGTAACGCGGGCTGGGGCGGAAACGACGAACCACTTTCGGCCACGGTAATCGGGGCGCGAAAAAATTCCCGCCACGCTCCGGTTTCATCGCGCACTTCCAGCCGGAGCAAACTCGCGCCTGCGTGCGGTTCGAGCAGGAGCACGAAACCGGCATAAGGCGGGCCGGCACGGCCGAGGAAAATTTCATCGCGACCGGGCTGCGGCAATCCGTGCAACGCGAGATACGGGCGACCGTCGACCCACGCCCGCAGATCGGCGGTGACGCGGTTTTCTTTTAACCAAATCCAACCGGCCACCCAGGTTTTCCCGCGTGGAAAAATCCAGGAGGGAGGATGCACCTCGACCTCGAACTGCCATGCCGCTGTTTCGGTCATGAGGGAGATTGTCCCGTGGCGACGGCGCGGGCGAGCGCGAGATGAGCAGGGAGCACGATGCGGCCCGCGAAGTGTGACTCGACGCGCGCACGGGCGCGCCGGGCGCGTTCGGCTGCGGCGTCGGGATTGCTTAAAGTTTTTGCGAGCGCCTCAGCCCACGCCGTGGTGTGCCCAGCTGGAACCAAGATCGCTTCGATTCCGTCGCGCGCCATCTCGCTGATGCCCGGAATGTCCGAGGCGAGCAGCGGCGTGCCGCACGCCATGGTTTCGAGCACGACGCGTGGCGAAGATTCTTCGAGGCTCGAACAGACGGTCAGATCAGCCGCCGCGTAGTAGCCGAGAAAATCCGGGGTTTCCGGGTGCACGGTCAGGTTGGGCACTTCGAGCTGGGCGAGAACTTCCCGCAGAAAGCCGTCGAACCACGTATTGCGTCCACCCAACAAAACAAAACGCACGCGCGCCGCGAGCGCGGGGTGGCGGCGGTTGAATAATTCAACCGCACGCGCGAAGCCCAACTGGCCCTTGCGATCGCACACGGTGCCGACATTGGTGACGAGAATCTCACCGGGCTTGAGAGCAAAACGGTCGCGCAGTTTCTCGCGGGGATTTTGCGCGAGCCAGCCGTCGATCCAGTTGAGATCAACCCAGCCCGGTGTGAGCACGGCTTTGATCGGTCGGCCGGGGACCGCGTGGTAGCGTCGCGTCGCATCGCTGGTGAAGCTGACCGCGTCAGCCATCAGCAGCGCTTCCTCGACGAGCGTCAGCACGGACGGGTGAATATCGCGGCGGTAGAAAGCCGCGGGGCTGGTGCTTTCGTGCACGTAATACAAGACGCGGGCGCCGGCGGCTTTGGCGGCATGCACGGCCCAGAACGTGGTGAAGGTATTTCCGATCACGAGGTCGGCGGCGGAGAAATCAAATGAAGCGCCGAGCGCGGCGAGTGCGTTGCGGGCTGCTTCCGGGCTGCGCGCTTGAAAAACAGGCGCGGCCTCGACGATGACGATTTCCGCGCCTAGCGCGGCGAAGCGGGTGCGCAGCACGCCATCGCTGGGACTCACGAGGGTGATCCGGATGCCATCGGCGACGAGCGCGCGGGCGAGGTCCAAAAGAAAAAGCGGTGCGCCCTCGAGGTTGAGGTTGTGCGTGGCGAGGATGGCACGCTTGAGCGCGCGGGGAGGGCTGGCGACGGGCGACTGCGCGGGCAAAGAAAGCGGCCGGGTGTAATCGGCGAGCAATTGATCGATCGTCGGTTGAATGACCTCGTCTTGAACGACTCTAAATCCGCGGATGTGCAGCGCATTTTTCCAGGCATTGAGCGCGTCGCTGAACTCTTTTCGCGTGCCTTGGAAGGGAAGTTTTTCGATCTCGGCATCGTGGCGACGCGTTGTGCGCACCTGGACAAGTTGCAGCGGTTCGCTTTCAGTTTCCGCGTAGATTCTGAGCACAACGGGATTCGGCAACTGGGGCGGGACGTCGACGTAGCCCTCGTAGCCCGACACCGCGGCATTGGGATAGTCCGGGAAATGCGGGACGAGATTCGGCGTGGCACGGCCAAGAATGAGCGGCTGGAGCGTTTGCAACTCGGCGCTGATCCAGAGTTTTATAATTTTTTCCTTCGTGTGAAAAAGATAACCGACCACGGGGAGCAGTCCGAAACGACTGCTGTTGACCACGGCGGGCTCATCCGCGTGGCCGACGAACGGTTGCGGCGGGTGCAGCACATCTTGGTTCACCGGGAGCTCTGCGGCGAGTTCGGAGGCCAGTCGCGTCCATGAGACTTCAGCGCGCTGAGCGTGCGAGCGGAGAATAAATTCCAATCCCCGGACAAAATCGTGCCAGTGGAGAGGCTTGGGATCGAGGAGCGGCCGCGCGGTTTCTTCGGTGCCGCTCACGGCATAGTGAACCATTTGAAACGGCGTCCACCGGCCTTCGATTTCGAGCACTTCGAGCGTGACCACGGATGATCCCGCATGGAGATCAATCGCGACGGAAAATTCTGCGAGGGCGGGCCGGCTGCCAGTTTTGAAATGCGCGGCGAGATCTGGGCGTGGTCTGCCATGAATCGCGCAGTAGATTCGACCATCGACGCGGGCGCGCACATTTACGAATTGCCCGCCATCGCCCGGCCAGACCCAGCCTCTCAGCAGGTGGCGGCCTGCGGCGAGCACGCTGCCGGGGGCAGGTGTTTCGATGTGGCTGTAGGCGAAAGTGGGCTCGCTCATCAAATGGGTGAGACGGCGGGATTCAACCGAGCCAGGCCTCGCGGATTACCTGCACGTGGCGCGGCAGGGCGCGGGCTTGGTGATAGTTGCGGGCGGCGCGCGCGTGGGCCATGGACGTCATTTTTGCATCACCGGCGAAATGATCGGCGAGGGCCTTTTTCAAGGCGGCGGCGAGCTTGAACGGATCACCGGCGGGCACGAGGTGGGCTTCGTCGGTGTCGGTGAGCATTTCCGCGATGCCGTTGACGTTGGTGCTGACGATGCGTGTGCCAAACACCATCGCCTCGAGCAGCACGCGCGGGAAAGATTCTTCAAAGCTCGTGCACACGAGGATGTCCGCGAGCCGGTAGAAATCGTAGATGTCGGGCGTTTCCTTGAAAATCTTCACGTCCTGAAGACCCATGAGTTGGATGTCCTCGGCGAGGCTTTCCATGTAGAGACCGTCGCGCGCGCCGACCATGACCCACTCGATTTTTTTTCCGGGATGGAGCGCCGGCAGATCTTTGCGCAGCAGATCGATTCCGCGGATGTAGATGTGCTGGCCTTTGCGTTCGCACACCGAGCCAATGTTGACGACCACGACGGCATCGGGGTCGAGGCCGTGTTTGCGGCGGAGTGTCGCGCGGTCGTGGGTGGCGGCGAATTTTTCGATCCGGGGAAAATCCACCCAACTAGCGAGCGTGCGGAAGTTGTCGTTGACGTTGAGTTCCTCGTGAAGATCGCGCGTCGATTTCGCGGTGAAGACCACGCGCGTCGCCAGGCGGAACGCGTCTTCCACGACTTCATGCATCTGCGGTGGCAGGATCGGTTGGAAGAATCGTTTCACGGAGTTGCTCTCGTGAATGTAGAGCGCGGAAGTTTTGCCCAGATGCGTGGCCAGATGAATGCCCCAGAACGTCAGCATCGTGTTGCCGACGAACACGTCGACATCGTCCCACTGGCGCGTGGCGGCGAATTTTTTCACGGCAACCTCGAAGTCGGCCGGAGTCTTTGCGCCGGACATGGCGGAGGCGTCCCAGATTTCGACCTTGAGGCCGGCTTGCTCGAACCGCGTGCGTAACGGCCCGTCTTCGGGCGAAGCCACGGTCATGCTTACGCCTGGTTGTTCGGCGAGGTAGCGGGCGAGTTCGAAGATGAAAATCGGCGCGCCCTCGAATTTGAGATTATGCGTGAGGACCAGCGCGCGGAAGGGGCGGGCGGTTTGCGCGGAGCGTTGGTGATACGGATTCAGCGGCAGGTTGCGCGGCGGGAAATCGAGCGCCTCGTTGTGGTAGCGGTCGCGTTGCGTGCCGTGGCGCGCGATGTATTCGATGTGTTCGCGCTCCGCGTAGGTGTTGCCCCGCGAGGCGCTGCCGACGTGGCGCAATACCGCTTGCGGCGAAATCACCGAGCGGAATCCGGCGGCGCCAGTGCGCAGGCAATAGTCGACGTCGTTGTAAGCGACCCGCAATTTCTCTTCGTCGAAACCGTTGAGCTTCCGATAAAGGTCTGTGCGCGTAAGCACGCAGGCCCCGGTGACGGCCGCGACGTTGCGCGCGGCGTGCGGCAGGAAAAGATAACCGAGGTCTTCTGCTGGTTCGCGTTCGAAGAGCACGTGCGGGAGACCGTCGTCGTGGCTGAGCGAGATACCGGCGTGATTGAGTGTGCCGTCGGGATACAGGAGTTTCGCACCGACCACGCCGACGCCCGGGATGCTGAGCCAGCCGGCCATATCTTCGAGCCAGCCGGGTGTCAGCGCTTCGACGTCGTTGTTGAGGTGAAGCACGAAAGGCGTGCCCGCGCGCGCGGTGCCGAGGTTGACGAGGCGTGAATAGTTGAAGCCTTCGCCGGTGTCCGGCGCGTTAATCACTTCGACGCGCAAATCGGTCCGCGCCGGTAGCGTCGCGAGATAAGCGAGGGTTTCCGCGTCGGTGGAGTTGTCGTCGACGACGATGACTTGCACGGATTCACGAGGTGTCGTGCGCGCCACCGAATCCAGGCACGTGCGCAAAAGATCCGCGCGGTTCTTGGTCGGGATGACGATTGTGACGGGATTGTCGCGCAGCACGCTGGCGTGCCATTGCAACTGATGCAGGCAGAGCGCGTAATTTTTTGCGAATGCCGGCAGAATCGGCGTAGCTTGCAATCCGCGGCGGGCGACGGCTTCGGCGATGCCTTTGCGCGCGGCTTCGAACAAATATCCTTTCTGGTCGCCACGCGTGGCGGTGCTCTCGGCGTGGGCCCGCCAGTGGTAACCGATGAAAGGCACGTGGACGACGTCGGCGTCGTCGATCAGTTCCCAGCAGCGGAGAAACAAGTCGATGTCTTGCGCGCCGTTAAATTCAGGACGCAAACCGCCCGCTTTTTCTACGATGGAGCGTCGGATTACGGTAAGGTGATGCGTGTAGTTGTGCGTGATCGCCATTTCGGGGCTCCACGCGCCTTTGAACTGCGGATCGAAATGGCGGCCGGTGTCGTCGATCTTGTCTTCGTCGGTGTAAAGGTAACCCGCCGTCGGGTGGCGGGCGATCGCTTCCGCCACGTGCAGCAAGGCGTCTTGCGGCAGCAGGTCGTCGTGGTCGAGGAGCGCGACAAATTCGCCGGTGGCAATCTCGAGCGCTGAGTTGGTGGCGCGAGAGATGTGGCCGTTCTGTGCACGGAAAACCGGTTTGATGCGCGGATCGGTTTTCGCGGCTTCTTCGAGCATTCGGCGGACGTGAGGTTGCGGGGAAGCGTCATCGGCAATGCACAATTCCCAGCGCGGATAAAATTGCTCGCGCAAGCAGGCGAGGAGTTCGCGCAGGTATTTTTCGGGCGTGTTGTAAGCCGGCACCACGACGCTGATGAGAGGACCGCCCGCTTTGATGAGCGCGGTGGCATCTTGTTGCAGCACGGTCTGCAGACGCGGGGTCAGGCGATTGTGCCAGCGCCATCGCGTGTAAGGATCCTGATCGCGGCGACGGACGACGGCAGTGGAGGCTTTTTTGATTTCGTCGCGGCTGAGCGTCGCTGCCAGTTGCGCTTTAAGACGGGAAATCTCCGCGCGGGCCTGCGGCCAACTGTCGAACTGGTAGCGGCCGATTAACCGGCCGCGCAAAAAGGCCGCGACTACTTTGTAGAAAAGCGCGGGCTTAAAAACGGGAATCGGGCCGGAGTGTTCATCGCGCCGGTCGAGATACATGCGGCGCGCAAACGCGAGCGGACGGGTGCCGTCACCCGTCTCGGCAAAAATTTTCAGGTTGGCGGGATTGGGCGTGTCTTTGCGGACATCGACCAAACCATAGTAGCCGGACTTGAGCGCATTCGTGTGATCGGGCCGATGTCCGGCCACGTCGGGTCGATCCTTCGGATAAACGAGCCGGTTTTCGATGAGCACGCCCGTGGTGGCGCTGAGTTGGGCGATGTTGCGACCCACGTCGAAAATCCAGCCGGTGATGCGGAATTTGTCGTAGCCCGCATTGATCCAATAGCCGGGATTCTCGATGTGACCGATGAAACGATCACCGATGGCGACGTCGGTGGTCGGAATCAGGACGTCGCGCAGGACTTGGTCGGTTTCGCGGCAGAGTTCGCTCCACGAGGCGCGATGGAAATGCCGGTAAAGGTAGTGCAGCGTTTGATAAACGATGGCAGCACGGAGAATGCGCGGTGGTTTTGTGGCGGCGGCGGGGAGCGCGGAAGTATCGAGTTTGGTGCGAAAAAATTCGCGCCACTGCGTGCCGTCATGCCAGTCGAGCGCTAGTTCTTGGGCCCCGCGCCAGACTTGGACGCGTTGAATGAAACCCGTGCGCAGCGACGCCAGCGAGCCTCCGAACGCGGCGCGCGTGTCGGGACGTTCAAGCCCGTAGAGACCGAGGTAGGGCCGTTTGTCGACACGGGCCCGGATATCGACGCACACCAGGGTTTCGCCCGGATAAATCCAACCGGTGATCTCGACGCCCGCGACTTCCGGTCGCCACGAGGCGGGGCTGTCGATATGGAATTTGAACGCGGGCGAATCAGACATGGAAAAGGGTCGAATTAAGCCGTTCGAGGGCAGGGCAGTAAAGCTTGTTTGAGGCTTCGCCAGGCAGGCGAGCTGATGCAAAAATACATTGGCAACGGCAATTTGCTAGGTCTGCCTTTGGCGATGTCCGAGGCTTTGCCCCACGCCACTCCAGAACGTTATGAACGCCGGTGGGCGTTTGGCCTTTTCGTGGGGTTGCTGGGATTTCATCTGTGGGCGGTGACGGTAGGCTGGACGAGTTTGAACCTGCCGGGCGGTGAGTTTCGGCAAGCGCAGACGGCGATCTCGGCGTTCTTCATCCAACGAGATGACAATTATGCGCTCAATTACCCGACGCCGGTTTTGGGAAAACCGTGGTCGGTGCCGATGGAATTTCCGCTTTATCAATGGACGGTGGCCAAACTCAGCACGGCCACGGGCTGGCCGCTAACCCAAACCGGACGCGGCGTTAACTTGGCGTGTTTTTACCTCACGTTTCCGGCGCTCTTTCTTTTGCTAGGTCGGTTGGGAGTCTCCGTGGCGCGGCGTTGGGTGATGCTGGGGTTTTTGCTGACGTGTCCGCTTTACGTTTTTTATGGGCGCGCGTTCCTCATTGAAACGATGGCGCTGATGTTTTCGGTGTGGTTCCTCGTGGGATATGTTCGGGCGGTCGAACACCGGCGCGTGGGGTGGCTGGTGTTTGCGATGGCGTGCGGAATCGGCGCGGGGCTGGTTAAAGTAACCACATTTCTGCTGATCCTGATGCCGGCTTTGCTGTGGACGTTTTTATGGTTGTGGCGCGCGCGCCCCGGGCAATCAGGTGGGGGTGGGCGCGAAATTGCTCGAGTCGTGACGTGGGCATTGTCGGTGGTGGCGTTGCCGTGCGTGCTATCGATCTGGTGGATTCGGCAGGCAGATGCGGTCAAAGCGCTCAATCCGGTCGGGGCATTTCTGGCCTCGGATAATCTCACGAGTTTCAATCTGGGCATCGGCCAGCGTTGGAATGCGGATATCTGGGCGCAGCACTGGGCGATCTGGCAGGCGGAACTGATTCGCTGGCCGCTCCTCTTGGTCGTTGGGGCGACGGCGCTATTTTTTCTACGCCGACACCGTGCCCTTGCGGGATGGTTGATCTTTTTCTTTCTCGCGGTGCAGACGCTATTCCCGGTGCTGTATGCTTACCACGAGTATTACTACATCGCCAATGGCTTCCTGCTGATGCTGGCGGTGGGACTGGTGGCAGGTGGCGTTTTGGATTCGCGACTGCCGCGAGCGACGGCATGGCTGCTGGTCCTGGCGATACAGGTCGGGCAAATCGCCTCGAGCGTGCACACGCATTACGCAGAGATGAAGAACTGGAGTTTTGGCGGGAGCGCGGTCACCGAAGTGCTGAGAGCGTTCACCGATCCAGATGATGTCATCGTCGCGGCCGGGGAAGACTGGAACTCGATGATTCCTTACAATTCCCAGCGCCGCGCGCTGATGTTTCCCAATGGCCGCGAAAGTGAGCCTGAATTCGTTGCGGTGGCGTTTGCGCAATTACGTGGGGAGCGCATTGGTGCGCTCGTGCTGCGTGGTGCCCAGCAGGAAAATCATCGGTTAATTGCTGCTGCAGTGAGTGCGTTCGAACTGGACGCGCGACCGGTGTTCACCTGGCAAAATGTCACCGTTTACCTCCGTCAAGATCTCCGCTTGGTCGCAGTGCCTAAAATTAAATCGGTGCGTGGGGGCGAATCGATCGAACTCACGCCGGAGTCGCTTTCCGACGTGAATGCCCTGGTCAAAAATGAAGTCGAGGTTGCGAGCTTACCCGCGAAAGAGCGCGGAGCGTTTGCGCGCATGTCGCCCGCACCTTGGAAATACTACACGAGCTTCGGTGCGGATTTAGTGCCGGAAGCGGGGCAGCAATTGTTTACCGCGCATCCGGACACCACGCTGTGGTTCAAAGTGCCGGCTGGCGCGCGCGAAGTGTCCGTCGAGTGCTACATCGCCGCAGGTGCTTACGATGCAACTGTGTCTGATGGCGACGCGACCGATGGCGTGGAGTTCACGTTCTACCGGCAGGCGCCGAATGGCTCGCGGGTGCAGTTACTGTCGCGTTTACTCGATCCCCGGCGGCGAGCGGATGATCGTGGTATCCAGACGCTCATTTATCGCGGTGATTTTCCGGCCGGATCGGAACTGGTGGTGGTGGCTTCTTCCGGGCCACACCAAAGCCTTTCGCGCGACTGGGCGTTTTTCGGAGCGATTCAGATCAAATGATTTTCGAGCGAGTGGGACGGTGTAATCGGCGCAAAATATGCCTGTTGCCAGATGTCGTATTTGACCGTGACATTGCCAGATGTCGTCAGACCAGCCAGCAACGACAAGCGGGCGGTCCGACTTGTTAGTCATAGTCGGTTTTATCCTGCTCCTAGGTTTTCATTTTTGGGGCGCGACTGTGGCGTGGGAGAGCAATAATTTTCCCGGCGCTGAATTTCGGCAGACGCAGACGGCGATCTCCGCCTATTATATCCAGCACGACGATAATTTCTCGCTGGCTTATCCGACGCCGGTGTTGGGCAAGCCTTGGTCAGTGCCGATGGAGTTTCCGCTCTACCAGTGGACGGTGGCACTCGTCAGCTCGGGAACCGGCCTGGGCCTGACGCAGGCGGGGCGTGGGGTGAGCTTGGTGTGCTTTTATCTCACGCTGCCGGCGGTCTTCTTTTTGTTGGGTCATTTGCAAGTCCGCGCTGCGCATCGAATGGTGGCACTCGGCCTGATCGTAACTTGTCCGCTCTATATCTTTTATTCGCGGGCATTCCTGATCGAGACGATGGCGCTGATGTTCAGCGTGTGGTTCCTGTTCGCTTTTGTGCGGGCGATTGAAAAAGGGGACCGACGCTGGCTATTGGTGGCGAATCTCATGGGCATCGCGGCGGGATTGGTGAAGGTGACGACTTTCATGCTCTATTTGCTACCAGCGGGGGCGTGGTCGCTGTGGATTTTATACGGATCGCGCGCCACCCTGGCCGTGCCTGGCTGGAAGCGCTTTTTACTTTTCGTGCAATGGATCGCGAGTGCCACCGCGGTGCCGTTCATCGCTACGCTCGCGTGGCTGCATTTTGCCGATCAGACGAAGGCCTTGAACCCGAGCGCGACTTTCTTGCTTTCGGCCAATTTGGGTGGATTCAATTTTGGCTTCGATGGCGCGCGTTTTTCCGGAAAAATCTGGCACGACATCTGGACGATGTTGCGGTTGAATCTGCTGTGGCCACCTGTGCTGATCACGTGCGGGCTGAGTGTGATTTTTTTCGGCAGGAAATGGTGGCGGCAGTTTGCCGTGTGCGTGACGACCTACGTCGGGATTCTGTTTATTTTTCCCCAATTGTATGCGTGGCACGATTACTACTCCGTAGCGAGTGCCGTGCTGTTGATGACCGGGATGGGTTTCGGGCTACTCTCACTGATTGAGTCTCGATTGCCGCGCTGGCTGGTGATGGGCGTGATCTCGTTGGTTTATATCGGGCAGATCTATCTTTATTTTGACTATCTTTATCAAGGTCAGCGCGGGGTGAGTCAGGGTGGTAGTGGGTTGACCGATGCGCTGCGCCATCTCACCAAGCCGGGCGAAGTGATCGTCATGGCGGGAGATGACTGGAGTTCAACGATACCGTATTATTCTCAGCGTCGGGCGTTGATGATTCGTAACGGCATGCAAAACGACGAAGCTTACGTCGTTGCGGGTTTCGGTTCCTTGCGTGGTGAAAAAGTCGGGGCGCTGATTCTTCCCGAGGACAGGCTGGGATACCCGGGAATTTTAGAACGCGCTCAACGCGACTTGAATATCGACCCTCGACCCGTGATGAGGTGGCGCGGTTCTTTGGTGTATCTGAATGCTGCGACCCGGGCTCATGTGCTTGCGAATATGCGGGAAACATTTTTTCACGAAGTAGCCTGGGTGCCGGGATCGGAACCTTACGTGGATTTACTCAATGGCGCTTGGTATGAACTAAGCCGGTTGCGGGTGGAGCAGCGGGCAAGTTTTCAGCTCATGAGTCCGCAGCCAGTTCGCTTTTTTAGCACCTACGGGCCGGGGATGGGATCGCGCGACGGGCGCACTTGGTATAATGCCAATCCCGTGACGCGACTGCGTTTCGCGCTGCCAGTCGGTGCTCACCAACTCACAGCCGAACTGATGATGGATGCGGCTTCCTATGATCCCGCGCTCGCGCCGCAGGACATGACTGACGGCGTGGATTTTGAGATCAGAACCATCGAGCCGGACGGCACCTGGCGGTCTATTTTCACCCGCGTAATCGCCCCTCGCGAATACCCGGAGGATCGCGGTGTGCAGGTAATCACTTTGGATTTTAAATTGGATCAAGCGGCCGAAGTTGAATTGTTCGTCGGCGCGGGAATTGACGGTCGTGACGGACGCGACTGGGCTCTCCTTGGCCCCGTGCAATTCAAATAAGCAAAGCGGGTCCGTTTAACGGATCTCTATGCGGCCCCAGTAAGACCAATCATTGACCGGATTATTATCGGGTCCGGGCGTGATTTTGAAAATCGTCGTGCCGTTGAAAGGACCGATGCCGTCGAGCTTGATAACCTGTAGTCCGCGGTCAGTAGCCACGGCGGCGGGATTGAGCCGGCGTTGATACAGGAGACGTCGGAAACCATCGGGACGCTGTTCGTGGATTTCCACAACGACTCCATCCGTGACCGCCTTGGCATCCGAAGCGTAGGCGGCCTCCGCGATACCGAACTCCGCGTAAATCTCGGTGGCTCCCTTTGGTGGAGTGAAAATTAATTCTGAATCCGGGTGCGCGTTGATGATTCGTCGGTCGCCATCGCCCGCGACACTGATGCCGAAACGACTGCGTGCCGCCGTGGGCCGTGGGGAAGTCATCGTGAATTCCTCGGGCTTGATCTTGTTGAGAGGGAGTTTGTCTTCGTCGGGTGAAGTCGGCGGGCGGATGTTCAGGATGACATCTCCGAGAGGGATTTCGCGTAGTTGGTTCGACGCGTGGGAGACGGCGGTTTCTTGCAGGTAGAGTTCGCCGTGCTCGCTGGTAGCGAAAGCCGTCGGCAGAAAACCGAAACGGCGCGCGCGATTGTCGATGAAGGGCTCGTGATGCGGGCGTCGCGGATCATGTTTGATGAGCATTGCGACGACCTGGCGGGGCGGCAGTTTTTCGAGAATTGTTTCCAACACGGAGAAATCGTCTTCGCGTCCGTCCGGGACCATGATGGTGCGGCGTTGTGCGTAATACGGTATCAAAGGATTCCAGTCCCAGCCGTAGATGAGGATCACCCCGTCCTCCGGCGTGATTTCGCGCACGATCTCCGCTAGGGCTGGCGGCTGCGGAGCTTCTTTCCAATAGTAGTAATGATAGCCGCGATCAAAGGCCCGGTATTGCACGAGGAAAAGAACCAGGAGCAGCGCCCATCGCGACGCGGCAGTTAACCGTGGATTGTCCCAAGCGGAGGCGAGCAGGAGTCCGGTTACTCCCGTGAGGAGCAGCGCATTGGCGGTGTAGTAGTAATCGTGGACGTGGTAGAGGTTGGCGAAGATCAGTGGCCCGGCAAAAAATGCGGCGATGCAAACATACGCGACGCGACGCGCCTGCGAGGTGGCGAACGTGGCGCAGAGAACGGTGAGCGCGATTGCGCCTTCGCTGAGGATATTTTCGGTGACGTTTTTCGTCAGCTGCATCCAAAACGACATTTCGAAACGCAGACCCAGCCAGCCGTAGTTCCAGCGCTGCAATTCGGTCGATGCGAGGAATCCAGTAAAAGGGTTTGAATGCTTGATCGCATCGCTGCGCGCAATCCACCACAACACCGCGCCGAGGGCCAAGCCCACGGGCAAAGCCGCGAGCAATGCCGGCCGGCTGGCGGCGGCCAATTTGAATTTTCCACTGCCAATGCCCCGGCGCCGAATCTCGGCGATCGTGAGTGCAGCGGCTGGCAAAGCGTAGAGCGCAAACGTGGTGATCTTGGTCAGCGCGGCGAGCACCGCGAACAAGCAGGTGGCGAGGGCCCAAGTCCACTGCGGTTTCGTAAGCGTCCGATAAAGCGCATAAAGAAACCAGACCGCTAAGCAAAGCGCGGTGCTTTCGATCATCACTGTGCGCGTATAGAAAAGATACACCGGCGTGATCAACACTACCCCAAGTGCGAGCAGGCGGCGGGACGGCGTTAATCCGACGAGGCCCAGCAAACCATAAATTGCGGGCAGCATCGCAACGTAGAACAGAACACTGACAAGTCGGCCTGTTTGATCCAAAGCCATGCCGGTGAAATTAGAGAACAGCGTCACGCACCATTGATAGGTGGGGAACTCCATCGGGATGATCCAAGGCGGGCCAAAGAGCGGCGTGAGGTAATCGAGCCGCAAGCCCTCTTGCTTCATCCAAAAAATACTCACTGCCGTCTGGAGTTGTCGAAATTCATACCGGTCGAGAATGGACGCGTTCCACTGGCGCGTGAGCATCCACATCGCCAAAAGCAACACGCCGGAAAACACGATGGCTGGCCCGAAATTTCCGGGCGACGGGCGGCGAGGGGATTCTGGATCGATGGCTGCCATGAAAAATCAATGCGCGGTGTAACCGGCGGCGGCGCGACGAATGCCTTCCGCCAACGCAACCTGCGGTCTCCATCCAGTGGCGGCGGAGAGTTTGGCATTGTTTAAGCGACTATCGTGCACGTCCCAAGAAGGAGCTTCGGAGTATTTGAGCGAGATTGGCCGAGCGAGTTCAGTTTCAACCTGGCCAATCACTTGCCTGATACAATGCGACTCACCGGCGCTGAGATTGTAAATACCATCGAGTTCGTCGGCGACGACGCACTCCAAACCCGAGAGAAAATCCGTGTAGTAGAGAAAATCTTTTTGTGCGGAACCGTCGCCCCACAGTGAAAGCGTTTGTCCGGTGACACCGCAGCGCAATGCGTGGGGAATCAAGCCTTGGACACGGCTGCTTGGAACCGGATAGCCGTAGGGGTTGGAGATGCGCAGCACGGTGCAGCGCAGGCCGTGGGCGGCCACTCGATTTGCGATCAACTGCTCGGCCGCGAGTTTGGCGCGACCGTAAAGGCCAACTGGATCGCATGGGTCATCCTCGCGATTGGGCCGGGCGGGGGCGTTCCCGTAAACCGCGCCACCCGAGGAAAAAAAGACCAACCGCGGTCGTTGCTTCGCAGGCATCTGCGCAAGTGTCGTGAGCAAGCGATCGAGAAACGGAATGTCGTGCAACTGTTCGATCCCTGGATACTGCTCCGAGGTCGCTGGCAGGGAACTCCATGCGAGATGAAAAATGGTGTCTGCCCCAGCAAGCACGGCGGGATCGTGTAGTGTGTCGAGGGCGTGAAATCCGGGCGAGGCTTCGCGTGAAAAGAGAGTGATGGCATGCGCCGGTGCCCGAAAATGATCGGCGACGAGCGAAGCGAGGCGGCCGCGGCCCCCGGTGACAAAAATACGCTGTGGCGAAACGGGCATCAATCAGGACGCTGCCAGCGTTGTGTAGAAATTGGCAAGTGTTGCTGCGCTGCGTCGCCAGTTGAAATTTTTCTCCGCATACGCGAGCGCCCCGGCACTCAGTCTGGCCGCGAGTGTAGGATCCGCGCGGAGCGTCCGCACGGCAGCGGCGATCCTGGCGGCATCGGCGCGCTCGACGACATAAGCATCCACGCCGTGCGCCAGAGTTGTCCCCAGGTTGGCTCGTGGTAGCACGACAGGTCTGCCGATCGCAAAAAATTCCGGAAGCTTGGAAGGAAAACGATAGTCGTTGAATGCGTCAGCCCAGCCGGGTTGCACGAAAATATCGGCCAAGGCCATCAACGCAGGAAGGTGATGGTGGTGCGTGATCAAACCGAGTGAGAGCACAAAGGGCGCAACTTCCGGAGCGATGTCTTTCAGGAAATCGACGCGATCCAAGCCGGTGCGAATCAAGGTAACGGGCGATCCGGTGCGATTAAGTTCAAGCACCGCGGCGTAGAGTTCACGCACTTCGGCGGCATTCGACGCGTGAACGTTGCCGTGATAAAACAAAACGGTGGTATCGGCTGGAAGTTGGAGCGCGTCGCGAAATTCTTTCGGCACTGCGCGGGGATAAAACCACCGTGCGTCCATGGCGGGATTCAGCGTGATGCAGGGTTTATCGTCGGGCGCGAAGTCTTGCAGGCGATCCATGATGACCGTGACACCATCGCATCGGGATAAGAATCCACGACTGCGGTGAGGGTGCGACATCGTGGGTTGCACGAGTTGATCGAGCTCGTGGTCGGGTAGAAAGCTGAGCTCGTTGATGCTGACTTTCGATGACAGCGCGAGAATCTGGCGCTCGTTGTCCTCGAGATGAACGAGCACTTTCGCCCGATATTTTGAACGAAGCTTTTCCGATAACAAGCGAACATTTTCACTCGTGGTCCATGCGTGGATGATGTCCGGGCCTCGTTTGTCGGCGAAGCCAAGGTAGTTGTCTGCCTGCGCGTGAGTCAGGCCGCCGAAAGCCGGACGATCGAGGTGATCGATTGTTTCAACGTCGCGCGCGACCGCGACCAGGCAATCGTGACCAGCGGCCGCGAGTTCGTTGGCGAGCGCGGCAATATGTAGCGCGCTGTTGGAAGCAAAACTGCCGGGCAGAATAAAAACGATATTGAGCGGACGTGGCGCGCGGTCGGTCGGCGGCGTTTCACGCGGCTGGTTATTTTCGATCAGCCCGATGCGGGCCGCAGTGAGATCTAATTCGGCTTCGTGGTTCTCGTCGGTGGCGACGCTGAAGCTGACCTTCGTCGGAGCGACCACCATGCGACCATCCGCCAAGATGGCGCGCACTCGCACCGCTCCGTGACCGGCGACAAGAAAATCGTCGCTCACAAATCCGGAACGCGCCGCGTGCAGCACGTGGGGGAAAGCCGTCGGCACGTCACTGCGAGGTTGGTTGATGACGCAATCAATCCGTCGATGCCCATAGCGCACGGTGAGCGACTTCACCGATTGTGCGGGATCCAGCGCCCAGCCGCCGATTTTCACGCGATCACGCAGCACTCCTTCGCTAATTGGCGTGTCGATCACCGCGACAAACGGCGGCGCCTCGCTGGCGATACTGAACTGTTTGAAAGCGGCCCAAGTCCCGTCGGGCAACTTCGCTTCGAAGCGTCCGTCATGCACGCCGGGAGGCAGTGTTCCTTCGATTAAAAATCCCGAGTGCGAGGCTGCTTTTTCGTTGGGGAGTAGGGCGGCAACATCGGTGCGTTCGCGTTGGGAAGTGCTTTCGAGGATAAAAACTCCGACCGACAATCGCACCGGAGGAGGGAAGGCTTCGCCTTGCGCGAGACACCAGCCTGTCACAGAAATTCTTCCGTGAATCGCGCGTAACGGGCGGGGCGATTCGATTTCACCGATGAGGGTAAATCCTTTCATCCGAAGTCTCAACGCAACCAAGCCGTCCAGCGCCAGCTGCGGGTGGATTTAATGCCGGCTAGTTCACTCCGGAGTGCGTCGATGGTTTTCGACGCATCGTCCCGGGCTTGAATCGCGCCTGCTTCGACGCTCGAAATTTTTTCGCGCGTCAGGTTGAGCTCCCCTGCCGTTTGCTCGAAATGTTTTTGGAGGTTGGCGGCGTGGAGTTGCAGTTCGCCCAGCATTTTGGCGAGATGAGCGAGTTCGTCGGATTTGCGATCTGTCAGGGCCTGCGCCGATTTCAAAAGCGCATTACTTTCGGCGAGGCGCGGCGCGAGTTGATCGCGTTCATCCTCCAGTTCCATGATGCGCACCTGTGCCAGAATAAGTTGCTGGCGCAGTCGAATAATGATTTCTGCCGTCTCCGAATGGGCGGGCGTCATGAGTGGAAAAACTCAATCCGCCACGCGGGCGAAGTGAAGCCTATTCAGGCTGCTGCGCTCAGAGCTTGTAGCCGGCGGCAGCCGCGTCGTTGGCAAACATTTTCACCGTGTCGAGCGACAGGGCGGTAAGATCCGTGCCTAGCTGCTTGGCGGCTTTGGCCAGAATGTCATGGGTGACCGTGACGATGTCGCAGCCGCATTGTTCCGCTTGGATGATATTCAACACTTCACGGACGCTCGCCCAGAGCAACTCGGCCTTCGGTTGGCCCGCGAGAATCTTCCGGCTCTCGACCATCAAGGGCACAGGATCGACACCGGTGTCAGCAATGCGGCCCGCAAAAATTGAAACCACCGACGGAACCGCAGGGTTGAGCACGGTGGCGACTCCGCGCACTTGTTCGAGCGTGAGGATAGCGGTGATATTCAGTTTCACGCCTTCCGCGGCGAGTTCGCGAATCAGCGGAGTGGCAGATTCAGAGCGAGTGTTGGTGATGGGAATCTTGACGTAAACGTTTTGGCCCCAAGCGGCGATTTTTAGAGCCTGGCGTTTCATCTCGGGAAAGTCGTCCGCGAATACTTCCAGCGAGATCGGTTTACTGGTGACGGTTTGCAGGATATCGCGGGCGAAGACTTCGTAGTCCGTAATCCCGGCTTTCTTCATCAATGTCGGATTTGTAGTGAGTCCTTTGATGTAAGATTTCTGGTAGAGATCGATAATTCCCGCCTTGTCGGCGCCGTCGGCGTAAATCTGAATCTTGAGGGTATTGAGGCTTTGCATGGATTCAGTCAGCAAGCGGCAGAATTTCCGGCAAGGACAATTCCGACTGCGTCCTCGAAGCTGTGCACCGTGAAATTTGGCGACGTGCGCAATGCCTCGTCGTAGTTCCGATCGATAAAAATAGTCTGACAACCCGCGCGTGCTCCGCAATCAACGTCGCGCCAGCGATCGCCGATCATCCAGCTGGCGGTGAGATCGATGTCGAGCGCGTGGGCGGCGTCAGTCAACATGCCGGGCTCCGGCTTGCGGCGATAATTCTCGGGATGTGAAACACCTTTTCCGGGCGCATAGCACGTTTCGATGCGTGCGAGTTCCGGAATAAGCGTGTGGAGATGTGCATGGATAGTTTCCACGACCGCTTGTGACTGCGTGCCGCGACCGACGTCGGGCTGATTCGTGACGATGATGAGCACATAACCCGCGGCGTGAAGCCGGCGGCAACCCTCTGTCACGCCCGGGAGTAGCTGAAACTCGGCGACCGTATCGGGCGGATAGGGTTTTCCTTCACGCACGACGGGCGCGTTTAGCGTCCCGTCACGGTCTAGGAAAACTGCACGTCGCTTGGTCATGGTGCACTACGCTGATCGGCTCAGCGTGTGCTTTCCCATTTCGTCTGGTTCACTTTCAAGTCGGGATGCGAAACGAAAAGGTGCCACACCACGGCTTGGAAAGCTTCGGAGTGCGGGGTGATATTTGCCGGGTTTACGGTGGGCACAATCACGCAGGCGTCGGCAACTTTAGCGGTGTAGCCGCCGTCCTTGCCGACGATGCCGATGATACGAGCACCCACTTGCTTCGCGAGTTGCAGGGCAGTGACGAGATTAGGCGAAACATTTTTCTCCATGTTTCCGCCACCGACTGAAAAAACCATGACGCAATCTTTCGCATTCAAGCGCGACGTGCGCAGCCACTCGACGAACACCGTGGCCCAACCCTCGTCGTTGGTGCGGGCAGTGAGTTCGGAGACATTGTCCGTAGGCGCGTAGGTTTCGATGCCGGCGATCTTGCGGAAATCGTTGACCGCATGCGAGGCGTTGGCCGCGCTGCCGCCGACGCCGAGAATAAATAACCGGCCGCCGCGTTCGCGAGCTCCGCGCAGCTCGGCGACGCATTTTTCGCAATCGGCAGGATTTAATTTCGAGACGATATCAATGGTCTCTTGAAGGTGTTGAGCGGTGTAGGACATGGGGGTTATTTTCCGGAAGCGAAACCGTTTCGTAAGAGCTGGTCGAGTTCGTTCAAGCCGGCAGGCGAGCCGATTTCGTAGAAGCGTTCCTTGATCTCGTAGCCGGCCAGTTGGGCGCGAGCGCAGAGATCGGTTTGGACGGTGGCCAAATCCACGACGGCATCGCGGGGGTAGGGCGTGAAGGCTTCGGCTTTAAATAACCCCAGACCATAGTCGATGTGCAGCATCTGCGGCACTTTTTGCTTTTTCGAATAGAGGCGGATGTTGCCGCTTTCGAACCAGACGTTGCTCGCGTCGTAGGACTCGTGGTTTTCGAAAACCGTCATGAGACCCGATTTGCCGGACTCCACGAAACTGCGACCAACGTCTCGGTAGTCACACGGCAGGTAACTGTCGCCGTAGAGCACGTAGAAAGAATCGCCTAATTTAGGCAGTGCGCGGATCAACGCGCCACCCGTGCCGAGCAATTTCGGGCCGTCGAATGAATAGGCGATTTCCATGCCCCAAGCGGCCCCATCGCCGTAGCGTTCGACGATTTGCTCGCCGAGGTGACCGACGCAGAGCACCAACCGGGTGAGCCCGGCTTTTTTGAGCAGGCGAAGTTGGTGATTGAAAAACGGTTCGCCGGCCACTTCCACCAAAAGCTTGGGGATTTTTTCCGTGACGGGCCGGAGGCGCGTGGCGAGGCCGCCGGCGAGCAGGGCCACGGGAAAGTCGGCGAAGGCGGACATCGCTTAGTTTTGGGCGACGACTTTGGTGCCTTCGAAGTCGAAGCGGAAGCGGACTTCTTGCAGTCCTTTTTCCCGCATAGCGTGGCGGAGTTTGGTTTTGCTGTGGGCGTAAAACATTAAGAACCCGCCGCCGCCTGCGCCGATGAGTTTTCCGCCGAGCGCCCCATGCGCCATCGCGTAGTCATACCACTCGTTGATGCGATCATTGCTCATGCCCGAGCTACGCGCTTTTTTGCGTTGCCAGTGAACATCCATGAGGCGGGCAAACTCCTCCAAATTTCCGGATTCGAGCGCGGCGAGCGACTGATAACCCAGGTCTTTCGTGAAATGCAAATTGTCCAGCATCGCCTGATCGTTCTGTTTCGATTTCTCGTTTTGATCCTTCAGGATCGCTGACGCCGAGCGTGAATACCCGGTGAAGAAAAGGAGCAGGTTGTCCTCAAGATTGAAGAGCGTCTCTTCGGAAATTTTGCAGGGGCGATATTCGACGCGTCCATCCTTGTGAAAGGTGAAGGCCGTGATGCCGCCGATCGCGGCGATGTATTGATCCTGTTTACCGATCGGTTCGCCGAGTTTGTCGATTTCGATATGGCAAGCTTGCTCTGCCAGCTCTGTGGGCGAAACCAGGTTTTTGTTCGCCGTATGCAGCACCTTGAGCAGCGCGGTGGTGAAGCTTCCAGAGGAACCGAGTCCGGTGCCGCCGGGAATATCCGCCATCGAAGTCAGCTCCAAAGACGTGCCGCTCATCTCGAGCAATTTGAATGCTTCGCGAATGATCGGGTGTTCGACCTGAGCCGCGGAAGCAACGCGCTCCATTTTTGAATATTTCACGATTAAGTCCGGCACGAAGGTGCGGTGCAGCGTGAGGTAAACATATTTGTCCAGCGCACCAGCGACGAGGAAACCACCGTGCTCACGGTAGTAAGAGGGTAGGTCAGTGCCGCCGCCGCCGAGGGAAATGCGCAAAGGGGAACGGGTGATGATCATACTGCAAAAACGGGGAGATATCGGTCGGTTAGAGACCGGCGGTAGAAACCGGGTATCCGCTGGTTCGGTAAATGTGTTCGACGATTTCGAGCGTGCGGATGCCTTCGTGCAAGCCGGGACTTGGCGCTCGTTGCTGGCGAATGTCCGACTCGAACGCGGCCAGTTCCAATGCCCACGAATTGTCGCCGGCAGGATAATCCCACACCGTGATTTCGGGCGGCCCCATTTGCGGCAGCATCTTGTAATAGGTGCAGCGCTCCGGGCCGTAACTTCCGCCAAGTCCATCGATCGACACCTTTGCGTCACGACCATAAAGTTCGAGCGAGAACATATTTTTCCATTCCGTGCAGCTCACTTGAAGCCAGGCGGTCTGGCCGCCGGAAGTGCGGAGCGAGAGGAACGCGTTGTCATCGACCGCCATGTCCCAGAAGTAAGTGGCGGCGTGGCCTTCGATCGTGGGAAAATCGCCCATGAACCAGCCGGCGAGGTCGATCAAATGAACTCCTTGATCGATGAGTTCGCCGCCGCCAGAAAGTTTTGGGTCGGCGCGCCATTCGCGATCATAGCCTTTGCGCCCGCCGTGACCATAACGCGCGCGCAAAAACATCATCGGTCCGAGCACGCCGGATTCAAAAAGTTCGCGTGCCTTCTGCAGCGCGGGATGGAAGCGATGATTGTAACCAATGCGCACACGCACGCCGGTGACGGCCGCCGCAGTTTGCACCGCGCGGAGTTGCTCGGCATTCAGCGCGCCAGGTTTCTCCACAAGCACATGTTTGCCTGCGCGGGCGGCAGCGAGTGACAGGGGCGCGAGTGAACCATTGAGCGTGGCGACAATGACGGCATCGACGCCCGGGTCGGCAAGCACGTGGGCGAAATCGGCGGTGGCTTTTGCGCCCGGATAAAGTTGGGCCAGTGCGGTGGCGCGAGCGAGGTCGAGATCGCATGCGTAACGCAGTTGCCCGACTGGCAACGCGGCGGCGCGCTTCTTGCCGATGAGTCCGCAGCCGACGATGGCGAATTTGAGAGGAGCGGAGCTCACGCGGAGAATTTTTTATTCCGATCTTCCGGCACGATGCGGCGCAACGTGTAGATATCGCCTTTGAGGTCAGCTCTGAATTTCTGGAAATCTTTCCACGGGTCCCACTGCGCGCTAATTAACTTTCCGGTGATGCCGTCGCTTTCCGAACTCGCGAGATAGACGCAAAGATTCGCCGCCAAGCGCGGATCGACCGCGCCTTCGTCCGACCATTTTTTGTTTTTAGCAAAAAAATCCGCGCCCGCCTTTTGGGGGCCCGCATCGAGCACTTGTTGCGTCATGCGTGTGCGCAGCGCACCGGGCGCAACCGCATTCACGTCGATTTTTGAAGAGCGGTATTCTTCCGCCAAAGTTTCAGTCAGACGAACAACGGCAGCTTTGGTCGCGGCGTAGGAAACCAGTCGTGGCATCGGATTGGTCGCGCCACCGCCGGAGATGTTAATGATCTTGCCAGAGCCCTGCGTTTTCATGGCGCGCACTGCATGCTGGCAGACGACGAGCGTGCCGGTGACGTTCACCTGCCAGGTTTGAGCCCAATCCTCCAAAGAAATTTCCTCCGTTGGGCCAATCGGGCCGTAGATGCCGGCATTGTTGACGACGACGTGGAGCGCGCCGATTTGCGCGGCCTGCGCAAAGAGAGCGGCGACGCTGGCGGGACTTGAGACGTCGCAAGCGAGCCCGATGAGTTTTTGTCCTGGCTGCAGCTGCTGGGACAACTCCGCATGCGTGCGGTCAACATCTTCAGCGGTGCGTGCGCAAAAGACGACGTTGGCACCTTCATTGAGGAAAGCCTCCACAATGTGCCGGCCAAGGCCTTGACTGCCGCCGGTGACGAGGGTGTTGCGTTGGGAAAGTTTCATGGACGTCCGACCGTAAGATAGGCGATGCTTGGAAGTGGAGTCACCGCTTTTTCTACGATTCGATTGGCGTCGATAACGATGGGTTTTGCCATGCTGGCGAGCAGATCTGCCCACGCATAATTGCGGAACTCGGCGGACTCCGTGCAAATCACAACGGCGTGAGCGCCGCGCACGGCGTCGTTGGCGGACGCGACGAGAGGAATGTCAGTGTGCTCCGCATCGACGATTTTTATCAATGGATCGTAGGCGCGCACGGTCGTGCCGGCGCGAAGCAGTTCAAGGCACAACTCGACCGCTGCACTGCGGCGCAGCGTGTTCGTATTGGGAGTGTAGGCGAGCCCGAGCACGGCAACGATCGGCTGGTCGACGCCGGCCAAGGCTTGCCTGACTTTGCGGAAATTCCAGCGGCGGTGGAGATCGTTGCTTTCCTTGATAGCGGGAATGAGCGCGAGCGGGAGTTTTTGTGTTTCGCCGAGTCTGCTCAAGGTGACGACGTCGCGCGCGAGGGTCCCGCCGGCGAAAGGTCCTCCTGGGCCGAGGTAGGCGCGCTGACCGATGCGCGGTTCGCTCTTGAGGCCTTGCGCGACTTCGGCCGCATCCGCGCCGACCGTTTCGCTGAGGGTGGCGACCTCGTTGATGAATGCGACCGAGAGCGCCAGGAATGAATTGAGCGCGTGCTTCACCATCTCCGCGGACTCGGGACGCATCCAGATGATCGGTGCACCGATCGGCGTGAGCAACGCCTCAAGGACAGGCCGCGCGGCGGGCGTTGCGCCGACGATGATGCGAGCTGGTTTTTCGAAAGCCTCGATCGCTTTGCCCAAGCGGAGATTTTCTGGCGAACACGCGAAGTGAAGTTGCGGGTGGCGACTCGCGAGCTGCGCACACGTGCCGACCGGTAACTGTGCCGAGATCAGGATTACCGTGCCCGTTTTAAGGTGAGGCAGCACGCGTTCGATTCGCTCCATAACCCATGGGAGATCTGAGCGATCATCGGCATCGACTGGAGTGTCGTAACAAATCCAAAGCAAATCCGTGTTGGCGAGGGAGACTGGGTCGGCAGTGAAAGATAATTGGCTGGCGGCGATGCCCGTTGCGATCAAGGCGTCGAGACCGGGTTCATGCAGGGGAGCTCGTCCTTCGTTTAATGCGGCGATTACTGATTTTTCGAAATCGAGGCCGGTCACGCGATGGTGTCTGGCCATGCAGGCTGCGGTGACCGAACCGAGATGCCAAAGTCCGAGAATCGTAAGATTTAACATGGGATGCTTCAGGGCAGTTCGAGGCGCTGATACAGCGACATTTTTCGTCCGAAGGTTTTGAACGACCTGATGAGGATAAGACGCTCGTTGCACCATTGTTTAATCTGAGGTGCCAGCCGCTGCATCTGACGATCATAGGGCCAGTAACCGAAAGCGGCTTCCTCGGTGTCGGTGACGATCATGAAATCGCAATAGGCGAGTTTGAAAAAGATAACGTCGTCGGCTTCAGCGAGAATGCTATCGGGTAAATGCACTTGGAAAGGAATCCACGTCTTATGCTTTTCGTAGCAAATCACGCGTAGAATGCGTCCATCGATGTAGTCCACGATACGGTCGATGCCGACGTTGGGTGCGGCAATTTTTGCCGAAGCAGAAGTGTGGAAAATATACTCCGCGACCTCAGCGACATCCCGCGCGCTCTCGGTGAAGTTTTCGCTGTGGGGAGAGGGAAGTTGGCGGACGGAAAAATATCCAGTTCCCGCCAAGACTATCACGAAAGCCAGCGCGCCGGGTAAAAATCTTTGCCAGGGCTGCACTGCTGGAAACGCGATGCGGTGCCACAAACTCTGCCACAACCAGAGAATCAACAGCAGCAGGCCCGGCACCAGGATACCAAGGACAAACTCTGACTTCTGCTGATGCACGGTGAGAACAGCGACGGGCACCAAGAAAAAAGTTAGGCCCCAGAAAATCCAGCCACGGACGTTGGCTGCGTTTTTCTTCGAGGAAAAAATGGCGTAAAAAAGGAACAGCACGGCGGTGCCGGCAACTACAACCCACCCTAAAAACGCCCCTAGGTGCAAGCGCCCCAGATTGCCGGCCACGAAGCGAATGGATTCAACGAAGTCGAATCCCCGCAGTCGCGCGGCGCTTTCGGTGCCGGTGACATGGCCGACCCAATAGTAGTTATAAATGCCTTCACGGTTTAACCAGTAGACCGGCACGGTCAGAACGGCGGCAGTAAATCCTGCGAGCAGCAAGTTGCGGAACCGAGTCCAGCGGTCCCGGGCGCACAACACCCAGATGCCCGCTACTACAAATATCACCGCGAAGTAGGCACCGGCAAGAAATCGTTCCAAAACAGTCACACCCACCGCTGCTCCGAAGGCCAGAGACCAACTCGTCGCGCGGAAGCCGTCGGTCAAGAGAGCCATGCATGCGGTAATGCCCATCAAGCACATCGCGCCGTGATCCAGTCGGAAATCGACCGCCGAACCGGCTTCCACCGCCCAAGGTGAGGCCACGCACAACAGCAGACCAAAGCTCATCCAGGCCAGCGCGAGTGATCGCGTGACGCGATGGATGGTGAAAAACAAAACGCCTTGCCACAAAAGAAAGACGAACATGTTCACGCTCAAAGCCCCGGTCCGCGAAGCGGAGCCTTGCACCCAGAAAACCAGCATTGCGCAGAAATCATGGAGCGTGCCTTGCACCGCGTTTTTGCCCAAGGCAAACTTGGCTCCAGCGATCAGGCCATGGGCTTGAAGATGATCATACGCCGTATACGCTTCGATCAAGTATTGGATTTGATCAGTCCAACGAGGATAGGCCGTCGCGTGGTAAAGCGCGACGGAACGACGGAAGAGGATGAACTCCGCCAGCATCAAGGCGGCGGCGATAAGCCACGCCCAAGTGAGCAAGCCAGGTTTCTTCAGCTGATTCATCACACGTTGCGGGCACTGCCGTCGCTACGCGCTTCATACACCCAACGATTGGCTTCCAGCCAGCGGAGCGTGCGCATGATGCCCTGCTCGATGGTGAGCTTGGGTTTCCAACCAGTGGCCTGAATTTTTTTCGTATCGAGGAAAATGAACGGGTTATCGCCGATCCATCCGCGATCACCGCCAGTATATTCGAGCTTTGGCTGCAAGCCGAGCGCGGCACAGAGGTAGCCGATGCTTTGGTTCACCTCGACGTATTCCGGGGTGCCGAGATTGTAGATTTGCGTGCGATGCTTGGCATCGCGGGCGGTATGGGCGCGAGCGACATGCAACACGGCGTCGACGCAATCCTGCACATAGAGGTAACTTTTGCGCTGTTTACCGTTGCCCAGCACGCGGAGGTGATCGGGGTGGGCGATGAGTTGCTGATAAAAATCGAAAACGTGCCCGTGGGTGTAGCGTTCACCCAGAATGGAAACGAAACGAAAAATGTAAGCCTCATCGATTTGACCGCCTTCACCGTAGGAAGAAATCAAGCCTTCGCCGGCTGTCTTCGACGCTGCGTAAAGCGAGGTTTGCACCGGAAACACGTCGGTTTCCGGGGTAGGACGATCCGGGGTGACCAGCGCTTCGCCATATACGGAACCCGTGGATGAAAACGCGATCCGGCGCACGCCATTGGCGCGCATCGCCTCAAGCACGTTGAAGGTGGCGATGGTGTTTTGCTCGAGATCCTTGCGCGGATGATTCCACCCGTCCTTGATGTCGGCATTGGCCGCAAGGTGGAAAACGAAATCCGCACCTTGCATGGCGGCGGTGAGGGCGGGAAGATCGAGGTTGTCGCCACGAACGAGGCGAAACGCCGGGTTCTTTTGCGCTCCGTCTAAAAAGCGCAGCTGGCCGGTGGAAAGATTGTCCCAACCAGTGACGCGGACACCGTCTGCGAGGAGACGGTCGATGAGGTTGGAACCGATGAAGCCGGCCGCGCCGGTGACGAAGACATTTTGCATGAAAACCAGCCAAAAGCACTAACCGGAAGCGGCACGGCGTCTATCTCGAAGATGCGCCGGCGCGAATTCGTGCCGGCGCTAAAAAGCATCCGCGATCAGCGGCGGGGTAAGGCTGGTTGTCGCGGAACCAAGCTCAGGCCGATGACGAGATTGCAAAATACAAAAGGCAGGAAGGGCAGCGGAAAACAGGTGCGGCGCTCGATGGTGAAGTAAGGGTGCAGCTCTTCCAAAATCTCTGGCACGAGATTGATGTGTTCGCGGCCATAAAATTCCACGTAGGGAGCCGTAAAATGCCGATACCACAAACGCTGGGCGGAGAGCCGGCGGGCGAGGCCGTAGGCGGGACTACCTTCCGTGGGGATGACGATGAGCAGGCGTCCGTTCTCCTTGTTGATCAGACGATGGAGTTCCGCGATGCATGCGGGCAGGTTGGGCAGGTGTTCCAACACATGCACGGCGAGGATGCGGTCGAAAAACCCATCGGCGAAATCCATTCGCTGCTGGCAGTCACCCACAACTGTTTGCACGCGCGGGAATCGCTGGCGGATTTGCGCCGCCATGTTCTCGCGATACTCATTGCAGTAGTAGTTGGCTTCTTGTTCGGGCGTGAGTTTCTCGTATTCGAGGTGCTCGCCAAGACCGGCCCCGATTTCAAGCGTGGTGCGGAACCCGGGGCGACTGTGACGCACGGGGAAGAGATGGTTGAAACGTTCGACAGCGCCGTAACGTGAGCGTCCCGCAAGTTCCTCGTGCCAGAGGCGCATGAACTCGTGGTTGCGCGCTTGCTGCTCGGCGGTGAGCGCCGGGAGAATTTTAGGCCACTTGGAAATCATGTTCACGATGCGGGATCGAAGCCGGTGGCGCGCTCGACGATGTAGCGCGGACGGGCGCGCACTTCTTCATAGATACGACCGATGTATTCACCGAGGATGCCGATGCCGATGAGTTGGATGCCGCCGAGAAACGAAATCAAAATAACCAGCGTCGGATTACCCCAAAGAATCGTCCAGCCCATGAATTTGTAGAAGAGATAAATCGCCATCAGCAGAAATGAAAACAGTGCGATAATGAAACCGAAGAATGTGCTCAACTGCAGCGCATTGGTGCTGAAGCAAAAAATCCCGTTGAAGCCGATGCGCAGCGAACCGAGGAATCGGTTGTAATTGGTTTCCCCGGCGTGCCGTGCGGGCCGGTCGAACGGGATGATGCACTGTTTAAAACCGACGACCGCCACCATGCCGCGAAGAAATCCGTGCGTCTCGCGAAGTCGGACCACTTCCTCGACGACGCGACGCGACATCAGGCGAAAGTCTCCTGTATTGGGCGGAATGCGCACATCGGCGATTTTGTTGATGACGCGGTAGCCAACTGCGGAAACCAGTTTTTTGATCCAAGGTTCGCCGGTGCGCTGACGGCGCTGAGGCAGGACGACTTCGTAACCCTCGCGCCATTTCGCGATCATTTCGTGGACGAGTTCGGGCGGATCCTGCAGGTCGACGTCCATGACGATGACGGCATCTCCGCGGGAATATTGCATCCCCGCGAGGGTTGCCATCGGTTGTCCAAAACGACGGGAGAAGCACAGCAACTTAATCCGTGGGTCGCGTGCGCGGTGCTCCAGAATGACTTCTTCCGTTCGGTCCGGAGAAGGGTCCAGAGCGAAAATAATTTCATACTCAGAGGTGACGGAGCCGAGGATCGGCTGCAGGCGCCGGAGAAATTCAGGAACGTTCTTTTCCTCTTTGTAAACAGGAACGACGATGGAAAGTAGTAGAGACATGAGCGCGGATGGCATCCCGAATTAACAGTGCAAATCTCATCAAGCCTTGGGCTTGCGCGATGTGAAGGCTAAAGCGCGTTGCCTGCGCCAGTGGGAGCGTTTGTCGTGTGAATCGAGTGCAAGAGTTTCGCAAATCAACGGCCACGAATGCCGAGGCTCCAGAGGAATTGGTGAAAGGCGCTTTTGCGCAGGTAGGTCATCAACCGCGGGTGATTCTCGATTTCATGGCTGAGGAAAGTGCGACTGTGCGTGCGTTCGCGGAGGCGGGTGATTTCGCTCTGCCCAGTGCTGTGCATGAACGCGGCGGTTTTTTGCGCGGCATGGGCGCGGAAGCACGCGATGAAGTAGGGCACACGCACGATCCGTGAGTCGGCTGCCTGGAATCGGAGGAGTAAATCCCAGTCCAACGCGAATTGAAATCCCGTGTCGAGGCCGCCGGCCTTTTCCCAAACTCGGCGCCGCCAGAACAGGGTCTCTTGTGGCACAAAATCATTCAGCCTTAAGACCTCCGCATCGTGCGCGGGTAAAAACCAACGGGCGATTTCCTTGGATTCCTCGTCCACCACAATTCGATTTCCGTAGAGCACGTCCACCTCGGGATGTTGTGCGAAATAATCGGCAACGAATGCGAGCGCGCCGGGTTGATAGTAATCGTCGGAGTTAATCCAGGCCATTAGGTCGTCCGGCCGGCCACTGGTTTTGGTGAAACCTCGGGCGATCGCGTCCGCCTGACCGGCATCGCGCTCACTGGCCCACGCGTGGAGTCGCGGTGCGAATTGTTGGATGAGTTCCGCGCTACCGTCGGTCGAGCCGCCGTCTTGCACGACGTATTCCACGGGCACAGCCTGGTTCAGCACGCTGCGCATGGTTTGGCCGAGATAGCGGGCTTGCTGGTAGGACGGCGTAACGATGGAAATTTTTGGCAGCATGAGGCCTGGCTTGCGCGCGGGAAATTTCTCTACCTGCACCGGGTGCGGTGGGTGGGCCATGTGGGCGGGCATCTGAAAAAACATGAGTTCCTTCCACTCGCCTCCGCCGAGCCACAGGGGCAACAGCTGGCGCTTGATGGTGATCTCTCGTTCAAACAACGGCGTCCATACGTGGCCGGTCAATTGGGCTTCGATGATTATCCGCTGCTGGCCGGAAGGCAAAGTGCCGCGGATTTCAAACCCGGTGTTATCATCCGGCGCGGCAGCCAGGGCGGCTTTTACGTCCGACCGGGGCATGCCGACGACCCCGTGCAGCACACGGTCAGAACTGCGCAGCCGGATTCCGGTGATGCCGCCGGTTTCATCAAAACACCATCCGCGAATGATCACGCAGCGGGACGGGTGGTTCCAGTCGGTCGGTTGATCAATATATGAGGTAATGCGGGACACGTTTCTGCCCGACAAAGGAAAGCAAAGAGCCGAGGGCGGGAAGCACAAACCGATCAGGCTGCGATGCCGCGAACAGTCAATCGCGCGTAAGAACCACCAACATCCACTCGGGAAGGACTTCGGTTCCACCGGGGGAGTGAAGCTTGATTTCCTGTGTCGAAGTGAAATTGGCCCTAACCAACTCGCTTAAAAGATTGGCGCGATCCGTTTTGTAGCGCACGTGCTCGAGGTAAACAAAGCGTTGGATAGAATTCAAATCCACCGCGGTGAGAGCTGGCAAAGGAACGACTCGATTCGCGATGGGGCGTGTGAAGGTAAGGGTTCCCCGGATGATGTAGTCAGAGACGACCACGACATCGTCGGGTTGGAGCGTGCGCGAGATTTCAGCGGCCATGACGCGCCAATCGGATTTGTGGCTGACGCTTGTGTCTAGATAGGGGTCAGCGTAATAACTGCGAACTTGGAAAACGGCGGAACTCAGCATGCCAATCGCAAGCAACCCGATGGCGGCGGTGGAAATTTGGCGTGTTCTGATCGAAGTTTTCACGTCGCAACGCATTTCATCGAGTGCGGCAAAACCAAGTGCAATGAGCCACACGATGAAAAAATGATGGATGATGAAATATCGCGGCCAGAGCGAAAGCGTTTCGATTTTCAGCGCGTAGCCGATTTGGAAGATCAGCGAGATCGTTACGCACATTAGCATTAGAACAGCCTGTCGGCGAATACCCGCCAGCGCGGAGAGCATTTTTTCACCTAGCTTAAAAATCAGCCCCAGTGCAGCGCTCAGGGCTAACACCCAGAACCAAACGATAAACTCCGCGAAGCGTGACTGCCCGATCTGATGCCCCGAGAAGAGAAGATGAAATCCGTTCGCGACTTGAGACCAGATGGAAGGGCCTTCATGGGCCCACAAGCCCACGTTTAACTTCTGCTGATTTTCGCGCAAATAGGGCATGGTGGTGCAAATCACGACGATGTAACTGAGTGCGAGGTGCGCGTAAAAACGCAGCCATGCCGGGCGACGTCGCAGCACGAGAAACGCGCCTTGTGCAATCGCGGGAAACACGACCCAACTTTGCACAAAAAATCCCAGCATGAGCAGCACCCCGTAGCCAGAAAACCAAACGATATCAGCCCATGGCCGGCCCAATTGGCGCTGATCGAGCTTGAGCACGAGCCACGTCGACCAGACATAAAAAGTTACCCCTACTATGTATTCGCGGATTTGCAGCACGTGCATGCAGAGAAAGCCGGTGAACGAAAACAGCCCGATTAAAAACAGCCGTGAAGTGATTCGCCAAGTTGCCGAGAGTTTAAGCAGGCCCATCAGAGAAAGGCCAAGAAACCCAATATTGATTGCCCGAAAAAAATTATCCTGATGTGTCCCTGCGACTCGCATCAGAGTGTTTTGGAACAAAAAGTATAACGGCTGATAGGCGTTGGCGGAGTTAGTCGCCAAAACTTTTTCCCAAGTGGCTCCCGGCGAAACACGCTCAGAGGTGTATTGCTCGCCGCCATGGATGATTGCCATGCGCATGCCTTCGTCGGTGCTAATCCCTTTCAGGTCGATCATCGCGAAATACGTCACGATGACGGCCAGGCCGGCGAGTATCAGGACGATTCGCTCTTTCGCGACTATGAAGGCGGGCATGGTGAAAAATTCTGAAGGCAGCGAGGGGAAATCAAAAGGCCGGATGCAGCGATTTGGAGAATACTGCTCATGCCTCAGAGGCGATTCCCTGGCGTCTTGAGGTATCGTTGCAGCGCCTCGGTGAACTCGGCCCGGGTGGCGTAATGTTTTTCCATAATCTCGCGGTAGCGTGTGGGGTGGGCTGCGTGATTGTAGAGATAAGTTTTGGTCAACTCGTCCACCGGAGGGAGTGTTTCTGTTCGATAGTGGTGATCCTTCGGTTCCAGTCGGAAATACATTGTGACGACAAGAACAGCCGCTCCCGTCAGCACCAGCGGAGTTATCCAATGATTTTGATGCCCGGGTTGAGATTCGCGTGTCCACACCCTGAAAGCGGACAAACTGAGGGTTGCTACGAGCAATAGCGGGACTTGGAAAAATACGCTGAATTGATCCAAGAAATAGCGGTGTGCGAGCAACCCTGCCAAAGCGACTGCGTTGAGCCATAAAAAGAACACAAATACGCGGAGCTGCGGTGAGCCTTTCCGGTAAAAGGCCATGGCATTCATCGCGGCAGTTGCCGTCAAAAAAAGGAAAGGTGATTCGCGGACAAAAAGCAGGAATTGTGTTGCTGGCTGGAGAACGGGAGCCAGCAGGTATTTCATTTCCGGATCGGGATGACTTAAGAATTGGAGGGTGCGCGCCAGATATTCCGTGGCTTGCGGTTTGGTCATGAGGAGAGACAGCGCGCCGTAAGCCATGAGTGCGGTGGCGGCGGCTCCCGCGCCAAGCCAGACGAGTTCGCGAATGCGAGACACAAGGAAAACGAAGAACCGATGCCGAAAATTGAACAACTCCACCGCGGGCAAAATGCCGATCAGCCCTGCCGCGATCCGTAATCGTAAAGCTGCCACGGATGTCAGCGCTTCGGAACCTGTGCAGAACTGATCAAGAAGCCAAAACAGGAGCGCGCTGCATATCACTGGGACGGCGATGATGGCGAAAGATGGTTTTTTCGGGGAGACCGGTGCGCACACTGCAAAGAGCCAGCACGACAGACCGACCGTGATCAGGTAGCAAACCCCCGGTAACTTGGCGAGAGTCGCCAAGCTTGCCGCCATGCCAACGAAGAACAGCCACGCACAACGGCCACTTTCCTTGCACGAGATGGCCGCTCGCCAGAGCCCAAATGGCCCTAGCACTGCTCCGAACCACGCGCAGAGCAAATCTGGTTTATGGTGTAAGCCGTGGAAAAGCAGGCCGGCGCTGGCTGATAAAAGTATCGTGGCAAGCAGGGCTGCTTCAATTTCCCGCGTGACTGAATATACCAAGGCTGCGCCCGTGAGGATAAACAATATGATCAATCCCCGACTGTGCATCCGAGCGATGCGAAGTAATGGAGGTAACTCTCTTAGAGGATCGGCCGTTCGGTCTAGGGTTTTAAAATTCCAGACTGGGAGCTGTCCCAGATTATGTCGGACGCGGTAATCGAGCGCTAAAAGAAATTTGGACGGCAGTCCTGGTTGATCCACCAAACCGGGCTGTTCGCGCGAATTCAGCGCCAGTGCGTCCACCGTGTTGTGGAGGTTCATCTCGGTGTTGTTATACCAAGGGTTGGAACGCGACAGGTGCGTCATCGCCAACCACGCGATCACTAGCGAGGCTGCGGCGAGCCCGAATATTGCGCGCCGATAGAGAGTTGCCGTGCGGGAAGTCGGCTCGTCCTCAGGCATCGGATTGCTGGGGGCCTCGCTCATGGTTCCTGGTAGCCTTCTAGTTTAATGTGCCGGAACATGAAATAGCACGAATCGCTGGGACGGGGAATTGGCCGCAAATTAATTTTACGACCTTCGGGCTGACCGCTGAATTTGTAGTGGTCGCGCGCGCCGGCTTCCAAAGGAATATTATTGGAGAGCAGGTATTTTTTCACGTCAGGGTAGCGTTCGACGTATTCGAGCCAGTTGGGTTCGCTGGTCAGCACTTGGTCGCGAAATTCAATTACGTTTGTTCCTGATCGAGGCGTGAATTCCAGGGATTCATTCAGCCATGAGTCATCGCCTTCCAAGCGATATTCTTTCACGACCTCGCCATTAAATAGAATTTTCAAGCCGGCGATTTTCCGATCGTGAAATCGAACGCTGAAGGAAAGACGCAGGTGGGAAGCATCCGCGAGGGGTTTCACCGTGAGTTTCACCGAAGTTTTCGACGCACGGCGAACGTAGGACCGATCGCCGAATGGAAAAGGGCCTTCGACCGGCAGTAGCCCATCGCTCGTGATGTCTGAGGAATCGTGATCGAGCACGAGGTCGCTCGCGAACTGCGAATTGGAATCGAGCGTAGTGCTCGCGGGCCGATTCACGGCAACCGTTGGCTCATCAGTAATGGCCGCGCGGGCGATTTCTTTGTCAGACGTTGTGCTCACAACCTTCAAAACGATGCGTGACGCTGTCGCGGATAAATCGATCGGAACGGCGCCATCTTCGATCAGGTTGGCTAAAATGAGCGTGCGACCATCACTGGTTTCTTCCTGCACGCTTAAGCTGCAGCGGTCTTCAAGATTGAGGCCCGTCAACTGCAGTAATGCTGAGTCACGGTTTTCTGGGCTCGGATTACGAGTGAGCGTGATAAAAATAAATTGAGACGCTGCCGTAGCTGGTGAATTGAAGGAATTCGGAATGTGTCCGAAATAATCGCGGGCGCGCTTTCCTTGGCCATGCGTTGCTAAAAATGTGACGCCTGCCGTTGCTTTGTCGGGAATAGCGAGAAGCGTGCAGTAGGATTGAGCCGCAAGATTGCGAAGGTTTGTTTGATACGCAGCCGACGGACGCGACAGAAGCGTGTAAGCGTTCGGATCGGGAATCTTCGCAATACTGAAACGCTGATTTAGTTTCAGAATCCTCAAGGGCAAAAGCACTTCATGAGCACCGTCGCCATCAAAGTTGATCCAAGCTTCCTTGGAAATTGCGCCCGCGAGGGCGGAAGGCAGCGGCGGGAAGGCGGCGGGAAATGGTGCGGAGGTTAGAATGGGGCGCAACGGGCGGCGCGTATTATCGAGAATATAATTTAAGGCGGACAGGCCGGTGGCCAGAATTACCACGATTAATCCAGTGCCCACGAGCAACCTTCGGGTTGGCCAACTCGCTGCAACTACCGCGGCCACACAGGGGCTCATAATCAACGCCGCCGGCACGAAAATGCCCGGATTTAACCGCTCTCCTTCGTGAAAAATTAAACCGACCGCGATCCACGCAATTCCAATCAGGGCACACAACGAAGTGATGGCTGCGAGCTTCCGCCATCGAATGATGCAGATGATTGCGCACGCTAGGACGATTAATCCGCTAGGGCCGAAAGCGGCGGAGTCAGTATTGAGTTCGGCGGCTTTGTGGGGAAATTCCGCTGGTATAAAATTTTTGGTCACCAGCTTTCGCAGTCCGTCCAAGCCTAGCAAAATCGCGATGCCCGCAAATATGGCGTCACGTTTTTTCTTTGCCCTCAACCAGCGTTGCGCGAACAGCACAGAGCAAAGAAAGGCGACCCCGGCGGGCAATTCCGACGTCGTGGCGGGAGCTTGGGCGATCACCGGAGTCAAAACGAGCGCGAGCCAGCCGGCGATGAGTGCCGCATCTGCCGTCGCTCCGCCCACTCGAGCGAGAAGATACACCGCCACGCCTGCGGCGATCCACAGGAGCACGTTAAAAAAATTCAGGCACTGCAACGGGACGCCGTGATGCAGGATGAATAATTGGACGAAATTATGATTAGAAAGGAAACGATTTTGCCAGGACCCGCTTGGATCCAACGCGCCGAGATCACTGTTCCCTAAATAGAAAAGCGTGCGTGGCAGATCGCTTGCGAGTGAATCTGCCGTGTTGGGTGCATAGAAATAAGCCGCCGCAAAAATTCCGGCTGCGAACGGCAGGAGCGTGATCACGAAGGCACTTACCAGCCAAGCACTCGCGCGGTCGCCTTTGTCTGGAGGATCGTTCGCAGCAACGAGGGTCGTGCGTGAGGCCTTAAAGGCGAACCCACAGGTTACTACTGTCAGAGTGAGTGAGCTGAGAATAAACCAATTTGGTTGATGCAGCGTCCGCGTAATTCCGAGCAGCACTCCGGTCGCAACCAAGTTTGCCCAAGCCAGCAGGATTGCCGCTAGAAAACGCTCAGCTCCGCGTGGCAGCAACCAGCTGGCTGCAATTAGGGAGGTCCAGCCGAGCAGGAGTGTGTGCGGGAGCAAGCGATCCATATGGCCGGCAAGCCGCGCTCAAACTTTTACTTTTGCAGTGAGGGCTTTGCGTAAACGAATGAACCAGTGCAGCGCAAAAAGCGGATAGAGGCCGGATAACCCGCGATCAGTGCCGATAATGGCGGGAACAATGGCTTTCGGCAAAATGTCCCTCCGGGTTACACCGCCACTCAGCAAGTAAGGGAGCCAGGGCAGGTGGCGCTTTTCTTCCAGTTTCAACCCGGGATACTCACGCTCAAAACGGGTGAGATCGCGTTCAAAGACGATCCAACTCAGCGCCTGATTAGAATCCATCATCGAGTCACTTTGTTCGAAGTTCCAGCCAAGCTTTGGGGAAAACGGCTCCGGATGAAAATTTTTGAAGAAAAAGCGGGCAAACGGTGTGGCGGCGACTTCGATCATCCCAATTACTCCGCCCGGCACTAATACACGTTCGGCTTCGCGCAGAAACTGACCGACATCAGGAATGTGGTGGAACACGTGGGTCAAAAAGATCGCGTGCAGGCTTCCGTCCGCGAAAGGAAGTTGTCGCGCGTCGATGACCATCTCGGCGATCCCGGGCGACACATCGGAAGTGATGATGCGCGAATCATATTCTTTGAGCCGACTGCCGCCGCTGCCTAGCTCCAAGAAGCGAGCGGCAGCCGGGGCATTTTTTACCGCCGGATCGTCCAGCAGCGTGCGATACCATACCTCGTAGCAGTGATGCAGGGCGGGACGTTTGGTGATCAGGTCGTTCTGGATTTGGAAAAATTCCGGGGATCCGACGGTGACGCTTTTGAGGCGGGGTTCATGCAAGAAACTCATAAACGGTGAGTGAAAGTAGGGCTCCAGGAGAAGTTGGTCAATGGAGCAGGCGATATCCCGAGCCGCGTATATGAATTGGCGGTTTCGAAAGAACGCAGGTGTTTTTGCCCGAGAAGATTTTCTGTTGTCAAAGGAAGGCGCAAGCCCAGCGCCTCCGTGGCGCGCAACCCCCGCAGGGCGAGGCTGCCGGGCAATGGAATGATCGTGCGGCGGAGTCCGGCTGAATGAAGCATGCGGCGGTAAAGTTCGCGCACGCTGATCGGTTCGATGGAGCCGAGATTGAAGATTCCGGGAATGCGTCTGGAGATGATGTGAAACAAGCCTTCGACCAGATCTTCCAGCGCCACCGGGTGGATCGGCTGCATGCCGCCGAAGAAGATCGGCACGATCGGCGTGCTGCGAAGTGATTCCAGCATTCGCTGGTAAACGCCGCCGGCTCCGACGATCAGTCCCGGCCTGACGATGGTGTCTTGAGTTGGATCCAGCGTTTGTTCGATCGCCCATTTCGTTCGACCATAGGACGACTCGGCGTGGTCGTGCGCGGACATCGAAGAAATAAAAATGAAATGCCGGCGATAGGTTCGAGCGACTGCGAGCAAATGGGCGGCGGCATCTTTGTTAACCGCCTCAAGCGAGTTTGCATTGGCACCCATGGCGAAGGCGGCGTGAACGATCACGTCGCACGATTCGATAACTTGGGGAACTGGCTCCGCTAAATTGTAGGCATGCCATCGAACTCCCTCCATCGAGCTTGGGTTGCGCGATAAGGCATGCACCTCCAAGCCCGCGTTGAGCAGCCTTTGAAGCAAAGCATGGCCAAGAAATCCAGATGCTCCCGTGATGGCGACGCGCAAGCTCATGCGAGTTGGGCGAGGCTTTCGGCGACGCGCCCTGCGACCGCACGCGCGCCGGCCATGGCGGTGAAGGTAGGACCTTTGCTGGGAAGCCAGTTCCAGCTGGCGCTGTCGCCGACAAACACGCGGCTGGTTCCACCGAGCCGGCTGTCGGCCAACGTGTGAAACTGCGGGTTGACCGGATTTTTTTGCGGAATGGTGCCCGCGTAGTGAATGCTGCCCGCCTGTCCGGGATCCACCCGACCGAGTGGCATGCATCCGAGGCGCAGCAAACAGCGTCGTAGCCCTGACTCCAATTCTGTCTGCCGCGACTGTTCTGCTTCGTGGCGCGTATATTCGATGTGGAGGTCGGGTGCGGGTGAGGTCGTGCTTTTACCAAGGCGGAGTCGCTTGGTGGTGCTGGCCTCGTCGGGAAAAAATGCGCCGAAAATCGCCAATGCGTCCACCATCGCTCGTGACACCAGCAGGCCCGCCCACGGAGCCAGCGGCATTTCCTTGATGAGTTTGAACAGCAGAAGCGAACGATAAGAATACACCTGCAAGCTGCACGTGCGCTCGGGTCGGGTAAAGTCACCGTAGAGCGCTGTGAGTTGCGCCATGCTGTGCCGGCGACTGTCGGTGGGGCGCCCCAACATGCGTAGATTTAACGTCGGATAGTAGAGGTAGGCGCTGGACAACACAGTGGTTTGGCGTTGCGAAAGCGGGAGTGACGCCAGGGCTAGTCTGGCCGAACCGATAGCGCCTGCGCACAAAATGAGGCGCCGTCCTTTAAAAATCACCGTGCTGCCATCGCGCACGCAGGTGACCGTTACGCCGGTCGAGTCCTCCGCGAAATTGAGACTCAGGCAATGTCGCTCGTAGCGGAAATTACGCTCCTGTTGCAAGCGTTCGATCGTGTAGCGAGGGCGGTAGGCGGACCGCCTGACGTCGCCGTAAAAGTCGGTGTCAAAGTAGGGGTTGGCTTCACGGCCGCGGTGTGGACGTGTGTTGATTGCCAGAGGAATACGCCCGAGCGCGAAGCCGCGTTGCATCCAACGCTGGGAATTTTTTTGGTAACGGGAGAGAATGTTCGCGGAGTTGGTATCGATGTCCAGAGGTGGCTGGGCTGTTTGGATGCCGCTCCACCACAGTCGGCTGATATCATCTTCCTGCGGTCCATTTATTCCCGCTTCTTCAATGACGTTTCCGTATTGGGCTTCGATTGTGGTGCGATCCAAACCAATGCGAGCCAACTCTTCGGCCGAGTATGTGAAACATGCCGTGCCCCAAGCCGCGCCCAACCCGCCGAGTGCCAGTGACTGCATTGGGTGAAAATTCTCACTATGGATTGGCAGCAAAGTGTCGGCGTCGCGGCCCACGAATTGCCGCGGTGGGGTGAGTTGAGCGCCGACTCTCACGCCAGTCCGCGGAATGCCTTCGAGTTTGTCGCCCAAGAGATAGCCGCGCTGATTTTGATCCCCAGTGTGAAATTGATGGAACGCCTGATCCGGCACGCGCGCGCGCATCGTAGGATCATCCGCGCCATAGTCGATTAACGTGACTTGAAATCCACGCGCGACCAGTTCGGCGGCAGCCATCGCACCGGCCGGGCCCGAACCGATGATGAGAACATCGGCTGCGCTCATTGAGACGAACGCGTGATCCGCCGTAATAGTGCCGACCCTGCGGCGTGGATTAACCCCAGTGCGCCGGCGATCGCGATGAGCAAGGCGTTTCCGATGAACCCCCACCGCACAGGCGCAAAGCGTGCTCGGTTGCTTGGATCAGTTTCAGCCAGGGCTAGTTTCTCGATAGCGGCTTCAGTAGGCTTGAGTTGCCACGACATCGGACACGGTCGTTCAACGACGACGGGTGGATTCCAATTCCATTAACTGACGTTCGGCTTCATGGCGGTGAACGCGCACTACACTGTCGAGGACGAGCGCGATAGCCCACGTGATAAAAGACGAAACCATCAGGCCCGACGCGAGAATTGCGGAGGGGATGTGTAACACCAAGCCGGTGCGATAATACTCTATAACTGGCATCGATCCGATCCCCAATCCCAAGAGGGCGAACAGCGCCGCGATCGAGCCGAAGAAGAACAACGGGCGATTGTAGCGGAGAATCGAAAAGAGTGCGATCAGCACTTTGCGCCCGTCGCGAAACGTGGAAAGCTTGGAAAATGTGCCGGCTGGGCGATCTTGGTATGCGATGGGTAGCTCCAAAATACGGAAGCGTTTATCCAATGCATGTAGCGTGATTTCGGTTTCGAGTTCGAAGCCTGCGGTCAAAATCGGGAATGACTTCACGAACGAGCGGCTGAAAACACGGTAACCAGAAAGAATGTCGTGCAGGTGGGCGTTGAACAATCGGTTGATTAACGAGCGCACCAAATTATTGCCGAAATTGTGGAGCGGGCGCTTGTTTTCGCGTAAGTAGTGGCCTTGAGAATGACGGTCTCCTACGGTCATGTCGGCTTCGTCGGCGAGAACCGGATTAAGCAACGCTGGCAAATCGGCTGCGCTATAAGTAGAGTCTGCGTCACACATCACATATACATCGGCTTCAATGACCGTGAAAGCCCGACGCATGGCGAACGCTTTGCCCTGCCGTTTTTCGGTGATGACTTGGAAACGGCAGCCGGGAAGTTTCGCGCAGGTTTCCGCTGCGACCTGCGCGGTCGCATCCTTGGAGTTATTGTCCACCACGCAGAGCAGCGCTTCCGGCATGGCGCGGTGGAAGTCCTGAAGCGTTGCCCCGATGGTAAAAGCTTCGTTGTAGGCGGGCAATATGATGGCGACTTCCATGTCAGAGTGTTCGAAGAGTGATTATCACCACGACTCTTTGACCAAAACGAGCCGATATTGTCGGATAAGCGCCACCATCTTTCCGAACTGATGTTTCACGCCGGCAATCATGACGCAGATCAGGAAGCAGATGAGCAGGATGACTTCCGGCATCTGTTTGCAGGTTTCCAATACTTCGGCGTGCCGCCATGCGCATTCGTAAAGCAACAGGATGTGCCAGAGATAAATCTCAAGAGTGTATTGCCCAAAGAATGACAGGATGCTCGGACGCCAAGCCCAGCCGAGTGCGATGCCCACAGAGAGAACCGCTACCATTGCTAAATCATAGATGAGCAATTGGGGCCGCGAGTAGGCGAAATCCATATTGTTGAGCTCGAAATTCGCTCCCACAGCACTTCGGTCAGTCAGGTATCTGAAATCTGAAATCAAAGCGCCGATCGCCACGAGCAATCCGGCCCCGGCAAGTGCCAGTAATACGCGTCGGGAGAAAAGTGCCGCCAATACTTTAAAATGCAGGCCGCAGAAAAAGTAGAACGCCCAGAATAACGAACACGGCCGGCACCAGACGTAGTAACTCAACACGCTGCGGTAACACAGCACGCCCAACACAACGTGCAGGACGAGGAAAAGCAGGGCCAGCGCAACGATGGTCGAACGTTGGCTCACGCGACCTCCCGCGAGCGATTCGATCCAGCGCGGTAGCGCTTTGAGTGCAGGTTGCAGGAAATATAACTGCAGAATGAGCGGGATGAAATACAGCGTCGGCTCGACGCCAACATAGAGTAATTTTTGAGCAAGCCAGCTCACGTGCGCGGTAAACCCGCTCAGTGCTTCCCATTCATGCACATGATTGAGTAAGAAAAATGAGGCGACGCTAGCGGCAACGTAGGGAATTCCGATTTTGATCAGCCTGCCGCGATAATATTCCCACAGGGAAACCTGCCGCGAACTCGCTCCGGCCAACACACCGGAGAGAAAAATAAAGAGTGGCACGGCGAAGTTGAAAATTTGACCGAAGTAGAGCCCAAGGTAAAACGAGGGCGTCCACGCATTTCCCGGATTGGAAAAACTCCCCGCGAAATGGATTCCTACCACGCCGAAGATTGCCACTCCGCGAATAGTGTCGATGTAGGCGCTGCGGGGAGCAGGCGTAGCGGACGAACGGGGCGATGGATTAACCGCGCGGCTCATGGCGTGCTGAAACCCTCCACCTGCAAGCTGCGATATACATAGTAAAGCGAATCGGGTGGCGGTGCGTTGGGCGTGGGATTTTCGCGCATGGGTAACGGACGATTTTCAGCTTTACCGTGGTTTTCGTAGTGCCAACGGGCGCTTTCTTCAGGCGCGACGCCAATCTGGCTTGCGGCATAACCTTGCACGTCAGGGTTCTGTTTCAGGTAAGCCGCCCAGTCCGGCATGGTTGCTCCGGCACGCTTCTTCATCGTGATGACGCGTCCCTCGGTGCGCCCGTGGCTCTCATAATGGGATTTGGCTCCGGCTTCAGGAGCTTGATTTTGTTGAGAAGCGACTGCGGCTTTCACATCAGGATATTGATCGAGGTAAGCGAGCCAGTCTGGTTCTTGATCATTGGGCAGGTCGATCAGTTCGAAGACATTTTCTTCGGCGGATGGCACCACGTCGATCGCTTCGGAGTGCCAAACCTTGCTGCCTTTGAGCCACACATCGCGAACGAGATTGCCGTTATGGTATACGCCTAGATGTCCTTCTTCGCGAAGTTGCAGGCGCATATCGAACGAAAGCTTCAACCGCTTTAGTTTTGGATTTCGCGGGAGTTCGATGCGAACGGCAGGTTGCTTCGCCCAGCGGAACATCGGTAATTCCCATTGGCTGTAAGGGCCTTCGACATCGGCCAGCCCGTTGAGGAGTAAACCTCGCGCAGTGCCGGTCGCGATCAATTCAGTGCGGAATAAGGTGTTAGCGCTGACTGGAGCGAGGATGTCGACTTCTGAAGGTTTGACTGCGAAAGGAAGATCGCCAAACGCAACTCTCCGACCAGTTTGAATATCGAAAATTTGGATGCTTAACCGTTTGAACGGTTCGCGCAGCGAAAACTTCACGGTTCCGGACGACGTTTGCGTCATCAGACGCTGAGAGCGGCCCTCCATGAGTTCCGCGTCGATTTCGATACGGGCGTTGTCGCGGGGATTCAGGCCGTCCACGCGCAGAGTGCAGTCGATGAAACGATCTGGATCCGTCGGCCCGTAATGAACGATTACGACGACATTGCGGTTTTCAGAACTGGAAGTGCTGGCGCCAGCATTTGGAGCAAGCCCGACATAGTCGAATGCATGCACACCCTCGCCGATTGTGCCGAGAAACTCCACGCCTGCGGTTTGTTTGGTGGGCATGCGCACAATGGTGTGCGAAGCGATGTGGGCGATGTTGCTGTAGATGTTATTTCGGGTGAAGCTCCAGTATGAAAACACGTTGTATTTCTTGGGAGCGACCTGCTGGCTGGAAGTGAACCGCTGATTGCCGCCCGACATCATCAACAGGAAGGCGCGCTCATTTGTGCCTTCCGTGATAATGTTGATGTCTTTGTAGCTGGCGAGGCGCTGCTGGAGCGTAGCGGGGATTTTCGGGAAAATCTGCGGCGGTTGAAAATCGCTATAAGGCAGTGAAAAAGGACGGTTGTGGTTTTTAGCCAAGTAATGGAACGAGAACCAAAGCGCAGTCACGGCGACCAAGAAAAAACAGCCACGTCGCAGCGCGGCCACCCACCGGGAGTCAGGTTTGTTGCGGTCCCAAATAACCGCGACACTCGGCGCGAGTAGCACGACCGCAGGGAGGAAATAGCGCTGAATGTAGAGTGACCATTTGTTCATCGCGAAGTAAGTGATGAACCAGGCAATGGAGAGCAGTGCGAACCAGGCGACTGGCCCGTTTAGGCGGCGGTCTTTCCACAAACAGATTAATCCGCAGATAAGAAAGAACGGGCCGGCAAAACCATACCACACGTGATCTTCGTTCAGATCCGGCGGGATAACATAAAATCCGGAATACGCATGAGCTTCGTTCCAGTTACTGAAGAATGTCCGACTGAACCAATCGTTGAGCTGGCCGATTACATCGAGATCGAACGTGAAGCGACCGGTAGGCTCGAAAAATAACTGAAATAGGTAGGCCTTCGAAGTTTGGAGAAATCCCATGAAGCTGAACGGCTTGTTCATGGTGAAATCCAGTTTGTCCGTCATCCAATGACCCGTGGCCACGAGGTTATAGATGATGAACGGAATACTCAGGAGAATCGCGATCAGGGCTGGCGTGATCCAGGCACGCACGCCGGCGAAAAAGATCCGATTCTCTCCACGTCGCCAATGTTGATACCAGAAGGCGACGATCAGGAAAACCACGGCAGGTCCGAAAAACACTACCGTAAGTTTTGCGCCTGCGGAAATACCGGCGGCGAGGCCAGCCAGCACCGCATCGGCGGTGCGCCTTGATTGTATCCAACGTAAAGCGAATACAAATGAGGCGAGCAATGAGGCGATTGTCGGAAGATCGAGAGTGGTTGCCGTGGCTTGCGCTAACACGCCCGTGGAGGTGAGGGTGAGCCACGTGGCGATGAGCGAGCCGTTAAAACTGCATCCAGACAAACGTGACACGCGATACACGCCGAAGCCGGTGACCACCCACGAAGCGACGTTCAGGAAATTGATCGATTGAAAGGGTGCGCCGTAACCGAAGCAGGCGAGTTGAAGCAGATTGTAGTTAAACGAAAAATAAACCTGCCGGATGTCCGCGGTTTCAAATTGGGCCAGCGTATTGTGGCCGAGATAATACATCACTCTGGGCAGGTGATAGGTAAGCGAGTCGTAGTTGTTCGGCAGGTAAACGTAGGCAATTCGCAGGTTGGCCAAAAACAGAAGGCCCAAAGTGCTGAATACTCCCGCGATCAGCCAGGCGTTCGCCTTATCCTTGCTGTTTTTGCCTGCAAGAGCGGGTTCTTCGGGCGGAAGTGGCGCGCGTCTGACCAACCACCACGTTACGAGAGCTAACACAAGAGATGTGCGGAAAAACCAATCGAACTCCCCCAGCTTTTCGACCACCGAGAGCAACAAGCAATTGAGCACAATATTTCCCCAAAACAGCATGGCTGCACCCAAAATCCGATCGATTGGATTTCGAACAAGCCGGCTGGCGCTTGCGTGGGAAATCCACGCGAGTAGCGCAAAGTGAACGATCAAAAGTGTCATGCCTGGTGAGTTAAGGAACCGCGAATTAAAGAGGGCGCACGGTGTGCGAAGCAACCGAAGAAATTAGATTCAAATGATGCGCTTGGGCGCGAACTTATGCGCTGAATGGCGGTTTTTCAGAGCCCGGCTGTCATGGCGCGGGCATCACTTGATTCTTCGGACTCTCACCAATACTGGGTAATCGGCGTTTTGGTCAGTTTACTTTGTTCTCGGTCAGATAAAGTGCGCAGCAACCGTGACAGCCCATGAAACGACCATGACCGGCGGCGGCCCACTCTTTGGCTGCTTTTTTGACACCGATGACGCCTGTCTCATTTTCTACATTCAAAAAGTCATGAACGAGAATCGGTGTGCCAGGTTTCAGGTAAGCTGAAAGGATTTCCAAATCTGCAACGACCCCTTCGTAGGAGTGGTCTCCATCCAAAAACACCATGGTGGGAGTGATCTGCCACCGCTGGACGAAATCCTTTAAAACGCCATGGTAGAGGTGGCAGTAAGCGCCAAGATTTTCACCAGCTAGCATTCCGCGAGTGCGAGCGATGGAATCTTCAGCAATATCCACCCCGTAATATGCAGGACGAAATGTGCGGGCGGATTTGTTGGCCAGCGCTCCGCGTAATATTGCCGTCGCGGAACGTCCCCCAAACGGGCCGATCTCAAGGATCACGTCGCCTGCGTGAAAGGCCATCTCGTAAAGTTTGAAGGTATCACCCGGAGTTTGCCAGCCGGGGAGGTGCGCGGTCATGGCGAAGATCGTTTCGTGCTCCTGCGAGATGAATGCCGCGTGACCACCGGTTACCGGCCATGATGGGCGGTGAACTTCTGTTCTTTCCGAGTCGTCCTTTTCATTTAAGGGATAGGCCAAGGTCGGGGGGGGGTGTCCCGTGCCTTTCTGTGGGCGCCCACTCATATAAACATGCCAGCGTTCTTCCTGCGACCACATTGAAAAACGGGGAACTGCATAAAGTCGGGCCCACGGGGGCGCGACTTTCATGAATCGCTCGTCTTTCAAAGTCGCGCGAATGACCTCAATCGCCTCGAGGGCATCTCCATTGCGAATTAGGCGACCAGTAATTTCGTTGCGCACGATTTCCGACACGCCGCCGACGTGAAAGGCAATGACAGGAACTCCACACAACTGTGCTTCCATGATCGTCTGCCCGAAGGCCTCTTCGGTGGCGGTGCCCAAAAAGAGGTCCGCGGCCTGATAGATGGAGGCCAGCTTTTCTGCGCGTAAGTGATAGCCCAAGCCGATGAGCCCGGGGATTTCGTGGGCGTTGTGGCCGAAAGCGGCAAAAGTGACTTCATCGCCAAGTGCTTCGACGATGGCGCGGAGCTGACGTCCGCCTTTGCGCTCCTCTTGAAAATTTACCGCGGCGCACAACACCAACGGTTTGTCGTCAGGCAGCCCTAGCGCTTGGCGCGCCGCATGTTTGTCACCTGGTTTGAAAACGAATTCGTCCGCGCCGAGCTCGATGGTTTCCGCCCAGCGGCAATTGGGAATTGCCGTCTTAAACATGTCCCGGCTCCAGCGACTGTTGGCAATCAACTCAATTCCCGTCGGGCCGCTAAAGATATCGCGTCGGGTCTGCCACGAACCCGCGATGAGAGCGGGATCTAATGAAGGGTAGTGTGTCGCGGTCGGGCAGGTGGCATCACAACCGGTGAGATAAAGCTGACAAGATCCCGGGTAAGCGCACCGTCCGGTGAACAAATAACTGTCGTGCAGGAAGGCCAGAACGCGGCATCCGATTTTACCTAAGGCAGGCAGCAAGCTAAAGGGCCAGCGTGCAGCGTGGAGATTGCCAACGATGATAATCGTGGGATCAAATTTGGCTACTTCCATGATGAGGCCTGCCACAATTGCTTCCTCAGAAAAGTTTTTTCCACCTTCCAAATAATTTACCTCCCTGATGCCGAGCCACAGAGTTGGGTCAATCGGTCGCGTGGCCACGTCTTCCAAACTGATCGCGCCGGCGGCCCAAGTTAATACGCCGGCCTCAATCCCCAACGCCATGATTGCTTCTACCTGCCGGGCTTGCGCGATGCCTGCTCCGTATTGAAAGCTGACATCGTTGAGAAAAAGAACCCGCTTGGGGAGATCGGAAGTGCGGCGTTTATCGGGGACAGATTTCATGGCTTCAGGCGGCAGTCTTTTTAAGGAGGAATACGCCGGTCATTGCTGGACCGATGTGGCTGCGATGGCATTCGTTAATGTATTTCAGCTGTGGTTCTAAGTGGCGGCGGATCAGTTCTAGGAATTCGAGATCGAACAACATGCAATATTTTAGATAATCGAAAAAGAATCCGCTGAAATTCTCGAAGTCAGGTTGGAACGGTTCGACGTAGTCGCTCAAGGAAGCGTTAGGGAAAAAGCGTAATTGCAAGCCGTGCTGGCGACCCAATTCGGCGAGTTCGTGCACGCGAAACAGATGTTTGTCCTCAGCGGTGGATTTGTTGAGGTCGCGTTGGCAATAGAACTGAATGGTATCAGTGAAATTTTTTAATTGGGTATTCCACTTAGGGAGTAGTTTCACCCCGGCATTTTGCAGCACGGGTGAGATGAGCTGGCCAACGACACCCATTAACAGATAGCCACTTTCCACGGGTTCCGCACCCATCACCAAAGCTCCGTTCGGCCTTAGTCTTTCAGCCGATGCGGTGATAAAAACATCTGGTCGCAAGATGTGGTGCAGCGTTGAACGCATCGCGATGAGCGAAAACATTTCGGCCGGAAGCAGGCCTAAATCATCGGCGTTCAATACGGCGAAATGTAAGTCTGGTCGAGAAGCGGGTCGATTTTTGAATTGTGACTGCGTGATGCGGAGAAAAGCGGCCGAGGGATCCGTAATCAAAAAATCAGAGCCGGGGTAGTGCTTTGCCAGGCCATGAGTAAGCACGCCGGTTCCGCATCCCACCTCCAAGGCGGGGCCGGTCGTATCTACCCCATGAGTTCGGAGTAGCCTGCACAGACCTTCACCTTCTTCGGGCGTTGCCGCTTCGACCCCATACTGATCGTCGTAAGCTTCCTCGGCATGTGCATAAGGCCGCTCAGCAGAAACCTGCAGCCATCCATGCCAGCGTGGCAACGCTTCTATCCAGCTACGAAATGATTTGGCGGTGGACTGCATGCGCGAGCTTAGCGGACAGCACCGTTTGCCGGGAAATACTCCGCATTCACATGGCGCAACTCCGGCACGTGAGCCGGCGCATCTCCACCGGTTTTTTGGTGTTTATGCTGACGGTAAATTGCGAGGACTTCGGGAATCGAAAATGCCCGCGCACCCGCTTTCGCCATGCGCAGCCAGAGCTCGTAATCCATGCTGTAATGCAGATCTTCACGCAGCCTCGCGCCGGCGCGTTCGAAAATCTCGCGGCTGAAAAACACTTCCGGTTGCTGGAAAAAATTACCCGTGAGCAAATGGGTTTCCAAATCGAGCAATTGATCGATTTTGAGCGATGCGATGGAGCCCAGAGGTAACAACGAGCGGTGAACGTGATGAGGGCGAATTTCTTGTTCAGTGACTCGGGCGCATCGCCCAACGACCAGATCTGTGCTGTGAAGAAGAAAGGTTTGCGCGACAGTGTAGAGGCTCGCAGGAGCGAGGCGATCGTCGCTGTTTACCCAAGTAATGATTTTTCCGGTGGCGTGCTGAAGGCCTTTGTTGAGTGCGTGCGATTGGCCTTCATCTTTTTCACTGACCCACCAAGTGAGCCGATCCGCATATTTTTTGATGATCTCGACCGAGCCGTCGGTCGAGCCTCCGTCGACAACAATGTATTCCAGATTCGGGTAGTTTTGATCCAAAACGGAACGGATGGTTTCTTCGAGGAAAGCGCCTTGGTTGTAGCTGGCGGTGATCACGGAGATGACCGGCCAATCCACCGTTTGCGGAGGGCGCTGAGGATAGACGTCTTGTTCGCGAATCGTCGGCCAGTTAACGCGCAGTTCGTTCGAGGGCTGGCATGGGCCCATCCAAAGTTTAGGGGGGCGCAGTGAAACGAGCGTGTCGCCCAAAATTGTCGTGCGCGCCGTGTCTGTGGGTAACCAATCGATGCCGGCATGAAAACCGCTGATGAACAGCTTGTGGTGAGGCTGCATTCGACCGATCAGGACTGGCAGCACGTAGGCGGCGTCGCTGGCATCGAACATCAACGCATCGAACTCCGCGAGGCCTGAGCAATAACTTTTGACGCCAGAATCACGATTCTCGCGCTGGCCAAAAAGCAGGTAATGGTCCCATCCGCTCACCAGTGCGCCCTTGGCCACTGCGTCGCCGACGTCCGGATTGGCTGCGAGATAAGCCTTTTCATTAAACATGCTGTCGATCTCACCCAGCCACTCCCAAAGATTTTTCCGCCAGAATCGTGCGGCCCCTTTGCATCCATCGGCATATTCATCCGGACTTTCGTAGACCTGCACTTGCACGCCCAGAGCTGACAACCAGAGAATTTGCGGCAGCAGATTTGAGTGATACTTGGCAACAATAACGCGGCGAAGATGCCGCGCGTAGGGCCCGATTTGAGCATGAATAGCTTCTGGAGTCATCGTTGTTGGGGCATTCACGTGCTGGGAAAGTTGTTTATTCAAGTTTGCGATCGTCGCATCGCGTTCGGCACTGAGCTTGATGTGCGCAGCGATTTCGGCCTCGAGCGTTTTCAAGTATAACACGTTTCGATCAAGATCGTCATAAGCCGTCTTCAATTTATCTTCGTAAAGGTTGATCGTTATCAAGCGAGCCGCACTGTCCGCCGCAGTGAGCTCATGACGCTCGTAATGTTCGACGAGGCGTCTTTTCAAATCCTCGATCTCTGTTTTGAGCTCACTGATGGCGTCGCTGAGACGTTTGTTAATAGCGCGAGCGGCCTTCATTGAATCTCGGGCCGCTTCGACGTCCAGGGTGGCGGTCTTACGAAATTTTTCGATCGAGGCCAGCCGGCGAATTCTCTCGATTTCGGATGATTGCACCCGATTTAACGCTTCAGGCAGCAATGTGTGCGCAGCGCTACCGCCTCCTGGGAATCGGGGAAGAAGTTCTACCTCCAGTTCTGGTGCGTCCACTGCTTGCAACGTCTTGAGGTAAGGAAGGTAGAGTTGGGTTCGCAGGGTAGAATTCAGCGTCGCATCGTAGCGTTCCAGTTGAGCGGAATAAATTTGCCTCCCGAAGTGAAGCAGCCCGTGAAAATGATAAAATATGAGAGGGACGGTGCCAACCCGGAGCCCTTCTTCGGTAGAGGTTAAATTCGCGGCACCGATGTTCCAAGGGGCGACGTTGCATCCGGGGTTTTTGATCGAGATGCAATCGCTGTAGAGCGTGCTCCACGCATCCAAATATTTCTGGTCGGTGTGCTTTTCTGATTCCAAGGCATTGAAGCACCAGGCAGCACATTGTTCCGCCCAAGTGGCTGCGCACGCATGGCCACTGGGGTTGTTTCGTAAAGACACCCAACCGGTGTTGTATTGGCCGTAACGTTCGAGGTCGCTTAACGCAGCGGGGTATCGCCTTGCGCTGATGGCGATGGAAGCGGGCCCTATTTCCGCAAATATCGCATCAGGTGAACTGTAGAAATAAATGTCCGTGTCGAGGAACGTCAGCAACTCGCCATTTGGGATCTTGGGAAGCACTTCCTTCAAAAGCCACGGGGTGCAGGTGAAATAAAATTCCAGGGCTGTCCGGTCATTTTTTGAGGCGGCTAGCCTGGGATTCCTATTCAAAAAATCCGCCAAGCTGATTGGTCTGACTTTAGGTAAAGAACGGAGGTTCATGGCCGCCAATGCACCCGCATCCAGACACAGCACGACTAATTCGAAGTTGCCTACATGAGCTTCTAAAGACTGGTGCAAGGCCAAGCCACGGCTTAGGTAATTTGAGTCAAAAAACGTGCAAAAATATCTCATGACGCGTGCGACATCTTTAAGCTCATGTGCGACATGCCAACGGACATGGTGAGCCGATCAAATAGATGAGGGAGCGAAGGGGACATTCGGCCCAAAGAAGGAGTTGTAAGAGGAGATGTCAGCTGAAATCCCGCGATTGGTTTCTCTGTGTCTTTTTGAGCAAAAAAACGCCTGTCATCGCGGGGCCAGGGTGACTGCGATAGCAATCGTCGATATATGACAGCTGATCCTTCAGGTGGGCTCGAATTAGTTCCAGAAACTCCGCGTCGAACCGCATGCAGTATTGGATGTAGATGAAAAAGAAATCCGTGAATCCTTTGAAGCTCCGAGCGAAAGGCGGCGCGTAATCGCGGAAAGTCGCGGTGGGCAAAAATTTCATTTGCAGGCCATGCGCTGCGCCTACCTCTGCAATATCGTGAGGATGGAACATGTGCTTGTCCTCAGCGGTGCGTTTATCGATGTCGCGAATGCAGCTGAACTTTACCGTGTCGGTAAAGTCGTTGAGCTGACGCGTCCATTCAGGCTTCATGTCCACCCCAGCAGCCCGCAGCGCGGTGGGAATAAACTTCGCAACCGAAGCCATCAGAAGATAGCCGCTTTCCACGGGTTCCGCGCCCATGAGCAATGCGCCGCCGGGTTTGAGCGCACGCGCGCACCCGGCGATGAAATCGTCCACGTGGAGGATGTGGTGCAAAGTGGATCGCAGTGAGATGACTGAAAACATTTCCGCCGGCAGTAAGCTGAGATCATCCGCATTGAACACTGCATAATGGCGACGCGTCGTCCCTGTGCTGCGGCCATCGAATTGGTTCTGCGTCAGGCATAAAAAAGCCGGCGAGGGATCTGTGATAAGAAAATCCGGGCCAGGATAATGCTGCCCGACTCCGAAGGTGAGGTAACCAGTCCCGCATCCGATTTCCAAAGCGGGCCCCGAGGTATCGACCTCATGCGTTTTAAGCAGATTACACAGGCCTTCACCTTCAGCGGGATCCGCCGGTGTCACTCCATACTGCGTGTTGTAATCTTCCTCCGTATGCATGTAGGCCCGCTCAGGAGAGAGTTGGAGCCAGCCGCGCCATTGAGGAAGCGTTTCAAGCCAGGCAGTGAAAGAGTCGAAAGTCGAAGGCATGCGAAATGAATCGTGAGAACTTAAATGGCCGCGCGGTGCTCGGCGTTGACGGCGCGCAATTCGGGCAGATAGGGCAGCTCGGTTCCACCGGTTTTCTGTTTAGCGTGTTCGCGGAAGAGCGCCAAAATTTCCGGCACGGCAAAAATTTTCGCTCCGGCTTTGGCCAGGCGAACCCACAAGTCATAATCCATGCTGTAATAAAGATCTTCGCGCAGCTTGCCGCCTGCACGGTCAAAAATTTCCCGTGAGAAAAAAATTTCCGGTTGGTGGAAGAACCAACCTTGCAGCCAGCAACGATCAAGGTCGAGCAGGTCGACGACAGAAAGTGATTCAATTCGGTCGAGCGGCAGGTAGTTACGATGGATATGATGCGGCACAGCGGACAAATCGGCCACGCGCGCACAACGTCCGGCCACCACATCGATCGTATGTAACAAAAAGGTCTGGCCAACCGTGAACAAGCTGCCGGGAGCAAGCCGGTCGTCGCTGTTCAACCACGTCAGGATTTTTCCAGTGGCGCGGCTGAACCCTTTGTTCAAAGCGTGAGATTGGCCGCGATCTTTTTCGCTTACCCACCAAGTCAGGCGGTTCGCATATTTTTTAATAATCTCCACTGATCCATCGGTCGAACCTCCATCCACAATGATGTATTCCAAGTTCGGATAATTCTGATCGAGCACGGAGCGAATTGTTTCCTCAATATAGACGGCTTGATTATAGCTCACCGTAATTACGGAAATGCGCGGCCACCCGGCCATTTGAGACGAGCGAGCCGGATAAAGCTGCTCCAAACTGGGAGCTGACTGGCTTGCGGCAAAAGCGTTGGAGGGCAAGATTGGCCCGAGCCATCCGGTAGGCGGTGTGTTGAAGTAGATCACGTCGCCCAAAATTGTCTGTCGATAAGGAACGGAAGGCAGCCACCTCACGCTGGCATCGATTACGCCGCTGATCAAAACTTTATGATGAGTCTGAAGTCTGCCGATCAAGCAAGGCAGCAGCGTGGTATCATCCGCATCGAACGCGATTGCGTCCACGTCAGGCAATCCTGCGGTGTAGTTGGGGGTGCTCAATGCCCGGCCTTCCAGGCGTCCGAAGCGTTGATAATGATCCCAGCCGCTCGCTAACGCGCCTTGTGCTACGGCGTCAGCAACATCGGGATGGGCCAACAGATAAGCCTTTTCGTTAAACAGGCTTTCAATTTGCCCGAGCCAATCCCAAATTGTTTCTTTGCGAAATCTTACGGGCCCCGGCGGTCTTTCGGTATATTCTTGAGGAGAAGAAAATACTTCGACCATCACGCCGAGAGTCGAAAACCAGAGGATTTGCGGAAGTAGTCGCGGATGAAACTTCGCGACAATCAACCGGCGAATGCCACGGCTGATCGGTTCGAGTGCGACACGGTATTCTTCGTAATTGCCGCGGGCGACAGCGGCCGTTTTTTGTGCGAGTTGAGTGTGCAGATCCTTGAGGTAAATTTCGACTTCGCCGCTGACTTTCACGTGCGCCGCAATCTCTGCTTCGAGAGTTTTTAAATAAGCGATATTACGCGTCAGATCGGTGTAGGCGGTTTTGAGTTTCTCCTGCTGCGCAATCAACGATCGACGTTGATCATCACGTTCCTGCTCAAGCTCCTTTTCGTAGCGGGCATTTCGCTCCAGGCGCGCACGATCGTCGGCTGCCTGTTGTCGAGCGTCGGATTGGTTTTTATGCAACGCAGTTTCACACGCGATTCGGGCGCGTTCGGCTGCGCGGGTGCGCTCCAATAACTGGACAACGATCTTTGCGTTGCGCGGATCGTTGGATTGAACTGTGGGCACGATATCGACGTTCGCTGCGTGGCCACTCAGTTGTTGGAGATAGGGACGATACAGGTGCTGGCGCCACGGATCAGTCGGTTCGAAGCCATAGCGATACAAGCCGGAGTCGTAGACGTTGCCTCCTAAATCCGTGAGATCGGCAAAATGGAAAGTGATGACAGGCTGACCGTTGATTTGCGGCCCCGGAGCAATTACCGCATTCGCAAGATTCCACGGAGCGACGTTAAGCCCGGGAATGCCGATGACGCGCGTGCCAGTGTAGCTGATCGGCCACACGTCCAAATATTTTCGGTCGGTATACCGCGTGGATTCATGCAAGGTAAAACACCAGCTTGCGCATTGCTTTGCCCATGCACTGGCGCAACTCAGGCCGATGGAATCGTGGCGCAGCGAAATCCAGCCAGTGTCAAATTTTCCTTCACGATCTAGATGGGCGAGAGATGTCGAATTGTGACGTGGGGTGATGGCGATGGAGGCGGTTCCGATCTCTTCGAAAACCGTCTCGGGTGAACTAAAGAAATACAAATCTGCATCCAAATAAGTCAGTAGTTCACCTGCCGGAATCTGCGAAAGAGCATGTTGCAAAAGCCATGATTTGCATGTGAGTTTGAACTCATCGCTCGTGCGATCAAAGCGGGCGGCGGCCAATGCGCGCGAATTTACGATGAGTTCCTTGAGCGGGAGAACGTGAAGTTGCGGCAGAGATCTTTCACGCAGCGCAGCCTCCGCTTCGGCATCAAGACACAAAACAAGTAGCTCAAAATTATCAGCGTGCGTGCTCAACGATTGGTGCAGCACCAAACCACGAGCAAGATCACGGGAGTCTAAAACAGTGCAGAAATATCTCATGGGCTGGTCGGGCGGGAGGCGGTGGCCATCTGAAGTTTTTGCGCAAGATCGGCAATGATCGCGTCCTTGTCGGCACTGACTTTAACGTGCGCGGCAATCTCTGCCTCGAGCATCTTTAAGTAAGCGACGTTGCGCTCGAGGTCGGCGTAGGCCGTTTTCAGTTTATCCTGATGAAACACGATCGAAGCCAGGCGATCTGCGCTGTCTTTCTCGACGCTGCGGAGGAAGTTGACGGTCTGATCCTGTTCAGCACGGGCTTGGTCGCGGTCTTTCTCAACCACGTGCACATAGTCCAGCCGCTTGGCGCGATCTAGTTCGGATTTCTGAAGGCGCTCCAGCAGGTAGGGAATGACCAACGAGTTTCGGGGATCGTCCGCGCGAACAGGCGGGATCAGTTCTGGCGCTTGCGCGGGATCGATTTGATGGCGCAGCAGGTGTTGAAGGTAGGGCAGGTAAACGATGTCGCGTAGTCCAGCCGTCAGGACAGCGTCGTATTTGTGCAGGCTGGGATCGTAGAGCTGCTGGCCCAAGTGATTCAGAGCGTGAAAATGATACAAGACGAGCGGATGACCATTGATGCTCACACCTGAGCCATCTTGCGCGATGAAAGCATCTTTGACGTTCCAGGGAGCCGCGTTGACGCCGGGGTGGGTGATGCTAACCGTGTGGGGAAATTGCGCGGCCCATGCATCGAGGTATTTTTGGTCTGCGTAGCGGTCGCCATCGAGTTCGTTGAAGCACCACGCGGCGCATTTATCAGCCCAGTCCGTGGCACAGGCTTGGCCAGTGGCGTCGTTACAAAATGAAACCCAGCCCACGTTAAACCTACCATAGCGCTCAAGATGCGAGAGCGTGGCGGGAAAACGATGTGGCGTGATTGCGACGGAGGCAGAACCGATTTCATCGTAAACCGGCTGAGGCGAACCGAAAAAATACATGTCCGCGTCGAGGTAGGTGAGCAGGTCACCCGCGGGGAGCTGTTTGAGTAAATGCTTCATCAGCCACGACGTGCAGGTGAAATAAAATTCCAACTTGGAGCGATTGTCGCGAGCTGCGGCCAATTCAGGATAGCTGGCGACCAATTCGGAGAGCTTCAGCAAACGCACGCCGGGAAGCGCGTTTTCTTGCAGCGCACCATGAGCAGGATCGTCCATGCACAGCACTGAGAGTTCAAAATCACCCGCTTGCGCGATTAAAGAATCATACAGGGCGAGCCCGCGCGTTAGGTAGTTTTGATCAAAGTAGGTGCAGTAATATCTCATGTCAGCTGAATGGTTGAACACGGGTTCAACAGATTGGTAGCCGTTAACCTTGGGTAAGGGGTCACATGAAATCCAGTCGAAAGGAGGGTGAATGGATCCGCTAGGATGGTGCTGCGTGGAAAATATCGCTTAATTGTTTCTGTCGGTTTTGCATGGTTTAATAGTAGGGGCTCGCAACGGAGACAGCATTGGTGGCTTCGTGGTTGATTCACGCAGCAGAAGCTAAATGGTTGAACCTCATCCCTGAAATTAATGACCGCTTTAGAAAAATCTCCACCGATTTACATTTTCCAAATGGGCAAGGTCGGCTCTGTGTCCGTGTATTCCACCTTGGCCGAGCAGACAGATAAAATCGTGCACGCTCATTGCTTCGAAGAAATGACGGCTGAAGAACAGGCGCTTTTATTGGAGCGGCAATGCGAGGGTCTAACCGTTAATTTCATCACGCCGGTTCGCGACCCGCTGGCGAGAAACGTGTCGGCGTTTTTTCAGACATTTTTCCGGGATACTGGGCACCAACTTTCTGAGCGCGCATGGAGTTCAGATGAGTTACGTGAGCTCTTTCTCCAGCGCTACCCGCATGATGAAAGCCTCGATTGGTTCGATCTGAGTTTCCGTCCGGTGACGGGAATCGATATTTATGCCGAACCATTTCCGGCTCAAAAAAAGTGGGCCGTTTATCGCAATGGATCGTATCGGGTTTTAGTCTATCGCACCGATCTTGACCGCGGGGAGCAACTTGAGGTCATTTCCGGATTTCTAGGACGTAAAATCGATAAATGGACTCTCGGTAATCGAGCTGAAGACAAGGACTACGCAGAGATTTATCGGAAATTCTGTTCTCAAGTGGTGCTGCCTGATTCTTATATTTCGCGCATCGGTGGATCGCGTTTGTGCCGCCACTTTTGGAGTGAAGCGGAGATTCAGCAAAATGCTGAGAAGTGGCGCGCGCGCTCCGGGACTGAACTTGGCAGGTTTAAGTAACTGCGGTTTGTCGGCGCAGGGCAAAGCCTTTGAAGATAATCTCAACCCCATCGAGTAACTGGCGATCGAGGGCATCGAATTCAGCGTCGATTACCCAGCCCGCCGGAAGATTATTCTGAAACCTTGGCAGGCTGAAAAACCAAGCGGGATACGAGGCTGGATAAATTCGCGGTGCAACCGTTTCCACGGTTAGTCGATCCCGCGTTGCAGGAATGAACGGAGTGCGATCAAGAATGATCCAATCAAAATCATGAGTCGCGGCGTCGCGCAGGAATTCCCAGGGCTCCGGCAGACATTGCAGCAGTCCGGAAAGAAGCAGCACATTGGGACGTCGGTGTTTCAAGCACTCCTGAATTGTCGGGTAAAATCTCAGTGTCTCGTTGGCGAATTCTTGCTGACCGCAGGCGACATGGGCGGGTTGCTCAACAATGCTCCACTCCAACGTTGGCAAGCTCTTCAAAAAACTTCGGCACAGGAAATAACTGCTGCCAAGCGCTCCACCAAAATCGAGCACGGAAAGCCGACCGTCATTTTCCGCGGCTGCCCGTGTTAGCAAGGCGAGTAGAGGAAACGGCAATTCCAGTTTATCGAACGTGACCGAGTCGCGTTCATAGGCGGCCTCGCCGCGCACTACTTTGTGCAAAGCAACGCGAGTTCTCTCCAGAATGATGCCTTCCTCATAGCCTGTTGAGCACGCGCGGGCCTCGGCAAACGTAGCGTAATCGCCGGAGTAAACTACGCCGGGGCTATAATCTGGTATGGGCGTTTCATTCATGACGGTTGCACAGGGCAGATGACGTTCATGCGCGAGTGGCTAGGCAATCCGGTCGCCCCGAAATGCAAGAGTTGGAACGGGGCAGTTTCGTCACGCAAGCGGACCATAAAACTCGTAATAGCATGCAATTCGCAGATGCGCAGCTGCGCGGCCATGTAAGCATCGTAAGTGATGCCTGGTGGCGTGAGCAGATGTGCGGGGATCATGTCCAGGGAAACATCGAGGGTGTAATCGTCGCAACGGACGTTAAGCACAGTGTCCTGTCTGAATCGCAATTGCGTGCCGGCTTTCACTTTTGCCGGGCCGCGGATGCCATCTTGAAGAGTGATTTTGGAATGAACCGGCTGCGAGGTTTTGTCGCAGATAGTGATGCCACCGATACAGAAATCCATGTCCTGTAGGATCTCGAATTCATAGAACACGCTCATCGTTTCTCCCTGGCGAAAGTGCACGCTCGGAATTCCCGCCTCATTGCACACGGCAACATAGCGACAGCGCGCCCAACCGTTGCCGATCACGCGGCCGGCTTCGAGGTTGATCCGTGCGGCTTCGCCGGGCCAATCGGGAATCTCGATATTGTCCGAGGGCGCAATGAGGGGGAGCGTGCTGACAGAGGAGGACGCAGTGGAAAAAGCCGTGACCCGTTCCTCCTGTTCGATCTGAAAATACACTTTGGTCGCTTCACCAGACGCTCCGTGATAAGCCATCTGCCCACGACGAAAAACCATAGTGCGCTCGCAGAACTGTTGCACGGCCCCGAGATCGTGGGTGGCGAGGACGATGCATACTCCTTGATCCAGTAGCTGTCGCATGCGTTCGTAGCAGCGTTGCTGGAAGAACACATCCCCGACGGACAGTGCTTCATCCACAATGAGGATTTTGGGTTCTACGGCCGTTTGCACTGCAAAAGCAAGGCGGACAAACATGCCGCTCGAGTAAGTTTTAACCGGCTGGTCGATGAAGTCGCCGATATCGGCAAAAGCTGCGATGCGGTCGAAACGTTCATCCACTTCGCGACGTGTGAGGCCTAAAACCGCAGCGTTAAGATAAACGTTTTCACGACCCGTAAACTCAGGATTGAAGCCGCTTCCCAACTCCAAAAGTGCGGCGACGCGGCCGTTGACTTGGACGGCTCCGCTGGTGGCCTGCAACGTCCCGGCAATGATTTGGAGCAACGTGGATTTTCCCGAGCCATTGCGTCCGATAATCCCAATGCTTTCGCCGGGCCGCGCTTCGAAGGAGATATCACGCAAAGCCCAAAAATCCCGGTATTTTGCATGGGCGCGAGCTTGCAGCCAGCGTTGAGCCCGGCTCCCTTCGGGCAGCAATTGCCCCATGGAACCTAAAAAGGGCGATGTCAGTCGAGCGGAAGGGTTCTGCCATATGCGATAGGCCTTGCTGACGTTCTGGACTGAAATGACAGGTTGGTTGCTCATGCCAGTTCTGAAAAAACCACCCGCGAATACGCGGTAGTTTTAAGCAAAAGAGTTCGAAAAAATAAACTACGCAACATGCGGTGAAGCTCATTGATAAACCTCGGCCCCAAGCGCGAGTAAAGGCCTTTCCCGGAAGATGGCTGCCGTGTATTTGCTTCGTTAATCAAGCTGACAAGTTGCCGACTAGAGAATCATGCCCGCAGCGACTGTGGTGTTGGCCGCTTCGTCGATCAGGATGAGGCTGCCGGTCTGGCGGTTCTTTCGATAGCTGTCGAAAAAGATCGGGGTTGCCGTGGCGATGGTCACGCGGGCGAGATCGTTCATTCGCAGCGGAGAATGATCGTCGCTTCGGTGCAGGGTTTTCACATCCAGTTTGTAGCGGGTTTCGCGCACCACGCATTTCGTTTCGCGCGTGGTGTGCCGCAGGAGGTAGCGCCGGGCGGAGTCAAGTGGCCGATCCCCTAACCAGCAAAGCATGGCCTCAAATTCCGTGGCGGTAGCAGGCTGGTTGTTCGGTTTCGCAAGGAGGTCGCTGCGTCCGATGGCAAGATCGCGGTCAAGCTCCATGACGATCGACATGGGATAGGATGCTTCTTCGATCGCTCCGTTCGGGCCGTGCAGCCCGGAGATTCGGGCGGTTAACTTACTGGGCAAATGAACCACCTCGTCGCCGCATCGAAAGACTCCGCTGGCAATCTGACCGGCGAAGCCGCGGAAATCAGGGCGAGCAGGATCTTGCGGTCTGATCACCGTTTGCACGGGAAAACGTGGATCGATGTGGTTGGCATCGTTCCGAACGTAAACCGTTTCGAGGGTGTAGAGCAGGGAAGCTCCTTCATACCATGGCATGCGCGTGGATTTTTCAGCCACGTTATCACCGTGTAACGCAGCCATCGGGATAAATTGAATGTCGGCGGCCTCAAGTCGCTCGGCGTAAGCCATGAATTGTTCGCGCACGCGGTCGAATTCTTCCTGACGAAAATCAACCAGATCCATTTTGTTGACGCAAACGATGAGGTGCTTGATGCGGAGCAGCGTTGCCAGAAATGCATGGCGGCAGGCTTGCTCGGTCAGGCCGGTGCGCACATCGATTAACAGGAGAGCCAGCTGGGCCGACGAAGCGCCGGTGACCATATTGCGAGTGTATTGGAAATGGCCCGGGCAATCCGCGAGGATGAACTTCCGGCGGGGCGTCGCGAAGTATCGATAAGCTACATCGATGGTGATGCCTTGTTCGCGTTCCGCGCGCAGACCATCAGTGAGTAACGCAAGATCCGTGTAAGCGTCGCCACGTCGAGCACTGGCACTCTGGACTGCTTCCCATTGGTCTTCGAAGATGGACTTGGTGTCGTGCAGCAGCCGTCCGAGCAAGGTGCTCTTGCCGTCGTCGACGTTGCCGCAGGTGATAAGACGCAGGGTGTCCATGGCGTTTAGAAGTATCCCTGACGTTTGCGGTCTTCCATCGCGGTTTCCGAACGGCGGTCGTCAGAACGTGTGCCGCGTTCTGTTTGGCGAAGCGCGGCGACTTCCGTAGCGATCTCTGCTACTGTGGCTGCCGGTGATCGGATCGCTCCGGTGCAAGTCATGTCGCCAACGGTGCGGAAGCGAATTTGTTCATGCCGCGGCTGCTCGTGGGGTTGCAGTGGCAGATAAGGTGAGACCGAGAGCAAAGCGCCGTTGCGGGTAAACACTTCGCGCTCGTGTGAAAAATAAAGCGAAGGCAATGGTAGCTTCTCGCGTAGGATGTAGGCCCAGATGTCGGACTCAGTCCAATTGCTGAGCGGAAACACGCGGAAGTGTTCGTCGTTTTTTTTGCGCCCATTGTAGAGATTCCAAAGTTCGGGACGTTGGTTCTTGGGATCCCACTGCCCGAATCCATCGCGATGGGAAAAGATGCGTTCCTTGGCGCGGGCCTTTTCTTCATCCCGTCGACCGCCGCCAAAGGCGCAATCCAGCCGAAACTCGGCAATAGCATCCAGCAGCGTAACCGTTTGAAGAACATTGCGGCTGGCGTTTACTCCTGACTCCTCGGTCGCGCGTCCGGCATCGATACTGGATTGCACGGTTCTGATTAAGAGTCGGTAGCCGGTATCGCGGGCATAAGCGTCTCGAAACAAAAGCGTCTCTGGAAAATTATGCCCTGTGTCGATGTGAAGTAAGGGCAGCGGGGGCAATGCGGGCGCGAAGGCCTTGCGCGCAATAGTTGCTAGAACGAGTGAGTCTTTACCGCCTGAAAAAAGAATGGCGCTGTTAGGCAACTGCGCTACGGCCTCGCGAATGATATGGATGGCCTCGTGCTCAAGGAGATCGAGGTGGGCGAGATGCAAATTCGACATAGTGTCAGTTCAGCGGAGACAATCGCGATAAGGCGAATGCCCCGAGTTTGGAAGCAGACGCCTCGATTGATTCTGTAGCCGTGTCGATTTGCAGGTCGACATGACTCGGTAATTCAAAATTGGAAGTAATGCCCGTCATTTGTGTGACCAACCCTTTCTGGGCTCGAGAATAGAGGCCTTTTACATCGCGAGACTGGCAGACTGTTAACGAGGCGGTCAGGTGGATAAGGGATAAATGCGCTGCTCCGATAATTTCAGCGACGAGTTGACGATGTGCTTCCAGCGGAGTGATGAACGACGCCACAACCGGTAAGCCGGCGGAGGCGCCTAGTTTGGCAACTTCTGCGGCCCTACGCAGATTTTCAGAGCGCTCCGCATCTGAAAACCCCAAGCCACGGCAAAGCCCAGCCCTTAGCGCGTCGCCATCCAAGATCAGCGGGGTGCCAGATTTAGCGCGCAACTGCGTGGTTAAATGTTCGGCAAGCGTGGATTTGCCTGATCCAGAGAGGCCGAAAAGCCAAAATACATGTCCTGTGGTTTTCGTCTGCATGGTCACAAAACGTCTGCGAACGCAGGTTTCATTCGCTTGAAAGCAATGTGTCCAATTAGGCACACCCCTATACTAAAAAGATAGACGTAGCCCAAATGGTTAAAGTTAATTGGCCGGGCCCATAGCACGGCGTCTCGGATCAGATCGATGGCGAGCAACAAGGGATTGAAACGCAGATAAATCCACGCTTCGGGATGCTTTTGGGCTGAGTAGAATACGCCGCTTGCCCACATAAGCACCATCGAGACGAATTGCACCATTTGGCCGATGTCCCGGATGAAAACGCCCAAAGCTGAAAAGAACCACGCCATGCCCAATGCGAGCAAAACTACCGGGACGATGATCACAGGCAGCCAAAGAAACTCAGGCGTGAGCGGAATGCCAAAAAGCAACAAGCAGATGACAGCGAGGCACAAGCTGATCAACATGTGAAAAAATGCAGTCGCGACAGCAGCTGCAGGCAAAATTTCGAGAGGGAAGACGACTTTTTTGACGAAATTAGGGTTGCCAACGATAAGTGCTGGGGACGTCCCGAGAACTTCTGATATGAAATGAAACAACGTTAATCCAAGAAAGATGCCTAACGCATAATCCACTCTGGTTTCGTTGGCGGTGACACCGAACTTACCGTCAAAAATATAGCCGAAAACCATCACGTAGAGGCCGAGCATCAGAAGCGGATTCAAGAACGACCACACCAAGCCAAGATGACTTCCTTTGTGGCGCAACTCGACATTGCGCAGAGTGAATTGCCAAAGCAGCTCACGATGCGTGACGAGATCAGTTAAGAAATTGCTAGGCCTACTGGACATGTAGACGTGGGGGAATGCCGCGCTTTGAAGCGATTGGGAAGTTTTTTATGTAAAGGCAAATAGCGGAAACAACTCCCTTGATTGTTCCAATCAATGCATGAAATTTACTGGTTGCCAATCCGAGGCCTTTGCGGCGGTTTCGACACCTATTCTATGAAAGTCTGGAAATACTTCGCGGCTTTGCCGTTCATGATGACTGGCTTGTGGGCGGCTTCGCCCGCTGTTGATGAACTTGTCCTGCCTGAAAAGCTGTATCCCCAGCTTGATGCTATGTTGAAGCGGGCGGTTCAGCAGTCTCCACGAATGATCGGCAGAGCCCTCGATCTCGAGGTGGCGGAAGGCGCGCGGATTGAATCGCGTTCGAACATCCTTCCCTCGGTGGGTGGCTCTTACCGCTTTAATAAAGCCCGCGATGAGCGCGCAGACATCGATGAAACCCTTGATGTCGACAAATCGTATTATGACTTCTCTTTGTCCCAACCGATTTTTCACTGGGGCGAAAGGAAAAATCTGGTTCGTATGGGAGCCATTCAAAAGAAGATCGCGGATGGCAACTATCGTGAAGGCTATCGCTTATTGGCGCAGGAGATTCGTGGGCAATATTTGATGCTGATTGTTCGTAAGTCCTACGTCGAAAAAGTCCGCATCAGCGACAAGTTCAATCAGGATTCCCTTGCTCAGGCCGAAGAACGTTTACGTCAAAAAGTAGCGTCTGACGCTGAAATGTTTGGCGTCCGTATCAATGCCGAGCGCAGCACAATCGAACGCGAAAAGCAGGAGTTCGAATTCGAAAATGCCAAGCGAGCGCTTGGTCGTCTCACTGGCGGAGAAATCACTGATCAAGACATCGCGACGGAAATTCCGGTCATTGCCGATTCTTCCGGTGCGTTTAACAATGTCTTGGCTGGCTTCCTTTCCCAAAAAGATCCCGTAAACCCTCAAGCTGAAGAACTTCGCGATCGTATCGTGATGGAAGATCTTTCTTATCGTAATCAAAAGACACGCCTGCTCCCGAAATTCAACTTCTTGATTGGATTAAATCAAGATGAGCAAAGCTACACCACGAATAACGCGGCAAAATTCCGGGTTAACTCAACTTACGCTGGCGTCTCAGTAAATTGGACGATTTTTGATGGCTTTGCCGCTTCTGGCGGTAAACGCAGTGCGCTGGCGCGGCGTAGAAGTAATGAGAACCAATACCGCATCCTGACCGAGCAACTTGCTGCGGACGCGCAGACTCAAGTGAAGATGTTGAACTTCTCTGCACGTAACATGTCCATCGCTGACCGAATGCTGATTTCAGCCGTCGGTAGTTATGAGGCACGCCAAGCCGAATTTGCGCGCGGTGTGATCTCGGAAAGCAATGTTACTCAAGATCGCCTGTCCTATTACGACGCTAGAATTAACGCTATCAACACCCGCATCGATTATCTCCTTAAAACAGGGGATTTTCTCGGGCTCGTGGCCGAAGATCCGGTGTTAGCGAATGCGCCAATTAATAAATGAAATCAGCTGCTCCGGGTAAAAATTGGAAAACGATATGGGTGACGATCATCGCGCTGGTGGTGATTGTTTTTTTCGCCGCGAGCTACTTGCTGAGGCCTGAGGCGTTGGTTCAAGCCGCGACCAAAGGGAAGGCGGTGCGAGCGGTGCCCGGCACGGTCACCGTTTCCGCAGAATATCAGATGGAATTGAAAAGCGAGGTCGGCGGGCGCGTCCTTGAGTCTGCATTGGATATCGGCAAACGCGTCCGCCGCGGCGACTTGGTGGTGCAAATCGACAGCGGCGATATCGATATCGAAATCGAGCGAATCAAAAATGAAATTGTCGCCGCCAAGCGCAAAGTAGAACTCGGTTCTACGCTTCGCCCTGAAGTGCTCAACGCGAGCGATACGCTCGACGAACTTGAGCGAAAAACCAAAGCTGGTGCTACTTCTCAAGCAGAGTTCGCAAAGCAGAAGCGTCTTTTCCAGCAACTCGAACAGCGTATGGAACTGGAGGAGGTCGCGAGTCGTCTCGCCCTGGAAAATTTCGAAAACGCGCTGCGCACGAAGGAACGCGAAAAATCCAAGATGGCGATCATTCTGCCGGCCGACGGGGTTGTGACTACAGTGTATGCCCGGGTGGGTGATTTGATCGGCAGTAATTCACCGATCGCATCGGTCATCTCTGTTGGCAGAACGGTCGAAGCTAAGTTAAGCGAGGAGAACTTCGCCGCGGTCAAACTTGGCCAAAAAGCCACAGTTCGTTTCCTGACCTACGGCGGTGACCACTATAACGCCGTTATTTCCAAAATTCTACCATCGGCTGATCCAACTACGCAGCGTTACACGGTTTACCTCGATGTCATGTTGCCTGAAGGCCGCGCGCTCGTCCCGGGAATCACAGGCGAAGTGTTTATCGTTACAGCCGAGCGTGATTCGACGGTGTTAATTCCACGTCGTGCCCTCGTGGGAGAACACGTTTATGTCGTGGCGAATGGAAAGCTTGAATTGCGCAAAGTGGAAAAAGGCTACGAAAGCATGAATCAAGTTGAGATCGTCAAGGGGATCAAAGCGGACGACATGGTAGTTCTCGAACAACAAGATCTTTTTCGTGACGGCGAGCGGGTCCGTTCCCGCGTGATTGCCAACTAAGACGACTCTCGGAGTGTCCACGAATCTTCGCATTGCTTTTCGTTTTCTCACCGCTCGTAAGCGGTCGATGTTAATGAGCCTGACCGGGATTATTTTCGGCATAGGTTTTTTTATTGTCACGCAGGCGCAAACCAGCGGCTTCGAGCAGTTTTTTATCAAAACCATCCTCGGCACCAACGGCGCGATCCGTATCGAGGATAAGTTCCAAGATACCATCTTTGCGATGCAGGCCGACGGGCATAGTAAAGACGCGAGCAAGTTCGAACTCGCTTCAGATCGTTCGGCCCGCAAATACATCGAGGGAGTCGAAGATCCGGCCTTGCTCATCGAGGCGGTGCGGAAGTTTCGCAATGTGGCCGGCGTCTCGATGGTCGTTCGCGGCTCGGTCGTCGCGGATAGTTCGTTTAAAAACGAGTCAGCTCAGGTCTACGGAATTAAGTTGGAAGACCATTTGTTGGTGTCCGATTTGGGGGCTCAGATCGTGGGTGGCGGCGGCACGATCGAAGATTTCCGCGCGTCTCCGCAGGGTCTTTTGGTGGGAAAAGTGTTGGCCGAACGTTTGCAGCTTTCGATTGGTGATACCCTGATTTTGAGAGCGGCGGATCAACAACGCCGCTACAAAGTTTCAGCCTTTTACGAGACCGGCGTGCGCGATATCGATCAGGTGCGCATCTACATGCATTTGGGCGAAGCGCGTTCGTTGCTTAAGAAAACGACGGGAGCTTCTTTTTTGCAGGTCTCGTTATTTGACCGCGATCGCGCTCCGCAAGACGCCGCCCAACTTGAGGAAGTGCTGCGGCACGGTGCTCAAGGATGGCAGGATCGAGAAAAAACCTGGCTCGACGTTTTTAAAGCCTTGCGCGTGTCGTCAGCGTTAACGGTTTCCACGATTATCCTTATCTCGGGTTTGGGCATGTTCAACACGCTTGCCATGATCGTAATCGAAAAAACCAAGGAGATCGCGATTTTGCGTTCCATGGGCTACACGCGGAAAGATATTTCTCATATTTTCCTGTGGTTGGGTTCGATTGTTTTGGTTATCGGCACCGTCGGAGGGTGGGGCATGGGCGCCGGAGTCACGTATGCGGTTTCGAAGTTTCCGATCCGTATTCGCGGCATTTTCACGGCGGATAATTTTCAAGTTTACTGGTCAATCTGGCATTACGTCGTGGCCACGGTGACGGCTGCGGTGGTGGTGATGACGGCGGCCTGGATTCCGTCGAGACGCGCGGCGCGTTTGGAACCGGGCGATATCGTCCGAGGAACGTCCCAATGAGTTCGCCCAAGCCAAATTCGACCGACGTGGTGCTGCGCTGCGAAGGGCTGCAACGCTACTTGGGGCAGGGCGAGGGACGTGTCCACGTCCTGCGCGGCGTGTCTTTCGAGGCGCGGAAGAGTAATGTCACCGCGATCGTCGGCCCGTCGGGTTGCGGTAAAAGCACGACGCTTTATCTGCTCGGATTGCTCGACCAGCCGGATGGTGGATCGATTTGGATTCGTGATCAGCTGATGTCGAACAGCAGTGATATCGAACGCACGGCGGCGCGCTGCGAACACATCGGATTTGTGTTTCAGTTTCACTTTTTGATGCAGGAATTCTCGGCGCTGGACAATGTCATGATGCCCATGCGCAAGCTCGGCCGCCTGAGTGAAGAGCAGATGGTTGATCGGGCGAGGGGATTGCTGACGGACGTTGGTCTGGGCGAAAAAACGCACCGTCTCGCAACCCAACTCTCCGGTGGCGAGCAGCAGCGGGTGGCGATTGCTCGCGCGCTGGCGAATCAGCCGGCGATTATCCTCGCGGATGAGCCGACGGGGAATCTCGACGTCAAGAATTCCGCCATGGTGTTTGATTTGCTGACGCGCTTGGCCAAGGAAAACGGCCAGGCGGTCGTGTTGGTGACGCATAATCCCGACATCGCGAACCGCTGCGACGAGATTAAGCCGATGCGCGACGGCGAATTCGTTAAGTAACGACGGGTGCCCGCGGCGCCGCAGCACGGGGGCGCACGCTAAATTCGGATTAGCGGAAAAATTTCATTTCGCGACTTTGCTAATAGTCTCAAGCGCGCTGAGTTGGTTGGAAATTTTGTTTTACATTGGAGAGGGGGCTTCTTTGCTTTGGGACGAATTTGAACCGCACCTCTACTGTGAGCACTAACTGTTCGCGCAAATCATTCTTTGCCAAGCTTGGCGGCCTCTTGGCCGCCACGGGCTTCGTGCCCACTTTGCTGGCAAAAACCAGCCGCGTTGCCGAGCGCCCTGCGGTCGCTCAAGTCAACCTCCGTCCTGAAACGCGGGCCGTCGCCCGAAAGGAAGGAAGTTTCTAACGCTCGCCTCCGAGCGCACACGCACTTCAGCCGGCCACCATGTCGAAGATTTTTCCAAAATCAGCCAACGCTCTGCCTCTGCAGATTGTGATTTTCTTGTTTGTGCTGGGTGGCGTCGCCGCCGCCGGCATCAGCTACTACGCCACGCCGGCCTACCTGCGTGTCGGCTATGCGCCGGTGCAGCCCGTTCCGTTTGAGCACAGCTTGCATGCCGGCCAGTTGGGCATCGATTGCCGTTATTGCCATTCGTCGGTTGAAAAATCCGGCACGTCCAGCGTCCCCGCCGCGCAGACCTGCATGAATTGCCATAGCATCATCAAGACCACGAGCCCGCTGCTCGAAGTGGTGCGTCAAAGCTATGCGACCGGTGAGGCGGTTCCTTGGGTCAAGATCCACCAAGTTCCGGACTACGTTTATTTCAATCACTCTGTGCACGTGAATCGCGGCGTTAGCTGCGTCGAGTGTCACGGCAAGGTTAACGAGATGTCGGTCGTCCATCAGGACAAGCCGCACAGCATGAGCTGGTGCTTGGATTGCCATCGCAATCCTGAGCAGCGCATCCGTGAGCCGAAAGATGTTTACAATCTCGATTCCAAAACGCTCGCCGAGCAAGGCCGCCTCGCTGAAGCGCAAAAATTTGTTCACGACTGGAAGGTGAAGCCACCGACCTCGTGCTCCGGCTGCCATCGCTGATGAAACGCAAATTCGAACATCCCGCTCCCTCCCAGCGCGAGCTCGCCGGTCCTAAATACTGGCGCAGTCTCGACGAATTGGCCGACACGCCGGGTTTCCGCGAGCACATGGCTCGTGAATTCCCTGAAGGTGCCTCGAGCATCGAGGGCGTCGATCGTCGCCAGTTCATGAAGCTGATGGCCGCTTCGTTTGCACTCGGTGGCCTCGGCCTGGCGGGCTGCCGTCGTCCGGAATCCAAGATTCTTCCTTACGGCAAATCGGTCGAATACACCGTGCCGGGCCTCCCGCTTTATTTCGCGACGGCGATGCCGTTGCGCAAATCAGCTATTCCGCTCCTCGCGGAAACGCATCAAGGCCGCCCGACGAAAATCGAAGGTAATCCGAGCTATCTGCCTTACGGCGGCGGCACCTCGATTACGGCGCAATCGTCTGTGTTGGATCTCTACGATCCGGAGCGTTCGATGGGCCACGTCAAAGGTTCTGACGCTCTCTCGACCGCGCAAGTCAACGATCTCCTCGCGAGTATCCATTCGACTTACTCGGCCAACCGTGGCGCGGGTCTGGCGTTTCTCGCCGACGAATCCTCTTCGCCCACGCGCGCGCGCCTGGTCGCGAAACTGAAACAAGACTTTCCGCAGGCGATTTGGGCCGAATACGAGCCCGTGCAAGACGAAGCTCCCGCCGCCGCTGCGCAGACCGCATTCGGTCGCAGCGTGAAGCCGATTTATCATTTCGATAAGGCGAGCCGCGTTGTCAGCCTCGATTCTGATTTCTTACATGGTGACGCGGGTAATCTCGGGCATGCCCGTGATTTCGCGAAAGGCCGTCGTGCGATCAAGCAAGGCGACAAACTGACCATGAATCGCCTCTACGTCGTCGAGAGCAGCTTCACGCTGACCGGCGGCATGGCCGATCATCGTCTGCGTCTTTCCAGCAGCCATATCGCGGCGTTCGCTGCGGCCTTGGCGGCTCGCGTGCTCAATACCAGCAGCGCCGAAGCGCGTGGCCTCGAAGTGGATTCCAAGTGGATCGAAGCTTGCGCCAAAGATTTGGCTGACCATCGCGGCGCGAGTTTAGTGGTCGCCGGTGCGCATCAACCCGCCGAAGTGCACGCGCTCGCCTATGCGATCAACGCGGCGCTCGGCAACATCGGCTCGACCGTCGATTTTGTCGAAGTCCCGGCGACGACCGCTGCTTCGATTTCGCAACTCACCACCGCTATCAAAGCGGGTTCGGTCAAGACGCTGTTCGTGGTGAATGGTAATCCTGCTTACAATGCTCCTGCTGACCTTGAGTTCGGCGCGGCGTTGAAGTCGGTTTCGGAAGTCATTCGTTACGGCTACTATTTCGACGAAACTTCGGCCCTTTCCGGCACGCATCTTTCCGCGACGCATTACCTGGAGTCATGGGGTGACACGCGCGCCACTGATGGCACGGTGTTCCCAATCCAGCCGATGATCATGCCGTTGTTCAACGGTTTGATGGAAGTGGAGCTTTTGGCGCGTCTCGCGGGCGAGGCGAAGCCGGAGGCTTACGAACAAGTTTATGCGACGATTGCGGCGCTCACCTCGGGCGACGACAAAAAGGCTTTCGAGAAATTCCTGCACGATGGCCTGCTCGAGAATTCCGGTTATCGCAAAGTGAACGTCAGCATCACTGCGGCCGCGACCGCTGCGACGATTGCCTCGGTGCCGACGCTCAGCAAAGACAGCTTGGAAGTCCGTTTCGTGACCGAGAAGGTCGACGACGGTCGCTTCGCCAACAACGGCTGGCTGCAAGAGTGTCCGGATCCGGTGACCAAGATCGCGTGGGATAATGCGATTCTCGTGAGCCCGCGTCTGGGTCGCGAACTCGGCATCGTGCCGCATGGCAGTGCGATTCCCGTCGCGCGTGTCGAAGAAGGCGAATTTGTCCAAGGCAAGGAAATCGCTTATGTGGGTGAAATCACGGTCGGCGGTCGCAAAATTCGCGGCCCGATTCACGTCCAGCCAGGTCTGGCGAATTTCACGGTGATCGTTCCGCTGGGTTACGGTCGCACGAAGGCTGGCCACGTCGGCAACGGCGCGGGTTTCGATGCTTACCCACTGCGCACGACTTCAACCGCTGGTTTTGTGGTGGGTGCGACGCTCACGAAAACCGGCGCGCGCTACAAACTTGCGAACACGCAGGAACACTGGTCGATGGAAGGACGCGACATCGTGCGCGAAGCTAACCTCACTGAGTTCAACGATAACCCGCAAGTCATGCACTCTGTGGGCATGGAGTCGCACTCGCCGGCGATCTACAAAGATTACACGCCGGAGCAGTTCGCCAAGCTGCCGCAGCACGAGCGCATTGCACTCAATGCAAAACGCGCCGCCGAGACGCCGCGTGGTAACTCACTCTACGAGACACCTAACTTCGACGGCATCCATCAATGGGGCATGTCGATCGACCTGAATACCTGCATCGGTTGCAATGCGTGCGTGGTCGCGTGTCAGGCAGAAAACAACATCCCGATCGTCGGCAAAGATCAGGTCTTGCGCGGCCGCGAGATGCACTGGATTCGCCTAGATCGTTATTACTCTGACGGCAAAGCGGAAGGCGCGGCGTTCGGTGGCGAAGGCAACCGCATCGTTCCGGAAGACCCGCAAATGGTGATCCAGCCGATGGCGTGTCAACATTGCGAAATGGCCCCGTGCGAAACGGTGTGCCCGGTCAATGCCACCGTCCACGATGAGGAAGGCCTCAATGTCATGGCTTACAATCGCTGCATCGGCACGCGCTATTGCGCGAATAACTGCCCTTACAAGGTGCGTCGTTTCAATTTCTTCGACTTCAACAAGCGCGCCACCGACGCCCTCTACATGGGCCCGCTCGGCCACCAGAAGGAAATGCCGGAGTTGGTCAAGATGGTGAAAAATCCGGACGTCACTGTGCGTATGCGCGGCGTCATGGAAAAGTGCACCTATTGCGTCCAACGTATCCAGCAGGCCAAGATCGCCCAGAAGCGCAAAGCCGGCGCCACCGGTAACGTCGAGATTCCCGACGGCACCATTAAGACGGCGTGCCAACAGGTTTGCCCGGTCGACGGTGTCACCTTTGGCAATATCAAAGATCCGAAGAGCGCCGTCTCCCTCGCGAAAGCGCAGGAACGCGACTACGCGGTCCTCGGTTACCTCAACGTTCGCCCGCGCACGACTTACCTCGGCAAGCTGCGCAATCCGAATCCCGAAATGCCGGACTATTCCCAGCTCCCGCTCAGCCGCGTCGAGTATAACAACAAGAATCATGCCGGCCACGCGAGTGACCATGGCCATGACGATCATGGCCACGCGGCTCACGACAGCAAGGGAGGGCACCAATAATGGGCGCGCACTCTTCTGATCATCCGGCCCCGGCCATTCTTTCCGAAGTCAAACCGGTCACGATTCCGCGCGCGGAATTAGTGCAACATCACCACGATTTCCATTGGATCACGGAAAAGATCTGCGGCATCGTCGAAGGCAAAACTCCGGTCTGGTGGTGGTGGTGCTTCGGCCTCGCGGCGATCATCGCTTCGTTTACGCTCTCCGGTCTCGTTTACCTCGTGTCCACCGGCGTCGGTGTGTGGGGTCACGCGAATCCCGTCAACTGGGCGTGGGACATCGTTAACTTCGTCTTCTGGATCGGTATCGGCCACGCCGGCACGCTCATCTCTGCGATCTTGTGCTTGCTGCGTCAAAAGTGGCGCACGTCGATCAATCGCGCGGCGGAAGCCATGACGATTTTCGCCGTCGTGTGCGCGGCGATCTTCCCGGTTTTCCACGTGGGTCGTATCTGGTTCGCGGTGATGCCGGGTTACCTGTTCCCGTTCCCGAACTCGAACGGCATCTGGCAGAACTTTCGTTCTCCGCTGGAGTGGGACGTGTTCGCGGTTTCCACCTACGGCACGGTTTCCGTCCTCTTCTGGTATATCGGTTTGATTCCTGATTTGGGCACGCTGCGTGATCGTTTCACGCGCGCCGGCAATCTGGTCAAGGCCCGCATCTATGGTTTCTTCGCCATGGGTTGGCGCGGTTCGAATCGTCAGTGGAGCAACTACGAAATGGCTTACCTCATCCTCGCGGGTGTGTCCACGCCGCTCGTGTTGTCCGTGCATACGATCGTCTCGTTCGACTTTGCGGTGTCGCTGCTCCCGGGCTGGCACACGACGATTTTCCCTCCGTATTTCGTCGCGGGCGCTATTTTCTCCGGTTTCGGCATGGTGCTCACGCTCATGTTGCCGCTGCGCGCGATCTACCGTCTCGAGGATCTCATCACGCAGTATCACATCGACTGTATGTGTAAGATCGTTTTGGCGACCGGCACGATGGTTGGTTACGCCTACTCGATGGAGTTCTTCATCGCGTGGTATGGCGCCAACCCGTATGAAGGCTTCGCGTTCATTAATCGCGCCTTCGGTCACTACGCCTGGGCTTACTGGATCATGATCGGCTGTAACGTCATCACGCCGCAATTCTTCTGGTTCAAATCCATCCGCAACAACACGACGCTCGTGTGGGTGCTCTCGATCTTCGTTAACGTCGGCATGTGGTTCGAGCGCTTCGTGATCATCGTCACGTCGCTGGCCCGCGACTTCCTGCCGTCGAGTTGGGGTTATTATTCACCGTCCATCGTCGAAATCTTCACGTTCTTCGGCACGTTCGGTGTCTTCTCCGTGCTCTTCCTCCTTTTCATTCGCTTCGTTCCCATCATGCCGATGTCGGAAGTCAAAGCGGTCATCCCGGCAGCTGATCCGCATGGATCGGACAAACACTAAGGAGCCGCGACCATGACAAAACAATACGGACTTATTGCTGCGTTCGACACGGTGCCCGATCTTTTTCACGCCTGTGAAAAGGTGAGGGATGCCGGTTTCTCCCAGTGGGACGCGCTCACTTCTTTCCCGGTGCACGGTCTCGACGCCGCGATGGGCATGCGCCGCTCAAAAGTGCCGCGCTTCTCGCTCTGCGGTGGCTTGCTTGGTTTCACGACCGGCATGTCGATGATTTTCTGGGCTGGTGCGATCGAGTATCCGCTCGTCGTCGGTGGTAAACCTTACTTCAGCCCGATGTTCGCGTTTCCGATCTCTTACGAGCTGACTATTCTCTTCACCGCTTTTGCGACGATCTTCGGCATGTTTTTCTTGAACAAGCTGCCGATGCATTATCACCCCGTGCTGAAAGCGCCGCAATTTGTCCGCGCGCTCGATGACCGATTTTACATTGTGATCGAGGCCAACGACCCGAAATTCAACGCCACCGCCACGCGCGAGCTGCTCGCCAATGCCGGCGGCAAAGACATCGCCGAGCTGGAGCAATAAGATGCGCTACGCCTACTACACGCTCGCTTTCGTTGTCGTCCTCCTGCTGTCCGTCATGGGCTTCCGGGGCATGACCTCCACGCGCCCGCCGATCGAAGTGTTTCCGGACATGGATCATCAGGCGAAATACAAGCCACAGGCTCACTCGGAGTTCTTCGCCGATGGTCGCGCGGATCGTCCGTTGCCTGCGGGAGTGATTCCTCGCGGTCGCTCCGCGGGTGAACCTGACGCCGCGTTCCTGCGCGCCGATGATTTCCGTTACCAAGGCAAGAATGCCGACGGTTCTTTCGCCCGTGGATTTCCTGCTGATCTGGTGATCTCGCGCGAATTCATCGAACGCGGCCAAAGCCGCTACACGATTTATTGCGCGCCGTGTCACGGTGCGCTCGGCGACGGCAATGGCATCACCAAATCCTACGGCATGCTCGTCACGCCGACGTATCACGATGAACGTCTCCGCGCGATGGCCGAAGGCGAAATTTTCAACACGATCACCCACGGCAAAAACACCATGTTTTCCTACGCCGACAAAATCGCCCCGGATGACCGTTGGGCGGTGATCGCCTACGTGCGCGCTCTCCAGCGCGCCCACAACGCAAAAATTGACGATGTGCCCCTCGATCAACGCCAGGGCCTGAAGTAACATGAGCGCACACGCCGCCAACTCCTCCCACGCTTCCGCCTCGCCCGTGCCGACCTCGGCGCTGGCCTCGAAGTTTCTTATCGCCGGATTTATCGGTCTCGCCGTCACCGCGCTCGGTTTCCTCGTATCGCCGTTTCAACACGTCGCGCTTTCCTACCTGATTGCGCTCACTTACTGGACGGCAGTGGCGATCGGCATGCTGATGTTGGTGATGATTCACCACATCTTCGACGCCGGCTGGTCGACAGTGATTCGTCGTCAGTTCGAGCACGGCCTTTCGGCATTTAAATGGCTTCTCGTGCTTTTCATTCCCCTCATCATTTCCGTGTGGGTGAAGCCCGGCGCGATCTGGTCGTGGATGGACACTACGCTGCCGCTTCACGGTGGTCACGGCACGATTGGCGATGACCCGCTCTACGTGAAGAAGGCCAGCTTCCTCAGCCGCGAAATGTTCACGGGTATGACGATTGGTTTCTTCGTGGTCTGGATGTGGCTCTCGGCTCGTCTCCGCAAAGCCTCTTTCACGCAAGACTCCGACGGTGACGCCAAGTGGACGTTCATGAGCCGCAAGACGGCGGCTTTCGGCATCCCGCTCAACGCACTCGCGCTGACTTTTGCCTCCATCTACTGGATGAAGAGCCTCGAGTATCACTGGTTCTCCACGATGTATGGCGTGTGGTTCTTCGCGAACTGCATGCGCGCCGCGCTCGCGATGGGCGTCGTGATCACGTGCTGGCTCTATGTCCGCGGCGATTATAAGGGCATCTACAACACGAACCAATTTCACTGTCTCACCGCGCTCGCGTTCGCGTTCGTCGTGTTCTGGGCCTACGTTACCTTCTCTCAATACTTCCTGATCTGGAACGCCAACGTTCCTGAAGAAACGTTCTGGTATAACATCCGTGAACACGGCGACTGGCTCTGGGTCGGCATGCTGCTGCTTTTCGGTCACTTTGTGGTGCCGTTCATTTCATGGCTGTTTTATCGTAACAAGGTGAACCGTGCGCCTGCGCTGAAGATCAGCATCTGGGTCGCGGTGATTATCCTGATCGATATCTGCTACAACGTGCTGCCGATGCTCACGCATCAACACGACGGCCACGACGTGCCGATTAACTTCATTTCGATCAACCTGCTTTGGGTGATAAGCTCTGTAATCGGCGTGGGCGGCATTTGTGTCTGGTCCTATTTGAAGAGCTTCCCGACCACGAAACTCATTCCGATTCGCGACCCCCGTATTGTGGAATCCCTCACGCATCACGACGCTACGGCGCCGGAAGCTTATCAGCTTAAAGCCACTTCGACATGAGTGACTCTTCCAACTTCTCCTTCCCGCACCGCACGCCCGTCTTTACCGCGGTGATTGTGTTGCTGGCGTTCGGCGCTTTCGCATTTCTTGCGCGCAAAATCTACGTTCCGCATGCGACCACCGTCAATGCCATCGAAGGCGTGCGCACTCCTGAAGAGCGCAAGGCGTTGCTCGTTGAACACCACGCTAAGGAAGCCGTGACGGCGACCTCCTACGGTTGGGTTGACCAAAAAGCTGGCGTCGTTCGCCTGCCAGTTGATCGCGCGATCGAATTGACCGTTCGCGACCACGCTAAGAAGTAATTTTCTGCTGATGAATTCATCTGTTCAAACCGCTCGCACGGAGCAAATCGAGATCGACGCGTCGGCCAAATGGCCGGTGCTCGCTTTCTTTGGCTCGGCGCTGCTCTGGCTGTTGGTCGGTGGAGCGATGCAACTCGCCGCCGCCATCCAGCTGCACACTCCCTCGTTCCTCGCCAACTGCGAATGGACGACCCACGGACGCCTCGCTCCCGCCGCGCAGAACGCGCTCGTCTACGGCTGGGGCATGAATGCGGCGTTTGCGTTCGGCCTCTGGCTCATGGCTCGTCTTTCCGCGACGACGCTTCGCCACGGTGGCTGGCTTTTTATTGCGGCGAAATTTTGGAATCTCGGTGTCACGCTCGGCTTGGTGGGCATTCTCGGTGGTTATTCGACTTCGTTCGAATTGCTGGAAATGCCGAGCTATGTGAGCCTGCTTCTGCTCGTGGCTTACGCGCTCATCGGCGTGTGGGCGATTACGACCTTCAGCATCCGTAACACGGAAAACGTTTACGCCTCCCAATGGTATTTGTTCGGCGCGGCGTTCTGGTTCCCGTGGCTCTACGCGGTGGCCCAGATCATGTTGTTCAAAGCGCCCGTGCGCGGTGCGCTTCAACCGATCGTAAACGCGTGGTATGTGCACGGGCTTTACAGCCTATGGTTCGTGCCGGTGGCGCTTGCGGCGATTTATTATTTCCTGCCGAAACTGCTCGGTAAACCTGTCGCCAACTACTACCTCGCGCCAATGGCGTTTTGGTGGCTCGTGGTGAGCTCGGCGTTCGCCGGCGGCAGCCGTCTCATCGGTGCTCCGGTGCCGGTGTGGATTCCGACCCTCGGCGTCGTCGCCAACATGGTGTCGCTCGTCGCCGTATTTGTGATTGGGCTGAATATCTTTGGCACGCTCTCCGGTCGTCTAGGTGAAGTTAAAAACAGCCTCACGCTGCGTTTCATTCTTCTGAGTGTCGTCGGTTTCTTCCTCGCTTTCATTTTCAACGTTGGCCTCGCGACGCGCGCTGTGGCGTCGGTCGCTCAGTTCACGGTGCTTGATGGATTGCGCGACTGGCTCGTGTTCTACGTCTGCTTCTCCAGCGCGATGTTTGGCGCCGCCTATTTCTTCCTGCCGCGTTTGACCAGCCGCGAATGGCGTTCGGGCGCGTTGGTGAAACTTCACTTCGGCGCCACTTTGGTGGGCGTGGTGTTGCTGACTGTGGGGCTGACTTACGCCGGCTTCAAGCAGGGCAGCCTCTTGAATGACCACGCCGTTGCCTTTGCTGACCTCAGCAAATCGATGAGCACTTGGTATGCTCTGCGTAGCGCGGTGTTCGGCCTGCTGCTGGTCGGCCACGGTGCGTTCTTCATCAACTTCCTCGGCCTCGCGTGCCCGGTTAATTCCAAGAAAACCGCGGTCGCCCAATTTAGAAATCCTCCCGCTCTCCAGAGCCCTGCGGAGGGTCACGCATGAAAAACGGACTAGCTCTTTTCCTCGGTGTTTTTGCCACCCTCGCGTTGTCGTGGGCCGGCCTGTTGCTCGCTGCGCATAAGCAGATTGGCAGCCTCAGCCAGTTTAAGGATCCAGCGGAAGAAACGCTTTATCCGCAACCGATGTCCGGCTTGGCCAATCAAGGCATGCTCGTCTATCAAGACCTCGGCTGCGTTGCCTGCCATACGCAGCAAGTGCGTCGTGAAGGCGTCGGCAGCGACCTTGAGCGTCAATGGGGCGTGCGAGGCGGTTATCCCCGCGACTACATCCGCGACCGCGCCGTGCTTATCGGCCAAAACCGCGTTGGCCCGGATCTTCGTAACGTCGGTGCCCGTCTGGGCGACTCGGCTAAACCCGAAGAATATGCCGATTGGTTCTATAAATTGCTTTATGCTCCGGAGTCGGTTTCTGCCGGCAGCGCGATGCCTGCTCACAAGTTCCTGTTCGATGTTCGCCCGCTCGCCGGCAGCCAGCCGTCCGCGCACGCGATCAAGTTGACCAGCAAATATGCGCCTGGGGCCGGTTACGAGGTGGTCCCGACGCAACGCGCCGTGGCACTCGTCGCTTATCTCCAAAGTTTGAAGGATACCTACGATTATCCCACCGAGCGCGGCTTGAACGCCCCTGCGGAAAAGAAGAAGGGAGCCCACTAAGATGAGCGCGACTCCAGAAAAAAATTCCCGCGTCGAGCAATCCGCTGCGAGCGACGACAGCATCCAGCAAGTCCATGCGCAGTTGCAGAAGACTAAGCCGGAAAAGAAAGACGGCTATTCGATGCTGCCGCTTGTGCTGCTCGGCTTGATTTGCACCGTGGTCTTCTTCGGCTCCGTTTACATGGTGCACTATTCGATTCGCTTCGATCCACTCGTGGTCAACGAAGTGGCTAAACGTGAAAAGCCCGGTGCTTCCAAAGGCGTGCAACTCACGCGCGCGCAGATGGGCAAACGTGTTTACGATCAGACCTGCTTTGCATGTCACGGCCCTGCTGGTTTGGGTCAGCCCGGGACGTATCCTCCGTTGGCCGGTTCTGAATGGGCGCAAGGCAGCGAAGAGCGCGTGATCCGCATCGTGCTCCACGGTTTGAGCGGTCCGCTCATGGTGGAGGGCAAAGAATATAACAACGTGATGGCTCCGCTCGGTGGCACTCTTAAGGACGAACAAATCGCCAACGTCATCTCTTATGTCCGTGCTTCGTGGGGCAATACTGCTTCAGAAGTCCAACCCGAGACGGTGGCGAAGGTTCGCGCTGAAACGGCCGATCGCAAATCTAACTGGACTGCGGCTGAGCTCGAAAAACTCTAACGCGCTGAGTTCTTCGGATTAATCTAAATAAAAAGGCCGGGCAAAACGCCCGGCCTTTTTATTGAAAGCGAAGAAGCGTGGCTCACTTGAACGGATTAAATCCGCCGAGATCGGGCATCTGGAATTTTTGAAAGCCGGCCGGAGGCTGGAAAAGCGCGGCAGAAAGAGCGCCTGGGGTGATCTTGGTAGCTTCCATTTTGAACGTCTCGTTGCTCTTCAAATCCCGGGTAATCACGCGAAGCGGAAAACCGCTTTTGCCTTTCAGCGCTTCTTCCCACTTGGCCGTGGCAGCAGGTTTTTTGCCGCCGAACGGATTGCCGCCGCTGCCGAGTCCGGCAAATGTGCCGAGACCTTCTGCGAGCCAGACTTCGGTGACTTGATTTTTGTCTTTCACCAATACCTGCTCGCATTTGTAGCCGAGAATTGTGTCGGTTTTGCCCGTGGCTTCGACTTGGACGTCGGTGTTGACTCCGCCGGCTTTGGCCGCCGTTTCCACGCCCTGTTTGAGCGGCATGACCATATACATTTTCTGATCCGGGATCAGCACGAGGATTTCTTGTTTGGTGGTATCGACGATGGACGCCATCGCGTGGCCTTCAGCAGCCATTTCCAAGCGCAGCTTGTCGCCTTTGATGGAGTAGCTGAGAGCTTGTGGCGCGCCTTTGGCTCCGGTGCTGATGGCCAGATCTACTTTGCCTTCAAAGGCAGAAGCAGCGCGCGTTTGAACAGAGGCGAGCAGAGCGCCCACCATGACGAGACGGGATAACAGGTTCATGCGCAGAGTGTGGCGCGGGTAAACTTCAATTCAAGCCGCGGTTGAACGGCATTGCCTCGGTTCCCCGGCTCGGAAAAAGTCCCGCCATGCCTTCACAGTTCAGCATGACGCGCACCATCGAATTCTGCGAAACGGATATGGCGGGCATCGCTCATTTCTCGAATTTTTTTCGCTGGATGGAGAGTTGCGAAACCGCGTTCTACCGCTCGCTGGGCGTGCCGTTGATTTCGTTGGTGCCGGGCGAAATCGTCGGTTGGCCTCGCGTGAATGCGAGCTGTGAATACCGTGCGCCGTTGCGCTTTAACGATGTCGTTGAGGTAAAGTTATTCGTGAAGAAAATCAGCAAGCGCTCCGTGTGCTATGTGTTTCAATTTTTTAAAGGCGCCCAACTGTGCGCGCAGGGTGAAATCTTCGCGGTGTGCGTGACTGCGAACGAAAAAGGCGTGATGCAGGCGCAACTGATTCCTGAATCCATGCGCTCGCAGCTGGAAGTAGCTGCGGAGTCGAATTGGGCGTGAACTTACAACAAGCCTGATTCCGCATTTTCGCGGATTTCCCACGGGCGCGGACTGACATCGACGGAGAAAATTTTAATCGGATCGGTTTTTCCTTTCACGGTCACTTGACCGAGCGGGCGAAGCGCGCTGCCGGCATCGCATTGCTGAGCGGTGAATTCGCTGACGATGACGTTGGTCGCGAAGCTCCGGTTTTTTGTGAGTGATTCGAGGCGGGCTGCGAGATTCACGCCGTCGCCCACCACCGTGTAATTAAGACGTGTTTGGGAACCCATATTGCCGGCGACGACGCGCGAGGTGTTGATGCCGATGCCGAATTCCAACGGCTTCCGGTGTTCGGCAATTAGCTCGAGGTTCATCGCGTGAATCGCATCGGCCATCTCGCGGGCAGCGGCTACGGCGCGATTGGCGGCGTCGGGCAGGGCGACCGGTGCACCGAACAGCGCCATGATGGCGTCGCCGATAAATTTATCGATTACGCCGCCGTGTTTTTCGATCACGGCGCTCATGCGATCCAGATAACGGTTGAGCAAAGTCAGCACCTCGGTCGGGGCCATGCGTTCGCTCAACGTGGTGAAATCGCGCAGGTCGCAAAACATCACGGTGACTTCGCGCTCTTCACCTCCGAGGGTAACTTCGGATTGCAGGAGCTTCGTGGCGATTTCCGGCGAAACGACTTTCCCCAATAAATCGCGCACGCGATCGCGGTCGGCGAGCCCATCGGTCATTTGATTAAATGCGACGGCGAGTTGCCCGAGTTCATCCTGACGTGCGAGTTGGAGGTGCCGGCTGTAATCTCCTGCGGCCACAGAATTGGCATGGCGGGCGAGTTGGCGCAGCGGGCTGCTGACGCTGTGGGAAATGATGAGTGCTGCGATGGTGGCGGCGAGCAGTGCGGCGGTTGAAATTGCCAGGATCGCTTCTTCGAGTTCCTTGGCTTGCGTGAGTTCAGCGCTGAGTGGGCGCTGAAGTGCAACGACGATCGATCGATCCTGCGCTAACACCAAAGGTTCGAACAGGGTGACGTAATCGTCGTCGCCGAGATCGATAATTTGAGTGGCGGCGCTGGAGCGCTTGATAGCCTGTTGGGCGATTTTTTCCGCGTGAGCGCTATCCAAAGTGGTCGAGAGCACGCGGGCGGGTTCACCTTTGGTGTCCGACATGAAAGTGACGTCGGTGAGCGTCGCTTTTTTGAGTGACTGGGCGAAATCATCTCCGATGGGATAAGCAATGCCGAACCACGCGGCGACATTGGGAAATGGTGCATACACCGGCACGACCACAAGCACATGGAGCCGACCGCCGAGGTAGGCGAACTCGCGCTTTTGATCGAGTTCCTGCGCGCTGGCTTCGCGGATCATCGCGATGAACGGGGCAAGATCTGCGGCTTTCAGCGAATCGTCTGTTCGGGCCAGGGGAGTTTCATCGATGGCAAAGAGCGTGAGGGTTCGCGATTGCACGCGATCAGCATAACTATCGAGGTTCGATCGTAAAGTCGGCTCATCGGGCGGATCCTGCATGAGCAGACGCCGGATAGCGTAGTCTCCGCTCATGGCTTCAGCCGCGCCGGTCAGGTAAACGATACGTTGTTCGAGGGTGTCGCGGAAAATGCGGGCCGCGAGCTCGAGGTTTTGGTTGATGTGCGTGACCGCGTTTTGCTCGTTCTCCCGCGAGATCAGGACATAAACCGTCACCTGCACCACGGCGATGAGGCCCGCCAGCAACAGAATCAGTTTACTCCCTAATCTGCGGAATCGAAACGGGGGCCAGCGCATGGCTTAGCGATAACCGCCGGATTTTGCGTCGAGCCCGCGCCGGATGCGGCGATCAGGTTTCAGGGTGAGGGTGTAATCTTTGGATTTGGTGCCGCCGTCAGTGAGCAGCGTCTCCTCGGTAATATTTTTCGCGAGGCGTGGATGAATGATTTCCACGCGGTAGATGCCGGCTGGAGCTTTCACGGACACGCTTCCGGTTTCATCGCTCTTGGCGAAATAGGGTGTGGGCACGACGATCAGGTAGGCGATCATCCAGTCGTGGATATTGCATCCGAGCGTCACAGTGCCGGAGACGTCGAACATGAACGATTCGGTCTGGCCCGGATTGTAGAGCGGCAACTCGAATTTCTTGGGCTTGGAGAGTGAGTAAACGTGGTGCTGCACGCTGTCGTTATTCGGGAAAGCGACCTTCGCACCTTCCTGCACCACGGTCACATAGGTGGTGAACTCTTGGTCGCGCTGCGCGATCGCGGAGTCCTTGGGCGCGAGCAAAGGCGCGGTCTGCCCCACGGGAATAAGCGCCACGACGACGTCAGAAACGGGGTCACCTTTAGTGGTTTTGAAATTCCCCGTAAAGACCTGAGCGCGCGCGGAGAGGACTGCGATGAGCGTCACCGCCGCGACCGCCGTGATGGAGCAAAAATTCATTTAGAACCGGTGAGCCAGTCCGAAGCCCCACGTGCGTTGCAGGTAGCGAACGTTGACAATGTTGGTCGCGTAGGCGCTGCTGAGATTAAGGTTCACGGAAGTGTTTTCAGAGAACGAATGCGTGAGCGCGACTGACCAGAGGTCGACGTCAGCTTCAACGATGTAAGACACCCAACCCGGCCCGAAAGCGTTGGTGGTTTCCGAAGGCGTCGTGTTGTAATACGCCGCGATTGCCGGCCCGAGGAAACCGGCTTGCGCGCGGCCCCACACCGTTGCACCAGCCGTGGCGACAATCTTGCCGGAGAGTTGGCCGGCGCTGCCGCTTAAGCGCCACTTGTCGGTGATGTCCCACGCCGCATCGATCGATAAGGTGCGTTGCTGGGTGTCGAACACGCCGCCTTGCGCGTAGTGGTCGAGCCATTCCGCGGTCGCGCCGACGCGAACGGAGGGAATGATGCGTTTGGAAAGATTCACGCTGCCCGTGAGCGTGCCGCCGTCGTTGGAATTGATGCGGGCGTCCTTGTAAACGTAGGACGTGTTGAAGCTCAGCACGGGGGCGAGCGCGCCGAGGCCAAACTTGCGTTGCAGACCGCCGCGCATGCCGATGGTGAAATACGCGTTACGATCGAATTCGGGAATCGTGTAGTAACCGGCGTCCGCGCCGTAAGTGAGCAGCCAATTGCGAGAAATCTGACGCGACGCCCCCGCGGTGACGTTGGCGTCGTATTGCATGCTCTCGCGCATATCGAGCGGGTTCGAGGAGCGGCTCAAGTTCTCCACCCATCCGCCGGAGGCATTGGCGGACACGGTGATGTTGTCGAGAAACCCAGCGGCTCCACTTGGCGCGGCATGCGCGAGTGAAAAGCCGAGAGCGGCGGCCAGCGTTACAAGTGAAGTTTTGCGGAAGGCAGTAATCATTTCAGGAGTGGTTGCAGGGTCACCCACACCGTTGCTGCAACGAGCTTGTGGCCCTCAGCTGTTGGGTGAATCCCGTCGGCCTGATTCAGGTTGGGGACGCCGCCGACGCCTTCAAGCAGGAAGGGGATTAAAGCCAAATTGTTTCTTTTGGCTAATTGGGGATAAATTTCTGCGAATGCCTTGGTGTGGGCTTCGCCGAAATTTGTGGGGAGTTGCATGCCGGCCAAGACCACTGCTACGCGCGGATACTTGGTGCGGATGCGGTCGATCATGGCTTGCAGGTTGGAGCGCGAGGCCTCGGGAGATATTCCCCGCAAGCCGTCGTTGGCGCCGAGTTCGATGACGAACATGTCCACGGGCTGCCTTAAAATCCAATCCAGCCGCCGCAACCCGCCCGCTGTGGTTTCGCCGCTAAGGCCGGCGTTGACGACCCGCCAGGGCTGGCCGCCCGCGGCGTCGATTTTTTTCTGGATGAGGGCGGGGAAGGCGTCGTCGGGATCAAGCCCGTAGCCGGCAGTCAGACTATCGCCAAAGAACACGATCGTCTTGGGAGCATCCGCCGCATGCACGGCGAGCGTTACAAAAATCGCCAAAAATATCGCAATGAAGCGGTTGGCTTGCGGTTGGCTCACGTTTGCATCCATGTGTTCGCCGCCAATGAGTGTTCAATCCATCCTAAAAGTCGAGCGCCTCACCAAAACTTACCCCACGGCCGCAGGTGCGCTGACGGTCCTTCACGAAGTCTCGTTTGAAATCCCCGCCGGCGGCACGTGCGCCATCGTCGGTCCGTCCGGCAGCGGCAAGACCACGCTCCTCGGACTCTGCGCCGGCCTCGACCAACCGTCAACGGGCACGGTGGTGCTCGCCGGCCGTGAAATCGGCAGCCTTTCAGAAGACCAGCGTGCGCTTGTGCGCAACGAGTCAGTCGGCTTTGTGTTTCAGAATTTCCAACTCATCCCGACGCTCACCGCGCTCGAAAATGTGCTGGTGCCGCTCGAACTGCGCGGCGCGAAAGTGGACGAGAAAGAAGCCTCTGAACTTTTGGCGCGGGTCGGCTTGGGTTCACGACTCGATCATTACGCGACGCAACTTTCCGGCGGCGAACAACAGCGCGTGGCGCTGGCGCGCGCGTTCATCAATCGTCCGCGGATTCTTTTCTGTGATGAGCCCACCGGAAACCTTGATGGCGATACCGCGCACGCGATGGTGGATCTCATTTTCGGCCTTAACCGCGAACGCGGCACCACACTCGTGCTCGTGACACACGACTTGGAACTCGCCCGCCGCACGCAGCGCATCATCCGCCTCCGTAGCGGCTCCGTTATCTCCGACGAAACGACCGGCGTATGAGCTTCATCTTAAAAATGGCGTGGCGCGACACGCGCGCGAGCCGTCGTCGGTTGTTGTTATTTTCCCTCGCGATCGTGCTCGGCGTAGCTGCGCTTGTCGCGGTCGGTTCGCTGCGCGACAACCTCACACTCGCGATCGAAGAGCAGACGAAGACGTTGCTGGGTGCGGATCTCACGGTGACATCCCGCGCGAAACTCGACGGCGATGCGGAAAAATTTATCCGCGAACTCGGCGGGGAACAGGCGCGCGAAATTTCCTTCAACTCGATGCTCGTCGTGCCGCAAACCGGCTACACGCGGCTCGTGCAAGTGCGCGCGCTCGCAGGAGAATTTCCGTTTTACGGCGAATTCGCCACCACGCCCGCCGATGCGCGCGGACAGTTGCGCCAAGGACTGAATATTATTCTCGAGCAGAGTTTGCTCGTGCAGTTCGCGCTGAAGCCCGGTGACAAAGTGAAGCTCGGCAACGCCGAGTTCACGGTTGCAGGCGGGCTCACTGCAGTGCCCGGAGAATCGGCCGCCGTCGCCACGCTTGCGCCACGGGCTTTTATTCCGCTCGCGGCGGTGAGCGACACGGGATTGTTGCAAGCGGGCAGCCTCGCGCGCCATCGGGTGTATTTTAAATTCGCGCCGAACTTCGACGTGGAAGCGCTGGTGCGCGATTTGCGGGCACGGTTTCGCGAGCTGCGACTTGGCTTCGACACGGTCGAAGAGCGCAAACGCGAACTCGGCCAGTCGATCCGCAATGTAAACGCGTTTCTCAGCCTCGTGGGATTTGCGTCGTTGTTTCTCGGTGCGATTGGCGTAGCGAGCGCGATCCATGCGCACATCCGGCAAAAACTGCCGACGGTGGCGCTGCTGCGCTGCCTAGGTGCTTCGTCGCGCACGGCCTTTTCGATTTATCTCCTGCAAGGACTCGGGCTCGGTGTGCTGGGGGCGAGCTTGGGCGCGATTGTCGGCATCGGCGTGCAACTCGTGCTCCCGAGTTTGTTGAAAGATTTTTTGCCGTTCGCGTTCGAGTTTCATGTCGCGTGGGGCGCGCTCGCGCGCGGGCTCGGTGCAGGCCTCGTCGTGAGCGTGCTGTTTGCGCTGCTGCCGTTGCTGGAAGTGCGCCGCGTGTCGCCGTTGCTCGCGTTGCGCTCGGCTTACGCGGATGCGGGCAAGGGCCGCGATTGGTGGCAGCTCGCGCTGCTCGGGGTGATTGTGCTCATGGTATTCGCGTTTGCGATCTGGCAGACGGAGCGCTGGCAATGGGGCGTCGGCTTCGGCGTGGCGATGCTCGTCGGTTTTGCCGTGCTCGCGGGGCTGGCAAAAATTATTTCATGGCTCGCGAAGAAATTTACGCCGCGCGCGCTCCCGTTCGCGTGGCGGCAGGGCGTAGCGAATCTGCACCGGCCGAATAACCGCACACTGTTGCTGCTGGTTTCGCTCGGCATGGGCACGTTCCTGATGATGACGCTTTTCCTTTCGCGCAGCACGCTGCTCGGGCAGTTGAAAGTCGTCGCCGGGGGCGATCGTCCGAACCTGATGTTGTTCGATATTCAGGACGACCAAGTCGCGCCGATCGAAAAACTTCTGGCCGACAACGGCGCGCCCGTGCGCCAGCACGCCGCGATTATCACGATGCGCGTGTCGTCGATCAAGGGCCGCGCGGTGGCCGATATTTTAAAGGAAAAAGATTCGCGCGTGCCGGCGTGGACGTTGCGCCGTGAGTATCGCTCGACGTATCGCGGCGCGCTGAGCGACACGGAAAAAGTAACTGCGGGCGCCTTCGTCGGGCGGGTCGATGCGAGCGTGGAATTCGCGCCCATTTCCCTCGAAGAAAATCTCGCCCGCGACCTCCAAGTCACGGTGGGCGATGAAATTATTTTCGATGTGCAAGGCGTGCCCGTGAAAACCAAAGTCGGCAGCCTGCGCGCCGTCGATTGGCAGCGGATGCAGCCGAATTTCTTCGTGGTGTTTCCCGAAGGCGTGCTCGATGGCGCGCCGAAATTTCACGTGATGGCGTTGCGCGTTTCCGGGCCGGAGCAATCGGCAACCATCCAGCAAGCGGTCGTGCGCGGGCATCCCAACGTCTCCGCCATCGATCTCGCCGTGATCATGCAGACGATCGACAGCGTGTATTCAAAGGCGTCGTTCGTCGTGGAATTTCTCGCGCTCTTCACGGTGGTCACCGGCGGCATCGTGCTCGCGGGCGCGGTGCTGATTGGGCGCTCGCAACGCGTGCGCGAGAGCGTGTTATTGCGCACCCTCGGCGCGACCAAGGCGCAGGTGAACCGCATCATGTTTGCCGAGTATCTTGCGCTTGGCACGCTGGGCGCGGCGGTCGGTGCAGTGCTCGCGGTCGGAGCGAATTGGGCGCTGGCTTACTTTGTGTTTAAAGTCGTGTGGGTGGCGCCCTCCGGCTTGGTGTTGCTCGGGGGCTGGGCGGTGGTGAGCGCGATGACGGTGACGACAGGATTGCTTTCCAATCGCGGCATTTGCGACCATCCGCCTCTGGCCGTTTTGCGCCAGGAAACATGAGCCGCTTACACGTCAGTTTTCATTACACGTTAAAAGACGCCGACGGGCGGATGCTGGACACGTCGCGCGGTGGCGAGCCGGCAGGGTTCGTCGAAGCCGTAGGGCAAGTGATCGAAGGCCTCGAAGCGGCTTTGCTGCAAATGAAGCCAGGCGAACAGCGTTCCATCGTGGTTCCGCCGGAGCACGGTTATGGCGATCCTGATCCCGCGATGGTGCAAAAAGTCCCGCGTGCGCATTTGCCGGTGGACGACATCAAAGCCGGCGACCAATTCCAAACCGGCGCGGATCGGCAGGCCCCCGTCGTGACCGTGTTGGCGATCGAGGGGGATGAAGTGTTGCTCGACGCGAATCATCCGCTGGCGGGGCGCACGTTGTATTTTGACATCGAGTGTGTCACCAAACGTCCGGCCACGCGCGAGGAGTTGCAACGCGCGGCGGACTCGCAGTAATTTTCAACCTTTCCCCATGAACGTTCTCGGCATCGATATCGGCGGGTCGGCTTTCAAAGGCGCGCCCGTGGACACCAAAACCGGCAAACTCCTCGCGGAGCGCCATCGCGTCGAAATCGATGCGCCGTGCCCGACCGCGCAAGGTCTCGCCGCCGCGAAAGCGATCGCGAAGCACTTTGATTGGAAAGGGCCGATCGGCATCGGGTTTCCCGGCATCATTCTCGGGGACAAAATCGACGCGGTCGGCAATCTCGGCACGAACTGGGAAAAGACGAACGGCGCGGCGATTTTCCGCAAAGCGACGGGTTGCAAAGTCGGCCTGAGCAACGATGCCGACGCCGCCGGGCTGGCTGAAATGCGTTTTGGCGCCGGCAAAGGCCACCAAGGTTCGGTGTTGATGCTGACGTTTGGCACCGGCATCGGGTCAGCGTTGTTTTATCGCGGTCAATTGCTGCCGAACATCGAGTTTGGCCACATTCCCTGGCACCGCAGCCAGCCGATTGAAAAATACGCGTCAGCGGCGGTGCGTCAGCGTCGCAATCTGTCATGGGAAGAGTGGGTGGTCCGCGTGAACGTGTTTCTCAAGGTCGCGGAACGCCTCTGTTCGCCGGAATTGATCATTGTCGGCGGCGGCGTGAGCAAAAAAGCCGACAAATGGCTGCAATTTATCGAGGCCAAGGCGAAAGTCGTGCCCGCCAAGATGAACAACGACGCTGGAATCGTCGGCGCGGCGCTGGCTTGGGAAAACTCAGCGCGTTAAAAGCGGGTAAGGGCGCCACTCATCCGGGTGGTTTATCCGTTTGTCCAAACTGACTGCAACTTTCGGCCAGAAGCGTGTGTTCTGAGCCCATGTCCCGCACACTCTTTCAGAACCGCCGCTTCGCCTGCGTTGCGCGGCGATTGGTCGCTGAAAATCCCAATTTCATCGCTCTGTCGTTTCCCCCGGCCCGCAACACGGCTTCGCTGCGCATGTTCGTAGTTATCAGTTGTGTTGCAGAGGGGTCCATCGGGGCCCCTCTGTGTTTTTCCGGGGACGATCTCCGCGCCGCAGCGTAAAGCGCTGGCCAACCCTCACTGTTTTTCCTCAATCTGACTGAACACCTGATCACCATGTCCGCTCCTACGAACCCTACGCTCCGCCAGCCCGCCCCCGCCAAGAAGAAGTCGAAACGCACACTCATCGTCGTGCTCATCACGCTCGTCGTGCTGATCGTGGTCGTCGTCGCAGTCGGCGCGTCCAAGAACAAAGAAACCGGCATCCCCGTGACCGTCGAAAAAGCTGTGGTGAAAACCATCACGCACGTCGTGACCGCGACCGGCAAAGTTCAGCCGGAAGTTGAAGTTAAAATTTCTCCTGAAGTCGCCGGCGAGCTCACCCAAATTCCCGTCATCGAAGGCCAGACAGTTAAGAAAGGTGATTTGCTCGTGAGCATTAAACCCGACTTCTACCAAGCCCAGTTGGAGCAACAGGAAGCCGCGCTCGCTTCATCGCAAGCCGCCAGCGTCCTCAGCCAAGCTCGCCTCACGAAGGCCGAGCACGACTTCAAGCAATCCCAGGAACTCTACGGTAAGAAACTGGTTTCGGACACGGACTTTACGGCCGCCAAAACCAACCTCGATGTCGCCAAAGCCGATTTTGATTCCTCACGCGCGCAGATTCGCCGCACCGAAGGCTCGCTCACGCAAGCCCGTGACTCGCTCTCCAAGACCACCATCTACTCGCCGATCGACGGCAGCATCAGCTCGCTCACCAGCGAAGTCGGCGAGCGCGTCGTCGGCACCAACCAATTTGCCGGCACCGAAATCATGCGCATCGCCGATCTCGATAGCATGGAAGTCCGCGTGAAGGTGAACGAAAACGACATCATCAACGTCAAAGTCGGCGACAACGCCATCGTGACGGTCGACGCTTTCCCGGGCCGCAAACTCACCGGCAAGGTGCATGAGATTTCCAGTTCCGCGCTCACTGCCGGCTCTTCATCCGGTGCTGCCGCCGCAATCGCTTCGGTCTCGGACGAAGTCACGAACTTCCTCGTGAAAATCAGCATCAAGGATCGCGCCATCAAACTTCGCCCGGGCATGAGCGCCACGGTGGATATTGAAACGCAGACGGTTGAAAACGTCATCGCCGTGCCGATCCAAAGTGTCACGGTCCGCGCCGCCGGCGGCAAAACCGCCGAGGAAATCCAGGCCGCCAAAGCCAAGGAAGCGAAAGAGCGCTCCGGCAACGATCTCGAAGTCACCAACGAACGCGACGACGCCCGCCGTAATCGCGACGCACTGCAACGCGTGGTCTTCGTGAAGAGCGGCGACACCGTTAAAGCGCACAAAGTCGAGACCGGCATTGCCGACAACAGCTCCATCGAAGTGAAATCCGGCATCAAAGCGGGCGATGAAGTTGTCTCCGGCAGCTATGCCGCCATCAGCCGCCGCCTCAAAGACGGCAGCAAGGTGATGATCGAGAAACCCAAGAAAGAAGAAGCCAAGTAACCATGTTGCGAGCCGCCCACCGCGCGTTCCTCCATCACTGACAACATGAGTTCCTCACCCGTTTCCTCCACGCCGCTCCCGCGCGAATACCGCGAGCCCGGCCCGGTCGTCATCGAAATCGAAGACGTCACCAAGCTCTACCGCATGGGCCACGAGACCGTGCACGCCTTGCGCGGCGTTGCGCTCACCGTGCGTCGCAACGAATACCTCGCGATCATGGGCCCGTCCGGCAGCGGCAAGTCCACGCTCATGAACATGCTGGGCTGTCTCGATACGCCCACGGCGGGTAAATATCAGTTCACCGGCAAGGACGTCTCCAGCATGAGCGACGACGAACTCGCTGACATCCGTAACACCGAGATCGGTTTCGTCTTCCAAAGTTTCAACCTGCTCCCGCGTTCCGACGCATTGCACAACGTCGAGTTGCCACTGATTTATGCCGGCTACTCGCCGTCGGAGCGAAAAGCGCGCGCCCGGCAAACCCTCGAAAACGTCGGTCTCGGCGATCGCGTGCATCACAAACCGAACGAACTTTCCGGCGGCCAGCGCCAACGCGTCGCCATCGCGCGCGCCTTGGTAAACAATCCGTCGATCATCCTCGCGGACGAGCCGACCGGCGCGCTCGATTCCAGAACCGGCGTCGAAATCATGGCGCTGCTCGAAAAACTCTACGAACAGGGCAACACGATCATCGTCGTCACCCACGAAGAAGACATTGCCCGCCACGCCCGCCGGATCGTCCGTCTCCGCGACGGCTTGATCGAATCAGACGCCCGCCAAGAGTAATTTCCCATGCGCCGTTTTTATAACGAGTTTGTTGAATCGTTCCGCATCGCGCTCTCGCAGATTCGGGCGAACAAAATGCGTTCCATCCTGACGGCGCTTGGCGTGATCATCGGTATTGTCGCAGTCACCCTGATGGGCACCGCGATTCGTGGCATCGATACCGGTTTTCAAAACAGCCTTTCGATGCTCGGTGATGATGTCGTTTACGTGCAAAAATGGCCGTGGATGGACGTCGAGGATTGGTGGAATTACGCGAACCGGCCCAACGTCAAACCGCAGGATGCGGAGAAATTAAATCGTATCATCAACGAAACCCCAAACAGCTTGCTGGATGTCGCGGTGCCGGTGGTCGCGCGGAGCACGTCGGTGAAACGCGGCGATGCCAAACTCAGCGCAGTGTTCACGATTGGCACCAATGGCGATTACGCACGCATCACGGCCGCTGAATATCGCGAAGGCCGTTTGTTCAACGACACCGAAGCCAACTCCGGCCGCGAAGTGTGCGTGCTCGGATACGACGTTGCTGAAGCGCTTTTCCCCAACGCCTCACCGCTCGACCAGACGGTGATGATCGGCAATCACCCGTTCCTCGTCATCGGCGTGTTCGCCAAGCAGGGTGAATTTCTCGGCATGTTTAGTTTCGATAACCAAACGATCATCCCGCTGCTGGCGTTTCAGAAATATTTCGGCACGCGCCGCGGCGCGGAACTGCGGGTGAAAATCGTCGACAAAAATCGGGTGAACGACGCCAAGGAGGAACTCGTGGGCGCCATGCGTCGCGTGCGCGGACAGCTGCCGGGCGAACGCGATAATTTTTCGCTCAACGAACAACAGGCATTCAAAGCACAACTCGAGCCCGTCAAAGCGGGCATCGCGTTCGCCGGTCTGTTTATCACGGGCCTGTCACTTTTCGTCGGCGCGATCGGTATCATGAACATCACCTTCGTGAGCGTAAAAGAGCGCACCAAGGAAATCGGCACCCGCAAAGCGCTCGGCGCGCGGCGTCGCAGCATCCTGATGCAATTCCTCATTGAAGCCGTTTCGATCTGTTTGATCGGTGGCACGGTGGGCATGGTCGTCTCGTTCGGCTTGTTTACCATCGTCAGCAAACTCGCCCCAAGTTTTCCGGCGCAGTTTTCACCCGACCTCGTGTTGGTGAGCATGACGGTTTCTGTCGTCACGGGGATTGTGTCTGGTTTCGCGCCGGCGTGGGGTGCCTCGCGTTTGGATCCGGTGGTCGCGTTGCGTTACGAATAACATGAAATTTATCGAAATTCTCCGCATGGCGTTTGGTTCACTGAGCGTGAACAAACTGCGCTCGTTCCTCACGATGTCGGGCATCACCATTGGCGTGTTCTCCGTTATCGGTGTGATGACGGCCGTGTCGGCGCTGCGTAATTCCATCGAGACGGGCATCAGTTTTCTAGGGACAAATATGTTCCAACTCGCGAAGTATCCTGTGAACGGCGGCGGCGAGGGCCCGCAACGTCGGCGCATCGAAATGCGTCGTGACATCACGTTGGATCAAGCGATGCGTTTCCAGCGTTTGATGGAAGGATACTCGGACGTGATCTGCCTGAAGACTTTCAACCGCAACGGTGCGGTGCAGGCCGTCTACAATGGTCGCAAGACAACTCCGAATCTCACGTTTGGCGGTTCGAACGAACACTTCCTTGCGGCCAATCAGCACACGATTGATGTCGGTCGTAACTTCACGCCCGACGATGTCGACCTCGCGCGTCCGGTCGCGATTATCGGCCAGGAAATTGTCCAAAAACTTTTTCTTTCGGAAAATCCGCTGGGCAAAATCATCAAGGTCAAAGATCGCACCTACACGGTCATCGGGGTGTTTGCCGCGAAGGGCAGCCAGTTCGGCCAAAGTCAGGATGACATCGTGATCGTGCCGATTACGCGGTTCTTAAATGATTACGGCAGTGAGCGCGTGAGCATCAACATCGCCACGCAAGCCGCGAGCCAGCTCGTTTACAACGATACGATGGAGAAAGCGATCACCGCGATGCGCATTGTGCGCGGCCTCGATCCTGAGGAAGAAAACGATTTCGAACTTTATTCCAACGACTCGCTCATTTCAGCCTTCGCGAAAGTCGCGGACATCATTGCCGCTGGTTCTTTTGTGATCAGTGGCATCGCGTTGCTCGCCGCCGGCGTGGGCATCATGAACATCATGCTCGTGAGTGTGACCGAGCGCACGAAGGAGATTGGCATTCGCAAATCGATCGGTGCGCGCAAAAAGAATATTCTTACCCAGTTCCTTATCGAAGCGGTCGCCATTTCGCTCGCCGGCGGCGTGATGGGAATTGTGCTGGGCGTCGCAGGTGGCAACGGACTTGCATTGATGATGAAAGCCTCGCTCATCTTCCCGTGGAATTGGGCGGCGATCGGGCTGATTGTCTGTTCCGGCATCGGTGTTGGTTTCGGTTTCTATCCGGCGTGGAAAGCGTCGTCGCTCGACCCGATTGAAGCGCTGCGATTTGAGTAAAAACAGCTGATTGCGGTTGCCCGAGGTGGGGTCGTCGCGCTTGATGGCGCACCCGTGAAAGTTAAGTTTAAATTCAACCGCGCGCTGAGTCGCGGAGTTCTGCCCGCTGGCGATCGGCGTCTTTGGTTGGGCTTGCGCTCGATCGCGCTGAGAATCGAGCTGCGTTCGACCAACGTCTGGAATTTCGAAGTGTTTTACCGTCGCCTGATGCTGGTGATGGCCGGAACTGTTTTGGTGCTCTGGCTCGGTGCGGCGACCGCGTTGCATTACTGGCTCGACCGCGCGCCGCATAATCAAGTGGGCTGGCTGGACCTCGCGGCGCCTTGGCGCTGGTCGAAGTTACCCGCGAAGCGCGGCGATACCGCCATCATGGCGGCGAAAGATGATTTCGCGAAAAAGGACTACGCGACCGCGTTCTTCAACTTGCGCGCCGGCGTGGCGCGTTCACCGGGGAATGCGGAAGGGCGATTGATGCTGGCTCGGATTCAAGCGTCAGGTGATCCGGTGCAGAGCATCAAGTTATTGGAGGATGGCCTGCCTTACTCCTACAATGACGAGCAATTTTTGAGCGGCCTGTTTGCGCTGTATAGCAGCCAGCTCATTGTCGAGCCGGCCTTAGTGACTGCGGATGAATTGCTGCAGGGAAAATACGGCGAACTTTCCGCCGACTCGCGCTACCTGCTTACACGCGTGCGGGTGACTCTTCTGTTGCAACTGGCACGTTACAACGAGGCCGAGCAGGCGCTCTCCATGATTGTTGCCACCACAGCGGAGCAACAATCGGTGACGCTGGCGCTGCGCATCGAAGTGCTGTTACGCGCGGGGAAAGTTGAAGAAGCCCAGCAACTCGATGAACAACGCGCGAGCAACCTGCCGATGCATCTCCGGCAGTCAGTCGATATTGCGGTCGCGAGAGGCAGTGATGAAGCCGTGCAAAGGGCGTTGCGGCAGTTGAAGGCGGCTTCGCCGATCGAACCGCCCGTTTACTTGTTCGCTTTCCAAGCGTGGCATCGGATGAAACGGATTTCCTTACGTGAAAATGCCGAGACGGAATACTACCGGCTGTTCGGGCGCGATGACGCCGCAGTGCAGGCTATCGCCGCGTTGGCGGTAAATTTGGAACTCGCAGAAGTCGTCGTGCGCGCGCAACGCGTGGCGATTTCGGCTCGACTGAGTCCTTTCGCGTTCAGGGTTCATCAGACGGAACTCGCGTTGCGCGCGGGTGATTTGCAGCAGGCAGTGCGTTCCCTGAACGAGTGGGAGAACGATGTCGAAACGCTTAAAAATGTGCAGCGTTTCTATCCCGAATTTATCAAGCGGCTCACCCGTGCGGTGTTCTCTGGAACGCAGGATCAAGCGACTTACCTGGTCAGTCACCTTTCGGCGAATCGCGGGCAGGCGACACTGCCGGTTTACAATTTAGCCGTTACAACGCTGATGAAGGCTGGGAATTTTGCCGGTGCCCAGCAAGTCTTGCAGAACTCACTCGCGCTATTCCCCCGCAGCCTGCCATTGCTCACCGCACGTGCGACGCTCGATGAAAAACAAGTCGAGAATGCGAAAATTGTGGCCGCCGCAGCCGCCGAAAAGGCTGTCGCGCCTGCGTCGCAGTTGATCCCTGCGACGGGTGAAGAAGCGATTTCGCAACTCGCCGATCTGCTGAAGTCCGACCAACTCGTCGCGGCTCGTGATTTATTGCGCAACATCCGTGCGCAAAAACCTGCGTGGCAGGCGTCGGTGGTCAGCGCCTTGGACGCAACGGAAGTCGAATTGGCGTTGCTCACGTTGGATCAACTGGCGAGTCGCGGTTTGATCCGTTCTTACCTGGATAAATACCGCTCGGATGACGATGTGAGCCGGTTGGTCCCGGTGGTCGCACGCCTCTCCGCGCTAAAACGCACGGCGGATGCGCGGTTGCTTTATGAAGAATTGTCCTCGGCGAAAAATTCTTCCGCGCGTTTGCAGCAAGCGTTGCGCGACTTGAATCTAGGCGACGATCTTGCCGCCATCGTGGCTAGTCAGACGAAAACCCTCGATTCGCTCGATGGGTGGATCGTCGCGCAGGAGTGGGCGCAGGCGGAGCGTCTCCTGAAATATCTGCGCGAGAAGCAGGCTCCAGAATGGCTGGCGGGCGCGGCCCATCTGGTAAAAATGCGCGAGGTGCAAGTGCGCCTTGGTTTGGGCCAACGCCCCGCAGCTTTGGCTGCGTTCAGGGATTTGGTCCTCAAAAACGGCGTGCCTCGTAGCACCGCGTTTGCCCTCGTGCGCACAGAGATCGCTCACGGTGATCACGACACCGCGAAATTCTTAGCACGCGAAGTGGTGCGTTTGTTGCCGGACGATCAGGCGGCGAGCAAGCTGCTTAAGGAAACGGAAGTGCCGGAACCGACCGCTCGATGAGCCAGCAGCGTTATTGAACGCATGGCCAAGCCAAACATCCTTTGGATTGTGACCACGCAGTGGCGCGCGGCGGCCACTGGGTTCGCGGGCGATGCCAACGCGCGAACGCCGTGGCTCGACGGCCTCGCGAGTGAGTCGGTGCATTACTCCCAAGCAGTCACGCCGCATCCGCTGGGGCCGCAAGCGAGAGCGGCGTTATTGACGGGGAAGCTTGGTCCCGACAACGGCGTGAGCGATTACTGGGACGCATTGCCGGTGAATGCGCGCACAATCGCGCACGCGTTGAATGATCGCGGCTACGCGACGGCCTTTTTCGGGAAATGGCACCTGGCCGAACGCGATCGCAACGCGCCTCTGGTCGGCGATGTTCATGCCAGGATGATCGTGCCGCCGGAGCGGCGCGGAGGATTTGTTTTTTGGGAGGGATTCGATAGTGGATTTCTGCTGAACGATCCGTGGTTGCACGGCACGCGGTTGCCGGAGCCGAAACAGTTCAAAGGTTATCAAGCGGATGTGTTGCTTCAGCGCGCGACGGAGTGGTTGAAGCATCCGCATGCGCAGCCGACTTTTTGCGTGGTGAGCCTGGAGGCGCCACATCCACCTTACCATGCGCCGACGCCGAACGTCTCTGAAATGGAACCGTCTGAGGTGAAATTACGGCCGAATGTGCCGAAGGGCGGCGACGTGGAGAATAAGGGGCGGGAGGAACTGGCGGGTTATTATGCGCACATCGAGGCGACGGATCGGGCGATTGGAAAATTGCTGGCGACGATTGATACGAAAGCGACGACCGTGGTATTTACGTCGGTGCATGGCGACATGCATGGATCGCACGGATTGTTTCGCAAAGCATGGCCCTACGAGGAATCGGTGCGCGTGCCCTTGTTGATTAAGCGGCCTGCGACTGCGCCGGGTGTCGATGCGAGCCCAGTTTCGTTGCACGATTTGCCGCACATGACGCTGGCGTGGGCCGAAGGGCGCGAGTGGCATTGCAAGCGCGACAGCGCACCCATTTCGATGCCGAGCGCGACGGCAATCCCGCTGCAGTGTCCGCACGCATGGCGTGGATTCCGGACGCCGAAACATAAATTCGTGCTACGCGCGGACGCGGCAGGCGTGGAGCAACCGTGGCTTTATTTCGATCTCGAACGCGATCCGTTGGAAATGAAAAACCTCGCCGGTGATCCAGCGAGGCGAGAGGAAATCGAGGCGCTGCGTTTGGTGACGTAAGGCGCAAATTTTTGGTGGGGAAATCAGGGAACCAGAAACGAACTCAACCCGAGTGGTTCATTTTGCCGCGAATTAAACGGCAGCCTTGTTGCCGAAGTAACGAAGGATCGTGAGTTGCAGCTCGTCGATCTTCATCGGCTTGGTCACGTAGTCGTCCATGCCGGCTTCCAAGCAGCGTTCGCGGTCGCCTTGCATGGCGTTCGCGGTGAGAGCGATGATGATCGGCCTTTGCCCCGGAGGAAGTTTTGCGCGGATTTCGCGGGTCGCTTCGTAACCGTCCATCTCCGGCATTTGCACGTCCATCAAGATGAGTTGGTAATTGTGCGAGAGCGCGGACTGCACCGCTTCGAGGCCGTTCGCGACACAGTCGGCCGTGTAGCCCATGCGATTGAGGAAACGTTGGGCGACCTTTTGATTAACCAGGTTGTCTTCAACCAGCAGGATATCGAGCGGGATGTTATCTGCGAGGCGCACGGCAGTAATGGGAACGATGGGCGAAGCGGACACTGAGTCTGACGGATCGCCGATGGTTTTACGCAGCACTTCGTGCAGCGCGAAAGGTTTGACTGGTTTCGGCAGGCGATACGTTTTGGCGTCGGGATTTTCCCCGCGCCGCGCGCTTTCGGACGCGCCGGTGTAAAGCACGACCGGCATCTTCGGGAAGAGCGTGCGGAGTTTGGCCACGAGATCCATCGCGGACACCCCGTCCAGATTTTGATCCACGATGGCGGCGGTGAAAATGGATTGCTCCGCCAGCGCGAGCGCTTCGGCCACGTTAGTCGCCATGACCGGCGTGAGATTCCACGAGGCGAGCGCGTCATGCAGCGCAGTGCGATTCACGCGATGATCGTCGACGACGAGAATCCGACCGCCGGGCAACGGTTTGAAGGACGGCGGGGTGTTGGCGTCGAAGGTGACCGCGCTGGTGGTGATCGTGAAGTGGAAGCAAGAACCTTTGCCCGCGGTGCTTTCGACGGCGACGCGGCCGCCCATGAGTTGGCAAAGCCGGTCGCAAATCGCGAGACCGAGGCCGGTGCCGCCGTATTTGCGCGTGGTTGAAGAATCAACCTGGCTAAACGGTTTGAAGAGGAGGCTGAGGCGTTCGGCGGGGATGCCGATGCCGGTATCGGTGATGCGGAAATCGAGTTTGAGCTTATCATCCGGCAGCGGATTTGCCGGGTCGACCGGCAAGGCGGCGATCTCAATCGTGACAAAACCCTTCGAGGTAAACTTGATGGCGTTGTTGATGAGATTTACGAGCACCTGACGCAGGCGCGTGATGTCGCCCACAATGCAGCGCGGCACAGACGGCGCGATGGAGTAGGCGAGTTCGATGTTTTTGGCGGCGGCCTGCAGGGCGAAAATATCGATGGCTTCCTCGACGCATTGCGTGAGGTCGAATGGCTGCGTCTCGAGTTCCATCTTGCCGGACTCGATCTTCGAGAAGTCGAGAATTTCGTTGATGATGGAAAGCAGGGCATCGCCGCTGGTGCGGATCGTGTTGAGGTAATCGCGTTGCTCAACCGTCACGTCGGTTTCGAGCATCAGGCTCGTCATGCCGATCACCCCGTTCATCGGGGTGCGAATTTCGTGCGACATCGACGCGAGGAATTCCGACTTGGCGCGCGACGCGGCGTCGGCTTCGGATTTAGCACGGCGGAGTTGCTGCTCAGTTTCGACGCGCGACGTGATGTCGGTTTCGATGGCGATAAAATTTTCAACTCCGCCCAAATCGTTGAGCACGGGTTGCACATCGAGGTGGACGTGAAATTTCCGATTGGCGATCGCGAGTTGGACGATGTCGAGCGTGACGGGTTCCTGTTGCTTTAACGCTGCGCTGACGCGCTGCACCGTGTCGGAGGTGCCCTCCGGATTCGAAAGAAGTTCAACCAGTGGACGCGTAGCGACATCGGCGAGACGCCGACCCGTGAGGCGGGAGTAACTTTCGTTCACCCACTCGATGCGGCCGAGTTCGTCGGTGATGATGACGGCGTTATCGGTTTTACTCGCGACGAGTGAGAGCTTGCGGCTTTCCGCCTGGCTGAGGCGAAGGGCTTCGTCGGCGAGCTTGCGGGCGTTGATATTTTGCAGCGTGCCGAGAACGCGGAGCGGGCGATGGGCTGCGCTGAACGACGTGCACTTGGCGCGCAAGGCGATCCAGATCCATTCGCCATTTTGATGGGGAATGCAGTGCTCCAATTCGATGAAAGGAGTCTCGCCGTTGAAGTGAGCCTCGATGACGCTGCGCACGCGGGCTTGGTCGGACTCGGGCAACAAGTTGAGCCAGCCTTGACCGGTGGCGGGCATCGCGGACGGATCGTAGCCGGTGATTTTCCACACGCTGGGCGTGCAATAAAATTGATCCGACTCGACGTCCCATTCGTAAACGCCGACTTGCGTGGAATCGAGCGCGAGGTTGAGGCGTTCGTCGGTCGCTTTGAGGCGGGCTTCGACTTTGCGGCGTTCTTCGTTTTCTTCGCGGAGTTGTTCGCTGGTGCGTTCGGCGGAGCGTTGGCGCAGGCGAGCGGATTGGGCGAGGTTTACGACCAGGCCGAAAAGCGCGCTGACGCAAAGACCACCGTAGAGCGCGAGTTGCGCGACGTTGACGAGGCGTTCAGAATTGGACGCCGCGCCGCGGGGAGTGAGGGTCATCGTGCCCGTCTGCATCGATAGATCCTGATTATCGATTTCGATCGGCCGCGACTGGCGGAGGCGCTCGTCGATAAAGTCGTTGGGACCGGAAAGTTCGTAAACGGTCAGGTTTTTAGGCTGCGTGCCGGTCGCCATCGGATTAGCGATCGAGACGGTGAGCTGGTAGCGGTTCGACCAACCTTGTCGGGCCATGATGGTGTCGAAGAAATATTTGTAGTCGAATTCGCCGACGATGAAACCCGTGATGCGATCATTTTGGATGATCGGCGCGTAAACGGCAAATGAAGGCGCCCGCAGTAGCAGCGAGTCAATGGGGGCCGCGATGGCGAAGGTTTTGGAAGCGCGCGCTTTTTCAATCGCCTGGCGACGCAACGTGTCGGTGGCGTGATCGTAGAAAGGTGCGTCTTCGTTGCCTTTATTCGGCCAGATCCACTTGGTGCGCAGGAACTCCGCGTTGACCCATTGCACCGAACGATAGCCGGGGAAGCTCTTGAGGTTATCCATCGCATCCGAAGTCCAATCCGCTTCGGCAGGGTTGTTCACCTTGCTCCAACGTTTCGCCATACTGACGACGCTGCCGACGTGAGTGCGGCTGTCGCCTCCGAACAAGGTGAGGATGGTCTCGATGTTGAGCCGCGTGGATTCGTTTTTGTAAGCGAGTTCGCGTTCGCGCAGCGCGACCCAGAAAGTCAGCGTCACAGTCACGCTACACACGACCATCGGAAGCCACAGCCAGCGCGGACTGTCGTCGGCGCCGTAACGATTATCGTAAGTCGCGAGGATGATCAGCGCGACACCCAGCACGAGCATGATGGATGCGGTGTGCGGCCCGATGCTGCCGTAATCTTTCCAAAACTCGATCGCAGTCAGGCCCGTGCGATAGCTCAACAATCCCGCCAGACCATACGCCGTGCCCAACGAGCCGAGCAAAGCCAGCACCAGCGGACGCAACGCCGCCACCGGTCGGAGCGCGAGCCACATAAACATACAGCCAATGGCGGTGAAGAACCCCGCCAGCATTCCCGGCATGCGACCGATGTTTCTGCCGGAGACGAGCGAGTCGTGATTCAGTAAGAGGTCGTCGATGTTGATTTCGGTGACGTGCATCACCTCGAGTAAAGTGACGAGGCTGACGACGGTAATGAGGCCGCTTAACACCAAGCTCGTGCGCTTTAGTCCTGTCGCCAGCGCGATGGGCATTGCCCCAATAAAAATCAAGCAGACGGCGGCATTGACCGGTAAGACCGGATCATAAGAACGCGGCTGCACTAATCCCACTTTGCCCGTGATCCACCCGATCACGACCACAACGCCCGCGAGCATGAGCGCCCCGAAGGGCGTCAGGTAGCTGTATTTGAGCAGGTTTGAACGTGATGGTGTCGCAGATCGCATGGGGGACGAACGCGCTAACTACTACCGCGGGTAAGCGGCTTGGCAATGAGTTTTGGGGTGTTATACCTATCCTGTCTAGGGATTCAGGATTCCTTTACTGAACTTTCCTAACTGACTCTAATTCGCGGGCTTGTCGGGGGTTTCTGGTTTGGGTAGGGTGTCGCTAGTCGTTGGCGGGGCGGTGGTTTCGGTGGGTTTAGCCGAACCGCCCACGTTCACTGACCAGTTAGGCTTATTGAGAGGGCCGGATAATTTGAGTTCAAGAATGCTCGTGATGGGGGTGATGACGAGGCCGATTGCGGCGGTCAGGATGTTTCGGTTTTCCTCAAAAGGTTTTAATTTCGCCGTGAAATCAAGGGAGCTGGAATCGAAAATGTAGTCCCCGTGCGCTTCGATCACCGCGCCCGAGCCGGAAATCCTAAGGTCGGGAAAATGGAGTTCTCCGCGGTTCAAACGGAGTGTAGAGTGCGCCGTGTCGAGTTTGAGCGATGAGAAATTGAGCGAGAGCTTGCTCAACGCTTGCGAAAGCAAACCGAAGAGCTGGATCTCGCCGAGATTTGCGCCGGTGAGATTGGCTTCGCCGTTGCCGGTAAAGCTCGCGAGTTCGCCGGGTTGGCCGCGTGCGGACAGGCTCAAATCCAGTTTTCCGCCGGCAGCGCGTTTGATGATGTCCTCGGCGCCGGCCGGTGTTTTCGAATTATTGCGCAGCGCTTGAAATTCCATCGTCGAACGAATCGCGGATGGCAGGTCGGCGCTCTTGAGCTTCACGTCAAACGCGAGCACGCGGGTCGCTGCGGTGGCACCGCTTAAACTCGCGGTGCCGTTGCCTTTTCCGCCGGCGGCGGTGAATTGAATGTCGTCCAGCTTCAGATCTCCCTGGGCGATCGCCCCGCTGACTTGCACAGTATCGAGCGGATAATCGTAGAAATGCAGTCCGCCCGCCGCCCGGCCGTTGAACCTGAGATTCGCGACTGCGCCGGGCCATTCGCCGTCGATCGAGCCCTCGGCGTGGACGCGCGCAGGACGTTTGAATTGCAACCCATCGAGCACGGCGGCCGCTTTGCCGCGCGTCATCTTGAGATACGTATCCGCGTCCACCGTCGAATCCACGCTGAAGGTGATGCGGTTGGTTTCGTTGGTCACCGGATTCGTGAAACGCTTAAACCAACCCGCCAGTTCCTGCTGCCCCGCCGCGCGCGAGCCGCGCACCTCGAGGGCGTGAGTGAAATTCGGCCGCAGGAAAATCAGCGAATGCACGGCGTTAAATTCCGCGCCAAAAACCGTGGCGGTGGCGGCGCCAGCTCTTCCGAAATAGCTCGTCTGCGCCGCGTCGCGCCACCGGCCCTGGACATCGACGTCGGCATTGGGTAAAGCGGCATTGAAATCAAAATTGCTGTTCCAAAAAATCAGCCACCAATCGCCGCGAAACCAGCCGTTGATCACCGTCGGTCTAAGCTGCCCGTTTAAAAGCATGCGGTAATCGGTCGTCTCGAAATCCATCCAGTAGGAGCCGCGCGCGTGGTTTTCGTTGAGCGCGAGCATCGCGTCGTGCGCGAGGAAACTGTTGCCGTCGATATCGACGCGGCCGCGCAATTCCGTGATCCCGACGCCGCGCGAATCGAGGCGTCCGCCCTCCGCGTGGCTGCGCAAGCTGACAAATTTCCAGCCCGGGCCGAGCGTGAGATCGGCGCGAAATGTCACCGGATCGCCGAAGACAAAATAAGGCGCCGCGCGCGGCGTGATTTCGCTCAACACTTCGTTGATGACTTGATGGGAAGCGCGGCCTTCGGCGTGGACGCGGGCGGTTTGCGCTTTGAGTTGCGCGTCGATTTCCGCCGCGAGAAATTCGCCGCGAACCTGCGCGAGGACTTCGGTGCGCAGCGCGGGCCATTCGCCGAATGCCACGCGCACGACGGGACCGTGAATTTTCTGGCCATGCGCACTGCCGGTGCCGGCGGCGATGAGTGCATCCGTCCACTTGAATGAAAACTGCGAGGGCAAAAATTGGGCGCTGACAATCGCGCGCACCGTGTCGGCTGAATACTGATTCTGATATTCCCCGCGTCGCACGGCGGTGAAAAATTGCACCGTAACTTCCTCGTTGCTGCGATGCAGCGGCAAGGTCGCGGTGACAAAAAGCGGGCCGGCGGCGAGCGGTTGATTCAGCGGATTCTCGATGGATTTCGCGGTGAAAAGCGCGGTCACCGTGCTGCTGCCGGTTTCCGCGCGATGCTCGAATTTCAGCGCGAGCGATGGTTCGCTCAATGCGTCGAGTCGTGGCAATTCGGTCGCGAGTCGTCGACTCGTCCTGAGGAAAAGCGTGGTGAGTTCGCTGATGGTGATCGGGGCCTGTCCGCGCGGGCGCGGGGAGAGCAACGTCTCGCCAGTCGCGGTGATGGCCAGCGGGCCGAGGTGCGCGGTGAATTGATCGAGTTGCCAGAGGCGGTCGTCGTGACGGATTGCCACGACGACATCGCTCAGCAAGCGCTCCGCGGTGCCGCTCGGCGAAAGCATCGCGGGCAATTGCACCGTCGCGCCTTCGAGTTTGATTTCATCGGGAATCGGGTCGCCGGCGATGATCGACCAGAAACTGCGGCGGAGATAAACAATGCGGCTGGAAATTAACGGCTCGGCGTAACGCGGCGAGCTGAGCGTGACATCGTTGAGGAGAATCTGGCCCTTGGGATCGAGCCGCGCGCGCCCGAAAGAGATTTTAAGATCGGCTTTGGCGAGTTCCGTTTCCACGCGGCGCAACACGAAGTTCGGCACGGGCAGTTCTTTCGCCGTGGCGACATAAAGCAGCATGACCAGCGACACCGTGAGCCCGATCCAGAGGGTCCAGCAGACCATCCAGAGCACGCATGAGCCGCAGAAACGCATCGCGCTTTTGCTGGGACTGGCGGCAGGTTTGGTCATGGCATCGATTTAATCAGCGGCGAGGAACGGCCGATTGATTGGGCGGGTCGGAGGCTGCTGCGGCCGCGCGGCTCAGGATTTAGGCGCGGGTGCCGGCTCGTCTTTTGAGGCCGGGAGTTTCGGCGCGCCAGGGTCGTTTTTTTCGCCGTAAGTCAGCGCGAAGAGGGCATCGACCATTTCCTGGGTCAGTTCAAAAACGACTCCGCCAAATTCACTTGTGCCGGCGAGCGTGGTCGTGCCTCCGAGGCGTTCGGTGAAATAAAGCGTGGAGACGGAGGGTTGCGCGGGCGCGTTGCTGCCGGGAAGCGTGAGGTCGATTTCGAGTTTATATTTCCATGGGCGAGATCCTTGGGCGGTCTCGACTTGTTGATCGCTGAACGTGTCGGCGATAAAACGCTTCGCTTTGAATGTGCGCAACTGAGCCAGCAGAGTCGTGATCGCTTTGCGGGCGTTGTCGCTCAGCGTGAGTGTGGCGAGCGTTTCCGGCGTGAGCGCGGTGGGATTGGCGACGTCGAGCACGCTGGCGTTGCCCGGGAGTTCGGTGATGCGCAGCGCCGTGATGCGGGCGCCATCGGGCAGTTCGCGCAGCAGGCGTTGTTTATAATGCAGAGCGTTGACGGGCGTCTGATCGAGGATATCGGGCACGATTTCGTAAATGAACGGCGCGGGTTCGTTGCGCGCGAAGGCGCGGCCGGGCTGGTCGGGCGAGGTGCCGATTTGCAGGACTTGGGTGGAAGGCGCGTTGCCGCTCGTGCCGCCGCCTTTCTCGAGACCGAGGGTGATTTCGCGCTCGGGACGCTTGAAACCGTAATTTTCAATGTCGCTATCGGACGGGGCGTCGTTGAGGAAACGGAAACGAATGCCGTCGTTATCGCGACGCGCAGAGAGTTGGAGCAGGCGTTGCACCAATTCGTTAATCACGGCGGTGTCGGCGGGAATGGTGGCCGGAGCCTGTCCGCTGAGGCGGGACACGGCCTGCCACGCGAGGCTGCCGTCGGGAGATTCGAGCCGTTGCAGCACGAGTTCAGGCTGGCCAGGCGCGGTGAGCGTGAGCGCACTGACTTCGGCGGGGTCGAACTCCATCACATGCGGATCGCGCAAGCTCTCTTGGGAAGTGCGCAGGATTTCGATGAGGCGGTCGGGAATGCTGGCGGTGAAGACCACGCTCTTATCCTCGATTTTTGCGAAGTATTCTTTTTCCGGCGATGGGGAATCGGCGGCGACCGGTTTGGCGTTGGGTGCGGGGGGAACGACGTTGCCGATGAGCAACGTCTCGCGGCGGGCGTTGCCTTCGAGCGTCACGCGCAACGCGGGCGAGTTAAGGCCATCGCGTTCGAGGTCGGTTTCGCGGGCTTCGAGAAAACGGCGGGTGTTCAGCGAATTGAGGTTGTTCACGGTGACTTCCGTGGCGGCTTTGCTGGCGCGGGCCAGCACGGGGCTTTCGAAGCCCCAGCGGTTGCTGGCGTCGCGACGCAGGCGGACTTTGAGATTGGCGGGCGCGGCGGTCTGGATGTTAAGCGAGCGGACTTCGAACACGGGCACCGTAAAAATCGACGTCGCTCGCAGTTCTTCGAGCGGTTTGCGCACGATGTCGGCAAAGTTGCGTTTGACGACGTGGATGCGCGTCTCGTCGGGCGAGAGCACGTAGAGGCGGTTGCCGACCTCGGTTTCTTTGCCGAGTTTGACCGTGTAGTTTTTGCCAGCGGCCTCGAAAGAGATCGTGGTGGTTGGTTCCGCGAGACCAATCTCCGCGAGCGTCTGGCCGGTTTTCAGAAAATCCGCGACGGCGTAACTGATGTCGTGTTCGAGAAATTTGAGCTCGTTGATGATGCTGGCGACGGCGTTTTGGTTGGCGGGCCAGTCGTAGGGTTGGGTGAGCCACCAAGTGTTGCCTCGGGTGGCATCGAGCGCGAAGCGCACCGTCGGCGCGTTGGCCGTGGTGCGTGTGAACGCGGTTGCGCCGGCGATTTCGGGGCCGAATACCCGCCGCCCGCCGGCGTCGGGCAAGGTGACTTCCTCAAACTTAAAAATATAAAAGAACAGAACGACGTTCAGGAAGAGCAGGATGATGGTGACTTTGGAGCGCATGGATGGCGAGGGCTGGGCGCTGGCGTCAGTCGCGACGGGTCCAGTAAACAATGATCCCGATGATGGCGACGATACCGGGGACGATTAAAAGAAGGCCAAGGCGCAGGCGGAGCACGTCTTCCTGGCTGAGCGAAAGGGAATAGCGTTGGATGGGTCTGACCGGAACGCTGACGGGCACATCGCTATCGGCGGCCCATTTTACGGTGGCGAGAAAAAGGCCGAGGTTACCCGCGAGATCGATGCGGCGATTGTTTACGATTTCGCCCGTGCCGAACACGGCGAGCCGGCCACCCCGCACGCTGAGCGGGAGATCGTTGGCGGGCTTGAGTCGCTCGGAGATTACAAACGCACCTTGCGGCCCTTTTACGAGATCCTGACCGGGGGTGAAAACCGGCTGGGAGTAAAAATTGCTCTCGCCCCAGGCTTCAGCACTGGAAACGGCGAGACGCTTCACACGCAAACCGTCATCGGAGGGACGACTAATATCTTCGCCCACGATGCGCGTTTCGCCGAGTTGGAGCACGAGCCCCGCGCCGGTCATGATATCGGTGATTTTGCTGTCGGGGTCGGCGGCAAACGTCCAGATGCGGAGATCATTGGTTTCGGTGATGCTGTTGTTGTGGGGATCGATGATGATCTTGGGACTGGTGTTGTGCACCATCACGCCCCAGTCGAAGAAAAGATTGTCGAGGCCGACGTTCGCGCGCGAATCGAGCATCAAGATCACGCGCCCGGCGCGCGTGCTGAGATAATCGCGCAGCAGGATTTCTTCATAAAGTTGGAAACGACGCTGCGGTGCGGCGATGATGAGCAGGGCATTTTCCTCCGGAGGAATTCGCCGGGTGAGGCTGAGATCGAGCTGCGCCACGTCAAAATTTCGCGCGCGCAATTCGTCGTGCAACTGCGAGAGGCCTCGTTGCGGGGACGTGTCGAAGGGCGACATCTCGCCGTGGCCGGAAATGAAATACACTTTTTTCTTATCGGGATTCGAAACGTCGAGAAGGGCGGCGGTGAGCGTGGCTTCGCCTTTGAAAGCATCGCGTTTTTTATTTTTATACCGGTAGAAATCCGAGGACGTGAGCACGGTGCGGCTGGTGCCGGAGTCGAGCACGACGACATTGGCGAGATTGATGTTTAGCTCGGCGGCTTTGCGGCCGTTTTTGTAAACGTCGAGGAAGCGCACCTCGACTTTGCCCGAGGCTTTGCCGGCGGTGCGATACGCGTATTCGCGGAGCAGCGTGCTGATCTCGCGGTAGGATTGGACGACTTCATCATCGGCGAGTTCGTCGTCCGAAATGGTGACGGTCACCGTGACGTCGCGCTTCAAGCTATCGAGGTAGGCGAGCGTTTCCGTCGAGAGCGAGTGCTGTCGCGACTGGCTGAGGTCGAAGCGCCACGAGTGTTTCAGCGCCAGGTAATTCAGCCCGGCGAACAGCGCGAGAAACAGCAACGCTTGCAGAATCAGGTTGATGAACCTCATCCAGCGGGCGGCGCGGAAGCTGTCGGAGAAGTTCATGCGTCAGCTGCTCAGAATCTTTGCTTCGACGCCGAGGATGCTAAAGATGATCGCGAGGGTCGCGCCGGTAAAATAAAAGAACACCTGGCGCGTATCGATGACTCCGTGCGTGAAATCTTCCACGTGCCCTGCGATGCGCAAGGCTTGCACGGAGTTTTTCACCGGCTGCATCAGCTCCGTGTCGAGCAGGCTCATATCGCCGACATAACCGATGCCGCCGATGAGCCCGAGCAATAGCGAAAAACTCAATACGGCCGCGACCGCCTGGCTGCGCGTGAGCGCGCTTGCGAGAATCCCTACGGCGATAAAAAGCAGCCCGCTCACCGCGATAAAAAGATAGCCGCCAATCAACGGCCCAGATTCGAGGAAGCGCGCATCCTTGGAATAGATTTTAAGGATGTAGTGGAAGCCGAGCGTCGAGCCCCAGAGCAGCAGATAAAAAATGTAGGCGGCGGAAAATTTTCCCAGCACCACTTCGGCGGTGCTCACAGGCGTGGTCAGCAAGGTCTCGAGCGTGCCCATGCGCCGTTCCTCGGCGAAAGACTTCATCGTGAGCAGCGGCACCATGAAAAATACCGGAAACCAAAAGTATTGGAAAAATGCGACAGCGGGGGGTGTCTCCTGCGGCGCCGTGTTGTAGTTGTCCAACATGCTCGCAAAAATAAAGCCCATCACCCCGAGGAAAAACACCGCGGCGATATACGTGCTCGGACTATAGAGCAGCGCGCGGATTTCGTGGGAGAGGATGGTGAAGTAGTGGCGCACGACGTGGTGACGTTTGAGCGGGAGCGAGGTTGCTTAGACTTTGGGCAAAGGCGCGCGCACGTCGCCGGCGTTTTTCTTGTCCGGCAGGCGCGCATCCCAACTGCGGCGCGTGGCCGCGAGGAACACATCCTCGAGCGACGGCTGCGTGCGGCGTAACGAACGCAGTCGATAACCGTGCGCGGGCAATGTGTGCAGGATTTTCTCGCCAAGATCTTCCGTGGACTCGGTGACGAGCGTGACCGTGCAAAATCCATCCGGCGCTGACTCGCCCGTGGTGCCGACCCGCAACGTGGGCTCGATCGTTTTGAGATATGAACTGAGCGCGGAGATATCACCGGCAAACTCGAGGTCATAACTCGTGTGTCCGAAGATCTGGTGACGCAATTCCGCCGGCGAACCCTGCGCGACGATGCGTCCGCCGTTGATGATGAGCACGCGGTCACACGTCGCTTCGATCTCGGGCAGGATGTGCGACGAAATGATCACACTCATGCGTCCGCGCAAACTCGCGATGAGGTCGCGCACGATGAGAATCTGGTGCGGATCGAGGCCGATCGTCGGCTCGTCCATGATGATCACGTTTGGCTCCGACAAAATCGCCTCGGCGATGCCGACGCGCTGCTTGTTGCCCTTGGAAAGACGCCCGAGGATGCGGTGACGGTTACGTTTCAGGTCGCAGAGTTCGAGGACCTCGTCGATGCGCGCGCGGAGTTTGGCGCGGGGCATTTCTTTCAAGCGGCCACGAAACCAAAGGTATTCGGACACGCGCATGTCATCGGGCAGGGGATTGTTTTCCGGCATGTAGCCGACATGGCGTTTGCTTAACTCCGGGGCCGTCGCGACCGGGTGTCCGCAGATGCTGACCGAACCCGACGTCGCCGGCAGGTAACCGGTCAGGATGCGCATGGTGGTGCTTTTGCCCGCCCCGTTGGGGCCGAGCAGGCCGACGATTTCGCCCTTTTTCACGGTGAAACTGAGGTCGTTGACAGCGGTCAGCGAGCCATAGGTTTTCACCAAACGGGAAACCTCAATCGTGTTTTCGGGAGTTTCGGCCATGCAAGCGGTTGCGCAGGTATTTACACGGAGGAAAAGCCTCGCGAGCAAGCCTTGGCTTTAGGCCGTGGAAGCCGCCTCCCGGCTGAGCGTCACTTCGCCGGCGCGGAAGCGTTCCGTGCTGCCAGATTCGAGGCGGACGATGAGCGAGCCCTCGTCGTCAATTCCCGTCGCGGTGCCGCTGACGATGCGCGTGCCTTGGGTGACAGTGACCGGCTGGCTGCGCAACACATCGTAACGTTTCCAGAGATCGGCGAATTTGTCGCGGTAGTTGCCTTCGAGAAATTGTTCGTAGGCACCGATCACGCGTCCGATGAGCGCGGCGGCGAAACGATTCGGGTCAACCGGCGTGTCGCTCGCGGCGGCAAGGGAGGTCGCGGAATGCCGGATGTTCTCGGGCAAATCCTCCGTGCGCCCGTTGAGATTCAACCCAAGGCCAAACACGAGATCACGCACCTGATCCGCATCGACGCGCGCTTCGGTCAGGATGCCGCCCACTTTGCGCCCGTTCACATGGACATCATTGGGCCATTTGAGGCCTGGCGTAAGCCTGCAGAAATTTGCGATGAGTTCGCAGATGTTGAGCCCCATCCAAAGCGTGAAATCCTGCAACTGCGCCGGTTCCAACTCCGGGCGAAACACGAATGTGCTGTAGAGATTTCCCGCGGCCGGGCTGTGCCACACACGCCCGCGCCGACCGCGGCCTTTGGTTTGTTCGCGCGCGAGAATCACGAGCGGCACGGTGCAACCGGCGGCGAGTTGGCGTTCGGCTTCGGAATTGGTGCTGTCGACGGTTTCGAGGCAAATAATTTTTGGGAGTGTCGTGCGCCCATGGAGCAGCGAATGCAGCAATGCCTCGTGCAGCTGCGACGGGAGTTTGGCGATCCGGTAACCGCGACTGTGGGCGGCTTCGAACTCGAAGCCCTGACTCGTGAGTTTTTGCAGCTGCATCCACACGGCGACGCGCGACACGCCGAGGATTTTTGCGAGGTGCGTGCCTGCCACGTAGGCTGTGCCAGCGTTGAGCAATTCTCGCAAAATGATGATTTCAGTGGGCGTCATGGAATTTCTGTCGCGACGAAAGAATGAACCGTTAACAAAGCACTCTGTCATGAGCGCGCAAATGTCATTTGAGGATTTCCTTAACTCGATCCAACGCGACTCCGCGCCGCCCGCCAGCTTGCGCCCGGCGCTTCAGGCGCTCTGGCATGATAGCCGAGGCGAATGGGACGCGGCGCACGATCTCGCTCAAATCGCTGACGACGCGGAAGGCGCGTGGGTGCACGCCTATCTTCATCGCAAAGAAGGCGACGCCAGCAACGCCGCTTACTGGTATCGTCGCGCCGGAAAACCGACGGCCAGCGGCTCGCTCGATGCCGAACGCGAAGCCATCGCCCGCGCGTTGCTGGCGTGAAAAACGTCCCACGTGAGAGGACGCAGCGGCGCTGTGATGCCTTCTTATTCTTGGAGGCGGGGCCCTCAGCCCCGTGAGGCATCGCGTGCGAATGAATACTTAAACCCGCGGGGCTAATAGCGCCGCCTCCAAAGTAACTTCTGTAGGTGGCGCACTTGCGCGCCACGTTGCCCGCGAGCGGGCAACCTACTTGCGCCGGTATAATGTCACGCCAATCACAATGAGCCCGGTAATCATCAACGCCCACGTCGAAGGTTCCGGCACGGCGAGCGGTGCGCCATTTTGATAGAGTTCCATGACTTGGGCCGCGTTGAGCGATTGGTCGAACACGCGGAGGAAATCCACTGAACCCGTCGCGGCTTCATTCGCGACGGCGAGGTCGTCGATGAAGAAGTGGAGTTGTTTGTTCACGCCGCTGATTTCGCCCAAGCTACCGGTGTCCGTGAACGTGAAGCGTTGCTGGCCGTTGACGTAGGCCGTGACTTGCTGGCTGAGGCCGTCGCGGGTAAGCACCACGTGGACCGGTTGGCCGGCGACAAAATCGGCAGTGGAGGATGACGCGACGTTGTAGAAATTTAAACTTTGGCCCAGCGCGTAGAGGCCAGTGTCGGCGGTCCGATCTTTGACGTCAAAAATGCGCTGATAGCCGCCGGTGGCGTCGAATAAGAACATCGCCTCCAGCGTGTAAGTGCTGGTGCCGACGAGTGGATTCTCGAGCAACAGTCCTTGATTGGCTCCGAATACATATGAACCGCCCGTAACGGTGCCGCCGAACGATTGGAGAGCCGCGCCACCGGCGCTGTCACTCAGGTCGATGTTGAACGTGTATTCGTGCACCGCTGACGGCACGATGACGACTTGGGCCCGTGTTTCGACGGCACTTGAGAACGCGAGAAGTGCACAGGTGAAAAAACTGATAACGAGGCGCCGCATGGAGATTTGTTCAACGTGTCTGCAACACCCCTGGCGATAAGATTTTTCATTCCGTGAAAGAAAAAGCCGCGACCAGTTACAGGGCGCGGCTCGGGGTGTTTTCTATGAAGTGCTATATTTACTTGTTGGCTTGCTTGCGAAGTTCGGCGGCTTGCTCGGGATTGTCGACTTCGACGGCTTTGGCGAGCGAGAGGACGTCGCTGCGCATCGTTGCATTTTGTTCGCGATCGTATTCGTCGCGGGCGCGCTCCGCGGCGGAATAACCGAAGAGTGGCAGCGTGTATTTGTTCAGGCCGTTGCGGTCGAATTGGCTCAGACGCTCTTTCGCCAGCTTCTCGTTGAACCCTTGTTTGGTCATCATCACTTGCGGCGTCAGGCGCGGACGCACGCGCTGATTCGTGATGGTCATTTTGTCCAGTTCGAGGGTTTCGCCATCCGTGGCGACCTCGGCGGTGGCGTTCGACTTCGGCAAAACCGGTTTCGCGACCGGCGCCGGATTGGGATTATATTTTGGCAAGCCGGACTTCACGAGGTTCGTGGTATCGGCGGAAAGTTTGGCCGGATCTTCCGAGGAGGTCGTGGTGATCACGGGCTTGGTGGGAGCGGCTGGATTTGCGCTTTCCTGGGCGCGAGCCAGCGAGACGCCAGTGACAAGCAACACGGTCAGCATGAGGCGGGTGTTTTTCATGATGGTTTATTAGACAGGGAAACGGGCCGAAGTTTCAAAGCTGAAAAACTGAGGAATAGGCCGAGCGACGCCACGGAGATTCCCCCACGAGACAGGTATTTCAGTAACCACAGATAGACACAGATGAACACGGATTCTCTGGAGAATAACCAAGGATGTAACGTGGCTCGTTTGCCTAAATGAATCTGTGTCTATTTGTGTGCATCTGTGGTTGATATTCAGCCGAGCTAAACCTTGCGCGCATCGCGTGGCGCGGGCATCACCGTTGGCGAACCCCCTCGAGTGCGCATGAATGTCTTTTTTTATGAGTTTGTTTTGGCGTTGCGGCGTTTGGTGCGACGCCCGGTGCAATCGGGGCTGATGCTCGCGACGTTCACAGTGTCGATCACGCTCACGTTGTTGAGCTGGTCGCTCTTTCACACGATGTTTCTGCGCAATCCGGAGTTCGATCCGCAGGGGACGTTGTATCGCGTGGGCCTGACAGGCGGGCCGTTTTTCAAGGATGGGCGAATCGCCTCGCTCACTCGCGACGAGGTGCTGGCGTGGAAGGAAAAACAAACGGTCTTCGCCGATTTCGCCACGGTGCGCATGTATGAATCCGTCTTCGTCACCACCGAAAACGGTCCGGAGCGTTTATTGAGTGCGAACGTGTCCTCGGATGCGCTGCGCATGTTGCACGCGGTGCCGCTGATGGGCCGGTTGTTCACGACGGACGAGGATAAAATGGGCGCTGCGCCCGTCGTGCTGCTTGCGGAGAAAACGTGGCGCAATCGCTTCGCGGCCAATCCTCATATCATCGGGCTCGTCGTGAATGTGGACAATGTCCCGACGACGGTGGTCGGCGTGATGCCGGAGAGTTTTCGTTTTCCGAACGACCAGGAAATGTGGCAGCCGCAGGGTAACATCCAGTGGGAAAAATTCCCGCCCGCCATGGTGCACGACATCATCGTGCGGCTGAAGCCTGACATCACGCGGGAGCGCGCCGAGAAAGATCTGCGCGTCATCACCGCAGGGCTCAGCGCAGAGTCGCCAGCGCTAAAGTTTGAACTGCACCCGGTCGTAATTCCGTTTCGCGAAATCTTTTTGTTTCCTGAACTCAATCGCAGTTCGCTCGTGCTCTTTGCGCTCGCGGTCGTGTTTGTGTTGGTGGGCTGTGCGAACGCGGCGAATCTGGTGATGATCGATTTCTTCGGACGCGCGGGAGAAATCGCGTCGTCGCTCGCGCTCGGCATTCCGCGCGCGGCGGCGATACGCGGGCTCGCGGTGCAACTCGCGTTTATGGCCGGACTCGCGGCGTTGATCGGGTCGGGGTTGTTGTTGCTGGTCGGGCCGCACGTGCATCAGGCGATGGCGCGGGTCACGACGCCGTATTGGCTGTTGTTTAGTTCGCAATGGCATCACTTCGCGATGGCCGCGGGGCTGGCGGTGATTTCCGCCGGCGTGGCGCTCATCGTGCCGGTGAGTTATTTGTTGTTCGTGAATCCGGAGCGCATCATTCGCGACGGCGCGGGTTCGAGTCGTGGATCAGGACGCGGTGTGTGGCGCCGCACGTTGGTCGTCGGACAAATCGCGTTGCTCACGGTGCTGGCGATCTCCGCGGGGTTGTTGCTACGCTCGAGTTATCAGATGCGGCAGGAAAATTGGGGCTACGACGCGGGCGCGATTTTCCAATCGAAACTCGCGATCAAAGATGCGGATTTCCCGACGCCGGAAGTGCGCGCGAGCACATTGAAACGGTTGACCGATGAACTAGAGCTGATCCCGGGAGTAAGCGCGGCGGCTTTGATGAATGTGCCGATCGGCTTCAGCGGCGAGCCGCGTTTTTTTTACGCGAAAACCCGCGATGGTCTAGCGGAAGGACGCTCGGAGGGCGGCGCGTTTAACTCTTCGGTGACGCCAGATATTTTCAAAGTATTCGGCGTGCCGTTTGTGGAAGGGGAGACGTTTGCCGAAAATCAAAAAGCGGACGGACCGTTTTACGTCGTCATCAATCAATCGCTCGCGAACCGCCTCTGGCCGGGTGAGTCGGCGCTAGGGCGGGAGTTTTTTGGACGCGGCGCGAGTCCCAAGCAGCCGCCGTTTAGTTTGGTCGTGCGCGGCGTGGTGCGGGATTTTCAGGCGTCGGGGCCCAAGGTGACGAATAATGATTTTATCCTCAACGCGATGCGTGGGTTCAGCGGGCAAGCGCCGTTTTTGTATGTGCGCGGACAAGCCTCGGCGCCTTCGGGCGAATCGGTGCGCACGGCGGCGGCGCGCGTCGATCCGCGCATGGCGGTTTATTTCCCGGGCACGATGCAGCGCACGATCGAAACAGAATTGGGTTCACTACAACTCACGATGCGCCTGACGCTGACTTACGCGCTGGCGGCGGTGTTGTTGTGCGCGGTCGGGGTTTACAGCATCACGGTGTCGCAAGTGCTACAGCGGAATCGCGAGTTCGGAATTCGCATGGCGCTGGGGATCGATCCGGAGCGTTTGTGGACGCGGTTTGCGCGCGGGCATTTGATTGTCGCGGCGCTCGGCGTCGTCATCGGAATCGTGACGGCTGCGGCGGTCGTGCACGTGTTGCAAGCGCTGCTTTTCGGCGTGAACGCACGCGATGCGGTCACTTACGCGGTCGCGGCGGGAATCATTTTGCTCGTGTCGGCACTGGCGTGCATTCCGAGTTTATTTCGCCTGCGCCGCATCAATCCGGCGGAGTGCTTGCGGAGTTTGTGAGGCCGGGCGCGCGACGGTAATCGCGCGCCAGCTACAACGGAGGTAATCGCCTTATTTCAAAGCTGCCGCGAGTTCGCGGAGGCGCGGCCAGTGAATGTCGGGAATGGCCGGTCCGAGATGTTGCACGCATTCGGCGCCAAGGGCCGAGCCGAGCGCGCCTGATGCGGCGAGCGAATAGCCGCGCAGATAACCGTAAAGAAATCCACCGGCCCACGCGTCGCCGGCACCGGTGGTGTCGACGACTTGGGAAACTTTAACGGGTTGGATCCGGTGGAGTTCTTCGCCTTTCGCGACCCACGCGCCGTCCTTGCCAATCTTCACGCAGGCGATGCCGCCGAAGCCGGCGAGTTTGCGCGCGTAGGCGTCGTAAGAAGCGTCGGTTTGGAAAAGGGCGCGGATTTCGTCTTCGTTCGCGAAAACGACTTCGACGCCTTGCTTGAGCTGATCGAGAATCCAATTGCGGGCGACGTTGACGACTTCGAACGACGAAAGTTCGAGACTGATCGTGCAACCGGCCGCGCGCGCGGTCTGGGCGACTTTTTCGGCGAGCGACGGATTGAAGAGGAGGTAGCCTTCGATGTGCGCGTGCTTGGCGCCTTTGAGATCGGCGACGGTGATTTCGTCGGGGCTGAGCGTCATCGCCGCTCCGAGGTGAGTGCGCATCGTGCGCTGGCCATCGGGGGTCACCATCGAGAGGCAACGTCCGTTCGGCAGCGTGGCGCGCTTGAAACGGGAATCGTCGCCACCGGCGGCGACGAAATTTTTCCGGTAATCTTCCGCGGTGATGTCGCCGCCGATTTTGCCGACGAAGGAAGTTTTGAGTCCGAGCTTGGTCGCGCCGAGCACGGCGTTGGCTGCGGAGCCGCCAGGAGTGACGGCGAGTTTGTGGATGAGTTTGCCGACGAGTTGGACGATGTCGGCGTCGTCCACGAGCACCATGCCGCCTTTGTCGCCGCTGACGTGCGCGCGCAGGAAAGCATCATCGACGTGCGCGAGCAGATCCATGATGGGGTTGCCAATACCGACGAGTTCGAAGGAAGAGGAGGAGGACATGAAAATTTTATTTTGTCATCGCGAGCCGCTGGCGGCGTGGCGATCCAGTGGATTGCTTCGTCGTGTAGCTCCTCGCAATGACTGATTTTTTGATCAGTTAACGGTCAAGCTGGTCGCGAGAATCGGCTCGTCGTCGACTTCGATGAGGATGGAGTATTCGCCCGCTTGCTCGAAGCGGAGATTGCGGAGCTCGTTGATCAAATTGATGCGATGGAGCGGGCTTTGGGACTCGAATTCACGGTTGAGCAGCTGGGTCGGATTCATGGCGTCGAGACCCATCGACATGCGGATGTGGTGTTTGCCGGGTTGCACGTCGGTGAGCGTCAAAAACCACACCATATACGGGTGCATCACGGGAAACGCACGGGCCTTGATGTTGGAAAACACGCCAAGAATCGTGTGTTTGCCGGACGAAGGGTCGATGTGGACGCCGTCGCAGGTAATCCAGGCGAGAAGGGAGGCTTTTGACTGCACCGGTGGAGCTTGGGTGCGGCGCTGAGGGATCGGCAAACTATTTCTAGGGTGGTTTCCCTGCGGAAATCACACACGAGCAACCTTTTCCTTGTGTCTAGCGGAGGGGGCAGCTTTTACGTTGGGCGTGAAGTATATTTTCGTCACTGGCGGCGTAGTTTCTTCTTTGGGCAAAGGGCTCACGGCGGGGTCGCTCGGCGCCCTGCTGGAGTTGCGCGGCCTCACGGTGCGCATCCAGAAATTCGACCCTTATCTCAACGTCGATCCGGGCACGATGAGCCCGTATCAACACGGCGAAGTTTACGTCCTCGACGACGGTGCCGAGACCGAACTCGACCTCGGCCACTACGAACGCTTCACCTCCGGAAAACTCTCCCGCGCGAACAGCCTTTCGTCCGGCCAAGTTTATGAGTCCGTGATCGCGAAGGAACGCCGTGGCGATTACCTCGGCAAGACCGTGCAGGTGATCCCGCACGTCACGAACGAAATCAAAGACCGCATCCACAAAGGCGGCAAAGGTGTCGACGTGCTCATCACCGAAATCGGCGGCACGACGGGCGACATCGAAGGGTTGCCGTTTCTCGAAGCGCTCCGCCAGTTCGCCCTCGAGGTCGGCCCGCGCGAATGCATTTTTATTCACGTTACGCTCGTGCCGTTTGTCACGGCCGCCGGCGAACTGAAGACCAAGCCCACGCAGCAAAGCGTGGCGAAGCTGCGCGAGATCGGAATCCAGCCGCACTTGCTCGTGTGCCGTTGCGAAAAACCGCTGACGATCGAGATGCGCGAAAAGCTTTCGATGTTCTGCAACGTCCCCGTGAAGGCCGTGTTCGCGGCCGAGGACGTGGAGTCTTCGATCTACGAATTGCCGCTCATGCTGCAAAAGCAGGGCATGGATCAATATGTGTGCGATCTCTTCGGAATTAAAACCCGCGCGCCGAAGAAAAATATCTGGGTCGATATCGTGCACCGCATCAAATCGCCGAAGCACGAGGTGAAGATCGGCGTCATCGGCAAATACATCGAGCTCCAGGACGCGTATAAATCCGTTTACGAATCGCTCGCGCACGCGGGGATCGCGAACAACGCGCACGTCGATGTGGTGCGCGTCGACGCCGAGGATCTCGAAACGAAAGCGGGCCTCGCGCAGCTCAGGAAACTCGACGGCATTCTCGTTCCCGGTGGCTTTGGTGACCGCGGCATCGAGGGCAAAGTGGCCGCGGCAAAATTTGCGCGCGAAAACAAAGTGCCTTACTTCGGCATCTGTCTTGGCCTGCAAATCGCCGTGATCGAATTCACGCGCAACGTCCTCGGCCTGAAGAAGGCGAACTCGATGGAGTTCGAAGAAAAAACTCCCGAGCCGGTCATCGCGCTCATGGACGAGCAGCGCAACGTTGTTCAGAAAGGCGGCACGATGCGCCTCGGGGCCTACACCTGCGATCTGAAGCCCGGCACGCTCGCCCGCAAAGCTTATGGCTCCGCGCAAGTCACCGAGCGCCACCGTCACCGTTACGAAGTGAACAACGACTACATCGTGCGTCTCGAAAAAGCCGGCATGATCATCTCGGGCTGGAACCCGAAACGCGGCCTCGTCGAAGTCGGTGAGTTGAAAAATCATCCGTGGTTCCTCGGCGTGCAATGTCACCCGGAATTCCAATCAAAGCCGAATAAAGCACACCCGCTCTTCGCAGCCTTCATTGGAGCCGCGATCAAAAACAAAAAGGGCGCGAAAAAGTGAAATGTGGAAATCAGTAAAACTGGAAAAGATTTTTTCGTTCCTGATTTCCTGAGTTCCGCGTAAAAAATAAGTCTGATGCTCTTCGACCCAACTAAGCTTCTTTTGCTCGCCGGTCCGTGTTCGCTCGAGAGTGAAGCCACTTGCCGGCCTGTCGCGGAGATGTTGACGAAGCTCGCGAAACAACACCCCGAGCTTAACATCGTTTTCAAAGGCTCGTTCGATAAAGCCAACCGCACTTCGCTCAACGGAGACCGCGGCCCTGGTTTACAGGAAGGCCTCGCGTTGCTCGCGAAAATGAAAGCCGACTACGGCTTTCCTGTCGTCACGGATTTCCACGAGCGCCAACAAGCCGCCGCTGTCGGCGAAGTGTGCGATGTATTGCAGATCCCTGCGTTCCTCTGCCGGCAAACCGATTTGCTGCTCGCCGCCGCGGCCACGGGTCGCGTCGTGAACGTCAAGAAAGGCCAGTTTCTTTCGCCGCAGGAAATGGAGTTCGTGGTGAACAAACTCCGCGAAGGCGGTGCCAAAGAATTCTGGCAAACGGAACGCGGCACGACCTTCGGTTACAATAATCTCGTCGTCGACATGCGCTCGTTTGCGCAAATGAAAGCGCTCGGCGCTCCCGCAATTTTCGACGCCACGCACAGCGTGCAACAACCCGGAGCCGCCGGCGGCAAGACGGGTGGGCGTCGCGAGTTCGTGCCGCCGCTCGCGCGCGCGGCCCTCGCCGCTGGCGCCGATGGTTTGTTTATCGAAACACATCCTAATCCCGCGAAAGCCATTTCCGACGGCCCGAATCAAATTCCGATCGAAGAGATGCCCGCGCTCATCGCGTCGTGCCTCGCCGTGTGGAAAGCCGTGCGCGGCGCTTAAAATCGTTCTCTTTCCCTTAATCGTTCCCGTTCTCTCTGTTTAAGGATTTGGAAACTGTCGGAAGCTTCCAAGCGCGCTACGTTCGAGGCATTGACGAACTCTGTGTCCACCGCATGGTTTGTCCCAACAAAAACGAACCCATGTCCCACTTCATTATCGATGTTCCGATGCCCTCGATGGGCGCGACTGTGAGCGAGCTCACGATTCTCAACATCAACGTCACGCCCGGCACCAAAGTCGCGAAGGGCCAAAAGCTCGCCGAGCTGGAGAGCGACAAATCGGCGTTCGATTTTGAAGCTCCCGCCGACGGGACGATCACCGAAGTGAACGGTGTGAAAGGGGATGTGAAGTCTTCCGGCCAATCGCTGTTTCGCATGGAAACCGCCGATGCGAGTTTGAAACATTTGGAAGTGGCCGGTGCGAAACCCACAGTAGTTTCGAGCGCGGCACCCAGTGCAGTTCCATCTAGTGCAAATGCTGCGAGCGCACTCGTGTGGACTCCGCGCGCGATCAAAATGGCTCAGGAAGCCGGACTGAATCACGCGACGATTACCGACATTCAAGCGACCGGCCCCGGTGGGCGTGTGTCGGGTGACGACGTCACCCACTATCTTTCGGCGCGGAAATAAACGTTCGCGAAATCTGCTCTTTCACGCGTTCTCGTCCGGCTAAATTGAGGAATGTGGAAAGCAGGAAAGCATCAACAAGGTTGTTTCCAGCTTTTCTGATTTCCCCATTTACTCAGGCGTTTTGTAGCTCGTAGCTGAGAATGCTGAGCGCGTAGAGTGCGGCGGTGTCGCTGCGGAGGACGAGCGGGCCGAGCGTGATCGGTTGGAAATCTGCGTCGAGCGCGGCACCGATTTCCGCGGGCGAGAAATCGCCTTCGGGCCCGACCAGCCAAAGCACGTTGCGGGGAGATGTGCCGTGTTGCTGACGATAGCCTGCGAGCGCGGCTTTTAACGTTTTGGTATTCCGGTGCAGGCTGGCGATTAGCTTTAAGTCGTAGCCGTGGCCGGAGTGGGTGATGAGTTCGGAAAATTTCTGCAGCGGCGTGATGTCGGGTAACCACGGATTGCCACACTGCTTGGCGGCTTCGACGGCGCCGATGCGCCATTTCTCAATTTTCTTTTCCGCGCGATCCGCCTCGAGGTGGACTTCGGTGCGTTCGCTGATCAGCGGAATGATTTTAGCCGCGCCGACTTCAGTCGCCTGACGGACGATGTCGTCCATGGTGCCGCCTTTCGGCAGCGATTGCGCCAGCGTGATGACGTGGGGAAGGGGCGCCGCCTGCTTCGACTCCCGCACGCGAAGCAACGCGGAGTGTTTGTCCGCTCTCACGCATTCCGTGATCCACTCGCCGCCTTTGCCGTCGAAGGCAACCACCGTGCTGCCCTGGAGGCACCGGTTCACGACCACCAAGTGATGGCTCTCCGCGGGGGCCAAACGGATCTCCGAGGGATTCGGTTCGGCAGGGAGGCAGAAAACGCGGAAATCGGACATGACGGAGTGTCGATGCGGGGGTGGAAGCTGACAAGCGTTTGGTGATTGTCTCGAACGGCGAAAATCAGGGTTTACATTGCCCGTGTGGCCGCTTTGTTTCGCAGCTCTTGGCAGCGCCCGGGTGGCGGAATTGGCAGACGCAGTAGACTCAAAATCTACCGATAGCGATATCTTGTGGGTTCGACCCCCACCCCGGGCACCATTTTCCCTCTGGAGACTAGAACCTCAGACAAAGCTCAGACACTTTTAGGAGATTTCTCAGAAATATACTTCGCGCAAATGCGCAGCGTGATGTTGAGGAAAGCGGCTGCGGCGTGATTCGGCTCAGGATTAGATTTATCTCATAGTAGTCCGAGCACTCGCTACACGAAATGTTTCGCTAAGGTGCTTTTCTCACGTTGCCGCAAGTATGTGAGTCCGCGATTGAGACTTCGGAGCCAAAAAATTTGCGTGGGTCGGAATGCGTTCGTTGCACGACTGACCGCACACGCTGAAAAACCGCGTTTCGGGAGGTGCCATCGCAGATTCGACGGCAGCTTCCGCCCGTCCAAGACGGTGTTTGATGCTTTGAAAAACGAGCAAAGATCCAGCGCTTAGGACGCAAGTCGGATAGGCGATCGATTCGGCGCGAATCCAGTTCTGTTCCGGGCGCCAGTTTCTCAGCAATTTTTAGCGGCGCGAGCGCTTGCGATAGGTGACTAAGCCGAAGACCAGTGCGCCGAAGATGGCGGCGTAGGTGCTCGGCTCGGGGATCGCGGAGGCAGCGAAGTTGAGCGAGATCGTGTTGCCGACTTGGGAGAGATTCCACGAACCACCGTTCAAGTTGTTGGTGAAGCCGGTCGTGTTGAGCGTGAACGCGCTGGCGTTGAATCCGATGACGCCGCCGCTCGCGCTGGCGATGGTGTAGGATGAATCTACCGCAGAGCTGAAGTTGATGGCGTCGCCGGCCGTGTCGTTGGAGAGGATCGACAGGACATTGACGGCGAAGCGGCTTGTGTTGTTCGCCGCGATGGTGAGCGAGCCAGAGATAGTGACCAAGTCGTAACCCGTGCCCGCGAGGCCGGTGGCGTTTTGCATTTGCCAGTTGTAATTCGCCCCGCCGTTCCACGTCGCGTTGCCGTCGACCGCGAGGGTGCCAGGGGAATTGCCCGGCGAGAGCGTCGCGCCGCTCGTGAGGGTGAGGTCGCCAATCGTGCCGCTGCCCCCGAGGAGACCACCGTTGCCGATGCTGAAGTCGCTCGCGGACGCGTTGCCGTTCATGACGAGCGAAGCACCGGTGACATTGGTTGCGCCGGTGTAAGCGTGCGCGCCGGTGAGCACCACGGTGCCGCCACCGGTGACAGTGACGCCGCCGCTGCCGCTAATCGAGCCGGCAAACGTGCCGGGGTTGCTCGGCGAAAGCGTGAGGGTCCCACTCCCGAGCGTAACCGCGCCGGTGCCGGTGAGAGCCCCGACGGTCGTCGAGTGATTTGCAAGGGCGAGCGTCGCGTTGTTGGCGAGCGCGACATTCAATCCCGAGGAGAGCGCGCCAATTGCGCCGACTTCCAGCGTGCCGCTGGCAATGGTGACCGGGCCGGAGAAGTTGTTCGTGCTATTCGTGAGCACGAGCGTGCCGGTGCCGTTCATCGTAAGGCCGCCGTTGCCGGTGAGCGAACCTGCGTAGGAGTTTGTGCCGGAAGGCGCGACGCTGATCCCAGACGCGCCTACATTGATCGCACCGGTGCCGGTGAGCGTGGAGAACGCTTGCGCATAACCGTTCGAGTCAAACGTCGCACCTGTGGCGATGTTGAGCGTCGTATGAGGGCTGAGCGCGGTGGCGCTGCCGAGTTGGAGCGTGCCCGCGAGCACGTTCGTCGCGCCGGAGTAAGTGTTGCTACCCGTGAGCGCAAGCGTGCCCGTGCCGAGTTTGGTCAGGCCGATCGCGCCAGTGAGGTCACTGCCGTAGCTGAACGTGCCGTTGGTGGCGTTGGTGGTGTCGAGACCGAGGAACGAACCGCTGGCGAAACCGAGCGACTTGATCGTGTCGAGATTGCTCGCGGTGAACTCGCCGGCGCCGCCGACATTGAAGGCTGCGGTCGCGCCGGAAGCGATGACGACGTTCGTCGCGGTCCAGTTGGCGGAGTTGTTATTGTAGAGCGAAACCTGTTTGCCGAATTGCAGCGTGCCCGCGGAGATCGTCGTCGTGCCGGTGTAAGTATTCGCGGCGGTCAGGGTGGTTTTTCCAGGGCCCACTTGCGTGACGCGACCTGCGCCGGAGATAATCCCACCGAAGTCCAGCGCGCTGGAGCGGTTGAATGAAAGGACGGCGCTGGCCCCCACGGCGACGTTGCCGAGGATCGAGCCAGTGGTGCCGCCGTTGCCGAGTTGGAGCGTGCCGCCATTGGTAGAGATCGTGGTGACGCCAGTGTAAGTGTTAGTGCCGGTGAGCTGGAGCAGGCCGGCGCCGGATTTCGTCAAGCTTCCCGCGCCGTCGCCCCCGTTGGCGATGGTTCCGCTGATAACCGTGGTGCCGGCGAATGCAGCGGTGTTAAACGTGAGCGTGCGCGCGGTGGTGCCGATGAGGAGATTGACATCGCCGAAGGTCGTCACGCCGGTGTTGTTAATCGTGAGGGTTTTGCTGCCTGACGAAAAATTCGAGAGGATGCCCGTGAAGGTGAGATTCGAATTGCCGGCGAGCGTGACGGGGTTGCTGTTTACCAGGACGATATTGTTAGCGAGGGTGCGGGCGGTGTCGTCGCTGCGCAGGGTGCCACCGCTCAACACCACCTTGCCGGTGCCGAGCGCCTGATCGTGGCCCACCGTGAGCGTGCCGGAATCGAGTGCGGTGTTGCCGGTGTAGGTATTGGCTTGATTCAAAATCGCATTGTTCGCGCCAGAGATGCGGACGCCACCGAATTGCGAGGTGGCGGTGATGACGGCGCTCTGGGTTTCAGAGGCGGAGCTATTGCTGAACGACACGGACGGATTGTAGACGAGTTCGAGGTTATTGCCGTTGGTCACGACACCGTAGTTGCCGAAGGCGGCGGTCGAGAGATTGCCGTTTACGAAGAAACGGTTGCTATCGAAATTGCTGAAACCGTCCGTGGTGGTGGCGATGGCCCACGAGGCATCCGTGAGCCCCGTGAAGCCGGTCAGATTTCCGTTGTTGGTGCCGATGGCGATTAGAACGGGGTTGGTCGCGTTCGCTGCTCCGAGGGTGATTTTTCCGTCGGTGGTGTTGGCCGTATTGTTGACCTGCAAGTGGTCACGAGTGAGCCCATTATCGGCAAAGATGTAAGTTAGTTGGGAGCCGCCGCGGAGGAAGACCCCGCCGCTCACGGTGAAGGTGCCGATGGACGAGCCGGCGATATTCAAATTGCCGCCAGTATGGAGGAAACCGCCGGCGACCGAGCCGGAGGCGTTAAAGGTGCCGCCGGTTTGGAGAATACCGCCGGTAACCGAACCAGAAGCGTTGAAGGTGCCGCCGGACAGCACAAAGGCCGGATTGTTGAGTGCATTGCCACCCGCCGTGCCGACAATGGCCGCGCCCTGATTCAGATTCAGCGTGCCGCTGATTTGATTGAAGCGACTCGCGGCGAGGGTGGTCGCGGTGAGGGTGACGTTGGAGCCACCGACGCCTTGATTATTGATCACGTTAAAACCACTCCAATTCGCCCCGGAGATGGTAATGATGCCGGTATTGGTGAAGACCGATGCCGCGCCGGTGATAGAGGCGCCGTTGCTAAGACTGATGGTGCCGGTATTGCTGGCCAGGTGGCTGAAGGTGCTGCTGCCGTTCACGTCCATGATCCGAGCCGACGCGGTTCGCAACGTGAGCGAGGCGGCGTTGGTGGTGAGCGTTTGGCCTCCGAGAAGATTGAGCCAACCATCGATGACGAATGTGCCCTGCAGTGCGGTATGATCGGCGTTGCTGATCCCATTGGTGGTGGCGGTGAGGCTGCCGGAGGCTCCGCTGGCGGCGACGTTGACCGTCGAGGCTTTCAACGAATCTGTGATGACGACGTTGCCGGAATTAACAGTGAGCGTGCCTGCCGTAAGGCTGCCGAAGGTTTGGGTCTTCGCGCCGGAGGAGATGTCGGCGACCGTGTTCGTGATACTGCCGGTCGTGCTGACGGAGCCGGTAAAAGCGCCGCTATTGCCTGCGTTGATGATCAGGTTACGGCTGCCCAGAGCGAGCGTGCCGTTGCCGTCGAGGGAGCGAAGCGTGAGCGCGTTGGTCGAAGTATCGGCGAGCGCGAGGGTGCCTTGATCAAGAATGGCGAGTCCGCGATTGTTGAGGAACGCCGTGGTTGCGGTGAGCGAACCCTCGTTGATTAACAGGCGCGCGCCGCCGCCGGAGGCGTCCCAGTTGTCTAATGAAACATTCGCGAGGTCGACGTGACCCGTGCCGACTTTGGTGAGTGAGTGGGTGCCGTTGCCGAGCGAGCCGACGAGGGCGATGTCACCGGCTCCGCCGACGCTGAAGTTGCCGTTGCCGAGGTTGAAATCGCCTTCGATGGTCAGCGAGTTGCCCTGACTGGCGAGCAGGCTGCCGCCTGCTGCGGCGAAGTCCGTGCTCGCGCTGCCGAAGGTGCCGCTGCCGCCGAGGTGGATATCGCCACCTATGATTACGGACGTCACTCGGTTCAACGCACTAGCCGAGGCGTCGAGGTCGCCGGCGAGCACCCAGAGCGATCCAATCTTGCCGGCGGCGGTGTCACCGAGAACCAAATTGCCGCTGCTGTGAAGGATCGCATCGGCGGGAGCGGTGATGTCGCCGATGAAGTTAATGTCGCCGTCGAATTTTAAAGTGCCCGACGTCGAGAGCGTGGACGACACCGCCGAGCGACCGTGGTAGCTGGCGATCGTCATGTCCTGCGCGTCGAGATTTTCGGACCAATCGAGGCCGTTCAGATCCAGGGTCGCGCCGGTGAAGGAAGTTTTAGCGGCGTCGATCGCGTTGGTTTGGCCGAGGACGAGGGTGGCACCGCTGACGACGACGTGGCCCGAGTAAGCGTCGCCGTTGAGTTGCACGCGACCGCCATTGATCGTGAGTGCGCCCGCGCCGCTAACGGTGCGGTTGAGCGTGAGATCGCCAGAAAGGAAACCGCCTCCGTCGAGCGTGACCGATTGCGTATTGCTGAACGTGGTGGGGGTCTGGGCGTGGAAGGCACCGCCGTTCAAGTCGAGGGTGAACGTCGAGTTGCTGCCGCCGAGACTGGCGATTGAAGCCGCTTCGAGGCGGGCACCGTCGCTCACGATGTAGTGGGTCGTCGTGTTGGTTCCCGCGAGGGCGAGCGTGCCGGCGCTGACGGTGATGTTGCCGGTGAAGGTGTTGTTACCAGCGAGTGTCACCGAACCAGCGCCGTCTTTCGCAAAACCGCCCGTGCCAGTGAGGGCGCCGGCGTAGGTGGACGTGGTGGCCGAAGCTTGGTCGAGCGTCAGCGTGTGGGTGCCGAGGGCGATGTTGCCGCCGAGCGTGCCGCCACCGTTGAGTGAGGAGAGGGTGGTGGCGCGGTTCAGTTGCAGTGAAGCGGCCGAAGTGTTTGCGAGCGTAAAGGTGCCGCTGAGCGAGCCGTTGGTGCCGAGGAGGAACGCGCCGGTGTTCACGGTCACGTTGCCGACGAAGGCGGTGTCGAGCGTGAGCGCACCGCTGCCGTTGTGAATGAGGGTGTGCCCATTCAGCAGCGTGCCGGAGAAAATGGCGGCGTTGCGGTTGGTGAATTCCAAAGTGCCGGCGGATGCGAATTCCACGAGAGTCGAGAAACTGCCGCCCGACGAGATCCAGTTGCCCGCCGTGGTGAGGGTGCCGGTGAGCGTGCTGCCACTGCCGAGGGACAGTTTACCGAAATTCTGCAAGTGGGCTTGGAACGGATCGGTGGTGATGTAGTTGAGATCGCCGCCGCCACTGAGCAGACCAGCGATGTGTTGATCGTTGGTGGTCGGATCGGCGGAGTCGCGGAGGGTGAGCGAACTGCCGGCGACGATGTGCACGGAACCATCGTAGGTGTTGGTCGCGTTGCTAAAAGTGATGTGGCCAGCCGCCGCAGTAAAATCGGTCGAAGCTTCGCGCCCAATGGTGATGCGGCCGTTGCCGACGATGGCATTGTTGTGGGTGAGCGAACCGGAGAACAGCGCGTTGCCACCGGGGGACGTGCTGATGACGGCATTCGGCCTCGCGGTGTAATAGTCAAACGCCAGCGTGCCGCCCATGACTTCGAAGGTGCTGGCGTTGACGAAATCCTGAATGACCGTGGTGCCCGTGCCGATTTGGCGGATGATGCCCGCATTGGCGCTGGCGGTGACAATGAGGTTCGAGCCGAGGTAAACGGTGTTGCTGCGGTTAACGACCAGCCGGCCATCGTTGTGAATGGTGCCGACGAGCGAGCCCTTCTCGCCTCCGTTGCCCAACGTGAGGGTGCCGTAGTTGGTAACGGTCGGAACTGTGGTATTGTTGCCGGTTATTGTGAGCTGACCGTGATTGGTGAGACTGGTGGCCTGAACGCGATCCAGGCGATGATTGAGCACGCCGCTGTCGACGATGAGCGCGCCCGCGGTGATGAGCGTGCCCGCAAAGTCGGTCGCTTGAGTGAGCGTGAGAGTGCCAGTCGATTGATTCTGAAAAAGGCCGTCCGCGCCGCCCGTGAGGTGGTCGAGCGTCAATGGGCCGTTCTTGAAGTTTTGCACCGTGCCATTGGCGACGATCGCGCCACCGACGGAGCCTTGAGTGCTGTCTTCGTTGCCGAGCCGGAGCGTGGTGCCCGCATCGACGACGGTGTCGCCGAGCAAGTCAGGATTATCGGAAGCGATCGTGATCGTGCCCGCGCCGGTCTGATGGAGGCCGCCTTGACCGCTCATGACGTTGGCGAAGGTTTGGGCGTTGGAGAAATTGAAAGCGAGGGTGCCGTGATTGATGAAACTATTCGCGGCCAGATAACCGGTGGTGCCACCGTTGCCGAGGGCGAGCGTGCCCTCCGTGATGATGACCCGGTTGAGTGCGACGTCTTTGGTGAGGACAAGGGTGCCGCCACCGGTTTTGGTGAGACCGCCCTGACCGGAAATCAGCGAAGTAAAGGTCTTCGTATCGCCGGCAAAAATAGTGGAGCTGAGCGTGGTGTCGTCGCTGAGGAACGTCTGGCCAGTGTAGTCGAGGCTGCCGACTTCGATCGTGCCACCGCCGGAGAGCAGCACGTTGCCGCTGCCGATGAGATTCGCAGGAATGCTGCGAGTGGCGCCGGGCGTGGTGCTGATTTCCAGCGTGCCGTGATTAGTGATCGTGCCGCGGAGGGAACCGTTGCCGGCGAGGGCCAGCGTCGAACCCGCGTTGATGATCGCGCCGCCTTGGTAATTGCCAAAGGTGCCGGCGGCGAGGTTTTCGCCGGTGAGGGTGATTTTGCCCGCACCTTGTTGGATGAAATATCCGGTGCTGCTGGCGGTGGTCGTGGCGGCGAAGGTGACGTCGTGGCCGAAACCGTAGTCGAAAATGATGTCGCCGAAATTCGCGAGCGTGCCGTTGATCGTGCCACCGTCGCGTAAGGTGAGTGACGCGCCGTCGAAAATGGTGGTCGCGTGCTGTGCGGTGATGGCACCGGAAACATCGAAATTTCCCGAGAGCACCTGGAGGCTGCCGGCGACGTCGATTTTGCGCGCGTGTCCGAAGTTCGCATCGATCTCGAGCGTCGCGCCCGCGGCGACAGTGATGTCGGTGTTGTAGCCGTGGCTGCTGCCGATGCGAAGGCGACCCTCGGCGACGTGCAGGCCGCCGAGCACGTTGAGATTCGAACCGCCGGTGAGGGTGAGCCGCCCGCTGCCAGTCTTGCTGAACAAGCCGAGGCCGAAGATCACGGAATTAAACGTGGCGTTGTCGGCTGCGCCGACAAATCCGCGCAGTTCACCCGCGGCGATATTGAAAGAATTAGTGTGATTAAAGCTTCCGAGGGTCGCGGTGCCGGCACCGTTCTTTGTGATACTCCCGGCGCCCGTAGTGGTCGCGCCAAAGACGTAGTCGTCCGTGCGGTCGAGCGAAATGCTGCTCCAATTGGCGATGGTGCCGCCGATGTTGCCCGCGCCCGCGATGCCCAGGGTGCCGCGATTAAGGGCGGAGTTGGCACTGCCGACCGTGATGCCGCCGGCGTTGGCGAACGCCGTGGTGTAAACGAGTTTGCCATCCGCGATCGTCGTCGCGCCGGTGTAGGTGTTGCTGCCCGCAAGGGTCGTCGTGCCGCTGCCCAGTTGTTTGACCGTGCCGGTGCCGGAAATATTTTCCCGCGAGTTCAGATAACCAATCGCGTCGAGCGCGAGAGCTCCGGTGTTGGTGAAGACGAGGGCTGAGTGGTTGACGATCTTCGCGATGCCCGCGGCGCCGTCGGTGAGGGCCACGGTGCCGGAGTCGATGAGGATGTCGCGGTTGCTGTCGAGTGGGCTGTTCACTGCGGACGCAAGTGCGCGGTTAACGGTGATGGTGTTGGTGCCGGCTTGTCGGAGCCAGCCGTTGCCCAGCAGCGTGTTGTTGAGCGTGAAGTCGTCGGATCGATTGAACTTTACGCCGGTGTAGCCGTAGAGATTGCCGGTGTTGATCGTGCCTTGGACCGAACCGCTGCTGCCACCGTTGCCGAGCACGAGTTCGCCCAGGCTGATGAACGTGCCGCCGGTATAAGTCTGGTCACGGGTGAAGGTGATAGAGTCGTTTACGTTGCCACCGCCGATGTAAACGGTGCCCGCGCCGGAGATGACACCGTTCAGCACGGCGTGATTTTTCAAACTGAGAAAGCCAGCGCTGACGATGAGATTGGAGTTGATCGTGGCACCGTCGAAGGCGAGCTCACCGTTGCCGGTTTTATCCAAATAGAAACCGTGGTTGGTGACAGTGCCGTCGATGTTGAAGGCATACGCACCCTCGACTTCGATCGTGTTCTGGGCGCCGCTGAGAGTGAGGTCACCGATGCGGCCACCGTTCAGAATTTTCAGGTGAGCACTTGCTTCCATCGTCGCCGAGTTCGCGTAGAGGGAATTGGCGATGAGACCGTCGTTTCGGAGAGCGAGGGATCCGACGTCGACGTGGTGAGCGGTCGAGCCGGCCTGCGCGATAAACCGACCCGCGCCGCTGATGTTATGGAAAGTCGTTCCGGAGCCGAGATCGGCGAGCGTGGCAGCTGCCGCGATTTCGATGAGGCCGTTGGTGAGACTTCCGTTGGTTGGAGCGTGCATCTGGCCGGAGAAGGCCAAGGTGCCGCTCTCGATGAGGAGGCGGCCTTTGATGTCAGCGGGCGTGACGATGGATAACGCGGTGGTGCCAGTGCCGGCGAAAATCAAATCGGTGCCTGCCGCGGAGCTCAGTTTGCCCAGCGTGCGATCGCTGCCGACATTATCGATTTTGAGCGAGCCCTCGTTGAGCACCGCTTGGAAAGTCTGCGAAGCGTTCATCCCGATGTTGAGGCGACCGGCACCCGTTTTAGTGAAGCCGCCACTGGGCGAAGTTAAAAAGTTGAGCGTGCCGTTCGTTTCGATCGTGGCGTTGGTGAAGCGAAGACCACGGTTGGCGTTGAGCGTGACTTCATTAACCCCGAGCACGCGCAAGGTGCCGCCGTTGAGGTAAAGGTGTTCTGCGCTGGAGATCGCGGGAGCCGCGCCGAGCGAAGAATCGGCGTAAATTTCCAAAGTGCCGGTGCCTTGGACGCGCGTCGCACCCGTGAAGGTCTGGCCGGCGGGAAGAGTTAACGTGCCGGTGCCGGTGTGCAGGAGCGTGTTCGCATTGGCTCCGTTGATCGTGAGCGTGAGGTTGCCGGTTGCGTTGTGCGTGAGGTCGCCCGTGCCGCCGACGGTGACGGTCGCACTGCCCGCGTGCCCGAAGATCAAGTGCGAATTGTTGGTGATGGGACTGAACGTGCCGGTGAAGAGCTTGCTGCCGTCGCCGAGGCGCACGGTGCCGTTGGCAACGATGAGGTTCGAGAGGAAACCTGGGTTGAGCAGCGTAAGGATACCGCTGCCATTTTGGGTGTAGGAGCCGGTGCCTTCCGGAGTGACATTCGCGCCGAGCGAATAGTTACCGTTGCGGTTGAAAATGAGCGCGCCGTCGTTGCGGATGCCGCCGGCGAGCGAAGCGTTCGTCCCGTTGAGGGTGAGGGAGCTGCCGCTGTAAATCGTAGTCAGGCCGGTGTAAGTCTGCGCATTCGTGAGCGTGAGATCCATGCCGTCGGCGACGTTCACGCTGCCGGTGCCGCTGATCACGCCAGAGGTGGAAAGAGCGGTGTTGCCGATGAAAGTCGTAGTCCCGGCGGAAGCGACGTTGGAGGTGAAGGCCGATCCTTTCACGGTGAGCGTATCGTTAGTGCCGGTGAGGTGAATCGTGCCGGTCAAGGTGCTGCCGTTGGTCAGAGTGAGGCTGGTGGTGTCGCCGGTGGAGTGGGCTAGGCGGAGGGTGCCGCTGCCGCTGAGCCCGGCGAGATCGAGACCGTCGGTGGTGAGCGTAACGTCGGTGTTGGTAATCGTGACTGCGCTGGCGGCGTTGTAGCCGACGAGCGCGAGGTTGAGCGCACTGCCATTGTTGGAGCGGATGGTGGTGCTCCCAGTGAGAAATGTGCTGCTGGCAATAGTGCTGGCGTCCGAGACGAGCAGCGAGGAACCGTGGTTTAGGAACAGAGTCGTGTTTGCGGACAGCGTGACTCCGTGGAGTTCGAGCGAGGCATTGAGGTAAACATTTCTTGCCTGACCAAGCTGATGACCGTTTGTGACCTGCAGCGAACCGCTGTCCACGTAAAGATCGCCCGTGAAAAAATTCTCGGCGTTGAGCTTGGTCAACTCGCCGGTCGTGTGGATGTCGCCGTCGCCATTGAGGATGTTGCCGACCGTGCCCGAGGCGTGGAGGGTGCCGAGATTCACGATTTCCGCGAAAGTGTTGTTGGGCCGGCGAAACGAATTCGCGTTGATGGTCATGACGCCGTAGTTGCTGACGAAACCGCCGATGATAAGATCGGGACTGGACGTAAACGTGCCCCAATTTGTGAAATCGCCCGTCACGCCACCTGTGATGTTGAGGGTGCTGAGGCGTTCGTTGACCAGATTACCGGCAACGTAGAGCGAGCCGTTAAACACGGCTTCGTCATCGGCCATGCCGTTGTTGAAGTCGCCGCCAACCCAGAACGAACCGGTCATGACGCCGCGGTTGAGCACATCTTCCTTGAATCGGAGCTGCGCACCGCTGGCGGTGATCGTGCCGAAGTTGGTGAAGTCGGGCAGGAAAGTATAATCGGGGATGGTGTTGTTGCCGTTGAAGACGATGCCGTTGGCGTTGATGAAGGTCATCGTGCCGGTGTTGCGCTCGAGGTTTTCGAGAGCCGAACGGCCGGTCGTGCGGTTGACGACCGTCGCGCCCGCGCTGAGGCCGATGACGGCGGGACGAAAGCTCATGGTGGCGAAATCAAAGTCGGGTAACTCGAGGCGAAACCCGCTGACTTTGATCGGCAAGCCGTTGGCCGGGGTGAACGCGAGGGATCCGCGGTATAGATTCACCGGGTGAGTCAGATCGAGCCCACCGACGACGGTGAAGCGGTTCGCAGCGTGGTTGGTCGCGAAGATGACATCGAGGGCGCCTTCGGAATTAGCGAGCGTGCCGACGAGATCAAACGAACCTCCGGCGGAAATCGCGATGGCACCGCTGGCGTCGAAGGTGCCGCCGTTGATTACCCGCAGGTGATCGATGCTGAGCGAGCCTCTGAGCCCATCGTCGGCTGCGCCGCCATAGTAGCGGATGGTGTCGTGATTATAGATCGTGATCGGAGCGCCCGCGGTGCCGGCGAAAGTCACATGAGCACCGGAACGAATCGTGTTTCCGTTCGGCCCGATCGCGGTGGACGAACCGATTTCCCAGAGGTTCCAGTTCTGCATCAGGCCGTAGCTGGTGTCGTAGTTGACGGTGAGGCCACCGGCGAACGTCATGCGGCCGAAGCCGGGTTCCGGAAGGCGTTGGCTGGGATTGTCGGGATACCAGCCGGCGCCGTTGCCGTAGAGGGTTACGCGGGTGTTGGCCTGGTTGAAATCCGTGCCCCCGGTGAGGACGCCGCCGATCCAGTAATCCGCGATGCCAGTGCCGCTGTTGACGACAGCAGCGTGGCCAAGACTCATGGTGCTGCCGATGCCGACGTAGAGATTGCCGTTTTGATTGAAGGTGGTGACACCGGAGCCGAGCGCGAATCCTGCGCCGTTCTTTAAGCTGAACGTGCCGAGGTTGGTGGAAAAATTCGCGAGTGCGTCCGCGCCGGATTCGTTTTCGAAACGGCCGCTGCCGCGCAAGGTGATGTCGGCGGCGTTGGTGACGAGGTTGGCGCCGTCGAACTTGATGATGCCGGTGGCGTCGTAGCGTCCGCCGGTGAGCGTGTTGTTGGCGAAGTTGGTGAAGTAGCCGCCAGTGATGTTGACGGTGCCAGCGATGGCGGCAGCGAGCAGGCCTTGATTGCTGAAGGTATTTCCCGCCGTCGTCGTGAAATTGTAATTCGTGTTGGCGACGGTGAGAGAACCGGCGGCGAGATTGTTGCGCACGAAGGCTTGGTTGCCGCCGCCATCGATGATCTTCGCATTGGCACCGTCGAAAGTGAGCGCGACCGCGTTATCGAACGCGCCGCCGGCGAGGCTGTTGATTTGCAGCGTGCCCGCGACGCGGTAGCTGCCGAGAGCCAGCGCGCCGGCAGTGTTCACCGAATGAAAGGCGCCGCCACTGAGAATCATCGTCGAGCCGGAGCCGACGTTAAGCGTGCCGAGGTTGAGGAAGCCGCCGGAGTTGGTCTGGATATTCAGCACCGAGCCGTCGCCGTAAACGCCGATGGAACTGCCGGCGAGATTGTCGATCGAGAGAGTGCCTTCGCCGAAGTTGCCGGCACCAATCAACTGTTGATTGGCGAGGGTGAGTTTGAAGTCGCCGGTGTTGCTGCGGAGCGTGCCGGTGCCGGCATTGTGCCAGAGCGTGCTCGCGACGTTGATGGCGGTCGTGCCGTCGGCCGCAGTGGTGAGCGCGCTGGTGTTGTAACCGCCGAGTTGCAGCGTGCCGCCGCCGTCGAGGGTCAGGTTGCCGGTGACGACGACGTTGCTGTGGGAGTGGGTGAGCGCGGAGGGGTTTTCCCCGGAGAGGTGAATGAGGCCGGCGTTCGTAAACGTGCCGCTCGCGGGGAGGTTGAGCGTGGAGCCGTTGAGGAGATTGATCGTGCCACGGACTTGATTGGCGACGTTGTTCAGGTTCGTGGCGATGCCGGCGCCGAGGTTAAGCGTGCCATAATTTTGCACCGTAAGGCCCGTGATCGCAGCGTTGGCCGCGTAGTTGAGGGTGCCGCGATTGATGAGCGATGAACCTGCACCGAAAGCGAGCGTGGCGCCGGTTTCGAGCGAGAGTGAACCGGTGTTGCTGATGTAGGCCGTGGGCACGGTGAGGGAGGTTGCGGAGCTGTTACGCACCAGCATCGCGCCGCCGAGTTCGAAGTTGTCCACGTTCAACGTGGCGCCGTGGGAATCGACCGAGCCTTCGCCGAAAACCGAGAACCGACCGCCGTTGATGACGGTGTTCGCGAGCAAACTGAGCTGCGAGAAGGCCTCGATGCTGCCGCCGGTGTTGAGGAGGGAGACGCCGTCGAGGGTGAGCGTCGCGGCGTGACCAGTCGCGCCGTAGGAGCGCAGCGTGCCAGTATTGACGAGCGGGGCGGCGAAGTTACCGAGCGTGAGGGTTCCGCCGGCGGCCTGAAGCAGGCCACTGTTGGTGAAGGTGCCGCCAGTGATGGCGCCAGCGCCGACGATTTCGCCGGCGTTGGACCAGCGGGTCGTGGCGTCTGCGGTGAGCTGACCCGAGCCGGTCGTGTTCGCATAGTTGGCTTGGTAGGCGACCGAGCCAAGTTGGACGCGTGTGGTGTCGGCGAAATTAAAACCGTCCCCCAGTGCGAGCGAGGTTTGGGTTACGCCGCCGCCGAGGATGAGGGTGCCGCCGGCTTGCGTGAAAGCGTTTGCGGGTAGGGCGAGGCTGGCGCCGGTGGCTTGGAGCGTGCCGCCCGCGCGTAACACCAGGCTGCCGGTGAAGGCGAGCGCGGTGTCGGTGCGCACGGTGCCGCCGTTGAGAATTTCCAGAGTGCCGGCGACATCGGCGAAGCCGGCCCAGCCGTTCACACCGTGGCGGGTGAGGGTGCCGCCGCTGCCGACTTGGATGGTTGTGCCCGCGGCGATGCCGGTGAAAAGCGCGTTGGTGTAAGTGAGCGCGCCTTTGAGATCGAGGGTCGAGCTGAAGTTAAGCCGGCCGGAAGCATCCACTTTTAAACCACCGGTGTTGAACGTTGTGCCGGGATTCAAGGTGAGCGCGCCCGCGAGGTCGACGGTGCCGTCGGTAGTGAGGGTGGCGCCGTTGGTGAGGGTGAGCGACGAACCGCTGGCGAGGGTGTGGAACGAGGAGAACGCGTTAGTGCCTTGGTTACTCAATCCGCTGCCAGCCCCGTTGAGCGTGATCGCTGTGCCCGTGCCGAGCCTAGAGATGTTGTCGCCGGTGTAGGTGAGCACGCCGCCGAGATTCCACGTGCCGCCGTTGAGCGAGCCGCTGGCGAGATTGGCGAGGGTGCCGGAGGCGGTGAGGGCACCGCCGGAGGCAAGCGTGAGCGTGCCGGAGTTGCTGAGCGCGCCGTTGACGGTGAGCACCGACCCGGCGTGCGCGACCTCGAGGGTGCCGGTGTTGACCAAGCCGCTCGCGGTGGAACCGCCGACGGTTTGCGTGGCGCCGTTTTGCAGGCGGAAGGTGCCGGCGTTGGTGGAGAGATTGGCTAACGCGTCCGCTCCGCCGGTTTGCAAATAGCCGCCCGACGGGCGCGAGCCGGAGAGCACGATGCGCGACGAGGCGGCGAGAATCGAAGGCCGGCTGCCCGTGTAATAAAATACGCCGCCGGTCGTCGCGTCGCCGAGGGTGAGGTTGACGTTGCTCAGCGTAAGGCTGGCGAGATTGGCGGAGGTAAAGTTGGCGATGGTAAAGAGACTGCCGCCTCCGACGCTGACCGTCGCACCGGCGTTGTTGGTGAAACTGTTTCCGGTGTCGAACGTGTAGCCGTTCAACACGGCCATGTTGCCGCCGTTGGTGAATCCGCCGTTGATGACGGCGAGATCCTGGCCGGCGATGATGAGCGTGCCGAAGTTGCTCTTGAGGTAGCGCAAACCGTCGTGCGTGGCGTCGGGATCGGTCTGGCCACCAAAGTTGTTGAAACGCCAGCCGGGGTTGGTCTCGTTCATGAACGTCGAGGGCAGGAGTTCGACGGTCGCGCCGCTGCCGATGCTCAGGATGTCGGGGCCATCATAATTGAGAATGCCCCCGAGGATAAACGTGCCGGTGTTGAGGACGGCGCCAGTGCCGGCGGCGTTGCCGGGCGTGACGAAGCCGACTTGTTTCGCGCCGGTGGCATCGAGCACGTAGTTGCCGTTGCCGTCCTGGAGGCCGTTAACGATGAGTGTGTTGTTGGGATCGATTACCACGGTGCCGGTTGAAGCAACGAAGAGTTGCGGCACCTCCACCGTGCTGGAGCTGGCTGGCTGGCCGTTATCGGTGGGCGTGTTGTCGAGATAGAGCAGGCCGCTGACATTGAGCGGGCGGGCATTTTGGAAGTAGGCGTCGCGCACGATGAGCGAGCCCTGAATATCGGCAGTGTTGAACGAGCCGCCTTGCGAGAAAAACGCCACGGTGTCCTGCGGGCCGACGTCGAACTCGCGCAGCACGCCCTGACCAAAAATTGGAATTGGGTTGCGGTAGACGCGTGAGAGATTGCCGCCCGCGAGATCGACCAGCGCGCTGTAGATCAACACGTCGCCGCCGATGTCGAGATTTACGTCGAGCAGTGGGCCGAAACCCACGCTGGCACCATACGCCCCGATGCTCGCGGTGAGGGCGGTGATGTCGAGGCCAGCACCGAGATGAAGAAAGAGTTCGTTGAGTAACTTCGGGTCGATGTAGACACTCGAGAATAGCTGCCAGTCGGACTCGGTCGGCTTCGTAACGATGCGCAAGGAGGAGGCGCTGGCGTCGTCAGGCAGGCGAAAACGAAAGTCGCGCGACGTGACTTGGTGCGTGCCGGTGGCATCGGTGTATTCGTAGGTAACGTTGTAATTACTCGTCAGACCGAGGTAGGTGTTTGGCATCAAAGTGAGCGATTGCGTGAGGCCGACTTCGATGTTGGGTTTCAGGCTCAGGATGTTCGCCACGACTTCGATCGGAGTGCCGGGAATCGTGCCGCGCATATCGAAAGGATTGAAGGGCAGGCCAAGCGCCGACGAGACAGCGCCGAGGATATCGAGGCTGGCACCGAAAACCAGCGGCTGAGAAACCGTCTGTTTAAGAAGCGAGCCCGAAGCTGCGTTCAGGCCGGCGTAGGTCGGGTTGACCGTGATGCTGCCAAGGCTGCTGGTGGTGGGCAGCTTGTAGCCTTTGACGGTAACGAAATCAGAGGCGGTCAGTTGTTTCGTGATACCGTCGCCCAGATCGATGTCGTTATTAACGATCGTGAGGGTCTGGTTGCTGTTAAGGTTATACGCGAGAAGTCGATCGTAGTTCATGTTGAACGGATCGATGCCTTGCTGCGCGAGCGAGAGGGCCAGATGCGGATTGGTGACCGTCAACATGTCGAGCAGCGTGATTGACCCCGTCGTCGAGCCGACCCCGTAGGCCACGCGGCCATCGATCCGCGCGTCGACAAAGTAGTGGGCCCCGAGCGAGAATTCCAGGTTAGGAAAAATCGAGGTGAACAGGTCGCCGCCGCCGAGCGCGCTGCGATTCTGCGTGATGTTGATCGTCGGCGTGGCGACGGTGTTGTCGGACGGCACGGTGATCGAGACGCGGTTTGGGATGTCGACGTTGATCGAGCCGCCGTCGGCTTTGAAATGGAAATTAAAACCCGCACCGCCGGCGATGCTGGCTGTGCCGCCCGCGCCCCACTCATCGCCGAACAGCCCGTAGCCGAAACCGCCGAACGGTTGGGACGAAACCTTAAACTCTCCGTTGAGTTGTGCGTCGTAGGTCACGCCGTTAGCGCTGCCGGCACCCCATTGGCCCAAATTGGTCGCTTTATAGCGTGTGTCGAAAACGAAGACTTGCGTCTGCGCCGCCATTTGGGGGGCGAGCATGAGCAATCCGAACAACGTGGATAACGTCGAGAGGACGCGACGAGGGAATTCAGACGAGAGGGTGTGCACGGAAATTGAAGGCGTAGCTTCGGCCCTTTCGAAGAGCGGATGGCTCGCGAAGTGGGCGGAAAGATTGCGCCAACATAGTGCTGGGGAGATGGTCCTAGGCCTCAACGTCCCAAACCTAGTAAAAACTACTAGGTTTTGGGGCGAAGACTGGCTTGCAGTAGGGTGTGCAGCGCCAGACCGTCACGCGGCACAATGACCCGCACGCGTCGCTTATCCTGGCTTTCAGTATTCTGCGTCTTCGTGGCTGTCGCCGGAGGGCTCGGCTGGCTCTTATTCGGGTTTGCGGGCGGTCCGCCGGATGAGGTGTTGCTCCTCAAACCGGCTACGCCCGGTCAGTCGCGCGCCGCGCAAGCGGCCATTCAAAGCGTGCATTGGTTAAAAGATCGCGACGCCCGCGCGACGTTTGAAGAGGTGCGCGGATTTCCCTCGGATAGGTGGCAATTGCCGACCGGAAAGAATGCCGTGTGGAGCTACCAAGGCGGGGCCATTTGGTTGAGGATAACGTTTCAAAACCCCGGCGACCGACCCATCGCAGGGATCATCGCCGCGGGAGACAATTTTATCGATCAAGTCGGATGCTGGACTTCAGTTTCCGGCGGGGACGTCGCGCTCGCAGAGAAGCACCAGTGGCATTACGAGCGCACCGGAATAAGCCTCCGGGGAAGCGAACGCACGCGCATGGGGCGGGAACTCGCTTTCCTGATCAACGTGCCAGCGGGCGGATCGGCAGAGGCGTATCTGTGTTTTGAAAACCAATCGGTGTTAGTCGTGCGACCTGAATGGTGGGCCGACGAGGAAGCGTTCCATGGACTGCAAGGCCGCCGGTTGTTGTCCGAAGGCGTGTATTTTGGCGGCTTGTTGGCGCTGTTGGGTTACAACCTCGTGCTGTGGGCGCGACTGCGGTTTAACGATATCCGGTGGTATATTCTCTACCTGGGTGGAGTGCTGACGTTCATGGCCCTGGCGCGAGCGCAGCCTTCGGCGCTGGGCTGGGCGTGGCCGCTGAGTTGGGTGCAAACGCTGGTGGCCGGTTCGGCTGCAGTGAGTGGAGTGTTTTTAATTCAATTTGCCCGAACATTTCTCGATCTCAAAACGCTGGTGCCGGGCGGTGACCGTTGGGCGCGGTGGTTAGTGTGTGTGCTGGCCGCGTTGGTGGTGGGCGCGGGCACGATTCCTTGGACAAGTTACGATGGGTGGATGTCGGTGATTGCCGTGGGGATTGTGATCGCGCACGCCTTGCTGCTCGGGTTGGCGATTCAGGCGTGGCGGGCAGGTGCTGCGCAGGCGCGATTTTTCGTGCTCTCGTTTGGCTGTTTGTTTGTCGGGATGCTGCCGATTGTCGCGTTCTGGTTCGGCGTGAATTATCTTCAGGACGCGGGCATGAAAGGCCTGATGCTTGGTTCGGCTCTCGAGATGCTGTTGCTCTCGCTCGCGGTGGCGAATCGGTTCGCGCAAACGCAACAGCGGCTCGCGGAAGAAACCGAGCAACGTCGCGCGATGCAGGAAGCGTATGCCAGCGAACTCGAAGATGAAGTGCGGCAGCGCACCCGCGAACTTGCCGATGCGAACACGGACAAAGACCGCATGTTGATCGCTCTCGGCCATGATCTGCGCAGTCCGCTCGCGGCGCTGGCAAAACGCGCGGAGCAATTGCGTCAACGCGAAGTGTCGGTGGAATCGGCCGAAGCGTTGCGCGGATTCGCCGGTGAGACCGCCGGCGAGAGCCGGCAAATGCTGCTGTTGATCGAGGACATTGTGCTGTGGGCGCGTTTGCGCACCGGCTCGCGTCCGTTGATGAATGTGCTCTCGACGAATAATGTCGTGACGCCCGTCGTGGCCTTGCACCAACCGCTCGCGATGCGCCGCGGGGTGGCGCTAGTGACGAACGTGCCGGAGAATTTGATGATCCGATCCGATCTCGTGCTCGCACAAACGATGGTGCGCAACCTGGTTGGCAATGCCGTGAAATTTGCCCGCGCCCGCGTCGAAATTTCGGCGCGTCTCGTAGACGACGATGTGATGATCGCGGTCAAAGACGATGGGCCCGGTTTGCCTGCCGGTGTGCGAGCGCGGCTCCGCGGAGAAACGGGCGACGACGGTGGCGGGATGGGATTGCGACTGGTGCAGGAAATCGGCGAAGCGCTGGGCGCGACGCTCGAAGCTGTGACCGTCGAAAGCGGCGGCACGGAGATGCGCGTGACGTTGCTCGCGGCACTGCCCGCGCGCGAAGGAGAGATTTCATGATTGCTGAAAATACAGGCGCGCGGGTGCGCACCCTCATTGTCGAAGATCAAACAATGTTTCGCGCGTTTCTGGTGGAGTGGTTTAAGTCGCTTCCCCAATTCGAGGTCGTCGGCGTGGCCACGAGCGCCGAGGAAGGCTTGCGAATTGCCGGCGAACTCAAACCGGATTTTCTAATGGTAGACATGCATCTGCCCGGCATGGACGGACTCGAACTAGTTCGCGCCGTGCGCCAGATCCAACCTGAAATCAATTCGTTGATTCTCACCTCGCTGACTAATCCGCTGGTCGTGACGCGCATTCACGAAAGTGGCGTCGAGGGTTATTTGGAAAAAGATGCGGAGCCGGAGGAATTGGGCGAAGCGGTCAAGGCGGTGGCTGCCGGCCATTCGTATTTTTCGCCGCGTTTCCGCGATGCGATTTCACGTGAGAAGAGCAAGCCACTGGCTGCGGGGAAAGTGCTCTCCCGACGCGAGCAGGAAGTGCTGACGCATTTATTGCGCCGGCTCTCCAATCGCGAGATCGCCGACTTGTTGAACGTAAGCGCACGCACGGTGGAATTTCACCGGGCCAACGTGATGACGAAACTTAATGCCGCCAACCTCACCGAGCTCACCGAAAGTGCCCGCAAGCATGGGTGGAAAGTTGCGATGCTTTGATTTTGTCGAAACACCTGAGCGCACTATCGTGCTACTTGCGCAGCACAAAAGTCTGCGCTTAAGCGATTCCACTTACACAGACACTACCCTGCTGCCACTCGCGGAAGGAATCGAAATACTGTCGCACATCGCGACGCAAAACGTGGAAGAAATCTCTCCACGGTCTGGACGAACCGCGAGCAGTTCAGGAATGAGTGCTTTCAGAATGGGCAGGAAATCAGCCCGACGGGTATTGGCTCCATGACCACGGTCATCCTGCGCCATTGCAGGATGTGCGGCGTGCGCTGCGCTTGGTGAGGGCTCGCTCCAAGGAAGTAGGGATCGATGAAAATCGCATCGGAATCATTGGGTTTTCTGCCGGCTGGAATCTCGCTTCAATGGCGTGCACCCTGTTCACTTCCGACGAAGGCAAGATAAGGCGACTCTCTCGATTTCTTGTCGGCGCGTCGCGACTGGGCGTTGCTATTTATCCGGTAATTACAATGGACGGAATATTGGCCCATGTCGGTGGAGATGCTTTGCTCAGCGTTCAGGCCGATCAAGGCATGTGCCTCGCCGCGAGCGCGGAGGGACATGTCAGCGAAATCACTCCGCCCGCCGTGATAAAGGCAGTAGACATCCGCGACCCGAGTTCGCCCGTTGGCTCGCCTTGGGCATTTGGCCGTTGATGTGAGGTTTAATGACAAAACACGCGAACCAAGTTGCGCCCGACACCGCGTGGCCGCAAAGATAGTCAGCTGGATGCGCTGATATCGGCTAGGTCTGCCCTTGTTGAATCGTATCCTGTTGAGTAGCCGAACACACGCGAATTGGGAAAGTGGCCCTGAACCCGGCACCATTCTGCATAGAGGGCGGGCCACCAATTTTCGTTCTGCGTCAGGCCGTTTGTTTTATAGCTCGGCAAGTCGCGCAAGACGCCTGACCAACACTGATCACCGTAAGTGATGGCTTTTTTGCTGTCGCCTATCGCTGAGACAAACCAATCGCGACCGATGCGCGCATGCAACACTTCGTCGGCCCAGTCATAATCCTGAATCATGGCGGAGTAGGGATCGCCCGAAGCGATGCCCACTTCCCATTCGAAACGCTTCCCGGTTTTCGGCATCAATCCTTGTTCGATAAAATAAAGCACCGCGTGACGCTCAAGTGGCTTAAGCCGGGTGTTGAGCGCGAGCGACCACGTGAAGTTCACCTGGACAAATTTTTGCCAGTCGATCCCGGCGCGCACAAAGCCAACTTCGCCCATGATGGCATGACGCGCCTCGTCCCACAACTGCCGCGTCATATCCACGTAATAGGCCCACGGTTTGTCGGGAGTCTCCGCGATGATCGACGCCATCATCTCGGGCACATCGATTTCGCGGAGCCGTTTATAATACAGCATCAGCGGCTTCGGCTCCGGCGGCATGGTCTCATCATAAAGAAACGCCTCCGCGTGCACGGCCATGTTGTAGGAATCCTGGAAGCGTTCGTCGCGGCGCGGCACGGAATCGAATGGCGCTGGCGTGGCGGAGAACTGGCGCGGCGGCAGCGGCGCGTTTTCGTCGTTCGAAAGCAGTTCGCGTAGGAAGGCCAGCCAAGGAGCCAATTGGGATCCCGACTCTGTGGTGGAGAGTCGCGCAATGCAGGCGTTGCCGGTTTGGATCATTTCATCGACTTCACTCAACGCGAACCGGCAGATACGAAAGGTCGGGTGGTCGACGAGGCGATTGCTCTCCGCCATGTGGTGCTGGATTGAGGACCGCAATTCGGGGAGCACGATTGCATACACGCCAGCCAGCAGCGCCTCCGTGGTCGGGGCGGCGAGCAGTTCTTCGAACACCAGATCCAAGGCCGCGGAGGGCGTGTGATCCAGACCCAGAGGTGGCTCGCGCATTTCACCGACGCGTTTGCGCCAGGCGCCGGTATGCTCTGCGCAGTAGTGCGCGTGCAGGCTGAAAATCATTTTTAACTCATAGATCGGCTCGGCAGTGAGCCGCTTGATAAAAGTTTCATGCAGCCGACGAAGCATCCAGTGCTGCCGCTTTAAGCGCAGCACGCAGTCCTCAATCGAGAGACCGATGCGCATCGCTTCCTCGAGCGATGCGATCCCGGCAACGGCCGGCAGATTTCGATAAGAAGAATAAGAGAGGAGAGACATGGCGAGGCGGGGATAATTTCTAGAATCATACCTTGCCTCGTGCGGTTCGTCTCCGCGGCGTTTGTCCATTTCTGAGCTTTAAATGCTTACGATGCGTATTTTCGTTTGTCTGTGGGGCGATAAAAGCGGAAACAGACGCGTGCGCGCGCAATTCGAAAATCTGGTGCCCGTGGCGGGACGATCATTTCGCGTGGATGAACGGAAACTGACCCGCTTTGGCGCGCCGTGGCATTTTCATCCGGAGATTGAACTGACGTATATCCTCTCGAGCCAAGGCCGACGGTTTGTCGGCGACAGCATCGAACCCTTTGCGGCGGGAGACCTAGTTTTGCTTGGGCCGAACCTGCCCCATTTCTGGCACAACGAAACTCAGGTGGGTCGCCGCCGTCCCGAATTGGCGCACTCCATAGTAGTGCAATTTCGAGCGGAGTTCTTGGGGGCAAAGTTTATGGCGGCTCCCGAAATGTCACGCGTGCGACGGTTGATCGAACGGGCGGGCCGCGGGCTGGCGTTTTCTGCCGCGCGGCTCCCTCGCGTAGTCGAAAAGTTGACCGCATTGCCTCAGCTGCAAGGGCTGCCTGCCCTGGTTCAACTGCTCGCGCTGCTGGACGAATTGGCGGGGGCCCGCGCGCGCTTGCTCGCCACGGAAAGTTACGCGCCCCGGCTCGATTTGCAGGCGGAGTCACGACTCGCGCGCGCGTATGCGTTTATGCTCGGGCGTTTTCGTAACCCGATCACTCTCGAACAAATCGCCCGCGCCGCGTCGATGACGCCCGCTGCGTTCAGCCGTTTTTTCAAACGCTCGACCGGTCGCAATGTATCGGTGGTGCTGAATGAATTGCGGGTCGGCCATGCAGCACAGCAATTGCAAACCCATGATTTCGGGGTCGCCGAGATCGCTTACGCTTCCGGATTTCCCACGCTCTCAAATTTCAATCGCCGGTTCCGCGAACAAATGGGCCGCAGCCCGAAAGAATTTAGAAGCGCACTGCGAAATGCCTCCGTCGCTGTCGAATGAGCAAAGCCAACTCGTCAGCGGCTAAAGCAGGTTGCGCGCGATGCGAGCGGCAACTCATTCGTGGCGTCGCAGCTTGAGCAATCCGAGGAGGAGGCGATTACGCTCGGCCTCGAGCTCGTTGATGGAGCGTCCCGCGGCTTCCGCGTTCACGCCGGCGATTAACTTGGCTTGCACTTCAGGCGTGAGTTCCGGTGATCCCAAATCCTGCCACCAGCGCGAGAATGGTCCCGCCAGGTGATCGAGAAAATGACTCATGCCACCTTGGCCGCCGCCCAGATGAAGAATCAGGTGCGGGCCCATCAGGCCCCACCGTAATCCCGGGCCCCACGAAACTGCCGCGTCGACATCGCTGACCGTGGCGACGCCCTCGTTGACGAGATGAACCGCTTCACGCCACAACGCGGCCTGCAACCGGTTCGCGACGTGGCCGGGGATTTCTTTTTTGATGTGGATGGGATGCTTGCCGCACCGGCGATAGAAATTAAGTGCGGATTCAATGGTGTCCGGCGATGTCGCCTGCCCACCGACCACTTCGACGAGTGGAATCAGGTGTGGCGGATTGAAAGGGTGGCCGACCACGCAACGGCCGGGATGCGCGCAATCACGTTGGATGGCCGTCATCGCTAGCCCAGAGGTGCTGGAAGCGAGAATGACGTCGGCAGGCGCGACGGCATCCATTCGCGCAAATAACTGCACTTTGAATTCTTCGCGTTCGGGCCCGTTCTCTTGCACAAAGTCGGCTTTCTCGATCGCTGCGTTGAGGTCTGACGTAAAGTGCAACCGCTCGCGCGAAGCGCCGGGCGAGAGCCCGAGTTGCTCGAGCACGGGCCAACAGTGGTCGATGTAGTGGCGGAGCTTTTGTTCCGCATCCGGCGCGGGGTCGGTTGCGATCACGGTCAAACCGCGGGCTAAATAGAAGGCGGCCCAACTTGAGCCGATCAACCCAGTGCCGACAATCGCGACCCGGTGAATCTGATCCGGAGTTTTCATGAAGTCAGCGTGAACGGAAATCGACACGGGTGAAATCTCTAACGACGCACACGTTCTAAAAAATCTGATGCCAGGCGATTGCTCACAGATTAAACATATGAATCTTGCGCCGGGAGTCTTGGCCGGCTGTGTGGTGTGGGTTAAAAATAATCATGAGCAAAGTTTACCCCGATGCCCGGACGGCCCTTGCGGGCTTATTGCAAGATGGACTGACAATCGCTGCGGGCGGTTTTGGTCTGTGTGGTATTCCCGAAAATTTGATCACCGCGCTGCGCGACAGTGGCGTGAAGCACCTGACCATCGTCGGCAATAATGCCGGGGTGGATGGTTTCGGCATGGGCGTGTTGTTGGGCACGCGCCAAGTGAAGAAGGTCATGGCTTCCTACGTCGGTGAGAACAAAGAGTTCGAGCGCCAAGTGCTGGCGGGGGAACTCGAACTTGAACTCATTCCGCAGGGCACACTGGCCGAGCGGTTGCGCGCCGGTGGCGCCGGCATTCCCGGTTTCTACACGCGCACGGCTTTCGGGACGAAGCTCGCAGAGGGCAAGGAAACCAAAATGTTCGATGGCCAAGAGTGTGTTCTCGAACCGGCGATCAAAGCGGATGTGTCGCTCGTGAAAGCGTGGAAAGGCGACAAGTTCGGCAATCTCGTCTTCCGTAAAACCGCCCGCAACTTCAACCCGATGATTGCAACCTGCAGCAAGGTCTGCGTGGCGGAAGTCGAAGAATTGGTCGAAGTGGGCGAACTCGATCCCGACTCCATTCACACGCCCGGCATCTACGTGGATCGTATCATTCAAGGTGCTCATTACGAAAAACGCATCGAGTTTAGAACTGTCCAAGGCAGTGCCTCCTCGAAAAAAGAGAGCCCGGTTCGCGAAGCGATGGCTCGACGCGCGGCGCAAGAACTGCGCGATGGCTACTGCGTCAACCTCGGGATCGGCATCCCCACTTTGGTGGCCAATTTTATTCCGCTGGGGATGAACGTGACCTTGCAGTCGGAAAACGGGCTGCTGGGCATTGGGCCTTTCCCGACCGAAGACAGAATCGATCCGGATCTGATCAACGCGGGCAAACAGACGATTTCGACAATTCCCGGGTCGGCATTTTTCTCAAGTGCCGACTCGTTCGCGATGATCCGCGGCGGTCATGTGGATCTGTCGATTCTCGGCGCACTCGAGGTGGCGGATAACGGCGACATCGCCAATTGGATGGTTCCGGGAAAAATGGTGAAAGGCCCCGGCGGCGCGATGGACTTGGTCGCTGGCGTGCGCCGGGTCGTCGCCGTCATGGAGCACACGGCGAAAGATGGCAGCCCGAAGATTCTTCAACACTGCACGCTGCCGATCACTGGTAAAGGAGTGGTCAGCCTCATCATCACCGATCTCTGCGTGTTTGAGGTAAAGACGGAGGGAGGCCTGGTATTGATCGAGCTCAACGAAGGCGTGACGGTTGACGAGATTCGGCAAAAAACGGGCTGCGCTTTTGCTGTTCAATTGAGGTGAGTTTGCCGGAGAACTGAAAATGGAAAACCTGTCTCAAAAAACTGTGCTCGTCACGGGATCGACCAGCGGCATCGGCTTGGGGATCGCGCGCGCCTTTGCGCAAGCAGGAGCCAAGGTCATGCTCAACGGATTTGGAGATGATGCTTTGATCAAGCAGTTGTGCGCAGAGCTCGCGATGCGGCCCAATCAAGTGCGTCATCATGGAGCCAACGTGGCGGAGGCTAACGAAGTCCGCCGGTTGGTCGCTGATACAGAGCAGGAATTCGGGGCGTTGGATATCCTCGTCAATAACGCCGGCATTCAATTCGTCGCGCCAGTGGAGGAATTTCCCGAGCAAGATTGGTCGGCCATTCAAAACGTGGTTTTGAATTCAAGTTTCCACGCCATCAAAGCGGCTGTGCCGGGCATGAAACGGCGCGGGTGGGGGCGCATTCTTAATTTGGCGTCCGCGCATGGGTTGGTGGCGTCGCCGTTTAAAAGCGCCTACGTGGCGGCGAAGCATGGTCAGGTGGGGTTGACCAAGGCGGTGGCGCTGGAAACCGCCGAGCACGGCATCACCTGCAACGCGATTTGTCCGGGATACGTGCGCACGGCACTCGTCGAAAAGCAGATCGAAAACCAGGCGAAGGTGCATGGCCTGCCTCGGGAAAAAGTCATTCGAGACATTATCCTCGCGGTCCAACCCACCAAGCGCTTCATCGAAGTGGAAGAGATCGCGGCGGTCGCACTTTTTCTCTGCAGCGAATCCGCGAGGTCCATTACAGGAACCGCCATTTCGATCGATGGCGGCTGGACCGCGCGCTAAAATTCTTAGAACTCGTCGTAAGCGATCTGGGTGGGCGCGATGCCGAGTTCGGTGAGCATTTTGGTGCAGGCGCGGATCATCATCGGCGGGCCGCACAGGTAGTATTCGACGGCTTTGGGATTTGGGTGCGCGCGCAAATAATGTTCCAACGCGACTTCGTGAATGAATCCCGTCGGGCCACTCCACGCGTCTTCGGGTAGCGGCGAAGACAGCGCGGGATGGAAGCTGAAGTTCGGATGTGCCTGCGCGAGCGTGGCGAAATAGTCGTCGTAGAAAATTTCCTGCCGTGAGCGCGCGCCATACCAGAAACTGATTTTACGATGCGAATTATTCGTTTCGAGCAACTGCGAGAGATGCGCGCGCAAGGGCGCCATGCCCGCGCCGCCACCGAGGTAGAGCATTTCTTTTTGCGTCGGTTTGATGTGAAAATCGCCGAATGGGCCGATCGCGGTGACGACATCGCCGGTCTTGAGCGAATAGACGTAACTCGATCCGATGCCTGGCGCGCATTCCTGTCCGGGCGGTGGCGTGGCGATGCGCACATTAAAACGCAGCGTGCGTTCGTTCGCGAGGTTGCTCGCGAGCGAGTAATTGTTGCGGCGCGGCTCGCCCGCCGGATTACGCGCCACGAGATCGAACACGCGTTGTGCCCGCCACACCGCGGCATACGGCTCCGGAGTATCGAAATCGGCGAAGGCGATTTTTTCGTAAGCCGGAATGTCGATCTGGAGGTAGTCGCCGGGGGTGAAGGCTATTTTTTGGTGCGCATCGACTGGTTCGAGCACTAGTTCCTTGATGAACGTCGCGACGCTCCGATTGGAGACCACGCGCAATTGATAGGTCTTTTGCGCACGCGCGCCCGCGCCGCCGGCTTGCGTGGGATTGAGGTAGAGCCGACCGCCTGCTTCCTTGAGCGGATAGGTCGAGAGTCCGCGGCAAACGGGCGCGCGCGCGGGTGAGCCATCCGTGAGATTGAAACGTCCGTTGTGCTTCGGGCACTCGACGATTTTTCCTTTCACCAAACCGTCGGCGAGATGGGTGTTGCCGTGGGTGCAGATGCCATCCGTTGCGTGGAGCAGGTCGTCGGCATCGCGAAACAGTGCGTAAGTTTTCCGGCCTTGGTCGAACCGAATGACCTCTTCGCGTCCCAGATCGGCGGCGGCGCACACTTCGATCCAGCCGTCGCGATCCGCTTGGGCTTCCGCGCTGCGGGTTGCCTCGCGGGTGTGGGTCTGGCGTGCGGGCAACTGGCGTTTTACGTGATACGCAGGATCTTTGACCTGCCGTAGAACGGTTGGAATGATTTCGCGATACGCGGCGAGAATTCCGGGGTAGGGCGTGGGCATGTCGGCCTTCACGGCTTCGTGCAGTTGCGGCAAGGCGTGATACGGCACGAGCGGGAACATGTGATGCTCCACATGGTAGTTCATGTTCCAGTAAAGGTAACGGTGCACGAAATTCATATACACCGTCCGGCAATTCAAACGGTGATCGAGGACGTTTTCGGCGAGTCCGGCGTGTTGCGTCAGCCCGTAAACGATCATCAACCACGAGCCGTAAAGATTCGTCAGCCCAACATACATGAGCGGTAACACACTGCGCGTTATCAACGCGGCGGCGATGACGCTGGCGTAAATGAGCACGTAGAGACGCGCCTTGAAATAAATTTTAGGAAATTCGGTTTCGGGAATGTAGGTTTTCTCGTCGGCGGACGTCCGACCGAAGGAATGCAGCACGATCTGTCGGAAATAGCCGGGATAGGTTTTCAGGCTGAAGAAAGCCATGAGGATGCCCTTCACGTCGGGTGGACGCGGCACGGCGATCTCCGGGTCGCGGCCGACAATAATCGTGTCGCTATGATGCCGCGTGTGGCTCCAGCGCCATACGGTCGATTCGCGCATCACCATGAACGAGGCAATTTCGTAGAGAAAGTTGTTCATCCAATCCGTTTTGAACGCCGTGCCGTGGCCGCCTTCGTGCCAGCGCGAATCCGACACCGAGGCGTAGAGCACGCCGTAAATCGCAAACGGGATGATCGCCCACCACGAACCCCACAGCAAAAATCCTGCGTAGCCGCTCGCGCCCAGCAGCGCGAACCAGATCAACGTATCGCGAATCGCCGGCCCGTCGCGACGCTCAAGGAGCCTGCGCATGGTCGCGCGCGGCACGTGGCATTGATACCAATCGGCCTCGGCGAGGCCCTTTTCGACGGCGGCAACGGCGCTGACTCCGGTGAGGCTGTAGTCCAGTTTGGCGGGTGGTTTTGAAAGAACGGGGGTCGCGTGATCGTGGCTCATGGGGAAATTGTCAGCGTGAGAAATTACTGTGTGGAAAACGCGTAGATCGTGCGCCGGCGTTGGGGTTCGCTCGGGCGCACCAGGATGGCGCCGAATTCAGGACGACTTGCCGCGTTTGGATGCCCCTGGCATTCGAGGCAAAACCCACCGTGTGGGCCGTAAGTGCGGCCGGATTTTCCAGTGAGGGAATCATCGAGCGCGGCTCCTGTATAAAACTGCAGGCACGAATCGTCGGTGAACACTGCCAAGACGCGACCCGAGTTGGGCTCTTCCACGCGCGCGGCGAGTGTCGGTTGCATCGGTGGGTTAGCGAAAGGCACACGCAGCAGATAAAGGTCACCATGCGCTTGGAAGAGACGCGGCATGACGTCGCTCAAACGTTGCAGCTTGCGGAGATCCGCGGCGCTGCTCGCGACCGAAGCCGACTGATTTGCGAGCGTCATGCCGGCTGTGGCGGGGACGTAATTATCCGCAAGAATTTGCAGAAAGTGCTGCCCGACCGAGCCACTACCTTCACCAGCGAGATTAAAATACGAATGGTGGGCCAGGCTCAGTGGAGTCACGCAGTCGGTCGTCGCCTCAGTTTCGATCACAAATTCGTTTTGAGCGGTCAGCGTGTAGGTCACCGCGATCGAAACGTTGCCGGGGTAACCATTTTCTCCATCGGGGCTCAAATACGTCAGATGGAGGGAAGCGTCACCATTCGCGCGCGTCACCGGTTGCGCGGCCCACACGCGGCGATCCAAACCAACCCGGCCACCGTGCAGGTGATTGTTACCGTCATTGCGCGCGAGATGAAGGGTGCGACCTTCCAGAAGTAATTCGCCGTTGGTCACGCGCCCCGCGATGCGTCCGGTGATCGCACCAAAATACGGATGCCCGGCCAAGTAATGTTCCAGTTGATTGAACCCAAGCACGACGTCTGCAAGGCGACCTTCGCGATCAGGCACGCGTAGTGCCGTGACGATTCCTCCCAACGTGATCACATCCAAGGATGCGCCTCGGCGGTTGGTGAGCGTGTAGCGATGAATCGTTTCGCCGGAAGGGAGCGTGCCAAACACGTGCGGTTGCATGGTCGGATTGGGGTAAACCGCAGCACCTTCGCACAGAATGCGAAAACTGTCTTCTCGCGCTTGACCAAAAACATCTCATTTTTTGCGTTATGTTGGAAGACCTCAAGCTCGGGCCACGTTACGATGGCATGCTCTTTCTCGCAGAATCTGCGCGCAACCCGCCGCGGATCAAAAGTCACCGCCATGTGGAGCTTGAACTGAATGTCGTGTTGCGCGGAGCCATTACCTACGTGGTCGATGGCCGGAGTTTTCGTTTCGAGAAGCGTTCGTTGCTGTGGCTCTTCCCCGGCCAGGAACACCAGTTGGTGGATCGCACCGTGGGCCAGCAAAACTACGTCGCCGTATTCAAACAAAGTTTGATCAAACGCGCGTGCAGCGGCGAAGCGTATGCATTTTTGTCCAACGACGGCGTCGGCTTGGAGGGCGTGTTGCACACCAGGCTCGATCCCGAAACGTTCGATCTCGTCTGCAAGACCATGGATTCCGTCATGGTCGGGGCCCAGGATGCCGACGTGCTCAATCGCGAAGCCGGCTTCGGCCAGAGCCCGGGTTTTCGTTTTGAGCATGCGGATCCAGACGGACTGAACGCCGGCCTCCATCACTTGCTGTTGCTCTGCTGGCGCGCGCAACGCGTGGGGCACGCCATGCAGCGTGCGGATGCGCTGCATCCCGCGGTGCGCAAGGCGCTGGAATTGGTCAGTGAATCCACGAACGAACACGCTCTGCCGCAACTCGCCAAGCTTTGCGGCGCGAGCGAAACGCACCTGAGCCGCTTGTTCGCGCAGCAACTGGGGGTGCCTTTAAATCGCTACCGTAATTCGGTGCGACTGCGGCGGTTTCTCGAATTTTATCACGGTGCGGATCAGAGGACGATGGCCGAGGCGGCCTACGCGGCTGGGTTCGGCAGCTACGCCCAATTCCACCGTGTGTTCACTCAGGCTTACGGCAGCGGCCCGCGTGATAGCCTGTAAATGTCCGAAGAGTAAACCAGGTCGTGAGGCCTGCTGGTGTCGAAACGAACCACCAAGTTTCGGTGTTCGATTTCGTCTTAAATGCACCAATTGAACGATGCTGCGCCAACGACGTGCTAAAGTCTGCGCACACCCCAAAATGTCGAAATCACTCTCGTTAGCTGATCCCGTCCCGCGCAAACTCATCGGTGCCGAAATCTGGGTCGAACCCGGCCACACCGAAGCGCAGATTGACGGCTGGTTTCGCCAGCTGGCTGAGAACGGCCTGCGATGCGCACGCATCCTGCTCGTGTGGCAATACCTCGAGAAGTCGCGCGGCGTGTATGATTTCACGCTCTATGACTGGGCGTTTCGCGCGGCCGAAAAATATCACATCAAACTTGTCGCGTCGCTCCAGACCGACTCGATGCCCGCGCACTGGGGGATGCCGTATAATTTGCACGCGCGCTACCTGCCGAAAGACGAGGCCGAAATGAAAATCATCGCCGACTACGTCACGGCGCTCGTCACGCGTTACAAGGACAGTCCGGCCCTCGATACCTGGCTGCACCTCGATGAAAACTCCGTGACTCCCGCCGGCACGCCGCTTGCGATGGGCCGCTTTCGCGACTGGTTGCGGGACAAATACGTCAATATCGCGAAACTCAACGAAGTGTGGCGCACGGACTTTTCCGATTTCTCCGCGATCGAATACGACGTGCGCTGGACGGGAGCCGCCGTGCACATGCACATCTGGATTCGCTCGGTGCCGTTCGTGGATTTCTACACGTTCTACCGCGAGCACAATACGTGGTATCTCCGCTGGGTCACGGATCGCATCAAGGAAATCGATCCGCACCACGGCATCCATAATTACATCGCCAATATTCCCGGGCCGCACGCCGGGCAGAGTCTGGATTTGCCGAAGTGGCGAGATTTCCTCGATACGTTTGGCTGCGGCGTGCACCCGCCCTGGCATCTCGGGATGTTCGCGCCGGACCAAGTTGCGCTCGGGGTTTCGTTGAGCTGCGAAATCGCGCGCGGCTCCATCGAGCCCAAACCGTTTTGGTTAACTGAAACCCAGGGCGGCAGCATTATTTACGCGGGCATGACTTATCCGCGTAATCTCAATGCCGATGATCTCGCGCAGATTTTCTGGACCGCGATCGGCGCGGGGGCTGACCGTGTGATCTACTGGTTGTTGAATCATCGGCTGCAGGATTACGAGGCCGGCGAGTGGGGCCTGCTCGATTTTCAAAACGAACCGACCGATCGTTTGCGGGCGATCGCGGAGGCCACCCGCACGCTACACGCGAGCGCGGATTTTTTCGAAGCGAGTTCGCCGTGGCAAACTCCGGTGACGATATTGATGAGCCTCGAAACGGAAACCCTTGGGCTGAAGCTCAAGGGCCTGATCGACGCCGAACCGGGCAAAGGCCCGATGGCGCACCTGCTCGAAGCTTACGGTATTTACCAAGCGCTCCAGGAACTCGGCATTCCCGCGCGCCTGAAGTTCATGGACGATTACGAATGGGATGCGCCCGCGTCGGAGCACCGCTTCGCAATCCTGCCGCACGTCACGACGCTCACCGCCGCGCAGGCTGCGCCGATTGAGAAATTTGTCGCGTCCGGGCATACGTTGCTCGCGACGGGATTAACCGGACTCTACGATGACCTCGTCAATTTCCAGCCACTCACCGGATTTGCTTTGCGCAAAGTGCTCGGCGGGCAGCTGCGCGACGTGCGTTTGCTCGCGAACATTTGCCCGCTCGAGTTGCAGTCGCCCGCGCTCACCGTTCCCGCGCATCTGTGGATTAGCGAATTGCGACCCGACGATGCCACGCCCATTGGCACGCAATCGGGTTGGATCACGGCGACGCAGCATAAATTCGGCGAAGGCACCGCGTATTGGATTCCGGCCCCGATTGGCTTGGGCGCGCGCGAATCGAAAGATTTTAAACCGCTCGCTTCGTTGCTGCGCACGTTGCTCGCGCCGCACCTCGCCGGATTACCGGTGCGATTTGCGCATTATACGCCGCGGGTATTCCAGCGAGTGCTGAGTGGCCCGGGCGGTTTTGTGACTGTGCATGCCAACACCGGCGATGCGCCCACCGCGCTTGCTTTGAAAGTCAACGGTGCCGCAAAGCCGACCGTGCTGTGGCAAAGCCCCGGAGCGCGCATCTCAGCGGACGGCACGCAACTTGACTTACCCGGCCGCGCGACGGTCGTCACGCGGTGGAGTGAATAAAGCGAAAGCCGCGTCGCACCTTCCATATGCCGATTTCAACCCAGCCCGCTCGCCCCCGACTCTCGCCGGCGAATTTCCTCTTCGGCGTCGCGTATTATCCCGAGCACGATTTGCCGGAACACCTCGAGCACGACGTCGAACGGTTGCTTGCGGCGAAGGTGAACGTCGTGCGCATGGCGGAGTTTGCGTGGGATCGCATGGAGCGTCGCGAGGGGGAATTCGATTTTTCATTCTTCGATTTCCACATCGATCGGCTGGGTCGGGCAGGCATTAAAACCATTCTCTGCACGCCGACAGAAGCGCCGCCGATGTGGCTGACGACCAATTATCCGGACGTGCTGCAAGTCGATGCCAACGGTCGTTCCATGCAACAAGGCTCGCGGCAGCACGCCAGTTTGTGCTCACCGCGCTACCGCGATTTCAGCCGGAAAATCACGCATGCGATGGCGACGCACTTCGCGCGAAATCCGCACGTCATCGGCTGGCAAACCGACAACGAAATCTATTGCCACACGGCGGAGGATTACAGTCCGGCGGCCCACGTCGCGTTTCGCGAGTTCCTGAGCGAGAAATACCGTGACATCGCCGCGCTCAACGAGGCGTGGGGCACGAATTTTTGGGCCCAGACTTATACGAACTTCGAGGAAGTGCTGCCACCTTACGCGATGCGGCCGTCGGCGGAAAATCCGGGGCATCGTTTGGATTTTCTGTTGTTCACGTCGCACAAGGCGGTCGTGTTTCAGCGCGATCAGGTGGAAATTTTGCGCGCCGCGAATCCTGCGTGGTGGATCACGCATAACGGCGTGTTCCGGAATCTCGACTACCGCGAATTTTCGCGCGACCTAGATTTCATGGCGGTGGACGTGTATCCGATGCTCGCCTTCATGGATGCGCCGGGCGAATTGAGTCCGGCGAAATTTCCCTCCCGGTTGCTGGCGCGGACGCGGAGCATTTGCGGGAAATTCATCGTCACCGAACTTCAATCGGGGCCGGGCGGACAATTGGATTGGATGAGTGCCACGCCCGAGCCGGGCCAGATGCGGTTGTTCGCGTGGCAGGGCGTCGCCCACGGGGCGGAAGGAATTTTGCATTTCCGCTGGCGCACGTGTCGCTACGGCGCCGAAGAATATTGGGAAGGTGTCATCGATCACGACAACGTGCTCCGGCGGCGCTTCGAGGAGTTGTGCGTCGAAGGCGCAGAGTTTGCGCGTCTCGCTCCGATCTTGAGGGGGACGGAAGTGCGCCCGGAGGTCGGCGTGCTGTTCGACATGGGGCTGATGGAATTCGGGCATCGGCCGATCACGCACGGGCTGCCTTCGCCCTGGGATGTGGCCGATGGAATTTTCACGGCGTGTTCCGCCGCGGGGCTGAATGTGGGTTACGTCCATCCGCTCGACTCGCTGGAAGGCTGCAAACTGCTTTTTCTGTGCTCGAACGCGATCGTCACAGCAGAGGTGGTTGCTGCGTTGACGCGTTGGGTTGAGCGCGGCGGCACGTTGGTGATCCTCGCGCGCAGCGGCACGAAAGATAAATTCGGACGCGTCGTGGCCGCCACTCCGCCGGGACTGCTGACGGCGCTGGCAGGTTGCACCGTCAAAGAGCATTCCCGACTCAATAGTCCGCCGTTAACGGGATCGCCGTCGATAACCTTTAAGTGGGATGATCAGGTTTTTTCGGAAAATTTGTGGCGCGAAGTTTTGGAAACTCGCGGTGGCGCCGTCGTCGCGCGCTGGCGCGAGGGACGGTTTGTGGACGCGGCCGCAGCGGTTGAAAACCAAGTGGGTGAGGGGCGTTGTTTTTACATCGGCACTTACGCCAGCACAGAACTGGTGAGTGGCTGGCTTGCGTTGCTGATGAAAAATACTTCAGTGAAAGCGATCATCCCCGGCATTCCTCCCGGTGTTGAAGTGCTGCGTCGAACGGGCGAAGGGAAAACCTTAGTCTTTGTTTTAAACCACACGGCGGAGATAAAAAAAATCGCGAACGCGCCGACCGGCGAGCACTTGCTGCCGGGGGTCGAAACCACGGACGGTGTTTTGACGCTGCCGGCATTCGGGGTAGCTTTAATTCGTTCCTAAACCTGCGTGAAAAATTCCGAAATAACTTCATCGAACGCGACGGCGTCACCAGGCACGGGTGTGTTTTCCGTGGAGGAAGCGACCGATCATTTCTGGATCTGCGACGGAGCGCGGCGCGTGCTGCTGCTCATCCGGATGCCGCAGGGCGGGTTTTATTGTAACGCGGTTTTTCTACGTCAGCCCGATTCGGCGGAGCCTAGTTTCCCTGAAAGTTATCACTCCGCCACCGCGATTGGTTTGCAGGCAGACATTCGCTGGCGCTGGGGCTCGGGCTGGCTACCAATGGATCGCGTGGCGCTGAATCTCACAGCGAAAAATGCGGAGATCGGCTTTGAGCGTCGCTCGAAGGAAGGCCGTAATCTTCAGCAAATCACGCTCACCTTAAGTCGCACTGGCAACGGCCCGGCCGACTATCGGGTGAACGTGCGGAGTAAATTACTGGCGGACACTCCGGCGGAGCAGAGCATCGAGTTTTTAAATTATCTCCCCGCGGACGCGGGCAACTCATGGCCGGACAAGAAGCGTTTTGATGCGACGATTCATGAAACTCCGACGGGCGAATTTGAACGTCGGCCGCATTCCCAGCTTTCAGTGATCGAGCCGTATTATTGGCCCGACGCGCAAGGATTTCGTCGACCCGAGGTGAAAGAGCCCGCTTATGCGGAAGTATTCGATCCGGCCTTGCGGCGCTTAGGGGCGGCGTCGCCCTATGCGGTGTCGCATCTCCACAAACCTTTTCCGGTGGGTGGCATGATGTTTTTTTCGGGCGAGAAAATCACACCCGCCGTGCGCGTGCTTGCCGCGAACACTCCCGTGGTGCTGCACACGTGCGATGTTTGGTATGACGAGCACCTGTGTCTCGAGCGCGGCGTGCCGCAACTCGACGGTCGTTTTCTCTACGAGGTGACCTACGAACTGTTTTGTCTTCCGGCGACCGAGGCCGAAAAGATCGCGAGCGAAGCGGTTGAGGTCACGTTAAGCGAATGGGTGACAGCGAACGACTTCGCGCCGTTCTTCACGGATCGGGTGAATTTTTTCAACGCACCGATTGCGCGCGAGCGTGATGGTTCATCGGGATTGTTTTTCGCCTACGAAAATCCCCGGCACCTTGTTTCGTGGCAACGCGCCACCGATCTCGCCGATCGCGGCGCGATCGTTCTGAACACACTGGATCCGATCGAGCCGCCGTCGGGGCAGTATTATCAGTCGGTGCGTTATTCGTTGAGTGCGAATCCGCCGTGGGCGGAAACGTTTCCGTTGGGATTTTCACTGCACTTGGATCGTGGTAAAGCCGTGGAGTTCTCCGCGCTCATTCGCGTGGAAGGTGAAGTCGAAGCATGGTTGGAACTCCGCGAGGCCTTCTGGGGAAAACTGCAGCGGGAGAACGGGGCTGACTTTGATCGCCAGGTTGAAAAGACTGACTTGGTGAATGCTGACAAATGGACGCGCGTGTCGGGACGTTTAACGGCGAAGATCCCCGGCAGCCTCTCGATGATCTTCCTTGCGATGTCCGGCCGAGGCCGCGCGTCTTTCGCGGAACTGAGCGTGCGGCGCGTTGACTGAGCGAGCGGATTAGCCCGTCGCGGCGAGCAGGCTGCGATACCAGCTGAGCCAGCGAGCGCGGGTTTCGCGTTGGTTACTCGTGGCGGCGAACTCGCGATCAATATCGGCCATGCAAGTGATCACGGCGCCTCGGCCCAACGTGTGGCGGAACAAAACGGGGTTGGCGTTTTCGTCCGCCGCGAGCAGTTGCGAGGAAGTCAATCGCACCGTCAGGAAGATATCGCGCGGGAAAAGAGTGAAAGTCCATGAGTCGTTATTCCATTCGATCGTGCGCTTGTGCGGGGCGCGAAAGTCGAGTGGCTCGGCGCCGAGTAATTTTTCCAGGCCCGCGCCCCACGTGAGGGCGTCGGGGCCCTGGAAAATGAGGCGACCGCCGCCCTGCACCCAGAGCAAAAGTTGGTCTATTTCGGTCGCAGTCAATTTTGCCCCGGCGATGGCCAGCACATCGGTGGCCGCAAGATCATCGGCGCTGCGGACGAGGCGCGGGTTCGTGCCGATCTGGTCTAACGCAAAATGAGCCACGGCTAACTGGCGGGAGAGTGCGCCGGGATCGTTGCCAGGATTGCGCGGATTGTCGCGGAGGTAGTATTCGCGCGGCCAATAAATCGCGGTCGAAGAACGCTTCGAATTTTTGGTCGATTTTTTGGCAGCGAGCAACTGCTGCGCGAATTCGATGAAGTAGCGCAGGCTGGGCTTTACCTGATTCGTGGCATCGACGAGTCCGAGTTGGCCCTCGAACGCGAACTTGTCGTAAGGGTGCCCGGGAAACGAAATGTCGCGCAGGCACCACCAGAGAAAACCGTTCGCACCCGCGGCGCGGCACGCGGGTAACACGGCGCGGAGATAAGTGTCGCACTCGTTCTGGCCGCGCGTAAGCAGCGTGCCGAATTCCTGCGCCATTACCGGCCCCCATGCTTTCGCGCATTTCACGTAGAAGGGCAGCAGGCTTTGCGCGAGCGGATCGGTCATGCCGTCGAAGGCGAGCGAGTGCCACGTGCTCACGGGATACGTGTGCATCGAATAAAAATCACAGCCGGGTTGCGCGCCGAAGCGCCAGCCGACGTCCATATTAACCTGCGTCTGTTCGCTGCCGGAAACAACGAGTGCAGCGGGAAATTTCCGACGAATCGCAGCGCTCATGTCAGCGCACCACGAGGCGACTTCGGCCGGCTTGGCGGCGGCGCATTCGGGCAGACAACCGAGTTCGTTGCCGAGATCGATCGCGAGCACGGTCTCAGGATAATGTGCGCAGATCGCCGAGACTTTTTCTGTAAACGCGATGGCGCGAGCACGTAGAGCGGGATCGGAAAATACATTTCGGCCGGCGTGCCACTCCGGCCAAAATATCCCGCCACTCATGTAGCCAACAAACAACGTCGGGTGCGCGAGCAACCCCTGCTCGCGATGCCAGCGCAGCAAATCGTCGAGGCGCGCGAACATACGCTCCTCGTAGATTCCGACTGCGGGTTCGAAATCCTGCCAGCGAAGAAAAAACCGCACGCAGTTTAGCCCCAGCGCGCGCGTCAGAGCGAGATCGGCTTGGATCTCGGCGGAGGGCCAGTGCGGCCACATTTCCACACCACAAGAAGCGGGCCAGTAGTTGACGCCGACGGGAATAATGCGATCGCCGGCAGCCGTTTCGAAGTCACCGGTCGTGGCATTGAGCTGAAAAAACGCGGTCATGCGGTGAAAGGCGGCGAGGAAATGTCACTTATTAAGTGACAGGTGGATGGCGCGAGTTCGGGCTATCCTGGATGCGCGGGGATTAGCTGCTGACGATGACGAGTTCGGGGGCGATCAACTTATGCTGTTTTTTGGCGGGCAGTTTCTTTTCCGCACGCGCGACGAGCAGGTCCGCGAGTTCATGGCCAAGATTCAGATTGTTTTTGTTCACCGTGGCGAGTGGCGCGGCGCTTTCCCACGTGCGGTAAACGGATTCGCGCCAGTTGTTGTCGTAGCCGACGAGGTCGATGTCCTCGCCGGGTTTCAGGCCGAGTTGACGACACGCGGCGGCGAGCGGAAAAAAGACGGAATCCGAGGGCGCGAGGATGGCGTCGACGCGATTTGGGCCAGTCACGTGATCGAGTAGGAAGCCGGCGAGCAAACGGCGGCGCAGCACGAATGTTTCCTCAGAAAATTCCTCACGCAGATTGATGGGCACACGCAACGCTGGCAGCACGGGGAGATTGGTCTCTTTCATGGCTTCCTCGAAGCCACGGTCGCGCTCTGCGAGCCAGCCCGGAAGGGGTTGCGCAAGGTTTTCCACGCTCCACGCGCGAAGCAGGCGTTTGCGGCCTCGCTTGAGCAGGAATCGCGTGAGTGCCGCGCAGCCGGCGGCATGATCTGACGCAAGCGTGTCGTGCGTAGGGTAATTCGAACCGAATCCGTAAATAACCATCGACACACCGGACTGCGCGAGTTCGTCGATGGCTTTCCAGGCGGGCGACGTTTTGATGCCATCGTGCATCGCGATGAGACCGTAGGGATGCTCGGAATTAAATTGGGCGAGACGATCCTGATAGTTGCCGCTGAGTTGAAGGGTGAGGGCGTCTTTGCCGGCTTGTTGTAGGGCTTCGACGGCACCGACTTGAATGAAACGTTCCCAGACTGGCCCCACGCGTTTCTTTTGCACGGACTCCGGCACCGTCATCGGCAACGTGAGCAGGCACACGGTGTTTGCCATCAGGTTGGTGCGCGGGGCCGCGACCGGTTCGCAGACGAGCCGGCGGCGATTTTCGCCCGAGCGGATTAAGCCTTCCGTTTCCAACTGGCCGAGTGCGGCGCGGACGGTCGTGCGCGACACTTTCAACAACTCCATCAAGTTATGCTCGGTCGGGAGTAATTCGCCGGCCGCCAGTTTGCCCTCAGCAATCCACTTGCGGAGCGAGCGAATCGAGCGCGCCTGGGGACCTTGATTGAGAATCACGGACATGAAGTCGAAAGAGGTAAGGGATTACGGGAGATGGGCAAGCGAAGGCTAGCGTCGCCCCAAGTTTTAATGTCAGGCAATGTCTTTTTATCGAAACTAAAAAAATACAATACAAAACCCTTGACGATACAATAAAAATACAATCTACCACATGCACTGAGCAGTGCGGATCACCCCTTTGACCGTAGCGACGCTCTTGGCACCCCATTAACCAAACCCCGTATGACTGACCACAAATCAGCTCTGACTGCGCAACCGTTACCCCGGCTGGCACTCTTGGCTTTGACCCTTGCAACCGTTCTCCCGTCCGTGGCCCTCGCGCAAACCACGACGTCGCCCGCGGCGAATCGTTCGACTGCGACTGCCGTTGCCCCGCTCACGAATGATGTCGTGGTGCTCGATCCTTTCACGGTCAAAGCGGATGAGTCCGGTTATCGCGCTTCCAATTCCGTCGTCGCGACCGGTTTCAACCGCGACATCGAGCACACGCCGCTGACGATCAACGTGCTCACGGAAGATTTTATCCGTGACGCCGGCCTGAACAGCTACGCGGAAGTTTCCCAATTCATGCCCAACACCTATGTGGTGCCGGATCCGGTTCTGCTGGGCTCGACGGGTAACTCGCGCGGCCAGGGCACCGGTTATTATACTCAGGACGGGGTGCGTTACTACACCGAGCCGATCGTGCGCAGCGGTGCACGCGTCGAGGTGATTAAAGGTCCGGCCACGCTTTTCTTCGGTCGCGCGCAGCCCGGCGGCATTTTTAATTTCGGCACCCGTCCGCCATCGCCGGTTCGTCAGCAGTCCTTGACGGTCAGCTACGGCAACTACGACAAGAAGTCGGTGGACATCGGCTCGCAAGGCGCGATCGATAAGAACGGCCGGTTGACTTACCGCCTCGATGGTTCCTTGCAGGAGAGCGGTTCTTTCATCGACCACGCCTACGACAACCTGCAGTTCATCCGCGGTGCGGTGAGCTACAAGGCCTTCGACACGCTGCGGATCAACGCGCGTTATGAGAACACTCAGCGCCAGCAGTCGGGTAACTCGATCGCGAGCAGCGTCATTGCGGAACAGTATTACCTCGACTACGCGAATCCGCGTCCGGAGCACTACACTTGGGCGCGCACCCAAACCGGCCTCGGCGGGCTGACTGACGCACAGTTGAAACCAATCCTGCAAGCGCAGTGGAAAGAGAACTTGAACAACTGGATCGCCCAGACCCGCCTGGCTTTCATCAACGACCCGAACAACAAGGACGGCGTTTATCCGACGTGGGCGACCGGCATCTCGTCCGAGCTCACGCCGCGCGGCTGGCATTACAATCCCATGCAGCTGGGCACGTATGCAAAAAAAGACATCCAGACTTGGGGTGGCGACGCTCTTTGGACGCCAAGCCAACACGTCGCCCTTAAGTTCGCTTACACGAAATATGACCTGTTGCGCCCGCGTAACAACATCCAGCTGACGGAAGTGCTGGCTGATGGCACCATGCGCGCAGCGAGCATGGCGGTGCGCGAGGATCAGAACGACTCGACCACGATGTCGCTCAGCGCACTCTTCGATTACGACATCGGGCCGACCCATCACACGACCAACATTGGCGGCCAGTATTTCAAGGATTACTACCGCCAGCTCGTCGGCACTTACTATGGCCTGAACGCGACTCCGGGCGTCGTTCGCGACCCGCGCACGTCGACCGCCACCATCCCGACCAGCGGTTACGTTTTCGCGACGGACGGATACATCGACGTCTCGAAGTTCATCAGCGCTTACCCTCGCCAAACGACGCCCCCAGCTTGGGCGCAGAACTACGAAAACGCTTATTACGCCAGCCACATCATCGAATTGTTCGATCGCAAGGTCGGCATTCTTATGGGTGGTCGTGTGCAAGAATACGAAGTGCGGAGCATTCCTTTCAAAAACACCGCGGACCTCACGGACATCAACACGCTCGGCGTGACGTGGAACATCAGCCCGAACCTGGTATTTTTCGCGAGCCGCAGCAAATCGTTCGATCCAAACATCAACATCTTCCTGATCACCGGCGCTGGGGCCACGCAGGCGGAGAAGAACGACAACATCCATCCGCCGGTGACCGGCGTGGGTTACGACGTCGGCCTCAAATTTGGCCTGTTGAACCGCAAGCTCATCGGCCAGTTCTCGCTCTTCGAGACGAGCCGGCTCAACGACGCGGCCTTCCGTTTCACCGACTTGGAACGCACTAATTCCGACCCGCGCAACAATGACGCCGATACGAATAACAACGTCACCTGGCAGGTGCCGGGCGGCGAGCGCCTCAGCCGCGGCGCGGAACTCGAGCTCACGTGGCAACCCAACAAGCACTATTCGGCGCTCTTCACCGCCGGCTGGCTGCCGGTCGCGAAAGTCGTCGAGAACGAAGCAATTCCGTTCATCACGACGGTGGACGGCCGCCGGATCCGCGACCCGAACCAAGGAAACTACGTCGGCCAACGCAGCCCGAACTCGCCGAAGAACACGCTGAGCATCTGGAATCACTACAAATTTCCGGGCACCAAGTGGGGCGCAGGCCTCGGCGGCAACTACGTCTCTGACGTCGAGATTCCCAACCTTTCTTCGTATAAGATCACCGTGCCTTCCTACATCAACGTGCGCGCTGGCGTGGACTACACCACGAAGATCACGAAGGGCGAACTGCGCCTCAGCCTCACGATCAACAATCTGTTGAACGAAAAATACTACATTAGCTTCTATCGCGGCGAACCGTTCGCCGCCACCTTCCGCGCGGCTTACACGTTCTAACCCGACGCCTCACGTCATCGTTTCGTTCCTTTAAGCCTGTTACGTCAACATAACCACGGGTCTGATTGGCCTTTCCGGTCGGTCAGACCCGTGTGATTTTACACCTGCTCCGCATGCCCCGTCTCTGTCACCTCCGTTCGTTGTTTTTTGCGATCACCGTGTTCGCATCAGGCAGCGGCGCGAGCGTGCACGCCCATTACGCGCATGCGCCCTTGTCGGCGTGGCGGACTACGACGTTCGCGCCCGGGCAAGCGGCGGGGATTTTTTTTGAACCTGCCGCGCCGGTCGCGTTGGAATTTTCCGTCGAGAATGTCGCCGCGGATTCCATCTCGCTCGATCGTTACGTGGTGCGTGTGGCGCGCACGCGTTCGTTGGTCGGCAATCCGCAGAGTATTTGGGATTCGCCTTACAAAAACGTCGAACTCATCGGCGAGTGGCCGTTGCGCTCGCTTGCCAGTAATTCTCCCGGCGAACTGTCGCCGGGGCGCGTGCTGAAGTTGTCGCTTTCGGCGACCACCGGAAAATACGGCCACTTCTCCGTGATGATCGCGCTGCGTGGAGGCGCGGTTGATGACGGTTATCGTGCAGCGGCGTTTGCGGTGGTGTATCCGCCCGCGAAAGGGCCGAAGCCCGAGTCGTATTTTCTCGCGACTGCTGACGACACGATGACGCGGGGCGAGAGCACGGATTTTTCGATCCCCGAACGCTATGGCATCAAATGGCTGCGTCTCCCCATCACGCCGCGTTTTAGTGCCGACGGGCAATTCGACTGGACGATTCCCGACAGACTCGCGGCGGCCTTGCGGCGGCACGGGTTGCTTTCGCTCAATGATATCAGCACGTGGGCGGGCCCGCTTCCGATGATTGGCGGCAAACCGATCACCTACGCGTGGGGCCGCAAAGTGAACCTGATCCCGCGCCCCGAGGATTTCCCTTTGTTCGGGCAGCAGGTGGAGCAAGTGATCAAGCGTTACGGCGACGTTTCGCCGGCGGCCTATTTGCGCAATGAGCCGTGGGAAAAAGGCAGCATCACGTTTTATCACGGCACCGGACATTATTATGGCGAGTGGTTGAAAGTCGCTTCTACGGCCGCCCGCCGCGCTTCGCCGGATTTTCCGATCCTTGCCGCAGATGCGATCACGAATTTCGAAGACAATATCCAGATGCGCGGCCTGACTGATTACGTGGATATCACCAGCCATCACGCCGATCTCGAGGCGAGTCGTGGTGCGGTGCAATCCGCGGTGCTGGGCAAACGCGCGTGGGAAACAGAGGACTGGCTCAGTCACTACGACGCCTACCTCATCGCCAATCTCACGATGAAAATCGCCCACGGTTTTGAGAAATCGAATCCCGGCGATCCCGGGCTTTATCAAACCCAGCCTGGTCACAATGGACACCCTGACTGGCGCTTCGTCCCAAATTCTTCCATCGCCCTGCCGGCTCCTGCAGGCCAGGCGGTGTCCACGTGGCTACATTTTATCGAAGGGGTGAAATTCACACGCGAGATTTCGCCGTCGCATTTGCCGTGGATGTTTCTGTTTGAAAGCGCAGCCGACGCCCCGGCCAAACACGCGGCGGTCGTCATCGGACGCATCAAAGCTTACGGCTACGGTTACCACGAGGCCCATGGCGACGTCGCCTGGCCGGCGGTGACGGCCTTCGGAAAACTACAGGTCGCCGACACCGATCGCGCGCTTTCGGTTTACGATTTCAGTGGCAACGCGATTGCGCGCGACGCACGCGGCGGTTTCGAAATTCCGCTCAACGAAGAGGCGCACTACGTAATTTCGACGCGGGGCGCGAGTGACGTCGAAGCGAAGTTGCGTGCCGCTCGCGCGGAGTATGCGGGCAATACGCTGCAAGCGACGTTGCTCGATTTCACGCAGCCGTTGGAAAAAAAACCAGCGGTGCGCGTCTCGGTGCGCAACAACGCGCAAGCCACCACCGATGCCGAGGTGAAACTCACGCCGCCCACCGGCTGGCGTCTGGTCGCACCGACTCAATCGCTCGCTGCACTCAAGCCCGGCGAATCGCGCGAACTCGCGTTTGAAGTTGCGGAAACCGCTGAAGTCGCGGCGAACCGTTATCCGTTTTCAGTAGAAGTGAAATCTCCGACCGGCGGGTTGCGTTTCACTGAAAATCTTCACGTGGCCATTTTCCGTCGCGGCACCGTCAACGTGGACGGCGATCTTTCCGATTGGGAAAAAATCGGCGCGCTCCCCGTGACGGTTTCGAGCGGCGCCGCAGCACCCGATGCGGTGGAGAAATACTGGTTTCCGTTCATGAATTTGCCGGCAGGGCACGCGGGCGGGACGCAGGTGCGTTTCGCGGGCGCGTGGGACGACGACTATTTTTACCTGTGTGCGGAAGTGCAGGACGCCGAAGCACACTACCGCCCGTCGATGCGCGAAGGCATTTATTTCACGCAGCATGAAGCGCCGTTGGATTTCCTGTATTGGGGTGTCACGCCAGAGTTCGTGAGCACCGCGGGCGACGGCTTGAAAATCGCGTTCGATATTCACCGAGCTGGCGAAAAAAATGATCCGTGGCTGCCGCCCGAAGCTCAGAAAAAAGTGGACGCGCGTTTCGAAGCGTTGAGCGCGGACTACGAATACGATCTCTACCTCGGCGCGAAAAACCGCCTCGCGGAATCCTACGCCACCGTGCGCGATCGACACCTCGCACGGATCGCCAATCCACCCGATGACAACTACCGCAAACCGAATCCCCCGTTTGAAGATCCGCGTTTCGTAATCGAGGGCGAGCCGCAACCGGAAGTCTGGCGGCTCATGGCGCCCGGCGTGCCGCGTCACAATTATTATCCGTTCTCTAATCGCCTCGAGCGCGACCAAGGGCTGGTGCCGCGCGCCACGCTGGTCGTGAAACGTGAAGGCGCACTCTGGCGCTACGAGGCGGCGATTCCGTGGAGCGAACTCGCGGAAGTGAAACCCGTTGTTGGCCGCGAGGTGCGCTTCAGTTTCTATGTGCTCAACGACGGCAAACGCTCCGCAGCCTGGGCGAGTGGACGCTCGGCGAGTGGCGGTCGTTCGCAAACAATTCATCCCACCTGGTATCGCGCCGACGCCATCGAGACGGTGTGGTCTTTCCAGGATTTCGCCCGATAATGCCTGCAACCCAATTCATGAACGCAGACTTGGAATTCATCCACCGGCGGACGCAGAAGTTCGTCGAACAAATGCTGCCGCGTTTCTGCATGGATCCGGCTGATCGCAATTACGGCGGATTCGTCGATCCCGTGAAACGCTACGCCGACAGCCGCGAAAGCATCTACTTCGCGCAACTCCTGTTTGCGGTGTATCTCTATCCAGAATTCACCGGCTACTACGCGAATCCGGCTCTACTCGAAAAACTGCGCGCGCATCTCGTGTTCATGCAGCGGCGTCAGCGCGACGATGGCAGCGTGATGCTCCACGCCTTCGGGGTCGGCACGGGGAGCGAGATCGGTTTCACGCTGCCGGGCGTGTGCGAAACCTATCGCCGCGTGGAAGCGAGTGGGTTGCCCGGGCGGGACGAAATTCTCGCCGTGTTCAAAGCTTACCTTCTGCGTGGCGCGCGTTGCGTGCGCGAAAAACCGGCGCACACCAGTAATCACCGCTGGGCCGCGTTTGCGGGCCCGCTCGCGGTGGTTGACGCGTTGTTTCCTGATCCGGCGAACGGGGTGGTGATCGAGGAATATCTTTCCGACGGCATCGATATCGACCAAGACGGACTTTATTACGAAGAGCGCAGTCCGGTTTACAACGAAGTCGCCAACTATGGGCTGCTTTACTTCGTGGATTACTGGGGCCGCAAAGACTTCCTCGAGTTGATCGCGCGCAACCTGCGTTTCACTCTGGCGATGCGCCAACCCAATGGTGCGGCGGAAACGATGTTCAGCCATCGCCAGGATCGCGGGCGCGCCGAGTGGCGTTGGGGCGACTATTTTTTGTTTCGGCGACTCGCGGTTGAGTTGAACGACCCGGCATTTGCCCAGGCGGCGGATGAGCTGCGCGCGCAACACGACGGGGTGGGCGAAGGCGACCTGGCGGCGTTCACGCCCGAGGGTTTGTCGGTGCCGCTCCGGTATTATTACGACGATGTCAGACTGAGCGCTGCCGATAGCAGAGCGCGGCAGCCGCTGCCGGAAGATTACGATCTGAAGCTGCGCGATACGCCGATCTGGCGTCGACGTCGAGCCGGCGTGGCCTTGACGGTTTCGGCCGACAAAGGCGGGCATTATTGGGACATCACGCAAGGCACGTGGGGCGGCCTGCAACGCGCGGATGCGTTCCTGAGTTTGCAAGCGGGCCTTGTGGCCATCGACGCGATGAAACTCCGCTGGGGCACGGGCACGTGCGGTTTCCGTCCCGATACCATCGAGTATCTGCCCGATGGCAGCGCGCGTTTGAATTATGTGGAGCCGGGTTGGGATCACGTTGCGCACTATCGCCCGCGCGCGAAGTGGGGCCCGAATCGCACCACCGCCAACCAAACCGCTGAAGTGATCATTCGTCCGTTGGCCGATGGTAAATTCGAATTGAAGATAAAAATCGGCGGGTGGGCGGATATGCCGGTGAACGTGCAATTTCTCCTGCGTGAAACCGGCGTGCTTACGCTGCCGGATGGCACGACGGAACCGCTGAAATATGGAGGCCGCACCTACACCTCGGCCGCAGGCCGCTACGTGCTGACGGGGCCGGATGGATCGACTATTGCAATGGACGCGTTGCCCGCGAGCGAACACCGCATGCCGCTGGGCGATGTGCGCACGATTACCGGGCTCGCCGAACAACGCTGTCATCGCCTGGTGCTCGGGTTGTTCACCCCGCTGGAGCTTTCGTTCACGCTGACGCCGCAGCCCGCGCCTCGCGCATGATCGTTTCCCGCCATCATTGGAGTTTGTGCGCGCTGGTCGCAGCAGTCGTCTGCACACCGGGATGGAGTGCGGATTTGCGAGTGCAGCGCTGCCGTGAGCCCATCGTGATGATCGACGGCAAGCTCGACGAAGCCATCTGGCAACGCGCGGTGCGTTCTGATGCTTTCGTGGGGCCTTTGCAGCCGGACAAAAGCGTAAAACCGGCCGGCGGAGTTACGCAGGTGCGCGCACTGTGGGATAACGAGCGATTGTATTTTGCATTTGAATGCGAAGGCGCGCCAACCGCGGCTACTTTGACGGAGCGCGATGCGCTTTTGCACAAGGAAGAGGTCGTGGAGATTTTCCTGGATTTTCAAGGTGAGGGCCGCGAGCTCGTGGAACTCCAAGTCAGCTCGAAAGGCGTGGTGGCGGATCTCTACCACGTCTGGGGCCGGCGTCCGACTTATCCGGCGCATCAGGTTGAGGAAGCGCAGCGGCAGCATCTGAATATTGATCGCAGTTGGAATCTTGCCGGCGTGGAAGTGGCGACTGCGCCGTGGATCGAGCAGGGCGTCACCCGCGGCTGGATTGCGGAAATTTCGATTCCGGTGGCGAGCCTCGCACTGCAGGGAAAAGGGACGACACGGCTGGAGACCGAAAAAAACTTCCGCGTAAACTTCGCTCACTATCGTTATCCCCCCAACGGAACTGAAAAGCCTGTGCTGAGCCAATCAACGTGGCGGCCTGTTTTGCTGGGTCGACCGCATGTCTCGCCCATGGCGATGGGCACCGCCCGTTGCGAAGATGATTCAACGGTCGCAGTCCAATGGCGTGCGTCTTGGCGCGACGCGGCGAAACTACTCGTGCCGGACGCGCACCGGGCGTTTCTGCGGGCAACAACCGCGTCGCGCGAGAGTCGCTTTGGCGAGGCGGTGACGTTGATGAACCTTCAGCCGCGCACGGAGACGAACCTGAATCGCGCCATCGAATCTCTGCAGGCCCTCGTGCAGGAAAACCGCAGCGACGAATTCGGCCTCGGCGCGCAGTATTACCTTGGCCGCATCGAACAAGCGCACCGGTTTGTGCCGAACCTGGCGCGGGCGCTTGAATATTACGACGCCCTCATGCGGGCGAATCCGCGTCACCTTTACGCGCAGATGGCCGCCGTAAAAGCGGTGGTGATCCGCCTCTACCAAACTGACTCCGGCTCTGCCGCCGAGCGCTTGCGAGCCGGCAACGCGCGGTCGGAATTTTTTACGATGCCGGAAGCGCAGCGCGACTACCACCTCGCAATGGCGGACGCTTATGTGCGGTTCGGCGGAGACCAGGCAGCGTTGCTGGAACACTTACTGGCCGCGGAGTGGGCCGGACATCTGCAGCGCGTGTCGCGCGCGGATTTGTATGTGCGCATTGCTGACGCCGCTGAAAAAGCCGGACGTAAAGAGATGGCCGCGCTTTACTGCAAAAAATTTCTCGCCGAAGGCACGCGCGAAGCCCGCGTCAACCTTGTGAAGCGGCGGCTGGCGGCGTTGGAGGCGACGCCATGAAGCGTTCCAAAATATTTCGCCTGACCGGCCTGACCGTCCTGGTCGTGTTGTTTGGCTTGTCGGCCTGGCGCGTGGCCCGGCATGAGCGGCGCGACGCCGCGCCGGACGTGTTGACGATCCGGTTTGCGCACTGGCAGTTGGAGAGCGGCTTGCGGGCGGCTTATGATGCGATGGCGGTGCGTTACATGGAACTGCATCCGAATGTTCGAGTGGAGCAGATTGCCATTCCCGACGTGGTGTATGGTTCGTGGTTGCGCACCCAGTTGGTCGGGGGAACGGCGCCGGACCTCATTGAATTTGGCCAGATTCCGACGGGCGTGGGCGACGAATTACTTGCGCGAAATTTCACTCCGATGACGGCGGATTTGGAACAACCCAATCCCTACAACCGCGGCACGCCGCTGGAAAATGTATCGTGGCGCGAAACCTTTATCGACGGTCTGGAGGGCGTTTATCGCAGCAGTAACCTGCAGGATTACTACAAAATCCCGATGGGGATTTTCACGGTGCGCGTGTATTACAACCGCGCGTTGTGGCGTGCAGTGCTGGGCGACACGCCGGAGCCCACGACCTTCGGCGAGATGCAGGAAATTACGCGACGGATTCAAGCGCATGCTGCCCGGGAAAACCAGACACTCTTCCCGCTCGCGTCAGCGGGCCAGAGTTTTCAGCCCGTCGATCGATTGTTTGGCGCGCAGACGCAGCGACTCGCCCTCGCGTTGGACAAAGACCGCAATTATTTCACGACCGCTCCGGAGATTGCAATCGGAGCTTTGCGCGGGGAGTGGGATATGGATCGTCCCGAGTTGGTGCGCAGCCTGGAATTGGTGCGCGGACTGTCGTTGATGATGCCAACCGGTTATCTGCAACTCACGCGTTCGGATGCGATGTTCCTGTTTATCCAGCAGCGCTCGATGATGATTTCCACGGGCAGCTGGGATGCGACGAGTTTGATCAGTCAGGTGCCATTCGAAGTCGGCGTGTTTCGACTGCCACTGCCGGCGGTCGACGACCCTGTGTATGGTGCGGCGATGCTGGGAGCGGTGCCAAGTGAAGCCGATTTACCCACGGAGGCCGCGTTTTCGCTCTGGAGTGGGTCGCCGCACGCGGATGTGGCGCTCGATTTCCTGCACTTTCTTACTTCGCAGGAAGGCAGTCGCTTATTCGTGAAACACAGCCGTTGGTTGCCGGCGATTGCCGGGGTGGAGCCCGAACAAAGTTTCCGTCCCTTTATGCCGGAGCTCGGCGGCACGCCGAATGGCTTTGATGCGAAGCTCGGCAATATCGGCCCGGAAGTGCGGCGCATCTGGGAGGCGAATTTGAATTTGCTCGGCGCGCAAGGCGATGGCGTCGGGGCGTTGCGCGACGTGTATCGCGCCCAGTTTCGCGGTGCGGTCGAGTCAGACCTGTCCCGCTGGGTGCGGCTTGCGCGCAATAACGCAGTGCAGCAAGACACCACGCTCGCCGCGCTCACGCAACTCGCGCGGGGTGGCGAGCAGGCCGACGAGGCTCGCGCAAAGTTTGGCGACTTATTCCAGCAACAGAACCGGCAGGAAGCGGAGGCGTATTGGATCGCCAATGAATTAACGCAGTCCGCGAAACGTTAAATTTTACCCCAATGAAACTATCCCCTCATTTCGTTTCCCGCGCTTCGGCGCTCGTGTTGATGTTTTCGTCCGCGCTCTCTGCGCAGCAACCCGTCGCGCCGCCCCCGGCCCCGATCAAAATTGAAAAAGATATCGTTTACAGTCACGCCGACGGCGCGGAGTTGAAATTGGATATCGCGCGTCCGCCCGAGAGTGTGGGCCCCGGGCCGTTTCCCGTGGTGGTGTATTTTCACGGCGGTGGCTGGCAGGGAGGCAAACGCCAGGATGGTTACAACCCGATCCGTTTTTTTGCTTCGCAAGGATTTGTCGGCATCACGGTGAGTTACCGGTTCGTGCCGGATCATCCGTGGCCGGCGCAGGTGCACGACGCAAAGACGGCGGTGCGCTACGTGCGCGCGCACGCGAAGGAACTGAATATCGACCCGAATCGGATCGCGTCGGCCGGCGACTCAGCCGGAGCTTATCTGGCGCTGATGCTCGGCTTGACGGCGCCGGAAGATGGGCTGGAAGGCGACGGCGAATGGAAGGACGCGTCGAGTCGCGTGCAGGCCGTGGTGAGTTCCTATTCGGTGGCCGATTTCACGCGCGGCCGATCGTTGACCGAGGAAGCCAAAACCCCCGAACAAGAAAAGAAGCGCGTGGAGATGGAGGCGTTATTTCAAGCTTACTATAAAAAGAGCGTGGCCCAAGTCGTCGCCGACATGGGCGGAACTTCCGACCCGAAAAGTCCGCGTTGGAGGCAGATGTCGCCGATCATTTATGTGAGCAAAGGCGATTCGCCCACGCTGATTCTCCAGGGCGATGCCGACACGATTGTTTCGCCCCAGCAGGCCTACTGGCTCGATGAAGCGATGACGACGACGCAAGTGCCGCATGAATTGCTGATCATCAAGGGCGGCGGTCACGGGTTTAATGCGGAGCAATACAAAATCGCTTATGCGAAGACGCTGGAATTTCTGCACCGCGAGATGCCAGCGAAGGCGAAGGCTGCGGCGAGCGTCTGGGGCGATGCCACGATCCCGATTGAAAAGGGCCTCGTCTATGGACGCGCGGGGAACACGGAACTTAAACTTGATCTCGCGCGTCCGCGCGAAGGCAACGGGCCATTTCCCGCGGTGGTGTGGATTCACGGGGGCGGCTGGATGAACGGCGACCGTTCGATGGGCCATGGCCCGTTGCGGTTGCTCGCGACACACGGCTACGTCGCGGCGAGCATCAGTCATCGTTTCACCACGGAAGCGAAATGGCCGGCGCAGATCCACGACGCGAAGGCGGCGGTGCGTTACCTGCGCGCGCATGCGAAAGAGTTGAATCTCGACCCTGATCGGATTGGCGTGATGGGCGAGTCATCGGGCGGACATCTCGCGCTGATGGTGGGGTTGACCGACGCGAAAGATGGACTGGAGGGCGACAGTGGTTCGTCGGGAATTTCGAGCCGGGTGCAGGCCGTGGTGAGTTATTGCACGTTAACCGACTTCACGAAACTCCGCGACGTGAAGCCGCAGACTGAGGCCGAGCAAAAAAATTACGACGCGAAGCGCGGGTTGCTCGTCGCGCTGGCCGGAAGCGATGATCCCAAGGCGCCGATTTGGCGCGAACTCTCGCCGGTTACCTACGTGGACCGCAACGATCCGCCGGTGCTGATGTTTCAAGGCGAACGCGACGATGTCGTGCCGCCGGAACACATCGATTATCTTGAAGAGAAACTGCGTGAGCAGGGCACGGTGCATCAGTCGGTGCGCGCGCCCAACGCCGGGCATGCGTGGAAAGGCGAGGATCGCGTCATGACGAATCGCGTGATGCTGGATTTTTTTGCGAAACACCTCGGCGGAAAACCCGCCGCGTCCGGCCTCTAAGCAATCATGGCGCTCCCGATCTCCAGTAAGAAAGCCCTGCGCGAGTGGAAACTGTATTTCTTCGTGCTGCCGACCGTCGTGTTGGTCGGGACGTTTGCGTATTTTCCGGCGGCGAGCGCGATTTATCATAGCTTCTTCGAATGGGCGGGCGGCGATGCAAAGCAGTTCACGGGGCTGGAAAATTTCCGGCGCGCGTGGAACGACCAGGTGTTGCGCGACTCGCTGATCACGGTGGCGGTGCTGATGGGGTTCAATCTCCTGAAGATGATTCCGTCGATCTTCATGGCAGTGCTGATTCACCGGCTCACGAGTGACCGCTGGCAATACATCTACCGCGCGCTGCTGGTGGTGCCGATGATCATTCCGTCGATCGTCACGCTGTTCATCTGGAAATTTTTCTTCGATCCCAACCTCGGCGTGTTGAACCGGTTTCTCGATCTCACCGGCATCAAGCACGCGCTCGTGTGGCTCGATCACTCGGTATTCCACTGGGCAATCTTTTTTGAAAATGTGCCCATCGGCTGGCTCTCGCAGCCGGACTTGGTGCTACCTTCGCTTTTTATCTGGGGCTTCCCGTGGATCGGCGCGGTCGGTGTCCTGATTTACCTCGCCGGACTGCAATCGATCAGCCGCGAGATCTACGAAGCGGCGGAACTCGACGGGATCGGGCCGTTCGGGAAATTTATCTACATCGAGCTGCCGCTGATTCTCACGCAGGTGCGGCTCTCGCTCGTGCTGTTGATCATTGCCACGCTGCAAGGCTATGGCTTGCAACTGCTGTTGCTCGGCCCGGCGGGCGGCCCGAGCGGGCGCGGCATGGTGCCGGGTTTGTGGATGTATAACCGCGCGTTTTTTGCCGGGGAATTCGGCTACGCCTGCGCGGTGGGCATGGTGATCTTTCTCTTCATTCTTGTGCTCACGCTGATCAACAACCGCTACGTGCGCGTCGAAAAATGAGCGACACTGCACAACCCTTGCCCGGCTCCACGCGACGCGGCGATTGGCTCAAGCACGCCATCATTCTCGCCTTCGTCATCATTGAGCTATTCCCGCTCTACATGATGGCGCAGGTGTCATTGAAGAATAACGCGGAGTTCGTGCAGAATCCGTGGCTGCCGTCGTCGCCGGCGAATTGGCATTGGGAAAATTGGGTGTTCGGCCTGAAGCTCGTGTGGCCGTTTCTTGCGAACACCGTGTTTGTGGCGGTGAGCGGCACCCTGGCGACGCTGACGTTTGCGGTGCTGGGTGCGTATTTTTTCGCGCGCTACAAAATGCCGTTCTCTGGCGTGCTGTGGTCCGCGCTGATTGTGCTGATGTTGCTGCCGAGCGTGGCGAATATCGTGCCGCTTTTCCTGCTGCTCAAATCGATGTCGCTGCTCAACACGCTGTGGGCGCTGATCATCGTGGGCGCGGCCGGTGGGCAGGTGTTCAACCTCTACGTGTTGCGCAACTTTATTGAGGATCTGCCCAAGGATTTGTTCGAAGCCGCGGAAATGGATGGCGCCTCGCACCTCCAGCAGATCCGCAACATCGTGCTGCCGATGTCGGCGCCGATCATCGGCACGCTGGGAGTGCTGTCGTTTCTCCAACTGTGGAATGAATTCCTGCTGCCGCTGATCGTGTTGCGCGACAAGGAACTCTTCACGCTGGGCGTCGGCCTGATCTACCTCGATGGCGAATACGTGAAGCAGTGGGGCCAGATCATGGCGGCCTACTTCCTCGCCGCGATTCCGCTGATTATTCTGTTTCTCTTTACCGTCCGGTTATTCGTTCGCGGCCTGTCGCAAGGCGCGATCAAAGGCTGATTATTACCATGCCCGCTACATTTGATCTCTCTGCTGAAAAGCTCCCGCACTATCGCGGCACTAATCCACGTCCGGCCGATTTCGACGTGTATTGGCAACAAGCACTCACTGACCTCGCGCAACAACCGGCCGAGTTGGAACTCGTGCCCAACAAGCAATTCTCCACGCAAATCGCCGAGTGTTTCGATCTGTGGTTCACCGGCGTCGGTGGCGCGCGTGTGCACGCAAAGTTCCTGCGCCCGCGTAAACGCACTGGGGCGGCGCCGGCGTTACTGGAGTTTCACGGCTATTCGTGGGACAGCGGCGACTGGTTTCACAAACTGGGTTACGTGGCGGAAGGATTCTGCGTCGCGGCGCTCGATTGCCGCGGGCAGGGCGGCTTGTCGGAGGACAACGGGACGGTGCGAGGGATGACGCTGCGCGGACATTTCATTCGCGGCGTAGAAGACCCCGATCCGCGCCGGCTTTATTATCGCCAGGTGTTTCTCGATACGGTGCGCCTCGCGCAACTCGTGATGAACCTGGCGGAAGTCGACGCGTCGCGCGTCGCCACGATGGGCTGGTCGCAAGGTGGCGCGCTTGCTTTGGCCTGCGCTTCGCTCGAGCCGCGCATTTGTCGCGTGGTGAGCATTTATCCGTTCCTCTCTGACTACCAACGGGTGTGGGAAGCGGATCTCGCGCGGCATGGCTACACAGAGCTGATCGATTTTCTGCGCACGCGCGACCCTCGCCACGAGCGACTCAATGAAATCTTCACGCGTCTCGGTTACATCGACATTCAGCACCTCACCGCGCGAATCCGGGCAGATGTTTTAATGTTAACCGGTCTCGCCGACATGATTTGCCCCCCGTCGGCGCAATTTGCTGCCTTCAATAAAATCACTTCGCCAAAGCGCGCGGTGTTCTATCCGGACTTCGGGCACGAAAATCTGCCCGGTGCGCACGATCTCGCGTTTAACCACCTTCACGCTCTCACCTCTCTGGAGGCTTAAATTTTCAGGAATATTCCATGGCTAACGTCGTCATTCAAAATCTCTGCAAAGCCTACCCGGATAAATCCGGCACCACCGTCACGGCGGTGAACTCCATCAGCCTCGAAATCAAAGAGGGCGAATTCATGGTGCTGGTCGGCCCGTCCGGCTGCGGCAAAAGCACGACGCTGCGGATGATCGCGGGACTCGAGGAAATCACCGGTGGCACGATCTCGATCGATGGCCGCGAAGTGAACGACGTGCTGCCGAAGGATCGCGACATCGCGATGGTGTTTCAAAACTACGCGCTCTATCCGCACATGTCGGTTTATGATAACATGGCATTCGGACTGAAGCTGCGGAAATTTCCCAAGGCCGAGATCGATCAGCGCGTGCGTGAAGCAGCGGCTTTGCTGGGGTTGGAAGCTTATCTTGAGCGACGGCCCAAAGCGCTTTCGGGCGGCCAGCGGCAGCGCGTGGCGGTGGGTCGGGCGATCGTGCGCAAGCCGAAGGTGTTCCTTTTCGATGAACCGCTTTCGAATCTCGATGCGAAGATGCGCGTGTCGATGCGCGCGGAAATTTCCAAGCTCCACGCCCGACTCGGTGCGACCATGATTTATGTGACGCACGACCAGGTCGAAGCCATGACGATGGGGGACCGGATTTGCGTGATGCGCGGGGGCGAGATCATGCAGGTCGCCGAGCCGCTCGAACTTTATCACCGTCCGGCGAACGCTTACGTGGCGGGCTTCATCGGTAGTCCGCCGATGAATTTGATTCGTGGACGCGTCGAGCGACGCGGACGCGAACTATGGTTCGTCGAACTCGGCGGCGAAGGTTTAAGCGTGAATATTCCTTTGGGTGGAACGCTCAATGAACGAGCGCTCACGTGTGAAGGTCGGGAAATTATCTTTGGCATTCGCCCGGAAGATATCGCCTGCACCGCGCAGCCAGGCTCTGTCGCACTCACGGCGAAATTGGAACTCGATGAGCAGATGGGCGCGGAGACGCACCTGCATTTCCGCACGGCGTCGCATCCGTGGGTGGCGCGGGTGCCTTCATTCGGTGAGTTTGTTCCTGGCAGTGAACTCACGGTGCATTTGCAACTGGCGAAGGCCCATCTTTTCGACGCCGCCACCGAGCAGTGCATCAATTGATTCGTTCGACCTCTTTCGTTCATTCATGAGCAATTCTTTAGCGGCTCCTTTGCCTCAACTCACCCCGCCCGCGGTCGCCCTGATTGGCTTGGGCGGATATGGGCAGGTGCATCTGCGCGTGCTGCGCGAACTCTCGGCGGCGGGCGCGTGTCGGTTTGTGTCCGCGGTCGCGGTGCCCGGCACGGCGTCCGCGGACCTGGCAAGTTTGCCGGCGGACGTGCGGCTCTACGATTCGTTCGCTGCGTGGCTCGCCGCGGAGCGCGGCCGTTTCGACCTGTGCTGCCTGCCCACGCCGATTCATTTGCACGCGTCGATGACACTCGCGGCGTTGGCCGCCGGCGGCAGTGTGTTGGTGGAAAAGCCGCTCGCGGCTTCGTGGCACGAGATTGTGCAAGTGCTGGAGGCGCGTCCGCAGCCCGGGCGGTTTTTGGCGGTGGGTTTCCACGATTTTTGCACCGCCGAAGTTTATCGCCTGAAAACCGATCTGCTTTCCGGGCGGCATGGAAAATTAAAACGCATCAAACTGCTCGGGCTCTGGCCACGTCCCGATGCGTATTATCAACGCAACGCGTGGGCGGGTCGCCTGCGCGTGCCGGATGGTGCGGTGTTGGATTCCCCGCTCAATAACGCACTCGCGCACTACCTGATGCTCGCGCTTTTTTTCGCCGGGGAAACGCCGGCCGATGCGGCGGTCGTGGTGTCGGGCGAAGCGGAACTTTATCGCACGCGCCGGATCGAGAGTTTCGACACGGCGGTCTTGCGGCTGCAAACGCGTCACGGCGTGGAGTTGCTCAGCGCCGTCACGCATAGCGGCTCGACCGAGGAGGTGCCGCTGTTGGTGCTCGAACTCGAACGCGGTCGCATCGAGTGGCGCGCCGGCAAGGAGCTGAAAATTATCAGCGAGGATGCGCAAGCGGTGGTGGCGCCGTTGCCCGATGCCGTGCAGGCGCGGGTGGAAATGTTCATGGCGCTCTTCGCGCGCGGACGACAGGAGGATGCGCCGATTTGCGCGCCGCGACTCGCGGCCACCCACGCGGCCTGCATTCTTGATCTCAATGCCGCGTGCCCGATCCACGATATTCCCCCGGAACTTCTCCGTTCGCACGATCTGGCGGGCGAACCCGGCGTGGGCCTGATCGGCATCGACGCCGTGCTGCGCCGCACCATTGAAGAAGCGAAACTGCCCAGCGAACTGGGATTGGCGTGGACGCGCCCGGCCACGAAGTTTGTAGCGACGCGTTCGCTCGAACTCGCGCAGCTGGCTTAACCTGCTTTTTGCCCCATGTATTTTAACAAGATCCGGCATCCCGCGAATTTCGTTTTCAACACCGCGTCGTCATCGGACGGCCGCGCGATCACGCTGGCAGGAAAACCCTGCGGCCTCGCCATCGATTCGCTCGGCAGTGACGTGCACCGCGTGGTGCTCACCCATTCACGCTGGGCGCCGCACGGCAGTGATGCGGAACTGGCCAGTGAGATTCCCGGCAATAATTGCTACCGTTTGAAAGTGGATGAGCGCGGCGATTTGAGCGTGATCGAATCGGCGACGCAGCGCGTGGTGTTGCGCGGCGCCAGGCAATGCACGTTTGGGGTGAGTGGCGCGGCGTGGATTATGCAATTTCACCACGAGCCCGGGATGCAGTTCTACGGCTTGGGCGAGCACAGCAAGGGTTTGGAGAAATCCGGCCAGCGCGTGAAGTTTTGGAACACGGATGTCTTTGGAGATTTCTCGCAGCACGAAGTCCGTCACGGCCATGCGAACCCAATGTATATGGCGATGCCGTATGTCATCGTGAAGCAGGGGAACGATTACATCGGCTTGTTGATCAATAATCCTGGCGCCACGTTCATGGATCTCGCGTCGGATTTTTTGTGGGACGGCGTCAATCCCGCGGATCGCCAGCGCCAGTCGTTCTACGTCGGCGCGCCGGAGGGTCAGCCGGAATTGTATGTGATTATCGGGCCTTCGCTGGCGGAGCTGACGCGGAAATTACAAACGCTCGTCGGACGCGTGCCGCTCCCGCCAGTGTGGGCGCTCGGGTATCAACAATGCCGCTGGGGCTACGCGGGGCCGAAAGATCTTTGGGCGCTCGATCGGAATTTCCGCAAACATGGGATTCCGTGCGATGGGCTCTGGCTCGATATCGATTACATGGAACGCTATAAAGTGTTCACGTTTTCGGAGAAACTCTGGCGCGGTCGCCAAGCCACCCAGCGGGTGCTCGCGAAGCTGGCGCAGCGCGGCCGGCGCATCGTCCCGATCCTCGATCCGGGTGTGGGTGTGGAGAAAGGGTATCATGCTTACGACAGTGGCTTGAAACACGGGATCTTTTGCCAGACGCCCGAAGGCGAACCGTTTGTCGGCTTCGTGTGGCCGGGGCGCACGCACTTTCCCGATTTCAGTCTGCCCGAGGGACGCGCGTGGTGGGCGGAGCAGGTGAAAAAATTCGCCGCAGCCGGCGTGAGTGGCGCGTGGCTCGACATGAATGATCCGTCAATCGGCAGCGTGGAACTCGACGAAATGCGTTTCGCCCGCGGCACCAAGCCGCATGAGGCATATCACAACCAATACGCGCTCGGCATGGCAAAGGCGTCGCGTGCGGGTTTCCTGGCGGCGCAACCAGACCAGCGCCCGTTTTTGCTGACCCGCAGCGCGTATCTTTCCAGTTCGCGTTACAGCGCGGCGTGGACGGGCGATAATTATTCCAACTGGCATCATCTGCAGATGGTGATTCCGGTTTCACTCGGGCTCGCGTTATCCGGCATGCCGTTCAACGGGCCCGACGTGGGCGGCTTCATCGGCGATACGACGCCCGAGCTCGCCGTCGCGTGGCACAAGGTGTGTTTCCTGTTTCCGTTCATTCGCAACCACAGCATGTTTAACTCGCGCCGGCAGGAACCGTGGGCGCTGGGCGCGACGGCGCAGCGCACGATTTCGCACTACATCCGGCTACGCTACAAATTGCTGCCTTATCTTTACCAGCAATTCGTCGAACAGGAGGCATCGGGCGCGGCAATCTTGCGGCCGCTTTTCCATGATTTTGCAGATACTGAAAAACTTCCGTTGGGTAAGATCGCGGACCAATTCCTGATCGGTCCCGATATTCTCCAAGCGCCCGTGATTGAAGAAAAGAAGACGTCGCGTCGCGTGCTCTTGCCAGGCAAGGCGCGCTGGTTTTCAGCCAGCGAGGGCGTCTGGCGGCGTGGTGGAAGCACGATTACGGTGAAAACCTCAACTGGTGGAACTCCACTCTTCGTGCGCGAAGGCGCGCTGCTCCCGATGCAAAAAGGCGAGCGCCGCGACAATCGGAATGATTTCGCCACGATCGAACTGCATGTGTTTTTGCGAGGTGATTCGCGCGGCGCACATCGCGGCAGCTATGTCTTCGACGACGGCGAGAGCTTCGCTTACCAAAAAGGCCAACGCTCGCGCGTCGAATGGAGCTGCGCGGTGGCCACCGATGGTGCGCTGGAAGTGACAATTGAACGATTCGAGCAAGGCTTCGCGTCGCTTAAACTGTGCGTTGTCGCCTACGATGCCTTTACGAGCGTGCGGTTTTCAGACCGCGGGAAATCAAGAACGCTGCCGCTGGGGGTGGCGCGGGAGACACTCACCGGGAAATCGCTGCGCGTCGGCCGGACATCATGGTGTTCAGTGCGCGCTTGATGCCGACCGCGGGCGAGCAGTTCAGTTTCGTGGTGTCGTGCCGGGGGCGATGCGGTAGTCCTGTGGCTCGGCGATTTTCGCCGCGAGCGGATTGAGCCGACTCACGAGATCAGCGGAGGCGCGGTAGCCCCAGCGCGAGTTGCCCCACGAAGGGCCGTAGCGATAGACGCTGATGCGGCGCTCGCCTGGATTCACGCGTTTGGCCGAGCCGTGACACGTCGCGTCGACAAAGACGATCGCGTCACCGGCTTGCAGATGAACCTCGACTGCTCCCGGTGTGCCTTCCACCGAGCCACCTTTGTCCCACTCGGCAGATTTATTTTCACGGAGAAACGCGGGGTGAATGATGTTCGATTTGTGCGAGCCGGGAATCACCATCGTGGCGCCGTCGCCGGGACCGATGTCGGTGTGCGCGATCAAGACGTTGATCTGGCCGCACGCGAAACGGCCATTGTGGTAGCGGAATTGCATGCGGCGGCAGATGTCGTGCCCGCCCGCGTGCAGCGGAATCGCTTCGCCCGCGCCGCGAATGTTGAAAAAGTTTTCGTCGATGTAGAGCGGTGCGTGGTGGTAATCGAACGTGTCCTGACCGCCTGAGAACCGGGCGACGTAATTAATGTAGCCGGGATGGTCGATTAGCTTGGCGAAGGCGGGTAGTTCGTAAACCTGTTGATAACTGATGCCGCGATGCTCGGGATGATCCTCGCGTTGCACGTGGCCGTGCCAGCCGAGGCGCGGAAGCGAGCGGGGGATTTCGTCGATGGCGGCGTTGCACGCGGCCACTTCGCTCGCGGAAAGCGCGTTGCGGACGACGAAAAACCCCTGCAAATCGAAAAGATATTCTTCGAGGTGAGTGGGCACGCGGGCACCGGGAACAAGCGGTGCAGGCGGAGGAAGCACGAACGGAGCGGGGGAGGGGTGTTTATCCATGTGCGCGAATCATAGCGCAGCAGATGCGCGCATGCATCCGGCGGGAGCGGGGTAATATTCTTGAAAAGTTACTTTTGCCGCGACGGGATAAAGCACCCCATGCAGCACGTTTCCAGCGATTCGGATTCAGCCGTTGGTTTTCGCGTGTGGGAAGTTGCCGGCCTGAAAACGATGAGCCGTGCGCACACGCATCCAGACATGGAGATCAATTTCGTCGCGAGCGGGTTCATCGAATACCTTTTCGGCGGAGTGCGAAAACGCGTGAGCGCAGGCGCGTTTGTCGTGTTCTGGGGCGGCATTCCGCATCAACTCACCGAGTGGAGTCGAGAGGCGCGGGGGATTTGGATTACGATCCCATTGGCGGATTTCCTTCGTTGGCCGATTCCGGGGCAACTCAGCACCCTGCTCATCGGCGGCGGTCTGGCCCAAGGCGAGAGTCCCAACAGCACCTTCCGGAAGTGGCGCGACGATTTTGAATCAAATGATCCCGCGCGTCGCGCCGTGTTGTTGCTGGAGTTGGAGGCGAGTTTGCATCGGCTCGCACTGGCATTGAATGATCGCGCACTGCGCTCGCGTGAAAAGTCGCCGCGCGCGGGCGGCGGGCATCTTGCCAAGGTCGCGGGGTTCATCGCTGCGCACTACGCTGAGCCGCTCGATTTGCCGCAAATCGCGCAGGCGGCTGGGCTGAATCCAAAATACCTCGCCCGAATTTTCCGTGCGCAAACAGGACTGACGGTGCATGTCTATCTCACCCGACTGCGTCTTGCGCATGCGCAGCGGTTGCTCGCGAATACGGAGCAGCGAGTCGTCGACGTGGCGCTGCAAAGCGGCTTCGGGTCGCTGGCGAGTTTCTACGCGGCGTTTGCCAAACATTGCGGAGGCGGCACGCCGCACGCATATCGTCGGCAGCGCGATCGCGTGGTTAATTCGCCGGATTCTAACCGGTCTGCGCCGATTTCACCCCCACGCTCGCGAGCGCGCGAATCTGGCGCGGAGTGAGTCCAGTGTAACGTTTCACCACCGTCGCGAAATATTGAGACGAAGAAAAACCGAGGGCGTAACCGATCTCGGTGATACTGGTTTCGTCCGCCCCCAAGCGGCGCCGCGCTTCTTCGACGCGCATCCGCAATCCATATTCTCCGGGCGGCACGCCGGTTTGTTCTTTGAACCAGGCCTTGAATCGCGGCACCGAGAGACCGCTTTCCGTGGCAAGTTTTGTGACCGAGAGCGGTTCGCTGAGGTGAGCTTCGATCAGTCGGGTGATGCGATCGAGAATCACGCGGGTGTGTCGAGCGTGATGATTTCGGCTCCGTGCCGCCGTGATCACTTCGAGCAGCAACGCGATGATTTGGTTGTGCATCGCCACGGTGCGCAATGGCGACTCCTTGGAGAAATAGTGGGTCGCGATACCATCGAGAAAAGCATGCGTGCGCTTCGTGCTGCGGAAGCGACGTGCGGGCAGAGTCGTGAGGGCTTTTTTCAAGCCGGCGGCTTCGGCGCCTTTGAGTCCGATAAAATCATTTCCGTCTTCTGGGATTTTAACGATGAGCCAGTAAAGGACACCCTTTTCCTCGGGCGCATCGCCGGTGCTGTGCGGCTCATCGGGAAACGTTACGAAGACGTCGCCCCCAGAAAGTTGATAATAGCGTTGGCCGACGCGGTAAACCTGGCGACCACGCAGCAGAAAACAAAATTCCATCGCTTGCTCGTGGGCATGCACCGACAAGCCGGGTCCTGCGCGCACGTAGTTGTAGCGTCCGAAATGGACCACGTCGGGCACGCCGCAGCGCGCGGGCGAGAATTCGAGACGAACACAGTTTTTCCAATGACGACTAACGGTCATGCGGGTGGAGTAGAGGTGTCGACTCGGAGCAAAGGACTCAAGGACGGACATGAGAATTTAAGCGGCCAATGTTTGAGATTGTAGCGCGAGACCGGTCTGAAAGGCGCGGAGGCCCTGAGTTGCTAAAGTGAAAGCATGGAATCCCCTAATCCGCTTTTGACCACGGAACAGCCGTTGCCGGTCTTCACCGAACGCGTGCGCAAGGGAGAGCAGATCACCTGGTATCGTTCCCCGCTGCCACCGGGCGCATTCAAGCGGTTGCACGAGCGCAGCGATTTTCGGGCGACGGTGCAAACGGTGGGTTATCTCGCGATCCTCGCGACGACGTTTGCACTCGCGTGGTGGTCGGTGGGACGCGTGCCGTGGTGGGGCACGGTGGGCTTTATTTTTCTCCACGGCATGATGTCGTCTTTTTTGATCAACGGCGTGCACGAACTCGGTCACGGCACGGTGTTTAAAACTAAAAAATGGAATGATATTTTTTGCCACGTGCTCGCGTTTCTCGGTTGGATTAACCACGAGGTGTTCCAAGCGAGTCATGTGCGGCACCACCGTTATACGCTGCATCCACCGGAAGATCTCGAAGTGGTTTTGCCGGTGCGATTGATGCTGCGCGATTTTTTCTTCCAAGGTTTTTTTAGTTGGAAGGATTTCAAGTTTAACGTGGCGCAGGCCTTGCGGCTCTCGTTTGGAAAATTCAAAGGCGAGTGGGAACTGACGCTGTTTCCGGAAGGCGATCCCAAGCGCAAGGCGCCGGTGCGTTGGGCGCGCACACTGTTGATCGGACACAGCCTGATTATTGTCGCCGGGGTGCTTTCGGGGCACTGGATTTTGCCGGTGCTGCTGACCTTTGGGCCGTTTTACGGCGGCTGGCTGTTTTGGTTGTGCAACAACACGCAACACATCGGCCTGTGCGACAACGTCTCGGATTTCCGCCTGTGCACGCGTTCTTTCACGCTGAATCCGGTCGTGCGCTTTGTTTACTGGCAGATGAATTACCACATCGAGCATCACATGTATGCGGCAGTGCCGTGCTACAATTTAAGTGAACTCCATAAGCTTATCGAAGCCGACTTGCCGCCGACGCCGAAGGGGATCCTCGGCGTGTGGCGGGAGATCGCCCGCATTCTTCGTCGGCAGGAGAAAGAGCCGGCTTATCAATATTCGCCGGTGCTGCCGAATACGGTGACGGTGGCGCGCTAAGACTAAGCTACCGGTTGGTTCAGTTCCTCGCGTTGGCAGGCGCGTTTGTGCACCAATGAACGGACCGTCATTTCGCAAAGCGCCATCGTTTCGAGGTTGTGGCGCACGCTGACGGCGGGCTCGCGGCCTTGTGTGATGTAAGCGTGGAAATCGTGCAGCAATCCGCGTTCGCCTAGATCGGCTTCGAGTTCCACCGGAAGGATCGAACGCGTGCCGAAGTTTTCCTTGGGGCGTTCGCTGAAAGTAACCGTGCCGTTCCGCAGGAAAAGCGCGCCGCGTTCGCCGTGAACTTCGAGGTCCACGCTCGCGCGAGCGCCGTCATGGGTGTGGATGTAGTGCACGCGTGTGCCGTTGGCAAAAACGAGATGCGCCGACGTGTTGCAATCCTCGGGGTAAGCTGACCACGCGGCGCGCCAACTGGCTGCGGTGATTTCCTGCACCGGGCCGAGCCAGTAGAGCAAGTTATCGAAGTGATGGCAGGACATGTCCCAGATCGAAGCGAAGGGATGCGTCATGCCGCGCGTGACGGGGCGGACGCGTTGCTCGCTGTAGCTGAGTTGGTGGACAGCTCCGACGTAGTAAGCACACGCGGGATCGTGAATCGCGCGCCAGACGGTGCGCTCGATGGCACGGTAACGGTAGTTTTGCGCGATGGCGGCGATGGCCTTGGTTTCGCTCACGTGAAAGGCGAACTGTTTGGCGGTGGCCCAGTCAGCCGCCATGCCTTTCTCAACCAGCACGGGCAGGTCACGCGCGATGATTTTTTCCGCGATTTTGAAATGCAACAGCGTCGGCGCGCAGACGATGGCGCAATCCACGTCAGGGTGTGCGAGTGCCTCATCAAGTTGCGTGAAGCATGCAGAGACGGGTAGGCCGGTTTTTTCGCGGGCGACGGCAAGCGCAGCCTCCGATACGTCGCAGAGCGCGACGGGAACGAAACCGGTTTCCGCGTCGCATTCGCGCAGCGGCCAGAGGCCGCGATTGGAAACGCCAATATGAAGAACTTTAAGCGCAGGCATGGATTTAGAAGCGTTGCAGGAGATTGAGCAGCTTTCGGTCAAGCTTACAGCCGTGCCAGTCTTCGTAAGTGACATCGGTGCGTCCAGAATCGAGCAGCCCGAAGGAACCACGGAAGTTCCATAGACCCCAGCCGATGTCTTGTTCGGAAAACACGGAGAGCAAATCGTCGAGCCACGCGAGAAACACCGCGTGCGGAGTGTGGTGGTAGCACCCGAGCTCGCCGGCGTGCACGGTGATGCCGGATTTTTTCAGGTCGAACCAGGGCGCGAGCTCCCGAGCTAAAGCAGCGCGATCCACGATGGTGCCGTCGGCACGCTTGAGCGGCCAGGTCGGCACGCTTGAGTGTTCGCCGGCCCACCACGCGCGATAGTGGGTGAGTTCGGCGGGCATGTAGCCACGACAACTTTGCACGACACCGAGATCGGCTAGTTCCGGCAGCGGGTCGTTACCCCAACGCAGCCCGTCGATCACGATTAACCGCGCTGGCTCGATTTTCCGGATGGCTTCCACCGTGGAGCGAATCACCAACTCGTGCGCTTCGCGCGTGCACCGCGAGGGTTCGTTGACGAGATCGAACGAAAGCGACTTTGAGGAAATGCCGCGGTAGCGCCGGGCGATAAATTCCCAATGCCGAATGAAACACTCACGCGCGGCGGCGTCTTGCCAGAGATTAAAAGGTTCGGGCGGCATGAAAGTGTCGCGCGAACCTTCGTTGATGCAGTAGCCCGGCACATGATGGAGGTTGAGCGACAGATGCAGGCCGTAGCGCTGAGCCCAAGCCACCGCTTGATCGATCGCCACGAAGGCTGCTTCGTCGATCGTATTCGGCGCGACGGGTGTGCTCCACCAGCGGTAACTCAGCGGGAGACGCACGAAGTTAAATCCCCACTCAGCGATCCAGCGGAAATGATTTTCGTCGAACTGTCCGCGCGGGCTGATGGTCATGTCCGTCCAGCGCGGATCGGCGCGCGTGATGAACATTTCGCAGAGATTGAAGCCGCGCCAACGTGGCGGCGCAGCGGGAATTGGCGCGGCCGCGTTCATGCTTTTTTCCAAAGGAGGGCGAATTCTTTGCGCAGAATTATGGCGTCCGTCCACGCGGACGGCAGACCGCTGATGTTGTAGCCGCTGCCGTCTGGGTGCGCGCACCCAAGTTCAGGGCACACGTAGAACGTGCGGTTGGCATTGCTGGGCGCACTTTTCCAAAGTTTGAAAAGTTTTTCAACGAAGGGGAGGTAGGACTTTATCTCGGGCGAGAGCTGGCCGCGGAAAGTCACCGGCACTTGGGCGTGATGGCCGTTAAACGGCCGGCAGTGACACTGTTCGCTGTGCTGCACGAGTTCCGGATGATCGAGCAGACGTTCGGCGTAGTTCGACGGATTCAGGTGCTTGACGACGGCCAGGTGTGAGAAATCGAACGTGAAGCGAATCAAGCGGCCCGTCGCTTTGTGGTAACGTTCGGCGATCTCGTAGGTTTTTTCCGGCGTCTCGGTGCACACATCGCGATGCACTTCGAGTGACATGACCACGCCGCCGATTTTTTCGGCGTGGCGTTCCATGGCGAGCCAGTGTTTCACGGCAAGCGCGGGCGGTGTATCGTGGTCGTCCATCTGGACGTTGATGTGCACGGCGCCGCTTTCCTTTTGCTCCCGGATGCGCGCGGCAAATTCGGTGGGATCGCTGGAGGAGATAAAACCGAGCAGGTGCTCTAACCCGTTTTTCTCGGCAAGGCGACGGTGGTCGGGCGTGAGTCGGGCGACGAGGCCATCGAAGCCGGCCGCAGCGACGGCAGAGATTTTTTTCTCCAACGACCATTCGCGGGCGTAAGACGGGTGACCAGTGAGACCCCAGAGGGTGGCGATGTGCGCGATTTTCATAGACTAGAAATCAAGTTACTTGGAAGCAGTGGAAGTGAGGTTCGAGTTTTTCAGGAATAGAAACATGAACGGTTCGCCATATTGAGGGCCACCGGCGGCAGGAGAAATTCCCAGCGCGGGAATCTTGGCCACGGCCGTTACGCCTTTCTCCTGGCAGCGTTGGTAGAGCAATTGGGAGTGTTTCGGGTGATGCAGGTATTGGTTCACGTCCTTTAGTTCGTCGGTTTTCAATCCGCAGCCGATGTAAACGGGCGGATCGTCGGCGGAAATCATGGCGTAGAAATCGCACTCGGCGCGCAGCTTTGCGCCGACGGGGCTGGCCACTTCTGCGTCGGTTTTTAAACCGTAGAGACCGGGCGAATTGTAGATGCCGCCGAAACGCTGGCGGTTTTCTTCACCAAAGTAGTCCGCCCATTGTGGCATGTCGTAAGAAAATTGTCCGTCCCACGAAACTGCGCAGGCAAGGCGGGTGGATTCGCGAAACACGGGATCGGCGTTTTGCGGGTCGGCCATGTCGTCGTGAAAAGCGAGCCACATGGAAGTGCCGGCGCCGGCGGAATTCCCGCAGGCGGCGACGCGGGTTTTGTCGATGTTGAGTTGCTTGGCTTGCGAACGCACGAATTGCACCGCGCGGGCGCAATCCCGCAGGACGTCTTGCAAAGGCAACGTCTTGGAAATGTAACGATAATTGATGGACGCCACGGACACGCCCGCCGCGAGCGCTTGCTGCACGATCTTCATGGAACGGATGCCGGACTTGTCACCCATCACAAAACCGCCGCCGTGAATGTAGATGATGACGGGGGTGGGTTGTTCGGATTTCGCCTGCCAGAAATCCAGCACGTTGCGCTTGTCGGGCCCGTAACTGAGATCGGTGATTGTGGGAGCGATTGTTTTGCTGGAAGCTGCCGCGGTCTGGGCCGCCTGTATCTTTGCATAATAAGTGAGCGCTTCGGCCTCGGTGAGCACACCGTCCTTGTTGGTGTCGGCGTCGGGGTATTGTTTGATCCAGCCCGCGAGCATCTCGGGGGTGATCTTCATTTCTTGGGCACAGGCGGAGAGACCGCCGAGGATAAATAACAGGACGAGACGCGTGAATTTAGCGGGGTTCATGAAAGAAGAGAAAGGGTTTAGGCTAATCGGCAAAGTAACCACCGTGGGTCAGGAGGTGTTGGGCGAGGCCGCGGCGGACACCGATCGAGTCGATGGGATAACACGGCAGAAAGCGTCGCACCTGGGCAAGCTGGCTGGCGAACTCCTTTCGGTTCACGCAGAAGGATAGCCCGCGTTGCACCGCGGTCTCGATGCGCGGCGTCGGATGTTAACCGTGTGGAGCATCGCGCCGCACATCGGCACGGCGAAGAAAAATTCCAGATATCGGTGGCTGTCCCAATCCATCACGCCGACGGCATCTCCAGGTTTTACGCCGAGCGTGCGGAGCGCGTTGGCGATTTTTCCCACGCGGGCGATGAACTCCGCGTAGCTATGCGAGTGTTCGCGGTAAAAAAATTTCTGCTCCGGACACCAGTGGGTCGGGTGAAGAAGGAGGTGTTTAAGCGCGAGTGGGTAGGAGGGCGCGTGGTGAGGATAGCGTTCCATTTCGGGGGAGGGTCGGGAAAGCAATGACTGGCGCGTAAACAGAGCGTGTCGTGCTATTAAATACAATAGAAATACAATCAAAATACAAAAAAAGACTCGACACTAGGGACGTTGTGCGACCTTTCTGCGATTAGCTCCCCTCGGCTTTAGGCCCGCCGCCTAATCGGTCCGTGCGTGCTCTCGGCGTCGGTCCCAACCCCAAAACCTCCCGAAGAAATGAAAATCAACGATTGTTATCGGATGATTTCGCGAATGACGCTTGGCGTCATTTTGCTGTGCAGCGCAGTCGGTTCGCTCAACGCCCAGGATCGCAACATCGCAGTGAACGAAGTGTATCCCGACGATATGCGAATGCTGCAGACCACGACGATCGATTTCAGTCGGCGCATCATTAACGTGAAAGCGTTGCCGCCCGGCATCAATGGCGGCGTGAGTGCAGTCGGCGATGGGATTACGGACGACAGTAATGCGATCATCGCGTCGATGGATTGGGTAATGGCGCGCCTGAAAAACTACTGGGCGGGCGCAAACTCAACCAACGGCTACAAGATCCCGTGGCACGAATATTGGACGATCTATTTCCCGGACGGCACCTACAAAGTGAGCAAGTCCCTCGTCTACTCCGGCACGCGGGTGGTGGATCCGATTTTTAAAAATGACGCCCTGCGCGAGGGAACGTGTCGCCTGATGTTGGTCGGTCAAAGCCGGGACGCGACGATCATCAAGCTGGTCAACAACGCAGCCGACTTCGGTGTGAACGCCCCGAGCAGGCCAGTGGTCTCATTTTCGCGTTTCGATCTGACGCCGGAGACCATCAACAACAACATGCCGTCGCAAAATCAGTTTCGGAATTTCACCATCGATACCGGCACGGGAAATCCGGCCGCGGTGGGCGTGGATTTTTACGGCGCGAACGTGGCGCGCATGGATAATATCAAGATCATCGGCAGCGGTCGGGTCGGGGTGCATATCCGCATGGCTTCCGCGCATGGCTACTACTCCAATATTATCGTTCAAGGGAAGGAGACGGGCATCGTCATGGAAGGGGATCCGGAGTCACACGCGACGTTCGAATACGTCACCCTCTCCGGGCAAACCGTCGGCGCAATTTATCAGGAAAGCATCTCTTCGACGTTCCGAAAAGTGGCCAGCACGAACACGGTGACCGGCGTGCGCCTGGCGAGCGATGGTGCGAAAAAACCGCATATGACGATCGTTGACTCGCAGTTTAGCGGCGGACTGGCGGGCAACACAGTGTTTCAAATCGACAGCGGTTTTTTGTTTTCCCGCAACGTGGCCGTGCAAGGTTACGGGACGAGCGTGAAAAAAGGAACGAGCGCGGTGTTGAGCGGAGCAATCGCGGAATATGTTTCCGAACCGATCACGAAATTCAATGCGGCCCGCGTCAACAGCGGGGCGGTGGCCTCGTTGAATCTGCCGATTGAGGATTATCCCATTGTGCCGTGGATCACGGATCTGTCGCAATGGGCCAACGTCGATACTTATCCCGGATCCACGACGGCTCAAAAAGTCCAGAACGCGATGATCTCCGGAAAAAAAGTGATCTATTTTCCCGGCAACGAATACACGATCAATGCCACGATTACGATTCCGTCGACCGTGGAGCAAGTGGTGGGACTGCATTCCCGGATTCGGGGCGCGAGCACGGTTTTCGAGGTGAGTGCCATTTCGGCTTCGCCGCATCCGCTGGTGCTTAATTCGCTGAATTTTGATTCCGGGAAAATCGTTCATTCGGCGGCGCGAAACCTTTTGCTCGAAGGCACCCAGTCCTCGGACAGCGTTTACGACAGCAACCTCACGGCGACTGGAACCAAGGTGTTTGCGAACAACACGCATGGCTTTTCCCGTTATCCCAACACGACGAACAATATCTCCGCATGGATTCGCTGGAATAATAATGAGAAGGCTGCCGACTGGCAGTTCACTTCCGATCCCGGTTCCACGATTGTGGTGTTGGGATTCAAGTCGGAGAAACTGTATTCCGTTTTCCAAGTATTGGGCGGTTCAAAATTGGAAGTGTTGGGCGGAGTATTAAATCGTCCATACAGCGCGGGCGGAATCTCGCCACGCGTCGCGATTTTTAACGACAATTCGCAAGTATCGATGACGTTCGCGACCAACGGGGGCGAGGAAGTGTGGAATCCGCTCATCCGTGATACCCAAGGTGCGACCACGAATACCTGGCAGATGAATCAGTTTCCCAATCGCGGCTGGGGATCGCAACTGGTGGTGCCGCTTTATGTGAGCTACACGCCGACGGTGACCGGCTTGCCCGCAGTGCCGACCGCCTTGGGTGCCATCGCTGGCAACCAGCAGGCGATTTTAAGTTGGAGCGCAAGTAACGGCGCGACCAGTTACAAGCTCTACCGAAGCACCACCTCGAACGGACAAGGATCGACGCCCCTCGTTTCCAATGTCACCGGCACCACCTATACGGATGGCGGCCTCACGAACGGCATCACTTATTATTACAAAGTCGCCGCAGTGAACGCCAGTGGCACGAGTGCGTTGTCCAATGAAGCGAGTGCGCTCCCCCAAGCTGCACCGGTGAAACTCACGCCGACCGCAGCCACGGCGAGCGATAGCGAAAATGCCAATCCTGCGTCGAGAGCGATTGACGGCAACACGGGCAATCGTTGGAGCGCGAGCGTGTTGAGTTGTCCGCCCTCTCATTGGCTCCAGCTCGATTTAGGGTCGGTGAAAAACGTGAATACGGTGAAGACGCTATTCTACAACGGACTCGTTTACACCTACGATATCTCGGTCTCCACCGACGGAACGAATTTTATCACGGTGGTGCCGAGCCGTAACACCACGGTGCCTTATCAGTTCGAAACGGACGCCTTTACCAACGTCAGCGCTCGCTACGTGCGCATCAATATCTCTTCGAAGAATGGCACAGGCTCGGGCACCAAGCCCGGCATCCACGAAGCGGAAGTCTACAACTAATTGAAACGGACCTGACAACCCGGCGAGCCGCTTCCGGTGAAAATTCGCCGGGTTGTTCAATCCCCACGCTCGCGTTAGCCGTGTGCGGCATTCGACCAGCAATAGCCGCCACACTTTGCTCTTCGCATAGATTTGTTTCCCAAACCCCATATCCCAAAATGAAACAGCTCAATTTTAGTTCGATGGTGCAACGCATGGTTACAGCCATGGCGCTAGTGTTAATCGCAGTTACCAACCTCCAAGCCCAAGACCGTAACATCGCAGTGAACGAGGTTTATCCCGCTGACATGTTCAAGTTGGACAATGTCACCAACCTCGCCAACGAACCTCGTCGAATCATCAACGTGAAAAACCTCGCTGCTGCGGGCATTCACACCGCGAGCGCGGTGGGCGATGGCGTGGCCGATGATAGCGACGCGATTATCGCGGCCATGGATTTCGTGATCAATCAGCTGAAAAGTTTCTGGGCGGCCACCGGCACGCCGCCGTCTTCGCAGCACTGGGATGAAAGCTGGATCATTTATTTTCCCAACGGAACTTACCGTGTGACGAAACCGCTGGTTTATAGCGGCGGTCGGGTCGTCGATCCCAATTTCCGGAACGACGCCAATCGTGAGGGCACGGAGCGGCTGATGCTGGTCGGACAAAGCCGTGCAGGCGCGATCATCAAGCTCACCGATAATGCGCCGGGATTTGGAGCGAGTGTCACCAAGCCAGTGGTCGCTTTCTCCCGTTTTGATATTCCGACCACGAACAACAACATGCCGGCGAGCTTCCAGTTTCGCAATCTTACCATCAACACCGGCACGGGCAATCCCGGCGCAGTCGGCGTCGACTTCTACGGAGCCAACCGTTCCCGCCTCGACAACGTGCGGATCGTGGGCGACGGCAAAATCGGCATCCATTTCCGTATCGCGACGGCGCACGGCTACTATTCGAACGTCATCGTCGATGGCATGGATTATGGCATCTACATCCAGGATCTTGGGGCCACGGGCACAGGCGGCTCTATGGAGACCCACTCGACTTTCGAATATGTCTCTTTGAACAACCAAGCGGTCGCGGGCATCTACCAAGCGGGAGTGTCTTCTTCGTTCCGCAAGGTGCAAAGTTCGAATGCCGTGCCCGGCGTGCGATTGGTTGCGGTAAATGGTCGCCTGCCGCACATGACGATTCTCGATTCCTCGTTCACCAGCGGGTTGGCGAACTTTGCCGCAATTCAGGTTGATGCGGGCGAACTTTATTCACGCAACATCACCGTGGCCGGTTATGGTTCCTCCGTGAACAAAGGCAGCGCCGTGGCGGCCACGGGTGCGATCACCGAATACCTGACCACGCCCGCGATCGTGAATAACGGGCGTGCGAACAGCACGGTCAAGTCGATGAATCTCCCGATTGAGGAGTATCCGCTTGTGCCGTGGATTTCCGATTTCACGCAGTGGGCCAATGTGAACAGTTACACCGGCACTGACGTCCAGAAAGTCCAGGCCGCTCTGAATTCCGGCAAGAAGGTCGTATATTTTCCCAACAACACTTACACCTTCGGCACGGCGGGCGTGACGATTCCCGCCACGGTTGAGCAACTCATCGGTGCCGGCACTTACATTGTCGGCACGGGCAATCTTTTCACGATCAGCGGGGCGTCGAGCCAGCTGCTGTTGTTCAGCGGGTTTACGCTCAATTCTGGCCAGGTGCTGCAAACGGCGCAGCGGGATGTCCTCTTCGAAACGAGTTACTCGCGAGATAATTTCTATCAAAGCAATCTCACCGCTCCGGGCACAAAGTTGTATATCAATAATACGACAGGCTTCGCGCGTAATCTAGCTTCAGTTAACTACACGACCAGTTGGGTGCGGTGGAACGATAACGAAAAGGGCTCAGACTGGCAATTCACCGCTTCTACCGGCTCCACGATGTGGATGCTGGGTTTCAAATCGGAGAAAACCTATTCGGTGTTCCGAGTAGAACCGGGCGCGAAACTTGAGGTGTTGGGCGGCGTGATGAGCCGGCAAGGCACGGACGCTTCTCCAGATCGAGTCGGCATCTACAACAATGGCGAACTCTCCATCGTCACTGCGACGATCCGCAACTCGGCTACGCCAGCGGCGTTCTGGTCTCCGATGATCCAGGATGTGCAGACGGGTCTGCCTACTTTGAATCTCGCCATGACTTATGCCGGTTTCGTGCCGCGCGGCTGGAGCGATAACATCATCGTGCCACTTTACGCGAGCTATGCGCCCTCCGGTTTGGACGCGCCACTGGCTCCGACTAACCTGACCGCAATCGCAGGGAATCAACAAGCCGCTCTGAGTTGGAATGCGAGTGCGAGCGCCACCAGCTACAACGTTTTTCGCGGCACCACTTCGAATGGTCAGGGCGGCACGCCGCTCATCACCGGTGTTGCGACCACGAGCTACACCAACACCGGACTCACCAACGGCACGACCTACTATTACAAGGTCGCCGCAGTGAATGCCAACGGAGCCGGTTCTTTGTCGAATGAAGCGGTCGCCACGCCCGGGACGGGCACCGTGAAATTAATTCCGAGTTCTGCTTCGGCCAGCGACAACGAGTTTTTCAATCCGCCCGCCAATGCGATCGACGGCAATACCAGCACACGTTGGAGCGCGAGTGTGCTCAGTTGTCCGCCTGCGCACTGGCTCAAGATCGACCTCGGTTCGGTAAAAACGGTCAACACGGTCAAAACGTGGTTCTACAATAATCTGCTCTACACGTATGACATCGCAGTTTCTACCGACAACGTGCTCTTCACCACGGTGGTGCCGAGCCACAACACGTCGGTGATTTCCGGTTGGGAAACGGATACTTTTGCGCCGATTGGCGCCCGCTACATTCGTATCAACATATCATCGAAAAACGGTGGCGGTCCGAACACGAAGCCAGGCATCCGCGAAGCGGAGGTTTATCAGTAGTCGTAAATAGCACTCAGATCACCGGGTGGACGTGTGAACGTCCGCTCGGTCTTGGCGACGAATCACGACGTCTGGGATTGGTTTCAGAGCCTTGTTCTATTGGCTTGTCGTTGCCTAGAAAGTGAAGCGCGAATCGTCATGTTAGTTGCCCCCAGTTTCTGCGAGAAAAACGGTGCAGTGGTTGTTTCAATATTCTTCAGGGCGCCGATTCTGGTTTTGGCCCTGCGGCTGTGCCTGTGACCAAGCGGATGTTTCGGGTGATGAGTTCGATTCGGGGATTTCAATTTATGCGTGATTCCAGTGAACGGTTCAGTGAACTTTTGATAGGGGAGAGCCGATTGACTCTTTACCGCGCAGAGGAACATATCACTGAGGTGTCGAAAACGTCGCGTTCGGCCCCCAAAAACCACCCCGGGCACCAAGTCGATTTTTGGACATGTTCCGATGATACTTTCTTGGGGGGTTGGCTGCAAAAAAATTCAGCACGGACACTAGCCCATGGGCAGACGGCGCTCGGTCTCTGGATCGAAGAAGTGGACGGCGGCGGCGTCGAACTCGACGGAAATTTTTTCCAAAGCGGCGTAGTGAGTCGTGGGAGCGAAGCGTCCGATGAAAGCCGTAGCGCCAGTCGTCAGATACACCATCGTCTCGGCTCCCATCGGTTCGCAAAGTTCAACCGTGGCGGTGATGCTTGCAGCGCCGCGCGATGTGGCGCTGGCCGGACGAATATTCTCGGGGCGGATCCCCATGATCAGCTCGCGGCCAAGTTCGCTGCTGAGGTGAGCTGCGTGCGGGGCTTTGAGCACCAATTTCGCGGGGGTGGATTGGGAATTCGTCTCGACGAAGGTGAGTGTTTCTCCGGTGCGTTGGATTGTGCCGCGCAAAAAATTCATCGGCGGACTGCCGATAAATCCAGCGACGAAGAGGCTGGCGGGTTGGTTGTAGAGGTTGAGCGGAGTGTCGACCTGCAGGATGTGGCCGTCTTTCATCACGCAAATGCGGTCGCCCATCGTCATGGCTTCGACCTGATCGTGCGTTACGTAAATCATCGTGGCGCCTAGGCGGGCGTGGAGTTTGGAAATTTCCGTGCGCATTGAGACGCGCATCTTGGCGTCGAGATTTGAAAGCGGCTCGTCGAAGAGAAACACCTTGGGCTTGCGCACGATGGCGCGACCGACGGCGACGCGCTGGCGCTGGCCGCCGGAGAGCGCCTTGGGCTTTCTTTCAAGATGGTCTTCCAAGCCGAGCAGAACGGCGGCCTCGCGCACCCGTTGATCGATTTCGGGTTTCGGCATTTTCCGCAGCTTCAGCCCGAACGCCATGTTCTCATACACGCTCATGTGCGGGTAGAGCGCGTAGTTCTGAAACACCATCGCGATGTCGCGATCTTTCGGCAGCACGTCGTTCACGGTGCGGTCGTCGATGGCAATGGTGCCGCTGGAGATTTCCTCCAAACCGGCGATCATGCGCAGCGTGGTGGACTTGCCGCAGCCCGAGGGCCCGACAAGCACCATGAATTCGCCGCTTTGGATTTCGAGGTCGATGCCACGCACGGCATGAAATTCCGGAGATTTCGAAGCGGCGGGGTAAATTTTACTGAGCTGACGAAGAATGACTTGGCTCATGGGCGACTGAGAAATGCGGTCGGATTTGAGAAGTGAAAAAGGCGGTCGAGTGACGAGCCTTTAACTGGGGTGCATACGTTATGAGCGCTAGGCCAATGAGATGTCGATAGGAAATAGGTTGCTATATACCAGATTATCCTGCTTTGAAATAGCTTCCCCTGCGGCCACCGGCCGCGAGTGCTTTTTTAACCCGAAATTTAGGTGAGCCCTCAGTTTCTTCAATCGTCCTTCCGTGCGCATGTGCTGGCGTAAGCTGATTTTTGCGTGCGGTGTGCTGTGCCTGGTCGCGTCGGCGGCGGAGCCGGCGCGGACGCTGCGCATCGCGTCGATTCACGAAGATTTGTTGCCGGGATTGCGCGTGGTGTTGGGCGAGTTCGAACGCAAAACGGGGTGGCGCGTGACGGCGCAGGCGGTGCCTTATCCGGCGCACGAGATGTGGATTCGCACGCAGATGTTGAGCGGGACGCCGCCAGATGTGCTCCTCGTCGAGTCGGCGGATTTGCCGGCACGTTACGGGCAGGCGGGTTTGCTGATGCGTTGGGACGATACGTTTCGCGCCCCGAATCCTTTTGATGAAACGCATCGTGAGCGTCCGTGGCAGGATGGATTCCAAAACGAACTCATCCACCAATCTCGCGATGCGGCGGGCGCGTTGTGGTGTGTGCCTTACACGCAGTATGGCGTCGGCTTTTTTTATGACCGGTCCGCGTATGAAAAACTGCGTCTCGCGCCGCCCAAAACGTGGGAGGAATTGCTGGGTAATTTCCGCGCGATTCGCGCGGCGGGCAAAACGGCGTTCGTGACGGCGGTGCGGCCGAACGATCACCAAACGCTGTGGATGGCCGACATGCTGCTCGAACTGTTGCTGCGCCCGGTTGCGGCCGAGGTGAATTTGCAGGCGAAGGAGGGCTGGCGTTACGATGCGCTCGATCCGGAGTGCACGCGCGGTGAAGTCGTTACGCTTGAAGAACGCCTAGTCGCGTTTGATCGCGGGCTGATCGATCCGGCGCGCGCACCGGCATTTCGCGAAACCGCGCGACTCGTGAAGACGCTCGCGGCGGAGTTTCGTCCGGATTTCCTCAGTCTCGATGGGGATGAAGTGCCGCGGGTGTTCGCGCGTGGGCAGTCGGTGCATTTTCTCAACGGCACGTGGTATCTGCGGCCGCTCGCAGCGATGCAGCGCGGGATCGCGGAGATCGCGCCTGAGCGGGTGTTTCCGTGGAGCGTGTTTCCGTTTCCAATGCTGACCGCGCAGAGCACCGCGTTGCCGCGGCTCGGCGGCATCAATCAAAACTCAGGATTGCGGGCGTGTTTTATCGTGCCGTTGCGCAAGGCGGACGCCGAACGTCAGCAAGCAGCGGTCGAACTCGTGCGTTTTCTTACGGCTCCGGCGGTCGCGACCGAGTCGTTTGGCAAAACCGAAGTCTACGATTTGCCCGCGATGCCCGAAGTCGCGCCGAAGCCCGGGGCGGAACCGTTGGTGCCGAAGGAACGCTATGCGTTTCTCACGCTCGCGCTGTGGCGCGGCTACGATGCGCGCGGTGAAGGCGATTTCTGGACGCTCTGGCAAAGTTTCCTGGGCGGCACGGTCAACGAAGACGGTTTTATCGCGCAACTCAGCGCGATTCACCGCGCGGCGCTGTTCCGGCTTTCGCAAAGCAACGCTGCCTTGATGGATCAGGCTTTTCTGAAAAAAAATCTGCCCGGAGGATTTAAGCCATGAAATCGGAAAATTCCGTGACGGGGTTGTGGCGTGTGTCTGGATTTCTCCTGCCGGCGCTGGGGTTGTTCGCGGTGTTTGTGGTGCTACCGGCGCTGTCGGCGCTCGTGCTCGCATTCTTTCGCACGGACGGACTCTCGATGCGGGAGTGGGTGGGTTTGGATAACTTTCAACACCTCCTCGGCGACGCGCTGTTCTGGCGTTCGATTCGCAATCTGCTGCTCTTCGCCGTGCTGACGGTGCCGGTGCAAACGCTCGGGCCGCTCATCGGCGCGAAGTTGCTCTACTCGCTGCGTTCGCCGCGCGCGGCGTATTGGTATCGCACACTGCTCGTGTTCCCGGTGCTCGTGCCGGGGGTCGTGACGATTCTCGTCTGGCAGGAACTCTACGGCGCGACGGGCCCGATCAATCTCGTGCTGAATGCAGTCGGCCTCGGCGAATACGCGCGCGCGTGGCTCGGTGATCCGGCGACGGTGGTGCCGGCGATCGTCGCGGTCGGACTGCCGTTTACCGGCGGCGTTTTTCTCCTGATCTACCTGGCGGGTTTCCTCTCGATTCCGGCGTCGCTTGTCGAAGCGGCGCGACTCGATGGAGCCGGACCGCTGCGGTTGTTTTTGAGTGTGGAGCTGCCGATGTTGCGCACGCAGATCGGCGTCATCGCGCTCCTCGCGTTGCTCGGGGTGCTGCAGAATTTCGATAACATCCAGATTCTCACCAACGGCGGCCCGATGAACGCGTCGCTCACGCCGGCGCTTTACCTTTTCCGTTCGGGCTTTGAGTTTGGTCAATTGGGTTACGCGAGCGCGCTCGGCGTCGTGCTGCTGTTGCTGTGCGCGCTGCTGACATTGCTGGTGCGACGCGTGGGGAGGAAAGACGCATGAAATCACGGAGTCCCGATTCGTCGCCGCAGTGGGCGTTGCACGGCGTGTTGACGCTGCTCGCGTTGCTCACGGCGCTGCCGTTTGCGCTCATGCTCGCGATGTCGGCGAAAGACCTCGGGCAGCTCACGCTGAGTTTCTGGTCATGGCCGTCGCCGATTCGTTGGGAAAATTACTGGTTCGGGCTGAAGGTGACGCTGCATTACCTCGTGAACAGCCTCTCCGTGAGCGGAGCGGTGTGCGTGCTCACGCTCGTGTGCGCAGCGCTCGCGGCGTATGCGTTCAGTCGGTTTCGTTTTCTCGGACAAAAAAGTTTGTTCGCGACGCTGCTCGTCGCGCTGATGATTCCGAGCGCGCTGCTGCTCGTGCCGTTGTTCCTGCTGTGCCGTGAACTCGGGTTGCTCGACACCGCGTGGGTGTTGATCCTGCCGCAAACGGCGGGCGCGTTGCCGCTGGCGATTTTGTTGCTGCGTTCGTTTTTCGATGAGTTGCCGCGCGATCTCTTCGACGCGGCGCGCATCGACGGCGCGAGCGAGTTTCGTGTGCTCTGGCACGTGGTCGTGCCGCTTTCGCTGCCGGTGTTCAGCACCGTTGCGATTCTTAACCTGCTGTCGTCGTGGAATAATTACATCTGGCCGTTGCTCACGGTGCAGTCGGAGTCGCTGCGCACCCTGCCGCTCGGACTGGCATTTCTCGTCTTCGAATACGATTTGAAGTTCGAGCCCGGCAAAGTGATGGCGGCCTACCTCATGACGTCATTGCCGCTGCTGATCGTGTTCTTGTTCATGACGCGGCCATTCGTGAAAGGCCTCACGAGCGGCGCGCTCAAGGAATAAGCCCTGATCAAGTCATTAACTAAATGATGCCGATTTCTCTCCGTTGCCACCTCGCGTTGATGAGTTCCGCCGTGGTTTCCATCGCGGCGAGCGCGATGAATCTTGCGGTCACTAAAAATGCCGGAGCCCCGATCTCTTTTGAAAAAAAGATGCTTTCTCCCGACTACCTCGCCGACGGGATCGCGTTTGGGGACATCGATCGCGACGGTCGCCTCGATATTGTGGCCGGGCCGTATTGGTATGCGGGGCCGGAGTTCACGGAACGCAAAGAATATTACCCGGTGAACCCGCTGCCGCCGGAGACGCCGGCGACGGAGAATATGTTTACATTCGTGCACGACTTCAATGGCGACGGCTGGGCCGATATTCTCGTGCTCGGGCGGATCAAGTTTCACGAGACATTTTGGTATGAGAATCCGCGCGGAGGAGCCGGGCACTGGCGGAAACATTTCGTCGCGCACCGGTTGAATGGCGAATCCAAGCCGTTTCTCGACATCGACGGGGACGGTCGTCCGGAACTCGCGGTGCATCAGGATAAACGCTGGGGCTTGCTCGGGCCCGATTGGGAGAACCCGACGAAGCCGTGGCGGTTTACGCCGGTCACGGAAGAAGGCGCCTGGAAGGAATACCACCACGGCACCGGCATCGGCGATGTGAACGGGGATGGCCGACTCGACTTGGTGCTGCACGAAGGCTGGTGGGAGCAACCCGCTGAGCGCGGCGCGATTTGGAAAGAGCACCGGTTTCGTTTTGGCGATGGGCGCGGGGGCGCGCAGATGCTCGTTTACGATATCGATGGGGACGGCGACCACGACATTGTGTCGGCCATCGACGCGCATCTCTGGGGGCTCGCGTGGTATGAACAGGTGCGCACGGCGGACGGTGCGATCACGTTTAACGAACATAAAATGATGGGCGAGCGCACGGAGGAGTCGCGCTACGGCGTGGCGTTTTCGCAGCCGCACGCGTTGTGCCTGGGCGACGTTAACGGCGATGGTCTGCCTGACGTGATCGTGGGGAAACGCCGTTGGGCGCACGGTGTGAAGGGCGACGTCGAGCCGATGGCGGCGCCGGTGGTTTACTGGTTTGAGCTGCGTCGTGACGGTGCGGGCGGGGCGCGGTTTGTGCCGCAGCTGGTCGACGCGGCTTCCGGAGTCGGCGTGCAAATCATGTCGGCCGATTTAAACGGCGACGGGCGCGCCGAAATTCTCTCGGCGTCGAAGCTCGGTTCCTTCGTTTTCATTCCGCGAACCACTCCCTGATTTTATGAGACTACCCCTTGTGCGTCTGATGTCGGTTTTCTCACTGATGCTGGCCGGTGCGGCCTCGGCTCTGGCGGCGGGAATGTATCGCTCCGTGGCCGATTACGGAGCGAACGGCGCGGATGAGCGCGACGACACCGCAGCGATCCAAGCCGCGATTGCGGCCGCCGGGGAAAAAGGCGCGGCGGGCGGGGTGATCTTTTTTCCGGCGGGTAAATATTATCTGAGCGAAACCCTGATCGTCACGCAGCCTGGCCTGACGCTGCTGGGCGAAGGGCGGGGCGCTTCAAATGACGCCGCGCCTTTCGGCACGTTGCTCGTGTTAAAAGCGGACACGGTCGACACCGCGATTGTCATCCGCGACGCGCGATTCAGTGGCGTGCGCAACTTGGCGATCTTTCGTCAGGGCGACCGCGCGATCGATGCAAAGAAGAAATCACCGGCGATACTGCTACACGACACGTATCATTGTTTCATAAAGGAAGTGACGCTCGCCTCAGTGGTGAGCGGCATCGAATTACTCGATGGCATCGCGCCGGTGGTGGAGGACATTTCGATTAAAAATATCTCGGGCGCGTTCGGCGTTTGGCTGCATGGTTCGGGAGTGACGGAGGGCGGACGGCGGCGGAAAGTCGACGCGGCGCATTTCGTGCGGATTTCTGGCGGGGCGGCGAAGGATGCGCCCGTCGAGTGGATGATTCTTGGTCCGAATGTCGATGGGGCGAAGGTGCAGGACGCGCGCTTCGTTGCCGGTTCGCGCGGTCTGGTGTTACGCGGCGGCGACGCGGCGAAGGGCGACACGCGACCGAAATACATCTACGCGGATAAATTCGGCTGCGATCACGTGAGCGACGAGGGCGTGTTGATCGAGGCGGGCAACGATGTGTTTATGAACAACACGTGGATCGGTCAGAATAAAAACGCGTCGGGCATCGTGATCGGGCCCGGATTTACGGGCGGCGCGTTTCTCACTGACACGCGCGTGCGCGGCGCGGGCGGTCACGGGCTGCATGTGATGGGCGGGCAAAATATTTATATTCAAAACCCGATGATCGGCACCAACGGCACGAATCGCCAGCTCGTGCCACGAGGCTCCACGGACGCGGCGGGCATTTTGATCGAACGAGGTGTGAAAAATCTACGCGTCACCGGCGGCGGAGTGTGTCCGCTGTATGAAAGCGGCAGCTCGGCGCTGCAGCATTATGGCGTGCGTTATTTGGGCAGCATGGAGCAAGCGGTGAAAGATTCCGTGCGGATCTCCGGCGTCGATACCACCGGCAATCCGGTGGGATTTGTTCCGACCGGACTTTCGCTTGACGCGGCGCGGTGAAGGCCGCGTGCATTCGGCGCGTTTGCGAACGTCGGAGCGTAATCAATGCGCCGGAGCAAGCGACGTAGAGTGGAGAAATTCGAGGAGGCGCTTCGGCCAGCCGGAACCTGAGCGTGCCGGTTGAAAATGAAACGCCGCGTGCCCGCCGGAAGTTTCCAGATGCAGCTCGCACGGAATACGCAGGGCGCGGAGTTGGCGTTGGATCGCGTGCGCGAGTTCCACGGGGGCGGATTTGTCATCCGTCGCGTGAAACAAAATTACGGGCGGAGTGTTGACGGGAAAAACGAACGGCGACGTAGGTTCGCGCAAGGCCCAGACCGAAAGCCCGACGACAAAATCAGGACGGGATGACTGACGCTCGATCGGATCCGCGTCGGCGGGATCGCCGGTGGTGAAGTTGCTCGCCAGCAGCAAGGCGAGGTGGCCGCCGGCTGAGTAGCCGGCGACTCCGATGCGCGTGATATTTTTCTCCGGCTGCAGTGCACGCAGGAGACGGACGGCGCGCTGGGCGTCGAGCAGCGCGGTGGCCGGCGTGGCGAGATTCTGCCAGGGGCCGGTGCGGTATTTGAGCGCGTAGATCGAAACGCCGAGCGGATGAAAGGCCTCGGCGAGGTGGCGCACATGATTCGTCCAATCGAGATGCGAGTAACCTCCGCCGGGGAGAACAATGAGCGCAATGCCCGTCGTGTTTTTCGGAGCCGGCAACGGCACCAGCGAGGGGATGCTCACGCGCTGAATCGAGCCGCGATGATTGATGATTTCGGGTTTGGTGTCGGTGGTCGCGGGCGGCGGCGTGGCCGGACTGGCCCACAGTTCGATCTGGGTTTCGAGCGTGGCCTGCGTGGCGAGCGCGAGCGGAGTGGGCGCTTCGTTTGCGGCGGCGACGGTGGTGCTCAAGACCCAGCCGACCACCAAGCTCTGCACGCGGGAACGGGTGGATTTGCCCAAGGCGATTTTCATGCGACGTCAGCGCGCCGGGATTTCGTTGAGCGTATACCAGCCGATGGGGTGGACGAGGGATTCGCCGCGGGAGTTGCGCACGCCGTCGAATTTTAACTCGTGCACGTGGCCGCGCGTGAGCGGCGTGACCACGAGGCGCACGCTCATTCCGTCGGCGGCCACCGTGGCGGACGCGATGGTCGGCGTGATGCGTTCCAACTCTTCGCTGCCGTAGGCTTTGCTGTGCAAATAAGTCCACGCTTCGATGGCGTAAGCCGCGGGATTCCCGGCGGTGGCGGGATCGACCGGCTCGGTGAAACTCACGAGAAAACCGTCCGCCTGGGCGCGAATTTCGAGCGGCTCAAACGGTGACTGGCCGCGATAACGAATCCGTTCGAAGTGAAACGACTTGCCGCCTTTCGCGCCCCAACCGCGCGCGGAACCGGTGACGAACAGCGAACCATCCGGCCCGAACGCCATGCCGATGGGACCGCTTTCCAAGCCGGCGATGAAAGGAAACACCGCGCCCTGATAAATGCCGTTCACCTTTTCGAGGAAGACGCGCGAGATCTGGGAAAATGTGTGCTCGGCCACAAACAACTGCTGGCCGAAGGGCCCGAACTTTCCGGATTTGTCGTAAACGATCGCGGTCGGCGAACGACCGGCGCGGTTGTGCGGAATGACGACTGCAGGCGGAATGAATTTCGGATCGGCCGCGTGATCGGTGAGAATGCGGCCGGTGCTTGGCTCGAGTGGCTTCGAGCCGAGTTCGGATCCGGCTTTTTCCCACCATGCGAGGCTGGGCGGCGCGCCTTGGAACGAGCCATGCGCGAGGTGTTTCAACGAAGAGCTGCCATTCCAATCGCCTTGGTTGTCGGTGTAGAAAACGTCGCCCGCCGGATTGAAACCGATGCCACCCGGCGAGCGGATGCCGGCGGCGGTGGGAATGATTTTTCCTTCGGGTGTCACGCGCACGGCCCAGCCGCGCCACGCGAGGGGACTGGTGCTGGCATTCGAAAGACAGAGCGCGGACCAGATGTTGCCGTCGCGATCCGGGTGCGAACTGAACGCGTATTCGTGGAAATTGCCGGTGACGCCGAATTGATCCGTGACGATTTCGGAAACATCCGCGCGGTTGTCGCCATCCGTGTCGCGGACGCGGGTGATGCCGTTGCGCTCGGTCACGTAAAACCAACCGTCTTTCCAGAATACGCTCAACGGTTCGTGCAGGCCGGTCGCAAAAAGCGTGTAGCGCGCCTGATTGAAGTCGGCCGAGAACGCATTGTCCACTAGCCAGAGTTCCCCGCGGCGCGTGGAGACTACGATGCGATTGTCGGGCAGCACGTCGATGCCGCCGCCTTCCAGCACCAGGTCCGGCGAAAATTTAAACGGCGTGACCTCGTAGTGGACGCGTTCGCGTTTCAAATCCGAATCGTAAGGCGCGGCGGTGACGCGGTGGACGACCTTGGGCATATCCGCCGGCTGGGCCGAAAGGATCGCGGCGGCGCCGAAGAAAACGAAAGAGAGCAGTGAGTGACGCATGGGCAAAAATTAGTGAGCGTGGGCCGCCGCTGCTTTGGTGGCGGTGGCGAGCCAGCGGTATTCGAGCGTGAGTGTGGTTTGGCCGTTCTCGAAGGGAACGCGGGCGACCAGTTCGCGCGCGCGCTCGGTGTCACGGAGCTCCGAGGTCGCGCCGGTCAGCGTGACGCGAATTTTGTCGTCGAGAATCGCGCCATTCGCGGCGGCGACTAACTTCGGATGCGTCGCGAGGCGCAGCCACCAATCAGCGGGAACTCCCGCGGTGGCGTGAAGCACGAGCGTGCGGGTGAGCGTGAGGTTGTCCTGCGAGACATCGCCGGAGGCGCGGAACGATTCTTCCACGGCGACGCCGTCGATTTCATAGCGGAAAATCGGCGAACGTTTGGTATCGAGTCGGTAGCCAAGGAAGCGCGCACTGGTTTGTTTTTTCGGATCGGCGGAAAAGAAAAACGGCGGTTCGTGCACGAGGCGCACGACATCGAAGCCAGCGGGTTTGATTGCGCCGGCGCCGCGCGAGACGCGGTGCGCTTTCACGTCGAGAAAGTCGCCGGCCCAGAGCGAGCTGACATTGTGGTTTTCCGGGTCCCATGAAAAATTCGCGCCGCCAGGGAAGCCGATGGCGAAACCGCCTTTCGGGAGATCGGCGAGGTAATTGCGATAGAACACCGGCTCGGTCGCGGTTGGGCGGAGCTGCATGCCTTCGAGCCGGTCGCCGTCGTTCTGGCGTTTCCGCTCAACGAGATCGATGCGCGCGAGCGAGCGTTCGTCGAAGCCGGGACCGCTCCACACGAGCGAGGCTTCGGGGTCGTCGCCCAGCTGATGCCAGTAATGCATCGTGATGCGGCGCTCGCCGGCTTTGAGGGAAATTTTTTCGGACTTGATCGCTCGCACCGAGTGACCGGTGCGGTGGTCGATCTTGAGCACGTCATCGATGAAGAGCTGCGTGCCTTTGTCGGCGGCGAGGCTGAATGTGTAGTCGCCGTCCTGCGGAATGGTGAGCACCGCTTTGAACTCCATCGCATAATGGTCGGCGATGGCCACGGGCGTGGCGTCGATGAGGCCGTCGGCGAGAGCGCCTTCACCGATCACTTTGTCACGGAGCGTGGAGAAATTAGGAAACGCGGTCAGCGCGCCGGTGCGGAAAATTTTATACTCGAGGTGTCGCAGGCCGGCGACCTCGGCCTGCACGTGCATGAGGCCGAACATCAGCATGGCATGGCCGGGGAACGTGCACACAAACGGATAGCGTCCGGCGCGCGTCGGGGCGTCGAACTCAAGGATCTGTTCCTGATCGCCGTCGAGCATGCGCGTGGCGATGAAGACGCGCGGGTGTTTGGGAATCCACTGTTTCTCTGGTCCCTCGGAGCCAAGGTTCCACGCGGCTTGGGCGACTTCGAGGCCGTTATCCTCGTTCGCGCCGGGTTCGCACAGCTCGCGGGGCAGGCAGATGAGCACATTGTGGGGCAGGCCGTCTTCGTTTTTGAAATGCAGGCGGACGCGACCGCCGACCGGCACTTTGAATTCCTTCGTGTCGAACTTCATCTGCTCGCGTAGCGCGCGAATGGTGATTTCCACGGGCGGGCCGGGCTCAGCGGCGAGCAAGGCGGACGGAACGCCCAAGGTAATCGCCAAGGCGACGCAACCGGCGAAACGGGAAAGGGGAAATGCTTTAATCACGGGATGGACGGATGGGAAAGCGCGTCGCTCGGGCCTTTGGCGAAATGCCGCCACGCGGCCGCCGAAGATTAAAATCGGCGGGCGCGTAGCGGTTGTTTTATCGCCGGCTCAGAGTCGTTCGATGATCAGGTTGCGGAAGGCGATGGGTGTGCCGTGGTCTTGCAGGCCGATTTTTCCGGCGCGGGCCATGTCCTTGTAAGCCTTTTGGAATTTGTTCGGCGTGCCGTCCGGGTTTTTGCCGGCTTGTTTCCAGAGTTCGAGGTTCATCTCGATGATGATTTGCTGATCGAGGATCACTTGCAGCCGGTTCGCGCGCGCGATGATCGTCATCGTGTGCCACTGGCCGGGGGTGATTTCGATGGCGGCCTTCGGCGCGAGGCAGTCGAAAATCGCGCCGGCGAGGTGCTTGTCGTCCTTGGCGGGACCTTGGAGAATCTGCACTTCGATCGCGTTGTGCAGCCAGTTTTCCGTGTCGCTGGCGCGGATGAAAATACCGCTGTTGCTGCCCGCGTCGCATTTGAACTCCGTCGTCAGCGCGAAATCGCCGTAGCTTTCCTTCGTCCAAAGATTGCCGCCGTTTTTCGAAACGAGGGCGTCGCTCTCCCAGACCCACGCGCCGGGTTTGAATTCGGCGTTGGCGAGATCCTTGCCGAGCAGCGGCACCGGCGTGGCCCAGCGCGCGGATTTTTTTCCGAGGCCGGCACGATTAAAATCAGCGGCGTCGTGCGTGTAATTCGCGGGCAGCACGCGTCCGGCGATCAAGTCGGCGTCGGAGGCTTTTTCGGCGCGCCGGAAAAACTCCACGCTGCGCGCGACCTCGGCCTCGAGTTGCGGCGTGCGGTGCTCGTATTCGATGTAGGCGATGCCTTTGAAATTCTGGCGACGCAGTTCGGCGATCTGGCCGGCGGCGTTGCTGGCGCCGGTGCCCCACGGCACGTCGTTCGCGGGTTTGGCAATTTGCGTGAGGTCTTTGAAGTGCAGCGAAATCAACCGGCTCTCCGCCGCCCGCAGGCATTCGATGGGATCGAAACCGGAGCGCGCCCAGTGGCCGGTGTCGCCGCAGATGCCGAGGTGTTTGCCATAGGGCTTGAGCGCGGCAACCACGTCGGCGGGCGGATTGTTCGGGTTCGGGTGATTGTGAATCGTGACGGCGACGCCGTATTCCTGGGACAGTTTATCGAGAATGGGGAAAACTTCGCCCCACGTATTTTTGGCGGGCTCGACGGCGATGTCGCGCAGGCCCATGTCTTTCGCGAAGGCAAAAATCTGCCTCCATTCCTCCTCGTTCGCCGCGCGCACGACGCCGAAGCTCGTGAGCGTGACGCCGTTCGATTTCAGGAGTGCGAGGACTTTCGCGCGCGTGGCGGCGTCCATCGTGGGCACCATCGTGCCGTCGATGCCACCGCCGATTTTCTGACGCGGGTAGGCTTGCATGTAACGCACGCCGAGCTTCGCGGTTTTTTCGACGGCCTCGGCAAACGTGCCGCGGTTAAGCGTCCACGCTTGCATGCCGAGTTCGATGTGATGCGCCGGCGCGGGAATCGCGGGCTTAGCAGGAGCGGAAGCGGTGGCAGATGAACCCGCGCTGGTGCTTTGACAGCCGGCGGCGAACAGGGCCGCCGCGGCGGAAAGCAGGAATGAAGTGAAACGAAACGTTATCATGGGGTGGGCGATTCGATCAGAACACGCGGTAATTTTTGTTAATGAAGCGATTGGCCGAGGGCAGGCTGCGGCACACGCCGAGGGTTGAATCCCAGTCGATGGGCTGGCCGGCGCGGATGACGAGGTTGCCGAGCGACACCATCTCGGTGAGGTCGGCGGCGTGATCGACGATGTTCGAGCACGGCGCGGGGCCGCCTTTGCACGCGGCGATAAAATCTTTCATGATGCCGCCCGGCACGCGCGGGAGGCGCTTCGCGGGACGGTCGGTGAACGTTTTCATTTTCTCTTCGGGAATCAGGCGCGGCGAGCTGCCGTAGTTGGTGCCGTCCATGATCACGCCTTTATCGCCGTAATAAATCACGCCGCCCTTCGGCAATTTTCCGTTGGGCCCAAGTTCTTTTGGCACGGGCGGCTGATTGCCGCCGTCGAACCAGAGCAGTTTCACCGGCGGCAGATCGCCGCGCGCGGGATACTCGTAAACGATCTTCGACGATTTCGGCGCGGACACTTCAGAGTTGCCCACGCTGGTGGCGGAGAGGCGGACATCGCCGCGGAGATTGAGCGCCCAGAACGGCGCGTTGAGAAGATGGCAACCCATGTCACCGAGCGCGCCGCAGCCGTAGTCCCAGAAGCCGCGCCATTTGAAAGGAGCGAGCAGCGGGCTGTATTCTCGCTCGGGGGCGACGCCGAGCCAGAGGTTCCAGTCCATCGTGGACGGAATCGTTTTAACCGGCTCGGGCAGCGGAATGCCCTGCGACCAGACAGGGCGCTGGTCCCACGCGTGCACTTCGCGCACGTGGCCGATGACGCCCGCTTCGATCCATTCCTTCACGAGACGCGCGCCTTCGCCCGCCTGGCCTTGATTGCCCATTTGCGTGACCACGCCGGCCTTCGCGGCGGCGACTTTTAGCGCGCGCGCTTCGCCGATGGTGTGCGAGAGCGGTTTTTGCACGAAGACGTGTTTGCCGCGTTCTAGCGCCATCATCGTGATGGGAAAATGCATGTGGTCGGTCGTCGACACGGTGATGGCGTCGAAGTCGTCCTGCATCTCGTCGAACAGCTGGCGGTAGTCGCGGTAACGCGGCAGATTCGGCCAGCGGAGGAACGAGGGATTGCCCTGTTTAAAATCAACATCGCAGAGCGCGACGATTTCCTCGTCGGCGCAGTTGAGCAGATCGGTCGAACCCTTGCCGCCGACGCCGATGCCGGCGATGCGGAGTTTGCGGTTGGGGGAGATCAGGTTGCGGTAACGCGGAGCAGCGGCGGACGCGGGCGTCTGCGCGCGGAGCGGCGACAAGCTGGCCGCGAGGGCGGCGAGCGAAGCGGTCTGAATAAAACTGCGACGATTCATTTTCGCGAGGGGTTGGGGTGAAAGCGGGTGACGTGGGTTAGGCGGACAACTTGGAAAGTTCGGACGCGGAAAGCGTGAAGCCTTCGCGGTAAGTGGGCCGGAGCAACGCCGCCGCGGCGGGTTCACCGAGGATCGACATCGTGGCCGCGTCCCAACGGATCTTGCGGCCAAGCTTCGCGGCGACGGTGCCGAGCAACACCATCTCAGTCTGGCCGGCGGCGATATCGAAGCCGGCGAACGTCGTGCCGCGGCCCTGACAAGCCTCGACCCATTCGCGGTAGTGACCGAGCGTGCCCTGGTCGGAATTGCGCGCGAAGGTCTGCGGCACGGCGACGCACGCCGGGTGTTTCGTGATGCCGTTGAAACGTTCCTCGCCGGTCAGCTTGATGTATTGTTCGCCGTAGAGGATGCCTTTGTCGCCGATGATGAGTTTGTTGTTTTGGACGACGCTGCCGAACTGCTTCACGATGCCGCAGGCGTCGAGCAATGCAGTGTCGGGCAGACGGCCGCCTTCATACCACGAGAGCGTCATTGGGCCGAGTTTACCGCGCGCCGGGAAACGGTAATCGATTTTCGCGCTCGCCGGAAACAAGCCGGTCGCGAGCGGATCGCCGACGGACGCGTCGATCTCTGACGGAGCGGATAAATCGAGCGCGCGGTAGGCGAGATTCGTGAGGTGACAGCCCATGTCGCCAAGCGGGCCGGCGCCGAAATCCTGCCACCAACGCCAGCGGAAAGGATGCAGGTGGGAATTGAATTGCTGCGACGGCGCGACTCCCAGCCACGTGTCCCATTCCATGCCCGCGGGCGCTTCGTGCGTGGCGGGAGTTTTTGGCAGACGCGCGGAACGATCAGTCCAGATGTGAACTTCGCGGACCTGGCCGAGCACGCCGGCTTGCACGATTTCCACTGCGCGACGCAACGGCGTGGTTGCGCTGCTTTGCGTGCCCATTTGCGTGACGACGCCGGATTGCCGCGCGTAGTCGCGCATCCAGCGTGCTTCCGCGACCGTGCGCGAGAGTGGTTTTTCACAGAACACGTGCAAGCCCCGCGACATCGCGAGCAACGCGATGGCCGCGTGCATGTGATCGGGCGTCGTAATGACCACCGCATCGAGTTCCTTCTCGGTTTCGAGAAGCTTGCGGTAATCGAGGTAGCGGCGGGCGTCGGGGAATTTCGGCGAAGCGAGTTCCACCCCGCGCGCGAGGCGGGCCGGATCGACATCGCAGAGCGCGACGACGCTGACGTTTTCGATTTGGAGGAAATCGCGAATGGTATTCTGCGCGCGGCCAGACGTGCCGATGAGGGCAACGTTAAGCGAGCGCCCTTCGCTGCGGCGCGGACGCACCGAGGGCGCGGTGGTGGCGGCGAATCCGGAACTGGTTAACGCAAACCCGGCCGCCGCGAGCGCGGAGAGTTTGAGGAAGTCGCGGCGCGAGTTCGTGGGTTGCTGAAACGGTTTCATTTGGTGACCGCGGTAAGTTTTTTGCGCGCGTCTTCCAAGGCGCGCTTCGCCGCGGGGGCGTCGAAAATCTGGCCGTCGGTATCGAGGCGCGTGCGCAGTGTCGCGTAGGGCAGGTCGTGCAACGTCGTTTTATTTTCAATCGCGAGGACGGCAGCGGTCGCGGCGGCCTGGCCGAGGTTCATGAACACCGGTTCCATGCGCAGAGAACCGTAAGCGACGTGGCTCGACGAGATACAGACCGTGACGAGCAGGTTGGTGACCTCGGCGCGTTTCGGCAGGAGCGTGCGGTAGCTGATGCCATAAGGTTTCGATCCTTTCGCCACCCAGCCGTCGACGCGCAGGCGGCCTTCGGCGTCGACGACGTAGTTCACGACGTGCGAGTCCATCGCATACGAACCGAGCGTGACGGGATCCGGCGCGGTGCGTTCGTTGGTGCAATCGTGCTCCGTGAGCACGTAGTCGCTGATGAGTCGGCGGGCTTCGCGGACGTAGAGCGCGGGCGGCCAGTTTTCGCTGGCGGTGAATTCATCGCGGGCAAGGCCCCAATGTGCGGCTTCGGCGCGGAGCGTTTCCGGAATGCGCGGGTCGTTGGCGATGAACCAAAGCAGACCGAGTTGATAGTCTTTGTGCTGCTGCCAGAGCGTCACGCGCTCGGCGTCGCTGGCTTCGGCCCACGGGTGGCTGCCCCCGACGAAGTCGGTGGAAAAATAGACGCGATTGTTCGTGTCGGTTTTTTGATTCGGCATCGGGGTGAGCGAATACACCTGGTTCAACTTGATGCCGGGACGGCCGAGGATGTGGCGGAGAATCACTTCGTAGTTGAGCGCGTCGTAAGTGGACGGACGCGTGATGGCGGTGCGGTTGGCGGCTTCGTTGGTGAGGCAGAGGCGGAAATTAAACGCCTGCGTCTGGTCATCGCCTTCGCCTTGCACGCCGTGCGTTGCGCGGACGCGCGGCAGCAGGCCGCTTTTCGGATCGCCGGCCACGCGAAACGGGCTGACGTGGGCGGTGCGCTCCGGCGGCGCGAGTTGCACGCCGTTCAGGGTTTCATTGTAACGGGAGTTCGGTTCGCGACCGACGATGTAGTTGGCACCCGCGGCGGCGAGGAGGTCGCCTTCGTAGGTCGCGTCGATAAAGGCTTTCGCGCGGAAACGCTGGCCGTCGGTCGTGACGAGCTCGGTGATTTGCGCGCCGGACTTCGTGACGCCGCGCGTGCGGTCGAGGGCGGTGCCGAGGCGGACGTCGACCTTGGCTTCCTTCAGCATCGTATCGAGAATGAGCGAAGCGACCTTGGGTTCGAAAAACCATTGCAGCTGCAACGCCTCCGTAGCGATGAGTGCGTGGCGCGGCAGATAGGCGGCGCGCGCCTCGGATTTCCACACTGCTGGATTTTGGTAGTAGTCGAACACGCGGCGGTAGAATTCGCGCGCGATGCCGCCGACGGTGTAGCGGTGACCGGCATCGGTCGCACCGAGTCCGCCGGTGGTGAGCCCGCCGAGGTGCTGGCCCGGTTCGAGCAGCACGACGGTTTTGCCCATGCGCGCGGTTTGGATCGCGGCCATCGCGCCGCCCGCGGTGCCGCCGTAAACCAACACGTCGGTTTCGTGGGGAGTCGCGGCGAACAGCGCCGAGGTGGCGCTGGTGAACAACAGGACAAGACGGAGGAACTTCATGGGGTATCGGGGTAGGAAATTTCAGTCCAGTGGCCGGACTCGGCGGAACGGTAACAGGCGGCCATCACGGCGACTGCATCGATCGCGGTGGCGACTTCCGCGCGCAACGTGGCGGCGGAAATTTTTCCGCGGATCGTCGCGACGAGGCGGTCGATGCACGCGGGCGCGGCGGGATGCGTGAGCGGGAGCGGCTGCGGAATTTCGTTGGGTGCGCCGGTGACGTAGCCGGCGGAGGTGTTCCACAACGTGCGCGCGACGCCAACGACTTCGAGGCCGTTCACGCCGGCGCTTTGCGTCCAGCCGGCTTCGACCGTGGCGAATACACCCGAGGCGAAACGCAGGTGGGCGACTCCGCAGTCGTCGACGTCGGGGTAGATGCGCGCTTCGTTGCGAATATCCGCCCAGGCCGAAGTGACGCGACCGAAGAGCGTGAGCAATTGGTGAATCGCGTGCGTGCCGAGATCGAGGAATCCACCGCCGGCGGCGAGATGCGGTTTACGAATCCACGCCACATGCGGATCGTCGAACCAGCGGCTGTAAGCGCCATGATGAGCATTGCGGAAAGTCGCGCGCGTGACGCGGCCCAGAGCGGAGGTTTTCAGCAGCGCAGCCGCGCTCTGCAAGTCGGTGGCGAACGGATGAAAGTAGCCGCAGACGAGCGGAGTGGGATGCGCGGCCAGGAGCGCGCGCAGGGAAGCGATTTCTTCCGTGGACGGGAGCAGTGGTTTTTCGCAGAAGACCGGTTTGCCGACTGGAAGCACGCGCTGAAGGAAAGCGAGGTGCCGGGTGTTTTCCGCAGCGATGATGAAGCCATCGACCGCAGGATCGGCGAGCACCGCATCGAGCGACGCGACAAACGGCGCGCCGGCGTGGGCGGCGAAACGCTGGCCGCGTTCCGTGTGATCGTCCCAGACGGCGTGCACGCGACGGCCGTCCGGATTGCGACGGATTTCGTCGATGAACCCGCCGGTGTGGACGTGGGCGGCGGAGATGAAAACGAGGTTGGCCATGCGAAAAGCGGCGGGCTGGGCTGAGGCTCAGCGTGTGGATTCGAGGCCGATGGCGCGCGTGATTTCCGGCACGACAAATTTTGCGTAGCCCTCGGCCCGCGGGTGCACGCCGTCGGGAATGAAGCGCTTGAAACCCGCTTCGCCTTCGGAGCGGAGCAAGGCGTTCCAGGCGATGGAGTGATCGATGAGCAACAAGCCGCGCTGTTTCGCCGCGTCGCGGTAGATTTGTTGGTAGGCGTCTTGGTTGCGGCGATGGCTGGGGTCGCCCTCGGCTTTGCCCACGGCGGGGTTCATCACCTGAAGAATAATTTCGCACTGCGGCAGCGCGGTGGCGATGCGGTCGAGGATGAAGTCGACGTTCGCGCGGACTTCGTTGAGTGAGAGGTTGAAGCGCGTCACGGCGTCGTTGATCGCGAACTCGATGAAGACGACGTCGGGTTTGTGCGCGATCACGTTAGCGTCGACGTTGGTGCGGCCCCATTGGGAATTCTGGCCGCCTTTCGCGCCGTTGGTGAGCGTGACGAGACCGGGGAAACGCGTGTCGAGTTGCTCCTTGAGTTGCGGCACCCACGCCCCGCTCTTGCTCAGGCTCGTGCCGAAGATGACGACGTGTTGCGCCTTGCCGGCTTCCAGCGCGGTGATGAAGCGCGCGGGCGCGGCATAGCCGGCGATTGCGGAAGCGAACGCGACGAGGAGGAGACCGATTTTTTTCATAAACGGGAACGTGGGAGGCGGCGTGGTCAGCGCGGGCTCGCGACGAAACGGATGTAGGGTTGTCCGGTCGGATACGCGACGATCGGCGAGGGGCTGGTGCCGTTGAGAAATACGCCGGGCCCGGTGGCGGTGCCAGTGCTGACATCGCGGCCGAACGGCAGCGGAGTCCAAGTGTTGACGCCGTTAGGGCTGGTTTCGACGCGGAGCGCGAAGTCGGAGTTTTCGGTGCGCAGCAATAACGAAGGGAAGCGGTAGCACGGCGTGCCGTCGGCGAGCGTGCCGGCGACGCCGGCGGTGGCCGCGACGTTGGGATCTTGCGCGAACTGGTATTCGGCAGCGTCGCTGAGGCTGTCGTTGTCGCCGTTGGCCTGACCGTCGCTCGAGGCGTTGGGCGTGTAACCGGTGCGCCACGACGCGTAGCTGACGCCGAGGCCGAGGGTTTTAATAATGTTCGGCATGACAACGGTGGCGGTGCCGGTCTCGTTCGGGTGCACACCGTCGGGGACGAGGCGTTTGAAGAGCGCCTGGTTTTCCAGGCCTTGCGGGTAAAGGACCGCTTCCCACGCGGCGACGTTGTCAACGAGGAGCAGGCCGCGCTCGGCGGCGACGTCGCGGTAAACCTGTTGGTAAGCTTTCTGGTCGTGGCGATAACTCGAGTCGCCGACGACGAAGCCGACCGCGGGGTTCATGAGTTGGAGGATGATTTCGCACTGCGGCTCGGCGAGCAGGATGCGGTCGATCATGGCCTCGAGGTTCGTGCGGCTCTGGGTGAGCGACACTTGCCCGTTGTCCACGGAATCGTTGATCGTGAATTCGATGAAGACGCAGTCGGGTTCGCGGATGAGCACCTGTTTGTCGAGTTCGATGCTGTTGCCGTAATTCGAATTGCGACCGTTGTTGCCGGCTTCCCAGTGCGTGACCTGGCTGGGAAACTGGCGGTTCAGCACCGGCAGCAGTTGTTTCCAGTAGTAACCGAGCTGCGTGATGCTGGTGCCATAGGAGACCATTTTCTGCGGTTGGCCGAGGCGCAGGCGCTCGACGAATTGCCCGGCGTTGCTGCTGATGGCGGTAAGCGTGAGCACGAGGTTCTGCGTGACGGCGTCCACGCTGACGGCGGCGGCGTAGTGGGGCGCGAAGCCGGTGAGGGCGACGGTTTCCAAGGCCGCGCTGCCGACGAGCGTGTTGGCATTGATGAGCGTGATTGTGCCGGCGCCACCGGTGTAGGCGCGGCCGTCGACTTCGAGCGTGGCGTTCGGCGAAAGCGTGGCGGTGCCGGCAATCGTGAGGGGCGTGACGCCGGCGGCGGCCAGCGTAAATTTCAATTTGCCTTTGCGATTGAGGTTGAAACTCGTGCCGGAGAACGAGCCGGTATTGCCGTGAAGGCAGAGCGTTCCGGATTTGCCGGTCGTGCTCGCGCCGACGGTGATCGTCGCAGCGGAAACGGTGCCGCCGGAAAATTCCAGCGTGCCGGCGCCGCCGTCGAGACTGGATTGTTCACCGCCGATCGTGAGGAGGGTGGTGACGGTCAAGGTGCCCTGGTTGATCGTGAGGTGGCCGTCGGGCAGAGGCTGGTTGAGCCGGCCGACTTGCACGGTGCCGGCGGTGAGCGTGGCGCCACTGGTAAGTTCGAGTTCGCCGCTGCTGTTATTGTCGCCGAGGTAGATCGTCGAGACACTGCCGGCGTTGCCGGCGAGCGTGGCGAGACGGCCGCTGCGGATGAACACGCTGTCGCCAGAAACGGGGACCGTGGTAGGATTCCAATTGGCAGCGGTGAGCCAGTTGCCGGACGGCGTGTTGAACACGGCGTTGGCGGCGTGAGCGACAAAAGGAAACGCCAACAGCAACGCGGCGGCGGCGCTCGCAGTGCGAATTTTTCCGGAAGCGCGTTTGATCGGAGTTGAAAAGTGCATGAGCATTTTTTTCCAGGGTTAACCGAAGGCGCGTTTATTGCGGGATGAATTGCACGGCGTCGGCGATGACGTAGCCGTTCGCGCCGGCGTTGCGGATCAACACGCTGCCGCCGGTGCCGGCGTTGAACGTGAAGACACCGAGCGACACCCACGTGCCGTTGTTGAGCTCTTGATTTACGCTAAAGGTGGACGTGCCGCCGGCGTGGATGACGTCGATGGGCGTGTTGTTGGCGCGGTTGACGTTCGCGCTCCAGCGGGCGAACACCTCGTAGTTGCCAGCGACGAGTGTGGGTGTGAAACGGGCGCTCTTGCCTGTGCCGGTGTTGCCGTCGTGCAAATAATTCGCGCCGTAGTAACCGGGATTCGTAGTGACGGCGGTCCAGGCACCGGTGAGGGTGACGCGCGTGGTGTCGGTGTTGTCGATGATGATCGTGGACGCGGGCGGGCCTTCGAGGTTGCCGGGAGAGGAAGGCACGGTGTTCGTCGTCAGCGTGACGTTTTTCATCTTCACGTTCTGATTGTCGGACTGCGTAGTGGTGCCGGTGTAAAGGATTCCGTATTGGCCGCCTTTGACCGAACCGTCGGTGACGCTTACGTAGGAGCACGCGGTGGCGATCTTGATGCCCGCGCCGGTGCCGGCGGTGAGCGCGCTGCCGGTGGCGGTAATGACGGGTTCGAGGATGCCGATGTCGCGGCCGCCTTCGATGGACACGCCATGGCCGGCGGCGCTACTGATAGTGAGATCGGTGAGCACGGCGCCACCCACGAAGCTGCTGCCAAAACCGAATCCGGTGCCACCGCTGTTGGTGATGGTGGTGTCGTTCACGAGCACATCGGCGCCGCTCTCGAACAACACCCCTTCGTTGGCGGGGGAGCTGATCGTGACGTTGTTGGTATAAACGTATTTGGGGCCGGTCGCACCGTAAGCGCGCAGGCCACGCTTGCTGCCGCTGAGGCTGGCGGTCTGCACTTCGATGCCGTCGGCGCGGCCAAAGAGCAGCCACTCGATATTGGTGCCGGAAGAACTGCCGGTGATATTGTGCAGTTGCGCGGCGTCGACTTTCGCGGTGCCGCCAGAGCCGTCGATCTTGATGCCGTAGTCACCGGTGAGGCCGGTCATCGTGACGTCGGTGAGCAGCGGTCCGATGCCGTCGACCAGTTGGATGGCACGGTAGGTGGCCTGGAAAGTGACGCCTTGGACGGCGTGTTCGTTGCCGCCGGAGATACGGATGGCGTTTTGCGCGTGGCCGACGCCGCCGACAAATTTCACGTGGCGCACGGCGCAACCGGTGCCGGCGCTAATGACGACGCCTTCGATGTTGCCCACGATGGGCAGGACAGTGGTGACGCCTTCGCCGACGAGGCTGACGCCGTTCTTGCTGGTGATGGTGAGGGTGGCGTTGAGGCTGTAGGTGTTGCTCGCGGGGAGAAACACGACGCCTTTGGCGGTGTTGAGGACGGACTGGATTTCCGATGACTCGATTACGCCGTTGGTGTTGGTGTCGATGGGCACTACGTAACTGGCGGTCGCGGCGGCGAGAGGCAGGGTGGCGGCGACGGCAAACGAAGCGAGCGCGGTGGCGCGCAGGAAAATTTTTGCAGAGCTCATTTTTTGGGAGTAGGGGCTCAGTTGTTGGTGGGCAGGTTGCTCGGGGTGAAGGGCACGCCGTTGCCGTCAAGGCTGGGGCCGCGAGTTTTCACGTTGTCGGTGTCGGATTGCGTGGTGGTGCCGAGGTAGCGCACGCCGTAATATTGTTTCGCGGCGCCGCCCTGGCTGTAGAGCGGGCCGACGCGGCCGCCGACGATGCGGACATCGGTGACGCCGGTGGCGATTTGCACGCCGCTGATCGTGGTGGTGCCGGCGCTTGGGTCGGTGCCGTTGGCCCCGATGAGGGGATTCCAGATATTAATGTCGTCGCCGCCGTCGATCTGCAGGCCGTGTTGATACGCGCCGCGGATGCGGAGGTTGGTGAAATTAGCGGTGCCGCCGAAACCGGATTCGAGGATCACGCCGGCGCCGTTGGGCTGGCCGATCCAGGAATTGATCATGGTGAGGCCGCTGCCGGATTCGGCGACGAGGGATTCGCCGATCTGGTTGTCGGTGCCGTAGCGGAACGTGGTGATATTGGTGGGACCGGGCGTGCCCGTAAGGCGCATGCCGCGATAAGCGCCGACAAAGCGCGAGGACTGAAGGGTGAGCGTGTTGACGTTGGGGCCGACGATCATCCACTCAGTGGTGCTGTTGCCAGAGACGCCGGCGCCGGTGATGCGCGTGATCTGGACGTTGCTGGTGGTGCCGCCGTTGCCCCAGATTTTCAGGCCGTAGGGGCCGGTGTGGGCGCGCATGGAAACGTCGACGATCGCCGGGGCGCTGCAGTTGAGAATCTCAATGCCGTTGTAGGCATTGGTGACGCGCAGGTTGGTGAGCGTGGCGCTGGTGGCGCTTTGCAGGCGGATCGCGTTGGTCGTGTGCGTGGCGGCGGGGGCGACGATGCTCATGTCGCGCGCGCCGCTGCCGGTGCAGTTGCTGATGACGAGGCCTTCGATGTTGGCCGTGATCGCAAAAATTGTGCCGCCGGCAGAGGAGACGCCGTGGCCTTCGCCGAGGAGCGTGACGTTGTCCTTCGTGATCGTGACGGGGGCGTCGATATTGTAGGTGTTGCTCGCGGGCAGGAAAACGATGCCGGAGGTAATCGCGGTGATGACGGCCTGGATTTCAGCGGAGTCGATTTTTCCGTTGGCATTGGTGTCAACCGGAGTGGGCCACGCAGTTTGAGCGTGGACGGAAGCGGCCAGAGCGAAACTCGCCATGCCACCGAGAAGGCGGAGCAAATTGGTTTTCATATTCGGAGTCGGGTTTGAAACGAAAGCAACTTTCCGGACGTTCGGGGGAAACGGCGGAGGATGAAACGAGGGAACGACTGCTGGAATCGTTCCCTCGGAGAGCGGCCGCCTAACTTAGTAAGCGATCGTGTAGGTCAGGCGCGTCTCGCGGCCACGCGCGAGTCGGAACGTGTCCTGCAGATAATATTCGTCGGTGATGTTCTGCATGTTCACCTGCACGCTGTGACGCCATTTCTTGCCGGTGCGGAAATTATATCCGACGAAGGCATTGTAGAGCGTGACGGCAGGATGGATCTGACGGAAGCGGGTTTGGATGCCGTTCGCGTTCACGGTGCCGCGATTGTAGAGGTAGTCGCCGGTGTAGCTCAGGCTCGCGCCGACGCGCCAGCCGTCGAGGATGCCCTCGCGGAAGACATAACGCGTGGCGGCGTAGCCGGAGTAGCGCGGGGCCTTGGCCATGCGATCACGCGAGGCGACCGGCTCGGTGACGACGGCATCGATGAACGAGCCGCCCGCCTGGAAGTAGAAATTTTTATTCACGTTCCAGCGGAAATCGAGTTCGTAGCCTTTGGCGTGTTCCTCACCCCCGAGAATGAATTGCGGCGTGCCGGGCAGGGCGGCGGTGTTGTATTCGGGATTCGAAATGGCGACGTCTTCCTTTGTGATTTCAAAGATGGACGCGGTCCACAGGAGGGAGTCGTTGAAGAGCGAACCTTTGAAACCGGCGTCGATGCCGCGCGAGCTTTCGTTGGGAACCACGCCGAGCGTGCCGGCGTCGATGGAGACGGTCGGTTCGAAACCGGTGCTGTGATTCACGAACGCCACGAGACCGTCGCCGCGGATTTTGTAGTTCGCGCCGAGCGTGTAGGTCAGTGATTCCTCGGACGAGCCGCTGCCGTCGTTGGTGGTGACGACAGGCGTCATGTTATTGGCAGAGACGACGGCGGTGGCGGCGAGCGTTTTGAGTTTTTCGTTTTCAACGCGGTCGTAACGCAGGCCGGCGAGCGTGATCAGCTTGTCCTTCATCAGGAACATGCGGTGACCGAAGAATGCGCCGTAGTTGTTCACGGAACGATCCGAGTCTTGAAACACCTGCGTGATCGCGGAGTCGGGAATCTGCGGCCAGACCGGAGCGAAGGGATTGATGACGTAGGTCGGACGACGGAACACCGTGGTGGTGCCGACCAGCATGTTTACCGGCGGGGCCACGTAAGTGATGTTGCGCACGCGGTTGTCGAGCGTCGCGTCGCCGGCGAACAGGAGCGTATGTTTGACGCTGCCGGTGATGAAATTGTAGCGCAGATCAGCCTGCGCGAGATTGGCGCCGCTGTCTTGATCCTGACGGAACGCTTCGGCGGTCATCGTGCCATTCTCGACGAGCGCGTTGCCGCTGCCGTAGCGGTATTGGTTCTCGACGAAATCCTTGTCGTAGGTCTGGAGGTTGAAGCGACCGATCAATTGATCCGTGAAGCGGTGCTCGACGAGCACGTTGCCGCTCTCGAAATCGCGTTCGAGGATGTTATACGGTCCCATGATATTGTAGGTCGCAAGATCCCAGTAGATGCCCACCGAGCGCGTCGGCGCGGGCGTGGTGACTTGCAGAATCGGAATCGTGTCACCCTGGTTCGACGTGATGGTTTGTTTTTCCCACGAGATCGTAATCGAGGTGTTCTTGGAGAGCTGGTAGGTGAAGCCGGCGGCGTAGAGATCTTTTTTGTTAAAGAAATACTCGAGGTCGCTCTCGGTGTAGTCGTGCGTGTAGATGCCGTAGTAGAACAGCTTGTCCTTGATGACCGGGCCGGTGGCTTCGAACGAATAGCGTTTGAAACCGTAGTCGCCGCTGAAGGTGCCGGTGGCGGTGTAGGCAGGTTTGCGTTTACCGCGTTTGGAAACGTAGTTGATCAAACCGCCCGGGCCGGACGCGCCGTAGAGCGCGGAGACGGGACCACGGATGACTTCGACGCGATCGACGGTGGAACGATTCGGCGGATTCGCGCCGGAAAAACCGTCGCGTAAAACCGGCGGCGAGAAGCCGCGCAGGGTCTTGCCGTTGTTCGTGCCGGTGTCTTCGGCGCCGGAAAACGCACCCGCGATAAAGCGGAGTTGATCGGCCATTTCGAACAACTGGAAGTCGTTCATGAATTCGTTCGTCAGCGATTGAACGGAGAACGGCGTCTCGACGATCTTGGTGCCAGCGCGGCTGCCGCTGATCGCATCGGCGACGACGTAACCTTGATCGGCTTCTGAGGTGACGGTGAATTCCGGCAGCGTGATCACTTCTTCCGAAGTGACGATCGGGCTTTCAGCGGAGGTGGAGGCAGGCGTTTGTTGCGCGAAGGCGGTGGCCGTAGCCAGCGTCGCCAGGGCGAACCAACGCGCGAGGGAAGGACGCGGGAGGGGCATGGGGTTGACGGAGTTTGCAGTTTTCATGGGGTGGTTTGGTGAAGCTCTAAAAATTAGGGCAGAGGTTTGAACTTGAGCTGGCGAAATTCGATGGCGTTGAACTCGGCTTCGAGACCGACGTGGCCGCGGAGCGTGGTGATATCGTTGCTGGTGGCGGTGACGTGGCCGTTGAGCCAGAGTGTGAGTTCCGTGCCTCGCGTGGTGATTTCCATGACGTTCCATTCGCCGGCGGCGCGGAGCAGCTCTGGATAACGGGCACCCGCACTCACGCGCTTGGGTTTGGCTTCGCCGGAGGGAACTTGTCCGAACACCATGCCGAGTCCGCTGGGGGCGAGCTGCGCCTGATACCACGTGGAAGCGTCGGGCAGCGTGCGCACGAAAGCGCCGGAGTTGGGTTTTGCGGGCCAGCCGACAAAGCGGAATTCGACGTGGAAAATGCCGTCACCTTGCGCAGTGCGGTGGAGCAACATCTCGTGAATGCCGGCGGCGTCGCAGAGGAGCGTCTTGGTGGCAGCGTCGAATTTCCACGGATTTGTTTCTCCGAGCGGCTTGGTCGCGGGATAGCGTTCGCGTTGCCAGTCGGAGAGATCGTTCTTCGCGAGCAAATCGATCCAACCGGTCGCGGAGTTTTCAAACGCGCTCGCCGTGGCGGCGGGCAAGGGCGGCGAGGCCGGCGGGGCTTTCGGTGCCTTGGGCTCGGCGGCGGTTAAGAGTGAAGCGACAAACAAACTGCACGCGAGGCCCGGGAGCCAGCGGCGGGTAAGGGTGGGGTATGGGGTCATTTTTTTTGGGAGGATTAGCGCAGTGAAAGCGAGAAAGGCGGCGCGAGTTTGCCGCGGGCGGCGGCGGTCGTGGCTTGGTCAGTGAGATGGAACGTGAGCGTCGCGCCGGCTTTGATTTCCGTGTGCGCGAGTTCGAGCGAGCGGTGCGTTTTCCCGTTCAGTTCGACGGCGCGGGCGAAATTTTTTTTCTCCACGTCGCCGACGGTTTCGATGGTGAACTGGCCGCCATCGCGGAGATTGATTTTCGCGCGCGGGAAACGCGGCGCGCCGAGCACGTAAGCGGGATAACCGACGGTGAGCGGAAAAAGTCCGAGCGTGCTGAGCACATACCAGGCGGCCATTTCGCCGTTGTCCTCGTCGCCAGGGAGTAGGTCCGGCGTGTAAAGTTCGTCGACGACGCGGCGCACCCAGTGCTGCGTGCGGTCAGGGCGGCCGGCGCACGTGTAGAGATAAAGCACGTGGTGCACGGGCTGGTTCGAGTGCGCGTATTGACCGAAGTCAGCGGCGGCCATCTCGGTCATCTCGTGAATTTCGGTGGCGTAGTTGCCGATTTCGAAACGCGGCGGCAACGCGAGCATGCGGTCGAGTTTCGCGACAAAGGCGCGCGTGCCGCCCATGAGTTTGATCAAGCCCGCCGCGTCATGCGGCACGGCCCACGTGTGTTGCCACGCGCTGCCTTCGATGTAATCGCGCGACCACTCGAATTCGCTGAACGGTGTGCGCCACTTGCCGTCGGCGTTGCGGCCGCGCAGAAATCCGGTGCGAGCATCGAAGACTTTGCGGTAACTCAGCGCGCGACCGGTGAATAATTTCGCGTCGTCCGCGTGACCGAGCGCGCGGGCGAAATCGCCGAGCGCAAAATCACAGTGCGCGTAATCTGTCGTGCGCGCCACTGCGTGGCCGAAGTGATCGGAGGGGACGAAACCAAATTTAATGTAGTCGGTGATGCCGGCGCGGCCCACGGCTTCGGACGGCGGCTCGACGAGCGCGTCCTGACGGATCGCGGCGTAAGCGGCGGCGACGTCGAAGTTGCGAATGCCTTTCGCGTAGGCGTCGGCGATGACCGCGTTGCTGTGCGAGCCGACCATGCAGGTGCGGTAACCGGGGCTCGCCCAACTCGGCAGCCAGCCGCCTTCGCGGTAAGTGTTCACCCAGCCCTCGATCATTTCGCCGAGCAAGTCGGGCGCGATGATCGTGAGCAGCGGCAACAGTGTGCGGTGCACGTCCCAGAAACCGATGTCGGTAAACAGCGGGCCCGGATGCACTTTGCCGGAGAACGGACTGAAGTGAACTTTCGCGCCGGTCGCGTCGAACTCGTGCCACATGCGCGGGAAGAGCAGGCAGCGGTAAAGGCAGCTGTAGAACGTGCGCTGCTGGGCTTCGCTGGCGCCTTCGATTTCGATGACGGCGAGGCGCGTGTCCCAGGTTTTTTTCGCGGCGGCGAGCAACGCGGGAAAACTGCGGGTGCCGAGTTCGCGTTGGAGATTCGTGACGGCTTGCGCTTCGCTGATGAACGACGTCGCGATGCGCACCGTGACCTGGCGATTGGCCGGGCGCTTGAGTTTCAACCAGAGCCACGCGGGCTCGGCCTGATTGGGTTGCGAGGCGACGACTGGCGCGGGCGTGCCGGCGTCGAGAATTTCTGCGCCAATATCGGCGACGAAGTGCGCGCCGAAATTGCCCGGCACGCCGCCGCTGTTCGCGGTCGACACGCCATAGACGCGACGTTGGGCGCGATCCACGCGGAGCAAATCTCCGGCACCGAGTTTAAACGCGATCCAGGCGTGCGCGCCTTCGCGATACGTGAAACGAAAACTCGCGCCACGCTCGGTCGGGGTGAGTTCTGCTTCGATGCCGAAACGGTGCAGCACCGTGCGGAAATAGTGCGGACGCGAAACGGTGTCGGTCTTGCGGTAGAAAGAACTGGTGTCGTCGTAGTTGGCCGGCGCGCGATCGCCCGACGTCGCCATCACCATGAACTGGCCGTAGTCCGCCATCCAGGGGCTCGGTTGATGCGTGGCGCGGAACGCCTGCAATTTCGGCGCGCGGTAATCGTAGATCCAGCGGCCTTCGTCGGTCTGCGGAGTCCACGCCACCATGCCGTGCGGGAGCGCGACAAGCGGCAACGTGTTGCCGGTGGAAAACGCATGGTGCGAATCCGTCCCTTGCAGCGGGTTGACCAACTCGGCGAGCGAGGCGGTCGAGGGAGCAGAACGAACGACGCGGGCGGACCGCGCGGTTTTTTTACCGCCGGCGCCGTGGTCTTGGAAGAAAGAAGAACTCATGAAGAAATTACGGGCCGAGCCAGATCCAGCGCACTTCGTCGATAGAAACCTGGCCGGTGGTGCCTTCGTTGCTGACGGTGACACGCGCGGTTTCGCCGGCGCGGAATTTGAAATCACCGAGGGGACGGAAAACGAAAACCGTGTCGCGCTGGCGTTGGTTGACGGAAATTTTGGTGTCGCCGTCGGCGTGCGTGACGGTCACCGGCACCGCCGCCGCGCGTTCAGGGCCATCTTGGAAGGCGAAGGCGACGCGATACCGGCCCGCGCGCGGAATCACCGTGGAGAACACGGCGCGCTTCTCGCCCTTGCCGGCGTTCATATCGATGTAGTTTACGCGGCGGCGATTCTCGACGCTGCGGGTGCTGCCGCGATCCCAGCGACCGGTGAGTTCGGCCTGCATCGCTTTCACGCCGAAATCGGTGTCGCCACCGTCGCCGATGGTCAGCGTCTGCTGTTCGACGAGCGAATGATTTCCTTTTTCGTCCACGGCTTTCAGGCTGACGGTGACGGTTTTTGCGGCAGGAAAAGTATACTCGGGCGAGCGTTCGTTGCTCTGCGTTTCGCCGCTGCCGTCGAAATTCCAATAATATTTCAGTGGCGAGCGCGCATCGAGATCCTTGGCTGAGAAACGCACGGACTGCCCGGGCGTAAGCGGACCGGCGGGCGTGACCATTTCGACGACGGGACGATACGGTGACTGCAAGGGAATGCCCGCTTCCTTGAGCAAGCCTTGCAACTGGCTGATGGAAATTTCCTGCACGCTTTGTTGCTGGCGATGCGCGAGGTGGGCCGCGAAGCCTGCGGCCTGGCCGATCATCATAAACACCGGCTCCATGCGCAGGCTGCCGTAAGCAATGTGCGTGGCGGACACGGCGCACGTCACAAGAAGATTGTTGGGCGCGAACGGCGTGATCGAGCGGTAGGGAATTTCGTAAGCGTCGACGCTCGAGATCAAATAGCCGTCTTTCACGAGGCCTTCCGGCATGAGGAAGAGCGCGACGTCGTGGGAGTCGATGTTGTAGCTGCCCTGGGCGATCGTATCGGGCTTGTGGCGCGAGAGTTCGAGGTCGCGTTGCGTGAGCATGTGTCGTCCAAGGAGGCGGCGCGCTTCGCGCACGTAAATTTGCGGCGAGACATGGCCGCTCTCGACGAATTCATCCTTGGGCAAACCCCAGCGACGCGCAGACGCTTTGAAGTCTTCCGGCAACTCGGGATCGTTTTGCAGCAACCACCACATACTGAGCCAGTGGTCGCGCACGCGGGCGGCGATCTCAGCGCGCATCGCGTAGTCGGCTTCGGGGTAATTGTAGTTCACGCCGGTGAAGTCGGCTTTGTTCGGGTCGGACTTGCCGTTGACGGGACCCCACAACGGGGCGTCGTGAAAGAGATCTTCGAAGGTGTGGAAATTATGTTTTTTCACCGACTCGATGAAATGCCGGTGTTGCTCGGGCGTGTAATATTTCGGTTTCGCGATCGGCACACGGATGTCGTCGCGCGTGGTGAGCGTGGAGCGGAAATTGTAAGCCTGCACGCGGTGGTCGCCTTTGCCGCGATACATGGCGGGGCCTTCGGTGAGCCCGGCGAGCGACTCGTTGTATTCCTCGCGCGCTTCGCGGCCGACGCGGTAGGGCACGTGCGCGGCCGCCATGAGGTCGCCTTCGTAAGTGGAATCGATAAAGACTTTGCCCGTGAACACGCGCGCCTCGTCGGTTTCGTAATGCCGCGTTTGCATCGACACGAGGCGGTTGGCTTTCACCTCGGCGGAGACGATCTGCTGTTTGCGCAGGACGGTGACGCCGGCTTCCTTGAGTAGCGCGGAGAAAACGAGGTCGGCGACGTGCGGTTCAAAAAAGAGGCCGCGATGCGTGGCTTTGAGCTGTTCGGAGTCCGGGCCGTATTTGTCGCGGTAGTAACGTTCGACGCGGGAGAAAAATTCCAGCGAGAGCCCGCCCACTGTCGCCCGGTTACCGATGTCGGTTTTGGTCAGTCCACCCGAAAGCATGCCGCCCACGATATAGGATGGTTCGAGCAAGATAACCGATTCCCCGCGTTGAGCGGCGGCCACGGACGCCATGATGCCAGCCGGTGTGGCGCCGAAAACCACCACGTCGTAATTGTTTGCCGATGCAGCTGATTGATTGGCAGCGGAAAGCGTCACATTTGCCAAGCTGGCGAATCCCGCCAGCAGCAGGATGAGCCCGGCCCGGAGAAAGCGTGGCGCGTTCGCGTTTTTTGGAAGCAAGACGACTGAATGCTGGATTGGGGTAGAGTTGATCATTAAAGGGTTAGCCTGTGCTAGGTCGGTTTACGGTCAAAAAATATGCTCAAAAATGAGACGACAACGATGCGGGGTAGAGGTAGGGACGGGGCGGGGAACTTAACTAAGAGAGGGGCTTAAGCGCTGCCACGAACCACTAACTCGACGGGGATGCTTTCGTGGCGGGCGGCTGAAAAACGTTTTTCCTTCGGCAGGGCGATCTGCTCGGCGAGCAGGCGGGCGGCGGCGCGACCGATGCCGGCGAAATCCTGCCGCACCGTCGTCAACGCGGGCGTGCTCAGGCCGCAGATCGAAACATCGTCGAAGCCGACGATGCGCAGATCGGTCGGGGCTTTTTTGCCGCGTTCGCGCGCGTGGCGCAGTCCGCGGAAGGCCTGGTAGTCGTTCGTGAAAAAGATGCCGGTGGGCGGCTCGGGAAGTTTCAACCACTCGTCGACGGTTTCCTCGATGTGTTCGTCCCGCGCTTCGACTTGGCGGACCAGATTGAAATCGACCGGCAGGCGGTGGTCGCCCATCGCGCGGAGAAAACCTTCGTAGCGATCATGCACGCCGCTGACATTCGTGCTCACGCAAGCGATGCGCGTGCAGCCGGTTTTGATGAGGCGCTCAGTGGCGAGATAACCGCCGCGGAAATTATCGGCCCACGCGGACCAGCAGGGAAATTGTCCCGGCGCGCGATCGATGAAGACGAGCGGGTAACCGTCGAGCATCATTTGCAGGAGCGGCTTGAGCGAAAGCGGATTGAGGCTCGGGAAAATAATCGCGCCATCGTAACCCTCGGCGGAGAGGCGGTTGATCTGCTCGCGTTCGAGCGGATCGTTTTCGTCGTAGTGAAAAATATCCACGGTCGATTTCGACGCGGTCATCACTTCTTGCACGCCGGCGGACAGGCGCGAAGAGCTTTCATTCAAATTGGGCAATACGAGCGCGACTTGCAGCTGCGTGGGATTGTTACCGACGACAAACGTGCCGCGCGCGGACTCGGTGGCGACGACGCGATTTTCTTCCAGCGTGCGCAACGCCTGGCGCAGGGTGAGGTGGTTCACGCCCATCGACTTCGCGAGCAGCTTGATGCCCGGCAGTTTCTGGCCCGCGACGAGTTCACCCGCGGCGATGCGCGCCTTCAGGTGTTCGGCGATCTGCTCGTAAACCGGGACTTGGCCGTTGCGGACGAGATTAAGCTTGGGAGCGGGCATGAAAAATCAGAGGGAGGATCGGCGTGGGGTAGCAGTTGACATATGTCAGGCATTACAACGGTCAAGATTTTTTCTCAGCGCCGCTGGCGGTGCCGCGCCATTTCCCATGTTTACTCTCGTAGCTCACCTCTGCATACCGGCAAAACCCCAACACGTTAAATCGTCGCACATTCAGAAACCGGCTTGACAACTGTTCGCTTGATACCGACATAGGTCGGAATGACTCTACCCCTTGCCCCTGGAGCCGAATCATCGTGTGCGCGCGTCTCTCGCGAGGCCGCCGTCCTCACGCTTAACGCGCTCAACTCGACCGTTTCCGCATCATGAGCGCAGCGATCTCTAGCAAATTTAAGCCGTTGCGAATCGCCGGCTGGGGCGCGGTGGTGCTGCTGGGTGCAGGCTCACTGGGGGTGCTGGCGGTGTCGCGCGGCGAACCGGTGAGCGCGTTATGGATGGTCGTCGCGTCGGTGTGCGTGTTCACCATCGCGTATCGTTTTCATTCTGCGTGGTTGATGGCAAAGGTGCTCACGCTCGATGAGCTTCGCGCCACGCCGGCGGTGGTGAAAGAGGATGGCAAGGATTTCGTGAAGACCAATAAGTGGGTCGTGTTCGGCCATCACTTCGCGGCGATCGCGGGCCCGGGACCGCTCGTCGGACCGGTGCTGGCGGCGCAGTTTGGCTTTTTGCCCGGTCTCCTGTGGATTCTCGTGGGCGCGACGCTGGGGGGCGCGGTGCATGATTCGATCGTGTTGTTTTGTTCGACGCGACGCGGTGGCAAATCGCTCGGGCAGATGGTGCGCGAGGAAGTCGGTCCGTTTGCGGGCGTGCTGGCGTTGATTAGCACGGCGGCGATCATGGTGATCATTCTCGCGGTGCTCGCGTTGGTCGTGGTGCGTGCGCTGGCGGAGAGCCCGTGGGGACTGTTTACGATTCTCGCGACGATTCCGGTGGCGATGATCATGGGCTCGGCGATGCGGTTTACGAAGATTCATATCGCGGCGATTTCAGTCTTCGGCGTGGTGGGCTTGTTGCTCGCGGTAGTGGGCGGACAATGGATTCACGGCACCGCGCTGGAGCGTTGGCTCACGCTGGACGGTCGCACGCTGGCGGTCGGGCTGATGGGTTACGGTTTGCTGGCGAGTGTGCTGCCGGTGTGGCTGCTGCTCGCGCCCCGCGATTATTTAAGCACGTTTATGAAGATCGGCGCGGTCGCGATGCTCGGTATCGCGATCATCGTGCTGGCGCCGATGTTGAAGATGCCGGCGGTCACGCAGTTCATCGACGGCACGGGCCCAGTGTTCGCTGGCGCGGTGTTTCCATTTTGTTTTATCACCATCGCGTGCGCGGCGATCTCAGGATTCCACGCGATTATTTCCTCGGGCACGACGCCGAAGATCATCGCGAAGGAAAGCGACATTCGCGTGATCGCTTACGGCGGCATGGTGACGGAAATGTTGGTCGGAGTGATGGCGCTCATTGCCGCGTGCGTGATGGAGCCCGGCGAATATTTCGCGATCAACATGCGCGGCGAAGCGGCCGCCGTGACGGCCCAGGTGACGCAACTCGGATTTCCGGTGACGGTCGCGCAGATGGACACGCTCGCCGCTGACGTGGGCGAAAAAACGATGATCGGTCGCACCGGTGGTGCGCCGACCTTTGCGGTCGGCATGGCGCACATGTTTGCCGGGGTGCTTGGCAGCAAAGCGGCGCTCGCGCTGTGGTATCACTTCGCGATCATGTTCGAGGCGCTGTTTATTCTCACGACGATCGACGCCGGCACACGGGTGGGGCGGTTCCTGATGCAGGATTTGCTCGGGCTCGCGTGGAAGCCGCTCGGGCGCACCGATTCGACGCTCGGAAATTGGAGCGCGAGCATCCTGTTCGTCGCGCTGTGGGGCTACTTCCTCTATCAAGGCGTGATCGATCCGTTTGGCGGCATCAATTCGCTCTGGCCGATCTTCGGGGTGGCGAACCAGTTGCTCGCGGTGATCGCGCTTTCGCTCGGCACGACGGTGCTCTTGAAGATGGGGCGTCAACGTTACTTGTGGGTGCCGTTGTTGCCGCTCGTGTGGTTGCTGGCGGTGACGATGACGGCGGGCTGGCAAAAGATTTTCAGCGCCGATCCGCGGCTCGGTTTCCTGAGCGCCGCCACGAAATACCGCGACCAGATCGCCGGTGGCGGCACGGCGGAACAGCTCTCGCAGTGGCAGCATTTGCTCACCAGCCAATACGTGAATTGCGCGGTGACAGGGGCGTTTCTCGTGCTCGTGTTGCTCATCGTCCTGACGTCGGCGCGCGGCTGGTTGCGCATTTTTTCGGGCCGCAGCGTGCCGGCTTTGCACGAAGACAGCTACGTGCCGCTGGCGTCGGTTAAATCTTCAAACTGAGGCGCGCCATGTTGCGTTTAATTTCCATCGTCTGGAGGCGCGTCGTGCTCGTGGCGCTGATGTCGGCGGTCACGGCGCACGCGGAGAGTGGGCCTGTGGTGCGGCCGCCGGTGTCGTTGCGCGAAACCGTGGCGATGACGCCGTTTCATGATCTGGACCAGGCGCGGGATATTTCGATCCGCGGCAGCGTGCAGGACGTTGCGACGAAAAAAATCTGGCTGCGCGTAACCGATAGTTTCGGTCGTTCGGCGACGGCCACGGTTAAAACGAAAGGCGGGAAATTCAGCGCGCGTTTCCCTAAGGATTTTCGCGGCGCGGCAGAACTCGTGCCGGCGATGTATTTTATCGACGCAGCATTGAGCGAAGGCGCGGCACCGAGCGCGCGGGGCGAGGCGGCGGTGATTGTGTTTGCCGCGCAACAACGGCGGTTGCCGGATCTGCCTTCGGCGTTCACGACGGATTTGCGCGGGGCCGACGGCAGCGTGGATGCGCAGTCGCCGGAATGGGCGCGCATGCGGGCGATGACGAATCTCTATTATCACAGCCGTAGTGCGCAGCTGGCGGGCGCTGATCGGCCGGGCTTCGATCTGGCCAAGCCGGCGGACCTCGCAGCGTTCAAGCGCGACGTGGCGCTCTACGATTTTGATGCGCGCGATCGCGATTGGGCGACACCTTTGGGCCGCCGCGTGGCGCGGTCGTTCTGGCAGGCGGTGTGGGACAGTTGGTTTGGCCCTTCGAACGACAACGAGCGTCCGGCAGGCTCGGGGATTTATCCGGCGTTCACTTTCGCCAACGACACGGCGGACATTCTCGTCTCGCACCTCCGCCGCTGGCGGGTGCGTCCGGCGACCGAGCAACCGGTTGAAGACGATCTCGCAACGCTCTGCAATGAAGTGCTGCGGAATCTCGCGGCGATGCAGCGGAAGGAAAATGATTCCGCGCCCGTTCAACTCGGCGTCGAAGGGCCGGGAGCATTTTATTACGGAATGTTTGCCGATGGTGAACTCATGCTCGACGGCACCGGCTGGTTTCACGGCGGCAAGCGGGGCGACCACCGGCGCGGCGGCGTGTTTCTGGGGCGGTCGCTGTGGGCGATCGGCGAGGCGCTGGGTCAACCGTTGCCGGGCATGCCCGAAACCACGCTGCGCGAAACGCTGCGACTCGGTCTGCGCTGGGGATTCGGCCTGGCGCGCACTCACAGCGATGAGGGCCAGCCTTACATTCGCGCGATCAAGGCGCGCGATGGTTCAAAGACGGTGCGCGCACTCTGGCGCAGTCCGGGTGAACACGCGTATCTGCTGCTCGGTTTGCTGGCGGCCTGCGAACGAAAAGAAATCGCGGGGCTGACAATTTTTGAAGCCGGCGAATTTGGTTACGCGGAAAAGCAAACGGTGGCGTCGCTCACGCAACAGGCGCTCGATGCGCTGGCCGATGCGGTGCAGCCCGAAGGTTATTGGTCGACGTTTGCCGACATCGACGCGACCGCGGTCGAAGCGATGGCGCGGGGCGCCTCGGTGTTTGCGGGAAATCCGTCGGCGGCGCGCTGGCGCGACGTTGCGGTCAAAGTCGCTGACGGCTGGTTGGCGGCGAAGCCGGTGGAGGGCGCTTATCGCGGCCCGGTGTTGCTGCCCGTCGGTCGGCGCGTGCCGGGCCAGCCGGGCGAGTTGCGTTACCGGGCGCACGAGTCGTCGTCGACGCACCTGACTTATTTTCATGCGGGCCTGTGGTTGCAGGCGCTCGCGGAACTCGAGGTGCTGACGGGCGATGTGCGTTACACGCGGCGCTTCGAGGAAGTCGCGGGTTATTTTTGCGGCAACAATCCGTTCGATGCGCGCATGTTCACCGAACTCGGCGGCGTCTATAATTTCGTAACCGACACCGACGGAGACACCGTCGAGGACCGCTTGCATTTCGATCTTTATCCTGAATCCACGGCGTTCGTGCACATTGGCGTGCTGCGTCATTTGCAACAACGCGCCGGACTGACCCCAAACCCCGCACCCAAACCATGACAAGAAAACCCCTCCTGTGGACGCTGCTCGCGCTGGCGTTCTCCTTCGCATTTCGTCCGGCGGCCCTCGCTGTCGAAAACGCCCCCGCTTACGACGTCGTGGTGTTCGGCGGCACTTCCGCCGGCGTGGCCGCAGCCGTCGCGGCGGGTCGCGGTGGTTCGAAAGTATTACTCGTGGAATCCGGCTACCTCATCGGCGGCCTGACCACGGGCGGTCTCACCAAAACCGACATTGGCAAAGGCGAGACGATCGGCGGCCTCGCGCGCGAGTTCTACGACCGCGTGCTGAAACATTACACGAAAGCTTACGGGGCCGACTCGCAACAGGTGAAGGAGACGGGCGGCGGCTACTTTTTCGAAACGAAAGTCGCGCTGCAGATCTATTACGAGATGCTGGCCGAAGCCGGCGTCGTCGTGCGCACGAAAGAACAACTCGAGAGCGTCGAGGTGAAGGACAAGCGCATCGTGGCGTTCACGACGCGGCACTACGAGTCGGGCAAGTTCACGCGCTTCAGCGGAAAACATTTTGTCGATGGCAGCTACGAGGGCGACCTGATGGCGCAGGCGGGCGTGCTGTATCGCGTCGGTCGCGAGGCGCGCGCGGAATATAACGAACCGCTCGCCGGCATCACTTCCGGTCCCGAGGAATACATCGGCAAAAGCGACCAGCGCGTGCAGGCGTTCAACATCCGCGGCACGCTGAGCATTCGCGACGACAACCGCGTGGCCATTCCGAAGCCGAAAAATTACTACCGTGAAGCGCACGCGAACCTGATCGACACCGTCAATAAACTGAAACTCACGCGCCTCGACCAGCTGTTCACCGACACGCAGCGCTGGGCGATGATCAACGGCAAGTGCGATCCGAACAAAGCCGATTTTCCGGGCGTGAATTTCGCCTACAGCGACGGAGATTACGAACAACGCGCGCGCATCACGGCGAAGGTGCAGGATTACTGGTTGAGCCTGTGGTATATGTTGCAAAACGATCCGGCGCTGCCCGAGGACTTCAAAGCCGATGCGCGCCGCTGGGGTTTGCCGAAAGACGAGTTTGTCGAGAGCGGCCACGTCACGCCGCAAGTCTACGTGCGCGTCGCGCGCCGCATGCTTGGCCGTTATTTCCTCACGCAAACCGACCTGCTTTACGAACGCTACAAGCCCGACGCGATCTGCATGGGCAGCTACAACATGGATGCGCACGCGATCCAGATCATTCAGACCGACGCCGGCCCGAAGGAGGAAGGTCATTTCAACGATTCCTCCGATGCTTACGAAATTCCCTACCGCAGCCTGTTGCCTTACGGCGTCGATAACCTGGTGGTCGTCGCGGCGGTGTCGGCGAGCCACGTCGCGTATTCCAGCATCCGCATGGAACCGGTGTTCATGATGCTCGGCCAGGCCGGTGGCATCGCGATCGATCTCGCGCGCAAAGACGGCGCGAAGGTGCAGGATGTTTCCATTGCCAAATTGCAGGCGCAGTTAACGAAAGACGGCGTGCCGCTGAAAGCCCCGTTCCGTCCGGTCGTCGCCATCAAGGTCAAGACCAAGGACCCGCAGCCCGGCCAGCCCGTGGAGTTTGAAATCGTTTCCCGTCACGTGCAGTCGCCGCTGAAGATCATCTCGTGGAATTTTGACGGCAGCGGCGAAGTGCAGGCGACCGGCCAGACGGCCCGCTACACGTTCAACCAAGCCACGCCGGCCAAAGTCATGGTGCTCGCGACGGATGAAAAACGCCTCGTGACGCTGCCGGCGCGACTGGAATTCTCGCTCGGGGAGGACGCGACGCTGGATCGCGAGGTGCACTATTATCAGGCGAAACTGGATGGACGCTGGAATCGCGCGCGCGGCCCCGAAGTGGAATATCGGCAGCGCGTCGCGTTGTCGGATCAAGATGTGGGCGGCGAGCCGATGAAAGCGGAGTTCACCACGACGTTGCCGAAGAGCGGCCGCTATCGTGTCGCGCTGGCGTTCCCGAGTGGCGGAAACCGTGCCAGCAATGTGCCAGTGACGGTTACGCACGCGGGTGGCTCGACAGAGCTTAAGCTCAATCAAAAGAAGAAGCCGGGACCGTTCGCGTTTCAACCGATCGGTGAGTTCCAATTCACCGCCGGACAACCAGTGACGGTCAAAATCTCGAACGCGGGAGTCGATGGCATGGTGCTGATCGACACCGTGCGCTGGATCTGGCTCGGTAACTAAACGCTTTCACTCCTTGCGTGCGGCACTCGATGTCGCCCGTTTTTATTTTCTCCGAACTTTCGCATTTTATGAAAACGCTCAGTTCTCTTTTTGCCGCATTGACCTTCGTGGTCGGTGCTTTTGCCGCGACGCCGAATCAATTAACGCCTGAAGAAAAGCAAGCGGGCTGGCAGCTGCTCTTCGACGGCGAGTCGCTCGCGGGTTGGAAGCTCAACGAATCACCGGCGAGCGTCCGGCTCGAAGACGGCTCGATTGTCGTGAACGGCCCGCGCGCGCACTTGTTTTACGACGGCCCGGTCGCAAATCATGATTTCAAAAATTTCGAGTTGCAGCTCGAAGTGATGACTTATGCGAAGGCGAACTCAGGCGTGTATTTTCACACACTGTTCCAGGAGATCGGCTGGCCGAAGCGCGGCTACGAAATCCAGGTGAACAACTCGCACACCGATCCGAAACGCACGGGCAGCGTGTGGGGCATCAAGGAAAACATGGGAAGCGTCGCCGTGGACGAACAGTGGTTTACTTTGCGCATCAAAGTTGAAGGGAAACGCATTCAGACGTTCGTCGGCGACCGTCTGGTGGTCGACTACACGGAGGAGGAAAACGTCGAGCGTCCGAAACAATTTGCCGGCCGTTTGATCGGCAGCGGCACGTTTGCGTTACAGGCGCATGATCCGGTGAGCAAAACGCGCTACCGCAGTATCAAGGTGCGCGTGTTGCCATAAGCGTTTCGGACGCCTCGCTTGGAGCGCGTCTAAACAGGTTAGGCGCACCGGCCCGGTGCGCCCATGATTATTCGCCCACCCAGATCCAGCGCACGCTGTCGATGAGGACGGTGCCGTCAGCGCCTTGGTTCTTGAACGTGACCGTCACGGGCTGCCCGGCGGTGAAACGGTATTCGCCGAGCGGTTGGAACGCGTAGGGGCCGGGCTTTTTGCGTTGGTTGATTTTCAATGCAGCCGTGCCTTCGGCGTGGACAACTTCGATTGCAGTGTTCGTAGCGCGATCCATGCCACTCGGGAAAGCGATGGCGACGCGATAACGGCCGCTCTTGGGCAGCGTGGTGGTGAAGACCGCGCTCGCGCCGCCGTCGCCTTTGCCTTCGTCGCCCAAGCCGACTTGGCCGCGGTATTCGACTTCGGGCCCGCGCGTGCGGCTCCAACGCCCGGTCAGTTTCGCGGCGGAATGATGCACGGTGCGATCAAGCGTCGGCTCGTTGCCGGTCGCGATTTCCACGCGCGCGGGCAGCGTCTGGAGCCGGTCGCCGTCTTGGGCGAGCAGGCTCACGGTGTGCTTCGTGGGCTGTTTGAAGGTGTAGCTGGCGTGTTCGGCGGTGGCTTGCACTTCGCCGCTGCCGTCGAAGTTCCACGCGAACGTCAGGGGTGATTCCACCTGTTTTTTAACGACGGAAAACTCAACCGTCTGGCCGGCGTGATACGGCGGCGGAGTGTTCGCTTTAATTTCCACGACAGGGCGAAACGGCGCCACGAGCGGAATGCCGGCGGCAGTGAGGCGCGCTTGCAAGGCGGCGATTGGCACTTGTTCGACGGGCACGTCGCCCGTGAGCGAGAGGCGCGCGGCGAGCCCGGCGGCCTGGCCGATCATCATGAACACCGGTTCCATGCGCACGCTCGAGTAGGCGACATGCGTGGCGGACACGGCGGCGACCACGAGGAGATTTTTCACGCCGTAAGGGACGATGCTGCGGTAGGGAATTTCGTAAGGATCGGCGGAGCCGTTGAACTCACCTTCGAGGCGCGGGCCGTCGTCGGTTTGGATGACCTGGATCGGGTGACAATCGGTGTGGTAGCTGCCCAGGCAAATCGTGTCGGGTTTGCGGCGGTCGTATTGCACGTCGTGTTGCGTGAGAAAATAGCGGCCGAGCATGCGGCGCGCGACGCGCACGTAGATGTGCGGCGTGACGTGGTTGCTTTCGGCGTATTCATCCTTGGGGAGGCCGTAGCGGCGGGCGTCGCGTTTGAATGCCTCCGGCAGTTCCGGATCGTGTTGCAACATATACCACAGGCTCAGCCAGTAGTCTTGCACCTTGGCGGTGATGCGTGCGCGTTGCTCGTAGTCGCCTTCGCTGTAGCCGGAATTCGCGCCGTAGAAATCCGCGATGTTGGGATCGCCTTTGCCGTTGATCATCGCCCAGCGCCATTTCAACGGGAACAGGTCGTCGATGGTTTTCAGCTGGTGCGTGTTTACTTGTTCGATGAAACGAACGTGGGCGTCGCGGTAGTAATTTTTCGGCTTCTCGATGGGCACGAGCAGCGCCGGGTTGTCGGTGATCGTGCCGCGGATGTTGTAGGCCTGGACGCGGTGGTCACCTTTGCCGAGGTATTCGGCCGGGCCGGCGGTGATGCCGGCGAGCGGCTCGTTGTATTCCGAGCGCGCCTCGCGGCCGACGCGATAGAGCACGCCCGCCTGCGCCATGAGGTCACCTTCGTAGGTGCCGTCGACGAAAAATTTTCCGCGATGCGTGAAGGTCGCGCCGCTTTCGTAGTGCTTCGTGGAAAAACTCACGATGCGACCGGCGCGCACCTCGATTTTTTCCAATTGCTCCTTCGTGCGCACGGTGACGCCCGCGTCGCGCAACCACTCGTTGAAAATCTGGAGCGCGATCCGCGGTTCGAAATTATATCCCTTTTGCGTCACCTTCACCTGCTCGGAGTCGGCTCCGTAAGTGTCAGTGTAATGTTTTAAAACGCGGTCGTAGAACTCGCGCGCGATTCCTCCGATGGTCGTCCCGCGACCGACATCGGTTTTCGTCAATCCGCCGGTCATGAGTCCGCCGATCAGGTAACTTGGCTCGACCACCAACACCTTGGAGCCGTCGCGGCCGGCGGCGATGGCGGCGGTGAGTCCGGCGGGACTGGCCCCGAACACGACCAAATCATACTCAGCGGGCGCGGGTGCAGCCGGCGGATTTGCGGCGAACGCGAAGTTCGCGAGCGAGCCAGTCAGGAGAATCCACGGGGCGACGAGCGCGCGAAGGAGACTAGGGAGTCGGGGGTATTTCATAGAAAGAGGTAAGGAAGCGACCAGTCGGGATGAGTTCGGCCCCGCGAAAGCGAGGCGGGCTCTGGACTAAATCAGGAACGCACGAATGCCTTGATCGTGGCGCAAGGCTCGCTGGAAGTCGGATCCGCCGGCCGCACGAGGTAGGGGCCGACGGCGGCGGGCACGATGAAAGTTTCCGCGTAGTGAACGCGAAAAGGGGCGAAGGCGTTGTCGGGACTTTCGACGATCGCGGCGTCGCCTTGCACGAGATTCAGCACGTTGAGATTGCCTTCGGTGTGATGCGGCACGGGCGAGGTAAACCAGTGGCGGCGCGTCTCGATGAACTGGGTTGCGTCGAGCCCCGTGCGCTCCTCCCGCCAACCGTCGCCGGAGGCGAGTGGCGTGATCGGGCTCACAAGATTCTTCGCGACCCAGTTGGCCGTGCGGTCCCACTGGATATTTTTTTCGCCGTGATCGAGGTGAATGGGCCGCGGCTTACCGTCGAGGCCGGCGCGATTCCAATCCCAGAGTTTAAACGTGAACAGGTAAGGCGTGGCGCTGATTTCCAGCACCACACACTCGCGGCCCGAGCAATGCACAGTGCCCGCCGGAATCAGAAAATGATCGTGCGCTTTGGCCGGCCAGGCCGCGGCGAAATTTTCCGTGGGAAACGGTGCTCCGCCCGCTTGCGCGGCCGCGAGCGCGGCCATCATCGCGGCCGGCTCCACGCCTTCACGCAGTCCGAGGTAGACCGATGCGCCCGGGCGCGCGGCGAGCAGGTAGTAACTTTCGTCCTGCGTGTAAGCCATGCCGAACTGCTTCCGAATGTAGGCGGTCAACGGATGGACTTGGAACGAGAGATTTCCGCCGTCCATCGTATCGAGAAAATCGAAACGGATCGGAAACTCCGACCCGAAACGCTGAAACACTTTCGCGCCGAGCAGCGGCACCGGTTGAAACAACACCAGGTCTTGCGCGGGTAATTCGATCTGCGTCGCGCCGAACGCGAGCCGCAGGCTGTTTTCCTCCGGCACGCAGTCGAAGCCCCAGCCGTAGTTCGGCGCGGCGGCGTCGAGCGCGAAATGTTCGCGCAACCACTGACCGCCCCACGGTGCCGGATCGAAATAGGGCACCACGCGAAACGGTTGCTGCGCAGTTTCGCGCAATCCGCGCCGCACCGCCTCGCCGTCGGCGAGTTTCGGCTTGAGCGCTTCGTGCGTATCGAGGATGAAATCCCAGCGGACGATGAGCGGTTGCTTATGCCGGTCGCACACGCGCCAATCCACGTAGAACGCGCGTTTGTAGAGCAGACTCGGCGCGGCGCCGTGGTTGGCCGCACCCAGATTGCCGGTGTCGCCCCGACGCTGACGCAGTTGCGCTTCACGGCGGGAAAGATCGGCATAGACGAGAATATCCGCGTCCGCGATCAGGGTGGCCCCGCAGCCGACCACGAGAATCATTCCGGTAGAAACCTGCGCAATGGCCTGCCGCGATGCCGCCATCCGCGTCGGACAGAAAAAATCCGCCAGGGTCAGTGCATTCATCTGCCCGAAGACCGGGTCGTCGCCGACGAAGGGCGCGACCAGCGCTTCCACTTCCGCGACTGGCCGCAGCGCCTCGCGAGCGGCCAGCGCGAGCGCGGGTTGCAGGCGCGCGGTCAGCTCCGCGAGCACCTGGGCTTCGTCGATGCCGTGGTAACACTCGACCACCACCACCGTTTTTCGCTCGGCGCGTTCGGCCACGCGGGCGCTCAGCCGCCCGGCGATGGCGGACCAGCCGGTCACGCACGCGGAGGCCGCCTCGGAAACGGTAACACACGGAAAGAGATCGTAAGGCGGAAACTTCATGCGGAAGCGTTCGGGAAATTTTTTTCGTTAACGAGCCACGCGCCGCCAAGCAGAGCGGCATCGTCGCCGAGTTCTCCGGCGACGAGTTGCACGCGACCCCACGCGGTGTGGGCGTGGGTGTTTACGTAATGTTGAAGGGCGGGCAAAATGTGTGCGCTGCTGCGCATGATGCCGCCGCCGACGATCACGCGCTCGGGATCGTAAGCGTGGATAAGATTGACGATGGTCGCGGACCAGACGCCCAGGCTGTGATCGCGCAACGCGAGCGCACAGGCGTCGCCGGCCTCGGCCAGTTGGAACACCGACGCATAATCCAATTCCGTTTCGCGCGCGAGGGCGCTCGTCGCAAACTCCGGACGCAACGCGGCGAGCTCGCGCAACACCGCTGTCGACGCCTCCGCCTCGGCGCAACCGACGTTGCCGCAGATACAGGGTCGTCCGCCGTAGCGCACCGTGAGGTGACCGCCGAGCGTGCCGGCCTGACCATGCGCGCCACGCAACACGCGCCCCTGCATCACGACCCCGACGCCGATGCCGGTGCCGAGCGTGACCATGACCACATCGTTGCTGCCGCGACCCGCGCCTTGGCGCCATTCACCGATCAACGCGGCGCGAGCATCATTATCGAGGGCGAGCGGCAGACCGAGGGTGTCCCGGGCCCACGCGCCAAAATCGAAACCGGCGCAGCCGGGAAACTTGCCCCACTCGTCGAGGATGCGCCCGCGCGCCGCGTCGACCAGACTCGGGAAACCGACTCCAAGTCCAGCCACTGTAGCGAGTTCGATGTTGGCTTCGTGGCACAGCGCGCGCCACGTGGCGGCCAAGGCGGGCAGGCGATCCGGCCAGCGTTGATCCGCGAGGGCGGGCTCGATCTGGCGAGCGATGATTTGTCCATCGCGCACGACGGCGAGTTTGATGCGCGTGCCGCCGATGTCCCCGGTGAGCGCGATCACGACGGTTCTCTCCGCAAGTCGAGGGTGAGGGTGAAACGGGAAGAGACGTAATGCACCTCCGCGTATTCGATGGGGCGCTTGCGTGCGTCGCTCACGGTGTGACTGCGCAACAGCAGCGGCGTGCCGCTTTTGATCGCCAGTTTTTTGGCGAGGGCCGCCGTGGCGACCACCCCGGAAAATTCTTCACGCGCGGTGTCGGCGACCACGCCGGTCGCGGCTTCGATAACATCGTAGAGCGGTTTGGAAAAATCTTCCGTGCCCGCGAGCCGCAAACGCGGGTGAAACCACGAGCGCGAATAAAGCACCGGCTGGCCGCCCCAGCCGCGCACGCGGTCGAGACGCAGCAGCGGAGTGTCGCTGCTCACTTGGAGCGCGATGGCGGCGTGTTCGCTCACGCGGTGCACGCCGTAGTCCTGGCTGAAGTTCACCACTTCGATGCCTTGCGCGGCCATCTCGCGCGAAAAACTGCGCCACGCGCCGATGGCGGATTCCGCGCGTGGGCGCGCGACGCGGGTGCCGATGCCGGCTTTGCGCTCGAGCACGCCCTCTTGCACGAGCCGGGCGAGGGCGGCGCGCGCGGTGCCGCGGCTCACGCCGAGCCGACTGGCGATGGTGAGTTCGTCGGGCAGCAGCGCCCCGTCCTGAAATTCCGGTAGCGCCGCGAGGCTGCGCAGGCGCGCTTCAACGAGGCGGTGGAGCGGTTGACCGGATTCGGCGCGAAGCGGGGCGAGGGCCGAGAGGGTGGAAGCAATCTCGTTGGCGGGCATGTTCAAATGTTTAAACAAATATGCTTGACCGGCGGGAGCGTTGCCAAGCAGATTTTGCGGCAAGATGCTTTTTTCTCCGTCGCACCCCTCGACGTTTTGGCTCCGCCGGCTGTGGCGGGCGCGGGTTTTCCTCCTGCTCGGGTTGCTTGGAGTTCGCGTCGAAGCGGCGGGCTACACGCGATTGCAGCCGCTGCCGGCGCCGCGCATCGTGGCGGCATCCGAGGCGCATCCGAACGGGCACACCCCGCTGCACCTGACAGATGGCGACCCGAAGACGCAGTATATTTCCGCGAGCAAAGGGGTGCAGACGTTTGTAGAATTCGATTTTGGTCGCACGGTGCAACTCGCCGCGTTTCGTCATCAAGACCGGGCGAGTTCCGCCACGGTGGCGCGGTCGGAGTTGGTCGGGTTCGACGATCAGGGACGCGAGGTGGCGCGCGTCGCCGTGGTTCACTCGGGTGAAACCAGTGGCATCACGATGCACGCAATGGCCCCGGCAATTCCCGTGCGGCGGGTGCGCTGGCAGATCACCGAGCTGGGCGGCGCGCGCGTGGGCACGGTCGGGGGAACGGAGATCACCTTTTTCGAGGCGGGCAAAACCGTGGGCGAGCCGGTCGCACTCACGTTGGCGGCAGTGGCGTTGCCCATCGCGCAGCAGACGGAGAGCGGATTGCAGCAAGCGCTGCATGTGACCATCGATTATCCCTATGCGGAGTCGGTCGACGCGAGGTTGAGCGTGGGCGAGTTGCCGCCGCAACCGGTGCGTTTGGTGGCGGGAGCGCAGACGGTGGAACTCGCGGTTCCGGTTTCTTCGCAGGCGCGGAATTGGAAAATGGAACTCGCCGATGCGAACCAGCGCGTGTTCGCGAGTCAGTCGTTCGCGGTGCCGCCGTTTCGGGAACTGACGATTTATGTGCTGCCGCATTCACACGTCGATATCGGTTACACGGAGAGTCAGGCGGACGTGGAGGAGAAGCAGGTTAACAACCTGCTCGCCGGTATCGCGGCGGCGCGGAAAACCGCCGATTACCCGGCCGGTGCGCGCTTCGTTTGGAATCTCGAGGGGGTGTGGCCCGCTGATCTTTTGCTGCGGCGGTTGGGGCCGGAGCGACACGATGAATTTTTGCAGGCGGTGAAAAGCGGCCAGGTGGCGCTCAACGGCATGTATGCGAATACGCTCACGGGACTGTGCCGGCCGGAGGAACTGGTGCGGGTGTTTCGCTTCGGCACCGAACTGAGCGCGCGCATTGGCGTGCCGATCGACAGTGCGATGATTAGCGATGTGCCGGGTTACACGTGGGGCACGGTGCCTGCGATGGCGCAGGCGGGCATTCGCTATTTTTCCGCGGCCCCGAACTACTTCGATCGCATCGGCGACATTCTCGTCGAGTGGGAAAATAAACCGTTTTGGTGGGTCGGCCCGTCGGGGAAGGATCGTGTGTTGGTGTGGGTGCCGTCGAGCGGTTACGCGCTGGCGCACATTATCCGCCGGCTTTCGCCGCGCTGGCTGGTGAGTTATGCAGATGAATTGGTGCGCACGGGTTACGCTTACGATGTCGCTTACATTCGCTGGGCGGGGCAGGGCGACAACGGCGTGCCGGATCTGGCGATCAGCGAATTCGTGAAAACTTGGAATGCGTCGCACGCCTGGCCGCGTTTTGTGATCGGGTCGGTGCACGACGCCTTTCAGGCGCTCGAGCAAAAACACGGCGCGCAACTCCCGGAAGTGCGCGGCGACTGGACGCCTTATTGGGAAGATGGCGCGGGTTCCTCGGCGCGCGAGACGGCGATGAATCGCGCGAATTCCGACCGGCTCGCGCAGGCGGAAGCGCTCTGGGCGATGCGTGCGCCGCGCCGTTATCCGCGCGAGGAGTTTGCGGGCGCGATGCAACATGTGCTGCTTTACGATGAACACACGTGGGGCGCCTCGCGCAGCGTGTCGGCGCCCAATCACTCCACGACGCTCGAACAATGGGCGACCAAAAGCGCGTATGCCGCCACCGCGGATACGCAGTCGCGCGATTTGCTGGCTCGCGGGTTGTCGGGCGCGGTGACGGGAGCGGCGGTGGCGGACAGCGTCGATGTGTTTAACACGAATTCATGGACGCGCACGGGCCTCGTTACGCTGTCGAAAGACATGGCGGTGATCGGTGACCGCGTGAGCGACGAACAAGGCGGGCCGGTGCCGTCGCAACGGCTGACGACGGGCGAACTGGTGTTGCTGGCGAGTGACGTGCCGGCTTTTGGAGCGCGTCGTTACCGGTTAAGCGCCGGGCGTGCGCACGAGGGAGGGAAGGTCGCGATCACCGATGCCACGCTCGACAACGGGCTCGTGAAGGTGGGCCTCGATCCGCAGAGCGGCGACATCGTCGAACTGCGCGCGCGCGGCGTGGAGGCGAATCTGGCGCAGCCGGAAAAGACGGCCGCGTTGAACGGGTATTTGTCTTTTAATGGCGACGATCCATCAAAGGCGCGCCGCAGCGGAGCGGCCACTCTTCGCGTAAAAGAGCGCGGGCCGCTGGTTGCTTCGCTCCTCGTGGAGTCGACGGCTCCGGGCGCGTTTACGCTGACGCGCGAAGTGAAACTGGTCGCGGGAGCGGACCATGTTGAGATCGAAAACTTCATCGACAAGCAGCGGCTCGTCGCGACCGATTACCGTCTGCCCGAAGGCAAGGAGAGTGTGAATTTTGCGTTCCCGTTCAATGTGCCCGGCGGACAGATGCGACTCGAAGTGCCGTTCGGCGTCATGCGGCCCGATCAGGATCAGATTCCTGGGTCGTGCAAAAATTGGCTAACCGTCAATCGCTGGGCCGACGTGTCGAATGCAGATTACGGGGTCACGTGGGTGTCACGCGACACGCCGCTGGTTCAGGTCGGCGGGCTGACCGCGAATTTATTAAACTCGCAGACCAATCCGGCGGTGTGGCGGAAAGCCATCGAACCGACGCAAGCGCTCTACGCGTGGGTGATGAACAACCACTGGGGCACCAACTATCGCGCTTATCAAGAGGGCCCGCATACGTTCCGTTTCGTGCTACGCCCGCACGCGGGTTACGATCCGGCGGCGGCCTCGCGACTGGCGATCGCCGCGAGCCAGCCGTTGCTCGCGGTGCGCTCACGCGGCGAAGTTTCGAAACTCGCTCCGACGTTGAGCGTGGAGTCACCCGATGTGGTCGTGACGGGACTCAAGCCCAGTGACGACGGCAAGGCGTTGATCGTCCGGTTGTGGGGTGCGGCCGGCAAGGATGTGGAAACACGTCTGATGGTCGCGGGCGTTTCATCTGGCGCCGTGAGTCTCAGTGACACCAGCGAGCGACCGCTGCAGGCGTCCGGCGATAAAATTAAAGTGCCCGCGTGGGGCCTCGTCACGCTGCGCGTCGAACTGCCCTGATTTTCTTCACTTCTTTTATGTCCACTCGATCTTCGACTCTTTTGCTCGTGTCACTCGTCGCCGGCTTCGGCGGTTTTTTGTTCGGCTACGACACGGCCGTGATCAACGGGGCGAATCAATACCTCAAAGCCTACTTCCAGCTCACGCCGTTTCAGGAAGGCATCGCGGGGGCGAGCGCGATTCTTGGGTGCATTCCCGGCGCGATGTTCGCGGGATTTTTGAGCGATCGTTTTGGGCGCCGGCGGGTGCTGTTTTTGTGCGCAATTCTCTATGGCGTGTCGGCAGTGTGGTCGGCGGTGCCGGGTTCGTTTATCGAGTTTCTCATTGCACGCTTCGTGGGCGGACTCGGCATCGGCGCGTCGTCGATGGTGTGCCCGGTGTATATCGCGGAGCTGGCTCCGGCTGCGAGGCGCGGGCGGTTGGGATCGCTGTTTCAATTTGGCATCGTGCTGGGAATTTTCCTAACGCTCTTCGTCAACGCGCTCATTCAGGGCCTCGGTGACGAGGCGTGGAATACGGCGCGCGGCTGGCGGTGGATGCTGGGTGCGGAAGCGTTGCCCGCGCTCGGTTTGCTGGGACTGTTGTTCGCCGCGCCGGAAAGTCCGCGCTGGTTGCTCGCGGCGGGTCGGGAAAAAGAAGCGCGGGGGCTCCTCGAAAATGTGGGTGGTGCCGCCTATGCGAACGAGGAAATCGCGGCGGCGCGCGCGGCTGCGACTGGGTCGGGCGAAGGCCGATTCGGTGAGTTATTCGGTGCGCGGTTTCGGACGCCGCTCGTGATCGCGGTGGTGTTGATGGCCGTCTCGCAGTTCAGCGGAATCAACGCCATCATGTATTATTCGACCAAGATTTTCACGTCGGCGGGCGTGGGGGTGGAAAACGCTTTCAGTGCGTCCGTGGTGGTGGGACTCGTGAATCTGGTGTTCACGTTTGTGGCGATGGCGCTGGTGGACCGCGCGGGTCGGCGGCCCTTGTTGCTCGCTGGACTGGCGCTGCAGGTCGTGGCGCTCGGTGCGGTCGGCGCGATGTTTTTCGCAGGCGTGAGCGGGCTGCCGCTCTTGATCGGCGTGCTCGTATTTATTGCCGCGTTCGCCATGGCGCTCGGGCCGATCCCGTGGATTGTCTGCTCGGAAATTTTCTCCACGCAACTGCGCGGACGCGCGATGTCAGTCGCGACGTTCGTCATCTGGGTTTCGTGCTACGCGGTGGCGCAGACGTTTCCGATGTTGAATGACAATCCGGCTATCGGGCCGGGGATGACGTTTTTTATCTACGCGGCGTGCAGTCTCGCGGGTCTCGTTTTTGTGTTCGTGATGCTGCCCGAAACCAAAGGGCGCACGCTGGAGCAACTCGCCGCGCAGTGGTCGGTGCGCGCGGGCAAATCGTCAACGTCTGCCAGGAACTAACCGATGCGTCGCTTTTTTATTCTTTCGATCGCGCTTGGACTTTTTGCGACCGCGCTGCGGGCTCAGGCCCAAGCGCAGTCGGCGTCCCCGGCGGACGCTTATTGGCGGATCGAAGTTTCGCCGCTGAATCCACACCCGTTCGCGCGGGCCAGCGCTTCGACGTTGGTCTATGACGTCGATGGACCACCCGCGGCGCGGCAGTGGCGTCAGGACCAAGTGGCCGCCAACACGAATGCATCGATCTACACGGTGCGTTTTAACCTGAGCGAAGTTCCCGTCCACGCGCCGGTGCTGGCGGCGGAAATTTTCTTCACGAGCATGGCGCCCGGCACGGTTGTCGTGACGGTTAATGGCACGGCGGGTCGGTTTCGCATCAAGCCGGCGATTGGCACGGCGAAAAATTACGAACAGGCCAACGCCACGACGTTTTCGGCGCAATCGCTGCGCGCGATCCTCCCGCCGGAGCTGTTGCGCGCGGGGAGGAACGAGATCGGCATCGCTTACACGGACATTCCGGAAAAAGTGAAAGGCGAAATCACCGCGGTCGAAAGCCGCCTCGGCACGGTTTCGTATGAGTCGCTGGCGCTGTTGCGGGGAGCTGCTGACGTCACGGCGACTCCGGCGGTCGCATCGGTCGAGCCGTCGATCTTTTTTAAACGCCAGGCCGGCGGACTCGTCGAGCTGACTGAGGTGGTGGTGCGTTATGCGCGGCCGTTTAGTCGCGGCCAGGTGAAGTTGACAGTTGGCGGCGCCACCGTGGGCAGCGTAGCCCGCGCGGCATCGGCGTCGTTTGGTGAAGAGCGTTTTGAACTCGCGGTTCCGGCGGTGGATGGAGTGACGCCTTACGAACTCGAACTGGATCTCGACGGACGCGTGCAGACGTTGCGCGGGGAATTTCGCCCGGCCAAACGCTGGTCGCTTTTTGCGACGCTGCAGAATCACAGCGACATCGGTTACACCGACTACCAGCCCGGCGTGCAGGAGCTGCATAATCGCAATGTCGACGATGTGCTGCGGGTGCTCGACGAACATCCGGAACACAAGTTCGTGCTCGAATCGACGTGGCTGGCGGAAAATTTTATTAACTCGCGGACACCGGAGCAGGGGAAAAAGCTGATGGAGCATGCGCGGAACGGCCGGCTCGAAGTCAGTCCGTTTTATCTGAATCTGCTCACCGGACTGAGCACAGGTGAGGAATTGTATCGCGCGCTCTATCCGGCGGCGAAGCTGCGGCGCGATTACGGTTTGCCGATGCGCGCGGCGACGATGACGGACGTGCCTTCGCATAGCTGGTTTTTGCCCGGACTGCTCGGCGATGCCGGCATCCAGAGTCTTTCGATCGGCAGCAACCAGCATCGCGGGCAAATTTTGATGGGCAGCGATCTCGCGGAGACGTCGCCTTTTTATTGGCAAGGTGCGGACGGTCGCCGCGTGCTCGTCTGGTATACGCGGGTCTATGGACAGCTGCTGCGGCTGGTCGGCGATCGCGGCACGCCCGAGCGGTTGCAACGGTCGTTGCCGCAATTTATGGCGCGTTTTTTGCGCGAAGATTATCCGTTGGATAGTCTGCTGCTCTACGGACTTTACGGCGACAACATGGATGTGCGCGAAGGCGAGGTCGCGTTGTTCGAGGAATGGAATCGCACGTTTGCCTACCCGCGCATCATCCCGGCGACGCACGCCGATTATTTCGAGCATGTGCGCAAGACGGCGAAGCACGAGATTCCGGTGCAACGCGGCGATGGCGGGGCGTATTGGGAAGATGGCGCGGGCTCTTCCGCAGCGGAAACGATCCGCAATCGCGACAGCCAGCGTTTGCTGCCGGTGGCAGAAATGGTGTCGTCGTTCGCGACCGCGTTCATGCCCGGGCAAAATTATCCGCACGAGCAGTTTCGGGCGGCGTGGCGCGACGTGCTTTTTTACGACGAGCACACCTGGGGCGCGAATCGGAGCATCACGCAACCGGATCGCGACATCGTGCGCGGGCAGTGGGATTTCAAACAGGCGTTTGCCCAGCGGGGGCACCTCGCGTCCCGGGCGCTTTGGCTCGGGGGCATGGATCGGCTGGCGCGACAGATCAGTGTGCAAGGGCAGACGTTAATCGTCTTTAATGCCGATGCGCGGACACGTTCGGGAGTAATTGAAACCGACCTCGATCCGGGCGTGTCGCTCGTCGACCCCGCGAGTGGCCAGGCGGTCGCGATGACGATCGTGGCCCGCCAGGAGGGTTTCGATACGATCCGCTTTATCGCGCAAGACGTGCCCGGCATCGGCTACCGGACCTACACGCTCAAGCGCGGGAAAGTGGAGGAACCGCCGGCTTCGCAAACGTCGTGGGAAATTAAATCGCGCCACTACCGCGTGAAACTCGACCCTGCGAGCGGAGCGATTGTTGAGTTGGAAGATCTCGCGCTCGGCAAACAACTCGTGGATGCGGCTTCGCCTTACGGATTGAACCGGCTCGTGTATGTGTCCGGCGGCGAAGGTTCGCGCGTGGTGAACAACAACACCTCGCCGGAGGCGGTCTTGCGGCGCGACCCCGCGAGCCACGCCGTGCTCGTGCGCAACACCGGCGACTCGATCACGGTGCGCGCGAGCGCGCCGAACGTGCCGGTGATTGAAACCACGATCACGGTTTACAATGAACTCAAGCGCGTGGATATCGTGAACCGCGTGGTGAAAACGGAGACGCGCGACAAGGAAGCGGTGTATTTCGCGTTTCCGTTCCGGGCGAATCCGCCCGCGCTCGCTTACGAAAGTCAGGCGGGCTGGATTCAACCCAATCGCGATCAGTTGCCGGGTGCGGCGCGTGAGTGGTTTGCGACGCAGAATGTGGTCGTGGCGCGCGGCGACGCTATCGCCATCGCGTGGGCGTCGCCGGACGCGCCGTTGTGCACGCTGACCGAGATCAATCGCGGGCTGTGGCTCACGGACCTGCCGGTGAAGAATGCGCACGTGTATTCCTATGTGATGAACAATTACTGGGTCACCAACTACAAGGCGTCGCAGGGCGGCGAGATGACGTTCCGCTACGCGATCACGAGTGCCGCGACGATGGACGAAGTGGCGGCAAGCCGCTTTTCGGCGGACACGCGTTCTCCGTTGCTGCCGTTTCAATATGTGAATGCGGGCAGTAATCGCGTGCAGGCGACGACGCGTGCCATGCCGGTCGGTCGCGGGGCGTTTCTCGAGATCGATCCGGCGCACGTGCAGGTGTCGGCGTTCAAGCAGGCGGAAGATGGTGACGGTTACATTTTACGGCTGCGGGAAGTGGCGGGACGCAGCGGAACCGTGCGACTGAGTTCGCCGGTGTTTGCGTTGAAAGCGGTGCGCCAGACCAACGCGGTCGAGGACAATGAGGCCGCGCTCGCGGTAGAAGGCGGGCGCACCGCGATGCTGCCGGTGGCGGCGTATCGCTACGTCACGTTTCGTTTGAACTTCGACGCGGCGGCGAGTCCGCCGACGAAAGCGCCAGCTCCGGCCAAAACCAAAAAGTAACTGCACAAATTTATGAAAATCATGATCCTGAATTCCGTGACTCTTTTTTGGCTGCGACGCTCGGGCGTGGGCGTGGCGTGGTTGCTCCTGATCACTGCGCTGGGTCTCCGCGCGGCGGAGTCATCGACACCTGCAATCACGCGTTCGGCGGACGTGGTCGTGGTGGGCGGCACGCCGGGCGGGATCATGGCGGCGATCAGCGCGGCGCGGCAGGGGCAGACCGTGTTGTTGCTCGAGCGTTACGATCATATTGGCGGATTGCCGGCCAACGGGCTCGGGGCAACGGACGGGCGCGCGGGCGGATTATTTGCGGAATTCGCGCGGCGTGTGCTCGCGGATTATGCGCAGCGTTATGGTGCCGAGTCCGCGCAAGTGAAGGAGTGTTTCGAAGGCCGGCGCTTTGAGCCTTCCGTGGCCCAGCGAGTGTTCGAGGTGATGGTCGCGGAGCAGTCGCGGATCACGCTGTTGTATCAACGGCAATTCGATGCCGAGCCGGATAACGCGACGCTCGTGGGCCGGCGTCTCACGGAGATTCGCGTGATGGATCGCGCGACGGGGAAAGTCGAGCAGGTGAAAGGCGGCGTGTTTATCGATGCGACTTACGAAGGGGATCTGGCGGCGGCGGCCGGTGCGCCGTATCGGTTGGGCCGCGAAGACCGGCAGGAATTTGACGAGCCAATGGCGGGGCAGGCGTTCAAGGTCTGGCGCGGGGGCGTCGCTCCCGGCACGACGGGCCGCGGCGACAACGCGATCCAATCTTATAACTACCGTTTGCCGCTGACGAAAAATCCGGCGAATCGGGTGCCGATCGAAAAGCCCGCGGATTACCGGCGCGCGGACTATGTGTCGTTGATCGATGACGTGAAGACCGGACGCAATGTCGGGTTGCCCGGGCCGCGCCCCGAGATGGAGTGGGAAGGCATCGGGCGCATCGTCAACATGGTGAAATTGCCGAATGAAAAAACCGACGCCAACAACCAGCACGCGGCGTTTATCTCGACCGATTTGCCCGAGGAAAACTGGCCGTGGCCGACTTCGTCGTGGCAATGGCGCGACCGGTTTGCGCAGCGGCTGCGCGATTACTCGCTCGGGCTCGTTTGGTTTTGCCAGAACGATGCCGAATTGCCGGCCGACTTTCGCGCGCGGTGCGCCGAGTGGGGTCTGTCGCGTGACGAGTATCCGCAGAACGGCCATTTCCCGCGGCAAGTGTATGTGCGTGAAGGCCGGCGCATCATGGGCGAATATCTTTTCACGGCGCACGATACCTTGCCCGTGGTAAAAGGCGGGCGTCCGCCCGTGCATCGCGACAGCATCACGTCGAGCAGTTACAACCTCGACTCGCACGCCGTGCGGAAACGCGAGGCAGGGCGGCTCAATCTCGACGGCATTTTCAGCTGGCCGAATGCGCCTTACACGGTGCCTTACCGCGTGATCGTGCCGCGCGATGTCGAGGGATTGCTTGTGCCGGTCGCGGTCTCAGCGACGCACATCGGTTACAGCACGATCCGGATGGAACCGTGTTGGATGGCGTTGGGCGAAGCCGCCGGCGTGGCCGCCAGTTTTTCGCTGAAGCGGAAAATTTCTCTGCGGGAGATGCATGTGGCCGATCTCCAGCGTGAATTGCTGCGCGGGCAGGCGAATTTGATTCAGGTGCGCGACCTGGCGCCGGAGCATCCGAATTACGCGGCGGTGCAGATGCTGGGTTTGCGCGGAGTTCTGCTGGAGTGGCTGGTGCGGGCCGACAAACCGGCGACCGCGGCGGACATCGCCGAATGGCACCGCATTTTGCAGTTGTCGCCCGAAAGCTTGGCCACCGGACCCGTCACGCGGGGCGCTTATCTGCAACTGCTCTGGGAAAAAATTTCCCGCTGAGCCGCGGTTTTAAAATCGAGCGGACGTAGTCTCTCACGGTGAAAACAAGAAATAAAAAAGCAGCACTGGAGGCGGCGACGCAGGTCCCGCTCTGGCTGTTGCGCCGTGAGAAAATGAGTCTCGCGCAGTGGCAGCGCGAAAAATACGCGGAAGCGAAAGCGCTGCGCGCCGCGTTTGAAAAGTATCGCGAAGGCTGCGCCTATGGCCCGATCAGCTACGCCGACCTCGAGTTGTTGGAAACAAAACTCAACGGACTCGTCGCCGCGCACGGTCGACCGCGATAGGACGAGGGCGGAAACTGACAGGAAGAAGTCGCGGCACGATTCGCTCCTGAAGCGTTTCACGTTTTAAGTGTGCCAAAAAAAGCCGCCCGATTTTCATCGGGCGGCGAAGGAGTTATCGGAGTCGTCGCGAGGTTAGAAGCGGCCTTTGATGCCGCAGGTGTAGGTGACGCCGTTGACTTGATAGGAGCGCCAGACGGGAGCGTTCGGCGTGAAGCGATCCATCGTGATGCGCTTCGCGTTCGTGAGATTTCGCGCGCTGAAGAATAAGCTCATTTTCTTCGTGAGTTGAATACTCGCGCTGGCGTCGAGCGTGATGAAACTGCGGCGATACGATGTATCGTCGACGACGATGGCGACGTCGTCTTTCCACAACCAGTTCACGTTGGCGTTCAAGCGGCGGTAACCGTAACTGACGCCGGCGGCGACGGAGTGAGGCACCATGTCGGGCACCACGATTTCGGCGGAGTTGTAGGTGTAGCTGCCGCGAATGCCGAGGCCCTTGAACAGACCGGGAAGGAACGAGAGACTCTGCGAATATTCCAGCTCCACGCCTTGAATCTCGGTGGTGCCGCTACTGTTCGCGGTGGTTTGGAATTCGTAGGCGGAGTAGTCTTCCGGACCGTCGTAACCGAATTGCTCGGCGGTGAGCGTGTTCGTGACCATCAGGCCGTTGACGTGATTTTGGTAGAGGTTCAGCGCAAGGATGCCCACCGGCTCGAAGTAGTAGGCGAGGCGGGCGGAGATGTTATCCGAATACTCGGGCGAGAGGCCGATGTTCGGTGCGGCGATCACGAGGGTCTGCTCGTTCACGTTGAAAAAGCCCGCGACGTCCTTGAAGGCTGGCCGGCGAATGGTGCGGCTGTAACCAAGCTGGAAATCGAGATTCTTGCTGATCGGGTATTTGAGCGACGCGCTTGGGAAGAAATCGTCGTAGCGATTGAGGCGGTGCGCACGCGGCTTGGAAAAGAACTGATATTCGAGTCCGGGAATCGTCGTCGCGCGGCCGTTCGCGCCGACCGGGAACCCTGCGGCGGTTACTTCGGCGGCGGTGCGTTGAGCCAATTCCGTGGCGTCGCCGCTGGTCTGCTCCCAACGCACGCCGGCGCGGATCGACGCACGGCCGACTTTCGTCGTGCCCATGAGAAAGGTGGCGTCGATGGTTTCCTCGTAGCGGCGCGGGCTTGTGATGAACGCGGTCGTGTAGTTTGCCGGAGTAAACGTGTAGGCGAATTCGTTGGGCGCGTCCTGGAAGCGTTTTCCAATGGCGATGAGATCGGCCATGAAAATATTCTGGCCCGACAGCGAGGTGATCGTCGTGCCCGTCATCCCGAGGCTGTAAGGATACGCCGAGCGAAAACCATTCCAGCCGATGTTGGTGCCGTTGGGCGCGTAGTTGTATTGGTTGGTGGCGCCGCTGCTGGAGTAGTTGTAGAACTCGTATTGGGTTTTGACGCCGGTCTTCCACGTGATGGGCCGGATGAAATTGGTCGTCAGCTTCGCGGTGATTTCGCCGCCGTAAGTATTGCGGCGCGAGGTGCGGCCGTCGTTGAGCGCGGCCACCGAGGTGTCGCTGTAACCGTTGCCGAAATCCGCGCCCCCGGTTTGCGTGATCTGCCAGTCGTAGGCGTCGGCGGAAGCGCGTTCTGCGCGGAACGCGATGTTGCGCGTGGCCGAGGTGCCGACGTCGGCAGCGGAGCCCTGGCGGTTCTTCGGGTCATACCACGCGTGCGAGCGCGAGAGGGCGAATTTTCCTTCGAAGAGCACGTTGCCCCATTTGTATTCGAACTTCGGCGTCAGCGTGAACGACTGGCCGACTTTCGCCGTTCCGGCCGGACGGGCGGCGGAGAGCGCGGCGGTGGAATTGCTGCGGAAATTGACGAGCGGATCGGTGCCGACGACGGTCGCGCGCGCGCCGGTTTGGAAGAGTGCGGTGCGACCGTATTGCCAGAGTTCGGACCAGCTGTAGATCGCGCCCAGCGAGAGGATCAAGTTCGGCGAGGCTTTGTAGTCAGCGGTGAGCGTGGTGGAAAACCGCTCGTTGGTGCGTTGCGACGCGCCGAAGTTTAATTGCGTGATCACCTGCGGGCGCGGGTCGGCGACGGTCGGGGTGCGGTCGAAGGTCAGCGTGCTCGTGCTCGATTCTTGATAGAGATTCGATTCGCTGACGGTCAGGACGAGGCCGAGGCGTTTCTTGAAAAACACGTCGGAGAATTCGATCATGCCGCCCGGCCCGAGTTTCGAGCGTTGGCGTTCGTCGGGTCCCATGCTGCGACCGAGCTGCAAGGCTTCGGAGTGCGCGGCGACGTTGGCCTGCCACGTGATGCGACGGCCGGGCCGATCGAAGGCGCGCTTCGAGCGAAGGTTGATGGTGCCGGCGGGGGCGTTGGCGTCCATGTCGGCGCTGACGGTTTTCGAAATTTCGATCGAGTCCATGCTGCTCAACGAAACGGTTTCGAAGGTGAAGGCGCGGGAGTTGGTCGCGCCTTGGAGCGTGGGATCGGCGGTGTTGATCGACATGCCGTCGATGGTGACGGACGTGTATTCCGAGCCCAGGCCGCGCAGGCCGATCGTGCGGACTTCACCGAACGCGGTGTCGGCTTCGACGCCGGGTAAATGCTTGAGAAATTCGCCGAGATTTCCTTCCGCGTCGTCGCCGAAGAGATCGGAAGAAACGGTGTTCGTGATGTTCATGGAACTGCGCTGATCCATGATGGCTTTGGCGCTCCCTTCGCGTTGGGCGGAGACGGTGAATTTTTCCAGTTTCACGGCTTCACCCGGATCGGATTCCGCCTGCATCGAGCTGATGAGTTCAATGTCTTTGACGACGGTTTCGCCGGCCGCGACGTTTACCGTGAGCGTGGCGGAATAATAGCCGGTGTAACTCACGGTGATCGTGTGCGTGCCGGCGGGGACGTTGGGGAGGACGAAGCGGCCTTCGCTTTCGGAGACGGCGAGTTGACCGGTTTCGGCGAGGCGAACTTGCGCGCTGCGGAGAAACTCATTGGTGCGGGGACTGAAAATGCGCCCGGAAATCGAGCCCGCTTCACGGCGGGAAGATTCAACGGTCGCATCGGAAGGGGCGGCGGATGCCGCCGGCAGGGCTACGCTCGCGGCAAAAAGCGCAAGCATAGCCAGTGGGGTGATGGCTTTCATGGGGTAGGGTATGAACACGCGCCCAGGGGTGGGCGCGTGCGGGGTGACTGACTGACGCTCACTAAAAAACTAACAGCGCGCCTATTGGGCGGGCGTCTCGAGAACCTGGCCGTCGGCGAGGAGGCGCGTGCGGAGTTTGGCGTAGGACAAATCCTGCACGGCAATTTTCTCGTCGATGGCCATGACGGCGGCGGTCGCGGCGGACTGGCCGAGAATCATGAACACCGGCTCCATGCGGATCGAACCGTAGGCGATATGCGTTGCGGAAAGACACACCGGCACGAACAGGTTTTCGGCCTGACCTTTTTTCGGCACGAGCGAACCGTAAGCGATGGCGTAAGGGCCGCCGGTGCCGACGCCGATGTCGCCTTCATTCTGCACAAAGCCTTCGGGCGTGATGTAGCGCTGCACATTGTGCGAATCGATCGTGTAGGAACCCATGCCGATGGAGTCAGGGGTCGGACGTTTTTTGCGGAGTTCGTTTTCCGTCATCACATAGGCGCCGACCATGCGGCGGGCTTCGCGCACGTAGAGCTGGTGAGGCCAGTGGCCGTTGTCCTTGAACTCGTCCTTCGGCAGGCCCCAGCGGCGCATTTCCTTCTGCACATCGGCCGGGACGCGCGGATCGTTGGCGATGAAGTAGAGCCAGCCTTGCTGGTAAGTGACGTGCTCTTGAATGATCTGGCGGCGGCGCTCGTAGGACGCGTCAGGATAATCGTAGTTGAAACCGATGTTGTCGGTGCTCATCGGGCCGTGATTGTTCGTGTCGGTCTTGTGGTTGGGAATCGGGTCGAACTTGCTGAACGTTTCCTTCCAGCCGGCCTGGTAGATGCGCACGAGCAGCTCGTATTGTTTCGGGTCGTAGCCGGCGGGTTTTTGAAACGAGATGCGATTTTCCGGCACATCCGTGAGACACATCCGGAAGCAGTAAGCCTGCACGCGGTGATCGCCTTCGCCGCGAATGCCGACCGGTTCCGTGCTGACGCGCGGGAGCACGCCGCTCGCCGGATCGCCCGGAACGACGTAGGGACTGATTTTCAGCGCAGGGCCTTCGCTCTCGCCGCCGGCTTTTTTATAAGGACCGAAATGGTGGCGGTGATGGATGATGCCGACTTGCACGCCGTTCCACTCTTCACCGTAGCGGCTGTTGGGCTCGCGGCCGACGTGGTAATCGACTTTCGCGGCGGCCATCAGGTCGCCCTCGTATGTCGTGTCGATGAACATTTTCGCGGCGTAGGTTTTGCCGCTGAGCGTGGTAATCGAAACGATGCGACCGTTTTTCATCTTAACGCCTTTCGCGCGGTCGAGCCATTCGTCGCGCACGACGGTGATGCCATGTTCTTTGATGAAGGCTTCGAAGACTTTCTCCGCGACGTGCGGCTCGAAGTTCCACGCGGTCTTCGTGGAATCGTCGATCGCAGTCTTCGTGCGTTTGCCGCCGCGGTATTCGGTGGCAGGCTGGAATTTCCACGCGCCCTCGGTTTGATAATGCTGCCAGACCCGCTGGTAGAACTCGCGGGACAAACCGCCGATGATGGTTTTGTTGCCGGTGTCCGTCCAACCGAGGCCGCCCGCAGACAGACCGCCGAGGTGTTTATCGGGCGTCACGATGATGACGGACTTGCCCATTTTTTTTGCCTGCACGGCGGCCGTGATCGCCGCGGAAGTGCCACCGTAGATAACGATGTCGTGTTCGGCGCGCAGCGCGGGAACGAGGGCGACGCAAAGAGCGAGGAGGGGTAGGAAGTGTCGACGCATGGGCAGGGTGTTTAAGGTTGGGTGGGTTTGAAGAAAATGTGCCGGAACTCGATGGGCCAGTATTCGGCCTGCAGGCCGAAGAGCCCGTCGCGCGTATCGAGATCGGTGATGGTCGCGGTATTTTCGCCGTTGATCACGAGGCGCGCGGTGCGGCCGAGCAAGGTGAGTTCGAGGGTGTTCCATTCGCCGATGGGCCGGGCGAGCGCGGGGCGACGTTCGCCGATGCCGACGTGGACGCGCTGGCCTTCGCGCAATTGATCTCCCGCGATGCGACCAAGGCCGCGCCCGGCGAGCTGGACTTGCAGCGCGAGCCTGGCTTCCGGTTGCACGCGGAACATCACGCCCGAATCATTTTTCTCCGCCGCGCCTTCGACAGGCAGGTAACGCCATTCGACATGGAGGATGCCGTCGCCCCATTTTTTTTGAAGATAGAGCAGTTCGTAAACGCCGGTCGCGTTGCAGTGCAGCCGACCCGCCGCGGAATCAAATTTCCACGGACTCTGCGCCACCAATGGAAATTTTGCGACGGAAGGTGACACGCGTTTCCATGCGGCGGGCTCGGCGAGCAGATCGACCCACCCGGTGGCTTTGGGTTGCCAGACAAATTCCTCAGCGTGCGCCGTGAGGGCAGCGACCGTGCAGCCCAAAGCGAAGAGCGTCCGACGACAGAAGCGATGCGCTGCGTCCATTGCGGATCAGTTGTCGAGGGGCAGCACCCAGAGATTGCGAAACTGCAGGAGATTACCGTGGCTCTGCAACATGAGCGGTTGCGGGCCGGTCGGGTCTTTGAGGGCTTTGCCGCCGGCGACGCTGCCGGCGGTGGGATTGGGAATCTCGACGTCGTCGTGCAACAGAATGCCGTTCATCCAGAGCGTCAGGCGCGCGTTCGCAGTTTTGTTGCCCTGAGTGTCGAAGCGGGGTGCGCGGAATTTAAATTCAAGCGATTGCCATTCGAGCGGCGGCGCGGACGCGGTGACTTTAGGCACGGCGATGTGATAGATCGAGCCGGAGGAGGTTTCCTCGGGTGGCAGGCCGTAGCTGTCGGTGATCTGGACTTCGTAGGTGTTGTGAATGTAGAGGCCGCTGTTGCCGCGACGTGGGCCGAGTCCCTCGCTGTTATAGGCCTGACGAAATTCCAGGTAACCGTGGAGGTCGCTGAAACTATCCTTGGTGAACAGAGACCCTTTTGTCGGTTCGATTTCCATCGAGCCGTCGGGGAGTAATTTCCACGCGGCTTCGTTTTTCGTGTGACGAAAGTTTTTCAATCCGGACGTCGCGTCGAGCAGCACGCGGGCGTTGGCGGGGCGTTTTTCGAATGAGGTCACGCCGACCGGCACGCGCTTTAATTGATGCGGGCTGCCGGTCACGTTCAGCGCGAGCGATCCCTCTGAAAGAGTGCCGCGGACGCCGGATCCGACCAACAGAAGCGATTTATCCTGAACCATCCCGAGCAGGCGCTGCGGCGTGGCGCGAGCCGTCGTCCGCAGTAAGGCGAGGAAGTTACCGAATGGATAGGCGATGATGTCGACGGTGACCTCGCCGTGTTGCCAGCGTCCGACGAATCCGAAGGGATCGCTCCACCCATCGGCGGTGTAGGGCGCGTCGAAGGCGTTGAGTCCATAGATCTCGCGCGGCGGGCGCTTCTTGGCGTTCGCTTCCTCCGGCTTGGCGATGAGTGCGGAATGCGTGCGATTGGCCGTGGCGTAGGCTTTGCTCAATTCGGGAAATTCGCGAAACGAACCGATCAACATGCGGGCGCGCGCATCGGGCACGCGGGCGGCGGCCGCGAGGATGCGGGCGCGCTCGGCATCGTTTTCGGCGAGAATGTAGGCCGCCCAGGCGAGATGGAGCGTTTGATCGATGGCGACCGCGCGGTCGTGCGCGAGGGCCTCGAGTTGGGTCAGCAAGGCGTCGATTTTTTCTGCGCGCTCGGCAGGTTGCTGACTTTGCGCGGCCGCTTCAGCGAGGCGATCCGACGCTTGGGGCGACGGTTTCGAGAGATCAGCGGCGACCGAACTAACCGTTAAAAGGGCAGCGACAATATACGGGGCGGCAATCCGGCGCGACGCGAGAGATCCAAGTTTCATCACGAGCAGGGGTTGAGGTAACTTAACGAATAACTAGGGGTATAGTCTGGTATAGATTAAAATAATTTTATTCAGTCAATCTATTATCTGCACCAGCAATGACGGTGCGTGGAGAAAGGGTTTCATTGTTAAAAACTGCAGGTTTTGATTTTAGCGGGTTAATTTTATTGACCTAGGTTAGATTGATTATTCGCTGAATTTACCCCGCTTAGAGTTTTAACCCTGTTTCTGTTTTCGTTTTCCCATGAGCAGTCACCCCGTTTTACCCCGTCGTGCTTTCCTTAAGACCGCAGCGCTTGGCTCGTTCGCCGCGCTGGCGTTTCCCGCGATTTTACGCTCGCAGTCCGGATCGGGCTGGGCGGGCAGCACGCCCAACAATCGACTTAACATCGCGTTTATCGGCGTCGGCGGGCGCGGTAAAAATGCGGTGCTCGAAAGCGAAACGGAAAATCTGGTCGCGTTTTGCGATGTCGATGACGTCCGCGCGGCCGCGACTTTTAAGCAGTTTCCCAATGTGCCGCGTTTTCGCGATTACCGTCAGATGCTCGACAAACTCGGCAACCAGATTGACGCGGTGCGCATCTCGACGCCGGATCACATGCATTATCCGATGGCCGTCGCGGCGCTGTCGCTCGGCAAACACGTGTATGTGGAAAAGCCGTTGACGCACACGGTGTGGGAATCGCGTCAGCTCGCGAAGCTCGCCCGCGAAAAGAAAGTCGCCACGCAAATGGGCAATCAAGGCCACGCGAACGAGGGCGTGCGTTTGCTCACCGAATGGTTCGATGCCGGCGTGCTGGGCGAGGTGCGCGAGATCCACACGTGGACTAATCGGCCGACGTGGGTGCAGGGACTGGACGAACCTGATCACTCGAAAGTTAAGCCGGCCGTTCCCGCGACACTCGATTGGGACCTGTGGCTCGGGGTGGCGCCGCAACGCGCGTATGATCCGGCGTTCGCGCCGTTCAAATGGCGTGGTTATTGGGACTACGGTTGTGGTGCGCTCGGCGACATGGGTTGTCACTTGATGGACGGTGCCTACACCGCGCTGCGGCTCGGCGCTCCCGACTGGGTCGAGTCCGGTGGCGGAAAACAAACCGCGATCGGCGCGCCCACGGCGTCGATTGTGACCTATCATTTCCCGACACGGGGCGCGTTGCCGGCGGTGAAATGGACTTGGTATGACGGCGGCCTGATGCCGGTCGTGCCGGAAAATTTAGAACTCAACCGGGCGCTGCCGCTCAACGGTTCGCTTATCGTCGGCAGCAAAGCGACGGTGTTGTCCGACACTTACTACGGGAGCGTGCGCATCGTGCCGGAAACGTTGATGCGCGAACTCGCGCCGACATTGCCGCCGAAGACCCTGCCTCGCGCGAAGGACGGCCACATTAAGGAATGGTTCACCGCGTGCAAAGGCGGCCCAGCCGCGGGCTCGAATTTCGACTACGCCGCGCCTTTCAGCGAAGTCGTGTTGCTCGGCAATGTCGCCATTCGCGCGCGCCGGCGCATCGAGTGGGATTCCGCTGCGCTCAAGATCACGAACGTTCCGGCCGCGAACCAATATCTCACCAAAGAGTATCGTCCGGGCTTTGGCGTGTAATGCGCGCGGCCCGCGTGACGGTTCAATCCTTCAACCTTTCGACTACGCTTTCATGTCTTCTGAAACCACGCTCAAGCGGCCCGAGTTTACCTCGGCATTTTTATTGCTCCGGCTTTTTCTCGGACTGAGGACGTTGTTGTCCGGTCTCGAGAAATTCGAGAGCGGCGGCGTTTACTCGTTCGCGAATTACACGAAGACGATGGGCAAGATGGCCGAGGGCATTACGAGCGCGTCGTTTCTGCCGTTGTGGGCGACGCGGGCGTTTGCGTTGCCGCTGGGTTTTTTGTTGATCGCAGTCGGCGTGGCGTTGCTCCTCGGACTGAAGCCGCGGGTGACGTTACTCGTGGCCGGAGTGCTCTACACGGGCCTGGCCTTTGGTTTGATGGCGGTGCAGGAAGGCGAGGGCGTCGCGTGGCTCGGTGTGCATGTGGGGATGGTCGTGGCCGCGCTCGTGTTGGTGCGTCACAACCGTTTTTCGCTTTGGCCCGATCGTCATGACTGACCCGCTGCGCCCGATGAACGAAGCGAACCGCTCTGATTTTTCCGCGCTGGCTCCGCGCGATCCGGCTCGGCGCGAATTTATTTCCACGGGCTTGAAGCTCGGTGCGGCGGTGCTGATGGCGCCCTACATCGCGCGCGCGCAAGCTGGCGCGGACGCGAGCGGCGGGAGTCGCACGCTGAACGTCGCGCTGATCGGTTGCGGCGAACAAGGCCGCGTGCTGCTCAACGCCGCGCTCAAGATTCCTAACATCCGCTTCCGCGCAGTGTGCGATATCTGGCCTTACAACCGCACTTACGGCGAACGATTGCTCGGCAAATTTGGTCATCAGGCGAAACCGTTTGAAGACTACCGCGAGATGCTCGCGGCGACGCCCGATCTGGATGCCGTCATCGTGGCGACGCCGGACTTCATGCACGCGGAGCACACGAACGCGTGCCTGCGCGCGGGCAAACATGTTTACTGCGAGAAGCTGATGGCAAACACCGTCGAAAACGCGCGATCCATGGTGCTCACGCAACGCGAAACGGGGAAACTGTTGCAGATCGGCCACCAGCGGCGCAGCAACCCGCGTTATCTGCACGCGCGCGACAAGGTCGTGCGCGGCGGCTTGCTCGGTCGCGTGACGACGATCAACGGCCAGTGGAATCGCGCCGTCAGTGACGATCTCGGTTATCCCGCGCGCTACGCACTGCCCGAGGCCGAGCTGCACAAATACGGCTACGCGAACATGCACGAGTTTCGCAATTGGCGCTGGTTTAAAAAATATGCGGGCGGTCCGATCTCGGATCTCGGTTCGCACCAAATCGACGTCTACAACTGGATGCTCGGCGCCAATCCCAGTTCGATCATCGCGAGCGGCGGCGTGGATTATTACAAGACGCACGAGTGGTATGACAACGTGATGGCGATCTACGAGTTTCCGACGCCGGGCGGCCCGGTGCGCGCCTTCTATCAAGTGCTCACGACCACGAGCGCGGGCGGCGGTTACCACGAATATTTCATGGGCGACGAAGGCGCGCTGAAGCTTTCCGAGAATCCGAAATACACGAAAATCTTCCGCGAGGCCCGCGCGCCCGATTGGGAACACTGGGTCGCCGACGGTGTGCTCACTAAACCCGGTGCAGGCGAAGAAGGCGCGCCCGCGCCCGTCAAGCCGTGGGAAAAACCAAAGCCGAAATTTGCGATGGCCGCACCGCGCTCCTCGGTCGTCGACGTGCGCGAGACCGCTGCGCTTTCCGCGTGGGACATGCCCGTCACGCTCGACAAAGCGATCCACCAGCCGCACCTGGAAAATTTCTTCGATGCAGTCCGCACAGGCTCGCCGTTGAGCTGCCCCGCCGAGTCGGCGTTTGCCTCGGCGGTCACGATTCTCAAGGTGAACGAAGCCGTCGCCGCCGAAAAAAAACTCACGTTCGCTCCCGCCGATTTCGTTGTCTAAACTTTATCCCTTTTCTCCGATTATGAAAAAAACTCTCGTTACGTTTCTCGTTATCGCCGTCACGGCGGTGGTGTTTGCGCAGGACAAGGTGCCGTTGCAAATCGAGCTGCCGAAACCGTTGTTTGTCGGCACGCCGACGCCCATCAAGGTGCCCAACCTCGAAAAACCCAGTGCCGCCAAACGCCCGGATTTTCTGGTGCCAGCCGGCACCGTGAATCTCGCGAAAGGCAAAGCGGTCACCGCCAGCGACGCGTATCCTGTCATCGGTGAACTCTCGTTCGTGACCGACGGTGACAAGGGAGGCATGGATGGCAGCTTCGTGGAATTCGGGCCCGGCGTGCAGTGGGTGCAGATTGATCTCGGTGCGAAGTCGCCGCTCTCCGCGATTGTCCTGTGGCATTTCCACGCGCAGGCGCGCGTGTATCACGACGTCATCGTGCAGGTTTCTGACGATCCCGAGTTCAAAAAAGACGTGCGCACGCTCTACAATAATGATCACGACAACTCGGCGGCGCTCGGCGCCGGCAAGGACATGGCTTACGTGGAAACCAATGCCGGTCGGCTGATCGACGCGCAAGGCGCGCGCGCGCGCTATGTTCGTCTCTATTCCAACGCTAACACCACCGACGAACTCAATCACTACGTCGAAGTCGAAGTTTACGGACAAAAATAATCTTTCTTGTCGCGTGAAATGATCTTTGGCGACTCATCTCACGCGGCATGGGCACTTGCTTGCGAAGCGTAAATTCGTTTTCATGACGCCGTGGCCATAGTTCAGGGCGTGCCCTTTTTTTCCAGCGAACGCGCGAAGTCTTGGGGAGCGCTTGCGCTGTTCGGACTCGTGCTGGCGATCGGTTTTGCGGTGCGCGTTCACGACCTCGCGGTTCGGCCGATGCATGCTGACGAGGCGAATCAGGCGGTGAAGTTAGGCGAGCTGATCGAGCAGGGGAATTATCGCTTTGATCCGAGCGATCATCACGGGCCGACGCTTTATTATTTTGCCCGAATCGTGGCGTGGGTGGCGGGAGAAAACTCACTCGCCGCATTGAGCGAAGCCACGGTGCGGCTCACGCCGGTATTGTTCGGCACGCTGTCAATTGCACTTTTGTGGCTACTCGTTCTTTCGTTGGGGCCACGTGCCGCGTCCGCGAGTGCGCTGTTCTTCGCGGTGTCGCCGGCGGCGGTTTACTATAGTCGTTATTTTGTGCAGGAGACGTTGCTGGTGACCTTTCTGCTTGGCGCTTGGGTGTGCGGCGCAAAGTGGTTTCGCTCGGGCGCGTGGAGCTGGGCGCTCGCGCTCGGCGCGTGCTGCGGGCTGATGCAAGCGACCAAAGCCAGCGCGACGCTCTTTATCGGGTTGTCGTTGGTCGCGGTGCTGGCCGCCGGGCGCGGCGGGCGGTTGCGAGAGTTGGCGCGCGATTGGCGCGCGAGCGGCGGAGCGTTGCTGGCGGCGGCGTCGGTATGGGCCGCGTTTTATTCGTCGTTTGGCAGTAACGCGGGCGGATTGTCCGATGCGTTGGGCACGTTTGCGCCGATGTGGTCCAAGGCGACGGCGGGCGCGAGCGGACACGAAAAACCGTGGTGGTATTATGGCGGTCTGTTCGGGTTTCAGCGCAACGGAGGTTACGTGTGGGATCAGAGTTTATTCGCATTGCTCGCCGTGATCGGAGCGTTGCTCGCATGGTGTCGTGGGCCACGGTTGGGACGCTTTGCGGCGGTTTACGTCGTGAGTCTGGCCATGGTGTTGTCGCTGGCGCCTTACAAGACGCCTTGGATCGTGGTGAATCTGGTGCCGGGCCTGTGCGTGCTGGCCGGCCTCGCGCTGCTCCAGCGCGGGATTTTTGCGTGGCTCGTGACCGGCGTAGTTGCGTTGGCGCTAGTTTGGCAGATGAGGCAGGCAGTGTTTTTACGCCCGGCGGATCAGCGCAATCCCTTCGCCTACCAACACACATCACTGGATTTGCTAAAGATTACCGCGCTGGCGCGAAGCGCTCCGGCGGGAACGATCAAAATTATCAGCGAAGAATACTGGCCGCTGCCGTGGTATTTGCGGGCGAGGAGCGATGCGGGATATTGGCAGACGGTGCCGGAGGATTGCGACGGCGCGTTGGTGATCGTGAGCGCCGACTTTGCGGAGGCGGTGCGGGCGCGAATGAAAGGGCGTTACCGGGAGAGCTTCCTCGGATTGCGACCGGGATTTGTGCTGATCGTCTTTACGCAAGAGCCGGTCACTCCTCGGTGAGAGCGGGGGTGTTGCCAAAAAAAATCAGTGCGCCATCCGGCTGAAGTAGCGCCGCGCCAAACGCGGGATGCGTTGCGCAGAACGCGGCCACTTCCGCGTCACTCATCACAAAAAACGCGGTCGAAAGTGCGTCGGATTCGGCGGCGGTCGAGGCGAACGACCACACGCGGCGGGCGCGCGTCGCCGCCGTGCGGCGTCGCGGGTCGGCGATGTGCGCACCTTGCACGTCGAGGCCCGAGGCGCTGGTGGCTTCGTTGCGCAGCTGGGCGGTGCGGGGTCCGATTGTCATCGGCCAACTGGCTGCGCCGACTGCGAGCACACTGCTGCCGCCTGCTTGCAGGCACGCGCGCGGGATTTCCCACTCAGCTAAAATTTCGCCCATGCGGTCGAGTGCGTAACCTTTGCCAAACGCACCCAGATCCAAAGTCAGTTTTGGCGTGAGCGATCTGACGAGATGGTTTTCTGGATCGAGTGCAAAGAGTGGCGCATCGGTGACGTTGCCCGACGAAGGTGAAAGGTAGGTCGGGTCGAACGCGCGATTCGTCAGCGCGGAGAGTTGCGCCGCGTCGAGCAGGCAGCGCAGGGCGTCGTCGCCAATGATGCACTCCGCTTCTTGGCCGAGCCGGTTAATGCGAGCGATGTCGCTGCTCTCAACAAACCGGCTGAGCTCACTTTCCAGTCGATCAAGTTCCCGAAACGCCGCGGCCGAGGCCTGACGCGCGTAATCGGGCGTCGCGCCCTCGATCACGATTTGAAACGTCGTGGCCATGGCCTCGTGATTGAAAGTGCACGCGGTCATGGGCGTTTTTTTTGCGACCGCAGCAGACGGCGCAAGCGGAGCATTTCCATCATCGGCTGCCACCACAGGGTGCGCAGGCCGTATTTCGATTCGCCGCGTTCGCGCGGATGATGGCGCACGGGCATTTCCGTGATCCGAAAGCCCGCCGCCACGGCCATCGCCGGCAAGAAGGCTTGTAAGAGCGGCGAAGGCTGCAAAGCGCTGATAATTTCCCGCCGAAAAACGCGCAGCTGGCAGCCGGCATCTTGCAAGCCGTCGCGCAAAATCCGGCTGCGCACGGCATTGGCAATGCGTGACATGATCCGGCGCAATCCCGAGTCGTGGCGCGGGGTGCGGATGCCGCAGACCAAGTCAGCCTGTCCGCTCGTGATCACGGGTAAAAGTCGGGCGAGATCTTCGGGATCATTCTGACCATCGCCATCCAGCGTGAGAATGAAATCGCCTTGGGCCTGACGCAGGCCCTCAAGCAACGCGGCCGCCTGTCCTTGGTTTTGCGTGAAGCCGATCACCCGGCACTCGGTTCGGTCGAGGGTGGCTTGCGCCAACTCCAAGGCCGTGGTGTCGGTGCTGCCATCGTCAATGAGCAGAATCTCCGTCGTGCCCTCAAACGAGGCGAGCGTTCGGAAAACGGCGGCCAGCAGCGGCTGCACGTTGCCGGCCTCATTGAAAAATGGAATGATTAAACTGTAACGCGGGTTCATCGAGGATCGCGACGGAGGGGATTCAGTTTCCGCGCGTCGGGTGGGAGATCCCATAAGACTGAACCGCCGGGAGTGGCCGATGCGAGTTCCGAGTCAGAAATTACAATGTCTGAAAGTAAATCTTACAAGCCAACCGAAGCACGCTGAAGACCGACGGGCTAGAAATTAATCAATCGAATCAAACGCTTTCGCGGCGGTTCACATCGCAAAGACTGCCACGTTTGCTCCAGTGAAGAATTTTAGCGCTGCCCGGGGTCGGTTTGGAGCCGGAGAATGTTACAGGCTTAATTTTCGAACGCGTTCAGATTCCAACTTTCGTGCCAGCGAATGACTGGGTGCGTGTTGCGAAATTGAAGGGGCAGCCACACGTGGCGTCCATCGATGGCGTTATCAGGCCTCCAGCGGTCAGCCATGAAGATATAATGATCAGCGCCCTTGGCTTTGAGCGGGAGAATGAAAGTAGGTTGGGATGAGAACGTGGTTTTCTGTTCGTCGTCGGAGCCTTCGCACGGATTGCCCAGGTCGATCCACGGTCCACGAATGGAATCAGCCACCGCGACTTTCAGGGGATTGGGCTTCCAACCGGTGCAGCCCGAGGTGAACAGGTAATACTTTCCCTCGCGCTTCATGATCGTGGGAGCCTCGCGAAATTCCCCGGGGAAAACGCGCACGTAGTCTCCGGCGGGGCGCAGGTAATCGTCGGTGAGCCGGGAAAAGTGCAGCGTGGAATTTTCTTCGGATGCATACACATGCCACGCGGTGCCGTCATCGTCCACAAAGAGCGTCATGTCGCGGGCCATCTGTCCGCCCTCGAAATCGCGCCGCCACAAAAGAGCGTGCGGAAAATTTGGAAATGGGCCGCCGTGAAATTTACGTGCGTTCACGAGCGCGGTTTCTTCCGCCGTGAGCGCTTTGCGGTCTCCCTCGGGCGTGTTGGCTGGCCACACACCTGCGTTGGCGCGAAAACTGCCGAGGTAGTGATACGGCCCGGTTGGCGAGTCGGCGACTGCGACGCCCGCGCGCGCGGCGGTGTAGCCGGCACTGCGCAATTCGAGGTGAAACCACATCACGAATTTTTTGGTGAGCGCGTTGTAAATTACCTTGGGCCGCTCCAGCACGCAACCGGGGGCAATTTCGCTGTTCGGGTCGCAGCTGACGGGGAGCGCAATACCTTGATCGCTCCAGTTAAAAAGATCCGGCGAAGAATAGACGTGCACTCCCACCATCGCGAGATTGCCGAGCTGGCCTTCGATCTTGTGTTCGCCGAACCAGTAGTAAACGCCCTGGTGTTCCAGGATGCCGCCGCCGTGGGCGTTGATCGCCACGCCGTTTTTGTCGGGCCAGATTTCTCCCGGACGGAAAACGCCTTGTGGATTACCGTTGAGAACCGGGATTAGACTGAGCGAAGCCATTAAAACGAGAGTAGTTGGAAACTCGCCCAGAATGGCGGCGAGGGAGGAAAGAGCGCCATTCCAATGCATAAGCGGCGAGGGGTTTCCTTCGATAAGCCGAGAAACTTCGCGTGAAGCTATCCGCGTTGCGCTGAACCTGTTAACCGGACGGAAGCTTCATGCGCAAAAAAAGGGCTCCCGCGTGGAGCCCTTGAATTTTTGGCAAGGCGAATGGCTTACTGCCAGATCGAGTTGAGGTAGGCGTCGGTCGGGAGGGGAACGTCGAAGTCTTCCGGAATGGTGCTCGTGAGGCTGGCGTTGACGGTCCACGCGCCCGTGGCGCCGGGCGCGAGCGGCGCGCTGGCAGACACGGTGGTGTTGCTGACCAACACCCACGGTGAGGTGGAATAGGGCATGCCGCCGATGAAGATCGAGTCGTAGGCTTTGAAGCCGGTGCCGCCGCCGTTGAACGTCTTCGTCACGTCGTTCGGATTCGGCGGCGTGTAACCACCGGGGAACGGATAACGATAAAGCGCCGGGCCTTGCGCCGCGATGTAGCAGTGGCGGAGTTCGAGGCCGTTGAGACCGCCGGTTTGAATCGCGCAGTTGCTGGAAGAGAAGATGACGGTGTCCTTGAAACTCATGTTGCTGTAGCTGGAGCTGCCGAAGAACTGCAATGAATCCGTGTGCGCGCTACCGTTGGAGCGATAACGCGGCGCAATGTAGCAACCAACGAATTTGAAACCCGACGTCGTGCCATTCGTGCTGGTCGCGGACTCGGCGGCGTCGGTGTCACGCACGGAGTATTCCGGCAACACGACTTCCACGATCTCAAGATTCGTGCTGTTCATGTTCGTGGAGGCGGAGAGGCCGAGCCAGTTGATGACTTTGGTCCACGCGAGCGCGAGGTTGTTGCACGCGCTCGGACGCAGGCCGTAGGCGATGAAGCCTGCGAAGCAGACGTTGCTCACGTTGTGGATGCGGGCGCCGATGCTGCTGCCCACGCCGATGGTGACGGTGCCGTAGCCATCGCGCGGTGCTACGGTGACGCGTTTGGTCCAGGAGGTGGAACCGACGTTTTGAATCACAGGCGTGGAACTCGAGCCGGAACCGTTGCCGGGCAAATCGCCGGGGGCGACGAGGATCAATACACCCGCGGTAACCTGCGCGGGCGTCAGACCGGAGATCGCGGTGCTAATCGCGGACCACGAGCAAGCGACGTTGATGATGTTAGGCACGCTCGTGTCGTAGAGAAACGGCGTGGGCGTGGCAGACGGCCAGTGCGTGCCGTTCGGGCCGAACGAGGAAACTTCCACGGGAGCGCCGGTGCTGCCGGAGAGCGTGGAGACGTTGACTGTGTTGCTGTCGGCGGAGAGATTGTTGGCTGCGTCGCGGGCTTTTACTTTGTAGCTGTAGCTCGTGCTGGCCGTAAGGCCGGTGTCACTGTGGCTGAGGCCGGCAACCGTGGTGATGAGTGAGCCACCGCGATAAACGTTATAGCCGGTGACGCCGACGTTGTCGGTCGAGGCGTTCCAACTCAGGTTGATTTGCGAACTGGAAACCGCGGCGCCGATCAAACTGCCCGGAGCAGTCGGCGGCGTGGTGTCGCCGGAGGGCGTGTTGACGAGGAGGTTGTCGAACTGGCCGCCGTCGTTTTTGCTCCCGTAGCCGACATAGCCGCTCGTGAACGAGCTGTCGGTCGCGGTGCCGAGCGTGGTGCCGTTGCGTTTCACCGTGATCGACGAACCCGCCCGCACAATCTCGATCGTGTAGTCGGTGTTGGCGGTCGAGAGCGCGGCGAAATCGGCGAGCTCGGTTTGCACGCCGGCCTGAACTTTGAAGATGCCGTTCGTGGCGCCGTCGTTTTGCTCGTTTAAGGAAACGAAATAATAATTGCTCGCGTTGGAATAATTGAAAACGACTGCAGTGTCGTCCCAGAGCGCGGCTGTGCCGGTGGTGCGCACCGTGGTGGTGAGCGTAAAGTCACCCGCGACGGATGTGTTGTGACGACTGAGATTGCCGAGAATCGTGCTGTTGGCTGGCGCGGTGAGCACATAACGCCCGCTGCTGACGGCCCACGTGCCGCCGGAGACGACGGTGAAGTTTGCCGCGGGGCTGGTGGCGAAGGTTTCGTTGATGACGGTGGCGGCGGAGGCGCTGAAGGGAATCAGGCCGAGAAGCACTGTTTTGAGGAACAGCTGCTTGAGTTGAGTGAAAGCAGATTTCATGGACGAGGTAAGGTGACTGCGGGAATCGTCGCGCGAAGGATCGTCGTCCGGAAAGACAGCGAGACCGGCGCGCAAGCCAGGGGGAGGGAGGAGGGGCATAACAGTCGGCTGATGTCTTTCGCGCCCGAGGTCATCCAAGACGCGAAGAAAGGGGATTCAGCAAACTGCAGGGGTATGGATGACTTGCCAGTAAGTTGCACGAAGCGTGGCGTGGCGAAAGCGGCGCAACCGTAAACCTGTTAACCTTGCCTCGATGTCGCGAAGCCACGCGAACCTACGCGTAGCGCACGCTGATGGACTTGTTTTTCACGAGCTAATACGAAAATACCCCGGCTGATGAGCCGGGGTATGAAGTTCGGAAATTTCTCTGACGGTTATTGCCAGATCGAGTTCAGGTAAGTGTCGGTGGGCACCGGGACATTGAAGTCTGCCGGCACCGTGCTCGTGAGGCTTGTCTGAACCGTCCACGAGCCCGTGGTCGGTTGCAGTCCGCTCACGCTGTAGGTTTCGCTCGTCAGCGTGTTGGTGGCGCTGCTCCAGACTTTTTGGCCAGCGGGGATATCCGCGTAAGCCATGCGGCCGATGAAAATCGAATCGATCGCGATATAGCCGGTGGATTCGCCGCCGCCATTGAAGGCTTTAGTCACGTCAGCGGAGTTGGGCGCAGTGTAACCAGAGGGGAATGGATACCGGCTCAGGGAAGGAGCGCCCGCCGCGATGTAGCAGTTTTCCACCACCATGCCCGCCATCGATCCGGTTTGAATCGCGACGTTGCTGCTGGCGAACACCGCGCAATCGAGGAAGGTCATGTTGCTGTAGGTGCCGCCACCGGAGCCGGCGAATTGGATCGTGTCGGAGTGAGCCGAACCCGTGGTGCGATAAATCGGCGCGAAGTAGCAACCCTTGAACGTCCAATTCGAAATGTTGCCCCCACCGGAATAGAAATCGGCCGTGTCGGCGTCAGCCACGCGCGCGTCGGCAAGCACGACTTCGGTGAATTCCACGTCCTGCATATCGACGGTGGATTCGCCATAGCCGGCGAGCCAGGTGCCAATCTTCGTCCACGCGATCGCGGAGCGCGTGCTGCCCTGAAGCTTCAGGCCACCAGTGAAGTTGAAACCGGCAAAGCACACGCCGTGCACTTTGAGGATTTTCGCGCCGCCGGAAATGGTGACGGTGCCGTAGCCATCGCGCGGAGCGACGGTCACGCGCTTCGACCACGAGGTGGAACCGAGATTTTGCAGCACGGCGGCGTTGCCCGCGCCCGCGCCGTTGCCGGTGAGCGTGCCGGGCGCGACGCGGATCAAGACGCCGGCGGCGGCTTGCGTGGAAGTGACTGCCGAAATGGCCGAGGAAATCGCGGACCAGGTGCAGGCGACGTCAACGATGTTGGTGACCGAGGTGTCGTAGAGGAAAGGAGTCGGGATGCGCGACGGCCAGTGCGTGCCGTTCGGTCCGAACGAAGCAACTTCCACGGGCGCGCCGGTGGCGGAAAGCGTGGTGACGTTGACGGTGTTGCTGTCGGCAGAAAGATTTCCCGCGGCATCCTTGGCTTTGATCTTGTAGCTGTAGGCAGTCGAAGCGGTGCGGCCGGTGTCGTTGTAAGTAAGGCCCGTCACCGTGGTGACAAGCGAACCACCGCGATAAACGTTGTAGCCGGTGACGGCGACGTTGTCGGTGGAAGCGTTCCAGCTCAGGTTGATTTGCGTGCTGGAAACCGCCGTGCCGAGCAAGCTGCCGGGCGCGGTCGGCGCGGTCGTGTCGCCGGCGGCCACGGTGTTGACGAGCAGATTGTCGTAGGAGGCACCGTCGTTGAGGGTGCCGAAGCCAACTTTACCGCTGGCCCACGTCGAATCCGTCGCGGTGGCGAGGAGCACGTTATTGCGGTAGGCTTGGTAGGTGCTGCCGGTCTTGACGATTTTCACGGCGTAGGTCGTGCCGCCGGTGATGAGTGTGGTGGTATCGGCGAGTTGCGTAACAGTGCCGCCGGAAATTTTAAACAAACCACTCGTGCCGGCGTCGTTGGATTCGTTGGAGCTGAAATAATAATAGTTCGTCGAGTTCTGATAACCGAAGATCACCGAAAAATCATTCCACAGCGCACTCGTGGCCGTGACGCTTCCGTCGACCGTGAGTGTGTAGTCACCGGAGACGGAGGTGTTGTGAATGGAAATATTGCCGTTGCCGGTAGAGCCGGATGCTGGCGCGGTGAGAACATATTTTCCACTCGTGACACCCCACGTGCCGCCCGAAACGACTGTGAAGTTGGACGCCGGACTAGTGGCGAAGGTTTCGTTGATGACGGTGGCGGCGGAGGCGCTGAATGGAATCAGGCCGAAAAGCACTGTCTTGAGGAACAGTTGCTTGAGTTGAGTGAAAGCAGATTTCATAGACGAGGTAAGGTGACTGCGAGAACGTCGCGCGTGGCATCGACATCCGGAAAGATGACGAAACCGGCGCGCAGCGAAGGGGGGATTTAGGGGGCATAACAACCCGCTGATCTCTTTCGCGTCCGAGGTCATCCGAGACACGAAGAAAGGGGATTCAGCGAACTGCAGGGGTATGGATGACTCGCCGTCAACTTGCACGAAGCCCTGCGGGAAGAAAGCGAGGCTACTGTAAACCTGTTAAATGCCGAGCCGCGTCACCGCGCGCAGCTTTTGCCCGCAGCGATTATTCCTTCGGCACGCGCACCGATTTTCCGCTCTGCCATGAACCGAGAATTAAATTTGTCTGCGGGTGCTGCGGCAGGCCGCGCTGATTCGTGTAGAGCTGCGAAATTAATAAATCCACCGCGGCAGCACCGATGCCTTCGAAGTGTTGATAAATGCCCGCGCCTTCCGGTTTCAGCACACACACTGAAGCAAAGCCCACTTGGCCGGGCACGGAAATGCCTTCTTCGCGCAACCACCCGACGACGTCGTCGAGCACGCTGACGATGATATCGGGTTTTTGTTTTCGATACCATTTCACGAGCGCAGGTTTATTCCAGTCGTCAGGCAGCAGCGGTTCGACCGGCGCATTGCCGTGTTGATGTTCGTGCGCGAGGTAAGCGGCGAGGATGAGGTTGTTGGTGCGCTCGTCCTGGCGATGCTCCATCGCGAGTCCGATTTTTTTGTAGCCGAGCGTGGTGAGCTGCGCGAGCAACAGGCGCATCGAGCCGTATTGATCGTGACACACCCGGTGAATCAGCGGGAAGCGCAGGCCGTAACCGATCGCCACGGACGCGACGTTCTGCCAGTCGAGATCGAGTTCGCTGTGCGCCTTGGCCAGGTCGGCGACAACCACGCCCATGATGTTGCGCGCAGCAAGGATCCGGCTGAGCCGACGTTCAGTGAGGCCGCGCTCGAGGAGTTGAAAATGATCGACGCGATACCCGAGCTCTTTCGCGCGCTCGTGCATGCCGGTGAGGATGCGCTGATTGACAAAATTGGACGCGGGTTGGGCGGACGAAGCCCAGTTCGTGAGATAGCCGAGCACCGTCGTCGTCTTGCTCTGGCGTGCGGTGCGCACGTAAGCGGAGTGCGCCGACACGAGCGGATTCATGCGGTAGCCTAGCTTCGCCGCCGCTTGCTTGATGCGCGTGCGCGTCTCTTCGGGAATGCGCGGATCATCGCGCAGCGCAAGCGAGACAGTGGCTTTGGACACGGCGCAGCTGTCGCCGATGTGCTTGAGGGTAATCACGGGGTTAACAGGTTTAACCAAGTGGGACTTGGAAGGTAGGCGGTCAAATTCAAACTCAAAAAATTCCCCAAATTTTTCGCGCAAACCCTGCGCGCAGGCTTCGCCTTACCTCCATGAAACGAATCCGGATATTATTTTTGTGCGCGACCGTGATGACGACTGCAATTTTCGTGCGCGGTGTGGAACCGGTGCAGAACGCGCCCGCATCCCCGCCTGCAGTGACCGCGGCGCTGACGTCGCGTGTGCTGCGTGGATTGACTTACGCGACACCGCCGGGTGCCGAGTTGAAACTCGACTTGTATCTGCCGCTGGAGACTTCGGAGAAATCGCTGCCGCTCATCGTGTGGATTCACGGCGGTGGCTGGCGTGAAGGGAATCGCGGTTTCTGTCCGCTCGCGCCTTTGGTGAAAGAGGGCTACGCCGTCGCAAGCATCAGTTATCGGTTCACGCAGCAGGCCTTGTTCCCCGCGCAGATCGACGATGCACGCGCGGCGATTCAGTGGTTGCGGGCACACGCGAGCGATTATGGCATCGATCCGGCGCGCATCGGCGTGGCAGGCGAATCGGCGGGTGGCTTGCTCGCGGCGTTGCTCGGCACGGAGAGCATTGCGGACGAAAAAATTTCCAGTCGGGTGCGCGCGGTCGTGGCATTGTGTCCGCCGACAGACGTGACGCTCGAAGATAAAGAACAGGTGCTGGTCGCCGACCTCTTGAAGAGCAGCGATCCGAAAGAAGTGATGCGCGGCAAAACGATCCAGTCGCGCATCTTCACTTTGAATGCGGCATTGGGTGGACCGGTGAGCGAGCATCGCGAACTCGCTCGGCGCATGAGTGCGGTGACGTATGTGACCAGCGACGATCCTCCTTTTCTCCTCGTGCATGGCGACCGTGACGACCTCGTGCCAATTTCGCAGAGCGAACTATTACAAACGGCGCTGAAAAACGCCGGCGTGTCCGTGCAATTGGAAATAGTGCCAGGTGCGGGCCACGGTTTTGGTCGGCCCAAGCCACCGCTGATGGCGAAGATCAAAGCATTTTTCGATGCGCAGCTGTAACGGGAAATTTTTCACGACGGCGATTGTCGCGTTGGTTTGGCTCTTGGGGACAGTTCACGGCGCGGAGCCGGTCGTGGGGGAAAAACGCGTCATTCGCGGCATCACTTATGCGCAAGTGGGGGCGATTGAGCTCAAGCTCGACTTGCATCTTCCGGTGAAAGTTGAAGGGCCGCTGCCCGTATTAATCTGGCTGCATGCGGGCGGCTGGCGCGAAGGAGGCCGGGGATTTTGTCCGATCGCGAATTTCGCCAAGGAAGGCTATGCGGTGGCGAGCGTCAGCTACCGGCTGGTGCATCAGGCGATTTTTCCAGCGCAGATCGAAGATTGCAAAGCGGCGGTCCGCTGGTTGCGGGCGCACGCGGCGGAGTATGATCTTGATCCCGGCTTCATCGGCGCGTGTGGCGAATCGGCTGGCGGACATCTTGCCGCGATGCTCGGCACCACGAGCGGGCTGCCGGAGTTTGAAGGTGCGATTGGCGGCAATACCGCGTTTTCGAGTCGCGTGCAGGCCGTCGTGGGGCTGTGTGCGCCCGCGGATTTCACCACTATGCTGGGCCGCGCGCGCGAACGCAGTTTTTGGGCGAAGTTGATGACGTCGGGAAATTTCAGCGCGGCAGCGCACACTTTTGCCCGCACGCTTGCGCTGAAAAAATTTGTCGGGGGTGCGTTGCTCGATCAAGCCGTTGCGGTTCGGCAGGCAAGTCCAGCAGCGCATGTGTCGGCGGGCGATCCGCCCTTTCTATTGTTTCATGGACGCGGTGACCCGCTAATCCCGCTTTCACAGAGTGAGGAATTTCTGAAAGTGCTAAAAGCAGCGGGCGTCGAAAGCCGGCTTGAGATTTTGGAGGTGAGCACGCATGGCTTCGGGCGGTTTCCACCGACTATGATGACAAGCACGCGCGCTTTTTTTAACCGGCACCTCAAGCCGCCACCAACGCAGCGGGCTCGCGGAGAGACCTCGCAATGAAAAGTGCGCGCCAGCTGGCGTCTGCGGCAGGTTTTTTTGCCGATGCCAATATTCAATCGCGGCATCCGGCCGACGCGGCGGCGTGGGTGTGGCATCCCGACTGTGCGTTGGGCGAAACTGCGTTTGTCCGCTTCAGTCTGAACTTTGAATTGTCGGCTGACGAAACGATTTCAGTGCACGCTACGGCGGATCAGCGGTTTCAACTTCGCGTCGATGGTGAAGAAGTCGGCTATGGTCCGGATCGCGGTGACGTGGCAAGATGGCCGGTCGCGACATATGCGCTTTCACTGAAAGCCGGATCACATCGTTGCGAAGCGTTGGTGTGGTGGCTGAAGGACGAGGCGCTGACGGGGCTGCGCGTTGACCCTGCCTTGGGGAGCGTGAGCGTCCAAGTGCGGCCTCCGGTGGCGCAAGCGACGTGGCGCGGCGGATTTTTGCTGGCGGGGGAAGGCAGTTTCGCCGATCGCCTCAATACCGGGCGTGCGGCGTGGCAGGTGGAGAATTTGACGCCGGCCATTACGCCGGTGCAGCCCGTGTTTTACGCGTATCATGACATCGGGCCGGAGTTTCATGTGGACGGACGTAAGTGGAATGCGGCCGTTCCGTCGTATCCGGTCGAAGTGGTGGCGTCGGCGATCGCGGGAAATCCTCACGGCGTGCAACGTCCGGGCTGGCGGTTGCAGGCCGGGTCGCTTCCGGAGCAACAGCGCGCGATTTTTACCGTTGGTCGCGTGCGCTCGATCGCCCACACACTGACGGATGGCCCGTTCGAGGAAAATGAAACGCAGCATGCCGAGTCTGATGCGTGGACGCGTCTGTTTCGCGGCGCGGGAGAAATTAATATTCCGCCGCACAGTGAGCGCACGGTGTTGTGGGATTTCGAAGCGTATGGGTGTGGCTACGCGCGACTCGAGACGCGCGGTGGGGCGGGGGCGCGCGTGCGGATCGATTGGGCGGAGGCGTTGCACGTGGCGGCGAAGCGAAGTGAGGTCACGAAATCTACACCGAAAAGCCAGCGTGACGAGATCGCGGGCAAACTCATCGTGGGTTTCGGCGACGAGTTTTTTCCGAGCGACAGCAGCGTCGCGTTCCCGTCGTTTTGGTGGCGGTCGGGACGTTATCTGCGCGTGCAGGTGCGCACGCAGGCGGAGCCGCTTGGGCTGGAGTCACTGAAAATTTTCACCACGGGTTATCCGCTCGGCGAGGCGGCGCCGTTTCGATCGGACGATCCTGCGCTCGACGAAATCGGGACGTTGTGCGAACGGACAATTCGCGCCTGCGCACATGAAGTATGGGCGGACTGTCCGTATTACGAGCAGATGGCTTACGTCGGCGACAGCCGGCTGGCTGCGTTGAATAATTATGCACTGTTCGCGGATGATCGGTTGAGCCGGCGCATGCTGCAGTTGTTCGATGACTCGCGCGCGAACCACGGGCTTGTGGCCGAGCGCGCGCCAGCGGCGTGGCAACAGGTGAGCGTGACGTATTCACTGCTGTGGGTGCTGATGGTGCGCGATTTTGCGTGGTGGCGCGATGATACCGGTTTCGTGCGCGAGCGCTTGCGCGGCGTGCGGGCGATGATGGACGAGGTGCTGGCCCTGCGGGCGAACGATGGACTGCTGCACACCGTCCCGGGCTGGCCGTTTGTGGACTGGGTGCCGGCGTGGAACGAAGGGTGTGGCCCCGGTGTGCGCGAAGGCGACTCGTGCATCGTGAATCTCCATTTGCTCCTGGCGCTGCGCGCGCAGGGGGAACTCGAAACCTATTGTGGCGAGCCGGAGTTGGCGGCGCTGGCGAAGCGGCGTGGTGATCAATTATCCGAGATGATTGTGGGGCGCTATTGGGACAACCCACGCGGTTTACTCGCGGATACGGCTGAGCATTCTTCATTTAGCGAGCATGCGCAGGCGTTAGGAGTGCTCGCTGGGGTCGTCCCGACTGAAGGAGTCACGAAGTGGGTTGATGCGTGGCTGGCGTCGGATGACTTGGCGCAGGCGACGATTTATTTTTCATTTTATACCATGGAAGCCTTGCGCGCCACCGGTCGGGGAGACGCGCTGCATGCGAGAATGCAACTATGGCGCGACGTGCCGGCGACCGGTTTACTGACGCTGCCGGAAGCGCCCGAGCCGACGCGGAGCGATTGTCATGCGTGGAGTGCGCACGTGCGCTGGCACTTCGCCGCGTCGATCGCCGGGGTGAGATCGGTCGCCCCCGGATTCGCGCAAGTGGAAATCGCGCCGTTGCTCGGCGAATTGCGCGAACTCGAAACCGAAGTGCGGCACCCGCGAGGAGACATTAAAATTTCACTGCGCCGCGTAGGAGATGAGTTGAGCGGCTTCATCGAATTGCCCGCGAGTGTCACGGGCACGCTGCGCTGGCGTGATGCCACGCAAAGCCTGAGTGCCGGCAAAAATTTAATCACGCTGCTGTAATCCTCTCTCATGAAAATTTTTCGAATCGCCTGTGTGTTGGTGGGGTTGGCCGCGGCGTGGGTGTCGCTGCCTGCGGCCGCACCGGACCCGATCGCGTTTCGCGACGCGGCGTTGGGCAACCCGCATTTGAAAGACACCGACGGCGAACTCTTCGCCTGGAACGCGACCGGCGCGGCGAACGATCTCGTGCAGGGTTATGAAGCGACGGGCGACATGCGCTGGTTGGAAGGAGCCGAGAGTTATTTCAACTTTCTCTTGAGCAAACTCACGCGCGATCCCGATGGCCGGGAAGGCTGGATCGGCCAATCGATTTGGGGCACGCCGGGCCGCAAGCAACTCGGCGCGTATCGCATCGACGCCGTCGTGGGTGACGCGATCCTGCTCGCGCCGATGCTGCGTTTTGCGGAAATCGTGAAACGCGACCGGGCGCTCGAGGCGCGTTTTGGAAAATCAGCAGACCTCTACATCGAGAAGGCGAAACAGATCGGTTGGGAGAAGTGGAATCTGCGCAACACCTATTACCGTGACGCGGCGGGCTTTGGCAGCTATCGGATGCCGTTGCATTTCATCGATGCGAAATCCGGCGCGTGGGTCGAAACCCCGGTCGTGCCACACAGCGAAAATCTCAACAAACACAGCGCGATGGCGCTCGTGATGGTGCGGCTCTGGCGCGTGACGGGCAACGTGGAGTATCGGCTGCGGGCGGAGGAAATCATGGCGCGGTTGAAGCACCTGTTCCGCTATTTTCCCGAGGACGATCGCGTGACGTGGAATTTCTGGATGCCGCACGGGTCGCACGATATCGTGGACGGAAAACTCGCGAGCTGGGTGGGCGTGCACCCGAATCGGCCGGCGTATCAAAGCGAGGAAGTGGCGCGCATGGTGGAACTCTACGACAGTGGCCTCGTGTTCGATCAGGCGGATTTGCAGCGTTTGGTGAATGCGAACCACTTCATGATGCCGGCGCAGAGTGGCGGAAAATGGCGTTCCTCGGACGGTTCTAGCGAGGCGGGTAAACTGTGGGGCAGCCTTGTGCGCTTTGATGAAACTCTCCGCGCGCGCTGGCTGGAGACGTTGAAAAATCCTCGCACGCCAAAAGAGCAACTGGAGTTGGCCTATTATGAAAACGTGACGGCAAAAAATCTCGGTTGGCGTCGTCTGTTTGTGCTCAATGAACTGGAAGTGCGGATTTTTGCGCAAGCGCCGCAACCCGGGGCTGCGCTGGCGGCTTCGGTGATCGTGCCCGATTCGATCGACGTCGGCCGCGACCCGAACGTAACAACCCGATTAGTCACCCAAACGCGCGTGGCGGGCGAGTTGGTGATCGAACTGCTTTCCGCCGACGGCCGGCAGGTGCTCGGCGAATTGCACCGCGCGCAAGTCGGCGACGGCGCAGCAATTATTTTGCCGAGCTGGGACGGCACTAATCCGATGACGAAAGAAAAATCGCCGGGGCAATACCTCGTTCGGTGGAAATTGAACAAGGATACCCGCACCGAGCGCGTGTGGGTGAAGTCGACGCGACCGGATCAACCGCCCGTCGCGGCGAGTTCGTTCCAGGGAAATTATGTGCCAGAGAATGTGCTCGATGGTGATCTCGCCACGCGCTGGTCGGCCGAGGGTAACGAGCAATGGCTGAGCCTCGATCTTGGTGCGTCGCGGAAACTCGACGCGGTCGGCATCGCGTTTGCGCAAGGAGACAAACGCAACGCGTTGTTCGTGCTGCAGGTGTCGCTCGACGGCCGCACGTGGACGAATGTGTTCGACGGACAGTCTTCGGGGAAAACTACCGGCGTGGAGACATTTGCTTTTCCCGAAATCGAGGCGTGTCACGTGCGCTACCTCGGTTACGGGAACTCGGATAACGCGTGGAATAGCCTTTCGGAAATCACCCTCACTCCGCGCGCAGCGGCTGTCGCCAAATGAAAGTGAGATCTATTTTCCGGGGAGCTGCGATCGTGCTCCTGTCGGTGCAGGGACTCGCTGACGTGAAACTGGCGCCGTTGTTTGCCGATCACGCGGTGTTGCAACGTCGCATGGACGTGCCGGTGTGGGGCCGCGCCGACGCCGGCGAGGCGGTGACTGTGAAATTTCGCGAACACTCGGTGAAGACGGTAGCGGATACGTCGGGGCGCTGGCGCGTGACGTTTCCGCCTTTGGAAGCGGGCGCGCCGACGGAACTCGTCGTGAGTGGGAAAAATGTAGTGCGGTTGATCGACGTCGTGGTCGGGGAAGTGTGGTTGTGCGGCGGGCAATCGAACATGGCGTTTCGCGTGGAAGAAATGGAGCGGCCGGACGTGATCGCGGAGGCGACCAACGACCAGATCCGCCACTTTGCCGTCGGATTTGCCGCGGCGGCGACGCCTTCGGAAACCGCAGCTGGGTCGTGGAAAATTTGTTCGCCGGCGACAGTGGCCAAGTTCACCGCGAGCGGGTATTTTTTCGCGCGCGATTTGCAGGCGCGGCTGGGCGTGCCGATTGGGTTGGTGAATTCAAGTGTGGGCGGCACGCAGATCGAATCTTGGATGAGCGCGGAGTCGCTGGCCTCGAATCCGGCGTTTGCGATGGTAAACGAGCGCTGGGCGGCAGTGATGGGTGATTACCCGCGTTTGCAGCAAGACTACGAAGCCGCGCTGGCGTGGTGGGAACAGGCATCGGGACGCCAACGCTTGGAGTCGGCGAAGCAAAATCGTCGCAAGCCACTGCCGCCGCGCAGCTCCGCGCACCGCGATGCGCCGGCGAGTTTGTTTAATGCGATGATTCACCCGCTGGTGCCGTATGCGTTGCGCGGAATGATCTTTGACCAGGGCGCGGCGAACGCGACGCGCACGGATGAATATGGCGCGTTGTTTCGCGCGATGATCACGGACTGGCGCGCGCGTTGGGGCGATGCGGAGCAACCGTTTTATTTTATTCAGGCGCGCAATTACCGCGACCCGCTTTCGCCCGGCGACAATCGCGCGAAACTCCGTGAAGCGCAAGCGAGCGCGCTCGCGTTGCCGGCGACGGGCATGGCGGTGACGATCGACATCGGTGCGTCCGACGATCCGCATCCTCGTAACAAGGCCGAGGAGGGTGGGCGGCTCGCGCGGCTCGCGCTGGCGAAGACGTATGGCGAGGACGTCACCTTTTCCGGACCGGTGTTTCGCGGGCTTAAAAAAGCAGGCGGGGCGTTGCGCGTGGAGTTTGAGACGTTTGGCCACGAGCTGGCGGCCAGGGCAAATCCGCTCGAAGGATTTGAAATTGCCGCAGCCGACGGAAACTATTTTCCCGCGTCGGTGCGGATCGAAGGCCGCAGCGTAGTGGTTGCGAGCAAGGAAGTCGTTGCGCCGGTCGCGGTGCGTTACGCGTGGGGCGATGATCCGGCCTGCGACCTGGAAAGTGACGCGAAACTGCCGACGGCGCCGTTTCGCGCGGAGATTTTACGATGACACCTGTAATTGCTTCGCCAGTTCCAAATACCGATCGCGCGGCGCATCCCCGGGCGTGGACCGCGCTCGGGTTGTTGTGGTTCGCGTATTTTCTTAACCAGGCGGACCGGCAGATTTTACCGAATGTCATGTCGTTGGTGAAAGCCGAGTTTGGCTTGGATTCGGGGCAACTCGGATTGCTCAATTCGAGCTTTCACTGGGTGTTTGCCGCGATGGTGCCGGTGGCCGGCTGGCTGGCGGATCGCCGGGGACGGCGGCGCGTGGTGATCGTGGCGCTGGTCGCGTGGAGTCTCACGACCGGGCTTTCTGGCGTGGCGGGAAGTTTCCTCTTTTTGATTTTGATGCGCGCGGCGACCGGCGCGGGGGAGGCGTGTTACTTGCCGGCGGCGATGTCGTTGCTGACTGACTTGCATGCGCCGAAGCGGACGGGGTTCGTGTTATCGATGCATCAATCGGCGAATTACGTGGGTGTGGCCGTGGCCGGCATGGCGGCGGGTTGGATCGGACAAACGTATGGATGGGAGCACGCATTTATTATTTTCGGTGCCGCCGGGTTGGTCGTGGCGGCGTTGCTCGCGTGGCGACTGCCGGACGCGCCGCGAGCGTATGAAACCAAGGAAGTCATTCCGCTGCGCGTGCGGCTGCGCGAAGTGTTTGGCGTGCCGAGTTTCTATTGGCTGGTCGGTTCGTTTTTCGGGATGTTGCTCGTGAACAATGCGTATCTCGCGTGGATGCCGACGTTGCTGCACGAGCGGTTTCAACTGAGCCTGCCGGCGGCGGGATTTCATGCGGCGGTGTATCATCAGGCGGGCGCGCTGATCGGCGTGATCATCGGCGGAAGACTTTCCGACTGGTGGCTGACGCGCACCGTGCTCGGCCGGCCGCTCACGCAGATCACCGGCTTTTTGCTCGGCCTGCCGTTTATCGTGATGCTTGGCGTCGCCGAGGAAAAAATGACGGTGTATGCGGCGCTGGGAATTTTCGGCGTGTGCCGCGGGTTGTTTGACGCGGCGCTGTTCACGTCACTTTTCCCCGTGGTGCCGGTGCGGGTGCGGGGCCTCGCGTGCGGATTGATGATCGCGTTCGCGTTCCTCGGTGGCGGCTTTGCGCCCTGGATCGTGGGGCTGCTCGCGAAAGGCCAGGGACTCGGCAACGCCCTCGCGTGGAGCGCCACGGGTTATCTGATCGGTGCGGTGTGCCTCGCCGTGATGTGTTTCACCGTGTATCGACGTGACGCGGCCAAAGCCGCCGCTGCAGTTTAACATGGCCTTACCCGAACCGATTTGCCGCTGGTTGTTTCAAGAAGAGGCGGGCGCGCCGCGCGTTTCCGAGGGACGCCATGCGTATGCGTTGCGCGAGCAAGGCGGGCCGATCGCGCGCGTGGAGCACGACGGTGCGTGCGGCGCGCACAGCGTGGAGTTGAAGGAGGGCCAGTGGTTCAATTTGCCGCGCGCAGAGTGCCCGGCGCTGAACCGGCACGGACGCGTGCCAGTAAGCGTGGTGGCGTGGGTGAAGCGTGCACCAAAAAGTTTTAAGCAATGTCAGGCGGTCGCCGGCATGTGGAACGAGACGGGCGAGACGCGGCAGTATTGTCTCTTCCTCGACCTGACGATCTGGGACAGTGCGGATTCGGTATGCGGCCATGTGTCGGCGACGGGCAAGCCGAGTCCCGGTTACGAATATTGCATGGAAGCCGGCATCGGTGCGAAGCCCGTCACACTCGGCGAATGGCAGCAAGTGGCGTTCACGTTCGATGGCGACTGGGTGCGCGTTTACCTCGATGGAAAATTGGATTACCGGCCGGGGTTGAGTCCATATTACTGGCCGCACGCGATCAATGCAGTGGGCGAGCGCGGCTCGGATTTCACGGTGGGCGCCGTGTTTCGTTGGGGAGAAATGGGCAACTTTTTCGTCGGCGGGCTCGGTGGGCTTGCGGTGTATGATGTCGCGTTGGGCGAAACGGAAATCACCGCCCTGCATGCGGCGCGGAGTTGCTGAATCGCGACAAACCACCGAGGCATGCGATTCATTCCCCAACAGCTGGATTTTGAGCGCAGCCCGTTCACCGGTCTGACGCGCGCGCATTGGGTGCAGAGCGCGGAGGGTTTGCTCGAGGGAATTTTTTCGCACGTGCGCGACGATGATGCGCCGATCGTATTTCCGAAGCGATCCGCGGTCGCTTACCCACGAACAGACGCCTTGTGGGTGGCGCTGCGGGCGGAGGAAGCCGAGGGACTCGCACGCACGTTCCTCATCGCGGCGCCGCTGCTGGCGGAGAATCCGGACGTGGAAGCGGGCGGACGCCGGCTGCGTGATTATTATGCGAGCCAAGTGTTGCGTGCGTGCGACCCGTCATCGCCGCGCTTTTGGGGTGACGCAAAAAATCTCGCAGAAGCGAACAAGGGCACCCCGCCGCAGCAAATGGTTGAAGCCGCGGCGTTGTGCATCGGGCTGATGAGCTGTCGCGCGGTGATTTGGGATCGTTACACGTCCGGGCATCGTGATCGGGTGGCGGCGTGGTTGAGTGAATTCGCGCATGCACCAACGCATCCGCACAACTGGCGTTTTTTCAATGTGCTCATCGGCGCGTTTCTGGAGGCGCACGGTTATCCGGTGGATGAGAAAATGATTCTCACGCACCTCGCGGCGCTGATGGATTATTATGCGGGCGATGGCTGGTATCGCGACGGCAAGCAGTTCGATTATTATTCGCCGTGGGCGTTTCAATTTTACGGCCCGCTCTGGTGCGAATGGATCGGCTACCAGAAATATCCAGAACTGGCCGCGCTCATCGAGCGACGTCACGCGGAGTTGATGGAAAATTACCCGCATTTTTTTGGGCGCGGGGGCGAATCGCTACTGTGGGGCCGCAGTGCGATTTATCGCTGTGCGGCCTCGGCACCGTTGGTGACAGCCTTTCGTTTGAAACACACGCCGCTCGATCCCGGGCAGGCGAGGCGGATTGCTTCGGGGAATCTGCTGCAGTTTCTCGGGCGTCAAGATTTCTGGCAGGACGGCATTCCGAGTCTGGGGTTTTACGGTCCGCGTGATGCCGTGCTGCAAGCATACAGCTGTGCGGCGAGTCCGTTTTGGCTGGCGAAAATTTATCAGGCGCTTGCGTTGCCGGCGGAGGCCCCTTTTTGGACGGCGCAGGAAAATGACGGCGCTTGGGCGCGGTTGGGGCGCAGGTCGAGCACGCTGGCACTCGACGGCGCGGGATTGTGTGCGACGTTGCACGGGACGACGGGCGCGGCGGAGTGTCGCTCCGGCAAAGTGAATTTCGACAATGCGTTGTATCAACGTTTGGTGTTCAACACGGAATTTCCGTGGGAAGCGGACGATCCGACGGGGCTGACGGCGATGGCTTATTCGCTGCGAGCGGTGCCGGGAACCGGAGATTTCCAATGTCCGATCGCGACCACGCACGATGGAATGCGGGACGGAGTGCTTTACCGAAAACTGGTTTTTGCAGCGGGTGAATTCCCTCCGGATCACGCGGAAATCGATTTGGCGGAAATCATTATTCCCGGCGGGGTGTTGCGCGTGGACCGCGTGCGCATCGCGGGTGCCTACGAATTGAGCCTTGGGCATTTTGGCCTGCCGCATGAGTCGGATCGCGCGCCGGCGACGGTGAAATTTGCAAATGGCCTGAGTGCGATGGGCAAAACGCGCGGTCTGTTTTTAGCCGGATTGGGCGGTTGGAATGAGTTCGGCGCGCACGTGCACAGTGGAAAAAACGTGGAAACAGAAATCAGCACGGTGCTCTATGCGCGCAAACGCGTGTCCTCGGCGCGACCGAGCGGTGAACTTGTGGTGACGTTAATGCTGCATCGCACGGACGCGGTTGGGTGGAGCGAGGTTGAAGCAAATCCGATCGAACGATGGACCGAAATCGAGCACACGCCCTCGGGCGCGCCGCAGATCATCGTGGTGGTTTTCAAAAACGGGGAAACGCGCACCGTGGATTTCGGCGGACAAGAAGGCGCGGCGAAATCTGAAACCCCATCGCCTGCATGAAGCCGATCACTCGCGCCGCGTTTTCATTTTTCCTAGTGCTGGTTTTGAGCGGCGCTGTGACTTCGCGGGCGCAACCGAGTCCGGCGCCGCAATCGCTGGGGGCGTTTGAGTTGCACGCGCCGCGCTTGCGGGCGGAAGCGGATGCCTGGGCGAGAGTGGCCGGAGTTGAGAAGACTGACGCTGAGCGCACCCTGCTTGCACGGGGACGGGCGACGATCTTGGGCAACGTGGTGGAGGTGCCAGCGTGGGCGCCTCGCCGCGGGATTGAGCCGGCGTCGCGGGTGTATCGCGGCATTTGGAATTGGGACGCAGCATTTCACGCGGTCGGTGTGTCGCATTGGGATACGGCGCTCGCGCGCGAGCAGATCGACATCGTGCTGGCGCACCAGCTCACCAACGGGATGTTGCCCGATGTCATTCACGAGAACGGAAAGGTGAATAACGATTACACCAAACCGCCCGTGATGGCGTGGGCGGTGGCGGTGGTGGATCGACGCGCACCGAACGACGCCTGGATCACGCGCGTGTATCCGCAGCTGGTGCGCCTCGGTGAGTTCTGGCGCAAGGAGCGCGGCGGCGAACGCGATGGATTGTATTTCTACGCGGGTGGCCATGTGGGCAACGAATCCGGCTGGGACAATTCCGTGAGGTGGGACGGCGGTTATCAGCTCGCGACGAGCGACGCCCAGCGGCTGTGGGCGATCGATCTTAGTTGTTATCTCTACGCGCACTATCGTGCACTGGCTTATCTGGCGGGACGGATAAATTCTACGGACGCGCATGAATGGACTAAACAAGCGGACGCGCTCGCGGAGCAGATCAACGCGCGGTTGTGGGACGACGATTTGGGCTTTTATATCGATCGCGCCCGGGCGAGCGGCAAAAGCAGTCCAGTGCTTTCGCCCGCGGGATTCATGCCGTTGTTCGTGAAAATCGCGTCGCGCGCGCGGGCGGAGCGGCTGGCGAAAGTCGCGGCGGATCCTGCAAAGTTTTTCCCCGGGATGCCGACCGCCGCTTACGACACGCCCGGCTACGACAGCCAAAAAATGTGGCGAGGCCCGGCGTGGTTGAACACGTCATTCTTCGCGCTGAAAGGCCTGAGGGATTATGGCCACGCGCGTCCCGCGGAAGAGATGCGGACGACGCTGCTCAACTGGGTGACCGCTGAACCGAATTTACTGCGAGAATATTATGATTCGAAAACCGGTGAAGCGATCGGCGCGCGACGCTTTTCTTGGACGGGCGTCTTCGTAATCGCGTTCGTGCTCGATTGGGAAAACGACAACCTTACCTGGCTGTTTCCGGAGCCCGTGAATGAAGAGAAAAAGTCCGCGCCCTGAACAATGAAACCCCGGCGCGCTCACTGGTTGAACGGGATGGTGTGGTGCGCTGTCTGGACAGTCTTGGGGGCGGCAGTGGTCGAGGCTCCCGCGTCTTCTCCGCAAAGTGAAGCGATTGTCGCCGGGGAAGAGCCGACTCTGGAGTTACCGGTTTTTAAAGTGCGGGAAGAGGCCGAATTGCCGCAGCGAGAAGCGTGGCGTTATGGAACGATTCCCGGATTCGAAATCCTGTCCAATACCTCGGACGTGACGACGATGGAGTGGATTCATGACCTTCAAGCTGTGCTGCAGGTCGGAGAATTAGTGTGGCCGATCAAGCTGGCGAGCAACCGACCGATGACGCTGATCCTGTGTGATGATGCAGCGGGGCTGAAAGATTTCGGTTTCGAAAAATTTTACCGGGAGAAGTTGGGGTTGACGCGCGTTTTCGCGGAAAGCGTCTCGGATTGGGAGCAGTTGTTTTTCATTCAAAACGCTGCGTTGAATCACGACGCTGAAAATCGTTGGCGCAGGCTGGCGCAGTTATATTATTACCGATGTGGCCAGACTGAGCCTCGTCCGCCGGAGTGGATGGCTCACGCTGGACGTAAATTCATATCGACGGCTGTCAGTATGGCGGCCGACTCCGTGATCGTGGGAAAGGTGCACGAGAGGTATTACCGGCGGTCGACGGTAGCGCACCCGAGCGTGCAGCTGAGTGAAATATTCCGATCGGATACACCAGTGGGCGATCAAACAATCGTCGGGCAAGGCAGGTATTGGCGCGAAGGCGAACCGATCCCGAAAAGTATGGCCAGTCGACTATTCAGCCAATTCCTGCCGTTCGCTCAGTTCTGTTTGTTAGATGAACCCGAGAAGTATGAGTCGGGTTTCGTGCAACTCATCAACCGAGCACGCATGGAGCCGGTAACGGCGCAATTGTTTGAGGAATGCTTCGGGAAATCCGTCGCTGCGATGGAGGAAGCCACGAGGGATTTTCAGGGAAGAGTCCGTTTTATTGAACAGACCCCAATTAAGACCATCAAAGGAACGCTCAAGTATGAGCCTGTGAGCTTGCGTGATGCGACTGATGCAGAAGTAGGACGCATCAAAGGGGAGGCGCTCGCGCTGCTTGAAAGGCCACAGGTTGATCCGCGCGCGATGTTGCGCGCACCTTATGTGCGCGGCGAGCGTGACCCGCAGTTGTTGGCGGCAATTGGCTTGCACGAACAAAAACTTGGCAACGCTGCGGAAGCGCGACGGTTTCTGGAGACTGCGGTGCGCGGAAAAGTGAAGCGGCCCCGCGCTTATCTGGAGCTGGCGCGGATTCATTACGACGAAATCCTCAAAACGCCGGCGGGACCAAGCGGGACATTGAGCGCGGAGCAGATCAAGCCTGTGATGGAGTTGCTGGAAGCTGCGCGCGGTATTTCACCGAAGATACCCGAGGTTTATGATTTGATCGCTGAAGTGTGCGCGCGCGCCGAAGTCGCGGTCGTGCAGCGTTACTTGACGGCGATCGACGAAGGCCTGCGACTTTTCCCCTATCATGCTGAACTAGTCTGCCAGGGCGCCGCGGCGTTTGCGCATGCAGGTTACGTCAAGGAAGCCCGACAACTGATTGAGTATGGGCAACGGCGCTTTCGTCATTACGCGCCGGAGTATCGCGGGCGACTGACAATTTTGCAGTCAAATCTGCCCGCGCAAACTTCAGAGCGCGAGATGCACGCTGAGCAGAATTCTCGCGGCACTTCGTCGCAGAAGGCCGAAGCAGCGAAGCGATGATCTTTATCGGTCAGTGGGCGAAATCGTTTTTGTGGGGACGCACACGTGTAATCACGGAGGTTTCAAGCAAGCGGTTTTCGATTAAGCGGATGTTTTGAGCCATGCTCAAAACTACTTTCTGGAGAGGCTGAGGGGGCGTTGATGGCAGGCGGAATACGAAACCTACTCACGTGGTTCGTTAATCTTTATCCCCCCAATACCCTCATGAAATCACGTCACCTTACGTGCGCGGTGGTTGCCGGCTTGCTCGGTCTCGCCTCCACGCTCAATGCGCAACTCGTCTATAATTTTGCCAACACCCACAGTAACAACGATCCCGTGGCCGGGCGCAAATCGGCGAACGTAAACGCCGATCTCGCGTCGGGCTCGATCACGGGGCTCTACGCCTATCGCGGCGCGACCGCGATCGATCACACTTTTATCGATGCGGATGGATTGGATAATCGCATCGGTCTCTCCAATGCCAATGGTGCGGGCACCACGACGGATAAAGGGTTTCTTTTTGCCGTGTCGGTGGCTTCGACTCCTTCCGAGCGATGGCTGACCCTGACTAATTTTGAAGCGTTCACGCCGACCACGATTACTTGGCAGGCCGCGAACTCCGCCACGAGTGTCGTGGTGCGCCTCGCCGTGCAAAGTGGCGGAAGCTGGTATGCGACCGAAGCTAATTTCGGCACGGCCGCGCTGACCCTGGCGAACTTTCAAGGTTCGTTGGCCGAAAACAAATCATTCAACTTCGCCGGCAATCTCGCGGCGGCCAACTGGCGCACCATTTCGTTTACCGCGGGCAGCTCTCTCGTGGTAGGCGGATCCGGCAGCGTCTCTAACGCACTCGCCGAGGATATCACCGGCATCGGTTTCTACATCGAGCAAAGTGCCGCCAGCACGGCCCGCGTCGATAATCTCACGATCAATGGTGCTTTCGCGCCGGCGTCGGCGATTCCGGAGCCGTCGACGTATGCGTTGATTCTCGGCGTGGCCGGACTGGGCTTGAGCTGGTTCCGCCGTCGCCGTCGGTAAGCGATCGAGGATTTACGCGGCCGCAGACTTTTCGCCAAGTTTGCGGCTGATTTCCCGCGCAGTGGCGCGGCAGGCCTCGACCAAGGCGAAGCGGTCTCGCTCCGACGCGGTGGTCTCCATGTAAGCGCCCACTGCGGCGATCAAAGCGTTGCCCGTGGAAAAAATCGGTGCGGCCACGCGGTAAAATTCACGATCGGGAAATTCCGGAATGGCGTAACCGAGCCGGCGCACGTCGGCGAGAAATCCGTGCAGGCGCGTGAGATTGCCCCAGTGAGCGGTGCCGGTGCGCTCAAACGGATGTTTCTTAAAAAACTCCGCCTGATCTTCCGGCGAATCGTAGGCGAGAAACAGCAACGCGCTGGCTTTTTCGTAAGGCCGGTGGAGCACGCTGCGTTGCACCACGGCGACGCCGGGGCGGTGCGCGGTCACCGAAATACGCGGACAACTTTCCGCGCCGGGCAAACGATCCACGAGGCTGAAGTTGGAGCCGGGCAGGCGTAATTGATGACGCGAGAGCACGGGCGCGGCGACGGCCAGTAAATGACGTTCGCTTTCGAGGCGAACGAGATCTTCAACCACGGGCCCGAGATGAAATCGCAGCGGGGAAGTGGAGCGCGTGAGCAAATTATCGCCTTCAAGCGTGCGCACGAGTCGGTAGGCCGTATTCGGATTCAATCCGGTGGCGTGTGAGATTTGTGTGAGCGTGCGCCCGCGCTCGGCGCCGGCCACCGCAAATAAAATCTGCGCGGCGCGATTGAGCGACTGGATAGGGGCGTTTCCGGACATATAAAAACCGCTGGCCGCGTGAGCGCGGGCCAGCGGTGAGGTTTAAGTCGCTCAGCTTTGAACGACCGGGCGTGAGAACTTGCGACGGGCGGCGGCGAGCACCAGTGCGGCGACGCCGGCCATCATCGCATAAGTCGAAGGCTCGGGAATCGCGGACACGGCGCTCAACTGATCACCGACGAGTTGGGCTTCCGCGCCATCGATGGTGATGCGCGAAAGGTTTTGCGTGGTGAAACCGGCACCCGTGACGCGCAAGCTCGCCGTGCTGACGGAGCCGACGAAGTTAATGAAGCCGTTCCAGTCCGGATTGGGCTGGCCCATGGCGAACAGAAACGTGGCACCGCTGCCAACGTTGATCGTGAGCGTGGAGCCCGTGGTGACATCGAACGTGTTGCCAATCGTGAACGTGCCGTCGCCGACGTTCCACGTTTGCGTCGCGGTGGTGAGCAGCGTGCTTTGGAAATCAACGCCGAGACCGAGGTTCGAGATGCCGCCCGCGCCGAGGGTGAGCGTCTCTGCGCTGGCGCTGACGAACATTCCCGAAATGCCCGACTGAATGGTCAGGCTGTTGGCGGCGAAGTTGCCGCCGTTGTCGAGGCCGACAAGGTCGCTGATCGCGAGGCTGAGGTCGGCGCCCGAAGCGGGCACGGCGTTACCGGCCCAGTTGGCGGGATTGCTGAAGGAGAAGTCGGCCGCGGCATTCGTCCACACCGATTGGGCGGAGACGAGCGCGGGTAACGCGAGCAAACTGGCGAGGGAGATGAGTTGAGTCAGAGATTTCATTGGTGGCGGGTGTCAGAATAGGGAAGGGGTTGGGAAACGAAGGTGGCGTTGCCGGTGGCGGCGGCGCGGCGCAAGACCGAGACGGCGCGGCCGGGTTCGACCACGAGTGAGGCGTGATTGGCGTTGGTGGTGTCGCCTTGACGGCGCCATTCGCCGGCGCTTGTGCGCCAGTAAGCGACCCATTGCGTGCCGCTCCACAGGCTGACGGTGTCAGCGGAAGCGAAAGCGTCGTTCGACACCCATGTGCCCGGGCCGGTGAAGGCGAAGCTCGCGAGCGTTTGCGTCACGGGAAAACGCGCGGTCGTCATCGCGGTGCCCGCGCCGGCGTGGCGCAGCAGTTGGCGCGATTCAGGCGCGATGCCGGGTAACACCAGCGTGGTGGCCGGGCGACCCGCGCGGCGCGTGAGCACCCACGCTTGTTGCGGCGCGATCACGAGATTGTTTTGCGACGTGCTGCCGGTGGTTTGGCCAAGCCAGCTGTTGGTCGTGGTCGAGCGGTAGTAAGAAACCCACTTCGTGCCGTCCCACAGACCGATGGTGTCGGCGGTAAAGAGCGAATTGCCTCCGGTGACCAATCCGGTGAAGAGCGTGTCGAGCGTGTCGGCCGGAACGATTTCGACGGTGTTGCCGACGACGACACTAAAACTCGCGGCGTTGAGCGCGACGCTTTGGCTGGTGTTGTCCACGAGGTTCACGGTGATCGAGCTGGCGTCGTTGGCGGTGATGAGCGCGACGCGACCGGCTTGCGGGCCGCTGACGATGCGGAGCCAGCAGGGGCTGCTCGTGAAAGCACCGGCGGTAAACGGCGTGCCGGCAAACGTGAGTTGCGAAGCGGCGACGGCGGTGACGTTGCCGCTGAAGAGCGCGGACGGGAGCAGCGCTTGGCCAAGGTAACTGTTCGAAGCGCCGGCGGGCAAAGGCGTGGCGAGGTAGCCTTCGGCTTGCGTGCGCTCGGTGCGGTCACCGTCGCTGATGGCCAGACGAAGGAAACGGCGCGTGGCGTTGGCCGGCGGCGTGTCGTTGACCGTGACGGAAGTGCCGACGCTGCCGGGATTGGTGGCGAGCGTGGTCCACGTGACGAGATCGCTGGAAGCTTCGACCTTGTAGGTGAAGTTGGCGCTGGCGCGTTGGAAGGTGAGGCTCGCGACGCCGCCGGAATAATTTACGGCGGGCAAGTGCGACTGGTAGCCGTTGGTGCTGCCGTTGAGCGCGGCGGCGAAGAGTTGCGCGGGCGATTGCCAAATGGAGTTGAGGTAGGCGTCGGTCGGCAGCGGCACGCCGAAATCTTCCGGGGTGCTGGTGAGCAACGACGAATCGATCGTCCATGCGCCGGAAGCGACGGTCGTGCCCTGGGTGGCCCGAGTGTTGGTGACTTCAGCGATGGTTGCCGAGGTGTAGCCGGTCATGCGGCCGATGAGGATGGAGTCGCGGATGCGGAAATCAGTGCCGCCGCCATTAAACGGTTTGCCGACGTCGTCAGGATTCGGCGGCGTGTAGCCGACCGGATACGGATAACGCGAGAGCGCGGGCGCGAGCGCGGCGATGTAGCAATGCTCCATGATGAGGCCGGCGAGCGAGCCGGTTTGAATCGCGCAGTTGCTGCTTGAGAACATCGCGGTGTCGCGGAACACGGCGTTGCTGTAAGCGGACGAGCCTTGGAATTGGAGCGTATCGCTGTGTTGAGAGCCGTTGGCGCGGTAGTCGGGCGCGAAGTAACAACCGATGAATTGGAAGTTATCGACGGTGCCGTTGGTGCTGGTCGCGACCTGGGCGTTGTCGTCGCCGGTGAGATCGAGATTGGGCAACACAACTTCGACGAACTCCATGTTGGAGCTGTTCATGTTCGTGGACGCCGAGGCGCCGAGCCAGACGGTGATCTTGGTCCAGGCAATGGCCGAGTTGACGCACGCGCTCGGCCGGAGTGCGCGGGCGATGAAGCCGGCGAAGCACACGCCGTGAACGTTGTGGATACGGGCGCCGATATTGGCGGCGATGCCGATCTGCACGGTGCCGTAGCCATCGCGAGGTGCGACGGTCACGCGTTTGGTCCACGTGGCGGAACCGACATTTTGGATCACCGGTGTGGAAGTGGCGCCGGAGCCGTTGCCCGGCAATTCGCCCGGAGCGACGCGGATAAGCACGCCGGCGGCCGCCATTTCAGGAGTGACGGTGAGGATCGCGTTGCGAATCGCGGTCCACGTGCACGCGACGTCGATGATGTTGGCAACGGACGGATCATACATGAACGGCGTCGGCAACAGGCTGGGCCAGTGCGTGCCGTTGGGACCGAAGGAGGCGACGCGGGTCGGGGTGCTGAATCCGAGCACCGGAATGAGCGCGCACAGCAAGGTTCGCGCGAGGAGACGTTTCGTGAGGAAGCGCATGGGGACGGGGCCGTGCGATGAGATCCGCGCCGGAGCGACGGACTGATCCACGGTTGCAGGGGGAACGAGGTTGATTTGAATGCGCCAACGCAAAGCGCGGGCGCGGGGAATACACGCCATGTGTTGCACGCATAGCGGCGCTTCAACGGTGCGTGTGGTAAACCTGTTAACCCTCTGAAATTTCAGCGCGGTTTTTTCAGGCCTTTCGCAGATCGAGCGGATTTTTTTTTAAGTGCTGGCGGAAGCTGCGTCGCAACGTGTCCGCACTGCCGAAGCCGCAACGCGCGGCGATTTCCTCGAGCGGATGCGTCGTCGCGAGCAGGAGCGCGCGGGCGCGTTCGAGACGCCGCACACGCAACGCTGCGCCCGGGGTCTCTCGGTAGCGTCGCGAATATTCGCGGATAAAGTATTCGCGCGTCACGCCGGCGAGGCGGGCGATTTCCTTAATGCTCAGACGACCGCTCGCGTGGTCGTTGAGTAAATAATAACCGTATTCGATCGGGTCGTCGGTTTGCTTTGCGGCCACCTGCTCGCGGTGCAGGCACAGCAACAGGCGAAAGATCAATTCGGCGACGTGGGCCGTGTCGTGAAAATTTTTGCGCCGGTTGAGTGTGATAATTTCATCCAACAGGCGGGCGGCCTCGCCGTCGGCGTGCATCGTCACTACGGAACCGAATTCACTGCGCAGGGTGTCAAAAAATGGACGCAGGCTTTTCGGATCGAAGGCGGCAAACTGTAACCGATACGGTTCGGTGGCACCGTCGGGAAAACCATAGGTCGAGACTTCGCGGTGCGTGAAGAGGATCGCCTGATTGCGTCCGGCCAGCGTGCGCTGACCGCGCATCGAAAACTCCACGGCGCCCGCCAGGGTGCGTTGCACCACGCAGTAATCGTTATCGGGACGCGAGGAGTTGTCCCAACGATATCGCGCGTCGTGCCACGTCTCTTCATCGCTCGCGGCGAGGACTGGGAAGGGATCGGAGGACATAGGCTCATGTCACAAAATGCCGGAATTTAATCAATGATTAAGCCTACCGAATAAAAATAAGGCCAATTAAAGTCGGCTTTAAAACTACTCCATGAAAACGAAATCCGCTTCCTCGCGCGCCGGCAAAGGCCACGCTGCCCACACACAAAGTTCTGCCGTCCTCGGTCTGCCCGGCGAAATGACGCGCCCCATCAAGCTCACGTTTTTTGGCGCGGGCAGTTTTTTCACTCCGCGACTGGTGAATGATTTGGTGCGCATTCCGGGCGAGCAGGGCGGCACGATCGCATTGGTGGACATCGACGCGGCGCGGCTGCGCGTTTCCGCGCGGCTGGTGCGGAAATTACTGGCGTCGCTCGGTAAGAAAAACTGGAAGCTCGTCGCTTCGACGGATCGCGTCGCGGTGTTGAAAGGCTCGGACTATGTCGTCAATTGCATCGAAGTCAGCGGTCTCGAGTGCGTGAAATGGGACAACGACATCCCGCTCAAATACGGCGTCGATCAATGTATCGGCGACACCATTGGTCCGGGCGGGTTGTTTAAGGCGCTGCGCACGATTCCCGTGTGGCTGGAGGTGTTAAAGGACTGCGAACGATTCTGTCCCGATGCGCTGGTGCTGAATTACACGAATCCGATGGCGATGTTGTGCACGGCCGCTGCGCGGACGTCGTCGATGCAGGTCGTCGGGCTTTGCCACAGTGTGCAGCACACCAGCGATCAACTCGCGCGTTATGCCGGCGTTCCCGTGACAGAACTTCAGTGGGAATGCGCGGGCATCAACCACCTCGCATGGTTCACGAAGCTTGCGCACAAGGGTCGCGATTTGTATCCGGAACTGCAGCCGCGTTTCGCGCGAGACGTGGAACAGGCCCTCGTAGATCACGCGGCCGGTAAGGGGCCGTCCGACTCTGATTGGGAGCCGGTGCCGCTCGAGCGTGACATCGTGCGCAAGGACATGGCGGTGCATTTCGGCGCGTTCATCACCGAGAGTTCCGGGCATCTTTCAGAGTATCTGCCGTATTATCGGAAGAGCGCGGCCGGGCGCGCCTATTTGCGCCGCGGCTACGATGGCGGTTCGCGTTTTTACGCCACGCACTGGCCGACGTGGCGCGCGAATGCGGATCGTGACCGCAAGCTGATGCTGAATGGGAAAATGCCGATGGACTGGCCGCGGTCGTGGGAATACGCGTCGTGGATCATCGAGGCGAAGGAGAAGAATTCACCGTTCCGCATTCATGGAAATGTGATGAATCAGCAGGGCACGGCCGGTCCGCTCATCTCGAATCTGCCGCTCAACGGCTGTGTAGAAGTGGCGTGCCTCATCGATGGGAACGGGGTGCAACCGATCCGCTACGGCGCACTCCCGCCGCAGATGGCGGCGATCTCGGCAAGCAACTTGAATTTCTTCGACCTCGGCGCGCAGGCCGCGATTGATCGCAGCATCGAGACGGCCGCGCATGCACTCATGTTAGACCCGTTAACTGCCGCCGTCTGCACGCCTGCCCAGATCAAGGCGATGACCGTGGAAATGTTCGCGGCAGAAAAAGATTTCCTACCTGACTACAAGTGATGAGGTGGAGGATGCGCCAACCCCGAGCGAGAAATTCACGATTTTCTACTCGCGACGGGGCTGGCGTTTAACGTTTAGTTAACAGGTTTAGTGCGGGCGCGGTTGGATATTTTTTTACGCTTTTCCAAGCTGCGAAGACTCCTGCTGATGGCGCACCCCTGATTTGTCCGTGCTATCAGCGTTTACCTCGTAAGAAGTCGTTTCCATCCCCCGGTTAGTCGTTTAATCCCATGACCATCCACCCCCCGTTCCTAAATCACTCGACGGCGCGCTTCATGCCCGGCCGTTTTCTGTCGTGGCTCACGCGAGCTGTGATGTTGTGCGCCGTTTTTGCCGCGCCTGCTTTGTCCTTCGCCCAATCTACCGGCACGATTACCGGTAAGGTGATTCAGCCTTCGACAGGCGAATACGTCCGTTATGCCGAAGTGCGCATTGTGGGCACCAACCTGAGGACCGAGACGGATCGGGAAGGCGTCTACAAATTCTCCGATGTGCCCGCAGGCACGGCGAATGTCGTGGTGACTTACACCGGCTACGAGACGGCTTCGTCCAACGTCACGGTTGCCGCCGGCGAGACCGCTTCGCAGGATTTCAATCTCTACCTCGCCAACCAACGTGCTGAAGACGGCACGGTGCAGTTGGATAAATTCGTCGTTTCTTCGGAAGTCGAAGGCCAGGCGAAGGCGATCCAAAATCAGCGACGCTCCACGACCATCGGTGACCACGTGTCATCGGATGAATTCGGCGATTCCGCCGATGGCAATGTCGGCGAATTCCTCAAGCACCTCCCCGGTGTAGATCTTGAATACGTGCAGTTTGACGCGCGCGGCCCTCGCATGCGCGGCATGGATCCGCAATATGTCGGCGTGACGATGGACGGTATCAAGCTCGCCAGCGCCGATGCGTTTAACGCCACCGTCGGCACCGACAACACCGGCATTGAAGGCAGCCGTGCATTCGGTTTCGAATCCATTTCGCTCAGCAGCATCGATTCCGTTGAGGTGTTCAAAAATCTCAGCGCCGATCTCGATGCCGACGCTCCCGCCGGGACAATCAATCTACGCTCGAAGCGCGCGTTCGATCGACCGCACCGCCGCATCGGTTACACGTTCGGCCTGTCGGCAAATTCCGAAGAATTCCATTTCGACAAGACGCCTGGGCCCCGCTCGGGTGAGAGTTATAAGATTCTTCCGAATGTTTCTTTCGAATATTCTGATGTGTTTTTGAATCGCAGCCTGGGCTTTGTTCTCACTTACAACCGTTCGAGCGTCTACAACGAGTTCATGCAGTATGCGATGAGCACGGTGAATCGCACGACGACCGCAACGGACCCGCGCCCGGCTGTGCCGCAGACGATCACCTACACCGACGGGCCCAAGGTCACGGACCGCGAGACGGTTTCCTTCCGCGTGGACTACAAGCTGTCCCCGAAATTCAGCTTTGGCGTCAATACGACGTTCGCAAAATACCACGCGACATTCGATAATCGCCAGTTCCGCTTTGTCACCTCCACGGCTAATAGTTCTCCCTCGCGAGCCACCGTGCTCGGCGAAGACCCGATGGTCAGTTTTACCTCCAGTGCCTCAGCTTCCACACTTACCCTGACGGGCGATGGTGCGGACAAATTCACCGACACGATTAGTGTGATGCCGAGCTTCGACTGGAAGCCGACGAATAATCTGACCATCGAAGGTCGTTTCGGCTGGTCCGAGTCGGACAACCAATATCGCGCCGCCTCTGAAGGCAAAGTGCGCAGTGCTAGTGTCGATGCGCTCGCAGGCATCCAATACACGGCGCGTCGCTCTTCGATCGATTCCGGCGACTGGGTGTTCACCCAAATTAGTGGCCCAGATTGGGGCGATGCGGCCAACTACAAAAACCCGCGCATCGTCGAAGAAGGTCGTTCTGAAATCAACGAAGTGTATAGCGGTGGCATCGACGCTACGTGGAAGAAACCAGTGTTCGGTCTGCCTGCGTTCTTGAAGTTCGGCGTTAAAGGCCGTGAGGAATATCGTAAGTTTCAGGACAGTCGTCCCTATCTCGGCTATCTGTATGTCGGTCCCGGTGGCGGCACGACCGGCTCTTTTGGGGCTTTCCCGACGCGCGCGCCGATCGATTTGAGCAGTATCGATACCTATTTCGGCAATCCTCCGGCATTCGCTGATCGCGCGTTAATTGCCGATGTCTACAATAAAAATCCGGAGTATTTTGTGTCGAATCCCGCAGCCCAGACAGCGGCTAATTACTACAGCGCTTACATCGGGAATAATCGTAATATCTACGAACGCGTCGATGCTGCATACTTGATGGGCAATGTGCGCATCAAGAAGCTGCAACTCCAAGCTGGTTTGCGCTTCGAGAAAACCACCGATGAACTCTTGCAACCGCAGCAACGTCCGCGCGCTGAGGTCATCGCTGCCGGGTTTGCCGTCGATGGCACCGGTCGCGCCAGCACGATCCCCGGTTTGAATTACCAATTCCTTACACTGCCAAACATCACCAAGGTGACCGATTACGATCATCTGTTTGCCAGCGCGGCGCTGAAATATGAGATTCTGCCAAATCTTGATTTCCAGCTCGGTGCTCACGAATCGATCAACCGTCCGCCGCTGACAATTATCGCGGGTGTTACGACCTTTAATGAAACCACGCTGGTTATCACGGCACCAAATCCCGGTCTTTTGCCTGAGGAGTCGCTCAACGTCTCTGCTAAACTGACGTATTATCTGCCTACTTCGGGCACGCTATCGGCCGGTGTTTTCCAAATAGATATCGATAATCAGCGCGATACCTTAGATCGTTTGCCGGGCACGTGGTTTGATGAGTTCCCTGAAATTGATCCGGTGATTTACGGCGGCTACACCGTGCGTTCGACCGTCAATGCCGACAGGTCACGGCAGTCAAGCGGCATGGAACTCGAATACCGTCAGGTGCTCTCGTTCCTTCCAGGCTTCCTCCGGAACACCAGTGTCTACACCAACTATACACGTGCCTACACGGACACCCGTCGCGGCGGCGTCGCTCCCCACCAAATCAACTTCGGCGGATCGATGCGCTACAAGCGCTTCTCGTTCGGCGGTAGTGCGATTTGGACGGATGACACTCCGTGGACCAACACGGTGGGTTCCATTCGGTTTCGCGGAGCCCGCACGCGCACCGACATCAACGCAAGCCTCTTAATCAATAAGTGGGTTACGCTTTCCGTCGGCGGCCGCGACGTCGGCAATGTTGGTCAGGAACTCTACGAAGAGCGCAATGGCGTGAAAGAGCTCGTCCAAAAAGATATCTACGGCGCGCTCTGGACCTTCTCCGTCAAGGGCACCTTCTAAGTGGCATTTCAGGGTTAATGGTTAGAACCAGCCGGTGTCAGGTTTAGCCTGTCGCCGGCTGTTTAATTAAGAGCAGCCTCTTCATCTCCGTGAAAAAACTTCTCCTTCTCCTCATCGCTTGCAGCCTGGCCGCCGTTCTTGGCGCGCAGGCGCGTGTGCCGGGAGGAAAGGTGACGGGGCCGGTGTTGGTAGTGGCGCGCTACCACGACTTGCTCGTTTCAAGCTATGTCGCAGGCGCGCAAGGCACCGTGTGGAGCGCCACCGACGCGCAGGAGTGGATTACCACGCTGGATTCCGAGGGACGCTGGCCGGATATCGATTACGCCAATCGCGCTGGGGGTGCGTGGCCCACGGCGGCGCATCTGCGTCGCGTGCGCGTGCTCGCGCGCGAACTGGCGGATCCGAAATCAAAATGGTTTAACGATGCCAAGACTGCAGACGTCGCGCTCCGGGCGCTCGCACACTGGACGACGACGCGTTACCAAAATCCGAATTGGTGGCAGAATCAGATCGGCGTGCCGCAGGTGATGCGCGACATCATCGTGTTACTAGGCGATCGCTTGAACGGCGATGCGCGCGCTGCAGCGATGGCGGTGCTGCATCAAGCGAACATTGCGCCGGAATTTAACGGGGCGAATTTAGTCTGGAGCGCGGAACTCGTGCTCATGGCCGCCGCGCTGGAAAACAATGAGGCCGAGATCGCCCGCGCGAGCGCTTTGATCGCGAAAGAAATCGCAGTCGGTGGAGAGCAGGGGATTCAGGACGATTACAGTTTTCACCAACACGGCGCGCGCTTGCAGCAGTTTCATTATGGCGCGTCGTTTTTTCAGGATACGGTGCGCATCGCGTGGTTGTTGCGCGGCACCGAGTGGGCTGTTCCCGAGGAGAAAGTGCGGATTCTGGCGGATCTGGCCGACTTGGGGAATTTCTGGATGAGCCGCGGCACCGTGACGGTTCCAGGCACGCTGGATCGCGCGGTGAGCCGGCCGGGCGCGATGAAAGGAGCGGATATGCGCACGGAACTCGAGTTGCTCGCGGAAGTTTTTCCCGAGCGCCGCAGCGAACTTCGCCAGCAGGCGCGTGTGCAGGCTCAAGGTTATGCGCCGACACGCACGGGCTTCCGCGCGTTTCCGCACTCGGATTTCGCTACTTACCATCAATCGACCTTCAGCGTCTTTCTGAAAACCATTTCCACGCGCACAGAGGTCACCGAAACCCTGTCGCGTGAAAATCGCCGGGGTGGGAAACTGAATTGGGGCGACCACTACCTTTTGAAGGCAAAAAGTGATTACGTCGACCTGCCGCCGGTGTGGGATTGGGAACTGTTGCCGGGTGTCACTTCCGCGGCTGACATGGACACGATTCAGCGGCGCGAATTTGTCGGGGCGGTGGGCGATATCTACGGCGGCGCCAGCGTAATGGATTATGCGGTGGGCAAAGGGGAGGCGACGACGCTCACGGCGCGGAAATTTTGGGTCACTTACCAAAGTGAATTTATCGGCCTCATTGGCGCGTTGAATCGCACCGACTCGGGCCAGCCCGTGCGCACTGCGCTCGATCAACGGCGCTTGCGAGGCGCGGTCACGGTGGCGGACGAGGATGGTGTTACGACGCTCACGCCGGGCAAATACACGCGGCGGAACGTGCGTTGGATTCAGCACGACGGATTGCTTTACGTTCCTTTAAGCGGCGAAACGATTTCGTTTTCGCTCGGGCCGGTCACAGGTTCATGGAACGACATTAACCTAAATCACTCAACCGATCCGATTACAGAGCCGATTTTTCTCGCCGTGCTGGAGCACGGCGAAGCCCCTAAAAATGTCGCGACAGGATTTATCATCACGCCATGCGCGTCGATTTCTGCAGCAAAGAAGCAGGCGCAAAAACCGACGTGGAAAATCCTGCGTAACGACGCGACGTTGCAAGCCGTGCGTTTTAGCAAAGGCGCGTGGCTGGCTGCGCTGTATGCGCCAGGCGAATTCTCCGACGGAAAACGTAAAGTGCACGCGGATGCGCCGTGCCTGTTATATTTCAACGGTGGCGAGTTGCGGGCCAGCGATCCCACCCAAAAAGGCCTGACGGTAAATGTGCGCATCGGCACGCGCAGCTATGCGCTAAGTTGTCCTGCGGGCGGAAAGACCTCCGCGCCGGTTTCTCTCTGATTTGAACTAACTTTTTCTATGACTTCGAAAAAACCACGTGGCCTGTTTGTCTTGGACGAATGGGCGTATGAGCAAATCTACGGCGAAGAACTGGGAGCCACCATCGCTCAACGGTTGGATCTGGCGGCGCCGCCAATGACGGCGACCGCGTTGGCGCAGCAACCTGACGTGCTGCGCGACGTAGAAATCATCATGGGTGGCTGGGGCATGGGCGTGATGGATGAACAATTTCTCGCGGCAGCGCCGAATCTGCGCGCGGTGTTTCTCGGTGCCGGTTCGATCAAGGGCGTGGTTTCGGACGCGTTTTGGAAACGCGATATCAAGATCGTCTCTGCGTATGCAATGAATGCCGTTCCCGTGGCGGAGTTCACGCTCGCCTCGATTTTATTTAGCATGAAACACGGCTGGCGCTACGTGATCGGCATGCAACGTGAAGGAAAATACCTGCGCAAAACCGGCGTCATGCCCGGCGCGTTTCGCACGACCGTGGGCCTGATTTCACTCGGCGCGATCGGTCGCCGCGTGGCGGATCTGCTCAAGACGTTCGACATGCGCGTCATCGCTTACGATCCGCATTGCACGCCGGCGGCCGCGAAGGAGTTGGGAGTGGAGCTGGTTTCACTCGAGGAAATTTTCAAACAATCCCACGTCGTGTCGTTGCACGCCCCGTGGTTGCCCGAAACGGAAGGAATGGTCACGGGCGCGCATTTCAAAGCGATGCGCGAGGGCGCGACGTTCATTAACACCGCGCGCGGCATCATCGTGCGCGAAAAAGAAATGATCGACGTGCTGACGCTTCGCTCTGACCTGACCGCCGTGCTCGATGTCACGAAACCCGAGCCGCCGCTGCCGGATTCGCCGCTTCTTAAGTTGCCCAACGTGGTGCTGACCCCGCACATTGCCGGAGCCATGGATGAAGAATGCCGCCGCATGGGATATTTCCTCGTCGATGAACTCGACTGTTACCTGAAGGGCGAAGCCTCGAAGTGGCGCCTCACGCGCGAGCAAATGGCTTGGATGGCTTGAGATCGCTGCATTGAGCACTCCGATTCCACCCTCTTCTTCACCCACCGAAACGCCGGTGGCGGACGCGGCGCCCTCGACTGGGCGCAAGACCTGGAGCGCGGGCACACGCACTTACACGTTGGGCGGGCTCGTGGCCGTGTTCGCGTGGTTGCTGGTGGGTGACTTCGCATGGGCGACGCGTGAACGCTCGGTGGGGCCGATGGCGCAATGGTTTCTCAACTCGCAAAATGTGCCGAACTGGTTGTTTGGCGTGCTCATCACTTCGTTTCCGGCGGCGCTGTGGTTGATTCTCGGGCCGATCATCAGCGTGCGCTCGGATCGGCATCGCGGGCCGCGAGGCCGTCGCATTCCGTTCCTGCTCGTGATGACGCCGATCGCGGCGTTTGGCATTATCGGCATCGGGCTCACACCGTATATCGCGCGGTGGTTGCATGGCGTGCTCGCGCCGACGCATCAGGTGGGCGCCTGGCTGCACAACGCATTGGACGGTTCCACGACCGGTGCGTGGGTGCTCGCGACGTTGGAGAATCAGATGATCGTTTCGGTCGTATGCTTTGGCGTTTTTTGGGCGCTGTATGAAGTCGCGACGATTGCGGTGCCGACTTTGCTCGGCGGGCTCATCAACGATGTGGTGCCGAAGCCGCTCCTCGGGCGCTTCTATGGACTGTTTCGCGCGGTCGGTTTGATCGACGGGATGATTTTCAATTTCTGGCTGATGGGTAAAGTGCCGACGCATTTCACCCTGATGCTCGTGATCATTGGGTTCACTTACGCGGCGGCGTTTCTCTGGATGTGTTACAAGGTGAAAGAAGGCGACTATCCACCGCCTCCACCCGAACCAGAAAAACAAAAAGGGCTGAGCGGTTGGTGGCAGGAATTGCGGCGCTACGTGCGCGAGTGTTTCACGAACCACTATTACCTCGCGGTGTTTGTGATGTGGATGCTAGCGAGCCTGTGCTTTCAGCCGATTAACGTCTTTTCGCTGCCGTATGCGCGCAGCCTCGGCGTGGATATGGGGCTTTATGGCAAGATGCTCGCGTTGACGTTTACGATCTCGCTGAGCTTCTCGTTTTTCCTCGGCTGGCTCGTGGATAAATTTCACCCGCTGCGGATGGTGATGGTTTCGCTCGGCGCCTATGCGTTGGTGACGATGACGGGTGCGCTCTACGCGACGACCGCGAATTCGTTCCTGGTGGCGTGGGTGTTGCACGGCGTGTTCTCGGGCTGTTACTACACATGCGTGGCTTCACTCGGGCAGCGGCTTTTCCCGCACAATAAATACGCGCAGTTTTTCTCGGCCTCGAGTATCTTCCTCTCGCTCGCGAACATCGTGCTCGCGCCCTCGATCGGCTGGTTGATCGATGCGACCGGTCGGGTGTATCGCCTGACGTTTGTGGTCGGTGGCGTCCTCTCTTTGATGGCGCTATTGTGTGCGTGGTATGTGCACGGAAAATTTATGCGACTCGGTGGTCCCAAAGGCTACGTTGCTCCCGAATGAGTGATTTGAATTCTAAAACAGATTCCGCCACCCGCAGCGAACGCCTCGATGCGTGGCAGCTTTATTTCGATCCCGCCGGTGCAACCGCGCCGGCGCAATTGCCGGCGGACTGGCGCGAGCAGGCGGTCGGCGTGACCGTGCCGCACGTGTGGGAGCAAGTGCGTCCGAACTACGACGGCGTTGGCTGGTATCGTCGCGTGCTGCGCATAACAGCGGGCGAGCTTACGGAAACTTGGCGCGTGCGATTTTCGGCGGTGCATTACCGCGCGGAGGTGTTTCTCAACGGCCATTTCCTGATTCGGCACGATGGCGGTTACACGCCATTTGTAGCGGAACTTACCTCGCATTTGCAGGCGGGCGAAAACGAACTGCTCGTGCGCGTGGTCGATCCACCTCGTGAGTATCCGGTCGAGGGATTGCAGAGCAGCCACCCGCTGCGACAAACCGCGCTGCCAACTTACAAGGCCGGCTGGTATTACTCTTTCGGTGGACTTTGGCAGCCGGTGCATGTGCTGCGCACCGCAGCGGTGTGGCTGGAGGATGCGTTTGTCCAACCGCGGCTAAACCCCCGATCGATCCGCGTGGAGTTTGCTTTGGGGACTTCCGGAGGCGTGGCGGTGAACGGAAAATTGCGTTACCACGTGACCCGCGTCGGTGAAACTGCCTCGATCGCCGCCGGAGAGATTTCAGCGAGCGCGGCCACGGGAAGTTTCGAACTGGCGTTGCCGGATGCGCCATTGTGGTCGTGCGAAACTCCAAATTTGCTGACGTTGCACGTGGAATTCACGGGCGCGTCGGGCGTGGATGCGCGGAGTTGGCGGTTCGGGTTGCGCGAGTTTACGACTGATGGCGAACGCTTCCTTTTGAACGGTCGACCGATTCATTTGCGCGGGGTGCTGCACCAAGGCGGGTTTCCGCGCACCATCGCGTTTCCGCAAGACGAGGCGATGGCGCGCAAAGATATCCGCTCGATTCTGGATGCGGGCTGCAATCTTTCACGCATCACCCTGCGTCCGGCGAGCATGGCGGAACTGGATTTGTGCGATGAACTCGGGCTCCTCGTCATCGGTGAACCGCCGATCGGTTGGGTGGCTTACGACGACGAGATCGACGCACGCTGCTTGCGAGAGGTCGAGGAGATGATTCGCCGCGACCGGAACCGTCCGTCGGTCGTGATGTGGACGTTGCTCAATGAATTCAGCGACACGGTTTATTTTAAGAAGAAGAGCCCGTCCGCGTTGATCGAAGCCGCATGCAAACTCGGCCTGAGTCTCGATCCGACGCGTTTGATGACGGGAAATTCCGGACGTGGGGTGGGTGAAGCGGTTTCCGGCAATGGCATTTTCGGTCAAGGCAAGCCGTCGGTGCCGATTCAGGACGAGCATATTTACCTACGCAATTTTCCTTCTGCCGCCGAACTCGACACGCGCATTGTCTCTGTGGGGAAAGACGAACCGGGGCTTTTGTTTGTGAGCGAATTCGGCACGAGTGCATTTCCTGATCTGGATCGCGTGCTGGCGAATTACCCGGAGGCAGAGCGGGCGCTTGGGCTGGAAGATTACCAGCAGATGAAAAACTATCGCGACGAAATCGTGAAGGGCTGGGAAGGGTTCGGCTTGAAGCGATTCTTTGCGACGCGCGAAAAATTTTATTATGCGCTCGGTTATGATCAGGCGGAGATGGTGCGATTGGAGCAACGCGCGTTGCGGCTGAATCCACGGGTGGCGGGTTACGTCATCACGCAGGGTGCCGACGCTTCGAGCGAGTTTGGCGGCATCGTGGATCTCTGGCGTGAGCCGAAACGCGTGTATGCCGTCTATCGCGAACTGAATCGCAAGGCGGTGCTCCTGCTCGATACCCCTGGAAGATTTTTCAGTGTCGGGACGAGCGTGCCGCTGCGCGTGGTGGTTTCCAATTTTTCCGAAGCACCACAGCCTGCCGTGGGCTGGATCGCACTGCTGCACGCGGATCGCGAAGTGCGGCGCTGGGAGTTTTCCGGCGCGGCGGATTGGAGTTCAGAACTGTTGGCGGCAGAAATTAACCTGGAGTCAGCCGGCGACTGGGCGCTGCACGCGGAAGCAAGTTGTGGCGGTCAACTCATAGTCGACAAGGTGACGTTACGCGCGTTGCCCGCGCCGCGATTTGCGGGCACGAAAATTTTGTTGATGGACAGCAGCGTGGGGCCGCACGGCGCGGCACGTTCGGAGATCGGCGGAATGCTCGCCGGCCTCGGGTTGGAGACGGTAAAGTTTGGCAACCAGGCCAACGCGCCGGGACTACCGGTGCTCGTGCATTTGCGCGGACGTGACCGCACGCTTAATTATTTTGAAAACCAGCGTGTGCTGCGCCGCGAAGTGGAAGCAGGCCGCACGGCGGTGTTCGTGGACTGCGACCTCGCGTATTTGCATTACTTTTTTGGCGAAGACACGCCGCGCGAGATTTACGGCAACGGCGCATTTGCGGGCAATATGGGTTTCGCGTTTGACGATGCGCTCTTCGCGCACCTCGGACCGGAGCATCAGATCGGGCCGGCTTATGGCGCGTGTTATCCGCGCATTCACCCGGAGGCGCACGATGTGCAGAAGGCCGGCGGTGAAATTCTCGCACTGCACGCGATGCCGTATCAATTCGGCCGCCCCGACACGATCGAGTGGGGCGCGACGCTTTACACTAAGGCCTACGGAAAGGGGCGCGTGTGGGTGTGCTCGTTCCGCTTATTCGAAGCGATCGCCGCAAAAGATGCCGTCGCGGTGGATTTGTTGGATCGTCTTCTGGAGGCAGCGAAAGTGGCTACAACCGGGATACATGATCTCAAGAAGATTTCCTGAAATGGATTACTGCTTCGGCCTAGCTTAGGCTTGGCGGAAGCAACTGAGGAATGGAGCAAATTCGGTTACGGCACACTTAACACCTCTTCGTTAACTGTGCGGCGAGCTTACGGCAGCACGCGCACTTTGATATTCCGGTAATGGACTTTGCTTTCTGGGTCGTGGCCTTGGAGGGCGAAAGTGCCGTGGGAGAGACTGCGGCCGGCGAATTGTGGTGGCGGAACCCAAGTGTCGGGCTCGGTAAAGTCGCTGATCACTTTTCCGTCGACGCTGGTGACGATGCGTTTGCCTTCCACGCGGATCACGAGCGTGAACCAAGTGTTGTCGGCGGCGGGAGCTTCGAGGGTATCTTTGATGCCGTAAACGCCGGCGGTGCGCTTGGGATCTTTTTGCGTGTTGTTAACCTGGATTTCGTAGCCTTTGGCGGGCCAGCCTTTGTCCTGCCACTCCGTGTGGAGATAGACTCCGGAGTTAGCCTTGGGGAAAGTCATGACTTCGAGCGAGAGTTCGAAATTTTTGAAATCATGATTGGCCACCGGCCCAACGTAGAAGAGGTGCGAACGCGGGCCATTTACGACGAGGACACCGTCCACGACGGCGAACGTTTGTGGTGACTCGTTGGCTTTCCAGCCGTCGAGTGATTTGCCGTCGAAGAGTGACACCCAGCCGGCGGTGGAAACTTTATTTTCTGCGGCGCTCAAGGCAGCCGCGAAAGCGAGGGCGAGAAGTCCGGACAGAATTTTTTTCATGATAAATAGGGTGAAATCAACGGTCAGGAAATGAGGCCGGCTTTGCGGAGCACTTCGGGCGGCGGGCCGTCGAAGGTGGCCAGCGGCACGTTACCGACATACCCGACGTCGTCGCGGCCTTGCGGAGTCGTGTAAAAACCGCCGGCGGTCAGGTCGCGGTATTGCGCGAATGCCCGCGCGATTTGCTTAAGCTCGGGCTTCGCGGTGCGGGCGAAGCACACGTCATCGCAGAGGGCGTGTTTCTGCTCTTCGGTGAGTTCGGGGAATTTTTTAGAGAAACGTTTCGACGCTTCGGTTTCGACCCAACCGAGCATGGTCAACACGAGTTCCCGATCTTCGACATGAGCCGGGTAGGGCGCGCTAATCCATTCGTCGATGAAGTCCACCACGCCGAGTGCCGAGGCGGACGAGGAGCGTTCATCGGCGGGGATGATCGTATCGCACAGCGCGGCAGCGGTGAGGCGTTGCTCTTCGGTGAGCGTGAGTGGCCAGAGTTCGCCGGGCTTGGAGATGGCGTGGAGATCGGGGTCGGTGCCGATGGTGCGGGGCGCGGATTTGGCGCCGCGCAGAAGTTGCGGAGCCAACGCAGCCGAGGCGGCGGCGGTGAGCATCCATTTCAGAGCGGTGCGGCGATCGATGCGGCGAAGCGGTGTCATGGGCGCGCTTAGAGGTTTTGTTTCCGCAGTTCGGAGACGATGTAGTCGGCGCTGCGCCAGGCGAGGGCCATGATGGTGAGCGTAGGATTTTTATCGGCGTTGCTGGGGAAGGGTGCGCCGTCGGTCAGGAAAAGATTTTTAACGTCCCACGTTTGCGACCACTGATTGGTCACGGACTTTGCGCGATCATCGCCCATGATGGCGCCACCGACTTCGTGAATAATGAAACCGCCGGGCTTGATCGCTTTGGCTCCGTTTTTTTCAGGTTTTTGTCGCACGCGTCCGCCCATCGCGGAGATCAGATCGGCAAAGGTCTGCTCCATGTGCGCCGCCTGCCGGGTTTCGTGTTCCGACCACAACCAGTGGAAACGCAGCACGGGAATACCCCATTTGTCTTTCACGGTGGGATCGATTTCGCAGAAGGAATTTTCGTTGGGAATCATCTCTCCGCGTCCGGAGAAGCCGATAAACGATCCGTAGTAACGACGCGCGTCTTCCTTGAATTTCCGACCGTAGCTGCCGCCGGTGACCCATTCCAAGCCATTGAAGGTGCCCGGGCCGGGCATGCCGCGCTGCGCGCCGAACTCGATGTGATAACCGCGGGCAAAGCCAAGTTTACCGGCGTGCTGTTCCTGATAGAGCCACCACGGGGCGTAAGCGTGCGCGCCCCCGGCACCGTCCTCGTTGTGCGGCGGGAGATTTTCGAGCGCGGGAATCTGGCCGGATAAATTCGCGCCGACCGTGTCCATGAGGTATTTGCCGACGAGGCCGCTGGAGTTAGCGAGACCTTGCGGGAACTGCGTGGACTGGGAGTTGAGTAATACGCGCACGGTTTCGCACGCGCTCGCGGCGAGCACGACGACGCGGGCGGCGGCGTGGTGGGATTTGCCTGTCGTGCGATCGACAAACATCACGCCCTTGGCGAGACCGTCTTCGCCGATCGTGACCTCCGACACCATGGCATTGGGCAACAAATCGAGGTTGCCGCTCTCCATCGCCGGGGGCAGGTGCACCGTCGTGGATTGATACGTGGCGCGGATCGCGCAGCCGCGCCCGCAGTTGGTGGCCCAGAAACAGGCTGCACGCCGCTCCATGGATTCGCGCACGAGGCGTTGGGCGAAGGCGTTGCCGGGGTGAAGTTTCGCCGGCAGGTTTTCGTAATCGAGTCGCTGCGTCAGCACCGCGCGGTGGGCCGCGATAATGGGGATGCCGAGGGTGCGCCCGTGTTTTTGGGTGAGCAGATCGCCGACGCGAAATTTTGGCGGGGGCAATAATACGCCGGGCGAGGAGTCAGGCGTGTTTTCCAAGCCGTCATTGTCGCCGTAAACTCCGATGAGCATTTCGACTTTGTCGTAATATGGGGCGACATCCTCGTAACCGATGGGCCAGTCGAAACCGAGACCGTCGCGCGAGCGGGGTTTGAAATCGTAAGGGCCGTTACGAAACGAGTAACGCCCCCAGTGATTTGTGCGACCGCCCAGCATGCGCGCGCGCCACCACCAAAACTCGCGCTCTTTATCGGTCGAGGCCTGCGTGTAGGGCTCGCCGGGAACCTGCCAGCCGCCGTCGATCGTCGAGTCGTAGAAACCAAATGGTTTTTCCGGCGTGCCAGCGCCGCGCAGAGGCGCTTGCTCCGGGGTTTCGAACATCGGCGTCTCCGTTTCCGGCACGTAATTGCGGCCGGCCTCGAGCATGAGGACTTTCAGCCCTTCGAGGGTGAGGGTGTAGGCGGTCTGGCCACCACCGGCCCCCGAACCGACGACGATCACATCATATTTTTCTTTGAGCTGGTCGGCGGTGATGAGCGGCATGGGAGCAGAAATTTACAGATCGCGGTTTTTATCGAAAAACTTTTTGGCTTCGGCGGCGAGGCGATTGGGATCCTCGGCGAACGCTTTGCTGTCGGTCTCGAGGGCCATCACGCCTGACCACTTCTTTTCTTTGATGGCTGCGAACAGCGCAGCGTAGTTGGCCGCGCCCTGGCCGATTTCGGTGTCCATGGGCACGAGCTTACCGTCGGCGGATTTTTCGATTTTCTTGTCCTTGAAATGCATGTCGTAGACGCGGTCACCGTAGCTGCGAAAAGTCTCCGCGGCGTCAAAACCCGCCGCGGTGATCCAACCGACATCGAGACACACGCCGATGCGGGCGTCGCGTTCGGCGAGGATTTTGCGAATCGTTGCGGGGTCGCCGTAACCCGTGCCGGTGCCATGGTTGTGGATGGCGAGCTTGATGTCGTATTCTTTGACGAGCGCTTCGAGGTTGTCCCAGATCGTGAGATTTTTTGGTTCAACGATGATGAGTTTCATGCCCATCAGTTTCGCGAATTCGAAGAGCTTGCGATTGGCATCCTGGTCGAGACTCGTGGCGGCGACACCGAAGGAGTAAGCCGTGAGTCCGCGCGCATCGAGAATCGCTTTTTTGCGGAGGCTTTCTTCCTTCGACGCGAGCGGATCAAGGTGCGCGGCGATGAATTCGATTTTCTTGATGCCGTGCCTGGTCGCAAAATCGAGCACCTGCTCGAAATTCATATTACGACACGTCCAAGTTTGGAGGCCGAACTCGGGTTGAGCGCGGGCGGTGAGCGATAACGCCAGCGCGCACAGTCCGAGAAAAAGAGAGAATCGTTTCATGGGAATTTCGTGGCGATTAAATGAACCACTCGTCGCCCTTTTTATAGGGCACGTCGCCATCGTAGCGACCGGGCACCTCGAGATAACGCAGGGCCTGCGTGGAGCCGATTTCAGACGAGAAATAGCCGAGGATCGTCAACTCGCGCATCATGCGAAAATAATGCGCGGGAGGCCGGTCGGGCACGGCGCCGGTTTCGTAACTTTCGGTGACGCGCTTATTGGTAGAGGTGTATTTGCGCTGCTCGCGGTCGAGTTCGTTGAGGAACGTCGTGCGGTTCTCCGGTTTGCCGGAAATGAATTTTTCGCTGAAACGTTTTTCGTAGTCCGCCGCAAGCTGCGCGAGACCGGCCTTGAAGCCCTCCTGATCGCGCGAGACGTAGCAATCGGTGACCATCATTGCGATGAAGGCTCCGATGCCGACGGCTTTGGCGCCGGGAATTTTGGTCGCGGGAATAATCGTTTCGCCGATCTCATCCAGCAGGGCGATGTTGGCCGGCGAAAAGAGTGCGGCGGATTCTTTTTCGGAGCCGAAGGTTTTGGCTAACAGTCGCGGTCCGACCACGGAGGCGCCCATCATGAGTGCCATTCTGATCACCGCTTCGCGTCGAGTCATGTTCATGGACGGAAAGAGTTAGAGGTTGCCGCGCTTGAGTTCGGCCACGGCGAAATCTGCCGCGCGCGCCGTGAGCGCCATATAGGTGAGGGAGGGATTCACGCACGCACCGGAAGTCATGCAGGCGCCATCGGTGACGAAGACATTGGGCGCATCCCACACTTGATTATGGGCGTTGAGCACGGAGGTCTTCGGGTCGCGGCCCATGCGAGCGGAGCCCATTTCGTGAATCCCGCGACCGAAGGTGTAGCCGCTATCGGTCTTGCGGACTTTTTTCACGCCGGAGGCTTCGAGCATTTCTGCGGCGTCATTGGCCATGTCGATGCGCATCTTCTGTTCGTTTTCGCGAATCGAACAATCCAGCGCGATGGCGGGGAGGCCCCACGAATCTTTGGTCGAGTGATCGAGCGTCATCTGGTTGTCGTGGTAAGGCAAAATTTCTCCGAAACCCGTCATGCCGATGCTCCACTGGCCCGGTTCCATCAGCTCTTCTTTGAGTTCAACGCCGACGCCGAGTTCGGCCACTTGCCGCGACCAGCTGCCACGGCCAGCGCCTCCTTGATAACCGAACCCACGGAGATAATCGCGTTTTTCGCCGGTGCGGACATTGCGGAAACGCGGGATATAAAAACCGTTGGCGCGCCGCCCATAAATTACACGGTCTTCGAAACCTTCCACTTCGCCGCCGGCGCCGATGCGGAAATGGTGATCCATGATGTTGTGGCCGAGTTCGCCGCTGCTGCTGCCGAGGCCGCCCGCCCAGATATCGGTGGCGGAGTTCATCAGCAACCACGCCGAATTCAACGCCGAGGCGCAGACGAAAATGATTTTCGCGGTGTATTGGTGAATTTCCCTCGTTTCGGCATCGATGATTTCGACGCCGCGCGCTCGCTTCGTGTTTTTGTCGTAAATGATTTCTTTAACGATGGAGAACGGGCGCAGCGTGAGATTGCCCGTCGCGACGGCGGCGGGCAGTGTGGAGGACTGGGTGCTGAAATAAGCACCGAACGGACAGCCGAGCGCGCACTTGCTGCGGTATTGGCAGCTGGCGCGGTTTTCTTTCGGCTCCGTCATGTTGGCGACGCGGCCGATGATGAGGCGACGCTCGTCGTTGAAGGCGGTGCGGATGCGAGCGGCGACGTGTTTCTCGACGCAGTTCAAATCCATCGGCCGCTGGAATTGGCCGTCGGGGAGTTGCGGCAGGTTTTCTTTCGAACCGCTGATGCCGGCGAAACGCTCGACATGGTCATACCACGGCGCGAGGTCCGCGTAACGAATCGGCCAATCGACCGCGACGCCTTCCTTGGCGTTGGCTTCGAAGTCGAGGTCGCTGAAACGATAACTTTGGCGTCCCCACATGAGCGAGCGACCGCCGACGTGGTAACCACGAAACCAATCGAACGGTTTTTTCTCGGTGTAAGGATGATCCTTTTCGTCGCACCAGTAGTCGCGATTGGATTCGCTGAGGATATAATCGCGACGCTGCACCGGGTGCGCGGCTTTGTCGGCGACGGTATCCTTGCCGCGGTGAGGAATTTCCCACGGGCCTTTCAGCGCGTTAACGTAATCCTTGATGTGTTCGATATTCCTGCCGCGTTCGAGCAGGAGAACTTTGAGGCCTTTTTCAGTGAGCTCTTTGGCGGCCCAACCGCCGCTGATACCGGAACCGACGACAATCGCGTCGTAGTGCGAAGAATTGGAAGTTACCATGGGGAGTTCTCTCGGAATTTAGAACTGGAGGAGGGAAGGGTTACACGCTGCACAATTTCACCGCAGCGCGCAGTGAATCGAGAGCGGGTTTTTTCTTGGGGACAAATTCCTGGCCGACGAAACCGGTGTAGCCGGTGGCTTTGATCGCGCGCATGATCGCCGGATAATAAAGCTCCTGCGTCTCGTCGATTTCAGCTCGGCCGGGATTTCCGCCGGTGTGATAGTGGCCGATGTAAGCGTGGCTTTCCTGAATCGTGCGGATGACGTCGCCTTCCATGATCTGCATGTGATAGATGTCATAAAGCAGTTTGAAGCGTTCCGAGCCCACGCGCTTGACGAGTTCCACGCCCCACGGCGTGCGATCGCACATGTAGTCCTTGTGATTCACCTTCGAGTTGAGGAGTTCCATGATCACGTTCACGCCGCGCTTCTCGGCGTGGCCGACGATTCGCTTTAAACCGATGGCGCAATTTTCGAGCCCTTGCTCATCGGACATGCCGTCGCGATTACCGGAGAAAAGAATTACGGCGGGGATGCTGGCGTCGGCGCACTGATTGATGCGCGCAATCATCGACTCGACGTAGGCGTCGTGATGCTCGAGGCGGTTCATGCCTTTGACGATTGTCGTAGTGCCGTTGGCGATCGCGCACGTGAGGCCACGCGCTTGCACGACGGCCCACTCGTCGGGGTTGAGGAGTTCGATGGACGACAGGCCGATGTCTTTCGCGACGTCAGCGAGGTCAGCGAGAGGGATGTCTTTGTAACACCATTTGCACACCGAGTGACGGAAGCCGCTGGAAGAGAGAGTGGGCATAGAGGCTTGAGGCGTTTGGCCGGAACTCACGCCGGGCAGGGCGGCCAGTGCCAGCCCACCGGCGAGAGTTTGGAGGGCTTCGCGGCGGGTGAATTGGGACTTCATAAAAGAAGCTGGAAATTAGTGCGCGGCGTGCGCGGAAGACTTGCGGCGGAAGACCAGCAACAGAGCAAATACGACCACGAGAATGGCGGGCAAAATCGCGACCTTGCCAAGCGCCTCGAGGCCCGCCGCGGCTTGAATGGCCGCGAGCGTGTCACCGGTAGGCGCGGCGCCCGCCGGAGTGCGCGCGACAATGCCGGCATCATACCACTTGCCAATGATCGGAAGCACGAAGCTGACGCTGAGCATGCCGGCGCCACCGATAATCGCCATGCCAAGCGCGCCAGTCTTCGGGTAATTCTCCGCGACATAACCGACCATCGTCGGCCAAAAGAAACAGACGCCGAAGGCAAAAATCGTCGCCGCCACGAAGAGCATCGGGCCGGTGGAATGACTCATCGTGTAAAGACCAATGGTGGAAAGAATCGCGCTCATCACGAGCATGCCCGGAGGCGAAAGTTTGTGCACGAACGGGCCGGCGAACATCCGCCCGACCGCCATCAGGCCGGTGATCCAGACAAGCACAAGAATGCCGGAAACACCTGCATGCGAAAGAATGTTGGGAATCCAATTACCGGAGCCGAGTTCGGTCGCCGCGGTCAGCAGCATGCAAACGACCATGAGAATGAAGCCCGGCGCAAGACAGGCGGTAAACATCGAGCCGGCGCTTTCGCCGCGCTCCGCACGTTGAGTGCGCGGCACTTGCTGGCCAATGAAAAGAAAACCGTAAGCGACCAGCGGTAGCAGCATCGTGGCGAACTGCGCCTTCCAGCCAAACCCGAGTTTGCCGAACGCGAACGCCAACAGACCGCCGATGACGATGCCGCCCGGAAACCACACGTGAAAGTGGTTCAGCTTAGTCGTCTGGTTATTCGGATAAAGGGTGGCCACGAGCGGATTGCACGCCGCCTCGACGGAGCCGTTGGCTATACCGAAGAGGAGGGTGCCAGCAAACAAGCTCCAGAAATCCCACGCAAAAATCGTCAGCAAGATGCCCGCGGCATGTCCCACAAAAGCGATGCCGAGGATTCGTTTGAATCCCAACGAGTCGACCAACGGGCCGCCAAACATCATCGCGAGCGTAAACCCCCAAAACGCGGTGCCGCTGACCCAGCCGACTTGCTCGTTGTTCAAGTTAAACTCTTTGATCCATTCGCCGGTTGCTTCGGCGCGGAGAGCAAAACTCATGGCGGTGACAATCAGGGCGACGCAGCTCGCCGTAAACAGACGGGACGGATTCATATTCGAGGTAATGGTTGAATCTTTGCGCAGGTTCGGAATTAAAACCGTGCGTGGGGGAAGCCGACATCTTCACGGTTTAAGTGAAGAGCGCTAGCAAAAATAGCTACGCCCCCCCTTTCGGGTGAGGGGAATTCGGGTGATAAAGAAAGTGATGCCATTCTGAACGCAGGGAAGCCTTCTTCACTGCGTTCGAAACGCACAGGGCAAAGCCGGACCTGCTGACCTGCTCGCGCGAGCAGGATGACGATCAACAGCGCTTTTCTGATGCGTTAAGAGGAAGGGCGTGACGGACCGTTTTGGCGCGCGGCCCGACTCAACCGGGCGAGAACGAGAATCTACTTCGAAGCGCGCAATGCTTTCTCGATGATCGGCTGCATGACGTCGGCTTGGCGCAGGAAACCGAGGTCGTTTGGGTGCGAAGCGTCGGTCGCGCCTTCGGCGTCGTCACCGAGCAGGTTGTCGCCAGCGATGTAGAATAATTTTTTCACGCCTTCTTTCCGCAATGCGTCATAAGCGGCTTTGAGGGCGGCGTGATTGTCCGTGTGGAATTTATGTTTTTCCGGCGTGATCCAGTCGTTCGTGTAGCGGCGATCTTCGACGAGCACGATCGGCGTGTCGGGACGTTTGGCGCGGAGCTGTTTCACGAGCGGGATGCATTTCTCGGTGACCTGCGCGGGATTCATGTTGGGCAGGCAGTCGATGACGAAGACGGCAGCGTCGATTTGCGTGAGAAAATCGCCCACGGCGGCATCCATGCGACCGTTGCCGGAGAAACCTAAATTGACGACTGGATGGTCGAGGCGGCGTCCGATGATCGCGGTGTGCACCATGCCAGCGCGCGAAGCCGAAGCACCGTGCGTAATCGAAGTGCCGTAAAACACGATCGGCTTGGCGGTGCGCGGTGCGAGCGGTTTGAACGCGGCTTTGGTCGGCACGCCGATTTCGAGCAGTTCCACTCCGTTGTAGAGCGGCAGGTAAAGCGCATATTCGCGCGAGCCGGGGGCGAGGCCTTTGATGAGTTCCACGCGCATGTCCTGCGAGTCGGGCTTCGAGGCCTGCACCCAACGCCATTTGCCGCGGCTGTCGCGCGCGTAGAGATCGACGCCGCTGCCACCCATGGGCGACATGTTGGTGGAATTCAAACGGGCCTTCAGCAATTTGTAGTGGATGTGAATCGAAGGCGCATCGGTCTCGAAACGCACCATCATGCCGGCGGAGTCACGGCTGAGATTCCAGACGTTGGTCGTGACCGTTTTTTCCGCGGACGCGGGCAAGCGGTCGAACCAGCGAAGGCGGGTCTGCTCCGGCCACGCGCGGCCTTCCACGCCCCATTGAGTGACATCGTGCCACGCGAGCGCTTCGGTGGGTTTGCTGGCGGCGTTGCCGGCGAGAGTTGGGTCGAGGCGTGTGCTATCCGGCGGGGTGGCGGGAGCAGCGGTTTGAGCGTGGAGCGAAGCGCCAAGCACCAGCGCGAGGAGGAGGGAGCAGGTTTTCATGGGGTTGGAAAATGGGGTATCAGAACGAGTTGAAATCTAACCTCCGGGCAGGTTTTCAGGATGTGCGAATTTTAAAAGCCCGCACCGGAGCTCGGTCTCCACCTTCGAGCTGATCTTACTTCGCCGAAGCTGCTTCGGTGTATTCGCCGAGGGCGCGGTAACGTTCGTAACGCTCGTCGAGCAACTCATCGGTCTTTTTACCGGTGAGGTTCTTCAAGTGACGCACGAGCACTTTTTTCAAGGCGGCGGCGGCGGCGGACGGGTCGTTGTGGGCGCCGCCCAAAGGTTCGGGAATCACATCGTCGACGACTTTGAGTTCCTTGAGGTTCGCGGCATTGAGTTTGAGCGCGGCGGCGGCTTTGGGCGCATGCACGCGGTCTTTCCAGAGAATCGCCGCGCAGCCCTCCGGCGAGATGACCGAGTAGTAAGCGTTTTCGAAAATGAGCACGCGATCCGTGACACCGATGCCGAGCGCGCCGCCGGAGCCGCCTTCGCCGACGATGATCGCAACGGAAGGAACCTTGAGCATCGCCATCTCGCGGAGGTTGACCGCGATGGCTTCAGAAACGTGGCGGGCTTCGGATTCCACGCCGGGATACGCTCCGGGCGTGTCGATGAAGGTGATGACCGGGAGATTAAATTTCTCGGCGAGTTTCATCAGGCGGAGGGCTTTGCGGTAACCCTCGGGCTGCGGCATGCCGAAGTTGCGGAGAATGTTTTCGCGGGTGTCCCGGCCTTTCTGCTGCGCGATGATCATGATCGGCTGGCCTTCGAAAAACGCCGTGCCACCGACGAGGGCGCGGTCGTCATTAAACTGACGGTCGCCATGCAACTCCTGGAAATCCACGCAGAGCGCGTTCACGTAATCGAGCGCGTAGGGGCGCTTGGGGTGACGAGCGACTTGCACGCGCTGCCATGGCGTGAGGTTGGTGTAGATGTCGCGCTTGGTGCTGTCGATTTTGGTTTCGATCGTCGCGAGCTCTTTGGACATATCGATGTTGTTTTCCAGCGATTGCTGGTGAAGAGCGTCGAGCTGTTTTTCGAGTTCGCGAAGCGGCTTCTCAAACTCAAGCAGGTAAGCGGGTCTATCCATCCGGCAAGGTTAGGGAAGCGGGGGAGTCGCTGTCAATTAGCGGAATTTCGCCCCCGTCGGGCTTTCTTTCGGCTAAAATAGGGTTCCGCTTACGTAACGCCGCCTTTTGCGGCGTCGGGATTCCTCAATTGGTCTTTCCAGCTGAGGATTTTGGCCTGCGCGCCGAATTTTTCGGCCATCGGTTTATCGCCTTTTTCCATCCAGATGCGCGAAAGGGTCGTGTTGATAAACAGGTCGTCGGTGCGGATCGCGTGCGCGGCTTGGGCGGCGACGAGGGCGGCGTCAAAACGGCGAAGCGAGAAGTTGATTTCCGCGAGCGCGTGCCACGCTTCGAAGGAGTGCGGCGCGGCGTCAGTCGCGCGGGCGAGTTTCGCGAGGGCGGCGTCGGCATCGCCCATCGTATAGTCAAACGTGGCGTCTTCGATCAGGGTTTGGAGTTCTTCAGCTGTCACGGAACGCGCAACGTAAACGCGACGCGGCCAAAAGAAAAGGCCGGCTTCGCAGCCGGCCTGATTAAATTGAACTGGATTATCGACGCTTAGGCTTTCGCCGCCGGCGCGGTGCCGACGAGCGCGAGCGTGAGTTTGATTTCAGAATTCACCTTGTCTTCGTTTTGACCGGGCTGGATGCCATAGTCGCCACGTTTGATCGTGAATTCGCCGCGGACGACGAGAAGGTCACCTTTATTGCCGACCTTGGTGCGTTTTTCGAGAGCGCCCGCGAGGTAGGTGATTTTCACCGGGACACTGATTTCTTTTGTCACGCCTTTGAGGGTGAATTTGCCCGTGGCGGTGGCGGTGGTCTCGTTACCGGTGGTTTTCACGTTGGCGAGCTTCGTGAGTTCGAAGGTGATTTCCGGGTTGGCCGCGGTGTCGAGCCATTGGCCTCCTTGGATGTGTTCGCCCATCATTTTGTTGGCAACGGTCAGCGACTTGGCGTCCACGACGATCTTGCCGCTCGTGCTGGCGGGGCTGGCGGGGTCGAACTGAACAATCCCGGAGACGCCTGCGGCGGAGCCGGCGATGGGCTCGAGCACGGAGTCGAGGTGGAACTGGACGGCGTTGACGCCTTTAGGATCCTTGAAATCGAAGGAAGTCGGGGCGGCGACGAGCGACGCGGCGGCAGCGAGAGCGAGGACGGAGGTGATGATGCGTTTATTCATGATGGATTTAGTTTGGATGCTTAGAACGGAAGAAAAAGGAGAGCACGAACAAAGCGGCGGCGACTCCGAGTCCAGCGCCGAGAGTATCGATGCCCGGCACGAAACGTTCCTCGTAGGTCACATAATCGATGCCGGTGATTTCGTCTTTTTGGTTAACAGGGACGCGATCCTGGCTCCAGCCGGTGCGGCCGTCTTTCGCGAACCAGAAGCCGACGATGCCGATTGCGACCAGCGCGGCGAGGATGCGAAGAAATTTGCGAACGGGAGAGGGACGAGAACCAGTGGAAGCGGCCATAAAAGTGACGAGATTGCTCAGGCTGGCCAATTTGATTGCATGTGCAACTAATTATTTCCTCACACGATCAACATCGCGTCGCCGTAACTGAAAAACCGGTATTCGCGTGCGACGGCTTCGGCGTAAATTTCCTTAAGCCAGGCAATGCCGTCAGTGGAGCCGGGGGTGAGCAATGCCGACACGAGGCAGAGCAGCGTGGAGCGTGGCTGGTGAAAATTTGTCACGAGCGCATCAATGCCGCAAAAGGGACGCGGCGGGTAGATGAAGATGCCGGCTTCGCCGAGAAAATCGCGCTCGAGCGGAGTGTCGTGGCGTGACAAAAAATCCTCGATCGTGCGCACGGAAGTCGTGCCGATGGCGATGCGACGAGCGGGCGCTTGCGTCGTGAAAAGCGCGCGCTGCGTGGCGACGGGAATTTCGTAAACTTCGCGGTGAATCGCGTGCGCTTCGATTGTGTCGGTCGCGATGGGCCGAAAGGTGCCGAGGCCGACATGGAGTGTGAGATCCGCGGTCGTGACGTCGCGTGATTTTATTTTGGCGAAAAGCTCGTCGGTGAAATGCAGGCCGGCGGTCGGGGCCGCGGAGGCGACTTGATGCGCACGGTCGGCGTAAACGGTTTGGTAGCGCTCGCGGTCGACGGCGCGCGCGGCATCTTGTTCGCGACCGGTGATGTAGGGTGGCAACGGCATTTCGCCGATGCGATTGGCGACAGAAAGAATGTCGCCGTCGGCGACTTCGAACGCGACGCGCACGAGGCCGTCTTCGGTTTTTTCGCGGACGGTCGCGTTAAAAATCCCGGACAAACCGAACGTCGCGTCGACGGGGAGTTTTTTGCCGGGGCGCACGAGGCACCACCATTGGTTCGCGTCGAGGGCAGGGCGAAGGAGCAGGCACTCAACTTGGCCGCCTGTGGGACGATGCGCGTGCAGCCGGGCAGGAATGACGGCGGCATTGTTGCGGAAAAGACAATCGCCGGCGCGCAAGTAGTCGGGGAGATCGGTGAACTGACGGTGTTCGAGGGTGCGCGTGGCGCGATGCACGACGAGCAGGCGCGACGCGTCGCGTTTTTCCGTGGGGGTTTGCGCGATCAGGTGCTCGGGCAACGGGTAATCAAAAAGGTCGGTGGCGAGGGACGACACGGACTCAGTGAAATTAGGCACGGCGTTGCGAGCAAGCTCGCAACCTTCGAAGCAGAAGTGGAGGCGGATGGCCCCGCCTCTATAAGCCGCTGGCCCGCCCGGAGGTCCAGCCCTACCAGCGGCACAATCAACCAAAGAAAAAGCGCAGGCCGTGAGGCCTGCGCGGTGCAACGAGCAAAGCTGGATTGCTTAGAACTTATAGCCGACTTTTGCGAACCACCACAGCGCGTCGGTGGTGTCGAAGGCGCGTTTGCCGCCGCGCAAACCGATGCTGTCGCCGTATTGTGCGCCGCCGGTAATTGTGACGCGTTCGAGGCGCCAAGGCACCTCTGCGCTAAAGCCGTAGTAGGTGTAACTATCGGCACCACGATAACCGCCGTAGGCTTGGAAATTTTTCGCGTCGGTGTAGCCGAGGAACCCGCTCAAGTTGAGCGAGAGCGGCAGTTCGCCGAAGGGAATGCCATAACCGAGCGCGCCCTCAGTGGTGACCGCTTCGAGGCGGAAGTCGTAGTAAACATACACGGAGCCGGCGAGGTTTTGCGCGAGCGGTGCATGCACGCCGGCGTAAACTTCGAAGGTGTCGCGCAGGCGGAACGGCGTGCGTGAAGGATCGGGATAATCGTAGAAGATGGCACCGACATCGTAGGAAATCGTGCGCCCTGCCCATTGGGTTTCGAGGTCGGATTGGTAGCCGGCAGCGACGTTGTATTCGCGCAAGCTGTGGCTGTCGGAGGGGTGCATCGTCCAGAGATTGCCGTAGAAATTTCCGTGGTTTAGGCGGAGGCTGGCTTCGACATTGGAGTTCTCGCGTTTGATGCCGCGGAAATCGTAGCGGCTGTTGGCGCCAACTTCGACGCTGCCCGTGAGTTGGGCTTGGGCGATGAATGGTGCCGTGAGCGTGCAGGCCAGCAGCAGAGGGAGAATACGTGATTTGATCATGTTCTTAGGTTTTGGTTTTCGGTCTGAAAAATTTAGGTCAGTTGCCCAAAAAACCGGCGGTGCCGAAGCAGCCGCCGGTTTGAGAGGGGAACGTTTAACTTAGTAAACGAACGTGGACTCTTGCTTGATGAGCGGCTCCGTGAGGAACGAACTCATGAACTCGAGGCTGGCCTTGCCGATGCCCGGAGTGAGCGCTTCAGCCGGCACGCGGAGCTTGATGGAGCCGCGCGGCGGGATGATCACTTCAGGGAAGGTGACGACCTGGCCTTCGATCGTGCCTTGCGCGTCACCCGTGGCGCTCGTGGCGCGGAGGTTGGCGGAAAGCGTGAGCTTCAGCTGGGCGTTCACCGGCTTCAACGTGCCTTGGTTGGTGATCTTGATTTCGTAGACGGTGGATTCGCCGACCTTGATCGGATCCTTCGTGTCGACGAGTTCGGTCAAGACACCCGGCGCGCCTTCCCACATCGTGGTGGCTTTGGCGACGGCGGAGACACCGTTGCTGGCGCGGGCAGTGACAGCGTTGGTCGTCGAGCCCGGGGTGCTCGTGGTGAGCGTGATGTCGTAGCCGACGCTTTGACCCGGAGCGAGGGTCGGGATGTTCCAAGCGACGCGGCCGCTGCGAGCGTCACCGCCAGAAACCACCGAGGTGCCGCGCGGGAGTTCGTCGATCACGTCGACATTGGTGAGCGTCGTGTCGCCTTCGTTGGTGACGTTGATGCGATACGTGGCGTTCTTGAAGACGTATTCGGAAGCCGGGCCGGTCTTGGTGACGCCAATCTTGGATTGGACCACGGAAACCGTCGTGCTGCTATCAACCGGCTGGAGGTTAAGGGCAGTGGCGCGGGCGGTGTTGGTGTGCGTGCCGCGAGAATTGGCGGTGAGCGGGATATTAATGACCTTCGATTCGCCCGGAGCGAGCGTGCCGACCGGAGTGACGACCTGGCGTTCACCCGAAGCGTGGCTCAAGCCAGAGGGCAACATGTCGGTAACGACGACATCACGCGCGGGCGCGGTGCCGGCATTGCGCACGGTGATGGTGAAAGCAGTCGGGCTGCCGAGCTCGGCCGAAGCCGGGCCGGTCTTGGCGATCTCGAGACGAGGCGAGCCCGCAAAGAGCGGAAGCACGACGATCGGGTCGACGCACACCATGGAACTCGTGAGGAAATTTCCTTCGCGCGTCGGCTTAACCGTAATGATGTGATCGAGGTATTCGCCTTTCGCGAGCGACGGATATTTCCACGTCAGATCGCGGCCCGCGAGGCGGCTGTCGGGATTTGCACCGACGAAATCAAGGCCTTCGGGAAGGTGCTCGACGACGTGGATTTTGGTGATGTTTTCCAGCGCGGTGACGCGGAGGCGATATTGGTAGTTTTCGCCGACTTGCGCGGAAGAGAGGAGGGTTTTCTCGACCGTGTAGAGATTGGAATCAAAACGGGAACCGATGGCACCGCTGGTGATCACGGGACGTTGCGGCTCGGAGACGACCGTTGCCGGTTCACTGCGGACAGTGGTCGTCGTGCTACGCGCTTCGCGGGCAGGCAAAGTTTCAGGCGGCGTCGCCAATTGCTGACGCTGCGACTGCGGCGCAGAGGGCGGGTAGGAGGGATACGACTGCGATGCAGGCGTGGTCCGTTGGTTGGACTGCGCGAAGAGCGCGGATAATGCTACCGTAGTAGAAAGCGCCAGGGCGGCCATTGTGCGCTTAGTGAACATATTCATATGGTATTTTTAATTACGTGGTTGGAGGCGTTTCTTAAAACTGCGTCTTCCGATCTCATGGGAAATCGACCTGCGGCGGTGTTTTATGAAACACCTGATGTGGGTGTTGCGTGTCGCGAGACCGTGGCAGTTGTTGCCCTGTTCCTGATTAAGGGTTTACCGTGCCTACGTTCAGGCAATCGCCTTAGGGTGTTGGCCTCAGACTACCGCGGGCGTTTGCGGCTTTGGGCGTCAAGGTCCGGATGGGGCAAGCTGAGGTCAGTAACGTTGGCGTGCCCAAACAGATTTTGAAAAAGGGCTTGCCTCACTACAGGCAAATGCGCCGAATGCCGCTCCTCTTTTGCCGCTTTAGCTCAGTTGGTAGAGCGACTCATTCGTAATGAGTAGGTCGTCGGTTCAAATCCGACAAGCGGCTCCAGTTTTAGCCCGGTTTTCGCAAGGAAGCCGGGCTTTGCTTTGTCGGATTCGAAAGTTTTCGCTCAATTATCCGCGATGTGATCGTCGGAGAGATGGCCCTGTAATTTCCGACGCAGGCGCTGAGTCTCGATTTCGTTTTTTAGCGAGGTCGCGAAAAGCTGTAAGCGGCGACGCGTCTCGAGCGTTTCCAGGAGAATCTGTTTCAGCGCGCTGTTCTCGCAGAGATTGAACACGGCGATGTCGGTAAAGGTGTCGATGTCTTCGATGCTTTCGAGAAACTGCGTCATGCCTTTGGGCGAAGGCGTGCCGAGACGGCGGCGGACGTTGAGGAGGCGCATCACTTCGCCGCGTAGGCCTTCAAGCTCGGCGTAATGAGTGCCGGCGATCGTCGCGAGCGGTTGGACGGCGATGGTGCGGTAGGGATGTTCGCTGACGATGTGTTTGATTTCGACGCGGCAGATTCCCTGAAGCAGGAGATTGGAGGTGCCGTTTTCGCCTTCCTGACAGGCGCGGACGATCCCGACCGACGCAAAAGGGTGGAGCGGTTCGGTTTCTTGGGAGGTCTGCTGGCGGGCGTGGTCGAGTCGCGCGACGGCAAACAGTCGATCGGTTGCAAGCACGTCAGTTAACATCTGCTGATAACGTGGCTCAAAGATGTGGAGCGGAAGGAGCGCCTGCGGGAAGAAAACCGTGTCAGGCAAAGTCATCACCGGAACCGTCGCAGGCACGTGAAGCGTCTCCATGGTGGGTGAGAGTAGGTCGTTGGGTTAGAATATCAACTGACACATTGATGGCACAGTGTGACAGCAGTGCTGCATCAGGTGTGCCATCGTGGCCCTGAATTCACGACTTTGTGGGTGAAGTGATGGCGTGGTAAATCAATTAACATGTTGAAGAGTAAGGATAAAAGAACGAATCGGTTACGGGGCACGGGCATTGCTAGAACGGAGGACATATGAGTAAAATTCTAGGCATCGACTTAGGCACGACCAATTCCTGTATGTCCATTATGGAAGGTGGCGAGCCAGTGGTCATTCCAAACGCTGAAGGCGCCCGCACGACGCCGTCCGTGGTGGCTTTCACCAAGACGGGCGAACGCATCGTGGGCCAGGCTGCCAAGCGTCAGGCCGTGACCAATCCCCAAAACACGATTTTCTCCGCCAAGCGCCTCATCGGTCGCAAGTTCACCGAGGTGCGCGAAGAGGCGAAGAATTTCCCCTTTAAAGTGGTCGAAGGCAAAAACGGCGATGCTTACATCGAAGTGAAAGCCGGCGACAAAACTGAGACGTTCGCGCCGCAGCAAATCGCGGCGTTCGTCCTCGGCAAATTGAAGGCCGACGCTGAGGCCTACCTCGGTGAAAAAATCGCGCAGGCTGTCATCACGGTCCCCGCTTATTTTAATGACGCCCAGCGTCAGGCCACGAAAGACGCCGGCAAGATCGCCGGTCTCGAAGTGCTCCGCATCATCAACGAACCGACGGCGGCCTCGCTCGCTTACGGTCTTGATAAGAAGAAAGACGAAAAAATCGCAGTGTTCGATTTGGGTGGCGGCACGTTCGACGTGTCGGTCCTCGAAATCGGCGATGGCGTCTTCGAAGTCAAAGCCACGAACGGTGATACGCACCTCGGCGGCGACAACTGGGACGATGCGATCATCGGCTGGCTCGTTGACTCCTTTAAAAAGGAAAACGGCATCGATCTCCGCAAGGATCCGATGGCGCTCCAACGCTTGAAGGAAGAAGCCGAGAAGGCGAAAATCGCACTCTCTTCGTCCACGACTTACGACATCAACCTGCCGTTCATCACGGCGGATGCGTCTGGCCCGAAACATTTAAATCTTCAGCTAACCCGCGCGAAGATGGAGCAAATCTGCGACAGCCTTTTCGAGCGCTGCATTCAGCCGTTCAAAAACTGTCTTAAGGACTCCGGCGTTTCCTCCGACAAGATCGATGAGCTCGTGCTCGTCGGCGGCATGACCCGCATGCCAAAAGTTGTTGAGATCGCTCGTTCGCTCGGCGGCAAGACGCCTCACCAAGGTGTGAATCCTGACGAAGTCGTCGCCATCGGCGCCGCGATTCAGGGTGGCGTTTTGAAGGGCGATGTCCGCGACGTTCTGTTGCTCGACGTCACTCCGCTGACGCTCGGCATCATGACGGCTGGCGACGTTTCCACGGCGATGATCCCGCGCAATACGACGATTCCGTCGAAGAAATCACAGGTGTTCTCCACTTACAGCGACAACCAACCGGGTGTTGAAATCGTCGTCCTTCAGGGCGAACGCCCGATGGCACGCGACAACAAGAACCTCGGCACGTTCAAGCTCGACGGCATTCCGCCGGCTCCGCGCGGCACGCCGCAAATCGAAGTCACCTTCGACATCGACGCCAACGGTATCCTTAACGTGTCCGCCAAGGACACGGGCACGGGCAAAGAGCAAAAGATCACCATTCAAGGTTCGTCCGGTCTCTCGAAGGAAGAGGTCGAGAAGATGACCAAGGAAGCTGAACTCAACGCCGCGGAAGACGCGAAGCGCAAGGAAGCCGTCGAAGCCAAGAACCAATTGGACACGACGATCTACCAACTCGAAAAAACCCTCAAGGACGCGGGCGACAAAATCCCTGCCGATGTGAAGACGAAATTTGAGACCGCGATTGCCGACGCTAAAAAAGATCTCGAGAGCAACGATCCGGCGAAGATGAAAGCTTCGTTGGAAAACCTCACGAAGATCGGCGCTGAACTTTATCAGCAGGCGCAGGCCGCCGGCGCGACCCCGGGCGGGGCTCCGACCGGCGAAGCGACCCCGGAAAAAGACGCCGGCCCGACTCCTGAACCGAAACCTTCCTCCAAGAAGGCCGAAGGCAAAGTGGTTGATGCCGATGTCGAAATCGTCGACGACGAAAAGAAGTAATTTTTAACCGCGAACCCGCGATTGCCCTCGTGCAATGGCGGGTTCGCTTTCTATTCTCACCAACTCTCAATTAACCAAAACTTTTAACCCCGAATCCAAATCAATATGGCTAAAGTAAACATCAAACCTATCGGTGATCGCGTGCTGGTGCAGCACATCGAAGAAAAAGAACAAGTCCGCGGTGGCATCATCATCCCGGATTCTGCGAAAGAAAAACCGCAGGAGGCGAAAGTCATCGCCCTCGGCACCGGCAAGCGTGACGAGAACGGCAAAGTTTCCGCTTTCGAAGTGAAAGTCGGCGACAAGGTTCTCATCAGCAAATACGGCGGCACCGAAGTCAAAATCGACGACGCTAAATACACGCTCGTTCGCGAAGACGACATCCTCGGCGTCATCGGCTAATTGGCCGTTCCGCTTATCTCCTAATCTTAATTTAATTACTTACTACTATGGCAGCCAAACAACTCCTGTTCGATGAAGCAGCCCGCCAGAAGATTCTTCGCGGCGTCGAGCTTCTCTCCAAAGCCGTCAAGGTCACCCTCGGACCGAAAGGCCGTAATGTCGTCATCGACAAAAAATTCGGATCGCCCACCGTCACCAAGGACGGCGTGACCGTTGCGAAGGAAATCGAACTTTCCGATCCTTACGAAAACATCGGCGCCCAACTCGTGAAGGAAGTCGCTTCCAAGACGAACGACGCTGCCGGCGACGGCACCACCACCGCGACCGTGCTCGCTGAAGCCGTCTACAAAGAAGGCCTCAAGCACGTCACCGCCGGTGCCAACCCGATCTATTTGAAGCGCGGTATCGACAAGGCCGTTGAAGCCGCTGTCGCCGAGCTCGCTAAGGTTTCCAAGAAGGTCAACGACCGCGAAGAAATCCGCCAAGTCGCCACCGTCTCCGCAAACTGGGATGGCACGATCGGCGAGATCATCGCTGACGCCATGGACAAGGTCGGCAAAGACGGCACCATCACCGTCGAAGAAGCGAAGTCCATCGAGACGACGCTCGACGTCGTTGAAGGCATGCAGTTCGACAAGGGCTACCTCTCGCCGTATTTCGCGACGAACATGGAAGCTCAAGAAGCCGTCCTCGAAGACGCTTACGTGCTCATCCACGAGAAGAAGATCGCGAACCTTCAAGAGTTCCTCCCGCTGCTCCAATCGGTCGCCAAGACCGGCAAGCAGCTCCTCGTGATCGCTGAAGAAGTTGAAGGCGAAGCCCTCGCGGCCCTCGTCGTTAACAAGATTCGCGGCACGATCAACGTGTGCGCCGTCAAGGCTCCTGGCTTCGGCGATCGCCGCAAAGCCATGCTCGAAGACATTGCAGTCCTCACGGGCGGCAAGTGCATCACGGAAGATCTCGGCCTCAAACTTGAGAACCTCACGCTCGCCGACCTCGGCAAAGCGAAGAGCATCAAAGTTGATAAAGAGAACACCACCATCATCGGTGGCGCCGGCAAGTCCACGGACATCCAAGGCCGCGTGAAGCAGATCCGTCGTCAGATCGACGAAACCACCAGCGACTACGACAAGGAGAAGCTCCAGGAGCGTCTCGCGAAGTTGGCTGGCGGCGTGGCCGTCATCAACGTCGGTGCCACCACCGAATCCGAGATGAAGGAAAAGAAACAGCGCGTTGAAGATGCTCTCCATGCGACCCGTGCGGCCGTTGAAGAGGGTATCGTTTCCGGCGGCGGCGTCGCGCTCTTGCGCACCGCCAAAGCTGTTGACGCTTCCATCGCGGCGCTCGAAGGCGACGAAAAGCTCGGCGCGCAAATCATCCGTCGCGCCATCGAAGCCCCGCTCAAGCAACTCGTGTTCAACGCCGGCCTCGAAGGCGCGGTCGTTGTGCAAACGGTGCTCTCCAGCAAGGGTAACAATGGTTACAACGTCGCCACTGGCACTTACGAAGACCTCGTGAAGGCTGGCGTCGTCGATCCGACCAAGGTGACCCGCATCGCGTTGCAAAACGCGGCGTCTATCGCCGGCCTCCTCCTCACGACCGAGTGCATCATCACCGATGCCCCGGACAAGAAGGATGCCCCGGCAGGCGGCGGCGGCCACGGCGGCGGCATGGGCGGCATGGACTACTAAGTTCCGTCTACGCTCTTCGGAGCTACGACGCGGCGAGTCCAAGCCCCTCGCTTCTAAAATTAATTCTCAAGGCGCGCTCTCCGGAGCGCGCCTTTTTTTTCTCTCCGGGCGGCGAACGTTTCGGCATGTGCTTGGCGCTTATGGGTTATCTTGAAAAACAAAAAACCCGGGCTCCGTAGCCCGGGAATTTTGACCAACCTTTGAAACCACCCTTCGGTTCCGAAGGAAATTTATGCGCGCAGTGTTTATTTGGTCGCGGTGTTGCGGAGCTTCAGGGTCTCGCAATACCACGTGCCGAGTTCGTTCGTGGTCGCGTCAAAATAAACCGGGTAGGCGACCGTGCGGATTTCTTTCCAAATGGCGCCGCTGCGTTTGGTTTGAAAAATCGAGACGATGAAAACGCCATTCGGATTGAGGAACTGCGCGTAACGTTTCAGCAGGCCGGCGCGATCATCGGTGTAGTAAATCGATTCGGGGAAAATGATGACGTCGAACTTTTGGTCAGGGACAAAGGTGGTCATGTCCGCGACGAGGTAGCGCACGCGATGATTCGCAAAAGCCTGAGCTTCGGCGATGGCGAGGTCTGACACGTCGATGCCCAGCCACGTGCTGTAATCATCCGGAGCAACGCGTTGTTGGAGGAGGGCGGCGCCGCTGCCGATTTCGAGCACGCTCTTGCGCGTGCCTTGGCGGTGTAACTGCGAGGCGCAGGCGTCTAAGCGCGCGAGTTCGAGCGGGGCTTTGAGTTTTTCCCAGCGACCCTCGGCGTATTGATGATTCCAGCGTTCACGCTGGTCGCGGAGCACGCGGCGTTTGAACCACGAGGCAATGGAGGTAAAGAGCGAGGGACGTTGGACGGCGGCGGTCATACTACTTGGAGGTGAGGCTGGGTTGCCCCTAAACCGAGTTTGTTAAAATTGCGTTGAAAGTTGATGGCGTGACGTGACCACAGCCGCGCGATGCGTTTAGTGTCGATCAGAGTCAGGTCACCGCAGCTTGAGACCGTGTGCAGGCCGTCGTGATGCGTGGATGACGCGAGGTCGCCGGTGAGTCGCGTGCGAAGATGGGTCACGGTGATTTGTGAAACCGAAAGTTGCGTGAATTTTAAGAACCGCGCGGCGCCGCCGTAGGTGACGCTGCAATCTTGAACGGGCAGCACCACGAATCCGTCGTTGTCGATGAACGGCGTTCCGCCAGGGCGGGCTCCGCTGAGATTACGAATCAGTGGGTTTTTCGGATGCCGTGTCCACGGGCCGTGCAAATTCGGCGCGTGGGCAATGTGCAGCTCTTTTTGATCGGCAGCTTCGGGCCCGACGACCGTGTAAAACATCCACCACAGGCCTTCGTGCTTAATCACGGACGCTTCGGCCGCGGAAATGTCCGACAGCAGAGTCGCTTCACGCACCCATTTTCCGGGGAATTCTGCGGCGTGGTAGAGCGTCACTTCATTTGAGCGATGACACTCGGGAATCATGAACACCTCACCGGCGTGTTGAATCAAGTAAGGGTAGGAGAGGTGAAACGGCCCGCTGAGGACGATGGATTTTTCCTGCCACGTGAGCTTCCGGTCGAAGGCGTGATGCTCGATCACCGCGTGTTTCGTGCGGTAGTCGAATGCCTCCACGAAGATGTGCGTGGTGCCGTCGCGTTTGAGTCCGAACGGATCGGCGAGGTAGCGCCATTCGCCGGGATCCGGTAACCAGACAATTTGATCGCGACATGCTTCCAGCGTGCCCGGCTCGGCCAGTGCTTGGATGGAGGCTGGCACGATGCCGACGTTCCAGAAATCGCTGCGAGGCGGACGGATCATGTCGCGGCTGCAGGCTCCCAGCTCTGGACGACTTGTTCTTCCCGCGTGTGGATGACTTCTTCGTAGAAGCTCATGATTTCCGCGACGCGCAGTGCAGGCTTAAAGGGCTTCAGATCATACGCGAGCTTCGGCAACTCGCCGCGATTAAACCGCGCATAGGCATCGGCCAGCGCGGCAGTCATTTCGTCCACGCAACCCGGCGCGACCAGCGTTACCGGTTGATCCTGCAAAAATTCCGACGGGCCGGCAGTCGCGGTGGAGATGATCGGCGCGCCCGTGCTCATCGCTTCGAGGATCGCGAGGCCGAAACTTTCTTCGCGCGACGGCGAGACGAACAAATCGAACTCACGCAGGCACTCGTGCACCGCCGCGCGATAGCCAAGGAAATGAATTCGCGGATCGCCAGCGGCCAATTTTTCGAGGGCGGCGCGTTGCGGGCCGTCGCCGAGGATAACCAAACCGGCACAGTCGGGAGCAGTGCGACGAAATGCGGAGATGAGCACATCGACCCCTTTGCTTTCGTGCAACCGGCCAACTGCGCCGACGAGGAACATATCCGAACTAATCCCAAGTTTCTGGCGCAGGCCGGCCGAGGTGTTCGCGGCAGGTGCGTCGGGCAGCCAATTCCAAACCGTGCAATTCCTGCCACGATAGCCGTCGATCGCGACGGCTTGGGTGTGGTTCACGCAAATCACACCGCCAAGGCGGCCGTGTTGATGCGCTTTATAGCCTACATGCAGGGTAGCCACCGTGCGATGCCGGTGCGAAAGCGCGCCGAGTGCCTTGCAGGCCGCGCTCAAGTGTCCGTGGCAGACATCTGGTTCGATTTTCGCCAGCAACTGCTTCAGCCGAAATGTGCGAAATAAGCGGCCGACCGCGTGAAATTTAATCTTCGGCGAGAGCGCTTGCTGGATCAACGATCCGCGCGTGCCCGCTACGTGCACTTCGTGACCGAGCGCCGCCTGCTGGTTGGCCAATTCCACGCAATAGCGCTCGGAGCCAGCGAGGTTGCGGGTGAAAATCGCGTGCGCAATCCGGAGGTGGCTCCCACTACGTGAAAAAGGTGGGTTGGATTGCAAAGCGACGGTGTGCTGCACGGCGTTGACGGAGTGGAGGTTGAACAAACCAACGCGCGGTGAGGGGCACGTCGGGGGTGACGTGAGGAGAATACCCTAAAACAATGCCCGTGAATGCTAGGCTGAGTCGAAATGGCGTGTAGGATGGAATCCTACAAAACCGACTGAGATTTCCGATGCAGGGTGCCTTGCGGTTCAACCGGAGGATTCGCTCCGCTGAAAGGACTCCCCGCGTAGCGCTCGAAAATCGAGCCACCCAACGTTATTTGTTCGGCTCTTTTTCCACCCAACGCACGGCTTCGCGCATCAACTCCGTCGCGTTGTCCAAGCCCAGTTTTTCCTTAATCCGCGCGCTGTAAGCCTGCACCGTTTTCATGCTCAGTCCCATCTCCGTCGCGACCTTACGGGTCGGCTGGCCTTCGCCCAGACGGCGGAAAACTTCCATTTCGCGATCGCTTAACAGCTCGATGGTGCGCGGCGGTTTGGCTCCGCCCTGACCGACCATGCGCTCCGTGAGTTTTGCCAGCAATTCCGGTCGCGCATACACTCGCCCCGCCAGCACGGCGCGGATGCCCTCCATGATGTGGCTCGTGGAATCGCGCTTCGTCACGTAGCCGCGCGCGCCGGCGCGCAGGGCGCGTTCCACGTAGTATATTTCTTCGTGCATCGATAGCACCACGACGAGCGTATCGGGGCACTGCAGGCGCAGGTCTTTGATTAAGTCCAACCCGGAGCCGTTTTTCAGCGAAAGATCGATCACCGCGAGATCGGGCGGCGACGCCGTCATCGCCGCCAACGCGGGCGGGGCGGCATCCGCCTGGCCGCACACTTCCAAATCCGGCTCCTGCTGGAGCAACGTCACGAGCCATTCGCGGACCAGCGTGTGGTCATCGACGATGAAAACTCGTTTACGTGGCGTGGGCATTTACGGCCTAATGCAGCCGCCCGCGGGGGCAGGCAAGCCCAGTTTGAAACGGCGATGCTGGTTTCAGCTTGCCCCTCGACTGGCGGCGCTGGCGTAGTGGCAGCGTCCGTTGTTCACGGCCAGTCATCATGCACACCCCCACGTTTTACTCAGTTCCGCCTGGAAAAGCGCCTCGGCTTTGCCCCGCGGTGCGCCTCGTCCTGTTGGTTTTCGCCGGCGCATTTTTCTCCACTGTTTTCGCCTACGCGCAACGCGCGCTGCCGTCGCCCGCAGAACTAAAGAAACTCGGCGTAGATCAGTTGATGGACATCGAAGTCACGTCCGTTTCTAAACGCCCGGAAAAACTTTCCGGCGCGGCTTCCGCGATTCAAGTCATCACCGGCGAAGATATTCGCCGTTCTGGCGCGACGCGTTTGCCAGAGGCGCTGCGCCTGGCGTCGAACTTGCAGGTGGCGCAAATTGATTCGCGCCAATGGGCGATTTCGTCGCGCGGATTCAACAACGTGTTTGCCGACAAGATGCTCGTGCTCATCGACGGTCGCACGGTTTACACGCCGCTTTACGCCGGAGTTTATTGGGACGTGCAGGACACGTTTATGGCCGACCTCGATCGCATCGAAGTGATCAGCGGGCCCGGTGCGACGCAGTGGGGCGCCAACGCCGTCAACGGTGTCATCAACATCACGACCAAAAATGCGAAAGACACCCAGGGTGGCTTGCTCGTCGGTGGCGGCGGCACGGCTTTGCGTGGCTCGGGCGGCGTGCGCTACGGCGGCCAGATCGCGCCGAATCTCCACTACCGCGTTTACGGAAAATATTTCGAGCGCGGCGAATCCGATTTCCCGAGCGGCAACGACGCGCGTGACGACTGGCGGATGCGGCAAGGGGGGGTCCGCCTGGATTGGGCCGCGAGCAGCGACACGGATTTTACTTTGCAAGCGGATGCCTATGCCGGGGAATTCGCGCGCACGAACAACGACGCCATCGATGCGCGCGGACGCAATCTGCTCGGGCGCTGGTCCCGCAAGTTTGCCGAAAATTCCGACGTGAAACTGCAGGCCTATTATGATCGCACGCACCGCAACATCCCGGGCTCGTTCACGCAGACGCTGGATACTTACGACTTGGATTTTCAACACCGGTTACCGGTCGGCCTGCGACAGGATTTGGTGTGGGGCGCAAGCTATCGCCTGGTGGCGGACGATATCGTCAACACGCCCGCCAACGCCTTTCTCCCGGCGCAAGTAAACCGCGAGTCGTTTAGCGTGTTTGTGCAAGACGACCTCGCGCTCGTGGAGGACCGGTTGCACTTCACGTTCGGCTCCAAACTTGAGCACAACGAATACACGGATTTCGAAGTGGAACCGAGTGCCCGACTGGCGTGGACGCTTGCGCCCACGCGCACGGTGTGGGCGGCGATTTCGCGCGCGGTGCGGACACCGTCACGAATTGACCGCGATCTCTATTCTCCGGCCGTGCCACCGTATCGTGTCGCCGGCGGGCCCGCCGTGATTTCCGAGACGCTGATCGCCTACGAACTCGGCTACCGCCAGCAACTCGCGGCCAATCTCACGCTCTCGCTTGCGACATTCTACAATGACTACGATGACCTGCGGAGCCTCGAACCGCTCAACCCGCCCGCGCAATTCCCACTCGAGCGCACCAGTAATTTGCGCGGCCGCACCTCCGGCGCGGAACTGACACTGGAGTGGCGCGCGGCGGACAACTGGCGGCTGCACCTCGGCTACACCGAGCTGCGCGTGCACAGCGAATCGAAAGACGGCGCCGCGCCGAGCGATCGCAGCATTTCCCGCGATCCCAATCACCAACTCGTGCTGCGTTCCCTGTGGACGATTTTGCCGCAACTGGAACTCGATGCGACCGGTCGCTACGTTGCGGGCATCAATAATCAGTCTGTCCCGGCTTACGCGGAGATGGATTTGCGGATCGGCTGGCGTCCGCGTGACGACTGGTCGCTCTCCGTCGTGGGCCAAAATCTCCTCCACGATCGGCATGCGGAATTCAACGTGCCCGGCGGTCGCCGCGAAATCGCGCGTAATGTGTTTGCTGAAGTCGCATGGCATTTCTGAGTTCCAGTTTGAAGCGGGCGATTAAAGCGCTCGGCTGGTTCGCGGTTGCGGGATTATTAATTCTCGCGACGCCGCTGGCGCGTGCGGCGTCGGCGGACTACATCCCGGAATATCAACTGAAGTCGGTTTTCTTATTTAACTTTGCCCAATTCGTCGAGTGGCCGGAGCAGTCGTTTAAGGATGCAGAGTCGCCACTGGTCATCGGGATCTGGGGCGACGATCCTTTTGGCTCTTATTTGGATGATCTGGTGAAAAACGAAAAAGTCGGCGCGCACGTTTTGGTGGTGCGTCGCTTTCGTCGCGCCGAAGAAATTCAGGACTGCCACATTCTTTTCGTTAGCAAATCCGTCAGCGGCCAAGCCGAAAAAGTATTCCCGATGTTTGCGGAAAAACCGCTGCTGACCGTGGGCGACGTGGATAATTTCAGTCGTCTCGGCGGCATGGTGCGCTTCGCGACAGAGTCGGGGAAAATTCGCCTGCGCATCAATGTGGACGCTTCGAAAAAAGCCGGCCTCACGATCAGTTCGAAACTGCTGCGTTGGGCCACCATCGTGACGCCTGAGCGCGGCTGAGCCATGCGGTTTCAAAACCTTCCGATTCAGCGCAAGCTCATGGTGGTCATCATGGCGACCAGCGCGGTGGTGTTGCTGCTTACGTGCTCGGCGTTTCTGGCGTATGAAGCGATTACGTTTCGACAGGGATCGTTGCGGCAGCTTTCCACGCTCGGCGAGGTTATCGCGACCAACAGCACTGCCGTGCTCGCGTTCGACAATGCGGAAGACGCGACGGAAGTGCTCAGCGCCTTGCGCGCGGAAAAGCACATCACGGAAGCGGCGCTCTACAATAAAGACGGGCAGCTGTTCGCGCGTTATCCCGTGTCAGCTCCCGACGAAATCCTTCCAAAATATCCTGGCGTCGACGGCTACCGTTTCAGCGAGGGAAAATTGATCGGCTTCACGCCCGTGGTGCAGGTGCGCGGCAGTCAGCGGCTCGGCACGCTTTACCTGAGTTCGGACATGGAAGCGTTTTACGAGCGCTTGCGTCTCTATGTCGGCATCGCGGGGCTGATTGTCGTGGTGCTTTCGGTGGTCGCGTTTTTGTTGTCGAGAAAACTTCAGCAGCAAATTTCCCGCCCGATTCTCACGCTCGCGGAAACTGCCGCCGCAGTTTCGAATCGTCATGACTATTCGGTGCGGGCAGAGAAGGTGAGCGATGACGAACTCGGGTTGTTGACCGATGCGTTCAACCACATGCTCGAGCAAATTCAGGAGCAGAATCGTGAACTCGAAAACCGCGTGCGCGATCGCACCATCGATCTCGAAGCGGCGAACAAGGAACTCGAGACGTTCGCTTATTCAGTGTCGCACGATTTGCGCACACCGTTGCGCGCCATCACGGGTATCGCGGAGATTCTGGCAAAACGCCCTGCGGGGGAATTGTCGCCCGCGGCGCAGCGCAGCGTGCAACTGATTCATCGCGGCGTGTGCGAGATGGATCGGCTCATTGACAGCATCATGTCTTTTTCCCGGCTCGGCCATCATGAGCCTGTGCGCGAAGCAGTGGATATCGAAGCGCTTTGCCATTATGTGTTCCGCGACCTCACGGGCGAGCGCAGCGATCGGCACGTGCAGTTTCACGTGCAGCCTTTGCCGAAAGTGAAAGGTGACCCGACGCTGTTGCGGCAGGTGCTCGTCAATTTGCTGAGCAATTCGCTGAAGTTTACGCGTCCGCGCCAAGTCGCCGAGATCGAAGTCGGCATCCAACGCAGCGCTGACGAACCTCATCCGATTTTCTTCGTGCGCGATAACGGCGTGGGTTTCGACATGGAGCAAGCCGACCGCCTCTTCGTCGTGTTTCAACGCCTCTATCATCCGCAGGATTTTGAGGGCACGGGCGTCGGGCTCGCGATGGTGCGTCGCATCATCGAGCGCCACAGCGGTCACATCTGGGCCGAAGGCGTCCCGGATAAGGGTGCGACGTTTTTCTTCACGCTGCCCGCGTGACCCGGGTTTCGCCGGCGGCGTTATACCCCCCGGGTGTAATTTTAAGGCCGTTTTTGCTCCGGCGTTTCCTTGCCCCATAATTTTCCGCCGCCGCCCATTTGTTTGCGCCACGCATCGCGCCACCGGTGGATGTCCATCGGTTCAATCATCGGCATGAGGGCGCGCGCGGCTTTATCGGGGATCGCGGGCACGCCGACGGCTTCGGACTGATACCAATACGCGACCGTGGCCAGATCGAGGGTGAGCACGTTGTTGTGACCGTGCTCGATCGTAAACTTCAGCGATTTCTCGAAGTAGATCGGGTCGACGATGTGGAAACGATAAGCGTGCGTGCGGCCGAGCCAGCCGAGGTCGTTGTTGACGCGCGCCAGTCCGAAATACGGATGCTGAAAAAGCTGTTTCGGCGACCACGCGGTATTGAAATAGTCCTCCGTGCCGGTGCCCTTGAGCGTGCTGGCGGCGTCGCCGTCGATTTCGATTACGTCATCGCCTTCGCCATACCACATCGGCGAAGGACTGTGCACGTAGTAGTTGAGCCCGACGAACTGCCCCTGGCCTTTGATATCGGCGATGAGATAATTGCGCTCGTTCGTCGTGTTGGGTTTCGTCGGACCGAGGCTGCCCCATTCGTTCTCGCCGGTCTCGGGGTCGGCGTCGGTGATCTGGCGGTTATACCACGCGTGAAAACGGCCGGCGTCAGCAGGCAGTTTTTCGACCGCGGTATAATCGATGTAGAAATAAAACACCCCGATCTTGGTGCCGGATTGATTTTCGATTTCGAACCGCGCGCCTTTGCTGAACGGCATGTTGAAATAACTGACGAGACTCGTCCACGGTTCGCCCATGGCCACGGCGAGCGGCGCAGTATTGAGCGGATAAGCCTCGTTCCAGCCCTGGCCAAAAAACGGCCCGATCGGGGAAAGCACAGACGGTTCTTTCTGGCCGTCCCAATAAATTTTCAGAATGACGTCGTTCATATTCGGCCGGGTCGACGGCGTGCCGAAGGTGCCATAAGTCATCCAGATATGGGTGATGACGCCCGCACCTTTGATGTCAGCGATGAGGCGGGTCTCGCCGTCGGCGATATTTTCCACGCGGTCGCGATTACCGCCAGTCGGGTCGCTGCTGCTCACGCGTTTAGATTTCACGCCGGTGCGGATCTGGGCGAGCGAACTTAGATCCGCGGCTGTCGGTTGAGCGACGAGCGGAGCAGTCGAAGCGATCAGCAGTAACGTAATGAGGAGCGGGAGTTTCATGCGGGGTAGTTGGCAGTTTGAAGAGAGCAGCGAAGCGGCGATACGCATACCAGATCAAGCGAACGTTTGAGGAATAGCGTGACTTGACCGAACTCAAAAACCGAGGCTAGGGTTGGTTTTTCTTAACACAGTTAATCCCTGAGGCCGGGGAGACGAGAGGAGTTTTAAAATGATGACCGGCCTTGGATCCAAGTTTGCGCGGGGCGTTTTCGCCTTAGCTTTTTATTTTCTCCTGAGCGATGTCCTGAACGCTGCCAAATGGGCGCCACAGAGCGTTCCCGCCGAGTTGGCGCGCGATGCGCAGCGAGCCGAATGGCTAACCGCTGAGATCGCTCGCCACGACGAACTCTATTTCAAGAAGGCCGCACCCGAGATCAGCGATGTCGCCTACGACCAACTGAAGCGGGAATTACGGGCGTTGCAGGAAAAGCATCCGCACCTCGCGTCACGCGAGACCAGGATCGGCGACGACCGCGGGGAAGGCTTCGCTACTTACTGGCATGGTGAGCGGATGCTCAGCCTGAACAAGGCCTACACCGAAGCAGAAGTGCGGGCTTTTCATGCGAAGATCGCGGCCCAAACCAAAAGCGAAGCGATCGCCTTCACCGTCGAACCAAAATATGACGGCCTGGCGATCAGCGTGACTTACGAGCAGGGTCGGTTGGTGCGGGCCGTGACGCGTGGCAACGGCCTCGAGGGCGATGAGGTCACCGAAAACCTGCTGACAATTCTAAGTTTGCCGCGCGAACTTCGGCGCAGAGATGATGAAGGGAAAGCGCTGCCGCTTCCTGAACTCGTTGAGGTTCGCGGCGAAGTTTATCTGTCGTTCGCGGAGTTTGCGCGCATCAATGACGAACGTGAAGCCGTGGGCGAAGCGCCGTTCGCGCATCCGCGCAATCTTGCCGCCGGCACCTTGAAGCAGCAGTCATCCGCCGAAGTAGCCAAGCGGAAACTTGAAGTGGTGTTCTACGGTGTCGGAGTCATGCAGCCGGTCAGTGTCATTCCCGCAACGCAACGCGAGTTGCACGCGCTGATTCAGGCATGGGGTTTGCCAGGCTTGGCGTATCGCGTCGCAAAAACTTCCGATGAGTTGTGGAGCGCGGTGCAAACCATCGGGGCCGAACGCGGACGACTGCCGTTTCCGACGGACGGCGTCGTAGTAAAATTGGATGCCACTGCGCAGCAGCGAAAATTGGGAGAGTCGGACAGTGCGCCCAACTGGGCGTTGGCTTATAAGTTTTCGACTGAGCGAGCGGAGACACGTTTGAAAGCGATCACGCTCCAAGTGGGGCGCAGTGGCGTGCTCACGCCCGTGGCGGAACTTGAAACCGTGGAACTCGGGGGTTCAAAAATCACGCGCGCCTCGCTGCACAACCGCGACGAGATTGCCCGCAAAGATATCCGCATCGGCGATTATGTATTCGTCGAAAAAGCCGGCGAAATCATCCCCGCGGTTGTCGGCGTGAATTTCGCCCGCCGGACAACTGACTCGGCCAAATTTGTATTTCCGGAGAAATGTCCGGCGTGCCAGGCCGAGGTTATCGCGATCTCGGGCGAAGCGGCGGTGCATTGCCCGAATGCCGAGTGTCCTGCGCAGGTGCAGCAGCGAATCGAACATTTTGTTTCGAAGGACTGCGTGGAGATTTCCGGCTTTGGGCCGGCGCTGATCGGAAAGCTCGTGGCGCGCGGGTGGCTGAAAAATGTGGCCGACATTTATCAATTGGAACGCGAACAACTCCTGACGCTCGGCGGAAACGTCGAGAAATCCACGGATCGCTTGCTGGCGGCGATTGAGCGCAGCAAGGGCGCGTCGCTGTGGCGCGTGATTCACGGCTTGAGCATTCCGCAAGTCGGCGCGGTGACCTCGCGCGAACTGGCGGCGAAGTTTGGACGCTTGGAGGTTGTCGCGAACGCCTCGGAAGAAGCGCTCCGCGCGCGCGGCGTTGATCGAAGTGTGGCTGCTTCGGTCGCCGATTTTTTCGCGAAAAAAGAGAATCAAACCGTTGTGCGCAGGATAATGTCAGCCGGTGTTGCGACCGAGCTTCCGCAATCGACGGTCGTCGCGAACAGCGCATTCACTGGCAAAATTTTCGTCTTCACGGGCACATTGCTGACGCTCTCACGCACCGACGCAGCTGATAAAGTCCGCGCTGCGGGCGCTATCGTCCGCGACAACGTGAGCAAGCAAACCGACTACCTCGTGGTCGGGGTCAACGGCGGCTCGAAACTCAAAACCGCCCAAGAACTCAGTGTTAAAATTATCGACGAAGCCGAGTTCCTGCAGCTACTGGGAAAATAAGCTGCGCTACGGTGTAGACGTCGGTTGGTGCTTACTCCGTCCGCAGCGCGGTCATGGGGCTGACGCGGGTGGCGCGCACGGCGGGTAACCAGCACGCCAGGATCGCCGTGGCGAACAGCGCGGTGGCCGCGGTCACGAACGCCGCGAGGTCAAACGCCGGCAAATTCACGAACACGCTCGCGAGCAGTTGCCCGAGGCCGGCGCCGAGCAGCAATCCGATCGCGGTGCCGAGCGCCGTGATCGCGATGCCTTCGCGCAGGATCAGGTTGCGGACGCGGCGGGGTTCGGCTCCGAGCGCGAGGCGGATGCCGATCTCGCGAGTGCGCCGCGACACGGCGTAGGTTTTAACACCGTAAAGACCGACCACCGCGACGAGTGTCGCGAGTCCACCAAACACGAGAAACAACGTGCCCGCGAGGCGCAGGCTCCAGAGTTCGAGTGAGCCGTCGCGGTGTTGCCGGAAGGTGCGCAGCGTAAACACCGGCACGCCGGGTGCGGTCTCGCGCAACGTGCGGCGGACCGCGTCGATCAAAGCCAGCGCGGCGGGCTCACCGAGCGTCGCAGGACGCACATGGAAATGCACGTTGCTCATGAAACCCTGCGCGAAAGGCACGTAAATTGAATTGCCCGCTTTCTTTTGGCCCACGTCGTCGCGCGTCGAGCGCACGATGCCGACAATTTCGAGAGTGGTGGAACCGCCATTCGCGGCGTCGGCGGCCGGGACGGCTTTGCGCGCGTCTTCGCCGGACCATTGAAGGTGTTGACCGAGCGCATCGCCGTCGGGCCAGAGTTTTTGCGCGAGGACCTCGTCAATCATCACGACCTTCGAGGCGCCGTCGGCGGCGATGGTTTCAGCGGGAGAAAAAGCGCGCCCGCGTAATACCGGCAATCCCATCGTGGCAAAATAATCGCCACCTACCGCGTTCCAACGCGCCGTGAAGGTGCGCCCCTCGGCTGCAGTGGTCGGCTTCGTCTCGGGCGCGGGATTGACGCCCGCCCGGCGCACGGAGCGATGAAGGTTGATCATGCCAAACAGTGCAATCGCGCCGATGCTGGCCGATTGCACGCCGGGCAGCGCGGCGAGCCGGTGCTCAATGGCGACGTAGAGTTGACGGCTGCGCGTCTCGTCATGGCCGGCGAGACTCGCGTCAACCTCGACGATCAACGTGTCTTCTGCGTGATAGCCGCTCTCGAACGCGATCAGCTTGCGCGACATCTGCACGAACAGGCCGGCGGCAATGAGCAACGCGAGCGAGAGTGCGATCTGCGTGACGACGAGCGGATGGCGCGGGAGCCAGCGGCGGCGTTTCTCGACAACGTCCTCGCCGGCGTTGCCTTTCAAATCGGTGAGGAGGTCGCATCGCGAAAGCTTGAGCGCCGGCCCGAGTGCGAAAAAACACGTCGCGAGGGCGCAGAACGCAAAGGTGGCCACAAGCACCGCGCCTTGCGTGGCGCCGCCGAAGAAGATCGCGATCGGAATGCGAAAACTCATCGCGCCGACGAGCAGATCTGCCGACCACAGCGCGAGCACAAAACCCAGTATGCCGCCGGCTAACGACAGCAAAAAGCCTTCCGTGAGCAATTGGCGCACGATGCGGGCGCGCCCGCCGCCGAGCGCGAGGCGGATGGCGAATTCCTTGCGCCGCGCGTGGCCGCGCGCCAGCAGCATGCCGGCGAGATTCAAGCACACGATCAGCAACACCGCGGCCGTCATGCCGAGCAGGATCAAGCCGAGCGTCTTCACCACGCCTTCGTCCGAAGGATTCGTGTTGGTGCCGAGGCGCGGCAACGCGCCGACGAGAAAATTCTGTTCCTTGTGCTCGACCGGGTAGAGTTGTTCGAGACTGTCGGCCACGCCCGCGAGCGCCGCGTCGGCGGACGCTGTCGTGATACCGCTTTGCAGTCGCCCGACGAGAAACAGGTTAAACGAATCGGGCTTTTCCAGCGCGCGTTGGGCCTGGCCTTCGAAGTCGTTGCTGAGCGAACCAAACACGCCGAGCGGAAAATAAAGTTCGGGGCCCGCGAGCATCATCGTGCCGGAGAAATTTTCGGGCGTGATGCCCACGACGGTGAACGCGCGCTCGTTCACGCGAATGGCCGAGCCGACGAAGTCCGCGGGGAAACCGGCTTTTTTCCAATACAGGTGACTGGCGATGACCACCGGCAGGTTAGCGCCGGGTTTTTCTTCCTCGGCGGTGAACGGACGTCCGCGCAGCAATGACACGCCGAGCACTTCGAAATAATTCGAACTCACCAACGCGGAAAACGATCGACGTGCCTCCGCGCCTTCGCCGATACCGATCATCGTCATGTTGTGCGCAAGCACGCCGGAGAAAATATCGCGGCGCTCGCGCAACTCGCGGTAAGCGGGAAACGAGAACGCGAGGAATTCGGCGCGATCGCGTTCGCTTTGGGTGTAAAGTTGCACGACCCGCTCTGGGGCCGAAAAAGGTCGCGGGCTGAACGCGAGCGCATGGACGACGCTGAACATCGCGGTGTTCAAGCCGATGCCGAGGGCGAGCACGATGATCGCCGCCAGGGCAAAGCCGGGCGTTTTGGCAAGCAGGCGCAGGGAAAATTTCAGGTCTTGGAGAAATGTATTCATGGAGCAACCGGGGTGTGCTTCCTCTCAACACCGCAGACTGAGACTAAGTTGCGATTTTCGATAACATTGCGGAAAGCGCCCGTATGCACACCGGTGTCTTCCCCGGCGACCCGGGATCGCTTTCACTGGATGAACAAAAATTCATGCAGGGTTAACCGACTGTTCATGTTGCGGCTGCATGGTGGCGCGGAATGCGTGGATTGCTCAGAGGTTTTCAAAGTGTGCTGCTGGCGGGCGGCTTGATCGCTGCGGCGCGCGCGGAGCCGGTGATGTGGCATCTGGATGCGCGGCGTTCGACGCTGGAGGTGGCCGTGCGCTCGACGTTTGAGGGATTTCTTTGCCGGGTGGTGAACTTTGATGCAGCCGTGGCGATGGACGAAACTTTACGTCGGATCGAACGCGCGGAAGTTTCGTTCGATTTAACCGATGTTAAAACAGGGCGGGTGAAACGAGACGCGCATTTGCTGGAATGGAGCGAATACGATCGATTCGCGAAGGTGACATTCCATCTTGCGGATCTCAGTGCGGCGGACGATGGCACGTTCACGGCGCGCGGGTCGGTGATGTTTCATGGTGTGGAAAAAAATGTGACGTTTCAGGTGCGATCGCTGGTGCAGGGAAATCTTCATTCGATCGATGGCGAGGCGACGGTCGATTATCGCGATTTCGGACTGCCGGTGATCCGGAGATTTTACGTGGTAACGGTCAACCCCCGCGTATGGATCAAATTCCACCTGCAAGGCTGGCTTGGCGCTGAAGGGAGAGAGCCCGCGTGGTTTCCGGAGAAATGATTTACTCTGCGCGCAGAATTAAGGCAGACTGCTTTTGCCGATGAAAATCCTCATTGTCGAAGACGAGCGGAAACTCGGCCAGTTCGTCGAAAACGCACTGACTGAGCAAAGCTACACGGCGCGCGTCGTGAGTTCGTGCGCGCAGGCGCGCGATGCGCTGGCGGATTCGCCTTATGACGCGGTGGTGCTCGATCTTGGTTTGCCTGACGGCGACGGGCTGGAGTTGTTGCGCGAGTGGCGGGCGGCGGGTTTCAACGAACCGGTCTTGATTCTGAGCGCCCGCGATGCGGTGCAGGACCGGATTCGCGGATTAAACCTCGGCGCAGACGATTATTTGCCGAAGCCATTCAGTCTCGAAGAACTCGTGGCGCGCCTGCGATCGTTGTTGCGGCGTCAATCCACGACGAAGGCAACTGTGCTGGAACACGCGGGCGTGAAAGTCGATTTGCTCGCGCGCCAGGTGACGTCGCTCGGCAAAGCGGTGGAGTTGACGAGTCGCGAATTCGCGTTGCTCGAACTGTTTTTACAGAATCGCGGCCGGGTGCTCACGCGCACCTTGATCGGTGAGCGCATCTGGGAGGCGAGTTACGATTTAGAAACCAACTTGATCGACGTGTATGTGCGGCGGCTGCGCCAAAAACTCGGTGCGACGGAAGAGCGGCCGGTGATTCGCACGTTGCGCGGCACGGGTTACCAACTCGCATGACTTCGATCACCGCACGAATGACGGGTTGGTATGCGCTCGCGGTTACTGGCGCGGTGGTGGTGGCGCTGGGCGCGGGCCGGTGGTTTTTGTCGCGCGAGATGACGAGTGGTATCGACAAGTTGCACGACGCGGAATTTCGCGAAGTCGTCCAGCAACTCGGCGGCAATCCGAACGAGATGACGCGGACAGAACTCACGCGAAAGATGACCGAGCACAGCGAGATGGATGAAGATTTGTTTTTCTTCCAAGTAAACGACGAGAAGGGTCAGGTGTTTTTCCGTTCGCCCAATCTGGGGGCCACGGTGTTGCCCGATGACATGAATCCCGGCGAGGCGTGGGTGTCGGATATCCCGACGCATGGACGCGTGCGCGGCGCGGAGTTTCACATCGGGGCGATGCATTTTCAAATTGGCAGTCGCTTGGAGCCGATGGAGCGCGTGCTGCGTCAATACACGCAAGTGAGTCTGCTGCTTGTGGGCATTGTCGCAGTCGGCAGCGTCGGCGTCGGCTATGGGATCAGTCGCGTAGCGTTGCGGCCGATTCGGGCGATTGAGCGGACGGCGCGGCGCATCAGCGCCGATAATCTCAACGAACGCATTCCTGCACCGCCCGGAGGGGATGAAGTGACGGAGTTGGTCGGGTTGTTAAATGCGATGTTCGACCGGCTTGAAAAATCGTTCCAGCAGGTCGGACGATTTTCGGCGGACGCGTCGCATGAACTCAAAACACCCCTCACGCTGATTCGCCTCAACACCGAACGCGTGCGCTCCCAAGTTGTGACCGATCCCGCGGCAGTGGCAGCGGTCGATGGTTTGCTCGAGGAAATCGCCAGCATGCAGCAGGTGATTAACCGGTTGTTGTTTCTCGCGAAAGCCGAGGGCGGCGCGCTCCCGCTCACTCGCGAGCAACATGCGACGGCTGACGTGATGACTTCGATTGCCGAGGATGCGTTGGTGTTGGCGGAAGACGCGGGCTTGAAACTGGAATTGGTGCGCAACGACGCCGGCCAGGCGGTTTTTGACCAAGGGTTGCTCCGGCAAGTGTTGCTGAATCTCGTGAGCAACGGAGTCTCGGTGATGCGCGGAACTGGGATGATCACGCTCAGCTCTTCGCGCCTCGCGACGATGTGGCGAATCGAAGTGACGGACGAGGGGCCGGGATTGCCGCCGGAGCAGTTAGAGCGAATTTTCGAACGCTTCGTGCAATTGCCGCGAGCGGACGGCGCGCCGGCGACGGGCAATGGCTTGGGGCTGGCGATCTGCCGCAGCATCGTGGAACTGCACGGCGGAAAGATTGAAGCTCACGCGCGGAACGACCGCGTCGGCCTACGCATTACGATCGATATTCCGGCCTAAGTTGACTGGGCGCTGAGGCTAGCGTCGGGCTGTATACTGACGCTGGGTTCCATTCATTTTTTAATGTGGAAATCAGGAACTCAGGAAAAGCAGAGACTCGCCGTAGTTCTGTTCCTGATTCCCTGATTTCCACATAAAATTTTGGAGATTGGAGGCTGTGCCTTGATCGTCACGCATTCGCTTACATGAACAAAAATTAATCGCTCCTTCATCCGCGATTCATGTTGGCGTGGCAGGATGGGCGCATGAATTCGTTCTCATCGTTTTTATCGTCAGTGCGGGCACGGGCGGAAAAGAGCCTCGCTCGCCGTCATGGGTTACTGGTGGTTTTTTTCGCGGCGTTTGCCGTCGTGGCATTGTGCACGCGCCTTGGGTTGCTCGCGGCTTCGGCGCGAGAGGCTTCTTGGAACGCGAGCCTGCTGGCTTCGTTCGGGTGGGGCTTGGTTTATGATCTCGGCGCGGCGGCGTTTGCGGGTGCGCCACTCGCGGTGTTGCTCACGGTGTTGCCGGCGGGATTTTTTGAAAAGCGCTGGGCGAGGGTCTCGGCCTACGTCGCAGGATTCGTGATGCTTTATGCCCTGGTGTTTGGTGCGGTGGCGGAGTGGTTTTTCTGGGAGGAGTTTGGCGCACGATTCAATTTCATCGCGGTCGATTACCTCGTCTACACGACCGAGGTCATCGGCAATATCCGCGAGTCCTACAATCTGCCGCTGATTCTGGCTGTGGTGGCGGCGGTGGCTGGACTCTGGTTGTGGGCCCTGCACCTGTGTGGTGCTTTCGCGCTGACCTTACGTGCTCAGCCCGAGACGGCACGACGGCGCTATGCGAGTGGCGCGCTGTGGTTGGCGGGCATGCTGGCGTTTGGGCTCGTCCTGCGCGAGGAACAGCTCCCGGCGTTTCGCAATAACTACAATCGCGAGCTCGGGAAGGACGGACTCTGGTCGCTCTTCGCGGCGTTTCAGAACAACGTGCTCGATTACGCGCAGTTCTACAAAACGATGCCGATCGACGACGCGTTTGCGCGTTTGACACATGAGTTAACTGAAGACGACTCGGTGCCGGTGAAAGCCGCGGGTTACGACACCTTGCGTTTGGTGCGGGGTCAGGGCGTTGAACAGCATCTGAACGTGATTCAAATCACCGTGGAGAGCCTGAGCGCGGATTTCCTCGGCATTTTTAACCACGCGTCGAATCTGACGCCGAATCTCACGGAGATCGCGGCGAAGAGTCTGGTGTTCGATAATTTCTACGCGACGGGCACGCGCACGGATCGCGGCATGGAAGCGCTGACGCTGTCGCTGCCGCCGACTCCCGGTCGGTCGATGATCAAGCGTCCGCGCAACGAAGGCATGTTCACGCTCGGCTCGTTGTTTCGCGCGAAGGGTTACGACACGGCGTTTATCTACGGTGGCTTTGGCTACTTCGATAACATGAATTATTTTTTCGGTAACAACGGCTACCGCGTGATCGATCGGAACAGTGTCGCGAAAAACGATGTGTCGTTTGCCAATGTCTGGGGCGCATGCGACGAAGACCTCTATCGCTGGACGATGCGCGAGGCGGATGCATCCAGCACGGCGGGGAAACCTTTTCATTACTTTGTGATGACGACGTCGAATCACCGGCCTTACACGTTTCCCGAGGGAAAAATCGATCTTGCGTCAAAAACTTCTGGCCGCGCCGGCGCGGTGAAATATACGGATTACGCGATTGGCCAATTTCTACGCGATGCGTCCACGAAGCCGTGGTTTAAGAATACGGTGTTCGTGATTGTCGCCGACCATTGCGCGTCGAGCGCGGGCCGGACGGAACTGCCGGTGCAGAATTATCATATTCCGCTGATTATTTATGCGCCGGGCGGGCACATCGCGCCGGGTCATATCAAAACGCTCACGAGTCAGATCGATTACGCCCCGACGTTGCTCGGGATGCTGAACTGGAGTTATCCGTCGCGTTTCTTCGGACACGATGTGCGGAGGATTCCGGAAGACGATGCGCACGCGCTCGTGGGAAATTATCAGAAGCTCGGGCATCTCGAGAAAGGCGAGATGGCCGTGCTGCGTCCGCAGCAAGGCTCGGCCACGTATCATTACGACGCGAAGGCTGCGCTACTCACGCCGGTCGCAGACAGTGCCTACGCGGTGAGTGAAGCCATCTGCTATTACCAAACCGCGAGTTATCTTTATCAGCACGGGCTGTATCGCGCTTTGCCTGCGGATGAGTTTGCCCGACTCACGGCGCTCGCGAACACGCCCGATCACAAGAGCGCAGTGGCGGTGAATAAATAAAAGCGCGCGGCCATGAAGCTTTTCAATTGGGGTTGGTGCGCGGGTGGTGCGTTGCTCGCGTTGACCGGACTTGCTGCGGAAAAAGAGGTGCCTGACGACGATTTGCGCATTCGGGGTATCTTTAACTCGAACCTTCCAGGCACGGAAAAGAAACATTCACTGCGATTTATTTTTCACCCGCATTTGGGTGATTTGATCAACGAGGATTATTTGCGGACGCCGATGGGTGCGCGTTATGGCATCACGCAGCAGTGGGAAGTGTCTGGTGAGGTGGAGACGTATTTCTCGCACGGGTTGGGCGACGAGAAATTCTTCGACCGCTTTGGGTTTTCGCAGGTGCGCTTCGGGACGAAGTATCGATTCGCGAAACCGTTGTTCGCCGATTGGGAAACGGCGACCGGGATGGATTTCTCCAGCCCGGTCGGCAGTCCTCCTGCGAAAGTGAACGACGGACTTGAGCACTTGATGCCCTTTGTCACGTTCGCGCGGCCGCTCGATGGGCATCCGAACGTGCGCGTGTTTTGGGGATTGGGCGCGGATTTGGTCGATCGGTCGTCGGTTCCCGGTCAGCTGCGCAAAAATCAACTGAGCGACGATTCCCTTAATCTCACGACCGGCGTGGTGTGGAAACGCGGCATCATGAATTACACCCTGGAAACCAATTACGCGACGACTCGTGGGATTGGTCAGGTCGATGAGGACGTGTTTACCGTGCGTCCAGGGTTTGTGTGGGAGGTGCCGGAGAAATACACCAAAGGCTACTTGGGAGGACGTTGGCTGGTCGGGCTCGGCTTGCGCGCGAGTTTTGGTGAAGACGGCACGGATCTGGGCGCGAGTGCGAAAGTGCGCGTGAACTTTGATTTCAAGAAGTTGCTCCGGCGCAAAAAATAGTTCGCGATGCCACGTTTGTTTTTCGATCTGCGTGTCCTGAAGGCGAAATGCGCGTCGGGTTGGCTGGCGCTGGCGTGTCTGGCGGGTGTGCTCGTGTTGTTCGAAAGCACGCGACTCGACCTCGCGGTGCAGGATCATTTCTACGACGCGCGCGCAGGGCGGTGGCTGGTCGATGCGAAAGAGCCGCTCGGAAGGGCGCTATTTTATGATGGCCCGAAGATTCTAGTGTGGGTGATTGCGCTGACGGTGCTGGTTTTCGCGGTGGGGCCGTCGCGTTGGCGTGAGCAGTGGCAGCTTGATCGTCATGGTTTGTGGCTCGCGTTGTTGGTGTTCGCGACCGTGCCGGCGCTCGCGGGGCTGGGGAAGAGCTGCACGAATATCTTTTGTCCCTCGGAAATCCGGCGTTACGGCGGCGACGTGGCTTATGTGCAATTATGCGGATCGTATCCGTCCGGCGATGTGCCGACGAGGCGGGGAGGGTGTTTTCCGGCGGGGCATGCGAGCGGGGGCTTTGCGTTGATGGGCTTGTTGGCGATTCGCTCGACGCGGCGCTGGCGAAAGAGCGCGGTGTGGTTGGGCCTCTCGCTGGGATGGTGGATGGGAGGTTACCAGATGCTCAAAGGCGCGCATTATCTCAGTCACACTGTGACGACGATGCTCGTCGCATGGGTCGTCGTGGCGAGTTGGCGGGCGGTGCTCGGCGGGCATGCGCGGACGGATCTGCCAGGGAGTTGATCGAGAGTTTGAGTTTGTGCACGCGGGCTCTTGCCACAGGGGAGGGCGCGACGTTTGGATGGGGCATGGAAGTTATCTTTTTAGGCACGGGCACGTCGCAGGGTGTGCCGATGATTGCGTGCGATTGCGCGGTGTGCACGTCGACTGATCCGCGCAACCGGCGCACGCGGGCGAGCGTGCATGTGGTGATGGATGGCTTGCATGTGCAGGTGGACGCGGCGCCGGAGTTTCGTTTGCAATGCTTGCGCGAAAACATCCGCCAGATGGATTTTTTTATCCTGACGCACGGTCATGCGGATCACATCGCGGGCATGGATGACTTGCGGCGGTTCTGCGATTTGAAGGGGGCGACGGCGCTGACGGTGTATTCGACGGAGGAGGGGATGGGGCGCGTGCTGGCGATTTTTCCTTACACGATTGCGGAGCGACCGATCGCGAAGGGTTACGCGGCGTTCCGGCTCACACCGATGCCGCCGAAGCTGGAATTGCCACAAGGGACGATTCAATCGACGCTGTTGCCGCACGGCGGTCTAAATACGCTCGGCCTCATCTTTACCGAAAAGAGCAGCGGCAAGAAATTCGTCTATTACACGGACAACAAACGCCTGCCGGTCGAAGCCATGGAACTCGCGCGCGGAGCGGACGTGGTGGTGTTGGACGGCCTGCGGCCTGAGCCGCATCCTACGCATATGAACATTGCTGAGGCGTGCGCGGCGGCAGCCGAAATCGCGGCGCCGATTACATATTTGACCCACCTGACCCACTTGAGCAACCACGCAAAGCTTTCGGCGGAAATGCCTGTGGGTGTGCAGTTGGCCTACGACGGGCTGCGGCTCCAGCTGTAGCCTAGAGGCACCCTGCGACCACGGCGCCGAGGCGACCGGACGTTATAAGTCTGTAGGAGAAATTTTATGACAAGTGCCTCAAATAGAGCTTGATTCAATTCATACTAAACCAATGTAGTATTAATTAATAGCCTATGAAACTGTCCAAACGCGGCGAATACGCCCTGCGCTCCCTGATCAACCTCGGCATCGGTGCCAAGGTGGGGCGTTCGCTGATTCGCGTGTCGGAACTGGCCAAGGCAGAGGACTTGCCGGTGAAGTTTCTGGAGCAGGTCATGCAGCAGCTTCGCGAGGCGGGTTTTGTCGCCAGTGAGCGCGGCAAACACGGCGGCTACCGTCTGGCCAAGCCGGCGGCGGAGATCCCCATCGGCGCGATCGTCCGCCTGATTGACGGCCCGTTGGCTCCGATCGGGTGCGTGTCGCAGTCGGCTTACGAACCGTGCAATTGCCCCGACGAAACCCACTGCGGGTTGCGCATGCTGATGCTCGATGTCCGCAACGCCATCGCGGCGATTCTCGACCGTTACACGCTCGCCGATGTCGTCGAGGTCACCACGCGCCGCATGGCGGTGAGCGGCCTGCCGCTCCCTTACACGGAAGCCATTCGCGCCAATCTTTCCGTTACTTCAACACCACCCAAACGCGCGAAAAACCGCGCCATCCACAGCCCCACCGAGGGCGTCATTCATCAACTTTTAGGAGACTACGCCATATGAGCCAGACCACCGAACAGGAAAAAACCGATGTGAACCCGGAGTGGTTGCGCATCGTGCAAGAGAAAGTCGAAACCCTGCGCTACGGCCTCGTGCAACTCGTCGTGCACGACGGTCGCGTCACGCAAATCGAGCGCACCGAAAAAACCCGCCTCTCCGGTCCCGGCCATCGCGACGGCTCCGGCATCTAACTTTACCTGCCTACCGCTCAAGCGGAGGTGTTTCCAACCAAGCAAGCCCACCCCGAAGTGAGGACGACCAGCCACACTGGAGACCTCGCGAAGATAAAAACTAGTAACATGATTATTCGAAACACCGCGGCCCGCGCAGTTTTATCTGCCGGTCTTTTATTAGCCACTCTGCCCGTTGTCGGCAGCGCCCAGAGCGACGACATCCAATTCCTGCGCGAGCAAATCCGTTTGCTCGACCAAAAGCTGCGCGTCCTTGAGCGTAAACAAGAGCTCAAAGATGAAGCGTCCGCCACCGCTGCTGCGGCGGCGGCGAAGTCCACGCCGAAGATCACCGCGAGCGATGGTCGCTTCGAAATCGTATCCGCTGACGGCGCGCACTCACTTCGTCTGCGCGGCCTGATTCAGGGCGATTATCGTTGGTATGACGCCGCCAACGATCCGAACGACACCTTCATCCTGCGCCGCACGCGCCTGATCTTCGAAGGTAAGTTCAACAACATTTTCCAATACTACATCCAGCCTGAGTTTGGCGGCACGATCCAGATCCTCGACGCGAACATCAACGCCGCGTTCTCGCCCGCGTTCAATGTGCGTGTCGGCAAATTCAAGACGCCGGTCGGCCTTGAGCAGCTCCAGTCCGATCCAGTTGCTTTTTTCAACGAGCGCTCCATCGCGACGAATCTCACGCCGAATCGTGACCTCGGTCTGCAAATCCAAGGCGACGTGCTCGACAACCGCCTGAATTACACGGTCGCCGTCCTCAACGGTGTGCCGGATGGCGGCAACAACGTCACGGGCAGCGCCGATTTCGATGCGGATAAGACGCTCGCGGCGCGTCTCTTTGCCACGCCGTTCGCCAATGACAAGGAGTCCGCTCTCGCCGGTCTCGGGGTGGGGGTTGCGGTCAGCGCGGGCGATTACGCGACGGTCAACGGTCGCACGGCGGCTTACCGCACGGACGGTCAGCAAAACTTCTTCACCTACGAAACCAATGTGTCGGCCGCTGGCAAAGGCCTCACGTTCTCCCCGCAAGCTTACTACTACCGCGGGCCGCTCGGCGTGCTCGCCGAATACGTCGGCTCGTCCATAGAAGTGCAACGTGGCACCGACCCGATTCAAAAAGTCAAAAACTTCGGCTATAATCTCACCGTCGGTTACGTGTTGACCGGCGAAGATTCCACCTACCGCGGCGTCTCCCCGAAGAACAGCTTCAACCCGAAAGCCGGCACTTGGGGCGCGTTCGAACTCGTGGCCCGCGTCTCGAATCTCGATGTCGATGACTCGGCGTTCAACGGCGCCGCCGCGGCTCGCCTCGCGAATCCCAACGTCAGCGCGACCGAGCTCAACGCCTTCGGTCTCGGTTTGAACTGGCATCTCTCGAAGAGCGTTCGTGCCGGTTTCAACTTCTACCACAACGAATTCAAACTCGCACCCGGCGCCGTTCCCGCCGCCAACGCGCTCATCAACGATGACGAAAATACCGTCATCACCCGTCTCCAGGTTTCGTTCTAACGAACAAAACGTGCGTCACGTTTAACTAAAAAACTTAAACAAAATTACGTCATGAAATCTTTTAAATCTCTTCTCGCCCTGTCGCTGTTCGCCGGCGCGGCCGTGTTCGCCTCCGCTAAATCTATCGAACTCCTCAACGTTTCCTACGACCCGACGCGCGAACTCTACGTCGAATACAACGCCGCTTTCGCCAAGCACTGGAAAGCCAAGACGGGTGACGATGTCACTATCAAGCAATCCCACGGCGGTTCCGGCAAACAAGCGCGCTCGGTGATCGACGGCCTCCAGGCCGACGTCGTCACACTCGCGCTCGCCAACGACGTCAGCGCACTCAATAAGAACGGCAACCTGCTTCCCGCCAACTGGCAGGAGCGTCTCCCGCTCGGTTCCGCGCCTTATACGAGCACGATCGTGTTCCTCGTGCGCAAAGGCACGCCCTTCAAAGTGAAAGATTGGGACGATCTCGTGCAGCCCGGTATTTCCGTGATCACGCCGAATCCGAAAACTTCGGGCGGCGCGCAATGGAATTATCTCTCCGCGTGGGAATTTGCCCGTCGCAAATATGGCAGTGATGCCAAGGCGCAGGAGTTCGTGAAGAAGCTCTACAAAAACGTGCCGGTGCTCGACTCCGGCGCGCGCGGCTCGACGACGACCTTCGTGCAACGTGGCGTTGGCGATGTGTTCATTTCCTGGGAAAACGAAGCGTTTCTCGCGGTGAAAGAATTCGGCGCCGACAAATTCGAAATCGTCGTGCCGTCGCTGAGCATCCTCGCGCAGCCCACAGTCAGCGTCGTGGACAAAGTCGTGAAGAAGAAAGGCACCGAAGAAGTCGCCAAGGCTTACCTCGAATACCTCTATTCCGACGAAGGCCAAGACATCGCCGGTAAAAACTATTACCGCCCGACGTCCGAAGCCGCCAAGGCCAAGTATGCCTCGAGTTTCCCGAAGGTTGAACTCTTCACCATCGACCAAGCGTTCGGTGGCTGGACGAAGGCCGCGAAGGATCACTTCTCCGACGGCGCCACGTTCGACCAAATCTACGCGCCGTAACGCGCTGTTTCTCCGCACTGCGACCGGCGCCCCACGCGCCGGTCGCAGTTTTTCCTGCTCAGAGCCTCACAATTTAATTTTTCTTACGATGAGCTCGATTCCTTTTGCCGGTAAAACTTTGTCTGTTTCCGCGGCGACGCTGCCTCCCGCCGATGCGTTTCGCGCGCAACTCAGCGCGCTCTACGCGCTTTCCCAGAAAAACCATTACATCTTCGGCTCGCCGCTCGGGCCGTTCTTTCACCAAACCCGCCACGCTTACGTGCCACGCTTCGTTTTCTTCGGGCCGCACGCGTCTGACGATTCGTGGCGTCTCGCGTTTCTCGCCGGTTACGACCGGCGCGATCTCCGCGCGAGCCGCGCGATGTTGCACTTGGTGGAGCGTCTCGCGAATCACGCCGAGCAGGGCCACGGCTTAAATCTCTCCTTTTTTCCCCTCGTGGATGCGGGCGGATTTTTCCTCGATGTGCCGCCGCGTGCGCTTGCGGAGCAACACTGGGGCCGCACACGTCAGCCCGAGATCGACTTGCTGGAAAAAGATGCGCGCCTCCGCGGCTACCACGGCTTTATCCGCATCGAATCCGCTGCACCCGGCGACGACATCATCACGATTCGCGTCCGTCAGCCGCGCACGTTGCTGGCGACGCCCGACCTCGAATTGATTTCCTCTGAGGAAACGACGCCGTTCCCGGTGCGTTTCGAATGCGATTCCAGCGAGCCCGCGACCGCCGGCCCGCTTTCGGTCGCGGACGATCTCCCGCACGTGCCGTTCGAACTCGTGCTGCAAGTTCCCGCCTCGTGGCCGGACGACATTTATCACGAAGCTGTGAGCTACATTCTCACGCGCTTCATTTTGCGCTACCGCGCGTTCCAGGCCTACGGCCAACACCTTTAATTAAAATTTTCATGTCCCTTTTTCGTAAATCACTGCTCGCGCTCGTGGCGGCGGGCGCTCTGCTCCAACTCTCCGCGGCGGATCCCGCGTTGCTCAACGTCTCCTACGACGTCACGCGCGAGTTCTACAAGGAATACAACCCGCTGTTTTCCGCGCATTGGAAATCCACCAATGGCGCGAATGTGGCGATTAACCAATCCCACGGCGGCTCCTCGAAACAAGTGCGCTCCGTGATCGACGGCCTCGCGGCCGATGTTGTCACCATGAACGGCGTGCCCGACGTCGATCAGCTCGCGAAGGTGAAATTGATTCCCGCCGACTGGGCGAAGCGCCTGCCGAACGAAAGCGTGCCTTACACGTCCACGATTCTGTTCATCGTGCGCAAAGGAAATCCCAAGGGCATCAAGGATTGGTCCGACCTCGTGCGCGAAGGCGTGCAAGTCGTGATTCCGAATCCGAAAACCTCGGGCAACGGCCGCTACAGTTACCTCGGCGCGTGGATCTACGCGTTGAAACAACCGGGCGGCGACGAAGCCAAAGCGCGTGAGTTCGTGAAAAAACTTTTCGCGAACGTCCCGGTGCTCGACACCGGCGGTCGCGGCGCCACGACGACCTTTGCCCAACGCGGCATCGGTGACGTGTTGCTTACGTTCGAAAACGAAGTCGCGCTTACGATCAAGGAACTCGGCGAAGACCAGGTCGAAGGCGTCGTGCCCTCGTCGAGCATCCTCGCGGAAAATCCTGTCGTGTGGGTCGACAAAGTGACGAAGAAGCATGGCACCGACGCGCTCGCCAAAGCTTACCTCGAATACCTTTACTCGCCCGCGGCGCAGGAGCTGGTCGCGAAGTATAATTTTCGTCCGATCGACAAAACGGTGTTTGCGAAACACAGCAGCCGCTTTCCGAACATCCCGCTTTATTCCGTGCCGGAAATCTTCGGCAGCTGGGACAAAGCGCAAACCGCACATTTCTCCGACGGTGGGGTCTTCGATCAAATCTACGTGAAGCAATAATTGTTTAGCTCAAGCCATGGTTCTGTCCGCCCAATTCCCTGACACTCGCGACCTGCGGCTGCTTTACGCACCGCTGGAAGCGCTGCTGGGCCGCAGTCAGGAATTGGTGCGCGGGCTGCTTGGGAAATTCTCGCTCGGCGGCCGCGACTACGAGATCGATGGATTTCGTTTCGTCGGGCCTTACGCGGGGCACGATCCGATTCACCTCGGATTTTTCGCGGGCGTGCATGGCGACGAACCAGCGGGTTGCGCCGCGCTCGTGGAATTTTTACTCGCACTCGTGCGCGAACCGAAACGCGCCGCCGGTTACGAGTTGTGGGTTTATCCCGTGGTGAATCCCACCGGTATCGAAGACGGCACGCGCGAGAATCGTGCGAAGAAAGATTTGAATCGCGAATTCTGGCGCGGTTCCAGCCAGCCGGAGGTGAAGCTGATCGAGGCCGAGTTGCGCGACCGGCGTTTTCAAGGACTCATCACGCTGCACTCGGACGACACCTGCGACGGCATCTACGGTTACACGCACGGCCGCACGCTTGACGAAGCGTTGCTGCGCCCCGCGTTGCTCGCGGCGGAGCGTTTGTTGCCGCGCGATTGTCGCGAGACAATTGATGGATTTTCCGCAAAAGAGGGGATGATCTCCGATTGTTTCAAAGGCGTGCTCTCCGCGCCGCCCGAACAAAAGCCTCAACCGTTCGATCTTATTTTCGAGACACCGGCGAAAGCGCCCTTTAAAGATCAAGTGGCTGCGACGGTCGCGGCCCTCGATTCGGTCATCGCCAACTACCGCGGCTTCATCGCTCACGCCCAAAATCTCTAATGTCTCTTTTTGGAAAAACTCGTCGTAAAGTGCTCCCGGGCTTCGGTCTGTCGCTGGGATTCACGCTCGCTTACCTGAGCCTGATCGTGCTCATCCCGCTTTCGGCCGCGTTTATCAAAACTTCCGGCATGACGTGGGACGCTTTTGTGCAAGCGGTGACGTCACCGCGCGTGGTGGCGTCGTATCGTTTGAGTTTTGGTGTGTCGTTTCTCGCGGCGGCCATGAATGCGTTTTTCGGCACCATCGTGGCGTGGGTGCTGGTGCGTTACACGTTTCCTGGAAAAAAAATCATCGATGCGCTCGTGGATTTGCCGTTCGCGTTGCCGACCGCCGTTGCGGGCATCGCACTCACGGCAATTTACGCGAAGAACGGCTGGCTCGGTGGCTATCTAGAACCGTTGTGGGCGAAAGGCGTCACGACCTTGGACGCCAACGCGCCCGGCGCGTGGAAGGACTGGCTCGGCCTGCGCATCGCGTTTGATCGCCCAGGTATTTTTATCGCGCTCACCTTTATCGGTCTGCCGTTTGTCGTGCGCACGTTGCAGCCCGTGCTTGAAGAAATGGAGCCGGAACTCGAAGAAGCGTCCGCCACGCTCGGCGCGAATCGCTGGCAAACGATCACGCGAGTGATTTTGCCTGAGTTGACGCCGGCACTTATTACGGGCTCGGCGCTAGCGTTCGCGCGCGCGCTGGGCGAATATGGATCGGTTGTCTTTATCGCGGGCAACCAACCCATGCACAGCGAGATCACCCCTTTGTTGATCATCACCAAACTCGAGCAATACGACTATCGCGGCGCCACCGCGATCGCGGTCGTGTTGCTCGTGGTGTCGTTCACGTTGCTGTTGCTCATCAATCTCCTCCAGAAATGGAGCCGCCGCCACCACGCGCTCGTCTGACATGGCCGCCATTGTTTCCAGTTCGCTGAGCACCACCGCTGCCGCTCCCGTTCGCAAATCGCGCGTGACGCAGGACGCGCCGTGGGTGCGCTGGTTGCTCACGAGCGTCGCGTTACTGTTTCTCCTGTTTTTCCTTTTCCTGCCGCTCGCGGCGGTGTTCGCGGAAGCCTTTCGCAAAGGCGCGAAGGCTTACTTTGCTGCGTTCTCTGATTCGGATGCATTGTCTGCGATCAAGCTGACGCTCACGACCGCGGCCATTGCAGTTCCCGCTAACGTGATCTTCGGTGTCGCCGCGGCGTGGTGTATTACGAAATTCCAGTTCCGCGGCAAAAGCGTGCTGACGACGCTCATCGATTTGCCCTTCGCTGTTTCGCCCGTCATCGCCGGTTTGATCTACGTGCTCGTATTCGGCCTGCAAGGCTGGGTCGGCCAGTATCAGAACGCTGAAAATCCGTGGTTTCCGTGGCTACAGACGTGGCTCGTGGAGCAGGATTTCAAAATCATTTTCGCCGTGCCGGGCATCGTGCTCGCGACGATTTTTGTGACGTTCCCGTTTGTCGCGCGTGAATTGATTCCCCTCATGCAAGCGCAGGGCACCGACGAGGAATACGCCGCCGTCACCTTGGGCGCGAATGGCTGGCAGACGTTCTGGCGCGTCACCTTGCCGAACATAAAATGGGGCCTCTTTTACGGCGTAATCCTGTGCAACGCCCGCGCAATGGGCGAATTCGGCGCGGTCTCCGTCGTCAGCGGACACATCCGCGGCGAGACCAACACGATGCCGTTGCACGTGGAAATCCTCTACAACGAATACAACTTCGCTGCCGCGTTTGCTGTGGCCTCGCTCCTGGCCTTGCTCGCCATTGTTACTATCGTCCTCAAATCCATCGTCGAATGGCGCCACGCGGCGAGCCGGTCGAACGTCGAACAGTGAACCTTGAACGCTGAACATCGAAGTATGAGTGCCGCAAATTATGATTTGGAGGAACGCTTGCTGGAATACGCCGCGCGGATCATTCGACTCGCGGAGAATGTAACGCGTTCACCGGCGGGCCAACACATCGCGCTGCAAGTGCTGCGTTCCGGCACCTCCGCTTTGCCAAATCATGCGGAAGCTCAGGCCGCGGAGTCGTCTCGTGATTTCGTTCACAAACTCAAAATTTGCCTGAAAGAGCTGCGCGAACCGTCGCGTTGGTTGAAACTCATTCAGCGGGTGCCACTCGTTAAGAAACCCGCTCTCGTCGACGCACTGCTCGCGGAGACGGACGAACTCATCCGCATATTCGTCACCAGCATAAAAACCGCCCAAAAGAACGCCCTGAAATGATTTCCGCATCCTCCCTTCAAAGTTCAACGTTCAGCGTTCGCTGTTCGAAGTTCGCCTCTCTTTTCGCGTGAGTATCGTCGCCAATAATATCAAAAAGACCTTCGGTCGCTATACGGCGCTCTCGGGCGTCGATCTGAACGTGCCGAGTGGCAAACTCGTCGCGTTGCTCGGGCCTTCGGGTTCCGGCAAGACCACGCTGCTGCGTATCATCGCGGGCTTGGAATTCGCTGACGAGGGGAGTGGCCGCATCGCGTTTCACGGCGAGGATGTGACCGACGTCGATGCCGGCCATCGCCGAGTGGGCTTTGTGTTTCAGCATTACGCGTTGTTCAAACACATGACCGTGTTCGACAACATCGCGTTCGGGTTGAACGTCCGCCGCGCGGGTCGTCCCCCGAAATCGGAAATCGCTGATCGGGTGAACAAGCTGCTCAAGCTCGTGCAACTCGACAATCTCGGCGCGCGTTTCCCGTCGCAACTTTCCGGGGGCCAGCGTCAACGCGTGGCGCTCGCCCGCGCGCTCGCGGTTGAACCGAAAGTGCTGCTGCTCGACGAGCCGTTTGGCGCGCTCGATGCGAAAGTGCGCAAAGAACTGCGCCGCTGGCTTCGCAAATTTCACGAAGAGATCCATCTCACGACGTTGTTCGTGACGCACGATCAAGAAGAAGCGCTCGAGATCGCGGACGAAGTCGTGATCATGAACAACGCCAAGATCGAGCAGGTCGGCACGCCGCAGGAAGTTTACGACCGCCCCGCGTCGCCGTTTGTGTATCAATTTCTCGGCAACGTAAACGTGCTCCCGGCCAAGACGCTCTCCGAATCCGGCACGCCCACGCAACTGACGTCCGCTCAGCGATCGGAAGGCCGCATCTATGTGCGCCCGCACGATATCGAAGTGATCCGTCACGCGCCTGGCCAGCCGGGTCTGACTGCAGTGGTGCGTTACATGCACGCCGCCGGCCCGCAAGCGCGTCTCACGCTCGAACAGGTGCAGAGCCGCGATATCGTCGAAGCCGAGTTAGCGCGCTCCGAACTCGATGGGCTCAATCTCAAGGTGGGCGACCTCGTCAACCTGCGCTTGCGACAGACGCACTCGTTCCCGGCCGACTATTCAATTTAATCCCAAACTAAAAACCCAAACCCGAATCCACCATGGCTAAGATCTATAACGACATCACGGAAACCATCGGCAACACGCCCCTCGTGCGCCTTAATCGCACCGCCGCCGCTCATGGCGCGCAGGCGGAAATCTTGTTGAAGTTGGAATTTTTTAATCCGCTCTCGAGCGTGAAAGACCGCATCGGCTTTTCGATGATCGATGAGGCGTTGAAGTCCGGCAAAATCAACCAGAACACCGTCCTCATCGAGCCGACCAGCGGCAATACCGGCATCGCGCTCGCGTTCGTCGCCGCCGCCAAAGGCCTGAAGCTGATCCTCACGATGCCCGAGACGATGAGCTTGGAACGTCGCAAACTCCTCAAAGTCCTCGGCGCGCGCGTGATTCTCACCGAAGGGCCGAAAGGCATGAAGGGAGCCATCGCGAAAGCCGAAGAACTGCAATCGAAGATCGCGAACAGTGTCATTCTTCAGCAATTCGCGAATCCCGCGAATCCCGAGATCCACCGCAAGACGACCGCTGAAGAAATCTGGCGCGATACCGATGGGAAAGTGGACATCGTCGTTTCTGGCATCGGCACCGGCGGCACCATCACTGGCATTGGCGAAGTGCTGAAAGCGAAAAATCCGGCGGTGAAAATCATCGCGGTCGAACCCGATGCTTCGCCGATTCTCTCCGGTGGCACGCCCGGCCCGCACAAACTGCAAGGCATCGGCGCAGGCTTCGTTCCTTCCGTGCTCAACACCAAGATTTACGACGAAGTCATTCGCGTGAAGGAGTCCGACTCCGGCCCGGTTTCCAAACAAGTAAACCAGCTGGACGGCATTCCCGTGGGTATCTCTTCGGGCGCGGCCATCTGGACGGCGTTGCAACTCGCGAAGCGCCCGGAAAACAAGGGCAAGCAAATCGTCGCCATCATCGCGTCGAGCAGCGAGCGCTACCTTTCCACGTGGCTCTTCGCGGATATCAGCGCGGAAAGCGATTCGCTCGACGATCTCATTCCGACCGGCACCTCCGCGTAATTAAAGCACGCAGTCGCCATTCTTTTTAGCCGCGAACTGTCTGCATCAGTTTGCGTTTGGAATTTAAGTCCTCCGTGCATCCGGCATTTCCGGGGCACGGAGAGAATTTTAGAGGATGACCAGTCCACTGGAGTCCACGCCGCCGCACGCGGCATAAAAATTCGAGCACCACTTGCTCGAATCGCGTTTCATTGTTCGTTCCCGGGGCCAAGGGACACTCCCGTGCCCGCGTGGATTTCACGCCTGTCATCTTCTATTTTCATGAACCAGATCACACCAAGTAAACTCTCCCGCTCGATCGCGGGAGCAGTCGCAATTCTCGCGCTCGCCCTGACCAGTCGCGCGCAAGTGGACACTCGTCCTGCTCAAACTGCCCCAGCGCAACCCGCCGCGGAGGAAACATTGCAGCTCGAAAAATTTGTCACGCTCGGCACCCGCTTCGAGCAGCGCACTGTCGCGGAATCCACCGTGCCCATCGACATCATCACGCAAAAAGAAATCCGCCAGGGCGGCTACACCGAGACCGCGAAAATTCTCCAGACGCAGGTGCCCTCGTTCAACAATCCTCACCCGACGACGCCCGATGGCAACACGCACATCCGCTCGATCACGCTGCGCGGTTTGTCGCCCGACCAGACGCTCGTGCTCATCAACGGCAAACGCCGGCACACCGCCGCGTGGGTCAACACCGGCGGCACGATCGGTCGCGGCGCTGTGTCCACCGATCTCAATGCCATTCCCTCCACCGCGCTCGGCAGCATTGAGGTGCTCCGCGACGGCGCTTCTGCGCAATACGGCTCTGACGCCATCGCAGGCGTGATTAATCTCATTCTTCGCAAAGATCTCGGCACGGAGTTCAGCGGCACTTTCGGCGTCACCAAGGAAGGCGATGGCGACGTCTGGGAAGCCTCCGCCGATTCTGGCGTGCGCCTCGGCGACGACGGGTTTCTCCGCGCGACCGTTTATTACCGCGACCGCAACGCCACAAATCGCGCCGCGCCCGACACGCGCCAATTTTACTTCGGCACGAATAACACCACTAATTTGCCCACCGCCAACTCCGGCGCCTTCGGTTCCGGGTCGACGCCGCAAACCGGGATCACGCTCGACCCGCGCGAAGCCACGGTCGATCGCAACGTCTGGCGTTACGGCGACGCCGACGTCGTCGAACAAACGATTTTCCTCAACGCCGAGAAACCGATCAAGGCCAACACCGGTCTCACGTTCTATGCTTTCGGCGGCTACGGCCAAAGCGACGCTTTCTCGAACGCCTCGTTCCGCCGTCCGGCGGACAACAACAACGTGCGCGCGATTTATCCAAACGGCTTTCTGCCCTTCGTCGCGACGGAAAGCACCAATGCCTCGCTCGCCGCGGGTCTGCGCGGCAAAGCCGGGCAGTGGGATTGGGATCTGAGCCAGGAATTCGGCGGCAACACGCTCGATTTCTCCACGCGCAACACGCTCAACGCTACGCTTGGCGCGGCCAGCCCGACGAGTTTCTACAACGGTCGCGTGGAATTCGCGCAAGCCGTCACCAACTTTGATGCTAAAACTTCCATCGACACCGGCTGGAGCGCTCCGCTCAAAATCGCGGGCGGTGCCGAGTATCGTTTCGATCGCTACCGCGTGACGCCCGGCCAGGCGGACGCTTATCGCGACGGTGGCGTGCGCATTCTCGACGGCCCGGCGGCGGGCACGGTCGCCACGGTCGGCGCGCAAGGTTTCGGCGGCATCCAGCCGCGCGATGCCGTCCGCACGGACCGCGACAGCTACGCGTTCTACGCAGAAACGGAAACGGATTTCTTCCAACGCCTGCGCGTTTCCGCCGCGGCGCGTTTCGAAGACTACAGCGATTTCGGCACGACCGTTAACGGCAAACTCGCCGCGCGCCTCGGCCTGGTCGGTGGTCTCGCGGCGCGCGCTTCGGTGAGCAGCGGATTCCACGCGCCGGCATTGCAGCAGCAATATTTCGGCTCTACCAGCAGCCGCACGGACGCGAATACCAACACGATTATTCTCGCGCGTCTGTTTCCGGTCGGCGATCCCGCCGCCGTGGCGCTCGGCGCGTCTGCGCTCAATCCGGAAGAGTCGGTGAATCTCACCGGTGGTTTCACGTATGAACAAGGCGCGTTCACCGCGACCGTCGATTTCTACGAAATCAAAGTCGATGACCGCATCTTACTTTCCAGCCAATTCACCGGCGCAGCGGTGCAGGCTTACCTGACTTCGCAAGGCATCGCTGGCGTCGAAGGTGCGCGCTTCTTCACAAACGCAGGCGACACGAAAACCCGCGGCGTTGATTTGACGGCGCGTTATCGACTTGATCTGCAAAACGCCGGCAAGCTCACGCTGACCGCCGGCTACAATCATAACGAAACGAAACTCACGCGCGTCCGCCCGACGCCGGCGAGCGTCACCGCGCTCGGTATCACGACGCCGTTGTTCGACATCACGGAGCGCATCCGCGTCACGAAAGGTCAACCGAAGGACAATGCGCAACTCAGCGCCACGTGGGATATCGGTCGCTTCTCTGCGCTCGTGCGCGGCGTGCGTTACGGCGATTACGAAGCGGTGGCGTTCACCAATCTTGCGGCATCACAAGTCGCGCTATTCCCCGCGGGTTCGCGTTTCTACACGCTTCCGACCGAAACTGTCGGCGCAGCGGCGGGTAACGTCGATGTCGTGGGCACGTTCGAGTCGAAGATTTTGACCGACGTGGATTTCGCTTACCGCGTAACCGATCGCATCACGCTGTCGGTGGGTGCGAATAACGTGTTCGACATTTACCCGCAGGAAGTGATTCGCAGCGTGCCGGCCCGTCTCGGGGCGGATTCGGGCGGCGTGTTCCGTTACAGCGAGTTCAACCCGTTTCCGTATAGCGGCGCTTTTTACTACACTCGCCTCACGGTGAAATTCTAATTCAATCGTTCTCATGTCCGCTTCTTCGTTTCGCTGGTTTAAGAAAAGTGTTTTCGCATTTGGCGCTGTTGCGCTCGCGTGTTTCCTGCCCGCCGGCGAGCCGGTGCGACTGACGCTGAATGAAAACCCGTTCGGCCCATCGCCCAAGGTGGGGCCGGCGCTGCAAGCGGACTTGCAGAATCTCTATCGCTACACGGACTCCACGGCGACGGCGCTCATCGCGCAAATCGCCGCGAAGGAAGGCGTGGCTCCTGAGCAAATCGTGCTCGGGGAACTCCTCGAACCGCTCGGTCTGGCCTTGAGCCAGCAGAGCGGGCCGGGCGGGGAATTTATCTATTCGGTGCCGGGCTATCCGGCGCTCGTGGACGCGGCGGCACGCGTCGGCGGCGTGGTGGTGGCGGTGCCGCTAAACACCCAACTGGAGAACGACCTCGCCGTCATCGCGGCGAAGGTTAACTCGAAAACGCGCGCGGTCTTTTTGGTGAACCCGCACAACCCGTCGGGCACCGTGAATGACGCGCGCGCGTTTTCAGAGTTCCTGAAAAAAGTCTCGAAGCAGGCGCTCGTGATCGTCGATGAAGCTTATTTGGAATTCAGCGACGACTACGCGGGACGCACGGCGGTGACGTTGACCCAAGTGGGAGAAAACGTGCTCGTGTATCGCACCTTCGCGAAAGCTTATGGCCTCGCCGCGCTGCCGCTCGGTTACGCGGTCGCACCGAAAGCGGTCGCCGATTTACTGCGCAAACAAGGCCTCGGCGGCGTGCGCGACGTCAATCGCCTCGCGGCCACGGCGGCATCTGCGACGTTGGCAGACAACGATTATTTGCCTCGCGTGCACGCCGCTGTGACCGGCGAACGCGCCAAGTGGCGCGCTGTCCTTGATACGCTCGGACTCAGGCACACGCCGTCGCAGGCGAATTTCGTTTATTTTGAATCGCCCAAGCCGCATGGCGAGGTGGTGGAGGCGTTGCGGAAAGAAGGCGTGCTCGTGGGACGGGCGTTTGCGCCTTACCATAACTGGGTGCGCATCACGATCGGCTTGCCCGAGGAAAATGCGCAGGCGCAGGCCGCGCTGAGAAAAGTTTTTCAGAAATAAGCTGCGCATCGGCGCACGCTTGTTTTCGCTGTTGGTCGTAGCATCTGTCCATGAGCACACCACTTTCAGTTCCCACTTTGGCCATTATTGGCGGCGGCGTGAGCGGTTGCCTCGTCGCGGCGCAATTGCTGCGCCAGGCCACGCAGCCGGTGCGCGTGCTGCTCATCGAGCGCATGACCGATATCGGCCGGGGCGTCGCTTACGGCACGGAGAATCGCGAGCACTTGCTCAACGTGCCGGCGGGACGCATGGGCGCGTTTCCTGATGACGTGGGCCATTTCCAAGCGTGGGTGACGGAGCGGGCAGGGCAGGCGGGTTACCCGGAGAAGGTGGGCGCGGGTGACTTTTTGCCGCGCTGGATTTTCGGCGATTACGTGCAGGCCGTGTTGCATAACACCATCGCAGCCGCGAAACCTGGCGTCGGGTTCGAGCGGTTGAAAACGGAGGTCGTGGATATCGAGGATAATACGGGCGAAGTGCGCGTGCGTTGCGGTGACGGCCAGATGATCGCGGTGAATAAAGTAGTGCTCGCGATCGGCAACTTGCCGGGAGAATACCCGATTCGCCGTTCGCTGCCGATTTACCACACCCAACATTACGTGCACGTGCCGTGGCGCCCGGGCGTGCTCGCGAGTATTCCGATCGATGCAGAAGTGCTGCTCGTCGGCGCTGGCCTCACCGCGATCGACCTTGTGCTCGAATTGCGTGCGAAAGGACATCGCGGAAAAATCCACGCGCTCTCGCGGCGCGGTCTGCGCCCGCAAGCGCACCGTCCGGGGCTGGAGCCTTACCCGAAGTTTTTAGACGATCACGCGCTGCCGACGACTATTCGTGCCCTCACGCGTGTGATTCGGCGGGAAGTGAAAAACGCGGCGGAAAAAAATATCGATTGGCGCGCGGTGCTTGATGCGTTGCGTCCGCAATCACATGCGCTGTGGCAGCAGTTGTCGTGGGCGGATCGCGCGCGTTTTATGCGGCACGTGCGGCCATTTTGGGAAGTCCACCGTCACCGCGTCGCGCCACCGGTTGCGGAGAAGATCGGGGAAATGCTTTCGTCAGGTCGTTTGCAATTTTACGCGGGTCGACTCACCAAACTGGTTGAACAAAATGGTCGCGTCGCCGCGGAGTTTCGCGAGCGCGGCACGAAGCACGTGCGGCAAATCAGCGTGGCAAAAATCATCAACTGCACGGGGCCACGGTCGGATTATTCCAAATACCAGCACCCGTTGCTCATTAATCTGCTCGCGCGCGGCTTGATCGACCACGACCCGCTCGCGCTTGGCATCAACGCGGGCAATGACGGCGCGGTGTTGCGTTATCGCACGAGCGGCGGCGCGCAAGTCGGCTGGCTTTACACGATTGGCGCGCCCTTAAAGGGCATGCTCTGGGAATCGACCGCTGTGCCGGAAATCCGCGCGCAGGCGAAGATCGTGGCTCAGGGCTTGTTGGCGTAGGCCCGGCCGCGCGACGGATTCTTTTTTTCGGACGCCTGATACCAGCGATAAAAGCTCACCGCGAACGCGAGCATCGAGACGGACAGGCCGATGAGTTTCATCATGCTGCCGGCGAGCACTTGATCCTGCATGGGCGTGAGTGTGGTGATGCGCGGCGCGAATTCGTAGGTGGGATAAAGCACGTCGCTGGAAAACGTGAGATAGGCGAACACCGGGGTCATGCCGATGACGACGGCGGGGAAATAGAGCATTTGCCACGCGTAGGACGCCGGCGGGAATTCTTTGGAAGGACTGCACACAGGCCACCAAAACATCAGCGCCGCGCCGAACATCATGAAATGCTCGCCAATGTGGACGAGGCGGTTTTGCAGGGCGTAGTCGTAGAATAACGGCATGTGCCAGCCGGTGAGCACCACGGTGTAGGTCACGCCGCAGACGACGGGATGCGTGAGCACCTTGAGGATAGGCTGGAGATTCGGCCGGCCGGTGACGACGCGGACCAGCCAATCGGGCAGTCCCAACAGGAAAAAAATCGCCGCCGGATAAATCAGGATCTGGTGCTGCAGCATGTGCGCACTGAAGAGGTAGCGTTCCGCGATCTGGTCGAGCGGCGAGCCGACGCTCAGGTAAAACGTGATGAGCGCGCCGTAAAACATCGCCGCGTGCCGAACCGGATAGGGTGTGCCGGGGGCAAATCTGGCGCGATACGGGCCGGTGAGGATGGCATACAGCCATCCGAGGAAGGTAAGGCCTCCGATCAAGATCGGTTCGTTGTGCCAGTGGGTCCAGTCGATCATCGCAGACGCCGAACTAAACGCGCCATTTCACGAATGGCCACACAAAGTCTTTCTCGTGCCGAGGTATCAGCGTTTGCGCTGACGCTAAAAAGAAAAGCCGCGCGAATGGCGCGGCTTCGATGAGGACGGATTTGAATCCTTTACGCGTTGGCGGTAATCGCGGCGGGAGCCTCGATGGAGGCAGCGCTCAGGGGTTTGCTAGCTTCGGCTCCGAAGAGGTGCAGCAACGCAAACAATGTGAAGCCGCCGAGCACGAGACCGATAAAAAAGAGGATTGTGCAAAACAACTTATCCCAGCGCAAATGCATGAAGTAGAAGATAACGAACAGAAACTTCACGGCGGAGAGCGTGACGAGCGCGGTGACGACCAGCCATTTGGCCAGCGGGAGATAGACGAGCACCACTTCCACGCCCGTGATGACCGCGAGGATCATCGCGATTTGGATGTAGAGGTGGAATTTGCTCGGTTCGTCGTGGTGAGCGTGAGCGTCGTGAGTGGCGGCGGGAGCGGACATGAGTGCGAAAGTTGAGAGCTAAGAACTGTGAGTGAAGAAACTCAGAGATACTCGAGCAGGTAAACGGCGGTGAAGATGATGATCCACACGATGTCGACGAAGTGCCAGTAGAGGCCGATGGCTTCGACATCGATCGCGTTTTTCTCGCCGAATTCGACCGCGCCGTGCGATTTGCCGAGGAGGAAGAGAACCACCGCGGCGACGGCGCCGACGGCCAGAGGGATGCCGGCCTTTTTAATCCAGTCGCCGAAGTGCGCGCCGTAGAAGATTTCGATCAGGCCGGGAACCAGCCAGATGAAGGAAACGGCGATGACCACGGAGAGCGTCAGCAAATGGAGGAAGTTTTTCGCCAAGCCGCCACCGTTGGCGGGCTTGAAGGTGCGCACATAGAGCATGCCGAGAAGCAGGACGCCGATGGCGACGTGCGTGCCGTGCGTGCCGGTGAGCGTGTAGAACGTCGAACCGAAGATGCTGTTTGAGAGCGTCATCTTCTGGGCGTGGACGAAGTGTTCGAACTCGTAAACCTGACCGCCGAGGAAGATACAGCCGAAGAAAATCGTGCCGAGGATCATCGTGCGCGTGCTCTTGACGTTGCCGCGCTGGATTGCGTTCACGGCGAGCGCCATGAGGAGCGACGACATGAGCAGGATGAACGTCGAGAAGGACGTGAGCTCGATATTGAAGACCTTGGTCGGCTCCGCGTTACCCGGGGGCGGGTTGAGACGATAGACGAGGTGCGTCGAAATCAGCGCGCCGAAGAACATACAATCCGAGGCAAGGAAAGCCCACCAAAGGAGCTTCTTGTTCGGAATGCCGGTCGTCGTGGTATGATCGTGATGGTGGTCGACTTGACCAGTGGCCGCGTGGCTGCTCATGGAAGATGAAGGGTCGGGAAAGGGACTTGGGACTCGGGTCAGGACTCTAGACGGGGCGGCTTAGTGGTGGTCGCCGCGGGACTCGGTGACTTTACCGTCAGCCGCGATGTGGATGTGGTAGCCGGCCGGGCCTTCGAGCGCCCAGAGATACAGCGCGATAAGCGTTACCACGCCGCCGGAGATGGCGAGCGGGAGGTGGGAGGCCAGCACTTGGTTACCGAAGAAGGTGACCGGGTGGTGCAGTTGTGCGAAGTTGTAGCAACCGATCAGCAAGCCCACGCAAGCGATGAACGGATACCACGACTGGTCAGGCATGTGGATGCCGCCGTGAGATTCCTCGGCCTTGATGTGCTCGGCCTTTTCCTTGGTGATCTCCTCCTGGTGATGTTTCTCATACCAATAGGCGTCGCGGGCGTGCACCGTCGGGATGGCATTGAAATTATGCTCAGGCGGCGGGGAAGGGATCGACCATTCGAGCGTGCGCGCGTCCCACGGATCGTTGCCGCATTTCGTGCCCTTGAAGTAGCTGTAAACGAGCACCGAGAAATACGTGAAGATGCCGATGCCGAGCGTGTAGGCGCCGAGGGTGGCGACCAAATTACCTTCGTTCCAACCCATGTTGGAATCGTAAGTCCAAGTGCGGCGCGGCATGCCGTTCAAGCCGAGGAAGTGCATCGGGAAGAACGTGACGTTGAAGCCGGCGAAAATGAGCCAGAAGGAGATCTTGCCCCAGAGCTCCGGCACCATGCGGCCGAAGAACTTCGGGAACCAGAAGTGAATCGCGGCCAGCAGCGCGAAAGTGGCGCCACCGATGAGCACGTAATGGAAGTGCGCGATGACGAAGTAGGAGTCTTGCTGCTGCGCGTCAGCCGGAGCGGCCGAGTGCATGATGCCGGAGAAACCGCCGAGCATGAACATCCAGATAAAGCCCAGCGCGAACAGCATTGGCACGCGCGTGGTGATCTGACCGCCCCAGAGGGTGCCGATCCAGTTGAAAATCTTAACACCGGTCGGCACCGCGATGGCCATCGTCGCGAGCGCGAACGCCGCCGTGGCGACCGTGCCCATGCCAGTCGTGAACATATGGTGAGACCACACACCGAAGCCGATGAACCCGATGGCCACGCCGGAGAACACGATGATCGGGTAACCGAAAAGGGGTTTCTTGGAGAACGTCGGGAGAATTTCCGAGACGTAACCCATCGGCGGCAGAATCAAAATATACACTTCAGGGTGACCGAACACCCAGAACAAGTGCTGCCAGAGAATCGGCTGACCGCCGCCCGACACCTCGAAGAAGCTCGTGCCGAAATTGCGATCCATCATGACCTCGACGAGCGCGATGGCGATGGCCGGAAGCGCGAGCACCAGGAGGAAGCTGGTGACGAGCGTCATCCACGTAAACACCGGCAGGCGCATCATCGTCAGGCCGGGGGCGCGCATGTTGATGATCGTCACGATAAAGTTCAGCGAAGCGACGATGGAGGAAAGACCGAGAATCTGCAGGCCGAGCACCCAGAGGTCGGTCGACATGTCAGGGGAGAACACCTTGGAAGAGAGCGGGGCATAACCGAACCAACCCACGTCAGGGGCACCACCGAAGCCGCTCCACGCCGGAACGAAGTGGGAGAGCCAGCCGATGTTCAGGAGAATCGCCCCGACGACCCACGACCAGAGGGAGAACGTGTTGAGACGCGGGAAAGCGACGTCGCGCGCACCGATTTGGAGCGGGATGAGCAAATTGAAGAACGCGGCGTTCAAGGGCATGACCGCGAGGAAGATCATCGTCGTGCCGTGCATCGTGAACAACTCGTTGTAGAGCTGGGCGCTGATGAAACGATTGTTCGGGACGATCAGCTGCGTGCGGATGAGCAACGCTTCGAGGCCCCCGACGAGGAAGAAGAAGATCGCGAACGCGGCATACATCATGCCGATCTTCTTGTGATCGACAGTGGTGATCCAACCGGCGAGGCCGGTCTTGGCCGTGGGACGGCGGAAGAGATCGAAGGAGGTTTTCACCGCAGGCACATGAGTGCCGCCGGTGTAATCGCTTTTAGCCAAGGCTTGGGCCATAAGAAGGGAGGGTCGAAGTGACTTTTAAATTTAACGACGAAGCCGATTATTTCAGGCTTTGGAGGTAGGCGACGAGGGCGTCGATTTCGGTGTCGCTGAGAACGATGCTGCGTTCCCAACCACCTTTGCCGTCGGGTTTGACGTAACCGGTCATGCCGCCGAGGCCGTAATACATTTTGCTGCCAGGTTTGAAATATTGTGGGTCTTTGATCCACGCGTGCAGACGCTCGGGAGTGTTTTCGAGGACGCCGGCGGCAATCGTGCTGCGCGCGCCGACGTGCGTGAGATCGGGGCCGTTCACACCGCCGCCATCGTGACCGCGCGTGGTGTGACAGTTCGTGCAGGTCTTCTCTTTAAAGAGACGGTGACCTTCCGCGATCAAAGTCGCGTTCTCGTTCGCGGGCTGAGGAGCCTGACGGGCTTGCCACGCGCCGAAGGGATTGGCGTCGAACGCTTCCGTCGCGGCCAAGGCTTCGCCCTTCACTGGCACGTAGCTGGCGAATTGCACGCGAGGAGCGTTGGCGGAGGCGACCGCTTGAGCAGTGACGTTACGCGCGGGCTGCTTTTGAGCGGCGAGCCAGACATCGTAGTCAGGTTTATCGAGCGCGATGACGCGGAAGCGCATGATCGCATGGGACTCGCCGCAATACTCGGCGCACTGGCCGTAGAAGTAACCGGCTTTGTCAGCCTTAAACCAAAGATGGTTCGCGCGATTCGGGATCATGTCGACCTTACCGGCGAGTTTCGGGATCCAGAAACTGTGGATGACGTCGACGGTGCGGAGCGCGACGCGCACTGGCACGCCGACCGGGACAACGAGTTCGTTGCCCGTGGTGAGGGGAGCTTCGCCGCCCGACGGGATGGGAGCCATCTCGGTGGGGTATTCGAATTTGAACCACCATTGATAGCCGGTCGCTGTGATTTCGAGGGCGTTGCCTTTCTCGGCTTCAGGCACGTCGTGGGTATACCAGATGTCCTTGAGCGTCGGGATGGCGATGAACGCGAGGAGCACGATCGAGGCGGCGATGAGGCCGATTTCGATGAGCGGATTGCCGTGGCCTTGGTGCGGAACCTCGGCCTTGCCCGCGTCGGAAGGCTTGGCGCGGAACTTGATCTGCGCATAGGCGAGCACGGCGCCGACCACAATGAAGATGCCTCCGGTCACCCAAACGGTCACCATGAAGAGGTCCCACTGGGCCTTGGCGACAGGGCCTTCGGTGACCATGGTGGACTGGTGTCCGCTCAGGCTGAAGACTTTGCTACAGCCGGTTAAAAACGCCAGGCCAAGCCCGGCAAAGAGTGTGGTCGCAAAGCGGGAAGCCTTGCGTAGGTCGATACGTGGTCGAGTCATGTGTAACAATGGCGGCATCAGCGTAGTGCGCTGCGGAAGAATGCTTGGGCGAGCGTTTGCAAAAAATCAGGCAATTCAACCTTAAAACCCATGAAAACTCCGCTGAAACGCGGGAGTATTAACAGCGCTAGGTCTGGCATTAGGTGCGCACAAAGATTTTTCGCGGGATTGCGCACGCTCGGCGGCTGTGCGATAGTCGTTTTGCATGAAAAAAACGCTTACCCTCGTTCTCTGTGGTGCCGGCCTGATGTTTGCAGGTTGCGGCCCGAAAACTGAAACAGTAGCAGCTTCCACCCCTGCGGCTGCCCCAGCTTCGGCTCCGGTGGCCAGCGCGCCGGCTCCAAAAGCGCCCGTCGTGGCGTTGTTTGAGTTTACTGCGAACGACACGATGAAATTTAACCTCACCCGTTTCGAGGTGACCGCTGGTCAGGACGTCACCGTGACGCTGACCAACACTGGCATGATGCCGAAAGCCGCGATGGGCCACAATTGGGTGCTTTTGAAGAAAGAGGCCGATGTGAAGGCCTACGCCAACGCCGCCATCACCGCCATGGGCACCGAATATATCCCCGCCTCGAAGGCCAGCGAAGTCATCGCGCACACCAAGATGCTCGGGCCGAAACAGAGCGACGAAGTGAAGTTCAAGGCGCCGACCGAGCCGGGCGAGTATCCTTTCCTTTGCACGTTCCCCGCACACTTCGCGTCCGGCATGAAAGGCGTGATGGTCGTCAAGTAAGGCCTGCGAATTTGCAAAAACTGACTCCGTTTTCCACAAAACCTTCCGCCGCCACGCGGGAGGTTTTTTTACGGCAAAACGCGTGAGGGAGGTGGGCGTCGGTCTCTGCACCGACGCTTAGTCGCCTACGCAGCGCGTCGCCGGTGCGGAGACCGGCGACTACCTTTGCATCGAACTCAGTTTTGAACCGGCACCAAGCGCACGATGCGCCCGGGTCGACCGACCAACTCCAGCGAGAGATAAAGTAATCCGTCCGGGCCGGTCTGGATGTCGCGCACGCGGCCCAAGCCTTTGAAAAGCTCTTCTTCGTGCGTGATCTCGTTGCGGTCGTTGATTTCGAAACGCAGAAGTTTTTGCTGCCCGAGCGAGCCGAGGAAGAGGTTGTTTTTCCAATTGGGAAAGCGGTTGCCTTTGTAGAATCCTATCGGGCTCACGGCAATCGATGGTGTCCAGTGTTTCGCCGGCGAGGTCAGGCCGTCTTTTTCGGTGAGACTGCTGATGGGCGTGCCGTCATAGTTGATGCCGTGGGTGACGATCGGCCAGCCGTAGTTCGCGCCGCCCAGGATGTGGTTGAGTTCGTCCCCGCCGCGCGGACCGTGCTCGGTTTCCCAAATCGCGCCGTTGCGCGGATCGACGGCGAGGCCCTGCGGGTTGCGGTTGCCGTAACTCCAAATCGAGCCGATCGCGTCGGGCTGACCCACGAAAGGATTATCGGGTGGGATGCGGCCATCGCGGAATACGCGATGCACTTTGCCGTTCGCCTTGCTGAGATCTTGCGCGTCCTGCGGCAGCCAGCGGTCGCCGACGGTAAAATATAAATACTCGCCGTGGAAAAGCAGGCGGCAGCCGTAACCCACGAAGCCTTTCTGGTAGTTCTCCTTCGGGATGCTGAAAATCGTTTCGTGATCGACGAGGCGATTGTCACGCAGACGCGCGCGAATGATTTTGGTCATCGCAGTCGTGGTCTCGGCCGCCGGTTCTTCCCCGGCATCGCTGAACGATAAATAGATCCAGCCGTTCTTCGCGAAATCGGGATCGAGTTCGATCGACATCAAACCGCCTTCGTCGTGCGCGACAACTTCCGGCACGCCTTCGATGGGCTCAGGTTGGAGTTTGCCATCAATGACCAGGCGCAAGCGACCCGGGCGTTCGGTCGTCAGCAAGTGGCCATTGAGCAGGAACACAAACGACCACGGCACATCGAGTCCTTCCGCGACCGACTCCAGCCGATACGAGTGCTTTTCACTTTTCTGGACGGCGACGGGCAGGTCAGTGGATTTCGCGAGCGCGGGATCGACGACCCGCATCGAAACTTCACGGATGTAAGCGATGAGGCCGATGACCTCCGCTTCGTTCAGCGCCGCGGCGAAACCAGGCATTCCGCCCGCCGGCCGCCCCTTCAAAATCATCTTGGTTAAACTCTCATCGTCGCGGCCGTATTTGGATTTCTCGGTGAGGAGGCTCGGGCCTTTGCCGCCGTGAAGATTGTCGCCATGACACGCGGCGCAAAAATCCGCGTAAATTTTCGTCGCGTCGCGTCCCGCAGGGGGAGGCGGCGCGGGTGCGGCCGGTTCTTCCGCGCAACCGACGGCAGCGCCCAAAAGAAAACCAACAACAAAGATGTGCGGCGTGAACATGGGCACGCCAAACTGACTGGCATTTCGAGATTCAGTTCCGATTTGTCTGCGCGCTGATTACGCCCGCACGCCGGCGGTTAAGCGACTGGCTGGCTCGGCCACCACACGTAGAGGAAAAAATACACCAGCACGCCGGTCACCGAGACATAATACCAGATTGGAAACGTGAACTTCGCCCAGCGCTTGTGCGAAACGATATCGCCTTTGATCGCGAAGAAAAAAGTGCGCGGCACGAGGTAGGCGATCGCGATGGCGAGAATGATGTGCGAAATCAGCATCACGTAATACACGAGAGCGATTGCGCCCGTGCCGCCGAATTTGGTGTGCACCGCTTCGCCCGCGCCGGCGGCCATTCCTTTGAGGAATTTGTGAGTGAGATAACCGACTAGAAAAATCGCCGACACCACACACGCGGAAATCATCGTGCGGCGGTGAGCGAGGATTTTGCCGCGTTTGATGAAAATGAAGCCAATGCTGATGAGAATCGTGGCGAGTCCGTTGAGCGTCGCGTTGAGCGCGGGAATGTCGTTGATCGTCATGGTCGCGTCAGAATTTGAAAATAAATCGGTCGATCACTAACAGCCCCAGCACGAGTGGCAGGTAGCCGAGCGTGATAAAGAAAAGTTTGCGCGCCTCAGTGTCGCGTTTTTCGGGATTCAGGAATGTGATCGCCGATTTCAAAATCCACAGGCCGAGTGCCGCGGCGAAAGAGAAATAATACCACGAGCAGTAACCCCAGAGCGTCGGCAACAAACTCGAAGCGACCAGCAACACTGTCCAGATAAACGCCCGGCGCGCCACGCGCACGCCGCTGGGATCGAGCACCGAAAGCATCTTCATGCCGGCAGCGGCGTAGTCCTTGCGATACGTCCAGCAGAGTGAAAAAAAGTGCGGCATCTGCCATGTGTAAAGAATCGCGAACAACGTCCACCCGAGCAGATGATTCGAACGTCCCGCCGCCGCCCAGCCGATCAACGGCGGCAGCGCTCCGCTGATGGCGCCGATCTCGGTGTTCCAACGCGACCAGCGTTTCGCCGGCGTATAGATCGCGAGATAAGCCACGATGGTCGCGAGCGCGACGAACGCCGACATGCCGTTCACCAATTTAAATAAAACTGCGAGGCCCGCGATGCACATGATCCAGCCGATGATAAACGCCGAGCCCGGCGCGACCGCCCCGGAAGGAATCGGGCGATCCGCCGTGCGTTTCATCAACGCATCGAGGTCGCTCTCCATATACATATTGAGCGAGGCCACGCCGCCCGCGCACAGCGCCGTGCCGAGCACGACGAAAAACATCCGCGGCCAATCGACGAACGAGTAGGGCACCGCGGCGAGGTAACCGATCATCGCCGTGATCACCGACATCAGGCTCAGGCGCGGCTTCGTCAGTTCGAAATACTGCCGCCAGAGCGGGATGCCGGTATCAACCGGAGCAGTGGCGGGAAGCTTTTCGTGGGTCTCGGTCATGGGCGTGGGCGCTCAATCGAGTCGCGCCCCGTGAAAAAAGCCACCACGAACGTCGTCGCGAGCGTCAGCGCCCCGATGATTACGTGGCCCGTCGTCATGTAAACGCTGCGACCCGTCCAGATGATCTGCGCCCCGAGGTAAATTTGCAGAGAAACCAGCCCGACCAACAAGAAACTCGCTGACCGCAGAAACAACGTAAGCGATTTCTCGCGCCATAAGAAGTGTCCGTAAACCAGCACCGCGATGCCGATCAACATCGCCATCACCCGGTGGATAAATTGCAGCGTAACGCGATAATCCCAATGCGCCGGCAGTAAGTCGCCCGTCGGTGTCGAAAACGGAAATGTGCCGATCGCCATGCCGGCGTGGTTGTGCCGCATGCTCGTGGCGACGATCAGCTGGATGCCGAGCAACGCGACGCACCACCAACCGATCTTGCGCAGACGCGCGCTGGCGACACCGAAATTATTTTCCACCCACGGACGCGACACGCCCGCTGCGATGGCGAACAGCACGCACACATATACCTGCGCGAGCACGCCATGCGGGATGCGCAGCATCTGGCCGAGCGTCATGTCGAACCCGGGCACGCCAATGGAATCGAGCAACACGCGCTTACCGCCGAGGATGCCTTGGAAAATCACGATGCCGAGCGCCCACCAGCCCAGTTTGCGCAACCACGCGCGCTCTTCGCGGCGTTGCAACCACACCGCGAGTGCAATGGTCACCAAGCCCATCACGGTGCCGCTCAGGCGATGCGAATGCTCGGCGAATTTATCGATTTCTTCGAGCCAGCCGTCGGGATTGATCGAGCCGTTCGAAAGCGGCCAGTCCGCAAACGCCATGCCCGCGCCAATCGTCGTGGTGAATGCGCCCAGCGCCACGAGCACAAACACCCACGCGCTGCCGAGCGCGGCGAACCACGCGAGACCGGGTTTGTAGGTGGAGGTGCGGGCCATCAGTTAAAAATTAGGCGTGAAGCGGGCAGGTGATACTTGGCGTGGGGACGGCGCAAACCTTTTGACAATCCGCGCCGGTGGCAAATGTGTGTTCAGCATGCACCCCGGTTATTCGCCTGCCTCGCGCCTCGCCCTTAGTTTGCTAATGGCCGCCGGCGTGCTCACCGGATGTGGAAAGCGCGAAGCCGGCGCAACTCAACCGGCTGCGAACGCCGCAACTCAATCGCCGACTGCGCCTTCAGTCCCCGGCGAAAAACGCTATGCGTTAACGGGCGAGGTTCTTAAAGCGGACCTCGCACGAAAAGTGCTCATCGTGCAACACGATGAAATCAAAGGCTACATGCCCGCGATGACGATGGAGTTTCGGGTCGAGACCTCGGGCGATTTGCAAAACGCCAAGCCCGGCCAGCGCATCCGCGCCGAGATGGTCGAGCGCGGTGACGATTATTTCCTCGAAAAAATCTGGCCCGACGACGCCGTGACGACGCAAGCGATTGCCGCCGCGACCAACGCACTCGCGCAAGACACCTCGACGCGTGGCAAAGGCGTTTACCGTGAGATCGGCGAAGAGATGCCGCTGTTCACCCTGCTTGACCAAGAAGGGCGCGCGGTGAACGCGAATCGGTTTCGCGGCAAGCAGATCGTGTTGAACTTTATTTTCACGCGTTGCCCGATCGCCACGATGTGCCCGGCGGCGACACTGCGCATGATGGATCTGCAAAAAGCCGCGAAGGACGCCGGCGTGAAAAATTTCGAACTCGTCTCTATTTCGCTCGATCCGGAATACGACACGCCCGGCGTGTTGAAGGAATACGCGGAAGTGCGCGGCATCGACACGGCAAACTGGTCGTTCCTCACCGGCCCTGATGCGGCCGTGCGTCACTTGCTCGCGCAACTCGGCATCATTCGCGAGTTCGAGGGCGCGACGATCAAGCACACGCTCGCAACTGTGCTCATCAACGAGCAGGGAAAAATCAGCTACCGGATCGATGGTAGCTCGTGGCCGGTCGATGAATTTGTTCGCCGTTTAAAAAGATCATGAGCGAACGCGAAATCGATTTGGTGCGTTCCGAAAATCCGTGGGGCCACTCCGGCGGAAAAAAGCCCGCGTCCGCGCTGCCGTGGAAACAAGTCGCGCTCATCACCGTCGTGGCGCTGGGCGTGTATTTTGCAATCCGCCTGATGCCGACGGCGAGCAACCTGAACCACATGGATTTCCGTGCGGAAGGAAAGGGGATGATCGAATTCTGCGATCCGGCGAATCCACAGTTCATCCCGGTTGTCGCGGTGCGTTCGCCGGTGCAGCTGGCGCTGAAATCAAGTCGCGCGCCCGCGGTGAATCAGCCGATCGAGTTCACGCTCACGATGCAGACTTCCGGCGGAAAGCCGATCGGGCCGGCCGACTTGCTCGTCGCGCACACGCGCAAACTTCACTTGCTCGTGGTTGATCCGACGCTCGGCGATTATCAACACGTTCATCCGGAGCCGGGCCGCAAAAATGGCGAGTGGATTTTCACGCTCAGCCCGGAAAAACCCGGCACGTATCGCGTGTTTGCCGATTTCACTCCCGCCGCGACGGCTCGCGGGTTGTATGCGTCGGTCGATTTTGAAGTTCCCGGCCTCGTGGCTAAAGTCATCCGCAGCAGCAACACGACGTGGCAAGGTGGCGGTTTTAATTTCGAACTCGTCACGCCGACCTTGATTCGCGCCGGACAAGTGACCGACTTGAAATTCCGTATCAGCGCGCAAGGGACGGAGAAACGCGCGGTGCCGCTGCAGCCAGTGATGGATGCGTTCGCGCACCTGGTGGCGTTCGATGAAACGCGCTCGGGCTTCGCGCATTTGCATCCCAATGAAACCGATCTCTCGAAACCCCCGGATGCGGTGAATCCTGAATTAAATTTCAAGATCACAATTCCTCAGCCCGGTCGTTACGTAATCTGGGCGCAGGTGAACATCGGAGGCCGCGAAACGTTCGTGCCGTTCTGGGTGGATGTGTTGCCGTGATTTTTTTGAACCACGAATGGACACAAATTCACACGAATAGAAACCAATCAATGGCTCTTCATTCGGGTCAGTTCGTGTCCATTCGTGGTTAATTTTTATAAAGTCTAAGTCTCACACCGGTTCGCTGGAGAGTTCGAACAACTCGCCGCCGTCGGTGTGCAAAAACCGGCCAAGTTGCGTGCCGGGGAAACTGCCGAAATTTCCGGGATGGCAACGATGCAAGCCTTCGCGCGCGAGCCGCACGATGCTGTGCTGGTTACGTTCGGGGTCGTTGCAGAAGTAATGTTCGCGCGCGCGGTTCGGCCATAGGATGCTTCCGCGCAAGACGTCGCCGATCAGCGCTTCGCCATTGGCGAGAATCACCGAGACCGATCCGAGGGTGTGACCCGGCGTAGGCAGCACCCGACCGCGCAGGCCATAAGGCTCCAACGCAATGCCTTGTTCAAACACGATGTCCGGCTCGAACGGTTCAAACTCTTCGTCGATGTAAGGCCGCATGAAACGTCCCAGAATATCTTGCACGGCGAGCACGCCACTCCGACCGGCGCGCGCGAGCGGCGCGTCAGCGGTGTGAATCGCGATTTTCGCGCCGGTGCGGCGGCGCAATTCCGCTGCGCAGCCCGCGTGATCGCCATGGCCGTGGGTGAGCAGAATCAGCGCGAGATCTTTGGGCGCGACGCCATTGGCCTTGAGCGCGGCGATGATGCGTTTCAAATCGCCCGGCGCGCCGGTATCCACGAGCACCGGCTTGTCGCCCAGCAACAAGTAGCTGTTGGAAATCGTGCCTTTGATCCGGACGAGCATCGTGGTGTTCGACGAAAATTAGAACCGCAGATGCTTCACCGTGAGGCCGTTGTTCTTGAGCTGCTTCAAGGACTCGATGCCGATTTTCAGGTGCTCGGAAACGTGGTCGGTATCGACTTTCTTATCGCTGGCGCTGGTTTTCACGCCTTCGGGCGTCATGGGTTCGTCCGAGACGAGCAGCAGCGCGCCCGTGGGAATTTCGTTCGCGAAACCAGTCGTGAAAATCGTCGCCGTTTCCATGTCGACCGCCATCGCGCGGATACGCTTCAAATATTTTTTGAACACCGTGTCGTGTTCCCACACGCGGCGGTTGGTCGTGTAAACCGTGCCGGTCCAATAATCTTTTTTGTGATCGCGAATCGTGGTGGAGATCGCCTTTTGCAGCGCGAACGAGGGCAGCGCGGGAACTTCGGGCGGGAAATAATCGTTACTGGTGCCTTCGCCGCGGATGGCCGCGATCGGCAAAATGAAACTGCCAATTTTGGCGCGGTGTTTGAGTCCGCCGCATTTGCCGAGAAAGAGCACCGCTTCAGGATGCACGGCGCTGAGCAAATCCATCACCGTCGCGGCGGTCGCGCTGCCCATGCCGAAATTGATGATGGTGATGCCGCCGGCGGTGGCGCTGGTCATCGGTTTATCGCGGCCTTTGACGGGCACGCGGTGCCAGTTGGCAAAGAGTTCGACGTAGCGGTGGAAATTTGTGAGCAGGACGTATTTTCCGAAATCTTTGAGGGCGACGCCCGTATAGCGCGGCAGCCAGTCGTGGACGATTTGTTTCTTGGTGTTCATGGCGATTGCTTTGCCCGCAAAGAATTAATCGCGGTGCGACTTTGCGCGAGGCAAAAGTAAAACGCGCCTCGGCGTCGTGCGGATGCGAGCGCTGCGGGTGATAAGTGTGAGCACCGTTTTTAATAGATGAAGCGGCGACATCGACAGACGCTGCTCGATTGGGCAGGCTGCGCGCATGTGGTCGCTCGCTTACCCGTCTGAAGCAGAGATCCGGAAGTTTCTGGAGGTGCAATCGTCGGCGCACTTCAGCTACACGGAAGCAGGCGCTTCTCGCGGGGCGATGCTCGCGGGTTACAACATAGATGTGAATCGCGGGTGCCTCGGTCACGGCGAACGCGCTTTCGATGCGGCGTGCGACGCCTTGCGCGCCTGGAAAATGTTTCCGGAGTCGTGGACGAAAATTTTACCGGAGCGCGCGCCGCTGAGCACCGGCACAACGGTCGCCATGCTCGCTCACGTGTATGGCTTCTGGTGGCTGAATGCGTGCCGCGTTGTTTATACGATCAACGAGACGACACCGGTGCGGCGTTTCGGTTTTGCTTACGGCACGCTCAAGGCACACGTGGAAACGGGCGAAGAACGTTTCTCCATCGAGTGGTTGCCCGATGATTCGGTGTGGTATGATTTGCGCGCGTTTTCGCAGCCGCGCTATTGGCCGGTGAAATTATTCAAACCGCTCGCGCGAGCGCAGCAGCGGCGCTTTGCGGTCGAATCGAAAACGTCGATGCAACGCGCGGTCGGGGAGGCGCTGGCGTGATGACGCCGGTGATTCTTTCCGCACTGATTCGCGCGGGCCTTGGGGCGTTGGCGTGGATATTGGTCACGGTTTGGTCGGTGAACGACCTGCGCGGGGCATATTGGTCGGCGGCGATTTTGTTGCTCGCGGCGTTCGTGCTCGTGCCGCTCGTCATTGCGCTCGTGCGTGATTTTTCGAGTGACGCATGGCCGGAAAAATTGCTGGCGCTGGCCGCGACGCTGCAGTTGCCCGCCGCGGTGTTGCTCATGGTGTCGAGCGCGCAAAAGCCTGGAGTCACCGCTGCGTTGCTGGCTGCACCGTGGATCGGGGTGACGGCGTTGCTCGCACTTGCGGGCGGACTGAGAATTATCGCGCGCGGCTGGCATTCGCACTGGGAACAGTGTCGTGATACCGGGCTGGTGTTCATCGCCGTCGGCGGCGCGTGGACGCTGGCGGATCGACTCGGAATGCATCCGCTCGGGTTTGGGTCTGACATCGTGCAGCTGACCGCCGTGCATTTTCATTTTGCGGGGCTGGTGCTGCCGGTCGTCGCAGGATGCGTGTGGCGCGAAACTCATTTTCCGCGCGTGACTGCGGTCGCGGGGTGGGGCGTCCTCGCTGGCGTTCCGTTGGTCGCTGTCGGCATCACGGCCACGCAACTCAACTGGGGGCACGCGCTGGAATTGCTCGCCGGCTTGGTGCTCGGCTTGAGCGGAATGGTGGTGGCGATTCTTCAGATCAAACTCGCGCAAGAAAACCGCTGGCCGTTGGCTGCGCGCGTATTGTGGGTGATCGCGGGTTTTTCGCTGTTTTTCGGCATGACGCTCGCGCTGCTTTATTCCGCGCGGACTTTTGTGATGCCGTTACCATGGCTGAACATTCCATGGATGCGCGCCCTGCACGGAACTGCGAACGCGCTTGGCTTCGCGCAGTGCGCGGCGCTGGGGTGGGTGCTGGCGTTATGTGCCAAACCTGACATCTCGCTTAAATCGGGTGCGCGCCGCGGCCAACATCAGCAGCGCCGCTAGGAACCACAGGGAGGGCGACCCACCACCGCCGCTCCCACCGTTGCCGCCGGCGGGTGGGTTGGAATTAGTGGTGATGGCGAGCACCGCGACTTCACTCGAGACCGCTCCGAGGTCATTGCCGACCGCCACCGTGTAGTTACCGTCGTGGGACGCGGTGACATTTGGCAGCGTGAGCGTGCTGCTGGTTGCTCCGTTGATCGGCTCACCATTGCGCGACCATTGGTAGTGGGTGGCGCCGGTCGCCATCACCGAAAACTGGGCGCTGCTGCCTGCGCTGACGCTGAGACTGCGCGGTTGCGTGGTGATGTCGGGACTGTAACCGAGGAATTCGCCGCGACGTAATGTCTGCCCGTAGTTGTCGGATACGAAGAGATTGTTTTGTGCATCGACGGCCACGCGGAGAGGCGCGTCGAAGCGGGCATTCTCACCGGTGCCGTCACGGGTTGTTGAATCGTCGTTGGCTCCGCCGAGGATCACGTTGTTTCCAATCGAAGTGAGAAGTCGGATGGTGCGATCGTAGACGAGAACAAACTCGCCGCGGGAGTTAACGGCGAGATCCAGCGGATAATCGGAGATCGTGCCAACCGGCTGGCTGAGGTCGGCGCGCAGCGTGGTGACCGTGCCGCTCGATTGCACCCGCCGGAGCGCGGTGCGCGTTGTCGTGGCGGAGGTCGGCAGCTGATCGAGCACAAAAATTTCGCCGCCGGTATTCGTCGTGAGCGCAGTGATGGCGCTGAAGCGAGCATCGGCACCCGTGCCATCTTTGATTTCTGCACTGGCATTGGCACCGGCGAGCACTTCCCAAGCACCTTGATGGTTGCGCCGATGAATGCGGCGGCTTTCTGCGGCGAGCAGTTGATCGGCGGCATCGAAGGCGATTTTCGATGGGTAGTTGAAATCGCCGCGCTCGATCATACTCGTCCGGCCATCGCTTGCGATCCGCGTGAACCGTGCATAATAGTCGGTGATGGAGAGCATGATGTTGTTCGTGCGATCCACGGCGAGCCCGCTGGCGTAGCGCCCGGGACTGATCGTCTGAACGACGGTGTAGGCCGTGCGGACGTTGCCCGCCGGGGTGACTTTGCGAAGATTCACGCCTGAATAAAATCCATCGTCCTGAAACCAACGTAGGTTCGTGTCCGTGACCAACGCGTCACCATTGCGATCGACCTGGAGGTGAGTGATGCCTGCAAAACGAGCGGCATTTCCAGCGCCGTCAGTGCCGTAGGCATTAGTTTCTGTGCCAGCCAATAATCTAGGGCCTACTCCAGTCGTAACTTTGAAAATCGCGCTGTCTGCATCCCGCGTGTAAAACAATGTGCCGGCAGCATCCACGGCGAGGCCGAGGGGAACGCTCGCCGCTCCGGAGTGGGCAACCACGTTACCTTTGAGGATGATTCGCTCGTCGCCGGTAATCATCGCCAAATGATAGATCGGCGTGGTGGATAAATAATGAAATGCGAAATAGAGCCTGCCCGCCGCATCGGTGGCCATCGCGACGATGCGCGGCAGATTCGAGCCGAACAGGAAGATGGCGGGATCCGAGTAGTCGGCACTCGCCACGATGGAAATCACGCCCGCTGCGCTTCGTTTCATGAGGCGATGGGTGTAGAGGTAGAAACTCGCATTACTCACGGGGACCGCATGGCCTGCGAAAAAAAGCTCGCCCGCAGGCGAGCAGGTCAGGCTCCCAGACGGAGCGATCGTTACGGCCAAACCGTTTCCCGTGGTGAGTTGAATGCTTTGAAAAATCGTCTGCACCGTCCCCCCGGCGATGTGCCGGATGCCATTGTCCGTGACGTAGACGCCGCCACTTGCGTCGACAGTGATTTGATCGAGTTTCTCAAATAGTGCCATCGAAGCGGAGCCATTGGCGTTTCCGCTTTTCCCTGCTTGTCCCGCTAACGTAGTGACGTCACCCGCGGGCGAAATTTTACGAATCAGAAAGTTACCTGCATCGCTGACGTAGACATTGCCATTGGGATCAACGGCGACGCCTTTGGGGGATTTGAAACGTGCGGCGGCACCGTTGCCGTCCAGGCTGCCGGATTTACCAGAGGAGCCAGCCAGCGTGGAAACCACTCCGTCGGTTGAGATTTTTCGAATCGAATGATTGTCGGTATCGGCAACGTAAATATTCCCGGCGGAGTCGCGGGCCAGACCGTGCGGCGCGTTGAACCGTGCACTCAGCGCGACGCCATCTTCGGAACCGACGCTGCTTCGACCGGCGATGGTCGACCAGCGATACACGGGAAATGATTCCGCGCGCAGGCCGCACACAGCGACAACGCTGCTCGTAGCCAGGAACAAACGCATGAGGGAAAAATTCATGGAGTGAAACTTGAGTGACTGACAGGCCGTTTCGGTTATCTGGCTCGCCGTGACCACCCGCGCACGATGGTCAGCAACGCGAGGAGTGCTCCGAACCAATGAGAAGGCGCGCCGCCGCCTCCGCTGGCACCGGAACTGTTTCCCCCTCCGGAGCCAGGCGTGGAGCCTGACGTCACAGTCAGCGTGGCGGCGTTGCTCGTGACGCTGCCGAGTGCATTGCTCACGACGACGGTGTAGGTGCCGGCGTTGGCAGAAGTAACACCCGCCAGCGTGAAGGAACTGCCAGTCGCGCCGTTGATCGCCGTGCCGTTGAATTGCCACTGATACGTGAGTGCCGGCGTGCCTGTTGCGACGACATTAAGTTGAACCGAAGCGCCCTGATTTACGGATAAACTCTGTGGATGAGTTTGGATAGAGGGCCCGATGTTCAGCGTGCCTTTGCGGATGGCGGAATTCATCTCCTCGGTGATGTAGAGGTTGTCGGCGTTATCGATCGCCAGTCCGAAGGCGCTGAAAAAGTGCGCATTGCCACCGGCACCGTCGGCGCTGCCGTAGATGTCGGGGTTTCCGCCGATGGTCGTCACGACACCAGTCGGCGTGATCTGCCGGATGGTTTTGTCGTCGGTGACGATGAGATTGCCTTTGCTGTCTATGACGACGCCGCACGGGCCACGAAAACGCGCCGCTGAGCCGACGCCATCGACGTGGTCGAATTTGTCGGGCGAGCCCGCGACGACCGTCAGCACGCCGGCGGGAGTGATTTTTAGCACGACGCGTGCGTCGCGGTCTGCGACGTAGATGTTTCCAGCTGCGTCCACCGCTAATCCGTTCGGTGCTTTCAACGGCGTCTCGGCGGAAGTGATGTTCAGCGTGGTCACGACGGCCTGCGGGGAAACCATCCGGATTTTTTTGTTGGCGGTGTCGGATACGTAGAGGGTGCCGTTTTTCGCGATCGTGATGCCCAGCGGGTAGGCGAAGGTTGCGTCGGAGCCGGTGCCGTCGGCACTGCCGAAAATCCGGCTTTTGCCGGCGAAAATCGTCTCGGTGCCTTGCGGAGTGATTTTGCGCACAATATTGGCTCCCGCGTCGCTGGTGTAAACATTTCCAGATGCATCGACCGTAACCCCGCTTGGTTCAAGAAAGCGTCCGTTACCCGGCGCGAGCGTTGTAACCTGACCGTTGGGAGAAATTTTCCGGATCCGATGGTTTTCCCGGTCGGCGATGATCAGATTACCGGACGCATCGAGGGCGATGCCGCACGGGGAATCGAACGACGCCTTTGTCCCGGCGTCATCAACCGCGCCAGTGTTTCCTGCCACGCCGGCGAAGGTGGAAACAGTCGAAGGCAAGCGCAGTTGCCGGATCGTATCATTGCTGGAATCGGGAATAAAAAGATCGCCGGAGGAACTCACGGTGAGCTGACCGGGTTCAAAGAACCGCGCGTCGGAGCCGGTGCCATCGGCAGAGCCCAGCGCGTTGGCCAACCCGGCGATCGTGGTGACGGTGCCGTCGAGCGTCACCTTGCGAATGACGTGACCGCGTTCGCTGATATAAAGGGTGTTGGATGAATCGATCGCGAGCGTCGGGCGATTGAAACGCGCCGCTGAACCTACGCCATCCACCGTGCCGAGTTCTGCCGCTCCCGCAATCGTAGTCACAACTCCGCCTGGAGTGACGCGCCGGATCGTGCTGACATCAGCGACAAACAGATTGCCTGACGCATCGACTGCGATGCTGACCGGTCCGGCGAAACGCGCGGTGCTGCCGGTGCCGTCGACGCTGCCGCGGATATTGGGCGTGCCCGCAAGGGTGGTAACGTTGCCGTCGGGAGTAATTTTCCGGATCGTCTGGTTTCCGGAATCGGCGACGTAGAGATTGCCGGAGTGATCGAGCGCCAAGCCGTAGGGTTGATAGAAGCGGGCGTCGGTTCCCAAGCCGTCGCGATTGATGCCAATGGGAATATTGCCGGAATAGAACGGGTCGTAACGGGCTCCGGCAAACGCGATGGAGCCTTGGGAAGTGATCTTATATATGACCGAGGTCCCCGAATCAGCGACGTAGAGCGTGCCTGAATCGTCGACGGCCAAGCCGCTCGGATTCAGGCCAGGGGTCAGGCCGATGGTTGTGACGGTGCCATTCGGCGCCACTTTGCGGATCGAACGGTTGCCGCCATCGATGACAAAGAGGTTTCCTTGACGGTCAAAGGCGACTGCGCGCGGGCTGTTAAAGCGCGCGATGTTCGGGGCTCCATCGGCATTCCCAGCACCGCCAAGTGGGCCGGCGATGTGAGTGAACACATACTCAGCGTGAGCGATTGCCGTTAAGATCGTAAGCCCGATCAGCAGGGTAAGTAAGCGGGAAGGTTTCATGGAAGTGCGGATACTTCCAATGACAACCTCCACGGACTACTCCGCTATCGGCGTGCGAATAACCTGTCTCGTTTGCTAGAACTGAACCGCACAAAACGGTCTGACTTCAAACGCCCGCGAGCGCGTTCTGGGTATTCAGATGTTCGACGCCGGTGTATTTTTGCGACTGTTCGTCGGCGTGGTAACTGGAGCGCACCATCGCGCCGCTTTCGACGACGCCGAGGCCGATGCTCAGGCCAAATTCTTTCCAGTGCTTGAACTCGTCGGGATGCACCCAGCGTTCGACTTTCAAATGTTGCGGCGTGGGCTGCAGGTATTGGCCGATGGTGAGGATGTCGGTCTTGTCGCTCGCGATGTCGCGGAGCGTTTTTTCCACTTCTTCGTGCGTCTCGCCGATGCCGAGCATGATGCCGGTCTTCGTGGTGAACCCGCGGCTCTTCGCGTGTTGGAGCACGGAGCGCGAACGATCGTAACGGGCTTGCACGCGCACGGGTTTTTGCAGGCGTTCGACGGTTTCGAGGTTGTGGTTAAAAATGTCGGGTTTAGCGTCGAGCACGGTGTCGAGGTCGTGGAGCCGGCCTTTCCAGTCCGGCGTGAGGACTTCGATCGCGCAGTCGGCGTTGCGGTAGCGCGTGGCGCGAATCGTCGCGGCCCAGACGCTGGCGCCGCCGTCTTTCAAATCGTCGCGGGCGACGGAGGTGATGACGCAGTGCTTTAAATTCATCTTCGCGACGGCGTCGGCGACGCGTGCAGGTTCGCCGAGATCGTATTCGGTCGGACGGCCGGTCTGGATCGCGCAAAAATTACAGGAGCGCGTGCAGATGTTGCCCAAAATCATGACCGTCGCGGTGCCGCGCGCCCAGCATTCGCCGATGTTGGGGCACTGCGCGCTTTGGCAGACGGTGTGGAGCTTGTTCTCTTCAACGAGGCGACGCGTGGCATTGTAGCCGGGGCCGGAGGGCAGCTTGGCGCGGAGCCAGTCGGGTTTGCGGAGGGCGGTCGTCATGAAGAGGCGTTAAGAAACCACAGATGGCCGAAGTTGCACACAGATTTTTTCACGGAAACAGCCCAGAAGCGCGACTTCACCTGGGTTAATTTGTGTTAATCTGCGGTTTAAATTAACCCCGGTTTACGCCATCGGAACCTGCTGGGAAGGAAACGGTTTCGCCGGTTGTAACTTCGACGCCTGCGGCGGTCACGGAGTTGGCCGCAGGTGCGCGAGACGTTCGCGCAGTTCACTCCAGCGAAGCCGACTGGCGGAAACGGGCTGCGCGACGCCGGCGAGGAAAAGTGACGTGTGCTCGTCGCTGTCGCGCTGGTAATTTGTCACGTGAGTGAGGTTCACGATTTGCGTGCGGTGCACGCGCATGAACGCGCTCGTCGGCAACGAGTCTTCCCACGCTTTTAAACTTTTGCGCAGGAAAATGCGCGTGCCGTCAGCGAACAGCACCTCCGAATAATTATCCTGCGCGGTAATGACGCTGATGTGCGCCACCGGCGCAAAACGGGCGCGCTGGCCGGAGCGCAGATAAACGGTGTCGTCGAGGCGCAACGCGTGGCGTTGGCGATGGCTGTTTGTAGCTTGTGCAGCCGGCGCGTCGTCGTCTTCGGGTTCAGGTTGGGCGAGTTTGCTCAAACTCAAGGCCAGCCGCGCGGGGTCGACTGGCTTTAAGAGGTAATCGAGTGCGTTGATTTCGAACGCGCGAAACGCGTAATGATCGTAAGCCGACGCAAAAATAATCCGCGCGCCGGGCCGCACGTCGGGGATGAGTTCAAACGATTCGCCACCGATAATTTGCACATCAAGAAACACGAGATCGTAGTCCGCTTGCTGGAGTAGGGCGCGCGCAGCGCGTAGCGTGCCGGATTCTCCCACGACGGTGATGAAGGGATGAGCGGCGAGTTTCGCGCGGAGTTCCACGCGATTCGGCACTTCGTCCTCAATGATGAGGGTGCGCAGAGTGGGGGGACGGGAAATCATGATGAAAAATCTTCAGGTGCAGCGTGACGCTGACCCAGCCAGGCGTGTGCGAAAAAATCAACTCGTGCGCGCGCGGATAGTAACGCGCGAGACGTTCGCGCAAATTCGCAAGGCCGATGCCAAACGAGGGAGTGCCGCGTCGCGCCGCGTCGGTTTCGATCCATTCACCGGAGTTGGCAACCACGAGCACCAGTTCTTCGGGTTCGCGGCGCACACTCAAGCGCACGATGATGCGATCCTGACTGGTTGCGCGCCCGTATTTAATCGCATTTTCCACGAGCGGCAGCAGCAGGAAATGGGGCAGCGGTTCCAACTCCAGCATCGGCGGGCAGTCGATGGTGACCTCCAGCAAATCGCCCCAGCGCGACTGTTCTATTTCGAGATAGGTGCGCAGTTGCCGCATCTCTTCACCGACGTTGCTGCGTTCGGTGTCTTCGCCACGATGGAGCGTGATGCGGCAAAAATCCGCGAGCCGCCGCACCATCGTGCGCGTCGCTGTGGCGTTCTCGGGCAGGGACGCACTGATCGACGTGAGCGTGTTGAACAGGAAATGCGGATTGAGTTGGTAGCGCAGCGTTTCGAGCCGGGCTTTTTCTTCGGCGAGGAGCGCCGCCGATTTTTGGTTCAATTCCAACTGGTGCAGTCGCTTCAACTCACGATTTTGCTGGAGCAATTCGGCGGTGTGTTCCGCCACGGTGGCCGTCAATCGCGCGGCGCGAGCTTGCAGCGCGCGCGTGCGCAGGTGGATCAGGCTCGCGATGGACAGAAGACCAAACACGAAATACGCGACGACCGCCCACGACGTGCGCCACCACAACGTGGGCAGCGTGAATCGAAGCTGGCTGACCGGTCCGCTGTTACCGCTGGCGTCGCGTGCCTGCACCCGAAAAGAGAAATTTCCCGAGGGAAGATTCGAGTAGTCGCGTTGGGTGTGTTCGCTCCAATCCGACCAGCCCGCGTCGACGCCCTGAAGTTGCGTGCGATAGGAAATTTTTGTGCGCCCAAGCGTGTCCGAATGAAAATAAGGCGCGGCGTAAGTGAAGCCGAGCGAAGTGTCTTCGAAAGACAGCTGGCGCGTCTCGTCGTTGCTGCCGCGCCACAGGCTCTTTCCGTTGCGACTCGCAATTTCGCGAATCACCACGCTGGGCGGTGACGTGTCGCGCGTTTTCCAACGGAGATCGAACGCGGCCAGCCCGAGGTGTCCGAGCCACAACGTGCCCGTCGCCGGATCGTCGATGAGCGCGGTCGGACGAAGCGATTCCAGGTCGGTGCCGGTCAACGGCTCGAAGCGCCAGGCGTTTGGCGTCGTGGCACGGGCGAGGGCTGGCGGATCGTTGTCCTGAGAATTGGCAAGCCACAGCGAACCATCGCTAAGTGGGAACGCCCGCGACCAACGCTTCGCATCGAACCCGCCCGCGATGCGATCTTCGGCGACAAAACGATTCACGATTGGATCGAACCGCCACAGTTGATCCTGGCTCGAAACTTCGATCTGCCCGTTCAGCAAAAATAGGCGCACGCGAAACGAAGCCGCTCCCGCGCCAGTCAGGCCGTGCTCCGCGCCAAGATTTTCGAGCGGCGTATCGAGCCGCATGCCTTTTCGCCAGTCGAGCCGCACGATTTCGAGCCGGTTGCGCGAACTCCAGATCCAACCTGCATCGTCTTCGACCAGCGGATAAAGCGGCGCCCGCACGCTGGCGACCAGGCCTTCGAAACGCCACGTGATTTCGCCCGCCTGTGAACGTTGGCGCCGGTAAACGCGCAACTGTCCGCCTGGGCCGGTGCTCGCGAGCAGGCAATTCGGATCGCGCCGCAGAAAAATCGCCGAGCGAAACCCGAGGCGTTGTTCCTCGATCAATTGCACACTGCCGTCTGGACGAATCAGGCGCAGATCATCGCCGGCGACGACCAAGCCGTCTTTGGTGCTGAGCAGCGCCCACGTGTCGATGCCGCCTTGCGGTAAAAGTTTAAATTGCCCGTCGTCGCTCCCGCGCACCATGACGCCGCGCGTGGTGCCGACATGGAGTTGACCGTGGTGAAACGCGAAACTCTCCACGCGCGCAAATCCTCCCGCGATATCATGCAGCGACGTGGGTGAATTGAACTGCGCGCGCGTGACTCCGCCGTAGTGCGAGATCCACACGCCGCTCCAAGTGTCGCCGGTGAGCGCGGCGATTTTTCCTGAGATGGGAAAGTTGCGGTCGTTCTCGGTGTAATGCGCGAGCACGCGGCCTTCGGTATCGACGATGAGGAGGCCGTGTGCGTCGGTGCCGAGTAACAACGTGCCGTCTTCGAGTGCGGCGCAACTGGTGATGCGGTCGCCTGCAAGCAGCGTGACAATATCTTTGGAAAGCAGCGGCGCCTCGTCGCGGTCCCAGCGATGCAAGCCATCGGAGCAAATTAAGAGCGCCTCGCCACCCGCGGTCGTGTGCGTGGCCACCACGGCGATTGATCGCAACTGCGGCAGCGTCGCCACGCGCGCCGGTGCGGAATTTGCTTCGACGCGCCAAAGTTCGGTTCCGACCGTAAAGAACACCGCCCCCGCGTGCGCGAAAAGCGAGGTGCAGCGACCGGTCAGCGGAATTTTTTCAACGGTGCCGTTCGGTTGTGCGCGCACGAGAAAATGTTCCGCGCCTTGCGGGGCGAACACCGCCGACTCGCCGGCGAGCGCGATCCGCAGCACATGGCCGACGCGCCGGTCGGCGGTCGCGAGTTGCGTCTGCAACGGCTGCGCTTGCAACGCACCTTGCCCGTTACGCACCAGATGCCCGAACGTTTCCGCGCCGCTGTAATAAACGTGGCCTTGCGGAGTGACGGCGACGTTGTGGACGATCAGGCCTTCCGTGCCCGCGACGCGCTGCCAAGTCGCGCCGTCGTATTCCGCCAGACCGTCAATCGAGGCGACGTAAACGAAGCCACGCGGATGAATCGCGACCGCCCGCGCCGGTGGATTGATCGGCATCTCACCCTGCGTAAAACTGCGGACGATGGGCGTGCCGGAAAAACGTGCCGGCAAAGCCGCGCTCCACACCTTGCCGGCGGCAAGGAATAGAAAAATGAAGATCGCAATCGCGCGGGGTGCAGACGCGTGAGGTGTAATACTTGGTCGTATAAATCGGACAGGTTAGCATCCGCAAGAATCATTGCGTATGAAGGCTTTAAGTTATAAAATTGCATCTACGTTTAGGGCCGTTCGTCACACGCGAACTCGCAGCGGACGCATAAACAGAAAGGCCACCAAATTGTCGCCGTCTGAGTCTAAGCGGAGGGGGCTTCCGCAATAAACTGCGCCCACAGTCCCCAAAATTCCTTGGCGAGCACGGCTTTAACTTCGGCAACCGGGAGCGCGTTGCCGCCGAGTTCGGCTTGCATGGAGGTGACGGTGCCGTCGGTGATCCCGCACGGCACGATGCCCTCGAAGTGAGTGAGGTCGGGATTCACATTGAGAGCGAAGCCATGATACGTCGTCCACTTTTTCACCGCGATGCCGATGGCGGCGATTTTGCGCGGGCCGAGCCAGATGCCGGTTTTGCCGTCGCGACGCGCGGCGGCGAGCCCGAAGGTGCCGACGGTGTTGATGAGGACTTGTTCAACAAAACGTAGGTAAGCGTGCAGATCTTTGCGCGCATCGAGGCTGACGATCGGGTAGCCGACGATTTGCCCGGGACCGTGATAGGTGATGTCGCCGCCGCGGTTGGACTGAACGAGTTCGATGCCGCGTTGCCCGAGTTCAGATTCTTGCCAGAGCAGATGTTGCGCCGCGTCTTTGCGCACGCCGAGCGTGAAGACCGGTTCGTGTTCCGTGAAGACCAGCGTGTCGCCGATGTCGCCGGCCTGGCGTTGCGCGAGGAGAATTTCCTGCTGCTTAAACGCCTCACTGTAGCGCGTGCGACCCCAGTCGATCGTCGATACGGGAAGCGTATTCATGGCGCTGGCAGGCGAGGTCATCGCCGCAACTTTTCCCAACTAATTCGCCGGTGCAACTGTTTCGTCGAGTCCGCCTTCGAGCACGAAAAATCCAACCAGCCCGCAGGCGACGGTGACGGCCATCAACCCGACGACGTGCCAGCGTAAGGTGGCTGAGCCGCACACGGCTGCAATCCCCGCTTTCGTGATGGAGTTCGCGATCGCCGCGAGCACCACCGCTTCGGCGGCGAGTCTGGCGGGGAAGGCTTCGCCGAATTGGCCGGCAGCGGTCAACGCGATCGCGTCGACACTGTGCAAGCCCGACGCGAAGGCTAGGGTGAGCACGCCGTCTTTTAAGTGATCCCAGTGCTCGGCCGCTTTCACCAAAAATGTCACGACCGCATAGGCGGCCGCGAATTGCAGTGCGGCTTTTAAGTTGAGCGGATTCGTGATGATCGGCTGCGGCGCGTCACGTTTGGTTTGGCTTTGCGTCCACCACGCCCACGCGATGTAGAGTATGCCCGGCGCCATCATCAGCCCGCACGGAATCAACAATTCCAGCGCAAGTTGCCGGTTTAGAAACGCGACGAGAATCACGAGACGCGGAATCATCACGGTGCAGGCGATGGCCACCGCCATCGCGTAATTGGCGGATTGTTTCTCGTCATCGCGGCTGCGCCGACTGAAGGCGAGGGTGGTCGCTGTGCTCGACGCGATGCCGCCGAGCAGACTCGTGAGAAAAATTCCCGAGCGCGCGTTTAACAACCGCATGGAGACATATCCGGCAAAGCCTACGCCCGAGATCAACACGACCATCATCCAAGTGGAGAACGGATTAAAGCCATTGAATGGCCCAAATTCCTTATTTGGCACCAAGGGCAGAATCACGCCGGTGATGGCGACGAATTGCAGGGTCGCGCGCATGTCGATTTCCGTGAACGCGCGCGTCCACGCGTGAATCGGATGTTTCAAACCGAGCAGCACCACCGTGATCGCGCTGATGAGCACGGCTTCTTCACGTCGTTGCCACGTCACGAGCGCGCCGACGCAGATCGTGAGTAGTGTCGCCGCAAAGGTCGTGCTGCCGACAGGTGCGGCGGTGCCCGTGGCCCGTAATCCCGAGACTACAAAATGGGCGCCGACTGCGGCCACGACGACGGGGAGAACCGCGGGCGAATATTCTTCGGATAAAAATGCCGCCACGCAGCCGAGCACGCTCCAAAACGTAAACGTGCGCACACCGCTGAATTCACCGGTTTTGGTTTTGTCCGCCTGCTCGCTCCATTGACGGATCAAGCCGATCACGGCGCCGAGACCGGCGCTGGCAATTATGGCGAGCATCAAGGGGTGTAACTGCATGCGAGGCGAAAGGTATACAGACACGAAAATGCGCCGATGTTCGCGACAAAAATCCTCACTTGGAAAATGGGTTTGGTTCTCCACTCCGCACCGCTTGCAGATAAATTTTCATTGTCATTCATATTGCCGCGCGCCGCGCGAATCGCGGAACGTGCAGCATGCTTTCGCCTTTACCCTTGAGCGATGTCGTGCCGGCGGGCGATTTGCGCCGGCGGCAGGCGTTGAACTACCAACGAATCCACGACGAACCGTTTCGTTTCGACGCGATGATTGTGTCGTCGACGATGCGCGAGGCGCCGGGCGATTGGATCGGCCGCGAGATTCTCGGGCTCGCGGTCTTGAGCCAGACGCTGGCGACCGAGCCGCGTTATCTGGAAGACATTATCGCAAAACTTCCCGGCGCGATGAACAGCCGCGGCTATCTCGGCGCGGAACTGCCACCGCGCACCGTGGACGAAAACCAAGTCAGCGGCCACAACAGCATGCTGCGCGGACTCTGCGAATATTACCTCTGGAAAAAAGATCCGCGCGCGCTCGCGTTGATGCAGCCGATCGTCGCGAACTTGATGCTGCCGCTGGAGCCGTTGTTCGCGGAATACCCCAGCGACCGCGTCGAAAAGGCTGCGGACGGTGTGCCGACTTCGCTGACGGTCGAGCATCATGGCACGTGGTCAAAACTCGCGACCGATGTGGGCGCGGTGTTTTTCACACTCGATGGACTCACGCAGGCTTACACGATTTTGCCGTCGCCCGAATTTCGGAAGCTGATCGAGACAATGATCGCGCGGTTTCGTCAGCTCGACCTCGTCAAAATCGGCGCGCAAACGCACGTCACTCTCAGCACGCTGCGCGGGATTTTTCGCTGGTGGGAAGAAGTCGATCCGCGGCCCGAGTTGCTCGAGTTAATCAAGGACCGTTTCGCGCTCTACCGTGAACACGCCGAGACCGAGCACTTCGCGAATGTGTGCTGGTTCGGCAAACCGGAATGGACGGAAATCTGCGGCGTGGTGGATGCCTATTTGCTCACGATGCAACTGTGGCGCGCGACCGGCGAACGCGATTACCTGACCACAGCTCACCGGATTTATTTCAACGCGATGCTTTATGGCCAGCGCCCGAACGGCGGTTTCGGCTGCGACATCTGCACGGGCGCACGCGGGCAATTGCACGTCGCGCCATTCCCGAAAATTTTCGAAGCGGCGATTTGTTGCACGATGCGCGGCTCCGAAGGTTTGGCGCGCGCGGCGCAAGCGAACTTCATGCTCGATGTGAAAGCGGGCCAAGTGTGGTCGCTGTTTTATTTCGAGGGCGATTACACGCTGCGATTCGCCGATGGCGAAATCGTGCTCCGCTGCCTGAGCGAATACCCAAATAACGGCGTGGTGAAGTGGACGGTGCTGAAATCCACGGTGTCTTCGGAGAAGGAGTGGAATTTCTTCGTGCCGCCCAATGTTGAGGTAGCCGCGATGAAGCTCACGCACTCAAAATTCCCTTCGCTCGAAATGAGCGGCCCGACGCGCGGGTTTGTAATGGCGAAATTCGCTTTGGCGCCAAACGACGTGGTGACGCTGGAATTTCCAGTCGGCTTCGGGGTGGCGCAGCCAAGCATGAACGAAGTTCCCGCCGGGTATCACCGGTTTTTCCATGGCGCATTGCTGTTGGGCGCGGAGCAACCGGACACCCTGAGCCTGCGCGCGAACGATGAGTTCCTGGCGCTCGGGCGCGGGCGCTACGAATGCAAACGCACCGGCACGCAACTCGCGCCGATCAACGATCTGACTTATCGCTCCGAAGCGGAAGCGCGCGCGGATCGCCGGCAGGTGTTGTTTCCGGAATCGGATTAACGTCGGCTGCTTTCGCGGACGATGAGTTCACCGCGCAACAATACAGGTGCGCGGGGCGCGTCGCCGGTGACGATGGCCATGGCGGTGGCCGCGAGGTCGCGTGCGGGTTGGCGGATTGTCGTCAGCGCGGGACGCATCAGCACGGCCATCGGCACGTCGTCGTAGCTTGCAACGGCGATTGTCTCGGGCACGGCGATGGCGTGTTGCGCGAGGGTGTGCAGCAGGCCGAGTGCGATGGAGTCGCCGGTGGCGATGGCGGCGGTGGCGCGCGTGGCGGCGTCATTTGCGAGGAGAAATTGCGCTCCGTCCGTGCCGGCTTCGGTGCCTTCGCGCGGGCTGAGAAATTCACTCACGTGCGTTTCGGTTGCCGCGAGTTCGTGGAGTGTGGCTCGCAATAAACTTACGCGGGCGTGACTGGCGGCGGTGAAATCGCCGATCAACGCGAAGTGGCGGTGGCCGGCGTCGTGGAAATGCTGGACGAGCGCGGCAGCGGCCGCAGTTTCGTCGATGCCGCACGTGATGACGCGCGGGTCGGCGCTGGCGAGGCCGATTTGCACGACGGTTTTTCCCGGGGTGAACAGGTCGTCGCTCCACGCGCTAAAATCCGTCGAACCCACCACGATGAGCGCGTCGGGACGGTAACGTTGCATCAGCCGCACCTCCTCGGTGCGCTGGCGTTCGTCGCCTTCAAGGCCGATGACGAGCAGCGTGTGGCCGGACGCGAGCGCGCGGCGATTTAACTCCTGCAGAATCGCAGCGAGAAACGGATCGTCGAAGGAGCGCACGACCACGCCCACCAGTTTGCTGGCGCCGCCGAGCAGCATGGTCGCGGCGGGATGGGGGCGGTAGCCGAGTTGCGCCGCGATGGCGGTGATGCGCGCGGCGGTTTCGGTGGCGATGCCGAATTGCGCCGCGCGGCCGTTGAGCACGCGCGAGACGACCGACTGGCTTACATTCGCGAGGTGCGCGATTTCGTTCTGGCTGGCCATGACGGTCGCGAAACGGAGTTACGCGTGCGCGGCCGCTTCTGGTGCGCGTTGGCCGATTTTCCCCACGAGCAACGAGACGGCGGCAAACGCAGTGAGGTGTAAGAACGCCGCGACGGCGAACACGGGACCGAAGGAAATGTTTTCCACCGTCCAGCCGATGCCGGTTTGAGTGAAAATGCCAACCACGCCGCCCATCGCGCCGGCGAGTCCGGTGACGGAGCCGATGGCGCGCGTCGGCAATACTTCGGCGGGCAAAGTCATGTTGGCCCACGCGGCGTGGAAAAACATCGCGAGGCTCATGTAGGTCAACGCGAGCGCGGGAATCTGCGATTGCGCGATGGAGAAACATAGCACGGGCATCGCGAGCGAGGCGAGGAGCATGACGGATTTGCGCGCGCGGTTGACACTCCAGCCGTAGCGCACGAGGCGATTCGGCACGAGTCCGCCAAAAACGTTGCCCAGCGCGAGCGCGACAAACGGGATCCAACTAAACTTGCCGATGTCGGCGAGGTTGAAGCCCTGCTCCTGCTGCAGGTATTTCGGCGTCCAGAAAACGAAAAAGTAAGTGACCGGATCGGTCAGCATGCGGGCGAGCACGCAGGCCCACGTCGCGCGCGAGCGCAGGATTTCCTTCCACGGCATCATCGGCTCGGCGGGTTTGTCGGCATCGCGCCCGTCGAGGATGAGCGTGCGCTCGGCGTCGGAGAGACGAGGGTGATCCTTCGGTGTGTAGTAAACGCGACGCCAGACGATCACCCAAATGAGACCGAGGCCGCCCGTGACGACGAACGCCCAGCGCCAGCCGAGCGTGAGCGCGATAAATGACACCAATGGCGCGGCCAGGCCGGCGCCGATCGCGGTGCCCGCGTTAAAAAGTCCGACCGCGAGCGCGCGTTCGCGCATCGGAAACCACTCCGAGACCGCTTTGACGCCGGCGGGAAAATTCGCGGGCTCCGTCGCGCCGAGGAGAAAGCGACACGACGCGAATTGAAACGGCGTGCGCGCAAAGAAGTGCAGCATCGTCGAGAGCGACCAGCCGGTGACGAAAATGGAAAACGATTTCCGCGAGCCCAACCAGTCGACCAACCGCCCGCTCACGAGATACATCACGGTGTAACTCATCAGGAAGGCGGACGTGATGTAGGAATACTCCATCGTCGTGAAACCGAGCTCGTCCTGGATTGTTTGCGCGAGGACGGACAGCGCCTGTCGGTCGAGGTAATTGAGCTCCGAAGCGACAGCCAGCATACCGACAATATACCAACGCAAGCCGGGGATTTTTTTAGCAGGACTGGGGGCCATAAGCGGAGGAGTGGTTGAAAACGAGCGGTGCTGGATGCCGACGCAGAAGCGCGAGCGGCGGATTGGCAACAGCAAACCACATGCCTATTCACTATGAGTTTATGAAATTTCAGGGGCGATGGTTTAGTTTGACGAAGCGCGGCTTTTCTGAGGCTTTGCAACGCCGCGCGATTTCCGCCGGATCATTTCAAATGTCACTCAAAGTCGAACAACTCTCCGTTTACATTTATCCCAATCGCACGCTCATGGGGCGCGCCGCCGCCCTCGCGGCTCACGCGCACTTGAAGGCCTGCGTCGAAGCGCGCGGCCACACACGCGTGATCCTGTCGAGCGCGCCTTCGCAAAACGATTTCTACGACGCGCTCGCCGATCTCGCAGAAGCGGAGCCGAAAGTGTGGACGTCGGCCGTGGTGTTTCACATGGACGATTATGTCGGGCTCGCGCCGGACCATGCGCAAAGTTTCAGCCGGTATTTGCAGGAGCATTTTTTTCACCGCGTGAAGGTCGCGGAGTTTCACCCGATTCGCGGCGACGCGCCTGACGCGGCGGCGGAAGCTGTGCGTTATGGAAAATTGCTGACCGCGGCGCCGATCGATCTCATCGGGATGGGCATTGGCGAGAACGGCCATATCGCGTTCAACGATCCGCCCGTCGCCGATTTCAACGATCCGGTGCCGGTGAAAGTCGTCGAGATGGATCGTGTGTGCCGTCAGCAGCAGGTGAACGACGGGTGTTTCCCGAACATCGATGCGGTGCCGCGTAATGCGATCTCGATCACGCTGCCGACCTTTGCAAATGCCGGGATGTTGTCGTGTCACGTGCCTACAACGCGCAAAGCCGACGCCGTGCTCGCGACGTTAACCGGGCCGGTCGGCACGGCGTGCCCCGCAACGTTGATGCGCTCGCATCCGAATGCGGCGCTGCACTTGGATCCGGCCGCGGCGAGTTTACTGCCGGAATCGCTGGTGGTCGCCGCGAGTGTTGCGATCGGCGCGGTGCGAGGCTAATTCTGTTTCAATGTCGATGACCGCTCCGTTTTTCGATCTGCAGGTTAATGGTTTCGCTGGCGTCGATTTTCAGGATGCGCAGTTGACGCAAGCCGCGCTACGTCGGGCGGTGGATGCGTTGCTGCGGCATCGCACGGGCGGGATTTTGCTTACGCTGATCACGGATCGGATCGATTCGCTCGCCGCGAAACTGGCGCAGATCGAGCATTACCGGGCAGCGGATCCCGTCATTGCAGCGATGGTGGTGGGGTATCATTTGGAAGGGCCGCATATGAGTGCGTTGCCGGGTTACCACGGGGCGCATCCGCGGGAACTCATGTCTGAGCCGGACGTCGCCGCGTTTGATCGATTGCAATCGGCGGCAAATGGCCGCGTGCGTCTCGTGACGATCGCGCCGGAACTGCGAGGTTCACCCGAATATATCGCTCATGTGCGGTTGGCAGGCGCGCGCGTCGCGATCGGGCATTCAGCGGCGAGCGACGCCGAAATCGACGCGGCCATCGCAGCGGGGCTCACGATGTGCACGCATCTGGGTAATGGCGCGCCGATGGAATTGCCGCGTCATGATAACATCATCCAGCGCCTGCTCGCGCGCGACGAGTTGGATGCGGTGTTTATCGTGGACGGGTTGCACGTGCCGCCGCGGGTGCTGAAAAATTTCGTGCGCGCCAAACCGGCGGCGAAAGTGTTGTTCACGACGGATTGCATGGCCGCCGCGGGCGCGGGGCCGGGGCGTTATCAGATCGGCCGCTTGGAAATTGAAGTCGGGGCCGACGGCGTCGTGCGCGAGCCCGGCAAACCGAATTTTGCCGGCTCTTCGCTGACCATGGATCGCGCCGCAGAAAATGTTGCGGCGTGGCTCGGTTGGCCGGGCCACGAAGTTGCCGCCGCGTGCGGTTCGCGGGTGAGGGCGGCGCTCGGGCTGGGGTAGAGTGGCATGCTCGCATACTTTCCGTTTGCCGAGGGCCGTGGGGACGTGCACTTTGAACGGTTCCCATGAGCGACATCACTCCGGATATTTCCCACGATCAGCACGCAGTGCGCCGGCAAAAGCTGGCCGACATGCGCGCGGGCGGCTTCGACCCGTTCCGCGCCAACGTCACCACGACGCACTTCTCGCAGGATGCCAAAGCGCTCTATGTGGAAGGCCAGGATAACGTCACCACTGTTACCGTGGCAGGTCGCCTCGTGACGTTCCGCGTGCAAGGCGGCAGCTCGTTCGTCAAAATCCAGGATCAACAAGGTCCGATCCAACTCTATTTCCGTCGCGATGTGCTCGGCGAGCAGCGTTACAACGAAGGCTTCAAAAAGTCCCTCGATCTCGGCGACATCATCGGCGTGACGGGTTCGCTTTTTAAGACCAAGACCGGCGAAATCACCGTGCGCGTCGATGCGTTCACCCTCGTGTCAAAGGCGCTGCGGCCGTTGCCGGAAAAGTGGAGCGGGCTCACCGACTCTGAACAAATTTATCGTCAGCGTTATCTCGATCTCATCGTGAATACGGAGTCGCGCGAGCGGCTCATCAAGCGTTCGAAGATCGTGTCGCACGTGCGCCGTTTTCTTGAAGATCGCCAGTTTCTCGAAGTCGAAACGCCGGTATTGCAAAGCGTCGCGGGGGGCGCGGCGGCGCGGCCGTTCCAGACGCACCACAACGCGCTCGGCGTGGATTTCGTGCTGCGCATCTCGCTCGAACTTTATCTGAAGCGCATGCTCGTCGGCGGTTACGACCGCGTGTTCGAGATCGGCCGCAACTTCCGTAACGAAGGCGTTTCGCGCCGCCACAATCCGGAGTTCACGATGCTAGAAGTTTATCAGGCTTACAGCGATTACCGCGGCATGATGACGCTGGTGAAGGATTTGCTTCATCACCTCGTGCGCGACGTCGTGAAGCCCACCGAAACGGAAGGCGAGGGCGAGACCGCGGTGCAGCGTCCCAGCATGCGCATCAAGCATGCAGCGAGCGGCGAACTGATCGACTTCAGCGGCGACTGGCGCGAAGTGAAGTATAAGGATCTCATCATCGAAAAGACGGGTGATGCAGATTGGTTTGCTCGCTCGAAGGCCGAAAAAGTGGCCGGCGTGCAAAAGCTCGGCCTCTTCGCGGATCCGAACTGGCAGGAATTCGAACTGACCAACGAAATTTTCGGCAAGCTGATCGAACCGAAGCTGATTCAGCCGACATTTGTCACGCATTTGCCCAAGGAACTGTGTCCGCTCGCGAAGATCACGCCCGACGACCCGACCACGATTGATGTGTTCGAATTGATCATCGGCGGCATGGAAATCGCGCCCGCTTACTCCGAGCAGAATGATCCTGATGTGCAGCGCCAGATGTTTGAAGCCCAGGCCGGCGAGGAGCAGCAAAAGGTTGACCAAGATTTTCTGCTCGCACTCGAACATGGCATGCCGCCCGCCGGTGGCATGGGCATCGGCATCGATCGCTTGTGCATTTTGCTCACAGGCGCGGAAAGTATTCGCGATGTGATTCTGTTTCCCGCGCTGCGGCCCACCGCCGTCGGTGCGTCAGAAGGCGCTCCGGCGAATCCGTGATTTCGCAAAAATTCAAAACCGGAAATGGCCTGCGCCGTTTCCGGTTTTTTTTGCGCTTATTTAACGGACTCGGTGGGGTGCGTCCGTTGACTTATCGGTGGGTTGTTGTAGGATTTTGGCGTTTTCACGGGCCACATGATTCGACTTTTCAAGTTCACCGCGTTCGCGTTGGCACTGCTGACGCTCGGGCCGCCGTTGTCGGCCGCGCAGGTCGACTTGAACAACGATGGCCTGGGCGATCTCTGGCAGTTGCGGTTTGGAGCGCAGGGTCTCGTGGCCAACGACGATGCGGATGGCGACGGACTGTCCAATGCGGTGGAATCGCTACTCGGCACCGACCCATTTTCAGCGCGCTCTGGATTGGCGATGGAGATCACGGGGTTTTCAGCGAGCGCCCTTGGCGCGCAGTGGCTGGGGATCGTCTCGAAACGCTACACCGTTGAAACCAGCTCGAATCTCACGACGTGGACGCCGTTTGAAACCAAATTAGGAAATGACGCCACTCTGACGACCTCGGCGCCTTCGGCGGGGGCGACAAATTTTTTCCTGCGCGTCGCGGTCACTGACACCGACACTGATGGCGACGGGCTGAGTGATTGGGAGGAAATTGCCGCAGGCTTTAATTCGAAGCGCGTCTTTTCCGAAGGGCTGGGGAGCAATCCCACGACGCCGACTACGAACAATCCGCGTATCACTGACCTGGAGCGTTTTCGCACGCAGATCGCCGCGACGACGAACACGGTTAGCATCGCGGCCATCGATGCAGACGTAGCGGAATCCTGGCCGCATCCGGCGGTCGCCGTGGTGCGTCGCGCCGGCCGACTCGATGCCATCACGGTTAATTTTACGCTGGCAGGCACCGCAACGGGCGGCGTGGACTACAGTTTGCCCACGACGACTTCGGTGACGATTCCCGCGGGCGTTGACGAAGCGGTGATCACGCTGCCGATTCTAAATGACGCGCTCACCGAAGGCGCAGAAACGATCACAGTGCAACTCATCACCGGCAGCGGCTACGTGCTCGCGGCGAGTGGCACCGCAGTGACCTTTACGATCGCGGACGCGGCGGCAGGAATTTCGCACCTCGAGGCAGCGCGGTTTCTCGCGCAGTCGACGTTTGGCTCAACGCCGACTGAACTTGCGCGGGTGCGCGCGCTGGGTTTGGCCGGGTGGATCGATGAACAATTCAACCGGCCGGTCGCGCTGCATTTGCCGATCGTGCAACAATGGTATGCGGAGCTTTCCGACGGCACGCCGATTAACAACGGCGCGGTAAACGTGGAGCACCGCATGGAAGCCTGGTGGCGGCAGACGATGCGCGACGACGCGACGTCTGATCCGTTGCGGCAGCGCGTGGCCTTCGCGCTCTCGCAGATTTTTGTGATCTCTGATCGCATGTCTTCACTCGGCGACGACCAGCGCGGCATGACCGATTATCAGGATCTGCTTTTGCGGAACGCGTTTGGCACTTACCGGCAACTGCTCGACGACGTCACGCGGCACCCGTGGATGGGGCTATATTTGAGTGCGATGCGGAATCGTAAGGCGGCGCCCGCGATCAACCGTTACCCCGATGAAAACTACGCGCGCGAGGTGTTGCAGTTGTTCTCGATTGGTTTGTGGCGGCTCAATGCGGACGGCACGCATTACCTTTCCAACGGCACCGACCTGGATCCCGAGGGCAACCTCGTGCCAGCCGGGCAATCGATTCCCACCTACGGGCAAACGCAGGTTTCGGCATTTGCGCGCGTGTTTACTGGACTGAGTTTCTCCACGCGATTTACGAGTGGCACGGTCGGCACCGAGATCGCGACCACGCGTTTCTACGACAGTTTCAATGTTCCGTGGCGACCGATGCGAATGTTCGATGCCGAACATGACGTCGCTACCAAAACCATTTGGCTGCCCGGTGCATTGCCGCTCGTGCTACCGACACGGACAGCGTCAACGGGTTCGACCGCGGGAGATGCGGATTTGGCCGCGACGCTCGACTACATCGCGAATCATCCGAACATCGGGCCGTTTATTTGCCGCCAACTGATCCAGCGGCTCGTCACGTCGAATCCCACGCCTGACTACGTCGCGCGCATCAGCGCCGTGTTTGCGAACAACGGGTCGGGCGTGCGCGGCGATTTACGGGCGGTCATTCGCGCGCTGTTGCTCGATCCGGAAGCACGCGACTTTGCATCTGCTGCCGACCCCGAGCACGGTTCTTTGCGTGAACCTTACACGCGCTACGTGGCCGCGGCGCGGGCGCTGGCAGTTGCGCCGAGCGATGTTGTTTCTGCGGGCGGACGCTTCCGCGGCTTCGGCAGTCTCGATTCGGAGTTGTTGCAGCGCCCCCTGAGCGCCCCGTCGGTGTTTAATTTCTACAGTCCGACCTACGCGCCGCCCGGTCCGGTGCGCGATGCGGGTCTGGTCGCGCCGGAGTTTCAAGCGCTCAACAGCGTTACGGCGATCAGTCTGCCGAATCGTTTTTCCGGTTCGCTCTCCGCAACCAGCGGAACGGCTGCCGCGACACGGTTTAATTTAACGAATATCGCCGACGATGCCGCGACCACCCCCGTCAATGAATCGCTGTGGAACTCTCGCGTGAACGAAGCCGTCTGGCTGGAACTGGCGCGCGGCAATCCTGATCTGCTCGTTAATGCGCTTGCTCGCACCGTCGCGACGCGTCCGCTCAGTGCGGCGACGTTTCGCCTCGTGACGCGCGCGTTGCGTCGCTTGGACGATCCGCTCGCAGTGTCGACTACGCTCACTGCCGCGCAACGCGAGCAGCGCGCGTTGCTGCGGTTGCGCGTCGCGATTCACCTGCTGTTGATCGCGCCTGAGTGCGCCGTGTTGCGGTAAAAATTTAAAACGATCCCACCATGCCTTCACGCCCGATCACCCGCCGCACGTTTCTCGGACAAGCCAGCTGCGCCGCGGTCGGTTCGCTAGGCTTTCTTTCGACGCTGCTGAATCTCCGCATGGCGAACTCCGCGATGGCGCAGGGTTTGCCGCCGGGGGAGGATTATCGTGCGCTCGTGTGTCTCTTTTTCGCGGGCGGCATGGATTCTTATAATCTGCTCGTGCCTTACGATTCCGCGCAGCACGCCATCTACGCAACGACGCGCGGCGGCATTTACGATGCGACGACCAACTCTGACGGCCTCGCGATTTCACGCGAGTCGCTGCTGCCACTTGCCGCGGCGGTGTCCGATCCATTCGCGATGGCGATGCATCCGCGCGGGAGCGATTTCAACGGACAGCCGGGGATGCAGTCGCTCTACGGCGCGGGCAAACTCGCTTACGTGTCGAACGTCGGCACGCTCGTCGAACGCGTCACGAAGACGGGCTATAATTCCTCGACCGCCAAACTGCCGCGCAGCCTTTATTCGCATTCGGATCAGGTGCAGCAATGGCACACCTCGGTCGCGACGCAGGAACGTCGGTTGGGCTGGGCGGGATTGGCGGCGGATTTGTTGCACGCGGGCAACACGAGCACGAATGTTTCGATGAATATCTCGCTCGGCGGCCAGAATCTGTGGCAGATGGGCAATCGTGTGTTTGGCTACACGATCGGCACCACGGGCAGCACGCTGCCGAGCGATTTTAATTCTCCGTATGCGACGCCGGTCGTCGGCAATAATTCGCGCGGAGCGATTCGCACGGCCGCCTTCGAGAGCTTGATGCAGCAACAGCATCAACACCTGCTCGACAGCACGCTTTCGACAAACTTGCGCGATTCGGTCGAGGCTTCCGCGGCGTTTAAGGATGCGTTCGACACGAGCCTGCTCACGACGCTCTTTCCGGGCGACAACGGCTACGTGCCGCCCGCGCCCTACACGGCACCGACGGCCAACTCGCAAGGCAACGATCCCGCCCGCACGCTCGGCCAGCAGTTGAAAGCCGTCGTGCGCACCATCAAAGCGCGGCAGGAACTCGGGATGCGTCGGCAGACGTTTTTCGTGAACTACGGTGGCTGGGATCATCATGACGAGGTCATCAACACGATGGACACGATGGTCGGCGCCGTGAATCGCTGCCTCGCGTGTTATTGGGCGGCGCTCGGGGAGATCGGCCTGCAAAATAATGTCACGCTTTACTCCGCGTCGGATTTCGCGCGCACGCTGACTTCAAACGGTGCGGGCTCCGATCACGCGTGGGGCGGCAATTCATTCGTGCTTGGTGGCGCGGTCACCGGCGGACGCATTTACGGGGCCTATCCGAATCTCGCGCTGACCGGGCCGAGCGTCGTCACAAATCGCGGCGTCACGTTGCCGGCGGTGTCCGTCGAAGAATATTTTGCGGAACTCGCGCTGTGGCTGGGCGTGCAACCGCACCAACTCGCCGACGTGTTGCCGCGCATCGGAGCGTTTTACACGCCGGGCGGCGCGGCGCCGGTCGGATTCATGCAGGCGTGAAAACGTCACGGAGTTTCCAAGTGGGTGTCGCGGTCGTGGTGGTCGCGATCATCGGTGTTATCCTTTTTCTAAATCATCAGCGGCCGCGCGCGAAAGCTCCGGGATCGTTTCTCGCGAACGAACCCACGCCCACGCCGCCGACGTTGCTTGCTCCGCCGGCGGATGCGTCGGTCCCCGCGCCGGCGTGGCGGTGGTTGCTCGCAGCGGACGGATCGCCCCAACAAGACCTCACCGCGTTGCAAGACATGGTTGCGAATCTGCTGCAAAGCGTGCCGGTGAACCAACGTCCGCCGCTGGGTTTCGATACGGATTTGGCGCGGGCATTGAGTGATCCCGCGTGGATGGGCGACGCCGCGTTGCCGCCCACGCATCCGGCGTTGCGCGAAGGGCGGCTGATTGATCGCTGGGGACGCCCGTGGTTAATTCATCCGCAATCCGCTGACCGCATTCAGGTGCGCAGCGCAGGGCCGGACGGGAAATTGTTCACGGCCGACGACTTGGTGGCTCCGCGTGATGTGGTCGGTGGCGATAAGCAATAAAGCGGAAGGCATTGGCAAAAACAGATTGGCAGGTTGACCTCTAACCTATCGCCTCAAGCGTAGCGCTTACCGCCCACCAAATGCCCTGGCCCGTTTATCTCGCTCTCAAACAACTTTTCCCGACGGGACGGATTTCGTTTTTTACGCTTATCTCGGTGATCGGCGTTGGCCTCGGCGTGGCGTTGATGTTCGTGACGACGAGCGTGATGGGTGGCTTCGGCCACCAGATTCAGCGCATGATCATCGATACGCAGGGGGAGGTGCAGATTCGCGCCCAGTCGGCGCTTGATAAACCCCAAGCCGCTGCGGTGGAGAAAGCGCTCCTCGCGTCGCCTGAGGTCGCGGCCTTTGCGCAATATGCCGCCGGGGTCGTGGTGCTCGAATACGCCAGCCGGCCGGCGTTTCCGGCGATTCAAGGGTTCGACATCGAACAGATCAAAAAAGTGATTCCGCTCGACCGTTACATGATCGCCGGCTCGCTCGATAATCTCGACGATGATTCCGTGATCCTGAGTTCATTGCTGGCGAGCGGGCTCGGCGTGCGGGTGGGCGATGTCGTCAGTCTTTATTCGCCGTTGTCGATCGAGCGGGCGCGAAAAAACGAAATGTTACTACCGCGCGACGTGCTCGTGGCGGGCATTTTCCAAGTGGGCCACCAGCAACTCGACAGCTCGACGGTGATTTGTTCGCTGCGCCTGATGCAGGATCTCTACGGGCTCGAACAGAGCATTCACGGGTATAACGTGCGGCTTAAAACTGGCACCGACGACTATGTGGCTGCGACGGCGATTGGGAAACTGCTTCCGCCCGGCACGCGCGCGTTTACGTGGTTTGAGTCCAATGCGGATTTTCAAGCGGTGCTCAGCTTCGAGCGGAACATGATTTTTTTCCTGCTGACGTTTATCATCATCGTGGCGGCATTCTCAATCACGAGCTCGCTGCTCGTGACCGTGGTGCGGAAGACGCGTGAAATCGGTTTACTCGGAGCCATGGGCGGCAAGGCGCGAGATATCGCGACGAGTTTTTGTGTGCAGGGTTTGTTTATCGGGATAACCGGCACGGTGATCGGGCTCGGGTTTGGGCGCGCGCTGCTATATTTTCGCGACGACATTGTGCAAGTGATCGCGCGATTCACGATGGGGCAGGAGGCGTTCGTGAAGTTTTACCAGTTCAGTTCGTTGCCTGCTCACACCGCGACGAAAGACGTGGTGATGATTATCGTTTTCTCAGTGTTGGCCTCGACGATCGCCGGCTTGATTCCCGCGTGGCGTGCGGCGCGACTGAAACCCGTGGAGGCGCTGCGCAGTGAGTAATATTTTTGACACCCGAATTTCACGAATGGGCACGGATGGTGAAGTGCTCTCGTTCGTCAGTGTAAATTCGTGTAATTCGTGTCCTACCCAACCTCATGTCTAACGTGGTTCTCAAGGCAGCGGGCATCCGCAAAAATTACCGCAGTGGCGACAAGACACTGGCGGTGTTGCATGGCGTGGATTTTTCAGTCGCGGCGGGCGAGACGGTTTCCATTCGTGGCGAATCCGGTTCGGGCAAGAGCACGCTTTTGAATATCGTTGCCGGCCTGGATCGTCCTGATGCGGGTGAACTGTTCTGGGCGGGCGAGGCGGCGCACCAACTCAGCTTGAGCGAACTGACAGCGCGGCGCGGCAAATTCCTCGGCATGGTGTTTCAGTCGTATTACCTGATTCCGGAAATCGACGCGCTGGCGAATGTGCTGATGAGCGCGCGGCTGATTGGCAAAGTCGGCGCGGCGGAAAAAGCACGTGCGCTGGAATTGTTGAAACGCGTCGGGCTGGGCGAACGCAGTCATCATTTACCGGCGCATTTGTCCGGCGGCGAACGGCAACGCGTGGCCGTCGCGCGGGCGTTGATGAATCGCCCGAAACTTATTCTGGCGGACGAGCCGACGGGCAACCTCGACGAGCGCACGGGCGACGAAGTCATCGAGCTGCTGCTTGGCGTCTGCGCGGAGCAGGATACCGCATTGGTGTTGGTCACGCATAATCCTGCGCACGCGAAAAAAACGAGTCGCCAACTTGTCCTGAAAACCGGACAAATGGTGCATGGCTAAACCCAAGATCAAGTGCGGCGTCGCCGGCGTCGGTTCGCTCGGACAGCACCACGCGCGCATTTATGCGTCACTGCCGAATGTCGAGTTTGTCGGCATTTTTGAGACGAGCGACGCGCGCGCGGCGGAGATTTGCGCGAAGTATAATTGCAAGCGCTACGCCACCATCGATGCGTTGGGCGACGCGTGTGATGCGATCAGCGTGGTGGTGCCGACCGACAAACACGCGATCGTGGCGTTGCCGTTGCTCGCGAAGGGATGTCATTTACTCATCGAGAAACCGCTTTGCGCGGATCTGGCTGAAGCGGAGCAGGTGCTCGCCGCCGCGCGCGAGCACAACTGTTTGGTGCAAGTCGGGCACATCGAGCATTTCAACCCAGTGATGAGTTACCTCGAGAAACACACGGGGCGTCCGCAATACATCACGACGGAGCGGCTCGCGCCTTACACGACGCGCGGCACGGAAGTGGGCGTGGTGCTGGATCTGATGATCCACGACATCGGCATCGTGCTCGCGCTCGTGGATTCGCCGATTCGGAAAATCGATTCGGTGGGCATCAGCGTGCTTTCGAAAACCGAGGATATTGCGAATGCGCGCATTGAATTTGAGAACGATTGCGTAGCGAACCTCACGGCGTCTCGCATGAGTATGAAAAAGAATCGCGAGATCCGCGTGTTTCAGGACAACGCGTATCTCTCGCTCGATTTCATGAACCAAAAAGGGCACCTCGTGAAGAAGAGCGACATCATCGCTTACGGGGTGAAATTAAAAATCGGCCTGGCGAAAGCTGGCGATGCTTCGTCGGTGCCGGTGCACGAGATTCCGATCGAGAAGGGCGAGCCGCTGGCGATCGAGTTGGCGCATTTCACCGACAGTGTGCGCGAAGCGACGCAGCCCAAAGTGGGCGCGGCCCTCGGTAAATCCGCGCTCGAAGTGGCGATCACGATCACGGATCAAATTCGGAAGGCGCAGAAATGAAGTGGGCTGCAAACAAGGTAGGGGCCGATCTCCGAGCGGCCTGGTTGGATGCGCGAATTTTAGGCGGCCCGCCCGGAGGTCGGGCCCTACCATGAAACCTGCATTGATTTCAGAACTGCCCGCACCGATGACGGGCTCCGTCGACTTGTTGATTGTCGCGGGCGAACACTCGGGCGATGAGCACGCGGCGCGGGTCGTGAGTGAGTTGCGGGAGAAAAATCCGGCGCTGAAAATCGCGGCGCTGGGCGGACCGGAGTTGGCGAAGGCGGGCGCGCAGTTGCTGCACGATCTCACGGCGACTTCGGTCGTCGGGTTTGTCGAGGTGCTGAAACATTATTCGTTTTTCAAATCGCTGTTCGATGCGACCCTGGCGTGGGTGGAGTTGCACCAGCCGCGCGCGATTTGTTTCGTGGATTATCCCGGATTTAACCTTCGGCTCGCGGCCCAGTTGCGCGAACGCGGGCTGAGCGTAAAGGGCGGCGGCACGGTGAAATTGCTCTATTATATTTCGCCACAAATTTGGGCGTGGAAGCCGAAGCGTCGTTTTACGATGGCGCGCGATTTGGATGCGCTGTCAGTGATTTTTCCGTTCGAGCCGGCGTGCTATGCGGACACGGCTTTAGCGGTGGAATTCGTGGGTCATCCGTTTCTCGCGGCGGATTATGTGCCGCCGGTGAGCTTCGATGCGGCGGGACCGATTTTGTTACTGCCCGGCAGTCGCGTGCAGGCGGTGGCCCGGATTTTTCCGCGGCTGCTCGCGGGATTTGCGGAGTATGCAAAAACAAATCCGGCGGCGCGCGCCGTGGCGCTTTATCCGAGCGCAGAAGTGGTCGCGGTGGCTCGCGAGGAGTTGACGCGTTGGCCGCAGTTGGCGGGGAAAGTTGAACTTAAACCGGTCAGCGAGAGTCACGTGGCGACACCGTTGGCGGCGAGTGCGGTGCTGACGTCGAGTGGCACGATGTCGCTCCATTGTGCGCTGGCGGGGATTCCTGGCGCGGTGGTGTATCGCACGAATGCATTGACCTACCTGCTCGCGCGGTGGCTGGTGAAGATCGATTACATCGGTATCGCGAATTTGCTTTTGAAAGAGCCGATGTATCCGGAGTTCATCCAAGATGCGGCGACTTCACGCGCGCTCGCTGCGCAGTTGCAAGAGTGCGTCACCAATCCGGCGCGGCTGGCGCAAACGCGCGAGCAATTGGGGCGACTCCGGCAGTTACTGTGGCAACCGGCAGCGGGCACGGCGGCAGACTGGGTGGCGCGTCATTTAAAACTTTGTTAAAGTTAGGAAAGGATTCGCCTAAGCTGCTTTAGGCAGGTGTGATGCGGGAATGGGTTTGCGCTCCCATCACCCCATCGAACAACGATTTGGCAAAGCTTTGCCGTGGATCGTTCTGCTGCTTTGCAGCGTCTTCTCGCTGCTCGCGAGTTGGTTTTTGCGGCAGGAAGCGTTGCGAGTTAACCAGACGCGCTTTGACCGGCAGGTCGCGCGGCTGACGGTGGCGATTCAAGAGCGTTTCACCGGCGTGAAGGAACTGTTGCACGGCGCGCGGGCGCTCCCGGAAGCATCGAACGAAGTTTCGGCCGCAGAATGGACGGCGTATTTTGCTTCGCTGCAACATGAGTTGATGCGCGGCTTGCTTGGTCTGGGTTATGTCGAACGAGTGCGTCGCAGCGAATTGCCTGAATTGGAACGACGCGTGCGCGCGGCCGGCTTGCCAAATTTTAGGGTGCAAGAGTTGTCGGGCACCGGCGAGTGGGCCTATATCGTGACCGCGTTTGAGCCGGCCTCGGCCAACGCGGGCATTCTCGGACTCGATCTCGCGACGGGCACGACGCGTCGGGCGGCGGCCGAAGAAGCGGCGAAAGTTAACCGGATGATGCTGTCGCGGCGCATCCGGCTCAATTACGAGGGGAAGGAAGTGGCGGGCTCGTTGCTGATGCTACCGGTGTATGCGAAAGGGGCGAAAATTTCGACGGAAGGAGAGCGTGATCTGGCGCTGCAAGGTTGGGTATATGCATCGTTACGCATCGATCAATTGATGGATCGCCTCGCGGAATCGGCGGCGATTCAAATCGATTTCGATCTATTCGAAGGAGACGAGCCGCGCGTAAGCAATCTCCTGTATGATCAGGACGCGGCACTTAATTTGAAAGGTGCGGATCGGGCGATCACGAGCGCCGACTTTGCGAAGCGTTCCTTCAATGCGAAGCACACGATCGAGGTGCTGGGCCGGCGTTGGACGATCTGGGCAAGTTCGCTGCCGGAGTTCGATGCCAATAGTAACAATCTGTTGGTGCCTTGGTTGGTGGCGGTCGGCGGAGTGCTCGCGGGGATCATGGGCGCCGTGTTGATCACGGTGCTCGTCAATGCTCGTTCCCGCGCGCTGACGCTGGCGCGAAACATGACGGCTGATTTGCGGATCGCGGAAGCCGAATCGCGCAAGCTCGCCATCGTGGCCAGCCGCACGGCGAGCGCGGTGTTGCTCGCGGATGCCGACTGGCGCATCGAGTGGATCAACGAAGGCTTCACCCGGTTGTTTGGGTTTACCGCTGATGAAGTGCGCGGAAAGCTGCCGAGCACTTTTCTTAAAGGCCCCGAGACGGACGAGGTGATCATCGACGCCATGAACAAAGCATGCGCCGCCGGCGAAGCGTTTAACGCGGTGATGATGAACTACACCAAGTCGCGCGATAAAAAGTGGGTGGAAATCGAAATTCAGCCGATCAAGGACAAGGCGGGAAAGGTGACTGGCTTCATGGCGTTACAGCTCGATATCACCGAGCGGAAAGAGGCCGAACGGGAGTTGGCGCAACGCGAAGCGCAGTTCCGTTTTATTCTCAATGCACTGCCGATTGGCGTGAGTTGGGAGCACTATGGCGAGAAGAACGAGACCTGGCTCAACGAGACTGTCCTGCGCATCACGGGACTTACGCGCGAGCAGGCGCTGGTGCCGGGCGCCTACCAACGCATCACGCATCCCGACGATTGGAAAGTGCAGCAAGCGCAGTCGGCGCGGTTGCGCAGCGGCGAGATCGACAGCTATGCGATTGAGAAGCGCTACTTCCGTGACGACGGAAAAACGGTGTATGCGTTGCTGACTTTGCAGGTTTTCCGCGGGCCGGACGGGAAAATTTTGCAGGAAGTTTCGACCGTTTCCGATATTACCGAGCGCCATGAAGCCCAGAAAGAACGCGAGCTGCAGGAAGCACGTTTTCGTTTCATCTTCGATGCGGTGCCGACTGGCATCGTGTGGCGGTTGGTAAACCCGGATGGCACAGTGGCGAGCAGCGTCAACGAAGCGCACTTGCGCATCGGCGGACTGACGCGCGAGCAGGCGATGGAGCCGGGCGCGTTTCGCAATCTCACGCACCCGGACGACCTGAAGGTTCAGAAGGTGCTCCACGACCAGATGATGGCTGGAGAGACGAATGAATACTCGCTGCACAAGCGCTACATTCGCCGTGATGGCACGGTGGTGTGGGTCGCGTTTACCAACCAGCGGCGCACCTTCCCGGATGGGAGCGAGCAACACCTGTCGACAGTCACGGATATTACGGAGTTGAAACGGGTGCAGGAAGAGCTCGGCACGGCAAAAGAAACCGCTGAGCACGCGAGTCTCGCGAAGAGTCAGTTCCTCGCGATGATGAGTCACGAAATTCGCACGCCAATGAACGGCGTGATCGGCATGACGAGCTTGTTGCTCGATTCAAAACTGACGCGCGAGCAACGCGACTATGCCGAGACGATCCGCGTCAGCGGCGAGGCGCTGCTCACGATCATCAACGACATTCTCGATTTCTCGAAAATCGAATCAGGCCGTCTCGAACTCGAGCACATGGAGTTTCCGTTGCGCGATTGCGTCGAAGGAACCCTCGATCTGCTCGCAGCACGCGCGGCGGAGAAGCGCATCGATCTGCTTTATGAAATCCAGGATGGCGCCCCGAGCATTATCCGCAGCGATCCAACGCGGTTGCGCCAAATCCTCGTCAATCTTTTGAGCAACGCAGTGAAATTCACCGAGCGCGGCGAGGTGTTGCTCGGTGTGCGCAGTAAGACGCTTGCGGACGGTGCGCTGGAATTGGTGTTCAGCGTAAAAGACACTGGCATCGGGATCCCGAAGGACGGCATGGATCGATTGTTTCAATCGTTCACGCAAGTTGACGCATCGACGACGCGCCGTTTTGGCGGCACCGGCCTCGGTCTTGTCATTAGTCGGCGGCTCGCGGAGATGATGGGCGGACGCATGTGGGTCGAAAGTGTGCAGGGCAAGGGCTCGACCTTTAGTTTTTCGATCAAAGCGGAGGCCGTCGCGAGCAAGCCGCGTCTGTATGCGGGTGGCGCAAAAGCGAGTGTGGATGGCCGCCGTTTGCTCGCGGTCGACGACAATGCCACGAGCCGGCGCATCCTGAGCGACCTCGCGCGCAATTGGGGCATGGTGCCGCGCACGGTCGAAACTCCGGCCGAAGCGCTCGCATTGTTGCGCGCAGGCGAGAAATTTGATGCCGCGGTGCTCGATATGCAGATGCCCGACATGGATGGTCTCATGCTGGCGGCGGCGATTCGCGATCTTCGCACGGCGGAACAGTTGCCGCTCATCTTGCTTTCTTCGATGGGCAAGCAGGAGGACTTGCACAATTTGTTCGCAGCGAATCTGACGAAGCCGGTGAAACCTTCGCAGTTGCTCGATGTGCTCTCGCAACTTTTCTGGCGCGGTCGCGAGGAAACCGTGGCCTCCACCAGCGTCGTCAACGTGCAAGGCGGCTCGCGTCCCGAGATCCAGCATCCGGATCGCGTATTGTTGGCCGAGGACAATTTAGTGAATCAAAAAGTCGCACTCCACATGCTGCGTAATCTCGGCTATCGCGCCGATCTCGCGGCGAACGGCCTTGAGGTGATCGATGCGGTGAAGCGTCAGACTTACGACATCATTTTGATGGACGTTCAGATGCCGGAGATGGACGGCCTCGAAGCATCGCGCGTGCTGAGTAAACTTTATCCCGAAGCCAGCCTGCGCCCGTGGATCATCGCGCTCACCGCCAACGCCATGCAAGGCGACCGCGAAATGTGTCTCGCGGCCGGCATGGATGATTACATCAGCAAGCCGATAAAAACGCCTGAACTGCTCTCGGCGATGTTGCGCGGCCGGACGCGCACCCGGCTGTGAGCGCTGGTGTCGCCGCTGCTGATTTGAAACAAACCGCCCATGTCGTCCGAGAATCCAAACCACGTTCATCGCAGCCTGTCGGCGCTGCCCTGGCTGGTGTTGATCATCCTGCTCGGAGCGTCGGTCGCGAGTTGGCGGGTGGTTGATCGGGAAGTGAAGCGCACCGCACAGGCGCGCTTTGATCGTTTGACGGAACGCATCAGCGGCAACGTGCGCATGCGTTTCGATACGGCGTCGAATTTGTTGCACGGCGCGGCGGCGTTGCCGACTTCGAGCGATCAAGTCACGAGCAGGGAGTGGGCGAGTTATCTCGGCCATGCTTCGGTGCAACTTTCCAACGGCGTCGTCGGACTCGGTTATGTGGAACGCGTGGCGCGCACCCAGCTCGCGGCGTTGGAAACGCGCCTGCGCGCGGAAGGTGAAACGCAATTCACCGTGCAACGCGACGGCACCAACGAATGGGTTTTCGCGGTGGTGGCGATTGAACCGCGCGCGGCGAACACGGGCGTGCTCGGTCTCGACATCGGCAGCGGGCGCACGCGCCGTGCGGCCGCCGAGGAAGCCGCCGCCCGCAACGAGATGACGCTTTCGCGACGCATTCGCCTCGATTACGAAGGTAAGCAGGTGCCCGGCTTCCTCATGCTGGCACCGGTTTATCAAAAGAATGCCGATCTCGCCACGCCCGCTTCGCGTCTCACCGCGGTGCAGGGCTGGGTTTACGCCCCGATCCGGATTGACCAGTTGCTGCAGGATATTCCGGAAATTTCGGCGCAGTTGATCGACCTCGAAGTGTTCGAAGGCAAGGAGGCTGACACGGCGAATCTCCTTTACGATTCTGACAGCCACCTCACGCGTGATTCGGCAAAAATGCTGACGCGGATGGATTATCCCGGGCGCGCTTTTCACGCGCTTCAGCCGCTCAACGTGTTTGGTCAGCGGTGGACGCTCGTGATGAGCACGCTCCCGGCGTTTGAAAATTCGGCGTTTCGCGGTTTGTCGTGGATCGTGCTCGCGGCGGGATTTGGCGTCAGCGTGCTCGGCACCTTGTTGACTTGGTCATTGGTGCGCTCGCGCGCTCGCGCAGTGAATCGGGGCGAAAGTCTGTCCACGGATATGCGTCGCGCACAGGAGGAATCTCATCGTCTCGCGCTGGTGGCCAGTCGCACGGCGAGCGGCGTTATTCTCACCGACACGGAGTGGCGCGTGGAATGGATCAACGAGGGATTCACGCGGTTGTTTGGGTTTACCTTCGATGAAATCAAAGGCCGCAAGCCGGTCGATTTTATGATCGGGGCGGAAACCGATTTGAAAACGCTTCAAGCCATGGGGCAGGCCGGTGAATCGCGTCGGCCCTACATCGGGGAGATCCTTAACTACGCCAAAGACGGGCACAAAGTGTGGATTGAGTTGGAGATCCAACCGATGTTTAGCGAGCGTGGGGAGCACATTGGTTTCATGGGCTTGCAGCTGGATATCACCGAGCGCAAGCGCCACGCGGAGCAAATGACGCTCGCGAAAGAAGCGGCTGAAAAAGCCAACGTCGCGAAAGGCCAGTTCCTCGCGATGATGAGCCACGAAATCCGCACGCCGATGAACGGCGTGATCGGCATGGCCGGACTCCTGCTCGATTCGCAACTCACCGCCGAACAACGCGAGTCCGCCGAGACGATCCGGCATAGCGGCGAATCGCTGCTCACGATCATCAACGACATTCTTGATTTTTCTAAAATTGAATCCGGTCGCTTCGAGTTGGATCACACGGAATTTTCGTTGAACGACTGTCTTGAAGGCGCGCTGGATTTACTCTCTTCGGCGGCAGCCAAAAAGAAAATCGATCTGCTTTACGAAATCGCCGACGGCACGCCGGCGCTGGTGCAGGGTGACGCGACGCGGCTCCGGCAGGTGCTGGTCAACTTGATCGGTAACGCAGTGAAATTTACCGACAAAGGTGAAGTGCTCGTATCGGTCAAGGCGCTCGCGTGGCACCCGACAGGCGTGGATTTGCATTTTGCGGTGCGCGATAGCGGCATCGGTATTTCGGCGGAGAACATGGAGCGGCTTTTCAAACCGTTCAGCCAGGTTGATGCGTCGACCACCCGGCGCTTTGGCGGGACAGGGTTGGGCTTGGCGATCTGCCGCCGCTTGGTGGAAATGATGGGCGGACGCATCAGTGTGGAAAGCGAAGTGGGTCGCGGGTCGACTTTTGGTTTCACCCTGCGCTTGCAGGAGATCGGCACGTCGGGTTCGATTCCGCCGTCGGCGCGGCAAAGTTTTCAAGGCCGCCGGGTTTTGTTCGTCGACGACAATGCGGTGAGCCGCCGCATTCTCCGCGACCTGGCGGTGGCGTGGGGCTTGGAAGCGGTGTTCGTGAACTCCGGCCAGGCGGCGTTGGAAGTGCTGGGCACGCTCGATTTATTCGATGCGGTGATCATCGATTTGCACATGCCCGACATGGACGGCGTGGGGCTTGCGCAGAGCATCCGAAAAATACCCACGCGCTCGTCAACGGCGCTGTTGCTACTTTCAGGTTTCGGCCAGCGCACCGCGGCGGGTGAGGTTTTTGATGCGGTGGTGCCGAAACCGGTGAAGCCGTCATTACTGTTCGACGCACTCACACAAATTTTCTGGCGCAGCGATCGTCCGACGCAGCCGTTGGTGGTCTCGGAATCGGCGGCGGCGGTTGCGACCACACCGAGCACGCTGCGGATACTGATGGCGGAGGATAATCCGGTGAACCAAAAGGTGACGCTGCATCAGCTGAGCGGTCTGGGTTACCGGGCGGATGTGGTTTCCGATGGCGCGGAAGTGCTCGTGGCCCTCGCGCGCCAGCGCTACGATGTCATCTTGCTCGATGTGCACATGCCGGTGATGGATGGCCTCGAGGCGGCGCGGCAAATTTGCCTGCGTTATCCTGACGCGGAACGTCCGTGGTTGATCGCGCTGACCGCGAACACGATGCCGGGCGATAAGGAAATCGGGCTGGCGGCGGGCATGGACGATTACTTGGGCAAGCCGATCAAGACGGCGGATTTGGGCGCCGCCATCCAGCGAGCGAAGTTGCGCGTGCGCCTGCCGTAATGCCGAAACTCCGTGCGTGAAACGCAGCGGGGCGCTTGGTTATGGGCCGAGCTGGTTCAGCGAATTTGCGACCTGCGGCCAGAGCGAAGCGGTGCGTTCGGCCACGATGGCGCGGCAGCGCGCAAGTTCGGCTTCGCGCAAGGCGAGGTTGCTTTCCGCAATCTTGGCGAGGTCGTCGAGATTATAGAGGAAGACGTTGGGCACGCCAGCCGCGGCGGGATCGATGTCGCGTGGCAGCGCGAGATCGATTAGAAAAAGTGGGCGCGCGGGGCGTTGCTTGATGGCCGCGGCAATCAACTCGCGCGTGAGCACAAATCCCGGCGACGCGGTCGAACTCGCGATGATATCCGCGGCGGCGACCGCTTCGGGCAATTCGGCGAGGCTCAAGGCCCAGCCACCGGCTTGGGCGGCGGCTTCCTCGGCTTTGGCGAGCGTGCGGCTGGCCACGGTGATGTGCGTGGAGCCGCGGCTTTGGAACGCTTGCACGGTTTTCAGGCCGATATCGCCCGCGCCCACGACGAGAATTTTTGTGGCGACCAGTTCGCCGAAAATGCGTCCGGCCAGGTCAACCGCAACAGACGCGATGCTGGTCTGACCGGAGCCGATCGCGGTGTGCGTGCGCACGTGTTTCGCAGCCTGGAAAGTTTTTTGAAAAACGCGGTTCAGCACCGGACCGGTCCAGCGTTTGGCGAGTGCGTCATCGTAAGCATCTTTGACCTGACCGAGGATTTCAGTTTCGCCGACCAGTTGAGAGTCCAGTCCTGATGCGACCGAGAACAGGTGGGCGACGACGTCGTGGTTTTGCTGCTGAAAACTAGCGGTGGCGAATTCCGCGGGCGTGCAACCGGTCGTTTCGCACAGTGCGGCATCGATTTTCGCCAGCACTTCGGGGGTGTGTGCGACGCCGTAAATCTCGACGCGATTGCACGTGTTGAGCAGCGCGAATTCTTTGACGCCGGGGGTTGCCTGAAGGCGCGTGGCCAGCGTGGCCGCCTTGGCGGCGTCGAGCGCGAGCTTTTCACGCACCGCGAGCGGCGCGGTGTGGTGACTTGCGCCCAATAAAAACAGAGCTGGAAAATGCTGCGCCATGATCACTCGCCGGCTGGCGTGAGCACGATGGTGTGGTGACGGCTGGAGTTCACCGGCCCGAGCGAAAGCAGCGCGATCATGAACAGGATCACGCACACCCAGGCAAAGCGCACCGACACCAGACGCCCGCTGCGGCGCAAGAGAAACACTACGAGGTAAGCGAGCCACACGCCGACCGTGATAAATAATTTTAGCAGATCGACTGACGCGAGATCGCGCACCCACCACGCCGCGCCGACCGCGAGGGAGAAAGTGAGCAGAGCCACGCCGAGGAGCAACACGCGCAGATTGATCTGGTCGAGTTGGACAACGGAAGGGAGGAACCAGAAGAGGCCGTTGAGGCGTTTATGTTTCAGGCTCCAATTTTGGAGGAGCTGCATGAACGACGTGAGCGCCAGCAGGCCGAACACGCCGTAGCTAAAAACCGCGAGCGCAGCATGAAGTTCGATCCACGGATTGTTGCCGAAGATTTTTTGGCCACGCGTGACATCCCATTGCGTAATCAAAAGCGATGCGATCGCGAGCGCGGCGGCGTAGCCCGCCGTAAACAAACCTAGCACACTCACGCGAAACGCCGGCCCCACGAAGAAATACAAGACCATGGCAGACCACGCGACGAATTGGACGAGTTCAAACGTGTTGCCGAGCGGGCAGCCGCCGACGGCCCGACCGCGAACGTAGAGCCCAGCCATTTGCACCACCCAGCCCGCGATGAGAAAAATATTGAGGACGTTGCGGTTGGTCGTGCCGCTTTGTTTGCGAGTAAGGCCAACCAAGCCGGTTAAAAAACCGGCGAGATAAAGGAGCGCGCCGAGCCAGAGGAGGGCGCGGTCGGTGAGCAGGGCGGACATTCGGGCAAGTTGGCAGTGGCGGCGCGTGCGGGCAAGCGTGGTGGCAGGGTATTAGAATGGGGGGAACTGTGCGGGTGCAGGTCTGATTCAGGCTTGGGTGCCCGCGATTTGCCGGCAAGGTCGCGTCCATGAAGTTCGACCCGCAACCGATTCTGCTCGAAGGGCGCCACGTGAGACTGGAGCCGCTGAGCCTGGCTCACGCCGAGGGGCTTTTTCGTGCGAGTGTCGATCCGGTGATTTGGAAATACCTCGCGATTGAGCCGTTCAAAACGGTCGCGGACGCGACGGCGTGGATCGATGAGGCGTTGCGCGGGCAGGCAGCCGGAACGGATGTGCCGTTTGCCACGGTGCGAAAAAGCGATGGCGTGGTGGTCGGCACTACGCGCTACCTGGATATTCGTCGACCGCATCGCGGCCTGGAGATCGGCTGGACCTGGATGAGGCCCGAAGCGCAACGCACGGGGATCAATACCGAGGCGAAATACTTGATGCTGCGCCACGCGTTCGAGCAACTCGGGGCGCTGCGCATCCAGTTAAAAACCGATGCAAACAACGCCCAATCGCGTGCGGCGATTCTCCGGATTGGCTGCAAATTTGAAGGCATTATCCGCAAGCAAATGCTCCGTGCGTTCGACGGTTATCAACGCGACTCGGCGATGTTCAGCATGATCGACACCGAATGGCCTGAGGCGAAACTTGCGCTCGAGGCCAAGCTTGCGCGCTGAGCGCGCCGTGACCGATCAGCGCTTCGGTGACCATTGTTTCAGAAACGCGGAGACTTTGGCGGAATCGTGGGCCGCTTTGCCGTCTTCGAGCGCACCGGTTTCCTGGGTGGTGAGTTGTTGGCCTTCGGCGTCGAGCACGACTAACACGGGCAGACCTTGTTTGATCGGATTACCGTATTTTTCGTCGACGGCGGCATTGCGCTTTTCGCCTTTGCGCGTGTTCACGTCGATTAAGACGAGTTCGTAGTTGTCGCTGAGAAGTGTCTTCACGGCTGCGTCGGTTTCGAAGGTGTGATGCAGGCGATGGCACCATACGCACCAGTTTGCGCCAAACATAAGCAGCACGTTTTTATTTTCTGATTTCGCCTTAACTTGGGCGTCGGCAATCAAGGCAAAGCCATCGACCTTGGGGTCGTAGATATCGGGCCCTTGCTTGGGATATTCGGGTTCGGCAAAGGCTGAGAGAGTGGCGGCGGCCAGAATCGAAGCGAGCAACAGGAGGCGTTTCATCGCTGCACGCTACTCGAAAAGCTGCGGCGCGCTAACGCTTTTTCGCGACCCAGAAACGACAGTTGTCGGAAAAGTTGCGCACCTTCGGCGTCTCGCTGGCCAGTTCGTTGCGCGTCGCATCGTAAACGTGTTCCCAGCCGGTGGCTGCCATATCATCGAGAATTTCGCGACGGTCGGGCAGATGCATGAACGTATTGCCCGTGTCGTCGCTGAAGTAGCGGTCACCGAATTCAAGGAGTCGCGGGTCTTGTTCGCCGCGGGCCCAGAGTTCTTTTTCCTTGGCCCACGCTTTAAGCTCCCGCGCGTTCGGCTCGTCGCGATCGTGAGAAGTGAAAATGAAATGAGCGCCGGCGCGACAACGCTCCGCAATCCCTTGCAGCGCAGCGCGGCGGTTTTCGCGCCCAGGAATTTGCATGAGGCCGTTGAACATGAACAGAGCGCCATCAAACAGTTTGTCATATATTATATGACAACTGCGCAGAGCGGTCGCGTCGGCTTGCACGAAGGTAAGGCCGGAGATGCCTTGTTCCTTGGCGAGGTTTTCGGCTTGTTCGACGAGTTCGAAAGCGAAGTCGAACGCGACGACGTTTCGGTATCCCTGATGCCAAAGTCCGACGGCGACGCGTCCGGCTCCGCAACCGGCTTCGAGCAGATGCGCGTTTTTATCGGGCAGATATTGTTCAATCAACTTTAGCTCGGATTTCCATAGCCCGATGAAGTGAGCCGCCCGGGTGTAATGCAGGACGGTGTTAATCGAATTGAAATCGTCGCGGACCGTCGCGCCGCTGATTTTGCTCACTTCTTCCGCCATTGCGCGATGAACATGCCGTTGGCGTTGAGCTCCTGCGGCCAGAGGAATTTTGCGGAGAGCGGTTCGAACTCAGGATGAGTCGCATTGAAGTTCTCCGCGATCCCGGTTGTTTCGGCGCGCGTGAGGGTGCACACGGCATACACGAGGCGGCCGCCAGATTTCAGCGATCCGGCGATGTTTTCGAGGAGTTGCTTTTGAACGACCGCGAGTTCGTGAACGTCTTTGGGCGTCGTCGTCCAGCGCGCGTGCGGGTTGCGCTGCCACGTGCCGACGCCGCTGCACGGCGCGTCGACGAGCACGCCGTCGAATTTCGTTTTAGTCGGCAAGGTGGTGCCGCCTTCCCATGGCACGGCGCGGTAGTTGAAAACGCTGGCGCGAGACGCGCGGTCTTTGAGTTTATCAAGACGCCGCGCAGAACGATCGCTGACCCAGAGCGTGCCCTTGTTCTGCATCAGGTCGGAAAGGTGCATCGATTTGCCGCCTTCGCCGGCGCAGGCGTCCCACCACATTTCTCCCGGCTGCGGCGCGGCGGCGAGGCTGACGAGTTGCGAAGCGAGATCCTGAATTTCGAATTCACCCGCCTGAAATTCCGGCGTGCGGTAAAGATCCTTGATGCCTGTGTAGCGCAATGCGTCGGGCGAATGCGGCGTGGCCTCGGTCGTGACGAGTTTTTTGGCGAGTGCGGCAGACGTGCCGGTTTTGGCGCGAATCCACAATACTGGCTCGCGTTGCAACTGACGCAGCCATTCGACGGGGATTGAATCCATCTCGTCTTTCAACCAATCCGGAACGACGCGCGCGGCGAGGCCTTCGGGTTTGAAGCTGGCGGGATTTTTGTTGAAGCGCTCTTGAAAGACGAGGCCGGCTTCGAGTTGTTTTTGCAGGGAATCTTTTTCGCTGAGCCAGCGCCACCAGCGAAAATACGCGAAGACCGCGCGACTGATCTCGCGGCGTTCGAGTGGTGCGGTGAAATGGCGATTCTGCGTGAGCGAATCGCGCAAGGCCTGATCGGCGGGGGTGCCCGACTGCACCAGCCGCAGAATGCGGGCGGCGTTATTGATGATTTTGGATTCGGCCATGAGTTAGTCCTTCTTCGCCCACTTGCGGCGGACTTCTTTGATTTCCATGCGGCGCGCTTCGACCATGGTGCCGGCGACGGCGGGGTGCTGGCGCAGCTCTTGAAAAATCTGCGGATTTAGTCGCCAGTTAAGTCCAGAGGGCGCTTCGGCAATCGGGGTGGCACGGCCTTCGAAGACGAAGCCGAGTTTGATGCGCGTATCGCCACCGGCGGCGATGAGGATGGGGCGGAGTTTTTGGAGGAACTCGGGCAACTGTTTGTGCTCGGGGTGAAGCAGCCAGGTGATTTCGCGGATGTTTTGAGAGATGTGCGTGTCGAGCGGGTAACACTCTTTCACATTCAACCTCGCGCCATCGTCGCCGCGCATAACGCTGCCGAGAATGACCACGGGCTGGTTTTCCGCGAGATTGCGGCCGTAGTTTTCGAACGCGTCGGAATACATGTTGACCGAAATCGTGGCGCGTTTGCTCGCGAGATTGAAGAACGCCCACGGGCGGTTGTCTTTGCGCGAAAGTTTTTTCGTGATGCCGGACGCGATGCCGCACATGCGGAACTCCATGCGGTCGCCTTCGAGCATGACTTCTTCTTCGGTGTGGGTGGTGAGCGCTTCGGCGAGCCCGGCGTAGGCATTCATCGGGTGACCCGAGATATAGAAACCGAGGAGTTCTTTTTCGAACTGGAGCCGGTTGGCGGAAGTCAGGCGACGCTCGACGGTCGCCGTGGTTTTGGCTTTGGCGGTCGCGGCTTTGTTGGACCCAACACCAAAGTCCAGGCCGGCGTGGTCATCGTGATGGCCGTTGGAAGTCGCGGCCATCGCGGGCGCGCGCTTCGTGTGGCGAAGTAGCTCGGCAAATTCGCGAACGAGCACACTCCGCTCGGGGAGGGGCATGCCGCCCTGCGTAGCACCCATGTCGAAGAGCATGCTTTCAGCGGGCTCGACGACTTTGGCGGTCGTGGTCTCTTTGCGCAGCGCGGGATATTTACGTTGGAGTTCCGCGAGCGCGGCGAGGATGTCGTCGATCTGCGCGAACAATTCTTCGCGGGGCGCGCCACTGAAATCGAAGGCGCCCGTCGCGGTGAGATTTTCGAGGACGCGTTTGTTGATCGCGCGCGAATCGGCGCGGAGCATGAAGTCGGGGAAATCTTTGTAGGGGCCGTTGGCTTCGCGTTCAGCGATGATTTTTTGCGCGGCTTGTTCGCCCACGCCTTTGATGCCACCGAGACCGAAACGAATTTTGCCGGCGGCGGGCGCGAACATCTCGCGCGATTCGTTCACGTCGGGGCCGAGGACTTTGAGGCCCATCGCTTCGCACTCGGCGATGAAGTGGGAAACTTTTTCAGAGTTGCCCAGCTCGGAGCTCAACATGGCGGCCATGAACTCGACGGGATAATTCGCTTTGAGAAAACCGGTTTGATAACTCAGCACCGCGTAGGCGGCAGAGTGGGATTTATTGAAACCGTAACCGGCGAACTTGTTGAGAATGTCGAAGATCGCGTCAGCGGTCTTGGCTTCGATGTTGTTCACGCGCTTCGCGCCCTCGACGAATTTCGCGCGCTCTTTCGCCATCGCGTCGACGTCCTTTTTACCCATCGCGCGGCGCAGCATGTCGGCGCCGCCGAGCGTGTAGCCGGCGATGATTTTCGCCGCCTCCATGACTTGCTCCTGATACACCATCACACCGTAAGTTTCGCGGCAGACGTCTTCGAGAAGCTTGTGCGGGAACTTGACCGTGCTCGGGTCTTTTTTGCCCTTCACGTAATCCGGAATCCACTCCATCGGGCCGGGACGGTAGAGCGCGATGAGCGCGACGATTTCGTCGATCGAGGAGAGACCGATCTGGCGGCAAAGATTTTGCATGCCGCCGGACTCAAGCTGGAACACGCCGGTCGTGCGGCCGGAGTTGAGCAGTGCGTAGGTGACGGGATCGTCGAAGCCGACCGCTTCGAGATCGAAATCGGGTTTCGTCGTGCGGCGGACATTCTCGATGGCGTCGGCGATCACGGTGAGCGTCTTGAGTCCCAGGAAATCCATCTTCAGCAAACCGAGTTTGCCGACGGCGTTCATGTCGAACTGCACGGTGACGTCGCCTTCCTGCAACGTAAGCGGGACGAACTCGTCGAGCGGGCGATCCGTGATGATGATACCGGCGGCGTGTTTGCCGGTGTTGCGCACCATGCCTTCGAGGACGAGCGCTTGGTCGACGATTTTTTTTGCGATGGGATTCGCGGAAATCTCTGCGCGCAGCTCGGCGGATTTTTCGATGGCGGACTTGAGCTCGATGTTGAGCTCGTCGGGGATCATCTTCGCCAAACGATCTGCGTCGACGTAAGGCAAATCGTGCACGCGCGAGACGTCGCGGATCACCATTTTCGCGCCCAGCGTGCCGTAGGTGATGATGTTCGCGACGCAGTCGTTGCCGTATTTCTGGCGGACGTAATCGATGACCAGCCCGCGACGGCGCATGCAGAAATCGATATCGAAGTCGGGCGGCGAGACGCGTTCGGGATTCAGGAAACGTTCGAAGAGCAGCTTGAAACGGAGCGGGTCGAGATTCGTGATGCCGAGCAGATACGCGACGATGCAACCGGCGCCGGAACCGCGACCTGGGCCGACGGGAATGTCGTGTTTGCGCGCCCAATCGATGAAATCCCAGACGACCAGAAAGTAGTCGATGAAGCCCGTGACGCTAATGATGAGGAGTTCGTATTCGGTGCGAATCGCGAGTTCTTCCTCTTGCGAAAGTCCGGTGTAGTCCGGCGCGGAAGGTTTCTGGCCTTCCGGATAATTCCGCATTTTTGCCAAACGCTCGGCGACGAGGGGGCGTGCGGAAACGGCGACGTAATCGAGCTTGTAGCGCGTTTTGAGGCCTTCGATGCAGAGTTCTTTCAGGTAGCCCGCGCGGTCGGTTTTGACTTCGGGCGGCAGCGGGTATTTCGGGTAACGCTCGGAGCCTTTCGGAAATGGAATCGTGAGGTCGCACATCTCGGCGACGAGTTGCGTGTTCGTGACGGAATCGGGAACTTCGGCGAAGACCTTCGCCATCTCGTCACGTGATTTCAGGAAGAACTGCGTGCCGGTGAACTTCATGCGATCCGTCTCGTGCACCTTCGAGCCGGTCTGGATGCAAAGCATCGTGTCGTGCGGCATCGCATCGCCGGAACGCACATAATGGACGTCATTCGAACAAATCACTTTCAGGCCGAACTCTTCGCCGAGTTTCAACAGGCCCGGGATGATCTGCACTTGCTCGGGGATGCCGTGATCCTGGATTTCGACGAAATAGTTTTCCTTGCCGAAGATATCGATGAAGCGCGCGCAGGCCTTGCGGGCTTCTTCGTAACGACCGTGCATCAAGTGCTGCGGCACGAGCGACGCGAGACAGCCCGTGAAACCGATCAGGCCCTTCGAGTATTTGGCCAGCGTTTCGAGATCGGTGCGCGGCTTGTAGTAAAACCCCTTGAGGTGCGCGTCGGAGACGAGTTTGAGCAGGTTTTGGTAGCCTTCGAGATTCTTGGCGAGCAGGCCGAGGTGGAAGATGCTTTTGCCTTCGTCGGAGCGGCCCTGGCGGTCGAGCCGGGAATTGGCCGCCAGATACAGCTCGCAGCCCACGAGTGGCTTGATGCCTTTTGCTTTAGCTTGGTTGTAGAACTCAATGGCGCCGTAGAGGTTGCCGTGGTCGGTGAGGGCGAGCGCCTTCATGCCGAGTTCAGTGGCACGATCCATCAACCGGTCGATCCGGCAGGCTCCGTCGAGGAGGCTGTAGTCCGTGTGGACATGCAAATGGACGAAGTTTTGGTCGACGGAAGACAAGCGAGGGGATGGAAAGCCAGTGTTTCAGGCGGGCAAGCGTTAAAGCTAACGTTGTTGGCCGGCGCGGTTTAGATGGAAGGGCAGGCGTCGTGGCAAAGTTGATGTGAATAGATTAAAAATTGGGGTTGACGGTGACGGGAGCGAATGGCTTCTTGCTCGTTTTCTTCCAAGTAAACCTGTCTATTTCCCATGCCCATCGAGATCAAAATGCGTAAGAATGAGCCAATCGACCGTGCGCTGCGCCGCATGAAGAAGAAGCTCGAACGCGAAAGCATCATCAAAGACGTGCGCGCCAAGCGCTACAACGAGAAGCCGTGCGAGCGCCGTCGCCGCAAGGAGAAGGTTATGGCCTTCACCGCGATGCTTCGCCGCCGTCACGCTGAATAAGCGTTAACTGTCTTCCTTTCCGGCCGCTCATCTTATGATGGGCGGCCTTTTTCTTTTAACGCGTTGAGTAGCATCACGCGCCTTGCCATAGTCCGCTTAGGCTCCTGTAGTTGCATTAAACGAATGAAACCCATCGTCGCGCTTTCCTCATGCTGGCTGTCGCATCGTCATCAAGACGGTTACGCGATGATGAAGGAGATGGCCGATCTGGGTTTCGAGTATGTCGAACTCAGCCACGGCATCCGGATCACCCTCGTGCCCGGGATTCTTCGAGCAGTCGAAGAGGGCGTGGTGAAAGTCGCTTCATGCCACAATTTCTGTCCTCTGCCGACCGGCATCACTAAGGCGGCACCGAATGTCTATATGCCGTCGACAATCGACGCGCGCGAACGCGATCAATGGTTGCGTCAATCGAAGCGCACGATCGATTTCGCGGCGCAAGTCGGCGCGAAGAAAGTCGTGATGCACCTCGGAGCGGTGGAATTTTTCTGGTTTAATCCCGCGCGCAAAGTCACCGAGTATATCGCAGCGCACGAAGGCGAAGATCTGTCGAAGGACGAGCGCTACAAAAAACTATTGGCGCAGAGTTTGGTGAAACTGCGCAACCGCATGGGGCCTTACTGGGAAAACACCAAGAAAGGCCTGGTCGAGTTGCTGCCTTACGCAGAGCAGAAAGGCGTGAAGTTGGGTTTCGAAAACCGCGAGCGGTTCGAAGAGTTACCGCTCGACGAAGACCATCCACTGCTCGTTGAAGTGATGGCGAAACCCAATGCGTGCGGTTACTGGCACGATTGCGGCCACGCGCAGATCAAGCAGGAGATGGGCCTCCTCAATCATGAGGAACACCTGCGGAAAAATGCCGCGAACCTCATTGGCTGGCACTTGCACGATGTGGCCGAGGGCGACGATCACCAGCCGATTGGCAAGGGCACGATCGATTTTGAAATGGTCAGCAGTTTCTGGCGCCCCGAGCACACGCTCATCATCGAACTCAGCCCGCGGCTCACGCCGGAAGAGGTGCTGTTCTCAAAGAAGCGCGTAGAGGAGTTAGTGATCGCGCGTTTCGGAAGATAACTGAGGAAGCACGCGAGGCCGGTCTGTGGGGCGCGCGCTTTTCTGACCACGGATTGGACGGATAAATACGGATTACATGGATCCGGTTGTGAATCAGTTCCATCCGTTTAAATCCGCGTGATCCGTGTTAAAAAAACCTGCCGGATCTCGCATCGCGCCCGTTTGATCAATTCACCCACGCCTAGCTGCGCGCGGCGAGCAACTCTCCGATCCAGCGTTTGTGCGGGCCGGAGAGCGTGATGGTATCGAGCGCGTTGACGGCAATCCATTCGAGTGACGCATCCGCTTTGACGGCCTTGAGCAACGCGGCGTCGGCTTCGAGTTTGTAGATCGATTCGGCGATCTGGAAGCGAGTGATTGTGCGGCGTTTGGTGACAAGCAGCGTGCTGGCGTCGGGAGTTTTTAAGCCGAGATCGGACGCTTCGGGAAGTTCGTGCAGTCCCGCGAGACGTTTGGCGGCGGCGTGGCCGCGACGGAGAAGGAGTTGCCCGCGATGTTCGCACCAGATGCGCGCCACGGTGCGTTGTTCGATTTGTTTGGGTTGCAAGTGGGGGTATTTTTCGGGCGTGCCGCGTTTCCGGCCTTCGCAGAACTCCGCGACGGGACAGACGAGACACATCGGTTTCTGTCGCATGCACACCGTTGCGCCAAGCTCCATCATCGCCTGATTGTGCATGCCCGCGTCGGCACCGACGATTAACGCGTCCGCAAGCGGCGTGAAATACTTCGCCGCCTCAGAGCTGTCGCGAAACGGTCGCGCTTCCGCCGTGAGTCGCGCGAGGATCCGCACGACGTTGCCATCCACACAGGCCGCGGGTTCGCCAAATGAGATACTCGTAATCGCCGCCGCCGTGTAAGGCCCGATGCCGGGCAGCTCGCGCCAGTCTGCAACGGCGCGGGGTGGAAGCGGCAACGCGGCGACGGAGCGCGCGAGTTTGTGCAGGTTGCGCGCACGTGAATAGTAGCCGAGGCCTTCCCACAACTTCATTACTTTTTCTTCCGAGGCGGCCGCGAGTGCGGTGAAATCAGGCAACTCGCGCAACCAGCGATCAAAGTAGGGTAGCGCCGTCTTGATCTGCGTTTGCTGCAGCATGAATTCCGACACCACGGTTTTGTAGAGTGAGGGTTCGTCGCGCCAGGGAAGTTTCCGGTGATGAGCGCGATACCACGCATGCAAGGCGCGTTGGAAAGCCGGTCGCTGGGCGATGAGTTGCTCGGAATTGGCCAAGTCCGACAAAAAGACCGACGCGCCGCGGCTTCGCCACTTTTTTGTGTGTTTTTGGGACTTTTTATGGCCATGTAGCCGCATGCCCACACGGCCCGACGACACCGAGGACAAACCCAAGGCGATCACCAGTTACACCATCAAGCTCGACGACGCGCAGATGGAGAAACTGCGTGCCGCCTGCGCGGCGAAACATTGGGAAACCGCCGAGGTGCCGTATGCGCGTTTTGCCTTTAAAGGCCCGAAGGTCAACGTGACTGCCTACACGAGCGGCAAAGTCGTGGTGGCCGGAAAAGAAACCGAGGGATTCGTGCAAAACGTCATCGAAGCCGAGGTCACCGGCGCAGCGAAACTGGGTTACGACGAGGTGAATCATCCCGATTGGTTCGAGCCGCACGCGGGTCTCGACGAAAGCGGCAAAGGTGACTTGTTTGGCCCGGTGGTTTCCGCGACGGTCATCGCGGAAAAATCTGCGATCGAAGCGTGGCGCGCATCCGGCGTGCGCGACAGTAAAGCGGTGGTCGATACGCAAATTCTCCGCCTCGACGACCTCATCCGCAATACGCCGGGCGTCGTGGTGGAAACCGTGTTTTGTAGCATGGCGCGCTACAACGAGCTGATGGCGAAACCGCGCGCGAATCTGAATCGTCTGCTCGCCTGGCAACACGCTATCGCCCTTGAAAAAGCATTGAAGAAAAAATGGGTGCCGCGCGGCCTGCTCGATCAATTTACGAAAGAGCCGCTCGTGCAAAAAGAACTCGTGAAACGCGGCGTCGACCGCTTCGACCTGCAGATGCGCACGAAGGCGGAAAGCGATCCGGTGGTCGCGGCGGCGTCGATCGTGGCGCGGGCGGAATTCGTCCGCCAGATGCGCGACCTTTCGCGTGAGTTCGGCGAGAAATTGCAGTTTGGCGCCGGCGCGCTTGCCAAGGCGCAGGCGGCGCAACTCATCGAAAAACTCGGCGTGGCGGCATTGCCGCGTTTCGCGAAATTACATTTCCGCACGTCTTACGAAGTCGTGAAGGCGGCGGGAAAACTCGACGAGTTGCCGCTGCCCGAGCCGCGCGAGAAAATCGAGTGGAAGCGTTGAACGGTCGCTGACGACGCATGGCTACACGCCGCCAACTTCGCGGATTCGATATCAAGCAAATCACCGGCTTGAGCGGCTTGATCGGCGTGGACGAAGCCGGCCGGGGTGCGCTGGCGGGCCCGGTCGTAGCGGCCGCAGTGTTGGTTTCCCCGGGATTTCTTGAGAGCCGCTGGGCGGTGAGTAAATCCGGGCGCGTGAACGACTCGAAGCAACTGACGGCGGCGGATCGCGCCGAGCTTTGGAACGAGTTTGAAGAACTGGTTGCCGCGGGACAAATTCACGCCAACTTCGGTGTCGCGAGCGTCGCGGAAATTGAAACGGTCAACATTCTCGGCGCGACGAAACTGGCGATGCGGCGCGCGTTGGAGGGGATTTACCCGCCGGATGCATTCGAGAAAAAAGCCGAGCCGGATCTGTTCGCGAGCGACGAAGAAAAAGCGGCGTTTCAGCCGACGGTGTCGTGCCGGATTTTGGTCGATGGGTTGCCGCTGAAAAATTTTCCGTATCCGCATCAGGGGATTGTGAGCGGCGATGCGCGCTCGTTGTGCATCGCGATGGCGTCGATTATTGCGAAGGTGACGCGCGACGGTCTGATGGATGAGTTGGACAAGGTGCATCCCGGCTATGGGTTTGCGCAGCACAAAGGTTACGGCACCGAGGAGCACCGCGAGGCGTTGCTGCGGGTCGGGCGCTGTGCGGATCACCGGGATAGTTTTCTACGGAAACTCTTCGCCGAGCCGCGCGACCTTGAAGGCCAGATGATACTATTTGATTGAGGAAGGGAGTCGGGTATCTGTGCTTACTCATGGCCGGAAAAAAACAGACAGCGCTCGACAAAGTGATTGGCCGGATCGATCGCCTCGACGCGGCCAGCTTGCGGACACTGGTCGAGAAGCTTGCGCGGGAGCGCGCGTTGCTCGGGTCGGTCTTCAACACGTTGCAAGAAGGAGTGATGGTCATCACCGAGGATGGCGAAATTGATTACATCAACGACGCGGGGGCGAACTTGATCGGCTATCGCGAAAGTGGGGACGGCGAGACCACGTTATGGCGGCTGGTGCCGGGATTGCGCGCGTCGCTGGGCATGGAAGGCGTGCAGACGCCGCACGCTTCAGCGCCGGTCGTGACGCGGGAATTTGAACTGACTTATCCGCAGCCGCGCGTCGTGCGGCTCTACATGGTGCCGTTTAACGAAGTCGAGAACGACGAACCGCGTCACGCGATCATCCTGACCGACATTACGAACGAAAAGAAAAGCACCGAGGAGTTGATCGAGAACGAAAAGATTTCATCAATTCTGCTGCTGGCGGCGGGCGTGGCGCACGAGTTGGGCAATCCGCTCAACTCGCTCACGATTCACCTGCAACTCATCGAGCGGAAATTAAAGAAATTGAAAGGCTCGAAGGAAGCCGCGTCGTTGGAAGAGTCGATTCGGGTGTGTCAGGGGGAAGTGACGCGACTCGACGGCATCATCCGAAATTTCCTCGAAGCGATTCGTCCGCGCCCGCCGGATCTTTCCGAGACCAACGTCGTGGAAATCGTCGAGGACGTGGTGACATTTCAGGCCAAGGAACTCGAGGATCGCGGCCTGCAGGTGGAGCTCGATTTCCCGAAAGATGTGCCCGTGATCATGGCGGATCGGAATCAGTTGAAGCAGGTTTTTTTCAATCTCGTGAAGAATGCGATGGAGGCGATGGAGCCCGGCGGGCGCTTGAATCTGCGCGTGCGCGCGGATGACGAGTCGGTGTTTGTCCGCATTGCCGACACCGGTTCGGGCATCAAGACGGACGACCTCGCAAAATTATTTTCCCCTTACCATACGACCAAGGTCGGCGGCCACGGACTTGGATTGATGATCGTGCAACGCATCATGCGGGATCATGGCGGTCACATCGGCATCGAGAGTAAACAGCATGCCGGCACGGTGGTGACGTTGCAGTTTCCGCAGAAGCATCGCCGCGTGCGAATGCTGCAGGCGTGATACGCACAAGATGTCGCCGGTGCGGAAATCGGCGACCACCTGAGACTGCTTCAGTGCACAAAAAAGCGCGACGTTTACGGCGTCGCGCTTGGGGAAAAGGGATCGAGTATCGCGATTGGCTTTAGCGCGACGCTGTCGTGCCGGGCGGCAGCGGTGGATTTTTGCTGAATTTCGCGATGACACCCTGATGCGAGATGATTTCGAGCGTGCCGGGGCCGATGCGCCAGCTGGTCATTTCTTCGAGGGCGGCGAGAAACACGCCTTCGGTTTCCGTCATTTCGGGCGAGCTGGCCATTTTCGTGGTCGTGATCGGGCCGGCTTTTAATTTGCCGTCGGTTTCGACGAATTCGAAGGAGAAGGAATTGATGCCGGTGTTGCCGACATTCTTGCCTCCTTCCGATGCGTAGAGGGAAAGCGTCGGCACAGGACGGGTTTTCACCGGATCGCCGTAGAGTTCGGTCAGGTGCCAGTTGCTAAGCGCAGGCTGGTCAGAGAGGTTGCCGTTGACGGGCGGCGGGCTGGCGCAACCGGCGGAAAAAATTGCAGTGAGCAACCCGGCCAACAAGGCCGTGCCGGTGAGCAAACGCTTAAGAGACGCATTCATAGTGAAGTTCAGACTCATTCGATAGGTGGGTGTTCCCCGACGAAACGCGACAACTGGACATTGGCAAGGAGCTTACGGGGTCGACGCGCCATCCGTGATCATGACGACGTCCTGCGGATTAATCGCAAGCATGCTGCCGGCGGACAACGTAATCAGCAGCACGCTCCCCACCGGCCGCGCAGAGCGAATGCCTTTGATCGCGACAACCTTCCCGTCGCCTTTGACGTAAACGACCGTGGTTTTGAGTGCCATTTGTTGGATGGCGTCGGCGTAACCTTGAGCGAGTTCGGAAATCGCGGTTGGGACGATGACGCGGGTTTCGCCACTGGTGACCGCAGTGCCGGCGGGTGCGGGGCGGGTTTGCGCAGTCGCATGTTGTGCGAAAGCGAGAGCCGCGATGAAGAGGAGGCTTTGATAGGTTTTCATGTTCGTGGTAAGGGAAAGACGGGTGGGTTATTTGAGGTGGGAGGGTAGAACTGCACCTCGCGCTAGCAGTTTTTGTATTTCCAGTGACGCGATTTCCCTTCGGCGACCCATTCAAGTGTGGTTTCGATGCGTTGCTCGCGGGTCTCGTCGCGTTTTGCATCAATGATCCACTCGAGGTAATCGCGGCGCGCGCTCGGGCTGAAATCCGCCCAGTGCGCCGCAGCTTTTTTGTTTCGTTTTAAAGCAGCCGCAAATTCGGCGGGGGTGGCGAGTTCGGGACGCGGTGGCTTTTTCTCACGCGGGGCGACGCCGGTGTCGTGCAGGGCGAGCGCAGCGCGCAGGTAGCGCCCGAGCGCCTTGTCGTCCGGCAAATCAGCGACGCTCGTGATGCGTCCGAGCAGGCCCATCGCGTCGTCCGCTTTGCCAAGTTCGTCGGTGAGAATTTTCGCCATGCCTTGATGCCAGAAACCGAATGCCACGTGGGCTTTGAAGGCGGCGAAGTTGCACAGGAGTTTTCCGCGGTAGAGGAAAAATGGCGAACTCCACTTGATCGTTTCTTCCACGTCGGGGCAGGTGGTGTGGATCAATTTACGCAGGTGTTTGAGAATCGGCTGCGCAAATGGGGCTGCGGTGGCGATGTAGGCGTCAACGCGGGGATCTTTTTTCGCGGGCATGAATGCAGCGTGACAGGCAGAAATTTTCGCGCGACTGAAATTTCATGAGGTTCGCCCTTGCTTTCAGAGTTTTCGAACGGCACCGAAATGCCCGACCCCGATGCGAGCGTTTCATTACCCTGAGTTTGACCGTCTGGAAATTCGCGACGTCGCGCCTGCACAGCTGCGCAGTGACGAAGTGTGCATTCGAGTCGCTGCGTGCGGACTGTGCGGCAGTGAACTCGAGACGTTTAAAAACCGCAGCCCGCGCCGCACGCCGCCGCTCGTGATGGGCCATGAATTTTGCGGCACGATTGACGAACTCGGTGGCGAAGTGCGCGGCTGGGAGAAAGGTGCGCGCGTCGTCAGCAATTCGCTCGTGCCGTGCGGACATTGCGTGCGCTGCCATCGTGGAGATACGCATCTGTGCGCCGACCGACAGATTTTTGGGATGCATCGCCCGGGAGCATTTGCGGAATTTGTGAACGTCCCTGCGCGCTGCCTGATTGCGTGGCCGGAAAATGTCTCCGCGGAAGCAGCGGCACTGTCCGAACCGATTGCGAATGGCATTCACGTAGTGAATCTCACGCAGCATTTGCCGGCGGCGACGGCGCTGGTCATCGGCGCGGGACCGATCGGGCTTTTTTGCCAGCAAGCGTTGCAGGTGTTACGCGGTTCGCGCGTGTTTGTCGCGGACCTGAGCGTGGAGCGGCTCGCGGTCGCGAAGAAACTCGGTGCGGCGCGCGTCATCAACCCGCGCAACGAAGATGTCGCGCAAATCATGTTAGCAGAGACCGGTGGCGAGGGGGTCGATCTTTCCGTCGATGCCGTGGGCGGGACGATCACGAAAAAAACATCGCTCGAGGCGCTGCGACCCGGCGGCGCGACGGTGTGGATCGGACTGCACGAGAATTCGATGCAGGTCGAAACCTACAACATCACGTTGCCTGAAAAACAAGTGTTCGGCACTTACGCCGCGAAGCTTTCAGAACTGGAACAAGCGCTCGATTTGCTGGCCGAGGGAAAAATCGACGCGACCTCGTGGGTGCAGCGTTTCAAACTCGAAGACAGCGTCGACGCGTTCGACCGCATGCTCGCCGCAAAAGGCGCGGATATCAAAGCCGTGATTTGCCCGTAAAATTTATTTCCCCCCTCAATGGTTATCGCCCCCAATCGCACCCCCATCCCTCATCGTTTCAAAGGCAAAGTTGCGCTCGTCACGGGTGCCACCAATGGCATCGGGCAGGCCATCGCGCTGGAGTTGTTGCGCGAAGGCGCGGACGTGGTCGTGAGCGGTTTGCCGGCGGACGCGGAAGAGGGGAAGCGCGCGTTTGCTGCCGCGGGATTTTCGCCGCTCATCGTCGCGGGCGATCTGGCGGAGGAAAAATTTTGCCGCGAACTCGTCGCTGCGGCGCTCGCGAAGCATGGACGGCTCGATTACCTGGTAAACAACGCGTTTTCGTTCACGGCGAAAGGCCTCGATGCGACGCGGGAAGATTTTTTGCGCAGCTTCAATGTTGGGCCGTTTGCGTTTGCTCTGCTCACGCAGCTCGTCGCAGAGCCGATGAAAAAGCAGGGCGGCGGCGCGATCGTGAATGTCTCGAGCATTTCATCATGGGTCGCGCAGCCGAATCGCTGGACTTACAATACGGCGAAAGGCGCGGTTTCGCAGCTCACGCGTTGCGCGGCGCTCGATCTTGCGCCGGCCAAAATTCGCGTGAACAGCGTGAGCCCGGGTTGGATTTGGACGCGCGAAGTCGACAAGGCCGCCGGCGGCGATCGCGACACCTATGATCCGATTTGGGGACAATTTCACATGCTCGCGCGTATGGGTCATCCGATTGAGATCGCGGCGCCAGTGCTGTTTTTGCTGAGCGACGATGCGTCGTTTATCACGGGCACAGATTTGCCGGTGGACGGGGGTTACAACGGGCTCGGGCCGGAAGGGCTCGGGCAAAATACGAAGATCGCGGGCAGTCGCTGAATTTAATTTTCCATGTCATCCTTACGCGCAGTTATCACTGATCACGGATTTCCGAATCTTCGCCACGAAGAAGCGGTCTTGAAAGCCGCCGGCTTCGAACTGGTCGTTGACCAATGCAAAACCGCCGACGAAGTCATCGCGGCGGCCCGCGATGCGGATGCGTTGCTCGTGCAATGGGCGCCGGTGAACGCCGCTGTCATCGCCGCGCTGACACGTTGCAAAGTGATCGTGCGTTACGGCATCGGCGTGGACAACGTCGACCTCGCCGCCGCCAAAGCGAAAGGAATTCCCGTCGCGAATGTGCCGGATTACGGCGTGCACGAAGTTGCCGAGCATGCGGTGGCGCTCGCCTTGGCGATGGCGCGGCAGTTGCCGCAAATCGATGCGCGCACCCGTGGCGGCGTCTGGAAAATTATCCCGGATCGCCCGATGCCGTCGTTGAGTGAGATGACGTTTGCGACCGCCGGCTTCGGCCGCATCGCGCGTGCGGCGCACACGATGATGAGCGGCTTTGGCGGCACGCGCATCGCTTACGATCCTTTCGTGACCAAGGAGGCGATGGCCCAGGAAGGCGTTGAAAAAGTCGAACTCGACGAACTTTTTGCGCGCACGGATATTCTTTCGCTGCACTTGCCGCTCACGCCCGAGACCAAACATTTTGTGAACGCCGCGCGCCTGGCTTCAATGAAGCCCACGACGGTGATTGTGAACACCGCGCGCGGCCCGCTCATCGACACGGTCGCACTCGCGCAGGCATTGCATGCGGGCACGATTTCCGGCGCCGGCGTGGATGTTTACGAAACTGAGCCGTTGCCGGCAGAACACCCGTTGCGCGGGGCGCCGCGCGCGTTGCTCACGTCGCACGTGGCGTGGTATAGCGAGAGCAGCATCCCGCGTTTGCAGAAACTCGCGGCGGAAGAACTCGTGCGTGGCTTGCGTGGCGAGCCGCTGAAGAACCAGGTGAATCGGTGAATTTTTTTGACCACGGATTTCACGGATGACACGGATAGATTCAAAGCTTCTTCATCCGTGTCATCCGTGAAATCCGTGGTTAATTTTTCTGAACCAGACTTACCCCATGCCTAATTTCCCGATCGTCGACACACATCTCCACATCTGGAATCTCGACCGGCTGCGTTACCCGTGGCTCGCGAGTGTGCCGATGTTGAACAAGAATCATCTCATCGAGGATTACCGTCGCGCGTGCGGGCCGGTGCCGGTGGCTAAGATGGTGTTTCTCCAGTGCGAATGTGATCCGGCCCAATTTAAGGAAGAAGCCGATTGGGTGACCGAGGTCGCGCAGATTGACCCGCGCATCAAAGGCATCGTGCCGTGGGCACCGTTGGAAAAAGGCAACGCCGCGGAGCCTGAGCTTGCGCGGTTGGCGTCGAATCCGCTGATCAAAGGCATTCGCCGTATCATCCAGTTTGAGGCGGATCAGGAGTTTTGTTTGCGGCCGGATTTTGTGCGTGGCGTGCAGTTGCTGCCGAAATACGGACTGAGTTTCGACATCTGCATTAATCACACGCAGCTGGCGAACACGTTGAAATTTGTCCGCCAGTGTCCGGAGGTGAAGTTCGTCATGGATCACATCGCGAAGCCCGACATCAAAGCCGGCAAACTGGATCCGTGGCGCGCGGAGATGCGCGAGCTCGCGCGGTTGCCTAACGTGTGGTGCAAGTTGTCCGGCCTCGTCACCGAGGCGGATCATGCGAAGTGGACGCCGGCGGATTTGCAGCCGTATATCGATCACGTGGTCGCGTGTTTTGGTTTCGAACGCATCATTTTCGGCGGCGACTGGCCGGTGTCGACGCAAGCCACGGATTATCCGCGCTGGGTAAACACGCTCGATGCGGCGCTCACAGGCGCTTCGCCGGACGAGTTGAAAAAACTCTACGTCACGAACGCCGAGGCATTTTACAGGATTTGAGCAAGTAGTCGGCGGGGGCTGCGTCAGCTCGTCACACTTACACGTTGACCGCGACGGAGGGCTGGGGCTTGATCGCGGGCATGGTGCCGAGCGTTTTGATTGTGGATGACGAAAAGCACACCCGCGAAGGCCTGCAACAAGCGTTGCAGGAACACTATGATGTGTCGGTCGCCGGCAGCGCGGACGAGGCGTTTAACCTGATGGATGCGCAGGAATTCGAGGTCATCGTGACCGATCTGCGCATGCCGGGCAAAAGCGGCCTCAAGGTCATCGACAAGGCTCTCGCGCTCCCGAACAAGCCGGCGGTGATCATGATGACGGCTTACGGGAGCATCGACAACGCGGTCGAGGCGATGAAGCGCGGTGCGGTGGATTTTCTCACCAAGCCGGTGCAGATCGAGCGCTTGGAAATTCTCATTCAGCGCGCGTTGAAGACGAAGACGCTCGAAGTGGAAGTGAAACAACTGCACGAGCGGCTCGACGAAAAATTTAACGTCGAGGGCATCGTTGGGCATTCGCCGAGGCTCGCGGAAGTCATCGACCGCGTAAAACTGGTCGCGCCGTCCAAAGCGACCATTCTCATCGAAGGCGAGACTGGCACGGGCAAGGAACTGATCGCGCAGGCGATTCATCAGGCGAGTCCGCGCGCGCGCGCGGCATTTGTGCCGGTGCATTGCGCGGCGCTGCCGGCGACGCTGCTCGAAAGCGAATTGTTCGGCCACGAGCGCGGCTCATTTACCGGCGCGACCGAGCGACGTGAAGGGCGTTTCGAAGCGGCGGATGGCGGCACCGTGTTTCTCGATGAAATCGGCGAGATCGGGCCGGAGATCCAGGTGAAGCTGCTGCGCTTTCTTGAGACGAAGAGTTTCGAACGCATCGGCAGTTCAAAAACGATCACGGTAGACGTTCGCCTTGTCGCGGCGACGAATCGTAATCTTGAACAGATGGTGAAGGAGGGAAAGTTTCGCGAAGATTTGTTCTTCCGCTTGAATGTCGTGCGCATCACCACGCCGCCGCTGCGCGATCGGGCGGACGATATTCCGGTGCTGCTCGATCACTTCATTAAAGTTTATTCGAAGGAAAACGGCTACGATGTCGTCACCGTCGAGCCAGGCGCGATGCGGTATTTGCAGGCTTATCCGTGGCCGGGAAATATTCGCGAGCTGCGCAACTTCGCCGAAAATGTGGTCGTGTTGCGGCGCGGCGGGAAATTGAGCGAATTCGACCTCGAACCGAAGTTCCGCGGGGAGACTGCGCCGCCGCCCTCGATGGTCACGGCAACTCCGGCGAATCCATATTCGGTTGAGGACAACGAAAAGCGGCTGTTGCGCGAGGCGTTGATGAAAGCGCGCGGCAATCGCACCAAGGCCGCGACGTTGCTCGGCATCAGCCGGCGCACGCTGCACCGCAAGATCGCGCAATGGCCAGAACTCGACGTGCTGGATCGCGGATGAGCGGAGCATTTTGTCTTTTGGAGGTGGGGCCATGAAAAATTCGCAGGAACTCATTCACTGGCTCGAGCAGGGGCGCGGGGCGCGCTGGATGCGAATTGCGACGGTGGTGTTCGCGGGACTGCTGCTCAGCACGATTTATTCGTGGAAACAATTTCACGGCATTCCGACTGAATCGGTAATGCAACAAGCAGTGCTCGGCCGGCAGGTGGCGAAGGGCGAGGGGTTCACGACGCTTGTGAATTATCCGCAGACTTACGCGGTGATGCAGAAGCGTGGTGAAGCATTTTCCCAAGACCGGCTTTATCCCGAACTGCACCACGCGCCGCTGTATGCGCTGACGATGGCGGGCGTGTTTGCGGTGCTGCCGGAATCGCTGTGGTCGCAGCGCCCGACTCCGCCGAGTGGCTGGGGGCCGGATTATGCGGTGTTGGGCTTGAACCTGGTTTTATTCTGGCTCGCGGTGTGGCTCGCGTGGCGGTTGGGAAAAAAGCTTTTTGATGAACGCGTCGCGGCGATTGCTTCGGTGGCGATGGCGGTGTCAGTGCCGTTGTGGGAGCAAACCGTGATGCTGACAGGGCTGCCGTTGTTCATGGTGCTCATGCTGGCGGTATTCAACTCGCTCGCCGGTCTCGAAGAGCGGCTGCGCGATTTTCCGGTGCCCGATAAAAGCACGGTGTGGCGCGTGGCGTTGCTCGCAGTGTGGTGTGCGCTTTCATTTTTAACGGAGTATTCGGGCGGCTTGGTCGCGCTGGTCATCGGCGGTTATCTCGCATTGCGCGTGGCGGGGAGCGCGCGCGTGACATTGCTGGCGGTGTTCGCGGCAGTTTTTTTCGCGGCGGTGTCGCCTTGGTTGGTGCGCAACACGCTGGTGGTCGGGCATCCGCTGGGACTCGCGTGGCAGAACCTCGCACTCAAGGCCGGCGATTCCACCGCCGAACCGGCGGCGCAGCGGAATCTCGCGACGGCGGAAGCGCCGGGTCTCGACGTGAACAAGCTCGGCAACAAAGGGCTCACGGGTATGGAAATAAATTTGAAGGAGCGCATCTGGTCGGGCGGCGGCATGATGTTGACGGCTTTTTTTATCGCGGGGCTCGCGTATCAATTTCGCGACGGGCGCGTGAATCGCGTGCGCTGGTGCTTTGCGGCGGTGTTGCTCGTGCTGCTCGCGGGGCAGCCGTTCTTGAATTCCGGCGAGAGCCTGCGTTTGCCGGCGTTCTATCTCGCGCCGCTGATTATTTTGTTTGGCGCGGGATTTTTTTTCGTGCTCGTGGACAGCCAGCAGCAGCTGACGCTGCACTGGCGTTGGGTGGCGGCGGGCGTGCTGATGTTGCAAACTCTGCCGTTGGTGCGCGACTGCCTGGAGCCGCGGCGGATTCATTTTCATTATCCGCCGTATTTTCCGGGACTGTTTATGGAATTGAGCCGCGATATGCAGAATCGTTTCCGCCCGGAAGCCGGCGTGGCCACCGATGTGCCGGCGGGCACGGCGTGGTATGGGCAGATGCGCGTGTGGTCGAAGCCGGAGCGGTTGCGCGATTTCACGCAGATCATGGTCGACCAGCCGATGGGGGCCTTGCTTTTAACGCCCGTCACGCTCGACCGGCCGTTCTTTACGGAGTTGGCCGCGCGCACCGGCGATAACATCAATCTGACCGATGCAGGGGGCTGGGGCGGGGTTTACACGGGTCTGGTTACGCGGCGCATGCCGGCAAATTTCGCGCTCAATCGTCCCCCGCAGAAATTGACCGAAAACATGGTGCTTTTGGTGAACCCGTTCCTCGCGCGCTAGCCGGGGAAATTGATTTGCAAGAGCGCGCCGGCTCCCCCTTAAGTCAGGCGCGACTAACGTCTTGGCCTAACTATGAAAACTATTCTTCGCTTCGCGCTTCCGCTCACTTTGCTTCCTTCGCTGGCCCTCGCGGTCTACGCGCCCATTCCCGAACAAGAACAGGGCAAAGCGCTCACGGTGCGCCTCGGTGGCTCGATTTACCACGACAGCAACATCTTTGGCGCGGCAACCAATGAGATCGACAGCATGGTCTATAACGTCTCCGCCAAGCTTTCCTACAACGGTTCGCTTTCCGACCAGACGTTTGCGACGGGTGCTTACGAGATCAGCAACGACTACGTGCCTGACCGCCCCGGCGACGAAAACCTGGTGAGCCACACCTTGAACGCCCGCGTCGCGCATGCGTTTTCTTCCGCCACCAACATCGACGTCTCCGCACTCTACAACGTCGCGCAAAACCCCGAGTCGCTGCTCGCGGGCGTGCCGGTGAACACCGACCAATCTTACAAGCGCGCGCAGGTTGACGGTCGCTTCACCACGACGGTCGGCCAGAAAACGGGCGCGGTCGCGAAGTATCGTTTCATCGATTTCAACTACGACGACACTGCACTCGGGAACCAACTTGATCGCGCTGAAAACTTGTTCGGACTCGAGGGCACTTACGCGCTGCTGCCTGAAACCAAGCTCGTGGCCGAATATCGTTACCAGACCATCGGCTACGATGTGTCCGGTGCGTTCAAGGATAAGGACTCGCACTTCTTCATGGGCGGCGTCGATTACAACCCGAGCAAGCAGCTCTTCCTTTCGGCCCGCGCCGGTCTGGAAGATCGCTCGCGCGACTCCGCGCCGGACACCACGTCGCCTTACGTCGAGTTGAGCAGCCGTTACGCTTACGCCGAGGGCTCGTTTATTTCCGGCGGCTATGTTTACACGCTCGAAGAATCCTCGGATATCGTCCGCTTTCTCGACGCGAAGGTGAATCGTTTCTTCGCCAACGTGCAGCACCGCCTCACGGGCACGCTTTCGGCGTCGGGTTCGCTCACGTATGAACCGTCGCAACTCCAAGGCCGCGGCCTGCAAGCCGATCTCGATGAGACGACGACCCGCTTCGGCCTCGGCCTCGCCTGGCAGCCTAATAAAAACTTCACGCTCGCTGGCACCTACGATTTCGACGACGTGAATTCCGACGACGCGAATCGTGAGCAAAACCGCAGCCGCTTCGGCGTCTCCGCGCACTACACGTTCTAAGCGCGCCGGGCGCGCGAGTTTTCATGGGTTCACTGCCAGCCAGCAAAGACGGCGCCAGCTTGAGCGACTTCGTCGGGTTGTTACGGCTGCGCAAATCGCTCGTTTTCCTGATCATCGCCATCGTCGTGCTCACGACGCTTGGCGTGACCGCGTTGCTGCCCAAGTGGTATCTCGCGACCGCGAAAATCAGCGTCCAGAAACCGGAAAGCGAAGTGAAACTTTTCCAGTCGCAGAGCAGCGCCTACTACGATCCGTATTTCATCCAGGATCAGTTTAAGATCATTCAGGCTGAGAAAATTCTTTATCCGGTCATCGAGAATCTCGGGCTCAACGATGTCCTCGGCAAACAACTCAACGACGGCGTCGCGCTGCCTTCGTCGACGACGTATCGTTACCTGATCAATAAAATGCTGCGCGTCGAAGCGCCGCGTGCGTCCTCGATCATCGAGATCAACGTTTACGCGCGTGACCAGAAGCTCGCCGCCGATATCGCCAACGACATTGCGCGCGTTTATTCGGAAGATCGCATCACGCTCGCCACCTCCGACCAACGCGAAGGCCTCGCCCAACTGCGGAAGGAACTCGAGAAGCAGGAGCAAACCCTCGTCGCGCAACGCGACCACGTGGAAAAACTGCGTCAGGAACTGAACGTCGCCGGCGTCGATCTTAGCCAGCGTTACACCGACATGGACGTCGAGACGCTGCGCCAGATGCAGAACTCGCTCATCGCCCTGCGCGTCGATGCGATTGGCCGCAAGACCCGGTGGGAACGTTTCAAAAACATTCCCGTCGAGGGCCGTCGCAATCTCGTGAACTCCGAGCTGATTCAGGACACGAACATCCAGAATCTCCTCCAGGCGTATTTGCTTTCCGACCAAAACGTCACGCGTTTAAAAGCACGTCTGGGCGAAGCGCACCCCGACCTCATCGCGGCCGTTGATAACGTCGCGAAGATCCAGCAGCAGCTGGACAACCAATTACTCGGCTACGAAAATTCCCTTGAGATGGCCTACAAGGAATCCGATGCGCGCGTCGCCGAACTCGAACGCCAACTCGGTCAGGCCAAGGTCGACCAAATCCTCTCGGCGCGCGACCGCATGCGCCCGTTCGAGGAAGCGACGACCAAACTCGACGACGAGCAGCGTTTGCTCACGACGCTCAAGCTGACGCTTCGTCAGCGCGAAATCGATTTTCAGGTTCCGAAGAAGACGATCGAAATTCTCAACACCGCCGAGCCCGCGCGTTTTGCGAGCAAACCGAATTGGCCGCTCAACATTCTTTTCGCGTGCGTGTTTGGGGTGATTCTCGGGGTCGGCGCAGCCGTGTTGCTCGAATACCTCGACACGAGTTTCCGCAACGTCGCCGATGTCGAAAGCAAACTGAACTTGCCCGTGCTCGGCGTGATTCCGCAGATGCGCGAACCTGGCGCGATTCACGATCCGTCGTCGCCCGAAGGCGAACCTTACCGCGTGTTGCAGACTAACCTGAACCTCGCGTTGCGCGCCGGGCAATCGTCGGCGCTCGTCATGCTTTCTTCCGGGCCGGGTGAAGGTAAATCCACGACGATGCGCCAGCTGGCGCTTTCGATGGCGTCGGCGGGCGAACGCGTGTTGCTCATCGATTCCGACGTGCGCCGACCCACGCAGCACAAGCTCGCCAACGTGCCGAAAGATCCGGGCCTGACTGACGTCGTGCTGAACAAAATCGCATGGACGGAAGCAGTGCGGCGCGATCCGTCGGACTTGATGGATTTTCTGCCGAGCGGTGGTTCTACAAGCGTCACGCTCAGCTTGCTGTATGCGAACAAGCTTCGCGAACTCGTGGGCGAGTTTAAGCAGCGTTACGACAAAGTGCTTTTCGATTCCCCGCCGATCATCGGCGTGAGTGATGCGTCGGTGCTGACGAGCATTTCTGACGGCGTGGTGTTGCTCATCCAACATCGCCGCAATCCCGAGAGCATGGTGCAGCGCGCGCGTCAGATCATCGAAAGTTTGAAAGTGCCCGTGATCGGCGTGGTGTTGAATCAAGTGCCGAGCGGCACGGGCGAAGACTACGGTTACTACACGAATAATTATTCGTATTATTCGCACGACAAAGAGCCGTCCTCGCCCAAGCCCGTCAGCGGAAAACCCGGCGTCGAGCGCATGGATTTGTCGGAAAAACCGAAGCGAAAAACTTGAACTCGTGCGGGTATTTTTCGCATTCGCGGCCGCAGTAATCTTCGCGGGTTCCTCGTTTGCGGCGTTAGAAGTCATTCGTGTTTCGGGTTCGGATTTATTGGGGGCCGATTTCACGAAAGCGGTCGCGGAATTCGCGCGCCGCAACGATGTCACCGTAAAACTTGAACTGCACGGCACGCGTCCGGGAGTCGACGAACTGAAAGCGCGCCGCGCGGACGTAGGGCTGTTTATGTTTCCGCCCGGAGAAAAACCGCCGGCGGAGGCGTTGATCAGTAAAGCCGTCGCGTATCAAGTGGCCGTGGTGTTGGTGCCGGCAGCGTCGCCGCTCAAGCAAGTCACGGTCGCGCAGCTTCGCGGAATGTTCGGCTTGTCCGCCGGCGAGGCGTTTTCGCGTTGGGGCGAACTCAACCTGACCGGCGAATGGGCGTCGCGGCCCATCGTGTTGCGCGGGTTGTCGCCGAAGGCCGGCCTCGCGTTTCCTCTGTTTCAGCGGGTGATTTTGGGTGGCGGCGAGCCGAAGGTCGGGCTGACGTTTGCGGCGACGACTGCTGAATTGAACGCCAGCCTGACGAGCACGGTGAATGCGATTATGGTGTCAGGCCTGCCGGCAAGTGAGGTCGCTGGCGTGCGAGCGCTGGCCATCGCCCCCGACGCGGGTAATCTTGCGCATGGCCCGACCGCCGAAGCCATCCATGCGGGCGGCTATGGGCTGCGGATGCCGATTTATGTGATGTTTCGGCGCGAATCAGCGCAGGATTTGCAGGATTTCCTGAAATTTCTCCTTTCAGACGAAGCAGCTGCCGCGCTCGCGAAAGCGCATTTTGCGAGCCTGCCGCTTTCGGCGCGAAATCAGCTCATTTTCGAGCTCGAAGAAATCCGCTAGCCGGTGGGCTGGGCGGGCCGGCAAGGCTTTTGCGGAAGCAGCTTGTCACACTGGGGCGAGGGCCTTTTGCTGACCCGCTAATCCCGACCCATGGCCTCGATCACCAAGAGCTACGAATCACGCGACGTTGAGAAAAAATGGTATGCCGCCTGGCTTGAGGCGGGCTGTTTTGCGGGCAAGGCGAACCCGGTCAAGAAGCCCTACACGATCATGATTCCGCCGCCCAATGTCACCGGCGTGCTGACGATGGGCCACGTGTTGAACAACACGATTCAGGACATCCTCATCCGCCGCGCGCGTCTTGAAGGCCGCGAAGCATTGTGGCTGCCGGGCACGGATCACGCGGGTATCGCGACGCAAACCGTCGTGGAAAAAGAGCTGCGCAAGGAAAAGAAAACCCGGCACGACCTCGGGCGCGAAAAATTTATCGAGAAGGTCTGGTCGTGGCGGGAAGAGAAGGGCGGCATCATTCTCAAACAGCTCCAAGGCCTCGGCGCGTCCGCGGATTGGAGTCGCACGCAGTTCACGATGGATCCGGCCTATTCGCAGGCGGTGCTCAAGGTGTTCGTCGATCTTTACGGCAAGGGGCACATCTATCGAGGCAAGCGCATGGTGAATTGGTGCCCGGCTAGCCTGACCGCGCTTTCGGATGAGGAAGTCGATATGCGGCCGACCAAGGGCACGATCTACCAAATCCGCTACGAACTCGTCGATCAGCCCGGAAGATTTATTGAAGTCAAAACGACGCGCCCGGAAACGATTCCCGGTGACGTCGCGATCGCCGTGCACCCGGACGATCCGCGTTACACGGACATCGTGGGCCAGAAAGTCTGGCGTCCGCTCAACCGCACGCAGATTCCGATCATTGCCGATGCCGCCGTCGACAAGGAATTCGGTTCGGGCGCGCTCAAGATCACGCCCGCGCACGACAAGGTGGATTTCGAAGTGGGCCAGCGTCACAAGCTGGTGCCGATCGACGTGCTCACGCCCGATGCGAAACTGAACGAACTCGCCGGCCCTGAGCTGGCCGGACTGGAGCGTTTTGCCGGGCGTAAAAAAGCGGCCGAACTCCTCAAAGATCTCGGCGCGCTGGTTAAAGAAGAACCTTACGAAAACAACGTCGGCTATTCGGAGCGCGCGGGCGTGCCGATTGAGCCGCGCCTCACGTGGCAATGGTGGCTGCGTTACCCGAAAGTCGAGGAAGCCAAAACCGCCGTGCGCGACGGCCACATCAAATTTTACCCCGACCGCTGGTCGAAGGTTTACCTGCACTGGCTCGAAAATATCCAGGACTGGTGCATCAGTCGCCAAGTCTGGTGGGGCCACCGCATTCCCGTGTGGTATGCGAAGGGCGTCGACAAGGAGACCCTGACCGAAGCCGATCTGCTCGACCCAACAAAAGTTCACATCTCGCTCGAAGGCCCGGCCGACAAAACGAATTGGACGCAGGAAAGTGACGTGCTCGATACGTGGGCGTCGTCCTGGCTCTGGCCGTTTGCGACGCTCGGCTGGCCGGACAAAGACGCGATGGAGAAGGCCGGCTTCGATTATTTCTACCCGACGAGCACGCTCGTTACCGGTCCGGATATTATTTTCTTTTGGGTCGCGCGCATGATCATGGCGGGCCTGGAATTTATCCGTCCCGGTGAATTGCTCAGTCGCCGCATCCCGTTCAAGAACGTTTATTTCACCGGCATCATCCGCGATCAGCAGGGCCGCAAGATGTCGAAGTCACTTGGCAACTCGCCTGACCCGCTCGACCTGATTGAGAAATACGGCGCGGACGGCCTGCGCTTCGGCATCATCTCCATCGCGCCGCAGGGTCAGGATATCCGCTTTCAAGAAGAGCGCATCGAGGGTGGCAAAAACTTCTGTAACAAACTCTGGAATGCGTCGCGCTTCCGTCAGATGAGCGGCGAGATGGCCGATAACTCCTCTATCGGTGCGATCCTCGCGCGCGTCGAGCCGGCGAAATTCGATGCCGACGACCACGCGATCATGGATCGCCTGTTGTCCACGACGCGCGAAGTCGACCGCGCCTTCACAGAGTTCGAATTCAGTGCCGCCGTGCAGACGCTCTACGGTTTTTTCTGGAATGATTTCTGCGACTGGTATGTCGAGGTTTCGAAGGCGAAACTCCAGGATCCGGAAACGAAGGCGAACTGCCTCGCGATTCAAGATCTCGTGTTGCGTCAGACGCTCGTGCTGTTGCATCCCTTTACGCCTTTCATCACGGAAGAATTGTGGCATCTCCTCGGCTACGGCGCGGAAGGCACCTATCTGATGCGCGATGTGCGCCTCGATAATCCTTCCCAACTCGCCGGTCGCGGATTGCAGATCGATCATAACGCGGCGGCGCAAGTCGGCCACCTCAAGGCGGTCGTGTCGCAAGTGCGCGCGTTCAAAGCCGAGCAGGGCGAAGCGGCGAGCAAGGTTTCCGAGTTCGTGGTCGAAGCGCCTGACCATCACTGGGCGGTCGTTGAGGCCAATCTCGCGAAACTGAAACGCATGGTCGGCGCGGCGAGCATCACGCGCGGAGCCATGTCGGCGAATGCGCCGGCGACCGTCACGTTGTTCGGCTCGTGGAATCTCATTAAACAACTGAAGGGCGATCCCGCGGTTGAAAAAGTCCGCTTGCAGAAGGAAATCGAAGCGATGGCCAAACACATCGCTGGCACGCAAGCGCGTCTTTCCAACGAAGCCTTCGTCAGCAAAGCCCCGCCGGCGGTGCTCGACGGCGCGCGCAAACAACTCGCCGACCAACAGGCCAAGAAAGCCGAGTTGGAGCGCCTGCTGGCCGCGTTGGGTTGAGCCAGGTGGGCGTCGGTCTCCGCACCGACGCCTCAGTGTGCGCGAGAGGGATATCCCGCGCGCCGCTTGTCGCCGGCGCAGCGACCGACGACCACTCGCTTGAGGCGTCGTCTCGTTGTGCGGTTGGGCACATCCCTATTTCGAGGGGAAGGACTTTGCTTGGAATCGTGCTGATTATTATTAGGCCTAAGCGCACGATCAGACGTTACCCCACAAAACGATCGCTCCTCGGCGCCGTGATGGCGTGTGTCGCCTTGTGGCTGCCCGGGTTGCACGCACAAGTGGCGGAAGCCGGCCTGCGGACGATTACGAGCGCGGCCGAAGTGCTGGCGTTGCCGGAGAAGGAAGCGGCGAAACATTTCCCGGTGAAATTTACCGGCATCGTGACTGTCGCCGAACCGGATTGGGGCGGGCGTTTTGTCGTGCAGGATGAAACGGGCGGCATCTTTGTGAACCACCGCGGCAAGCAACCCGCCGTGGGCGACCGCATCGAAGTGCAGGGCGTCTCCAGTCGCGGGGCCTTTGCGCCGACGTTGATTCAGTCGAGTTTCAAAAAGGTCGGCACTGCGCCACTGCCTAAACCAAAGCCGATTACGATCGAGCGTTTGATGGGTGGCGTGGAGGACAGCCAGCGCGTCGAGATCACCGGCTTGGTGCGAGCAACCGGACTTTCTTCGACTCGGAAACTGCAGGTGGACGTCTCCATCGGCGGGCACCGCGTGCGCGTGTTTCCGAAACTGCCGCCGGAATTGAATCCGGAATCGTTGATCGCGGCGAAAGTGCGCGTGCGCGGCACGGCGACGACTTCCTTCAACTCTTCGCTGCGCCAACTGACGGCGGTGAATATCTTCGTGCCGAAAACGGAGGATTTTATCATCGAGCAGGCGGATCAAAATTCTCCGTTCGAACAACCCATTGTGCCGTTGGGTGACGTGGCGCGGTATCGCGCGAATGCCAATTGGGCGGAGCGCGTGCACATTCAGGGATCACTCACGTTTCAGCGAGTCGGGCTCGATTTGTTTCTGCAGGATGAAAGCGGCGGTTTGCACATCGAGAGCCGGCAACCGTTGCGTTTGCCGATTGGGCGCGTGGTGGAAGCGGTGGGATTTCTGGAACTGATCAATTATCAACCCGTGCTCAAAGACGCGGTGTTCCGCCAGGTGCTCGATGGCATGGATCCCAAGCAACCGATCAAGGTGCCAATCGAGGAACTGCGGAATGGTCTGCATCCGTCTGAATTTGTGGTGATGACCGGTCGCTTGCTGGAGCGCACGGTGCGACCGGTGCAGCGGGAGAGTGGCCCGTTCGCCGGCGTGCGCGTGCTGTGCACGATCCAGGCGGCGGAACTCACTTTTACGGCGGAGTGTGAAGAACTGCAGGAGGTATCGCTTCTGACCACCGTGCCGTTGGGTAGCACGGTGGAGTTGCGCGGCGTCGCGACCTACGAGACGGGCGACGACGGTAAGATGAAAACGGTCAACCTGCTGTTGCCGGACGCGGGCAGCATGAAAGTGTTGAGCAAGCCGAGTTGGTTCACCGCGGAACGCATGCTCATCGGGTTTTCCGCGGTCTGCGTGTTGCTGGCCGGCGTGGCCGGCTGGTCGCTCACCGTTTCGAAAAAGAATGCCATGCTGAGTTTCCTCGTCGCCGAGCGCGAGAAGGCGCAACGCGAACTGCAGGAGGCGCACGATTCGCTTGAGCAACGCGTGAAGGAACGCACCGATCAGTTGAAAGTGGAAATGACCGTGCGCAAGACGGCCGAACTCGAATTCCGCGCGGTGCTGACCGAGCGCACGCGGCTGGCGCGCGAGTTGCACGACACGTTGGAACAAGCACTCACGGGCATCGCGCTGCAACTGGACACCGCCGCGAAACTTTTCCAACGCAACCCCGAAGAAGTGGCGCGACCGTTGGAGCTGGCGCGGGAATTCTTGAAGCAAAGCCAGCTGGAGCTGCGGCATTCGATTTGGAATCTCCGTTCGCGTGAACTTGAGCAGTTCAATCTCGCCGAAGCGCTGGCGATCGGCAGCCGGCACATCATCGCCGGTAGCCAGATTCAGTTGGACATCGAAACGACCGGACCGCGCAAAAATCTTCCCGAGATTATCGAAGAAAATCTTTTGCGCATCGGCCAGGAGGCCATGACGAACGTCGTGAAACACTCCGGAGCCACCCAAGTCACGATCCGCCTCCAATTCGGCGCGGAGAACGTGTCGCTTGAAGTGCGCGACAACGGCAGCGGGCTGAGTCCGGAGCGCATGGCCGCGCGCGGCGACCGGCAGTTTGGATTGCTCGGCATGAGCGAGCGCGCGAAACGCCTCGGCGGTCGGCTCGATATCAGTGGCGCCGTGGGCGAGGGCACGACGGTGCGCGCCGTTTTTCCGCTGCGCGAAATCGAAGAACAGACTGCCGCGAAAGGATCGCCGGTGACCGTTTTATGAGCACTCCGGCTCCTTTGCGGATCATCGTGGCAGACGATCATTTCATCGTCCGCATCGGCTTGGTTTCGCTCATCAACACGGAGCCCGACCTGAAAGTGGTCGGTGAAGCGGACGACGGCGACCGGGCCATCGCCTTGTTCGAGTCGCTACGTCCGGACGTCGTGCTGATGGATTTGCGCATGCCGGGAAAAAATGGGCACGAGGCCACCCGGCGCATCCGGCAGATTTCCGCCGGCGCGCACGTGTTGATTTTGTCGGCGTTCGACGGGGATGAAGACATCCATGCGGCGCTCGAAGCCGGCGCGCGCGGCTATGTTTTGAAAAGCGCCACGGGCGAGGATCTGATTCCGGCGATTCGGGCCGTGGCGGCGGGAAAGAAATGGATTCCGAGTGATGTCGCGACGCGGCTGAAGTCGCGAAATTACTACGAGCAGCTCACGACACGGGAAGTGGAAGTGTTGGGTGAATTGGCGCTCGGTCTCGCGAACAAGGAAATCGCGGAGAAATTGAAAATCAGCGAATACACCGCGAAGGATCACCTGAAGAGCATCCTCGCGAAGCTGCGCGTCGCCGACCGCACGCAAGCAGTGACGGCAGCGCTACAACGCGGACTTATCCACCTTTAAAGTTGAATTGGGATAGGGCCCGATCTCCGAGCGGGCCGTGTGGTGCTTATGAAATACGCCGGCCTGCCCGGAGGTCAGGCCCTACCTTAGTTACCTCACGACCAGCGTGATGATCGAGTGCGCGGGGCTGTTTGTGGCGGCGGCGGTTTCGCCGAGGCGCAGGCTGAAGGCTTGGTCTTTGTCGTTGGTGTTCAGCACGACGACGGCCAGGCTGCCGTCTGGGTTTTCGAAAGCCGTGGTTTGCAGCGTATCGATGGTTGCGGAACTGATGATGCGGCGCGCTCCCGGGCGGATGAATTTCGAGAAGTGGCCGATGTAGTGAAACGAATTCATGAACATCAGTTCCCCCGTCTTGGTGTCGGCGTGGACAGGGGCGTAGCAGTAGTTAGCGACGTGATTCGGGCCGCCGACTTCGTCGAGCAGGATGTTCCAATCCGTCCAGCCTTCCGCGCCATTGTTGAAATCCTTGAGGATGGCGGTGCCGTAATTTTCACCCCAATGCCATTCGTCGAGCTTGGTGCGATCGTAGGGGTAAAGACAGGCTTCAGTGAGCAGGAGGTGAGTGTTCGGGTAGGCTTCTTTGACGAGGCGGACGTTGTCGTAGGAGTCGTTGACATACCAATGGAAGCCGACGCCCCAGATGTATTTCGCGGCCTGTGGGTCATCGAGCGCGACGCGGGCGCGTTCGTAGAGCAGCGTGCGGTTGTGATCCCAGATGATGATTTTTTTATCGGCGAGACCGTTCTTTTCTAGCGTGGGCCCGAGATGGTCGCGGACGAAATCGCGTTCTTCCTCAGCGGTGTAGAAACACGATTCCCAACGCTGTATGGCCATCGGTTCGTTTTGCACGGTGAGGCCCCAGATCGGGATGCCGGCTTTTTCGTAGGCTTGGATGAACGCGACGTAATAGCGCGCCCATGTGTCGCGAAGCTCGGGTTTTAATTTCCCGCCGCGTAGCATGTGGTTGTTGTCTTTCATCCATGCCGGCGGACTCCACGGGCTGACGTAAAGCGTGAGCGGGTTTTTGGCGGCGGCGATGGCTTCCTTGATGAGCGGAATGCGAAATTGCTCATCTGGTTTCACCGAGAACGTTTTCAATTCGGTGTCGCCGTCGGCGGTGTAGGTGTAGCTCGCGCTGGAAAAATCGCAGCTGTTGATGTGCGTGCGGGCGAGGGAATAGCCGATGCCTTCGACGGGATCGTAGTAAGCTTTGATCAGCTGGCGGCGTTTTTCTTCGGGGAGCTTGGCGTAGGTTTCAGCGGAAGCGTCGGTGATGGCGCCGCCGATGCCGAGCAACGTCTGAAACTTTTTCGACGGATCCAGAAAGACGTATTGGATCTTCTCGGTGAGTGCTGAGGTGTCGTTCAAGGTGAGGGCAGGCGCCTGCGCCAGCTTTTGGCCGGAGGCCTGCGCGGTGATGTAAACGTCGACGGTGCGATGGGCGTGAGCGGCGAACGTGAAGGTGCCGAGAGTGGCGAAGCCGACACAGAGAGTAAGCGAAACGCGCATGGGGATCAGGCGATGAATTTGGATTGGAGAACGGGTGAAGGGGCGAAGGAGGGATCGACGATCGAAGCACGCGCGAGCCCGAGCCATTGATCCGAAACGGTCGCGATCACGCGGCGGAAATCGATGAACGCGTCGTCGCTTGCGGATGAATCGCAGAGATCGTGTCCTTCATTGTGGATGCCGCCAACGACGGCGGGCCCGACCAAGCAAACGGGGCCGCCGTGGCCGTGATCGGTGCCGCCTTGGGCGTTTTCGGCGAGGCTGCGGTTAAATTCGCTGAACACGACCGTGAGCACGCGGTCGGCCACGCCACGTTCGGTGAGCGTTTGCTGCAATGCCGCGAGGCTGGTCGTGAGAGTGACCAAGCGTTCGCGATGGCGCGTCGCTTGATCGAAGTGCGTATCGAAGCCGGACAAGGCCGCGAAAAATATCTCGTTGGAATCGCTGAGGCCGGCGCGCGTGCCGATTTCGGCGAGTTGTGCGTCGAAGCGCTGATTCCAAGTGGAGAGTTGCTGTGGGGCGTGGGTTGAAAGCTCCGAGGAAAAAATGCGCGGAGCCAAAGGAGCTGCGTAGTAATTCTGCGCGGCGCAACGTGCGCCCCAACCGCAAGTGGGCGCATAGTCGTCGGTCGAAGCAGTGTGCCAGATTTCGGAGGAACGAAAGTGACTGTCGCTCATTAGCGGGTAGCCAACGTTTTGAATCACGGCCATCTCGCCGGCATTGAAGATCGGCAACAACGGCGCAGCGGCGCGGTTGAGCCCGGAGATTTCGCTGAGAGGAATGACTTCGTTTCGGGCGAGCGCGAGAGTCGGTCGTGCACGGAAATAGGCGTCGTTTGAAAAGGGCGCGACGGTGTTGAAGCCGTCGTTGCCACCGTCGAGTTGAATCAAGATGAGCGTGCGCGGCGAGCGGGCCGAAATTTTTCCGGAGGCGAAGGCAGGGGCGACGCGGGTGAGCGCGCACGCGGCGAGGCCGCTACCGAGCGTGCGGAGAAACTGGCGGCGCGAGGGAATGGGGAAACGCGAAGAGTTCATCGGGAGTTAGACCAAAGCGTTTTCGCGCATCACGCGGCTGAACCAGCGGGCGCTGGCTTTGGGTGTGCGTTGCTGGGTTTTGAAATCGTTATAGACCAAACCAAACCGGCGCTCGTAGCCGTCCGCCCACTCGAAATTATCCATAAAGCACCACGCGAAATACGCGCTGACGGGGGTGCCGTCTTTGATGCCGCGGTGGAGTTCGCGCAGGCACGCGCGGATGTATTCGAGGCGGTGCAGATCGAAAACCTCGCCGTTGACCGGCGGCGCGTCGTTATAGCCGGCGCCGTTTTCGGTGATGAGAATATCTTTCACACCGTAAACTTCCGCCGCGTGGCGCGGGCCCCAATACATGCAACGCGCGTTGAGGCGCAGCCATGGACTGTCGGCGGTGGGAAAATGCGCGGGATAGGCGATGTTCTGCGGTTTGCCGTCCGCGCCCTGGCGCACGACGTCGCCGGAGTAAATATTGAGACCGAGGAAATCCGTGGGCTGCGAAATCAAAGCGAGGTCGCTCGGTGACATCTGCGGCAGCCAGCCTTTGGTGAGGTCGAGGTAGTCCTGCGTGTATTTGCCGCGATAAATTGGATCGAGGATGCGACAATTGCGGCGGGCGAAGGCGATGCGTGCGGCCGCGATATCTTCGGGCGTTTCCGTGAGCGGAATCATCGCCTTTGAATTATCGGTCACGCCGACGCGGGCGCTGGCACCTCCATGCTCGCGCACCGCGCGGACTCCGTGGCCGTGGCAAATCAGCGCGTGGTGAAAAGCTTGGTTGACCACTTGTGGCCCTTCTTTGCGACCGGGCGCGTGGCGACCGATGCCGTAGCCGTTGTCGAGGAACACGGCGATTTCGTTCATCGTGATCCAATTCTTCACGCGGTCGCTGTAGGCTTTGACGATTTCGTCTGCGTAATCGGCGAAGGCATCGGTGACCTGGCGCGTGGGCCAGCCGCCTTTTTCTTCGAGCGCTTGCGGCAAATCCCAGTGAAACATCGTGACCCACGGCGTGATGCCGCGTTCGAGCATCGCGTCGATCAGGCGGTGATAAAAATCGAGTCCGCGTTTGTTCACGGATCCCGTGCCGTTGGGCAAAATGCGCGGCCACGCGAGGGAGAGGCGGTAATGTTTCACGCCCAGCGAGGCCATCAAATCGAAGTCTTCCTTGAAGCGGTGGTAATGATCGCACGCGACGTCGAGGGTGTCGTTGTTGTGCACCGCGCCGGCTCGCTTGGCGAAAACGTCCCAGACGGACAGGCCTTTGCCGTCTTCGTAAGCGGCGCCTTCGATTTGTGGCGCGGCGGCAGCGACGCCCCAGTGAAAATCTTTGGGAAAAGCGTGATGAGTGGCGGGAGAAACGATGGCGGAACTGCTCATGGGTTGGCGGGAGGTGGGCAAATGAAAGTGACTTCGTCAGTGAGTGGGTTCGTCGAAGAAAGTGTGCGGGCGATGAAATGGTTTTTTCCGGAGACGAGGGTGACGTTCCAGCGGAACGCGTGAGTATCGCTCGATACGCTGCCTTGGGAGACGCCATTCAGCAGTAATTCGACTTGGGAACTGCTTGCGTAGACCGTGATCGTGGTCGGGCCGGGCTGGCGGTTCGTGAAGCGCTTGCTGGCGAGATGCAGCGTAGGCTCGGAACTCCAGTTTGCTTTGTAGAAATAGAACGCGTCCTTGCGCGTCTTGCGGTCGTAGGTAACGAGGCCTTTGTCATTCATCCCGTGAGCATCGCCTTCGGTGCGATCGTCGGCGGCGAAATCGAACATGTTCCAGATGAATTTTCCCCATAGATAGGGTCGCGCGCGCATCGTCTGCCAATAGACTTCGTGGAAATGTGACTGATATTCTTCGGGATGCCACTCGCCCGCGGGTGCGGGTTTTTGCGGAGGAATTTCGTGATGCAGGATGCTCGCGCCTGCACCGTATTCGCTCATGCCGAGGCGTAGCGCGGGAAACTTCGCGTGCACGTCATCGATCCATTTGCCAAAGTCCTCCGCTTTGCCGCCATACCAGCCGATGTATTTGTTAAACGCTAACGTGTCCGCGTGAAAGTGGCGGATGTCCTCCGGACGATGATGCGAGGCGTAGGTGGAGAGGCGGGTGGGGTCTTCTGCTTTCGCGAGTGTGGCGAGATCGGCCACGACGCGATTTGGCTCGGGGGGATTTGGCTTTTGTCCGCCCGGGCCTTCGCCGGTTTGGCGGGTTTCGTTGCCGACGCCCCAAAAGAAAATCGACGGACGGTTGTAGTTTTGCCGTATGAGTTCGCGCAGTTGCTGGCGCGCGTTCGGCAAATAACTGTCGTTGACGGGCACTTCGTTGACGACGGGAATTTCCGCCCAGAGCGCGAGGCCGTGTTGGTCGGCGAGGTCGAACCAGAGTTGCGATTGCGGGTAGTGGGCGACGCGAATGGCGGTCGCACCCATTTCCTGAATCATGGCGAAATCCTCGCGCTCGTCCTCAGGTGAAATCGCCCAGCCTTTGCCGGCGCGATCCTGGTGGCGGTTCACGCCGTGGAGATCGAGATATTGGCCATTGAGGAAAAAACCTTTCTCCGCGTCGACGTGGAAAAATCGAAGCCCGAAGGATTGCTTGAACGAATCACGCACGACGTCGTTCGCGAGGAGCGAGACCTCGACGGTGTATTGATGGGGATCTTGGCGCGCGTTCCAAAGACGCGGATTATCGAGAGAGAATTTTTCTTCGTGACGTAATGAACTTCCCGGTGCGAGTTCGCGTGGAGTTGCGATGGTGCCGACGACTTTTCCGTCCGCATCTTTGATCACGGTGCGAACCAGAACAGATTTCGAAACGGCGGAGGTGTTTTTTAAAAGCGTCGCAACGCTGAAACTGGCGCGTGCGGTGGAGACGTTTGTTGGGGTTACGTAAATTCCGTCAGACGCGTGGTCGGTGACGTCGATGTGCAGCGGGTCGACGGAGAATAATTTTACGTCGCGATAGATGCCGCCGAAAAAAGTGTAGTCAGCGGAGATCGGTGCGGTGCCGTCAGGCGCGTTGGAGACTTTTACGGCGAGAGTGTTTTCGCCGGCGGTGCGAAGTGCGTCGGTGAGATCGAAACGGAAACGTGCGTAGCCGCCCACATGCTCGCCGATAAGTTTTCCGTTGAGATAGATGGTCGCGATGCGATTGACGCCATCAAATTGGATAAAGACGCGGCGTCCGTTCCAAGTGGCTTCAGTTTTAAATTTTCTGAAATACCAGCCGGTGCCGCGCGCGTAATCGTTTTTCCCGTTGGCGCCATCGGCGGCGTTCCACGTGTGCGGCACGCTGAGCTTGGGCCAGTCGACCACGGTCGCGCCGCTGAGTTGCTGAGGAGTGGGTTCGGCGCCGTAGCGGAATTGCCAATGCTCGTTGAGCGAGACGATCGCGCGTGAATTGTTTTTCGTCACCTGCGGGCTCGGCTGGCAGCCGCCACCGAACCAGATCGTTGAAAGGGAAACTAACGTGAGGGTGAAGCGAAAGCTGCGCGACAAAAAGCCCATGGAAAGCGTGAGAGAGTGGGGTGCAAAATGCGCGGGAGGATGCGTGCTCCGAAAAGCTGCCGCGTTCGCGCTAACGGGCGCCATCACTCTAGCGAACAGTAAACGGCCAGGCATCCCTCATTGGAGGGGGCGAAGGCTTTATTTTTTATTCCGACTAATTTTTATGAAACCCCTCAAAGGAGGGATGCGAACGCACGGACGTTCCGATATCGTATGGGGGTGTCGAGATTACCCCTGAGTGACACATTTCGCGTCACGTCTCGGCATGAGCGCGCGGTTTCCGCGGCTTTTTGCCATGCACCCTACACACCGTAAAATACCCTCCCTTGTTCTCTTCGTGAGCCTCATGCTCGCTTTGACCCTGAGCGCGTTCGCTCAGCCGACCGGCACGATTACCGGCCATGTTTTCAACACCGTTAACAAAGAGTTTGTGCGCGACGCGGAAGTCCGGGTCGAAGGCACTAACATCTCCGCGGTCTCGGAAGGCGGTGGCTATTTTAACCTCGCACGCGTGCCGGCTGGTGAGGTCACCGTTACGGTTAACTACGCCGGGTTGGCGCCGGCTTCCGTCAAGCTGACCGTCAACGCAGGCGAAGCCATCGCACATGAATTCGAGTTGAGCGGCGCCACTGCGACGAACAGCGACCCCAGCGTCGTTTCGCTGGAAACTTTCCGGGTGACGGCGTCATTGGACGGCGGCGCCAAGGCGCTGCAGAATCAGCGCAATTCGATGAACATGAGCCGCTCGGTTTCATCCGACGCGTTCGGCAACGTCACCGAGGGTAACGTCGGCGAGTTTTTGAAATACCTGCCCGGCGTCGAAATGGAATACTCCGAAGCTGACACGCGCGGTCCGCGTATCGGCGGCATGAGTTCTGAATACGCAAGCGTGACGCTCGACGGCAAAGGCGTGGCGAGTGCCGACGCATTCTCGCAATACACCGGCTACGAAAATTCCGCTGCCGGCACCGCGAACCGTTCGTTCGGCTTCGATACGATTTCGATCAACAGCATCGAATCCATCGAGATCAACCGCGTCACGCCGGCCTCGATGAACGCCGACGCGCCCGCCGGTAACATCAATCTTCGCAGCCGGAAAGCCTTCGATCAAAAAGGTCGCCGCATCGGTTTCAATTTTGGCACCGTGCTGAACAGCGAAGAGTTCACGCTCAATAAAACGCCCGGCCCGGACGATAGCGTCAGCCGCAAGTTCCGGCCGAATTACAGCCTTAACTACTCCGACGTTTTCCTGAACAACCGTCTTGGCGTCGTCCTCAGCGTGCAGGAGTCCAACGTCTACGTTGAACAATACCGCGTGGATCACACTTACAACCGCACGCAAGTCGCGGGTCTCGACACTCGTCCGCAAGTGTTGACCTCCGTGTTGCTCAAGGACGGTCCGAAGTGGACGCAACGCGCCACCTATACCGGCACGTTCGACTTTCGCGTCACCTCGAATCTCTCCGTCTCGTTGACCGCGCTGTTCGCGAAATACCACGCGGAATTCTACAACCGCCAGGTCACCATGCAGGCCGCGACCAACAACGTCGTTACCACCACGGGCCGTCAATTTGTCACCGGCGACGGCGTCCTGAGCTACGGCACGGGCGGCGCCACGGCGGCGACCAACGCCATCATCTTCGGCGGCGGCAACGGGCAGAAGTTCACCAACACCCTGACGCTCACGCCGAGCTTCGAATACCGCCGTCGCAATCTCACGATCGATGGTGCCTATTCGTCTTCGCACTCGCGCAACGATTACGACAATCTCTCGCACGGCACGCTCAACAGCAACGTCGTCAATAACCTTACCGGCATCGGCTTCACCGCCACGCGTTCGAGTTCCGAGGATGCCGATTGGAAAATTACCCAGACGGGCGGCCCCGACTGGACCAACCTTTCGCTGCAGACCAATCCCCGCATCTCCGATGACAACCGTCAGAACACGATCGATCTGAAGACGGGCGAACTGAATGCCAAATTTGTTCTCCCGACCAGGCTGCCGACCTTCCTGCAAGCCGGCCTCAAGCGGATCCGCAATTACCAGACGGCTACCGACACGCGTTCCTATGATGTCTGGCAGTTTGTCGGGCCCGGCGGCGGCACCACGGGGTCGTTCGCCAACTACCCGACGCCATTTTCGCTCTATCAGGGCAACAATCAGCCGGGCGTTAAGTTCACGTCGCTGAGCGGCGGCGGCGCTCCGCCGTTCGCGAACCGCGATCAACTCGGCGCGCTTTTCCTGAGCAATCCTGAGTATTTCGTCCGCAGTCTTCCCACGAGTTCCACGGTCGCGGGCAGCTCCGGCATGACGCTCGCTGGTTACGAAAGCGGTCGCTACACGAACGTGCCGACTTATGATGCGGTCGAAAGCATTTCCGCGGGTTACCTGATGGCTAACTCTCGCATCAAAAATCTTCGCCTGCAGGGCGGCCTGCGCTACGAGCTCACCGAGCTCGCGGCCAACGAACTCGACCCGTATTCCAATCAGGACGTCGCTGCCGCCGGCTACCCGATGACGGTTCCCGTGGCCCCGGCGCTCACGGGCGTGCCGAACAGTGTTTCCGCCATCGACTACAAATATTCGAAGCCCCGCGTGACTCGTCACGGCGAATATCACGACTACTTCCCGAGCGCCACGGCCAAGTATTCCATCTGGCCAAACCTGCTCGCCGATCTCGGCTGGGGCAAAACCATCAAGCGCCCCAATCTGCGCGACATCACCGGTGTCCGTAATATCAACGAGGACGCGTTGCTCGTGACGACGCCGAACCCGAATCTCCTCCCGGAGCGTTCGCAGAAGATCGCGGCATCGCTTGCTTATTACTTCGGCAAGGCGGGCATCAACAACGCCCAGATCGTCGCGAGCCGGACCAAAACCAAGAACCAGACGCTCGGCAATCAGCGCATCAGCGAAGAAGAATTCGGCAACGACGATCCGAATCTCGCCGGCTACGAATTCCTTTCGCTCAGCAACGCGAATTCGCCCGTGACCTGGAACTCCATGGAGTATTCCTACACGCAATACCTCTCGTTCCTGCCGCGTGTCCTCCAAGGAACTTCCGTCAATCTCTCCTACACGCGCACCTACGTCGAAACCTCTGATCCGACGATCTTCGTGTCGGGCGTGATTCCGCATTCAATCAAGGGCACGCTGGGTTGGCGCTACGGCCGCTTTAACCTGAGCTTCAGCGGCATCTGGCAGGACGACTCCGGGCCGTTCCTCAACAACCTCAACCGCTACCAGCTCGAGAACATCAAATACGACCTGAGCGGTGCGGTGAAAATCACCAAGAACCTGAGCCTGTATTTCGCCGGTCGTAATATCTTGGAAGAATCCCACCGCATCATGGAGAAGAGCGCCGGCAACCCGGATTTGCTCTATCGTTACGAGAATTACGGAACGATCTGGTCGTTCGGTCTCCGCGGGAATTTTTAGTCAACGGGGGTTAACTAAAAGCAGGTGCGCGCATGTCATGCAGGCATGCGCGCACCGACGCTCTCTCAGAAAACCGCCTTCGTGGCGGTTTTCTACGTTTTTGTGACCGGACTTGCATGATGACGCGGCATCCTTCTATCTCGTCGGCTACTTTATGAAGAAAGCTTTGATCACCGGTATCACCGGACAGGATGGATCCTATCTCGCCGAGTTGTTGCTCGAGAAAGGGTATGAAGTGCACGGGGTTATCCGGCGCGCCTCTACTTTTAATACGAGCCGCATC